>NZ_JBPUKY010000001.1:0-4800000 GCF_054729265.1 Streptomyces krungchingensis
TGCGCTGCCAGTTCCCTGCCAGCGGTCGAGGTCATGGCGGAAGATCTCGCGCTCGCGGCACCAGTCGCCAAGCCATGCGAGCCAGCTCGCTCCCGTGCGCTTGGTGATGCCGAACGTGGCGTGAAGGCTCTTGCCGGATCCGCTGCCGGTTCGTGTCGCCTGGTGCCAGTGGCCTCGGGGGATGTGCATGACGTCGCCGGTCCGCATGGCACCGGACCAGATGATCTCGTCGCTCGGAGTGTTGTTCGGGTCGGAGTCCCGGTACATCGGGACCTTGCGGGAGGCCGCGCGTACCTCCCACTCCTTCTCACCCGCGAGTTGGACGATGACGACATCGTGATCGTCCCAGGTGAGCACCCGGGCCCCTGCGGCCCGACAGGACCGGACTGCCTGCTGAGGACTTCTGGCTGTTCGACTCCCGCAGCGCGCTGGTCCTCCACTTCGACGTGACCGACGGGTGCCTCGGCGCCGAACTCGTCCAGGCTCCCGAACGCATCGTGCGGTTCTGCCGGATCCGTGATGCTGCCTGGCACTTCGCGATCCGGCGCGAGGAGTTCGTCGCGCAGGTAGCTTCGAGTGTGTGAGCACCGGCTACCAGCAGGCCCGTGAAGCTCTAGGTGCGCGGCTGCGTGAGTTGCGCACCGAGGCCGGGCTCAACGGCAAGGAGTTCGCCGAGCGCCTCGGCCGGCAGCGGTCCAAGGTCAATCGTGCGGAGAACGGCAAGCAGAAACTCCGCCCCGTAGCCAGCCCGACAACCAACTGCCATACAGGGCGCGACTTAACGCCCGCTTATGGGTTCCCTAACGCGACCTCACCGCCTTGACGCTGAACTTTGGTCCAGGCCAGTGTGCGTTGCGTGTCCATGGCGGAGCCTCGGTGCTGAGGCAGCGGTCCGTGGCCACTGTCCGAGGTGCGCTCGTCCCGAAGACTGGTCCGTCCAGTCCCCTCGGGCGCCGCGCCGCCGGGTGCCCGTATCAGACGACCGCTTCGCGGAGGCATGGGTGATTCACGCGCGTCAGGCAACCAACGGCACTGAGGTGCGAACCCGCGGGAAGCACATCAGGCGCCGAAGGCTCTCGGTAACCGTCGTGTCGACTCTTGTGGCCTTCGCGTTCGGCGCTCTCGCCCTTCCTTCCCTGCTGTCCGATGACGCAAAAGCGGCCGGTACCCGGTCCTCCACTGCGGGCAAGGCCACGGCCGGCAGCGCTTTCGAACACCCTGGAGTGCTGGTCAGCAAGGCACAGCTGGACTTCGTCAGGGGGAAGGTGAGGGCCGGAGCCGAACCGTGGAAGTCCGCGTACCAAGCCATGCTCAGGAGCAAGTACGCCTCGTTGTCCTGGACCCCGAGGCCGCGAGCCACGGTCGAATGCGGACCCGGCTCCAACCCCAATCACGGATGCTCCGACGAGCGCGACGATGCGCTGGCGGCCTACACCCACGCCCTGATCTGGAACCTGACCGGGGACAGCCGCCATGCCGCCGAATCCGTCAAGATCATGGACGCCTGGTCGGCCGTGGTCAGGGAGCACACGAACCACAACGCGCCCCTCCAGACCGGCTGGTCCGGTTCGTCCTTCGCCCGTGCCGGCGAACTGACGAAGCACACGTACACCGGCTGGCCGGGCGCGCGGCAGGCCCGCTTCGCCGCCATGTTGCGCACCGTGTACCTGCCCGTGGTGATCAAGGGACGGCCGGACGCCAACGGCAACTGGGAACTGATCATGATGGACGCCGCCACCGGAATCTCGGTCTTCCTCGATGACCGGGCGTCCTTCGACAAGGCGGTCGCCATCTGGCGCAAGCGGGTTCCCGCCTATATCTACCTCAAGAGTGACGGGCCGCTGCCGAGGACCGCGTCAGGCAGCAGCAAGGACACGCGAGAAGAGCTGACCGGCTACTGGCAGGGCCAGTCCCGGTTCGTCGACGGTCTGGCTCAGGAGACCTGCCGCGACTTCGGCCACACCGGCTGGGGTTTTGCCGCCGCCGCGCATGTCGCGGAGACGGCTCGTATCCAGGGCCTTGATCTCTACTCCGAGGTGGAGAGCCGGATGACCAAGGCACTGGAGTTCCACGCCGCCTACGAGCTCGGTGCGACGGTGCCGTCCTGGCTGTGCCGGGGCTCGGTCCACCGCGGCATCGGCGCCGTCCTTGAGATCGCCTACCACCACTACGCCGGCCGGCGGGGAAACAGCCTTCCCAAGACCAAGCAGCTGATCGAGACCAGGCAACGCCCGAGCGGTGCGAACTACTTCCTCGCCTGGGAGACGCTGACGCACGCCGGTAACCCCAAGTGACCGGTCCGCCTCGCCGTACGCGTGCGGCTCCTCGTCCACGAGGCACGACCCGGACGTTGGCCGAACCTCACATCCGCCTGCCCCGAGACGGCCGGGGCGGTCACGAAGACCGGCCCGGCCGCTGCGGAGATCGGAGCCAGGCGATCTGACGGCTGCCGCCGGGCGCGGCTGGGCGTTGGTCACGGCAGTGAGGACGGCCTGCGGGGTGCGGGGAGTGCAGGCAGCAGCTCCCACAGTGGGCCGCCTCCGGCTGCCCAGGTCCCCAGCAGCCGGCGGTCGACCAGATGCAGTCGCTGCTCGCGGGCGAAGATGCGGCCGGGCTGGGTGATGCGGCCGTTGGTCATCATCACCACCACGTCCGCCCCATGGACCGGGCGGCCGGTTCCGTTGAGGACCTGCAGCTCCGGAGAGCCGACCGCAGCCCCCTGCTCTCCGTGGCGGCGCTGTTTGCACTGGATGACCCAGCGGCGCCCCAGCGGGTCGGTTGCCTTCACGTCCGCAGCATCTCCTGCCACTGGGTGTTCAACTGGTCCTCGCCGGAGCCGACGTTGGAGCGTTGTCTCAGTGACGGCCGAGCGGAAAGCAAGCGTTGGCGTTGTCGAGAGCACTGGTCCTTGCGGCGGGCTGCCCCTTCCCTTCCGGGTTGCGGCCGCCTTCCTCCGCAATCACATGCATACGGCAGCTACTTGATGAATCGGTGATCGCCTCGCTCTTACTTAGTGACCGCGCCGAACACGCCGGTCCAGAAGCAAGGAGGAACAGATGGCCGAACCAGCCATGATGGGTCTGGGTGCAGCGTGGCTCCTGGCTGCGCGGTGCCTGTACCCGTACCCGGCCGCGCTTGTCAGGGCGTGGATCAGCAGGCGTGAGATGAAGGCGCGGCAGGAGTTCCTGCAGGCGGTCATCCCGTTGCTTCCCGCCGGCACGATCGTCTTCTCCGGTCCTGGGAAGGACAGTTGCATGGTCTGCTCCTGGCCGGCTGTGCAGTGGAGTCGTCAGGCCCGGGGCCTGGTACCCGCAAGGAGCGTGCCTTGGACCTGAAAACGCCTGACGACGACGCGGGGTCGCCTGCGGACAGCTGGGCAGCGCAGTCGAGTTTCACCGAGTTCTACGGGGCGGAGGTGAGGCGCATCGTCTTGTTCGTGTACAAGAACGGGGCGACGTGGGAGGACGCGTGGGACGCGACGCA
The DNA here is from genome assembly GCF_054729265.1 of Streptomyces krungchingensis. Lineage (NCBI taxonomy): Bacteria > Bacillati > Actinomycetota > Actinomycetes > Kitasatosporales > Streptomycetaceae > Streptomyces > Streptomyces krungchingensis. The sequence continues at coordinate 3,484 of NZ_JBPUKY010000001.1, forward strand.
GAGTGCGTTCGCGGAGGCGTTCCAGCGCTGGGACAGCATCAACTATCCGACCAAATACGTAAGGCGGACCGCCCTGCGTCACTACCAGGCGCACCGGCAGCGCTCGGACGAGGATGTCCGGCGGGCGGCCGAGGCGCCGTGGTCCTACTGTCCTGCGTTCGACCAGCTCAAGCTCCTCGACGAGGAGAAGGAAGTCATCGACGCCATTGCGCAGTTGCCCGAACGGCAGCGGGAAGTGATGGCCTGGCACTATGACGATTTCAGCGTCCCGGAGATCTCCGAGCTGCTCAGCATTGACGCCCGCTGCGTCCGGTCGAATCTTCATCTCGCACGGAAGAAGCTCAAAGAAGCTCTCCGTGACAACTGCGGCTGGTTCATGGGGGGTGACAAATGAACGCTCAGTGGGATGCCCTTGACAAAGACCCGCTGCAGGACCAGGCATTCGACAAGTACGTCGAATCCGTGTCCGACTCGGCAGTGGACTCCCTGGACAACGTCATCAGCCTGGGTGACGCGCTCAACCAGGTGATCCGCCGGGCACGCGCGATGCCCCGCCCCGAACGGCTGCCGGATGACGATCGCCTGGACCTCGGACCATGCTCTGTCCGTCCGATCGGCGGTGCGGTGCTGACGGGCCGTATCAAGTGGTTCGACGCACGCGAGGGAGTGGGCTACATCGCAGTGGCCCAGGGCGGCGAAGTCCCGGTGCACTGCCAGGACTTCAAGGTGTTCTCGCGCGCGCCGAAGCCCGGAGAGCAGGTCGAGTTCGTGATCGCATACGGCCGGGCCTGCGACGTGCGCCTGCTCAAGCCTTCAGCGGAGGCCTGACCACAGCGGCCGCCGTTCCGGGAGCCCGGTCCGGGCTCCCGGAACGGCGTCCACAACCGTTGCCGGGGATCCGCATCAGTGCATTGAAACAGCACTTTCGCCTACAACGCTTGCAAGCTGCCGGGCACTGTCCAAGGAGACGACGTGGACCTCCTCGATGACGGTGTTGTATGGCACAGTACCTGGGCGACGGTGTCGCTGCTGCACAAGATGGGGCAGTCGTCACCGGCGAAGGGATGATGACGGCGTTCGCGGCCGAGCTGGTCGATACCCTGCCCGTGCTCATTGGTATCGCCGTGAACTACACCGGCCCCCGCGGCGAGTCGGGTGGGCCTGCCCGGCCGCGCGTTGAGGCGCTCATTGCTGCGAAGCGAGCTCCCTGCGTTGTGATTGTGCGAGCGTCGCTCCTCGGAGCACCAGCGCCTCTTGGGCAGGCAAGGTCACTACCACTGCCGACTGCGGCACGCTGCGCGGTCCAGGTGTGTCTGCGGTCTCCGACCGTGCGGCGCAGGGCGAGGCCGGCGCTCTTTGGGAGAGTGCCGGCCTGGAGCGGTCTCACGCGGCAACGTGATCGCGCTGGGGTCCTGATCGCCTCGGTGGAGCCCGCAACTCTCAGGAGTGGCCGAAGCCATACTGCGTATCGAAACAGTGCCTGCCGGCTCTGAACGACCACTGAACACGATTGGGATGGCGCGACATCAAATTGCCGTCCGGGCGGGCGGAGGATCCGCTGTCGCTGGCGGATGGCCTGGTCATGATGGGTGCCTACCAGCCGGGGCGCGTGGACGGGCCTGCATGAAAGGCCTGGACACCAACGCATCATCGATTTTGACGGTATCCCCTGACCGGCGGTACGGGTGGCACGATACAGACGCGATCGGCGTCGGCAAACGCCGTTTCGGCTATACGGCATTGGAGCCCGCAACCTGCCCGCCGCCTTGTGCGGGGGTGCTCTCGATTCAGGAGAAGCTCATGGCGCGAACCCTCTTTCCAGCACGGTGTGTGGTGCACGGTTCGTCGTGGCTGCACCGGCCTTCGCTCGCGGATGCCGTGGTGATCGTGGTGATCGCCGTGCTGGCCTGTTTGCTGTCCGTGCACGGTGTAGAGCTGTCGTCTGTCCTGGCGGTGCTGGGGGGTGCCGGTCTGGTGGCGGCCGGCACGCTGACTGCTGTTGGCGGAGGAGACAGGAGCCTGCACCGCGCCGTGGTGCGGGCCGCGAACGCCATTTCGGCCCCCTGACGGTCGAACGCCGTGGGGCGCAAAGAGCGGCCGATCGCCTCGTCGAACCGGGCGCTGGTGAAGCTGGCCAAGTGGCTGCGCGACCAGCGCTCCAACAGCGGTTGTTCGTATGCCCAGTTGGCCGCTCGCGTGGACTGTCACGCCACCACGCTCCAGCGGGCGGCTTCGGGCCAGTCGGTTCCCAGTGAACGAAGTGTGAGAGCGTATGCGCTCGCCTGCGGTGCGTCGGTGGACACGGCGATGGTGCTTTGGCGGCAGGCACGCAGGGGCAGTCTTCGGGGTTCCGTGCCGACCTCGCCGAACCCGCAAGACGTCGACGGCATCGAGATGCTTCGCGCCGGACTGCGGGAGCTGTACGAGCTGGCCGGGCGGCCCTCGGTGCGTGCGATGGAAGAACGCGCGGGTGCGGGACGGCTTCCTCACAGTACGGCCCACCGCATTCTGCTTGGACGCACGGTGCCGCGTGACGTGCATCAGCTGACCGGTTTCCTGACCGCGTGCCTGGTGTCGTCGATCGAGCATCCGGCGTGGGTCGCAGCCTGGCAGCGAAGTCGCGGGGAGCAGCAGGCCGCAGCCCCCTCCTCTGTCCCGGTGCAGAAGCGCGCGCCTGTCAGGAGCGGGCAGCCGGCCGCCCCTGTGCGTCCTTCGGTTCCAGCATCGGGCCTGTACGCCTCGGTGCTCGGGCCGGTGCGGATGTGGCATGCGGGCGATCCGCTGCCCGCCGGTTCTCCCCAGCAACGGGCACTGCTGGCCGCCTTGTTGCTGCGACAGGGACGGACCGCGACGGCAAGCGAGCTCATCGACGCGCTGTGGGGCGAGGATCCGCCGTCGCAGGCGCTGGCCGCGGTGCGGACGTATGCCTCCCGGCTGCGCAAGATGATGGGACCGGAAACGCTCATCAGCGAGTCGGGCGGCTACGCCGTGCGCCTACCCGCCCAGGCAGTCGACGTGGCCGTCGTGACAGATCTGGCACGGCGGGCCGAGCAGATGCGCGTTGAAGGGGATCTGGAGCGCGCGCGGAGGTTGCTGCAGCACGCCCTGGGGATGTGGGAGGGCGAAGCGCTCGCCGCGGTACCCGGGCCCTACGCGGAGGTCCAGCGCGCCCGCTTGGAGGAATGGCGGCTGCAGTTGCTCGAAAGCCGCCTGGATCTCGATCTCTCCTGTGGTCTGCACACTGATGTCGTGTCCGAGCTGACCGCGCTGACGGCCGCACATCCGCTGCGTGAACGTCTGCGCGAGCTGCTGATGCTGGCCCTGTATCGCGGTGGACGGCAGGCGGAGGCCCTCGCGGTGTATGCAGACACCCGCAGGCTGCTGGCTGATGAGTTGGGCGTCGACCCGCGTTCGGGGCTGGTCGATCTTCATCGGCGGATCCTGGAGGCTGATCCGGGACTTGTGAGCGATTCGCCTGTCCCCGCCGAAGCCGAGGGCGTGTTGCTCCTTCGCCCCGCTCAGCTGCCGCCGGCGGTCTGCGACTTCGTGGGGCGCACGGAAGTGCTCGCGGAACTGACGGGTGTGCTGGCCACTGCCGCGACTGGTGCACGTCTGCCGGTGGCGGCCGTCTCCGGTCCCGGAGGTGTGGGAAAGACAGCCCTGGTGATGCAAGCAGGCCATGCGGTTGCACAACTCTTCCCGGACGGCCATCTCTACCTGGACCTTCACCAAACGACGCCGGATGCCGCGCTCGCCGCAGCCTTGCGGGCACTGGGAGTACCCGAGAGGGCCGTTCCCGCGGGCCTCAAAGAACGCTCTGCGCTGTACCGCTCTGCTCTGGACGGCCGTCGCGTCCTCGTGGTCTTGGACGACGCACAAAACGCGGCACAGGTCCAGTGGCTGCTGCCCGCGGCACTGGGGTGTGCCGTACTGGTCACCTCACGCAGACGGATGCTCGACCTCGCCGGTGCACATCTCGTGGAACTTGACGCGATGTCTCCCGACGAAGCACTCCAGCTCTTCACCCGGATCGCCGGTCCCTCACTGGCCGGTGAACACGGGCCAGTCCGTTATGTGATGGCCGCCTGCGGCTTTCTGCCGCTGGCTATCCGGGCCGCCGCCTGCCGTCTGCTTGCACGCCGGACCTGGACGGTCTCAGAGCTGGCTGACAGGCTCGCCGACGAGGACGGCCGGCTGGACGAACTGAGGTCGGGCGACCTGGCCGTGAAACCTGTCATCGAGAACAGCTACCGCCGGCTAAGCACCGAACAAGCCCAAGCCTTCCGGACGTTCAGCTCATCCGCCGAAGCCTTCTTGTCCCTGCCACAGGCCGCGCGTCTCCTCGGCCGTAGTGCGGCAGATGGTGAGCGCCTGCTGGAGAGCCTGGTCGATGCGGGGCTGCTGACATCCATCGGTGGCGGGGCCTACCAGGTCCCACTGCTGGCCTGGCTCTATGCAAAATCCCTCTCCCGCCAGTGATGTCGGCCGCTTCCCTGTGCAGCACGGGACCACCCCCGCACGTGCGACGAGCAGGGCAACTCGACCTTCTCTGCGCCAAGTTCGGTGAGGGCTATCAAGGTCGCGGGCCGGGCGAACCCGGCAGCGGGGTACGATCTCCCTCCTCGAAGCCGCAGCCCCGCGGCCCCGCGGCCCCGCCTCCAGCGCAATGCTGCACAAGCCCGACCATGGCATGCAGAACCTGGGCCGTGAGCCCGACCACGGAAGATCACGGCCTGCTGATGAGCGTGAAGGTGAGTGGCCCGAGAGCTTGCTGCTCGGGCGGACCGTCGACACGAGGTTCCCTTCGGCGGGCAGTGTCTTGACCTGGGCTCGCGAAGAGCCGAATCCTCCCCGGCTCCCTTGCCTGCAACAGGGCCGTCATGCAGTGGTGGTCCCCTACTGGCTCACCGAGGCCGCCCGAGAGCACGAACGTGCCCACCGCGCTCGGTTCAGCGCCGCGCCCCTTGCGGAAGGCGACCTTTCCGAGGAAGTGACGGTCCGTGGCCTGGTCCGACGGAGTTGCCGGTTACATCACGGGGACGCCGTCCCGCAGATACAGCGGCCGTCCCGTCTCCAGCGCGCACAGCCTCCTCGAATCGGCGTCGCATTCGGGCCGGGAGGCGAACACCGGCTTCGTCCGGCGTTACGAACGCGACGTCGGACAGCTCGTCGTCGCGTGGGCGTAGCCGGTCGGCCTGGTCCTGGTCGAGCGTGCCGCCGTCGAAGACGAACGCGATCTGGTCGTCCCAGGGTCCGTGCGGTGCGACCCAGTCCACCACCAGGAGACCTCGCAGGACGACCCCGAGATCAAGTTCTTCGATCAGCTCTCGGCGCACCGCGTCCTCCGGCGGCTCGTTGGCCTCCGCCATCCCGCCGGGCAGGTCCCAGCCCGGTTTGTAGGTGGGATTGACCAGGAGCACGTGCCCGGCCGGATCCCGTAGCAGCACGTCAGCAGCGACGCGCTTGCGGGCTTGCTTGGCGTTGCCCTCTGCAAGGTAGGCGTTCCACGCGTCGGGGTCGGCGGGGGTGGGTGTCTTGGTGGGCCTCATGCGGTGGTGCCTCCCGAGGGCGGGATCAGATCGGCCAGCAGAAGCATTCTGGCGCGGCGTGCGTCATCGAACCGCACCAGGTACTCCCGGACCGGCCCGTACGACCGGTGCGGCTCCAGCAGTCGGCGCAGCTCGTTGAGCTGCTGCACGACCCGGACAGAGCCCAGGGTGGGGCTCGTGCTGAGGAGGTCGTGACCGGCGCTCACGGCTGCGTCCAGGTCGCCGCGGCGTAGGTGGATGTCCACCAGGGTGATCCGCGACAGCGCCAGCGACCGCGCCCGGACCGTCTCCCGCAGCGCAACAGCCTGTTCGGCATGCGTCAGGGCCTGGTCGTAGTGCTCCAGGTCGCGCAGGGTCAGCGCTGACTCACTGGCCAGCGCGGCGGCGTCGAACGGGCTCAGCCACGGGTGATCAGCGGCAGCTACTCCTTCGAGGTCGCGCCGGGCAGCGTCCAGCGCGCGGGTGGCCGGGGTGTGCTGCGCCGCGGCGGCCAGGGCCCGCGCCTGCATAGTGTTCAGTCGCGCCTTCAGTGCGGGAATTCGTGGTCCCTGCGCCGCAAGGTCGAGTCCGGTCCGGGCCCAGCCGGCGGCCCTGGCAGCGTCCCCGGTCTGGAGTGCAAGGTGGCTGCTGCTCGCGGCGACGTGCGCGGCCAGGGCGAGGTCACCGGATGTGCGGGCCAGCGGGAGCGCGCGGGAGAAGTGTTGAGCGGCGCGGTCATCGAGGTCGACCGGGCCACCATGGGCCCGGAACGGCTCAGTGCGAAGATCGGTGCGTATGAACGGCTCTACCGGTACACGCCAGTGCCGTTCGGCCGGACCCGGCAGAGCCTGGGCCAGGAACCGGCGCGGGAGAACTGGCGGGACCGCTACCCGCTCTTCCCGCGGCTGCTGTTCGTCCTGGACGGCACCGGACCCGCCGGACTCGACAACCGCATCCGCGCCTTACAAGCCGCCCACTGGCAGCTGACGCAGCCCGACTTCATACGGGACACCACCATCCTGGCCGCCCCGCTGACCGACCTGCTCGAACACGGACCCTCCGCGCCCATGTGGCGGCCCGTGCAGGACCCCGGCCAGCGGGTGAGCTGGATGGACTCCCACCGCCCGCCGGCGGCCCCCGAGGAGGCCGAGGAGGCCGACCCCACCGAAACACCCACAGCACCGGACGTTGTCAGAGGCTGGGGGGCACCATCTGGCCCGTGAGCGCGACCACAGCAGGTCACAGCAGTGCGCAAGCGCCTGGGTCACCGCCCCGCCGCAACGCGGTGGGCCCGGTGGCCGGCGTGTTCTGGGCCGACATCGAGGCCCACCACCCCGGTATCGACACCCTCCGCCTGCCCGAGGAAGTGATCGACGGCTGGAAGCAGCGGCTGCTCACCTACGTCAACAAGAGCGGTGAAGTGGTGGAACGCCGCTCCCGCTACGACGTCATGATGCGCATCCGAGGCTTCTACCTCGACATCCAGGAATGGGCACACGAAGATCCGTTCTGGGCCCAGTGGGCCTGCCCCAGCCCAATCCGCCGCGGCGACGGCGCGGGCAACCTCAAGGCCGTGGCCCAGACACAGGCCCGCATGCACCAGCGGGTCCGCGAGCGGCTCCCCCACCTCGGACACCTGGTCGAAGCCGCCGAGCGCGAACGGGACCAGACCGCCGCGCTGCTGGCGGCCGCGAAGGCCACCGAGTTCGACACGCACTTCGAGCATGAGGGCGCCCGTTACCTGCGGGTCCTGCCAGCAGCTCACAAGGTCACCAGCCGCCCCGACCACGTCACCCCGCACGTCTACATCCAGGCCGAGGGCAGCACAAAGCGGATCAACCAGAGCATGGCTGAGGACGAGGCGTTCTGGGCCTGGGCCGTCATCGAGACCCTGCGGCACACGGGAGTACGCGTCGAGGAACTCACCGAGATCACGCACCTCGCGCTGGTCTCCTACAAGCTCCCCGACACCGGCGAGATCGTCCCACTGCTCCAGATCGTGCCGTCCAAGAGCAACGAGGAACGGCTCCTGCTGGTCAGCCCGGAACTGGCCAGCATCCTGGCCACGATCATCAAACGCCTCCGGGACGCCAACGGCGGCAAGATCCCACTCGTCGCCCGCTACGACGACCACGAACGCGTCACCGGACCGCTGCTGCCGCACCTCTTCCAGTGCCGCCACTACTGGCAGCCGCAGGTCATGGGTCAGAACACCGTCGCCCGCCTGCTCCGCAAGACCCTGGAACGAATGGGGCTGCGCGACCAGGCCGGCAACCCGATGCGCTACACGCCCCACGACTTCCGCAGGATGTTCGCGACCGAGGCCGTGACCGGCGGCCTGCCCGTCCACATTGCCGCCCGCATCCTCGGACACAAAACCCTGACCACCACTCAGGCATACCTCGCGGTCTTCCAGGACGACCTGATCCGCGCCTACCGCGGCTTCCTCGACCGCCGCCGGGCCGAACGCCCCGTCGAGGAATACCGAGAGCCCACCGAACAGGAGTGGCACGACTTCCAGCAGCACTTCGAGCTGCGCAAGGTCTCCCTTGGCACCTGCGGCCGCCCCTACGGAACCCCGTGCAAGCACGAACACGCCTGCATCCGCTGCCCCGTCCTCCAGATCGACCCAAGCCAGCGCGGCCGGCTCATCGAGATCATCCACAACCTCCGCGAGCGCATCCGCGAAGCACGTGGCAACGGCTGGCTCGGCGAAGTCGAAGGACTCCAGGTCAGTCTCGACGCCGCCACCGCCAAGCTCAGCAGCCTCAGCCGGACCCGGGCCGACGGTCGGCCACAGCTGGTCGACCTCGGCATGCCCGTCCTCACCGACCACGCACCGTCACCCACACCGGGACTACCAGAACACGAGCCTCAAGGCTGATTGCTTCCGCATCAACGCGGCCGGCGGCCCCGCACCAGGCGGGGCCGCTCTCTCACCACTTCACGCGGTTGAAGTGGGCTGTTGTGCTGCGACGAGCAGGCGACATTGCATGGCCTGCTCGTCGACTCCCCCATCCCTGCCGGGCTCTACCCGATACAAACAGGCCCGAGGCGTACGCGTCACGGAGTCCGTCAGTAGACCGCCCGTGAAGAGGGCGCCGACACCGTCCTCGACTGCCCAGCCTGCCGGAAGCGCGCGGTTTGCCACGGCTGCCGGATAGGACGATCGCCGACCGGGCTCACTGTCGTAGTGCGGGCAGACCGAGCCGGACAACAGGCCCAACCCGTCGGAGAGGTGAGTCAGCGGTCCGAAAGAGTCGGTGTGCGAGCCCTCGGCCCAGCAGTTGGCACCAGCGCTGATGCCGCACAGCAAGGTCCCCCGGTCGAAGGCCTCGCGAAGGAGCCGGTCCACGCCGTGCGCGCGCCAGACCGCCAGCATGTTCGCGGTGTTGCCCCCACCTACATAGACGACGTCTTGAGAGAGCAGGAACGTGCGCAGAGCATCGTCATCGAGCTCCCGCCGAAAGAGATGCAAGACGCTGGGCTCGCAGGAACGTGACTGGTACGCCCCGAAGAACTGCTCTATGTAGGCGGGGGCGTCGCCACTGGCTGTCGGAATGAAGCACACCCTGGGGCGAGCAACGGGCACCTGATCAAGCACCCAGTCATCCAACAGACCATCGTCGTCGGTCGAGAAGCCGCCTCCAAGGAGAGCCAGACGACGCTTCGGAACGACAGCCACGAGGGTGCCTCCTCAGACCAAGATTCAGACGCACATGATGCCCTGAACCGTGCCAAGCCATCGGCTACGTCCGCAATCGAATAGCCCCTCTAGTGTCCTGAGTCGGGAATTCGCTTCAGATATCCGGCGAGGCGTTCAAGGATCTCGTCTGCGGTCTTCGTCCAGACGAAGGGTTTCGGTTCTTCGTTCCAAGTCTTGATCCAGTTGCGGATGTCGCGTTCCAGGGTCTGGACGTTCCTGTGGACGCCTCGCCGTATCTGTTTGTCCGTCAGTAGCGCGAACCACCGCTCGACCTGGTTGAGCCAGGAGGAGCTGGTGGGTGTGAAGTGCACATGAAAGCGGGGGTGTGCGGTCAGCCATCGCTGGATGGCCGGGGTCTTGTGCGTCGAGGCGTTGTCGCAGATCAGATGCACGTCCAGGTCTGCGGGCACCTCCTTGTCGATCCGGACGAGGAACTTCTTGAACTCCACGGCCCGGTGCCGGCGATGGATCTGCCCGATCACCTCGCCGGTGGCGGTATTGAGCGCCGCGAACAGTGTGGTGACGCCGCCGCGCACGTAGTCGTGAGTACGGCGTTCTGGCATGCCCGGCATCATCGGCAGCACCGGAGCTGACCGGTCCAGGGCCTGGATCTGTGTCTTCTCGTCCACGCACAGCACCAGCGCGTGCTCGGGCGGGGCGAGATACAGGCCGACCACATCGCGGACCTTCTCGATGAACTGCGGATCCTTCGAGAGCTTGAAGGTGTCCACCAGGTGCGGCTTGAGGCCGAAGGTCCGCCAGATACGTGTGACGGCCGACTGGGAGAGGCCCACTTCCTTGGCCATCGACCGCGTCGACCAGTGTGTGGCGTCCTTCGGCGTGGTCTCCAGTGTCTTGACGACCACTTCTTCCACCTGGGCGTCGGTGATCTTCCGGGGCCCACCTGGGCGTGGCTCGTCGGTCAGGCCCTCAAGCCGGTCCCGCACAAAGCGGGCCCGCCACCTGCTCACCGTGTGCTCCTCGACGCCGAGCAGAGCGGCAACGTCTCTGTTCGAGGCACCAGTTGCGCACTCCAGCACGATCCGGCACCGCAGGGCCAGAGCCTGCGAAGAAGTCCGACGCCTGGCCCAGCGGCTCAACGTCTCACGCTCGTCATCGGTCAGCACCAGCTCGGCCTTCGGCCGTCCCGTCCTCGCCACCCGGCCATCATGCCGAACCCACCCAGACTTACGCAGCGAATTCCCAACTCAGGACACTAGCTGCACGAGGTCCTGTCCACCCAAGGCAGGCCACGGCCACCGTAGATGTCGAGCGGCGGCAATCAGGCCAGTTCGCGACCCACTCCTTAGTCCGGAAAAGTGCGGCAACAGTGGCCTCCGTCCTCGCTGAGCGCTGCGCCGCCCGCGGCCTGGACGTGGACCTGGTCCACCGCGATCTCGCCAAGTATGTCGTCAAGCGCTGAACAGCACGTCAGGCCAAGTCCGACCCGTTAGAAGCCGTTCTCTTTCCGAACCTCGTGTGCGGATTCTGCTGGTCAGACATGGGATTGCGGCTGCCGCGGGAGCCGCAACTCGTTGCTGATCGAGTGGCTAGGGGGGCGGATGCCGTCGATGCGGGCGGTTCTGGAAGCGCGGCGGAAGACCGCAGTCGTGCGAGTGGAGGAGCTCGAAGCCGAACTCGAGCGGGTGCGGGCGGACTTGGCGGATGCCGAAGAAGTCCTCAGACGCCGGGCGATCGGCCTTGAGCAGTATCTGGAGGCACTGGCCGAAGAGGAACAGCCCGCCGCGACGGCCGTCGGTCCGTCGCGGAGGAAGCCGGTGGGACCGCGCCGTGCGGTGCCCGTGCCGCATCGGGAGAGCGCGGCCGGACTCGAGGATCTGTCGGTGGACTACCAGGCGGTGATGGCGGCTGCGGCGGAGGCCGGAGGTGACGGGCTGGGTGCCCGGCGGGCGGCCGTGGTGCTGGGCTGGGACGGTGCCTCCGCCTCACGGGTCGAGGGTGCACGAGCACGGCTGAAGAGGCTGGTGGAACGGGGCTGGCTGGTGGAGGCGAAGCCTGGAAGATTCACCCTGCCGGCAGGACAGCAGGCTGATGAGGCTGTGCGGCCAGGCGGCGGTTCATGAGGGCGATCATCGACCAGCGGATGACTGCTTCGCTCGTGTCGGTGCGGCGTTCGTAGTCCCGGACCAGGCGCCGACTGCGCAGAACCCAGGCGAAGGACCGCTCGACGACCCAGCGGCGGGGCAGGACCTGGAAGCCGCGGACGTCCTCGTGGCGGCGGACGATGTCGAGGACGATCCCCAGGTGCTGGGCGGTCCAGTCGGTGAGGTGTCCGGTGTAGCCACCGTCGGCCCAGATGCGTGCCAGCCGCCGGAAGTTCCTCTTCGCCGCGGGCAGCAGGATCCGGGCGGCGTCCCGGTCGGTCACCGATGCCGGGGTGACCTGCACGTCCAGGAGGAGTCCGAGGGCGTCGGTGAGCAGATGCCGCTTACGCCCGTTGATCTTTTTGCCTGCGTCGAACCCGCGTGAGGCATGGGCGACGGTGGCGTCCGCCTTCACCGACTGCGAGTCCACCACCGCCGCACTCGGCTCTGGGCCACGGCCTTCGGCCCGACGAACGGCCTGGTGCAGGCGATCATGCAGTTCGCTCACCAGCCCGGTATCCCGCCAGCGGGCGAAGAAGGCGTAGACCCGCGGCCAGGGCGGGAAGTCGGACGGCATCGCCCGCCACTTGATGCCGTTGTCGACGAGGTAGCGCACCGCGTCGATCATCTGCCGGTGACAGAACCCCTCCGGCCGCCCGCCGCGGCCCGCCAGCCATCCCGGAACCGGCAGCAGTTCTTTCAGCACAGTCCACTCGGCATCGCTCATGTCCGAGCCGTACCGGGGCCGGCGATCCGGCCGGTCGGCCGCGTTCCCGAACCTGTGGGCGAGGCAGTCACACCCACGAGTGGACGAACTGGACTCGGCGACCACGACCACGCGACACTTCGACAACAGGGCCTCTTGATTCTCGCTGGACTCGACATCCGCGAGCTACCAAGAGGCCCTTCCTTTATGCCCCCGCACTGGACAACTCACTCGAACCAGGCTCCTGTTCGAAGCCGTCCGACCGCGCAAGCGGATAGAGAACAGCCAGTTACTGAGCTCTTCGGATTGTTGTCGGGGGTCGTGACGTGTGGTGATCCCTGCGGTAGGCCGGGGATATGCGGTATGCGCAGGGTGGCGGACTGACCGCGGAGCGACGGCGGTTTCGCGAGCGGATCCGGTACGAGGCAGGCGAACGGTTCGGTCGCGGTGAGAGAACCGCGGTCATCGCGAAGGATCTGCGGGTCAGTGAGCGGTCGGTGGAACGCTGGCGTCGTGCCTGGCGGGAGGGCGGGACGGACGCCCTCGCCTCCGCCGGGCCACCGAAATCGCCCAAGCTGTCCGATGGCCAGTTCGCCGAGTTGGAGAAGGAGCTGGCACGGGGACCGGCCGTGCATGGCTGGGAGGACCAACGCTGGTCCCTGGCCCGGATCAGAGAGTTGATCGCTCGGAAGTTCGGTGTCGACTGCTCGTCGGCGGCGGTGTGGCGGCTGCTGCACCGGCATGGCTGGTCCTGGCAGTGTCCCGCCCGCCGGGCGCTGGAGCGCGACGAGCAGTCGGTGGGCCTGTGGAAGAAGGATGTGTGGCCGCAGGCGGAATGACTGCGGCGGCGCTGGGGGCGTACATCGTCTTCGAGGACGAAGCCGGGTTCTCGATGACGCCGCCACGCGCCCGCACCTGGGGCCGGCGTGGGCACACGCCGGTGGTGCGGGTGCGGGGCCGCTCCTGGCGCCGCTGGTCGATCGCGGCAATGTGCTGCTACAAGCCGGGCGAGACCTCACGGCTCATCTACCGGCCGCGCCGTCACCGCAAGCATCGGGGCAAAGGACGCGACACCTTCGCGTGGAGCGACTACCGCGACCTGGTCGTGCGCGCCCACATCCAGCTCCAGGCTCCCATCGTGCTGATCTGGGACAATCTCAACACCCACCGGGCCGCCGGAATGCGTGAGTACGCGGACGCACACGACTGGCTGACCATCGTGCAACTTCCCTCCTATGCACCGGACTTGAACCCGGTCGAGGGCGTCTGGTCGCTGTTACGGCGCGGCCCGCTGGCCAACACAGCCTTCACCGACGACGAGCACCTCGAACGCACCCTCCGCCGGGGCCTGCGTCACATTCAGCTCCGTCCCAACCTGATCGACGGCTGCCTCGCCGGCACCGGCCTCACACTCACCCAACCGCCGACAACAATCCGAAGAGCTCAGTAATGCGGTCTGTCAAGCCGCCTGGGCAGTGGGTGACATGGCCTCGTAGGGCCGTCCGTCTCGTAGGAGGGCCCAAAGGACGTTGACCCGGCGGCGGGCCAGAGCCAGGACGGCCTGGATGTGGCGCTTGCCTTCGGCTCGCTTGCGTTCGTAAAAACGGCGAGAGTCCTCGCAGTGACGGATGCTGAACAACGCGGAGATGTAGAAGACTCGTTGGAGGCGACGGTTGTAGCGGCGTGGCCGGCGAAGGTTACCGCTGATCTTGCCGGAGTCGCGGGGCACGGGTGCGACGCCTCCGAAGCCGGCGAGGCGGTCCGCGGTGCCGAAGGCGGTCATGTCACCGCCGGTCGCGGCCAGGAACTCGGCGCCGAGGATCACGCCCAGGCCGGGCATGCTGGTGATCACTTCGAAGTCTCGATGCTCGCGAAACCGGGCCTCGATCGCCTTGTCGAGCTCGGCGACCTGCTGGTTGAGGGCGATCACTTCCCGTGCGAGCGTGTGCACCAGCTGAGCGGTGAGTTTTTCGCCGGACAGGGTGGTGTGCTGGCGCCCGGCAGCTTCCATAGCGGTCTCGGCGAGCCGGTCGGCGCGCTGGACCTTGCGGTTGCGCAGCCAGGTTTCGAGGCGTTTCTTGCCTGTGCGGCGGAGGGAGGCCGGGGTCTGGTACCCGGTCAGCAGTATGAGCGGGCCGGTGTTGGTCAGATCCAGGGTTCGCTCCAGGCCGGGGAAGATGTCGGTGAGCTGGGCTCGCAGCCGGTTGACGGTGCGGGTGCGGTCGGCGACCAGGTCGAGGCGCCGCCCCGTGAGGATCTTGAGGTCGGTGACCCTCTCGTCGTTGGCGCGTAAGGGGTGCAGGTCGCGGCGGATGCGGACTTGGTCGGCGATGACGGCGGCGTCCTTGGCGTCGGTTTTGCCCTCGCCGCGGTAGCTCTCGGCGGCGCGGTGGATGGCCCGGCCGGAGATGTAGTGCACCGACTGGTCGTGGTTGAGGAGGATGGTGATGGCCAGGGCGGCTCCGCCGTCGGCCAGGTCGATGCCCCAGGTCACGGTCTCGCCCAGAGCCAGGACATCGGTGAGGAGTTCGAGGAGTTCGGGTTCGTCGTTGGCGACGCGTCGTGACAGCAGCCGACGGCCGCTCTCGTCGATCGCGACGCAGTGGTGGTGTGTCTTGCCTGCGTCGATGCCGGCCCAGATCATGACCATGTGGTGCCTCCGTGCGGTGTGCTGCTGGCGCTTCCCGACGGACGACCTCGCTGTCGATTCCCTACTCAGCGATCATTCGCAATTCCTAATTGGCAGCCGAGTCGTCGTGTGGTACCGGGCGGCCAATCACTGAAAGCCACTAACGGCAGAGCCTTTTGAACCACACCCGGCGCCCCTGGGCGGGTCAACCATACGAAGGGCTCACCGCATCCCGCAGGACAACGTAGGGAGCCTTTTTCAACCTCACGTTGAGGGTGCGTGACGGGGAAGACTGCAGCGCTTCCCCACATGCGTTCACCCGACTGCGCCGCGATGTCGGTCTGGCACCGGTGATCAGCTGCGGTCTTCGGTGCTGCTGTCGGTGATCGCTCGGAACAGGTCGCGAGCCCGCTCGCAGAACTGCTCGACCTCCGTGACGTCCGGCTCGCCACCATCCGCAAGCATCCGGGCCTGGAGCTGCTCGGAGCGCAGCCCGCCGTAGCGGGCCCGCACCTCCGCGGTCACCGGCTGGACCGCGATGTGCAGGTGCTTGCGTGCGTTGCGGCCGTGTGACCACATGCAGACGTAGGTCTGCTCGGGCCGGCACAACGTCTCCACGACACGAGCGGTATCGCGCAGCAAGGGGCCGAGTTCCGCCGCTGCCGTGTCGTCGAGTTCCGCGATGGCCACGATGTGGTCCCGCGGACCGACGATCAAGGTGCCGATACTCATCGGGCCGACGACGTGGTTCACCACCCAGGCAGAGGTTTCGTGCAGGACACCCCCGGGCAACTCCCGGCGCCCGGTCAGAAGGTCACACCCAAGACACCCCGTCACATCCATGCGCACAGCCTATGCAGAGCCCCAAACAATGAAGTCGGCCGCCAACCTGGCTGATCAGTCCGCGGGTTGGCCTGCGCACGCGATGAAGCTCCTGGTAGACGGGTTCACGACCAAGATCGCCCGTGCCGCCAGGAGCTTCGTGTGCTTGTCTACCCGTCTGCCCTCGACCTGTCCACCCGGCATCTGCGGTTCCTGACCGACCGGTTGGCCGCGCATCGGACGGCATGCGGGACTCGGTGGCGTCGGCTGTCCGCGGGCCGCCAGGCGCTACTGGTGCTGGCGCACCTGCGCCTGGGGCACACCTACGCACAGCTCGCGGCCGGGTTCGAGGTGGGCGTGAGCACTGTGTACCGGTACATCACGGAAGCCGTCGATCTGCTCGCGGTGCGGGCACCTGACCTCGCCACGGCGGTGACGGCCGCCTCGGCAAAGGCGTTTGTGATCCTGGACGGCACGCTGCTGCCGATCGACCGGATCGCCGCCGACCGGCCCTTCTATTCCGGCAAACATAAGAAGCACGGCATGAACGTGCAGGTCATCGCCGATCCACACGGGAAACTACTGTGGGCCTCGCCCGCCCTGCCCGGCACCGTGCACGACATCAAGGCCCCCCGAACCCACGGCATCATCGACGCCCTCACCGAGGCGGGCCTGGCCTGCTGGGCGGACAAGGGGTACCAGGGCGCGGGCGGCACCGTGCGGGTGCCCTTCCGCGGCCGGTGGGACCGGCTCTCGACAGGTCAACGCGCGGTCAATGCCGCGCACGCCCGCATCCGGGCCCTCGGTGAGCAGGCCATGGCGACCTTGAAGAACTGGCGCCTGCTGCGGAAACTCCGCTGCAGCACCACCCGAATCACCAGCCACCTCCAAGCAGTCCTCACCCTCCACCTGACCTGCTCAAAGTGAGGTTGGCAAAGGCTCAGTGAGCGAAAACTTCTCTGTCAAATTCAGCGTGTTGAGCAAGAACTGACGTTGAACGGCACCAACCCCGATCGCTCACGCGGTGAGCGCGGCACCCTCAATTGCCCCGTACTGCCCCACACAACAACTTGGGAGAGCCCATGCTTGGACCCGCCGTCACCGCCTTCTCGGAGACCGCCGCCCTGTACGCCATCCTCAACGAGGACACCGAGGAGGCCAAACGCATCGTCTCCGCGAAAACCATTGGTGCCCGGCTTGCTCCGCTGATGGACTGACGTCCTACCGTGAGTCTGCCGCGTGACGGAGGTAGTGGTTGTGACAGGCTATGACGTGCTTCCGGAGGTGTACGAATGGCTCATCTCGGATGCAAAGTTGCCTCCAGCCGAGTTCGCCGCGTCGTTCGACGACGTCCTCAATCTCCTGCCGTCGAACGCTCACGTCCTCGACTGTTCGTGCGGAACCGGACAGTTGGCGGTTGGCCTCGCCGGTCGTGGCATGCAGGTTGTCGCAACTGACGCCAGCGAGGCGATGGTTCGTCGGACCGCAGAGTTGTCTGAGGAGTTCGGGGCATCCGTCCGGGCCGTACGGGCGAACTGGGAAGAGTTGCCCGACCATTTCCAGGACAACACGTTCGACATGGTGTTCTGCGTTGGCAACTCGCTTCACCATGCCGCGGGCGCGACAGGCAGGGGTGCTGCTTTGGAGTCGATGTCACGGCTTCTGCGCCCCGGCGGGCGCTTGGTACTCACATCCCGCACTTGGGAACTCGTGAGGGCCAGAGGTTCCCGGCTGGAGATCAGTGACCGACTCGTCCGCCGGAACGGTCGCGATGCCGTCGTGGTCTACCGCTGGGAGATTGCGCCGCATTGGGAGGAGGAGCACCACATCGAGATTGCGATCGCGCAAGTTGATGCGACCGGGTTGGTTCTTGTCCGCTCGGAACTGCTGTCCTGCTGGCCCTACCGGTACGAGGAACTCGAAGTCGAGCTGTACCGGGTCGGACTCCAGACGGAACTGAGCACGTTCGATCTTGAGGCCGAGAACTACATGGTGGTCGCGAGCAAGGTATAAACACCGGACTCTCAGTCCCTGGCCGGACCGCGCGGTTGCTCGCAGGACTCTTGCGCCCTCTCATCGGTGCGGGTTCAAGTGGTCAACGCAACGCCTCGGACGAGGAGTGCTCGTCGATCAGACGGCGGTAGATCCGGGGTGACGGTGTGGCGCTGTTTCCTGGTCGCGTCCAGATCAATGAGCAGGATCTCGTCGATCAGCAGCGTGAACGGATCCAGCTTCGACGGCCGCGCCGAAGCGGTTGTCGTGCGTGGCTGCGGCCAAGCCGAGGTCAGGGCCTTGTTGACCGTGCTCCAGGTGACGCCGTACTTGCACTGCAACGCCCGGTTCGACATGCCATCGCGGGAGGCGCGCCGCAGCGCGGCGTACAACTCGACCTTCGACTGGCCAGGCGGCATCACTCGGCACCCAATACCTACGCCACCCCGGCACGCAGCCACCCTCGCTCGATCTGCTTCAACACGTAGATCCAACAGGGAAGACAACGCCGGCGACCAGGCCGCGACGGCCGACGCGCTGCCGCAGCAACCCGGCGCACCACCACCGCGCCAAAGGCGAGCACCTCCGGCTCAGCCTCAACCGATGGACCGGACCACAGCCTGTGCCAGGAAACTCAGCCTCAACCGGTGGACCGGACCACAGCCTGATGTACCCGTACCACGGGTGGCTGAGCCCCGACCACAAGCCCGACCACGGCAGGTCACAGGGGTGCGCAGCCACCCGGCCGAAACCTGCGCAACCGGCGGGAGAACCAATTGCGCATCATGCGCCACCGGCCACAGGGGCCCGCTGCGCAGACCTGCGCATCCCCCGCGCCATTGCGCACTGCCACAGGCCTCCCGACGGGTATGCGCAATGAGCCCAGGGCGCGCATGCGCAGCCGGCCGCGACCAGCCTCCTTCCGCCTGTCGCTGCCGGCGTAGCGCATGCCGTCAACGGACCAGCCTCAACCGGTGGGCCCGACCACGGCCTGGTGTACCCGCACCACGGGTGGCCGAGCCCCGACCACAACCCCCACCACAACACGGGAACCGACGAAATGCGGCGTGCCGGGTGACGAAAGCGGGTCGACGCTCACGGGAGAGATCGCCGTAGCAGGTGTGATCCGGTTGCCCGTTCGTCCGTCGGCATCAAGGGGACGGCGTTGCCGACTACCTCCGTCAACTCCTCAGCCGACTCGGAGGCCAGACGGTAGAACCCCTGGAGGCTGATCGAGCGCTCGAGACGGCCGTCCACCACGTACTTCAGACCGCGGGTCCGGCCTCGGCGGTTACGCCAGGTAAGCCTCGCCAGAAGATCGCCGGGGATCGGTATGTCGAAGCGCACAGGCGTCGCGTCCACGTGCACCGCCGCGGCGCCGCAGCCGCCGGCACCGAGCATCGACCAGTCGCTGTGCCCGGGAAACGCTGGGTCCTGCCACGTCGCGGGGGCGGTGCCGCAGCAGTCGCGCCGCTGCATGTCGATCACCCTCATCCGGCTCACCACGTACACGACGCACCGGTTGATATGCAGCGCGTACACCTCGTCCCCAACACGGGCGCCCGACCAGGCGGGCAGGGAGGAATGGACGCCGCTGAAGGCGACCGGCGGCCGCTCGCCCACGCGACCCTCCTTACGCAGGGCACGGCACGTGTCATGGGTCCACAAAACGGTGAAGGCATCAGACATGCCGTGATCCTATGAACGAGGACTGACAGCCTCCCTTGGGACAGCTCCTCTCCTCCAACCTCGCTCGGCGGAACGACCTGCTGGCAAGCCCGGGATGTGGGCGCACCGACCCATCTCATCACCGCAGGTCACACGACTGCGCGAACCACCCGGCCGAAACCTGCGCAACCGACGCAGAGGTGATTGCGCATCACGCGCAGCCGGCCGCGTGGTCCGCCTGCGCAGACCTGCACATCCCCCAAGCCACTGCGCACTACCGCAGACTCTCTGGCCACGGATGCGCGATGAGCGCAGGCGTGCATGCGCAATGAGCCCAGGGCTCGCATGCGCAGTCGGCTGCGACCAGCCTCTATCTGCCAGCCCAACCACCGCCTGCGCACTCCTGCGATCCATCATGGTCGGGACCCTGGTCGCTTATGGTCAGGGGGTGGTGCGCAGGTCTGCTCAGTGGGTTTTGGCGGCAGACAGCGATCAGTGCGCAAACGTCTGACTGACCGCATGGTCCCCCTCCCCCAGCCGGCTGCGCACCGCTGTGACCTGCTGTGGTCGGGCCTCTCAAAGGATCGCGGTTCGGGCCGCATCCGCCATGGTCCGGTCCCGGCCGGTGCAGGCACCGGTGCCGTGCAGCCTTGGCGTGGTCGGTGAGTGGTGTGGGGGCCCAGAGAACCCATTGCGCAGGTTCAAGCCCTGCAGAATCGCCCATGCCGCGACCTGCGCAATGCTGTGACCTGCATGGTCCGGCCTGTGGTCCGGCTCGTGGTCCTGCCTGTGGTCCTGCCTGTGGTACGGCTGGTGGCCAGGGCTGCAACA
This sequence comes from Streptomyces krungchingensis, assembly GCF_054729265.1. Lineage (NCBI taxonomy): Bacteria > Bacillati > Actinomycetota > Actinomycetes > Kitasatosporales > Streptomycetaceae > Streptomyces > Streptomyces krungchingensis. The sequence continues at coordinate 23,471 of NZ_JBPUKY010000001.1, forward strand.
CCCCTGCTCCGAGGGGTGGCCCAGGCACCGCACTCTTCGTGTAGCCGACTCCATCGCGCGCGCCTCGACGCACCACAGCCCCCACCGCCCCGCACCACAGCGCCCACCACCCCCCGGACCACAACCACCAAGACCCCCATCACTGCAGGTCACGGCATTGCACATCCCACCAGGCCGAAGCATGCACAACGGCACGGCCCTTGCGCACCGGCTGAAGCCGGCTGCACCCGCCGCACTGCGCAGCCTGCGCATACTGAATCGTCCCGGTGCGCATCCTGCCTTCCACGCGGGGTCAGGCGCCGGCCGGGCGGAAGATGGACCGCCCCATCGAACTGTGCCCCGCCGTGCACCGCCGGCTGCGGCCGTGCCATCGCCCCCGACACCGGCCGGGCGCGCGGTATTCCCCTCAGGGGACGATGGTTGCCCGGCCGCGGAACAAGCACTCGTGTTGGGTGTCAGGTGCCGAGGGCCTCAAGCACGCGGTCTGTTTCTGACAGGTCTGCCAGTACATCGTCGGCGTCCCGCAGTTCGTCGGCCGCGGTACGGCCCGTCGCGACGGCGACCACCCGAACGCCTGTCTCCAGACCGCCAGCGACATCGGCAGGCGTGTCCCCGATGAAGACCACGCTCTTCGGGTCTGCGCCGGCGCGCGTCAGGGCGGCGCGCAGGAGTTCCGGCCGTGTCTCCCCGTCTTTCGCGTAGGCGCCTTCTTTCAGCAAGACGGGCTGCTCGACGGGTTGCCCACCGGATTCTTCCGCCACCCTCCACTCATGCCGAACACCTCAGGCAGGCGCGGACTTCGCGGCCGCTGCGCGTCTGGTGGACCTCGGTCGACTGGGCGAGGTACTGGACGATGGTGGTGCCGCGGCCGTGTTCGTCGGGGGCGATGTCGGGGCGACGGCGCTCCACGGCCATGCCGGAGTCAGTGACCACGATGTGCAGAGTGCCGTGGTCGAGGACGAGCAGCAGGGTCATGCGCTCGCGCCCGTACTGGGCCGCGTTGGTGGCGAGTTCGTCGACGATGAGCACGGCGGAGTCCCGCTCGCTTGCAGGCACGTTCCAGGTCTCCAGCAGATCGGCCGCGAAGTGGCGGGCGGCGGAGACGTGCGCCTCCTGCGCGGGCAGGGTGAGCAGCGCCTGGTGGCGGCAGGACTGGCCGAGCAGTGAACTCGGGCGGAGGGAATCGGTCACAAACATGGTCTTCTGTCTCTTCTGTGGATGTGCGGAGGCCGGAACGGGGGGACCGCGAACAACCTCGGGGAGGTTGGTGGGCCGGATCCTGCATGGGCGCGCTCATTCAGTTCCACGGGCGACGGATACCGTACGGTTCGAGTTATTCGCACCTTTTGCCCGACTTCTTTCGGCTCACGTCAATACCGACGGCCGGGCTCAGCCCACTCGCCTCTGCCAGAGCTCGATCGATGCCGTACTCGGCCGGGCAGGGCACCGGCAGCTCGGTCCCCTCGCCCGATCGTCGGCGCACTCACGCATCAAGTCGGCTGAGGAACAGGCCTGTTCATGGGAGCCGGCGGCAAGGGTGACCAGCTCCCAAAACCGTCGGCGCGCCGCGATAAGGACCTGGGCGCCGGCTTGGGGCTCCTTGCGGCGGAGGCTGAGGTGGATACCGTCGGCCCCCGCCCATGTCCGCAGTCGGCGCCCGAGGGATCCCGGCGCCGGGTGGCCGGCCTGCCACTGCCGAAGCCGCGTGATGGGAGCGGCAGCCCCGCGACCGAGCCGCAGAACTGCCCCGGCGCCGACACGGTCCCCCGATGACAGGCTGTTCTAACGAAGCAGCCGCAGCACTCGACCGGCCCGGGGACGTGCGGCTCCACAGCGGCCGGATCGCGCGGATGGCCCCTTGCCCCCACCTCTCGAACCGCTGGTCGTACACCCGGACGGCCTTCACCTCGATCAGCCCGGCCGCGATGGTGCCCTTTCCCGGCCGGTGGCAGCCGCTGCGACCAGCCGCCGTCACCGCGGACGGGGTGTCAATCAGCCCCTCGGCCACAGAGGCGCCGGTGTCGGCCTCCGGGGCCGCCGCCCTCATCTGCCGGGCGCTCTTGTCGGACGGTCTCGCGGATCCCGGAGCCGTACGGCGTGGTGACGTCGGCCGGTTACGCCTTACGCCCGGATGGTGACCAGCTTCTGACCGTCGCCTGCGTGGATCTCAAAGTGCTCGATGGCTCCCGGGGACATGGCAACCGCCCCTGGGATCGTGGTGCCGGGAGGGTACTCGCCTGCCCGCCAGGTGGCGACGTCCGTCCTGGCGCCGCCGGGCCCGACCGCCTGCAGCCGGCAGGTGATTCCAGCGGGCGCGCCCTTGGCGGAGACCTGCAGGACACTGCCCCAGACAGAGGGGTAGACCTTCACCGAGGCGGAGACGCCGGTGGTGGGGTCGCTTCCGGAGAAGGTGCGCCAGGCGGTCGGCGCGGTCGGCCCGGGCGGCGTCGCCTGACTGCCCACGGTTCCGACAGCCGCCAGCCATGTGCCGCCGACCGCTGCCGCGATGAACGTCAGGGAGGCGGCGGCACCGGCCAGTTGCAGACGCCAGGTCCTTCGGCGCCGGGCCGCGGCCTGCTGCAGCAGCCTCTCCAGCACACCGGCCCGTGATGCCTGTGGTGCCTGCGGTACCACAGGCACGGCGGGCCGTGGGGGCGAGGAGCCTTGCGCGCTCTCGGCCGCCCGTGCCACCAGCCGGTCGGCCAGGTCCCCGTCGGCCGTCGGCGCCGTCCGGCCCGCGACTTCGGCAGCGGTCACCGTCGCCAGCAATGCGGGCAGTCCCGCCAGCCGGGAGTGTTCGGCTCGGCACTCATCGCATTTTGCGAGGTGGACGCGCACCTGTTCCATTTCCGCCGAGGGCAGCGTCCCCAGGACGTATCCTCCCAGCGCCAGCCTGAGGGCGTCGTGCTCCGCACTCATGGTCGCCACCTCCTGCACGCCGCGGTCATGGCTCGATTCCCCGTTCCTGCAGCGCCAGCCGCAGGGCGTGGAGGGCGTAGTACGTGCGTGACTTCACGGTGCCCAGCGGGATGCCCAGCACCTGTGCGGCCTCCACCATGGTCCGGCCCCTGTAGTAGGTCTCCAGCAGCACCGCGCGGTGGTCCGGGGACAGTGTCCGGACGGCGTCGGCAACCGCCCAGCTCTGCAGTGCCTGCTCGATCTCGTCCTCGCCCGGTGTCTGCTCGGCGGCTCGCTCCAGCACGTCGCCGCCGACCTCGGCCGGCCTGGCCTGCCGGGCCCGGTGGGCGTCGATGACCAGATGCCGGGCGACCGTACACAGCCATGCCCGGGCCGGGCCGCGTGCGGGGTCGAACGCGGCGGGATGCTGCCACGCTCTCAGCAGCGTCTCCTGCACCACATCCTCCGCCCATTGCCGATCTCCTGAGGTCAGTCGCAGCACGTAGTGGAACAGGGGCCCTGCGTGCTCGGCGTAAAGGGTCCGCAGCAGTTCCTCATCCGCGGTCGAAAGGGTCCCTTTACCAGAGACACGGTGCGCGGAGCGATCCGGGTCGGTCCTTGGACCACGTTTTCGGGGACTCCAGGACATAAGACGATCATCGCGCATATGTACTGCTTTGTCCTCTAACGCACGGCGCGATGCGGGTGACACTCTGCGAGCGCCGCGGGCGGCACTCCGTGCCAGGCCTCACGGCACCGCCAGGATCGTGCGCGCTCAGCGCCCGGGGGAGACGGGGCGATCTGGGGGCGATGCCAAGAACTCCCATAAAAAGTGCATATAGGTCGAACCGTGGGGGCCCTGTCGCCCGTGGAGCCAGACGAGAGCCAACTTACGCGCACTTGCGCATCGATTCCCCACGCGACAAAGGACGGATCAGAGGTGACGGAGATACACCACGCGACGCACGCGCTCCTGGCGCCGGCCACGCTCGCCCCACCCCCGCGCATCGAAGCCGGCGCCACCGCGCAGCCCCGGCCCGTGCCCAGCGCACACCACGGCGACCGCTCCGCGCAGCGCTCGACGTGTACAGCGACCGAGAGCCGCGCAACCACCAGGGCAGAACTCCACCCGGCCCAGGGTGCGCACGACCCGTACGGGCACAGCCTGGCCTGCGACGAGTCACTCGCGCCCCCTCCCCCGCATGAGGAACTGCCGTACGCCGCCTGTACCTTCGCGGCACGCAAGGGCGGATGCGCAGCGCGGGGCACGTCGAGGCGAGCGGCCGGCATGCAGTATCACTGCCCGTTCGCCGGGGCCGCGAGGGGCCTGCGGCCATGAACACGGCATCCACCACACATCCCTGCGGTTGCCTACGCCTACCCGGCGCAGTCCCCGTCTCCGCCTGACCAGTGAGGAACGGACAACCATGTACCTGAACTTTCGTACCGCCGGCCGGCGATCACGGGCCACGGCCGGGCTGGCCGTCGCCACCGTCGCCACCGCCGCCACCGCCGGCGCGCTGGGGCTCGTCAGCTCATCCGGCCAGTCCTCGCATTCCTCGTCCACCGCAGCCGCCGTCATCACACCCGGTCCGGGTCAGCACCGGACGGCCGGGATGCCCGGTGCCATAGGGCCGGGGAACACGGCGGGCTCCGCTCCGGGCGCCTCGCCGATGCCCAGCATGAGCATGCCCATGAGTCCCTCGGCCACCGGCGCGCCGGCCGCGCCGGTGGCCGAGAACGCCGTAGCGATCAGGAACTTCGCATTCTCCCCGGCCACGCTGAAGGTCAAAGCGGGCACGACGGTGACCTGGACCAATCAGGACACGGACGCTCACACCGTCACCAGTGCCAAATCGGGCGGCCCGCTGCATTCCGCCGCCCTGGCCATCCATGCCACCTACAGCTACACGTTCACCAAGCCGGGCACCTACGCCTACCTCTGCACCATCCATCCGTTCATGACCGCCACCGTGGAGGTGACCTGATGACCGACTGCTACGACAGTCACGACGGAGCACCGGCCGACGACGCCGGTCGGCCCCCTACGGAACACGGTATGACGAGGCGTCAACTGCTGCGGCACGCAGGGTGGTTCGGCGGCGCGGTGGTGCTGACCGTGGCCAGCGGAGAGGTGATCAGCCACATCGCGGACTCCCGGGACACCCATGCCGAAACCGCCGCCGGGGCCGCCGCAGCGGGAAGCGGCGCGCTGCGGTTCGTGCAGGTCTCCGACAGCCATATCGGGTTCCAGGGCCCGGCGAACATGGACGTGGCCGGCTCCTTCACCGAAGCGATCAACCAGGTCAACTCACTCGGATTCAGACCGGACTTCGTCATGCACAGCGGGGACCTCACCCACCTGTCCACGACCGGGCAGTTCGACCAGGTCAAGCAGATGATGGCCGGAATGAAGACGGACCGAGTCTTCACCGTACCGGGCGAGCACGACTCCATAGGCGATGCAGGCCGTGCCTACCGGCGGACCTTCGGCATGGGCACGCTCGGCGACGGCTGGTACAGCTTCGACACCCACGGCGTGCACTTCATCGCCCTGGTCAACACCCTGAGCCTGGAAAAGCTCGGCCACCTCGGCAACGACCAGATCGACTTCGTTCGCAAGGACGTCGCCGGACTGTCGTCGGACACCCCCGTCGTGGTCTTCAGCCACATCCCGCTGTTCGCCATGTATCCGCAGTGGGGCTGGAGCACCGACGACGCCCTCAAGGTCATCGCCCTCCTGCGCCGTTTTTCCTCCGTCACCTGCCTCAACGGGCACGTCCACCAGCTGTTCACCAAGACAGAGGGCAACATCACCTTCCACTCCGCCACCACCACCGCGTACCCCCTGCCCAAACCGGGCCGTGCCCCCGCCCCCACCCCGCAGGTCGTCCCCGCCCGGCAGCTCAAAGACGCACTCGGCATCCGCAGCGTCGGCTACCGCCAAGGCGACCGCGAACTGGCCATCACGGATCAGAGGCTGGCATGAACGCCCGAAGACTCCTCGCCCCCGCCCTGCGCCACCCCGCACGCGGCGCTGTCTTGGCCGCGCACCAGCTCCGCCCGGTCCCGATCAGGCATTCGGCACGGGCGGACACCGGCGCTGGGGCCACGTCCTCCGCGTGCCCCAGCGCCGGCCCCACCGCCAGACCGATCACATCGGCACCGATGGAGACGTGCTGTTCGTCCGCTGCGACCGCATGCCCGTGTGGTCTTGCCGGTGCCGGGCCGGGCGCCGCGCGGTCGGCAGCGACGAGGCCCGCCCTCCGGTCACGACCGTCTGCCCGGCTGGAGCCGCTGCCGGCCCTGGGCCCAGCCAAGCAGCCCGACTCAGCCGGCAGCCCACGACTCTGCATATGTCGTCAGCACCTGCTGTCAGGTGAACCGATGCGGCGCTCAGTTCTCGGAGGGGATACGGGCAGCGATTTCCCGCGCCAGGCGGTCGGCCTCGGGTGAGATGGGGCTGCCCTGCTGCGCGACGGCCAGCAGCAGGTCAGCAGCAGGTCAGCAGATCATGTGCCTCTTCCAGGGTCAGCAGTGCCAACCGCTCCACGGTCTCGTCGATGGGTGTGAAATCGACCTCGCCAAGATCAGGCTGCTCGTCGTCATCCATGCAAGGCGCAACGCCTACAGGGCCCGACCGGTCACGGCCGGACCCCTGCAGCACACGCAGCCGAGATCACTCGCGGCCTGGTGGTGGTGATGGGCGGCCGCCTACGCGATGGAAAGCGTCAAGGGTTGCGGGCCAGGACGTTGTGGCCGCTCTCGCCACCCCGGACCGCCGCACTGGCAGCGGCGGTTGTGGGGCCGGCGCGACGCTGACAGCGGGCTGACACCACGCCGTGCCCGCGGCCGGGCGAGTGTCGCGGACTTTTCCGTTGCGGGAAGCGGAGTTTTATGGCCTCTGTGACGGCCCGTTAGCGTCCGTTTCATGGATTGGAATTTCCGGCCGGCCCAAGAGTTGGCGGCCGCATTGCGTGCTGGTGAGGTGTCCTCGGTGGAATTGACCGAGGCGGCGATCGCTGGGATCGAGCGGGATGAGGGAAGGATCAACGCAATCTGTGTGTCTGACTTCGATCGTGCGCGGGCGGCTGCGCACGATGCCGACCAAGCATTCGGCCGGGGCGAGGACCGGCCGCTTCTGGGTATTCCGGTGACGGTCAAGGAGTCGTACAACATGGCCGGGACGCCGACGACCTGGGGCATGCCGCAGTACCGGGACTTCGTACCGGCCGAGGATGCGGTACAGGTGTCGCGGCTCAAAGCTGCCGGCGCGGTCGTGCTCGGTAAGACCAATGTGCCCTTGGGTCTGCAGGATCTGCAGAGCTTCAACGAGATCTACGGCACCACCAACAACCCGTGGGATCACGGGCGTACGCCGGGCGGATCGTCCGGCGGATCAGCGGCGGCCCTGGCGGCCGGATTCGGCGCGTTGTCCATCGGCTCCGACATCGGCGGATCCTTGCGCACCCCCGCGCATTTCTGCGGCATCTACGCGCACAAGCCGACCCTCGGGTTGGTGGCGAACCGCGGTATGGTACCGCCCACCACGCCGGCCTTGCCGGTCGACCTCGACCTCGCCGTCGTCGGCCCGATGGCGCGCACCGCCCGCGACCTGATGCTCCTGCTCGACGTCATGGCCGGGCCGGACCCGCTCACGCGCGGCGTGGCGCACAAGCTGACGCTGCCGCCCGCACGCCATGAGCGGCTGAGCGACTTCAGGGTCCTGGTCCTGGACGAGCATCCGTTCATTGCGACCTCATCCGCTGTGCGGGCCGGTGTGAACCGGGTGGCCGACGCCCTTATCGATGCCGGCGCCCACGTCGAACGGCACACTGCACTGCTGCCCGACCTGGCCGAAGCCGCGACGCTCTACACACAGTTGCTGTTCTCCGGCACCAGTGCGCGTTTTCCCGACGACGCGTACGAGCAGCTGCGCAAGCGCGCAGCCGCACTTGGCGCGGACGATGAGAGTCTCGGCGCGGCGCGGCTGCGCGCCATGGTGTTCAGCCACCGCGACTGGATCCAGGCGGACAGCCGTCGCGAGGTCCACCGGCACGGCTGGCGGCAGCTGTTCGCCGAGTTCGACGCCGTGGTGTGCCCGATCACGCCGACTCCCGCGTTCGTGCACGACCACGACCCCGATCTGCTTCAACGCCTCATCGACATCGACGGCGTCGCATACCCCTACCTCGACCAGCTCGTCTGGGCCGGTCTGGCCACCATGCCCGGCCTGCCCGCCACCGCCATACCCGCAGGCCTGTCCCCCGACGGCCTGCCGGTGGGAGTACAGCTCATCGGCCCGATGTTCGAGGACCGCACCCCACTACGACTGGCCGAGCTGCTCGAACAGCAGATCGGCGGCTTTACGGCACCGGCGTAACGCGTCGTACCGGGTACCCGACGAGGACTGTGGCGCGGCGGCCGCCGCGGCCCGTATCTGCGGCGGGCGAAACATCACCAAGGCACTGCTCCCCGCCGACGGCAGCACCTGAACGAACAACCGTCTGCTGTGGCGCGGCGTGTCAACGCCGCGCCACAGCCGTTCCACACAGCCACATGCGTGCTCCACTGCAAGGCGTCACTGTCCGTCGAAGGCCGCCGACGAGGTGTCCAACGATGTCACACACGGCCGCCCGCACACGCCGTCGACGAGATGGGAAACTCCCGAGCCTGCGCACCACAGGGGGAGCCGACGAAATGCGGTGTTGCGGGTGACGGAATGAGGATGGTTCCGGAGGGCGACCACCCACTCTGTTGGGGCAAGAGCCGCCTCTACACAGTTGAACGATTTTCGGATCCTCGATCAGAAACCCCCGCCATGCTGCCTACCGCACCGCATCTGTCGTAACGCAGCCAGGGGTCGAGCGGCGGCTACGGGGACACGCGGTCAGTGCCGGCGAGCAGGGTGCGCAGGGGCATGGTGTCGGGCGTGTCGGCGACGGCCGCATCGAGTGCGTCGTCCATGGCCTTTTCCCACTCCTCGGGCAGGGCAAGTCCGGGGCGTCCCGACCACGCGATGTCGGGGGCGGCGTGTCCGGCCTCGGCGAGGCGCAGATGGACCATGCCCGCGAGCCCATCGAAGACCTTGGGCCGGATGAAGTTGCGGGCCGACAGCCCAACCAGTCGCGCCGCTTGCGGTGGCTTGGGTATGCGGTCGGCAACCGCCATCCACAGCAAGCCGCGGTCGAACGCGTCGAGTACCTCCTCCAGACCAGGCAACCCGGCATCGTCTTTCTGGGCCGGGGCGCCCCGGCGTGCGGGCGCTGTCTCGTCAGTGCCCTGCGCCTCGGATCGCAGCGCCCTGGCGACGGCGAGCTGCAGCGGCCGGGACCAGCCCTCGGCGTCGACGACGGCGCGGGCCATGACGAGGTCGTCCCAGCTCATGCGCCGCAGTTGCGTCGCCTCGGCCGGCAGCGTGCGTGCCTCCAGCGCGGTGAACACCCGGCCCGGGTCGCGCAGCAGGGTGAGCGCAGCTGGCGCGTCGGGCGACCCGTCGGCCCGCTCGTCGCCGGGGAGTTTCTCGATCAAGGCGATTCGTTCGGCGGTCGGCGGGTGCGAGTCGTATGGGTGCGGCCGCGGTGGACGCTGCCCGGCTGCGAGGGCGGCGAGGCGTTCCCCCTGCCGGGCGGCGAGCAGCCGCAGGAAGCCGCCGTGCACTTCGCCCACCGGCGGCAAGGCCCCCAGCGGCTTGCCCATCTCGGCGTACGTCTGCAGGTAGTGGGTGTGCGCGGAGTCGAGGACCGGAAGGGCGCGCAGCGCGGCAGCCGTCGCGTCACGGCCCGCGTGCCGGGCGGCTACCTGGTCGGCAGCAAGTTCCTGGTGGCGGGCCACGGACTGGGAGGTTCGCAGGAACATGCGGGCGTAGCCGAGATACAGGGCGCCGATCGTGTGGTGCAACGGGGTGCTGCCCTGGCTGAACACGTCCACCGTGTGCAGCACTGCCGTCCGGCCGCGCATGGTGACGCCGCCGAGCCGGGTGTCGAGGTTGGCGTAGTGCCCGAACTCGTGGGCGAAGACGGCACGCAGCTGGGGGACGGTCAGCCCGGCGAGCAGTGGCAGGCCCAGGAGCATACGGCGCCGTCCGGGCAACAGCCCCAGCAGGCGACTCTGTTCGGCGACGCCTGCGTTGACCTCGGCAACTAGGTAGAGTTCGTCCGGCGGCCGTTCCCCTATCTCCTTGGCGGCGGCGCGCACCTGTTCCCACAACTCGGGCTGGTCCTGCGACGTGACCGCCACCGCGTGTGGCACCGGACCCAGGCGCCCGGCTCGCAAGAAGACGAACATGCCCCGAACAATCGCCACCGCCAGCAGAACGGTGACGGCAAGGACCATGCCCTCGAGCCACGCCGCCCGCGCGGTGAGCAGACGCGTCACCAGCAGCCAGTCGAGCACCGCCATGACCGCCAGTAGAACCACGCCCATCAGATAGAAGCCGGCCAGCAGCACGAGTGCGCGGACAGCGCGCAGCCGGAAGTTCATCGGAAGGTCCCCCCACAGGACTCGGCCGGCCCGGACGAGCCAGCGACGCCCGCGGATCTTACTCCCAGCGTTCCGGCTGCCCCGGTACTCTCCACGCACGACAGACACCGCGCCCGCGCAGAGACCCTACCCAAGCCCGCGCCGGATCGCGGTCGTCCCTCCGCTCCGCTCCATCTAGATGGAAGCACTGGGAATCCCCAGGGCCTATCGCGGGATCTTCACATGATCAGAGGCGCGTTTGAGCAGGTCAGCGCATTCCGCCGGTTGCCCAAAGGGGGTCCACCCTCGGGGCAGACACGGCAACGCCGGCTTGCTGGACCGGTCTTCCCCCGGGACGAGCAGTACGTCCGACGGCCCGTGAACCGCCACTCCGAGAAGGAACAGGCCGCGGCTACCTACAGACGCGGCTTCGACTACCACCCACTGCCGGCGTCCTGGACAACACCGGCGAGGCCCTGGCCGGCGTAGTGGGGCCGGGCAACGCCGACGCCAGCACCGCCACCGAACACATCACCATCCTCGACCAAGCCCTCGCACAGATCCCCGACGCCCACAGCAAGTGAAACGCGCAGGTTAGCTCCGAGAAATATATGAGCATATGCTCTCATTGGGAGTGAGGGGAGCTGGCTTCCCCCGCTCAACACCCAGGTCGGATCAAGAAGGGCAAGGCGCACATGAGTGAGATCAGACCACGCTTCCGGCGGATCGATGGACTGTCCATCCGCTACGCCGAGAGCGACGATCTCCATGACGGGCAGGCACTGCTGCTGAGCCCGTTCCCGGAGAGCCTCTACGCCTACCACGCGACCTGGTCGCGGTTGGCCGAGCGCACCCACCTCGTCGCGGTGGACCTGCCGGGGTTCGGGCATTCCGAACTCCGAGAGGACCTGCTGACGCCCAGGGCGATGGGCGAATTCATCGTGCGGATCGCCGACGAGTTCGACATGGCTATGCCACACGTCGTGGGCCCGGACATCGGCACCAGCGCGATCCTGTTCGCCGCGGCCCAGCATCCCGACCGGTTCCGCAGCGCGGTCGTGGGCAGCGGTGCGGCGGCGGCTCCGCTACAGCTGGGAGGCCCGCTGCACGAGTGGGTGTACGCCAAAGACCTTGCGCCGTACCGGAAGCTGGCCCCCAAGGTCATCGTGGCGGCCGCCATCGACAAGATCAAGAGCTACGAGATGCCGGAGACCGTGCGCGAGGACTACCTCGGCTCTTACGTGGGCCAGCGGATGGTCGACCAGATGCCGTACCTGCGCGCCTTCCGCCAGGACCTGCCGGTCCTGCGCGAGTTGCTGCCCGGCATCCAGACCCCCGTACAGGTAATCGCCGGCCGCGACGATCAGGTGGTGCCGGTGGCGAACGCCGAATACCTGCACCAGTACCTGCCCAACAGCAAACTCGACGTCGTCGACGCTGGCCACTGGGTCTGGGAGGAAGCCGCTGGGGAATACGCCGGGATCGTCAACGACTGGTGGAGTCGAACTGCCCCCGGTCGGAAGACGACGCGTTGAGTCGGGTAGCGGTCGCGACCGCGGCCCGGCCGAGCGCCGTCGCCGCTGGTCAGGTCCTTCGGGAGCCACATCAGCAGGCCGGCGGTTGGGCCGCGATCCGGCGGCCCAACGCGGTGGTTTCGCACGTCGGCATCGGCGTGACGGTCCCTGTGCAGAACCGGCACTTCCGCTCAGTCGCTACGCCGCAGCAAACACCAGAGGAGCTGCGGTGACGAACCGCAACGTGACGGCGGCACGATCTACAACACGCAGTTGCTGTTCGATGCCGACGGAACCCTCCTTCAGCGCCGACGGAAGATCACCCCCACGTATCACGAGCGCATGATCTGGGGCCAGGGCGACGGGTCGGGCCGGCGTGCGGTGGACAGCACCGTCGGCCGGATCGGGCAGCTCGCATGCTGGGAGCACCACCTGCCGCTGGCGCGCTACGCCCTCATCGCCGACGGTGAGCAGATTCACGCCTCGATGTCTTCGGGCGCCTTCGGCGGTCAGCTTTTTCGCCGACCAGATAGAGGTCAACATCCGCCAGCATGCCCTGGAGTCGGCCGGCTTTGTCGTCACCGCCACGGCCTGGCTCGATGCCCACCAGCAGGCCCAGATCGCCAAGGACACCGGCGGTTCCGCAGGCGCTGTGTCCGGCGGGTTCTTCACCGCCATCATCGACCCCGAAGGACCGCCATCATCGACCCCGAAGGCCGCGTCATCGGCGAGCCGCTCACCTCCGGGGAAGGCGAAGTGATCGTCGACCTGGACTTCGCGCTGATCGACCTCCGCAAGCGACTCACCGACTCGCGCGGTCACCACAGCCGCCCCGACCTGCTGTCCCTGCAGATCGACCGCAGCCTGACGGCTCATGTGCACCACCGCGGTGCAGCAGGCTCGCCTGCCCTGGCGGACGACGAAGGCAACTCCGTCGAGAGCCACGGTTCGAGCCCACGTTGGTAATGCCCTCGATGCAGGGAACCGTTAACCTGGATATTCGGGAAGCCACCCGAGTCACCCCCAAATACGGCCGGACAGACGCGGCGTTAGCGTGGCAAAGATAAATCATCAGGGAGACCATGATGAGTACAATCGATAAACCGGGCCGGGGTGCGAGTAAGACGGCGAACATGGGGAGGTTCGACACGAAGCTCGAAGTCATCAGTCTTCCGGTTTCGGACGTCGAGCGGGCGAAGGAATTCTACGTCAAAATCGGCTGGCGCCTCGACGACGCACCCCCCGGAATCGTCCACTTCACGCCGCCCGGCTCCGGCTCCTCCGTCATGTTCGGCACCGGCTTCACCAAAGCGGCACCCGGATCGTCCCAGGGCACGATTTTGACCGTCTCGGACATCGAGGTCGCGCGAGACCAGCTGGTCGCCGCAGGAGTGGACGTCGGCAACTTCTTCCACTTCACCTCGGACGGCACGGCCGAAGGACTCGACCCGGACCGTCGCAGCTACTTCTCGCTCTTCTCGTTCAGCGACCCGGACGGCAACACCTGGCTGGTGCAGGAACTCACCACGCGCCTTGCCGGCCGCATGGGCTCCGGGCCGACGACATACGCATCGGTGAGCGACCTGGAGGCCACGCTGCGGCGTGCTGAGGCGGCCCACGGGGAGCACGAGAAGCGCACCGGGCAGCGCGACGACAACTGGCCCGCCTGGTACGCCGAGTACATGGTGCGCGAGCAGACAGGCGAGGAACTTCCCACCTGACCGGTGTTGCCCGCCGAGACGTTGTTGGCGCTGCCGGCAAAGCCGGTCACGATGACGGACAAGGGGGTGGGATCGGCGGTTCCACCACGCCGTCCCGGACCGCCTCGGACGGTCTGCTCCCCGCCCGGCGACCGGAGTCGGCCAGCGATCCGTCGCCCGGGCCGTTTTCCCGTCAGGCCGACGCCCCCGGCGCGAACCGAACGACACCGGCACACCACCACTTGTCCGCCCGACCAGCACCCCGCCGAGCCACACGCCCCCCAAAGGGCGCTCGCACCCGCCCCCGCCTCCACCCCCACAGCGGAAGCCGACCCGGACAGCAGCCACCACACCGACCCCGAAACGAACCACACCGCCGCGCCACCCACGAGCGCAGTGGCTTCGAACGGACGGGAAGGCCACCTCTGGCGTCGGTCGCGCGACTCGCCGGGGCCCCAGTTTGGAAGACGACGTATGCGCGATTGGCTGACCTGCAAAGTTCCTGACCTGGGTCGGAGCAGGGGTGGGGCCGTCGTTCCCTGTGGGTCACCGCTGCGTCCCGCAGGAACGGGCACGTAACGGGCACGGGGCTTTTCGTCCCGAACTTTCGGCCGGACGGTCATCGCGGTCCAGGACATGGTCGTGAGGTCATCGACGGCCGTTGATAGCCACCTGCGGTTGCGGTGGTTGCCGTACTCCGCGGCTGTACGGCAACCGAGCTCCATTGCCCCCTCATCCTCATCGCAGTCCGCCGCCCACAGTTTCAAGCGGTTTCCCCGCCGTCGTCACTCTACGCAGGCGGTCAGACACACCCTTCACCGATACATCGCGGCAGAATACGCGAATATGGGTAAAGAGGGTGTTTTGCTATGCGCCAGGGAGGCACAGATGGATGCCTCGGACGAACTTCTTCGAGGGTCTGGCCCGTCGGCTCTTCTGACGCTGGATGGTGCCGTCCACAGCATCAACTCGACGATGGCCTCGGCGCTGGGCAGGACGGCGGAGGAGTGCCTGGGACGCGGCTTCGGTGACCTGTACCCCGCAAGCCAGCGGCTGTCGGCCGAGAGTCTCGTGGTGGCCGCCACCAGGACGAAGGCGGTCGCGATGCGGGTGCTGGAGGTCCCGGGGCAAAGCGGAGTACCTGTTGCCTGCTTGCTCGAGGCGCGGCCGGTGAAGGATCCCGTCTGCGGTGAGGAGCTGGTATGGGTTCACTCCCTGGATGCGCACAACGACCTGGCCAGCCTGCTGATCCCGTTCCGGTTGACCGCCGAGGCCGCCGACCTCGGCTTGTGGATGTATTCACCCCAGCGGGATCAGCTGGATTGGCTCGGTGGCGCACCCGCCCTGGTCGCGCTCTCTCCGGATCTCACTACGCCGCTTTCCAGAGTGATCTCGGCGTTGCATCCTGACGACCGGGAAGCCTTCAGGCAGCTCCTGCGCTCGGCCCCCATCGAGCAGTCCCCCTGGATGAGGTTGCGCCACCTCACCCCGCAGGATGGCTGGCACCAACTCGCCCTTCAGACCCGTCGGCTCCAGTTGGGGTATGGCGGCCCCGAACGGATCTTCGGGGTACTCCGCGACGACACCAAGCAGGAGAAGCGCAAGCAGAAGGCGCAGGCCGCACTGGCTGCCGAGCGACAGCGCGCCAAGGACATCGCCGACTTCTCCTCCGTCTTGATCACCGCAGCCTCGGAGCAGGAGTTGCAGCAGGTCGTCCTGACCCGGCTCGCCGCGACCTTCGGCGCTAGCGGCGTCCTGTTCGCACTCGACGACGGCCGCCTGCGCTGCGCCACCGATGCCGGGATAGCCATGCGTGAGGCCCAGGCCCTGCACGGCCTGCAGCTGGGCCATCCGAGTCCGCTGCCCGAGGCGATCCGCACCGGCAAGCCGCTGTTCGTCCTCGACCGGGAGGACTACATCCGCCGCTGGCCGCATGGGGCCAGCTTGCCGTGGATAGACCGGCTCGGCTCCGACTACACCCTCTCGATCACCCCTCTCGGCGAGACCGGCAATCAGCCACTTGGGGCGTGGGCGATGACCTACGGCAGCGGATACCTGCCGTCCCTGGAGGAGCGGACCCTCATGGGCGTGCTGGCCGACCTGGCCGGCCAGGCACTACGGCGCATCCGGTTGCAGCAGGCGCGAGTCGAGTTGGCCACGGCGCTGCAGCAGACCATGCTCCCCACGCTGCCCGAGCACCTCCCGGGTCTGGAGGTCGCCGCCCGCTACCGGCCCAGCCGGGACGGGCTGGACATCGGCGGAGACTGGTACGACGCCTACGTGGTGCCCGACGGCGCCATCGCCCTGGAGATCGGCGACGTTCAGGGACACGATGTCGACGCCGCCGCCCTTATGGGACAGGTCCGCTCGTCCCTGCGCGCGATCGCCGCCCACGAACCGCATCCCGGAACCGTGCTGACCCGCACCAACGAGCTGCTGACCACGATGGATGTCGCACGATTCGCCAGCTGCACCCTCCTGCATGTCGACCCGCGCGGTGGACGGGTCACCGGCACCAGCGCCGGCCATGTGCCGTCTCTGTGCGCGCACAGAGACGGCAGTCACGGTGTTCGTGAGCTGCCGGGCGGGCCAGTCCTGGGCGTCGTGCCCGGCATCAACTACCGCGAGGAGGCCTTCGCCCTGGACGCGGACACCACGCTGGTCATGGTCACCGATGGCGTGGTCGAAGGACCGGGCCTGACGCTGGACGCCGGACTGGAACGAGCCGGAACACTGGCCGCCCAAGCCGTCCACGACGGGCTGAACGCCGAGGAGACCGCCGACCGCATCCTCGACGCCGCAGTCGCGGTCGACCACCTCGACGACGTGGCCGTGCTGGTCCTCCGACGCACATGACGGCGCCTGCGTCCTCCCACATCCCCGATGTGGACCCCACTACAGGTGAGCGTACCCACGCGGGCGTTGGCGCGATCTTTGGCCGGTGGCCTGCCAGGACTGGGGTCGGGCATGGCCTGGGGGGCCTTACGCTGGCCGCGGATCGGGCTGGCTCCTGCCTGCCCGCAATAGGCCCGATCGGCCCCCTGGTCTTGCTCGACGTCCGGTCCCGGACCGGGGAGGTAACTAATAAAGATCGTGTCGGCCCGCCCCAGCCACCGCGGTTCTCGGACTTGAGTCCGTGGGCGTCCAGAAGGTTCCATCCGGTGGAGAAGACCGCGGCGGCCACGAGGAGCGCGGTGGCGAGCGTCAGCACCAGGACGGTGCCGACGGGCCACAGGCGCAAGCCGCGCCGTTCGGTCGGGCGCTGGGGCAGATGTGCTCCCACACATCCCCAGGACGGTCTTGGTGTATCGCCGGTTGCGGCCGGTGACGGGTGGCTCGCCCTGATCCTCATGAAGCCGTTGATCGTATTCTGCTTCGCGATCGGCTCTTGCGCCGCCCGCTGTCCGGGCCTCGACTCGCAGCCGCAGAACGACGTCTGTCTTCCCCCTCTCGGCTCCATCAGCGCTCGGTCATGACGGTGGCCTCGGCTTCAGAGGCGCTGCCTTGGCTGCTCAGGTGGACGGTGGCGGACGTATTGAGGCCTTGGCTGTCGATCAGGCGGGCGCCGGGCTCTCTCGCGTGGCCTTCGGCCTGGCGGACTTTGCCGCGTAGCAGTCCGCTTTCACGTGAGAACTCGTAACACGATCTTGTTGGTGGGAATGGTGAGGCACGGGGTGCCGGTCGGATGCGGCTGGGATGATCGCGGCCATGACACTGGACTGGTCCCGTCTGAAGCACGCCTATGGATCCGCATCCGACCTGCCACGGCTCTTTGACGAGATCGGTGATCCCGAGCTGTCTGACGAGGCATGGGAGGAGCTGTGGGCTTCTCTCTACCACCAGGGGTCGGTGTACACGGCCAGCTTTGCCGCCCTGCCCGTTCTGGCAGACATCGCTACCAGTCGCAAGCCGGGCGGTCGCTGGCCGGCCCTTGGGTTGGCCGGCCGCATCGTCGTCGAGGAGCAGCAGCTTCACGAGCCCGGCTACGTCCAGGCGTGCTACCCGGCTGCGATCAACGAGCTGCACCAGCTGACCCAGAACGTCGTGTTGGCAGGGCCCTTCGAGGGCGATGTAGACGACTTTCTGTACTGGCTGGAGCACCTCCTGGCCTTTGAGGGGGTGCCCGTATGGAGGCACAGACTGCGCCGCGAGGAGCACCCCGTGGTGTGCCCCTCCTGCGCACTGAGCTTGGAGGTCGACCTCTCCCACAAGCCTCCAGGCACTCGCCGTCGGGACCCGAACGCGCGCTTTCGGGTTTTCGGCCGTGAGGGACCCATACTCACCGAGGTCCGCCCGGCGGCCCACGCGGACCTGCCGCCACTGGCAGCGCGGCTGCACGGTGTGGCCGTCAGAGCCGGGCAGTCAGTGGCCGCAGAGCATCTGGCCCATCTGTTCGGCCGCACGACGTGTCCGGATTGTGCTTCGGACTTCTCGGTGCCGGACCAGGTCGCAGCCTTCCAGGCATAGCAGTATATGAGCGTGTAAAAGGATCATGCGTGGGCTTTCTTGAGGCGTCTCCAGCAGATGAGGCTGGAAGCCAACGAGACGAAGGCGTCGTGGAGTTCGGTTCGGCGTTCCCGGCGGACAGCGAGGCGTTTGAACTGGTGGAGCAGGGCGAAGGTCCTCGACGACGTAGCGATTGCCTGCTCCCCGCAGCGGGCGCTGGTCTCACCCGACGGTGGTGATCTGATCGAGGGCGGCGAGAGCGGCGGCGGCCTCAACCTGGCGCGGGCTCTTCAACGCGGCGAGGGCGTCGCGGGCGGCGAGGAGTGTCTGCCGTGCCTCGGGGTGTCCCGCGGCAGCGAGTGCCCGTCCCAGGTCGAGCCGGGCCTGTTCCACCCAGGCCGGCATTTCGGCGGCCTCGAAGTCGGCGAGTGCTTGCCGCAAAGGCGGTTCAGCCTCGTGCCAGCGTTCCAGGGCCGCGAGGTCATTGCCGATCTGCTGCCGAGCAACCGCATGGTAGAGGGCGATCAGCTCGTCCGTACGGCCCGGGATCCCTGCCCGGCAGATCCGCTCGCTGCGGCGGTGGATGTCGAGGGCCTCTGCCGGCCGCCCCGTCTGCCGCAACAGCGTGCCCAGGGTGTTGAGGATGGTCAGTTCGGCCAGCCGGGCCTGCGGGGAATCCTGTGCGGCGAGGCACTGGGCCGACTTCCGCAGCCGCCCGTGGGCCTCCTCGGTCCGGCCCAGGCGGTGGAGGGCGCCCGCGCCGTAGCCGAGTGCCCAGCCCTCCTGCAGACCGTCCCCGCACTCGCGTGCCGCTGTGAGCGCGGCATCGGCCGATGTCAGGGCGGCGTCGGGGTCGTGGACGCAGAGGTTGTAGGACCAGGCGAGGTAGTTGAGGTGGACTGCCTCTTCCTGTCTGCTGCCCAGCGAGCGCGCGGATTCTGCGGCGCACGCGAACACCTCGACCCACTGCTCCCAGTGCTGGGTGACGTCGGAGAACCAGTGCATGGCCTCTGCCGTGTCCAGGACCTCTCGATGCCGGCCCGACGCGTGGGCTCGGCGCAGTGCGTCGAGCCACTGGGCACGCTCGGCCTCCAGCCAGGCCCGCGCCTCGTCCCTGCCGACGGGCGCCGTGTCCGGGTCCGGGTCGCGGTGCGGTGCGGCCAGGACCGGGTCGGCCTCGAAGTGCAGTGCGGCGGCGGTGGCCCTGCGCAGCATCCAGCGAGCGGCGCGGTCGAGGGCGGCGTCGCGGTCGCCGGGGTTGTCCTCCGTCTCAGTCAGCTCGGCTGCGTAGAGCCTGAGCAAGTCGTGGAAGCTGTACCGCTCGGCGTTGGCATCGCTCTGGAGCAGTCCGGCGTCGGTCAGCTCCTCGGCGCAGGCGAACGCCTCGTCGTATGACAGTCCGGCCAGAAGCGCGCCGGTTTCGGGGCTGAAGTCCGCGCCGGCGGCCAGTGCGGCCCGCCGCAGGAAGGTCTTCGGTTCTGGGGCGAGTTGCCGGTAGGAGAGCGCAAAGGCGGCGCGCACGCGCAGGGTGCCGGCCTGCAGGCCGTCGAGGCGCCGTCCTTCGGCGGCAAGGCGGGTGGCGAGCTTGCTCAGCCGTTCGTGGGGTCGGCTCAGCAGCCGTTGGCCGGCGATCCGGACGGCCAGTGGGAGGTGTCCACACAGGTCCGCGAGGTCCCGCGCCGCCTGTGCCTCGGCCTGCACGCGTTCCGGGCCCAGGATGCGGGTGAGGAGTTCCACCGCCTCTTCGCGTCTCAGCAGCGCGAGATCGCTGCGGTGGACGGACTCCAGGCCCGCCAGGGAGTGGCGGCTGGTGACGAGTGTCAGGGACGGTCCGGCAGCGGGCAGCAGGGGGCGGACCTGGGCCTCGTCGGCGGCGTTGTCGAGCAGCAGGAGCACGCGCCGGTCGCTGACCAGGGATCGCCACAGGCCCGCGCGGTCGTCGGTGTCGGCCGGTATCGCGGCGTCGGCGATGCCCATTGCGCCGAGTAGCCGGGACAGCGCGTCCCTGGGCGGGGTCGGCTCGGGGTCCATACCGCGCAGGTCCAGGGCGAATTGCCCGTCGGGGAAGTGCGGAGCGAGGTGATGCGCGGCGTGTACGGCGAACGCGGTCTTGCCGAGCCCCGGCTGCCCGGTGACGACGGTGACCGCCGACCGGCCGCGCTCGGCGTCATGGGCCAGCTCCAGCAGCCGGGCGAGTGCCGGGGCTCGTGCGGTGAAGTCCCCGATGTCGCGCGGGAGGGCCAACGTGGCGGACGCGGCGAGGCCGTCCGTGGTGCGGGGGCGCGGTCGGCCCAGGGCGGCGGACTGCTCCAGGCGCGCTGCCTCGTCGCCTTCGAGTCCCAGCGCTTCGGCCAGAGCCTGAACGGTACGGCGCTGCGGTCCCCGGGTGCGCCCGCGTTCCATGTCCGCCAGTGCTCTGACGCTGACCTCGGCCGCGTGGGCGAGTGCCTCCTGGCTGAGTCCGGCGCGCGTCCGCAGCTGACGCAGTCGGTGCCCGAAGTCACTGCCGACAGGCGTGGCACCGCGCACTGTTGATGTCTCCGTTCGTCCGGCTCTCCCAGCGCGAGCCACCGGCAGAAGTATGACAGTCGGTAGTTCTGCCGGGTGAACTGCCTGGGAGACGACGGCGCGCGGTGATCGACTGAAGGCACGGGTTCGCGCACACCCTTCTGTCCGGCTACCGGACGGGCTAGGGCAGTTCAGAACCGCGGTACACCGACCAGACCACCATGGCCGCCGGCAACAGGCTTGCGGCTCCGCACCAATTCATCGGGGAACCTTTCATGAACACTCTCCTGCGCCGTCCCGCCCTGCTCGCCGTCGCCGGCGCGGCACTCGCTCTCTCCCTCACCGCCTGCCAGGGTGGCGAGGACAGCAACGCGTCTTCCTCGGCCTCCTCCTCGGCGAGCGAATCGGCGGCGGCCGGCAAGACCGACGGCGCGTCGGAAACGGCGGAGACGACCGACTCGGCCGGGTCGACCGGATCGCAGGGCTCTTCGGGGTCTTCGGGGTCTTCGGGGTCTGCGAACTCCACGGGCTCGACCGGCAGGCAGGCTGCCGGCTCCACCCCGGTGTGCACGGCCGGGGACGTCACCATCACTGCCGCCACTCAGGACGGTCCGCCGTACACCCATCTCATTCTCACGGCGAAGAACACCTCCGGGCACTCGTGCCGCCTGGCGGGCTTCCCGCACGTCCAGCTCCTGGAGAGCCACAAGCAGGATGTCCCGGCCGTCGCAAAGAGCAAGCCGGCCGCACCTGTCGTGATCTCGGCAGGGGCCCCGGCCTACGCCCTGCTGAAGGTGTCGAACGGCGGTGTGGACGAGGACAACGAGCCCGTGTCGGCGTTCTCCGTCACGCTGGAGGGCGACTCGACGGTCATCGCCGTCAGCGCGCCCGGCAGCGAGGGCATCGCCGCCGACCCGGCGAAGGCACTCACCGGCTACTGGACTCCCGAACTCCGCAACGGGGCGGACGACTTCTGAAGCCCGTGTCGACGCCCGAAGGGATCGATCGGCCTTCTCCTGCCTGATCACGTCGGACGTCGCGGTCCCGCCTGACGAACCGTTGGCGGAAGCGCCGCTGCCTGTCGCGCGGGGCCGTGCACGGGCGCGTGGCCGTGCGGCGGCGCGGGAGGATGTGCGCGGGACTGGGGTGCGGGTTGCGGGCTTGCCACAGGGCCCCGATCTGCAGAGAGTTCTCGTCTCGGCTCTCCCGCCCGCGCACGGCCCGCCCGCTGGTGGTCATGGGGACACCGGTCGCATCGTCCTCGGCGCCGAGCCGCAGGCGAGTTGGCTGCAGCCGGTGCGGTCGCAGGCCGGCCGGTGGGGCCATGCACCTCGCCGCCACCCGCCAGTTCCGCGCCCGTGAAGGCCACTTACGAGTGGGATGAAAACCCTCGCACGTCGTCGTCGCCTCATCGGGCATCGAGAACCAGGTCCCGCTCGCAGAGGTCCACCTTGAGGGCCGCATTCCCTGCAGCCTCACTGGCGAACTCATATGTGGGCGGCCCACCACATCACCACCCATTCCGATCTCATCCCCGGTGTTGCCTGTCGGCCCCGTCACGGCCCTCGGCCTCGACACGTTCCAGCAGGGCTGTGCCGAGCTCGGACTCGTCACCGTCGGAGCCGCTGGCTGCCTCACCCCACCGAAGAGCTTTTGTGCGACCTCGGTGGCCCAGTAGGTGAGGACCATCTGCGCGCCGGCCCGGCGGATGCCGGTGAGAGTTTCGAGGATCACCTTGTCGCGGTCGATCCAGCTCTTCGCGGCGGCGATGACCTTCACGAGCACGTCGAGGTTGGGCCCGGCGGGCTTCACCATGACCATGTCGACGCCCTCCTCCAAGTCGAATGCCAACTCGCGCATAGACTCACGGAGGTTGGCAGGGTCCTGCTGGTGGGTCTTGCGGTCAACGTTGCGGGAGGAGCCGACGGCCTCGCGGAAGTGGCCGTAGAAGGCGGAGGAGTACTTCGCGGTGACTGGCGTGTCGAGATGGGCGCAACCATCGTGGAACGGCTTCGTCACATGGACGTGCGCCGCGCGCCTGGGCTTCTGGGATCGACCCGGGAGGCACCGTCATGACTCAGCACCTGGATTCCTCGCCCATAGCCATGGGCCGGCCGCTGCTGGTCGAGGCCGTCAACATGACAGCAGACTCGTCCGCGGAAGCCAGCAGATACCTGGCTGCTGAAGGAGCGGTGGGGCGCGCCCGGCGGCTGCGGTCGGAGGGGGCCGACATCATCGAACTGGGTCCTGCGGCGAGCCACCTGGGAGTCCAGGAAGTGGGCGCGGCCGGGGAAATCAGGCGGTTGGCCGACGTCATGGACCAGGTGGTCGCCGAGAGTGTGCCAGTATCGGTCGACTCGTTCCTGCCTGAGTTCCAGCGCTTCGCCGTCGCTCGTAGGAGCCCCGTACCTGAACGACATTCAGGGCTTTCCCGATCCCGGATCGTACGAGGAACTCACGGGCTCTGGTTGTCGGCTGAACGTCAGGCACTCCGTGCAGCGGCGTGCACCAGCCACCGAAGCGTTGACCGATGCCACCGAAGTGGGCAGGGAAATCGAGGAGTTCTTCGCCGGGCGTCTGGCCGCGCCGGCAACGGCCGGCATCAGCCGGGAACAGCTGGTCATCGATCCAGGGCGCCCTTCGGGCCCTTTCCGGAACCAGCTGGGGTCAGTCCGGCAACTGTGGCGACGGAGTTGTACGCGGCATGGCACTGAGCGGATTACCCCGGTACCCATGACGAGGGCACCCCCCACGATGCGCTCACCGTCTTCTACGCCCGGGAAACCGCCGAAGGAGGAGCATGATGGATCAGCGAGAAGCGATCGTCGCGGTGGTGCGACGCAAAGAGCGAGTGCTCGTCATCCAGCGGGGTCCGCTGGCCAGGCTGTCAGGATACTGGGCGCCCCTCAGCGGCAAACTCGAACACGGTGAGACGCAGGCTGAAGCCCTGATCCGGGAAGTGCACGAGGAAGTCGGGCTGAGGGTCTCGCCCGTGGCCAAGGTCTGGGAGTCGCAGACCGAGGACGGCACGTTCCGTCTGCACTGGTGGACGGCGGAGGCTGAGGAAGGCGAGGTCGTTCTGCATCCGGGTGAGGTGAGCGACGCCCGCTGGGTCACACCTCAGGAGTTCTCCCGGCTTCAGCCCGTCTTCGAGAGCGACCGCGTGTTCTTCGACCGCGTACTGCCGCAACTCTGACGACGCGTCGAAGGAGTACAGAGCGCTGCGGCGCACAACCTACGCCGCTTGGCACCTCTCTGAAGCCGCAGGCAGCCAACACGAAGGAGTTCTGGCCGGTGACCGCGTTACTGAGCTCTTCGGATTGTTGTCGGGGGTCGTGACGTGTGGTGATCCCTGCGGTAGGCCGGGGATATGCGGTATGCGCAGGGTGGCGGACTGACCGCGGAGCGACGGCGGTTTCGCGAGCGGATCCGGTACGAGGCAGGCGAACGGTTCGGTCGCGGCATCTTGAGCGTGGTGTCCCGGCCTGGCATCAGCTCACGCAGGCCGCCGCACGGCCGGCCGGCACGGGCCGGCGCGGTGCGGGGCGCGGCGCATCGCGCCGGCGCGGCTTCTCAGCCTTCCTCAGGGGTGTTGAGGAAGGCCAGGCCGAGGGGGGTGAGGCTGTGCAGCATGGAGTTGCGGTGGCGCAGCGAGCGGATCAGTCCGGCCTCGCGAAGGACCGTGGCGTGTTCGCTGGCGCTCGCGGGAGCGATTCCCGCGCGAGCGGCGAGTTCCTTGGTGGAACACCCCGGGTGCTCGGCGACGGTGGTGAGCACCGTGGTGCGGGTGCGGCCCAGAAGCGTCGACGCACCGGAGGAGCGTGAGCGGCCGGGTATTGAGGCAGGGACGGTGAGGTCACCAGGGTGGCGGTCCGGGCAGGCGGGGTAGCTCACCGAGACGGGCGGGCCGTCGGTGACGATGGCGCGGGTGCAGAACATCGACGGGACGAGCAACAGGCCTTCTCCGTCCAGGTGAACGTCCCGGTCGGCTCCGCTGGGCATGCGGACTTCCAGGACCGGGGCCTTCCATCGCATCCACTGGGGGTTGGCCTGGGTCAGCAGCTGCTCGACCCCGCCGGTGAGCAACTGCTGCAGGCGCAGCGGCCGGTCCGCCTCCAGGTGTGCGGTGAAGCGGTCCCAGTGCGGAGCGAGCAGGCAGGTATGGAGGTCGCCGAGTCCCGTGCAGAGCTCGGCGAACAAGGAGGCGTCGTCGGCCAGGCGGCGGGTCCAGGCGGGCAGTGAAGGACGACGCCGTGCTGTCTCCAGCAGGTTCGTCCTGACGTGTTCGCGTGGTGTGCTGCGCACCTGTTCCAGAAGGTCTTCGACACCGCCCGCTCTGGCCGGGCTGAGGAAGTCCGGGGAACATCCCACGGCAGGCATGAGCGTCAGCGCCACGCGAGCCTGGGCGGACAGCTGGGCGCGCGCACGGTGGCGCCAGGCATCGAGCCGGGCGGGCCGGCCGCGGCTCTGCAGCGCTCGCGCGGCAAGTTCCAGCTCGTGCAGCGGCATCGGCGCGTCGGCCACACGTGTGCGGGCCAGATCCTGAACCGTGAAATGTATGCGGTAGACCATGGCAGCCTGGGGCGGTCCTTCCGTAATGTCGTCCTTCGGGCCAGGCCGAATCAGATCGAGATCGTGCCGGTCAGCAGGGAGGCTGGGCCCACCAGCCAGCCGACATGGTAGATGGCCTGAGCCGGTGCGTGTCCAGGCACGGTGTGACGGCTCGAGGCCCGACGCGGCACCCACACCACACCCCGGGCATGCTCCAACATTTCGAGAGGGGGTGTCTTGCGTGGACGGCCGAACACCTCATCACACTCCCGACCACCGGCGGCCGTTGACGGGCCTGCCCCGCGCCCCGCCCCTCACACCGCCGCCGCGCACGGGCGCGCACCGCGTGGGGCGGCTCGGAGAGACACACCGTGGGTGCTGAAGGCCGCGGGTGAAGCGGTTTTGACGGCTCTCAGCACCAACTAGCTAGTGCGTCGGGCAGCAGCCACGCGGTCGTGCGGGGTCGACGCCATGTGATCACGTGCGGTCCGCGGCCGTTCAAGGAAATAGGTGCAGCCAAAAGCTGCTTGCACATCCTCTCCTCAGGCCCACCGGCACGGGGAAAGGCTCGTCCAGCGAGAGGAACTCGTGAAGTCCACGTCCAAGAGACCTGCGTTCGGCGCGTTCGTGGGGCTCAGCATGCTGTTGGTGGCGGCCACGCCGTCGGCGTCCCTGGCGCCGGCGGGCCCGGCCCGTACGGTGCCGATCTCGCCGTCGCACTCCAGATCGCCTCTTTCGTCCGCCCTTCAGGCCGACGCATCCCGGCCCGCCGCCGCGCAGCGGTGGATAGCGTTGATCACCGGCGACCGCGTCCTGGTCAACGGCAAGGGCGATGTCCTGTCCGTCCGTCCGGCCAAGGGCCGTAAGAACATACCTCTGCGTGTCGAGCGCGTCGGCGGCCACACCTACGCCATTCCCCGCGATGCGCGGAGCCTGGTCGAAAGCGGTCACCTGGACCGGCGGCTGTTCGACATGACCACGCAGAGCGCGTCCGCCTACGCCCAGCGCACGGACCTGCGGCTCATCGTCCTGTACGACGGGGCCCGCCCGGCGGCCAGGACGGCCCTGCGCACCACGGGCGGGGCCGCCGTGCAGCACCGGCTGGCCAGCATCAACGCCGACGCCATCAGTGCGCCCGCGAACGGCACTTCCACCCTGTGGTCGGCCCTGACCGACCCGTCCGCCCACGCCGTCGGCCGCACCGCCGCGCCCGGCATCGCGTCGGTATGGCTCGATGCCGTCGTCGAAGCCTCGCTCGACAAGAGCGTGCCGCAGATCGGCGGACCCGAGGCATGGGCGGCCGGTTACGACGGCACCGGCACACGTATCGCCGTCCTGGACACCGGTATCGACACCACCCACCCCGACCTGGCCGGCAAGGTCGCCGCCGAGCACAACTTCTCCAACTCGCCGACCACGGACGACCGGTTCGGCCACGGCACGCACGTCGCGTCCATCGCGGCGGGCACCGGCGCCAAGTCCGCCGGCACGTACAAGGGTGTGGCGCCGGGCGCCGCTCTTCTGGACGCCAAGGTGCTCAACGACAACGGCCAGGGCGGCATGTCCGAGATCATCGCGGGCATGGAGTGGGCCGTGGCCCAGAAGGCGGACGTCGCCAACCTCAGCCTGGGCGCCTACGACTCCCCGGAGATCGACCCGATGGAGGAGGCGGTCAACAAGCTCTCGGCCGAGAGCAACACCCTCTTCGTCATCGCGGCCGGCAACAACGGCGAGCAGGGAGCCGGATCGATCAGCACGCCGGGCAGCGCGGACGCCGCGCTCACCGTCGGCGCGGTCGACAAGCAGGACGTTCTCGCCCCGTTCTCCAGCACCGGGCCGCGTATCGGGGACGACGGCATCAAGCCCGACCTCACCGCGCCCGGTGTCGGCATCGGGGCCGCGGCCGCGCACGACAGCTTCATGGCCGGCGCCGGCACCCCGGTCGCCGACGGCTACGTAGCCCTCAGCGGCACCTCCATGGCGTCCCCGCACGTCGCGGGCGCTGCCGCCCTCCTCGCCCAGCAGCACCCCGACTGGAGCGGCGACGACATCAAGCAGACGCTCGTCGCGTCGACCACGCCCGGTGCGTACACGGCGTTCGAGCAGGGCTCCGGCCGCGTCGATCTGCGCGGCGCGATCAAGCAGAGCGTCTTCACCAAGCAGACCTCGCTTTCCTTCGGTCTCGCCCGCTGGCCGCACACCGACGACCAGGTGCTCACCAAGAACCTCACCTACCACAACACGGGTGACACGCCGATCACCCTGAAGCTGACCGTGGGCGCCACCGCGCCCGACCAAAGTCCCGCGCCCAGCGGGATGTTCAGCGCCGACGACCAGGTCACCGTCCCCGCGCACGGCGAGGCGAGCGTGACGGTCACCGCCGACACCCGGCTCGGCGGCGACACGGCAGGCCGCTTCACCGGACGCATCACCGCATCCGGCGAGGGGCAGAGCGTCGCCACCGCGCTGGCCGTCGAGCGCGAGCCGGAGATGTACGACGTCACCGTCAAGCTCCTGGACCGTGCGGGCAAGCCCGCCCCCGCAGCTGCCTGGGACGCCACGCTGGCCGGCCTGTCCGGTCCCCTCAAGGGAGGCGCCTCCTACCTGTCCGCAGACACCTACACGGTGCGCGTTCCCAAGGGCCGGTACTACCTCAACGCCTCGCTGCGCGTGGACCCGGCCGGCTCCTACGAGCAGGGCGAGGACTGGTTCAACCAGCCCAACCTCGACGTCACCAAGGACACCACGGTGACGCTGGACGCGCGCACCACCAAACCGGTCGAGGTCACCGTCCCCGACCGTGCCGCCCAGCAGACCTCCGGCTTCGTCCGCGCGGGCGTGGACCAGGCCGGCCGCCCCGGCCCGTCCTTCCTCGCCTTCTTCGACGCCGCCAAGGAACTGCGCACCGCGCACGTCGGCCCCGACGCCGCCGGCCAGGACTCGCTGAACCAGCGCATCGAGGCCGCCTTCTCCACCGGCGTGCAGGGACACGACGACTACGACGCGGCCTACGAGCCCACGGGCGAGAGGTACGTCACCGGCTTCCAGGCCCACCCCCGCACCCGCGACTTCGCCGAGGTCCGCACCCAGCTGGGGACGGCCGGGAAGGACAAGACCGGATTCCTCTCGCTGGCCGCCACCGGCGGCGGCAGCGTGACCGTCGAGCGTTCCCTGCCCTCCACGACCACCCTGCACCTGCTCACACCGGACAGCACCTGGTGGCTGGCCCTGCGCCAGAGGGGAGCCGACGGCCGCCTCGACACCGTCTACAGCACGACGGAAAACACGTTCAAGCCGGGCCGTTCCTACCACCGTGTGCTGAACGTGGGTGTCTTCGGACCCGATCTGCCCGAAGGTGCCGAACTGATCCGGGTGGGCAACACGATGACCGGCAGCCTCCCGCTGTTCTCCGACGGGGCCGGCAACTCCAACAGAAACCAGACACGGGTGGACGCTGCCGACACCAGCCTCTACCGCAACGGCGAACTGGTGCGATGGAGCCCCTACCCGATGGACTTCTTCTACCCCGCAGCCAGCACCGAACAAGCCGACTACCGCCTCAACGTTACGGTCGAGCGCAGCATCGCGGCCGACGTCTCCAGCAGCCTGACCGTCAACTGGACGTTCTCCTCCGCCTACACCCCGAAAACCACCACCCTGCCCATCTCCGTCGTCCGCTTCACCCCCCGCCTGACCCTCGACAACACCAGCACAGCAGGCGCGAAGGTGCAGGTCCCGGTCACCGTGAAGGGAGCCGCCGCAGGCCAGAACCTGAAGTCGCTGAAGGTATGGGTCTCCTACGACAAGGGCACCACCTGGCGCACCGCCACCGTGCGCGACGGCCGGATCCAGGTCACCAACCCGGCAGCGGGCGGCAGCGTCTCCTTCAAGACCCAGGCCGTCGACCGGCAGGACAACGCCGTCGACCAGACCATCATCAACGCCTACCTGACGAAGTAGACACAACCTCCCCGGCCCCGACGCCCACAACGCCCTCCCCCTAGAACCGGGATAGCGCGAGCCATCAGGGCCGTCGACACCCCCAAGAACACCGAGTCGGCCGAAGGGCTCCTGCCACAGGCAGGGGCCCTTCTGCGTGCGCCTGGCCCGGCATGGCCCGCGCGACTCCCAATTCCGGGGCCGGCCTGCGCAGCCGACACACCAACGGCCTGCGGCGACAGGGCCTTGGACACCGCGACACCCCTCCCACTCCGGGGCCGGCCAGTTCAGACGTCACCCGCTCATGCATCAGCCCCTTCCCCGGGGCCGGCTCGGCAACGCCAGACGGTGCCCGACGACGGCCGGGCCGGCAAGCGCCGACCCTCACATCGCGGGCCGCACCATCGGCCGGTGATGCGGCGCGGACCAAGATCAGTCCGTGGCGATCAGCAGGTCACCCTCGCCGTCTCGCCAGCCGATGCTCACCGCGCCGTCGGCGATGTGGAGGATGTCGAGCTTGACGAAGTAGTCGTAGTCGTCCGGCACGGTCATGGACGGCAGCCGCAGGGTGTGGAGCAGGCGCCCGGTGCCGGCGTCGAGGACGAGCAGGTCGGCATGGATCCGACGCCCGGTGTCCGTCTCGGTGAGGAAGGGCTGGCGTACGACGTACACCCGGCCGTCGGCGATCTTCGCGAGCCCGTACTCCTGGCCGGCCGACGCCCGCACCTGCCAAAAGGACCGTCCGTCAAGGGTGTTATAGGCGTGCAGGAGGGTGTCGTGGTCTGCGGAGCCGTCGTTCGGGTCGGTCCCGGCCAGTACGGTGCCGCTGCCGGCTGCGATCACGTCCCACCCCTCCAGCGGGAACGTGGCGCGCGGAGAGATCCCCTGACGGTTCGCATCGAGCGAGTGGATTGTCTGTGTACGCTCCGGGTCTGGAGCGACGAGGATGTGCCCGTCACTCCAGGCCGTCTTTTTGGGGTCCACGGTGCGCTGCTGCCACAGGACCTTTCCTGTGCGGTTGTCGACGCCGAGCAGCAGGTGGTGTTCGTCCAGCTTCAGGCTCGTCACGTTGCACATCACGTGGACGGCGCTCAGGTGGTCCGGCAGGGCGTGCACGGAGTGGACGAGTACCTCGGGACAGGACTGGGGCGTCTTCACCGTCCACAGGCTGTGGCCGTCCCGTTCGTCGAAGGCGCGCACGGCGCCGGGCGCCCCGGTGACGACCTGATGGCCGGCGAGTTCCACGGACCGGTAGCCGTCCTCCCCGATCTCCACGCGCCACAGCAGCCTGCCCGTCCGAAGATCGATGCCGACGAGCCGTCCGTCAGCGTGACCGACGACCACGGTGCGCTCCGACACCTCGAACCCCCACGACACGTCGTTCCCGTCCCGGCGTTCATAGCGCCAGTACTCCTTGCCGGTGGCCAGATTCACCGCCCTCACACCAGAAGTCGTGTCCTGCAGGAGCAGCCCGTGCACCAGGGCGTGCTGGTCCGACGTCCGGCGCTTCACGTGCTCGGGCGCGAGCGGGGCGCCGACGGCGAACGCCGGCGGGAAGGGACCGTGGGCCCCGGTGAACACGTCCTGCGACTCGTGCCAGTCCGCCAGCCCACCGACCGCGAGGAGGACGAGCATGATGAACACACCCCACACCCGGCCGCGGGCCATCTGTATGTCCGCACGGCTCGGAACAGACCTGCCCGGCCCCCTGGACAGGCCCACCCCTGGTTCTCCCAGCAGATTCATCCGGCGCGCCATCACTGCCCCCCACAGGCTCTGCCTCCTGTCACGGTGACACGGCGGCCCAGGGATCTTCACCCCCGCGAAGCAGCCAGACAAGCCAGAACGCCGTCCAAACCCCGTCGCCCGCAGGAACACGTGACCAGTAAAGGAGGCCGAACCGCACCTTTCTGACATCCCGCCAGTTCCGCTCACTCCCGGACACGTGAGGTCCTCACGCGACCAAGAGCGGTCCACATGCCCTCACAGCAAAGAGGCCCGTCCGCCTGAACGTAATCGCGGGCGGACCGGCCCCATGCCGAGACGTCGCCAGACAACGCCGCAACGCCCCTCGCACACGAGATGGCGCAGGCCGATCCAGCCACCGGGCGAACAGCGCGGTCACGAAAGGGCGGCCGCGACACGCGGCGAATGACTCCATGAACCTTCAGCTGGACGATCGTCCTCATAGGCAATAGATGAGGCCTGGGGGGCACTGCCCCCCCGGCAACAGTCCGGAGCGGCCGGGCATTGCCCGACACGGCGGGCGGCGGCTTCAAAGCCGAGGCCGGGCAGAGCGCCGATCCTCCCGGGGGCGGGCGCTTGGATCGGACGCGCACCACGACAGCGCCCCCCCGTGTCCAAGGGAAGGGCGCAGCGCGGGACATGAGCGGCGTGGGCCCGTGACGGGACACGAGCAGCGGCTGCGCCGGCTGGCGCAGCCGCGCGTCGCGGCCACAGTGCCAGGTCACAGGCTGCGGGCGGTGATGTCACCGTGGGTGGTGGTCGCCTTGGCCGTCAGGGCCGGGGTGCCGTCGTTCTTCAGCGTGTTCTCGACGCGGCCGTAACCGGTCTGGGCGTCCAGGGAGGCGGAGACACCGCGGGCGGCGCAGACGGTGACATCGCCCATCTGCGTGCTCAGGGCGAGGGTGCCGCGCACGGCTTCAGAGACGGTCACGTCGCCCTTCTGGGTGCTGATCTCACCGGGACCGTTCAGACGGCTGACGATGATGTCGGCGTCCGTGCCCGTGAGGCGAGCGCTGTCGGCCTCGTCGATCTTCACCGTGCGGTAGCCGCCGTCGAAGACGACGTCGCCCAGGCGTCCCACGCCCCGCAGTTCGGCGCCGGCCGCCTTCGCCTCCACCCGGGACCCGGTGGGCAGCTGGATGGTGATCTCGACGGACCCGGCAGGGCCGAGGATCCGGTTCGGTGCTTCCGGGGCCTCGATGCGCAGGACGCCGTCGTCGTAGGTGATCCGGATCTGTTCGGCGGCCTTCACGTCACGGCCCTTCGAGGCGTTCACGGGCAGGACCTCGACGGTGGTGTCGGTGCGGTCGGCCGCGATCAGCTGGATACGCCCGGCGGAGAGGGAGACAACGGCCCGGACGGGGGCGGGGGTGGCGAACTTCTGCATGACACAGCTCCTTCGTCTGCCGGCGCGGACCCCTGCGGCCCGCTGTTTCCGACAACCGAAAAGCTACGTTGCATTCACCAATCCAACAACAGGTTCGTTGCGCAACGATGCTGTTACTGCAGGTAGATTGAGAGAAATCGTTGCAAGGGACCTGAAGGGAATGCAACACGCCTGCTATTGTTCGTTGCAATGGAGTGAGAGTGAACGCTCCGGTGGAAACAGCGCCACGCCACGCGGCACAGCGCGGGTGAACGAAGCAGGCCGCCCGGCCGCGATCCCAGTCCGGCCGGTCTGCCGGTGTGCCAAACATCTCGCGGCGCGGAATGGCCGGAGACGCTCCTGCGCACCTGGTAGCCCTTGTCGGCCCAGCAGACTATGCCAGCCCCTACCAGAGCATCGATGACACCGTGCTCGCGGGCCGCGCGGACGTCGTGGACGGCCCCGGGCAGAGCGGGAGATGCCCACAGCAGGCGCCCCGACGGATCGGCGACGACCTGCACGTTCATCCCGTGTTTCTTGTGCTTGCCCGAGTAGAACGGCCGATCGGCGGCGATGCGTTCGATCGGCAGCAGCGTCCCGTCCAGCAGGACGAACGCCTTCCTCGACGCCGCCCGGACAGCATCGGCGAGGGACGGTGCGAGTGCGGCCAGGACATCGACGGCCTCGGTGATGTAGCGGTAGGCGGTGGTGGTACCGATCCCGAATCCGGCTGCCAGCTGGGCGTACGGATGACCATTGCGGAGATGCGCCAGAGCGAGCAGCGCCTGCCGCCCCGCACTCAAGCGCCACCATCGGGTACCGAGACGAAGACGGTGTTCCCGCAGACGAGCGGAAAGGAAGCGCAGGGCGGAGCTGGACACGTCCAGCCCGGACGGGTAGACAGGCATGCGAAGCCTCTGGTGGGCACGGGTTCTTCTCGGTCGAAAACCCATCTACCAGGGGCTTCACTCGTCTGTCAGCCCAACTGCCCGGCAAGGCCAACGGGTTGGAAAAGGATCACTGTCAGAGACACCTTCTACAGTGCATCCATGGTTCTTGCGCTGCCTGACGGATTGCCTCCCGGTCGGATCCTGCCCTGTGGCTGGTTGCACGTGTGGGTCTCCGACGAGTTTCCTCATGACATCGAGCACTTGTGGTCCCGCTTGCTGGGCGAGCACGAGGCAACCGGGCTGGTTCCGCTCTTGTGGCCCGGTGCTCTGGGAAGCCCGCTGGAGCTGGAACAAGTTGACAGCGACTCCTTGGAGGACGTGCTCGCGGCGGACTTCGCCGAGTATCGGCGCAGCAGGCTTCCGTTCTGGACGAACCCGACGCCGGTCCCGGTTCCCGAAGGAATCGAGCCGTGGCCGCACGACCCCGGGCCGCCCTTCGAACAGTGGCCGGGCCTGGCGCCGACGCTACCCGTGATGCCCACTGATCCGACACCTGAGGAAGCCTCGGTAAGGACGCTGGCCCGGCTCATCGACGTGGCCCGGCGGGACCGTTGCCGCCTTGTGCTCGTCCCCGCCGCGCGCAGTAGCGACGCCGTTGCGTCGATCGGCTTGGACACGGAAGCACCACTGCCCTTGGTCTGTGCCCTGCTGCGAAGCTGGGAGGACCGGTACGGTGCGCGAGTGGTGGGAGTGTTCGGCAGAGAGCTGCACGTCTCAGTCGCACGCCCGCCTGTCGAAGCCTCCCAAACGGAGCTGCTCGCTCTGGAGCACGTGCTGTCGACCGCGAACAACATCGTCGACGACCCGCCCACACCGTTTCCCGAGTACGCAGCAAGTCTTACGGGGCGAACTCACTGGTCGTTCTGGTGGGATTAGGGGGCCTCACGGGCTCCGTATAGGCCGGGTTGCGCACGGCGACCTGCCATCGCCGCCCTCAAGACCGGGCGGCTTCTACTGAAGCTTCGATGCTCCACCACCCGCATCACCGCCCTCGTGCAAGCCGTCCTCACCCTCCACCTGACCAGCTCAAACCGAGGTTGGAAAAGGCTCCCTACGTTGTCCTGCGGGATGCGGTGAGCCCTTCGTATGGTTGACCCGCCCAGGGGCTCCGGGTGTGGTTCAAAAGGCTCTGCCGTTCGTGGCTTTCAGTGATTGGCCGCCCGGCGCCCCACGACGACTCGGCTGCCAATTAGGAATTGCGAATGATCGCTGAGTAGGGAATCGACAGCGAGGTCGTCCGTCGGGAAGCGCCAGCAGCACACCGCACGGAGGCACCACATGGTCATGATCTGGGCCGGCATCGACGCAGGCAAGACACACCACCACTGCGTCGCGATCGACGAGAGCGGCCGTCGGCTGCTGTCACGACGCGTCGCCAACGACGAACCCGAACTCCTCGAACTCCTCACCGATGTCCTGGCTCTGGGCGAGACCGTGACCTGGGGCATCGACCTGGCCGACGGCGGAGCCGCCCTGGCCAGCACCATCCTCCTCAACCACGACCAGTCGGTGCACTACATCTCCGGCCGGGCCATCCACCGCGCCGCCGAGAGCTACCGCGGCGAGGGCAAAACCGACGCCAAGGACGCCGCCGTCATCGCCGACCAAGTCCGCATCCGCCGCGACCTGCACCCCTTACGCGCCAACGACGAGAGGGTCACCGACCTCAAGATCCTCACGGGGCGGCGCCTCGACCTGGTCGCCGACCGCACCCGCACCGTCAACCGGCTGCGAGCCCAGCTCACCGACATCTTCCCCGGCCTGGAGCGAACCCTGGATCTGACCAACACCGGCCCGCTCATACTGCTGACCGGGTACCAGACCCCGGCCTCCCTCCGCCGCACAGGCAAGAAACGCCTCGAAACCTGGCTGCGCAACCGCAAGGTCCAGCGCGCCGACCGGCTCGCCGAGACCGCTATGGAAGCTGCCGGGCGCCAGCACACCACCCTGTCCGGCGAAAAACTCACCGCTCAGCTGGTGCACACGCTCGCACGGGAAGTGATCGCCCTCAACCAGCAGGTCGCCGAGCTCGACAAGGCGATCGAGGCCCGGTTTCGCGAGCATCGAGACTTCGAAGTGATCACCAGCATGCCCGGCCTGGGCGTGATCCTCGGCGCCGAGTTCCTGGCCGCGACCGGCGGTGACATGACCGCCTTCGGCACCGCGGACCGCCTCGCCGGCTTCGGAGGCGTCGCACCCGTGCCCCGCGACTCCGGCAAGATCAGCGGTAACCTTCGCCGGCCACGCCGCTACAACCGTCGCCTCCAACGAGTCTTCTACATCTCCGCGTTGTTCAGCATCCGTCACTGCGAGGACTCTCGCCGTTTTTACGAACGCAAGCGCGCCGAAGGCAAGCGCCACATCCAGGCCGTCCTGGCTCTGGCCCGCCGCCGGGTCAACGTCCTTTGGGCCCTCCTACGAGACGGACGGCCCTACGAGGCCGTGTCACCCACTGCCCAGGCGGCTTGACAGACCGCATTAGGAATCACTGGAGCGCTGCAGGTCGTGGGGCATGCGCTTCCCGAGTGCGAGGGCAGCCGACATGCTATGCCGATGACCTGCTGCTCGTCCGGCCCCGAGCATGGCTCCCAAGGGCTGTTTCCGGCCTAGACTTGCGCGAATGGCCGCTGACACTCAACACATCGTCGTTGTCGCTCACGACCCAGCCTGGCACGCACGCGGACTCGCCCTCGCAGCCGAGTTGCGCTCAAAACTGGCGCCGCCGGCAGTACACATCGAGCACATCGGCAGCACCGCGATCCCTGGCATGGCTGCGAAACCGGTCTTCGACATCCAGATCAGCGTCACCGATCTCGCGGAGGCCGAGCGTGCCTTCGACCAGCCCTTGGCCGCCATGGGGTTTTCGCGCTCCCCGTACCAGCGCGACCACGTCCCGGCCGGGCTCGACGCCGACCCTGAACAGTGGGCCAAGCGCTTTTGGTCACGCCGCGCACACACCGACGCCGACTGCAACCTCCACGTCCGCCTGCTCGGCTCCCCCAACGAGCGCCTCGCTCTACTTTTCCGTGACTGGTTTTGTGCCCACCCCGAGGCGGTGCCCGCCTACGCACACTTCAAGACCCTCCTCGCGGATGCAGTCAGCGACATCGGCACCTACGCCGACATCAAGGACCCAGTCGTCGACCTGGTCATCACCATCGCCAACTCCTGGGCCGCCGAGACAGGGTGGGCCCCGCACCGCAAGATGCCCTAGCGAGGCCGGGCGACGGCTGTTCACTGCCACCGGGAGATCCGCGATCAAGCGGTGAAGGTGCCGCGGCCCGGCTGCTCGAGCCGCATGATCCGGCCTCGGCGTTTGCAGTGACAGCGGCGGATTCCGCTCCCACGCCGTGGCCGCCCAGGCCATCGACGTCGTCCTCGCCGCCGGCCGACCGACACCCGACCAGAACCGGGACGTCCTTCGCGAGGTGTCCCAGCGCACCGGCTCTTGGGCTGCGGTGGCCGTGATGGGTGAAGGGAGCCGGTCACAGCGGCGGATTGACGAACAGATGTGCCGCTCCAGGCACGTCCGCTGAGTGCCATGCGCTGACTTCTGCCGTCTGACCGTGCGTCCGGCAGGCCGCGCAGGTCGACGGCCAGACGATCGTGCCCGAGTGGATCACCCGGGGAACGACGGAGGGTGTAGGTGAGGGCCTACCCGCAGCCGGCGAAGACCGTCTCCCGGAACGGAGTTGATCGTTTCCCGCCGCCCGGGCGGGCCTCCGCACACCGATCACCATCGCCGCGTGCCGGCGTCGCTGAGGGCGTGAGGAACCGTCGCCGGCCCTCCTGGCCGGTGACGTGGCCGAGCCGGACGTCCCACTGGCCGCCTCGCCAGGTCAGAGAGACCGGGGACAGCGGCGGTACAGCCAGATGCCAGAAGGCTCGTGCCGGCAGGGCCAGAGCATGAACGAGCGCGGCCCGGACCACGGCCGCTTCCGCGACCGCCACCACATGACCCGTCTCGGGCGCCCCGTGGTTGAGCCAGCGCGCGGTCCGGCGGCACAGCCGACGCACCGACTCACCGCCGTGCGGCGCGGCATCCGGGTCCGAGAGCCAGGCACTGAACCCGTCGGGGTCGGCTGCGGCGACCTCGTCGACGGTGCGACCGCACCATGTGCCCAGGTCGAGATCACGCAGCGCAGGTTCGACCGCCGCCACCACGCCGAAAGCGTGCGCGGTCTGCGCGCCGCGCACCGAAGGCGCCCGCACAGCCATCGTGTGCTGAGGAAGCGCTGCTCCCCCACCGCCGGCCCCACGCACACCGCACTCACCACCCGGCCGGACCCGGCACGGGCCACCCGCCGCGCCGCAACGGGATACGCCGAGCAGCGGTGGCCGATGACACCGCACTCACCTGGCATCCGAACAGATCGCGGAGGGCCGCAAAAGGCCACCCGGCCGCGCGCCCGTCACCCGAGCGTTGCTACCGGAATACGACGGATGCGCGGCATGGCAACGGGG
This sequence comes from Streptomyces krungchingensis, assembly GCF_054729265.1. Taxonomy (NCBI): domain Bacteria; kingdom Bacillati; phylum Actinomycetota; class Actinomycetes; order Kitasatosporales; family Streptomycetaceae; genus Streptomyces; species Streptomyces krungchingensis. The sequence continues at coordinate 61,014 of NZ_JBPUKY010000001.1, forward strand.
CCACGGGTATCCCCGTGGCCCCTGACAGCCTGGTGGTGGCGGGTCGGTCAGGTGCAGAAGGAGTCGCTCCCCGGCGTCCTGATGCTCTTGGAGGTCCTGACCCGGGCGAGGAGGCTGCGCAGGGTGGAGAGCTCTTCGGGGGTGAAGTCGGCGAAGAGTTCCCTCTCCACGGCGGTGATGGCGTCCTGGGCCGTGGCGAGGGTGCGGCTGCCTTCGTCGGTGAGCGCCACGATGTGACGGCGCCGGTCGGCGGGATCGCGCCGGCGCTCGACGAGGTGCGTGTTCTCGAGGTCGTTGAGGATCCCGCACAGGATGCTGGGGTCCACCTCCAGAACCTCGGCCATGCCCTTCTGGCTCATGTTGCCCGACTCGCCCAGCAGCACCAGCGTCGCGCCCTGGCGCGGTGTCAGTCCGCACAGTTTGAAGGCGTGCTCCGTGCGCGCGTAGGCGATGGCGCCGTGCCGGGCGAGCAGAAAGCCGAGCCGCTCGAGGGGTTCGGCCTCGACGGTGCCGGTCAGGTCCGCAGTCATTGTCACCCCACTTACCTTGCCTCTCAGCAAACTATTACCCCAACAAAATCATCTATCGACATCGATGATAGCAGAGCCTCAATGGTAGAGGTCCGGTCCACGGCGAGGGGCACGGTGGGCAGGACTGGGGGGCGCGATGGCGGCCGGGGGCGCGACGGGCGGTTTCGCCAGTCGTCCCGGACCGTCTCGGGCGGTCCACTTCCCACGCGGCGACCGGAGCCGGTCAGCGATCCGCCGGCCGGACCGTTCCCCCTCAAGCCCGCCGCGGCCACCTCGAGGCCCCCTCGGGCTCGTGATCCTTTGCCGCCACACCTCATGACCGCAACCGCCGGCCGAGTATGAGCGTGCCCGTGGCCCTCCATCGCCCTCACGACCCCGACCGCCAGTGGGGGCGGGTGCGGGCAGGCGGTTTCCGCGGTCCGCGGCACCCCGGGCGGCTTCGTTTCGGTGAGTCGACAGTCACACGCGCTCATTCATTGATGCCCCTCAACGATCTGATAGCGTCAACGCATGACGTCGCTCGGCCGTACCGGCCACGAGCCCAACGGCCCGTCACGTCGATCGTTCACCGCCCGCACCACACACCGGGCGAAGCAAGGAGACAGAACCATGAACAAGCTGACGACCCGCGTCGCCCTCGCCGCCGCCACCGTCACCATGACCGGCAGCGCCCTCCTCGCCGTCACCGGCACCGCCTCGGCAGCCACCCTGCCCGCCGCCCAGCACCACGCTCACCCCACCACCGCCGTCGTCACCGTCCCCGCCACGACACCCGCCCAGCCCGCCGCCCAGCACGGCGCTCACCCCGCCACCACCGTGGTCAGCGTGACCCAGCACACCGGCCTCTCCCGCATCGGCCAGGGATGGTTCCTGTCGGACGGACAGCGTGAATGGCACGGCGAGCGGGACGCTTCGGGCTACTCCTACTGGCGCTCCGACGACAACGGCCACCAGCTCCGCTACGACGGCCACCGCGTCTACCACCGCCACCACGGACAGTGGGTCGCCGTCGCCCAGGCCGACGAACGCGCCTACGCCTTCGACCGCTGGCACTTCGACCAGCTCTGGACCGTCCGCGTCCTCGAAAACCCCTACGGCATCTGAGCAGAACCCGAACCGCCCGGAACCCCCACCCGGAGAACACCATGACGCCGCCGATCCGCACCATCAAAAGCCTCCGCCGCCTCCGCCCCGCCACCAACCCCGGCACCGGCCGGCACCGCGGGCAACCCTCCCTCGAACGACCCTCCGCCCTGGACACCCCCGCAAACGGCCGCCACCGCCGCACCCAGGCCCCCGCCCTCCCCACACCCGCCTAACGCAACCCCCGTATGAGCCGACCCGCGAGGCCAACGGTCGGATGAGCCCCTGCCGCACACGCACGGTGCCGCGAAACACCCACGTGCCACGGCGGCCAACCCGTGTGAACCACAGCGCCGACCGCCGCCCGCGAACCGAGTAATACGGGCACACCACCGCCCGCCCGACCGGCACCCCACCGAGCCACACCCACCCCAAAAAGCGCCCGCCCCCGCCTCCGCCCCCGTCTCCGTCCCCACAGCGGGAACGGACCCGGACAGCAGCCGCCCCACCGGCCCCCCGCGCCCGGCCGACCGGCGCCCCTGCCGAGCATCGTCGAGCACCTCTACGCCATCGCCGACGGCGAGGTCATACCGGAAGACGGCGAGCCCGAAGTCGTCTTCTGCCTGGACGAGTTCGCCCCGATCAACCCCCAGCCTCACCCCGGTAGGCAGTGGGCCGAATGCGGCGGCCGGCACAAGGACCGCGAGCCCAGGCCGAGACGGCGGGCGACCTACACCGCCCCCACGGCGTCCGGCACCTGTTTGCCGCCTACTACCTGGGCAAAGGCCGGCTCTACGGCCACATCAAGCGGAGGAACCACCGCACGAGGTTCCTGGAGTTCTGCCGCCACCTGCGCAGCCTTCACCCGCCCCAGACCCGCATCGCAATCGTGCTCGACAACTCCTCCCCGCACCTGAGCACGAAGAAGGACGCCAGAGTCGGCGACTGGACCGAGGGGCGAACAGCGTCGAATTCGCCTCCACACCCACCAACAGCTCCGGGCTGAACCGCATCGAGGCCCAGTTCACCGCCCCGCGCTACTTCACCCTCGACGGCACCGACCACCCCACCCACAAGGCTCAGGGCAGCATGATCCGCCGCTACATCAACTGGCGAAACGGACACGCCACCGACAAGCGCCTCCGCACCGTGATCAACAGGGCGAGCGCCGCTTGACGCAGCGCCAACGCCACATCGTGACGCCCGCCACCTGTCAGTTACCGCGCACTGCCGTCGTCGAGTCCAGCGATGACTCTGACGTCTGCTTCGGACATACCCAGAACCTTGGCGATCTCCTGGGCAAGAAACGGCTCCGGGTTGTGCCTTCCGTTGCGAAGCATGTGGATGGTGGACATCGATCGTGCGGTTTCCCTTGCCATTGTCTTGACCGGAATCCCGCGCAGCTCCATCAACCCGGTGAGCACCCTTGCGAACGGGTGTGGCTCCAGTCGTCCAGCAGGTGCAACGGCAGGACCGACGACCATGTCGTCGATCTTGGCTTGAAATCGGATCAGCCGGTCACCCGCGAACCCGACCTTCGCGACGAAGGGCAGGCTCTCGTTATCGCTGGAGCCAACCGTGCCGGGCACTGACACCTCAGTGAACCGTGAAGGGTGACCGTGGTGATCACTCCCGATCTCCAAGGGAAGACCCGGTTCGACGTGGCTGACCTTCCAGTCGCGGTTCCACCAGGGAAGATCCTGCAGCAACTCGTTGAAGAAGGGGGGCAGAGCAGTGAGATCCACCGGGTCCGGAGGGTTCTTCTGACCTCCCCAGATGATGCCGGGCCAGTACGTCAATGCCGCGATCACGTCCACCGTCAGCGTGCGGTTGGCAATCTCCATGTCCGCACTCTCTCACCAGTGGAGAGAGCAACCTGCCTCAACCAGGCAGACGTTGGTCGACGCGGCACCAGGTCGTCGTCGACGGCGGTTCACGTGGAGGACAGGACAGCACCATCGCCAGGAGCTGCAGTGCATGGTCGCGACCGGCCGGATGCGCGGGTCCGAAAGCACTCGGGATTTCCGTCGGGCCTGCCCGGGTGCGGGGCTCACCCGCAGTCGACTGCCGTTGAGAGCGAAGAGCACGGCGTCATCCGCACAGGCCCTGAGGGGGATGGCAACGGAACCTGACGCAAGTTGAGGACTTCACCAGCAACTTCTGCTGTTGACAAAGAGAGGGTTCGATCCAAGTCACATCAACACTATTTCTACAAAGCGTCTCAGTTGGTACGCCATGACGATCTGGTCTGATGTCGGCGTCACTCAGAGCCCCTACGACACCGAATCCCTGGCCCCTGGTCGTCCTGGTCCTCAACGCCAACCTCGGCTGGTCCTGGGCCGACCCGATCGCCGCTCTCGTCAGCGCCGCTATCGCCGTCAGGAGGGCCGCGACGACTGGCGGGGCAAGGGCTGCTGCGCCCCCTCCGCCGCGACGGTTCCGGCCGCTGCCAAGGTGAGCGACGCGTGCGGCTGCCGTCCCGGGTGCGACTGCTGCACATGACCGGCAGCCCCGGTGCTGCCGTAACGCGCTTACGGCGGGTGTGGATGCGCTTTGCCTAGCGGGCGGGTTCGAACAGTTCGATGAGGTTGCCGGCGGGGTCGGTGAGCAGGATCTGACGCCCGCCGGGACCCGAGACCACATCGCTGCGGAAGGTCAGTCCGGCGCTGCGCAGCCGATCGATCTCGCTGTCGAGGTCATCGACGGTCAGGTGGATGCGGTTGCCCCCGGCGCCGAGGCCGCTGGGGGTGGCGCGGGCCCCGGAGGTGGCCGGGCCGGACAGCAGCAGCCGCAGCGGCCCGCGTGTCACGTCGGCGAAGGCGGGGGCGGGGTTGCTGCGGAGGGTGAAACCCAGGTGGGTGGTGTAGAAGTCGATGGCCGCCTGGACGTCGTCGACGAGGTAGCGGACGCTGGCGAACTGCTCTGGCGTGGTCACGACTGAACCTCCTGTGGTGTGGGGGTGAGCAGCGGCAGCAGGTAGCGGATGCGGGTGTCGATCTCTGCTGCCGTGCGGACGAATGCGGGGTGGCCGACCGGGTCGGGGCCGCTGGCTGCGGCGGGGTCGGCGATGCTCCAGTGGACCAGCCGTGGCTGGTCGCCGAAGTCGGGGCAGACCTCGCGGACCTTGTCGCACAGGCTGATCACGTAGTCGAACCGGCGGCCGGCCAGGGTGTCCAGATGCTGTGGACGCTGCCCGGAGATGTCGATGCCGTGCTGCTCACGCAGGACCTGTACGGCGTCGGGATGGATGCCGGGTTTGGGGTGGCTGCCGGCGCTGGCCACCTCGACCCGACCGTCGGCGCGGTGGCGCAGCAGCGCCTCGGCGATCGGTGAGCGGGCGCTGTTGCCGGTGCAGGCGAACAGGACGGCGGGGCGTCTCGCCGGACGTGGCGAGGGCAGCGGCGGTGGGGTGGGGGCGAAGCACAGCGCCGGGTGTAGGGCGGTACCTGCGTTGGCAAGCGCGTGTGCGCACTGCTGCAGGTCCAGGTGGTAGTAGCTGTCGCGGCCGTCGAAGCTGCTGCGGCGGGCGGTGACCAGCCCGCCGCCGCGCAGCAGCCGGAGATGGTAGGAGATCAGATTCTGCGGCTGGCCGACCCGCTCCACCAGTTCACGAACGCGGTAGTCACTCGCGGCCAGTTCGGTCAGCAGCTTCCACCGCAGCGGGTGGGCCGCCAGCTGCACGAACGCTGGGGCGGCAGGATCCGATGGCCTCATGAAGCCAAAATACATCAAACAAAATTGATGCACCTGCTGTCGGGAGTCTCGACGCTCACTGCCGGAAGACGGAGGCACATCGTGAGTCAGCCCACCGAGACCGCGTCACCTCAGCTCCAGCGGCGGCTGGGCGTCGGCGACGCCGTCCTCATCGGACTGGCCTCGATGATTGGCGCGGGCATCTTCGCGGCGCTCGCCCCGGCCGCCGTCGACCGGCCCCGGGCTGCTGGTCGTCAGGAACATCCCGGTCGCCATCGAATGCCGCCCACTGCCCAAGATCTCGCCGAAAACCCGCACCACCACCCCGCCGCGAAACCACGGTCTCGTACGGGGCTCAGCCACTCGTCCGAAGAAGGCGCGCTCCGCACTCACGTGTCCGGACCGAGCACCAGGGTAGGACCGGCTGTGCCTATGAGGCGGACCCGAACTTCCCCTCGTGGCCGCCGCGATCGGCGCTCCGCTCGATGTGTCGGGACCGGGTGAGAGCGCGCCGGCCGAGGGCCAGGGCGACCAGCCCCAAGGGGATGGCCGCGATGGCTCCCACGATCCCGTTGCCGGTGCCGGGGCCGCCGCTGGAGGTGGCCAGGTGCAGCGCCGCGAGGGCCGTGCCGACCAGGCCCACCGCCATGGCCGACATGGCGCCGGTGCGCGCGTTGCCGGTGCTGATACGGCCGGCGACGCGGGCCAGGGACAGCCAGCCGGTGGCCACGCCGATCAGCCCCACCCCGAGGGCCAGGTTGGCCCCCGTCCGCCCGTCGCCGATGACTCCGCCCTCGGCGGCCACTCTCAGGACATCCGTTGCGCTCATGCCACTCTTCTCCTTCGTGCGCGGCGAATTCCGCGGTTTCGCTGGGCCTTGAGCGTGCCTGCCGAGGCCGCTGCTGGTCGTCCGGCGGGCGCAGTCTCTTGGGACTGCCGTCGACATGGCAGTCGACTGCTGCGGATGCGGCAGGCGGCGGGCACGTACCGCGGGTGCGGTAGCCGGCTACTCGTCCGCGGGCCGGACTCGCTCGCAGCGGCGTCCGGCTAGGGTGCGCGCATGGACACAGGGCGTTTTCGTGTCCCGGCCGCCGCCATGGACTGGGCGATCGCCGTCAGCGTGGCGGCACTGCTGCTGGGAAGCGGGTTGTCCGGGCAGCATCCGGCCGGGCAGCGCGAGCTGTTCGGCGCGGTACTGCTGGCGGCGGGCGGGCTGGCGCTGCTCGCGCGCCGCAGGGCTCCGCTTGCCGTGCTGGCTGTCACCGGCCTGTGCGCGGTGGGCTACGAGGCGGCGGGTTTCGAGGTGCTCGCCGTCTCGTACCTCGTCGCGGTGTACGGCGCCGTACGGGCCGGGCACCGCGCCCTGACGGCGGCGGCATCCGTTTCTTTGCTCGTCGTCCTCCCTCTCACGGCACTGCTCTTCCGCGACGGGCCGACGCGCGAGGCATTCACGCAGGCCCGCAACGTACTGGAAATCGCCTGGCTGATCGCCTCCTTCGCCGCCGGAGAGGCACTGCGGCAGGCCGAGCAGCGGGCGGACGAAGCCGAGCGCACCCGGGAGGAGACCGCTCGGCGCCGCGCCGACGAGGAGCGGCTGCACATCGCGCGGGAGCTGCACGACTCCCTGACCCACCAGATCTCGATCATCAAGGTGCAGTCCGAGGTCGCCGTCCACGTCGCCCGCAGGCGCGGCGAGCAGGTACCCGAAACGCTGCTGGCGATCCAGACGGCCGGACGGGAGGCGACCCGGGAACTGCGCGCGACTCTGGAGGCCCTGCGCGACGACGACACGAGCCCGCCGCAGAGCCTTGAACACATACCCGAACTGGTGGAGCGCGCCTGTTCGATGGGCCTGGACGCAACGCTGACGATCGAAGGACAACGGCAGGACGTACCGGCCGCGGTGGGCCGGACCGCCTACCGCGTCGTCCAGGAGGCGCTGACCAACACCGCCCGGCACGCCTGCGCCACCACCGCGACGGTCCGGATCGACTACCGGCCCCACGTTCTTGCCGTCCAGGTGGACGACGACGGCAAGGCCACCCCCGACGACGCCCCGGCCCCCGGCCTCGGGCTGCTCGGCATGCGTGAACGCGTCATCGCCCTCGGCGGCCGGCTGCGTGCGCAGCCGCGCACCGGGCACGGCTTCACCGTCCAGGCCGAACTCCCCGTGGAACGAGCATCATGATCCGTGTCCTGCTGGTCGACGACCAGCCGCTCATCCGCAGCGGCTTCCGCGCGCTGCTCGACCTCGAAGACGACATCGAGGTGGTGGCCGAAGCCGCCGACGGCGAAGAAGGTCTGGTGCTCGTCAAGGAGCATCTGCCCGACGTCGCGCTCATCGACATCCAGATGCCGGTCATGGACGGCATCGAGGCGACCCGGCTCATCGCCGCGGACCCGGCCCTGGCCGGCGTGCACGTCGTCATGCTGACCAACTACGGCATGGACGAGTATGTCTTCGACGCGCTGCGCGCCGGTGCCGCCGGGTTCCTGGTCAAGGACATCGTGCCGGACGACCTCCTGCACGCCGTACGGGTTGCCGCCCGCGGCGATGCCCTCCTCGCACCGTCCATCACCCGCAAGCTGATCCACCGGTACGTCACCCAGCCGCTCCCCACCACCAGTACGGTGCTGGAGGAGCTGACCGGCCGCGAACGCGAAGCGGTCGCCCTGGCCGCACAGGGACTGTCCAATGACCAGATCGCCGAGCACATGGTGATCAGCCCGATGACCGCAAAGACCCACATCAACCGGGCCATGACAAAACTCCACACCCGCGACCGGGCCCAACTCGTGGTCCTCGCCTACGAATCCGGCCTGGTCACCCCCCGCAAGAGCTGACAGCCGGACATGGGTTGCCGACTCGCACCACTTCCGAGGGGTCGTGCCAGCTTGTCGTGGCGGGTGACCACGGCCCGATGACGCTTGAGTCGGTTGATCCCGCACTCGACCGCGTGGCGCTCGCGGTAGTCGACCGCGTCAAAACGTGGCGGCCGGCCGCCACACGAGCCGAGCTTCCGGCGGTTGCACGCTTGGTCGGCCTTGTCCGGGATGGTGCAGCGGATCCCCCGGCGGCGCCGGTTAGCGCGGTTTCTGCGGGAGGCGTACGCCTTGTCGGGGCGGACCCGACGGGGGCGGACACGTGGCCGACCCGGCCCGAGGCCGGGTAAGCGGACCTTCTCCAGCACGGGTTCGAACTGCGGCAGGTCTCCGCGCTGCCCGGCCGTGATCACGACCGACATGGGCCTCTGGCCCTGCTCGACGGCCAGGTACAGCTTGGTGGTGAACACGCCGCGCGACCTTCCCAGTTCGTGGTCTACGGGCTCGGCGAAGACACCGCCCGGCGGTTCCTTCGGCAGGTCCCTCGCGGGCCCCGGCCGCATGCTGATGGGCGCGGCACACCGTGGAGTCCACGCTCAGGTCCCACGTGATCGCACCCTCGCGTCAGCCAGGGACTGGAGGCGGGTGAAGATCCGCTGCCAGATGTCGTCCCGCTGCCACCGGCGGAACAGGTCATAGACCCGGCCCCACGGCCCGTACTCAACGAGAACGTCCCGCCACGGAACACTGGTCCGGACCCGGAACCGTATGCCGTCGATCAACTGCTGCCGAGGCCAGACGGGCGGCCTCCCCGCCTTCATCCCCTTCGGTATCGACGGCTCCAGCAATCGTGGTCAGGCGAGTGCCCTTCGACCGGGCGAAGTCGTTGTTGGTGCGAGCAGCAGATGCTGGCGCGATCAGCCTGCCACACGTACGCCGAACTGGAACGATCCGATCGTGCTCATCGACTCGTAGCGCACGTAGGCGCCCGGGTACGGAGCGTGCAGAACCTGGTTGTTGCCCGCGTAGAGGCCGACGTGTTCGGTGTTGTTGAAGAAGACGAGGTCACCGGGCTTGAGCGCGCTCATGCCGATGTGGGCTCCGTCGTTGACCTGTGTGTAGGTGACCCGGGATATGTGGACACCGGCCTGCGCGTACGCCCACTGCGTGAGGCCCGAGCAGTCGTAGGAGCTGGGGCCCGTCCCGCCCCGGCTGTACGGCTTGCCGATCTGGGTGGCGGCGGCGTTCAGGGCGGCGGCACCGAACGGGGAGGCGGCCACCTCGTTGCCGAGGTCGACGCGTTCGGCGGACGTGCGGCTGGCACGCTGCTCGGCGTCGGCGATCTCCTGACGTTCGGCGGCGGTCAGGGAGTTCAGCAGCTTCTGCGCCTTGCTCAGCTTGGCCTGGATCTCCTTCTTCTTCTCGCCGAGCTCGGTGCGGGTGTCGGCGAGATCCTCGAGCTTCTGCGTGGCTTCGGCGCGCTGCTGGGCCAGCTCGCGCTGCTTCCCCTGGACCTTCTTCAGCGACTCCAACTGCTGCGCCGAGAGCGACTCAAGCGTGGACGCCTTGTCCAGGTAGTCGTCCGGGTCGGCGGAGAGGAGCAGCTGGACCGAGGGATCAATGCCACCGGAGCGGTACTGGGCGCTGGCCATCGCACCGATGCCCGTGCGCAGTTCATTGAGTTCGTCCTGGTCGCGGGCGACGTTGTCCTGGATCAGGCCGATCTCCTTCTGCAGTTTCTCCTGCTTCTCCTTGGCCCCGTCGTACCGGTTGGTGGCCCGCTCTGCCTCTTTGTAGAGCTTGTCGACCTGCGCCTTCACCTCGCTCTTGGTGGGCTTGGGGGCCGCGTTGGCAGCCTGCGAGGTGAGCGCCACGGCAGCGGCGGCGGTCGCGGTGAGCACAGTCACGCGGGCGCGGCTCTGCGGCTTGGGTCGACGGTGAAGCGCCACGAAGACGAACTCCTTCTTCCTCCACCGCCCACAGAAGAACCGCTGGACGGCGCCCCTTCACCGTCACTCGCCTCGTGCGAGCGATCATTCGTGTGAAGGTTCGAGACCTCACCATAGTGATCTTCCTGTGACTATTTCAAAGTCTCAACAGAACAACCTCGGTCGTGTCCTGCATTGTTTACACACAAATCGATCACAACTCATACAAGGCAGCGTGCCGTCGCCTCGCCCGTCAGACCCACACCACGGTCCGCCCCGACCGCCTCGAAGTCCGGCCTCTGCACCTGGAATTGACCAGAGCACCCGTTGGCCTTGGCATCCCAACTCCACGCCGGCACTGGGGGTTACGACGAGGGTCAGTACCGAAAGCCGGCCCGCCCACCGGCAGACGGCTTGCTGATCAATCACCAGCCGAACGGCCAGGCCAGAAGCCACGACCTCAATCACGCACCGATGCACACGTGCTGCTGGGAACCGTCGACAGACGTCGCCCGCTCCCGCCTACGAAGCCACTCGGCTTGCCATTTGGCCTCGCCCTGTTGGAGGTGGGGACGGGGCAGGCAAGGTCAGACTCCTCGAAACGCCGCCACACGCGCCGGACCTACGCCGCAGGAAGGGGTCGGGCTAGAAGGGCGGTTGCCAGCCACCCCAGTGCGTCTGGCGGCCGGGCGGGGGCCAGGATTCCGTTTCGCCTGCATGGGGCCACAGTCGGCCCACCCATTCACACTCCGGGATCGAGCCTTCCCAGTCGTCGGTGCACCGATCGGCCCAGCCCCGGCCCACCATGACCGGCCGGGTCACCACAGCGTCGGCGACCTCCTGCACCCGCACCACCAGGCCGAGCCCGTTTACTCCAGGGTTCCCCCGCGGACCATAGGACACATCGAGCACCCCACATCCGTCAGCATGCACGAGGAACTGCTCCAGATCGGCTGGAACGCAGGCAGTCAACTCCCTTCCCCAGAGCGTCACCTGCGGTCCGTGAACCGCGTCGACCGCAGCGCAAAACAACCGGCCGTCGACGAAGTAGGAGTACACGGCAGGCTCATCACGCCCCATGCCGAACTCCACGCCGAGGGCCTCCGGAAACGAGGGGTCCGCCTGGAACCGACGCAGCTCGGTCATGCCCGGCAGCACCGCGGCGACCTCAGTAATGCGCATGCCGAAACACAGTGGCCCGACGCCTTCCAAGGGCAGCAGCTCCCAGTCCCATCGCGCCGGCCCTTTCACGGCACCCAGACGTTCTACTACCGCCACCTCTCCGCCCTCCCCGCCCACACCCCGAGCCGCGCCGATCATCGGCGCTCACCATCACCCCGGAATCACACCTAGCTCAAGATCCTTCACGGAACTCCAGGCAGAGTTTCTTCAGAGAGCCCCAACAGGGGGGCTGAGCAGCATCAGCGGGACGGAACAGAAGAACTTCGCAGGGAAGATCCCCTCCGTCGTCTCGCACGGCTCGTACTTCAGGCTTCCCTGCACCAGGCAAGGGGAGCCGATCTGAACGGCATCAGCCGTGAGCCGGCGAGCGGCAGCGGATGGGCGGCGGTCACCAGTCGCGGATGGAGTCCACGCCCTCGATCAGCGCCGCGCGAGCGGCGCTCAGGTCGCGCCCGGCAGCTGTCTGCGCTTCCTCCGCCAAGAATTCCAGAGCGTCGAACAGCTCCTCACGCTCCACGGTCTCGATGAAGCGTGCGCGGCTGTCCAGCGTGTTGAAGGCGGCTCCGAAGGCGCGCCCGATCTCCACGATGTTGCCATGCTGCTCGCCGCTGGTGACCTCGGACAGAAAGGCGTCCCGCGTCGCCTTGTACTGAGCAACGGCCTTGCGGTACCCCGTGCGGGGTATGCGCTCGCGGCCATCCCAGTCGCGGAGCGGGTTGGCCTCGTTGGCAGCTACCCATTCCGGCTTACGGGCACCGCGGACGTCGAGCTCCACTCCGTGCCGCACGTGCGGACGCCAGGTCTTGCGCATCGCGGCCGCGTAGTCCGCCGGAATGCCGTACAGCGACACATCCTCCACCTCCGGGACATGGCGCGGCACCAGACAATCTGATGGCTCCATCCCAAACAGGTCACTGATGGTGAGCCCTTGCAGTCGCGGTAGCTGGTTCAGGGCTGCCGCCGAGGTGAGCGTGCCCAGGTTCCCCGACAACGACAAGCGGGTCAGATCCGGGAAGACGGCGACGAGGCGGGCGCAGTCGAACCGGGTGATCCCGCGCACGGTGAGGTGTTTGACGCCCGCCCGCACATCGTCGTGGGTCTGTTCGTCGGCCAGTTCGTCGGCTGTGCACGTCAGCGCGTACGAGGCATTCCAGTCATCGCGGTCACCGCTGTCCCAGTGCCGCTGACGGGCCAGTTGTTCGCCCCGACCCCACGTCGGGCTGTAGGAGTACGAGGGTGCGGTCACCAGCGAGGGCAGGGAGCCGATCACTGTGAAACTCTTCGGAAGGACCCACCTGTGGTTGCAGTGCGAGAGCTTGCCGCCCCAGCTGTGGTGCGTGAGTCGGAGGGGCTGCACGTCGTCGCCCAGGTCGGCCACGGTCTCAGGCTCGGGCCCGGACCAGTCCAGTTCGACGACCGCAGCGCACTTTGCTGCGGCGTCGATGCCGGTGACCTGCGAGGCGGTCCAGGCACCGAGCGCCTCGGAGTACACCGCGACGACGTTGCCGACGGCAACGGGCCTCGGTGGTTGGTCTCGTCTCATGCCCGGATGCTAGCTGGCTGCGTCCGAGGGACGGTCTCGGTGCTCGTCCGCGCGGTTGAGTTCGTGGTGGCCACGAAAGTCGAAGAAGCGCAGGCCGTCGATCACCGCTTCAGACAGGATTTCCGGCAGGGTCCATGGGTGGGCGGTGTAGTCGTCCGTTGCCACACCTCCATGCTCAAGCAACAGCGAGATCATTTAGTGAACCTCTGCGGTGCCGTCGATCCGCCCGGAGATGTCGATCTGCACCGCCCACGTGGGGTGATGTCCGATGGCCGCTTCAAGGATCGCCACATCCTCGGGATCCCAGTCGGAGAAGAGGCAGCCGGTCAGCTCATCGTCGATGTCGATGTCGAGGTTGCCGCCCAGAGTCCACGGATTGCGTTGCCCGGGCAGATTCCGATCGAGCGAGGCGAGGGTCTCAGCTCGCTCACCTGTGGGAAACACGAAGACGGTTCGCATGGGTTGGAGCGTAGGCAGTTCGGCTTCGTGGCGACCATGGATTTCAGCGAAGGTGCTGGTCCGTCGATGCAGTGGCGGTGCGGTTGGCGATGTCGGCGAAGGCTGGGATGCCGAGATCGACTGCGGCGGATCGGCGGGCTGCTTCGGCATCGAACTGGTCCAGCTTGTCCTGCGCGCCGACGAGGCTGACCTGGATGCCCTCGACTTCGCCCAGCCGTCCTTCCCGCTCCGCCTCGGCGATCCGGGCGATCAGGTTGTCGCGGATGTCGATCAGCCGTGACCGTTGGACTGGATCAGGCCGGAGGAGCGCGCATCTGACACAAGCATGCTCATGGATGCAGGGGGATCCGAAGGCGCGTGCGCAGGTGCCGATGGACACCTTTGGACGGCACCGAGATGCAAGTCCCTCCCCCACATGCAGGCCGCCAAGGCCGCAAGGCGTTCGTCTCCGGCAAGACCTGGATGCGGTGATCGGAGCAGGCTTGACCTTGACGCTGGGTCAACCCTTCATCCTTCCGGCAGGGGCGTCCTCGCAAAGGCGCGGAGCAGCTCCGCAAGGGAGGCAGATGACCATGACGGCCCAAACGATCGCCGGTCCGGCGATGCGCGTGCGTGGTCTTGAGAAGTCGTACGGGAAGCTCGAAGTGCTGCGTGGCGTGGACTTCGACGTGGCGCCGGGCAGCATCTTCGCCCTGCTCGGCTCCAACGGGGCGGGCAAGACCACGACCGTGAGGATCCTTGCCACGCTCCTGAAGGCCGATGCGGGGACGGCGAGCGTCCATGGCTTCGACGTCGCCACGCATCCGACGAACGTGCGGGAGTCCATCAGCCTCACCGGACAGTTCGCGGCCGTCGACGAGATCCTCAGCGGTCGGGAGAACCTCGCCCTCGTCGCCAGGCTGCGCCACCTCAAGGACCCGGGCGTGATCGCGGATGACCTGCTGAGGCGCTTTTCGCTGAGCGAGGCGGGTGCGCGGCGAGTGTCCACGTATTCGGGTGGGATGCGCCGCCGCCTGGACATCGCGATGAGCCTCATCGGGAATTCGCCGGTGATCTTCCTGGACGAGCCGACGGCCGGGCTCGACCCCGAGGCGCGTATCGAGGTGTGGGATGCGGTCAAGGAGCTCGCCGGGCAGGGGACGACGGTGCTGCTCACCACGCAGTACCTGGACGAGGCCGAGCAGCTGGCCGACCGGATCGCGATCCTCCACCAGGGTCGGATCATCGTGAACGGCACCCTCGCCGAGCTCAAGCAGCTCTTCCCGCCTGCCAAGGTCGAGTACGTCGAGAAGCAGCCGACTCTCGAGGAGATCTTCCTCGCGGTCATCGGCGGCGGCGACAAGAGCGATGCCACGCGCACGACAACTGGGGGACAAGAATGACCGCGTACTTCTTCAGCGACACCGCCGCACTCACGGGGCGGACCCTGCGCCATGTCACCCGCAGCATGGACACCATCATCACGACCGTCATCACACCGGTCGCCATGATGCTGATGTTCGTCTACGTGTTCGGCGGCGCCATTGATACCGGGTCGGATTCGTACGTGAACTACATGCTGCCCGGCATCCTGCTCATGACCATCGCATCGGGCATCTCCTACACCGCGTACCGGCTGTTCACCGATGTGAAGAGCGGGATCTTCGAGCGGTTCCAGTCCATGCCGATCGCCCGGTCGGGTGTGCTGTGGGCCCACGTCGTCACCTCTCTGGTCGCCAACCTGATCGCGCTCGTGCTCGTCGTGGGCGTCGCCGTGCTCATGGGCTTCCGCTCAGGGGCAGGAGTATCGGCATGGCTCGCGATCGCCGGCATCCTGCTCTTGTTCACCCTGGCGCTGACCTGGCTCGCCGTGATCCCCGGGCTCTCGGCGTCCTCGGTCGAGGGAGCGGGGGCGTTCGCCTACCCGCTCATCTTCCTGCCGTTCGTCAGCTCGGCGTTCGTGCCCACAAAGACGATGCCCGGCCCGGTGCGCTGGTTCGCCGAGCATCAGCCGGTGACGTCGATCGTCAACACGATCCGTGCCCTGTTCACAGGGCAGCCGGTCGGCGACGACATCTGGATCGCGCTCGCCTGGTGTGTGGGCATCCTCGTCGTGGCGTACGTCTTCGCGATGATCGCCTATCGCCGGAAGATCGCCTGAGGCAGGCTGAGACCCATGCTCACCATCAGCCAGCTGGCGGCGTATGCCGGGGTGACAGTGCGGGCGGTACGCCACTACCACAAGATCGGGCTGCTGCCCGAGCCGGGGCGCGACCGGTCCGGGTACCGGATCTACGATGCCGCCGCGGTCGTACGACTGATCCGGATCCGCACCCTGGCCGATGCCGGCGTGCCGCTGGCCAGGGTGCAGGATCTCCTCGACGCCAACCCGGAGGAGTTCGCCGGCGGCGTCCAGGAGATCGACAAGGATCTGCGCGCCGAGGTCCGGCGGCTGCAGGACACCCGCAGCCGACTCGCCCGGCTCGCCACCGGAGAGCACCTGGCGCTCCCGCAGAGCGTGGTGGGCTACCTCGACCGGCTGCGCGGTCTCGGCGTCGGGGAGCGGTACATCGAGCTGGAGCAGGATGCCTGGATCATGATCGCCGCGCAGGTGCCGCACCTGATCGACTCCGTGATTGCCAAGAAGCACGAGGAGCTGGACGACCCCGACATGGTGAGGCTCTACAGCTTCTTCACCGGGGAGCCCGACTGGCTGGCCGGCGATCCACGGATCGTCGAGATCGCCGACATCCTGGAACGCCTGATGATTCGCGCCGTGGAGGCCGGCGAAGTGGGTACCGACGACTTCGACGATCAGTTCGTCGCTCTGATGGACTCGACCATGCTTGAGTCCGCACCAGGTGCCGAACTGGTGTTGGCGATACTGAAGGAGCGTGGCTGGAGGGGCTGGACCCGCATCGAGCGAGTGCCGGCCGACAGGCTCGACACTGAACTGCCCCCACTTTGAATGCAGGTCTGAAGTCTGGTGTGACGTCTGTTCGGGGCCGCTTCTTGTGCCGGCCGGGCGTCAGTCTGCCGTGCGCGTCTTCTTCTCGGGAAACCTCTTGGAGTTCGAGGATCGGAACTTCGAGGTCGGCGATGTGCGTGTCGGCGAAGCGCGGGTTCGACCGGGCGCACTTCCGTCCGGCAGGTCACGCGCGAGGAGTCGATGAGTTTCGCAGGGTTCCTGGCCCGCGGAGACGACGAGTGAAGCGGCAGGACACGCTCGTCAGAGCCCTGCAGATGTACCGGTCGAGGTGGCCCATGCAGGGCGTGCATGAGCCGGGCACGACGGCAGGTCACTGGATCCGAGAGCATGGCGGCGCGACTGCTGTTCCAGAGCACCGATGGAGGTATCCACCGTGTCCGACCTCGACAGCCAGAGTGCCTATTGGGACGCCGCCGCGACGACCAAGACGTTCACGCATCCACTGCACATGCCGTGGCTGGACGGCATCGACCGGGATGCCGCGATCCTGGACTACGGCTGCGGCTACGGCCGGACCATGCAAGCCCTCGAACAGCGGGGCTTCACCGACCTCTTCGGCGTCGACACCTCACCGGGGATGATCTCCCGGGCACGCTCCCTGCATCCCACGATGCGCTTCGCCGTGCTGGACGCACCGCCGATGTTGGCCCACCCGGACGCGAGCATCGACGTGGTCCTCCTCTTCGCGGTGCTGACCTGCATACCCGGCAACGACGCACAGCGACGGCTGGTCGACGAACTCAGCCGTGTTCTCAAGCCGGGCGGAACGCTCTACCTCAGCGACCTGCTGCTCCAGGACGACGAACGCAATCGTGATCGCTATGCCCAGTTCGCGGAACGCTACGGTACCTATGGCGTGTTCGAAACCGGCGACGGCGCAGTCTGCCGCCACCACCCGAGCGACTGGTTCGCCTCGCTGCTTACGGACTTCGAGATCGCCGACACCCGCCGCATCGCCGTCGCCACCATGAACGGGCACGCGGCAAAAGGAGTCCAGATCCTGGCCGGCCGAGAGAGCCTCCGCTGATCCCAACACCTCTCTACGCTCCTCCCCCATTGCTCCAGCGGATGGTGGATGCGGGACTCCTCGGCCGTAAGACCGGACGGGGATTCCACATCCATGACCAGGGCTGAGGGCCTGGTTCGACACGGGCTGAGGGACCCGCACCGCCGACCGGGGTGAGGATCTCGGACGGCGGCACAGGGCAGGGGCGGGAAGCGCGAGTGCACCGCTTCCCGCCCCGGGCCTCTGCAGGTTCACCATCCATCCGCTTCGCGGAGACGGCCGATTGACGGGAGACGGGCAGATACGTGACGATCCCCGGTGGAGGAATTCATGGATGTCAGCACCGAGGTCGCCACGACCGTGTATCCCGGCGAAGCGGCGCTCGCGGTCGTCGATGAGTTCGTGCATCTGCGGCAGATCGCAGCGCGCGAACGCCCTCAAGAGCAGGACGAGTCACAGCCTCGAGCGCTGCGCCGGCGGCTCGCCGAAGACGCCCGCGTGCCGGGCTTTCTCGCCGTGACCGCCCGTATCGGCAGCCGGTTGTGCGGCTTCGGCACCGCGATGCGCTGCGCGGACCCCTATCCCGGACATGCGGCGCTGGACGTCGGGCGGGCGCAGGAGTGGCTCGCCGGTGCGGTGCAGGTCACCGACCTGGTGGTCGCCCCGGTAGCGCGCGGACGCGGCGTCGGCACCCGGCTGCTGGACGTCCTACTGCTGCCCGCCCTGGACGACCGGGCCTGGGCGGCGGTCGACGGCGACGACCGTGTGGCCGTGAACTTCTTCCGTACCCAGGACTGGCGGCAGAGCGTCGTCCCCTCGCCTCGGGACTCCGAGGCCGCGGGTCAGATCGTCTTCTTGGCTCCTCGTCACCCCGCACTCAACACCACACACGAGCTGTCGCCCCGCTGACCTCGGCCGGGAAGGTGCCGCGGGTCACTCTCCCGGCGAGAAGAAGGTCACAGCCGCGCCCTCTACTGCTCCTTTGTCCGTCTCGCCTAACATCCGAGCATGACGGTCTTGCCTGACGACGGGCTCGCGCTGGCCGCCGAGTTCCCCGACGCGACACATGAGCAGTGGCAACACCTGGTGGCCGGAGTGCTGCGCAAGTCGGGCAAGGAGGTCTCGGGCGACACCGCGGAGGATGCCCTGTCCACCGCACTGGAGGACGGGCTCGGCACCCGCCCGCTGTACACCGCACGCGACAGTGTGCCTGCTCCCGGCCTGCCTGGTTTTGCGCCGTTCGTGCGCGGCGGGCGGGCCGAGGGCAACACCGTCGGAGGCTGGGACGTACGCCAGCGGCACACGGCCGTGGGCGACGGCACTGTCCTGACCGACCTGGAGAACGGCGTCACCTCCCTGTGGCTGGTCCTCGGTGAGGGCAGCGGCATCCCGGTGGCTTCGCTCGGCCGGGTGCTCGACGGCGTCTACCTCGACCTGGCTCCTGTGGTCCTCGACGCCGGCGCCGAAGTCGATCTCGCCGCACAGGAGTTGCTGGGGCTCTACCAAGAGAAGGGCGTCGCCGCCGACGCGGCGCGCGGCAACCTGGGCGCCGACCCGCTGGGGTACGAGGCCCGGACCGGGCGGTCGTACGACTTCGCCCCGGTGAGCGGACTGGCACGGCGCTGCGCGGGCACGTACCCGGGACTTCGGGCGCTGACCGTGGACTCGCTGCCGTACCACGAGGCCGGCGGGTCGGCCGGGCAGGAACTGGGGGCCTCTCTGGCCACCGGGGTGGCGTATCTCCGGGAGCTGACGGACGCTGGGTTGAGCGTCGAACAGGCTTGTGCGCAGCTGGAGTTCCGGTACGCGGCGACCGCCGACCAGTTCCTCACGATCGCCAAGCTGCGCGCCGCGCGACGGCTGTGGGCCCGCGTCACCGAGGTGTGCGGGGCGCCGCGGGCGGGCGCACAGATGCAGCACGCGGTGACCTCGCCGGTGATGATGACGCGCCGCGACCCGTGGGTGAACATGCTGCGCACCACCGTGGCCACACTGGCCGCCGGGGTGGGCGGCGCGGACGCCGTCACTGTCCTTCCCTTCGATCAGGAGCTCGGCCTGCCCGACGCGTTCGCGCGGCGCATCGCCCGCAACACCTCCACGATCCTGATCGAGGAGTCCCATCTCTCCCGGGTGATCGACCCGGCGGGCGGCTCCTGGTATGTGGAGCGGCTCACCGACGAGCTCGCCCACGTGGGCTGGGATTTCTTCCGGGACATCGAGCGGGCGGGCGGCCAGGCGACCGCCCTGCGCTCCGGAATGGTCGGGGAACGGCTCGCCGAGACCTGGGCCGTCCGCAAGGCGAAACTCGCCAAGCGCCGCGAATCGGTCACCGGCGTCAGCGAGTTCCCTCACTTGGCCGAGAAGCCCGTCGTCCGCGAGCCTGCGCCCGAGCTGCCCTCCGGGGGCCTGCCGCGCGTCCGGCGCGACGAGGCGTACGAGGCCCTGCGCGCCCGCTCCGACGCCCACCTGGCCGCCACCGGCGCCCGCCCCCGTGTCCATCTGGCCGCCCTGGGCCCGGCCTCCGCGCACACCGCGCGGCTGACCTTCGCCGCGAACCTCTTCCAGGCGGGCGGCATCGAGCCCGTCACCGAGGGCACCTTCGAGGACAGCGGCGCCACGGAGGTCTGCATCTGCTCCAGCGACGCCCTGTACGCGGAGCAGGCCGAGGCGACAGCACGGGAGCTGCGGGCGGCGGGCGCCACTCAGGTGTTCCTCGCCGGCCGTCCCGGGCAGTACGAAGGCGTCGACACCTATGTCTTTGCCGGTTGCGACGCCGTCGCTGTGCTCTCCACCACGCTCGACCGCTTGGGAGTGTCCTGATGTCCGTCCCTTCCATCCCCGACTTCTCCGGGGTCGAGCTGGGGACCCCTGCTCTCGACGGCAGTCCCGAGGCATGGCGTGCGGCCCTCAAGAGGGCGACCGACGGCGACGACCTGTCGTGGGAGACCCCTGAGGGCATCCTCGTCAAGCCCCTCTACACCGGGCAGGACCTGGAGGGCCTGGACTTCCTGGATACCTATCCCGGTATCGCGCCGTACCTGCGCGGCCCGTACCCGACGATGTACGTCAACCAGCCCTGGACGATCCGTCAGTACGCGGGTTTCTCGACCGCCGAGGAGTCCAACGCCTTCTATCGCCGCAACCTCGCGGCCGGCCAGAAGGGCCTGTCGGTCGCCTTCGACCTGCCCACGCACCGGGGTTACGACAGCGACCACCCGCGCGTGACGGGTGACGTCGGCATGGCGGGCGTGGCGATCGACTCGATCTACGACATGCGGCAGCTGTTCGACGGCATCCCGCTGGACAAGATGACCGTGTCGATGACGATGAACGGCGCCGTGCTACCGGTGCTGGCGCTGTACATCGTCGCGGCGGAGGAACAGGGCGTGCCGCCCGAGAAGTTGGCCGGGACCATCCAGAACGACATCCTCAAGGAGTTCATGGTCCGCAACACCTACATCTATCCGCCGAAGCCGTCGATGCGGATCATTTCCGACATCTTCGCCTTCACCTCGCAGCGGATGCCCCGGTACAACTCCATCTCCATCTCCGGCTATCACATCCAGGAGGCGGGTGCGACGGCCGACCTGGAGCTGGCGTACACGCTCGCGGACGGCGTGGAGTACATCCGGGCGGGCCGTGAAGCCGGGCTGGACGTCGATGCGTTCGCGCCTCGGCTCTCCTTCTTCTGGGCGATCGGCATGAACTTCTTCATGGAGATCGCCAAGATGCGCGCGGCCCGGCTGCTGTGGGCGAAGCTGGTCAAGCAGTTCGATCCGGCTAACACCAAGTCCTTGTCCCTGCGCACCCATTCGCAGACCTCCGGCTGGTCGCTGACCGCGCAGGACGTGTTCAACAACGTCACGCGCACCTGCGTCGAGGCGATGGCAGCCACCCAGGGCCACACCCAGTCGCTGCACACCAACGCCCTCGACGAAGCTCTCGCGCTGCCCACCGACTTCTCGGCGCGCATCGCCCGCAACACTCAGCTGCTGATCCAGCAGGAGTCCGGCACCACCCAGGTCATCGACCCCTGGGGCGGCAGCGCCTACGTCGAGAAGCTCACCTACGACCTCGCGCGCCGCGCCTGGCAGCACATCCAGGAGGTCGAGCAGGCGGGTGGCATGGCGCAGGCCATCGACGCCGGCATCCCCAAACTGCGAGTGGAGGAGGCCGCGGCCCGCACCCAGGCCCGCATCGACTCGGGCCGCCAGCCGGTGATCGGCGTGAACAAGTACCGGGTCGAGAACGACGAGGCGATCGAGGTTCTCAAGGTCGACAACTCCTCGGTACGTGCCCAGCAGATCGAGAAGCTACGGCGGCTGCGCGCGGAGCGCGACGAGTCCGTCTGCCAGGACGCCCTGGACGCGCTGACCCGGGCGGCCGGCGGCGAGGGGAACCTGCTGGAGCTGGCGGTGAACGCCGCCCGTGCCAAGGCTACCGTCGGCGAGATCTCCGACGCCCTGGAGAAGGTGTACGGGCGGCACGCGAGCCAGATCCGTACGATCTCCGGCGTGTACCGCAACGAAGCAGGCGCGTCCCCGAACGTGGAGCGCACCCGGGGCCTGGTGACCGCCTTCGAGGAGGCCGAGGGCCGTCGCCCGCGTATCTTGGTCGCCAAGATGGGCCAGGACGGCCACGACCGCGGCCAGAAGGTGATCGCGACCGCCTTCGCCGATCTGGGATTCGACGTGGACGTCGGCCCGCTGTTCCAGACCCCGGCCGAGGTGGCTCGCCAGGCCGTCGAGGCGGACGTGCACATCGTCGGTGTGTCATCGCTGGCCGCCGGACATCTCACCCTCGTACCGGCCCTGAAGGAGGAGCTCGCCGAGGAAGGACGCGAGGACATCATGATCGTGGTCGGCGGAGTGATCCCGCCCCAGGACGTGCCCACGCTGCTGGAGATGGGCGCGGCGGCCGTGTTCCCGCCCGGCACGGTCATCCCGGACGCGGCGTACAGCCTGGTCGCGCGGCTGGCCTCGGACCTCGGTCACGACCTGTAGAGCGCATGGCAGCGATCGATCTCGACACGTATGTGAAGGGCGTCCGCGACGGGAAGCGCGCAATCGTCGCCCGCGCGATCACCCTCGTAGAGTCCACCCGGCCCGCGCACCGGGCCCTGGCGCAGGAGTTGCTCACCGAACTGCTCCCGCACAGCGGCCGGTCCCGACGGATCGGCATCAGCGGGGTGCCCGGGGTGGGCAAGTCGACGTTCATCGACGCCTTCGGCACCATGCTGACCGGACTGGGGCACCGGGTGGCCGTGCTCGCCGTGGACCCGTCCTCCAGCCGGACCGGCGGCTCGATCCTCGGCGACAAGACCCGGATGGAACGCCTGGCCGTCGACCCGTCGGCCTTCGTGCGTCCCTCGCCCACGGCGGGCACGCTGGGCGGGGTCGCCAAGGCGACCCGGGAGTCGATCGTGGTGATGGAGGCAGCCGGCTACGACGTCGTGCTGGTGGAGACGGTCGGCGTCGGCCAGTCCGAGACCGCCGTCGCGAACATGGTGGACTCCTTCTTGCTGCTCACCCTGGCCCGGACCGGCGACCAGCTGCAAGGCATCAAGAAGGGTGTCCTGGAGCTGGCCGACGTGATCGCCGTCAACAAAGCGGACGGTCCCCACGAGCGCGACGCCCGAGCCGCGGCGCGGGAACTGGCGGGCGCGCTCAGGCTGATGCACGGCAAGGACGCCTTCTGGACCCCGCCCGTCCTCAGTTGCAGCGCACGGGAGTCCACCGGCTTGGACACGCTCTGGGAACGGCTGGAGCAGCACCGCACCTTGCTCGACTCCACCGGACGTCTCGTCGGCAAACGCCGCGACCAGCAGATCGACTGGACATGGGCCATGGTCCACGGCGATCTCCTCGACCAGCTCCGTCGTGATCCGGCGGTACGGGCCCTCACCCCCGCCCTCGAACAGCAGGTACGGGACGGCGACCTGACAGCCACGCTGGCGGCCGAGCGCATCCTGGGCGCCTTCCGGACGAACGACGAAGCGGACGGTCCGGCGAAGTGAGATCACCGCACCCGTTCTGACCTGGGCACGGTTCCGGTGCGCGAGGAGTGTGGCCCCTCGTGCTCCCGGGCGGCACGTCACCTGCCCCGCTCCGGCGGGTGACCGACGTCGGCTTCCGATGGGAAAGCGTGCGCAGCGCCGAGAGCGCGCCGGCGGCGCGGGGCGTTCGAGCATCACGTGGGAGTCGGGCACGAAGGTGCCGTCGAAGGTGATCGCGCCGCGGCCGATGGCCTTGCAGCCCGGGTCGACGAACGACTGACGCGAGATGGTCGGATCGTCGAGCGGCACCACGAAGCCGCCGATTCCCTTGGCGCGCTTGCCCGGATCGGTCTGCGCGATGACGGCGGCGACATCGGCGTGCGGGGCCTGGGTGATGGAGGACTTCTCCCCGTACTGCTTCCAGTCGCCCTCGACCCGCTCGGCGCGGCACGTCAGTGCGGAGGCGTCCGAACCGGTGCCGGGTTCGGTGAGCGCGGTACAGCCGATGGCCTCGCCGGAGATGAGCTTGGGCAGCCACTCATCTCGTACCGCGGCCGGCGCGTGTGCGGCGAAGAAGCTGGTCTGCACATTGACGAAGAAGTACGACAGGGCCATGGTCGAGCAGGCGTAGCCGAGTTCCTCGGCGGCGAGCCCGAGGGCGAGCAGGTCCGCGCCCGGTCCGCCGAGTTCCTCCGGCACGGCCAATGCGGTGAGACCCGCGGCAGCCAGCTCCCGCAGCTCCGCGCGAGGGTATTCCGTGCTCGCGGCCCGCTCCAGCTGGCCGGGAGCCACGGCCGACATGATGCGGTCGTAGAGCCGTTCCGTCGAGCGAGCCCTCGCCCTGAATGAGCAGTATCCGGGTCCGAGCACATCGCCGAATTGACAGTTCGTCACGAACCCAGCGGTAGGCGATCACGCCGAAGCCCTGCCCCTGCCGCGCCTGCTGTCACTGGAGCGCAGGGAGGCCTCTTGCTCTTCTAGGGAAGTCCTAAGGTCCGGCTCGGGTGGTCTGAAGCGGCGGCTGGTGTGCTGGCAGCAGCCACCAGAAGGGAGGCGCACGATGCGCCACACATCCGCAGCACTGGCCGCCACTACAGCGCTCGTTCTCACCGTCGGAGCGGGCTCGGCCGTAGCGGCCGGCACGTCCGACGGCAAGGGGGCCGGCAGCACGGGCCATGGCAAGACCGTCGTCCGGTGCTTGCCGGACAAGCCGGTCGGCAAGCTGGAAAACGCTCTCAGGAACGTCAAGATCGCGCTCGGCGCGAACGGCGGCAAGCTCACCGACCAGATCGTGGCGGCCTTCGCCAAGGAGACGGGCATGCCCGTGACCAAGGCGAGGGCGCTGCTGCAGAAGCTCTTCAAGGAGGCGCCGGGCGGTACCAAGCCGGGTGACCCCGGCAGCAAGAGGGACAAGGGCGGTGCCTCCACCTTCAGCGCCGCTGACTTCGCCAAGATCCTCGGTGTGTCGACTGCGAAGGCCAAGTCCGCGCTGGACGCCCTGGAGAAGCTGGCCAACGGCCCGAAGGGGCACATCGACGAGACCAGCCCGGCGTACGCGGCGATCGCCGCCGAGCTCGGGGTGAGCCCGCAGCAGCTCACGGACGCGATCATCCAGCTCAAGAAGGAGACGGCCAAGCCGGCCCCGGGGAAGCCGGGCGAGGACAAGCCGGCTCCCAAGAAGGACGGGAAGTCGAGGAAGGATGGCAGGTCCGGCAAGCCCGGCGCGTGCAAGCCGGGTGAGCCCGGACCGGGCAAGCCGGGCGACGGGAAGCCCGCTCCGGGCACACCCGCGCCCGGGAAGCCCGGGAACGGCAAGGCCGTTGCGCCCTCGCTCGAGTCGAACTGACGTCGCGCCGACAAGCGGTAAGGCACCCTTGCGCCATGCGAGTGCTGGTGGTTGACGACGATGACGCGGTGCGCCGTTCGCTGGCGCGCGCCCTGACCCGGGACGGGTACGAGGTCACGGTCGCGGCGGACGGTACCGCCGCGCTGGAGTCGCTGGCCGCCGGGAGGCTGGACGCGGTGGTGCTGGACATCCTCATGCCGGAACCGAACGGCCTCGAGGTGTGCCGCCGGGTGCGGGCCAGGGGGGACCGCATCCCCATCCTGATGCTCACCGCCCGCGACCTGGTCGCCGACCGGGTCGCGGGCCTCGACGCGGGCGCGGACGACTACCTGGCAAAGCCGTTCGCCCTGGAGGAATTACGTGCCAGGATCCGTGCCCTGCTGCGGCGCAGCGGCGCAGACCAGGAGGTGCTGCGCTTCGCCGACCTGGAGCTGGACACCTCCGCCTGCCGGGCGTCCCGCGGCGGCCGCGTCCTGGAACTGACCAGAACGGAGTACGCGCTGCTCGAGCTCTTCCTGCGCAATCCGCTCCGGGTGCTGAGCCGTACGCTGATCTTCGACTCGGTCTGGGGCTACGACTTCGGGCCGTCGTCCAACGCCCTTTGGGTGTACGTGAGTTACCTGCGGGCCAAGCTGGAGGCGGGCGGCGAGCCGCGGCTCGTCCATACCGTGCGCGGGCTCGGGTACGTGCTGCGGGAGGAGCCGTGAGCCTGCGCAACAGGCTGGCGTCCGCGGGCGCCGCGGTGGTGCTCGCTGCGCTGGTACTGGCCTCGGTGGTGTTGTATCCGGCGCTGAGCGTCAATCTGAACGAGCGCCGCGACGCCGAGTTGGTTTCAGCCGCGGACCAAGCACCGGGGGTGGTGAAAGGCTTCAAGCAGAAGAGCGCGCTGGCGGAGCAGAACGGCGAGGAACCGGACCAGGTCGTCATCCCGACGAAGCCGGTATCTGTCGGCTCCACGACGCTGCAGTTCGTCCTGCCGCCGGTCGCCCAGGGCCCGACGGACGGGTTCGTCGACGTCAGCGACGTGGACGTACAGGTCGCCGAGGGCGCCCACCCCGCGTACTTCCACGACGCTGACTGGGGTGACAGGCACTACCGCATCTACACCACGCAGTTGGCGGACAGCCGCGGCGGCCTGGTGCGCACCTATGTACCGACTGCGGTCGTGCACGGCACTCTGCGGCAGCTTGCGGTGCTGCTCGTCGGGATCACCGCGGGCGGCTGCCTCCTGGCCGCGGTGGCCGGGCGGTTGGCGGCCGGGCGGGTGCTCCGGCCGGTGCGGCGGCTGACCGAGACCGTCGAACACGTCACGACGACACAGGATCTGACAGTCCGTCTGCACGTTAGCGGACGGGACGAAATAGCCCGCCTCACCCGGTCGTTCGCAGCGATGATGGCGGCGCTCGAGGAGTCGGTGGGTGCCCAGCGGCGGCTCGTTGCGGACGCCTCACACGAACTGCGCACTCCACTGACCAGCTTGACCACCAACCTCGAACTGCTCGGCGAGGGCCCGGGCCTGGCCGATCCGCAGGCCCCCGCGCTGCTCGGCGAGGCCCGCGCGCAGGCCGCGGAGCTGACCTCCCTCGTCAACGACCTGGTCGATCTGGGACGTTACGGCAGTGTGCGGACGCACACCGAGGACACCCGACTCGACCTGCTGGCTCGGCGGGCGCTGGACCGGGCGGCGGCGCGTTCGCCGAGGCTGCGGTTCGCCGCGGAACTGACGCCGTGCATGGTGCACGCAGACCCGGACGCGGTGGAGCGGGCGATCGGCAATCTTGTGGACAACGCGGTGAAGTGGAGTCCCGAACAGGGGCAGATCACCGTCTCCACGACCGCGGACGGCACGGTGTCGGTGTGCGACCAGGGGCCCGGAATCCCGGCAGCCGACCTCCCCTTCGTCTTCGACCGCTTCTACCGGTCACCGGCCGCGCGATCACTGCCAGGTTCCGGGCTGGGACTTGCGATCGTCCGGCAGATCGCCGAAACACACGGCGGCGGCGTGGCCGCCGAACCACTGCCACACGGCGTACGACTGCGGCTGTGGCTGCCTCCGGTGAGCCTGGCGACGGATCAGCTGGACGGGCCGGCGGCCCCGCAGGCGGGTTGACAGCGCCCACACGGTCCGCACCGCAGCGTTCTCCTCTGCACAGTTCGTCAGACGCGACCGCGGCCTGGCCAATCTTGCAGGCATCCTGAGCTCAGGACCACCGGCGGCCTTCCCAACGGGAGGCGAACAGGCCGCGGTCGCGGCGACGGAGGAGCCGACGGCAATTGGGCCTCGGCTCACGCCCGACAGCCCCCGCCTACGAGCCCGACCTGCTCACCGGTGCCGCGGTCCACCTCGCTCAGCAGACTGGACTTGCCGACGCCGTTCGCCCCGATCAGGCCGATGCGGTGACCGGGGGAAGCGGTGAGGGAGACGCCGTCGAGGACGCGACGGCCGCCGAGGTCGCGAACGAGGTCGTGGGCGAGCAGAGCGGGGCGGGGCACGAGGTACCGTCCTGGCGTGATCGGTGGTCGGCCCGCCGGGCGCTTGGCCTCGGACGCGGGCCACGTCACACGTCGGCGCCTCACACCGCCGGCGCCCCCGTCACAGCAACGCAACGGTGCTCTCGAGCTCATGAGCCGGTGTTTCGGACAGGGACCGCTGGAAGGCGGATGTGAGTACTTTGCTGCTGGCCAGAAGGTCGGCTGTGGAGCTGTCCGACACAGTCGTCTCGGCCGCCTCGTACATGGACAGCGGTGAGGCGCCGCCCAGGGTCAACAAGGATCGTGATCAAAACCGCTCGCGTGCTGCTGCATCCTGCTCCCCGCCTGCCGTATCCACTGGTCCGGCGGGTCACGGCTGGAGAGCGGCACAATCGACGCCGGCGATGTGCTCACACTTGCGCCTGGCCTCCGTCGACGAACCAGTCGGCGCCGTTGACGAAGCTGGAGGCATCCGAGGCCAGGAACGTCGCCACAGCGGCGATCTCGTCCGGGTCACCGATCCTGCCGAGCGGGATTTCCGAGACGAACTGGTCGAGGTTCGGGCCCACTGCGCCGATGAGGCCCGGGGTCTCGGTAGGACCGGGGCTCAAGACGTTCACCCGGAAGTTGTGTTCTTGTGCGCTGCTTGCCCAGCTACGCACCAGGTTGCGCACTGCCGCCTTCGAGGCCCCATAGACCTCAAGGCCTGGCGCCGTGTGCAGACTGCTGGTCGATCCTGTGACCACGATCGAGGCCCCGCTCGACAGCAAGGGCAGTGCCTTCTGCACGGTGAAGATCGTGCCCTTCACGTTGGTGCCGAAGGTGGCGTCGATGGCCTCCTCGGTGATCTCACCGAGCCGCTCGGGGACAGCGCCACCCGCGTTCGCGACGAGCACGTCGATGCGGCCCGCCTCTCGGCGCACCACCTCGTACAGATGATCGAGGTCCGCCTGCACAGACACATCGGCCCTGACCCCTGTGGCCGACGGTCCGATCTCCGCCACGGCAGCGTCAACGAGCTCCTGCCGCCGGCCGGTGAGGAAGACCCGTGCCCCCTCGGCCGCAAATCGGCGGGCGATGGCGAGACCGATACCGCTGTTCGCCCCAGTGACGACAGCCACCTTGCCCGAGAGTACTTGTGTCATGACCCGGCTACTCCTCAGTTCTTGACTGGTTCGTCCATAACGTTAACCAGTTATGGACGAACCAGTCAAGAAAACGTAGGCTTGTCGCATGGCACGACCTCGCAAGTTCGATGAGCGACAAGTACTGCAGACCGCCCAGGAGCAGTTCTGGTCGGACGGATACGCCGCCACGCGCATGGACGACATCGCCGAGGCCACAGGCCTGGGCAAAGGCAGCTTGTACGGCGCGTTCGGCGGAAAGCAGCAGCTGTTCCACCGCGTGTTCGACGACTACTGCCGCTCCGTCGTCGACGCCACCGCTCAGCAGCTGCACGGCGGCGACCAGGACGCCTATGGGCGGCTGTCCGCTCACATTCACGCGGTGGCGGCGGCAACGGCCGCGGACACCGCCCACCGAGGATGCCTGCTGGCCAAAGGCGCAGCCGAGCTGGCCGAACACGACACCGTCGTCGCCCAGCGGGCACGCCAGACCATCGATGCACTGCACGCACTGCTGCAGGACGACATCGCGGCTTGCCAGCGCAACGGCGACCTCACCCCAGACGCAGATCCGAAACAACTGGCCGGGCTGGTGTTGGCAGTGCTGCGCGGCATCGAGGCACTGGGCAAGGCTGGAGCAAGCAACGAAACACTGGCGGACATAGCAAACACCGCGCTTGCCGTACTCCCCCGCCCGGCACACTGACAGCCCGCCCCGCACGTCGAGCAGCTCTCACACTCGAACGTCACCCGCACCGCCCGGGGGCGCATCCGTCGTCGACGGTGGCAGTGAACAGTTGTTGGCGGCACCTGGTTGGTCATGAACCCGTCTCGTGTACGCGCCGCCCCGCGGCCAGCACCCCACACGTGAACAGGAGGCAGCGGTGACCGCCTCATCTGCCCACGCCGACGGACGAATTGCCGAGCGTCCGCCGCAGCGTCCCTTCCCCTGGCGCGTCGCACTGCTGGTCCTGGCCGTAGGACAACTGGTCAGCCCCTGCGTCAGCCAGATCTACGGCGGCGCGTTCACCACCGCGGATCGCCCCGGAGAACCGCCGATCGTCCCGGTCGGCTGCGGACTTGGAGATGGCGAACAGCGGAGCCAACTGGCGCGGCGTCAAGCTTGTCGGTCAGGGCCGGGGTGCCGTCGTTCTTCAGCATGTCGTCGATACGGCCGTAGCCAGTGGCGGCGGCCAGCGAGGCGGACGCTGTGAGCGGCACAGATGGTGATGTCACCCGACTGCGGTGCTCAGGGTGAGGGTGCCGCCCGTCACGCCGCGTCGGCGAGCCGTTCCAACTGGTCGGCACTCAGCACCACTCCCAACGCCTTCATGTTCTCCGCGAGGTGGGTTGCCGAGCCTGTGCCCGGGATCGGGACCAGATTGGGTGAACGATGCAGGAGCCAAGCCAGCGCCGCCTGAGCCGGGGTGATGCCGAGCTCCGCGGCCACGGCGGCGACCGGGCTGCCGGGGCCGGTGTAGCCTCCCATGGCCACAGGGAAGAACGGCAGGAAAGCGATGCCACGCGCCGCCGTGTGGTCGACAACGTCCTCGTGGTCGCGGGCAGCCAGGTTGTAGAGGTTCTGCACCGCGGCGATCGGGGCGGTACGCCGTGCTTCCTCCAGCTGCTCGACGGTCACCTCGGACAGGCCGATGTGCCGGACCTTGCCCTCCTGCTGCAACTGTGCCAGCGCTCCCACCTGGTCCGCGATGGGATAGGCGGGGTCGAGACGGTGCAGATGCAGCAGGTCGATACGGTCCGTGCGCAGGCGGCGCAGGCTCAGCTCGGCCTGCTGGCGCAGGTAGACAGGGTGGCCGAGCGGCACCCACTCGGTGGGAGAGGGCCGGGTGACGCCGACCTTTGTGGAGACGGCGACCGCGTCGCCGTACGGATGCAGTGCCTCGGCGACCAGTTCCTCGCCCGCACCGAGCGCGTAGGCGTCGGCCGTGTCGACGAGGTTCACGCCGAGTTCTACCGCGCCTCGTAGCAGGGCGATCGCCGCGGCACGATCGGCGGGAGGGTTCCAGATCGGCGCGGACGCACCGCCGGGAGCATCCGGTCCGTCGGCCAGCCGCATGGTGCCGTAGCCGATCCGGCTGACGGGAAGATCGCCGCCGAGGTTGAATGTGGTGCCGGCCGAGGTCGTGGCCGTCTTCGTGTTGTCGTCCGTGTTCGTCATGGCTCAGACGCTATGAGCTGACATTGATGAGAGATTCAAGCCCATGTGAGGTGCATCACCATGAAGATCGGCGAACTGTCGTCCCGGGCAGGCGTCAGCGTCCGGCTGCTGCGCTACTACGAGGAGCAGGGTCTGCTCGTGTCGCAGCGCACGGCGGGCGGTCACCGTTCCTACGACGCGTGCGCACCGGACGTCGTACGCGACATCCGGATGCTGCTGGCGGCGGGCTTGCCCACACGGACGATCCGCGAGGTCCTGCCGTGCGTGGAGAACCGCGGCACGACGGTCGGTGACTGCATGGCCGACCGCCTGCGCGACCGTCTCACCGAGCTGGAGACGCAACTCGCCGACCTGGCCGCCACTCGCGATGCTCTGGCCGCTCTGCTCACCGACTCGGCACGGCTGGCCGCGCTGAACTCCGCGGCCTGATGCCGGCCACAGGCGCGGCACGAGCAGGTCTCGTCCCGCTCCTTCGGAGCGTGATGGGTCCAGATTCGGCAGCGGTCTGCGCGAGTGCCCGGACGGCATGATTGTCAGCGGTGGTGCGCCAGGTGAGCGCCCATGCGAGGGCAAGGGCGTCGTCCGTCCCACGCACGGCATCGGGTCCGATACCAATGAGATCGTCGCAGGTCACGCGCGAACGCCCCGATGGCGTCGCGCCGCGGCAATTCGATGGCGCGCGCGAAACAGTGCGCACACTCTGGTCCCCGTGACAGAACCCAAATTCCGGATTCGGGCACGGACTCCACGGTCACCGTCTACCAGGCATATGCCCCTGAGATTGGCTTGCCAGCGGCCCTGGAGGGACGTTTCCCGGCAGTGTGAAACGGGACCGGATGGCATGGATCACCAAGCCGCGTTCATAGCCTCTCCCCGTGGAAGACCCCGCGCCACGCCGGGCCCCGAATGGGGCTACCGCAGTGGTCGTCGCTGCGGGTGCCGTGCGCGAAGCCGGGTCGGCCGCTGGGGGCCGCCTCACCAGTGACTCTCGGGAACACGGGGATCCGGCTTGCGCTGTGACAGCCACAGGGCGACCGCCTTCGAGATCGGCTGCCCGGTCTCCAGTTCGACGAAGCCGAACTGGCCGCCCTGATTGCACTCCAGGAACCACCAGATGCCTTCCTCGTCCTCGGCGAAGTCGAAGGCAGCGTACGCCAATCCGGCAAGGGCGACGTACTCATGCACCGACTTGCCGATGCGTTCGGGCACCGAGACCACCTCCCAGGCGTGCTCGGTGTCGCCGTAGCGCCCGTCGACCTGGCCGGGCTCGGCCGTCTTCCGCGCGGCGAACATTCTGGCGCCCACGCAGGTCAGACGAATGTCGGCGCGCTTGTGTATGTACCGCTGCAGCAGCGCGGGGCCGGCCGCGACGGCAGAGAAGTCCGCGTCGGGGCCAATGAGAGTGGTGGGCAAGGCCATTGCGGGGTCACCGGGCGGCGGTCCAGAGGCGGACTTCACCACCACGTCTCGGTGCTCCTCGGTGAACTGCTGTGCCAGGCGCGGGGAGGTGGTGAAGACGGTCGGTGGTACGGCGAAGTCGCTTAG
Source organism: Streptomyces krungchingensis (assembly GCF_054729265.1). Classification (NCBI taxonomy): domain Bacteria; kingdom Bacillati; phylum Actinomycetota; class Actinomycetes; order Kitasatosporales; family Streptomycetaceae; genus Streptomyces; species Streptomyces krungchingensis. The sequence continues at coordinate 93,390 of NZ_JBPUKY010000001.1, forward strand.
GTGAGCGACCCTCAACTGCCATGGTTTCAGGCGGGCCAGGTCGGCGCTGCGCGGATGGTTCATCCATCGTGTGGAGGCGGAGTGGAGCATGCCGAACAGCGCCTGACGGGTCTCGGCGGTCAGCCACGGTGAGGGATGTGCCGCGTGCGCGGCCGGTTCGCCGGGCCTGCGCACCCATACGGAGCGCAGGCCACCCATGCTGAGCACATGCCCGTTCACCGACAGGTGGCCGTCGAAGTCGCCGTGGGCGTAGTCGGCGGACAACACGGCCTTGCCCGGCAGGTCGGCGGGGTCCAGTCGCATCACGGCTGTCCCCATCCCGTCCAGCTTGGCCACCACGATGTCGGCGGTCACGTCCTCTTCGGACGTGAGGATCAGTACGGTCATTTGGTTTCGGGTCGTCAGTCGTCGAAGTGTGTCTGGGAACCGGCGGTGGACGTCGTCGTGCCGACCGCGAGGAGGAGGTCCGGGTCACTGACGGCCGGGCGGCCGTCGGGAAGCACGTTCAGTTGACGCGACTCGTCGAAGTGGTACGGCGTCACCACGGTAGGAAGCCTTCTGGGAAAGGCGTAGTTGAGGGTGAACGGTCGCACTCGAAACCTCCACGGTCAGACAGTCCCTTGCGTGGGGAACACGTAAGGGATTCATTACTTTCTGTCACATCAGGGTGAAGGTCATCACATCGCACGTCGCATCATTCGCAACGCCAGCATCAGCTGCACCAGTTGTATGCACCTTCCCCATGAATCACACATCGGATTGAGCATCTGAAGTGTCACAGGGCCGCCAGGGGTGACTGCTTCCTTACTCTCGGGAGATTCTTGCGGGCCCCTTCGTGTGCAAAACAATGGTCATGCGACTGACGTCGTGCTCATGGTGGCTTGGTGCGACTGACGCGAAAAAGACCGTGAAAACGGCCTAACATGGGTCATCAGCTGTCCCGCGACGGCGAGCTTCCCCACCGAGGTCCGCACGGGGAGGAGTGGTGGCACATCTTCCACTCGCACCACTCCACATTCCGCGCAGCCGGCTTCTCCCCTTCCGGCCGAACGATCGCCGCAGCGACGAGCAGCGACCTCTCCCTGTGGACCCGCAGTACGGACGACCGTCACCGCGACGGCTGGGACATGACCGAGTTCGGGTGGCAGAGCAGAAGGAGATGGAGCTGAGCGTCACAGGTGTGTGGATCGTCGGCGCGGTGCCTGACCAGGAGGTACGGAATTTGCTGAGCGCTTCTGTTCAGAACCCGTCGCCGGCACCAGTGCCCTGTGACGCCGTCGAGATCTCCCGTGACGGCTTCGAATGGGCGTTGAAACACGCCTCTCTCCCACTACGAGCATGCGCTTCACCCCGACCGTGCCACGTGGAAGCGCCAATTGAAGCGGGCTCCAGCCCGGGTGCAATGGGACCCGGAACGCGACCTGTTCCTTCAGCCGCTTCCCCACCGATCGCTCCAGCTCGGCCTCACTGGCGAAGCCGCACATCTCTACGCTGACGAGTAGACCCTCGCCATCACCGACATCACATCACTCGCCCACACCATCCATGCTCGTGTGAAGGACGGAGACCTGGACACTGCGCGGCAACTCATGCCCTGCGAACGGCCCTACACCCTGAACGACGAGGTCCTGGCCCACCTGCACCGATGAGCCATTCGGCCCATGGAGATCCTCTCTTGGTGAGGTGGGTGAGAGGAAAAGCAGGTGCCGACTGACGCGCCGTGCGGGCAGCATGTCTTCATGTCCACCGAAGTCAGCGGGTTGATCGAGTGTCGGCCAGGTGCCCGCCTCTGGGGCCCCGACGACGAGGACTCCGTTTGGCACGCCGCCATCGACCTCTTTCTGCTCAACACTGGAAACGCCTACGACGCCCTCGCCTGCCTCTTCGGCATTCGCAACCACTTCGGCTTCTGCCCTCTGGCCGAAAACCGCGGCTTTCCGAGCGACGCGTCCGAGGGGCTCCAGACCGAGTACACCGCGTACGGCGGATCTCCTGACACCCACGGCACGACATGGATCACATGGGCCGAGCTCGCCTCGACCGACTGGCAGGAAACAGACGGTTCCGGCACGCGAAGCCGAGAATCGGTCGCCGGAGACGAAAGCGGCTGGGGGCCGGTCTGGAGCGTGATGCGGGCACTCAGCGAACTCCATGGAGCGGACCATGTGCGACTCGTCGCCTGGTTCCACTGACCTCGGCTCCGCGGCGAAGTGCCGCTTGCCCAGCGGGAGACAGGTGTGACCGAACACGACGTCATCCTCAACGAACTTGCCCAGGGGCTCCGCCCGATGTCACAGGGCATCGCATGGTTCGACGCACTCGCCCCAGAGGAGCAGTCCGAGGCGCTGCTGTTTCTGCGCCACCACTGTGTCCAGGCACGCACTGTCGCCGAGGACGGAACAGAGGGCATCCGCCGTGCCGGTCTGCGCCCGACGCACACCCCGGCGGTGCTGATCACACGTGGTCGGATCGACGATCAACTGGGGAAGATCGCCTCTCTCACTCCTCGCGACGAACGCAGGAAGGCGTTCCGACTGCTGGTCGCGGTGCTGGCGATCGCCGACGGACGACGCCGCGAACGCTACTGCTCGAACGGGTGTGGTCACTGGTGGCACAGGCTGTCCGCCGCTGACTGACCCCTGCGTCGGCACCTGCGCCCGGCTGGGCTCCCGTATCAGGCGTGCACCTAGCCCGACGGACCGGCGGCAGCATTGAGTCACTGCCGCGGCAGCGCGGCCAATTCACGTGAAGGTCACCTGCATCCCGCCCTCGGTCAGTACTTCGATCACCAGGGCGACCAGGTCATACTGCTCGCCCTCCGGCGCCAGGACGCGGGACAGGTGCTCGCGCGCAGTCGCAGCGTCCCGCCAGACCAAGGTTGCCGGGGCGGTGTAGCCGAAGTTGCCGCGCAGACAGTCCACGAGGGCGTCCGGGCAGCCGCCGAAGTAGCCGCCCGGCCCGTTGACGGCCTCGCCGAGTGCCAGGTAGAGGCCCGGTTCGTCCGTGATGTGGCGGCCGTCCAGCTCGTACGCGTGTCCGGCCTGCCGGTCCTGGTGTTTGAGCCGGCAGCCCCGCTCCCGGACGAGGTCGAGCCAAGCCCCACGCTGACGGGTATCGAGCTCGGTCCAAGCGCCAGGGGCCTCCGGCGGGCCGGCGAGCCAGCGTTCCCACACGGAGAGGGCGTATGTCGGCACGGGTGCGAGGGATCCGTCGAGTTCCAGATCAATCAGGCCCGTCCCATGGGAGGACGGCTGCCACGCGCGGACTTTGGGGTGCAGCAGCCGGTCCGTGAGTGGCTCGCCCCGGTCGTCCCGTATCTCCAGCCAGGCCTCCTCCAGGTCCAGTGCGCGCCGGGTGCCCGTCGTCAGTGCCCGCTGTAGCCGATCGCTCGGGGCGAGCCCCCGCAGGATGAGGGGAGGCTCTGCTTCCTCGGACGGCAGGACGCGGGCGAACTCCCGGCAGGAGCCCAGCCACCGGTACCCGTCGTGCAGTCGGACAGGACCCCGGTGTCCCTCGGGCGGCCCCAGATAGTCATCCAGACCGGTGAGTACGAGACCGTCCGTACCCGGGTGCCGCCCGAGGCTCTCCGCGTCCTCCAGCAGCCAGGCATCGAGGGCCTTGTCCTCCGGCACCAGCCACACCCGGCTGCCGACCCAGCCGCGCACCTCGGCTCCGTCCGGAACCCAGCCCAACAGTTCGTACGTTTCGCGCCGGGGCTCCCTCAACAATCCCTCAGCCTCGGTGCAGACGCCCCAGACATGGCCGCTTCCTGTGTCCGTCAGCGTGTACCGTCCCTGCCCGCGATGGTCCCTGTCCAGATGCACGGTGGGAATCATGCCTAGATCAGGTGTCGCTCGTGAAGTTCTTTTCGTGGTCGGTCGGGATGACTCGAGGCTCGACCGGGACGGGTGCTCGACTGGTTCGTCGACGCGGCCCTGATGGTTGTGGTCGAAGCGCCTGCAGTGCTTCGACCACCGCTACGTTCGGAGAAGCGGCATGGCCGGTGCAAGGAACGCATAATCTTGGGCCTGTTGGGGAGATCCGTCGATCGTCGGGGAAGCGATGACAACGGAGCGCGTCAGAAAGAGACGCCTGCGGCAGGTGCGGGCCGTCTGGCAGGTACCGGGGACCCCGGGCAGGACGCACGACGCCGTGGGCGGTTGGTGCACGACAGGACTTGTGGTCCGAGGGCGTCCGGACGGGCTGCACGGATACGACCTGGAGACCGGTGAGCCCCGCTGGTCCTGGATCGCTCCCGACCGCAGGCTGTTGCTCGCCATGAGCCGCACAGCCGCGAGCGGGGTGGGCCTGGCTGTCCACGCCGACGAGAACGGCCCGGGCGAGTGGGCCGCCGACAGCGCCGTCACCGCTGTCAGCACCGAAGACGGCAACGCCCTGTGGTCCGTTCCCTACGACTTCAGCAACGAGCCCTGGCGCTACGACTACGACCGCTTCGCCGGCGCCATCGCCCTTACCCCGGACCGGGCCGTCGTCCTGGCACAGGGAAGCCCCACGGCTTACGCGCTGCGCAGCGGGAAAGCCGTCTGGCCGCCCATAGCACCCTTGAAGGGTGACGGCCGGCTTGCGGTCTGCGGGGACGCCATCGTCCAGACCGGGCTCGCCGACGGCCACGTCACGGTCCGATGTCTCGACGCCTCCGAGGGCACCGTCCGCTGGGACGTCAGGCTGCCCACCGATGGTCCCGTCGGGGAGGTCCACGTGCTGCATGAGAATCCCCTCGCCGTCCTCTGCCTGGGAAAGGGGCGCCGTGCCGAGGAGATACTGATGGTCCTCGACGGTGAGGACGGGCGGCCGACCGCCCGGATACCGGTCCAGGGCCTGCACGGTGAGCTGCGCGTCCAGTCTCCCTACGGGCTGCTGGACGACCACCCGGTGGCGGCCGTCCAGGACTTGCTGGTCGCCATGGTCCGTCCTCCCGGTACCTACGGGGACCATCTGACCGCGTTCGCCCTCGATGGTGGCACGCCGCGTTGGACATGGCGTTCCAAGGGAACGATCAGCAGCGTCTTTGCGCTCGGCGAAAACGTCGTGGCGGTGAGCAAGTGGGAATCCTCCGAGGGACCGGACGGCTCCGTCCATGTTCACCAGCTCGACGGCGCCACCGGAGCGGTGATGACGGTGCGCCGGCTTCATGGATACCAAGCCGGAATGCGCGGCCGGTATTACCTCGATGAAGACCGGCGCCTCGTCCGCATTGCCCGCTGGGGCGAGGGGACTTGGCATCCGGTGCAGATGTTCCGGCTGCGCTGACAGGGCAACCCCCAGCTGCGAACAGCACGGTGTCGATCTCGACCTGAACGACCGGCCCGCATGCGAGATGGTCCAGGCATCCGACACCGTCGGCCTGTTCCAGCCAGGGCGCCCCGATCAGCAGGTGATCTGCGGCCCGCCAGTATCGGGCGGGGGCGGCCCGGCACGCATGTCCGGAAAGCCCGCGGTGCCATGACCTCCCGGACGGGACGGCGACGCGTCAGCGCTTCAGGTGCCCCAGTACGGATGCCACTGCTTGTTCCACGGCCCGGCGCGCCGGCTCGGTGTGGTCGATCGTCTCGAAGCCGTGGTGGCCGAGCGGTACGTCGACGACTTCGACATCGGCGTCGCATTCCTTGGCAACGGCGAGGAACTCCGCGACGGTCACCGCGATCTCCGCACGCTCCAGTTCCACCCGGGTCAGCACGATCGGCAGCCGGCCGGTGGTACGCACCTCGACCGCCGGGCGGAACCGGGAGTCGACGAGTCCCCAGTTCGGCAGTGGCGCGAGGATCGGATAGGTCGCCGCCACACACCGCAACCAGGGTGGCGGCGCCCCCAGCCACGGCGCCGAGAGCAGCCCGCCGGCGGAGAAGAACCACAGCGCCACACGGTCTTCGTCGACGCGCGGATCGGCCCGTACGAGAGCAACCGCTTCGGCTATGTCCTCGGAGGCGCGCCCGTAGTCGGCGAGATCATGCAGCCGGTGGTCCACCGTCACGCCTACGGCACCCTCGCCCGCGACGTACTGGGCGTAGCCGACGAAGCCCGGCCAGTCCCGTGGAGTCGGCCGCACGTCGGGGTGGACCGGGCCGCCGTGGACGAACACCACCGCCGGCCGGGGGCCCTCGTCCTCCAAGAGATCGTCCGGGAGGTGGAGGTCGACCCGCCCCACCCGATCGCGAGGCCGTTTTGGCACATCGATCAGGAAGGGCCGCAGATGCCCCGGCTGTTCGCTCACCGCCGCGGACACCCGGTGCCCCTCTCCCGCGGCGGCCCGGAGCAGAACGTCCGCCACCTCGTCGGCCTGGGAGAGCATCGGCCAGTGCCCGGTCTCGAGTTCGAAGAAGCTCACCCGGGGGTCGGTCAGCGCCTGGAAGCGGGGGTCCCCCAGACCCACCAGGCCCTCGACCGTCGCGATGCTCGAACCGTTCGCGACGCACAGGACGCCCGTCGCCGGCAGCCTGGAGACCGCTCCCGACAGCCGCAGCGGCTCAGTGAGCGTCCCGGCCGGCTGGGGCACAGCGTTGTCCGTCAGCCGGGCCAGCATCCCGGGCGTGAGTCCGACGACACTCCCCCAGCGCTGCCATTCATCGAGAGGCGGTGCCGGGACCCGCCAGTCGTCCCCGGCGGCTGCCGCCGGGGACGACAACCGGTTGCGGGTCACCTCGTCGGGCAGCAGGGTGAGTGCCTGGTCGCCGTCCTGAGGCATACCGGCGTCCAGGTGGACGATCCGCGCGATCCGCTCCGGGCGCCGGTCGGCCGCGCCGAGTACCGGGTGAATGCCGTAGCAGTGACCCACCAACACCACCTCCGGCTCCTCTACTTGGTCGATCAGCCGCAGCAGATCGCGGACATGCGTCTCCAGGTCCGTGTCAGGTCCCGCCGCAGGGGCCCGTTCACCCATGCCGGTGAGGGTCACCGGGTACGCCTGGGCCCCCGACTCCCGCAGCCGGTCGGCCACCTCCTGCCATATCCACCCGCCTGTGTGGGCGCCCGCCACCAGGATGAATGCCGTCATCGCCGTCTCCTCGCGCACGCTGGTCCGCGGGGCCGGCCGTACCGGTGCTCCGCGCTGGCCGGTACGGTAGGAACTCCCCCTGAGGGAGGTTCAAGTCGTGTCGCCCGAGAGCATGTTGAGCATCGGGGAGCTCGCCGAGCGCGCGGGCGTCACCGTCAAGACCGTCCGCTTCTATTCCGACCGCGGCCTGTTGCCCGAGGGCGCCAGGAGTTCTGGGGGGCACCGCCGTTACGGCCCCGAGGCGCTCGAACGACTGCATCTGATCCGCTCTCTGCGCACCCTCGATCTGCCTGTCCCCCAGGTGGGCCGGGTCCTCGACGAGGAGGACACGCTGGAGGACGTCGTCGCGGGGCGGCTACGGGAGATCAGCGCGCGGCTGACCACCCTGCGCTGGCAGGAGGCCGCCCTACAACTGCTCCAGGACTGTGCCCCCGACGAACGCGCCGCGCGGCTGCGGCTGATCGGCTCCGTGGCCGTCCCGCCCAGCACCGCCCCGCTGGCACGGTTCTGGCGACGCTGGCTGCCGCCCAGGCTCCCGGCCCGGCTGGTCTCCGCCATCGTCGAAGAGGCGGTCCCACAGCTCCCCGAAGGCCCGACACCGGCACAGGTGCTGGCCTTCACACGGCTGCACGCCTTCGTCAGCGCCCCCTGCCCCGGCACAGGCCGCCAGGGCCAGCCCGCCGCGCACGGACCAGACGGTGGACGCCCGGCCGTGCTCTACGACGGTCTCCGCGAGGCGTACGGACTGGCGGCCGAGCAGCTGCGCGCGGACCGGCCCCCTCACGAGGGCGAGGCACTCGACTGCTTCGTCTCCGCCTATGCCCGTTCACGCAGTACGCGGGACACTCCCGGCTTCCGACGCCGACTCGGCAGGCTGCTGGCCGCCGACCCTCGTATCGACCACTACTGGACACTCACCGCCGAACTCAACGGCCCCTCGCAACCGACCCCGGGCGCCACCCACAACTGGCTGTGCTCAGCGCTGGACAGCTCGACGACCCACCTGGCCGGCTGAACCCCATGAGCCGCGTTCGCTACGCACTTTCAGCGTTGCCCGGCCGGCATCAGTGAGGCGAACGGTTGTCACACACCCTGACGCGGCGGCACTTGTGCCATCGGCTGCGGAGGTGTGCGACAGGCTCGACAGCTCATTGGATCAGGTCGGTGTGCGGGTGCTCGGGCGAGATCGGGCAGACGTAGAGCTGCATGTTGTCGGTGCTGCCTACTTCTACCCTGGTCGGCTGCGCAGGGGCCTGGCCGGCGTAATGACTGTCGCCGTAGGCGGCGGCTCGGTCTTCGTACGGCGCCCAGCCCCGTTTCTCACCACCGTCCCATTCGAAGGACGCGATGGTCAGCAGCGGGACCATCTGCACATCGCAGACACCGCAATGTCGGGGATTCGGGTCGGTGCGGCCCCACGGAGGCCAGCCACCCACCTTCCAGCCGGGGGAGTCAGCCAGATTGCCGTTGTAGAACTCCGCCGGATAGTCCGCGTACGAGCTGTCCACGCCGACGTCGGCTGCCTGCCACCTGCTCCAGTCCTCCACCATCAGCCGCATCTCCAGGCTCAGATCGAGGCTGTTGGGATACTCGGTGATGGCTTCTGGTGCCAGCAGACACGGCTCCGGCAGATATCCCTGCCAGTTCACCTCATATGGTTCCGGCGGTGTGGCGAGGACGTCGCCGACCTCCGCGGCGGACCGCCAGAACAGTGCGCTCGACGGCTTGTGATCCGGATCGTGGTCGTAGGGGCACCAGAGAATCTGGAGCAGATCGGTCTGTCCGGGCGGCCGCAACAGGGGTATGTCGCGCAGATACAGCTGGGCCACGGGCAGCATGGGGACCGGGCACTCCGCGGGCCGCGGAGGGCCTGCGTCGAGTCGCTCCGCGAGCATTGCGGCGTTCCGCTCCTTGATCGCCTCCTCCTCCCGCGTCAACGCGGGACCATGGGGATCATGGTGCTGCCGGGCCACCACGCGCCTCATGAGCCGCACTTCTGCCGGTGACTCACGGAATCCGCTGTCCACGTGCGCGCCTTCGCAGTGCGGCCACGGCTCCTCAGCCGGCCACAGCAACGGCCCCCCGACCGAGCTCTCCCCCGTCGAAGGCGACCCGGGACGAGGATGCAGCCGGATCGCAGGACGCGCCAACGGAGCCAGCTCAGGAAAGATCGCAGTCACGTCCACGGGCCGCGGCGGAGTAGTACGTACGAGAACCATGCCGATGATCCTGCCACCAGCAACTGACAACCCCCGGCCGCCTCAACCAGCCTCGGTGGCATCGGTGTTCAGCTGGTCTGGGGCGCATATCAAAAGTACGCAGGGACGGGGCGCCCCCCGATCTGGTGTTTCGCGCGGCAGTGGCATCCTTGGCCGGTGTTCTCATCCGATCATGCGGGCGCCGTGTTCTTCGATATCGATGGCACCCTTGTCCCTGGTACGAGTTCGTCGGTCTTTCTGGCCGGCTTCCTTGGCCATCGGGACGAGTTGGCCAAGGTCGAGGACGCCTACGCCTCCGGTGCCCTGGACAATCGGCAGGTTTCCGAGCTGGATGCCGCGGGTTGGGCGGGGGTTCCCGAAGACCAGGTTCCTGACTGGCTCGACGGGCTTCCCTTGGTCTCGGGCATCACCGAGACCGTGGCCTGGTGCTGGCAGAACGGGTTGGTGCCCGTGCTGGCAACCCTCGCCTGGTCGCCGGTCGGCAGCTACCTGACTGATCGCTTCGGCTTCCACGCGTTCAGCGGACCTCGGCTGGAGACCACCAGCGGCCGATTCACCGGCCGGGTCGCCCGCCACTTCGACGAGTACGACAAACGAAATTTTGCCCTCGCGCAGGCGCGAGAGCTGGGGCTGGCTCCCGGCTCTTGCGGGGCTGTCGGGGACAGCCGCTCCGACCTGCCGCTGTTCGCATCCGTCGGATTGAGCGCGGCGTCCAATGCCTCGACAGGAGCGCGCGAGGCGGCGACCTTCACGGTCGACGACGACGACCTGCGGGGCGTGCTTTCCGTCTTGAGTCGCTTGGTCACAGCCATTCGTTGACGGCCGCGACGAGGACGGTCGCCTCGTAGCGGATCGCGAGCTTATCGTATCTCGCGGCCACGGCCGGTGCCTTTTCTGACGGTTGATGCCGCACTCGACCGCGTGGCGAGCCTTGTAGTCCTGCGGGTCCAACTTCGGCAGCCGGCCGCCGCGGAAGCCGCGCTTCTTGCGGTTGCGGGCCTGGTCGGCCTTGTCCGGGATGGTGCAGGGGAAACCGTGCCGCCGCAGGTAGGCCCGGTTCTTCCGGGACGCGTATGCCTAATAGGCAGGTGGGTTGGCCGTTGGTCAGTCCAGGCAGGGGCCGGGCGGGACATCTGTGCTGTAAGCAGCACCGTGAGTGCTTCGACAAGAGGGATGTGTTCTGGCCCCTGCCGTCCCGGACACCGGCGTGAGTCGGGCCGTGACACCATCCGGCGCCAAGCATCCCGTCACTCTGGCGCCATGGCAGAGTAACCGTCGTGCACACGTCGAAGCGCGCCACCACCAAGTTTCAGCGAATACCGGGCAGAGGTGCCTCGCGCCCGATCCGGTCCTTCCAGGTTGCGGTCGCGGTGGTGGTCCTCGTCCTCGGCGTGCTGGCGGGACTCCTCGGCTGCTCGGCCTCGTCGGACACATCCCGTCCCGAGCTCGATGTGCCCTTCGTCTTCTATGTCTCGCGTGATCCCGAGGACAACCCGAGGTCGAGGCTAGGCATCGAGGAGCAATTCGGGGAGCAAGGATCGGGCCATTACACGGTCGCCTTCGACGCGACGGACCTCAGGGGCGTCGCCGTCCTGAAAACGGGTCAGGACAACTGCCCGGTCCGGCTGCCCACCTTCCGCTGCGGTGGCGAACTGGTCGATCGCCGGCACGGCGGGAGCCGGCAGTCCTTCCGCGTGAGTCCCGCGGACGGGGCCCAGGCGGGCGACTCGGCAGTGCTGCGTTACCGGTTGACCTCGCCGGGGCTGCCGAGCGTCACGGCGAGCACCCGCATCGTCGTCGGCAAGCCGGCACTGGCCGTCGAGACACGGGCGGACCGGGACGGCGCGAGGCCGGGCGGACGAGTCGCCGTCTCGCTGACCCTGCGCAACACCGGGGACGTCCCCGCTCGCGGAGTCTCGCTCTTCATCAGCACCCGCGACGGTCTCCGGATGGCAGGCAAGCACCGCAACTGCCTTTATCGCGGCACCACATCGGCCTGGTGCCGGCTGCCCGCCGACGATGTCGTCATCCCGCCCGGAGCGTCCTACCACCTCGCCGCTCCCGAGGCTTTCACGCTCGCCGACGACGCCACCTACCCGACCGTCACCTTCGAGGCCGCCGGGCTCGGGGAGGACTACGTCCCGCCGCAAGAGATGGCCTCGCAGTACGAGTCCGGACAGGGATCCGCGCTCCGCTACGTCCCCGGGGCCGGCCAGGACGACGGCAAGGACGCGGGAGCGCCACGCGCGACGGGCGAGAGCGCAGCGCACCTCCAGCTCGCCGTGCGCAGCACCAGCGACTTGGTCGCGCTCGCCGACACCGCGAGGGGGCCCGTCGGCAGTCGGGCAGACGTGCGGGTCGGCGTACGCAACGACGGCCCAGGCGCGCTTCCGGCCAAGGTCAAGGTCGAGTTCGCGGTTCCGGCGGGCACCACCGTCGTGTCGTCGCCCTACGACCCCGCGCGGGACGAGGAGGTGATCGACCAGGTCTGCCGAGCCCTCGCCGCCAACGGCTCGCCCCTTACCGAAGCGTCCGTGAAGCAACCGAACGCCCGCCGGTACGTGTGTACAGCAGAGGCGGGAAAGGCGGGAGCCACCACGACCTTCCCCTTCACCCTCCGCATCGACAAGGAAATGACGCATCGTGGCGGGCGGGTCACCGTCGCCGACGGCGACAGCCACCACCCGAGCAACGACCCGGAGACCGCCAACGACAGCACCGACGTCGCGGTGTCCGTGTGGCCGGGCCCGGCGTGGGCCACTCCTGGCCTCTATGCGGCTGCCGCGATCGCCCTCGGGGCGTTCGTCCTCGTCGCGGCTCTGGCGACCTGGAGGCGCCGGCGCTCACGCTGAGCACGACGAGCGCGACGGCTTACTCATCGCCGCCGTCGCGCCCCGTGCGCCCTGCCCAACGAGGCGTACCGCGCCGTCCCGAGCCCAACGGCATCGCCTTGGCCCACGACCCGTTCTTGAGCGCCGAGCGGGTCGTCGGCAACCTGCTCGCCTGCTACGACAGCGCGCTCCGGCGCACCCCCGGGATGCGTGGCTGACAGAGCTGGCGGGGTGAGTGGCGCGGGCCGCGCCAGTGAATGGCCAAGGACCATGTCACGGCTGGCACGACTGCCCATCGATGAGCAATGGGTGCGGTTCGAATCGGGGGACGCCCGCGATCAAGCAGTGAGTGCGTGGAGGCGCTGGCGGGGGGGGTGAGCGTTCGTGCTGGGGGCGGCGGCCATGTTGCGGCAATCACGAAGCCGGCTGTCAGTCCAGCGTTGCCGACACCTACTCACGTGCGGCCGTCACGTCCGGGCCATACCCGGCCCTGGTCTGCCCGGGTCAGAAGTGCGACGACGGAGCGGCCCGTGTGGATCTCCACTGCAGCGGACGACTTCGGGACAGCAACTGCTCGTCGGCGACGGCCAACGCGTCTCGCAGCTGGGCCGCATGGTCGAGGCTGATCAAGGCGTGCTGTTGGTCCAGGGTCCGGATCTGGTAGGTGTTCTGTCCACGCGGCTCATCGAGCATGCGGACGTCGAACCGTGAGATCGCAAGGACCAGTCGTTGCTGGTTGAGTACCTCGACGCGGTCAGCGATGCCCTTGCGGATCCAGAAGCTCGCGATTCCGGCGGCTTGGGCCAGTCCGTTCACGCCTGTCACCTCCAGAAGGTTCGGGATGCCTTCATGCCGCGTGACATCGCGCCGGAACTGGTACATCGGCTCATCTGAATCTATGCGTCCTCCTTGAGTGGCCTCGGGTCGGCCATGCTGTCCGGAGCCACCCGCTCACGGAAGGGGTGACCTCTGCGCGGGGAGCGGTTGCTCTTCAACGAGCGGCATCCCCAAATCTTTGCCTTCGATGGAACTGTCCCCAACAGGAAATGCGGATCGAGTCGTCAGGGGACGTCGTGCCACCGGCGTGCGGGCCGTTGGCGGCAGTACAAGGCGGGGCGGTGGGGCCCTGATCGCGACTCATGCCAAGGGAGGTGTCTGCGGTGGAGTCCTGCCAGACGACAGAGAACCTCTCGCCGCAAGAGGCCGCGCCCATGAATGCCGGCCCGGCCGGCCCGACGGCAAGGGGATACAGTGCGCGGGACGGCAGCCTGGTTTGTGAGGGGAAGCGTGACCGACACCAGCGACACCCGACCCGCCGACAATGAGGTGCGAGCGCCGCGGCGGAGCCGCCTGCACCGCCTGATGCGCTTCATCCCCCTGATCGCCCCCGTCCTGCTGTGGGCCGTGCCCTGCTGGGTGCTCCTATACAGCGGCCAGCACTGGCCACTGCCCGTCACGCCGGTCGGCACCGCCCTGTTCGTCCTCGGCCTCATCGGCATGCCCCTCGCGATGATGCGCGGCCACGGCCGGCGCCAGCAGGACCGGGCGGCGATCGTCGGTGACACCCTGCTGGGCGCCAGCTGGATCCTGTTCATCTGGTCCGTTCTGCTCGGCGTCCTGCTGCGGCTCGCCCTGACCGTGACCGGCGTCGGCGAGAGTCAGGACCGCGCCCGCATCGTCACGTGGGCCGTTCTCGCCGTAACCGCGGTATTGCTCGGCTGGGGGTATGCCGAGGCCCGCCGCGTACCACGCGTGCGCCGACTCGACGTGCAACTCCCGCGACTTGGTGCCGGGTTGGACGGCCTCCGCGTCGCCCTCATCACCGACACCCACTACGGCCCACTCGATCGCGCTCGCTGGTCGGCACGGGTGTGCGAGACGGTGAACACGCTGGAAGCCGACCTGGTCTGCCACACCGGCGACATCGCGGACGGCACGGCCGAACGCCGCCGCGCCCAAGCCGCCCCACTGGGCACCGTGCAGGCCACCCGGGCCCGCGTATACGTCACCGGCAACCACGAGTACTACAGCGAGGCCCAAGGCTGGGTCGACCTGATGGACGAGCTGGGCTGGGAGCCGCTGCGCAACCGTCATCTGCTGCTCGAACGCGGAGGCGACACCCTCGTGGTCGCCGGCGTGGACGACGTCACCGCCGAGTCCTCCGGCCTGGCAGGCCACCGCGCCCACCTCGCCGGAGCTTTGAACGGCGCCGACCCCGACCTGCCCGTCCTGCTCTTGGCGCACCAACCCAAGTTCGTCGACCGGGCAGCAGCCGCCGGCATCGACCTCCAGCTCTCCGGTCACACCCACGGCGGCCAGATCTGGCCCTTCCACCACCTGGTCCGCATCGACCAGCCCGCCGTGGCCGGCCTCAGCCGGCATGGCGCCCGCACCCTCCTCTACACCAGCCGCGGCACCGGCTTCTGGGGCCCGCCGTTCCGCGTCTTCGCCCCCAGCGAGATCACCCTGCTCGTGCTCCGCTCCCCGCACCTGCCCACCTCGCCGTAGCACGGGGCGGCCCAGCACACTCTGAGAGTCGGCAGGTTGGCACCAGCTCCCTGTACCGACCCTTCGAGGAGGGAACTTCGATGAAGGTCTCACGCACCGCGATGCTCACCTTCGGCGTGCGCGCCCTCGGAATGGTCGACTCCTGAGTGCCCGCTGGTGGATCAGCGCCATCTGGGCGGGATTGTGCCTGGCAGGCATCGCCGCCACCTCCGCCCTCAACGCTGGGACGCACACGGACAAGCCGGAATCCGGCACCGAGGAGCCGGTGCCGACGGGTACGCATGCCGCCGACTGCCAGGCGATCGCCGACGACATCCTCGAAGCGGCGCGCTGACGGCCGGATACAGCTCCCTCCCCCGCCGGGATGGCCCCGCGCCGGTCGAATCGGATGCGCTGAGACCGGCCTGCGCCCGCGGCTCGGTCCCCGGTGTTCTCCCGTCGATCTGGCACGCGAATGGGAGGTCCGCCTCGCGTGAGGCTAGGCCGCGATGTCTGGTAGGGCCCGCTGGCGAGAGCGCCGGTGCAACGGGCTTGTGCCAACGGTGCAGAACGAGCCATCGCCTCGGCGCGGCAGGTCAGCCAAGACGCGTCGAGCGTCTCGGGACGTGCCGCAACACAACGGCCTCGAACGGCCGGGACGCGATCACGCGCAAGGCCGCCAGTACTGCTGAACGATGTGAGCCCCGTTTGTCCCTGTAGGAGGGCCGTCCTACAACTGTCCCAAAGAATGCGTACAACCATTCGGCCACAACGTTCGTCGTAGAGCGCAGTCGATCAGATCAAGATCAGGTCGCTCACAGCAAGCTCTCGACAACGGAGACCCATGCACGCCAGACGTAACGCCCTCGCTGCTGCCGTGGCCCTCGCGGCAGCCGTCGGCACACCGCTCCTGACCGCCCCCGGAGCCTCGGCGGCCGCCGCCAAGCTGTCCGACGACTTCAACGGCGACGGCTACCGCGACTTGGTCATGCTGGGCGGCTCGCACGGCAAGGACGGCCGGGTCACCGTCGTCTACGGCACGTCGTCCGGTCCCGGCACCCGCGTCCAGGTCATCCACCAGGACTCGGCGGGCATCCCGGGCGCGGTGGAGGCCGAGGACGGGTGGGGAACCGCCGCCACGACGGCCGACCTCGACCGCGACGGCTACGCCGACCTGGTCGTCTCCTCGCCCGGCGAGGACGTCGGCGACGTGCAGATGCGCGGCGGGCTGACCGTCGTGTGGGGCAGTGCGCAGGGCCTCGGTTCAGGCACGGTGTTCAATTCGCCCGTCCCGCAGGAGTACGAGGGCTCGGGTGACGCGTTCGGCGAGGACGTGGTGTCCGGCGACTTCGACGGCGACGGGGACCAGGACCTGGCCGTCACCAGCAACAGCCGGGCGGGCGTGGTCCTCTTGAAGGGCCCCTTGACCCGCGCCGGAGGCAAGAGCGGCTGGGACTCCCTCGGCAACGCCTACGGCCTCCTGTGGGCCCCCAACCTGGTCGCCGGCAAGGTCACCGCCGACGGCGCCACCGACCTGTACATCCTCGGCGCCGACCTCCAGCGCAACACCGACGCGGACCTGCGGGCCTACTTCCACCGCGGTGGCAGCACCTTCACCCAGCAGGCGGGCGCGATACGGGTACCCGACGACGGTGGCCACCAGGGCGGCGACATCCTGTCCGTCGGCGACTTCGACAAGGACGGCTACGGCGACCTCGCGATCGGCCGCGGCTACGAGACGGGCGACAGCGAGCGCGGTTACGTCACCGTCCAGTACGGCGGCCCGAACGGCCCCGACACCGCCCGCAAGCCGGTCAAGTTCACCCAGAACACCACCGGCGTGCCCGGCTCCTCCGAGAACGAGGACTACTTCGGGTCCGCCATCGCCGCCGGCGACATCAACGGCGACGGCTACGCGGACCTCGCCATCGGCGCCCGCGGCGAGGACCTCGGCACCAAGCGCGACGCCGGCGCGGTCACCGTCCTGTTCGGCCGCGCGGGCGGCCTGTCCGGCACCGGCGCCAAGTCCTACACCCAGGACACCTCCGGCATCACCGGCACCGCCGAGACCCAGGACCAGTTCGGCTCCCACCTCAAGCTCACCGACTACACCCGTGACGGCCGCGCCGACCTCGTGATCGACGCCAATGAGCAGCTGGGCTACGAGGACCGCTGGGGCCTCGTCCACCTGCTGAAGGGCGCCGGCTCGGGCGTCACGACGACCGGCTCGAAGTCGTACTCCGTGACGTCGCTGAAGCTCTCGTACACGCGACTGGGCGGGCCCTTCGCTCGCTGAATCCACTGACCGCCGAGAAGCGATCCACAGCCCCTTGCCTGCCGGCACCGAGCCGGCAGGCAGGGGGCTTTCAGTCGACGTGCGGCATGAGGGGCGGGCCGTCCTCCTCGACGGCAAGGGACACGACCCGCAGGAGGGCGGCGAGGTGCCCCAACTCCTCTTCGGCCAGGGGCGCGAGCAGTGTGGCCTCGGCCTCCCGCTGGTCGTCGATCACCGCCGCCCACGTTGCGGCCCCCTGGTCAGTCAGGCCGACGAGAAGGCTGCGGCGATCCTCAGGTGCGTGCTCGCGAGTGATCAGGCCCGCCGACTGCAGGCGGTCGAGGCGGTTGGTGAGGGTCGCGGGGTGGACGCCGAGTCCCCGAGCAAGGCGGGAAGGTGCCATGCGGTAGGGCTCTCCCGCCGAGCGCAGGCGCCACAGGATCTCGTACTCCCAAAGCTTCAGGCCGTGCCGGACCAGGGCGGCCTCCTTCTTTTGCTGCAGGTGCCGCACGAGCATCTGCATGCGGGTGACGGCGCCCTCCAACTCCGGTACCAGAGACGGGACTTCACGCCGCCAGCGGGCGATGTGCCGGTCGATCGAGTCCTGCGGCTGAGCCGATGGCGCCGCCGAATGCCGTGATGTCACAGCGTCATCCTACCCTCCAGAAATTATGCATTGAGATATTTTGAAATCGTAGTACCGTCTCGGGGCATGTCGACCTTCACGCTCGCCGGCCGCATCGACGAACACGTCATCGACAGCGCGCTGCTCCGCGGCAATCCCCTCGACGACCCGACGCGACGACCGCTGTGGGTCTACACCCCGCCCGGCTACGACGACGCGCCCGAACGCCGCTACCCCGCCACGTATCTCCTGCTCGGCTACGCGGGAACGCTCCCGGTCTGGCGCAACCGCACTGCCTTTCGAAAGCCCGTCCCCGAGCTCGTCGACGAGATGTTCGCCCGCGGGGAGGCGCCCGGGATGCTGCTGGTCTTCGTGGACGCCTGGACCGCCTACGGCGGCAGCCAGTTCATCGACTCACCCGGCACCGGCCGCTACCACTCCTACCTGTGCGAGGAGATCGTGCCGTACGTCGATGCCCGCTACCGCACGCTCCCCGCACGCGACCACCGAGCCATCGCGGGCAAGTCCAGCGGCGGACTCGGCGCAGCGGTCACCTCGATGCTCCGCCCGGATCTGTTCGGCGCCTTCGCCACGCACTCCGGCGACTCGCTGTCCGAGGCCCAGTACCACCCGCACTTCCTCACCGCGGCCCGCCAACTGCGGCCCTACGGCGGCGACATATTCCGCTGGTGGGACGATTTCCGCTCGCGGGTCGCCTTCACCAAGCAGGAGGATCTGAACCTCCTGGAGATCCTCGGCGTCTCCGCCTGCTTCTCTCCAGGCCCCGACGGCACCCCCATCCTTCCCTTCGACCCCCGCACCGGGGCCCTGCGCGAGAACGAGTGGCGGCGCTGGCTGGCATGGGATCCGGTGCGGATGGCCACCACGCACGCCGACGCTCTCCGCTCCCAGCGCGGCATCTGGATCGACGCCGGCACCCACGACGAGTGGTTCCTCGACCTGGGCGCACTGGCCTTCCGCGATGCGCTCGCCCAAGTCGCAGTGGCCGACGACATCGTGCACTTCGAGCTGTTCGAGGGTGGCCACCACGCCGTCGAGTACCGGATGCCGCCCGCTCTCGCCTGGTTGGCACACCGCATCGCCGATCGGACCTGACCTCCAGGGTTGGATCGATGCCACGGGACAACCAGCCCGAGCCCTTTCCGTCCTCAGCGCGAGGTTCGAGAGGGAGGAGCGTTATGGCCCGGTCACTGACCAGGGTGGCACTGGTTTCACGCGTGATCTAGGACGCGATTTGTCCTAGTTGGGTCCTAGCGTCGATACATCACGAAGAACCACAGGAGAGGACGACACCGATGAGCCAGACTGCACCCGAGGGCTACACCAGCGTTGCACCGTGGGTGATCACCGACGACACCGGCGCACTGCTCGACTTCATCACCGCCGCGTTCGACGGCAAAGAACTTGCACGGGTGCCGGTCGAGGACGGCACCATCGGTCACGGCGAGATCCGAGTCGGCGACACTGTCGTGCTGGCCTTCGACCGACGGCCCGACTGGCCGGCGATGCCCTCGCTGCTGCGGGTCTACGTCCCGGACGCGGACGCTGCCATGGCCGCTGCTGTGGCGCACGGGGCTCAGGTGATCACCGAGGCCGCTGACAGCGCGTGGGGGGATCGCGGCGGCCGGGTGCGGGACCCGTTCGGCAACATCTGGTGGGTGATGAGCCGGGTCGAGCACATCGCACCGGACCTGGCCTGGCAGCGCATGTCCGAGCCGAAGTACGCCGAGGCGATGCGCATGGCCCAGGAGACCCTGGACGCCGCGCTCAGCGGCCGGGAGTCAGGGGTGGCAAGTGCCCCGCAGCGCCCGACCCGCTGAGATTGGCTTCCAACCCGTACATGCTCAGTTCGCACCGTGAGCGCGGCATCTGGCAGATTGCCCAGAAGGAAGCGACAACGGTGGGGGCAAATCGTGGCACTGTGCTTCGAATTGGTGATCGACTTCGGCGGCGACGCCGAGGCGGCCCGGGCGGCCGCATCCGTCGAGCCGTGGCCGTACACGCTCCGCGCGGGCGCGTTGCGGATCCCGCTGCACCGGCCCATGCTGTCGACCGCAGGACCCACCGTGCAACTCAGCGTCCTGCCGGTGGCCGTCGGCCATGGCGTTGCAGCCGACGGCAGTCTGCCACGCTTCGATCTCACCGATACTGAGCTGACGGAACTCGGCTGCGGCCTCTACAAGTTGCTCGCACGATTCGACGGCTACGTCGCCGCCATGGTGGGCTGGGACCCAGAACCCTTCCTCGACATCGAAGACTTGGCCTCTGAATGGTCGGAGGAACTCGCCGACGGCACTCTGCCCGGCCTTGTTCTCGCCGACCACCTCCGTAACCGCCTCGCCCTGGGCCCGGCCTGGGTTCCCTTCCGACCGGGCCACTTGTGGCTCCCCTACCCGCAGCGGTGATCCGAGGCGGCCCGTCTCACCCTCGGAACTGCCTCCTTGCGTGTTGCGCTGCGGCCAGCCCTTGTCGGCTTGGACTAAGCGTCGAGGGACTTCGCGGCCTCACGGATCACGTCGAGGACGAAGTCGGGATGCGAGAGCATGGGTACGTGACTGCTGTCCACGGGACGGATTTTGGCGCCCATACGCTCGGCGACGGACCGCTCCAGGTCGGGGTGCACGGTGCGGTCGTTGTTGGCGACGATGTACCAGCTTGGCTTCGTCCGCCAGGCGGTGCCGGGAACCTGCTGGCTGAACAGGTCCGCCACTGGCACAGCGCCCGTCGCCAGGACGAGCTTCTGCTCCGCTTCCGGGAGGTCGCCGCAGAAGTGCGGGACGCCTGAGGGCTTGAGCCACACGCGGCCGTCAGCGACGTCGACGTGCTCGAAGATGGGCGTGCGGGGGAATTTGTCCTGCTGTTCCTGCGACGTCTCGTCCTCGTCCGGGGCGAGCGCGGCGATGTACACCAGAGCGCCGACGCGGTCGTGGGTGCCCGCTTTGGTGATCAGGGTGCCGCCGTAGGAGTGACCGACCAACACGATCGGGCCGGGGACGTGGTTGAGCGTGAAGTTGACGCACGCGACGTCGCCTTCGAGCGAGTCGAGGCCGTGCTGTGAGGCGAATACCTCGTGCCCTTCAGCCTGGAGCGTGGGGATGAGCTTGTTGAAGCACGACCCATCCGCCCAGAGTCCGTGGGCGAAGACAATGCTGGGCTTGCCCGCCATGGCATTTCCTCCTACGAAGAGATTAAATACGCAGCATTGCGCCATATTGCATGTTCAGTGCCTATTTCCGCGTGATGGCCAGGCGTGTCGCCCCATCCCAATCATTGGGCCCGCGAGGTTGAACGTGTTCTCGTGGTGGTCATGTGCTGATGGTCAGGCCCGTTTCGGCGAGGCAAGCCACGTCCCCCTGGTCGGCCGATACACCGCATCGTTGCGGCGCCATGGAGGCCAGCTCCAGGGCGCCCTGTTCGTCAGGCATCCGAAGGGGGCACCTTGGAAGAGGGGTGAGGCCCTACGGAAACAAAGGGCATTGAACGTCTCGGTGGGTGTTCGGGCAGACGGCTACTACCACCGTCACCCCTGGATGCATCCATACGGGTCCACTTCCCGCGTGCTCCACCGGCCCCTCGGCGGTTCAACCAATCGCACTATCTGGTAAATGGTCTCCTCGCTCCTGACTTTCTCCGGCGCCCGACAACGCGTTCATCGCGTGTTGGTGCGGCCGATGCCCAGTGAAGGAGAGGCATGACCTACCGCAAGCGGTTCTCCGTGGTCCCTCCGACCGTTGGCCTGGTGACGACAGCCGTGTTGGGCGCCTCCGCGGCAGCCCCGGCACACGCCGTCGACAACGGCAGCAACGAGGTGCGGGTCGCCTGCGACACTCCCGCGCTGATCGCCGCCGTGGAAGCGGCCAACGCCGCCCAAGGCGGCACGACCCTGCGGCTGCCGAACCAGTGCCATTACACCCTGACCGCCGCGGCTGAGGGAGAGACGGGGCTTCCGCCGATCAGTGGCGACATCCGTGTCGTCAGCCGCGGCGCTGTGATCCAACGCGATACGGCGGCGGCGCCGTTCCGGATCTTCGAGGTCGCATCGGGTGGCGATCTCTCGCTTCAGGGCGTGACCATCACCGGCGGCAGCACCACGACCGACGGCGGCGGCATCGCCGTACGCAGCGGTGGCACACTCAAGGCTGCCAGTGTGACCGTGCGTGGAAATCGGACCGACACCGACGCGGGCGGTATCGACGTCGCGCACGGGGCGACCGCGGCCTTCAAAGGCAGCCTCATCACCTCGAACGAGGCGGGCGACCAGGGCGGCGGCCTCAACGCGGACGGCACGGTCGGCCTCACCTCCACCACGGTCTCCTTCAACCGGGCCACCCGCTTCTACGGCGGTGGCGTCAACATCGACGAGGAAGACGCCCGGCTGACCCTCCGTGACAGCGCTGTGCGGAACAACACCTCAGGGGTGGGCTCCGGCGGCCTAGACCTGGACAACGGCTTCGTCGACATCCACAGCTCCCGCATCACGGGCAACTCGTCAGGAGAATTCGCCGGCGGTATCTACAACAACTCGCAGAGCCTGACCATCGACAGGTCGGAGATCGCCAACAACGCGACCGTGGACGAGTCGGGCGGGATCGAGACGTACGGAAAGCTGTCAGTGACGGACTCCAAGATCACAGGCAACCGTGTCGAGAACGGTGCGTCGGGGAGCAACGACGGCGGTGGCGGCATCACCGTCTACAGCGGCACGGTGTCACTGAAGAAGGTCGAGGTCGTCCGCAACACCGTCGAAGGGGAGAACGCAAAGGGCGGCGGTATCAGTCTCCCGAACGCCGCGGATGCCGTCGTGAACCTGGACCAGTCCCTCATCTCCAGGAACGTCGTCGTGGGAACGTCTTCCATCGCGGGCGGGATCCACAATGAGGGCGGCTCCATCAGTCTGCGTCACACCCCGGTCACCGCGAACCGGGCGGACAAGGCCCCGGGCGGCATCTGGACGGACACTCAGTTCGTCAGCGCCGAACGCTCTTCGATCATCCGCAATGTCCCGACCAACTGTGCAGGAAGCCCCGTCATCATCACGGGCTGCAAGGAATCGGCGACAACGGCCACGCCCCCGAGCGTCCCGTTCCTCTCGGCCCCTGAGAATTCCCTTCCCAACAAGCTTTGAACAGCGGTCGCCGACCGCCGTCCCAGGTGTGATGTCCCCCGCCCAAGAACCTCTCGGAGGCCGGCTCGCAGACCGCGAGCCGGCCTCCGGCCCGCCCTGCGCGCATCGTCCGGCAGACCGGCACCGCGACCGGAGAACGTCGTTGGGAATGTCCTCAGCAGCGGCCACCAGGCAACCGCAGAGATCGCGCGCTCGTTCGTGATGCTGCGCACCACGCACGTGTGAGTCTGTACGTCGGCGGAGTCTCCTCACCCGGACTGGGGCAGCAGCACAGGAACGCCGTCGACTGACCTCACCCGGTCAGCGGGAGGCGACGCCCGCTGGCCCCTTACGCGAGGACGGCCTTCCGCTATTGCGGTGCGATGGCTTTGAGCCAGTCCTCGACGACAACGACGTCTGCCCACTGCGGGAACAGCTTCTCTGTGAGGACCCGGTGCACCTCGGGGTCGGTGTCGAGGCAGGCGTCTGCCAGGACGGTGAGGCCGAAGTCGAGGTCGATGGCGTGCCACAGGGTGGACAGCACTACAGCGCTGGTGGCGATACCGGTGAGAACCAGGCTGTCGATGTCGCGAGCTCTGAGGACCAAGTCGAGGTCGCTGCCCGAAAATGCGCTCCCTCGTCTCTTGGTCACCACGACGTCGCCCTGCTGGGGCGCAACGTCGTCATGGATCTCGGTGCCAGGCTGCCCTTCGGTGAACAGGCCGGCCCGCACGATGTTCGCCATCACCTTGTTGCGGGGGCTGACCTCCGGATCACCCGGCCGTAACCCGATCACCACATAGATCACAGGGATGCCGGAATCCCGCGCTCCGTCGATCGCCCGGCGCAAGCGCAGCAGATATCCGGAACCGTCGTCGGCGATAGCCACGATGTCCCTTTGGACGTCCATCACCAGAAGTGCGCTGTTCGCCATCCTCGCCGTCCCTTCTCCGTGAGGAAACAAGAGCAATTCTGGTGGATCAGCCGAGCCATGGTCGGCGGTTCCGGAGATCCTCGTCAGCGTCGAACCGCAGCGCGCCAGCTCACGGCGAACGAGGGTGGGACGGGGGGACCCCGGACCACCGGAGAGGACGAGATCACGGGACTGATCGCGCTGGTGATGCGGTCTCGGGAGCCAGGGCAACCCCGAGCGCGACCGACAGGGACTCGAAGGTCGAGTTCGGGCCATCGTGTGCCACGCCGAGACCGAGGTCCGCCACACGGCCGGCCCAGTACGTCTGGTCCGCCAACTCGCGCTGGGTTCGCATTCCGAGGCGATCCGGCCGGTGTGGGCACGGCGGCGCCACTGGGTTGCGGTGACCAGGGGCACGCCGAGCACGGGGTCACGCGGGCAGGGCGGTCCTGTCCAGCACTAGCCCGCTGCCGTCGTGATGACCTCGTCCAGGACCTCGCGTGTGTTGAGCAGGTCCTGGATCGCGCGGTCGATTCGGTGGCGCTCGCCCTTCAGCTGCTCGACCAGCCACGGTGTCGCCGTCTCCCCCGGGCCCCCGTCGTGGTCGCGCATGCAGGGCAGAAGGCTCGCGATCTTGTCACCGCGCAGACCCGCAGCGAGCAGCTGCTGAATGAGAATCACACGGTCGACGGCTTCCTCTGGGTACTCCCGGTGCCCTCCAGGCGTGCGCTCAGAGGCGAGCATGTTCTTCTGCTCGTAGTACCGCAGGGAACGTACGCTCACACCCGTCCGTCCGGACAGTTCGCCGATCTTCATGCGTTCTCCAGCCCTCGCTCGGGCGCCCCAAGTTGAACCTGACACCAGTGTCAGATCCTACGGTTCCCGCATGACGAACACAGGCACTTCTCCTCTCCTCACCCCCTACTCCTCCGGCAGCCTCTTTCTCCCCAACCGGCTCGTCATGGCTCCCATGACAAGGTTCCGTGCCCACGAGGACGGCACGCCGCTCCCGGTGGTCGCCGACTACTACGCCCAGCGCGCGGAAGCCGGACTGCTCATCACCGAGGGAATCTGGCCGCACCGCCGGGGCCAGAGCGGCTGGCGCATCCCGGGGCTGGAGACCGAGGCCCACATCGCCGGCTGGCGCGTGGTCACCGAGGCCGTGCACGCGCGCGGCGGACGGATCTTCGCGCAGCTCATGCATGGCGGGCGCCAGGGGCACCCGCGCTCGCGACTGCTCGGCGACATCCCGGCCGGCCCGTCGGCCGTGCCGGTCCCGGGCCCCGTGCATGTCAGGGACGGCAAGGCCGAGCCGCCCCTACCGCGCGAGATGACGACGGACGACATCCGTACAGCGATCGGTGATCACGTGCACGCCGCACACAATGCCCTGCGGGCGGGTTTCGACGGCGTGGAGATACACGGTGCCAACAGCTATCTCACCCACCAGTTCCTCGCCGACAACACCAACCGCCGCGACGACGTGTACGGGCGCGACAAGACCCGCTTCGCCATCGAACTGGTCACCGCAGTCTCCGAGGCCGTGGGTGCGCACCGGCTCGGGCTCCGACTCTCCCCCGGCAATCCACAGTTCGGCATGTCCGAGGCCAACCCTGCTCCTCTCTATCGCAGGCTGGTCGATGCACTCGCCCCCGTCGGCCTGGCCTACCTCCACGTCACCGACAACGACGCGTACCCCGCCCTCGCAGATCTGCGCCCTCGCTGGAACGGCACGCTCGTCGCCAACGTCGGCGAGAACCACGCGCCCACGACCCAAGAACAGGGAGAACGCGTGCTCACAGAGGATCGCGCGGATCTGGTCTCGTACGGGCGGGCGTTCCTTGCTCATCCCGATCTGCCCGCGCGCATCGCCGCGAACGACCCGCTGGCCACGCCCATCAGCACAGAGCATCTCTACACGCACGGAGCACAGGGCTACAGCGACTACCCGACGCTCGAAGAGGAACGCGCGAGACGGCTCATCTCCGCATGCGGCTGCCACACGACACTGTGGCCGGTCAGAGCGGCGGATCGAGGTGATCACCCGTAACCAAACCGCGGTAACCGAGTACTTGGCCAAGGTGGGCGGGTGGCGCAGCACCACGCGCGCCGGTTTCGCCCGGTCAAGCGTGCAGCACCTGAAGGAAGTAGTTCCTCACCGGACAACCTCCTGGACAATCCTGTCGCCGTCGTCCGGAAGCACCGCGGGGCGCAGCCGAACCCCTCTCAGTCCGAACTGTGAACGCCATCGGGCGAGTTCCTGGGCGAGACGATCCGCTGTTCCGACGAACAACTGCGTGTCCGGCGCCCAGACGAAACCGGCGGCGTCATTCAGCCGGGCCAGCCTGGCCCTGGCGTGCTCGTCCGTGTCGCCCAGGACGACCGCCACATCCGCGTACACCTCGGTCCCGGTGGCGTCCGGCGTCAGCCTCTCGATTTCTCGAAACGCCGTCAGGAGCGAGGGAATCGGATGCTCCTGCGACGGGGTCACGAAAACCCGGTCCGCGACGGCGGCAGCGAGTCGGTACGGCTCCAGGGCGTGGTGTGCGAGCACCGCGACCTTCGGGGTGCCCGGCGCCGGGACAGTCAGCGGGCCGGCCGCGGGGTACCTTTCCCTCCCGGTGAGCTGCGACGGGGCGACCATGTCCCGGTGCAGGAACGTGTCCCCGCTGCTCAGGCTCTCGGCGGGAAAGGTCCTCCACAAATCGCGCACAGTGCACACGTAGTCCTCGGCATCACGAAAGAGGTCGCGCAGGCGGCGGGCGATGCGAGTCGGGACGTACACGTCCTCGGGCTGCAGTTGAGGCGTGGCCGGACCACCGACCGCTGTGGCATCGCGTGCGTCGGCGGAAACCTGCGGCCGCCACACCACCCTGCCCGGCCCGATGGCCGCCAGGGATGCGATCTGGGCGGCGACGTGGAACGGGTTGGTGTGCGTCACGTTGCGCGAGACCACCACCTCGCTGATGTCCGTCGTTGCCAGCAGGACCGCTGCGGTGACAACGGGATCGAGCCTGCCGCGCACCCGGTCATGGGCGTGGTCGGCGGTACCGAACCGGTCGGTCTGAAGGCTCAGTCCGTCTTCGAGCGTGACGAAGTCGAGGCCGCCTGACGCGGCCGCACGCCCCCAGTTCGTCCAGTAGCTGCCCTTGAAGACATCTTGGGCATCCGTCACCGACGACTCCAGCCACGAGGCAGGGTGCCAGCCCGTGCCCTCCAATGCCAGGCCGAGCCGAAACGAGCCAGGGTTCATCGAGTCCTTTTCCATGACCCGATTCCACAACCATCACACTGATGTGAAGGTCAACCCGTGGTCACAAACTCCACGGAGCGAGGGGCGGGCCCATGGTTGCAGCAGACCGCCCGATCGGGGCCCGGGCTCGTCGGGCCACCTCCGCTTGGAGCTGTCCACGAGCTTAGGGGTGCAGCGGCGGCAGCAGACAGACCAGGACGCCAAGGACAAGATCCGGAGCATTCCCGGGCCGATCGCCCCAACGAGCCACCCGTGGCCACGTGTTACACAGGTCGGCGACGCGTGACGCCTGTACCACCGTCAGACGAAGATCGTTCCATGGGCGGGCCCGGGCCCTGCGACTTCGGATGTCAGTGCGTCCACGTACGGTCTGCGCATGGTTGATCAGAGACCCCCCGTGGCATCGATACTCGACTTCGCGACCTGGGCGCCCGTGCTGCGGCTCCTGCTGGCCGACCATCCGCAGAGGCATGCTGCCCGGTCTGTTCGTGTGTCGGGACGTATCGGTCGGCATGGCTGGAGTCTGGCCCTGAAACGACGGATCCCGCCGCCGGGACGAGCCGCACAGGTCGAGGACATGCAGGAGGAGTACGACGCCGTCGAGCGGGTGCAGCGCGCGCTCGCGGACGCCGGAGTCGGCGACATCTCGTTCACGGCGGAGATCGAACCGACCGGAACGACCGCACTCCGCCTGCTCGGGCCCAGCCCAGCCGTGGAACCCGGCTTCGGCACCCCGCACCCGGGGACTCTCATCCTGGTCGACGGTGCCCTCCCCGAACCCTGGCGCCGTCTCCCTGATCCCGCGCCCGAGGCAGTGCCGGCGCCTTCGGCAGACCTGGCGTTGCTCGAGCGGACGCTGCGCGAGCGGTTGCCGCACGCCATCGGCGCCACGGAGGAGGAGATCGCCGCGGCTGAAGCCCGCCTAGGCGTCACGCTGCCCGACGAGCTCAAGGTTCTGTACCGGGTGACCCGGGCACGGTGGGAGGACTTGGGTGACGACCACGAGGCAGCGGAACGCCAATGCGAAGCTGTCGACTGCGAGCTTTTCGACCTCGACGGCCTGTACGTCGCCGACGCGTCGTCCCGCCGGTGTTCCTGGAAGTTCGCGGCGATGGAGGCGGTCGTCACTCCGCCCGATGCCATGGTGCAGGGAGTCGTCGGCTCACCCGGCTGGATCGCGTTCGGCGACAATGGCGACGGAGACCGGCTGGCCGTCGATCTGACGCCCGGCCCTGGCGGACACATGGGACAGGTCATCATGCTCTCCCACGAGGAGAACATCGGCGCCGCGCTCGTAGCCGACTCCGTCACCGATCTGGTGCTGCGCCGGCCCGGCGCAGCGCCCAGCAGTCCGCAGCTGCAGGAGCCAGTCGTGGCCCGGGTCAACATCGCAAGCCTGAGGAGCATCCAGGCCGCCGCGCACCCCGGCTTGGAAGTCCTGTCCATCGGCGTGTGGGACGGTGCGCCGTTCAGTCTTGCTCCCGTCACCGGGCTGCCCCGGCTGCGCACTCTTACCGCCTACCCCGGCACGCTGGCCGACCCTCTGGAGATTGCCGAACTGACCGGGTTGGAGTTCTTGGAGATCGGCCCGCATGAGTGGCGCGTCCTCCTCGACGCCGGAGCTGTCCCACGCTGCCTGTCGGCCGCCGCCATCGTGGTCCACGGCAACCAGGACCCCCTGCCCATCGTGGACATCGCGAACGAGATCCTGGCCCTCTGGGACCGGCCTCGGATCATCCAGACCGTCCTTGAAGGCGACCTCGGCCCCATGGCATAGCCGAGGCGAAGTATTCAGACTCTCTTCGCCGTATCTGCCACAGCCCGTACGAACTCCCCGATGTGGGCGGCGGTGTTACCCGACCGCCAGACCGGGCCTCGTTCGATCGGGCGTGCATCGTGGAGGGGCACGTAGGTGATGTCCGGACGCGGATAGTAGAGGCGGGAGTGCTCGCCGACCGGGAGGACCCCTTTGCCCATCGCGACCAGTGTGAGCATTTCGGAGAACGAGGCTCCGGCAGGTCCTTTCGGGATCGGGCGGCCCGACGGGGTGCGGTCCGGGGTGCGGTCGCGCTTGAACCCTGCCGATGTGACCTCCGGGTACTGCACTACGGGGTGGTCCGCGAGCACCTCCACCGACACAGAACGCTCACCGGCGAGGGGGTGTCCGGAACCGACCGCGAGGACCCGCTGCTCCGTGATCAGCGCGGGACCGCAGGCCATCCCGTCGAAGGGATACGAGGCGATGAGGACGTCGACCGAACCGTCGACCAGGCTCGCACGGGAGTTGGACAGCTGCACCTCCCGGACCTCGACCCGGCAGTCGGGGTGCCGTTCGCCGAACAACGCGACCGCCTTCAGCAGTGCGGGGGCCGTCCGCTCTCCGAGAAAGGCCACCCGAAGTTCGCCCGTGACACCTCGGCTCGCGTCGGCTGCTTTGCGGAGTGCGGTCTCCATCGCGGCGACGAGAGGGGCCAGATCGTCGGCCAACTGCTCGCCGACCGGGGTGAGTCGAACGGTCCTGCTGGTCCGCTCGAACAGGGCGCCGCCGATGTGCCGCTCCAATTTCCTGATCACCTGGCTCACCCGGCCGGTCGTGAGACCGAGGCGTTCCGCGGTACGGCCGAAGTGGAGTTCTTCGGCAAGAGTCAGGAACGTCTCGATCTCCACCCGCTCCGGCACGTCGCCCCCATTCGTTGAGTCAGGCTCAACGATCGTATGGCAATGCTGCCTTGATGGCGCATTCCGTCCGGCGGATCCTGGAACAACCGCACCGACTCCACCATCGAGGGAAGAGCTGTGATCACGTCGAACGCCACCACCGGACCATCCGGAACCCACGTGTCCCCGCAGGACCACGGCCGCACCGCGCAGACCCATGGCGAGGCACCACGGATGCCCGCCCTGTGCGTCAAGGCGTTCGATCACCTGGTCCTCAACGTCGCCGACGTCGAGCGCTCCCTAGCGTTCTACACCGGTCTCCTGGGCCTGGAGCCGGTGCGCGTCGACGAGTGGCGACAGGGCAAGGCGCCCTTCCCGTCGGTCAGAATCACCCCTGAGACCATCATCGACCTTGTCGCCGGCACCCGGGGGTCCGCCAACGTCGACCACATCTGTCTCACCGTCGATCCCCTGGACTGGGACGAGTTCATCGCATCGGCACCCTGCACGGTTCTCGAAGGGCCCGTGCCGCGGTTCGGCGCACGCGGCACGGCCACGTCGGTCTACGTCCAGGACCCGGACGGCAACGGAATCGAACTGCGCTGGTATCCCCAGGACTTCGACAACTGAGCCGAGCAAGGGCCGCGCGTCAGCCGGCTCCCGACCGGCACGTGTCGTCCGCCGTCGACGTCCTGCCGACGGCAGATCAGTGGTGACGACTGTGCCGGCCGGGCGTACCCATGGGGGACCGGCCGCCGCCGGTGCCGGAGTCAGCTGCCGAGGCCTACCTGCTCCCGGTCCGCCCGGTCCTCGCCTCGCAGCCAGACGGTGCGCTGCGGGAAGGGGATCTCCACGCCTGCGGCGTCGAGGGCCTCCTTGGTCCTGCGGCGCAGTTCCCTGGTCACGCTCCATTGCTTGAGCGGAACGGTCTTGACCGCGACGCGTACGACCACACCGTCGGCGTCCAGCGACTGCACACCCCACACGGAGGGATCCTCGAGGAGGTCGCCGGCGAAGGCAGGGTCCTGCCGAAGCTCGTGCCCGGTCTTCTCCAGTACCCGGTAGACCGTGTCCAGGTTGGCGTCGTAGGCCACCGCCACGTCGAGCACGGCACGCGCCCATTCCTGGCTGTCGTTGCGCACGCGCAGGATTTCTCCGTTGCGGATGTGCCAGAGTCCGCCGTTCAGGTCGCGCACGTGCGTCAGCCGCAGGCCGACGTGCTCGACCTCACCCACGGCCTCGCCGAGGTCGACGGAGTCACCGACGCCGTACTGGTCCTCGACCATGATCAGCATGCCGGACAGGTAGTCCGCCACCAGGCTCTGCGCGCCGAAGCCGATCGCCAGGCCGACGACGCCGGCGCTGGCCAGCAGGGGGCCGAGGGCGATGCCGACCTGGTCGAGCACCATGGCGACACCCACCACGAACAGCACGACGGTGACGATGCTGCTGAGCACGGAGCCGATGGTCCGCGCCCTCTGTTCGCGGCGCTCCCCCGAGCGGGAGGCGTCACGCTGAAGCACGGCGGGCCCGCGGCCGCCTCGGCGTGAACGCTCGGTTTCCGCCGCTGCGGGCGACGGTTCGAGGATGCGCTGCACGACCCGTGTGATCGCCCGCTTCGCGAGGATTCGGATCACCGCCACGCCGACGACGATGAGCGCGATCCGCAGGGGTATCCCGATCAAGAGGGCGGCGTTGTCCTCCACCCAGCCTGGCCAGGAGACCGCCAACTCGGTATGCGGGGCGGGAGGTGCTGCCATCTCTGCCAGGGGCACGCGTTGCTCCATTCGTCGGTGGGACATGACCATCGCCCCCGCCGCGTACCCACCGCCTGGCCGGACATGGTCGCGAAACAGTGTGAGGAACCGCGCGAAATGCAGCCGAACCTTCACAGCGGCGGTACATCCGGTGGGCCGGGCGCCACTGCCCCTGGGCGGCAACGTGCTGCATGTCCGACCGCCACCCTGCGCCGCCGGCATCCGCTGACGTCGCCTTCACCGCACGGTGATGCCCTGCCAGGCGTCGTCCGGCAGGGCTCCGGCTTCGCACCGTGCTCGTATGTCCCGGCGCCGCAGGGCCGCAGGGTGAACGTCCTCGCCCCTGCGGCCCGCACCGGATGGCTACCTGACGTCGTAGGCGCGCGTGATGGTCTGGGTGACCGCGTTGCCCTTGGCGTCGGTGAGGGTCGCCTTGAGAGTGACCTGCTTCCCGGAGGCACCGGTGTGGTCGACGACGGCCGTCCAGCGGCCGTCATGGTGCTCGGCCGGCGCCAGGGTCCAGGTGGTTCCGCCGTCGTAGGAGTAGGACAGCGTGGCCTTCGTGATCGCGGCCGGGGTGTACCCGGCATGGCCCTCGGCCCAGAGAGCGACCTTCAAGCCCCGCTGTGCGGGAAGGGTCTTCGTGCCGTCCACCGGCAAGTCGTAGGCCGGGAAGAGGAGCGGCAGGCCGCGGGAGAAGACGTCCGGTTCCCGGTGGGAACGGAAGGTCCAGGAGGTGCTGACGGCGGTGGAGCGCAGCCAGTTCCGGTCCGAGGTCGGGATCTTCTGCAGGTTCTGGGTCAGCTCGTAGAGGGAGTCCTCGTCCGGCACCTCGAACACGCCGTACGGGTCGACGCGCCGGCCGAGCAGTTCGCCGTCGCGCTTGAGCGCCAGGTTGCCGATGTCGCCGAAGGATCCGCCGTAGGACCAGTGATCCCCGGAACCGTCGAGCCAGAACGCGGTCTGAAAGCCCATCAGGTCGCCCTGTCGTTCGGCGGTCAGCATCTGCTTGCCGTCGGCGTCTCGCGGCGCGGACGGCCTCAGGAGGTCGCCGTACCACTCCTCGGTGCGGTGCTCCCCGGGCCGGTAGACGCGCTCCTGGTCTCCCATGAACGCGGCGAACGGGAAGCTGGTCATGGCGCCGTGGTACCAGACGGCGTCGTCGGCCGCCGTGTAGTAGGCGGTTCGGGTGCCAGGCACGTGCACTGAGCCGAACGGGCTCACGGGGATGTACGCGCCACTGTCCTCGGCCGGGCGCAGGAACAGGGCGTCGAGGTAGTCCGCTTCTTTGCCCATGGCGTTCCAGGTCTCGGCGACCCGGGCCAGCCGCGAGTCCCTGGGCCGGTACACCTGGTGGGCGTTGAGCGGTCCAGGGGTGGGGAAGGTCAGGTTGTACACGTACGGCGGGCCGTCCTGGGAGCCGGAGGCACGCCAGGTGGGCCGGAACGTGAAGGCGCCGTCCGTGGCCCGCTGGTCGACATCCGCGTAGAACTTCTGGACGGTGCCGTCCGTGGTGAGCGATCCGGAGACCTGCCAGGTGTCGTCCCAGCTGCGGGCGTAGCCGAAGGTGGTGGTGTCCACGTGTGCGGGCCGTTCGGTGTCCAGGCTCAGCCGGTGGGCCTTGCGGGCGTCGAGGACGACCGTCGTGTCCCGGGTGATGCGCAGCTGCGGGTGTGCGAGGTAACTCATCGATTCGGGCGCCTTGTCCGGGCCGTACGTCGTCACGAAGCCGCTGAGGCAGTAGCTGCCCGGGCGGACACGGTAGGTCTGGTCGGGTGCACCGGCGTTGCTGCGCCGTTCCCCTCGGTCGGTGTCCAGGCTGACGAGGTCGAGGGAGGAAGCGCCGCCTGCGGCGTCGCCGTTGCGGTCGATGGTCTTGACCCGGAGTGTGACCGTGTCCGGCTCCACGTAGAGGGTCACCGGCACGGAGACGTGTACGTCGGCGCCGGTGGCCAGGATCCGGCCGGTGACCGCACCGTACTGGGAGTCCTCGAGGCGGGCGGTGGGATCGATGCGTACCGGCACCTGGGCGGTGCCTCCCGCGGGGACGGTCACCTTGCGCTGTGCGGGCTCGATGATGCCGGAGCGGATGGTGCTCGCGTCGTTGCCGTGCACGCCGCTGACCGACAGGTTCAGGGTCAGGGCGGCGCCGCTGGTGTTGGTGAAGGGCACGTCGACGGTGGTGCGGTCCGAAGCGTCCTGCGGCCAGGGGTAGTTGCCGGCCTGGACCGCGGGGGCGGCGAGCACCTTCTGGTTCACCGCGGCGAACACGTCGAGGACACCGCCGCCGGTCTGGTCGGCGCCCGCGACCCTTGCGCCGGTGCGGGCCGAGGAGACGAGCGCGGACTTGATCTGCTGTGCGGACCAGTCGGGGTGGGCCTGGCGGAGGACGGCTGCGGCGCCGGCGACATGCGGGGTCGCCATCGAGGTGCCGGACATCGACCGGTACGCGTAGGCGCCGCGGCCGCCGGCGCTCGCCGCCGAGATGCCGACGCCGGGGGCGGCGATCTCGGGCTTGAGTGTGTGCGTGACGGCCACGGGACCGCGGCTGGAGAACGGGGCGGTGCTGTCGTCCCGGTCGACGGCGCCGACGGTCAGCACGTCGGGTACGCATCCGGGTGAGGAGACGGTCTCGGTACCCGGGCCGGCGTTGCCCGCAGCGACGACGAACAGGGTGCGTGTGTTGTGGCTCAGCTGTTCGGCGGCCTGCGCCACCGGGTCGGTGCAGTCCCTGATCGCCGGGTTGCCCAAGCTCATGGAGACGACGTCGGCCTTCTCCTCGACGGCCCACTGCATCCCGGCGATGACCCACGAGTCCTGCCCGGATCCGGAATCGTCGAGGACCTTGCCGATGAGGAGAGAGGTGCCGGGGGCGACACCCTTGTTGCGGCCGTCGCTCGCTGCGCCGGACCCGCCGACGGTGGAGGCGGTGTGGGTGCCATGGCCCACATGGTCCTCGGAGGTCTTGGAGTCGGTGAAGTTCTTGGTGGTGGTGACCCGGTCCACGAGGTCGGGGTGTTCGGCGTCCACGCCTGTGTCCAGCACGGCGACTTTGGTGCTCCGGCCGTCGTAGCCGGCCGCCCAGGCCTCCGGCGCGTGCACCTGTTGCGTGGACCGGTCGAGCGTGGCTTCGACCCTGCCGTCCAGCCACAGCTTCTTCAGCGCGGCGGCCGAACGTGAGCGGCCGCCGGTGATGTCACGCCAGAAGGCGGCGGCGGTGTCCTTGTCGGCGGTGAGTGCGACGCCGCCCACCGCGGGCAGGAGCAGGCTCTGCTCGGAGCCCCGCGGGGCCGAAGGCGCACTCTTGGCGACGTCGACGCCCTTGCCGTAGGTGGCGATCAGCGGCAGTGCGTCGGTGTGCGCGTCGTCGTATCCCTGGCGGACGAGCCCGGTGACGTTGAACAACTCGGCGTCGGCCTTGCCCTCGGCGACGGCCTGCGCGGCACCTTCGGGGTAGACGTAGAGATCCTTGCCCGACTGGAAGGTACGGAACGTCGGCTGCGTGCCGTCCTCGTGGGGCAGCACGGCCGCGGAGCTGCGGCCCGAGGTGTCCGTGGTCACGAGGACCTTGTCGCCGGTGACGAGAGTGACCGTCGTCTGCTGGGCACGGTTCTTCGCGGTGTCGCTTCCGACGACGGGTCTCTTACCGGCAAAACCGTCCTGCCGCGCGCCTGCCGCGGTGGACGGCGTGAGCGCGGTGAGGACCATGGTTGCGGCGGTCGCCGCAACCATGGCTATACGGGGTATGGGGCGCATGTGTCTCCCTACGTGGCGCCGTCGATGCCGTGATGCGGCTGCAGCCTGGCAGACATGCGCAGCGTGTAGGGATGCCTGGCTGTGACGGATGGTCCGCATGTCGGGTTTCCGTCATGCGGTCACGACGGTGTGCAGGTCACAGCCAGCCCGCGCGGGCGGCGTGCCACCCGAGCTGCAGACGGGAATCGGCCCCCGCGAGGTCCATCAGGCGTCGGGTCCGCCGCTCCACGGTCCGTATGGAGACGCCGAGTTGGGACGCCGCACGCCTGTCGGAGACTCCCGCCAACAGCAGGGCCAGGACCTCGAGTTCACCCTCGGTGGGTCGTTGCTCGGCTGCCGCCTGCACCCGTACGCCGGAGTCGGTGGGGTACAGCGGCCGGGCCTGGGCCCATTCCGTCTCGAACAGGTGGACCAGGGCCGTCAGCAGACCGCTGCGGTGCACCACGATGGCGCCGGGCTCACCACAGGGGCCGGCGACCTCCAACGGCACCATGGCGCGCTCCCGGTCCGACACGACCATCTTCAGCGGCAGTGTGTCGGCCAGGCGGAGTTCGAGTCCGGACGCGATCGCCGTCCGCATGTCCTGTGCCACGTCCTGGCTGTCGAGGTAGTCCTGGTCAGCCACGACCCGGAAGTCGACCCCGCGGTCCAGCGCGGAGTTCTCCGCCATGTCGGTGTCCTCGCGCGGCACCGCGATCGGCGCGCCCACGAGGAAGACGAGCAGCTCCCGCTGCGCGCCGTGCTCCAGTTGGTGGAACCGGTGGGCGACCTGCTCCGTGCCGACGACCACCTCCACGACACTGCCCGCGGGATGTATGGCGGTGCTGCGGTACTGCTCGGTCAGCATCGAGAACGCGGTCTCGGCCCGCTGCAGCGCGTTGCGCTGCTCGACCAGGAGCGGGGCCAGGGCCACGGACGGCGGGGTGAGCCGGTACCGGGTGGCGGATTCGGCCTGGTCCCGCCGGCCGTCCGGGGCTGACGTCTCACCGCTCGTATCGGACACCACCGCGACCAGGCCGCGTGCTGCCATGTCCCGCAGGACGCGGACGGTCTCGGATCGCTCCAGTCCGGTCTGCCGGGCGAGGTCCGGGGCAGAGGCGGACGCCTGGGGCAACAGAGCGGTGTAGACGGCCTCTTCGGCCGGGCCCAGTCCCAGTTCTTGCAGCATTCTGTTCCCCCTCGGCGAAACCCTATCCCGGCTGGCGGGAGCGCCGAGTTCGGGCCTGGAGCGCTTTCCGTAGCCAGGAGCTGTCGTACGGCGGGGCGCGGCCGCCCTCCTGCCGACCCTGCCTACGGTATGGGGGAATATGTTCCGTCTGTCCCGGAGGTCCCGTGCTCGGCAAGCATGCGAAGAATCAGGCGCGTCCGGCCGAGGCCATCGCACCACCGAGCGAGGCCCAAGTGGTGATCGTCGTCGCGTCGGTGACACTGCTGGTGATGATCCTGGGTGCCGTGTCGCAATCCCCGGTGTGGCTTCTCGGCCTTCTCGTGTTCCTTCCGGGGGCCGCATCGGCACTGTGCACCGTCCGTCAGACGAAGTTCGTGTTCGCCTGGACCGAACTCGTGGTCATCGTCACCATGCTCGCCCGGCACGGTGACGGACGGCCATGGCTCGACAGGGTCCTCATGATCCTGCTCACCCTCGTCCTGGGCACCGCTTCCGTCTACACCTGCCACCGCCGCATCAGCCGCGAGCAGGAGATGCTGCGGCTGCGCTCCACCGCAGCCGCGATGCAGCGCCACATCCTGCGCCCCTTGCCCATGCTCACCGATGACGTCCTGGTGAACGGTCTGTACGAGCCCGTACAGGAGGACCGGCTGGTAGGCGGCGACATCTACGACGTCGTCGAATCACCGTGGGGCACCCGGGTGCTGATCGGTGACGTCCAGGGCAAGGGACTCCCTGCGGTCGGCGCCGCGTTCGCCGTCATCGGCGCCTTTCGCGCGACGGCCCACCGCGAGCCCACCCTGACCGCCCTCGTCGACGCCCTGGACGCCTCCGTCGTGCGGCACAACTCCTACGCAGCGAAGACCGGCGACGACGAACGGTTCGTCACCGCGCTCATCCTCAACATCGACGCGGGCGCGGAGGCACAGGCCATCAACTGCGGCCACCTCCTGCCACAGGTCCTGCAGGAGGCCAGCGTGACCACACCGATCCTCACCTCGGGCGTCCCCCTCGGACTCGCCGAACTCGCCACCGAACCCGCAACCGTCGACTGGTTCGTCTTCCCGCCCGGCGCGACGCTGCTCCTGACCACGGACGGACTCACCGAGACCCGCGCCGCCGACGGCGCCTTCTACCCCCTCACCGAGCGTCTCACCGAACGCCTCGCCCAGCAGACACCGCCCTCCCCCACCGACCTGCCGCGTGCGCTCTACGACGACGCGCGTGCGTTCGCCGGGGGCGGTGGCCAGCACGACGACGTGGCAGTACTGACACTGCGACGCTCACCGAACCGCTGACGTCCTGCCGCAGGGCCTCCGTGAAATCGTGGACACCGAACTCCGTGTGGTTGTGGACGGCAGTCCCCGGCCGCGCCACGCGCCCGACGGTGGCACTGACGTCGACGAGCTCGGCCACCTTGCGCAACGAGTCCTCCACAGCCCGCAGCAGACGCGGCGATCGGATCTCGTGAGACGGATCAGGTCGGGATCCCCGCCGCCGGTGTCCGGACAGCGCTGCTCAGAGGCTCCAGCGGCGCCACGATCGAGTTCACCGAGCGCCCCGGCTCGACGCCGCGGCACTTCGCCGATCCGCACCAGGGCAGCTACCCGTCGGGCAGCTTCGTCCGGTCCCCGAGGGTGGCACCGTGACTCACGGTGTCACCGGCGACTGCACCTTCCTCTTCATCACCGGCAAGCCGTTCGGCATCCAGCACGTCGGCGACTGATCGCGCACCGATCAGCGATGTGCCAGCAGGCGCGCCGCGGCCTCCCGCGCCAGGCCGGCGGCGCCGGTGTCGCCGAGGCCGACACGGGCGCAGGCGGCCCCGTGGGCCTGCCGAGGTTGCTGCAGCCGAGCCCAACACTGGACACGGTCAGACCGGAGTTGCCGAGTTGGCGATAGCCGACGGACATGCTGCGCTCTTTTCTCGAGGTGCATAGGCGGTCAGGTGGGTGGCGATCCGGAGACCGAACACCGAACTGCCCATCCAGCCTGATCAGCGCATCGACATGAGTCCAATCAATCCGTGCGATCCTCCGATGCAGAGAATCGATGGACGTCGTCTGGCGTGTGCACGGCTCGGCCTTCATCGCCGCCTCCGCGTCAGCGCAGCCGGCCGGGGCCGTCCTCGGTCACTGAGCGGCGCCGCTCTGCCGAAGGTGTCGTCGTCAGGGAATTTCCTCTCCGAACGCAGGCCATGACGGCGCGGCTCAGGGCGTTTGTGATGGTTCTTGCTTGCGTCGATGGGGCAGAGTTTGGGCGGTGCTCGGTGACGGCTGGACACGTCCGATGCGGCTCTGTGCGACGGGCACCACTTTGCCGATCACGGTGGCGAGCGTGGCTCCGAGGACGCTGACGCCGACCAGGGTCAGCCAGGTCGCGGCTGCGCCGGTGGACAGCAACCCGGAGAGCGCGATCGGAGCGATCGCTCCTGCGATGGTCACGGCGAGCTGGTTGAGGGCCAGGTATCGGCCGCGGAGGGCGTCTGGGGCGCTTTCTGCGGCGACAGTGGACGTGATGGGGCTGCCGAGGATCTCACCGAAGGTGTAGCTGCCTGCACCGAGGAACACGACGGCGACCGCGAGGGCGAGTGCGGTCACGCGATCGGCAGCGAGGAACAGCAGATAACCGGCAGCAAAGCAGGCGTGCGCGGCGACGAGGACGCGGCTGCGCACACGCCCGCTGAGCCGGCCGACGACGACGCCTTGGCCGAGGCCGACCATCAGGGTGTTGAGCATGAAGACCGCTCCGGCGGTCCACCCTGGCAGTCTCAGCACGTCCACGGCATAGACAGGAATGGCGATGTTGAGGGCGAACAGCGAGAAGGCGAAGCACAGTTGATGTCCGACGAGTGGCAGGTATCGGCGGTCCCGAAGCACGCGTCGCCAGCCTCCGGCAGCATCTTGGCTCGTCTTGGGACGGCTGTTCGGTACGGCCCGCATCAGGACGAAGGCGGTGAGGTACGACAGGGCGTTGACGACCACAATCGCCGCGTAGACGCCCTGAGTTCCGATACCGACGGCGACGGCGGAGAGGAGTCCGCCGACGGCGTAGCCGATGTTGCGTATGGACCCGAGGAGGCCGAACCAGTACTCACGCCGGCCGGGCGCGGCCAGCGCCGTGACGGTCACGCCGTAGCAGCCGGAGAACACCGCCCGCCCGGCGCTGTTCAACCAGGCGCAGACGGCGATCTGCCATGTCTGGCTCACTACGAGATACCCGGCGAAGCCGAGCGCCTGGGCCAGGTTTGCCGTCTGCAGCACAGGCTTGGCGCCGTACCGGTCGACCAGTCCTCCGACGAGAGGACCCGCCGGGAGCGCCAGCAGCCCGGCCGTCGTCAGTGCCGCGCCCACCTGCATCAGCGTCAACGAGGTGGTGGCCAGGAAATACAGCATCGAAACGGGGATGAAGACGCCGGTGCCGATCGAGTCGACGACGATCGCCGCGACGAAACGGCCGTGCCGGGATATCGGGGTTCGGAGCCTGCGATCGGAGTTGGTCACGAGCCAGACGGTATATATTCTATACCGGTATCTACAACGCTACCGGGAGTCGCACATGGGCAAGGCCTACAACGTCATGGCCGCGACCTGCCCCAGTCGCACCGTCCTGCACCGCATCGGGGCCCGCTGGACGGTGTTCATCGTCAACGCGCTCGACACAGGGCCGATGCGATTCACCGGGCTCAAGGCGCACATCCGAGGGATCACACCGAAGGCGCTCACCGAGACACTGCGCGCGATGGAGTACGACGGCCTGATCTCTCGCACGGAGATTCCCGCAAACCCCCCACACGTCGAGTACGCCCTCACCGACCTCGGCCGGTCACTGCTGATACCCCTACGTGCCGTCCGGGAATGGGCCGAGCGCCACGTCCCCGACATCGAACGCGCCCGCGCACAGGCCGACTCGCAACAGTGAGGTGACTCGCCACTGCGGCCACGAACCGCGCGGCGCGGCTGTCGCGCCGACGAGATGCGGGCAGGGCTGTTTCAGCAGGAACAGCGACGGGCGGAGGAGTTGATGCGGCCCCGACCATCCGCCCCGGTTCGCAACTTGCCGCTCGGGGACGCCGCATCGGCGAAGTGCGCGGTCTCGGGCAGGATTTGGACTGGGTAGAAGCCCAGCGTGTGCGGCGACTTGAAGGCTTCCTCGTACAGGGCAAGGGTCCGGCGCAGGCAGAGCGCGCATCCATCAATGCCCGGCTCCGAGACCCCACCCTCAGGTTCGATCGCCACGCACCCTCGCCGGCCCCTCCTGGCCCTCGGCGGCTGGCCAAATTCCTCCTGCCACGGCCGGTAGGCTGGGCCGGCTGCGGTCCCCCCACCGTCACCCGAGCCCATGCGGTACGTGACAGCCTGCGGCGGTTGAGACGTCTTCCGGCATGAGGGTGAAACACAGGTGCTGATAGCGGGCCGATACCGGCTGCACAATCCCATCGGACGCGGCGCGATGGGAGAGGTCTGGCGAGCCTTCGACGAGGCCCTCAGCAGACCGGTAGCCGTCAAACTCCTGCTCCCCCAGGACACGGACCCGACGGCAGCCTCACGTTTCCGCCTTGAGGCGCAGACAGCGGGAAGTCTCAACCATCCACATGTCGTTGGAGTCTTCGACTTCGGCGAGCACGAGAACCGTCTCTTCCTGGTGATGGAGCTGGTCGAGGGCGACAGCCTCGCCCGCCACCTCACCGCTGCTGGCCCGTTGCCCGCCACGCAGGTGGCGCAGATCGCCGCTCAGGCCGCCGCCGGACTCGCCGCCGCCCACCAACAAGGCATCGTGCACCGCGACATCAAGCCCGCCAACCTCCTTCTGGACGCCGACGGCACGCTCAAGATCGGTGATTTCGGCATCGCCCGTTTCGTCGACGATCCGGCCGCCGCCCTCACCACGACGGGACAGATCGTCGGCACGAGCCTCTACCTCGCCCCCGAACGTGCCCTCGGCAAGCCCGCCGAACCCGCCTGCGACGTCTACGCCCTGGGCTGCGTGATCTACCAACTCCTCACCGGCCAGCCACCGTTCCAGGCCGACACCGCCATCGCGATCCTGCACCAGCACCTGGACGCCGCTCCCGTACCGCCCCGGCAGCGGGGCGCGGAGATTCCGGCCGCCTTCGAGAACTACCTCCTGGCTCTCCTCGCCAAGCAGCCAAATGACCGGCCCAGCGCACAACAGGTAGCCGGCTGGTTCGCCACCGGCGCCTGGGAGGGCCGACCCGAGCCGCTGCCTGCCCCCGCGGCCCAGACCCCAGCTGCGCCGTCACCAAGACATCCCGCCCCCTCAGGACGGCTGCCGCACACCACTGAGGCGGGCCCTGCGACCACCTACGCCTTGCCTTCCTCTTCCGGGCACACGCATCGATCACATGCGCCTCGGCGCCGTGTCGGGCCTGGTAAGCGCGGACGCGCGGCGCACCGGCCGAGGGTCGCAGGCGCGGCCGCCGGGGCAGTCATCTTCCTGGCCGCCTTGGTCGCCGGGGTGCTGTGGTTCTCGCCGGGCCGCAGTTCGGCGGAGGCCCCGCAAACCGACACACCCGGCGCCACGAGCCCCACGACGACTCGGGAGTCGGCCGGCTCCCTGTCCGACACGCCGGACCCTTCATCCACCGCATCGCCGCCGGCGAGCACCGCAGACCGTCCGGAGCGGGAACCCGAGCAAAAGCACAGGGGGGACAAGCACGGGAAGCACGACGAGGACGACTGAGCGAGCCAGATCGTGTGGATCGTGGCGTCGACCGCTGAACAGACGCTGAGCAGAGACGGCTCGGTCAGTTCTCGACGCGACGCGATCAGGGCCCGACCGTGACCGGTCGGGCCCTGATCGCACGGAAGGGCCTTGCCCAGCCGGTCCCGGCCACGAAGGCGCCCGGCCGCCGTCGCTGTGCGCGCCCGACGCGACAGGCGGCGAGTCTAGGTGTGAGAACCGGCCGAGGGCGGACGCCATGTACGCGGGGCGGGGTCAGACGCGGGTGGTGTGTCGGTCCAGGAGGGCCCGCAGCCGGTCGACGTCGTCGGGCGTGCTCAGCCCGTGCTTGGGCAGGACCTCGAGGCACATGATGTTGG
Organism: Streptomyces krungchingensis; assembly: GCF_054729265.1. NCBI lineage: Bacteria > Bacillati > Actinomycetota > Actinomycetes > Kitasatosporales > Streptomycetaceae > Streptomyces > Streptomyces krungchingensis. The sequence continues at coordinate 135,531 of NZ_JBPUKY010000001.1, forward strand.
GGTCCCGGCTGAGCAGGACGAAGTGCCCGCGCGTCTCCCGGTAGCCCTGGAGGACCGACCACTTCTGGGTGAGCGTGCCATGGTCGCTGCTGGTGGAGATCCCGGCCGGCGACACGGTGGTGCGGTACTCGCCCTGCCATCCGACAGTCCGCTGCACTTGAGCGGCCTGCAGCCGCGGATAACCGACCACCACCAGGACGACGAACAGGAACAGAGCGGTCGAGACCACGTCGGCGCTGCCCCGGCTTATGGTGCCCGCAAGCCACTGCCCCACCCACAGTGCAAGGAACACACTCCGCAGCAGCAGACCCCAGCGCTTGATCCGCGCCCGGACCCGCAGACCGACCAGTGTGTCGGCGGGCTGCGGGCGATATGTCAGCTGCACCGCCGCCCCGTCCACGACATCGACGACGTCCTCCCCGCTGTTGCTGGTGACTTCGTGGCCGTCGGCCATGATCCCTCCCCGGTAAGACGACCCGCGGATCCTATCGACCCGATCCCCGCCACCCAGCAGCCTTTACTGAGCGATGCATGCAAGCTCGACCTGGACCTGGACCTGGACCTGGACCTGGACCTGGACCTGGACGACATCAGTCTTGTCCATGGCGTTACACCAGCAGAGTCGACGCACTCGCTGTGTCCCTTTCTACGAGAGTCGTCTGCCCGTGACTTCGGGACTGCGCGCGGGAGTCCGTGATCGATGTCAGCGAGTATTGATGTCGCTCGTCCGTCGGTCGGGCCCAAGGACCCGTCGAACCTCCCGGCCCTGCCACCGTCGGCGCAGCCAGCGGTCGTGGCTGGCGACCACGACGGCACCTGGTCCGGTGCCGAGTGCCTCCTCCAGTTCGTCACACAGGCGGGGGGAAAGGTGGTTCGTGGGCTCGTCGAGCAGCAGCAGGTGGGGCGGGCGGGCCACCGACAGTGCCAGCGCCAGCCTGCGGCGCTGCCCCACCGACAGCGCCCGGACCGGCCTGTCCAGGTCTGTCTCGTGCATCAGGCCGAGCGAGCCGAGCGGCACCTTCGCCGCCCTCGCCGGGCCCACCGCCCCCTCATAGGTGTCGCGGACGGTGCGTTCGGGCCGTTCGAACACCGTGTCCTGAGTGAGCAGCCCCACCGTCACGTGGCGCCGCCTGTGCACCTCGCCCTCGGCCGGGAGCCGTCCGGCGAGGACGGCGAGCAACGTCGACTTGCCGGCCCCGTTGTCTCCTGTGACCAGGAGCCGGTCGGTCGCCGCCACCTCCAGGGCGTCCAGTGCCAGCCGGCCCGGCACCCTTACGTCCCGCAGTGCCACCAATGGCTCCGTGTTCTCCTCGGTGTGCCTCGCCAACTCCCGAGCTGCGAATCGCAGGGGGCGCGGCGGCTCGGTGACCTGGGTGCGCTCCAGCTCCTCCAGCCGCCGGGTGGCGTTGCGCACCCGGCGGGAGATGGAGTGCTGTACCCGGCCGCCCCGGTGGCCGTAGCCCATCTTTTCGTTGTCGACGCGGCCCCGGTCCGGGGCGACCCGGTGCGCGGTCACGCCCACCGACTCGCGCAGGTCTTCCAGTTCCTCCTGCTCCTCGGCGTACCGCCGCTCCCAGCGCTGCCGCTCGGCCTGTTTCTCTGACAGGTAGGCGCTGTAGTTGCCGCCGTACCGGACGGGTCCGTCCAGCGACGGGTCGAGGTCGATCAGGTCGGTGCTGACGGCGTCGAGGAACGCCCGGTCGTGGCTGGCGACCACCACGGTGCCGGGCAGGGACCGGACCTGTCCCTCGAGGAAGGTGGCGGCTTCGTCGTCGAGGTGGTTGGTCGGCTCGTCCAGGAGCAGTGCGGTGGGCCGCCGGATCAGCAGCGCGGCCAGGGCCAGCCGGCTGCGCTGCCCGCCGGAGAGCGAGCCGAGGCTCCGGTCGTGGCCGAGGGCGCCGAGGCCGAGGCCGTCCAGGACCAGCGCCGCGCGGCGGTCGGCGTCCCAGGACTCCCGGTGCTGGGCCTGTTCGAGACGTCTGCCGTAGGTGTCGAGGAGTTCCTGGTGGCCGGGGTCGTCCTCGGGGACGCGGGCCAGCTCCTGGCCGAGCCGGTCCAGTTCGGCGAGGTCCTCACGGGTCTCGCGGAGCGCCTCGTCCAGGACGGCGGCGAGGGTCGAGTCCGCGTCGAATTGCATCTCCTGGTGGAGGAAGCCGAGGTCGCGGGGACGTGTGACACGTCCCGCGTCGGGTTCGTCCACGCCGGCGAGCAGTCGCAGCAGGGTGGACTTGCCGACGCCGTTCTCCCCGATCAGGCCGATGCGGTGACCGGGGGAAGCGGTGAGGGAGACGCCGTCGAGGACGCGACGGCCGCCGAGGTTGCGGACGAGGTCGTGGGCGAGCAGAGCGGGTTGGGGCACGGGGTACCGTCCTGGCGTGATCGGTGGTCGGCCCGCCGGGCGCTTGGCCTCGGACGCGGGCCACGTCACACGTCGGTGGCTCACACCGCCGGTGCCCCCGTCTCCTTCAGTACTCCGTCGGCCAGGCGCAGCCAGCGGCTGATCCCGATCCGGGCGAGGAACCGTTCGTCGTGGCTGACCACCATGAAGGCTCCCTGGTAGGAGTTGAGCGCACTCTCCAGCTGGCCCGCGCTGACCAGGTCGAGGTTGTTGGTGGGCTCGTCGAGCAGCAGCAGATGCGGGGCCGGCTCCGCGCACAGCACACAGGCCAGGGTGGCACGCAGCCGCTCGCCGCCGGAGAGCACACCCACCGGCAGATGGGCCCGCGTGCCCCGGAAGAGGAATCGGGCGAGCAGGTTCATCCGCTCCGCCTCGGGCCGCCGGGGCGCGAACGCGGCGAAGTTCTCCGCCACGGTGCGGTCCAGGTCCAGCAGGTCCAGGCGCTGCGACAGGTAGGCGATCCTCCCGTCGTTGCGCTTGATCTCCCCGCTCTCCGGGGCGAGAGCTCCGGTGACCAGCCGCATCAGGGTCGTCTTGCCGGCGCCGTTGGGCCCGGTCAGCGCGATGCGCTCGGGGCCCCGGACGCTCAGGTCGACGCCGCCCGTGGCGAACACGTCCTTGTCGCCGAGGCGGACCTGCATGCCCTCGCCGAGGAACAGGTTGCGGCCGGCGGGCACCTGGGTGTCGGGCAGCTCCAGCGTGAGCCGCTGCTCCTCGCGCAGGGCGCGCCCGGCCTCGTCGAGGCGGGCCTTGGCATCGCTGACCCGGGAGGCGTGCATCGTGCCGGACCTGCCCGCGGCCTCTTGCGCGCCGCGCTTCATATTGCCGGCGAAGATCTTGGGCAGCCCGGCGTTCTTCAGGTTCTTGGCGGCGTTGCTCGCCCGACGCTCGGCGCGTTCGCGGGCCTGCTGCAGTTCCCGTTTCTCCCGCTTCAGTTCCTGCTCGGCGTTGCGGACGTTCTTCTCGGCGACCTCCCGCTCGACGCGGACGGTCTCCTCATACTCGGTGAAGTTCCCGCCGTACAGGCGCAGTTCGTCGTCGCCGAGTTCGGCGATGCGGTCCATGCGGTCCAGTAGCGCGCGGTCATGGCTGACCAGGAGCAGACAGCCGTTGAAGTCCGACAGCACGTCGTAGAGCTGGTGCCGCGCCTGGAGGTCGAGGTTGTTGGTTGGCTCGTCCAGCAGGAGGATGTCGGGGCGCTTGAGCAGCTGGGCCGCGAGGCCGAGGGAGACCACCTGGCCGCCGCTGAGCGTGCCCAGACTGCGGTCCAAGCTCAGGTCGGCCAGGCCCAGACGGTCGAGCTGGGCGCGGGTGCGCTCCTCGATGTCCCAGTCGTCACCGATGGTGGCGAAGTGCTTCACGTCGACGTCCCCGGACTCCACGGCGTCCAGAGCGCGGATCACCGCGGCGACGCCGAGCACCTCGGCGACGGTGAGGTCACTGGTCAGGGGCAGGCTCTGCGGGAGGTAGCCGAGCGTACCGTTCACCGACACCGAGCCCGTGGCGGGCTTCAGCTCACCGGCGATCAGCTTCAGCAGAGTGCTCTTTCCAGAGCCGTTGGGCGCGACCAGGCCCGTACGGCCAGGGGTCACGGAGAAGGACAGGTCGTGGAAGACGGGGGTGTCGTCGGGCCAGGTGAAGAAGACGTTCGAGCAGACGACAGCGGCGTCGGACATGGATGTGACCTCGAAGGTACTGAGGGCAGAGCGTAGACCTCTGCCCTGGGCAGACGTGGAAGAAGGGGGTACGACGAAACGGACCACCTCGGCAGCGCTCCTGAGCGCCGGCCGGTGGCCGTCAGATCCGGATCTCACCCGGAGATGTCGTCGTCACCCACCACGTCTGTAACTCCTCGATGTACGACCTATGTCATCCACCAGCATAGCGACCTGTCCTCATCGCCCTTTCCCATCCCCCTGCCGGTGAACACGATCGGCGATTGCCGCTGTTGGCCCGTCTGGCCCTCATGCTGGGCGGCGGGCAAAGGCCAAGATCAGCCGGCGACCGACACAGCCGCCCGTGCCCCCCACCCTGCTCAGCACCGGCTGCGATCCGGTGACGGAGCTGACGCTGCGGCGGGACACGGCCCGGCTCGCCGCCGCCCGCCCCGGTTCCGGCCTCACCTCCGGCTCCCGCTCGCTCTACGCTCCACTCACCTCCGCCGTCGACCACACCCCCGTCGAACTTTCCCGCGCGATCAGCCTGGCGGCAGGGCGCCGTCGAAGGACTCGCCGTTCTCGTGGCGCCCTGGGACCCGCCTCCGGACGCGTCGACCGCGCCCGCCCGCTCCTCCTCGCCGCCGACCTGCCGACCTGCCGACCTCCCAGCCTTGGCGCAATCTCCTCCCCCACCCCCGCAACCACGTCCAACTTCACATGAAACAGAACGAGTTGCGATACACGTACATGTCTGAACCAGGCCACGACGATTGTGGAACCACGACACCCCCCGACCTCGATCGTCAACGCCCTGACTGGCCAAGGCACTTCGCTGGCCCCGACCTTGGCGCTTCGCCAAAGCGCTGACGGGTATGCACGTATGTGGCGCGACGGTCAAGGCGGCACGACCGGCAACGAGTGCGGCCGCTGTCACCCGATGTGCCACTACACTGCGCCGTGGCACCACGGGACGCACAGCAAATATCCGAAAGCGAACGGGGAGCGGCATGGCTACGGGGGGATGGGGGCCGGGAAACGGCCCAGGTCAGCCTGGCGGCAACGGACCGGGAGGCCAAGGCGGCTGGGGCGCTCCCTACGGACCACCGCAGGGCGGCCCGTACGGTCCGCCACCACCGAATCCGGGCCCGTACCCGAACCAGCCTCCGTACCCGAACCCGTACCCCTACGGCCCCCAGCCCACGAGGCCCGCCGTCCGGCGTTCCCGCGGCTGCCTGTCGTACGTCTCACCCTTCGGGCTCATCGGCGCGATCCTGCGCTCCGCGCACCGCGTCGCCACCAGGCTCTTCGCGCAGGGTGACGGCCGGATAGTGGACCGCACCGTGGACCGCATCCAAGTGGCCCGCACGGTGCTCGGTGCCGCCGCCACCATCGCCCTGATCCTCGCTTACAACGTTAATCCGAACCGCTGGGAGGACGCGGCGTGGAGGGGTGTCGCCAACCTCATCGTCGCTCCATTCGTGCTGATCATCGCCGCGCCCCTGGTCATCCTCGGATTCATCTACTACGCGCCCCCGCACCTGCGGCCGCATCTGCGCTCCCGGCTGCTCGCTCCGCTCAAGGCGGTCGCCTGGTACGTGCTGACGTTGGTCGTCATCGGCGGAGTCCTCACCCTTACAGCCCTGACCGTCAACGAACGTGATGGGAAGGACTGGTGGGAGTACGTACTGGCCGTCGCCTCGCTCGTCGTTTTCGCGTGGGGCTTTCCCTTCTTCTTCATGGCGTCGTTGTACTCGGCCCGCAGCGCCTTCAACAGCGCCCAGGTCCACCCGATGCTGCCGCCCGTCCTCACCCTCGCGCTGGTGTGGGTGTTCGCGATCATCAACCTGATCGGTGACGGCCTGCCAGGGGGCCCGCCCATCGTCCAGTTCTGCTCCACGCTGGGCGGGCCACTGTCGGTGACCGCCGTCTCGCTGTGGGAACTGCGGCGGATGAAGACCCGTTTCGGCGTCACCCTGCGCACCTGATCCGGCTTCGGCGGGCCGCCCCCAGGTGAAGCGCGGACCTTCGGTGAAGGGGGTGTCTGCGGGCTGTCTCCGGGCGCCTGCGCCGCTGCCCAGACTGACGCTCCGTGCGTACCGGACGCCTCACGTCGCCCAGCCCGGGAGCGCCCGCAAGTCCTGGCTGCTGCCTTCGTGTTGCGATATCCGCAGACTGAGACGAGTGAGGACACCCACACTCCTGCTCGGGTCGAGAAGGGCTCCAAGGTGGAAGTCGAGTACGTCACGTTGGTCTGTGATGACGTGCCCAACGACGTGGTACTCGTCCGCCCGGGCATCCGTGTCCTGGACGTTGCCCAGGTCGTGCGTCGATTGACTGGGCTGAGCCTCTGGCGCAGCAAGGTTCTGGTGGATCAAGCTCCCGCATTGATCCTCGCTGGCGTCCCTGAGGAGGCCGCCGAGCTCGCACTCACGGCACTTCGCCAAGTCGGAGCCCTCGCTGAGATCCAGCAACGACCGGGACCGCTCTTTCCCGGCCCTGCCGCCTGACGCCCCAAAGGCGGCGCCACCCTAGTAACAAGCCGTCTACCAGCGGGGAATTTGGCTCGATCAGGCCCTCGGCTTCCCTGTCAGGTGCTCCAGGACGCGATGTGGTCGCGTAGGTATTCGGCGAGTTCGCTGGGTTGAAGGTCCAGTGCCGCCAAGGCAGTTCCGCACAGCGTCAAGGCCTGACCAGCCGGCTTCCTGGCGAGGTCCAGCAGACTATCGTCGCGAACATGAAGATCCGAAGGAGGCGCCAGGACGCACGGTCGTGGGATGCGCCCGCACCACATCGCAGAGCGTGGTCTTACCAGTGGGTCAGGTCCACGAGGAGGTCGCAGTGCGGGTCGTCCGGGGCCGGCCGGTGATACTGCTCGTCTCTGACGAGGGTGGCCAGTGAGGCGATCAGCGCGGTTGGGGGCGTCTCGGCCAGGCGGATGTCGGCGCCGAGAATTCCGGGGTCGTCGGGACGCTGCACGTACAGGCGCAGCAGTCCCTCGCCGTGCATCAGGAAGCCGATCAGGAAAGGGTTCTCGTCATCGACTGGGTCGTACAGCGCACGCAGGACGGTGAGCGCCTGGCCGTGTTCGGGCTCCGGCGCCGGGATGATCTCGTCCGGGCGGAGGCGAACGAGCGTCATCCCCATGGCCTCGTCGATATCGCTGCTGCTGTAGATCTGAGGGCCAGTCAGAACGGTGCGCAGCAGGCCGGGGATGTAGTACGGGGCCACCGTGTCGTGGGGAATCTCGTACAGGAAGTCCATGGCGTGCTCGGCGTCCCCGGCGCGGACGGCGATCCGTACGGCGCCGGGAGCGGGCAGGACACCGCGCAGGTAGCAGTACTCGGCAACGGGTGCGTTCAGGTAGTACAGCAGCAGACGGGTGACATCCGCCTGCTGCTCGCGGTCTTCGGGATCTGTCGCGGATTGCATGAGTCGCCATGGTGGTGGTGTGGCAGATGAGTCGGTCGTCTTCACGCATATCCGAGTCGAACTCGTGATGAGCCGGAGGGACTCGGCAATCGAGCCGCTGCGGCCGCCTGATCCGACGCCTGGGTCGCCCACCTCGGGTGCGTCAGGAGCCGGATACCAACAGGCTCCGCAGTTCACGCATGTGCCGATGTCATCGCCAGAGGGGATTACGACTTGGGAGCCAGGGCCCGAACAGAGACTCGTACGCCTCACCTGTCTCAACGGTGAGTACGAAGTCGGGCTCGGTAGCAGAGACCGCAGCGTGCAGGCGAGCGAGCAGGACCGGGACAGGCGCCAGTTGCAGGTCCAGTGCCGTTGCCAGTCGTACTCGCTGAGCGCCGATCTCGGGTTCGTTCTTGAGCTCGTCGTGGCCCAGGTGCCCTGCGGTCGTCCGCATGACCTCCAGATCGCCGGATCCGGAGAAGCTCACGCAGTCCCACCAGGACGGCAGCCCAATCATGATCTCCAGTGCTTCGGCGAGGCTCTGGCCGATCAGACCGGCCTGTCCCTCGGAGCTGGCGTACAGGACGGGCCGAGCCTTGCGGTGATCACCGCAGAGGAAGAACGTCCCCCCGGTGAAGTCGCCGGCAACGCCATCCAATGCAAGCCCGGACGAGAGCCGTACCGGTTCACCGTGATCGCCACGCGAGAGATCGAACTCGCAAACGTTCCACAGCAGCTCGGCGAGAGCGGGGTCTCGCCGGATCGAGTCGAGGATGTCGTCGTCGCTTGGCACGCGGCGGACCATAGCAGTGCACACGGGCGCGCTCACTCCCACCTCGACCATCCGACGACGTCTCCTACACCCGCGAACCCGAACCCGCCGACGAAGACAACGACCTGTGGCCGTCTCTCACCCGCAGCAAGACGCACAGCCGCTGCTGAGTTCGTCGCGTGATGTCGCCCGCACCTCGCCTCCGAGCTGCGGTGATGTCCGGGCAAAGACAGCTATGAGCAAAGATGACCACTTACCGGACCTTGCACCGACGCATGCAGCTGAGACGCGGCGCGCCTGCAGACCGCCCGCGCGCCAACGTGCGCCGGAATGCGCAGAGTTGGCGCCATATACCGTTGCCTCGTCATCTGTCGTTCGTGGAGGTCCTGTGTCAGACGAGTCGGAAGAGACCATGCTCACCCACATTCCGCCGGACGGGGTCGCCCCGGGGAACGGTTACAGCCATGTGGTTGTGGGTGAAGGCCGGCTGGTCGTGATCTCCGGGCAGGTCGCCCTGGACGAGAAGGGACATGTGGTCGGGGAGGGTGACGCCGCCGCCCAGGCTCGTCAGGTCTTCGAGAACCTGCGGCGGTGCCTGGCGGCAGGCGGCGCGACGTTCGCCGACGTCGCCAAGTTGACCTTCTACGTCACTGACGTGGCCATACTCCCGGAGGTACGGGCCGCCCGCGACGCGCACATCGACACCGCTCGCCCACCTGCCAGTACCGCGGTCCAGGTGGCCGCCCTGTACCGGCCGGAGCTCATGCTCGAGGTCGAAGCCCTCGCCATCATCCCCTGGTAGGCCTGTAGTCGGGCGGCTGGACGGGCCGTACAGCTTCGGCTTCCTCACGCAGCGGGCGGTGTCGGGTCTATTGACGGTGCCCGGCGGCCAGTTCGAGAATGACACGTCATTCCGCGTTCCGCCGACGTGAGGGGAACCCCTGTGCCCGAAGGTGTGGTCGACAAGCGGGACGCGATCCTGCGCGCCGCGGGAAAGGTGTTCGCCGAACGCGGCTACCACGCGACCGGTATCTCCGACATCGCGCGGGAGCTCGGCGCCGGGCACGGCACGTTCTACCGTTACTTCAAGAACAAGGAGGACATCGCGCGGAGCGTGGTGTCGCGGGCGCTCGGCCGGATAACGGACGCTCTGTCCGACGAGGACCCCGGCTCCTCGGAGACGCTGTCGCAGTACCGGGAGCAGGTCAGGCGGATCGGCCAGAAGCTGTTCGAACTCATCGTCGCGGAACCGGAGTTGGGTCGCATTCTGTTCTACGACGCGATAGCCATCGACCGCGCCGATCCGGGCCTCGCGGGCCAGGCCATGGAGGCGGCAGCCGCGTACACGGCCGCGTTCATCCGCAACGGGCAGGACCGTGGCTTTCTGCGTCGCGATCTGGACCCCCACGTGGTCGGGCTCGCGGTGAACGGGATGATCGTGACCGGAGCCGTACGCCTGCTGCACGTGCAGGACCCGGACGGCATGCGTGAACCGTGGATCCGCACGGTGGAAACCCTCATGTTCGACGGCCTCGGCTCTTCCTGAGCCGAGGCCCGCAAGGACCGTTCATTTTTCTGCCTTCGAAGCGGAATGACGTGTCATTCCGGAATGGAGAGCACGATGGTCCAGGTCGACGTCTTCTGGGCGTACGGCATCGGCGCGAGCTTCGCGACCGCCGCCACGTACCGGCTCGCCGGCAGGCCCGGTGCGCCCCGCCGCCGCGTCCTTCGGTGGTCGGACCCGTATCTCATGGGTACCGTCCTGTACTGCTCGGTGCTGTTCGCGCCCAGCGGCGCGTGGCTGCTCTGGGGCTTCCCGGACTGGGAGACGATGCAGGTGGCGCGTGGACACGAAGCGCTGCCCGCCTGGCTGGTCGCCCTGTTCGCGGCAACCAACGTGAGCCAGGGCCTGCTCGGATACTGGGTCGCGGCGCGGCTGATCGCGGCCGGCCGCGTGTACGCCGCCTTCCTCCAGGCCGGAGTGGGCTACCTCGGCATGTTCTTCATCCTCGTCCACGGCTGGGACGGGCGCGGGTATCAGCGGTTCTTCTCGGCCGACCGGAAGACCTTCGCGGCCTGGCCTGAGCACCCGGGCTTCGGGCAGGTACTGTCGCGCGTGGGCGACTGGCTGTCGTCGCCGGTCGCGCTGACGCTGTACGCGATGGGAGCTGTCCTGGTACCCGTGATGCTGGGAGCGATCGTCTCCTGGCTGGGGTCGGGCGAGCCTGAGCCGGGCAGCGGTGCGGCACCCGGGAACGCCCGCGTCGTGCTCGCGGTACTGAGTGCCGTCTTCGGTGTGGCGCTCGGCAGCGCCGTAGCCTCAAGTGTTCTGATCCACCTGCTGGGCTGGTGGCTCGGTGTGCCCGCGGCGGCGGCTCTCATCGCCCTGGCCGTCGTCCGGCGTGGGACAGGTGCGGCCCACCGTGCCTTCGGGCTGCTGGCCCTGCCCGACGTACACGGCGGCCGTCGGCGGCAGGTGCCGTCGACCGGCTGACGGCGTCGAGCCGGAGACCACCTCGGCCGGTTCCTGGACGGCACCGAGCCCGGGGGCATCGCGGCGTCATTGCGGCGAGGCGTCCTCACGCGTGCCCGATGGCTCCAGTCGGACGACGATGCCCTTCGAGGTCGGCTGGTTGCTGGTCTCGGCCACGCTCTCCAGTGGGACCAGAACCTGGGTCTCGGGGTAGTACGCGGCGGCGCAGCCCAGCGAGGTCGGATAGGGCACCACCGCGAAGCCCTCCGCGCGGCGCTCCACGTCGTCGGACCACACGCTCACCAGGTCCACCTGCTGTCCTTCGCGAAGACCGAGTTCGGTGAGGTCCGCGGGGTTGACCAGCACGACACGACGGCTGCCGTGGATGCCGCGGTAGCGGTCGTTGTTGGTGTAAGGGATGGTGTTCCACTGGTCGTGGGAGCGCAGGGTCTGCAGCAGCAGGTGCCCGTCGGGGGCCTGCGGCATGTCCCAGGCGTTGCGGGTGAACATGGCCTTGCCGGTGGCGGTGGCGAAGACGCCCTCGTTGACCGGGTTCGGCAGTCTGATGCCGCCCGGTCGGACCACGCGCCGGTTGAAGTCGTGCAGGCCCGGCACGACGTGCGCGATCCGGTGGCGGATCGTTCCGTAGTCGGTCTCGAACTGCTTCCAGGGGATGTCGGCCTTGCCGTCGAGGGTGTGGCGTGCGAGCCGGCACAGGATGGCGATCTCGCTGAGCAGCAGTTTGGAGGCCGGCTCCAGCCGCCCTCGGGAGGTGTGCACCTCGCTCATCGAGTTCTCGACGGTGACGAACTGCTCGCCGCACGGCTGGACGTCCCGTTCGGTGCGGCCCAGGGTCGGCAGGATGAGTGCCGTTCGGCCGCAGACCGTGTGGGACCTGTTGAGCTTGGTGGAGATGTGGGCGGTCAGGCGGCATCGCCGCATGGCCTCCTCGGTGACCGTGCTGTCGGGCGCGGCCCTGACGAAGTTGCCGGCGAGGGCGAGGAAGACCTTGATGCGGCCCTCTTGCATGGCTTTGATCGCGTTCACGGAGTCCAGGCCGTGGGCGCGTGGCGGGTCGAAGCCGAACACCTGCTGCAGCGTGTCCAGGAACGAGTCCGGCATCTGCTCCCAGATGCCCATGGTGCGGTCGCCCTGCACATTGCTGTGTCCGCGCACCGGGCAGGCGCCGGCTCCGGGCCTGCCCAGGTTTCCGCGCAGCAGCAGGAAGTTGACGATCTCCCGGACGGTGGGGACACCGTGCCGATGCTGGGTCACTCCCATGGCCCAGCAGACGATGACGCGTTCGCTGTGCAGGACGTCGTCCCGTACGTCCTCGATCTCTTCACGGGTGAGTCCCGTCGCGGGGAGGATCTGGTCCCAGCCGATGCTGCGGGCGTGCTGGGAGAACTCCTCGAAGCCGCTGGTGCTGGAGCGGATGAAGTCCTGGTCGAGCACGCTGCCCGGGCGGGCGTCCTCCGCCTCCAGCAGCAGCCTGTTGAGCCCCTGGAAAAGCGCGAGATCGCCGCCGCTGCGGATGTGGAGGAACCGGTCGGCGAGCTGGGTGCCGTGCCCGACGACCCCGCGTGCTTGCTGAGGGTTCTTGAAGCGCAGCAGCCCGGCTTCCGGCAGGGTGTTCACCGCGATGATGCGGGCGCCGTTGCGCTTGGCCTCCTCCAGGGCGGAGAGCTGGCGCGGATGATTGGTGCCCGGGTTCTGCCCCACCAGGAAGATCAGGTCGGCGTGGTGCAGATCGTCCAGGCTCACCGTTCCCTTGCCCGTGCCCAGGGTCTCGTGCAGCGCGGTGCCGCTGGACTCGTGGCACATGTTGCTGCAGTCGGGCAGGTTGTTCGTGCCGAAGGCCCTGGCGAAGAGCTGCAGGACGAAGGCTGCTTCGTTGCTGGCCCGGCCCGAGGTGTAGAAGACCGCCTCGTCGGGCGAGTCCAGCGAATTCAGCTCAGCGGCGATCATTTCGAAGGCGTTACGCCAGCTGATCGGCTCGTAGTGGTCCGATTCCGCTCGTTTGACCATCGGTTCGGTGAGTCGGCCCTGCTGGTTGAGCCACAGATCCGATTGCCGTCCCAGCTCGGAGACCGAATGCCGCCGGAAGAAGTCGGCGGTGATGCGGCGCGTCGTCGCCTCGTCGTTGATGTGCTTGGCACCGTTCTCGCAGTACTCGTTGCGGTGCCGGTGGCCGGGAGCGGGATCCGCCCAGGCGCAGCCGGGGCAGTCGATGCCGTCCACCTGGTTCATGGTCAGCAGCGTCACTCCGGTCCGGCGGACCGACGTCTCCTCCAAGGAGTACTCCAACGCGTGCTTCACGGCGGGGACGCCCGCGGCCCACGTCTTGGGTGGCGTCACGCTGAGCGGTTCATCCGGCTCACTTCGCGGGGCCTTCTTCATGCGGTGCGTCTCTCGTTCTCTCGTACGTGAAAACTCTTACCCGACCGGCCACCGCGGGACCCGGCTGCGTGGAGGTTCCGGCTCCACCGGCTGTACGTGTCCGTTGTGAATGGACGCACGCCAAGCCCCGCTCTCCTCGCCCACGCCCTCTATGTACTCCTTGAAGTTGCGCAGCTCCGCCCGGACCACGCGGCGCGTGACCCCGAGGGCATGAGTGGCAGTGTCCGCGAGCCCGCGCCGCATGGTCTCGATCCGCACAGTCACCTCGGTACGCTCCGGTGCCACGGAGCGGAACGACACCGTGCCCCGGTGATCAGGGCTGCGTTCCAGGCTCTGCCAGACGACGTGCGAATCCGGCTGCTGCTCCACGATCTGCGCCTTGAATTCCCTGTGCACCGGGCCGAGCCCGATGACCCAATGGGTGACCACCGGATTGATCTGCTCGACCTTCTTCACCGCGGACATGAACCGCGGAAAGCTTTTGAACTGGGTCCACTGGTTGTACGCGGTACGTACCGGGACCGCGATCTCGACGACTTCTTCGACGGTTGGCATGGCCCACCTTCTCCAGGCGCTGCTTTCCCCAGTGTCACCGCGCGGCCGGAACGTCGCCATGTGGATGCGCCCGGGCCGCCCGACGCCCGCCCAGGGGCCGATCGGGGCACGCGTCGCTTCCCACGCTCGTGAGCCCTGAGGCGGCGGTTCAGGACGGCGAAGCAGCCGGGGGCCAGGTGGCCGCGGCAGGGGCCAGGTGACCTGGGCCAGAGCTCGGCGTGAAAGAGGTCCCTGCGATCGCGGCGGGCCGTCGGTTCGGCGATGCCGTCGATGACAGATCTGTCAGCGAGCGTCTCGTCTGCGCCTCACCGGCCATCGGCCGGGCACCGCGGGCGCATACCCCTCGGCCGGCGAATGCAGCCGCGAGGCTCGCCGTCAGGGCCAGGCTGCGGCTCCCCCAAAACCACCAGCCTGCTCCCCCAGGCATGCTCGGCCTGATTGCGGCGTGCTCAGCCACCATGCTGCGGGAGGGCGTCGTACCAGCGCGGGTGCCCCCGGGTCGGCCGTGGCGCCCCGGTGCGGGGCACAACAGCAGGGGCCACCCTCGCGGGCGACGTGCGAAGATCACCCGCTCGCCCAGGGCACGGGGTAGGCCGAGCACGGCAGGCTGAGAAGACCGACAAGGTTCCGGTGCCGGTGAGTTGGGATTGGTACACCCCTCTCACCGGCACCAGAGCAATGGGTCGCGGACCTTAACTCATCACGCGATCCACGCTGGAAGAGCTCATCGGCTCATCCGCCGCTCTTGCGCCGGAACGACCGCTGGCTCGCGGCCGGGCCGTGTGCCCCACGGATCTTCGACGCGTTGGGGTTGGCGGCGAGGTCAGCGGCGTCCGCCTGTGCAGCGCGTTTGCGCGCCAGGGCTTCCCGGAACTTGCGTTTCAGGTCGTACTGGCCGTCGCTGTCGGGCTCCAAAGCGGACGTCTCGGGGTCAGCCGGCTCCGAACCTTCTGGTGATGCAGACTCTGCGGTCATCGTGACCTCCTGGGTTCGGGCAATGGGAGACACAGCTTGTCATGCCGGACGACGGCAACATCACAGGCTGCCGGCGGTCGCGCCCGGCACGCAGGCGTGGCCGACGCACGGAGGGCACCAGAACCGGCCGCGAAACGTGCCCGACGACATGCCGTGCGCGAGAACCAGGCCACGATCCTGCGCTTCCTCGACGTCGCGCCGCAGTGGCACCGATCGGGCGTGCACAGCGACGGCAGTCATCCCGGGTGCGAGGGCAGCCGGAGCACAGGAAATGCAGGGGTGTCTCGTCGGCCGCCGGCGCCCCGTGAAGGCGCGCGGGCCGCTTCGGGGATACGGCCCCGCTCTAGGCGACCGTGAGCACGATCTTGCCCTGGATGTGCCCACGGGCCGCGCGCTCGTGCGCGGCTCGGGCATCCGCGAGCGCGAACGTGCTGTCGATCGCGACGCGGACCGTGCCCGCGTCGAGCAGGCGGCCCAGTTCGGCGAGCTGCGCACCGTTCGAGCGGACCTGCGTGCCCGTGACGGTGACGCCCAGCTTCGCGGTCTCTTCCTCGTCGAATGCGCCGAAGAACACCGGGAACAGGGCTCCGCCGCGCTTGAGGGTGCGCAGGAAGCGACTGCTGTGGGGGCCACCGACGGCGTCGAGGACGAGGTCGACGTCGTGTACGAGTTCCTCGGGGCGGCTCTGGGTGTAGTCGATGAACCGGTCGGCGCCGAGCTCGCGCAGGAACGCTTCGTGCGCGCCCGATGCGACGGCGATGACCTGTGCGCCCTTCCACTTGGCCAACTGGAGAGCGAAGTGGCCGACTCCGCCCGCGGCGCCGTTGACGAGCACCGTCGTGCCGGCGCCGAGTGCTGTCGGGCGGTGCTGCGCCGCCTGGAAGGGCGAGGGGTGGTCGTGGCCGAGCTCGATCAGGAACTGCCACGCGGTGAGCCCGGCCATGGGCGCCGCGGCGGCGTGCACGTGGTCGATGCCGGCCGGCTTGCGTGCGAGGTCCGATGCGGGCGCGGCCACGTACTCGGCGTAGGTGCTGCCCTCGAAGCTGGGAAAGCGCAGGAGTCCGAAGACTTCGTCTCCGACCGACAAGTCCTCCACATCGGCGGCGACGGCCTCGACGACGCCCGACAGGTCCGTGCCCGGTATCACGGGCAGGCTGAACTTCGGCCTCGTCTCCGGAGGCAGGTTGGTCAGCCCGTCGCGCAGGTACCAGTCCGGCGGATTGACACCGACCGCGTGCACACGTACGAGCACCTCGCCCGGCCCCGGCTCCGGGACCGGTACCTCGTCGTCACGCAGTACTTCAGGGCCGCCGTGCTCATGCACCCGGATCGCCCTCATGGTGTGTGTCGGCATCGTGTTCTCCTGCCCGCGCCTGCGGGGATAGGTCTGTTCGGATCAGCGACCCACATAAGTGGACCACTGATCCGAATATATGGACCACTGATCCGGATAGTCAAGGAGGACAGCTGCGTGAGTTGCGCTGGCCCGACTGGCCCGCCGACGCCAACAGGACGTCACTGATCCAGGCCCAGCACAACTTCCAGGACTACGGGGCATGCGACGAAACGGTCCCTGGAACATGTCCGTCCGCCAGAGAACGACGAACCCATGGACCCCACCTGGCGCTTGATCGATCCCGAACGGGACCACTTCGAGCCCCGAGCCGTTCAACTGGCCGCCTGGCCCGCCGATTGCATGGTCCTGTACTGGTGGCGCTACCGGGACACCGGATTCTGGCGCCCTACGAGCTGATCCCGGCCATCCGGCTTGCCCGCCGAGGGGGCCTCGACGACTGCCGCCATCAGCACGACCGCACCCCGGAACCCGGTCGTCCCACAGACGCAGTCACGTAGGCACGAATCAAGAGCACCGCCGGGCGGACCGTCCGTCACCAGGGCGCTCCGCCTTGGCAGTCAGCTCGCCGAAACTCGTATGGGGCAGGGCATCGAGCAGCGCCTCACGCGTCGACAAGTGCCGCAGCGCCGTGAGCCCGATATCGGCCCTGCGGCCGAACTACGAGAGTTGAGGGCGCCTCAACCGGCCGACCGTCGCGCTTCGTCGCTGGGGAAGCGCGGCCGATAGTTGCGGGAGACTTCGTGCACCTTGCGCAGGCCGAGGGACCCGAGGACGACCAGGGTCAGGACGGCCGCGGCGCAGGCGACCAGGGTCCGCAGGGTGTCCCCGGCGCCGGCGGCCTCGCAGACCACCGCGGCCAGCACACCGGTGACGACGGAGTTGATGACACAGACGACGACGGGTGAGCCGGACAGCCAGTGCGTCACCCCGATCCGGCGGCGGAAGCTGTAGGTCGTCCAGATCCCCGGCGGGTCGTCGTGGTGGCTCGCGATGAAGTACGGCTCGAGCTCCGGTGCGAGCTCGACGTACGCGTGCCGCAGCCGGTTCATGCCGATGATCAGCCAGGTGTCCTCGATGTCCGCCTCGATCAGCCGGAAGTACGTCCCGAACCCGACGAGCAGGACGACCGGCAGCACGAGCAACGCGAACGTCGTGAACCCGGACCCGAACCCGGTCGCGTTGGCCACCAGTGAGAGCGCCACCACCGCGGCCGACAGCACCGTCAGATACGTACCGGTCCGGCTGAAGATCTCCTGCCACGTCATGCTCCGTGTCGCCAGCAGACTCCAGTGCTCGGTCGCCAGAAACTGGGCATGCGGCGTCCCGGCATCAACACCCTTGAGCTCCCTCATCCTCCGAGTGTGACCTCAGTCGCCCACAAGTCCGGGAGGGCCCGCCGGTGTCGTGCAGGGTGAGTTCGACGAAGAAGCCCGCCACAGCGGTCCTCGGCCTGCTTCCGCCGAGCGCGTGGGCCAGTACACCGGCCCGCAGGCACGACGATGTCAGCCACGGCCGTCAGGGCGGTGCTCCCCTTCGGCAGCGCCGCTCGTCGCGCCGGTCAGGAGCGCGCCGGCGACGACCTCGAAGAGGTGACCGGCGCGGGGCGCGAGCGAGCGCTGGTCGCCGAGCCAGGCGAGCGCCTCCACCAGCGCGAACAGATCGTCTCCGTCGATGTCGGTCCGCGCCACGCCCGCGGCCTGGGCCCGGACCAGAAGCCGCGCACCGGCCGCGCGCAGTGTGACGCACGAAGCGTGGAGCGCGGAGTCGGGGTCCGTGATGGCGGCCGCCATCAGCACGACCGCACCCCGGTACTCGGTCGTCCACCCGACGCAGTCACGCAGCCATGAGACAAGAGCATCGCCGGGCGCGGTGGACGTCTCCAGGGCGTCCGCCTTGGCGGTCAGCTCGCCGAAACTCGTGTGGAGCAGTGCATCGAGCAGCGCCTCACGCGTCGAGAAGTGCCGCAGCAGCGTCGCGAGCCCGACGTCGGCCCTGCGCGCGATGTCGCGCAGCGACACGTCGACACCCTCCTCGGCGATGGCGGCGCCGGCTACGGCGAGCAGGTGGTCACGGTTCTTTCTGGCGTCGGCCCGCACATTTCCCTCTTGACTATCCGGATCAGTGGTCCATATATTCGGATCAGTGGTCCGGTTATGTGGACCGCTGATCCAGATAAGCGTATCCCGCTCCACCGACGTCAACAAACCCCACACCACCGACGTCACGAAACAAGGACACCCCCCCATGAACCTGAAGCTCGAAATGATCGCGCTGCCCGTCTCCGACACAGACCGGGCCAAGGCCTTCTACGAGAAGGCCGGATTCCGACTGGACGTCGACTACAAGGCGAGCGAGGACGTCCGGGTCGTGCACTTCACCCCGCCCGGCTCCGAATGCTCGATCATCTTCGGCGAGGGGATGACCCCCATCACGCCCGGCTCCTTCCAGGGCCTGTACCTCATCGTCTCCGACATCGAGGAGGCCCGCGCGGAGCTCACCGGCCGCGGCATCGAGGTCAGCGAGATCTTCCACGACGCGGGCGGGCTCTTCCACGGCCACGAGGGCGGGGACGTCACCCACCGCCGCCCCGGCCAGGAGCGACTGGCCGGGGCGCACCCCGAGCGCGCCTCCTACGCCTCCTTCGCCACCTTCAGCGATCCGGACGGCAACGGCTGGGTCCTCCAGGAGATCACCCAGCGTCTCCCCGGCCGCTGACCCACCAAGCCACCGCCCGAACGGCCTCAACGGGCGGTGCCCCCCGGACGGCAGCCGGACCGAGCGGGCAGCTCCCGCCAAGCCGAAGACCGGCACCGAACGGCCGGACGAACATAAGGGTGCTCCCCACCACCCGCCGTACCGCCACCATGGGCCCGCATCGGCCGGGCAGCCGCCGAGGGCACCGACAGACGGCATTGCCGCCGGGGCCGCCCCATCCCGCAACCGCCCCGCCCCTCCCTCACCCCGTGCGGGGCGGCGGCCCCCGCGCCGTCCGCCGACGGGGAACGGCACACCCGACCGGCGACGCTCCGGAGGCCGCGGCCGCCGGAGTGTCGGCCCGAGTCACACAAGCAACGAGGAACAAAACAGTGCAGAACGAAACAGTCAGGAACGCAGCAGTGACGAACGAGACGACCCGTACCTACGACGTGATCGTCATCGGCGCAGGGCCTGTCGGTGAGAACGTGGCGGAACGCGCCCGCGCCGCCGGACTCAGCACCGTGATCATCGAGCGCGACCTCATCGGCGGCGAATGCTCGTTCTGGGCCTGCGACCCGAGCAAGGCACTTCTCCGGCCGGTGGTGGCACGTGCCGACGCGAGCCGCATACCCGGACTCGACCAGGCCGTCGACGGACCGCTGGACGTCGACGCGGTCCTCGCACACCGCGACAAGATGTCCTCGTACTGGAAGGACGAGGACCAGGTCGACTGGCTCAACTCGGTCGACGTCGACCTCATACGCGGCCACGGCCGCCTCACCGGCCCCAAGCAGGTGGCCGTGCAGACCTCCGATGGCGACACCATCGCTCTGACCGCCCGGCACGCCGTCGCCATCTCCACCGGCACCCGCGCCGCCCTGCCCCCCATCCCCGGACTCGACACCGTCCGCCCCTGGACCAGCCGCGAGGCCACCACCGCCACCAAGGCGCCCGATCGCCTCGCCGTCGTAGGCGGCGGCGTCGTCGCCGTCGAGATGGCCACCGCCTGGCAGGCCCTCGGCTCCCAGGTCACCATGCTCGTCCTCGAGAACCGGATCCTGGAGCGGATGGAACCCTTCGCCGGCGAACTCGTCGCCGAGGAACTGCGCGAAGCAGGCGTCGACATCCGCTTCAACACCACCGTCTCCTCACTGACCCGCAAGGACAACAATGTCGGCGGCGACGGCGAGGTGGAGATCACGCTGTCCGACGGCGGGCAGTTGGCCGTGGACGAGATCCTGCTGGCGACCGGCCGGGCCCCGCAGACCCACGACGTCGGCCTGGAGAGCGTCGGCCTCACCCCCGGCGACTGGCTCACCGTCGACGACACCTTCCAAGTGACCGGCGTCGACGGCGGCTGGCTCTACGCCGTCGGTGACGTCAACCGCCGCGCCCTGCTGACCCACCAGGGCAAGTACCAGGCCCGCATCGCCGGCACCGTCATCGGCGCCCGCGCCAACAACGAACCCATCGACACCGCACCCTGGGGCCCGCACACGGCCACCGCCGACCACACGGCCGTGCCCCAGGTCGTCTTCACCACCCCCGAAATCGCCTCCGTCGGCCTGACCAGCCACGAGGCCGAACACAGCGGACGGCGCATCAAGACCGTCGACTACGACCTCTCTCAGCTCGCCGGGGCCCACCAGTACGGCGAGGACTACCGCGGCCGGGCCCGCATGCTCATCGACACCGATCGCAACACCGTCGTCGGCGTCACCTTCGCCGGCCCCGGCGTCGGAGAACTGGTCCACTCCGCCACCATCGCCATCGCAGGCGAAGTGCCCCTCGACCGACTCTGGCACGCCGTCCCTGCCTTCCCCACCCTCGGCGAAGTCTGGCTCCGGCTGCTGGAGACCCACCGTGGTTGAGCCCCCTCCGCCGGGCATACGGGACGATCCCGGCCATGCGGGGTGACCCGGCCGTCCGCGAGCCGGGGGCGGTCCTCACCTCCCGGCGGCCCGCAGTCTTCCCCAGCCGACTAGTGGGTCCCCAGGCACACCACACGGACCGCGCAGGGCCCTACGGCGCCGGCCATCCCTTCAGGTGATGTCCTTCACCAAGCTAATTCATTGTTCAACTACACGTCGAGACGTAGCTTCGGCAAGGCACAGACATAGAGCAGGTCCGCCGCCACACCCACACCACTGCGGACCCTGCGCGGAGGTAAGACCATGAAGAACCTCAAGCAGCGCGTCGCCACCGCGAGCGCCACGGCCGTATTCGCCGCAGGCACACTCCTCGCCACCCACAGCACCGCGACGGCGGCCACGCTTCCCGACGCCGGGCACACCCCCACCCGGGTCACCGTGATCGCGGACACGACGACCGCCGGCCCGCAGGGCGCCCAGGCCGTCCAGTACCACGGCGATGCCTGGGTGCAAGGCCAGCTGCTGACGTTCAACCCCTGGATTGGAGACCAGCTCGCACAGTTCGCCCACTACGACCGCCCTGGCCACCCGTAATACCGGGCCCTCACGGGAAGGCGCGCACGCGCCGCGCCGGGTGAGCACGACCCCGATCAGGCGCAGGCCCCCGAGGCGGCCGGCGTGGGCCGGGGGGCGGTCAGAGCGCCAGTTCGGGAAGCTCTCCGGGCTTGACCACGACGACCTCGACACGGGTGCAGCCGACCGCTTCCAGCGCACGTCGGCGCCGCGTGGCGGACCGCTTGTCATAGTGGCCGGCGGATGCCTGTGCGGCACCGTCCGGGTCGGTCCACGTCAGGCTGTAGCGGCGTTTCGTGCTCGTCATGCGGCCATCCTCTCCGGCGCCACCAGTACGTGCGGGCGCACACCGACCGGTTCACGATCCGTTCGATCCAGCAGTTTCACACTCCCGGGCCGCATCCGGAAGATCGCCTGCACCGTTCGCCGAGCGCGGCGGACGTCCGTGCCTCAAGACAGGACGGGTGACTGCCCTTGGGCACCGTTTCCTTTGGTAGATCAGGGCTTCAGAACCCCAGCGGGGCGCAGTTGTACAGTCGTCGCTGATCAGCGCGCCGCGAGAGGCGGTTGCGTGGGGCCTTGGAGGGATGCGCACAGATGTGGTCCGTCGTCGACGATGCCGAGCGAGCTCAGTGGAGTTTTGTGCCCTTCGCGGCGGTCGGCCCGCTTCGGTTCGGCATGAGCATCGAGGAAGTGGCCACAGCTATGGATGCAGAAGGCTTCGCCAGCTCCTATTCCTACATGACCCTGCCGTACGGTGCTCTGGCGCAGGATGCAGGCTTTCATCCCAAGGATGCACCGCTGTACATGGGCGAGGAGGCGGTCACGGCCTACTACAGGAAGTCTGGTGCACTGGCCGCCGTCGCAGTTGACGCCTTGCGTGGCCCGCAAGTCTCTCTCGACGGGCTCCGCCTGATCGGCCGGGTGCCGTCTGAACTTTCAGAACAGCTCCATGGATATGCGGAGGACCGTGGCATGGTGGACACGGTCTTCGTCGATGGCGATGCAAGATCGGAAGAACTCGGACTGCTGGTACGGGTCCAGCGAGCCGGCGACATCCTCCTGACGAGGGTCTTCTTCGTCGCCGACTTCCAGGATTGGGCCAACACAGTGCACGACTGTGTTCCGATCCATGAGTGGGAAATTCGCTGATGCCGAACCAGTGACACCTGGTTCTCCGGCGAGCCTGCGGTAGTTGACCAAGCTTACGGCGATGGCAGCGAATGCGAGAAAGCGTTCTGCCTTGCGCTCGTAGCGTCGGTGCAGGCGACGGCATCCGGCGAGCCAGGACACGGTTCTCTCGACAACCCAGCGATGTCGGCCCAGCCGCTCAGAGGACTCGATGCCCCTACGAGCGATGCGATGGCGGATACCGCGCTTGCGTAGCCATCGGCGCAGATGGTCATAGTCGTAGCCCTTGTCGCCATGCAGCTTGGCCGGGCGCCGGCGCCGTGGTCCACGCCGCGTGCGAATGGGCGGGATACCGCGCACGAGCGGCTGCAAGCCGAGGCTGTCGTGCATGTTGGCGGCGGAGATGGCGAGTGACAGCGGCAGTCCCTCGCGATCCGTGATCAGGTGAATCTTCGATCCGGCCTTGCCACGGTCGGTCGGATTCGGTCCGGTCAGGGTCCCTCTTTTACCGCCCGCACGCTGACGGAGTCGATTGCGCACCGTGACCGGTCCAGTTCTCCGCGGACGCCGAGTTCGTCGAGAATGACGCGGTGGAGCCGGGCCCACACCCGGTCCCGGCTCCACTGGGCGAAGCGCCGGTAGACAGTGGGCCAGGCTGGCCCGAACACCGGCGGCAACTGTCGCCAAGCACAACCCGAAGCCACCTTCTACACCCGGCCGGACGTCATCGCGCTGCGCGTCGATGACATCGGCCCCAACGAAGTGGCCCTGGCCTGGGTGGCAGCACGTCGCTCCCGCCTCGTCCACGATTTCGCCCAGGCAGCAGCGGACACCCTCGCCCGGCCCCACATCGAGGAACAGCACCCGACGGCGCACGACTGAGGTTCCTGCTGCAGGACCTGGGGACCTCCCACTCCTCGGAATACCGGAATACCCCGTCTGCCAGACGGGAGCAGCAGATCACGGCGGTCGAGCGTGCCGCAGACGAGCCGCACGCTGTGCGGTCCGCTGCCCGTCCCGCCGCCTTGGCAGGTCACGGGGGCCGTGAAACGCTTGTTTCAGTGGCATATCCGTCCCGCGTCTGTACATCGATCTCGAACGGGTGAGCCCGGCTGCCTGTCGGGAGCTCTGCGGATCCACGCTCCCGTTCGGGAGTAAGGAACAGCCATGACGACGACCGAGCACGCTCACGAACACAGTGACCCCACCTTGTACCGCACTCCCGCGGACGCCGTCTCCGCACCTCCGGAGAGACTCGCCTACGTCGTCGGATTCGACCCGACCGCGCAGCGCGCGGACGCGTTGTTCACCGTCGGCACCGACCCAGAGTCCCCCGAATACGGCCGCGTGATCTCTCACGCCGAGCTGCCCGGCCTGGGCAACGAGCTGCACCACTTCGGCTGGAACGCCTGCTCCAGCGCGTTGGCGCATGCCGGTCATCAACACGCAGCGCGGCGCTACCTCATCGTCCCGGGACTCCGCTCTTCCCGGCTGCACGTCTTCGACACCGGCCCGGATCCCGCACACCCCCGCCTGGTCAAGGTGATCGAACCCGAGGAGCTGGCAGCCAAGGCCGGATACTCGCGTCCTCACACCATCCACTGCGGCCCCGACGGTGTCTTCATGTCCTGCCTGGGCGGCGCGGACGGTGCTGACGGGCCCGGCGGGGTCGCGCTGCTGGATCACGAAACCTTTGAAGTGCTGCGGGCCTGGGAGACCGACCGCGGACCGCAGCGGCTCGCCTACGACGTCTGGTGGCATCTGCGCCAGAACATCGCCGTGACCAGCGAGTGGGGGACCCCCTCGATGGTCGAGGACGGCCTCGTTCCCGAACTGCTGCTGGGGCGCCAGTACGGCCACTCGCTGCACTTCTGGGAGCTGGACTCCGGCCGGCACCTGCAGCAAGTCGATCTGGGGGACGAGAACCAGATGGTGCTGGAGCTGCGTCCCGCGCACGACCCCGAGGCAACGTGGGGGTTCACGGGCACCGTGGTCAGCGTGGAGGACCTCTCGGCGTCGGTGTGGCTGTGGAACCGTGAGGGCGAGGACTTCGTGGTCCGCAAGGTGATCACGATCCCGGCCGAGCCCGCGCCGGCACAGGACCTGCCCCCGGCGCTGCAGGCGTTCGGCGCCGTACCCCCGTTGATCACCGACATCGACCTGTCGGTGGACGACCAGTGGCTGTACGTATCCGCGTGGGGAACCGGCGATCTGCTCCAGTACGACGTGAGCGATCCGTTCCGTCCGAGGCAGACCGCGTCCGTGCGTCTGGGCGGCGTCGTCGGCCGGCAGCCACATCCCGCCCAACCGGACACTCCGCTGACCGGCGGAGCACAAATGGTCGAGCTGAGCCGCGACGGGCAACGCGTGTACCTGACCAACTCCCTGTACGGGGCCTGGGACACGCAGATCTATCCCGCAGGCATCGACGCGTGGATGGTCAAACTCGACGCCGACACCGCGGACGGCGGACTCAGCGTCGACAGCCGCTTCTTCCCCAGCACCCCCGATTTCCTGGGCCTGCGCGTACACCAAACGCGCCTGCAAGGCGGCGACGCCTCCTCGGACTCGTACTGCTACCGCCACTGACCGCCTGTGCCCCCCACTTGGCAGCGCGATGTGCGGCTGCAGCCGAAAGAGTTCGCGGACCTGGACCACGTGGTCAACGTGGTCCCTCGTCCGAGCCGTCGCTCTGGGGCAGGCCTCGCATCCGGACGCGTCGCGGACCGTCGTGCGGGACCGCCCTTGCAGGATGCGTGCCCAGACGGGGCACTGAAGGGTGGTTGGTGCATGCGGATCGTCGCGCAGCCGGATTCGGATTACCGCAAGGAGGCCGACCGCCAGTCGGGGATGTCCTCGAAGTGCACGTCGTAGCGGTGCTGTTCGGGCAGAAGCGACGCGAATTCCGCCTCACCGCGGCTGATGGCGGCCAGTTGTTCGAAGTAGCCGAACCGTTCGATACCCGGGCTGAGAACGACCACGACGTCGGCCACCTGGCCTTCTGCCGCCCCGAAGACGTGCGGCAGGTTGGGCGGAATGACGACGAGCCCACCCTTCCCCACCGTCGTCAAAGTGTCGCCGAGACGGAAGAGCATCGTCCCGTCCAGCACGTAGAAGAGCTCATGAGAGAGCTTGTGGTGGTGCGGGGGTGCACCGTCGGCGCCGGCTGCCAGGGTGAGCCGGCTGGCGCTGACCGCGCCCCCGTCGGCGAGCAGCTCGAACGCTCCGTCCGTGAGTGATGCGCCGGCCGCCTCACCGGGTTGCACCACCAGCGCAGTGGTACTGGCCTTCATCGAGTCTCCTTCCTTCCCGGCCCTCGCGCCCGCAGAGGCGCTGTGCCGGTCGCGAGTACCGGTGATCAATGGCGATCAATCCGGCAGCCGCCGACCACCGGTCGTAGTCCAGCGGCACACAGTCGAGGTTCAGGGGGCGTCGGACCAAGGGCTTCCCGCCGCACCCCCGGGTCGCGACGCGGACCTGCTCGACCATGCCGGGACGTTGAACGCGCCCGGCAAAGACGGGAGCAGGCGATCTGCAAGGAACTGCCACCGCATGGCACCTTGCTGTACATGTTCAGTTGCAAGCTACAGCAACTGAACATGTTCAGTCGAGGAGTGCCACACTGCCGACATGGCAGCGACGAAGACCCCTCCCCCCGACGCCGGCCTCCCCACCACACCCGCGCCCGGCGCGACACGCTCCCGTGACGGTGAGGCGACACGCGCCACGATCCTGGCGGCTGCCCGCGCGGCCTTCGACGAGAAGGGCTACGCACAGACGTCGCTGCGCGAGATCGCCAGGAACGCGGGGGTCAGGCCCTCACTGATCGTGCACTTCTACGGCTCGAAAGCGGGCCTGCTGGCCGCCACCGTGGAATGGCCCTTCGACCCGGACACCGTCGTGAGCCAGGTCCTCGCCCAGGGCCCCGACCACATCGGTGAGCGTCTCGCCGACGTGTTCCTGCAGACCTGGGAAGAGGACGGCCGACCCAACACCGCTCTCACCCTGCTGCACGCGGCGTGCGAGCGCCCGGAAGCGGCCACCCTGATGCGGGAACTGTTCACCACGTGCGTCGTCGATCCGATCGTCACAGCCATCGCCCCCGAGCGGGCCGAGCTCAGGGCCTCCTTGGTCGCCAGCCACCTGCTCGGCCTGCACGTGGGCCGCTACCTGCTGAACTTCGACGCGATCGCCGAGGCGGACGCCGACCTGCTGAGACAGGCACTGGCATCGACCGTCCAGCACATGTGCACCGGCCCTCTCTGGCAGGCGAGCGCACCGGACCCGGACAGCGGCGACGGACCCCCGCCCGATGCGGCACCACGAACCCTCTGATCACTTCGCTGACCAGATGAAGACGGCGGCCAGGCGGATCTTGGTGGTCAGTCCGCCGTGGCCGGCCGGCCGCTCGGGTGACCCGTCGGGCAGCCTGCATGCATGTACTTCGCCTGGTTCGACACCGGCCGGCCGGGGCTGGGCGCCACACCGATACTGCCCGAGACGGGGCCGGCTTTACGATCATCAATGCACTCACGATTCATCGTTGAAGGGGAGCAGGATGATTTCCGAGCCGGAAATGGAGGAGGAGTGGGACGCGGCTGCACCCCAGGACGTGGTGAGTGATCGCGAACGGCGTGCTGCCGGCCATCTGCGGTCACCAAGGCCTTGGGCGTGGGCCGTTGGGGGCGCGGCTGCGGCGTCGGTTTTCTGGGCGGCATCCGTGCTCGCCTTCGGGCTGGGGCAGCAGGAGGCGGACATACGTGGGTATCGTCTGGCCAAGGACTCTTGCCGGGCAGTGCGGCTGGTGTCACTCGGGGCAGCCATCGCGCCGAGGAGTTCAGGCGATCTGACCGACTCGGGATTGCTGAAGCATGCCGCTCTCGATGAGGTCCGGTGCCTCATACATCTTCGGGATGAGGTTGCGGAAGACGGGCCTGGGGGCGGTTGGTCCATCGACTACACCGTCGGGATCTCGGTGGCGCTGCACAAGAAGACCGATCCCGGCACCGAGTTCGAAGCCCTGCGCCGGGTGTCCGACCTGGGTGTGGTTCCGGAAGCCAACGTGAAGTCCGTTCCGTACGTTGGCGAGAAGGCGTATCTGATCACACGGGATCCAAGTAACACGGAGCTGCGGGTGTTGGAAGGCGGAGCCGTTCTCTCGCTGAAGCTTTCCGCCGTACCCAGCTACCTCGACGACGGCTCCGGTGAAATGGCCGGTGACGGGCCGGATTCTCCCGACCTTTCCGTGTACCAGCCTGCCATGGTCAACGACATGCGTGACCTGATGAGCGCCCTCAAACAGTAGGCCTGCAGCCTCCCCTTCGCCGTATCCACGACAATCGTGCGGCCTGTTTCGCGGCTGGCTACCGTCCGGGGCCGGTGGATGTCACAGAGGAGCTGCCGGCCGGAACTGCCCGCTGTCGCACGGTCTTCGCGTCGGCACGGCCCGCGCCGGGCCGGACCCGATACGTTCTGTCAGCTCTGCTGCGGAGTGTGGTGGGCCGGCGGGTGCTCGCTCATGAACCAGCCGTCGACCCGTGGTCCGATCAGACCGGTCGGCCAGCCCGCTGTTGCCACAGCGGCGTCATAGACGGCGTCGCCGAATGCCGTGACCGCCGCGAGCGGGTCCGGTGCTTGCCGAAGCGTCTCCCACGGGAGCAGCACAAGACCGGCATCCGGGTGCCAGGCGGCGCCCTCGACGCCCCAGGTTCGGTCCTCCAGTCCGTCCGGCTGGGGCCAGATGTAGGCGTAGAGGCCGATGCGCAACGGGCTGTGGCCGCTGCTGTGGATGTTGTCGAAGGAGAAGCCCACCGACATGTACTCGTGCAGTTGGGCGTTGCGCATGAACGGTGGCCCCTTGGGCGCGGGGGTCGTCCGATTCGGGCGCCACCGGGTGGCGGAGAGATCGAAACTGCCCCACATCACGCCGACTCGCGGACGGTGTCCGAGGAATGGTGCCTGCCACGCTTCGAGGCCCTCCGCGGCCCGGTCGAACGCCTCCCACATCCGATGTGCCGACCGAGCGTCCCACACCCGCTCCGACCTGTCGTCCTCGAAGGTGGTCGGCGCATCTGGGATTTCGCAGATCCGCGCGCTGCGCGGGTGCGGTATGCCAAGCTCTCCGGCAGCCTCGCAGAAGGCGGAGTAGAAGTCGGCAACCGTGGTCCGGGCCAGCGGCAAGGTCCGCGAGCCGCGGTTGCCCTCGATCACCACGTCGCCGTCGAGCAGCCGGTAGTGCACCGCGAATGTCGCCGCCTCGCGCCGGAACGGCGGAGTACGCAGGCCACGTGGAGTGACTTCCAGGACGATGTTCCCCCAACCGACCTCGAATGGATCGTCAAGGGAGTACTTGCCCGCGACCTGCACCACCCGGTTCACATATTCGATCGTGGGAGCCAGTTCCACGTGGTCCAACACCGGCCACTCCACGGTGCGTTCACTCACGGAAACCTCCCAGCGGATCGAAGGGGGTCGTCGTGGACCGGCGCCTTCCGACGGGATGCGCCGGACCGCTGTCGACATCGGCCGTGCCCACCCGTCGATTCTCCCACGCACCCGTGCAGCGGGCCTCGCAGCAGCTCACGGAGCAGCCGTAAGCGGGCGTAGGACGCACACGAAGGTTCCGAAGATCGCCTTCGAGTCGGTCGGTCCGGCGCCGGAAGCAGTCAGCGGCATGGTCGCCGCCGGGCCTCAAGCAGGCATGGACGACAGTCGGCAGCGACAAGTACGCTCCCGAGCCGCCCGCCCGCGGGGGGCTCACTTCTTGCAGGGGAAGGTCACCTGCTGACTGCGGACGCTCTTCTTCTGGTCCGGCAGGTGGAGCGTGACGTACCCGGTCACCGCCTTGGCGTTCTTGGGTGCAGGGATGTCCACGACCTGAAGGACGACCTTGGTGGAGGTGCCCGCGCCGAAGGCGAGGGATCCCGGGGAGACCCGGGCACGGCTGGTGTTCACGGTCCAGTGGTAACGGACCGTGCCCGGCCCGGCCGCTGTGATCTTCCCGTCGAAGGCCATGGCCACGGGAGTGCCGTTGCACTTGACCGTCTCCCCCGACTTCAGCAGGGTGACCACTTCGACCTTGGTGACCTTCACAGCCTGCTGGCTCCCGCTCGTCCCGGCGGTTCCGGCCGGCGCCCCGTGGGCGGGGGCGAGGGCCACCGAGGAGGCGAGGAGCGGGGCCGCGAGGAGCATGAGGTGTCGATGCCGCATCGTGCTGCCTTCCGGATGAGGAAAGCCCCCGATCTCGATCCCAGGATATCGGCGGCCGGCCCGGGCGGCCCGGCCGCCGGGGCCAGCCCTGCGAAGGGCCGGCGCCCTGGACGGACCCGGGACAGTGCTGCTCAGCAGCACTTCAACGGCGAGACGCCCGAGGGGCCGCCCTGGGTGATCGGCGCTCTGGGCGCCGGGCACCCCACCGAGGTTCTCCGCCACCGCCCCACGGTGGAGCTGTTGCCTTGCCGGGCCAACCGTCGGCAGCGCGGCCGGGCCGCTTCTTCCAGATCATCGGATCGTTGGTCTGGTGTGTCACTGAGTGGGGACAGGACTCCAACGACGGCGGCCACTGCCGCGTACCCCTAGGGTGTGCGGCAGCGGCCGACCGCGACACCTGAGTATCGAAGATCCATCTGAACCCCGCGATGTCCGGGGCAGCGCCGTTAACCGGCTCGAACATCGCGGGGAAGCCGTGCCCGGGACTGAAGTCGGCGTCGGCCATCAGGCCCTGGTTGCCCGCGAGCGCGATGATCCGCTCGCAGCCGACCTCGGTGAACAGGGCTGACTGGACGGCGACTTCGCCGCCCGGTCCGCGACCGCCGAGGCTGCGGCCGCCGAGACCCCGTTCTCGCCCTCGCTGGTCTCACGGACACAGCCCAGTCCGCCCGCGCCGATAAGAGCGGGCCATTTTCTATCTGAACGGACAGTCCCGGTCCCGATCACGGCGGTCGCCTGCGACCATGTGCCGGTGCCAACTCAGCGGAGCCAGGCGACGATTGAGAGGAATCGATCATGTCCGCTTTCGGCAGAGGAATCAGGCGCGCCATGTCGTACATCGGGTCGGCAGTGGTGCTCGCCATGCCACTGACCCTGGCGATGCCGGGGACGGCCACGGCCTCTGAGACCGTAGCGACCAGCATCGACCGGTTCGCGAACTACGAGTACAAGGAGTGCATCGAGGAGAACTCCTTCTACAACTTGTGGTCCCAGGACTGCGGGATCGGCTATTCGGATCTGTACTGGCGATGGGCCGGCACCACCAACACGTCCTCGACGCTCCAGAACTACATATGGGACCACTGCCTCGACAGCAACTCGGCCGGGGACGTCTACGCCAACGGGTGCAACGGCGGCAACAATCAGCTGTGGCAGGTCATCCAACCCGCGCCGACAAGTGCCGTCATGCTCCGAAACACAGCGACCCGCCTCTGCCTCTACCAGACTTCCGGCGGCCTCTATCGAACGACGGTATGTGACCGCAACGCGCGCAACCAGCGGTGGACCATCGGCTGAACGACCGGTGTGGGTGGTGAAGGAGCGGCCCGAGGTCCGGGTCGCTCCTTTCACGCGCCGGCGCCGCCGTCGACCGGCACGATCGCGCCGGTCACGTACGAGGCGCGGTCGCTCAGCAGCCACGCGGCCGCCTCGGCGATCTCGCGGGGCTCGGCCATGCGGCCGAGCGGGGTCGCCGCCTTGTTGGCCTCGACGATGCCCGGGGTCGCCGCCTCCCACGCGTCGATCATCTCCGTGGCGGTGCCGCCAGGGGTGATGCCGTTCACCCGGATACCCTCACGACCCCAGGTCACGGCCGCGGTCTCGGTGATGCTGTTCAGCGCGCGCTTCATCGCGCCGTACGCGGGCAGGACGGGGTTCGCGCGGCGGCTGCCGATGCTGGAGGTGTTGACGATCGCCCCGCCCGTGGTGGTGCGGCGCATCAGGGCGGCCTCGGCTGCCATGGCGGTCCAGTGCGAACGGAAGTTGACGCCGAACTGCGCGTCGATGTCCGCGTCGCTCGTGGTGTCGAGCGGGCCGGGCTGCTGGATCATCGCGCCGTTGTTGAAGGCGCCGTCGAGGCGTCCGTGCAGTTCCTCGACGCGGTCGACCGCCGCGCGGATGCTCGTGGGGTCGGCGAGGTCAAGGGTGACGGCATCGGCGACGCCGCCGTCGGCGCGGATCTCCTTCACGATGCGATCGAGGGCGTCGGTGCTGCGGGCTGCGAGCACGACGGCGGCGCCCTCGGCCGCGAAGAGCCGGGCCGCGGCCTCCCCGATGCCGCGGCTCGCGCCGGTGATGAACACGACCTTGCCGGTGAGCAGGCCGATGGGTGCGCTGTGGGTGGTGTGCGTGCTGTTCGTCATGACACCAGCGTCCGGCCGGTCCCCGGGCGGATACAGGCACAGGCTGTACCAGGATCCGCCACCGCGCCGCGCGCACACTGGGCGTATGGACAGACAGGAACTCGGGGCGTTCCTCCGCAGCCGCCGCGAGCGGCTGCGCCCGCAGGACGTCGGCCTCCCCCTGGGCCCGCGACGGCGCACACCAGGTCTGCGCCGCGAGGAAGTGGCGGTCCTCGCGCACATCTCCACGGAGTACTACGTCCGCCTCGAGCAGGGCAGGGCGCCACGTCCCTCGGGCGACGTCCTGGCCGCGATCGCCGGCGCGCTGCGGCTCACCGACGCGGAGTCCGACCACCTCCACGTCCTGGCGGGCACGGCGCCGAACCGTACCGGACTGCACCGGCGCGACGTCCGCCCCAGCGTCCTCGCGCTCCTCGGGCGGCTGCCGCGGACGGCCGGCTTCGTGATGTCCGCTGCGTTCGAGGTCCTCGCCTGGAACGATCTCGCGGCCGCGCTCATGGAGGACTTCGGCCCGCTCGCCCCCGAGGGCCGCAACCTCGCACGCCGTGCGTTCCCCGGGCCGCAGCGCGCCGATACGACGCTCTATGGGATCTCCGATGCCGCCGAATTCCGTCTGAGCGTCGTGAACCAGCTCCAGGCCACCCGCGCCCGTTATCCCACGGATCCGGCGGTGACCGGCCTCGTCGACGAACTCCGTGACACCAGCCCCGACTTCGCCCGGCTGTGGGAACGGCATGACGTCCAGGCCGCGCCGATGCTCACGAAGACCTTCCACCACCCGGTCGTCGGCGATGTCACAGTCGACTGCGACACACTCGCCCTCACCGACCGCGACCAGTATCTCGTGCTCTACAGCGCGCCCCCGGGGTCCCCCAGTGCCGAGGCTCTGGCCCTGCTGAACGTCCTGGGTACCGAGGCCGGCCGCTATCTGTCCTAGCGCCAGGCCGCCGCGAGCACCGCCGTCGCCGACAGGGGCGACGTGCCGATCCGGCCGACGTGGTCTCCCTATACGGCACCGCTGCCGGGGTGGCCCGTCCAACGCACCTCTGATGCGCTCCAGATGAGGTGGTTCGACGCCCAGAGGCGGGCGCAGTACGACCGCACCGCGGTCCCCGTGCGAACGGGGATGCGCCGCCGTCGCCTGACTGACCGGCCCGCGCCAAGTACGACCAGCTGCCCCACTCCCCATCCGGACACACCCGGCATGAGCCGGTCCTGAGTACCTGCTCCTGAGCCAAGAGGCGGCAGGACGAGCTCGTCACGATCGAGTTCTGCGCTGCGCTTGTATGATCACCGTGCGAGAGGTGCTCGAAGCCTCCGCGCGCCGGATCATCCAGACGGCTCCGCCCGGGCGGGACACATAACCCCGGCGGACCACCGTCCAGGCCGATCGGTCCGGCCGAGTGCGGCGCCACGATTCCTGGAGTTCTCGATGCGCAGACCCGTCCTGCTGGCCACCGCCGCCGTGTTGTTGTGTGCCGGATGCTCCACTGCCGACTCGGACGACGCCGCCGACGCCCGCGACTCCGCTGCGCCGACTTCTTCGGCCGCGTACCGAAACGCCGTGCGCAAGGCCGCCGAAACCGTCGGCAAAGGCAGCGCCGGTGTCGACGAGCGGATCGACATCACTGGCGACGGAAAAACATACAGGCTCACCGTCGCCGGTGACTTCGACTTCGCGGCAGACCGGGGCAGCATCGCGGTCGACTTGCCCGGTGGCGGTATCGACCACAGCGAAGAAGTCTTCGCGGATGACAAGATCTACGTGAGCGGCACCGCAGGCACCGACGACGGCACCTGGGGAGTCATCGCCCGCGACAAGGCGGAAGTCCATTACGCACTGCGGGCGCCCCTCAACGATCCAGAACACGTCCTGCGACAGGTGTCCGCGATACGCAAGGTGTCGAAGGTGGGCTCGGAAACCGTCGGCGGGGTACGTGCCGTGCACTATCGCGGCGTACTGGGCCACGCCGCCCTCACCCTGCGGATGGCTGACGACGTGCGGGACAAGATGGACCAGGTCCGCGCCGCTGTCGGCAGTGACGTCCCCGTCTTCGTCGACGCATGGGTCGACGACAAGGGGCGGCTCGTACGCACCCGTATGACCTTGAACATGTCGGGCTCCGGCGTGACCGCGACCATGGACCTCTCGGACTTCGGTAAACCGGTGAAGCCGAAAATCCCGAAGTCCGCCGACACCTACCCTGTCACCCGTGTCGCCGGTGTGCTGCTGGGCTGAGCCGCCCCGCGCACGAGTCCCCGGCCCGAAGGACCGACAGGCCGACCGCCGCCGCAGTGGCGGACGTGGCACCCGTCCAGCCGGGCTGGAATCTCACGTGTTCCGGAACTTCTGAATCATCGACCAGCCCGCGATCCGCGGCACCCCACACGACCGGTGGCAAGGGGCAGTTGTCCAGATCCGGATGACCGTTTCGGTCTCTGCTGCCGACGAGCGCATCGCGGTGCTGGTCCGCCTGGCCAGAGTGGGCAGAGATACGCTACAAACGGCCCATGAAGCTGATCACGGAGCGGTTTGACGCGCGCGAGTGGCCCGACGAGCAGTTGGATGAGCTGTTCAGCGAGGGATTCCCCGAGTTCATCACCGCAGATCGGCTGGCCAAGCAGTACATCGGCCGCATCCGGGAATGGTTCACCGAACTGAACCTCATCCTGGTCGACGAGCACGGCGTGCCGGTCGCAACCGGCTGGGGGATACCGATCCGCTGGGACGGTCAGGCGGAGACGCTGCCCTGCGGCTACACGGACGCAGCCATTCGCGCGGTGGAGAATCGAGAGCAGGGCGTCGAGCCCGACACCCTGGTGATCTGCGGTGCCGTGGTCACACCCTCCCTCAAGGGCCGCGGTATGGCCGGGGAGATGCTCACCGCGTTGCGGCAACTCGCCGTGGAGCGGAGTTGGCCGCGGGTGATCGCCCCGGTCCGGCCCACCCTGAAGTCGCAGTACCCGCTTGCGCCCATCGAGTCGTTCACGGGATGGACCCGCCCGGACGGCACCTCGCTCGACCCCTGGATCCGCACCCACCAACGTCTCGGCGCGCGCATCATCGCCGCCGCGCCGGCCTCGCAGACGATGACCGGCACCGTCTCCGAATGGGAGCAGTGGACGGGCATGGCCTTCCCGGAGTCGGGCGGCTACGTCATCCCGCAGGGTCTCAGCCTGCTACATGTCGACAAGGACAGCGATCAGGGCACCTATGTGGAACCCAACGTGTGGATGCAGCACATGTGACGGGTGGTCACGCATGAGCGGAGTGCAGTTGTCAATCTCCGTCGAGCCAGGTCAGGCGGCGGTCGACTGGGTGCGTTCGATCAGGTGGCGGTGCCCGCGCTCGTCTGTCCCGGCGGACAACTCGGCTATGTGCTGGGTGACTTCCGCCTCCGGCGTGGAGGCCGGCAGCCGCCGGGTCCCCTCGCGCACGATCTCGTCGATCAAGGAGTCGGACTGGGTGGGGCCATCGGCGGTGACTACGCTGAGCACGGGCGTGCCTTCCTGACCCGCACTGCGACGCGGGCCCACTCGGAGACCTTACGGATCATTCGGAAGGCAGGGAGGATCGTAGGGCTGAGCACAGGGAAACGTTGGACCTCCTGCGCAGTTTCACCCACCGGCTCCGGCAGGAGATCGCCCAGACATAGCCGTGGTTCTTCGTGGTCGGTCCGCGGTGGGATCGGCCGATGGCGTGGTCGTCCGGCTCACCGGCCGGGGCCCCTGCGATGCTGCGCCACACCAACCTGTGCGACCTGCGCCCACTACGCGCCCCGGGCGCTGCCGGGCCGGACACACCTGGAGTGCCCTGGTGAGTTCAGCTGCTGCCCAGGCACTTCAGGACGAATGACGGCACCGACTCGATGCCGGCGGTGTTCCATTCGGGGTAAGTCCAGGCTCCGAGAGCACCGGTCGGTACCCAGGCATCCCACATCCACCAGTACTTGTTGTTGCCGTGCTGGGGGAAGTCGTCGGGGGCGTGGGCGGAATGCGGTCCGAAGGGTGCACCCTCCAGGACCCCGTATTGATTGATGCTCCACGGCTTACGAGCGTTGAATTCGGGCGAGCCATCGACCGCGTTCAGCTTCGCCATCGATACCGCGATCCACTTCTCGATGCACGCTTGGCCCTCCGGGGTCTCCCACGGTTCTGGCATCGTCCACCTCCTCGCTTCTTCATGGACAGGACGGAATCGAGTGTGTACGAAATCGGCAGCCGGCTCGGGGAATGTCCTGCGGCGCGTCGTACCGCAGGACCACAGCCTGGGCCGCACGTCTCGTACGAGCCGCGGACTGTCCGGTGGTCGCGCTCGACATGGACGTCACCGAATTCCTCGGGGCGGCCTCGCAATAGCCCGTGGTGGATCTGATACGCCACGTTCGTACCGCGGGACGTCTCGGCGACCATCAGCTCGTGTGGGCCGAATGCGCGGGCGCCGGTCTCGACGATCGCACCGTCGGGCACCGAGGTGAGCGGTCCGTTCCACCATCTGGTGTCAGCCGACAGCGTGCAGCCGTAGGTGTAGGCGTAGCCGATCGGGGTGTCGTCGAGATGGCCGACGACCGCAGCCAAGCCGAGCCCGGCGCCCACCATGAACACTCCCCCGGCGGGCCCACCCACCACATTCGGCGACGTGGACCAGACGCTTCGCCGTCCTGCATGGAGGAGCGCGAACGGATGCGGAGGCAGATCTTCAGGCACCTGCGGCCGTCGCCGTGGTATCAGCTCCGGGGTCGGGCCGCGGGTCCCGGCAGGACGGTGACCTCGGTCGGGGAGAGTGCCGCGTGCTCGTCGGAGCACTCGACCACGACGCGTACCGGAGCGCCGCAGTCGCGGTGCTGGATGTCGAGCACCGGGCCCTCGGGGTCTCCGACGTATGCCTCGCCCCACTGTCGCAGCGCCACGAGGACGGGCCACAGATCCCGGCCCTTGGGGGTCAGGCGGTACTCGTGCCGGGTCCGGCTGCCCTGCTCCTGGTACGGCACTGTCCGTAGGATCCCGGCCTCGACCAGCTTGCGGAGCCGGCCGGCCAGGACCGCCTCCGAGAGCCCCACATGGCGGCGGAAGTCGTCGAAGCGACGGACCCCGTTGAAGGCGTCACGCAGGATCAGCAGCGTCCACTTCTCGCCGATCACGTCGAGGGTGCGCTGGACCGTGCAGTTCTCCGTGCTGGTCTCCAGCCAGTTCATGCCGCCATCGTAGGCAGGCCACCTGACTTTGTCATTGACAGCCAGCACTCTCCCGAGCTAGCTTCGAAAAACAAAGTCAGAGGAGGTGGCGCAGCCGCATGGAACGGTCTCGCACATACGACTGGGAAGACCCCACGATCTCGGCGGCCGCCGTCGGGCAGGGCTCGGGGCTGGATTTCCTCCGGGAGATCCTCGCCGGACGTGTGCCCTCGCCTCCGGTCGGCGCGACACTGGGCTTCGCGCTCGAAGAGGTGGACCACGGCCGCGCGATCTTCTCCCTGGTGCCCGGCGAGGAGCACTACAACCCCATCGGCAGCGTGCACGGCGGGATCTACGCGACGATGCTCGACTCGGCGGCGGGCTGCGCGGTCCAGTCCACCCTGCCACAGGGCATGGGCTACACGTCGCTCGACCTCACGGTGAAGTTCCTGCGCCCCATCACGGTCGACACGGGAAAGGTCCGCGCCATCGGCGGCGTCCTCAGCAGCGGCCGACGTACCGCACTCGCCGAGGCCCAGCTGCTGGACGGATCGGATCGCCTTCTCGCGCACGCCACCAGTACCTGCATGGTGTTCCCGCTGCCCAGCGCCTGACCCGCACTCCCCCAGCGCACTGACCCGACACGGAGGCGACGTGACCCTCGACCGCACATTTCGGCTCGGCAGGCCGTCCGCCTCCGGTCCCGCCGGGAAGGTCCGCGTCGACCGCGCGGGGGCGCTGGTCACCCTCACCATCGACAGGCCCGACAAGGGCAACGCCCTGACCCTGGCCATGTATCGCGCTCTGGCCGACGCCGTTACCGAGGCGGATGCCGACCCAAACATACGGGCCATCGTGCTCACCGGTGCGGGCCAGGACTTCTGCGCCGGCAACGACCTCGACGACTTCCGCGCCCATCCCGGAAAAGCCCTGACCCTCAGCTCCCCCGTCATCGAGTTCCACAAGGCCGTACGGCGCAGCCACACCGTTCTCGTCGCGGCCGTGGACGGCGCCGCCGTCGGAAGCGGCGCCACCGCGCTGCTGCACTTCGACCTCGTGTATGCGACCCGTCGCAGCCATCTGCAGTACGCGTTCGTCGACCAGGGCGTCGTACCGGACGCCGCCGCCAGCCTCCTGCTCCCGCAGCGTCTCGGGCCCCAGCGTGCCGCCCAGCTCCTGCTGCTGGGCGCACGCGTCTCCGCCGCGCAGGCCGCACAACTCGGCCTGGTCTCCGAGGTGTTCGAAAGCCGCGAGCACCTCGATACCCGCGTCGCCGAGCAGGTGGCGACCCTGCTGGCCGCGCCCGAGGCGGCACTCCAAGCCACGCGCGCACTGCTCAGGCCCACCGGGGCCGACCCACTGCTGCGCATGTCGGCCGAGACCGCGACCTCAGCCCGGCTCCTGAGCACGACGAACACGTCCACGCGCATCGTCTCCCGCACAGGCGACCCGACATCCGCTCCCTAGGGAGCGGGTCCGGAGGCACAGGTGGGCGAGCGTCGACGCTCGGCCGAACGGATGGCGCGGAAGACCTCCACGAGGACGGCTCGTGCGGAAGTCTTTCGTGATGACCGTGTCGAACCCGCGCGCGACCTGGGCATGGGCTGACACTCTGGGGAGTCCAGCCGTCGTCAACGCGTCCCGCGTCGGCGACAGTTCAGTCCTGTCTCGGGAGGTCGTCATGTCCCAGCCCTCCGTCCTCGCCGCCCTGGCGGCCGGTCTGCGCAGTGGTGCGATCGAAGTGGTCGACCTCACCTCCCCGTTGTCGTCGTCCACTCCGGTGATCCAACTGCCCCTCGAGTTCGGTCAGACGGCGGTGTTCGAACTGGAGGAGATCAGCAGGTACGACGATCGGGGGCCGGCCTGGTACTGGAACAACTTCCGCAGCGGTGAGCACACCGGCACACACTTCGACGCTCCGGTGCACTGGGTGACCGGGAAGGACAGTGCGGACGTCGCGTCGGTGCCGGCGCGTCGGCTGATCGCACCCTCGGCGGTGCTCGACTTCTCCGCCGCGGCCGCCAAGGACCCCGACTTCCTCGTCGAGGTGGACCACATCAAGGCCTGGGAAGCGGACAACGGACCTCTGCCCGACGGCGGTTGGATGTTGCTCCGCACCGGTTGGGACGCCCGCTCGCACTCGCAGGAGGCGTTCGTCAACGCCGACGAGAACGGCCCCCACACCCCCGGCCTGTCACCGGAGTGCGCCCGGTGGGTGGCGGAGGAGTCACCGGTGATCGGCCTCGGCGTCGAGACGGTGGGGACCGACGCCGGGCGCGCGCACTCCTTCGACCCGGCCTTCCCCTGCCACTCGTACCTCATGGGCAGTGACAAGTACGGACTGACCCAGTTGCAGAACCTGGCGACGCTGCCCCCGACCGGCGCCGTCGTCATCGCTGGGCCCTTGCCCATCGTCACGGGCTCCGGAGCTCCCGCACGGGTGCTGGCTCTGGTGGAGCGCTGATGAAGGTCGCACAAGCCGTGGGCCGGGCGGTGGCCGCGGCCGGGGTCGACCACGTGTTCGGTGTGGTCGGTTCGGGCAACTTCCATCTCACCAATGCCATGGTCGCGGCGGGCTGCCGGTTCGTCGCCGCTCGCCACGAGTGCGGTGCGGCGACCATGGCCGACGCCTACGCGCGGACGAGCGGCACGGTGGCCGCGCTCAGTGTGCACCAGGGCCCCGGCCTGACGAACGCCATGACCGGCATCGCCGAGGCCGCCAAGAGCCGTACACCCCTTCTCGTGCTGACCGCCGAGGTGACCGAACCGAGGTCCAACTTCTACGTCGACCAGGAGGCGCTCGCGCAGGCGGTGGGCGCCGTCACGGTACGCGTGACATCGGCGGAGGACGCGGTCGCGCAGGCCGCCGCCGCGGTGCGACGAGCCACGCACGAGCGGCGCACCGTGGTACTCAACCTTCCGCTGGCGGTACAGGACCTGGAAGCACCCGACAACGCGCTGTCCTCGATCGCCCCGCCGGCCGGACGGATCGCGGTCGAGCCGGCGGCGGCCGACGTGGCCGCGCTGGTGGACGCGCTCGGACAGGCGCGGCAGCCTGTCTTCGTAGCCGGCCGGGGCTCCCGCACGCCCGGCTGCCGGGACGCCCTCACGGCACTTGCCGAGCGCTACGGCGCACTGCTGGCGACCTCGGCCGTCGCCCGCGGACTCTTCCACGGCAACCCGTGGTCGCTCGACGTGTCCGGAGGCTTCTCGTCGCCCGTGGCGGCCGAGTTGATCCAAGCGGCGGACCTGATCGTGGGGTGGGGCTGCGCACTGAACATGTGGACGACGCGGCACGGTCGGCTCATCGGCCCGGACGCCACCGTCGTGCAGGTCGACGACGACGCGGACGCGCTCGGTGCACACCGCACCCTACATCTCGGCGTCGTCGGCGATACGGAGCTCACGGCCCGGCGCGTGCTCGACCTCACGACGGGCGGCGCGGCACGACAGGGCTACCGGACCGCCGACATCGAGGCGGCCATCGGCGCACGGATCCGGTGGCGGGACGTGCCGTACGACGACGAAGGCGGCCGCGAGCGGATCGACCCACGGACCCTGAGCATCGCGCTCGACGACATCCTCCCCGCCGAGCGCGTGATCGGCGTGGACTCCGGCAACTTCATGGGCTACCCGAGCATGTACCTGTCGGTGCCGGACCACAACGGCCTGTGCTTCACCCAGGCGTTCCAGTCGATCGGCCTGGGGCTGGCGACCGCGATCGGCGCCGCGCTGGCCCGGCCTGAACGCCTGCCCGTGGCCGCACTCGGCGACGGAGGTGCGCTGATGAGTGCCGTGGAACTCGACACCGTACGCCGGCTCGGGCTCCCGATGGTGGTCCTCGTGTACAACGACGACGCGTACGGAGCGGAGGTGCACCACTTCGGGCCGGACGAGCACCCGCTCGACACGGTCAGATTCCCGCCGACCGACATCGCCGCCGTGGCGCGGGGGTACGGCTTCGAGGCGGTGACCGTGCGGACACCCGCGGACCTGAAGGCCGTCGAGGACTGGGTCGGCGGGCCACGCTCCGTGCCTCTGCTCATCGACGCCAAGGTGGTCAGTGACCATGGGGCCTGGTGGTTGGAGGAGGCGTTCCGCGGCCACTGACCTTCACCGAGGTGGCGGGGGCGGCCTCCGAGGACAGCACGAGCGCCGCCCCCCGTGCCGGTCTTTCCACGACCTGCAGGAGCCGCGCGTCCCGGCGGGCAGATGACGCTCAGATCGCCGGCTTTCTCGCGGCACTGGTTCGCCGACGCCGCCGAGACTCCGCCGGCCTCAGTTCTGCAGGTCTGGCCATCCGGCCCGGTTCGAGAAGGTCTCGAAGCAGTAGCGAGTGGACCGGTCCCACTCCTTGCCGGTTGCCAGCTCATAGGCTTGATCGGGCACATAGAGGAGCGACTCGCCGTGGCAGGCGGACGCCGTGTACGGGACGAACTGGTCCACGTCGAAGAACACGGACTCCCAGACGGATCGGCCGGCAGCCACCACGGCGCAGCGCGCGTACAGGAAGCTGTCTGCGGACTGCGGGAACGGCTCGCCGTCTCGCCGCGTCAGGTCGACGACCGGCAAGGTGCCGAACTTCTCTTGATCCAGACGGTACAAAGCCTCGGCCAGGCGTTCGGCGAAGCCATGGATGTCGGATACTGGGCGATCACTCAGCTCTGCGGCAAGACGGCGGCAACCCTCTGGATCGGCCTTGCCGCCCAGGGTGTCTGCCAAAGCCCAGAAGTCGGCCCAAGTCATCATCATGGCCCGAGCCTACGGTCGGCGACCTGAGCAGTCTCCGGCCCGTCCGGAGCCGCTCAAGTCCGCCACGAGGCAACGGTGCTGGTCGCAGCCGTGAACGAGTGGCTGGGACCAGCATCGCCGCGGCGGCCCTCAGACGACGTCGAATTCGTTGCCCTCGGGGTCCTGCATGGAGGTGGCGTAGAACCCCATGTCCGGCTCGTCCTTGATCCGCAGCACGGTGGCACCAGCCTTGACCAGCCGTTCCACCGTGGCCTTGACCCGCTGTGTGCGGACGTCCAGTGGGACGTCACGGCCCCCACCGACCTTCAGGTCGAAGTGCCACCGGTTCTTGGCGACCTTCGGCTCCGGAACCTGCTGGAACCACACCCTCGGTCCACGTCCCGCGGGATCGACGATCGACTCCGGAACATCCCCAGCGCCGGCGGGCAACTCTGCCTCGGGAACCCCCATCGCCGCCCAGTAGGCACGCCACGTGGAGTGGCCGCCCGGCGGAGGCTCAGGCA
Source organism: Streptomyces krungchingensis (assembly GCF_054729265.1). Lineage (NCBI taxonomy): Bacteria > Bacillati > Actinomycetota > Actinomycetes > Kitasatosporales > Streptomycetaceae > Streptomyces > Streptomyces krungchingensis. The sequence goes on from NZ_JBPUKY010000001.1 coordinate 177,581, forward strand.
CATAGCCAAGGGCCTCGGCCCAGAACGTCACCATTCTCTGCGGATCGGAGCAGTCGATCGTCAGCTGCACTGTCATCTCCATCCTCGGAGCATCCCAGGCAGGTCTGACAGACGGTCCAATGTCTCGACGCATCGCATGTCGAGTGCCGTGCATCTTCCGGTGGCCTCCGGCTTTGGTCACCGTGAATCGCCGCTGGTGGTCTGTTGATCGGTCGGGGCCGTCGTCACCATGACGCCCCGGCCCTGCTCGTCGTCTTCCCAGTTCCTGAGGGCGTCGGCGAGCTTCTCGACGTCGTCGCCCGGCAGGTCGAGCCACCCTCGCACCAAACTGCCGTGTTGCGGCATCAGTTCTCCGCCGAACTGGAGGGGAAGTCCCACTCGCCGTCGGTCGTTCAGACAGGAGCGAAAGCATGAGTCGGCGCGTCACTGATCATCGAGGGATGCCTGCCGGGCAAGGAACTCCTCGAACGCCCGTTTCTGCTTCGGGTCCATGAAGCCTTGGCGGACATCGCGGGCGTTCTCCTGGAGCCAGTGCGCCTCGTCGGGGTCCAGGAGCTCGGCGACCACCACGCCTTGGCGAGCAACCGCCGTGCGGCCGCCTGCGCGACGACGAAAGAGCGTGAACACGCCGAACTCCGCTGGGTGGGCCAGTTCCGGCTCCTCTCCCGCAGCCCGGCCCACTTCCCCAGCGTCACTCGCCGGGTAGGCGGTAGGGGCCCAATGCTCCCAGAGCGCCAGCGTGGCCGCGGGCACGAGCACCGCGCGTTCGGCCTCTTCCCTGCCCTCCCACGTGAACGTGACGGTGACGGGCTCGCCGACCGCCTCGACCAGCCCGAGCACCCTCTCCACCTCATCGTTGATCGGGTGACCCACCACTACATCGATCTGAATGCCCATGCTGCCCGAGGCTACTGGCCGCCTCCGACCTGCCCGAACAAAGCTCCTGCTCCGTCGACCACGGCGCACCGGGTGGACCGTCCGAAACCAGCGATCTCACCGACTCGGCGCCCGTCCGAGGCCCCGCCTCACCTCCGGAAGCCGCGACGTCCGCACAGTGCTCGGTCAGGGTGCGGTCCGAGTGGCACCGGAACGCCGAGACGCGGCGGCTGCGGAGTCGGGGCCAGCCTTAAAGGTCTGTGATGGCCATCCAAAGGTCAACGTCGGAGAGCATCAGCCGGCCCGGTCGCTGTGCGGCCGTGTCCGGGACAACCGCCCGGACCAGGGGCTGGTCCCCCTTCTCGACGGTCACCTTCGTGCCGTCGAACTTTGACGACTTGGCGGCGACGACCGAACGCAGTTCGGCTGCGGCGCGGTTGGCGGTCGCCTCGTCCTTGACCACCAGGCACAGCACCTCGGTGTTCTTGGCTGCGACAGCAGCCTGCTGGCCGAGGGCGGACAGTCGTACCGGCTTGCTGGTCGTGAGTGGATTGAAGTCGGCCCGATAGACGTCGCCCAGGCACTCGTCAGCGCGCTGATACTCCTTCACGTCGGCCAGCGATGCGCCGTCCTTCGGGTTGACGGCGGACATAGGTGTGTCGCCATCGGAGGAGTAGGAGATCTCGTCCTTCGAGACCTGGAACGAGGCACCTGTGCGGCCGGGGCGGGTCCAGGACTCGTCGTCTCCGCTCTGCTTGTAGCCGTTCGACTTCAGCGAGGTGGTGATGGCCGCCGCGTCGAACGAGCCCTCCCAGTGGCCCGCGTTCTTGGTGTCGACAGCGGTGTCGATCTGAGTGACCTTCAGATGCCGCCCCCACGGCCCGGGCTCGTACGCGTTCAGCAGGCTGCTGCCCGGCTGACCGACAGCGGCGAACCGCTTCTCGTCGCCCTTGCTGAGCTCGCGCACCTTTTCGGCGTCGAGGTAGGTCACCTGGTTCGTGCTGTTGTCCTCGGCCAGAGTGCCGAGCCCGTCCAGCACCCTGGAACTGCTGCCGTCATGACCGGAATCGGACGAACAGCCGGTGCCAGCGGCCAGGAAGACGGCAAGTGCGGTGGCACCGAGGACAGATCTACGCGCTGATGTGAGCATGGCGAAGAAGCTTAGCGGCGTGCTGCGGAGGACCCGGTCCCGCTCGCTCATACCTGTCCGGGCAGCCAGTAACAGGGCATGAGTTACTGAGCTCTTCGGATTGTTGTCGGGGGTCGTGACGTGTGGTGATCCCTGCGGTAGGCCGGGGATATGCGGTATGCGCAGGGTGGCGGACTGACCGCGGAGCGACGGCGGTTTCGCGAGCGGATCCGGTACGAGGCAGGCGAACGGTTCGGTCGCGGTGAGAGAACCGCGGTCATCGCGAAGGATCTGCGGGTCAGTGAGCGGTCGGTGGAACGCTGGCGTCGTGCCTGGCGGGAGGGCGGGACGGACGCCCTCGCCTCCGCCGGGCCACCGAAATCGCCCAAGCTGTCCGATGGCCAGTTCGCCGAGTTGGAGAAGGAGCTGGCACGGGGACCGGCCGTGCATGGCTGGGAGGACCAACGCTGGTCCCTGGCCCGGATCAGAGAGTTGATCGCTCGGAAGTTCGGTGTCGACTGCTCGTCGGCGGCGGTGTGGCGGCTGCTGCACCGGCATGGCTGGTCCTGGCAGTGTCCCGCCCGCCGGGCGCTGGAGCGCGACGAGCAGTCGGTGGGCCTGTGGAAGAAGGATGTGTGGCCGCAGGCGGAATGACTGCGGCGGCGCTGGGGGCGTACATCGTCTTCGAGGACGAAGCCGGGTTCTCGATGACGCCGCCACGCGCCCGCACCTGGGGCCGGCGTGGGCACACGCCGGTGGTGCGGGTGCGGGGCCGCTCCTGGCGCCGCTGGTCGATCGCGGCAATGTGCTGCTACAAGCCGGGCGAGACCTCACGGCTCATCTACCGGCCGCGCCGTCACCGCAAGCATCGGGGCAAAGGACGCGACACCTTCGCGTGGAGCGACTACCGCGACCTGGTCGTGCGCGCCCACATCCAGCTCCAGGCTCCCATCGTGCTGATCTGGGACAATCTCAACACCCACCGGGCCGCCGGAATGCGTGAGTACGCGGACGCACACGACTGGCTGACCATCGTGCAACTTCCCTCCTATGCACCGGACTTGAACCCGGTCGAGGGCGTCTGGTCGCTGTTACGGCGCGGCCCGCTGGCCAACACAGCCTTCACCGACGACGAGCACCTCGAACGCACCCTCCGCCGGGGCCTGCGTCACATTCAGCTCCGTCCCAACCTGATCGACGGCTGCCTCGCCGGCACCGGCCTCACACTCACCCAACCGCCGACAACAATCCGAAGAGCTCAGTAGGTCGAGTTGGCGCATGACGGTGGAGTGCGGGCCGCCTTCGGAGCGCTCCCGACGGCCCTGCTACTCGGTCATGGAACTCACTCGGGCCGCGGGACGGCGAGGGTCTCCTGCAGAAGGGAGTACGGCGGGTCGGTGATGAGGTAGAAGTGGTTCCCGGTGACGCCGACCTCCCGGACGGGCATCGCGCTCAGCGCGCTCCACGGGCGGAGGTCCGCATCGTCGTCCTGGTCTCCGACGATGGTGGTGACGGGACACTTGAGGAGCGGCTCGGGTGCCATGTCGTAGCTGTGGAACATGCGGCCGTCGGCCATCAGGTACGGCATGACCACCTCCTGGAAGATCGGGTCGGCCGCCATCTCCGCATCGGTGCCGCCCATCCTGACCAGGTCCGCGAGCAGTTGGTCGGGGTCTTCCTCGGGCCCGTCGAGGTCGGGCAGCGCGGCGTCCCGGGAACCCGAGGCGAACAGGTGCGCGAGGTGGATGCCCCGGCTCTGCAGCGCGCGTGCCGTCTCCAGGGCTATGGGGGCTCCCAGGCTGTGCCCGAAGAACGCGAGCGGGACATCCGCCAGCGGTTCCAGCGCGTCGGCGATGTCCGAGGCGAGCCGGACGAGGTCGTGCGGGGGCTCCTCGTCGAACCGGTCGGCACGCCCCGGGTACTGAACGGCGTGCACCTCCACCTCGGTCAGCGACTGGCCCCAGGCGCGGTAGAAGGCAGCTGACCCTCCGGCGTGCGGGAAGCACACCAGACGGATACGCGCGTCGGGCCGTGCGGTGTCGCACACGAGCCAGCGCGAAGAGTACGTGGTCACTGGCCGGCTCCCTTGCGTGCGCGCTGCTGGCGAAGTCTGGCCGTACGGGCTCTGCGGGCGGCCTCGGCGGAGCCGGACGGCCCCGTGTCCTCTCCCTGCTCGCGGCTGGCGCGGATGAGCGCGGCCTGTGCCGACACGGTGGTCTCCTGGAACAGGGAGACGATCGACGGCCGCACCCCGCAGAGCCGCTCCAGCGCATCCTGCAACTTGAACATGGACAGCGAATGGCCGCCGAGATCGAAGAAGTTGACGTCCAGCGGCACCGTGGACACGCCGAGCACCTCCGACCACGCGGCCGTCACCTGGGCGGTGAGCGGATCGGCGGCGGCGGGCGCGGCCGCGGGCCGGGCGGCCGGCGGCTCTGCGGCGAGCGTCCGCAGCAGCGCGCGGTCGAGCTTGCCGTTGAGGTTGCGCGGCAGCTCCGGCAGCACCCGCAGCTCGCCGGGCACCATCACCGTCGGCAGCTTCTCCGCGAGTGCGCGGCGCAGCGCGATCGGGTCTGCGTCCTGTGGCGAGGCGACGAAGCCGATCAGGCCCGTTCCCTGCGCGTCGGGCAGCACGACCGCCTCCTGGACGCCTGCCAGCAGGCGCAGCGTCGACTCGACCGCACCGAGCTCCACGCGGTGGCCGCGGACCTTGATCTGGTCGTCCTTACGGCCGATGAAGTCCAGCCGGTGCTCCGCGTTCCAGCGCACGACGTCACCGGTCCGGTACATGCGCGCGCCGGGCTCGGCCGCGAAGGGGTCGTCGAGGAAGACCCCCGCCGTGGCCTCGGGACGGCCGAAGTAGCCGCGCGTCACTCCGGCCCCGCCGATGAACAACTCGCCTTCCGTGCCCGGCGGCACGGGCTGGAGCTCGTCGTCGAGTACGTAGAGGCGGGCGCCTGGGACCGGGCCGCCGATGCTGACCGGTTCGGCACCGGTGAAGCGGTGGAAGGCGGCCCACACGGTCGCCTCGGTCGGGCCGTACTCGTTGACCAGATCCACCGTGGAGGAGTGCACCGCGAAGTGCCGGTCGGCCAGCGTCTGCGGCAGGGCCTCGCCCGCGACGATCACCTGCCGCAGCGATGCCAGTGGCGCGGTCCCGGCGCGTTCGGCGGCGTCGAGCAGCAGCCCGTACAGCGTGGGCACACACAGGGTGCGGTCCACCTGGTGACGGCTGACGAGGGCGACCAGCTGTTCGGCGTCGCGCAGTTCGTCCGCGGACGCGACGACGAGGCAGCCGCCCGCGTGGAGCGTCCCCCATATACCGGCGACCGACGAGTCGAAGGCCAGCGGGGACAGCAGGAGGAAGGTCGGGGTCCCCGGGTAGACCATGAGGCGGGCCTGCGTGGACGCGGCGAGATTGCGGTGCTCGACGATGACACCCTTGGGCTCGCCCGTACTGCCCGAGGTGTAGATGAGGTAGGCCGGATCCGCCGGGCCGGCCGTGGCGGCGAAGGAGTCTGTGGGCGCGGCGTCCGGGACGTTCGCGACCGTCACGACGGGCACCTGGGAGCCGTCCGTCAAAGGCTGCGTGTGAGCCGTCGCCACAACGGCCTTCACTTGCGCGTCGTGGAGGATCGTGGCGAGCCGGGCGTCCGGCTGGGCCAGATCGATGGGCACATAGGCGGCGCCCGCGCCGAGGATGCCGAGCACGGCCCCGATCATCTCGGCGGACGGCTCGGCGAGGAGCGCGACCCGGTCTCCGGCACGGACCCCGGCTGCGGCGAGGCGGTGGGACAACTGCCGGGCTCCGGAGATCAATTCGCCGTAGGTGACAGCGATGTCACCGCAGCGCACGGCGATGACCGCGGGACGGTCGGCAGCCAGCCGGGCCACCGCTTCGTGTACGGGAACGAACGGGACTTCTGGCAGTGGTTCGCCAACTGCCGAGGAAGTCACCTCCGGTATTGCTCCGGTGCTGTCCTTCGGCCTGGACGGAGCGGATTTCACCTGTTGTAAGGCCGACATGAAGAAGAACTCCCCAAATCTGTCAACGGGATCCCTGGAGCCTGTTCGCAGTTCATGCGCGCCGGCCGGGCTCACCACCACTACGTCAACGAACTCCTGGTGTGAGTTCGCTTATTGCTCGGTTTGGATTCGAGAAGGAATGTACGGTCGTTGTTGTCGCAAGTGACCACGCCGTGGAGGGTGATCATAGGAGGGCGGATTGGCCGACGCAACCGACTTGCGCGGGACGCGAGTTGGTTGCCCGGTTTGGAAGTCGGTTGGGCGTTTCGCGTCATACGGCCTTGCAGAAAGCGGAGTTGTGGAATCAGCGTCGCGGGGCCCCTTCTGGCCCGTATCCCCTTCGACGACAAAAGCCTCCTGATTAGCGGACGGATCGTGCAGGCGTTGCTGCTCGTCAAGCGGTGGGAGTCGGCGTCGCGTCCGCTTCGCCACGGATCCTGCGGACCACCGCGATATGCCCGCTCAGTGTCCGCCGGGCCAGCATCTCGCGCACCGGGACGCGAATCCCGAACTCGCTGTTCACCCTGCGGATGAGCCGGGTGATCAGCAGGGAGTCGCCGCCCTGGGCGAAGAAGTCGGCGTCCGCCGGGACCGCGTCATGGCCGAGCAGCTCCGCCCAGATCCGGGTCACCGCCTCCGTCGAGTCGACCGGGGCCGGGCCCTCGGGTTCCGACTGCTCCGGCAGCGGCGCGGAGGCCGGGGAGCGGCCCGGTTCCGGCGCGGGCGAGGAAAGCGCTTCCGGGGCAACTGAGGAAGGTCCCGCGAAGGGGTAGCCGGGCAGCCTGGCCCTGCGGCCATCGCCCGTCACCCCGGCCGGCGCGACCGGCTGCCCCAAGGTCCACAGGGCGCCGACGCCACTGAGCACCGAGGACCCTGGCGCATCCTTGACCTGGTCCAGGGCGACCGCGGGGATCCCGGCCGCTTCCGCCATCGGTGAGAGGGGACGCCCGGGACCGATCTCGACGGCCAGGGCGCCCGGCAGGTGCGCGGCCAGCGAGTCGAGCGCGGCGCCGAACAGCACGGACTGCCTGACCTGCGTGACGAACATGTCGCGCGGGAGTTCGGTCCCGGCCACGACGACCCTGCCGGAGACGTTGAGTGCGATCGGCAGGGTGGACGGCCGGAGCTCGATCCGGGCCATCGCCTCGGTGAGCGCGGGCAGCGCGGGTTCGATCAGCCGGGAGTGGCCCGCGTGGCTGTAGCGCAGGCGCCGCACGAAGAAGGCGTCGCCGAGGCGCCGCAGGTATGCGTCCACCTCCTCGACGGGCCCGCCGAGGACGCAGGAGTCCGGGCCGTTGACCGCGGCCACGTCGAGCTTGAGACCCCACTCCTCGGCGAGCGCCAGGGCCTGCCGCACGTCCGCCCCGATGGCCAGCATGGCGCCCTCCGGGCAGTCCTGCATGGCCCGGCCGCGCGCCGCGATGAAGGCGGCCGCGTCCTGAAGGCCGAAGACTCCGGCGACAGCGGCCGCGGTGATCTCGCCGGAGCTGTGTCCGCAGACCGCGGCGGGCCGGACCCCCAGGTCCTGGAGCGCTGTCGCCGCCGCGTAGCCGATGGTGAAGAGGGCCGGCTGCGCCAGCGCGGGCCGGTTCAGCTCGTCGGCGGGGAAGTCGGGGTCGTACAGCGCCTGCCGGATCCGCTCCGCCGACGGGGAGGCGAAGGCCGCGAGGCACTGGTCGAGCGCCCGGCGGAATCCGGGAAGAGAGGTGAACGGCTCGGCCATTCCCGGGCGTTGGGCACCGCCGCCGGGGAAGAGAAAGACCACTGGGGCGGAGCCCGTCGCCGGCGCGGTGCCTCGGTACACGCCGGACCGGGCGGCGAGGCGCTCGGCGACCTCGGCACTCGTCCGGCCGGTGACCGCGAGACGTTCACCCAGGTGCAGACGGCCATGGGCCAGGGTGCCGCAGACTTCGGCGAGCTCCGGGTCGTGGGACTTGAGGTGGGCGGCCAGATCGTCGGCCATGCGGTCCAGCGCATCAGGGTCCGCCGCGGACAGGAGGACCAGGCGCTCGCGCGGGGCCTGCGTGTCCAGGGCGGCCGGTTCGCGCGGCGGCGCCTGCTCGATCACGACATGGGCGTTGGTGCCGCCGATCCCGAACGCGCTCACCCCGGCGCGCCTCGGCAGCTCTCCGGTCCACGGGACGGCCTCGGCGGGGATGTACAGCGGCCAGTTCTCGGTTTCGAGGAGCGGATTGTGCTCGGTGAACCCGGCGACGGGCGGGATCATGCCGCTGCGTACCACGAGCAGTGCTCTGATCAGCGCGGCGACCCCCGCGGCAGCGTCGAGATGGCCGACGCCGGCCTTCAGGGCACCCACCGCCACACTGCCCGGGCGGGCTCCGGCCCGGCGCAGCGCGGTGCCGGCTGCCGCCCATTCGATCGGATCGCCGATCCGGGTGCCGGTGCCATGGGCTTCCAGATAGCCGATGGACCCGCCGTCGACGTCGGCCGCGCTCAGCGCGGCGCCGATGACTCGCTCCTGTCCCGCGGAGGACGGCGCGTAGTAGCCGGCCTTGGTATGCCCGTCGTTGTTGATCGCGGTGCCGAGGATGACCCCGTACGGCTCGGGGTCGTCCTCGGTGATGTCAGACAGCCGGCGCAGCACCACGGCGCCCGCACCGGATCCGGCGATCACCCCGTCCGCGTGCCGGTCGAACGCCCGGCAGGCGCCCGCGGCGGACAGCACTCCGCCCGGCGTGTGCAGGTAGCCCGCCTGGGGGTAGCCGAACCCGGCCCCCACCACGAGGGCCTGGTCGCAGTCGCCGCCGAGCAGGGCCTGCACCGCCAGATGGACCGCCACCAGCGAGGAGGAGCACGCCGTCTGCACGGCGAAGGCCGGTCCGGTCAGCCCGAGTCTGTACGCGACGCGGCTCGCCATGAAGTCCGGCTCGGTACCGTGGATCAGATCGTCGAGGAGCCCCGGATCCATGTGTCCGCCGCGGACCATCGCTCGCATGTAGCCGCTGCCCGTCATGGACGCGTAGACACTGGTCACCGCGGTGTCGTCGCGGGGCGGAACTCCCGCGTCGGAAAGCGCATTCCAGGCCACCTCCAGCATCCAGCGATGCTGCGGGTCCATCAGCTCGGCCTCGCGCGCCCGGATCTGGAAGAAGTCGTGATCGAAGCGGTCCCAGTCGTCGAGATGACCGCGTACGGGGACATAGTCCGGGTCGGCGGCCAACGCGGCGGGCACTCCCGCGGCAAGCAACTCCTCCTGCGTGTACCGCTTGCTGTGCACGCTTCCGTGGAGCTGGGACTCCCACCAGGCGTCGAGGTCACGGGGGCCGGGGAGTCGCGCTGCCATGCCGGTGACCGCGATGTCTAAGGAGCGATCTCGACTCGTCATAACGTCCCCCATCATCTTGTTGGAAACGGGATGTTGCATCCGGTGTCGCGCTGATGGCACGTGAATTGAACGGTCGTCGGTGGTTCCTCGTACCGCGCTGCGATCATGACACAGCCCGCCCTGCGTGAACGAGATGTCGTCCGCCGTCACATTCGTGACGAAAGGTGGTCTCAACACCCTTTACAGACAGGGAGGCTGGCGAAAGACGCGCACGGCATGGCACCGTCGGACGCTCCTGATGTTGTGCTTCAAAGCGCTCATCTCTCGGATTCCGAAGGGAGTCGACATGCTGCAATCGAATGCCGCGTGGGCCGCAGTTGGCACCAGGGAATTATCAGGAGAAGGACTCCATGAGGTCTTCTCCGCACAGGCACGCGCTCAGCCGCGGCGCACAGCCCTCATAGCTCCGGATGCCCGGGTCTCGTACGGCGAATTGGACGCCCGCGCCGAGGAATTGGCTCACCGGCTTGCCGCCTCCGGTGTCGAGCGGGGCCATCTCGTGCCGATTCTGCTGCCGCGCTCCGTCGACCTGATCGCCACGCTGCTGGCCGTTCTCAAGCTCGGCGCCGCCTACGCGCTGCTCGATCCGGACTGGCCGCCCGCCCGTCTCACGACGGTGGTCGACCGGCTTCGGCCGCCGCTCGTCGTCGTCCGGCCGGGCGTGGTGGCCGAGCTGTCCGCGCCGCTGTGGACAGCGGCCGCTGACGGTACGAGTCGGAGCCCCGCCCGCCCCGCGGTGGCGGTGAGCGGATCCGACGCGTGCTCGGTGTTCTTCACTTCGGGCACCACGGGACGGCCCAAAGGGGTGGTCACCCCGCACCGGGCGACGGCACGGCTCTTCCGGGAGGGCACCTTCGCGCGTTTCGACCGGGACACGGTCATCCCGCTCGCGGCGGCGCTGCCGTGGGACGCGTTCTCCCTCGAGCTGTGGGCCGCGCTGTGCAACGGCGGCACCTGCGTCCTGATCGACGAGCCGTTCCTGACGGCCGAGACGCTGCGCGCGATGGTCGCCGGTCATGGAGTGAACACGGCGTGGCTGACCAGCAGCCTGTTCAACCTGATCGTCGATGAGGACCTGACGGCACTGAACGGCCTGTCCCAGGTCATGATCGGCGGTGAGCGCCTGTCCACACGGCACGTCGCCCGCTTCCTCGACCGGTTCCCCGACACGGCCCTGATCAACGGCTACGGACCGGTCGAGAGCACGGTGTTCGCCACCACGCACCGCATCACCGCCGCTGACTGCACCCGGGACGGCGGCATCCCGCTGGGCCGGCCGGTGCCCGGCACCTCCGTCTTCGTCCTGGACGGCAGCCGCGCCTGCGCGACCGGGGAGCTGGGTGAGATCTGTGTCGCGGGCGACGGCCTGGCCCACGGCTACCTCGGTGAACCGGCCCTTACCGCGGAGAAGTTCACGGACGTCGACATCGACGGAGCGCAGGTCCGGGTGTACCGCACCGGGGACCTCGGTACCCGGGACGAGAACGGGGTCATCGAGTTTCGCGGGCGGAGCGACCGGCAGGTGAAGATCCGGGGCAACCGCGTCGAACCGGCCGAGGTGGAGCGTCAGATCGAGCACCTGGTGCCCTACGTCGCCGACTGCCGAGTGGTCCCGCGCTGGAACGAACTCGGCAGCGTCTTCGAGCTGGTGGCCTTCTGCATACCGAGCCGGTCCGGCGGCACACCGCCGGACGTATCGGCGATCCTCGCCGAGCACCTGCCCGCGTACCAACGTCCCGTCGCCGTCGCCTTTGTCGGCTCCTTCCCGCTGACCGGCACCGGCAAGCTGGACGACCGGGCCCTACTCGCGAGCGTGCTCGAGGCGCCTACCGAGCACCACCACGGCCCCATCGACGACCCGCTCGTCCGCCTGGTCGCCGAGGAGTTCGCCGCCGCACTGGGCAGCCGGGCCGTGCCACCGCACATACCCTTCTTCGAGCTGGGCGGCTCCTCGCTCCAGGCCGCCCGCGCCTGCATGCGAATCGGCAGGAGGGCGGGGCAGCCGGTACCACTGCCGATCCTGTACGAGCACGCGTCAGCCGAAAGCCTGGGAGGGTGGCTCCAGTCGGCGCAGACCACGAACGCCGTCCCCTCACCCACCGGCGACATCCCGCTGACCTCCACGGAACTGGTCTTCCTCACCCGTCATCTGACGGCACCTCAGGACCGGTCCGGCTACTGCCTGATGACCTGGCATCTGGACGGCCGGCTCGACCAGGACGCCCTGGAGGCGGCCATCGCAGCCGTCCACGAACGGCACGAGGTGCTGCGCACGGCCTTCCACGTGGATCCCCGGCCGCACGCCGAGGTCACCGACATCCCCGCCCCGCCCCTGGAACTCCTGGACGCCCGCCCGACCGTGGACGAGGCGGTCGACGCACTGCGGCAGCTCTTCGACGAGCCACTCGAACCTCAGGACGCCGACCTGTGGCGCACCGCGCTGGTACCTCTGACCGAGACGCGCGGCTGGCTGTTCGGACTTCTGGTCCACCACATCGCCTTCGACGGCCGGTCGGAATCCGTCCTGGCGCGCGATCTGTCCGACGCCTACGCCGGACGTGAGCCGCGCACCACCCCGCCCACCCTGGCCGAGCGCGCGCGGCTGAGGACGGCGGCCACCGCCGTGACGGACACGGCGGGGCGGGCGGAGCGCATACGGGAGGAGCTCCGGGACGTACCTCAGATCCACTGGCCCGAACGGCCGGGCCCCGGGGAAGCCGGAACCGGACACCTCGACGTGACCGTCCCCGCGGCCGATACGGCGCGGCTCGACGCGCAGGGCGCGGCGCTCGGAGTGAGCCGTTTCGTGGTGCTTCTGTCGGCATGGGCGGACACCTTGGCCGAGGTCTGCGGGCAGCAGGACTTCGCGGTCGGCGTGCCCGTCGCCGAGCGCACCGTCCCAGGGCTGGAGCAGACCATCGGCTGCCTGATCAACATGGTGCCTGTGCGCCTGCGCGGCGACGCGGTGGGCCGCGGCGAGGACGGCATCCGGGAGATCGGACGACTGGTCCACCGAGCCTTCAGCCGCAGCGATGTCCCCTTCACGGACATCGCCCAGGGCATCGGACCGGCGACGCCCGGGCGGCCGCCGGTGTTCCAGTCCCTCTTCGCCCTCCAGGACAACCCTCCACCCCGGCTCGACCTGCCCGGTGTCGCCTCCACGCACCTGCGCCAGCCGTATGCCGCCCTCCCCCTTGAGCTGCACCTCGAGGTGTGGCCGGACGAGGACGGTGCGCTCGACGCGGTCCTCTCGTTCCGGCGCGACGCCGTCGCCGAGGCCACCGCCCTGAACCTGCTCAAGGGTTTCCATGACCGTCTTGCCCTGATCGCCGCGGGAGCTGCGTCGTGACCGTATCCACGTACACCCCTGCCGACGTACTCGACCCGGAGCTGCACGCCTCAGGGGAGGTGCACCGGCTGTGGCGCTGGATGAGACAACACGCCCCCGTCCACTGGCACGAACCCGGCGACCTGCCGGGCTTCTGGTCCCTCACCCGGTACGAGGACGTCCGGAACGCGTACCAGAACCCGGCCGTCTTCAGTTCGGCGCAGGGCGTCCTGCTGCGGCCGACGGAGCTGGGCGTGGATCCCGGCAGCGGTCAGACCATGGCCCTGACCGATCCGCCCCGGCACCGCGCCCTGCGCGGGCAGGTGGCCGACCGGTTCACCGAACGGTGCGCCCGCTCCCTGGCGGACGAGATGCGCGCCGAGATCCGCTCGGTGGTGACGCGCGCCATCGAGAAGGGCACCTGCGATCTGGTCCACGACATCGGAGCCCGGCTCTCCAGCTACAACATCTCCCGGCTGCTCGGTGTGCCGCCGGAGGATCGCGAGCAGCTGCTGACGTGGAGCACCGAGGCGTTCGAGTCCGGCAAACCCCTCACCAGCCACGTCGCGTTGATGCGCTATTTCATCGACATGATGTACGCGCGGATGGAGACGCCCGCGGAGGACGTGATGGGCCTGTTCGTCGACAACGAGGTGCAGGGCGACCTGCTGACCGAGACCGAGATCCTGCTGAGCTGCGAGAACCTCGTCGGAGCGTCGGAGAACGCGGGTCTGTCCATGGCCGCGGGGATGCTGGCCCTCGCCGGGCATCCGCAGCAGTGGCAACGGCTGGTGCGGGAGCGTGACGGCGAACTCGTCAGGACCGCGGTGGAGGAGGTGCTGCGGTGGACGAGCAGCGCCACGCACAGCATGCGGACGGCGACAACGGACACGGTCGTCCAAGGCCGGCGCATCGCCGCCGGGGACCGGGTCGTGCTGTGGATCCCCTCGGCCGACCGGGACGAGTCGGTGTTCACGGACCCCGACCGGTTCGACCTCGGTCGGCAGCCCAATCGCCATCTGGCCCTGGGGACGGGCGAGCATGTCTGCATCGGGAGCACCATGGCCCGCCACCAGATGCGGATGCTCCTGGAGACGCTCGCGGAGCTGGTCGCCGTCGTCGAACCGGCCGGAGACGTGGAGCCGCTGCGTTCGATCACGGTGAACGGGCCGGCGCACGCTCCCGTGCGCCTGGTCGCCCGCTGACTCAGGCTTTCGCGTTCTCCGCGGGTTCGGGCTTCGTCCGCCCGGCGTCCTGCCGGCTCTGCGCCCACCGGACGGCGAAGGGCGCCGCCAGGCCCGTCAGCGCGAACAGGGCTCCGACGACATACCAACCGGGGCGGCCCCAGGTGATGCACAGCGAGATGAGCAGCGCCGGTCCGAGGGCGTCGGCCAGCCCTGCTCCCAGACCGAACACGCCCAGGTACTGGCCGGTGGCATGCCGCGGGGCGAGGGCGAAGGACACCTCGAACCCCGCGGCGGAGTACCACAGTTCACCGATCGTGTGGATGACTGCGGCAGTGATGAGCAGCGCCGCGGCAGCCCACCCCGGTATGCCCGCGGCCAGTGAGATCAGCGCGCAGGAGAGGAGGAAGGCCATGCCTGCCCGGCGGTAGGCGTTGCCGCCTGCCGCCGGGGAATCGATGTTGCGGCTCGCTCGCACCTGGAAGGCGATGACGATGAACGTGCTGGTGAGAATCGTGCCTGAGATGAGCCAGTGCGGGGCGGTGGTGGCACCGACGAGCCAGAGCGGAATGCCCACGGTGAGCACCTTGAACTGGACGGCCATCATGCCGTCGAGGGCGGTGATCAGCAGGTAGGGGCGGTCGCGCAGGGCGGTCCAGCGGGGGCCGGCGACGGCGGGGACCGGTGCGACCGGCGGGAGGAGGAGCAGGATCACCGCGGCGACCACGAAGGCGACCGCGTTGCCGATGACCATGAGCTGATAGGCGGTGAGCGTGCCGACCTGAACCACCCAGCCGGCCAGCACGGCACCGAGAGAGATGCCGAGGTTGGTCACCGCACGCAGATACGCCCGGAACTCCTGCGGCCGGTCCCCTCCGTAATGCCTGATGAGCGGGGAACGTGCGGCGACTCCGGCCGTCCTCGCCCCGGCAGCCGCGCAGACCGCGAGCACGAACGGCCCAAAGCTGTCCGCCAGTACGAAGCCGGCCGTGGCCAGTGCCTGGACGGCAAGGGTCGCCGTGTAGACGCCGCGGGCCCCGTACCGGTCCGCCAGATGGCCGACGGTGACCCCCAGGGTCAGCGCGACGATCCCGGCTATGCCGAGCCCGAGTCCCACCTTGTCCGCCGAAAGGTGCACCGCCTGGGTGAAATACAGCACCCCGGCCGTCAGATAGAGGCCGTAGCCAATGGTGTAGACGAAGTTCACGGCCGCGAGAACGCGCTGCGGCCCGGTGTCCGGAATCAGGCGGGGCATGCAAAACTCCACGTCACAGGTGGGAAGCACGTGCCTGGCAAGCTTGTTGTGCGTTGCTTGCAATATCAAGAGTGTCGCCCTGGCCGCACAGCCCCGACCGCGTCATCGGCGCCGCCGCTCACAGGCCGACCGTTCCGCAGGGGATCCAGGCTGAACAGCTGCCGCAGCGGCGCGATTCTTCCCATCCCGTCGGGCGCTGATCGTTGCGATGACAGCTCCGTCGCCGACTGGGAGCGACATGTTGTCGAGCAACGCCTCTGCCATCGGGCAGGGGCGTTGCCCGAGATGGTCTGTTTCAGGATGCCTTCTGGTCGGCGGGCTTCTCGGTCTCGGTGGTCACCCGTGCCCCTCGGACGAGCACCGGGAGCCACAGGAGACATGCCAGCAGGGGGACCGCGGCGTAGGCGGCCATACCCACACTGGAGCCCAGCCCGTCCATGAGCGCGCCGAGGACGAGATAGCCGATGCCGATGAGCACCGACTCCACGAATGCGATCATCGACAGCAGGCTCGCCCGGTGGCGCGACGGCACGGCCTCGTTGAACACGTTGTCCACGAGCACGGCGGTGATCTCGGGAATCCCGACCAAGGCCAGGAACGCGGCGACGGTGACCCAGACAAGGCCGAGGCCGCTCAGGCCGAGTGCCGCGGCGAGCGTCAGGAGAGACACCGGGACGATGACCCGATACCCGATGCTCCGGTCCGCGCGGTCCGACAACAGCGGAGTGAGCCCGCCGGCGAAGAATCCCGCCGATACCACCACACTGACCAATGCGGTGCCCGCTCCCTGATCGGAGAGGGTCTTCTGCGTAAAGATGATGTACGGCGTCAAAGTCGCATGCATCAATCCGGACACCACGACAAGCGTCACGAGCGCCGGCGTGGCGACCCGAAGCATCGCCCGCCATGCTGTCGCGTCGCCGTGCTCCTCCTCGGCTCCGTCCTGCTCGTCCACCGCGTCCGCGCCGCGGATCTCGGGCACCCGCGACATCAGCACCACCACGGCGAGGACGAGGCACACCGCCGAGCCAACGTAGACGACTCCCCAGGAAATCTGCTGCAGTTGGCCGCCGAAAACGATGGCGGCTCCCGAGGTGACCGTCCCGAGCATGGTGAACCGGGACTTGATCTTGACGTAGCCGGCCGTTGCACCACGACGCACGAGCAGGTCGTACAGCAGGGCGGTGTCCGAACCGGACACACATGCCATGCCCACGCCCTGCCCGATGAACAGCGCCAGGAACACCCAGTAGTTGGAGGACGCCGCCTGACCGAGTAGACATGCAGCCACCAACATCTGGCCGATCACGATGCTGGCACGCCTGCCGATTCGGTCGGCGATGACTCCCGTCGGCACCTCCGCAAGCCCGCTGACCAGGTAGAGCAGTGTCTGCAGGAGGGCCACTTGCCCGGCGGAGAAGCCTCGTTGCTGAAGGAAGAGGACGAATACGCCGCGCTGGAACAGCGAGTTGGCGAGCACGGCGTATACGTAGAACGGGCGTGTGACACTTCGTGCCGCATTGTCGACGGCAGCCGACCCGCCAAGGGCCTCCGTGGTGCCGGTCATGCTGCGGGCTCCCTGGTGACTCCGGTGATCATTAGTGTTGGGCCTCCGCCGCCGACCGGAACCTCCAGTCCATACCTCGCGCAGGACAACGGGCCGGCGCCCAAGCCTCATGATCAAGAGAGTGTCCCGTGCCTGCTGTTGCATCTTCCCCTATCCCTGCCGTGCTGGAGAAAGGGGGTCCGCTGGACGAGGTCCTCGCCGGTCAGCACCGCGCAGCCGAGTCCGCGGCGACCGGCCCTTCGCATCGGGTCATCGCCGTGCACGGCAAGCCCCTCAAGGGCTCAGCCCACTCGGGCGCCCCGGGCGCCCGGCACCTGCTGTCGGCCGTCCCCCACGCCCCCGCCGCGACGATCGCTCAGGTCGAGCTCGGGTCGAAGACGAACGAAACCCGGCACTTCCGCCCGCTGCCGGCGCCCCTGGAACTCCCGGGCGCAGGAATCGGTACCGGCCTCGATAATGACGCCGTTGAAGGCGAGGCGATCGGAGAATCGCAGAACCACCAACCGTCTCGAGTCCGCCTTCGCCGGGTCCGGCTGCGGACCGAGGCCATCAACGAAGCAGGCAGCGAAACGGCGGTGTTGGCGATGGCGTTCAGGCTCAGGCTCAGGCTCAGGCTCATCGAGTTGGCCCGGAATCGGTGGTGCGCGGTGAACGCGCCCTCCCTTGTCGTCCCGGTCAGTGCCGTTGCCCGGTTCGCATGCGGCCATCTGGCCGCCACCGCCCCGGCGGTGGCGGTATGACCCGGCCGAGCCACGGGATGCTGCACCACGTCGAGATCTGGGTGCCCGACCTCGACCGGGCCGTCGCCTCCCTCGGATGGCTCCTGGAAGCCCTGGGCTACACGCCGTTCCAGAGTTGGAGTAACGGCCGCAGTTGGCGGCTCGGAGCTACCTACCTGGTCATCGAGCGGTCTCCGGCCCTCACCGCCGACAGGCACGACCGGTGCCGGCCTGGACTGAACCACTTGGCGTTCCACGTCGAGGATCACCGGACCGTGGAGGCCCTGGCCTCCGAGGCACCGTGGCACGGCTGGAGCCTGATGTTCCCCGACCGTCACCCGCACGCCGGCGGCGAACAGACCTACGCCGCCTACCTGGAGAACACCGACGGCTTCGAAGTCGAACTCGTGGCCATCAACCCATCCGAACCAGACTGACGACAAGCACCCCACCACAGGTCCCGCAGTCGCATGATCCGGCCAACCGGCCTGAGGCGGACACGCCCGTCGGTACGGAGCGCTCGCCTGAACCGCCACAGGCCCGCGCCCGGCATCCTGGTCTCAGGAGTCGTCGGAGAGGAAGTGCTCGGCGAGCGGGGTGCCGGCGAACCTTTCGTGCATCAGCCGGGAGAAGAGCAGCAGTGAGTTGCGTGGCCGGTGGAGCACCGCAAGGTCCTGGGCCTGCCCCGCGGCGTTGCGGGTGACCGTGACGACGACCTTCAGGGGCTCGCCCTTGACCGAAGCGTCGTAGATCTCCAGGAAGCCGTTGTCGCCGAAGTCGCCGGCGTAGCTGAAGTCCTGGAACTCGTACAGCTCGCGGGCCTTGACCACGATGGCCCGGACCGCTTCCGCTCCCCGTGCCGTGCCGTTCATCGCCCCGCCCTCCAGGGTGGCGTCGTCAGCCAGGTTGTCCAGCCACCACGGGTAGTAGGTCAGGCCCTGGCGATCGGTGGCGCTGCGTTCTGCGCTTGTCATGTCATGTCTCCTTTGATGTTCCGGCTGCGGGCCGGGGGTACGGGGTGGGGCTGTTGGCTGCTGTCACTCCGAGCCGGCAGATGTGGGCAGGCTGGGGGCGTGGTCAGCGGGCGAGGGGGAGGGAGTGGACTCAGTGAACCTCCATTAGGAGGATATGCTCCTAATGAGGACGACGCAAGAACCGCCCGCCCCCACGAGAGATGCCGGGCGGTCGGGGTGATTGTCGCCGCCACTCAGAAGCGGCACAGGCGGGGCGGTCCATCGTCACACTTACGAGCTCATACTTTCATTTGCTAAACGAGAACGAGGGCTCCACCCCACGCATGCGCCGCGCAACATCGAAGGGCAGACTTACGGCATATTTAGAAGTAGGAGCATATGCTCCTGAAGTCTGCGCGCAGGCAGCGTCGGCACCACCGCCGCGCCAGGGACGCTCCCGGACGCACCCCGCAAGGGCTGCGCGACCAAGGCTGCCCAGTTCGGCGACACCCAGTCGCCGCCCCCTGTACACCCAGGCCAAAGAGGTCGACGCGCCGGAGGGTCGAGCGACCTTCACCCAGGCGTGCACGAACCCGCACCCCGCGGGAGTCGGCCACGGGCGGGGCCTCCCAGGCGACGCGTGCGTAGGGCGGACCCGGTGACACCCCTCCCTCGACACCGCCTTGACAGGTGACGCGGGCGCGTGCATCCCACTTCAAACCTAGCCTTTTGCGAAAGGGAATATAGTGAACATCTCTCCCACGGAGTCAGCCGATCAGAACGCCGCCGGCACCGAATCGGCCCAGACCCGCCGCGGTTTCTCGCGGCGTGCGTTCGTCGGTGGCGCAGCCGCCGCGGCCGCCGGTGCGTCGCTGGTCGGCGCGGCCGCGATCCCCGCCGCAGCCCATCCTGTCCGGCGGAGGACGGAGCAGGGCTTCGGGTCGGTGTCGACGGCTCCGCGGCTGCCTGCCGGGTTCGCAGAGACGTTCAAGAGCCGCTTCGTCCGCGCGAACGGGATTCGCCAGCACGTCGTGGTCGGCGGTGACGGTCCGCCCCTGCTGCTGGTCCACGGCTGGCCGCAGAACTGGTACGCCTGGCGTCTGCTCATGCCCGAACTCGCCAAGAAGTACACGGTCATCGTGCCCGACCAGCGGGGCATCGGCCTGACCGAGAAGCCGGCCACCGGCTACGACACCAAGACCCTGGCCAACGACCTCGTCGCCCTGATGCGGGCGCTGGGCCACGAGCGGTTCGCCGTCGTCGGCCACGACACCGGCCTGATCATCAGCTACGCCCTGGCCGCCGACCACCCCGAACGGGTCGCCCGCCTCGCCGTCGCCGAGGTCCCCGGCCCGCCCGGCGCCGGCCCGTCCCCGGAGTTGTTCATCGAGGAGAAGTACAACAACAAGCTCTGGCACATCCCGTTCAACCGGGTCGACCACGAGATCACGGAGAAGCTGGTCAGGGGCCGCGAGGACCTCTTCTTCGGCTACGAGTTCGACATCCAGGGCGGCAGGAAGCAGCCGGAGTACGCACGCGAGTACTACGTCCGCCTCTTCTCCAACCCCGAGGCCCTGCGCGCCGGGTTCGGGTTCTACCGCGCCTGGGACACCATCGTCGCGCAGAACAAGAAGCGGTCCGAGACGAAGCTTCCGATGCCTGTCCTGGCCGTCGGCGGCGCCGAGAGCTGGGGGCCGGGGGTCGGCGAGGGCTTCAAGCCCCTCACCACCTCGCTCCAGACCGTGGTCATTCCCGGCGCCGGCCACTGGATCGCCGAGCAGGCCCCCGAAGCCATGCTCGACGCACTCGGCACCTTCCTCACCCCGTACCGCACGGGCCGCTGATCCCACTTGGCGGGGCCGCACCACTCAGCAGCCCCGCCACCGGGCGGCCGGGCCCGGCACCCACACGCCACGGCCCGGCCGCCCGCCCTCGCCGTCACCCTCGGCCTCGCCAAAGCCCACGCCCACGCCCACGCCACCCTGAAAGGCACACGTCATGTTCGGCAAACTCGGAGCACCCGAAATCCTGCTCATCCTCGTCGTCCTCGTCATGCTCTTCGGCGCCAAGCGCCTTCCCGGCATGGCCCGCTCCCTCGGCCAGTCCCTGCGGATCCTCAAGAGCGAGACCAATGCCCTGCGCGAACGTGATGCAGACGATGACGCCACGACCGCCGACACGTCCACGCCCGGGATCGTCGAGGGCAAGTCGCTCGCAGCCTCTACGGCATCCACACCCAAGATCGTTTCCAGCTCACACTGACCGGCAGCAGGGGGCGAGAGACGAACCGAGGTCCATCCGTGATCACCACCGCATCCGAGGCCCCCCAGGGGCACATGACCATCACGGCCCACTTGCGTGAACTGCGTATCCGCCTCTGCAAGGCGGTCGGTGCCCTTCTCGTGACGACCGTCATCGCAGGCCTGTTCTACAAGCAGCTCATCGACTTCGTCATCGATCCCCTGCCCGGCTGCGACCCCGCGACCGGCAGAAGCGCAGGACCGCAGCGGTGCGGCATCGTCTCGACCAACGGTCTCCTCTCCCCCTTCACCCTCGCTCTGAAGGTGTCCCTCACCGCGGGGCTCATCGGCGCCAGCCCCGTCTGGCTCTACCAGCTGTGGGCCTTCCTCGCCCCCGGCCTGCACCGCAACGAGAAGAAGTACACCCTCGCCTTCCTCGGCGCCGGCATCCCGCTCTTCCTCGTCGGCGCCACCATCGCCTACGCCACCCTCCCCACGACCGCGCGCGTGCTCATCTCCTTCACCCCCGACCAGGCCACCAACATCCTGCCCGTCGACGACTTCCTCGACCTTGCCACCCGTGCCGTCGTCGTCTTCGGGCTCGCCTTCGAACTCCCCCTGGTCCTCATCATGCTCAACCTCGCCGGCGTCGTCAGCGCCCGCCGGATGGCCGGCTGGTGGCGGCACATGGTCATCGGCGTCACCGTCTTCGCCGCCATCGCCACTCCCAGCAGCGATCCCCTCACCATGCTCGCCCTCGCCGTCCCCGTCGTCGCCCTCTACCTCCTCGCGTGCGTTGTCGCCCGGCTCAACGACCGCCGCTCCGCCCGCAATACACCCGACACTCTCAGCCCCGACGAGCCTTCACCCCTCCCCCAGCCCCACGAGTACAGCCACTGACCGCCCCGCCCCTCGGCGAACCACCCCCTCAGGAGGCCCCGCATGTTCTTCGACATGGGCCCACTCGAAGTACTCGCCATCGCCGTGATCGCCATCGTCGTCCTCGGCCCCGAGAAACTTCCCAGAGCCATCCAGGAAGTCTCCGCCGTCATCCGCAAGATCCGCTCCTTGTCCCAGAGCGCCCAGACGGAGATTCGCAAGGAACTCGGCCCGGAGTTCGCCGACTTCAACCTCCAGGACCTGAACCCCAGGAACTTCGCCCGAAAGACCGTCTCCGACACGCTGAAAACCCCCGGTCTCAGCGACCTTGCCAAGACCGTCGACCTCAACAGCCTCCTCGCGCCGCCCAGCGGCGACCCAACACCCGTGCCCTCAAAGAGCGGTGCCGCACGAAGAACCAGAACCACATCCTCGCCAGGACGGCCGTGACCGAGGCTGAACACACGTCGGCCGGAACGCTCCCCGCAGCATCGCCGGCAAGGGCGAAGCCGTGTCGACTGCGGGGCGTGAGTCGCGCGTCTCTGCCACCCCATGAGGGTGTCTGAACGGAGGAGGTCACGGCGCCACTGGTGGCGCCGTGACCTTCAAGCCCGGTCCTCTACGGCCGGGTCAATTCGACTTGGTTTCGTCGCCGCACGTCGGCTCGGCGAGCCTGTCCTGCCGAACCGTTCGAGTCGGCGAGGACGACTGGGTGTCGTCCTCGCCGACCGGCTGGAAGTAGCGGTCCAGCGCCCAGGCGGCCACCTGGGTGCCGGCCCGGCAGCCGACCACGTCCGCGGTGCGGGAGTGGACGCCGCCCCACACGCGGGCGTCGACGACATCCCGGTTGAGGTCGTCGGCGGACCCGTAGAACCGCGTGGTGCCGGTGACCTCGGAGGGGACGTAGAGGTCGATGTCCGAGGTGCCGAGGACACCGGTGAGGGCGCGAGCCACGGCAGCGGCGACGGTCGTGTGGCCGGCGACGTAGTCGGGGTGTGGTGGGGTGAGGAGCAGCGGCTCCCAGGCCGGGTCCGGCGTGGTCGCGGGGTTGCCGTCGGTGTCGGCGAGGCGGATGGCGGTGATCGGTCGCCACGTGCCGTAGTGGAGCTTGGCGTCCCATGCGGTGACGACGGCGTCGGTGGCCGACGCGTTCACCGCGGCGAACAGCCGGGCCGTCTCGGCGATGCCGAGCCGGTGGCGGGCGGCGTGGTCCCGTACGGCTGTCTGGACCTGTTCGATCAGGTTGCCGCTGTAGAAGAGGGCGGTCTGGGTCTGCTGGGCGCTCCTGCCCGAGCCGGTCTTCGCGCCCATGGTCTTCAGCTCCTGAAGATCCTCGGCGTAGGCGGCCGAGGAGAGGGCGGGTGGTGCGCCGGGGCGGAACTGTTGCGGGGAGGCGAGCAGGAGCGGGCGGAGCCTGGCGAGCCAAGTGTCGATGAAGGGCTGGAACGCGGGCGGGGTGGGCCGCCAGACCCCTGGTGCCGGGGAGGCGGTGAACGGAACGTCCGCGAACCGGCCGTCCCCTTCACGGAGTTTGATGATGCGGGCGGCGGCGCGCTTTCCGTAGTCCACGCCCTGGTCTCTGGTGTGGCCGGCCGGGAGTGCGGCGAGCGAGTCCGCGTAGGCGGTGTCGAGCCGCTCCTTGAACGCAGGGAAGTAGGTGAGCAGGATGTCGTGGGCCGCAGTGGCGGCGGCCGCCTGGGAGGATGCCTTGGCCGGACCGCGCTGGTGCCAGTTGTACAGGGCGTAGCCGCCTTCGATCCCCACCACGGCGTTGTACACGGCGACGGAGACGAACCCCTCCCAGATCGCCACCTGCCCGGAGGGGCGGGGGCCGAGGCTTGTCTTGATCGTGTCGGTGGCGATGGCGTTCCACTCGCGGACCACGGCGGCCGGGTCCGCCGGGGTCCGGGTGTCCGCGTCGGCGGGACTTGTCGCGGCGGTGAGCGTCACGAGGGCGGTGGCCGCGACGGCGCAGACGAGGGCCCGGACACGTGAACGCGGAGGAACGGGAGGAGAGGGCTCTTGATGCACAGCGTGCTCCCTAGAGTCGAGTGCCCAAGGCTTAGCAACGGTCCACTGGGCGAGCAAGACAACTCGCCGCGAACCGGGCAGGCCTGGGGCGCCCTCGACCGGTCTCACCACCCGCCAGGAGGAGACACTGCCGGACGGACTCTGTGCTGATCGGCCTGCCCACGGTTTTCTCGGCTCCGTAGGACGGGGCACAGGTGATCATCCGTGTCTTGGGTGTGGAAACGATCCTGCTCACCGTGCTCCAGCTCGCCGCGGTCGCGGTCGCGGTCGCGGTCGCGGCATGGTTGGCCCGGCCCGTATTGTGCGGCAGCCCTCGTGTCTCTCCTCCTGGCCGCCGCCCCCATCAGGGAACGCCGACACTGGCGGTGGCTCCTGTCCACGGATCCGCACACCGACTGAGCAGGGCAGGCATGGTGCCGACCGGTGAAGGGCTGGACGTGGGTCATCGAGCGGGCCGGCCGGCGACAGCGCCACCCGATGACCATCGCCGGCCGCATGTGATCGATTGATAGGGTCGGCGAATGACCAGTCGCAGCGGCGACCGCGTCGCAGACGTCCGCAGCGTCGTGATTGCGCACATGCCCGGCTACCGGGTCGACTCCGTTGTTCAACTCGGCGAGGGCCTGGACAACTTGGCCTACGAGGTCAACGGCGAGCTGATCGTGCGCTTCAGCAAGGAGCCCGACCCGGCGCGGCGGACCGCCCTGCTGGACCACGAGGCCCGCGTTCTCGCCGCCGTCGCCGACATCGTGCCCCTGCCCGTCCCCGAACCGACATTCACGGTCGCGAAAGAGGGGTGTCTGGCCTACTTCAAGCTCCCCGGCACACCACTGCTGGACATGCCCCAGGACCAGCGACTGGCCCACGGCACGCCGATCGCCACCAGCCTCGGCGAGTTGCTCTCTGTGCTGCATGCTGTTCCGATCGATCGGATGGCCGATCTGGCGCAAGCCGACGATCAGCCGCTGATCGAATGGCGACGTGAGGCCACGGAGACCTATGTGACGGTGGCCGGGCAGGTAGCCCCGGCACACCGCGAAGGCGTCGAGGCGTTCTTGAACGCCCCACCACCCCAAGGCGGTTGGGTCCCGGTGTTCTCCCACAACGATCTGGGGATCGAGCACGTTCTCGTCGACCCGGTCACATGGGCGGTGACCGGCATCATCGACTGGAGCGACGCCGCCGTCGTCGACCCGGCCTGCGACTTCGGGCTGCTCTACCGCGACCTGGGCCCCGTCGCTGCCCGCGCCGCCATCGGAAGCTGTCGAACCGACGCCAACGACGTCGCGGCGCTCATCGAGCGCGCCGTCTTCTACGCCAGGTGCAGCGTCTTCGAGGACCTGGCATACGGCATCGGGACGGAGCAGGAAAAGTACGTCGCCAAGAGCCTGGCCGCGATGGAATGGCTGTTTCCGCCCTGACGTGAGCTGACATCCGGGCCATGTAGAAGAGCTGTCGTCACGCCCCGGGAGACTGCCCTCCATGGAACACCGAAGCGTTCTGGCGGGTGCTCGATGCCGCGAAGGGCAGCCACGAGCCGCTCGCTGTCGCCGTCGCCGGTATGCGGGGGCCGAACTTGTTCGGCCCGTGCGCCGCCTGCCGACGGAAGACCCACACGGTTCTTGGACGAGCGCACAGACATCTGCGCCGATCCCACTCCGCGGTGCTCTTCCGTCGGCTGACGGTCGTCACTCGAAACCTGACCCTCCTCGCAGGCCGACCCTGGCACCAGAGCACCACGGCTGATGCCGCGTCGAGCCTTCCGACGGTCAGTCGCCGCGGGCCCTTCCGATCCTCCCTACGGGCCCTTTCGGCTTCTCAGGCGACATCAGCCGGCGGGCTTGCCGAACCAGCGGGAGAGGTGGTCGTCCAGGTCCTGTTGATCGTCACCGATCCAGGCGACGTGGCCGTCGGGGCGTAGCAGGACGCACGGAGCGTCAAGTGCCGCAGTGGGGTCCGCGAGGTGATCGACCCGGTCCGACCAGCCGCCGACGGTGAGGTGTTCGGTGCGGTCGAGCAGCAGGCCGCGGCCGCGGTGCAGCAGACCGTAGAGGCGCCCCTGTCTCACGTCGATGTCGGGCAGGCGGCGGCCGAGCAGGTCGGGGCCTTCGCCGAAGTCGTA
Source organism: Streptomyces krungchingensis (assembly GCF_054729265.1). Taxonomy (NCBI): domain Bacteria; kingdom Bacillati; phylum Actinomycetota; class Actinomycetes; order Kitasatosporales; family Streptomycetaceae; genus Streptomyces; species Streptomyces krungchingensis. The sequence continues at coordinate 203,236 of NZ_JBPUKY010000001.1, forward strand.
GCGGATCCCGATCGCGGTGATCTTCTCGAAGAGACAGCGGTTCACCTCGTCGAAGTCCATCAGTTCGGTGAGCAGCCGACGCACGGCCTGCGGGCCGGGTTCGGTGGAGTGCAGTTCCATCTGGGCTCGGGTGTTGTCCAGCACGTCCTCGGCGACCGGATGGCGTTCGGCCTGGTAGGTGTCCAGCAGTGATTCCGGTGCCCAGCCCCGGACTTGTGCGGCCAGTTTCCAGCCGAGGTTGAATGCGTCCTGAACGCCGAGGTTGAGGCCCTGTCCGCCGGTGGGTGGATGGATGTGTGCCGCGTCGCCGGCCAGCAGCACCCGCCCGATCCGATAGCGTTCGGCCAGCCGGGTGGCATCTCCGAAGCGGGACAACCAGCGCGGGGAGTGGACTCCGAAGTCGGTTCCGGCGATGGCGCGCAGTTGTTGTCTGAAGTCCTCGAGGGTGGGTGGTTCCGCGCGGTCGCTGACTCCCGCGGCGGGGACTACGACGCTGTATGTCCCTTCGCCGAAAGGCCTGAGCCAGAACCGCTTGTTGGTCTCGCCGATCTCGGTCACCTTGGCGGCGATCTCCTCGTGCGGCACCCCCACTTCCATCTCGCCCATCAGCGTCTCGGTCCGCGAGGGCTCGCCGGGGAAGCCGACGCCGAGCCGTTTGCGCACCGTACTGCGCCCGCCGTCACAGCCGACGAGATAGCGCGCACGCAGCTGTTCGCCGTCGGTCAGCTCGACGGTCACGCCCTCGTCGTCCTGTTCGAAATCGGCCACCGCGCAACCGCGTCGGACCTGTGCACCCAGTTGCGTCGCATGGTCTTCGAGCAGGCGAACGATGACCGGCTGCGGGATGCCCAGCAGATAGGCGTGTGCGGAATCCAGGCCCCGGGGCGCGGGTTTGTTGATGGCGGCGAAGAATGCGCCGGCCGGACGCTGCCTTCCGTGTTCGCGCATGCGGTCCAGCAGTCCGCGCATGGCCATCAGCTCGAGACTGCGCATGTGCAGTCCGACGATGCGGACGAACGACGCGGGCTCGGTTTCCTTCTCGAGGACGAGTACCCGCACATCGTGCAGCCGTAGTTCGGCGGCCAGCATCGCGCCGGTCGGCCCGCACCCGGCGATGATCACGTCGAACGTGAGGGGCTCGCGATCGGTGCCGGAGACCGACGACCGGAGTCCGGGGACGTCGCCCTCGGTGGAGTCGCGCTCGACCGTGTCGTTCGGCGACGGCTCGGTGGTGAACTGCGGAGAGTCCATAGGTGTTGCCTTTCGGGAGTGCCTTGTTGTGGAGGCGCTCCCGGCGACACCTACGTCAATCGCCGGCCGTGACGGGAAGGGGGAGCACCCACGTCGTTACTGCGTTCATGGGTCTCACCTCCTCGGGTGGTGTCGCGGTCCACTGCAAGCTACAAGGCCGAGCATCACCCCGTCCAATACTTTCCCAGCCCCTTGACCACGGCTCCGAACGGGCCCGTGCGGTTGCAGGGCGAATCCGGCGTGGCGGCTCACTTCCACGCCTCTCCCCCGCCCGAGAGCGTCGCTGCCCCGGAGGCCGAAGCCGCCCGCAGCGCGCCACTCTCCAGCCGTCGAGCTGAACCCAAATGCTGTTGCCGACGAGCGAAACGAAGACAGCCTGACTATCGACCAGGCAGGGCAGCGCGACTCCCAACCCCGCCGACGGGAACGGGCCTTCCGGGCTTCCTTCTTGACGTGCTCAGCGATGGACTGCGCGCCCAGACCTGCCTTCTTCACCTGGTTCTCGAGGAGGCGAACCGACAAAGAAGGGTGCCGGCTCAGACACCCTCCCGAGGCGGATGAAAACATGTTGGCAGGCCGCTGTCGGGCTGCGACGATGCCTCTGTTTCCAGACGGAGGGCATTTGTTCGTTTTCGTGTGCGCGGGGTGCGGCGCCGAGCTGACCGCCCCGTTGTCCAGGGTCGCCCTGCCGGTCCATGCCCATCAGCAGTTCGGGAACGGGCTTCAGCTCCCCGTGCTGATGGAGTCGGGCACGTTCGCCGTGGAGCCGGAGCCGTGGGGACCCCCGTGGCGCGGGTGGAACGAGATCCATCCGGACGAAGCGGCGGCCCGTGGCATCTACGCGCCGGTCGAGGTCCTGTCCGACGGCGCACCCGGCTCGATCGTCATCGCGCCCGGCGACAGCCGTGGCACCGTGCTGATCCCCGAGAAGCGGGGCGGTGCCTGCTGCGGCCTCGCCGGGGCGGACGGCCCCAACATGGCGTGCGAGGCGTGCGGCCTTCCCGTGGCGACCCGGATCGACGACTGCTCGTCCTGGCAGGCGATGTGGCTCGCCCCGGACGCCGTGTGCCGCCTGCCCGCCTCGGGCTGCGACGCCGCACCGCTCACCTGGGCGGAGCTGATCACACAGGGGAAGGGCACGCCCCCGTTCGAGCCGATCACCAGTTGGGGATCGCCGCCGGGGTCGGACCTCTCGTGGTCCTGGAGCCCGCAGTGGGTGGCGGCAGCAGGCAGCGCACTCGCACACCTGGTGGTGGCCTCCGAGGGCCGGCCGGTGACCGTCCCGAACGGCCTGGCGCAGGAGGTGTTCCAACCCACCCTCGACGCCCTTCTGCCGGCCGGCCCGCCGACGCGGCGCGCTGTCCTGGCCGGACCGGGACAGCCCGCCCCCGACAGGGACGCCGACATCCTCCTCGTGCCGTCCCATCCGCAGACCGGGCAGGCCTGGACCCCGGCCCACCCGGCCATCTCGGCATACCCGGTGCCGCTCCCGTTCGGGGTGTGGTTCCGGCTGGTCTTCCCCGAGCAGCACCTGCCCGTTCCCACATCAGGTCCCATGGCCGACGGCGCCCTGAGGGACGACCCGCCCATTCCGCGTCCCCGCCACGCGTTCCACGTCGACACGCAAGCCTTCCGGCACACCCTGGCCCGGCTGCCGGCGGCCCGCAGCCCGTGGCTCCGCGAAACCCTCCCGCGCTTCACGCACCCCATGTACACCCGCCTCGTCTAGCGGATCGGCAGAAGACACCGCACCGCGTCCGTCCTACCCCCGCGATCAAACAGCACCGGGCAGCGGCGTCTTCCGAAGTCGCCTGCACCTGCTGTCCGTTCTCGGGCTCTGGTCCATTTCGTGTGGTCGCGTCCACAGGGTGGCCGTGGGTCTTCGCCTCATGGTGGTTCTGGTGGTCATAAACGGTCAGTGCGCGCACAACTGGCCGGCCGCGCATAAACCTGGCTCCTCTCATCGGGCCCCTTTGAAACGATCATTTAGGCTGGCGCGGTGACTGATGAGCAGGAGCGGGTGCAGCCGTCGGGAGTGTGGGCCACGGCGGTGGGCGTGGCCAGGGTGCGGGCGCTGGAGACCGAGCGGGAGAACGCACTGTTCCACGACCCTCTGGCACAGGCCTTCGCCACCGCCGGCGGCCTCTGGCCCGCCTCGCCGCCGCGACCCGACGACGAGGCCGCGCGACGCCGCCGGATGGCCGTGTCGTTCTCCATCGTCATCAGGACGAAGTTCCTCGACGACCTGTTGCACCAGGCCTCCGCGTCCGGTGTCCGGCAGGTCGTGCTGCTCGGCGCCGGCATGGACAGCCGGGCCTTCCGGATGGACTGGCCCGAGGGCACCCGGCTGTTCGAGGTCGACACCGCCACGCCACTGGACTTCAAGGCTTCGGTGCTGCGCCAGGAACGGGCCGTCGCACGCTGCGAGCGGATCACCGTCGCGGTGGATCTGCGGGAGGACTGGCCAACCGCGCTGGCCGCCGCAGGGCACGACCCGGAGATGCCGACCGTGTGGATCGCCGAAGGACTGCTGATCTACCTGCCCGAGGACGCGGTGGAGCTGCTGCTCGCCCGGATCGGCGCGCGGTCGGCGGCAGGCAGCCGGATGGGGCTGACGTTGGGCTCGCGCGGCGTGATCGAGCGCTTCGGCGCGGACGCCGTGCCGGGATCGGCGGCGTCCATGTGGGTCTCGGAGATGCCCGACGACCCGGTGAACTGGCTGGCCGGGCACGGCTGGGAGGCCGACAGCCACACCCTGCGCGAACGTGCTGCCGCCTACGGCCGCCCGATCACCACCCCGCCGCAGCGCGAGGAGCGGCCCGGCGGACTGATCTCGGCCGTCCGCCGGTAGGGCCCCTCCCGGTTCCCTGGATGTTCCATTCCAAGGGAGCCTGATCATTCGCCGGACGGCGTGGGCCTGGTTCCCCGCGACACGCTGACGCGGGCGTACCGCGGGGGTCCGTGACTGCGTGAGGGCGCCGTGGAGGGCCCTGAGGTCGTCCGCGTGGAGCCTGATCACATGAACGAGGCGGGGCGCGTGAAAAAGTTCGGCGCGTTGCCCGGTGGACGGGCGGGCAGGACCGCGTCCCGGATCCCGTGGTCGCGGTACCCGTTGCTGCGCCGTACGGGCTCGGGCAGCAGCCCGAGGTGGTGGTGCCGCAGGGGCCCGGTCACGACGGCTGCCTGGTAGACACTGATCGCGCTCCACCACCACAATCCGAGATCGCTGCCGGAACCAGGGCGGTGCACTCCGACACGTGTCACACATTTCACACATCTCTTGTCATAGGTGTGAAAACAGGCAAGCGCCTGTCGACGCAAGGAGTGCAACGATGACCAAGCCCGTTCTGGAACCCGCGGCGCAGCAGCTGGCGGACGCGACGGCCAACCCTCCGTTCCTCTACGAACTCGGCCCGGAGGGTGCCCGGAAGGTCCTCGACGACCTGCAGGCGGCGCCGGTGGAGAAGCCCGACGTCGACGAGAAGTGGATCACAGTGCCCGCCGACGTGGGTGACGTGCAGATACGCATCGTCAAGCCCGTCGGCTCCCGGGGCCCGCTGCCCGTCGTCCTCTACGTGCACGGCGGCGGCTGGGTCCTCGGCAACGCCGGCACCCATGACCGCCTGGTCCGCGAGCTCGCCGTCGGCGCGAACGCCGCGGTCGTGTTCGTCGAGTACGACCGCTCCCCGGAGGCCAGGTACCCGGTCGCCATCGAGCAGGCGTACGCGACCGCCCAATGGATCATCGCGAGGGGTGCGGAGGAGGCCCTGGACGCTTCACGTCTGGCGGTGGCCGGCGACTCCGTCGGCGGCAACATGACCGCCGCCCTCGCCATCATGGCCAAGCAGCGCGGTGACGTGACCTTCGTCCACCAGTCGCTGTACTACCCCGTCACCGACGCGGCCCAGGACACCGAGAGCTACCGGGAGTTCGCGGACGGGCCCTTCCTCACCGCGAAGGCCATGGCCTGGTTCTGGGACTGCTACACCACCGATCCCGCTCAGCGGGCGGAGATCACCGCCTCGCCGCTGCGGGCGAACCTGGAGGACCTGCAGGGCCTGCCGCCGGCGCTCGTCATCGTCGACGAGAACGACGTGCTGCGGGACGAGGGCGAGGCATACGCCCGCAAGCTGACACAGGCCGACGTGCCCACCACGAGCATCCGCGTCAACGGCACCCTGCACGACTTCATGATGCTCAACCCTCTGCGGCCCACGCAGGCCACGACCGCCGCGATGGAGCAGGCCGTTCTCACGCTCCGCGCAGTCCTTCACCACTGAGGGACCTGCGCCGCTCAGCCGCAGCGCCTCAACGGCCGCAATGCCGCAATGCCGCAATGTCCATATGTCCGAACATGCCTGAAAGCCTTCGCCTCGAAAGGGCTCCTCATGCACCACCACCCTTCACGTCTTCGGCGTGTCCACACTCCTCTCACGCTCGTGGCCACCGCGACGGTCGCCATCGCCCTCGTCGCCGCGTCGGTCGGGTCGGCCGACGCCACCAAGAACACCACCACCGCGAACAGAGCCAAGCCGACCGTCGTCCTCGTCCACGGCGCGTTCGCCGACTCCTCCAGTTGGAGCGGCGTCATCAAGAAGCTGAAGGAGGACGGCTATCCGGTGGTGGCCGCAGCCAACCCGTTGCGGAGTGTGAGCACCGACGCCGCCTCCGTGAAGAGCCTGCTGGCGACCGTCGACGGGCCGGTGGTCCTCGTCGGACACTCCTACGGCGGAACGGTGATCAGCAACGCGGCCCACGGCTCCGGCAACGTCAAGGCACTGGTGTACGCCGATGCCTTCCTGCCCGACAAGGGCGAGAGCGCCAACGAACTGGTGAGCACGTCCAAAGGCAGCGTCATCGGCGAGGTTCTGCGTCCGGTCCCGATCACCACGCCTGACGGCTCCAAGGACTTCGACTTCTACATCGACCCGTCCAAGTTCCACCAGGCCTTCGGAGCGGACGTCCCCGCGCACACCGCTGCCCTGATGGCGGCCACGCAGCGCCCCGGGACCGGCACCGCCCTGAACGAACCTTCTGGTGAGCCCGCCTGGAAGACCATCCCTTCCTGGGCCCTGGTGGGCTCGAACGACAAGATCATCCCGCGCGAGCTCCAGGTCTTCATGGCCAAGCGCGCCCATGCACACATCCAGGAGGTCCGGTCCTCCCACGCCGTGAGCGTCTCCCACCCGTTCGCCGTCACCCGCATCATCGAGGAAGCGGCGCGGACCGTCCGCTGACCGGGAGCAGAGCAGCCTCCGCCCGGATGGGGAGATGCCGGTGAGGGGCCCTCCGAACGAGGCCCCCTCACCGGCGCGACTTCCCATGTCCCCGTCGGGACAACAGGACTTGAACCTGCGGCCACGTGCCATACGTCCTGGCGGACGCACTCGGCTTCCGCGGTGCTCCCGGGTGTGCGAGACGCGACATGGACCCGACGCTGATCGCCGAGAGCTAGGACAGTGGCCGACCGCCAAGTCCCGTCCGGCCGACGGCGCGAGGCGAGAAGGTCATCGGACCGATCCAGCCCCGGCGGATCAGGGCGATCTGTGACGGCAGCGGTGACACAGGGTCAAGAGCCCTTCCACGGGACCAGTTCTCAAAGAGGCCCTCGGTCGTCTCGACCGCAGACACCACCATGGTCACCTTCAATTCCCCGTCGCTCCAGGTGTTCCACAGAGCCCACCCCTCAGGCCTGGGCTCGACGCCGATGCGCGCGCACGCCTCCTCGTACCCCTCGTCCACGCCGGCCGGCATGGAAGAAGGCTTCAACACCGAAGCTCCCACGAGCCGCACGAAAGGACGGTCCTCCTCCAGACACCCATCGCCGTCGAAGTGGTAGTGACGCAGAGCGCGAGCCAGCGCATTCACGCTGCGCTGGAGCGCCGTCGAGCCTTCCGGGTCTTCCAGGTACGACAGCCACCCCTCGCTCGATGCCTCCACCTTGACGCAGTTGGCGAGGCGCTCGATCTCCCGGAGGTAGTCCATGTCGCTGAGCTTCGGTGAGGTCATGGACCGAAGTCTCACACCAGCCGGGTCGGCACCAACACGGGTTGTCGATCCCGGTCACAGCACCATGCGCATCGCAGGCTTCGACAGACAGGCCGGGGCTGTTCCTCGTCGGCGTGACACCAACCTCCGCCCGACCGCGCGAGGTTGGCCGCCTCGGTCACGAACTCGTAACCCAGGACAACCTTGCGGGAAACGGCGTTGTCTTCAACGCCATGAAGATTTCTTTCCTCATTCACAATGCCTACGGAATCGGAGGCACGATCACCACCACCTTCAACCTTGCCCAGGCGCTGGCCGAGCGGCACACCGTGGAGATCATTTCGGTGCTGCGGCACCGGGAGCGCCCGAACCTCGCGCTGGACCCCCGCGTGTCCCTGCGTCCGCTGGTGGACCTGAGACAGGAGAAGGAGCACCCCCTGCATCGCGTGCCGGCGCGGGTGTTCCCTGCCGCCGAGTACCGCTTCGGGCAGTACAGCGAGTTGACCGACCGGCGTATCGGCGAGTGTCTGGCGACCATCGACGCTGATGTGGTCGTCGGTACACGCCCCGGTCTGAATGTGCATCTGGCGCGCCAGGCGCCGGATCACGTCGTCCGCATCGGGCAGGAGCACCTGACCCTCGACAACCATTCACCGCGGCTGCGCACCGCACTCCGTCGTGCCTACCGTCGGCTCGACGCGCTCACCACGGTCACACAGGCGGACGCGGCGGCCTACCGGCGCAAGATGCGGTTGCCCGGAGTGCGGGTGGAGGCATTGCCCAACAGCGTCCCCGACCCTGACCTGCCGGCCGCTGACGGCACCGCGAAGGTGGTGGTCGCAGCGGGCAGGCTGGTCCCGGTGAAACGCTACGACCTGCTCATCGAGGCGTTCGCCCTGGTGGTCGCCGAGCGCCCCGACTGGCAGCTGCGCATCTACGGCAAGGGGGAAGAGCACGCCCGGCTGAGGCGGATCATCTCGGACCTCGACCTGTGCGACAACGTTTACCTGATGGGGGCGACGGCGCGCATGGAAGCGGAATGGGTGAAGGGCTCGATCGGTGCCGCGGCATCCAATTTCGAACCGTTCGGCATGACCATCGTCGAGGCCATGCGATGCGGTCTGCCCGTGGTCAGCACGGACTGCGCGTACGGTCCCGGGGAGATCATCGAGAACGGGGTCGACGGCCGGCTCGTGCCGGTCGGCGACCGCGACAAGCTGGGTGCTGCCCTGCTCGAACTCGTCCGGGACGACGAGCGACGGCGCCGCATGGGCCGTTCGGCCATCGACAACGCGCGTCGCTTCGCCCCCGGGCCCGTGGTGGACCAGGCAGAGCGACTCTTCGCCGAGGCCCATGCTGCCCGACAGGCCGGACGGCCTGTGGCACCCGGCCGCAACGGCGTGCGCCGGAGCCTGGTCGGCCGGGGCTTCGCCGTCCGCGACGCCGTCCACGCGGCAGGCGGCAGAGCCGTGCGTGCCATACCGAGGGGACAGCGATGAACACGGTCGACAGCTCTGAATCGTGGGCGGACTGCACCATAGCCGCGGACGGCCGGATCACGTTCGTCGCACGGCTGCCCTCGGCAGCACGGCCCCAGCTGCTGCTGCGGCTGAGGCCCAAGAAGGGGCAGCCGGAGACGACTTGCCACCTCCTCGACCTGGAACCCGTCGACGACGGCCGTCGATCCGCTGTCCTGCACACCCGTCCGGTTCTCGCCGAAGGACGGTGGGACGTGTTTCTGCTCCAGGAGCCCGGCGGCGAACGCCGCAAGGTGCGCCCCGGCCCCAGAGACCTGAGGGCTCTCGTGGACGGACACGCCCGCGACTGGCCGTCGCCGGTCGCCGTCCGGGTTCCGTACGTCACCAAGGACGGGCACCTCGCCATCCGGGCCTGGCTGCGGACGGTCCACGCCGAGGCCGACCGCATCAGGACGACGACCCGGTCCATGACCGTCACGGCCCGCCTGCACGGAACGTCCTTCAGCGACCGCCCAGTTGTACGCCTGCGCCTCCGGGGCACCAGCACCGTCCGGGATCTCCACCCCCGGGTCGAGGACGACCGGCGAACCTTCTCGTTCACCGTCGACTGGGCAGAACTCGCCGACCAGGCACGTGCCGGAGGTGTCTGGGACCTCTTCGTCCGACCCGCGGCAGGGGCCTCACTCACACGGATCGGCCGCCTCCTCGACGACGTGGCGGACCGCAAGGAAATCTTCGTCTACCCGGCCGTCCCCGTGGGCACAGCGCTCGTCCGCCCCTACTACACGGTGGACAACGACTTGTCCCTGGAGGTGACACAACCCGACCCCGCACGTGGTGCGTGAGCCGATCGAGTTCCTCCCCGGGTGCTGAGTGGGGGCTCTGCTCAGTGTCCGCCCCGGTTCTCCACGCAGGGTCCGGACGGGTCGGGTTCGGCAAAAGCGCCGTACACCGCGGTCGTCACACCCTTCGGCGTGATCTCGGCGGAAACGCAGGCCTTGCCGGTGTGGAAGGAGAACCACACCCGCTCGTACTGGGGCCACCAGGAGCTGATCGCGAGCCCGTTGTCGTCGCCGCACCCCCACTCGGCCATGACGGCCCGCACGTCCTTCTCGGCGAACTGCTTGTTCTTGCGCATCGCCTCAAGAGCCGGACGGATCAGACGCACGCTGGCCTCCCCGGCCGCCCGGTTCTCAGGGGCGAGTTGCCCGGACATGCGGTACGCGTGGTTCTCGTCGTAGTGCGGATTCTCCGGAGATGCGCCGCTGCCCGGAGTCGTCGCCCCGGTCCTCGACGGTGAGGACGCAGGCGCGCTGCGGGTGACTCCCTCGGCACATTCGGGCCTACGTGTGAACGACGGCGAGGGCACGGCGGCAGCCGAGCCCAACCCGTCGTCGTGCGCGGAGGGTTCGGCCCGCACGCCACAGGCCGTCATGAGCACGGCCGAGGTGAACACGACGAGGGACAGCGTGCGGCGATTCGACATGCCCTGATCATCGCCCACCCGCAGGATGGCGTGCCTGAGTACCGCTACTCACCTGTGGCGGGCAGTTCGGGAACCGTTTCCCCCGGATCCTGCGTGACCTCTTGACGTGTTGTCGACTGGTGATGAGGGGACCCGATGAGAGCGCGGACGATGGTGAGCGTGGCAGTGTCGGCCTGTGTGCTGCTGATGGCGTGCGCGTGCGGTCCGGACAAGGCGAAGGAGGACACGGATGCGAGGCCGTCGCAGCCGTCCTCGGCCACGCAGGCCGAAGAGCCGTCGGCCACTGCGTCCGTGTCCCCTTCGATCGAGAAGCCCTCGGCCGACCCGACCGACGACCGGCTCGCGCCCCGGACGAAGGAGCGCGCGATCCAGCGGTACGAGATGTACCTCCACGCCCTGGGCCGTGAGGACATCGGCACAGTCTGCGAAGTGGCCGGGCCCGCCGCGAAGAAGGCACAGGAACAAGGGCTCGGCCCCTGCACGTCGACGTACACCGCCGTGTTCCAGATGATCTCGCCCGCGCAGAAGACGGCCCTGAAGACCGCGACGGTCGACCCACAGCGCGTCTCAGTGCGCACACCCGCCAAGATCGAGATGCCGGTCGAAGCGGTCAAGTCCTCCGCGACCTTCTCCGAGAACGACCTCGGCAGCTACACCCTGGAGTACCTCAAGAACGACTGGTACATCACCGACTGAACCCGACCCGCCGTCCGCGGAGCGGCCCGGCGCGCGCCCGGTGCAGGGGGTGAACTTCCGCCCCGGCGGACGGCCCAGCCTGGACACCTGCCTCATGTCGCGGCGTCTTCGCGTGTGCGGAGCGGGAAGCTCCGCAGCGCCCCCGGTCAGGGGTCGCTGCTGGGCTTCCTTGTGCTGTGGCGGTCTTGTCTCGGGTGTTGTCAGGCGTTCAGCGCGTCGATGAGGGCCTTGGTGACGTCCTCGCAGGAGGCGGTACCGCCGACGTCGCGGGTGAGGATGCCGGCCGCGGTGGTCGACTCGATCGCCTTGCGGAGGCGGGCAGCCTGGTCGGACAGGCCGAAGTGCTCCAGCATCAGGGCCGCGCTGCCGACCGCGCCGATCGGGTTGGCAAGGCCCTGACCGGCGATGTCCGGGGCGGAGCCGTGGACGGGCTCGAACATGCTGGGGAAGCGGCGCTCGGGATTGAGGTTGGCGCTGGCGGCCAGGCCCAGGCTGCCGGCGAGCGCGCTGCCGAGGTCGGAGAGGATGTCGGCGTTGAGGTTGGAGGCGACGACGACCGAGAGATCCTCCGGCTTGAGTACGAACTTCGCGGACATGGCGTCGACCAGGACGCTCTCGGTCGCCACGTCCGGGTAGTCGGCGGCGACCCGCTTGAAGACGTCGTCCCACAGCACCATGCCGTACTGCTGGGCGTTGCTCTTGGTGACGGAGGAGACCTTCTTGTGGGTCCTGGTGCGCGCCAGGTCGAAGGCGAAGCGCATGATCCGCTCGCAGCCGACCTCGGTGAACAGGGCCGACTGGACGGCGACTTCGCCGCCCGGTCCGCGACCGCCGAGATTGCGGCCGCCGAGGCCCGCGTACTCGCCCTCGCTGTTCTCGCGGACGACGACCCAGTCCAGTTCGGTGTCGTCGGCCTTGCGCAGAGGGCTGACGACGCCCGGCAGGAAGTGCACGGGGCGGACGTTGGCCCACTGGTCGAAGTTCTGGCAGATCTTCAGGCGCAGGCCCCAGAGGCTGATGTGGTCGGGGACGGTGGGCCAGCCGACGGCGCCGAAGTAGATGGCGTCGAAGTCCTTGAGCTGATCGAGGCCGTCCTCGTCCATCATCCTGCCGGTGCGCTCGTAGTAGGCGCAGCCCCAGTCGAACTCCTGCCACGCGAACGTGAAGGCCCCGCCGGAGTCCTCGGCGAGGGCGTCCAGGACGGTGCGCCCGGCGGCGACGACTTCCTTGCCCACGCCGTCGGCGGGGATGGCGGCGATGCGGAACGTGCGGGGTGCTGTGGTCACGGAGTGCCTCCGGCTCGCTGTGTGGGATCGCTCCCGAGTCAACACAGGAGGGCCGTACGGCGTCCAAGACGTGCTTTCGATGCGACGTATAGGCGTAGCCGATCGGTCCTTCGTCACACTTCGTCTAGTGCCGCGGATCGGGGGTTACGTGTCCGGCGCCGGGCGAGCGAGTCGGTGAGAGCGAGGAAGGCCCGGGCGGCCGGGGTGAGGTGCGCGGGGAGGCTGACCATCGCCACGTGCAGGTGGGCGGTGGGCTCGATGGGGGCCACGACGGCACCGCAGCGCCGGGCCAGCCGGGTCCACGCGGAGGGCAGGACGGCGATCCCGACGCCGGTGAGGACCAGCGGCAGGATCGAGGTGCGGTGATCCACGACCGTCACGATCTCGGTGCCGGTGCCGCCCGCCGTGATGTCGTCGACGATGCTGCGCATCAGGCTGCCGGTGCGCGAAGCGATCAGTTTCTGCCCGGCCAGCTCCTCGGGCCGGACGGTGACGTCGTCGTCGATCTCCCCGCCGGGCGCGGCCACCACCACGAACGGCTGGTCCTCGACGTGCAGGACGTCGAGGCCGGTCGGGTGCACGGGTGTCGCGCTGCCGAGCAGGCCCAGTTCGCAGGCGCCGCTGCGGACCAGGGAGACCACTTCGTCGGGGGTGAAGGCGGCGTGTGTGCTCACGGTCACCGCAGGATGCAGCTCGGCGAATCGGTGGATGAGGGTGGTGAGCGGTTCGATGCCCGGCGAGGGCATGGTCGCGACCTCAACCGTGCCACCCTGGAGCCCGGCGAGCGCGGCGGCGGTGTCGCGCACGGCCGCCAGGTCGCGCAGGACCCGGCGGCTGGGCTCCAGCAGTTCCTGGCCGGCCTCGCTCAGGACGACACCCCGGCCGACCCGGTGGAAGAGGGCCACACCCAGGTCGGCTTCCAGGTTGGCCATCGCCTGGGACAGCGAGGGCTGGGCGACGTGGAGGGCTGTGGCGGCCTTGCTGAAGCCACCGTGCTCGACGATGGCGAGGAAGTACTCCAGCTGTCGGGCGTCCACCGTGCCTCCGCCGATCCGTCTGTCCTAGGGCAGGGCCAACCTATCCGCCGGCATCGTGTCGTCCGGACAGCCGGTGATCCATCGGTCGGCGAGGTGCTGTCCGCATCGCGTCAGCAGCCGTGCGGACAGCGCGCTGTCGTTCGCGCAGTCCTCGTCGGTGAGGTCGGTGAGGGCCTGGACGGAGCGGAAGTGGAGGGCGGTGCGGTCACGGGGCAACGTGCAGCGGCCGGCCACTGCGTGCACCACCGTGCCGTGCCGGCGGGCTCGCCGGGCGAGCGCGACGGGCAGCTTGCCCGACAGGGACTGCTCGTCGAGGGTGCCCTCACCCGTGACGACGAGGTCGCTCGCGGCCAGCAGTTCGTCGGCGCCGAGGAGGCTCAGGAAGTAGTCGGCCCCCGAGCACACGCGCCCGCCCAGCATCAGCCCGGCGTACCCGAGCCCGCCGGCCGCTCCGGCACCGGCTGCCGCGGTGAGGGCTGCGGCGTCCGCGACGCCGGACGCCGCCAGCCGCCGTACGAATCCGGCGAGCACGGAGTCCAGTTGCCGCACGTCCTGGGCGCTCGCCCCCTTCTGAGGGCCGTACACGGCGGCTGTGCCCGTCGGCCCGAGCAGCGGGTTGTCCACGTCGGTGGCGAGGACCAGGCCGACGCCGTTCAGCGCGGCCCGGGCGTCGGTGAGGTCGACGGTGTGCAAGTCGGCCAGCCCCGCGCCCCCGGGTCCGATCGCGGTGCCGTCCTCGTGCGCCAGCACCGCGCCGAGCGACTGCAGCAGGCCCGCGCCGCCGTCGGTGGTGGAGACCCCGCCGAGAGCGAGGACGATCGTGTCCGCGTCGCCCGCCAGCGCGTACCGGATCGCCTGGCCGATTCCCCGGCTGGTGGCGGTGCGTGGTGCCTTGTGACCGCCGGGCAGGACGCCCAGTCCGCAGACCGCCGCGGCCTCGATGAGGACGGTACGGCCGTGCACCGCGACGCCGGCCGTCAGGGGTCGCCCGGTCGGGCCGCTCACCACGATCTCCTCGCGGTGGAACCGGCCCGCGCAGGCGGCCGCCACGCTGCCCTCGCCGCCGTCCGCCAGTGCGAGCCGGCTGACCCGGGCATGCGGAGCCGCCTCCACCAACCCGCGTTCCAGCGCGCGGGCCACCTCGTCGGCGCTGAGCGAGCCCTTGAACTTGTCCGGGGCGATCAGGACGGACACCATCAGGACGCCACCTCGGCACTCCGGGCGGCAGGCGAGGGGACGGCCGGCCGGACGTCCTCGGTCCCGCCCTCGATCTCGCCGTCGGTCCCGTGCCCTGTCTCGTCCCCGGCCGTCAGCGGCGGCTCTCCCGCCTTGCCGGCCAGCACCGCGCGGGCCCGCTCCAGGTCCAGGCCGTTCTCCCACTTGGCCACGAACAACGTGGCGACGGCGTTGCCGAAGAAGTTCACCAGCGCCCGGCACTCCGACATGAACTTGTCGATGCCGAAGATCAGCATGATGCCCGCGGCCGGGACGGACCCGACCGTCGACAGCGTCGCCGTGAGCGCGATGAAACCACCGCCCGCGACACCCGCCGCGCCCTTGGACGTCAACAACATGACTGCCAGGAGCCCGAGTTGCTGGCCGAGGGACAGGGAGGTGTCGGTGGCCTGGGCGATGTAGAGGGTGGCCAGCGAAAGATAGATCGCAGCCCCGTCCAGATTGAAGCTGTAGCCGGTCGGCACCACCAGACCGACCGTGGACCGCTCCGCGCCCATGAACTGCAGCTTGCGCATCAGCCCGGGCAACGCGGGCTCGGCCGTGGACGTGCCGAGGATCAGCCAGAACTCCTCCTTGAAGTAGCGGAAGAGCTGGAAGATGTTCAGCCGCACGTACACGGCGAGCACTCCTCCTAGCACCACCACCACGAACAGGGCCGAGGTGACGTAGAAGAGGACGATCAGCGAGCCGAGGCTGGTCAGCGTGGACAGGCCGAACTTGCCGATGGCGTACGACATCGCGCCGAAGGCACCCAGAGGCGCGGCCTTCATGACGAACGACAGGACCTTGAAGACGACCTCGGTCAGGCGCCCGACGGCCGCGGTGATCGGTTCGCAGGTCTTCCCGACCATCTTGATCGCGATGCCGAAGACCACGGCCAGGAAGATGACCTGGAGGATGTTCCCCTCGACGAACGGGCCGAAGAAGCTGTCCGGCACGATGCCTGTGAGGAACTCCCACCAGTGCTGGTGTTCTCCTTGGGAGATGTACTGGCCGGCGTCGCCCGACGTCTTGAGGGTCGACGGGTCCGCGTGCACACCGTCACCGAGGCGGAAGATGTTGACCGCCACCAGCCCGGTCAGCAAGGCGACGAGCGTGCCGACCTGGAAGTAGGCCAGCGCCTTGACGCCGGTGCGGCCGACCTTCTTCAGGTCCGCCACACCCGCGATGCCGCCGATGATCGTCAGGAAGACGATCGGGCCGATCAGCATCTTCATCGCGGTGATGAAGGTGGTGCCGACCGGTTCCATGTCGGTGGCGAGATCCGGCCACCGCCAGCCCAGCACGATGCCGATCACGATGGCCACCAGCACCTGGACGTACAGTTGCCGGTACCACGGCGTCGCCGCGACAGGCGCGGCCTGCCCGACTCGTCCGCTGCCTGGGGTATGCGTCATTGCAGCCTCCCTGATCACGCGCCACCGAGCCCGATCGGTACGCGCCAGCTTTCGCCACAGTGAACCGGGCCACAGCTCAGGGGGTCCACGACCAAAATTCGATGCCCCGTATAGGCATTGCCTATCTGTTCCGCTCTCAGGGGCCGAAGGTCCTCCACCGCTCCGCGACTCTGCGCGGCGATCGTCGACCGGCTCGCCTTCAACTTCCCCTCATCGGCACCGGACCCGAGTCCCACGGCCTGACTCGCACCAGGCGAACAGGAACGCAGGAGCGGCCGAACGCCGTCTGGCATGATCGCGGCAACGGGGCCCATACCGGTCCTGAGCGGCCGAGTGCTCAACCGGCAAACGGGGCCGCCCGGTTGTCAGTGCCGCCTTCCATACTGAACGCCATGGAGATCACCAAGCAGACACTTGCGGAGGGCTGGCAGCGAACGGCCGCGCGCCACCCCTTGCTCGACGACGTCGCACTGCCACCCGTGGCGCGCTCGGACGACGAGTTCGAGGAGAGAGTCGCCCGCGCCGAGGAGGCGGAGGACGGCAGACTGTGCGTGCTGCTGGACGAGGACGGCACGCTGCGCGGCCATCACGGTCCCTACCGGGAGGTCTTCGCCACCCGCGACCTCGACCAGGCGCTGTACCTGATCGCCGAGTCCGCGATACGCCGGCACGGTGGCAGCCTCGAGGAGGTGGCCGACGTGCTGGACGGCATCGATCCGGCGTGGGGCAGACGGTTCCGCAGTGGTGGGCTCGACGACACGCGGACCGTCGAGGCGTGCGGGCGCGATCCGCTGGAGGGGCTCGCCTGGATAGCCGGGTCCTGGCGTGAACAGGACCCGTACACGACGCTCGCCTTCTTCCGCGCGGCACCCGGACAAACCGTCGACGCCGAGCGACTGGCCCTCCTGTACGGGGCCGATCCCGTGCAGGTCGCGGCCGATACCCGCCTGAAGGACCTGCAAGCAGACAGCCGCGCCCACTGGGACCGCCAATGGAAGAGCTGCTGTTTCGGGCAGGCGGGCGGGTGGACGTTTCTCCTGTACCACGACACGCCGCCGGGCTCCTTCGCCGACAAGGAGGAGTACGCGGCGCTCGGGATCAAGGAGAGCGTGTGGCTGACCGCCACCTCCGCGAAGGCCATCTACACCTTCGACTACACGCGCGACGGCCGCCGCGTCGACGACGACTGGGGCGTGCTGGAGCTGATCTGGTACGAGCGCGGCCATGCCCCCTACCTGCGGGGTGGCGAGCTGGACTTCCTCAACCGTGCCGTGCGGCGGGCCGAGTTGGACCACCCCGAGGTGACCAACACGTTCGAACTGTACTTCCACGCCCTGGAACAGTCCCTCGGCCTGCGTCTGCCGCGCGCGGACTTCGCGGAGGGAGAGGTGCGAGCCGCGTACTGGGCCGAGAAATAGCCCGCGTGTGCAGGCTGAGTGTCACGAGGACACCGCCGGCGAGGAGCGGCCGGGCCGTCAGGGGGTGCGGGCGGGGCGGAGGTGTGCCCCGCCCGCTTGAGCGGCGCGGTCAGAAGGGCTTGGTCGGCAGGTACTTGCCGTCCAGGGTGATCACAGCGCGCTCGCCGCCCTCGGGGTCGGCGACCTTCTTGACGTCCAGCTTGAAGTTGATGGCGCTGATGATGCCGTCGCCGAACTGCTCGTGGACCAGGGCCTTCAGCGTGGTGCCGTACACCTGGATCATCTCGTAGAAGCGGTAGATGGTCGGGTCGGTGGGAATGCCTCCGGGAATGGAACCGCGCGTCGGAATCGTCTGCAGCAGTGCCGCCGCGTCCTGGCCCAGGTCCAGCAGCTCTGCGACTGCCTCGGCGGACTGCTTGGGCAGAGCGTGCTGGCCGAGCACGGCAGCGGTGACGAAGGCCACCGACAGGCCGGCGGCGTCGGCGATCTGCTGCCAGGTGACGTCCTTGCGGTTCTTGGCTTCGACTGCGGCGTTGGCCAGGGCCTGACGGGCGGCGGGGTCGAACTGAACGTATGTCATGGCGGACATTCCTTTCGGGTGAATCGCCCTGCGCGAGAACGGGCAGGGGTGGCTAGGGGATTGCGCTGTGCGCGCAACGCGGCAGGTGGGGCCTGTCAGGCTGCCTGCGCGGGGGCGTCGGGTGCGTCGAGCTGGTCGACGCGTCCGGTCGCGATGTCGAAGACCCAGCCGTGCAGTGCCACCTCGCCGTGGGTGAGTGCGCGGGCGATCGAGGGGTGGGTACAGAGGTTCGCCAGCTGCGCGATCACGTTGCTGTGGACCAGCGCTGCGACATCTGGGGTGGTGCAGCGGGCCCGGACGGCGTCG
Source organism: Streptomyces krungchingensis (assembly GCF_054729265.1). NCBI lineage: Bacteria > Bacillati > Actinomycetota > Actinomycetes > Kitasatosporales > Streptomycetaceae > Streptomyces > Streptomyces krungchingensis. The sequence goes on from NZ_JBPUKY010000001.1 coordinate 221,395, forward strand.
GCGTGCCGGAGCCAGGCGGCTATCGCCGGCGTGGTGCTCAGGTCCTGCCCTTCGGCCAGGGCGGTCATGGCACCGCATCCCGAGTGTCCGCACACCACGACGTCTGACACGCCGAGGAAGTCCACCGCGTACTCGATGCTCGCCGCGACCCCGTCGGCGCTGACGCCGTGCGCCGGCACGAGATTGCCCGCGGTACGGATGACGAACAGCTCCCCCGGCTCGCTGCCCGTGATCAGCTCGGGCACGACGCGCGCGTCCGAGCAGCCGATGAACAAGGTGTGAGGGGCGTGGACAGTTGTCAGGCGGGCAAACAGGTCCGCCTTTTCGGGGAAGACGTCTCGCTGGAATCGGCTGACGCCCCGGGTGAGGTCATGCATGGCCTGGGCCTTTCGACTGGTCCTATCGAATCCGTCGGCCCTTTGGCCGCCCGAAATCCACCATGCCCTGCCTGCCCCTATAGTGTCCAAGACCTATCGACCATAAAACCTATTGATGCCATCTATAGTGTGTTCATGACTCTGGAACTGCGCCATCTGCGCTACCTGCTGGCTGTGGCGGAGCACGGCAGTTTCACTCGCGCGGCCGACGATCTGCATATCTCCCAGCCCACGCTGTCCCAGCAGATCAAGCAGCTGGAGCGCAGCCTGGGGGTTCAGCTGCTGGACCGTTCGGGTCGCACGGTACGGCTGACCGACATCGGGGAGGTGTACCAGCGCTACGCCCGGCAGGCCATGCGCTCACTGACGGCCGCCCAGCGTGCCGTGCACGACGTTCAGGACCTTTCCCGCGGCGAACTGCGTCTGGCGGTCACGCCCACGTTCATCGGCTATTTCGTCGGACCGATGGCCGCCGAATTCCATACCCGCCACCCGGGCATTTCCTTGGCCCTCAAGGAGATGACCCAGGCCCGTATGGAAGCGGCGCTGCTCGACGACGACATCGACCTCGGTATCGCCTTCGACGCACCCCATCAGCAGGGAATCCACGCCACGCGCATCTTCACCGAGAGCCTGAGCCTCGTGGTGGGCCCGGACTATCCCCGGGACCGGAAACCCGAGGCGCCGGCTGTGCAAGATCTGGCCACGCTGCAGCTCGCCCTCCTCAGCCCCGACTTCGCCACCCGGAGCCACATCGACGCCTACTTCGGACGGCACCGCGTCAGCCCACGCATCGCGATCGAGGCGAACTCCATCCAGGCGCTCATCGAAATCGTCCAACGCACGACGCTGGCCACCGTGCTGCCCGACGCCGTCACCGACGACCACCCGCAGCTCGACACGATCACCCTGACCCCACCCCTGCCCAAGCGGACCGTGGTGCTTCTCCGGCGCCAGGGCGGCTACCTGAGCGCCGCAGCCCAAGCCTTCACAGACCTCACGCACCACCTCGTCGAGGCCCGCGGCTACGCCTCACCGCCGCCGGGGACCGGATGACATGGTGCGATGCGTTCCCGCTGCCGGCCAGCTCCCGGATTGTGACGGCCGTCAACAAGGGGCAGGGTGGTGTCGGGGCTGTGAGCGAGTCAGAAGACGCTCGGCGTGTCACAGATGTGGGCTGCATCTGGTCTTCATCGTGAGACAAGTCCTGCGAGCCAGGAACCGACGAACTCGATCACTGTCGAACGCGTGGCCGGTACATCGGTCCGGAAGACGGTGGCCGCATGATCGTCCGTTCCAGGCAGGCTTTAGGAGGTGTGGCACATGTCAGAGAACCCGGTGCACGAGACCGCCCACGAGGGGCTCGAGGGATTGCCGCCCGAAATCAAGGTGCTGCAGGAGGTCACTCCGCCCTTCTTTCCCGAAGGCGGCTCAGGAATGACCATCCTCGTCGAGTGGCCTCCCGGTCACCCCGGGGCTGCCCCGCATCGCCACTCGGGGCCCGCCTTCGGCTACGTGCTGGAGGGCGCGGTCCGGTTCGAACTCGAAGGTGAGCCGGAGCGCGTGATCAAGGCCGGCGAGACGTTCTGGGAGCCGGGCGGCGACGTGATCCACTACCAGGACGGGAACGCCCTGACGGACGCGCCGACGAAGTTCCTCGTGACCATGGTGATGGCGCCGGGTCAGCCGATGCTCAAGTTCGTCGACGAGCAGGAGCTGAAGGAGCGGGCACATCTGCGCGCTCCGCGTCCCTCTGAGGGCTGACTCGCGGGTTCGACACGGGGGCGGAGCCCGGGATCCTGATCCCGGCGCCGAGCTTTGCAAACGAGATCCGCCGGGTTGCGGCGTCGGCACAGAACGTGATCCTACGACCCAATCCATTACATCGCCGCGCCCAGGTCAGGTGCCGTCTCGGTTCCGGTGCACGGGAGCGACCCGTCGCAGTACCTGGACCTGCTGTAGCCCGGGGCCGAAGGGCCGTAACGCCGTCGAGTTCAAGAGCCATCCACGTCGTCCCGGAGGGGGGCGTCGAAAAGACGCACCTCGTCATCCCCGGGCGCCTGGAAGAGCTGCGCATACTCCTCAAGCAACTCGCGGGTGACCAAGGCGGTCCCCGGCGCACTCTCCCGGCTGCGGACCTCGAGGCGGCGGCACAGCTCATCGACCGACGCGGCAAGATAGTGCAGTTCAACAGGAACCCCGAGTGCGCGCGCCGCCAAACGCTTCTCATCGCGCTCAGAACGTCCCCAGAAGCCGAACTCCAGGATCACCGTCTGTCCGAGCGGCAACAAGTCCTGGGCATGCTCCCAGAACCGCCCCTCGAGCCGGGCACGCGTACGCTCATCGAACAGATCGACCCCGAGGTCCGCCAACCATTCGTCCGGGCACAGGCGCACCGCCGGAGTCTCTCTCGCCAAGCGCTTGGCCAACGTCGTCTTCCCGGAGCCAGGAAGCACGCACAGCAAGATCAACCTGGGCTCAGGACTCGTACCCATCAGGCCCTCCAGGCCACCGCGGCAAGGTCATTCAGCCATGCTCGCGCAACCGCCCCTGCCAACGGAAATGGATTCCGCCGGCGCGGCCTGTGAATTGCCCGACCCACCTGAGAGGTCGGGCCACAGCTCGTTCCATCAACTTGACCCGGCCCTAATGGGCCGGTTTGGAGGTAGTGCCCGACTGGCTGCCGGGGTGGACTCCTCCGTCCAGACACCCCGCTATGGGGTGGCAGGGACGCGTGACTCACGCCCCGCGTTCCACACGCTCTCGCCACGGGTGGCGATGTTGTGGGAAGCGTTCCGGTCAGCGTGGGCAACGACCCCGCATCCCCGGCAGATGAAAAGCCCCTGGTCGACACGGTTGCGTTTGTCGACGTGGCCGCACTCGGCGCATGTCTGCGACGTGTAGGCGGGATCGACGAAGACCAGGGGCACCCCGGCCCGCTTGGCCTTGTAGACGATGAAGTCTGCGAGCTGGGCGAATGCCCAGGAGTGGAGTGCGACCCGTTGGGGCTTACGGAGCCGTACCCGGTTGCGGATGCCCTTGAGTTTTTCGAGGGACAGGCCGCGTCCGGTGCGTTCAGCCTCGGTCACGATCGTCTTGGAGATGATGTGGTTCTGGTTGGCGACATGCCGCGCCTCTTTGCGGGCACGGGCCCTCAGGCGCCGCTTCGCGGCCTTGGTGCGCTTCTTCTGGAGTTTGGCCCGCAGGGCAAGCTGTCGCTTGCGGTACCGGGTCAGCCCCCGCCCGGCGGCGAGGTATCCGGTGGAAGCGGTGGCGATGTTCTCGATCCCCAGGTCCACGCCGATGAAGCCGTCCGGCTCGTAGGGCTCGGCCTCGGGCACGTCGCAGGTGGCGACGAGGTAGAACACGCCGTCGCGCCAGATCAGGTCGGATTCGCCCTGCCGGTGCGCCCGGAGCATCGTGAGCGCGTCGGCGGAACAGACGAAGCGGACGTTCTTGACCCGGCCGTCCACAGTCCAGATGGACACCGTCTGCTGGTCGTACTGCCAGCTCAGGCACCGGTCGTCATACGGCTGGGCGGCCTCGGGCCGGAAGGTGATCGGCTTGGACTCGGCCTTGCGGCGACGCCTGGAGCCTTCCTTGCCCAGGTTCCCCGCGCGGACGTTGGCCTTGAGCGTGGTGTACGCGTCGCACACCTTCTTGATGACGTGTTGCGCGGCCTGCGCTCCCAGCCCACGGGCTTTGAGCTCGGCGTAAGTGTGCTTACGCAGCTCGTACTCACGCGGCACGCCGCGCTCGAACGCCACCCTCGACACTCGGTTCGCGGCGTCGTTGACCGTGCGCAGGGTCGCCTCAAGTGCCGGTGCCTGCAGGGCATCCGGCATGAGCTTGACCTGCGTCACGATCTTCACAGACGCGATCGTATGATCCATGTCACCACTTTGGGAGCCAAACCCCGATATCCGCAACGGCCGTAGTGTCGTCCACACCCTCCATGTGCACGTGGTCCTCACCCCCAAATACCGGCGCGGACCGTTCACCGACGAGATCCTTCGGCGCTGCGAAGAGGTCATGCGCGACGTGTGCACCGACTTCGGGCCACAGCTGCGGGAGTCCAACGGCGAACGCGATCACGTCCACCTCCTCGTGCACCACCCGCCCAAGGTCGCCATCTCCCGACTCGTGGGCTCCCTCAAGGGTGTCTCCGCCCGGCGCCTGCGGCAGGAATTCCCCGGCCACATGCACAAGTACCTGTGGGGCGAACACTTCTGCTCGCCGTCCTATCTCGCCGCTTCGCGCGGGGGAGCCCCGCTCGCAGTCATCAAGGAGCACATCAAAAAACCAGAAACGACCCGCCTGAACCGACTCAAGTCAACAGTGCCGACCCGTACGCTCGTACGGGAAAGAGCAGTACCAAGAAGCGCTTCCTCCCGGGCGCAAACGCCCGGGGTTCCGCGCTAGATCATGCTGAACCCTGACCCAAGGCCGCCCAGCATGCACAGAGAAGAGTCCCACATGAAGCCACGTCTGAACCGCGAGGCGACCTCGGTACCGGTCGCCCGGGCCGCTTTGGCGTCAGTCGCTTTTCAGCAGTTGGTTGCGCCGAGCTGGCCGGGGCCGGGATTCATGCAGGCGTTGTGGCCCGGGCCACCGTCGTTGGTGTTGGTGCCTTGCTGACCATTGAGAGCGTCGTTGCCGGCTTCGCCGAAGCTGCTGTCGTTGCCGGTGCCGCCGAGGATGTTGTCGTTGCCCGCATCCCCGTGCAGGCTGTTGTCTCCGGCGTTCCCGTTGAGGGCGTCGTTGCCCGTGCCGCCCTCGAAACGGTCGTTGCCGTCGCCTCCGTTGATGCTGTCGTTGCCGTCACCGCCGCACAGCAGGTCGTTGCCGCCGAGACCGTTGATGGTGTCGTTGCCGCCGAGACCGAAGATCGCATCGGGTCCCGGGGTTCCGTTGAGGGGGTCGGAGCGGATGGTGCCGGTGATGATGGTGAACCCTTGTGGGTTGGCCGGGGTGACGTTCGCGCACGTGGCCGGGTCCGGGGTGTAGGAGACGACGACCTTCGGTGTACCGGTGGCGGCATGGCCGGCGGTGCAGGTGGTCGTGGTGCCGGTCGTCAGGGTGGCACCCGCAGGGGTTGTTCGGCAGGTGCCGACCGCGTGCGCCGTACCAGTGGCGAGTCCGGTCAGACCGCCGGAGGCCAGGAGCGCCGCACCGAGCAGGGCAGCGGCGCGCCGGTCCCCACGGCCGTGGTGTCGTGAGTTGCCGTCGTGGGGTCCGCGCCGTCTGCCCTCGGCGTGTCCGCGGTGTGTCACCGTCTCAAGCACCAAGTCCTCCATGGACAAAGGTCGGAGATCCTCCCGGGAAGGATCATGCATGTCCATGGAAAGCCCTGCCCCGTCCCGTGGCAGCCCTCGGCACACCCAAGGCCACCTGAACAGCCCACCGCCGACTCGCGCGGCACAGCGGCCGAATCGGCCCGCCTCAGCCGGTGAACCCCACCTGCAAACACGGTGGGGACCCTGAACAGACGCCGATCAACGTCCTCGGGACTACTGTCGCCCGGCGCCTTGTCAGTGCGGCGCGGACGCCTGTATAACGTTGTAAAGATCACGTACGGAGAGTCGGAGCACGATACACGATGGTGACTCCGACGACCCCGTACCCGCACTGACCGGACCGGTCGGGACGCTGAAAAGGGGAATGCCGTGCGGGTCAGCCTCAAGGACGTTGCCGCGCACGCGGGGGTCTCCATCAAGACCGTCTCCAACGTGGTGAACAACTTCCAGCACGTCACCCCCGCGATGCGCGAGCGTGTCCAGCGATCCATCGACGCGCTCGGCTACCGGCCCAACCTGGCCGCCCGGCATCTGCGCAAGGGCCGTACGGGCATCATCGCGCTCGCACTGCCCGAACTCGGCAACCCCTACTTCGCCGAACTCGCGGCCGCCGTCATCGACGCCGCCGCCGCGCACGAGTACATCGTGCTGCTGGACCACACCGGGGGGCGCCGCGAGCAGGAGGTCCTGGTCAGCCAGGGCTTCCGGGCCAGGGTCATCGACGGTCTCATCCTCAGCCCGATCGAGCTGGAGGCCGAGGACCTGCGCGACCGGGCAGAGAGCGTTCCGCTGGTGCTGCTCGGCGAGCGCGACTACGACCTGCCGTACGACCACATCGCCATCGACAACGTCGCCGCCGCCCGGGCCGCCGTCCGGCATCTGATCGGACTCGGGCGCCGGGAAGTGGCGTTCATCGGCGCTCGGCGCGGCCGCAGCGAGACGGCTCAGCTGCGTGTCCGCGGCTGGCGCGAGGAGCTGACGGCCGCCGGTCTGCCGGCCGACGACGGGCTCGTCGCGGCCACCGACGGATGGGGCCATGCCGACGGCGCCGACGCCATGCGTCGCATCCTGGAGTCCGGGCGGCGCCCGGACGCCGTCTTCGCCTACAACGACCCCATGGCCATCGGCGCGATGCGCACGCTGTTCGACTGGGGGCTGCGCGTTCCCGAGGACACCGCGGTCGTCGGCTTCGACGACGTGGTCGAGGGGCGTTTCGGCGCGGTGACACTCACCTCCGTGTCGCCGGACAAGGAAGCCATCGGCCGGCTGGCGGTCGAGTCGGTGCTGGCACGGCTCGGCGGCGACGAGGTGTCCGAACCGCACCGCGTCTGGGCGGAGTACCGCCTGGTGGAACGCGAGAGCACTCTGGGCCGGGCGGCGGGCGGTCGCGGTCCCGTGTGACGCCGCGGACCGCACAAGTTGACTCCAAGGGCCCTCTCAGGCCTCCCGGGGCGGCCTGACATGCATGGCGTTCCGGCTTGCCCGGCCCGCGGGTCCTCCGCCCCCATGCGGCCCCGGGCCGCCGGTGCACCACGCGCTTTTGACCAGAACAATGCAGCATGACACTTCGTCAAAACACCGCTGTGCAGGCCATGTTGCGATCTGCGCTGCTGCGGAACCGGGCCGCGTGCCGAGTGTGACGTGTCCGGACGACGCTTCCGTCGCCGAGGATCCCGGTCACCTCGCCGAACTGCCGTGCCTCTGACCACGATTGCGGGTGCGCGTTCCTTTCCTCAGCCCACGCCCCGTCGCCGTCCCATGCATTGAGACGGAGGAACAAGGTAGTTCGCGGCATCCCGCGCACGCTGCGTGCACAGGGGGTTTACAGAGTCCTTCCAACGATGTAAAAACTCTGTGCGGCGGGCCGAACGCCCTTCCCGCCAGGGGAGATGCACTACTCGGCTCGACCATGCTCGACCTCTGCCTACTCACCTCTCCCCAGTGCCCTTTCAGCGTCACCCGGATCGGGGTCACCATGCAGCGCACTACTCACCGTCGTCTCATCGCCCGTCCCGTGGTCGTCTCCCTGGCCGCAGCCGTGGCGTTGACCGCCACCTCCTGCGCCAAGTCGGAGGACGACGGGGCGAACGACACCACCTCCTCGGCCGCCGCCGACTCCGCGCAGAAGGTCGCCGAGCCCAAGCCGGGCAGCAAGACCTGCACCATCGACGCGTTCGGCGGCAAGAAGCTGGACCTCAAGAACGCCACCGTCGGCTTCTCACAGTCGGAGAAGGAAGCCAACCCCTTCCGTATCGCCGAGACGCAGTCCATCAAGGACGAGGCGAAGAAGCGGGGCGTCAAGCTGCTGACGGCCAACGCCCAGTCGCAGTTCTCCAAGCAGATCAGCGACGTCCAGGACCTCCTGGCCAAGGGCGCCGACCTCCTGGTCATCGCCCCGCTCAACTCCGACGGCTGGGAGCCGGTGTTCAAGGCCGCCGCGGCCAAGAAGGTTCCCATCGTCACGATCGACCGCAAGATCAACGCCACCGCCTGCAAGGACTATGTGTCCTTCATCGCCTCCGACTTCGTCGAGCAGGGCAAGCGCGCCGCCGACCAGATGATCGAGGCGACGGGCGGGAAGGGCGAGGTCGCGATCCTGCTCGGCGCGGCCGGCAACAACGTCACCACCGAGCGCACCAAGGGCTTCAAGGACCAGATCGCCAAGAAGGCGCCCGGTCTGAAGGTGGTCTTCGAGCAGACCGGTGACTTCGCCCGGGAGAAGGGCCAGCAGGTCACCGAGCAGCTCATCCAGTCCAAGCCCGGGATCAAGGGAATCTACGCCGAGAACGACGAGATGGGCCTGGGAGCGGTCGCCGCGCTGAAGGGCGCGGGCAAGCAGCCGGGCGCCGTCAAGATCGTCACGGTGGACGGTACCCGCAATGCCGTCAAGGGCATCGTGGACGGCTGGATCAGCGGCGTCATCGAGTCCAACCCGCGCTTCGGGCCGCTGGCCTTCCAGACCCTGGACAGCTTCACCAAGGGCGACGAAGTGGCGCAGGACGTCATCATCGAGGACGGCGCCTACGCCCCGGACAACGCGAAGACCGACATCGGCAAGGCCTACTGACCCTCCGCAGGGGCCCGCTCCTCGCGGGCCCCTCCGCCCTCCCCCACTCCTCGCGTCGCACCCTGGAGGAACAGGTGGCACCCCCCGCCGAAGTGCTCGCCGTCCGCGGGCTGAGCAAGACCTTCCCCGGCGTCCGGGCCCTGGACGACGTGGACCTCACCCTGCACGCAGGTGAGGTCCATGCCCTGATCGGCGAGAACGGCGCCGGCAAGTCGACCCTCATCAAACTCCTCACCGGCGTGTACCGGCCCGATGCCGGTGAAGTCGTGTTCCAGGGCCGTACGGTCTCCTTCGCCACCCCGCTGGAGGCCCAGAAGGCCGGGATCTCGACCATCTACCAAGAGGTCAACCTCATCCCGCTGCTCAGCGTGGCCCGCAACCTCTTCCTGGGCCGCGAGCCACGCAACCGGTTCGGCGTGCTGGACATGGCCCGCATGAACCGGGAGGCCGAAGAGACCCTGCGCACCTACGGCGTACGCGTGGACGTCCGCCGCCCGCTGCGCACCCTCGGGGTCGGCGCCCAGCAGATGGTCGCCCTGGCCCGTGCGGTCGCCACGGACGCGCGGATCGTGATCATGGACGAGCCGACCTCCTCCCTCGAACCCCGCGAGGTCGAGACCCTGTTCTCGGTGATCCGGCGGCTGCGGGACGCGGGCATCGCCGTCGTCTACGTCAGCCACCGCCTCGACGAGCTGTACGCCGTGTGCAGCACGGTCACCGTGCTGCGCGACGGCCGACGTGTGCATCACGGCCCGCTGGCCGATCTCGACCGGCTCTCCCTGGTGTCGACCATGCTCGGCCGGGACCTGGGAGAGGTCCGCGAGGAGGGCCTGACCAAGTTCACCGGCGACCACGCGGCGGCCGACGCCGAACCCGTCCTCGCCGCAGCCGACCTGACGGTGCCTCACAAGCTGCACGGTGTCTCACTGAACGTGCGCCCCGGAGAGGTCGTCGGCCTGGGAGGACTGCTCGGCTCCGGGCGTACCGAAACGGCCAAGGCCGTCGCCGGAGCCCTGCCGCTGCGCTCGGGCAGTGTCACGGTGGCCGGGGTGCCGCTGCGCACGGGATCGACGCCGGCCGCCCTGCGCGCGGGCATCAGCCTGCTGCCCGAGGACCGCAAGAGCGAGGGGATCGTGCCCGGCCTGTCGGTGCGCGAGAACATCGCGCTGGCTGTACTGCCCCGCCTCTCCCGCTTCGGCCTGGTCTCCGAGTCCCGCGTCGACAGCATCGTGGACACGTTCATCGAACGGCTGCGCATCAAGGCGTCCTCGCCGCAGCAGAAGGTCGGTGAACTCTCCGGCGGCAACCAGCAGAAGGTGCTGCTCGCCCGGTGGCTCGCGATGAACCCCAAGGTGCTGCTGCTCGACGAGCCCACCCGCGGCATCGATGTGGGAGCCAAGGCCGAGGTGCAGAAACTCGTCGACGAACTGGCCGCGGACGGCCTGGGCGTCCTGCTCATCTCCTCCGACCTGGAGGAGCTCATCGAAGGGTCCGACCGCGTGGTCGTACTGAAGGACGGCTCCGTCGTCGGCGAGCTGGCCGGCGACGACGTGACGGAAGAGAAGCTGATGCGCACCATCGCCGGCAACGGCCCCGCGCAGGACGCGGTCAAGGAGGCGGCCGTCGATGGCTGAAGCCACCCTCCGTACCCTCCCGCTGGACAAGTCCCGCATCCTCCACTGGCTCCAGCGGTACGGCGTCTACGCCGGCGTTGCGGCGCTGCTCGTCGTCAACTCCCTCATCACTCCCTACTTCCTGACCGTCGAGAACTTCCGCACCCAGGCCGTCCAGGTCGCCCCCGTGATCATCGTCGCCCTCGGCATGGCCCTGGTCATCGGCACCGAGGGCGTGGACCTGTCGGTCGGCGCGGTGATGGCGCTGGCGGCCTCCGTGACAGCCCTCTACCTCGGCTACGGCCTGCTGCCCGCACTGCTGGTGGTCGCCCTGTTCGCCGCCGCGGTCGGACTGGCCAACGGAGCCCTGGTCGCGTTCGTCGGGGTGCAGCCGATCGTCGCCACCCTGGCCCTCATGGTCGGCGGCCGAGGACTGGCCCTGGTGCTGCTGCCGCAGCTCAAGGACCTCCAGAATCCCACGCTGGCGTCCCTGGGCTCCGGCGACCTCCTCGGCTTCCCGTACCTGATCCTCATCGCCGCCGCCCTGGCTCTGCTGCTGGCCTTCGTGATGCGTCGCACCACCTTCGGACGCCAGCTCCTGGCCATCGGCGACAGCCGCCCCGCCGCACAGCTCTCCGGCCTGCCCGTCCGCCGCGTGCTGATCATCGTCTACGTCGTCAGCGCGCTCCTCGCCGCGGTCGCGGGCGTACTCGCCACCGCCCGTCTCCAGGCCAGCGACCCCACCTCGCTGGGCAACCTGATGGAACTGTCCGCGATCACCGCGGTCGTGGTCGGCGGCACCCCGCTGACCGGCGGCCGCGTCAACATCGCCGGCACCGTGGCCGGAGCCGTCCTCATCCAGCTCCTCACCGCCACCCTCATCAAGCATGATCTGCCGCCCTCCTGGACCCAGATCGCCCAGGCCATCGTGATCGTCGCCGCCGTCTACGCGGCACGGGGACGGGGGAAGCGTTGACCACCACGAATACGGACGCGCCCGTGACCACCGTGAGCATCGAACCGCCCCAGGACGCCCACCCGGTGGGCTCCGCCCGCTCCGAACGCCTCAGCGCCCTCGTCCAGCAGCACGGCGCCCTGGCCGTCCTGCTGATCGTCTCCCTGGTGGCGTCGCTGTCCTTCGACTCCTTCGCCACCGGCGACAACATCAGCAACATGGCGACCAGTTCCGCCTTCCTGGCGATCGTCGCCCTCGGCATGACCTTCGTGATCATCACCGGCGGGATCGACCTGTCCGTCGGCTCCCAGTTCGCCCTCGGCGGCGTCCTGGCCGCCTGGGGATCGCGACACGGCACCCTGGTGGCCCTGCTGCTGCCGCTCGCCGTCTGCGGGCTGATCGGCGTCGTCAACGGCCTGCTGATCGCCCGCTCCCGCCTCGCGCCCTTCATCGTCACGCTCGCCGCCATGCTGGGCGCGCGCGGACTGATGCTCGCGCTCACCGACGAGGGCGCCGACACCTACCTCATCGGCAAGGGCTCCTTCCTCGCCGAACTCGGCCAGGGCAGCACCCTCGGCCTCGGCAACCCGGTGTGGATCGCGCTCGCCCTGTTCGCGGGCGGAGCGGTCGCCCTGCGCCGGACCCGCTTCGGACAGCACGTCTACGCGGTCGGCGGCAACGAGGACGCCGCCGCGCTGATGGGCGCCCCCGTGGCCCGTACCAAGATCCTCGTCTACGCCCTGTCGGGTCTGCTCGCCGGACTGGCCGGCGCCCTCAACGCCGCCTGGCTCGCCTCCGGCGTCACCATCCTCGGCAGCGGCATGGAACTGGACGCCATCTCCGCCGTCGTCATCGGAGGAACCCTGCTGACCGGTGGGCTCGGCTACGTCAGCGGCTCGCTCGTCGGGGTGCTGCTGCTGAAGGTGATCCAGAACGTCATCAACCAGATCGGCTCGCTCGACTCCTCCTACCAGCAGGTCGTCAGCGGCGCCTTCCTCGCCGTGGTCGTCATCGCACAGACCTGGCTCGGGCGCCGCCGACAACTCATGTGACAAGCCCCGGACCCGGCGGCCGAGCTCCAACGACCCGGCCGCCGGGTCCGGTTCCAGACGGCCGGGCCTCCCCGGCCGTCTTTCGCATGCGCGGATCTCGCCACCCCACGAGTCAAGGAGGCGCGATGCGTCGACCACCCGAGGGCCGAAGGGCCCTCGTCCGACGGAAACAGCGAGCGCGGTGGGCGACCACCGCGCTCGTCGTGCTCCTCCTGGGGCCGCCACGTCCGTTACGGCCGCCGGTTCCGAGTCCGCCGCACCCCGGACGTGGACACCCGAGCCGTCACCGATGGCCACTCAGTGGACGAACCAGGTACCCGCCGACGCCCCGCTCCCGACATGCCGTCGCCGGCCCGGTCCGACCAGGCAGCCGACCTGGCCCGACCAGACAGATCTCACCGGCACTTGGGACTTCGCGATCGCCTCGGCGAGGGCCGGGCCAGCCGCTTCGTTCACCGTGGACACCCCCCGGTCCGTGGACACGACCTGGGCACCGAGCCCCCCGTACAGGTCCGCACAGCAGTGGTCCCGGTGGCGGGAGGTCTCCCTCCCGCCACCGGGACCACGTTCGTGGGCGCTGCCGGCTACGGCTTCTCCTCGCTGTAGAGGTCGCTCACCTCCTCGGCGGTCAGAGCCCGGTCGACGGCGTGGACCTCGTCCACCGCGCCGTTCCAGAAGTCGACGTTCGAGCCGTCCCAGTGGGCGCGGCCGACGGTCAGCGGTCCGGTGCTCGGGAAGGCGGCGCCGCCGGTGGCCGTCGCCGCGAGCTTTCCGTCGAGGTACAGCCGGATCTGGTCGGTGCCGGCGTCGCGTACACCGACGAGGTGGTACCAGCGGCCCGTCTCCGCGGAGACGGCCACCTGGGCGCGGCGCTCATCGGGGGTGCTGAAGGCGAAGTTGCCGTGACCGTACTGCAGGTAGAACGAGTTGGCCGTGGCACGGGAGTCCTGGCTGACCGCGGTGGCGTAGTTGCCCGGGATGCCGTCGAGCCGGACCCAGGCGGACACCGAGTAGCTGCCGCTGGTGTCGAGCACCGGGCCCGAGGTCTCCGCGTACTGCTTCTGGCCGTCGAACTTCAGGGCGCTGCCGCTGACGCCGTCGGTCCAGGAAGCACCTTCGCGCAGGGTGAGGGGGGTTCCGTTCGGTCCGGTGTCCTTGGCGGTGGTGCCGGTGCCCTCGTCGAGGGTCCAGCGCCCGCCGCCCTTGAGCTCCTTCGTGCCCGCTGCGGCTCCGGCGGCGATGACCTTGAGGTTGACCTTGCGTACCTCGGCGGCGTCCATCTTGATGTCGCGCCGGTCGTACGTGTAGAGACCGTTGAGCTCGTTCTCCAGATCGGTGATCTGTGTGTACACCGAGCCGGAGAGTTCGGCGCCGGCCTGTTCGAGGTAGAACTTCTCGGTGTTCTCCACGTACCTGCGGGTCAGCTCCGCCTTGGTGGTGACACCGCTGTAGATCACCGTGGGGGCTCCCGGCCACATGTGGCCCGGGGACCGTAGCGTGAAGCCGCCATGCTCGCCGTCCATGGCGGCCCGCTTGTCGTCGGGGAAAGGCGGGTCCTCGTTGTTGTAATCGTGGTGGTCGATGATGTCGCCCTTGCCCGAGTCACCCTTGGAATTGCAGCAGTTGACACCGCTGTGGGTGTTGACGACACGGGAGGGGTCGGCTGCCTTGACGGCCTCGGCAATCCGGCCGGTCTCCTCGCGGTTCCACTCGCCCCAGCCCTCGTTGAAGACGATCCAGCCGATCACGGAGGGCGAGTTGTGGTGCTGGCGCACCATCTCCCGGCCCTGGTCGACGAACGCCTTCTGACCCGTCTCGTTGGTGATGTTGCCGGAGACGAAGTCCTGCCAGACGAGCAGGCCGAGCTTGTCGGCGTGGTAGAACCACCGCGCGGGCTCCACCTTGATGTGCTTGCGGACCGCGTTGAAGCCGAGCTTCTTGTGCGCCTTCAGGTCGAAGGCGAGGGCTTCGTCGCTGGGCGCGGTGTAGAGACCGTCGGGCCAGAAGCCCTGATCGAGGGTGGCGAGGGAGAAGATCGGCTTGTGGTTGAGGACGAGCTTGTTGAAGCCGCCCACCTTCTCGATGCCGATCTTCCGCATACCGAAGTAGCTGCGGACCTTGTCGCTCGACCTGCCGTCGGTCAGGGTGACGTCGAGGTCGTACAGGTACGGGTCGTCCGGGCTCCACAGATGCTGCTTCGCCACAGGCAGGGTGAGCTGCTCGTCCGCCGTCCCGCTGACCTTGCCGACGACCTGGCCGCGGGCGTCACGGGCGACGGCCTCCACACGGGCGGAGGAGGAGGCGCCTGCGGCGTCGACCTTCACCGCGAGGGTGCCGGTGTCGATGTCGGGCGTGGTGACAACGTTTTCGATCGAGGCGGGAGCCACGGGCTCCATCCACACGGTCTGCCAGATACCGGAGCTCTGCGTGTAGAAGATGCCGCCCGGGTTCGTGGACTGCTTGCCCATGGGCTGGTCCGCGCCACCGGTGTCGGTGACGGCGACCACGATCTCCTGCTTGCCGGTGCCTTTCAGGGCGTCGGTGACGTCGGCGCTGAAGGCGTTGTAGCCGCCGGTGTGGTCGGCGACCTTCGTGCCGTTGACGTAGACACTGGCCTGGTAGTCGACGGCGCCGAAGTTGAGCTTGAGCCGGTTGGAGCGGTCGCTCTTGCCCACCTTCCAGCTCTCGGGCACGTCGATGAGCCGGCGGTAGAACATGTGGTCCTCGTGCCGTTCGAGCCCGGAGAGCTGCGACTCGACCGGGTACGGCACGATGATCTTCTCGTCGAGGTTCTTGCCGAAGACCGGCTGTTCACCGGCCTTGGCGCCGCTGAACTGCCAAGGCCCGTTGAGGTTCTGCCACTTGGACCGCTTCTGCTGCGGGCGCGGGTACTCGGGCAGCGGGTGGTTCTTGTCGACCTCGTCGCCCCACTTGGTGGTGAGGCGGTGGGTGGAGTCGTTCTCCGCGTAGCGGATGACCTTCGGCACGGCCTTGCCGCCGGTCGTCAGACCGCCCTCGCCGTCGTAGGAGACCCGGACCAGCTGGTTCTGCTGGATGGGCTCCGCCAGGTTGACGTAGAGGGAGGAGGAGTCCCCGGGGACGGGGGTGACCGAATCGATCGGCATGGCGGTCGTGTCGGCCTCGACCTTCAAGTGGTCCTTGACCGCCTGGAGGCCGCCCACCTTGCCCTCGAAACGAGCGCGCAGCCGCCGCCCGTTCTCCGCGACGGTCGGCTCCACCGGGAAGACCTCGAAGTCGGCCGGCGGGGTGAACACGGACATCGGCACGATCTGCTTGGCCAGCGTCGGCGTCGACCAGCGCAGATACATGTTGGCGCCACCGGTGTCCTGGAACAGTTCCAGGCGGAACGAGTGCTTCTCACCGGCGGTCAGTTTGACGGGCTGGCTCGTCTGCTCCCGGTCCCAGTCCCCCACCCAGTGGTCGATGACGGGCTTGTCGTCGATGAAGAGCCGGAAGCCGTTGTCGCCGATGGCGTAGAAGGTGTAGTCACCCGTGGCCGGCGCTTCTATCTGGCCCGTCCATCGGGCGGTGGTGTGCTCCGTCTTCCCGGTCAACTCCTTGAAGGTGTCGGTCAGACCGGAAAAGTTGATCTGCGGGTCGAGTGTCGTCCCACCGAGTTCGGCGAAGTCCCGGGCACCGGGAGCCGACATGCTGAAGTACTCGCCCTTCAGACCATGCGTCTGGACGGCGGCCTGTTCGGCGGCGAGTGCCGAGGCACTGCCCGTCGACTCTGCGGCTGCCGCGGCGGGCAGCATTCCGCTCGGGGGCAGCACCAGCGCTGCGGTGGCAAGCAGCGCCAGCACTCTGGCTCTGGGGCGGGTGTCGTGTCGTGTCATCGAACCTTTCCTCGTACAGAGGCCGTGACCGCGTCCGACCGCCGGGGCAGGGTTACGTGCTCCTGTGAGGAAGCCCGTAGGGAGCTGCGCACCGGCCGAGGCACGTTCGGCGAGGCGGCCTTTTCAACGTTGGAAACCCTCTGCCAGCGGTATGACAGCACGCCCTCAGGAAGCTGTCCAGACCTCGCGCAGCACTTCGTCCCCGGACGCCACCGTGAGGAAGTACTGGGGAGCGCCGAAGCCGTCGGACACGACGAAGCCGCCGTGGAGGAGGTCTTGCGCCCGTCAGAACACCTCGTCAAGGCACGAGTTGAAGCAGACGTCACCGGCCGGACCGAGCACTGTCGAATGCATGAACGGCTCTGCGGGCGGATGTTCCCGACCGGGAACGCCTGACCTCACCGAGGCCGGCGGCCCACAGCATCCCGACGACCCCCGATCCCGAGCTGGGCACCGCTGGCCGCAGGCATGAGCAACTCCTTGAGCAGACTGAGGAGTTACTCGACTGCGTATGGCCAGACTCACCGCGTCCCCACGGCACCGTCAGTGAGACACCGACGAAGTGCACTGGCACTCGGCTTCGCCTCACCGCGGCAGTCCCGGCGCCGCAAGTGGGTCTGCGCTCCGGCCACGGCCGTCCTCGATCTGCTGGATTTCAGCCATGCATCTGAGGACATTGCGCATACCTCCCGTACTATCGCTAGAACCGAGGTGTGCGGTAGCAACATTCACTGCCCGCACCGCACCAGGCTGAACAGCACACGATGAGACTTCACATGCACCGCGCCCCTGCCGCCCGTCGGCCGCGGCGCCCGGAAGGGGTGTGAGCATCATGGCCGAAACCACCACCGTGACCACCGAGTTGACCTCGCAGTACAGCGCGCAGGTGGCCGGGGACCTTGAGCGGAATCTCAAGGAACAGGAACGTATGGTCGGCGAGATCGAGGCGTTGCAGGCGCAGTTGACTGCGCTGCAGCACGACCACAGCGTCCTGGTGAACGTCCAGCAGGCCCTGGGCGTCCCGGCGCCGCTCGCCGAGTCCGCCCCTGAAGCCGCCGCAGCAGTGCCCGCTCCCCGCAAGAAGACGGCGACAGCGGCGGGCACGGGCAGGAAGCCGCGGGCGGCGAAGAAGTCCGTGGACACACCGCGGGGGAAGAGCAGCAAGAAGGAAGGGGGCAAGACACCGGCCGCCCCTTCGCCCCTCCCCAAGCTCGTCGACCTCGTCCGCGAACACCTGGCGGACAGCGGTGAGCCCCGCTCCGCCGCCGAAGTCGCCACCGCGTTGGGGCAGCAGCACCCCGAGCGTGCCATCAAGAACACGGTCGTGCGCACCACGCTCGAAGGACTGGTGGCCAAGAATCAGGCCCAGCGCAGCAAGCAGGGCTCATCCGTCTTCTACACCGCCCCGGAGGGCTCAGAGCCTGCCCAGGAGGGGTCGGACACTCAGCAGTCCGCTTGAGCGCTGACGCCTCACACGTTCACCGCGGTCGGACCGCACCAGGCCCGCTGCTGCCGCGCGGCAACACGGGGGCGCGCGGCAACAGCGTGCCTGGTCAACGCGGGTGTCACATGCGAGTTTCGAGGTGAAGGGTCTCGGCCTCCGCACGGACGCGTCGGGGGGCCACCAGCCATTCGTGACAACGTCGCGGCGGATACTCGGCGAGTCCGCACCCACACCTCAGCACGCTCATAGGTCGCAGGACCGGCTCGTCACACCGGCGGGTCCCCGAACAGCGCCCTCACAGCCTCCTCCAGCGAGGTCGCAGGCCTGCCGAGAACGCGCTGGAGGTCGTCCGTCTGCCGCTCCAGCGCGCCGCAGCGCACCTGGTCATCGAGCCGGCCCTGGGCGCCCGGCAGGCGCTCTTGCCGTGCGTGCAGCGTGACCGCTGTGCCGGTGACACGGGTCAGGGTCCCGGCCGGCTGCGGGTAGGTCCACAGCGTGCCGGTGAACTGTCGGTGTCGCCGGCGATCGGTGTGTGCCGTACACCCCGTGTACGAGCTGCTGCGGACGGCGGCTGAGCCCTGCCCGATCGGAGCGCGGCAGCCGCCATGCCCTGCCACCGCTGCGGACCTCCGGCTCCGCGCCGATCGAGGTGCGGCGGGAGCACGCGGGCGCCCTCGCTGCGGCTCCCGGTCTTCGCGGATCCGCCATGTCTTGGTGTTCCCGCCAACCTGGAAGCCGATCCGTTCCCCAACCGTTCGGTCGGTCTCACACTGGCGTCCTCGGCGACGTTGCCGGATCGATGAAAGGCCCATGACGATGCCCATATTCAACGACGGGATCCCCGAGACCGAACTGCCCACCGACTCGGCCGTGACGACCGACGTCGTGGTCGTCGGTTCCGGCCCTGCGGGTGCGTCCGCCGCGCTGCTGCTGTCGACTCTCGGCGTCGACACCATCATGATCACGAAGTACCGGTGGACGGCCAACACCCCCCGCGCCCACATCACCAATCAGCGGTCCATGGAGGTCTTTCGCGATCTCGGCATCGAGGACCAGGTCCTGGCAGATGCCACCGAACACGGTCTGGTCGGTGACACGGTGTTCTGCACCAGCATCGCCGGTGAGGAGATCGGGCGGATCCACACCTGGGGCACCCGTCCCGACCGGGAGGCCGACTACCGGCTCGCGTCTCCCTGTCTGACCGTCGACATCCCGCAGTCCTACCTGGAGCCGATCCTGGTGCGCAACGCGACCCAGCGCGGCGCCCAGACCAGGTTCTCCACCGAGTACCTGTCGCACACCCAGGACGCGGACGGCGTCACGGTGCAGGTGCTGGACCGGCTCACCGGCCAGGAATACAGCATCCGTGCGAAGTACCTGATCGGCGCGGACGGGGCCCGTTCCAAGGTCGCCGCGGACATCGATCTGCCGTTCGAAGGCGCGATGGACATCGCCGGCTCGATGAACATCACGTTCAAGGCCGACATCACCCGTCTTGTCGCCCACCGGCCGTCCGTCCTGTACTGGGTCATCCAGCCGGGCTCCAACGTGGGCGGCATCGGCGCGGGTCTGGTGCGCATGGTGCGCCCGTGGAACGAGTGGCTGATCGTGTGGGGCTACGACATCTCGGAGGAACCCCCGGTCGTCGACGAGGAAGCCGCCGCGCAGATCGTGCGCAATCTTCTCGGGGTCCCGGATCTCGAGGTCGAGATCACCGGCACGAGCCTGTGGGGCAACAACGAGATGTACGCGACCCGGCTTCAGCAGGGCCGGGTGTTCTGCGCGGGCGACGCCGTCCACCGGCACCCGCCGAGCAACGGCCTGGGGTCCAACACCTCCGTCCAGGACTCCTACAACCTCGCGTGGAAGATCGCGGCGGTACTCAAGGGGCATGCGGACCCTGCCCTGTTGGAGACCTACACCGTCGAGCGGGCACCGGTCGCGGAGCGCATCGTCAAGCGAGCCAACAAGTCCAGCCGCGAGTTCATCGACATCTTCCAGGCGTTGGGTGTCCTCGACGCGACGAGCGAGGCGGAGATGGCGGCCGCCATCGAGGAGCGCAAGGCCAACACCCCTGCGGGCGCCGCCAAGCGGGCTGCCCTGGTGCGGGCGATGGATCTGAAGAACTACGAGTTCAACGCTCACGGTGTCGAGCTCGGCCAGCACTACACGTCGACCGCGGTCGTTGCCGAGGGTGCCGAACCGCCGTCCTCTGCACGGGATGCCGATCTCTACTACGAGATGTCGACCGTCCCCGGGGCGCATCTGCCGCACGCCTGGGTGGGCGACAGCGCGCACCGCAAGGCACTCATGGACCTGGCGCCCTACGACCGCTGGACCCTGCTGACCGGAATCGCGGGCGAGGCGTGGCAGGACGCGGCCGAGAAGGTCGGCCAGGACCTCGGCATCCCGCTGCGTGCCGTCGTCATCGGCCCGGGCCGCGAGGTCAGCGACCTGTACTACGACTGGGCCAAGCTGCGCGAGATCGGCGAGGGTGGTGTCCTGCTGGTGCGGCCCGACAAGCACATCGCCTGGCGCGCGATGGAGCTGCCCGAGAGTCCTGAGGACGAGCTGCGCAGCGCCCTGCTCTCGATCCTGGGGAAGGACTGACCCGTGCAGTTCGTACACGACACACTGGCGCAGCGGGTGAGGTTCGCCTCCGGCGCCGCGGCGGAGGGGCTCGCCGCCGAAGTCGACGATCTCGGCGCGCGGCGGGTGATGGTCATCGCGGGTGCGTCCGAGGAGAAACTGGCCGAGCGCATCACCACCGGCCTTCCCGTGGCTCACCGGCACCATGAGGTCGTCATGCACGTCCCCGTGGAAGTGGCGCACAGGGCGCGAGCCGCTGCTGCCGAGCGGGACGTCGACGCCCTGGTCAGCGTGGGTGGCGGTTCGACCACCGGTCTGGCCAAGGCGGTCGCGCTGACCACGGGGCTACCGATCATCGCCGTACCGACCACCTATGCGGGATCCGAGGCCACTGCCGTGTGGGGGATGACGGAGAACTCGGTCAAGACCACCGGCTCGGATCCGAAGGTCCTGCCGCGCACGATCGTCTACGACGCCGCGCTGACCCTCACCCTGCCCGTCGAGCTCAGTGTCGCCTCGGGTCTGAACGCCCTGGCGCACTGCGTGGACTCCCTGTGGGCCCCGCGGGCCGACCCCATCAATCAGGCCCTGGCCATCGAGGGTGCCTGGGCCCTGCGCGTCGGCCTGCCTCTGGTCGCCGCGGAACCGGATGCGATGGAGGGCCGGGAGAAGGCGCTGTACGGCGCGTACCTGTCCGCGGCGGCATTCGCGTCGGCGGGCTCGGGTCTGCACCACAAGATCTGCCACGTACTGGGCGGCATGTTCAACCTGCCTCACGCCCAGACCCACGCCGTCGTCCTGCCCTACGTCCTCGCCTTCAACGCTCCCGGCGTCCCGGGCGCCGAGCAGCGTCTGACGGCGGCCCTCGACGCTCCCAGCGCGAGCGAGGGGCTGGCGCGGCTGCGTGACCGGCTGCGCGCCCCGCGCTCGCTGCGCGATCTCGGGATGCCTGCCGACGGCATTGCCGACGCCGCCCAGGCCGTCGTGGCGGCCGCCCCGGCCGGCAACCCCGTGCCGGTCACCCTCGACGCGATCACCGACCTCGTCCGAAGCGCCTGGGAAGGAACAGATCCCCGATGACCCACGACCTCACCACCCCTGGTGCCCCGGTCCCGGCTGAGCAGCAGGAGCGGGAAGCCGCGATCACCCGCGAGGTGCTCGCGTCCTTCGACGGCTGCACCGACCCTCGGCTGCGCGAGATCATGCGGTCCCTGGTCCACCACCTGCACGACTTCGTGCGGGAGGTCCGCCTCACCGAGCAGGAATGGAACGCGGGGATCGAATTCCTCACCCGCGCCGGTCACATCACCGACGAGCGGCGCCAGGAGTTCATCCTGCTGTCGGACGTGCTCGGCGCCTCCATGCAGACGGTCGCCGTCAACAACGCGGCGCACGGCGACGCCACCGAAGCCACCGTCTTCGGGCCGTTCTTCGTCGAGAACAGTCCTGAGATCGATCTCGGCGCAGACATCGCCTTCGGCGCGCCCGGACAGCCCTGCTGGGTGGAGGGCACCGTCACCGACACCACCGGGAAGCCGGTCCCCGGAGCGCGGATCGAGGTGTGGGAGGCGGACGAGGACGGCTTCTACGACACGCAGTACGGCGACGACCGGATCACGGCGCGGGCGCATCTGTTCACCGACGCCGACGGTCGCTACCGCTTCTGGGGGCTGACGCCGACGCCGTATCCCATTCCTCACGACGGGCCGGTCGGCGGGCTGCTGGCGGCGACCGGCCGTTCACCCATGCGGGCCTCGCACCTGCACTTCATGGTCAGCGCTCCCGCCCTGCGCACGCTGGTCACGCACATCTTCGTCAGCGGTGACGAACTCCTCGGCAGTGACGCCGTGTTCGGGGTGAAGGAGTCGCTCGTGAAGGACTTCCACGTGCGGGCGCCGGGTACGCCCGCACCGGACGGACGCGATCTGAGCGACCGTTCGTGGACGCAGGTCCGCTTCGACATCGTTCTGGCGCCCGAGGGGAGTTGACGGGGCCGGGCTGCGTCAGGGCTGTGCGCGGGCCTGACGCAGCACATCGGTGGCGCGCAGCCCGAATCGCTGTTTGAACCGGTGGGAGAAGTGGGTGGCCGATCCGAACCCACAGCGTGCTGCGGCTTCGGTCACGGTCGTCACGCCGCCCTGCTGCAGCAGCGTTCGGGCACGCTCCAGGCGGCGGTGGAGCAGGTATTGCGGAACGGTCGTGCCGCCCGAGGAGAAGACCCGTGAGAGGTGGCGCTCGCTGATCCCGACGCCGCGGGCGATGCGGGCCGCCGAGAGGCCCGGGTCGGTCAGGTGCTCGTCGATGTACGCCTTGGCGACGGTCAGGTGGACGGCGGCGAGGGACGCTGCCCGACCGGTCACCATGGAGGCGAGCAGGTCCAGCAGGACGTCCTCGTCCACGTCGGCGGAGCTTTCCGGGCGCAGTGCCTGGGCGGCGAGCGTGGCCAGCGTCCTGGTCTGGACGACGGCGTCGTCGCCGATGACCAGCGGTCGCGTGAGAGACACCGGCCCCCCGAGCTCACGCCAGACCTCGTGGGGGATCTTGATCGCGACTTCTTCGAGGCCGTGTGAGAAGCCACGCATGAAGGGCTGGTCGGCGTCGCAGACCAGCATCTGCCCGGGGTGCAGCAGATGGACCCCGTCGTCGTGGTAGAAGAACGCGTCGCCGGCCAGGGTCAGGTAGCAGGCCACGGCTCCGGACGGCACGCGGCGGATCTCTGCCTGGGGCCGTTCGACGACGTGCGGGCTGCCGAGCACTCGGGCCACATGCGCCCGGGGGAGCTGCAGGTTGATCTCTGTCGCGTTCAGGGCCGTGTCCTGGAGGGCGCGGCAGCGCAGGCCGATGAGGGCCGTGGCGTTGTGCTCCTCCCACAAGGCGATGCGTTGTGCCTCGGGAAGTCCGACGGTGCTGAAGCGCACCGGGGCGTCTGTCGTCCCGCTCGTCATTTCTCCAGAGTAGGGGTAGGGGCCGGGCTCTCCGGGTGTTCCAGGTCATGGGCGCATCGTCTGATCACGGAGGAGACCTGCTCGGTTGCGGGGGTGCTGCCCCGGGCACGGCGGGCGAGCACCAGGTCGACGGATTCGTTCTCGGTGATCGGCACGTAGGCGACGCTGCTGAGGCTGAGGCTCTGGACCGACGCGGGGACGAGGGCGACGCCGTGGCCGGCGGCGACGAAGACGACGAGTGTGGCCGTCTCGCCGACCTCCATCAGGGAGGGGGGCTGGAAGCCGGCACGTCGGCACGCGGCCAGGACCTGGTCGTACATGGAGGAGCGGGAGCGTGAGGGGTGGATGACGAAGGGCTCGTCGGCCAGCTCTTCGAGCGCGATGCGTCGTCGGCCCGCCAGTGGATGGTGGGAGGGCAGAACGGCCACCAGGGATTCGGAGCGCAGGAGCGTGGTGCGGATGTCCTCGTGCTCGACGGTGCCGCGGAGGACCGCGAGGTCGTAGGTGCCGGCGAGCAGGCCGTCGACCAGGTCGGGGGTGAGGAGTTCGCCTCGCAGATCCATGGTGACGTTGGGCATGTGGGCGCGTACGGTGCGTGCGACCTGGGGCAGCAGGTCGTAGGTGGCCGTGCCGATGAAGCCGATGGAGACGCGGCCGATGTAGCCGGTGGCCAGCTCCGTCATGTGACGTCGGGCCTGTTCGGCCTGCGCGGTCAGGGAGCGTGCGTACTCGACGAAGTGCTGACCGGCTTCGGTGAGCGCGACGTGCCGGGTGGAGCGGGTGAACAGCGCGGTGCCCAGCTCCTTCTCCAGCTGCTTGATCTGCTGGGAGAGGGCCGGCTGTGCCACGTGCAGGCGAGCAGCCGCGCGGCCGAAGTGGCATTCCTCGGCCAACGCCAGGAAGTAGCGGATCTGCCGTAGCTCCATGACCCGATTCTATAAGGCGTCTTTATCAATCGATCGCGATTAGGTCTTGGACGGGCCGTCCGACGGGCTCCTACGGTGACGGTGTGAACGACAGCTATCTCTATTCGGCGGCACGGACCCCCTTCGGCCGGTACTCGGGCGCTCTCGCCCACATCCGGCCCGACGACCTCGCCGCACACATCATCAACGGAACTCTGGCCAGGACTCCGGCCCTGGATCCCGAAGAGATCGGTGACGTCGTCTGGGGCAACGCCAACGGCGCCGGTGAGGACAACCGCAATGTCGGCAGGATGGCCGTCCTCCTCGCCGGACTCCCCACCTCGGTGCCCGCCACGACCGTCAATCGCCTGTGCGGATCGTCCCTGGACGCCGCCCTCATCGCCTCGCGCGCCATCGAGACCGGCGACGCGGACATCGTCCTGACGGGCGGAGTCGAATCGATGACCCGGGCTCCCTGGGTGCTGCCCAAGCCCGAGCGCGCCTACCCGGTCGGGAACACCACCGCGGTGTCGACCACGCTCGGATGGCGCCTGGTCAACGAGCGCATGCCCAAGGAGTGGACGGTCTCGCTGGGTGAGGCCAACGAGCAGCTGGCCGACCGTTTCGCGATCTCCCGGGAGCGCCAGGACGCATTCGCCCTCCGCTCCCACCGCCTCGCCGACGAGGCCTGGAACGCGGGCTTCTACGACGACCTGGTCGTCCCCGTCCCACAGGAAGACGGCACCGCTCTCCATCGGGACGAGGGAATCCGCCCCGGAACCAGCATGGAGAAGCTCGCCGCACTCAAACCGGCCTTCCGCACCGACGGCCTCATCACGGCCGGCAACGCCTCCCCGCTCAACGACGGCGCCTCGGCGGTGCTCATCGGCTCGGAGGCCGCCGCGGTGCGCATCGGCAGCGATCCCCTCGCCCGCATCGCGGGCCGCGGCGTCTCCGCGCTGGATCCGCAGATGTTCGGCTTCGCCCCCGTCGAGGCGGCGAACCGGGCCCTGAAACGCGCCGGCATCTCCTGGTCGGACGTCGCCGCCGTCGAACTCAACGAGGCCTACGCGGTGCAGGCACTGGCCTGCGTGGACGCCTGGGACATCGATCCGCAGGTCGTCAACGCGAAGGGCGGCGCCATCGCCCTCGGCCACCCCCTGGGCGCTTCCGGCGGCAGGCTGCTGGGCACCCTCAGCCGCCGTCTGCAGGAGTCCGGACAGCGGTGGGGTGTCGCCGCCATCTGCATCGGCGTCGGCCAGGCACTGGCTGTCGTCCTGGAGAACGTCACCGGGAACAGCCGATGACCGCGCAGCTGTACACCGACGTGGACGAGGCGGTCACCGGCATCCAGGACGGCTCGACGGTGCTCGTCGGAGGCTTCGGCATGGCCGGCATGCCCGTCGCACTGATCGACGCCCTGATACGCCAGGGGGCCACCGACCTCACCGTCGTCTCCAACAACGCCGGCAACGGCGACACCGGCCTGGCCGCGCTGCTCGCCAAGGGACGGGTCCGCAAGGTGATCTGCTCCTTCCCCCGCCAGGCCGACTCGTGGGTGTTCGACAATCTCTACCGGGCAGGAAAGATCGAACTCGAGGTCGTCCCCCAGGGAAATCTCGCGGAACGCCTCAGGGCGGCCGGAGCCGGCATCGGCGCCTTCTTCTGCCCCACCGGCGCCGGCACACTGCTGGCCGAAGGCAAGGAGGTACGCGAGATCAACGGCCGCACCCACGTGCTGGAGTACCCCATCAGCGGGGACGTCGCGCTGATCGGCGCCCACCGATCCGACCGTATGGGCAACCTCGTCTACCGCAAGACCGCCCGGAACTTCGGCCCCGTCATGGCCACCGCGGCTACCACGGTCATCGCCCAGGTCCAGGAGATCGTCGAGACCGGCGCGATCGACCCCGAGACCGTCGTCACGCCCGGCATCTACGTCGACCGAGTCGTCCAGGTGGTTGATCACGTATGAACCAGACACCTTCACAGACGCCCGGACAGGGCCCGCTGAGCAAGCACGACATCGCGGCGCTGATCGCTCGCGACATCCCGCACGGCTCCTTCGTCAATCTCGGCATCGGCCAGCCCACCCTGGTCGCCGACCACCTCTCCCCCACCTCCGGCGTCGTCCTCCACACCGAGAACGGCATGCTGAACATGGGACCCGCCGCCGGGGAGGACCAGGTCGACCCGGACCTGACCAACGCGGGCAAGGTCCCCGTCACCGAACTGCCCGGCGCCGCCTACTTCCACCACGCCGACTCCTTCGCGATGATGCGCGGCGGCCACCTGGACTTCTGCGTACTCGGCGCGTTCCAGGTCTCCGCACAAGGCGACCTCGCCAACTGGCACACCGGCGCACCCGACGCCATCCCCGCGGTGGGCGGAGCCATGGACCTGGCGATCGGCGCGAAGAAGGTCTTCGTGATGATGAACCTGTTCACCCGCGACGGAACACCCAAGCTGGTGTCCGAGTGCGGCTACCCGCTCACCGGGCTCGCCTGCGTGAACCGCGTCTACACGGACCTGGCGGTGTTCGACATCACCGCGCACGGTGTGAGCGTGCGGCAGACCTTCGGCGTCGACGTGCACGAGCTCAGCGATCGTCTGGGCCTGCCGTTGCTGACGACGTCGCCGGGACAGTCGGTCTGACAGCGGCGACACGAGGCCCTGAGGCGTGCGTCGGGTCAGTCGAGCACCGCGGTGGCTTCGACCTCGACGAGCACATCCGGCTCGAAGAGGTGGTCGACTCCGATGAGGGACGCCGGTGGCATGGGAAGTCGAAGCCCGATCTCGTCGGCGACTGTCTCCACTCCGGTCATGAAGTCGTCGATCTTCTCCGGGCTCCACTTCGTCACGTAGAAGGTCAGGCGCAGTACATCCGCGAACGTCGCGCCCGCTCCTCGCAGTCCGAGGGCGGTATTACGCAGCGCCTGGGCGACCTGGCCGGCAAGGTCGCCCACTGCCACCGGCGTCCCGTCGGCGTTGCGTGCGACCTGCCCGCTGACGTGTATGTGCTTGGACCCGGTGCCCACGGCGACGTGGTGGTAGGGGGTGGGCTGCAGCATGCCCTCCGGCGTGAAGTGCTTGACGGTCATGGTTGTTCCTCCTGCTCAAGAAAGGTATCTGTACGCTACCTAGTAGGAAGAAGACACTTCAACGACACCAGGTTTCGCCATGGATACCGACGACGAACTCCGCACCCCCGCCCCGCACCGCGAACTGCTCGACCAGGTGCTCGACAAGTGGTCCCTCAGCGTCCTCAACGAGCTCTGCGAACGCCCCTGCCGCTTCAACGAACTGCGCCGGGCCATCCCCGAAGTCACCCAGAAGTCGCTGACGGCAACACTTCGACGACTCGAGCGCAACGGAGTGATCGAGCGCGAAGTCATCTCCACACGCCCGGTCGCGATCAGGTACCGCATCACACCGCTGGGCAAGACCCTCAGGCACCCCGTGGACGTACTGCTGGCATGGGCCGCAGAACACCTGCCCGCCATCGAACGCGCCCGCGACACCTTCGACACGTCAGAAGACCGGGAAGAGACAGGCACCTCACGCTCGGCCACGGGGTTGGAGCAGAGCTCGTAGCAGATCCGGAGTCGGCCAAGACAAAACATGGTGCAGCAGCGTCGGCGGGCGTGAGAGCCCCTTCCTCCTCGTCGCCTACTGCAAAACAGTCCGATGACCCACGATGACGCCCTCAAGCAGCTCAGTCACATCGGGCGTGCCAGGGCATTCGGTCAACACGTCGAGTCGCACCGGCTCATCCAAGCGGGGCTGGACGCGGTGATGCGTGGTGTTGAAAGCCCCTCACTCGCCAGGGGGCGTTACTCCGGAGATGCTCCGGTGCCGTAGAAGCGCCCTCGGTCGCACAGGGCGTCGATCTCGGCGTTGTCCTCCTGGCTCAGTTGCGCATCCAGCGCGACGCTGATGACCCGTCGGGCGCGGGCCAGTCGACGAGCGACATCCCAGTCCGCAATGAACTTGCCGACGGTGCACTCGTCGGCAGTTCCGGATGCCTGACGGGATCCGAGTCGGTCGAGGGAAACGACGAACTCGTTCAGGTCGTGCAGTACTTCGACGGCCTCGCTGAGTGGTATGCGGATCTCTCGGGAGGACATGTCCATCGGCCGATTCAACTCCAGAGATGGTGCTCGGGCCGCTGCCCGCCTGCAGAATGCTACCGAGGTCCTGCTGGACCGTACCGCGGGACGGTGCAACCGGGTGGAACCCCGACGCCGGGCGCGGGCGTTCCGGGTCTCTTCGGTGCCCACCATCACGGCGGTCGCACCACCGACGGCCGGTGGCAGCGCGAGGGCGTTCCGGGACGGCGCCGACATCGACGCCCGGACGGGTGGCGTCTGCTCAGCTTTTTGAGGCTGCCGCCATGGCGGACGACGCGATCCTGCTCGGGCGGGAATGACGATCGGATCAGTGCGGGTCCGCGGGCGCCTGATCCGAACGGATCCGAACGACACCGGGCCTTGTTGTCCTTCTCAGGGACGAGGGTGGGTGCCGAAAAAATCCTGCTCGGAGGGTAAGAGCCGCATCCGTGGGCACGATGCGTCCAAGCGCGTCGACGAGGACGCTGGGCTCATCAGTCATGAGGAGGCGTCATGAACCGTCAGATCCGGATTCGCGTCAACCGCCGGCCCGCCGCTCCACGCGAGATGCCGATCGACCGCAGGACGCCGTCGGGACGTGTGCTGCCGTACTGACTCATCCAAGGTGACTGTATTGATCGACTCGTGCCGGCCCAGAGGTGTCGGCACCTTCATACCGAGTCGCGCGCCAGTGCTCGTGCGGCCCCTCACGACTGCCGGACGGTCAGGAGCAACACCCCAGCGGTCGCACACGGTTGATCCACGCCTCTCGGACTCCTGACCGAGCTCCGCCTCCGGTGCCGAACGCCCCGGAGGCGTCAACTCGCCGTGCCCCGCGGTGCAGTGGCGACGGGACACGCGCGCCGAGCAAGGTCACGCGTTGCGTGGGTATGACCATGTCGCCCCGTTCGAGTGAGGTCTTCCCGCGTTCACAGGTGGTCTTGGTGAACGGAGTGAGAAATCTGGACCTCTTCCAGGGCAACCCCGTCCCGCTCGGGTGAGTCGAACTGTGCGGCGTGGAGGGGATCTTGAGCCTCGTCACGCCGCACTCCTCTGTCTCCACGACTTCCGGAGCCGATGTGTCCTCCCCGTCTCGTCCCTTCCGCACGCGTACTCTCGCGACGGCCACCGCTGTCGCCGTGGCCGCCGGAGCCCTGCCGGCACTGACCTTCGCGGCGAGTGCCGCTCCCCAGCGGGCCGCCCACGAGTTGCGTGCCGACTTCAACGGTGACGGCTACGAGGACCTTGCCGTCGGCGCGCCGTACGCCACCGTGGGGGGCAAGGCTCGCGCGGGCTATGTGGCGGTGTTGTACGGGTCCGCCGCGGGGCTTTCGGCGAAGAAGGTTTACTCGCAGGCGTCCGCGGGCGTCCCCGGCGCGGTCGAGCAGGGCGACTTGTTCGGCAGCCGGCTCACCACGGCTGACCTGGACGGCGACGGGTACGCCGATCTGCTCGTCGATGCCGGGAACGAGCGCTGGAGCCAGGACGGCATCGGCCGGCAGGGCAGCCGGACGGTGCTGTGGGGCGGTGCGAGGGGCGTCGGCTCCGGCACGCTGCTGCCCGCCGAGGGCAGCGGTATCGGGCAGGCCTATCGGACCGTGTCCGGTGACTTCGACGGCGACGGGCACCAGGACCTGGCGCACAACGGCCGTGTGCTGTTCGGCCCGTTCGGGCGCGACGGCCGCCCGGCGAACACTCAGGAAGGCGCGGACTTCAGCGACGGCGACCTGAACACGGTCGCAGCGGCGGTCGGGGACACCGACGGTGACGGCGTCGACGACATCGTGACGCTGGCGCGGACGTACGACCCGGACGACGAGGGCAACTACGGCACCTACGTGTACTACGCGCGGGGCGGCCGCGACGGCCTGCGGGCCCCCGTGCGGCTGTCGGACCTGACCGGGCCGCCCGCCGACACCGTGGCGCTCGGCGATCTCAACGGTGACCACCGGGCGGATCTCGTCGTCGGCGGGGCGTACCTGCGGATCGTCTACTCCGGCCTCCGGGGCCTCGTGCCCGGCGCTCCTCAGGTGATCACCCAGGACACGCCGGGGGTGCCGGGCAGCCAGGAGGCCGGGGACGAGTTCGGCCGGTCCGTTTCTGTCCGGGACGTCGACGGCGACGGCTGTGCGGACATCGTCGCGGGCATCCCGTACGAGGACTTCGGCCGGGTGCGGAACGCCGGCACCTTCGCCGTCGTACCGGGCGGCCGTTCGGGGGTGACCGGCGCCGGCACCAAGGTGTTCAGCCAGGACGGCACGGGCGTGCCGGGGACCGCCGAGTCGGGGGACGCCTTCGGTTCCACCACCTACCTGGCGGACGGCAACGGCGACGGCAGGGCCGAGCCGGTGGTCGGTGCGCCAGGGGAGGACGCCGGCGCGGGCGCGTTCTGGGTGTTCCCGGGCCGAACGACTGCCCGAGGCTCCTACGCGGTCACCGCCCGCACCCTCGGCACGGTCGCGAAGGGCGCCGGGCTCGGTTCCGTGTTCGCCGGCTGAACCGCCTCTCACCCTTCCGTCCCACCACGTCAGGACACACCAGCGGGGTGCCCGGCACCGCGGAGAAGGGCGACCGGTTCGGCCTTGCGACCGTGCTGGTCGACACCAATGCCGACCACAAGGCCGGGCTGGTCGTCGGCGACCCGGACGAGAACGCCTCCAGCGCTTCGGTGTGGGCGTTCGCGGCGGGCTCCGGCGGGATCCCCGCGAACGGGTCGTTCTCGTTCGAGGCCACCACGGCCGGACTGCCCAACCATCAGGCCGAGTTCGGCGAGTCGCTGGGCTGACCCGCCGTCCGCACGAAGGCGCTCCGGCCATGCGGGTCGCACAGCCGGGCCGGTCGGCCGGCACGCGCCTCGCATGCCGTGCGTAGCCCAGGTGATGGCATCCGCACCCGATGACGATCGCGCGGCTATCGATTCGGGAAGGCACCCTCCGTGGAAGGCTACGACGTTGATCAGATGCTTGAGCTGGCGCTGACCCGGCTGACGGTGCTGGCGGACATCAACTCCGCCCTGGCCGAGACCATGGATGCGAGCGAGGGGCTGCGTCGGGTCTGCACGATCCTGGCGCGCCGCGTCGGAGACTGGTGTGCCATCGACCGGCTGGCGGGCGACGACGAGGTCCATCGCATCTGCGCGACGCGGACCGAGACCGCCTCCGCATTGCTGACGGAGGAGCGAACCACTCTGCCGGAGACGGCCACCGGCCCACTGGCCCGTGTCCTGCGCGGCGCGGGCCCGCTGCTCCTGACCCGTGCCGATCTTCAAAAGTCGGCTCCGCACCGCGACCCATGGGACACCGCCGAGGAACTGGGATACGCCCGGCGGGACGCGGTCAGCGCCATCATCGCCCCGCTCTGGGCCCGTCGGGAGGTACTCGGCGCCCTGACCGTCACACGATGCGGCGATCATCCGCTGCTCGTTGCCGACGACGTGCGGTTGGTCGACGACATCGTCCACCGCGTCGGCCTCGCCATCGACAATGCCCGTCTGCACCGCGAGACCCAGCACATCGCCGAGCGGCTGCAACGCTCGCTCCTGCCTCCCCTGCCTCACGGCGGCGCACTGACCATGGCCGCCCGCTACTCCCCCTCCGCCAGCGGCGCGCAGGTCGGCGGGGACTGGTACGACAGCTTCCTGCTGCCCAACGGCGACACCACCCTGATCATCGGCGACGTGACCGGCCACGATCTCCAGGCGGCCGTCACCATGAGCAAGCTGCGCAACATGCTCCGCGGCATCGCCTGCGACCGCCAGGAATCTCCCCACAGGATCCTTCAACGCCTGGACGTCGCTCAGCACACCCTGTACCCCGACGCCACCGCCACGTGCCTCTACGCCCTCGTCCACGGTCCCGAGAACGGACCCTGGGAACTCGAACACTCCAGCGCCGGCCATCCCGCTCCCCTGCTCGTCACCAAGGACGGCGACACCCGCTACCTGGACGACGGCCACGGACACATGCTCGGCGCCAGCACCGACCTGCCCCGCACCAGCGCGACCGCGCCCCTACCCGCCCAGTCGACCGTTCTCCTCTACACCGACGGACTCATCGAACGCCGCGGCGAGTCCATCGACCGCGGCTTCACCCGCCTGCGCCAACACGCTGCGGCCCTCGCCCGCGAAACCCCGGAGACCTTCTGCGCGGAACTCCTGACCGGTCTTGCCTCCGACAACACCGACGACATCGCCCTGCTCGCCCTGCGTCTGCCGCCCAACGACCACTCCCCCACCACAACGGCGTCCCACGAGAGCCGACGGTTCGCGTGAACGCCATGCCGTGAGACGGCGCGCGGCGTCCCACCAAGTGCGAAGCCGCCCCCCACCCTCCGTTCCACCCCCTTGCCCCACCTATCGAAATTCGATAGATTTCTATCGCAACTCATTGGAAGGGTGGGTCATGGGAAAACTGACCGTGCGTGCGCTGCGCGCCGTGCTCGTGGTGGTGCTCGCCGGCACCGTGTTCGTACAGGCGATGATGGTGTGGACATTGGTCAGCGGGAACGACCCGGAGGACGGGTCACTGCCACTGACCCCGTTGCGCGTGTGCACGATTCTGGGCATGGCGTCGGCCCAGGTCGCTCTGGTCTGCGTATGGCGGCTGGTGACCATGGTGCGACGCGGAACCGTGTTCTCCCACGCCGCCTTCCGGTACGTGGACGGGATGATCGGCGCGATCGTGGCGGCTGCCCTCGTATGGTTCGCGGTCACGGCCCTCAACGCCCCGGGCCAGCGGGACGACCCGGGCGTCACCGTCATCATGGGCGGGGTCGGCGTGGCCATCCTGGGGGTCGCACTCATCGTGCACGTGCTGCGGATGCTGCTCACCCAGGCCGTCGCGCGCGATGTCGAAGCGGCGCAGATGCAGGCCGAGTTGGACGAGGTGATCTGATGCCGATCGCCGTCGACATCGACGTGATGCTGGCCAAGCGCAAGATGTCCGTGGGAGAGCTCGCGGACCGCATAGGGATCACACCCGCCAACCTGGCAGTACTCAAGAACGGCCGCGCCAAGGCAGTGCGCTTCGCGACGCTCGCCGCACTCTGCGAGGTGCTCGAGTGCCAGCCGGGCGACCTGCTGCGCTGGGAGGCCGAGGGCGTCGCGGGCGAATGAACCGTGCCCGACCCGCCGTCCGCCCTGGAGCGGAGCCTGCCGGCGGAGGCGACGGCGCGGCACGCCTGGCCCCTGGACCGGGCGAGGCCTCTCGTCGAGGAACCGGCAGGTGCGACACCCGCGGGCACCGCCTGCACGAAGCCGGCCAATGCGTCGGCACGCCTCGAAACACGCTCGTTCGGGAACGCTCTTGGCACCCTTATCGTCTACAGTGCAGTAGACGGTCTACTTCTCTGTAGTCGGTCGTGTCGTCCTGTTCAACCTGTTCAGGTCGTCCGCAGGAAAGGGTTCTGACCGTATGGCCACACCGGGCCCGGCCGCCGCACACGGACTGGGCCACACACGCCTCCGGCGGCGGGTCGTTTCTCTCGGGCCACAGCCCCGCGTGCGCGCTGGTGGCCCTGAGCCGCGGCCTTCTCGGGGTGCACTGGTCCGCCGATGTCGTCCCAGGCCGGCTCGTCGCCATCGGCCGGCTCGGCATGTGCTGTGGGCGTCGACCCGGTGGCCGCACGGATCGTTCATCGCGGGCACGACTCCCCGCCCGGCCGAGGGAGAATCCCATGCGCTCCAAGATCCTGATCGTTGAGGACGACCATGCGCTGCGGGACGCGCTGCGCCGTGGGCTGTCCGACGACTTCGATCCCGTGCTCGCCCCCGACGGGGCGATGGCCCTGCGGCTGGCGACCGGGGCCGTCTCGGCGGCGGTCCTGGACATCGGACTGCCCGACGCAGATGGCCGGGACGTGTGCCAGGCGATGCGGGCCAACGGCTTCCCAGGCCCCGTGATCTTCCTGACCGCCCGCCACCAGCTCACCGACCGGTTGTCGGGGTTCTCCGCGGGAGGCGACGACTACCTGCCCAAGCCCTTCCACCTCGCCGAACTCGCTGCCCGGCTGAGAGCCGCGCTGAAGAGATCCGCTCCACGGTCCGTGGCCTCGTCCGGTGACCTGGTCCTGGATGCCGTGGACCACACCATGACGGCTCAGGGCGCGCCGGTCGCCCTGTCCCCGACCGAATTCCGGGTCCTGGCCACGCTCGTTGCCGCGGACGGTGGGATCGTGCGCCGTATCGACCTGGTCCGCGCCGGCTGGCCGGACGGCGCACAGGTCAGTGACAACACCCTGGACCAGTACCTGACCCGGCTGCGCCGCAAGCTGCGCGAGGCGGGCAGCGGCCTGAGCCTCGGCACAGCCCGCGGGATCGGACACCGTCTGTCATGAGCGGGCCCCTGCGCCGCCTGGTCCCCCGCACCTTGCGTGGCCGACTCTCCCTGGTGGCGCTGACCACCGCCGCACTGCTGATGACGGTCTTGACCGTGGTGTTCAACGTGGTGATGGACCGGCACCTGCAACACCAGGCGGACAGCGAACTGCACACCCGCGCGGACGCGGTGGCCACCACCGTCGACACCAGCGGCAACCGGGTGCGGGTCCTGGAGACCGCCAACGACCGGCTCCTCGACGCGAACGTGTGGGTCTACGCAAGCGGGCGACTGCTGGAGAAGCCTCCCTCCGCGGCGGCCGGCAGTCCGCTGGCCGAGGCCGCGGACCGGCTGGTCGCGCAGCGCCGGTACGCCTGTACGACGGTCCAGGACCGTCAGCCCATCCGGCTGTGCGCGCTGGCCGTGGCCGGCCACCATGACGCCGCTGTCGTCACCGCCCTGGATCTCGGCCCGTACCGGAGTTCCGCCGACACGCTGCTGCTGGGCTCCCTGGTCCTGGACGCCGTGATGCTCGGGTGCACGTACGTGCTCACCCGTCTGTCGGTCGGCAGGGCCCTGCGCCCCGTACGGACCATGACCGTTCAGGCCGCCCAGTGGAGTGCCGTGGGCTCGGACGCCCGTTTCGGCGCCGCGCGTCAGCCGGCCGAACTCACCGATCTGGGCACCTCGCTGGACGCACTCCTGGACCGCATACGCACCGTGCTGCGGCACGAGCAGCAGCTGACCGGGGAGTTGTCCCACGAGCTGCGCACCCCGCTCACCCGGATCGTCATCGAGCTCGACTGGCTGCAGGCCCGGCCCCGCTCCGCCGGTGAGATCCGCGCGGCCCACGTGGTGATGGCCGAGGCCGCGCGGTCCATGCGCACGATCTGCGACACCCTGCTCGACGACGCCCGCGAGAGTGCCCTGAACCCGGCGACGGTTCCCGGCACCACCGACGTCGTACCCGTCCTGCAGCGCCTGCTCCAGGACACCGAGGCTCCGGAGCCGCTGAAGACCACGCTGGAGACCGAGGTTCCGGTTCTGCGGGCGGCGGTCGCGCCCGCTCTGCTCGAACGGATCCTCAGTCCCCTGCTGGCCAATGCCGCCCGCTACGCCGAGTCCACCGTGACCGTGTCCGCGCGGACCATGCCCGGCGCAGTGGACATCGACGTCGTCGACGACGGTCCGGGCGTGCCGGAGGCGTTCGTCGGCGAGTTGTTCCGGCCGGGGCAACGCGCCGAGGCCGACGACGGGCACGACGGGGCGGGGCTGGGACTTCCGCTCGCGCGGCGCCTGGCCCGTGCCGTCGGCGGCGAGGTCCTTTACGACGACGCCTACGCGTCCGGGGCCAGATTCACGGTCAGCCTGCCCGCCGGCGGCTGACCTGCTCCCGTTTCGTGGCCGATGCGGTGCTGCCCCTGCGCTCCTGCGCCTGGGCAAAGACCATCAGGCCGAACAGGACGGCGACGAGGACCGCCGACGCACCCGCGGTCCCGAGGTCCAGACCGCCCTTGGCGACCGGCTTCGTGAGGAAGTCTCCCGCCGTCGCGCCGAGGGGACGGGTGAGGACGAAGGCGATCCAGAACAGAAGCACGTTCGGCACCGCGGGCACCTTCATCAGTGCGAGGAGCAGAGCGAGTACGGCGGTCACGAGCAGCGCGCCCCCTGCGTAGCCGAGGCCGGAGCTGTCGGACAGGAAGTCGCCCATCGAGGTGCCGAGCGTGTTGGACACCAGGATCGCGGACCAGAACAGGGCCTCGCCGCGGAAACTGACGATGTCACGGATCTGGAATGTCATCCCGCTCAGTTTCCAGGCGACGAAGACGGCCAGGAGGATCGAGATCAGGATGGCCGCTCCGGCCGGGTATCCCAGGCCGAGACCCTGTGGGCCCCAGCCGAGCGAAGTGGCGCCGTCGGAGAGGTATCTGGCACTGGCGTCGCGGTTCATGAAGTCGGACATGGTGGTGCCGGCCATGCTGGTCGACAGGATCACGGTCCAATAGAAGAACGGGTTGTAGCGCCGAGACCGCAGCTGGACGACCAGGGTCACCACAAAGATCGCGAAGAGCGCGATCGTGGTGAGGAAGTAGCCGAGTTTCAGGGTCTGCGCGAAGAGGTCGCCCGCCGTCTCGCCGAGCGTCGTCGCGGCGATCTTCATGATCCAGAAGGCCAGTGTGACCTCTGGCAGTTTCTTCATCACCGCGGTGGTCGACATGCTCGCCGCGTCGACGCCGTTGAGGACCTCTGGTTTCTCCATCGTGGTGCTCCTGATCGTGCCGAACGACAGAGCGCCCGCCCCGGGACGCGGGCGAGCGCTCTGCTCCGATGAGCCGACCGCGGACGGCAGCCGACATGTCGACCGTGGCACGACGAGCCTGAACGCGGCCTGAATGCCTGCCGGAGGGTCAGGCCACCTGCCGGACTCCTGACTCCGGATCGGTGACGTCCTTGCGGGAAACTGCCAGGTACACCACCAGGGCAAGGATGACTGCCAGGAACAGCACGCTGGTCACCACGGTGCCCAGGCCCAAACCACCGTCCGCGGACGGCTGGGACAGGTAGTCACCGATCGAGGCACCGAGCGGGCGGGTCAGGATGTAGGCGATCCAGAAACTCCACACCGCGTTGAGGCCCAGGGCGAAGTGCGCGACGGCCACAGCGGCGATCGCCAGGGCGAAGAGCACCGCGGACAGCCAGTAGCCGAGATCCATGCGCTCGGAGACCAGGTCACCGGCCGCCGTCCCCAGAGCGAAGGTGAACAGGACGGCCAGCCAGTAGAAGGACTCGCGGCTGGTGGTGTCGATGTGATGGATGGACAGCGTCCGCTCACGCCGGTACCAGACCCCGAAGACCACCGCGAGGATCACGGCGAACACCGTGGTGCTGGTCTCCAGGGGCACGCCCATGTTGTCGGTGAGGTTGTCGCTGATCAGCGTACCGACGACGCTGATCAGCGCCACGGCCGCCCAGTACACGCCCGCCCGGTAGGCCTTCGTGCGGAACTGGACGACCAGGACCACCGCCAGAACCGCGCTCATCAGCACCGACACACCGGTCAGGCCCAGTCCGGCCTTCTCGGCCAACAGGTCTGCCGCGGTCTCTCCGACCGTCGTGCACAGTACTTTGATCACCCAGAAGTAGACGGTGACCTCGGGCACCTTTTTCCGACGCAGCCGGTGACCGGACGACCCTGCAACCGGGCTTCCCGCACTGGCTATCGCCGAGGAATCGAACGTCTCGTATGTCATGGCAGGTGACCGTGCCACCGCGCACCTGAACGCATCCTGACTGCTTCCGAGCGCCTTCTACCAGCCGTGTTCCTCCATACACCTGCAGGCAGCACGGTGATCGCGTACAGGGCGATGTCCGGGCGCACCCCCTGCGCGCCTGTCATGGGGCTACGTCCGCCTCGCCATCGTCTACAGTGAAGTAGACCGACTACTGTCTTGTAGACATAGATACGCACGGAACGAGCACGCCTTCGAGCGTTCCGGTCCGCCTGGCCCCTACCGGCATCACGAAGAGGCTCGTCCATGACACTCGCGCACCAAGCGGCATCGCAGGTACACCTCGCCGTGAACCTTCTCGACGCACAGTCGTTGCTCGCCTCCTTCGGCACCCTCGGCATCGCCGTCGTCCTCTTCGCCGAGACCGGTCTCCTCATCGGCTTCTTCCTGCCGGGCGACTCCCTGCTGTTCACCGCCGGGCTGTTGTGCGCCGGCTCGGCGACGCAGCCCGGTCACCTGTCTCTGCCCTGGGTCCTCGTGGCCGCGGCAGCCGGGGCCCTCGCCGGCGCACAGACCGGATACCTGCTGGGCCGTAAGGCGGGGCCGGCGTTCCTGGC
Organism: Streptomyces krungchingensis; assembly: GCF_054729265.1. Taxonomy (NCBI): domain Bacteria; kingdom Bacillati; phylum Actinomycetota; class Actinomycetes; order Kitasatosporales; family Streptomycetaceae; genus Streptomyces; species Streptomyces krungchingensis. Next base: position 259,766 of record NZ_JBPUKY010000001.1, read on the forward strand.
CAGCACGAAGTCCCGCAAGATCAAGGAAGGCGCCGACCGTGCCGGGGACATCCTGCACCGATACGGTCACGGCAAGGCGATCGTGCTGGCCCGGTTCCTGCCGATCGTGCGCACCGTGCTCAACCCTTTGGCCGGCATCTTGGCCGTTCCGGCGCGCACGTTCGCACTGTCGCAGATCCTCGGGGGTCTGGTGTGGACGGTCGGCCTGGTCCTCGCCGGTTACGGCCTGGGCGCTTCGGTGCCCGACGTCGACCGTTACCTCCTGCCGATCATCGCCGTGATCGTCGTGGTCTCGCTCGTGCCGATCGGCCTCGAACTGATCCGCTCCCGCCAGGCCCGCGAGACGGGCGACAGTGCGTGAAGCCCTCCTCACTGCAGCAACATCGGGTCAGACTCCGCCCCTTGGCCTGCCACTGCCTGGTTTCGTTTGGGTGCGGGCACCCCTGCGAGCCGGGCACGGGCGACCATTCATCGGACAGAGCCTGAGCGGCGCCCGTTCCTCCTTCAGGTGGCAGGACGCGCCGCGTGCGGGCCGTGCGGTCGGTCACGAGATGGCCAGGGCCGGCGGCGCGGCTGATCGCCGACTCGACGGCCGCGATCCGTTCGGCGAGGAGAGCGAGGGCACCGACCGCTCGGGCGAGCTGGCCGTCCTCCGGACCGCCGAGGGCCTGTGTCCGGACGTACGCGGCTTTCACCTCTGCCCAGCGGGTGGCCTGTTCGGCCGTGAGTGGGCCGCGCAACTCGGCCACGAGTGCGCCGATGCCGACGGTCACGGGCGCCATGACATACGTCCTTCACGTGTAAGGCTGAGCGGAAGCAGGAGACGCCCGAGGCGAGTTCGAGCGACGGCGCGGCTCAGGCAGCGCGGTCCCGCGTCTCGAACGCGGCAGCGCCCGTGCGGGCCGTGCTCGGCGCGGACGGCCCGGGTTCATCGGGGAAGAGGCGGTGCAACGGCCGTACGATCCGGCGGGTCGTGGACCAGGCCACGAGCAGGGCACCCGCCGGCGCGACGAGGCGCAGCAGCCCGATGGCAGGACTCGATGGGGCGAAGTCGGCGAGCATCACGACCGCCCCGACGCTCAAGAACCAGGCAAGGACCGTCAGGAGAGAAAGCGCGACCGTCACGGGCACCCCGCCCAGTTGCCATGTCCGCAGATCCACGTCCGTGTCGAAGCAGTCGACGCCGGCGATGCCCAGGGCGGCCAGGAGCCAGAAGCAGACGACCACGACGAGGGCCGCGCTCAGGAGGATGGTGGGCAGTCCCGTGGCGGCTACCAGAACTGCCTGCATCTCCCGGGCCCCCTCTCCCCATTGCACCGCGCCGCAAGGCGTGTCCGGCGATGCACGGATCCCCTTCGGTTCCGGTGCCGGACACCTGCCGGTGTCCGGCACCGGGACCCCCCGTCGTGCTCCCCGCGAGCCATGCTTTCCGACCGGGCCCCGCCCGCGCATTGCCGGTTCCCGGCAGTGTTCACTAGGGTCTGCCTGCCGGTGGCCGTCAAGGAACCGTCACCGGGGCGTCAAGAATGCGGGGGCCGGCGTGACGGAGCGGGAGATTCCCGAGCAGTATCTGGACGGCTATGCCCGCATCCTGGCCGAGATATCGGCCACTGGCCGGCGCCTGACCCGAGACGAACTGCTCACGCGCCGCGCGCTGGGCGAGCAGGCCGCCGAATCCGGGCACGGCCTACGCGCCCTGGTCAGCGCGCACCTCACCGCCGCCCGCACGGCCTGGCCCGCCAGCCCCGGCTCGGCCGAGGACGCACTGGCCGCCGTACAGCAGGTCGTCGATGCCGTCGCCGAAGGCTACGAGCGCGCCCAACGCCTCGCCGTACGCCAGGAAGAAGCCGCCCGCCGCGAGTTCATCGACGACCTCCTCTACGGCCGCAGCGACCTCGGCCGACTGGCCGAGCGCGCCGAACGCTTCGGTCTGCGCCTGTCCCACGCACACGCCGTGGCCGTCGCCCAGGGCCCCGCCGCCTACGACGAGGGCGACCCGGTCCCCCGCCAGGTGGAGCAGGCACTCATCGCCCGCTTCGGCAACCACAGTGTCCTGCTCACCACCAAGGACGGCCGCCTGCTGTGCATCGCCCCCGGCCACCAGGACGACGCCCTCGCCCACTTCGCCAAGCAGGCCCACGCCGCCACCGACGGCGGCAGAGTAGCCATCGGCCGCCCTCAGCCCGGCCCGGGCGGCGTCGTCCAGTCCTACAACGAGGCGCTCAACACCCTCGAACTCGGCGAACGCCTCGACCTCGACGGCCCCGTCCTGCGCGCCGCCGACCTCCTCGTCTATCCCGTCCTCACCCGCGACCGCCAAGCGATGGCCGACCTCATCCTGGACACCCTCGGCCCGCTCACCCGGGCGCGCGTCGGCGCCCAGCCCCTCCTCGACACCCTCACCGCGTACTTCGACTGCGGATGCGTCGCCGCCGAGGCCGCGCGCCGCCTCTCCCTCAGCGTGCGAGCCCTGACCTACCGGCTGGAACGCATCCACCAACTCACCGGCGCCGACCCCGCTGATCCGGCCCACCGGTACATGCTCCAGACCGCGGTGATCGGCGCCCGGCTGCTGGACTGGCCGGCCAAAGAGCTCTGACAGCCACGCAACAAGGTGGAACAGACAGTGATCCGCCTCCAAGGCCACGGGACATCCTCGCGCGAGCGAGGAGCAGACGGCGCACGCGCCGACCGCGGCGATCACCGCTGGACCATCCCCGTACGTGAGGGCACACACGGCCCGGCCTGCGTCCTGGCCATGAGCAGCGGGCGTTTCCAGCGAACCGAGGGGCACCACGCCGCCGAGGGGCACCACGCCGCCTGCACCGCCGCACTCGTACGACGCCCGCGCGGCGTGGCTGAGCGGCGACGACACCGCTTGCTAGCGTCGGACCGTGTGCACACAGGGCGGAGGACGCTGTGGCTGACAAGGGTGCGAGGCGGGCCTTCATCGGGTCGTTCACCTCGGCCGGCGGTCGAGGGATCGTCGCGGCCGAAGCGGACCCGCACACCGGAGCGCTGACCGCGACCAGCACCGTCGACGCCGTCAGCGACCCCTCGTACCTCGCCGTCCGTCACACCCGGACCGGCCCGGTTCTCTACGCCGTGTCCGAAACCGTACCGGGGGCGGTCGCCGCCTTTGACATCGCCGGTCCCCGACCCCGGCCGCTCGGGGCACCCGTACCGGTCTGCGGCGACGACCCGACCCATCTGACGATCACGCATGGTCACCTGCTGACCGCGAACTACGGGGGCGGCAGCATCTCGGTGCTGCCGCTCGCCGCCGACGGCACCCTGCGGCCTCCGAGCAGCGTGCTGCGTCACGAGGGCACAGGCCCACACCCTGAGCGCCAGCGGGACGCGCACGCCCATCAAGTGCTCCCGGACCCCACAGGGCGCTGGGTACTGAGCGTCGACCTCGGCACCGACTCGGTGCGGATCTGTTCTTTGGACGCGGCAGCGGGCCGGCTGACGCTGCACGGCGAGACTTCGCTGCCACCCGGTACCGGCCCACGACACCTTGCGTTCCACCCGTCGGGTCGCCACGCATATGTGCTCGGTGAGCTCCGGCCCACCGTCACCGTGTGCCGCTGGGACGCGGCGGCCGGAACGCTCGATCCGACGGGAGAGACTCCGCTGTTTCCCGATGGCGTCCCAGGTCTCGTCTCCCCGTCCGCTCCGGTCGTCTCACGCGATGGCCGGCACCTGTGGGCGGCCGTACGCGGCCCCGACATCATCGTGGTCCTCGCGCTCGACGGGACCGGCGAAGAGGCAGTGGTGGTTGCGTCGGTGTCCTGCGGGGGCCGCTGGCCACGCGACCTGGTGCTGGATCCGGCAGGCACCCACCTCTATGCGGCGAACGAGCGTTCGGGTGATGTCACATGGTTCGACGTCGAAGGGCCGGCGGGCATCCCGCACCGCGCCGGCTCGCTGCCCGTCCCGGCGGCGTCCAACATCATCTTTGTCTGACGACGTCGGACCCAGGTGCGGGCCACGAACCGCTCATCGGGTTGCGTCCGGGTGCGGCGGTTCGCGGTGCTCCGGCAGGCGAGCCTCGAATGTGTCCCGGACGACCGGCGGTGGGTCGCGAACCGCGCCGACTGCGCGGGGACACAGGGCCACGGGGCCCCGTCCGTCACTCGCCGCCGTCGCCGGCCTCACTGCCGACTTCGCCACGGATCACGACGACCGGGCAGGCGGCGTGCTGCGTGCAGTGCTGGGCCACGGATCCCAGCAGCAGTCCTGAGAATCCACCGAGACCTCGGCTGCCGACGACGAGCAGGTCCGCTTCCCGAGCCGCATGGAGCAGCACGCTGGCGGGCGTGCCGTAGCGCACGTCGCTTCGCACCTCCACCGTTGGCTGCGATCCCACGATTTCCTCGACAGTTTCTCTGAGTTCTTTTCGCGCCCGGCCTTCCAGGGCGGCTTCATCGCTACTCGAAGGGGGCAGCCACCCGAGCGCCCCGTGGAATTGCGGAAAATCCCAGGCAGTCACCGCCTCCACCACACCGTCGGTGAGCTCCGCCTGACGCACCGCCCAGCGAAGGGCCCGCTTCGATGAGTCCGAGCCGTCCACTCCGACCACGATGCGGTCCTTTGCCTCAGGCCGGTCAGCCATGGTTTCTCCTCGACGTGATGGTGGGGACGACCGCGCCGGTACGCGGGCCGCGTCCACTTGGGCTTGACCTCAAGCCTCGCGCCGATCTCCCGGTGTGCCCAGTCCGACAGGTCCGGATGGGGGCTGCGCCGGGCGGCTCCCTGTTTTCACCGAAAAGCATCACCCCCGGAGTGGCTGAATCGTCATCTGCCACGATTCGCGGAAATGTGTGAGCAAGAGCGGCACACCATTTCGGGTGGCGGCGCATCGACAGGAGGGGCGCATCAGTTGAAAGCCTTTGTGATGAAGGAAATCGGGCGGGTGGATTTCATGGAGAAACCCGTTCCGCGGTTGGGTCCAAATGATGCCCTCGTGCGGACGACCCGAGCCCTCATCTGCACCTCCGACTCCCATACCGTCCAAGGCGGCATCGGGCCTCGGGAGGACCTGACGCTGGGCCATGAAGCGGTGGGCGTCGTGGACTCTGTGGGCAGCGAGGTGAAGGACTTCCAGCCCGGGGACCGTGTGCTGGTCGGTGCCATCACTCCCGACTGGGGCGACCTCGCTTCCCAGAACGGCTACCCCTCACAGTCCGGCGGGCCGCTCGGCGGCTTCAAATTCGCCAACTCCAAGGACGGGGTCTTTGCCGAGTATTTCCATGTGAACGACGCCGATGCCAACCTTGCCGAAATCCCCGACTCGATCCCTGACTCAGCGGCTGTCTATTGCGCCGACATGATCTCCACCGGATTCATGGGCGCCGAGAACGGAAACATCCCCATGGGCGGGACCGTCGCCGTTCTGGCGCAGGGGCCGGTAGGCCTCATGGCGACCGCAGGGGCCAGGCTGCGAGGCGCCGGTCTCGTCATCGGCGTCGAATCGGTCCCCAGCCGGCAGAAGCTCGCCCGGACCTATGGCGCGGACGAGATCATCGACTTCACGAGCGAGGATGTCGTCGAGCGGATCCTTGAACTGACCCAAGGACAGGGAGTCGACACCGCCATCGAGGCACTCGGTGCGGACGTGACCTTCCAGAGCGCAGTCAAGATCACCAAGCCCGGAGGAACCATCTCCAACACCGGCTACTTCGGCGAAGGGGAATTCGTCCGCATCCCGCGCGTCGAATGGGGCGTCGGCATGGCCGACAAGACGATCACAACAGGTCTCTGCCCGGGCGGGAGACTGCGCATGGAACGGCTTCTGCAGGTACTGCAGACACAGCGCATCGACCCGACCCACCTGACGACGCACGAGTTCCACTTCAATGACATGGAACGAGCCTTCGAGGTCGCGGACAAGAAGCTCGAAGACGTCGTGAAAGTAATGATCAGCTTCTAGACCACCCTCCTTTCCCCGTGCGTACGTCCACGTCGCACGATTGTTCTCAGCGCTGCAGAGGCGAGGCGGCATGCACGATCCTGACCCCCCGTTCCGGCCGGTCCGCAGACGGGAGGGCTACCTGCCGCTGGAGGACCTCGGGCTCATCGGGGACGGCACGACCACCGCGCTGGTCGGCCTGGACGGCTCCATCTCCTGGATGTGCCTGCCCCGGTTCGATTCCGAGCCCCTGTTCTGCGGCTTGCTGGATCACGCACGCGGCGGGCATTTCACGCTGGCACCGGAGGACCTCGTCGAGGCGCGGCAGCGCTATGAACCGGACACCGGCGTCCTGACGACCGAGCTGCGCAGCCCCACCGGCCTGGTGCGCGTCACTGATGCGCTGGCCCTGCGCTCCGGCGCCGACCTCACCGATGACGCGCCGGCCGACCGGTCCGAACTCGTACGCTCGGCGGTCGTGCTGGCCGGGGACGTCCGCCTGCGAGTGGAACTGGAGCCCCGCGGCGGCGCGCAAGCACGGGAGTTGTTCAGCGGACTCGAAGTTCGGCCCTCCCGGCGGCCGGACCTGCGCCTCCACCTCCGGTCCAACCGTCCCATGTCCGGCCTGCACAGCACACACGACCTGCGGCAGGGCGACCGTCTCGATCTCGTTCTGTCCTGGGGCCGCTTCCATCGTCACCACCGGCTCGACACCGACGCGATGCTGCAGGGCACCGTCGACGCATGGCGCCGCTGGATGCACCACTTCACCTACGGCGGCCCGGAGGAACTGCTGGTCAGACGCTCCGCCCTGACTCTGAAGCTCTGCGACGACTGGGCCAACGGCTCGCTGGTGGCAGCACCCACCTCCTCGCTGCCCGCACCGATCGGAGGAGTCCGCAACTGGGACTATCGCTATGCCTGGATCCGCGACGCGTCCTTCGCTGTGTTCGCCCTGCGTCGCATCGGCTTCCACGGCGAGGCGGATGCCTTCCTCGGCTGGGTTCTCGACGCCTTCGAATACCGGGGACAGCCCAGGATCATGTACGACCTCCAGGGCGATCCGGTGCCGGACGAGGTCGAGGACAGCGAACTGGAGGGCTACCAGCGCTCTGCCCCGGTGCGCTGGGGCAATGGCGCGGCCGACCAGCGCCAGCACGACATCTACGGCGAGATTCTGGACTGCGCCCATCAATGGCTGCGCTCCGACAAAGAGATCGAGCCCGCGCTGTGGGCCCGCCTGGCCACACTCGCCGACGCCGCGGAGCAGGCCTGGCGCCAGCCCGACCAAGGCATCTGGGAAGTGCGCAGCGAGGGGCGCGTGTTCACGTATTCGGCCGGACTGTGCCAGGTGGCCCTGGACCGGGCCGCGCAGATGGGACAGCGGCTCGGTCTGCCGGGCCGGATCGCCCACTGGAAGGCCTCGGCCGACGAGCTGCGCCAAAAGATCCTGGAGCAGGCCTGGGACGAGCGTGCGCAGACGCTCAGCGCGCACCTGGATGGCGGCGGCGTCCTGGACGCCAGCCTGCTCGCGCTGCCGCTGCGCCGGGTGGTGCCGGCTGATCACCCGCGGATGGTGGCGACCACCACGGCCATCGCGCAGCGCCTGTCGGCAGGTGACGGGCTGCTCTACCGCTACCTGCACGAGGAGTCACCCGACGGCCTGGCCGGCGACGAGGGTGCTTTCGTGCTCTGCAGTTTCTGGCTGGTCGACAATCTGATCGGCCAGGGCCGCGTCGAAGAGGCCGAGGAACTGTATGCCTCCCTGTGTGCCCGAGCCAGTCCGCTGGGGCTGCTGTCCGAGCAGATCAACCCTTCCACGGGAGAGTTCATGGGCAACTTTCCACAGGCGTTCAGCCACATCGGCATCATCGCCAGCGGCGTCAACCTCGCCCGGGCGAGGGAAGGTACGCAAGCATGATCAACCGTCTTGCCGTCTTCGGCGCGACAGGCGACCTCGCCGCACGCTATCTGCTTCCGGCGCTCGTTGCTCTGCGGGCAGCGGGACACCTCGGCGACCAACTGCAGTTGACCGGCGCGAGCAGGGAGGACTGGAGCAGTGAGCAGTACCGGGAGTGGGTCACCGTCCAGCTCGAACGTCATGGCGGCCCCGGTCCCGTCGATGCCAGGGAGGCGATCGCGGCATCGGCCCGCTACCTGAGGGCCGATGTCACCGATCCCGCCGATGTCGCCGCCGTCATCGCCGGCGACGGACCCATCGCCGTCTATCTCGCCCTCCCGCCGGCACTCTTTCCGCGCGCGGTCACCGCGCTGCACGCCGCAGGTCTGCCGACAGGCAGCCGGGTCGTACTGGAGAAGCCGTTCGGCGAAGACCTGGCCAGCGCACAGGAATTGAACCGACTCCTCGCCGAACTCGTCCCGGAGCAGGCGGTGTTCCGGGTCGACCACTTCCTGGCCATGACCACCGTCCAGAACGTGCTCGGCAGCCGCCTGGCCAACCGTGTGCTCGAACCCATCTGGAACAGCACGCACATCGCCGAAGTGGAGATCATCTGGGACGAGACGCTCGCACTGGAAGGCAGAGCCGGCTACTACGACCACGTCGGAGCTCTCAAGGACATGGTCCAGAACCACCTCCTGCAATTGCTCTGCCTGGTGGCCATGGAACCGCCGATCACCCTGGGTGAGCGAGACCTGCGCGACCGCAAGGTCGACGTGCTGCGCTCAGTGCGACCCTTGACCGAGTACGACGTCGTGCACCGCACCCGACGCGCGCGCTATCTGCCCGGAAAGGTCGCCGGTCACGACATTCCCGCATACGCCGACGAGGCCGGCGTGAGCCCACAGCGCCGGACCGAGACCTACGCGGAGGTGGAGCTGGAACTGAACAGCTGGCGTTGGGCCGGAACAGTCTTCCGGCTGCGCAGCGGCAAAGCGCTGGAGGCGGACCGCAAGCAGGTGGCGGTGCGCTTCCGTGCCGTACCTCATCTTCCTTTCGGCCACAGCGGGGAAGCCCTGCCCAATGTGCTGCGCTTCAACCTTGAGCCCGAAGGGCTGGCCCTCGATCTGACGGGCATCGGCGCACACGCCCACGAACTCACCCCCCTCTCGCTGACCGCGGGGATGGAACCGCCGGGCCTGCCCGCCTACGGCCGGCTCCTCCTGGACGTCCTCAGAGGGGATCCGGCCCTGTCCATCCGTGGCGACGAAGCCGAGGAGGCGTGGCGGGTTCTCGAACCCGTACTGTCCGCGTGGGAGAAGGAACTTGTGCCGCTGGAGGAGTACCCGGCCGGCTCCCAGGGTCCACCCCCACGTCAGCAGTACGCCGACGGCCTACGGCGACGAGAAGACCTGCTCCACGATCCGGCCCTTCTCCCGGAGGACATCTGAGGCCCGCCGGAACCCCAGGCCGGCGAGACGGAAGGCGGTCTGACAGCGCTCGGTCGACACCCTCCAGCACGCATCGGCCGGCGCCCACCGGCCGCATCGACCGCAGGAGCGCTGTGCCGGACCCACCTCATGGCTATAGGTCCCGGCGCAGCGGCCGTGCTGCGCGGCATACGTCAGGGCGCGCCGCGGTTGCTGAGGGTGCTGCTCGACTGTGCCCGCGCCCTCCACATCACCCATCTTCAACCGGCGTGCGAAGAACGGCTCCAGAGGGGGCAGCACCCCGGCCGCGGCAACAAGTCGCCCCCTGATTACGGACCTCCCTCAAGAGCTTCAGCGACGGAAGTGACGGACACGGCCGCCGTCGCAGGCGTGGGCGTGGGCGTCGCAGAGGCTCCGAAACATCCGGGGAACGTCAACGGCGCCTGCGCATCTCCTGGTAGCGCCGCTCTACGTCAGGCCTGAACCACCCGGGCACTTCCCCGGCTGTCCGCAGGTGTCGGCGTTCGTCCGGCGAGAGCATCTGCGCGGAAGCGTCCACAGCCACCGCGTAGGCGCTCATCTTGGCCGACGTGTGCTCGCGCCTGAGATCACCCTCGAACATGGCGCTTGAGGCGCGAACGCCACCGACGGCGGCCCTGAGGCGCCCGAGGAAGCGCAACCTGCTGCTCCTCTCCCGGAGTTCGTCCCGAAGGATGAGCCAGCACAGACGCTCGTCGGTCACATTCGGGATCGATCCTGCCGCGGCCACGGGTCCCCCTCGCAATGCAGTGGATCACCTGATCCACCGTGGAGCAGGAGCATAGGCCGAGCCCTCAAGGCTCCGCGACTCGGTCCGATGGGCCGGCTGAAGACCGGCGGGCCACGGACGGACGACTGATCTCCCACCCGCAACGACGAGTTGGCGTCCATGGCCGGTCCGCATCGCCGTACTGCCGCTGCCACGCTGCGATGCGTGCCAGTCGTTGTGCGCCCTTGCCACCGCGGGGCCGAGTTCACTGAAGAGGCACGATGCCCGAACTCCCGTGCCCTGCAAGCACTCCAACCAGATGAGCCGTACGGCGCAGGGCGAAAGAAGGGAATGTCGCGTCGACGCACAAGCCGGCGCGGTGTGGCGCCACTGTCGGCCCGAGTGGTGGGAGGAGTGTTCAAGCCCGCCTTGGCGTGGATGGGAACGGAGCGTGTTCGGTGAACGCGCCGCGCCGCGGTTGCCGGGTCTGTAGGCTTTGCGACGCAATTGCTGGCCTCTTCCTGTATGGGCTGAGACACCGTGGACACTGCAACACTGCTGCTGCTCGGCGCCGCAGGCGGAGCGGTGCGCGGGATCATGCACGCCTACGACTGCATGACGGAATGGCTCAGTGGGCGTCAGCAGTACCGGCTGACGCCCGACCCTGACGCAGAAGGGCCGCCCTCGTTCAAAGCCTTCTACGACGTGGGGGGCGAGTCCATCGCAGCTGTGGTGCATGCCCTGCTGGGAGCTCTGGTGGCTGGGCTCCTGGGGACGTCGGGACAGGTCAGTGGCGGCTTCGCAGTTTTCGCAGCCGGTGCCTCGGCTCCTTTGGTTCTCGTCCAGCTCAAGAACTCCCGTCTGGCCGGGGCGGTCCTGGGTGAAGGTGCTGCCCCGGAAGCGGTGAACGCCACGCAGCGGACGGAGACAGCGGGCAGCGGTCCGATCCCGCAGAGCACACCACAGACCCCGCCGGCGCAGCGCACCGCGAACACGCCGACTCCGTCGGCGGCCAACGGCCCGCAGTCGTCACGTTCTTCCCCGTCGCCGGGCAGGGCACGCGGGACGGCTGCGGACCAGGACGGCACCGGATGAGCCGGCCCAGTCTGCTGCGCCGGGCCGCCGCGGCCACCCTCGGCGCCACCTCGCATCCCACGCGGACCACCGTCCTGACACCTGCCCTTGAGCTCTCTCTCGCCCGCCGGATCGCGGCTGCCGTCATCGGCGTCCGCTCCTACCAAGCGGCCGGCACGTCCCCCGAACCGTCGAGGCGCTGGGAAGTCCGCCGCCCTGCCGACGAAGCCCCACGCCTGACCACCGTCAAGGCACGCACGCCGCAGCCCGAGAAAGGCACGGCACCCGGCGATCGTCCACCGCACCAACGCGGCCCGCGCCCGGACCGATCGGCCCGGGCGACCGTCATTTTCGATCCCGCATCACCCGTCGTGATCGGAACAAGCGGCACCCCACCTCATCAGCGTGAGCACCGGCCGCGCCACACCTTGGCACTGGCCGCGGTGGCCGCCGTCCTCGCCATCGCCTTCACCGCATTCGGCTACCAGCTGCGCCCTCTTCTCCACCAGCAGACGCCCTCACACTCGGTAGGCGGCGACGACCCGACGCCCACTCCCGTCGTGAGCGGTGTCGTGCCAGAGGCCTACCTCGGCAGCTGGACGGCCACCATCACCAACGCCGGCGGCGAGAACACCAGATCACTCGTCATCAAACAGGGTCGCGTCGGCGACGACGTACTGATCCTCGTCGCCGACGGCCCCACCACCGGCGACAGCTACCACTGCGTGTTCACGGCCCCTCTGTCCGCCGCACCGAGCGGCGGCGACCGCCTCGAACTCGGCCCGAGCACCCTGACCTCCGGCACCCCGGCGGCCGCCTGCTCGCCGGGCAAGGCCTCAACCCTCACCCTCACAAGCGACAAGACCCTGCGCCGCACCAGCGACAACGGAGACACCATCACCTACACCCGCAGCCGATGACCCACGCCCACGGCCTTCCCTGCCCCACTCAGGCGGACCAGGAGTGCGTCCGCCGCGTTGATCGAGGCCCATCAGTTGTCGCTCGGTCCACGCACAGTGAGAGCATGCGCACCATGCGCCCCTGGGACTCTCTGACCATCGCTGAACAGACGCTCATGCGTCGAGCAATATCGGAGTACTCCCTGGCCGGGATGGTGCAGAACTACGGTGTGGCACTGCGCTGGGCCGATGCCGACGAAGCCCCGCCTCCGCGCAGCTACACCGAGGACGAACAGCGCACCCTGGTCCCGCGCCTCGCCGCCGTGGCCCTCGACCTTGCCGAACACGGATTGCTGACCCTGCACAAGAAGGAAATCCACCACGCCGCAGCCCCCGTCCTGGTGACCGGACCCGAACTCCACGAGGCTCTCGCCGATCCTGCCAACTGGATATGGAGCGCCCGCCCCGAGCGCCATCTGCACCTCGCCGCTCCGCAGTCTGCGCGTGAGTGCTGGTTCGACGGTGCGCATCCGACGGCCGACACCAGCGCCCTGCCCACCTGGGATGAACTGGGGCTTGAGGAACGCGAGGTCCTGGTCTGTGCCGCCGAGCCCAGCGGCATGCTCACGGGCGCGTTCGGGATCTGGGAGGATCCACCGACCGACCTGGACCTTCACGAACGCCTTGCCTGGGTGGACCAGCAACTCGCCCCGCTGCTGTCCTTCGTCCGCGAGGGCTGGATCGAGGTCCAGCACTACCCCGACGAAGACAGCGACGCCTTCACGGTGATTTCCCCCGACGAGATGCGCGCGGCCCTCTGCGACCCCGACATCCGCCACGAGGGCGACGAATGGGGCGTCGGCGTCGGATGCGTCTTCACCTACGCCGGCCTGGCCGTTTGGCGCGGCGGCTGGAGCGGCGAATGGGGACGCCGCCTCTCCTTCGACTGATTCTTGTTTCCCCGTCCGGCCGCAGGGCGACGACCACCACAAACATCCACCCGATGGCCTCCACGGATATGCGTCGAGGCCATCAGAGCACCTGCGGGCAACCGAGAATCAGAAGCCTCCGCGTGGCCGCATACCATCCCGTGGACAGGCTCAAGATCAGCTCTGGCGGCCCCATGTGTCCCGGAGCTATCCTCTGCCCCTCGTTTCAAAGAGGGGGATCAATGCGCACGGGAACAGGGTCGGCGGCCAGATCCGGTGTCACCGCCATGGTGGGGGCATGCGCGTTGGTGTTGGGCGTGAGCGCATGCGGCGCGCATCAGGGTTCGGGAACCCCGGACCGGACCGCACGGACCAAGTCATCGGCCAAGGCCGCTCGACCGCTGAGTACGGCAGACCTGAAGGCCCTCACCTTCCACGACGGCGAGGTGCCGCAGGCGTGGGAGGGTGCGATCGACGTCACGGTCCGTGACGACACAGCCGACACCGACACCTTCCCTCCCGTCTCGGATCCGGACTGCCAGCACATACTCGACGTCAGCCGCGGCGAGAACGCACCCGCTGCCGTGGACCAGATCTTCAACTGGAAGGGCGACATCAATCCCGGTGGCTCAACGCTCGCGGCCTACAAGGGTGCGGACGCAGAGCAAGCCTTCGACCGGCTCCGCGACGGGTTGAAGTCCTGCAGATCCTTCAGCGGGACCGGTTACGTCGGGAAGTACCACGCGAAACTGTTCCCTGACAGCCCGCCCCACCTGGGGGACCAAGCCGTGAGCTTCCGCATCGAAAACCCCATAGACGGCCGGGTACGCAACGACCAGTACGTCGTGGTCCGCGTGGGCACCATCATCGCGACGTTCTCCGCGGTGAACGTGAACAAACCAGCATCCTTCCCCTCCGCGCTGATCGAGAAGCAGGTCACACGCCTGCGGAATGCACAGCGCACTTGAAAGTTCCGCCGACTGCCTTCCGGCATCCTCTTCGAGGTGCGTCCAGGCCCGGGCGTCGTCCGCGAATACGTCGTGCCCTGCTTCAGGGCTTCTCGCACGGGCGTCGGGATCGACTGAGGAAACATCACTGGTCGAGACCCGCGCACTTCGTCTCGGGCACGCCGATGTCCGAGAAGATGGCCCGTACCTGTCGCCTCATCAGTTGGGCGGCGGCGCCGTCGGTCTCCCGGTGGGAGCGAGCCGGCGCCATGAAGGTGCGGGCCTCACCGAGTCGGTGACCGGTCTCGCGGTGCACAGCTGAGGCTCGCCGGCAGAGCTCGCCGGCTGCGCCGTGTGGTTCCACGGCCTCCGCCGTCTCGCACAGCTCACCGCGATGCCTCACGCGCTCGTCCTGGCTGTCGCCGGGGGCTGTCGGCGGCGGGTCACGGCAGTCTCGCGCACACCTCAGCGAACCTCCGCGTGAACACCGACCATGCCGAGACCGCCGCTCCCTCGTCGGCCACGGCCTCGGCGTGCAGCCGGTCCCTGTCGAAGCCCTGGCGGGCCAGCTGCTCCCGGTCCCAACCGGCGATCCGCTCGGCCGACGCCTCCGGGTGGAACTGCACACCCCAGGCCCGCGCGCCGACCCGGAACGCCTGGTGGGGGCAGGCGGCGCTGGACGCCAACCAGGCGGCACCCGGCGGGAGTTCGGTGATCGCGTCGACGTGCCGTTCGATCGCGGGAACCGTCGCGCCGAGCCCGTACAGCAGCGGATCGTCGGCGGCTTCGGGGCGCAGTCGGATCTGCGTGCTCCCGAACTCGGGCTGCCCGTGACGCGCCCGTACGCTGCCGCCCGCGACCTGTGCGAGCAACTGGCCGCCGAGGCAGATGCCGAGGACGGGTGTGCCGTCTTCCAGCGCCTGCGCGACGAGGCGGCGGGTGGCGGGGAGCCACGGCGCCCGCTCGTCGTCGTCCGGCAGGAAGCCGCCGCCGAGCACGAGAAGCGGCCTGCCGTCGAGGGATCGAGGCAGGGCCTCACCCTCGTAGGGGCGCAGCACTTCGAGGCCGATTCCCGCGTCGCCCAGCCAGGCCCCGACCCGGCCAGGACCCCCGCTCCTGGTGTTCTGTACGACCACGGCGGTCGGCGGGCCCGGTGCGTGCGAGGGCGTCATGGCCTCAGCTCCCCTGCTCGGCATCTGCGTTCGCCGCGTCGATCCCTACGCTGCTCAGAGCAGCAGATCAGGGTGCGACGCGCGGCGTCAACGGCCCACCGGCCGCCCGATTCTCAGAGTCATGTCCCGCCTCGCAGCCGCCGCGACGCGCTTCACCGGCCGACCGGTCACTCCGAGCGCCGACTGTCCTCGCGCCTCGGCGCGGTCACCCTCGCCGAGGGTCGCGTACGCGGTGCCGGCACGACCGGGTGTGCTACGCAGTGGACACGCTTGAATACTTTGCGACACAACCCCTCTTTCGATGGCGCTCGTATTATTGGGTGGTCATCGACGCCGCCTCTAGGAGTTGACCGTGGCTCGCCCCCGTACCCTCGCCCGGACAGTGGATCACCCCGACCTGACCCAGGTGACCCTCCAGCAGGCCTTGGAGGCGCTGGTGGATCCGGTGCGCCGGACGGTGGTGTCCCAGCTCGCACGGAAGGGCGAGGACATGAGCTGCGGCACGTTCGAGACTCCGGTCTCCACGTCGACGCTCACGCATCACTTCAATGTGCTGCGCGAGGCGGGAGTGATCCGGCAGTACTACGTGGGGACGACGAAGATGAACACGCTGCGCGCCGACGAGATGGAGGAGCGGTTTCCCGGCCTGCTCGCGGCCGTGATCGCAGCCTCCGCCATGGAGTCCGGCGCGGGCGCCGCCTGACACCGGCGGAGGCCACGACAGGTACATACTTCGATGTGCGTCAAAATTTGACGCACATCGAACCTTGGGGCAGGGTGGACGAGGAGGCCGGTCCAGGCACCGGCTTCTCCAGCGCATCACCTGCACCAGGGAGCCGCTCATGAACCGCGCCGTCCGTTTCCACGAAACCGGTGGACCCGAAGTCCTGCACCTGGAGGAGGTGCCACTCCCCGAGCCCGGGCCGGGCGAGGTACTGATCCGCACCCGGGCGCTGGGCCTGAACCGGGCGGAGTCGATGTTCCGTCTGGGCCAGTACGGCATCGACCCCGTCTTCCCCTCCGGCATCGGCTATGAGGCGGCCGGAATGGTCGAGGCCCTGGGAGACGGCGTGAGCGGGCTGAGCGTGGGTGACGCGGTCAGCGTGGTGCCTTCCTTCGCGATGACCGACTACCCCGTGCACGGTGAGGCGGTCCTCGCCCCTGCCCACGCGGTCGTCGCCCATCCCGAGCGTCTGTCCTTCGAGGAAGCCGCCTCGGTGTGGATGCAGTTCATCACCGCCTACGGCGGCCTGGTCGACCTCGCGGGCGTCCGCCCCGGCGACACCGTCCTGATCTCCGCCGCCTCCAGCAGCGTCGGCCTCGCGGCCATCCAGATCGCCCACAAGGCCGGCGCCCGCGCCATCGCCCTGACCCGCACGAACGCCAAGCGCCGACAGCTTCTGGACGCCGGCGCCGACGAGGTCATCGCCACCGCCGAGGAGGACGTCGCCGCCCGCGTGCGGGAGCTGACCGACGGCGAGGGATCCCGGGTCATCTTCGACCCCGTGGGTGGGACGGCCCTGGCCGACCTCGTCACCGCCGCCGCCCACGAAGCCCACATCGTTCTCTACGGCGTCCTCGACCGCACCCCCACACCGCTCGACGTCGGCGAGGTCCTCTTCAAGCACCTCACCATCCGCGGATTCGAACTCTTCGAGATCACCACCGACGACCGGCGCCGCGCCGAAGCGGTGGCCTTCGTGACAGACGGCCTCACCAAGGGCGAGCTGACCCCGACGATCGACAAGACGTTCCCGCTGGAGGACATCGCCGAGGCCCATCGATACCTGGAGGCCGGTGGCCAGGTCGGCAAGATCGTCGTGACCGTCCCGGGCAACTGAATACCCCGCGTGAGACGGGACGTCACCACGGCCTCTCGTCCGCGCCCCGACGGAGGCCTCCACTTCGCCCCTGAGGACCTGACCGCGCACCGGAACCAGGATCTGCTCCTGCAGATGTCGTCTGTCCCGGGCACAGCCCGGCGTGCCAGTCCCGCTCCCGACCCGCTGCGTCCCCTACGCTGCGAAGACGTTCAATCCGATGTCCCTGACATTGCGTGCGTTGTCGCACGGCGGCGGCTCTTCGCGCCGGGCCGGGATGGCGCAGCCGCCGGATGCAGGAAAGGGTGTGGCATGAAGTCCCCAGGCGTGCACCTGCGGGAGATCACCGACGACAACCGGGACGCCGTTCGCGCCCTCCGCGTCCGACGCCGCCAGAAGCAGTTCGTCGCCTCCGTGTCCAAGTCGCTCAAGGAGGCGGCGAAGAAGCCGGAGACCAATCCCTGGTACCGCGCCATGTACGTCGGCGACGAGCCGGTCGGCTTCGTGATGCTGTCGTGGAAGCCTCCGTCCGGTCCTTACCAAGGGCGACACTTCATCTGGCGCCTCCTCGTCGACAAGCGGCACCAGCGGAAGGGGATCGGCCGGGAGACGCTGAGCCAGATCGCCGCCCTGGTGCGCGCCGACGGCGCCACCGAGTTGCTGACCAGCTACGATCCCGGCGAGGGCGAACCATGGCCCTTCTACCGGAAGTTCGGGTTCGAGCCCACCGGGGAGATCGACGACGGCGAGATCGTCCTGCGGCTCGTCTTTCCCGAACAGTGAGTCCGTCCGGCAGACAGTCTTCCGGCAGTCGCACGACCGGGGGTCGCCCCGCACCGGTGCTGTCCGTCCCTGCTGTCACACTGCTCCCATGGACACCACGCCCGAGCAGATCAGCTCCCGGACCGCCGCCGCATGGACGGTCGCGCTCGCGGTCCTCGGAGCATTCACCGGCCTCGCCTGGGGCGGGCCGTTCCTCGCCGTCACCTGCGGCCTTTCCCTGGGTGGTGGCGCCGCCATGGGAACGGCCCTGTCCCGCCGCCGCATCGTCGCAACCATGCGGCGAGGCCAAGGGGAGGCCGCCGCCCTCGGGTACGCGGACGGCATCGCCGACATGATGGTGCTGGGGATATCCGCATACAGCGCCTCCGTCTTTCCGCTCTCCGGCCCCGACGCGGTGGACGCCGCCGAGCGCAGGGCGCGCCGCAAGGCCGCCTACCAACTCACGGCCGCCGACGGGCTTCCCCACCACATCCGTGAGGCAGCGGCCGCCGCGCTCAAAGCGATCGACGACCGGCACGACCGCGACACCCAGTCCGCCATCGAGGACCTCATGAAGGCGGTCCAGGAGCAGCGCCGGGGCACCTGACCGCAGCGGGAGCGGGACGGTGAGAGGCCCGCGGAAGACGCCGCCACCCCGCGGGCTCGGAGGATGCTCAGTCAAGACAGAACTCGCTGCCTGCCCTCGATGTCCTGCATCACGACGCGCGGTTCGCAGTCGGCATCGGCAAGCAGCGGTCGTATGCGTACCGCGCCGAGCGGGACCAGTCGTGCGCGCTCGGCCTCCAGCGCGGCGAGCGAGGCACTTGACCCTCACGTGGCGTGATGCCGCATGGTCGGTGCCGTGGAAGAACATCTGACCGTGGGACGCGTGGCCGAGCTGGCCGGCGTGAGCGTCCGCACGCTGCATCACTACGACGAGATCGGCCTCGCGCGACCATCCGCGCGGACCGCGGCCGGCTACCGGGCCTACTCGGCGGACGACTTGGAGCGACTGCGGGAGGTGCTCGCCTACCGGCGGCTGGGCTTCGGATTGCGCGAGATCGCTGATCTGGTCGACGACCCGGCCACCGACGCGGTCGCGCGCCTGCACCGACTGCGCGGCCTGCTGCTGGAACAGCGCGACCGCGCAGCCGCCATGGTGACGGCCATAGACAGCGAACTGGAGGCACGGGCGATGGGGATCAGGACGACGCCGGAGGAACAACTGAAGGTTTTCGGGGCGCAGTTGTACGAAGCCATCGGACCCGCCTACCCAGCGACGCGACGCACCGAGCCGCGGATCGCCGCGAGGGTCTGGGACGCGCTCGGGGACGCACGGACGGTGCTGAACGTGGGTGCCGGCACCGGCTCCTACGAACCCGCGGACCGCGACGTGACCGCGGTCGAGCCGTCGGCGGTCATGCGGGCGCAACGCCCCGCGGGCGCGGCACCGTGCGTGGCCGCCGCCGCGGAGAGCCTCCCGTTCGAGGACCAGTCCTTCGACGCGGCGATGGCCTTCAGCACCGTTCATCACTGGCAGGACCCGATCGCCGGGCTGCGCGAGATGCGGCGCGTGGCCCGCCGCGTCGTGGTGTTCACGCACGACTCCAGTGACACCGGCTGGCGTCACCGGTTCTGGCTCTCCCGCGACTACCTGCCTGAGGTCGCCGACCTCGTCGCAGGCCGGCCCTCGGTGGACCAGCTGGCCCGCGCGATCGGGGCGCGCATTGAGCCGGTACTCATCCCGTGGGACTGCGCTGACGGCTTCTTCGAGGCGTACTGGCGCCGTCCCGAGGCCTACTTGGACGAACATGTGCGCCGCGCGGTATCGGTATGGACCAGGGTCGGGCCAAAGGCCGAGCAGCGGGCGGTGGACAGGCTCCGGGACGACCTTTCCTCAGGCCTGTGGGCCGAGCGCAACCGCGACCTCGTCGATCTCGACGCGGCGGAGCTCGGCCTCCGCCTGCTCGTAGCCTGATCCATCGAGCGCGAGAAGGCCGCGAGCGGGCTGACCCGCCGGAAACGATGGACGAACGACCACCTCGGACCGCCGACCGACGAGCCGCACCCGATCGGGCCATGCCGGCTTCGCTCCGGCGGACCTCCGAGTTCGTCGACCATGGTGACGATCACAATGAGGTTCGCCTTGGTCGTCCTCGTGGACAGGAGCGGAATGCAGCCCCAGCCGTATAGCGAAGGGACTGGCGCCGCAGAGCCTGCGGCACGGCTGCGGCACGTCTACTGGATCGGTGGCGGAAGTGGTGCAGGCAAGTCGACGACGGCCCGCAGGCTTGCCGAGCACTACGGTTGGCGCTCCTGTGCGACCGACGATGTGATGCGCGATCACGCGGAGCGGACCACCTCCGAAGAGGCACCCTACTTGCACCGGTTCATCGACATGACCATGGACGAGCGATGGGTGAACCGCTCTCCGGAGGTCATGCTCGAGACGTTCCACTGGTTCCGCGGTGAGGGTTTCGGTCTGATCATCGAAGATCTCCTTCGCCTGCCGCAGCAGCCGTGCGTCATCGTCGAGGGATCCCGGCTGCTCCCCCCACCTCGTGAAGCCTCTGCTTGCTGCTCCTGAGCGCGCCGTATGGCTCCTCCCGACCCCGGATTTCCGCGAGGCCGCCGTCCTGAGCCGGTCGACTGCGGGCGAAGGGTTCGTATGGAGGACCAGCGATCCTGCGCGGGCCGGCCGCAACGTCGCCGAACGCGATCGCAGTTTCACACAACGCCTCCGGGACGAAATCGAGCGCCTTCAACTCCGCTCTGTTCAGGTCGACATCACGATGACGGAAGATGATCTCGCTGAGCAGGTGACCACAGCGTTCCGGATCTGACGTCAGCTCGGACACCGAGCGGCGATCTGCCCTTTCAGTCGCCGACGGCCCGCAGTGTCAGCCCACCCTTGGCGCGGGCATGACCGCCCGACGAACGGTTGGCCACAATCCGAGGTTCCACGACTACGCTCAGCGATCTCATCCGAACCTTGCCCGCCATACTGCGATAAACTGTGGCAAACGCACTTGGGACTCGTCGGGCTCGCGCGGCTCAGCCGCCCCGAACGGTGCGGGGCGGCGGCCAACACCTGCTCGGACAGCAGGATCCACTCCACCAGGGACATTCGTCCTCCCGCATTCCGTTCCCCCGTAGGCCGGCTCTCATGGACCTCAACACCATCACCGAAGTAGTCCGGCGACCGTGCGAGCGGCCAGGCATGGACTGGCACGAGGGTGATGCCTGGCTCGCAGGCGGAACATGGCTCTACTCCACGGAGCAGCCTGACCTGCGACGGCTGATCGATCTGACGGCGTTGCACTGGGAGCCCCTTGTCCCGACGGACAACGGGCTGGAGATCAGCGCCACCTGCACCATTCGCGACCTGTACGCCTTCCCCTGGCCGCAGGGCTGGACCGCCGGGATTCTCTTCCGGGAGAGCTGTGAGGCGTTCCTGTCCTCGTTCAAGGTCTGGAACGCGGCGACCGTAGGCGGAAACATCTGCATGTCCCTGCCCGCCGGCCCGATGATCACGCTGACGGTGGCGCTGGAGGCGCAGTACGAACTGTGGGCGCCGGACGGCTCCGTGCGCTTCGTCGACGCCCTCGATTTCGTCACCGGCGACCACCGCAACGTCCTCGCGCCCGGGGAGATCCTGCGACGCGTCACCGTTCCGGAGCACGCGCTGCGCAAACGGACCGTACAGCGTCGATTCACGCTGACCCGCCTCGGCCGTTCGACGGTGTTCCTCGTCGGCACGCAACGTCCGGGCGCGAGTGACCTGTTGCTCACCGTCACCGCCGGCACCACGCGGCCGGTCCGCATCGCGTTCGACTCCCTGCCCGATGCCCGGACCCTGCGGCAGAGCATCGACGCCGTACCCGCCGACGTCTGGTTCGCCGACCCCAACGGAACCCCTGACCACCGCCGGCATCTGACACGGCACTTCGCCGAAGAGATCCGCCGCGAACTCACGGCTGGGGACCTGGCATGAGCTACCTCGTGAACGGCAGGGAATTCGGCCGGGAGCCGGCTCCCGGCCAGTGCCTGCGCACCTTCCTGCGCGAACTCGGCCACTTCGGCGTCAAGAAGGGGTGCGACGCGGGCGACTGCGGCGCCTGCACCGTGTGGCTGGACGGCACGCCCGTGCACAGCTGCATCACCCCCGCGTTCCGCGCGGACGGCCGCGAGGTGACCACGATCGAGGGCCTCGGACGACCCGGCGCTTTGCATCCCATGCAGCGGCAGTTCGAGGAGGCTCCTGGGTTCCAGTGCGGCTTCTGCACCGCCGGGATGATCATGACGTCGGCGACCTTCAGCGAGGACCAGAAGGCGGATCTGCCGAGGGCGTTGAAGGGCAACCTCTGCCGCTGCACCGGATACCGGGCGATCGAGGACGCAGTGAAGGGCGTCAGCGCGGTGGAGACGGCGGCACCGGGCAAGGCCGTCGGGACGAGCGTCGGCGCGCCCGCGGGCCATGACGTGGTCACGGGTCACGCCGAGTTCACCATGGACACGCAGATGGACGGCATGCAGCACCTCAAGGTGCTGCACTCACCGCACGCACACGCCCGGATCCTCTCCATCGACAAGAGGGCCGCCCTCGCGGTGCCCGGTGTACACCGGGTCTACACCTGGCAAGACGTACCCCGCAGACGCTTCACGACGGCGATCCACACCGACCACCTGGTCGACCCGGACGACACCTACATCCTCGACGACACGGTCCGCTTCGCCGGCCAGCGCGTCGCCGCGGTCCTGGCCGACACGGTCGGGGCGGCGGAGGAGGGCTGCCGGCGTCTCACGGTCGAGTACGAAGTGCTGCCGGCGGTGTTCGACCCCGAGGCGGCGATGGCCGACGGCGCACCTCAGCTGCACGGCTCCCACGATCCGTTCGTCCGCGACCCCGTGCACAACATGTTGCTCGAACTCCACTCGCACATCGGCGACGTGGACGCGGGATTCGCCGCGGCCGACGTGATCCACGAAGGCACCTACTTCTCACCGCGGGTCCAGCACGCCCATCTGGAGACCCACGGTGCGATCGCCTGGATGGAGGACGGCCGGCTGAACGTCCGCACCAGTTCACAGTCGCCGTCGATCGCCAAGGTCAAACTGGAGTACCTGTTCGCGCTGCGCCCGGACCAGTTGAGGGTGTTCTGCAAGCGCGTCGGCGGTGGATTCGGCGGGAAACAGGAAGTGATCGCGGAGGACCTGGTCGCACTCGCCGCCCTGGACACCGGACGGCCCGCCTGTCTCGAGTACACCCGTGAGGAGGAGTTCACGACGGCCTCGCCGCGGCATCCGATGACCTTGACGGTCAAGCTCGGCGCGAAGGCAGACGGAACCCTCACCGCCGTCCAGGTACGCAACGTGTCGAACACCGGCGCCTACGGCAACCACGGCGGCGAAACGCTGTACGCGGGCGGGGCCGCCGTCATGATCTACCGCTGCCCCAACAAGAAGTACGACGCCTACTCCGTCTACACGAACACCGTGCCGAGCGGCGCGCTGCGCGGCTACGGGATGACGCAGCCGGCGTTCGCCGTGGAGTCGGCGATGGACGAACTGGCCCGCGCCCTTCACATCGACCCGCTGGAACTGCGCCGGCGCAACATCGTCCGGCCCGGTGAGCCGCTGGTGGCCCTGCACGACGGCCCCGACGACGTGATCTTCACCGAGGACGGACTCGCCAAGTGCATCGACCTGGTGCGCGACGCACTCGCCCGTACGGCCGACCGGCCGCCTCCCGGCCCCGAGTGGCTCGTCGGAGTCGGCGTGGCGAGTTCCCTGCACGAGACCGCGCCCCCGACGGAGCACCTCTCCGAAGCCTGGGTCACGCTGGGCGACGATCTCGTCTACGAACTGGCCGTCGGGACTGTCGAGTTCGGGGAAGGAACCTCCACGGCCCACGTCCAGATCGCGGCCGACCAGCTGGGCACGACGCCGTCGCGGATCCGTCTGGTGCAGTCCGACACGGACCGCACGGGATTCGACACCGGTGCCTTCGCGAGCGCGGGCCTCTTCGTGGCCGGCAACGCGGTCCTGCGCGCGGCCAACGCCGTACGCGACCGCATCCTGCACTTCGCCGCGGCACACACGGGCGTCCACGTCGTGATGTGCACGATGGACGACGACGGTGTCGTCTGCGGCGACCGGCGGGTGTCGCTGGCCGAACTCGTCGCGCTGGCCCGAGCGCGCGGAATCCGCTTCACCGCCGCACGCAAGGCCTACGGCTCGCCCCGGAGCGTCACCTCCAACACGCATGGCTTCCGGGTCGCCGTGCACCGTGTGACGGGTGAGATACGGATCCTGTACAGCGTGCAGGCGGCCGACGCCGGGGTGATCATCAATCCGGCGCAGGTGCGGGGCCAGGTGGAGGGCGGCGTCGCCCAGGGAATCGGCTTCGCGCTGACCGAGAACCATCACGTCGACGACAACGGCGTCATGGCCAACCCGAACCTGCGGAACTACCGCATTCCCACCTACGCCGACATCCCCCGCACCGAGGTCCTGCTGGTGGACTCGGCGGATTCGGTCGGTCCCATGCGGGCGAAGGGGATGGCGGAGTGCTGCATCAACCCCGTCGCCCCCGCGCTCGCGAACGCGGTGCACGACGCGACGGGCGTGCGCTACCGCGCCCTGCCGCTGACTCCGGAACGCCTCTACGGACGGCTCCCCGCGGAGCAGTCCGTGTCGGCGGGTTGAGCCACCATGAACGCCGAACGGAACGTAGCCGCCGCCGCGACGGCGATCATCGGCCAGAAGGTCCTCCCCGGGATGGAGCAGGAATTCGAGTCGTGGCAGGAGGACCTCAACACCGCGGCCGCCTACTACCCCGGTTTCCTCGGCGCCGAGATCTCCCCTCCGACGTCGCTGCAACCCGACTGGGTCGTCGTGTACCGGTTCGACTCGGTGGCACATCTGCAGGCGTGGATCAACAGCGGGACCAGGCAGACGTATCTCGACGTCGGCGCCAAGTACTTCGACGGTCCGGCGACCCAGCAGGTGGTCAGCAGCGGCACTCAGTCACTGGATCCGCTGGTCACCGTGGTGGTCACCCACCGCGTCCACCCGAACCAGGTCGACGAGTTCCTCGACTGGCAGAACCACATGGTCCAGGAGGAGAGCAAGTTCGAGGGGTTTCGCGGGACCGAGCTCTTCCGACCCATCGAAGGGCTGCAGGAGGAATGGACCACGCTCTACCGCTACGACACCGCCGAGCACCTCGACGCCTGGCTGACATCGCCCCAACGCCAGCAGATCCTGGCCGAGGGCGAGAGATTCAGCGACTTCAAACTGCGGACGATCGACAACTCGTTCGGCAGCTGGTTCGCCTTCCACGGCAACGGCAAGGAGACACCGCCACCACCCTCCGAGGCCAGGACCTCGCTCGCCATATGGGTCGGCCTGTACCCGACCGTCGTGCTGCTGACGCTCGCGCTGTCCCCGCTGCACATGCGGCTCTGGATCGGCCTGCTCGTGGGCAACCTGCTGTCGAGTTTCCTCATGAGCTTCCTGACCATGCCCTACTACGTGAACCCGCTGCTCGGACGATGGCTGCGGCCGCCCCCGAAGGAATCGGCGACAAAGACCAACCTCCGCGGCCTCGGTCTCGTCGCTGTGGCCATGGCCTTCTGGGCTGCCGTCTTCTACCTCGTCACGGTCCGGTTCTGGACGCTGCCCTGACCGCGGCCGCACGGACGGCCGTCGCTCGGGAGGGCTGTCGGTGCCGTCCCGCGGGGATGCCTGAAGGACAACACCACCGACACCTCAGCTCTCCCCTCGCGGTCGGGCCGACGGTCAGTGCAGCTGTCGTGGACGACCGTCCCGGGCTGCTGTCCGCCGACGGACGCGCGATACGTCGCGGGCCATGACAGAGCGCGGACCCAGCACCTGGCCACCTGGCCACCTGGCCCGATCAGGACCGAGCGGCTCGTGCTCCGCGAGTCCGAGCCCCGGGACCGGGCAGCGTTCATCGAGCTGTTCGCCTCGCCGGAGGTGGGCACCTGCATCGGTGGCGCTCGATCGCGTGCCGAGCTCGAGCGCGCGATGCCCGAGGTGCCCGAGGTGCCTGGGCGGCGACCCGGCAATTCTTGGTCGATCTCGACGGGCGATGCTGGGAGTACGGCGCCGAGCAGTCGTTCGGCGTGCGGTCCCCGAACCAACCGGCCCCGATGACGCCTGGACGTCAGCGGCCGTGTGGTCCGCGGACGCCGGCGGCCCTGGGCTGCCGGAAGTCGATCCGCGCTGTACATGCCAGCAAGGTGACTCACCCCGCAGCACAACGGGGCCCGGCGATGCGCCGGGCCCCGTCGTTATCCACCTTTGGCTACGTCTTGTCAGCCGCGGACGATGTTCTCGGCCTGGGGGCCCTTCTGGCCCTGGGCGACGTCGAAGGTGACCTTCTCACCCTCGACCAGCTCGCGGAAACCGTTCCCGGCAATGTTGGAGTAGTGGGCGAAGACGTCCGGGCCGCCGCCGTCCTGCTCGATGAATCCGAAGCCCTTCTCGGCGTTGAACCACTTCACGGTACCGCTGGCCATGCTGTTGTCCTTCGATATAGCCGGAATGCCCGGCTGGTCTATGAAAAGGGGCCGCCCGCGAGCGAGCAACACCCCGCGTCTGTTCTACACCACCCGCTGCATGTCATAACAGGAGGTCCAGGCCTCGCGTTGAAGCGATCGCTGGTCAGGGCCAGGAAAGAGAGTCCTCTGCGCGGCTCACGCGGTACCCCAGAACCGTGCACGCCGACGGCCGCGGACACCGCCCGACCGCTTGTCCCGGGTCCTTGCGGCACGACATCACGGGCATGAGTCGCAGCAGGAGTGGCCGTCGCCGGCGACGGTCGTCCTGCCTCGTCGCCGGCCGAAGCGGTCGAAGAGGGAGGCGATTCAGCGGACTTCCTGTCAGGTTCTGGCAACTAGTTGACACTTGGGACGTGAGGAGACATCGCGCTCCTACGGTGTCTGCCACGGCCGGGCGGGCATCCGCCCGGCCGAGCGATGGAGGGGAGCAGACCGTGGCCAGTGTGGAAGTTTCGCTCAAGGAGCTGATGACGGCCGTCGAGGGATCGGTGGGGGCCGCCGTAGTGGATTACAGCAGCGGGATGGCGCTGGGAACCCTGGGCGGAGGAGCCGACCTCGACCTGATGGTGGCAGCGGCGGGAAACACCGACGTGATCCGCGCGGAGGTCCGGGCCATGGAGCAGGTAGGCCTCGGCGGGCAGATCGAGGACATCCTGATCACTCTTGGGCACCAGTACCACCTCATCCGGCTGGTGACCGGCCGGGACGGCAACGGCCTGTTCCTGTACCTGGTGTTGGACAGGGCCAGGTCCAATCTGGCCATGGCCAGGCATCAGCTCAAGAACGTGGAGCAACAGCTCGCTGTGTGACGGATCTTTTTGCGTGCCTGCGATGTGAAGAGTTCTGCAACTCTCCATATCCGCATTCCGCCATTTCGCGGATCCGGGCGGTGTACAGGTGCACGATCGGTTGTGCGGGGCGGGACACGCGAGTCTCCCGCCCCTCCCGGCAGCCCCTCTCGGGGTCCTCGCTGACGCGCAGGGAGCGTATGTCTTGCAAGTTCCCCTCTATCAGGCCAAGGCCGAGTTCTTCCGGATGCTGGGGCATCCGGTGCGCATCAGAGTGCTGGAGCTGCTGCAACACGGCCCCGTCTCCGTCAGAGACCTGCTCGCCGACATCGACATCGAGCCGTCCAGCCTCTCCCAGCAACTGGCGGTCCTGCGCAGGTCGGGCATCGTCGTTTCGATCCGTGACGGAAGCACAGTCAGCTACGCACTCGCCGGCGGTGACGTCGCCGAGCTGCTGAGAGCCGCCCGGCGCATCCTGACGGAGCTGTTGGCGGGACAGAACGAACTCCTCGCCGAGCTCCGTCAGGCCGAGCCGCCCGCCGCAGTGCCGTCCAGCAGCGGCTGACAGGCAGCGGCAGCCGTCCCACGTTGGTCGACCGCGACGACCCGATACCGCGGGCTCAGATGCCGCGCCACTGCATCCCACTCCCCCGAGTGGCCGGCCAGACCATGGAGCAGCACGACCGGGGTGCCCGGCCCGCCCCAGTCCCGGCAGACACGTCGCACACGGTCTCGCGTCACTGTCCGCTCGGCCCAAGCCACTCGGCTCTCCCATGGATCGACACCGACCTTGATCATCCCGCAAGAGCCCCGGCTCTCGGGCTGCCCGTGACCCCTACGGCTATTCCACCGGTTGCCGCACACCGGTCAGAACGGCGTCGCTTCTCTCTTCTGTTCGTGCGGGCCGACCGGACGCCCGCAGTGGGCATCCCGTGCCGACGCGCGTGGCCAAGTCGGCTCTCAGAGCGGCCAGTTCGGTCATACGGGCGTCGATGACCTGAATCTTCTCCTCGAAGAGCGCGGACAGCGCTGCCGCGGTGTCCGGCGCTTCGCGCAGTTTCTCGCCGTTCCGCGCGATCTCCGACAGCGAGAATCCGAGCGCCTGCGCAGTGCGGATGTATTGCAGCCAAGCCACCGTCTCGGGTGGAAAGTCGCGATACCCGTTGGGCAGACGCCGACCTGCGACAAGGCCGACCTTCTCGTAGAACCGGATGGTGTCTCTGGTCATGCCTGCCTGCGCGGCAAGCTCACCGATGCGCATGCCCCTCCCCGCGTCGTGCGCGCAAGCGCCTGGTACGACCTCGTCGTCACAGCTGGATTCGCAACTCCGTGGACCTACGCCTTGGTTCACGACGCACTGTCGTCGTGCGGCAACGCGCTCGGACTTGGCGCTCTGCCCGAACTCGACCCGTTTCAGATTCTGTACGCCAATCTGATGGGCTCGCTGGTGGTCGTCTGGGCCGTTCTGCGGATCGTCGGGCCACGGCCGGAGCACGGCCTGTTCGACGGCTTCGCGCGTACCCTGTTCGCGGCATGGCAGGTGTACGCGCTGGCCCACGGTGCGTCGCGGCTCCTGTGGCTGTTCTTCGGCGTCGAGGTGGCGTTCGGCGTCCTCCAGCTCGCGCCGTGGAGGTGGGTCCGAAGCGCGGACCCAGCGGGCGGGGACGCAGGCTCGACCGACGGACGCCCGCTCGGCACAGCGAGTCGGTGACGTAGGAGCACGCCGTCCGTGCCGCTCGCGGGTGGGCGTGCCCGCGCGATGCCACGCGTCATCGGGTCTGCGGGCGCCATTCGAAGAGCAGGATGGTCAGGTCGTCCCGCAGTTGGTTGCGCTGGTATTCGAGGATGGCGTTGATGAGCAGCCGCAGCACCTCGGCCGGGCGCTCTCCGGCGGCGTGGGAGCGGATGATGAAGTCGGTGAACCGCTCAAGGCCGAATTCCGCACCGTCCGCGTCGCGGGCCTCCACGACACCGTCGGTGTAGAGCAGGACGCAATCGCCCGGTTCCAGGGTCGTCTCGCTGACCTGCCGGCCTGTTGGGGCGAAGGCACCGGCCAGGCCGATCGGCGGCTGTGGGGGGCTGTCCAGCGCGCCGGCGAGCACTCGGTCGGCACGGATCAGCAGCGGTGGCGGGTGACCGCAATTGACCCAGCGCAGCACCCCGGTCTCGGCGTCGAGCCGACACAGCACGCCGGTGCAGAACTGGTCGGGCAGCCACTGGGCGAGCGCCTGGTCGACGGAGCCGACGACGTCGGCCAGGTGGCCACCGCCGCGGCGGGCGTTGCGCGCCGCCGCCATGGCGACCGATGTGGTCAGGCCGGCGGTCAGATCGTGCCCCATGGCGTCGAGGATCATGGTGTGCAGGATGTTCTTGACCACCGAGTGGTCGAAGGCGTCGCCGGCGACGTCGTAGGCCGGTTCCATCGCCGCGGTCGAGACGCACCTGGTGCTGCCGATGGTCCGGGGCGGCAGGAAGGCCCGCAGCATCTCGGCGGGCAGCTGCATGGTCGCGGTGCGGGTTCGGGCGGCGAGCCAGTCGCTGTAGGCGCGTTTGGAGGTGATCAGCATGGCGAGGAGATGGGCCAGCATCCGGATGCGGCGCATCCGTATCCCGTCGAGCGAGGCGGTCCGCACCGCCAGCACACCCAACCGCTCCGCGCCGTCGACCAGAGGCATCCAGAGGATCAAGCCGTCGTCCGCCTCGGCCACCCGCGGGGAGACCGTGCGATACGCCCAGCCGGCCGACGACAACTCCACCGGCAGCGGCTCCAAAGCCTCGTCGAGTGGGATGAGCAGCCTTTGTTGCAGGTCGACGAGGTAGATCAGCGCGGTCTCCAGGCCGAGGGATGAGGCGCACCGGTTCGCCAGGGCGGGCAGTTCGACCGGCAGGGCCGTCTGCGCCTCGACGATCAGTTCTTCCAGTCGATTCTCGTCGATGACGGTGTCGGGACCGGAGGACGCGTGCGGCGGATCCGGCACGGGGATCACCCCTTCCTTGGCCAGTCTCACACCGACCCCGACCTTTCTCACGTCAGGCAAGCCCGTGACTAGGGCGAGAACCGCCGGCTGAGCCCGACCAGGCTCACCTCGTGCGCCGGCCATGTGATCAGTCGGTCACCCGTCCGCACCTGGTCGACCCCGCCCGCCCGCACCGGCCCCGCATCACCCTGCTCACGTTCGACTACGCCTGGTCACTCTCTCCTGCCTACGACTCCGGCTGCCCTGACAGTGCGGGCACACCTCAGACACTCACCAGCACTCACTCGTCCGCGGCGTTCCCCGCCGACGACCCAGGAATCCGTCAACACGGATTGATGGCCCAGGTCAAGCACCGGTCGCCGACCTTTCGATCCTGCAGAATCCACGGCTGCCGACACGTGTGTCACCACGTGCCGACCTGGGCGAGGAACCGCGGGAGGCGGAGCAACCGTTCGGCGCACTCGTATGTCTGATCTGCAGCACACGAGTTGAGGAGAGGCATGGCCGATCGCTGGGACGTTCCCCCCGTGGGTCCGGGCACCGCGCCCGAGAAGTGGTTGCTGCGCGTCGGTGTCCTCGGGCTCCTCATTGCGGCCCCGGGCGCGGCGGTTGGCTACTTCGAGGGTTTCGACGACGGCACGGAGGCCGGTGCCTTCGCCTGGGTCATGATCTTCATCGGCGGTCTGCTGGTGGGTGTCACGGCTTGGGTCGGTGTGCTGTGTCGGCTGGATCCCGAGTCGAGGAGGGAGCGCCGCCGCAGGACCGCCGTCCGCCGTTCCCTACAGGCGCCCCTGGCTGCAGCGGAGCTCACCCGTGAGACCCTCCTCGAAGCGGCCCTGCGGTCCACGGCTGCGCCCGTTCGGTCACGGCCGCCGGCGCCCGTGACCGACAGCCGGGGGCGGTTGGTCTGGTGGCGCAACCGCGACCTGCTCACCGCTTTCGGCCTTCCCGGCATGGCTGTCTGGACCGTCGTCATGGCGCTTGTCGGCTTCGGCGGCGTGCTGCACATCTTCGGCGGGGCCGGCCGCGGGTGGTTCTTCCTCGTGGCCTCGGCCGCCGGCTTGGTGGCCCTCGCGTTCGAAGCGCGGCTCGCCCGCGGTCTCGCCCGCCTGGCCACCAGCGAGCAGGTACGCCCGATGCGCTGGCTGCTGCTGCGCGAACCGGACGCGGGTGAGGCCTACTTGGTGCTGTACGGGGCCGACGACGATCCGGACGAGGCTGCGCCGATGCTGCTGCGGCTCGCGAAGAAGCGGCAGGCACGACGCCTCCCGCCGACGGGCGTCGCGAACGTTCACGGCCTGCTCTCTTCCGTCACCGTGCTCGTGCCGTGGATCGACGGCTCGCCTGTGTGGACCCGCCATCCCGTGACCACCCTCGACTTGACGACTGAGCGCGACCGAAGCCGGCTGACCTACCTCAAGGGATCCGAACCCCCCGGCCAGTAGAGGTTCTTCGCGACCGGAGGACGATGGGACGACTCGTACTCATCGGCGATGCCGAGGACGCCGGCACAGCGCGGGCATTCCGCCTGGCCGAAGAGATGGGTGAACATCTGCGCCCAGTCCGACAGCTGAGCGTTCTGAGCATGCAACCGCCCTGAGCTGCCGGGGACGACTCCGCATCCATGAACGCCGTGCGCGAACCATCGGACAGGTCCCAGGGCAGGTAGACGAAGAAGCACCCCAGCCTGCCTCGCTGGGGGCGGTGCGGCCTCCCAGGGCCCTTGCCTCGTGCGTGCCGATAGGGGCGGCCGGCTCAGCTGCCGAGGAGGGTGACGGCGATGGACAAAGCCGGATGTCAGTGCCCGCCGCTACCGTTTCACCGTTCACGATCTTCAGGGAGGGTGGCTCGATGGGCGCCAGTGGGTGGGACTACGTCACCGGATACGACGGGGACGTCGAGGCGGCTTTGGCGACGTTGCAGGCGAGCGTGTTTCAGGACGAGTACGGCGACGGTGCGAGCTACCGAAGCCTCGAGGACCTGTACGCGGATGAGGAGTTCATGGGGACGGAGGGCACCCATACGATCCTCGACATCGACACGGTCGTCGCCACGGACGTCCCACCGATGTCGTCTCGTCCCTCTGACTACGGCACCCTCCGCCCTCTGGCGCTCAGCCGGGTGATGCACCACTTCGACACCGACCGTCCCACGGTCGAGCGGTACGAGGAACTCGTCGCCGTTGCCCATCAGGCTGCGAACCACGAGGAGCACGTGCGGAGCCTGCTCGGCGAGTGTCGGATGCGGTGGACCGGCTATTACGTCGTCCTCCACTCCGATGGCAGGCCCAGCCACCTGGGCATCTTCGGCTTCTCGGGCGACTAGAACGCGCCACCGCGGGTTCGGGGCCGGTCCGGATGATCGGTCCAAGGCCACGCGCCGCCCCATCCATGTGCCCCCCGCCTGTCGGCAGGAGCAGAGCAGACTGCATACCGCCCTGGGCGAGAGCAGGCAGGGGGCAGGGAGGATCAGTCCGCGGCCAGCAGGTGGGCGGGGGCGATCTGGGAGAGCTTCCGGATGGGCACCGTCAGCGCGGCGCTGACCAGTGCGGTGGCGGCCAGCGTGGCCAGGAGTGCGGCGCCGGTGATCGCGAGGAGGTGTCCGTGCAGTACGCCCTGCCCGAGCACCACCACCGCCGCCAGGCCCAGCGCGGCGCCCGACAAGCCGCCCAGCAGAGCCAGTCCGATGCCCTCGTACAGGGTCAGCAGGGCGAGTTCGCGGTTGGTCCAGCCGGTTGCCCGCAGTACGGCGAGATCGGCGGCGCGTTCGCGTTGCGAGAGGACCAGTACGTCGACGGCTCCCGCGGCGCCGAGCACCAGCGACAAGGCGACGCTGAGGTAGTCGGCGGTCCGGGCTTGTGCCACGACCGCGTTGCCGAGCAGCGACCCCGCCACTTCGCCCTGGAAGGCGAGGGTGAGGGCGAGGAGCACCGTGAAGGCGGCCACTCCGAGTGCCAGGCCCGCCGCGCCGAGCAGGGTACGGCCCCGCATCCGCACGAGGTTGAGCATGGCCAGGCCGGCCACTGAGCGCACCGGGCGGGCCCGGCGGACCGCCGTCACCGGAGGGCGGACGGCTTGCATGGGGCCCAGCCGGGTGGCGAGCCAGGCGGGGATCAGGCCTGCGGCCGTGGCCAGCAGCAGTGCCACCGGGAGGACCAGGAGTGATTTGGCGCCGGCGTCGGGCTGGCCGAGCAGCCTGCCGAGCACGTACGCGAGCAGCGCCCCCACGGCCCCGGCCGCGAGGCCGATCGCGGCCAGTTCGCCCAGGACCAGGCGGAGTACTTCCGCGCCGCTCCAGCCCACGCAGCGCAGCGTGCCGATCTCGGTGCGGCGGGAGCGCACCGAGGCCAGCGCCGCCTGGCCGAGGAACAGCGCGCAGACGACCAGGACGAGTGTGAAGAGGATGGCGCTCTTGGTGTCGACCGCCTTGAGGATCCGCAGTGCGACGCCCTTGCTCACCCAGCGCTCCGTCACATGCGCCGTGGTGCTCAGCGCGATGGTCCGGGGGGTGGGTGAGCTGCCCACGGTCACGTCGACCTGGAGCTCGGGACAGGCGGTACGGATCTTGCCGGCCACGGCGTTGACGCGTGCGCGGGAGGCGGCGTCGACGCCGGTCACTCCGGCCACCCGGAGCCTGATCGCGCTGACCGGTGCCGTGTCCTGGAGGTTCGGGGTCCGGCGGCTCTTGGTCAGCGCGGTGATGGAGTCCATCGTCGTCAGCATGGTGGGGGGTGGGGTGAGGTAGCCGCCCAGGTTGCGGTCGGGCTGCAGTGACGTGTCGTTCAGTGCCGTGCGGGTGGCTTCGTCCGCGCCGGTGACCTTGGGGGGCTGGTACGTCTCCAGCGGGGCCTCGGTCAGGGGCGAGAAGCCGGGCAGTCTGCCGGTGTCGAAGCGGCCGACGACATGGAAGAGCGGGTTCGGCAGGCGACCGTAGTCGAGTTGCTCGCACACGCCCAAACCACTGCAGAAGGTGGAGGCGTGGCTGGTCACCTTCCGGTACTGCGGGCCCGTGTTCTCCTCGGGGACGTCCGCCACCGGTTGCTGGTTCAGGTTGGTCACCCACAGGCCGGGGTTCTGCGGCGGCTGCGGCTGTACCGCGAGGTCGCCGCCGGATGTGCGACGGTAGGTGACAGGGCCGACGGTCCAGTAGTTGGTGGCGTCGACCCCGTAGGTCGGCACCGCCTTCTCGTAGCCCTGGCTCAGGTCGACGGCGACCCGGCCCACGGGTGTGCCGCGCAGATTCTTGACGAAGCCGGCGGCGGTCGGATTGCCCAGTCGTGAAGGCAACTTGGCCGGGTCTCCGGTGTCGAGTCGCTCGACGGTGGCGCTGATCTTCCCCGCGGTCAGCGGGCGGCTGCTGAGCACCACCGGTACGAACGTCTCCCTCTGGCCGTTCGGGTTCTTCGAGGGCGGTACGACCTGCGGCTTGTCCTGTTCGGTGAGCATCCGGCCGGAGGTGACGGTGCGGCGCAGGCCCACCAGGCGGTCCTCGGCCCGCGGGTCGACGGCGGAGAGGAGGACCGGGTAGGCGACCGGGATGTCGATGGTGGCCTTGCCCTGTCCCGACTGGCAGTTCATCCGCGAGTGCAGGTCGGGGTCGAACGCCGATCTGTCGCTGAGGTCCTCGGCGATGATGCTCTCCATCATCGGCAGTTCGAGGTTCCAGCGGGTCTTTTCCGTCTTGTCCCCGTTGAAGTAGAAGCACACGTTGTACTTCCCGTTCATCACGTACTGCCGCGTGCCCTTGTCGATCGCGCCCTTCTCCAGGGTGTCGGACTCGAACACGTCGTGCTTCCCCGAGGTGAGGGGGCTGCGGGTGAGGTAGACGTACTGGTCGGCGGCGCGATAGGTGCTCAGGCCCGCGGTGAGCGTCGGAGCGAGGCGCAGGATCTGCCGGGTCGCCTTGCTGTCGAGGAAGCGGGACACGTCGACGGAGACCGTGTTGTGCACCATCAGGTAGCCGATGTTGGCGACCGGCGCCGCCACGTCGACTCCGCTCATCCGCTGGATGCGCCGGTACTGCTCCATGGTGATGCCGCCGAAGGTGCCGGACAGGAAATTGGGCGCGACCAGTCCGCTTCGGCGCTCCACGTCCGTCTGCGAGTTCGGCGGCCGCACCAGGACGTCGTACGCGGACCGGGCGTTCTTCCGTACCGTGCCCACGGTGCTCGCCTGGCTCGTGTGCACGGTCGAGGTCAGCAGAGTGAAGCTGGTCGCCGCGACCAGGATCCCGGCGGCCAGCGCCATCGCGCGCCCGCGCCGACGCCGGAGCTGCCCGATGATCATCGCTATCACGGGCGCAGGCCTCCCAGCCGGTCGAGCACATCACTGGACGCGGTGATCCGCTGGTCCGAGGTGATTCTGCCGTCCTGCAGGCGCACCACCCGGTCGCCGTTCGCGGCGACCTCGGGGTCGTGGGTGGCGATGAGCATCGTCATCCCGTAGCGCTCCCGCAGGGACATCAGGAGGTCGATGATCTCCCGGCCGATGACGCTGTCGAGGTTGCCCGTCGGCTCGTCGGCCAGAAGCAGTCCCGGCCGGTTGATCAATGCGCGTGCCAGGGCGACGCGTTGCTGCTGGCCGCCCGACAGCTCCGCGGGCAGGGCGTCGGCCCGCCCGCCCAGGCCGACCGCCTCCAGCAGTTCCGTGCCGCGCTCACGCCGGTCGAAGTCGACCTTGCGAGGGAGCACGGGCGCCAGCACGTTGTCCAGCACCGTCAATGCGGGCAGCAGGTGAAAGCGCTGGAAGACGAATCCGATGCGGCGCCGGTGTCCGTCCAGGTCCCGAGAGCGCAGTTCCTTTCCGTCGATCTCGACGCTGCCTTCGTCGGGCCGGTCCATCCCGCCGGTCACGTGCAGCACCGTGGACTTGCCGGCTCCGGACGGGCCGGTGAGCATCACCGCCTCCCCCGGCGCGACCTCCAAGTCGACTTCGTCCAGGGCGATCAGGCCGCGGTACCGCCGGCTCACCCCTCGCAACGCCACGCTCACAGCCATGGATACAGCCCCCACTCCCCTGCATTGCCGCAATGCAACGGTACATTGTCACAATGCAGGAGGGACGTATATGCCGCTACACCACGCCGTGCTCGCGCTCCTGACGCAGCGACCGAGCCACGGCTACGAGCTCAAGGCCCAGTTCGAGGAGACCATCGGGCCACAGTGGGGTGGCCTCAACATCGGCCACCTCTACCAGATCCTCGAACGGCTCGTCCGGGACGGATACGTCACGCGCTCACAAGTCGCGCAGCCCGACCGGCCGGACAAGAACCTGTACACGCTGACTCCCGCCGGGAAAGCGGAAGTACGCGCCTGGGCGACCACCGCCTCGGTACGCACCGGCGGCTTCCGTGACGAGGTGTTCCTGAAACTCCTCGGGGCCGTCGCCCTGGGCAGCGAAGCGTTGGGGTCCCTGATCGAGACCCAGCGGCAGACGTACTTGTCGGAGCTCGCGGGCCTCGCACAGCAGCGCAGGGCGCACGCCGACGAGCCACTGGTCGCCCTGCTGGTCGATGCCGCCATCGCGCACACCAGGGCCGACCTCGGGCTGCTCGACAGCGCCGAGCGGCACCTGATCCCGCTCGCCGCGGCGCAGGGCGCACAGACGCCGCAGCAGCCGTCGGCGCCGGACCAGGTCCGGGACGACATCCTCGGAGCCGACAGCGAACACGACCGGGAGAGGGGGCCTTGGTCGGACTCCGCGTAGGCAGCGGCCACCAAGTCACCTGCCATGGGCGCGAGTCACACGCCGCACGGTCTCGACGACACAGCATTCGTCACGACAGCGGTGGCACACGGAAGCGGCCTCACGACGCGCAGCGACCTTCGGGTCACCGCATCGCGTGTCGAGTCAGGGTCGGGCGACATTCCTGGCCGAGCGCGCCCGGCGAAGAGATCTCTCACCGCGCGTCGCGCAGCTGAAGAAGGTACGCCGCGGTCAGCGCGACGGCCCGGTCCTCGTCGTCCGACAGTTCCACGAGGGCACGTGACGCCGTGTTCCCCGGGATGTCCGCCAGCGCCTGGGTCAGCCGTCCGCGTGCGGGCGCCTCGGTAGTGTCGTCGGCGAGGCGGTCGACGAGCCCGGTCGCGACCTGATCCGCCGTCACGGTGTCGCTCGCCAGGGCGCTCAGCGCATCGGCCGCATCGGTGTCGTTCCTTCCTTCCACGATCATGTCGATGAGCGTCGGGATCACGTCGGCCACGCCCCGTGTCCCGAGCGCCAGAGCCGCATGTCCGCGAACCGCGACGTCGGGATCCGCGAGGGCGTCACGCAACCGCGCGGCGGCCTCGTCACCGGGCATCTCGGCAAGGGACCGGACGGCACGTTCCCGTACTGCGGCCACCGGTGAGCCCAGGCCCTTTGCGAGCAGTTCCGTGCCGCCCTCGCCCGATCGCGCCAGTGCCCATCGAAGGGCTCCGGCGACGTTCGGCTCCGTCTCGCTCAGCGCCGCCTCGACCAGCGCCTCCACCGGCACCGGAACCTCGTCGGCCGAGGAGAGGGCCGCACGCTGGCGTGCGTCGGGGCTCTTCGACTCAAGTGCCTGGAGAAGCGCGACGACCTGGAGGACGTCCTCCCAGCCGGCGGGTTCCGCGGCGTCGATCCGGCGGAGGCGGGTGAGCAGTTCGGTCTCGGCCGCGAGGCGTTCGCGCGTCTGTCGGATGAGGTCGTCGACGAGCGCCGAGGGCGCGAAGCCGGGATCGTCGAGCGCGCGCCCGATGTCACGCAGCGACAGCCCCAGCGATCGCAGGCTCTCGATGTGGAAGATCCGCCGGATGTCCTCGCCGGAGTACTCCCGATAGCCGGAGCCCGTACGGCCCGAAGGCCGCACCAGGCCGAGCGACTCGTAATGCCTGAGCATCCGGGCACTGACCCCGGACCGCCGCGCCACCTCGCCGATCAACACTTCCTATTGTCCCTCCTGGTCGGAGCCGCCGAGGGCCAGGATGCGCTTCGCCTCCTCGATCGCGAACTCGAATCCGGCATCCGGGTCGCGCAGCAACCGCTCGGTGGCGAGCCCGTGCGCACGTACGCCGGGGTCAGGGGCCGTCGCCGCCGAACGCAGCGCCGGCAGGACTACGTCACCCAGCGCGACCAGCGCCCGGCTGAGGCTCAGCTGCGTCTCGCGCTCACCGCGCCCGAGCTGCGTCGCCAGCACCATGGCCAAGGCGGACTGCTCGCCCTGCGGCACGAGCAGGACTGCGGCCCGCCAGGCGCTCCGCGCCACCTCGTCGTCGGCGTCGGTCAGGAGCGCCGTTGTGATCGACGGCCACGCCCGCGGGTCCCCGATCTTGGACAGCGTGTGCAGCGCCTGGCTCCGTGCCTGCGCACGCTCCGAACGCACTTCGCGCAACAGCCCGGGGAGCGTGACGGACACCGGGTGCCGGGTGAGGGCCCAGGTCAGCATGTCGCGGACGAAGAACTCCGGCTCGGTCCCGCATCGCTCGATGAGCTTGCCGACGTAGCGCGGGTCAGGCCTCGTGCCGGTCTCCAGAGCCGCTCGCAGTCGTACGGACGACCGGCCGTCCTCCAGCGCCTGGAGCGCTCGTTTCGCGTCCGTGTCCTGTCTCGCCATGGCCATCGGGACCACCTCCTTGGCGAGCAGTGAAGGCCTTGTCACCGTGTCAAGGTCAAACGGGATCCGCCCGCTGCGCGATCACCCGTCACCTGTGCCGTGTACCGAGCGTCGTCTTTCCGCACGGTGCATCGCGAAGATGCCGGTCACGAGGCGGGCGCGGGGTGCGCCGCCCGAACAGAAGGTTCAGGCGGCGCGGTAGAGCGTGACCGGATCGGCGGGTGCCGCGTCGCGCGCCACGGTGGCATGCACGAGACGCGTGGTGCGGTCGGTGCCTGCGACCTGCGAGCGGTGCCGCGCGAAGACGACGAGGCGCAGCACCGCGAACCGTGCGACACCGGCGAGCGCGGAGGCCGACAGGTAGACGACCTGCTCGAGCAACGCGCCCGGCTCCACTACGAGTTGCTGCAGGACGAACATGGCCACGCAGGTCACCGCGTACGCGGCTGCCGCGGACCCGGCGGACTGCGCATGCTGGCGCCCGGTCGCGCGCACGCCCGCACCGAAGGTGAAGCGGGCGTGCAGCTCGGTGGCGAGGAGCGTGGAGACCACGGTGATCAGGGCATTGGCCAAGCCCCAGGGAATCCAGGAAGCGAGGGCCGCCACAGCGAAGCTGGAGGCGACGCCCACTCCGCCGCCGCAGACCACGAAGCGGGCGAAGGCAGTGACGTTGCCGGGTTCCCCCGGCTGGCGTCTCTGCACTGTGTCCATGGTCTGCCCCCTTTGATCGCCCACCCCGTGAAACGCGCGGTTCGCGGCCTGCGAGGCCTTCGAGCGTGCGTTTCTGACGAAGGAAACGCTACGTTGCATTCATATCTTGAGCAATCCATTTATTGCGCAAGGTCGATATATTCGCAGGTAGATTGAGAATAATCGTTGCGATGGCTTGACTTTAATGCAACGAGCGGATCCTTATTCCATTGCAATGGATTGAGGGTGAACGCTATGACGGACATGCTGCTCGGCCTACGAGCACACGCCGACCCGGAACCCACGACCGAGGCGGGACCGCCGCAGCGCCAGTCCCTCACCTACGTGGCGAGACTGGCCGCGGACCCCATGAGCGGCCGCGCCGCCTCGCAGCACGTGCGGGCCTCCCGCACTGCCTACGGGATGCATCAAGACTCAACTACGAAGCCAGTCCTGACCTGACGTCACCTCGCGTGCGATGCGACGCCACTGGGCCTGCCCGCCGGGCAGAGGCCAGGCCCAGGTGAGCTGCGCCGCCGCGTCCAATTCATGGAGGCGGCGGACGAGTTGCGGGCCGGCGATGGCGGCGCCGTCCGGGACGGCAGGGCCGTGGACCGCACGGAGTTCGGCGAAGCGGGCCAGCTCGCGCTCGTAGAAGCCCACGGCGTCATCGATGCGCGCGGCGAGGTCATTACGCGGCGCCGACCCGTGCAGGTGCAGCAGCGTGGGCTCGACGGACTCGGCGATCGCCGCGGCGAGCCGCGCATGACCGTCCAGGACCAAGTGGCAGTCCAGGCCACTGACCCACCACAACAGGACCGGCGGGAGGGTCCCTTCACGGGCCTGCTTGCGGTACGCCTTGACCCGACTGTCGCCCGGTTCGGGCATCTGCCGCAGCGGAAGAACCTCCCACGAGCTCGAGTGGACGAACCAGTCGATGCATCCGTCCGGATGGCCCTCCACGAGCATCGAGCTCCAGTACTCGGCATGCGAAGCGTCAGTGCCATGCCGGCGCCGGAGCGGGCTCTGAGCCGAGAGCAGCCATCGGCCCTCGTGCAACGGGCTGCCCGACGAGTCGATGAGGTACTGCGCGAAGCGGTGAGCCCACCGCTCCGGACTGCCCGCCAGGGCACGCGCGACATCGGCGCGCAGGGGTGGGATGCAGGAGCGGTACGCGTCGGTGCGCCAGAAGTCCACGCCCTGGAAGTGCTCGTCGACATCGGCGAGCAGCACTGGATGCGACTGCTGGGAGATCAGCAGCCGCGGCCCTGCACTGAGTACGCACAGTCCCGGCCGGTGGCGATCCCGCACGTCCAGGGACAGGCCCGTCCATGCGCCGTCGTCCCGTGTGACATTGCTGCGCTGCATGTCGAGAGCGTAGACGGCTGATGAAGCGGGGGACGCGGTGGACTGGGGCCGCGATGGCAAAAGGGACCGGGGCGGGGCACGGCCGGTTTCGATCGTGCCCAGGGTCCCCAGGAAACCCCTCCGCGGCCGCCACCTCCACCACACTTCGGCTGCCGCACGCTCGACACAGCGGCGCGCCGAACCGCTCGCCGCACGACCGCCCCCCGCTCCCGCTCCCCCAGCGTCACGAGGAACCCTCGCCACGACCGTGATACTAATACCGGTATAAGAATTGGGTCGACACGCTTCGAGGAGTCAAGCACATGGTGGAGATCAAGACCGATGCCGCATTGGACGCGATGCGGGAAGCCGGACGTGTGGTGGCCCGTGCCCTGGCCGCGGTGCGCGACGCAGCCGGCGTGGGGGTGTCCTTGCGGGAGCTGGATGAGGCGGCCCGGTCAGTTCTGGACGAGGCCGGAGCCGGGTCGCCCTTCCTCGGATACCGGCCGTCCTTCGCTCCGGTCGCCTTCCCGGCCGTGATCTGCACGTCCGTCAACGACGCCGTGTCACACGGCATCCCCACCGGCTACCGGCTGCGCGACGGCGACCTGGTGAGCATCGACTGCGGTGCGCAGCTCGACGGCTGGGCGGGCGACGCGGCCATCACTTTCACCGTCGGAACGCCGCGCCCCGGCGACCTCGATCTGATCGACGCCACGCAGCAAGCCCTCGACGCCGGCATCGCCGCCGCCCAGGTGGGCGGTCGCATCGGGGACATCTCCCACGCCGTCGACACCGTCGCCCGCAAGGCGGGCTGCGGCATGCCCGCCGACTTCGGCGGCCACGGCATCGGACGCCGCATGCACGAGGACCCCCATGTCCCCAACCGCGGCCGCCCCGGCCGTGGTTTCCCCCTCCGCCACGGCCTGGTCCTCGCCATCGAGCCCATGTTCATGGCCGGTGGGCAGAACACCTACCGCACGGATGCCGATGGATGGACCCTGCGCACGACCGACGGCAGCAGGGCCGCCCACATCGAACACACCGTTGCCATCACCGACCAGGGCCCTCGCATCCTGACCCTGCCCTGACGTTCTCCCTCACGCCGGCGGTTCCGGGACCGGATCGTTCGACACACCACCTGATTCCTGAACGACCCTCTGGCACGCGGAACTTGGGCCTGCGGCCCGGAGGTTGCCGTGGACTCGGCGGCCAACACACTGCTGCAACCGGCCGAGGTGGAGACACCCTCGGTGCGATACGACGTCGCCCGGTGCGCGCCCTGCGCCCTCAGACCGACCCGGCCCGGGTACGGCAACTGCTCTGCGTCCGGTGTTGCGATCCCTGCGCGTCGGGTGGTTCGCCGGCCGGGCCTGGGGTGAGTGTCAGGTCCATCATGCCTGTTCGGCGGCTGTTTCGGTAGGACGGAGAGCACGTCCGTCCGGGCTTGTCGCAGGTACTGGTCCGCCCGCAAACTCGTCGTCATCCACTTTCCGGCGTCCGTACCGGCAACCGTCCTCGGCTGCCGGTGCGTTCGCCGTGCTGTCTCGTCGTGCGACG
Organism: Streptomyces krungchingensis; assembly: GCF_054729265.1. Classification (NCBI taxonomy): domain Bacteria; kingdom Bacillati; phylum Actinomycetota; class Actinomycetes; order Kitasatosporales; family Streptomycetaceae; genus Streptomyces; species Streptomyces krungchingensis. The sequence goes on from NZ_JBPUKY010000001.1 coordinate 301,883, forward strand.
GGCACGTCGGGAGCATGGGAACAGAGGGGGATCGTTGGATCAGGACATGGTCGTGCTGGCGAGGGTCAAGCTGCTCAGCGCCAACCGACGGGTGGTACGCGGCGCGGAGGGGCTGTGGGCGTACCGCCTTCTCACACAGGTCGAACCGGAGGCGTACGGATCGAAGTTGGCGTACGTCCTGGTGGAGGCCAGCACCTCGCCCCTGGTGCGGGACCTGCCGGAGCAACGGCTGGCCCTGCTGGATGAGGCGGTGAAGGTGGCGACGGCTCTCAGCGCGGCGAACCCCTACCGGGCGAAGATGCTGGCACGGGCACTGGCTGCCCGGCAGCGGGAGTTGGAGAGCCGTCCGCCGATGTAAGAAGGCGGCAGAGGTTCCGGGTGACCCGGGTTCTTCCCACGTCTGGTCCGGCGAGAGCTGGGCCGGACGTGTTCCCGCCGCTCCCTGCCCGACAGCGGTCCACTGGCGACGCCCACCGCACCGATGACCATCAGGCCGGTCAGAGCCCGGTGCATCCAGTCCAGTTGAGAAGCTCGACGAAGATTCCTGCCCTCTTGCTGCTGCGGCGCGCATCAGCGCTTCCGCCGGCGAGCGGTGAACTTTGAACTCACTGATGACAAAGTATGGACGCACTCCGCGAAAGACCCCTACCGTATCGACACAACCGCACCAGTACCGCACCCTCTGCACGCCGCCCGCGCAGAGGGAAAGCTCGACCGGAGTGCGACCCGACGACCTCCGGTCCGACTGGAGGTCCGATGCATCGACGGTTGGTTTCACGTGCCCGAAGACGGCTTGCTCCGCTGCTTCTGGGCAGCTTCCTTGTGGGAGGTGTGTGGGCAGCGCCTTCGACCGCCGCCACCGGCGCCGACATCCCGCCCCAGGAACCGGGAGTGACCCTGCGGGTCTTCGACACCCAGGTTCCGCTCAGCAAGCTGTGCACGCTCAAGCCGGGCCAGACACCCAACATCGACAAGCTAATGCCGACCGTGGACTGGTCGACAACCGGTGACTTCGGCGGCTTCGCCGACAACTTCATGGCCGAGGCCTCCGGCTACCTCGTCGTGCCCAGCGACGGAACGTACGACTTCCGCCTCACCAGCGACGACGGCTCACGGCTGACCGTCGACGACCGCACGGTCATCGAGCACGACGGACTCCACGCGGCCGAACCCAAGGACGGATCCGTCCAACTCGGCGCCGGATCACATCCGTTCCGCATCGACTACTTCGAAGCCGGCGGCGAACAGCGCCTCGCGCTCGCCTGGAAGCCGCCGGGCGCGGACGACTTCACCACCGTGCCGAGCGAGGCACTGAGCACCGACAGCGGGGTCGTCCGGGTCACCGCACCGGGCCGCAAGGAGTGCGAATCGGGGGCGGACAGCCCCGGCGACGGCCTGCCCCTGACCGATGTGCGACCCGACCTCGACCTCACCGACCTGCGCCCGGACGGCTTCGACCCCCAAGTCACCGGCATGGACTGGCTGCCCGACGGCCGCCTGGCGATCTCCACATGGGGTGGTTCGCAGACCACGGCGGGCGAGGTGTACCTCCTGGACCACGTCACCGGAAAGACGAGTCGCGACAAGGTGACCGTGAAGAAGGTGGCGAGCGGACTGCGCGAACCGATGGGCATCAAGTACGTCGACGGTTCGCTGTACGTGTCGCAGAAGCATGAGCTGACCCAACTGGTCGACAGCAATGGGGACTTCGTCGCGGACGAGTACCGCAGGATCGCCACATGGCCCTACGGCGGCAACTTCCACGAGTTCGCCTTCGGCCTGCTCTACCGTGACGGCTACTTCTATGTGAACCTCTCCGTCGCCATCAACTACGGCGGGGCGACCACGACTCCGCAGCCGGCCCCCGGCCGCGGCACCACGTACAAGATCAACAAGAAGACGGGGGACATCCACCCGGTCGCAGGCGGTCTGCGCACCCCGAACGGCATCGGCTGGGGTCCCGGTGGCGACATCTTCACCACCGACAACCAAGGCGGCTGGCTCCCCGCATCGAAGCTCGTCCACATCAAGCAGGACCGCTTCTTCAACCACTACACCGAGCCGCAGGGCCCCTTCGACGACCGCTCCGTCACCCAACCGGTGCTGTGGCTGCCGCAGAACGAGATCGCCAACTCCCCCAGCACACCGCTCTACCTGACCAAGGGCCGGTACGCCGGGCAAATGCTCTTCGGTGACGTCACCTACGGCGGGCTCCAGCGCGCCTACCTGGAAAAGGTGAAGGGCCAGTACCAGGGCGCCGTGTTCCGCTATACGCAAGGACTCGAAGCAGGCGTCAACCGCATCACCATGGGGCCCGACGGCGCCATCTACGCGGGCGGGCTCGGTGCCGACGGCAACTGGGGCCAGGAAGGAAAACTGAAGTTCGGCCTGCAGAAACTGGCGCCCAACGGCGGCAACACGTTCGACATCAAGGAAATGCGCGCCGTGGAAGGCGGCTTCGACCTGGAGTACACCCAACCGCTGTCACAGGCCACCGCGGAGAAGCTGGCCTCCCGCTACCAGGCCGAGCAGTGGCGCTACACCCCCACGTCGGACTACGGAGGGCCGAAGATCGCAGAGGAGCGGCTCGGCGTCCGCTCGGCAACGCTCGCCGACGACGGACGCACGGTCCATCTGCAGGTCGACGGCCTCAAGCCCGGCCGCGTCGTGCACGTCCGCTCCCCACGCCCGTTCGCATCCGCCTCGGGTGAGGCACTGTGGAGCACGGAGGCCTGGTACACCCTCAATGCCCTGCCCGGAAAGCAACCGCCACCGGCCACACTGTATGAGGCAGAGGAAGCTCGGCTGACCGGGACGGCGGGAATCAACACCGACCACACCGGCTACTCCGGCAGCGGTTTCGTCGATCGCTACAACACCGAGGGCAAGGGCGCCACCACCTTCGACGTCACCGTGCCCGAGGCCGGCGAGTACGACGTGAACCTGCGCTACTCCAACGGGCCCAACCCCTTCCAGGGCACCAAGTCGCTCTCGTTGTACGCCAATGGGCAGAAGCTGAGACAGACGAAGCTCGCCTCGACCGGCACCTGGGACGCCTGGTCGACGCAGACCGAGCGGGTCGATCTCCGCAAGGGGAAGAACACCATCGCGTACCGGTTCGACTCCGGCGACACCGGCCACGTGAACCTGGACCTGATCACCGTGCGCCCGCATGGCACCCGGATCACCCTCTTCGACGGCACCAGCGGCTCGCAGAGTCAGTGGCAGCACACGAACGGGCGGGCCGTGCAATGGCCGCTGACCGACGAGCAGTCCATGGAGGTGTGCTGCGGCGACATCCGTACCAAGGACGCCTACCAGGACTTCAAGCTGCACGTGGAGTTCCGCGTCCCGCTCCTGCCGGACGACGTGACCGGCCAGGACCGAGGCAACAGCGGCGTCTACCTCCAGGACCGCTACGAACTGCAGATCCTCGACTCCTACGGTGACACGACACTCGACACGAACGAAGCCGGAGCGATCTATCTGAAGAAGGCGCCGGACATCAACGCGGCGACGGCTCCGCAAACATGGCAGACCTACGACATCACCTTCCGTGCGGCACGATTCGACGCCGACGGCACCAAGACCGCTGACGCTCGCGTGACCGTCGTCTGGAACGGCAAGAAGATCCACGACGACATCGCGATCGACGGTCCGACCGGCGGAGGCGCGTCGGAGGGGCTGTCAGCCGGGGCCGTCCGCCTCCAGGACCACGGCAACAAAGTGCGCTACCGCAACATCTGGATCGAACCGCTGAGCTGACGTCGGCGGAACGACGAGAAGCGACGGACGCGTCCACGACCCCGTAGGCGCGTCCGTCGCACACACGGGCGGTGACCTGGCCTCCCGCGCGCTGGTCGGTCGTCCCGCGTGCGTCCAGCGCAGGACGGAGTGCTGTGACGGCAGACGGAATCAGGCGAGCAGGGAGCGGCCGATGATCTCCTTCATGATCTCGGTGGTCCCGCCGTAGATGGTCTGGACACGGCCGTCGGCGAAGGCCCTGGCGATCGGGTACTCGGTCATGTAGCCATATCCGCCGTGCAGTTGCAGGCACCTGTCCGCGACACGCTTCTGCAGCTCGGTCGCCCACCACTTCGCCATCGAGGCGTGGACGGCATCCAGCGCACCACCCGCGTGTTCCTCGACGCACCGGTCCAGGAAGGCCCGGGTGACGGCGCACTCGGTCGCCATCTCCGCGATCTCGAAGCGGACGTGCTGGAGTCTGGCCAGCGGCCGCCCGAACGCCTCGCGCTCCTTCACGTACCGGGTGGTGATCTCCAGAAGGCGCTCCGTCCCGGCGACGGCGGCGACCGCGATCGTGACGCGCTCCTGCGCGAGGTTCGTCATCAGGTGCAGGAAGGCCCCGTTGAGGTCACCGAGGAGGTTCTTCTTGGGGACGCGAACGTCGTTGAAGAACAACTCGGCCGTGTCCTGGGACTTCTGGCCGATCTTGTCGAGGTTCCGGCCGCGTTCGAAGCCCTCCATACCCCGCTCGACGACCAGCAACGACATCCCATGAGCGCCGCCCTCGGGCGTCGTCCGGGCGACGACGATCACCAGGTCGGCGTTGATGCCATTGGAGATGAAGGTCTTCGAGCCGTTCAGAACCCAGTGGTCGCCCTGGTCCTCGGCGGTGGTGCGGATTCCTTGGAGGTCCGAGCCGGCACCGGGCTCGGTCATCGCGATCGCGGTGACGATCTCACCGCTGCAGAACCCCGGCAGCCAGCGCCGCTTCTGCTCATCGGTCGCCAGTGAGGTCAAGTAGGGGCCGATCATGTCGTTGTGCAGGCCGATGGCGAACCCGGCGGCGTACGCGCGGCCGAACTCCTCGGCGAGCACGGCACTGTACCGGTAGTCGGAGTTCCCGCCGCCCCCGTACTCCTCCCCCACGGCGAGACCGAGCAGGCCCTGCCGGCCGGCGGCCCGCCAGAGCTCGCGGGGGACGATGCCGTCCTTCTCCCACTGCGCGTAATGGGGCAGCACCTCCTTCTCCAGGAAGGTACGGACGATCGCGCGGAAGGCCTCGTGGTCCTCGGTGTAGAGCTGACGTTTCATGCGGAAGGCTCCTGCGGCGTGAGGGGCAGAGCGGGCACGGCCCGGTCATGGGCTTTCGCGGTGCTGAGAGAGGGTGGTCGCACGCCCGTCACCGCGGGGCCGACGCGAGAAGGCGGCCGGCCTCCTCGATCGCGCGCATGCTTTCGAACGAGCCCCCGCCGTCGCAGGGGATCACCGCGCCGGAGATGTAGGCGGCAGCGGAGGACGACAGGAACATCGCCAGATCGGCGATCTCCTCCTTGGTTCCGAACCTCCCCAGCGGGACACTCCTGACCGACCTCGCGCCACCCGGGTCGTCCCCCGGCGAGAGCCGTGCCAGGCCCTCGGTTCCGGCGATCGGGCCCGGCGCTATCGCGTTCACACGGATGCCCTTGCCACCCCACTCCAGCGCGAGAACCCGGGTCAGCTGGTCCACGCCCGCCTTCGCCGCGCACACGTGGGCCTGGTACCGCACGGGGATCGTCGCCTGCGGCGCGGTGATGTTGATGACCGAGGCGCCGGGAGCCAGGTGCGTGAACCCGGCGCGCATCACATGGAAGGTGCCGTTCAGGTCGATGTCCACGACCACTTTGAAGCCGTTCGACGACAGCTCGTTCGCCTCGGCCAGGAAGTTGCCTGCCGCCCCGGAGACCAGGACGTCGACGGGGCCCCACTCCGAGCTCACCGCCTCGAACACGTCCGCGACGGATCCCGTGTCCCGCACGTCGGCGACGAAGCCGCGCACCGCGTTCCCGTGCGCGCCGAGCTGCTTCACGGCCGCGTCGACGTTGGACTGCTTCCGGCTGGCCACCGCGACCGCGGCGCCCCTCGCGGCGAACGCCTCGGCGATGGCGAGGTTGATGCCCGACGTACCACCGAACACCACCACCCGCTTGCCGCCGAAATCGAACTGGATGTCCATGCGCATCTCTCCCTGGAGCTCGAACGTGAACAGCTCCACTGCTCACGGTGAGCTGGAGCCGCAATGACGGCAGCGTCAATCAAACTGACAAAATAGTCAAGTCTGCGGATTCGCCTCCGCCTACGCGATCGAGGGGCGTATGGAGAGTCGACGGGTGCGATATTTCCGCATGTTCAGCGTGACAACGGGACATCTCAAGGACGCGCGAGCTCAGGACCTGTCGACCGACCCAACTGTGATACTCATTGCTTTGACAAAATAGTCAGCCAGACCGTTCGGTCGGGTGCACACTCGGAAAGCTGCAGGCCGGGCCGCTCATGGGAACGGCGGGAGTGCGGGGGTCGGAACGACGCCTGCCCGCTTGCGAGTTCACGGGCAGCGCGGCTCGATGGAGAGGTCGCCCCATGGCTGAGGCGAGACCGCCCCGCGCGCACCCTAGAGGCGAGCCGTTCGACCTCGCCGTTCCGAGCCTGTCGGCGGGAACACCTCGGCGTGGTTATTTGTCCAGGTCAGCTGGACGTTGTGTCCGCGGAGGAACGGGCGCGATCGGCCCAGTCGTCGTCCGGCGTGCCCCGCATCCCGATGGCTGCGGCCCACAGCCGTGACAGGTGGTCGACGACTGTGTCCTCGTCGAACTGTTCCTCCATGGAGGATCTGGCGTGGGCGACCTGCTCGACCATCGAGCCCAACGCCAGGGCCGTCAGCCGGGTGTCCAGGTTCGGATTCGCCAGCCCCTCGTCCTGCAGTCGCCGCAGGCCTCGCGTGGCACGGCTGACATAGAACTCACGGATCTCGAGGACCATCTGCCGCATGGTCTCGTCCGCGGCCGCCCCCTGATCCACGAGCCGCAGCACCTTCGACGCCTTGTCCCAGGCGCGCAGGTAGAGACGGTTCGACTCCACGAGCTTCGTGTAGGGGTCGTCCGCGGTGTCCGGCGACACCAGGCTCGAGGCGAACATCTCGCCGGCGACCGACCGGACGATGTGCCGCAGGAGGTCGTCCCTGGATTCGAAGTACGTGTAGAACGTCCCGTACGAGACGCCTGCCGCCTGGGCCACTGCTTCAGGGCTGAAGACCGACCAGCCTTGCTGCTCCAGGACTTCCCGCCCGGCGAGGACCAGCGCATCACGAGTACGCCGACCACGCGTGGTGGTCGGCGGCGTCGGAGCCGGCTTGGTCCTCTGTCGTCCCATGCTCCCATCATCGCATTCCCCCAGTTCCCGCTGCGGCGACGCTGTTTCCCGGGGAGACCTGCCGCCCCACTTCAGCAGATGCGGAGTCAGGGACATCCGTGCGCCGAGGCATGGTCTCCAGGCATCTGATGCGCGACCTCGTACCCTGTTCCCCGTGTCCTCCTCCCGCCTGCGTCGCGTCGCCGTTCTGGTCCTCGCGGGTGCGAAGCCGCTTGATGTCGGCATCCCCGCTCAGGTGTTCACGACCCGGGCGAGCATGCCGTACGAGGTGCGGGTGTGCGGTGCGGCACCCGGCCTGGTGACCGGCGGCGACGGCCTGGCCTACCACGTCGACCACGGTCTCGACGCGCTGGCGTGGGCCGACATCGTCTTCATCCCCGGCTATCGGTTCCCCGACCGCGACGACCCGCCACAGGCCGTCGTCGACGCGCTCGTCTCCGCGCACGAGCGAGGCGCACGGCTTGCCGCCATCTCGACCGGTGCTTTCGCGCTCGCCGCGACAGGCCTGCTCGACGGCAAGCGCGCCACGACGCACTGGCACTACACGCACGCGCTCGCCGAGAAGCATCCGCTGATCCGGATCGACGAGAACGTCCTGTTCGTCGACGAGGGCAGTGTACTGACGTCGGCCGGCGCCGCCTCGGGCATCGACCTGTGTCTGCACATCCTGCGCGGCGACCTCGGGGTGGCCGCGTCGAACCACGCGGCCCGACGCCTGGTCGCGGCCCCCTACCGCAGCGGCGGCCAGGCGCAGTACGTGCCGCGCAGCGTGCCCGAGCCACTCGGTGAGCGGTTCGCCGCCACCCGCGAATGGGCCCTGCACCGGCTCGACGAGCCGCTCAGCCTCGAAGCCCTCGCCCAGCACGCGGCGGTCTCACCGCGCACGTTCTCGCGCCGCTTCGCCGAAGACACCGGGTACACACCGATGCAGTGGGTCATGCGCGCCCGCATCGACCTGGCCCGCGAGCTGCTCGAGCGTTCGAAGCGCAGCGTCGAGCAGATCGCCAACGACGTCGGTCTGGGCACCGGCGCGAATCTGCGGATGCACTTCCAGCGCATCCTCGGCACCACTCCGAGCGAGTACCGGCGCACGTTCACCCGAGGCGAGTAGCCCCGCCGTCCGACGCGGCGAGTAGACCTGCCGTCCGGCGCTTGGCGCGATCCTTTCGAACCATGGCGCTCTCGCCACGGCCACGGGCGGATCCCGCACGCGAGGCTGGTGGGGAACCGAAGGGACACCACACATGACTCGCATCGCCATCAACGGATTCGGCCGCATCGGACGCAACGTGCTGCGCGCCCTGCTGGAGCGCGACAGCAGCCTGGAGATCGTCGCCGTCAACGACCTCACCGAGCCCGCCACCCTCGCCCGGCTCCTCGCGTACGACTCCACCGCCGGCCGGCTCGGCCGTCCGGTGACCGTCGACGGCGACGCCCTGATCGTCGACGGCCGGCGCATCACGGTGCTCGCCGAGCGGGATCCGGCCCAGCTGCCGTGGGCCGAGCTCGACGTCGACATCGTGCTGGAGGCGACCGGCCGTTTCACGTCGGCCAAGGCGGCCCGCGCCCACCTGGACGCGGGAGCGGCCAAGGTGCTCGTCAGTGCCCCGTCGGACGGCGCCGACGTTACGCTCGCGTACGGGGTCAACACGGACGCGTACGACCCGGCCGTGCACACGATCGTCTCGAACGCCTCCTGCACGACCAACGCGCTCGCGCCGCTGGCCGCGGTGCTCGACGACCTCGCCGGCATCGAGCACGGCTTCATGACCACGGTGCACGCCTACACGCAGGAGCAGAACCTGCAGGACGGCCCGCACCGCGACGCCCGCCGCGCCCGCGCCGCCGCCGTCAACATCGTGCCGACCACGACGGGCGCCGCCAAGGCGATCGGCCTCGTCCTGCCCGGCCTCGACGGCAAGCTGTCGGGCGACTCGATCCGTGTGCCGGTGCCGGTCGGCTCGATCGTGGAGCTCAACACGACCGTCGCCCGCGAGGTGACCCGCGACGACGTGCTGGCCGCCTACCGCACCGCCGCGCAGGGCCCGTTGGCCGGTGTCCTCGAGTACTCCGACGACGCCCTCGTGTCCTCCGACATCGTCGGCAACCCCGCCTCGTCGATCTTCGACGCGGCCCTCACCCGAGTCGACGGCCGACACGTGAAGGTCGTCGCCTGGTACGACAACGAGTGGGGCTTCTCCAACCGCGTCATCGACACACTGGAACTCCTCGCCACACGCTGAACGGTCCACGAAGCGTGAGCTGAACCACGGGCGGGGTGCCCCGCTCACGGAGGCCGGCCCGCTCCTCGTCCGGCGGCCGGTTGCGGCCGGTGCTGCCCGTGGCGAGCCATGACACCCCGGCTGCGCATCGCTGCCGGGCGCGCCTCAGCCCACACGGTTCAGGCGTCGGCCCTGCGGAGCCGCTCGGCTGCTTCTTCGGTCAGCCGAGCGGCTGCGGAGCCGTCCGGCCGGGCGACCGTTGCCTTCTTGGCGTTGAAGGCCAGGACCCACAGCCCCGCGGCCCAGGCCACCTCGGACTCCTCACGCGTCCAGTGCCGGCCGCGGGATCGGGCGTACCCGGACAGGAACCGCTCGGTCTCGGCGACGGTCGCGGGCCGGTCTTTTGGCCCGCCCAGGGGGAAGACGGCGGCGGCCAGCCCGGCCAGGGCCGCCTCGGGCCGTGCGACGGCGCTGTCCCAGTCGTGGACCACGTGCAGTGTGGCGCCGTTCCAGCGGATGTTCTGGGACTCGAAGTCGCCGTGGCCGACCACCTCGGGCAGGGCGGCGCGCCGCAGCCGAGCGCGCACTCGGCGTGCCGTCTCGTCCAGCCAGCCGGGGCCGGGGCGGTCGTTGAGATCCACGTCCATGTCGTCCGGCCACGGCCAGGGGCGCGGGTCGTCGTGGTCCCAGCCGTTCCACGGTGGCGCGGGAGCAAGCGACGGTACGTCCGCAGTTGACGGCGCCGTCTTGATCAGGCGGGCCAGCGCCGCCGCGAACAGCTCGGGTGCGTCAGGACGTGGCGGCAGCACGCTGCCGTCGGGGACCAGTGCCTCGGCCGTGACGACCTGGCCTCTCAACGGCCCCTGTCCGGCAAGAGGCTTGGGCCCCACCAGCGGCTCCGGGCACGGGAAACCGGCTTGGTGCAGACGCCGTTGCACCTCCTGGCAACCGGCCAGCCGGTGCTCGAACGCCCTTGCCTTGACGACGACTTCACGGCCGTCCGCCAGCCGCAGTCCCACGACCGTGGACAGGTGGGCGTGTTCGAAGAGCGTCTCGACGGGCGGCGATCCCAGCCACTCGCCGCACCACGTGGACCATTCCCCCACCACGAGATCTCCCTGTCCTCGGCATCACCGCACCCCGCGACAGGAGCGGTCAACTGATCAGCCTTGCGCACGGCCTCGGTCTTCGCGACTTGGAAGGTCATCCGTGCCGGTACGCGGCGCGGCGCGGGCGCGCGGGCGCGCGGGCGCGCGGCGCGGGCTCCAACCAGGGAGACGCTGTCTCCCTATTGCGGTCGCATGAGGGCAAGGTCCTCGCCCCATGCATCCAGCACTTCGCCGTGTCCGGCCTTTCGTGCCGTCGCCTCGACAAGGGTGAAAAGGTGCCGCTGCTCAGATACGTCGCCTGTTGCCGAGATGCGGTCCAGGGCGCGGAGCAACACGTCGGTGTCCCAGCCCGGAAGCGGATGTCGGGCAAGCTCCCACTCCAGGTATTTGTTGTAGGGACGGGGGCGACGGTCGAGAGCGAAGAGCAGTTCGAGCAGGAACCGAACGCTGTCGGCGGCGTCGAGTCGAGCGGCGAGAGCCTGGCCGTCCCGGTGGTTCTTGACAGAGCGGTAGAGCGAGTTGGCGTAGGCGTCGAGCCGGCCGCGGGCGTCCTGGAATGCCTCGTCGGCCCCCAGACGTGCCTTGTCGGCGAGGATCCGGGCGATGCCTCCGTCGAGCCGGTCGAGCACGATCCGGGCGCGAGCGAGGGCGTAGCGTTCGAAGCCTGGCATCCCGGCCGCACGGAACTCGGTGAGAGAGACGACGACGAGGTCCAGTTCGGCGGTGCGGTGGCCCGCGAACCGGGCGAGGTCGGTCGTGGCGTCATCGGCGACGACCACGTACAGATCGTGGTCGGAGTGTCGGGTGATCATGCCGTCGTGGGCTCGGGAACCTTTGAGGACGAGCCCGACGACGGATGAATCAGCGGTGGCTCGTTCGACGAGCGCGTCGTAGGTGAGAGGCTGCTGAGCAGTCATGGTGTGGATCTCCGCTGCGGTGACGACAGGTATGCCTGCTGGGGCCCCTTACGCAAAGGGCTCCCTGCACTGTCTGCGGCTGCGCACGGCTGCCGCCCGGAAGATCAACGCACATGCGGACTCTACTGCCCGGCCGGCCGGTGTGGCAGGGCATTCGGGGAGACGTCAGCATGCGCCGACTCCCCGTTGGCCGCGGTCACTCGCCGAGGGCTGCGACCGGCCCAGTCGCCTTGAGAGCGGACGGTGAGTCTGTCGCACCTGGTGGCGACGGCCACGCTCTGACCGCTGCCCCTCGTGGGACCGGTTGGCTCAGACCGGCCCTGCCCGTCCGTTCGTTCGTTTCGCGACACCGGACTTCGTCATGAGGACGTCGCCGGGCTCACGGGACGGGACTTCGTCATGACGGCTTCGCAGGGCTCTCCTCCTTGAGCCAGTCGGCGAACGTCTGCGTGCCGCGGGGGCCGGGGCCGGTCGGCAGCAGGCCTCCCTTTCGCATCGCGCCGGGGAGGTACAGGGGCACGACCGGGCGTCGGCGCGCGCCGCCCGCGGCGATGAGGCGCCGGGCCAGGTCGACCAGCGACTCGACCTGCGGACCTGCGAGCTCAGGGGCCATCCCCCTTGGCTGTCCGAGGGCGAGGTCGACGAGGGCTTCGGCCACCTCCCGTACGGCGATGGGCTGGACCACCGCCGTCGGCACCAGCGCGATCGGCCCGGGGACACCACTCAGCGCCTGCCCCACGAACTCGTAGAACTGCGTCGCCCGCATGATCGTCCAGGGCACCACCCCACCCTGGATGATCTCCTCCTGCCGCAACTTGCCCGTGTAGTACGGGTGCCCGACCCGGTCGACCCCCACGATCGACGGGGTCACGAGGTGCCGAACCCCGGCCCGCTCGGCCGCCCCGACGAGATTCCGTCCCGCCTTGTCGAAGAAGCCGACGGCGACCGACTTGCGATTCGTGGTCACATTGCTGGCGTCGATCACCGCCTCGACCCCGCTCAGCGCGGCATCCAGCCCCGACCCGCTCACGAGATCGACGCCGTGTCCGCGCGACAGCACTACGGGTGCGTGTCCGCCGGCCCGCAGTACCTCCACCACCGCTCGTCCGGCCACTCCGGTGCCACCGGCCACTGCGATCTTCATGATCACTCCCGTCCGCTCACGCTGCGTGTGGGGAAGGGCGACAGAACGAACCCATCGCGACAGCTCCCCTCAAGGTTTCGATCACGACGGTATCATTCGATACTAAACTCGCCGATCGGCGCCTGCGCCCTTCCCCGCCCACCCGAGTCCCGCCCGAGTCCCTCCATGAGGTCGCGAGTCCCCTGCCGGGGATCACGGGCGAGGGGCCAGTGGCGGCAGCGATGACATGGCGGAGGTGCCGGACCGTGGCACCGAGGCCGGTGGTCGGTGGTCGTTGGTCGTGCGAGTCCGGCTCCTGCCATCGCCGAACCCATGGTGTGCGTGGCGTGTTCAGGGGGTGGGATCGGAGACTTTCGGCTGCCCACTACGCCGCCAGCTGCACGCCGGTGCACTCTCGGACGATCAACTGCACCCACCCTGGCCGGCCAGAAACCCGGAATCCAGTGTCTGGAACGAACCGCACCATACAATTCCGGACATGGCCACTGTCGCGATCGCCGTCACCGATGGAATGCTCCACTTCGAACTGTCCCTCGCGTACGAGGTCTTCGGCCCGCCCCCGGACGCCGTGAAGGTCCCTTGGTACGAGGTCGCCGTGTGTGGCCCGGAGGGCGTACGGATCGGCAACTTCCGCCTCTCGCCGGACCACGGGCTGGACCACCTACGGCACGCCGACACCGTCATCGTCCCGGGCTGGTCCGACGTCGACGTCGACCCGCCCACCGAACTGGTCGACGCCGTACGGGAGGCCCATGAAGCCGGCGCCCGCGTGGCGTCGTTGTGCACGGGCGCGTTCGTACTCGCGGCCGCCGGTCTGCTCGACGGGAAGCGCGCCACGACGCACTGGGCACACACGCGGGAACTCGCAACGCGCTACCCGAAGGTGGAGGTCGATCCCGACGTCCTGTACCTGGACAACGGCCGCGTCCTCACCTCAGCGGGCAAAGCCGCCGCCATGGACCTGTGCCTGCACATCGTCCGACTCGACCACGGCTCGTCCGTGGCCAACACCGTGGCCCGGCGCCTGGTCGTCCCGCCGCACCGGGACGGCGGCCAGTCCCAGTACGTCACCACCCCGGTACCCTCTCCCGCGAACCACCCGCTCGCCGATCTCTTCCCCTGGGCGCTGGCCCGCCTGGACCAACCTCTGACCGTCGAGGACCTCGCGCGCCAGGCGCGCATGAGCTCCCGCCATCTGGGCCGCCACTTCAAGTCGGTCACCGGCACCACCCCGCTCCAGTGGCTGCTGACCCAGCGGCTCCGCCGTGCCCAGGAACTGCTGGAGGTCAGTGACGACAGCGTCGACACCATCGCGGAAGCCACCGGCATGGGTACCGCCACGACCCTGCGCCGCCACTTCAACCGCACCGTGGGCGTCCCCCCGGACACGTATCGCCGCACCTTCCGCGCATGAGCGCACGGCACTTGAGGTTCTCCGAACGCGCCGGACCGACGCGACACGCATGCTGTCCGGCCACCATTCACCGAGAGTTGAACACGTTCAGAAACCGTGCCAGCATGGCGAGCGCGATCGGCGTCCCGCCGACTCGCCACCGTTCGGTGTGCCCGTCCTGAGTGGAGCGAACCTGTGCCACCCAGCCCGTCCGGCCTCCTCCGACGGCGCCCCATGGTGCTCACCGCCGGCCTGCTGGCCCTGACGGGATGCATCAACCCGGGCGCGTATTCATCGGTCCCAGCACTGCACGGCGTGAAGCGAGCAGAGGTGACGGGGACATGGATCGGCTACGACCGAGCGAGAGTTGTCCTCAAGCCCGACGGGAAGGCCGAGATCCGCGTCCTGGACGGACAGGAGTGGGACTTCGACGACAGGTGGCGGCTGTCGGGCACCGGGCACTGGAAACTGACCGACAAGCGGACCGGCTGGAACGACGGCCAGCACGTCCAACTGTCGCTCACCTCACGCACCGCGGTCGCGACGCGCAAACCGGAGCCGGGCAAGCCATCGGAGCCACTACCGAGTCGCGAAGAGATACCCCGGACCTACATCTGGACATTCGAGCTGCGACGCAGTGACAGCAAGGCACTTGAGATCTACTTCTTCTTCGGTGACCCCGACTCCCGCAGCACATACTCTCTGCGGAGAGTGAAGCCCTGACACCGGGCCCCACTCCCGCGCCTCGGCATCCGCGATGAGCCCGGCGCGCTCAGTGGAGGCACAGGCAGAACGGATGACCGGCCGGATCCGCGTAGACCCGCCAGTTCGCAGCAGGGCGGAGCTGGTCCGTCCGCTCCAGCACGGTCGCGCCGAGGGCGAGGGCCCGTTCTTCCTCCCCGTCGAGGTCGTCCACATCGAAGTCCAGATGGAGTTGCTGCGGGCGCTCCTGGCCAGGCCATTCGGGCGGCCGGTATCCGTCCACCCGCTGGCAGGCCAACGGCGTCCCCTCGAACCCGTGCACCTCGACCCAGTCCGGATCCTCCGGGTCCACGACCACCCGACCGCCCAGCAGACTCGCGTAGAACTCCGCGAGCCGTACCGGATCGGCGCAGTCCAGCGCGACCGCCTGCAGCTTGCGAATCACTTCCGCCACCCCTCGCTCGTCGTACACAGAAGTCCAGCACACTCGGGCAAGCCCGTACATCAACGCGCTGAATGACGGTCAGTGCTACGTCGAAGCGCCGAGTCGCCCAGCCCTCTGTTCAGGGACTGACCCTCGCACAGCGCACTGACACTGACTCTTCCACGAGACCGCGATCCGATCATTCTGAACCCAGTGGCGCCGTGTCCGCGGCAGCTGATCGCGGCAGATAGCCTCGGACAAGAGCAAAAGGCAGCAACGCCACCGAACAGGAACTTCGATGCCCCTCACGCGCCGTTCTTCCCTGACCGCGTTGGCCGGCCTCGCCGTCACCCCGATCATCGGCAGCGGCGCCCCCACCGCCAACGCGGCCGCAGGGAGGTCTCATACGGCAGCGAACCACGCCTTCACCGCCCTTGAGAGGGAGTTCGATGCGCGGCTCGCTGTCTTCGCGGTCGACACCGGTAGCGGCACGATCGTCACCCATCGCGCGGACGAGAGGTTCGCCTACGCCTCCACCTACAAGGCACTGGCGGCCGCCGCAGTGCTGGGCCAGAACCGTCTGGAAGACCTCGAACGGATCGTCCACTACGCCAAAGCCGACCTGGTCGACCACTCGCCCGTCACGGAACAGCATGTGGACACCGGCATGAGCCTGCGGGCTCTGTGCGACGCCGCGGTCCGCTACAGCGACAACACCGCGGGAAACCTGCTGTTCGACGAGCTCAACGGCCCGAAGGGCTTCCAGACCGCCCTCGCAGCGCTGGGCGATGACACCACCCGGGCCGACCGCTACGAACCCGCCCTCAACGAAGCCACGCCCGGCGACCGACGCGACACGTCGACCCCGCGCGCCCTCGCCGCCGATCTACGCGAATTCGGCCTCGGCCGCACCCTCGACACCGACAAGCGAGCAGTGCTCATCGACTGGCTCAAGCGCAACACCACAGGTGACGACCTCATCCGAGCCGGCGTCCCGGACACTTGGCAGGTCGGCGACAAGACCGGCTCCGCCGACTACGGAACCCGCAACGACATCGCCATCGCCTGGCCGCCCCAGGCGGCCCCCGTCGTCATCGTCATCCTCTCCAGCCGAGACACTCACGATGCCGACCACGACGACAGACTCGTCGCGCGTGCCGCAGAGGTGGTCGTCACAGCCCTGGACCAGCGATTCCAGCCGGATCGATGCTGACAGCTCGCGCCGAACGTTCTCGTGGCTTCGGGCCGCACGGCCGTTGACCTCGCGCTCGAAGCATCCACCAAGAGCAACACCGGGCCCGACGAATCGAAGACGCCGCAGCGCATCGGCGTCTGCGGATCAGTGGTGAAGTGAGGGCACAAACCATGGCTTCACAGGCAGGGCGTGCGGACGGCGACGAGACCACACCGGCCCGCACGGCAGCCGCTGACACCCCTGCCTCCCTGTGCGGGGTCCCACCGCCAAGACCGGGCTCGACCTCCAACCGCCGTTGCCTCGGCCGTCGAGGCTCTCCAGACCCCACGGCGCCGGCGACTGGATGAGCGTCTTGCCTCATTTCCCTGACGGGCGATGTAGAGAACCCCTCGGCGGCTCCGTTCATGGGGCGAGTGCGCCACACTGGGCGCGCCTAAGATCAAGGAGTTCACGTGCCGAAGTTCCTGTTGCTGGTCAACCACGACGGTGGAGTGTTCGAGGAGCCCATGGACGAATGGGCTCCCGGCGACATCACGGCCCACTTCAACTACTACGAGGCGTTGACCAAGGAGCTCGTCGCGAGCGGTGAGATGGTGCAGTTCACCGGGCTGGCCGACCCGCGTCGCGCCAGGATCGTGCGCTCGGACGGGGCTGCGGCCCCGGTCGTGACCGACGGCCCGTTCCCGGAGTCCAAGGAGGTTCTGGCCGGGTTCAATGTCATCGACGTGGCCTCCGAGGCCCGTGCCCTGGAGATCGCCGCCAGGATCTCGGCCGTGCCCGGCCCCGGCGGGGTTCCGACCCAACAGCCGGTCGAGGTGCGCCAGGTGATGAACGACACGGCGTTCGACCTGTGACCGACCGCCCGGATGTCGAGGACCTGCTGCGCTCGCTGGCGCCGCAGGTCCTCGGCCTGCTCGCGCGACGGCTGGGCGACTTCGACGCATGTGAGGACGCGGTCCAGGAAGCCCTGATCGCAGCCGCCCGCCACTGGCCCGCACACGGGGTGCCGGAGAATCCGCGTGGCTGGCTGTTGCAGACCGCCACGCGCCGCTACACCGACCAGATGCGCAGCGAATCAGCACGACGACGGCGCGAGGAACGAGTGGCAAGGGAACCGGCCCGGCCCGAAGCCCCGGCTGCCGACGACAGCCTCGCGCTGCTGTTCATGTGCTGTCATCCCACGCTCACACCCGCCTCGGCGATCGCCCTGACACTGCGGGCCGTCGGCGGCCTCACGACCGCCCAGATCGCAGCCGCCTACCTGGTGCCCGAAGCGACGATGGCGCAGCGCGTCAGCCGGGCCAAGCAGCGCTTGAAGGCTTCATCGGTGCAGTTCGAGGTGCCCGCGCCGGGTACGCCGGACTGGCCCGGCAGGCTCCGCTCCGTACTGCACGTGCTGTACCTGCTGTTCAACGAGGGCTACACCGCCTCCATGGGCCCGGTGCTGCACCGAGCGGACCTGTCCGGTGAGGCCATCCGGCTGGCCCGGCAGGCACACCGGATCCTGCCGACCGAGGGTGAGGTGGCCGGACTGCTGGCCCTGATGCTCCTGACCGAGGCACGCCGACCGGCACGCACCGGCCCGCACGGCGAGCTGATCCCCTTGGCCGAACAGGACCGCACGCGCTGGGACCGCCGCCTGATCCAGGAGGGCGTCGCGCTGCTCATCGGCACGTTCGCCAACGAGGGACGGCCCGGCGAGTACCGGTTGCTGGCCGCCGTCGCAGCCGTCCACAACCACGCCGCACGCGCCGAGGACACCGACTGGCCACAGATCCACGGCCTCTACGAGTTGCTCGAACACGTGACGGGCAGCCCGCTCGTCACTCTCAACCGAGCGGTCGCCCTCGCCATGGTCGACGGCCCGAGCGCCGCCCTGGCACTGCTCGACCGACTCGACACCGACGACCGCGGCCCACTCGCCGGCCATCATCGGGTGCACGCGGTACGCGCACACCTTCTGGACATGGCGGGAGAGCCGATGTCGGCAGTGAATCACTACCGCCTGGCGGCGGCCCTCACCACCAACGCCCCCGAGCAGCGCTACCTCACAACCAAAGCAGCCCAGCTGCGCCAACGGGCACCCGTCGCGAGCCGGGGCGGGGCGCCTCCCTCGACCGCAGAGGACGGCTGCGGAAGTGACGCGCAATGACGCCAGGACGCAAAAGGGCATTGGCCGTTCGGCAGCGGCTCCCTGATGCCGGCTCATCGAGGCCGGCCGCGGCACGGGCCTCGACCATGGACGCCTGAAATGGCGGGTGCGCTGTCGCGTGAGGCGGATAGCCTGCGCCGATGGAACGTATGGAGCGAGCCGTCGCGGCGGTCGTCGGGTCAGCTGTGGGCGACGCCCTGGGAGCTCCCTTCGAGTTCGGTCCGCCGGGTGCGTTCTCCGCCCGATTTCCAGCGCCAGGGGCAGGTGGCGAGATGTGCGGAGGCGGCGGTTGGGAACCGGGCGAGGCCACGGACGACACGCAGATGGCCGTTCTTGTCGCCGAGTCGCTACTGCAGCGGGGCGGACTGGACCTGCCGGACATCTTCGCTCGCTTCCAGCAGTGGGCGGCAGCCGAGCCCAAAGACATCGGCCTGCAGACCGAGGACGTACTGACCAACGACATGCCCTGGGATCTCGCCGCCGGACTTCACTTCCAGGTCAACCAACGGGCAGCCGGCAACGGCTCGTTGATGAGGGCGTCGACATCCGCGGTCTACTTTGCACCGGGCGGCCGGTCGGTCACGATGGATGCCGCGCGGCGCATCGCCGCCCTCACCCACGGCGATCGCGCCGCCTGGGAAGGCACCGCCATATTCCATGAACTCATGCGCCTCAGCCTGGCCGGCGCCGATCCCCTTCGCGCCCTCCCTGACGTTCTGGACCTCGTCGATCCCGGCCACCGCCGGCGATACGGCACGGTCCTTGCCGCTGACTGGCATCCCGACCAGGCGACCGAGTTCAACGGCGCGGTCTGGCCCTGTTTGGGGACGGCGGTCTGGGCTCTGCGCACTACGACCAGTTTCGAGGATGCCCTTCGGGCGGCGATCGACGTCGGCGGTGACACCGACACCGTCGCCGCGGTCACCGGAGGTCTCGCGGGCGCCTATTACGGATGGGAAGCGATCCCTGCCCGCTGGACCGAGTCCTTGCATGTCCCCCTGCCAGGGTTCGGCGGACGAGTGCTGCGGGTGGCAGATCTGACCGATCTCGCGCGTCGCCTCGGGGCCGGACTCGACTGACCCGGTCAGCGCCAGAGCTACGCCACCGGCATCATTTGTCGCCAGGACGCCGCCGGACGGGACGGCTCGGTCGGCATTCACGCTCGACCGGCTACTCGCCCTGGTCGCGGACGTTGTTGATGGCGGCTTGAAGTTGCAGCCAGGTGGGGTCTGTTGGGGTGGCGGTGGTCACCGCTGCCAGGTCGTCGGATGCCCAGGTGCGGGCTCCGTCGGTGACGACGAGGTGTGCGTCCAGGTCACCGTCGTCGGGAATCTCGGACGTGGACTCCAAGAACGCTGTGGCTGCGGCCTCGGCGGCAGCCCCGTCGGTGGTGTGGGGTTGCGCGGGGGCGGAGCGCACGGACAGGAGAACAAGATCGCCCGCACCGCCGGCGACCACCAGCTCGCCGGTCGGCGTGGCGCCGAGCGCGGACACGGGAGTGCCGGTCAGCACGTCGTGCTCGACCGCGTGATCGTCTCCGAGGTCCACTTCGACCAGGGTTCCGGTGGGTGTTCCGACCCAGAGCACGCCGGGCCGGGATCCGAACGCGATGTTGTGCCGGGACCAGGCGCGCATCCGTTCGAGCCACTCCTGAGGGTACGGGTAGCCGGGGCTGGGCTCGCCGAGTGTTGTCGCCAGAACCCGGTGAAGGGAAGGAAACTCGAACACCTCCAGCGAGTTGTCGTATGCGTTGCCGCGAATCGCGAGATGACGTCCGTCTGCGCTGAAGAGCGGCGTCTCGTAGCCGTCCGCGTCCAGGATCAACGCCCGGCGGAGTACACGCATGACGGCAGGCGTGATGTCATGGTCGACCCGTGCGAAGAGTCCGTACGTCGCGCCTTGGTCGCTGGCGAGCGTGACCACCAGCGCACCGGCGGGATGTTCCGCGACTCCCGTGTCCCATCGGGGTCCGGAACCGACCGTCCCCGAGGTGAGGTCGATGACGTCCGAGCTCTCCCATGCGTTGTCCTCGTCGCCTGACGCCGGCGACGCCCACAACGTCCGACCGTCCGGGCCGAAGACCAGACTGCGGTAGGAGGCAGTGGGAGGAACGCTGTTCAGTTCGCGTGCTCCGTCGGGGGTCCACCGCAGCACCCCGCTGTCGCTCGCCACCACGAGCAGGGGCTTGTGGGGATGCCATGCCACGACAGGGGTCAGCTGTGCCCGGTCCCAGCCGAACGCGTCGCCGTAGGCGTCCGACTCGGCACCGATCGAGCCCAGTTCGCGCAGTTGTCCCGCGTCGCAGGCCCAGATGTGAACCGCCGGTCTCTCCGAGTCCAGACCGGCCACCAGGGGGAGTCGCGGATGGCAGGCCAACCGCTCAACGGAACGTCCACCGCCCGGCACATGTGCCACAACCTCAAGATCAGTCACCCAGGTACCGTAGTTCCCGGTGCTCCTCGCGGCGAGGTCCTGACCAGGTTGGCCCCATACCCCGCCCCCTGCTTGCGTGCCATGAGGCTTCGGGGGATCGCCGCCACCGAGCCCGTCGGACCCGACTCGCCCTCCGGGCCGGGTCCTCCGGGACCGGGCTGCGCTCTGTCCAGCCGCGCCGAGTCGACCGTAATTCGCTTGACCGGGCCACCTGTCGACGCAGCCCCCGGTCTCCCCGGCGCCGCGCTACGTCGCCGTCCACCGGGACCCCGACGGCGTCCCGGACGGGTACGCCAGTTACTCCATCGGCGAGCCCGACACCCTGACGGTCGACGAGACCGTCGCCGTCGACGACGTCGCCTCGACGGCCCTGGCCCGGTTCGTCCTCGGACACGACCTGGTCGGCCAGGTCGTGTTCAAGCACGTCCCGCCCGAGCACCCACTGCGCTGGCAGCTCGCGGACTTCCGGGCCGGCCAGGTGAGCAACGACACCGACTGGCTCTGGGTGCGGCTGCTGGATGTCCCGCGTGCCCTGACCGCACGCGGGTGGTCCATGGACGGCGAGCTCGTGCTCGACGTCGGCGACCCGTTCCTCGGCGAGCACGCCCGGTACCTGCTGACCGTACGGGACGGCACAGCGGACTGCGTCCCGTCGGACCGGGAGCCCGACCTCTCGCTGGACGTGAGCGACCTGGGCTCGATCTACCTCGGCGGCACCACCCCGAGCGTGCTCGTGCGTGCCGGACACATCCAGGCCCACCGCCCGGGCGCGGCTTCCCTCGCCGACGCGCTCTTCCGCGCCGAACGCCCGCCGCACTGCCTGCACTGGTTCTGACCCCGCAGCAGCGGGAGCGGGCGGCGGCGATGCCGACTGGAGTGCGTAGGGCATCCTCGTCTCCACCGCGGACGCCTTCGCCATCGGCCCCCACCGCCCCCGAGCGCTGCGGCCGGCCCTCGCCACAGCGCCCCGGGACGAGCTCGGCGAAGTGCTGCGGCGCCTGCGGGACGTGATCGACACGATCCCGCCGTGACGGTCCGCCGGCCATCAGCCGTCCGCGCGCACCACGTCCACGTCGTCGGCACGGACGTAGGCGATCCGGTAGCCGAACTGGATCTCGTAGTAGACGTCGTCGCCGACGACCACCCGATGTGGTGCATTGTCGAAGCCCGACCCGCTGTCGACGTACGAGCCGGTCGTGCTGCCCTGGGTGGCGTAGCGCTGGCCCGCCGACAGTTCGTACGGCAGGGGTGAGACGGACTGCACGGGCACGTCCGCCGGGTAGGCGTCTTCCTCCGGGAGGGCGCGACCGTACACGGGGATGTCCTCCAGGCCGGGTTTCGGAGTCACCATCCGTCCGGCGGCGCCGACCGCCGTCGGGTGTGCGGGCGGGTTCTTGAACCACGCCTTCTGGCCCAGGTACCAGATGGCCGTCCACTCCCTTCGGCGCTCGGCGACGGCGTACGTCTGCCCGGTGGAGATTCGTGCTCCCATGTCGGCGACACGGAAGGTGGAGTCCTCTCCCCCAGGATGCTTCCCCTCGTCGTGGACCAGCGGGGCGTCCTCGCTCGGCTCGGAGTACAGCCTTACCGCGCTGGACCCGTGCGCCGGGCAGGGTTCGTCGTCGCCGGCGCAGTTCGTGAACACCGGCTTGTTCGAGGCGAAGTCGGGCAGGACGGTGACCAGTTCGCTGTTCGGGCCGGCGGTGGCACGCAGTGGTGCGCCGAGGAGATCGAAGTAGTGCCGCCAGTCCCAGTAAGGTCCCGGGTCCTCGTGCATGCCCGGGATCGTCGAAGCGGTCGGCCCGGGCACGTTGTCGTGACCGAGGATGTGCTGGCGGTCCAGCGGGATGCCGTACTTCTTGGCGAGGTAGGACACCAGTCGGGCCGACGAGCGGTACATCTGTTCCGTGTACCAGGCGTCCGGGTGGGTGAGGAATCCTTCGTGCTCGATGCCGATGGACCTGGCGTTGATGAACTGGTTTCCGGCCTGCCAGGCGACGTCCTTGGTCTTGACGTGCTGGATCACGCTGCCGTCGCTGGAACGGATCGTGTAGTGCCAGGACGCCTCGCTGGGGTCCTGCACCGTTTTGATCATGACCGGGCTGGTGTCCTCCGTGTCGTGGATGATGATGTAGTCGATCTTCTGGTCCTTGGGACGGTCGGCGGGGTCGTGATTGCCGTACCGGTCGTCACCGAACTCCACATGGGGTGAGGGAATCCAGTCGCAGGCGAGCGTCGCCGGGCATTCGACGTCGGTGTGAGGTGCCTTCGCCGGGCGGGCGGCCTGAGTCTGCGAGGCGTTCGGACGGGCGCCGGGGCTGGCCGCGAGTGTGACCTGCTGCCCGGTGTCCGTGGTGCGTCGGGCCCCTTTACGGATCACCGCGAAGACGTCGTCGGCGAATTCGGCTGCCGTCACGCTGTTCGTCGTGCCGGTGAAGCGCGCCACCGCGCCCCACCAGTCGGCCGGGTCGGTGCTGAGCGGTCTGCCGAGCTGCCGCTGGGTGTCCGCCAGCAAGGCTGCGCCTCCGCGCACGTTCTCGGCGGCATCCGTACGGAGCCTGCGCGACGATATGCCCACGAGCCTCGCCGCCTGTTCCAGCGTGGTCATCTGCTCGGGCGGGGGCCCTTCGGGCAGAGGCGCGCCGGATATCGCGGCGGACGAACCTGCCTGGGCGTGGGGTGCACTGTTCTGGTGTGCCTGGGCCAGAGCGGTGCGCGCGCCGGTGAGGTGCATAGGCCCGTACCCGCCACTGACGCTCGGGACGCCGGCATGTGTGTCCCACCGGGACTGCACGTAGGACACCCCGAGCAGCACGCTCTTCGGGACCCGGTACTCGGCGGCGGAATCCTCGAACGCCTGCTGCATCGACGTCACGGACGGCGTCTGCGGACTGTCGGGCGCGAAGTCACCGAGTATCGGCACCAGCAGGACGGCCGTCGCCGCCGTGTACGACGCCGCCCGAGCGGCATATCTGGCTGCTGGAGCACGGGAAGTGACGGCTCGCACGCACGGCCTCCCTCACAGACGGAACAGGCGGAATACGGCGCTCGGCGCCGCGCGACGGCGTTCGTACGCCGGGCTGTGCAACGGCCGTTCAGCCCGGGCCGGGACGGTCACCCGTCCCTCGACGCCTCTCCCTGCACGATGCCTCGCCCCGCACGGCCCGTCCTGCGGAGGGTCACCGACGTGGCCCAACCACCGGCCCGTTGCCACCCGGTCGGCGGCGGAGGCCGGGGCGCGTCGTCGGTCCCCACCGAGCCCCTGTGTGCTTCAAGGGCACGCGCACATGGACCGCGATCCTGTGCCCGGATACACGTGTGGCCCCGGCCGGGACACCGGCCGGGGCCACGGACGACGGAGCGGTCGTCAGGTCTGGCACTGCTTCGTCGCTGCGGTGGACCAGTTGCTCCAGGCGGCGCCGTCGGCGCGGGCATGGACCCGGATCTCGACCCTCACGGGAGCGCACACCCGGGTCGTGCTTCCCACCTCGACAGGACCGATCTCCTCGCCGGCCCTGACATAGGCGCGACCGGTGCCCACTTTGTCCCAGGAGCCACCGTCAGGGCGGGCGAATGCCTCGTAGGAGACGTTCAGTGCTCTCGTGCCGGCGTTTCGCAGCTTGATGTGTGCCGTCATCTCGCGCGAGGGAAATGCGCCGACCGTTCCTCGCTGCGCGCTGATGCAGCCGTTGACGGCGACGCGACCGGTCGACGTACCACCGCCGCAGGCGATTGCCGCGGCGTGGGCGTCGGCCGGAATGGTCAGGAGGGTGAGCGCGGCTGCACACAAGGCCGTTGCGGTACGCCTCAAATACACTTCATGGTCCCTTCTCTCAGCCGGATTTCTTCGAAGAAACCATGGCTTCTCGGGCCCGATGCGTGTTTGCCGTCATAGTTCGCCCGAACAGGCGCAGCCATCGCGAGGACGGGCTCGGCCCTCCGGACGCAATCACGCCCCTTCCGGCGGCCCGGACGTCGTGGCTCCTTCTCGGCCGCGACGGTCCGGACGGCCGGTCCCCTATCCCCTACCGAGGACCTCCGCGACTCGGCCCGCCGCCCCGTACCGCTTGGTCGAGCATGGGGCCGAGTTCTCGCGCCACGGTCGTCAGCGGGCGTACGTCCTGTTCCGCGCGGGCCATCAGGATCGCTCCCTCCAGGGCGCTGATCATGAGCGTGGCGAGCGGCTCGGCGCGCTGTGCCGGGACGTCCATGTCCGTGAGGGCCTGGGCGACCGGGGCGGCCCAGCCGGCGAACGCCTCGGCCGCGGACCGGCGTGTGGACTCCGTCGACTCGGCGCAGTCCACCGTGGCCGCGGCGACGGGGCAGCCGGCGGCGAAGCCGAGCGTCTCGTACTCGTCGGTCCACTGCCGCACCATCGCCGCGAACAGACCGGCCGGGGTCGGTTCGGTCATGCCGGCCATGAAGCGCGCGACGCGCTTGCCCGCGTACCGGCCGGCCCAGGCGACCGCTTCGTTGACCAGTTGTTCCTTGCCGCCGGGGAAGTAGTGCTGGAGCGAGCCGCGGGGCGCTTCGGCATGGGCCGCGACGTCCCGCATGCCCGTTGCCGCGACTCCGTCGCGCCGGATGAGCTGCGCCGCGCTGAACACCATCCGTTCGCGCGGGCCTCGTTCGGTCGTCGCCATCGCCTGCCTCCCGTCCAGGCCTCCACTCTATGACCGTCGTCATGACGGCCGATACTATGACCGCTGTCATAGTCGGGACGCGGCGACCTTGCCGCCGCGCGTGGGCAGGGTGGTGCGCTCGTGGACGTCGGCTTCATCGGTCTCGGGGTCATGGGGCAGCCCATGGCGCTTCGCCTGGCCCGTGCGGGCACCCGCCTGGTGGTGTGGAACCGCACCTCCGCCCGCACCGAGCCCCTGCGTGCGGCGGGCGCGGTGGTGGCGGAGGACCCCGCGGAGGTGTTCGCGCGGGCCGACGTGGTGATCGTCATGCTGGCGGACGACCTCGCGATCGACGCCGTCCTGGGCCGCGGCACTCCCCAGTTCGCCGCGCGCGTCGCCGGCAGCACGGTCGTCCACATGGGCACGACCTCGCCGGAGTACTCGCAGGGCCTGGAGGCCGATGTCCGTGCGGCGGGCGCACGCTACGTCGAGGCACCCGTCTCGGGTTCCCGAGTCCCGGCGGAAAAGGGCGAGTTGGTGGCGATGCTGGCCGGCGACGAGGAGGCCGTGCAACAAGTACGCCCGCTGCTCGGCCCCTTGTGCCGTGAGACGTTCGTGTGCGGCCCCGCGCCGAACGCCCTGCTGACGAAGCTGTCGGTGAACCTGTTCCTGATCGCCCAGGTCACCGCTCTGACCGAAGCCTTCCACTTCGCCGAGCGCCAGGGCCTGGACCGGAACCTGTTCCTGGACGTCCTGGGCGCTGGACCGATGGCCAGCGCGGTCACCCGGATGAAGACGCCGAAACTGCTCGCCCGCGACTTCGCCGTCCAGGCCGCGGTGCTGGACGTCCTGAAGAACAACCGGCTGATCGCCGAGGCCGCCCGCAAGAACGGCCTCGCCTCACCGCTTCTCGACGTCTGCCACTCACTGTTCCAGGAGACCGTCTCCCTCGGCCACGGCGCCGAGGACATGGTGGCCGTCCTGCACGCGATCGAAGCCCGTACCCAGGACGGCGGTTCCGGCCTGCTCCCGGAACCGCCGGCGTGAGTGCCTGTGTCACATCCTCTTTCTGCAGGTCACGGAGTGTTGAGGGCGACGGTGATCGGGTTTGCCGTTCGGTTCGGCGTGCTGCGGACGCCGAACCGAACGGCGAGCGGCGGGATCTCCAGGCGGTTTCCGTGAAGGTGGTCGTAACTGCCTCGGGTCGGCGGTTTCGCCGGGTGAGGCGGCCGGTCATGAGGGTGATGAAGGCCCATTGGATGTGGGCTTCGGCATGGGACATGAGGCGTTCGTAGTCCCTCGCGTTGCGCCGGGCCCGCATCGTCCACGAGTTCGACCGCTCCACCACCCACCTCTTGGGTAGCAGGACGAAGCCCTTGGCGCCCTTGGGCCGGGACACGACCTTGATGGTGATGCCGAGGGTGTCCTGGGCCCAGGTGCTGAACTCGTCTCCGCCGTAGCCGTTGTCCGCCCAGACCAGGACGATTTCGGGGTGCTCGGCATGAAGGCGGCTCAGCAGGACGCGGGCCGCGTCCCGGTCCTGGACGTAGGCGGGCGTGACAAGCAGGTCGACGAGCAGGCCGTCCTGATCGACGAGGAGATGCCGCTTCCTGCCGTTTATGTGTTTGTTCGCGTCGTAGCCGCGCGTGGCTTTCGACACGGTCTCCGCGCCTTTGACGGATTGGGAGTCGACGATCACCCGGACCGGCCAGGGACACCGGCGCCTGAGCAGCCGCAGCCGGCGGCGGAGCTGGCCGAGAACGTGCCGCAGGGCGCCGGCCTTCGCCCAGCGGGCGAAGTAGCCGAACACGGTGCGTCATGGGATGCCGAAGTCGGCGGGCAGCGCCCTCCATTTCGCCCCGTTGTCGGTGATGTGGCGGATGGCGTCGACGATGCGGCGCCGTGGCCACTTCTCCGGGCCCCGCCCTTGGGGGTCTGGCAGGCGGGCGTCGGCAGGAGCCGTTCCAGGAGTGCCCATTCGAGGTCGCTGGTGTCAGAGGGGTAGCAGTAGCGGGGAGTGGCATGACGATGCCGGGCCGCGATCTGGGAGGGGGCCAACTGCGGGGCGGTCGCGGCCCGTCGCCTCCCTCTGCTGCGGCGAGTTGAAGAAGCTCTCCAACTCCTGCTCAGTGCCAGCTGTTCTGAGTACCGTTGCTCTCACCGGTGTCCAGGAGATTCCTCAGGAACCGGCCCGGCGCTCCGAGGAACTCGCGTGTCAGGCGCACGGGGAGGGCCTGGTCGAAGTCGACCTGCTCCAGTATCCCTTCGTCGGAGATCTCCATGATTGTCGCGCCGGGAAGGGCGAGGAGAATCGGTGAGTGCGTGGCGACCAGAAATTGGCTGCCTTGCTCGATCAGGTCGTACATGCGGGTGAGGAGGGCGAGGCAGCTTTGGACGGAGAGAGCGGCCTCCGGCTCGTCCAGCAAGTAGAGCCCGGCGGGTCCGAAACGGTGGGTGGCCAGATCGAGGAACGATTCTCCGTGAGAACGTTCATGGGGCGAGACGCCGCCGTAGGCGGGCAGCAGCGGCCGGGGCCCGGCTTGGTTGAGTCGTTCGATTTCGCTGGCCACGTTGTAGTAGGACTCCGCACGCAGGAAGAAATCTGTACGGGGTTTACGGATCCCCCGGGTCAGGACCAGGTGATTGCCCAGCACGGACTCGGTGGCTCGGGTAGCAAACCGGAAGTTTCGACTGCCACCCTCCGGGTTGAACCCTGCGGCCACCGCGACTGCCTCGATCAGCGTCGACTTGCCGGTGCCGTTCTCACCCACCAGGAACGTGACACCCGCCGGCAGCGTAAGAGCGCCCGAACGGGCGAGATGCCTCACAGCGGGCAGGCTGAACGGGTACCGACTGTCGTCGACGCCGGGGACCAGACGGATCTGCTGGATGAACCTGCCGTATGCGGAGGTCACGAGGCACACACCACGCTGGCCTGCGGGGCCGTGGCCCGGCGCCTGCCTGGCGGCGGATAGTCGTCGTCCTTGGCCACGTGAGGCTCCCGAAAGTCCTGGCTGAGAGGCGAAAGGCTGCTTCTCCGGTCACGCTACAGGTCCTCACCGACAGTCTGGCTGGACGGTGGCCCCACGCGGGACTGCACCGACGGAACTGCACCGACGGAGTTCTGCGGTTTCGGGATTCGCCGAGCCTGCCACTCACGTGGCGGCCCCGGCCGCAGAGCTCAAACAGCGGCGCGGCCCGGGTGCCGTCCGGCACGCGAGGTGGCGTCATGGGAGGTGCTGCGCACGGATGAGCGGGTGTGGCACCGTAGGGGGAGTCCTGGCCCGTCGCTTCCCCCGTAGCGGCGGGCCAGGACTGCTTGGTTGGCGGGTGAGGGTGACCGTGATGGGCGAGTCAGGGCAGGCGGCAAGACCTCGGCAAGGGCGCTCTGCTCGGTCGGGTCGATGGTCAACCGGTAGCGGGTTCTGTCGGCGACCCAGTTGGTGATGTAGGTACGCCGGCAGTCGGCATTCGGCGGCAGCCACGTCGACGGATCCTGGTCCGCCTTTGACCGGTTCGACGTAGCGCTGTGGTTGTCGGTGGTGTGGCTTCGTTCACCTCCAGGGGCTCTGGTCCACTTCTTGGTGCAGCGAACGCCGTGAACGACAGGTGCGCTTCGCCGATAGCGTTCGAACTCGCCCGGAAATGAGCCGTGGTCACGGTGGTTGGGCTGACGGTTCGGGGCTGTGGAAGAGGTCGTGCTCCGGCTGGAGAAGCTGTTGTTCCCGTCGATCGCGGACATCGCAGTGCCGTCGGTGGACGTGGATACCGAGACAGTGCGCGTTCACGTGCACTGCACCACGGCCGGCGGGGCCTGCTCGGCTTGCGGGGCCTGCTCGACCTCGGTTCACAGGTCTTGCGGCTTTCCGTAGACGTACCAAGCGCCGGACGGAGCGTCGCCCTCCAACTCCGGGTCCGGCGGTTCTATTGCGGGAACGCCATGTGTCCGCGCCGGATCTTCGTGGAGGCAGATACCGGGCCTGACGCGCAGGTACGGCCAGCGCACCGAGCGGCTGCGTTCGACCTTGGCTGCGGTCGGCCTCGTCGTGGCGGGCCGTGCCGGCGCCCGGCTGGCTGCCGTCCTCGGCGTATCCGTCAGCTTGAGCATGATCTTGCGCCTGATCGACGCGCTGCTCGAGCCGGTCGTGCCCGGGCCGCGGGTGGTCGGCGTCGATGAGTACGCCACCTGCAGGGGCCGCCACTACGGCACAGTCCTCGTGGACGTTGGAACCCGCCGTCTGGTCGATCTGCTCCCCGACCGTTCTATGCCCGCCGCCGCTGCCTGGCGGCGGAGGCGGCCCGGCGGCTCGCGATCGAGGTCGCGCCGCCGATCAGCGGCATCGGATGCGAACCCGGCACTCGGTGACACGGGCATTAAGCGCACCCAAGAGGGAGAACCCCCTGACCACGGGGCCGGCGACTCAGCGTGGCTCAGAGAAACTTGCAGGATGGCGCACATTTCCGGGTGGTACGGGACACCAGGCTACTGATCAGCCCTTCACGGTCTTGTCGGATGCCGGTCCGCGACGGCCCTGATGCTCGCGCGCGCCGTGTGCGGTGGAATGGCGGGAGGGAACGGGAGTGTCTCGGCGGGGGCGGACCCTGCCGGGTCTGCACAGGCCAGGCCCGGGGCTGAGGGCCATGAGGTGTCCTGGCTCGGCCGCGTCATACGCACCTGCTGGTGCCCGCGGATCCGCAGGCCGGAAAGGAGCTGACCATGGACGAAACTCTCTCCACCCGTGTGCTCGTCGTTGGTGCGGGACCGTTCGGACTCTCAGCGGCTGCCCTCGCCCGCGATTACGGCATTGACGCCCAGGTGGTCGGACGGCCGATGGGTTTTTGGCATGAGCACATGCCCGACGGGATGCTGCTGCGCTCGGGGGTCGACTGGCATCTGGACGCCACGGGAGTGCACACGCTTCAGGCCTACCTGGAAGAGCAGGGGCTGACCGGTGACGAGGTCCTCCCCGTCCCCGTGGAACTGTTTCGCGAGTACGGCGAGTGGTTCCGCCGCGTCAAGCAGGTGCCGGTCCGGCCCGGACTGGTGCAAGACATCGCGCGGGGGGAGACGGGGTTCGAAGCGGAACTCGCCGATGGCGGACGGGTGCGTGCCGAGGTCGTGGTCGCCGCTCCTGGTGTCCGTTATTTCCGGCAGTTGCCTCCGTGGGCGGCCGGTGTGCCGGCCCGTCGAGCGACCCATAGCTGTGACCTGGTCCGTTTCGACGACCTGGCGGGCCGACGTGTGCTGATCGTGGGAGGTCGGCAGAGCGCGTACGAGTGGGCGGCCTTGCTGGCCGAGCACGATGCCGACCACGTCGACATCGTCCACCGCCATCCCGTTCCGCGTTTCGAACCGGTGAGCTGGGCGTTCTTCGACGACTACGTCGACAGCACCCTGCAGGTCACCGGGTGGTGGCGTCGGCTGACGGCCACGGAGCGGGAAGCGATCGGGATGCGGTGCTGGCAGGCCGGACGGGCGACTCTGGAACCGTGGCTGCCTGCCCGGCTGGACCCCGCCGTGGTGCAGGTGTGGCCGGACACCGATGTCGTCCGCGCCGGCGGAGGCGCGACCGGTGACACCGTGCATGTCACCCTGTCCAATTCTGAAACTCTGACAGCTGATCAGGTGGTGTTCGCCACCGGGTACGCACCCGACCTGGCACGGGTCCCCTACCTGGCCGGTCTGTTGGAGCGGATCGCCACCCGCAACGGGTTCCCGGTGTTGGACGAGAACTTCCAGACCACCGTTCCCGGCCTCTATCTCACCGGCTTCGCAGCCGCACAGGACTTTGGCCCGTTTCTGGGTTTCGTCAAAGCCGCGCCGGCAGCGGCGACCATCCTCTTGCGGCACTTGCAGGGCCGCTGGGCCTGACGAGGAGACCCGCCCCGCTCAGGAGCGCTCCTGTGGCGGTGCCCCAGCCGCTGGCGCCCACGACCGCCCCCGGCTTCGGCGACATGATCGGGCGACGTAGCGTGCCGCAGGGCAGAGGTGGCCGCTGGCGGTGGTGCCCAACCGGCCACGGACAGGCGCAGCCGCGCCCCCTTTTCGACCCGCACGGGGTGCGCCGGTCGATTGCCCCGTCGGCCTCGTGGCCCGCCGGTGTCAGGGTGCACCTTCTCCCCGGACTGGCAGCCGGCACCTGCCGGCCTGTCCGCTGGGCATGCCGAGCACGGCATCTGTGGTGTCCGCGTCCCTTCCTGCCCGCGCCCAGAGCACCTCTCCGGCAGCCGAACTGCATGGCGTCGGTCGACATTGGTGCTATTCGGGCCAGTCGGGTGGGCGTTTATCGAGGAAGGAGGCGATGCCTTCACGGGCCGCCGGAGTCTGTGAGGAATCGGCCATGACCTGGCAAGCGATGTCGTAGGCGTCTGCTTCAGGGCGGTCCAGCTGCGCATACAGGGTGCGTTTGCCCAGTGCCTTGCTGGCCGCGCTGCCGCGGGTGGCGCGGATGAGGAGTTCCTCGACCGCTGTGTCCAGCTCGCTGTCGGGTACGACTCGGTTGATCAGTCCCCAGTCCAGGGCGGTGCGGGCGTCGATCACGTCACCGGTCAGGGCCATCTCCATAAGCCGTTTGCGCCCGACGGAGCGGGCCACCGGCACAGCAGGGGTGTGGCAGAACCAGCCCCCCTTGCCGCCCGGAAGGGCAAACCCAGCACGGTCACCTGCCACAGCCAGGTCGCAGGACGCCACCAGCTGACACCCGGCGGCCGTGGCCAACCCCTGTACCCGGGCCACCACGACCTGGGGGACGGACTCGACCAGCCGCATCACGTTGGTGCACAGCTGCAGCAGCTCGCGGGCGCCCTGAACGTCCAGAGCCAGCACGTCAGCGAAGTCGTGCCCGGAACTGAACACCGGTCCCCTGGCCGCCAGCACGATCCCCGTGGCTCGGGAACCGGCCACCTCGGTCAGGGATTTCTGCAGCTCTCGCAACATCTCCCAGCTCAGGGCGTTCCTGCGCTCGGGATGATTCATGGTGACCCAGGTGAAATCGCCTTGAGAGGACACGATCACCCGCTCACACGCGGCCATGGCCCAAGGCTACGCTTCCTACCGGGCCGCCGCCGAGGGGCCCACCTCCTCAAAAAGCACGCCACCGGCGGCCACACCATCGCCGACCTCACCGAGGCCGCGACCTCAACGGACCCCATGCCACCCGCACGTCGGCGTCTCACGCCTGACGGCGCGGGAGGCCTCTGCGCCGGCGCGTGGCATGCAAGGCCGGCGTGCTGCCTGCGGGTACCGTCGCCTACACCTACGACCGACGCGATCCTGCGCCCTACCGTCCTCGACGGCAGTCAGGGCATCAAGGCGACCTCCGGAGGCCGGCAGTGCCCAGAAAGCGTGGCCGGCGCCCTGGAACGGGGCGAGTGTCACCGCAGCAGTCCGAGCATGCCGCGGAAGGGACCAGTCCACACCGTCGCCGGCTCGTGCTGGCCTGCTGCTCGACGAGCATCGTCATCGTCATCCTGGACTTCACCGCCCTGAATGTGGCACTTCCCATGATCCAGCGGGACCTGCACACCTCAGTCTCCGGACTGCAATGGATTCTGGCCGCCTACGGACTGGTCCTGTGCTCCCTGCAGATGTCAGCCGGAGCCATCGGCGACCGGACCGGGCACCGAAGGACCTTCCGCATCGGCCTGTGCATCTTCGTCCTGGGCTCGACGCTGTGCGCCGTGGCTCCCACGCTCGAATGGCTGGTGTTCTTCCGCGTCCTGCAGGGGATCGGTGCCGCCGTGCTGAGCCCCCTCTCCTTGTCGATCATCGCCGGGGTCTTCTCCGGCGAAGCCGAGCGGGCCCGGGCCATCGGGACATGGAGCAGCGCGTCCGGCATCGCACTGGCCGCGGGACCGTTGCTGGGCGGCGCCGTGGTGGACAGCCTCGGATGGCGCTACGTCTTCTGGGTCAGTGTTCTGGTCGCCCTGATCGCGCTGCTTCTGACCCGTCATGTACCTGAGTCACGCACGGCCACGGTCCGTGGCGCCGACCCCGTCGGCCAGGTGCTGATGACTGTCTTTCTCGCCGCGCTGGTCTACGTGATCATCGAAGGGCCCGGACAAGGTTGGGACACGCCCCTCATCCTGGCCTGCATCTGCGTGGTCGTCGCGGCCCTGACGACGTTGGTGCCCTATGAACTCCACCGCCGTCATCCGCTGATCGATCCGAGGTTCTTCCGCAGCGTGCCGTTCACGAGCGCCGCCCTCATCGCCATGGTCGCTGTCGGGGCCGGCGCGGGTTTCCTCTTCCTGAGCACCCTGTATTTGCAGGACGCCCGGCACCTGTCCGCCCTGCAGACAGGCTTGTGGCTCCTGCCCATGACAGCCATGACCGTGATCCTCGCACCGCTCGCCGGACGGTTGACCGCTGCCCTGGGGCCACGGATTCCTCTCCTGATCGCCGGCGCGGCGCTGACCGCCGGCGGACTGATGTATACCCTCGCCGACGCCGAAACCGGGTCGGTCCCGGCCCTGATGGCCGCTTTCGCGCTCAACGGCATCGCCTACGGCATTGCCCTCACCCCGGTCACGCAGATGGTCGTCTCCGGGCTGCCGCCCGCCCAGTCCGGGGTCGCCGGAGGTGTCATCATGACCAGCCGACTGGTCGGCCAGGCCCTCGGCATCGCAGTCACCGGGGCCTTCCTCTCCACGACCCTGCACAGCACCACCCATCGCAGCCCCACAGCGTTCGCCGAGGCCAGCCTCCCCGCCTGGTGGATCATCACTGCCTGCGGCGCCACCATCGCCCTGCTCGGCACTCTCGCCACCACCCCGTGGGCACAGGCGACCGCCCAACGAACCGGCCTCCTCTTCACCGACCCCGCACCACCACCCAACTGCCGACCCAATCCGTAGACAGCACGACGGTGCCGTGGAGCTCCTGAGCTGCATCAGCAGACCACTCAATTTGTCATGTAAGGACCCAACACAGGCACTGAGCCGTGCGGACGCACCCTCCTGGGCTTCTCCGCATGGTCGGTCAGGTCAGGATCTCGATGTACCCGTCCGTTCCGTGCACGCGGATCCGCTGTCCGTCCCGGATCAGCCGGGTGACCCGCTCCACGCCCACCACGGCCGGCAAACCGTACTCCCGGGCGATCACCGCGCCATGGGTCATCAGGCCGCCCACCTCCGTGACCAGGCCCGCGATTGAGACGAACAGCGGCGACCAGCTGGGGTCCGTGAAGGGGGTGACCAGGATGTCGCCCGCTTCGAGGTCGGCGTCCGCCATGTCGAGGATGACGCGGGCCCGTCCCTCGATGGTCCCGGCGGAAACCGGCAAGCCGATCAGCGCACCGGCCGGGACGTCGTCGCGCCGGTACGCCCCGGTCACGGCCTCACCCTCCGAAGTGAGCACCCGGGGCGGTGTGAGCGCGTCGTACGACCGGAACGCGTCCTTGCGCCGCTGGATAAGCCGGTCATCCACCTGGTGCGAGCGCACGACGTCGTGGAACTCCTGGAACGTGA
Organism: Streptomyces krungchingensis; assembly: GCF_054729265.1. NCBI lineage: Bacteria > Bacillati > Actinomycetota > Actinomycetes > Kitasatosporales > Streptomycetaceae > Streptomyces > Streptomyces krungchingensis. The sequence continues at coordinate 336,816 of NZ_JBPUKY010000001.1, forward strand.
GGTAGAAGACGTCCTCCTTCTCGGGAAGCACGGCGGCCTGCACGAGACGCTCGGCCTCCGCCAACAGCGCCTGCTTGTAGAGGAAGTAGCGGCTGACGATGCCGTACTTCGGGTACTCCCGGTACCCGATGAAGGCGCGGACCTGGTCGATCATCCGTTTGGCCTCGTCGGCTTTCCGGTCCCCGTCCGGCAGGGCCCGCAACCGCGCCAGCACGTCGTGTTCCATCTTCTGCGCCTTCTGCCGCCCTTGCTCGAAGCGTCGACCGGCGGCGCCCGGCTCGAAGTTCCTGACGTTGTCGAGGATCACGGGCACGAGCGTGGTGGGGTACTCGCGCCACCGTGGCCTCGTGATGTCGATCTCGCCGACGCAGCGCATGCCGTACCGGTCGAGGTAGGCCTCGATGGCGTCGCGCGCTTCGGTCCCGCCCGGGAGCTTCGCCAGCTCGTCGAGGAAGCCCTCTTCCTCGACTCCCTGCAGGAACGCCACCACTTCCGGGTGCGGGCGGATCACGTCGGCGACGTCGAGCAGCTCAAGGCCCATCTCCGACGTGACGTTGTCCGGGGCGGACAGCGTCAGCGTGTCCGCCGCGTTCTTCTCGCCCAGCCACTCCCACAGCTTGTCGTTGAGCCACCATGTGGCTTCCATCCCCGCCATGATCGCCCGCATGTTCAGCGGATCACCGAGGACTCGCTTGTGCTCCTCGAAGGCCTCCAACAGGAAGTCGAACAGCGCCGGTCCGGTCTTCGTCCGGATGTCTCGCTCCAAGGCGTCGATGGACGCCCGGCTGCGCTCGATCAGCTCGGTGACGATGGCCGGATCGGCCTCGACCGGAGCGGACGCAGCACCTGCCGGCGGCCCGCCGGGACCCGCGTCCGGAAGTGACGGGACGAAATCGTCGTGGCCGAGGACGGTCTCCAGAGCATCCCTGACCAGCGGATCACCTCTCCCCATGACGTCCAGCAGGGCGGCGCGGCTCGCGGGCGAGGCCAGGCGCCGGGCGACGTCGACGAACAGCCTTCCGCCGGCCTCGTGCATCGGCGCCATGGCCGTCAGCCGCCACATGGAGAGCCCCAGGGGCTTCATGGGGTCGGTCATCATCTGCTGATGCCCGACGGAGACGTAGACGTGATTCTCCTGATCGCCGCTCTCGGGGATGGGGAACAGTGTCGTGATCGGCCGGCTCTGGACGATGCGGAAACCGTCGTCGACCAGGCACCATTCGATGTCCTGCGGGCTGCCGAAGTGTGCTTCGATCCGCCGCCCCAGCCGCACGAGCTCTACGGCCTGTGCGTCGGTCAGCGCCGGCTGCTCCTGCCGGTGCGCGTCGATCACCACTTCCTGCGTGCCGCCGGCCGGCAGGGCGTGAACGGCTCGCTGTTTGGCGGCGATCGTCCTGGCGACGACTTCGCCGTCCCGCACCTTGAAGACGTCCGGGTTCACCAGGCCGGAGACCAGGGCCTCGCCGAGACCGAACCCGGCGTCCACCGTGGCGACCTTCCGATGGCCCGTGACGGGGTCGGCCGTGAACAGGATGCCGGACGCGTCCGGGAAGACCATCCGCTGCACGACCACGGCCATGCGGACCGTGCGGTGGTCGATGCCGTTCCGCTGACGGTAGATCACGGCCCGCTCGGTGAACAGTGAGGCCCAGCACCGGCCGACGTGCCGGAGGATCTCCGTGGGCCCCACCACGTTCAGGTAGGTGTCCTGCTGGCCGGCGAAGGAGGCCGTGGGCAGGTCCTCCGCCGTCGCGCTGGACCGGACGGCGTACGCGGACCGCTCACCGAGCCGGGCGAGCGCGCGGGTGATCGCCGCCGCGAGATCGCCCGGTACGACGCTCTCTTCGATGCTCCGGCGAATCTCCGCGCTGAGCACTCGGATCGCCTCCCGGTCGTCCGGGTTCGAGCGCGAGAGCTGATCGAGCCGCTCGTCGATCGACGGCACCTGCGCCATGATCCGCCGGAAGGCGTCCGTCGTCACGCAGAAGCCACCCGGCACGCGGATGCCTTCGATCCGTGACAGCCCGCCCAGGTGCGCGCCCTTGCCGCCGACGACCGCGACCTGCGTCTCGTCGACCTCGTGAAGATCCACGACGTATCGCTCGTTCATTCCGACACCTCCGAGACAGCCGTGCTCCGTCGCACCGCGGTGGCCGATCGAATCACCGACGCTCCGGGATCGGTCGTACGCCGTGCCGGGCGCGTCCTCGTCCCAGGTCGCCTCCCCTTCGACGCGCCGGCCGGCCACTCGGCCCTGTCCGACGGCGCGCACCGTCGCACCTCCGCGCCGAGCACCCGCCACACCGCCGGTCCCACCACTGGTTCGACGTCACCGCGTCCCCCGTACGTCGACAACAGCTCACGCACCTCGTGCCCTCATTTCCGCAGGTTGTGGCATCGGCCGACGATTCTGCGCCGTGACCCGGGTCTTGCCGCAAGCCCCCTGGTGCGCTATATGTTGAGAGTGGCAAGGAGAGAGTTCTCCTTGCCTTTTCCTTTTGCCGGGCAAGGCAACCGACAAGCGCCTGCGCCTGCGCCGGACGATCGCCTCGCACTTCGCCGCCCGTTTGCGCAACAACCCGTCGGGCGACATGACTTCTCGTGCTGGCGAGGTGGTCACACCGCTGAGCTCCCAGTTTGTCCCGCATCGGCCTCTTGAGCGTCTTCCCTGGGCTCCGACACCAGCCGGCCCGGCCCGTTGGGAAGGAAGCGACCGATCTCAGAGGTCCGGGAACGGTGGAGTCTCGTCCATCGTCAGCAACAGTTTCCGTGCTGGTTTGGCCTCTTCCGGTCGCAGCGATGAGGCAAGGCCCTCGATGACCGGTCGGCCCGCGCGCACGGCTTCCCTGGCGGCCACCTCCCAGGCGGGCTGCTCCCGGAAGTTCGTGCGCTTCGGACCGCCGGCAGCCACGGCCGAAGAGTGCCACTGCTCGGTCCGGTAGACGCTCTCGAGCAGATCCAGCAGTTCGGCCTTGCAGGGCACGTAGGGGGCGCCAGTCAGTTCCAGGAGGAAGGGGACCGTCGAGGCGGTCGCCTCGCCGACCACGAACCCCAACGCGCAGATACGGTCGCCGAGTTCGTCGATGGCGAGGCAGGCGGTGTCCTCGCCCCCGTACGCGATCCGGGAAAGCAGCGGCGGGATCTCTCCGGCGGGGAGCCGTCGTGCGTCGCGCAGTTCCCCCCAGTGGACGCCGGCGACGCCTTTCAACAGACTCCCCACGCACCGTCACCTTTCGTAGGACTCGCGGCAGCCGTGCCGTCAGTCCGTCGGGCCGTCAGCGTTCAAAGATCGATTGCGGGACAAGTGTCAGGCAACTGGTCCAGCCTCTCAACCGCCTACGACAGACCATGCACTGCCCGGTTGTTCCACCGAGCAGTGCTGTTTCTCATGGTCTCGGCCGGTGGGTGACCGCTCGCGCTCAGGAGCACAGATTCACGTGCCGGACGGCCAGGACGTGCCCCGCGGCGTCGATGAGGCGGCTGCGGGAGAGATGCCCGTTGGCCACCGCATTGGTGATCGCCGTGGCGATGGAGGACGTCTGGGCGCTGACGTTGGTCCCCAGGTCGAACATGACCATGTCGGCGCCGGAGCGCAGGGCCTGGACGGCGGCGGCGGGGACGCTGAAGCCTGCTGCGGAGATCGCCTTGGCGCTGAGCGAGTCGGTGACGACCAGCCCCTTGAATCCCAGCTTGCCGCGCAGCTCGTAGCTGATGACGGTGGGTGACAGGCTCGCCGGGTTGGTGCCCAGGCCCGGCACGATGTTGTTGGAGACCATGATGGCCGGGGCTCCGGCCTTGATGGCCGCCGTGAACGGCGGGATGCCCACCTTCTGCAGGGTGGACCAGGGAAGGGTACGGGCGGGGCCGAAGTCGGAGTTGTAGGTGGAGCCGCCGATGCCCGGGAAGTGCTTGACGACGGGTATCACGCCTCCGGCGAGCAGCCCGTTCATGTACGCGACGCCGGCCTTGGAGACCACCGCGGTGTTGCCGCTGAAGGACCGCCACCCGTCGGGATTGGTCTTGCTGGGTGCCACGTTCCTGCCGTCGACGTCGACCACCGGCGCGAGGTCCATGTTGACCTGGGCGGCCGCCATCTTGGTGGCGACCTTCGTGACGTTCTGCTGAATCTGCGCCGGGGTCCAGTTCGCGCCCATGTACGCGGGCCAGGGCAGGGACCCGACGAGGTTCGACATACGCTGGATGCCGCCGCCCTCCTCGTCGGTCATCACCAACAGGCCCAGGTGGCCGGGTACATGGGACTTCAGGCTGGTCAGTCGGGCGCCGAGGTCGGAGGGCGCCTTGCTGCCGAACAGCAGCACACCGCCCGCACCCGCGCTCACCTCGGCAGTGGCGTCGGACACCGAGGTCTCCGACACCGGGACCGCGATGGTCAGCATGGCCAGCCGCTTGTTCGACCACGCGGCCAGCTTCGTGCTGTTGGTGCACGCGCCGGCAGCGGGCGTGAGGGCCGGAGTGAACGTCGAACCGGGGTGAGAAGGTGCGGCGGGCGGGGCCAGGGACACGCCGCGACCGGTGGAGTGCGGGGCCGACGTGGGGGTGCCCGCGGCGCAGCCCGCCAGGAGCATCGCCGCCACGGCCGCGGCCGTGCTCAGCCTGCGTGCGCTTCTGGCGCGGCCGGGGAGTCGCGGGGATGGTGTCACGCTTCCGCGGTCGCGGTACTCCAGGAGATTCATCGCAGGCCTCCTTCGACAGGGCGCGACGGCGACGGTGCCTGTCGCGCTGAGGGCCGTACGAGCATGTGGTCGGCACAGCGTGTGAGGGGCGTACCGGTCCGCATCTGCTCGCTGATCCACGGTCGGACTTCCACGATCTCGCGCCTCGGGGCCGGACGGAAGTCGAGCCGACATGAGTCAGGACCTTCGAGCGCGCTTCACCCGGTCCGCAGCACCGTTCACGGTGGGACGGGGGTGTGCCCGGGACGCCCTCGGGCCGGGCGGCAGCAGGTCAGGGCAGGCTTCCGGCGCGCACCTGCACCCACACCGCCCCCCATCCCCCGCTCCTGGCGGCCGGGCGCTTCACGTCAGGAGACGGGGGTGTGAGGCGGCGGGTCTCGGCTGTGGTGGTTGCCGGGTCGGTGCCGACCACAGTGGGTGTGGTCACCGTGGCACCCACCCACCAGGAGCCTGCGCTGCGAGTCGCACCACGACCACGATCAGTACGCAGCTGCCGCGGACGGCCCCGTCCTGCGGTGCTCTCATGACGGTGCGGCGCCCTCGCCGTCAGTCCTCGACGACCCGGATGATCGTCCTACCGGTGACGCGCAGCTTCGGGGCGAAGGCGGCGACTGCCTCCTTCAGCGGGACGACCGCGCCGACCCGCACGTCCAGCCGTCCGTCCCTGAGCCGCTGCGCCAGGTCCGCCAGGCGCGCGCGATCGGGTTCCACGACGAAGAACAGCGCCCGCCCGTCCTCGGGCCGGACGGTGGGCGGCTGGGCGATGGTGACGAGCGTGCCGCCGGCACGTACGAGCGCGGCCGAGCGGTCGAGGACGTCACCGCCGATGACGTCGAAGACCACGTCGACCTCACCGGCCTCCTCCAGCCGGTCGGCCTCGAGGTCCAAGAACATGTGCGCGCCCAGAGCCAGGACCGTGTCGCGGTCGGCGGACCGGCCGGTACCGATCACACGGGTTCCCGCCTCGACGGCGAGCTGCACCGCGAGCGAGCCGACGGCACCCGCGGCGCCGTGGATCAGGACGGTCTGGCCGGTCAGGATCCGCGCGTGGTCGAAAAGGCCCTGCCAGGCGGTCAGTCCCGAGATCGGCAGCGCGGCCGCCACCGTGTGGTCGACGTCCGCTGGCAACGGGGCGAGATTGCGGGCCTCCACGGCGACGTACTCGGCCAGCGAGCCGTTGCGGGCCCAGTCGGTCAACCCGAAGACCCGCTGGCCGACGGTGAGGCCGGTGGTTCCGTATCCGAGCGTTGCCACGACTCCCGAGACCTCGTGCCCGGGCACGGTGGGTGTGCGGTCGCGGCCGGAGCGGTCGGACCACGTCCCTGGCCAGTCGAGCTCTCCGCGGGTGAATCCGGCGGCGTGCACCCGCACGACGACGTCGTTCTCGGCCGCATGGGGATACGGCAGGTCGGACAGGGTCAGCCCGCTGACGCCTGCGTCGCGGCCCGGGGCGGTGATGGCTTGCATGACTGTTCCTCTGTGTGGATTTCCGAAGGGTGCATGGATCGGTTTTCCCGAAAAGTGTGTGAATGGATCACACCAGGTGATTCTTACCGCCTTGTGAAGTTCTCTCCGCGGTGTCCGACCTGGCGACTGCCGGGCCTGTGTCCGGCCGGGCGGCTGCCGGGCCTGCTGTGTCCGGCCGGGCGGCTGCCGGGCCTGCTGTGTCCGGCCGGGCGGCTGCCGGCCACCGGGCCGCCGCGTCCGCGGGGTACGTCCGCACCTGGCAGGGCGGCATGGATGAGGGCCGTCAGTGACAGCACCCCGACGAACCCGATGTAGACGTAGGACCACCCGGGCGATCACCAGGGACAGAACACCGTCCGCGGTCCAGAAGATGCTCGTACTGGCCGCCGCCGGCAGAAGTGCGGTCAGCAGCACCGGACGGCGGCCGAGGTGTTCACTCACTGACCCGACGGTCAGCAGGGCACCGAGCAGTCCTACGACGTACACGGCGAAGACGCCCGTCACCATGGTGACCGAGAAGTCCCAGCGCTCCCGGTACAGCGGACAGATCGGCGACGGTGCGCTCGCGGCCGCCGTCATCGCCACGGTGGCGAGCGCCGGCACGGTGAAAGCAGAAGGTCGTCCAAGACGACGACGGTTGCGGTCGGCAGCCACTGGTGCCATCGGTTTTCCTTCGGCTTCCTCGAAGTCAATTCGGCCAGGGTGCTTCGATGACACGCTCGACCATGGTCTTGCGGCGGAAACCAGGAACAAAGTGTTCGAGAACGTCCGAATTCACCGTCCCGTAGGTGGTGTCGGGTCGATTCCTGAGCCCGTCGACGAATGCCTGAAGGAATTCCTTCTTGAATTCTCCGCGCGGATGCGCGGCGATGATCTCGTCCACCTCACCGCCCTCCAGTCTGTCGAGCCCCCAGCCGACCACGTCGGTCAGGACGCCGTAGTTCGTGGCAGCCGTCTCCGGGCCCATCCGGCCGGGAATTCCCGGCGTGGTGTGCAGCGCGATCGCCGTCCAGACGACCTCGGCGGCACTCTTCGAGAACCCGCGGTCGAGCAGGAACTTGCGGGCGTGATCGGCACCGTCGAGCTCGAAGCGCTGCTCCGTGTCGGAGAACGGGGTCGAAAGCCCCGTGTCGTGGAACATCGCGGATATGTAGAGCAGCTCAGGATCGGGCTGGAGACCGAGTTGACGCGCATGCAGAGAACCGAAGAGGAAGACTCGCCGGGAGTGGTGGAAGATGAGAGGACTGTTCGTCTCCCGAAGAAAACCGGTGGCCTCCGCCACCGCTGCGGTCTCGGGTATTTCCACTTCTGCGATGATGTCGTTCATGATGTTCGCTCTTTCGATGTGCTGGTGAGGAGTAAGCGGTGCTCCTGTTCTCTACGATGCCGAGTGCGACGCTTCTTTGCCGCCTCGGTGTGGCCATGAACCACTCGAATCCAGACACCTGAGGAAGGGGACTGTGGGCTCCACAACGCATCGGGTCGCGATCCTCGTCTACGACGGGGTCAACCTGCTGGACGTCGCCGGCCCGGCAGAGGTGTTCGGCGAGGCGAACCGGCTGGGCGCCGACTACCGGATCGTCCTGCTGTCGGCGACCGGTACCGACGTCGCCTCGTCGATCGGCGTACGCGTCGCGGTCGACGGCAGCCCCGCGTCCGAGCCGGACCCTGACACGTTCGTGATGCCGGGCGGCGTCGTCTATCCCAGAACTCCGGTCACGCGGGATCTGATCGAGGCCTCACGGGAGCTGGCGGTCCGCTCCGGCCGGGTCGCGTCCGTCTGCTCCGGAGCATTCGTCCTCGCGGCCACCGGCCTCCTGGACGGCAAGCGTGCGACCACCCACTGGAAGATCACGGGCGAACTCGCCGCCCGGCACCCGAAGATTCGCGTGGAACCCGATGCCATCTACGTGCGCGACGGCACCACGTACTCCTCGGCCGGCGTCACCGCCGGCATCGACCTGGCGCTGGCTCTCGTCGAGGAAGACCACGGTCCCGACATGAGCCGGGACGTTGCCCGCGCCCTGGTGGTCTACCTTCAACGCGCGGGCGGCCAGTCACAGTTCTCCGCGCCCTTGCAGGGCCCGCCGCCCCGCTCCCCCGCCCTGCGCACCGTCGTCGACCTCGTGAAGGCCGACCCCGCGGGCAACCACTCCCTCGGCGAACTCGCCGGACACCTCCACCTCAGTCCCCGCCATCTCACACGTCTGTTCCGAGAGGAGTTGTCGACGACGCCGGCCCGCTACGTCGAGTCGATCCGGTTCGACATCGCCAAGGCTCTGCTCGACCAAGGGCACACCGCGACACAGGCGGCTTCGCTGGCCGGGTTCCCGAGCTACGAGAGCCTCCGGCGCGTCTTCGCAAGGGAGTTGTCCATCAGTCCCGCCGCATACCAGCGCCGCTTCCGCTCGGCCCGCCGTGGCGAGTAGCGCCGAGTGGTACGCACACACGCCGAGGCCGTTGCTGCATCTGTTGCGGCACCGCAGGAGCACGGGATTCGGTGGTCCACGCCTCTGTACCCCTTCGCAAGCCGGTCGGCGGTGACGGAATGCGGGGAGCCCTCACTGAAGAGGTCACACCGCCGGTGGACAGTCGCCCCCGCGATCAAGCACGCCCGCCGCCGGCGCACAGTGCATGGTCGATCAGGGCGCCGGCCGCGTTCTCCTGTTCCAGGATGTGCTCCGGGGTGTCGCCGCGGGCCTCGGACATGGAGACGACGGCGCTTCGCCTTCCGTCGCCGGTGACGCCGTTGAGGGTGATGTAGCCGCCGTCCCCGCCCTCGTGGCTCCAGTAGGTTCCTCCGCAGCTCAGAGGACGCTCGACCAGGCCGAGTCCGTAGCGGCCGCCAGGCCACAGCTGTTGGACCTCCGCGCTCACGGGGACGGTCTTCTTCATCGCGGCCAGCTGTCGGGGTGGGAGCAGGCGGCCGGCGAGCAGGGCACGGAGGAAGCCGTTCTCGTCCCGCGTGGTCGTGACCCACGAAAGGGTCTCGTGGTCCACCGGTATCTGCTGGGTGACGTCCACCACGGAACCGGGACCGAAGAGCTGGTAGGCCTTGGCGTGCGGTCGGGGCAGGACGGGCGAAGTGCCCATCCAGCGCGCCTCGTTGAGGCCGAGCGGGCGCAGAACACGGTCTTCGATCTCCCGATGCGCCGGGCGGCCGGTGGCCTTCTCGATGATCGAGTCGAGCAGGATGTAGCCGGTGTTGGAGTACGCCCAACCCTTGCCGGGCCTGAAGTCCGGCGCGTGGGCCATGGCGCGGGCGATCAGCCGCTCGGGGCGGTGGACGTCGTGGCGCTGCTCGTAGTACTCGTCCGGCGTGGTGTACCCGGGCAGGTCGTCGTGGATACCGCTGGTGTGCTGGAGGAGTTGGCGGATGGTGATCCGGCGGCCGTCGTTGCCGTTGCCCTGCACCACTCCTGGCAGCCAGTGGTCGACCGTGTCGTCGAGGGACAGTGTGCCCTCGGCCTCCAGTTGGAGGACCACGACGGCGACCAGTGTCTTGGACGTGCTCGGCATCCGGAAGTAGCCGTCGGAATGGACCGGGCGGCCGGTGATCAGGTCGGCGGTGCCGCTGGTGGCGACGGACTGCCGACCGTCAGGCCCGATCGCGCGGGCCTGCACTCCACTGACGCCGAGCACGTGGATCGCGCGGGTGTCCCGGCGCAGCTGCTCCACCGGAGAGGGACCGGAGGGCTGGGCGGCGGCGGTGGCCACCTCCGCGGTGAGCAGCGTGGCGACACCGAATGCCGTGGCGAGGTGCTTCCGCAGAGTCGAAGTCATGACCGAACGCTAGGCAGACCCTCACTGAGGTGCGATCCGGAGCGCCCCCGTATCGGAGAGGGGGATATCCCCCGGAGCGGGGCGTGGCACCTGAGGGGCCCTGCCGTCGGCAGGCGACGTCGCCATCCGCACCGATTGCAGGAGGCTTTCCTCCATGCAAGGCCACGTGCTGTCGCTCCTGGGCCCCAGCGACACGCCTAGGAGCAGGCGGACTCGACCAGCCGCGCCAGGTTCTCCAACGCCATGCGTGTTCCGGTCTCGTTGTCCGCGGCCGGAATCGCGTCCGGCACCCCCTCGTGCACGATGACGACCTCGGTGCCGCCATCCACCTCCGTCAGCTCCGTGGTCATGACCATCTCTCCGCGGAGTGCGGGATCGGCCGCCTCGAACTCGAGCACCTCGACCACTCGCTCGTCGGGGACGAGCTCCGCGAAATGGCCGTGGTACGTGTCCGTGTGCGCCTCCGACTTGCCGGTCGCGCCCGGCACGTCGTATGTGAGCGAGACACGGAACAGGCCACCCTCGCGGGCGTCGAACGCGTGCACCTCACTCCGCATCCCCGTCGGCACCCGCCACCGCGCGACCGCGTCCGCGTCCAGAAGCGCCCGGTAGACGGCAGCTCGCGAGGCGTTCACCCGCCCCGACACTCGCGTCGTGTACACGCGGTCCAGGCTACACAGAGCCGTCACGGACGTGGGAGCCGTGCGGACACGGTCTGCCACGCATCCGCCGCTCGATCTCCGTACCTCCATCGGCGGCTCTCCGTAACAGCCCTTCTTCTGGGGACTGTTGGGAGCCTGGCGAGAACGAGTCACTGGGCGGCCTTCCCAGTGCCCCCTCCCGCGCGACCTCTTGACGGCCGTGGTTCAGACCTTTAGCGTCACGACACACAGTTCACAGGTGAACTCAATGTTCACCTACATGAACCTCGCCTTTCCCCACCGTCTGCTCCGCACGACCAGACGAAAGGCTGTGACCGTCATCCTGAAGATGCCACCACATACCCGAACGTCCGCAGTACGTCGCGGACTCGCCGTGACGACACGGCCGTCGGGTGCCGGACTCCTCCTTTCGCCGACCGGAACGGCGGCAGGGCGCCCTGCCGGGCGCACCTTCGCCGCCGATGCGGGCTGACCCACCGCACCGCTCTTCCCTCCCCACGATCAACGAAGGAGCTCGACATGACTCGTTCCAGGCTTCTGGCGACGGCCACCGTCGCGGGCGTCGTCACCGTGGTGACCGTCCTCGGTACCTCCGGCGCGGGTGCCGCGGATCCGAAGGTCGCGCCCGGCGGCAATTTCGACCTGTCCGTCTGGCAGTTGCAGGAGCCGGTGGGTTCCCCGGGCTCGCCGACGACCATTCCCTCGTCCCGTCTCCAGGGGGCCAACGGCTACCAGGACTCGTACTTCTACACCGACACCCGCGACGGTGCGATGACGTTCTGGGCGCCGGAGAAGGGTGTCACGACCCCGAACTCCCACTACGCCCGCTCCGAGTTGCGTGAGATGAACCGCAGCGGCAGCGCCGCGGACTGGTCGCTGAGCGGCAGCCACCGGCTGAGCGCGACACTTCGGGTCGTGTCGGTGACGTCCAACGTGTGCGTCGGTCAGATCCACCTCGGCTCCGGCGGGTCCTCGACGAAACCGCTGGTGGAGCTCTACTACCGCTCCAACGGTGACATCGTCGTCGGCACCGAGAACTCGCCCTCGGGAGGCCAGACGACCCACACGGTGGGACATGTGTCCGTGGGCAAGACATGGACGTACACCATCGCCGTGTCCGGCGGAAACACCATCGACCTGACCGTCAACGGCAGCACCACGCACTACCCGATTCCGTCGTCGTTCTTCCCGTACAAGCAGTACTTCAAGGCGGGTTCCTACAACCAGTCGTCCTCGGACAGCACCACGAAGGGCGCCCGGGTCGCCTTCTACGGCCTGAACGTCTCCCACGGCTGACGACGCGTCACCCGGCTCTCCACGGGGCGCTCGTGCGACAGCCGGGCACGTGGCCGGGGCTTTCCGGACGGCGCTGCAGCTGGGACCGTCACCGACATGCGACTCCAGCCGTTGGTGGACTCACATGGCCAGACTGAGGGCCACGGCGGTGCCGGCGGACAGCAGCGCAAGAGCAATGGGCGCCATGGCCTTCTTACGGGTGTCGGGTGTGGCGTAGTCGCCGGTCTGGGCATGGAAGCCCACGGCTCCGATCATCGTGAAGGCGAAGCCGATGGCGGCCGCGATACCCAGTGGCTGCCAGGAGAGGCCGATCAACAGGCCGCCGGCCGCTGCCACTTCGGCCAGCCCGATGAAGCGGATCAGGTCTGTGCTCAGCCCCATGCGTGACTGCAGAGCTGCGGACTCGGCGCCCTTCAGCAAGATCTTGGGAGCGCCTGCGGCCAGTGTCACAAGAGCGAGGAGGACGCTGAAAATGGCGGCTGTGGGGTACATAGGGGTGGGTCCCTTTCATGCGGCCCGCGGGGGCGGGTGCGGAACTGGCGGAAATCAATTAGGCGATCTAGGCATGCACTTTGATGCGAGCAACGAGCCGGCAGCCCGCTTCGGTGGAGAATCCGTTTGGAATCAGCCGCTGTCGGCAGCAGCACGAGTCCGCCTGCGCATGGCGGGCTTCCGCGGACATGGCTCCGCCCCGCTCACCCTGGAGGAAAAGAGTGTGGGCGGTCGGAGCCATCGCCGACCCGGCGCAGACGGCGCCGTCAGGCTGCTCGGTCGTTGGATGCCATGGCGGCGATCCTCGCCCTGCTCACGGCCCGTCCGCGCTCCGATTCCGGGAAGCGGAGCACCATCGCGCGCAGCTCCTCGGCGCTGACGTTGGCGCCGAAAGGCTCGGTGCCCGGTTCGAGCCGAACTCCTTCGGCGAGGGGACCTGCCACCACGGGGTCGAAGCCGAACGCGTTCACAAGGCGCTCAACGCTGGCGAGGTCGTCCGGATCGTCACCGGCGATCGCGATCGCCTTGCGTCCCGGCGTGCTCGCGGGCGCGGCTCCGTCCTCGAGATCGTGGTAGCCCATGTGGTTGAAGGCCTTGATCACCCGCGCCCCGGACAGGTAAGCCTGCACGATCTCGCTCGAAGAGGTCAGCGGGTCGGTGAGGTCGTCGCGGATGCCGTCGACCTCCCACCAGTAGTTCATGGCGTCGATGACGAGCTTGCCGCGCAGCGCCTCGGCGGGAGTCGTGCGGTACTTGCCGAGCGGGAGCGCCAGAATGACGACATCGGCCGCCGCGGCGGCCACCGCGGTGACCGGGACGGCACCGGGGGTGAGGACTTCGACGGTGAGTGCGATCTTGGCGGCGTCGCCCGATCCGGCGATCAGCACGCGGTAGCCGGCCGCGAGGGCCAGACGTGCCAGCACGGTGCCGACCTTCCCCGCACCCAGGATGCCGACCGTGCGCACGTCAGCGGCGCCGGTGATCTCCATTTCTGCTCCGTTCATGGCGTCAGCCTGCGAGGATGTCGCGGACCATCGGAAGCACCTTGGTGCCGTACAGCTCGACGGCGCGCAGGCGGGCGCTGATCGACTGTGCCCCCGTGGTGTAGATGAGGTCGAAACGGCCGACGCCGAGCGCCTTGATGGCGCGGGCCATCTTGCGGGCGACCGTCTCGGGCGAGCCGATGTAGAGCGAGCCGTGCTCGATCTCGGCGTCGTACTCGTCCTTGCGGACCGGCGGCCAGCCCCGCAGCGCGCCGATGCGGTCACGGATGACCTTGTAGTGCGGCCAGTGCAGTTCCCTGGCCTCCTCGTCCGTGGCGGCGATGAAGCCGGGCGAGTGCATTCCGACCGGGTGAGCGGTCGTGCCGAACTTGTCGGCGGCTCGCTGGTAGAGGTCGATGTAGGGCGCGAAGCGTTCAGGATTGCCGCCGATGATGGCGATCATGAGAGGGAATCCGTAGCGCGCGGTGCGGATGACCGACTGGGGTGTGCCGCCCACACCGACCCAGGTGCTCAGGTGCCCGGACTCGGTCTTGGGGAACACGTCGGCGTTCTCGAGCGGCGCCCGCTTGCTGCCGCTCCAGGTGACGGGCTTCTCCTCCAGCAGCTTGGCGAAGAGCTCGATCTTCTCCTCGAACAGCACGTCGTAGTCGGCCAGGTCGTATCCGAAGAGCGGGAACGACTCGGTGAAGGAGCCGCGTCCGAGGATGACCTCGGCCCGGCCGTTCGAGAGTGCGTCCACGGTCGAGAACCGCTGGAACACACGGACCGGATCGTCCGAGCTCAGCACGGTCACCCCGGACGAGAGCCGGATACGGCTGGTGCGTGTGGCGATGCCGGCGAGGACGGTCTCCGGACTGGAGATCGCGAACTCCGGACGGTGGTGTTCACCGAGTGCGACGGCGTCGACGCCGATCTGTTCCGCGAGAACGGCCTCGTCGAGGACCTGCCGGACGGCCCGCGCGTCGGACACCGGGATGCCCGCGTCGTCCTGCGGCACATCGCCGAACGTGTCGAGGCCGAAGACGAGATCAGACATGGGCCGGCTCCTTCGCGAGCAGTTCCCTCACCCGCGGCGCGACTTCGCGGCCCAGCAGCTCGATCGTGCGGGCCCGGGCTTCGCGGGGGAGGTACATGACGTCGTACTTGAGGTCGAAGCGAGTGAGGTGCAGATCGCGGGCCATCGTCGCGATCTTGCGTGCGACGGTGTCGGGGGAACCGACGAAGAGCGCGCCCTGGTCCACTTCCGCGAGGTAGCGCTCGCGGGTCGGCTTGTAGAACCCGCGCTCCTCCGCGAGCGCGGCGACGACCGGTTGCCAGTAGCGCCACCAGGTCTCGATCGCTTCCTCGTCGCTTTCGGCGATGAGCCCCAGCGAGTGCTGGGCGACGGGCTGCCCGGCGTGCCCGAACTGTTCGAGCGACCGGTGGTAGAGCTCGACATGGCCGGCGAAGCGCTGGGGGCGTCCACCGATGATGGCCAGCATGAGCGGCAGGCCGTAGCTGGCCGCGCGAACCACGGAGTTCGGGCTGCCGCCCACGCCGATCCAGGTGGGAATGCCACCGGGAGGCATCCGGGGACGCAGTTGCTGCTCGACGAGCGGTGGCCGGAAGCGCCCGGACCAGGTCACCGTCTCCTCGCGCTGGAGGCGCATGAACAGGTCGAGCTTCTCCTCGAACAGTTCCTCGTAGTCGGCGAGGTCGTAGCCGAACAGCGGGAACGACTCGGTGGCCGACGCCCGCCCCAGTACGAGCTGGGCACGGCCGTTCGACGCGGCGTCCAGCGTGGAGAACTCGTGGTAGAGCCGCACGGGGTCATTGGTGCTCAGTACGGTCACCGAGGTGCCGAGCCGGATCCGTTCCGTCGCGGTGGCGATCGCAGCGAGCAGGACGGGGGTGGCGCTGTCGTTGTGGCCCGCGCGGTAGTGCTCCCCGACGCTGAACACGTCGATCCCCACGGCTTCCGCGAGCTGGGCCTCCTCGATCAACAGGCGAACGGTCTCGGCATCGCTCATCGGCCGACCGCCGTCGGTGGCGACCTCTCCGAACGAGTTCAGCCCCAATTCGAACGCTGTGGCCGTCATGGCACTCCTCCTACCTGGCACCAGGCGCATACGATGCACGGGCGACCAATTGCTTGACGCGTCAATCATCGGGCAGCCTGGTTGATGTGTCAACCAAAGGCCGTGGCGCCATGCGGGGCGACGCGGGATGTGCCCCACTAGGGAAGACCTGGACCTACGGATCCGGCAGGACGCCATCCCGGAACAGGCAGGGGCATGGCACCCCTCCACAGTCGCGACGGCTCGGGCAGGACCCAGAGGCGAAACGATCACCCGCCGAAGCCGCGCAACATTCAGGTGACGTATCAACTAGTTTAGACTTCGACCATGACAGAAACGGTGCGGTGGTTGACGCCTGAGGAGCAACACGCGTGGCGCTGCTTCGTCCGCCTTCAAGCGACGCTCCGTGGCCGGCTGTCGCGCTTGTTGCAGACGGAGTCCAACATCTCCGAGGCGGACTTCGCGGTGCTGGTCGAGCTGACGGACGCACCCGACGGGCGGCAGCGGGTTCTGGATCTTGCCCGTGCGTTGGAGTGGGAGAAGAGTCGGATCTCCCACCAGATCACCCGCATGGCCACACGTGGGCTGGTGACGCGGGAAGAGTGCGTCGAGGACGGGCGGGGTGCCTTCGCGGTGATCACGGACGCCGGGCGCGCCCTGATCGAGGCCGCTGCCCCACTGCATGTCGAGGCGGTGCGCACCCTGTTCCTCGACCATGTCACGCCGGCGGAACTGCGGGTGCTGGCCCAGATCTCCGAGCGCGTGGTGGAGAAGATGAACGAGGACGCCTCCTGATCGGTACGGATGGAACGAGTCGTCGCCTTCGTGGCTCCAGCGAACCCACCGGGGCGCGTTTCAGCAGTTCGAGGCGCCCGGTCGGCAGGATTGCCGGGAGCACGGCAGGGACCTCGTCCTCCTCGACAGGCGCATCTCGGTTTCATCTCCCGCATCAAGGGGACGCGGCACAGTGAGCCTGCCTGGAGGTGCTGACATGAGTGCCGGACAGAAAGCCAAGGCCAAGGCCGAACAGGTCGTCGGCAAGACCGTACGGAAGGCGGCCCACGCGGTGCACAACGAGACCCTCGCGGCAAAGGGTGCCGCTCTCGAAGCACGGGGGAAGATGCGGAGCGCCAAGGAAGGGACCGAGGACGCCTTCAAGCTCTGATCGCCCGATCATGTCCTGACCTTGCGCACACCGCGGCCGCCTGGAACCGAGCGGCCGGGGTCGCTGCGACGCTCGCAGGCTCTGCGATGGGCGCAGGTTCACGCAAGAGGGTCTGAGGCTGCGCGCCGGTGCTCAGTGCGCGGGCCTCGCGAGCGGCCCTGCGGTACCCGACTGCCGGGCCGCCTGGAGGCCGACTGGCGTGTCCGGCCATTCTCTGATGGCGCCCGCCAGGTCCCGGGCTATCCTCACGCGAGTGCGGATCACCAAGTACGCCCACTCCTGTGTCCGGTTGGAGCATGACGGCGGCACGCTGGTCATCGATCCCGGCATCTGGAGCGAACCCCAGGCACTCGCCGGCGCCGACGCGGTCCTGGTGACCCACGAACACGCCGATCACGTAGACGTGTTGCGGCTGAAGGGACTGGGCGTGCCCGTCTACGCCCCCGAGTCGGCCCGGATCCAGTCACTGGACTTCACCGGAGTCGGCGCCGGCGAGGAGTTCACGGCGGCCGGCTTCCGGGTGACCGCGCAGGGCGGGAGACACGCGCCCGTGTACGGAGACCTCCCGGACTGCGCGAATCTGGGTTACCTGGTGGAGGACCGCCTCTACCACCCTGGAGACTCCCTCCACCGCCCCGACCGACCGGTCCAGATCCTGCTGGTCCCCCTCCAAGGTTCATGGATGAAGACGGACGAGGCCATCGACTTCGTCCGCTCCGTCGATCCGGAACGCGCCCACGGCATCCACGACGGGCAGGTCAACGAGCGGGGCCTGAGCAGCCTCAACCGCTGGCTCGCCCATGAGTGCGGCGGCCGTTACCAGTGGCTCGGGCCGGGGTCGTCCGCCTGATCACCGAGCCGTCCACCCCGCCCTTCGGGGCCGTCACCGGTCCGCGAAGACCGGGACACCTGAGCCTCATGACCCGGGCGCACGGCTACGGCCGCGATGCCGGCTGCCCGCAGCTTCCGGGCCAGACGTTCCACCTCCGGAAGCGTTCCTGTGTAGTCGTCGCTCAGCACGCGGCCCAGCACCGCCTTGACGCCGACGAGGTCGAGGCCGAGCTCAGATCGGAGCACTCGCAGGAGCACGACACGCTTCGTCGGGGCACCGATTGTCTGCAGGGTCGCCGGTCCGTGCTCGGCAAGTATCCGCTCCCGCAGTTCGCTCGGCAGGTCTCCACCGCATATGGCGGCCGCGAACCCGCAGAGTGCGCACGCTACCTCGACATCCCACCGCAAGCGGCCGTCCACGAGTGCCTGGACACCATGGCACTCCGACTCCGCACCGCAGTCCTGGCAGAGCGCGGGATAGCTGACTGATGCGAATACCATCTGCGGCGAGCGCACGTCCGATCGGTTCGTCGCATTCACGAACACCTCCTGCAGCCTTGCCTGTTGCATCCGGCGCGCGAGCCGATGTGAGCGCGCAGCAGGTTCACCGCCAGGTCGTGGCCGTAGTGTTCGGCCATTTCCATCGGAGTGCGCCCGTCCGGGTCTGCGAGCTCCGGATCAGCTCCGAACGCCAGGAGCACAGCCGTGGTGTGCACGGTCAGCGGCAGGCCGCTCTGCAGGGCACCGTCTCCCTCGATGTCGATCGCATGCGTCAGCAACGTCGTGTTGCTGAAGGCCTCATCTGGATCGCTGCCGTCGGCCAGCAGCCGGGCAAGGGTCTCCGCGTCCTCCTGCTCGACCGCGTGGTGGGCGGGGGACCAGTGGTCAGTCACCCCGGCATTCAACAGCCACCGCGGTCCGTCCGCCATCGACTATTGGCCCTGGAACCGCCTGCGGCGCCACCCATCAAGGCGGCGCCGAGGTCTCGGAGCAGAGGCCCGGGGCGGGTACCACCGTTCGCGTCGGACGGTCGTCAGCTCGGGCTCTGGGCCCGGCGGCGGCGCACGATGAGGAGCGCGCCCGCACCCGTGACCACCGCGGCGGCAGCGACGCCCGTGATCGCCAGCGCCGAGGAGCCGGTCTCCGCCAGGTCGCCGCCGGTCGTCGTCCCGGCGCCGCCGGTCGACGACGACCCGCCGGCCGATCCGCCAGAGCCATTGGTCGCCCCGCCGGTCGAGCCATTGGTCGAGCTGCCCGTCGAGCCGCCGGTCGAGCCGGTCGAGCCGGTCGAGCCATTGGACGAGCTGCCCGTCGACCCGCCAGTCGACCCCCCACCCGTGATGTCCAGCGTGATGTCGGCCTTGTCGTTGGCTTTGTCGGGGTCGAACGGCCGCGGCTCGGTGCTCAGTGCCACCGAGCCCTTGGCGCCCGCCACCCGTTTGTCGATCTTCAACTCGAAGGTGTAGGTCTCTCCGCTGCCCTCATTCAGCGACCGCATGCCGCAGACATACCTCTTGCCCTCGGCCCGGCAGAACTGGCCGCGCTTGACGACCGACGTTCCGGCGGGAAGGGTGATCACGACACTGACGGACCGGTCGCCCGGCCTGGGCTGAACCCAGGCTGGTCCGGCATTGGTGAACGTCGCCTTCATCGTCACCGTGTCACCGACGCTCCCCTTCAACGCGGCACCCGCCACCTGGTAGTCGGCCGTGTTGACGGCGGTGACGGGCACATTGACGACTCGCGCGGTCGCCCCGCCTCCTGCCTGCCCCTCGACCAGTTTCACCGCCGGCGCGGTTCCCGCCACTGGCGGAAAGCCGTTCTCGTCCACCCCTGGATCGACGTCCCCGACACGCACGAGCAGCTCTTCGTTGAGCGCGCGGTCCAGTACCTTGACACGAATTGGCTTCTCGGGCGTGTAGACGACGCCCGGCTCCACCGCCTGGTCGAACGCGCACGCCGCGATCCACCTCTCGGGCATCTCGTCGTAGGACCGGACATGCTGTACTCGGCAGTTGGAGGGAACCTCCGCGAAGTCGAGTCCCCGGGTGACGCCGTAGGAGACCCACACCTTCTCGGCTGCCCCGTTGCCCTTGTTCGCCACGGTGACCGGCACGTCGAAGGTGCCCCCCGGTTTCACCCCGTCGATCGGCTCGACACCTCCGATGACCAATTCGGGTGCGGCCTCATCGCCGAAGGCGGCAGGAGCCGCGGCCAGCGTGATCAGACCCGCAGCGCCGAGGGCGGCGACAGCGGCACGGTAGGCGCGACGGTTGTGCGGGGGCATCGGCATGGAGAGAACCTCGGTTGGAACGCGGGCAAACGGACGGTGTTTTCCAGGAGAACAGCCCTTCGGTCGCTAGACTCCTGCCGACCCCCAACAGTTGTACGCCCAGTGCCGCCTTCGCCGTGCGACAGCACCTACCGGCCGCCGCGAGCCCCGCGCTGACTTCGGACTTCCGGACGTTCATCGAGCACCTGACTGCCGCTGATTCTCTTGAACTGACCGATGGCGACGGCAGTTGACGAGGTCGCGCAGCACCGGCGCATCCACGCATCTGAGTCAGACCCGGGCCCCTCAAGATCCTCACTGTCAGACCCTGCGGGCAGGCTGGTGAGTATGCGGACACTCTTCAGCGGCGAATTCTCCGTCGCGTACGGCCAGATGTACGTCGACGGTCGTACCGAACCCGACGAGGGACCGGAAGCCGGTCTCCACGAGTGCTTCATGGGGCAGCGGGCGGGACTGTGCGGTGCGGCCGTCCCCGGGCACCTGTTCCTGCTGACCGGCATGCACACCGGATCCGTTCCTCTCACCGTGGAACTGCACGAGGCGGAGCCGCCGTCGGACGAAGACAGCTGGGAGGACATCGTGGAGGCGTCCTTCCGTACGGCCTCGGACGACACGCTGCTGATCGAGTGGGGTGGTGAGGGCTGGGACCTCGGTCTGCCGGCAGGCACCTATCGCGTCCGCTATCACTGCCGCGGCATGGACGAGGCCCACGACGGCGTACGCAGTGAGGACGAGCCCGTACTGGACGAGTATCTGCTCCAGTTCTGGCCCGGCCCGCGGGAACGCGACCTGATCGTGAAGGAGACCAGCGACTCCGCCGGGTACTGGCACCGGTTCGCGAGCCGGCTTCCTCCGGCGCCCACTCCCGAGGAGCTGGCCGCAGCCAGACGACTCGCTCGCGAGCAGGAGGAACAGGAAGCCCGGCAGCTGCGGGAGCGTCTCGAGACGGAGGCCTGGGGCGGACGTCTGCCCAGTGACCGGCTGCGCAACGTCGGCGGCAATGTGGCAGGGATGGTGGACCTCGACGTCGCTCTCGTGCATGCGATCGACGAGGCCGGGCCGGACATCCAGCGCTCGATGGCCCGTTGGGCCGCACACCGTGCCTGCGACGTCGCAGGTCTCAGCAGCGTGGACTGGATCGCCCGCGGGCTTGCGGAGCTGGACCAGGGCATAACCTTCTCCCCTCCGCTGGACGACGCGGAACGTATGTGGAATCGCCTCTTCTCCGACCCGCAGGTCCCGGAGACCGTCGTCACGCTGCCCGACGGCACCCCCAACGCCTCCCAGCAGGCCATGGCCCTGCCCGCCCTGACCGACGCCGCGCACGCCGACCCGCTCCAGGCCGCGCTCGACGCGCTCTACGCCGCCGCGGCGGCCCACGGGACCGGCTGGCGTGATCTCTTCGCCGAGATCCGCACCGCCTTCCCGGAGACCGCCCACGCCCCGCTGCCACCCGCCGACCACCCGTCACGCCTCGTACGGGGCTCGCACGTCGTCCGGCTGGAATATCGGTCCGACAACTAGCTGCGGCGCACTGGCCGACTGCCCGGCCGGCGAAGCGCGGACTCAGCCGGGCGGGCGGCGGATGCACCGGATGGGACACTGTCCGGCCCCTTCTGCCTCAGAGAAGGGTCTTCGACGGTTGGGGTATGCACGGTCCGTCAAGGGCTAGCAGGCGTCGGCGAGTTCCTCGATCTGGTCGGCCAGGCGCTGGTCCGGGTGATGGAACTCGCCGCCGATCTCCTCGGCCTCCTCGACCTTGAGGCGTTCGACCGCTTCACGAAGGATCTTGGTGTGCGGCGTGCACGGGTGGTCCGTCCAGGCGGCGCTGGGGGTGAAGTCGACGCCTGCGTCGAGGTTGAGGTTGAGGGTCTGGAGCATCCAGTGGTCGGCGTCGCGCAGTTCGCCGCAGCGCAGGTGGAACAGGTGCAGACAATAGGCGGCGGTGGCGTTGCCCGCACCGGCGGCGTACTGCCACCACCAGAGGGCTCCTTGGGGCTTCTTGGCGAGGTTGAGCAGGCAGCCGAAGTGCAGGGCGCCATCGGTGTCGATGGGGTCGCCGGCGATCCGGGAGAGATGCTCGCCGGCCTCGTCACTGCGTATGAGTTCGCAGGACAGGGCTTCCAGGTGAGCGTCGGCGCGGTCCATGCGGGTCGGGTAGTGGCCTTGGGGCGCGGTCTTGGCGCCGAACATGAGGACGGCGGTGACGTCGCGGACGATCTCCTGTTTCAGGTCGTCCAGTTCGTCGTCGGTGACCGTGTCCGGGACGGCCGCCTGATCGAGGATCCTGTCGATGCTACGGGGCACGGCTACTCCTTCTCCTCGTCGTCGCCCAGGTCGATGTCGAGCTTGGCGGCGATGCGCTGGCGGGCCAGACGTCGGTGGGTGCGTACCGTTCCCTCGTGGATACCCATGATCTCGGCCGCGTGTCTGGAGGGGTAGCCGAGGGCGTACTGCAGGATGATCACGTCGAACTGGCGCTCCGGCAGGGCCGCGATGGCGGTGTAGAGGCCGATCGGTGAGTCCAGGGAAGCCATCTGCGTGCGTACGGCTGACAGTGTGGCGCGCACGGCCTCGTGGACGGCGGTGGTCCGGTCGTTCGTCGACGCGGTCGTGGAACGGCCGTCAGCGGTCGGCGTGTACGTCATACGGGCGTGGGTCTCCACGCGCATCTTGAGTGCCCGCCAGGCGTAGGCCTCGGGCCCGCCCTCCTGCAGCAGGACCGCGGCCCAGTTCAGGGCGAGGTGCGTGTAGAGGCTGCGCACGACCGCTTTGGCCGCCTCCGTGCTCCCCAGGATGGTGGAGGCGTACCGCACCTGGGGCCTGCTGTATCGGCGGTAGAAGGCGTCCAGGCTCGCGGGCATCTCGAAGTGGATGCCGTTCAAGGCGTTGAGTTCCTCGCAGGAGATGGGCAGGGTGTGCGCGTCGCTGTCCTCGGTGCTGGTCATCTGCTAGGCCTCCGTGTCCCGGGGAACGATCGCGGTGGGGTCGCCGGTGGTGCGGTCCGGGTGGGTCTGCAGGAGCTCGTTGACGCCGACCCGTGCGCCGGCGCGCAGCAGACGGCGTACCCCCGTCCGAAGGTCGGGGAGGAAGACGCGCAGCGCAGTCATCAACGCCAGGAGCGCGAGCAGATCGTTCTGGGTCACGTGACCTCATGTCCTTCCTGCCTACACAGCACCAACTCGCCCTGAGAGCAGGGCTGGTCGCGCTGGAGGACGCCATCGGTGGCTTCCTCGGCGGCAGCATTTCGGATCAGAGGGCCGAAACGCGCAGCGCTCAGCCGATCAATTTTTGACACCAGGTGATCGCTCGCACACGCAGAGGCAGAGTCATACCTTGTGGTTATCGTTCAGTCACATGGCGTGAGCAGGGCGAACATGCTCCAGGGGCAGGCGCAAGCGGTGCGCGTGAAGTGCCACGAAGTGCCGTCCGGGCCTCGAACAAGTGATGTGCATCACATCCGCTGAACGTTTCTTCGCATGAACCAGAGGGCCAGACCGCCCGTTCCCCCGCCGCCGTCACGAGCCCCCACTGATCGGAGCACCGCCGACGACGCGTACGGTGGCCTGTTCCGTAGCCTGGAGGGCATGCGCATGCGCCCCACCCTGAGCTGGTCCCCCGCCGAGGACCTGCCGCCGGGCACCACAGATCCGGAGCCGGTGGCCGCGGCGTTGGGCACCGGCGGCGTGCTGGTGCTCAGCGGTGCCGGCCTCTCCACGGAATCGGGCATCCCCGACTACCGAGGCGAGGGAGGGAGCCTGAGCCGGCACACCCCGATGACCTACCAGGACTTCACCACCAGCGCCCACGCCCGGCGCCGGTACTGGGCGCGGAGCCACCTCGGCTGGCGCACCTTCCATCGCGCCCGTCCCAACGCCGGGCACCGAGCCGTCGCCGCTTTCGGGCGGCACGGGCTGCTCTCGGGTGTGATCACCCAGAACGTCGACGGCCTGCACCAGGCCGCCGGCAGCGAGCACGTCGTGGAGCTCCACGGCAGTCTGGACCGGGTCGTCTGCCTTTCCTGCGGCGCGTTCAGCCCGCGTCGCGAACTCGCCCGGCGGCTGGAGGAAGCCAACGCGGGCTTCGAGCCTGTGGCCGCCGGGATCAACCCGGACGGTGACGCCGACCTCACCGACGAACAGGTCGGGGACTTCCGCGTGGTGCCCTGCACGCTCTGCGGCGGCACCCTCAAACCGGACGTGGTGTTCTTCGGCGAAGCCGTGCCCCCGTCACGGGTCGAGCACTGCCGCGAGCTGGTCCGCGAGGCGGCCTCGGTCCTGGTCCTGGGCTCCTCCCTGACGGTAATGTCCGGACTCCGTTTCGTCCGCCAGGCTGCCCAGGCCGGAAAGCCGGTGCTGATCGTCAACCGGGACCCGACCCGGGGTGACCCTCACGCCGTCACCCGAGTCGCGCTCCCCCTGGGCGCGGCGCTCACCTCCGTGGCCGGCCGGCTCGGTATTCCCCTCGACGACGAGGCGGCCGATCCGGCGAGGTGACGACCGCGACGGGGCGCAGACGGAGGTCGTCCTGTCAGCCCATGGGGTCGACGCGGAGCCGCAAGATCGAGCCGGCTTCCGAACTGATCACGCCTCGGCGCCGACCCTCAGGATGTCAGGTGCCCTCAGCGCGTCAGGTGGGGGTGGGCCAGGTCCGCAGCAGGGCGGCGATGCTCCCTGCGGTGCAGGCCGGGTCGAGGAGCAGGTCCTTCAGGGCGACGGCATCCTCGCGGGCGGGCTTGACGGTAATACCGGCCGCTTCGAGGTACATGACGCCGGTCGCGGCCGCGACGGCCAGGTTGGAGCGCTCGAGCCAGCGGCACCGGCCGAGGGTGTGCACCAAGGCCGCGGCTTTCGCGTAGGGACCGTCATAGACGGAGTGCTCGAACAGCTCGGCCCGGTGGCGGGCGACCGCCGAAATGGGAACACCGTAGTCGTCGGGGGCCGGGTCGTTTGCCCCGGCGGCCTCAGCGACCTGGAGGATCCAGGGGACGTCGATGTGCAGATCCATCAGGCCGCGCGCCCTCCACGGGGCGCCTGCTGGGCTTCCTCGGCATCGTCGAAGACCGCCTGGTGGTCGGCGAGGAAGCGGGCGGCCGCGTCCACCGCACGCGTGCGCAGACCACTGGCGTCGTCCTGCACGAGCCGGGCGAGGTAGTCCCCGATGCTCAACCCCAGGTCCGCGGCACGCTTCCTCGCGAGCTCCGCGACGTCCTCGTCCACTCTCGCGCCCAGTTGCGTCTTCGCCATAGGCGCATGGTAACAGATGTTACCAAGGTCGGTGAGCGGCATCAGCAAAGTGGCCGCTGACCACACGGACAACGCCGCCGGGGACCCTGCCCGTGTCGCCGGCCCCCACCGAGCAGTGCCCCGTCCCCACGACACAGGGTGGACTCCATAGACCCTGACCCAAAAGCGACAGGAAGGTACCGATTGTGCGCAACTAGCCGATCACGTCAGTGCTTTCCCTAAGATGCCGCCATGCACTCGACCATGAGAGGGGCGCTCCGCGTCTCGGGGGCTCTCGTCGTACTCGCCGCATTGACGAGCGGCTGCAGCCAGGACACGCACACCGACAACGCGGGCAAGTCCTCGGCGGGGCCGACTCCACCGTCGAAACACGGACTCGGCGACATCCTCGTGGGCGGAAAGGCCGTCACCGGATCGAAGCCCACAGATCTCGCCAAGATCCCGTACCAGCGCACCTACACCGACGGCCCTCTCTACGCGTCGGTCACGGGCTACCGGTCGATGGCGTACGGCAATGCCGGGCTCGAGGCCGTCTACGACGACGTCCTGCGCGCCGGGGCGTCCGGCACCGCCCCGGGCGACGTCGCGACAACCATCGAACCCGCCGTCCAGAAAGCCGCGTTCGACGCGCTGGGCGACCAGCAGGGTGCCGCGGTGGCGCTCGACGCGAAGTCCGGGAAACTTCTCGCCGTCGTCAGTACGCCTTCCTACGACCCGGCGCAGTTCAGTGGCCGAGGGTCGAAGGACGAGCAGGCGTGGAAGTCGGCCACCGCTGACAGCCGTTCGCCGATGCTCGACCGGGCCATCAGGCAGGCCGATGCGCCGGGAGCGACGTTCAGCATCGTCGTCGCGGCCGCCGCCTTGGACGAGGGGCTCTACTCGACGGTGGACGAAGCCACCACCAGCCCTCTCACGTATGTGCTCCCTCTCTCGACGACGCGGGTGACCGGCGCGTCGCCGCAGTGCGTGAACGCATCGATCAAAGTGGCGCTGCGCCACTCCTGCGCGAACGTGTTCACCAAGATGGCCGCCGACCTCGGCCAGGCGCAACTGCGTTCCGTGGCAGAGAAGTTCGGCTTCGACGACGACACACTCAAGATGCCACTGTCGGTCGCCGAAAGCAGCTACCCCGGTGCCGGCACGTCGGCCGCCGAGGCTGCCCTGACGGGGGTCGGGGCCGGTGAGGTCCGAGCAACTCCCCTCGCGATGGCACGAGTTGCGGCAGCGGTCGTCAACGGCGGACGGCTGGTGCGCCCGCAGCTGGTGGACCACGTGACGAAGGCGGGTGTCACGCAACGGCCCGAGGCCGCAGGTGGCCCGGCCGCCGAGCAGGTGATCTCCCGCGGCACCGCCGACGCGCTGAGCGCGGCACTCGGAGGCAGCGGGCGGACGGGGTGGGTCACCGGCACGGGCAGTGACTCCGCCGTGTCGTGGTTCATCGGCCACGCGGAGACATCCGGCGGACGTCGCGTTGCCGTGGCCGTCCGCGTCGAGGGCCTGCCCTCGACCGCGGGTGCCGACGGAGACGGCGGCGGGCTGGCAGCGTCCAAGGTCGCGGAGAAGATCCTCGCGAGCGTCTCCTGATGGCCACGGAAGTGGTCACGTGCCGGACCGGCGGGCCGGCCCCCTGGCTCTAGCCGGCGGACGGTGTCGCGTGGTCGGCCCCCGGACTACGAGACGCCTTCGGCTGCACCTGGGAGAGGAGTGTCATTTCCTCCTCCGAGAGCCGTAGCGCGCCGGCCGCGATGTTCTGCTCAAGGTGGTCTCGATCGCCGGTCCCGGGGATGGCCAGGACATGTGGTCCCTGGTTCAAGGTCCAGGCCAGTCGGACCTGTGCGGCGGAGGCCCCGTGTGCGCGGGCGACGGCGCGTACCTCGTCGCTGTCCTGGGCCGCCGGCCCGGCCTCGCGCCCGGAACCGGCAATCGCGAAAAAGGGGACGAAGGCGATCCCGAGTTCGCCGCAGAGGCGCAGCAGAGCCTGATCCTCGTTCGACGCGCCGATTCCGTACGGGTTCTGCACGCAGACGACGGGGGCGATGGTGACGGCCTCGGCCAATTGCTCGCACGTGACGTTCGAAATGCCCAGGTGCCGGATCAGTCCCGCGTCGCACAGTGCGGCCAGCGCACCGAAGTGATCGCTGATCGAGCCCGTCCGCCGACTCGGTGGCACGCGGAGGTTGACCACGTCTAGGTGGTCCCGGCCGAGTTGCCGTAGGTTCTCCTCCACCTGGCCACGCAACTGTGCGGGTGTCGCCCACCACCATCCGCCCGAGGAGTCGCGGCCCGGCCAGACCTTGGTCGTGATGACAAGATCCTCCGGGTACGGTGCCAGTGCGCGGTTGATCAGCTCGTTCGCGGAACGCGTCGCCGAGAAGTAGAACGCGGCGGTGTCGATGTGGTTCACACCCAGCTCAACAGCCCGCCGCAGAAGGCCGATCGACCGCTGTCGGTCACGCGGCGCGCCTCTGTCGAAGGGCGCGGTCCCGGTCAGACGCATCGCGCCGAACCCGAGGCGGTTGACGATCAGGTCACCGAGCCGCCACGTACCGGCGGTTGCTGCAGCGTTCGTTGGTCGGGTCATGCGAAAGGGACTCCTCTTGCGGGCTGGGACGGGGAACCAGTGGTGGGGCACGTGACTTCGAGCCCCTCGTGGGGCCGGCAGTCTTGAAGCGCTTGCACCACAGCCGGGACTCGCGTGCCCGGGCATGAAAAAGAGCCTCCTCGGCGGATCGCAGTCCGCACCGAGAAGGCTCGCGTGTGTGGGTAACTTATCAGGTCGGGTCAGGCGTCTGCCGGCGGATGAGGTCCCGGACAGCTCACAGCCACGGATGGGGTACGGGTCTTCATGCCCTCCCTCACCGAGGACGACGGTGCCCCGGTGGCGTGCACCGGCGTGCGCCGGAAAGACCGACGACTACACGGGTTGCCACAGCTCGATGCGATTGCCGTCCGGGTCATTGACCCAGCCGAATCGGCCGACTCCTTCCATGTCCTGCGTTTCCTCGTCCACGTCCGCTCCCTTGGCGCGCAGTTGCGCGAGCATCGCGTCCAGGTCGCGGACCCGGAAGTTGAGCATGGTTCGCTGGGCGCGGGATCCGAAGTAGTCGGTGTCGGACTCGAACGTCGCGAACACCGTCATGCCGGCTTCCTGACGCCACAGGCCGTTCTCGTCGGCGTCCAGACCGAGGCATTCGCGATACCACGCACTCAGCGCCGCCGGATCTGCGGCCCGCAGGAAGTACCCACCGATTCCAAGCACACGTTCCATGCCGCCATCTTGCCAGGACGCTCGTCGGGCGGACCGTCACCACACCGTCGCCCCCTTCTCCCTCCTCTCCCCCGGTCCCCGTCGCGAGGCCTTGCCGACCCTGCTCATGTATCGCGACGGCTGCGCTGGGCCCGTCGCCTCCAGGGAGAGCACCAGGCGCGATCGGCACAGACGGACCGGCTTGTCCCCCAACAGGCAGAAGACCGGGGCGAGTCGGGAATGAAGCCGTGCCGTCCGCTTGTTGACCACCGCCGACCGCTCTCCTCCCCTCGGGAAGCAGGCAGACCCATGACGTCCTCACCGACCACGATGCGCGCAGTACGGCTCACTGCCCCGGGCCCCATCGAGAACCTGCGGCTGACCACCCTCCCGCTTCCACCGGAGAGGGAGGGCTGGGTACGCATCCGCGTCGAGGCGTTCGGCCTCAACCGCTCCGAACTGAAGCTCCGACTGGGGGTGAGCGTCGGTGTCAGCTTTCCCCGGGTGCCGGGTATCGAGGCCGCCGGTACGGTCGACGCGGCCCCGGCCGGCAGCGGGCTGGCCCGCGGGCAGAAGGTCGTCGCGATGATGGGGGACATGGGGCGCACCTACGACGGCGGGTATGCCGAGTACACGTCGGTGCCGCTGTCCCAGGTCATCCCTGTCGACACCGACCTGCCCTGGGAGGCGCTCGGCGCGCTGCCGGAGATGGTGCAGACCGCCTACGGCTCGCTGGCCATCGGCCTGGACCTGCAGCCCGGGCAGTCCGTGCTGATACGAGGCGGCACCTCGTCGGTCGGTCTGGCCGCCGCCGCGCTGGCCGCATGGCGCGGCGCCACGGTGCTCTCCACCACCCGCCGCGCCGACCGCCTCGCCCTGCTGAAGGAGCACGGTGTCGACCATCCCCTGCTCGACACCGGAGAAGTCGCACCCGCCGTGCGCGAGCTGTACCCGCACGGCGTCGACGCCGCCCTCGATCTCGTCGGCACACCCACCCTGCCCGACACCCTGCACGCGGTGCGCGTGCACGGCACCGGGTGCTTCGGCGGGAGCCTCTCCAACCAGTGGACGGTACGGGACTTCTCCCCCAACGAATACCTGCCCAAGGGGGTGCGCCTCTCGGGCTACTTCGGCGACGCCACCGACCTGCCCCGCAAGACCTTCCAGGAGATTCTCGACGCGGTCGCAGCCGGTCGACTGGCCTTCCCCGTCGACCGTGTCTACGACGGCCTGGAGCAGGTCCCGCAGGCCCACGACGACATGGAACACGACCGCGCCACCGGCAAACTTGTCGTCCGTGTCCGGCATCAGGGGCAGTTCGCCAGATGATCTGGTCCAAGGGGTCAGTGATCGTAGGCGATCAGTGAGCGTAGGACGGCTTGTCCGGCGGCGGCGTTGTGCCAGATCGCGACGGTCAGCGCGAGGATGCGTTGCATGACGCGGGCTGTGACACCTCCGGGTGTGCGCCCTCGGTGCCGTTCGAGGTCAAGCTGTCACTTGAAGGTCTCGTTGATCGATTCGATGACCTGTCGCAGCGGCTTGAACAGGGCTGCGCCAGGCCATTCCCGTTCACCTTTTCGGGCAGCCCGCAGCAACTGGACTCCATGCTGGGACAGTTCGGGTTGGAAACCATCGCTCAGGCGGGGCGTAATGCCGACCGACGAGCGCCACGGCGCCGGGTCGGGATGCTCCTTCAACATGTCGTCGGTCGTCACATAGAGTGCTGTCGCGAGGGTGTCCACGTCGTTCGTCACAAAACGATCTCAGACACCCTCGTTCTCGTCTCCGCAGGCACCCCTTGGACGACACCACCAGGAGGAACCAGTGTCAGACCCGCAACTGCTCACTCCCGAGGAGAAGCTCGCCGACGCGAAGAAGCTGTTGAGCCTCCCGCGTATCGTCGTGATCTGCGGCTCCACCCGCTTCATGACCGAGATGAACGAGGCCGATCTGCGGGAGACCAAAGCCGGAAGGATCGTCGTCAAACCGGGCTGTGACATGAAGTCGCCGCACGAACTCTGGTCCGATCCTGTCGAGGCCGAGGCGCTGAAGGTTCGACTCGACGATCTGCACCGGGCGAAGATCCGGCTCGCTGATGAGGTGCTCGTGGTCGGCGACTACATCGGAGACAGCACCCGCGCCGAAATCGTCTACGCCCGGTCGCTGGGCAAGCCCGTGCGGTTCACGCACCCCGAAGTCGACCCTGACGCCTGACCGCCCGCTGCCACCTCGACAACCAGGGTCGGCAGCCCGCGCCTGCCGTGGCGCGGTGGCTTCGGCCGCTGCCCGCCCCACACCCTCTGCAGGCATCCCTTGGAAATGATCATCTAGGGAGAAGACGGCGGCTCTCACTCAGCACCGTCCTCCTTCCCTCTTCAGTGAACGGGCCGTCTGCGCATCAGTCGGCCGTGCGCACTGGGGGCGCGGTGCACCCACGCGGGTCACCGGGACTGGACCCACCACGCTGCGGCAGCGACCGCCCCGGATCCCAGAGCCGCCGCCGCACCGCGCACGGTGGCGAACAGTGCGGCCCGGGCGAGCCGTCGTGTGGTCGAACGCCGAGCCATCCAACCCTCCGATCCCTGTAGGTCGGCCGCCTGACTCGCACGGCCCGTACCAGACATTGATGCGCAGGGAAGCCGGGCAACGGTATGGATGTCGAAGGACATCGGAAAAGTCGTCAGATACGGACCTACAATGCCTTCCGGGTCGGAATTTCCGACAGGCGTCGTGAGGAGGGCAGTTGAGGCCCGTGCCCGCATCCGAGTTCCGCAGCCCGCCCCCGGAATTACTGGTCGAGCTGAACAGCCTCTGGCAGCAGGCACAGACACGGCTGGCGCAAGCAGGCTCCCGTCTCACCCTCGCTCGGACCAGCCGCGCAACAGGGGTTCCGGTCGCCACTCTCAGCGACTGGCTGCGCGGCAACCATCTCCCCCGAGACGCGACAGACCTGCTGAAGGTCGTCACCCAACTGTGCACGTGGGCCGCACAAGCCCCACCCTCGCCCGCCCACTGGCGGCGCTTGCTGGATGCTGCCGGCCACAACCCGGCCCGCGCCGCGCCGACGGTGCCGCCGGCGGCGCACGGCTCGGCCATCGCCGCGCTGGGCGAGCTGCTGACCGCCGCGTTCGCTGAAGACGACGTGGCCATCGATGCCGTATGCCTCAGCGGTCAGGCCCTGTCGATCGCCATGGCCCGGCCCATCCACGCCGTCCACACCGGCACCGTGAGACCAGTGAGCGTGACAGTCCGCGTTCTGCTGCCCAGCCGCGACATCGACCTGGCATTCCCCAGTCCCGTCACCTACGACGGGGACGACACCCTGCATCAACGGTGGCTCGCGCAACGCAACGCCTACGGTCAGACCCTGCGCGGCGCGCTGATGTCACTCCGGGACACCCACGACATCGAGACCCGCATCACCTTCCGAGCACTACCGTTCACACCCATGGCCAAGCTCTACCTCGTAAACCACACCGAAGCGCTCTTCTCCTACTACACGATCCACCGCCGCACCCAGGACTTCGAAGGCCGACAGATCGACCTCTTCGACGCCAACCCGATGGGCTTGGTCCGCCTGTTCGGCACTGACAGCACCAGCGACGACACCGCCTTCGTCGCGCAGTCCCGGCAATGGTTCGACTCGCTATGGGAATCCGTCACCACAGACCTCGTACTGAGCTGACCCATCCAAGCCCCCTCCGGACTTCGCGGTCCGGCACACCACAGAAGAGCGCCAAGCGCACTTCCGAAGGGGGCACGCAGCGGCGCGATCTGCTCGTTCTGTTCACCAAGGCCACAAGAGGCCTCCAGCGCCTTCTGATCCCTGGGTAAGTCACCTCGCAGAAGGCCGACATGCGGCGCGAGCAGGGCGGGGCAGGCCCCAGCGCCCGCCCCGGCTCGCGGCCCTCAGCCCCGCTTGTACGCGACGACGGCCGCGTTCGCGCCCGCCGCGTTCAGTGGGAGGACCGAGGTGTCGGCGAACCCCGCGTCGGCGAGCCACCGGCCGTATTCGCCGTAGGTGTAGTTGTGACCGGAGCGGGTCTCGATGAGCATGTTGAGGCCCATGAGGGCCGCGGGGACAGGGCCCGTCTCGTCGTCGTCGAGGACGAGTTCGCAGATGATCACCGCACCACCGTCGGGCAGTGCCGTCCAGCACTTTTCCAGCAGTCGGCGCCCGGTGGTCTCGTCCCAGTCGTGCAGGATCATGCTGAGGACGATCACGTCGTGGCCCTCCGGCAGCGGCTCTTCGAGCAGGAAGTCGCCGTCGCAGGTGTCGATGGTCCCGGCCATCCCGAGGCCGGCGACCTTCTCCCGCGCCATGGCCGTGATGTGCGGCAGGTCCAGGACGGTCGCGCGCAGATGCGGGTGCCGGCGGCAGAATCCTACGGGGAACGCGCCGGTGCCGCCGCCCACGTCCAGCACGCGACGGTGCCCGGTGAAGTCGTAGGCTCCCGCCAGAGCTTCGGCGGTGAACGACGACAGGGTGAACATCGCCTCCCAGAAGCTCGCCAGGATCTCCGGGTCGGTGGTGACGAAGGCCGACTCCTGGCGGTCGGGGTCCCATGTGGTCGGCCGGTTGGTGTGCAGCGCTTCCTGGAGCCGGCCCCAGCCCGGATAGCCGTGCCGGTCCGAGTACTGCACGAAGCCGCCGAAGTAGTGCGGACGGCTCGCGACCAGGAACGCCTCCGCGATCGGTGCGTTGCGGTACTCGCCGTCCTCGCGGACCAGCAGGCCGAGCGCCGTGCAGCAGGCCAGCAGCATCCGGGCCGGCCGCGGGTGCAGGCCCAGTTCGGCGGTGAGGTGTTTCGCGTCGGCCGTACCGAGGCGGGACAGGACCGAGAACAGATCCAGGTCGACAGCGGCGGCCAGCACCTTGAAGCGCCAGAAACCGGTGGTGAGTTCCATCAGCGCGACAGGTGTCGGTGTGGGATCGGTCGGTGCGGCAGCGGGACCTGTCGTGTTCGGTTCTTGAAGCGAAGGCTCCATCGGCGTCGCGATCGTTCGAGACATCGTGCAACTCCTGTACATCGTCAACGGGTGTCCGGAGCACTCCCGTTTAGGACTTAAAGTAATGATGCAAGCACAAAGAGTAACCTGTTTGTTCGTTGAGGAGATTCGTGTGACAAACGTTGCGGGCTTCAGTAGCCGCACCGCGCTGGTCCTGCCGCTGCCCACTGAACTGCCCTCGGCAGTCGGGTGTGTCGGCGACCGACTGGCCCGTCGGCAGGATGACCTAGGCGCTCGCTACGCCCTGGCCATGGGAGCCGACTCTTCTGCCGCAGCCGCCCGGACCGAGCTGCTGGCCTGGACCGACATCCATGCGGAGAGAGGCCGGCCGGTCGAGGCCGAGCCGCCTGCCGGCAGCTGCGTACATGACCGGTTCTTCGCCGTCGAACGGGCCCATGGCGACAGCGCCGGGCTCCTCGCCGACGCACTGCTCGTGAGCGACCTCCTGGTCCGAGCCGACCTCGCCCGCAACGGCAGCACGCTCGACGAGGACCCCGACAACCTGCTGCTGGGTGTCACTCCGTACCTCACGCGCACGCTCCCCCCGGCCACCAAGCATGTGGTGTGGCAGCCCGCCGACCCGGATGCCGCGGCCCAGGAGCGGTGGCTCGTCGGACACCAGCGCTTCTTCGTCATGCTGCAACTGCTGATCACCGGCTTGCAGGAACTCGGCCAGGCCGCCGAGACACCCCGCGAGCAGGAAGCGGTCCGCGGCTTCGGCTGGCTCTGTCGCAGCACCGCGGTGTCCATGCGCTACGCCGCGGACTTCCCGCCCGAGCTGTACGGGCCCGTCCGCGACACCATGACCCCGCCGACGGTCAACGCCGGATTCAGCGGGCTCCAGACCCGCGACCACCACGCGCTCGTCAGCTGCATGAGGCAGTCGAAACGCGACGGCGTCTTCGACCGGCTGGCCCCGGCCTCCGTCGCCGCCGTGCACGCCGCGATGCAGCATCTGTACGACGCGCACATCTGGGTGTGCGACCGGTTCGGCGGGTCTCACGAACCGAGTCTGCTGATGGCCCAGACCGGCCAGGCGTCAGGTGCGGTGCCGCCGGAGAGCGGCGTCGAGGCCGCCGGCCGTCTGGCCCGGCAGCGGCTCGGCTACCTCAGCCCCGCCGGAAGGGACTGACCGCAGAATCGCTCCGGCGGCCCGGGCTCGGGCCCGCAGGTTCCGGCGACCCGGGCTCGGGCCCGCAGGTTCCGGCGACCCGGGCTCGGGCCCGCGGGTCCCGGCACCCCGGGCTCCGGCGCCCAAGGCGCCACCACCTTGCGTCCTCCATCGTGCATGTCATCCAGGAGAGAACACGTTGAACACCTCACGGTCGTCCCATGCCGCCGTGGAAACGGCCTTGCCCCTGTCGCCCACCGGCACATCCGGTGCGAGACGGGAGGGCTGCGGACGGTGCGGGGGTACCGGACGCGAGGGGGCGCCGGAGCGGCGGACCGGCGACACCGGCGCGACCGGCGCGACCGGCGCGACCGGCGCGACCGGCGCGACCGGCGACGGGAACGGCCGGTGGCTTGAGTCGGGGCGCTTCCGAAGGCGCCAGGTGGCCTCAGTACTCCGCCCGCGTACACCCGACGAGGTGGCCGGCCTGGTGCGGGACGCCGCGGCACATGCCGCGGCGGGTTCGCGCACGCCTCTCCACACCGTGAGCACGGGACGCAACTGGGGTCTGGGCTCGGGAAGTCCGGTCCAGGACGGCGCCACCGTCCTGGACCTCTCCGGGCTCGACCGGGTCCGGGCCCTGGACACCGCTCGGGGCTACGCCGTCGTCGAACCCGGTGTCACCCAGGGGCGATTGGCACAATCCGTCGCCGGCTCGGCCCGCATGCTGAACCTCACCGGAGCCTCCCAGCACACCAGCGTCATCGGCAACATCCTGGAACGCGGCGTCGGCCTGCACCGCATCCGTGCGGACGATCTCGCGGGACTGGAACTCGTCCTCGCGGACGGCACGTTCGTACGCACCGGCTGGTGGCCACAGGACGGCGGCTGCGCCGTGGTCCAGCCACACGGCCGCGGCCCTTCCCTCAACCACGTCTTCACGCAGTCCACTCTGGCCGTCGTCACCGCGGCCGTCGTACGCCTGCTCCCGCGGCCGGAGACCGTCCGCGTGCTGCCCCTGGTGTTTCCGGAGGGGGAACTCGCCGCTGCCGTGGACACGTTGCGCGCCTGGACCTCCCAGGGCCTGATCCCTGCCACCACCAAGATCTACAACCCTCGCGCGGCCCGGGCCTACGGGGTCCAGAACCGCTGTCTCGCGCACATCTGTCTCACGGGGGACGCCGAAGTGGTCGGCCTCCGAAGCCGGCTCGTCCTTGAACGAGCCGGTGTGCCCGGTTCGCCCTTCGCACAGGCCCCGGACGAGGCCGCCGACGAGCACGTGCACCGCGCTTACGCGGGACTGCCGGATCCGGACGACACCCTCTTCCTCCGCAAGACCGGTCACTGCGCCCGCTGCCTGGACTCCGCCCGCGGCCTGCTGATGTTCCTGCCGATCGTCCCGTTCGACGGACGGGCCGTGCAACGCGCCGCGGAACTGATCCGGGACTCCCTCCAAGGCCGCACCGAGGCACCGGGCGTCACCATGAACATCCTCGACGGCGACACCGTCGACCACGTCGTCACACTGGGCTTCGAGCCCGAGCAACCCGACGCGGTCCGTGACGCCCATCGCACCCTCGACCGACTGCACACGGATTTCGGCGCCGAGGGGTACCACCCGTACCGTCCGGACGTCGACCATCCCCTCCAGGCCCAGCGCAGCGCCCTGCACCGGCGCCTCGGCGAGGCCCTCGACCCGGACGGGGTGTTCGCCGACGGGCGCTTCTAGCGGTGGCCGGGTGCGCTGTCTCACATGCCGTCACATCCGCTGCGCAGGCGGTGTCTTGAGGCCAGAACCCCTTGAGACGAGGAGGACAGCTCGACGGTCCCGGCACAGAGGTCACGGCCGTGACTCGTCACGCCGTACGTCTCGGTGACGACTGCTCCGAGCCGGGCGCGATGGGGTGCCGGCCGGCGGGCAGCGGGCAGTCTCGTAGGCGTCGCCGACGAGAACCACGGCGAAGGGCCCCGCCGACTCTTCCTGCGGGGCCCTTCGTTCACGCCGGACCGTCGTGTCAGACGGTCTTCTCCAGCTTGGTGACCTGCGCCTGCATGACAGCGGCAGGCACCTCGGGCGCCTTTCCGCCCAAGGCGTTCATCGCGTAGAAGACGACCAGGGTCGAGCCGCTGCGGACGACGGAGTAGGTGACCGGGAACTTCTCGCCCTCGATGTCACTGGTCATCGTGTACGACACCGACTCGTCGCCGAGGCCGGGGTCCTTGAGAGGCTTGACGCCGGTGTACTGGTAGTCGGTGTGCTCGTAGGAGTTGCACTCCTTGCTCTGCGTTCGCAGGTCGGCCACCACCTTCTTGGCGTCGGCCTCCTTCTGCGCGAGCAAGCCCATGCGCAGCAGCGTGCCGTCGGTCTGCGTCAGGCTGGTCAGCGAACGGGACACACGAGCCGTGGCGTCGGGCTCGGTGCCGAGCAGGAACATGTCCGCGATGGCCTGGCAGGTGGCGGGCTTCGCGGGCACGCTCACCTCCGGGATCTCGTCGTCGGGGGTGTTGCCGACGCGGTAGCCCTTCACGTCCGCCTTCGTGATCGCAGCCTTCGTCAACTGCGCCTCGGTGAGCGGCTTCAGACCCTCCTGCGCGGCGGGCGTGGCCTTCGCCGCAGGCTTCTTGGAGCCACTGTCCTTCTCGTCGGAGCCCTGCCCACCGCATGCGGCCGTCGCGCCGAGCGCCGCCGTCACACCGATACCGACCAGGACGCGTCCCAGAGCTGACTTCACGTTCGTTCCCACCTCATGTGTCCATGGGCGCGTCCAGATGCCGGTCGCGCCGCGCCGACATCAAAGCCCATGTCCAGCAGGCTTTGCCAGCTCGTTAGGGTCCCTTGGCGTAACGATCAGAGATCAGCGTTTTGGTTGTACGTCGCGAAAGTGGCGCTCGTCACACTCGGTCGTCGCGGGCTCAGGACTGCCGTGGTCAGGCCGCTCGTTCAGGAACAGTCGTAACGCTCGCGGTACGGCCGACCCGGGCAGGTACGGCACTCGAAGAGCACCGGTGGTCGGGCACGGCGCGGACGCGATCTCCGAGAGAGAAGTCATGGCTGCGATGCGGTGGCTGTCGTCCCGTGGCTGATTGACATGCCGGTGCAACTGACGCGGTAGACGGTAAACCCTGGGGGGTAGTGCCAGGACCCACGTCCGCCGCGGCGCGCGGCGGCGGAACCGGTGGACACCGGCTCGACACCGGCTTCGTGCACCGCCCGTGCCGACGGAGATCGGCTACCAGGTGTCGCCGGAGTGCCGCTCGCGACGGTCGCGGTAGTTGTCGATCAGGTTGCCGACCGTGTTGATGGTCCAGATGGTTCCGAGCGACAGACCGGCGAAGGCGATCAGGAATGCCGCGGCGGCCGAGGCCAGGAGGATCGCGCCGCCGGCGGGCTCCGCCGCCCGGATCAGTGCACCCACCTGTCCGCCTGCGGCTCCCACGGCCGGGACCAGGAGGGTCATGAGCAGTACCGGGCCGCGCCGTGGCCGGTCGTCGTCCTCGTCTGCCGACGCGTTGTACCGGCGTCCCTGCTGAAGTTCGTCCCGGCCCGTCACGAGGCCCAAGTCTGCCTTGTTCTGTGGGTGATGCAAGGGTTTTGGGATCACCGGCGTACGTGCCGTTCGGCAAGGGCACGAAGCCGGGAGTCCCTCGCGGGGAGGCACCCTGCCGGAGGCTCCAGCCATCGGCGCCTCGTCCGCGTCTCCGGCCGCGACGCCGAGACCGCCTCGGACCGCGCGAACGACCGGACCGACGGAACAGCATTTTCTGGAGGGCCAGTTGGTGGCCGTCCTGCTGGACACTCTGACTGGTTCCCGACCGGTCACGCGCCGGACTCTGGCGTACGGAGCGATCCGTGGAGACCATCCGGAGGAGAGCACCCCCGACACGGCCTCGGTGAGGGAGCCCAGATGAAGGCCATCGTCCAGGACGCCTACGGTTCCGTCGACCAGTTGCAGCTGCGGGACATCGATCCGCCGGTCCCCCGCGAGGACGAGGTGCTCGTGCGTGTGCACGCCGCGGGCGTCGACCCGAGCGTGTGGCACCTGATGACCGGACGGCCCTACTTCGCCCGTCTGAATCCGCAGATCGGTCTGCGGCGGCCCGCCCGTCGTGTGCGCGGCTGGGACGCCGCGGGGGTCGTCGAGGCGGTCGGAGCGGGCGTGACCTCGCTGAAGCCGGGCGACGAGGTCTTCGGCCAGTGCGACGGCTCCTTCGCCGAGTACGCGTGCGGAAAAGCCGAGCAGCTCGCCCCGAAGCCGACGAGCCTCTCGTTCGAGCAGGCCGCCGCCTTCCCGGTCTCCGCCGTGACCGCCCTCCAGGGGCTGGAGATGGCGCGTCCGGGTCCCGGCAGGGAAGTCCTGGTGATCGGCGCCTCGGGCGGCGTCGGCACGTACGCCGTGCAACTCGCCGTTCATTACGGGGCGCGGGTCACCGGCGTCTGCGGGACCGCCGGAGTGGGTCTTGTCCGCTCCCTCGGGGCCGACGACGTCATCGACTACACGCAGGAGGACATCACCGACCGGCCCACCCGCTACGACTTCGTCCTGGACGCCGCCGGCAACCGCTCGCTCTCCCGGCTGCGCCGTGTGCTGGCGCCGCGCGGCACCGTGGTCTTCGTCGGCGGTGAGAACGCCGGCCCCGTGTTCGGCGGCACCGACCGATGGGTGCGGGGTCTGGTGCTGTCCGTCTTCGTCCGGCAGAAGCTGCGCCCGGTGATCGCGATCACCCGGCGACAGGACCTGCTGACGCTCACCGGTCTCGCCGAGGCCGGCGCCGTCGAACCGGTCGTCGACCGCACCTATCCGCTGTCCGAAGCCGTGGACGCCGTACGTCACTTGGAGACGGGACACCCCCGAGGCAAGCTCGTCATCACTATCTGAGCGGTGACGGCCGTCGGCGCGCAGGGCCGGAGCCCGGCCCTGCGCCCGGCTGCCTGCCGCCTGCTGCCTGCTGCCTGCTGCCTGCTGCCTTCCGGTGATGTCACGTGGTCGTGCCGGAGTTCCGGGGATGCGGTGCGCAGATTCCGGTCCTCATATTTCGATGACCGACAACGCGGTAAGTGCCCTTATAGGCGGCCATATTTCGCGAGTTGTGGACGGCGGTGTAACGCGACCATGCCGGTAAGGCGCAGAAAGGGAGAGGAGTCGGCAAGCGCCTCGGTCCGAATTTCAGTACCTGGGCCGTCCTGCCGACACGACAACGCGTCAGATGGGAATTTCTCGTGAGCAACCCAGACCCGTATTCCGGGTACTCCACGTACAACCAGCCTGCGGGCCCGGAGCGCGCCGTGCGCCACCGCGACGGCGGACGACGGGCGGCGCTGGCGGTCTGCACGGTCGCGGACACCGCGGCCGGCCTGCTGGTTCTGTGGGTCCTGCTGTACCTGCTCGATGCGAACCAGGCGAATGTGTTCGTCGAATTCGTGCGGGGCACGGCGGACTGGCTGGCCTGGTGGTCGCAGGACATTTTCACGATGGACACAGAAGGCCTACGCGTCGTTCTCAATTATGGACTTCCGGCGGTTCTTTATTTGCTGATCGGTCACGGAATCGCTTCCCGGCTGAACCGGGCCTGACGGCCGGGCGAGCTTTTACCGGGGATCAGGAACGGTCACGGAAGAGACACGACAGCGGAAGGACCGGTAGTGACGCTCAGCCCTACCGAGAACATTCATCTCACGATCTACGACGACTTGGTCCGCGAGCGCGGCGACGTCGTCGCGGAGGCCAAGCTGGCTGCGGAGCACACGCGGCACCAGGCGGCTGCACTGCTCGGCAGCCCGGACGAGGCCTTCGCCCCCTGGCGGCCCGGAACGCCCTGACCGCAGGCCAGGACGACCGTCAGCCGACGTGACGCGGGGCCGGTTCCCGCAGCTCCGCGTGCGCACGGGTCCGGCTGGGTCACTGCCCGAGGCAGTGACCCAGCGGCCGCGGTGCCGAACATCCTGCTCAGCACTGCCGCTCACGCCGGTGGAGGCGTGGTCGGCCGGACCCGTTCATCGCTCGTAGGTGCCGTACATGGTCGCCCGCGCGAGGGCGTGAGTGAACAGCAGGAAATCCATGTAGGCGGGCGTGGTCGTCTCGTTCACCGGCAGTTCGTCCGCGTCGACGGCATGGACCACGAGGAAGTACCGGTCCGGCCCGTTGCCCGGTGGTGTCGCCGGACCGAGGTACCTTCTGTGGCCGGCGTCGTTGGCCAGTGTCACCGCGCTGCCGGGCAGGCTGCCACCGTCCCCTGCCCCGGCCGGCAGGTCGGTCACGGAGGCGGGCAGATTGGCCAGAGCCCAGTGCCAGAAGCCCGACGCGGTGGGCACGTCGGGGTCGAACATCGCGACCGTGAAGCTCCGCGTCTCCTCGGGAAAGCCGGACCAGCTCAGCTGCGGTGAGATGTCCTGTCCGCCCGCTCCGAGGATGCCGCT
Organism: Streptomyces krungchingensis; assembly: GCF_054729265.1. Taxonomy (NCBI): domain Bacteria; kingdom Bacillati; phylum Actinomycetota; class Actinomycetes; order Kitasatosporales; family Streptomycetaceae; genus Streptomyces; species Streptomyces krungchingensis. Next base: position 377,589 of record NZ_JBPUKY010000001.1, read on the forward strand.
CACCTGCTCGCGGGCCAGTCGTCCGCCGTCGGCCACGGAATCCGAGGTCAGCGAGAAGGTCCTGATCGGCGGCATGAAGTCGTAGGGACCATACGGTTTGATCATGGCTGTCCTTTGCGAGGGCCTGCTCGGGTGAGGGGATCGTCCGTGCCTGCGCCCTCGCCGTCGACGGGATCCGTCGCGCTGAGAGGCCGACTTCAACGCTAGGACCGGCATGTCAGGCCGGCAATCCGGATCGGTCCCGCTCGACTGGCGCCGAGATTCCATCGCGTACGGTGCCGGCGCGGCGGCCGAAGTACCCGATGAGCGCCACCACGGCCTCACCGGGTTCATGAAGGCGACGAACTGCGGAGTGTCACGTGTGAGCACCTGCCGGTAGTGGAATCTACGCGCCAAGCCCGGATGCGCGGCCACCCCGGACACAGCAACCTGGTGATATCGCACGCGGCGGCCGCGACCGGGGACGGCACTCGGACACCGTCACGCCGAACGGCGCGCGCCGCGGCTCGACGGCGAAAGCGAGGCACCCCCCATGCAGATGCGAGCAGCTCGGATGCACGGTTACAACGAGCCTCTTCGGATCGAAGAGGTTCCCGTGCCCGAACCCGCACCGGACGAGATCCTGTTGAAGGTCGCCGCGACCGGCATGTGCCGAAGCGACTACCAGCTCGTCGATGGCTATTTCAAAGGCCCGTTCCCCGTGGACTTCCCCTACATCCCCGGCCATGAGGTCACCGGCCGAGTGGCGGGACTGGGCAGTGGCGTACCGCAGTCGATCGGCTACTCCGAGGGCGACACGGTGGTGGTCAACCCCAGTTGGGGCGACGGCACATGTCGCCAGTGCCGTGAAGGCAACGAGCAGTTGTGCAGCGGCACCGGTCGGTGGGTGGGCTTCGGTCCTCCGGGCGGTTTCGCCGAGTACATGGCCGTGGAACACCGTCATGCGATCCCGGTCTCCGAGGAGGCCGCGAAGACACCCGAGCTCCTCGCGCCCATGACCGACGCGGGGATGACACCGTACCGAGGGATGAAGAAGCTGCGGGACGCGGGCAAGCTCGGTGCGGGCCGCACCGTCGCGGTCACGGGCATCGGCGGTCTGGGCAGCTACGCGGTCCAGTACGCGAAGCTCCTCGGAAGCGGAGCGACGGTGGTGGCGCTCGCCCGTTCGGACAACAAGCTGGACGTGGCGAAGGAGAACGGCGCCGACCACGGCATCAACGTCAAGGACAAGTCCACCGAGGCCATCCAGGACGAACTGGAGCGGCTGACCGGCCGGAGAACGATCGACGCGATCCTGGACTGCGTCGGCAGCGACGCGTCCGTCTCCATGGGGTTCGACCTGCTGGGTCCTGAGGGCGCGTTGGCGGCCGTCGGTCTGATGAGCCACCGCGTGGAGCACAACCAGTTCCCCTTCGTGGGAACGGAGCTGTCCTACGTCGGTTCCTTCTGGGGCAACCACCTGGACCTGGTCGAGGTGCTCTCCCTAGCCGAGGCCGGCCTCGTCAAGCACAACGTCACCAGCGTCAAGCTCGATGACGTCAACGAGAATCTGGAAGCCCTGGGGCGCGGCGACGTCGTCGGGCGCCGGGTGATCGTCTTCGAATGAGGTCCGCGCCGCCGGCCGCGCCGTGAACTCGTCGCCCGCCGGCAGCCGAGGGCCGTGCCCGCCGCCCGCCTGCCCCGGGCGGGTGGCCGCCTGTACCCGCAGGCCGAGGCCGATCGTCCTGCTTCTTGCCGCCGTCAGACGCGCGAGCCGGCCGCTGCCAGGGCGCGGTGTATCTGGGAGATCACCACCGACCCTTCTCCCACGGCGGACGCCACGCGCTTCACCGAACCCGCTCGGACATCGCCGACCGCGAAGATGCCCGGCACGCTGGCCTCCATCGCCATCGGGCGGCGGTCCGAAGGGAACGCGGACGTGTCCATCACATCGCTGCCCACGCGAACGAATCCCTTCGGGTCGGTCTCCAGACAGCCGTTGAGCCAGTCCGTGTTGGGCACGGCGCCCAGCATCAGGAAGACATTGGACGTGGGATCCACGCGTGACTCCCCTGTCGCGCTGTTGCTCCAGCGCACGGCCTCCACATGGCCGTTGCCCCGCAACGCGGTGATCTCGGATCGCGGGTGCACCGAGATCTTCTCGGATGCCTCGATCCGGGTGAGCAGGTACTGGGACATGGAGTCGGCGAGCCCTCGTCCACGCACGAGGACGCGGACATGACGGGCGAACCGCGAGAGGAACACCGCTGCCTGGCCCGCGGAGTTCGCTCCGCCGACGACGAAGGCCTCTTCGTCCGCACAGAACGGCCCTTCGAGAGCCGTGGCGGCGTAGTGGACGCCGTTTCCCTCGAACTGGCCGAGTTCCGGCAGGTCCAGACGCCGGTAGTGAGCGCCCGTCGCCACCACGACGGTGCGGGCTGCGACCGCTTGGCCGTCACTGAGACGCAGGGTGAACGGGCAGCTCGCGCAGTCGACGCCCTCCACGGACCGGGGTATCGCGATGCGAGCGCCGAACTTCCGTGCCTGCACCTGGGCTCGTGCGGCGAGTTCATGGCCGCTGATGCCGAGCGGGAAGCCCAGATAGTTCTCGATCATCGAGGACGTACCCGCCTGTCCGCCGGGTGCGGTGGATTCGATCACGACCGTGCTGAGCCCCTCGGACGCGGCGTAGACGGCGGCGGCCAGACCGGACGGGCCGGCGCCGACCACGGCGACATCGACGGTTTCGAGATCGTTGAGAACCTCGACGATGCCTACGCAGCTGGCGACTTCAGCGATCGTCGGGTTCTCCAGGTAGCCCCCGGAGCGGCAGACGACGACCGGCCACCGGACCGACGTTCCCACGCCGTAACTGCCCAGAAGGGCACCTGCTTCGGACACTTCCGGATCGACATGGTGAACCGGATAGTCGTTGCGTTCCAGGAAACTTCGGATGCGGACGACATCCCTGGAACTGGGCGGTCCGGCGAGCACGACGGTTCCGAGCCCCAGCCGAATGTATCTCAGACGCCTCAGAATGAAGGCCTTCAGTACGATGCGAGCGATGTCCGGCTCGTTGGATATCATCCGGCGCAGCTGTGCGGGGCGCAGGTGGATCACCTCGCAGTCCTCGCCGGCCACCGCCTCGACCAGGGACTTCTGCCGGTTCAGGAGCGACAGCTCGCCCGTGAACTGGCCGGCGCCGTACACGGTGATGATCCGCTCCTCGTCCGACTCCCCCGGGCTGCCCTCCTGGTAGACATTGATCGTCCCGTCCAGAACGAGGTAGAAGTCGAAGTTCTGGGCACCGCGGGAGTACAGCACCTGACCTGCCTTCAGCCGGTCCCGAAACCCATATCGGCGGAAGCAGTCCACGTGTTCGTCCGAAAGGCGGGGGAAGACACTGTCGTCGTCGGCCGGTGCATCCAGGTTGCCTTCGTTCTCAAGGTAGTGCATGGCACCTTCTCGGGGGCGGTCGGAGTGACGGAGGCTCGAACCGTTGCCGCCGGCCTCACCCCACGGGTTCGGGAAGGCCCTGCTCGGCCCAGACGGTCTTGCCCTCCTCGGAATACCTGGTGCCCCACCGGTCGGAGAACCCGGCGGCGAGGAGGAGTCCCCTCCCTCCTTCTTCGGTGGTGCGGGCGTGCCGCAGCCGCGGCGAGGTGCTGCTGCCGTCGGAGACCTCGCAGGTCAGAGCGTGGGTGCGGATCAAGCGCAGGGTCACGGGAGGTCTGGCGTACCGGATGGCGTTGGTGACGAGTTCGCTGGCGATCAGTTCCGTCGTGAACGTCAGGTCGCTCATGCCCCACGCGGTGAGCTGCCGGGTCACGAGCGAGCGGGCCGTGGGGACGACGGAGGGCTCGCTCGGCAGGTCCCACGACGCGACCCGTGCCGGACCGAGCGTGTGCGTACGGGCGACCTGCACGACGGCGTCCTCGCTCGGCCGTTCCGGGAGGAAGGCGTCGGTCAGCAGGGTGCACGCCTGGCGCACAGGTCCTGCGAATCGGTCGAGGAGGGCGGCCGCACGCTCGCGCGCCGGCTCCACGGGCCACTCCTGGAAGAGACCCTGGGTGTACAGGGCCAGTGTCGAGCCCTCGGCCAGGGCGAGGTCGATCGTCTCGAAAGGCCCGTCGGAACAGCACAGGGCAGCTCCGGTCGGCTGCTTCAGGACGGTGTCCGTTCCGTCGGCGTGTACGACGACGGGCCAGGGGTGGCCGGCACTGGAGGCCGAGCAACGTCCCGACACGGGGTCGTAGATCAGGTAGAGGCATGTGGCGCCGGCCTCGTCCCCTTCCTCGGACCGCACAGTGTGATGCTCCGGTCGTTCTGTCTCCGTTCCGGGGTGCTCGCCCATGGTGAGCCGACGTGCGAGGTCGTCGAGCCGGGCGAGGAGTTCGTCCGGTTCCAGGTCCAGGTCCGACAAGGTGTGCACCGCTGCGCGCAGCCGGCCGGCGGCTGCCGCGGCCTGCAGGCCGCGGCCCGGCACACGGCCCGCGACAAGGGCTACGCGTGCTCCCGAGAGCGGTACGGCATCGACCCAGTCGCCGCCGGAGCCGGCTCGCACATAGGTGTGCGCCACATCAAGGGTGTCCGCCGGTGGAAGGTCTTCCGAGCGGAGGTCGCACTGCAAGGCGGCCAGCGCGTTGCGCTCACGCAGGTATCGGCGGGTGTTGTCGAGGCATGCGGCGGTGCGCAGGGCGAGTTCTCCGGCCAGGACCAGATCGTCCGGTTCGAAGGGCCTGCGGTGCCGGTCGCGGCCGAACACGGCGAGCCCGAGTGCCCTGTTCTGGGCGACCAGGGGGACGAGCATCAGGGAGTGGACCTCTTCGCCGCGTCCCGGCAAGGCGTTCAGCGCCTGCCGTCCGACAGTGTCGAGCGGGTCGAGGATGCGCGGTTCGAGGTCGGCGAGTACCTCGGCGGCCACAGTCACCGGTGGGACCGCACGGTCGGGGTGGGTCGCCGTCGGCGCTCTCTCGTCACGGAACCGCGAAGCCGCACGACGCAGTACGGTGTCGGGCCGCACCGGGCCGGCTTCGAGTTCCTCTCCTGCCAGGACCGGTTCCAGTACGTCCACCGCCATGGTGTCGGCCAGTCCGGGTACGGACACTTCGGCCAGGCCACGAGCGTTGTCCAGCACGTCCAGCGTCGCCCCGATCCGGGTGCCGGCCTGCGCGAGCACCTGCAGCCGCCGCTGTGCGAGGTGGCGGTCGGTCACATCGACGGTGGCGTCGGCGAGGCCCAGGAGGCGGCCCTGATCGCTCACCAGCGGGAAGACGGAGGCCGAATAGACGTGTTCGTGATCGGGGTCTCCCGGTGGGCACATCCGCTTCTCGACGCCGATCGCCGGCCGACCGGTGTCGAGCACCTCCTCCATCACGCGCTCCATCGCCTCCACGGCGACGCCGGGCCATGCCTCGGCGGGGCGCTTGCCGACGGCGTCCGCGAGGGAGGTGTGCTCCATGCCCTCCGCCGTGGGGTTGAACCGGATGACCCGCAGATCAGGGTCGAAGAGATACAGGCCCACGGGCGAGACCGTGAAGAGGGTCTCCAGGAGGGCTTGGTGCAGTTCCGACGTCGCATCCTCCCCATCCACCGGTGTGACCGTGACCTCCCATCGCGTCTCGCCGCCGCCCACGCGATCACGACGCACGTCCAACCGGCAGGACAAGCACGCTCCGTCCGTGCCGTGCGGCCGAACCGTGAGGCCGTCACCGATGCCGAGGGCGCGCTCCGCGGGCACGACGTCGGCGAGCAGATCGCCCACCGAGCGCCCCAGCACCGCGCGAGCGGGACGGCCGAGCAATCGTTCAGCCGCGGGACTCCATCCGACGACCACGCCCGCGTGATCAATGAGGATGTGGGCCGGTTCTTCCGCCCGGACCACCGTGTGATCGCCATCGCGCCGGGTGGCCTGAGATGCACCCATGGTCGTCAGCTCACATTCGCTTCAGAACTCGGTACGCCCCCAGTGTCCTCCGAGACGGCGACAGGTCGCACGCTCACATCAGCGACAGGGTGGCACCCGAATCCGCACGTCCCGACCGCCGTCACGCCGCGCGCCGACACGCGCGCAAGTGCGCTGAGCTTCACACATCCGTAGATTGGTGACTCTCGATGCCCCCCATGCCGCCGCGGCCGGACACGTCAGGACGTCCGGGCGCCGCGAGGACCGTCATGGAAGCCGGAACACCCACCCCATCGCCCAAGAGCAGCCCACTCCCGCTGGCGTCACTGAACATCGCACCACAGCCACTGGAGGGAGCGCGTCGTCTGCTGCACGAGTGGAAGCCCCGGATCTGGCGGCACTGCACAGGGCTCTGTCTCCCGGCGTACTCGGGCATCAGGGGATTCCGTTTCGAGGCCCACGGATTCGTGCTCAGAGACCTGTCCTACGCCCACCAGCACACCGACGAGATCACCGGAGTGTCGGGGGGCGGTTCCACGATCGACCCGGTCGTCCTTCAGTACGTCCTCACCGGATGGATCCGCTTCGAGAACAGGATCAGCGCCTTCACCCTCGAACCCGGCAAGCTGTTGATCCGCGACACGGCCACGCCGTGGCGCTTCCTGGTCGGTCACGCCACCGTCTCCCGTTGGATGACGGTCCCCAGACCTCTGCTCGCCCACCACCTCGGCGGATCGCACGTCCTCCGCCCGTACGTGCTGTGCGACCTCGCCGATCCGCAGGCCCATGTCCTGATCTCGTACCTGGAGACGCTCCGGAACGGCGACGCGGTGCACGCGCTCTGCCCCGCCGGGCGCCAGGCTGCCCAGGAAGCAGCCCTGTGCCTGCTCGGCGGAGTCGTCAGCGAGCGGGGCACGACCGACTCGCAGCAGCTCGGCACCGCGATCGTCGCCGTGGCGAAGCGGACCATCGACCGACATCTCGATGATCCTTCCCTGTCTCCCGCTGCGATCGCCGCGGCACTCGGAGTGTCCGTCCGCACGCTCCACCGTTCCTTCGCCGCCGAGGGCGAGACCCCGATGGCGTACCTGCGGCGACGCCGCCTGGGCGCGGCACGCGACGAACTGGCGCGGGCCGGCGCAGCGGCGAGGATCGCCGACGTGGCCGCTCACTGGAAGTTCTCGGATGCCAGCCACTTCACACGGCAGTTCAAAGAGGCGTACGGCACGACGCCCACCACCTTCCTGCGACACGTGTGAGCCCCGACTTTCCTGCGACACGTGTGAGCCCCGACGGCATCATGTGCCCCGGTCAGGAGCACACTTCAACTTCTGCGGGCCGGACGCAACGTCGTTAGGCTTGGGCAACAGCAATGACGGGTTGGTCATGTTCTCCGGTGGACGTCTCCAAGACAGGGCCCTCGCTCCCTGTAGGCGCTCACATCCGTAGTGTCCCGGCCGGGACGGCCATGCTGTGAGACACAGCGCTGCGCATCGACGCACGGGCGTGTGTGGAACCCCTGGCCCGGCAGATGCTCCGCCCGAGAGATCGGAATCGAGGCGCCATGAAGCATGTGGAAGCCGAGGCGCGGACGGCAGGACAAGCGCCGCCGGAAGTACCCCAGGTCGACGTGACCTTGAACGTGAACGGCACACCGCACCGGCTCCGCCTGGACACGCGGGTCACACTGCTCGACGCGCTGCGTGACCATCTGGGCCTGACCGGGGCGAAGAAGGGCTGCGACCAGGGTGCGTGCGGGGCCTGCACGGTCATGGTCGACGGGAAGCGCGTGGTGTCGTGTCTCGCGCTGGCCGCCCAGTGCGAGGGGCGCGGGATCACCACCGTGGAGTCGCTGTCCGTGGACGGTGAGCCGCACCCCATGCAGGCGGCGTTCGCCCGTCACGACGCGTTTCAGTGCGGTTACTGCACGCCGGGGCAGATCATGTCCGCGGTGTGCCTCATCGCCGAGGGACGTGCGAACTCGGAAGAGGACATCCGCGAGTTCATGAGCGGCAACCTCTGCCGCTGCGGCGCCTATCCGAACATTCGCGCCGCAATTCGCGATGTGGCCGCGGAGGGGTGACGATGCATCCCTTCGAGTATGCCCGCGCCATCGACGCCGACCAGGCCGTGGCCACCGTCAGTGCCGACCCGGACGCGACGTTCCTCGCCGGCGGCACCACACAGCTGGACCTGATGAAGGACGGCGTTCTCCACCCCGACCGGCTCGTCGACATCACCCGTCTCCCCCTCGGAGGCATCACGCACACCGACTCGGCCGTCCAGGTCGGAGCGTTGACGACGATGGAGGAACTCGCCGCCGACCCGGTCATCGGCGAGCGACTCCCCTTCGTCCGCGAGGCGCTTCTGCTGGGTGCCTCGACCCAACTGCGGAACATGGCCACGATCGGCGGCAACCTGCTGCAACGGGCCCGGTGCCGTTACTTCAGAGACCCCACCGTCGCCGCCTGCAACAAGCGCGATCCCGGCTCGGGATGCGCCGCGATCGCCGGAATCCAGCGGATGCACGCCATCCTCGGCACCAGCGACCACTGCATCGCCCTGCACGCCTCGGACGTCGCGGTGCCGCTGACGGCACTCGACGCGATCGTCCACACGCAGGGCATGGACGGGGCGCGGTCGATCCCCATGACCCAGTTCTATCTGCCGCCGGGCGACACACCCCACATCGAGAACGTGTTGCGGCACGGTGAGTTGATCACCGCGGTCGACATCCCGCTGCTCGACGCCGGGATCCGGTCCCACTACGTCAAGGTCCGCGACCGCGTCTCCTACGAGTTCGCGCTGACCTCGGCCGCGGTGGCCCTCGTGATCGAGGACGGCGTCGTCCAGGAGGCGCGCGTGGCACTGGGCGGGGTCGGCACGATCCCCTGGCGGGCCTGGGACGCGGAGGACGTCCTGCGCGGCAACGCCGCGGACACCGACCTCTTCCACGCCGCGGCGGAGGCGGCCCTCGTGGGCGCCAGGCCGCTGCCCGGCACCGCCTTCAAGGTGGAGCTGGCCAAGCGCACTCTCGTACGCACGCTCGAGACCGTTGCAGGAGCACCGTCATGACGACTCTCGAAGCCGGCAGGATCGTCGGTGCGGGCCTCGACCGCGTCGACGCCCCGCTCAAGGTGACCGGAGCGGCCCAGTACCCCAACGACTTCACCCTGCCCGGCATGACACACGCCGCCCTGGTGGGCAGCACCGTCGCCGCGGGACGCATCACCGGCATCGATGCGTCCGAGGCCCTGGCGGCTCCTGGTGTGCTGACCGTCATCACCCATCTGACCGCGCCGAGCCTGGAACACGGTCCGATGACCCTGCTGGGCGGATCGCCTCCCGTTCCCCTGCAGGACGACCGCATCCTGCACTACGGACAGCACGTCGCGATCGTGGTGGCCGAGAGCGCCGAACAGGCCCGGCACGCCGCGCGGTTGATCCGCATCCAGTACGAAGCGACCGAGGCCCTGCTCGACGTGGGCGACCCCCGGGCCGAGATCGTCGTGAACCCCTGGGGCATGGACACCGAACGCGGTGACGTGGGCGCGGGATTCGCCCAGGCGGACGTGGTCGTCGAGGGGACGTACACCACCCCCGACAACACCAACAACCCGCTCGGTCTGATGACCACCGTCGCGTCCTGGCACGGCGATTCGCTGACCGTGCACGACTCCACGCAGTGGCCCCACAACGTCCGTACGACACTCGCCGCGGTCTTCCGGATCCCCGAGAGCGGCATCAGGGTCCTGGCCCCCTTCGTCGGTGGCGGCTTCGGCGCCGGACTGCGGGTGTGGTCCCACGTGATCCTCGCCGTACTCGCGGCCCGTGAGCTCAAACGCCCGGTCAAGTTGGTGCTGACCCGACCCGAGATGTTCACCTCCGTCGGGCACCGGCCCAACAGTGTCCAGCAGATCAAGATCGGCGCGACCCGCGACGGGGACCTCGTCGCCATCGAGCACCACGGCATCTCCTCCGTGGCGATGGAGGACGACGACTACGAACCGGTCTCCGCCGGTTCGGCCGTCGCCTACGCCTGTCCCAACGTGCTGACCCGCGACCGCCAGGCGCGCCTGAACATCCCCTGCCCGGGCTCCATGCGCGCGCCGGCCGAGGGACAGGGCAACTTCGCCCTGGAGTCGGCGATCGACGACGTCGCCCACGCCGTCGGCATGGATCCCCTCGAGTTCCGCCTGCGCAACTTCGCGGACGAGCACCCGCTTCATGGCCTCCCGTGGTCGAGCAACGCCCTGCGCGAGTGCTACCTCGAAGGCGCCGAGCGGTTCGGCTGGTCGCGACGCGGCCGGGAACCGGGCTCCATGCGCGAAGGAAGCCTGCTCGTCGGCTACGGTCTGGCCGGGGTCTCGTACCCGTTCTACCAAGTACCGTGCCAGGCCCGGGTGTCCGTACGTCACGACGGCTCGGCGTATGCGCGCAGCGCCGCCACCGACATCGGAACGGGCACCTACACGGTCATGACCCAACTGACCGCCGAACTCCTGGGCCTGGACGTCACCCGGGTGCGTTTCGACCTCGGCGACTCCGACATGCCGTACGCGCCGCAGGCCGGCGGATCCGGTCTCACCGGGGCCCTCTCCAACGCCGTGCACGCCGCCTGCCGACGGCTGACGCGGGAATTCCTCGACGTCGTGCGCGACGACACCCGATCTCCTCTGCAAGGGGCCACCGCCGAAGACGTGGCGGTCTCCGACGGACGCATTCACCTCATCGAGGATTCCGCGCAGGGCGAGTCCTACGTGGGCATCCTGGCCCGTCACGGTCTGGAGGAACTCAGTGCCGACGGCAGGAGCACCCCGCCTCGCGCCGAGGACCTGGGGATGGCCCCCGCAGGCGCCTTCGGCGCCAAGTTCGTCGAAGTACGCATCGACCCCACGCTGGGGCTGCTGCGGGTGACACGGGTGGTCTCCGCCATCGACGGCGGACGCATCCTGAACGAGAAGACGGCGACCAGCCAGATCATCGGCGGCACCGTGGGCGGCATCAGTCAGGCCATGTTCGAGGAGACGGCCACCGACGCCGTCACCGGGCGCATCGCCAACGCGACCTTCGGGGACTACCTGATGCCGGTGAACGCCGACGTCCCCGACATCGAGGTCCTCTTCGTCGGCGGTCCTGACCGGGCAACTCGCACGGGAACCAAGGGAATCGGCGAAGTCGGCCTGGTCGGCCTCGCCGCGGCCATCGGCAACGCCGTCTTCCACGCCACCGGACGCCGCGTCCGCTCGCTGCCCATCACGATCGACCAGCTCATGCTCTGACGACGAAGCGGCGCCTGAGCGGTGGTGACCTCACGGGCGCCGATGTCAGGGAAGGGCACTCATCCCGTGCCCACCGGCTGGATCCGCCTGTCAGCCGAGCTGCGTCCCTCAGGTGGTCCTGCCGATGACGGCCGCGGCCAGCTTCGGGCGTTCTTCCAGCCATGTGCCCATGTGCTCCTGGACGGCCTCCTGGACGCAGGCGCGCACTGCGGCACCGCCGAGCAGGCCGCGCGTGGCGCCTTCGAATTCAGGCCGGTCGAGTTTCACCGAGACGACCACCGTGAGGCACTCGATGATCCGGTCGGCACCGACAGCAACTCCTCGGTGCTGAAGGGTGCTTGTACGCCAGGCAGTCGTGCCTGATGGGAAAGGATCTCGCCGACTGTGATCCGGCCCTTGCCGGCGGCCGCGAACTCCGGCCAGTAGCGCGCGGCCGGCGCGTCGAGGTCCAGCAGTCCGCGTTCCGTGAGCAGGAGGACGCACGCGGCCGTCAGGCCTTTGGCTCCGGAGAAGACCAGTTGGAGTGTGTCTTTGTGCCAGGGGCGTCCGCTCGACGGATCCGCGGTGCCGCCCCAGAGGTCCACGATGGGTTCGCCGTGGCGGTATGCGGCGAAGGCTGCGCCCACCTCGTCGTACCGCTCGAAGTTGCGGGCGAAGACCTCGGCCACGGCCTCGAAGCCGGGTGCGGTGAATCCCTGAACGTCCATGTCGTCACGCCCCCGCGGCCGAAAGAAGTGCGAGGGCCGCCTGCTTGGCGTCCTCGGCGGCCGAACCATCGGGGTCGTGATGGTCGGCGACCACGGTGGCGCCTTCCAGGAGGATCAGCAGCTGGCGTCCCAGGCGGTGTGGATCCCGGGCTCCGGACCGCTGCGCGATGTCCGTCAGCAGCTGCCGGTAGCGCCCCAGGTGGCGGTCGGCGACGGTGCGGGCGGGTGGGACGTGCCGTTGGGTCGCGGCGTTGACGATGGCACAGCCACGGAAGCCGGGCTGCCGATACCAGCCGTTCAGCTCGTCGAAGAGGGCCGCGAGTTGGGCACGCGGGTCGGGTCCCGCCGCCTCGACCGCGTCCGTCAGCCACCGCACGACACGATCGCTGCGCTCCTCGAGCACTGCCTGGACGAGGCCGTCCTTGGAGCCGAAGTGGCGGTACAGGGTCTCCTTGGAGGCGCCGACCGCGCGGCACAGCTCGGTCACGCCGACGCCGTCGAGGCCGCGCTCGTAGAGGATTCCGGTCGCGGAGGCGAGGAGCGTCGCGCGGGTTCGTTCCGGATCCAGGGAGCTTCCTTTGGGTACGGGCATGGGCGAGATGGTACCGATCGGTTCGATGATGAGTCCAGGGTGCCGCCCGCCGCGCCACCGCCGTCCACTTCCGGGGGGGGCGTTCGTCGGCACAACCCCAGCCGGAAGCCGGCAGACCCCCGGCTGACGCGGACCGGCGCCCCGACGCCGGCTGTGTGGCCGGACCAGGTTGCGAAAAAAACAATCATTCGTTTTACTTGCAGGAGTGGGCGTCCGGGGACAACCGCCCACGGCCCGCCCGACTGAGCGATGGGCGGGCGGCCCCGTCCCTGCGGACGTTGGAGCGGCGACCGCAGGGCGGGGCCCTTCTCGATCGATGCCGTCGCCCGGAGGGGCGGGCGCAGAGCCCGGGCGCGGTAGCGTCAGGCCTGGAGGCGCCACGCGACAAGCCCACGTCCGTCGCCCCCGAGCGCCGCAACCACCCCGTCGCTACAGAGCACTGAACTCATCGCACGCTGCGACCAGTTGGACACACCTCGGTCCAGATCGGATACGCCCTGGACTACGCCCCCGCGTCCGCGTCGGCAAGTGGCTCGGACCGGATGATCGGGCAGCTGAGTCTCCCGTCGCGCACCTCGGCGACGCGGTCGGCGGCGGTGAGGTGGGTGCGGTCGTGGGTGACCAGGACGGTGGCGGTGGCGCGCTCGTGGGTGAGGCGGGTGATCAGGTCGATGACGGCGGCGCCGCGTTCGTGGTCGAGGGCGCTCGTGGGTTCGTCGACCAGGAGGACGGTGGGGTCGTTCATCAGGGCGCGGGCGATGTTGACGCGCTGGCGCTGGCCGCCGGAGAGCTGGCGGGGACGGCGGTGTGCGTGATCGGCGAGCCCGACGGAGTCCAGGAGTTCCACGGCCCGTCCGTACGACTTCTTCGGTGACCGGCCGTCGATCTGCGCCATGACCTGGAGTTGTTCGGCGGCGGTGAGCGAGGGCAGCAGATTGGGCTGCTGGAAGACGATGCCGATCTTGTGGCGGCGCAGCTCGGTCAGCTCACGGCGGGTCATGCCCGTCGTGGAGGTGCCGTCGATGGTGACGGTGCCGGCATCGGGGGCGACGAGGGTGGCGGCGACCGCGAGGAGGCTGGACTTGCCCGAGCCGGAGGGGCCGACCACGGCGGTCAGGCTGCCCCTGGGGACGTCCAGGCAGATCCGGTCCAGGGCCGTCAGCCGGGCATCGCCGTCGGGATAGGTGAGGGTGATGTCGGTCAGGTGCAGACTCATCGGGCGCTCCCCAGGGCGGTCAGCGGGTCGACGGAGGTGATGCGGCGGACGGACAGCGCGGCCCCGAGCGCGCCGAGCAGGATCATCACCGCCGCCGGGACGAGGATCGTGGCGGGTTCGAGGACGAAGGGCACGGCGGAACCGGAGACGGCGGCGCCGAGAGCGCCCGCGATGCCCGTACCGAGCAGGGTGCCGCCGGCGAGCAGGACGACGGCCTGGCCGAGGGCGTCCTTGAGCAGGCCGGCCGTTGAGGCGCCCAGCGCCTTCAGCACGGCGACGTCGCCGCTGCGCTGGATGGTCCACACGGTGAAGAACGCGCCGATGACCAGGGCGGAGATGGCGAACAGGAAACCGCGCATCAGTTGCAGGGAGCCGTTCTCCGAGGTGTAGGAGCCGATCGCGGACAGGGAGTCGTCCCGGGAGAGCGTCTTGGTGCCCGCCGCGTGGTCCGTGGCATCGACGTCGGCGTCGGAGGTGGTGTTCAGAGCGATCACCGTCGCGGACGGCCCTTCCCTGTTGTCGGCGGGCGGTGCGGTCCTGCGCCAGACGTCGAGGGAGGTCCAGACGACGGGGGTGTGACTGAAGTGGGCGTCGCCCCGCACGGCCGCGACCGTCAGTCGCCGCCCGGCGACGGTGACGGTGTCACCGGGCTTCAGGCCGAGGTCGGCGGCGGCGGTGACGGACAGCACCGCGTTGTGCCCGTCGAGCTCGCCGCCCTCCGGTGCGAGCGAGGAGCCGGGCCGCACTCCGAAGACGGACACCCCGGCGCTCCTGTCTCCCGCTGCGGCCCGGGTGGTGGTGATGCCCAGCGGTTCGGCGCGGGTGACGCCGGGCGTGCGGGCCCAGTACCGCCACTGTTTCTCGGTGACCGTCGAGTCGGCGTACGACAGGTCCTGCCCGCCGTCGCGCGCGGCGAAGGCGATTCTGTCGGCGGGCAGGGAGGTGATCGCGGAGACGTTCTGCTGCCCCAGCCCGGCGGTCAGCCCGGAAAGCAGCCCGACCAGCAGGGTGATCAGCACGATGACGGTCCCCATCAGGGCGAAGCGCCCCTTGGCGAACCTCAGGTCTCTCCAGGCGACGAACACGGACCTGTCCTTTGCGGTGGTGGATGCGGTACTCCCCCACCGTCGCCGTCGGCACCCCGCACAGGCATCTGGCCCAGGACCGCACTTCGCGGATCAGGAGAGGGGCCGCCAGTTGTAACTTTCGGCAGAGGCCCGGTCCGGTCCTTTTCCTTAGCCTGGAAGGACCGTGAACACCTCCGCCCCCACCCTGACCCCGACCACCCGGGCCCTGAGCTGGTGCCTGCACCTGCTGGTCGTCGCTCTGCTCGCCCTCGCCGCGGGCCGCGCCGTCACCGGGCACCTGCCGCACTCCGGGGCCGTCGTCGCCGTATCGGCGCTCTGCGCGGGGGTCTACGCGGCCGGGCCGCTCCTGCCCCGTGTCCGCCGCTCGCGGCGCGCCGCCGCACTGTGGCTGGCTGCTGTCGGCGCCGTCTGGCTGGTGCTGCTGGCCCTGTCCGCCGACGCCGTCTGGGTCGCCTTCCCCCTCTACTTCCTCCAGCTCCACCTGCTGCCCCGCCGCGCCGGCCTCGTCGCCGTGGTGGCCACCGCGGTCGCCGCCATCGCCGGTTTCGCCGCCCATCAGGAGGCCTTCAGCCCGGCCATGGCCATCGGCCCTGCTCTGGGTGCCGCCGTGGCCGTCGCCGTGGTGTGGGGCTATCAGGCGCTCTACCGCGAGAGTGAGCAGCGCCGCCGGTTGATCCAAGAGCTGACCGCGACCCGCGCCGACCTCGCCGCCGTCCAGCACACCGCCGGCGTACTGGCCGAACGCGAGCGCCTGGCCCGCGAGATCCACGACACCCTCGCCCAGGGGCTGACCAGCATCCAGCTGCTGCTGCGTGCCGCCGGGCGCGCCCTGCCCGACCGGCCCGAAGCCGCCGCCCGCCACGTGGAGCAAGCCCGCCAGGCGGCCATGGACAACCTTGCCGAGGCCCGCCGTTTCGTCGCCGCCCTGACCCCGCCCGCCCTCGAAGACACCACCGTGGCCGACGCCCTGGAACGCCTGTGCTCCACCACCAGCGCCCGCCACCCGCTCACCACCCGATTCCACCTCACCGGCGACCCCGTACCGCTGCCGACCGGACACGAGGTCGCCCTGCTGCGCATCGCCCAGTCCGCCCTCGCCAACACCGTCCGCCACGCGCAGGCCGCCACCGCGGACATCACCCTCGACTACGCCGACGGCCGCGTCGCCCTCACCGTCGCCGACGACGGCGCGGGCTTCGACACCGGCCGGCTGCCCGACCGCGACGCCGGCAACGGCGGCTTCGGCCTGGCCGCCATGCGCTCACGCGCCCACGACCTCGGCGGCACCCTGGCCGTCGCATCCACCCCCGGCCACGGCACCACACTGACCGCCCGACTGCCCCTGCCCCCTCCCGACGAGACCGAGCCCGAGGCCCGCCCGTGACCGACAGCACCATCCGCCTCCTCCTGGCCGACGACCACCCCGTCGTACGGGCCGGGCTTCGCGCCGTACTGGAGACCGAACCCGGCCTCACCGTGATGGCCGAAGCCGCCACCGCCGAGGATGCCGTCGTACGCGCCGCCGAAGGCGACATCGACGTCGTCCTCATGGACCTGCAGTTCGGCAAGGGCATGGGCGGCGCCGAGGCGACCGCCGCCATCACCGCCCGGCCCGGTGCACCCCGCGTACTGATCGTCACCACCTACGACTCCGACGCCGACACGCTGCCCGCCATCGAAGCGGGCGCCACCGGCTACCTCCTCAAGGACGCACCGCCCGAGGAACTGGCCGCCGCCGTCCGCACCGCCGCCACCGGTCGCACCACCCTGTCCCCCACGGTCGCCGAGCGACTCATGAACCGGCTCCGTGCACCCGGTACCACCCTCACCCCTCGTGAGACCGAAGTCCTCACCCTCGTCGCCCAGGGCCTGTCCAACCAGGCCGTCGGCGAGCGCCTCCACCTCACCGAGGGCACCGTCAAATCCCACCTCGCCCGCGTCTACGCCAAGCTCGACGTCGACTCACGCACCGCCGCGGTCGCCACCGCCACGAGCCTGGGCCTCATCCGCCGCTGACCGGCGCACGGCCCCGGCGCCGGACCGGCCGTCCGGCGCCTCAGCCACTGGGAACAGCCAGGTCCCACCCTCAGGCAGACGAGCCGCCCGGAGGACGATCGCCCGCTGTGGGGCAAACCCTAGGTATCTGTGGAACGAGATTCGTCCTTCTCTTTTCCTCACGGCAGCGGACCGTTCCGCTCCTGGGGACTGCTGCAGTGTCATCGTGCTGAAGGCTCGACCGATGAGCCTCACCATGCGTAACTCACTTGCTCAACAAGCAAGTTGGGAGAACCGCACTGAAAGTGCAGGCGTCGTAGAGAGCACCTCGACTGCACGCAGCCATGGAGGGGCCACATGTCGCAGCAGCCACCTGACCACACTGAGCAAAATCTCAGCATGGCCGACAGCATGCTGGGCAGGGAACTCGTGCGGCACGACACGAAGGCAAGTCTGCTCATAGCAGTCGCCGGAGGCATCTTGGCGCTGGTCGCGACAATCGCTCATAACGCAGACCTCGGCCGGTACGCGCGCCTGCCTGGGGCACTCGGGCTGGCTGCTCTGGCCGCATCGATACTGATCCTGCTCATCTCGATCAGGCCGGCCTTGGGCGGACGTGCCGGAGAAGGCTGGGAGTTGTGGTCGAGTCTGGACCGTGACGCGCTGTTGATCCACGTGGGGGCGGACCGCAAACCAGAGCGTGTTGTCTTTCTCTCTCGGATAGTCCACCGCAAGTTCCGACAACTGCGGCTCGCCGTCGACCTCCTGATCCTCGGGCTACTGCTGCTGGCCGTCGCTGCCTTCATTGCGGCATCCGGGCGCTGACAGGCCCTCCTGTTCCCAACCGCGCGCACGCGCACTGGGCCCCAGAACGAACGGCGACCGGTTGCCGCTCGCGTTTCGGGGGTCGATACGCTGATCGCCATGGGGTACGAGGGGACCGGAGAGCCGGTTGAGGTCAGGTGTCCGGGGTGCGGCGGTACCGAAGTGCGGACGGTCGAGCAGGCCCGCGGTGGCAAGGGTGCGATGCGTGACGACCTGTACGGACGTCTGGCACCGGGACCGGACAAGACCGGCGACGGATGCATGCACTTCGTGGAGGGCATGGTGATGACCGGCATCGGAATCGCCGTCGCCTACACCGGGGTTCAGCAGAACAAGCCGCTGTATGTGATCGGCGGTGTGGCGCTCGCCCTGCTGTGTTTCATCGGGACTTTCGTCGTCGTGCGGGGTGATGGGCGAGAGAAGGCGGCCGCGGAGGCCGGGTCCCCGCGTGCGGAGCTCGTGTGGCAGCCGGCGCACTACTGCTACGGCTGCACCTCCGTGTTCTGCCCGGGTGGCGTCCCTTGGCAGGGAACACTCACCCCGGAGCAGTTCAAGAAGCTGGTGTGGACCGAGGCCGGCTACGCCGATCAGCTCCCGGCGGGAGACAAGGCGCGGGACGTGGAGATTCCGTCACAGGTCCGGCCGGGGACGTCGTAGGGCCTCCGTCGGCCGGCGAGCTCGTCCCCCTGCAGTCGGTGAAGGCTCGCAGTAGCCGATGGCGCTCGCCGCGAAGGCGCATGACGAGGCTGCGGAGCAGCCGGTCAAAGCGTCACCCAGCGGTCGACGTACGGCACACGGTCCGCGGGTAGACACTAGCCGAGTAGAGCCACGATCCTGCGCGCTCCGTCCGGCGAAGTCGCCGTCAGCCGCGTCCAGGAACCGTCTCGGAACGAGATCCTGAAGTCGGCTTCGGCCATGCTGAAGGACTTGATCTCCGCGCCGATGATCTCATTGCGAGGCAGTTCCCACAGAACGGTCTCGGATCCCGGCACCTTCCCGCCACCGCCCCAGGATACGAACCAGTTGCCCCGCGCCGTGTCCTCATGGGACGTCATACGCACGAGGCCGTCAGGCCCGCCGAGTTCGATCTCAGTCACCGTTCGCCAGGAGCGCCGCGAGGGGTCGAGCTGCCAGGGAAGCGTACGGGCCGTCTCTCCGTCACCCGCCCACATGACGGGGAAGTCGTCCACTTCGTTCTCCCGCTCCTCCAGCTTGCCCCGCTTGTCCGGCGACGAGGGACTGCCCAGGGCGCCGGCAATGACGTACAGCGGCAACATCAGCAGCCCGCCGAGGGCGGTACGAGCGTGCAAGCCGAGCCGGCCGAAGAACCCCCGCACCGCGAAGCGCTGCCGAGGTGGCCAACCAGGCAGCTCGGGCTCGATGTCGTTCCGCTCGTGGTCGCGGAAGGAGCGCCGCTTCGCCACCGAGGCTGCGGTACCGCTGGCGAACTCGACCCGGTAGCGCTCGGCTTCCTCGTCCATGCTTTCCTTCCTGCCTCTTCGACGGGGCCGTCTTCGCCAACCTAGCCTGCGCCCACGTACCGGCCTTCATGGGGGTTCTCCAGGAATCGCCGTCGTCCTCACCGACTTGTTTCAGAACCCAGTGCGGACGTGCCTCAAGGAGAGGATCCTGCAGAGGAGTTGGTGGGAAGAGCGGCCGTTCCGACCGTTCTGCACCCTAGGCTCTACTGACAGCCGATGGGTTAGGGCACCGAGTCTCGCCATCGACAGCGGCATCGCCACGTCAAGTCGTACGCACCTCGCCACTGATACTCAGCATTAGGAGACGCCGATGCCATGGCGACGACTCCCTCGCATCTCCCTCACGGACGAGGGGCAGCAGCTCTTCACCGAGGCATGGGGCGAATTCGTCAAGCAGCGCACTCTGCCCGTCGACGACACGGTCAAAGAAGCAGTAGAGGCGCGTCTCAACCTGACAGGTCTGGCCGCGTACTCGGGACTTGTCGATGCACACCGCCGGCTGGGATGGAGACGTCCCCCCTCAGTCGTCATCCAGCGTTTCCTCGGGCTGGCCCTTTTCGCCGCGGCCGGTGCTGTCGGAGCTGTCGGTGGCACCATCGACGTCGCAACCGGAGGGGCGACCGGGTATCGCCCCGCCTGGGTGGCAATGATCGTCCTCTGTGCCCTCGTGGCAGTCGTCGTGGGCCCGTTGGTCCCACGCCAGCTCCGTCCCTGGCTCCAGGACCGCGAAGCAGCGGTAGGTCACTACCGTTCCGCAAGGGCGTTCCTTCTGGCCGCCCTGGTCGTAGAAGTGCAGGCACTCGCCACCAGCGTCGTGAACGAGAACAAGGAGCGCGCCAAGAACGACATCGCCATGCTGACCAGCACAGATGCCCCAATCCTGGTGGAGATCGATTCCGGCGACGTGGTCCCATCGGCTTCGGCCGACAGCCTGTTGAGCTTCATCCGGGAGCACAAGACGTCAGCGATCGGCATCAGCGGACCCCGAGGTGTCGGCAAGACCACGCTGATGCGCGACGTCCAGCACCGGCTGGCCGACGAAGCGGCTTCGCTCAACGTCTACTTGTCCATCCCGGTCAGGTACGCGGCGGAGGACTTCATTCGCGTCGTCTTCCGAGAACTCACCCGGACCGTGCGGGCGCTGCACAAGGACTACGGCGACGAGCGGGTGCGCCAACGGTCCGAGCGACAACGGATCAACCAGGCACGGTACTTCACCTGCTCGATCCTCTTCCTCATCGGCATCATCCTCTTCACCTTGAGCCGGTACGGCACCACGGTGGTGGCGGCGCAGGACATCCCGGGTCTCGTCCTGATGCTGCTGGGAGTGGGCGGCGCGCTGGCGACACTCGTCTCCTCCCCCGCACGCATGTCGCGCAGTGCCCAGCTGCGGGCGCCGGCACTCCTGCTCGCCGCGCAGGAAGCCGAACGGGGCCTGGACTTCTCTCACATGCAAAAGCGCACCTCCAAGAACACCTTCTTGCTGAAGCCTGTCTCAGCGGAGGACCAGGACCAGTTCGAGCAGACCGAGCGTGAGCTGACACATCCTGAACTGGTGACGAAGTTCAAGGAGTTCGCGGCCCTCACCGTGCAGGAAACGGACCGATGCATCGTCATTGCCCTTGACGAACTGGACAAGGTCGACAAGGTCAAGGACGCCCTCAAGTTCGTCAACAGCATCAAAGACATCCTCCACGTGCCCGGTGTCCATGTCATCGTCTCCGTGAGCGAGGACGCCCTGCACAGCTTCTCCCTCCGGGGAATCCCGCTGCGCGACGCATTTGACTCTTCGTTCGATTCCATCGTTCCGGTCGAGCGGCTGTCGACGGACGAATCACAGCAGCTGCTCAACCGGCGCGTCTTCGACTTCCCCGACCCACTCATCCTCTTCTGCCACGCACTGAGCGGGGGTGTACCGCGGGACCTGATCCGCGCCGCTCGTCACTGTGTCGACTGCAGGCGGTCCGCGGGCGACGTTCCCGTCTCCGTCGCCGTCGCGGTCCGCAGCGTGCTCACACGCCACAGCACCCTGATATGCGAAGCACTTGTCTCCCACGCCAAGGCCGATGCCGCCGACCTGGTGGGATCTGCCCTCGCCGCCCTCAAAGAGATCCGCGCCAACAGTGGCGCCACCGCCGAGCTCGCGGAGTCGCTCGAGAAATCAGCGGCGGAGTTGGCAGCCTTCACCGACCATCACCTGAGCCAGGCGACAGCGGTCTATCTCGATCTGGCTTCCATCCTGTGCCGCTACTTCGGCCAGGAACGCACCAACGGTGACTGGCAGACAGAAGAGCACAACGGGGTCAGTACGGCCCTCGCGCGCGGCGTGGCCGAAGCCCTGGAACTGCTGTCCTTCGACATCAAAGCCGGACAGGCAGCGGTACAAGTGCTCAGAGGCTGACGGGAGCGATGACGGGGCCGCCCTCCTCGAAGGCGACCCCGTACCGTTCGGTTCCGTTCTGGACCTACTCGATGTTGATCTTGAATGTGCTGGTCGTGTTGCGGACGTCCTGGGCGTTGCCGCTCATCCGCAGGTTACGGAAGGTGGCTTCGCCGACCGCGGGGCCCTGGCCGGGTTCCGGGAGCTCGTTGGCCCAGATGCCGAATCCGGACTTGGCGTCGAACGCGTCTCCGCTCTTCTTGGAGTTGGTGATGGAGATGTCGGTGAAGACGGTGTCCTTGACCGGGAACTGCGGCTGGCCGCCGACGTAGTTGGTCTGGAACATCACGCCTCCGTAGGTGGAGTCGTCGATGTCGACGTCGTTGACCCGGATGCCCTGGAAGACCTTCGAGGCGGAGAACGCCCAGATGGCGGGGAAGACCTGGGAGCCCCAGAAGTGGCCGCCCGTTCTCTCCAGGGAGACGTTCTCGATCGTCGTGGGTTCGGTCCCGAAGCCGTTCATCGGGTAGCCGAAGTCCAGCGAGGAGATCGTGATGCCGGAGTACACCAGGGTATCGGCGACGCGGATGTTGCGGAAGGTGTTGTTGTAGCCGCCGTAGACGGCGATGCCGGCCGCCCGCCAGGTGAGTGTCGACGTCAGGTTCTCGTAGAGGTTGTTCTTCTCGTCGGCGCCGCCCGCGTCGATCGCCGAGAAGAGGGCGAAGCTGTCGTCGCCCGTGGCCCGGGCGTCGTTGTTGACCACATGGTTGTCCGTGGAGCCGTTCGTCATGTTGATGCCGTCGGCGAACATGTCACGGATGCGGGAGTTCTTGATGGTCATGTTGTCGGTGTTGGCGCCCCAGTAGAGGCACACCATGTGCTCGACCCAGATGTCGTCGATGGTGATGTCGGAGACGTTGGAGAAGTCGAACACCTTGCCCGGGCCGTCGATCCGTGACGTGTAGTTGCCGAAGTAGGCGAAGCCGGCGAACGTCGAGCCCTTGGCGCTGGCCTCGGCGCGGAAGCCGACGTCGGTGTTCTCCTGCGAGGCGGGGGCGTGGAAGCGGGTGAACCACGGCCCGGCGCCGACGACCTTGACGGCCTTGCCGTAGACCTGGAACTTGCTGGAGGTCTCGTAGTCACCGGCGGGCAGGTAGACGCCGACGAGCTTGCCCGTCGTGTCCATACGGACCTTGTCGAGCGCGTTCTGCACGTCCTGGTGGGTGAATCCGGTCGGTACGGCGTAGGCGGCCGGGTCCGGGTTGGGGTTCGCCGTCGCCTGTTCGGTGTTGATGAAGTCGATCGCGTAGGTGGAGGTGTTGGCCGCGTCCTTCTGGAGCCGGATCTTGGAACCGGCCGGGACGGTCCTGCCGAGCAGCAGGTTCGCCTCGTCGTAGATGTGGCGGGGCGCCCCGGAGCCGGGCGAGTTGCCGGGCGAGGTCTCGTTGCCGTAGAGCCAGGCGTACTTCGAGGTGAGGTCGATCGCCTTGAGGAACTGGCCGTCGACGTAGACGTCGAGCGTCGTGTTCGTGCCGTCCGGGATCGAGAAGCGGGTGACGAGGGTGTTGGCCGCAGCCCGGGTGGTCCACTCGACGTACTGGCCGTTCCCGGTGAGGGTCACCGCCTTGCGGCCGCTCGCCTCGCCCGCGATGTCGCCGATGGTCCGGTTCGGGCCGACGACCTTGGCGCCGCCTCCGACCGTGCCGTCCTCGGCCTCGTACATGTCGTACGGCATGTCCGCGCCGCGGCCGACGAACAGGGGCTGCGTGGTGGTGTTGTTGGCCCGCTTGACCGGCAGTTCGTTGGCGTCGTCGGCGATGACCGTCTTCACGGTGTACTTGCCGTTGGCGGCCGTCCACGATCCGAGGCTGACCGGTGCGGTCGTCTGGCCCGCCGCGACGGCGCCGTTGTAGGTGCCGCTGAGCGTCTTGACGGTGGCGCCCTTGGAGTCCTGAATCGTCAGCGTGACGTCGTGGGCGCCGGCGGCAGAGGCAACCGAACCCTGGTTCTTGATCGCGACGGTGAACTTCACCTCGTCACCGGACGAGGCGCTGGAGGGCGTCCAGGACACCGGTGCGGCGAGCAGGTCGGAGCTGGAGACCGGCTTGACGACGAGGGCGTCGGAGCGGCTGAAGGTGTTGTTCGCCTCGTTCTGCTCGATGACCTTGTTCGACGGGTCCACCTCGGCGCCGACCGGGTAGCTGCCCGCGTCCCGGGTGCCGATGCTCGCGGTGACGGTCTTCGACTCGCCGGCGGCGAGGGCCGGGACGTCGGCCGTGGCGGCCTTGGTGCCGCCGAGTGTGAAGTTGAGGTCGGTGGCCTTGGCCGCCTTGCTGCCGCTGTTGGTGACGGTCGCCGTGAGGCTGATGGCGTCCGACTCGACGGGGGCCGCGGGCGTGTTCGTGATGCCGGTGACCTTGAGGTCCGGGTTGGCGGCCGGGGTGCCGATCACCTGGAACTCGGCGACCTGCGCGCCGGGAGCGCCCGAGTTGGCGGTGAACTTGAGCTGGATGTCGGCGGCGGAGCCGGAGACCGGGATGGTCACGGTGTTGCCGCCGGCCGGGTTGAACGTGCAGTCCTTCGCCGCGACGAGGCTGGTGAAGGCTGTCGCGTCCTGGTCGCGGCCGAGCACCTGGATGTTCTGTGTGCGTGTCGACCAGGCGGCGTCCGGGTTGAGCTTGACGACGACCTGGCTGAGGTCGGCGTTGGCCCCCAGCTTGGTGGTGAGGGTGGCCGGGTAGGCGCCGCCCGCACTCTCCCAGTAGGTGCTGGTCTGGCCGTCGTTGGCGTTGGTGGCAACGTACGTGAAGGTGTACGAGGACGCCTCGATGGGCTTGCCCTCGGCGAGGTTGGAGCCGGAACCGGTCGAGCCGGTCCGGGTGACGCTGTTGCTCGCCGCCGACACGTTCCCGGCGGCGTCCTTCGCCTTCACGTAGTAGGTGATGGTGGCCGTCGCCGACGGTGTGTCGGTGTACGTCGTGACGTCGCCCGCCACGGACTTGACGAGCTGGTCGTCGGCGTAGACGTCGTAGCCGGTGACCTTGACGTTGTCGCTCGACGCCTGCCAGGTCAGCTTCACGTCGCTGCCGGACTGCGTGTAGGCGAGGTTGCCGGGCGCCGTGGGCGCCTGGGTGTCGCCGCCCGATCCCTTGCGCGTGACGCTGTTGCTGTTGGACGAGACGTTGCCCGCGGCGTCCTTGGCCCGGACGTAGTACGTGATGTCGCTGCCGGCGGGCTGGGTGTCGGTGTATGTCAGGACGTTGCCTGCGACGCTCGCCCGCAGCTGGCCGTTGGCGTAGATGTCGTAGCCGGTGACGCCCGTGTCGTCGGTGGCGGCGCTCCAGGCGAGCTTGATCTGCCCGGTGGCCGGTTCGGTGTAGCTCAGGTTCGACGGCGCGGTGGGCGCCTGGGTGTCGCCGGTCGCCGGTCCGTAGACCTCGAGCTCGGACAACTGCCCTGCGGGCCAGCCGGTGTTGGCGGTGAAGTACGCGCGCACGTACCGGGTCGTGGTGGTGTCGAAGCTGATGGTCGCCGACTGGTCGTTGCCGCTGTCGAAGGCGTACGCCTTCGAGGCCGTCAGGTCAGTGAAGTTCTGGTTGTCGGTGGAGCCCTGGATCTTGAGGGTCTGACTGCGGCTCGGCCATCCGCCGGGCAGTCGCAGCGCCACCTCGTTGACCTTGACCGAGGATCCGAGGTCGACCTGGAGCCACTGCGGGAAGGCGTTGTTCTTGCTCTCCCAGTAGGTGGCCCGGTTGCCGTCACCGGCGTTGGCCGCGCCGTAGACATCGGCGTGGCCGCTCTCGCTGAAAGGCTTGCCCAGGGCGAGGTTGGGGGTCGAGGCGGCGGATGTGAGGACCTGCATCTCGGCGAGCTGGGCAGTGGAGGCGACCGAGTTGTTGCTGAAGTCGGCCCGCACGTACCGGGCGAGGGTCGCGGGGAAGGACACCTTCACCGTATTGCCGTTGCCGGGGCTGAAGACGTACTGCGCCGACGACTTGAGCGTGGCGAAGCTCTTTCCGTCAGCGCTGCCCTGGAGCGCCAGCGTCTGCTTGCGTGACTTCCATTGTTCGGGCAGACGCAGCACGACCTGGCGGACGCGCTTGGTCCGTCCGAGGTCGGTCTGCACCCACTGGGCCGACTTCTTTCCGGCCTGCCAGTAGGTGTCGGCGTCGCCGTCGGTGATGTGGGCGGCGGTGTGGGCGCCGAGGGCGCTGCCGGCCTTGGTGGCGGCAGTCGCGGCGGCGTCGGGACCGCCGGCCGCGCGCGCGCCGACGGCGGGCAGGCCCAGAACCATGACGGCGGAGGCGAGCGCGGCGGTTGCCGCGCGTGGTCTCCAGGATCTCGGCTTGTGTCGATTCATGTGGGGTTACTCCCTGAGGAGGTTCGCGCGCCGAGGGGGCGGCGAGGGCGGCTCGTTCCTGGGCGGAGCGGTGGCGCGGTACGACAGGACGGCAGGAGCCGGCCGTACGGAGCGACACGGTCTTCACCAGAAGACCGTGCGCAGCTTCTTGCATTGTTTCATCGCAATATTGCAGAGACATGCGAGTCCGTCTACGGCTCGAGCGACACAAGTTTCACCGGCCGCACCCGCGCCTCAACGGCGGAGGGCACGCGTCCGCGACACCCTCGCCACTGCGCAGGCCGATGAACAGGCGCCGGGGAGAGATGCGGCCGGGCCGCCACGGTCACATCAAGTCCCGTACCGATTCAGGCTTTCTGCGCGTGGAGCACCTCCCGCGCATTCCAGGCGGCAGCTCCGCACGGGCCCACGGTTCCTGGCGCACGGCTCCGTGCGGGTGCGGATCTGAGCTTTGTTGCACCAGGCGCAAGTGGACGCAAGGAACGCAAATTCTTGCGTGATTCTGTTCGTCTGATGACTTGGGCTTACACCGCGTCGAGCTCTGCCGTCCCGGCACCAGGGTGCCGGGACGGCACAGGTTCGCTGGTGGTGGGCGACCGCAGCGGTTCGACGGGCGATGACGTCCGGTCGGCAGTCATGAGAATGCGCCGCACCCCCACCTGTGTCACCGCAGCCCCAGCGGCCCGCCGCCGCGACGGCTCGCAGCCGAGCGGCGAACTCGCCCGCATCCGCGGTGAGAAGGGCGTCCGCCGAGGCTGACGCCGACTGCCCGATCAGAGCCCGACGCGCACGCTCGCACGAGAGCGGCTCAGCGGCGCCGTCGTCCCGGGAACAGCGCGGTGAGCGTCGCGCACACCATCGCCCCGAACAGCAACCCGCCCCAGACCGACGCGTCCACGGAGTGATGCCTCAGCTTTTCGTAGACGAACGAGCCGACGCCGCCGCCCACGAGGAAGAGCAGGAAGCCTCGCAGCGCCGGCCGCCATCGCGGGCGGACCAAGTCTGAAGTCACACAAGGCATTATCCACACGCGCCTCAGCCGGCCGCGTCCTGTCCCCCGCCGCACTTGTGCGCCGCCGCACAGCCCTCAGCCCTCAGCCCTCAGCCCTCAGCCGCCAGCCCTCAGCCGTCAGCCCAGGATGTCGACGACGATCTTTCCGAGTGCGGTGCCGCCTTCCACCGCCCTGTGTGCTTCCGGCACCATCGCGCACCTCTTTTCGCTGTGCGGCTCGGAACTAGCCCAATTCCAAGGTGGCCGCGAGCCTGCGCCATGCCTCGCGGGGGAGGCCGTCCCCAGGACTTCCGTCCACCATCTGGAGCGCGACATGGTCGGCGCCCGCCTCCAGGAAGGCGTTGACCCGGTCGCGGATCCGGGCCTCGTCGCCCCACGCGTACAGGGCGTCCACGAGGCGGTCGCTGCCGTCGGAGGCCAGGTCCTCCTCGGTGAAGCCGAGGCGCAGGAAGCTGTTCGTGTAGTTGGGCAGGGTGAGGTACAGGGCGAGATGCGCGCGGGCCAGGGTGCGGGCGCGGGTCGGGTCGGTCTCCGGCACCACCGCGAACTCCGGTGCGAGCAGCGGGGCTTCGCCCAGGATCTCGCGCGCCTGGGCGGTGTGCTCGGGCGTGACCAGGTAAGGGATCGCGCCCGCCGCCCGGTCGGCGGAGAGGGTGAGCGTCTTCGGCCCGAGCGCGGCCAGGACCCGCCGGTCTTCGGGCACCCCGAGGGCGTCCAGCGCGTCCAGATAGTCGACGAGCGACGAGTACGGGCGGCGGTACTGGTCCGCGAGCTTGGCGTGGCTCACCCCGAGGCCCAGCAGGAAGCGGCCGGGGTGTGCCGACTCGACCTCGTCGAAACCGGCGGCGCTCTCGTCGGTGTCGTACTGCCAGATGCTCTGGATGCTGGTGCCGACGGTCAGGCGCGACGTCGCTTCGAGCAGGGGCAGGGCGTGTCTGGCGTGGCTGCTGCCACCCAACCAGACCGCTCCGTAACCGAGTTGCTCGATCTCGGCGGCCGCCTCGGCGATGTCGGCGCGCCGGGCCGGATCCTCCGAGCGGAGGCCGACGCTCCAGAGGCCGTACCGGCCGACCGCGGCCTTGGCGTCGTACGGGGTGTCCGTCGTGTCGCTCATACGTTCCGATCCCTCCGGGCGGTGCCGTTCCATGATCGCCGTCTGCTGCAACAGTCACAACCGAGGCGGGCCCCGGGTTATGCCCGGCGGCAGCCGGTCCTCCATTGCACCCCGTAACCGCGGGCCGGGGCGACTCGCGCGACGGCGGACGCACCCTGCCCGGCCGTGCCGGTGCCGGTCCTGAAGGGCGACAGCCCGGGGTCATGGGGGTGGATCGGGGTTGACGAAAAGGTGGAGATGTTGCATTTGCAACACCGTGCCCGGCGGCCTCGATGCTCCGGACGTCAGTGGAGGGCGGCCTGGCCCGAGCGGACGGCACGCAGGGCGCGCTCGACGGTTTCCTCGTTCTCTCCGACCGGGGCCACGTAGTCGAGGACGCCGCGTGCGGAGTCCTCTCCGACCAGTCGGGTCATGACCCATGTGGCGAGGTACTGCGACGCCAGGCAGCCGCCTGCCGTGGCGATGTTCCCCTCCGCGTGGAAGGGCGTGTCGAGCACGGTGATGTCGCAGGCTTCGACGAAGGGCCGGCTCTTCATGTCGGTGCATGCCGGCATGCCGTCGAGCAGCCCGAGCCGGGCGAGCACCAGGGCGCCGGAGCACTGGGCGCCGATCAGCTGGCGCGAGGGATCGAGCCGGAGTGTGGAGATCAGCCGGTCGTCGGCGACCACGTCACGTGTCTTGACGCCGCTGCCGATCAGCACCGCGTCGGCCTCGGCCACGAACTCCATCGGGCGCTGTCCCGACACTTCGACACCGTTCATGGAGGTGATCACGGGTGTCGGTGTCGTGATGAAGGCTTCCAGTCCGTCCCCACGACACCGGTTGATCAGGGCGGAGGCGATGAAGCTGTCGAGCTCGTTGAACCCGTCGAAGGTGACTACGGCTACCTGCATGAGAACTCCTCCGAGGACGGCATCGGCTGTCCAGTCTCCGCCGGTGCGTCGTTCCGGCGCGAGAGCCAATCGACGGCCGGTGGCACGCCTGCCTCCGCTTCATCACCTGCTCGGCCTCGCCGGGTCCTGCGCGCCGTACGAGGTGCTGGACCGCTCCTGCACCGGGGAGCCCCCTCTGTCCCGAGTTCAGCCCAGTCCGCAGCGATCGAGTGCCGTACGAACCCGGTCGAGCCCCTCCGCTCTCCGGTGGTTCCGGTCCGGCATCTGGTCGTCTCGGCGCCAGCGCCAGGCCGAGAACATCGCCCAGTTCAGGGCGCGGCACCGGTGAATCAGGTCGTGGTCAGCCCCCGCATAGTGCTTTCCCACTTCTTCGGGCGCGTGTGCGAGGTCGAACTCGATCGGCCCACGGCAGCAGGTGGCGAGGTCCACGAAAAGCAGCCCTCTCCTTGTGTTCAGGAGGTTGCCCGGATGCGGCTCGCCATGCAGCAGTTGGTCGTCGGCTTTGTCGACACGGATCGCGGCGCTCAGTCCACCGAGTGTGTTGCTGAGGAGTTCGCGGTCGGAGTCGGGCAGCTCGGGTGACTGTTCCCGGTCGTTCACCACGCACAGTGCCACGGCGACTCGGTCGGTGAAGTGCGGTGCGTCCAGCTCGATCCGGCGCAGGGCCGCGTGGTGCCGCATGAACACGTCCGCGTAGTCGGCCGGCACGATCTCTGAACGCACAGGTTCGTAGTAGGTCCAGAGCGAGATGGCGAAGGCGTCACGCACGTGGACTCGCAGGCCTCCCCGAGGGTCGAGTTCGGCCACCGGAGCGTCGACGTCGGTCAGGCGGTGAGCAACCTCCACTTCGAACTCGGAATCAGCCAGATGTTCCAAAGGCGCGACCCGAGCCAGAACATCGCACGGGACCAGGCGCAGCGCGACGCGGTCCGAGTTGTGGATGACGATCACATCGTCGACCTGAAGGCCCAGCTCCGAAGCGGTCGCCCGTCCTGCCTCGACTGCGCGGCGAAGTTCCGATGGCTCCATACCGTTCTCCCTCATCGTTGAGCACACATCCGCATCCGAGGGCAGCCGTGCCACCCCCGATGCACTGAGACGCCCCTCGGTACGGGAGTCTCTCCGGTCAGTACGGGAGTCCCTCCGACGCGGCGCCGACTGCGGCGAGCAGGCGTGCGGCGAGTTCATCGCCCGGAACGTCGGGGTCGTCGGCACAGCAGCGGGCGAAGTCCTCGGCTGCCGCCCGCAGGGCACCGTTGAGGGTTGCCGCGTGCACCTTGACGCGGAGGTCGTCCGGGTCCCCGCCGGATCGACGGGCGAGGAGTGTCTGCAGGACGGGGAGTGCGTCGTCGTGGGCCTGGAGCCAGACGGCACGCAGTGCCGGCTCCGTGTGGGTCATCCTGACCAGTCCGAGGACCGCCGGGTCGGCGGCCGGGAGTCCCCCGCCGCGGAAGGCCGCGGTGAGGAAGTCCACCAGGGTCATGCCCGGCGGCCAGTGGCCCAACTGGGCGGTGGCGATGTCGAGTCCGGCGGTCAGCAGCGGGCGGACGCAGCTCTCCTTGGTCGGGAAGTGGCGCCACAGCGTGCGGGCGGAGACACCCACTTCCTGGGCGATCTGCTCCCCGGTGGTCGCGGAGACTCCCTGTGCGGCGAACAGCCGCACGGCCTCACGGGCGATCTCCAGGCGCAGGGACTCCCTGCGCCGTTCGCCGAGGGACGGGCCGGCGGCCCGACTGTCCGTGGCCGCTCCGCGTACGGGCCCTGAGTGCTGCACCGATCCCCCACCGTCTCTCGCGTCGCGTCACGGGCAGCATATCGAGAGTCGAAATGACGCACGCAGACATCTTGTCACTGAGTGACACCCGCCTCTACTCTCCTGTGTACCCGCCGGTAACTAGCGTGTACAACACGAGACTTACCGTCGGGTCAGGTCGACCGCCTCCGCACGCCACCGTGTCGACTCGCTGCACGCCGCCCGGGCGGGCCGGGCGCGCGCACGAGTCGCCGACCGAGTACTCGGCGCAGCCCTGCCCCAGACCCCCGCGATGCAGCCCAGGGCGCCTGAGCCCGCCGAGTTCCTCTGTCAACGCCCCACCAGCTTCTCCCCTCCCTCGCTCCTGCACGACGCCGCCGCGAGGACTTCGTCGTGTCACGAGCCGCCTCCCCACCGAAGCATGGAGTGAGCCGCATGAACCGAACTCCCCGATCCGGCACAGCGCGTCAGCGGCCCATGGCCCTGCCGGACGATGCCGCAGCCCCAGAACCGCGGGACAGTTCCGCTCCGCGGTCCGGCCGCCTGATGGCCGCTGCCGTCATGGCCCTCGGCATCCTCGGCTCCCAGGCGACGTCCGCGGCCGCCGACACGGGCCAGGAGCCCGTCGTCTCCCGCGGGGTGACCATCCCCGCGTTCTACGAGGCACCGTCGACGCTTCCGGCCGCCGACGGAACGCTGATCAGGACCGAGACACTGCCCCTGGCCCTCAGCCTGCCGATACCGGGCGGAGTCTTCCCGGGCACCGCGACCCGCATCATGTACAAGTCGACGGACTCGAACGGGCAGCCGGTCGCTGTCACCGGCGCCTACCTGGAACCAACGTCGGCATGGCAGGGCGGCGGTCCACGCCCGCTGGTCGCGCTGGCTCCGGGCACCATGGGGCAGGGCGACCAGTGCGCGGCCTCCATGGCACTGGAGCACCCCCTCACCATCAACAGCCAGACGGTGTCGGTCGGTTACGAGGACCTGGCGGTCTACCGGCTGCTGACGTCCGGCGTCGCCGTGGTCGTCACCGACTACGTCGGGCTCGGCGCGACCGACCGCCTGCACACCTATGTCAATCGCCTCGACGGCGGCCACGCCCTGCTCGACGCCGTCCGCGCCGCACGCGCGCTGCCGACCGCGTCGATCACCGACCGGTCCCGGGTGGGCCTGTACGGCTACAGCCAGGGCGGCGGGGCGAGCGCGGCTGCCGCCGAACTCCAGCCGTCGTACGCTCCGGAGTTGACGCTCTCCGGCACCTACGCGGGCGCTCCGCCCGCCGACCTGACCGAAGTCATCAAGGGCATCGACGGCAGCGCCCTCGCCGGTGCGCTGGGCTGGTCGCTCAACGGCTTCCTCCAGTCCGACCCGGAACTGAAGCCCCTGGCCGACAGCTACCTCAACCCTGCCGGAAAGGCCGCCCTCAAGGACCTCTCCACGATGTGCACCGGGGACGCCCTCTTCGGATACGGCTTCGCCAAGAGCAAGTCATGGACCACCAACGGTGCGTCCCTCTCCGACATCGTCCGCGCCGAGCCACGGATCCAGGCCGTGATCGACGCCCAGCGCATCGGCACCCTCACCCCGACCAGCCCGGTGCGCGTGGCCACCGGAACCCAGGACGACATCGTCCCCCACGCACAGGCACGCCAACTCGCCGTCGACTGGTGCGCCAAGGGGGCCAAGGTCACGTACAAGCCTGTCGTTCTGCCCGACCTCGGCGACGGGCTGCTCACCAACCACTTGGTCCCGCTGCTCACCGATCAGGGAGACGCCCTGTCCTGGTTGAAGGACCGGCTGTCGGGCAAGTCCGCCGTGTCGAACTGCGCCACGATGCCCGTTCAGCCCTGAGCACCCGGCAAACGAACGCCACGCCGCCATCGCCACTGTCCCGATGGCCTCCCCAGGTCCGACGCGGTAGGGATCAACTACTGGTCCCCACCAGGTCATTGGGGCTGAAGGTACGGCGGTAGGCGGCGGGTGAGACGCCGAAGGCCGTGCGCATGTGGGCGCGCAGGGAGTTCGCGGAGCCGAATCCGGCCCGGTGCGCGACCAGGTCGATCGACAGGTCGGTGGTCTCCAGCAACTGCTTGGCCAGCTCGAGGCGTTGAGCGGTGAGCCACTGCACCGGGGTCATGCCGACCTCGTCGCGGAACCGCCGGGTGAAGGAACGCAGACTCATCCGGGCGTGCTCGGCGAGCCGCGCGAGGGTCAGCGGCTCGCCGAGGTGTTCCAGGGCCCAGGCCCGGGTGGCGGTGGTGCTGGCGACCGTGGGTTCGGGCACCGGGCGGTCGATGTACTGCGCCTGCCCGCCGTCCCGCCAGGGCGGCACGACACACATGCGGGCGGCCCGGTTGGCGGCGGCCGCGCCGTGGTCGCGGCGGATCATGTGCAGGCACAGGTCGACGCCCGCCGCCACGCCCGCGGAGGTCAGTACGTCGCCGTCGTCGACGAAGAGGACCTCCTCGTCGACCTTGACCTTGGGGTAGGCGCGGCGGAACTCCGGGGCGAGGTTCCAGTGAGTGGTGGCCGGGCGGCCGTCGAGCAGCCCGGCCGCGGCGAGCACGTAGGACCCGGAGCAGATGGACACCAGCCGGGTGCCGGGCCGGATGCCGGCGATGGCCGCGGTGACCTCCGGGGGCAGCGGGCCGCCTTCGCCCAGTTCAGGCATCGCATGTGTGGGCGGGATGATCACGGTGTCCGCGGCGGCCAGCGCTTCGGGGCCCGCCGCTGGCTGCACGAAGAAGCCGGCGTCGCTGAGCACGGGGGCGCCGTCGGCGGTGCAGACGGTGACCTCGTAGAGCGGGCGCCCCTCGGCGTCCTCCACGCTGCCGAAGACACGGGAGGGGATGCCGAGCTCGAAGGGCGGGACGCCGGGCAGGGCGAGCACGGCGATCCGGTGCCTACGAAGGGCCTGCGCCGCCGGGTCCGGCTCGTTTTCCCTGGTCATCCACTGCGTGACGCTCATGGCCAGATCCTGTCACATCATGGCCAAACGGCCAACACCACGGCGGGCCGGGCTGCCGGATCGTGGACTGCGTCGCGCCGGGGACCTCCCGGCGGCGAGCCGATCGATGCGGGAATTGAGGCAGACAGCATGCGTGCGGTGGTCGTGGAGCAGTGGGGCGGACCCGAGAACCTGGTCGAGCGTGAGCTCGAGCGCCCGGAGCCGGGACTGAACGAGGTCCTGGTGCGGGTCCACGCGGCCGGAGTGAACCCGGTGGACTGGAAGACCCGCGCCGGCGGGGCCCTGATCGAGTGGGGCACCGTACCGGCGGTGGGCTGGGACGTGTCCGGCACGGTCGAGGCCGTCGGGCCCGGTGTGGGCGTCTTCCGTCCCGGTGACGAGGTCTTCGGGATGCCGTTGTTCCCTCGCCAGGCGGGCG
Organism: Streptomyces krungchingensis; assembly: GCF_054729265.1. Classification (NCBI taxonomy): domain Bacteria; kingdom Bacillati; phylum Actinomycetota; class Actinomycetes; order Kitasatosporales; family Streptomycetaceae; genus Streptomyces; species Streptomyces krungchingensis. Next base: position 411,560 of record NZ_JBPUKY010000001.1, read on the forward strand.
CGTACGCCGAGTACGTGGTGGCACCGGCCCGGCATCTCGCCCCGAAGCCGGCGGGCCTCACGCACGTGGAGGCGGCGGCCCTGCCGCTGGCCGCGCTGACCGCCTGGCAGGCCCTGGTGGACGCGGCGGATGTGCGTCCCGGTGAGCGGGTGCTGGTGCACGCGGCGGCCGGCGGGGTCGGACACTTCGCGGTGCAGATCGCGAAGGCCCGCGGCGCGTACGTCATCGGTACGGCCAGCGCCGGCAAGCACGACCTGGTGCGGCGGCTGGGCGCGGACGAGGTGATCGACTATCGCGCGGTGCGGTTCGAGGACGCCGTGCGCGACGTCGACGTGGTCCTGGACGGACTCGGCGGCGAGACGGCCGAGCGTTCGCTGAAGGTGCTCCGCCCCGGCGGGCGGTTGATCACGCTGCCCGGCCCGGACGACGTGCCCGCCGCCCAGGACGGGGTGCGTGCGGCATGGGTCCTGGTCGAGCCGGACCACCTGGGGCTGCGCGAGATCGCCGCCCTGGTGGAGCGGGGCGCGCTGAAGCCGGTGGTCGAGACGGTCCTGCCGCTGGAGGAGGCCGCGAAGGCCCACGAGATCGGCGAGCAGGGTCGCACCACCGGCAAGATCGTCCTGACGATCGCCTGATCCCCGGGGCTGCCGGCGGCGAACAGGCAGGGCGGGAGCCGCTGAGGCTCCTGCCACCGGCGGCTCCGGAACCGGCACGAGGGCTCCTGACCGGCGACGGCCTCGTCGGTCAGGAGCCCTCTCAGTCGGTCAGGAGCCCTGTCGTGAAAAGAGCCCGTGTCAGCCGTCGGACTCCGACGACGGGATGTAGGCACCCGGCACGTCGTCCGGCGCGAAGATCTTCTTCTCACCGGGGTAGGGCTTCGTCCATCCGTGCGTCTCGTACCAGGTGAAGTGGTTCATCTGCGCGGGGTTCGCGAAGTCGGGCACGGCGTGCGGTCCGGTCAGCCGCTGCTTGGACTTCCACTTGTCCCACTCGTCCGCGAGCGCCTGCTTCTCGGCCGGCACCTTCGCCGACGGCACGGCCGCGGCGTTCGGGTTCTGCGGCGCCGGGGTGTCCAGGCCGCACGACGGCGGGGTCTTCAGGCCGTCGGTCAGCGAGGTCCGGTTGGGCAGCGCGGTGAAGGGGCTGTAGTCCGGGTGCCGGGTGAACACCGTGCTCATCGGGCTGGCCGCGCTGTCCTTCTGGTTCATCGGGTGGATCCCGAGGATCTGCTCGATGGTCCGGATCATCGTGATCTGTGTGTAGTAGCGGCTGTCGACGGTGCCGTGCCGGGCCCAGGGGCTGATGATCTGGATCGGGGCACGGTGGCCGTCGACGTGGTCGAGGCCGGCCTGGGAGTCGTCCTCGACCACGAAGATCGCGGAGTCCTTCCAGTACTTGCTGTGCGAGATCTCGTCGACGATCTTCCCGGTCGCGAGGTCGTTGTCCGCGACCTGGGCGGCGGCGTTCGCCGGTCCGCCGGTGTGGTCGCTGGAGAGCCAGAACATGTTCAGGTTCGCCGGGCCGTTCTTCTCGAAGTCACGCTTCCAGATCTGGTACCGGTAGACGTCCGGGACGCTGGTGTCGAACTTCGGGAAACCGTGCACCGACACGTCGTTGAGCGACGGGATCGGCGAGGACGAGTCGAGGGCGTAGGCGGTGTCCTGCCCGGTCGCGTCCATGTTCTTCGCGTCGCAGTACAGGTTCTGCCAGCTCGCGCCCGACGGCTTGGTCAGGAACTGCTGGAACTCACCGAAGTCGCGCACGGACTTCCCCGCCGCCTGCGCACCGGTCCAGATGAAGCCGGTGCGCTGATGGCCCAGGGCGTCGTCCTCGGTGTCGTAGCTGCGCGCGTACTCACCGGCCGAGGACTCGGTGTACTCCGGGTCGTCGGCCTGCATCAGCCAGTTGTGGCCCTCGGCGGAGTTCGTGCCGATGTCGTACGTGTTGTCGTACAGCCCGAACTGCTTGGCCAGCGCGTGCTGGTTCGGCGTCACGTTCTCGCCGAACTGGGTCAGCGACGGGTCGCCGTTGCCCTGCGGGACGTCGCCCAGGACCTGGTCGTAGGTCCGGTTCTCCTTGACGAGCAGGAAGACGTGCTTGATCGTCGACGGGTCGCCGAGCCGTTGCGGGACCGGAACCGGCTTCGCCTTGCTCCTGCCCTTGGTCAGCTCTACCGAGCCGTGGGTCCAGCCGTTCTGCTGGAAGACCTTGGCCGTCTGGGCCCTGACGACGTTGTCACCCGGCAGCGTGAACCGCTGCAGGCTCGACGTGGTGTCGTGGGTACCGTGCCCGGCGCTGGTGGTGGGCCGGCGGGCGTCGATACCACGGGTGTTGGAGACGAGCACCTGGTCGCCGTCGGCGGCGATCTCCGCGGGGAAGTAGTCCGTCGGGAGCAGACCAATGTAACTGACGGGCTCCTGCGGGCTCTTGTACCGGTAGACGGCGACCGCGTTGGCGCGGCCGAGCGTCACCAGCAGGTGGCCGTCGTCGGTGAGCGTCACCGCGTCGGGTTCGTAGCCCACCGACGCCTCCGGCCACGGCCGGGTGGCGATGGTCTGTACGACCTTGTCGGTGGCCGTGTTGACGACCGACACGTCGTTGGTGGCGGTGTTGGTGACGAACAGCGCCCCGTTCTTGGCGTACAGGGCGGTCGGGTGCAGGCCGACCTTGATGCTCGTGACGGCGGTGTCGGGCTTCGCCAGGTCGATGACGCTGACCGTGCCGGTGGTGGTCGCGGCGGTCACCGGGTCGGCGGGCACCTGGGTGTTGTACGAGTTGATCGTGGTGTCGCCGGGCTGCGCCGGGCGGCCGCCCTCGTTGCTGACGTACAGCTTGTCACCGACACGGACCATGTCGCGCGGAGCGTTGCCGACGGCCCAGCTCTGCCGTACGGCGCCGGTCGCGGCGTCGATGGCGACCACTCGGTTCTGGCCGTTGACCGCGGAGTACACGGTGGAGCTGTCGGGCGAGAACACCGGCTCGCCCACCAGCGCGTGCTTGGCTCCGTCCGCCGCGATGGGAACGGACGTCGGGCTGGTGACGCTGCCGTCCGGGTTCACCGCGAAGCGGGTGTAGCCGTCCGTCTGGCCGAGCCACAGCTGCGAGCCGTCGGGCGAGTACGTGGGGCCTTCCTGGCCCACGGAGTTGCTCGTCAGGCGCGGGTTCGACGTCGCCGCGGTACCGACGAGCTGCTGCACCTTCCAGCTCTTCAGGTCCACGATCGACAGCGCGCTGCCGCCGTCGGTGAGCGAGGCCGCGACGTGGGTGCCGTCCGGGCTGACCGACGACGACATGATCTTGCCGTTGTCGACGACGAGGCGCTCGCCGTACGGGGCGATGTACTGGTCGCTGGAGACGACCTGCCCCTGACGGGTCGTCTGGCCGACCTGGTCGGTGCCGAACTGGTGCGTCTGCGCGAAGGCGGCGCCGGTGGCGACGAGGGCGAGAGCGGTGGTACCTGTCGTCAGCAGGGGGATCCGGCGGCTGAGACGTCTGCCGAGAAGGCCGGACGGGCCCTTCTCCGCACGCCTGCGACGGCGTGTTACCTGCATGGAGTCATCCCTTCGAGGTGGCGAGCAGTTCGACATTGCCGTCGAACTGCCAGAGCGGGTTCGGTGCGTCTCCGGTCGGAGTGCGGACGAGGAAGTAGCCGTTGACCTCCTTCGGTCCGTCGCCGTCGGCCATGAAGCGGCCGTCCGGGGCGACATCGAGCTGGTAGATGGCCGTGCCCGCGGCTTCGACGCCGGGCAGATGCCAGGTGACGACGCAACGCCAGTCGTTGCCGGGGCCTTCGGCGCTGACCTTGACGCTGCCCTTGTCGCAGGACGCGGTGGCCTTCAGGCGGTCTTCGGTGACGGCCGGACGGTTGAGCTCGTCGGTCTGCACGCGATAGAGGTGGGCGAACGCCGTGGCGAGCGAGGCCTGCACCTTGTCCTGCTCGATGCCGGAGCCCGTGGCCCCGGTCGTCGTGGCGAGGACCGCGACCGTCACGGCTAGCAGCCCGGCGAGCGGGAGGACCCCGCCGGTGACCGCGCGGCGTCCCGAGCCGTCGTAGCTCGGGTTGGTGAAGTCGCGCCGCAGGAAGAGCAGCCAGGCCAGCGCGGTGGTGGCCACGGCCCACACCAGAGCGACGACGATGCCGATCAGGAGCTGGTCGAGCTGCGCCGGATCCGCGAACAGGCCGTTCCAGGCGATGAAGGCGTAGCCGGGCAGGGCGAGGCGGACGGTGACGGGCAGCGGCATCATCTGGGCGAGCTGCATCGCGAGCGCGACGAGCGCGGGCAGCAACAGCCCCATCGGGGAGCGCCCCAGCGTGACCGACCCGAGCAGTCCGATCCCCGCGAGGGCCAGGGTCGGGGCCAGCACGCACGCCCAGGCGAGGAACACCTTCCCCGCGGCGTCCCCCGGTGCCAGCAGATGGCCGTCGAGGCCGACCAGCGGCTGGTTGCCGACCGCCAGGACGCCTCCGACCGCGCCGGAGCAGGCGAGTCCGGCCACGAGCAGCAGGATGACGGTGAGGCTGGACAGTGCCTTCGCCGCGAAGATCCGGCGGGGTGAGCGGACCGCGACGAGGAGGTGGCGCCAGGTGCCGAGCCGGTCCTCCGAGGCGAACGCGTCGCCGGCGATCACCGAGGTCAGCAGCGGGAGCGCCCAGGTGCCCGCGAAGCCGAGCACCACCAGCGGTCCGGCCCATCCGGTGGCGTGCATCCAGCGGCCGAAGAGGGTGTCGCTGGGCAGCGTGCTCTGCCGGCTGACCGCGGCGACGAAGAGCGCCGGTGCGATCCAGCAGGCCAGGAGCAGCAGGCGGATCCGCCATTGCGACACGAGTTTGAGCAGCTCGAAGCGGTAGCTGCGGGCGACGGTGACACGGCGGGCACCGGCGTCGTGTTCGACGGCGACGGTCGCGGTCGTCATCGGACGGCCTCCTGCTGCTCGGTGAGGGCGAGGAACGCGGCTTCGAGCGGCGACACCACCGGGGCGAGCTCGCGCAGCGCGATGCCCGCGCGCACGAGTCGGACCACGAGTTCGTCGAGAGCGGGCACGAGGGCGCGCACGACGAGGCGCTCGCCGTCGCGCCGTGCCCCGGCGTCGTCGACGAGGTGGATACCGGCGGTCTCGGCGGCCAGCAAGCGGGCGGCGTGCGGGTCGGAGGTGAGCAACCGGTAGTCGAGTTCGCGGTTCTCGGCCGCCAGCTTTCCCAGCGGGCCGGAGAACACGACCCGTCCCGTGGCGAGAATGGTGACGTCGGAGCACAGCGCCTCGAGGTCGTCCATGCGGTGGCTGGAGAGGACGACACATGTGCCGTCCGCCGCGAGCCGGTTGAGGACACCGTGCACGTGCTTCTTGCCGGCCGGGTCCAGGCCGTTGGACGGCTCGTCGAGCACGAGCAGCCGGGGCCTGGTGAGCAGGGCGGCGGCGAGTCCGAGTCGCTGACGCATGCCCAAGGAGAAGCCGCGGGCCCGGTCGTCGGCGACGTCGGTGAGTCCGACCTGGTCGAGCACGTCGTCGACCCCGGCCGTCCGCGCGTCACGTCCGCGCAGAGCCGCGAGCGCGGCGAGGTTCTGCCGGGCGGTGAGCGAGGGGTAGAGACCGGGGCCGTCGACGAAGCCGGCGACGCCGTCGCCGGCGGCGAGCGCCCGCCCGACCGGCGAGCCCAGGATCTCCAGTTGCCCACTGTCGGCGACGGCCAGCCCGAGGAGAAGGCCGAGCAGAGTCGTCTTGCCCGCGCCGTTCGGTCCCACCAGGCCATGGATCTGACCCTGCGTCACGTCGAGATCGACATCGTCGAGCGCGACGACATCGCCGAAACACTTGGTGATCCCGCGAGCCCGGACCGCTAGGAGTGCGTCCATGCGTCCCTTCCTTAGAAATCTTCAGGGACCCTAAAGACTGCACACAACACGCTCACAGACCTCTGGCTTAACGCCGCTGGAACGGATCGTCAAAGGGTCGGCAAGTCGGCGCGCCCAAAATCGCCCTCATCAGGCCAGAGTTGGGCAACGGGACGTCGTAGTAAGCCCTTACGCGGAGCACGAACGCGGTACCCGGTCCACCTTCGGTCTGTCCGAAATCGGGCTGTGGCACGATGCCGCGGTGATCACTTCAGCCGTACCACCCGTCGTTCCCGCGGGCCGCATGGCCGCCATGGACCAACCCGTGCTGGCCCTCGACTGCGGCCTGGAACTGCGTCCCTGGCGCGCCGACGACGCCGACGCCCTGGTCGCCGCCGGCCAGGATCCGGCCATCCGCCGCTGGAACCGGCTGATCGTGCCCTCACCGGCGGAAGCACGCACGCGCGTCGAGCGCATGCACGAGCGCTGGCGGAACGAACGGGGCGCGATCTGGGCCATCGCCCCGCACGACGGCGGCCGGGCCGTGGGCTTGATCGGCTGGGGCGACATCGACCTCGCCGACGGCAGCGCCGAGATCGTGTACTGGATCCTGCCGGCCGGACGCGGTCGGGGCGTCGCGGTCGAAGCCACGAGGCGCCTCAGCCAGTGGGCGTTCGACGAACTCGGCCTGCACCGGCTGCTGCTGTGCCACTCGGTGGCCAACCCCGCCTCGTGCCGCGTCGCGGCGAAGGCCGGCTTCTGCGTCGAAGGCACAATGCGCAGCGCGCTGCTGCACGAGGACGGATGGCACGACCAGCATCTGCACGCGATGGTCAAGGGCGACATCTGACGGTGACAGGCGGTCAGGCCACAGCCCGAGCGAGGTATGGGCCGCCTCGTCGACGGCCCCGCCGACCCGTCTCACGCACCGTCGCGTATGGCTCCGTGGGCTAGGGGGTTTCGTTTGGATCAGGTCGGATCAGGCCGCGGCGTCCGGTGCGGTGCATCGCACGGCGGAGGATCACCCGCGTACTGGCCGTACTCGGGTGGTCCGACAACGCGGCGAGGTGCCGTGCCGGGCGTCGCGGACCCGGGCTGAACCAAACGCAACCCCCTAGGTGGTCCGCAGCATGAGAGCGTGACGCGTCTCGTCGCCGTACACGCCGGTCTCGTCCCCGCGAATGCCGTACCACTCCTGGAATCTGGCCACCGCCTCCCGGACCTCCGTGCCGTAGCGGCCGTCGATCGCACCACCGTCGTACACGTTCGGGATCTGCAGCAGACGTACCTGCAACTCGTACACGCCGTGGCCGCTGTCCCCCTGGCGCAGCACGCCCGTCCCCGGGATCTCGGGAAGCGAGGGATCCGGCGTGTCCGGCACCGGCTGGTGCAGCCGTTCGGCGGGCGGCGAACCCTCCTGCGGCACAGGGTGATTGCCGACCAGGAACGAGGATGCGAGAACCAACCCGCTCACGGCACCCACACCGAAGACACCGGCGGCACGGGCTTCACGCCGATGGACGAGGCCCCGCCATCCAAGACCTCTCTTCGCCGCGTGCGCGGGGCCTGCGTGACGCGGCTCCGTCGGTCTGCCCTCCGGCGGGACCGGAGCAGCCTCCGGACGTGGACCGCGCAGCCACAGCTGTTCGACCACGCCGTCGCGCCGAGCACGGTGTTGACCTGGTGCGGCGGTCCGCGGTGGCTCCTCGGGGCGCGGCGGGGCGCCGTGCGACCGTCCCTCATCCGGGGCGGGGACATTCCGCAGCGGTCGCATCCGTGGGCGCGGGGGCAGTGCCGGAGGCGGGGTCGGGACCGGAGCCGGCACGGCGACCGGGACCGGGGTCGGCACGGCGACCGGGACCGGAGCCGACACGGCCAGGCCGGCGTCCGTGACCGGTCCGCCGTGCAGGGCGCCGGGCGGTGACGGCACCCCGGCATGCTCCAACCGCTCGTCGCCCGCGTAGAGGTCGGCGCGCGCCGCGTCCAGGGCGTCGAACACGGCTTGAAAGGAGTGCTGTATCTCCTGCGCGATGTCGGGTCCGTAGCCGGGAGCTTGCTGTGGTTCGGGGTCGTTGGGTCCCACCGGCGGTCCTCCTTGAGCACGTACGTCCGCGGCGATGGCGGGCGTCCCCAACGTCACTTCCATGGAGCGGAGTTGAGTCACGCGGAGCTGACCGCGCCCTGCTGTTGCGTCGTGATGCGATACGCAACGCACGCGGACTTGTCTCATTCGAGAGAGCAGGACGTACGCCACGGCGTTCGGGGGCCCGGCGGAGTCGCACGCGCGCGGCCACCTGCCGATCACTGTCCCGTTTGCGCGCACTCCCCAGGATCGCCTGGTCAAAGGAACGGCCGTGACTTGTGCAAGATCGTCGCCCGGTGGCGTTTCATGGTCCATATTCAGTGCGGGGGCACTTCAGGGAGGGGACACCATGTCGCGCGATCGGGAGCGCAGCAGGCGGACGACGCGAAACGCCGCACAGGCGGTGACCGCCGCTGTCGTGCTGTGCCTGCTGACGAGTTGCTCCTCCGACGACCCCGCGAAGGACAAGGAGCGGCAGCGCACCTACTGCAGCCGGTTGGGGGCCTGGCAGGACGCCCGGGACGCTGCGGCAGGCAACGCCACGGGCGTCGACGAGAGTGACGCACAGGGCAGTGATGCCCCCGGCACCGACGACGCGTCGATCGCGGGCGACCTGGCCGTCGCCGCATCGAGAGTGCTGAACCGGGAGAAGCTGGATCGCACCGGCAGCCACATCCTCGACGACACCGTGCTGGCGGTCGGCGGCGATCCGGCAGCCGAGAGTCGTGCGGTGTCCTACTGCGACGACTCCGGCTTCGAGACGATGGTCGAGCGGTGAGCCGGACGGCGAGCGGACTGGGCGACCGCTGAGAGGCGGTCCCGCACGCCATCGGTCTCCGTTCGGGCCACCCCGCACGGAGACCGACGCCTCCCCCGCACACCGCGAACCGCACCCCTCCAAGGATATTGCTTCACAGTACACGTAGATGCATAATGACCTTATGCATAAGCGCGTTATGGATCCCGACTCCCCGAACGCCTCAGACGCTTCGGGTGCTTCGGACGCTCCGAACACTCCGGACGCTTGGGCCGAAGACCTCATGATCGCCGTGGAGCGGATGGTCCGGTACGTACGCCGCAGCGCCACGACCGGAGGTCTGAGCACCGCCGCCTCCTCCGCACTGGGCCGACTGGGCCGGGAAGGTCCTCAGCGCCTGACCGAACTGGCACGGGCCGAGAACGTCTCCCAGCCCAACATGACCCAGCTCGTCACCCGTATGGAACGCGCGGGGCTGGTCCGGCGCACGGCCGACCGCACCGACGGCCGAGGAGTGCTGGTCGAGGCCACCGACACCGGCCTCGATGTGTTCCAGCAGCGGCGGACCGAGCGCGCCCAGGCGCTGCACGAGCTCATCACGAAGCTGACCGCGCCGGAGCAGCAGGCGGTGAAGATCGCACTCCCCGCCCTGGCCCACGCGATCGAGGACGACCACCTGCGCGCCTGACCCACGCGTCGACATCTCCGTATCCCGTTCCGACAACCATTGGAGACAAGCGGCAATGAGCGCACCACATGGGAAGGCTGCCAGTCCGTTCCGGCAGCCCAAGGCCGTCTGGGCCGTGGCATTCGCCTGCGTGATCTCGTTCATGGGCATCGGTCTCGTCGACCCGATCCTGCCCGCCCTGGCCGAGAGCCTGCACGCCACACCAAGCCAGGTCTCCCTGCTGTTCAGCAGCTACCTGATCGTCACCGCCGTCGCCATGCTGATCGTCGGCTGGTTCTCCAGCCGGTTCGGCGCCAAACGCACTCTGGTCATAGGCCTGGCCGTCATCGTCGTCTTCTCCGCCCTGGCCGGCACCTCCGGCTCCGTCGACGGCATCGTCGGCTTCCGCGCCGGCTGGGGCCTGGGCAACGCCCTGTTCATCGCCACCTCCCTCGCCGTCATCGTCGCCTCCGCCAGCGGCGGATTCAGCGGCGCGATCATCCTGTACGAGACGGCACTCGGCCTCGGAATCGCCGTAGGGCCGCTGCTCGGGGGCGAGTTGGGCGCCATCAGCTGGCGCGGCCCGTTCTTCGGTGTCGCCGTCCTCATGGCGACAGCCCTCGTGGCGACCCTCGCGTTCGTGCCCTCGTCGCCCAGGCCGGAGCGGCCCACGTCGCCGATCGCACCGCTCAAGGCCCTGCGTCACCGCGGCCTGCTGACGATGGGCATCATGGCCCTGCTCTACAACTGGGGCTTCTTCACCATGCTGGGCTACGCCCCGTACCCCATGAAGCTGGACGCCCATGAGCTCGGTCTGGTGTTCACGGGCTGGGGTCTGCTGGTGGCCGCCTTCAGCGTCTTCTTCGCCCCGCGCCTCCAGGCTCGATACGGCACGGCGCCGGTCCTCTACGCCAACCTGCTCGGCCTGAGTGTCGTGATGGCCCTCATCGCGGCCGGTGTCGACAGCCCCACGGTGGTGATCGTGGCGGTCATCGTCAGCGGCGCCTTCATCGGCATCAACAACACCCTCACCACCCAGGCCGTCATGCTCGTCTCCCCCGTCGAGCGCCCCGTCGCGTCCTCCGCCTACGGCTTCCTGCGCTTCATCGGCGGCGGCCTCGCCCCCTATGTCGCGGGCAAGCTCGCCGACGCCACCGACCTGAGCGTCCCCTTCTACCTCGGCGCCGGCACCTTCCTCCTCGCGATCCCCGTGCTCGCCAGCGGCCATCGTCTGCTGCGCCAGGCCGAGACCGACACCGGCGAGAGCCGGTCCCTGACGCCCTCGCTCACCGCTGTCGGCGCTCCGGCGGCGGACGACGCGCCACCGGTGATCGTCGCGGTCGGCGCGCATGACAAGGCCGCCGCGATCGTCGACGCCGCGGCCCGCCTCGCCCGCGAGACCGGAAGTCCCCTGGAGGTCGTCCACGTCCAGCAGACCGCCGTGGTCGAGGAGCAGGCGGTCGACACCGAGACCGACGACCAGGCACGGGCAGCCGTCACCGCCCACCTCGACCGGCTCGCCGCGCAGGGCGTCACCGCGACCGGCCAGGTCCTCACCAGCGTGGGCGACCACGCCGCCGCCGGACGTGCCCTCGCCCGGCACGCCGCGGACGTCCACGCGCACACCGTCGCCGTCGGGCGCTCCCCGCGCGGTCCCCTCACCCAGTTCGCCGACGGCAGCCTCACCAGCGCCCTCACCCACGCCGCCGCGTGCACGGTCGTCCTCGTCGACACCGATCACGCACCCCGCCGCCTGTCCGCCGCCACGTTGACGGAGCTGCACGACAGCGCGGCCTGAACGCACTTCATGTGATGCCCAGGGCGGCGGCACGCGCGCGTGCCGCCGCCCTACGCCGCTCCGGCGACGCACGCACCCACCCCCGGCGTGCACCACGAGAGGGGCAAGTCTCAATCGGGCGGCGGCTGTTCGACCCTGCCGCCGGTGTGCGGCGTCCGTACGTAGTCCTCGGCGCCCGCGGGAAGAGCGCAAACGCACGCTGCTGAGCAGGCGTTGACCAGCAGGGGCAGGACATCGGTGGCCACCCGCAGGGAGATCCACACTTGGTGAAGCCCGCCCTGGCCGATCGGCCGGTCGCAGACACTGCAGCCCCGGACGGCTGTCGCTCCCCAACGCCGGGCATCGAGCACCGTCAGGTCCAGACCGGCGGTGCTGTCCCGCGGAGGCTGGAGCCGGGGAAAGGGCGGACGGAACGTGTAGTCGCCGAACAGCGCGCGCGTACTCACCGTGCTCCGGGCCAGGTTGGAGCATCGGGTGATCTCGAAGGGGAACCAGTGCAGCCGGTACGAGGTGTACGGGGTGAACTCCTCCAGGCTGGTCATGGCACCGATCTCCGCCGGTATGCGGACCAGGTTGCTGCCGTACAGCACGAACCGCTTCACCGCCGTCAGCTTGGCGACGGTCGGCGGCAGCGTGACGACCTGCCGCCGTTCCTCGGGGCTGAGTTCGACCAAGGGACGGAACTCCTCCCGCCCGTCCTCCGCCGCCTCCTCGATCAGCTCCAAGAGGCGACGCCATCCGGCGGCAGACGTGTCCTGGCGCTCGGCGTGGAAACCGACACGCGCCCGCGGGTGTGACTTCGTCTGATCGAAGCACCTGCAGACATCACGGTGGGCACCGTGCCCCTCGGATACCGGAGCCGATATGTCGCCCCACCGGTTCACAAAGACCCTCGGTTCGCCGTCGTCAGCCATCAGGTCACGACAGAGGTCCGTGATCTTGTCGCCCACTGCCTGATGACTGATCCGACCTCAGCTGTCAGTGGCAGTCGAAGCGCCAGTCCCAAGGGTGGTCGGGGCACTGGGCGCAATGGAAGAAGTAGACGCCACCGCAGTCGCCCAGCTGAATGTCGCCCGTGATGGTCAGCAGGTGCTCCATACGGTGTCCGCTCGCGCAGTCCGGCCAGTCGGCAGGCTGCGTCCAGGCGGGCCAGCCGCCGACCTTCGTCCCGATGACATTGGAGTCCGGGGGCCACATGGAGCCGCCGGACGGCACCCTGAGACGCGGCTCCCAAGTGTCCGAGATGGCCTTGGGCAGATCGCCCCGGCTCGGATAGTCCTCCGCCGTCGCCGGGGACAACGTGGACGGCACCGGCATGTTGTCCGGGTCGAACTCCCCCTCGCCCGCCGCGGGGATCTCGGACAGCAGCCCTCCGGCCACGACCTCCGCCTCGTTGCGCCAGTACAGCTTCGGGACGACGAGCCCGTCGTCCTGCTCATGGATCAGCGCGCACCACACCAGCTGGAGCAGATCCTTCCCCTCCGGGAACTCCAGCCCCGGCACGTCCCGGGCGAACAGCTGGAGGATCGGCACCATCGGCACCGCGCCCGGGACGATCTCGGTGCGGTTGCGCCAGTCGGAGCCGAACGTCCAGTGGTCCTCCTCCGCGCAGTACGGCCACGGCTCGTCCGCGGGCCACAGCACCGGACCGCCCAACGAGCTCTCCCGCACGCCAGGGTCGCCGGGCTCCGGGTTGAGGAGGGTGGTGTTCCGGACCAAGCCCGCGTACTCCGGTATCAGTGTGAGCAGATCCTTCGCGGGCAACTCGGGTGTGGCACCGGTCATCATGGCTCCTCGAACGTACGAAGATCGACGGGACTTTGCGTCACGTTAGTGCCGGCCACTGACAACCCCCGTGCAGCGATCGGCCGCCCGCGGGGCCGCGCACACGACGCGCCGTGTGCGCGGCGGTTCGCACGAACTCAGGCGCCCACGGTCCCGTCGACCCCCTCACGCAGAAAGTCCGCGTGTCCGTTGTGGCGTCCGTACTCCAGGAGCACGTGCACCATCACCATCCGCAGCGACACCTCCTCTTCCCATCTCGGCTGGTAACCGGCCTGGTCCAGGGACTCCGCCTCCCGCTCGATGCGGCGCGAGTGCTCCACCTCTGCCTCCCAGGCCTGGAACGCCTCGGCCCGGGTCGACGTGCTCGCGTCGTACGCAGCCTGGAAGTCGATCTTGTCGGACCACACCATGGGAACGTCGTGGTCCTCGAACACGCGGCGGAACCAGGCACGCTCCACCTCGGCCATGTGCCGTACGAGACCGAGCAGCGACAACGTGGACGGTGGCATCGACTGCCGGCGCAGTTCCTCGTCGGTGAGCCCTTCGCACTTCATGGCGAGGGTCGCGCGGTGGTAGTCGAGGAACGCCCGGAGCATGTCGCGTTCGCTTCCGAAGTTGGGCGGTCCTATGCGGGTGTCGCCGGTCACTGGCAGGCTCCTCGTGCGTGTTCTGTATGGGGAGCCAGTATTCACTCTCGTTCGCTGCTGCCGTGCGTGTGCCGTCGATCAAGCGTGGCTGTCATCGAGGAGATTGCGGACCGCCTCGGTACCGTCTCATTGCGCGTTCACGACATTGACACTCGTCCCGCTCGACGGCAGCGGGCAAGTGGCCGGGGCACCGTTCGAGTTGCAGCCGATGAGCGCGTCCTGACCGTAGAGAGCCGCTCCCATGACGATCTTCAAAGTCCCCATACTGGCCCCGTTCTGAAGAATGTCGTACGTCGCCAGGGCAGTGCTGGGGCCGAACGTGGAGGGCACCGCGAACCCCTGATAGGCCGTCGGAGAACTCTGCGGTGCCAGATCCGTCGGGCCCGTGACACCCCCGGCGATGCCGCTGACGCTCACAAGATGGAGCGTGTACCGGCTGTCGTTCCGCACGAAGAAGCTGACGGTGTCCAGAGGCGCCGGTGTGCTGCCGACCGTGTGCCCGTTGCCGGAGATCTGGCCCGCCCCGACGTGACTGTCCCCGCCCGAGATGCCGATGTGGTTGTTGTCCCCCTGGGTGAAGATGATGGTCGGTCCACCCTCCTGGGCGCCGTCGCCGTCGCCGTCAGCCGCGGCAGGACCCGCGCCTGCAGACGCCGTGAGCAGAGCAGCAAGAATCGTGGATGCGACAATCCGTGATGAGCGGATCATGGTGACATCTCCCTGGATCGGGCCGGACGGGCGCGAGGGCACTGTCGCAGGAGAACGCCTGGGCGAGTCACTGCTCACGGGACGTGACACGCCAAGGGCATCCCATCGGTCCATTCCGCGGAGCGCGGGCGGAGCCCGGATGAACCAATCGTTGGCCGACGGTCAAGTCGTGGTCGACAGGGGGTGGCCGGCGAGGGAACTGCCGCCTCCGCGGCCGAGCGCGACCGCGCCCATGGGCCCGTCGCAGCCCAGTCGAACCCGCGCGGCGTCGGCGAACAAGCCGGCCGACCACTGCTTTCCCCGCCCGAAAACCGATTCCGCCCGCAGGTCGCCACCGGAGCCCTCTGCCGCCCGCTTAGGATCCGACCGTGACTGACATCCCCGACCACCTGATCAGCCTGGAATGCACGGCGGAAGCCGAGCGGGCCAAGCTCGCCGGCCTCACGGGCGAGGCGTACGACACGCAGTGGCACGTGTGGCGGTCGGCCGCCGACGCGGTGCAGGCGGCGGTATCGGCCCACGCCGAGGCGACCCAGGCGGACCCGCACGAGGTGGAGCGGGCGGTCAAGGCCGCGGTGCGGCGGGCACAGGAGGACCCGGCCGTGGAGTAGCCGGACGCTGGGACGCCGACTGGTCGTCGTGCACGCGACAGAGTCCGTGGGCGGCATCTGACCGCACGGCCTGGCCGCGCTACACGTCGAGGTCGGAGTCGGGGTCGGGTTCGCTCAGGCCCACCTCAATCCTCCGGCACGCGAAGGGCCTCCCCCGTGCCCAGCCTGACCACGAATCGGGCTCGCATGGGTTCCGTTCCGCGCCGGCTGAGCAGCACCACGTCCTCCACCACGGCCGACATCACGCCGAGCCGGGCGGACAACTCGGGGGCCAGACGCTTCGGGTCGGGGGTCCGGCCGAGGGACAGATGCGGGGTGAAGCGGGCGCCACGGCCGCGGCACAGCGGGAACCGCATGGCCAGCGTCGTCTGCAGCCGAGCCCAGGGAGCCAGGTCCGCGGCGGCCGGATCGAGCCACACCGTCGCGTCGTGCCGGTGCCGGAAGTACCGCACGCCGGCCAGACGCGCGGTGAACGCCGAGTTCTCCGCCGCGGCGGCGCGGAGAAACGGCACAGCCCGCTCGAACTCCTCCTCCGGCACGAAGCCGAACACCAGATTCACGTGCGGCGGCCACCGGCGCACCTGTGGATCGTGCTCCCAGCGGATGTCCTGGATCGGCGGCCACAGCCCCTGCGGCGGGAGCCACGCCACCGCCGTCCTGGCCGTCTGCGCCACCTCCAGTGTGTCCACCGGGGCCGCCCCACCGAAGTCCTGGTATTCGTCCACAGTGCCATGGTCCGGGCATCACGGGTCCGCGCCAGTCGACTCACCGAGCGGGCTGCGCCCTGGCCGTCGCCGGCCCGCCATGTTCTTGACCTTGCCCAAAGGTGAAGGCCGACAGTGTGCGTGGCAGTCGGGCCGGCGCGTCGGGCGCGCGGCTCTGTCCGAACCGGATGAGAGGAGCCTGCTCATGGAGGACGACGCTCTCCTGGCGGAGCAGATGGCCTACTACGACGATGGTGCGGCCGAGTACGACCGGCCTTACACGGAGTACGAACCGCTGCGGAAGTTGCTGACTGTCGTCGACGACCTCCCGATCACCGGGGATGTACTGGAGTTGGCCTGTGGAACGGGCCAGTGGACCCCGCTGCTGGCCGCGCGGGCGCGTTCGGTCACGGCTGTCGACGCGTCCGCCGAGATGGTGGCCATCGCTCGGGCACGTGCCGCATCGCCCAAGGTCCGGTTCGTCCGGGCCGATCTGTTCGCGTGGGAGCCGCCGGGGCGCTACGACACCGTGTTCTTCGCGTTCTGGCTCTCCCATGTCCCGCCGGCGCGGTTGCCCGACTTCTGGAAGACCGTCGCCTCCGCACTCGCTCCGGGTGGCCGGGCCATCTTCGTCGACGACGGCCCCGCCGTGGCCGCGGAGGAGGAGGTCCTCGCCGAACACCCCGTCCCTGCGGCGGTGCGACGGCTCGACGACGGCAGCCAGTACCGCATCGTGAAGGTGTTCCACGATCCGCGGACCCTCACGGAGGATCTCACCTCTCTGGGGTGGTCGGCTCGTGTCCGTCCGGTCGCGGGACACTTCGTCGGCATCGCGGAACCGCCGGCCAACCGGACGCACGCCGTGGGGCGTTCATAGTTCCGCTTCCCAGCGCGCCGGAGCTGAGGGCGACGTCTCCCACCCGCGTCGGCCAGGTGGAGCCGGACGAGGGAGCGTCCCACACCCACCGTTGTGAGAAGAGCGGCGAGACTGCGGGACACCTGTCCGGCGCCGTCCGTGACCGCGCTGTCGGCTGCGGATCCGGTCACCGCACCAGGGTGTGCAGTCCGAGAACCAGGAACAGGGCGCCCACGGTGCCGAAGTAGATCCGCATCGTGGTGAGGCTCCGCCAGGGCGTTCCGTACCGGGTCTGCCGTCTGACCACCACGCACGCCCAGTCCCAGACCCACACGTCGACACCGCGGTAGCCGCAGGCCACCGTCGTGAAGACGCTGCCGGCGAGTAGTGCGAGCACTCCGCAGAAGATCAACACCGCTGCCTCCGCAGCCCCGGCACCGGCCCCACCACCAGTGTCACACCACGGCATTGTCGCAGGCGACGAGGTCGGGAACGAATGACCACGGAGGCCGAACACTCAGTCGCCGCCGCTCCGCCCCGCGGGATCCGGTGCGAGTCACTCTCCGGGGGGAGCGAGTGCACCGTGGCCGGCCCACTGCCCCACACCGCAACTCGCGTCACCCGGCGTTCACTTTTACGTCTCTTCCAAGACTCCTGAAATCAACCCGTGATTCTCATGAGCTCCTCATGCGCCATTGGTTGCGTGTGCAAGGCCGGTCGGTCCGCAACGTATGAGCAAGGAGGCGCATGGTGTTCCTGTCGAAGGCAGCCGCGGCGCGTGAGGGCCGGGCAGATGAGGCCCGGGCAGCCGACAGCGGGGGTCGGCCGAGCGAAGAACCGTTGCATGTGGCAAGTCGGTTGCACGCGTTCAACCGGTTCGAGCTGAAGTATCTGGTCCCGGTGGAGCAGGCCGCGGAGATCCGGGACGAGCTGGCCGAGCGGATGGACCGGGACCTGCACAGCCCGATCGGCGGCTACGGCGTGTGGAGCCTGTACTACGACACCCCTCAACTCCGCTTCTACTGGGAGAAGATCGAGGGTCTGAAGTTCCGCCGCAAACTGCGCATCCGCCACTACGGCGACCTCGACGGGGTCTCCGACGAGTCCCCGGTGTGCGTGGAGATCAAGCAGCGCGTCAACAGGGTCACGCAGAAGCGGCGGATCACCCTTCCCTACGGCGTGGCACGGCAGTTGTGCGACGGCCGGGAGATGGTGGACCACTCGCCGAAGGAGAGCGCCTTCATCCAGGAGGTCCTCGAACTGATCGTGCGGCTGAACCTCCAGCCCACCGCGATCACCGGTTACCAGCGCGAAGCGCTGGTCGGGCGGGCCTCGGACACCGGGCTGCGGGTCACCTTCGATCGTCGCATCCGCGGCCGGGACCGGGACTTCCACTTCGCCACCGCGTCGCCCGAGAACCGGTTCACGATCCCGCCGCACCTGTCGGTCATGGAGATCAAGGTCAACGAGCGTACGCCGCACTGGATCACCGACCTGGCCGCGCGGCGCAACCTCAACCTCGTTCGGATCTCGAAGTACGTGCAGTCCATCGAGGGATTCGGTCTGGCTCCCCGCTCGGTCTTCCACGTCGACGAGGCGGACTGCCCGCCACCCACCCCCACAGAAGAGCAGCCGCTGGAGCAGCGGCCGGCGCAGGACGCGCCGTTGAAGGTAGGAGCAAAGTGAACTTCGATCTGCAGGAACTCAGCGGCACGTTCAGCGTGGCCGACGTCGTGGCGGCGATGGCGCTGTCGTTCATCCTGTCCACGCTGATCGGTTACGTGTACCGGTACACGCACCGCAATGTCTCCTACAGCCAGTCCTATGTGCAGACCCTGGTGATCGTCGGCATGATCGTCGCCTTGATCATGCTGGTCGTCGGTTCGAACCTGGCTCGCGCGTTCTCGCTGGTCGGCGCCTTGTCCGTGGTCCGTTTCCGCAACGCGGTCAAGGAGACAAGGGACGTCGGATTCATCTTCCTGGCCATGGCGATCGGTATGGCCTGTGGTGCCCGGTTCTACACGCTGGCCGCGGTGGGTGCCGTGGTGATCTGCGCGGTCGTCCTGGTGATGTTCAAGTTCAACTGGTTCGCGCTGAACGTGCAGCGCCAGGTCGTCAAGGTCCAGGTCCCGGCCGGGGACGACTACACACCGCAGATCCGTGACGTGCTGATCAAGTACACGAGCGAGTTCGAGCTGGTGAGCACCGAGACGATCCGCGGCGGCGCGCTGAGCGAGGTCTTCTACACGGTCCGCCTGAAGAAGGGCGCCGAACCCGGCGACCTGGTGAGCGCGCTGCAGGAGCGGACATCCGGCCAGCGGGTCACGGTTCTGACCGGATACGACACGACGGACCTGTGATGAGCGGCGAGAGCACGGTGCAGCGCAGGCGGCTGCTGCGGGACCGGCTGCCCGTACGACTGCGTCACCACTGGAAGCCGGCCGCGGCACTGGGCGTCGGGCTCGCCGCGCTGGTCGCCTTTCTCGGCGACGCGCGGATCTCCCCGTACGTCACGTCGTCCTCGCGCGCCGAGGCGGACGCCATCACCGACGACGTCGAGGGGACGGTGGACCTGTACGACACCTCGGTGTCGCACTCCATCCAGCTCACCTACCAGCAGACCGACTTCGACAAGATGATGAAGGAGTTCCGCGAGGACGGGACCAAGGACTACATCGAAGCCGATCTCGTCATCGACGGGGTCTACCTCAATGACGTCGGGATCCGCCTCAAAGGGAACTCCACGTTGTCGTCCCTGCGCGGCGGCAAGGGCATGCCCGGTGGCGGCCGGGACCTGCCCGATGCCGCGCAGGGCGCTCCGGCCGGCGCCCCGGGCGGGGCCGGAGGCCGGGACCGCGGCCAGGGCCGGAATGCGGGCGGCGGTCCCGGCGGAATGGGCGGGGCAGGCGGCATGGGCGGGATGGTGCAGTACGACCTGTCCGCGAAGAAGCCCGAGGAACTGCCCTGGCTCGTCAAGATCGACGAGTACGTCGAAGGGCGCGCCTACGAGGGTGAGCGGGAGATCTCATTGCGGCCCGGCAGCAATGGTCAGGTGCCCGTCAATGAGGCGCTGTCGCTGTCCCTGACCGCCAAGAGCGGACAGAAGGCCGAGCGGTACGCCTTCACCGAGCTCAAGGTGAACAACCGGCCCGCAGCCACCCGCTTGATGGTCGAGGCACCCGACACCGACTACGCCGACGACATCGCCGACGGGAACGGCGTGCTGTACAAGGCCAAGGCGAGCGGCAGCTTCACCTACCACGGTGACGACCCCACCGAGTACGAGAGTTCCTTCAAGCAGTTGAACAAGAAGGGCAGCCAGGACCTCGAACCGGTGATGAAGCTCATCAGGTGGGCGAACAGCGCGTCGGACAAGGAGTTCGCCCGGGATCTCCACAAGTACGTCGACGTCGACTCGCTGGCCGCCTACCTCGCCGCACAGAACCTGCTGCTGAACTTCGACGACATGGCGGGGCCCGGCAAGAACTACCTGCTGTGGTACGACCTGGACACCAAGAAGTTCTCCGTCCTCGGCTGGGACTACAACCTGACCTTCAGCGGGGACGCTACGGCCGGACCGGACGACTCGATCAGTATGGGTGGCGGTATGCCGGGCGGGACCGCGGGCCGGACCGGCGAGGACACCGGAGACGGGAAGCAGAGCGGCACCAAACAGCCGCCCGCAGGCGCGGCGCCCTCCGGCGCCCCGTCCGGCGCTCCCTCCGGCACGCCACGGGGCCGGCCCGGCGCGATGCCGAGCGGTATGCCTACCGAGATGCCGAGCGGCATGCCCGAGGGAGTGCCTTCAGGCCTGCCGGACGGTGCGCCGGGCGGGACGGCCGACGGCGGACAGGGAGGCGGGCCCGGCGCGGCTCTGCCCGGCCAGGACGGCGGCGCGGACGCGCCGGGAGGAAACGGCGGCTTCATGCAGCACGTCCTGAAGACCAAGTTCCTCGGGTCGGACGCCTTCGACGGCGTCTACCAGAAGGCCTACCAGGAGCTGTACCGGACGTTCTACGGCTCGGGCACGGCGGCAAAGGAGCTGACCGCCATCGCGGAGCAGGCACGCTCCGCCGGCGCGGGCTCCAAGGAACTGGACACCGCCGTGGCCAAGCTCGAGAAGACCGTCACCGACCGCACCGAGGCCCTGGCCAAGAACAAGAAGGTCACCGGCTGAGCCCTCCGGCATCCCGGGCCGTGCCGCCACCGAAGGCGCCCCGAGATGCCGGAATAGGTACGACTCCGACAGATTTGGGCCTTTCGCGTACAGGATCGCTGCCTACCATCACGCCGCACGACCAGGATCCGCTGTGTTGGCGGCTCCACCTGCCCGTATCCCGAGGTGCCAGAACGTGATCGACCAGCACACCCACACGCGTACGCCCGCCGCCGGGCACACCGTGCTCGTCGTGGAGGACGACGCCAGCATCCGCACGCTGCTCACCTCGGCGCTCAGCGCGGCCGGCTACGCCGTGGCGAGCGCGTCCAGCGGACAGGAGGCCATGTTCCAGGCCGGCAGCCGGCGGCCCGACCTGATCGTCCTGGACGTCATGCTCCCGGACACCGACGGGTTCCGGCTCACCCGTGACCTGCGCGCGCAGGGTGCCTACACGCCGGTGCTCTTCCTCACCGCGCGCACGGGTGTGGAGGACCGCATCATCGGGTTGAGCTCCGGGGGCGACGATTACGTCACCAAGCCCTTCCACGTCCAGGAGGTGCTGCTGCGGATCCGAGCCATCCTGCGCCGCAGCAACTCACCCGCCTCCACCGCGGGTGTCCACCCACCCCTGTGCTACGCCGATCTCACCCTGAACGAGAGCACCCACGAAGTACGCCGCGCGGACCAGGCGCTGAAGCTGTCGCCTACGGAGTTCCGGCTCCTGGCCTGTCTGATGGCCCACCCCGAACGCGTCCTCGACAAAGCCGACATCCTTCAGCAGGTCTGGCAGTACGACTTCTCCGGCGACACCCGCATCGTCGACACCTACATCAAGAATCTGCGCCGCAAGATCGACCGCGATCCGCCGTCGCTGATCCACACCGTGCGCGGAGTCGGCTACTGCCTGCGGCTGCCGCGCGACGAGGCGCGCACGGTGACGCGATGAGGTGGCCGCGACGACCGCGTCCGCACTCCCTGCGCGGACGCCTCGTCCTGATCGCCGGGCTGCTCGCCACCAGCGCCGTCCTCGTCTGCCAGCTCGCCGGTCTGACCGTTCTGCGCGGCTGGCTCACCGACCAGGTCGACGACCGGCTCTCCCACTTCCGTCCCCCGAGCCGCGTCTACGAGGACATCGCCGACGGAACACTCCGGCTGCCGAGCTCGGACAACGCGCTCCCCTCGGACTACCGCGTCTTCTTCTACGACGAGGACGGGCGCCTGCTCCGCGCCTTCCTGGGAAGCAGCGACGGTCCCGGGCCGCAGCTTCCACAAGACGTGGCCGACTTGCACATGGCCTCCGGACGGCCGAGCACCGTCCCGGCGGCGGGCGGCGCCACCGGGTCCGGCTGGCGTGTCATCGCCTACTCCGGACCCGACCACATGCGCACCGTCGTCGCCCTGCCGCTGGACACCGTCGACGGCGCCACCACCAAACTCCTGTGGCTCAGCCTCGGCCTCGGCATCGCGGTCGCCGTCGGAGTCGTCGTCCTGGGCAACGGCGCCGTCCGCCTGGGGCTGCGCCCGCTCACCCGTGTCGAGCACACCGCCCAGCACATCACCGAGGGAGCACTGGAGCTCAACGTGCCCGTGGCGGACCCGAACACGGAGGTCGGCCGGCTCGGACTGGCTCTCAACACCATGCTCGACCGCCTGCGCACCGCTCTGCACCGCACGGAGACGTCCGAAGCCCAACTGCGCCGCTTCCTCGCGGACGCCGGGCACGAGCTGCGCACTCCGCTCACCGCCATCCAGGGCTTCGCCGAACTCCTCATCGACGAACCCGACATGACCGGCGAGCGGCGCCAGGAGGCGCACACGCTGATCGCCCACAACGCCGACCGCATGAGCCGTCTGGTCGACGACCTGTTCCTCCTCGCCAAGCTCGGTGACGCACCGACCGCACACCGCGAGCCCGTCGACCTCCTGTCGCTGGCGGCCGACGCCATCGCCACGACGGCCGTACGGCATCCCGCGCGCGGCATCACCCTGGAGCCGCTCGCGGCACATCCAGCGGGCCCCGAACGCGATCTCGACATCATCGAGGCACCCGGCGACCCGCACCAGCTCGCCCAGGTGCTGGGCAATCTGCTGTCCAATGCCTGCGCCCACACTCCCGCCGACAGTCACGTCCACGTCCGTGTCGGCGCCGCCCGCACCCGTGCGCGCGAGGACCAGAGCCTCGGCAGCGGACCCCCGCTGCCGCCGGGCACATCGGTCTCCGTCATCGAGATCGCAGACAACGGGCCCGGTATCAAGCCCGACGAGGCCCCCCACGTCTTCGACCGCTTCTACCGGGCGACACCGTTCGGCGACCCCGCCGAACCCGCGTCCCGGGCTGGACTCGAACCCGGTTCCGGTCTCGGACTCGCCATCGCCTCCGCCATCGCCGCGGCACACGGCGGTCGTCTCGAACTGGACAACCGACCGGGCGCCGGCTGCACCTTCCGCCTGCTCCTGCCCGACTCGAACCACGTGCCGAAGGACGACACCGATGAGGCTCACCACGATCCGGCTCACACATGACCGGACCGTGAGGATCCGGTCTTCGGGCGCGTCTGTCGCAGGCACGAGGGGCCGGCCTGCCGGCATGTGCAGGACGCCTCACATCGTCTTCTCCCGGATCGGCAACGGCCGCGACCCGATGTGTCGGGTCGCGGCCGCGTGGATCAGGCGGGAGCGCCTGCTGTCCGGACCGGTGTCGCGCTCACGCCGGTTCGGGCTGGAGCTCCGGCTGCTGCGCCGGTGCGACCTTCGGCTCCCACAGCTTGGTGGTCCGCACGTAGCCGTAGATGACGGATGCCATCGCCAGAAGGAGGACGGGCCCGAACACCCCCGGGTGCTTGGCCATCTCCAACGGCAGATAGCGATAGGAGACCAGGAGCGCGGCGAAGACGGCCGTGCCGTAGGCGACGAGCTGGGTCGCCTGGCGGTCCCAGCCCCGGGCGATCGCGCGCATCGCTGTCTCGATGGTGAGAGCGAACACCACACCGGCGATGAGGTCAGCGCCGTAGTGGTAGCCGAATCCCAGGGTCGCGGTGAGCGTGGCGACCAGCCAGAACGTGCCGGCGTATCGCAGCACCTTTGGGCCCTTGCGGGAATGGATGAACAGCGAGGTGGCCCAGGCGGTGTGCAGGCTGGGCATGCAGTTGCGTGGGGTGATCTCGTCGAACGCGATCGAGTGCAGGCCGATCGGCGGCGGGGTGTGGGGCCACAGGTCGGCGATCGCCCACTGCTGGCCGCCGGTGCCGAACGCGCCGGTGCCGTAGGCGAAGACGGGACCGACCACGGGGAAGAGCATGTAGATCGCCGGTCCGAGCAGGCCGATCACCAGAAACGTGCGCACCAGATGGTGGCTGGGGAAGCGACGCTCGATCGCGACGTTGCGCAGCTGGTACAGCCCGAAGATGGCCGCGGCGAGCGGGAGCTGGCCATAGACGAGGTGGAGGGTGTGGGCGCCGACCGGGCCGGTGGCCTCGACCATGCGGCCCACCACCCATGACGGGTTGCCGAGAGCGTGATCGGCGGTTGCCACGTACGGGTCGAGCACCGCCGGGCGGGTCTTCGACGTGATGAGCAGCCAGGTGTCGCCGGTCTTGTGGCCGGCCACCAGGAGCAGGCCCAGTCCGACGCCCTTCAGCAGCAGGACGCGTTCCCGGCCGGTGCGCCGCGTGACAGCGATGACGGCGCAGCCCAGGATCACCCACAGCGCGCCGTTGCCGAAGTTCGGCCGCGCGTCGACGACCAGTCTCACGAGGCTGAAGACGGCGTCGATGCCGATCGCGGTACCGAGCGCGATGAGCCGCTCCCGCCAGGTGAGGACCACCATCATGAGGGCCAGACCGCCGTACAGCAGCGGGCCCGAGCGCGGGCCGAAGATCACCTCTTGCGCTTGGTTCGTGATCGGCCCGGGCAGGCCGTAGTGGCGCGCGGCGATCTCCAGGGCGACGAGGAATCCGAGGACCGCCACGCCCGTCGCGGTCCACAACATCGCCCGCGGTCGGCGCCACGCGGCGAACGCAGTTCTGCTATCTATTCGCGAAAGTGCACGCGACGCTCTAGGTATCAATTGTCTGGCCGATTTGGTAGGTATTGGTTAATAAGTCACTCCTCGCGCCAGATAGCACAGTTTTCCGTAAAGGGTGGGCGATCAGGGCACTCGTCGTGAGTTCGATCATGTTAGCGGAGCCGCGCAAGCGACTTCCGCCGGTGACGGAGAGATTGAATCCCGGCGAATCCCGCGCTTCAAGAAGCGTGACGGAAATGACGAAGCACCCCTCCGCACCCGGTGGACATCGAAGACGTCGCGCGTACCCGACATCACCGAGAAGGGGTTTTATTGGCCGATGTCCCTTTACTGCCGCTTTTCCTTGGCCCACGGTTGTGGTGGCGGTGAGGAGGCCCGTGCCCTGGATCGCCCGGCCGCCGGCAGCCCGGTGGCCTCGGCCGCAGGCCCCCGGACCCGGACGCCAGACCACCCCCGCTCCGGGCCGGCGACCGGACCGGAGGGAACGCCCTGGATTCGGTCACGCCGGACTTCCGTCGGTCACACCACACTGACCGGATGCCGCACCACCGCGTCGAACAGGTAGCCCTGTGTGTTGGGCACGGCGGCATCGGGTTGAGTACGGCCGGCCGTGTCCGTGGCTCGGGCCAGCAGTTGGGTGGGGCCCGGTGCGTCGGGCCGCCAACTGACCGACCAGCGGGTCCAGGTGCCGGCCCGGGGCCGGTCGTGCAGACGGGCCGGCCGCCAGTCGGCCCCGCCGTCGGTGCTGACGTCGACCCGGGCGACACCGCCCGCACCCGACCACGACCGCCCGTGCACCACGTGCCTGCGCCGCGCCGCGAACGTGGCCCCGCTCGCCAGCTCGAAGGCGCTCTTCGTCGTCTGCCGGGTGAGCGGTGCGCTGCCGCCCTCCGGGTAGGAGGAGCCGTACAGCCGGTAGAAGGTGGTGTTCCAGGGCGAGTACAGCGGCTGCGCGGACACCTCGATGTCGCCGACCCACTTGATGGACGCGATGCCCACCCACGAGGGCACCAGCACCCGCACCGGATATCCGTGGTCGTACGGCAGCGGCTCGTCGTTCATCTCGTACGCGAGCAGTACGTCGTCCAGCGCCTTGGCCAGCGGCAGCGGCCGGCGCACCCGGCCCAGGCTCTCGCCTCCGCTGACGTACTCGGCGTCCAGGCCGCGCGGCTGCACGTCCACGGCGTACGGGGACAGCCCGGCCCTGCGCAGGACGTCGGACAGGCGCGCACCGCGCCAGCGTGCGACACCGATCGCTCCCAGCGTCCAGGCGGTGCCGGTGACCGTCTCGCCCTGCTGTGACGTGTAGTAGGAGCGGCCGTTCCCGGCGCACTCGACGAAGGCGGTGCGGGTGACGGCCGGCAGGGCCCGCAGATCGTCGTACCCGAACTCGACCGGCCGGTCCTCGCCGGGGGAGCCCCGCAGTCCGCTCCCCCACAGCCGCAGCCGCCAGTCGTCGGCCTCCAGGACGGGTGTGGCGGTGTGGTTGCGCACGAAGAACAGTTCGTTGGGGGTGTGGTGGCCGGTTCCGCGCAGCGCCTCCCAGCGGGTCTCGGCATTGGTGCCGCGCGGGATGAACCACTCGGGCGGCAGGGGCTTGACGATCGGCCCGTCGGCGGAGTGGGCGGGGCGCGTGCCGGCCAATGCGGTCCCGGCGGCCGTGGCGGCCAGCAGGGTGAGCAGCCGACGGCGGGTGACACCGTCGGCTCTGGCCTCACCGGCGAGCCACTGACGCAGCCGGCGGCGGTCGTAGTCGGATTCGTAGCGGTGGCCTGCGGGGGTGGGAGAAGGCATGGTGGGTCCTCGGCATGAGGGGTGACAGAGCACGACAGGGGCCTGCGCGGGGCCAGGGCACGGGCATCTGTCGACAGAACCCGCTGCACAACTGGCCTGCCCGGCAGGGCGAACGGCGAAGACGTCAGGAAGCGCGCGATCAGCCGGTCGTGCGACACAGCGCGGCGGCCACGCGGACGAGGTCCACGGCACGACGGCGGGTCAAAGGCTCCGACAACGGCATGGCGGGATGCAAACACGTGGGGCGGAGGGTGTCAACGGGACGTCCACGCAGGCACACCGTGACATGGGACGGGGTGAACGTACCTCTGGCGGCGTGGAGTTGGCTGCTCGCACCTCGACGGCCTTGCCTTTGACGCCGACGTGAGGGTCCAGCGTCCGGGCGCCCACGGCCGACGGCCGACGGCCGACTGCACTCCGCCGGGCGATCTCCTGGCGTCGCACACCCACGCACTGCCGTAAATCGATGCCCTTCACGCGTCAGTGTCGCGATCATGGAGCGGTCACTGCCCGGTTGCCCAGGAGGAGTCCCTCGTCATGCCCGTCCCCGCCGACCCGACAGTGCTCCATCCGATGCCCGAGCAGCCGCGGGTGGTGCTCCTCAAACCGTTGGTGACGTCTCCGCTGATCGAGGTCGGGGAGTACTCCTATTACGACGACCCGGACGACCCGACGGCGTTCGAGACGCGCAATGTGCTGTACCACTACGGGCCGGAGAAGCTGATCATCGGCAAGTTCTGCGCGCTGGGCACGGGCGTACGGTTCCTCATGAACGGCGCCAACCACCGCATGGACGGCCCGTCGACCTTCCCGTTCCCCACCATGGGCGGTTCCTGGGCCGACCACTTCGACCTGCTCACGGACCTGCCGAACCGTGGGGACACCGTCGTCGGCAACGACGTCTGGTTCGGCCACGGGACGACGGTCATGCCCGGCGTGCGGATCGGGCACGGGGCGATCATCGCCTCGGGTGCCGTCGTGACCGGCGACGTACCCGACTACGGCATCGTCGGCGGCAACCCGGCCCGCCTCGTCCGCACCCGCTACGACGACCGCGACATCGCCCGGCTCCTGGCGGTGGCCTGGTGGGACTGGCCGGCCGAGCACATCACCGAACACGTGCGGACGATCATGTCGGGCAGCGTCGCCGATCTGGAGAGAGCCGCTCCTGATGCCCAGGACCTGTGAGGGGTGGAAGTGGACGGAGCGCGCGCCGCGGACCGTGAGCACAGGCGCACCATATGTGACCCCATCACCTCTAAGTACGGTTCATAACGCTGCATCCACTCAGGGATCCGGGGTTGCTCCGGCAGAGCGGGGCGCTTGCGCACCGCTCTGCCGGAGCCCGCGGCGCCGGAGTGGCGGAAGGCCGCACTCGGAGGCAAGTGCAAGGCTTGATGCATGGCTCTTCGACCGTGGACGGAGCTCCGGCAGTCCTGGCGGCCGGGACACGCCCCCGCGCTGGTGGTCATCCCGCTGGTTCTGATCGTCGCGGTCTGTGTGATCGACATCCTGGCGCCGGCACACATCCACCTCGGCCCGCTGCTCGTGGCGGCCCCGGCGATCACGGTGGCCTTCGCCGGCGCTCGCGTGACGGCACTCATGGGGGCCCTCGCCGTCGGAGCACAAGTCCTGATCGGTGCCCTCAGAGGGGTCCTGTCCACCGCGAACCTCATGGCCCAGATCGCCGCCCTGGTCGTGATCTCCGTCCTCTGCGTCGCCTTCTCCCTGGTGCGCCGGGGGCGCGAGCGGCAATTGCACCGCGTGCGGTCGGTCGCCGAAGTCGCCCAGAGCGTCCTGCTGCAGCCGCTGCCGGCACGCAGTGGCCCGCTACGGATCGCCGCCCGGTATCTCCCGGCCGAGGAAGAAGCCGATCTCGGCGGGGACCTGTACGCGGCCGCCCGGACCGCCCACCGCAGCACCCGGCTCCTCATCGGTGACGTCCGCGGCAGCGGTCTGGGCGCGATCGACAACGCCGCCCTGCTGCTGGGGGCCTTTCGCGCGGCCGCTCATCGGCAGGCCACCCTCCCCCGCCTCGCCGTCCACCTGGACGCGGCCTTCCGCTGGGACGCCGGCCAGTGGCGCGGCGAGACCGAGCAGGACACCGACGAGGACTTCGCCACCGCGACCCTGCTGGACATCCCCGACCACGAGGCGCTCGTGCACCTCATCTCCTGCGGCCATCCGCCGCCGCTCCTGCTCCGCGGTCGGAGCGTCACCACGGTCGCGGCCCGGACGAGCCACCTGCCGATCGGTTTCGGCGGGCTCTGCGACCCCGACGACTACGACGTCGAGACCTTTCCGTTCGAGGTCGGCGACCTGCTGCTCCTCTACACCGACGGAGTCATCGAGGCACGCGATGCCGACGGTGCCTTCTATCCGTTCGCCGAGCGACTGCCCAAGTGGTCCGAGGAGGAACCCGAAGATCTTCTGCGCCTCCTCCAGGACGACCTGCTCGCCCACGTCCACGGCCACCTCGACGACGACGCGGCCGTGGTCGCGATCCGCCGACTCTCCCCCTGACCCGCCTCCCGGTCGCGCCCCTCCCCCGTGCCGTCAGCCGAGGTCTTCACGGTCGGCGATGATGTCGGTCTCGTACTGGTCGATGATCTGTTGCGGGCTGCGGCCGGTGTGGCGTGCGAGGTCGTTGACGGCCGTGGTCGCCCAGTTCGCCACCGACAGCGCCAGGGCCATCAACCTGTCGTCGCCGTAGGTGTTCTTGACGCCGAGCAGGTAGGCGAGATTCAGGCACGGGACCAGTCGGGCGTCGTCGTCGTGACCGGTGCTGGTGCGGAGCATCTCGATGGTCGTCCGCGTGGCTTCCTCGTGCTCCGGCAGCAGCCGCTGCTGTTCGACCTGCACCTGGGCGATCATCTTGCGGCGTGCGAACGGGTCCACCCTGTGCCCCTCTCCGCGGGATGCGTCTGTGCCGTGGTCACGGGGTGGCGCGCAGGAGCACGAGCGAGCCGTCGTAGGTCGGCCGGCCGCGGAGGTGGCCGAAGGCCTCGTCCCAGGCGCCCGAGCCCAGGGCACGGCGCAGGGAGGTGTCGAAGTCCTGGCGGGCCCGGTCGTCGACGAAGCTCCAGGCCGAGCAGGCCTGGCGGGCCTCGGGGTTCAGGAGGAGTTCGGGACGGCCGTAGTACGCCTCGTTGAACCCGTCGGTGCAGTCCAGCGGGACGGGCACCGGCCGGACGGTGGTCGTGCCGCCGAGCGCTGCGGCGAGCCGGTCCAGCGGCGGGTAGCGGCGGGCTTCGGTCTCCAGCACGTCGGGGGCGTACTCGTAGAGCCAGAAGTCGCGGACGCGCGCCGGGTCGCAGGTCAGGACGACGACGGGGCCGCGGGTGACACGGCGCATCTCGCGCAGCCCGGCTTCGGCGTCGGACCACTGGTGGACGCTGAAGAGGGTCATGGCCGCGTCGAACTGCCCGTCGGAGAAGGGCAGGTCCTCGGCGACGGCGTCGATGGCGGTGGCGAGTCCGGCGGGACGCCGGACCCGCATGGCCGGCGAGGGTTCGACGGCGGTGATCGTGTGCGCGGCGGTCTCGTACGAGCCGGTGCCCGCGCCGACGTTGAGGACGGTACGCGCGCCGCCCAGGGCTTCGGCGATCACCTGGGCGATGCGTTCGTCGGGGCGGCGGTGGGCGGCGTACGTGGAGCCGATGGCGTTGTGGTCGACGTCGCCGGCGCCACCGTCGAAAGTACGCATGACCATGCTGACCTCGCCTCTTGGCCGGTCGGGGCGGTGACCTCCGCACCCGGGAACATTTCTCATCTTGCATCTGCCACGCAGAATCTCATAGAAAGGTCGCGGATGCTTGGCGGAATAGCCAAAGGGGGCAGCATGTGCGCCGACACCATTGGAGTTTGTGTCGGCGCGTGGTGGGTCACCGACAGCGGCTGATGGAGAGTCAGCGACTGCCTTCGGAGGCGAAGTCGGGCAGCTCGGTGGACAACAGGTCTTCGGCCGCGCCGTCGAGGAGCTCTGCCGTCTTCACGGAGCGGGGAAGCATCGTCTTCTCGTAGGCGTGGACCGCGTCGCCGACGGTGTCGTGGTGCGCGAGAGCGAGGGCGAGTTCACAGGCGTCCAGCATGGCGAGGTTGACGCCGACGCCGAGCGGGGGCATGAGGTGGGCGGCGTCGCCGAGCAGGGTCACGGTGGGGTTGTGCTCCCAGGTGTGCGGGACGGGCAGGGCGCGGATCGGGCGGTCGACGTAGGGGCCGTCGTTGTCGGTGATCAGCCGGCGCAGGTGGGGCGACCAGTCGCGGTAGCGCTGCAGGAGGAGGGCACGGATGCCGTCGGTGTCGAGGGGAGCGAGACCGGCGGCACTGATCCAGTCGGCCGGGACACGCTGGATGAGGTAGACGCGGATGTGGTCGCCGCTGTTGCGCTGGGCGAACAGACCGCGGTCGCCGTCGGCTGCGGCGGCGCTGCCCCGGCCGACCAGTTCGGCGATGTGGGGGTGCTGCTTGTCGACGTCATGGAACCAGGCTTCCAGGAAGCTCACGCCGCTGCACCGGGGCGTGGCCGGCGAGAGGGCGCGGCGGACCTTGGACCAGGCGCCGTCCGCGCCGACGACGAGGTCGGCTTCGACGGTGGTGCCGTCGGTGAAATGCAGTTGCCGGGGGCCATCGGCGGGGCCACTGACGTCCCGCAGGGTGTGGCCCCAGTGCACGGTGCCGGGCTGAAGCGAGTGGAGCAGCAGGTCGCGCAGCCGTCCGCGGTCGATCTCGGGCTTGAACCGCTCGCCGTCCTCGGGGACATGGTGGAAGAGGACCGTCCCGGCCGGGTCCAACTGGCGCATCTCCTGCCCTTCGGGGCGGGCCAGTTGAAAGAAGTCCTCCAGGAGTCCGGCTTCACGCAGGGCGATCTGGCCGTTGTCGGCGTGCAGGTCGAGGGTGCCGCCCTGATCGCGGGAGTCGGGGCCGGGATCGCGGTCGTGGACGGTCGCGGCGATGCCGTGCCGCTGGAGGATGCGGGCGCAGGTCAGGCCGCCGGGACCGCCGCCGATGATGGCGATGCGGGGTGCTGGATCGGTGTTCATGAGGGTGCTCCGTTCGTTCCGTGAGGCAGTGCGGCAGCGCGGCAGTGCGGCAGTGCGGTGACTGCCGCGCTGGTGGGGTGGGTGGATCAGCGGGCCGCGGTGGCGACTTGGCCGGACGGGGTCTCGGCGTACGGACCGACCGGAGGAGGGACGGCGGGGCCGGGCAGCGCCTCGCGGCCGCCGCTTCAGAAAAGCACAACAACTCAATAAGTGCAACGACTCACCTTTTGAACTTGGACAACCCAAGAGGTAGAGTGCCCTCATGCCCAGAAGCACGACCGACACCGCGGCAGGCACTCCTCCCCCGCCGATGGGGCGCCGTGAGCGCAAGAAGGCCGCCACCCGCAAGGCCATCGCCGACGCCGCTCTGCGCCTGTTCCTGGAGCGGGGATACGACGAGGTCGGCATCCGTGAGATCGCGGACGCCGCCGACGTGTCCACCACCACGCTGTTCAAGCACTTCCCGGTCAAGGAAGCCCTCGTCTTCGACGAGGACGCCGACCAGGAGGCGCGTCTGCTCGCCGCCGTCCGCGAGCGGCCCGAGGGCCGGTCCATCCCCGCCGCGCTGCGGGAACACGCCCTGACCATGCGGCTGGCCACCGCCGACAACGACCCCCGCTTCACCGCCTTCACCGACCTGGTGGCCGGCACCCCCGCGCTGCGCGACTACTCCCAGAACATGTGGCTGCGCCACACCGCGGCGCTCGCCCAGGTCATCGCCGAGGAGAGCGGCCTCGCCACGGGCGACCCCGCCTGCACCGCCCTGGCCCACTTCGCCCTCGAAGCCCCCCGGGCAGCGGCCGGCCACGACGATCCCCGTCAGGCCATCACCCGCGCCTTCGACATCCTGGAGTACGGCTGGAACGCACTCCCCCGCCCCTCGGCCTGAGCCGGCGCGCATCATCCGCCCGGCTCACCACCCTCGGAAGTCGGCCCCGAACGGCACCGGCCATGCCGACCGCAAGCAACGAAGCAGCTCGATCCGCCGCGACGTGCACCTGAGGGAACCGACAACCTCGTGCGCTCCTTTGTCGCTCGGATCGCCGTCCCCGACACCGTGAGAAGGCGGAGAAGACGACCATGCAGACCGACCTCGTCGACCACGAACTCATCCAGGCAGCGGCCCACGTCGCTCGCACCCGCTGCCGGGGCGACAACCACACCATGGCGGCCGCGGCCCGCGCCCGGGACGGCCGGATCGTCACGGCGGTGAACGCCTACCACTTCACCGGAGGGCCCTGCGCCGAACTGGTCCTCATCGGCGCGGCGGCCTCCCAGGGCGCCTACGAGCTGGAAACGATCGTCGCCGTGGGCGATCGCGACCGCGGTGTCGTGCCCCCGTGCGGCCGGTGCCGTCAGGTCCTTCTCGACTACTTCCCCGCCCTCAAGGTCATCGTGGGCGGGGAGGACCGCGTCCGAACCGTCGCCATCACCGACCTGCTCCCCGAGAGCTACGTCTGGGCCGACCACCAGCTCGACGCCGAGCAGGACACCGCTCGACGCGATCCGGCACCGTCGGCCGACCGTGGGAACGATGCCTGACGCGGTACTAGCCGGAGGTGTCCGCGGAGGTGTGTTCGAGGATGGCCGCGGCGATCGTCGACCAATCGGCACGCTCGACCCCGTGTCCGGCGTCCTCAAGCGCCAACAGCGTAGCCCCGGAGATCTGTTCGGCCAGCGCCTGACCGTGCCGAAGAGGGAACATCGGATCGGCGGCGCCGTGAATCACCAGTGTGGGCACGGCGATCGAGGACAAGGACGCATGCGACAGGTCGCCGTCCGGAAGGGCGTCGTGATGGCGGACCGCCGCGAAATCGTGCGCGCGCTCGATGTCATGACGGACAAGGGCACGGGCGGCGGCCTCGTCGAAGGGGCGCCGACCGCCGGCAAGTACGCGCGCGTACGCCACCTGATGCCCGATCACCGATTCGCCGTCCGACCAGTCGACGTGTGCGGCCGAGACGAACCGCATGAACTCCTCGGTCGGTGGGGGAAGATCGCGCTCGCCGGGCACGGCGGAGGACGTGCTGATCAGGACGAGCGAGAGCACGCGGTCCGCGTGATCGAGCGCGAGCAGTTGCGCGAGCGCCCCTCCCGCCGAGACGCCCACGACGTGCGCGGCCTGGAGTTCATGGGCGTCGAGCACTCGGGCGGCGTCCTTCACGAGGTCCGCGCCGGTGTATCCGGGGCGGCCCGGCTCGTAGGTGGCCGACCGGCCGGTGTCGCGGTGGTCGTAACGGATCACGTAGCGCCCGCCCGCGGCGAGCGTCCGGCAGAAATCCTCGTCCCACCAGAGCATCGAAGCCCCGGTGCCCATGATGAGCAGGACGGGTGGATCCGACGGGTCGCCGAAGGACTCGGTGCACAGTTCGATGCCGTCCACCTCGACCATGCGCTCGGTCATCGCTGTTCCTCCCTTTCCCGCCCCATGGTGCCCATGTGCGGAGGCACCGGTGGGGCGAAAGCCCAGACAATCGAACGGGCCCGGGGACAACGGTGCCCGTCCTGCGCCGCGTCCGAGCCCGGCCCCCTCGGCCTCCGCCTCGGTCCGCCGGTCTCGTCCTTCCGTGCGGTCCGGGTGAGTTCCGATCCTGTGCGGCCGCGAAGGCCCGGACAGACCGCGACGTCCCGCACCGTCACTCCCCCGGCCTCAGGGCCGGGACCAAGACCGCCGCCGGCACAGCGCAACCCGTACGCTCTTGCACATGATCCAGCATCGAACGCTCGACGTGAACGGGATCCGCATGCACATCGCCGAGCAGGGCGATGGCCCTCTGGTGGTGCTTCTGCACGGCTTCCCCGAGTCATGGCATTCCTGGCGGCACCAGTTCGGCCCGCTCGCCGACGCGGGCTTTCGTGTCGTCGCGCCCGACCAGCGGGGCTACGGACGCACCGACCATCCCGACGACGTCGACGCGTACACCATCCTCCACCTGGTCGGCGACGTCGTCGGTCTGATCCACGCCCTGGGCGAGGAGAAGGCGTTCGTCGTCGGGCACGACTGGGGCGCGCCGGTCGCCTGGCACACCGCACTGCTGCGGCCGGACATCGTCCGCGGGGTGGCCGGGCTGAGCGTGCCGCCGCCTTCCCGGGGAGCGGAGCCGCCGCTGGTGACCATGGACAAGAAGTTCGGCGGTCGCTTCTACTGGAACTACTTCAACCGCCCCGGTGTCGCCGACGCGGAGTTCGCGAAGGACCCGCGCACCGCATTGCGCAAGCTCTTCCACTCGGCCTCCGGTGACGCTCCCGGCGACACCAAGCAGCCGCTGGTCGACGCCGACGAGGGGTGGCTCGCGGCCATGCCGTTCCCCGAGGTACTGCCCGACTGGTTCACCGAGGACGATCTCGACGCACTCACGGAGAGCTTCTCCGAGGGCTTCACCGGCGCCCTCAACTGGTACCGCAACCTCGACCGCAACTGGGAACTGACCGCACCGTGGGACGGCGCCGTCGTCACCCCTCCCGCCCTGTACATCTACGGCGACCGCGACCCCGTGCCGTCGTTCCCGGGTACGCCCGAATTCATCGAGAGCCTCCCCGCACGGATGCCCAACCTGCACCGCAGGCCCATCGAACTGGCAGGCTGCGGCCACTGGACGCAGCAGGAACGGCCGGACGAGGTGAACGCGGCGCTCGTCGACTTCCTCGGCGCCTGCACCTGACCCGTCCGCACAGCCCCCGAACTCGCCGCACGGCCTGCCCGGTTGCTGTGCACCCACGGTGGTACTCATGGTCCATGACCACCGGAGAGAACGAGAGCGGCAGCGCATCGGAGAGGGTCGGAGTGCGCCCCTGTTCCGAGGTCGAGGCCGCCCTCAACAAGCTCACGGGCGGGCAGGGAGCCGGGTCGCCCCAGTTCCGTGCCGGGGAAGCGGCCGCGTACGAATGGGCGTTGGGGCGGTCGACCGCCTCCCCGGTCACCGCCCGGGCGGTCGAGGGCGTCCCCGACCTCAGGGTGCTGACCGCCGAACTCGACGCGGTCACCGTCCGGTTGGAGGACACCGGCTACCTGCCCGGCAGCATGGACTACGTCCGCGGGCTCCACCACGGCTTCGCCTGGCTCTGCGGATACGACACCGCGACCGGCTGACGAGCGGCCGATCCTCGGCACCGGCGTCCTTCCCACGCACGGCGAGCCGTACGGGCCGCTGGTCAGCCTCTTCCGTGCCGATGTGCCCAGCCTGCCCCCGGGCGACGGGCACTGACGGGCGCTGACGGGCACTGACGGGCACTGACGGGCACTGACGGGCACTGACGGGCGATCCTGCTCCTGCCCGGACGGGATCAGTGACGACGCCTCAAAGACTGTGGACCCGCCGTCCCAGGCGGCGGTGCCGTCTCCGTCGACGCCGACGCCGAGAGGAGCCCCCGCCGCCCGCCCAAGAGCTCGACGAGGCGCCTCACGAAGTCCGGCCTTCACACTTCCCTC
Organism: Streptomyces krungchingensis; assembly: GCF_054729265.1. Lineage (NCBI taxonomy): Bacteria > Bacillati > Actinomycetota > Actinomycetes > Kitasatosporales > Streptomycetaceae > Streptomyces > Streptomyces krungchingensis. Next base: position 447,455 of record NZ_JBPUKY010000001.1, read on the forward strand.
ACCATCCCGTCACCCATCGATCACCGGTCGGATATGCTCCTGACGCTCCATTCGCACCACCGAGGGGGGAATCCTCATGTACATACGTCATGCCGTGGCTGCCGCCGCCGCTGCGGGCACGCTCGTCGTCGCCGCTGCCGCCGTTCCGGCCCAGGCCACCGAGTACTCGTCGGCGCTGAAGATCAAGGGCGTCCAGTACGACGCGCCGGGCAGCGACTCCAACAGCTGCTCCAGCGGCAACACCAAGGACGAGTACCTGACCATCAAGAACTACTCGTCCAGCACGACCGTCAACCTCAAGGGTTACGTCGTCAAAGACGCCGTCGGGAACCACTTCACCTTCCCGGCCAATCACTACCTCCAGCCGGGCGACTACGTGAAGCTGCGCGGCGGCCGCGGCACCGACTCGGACACCAAGAACGTCGTCTACCGCCAGAACTGCAACTTCATCTGGAACAACGACAAGGACACCATCAACCTGGTCAAGTCCTCCGGCAGCAAGGCGGACATCCACTCGTACACCAAGTCGGGCTCCGACCCCGACCGCAACGGCTACGTCACCTTCCACGGCTGACCCACCGCCGTCACACGCGCACGCGCCCCGGGTGACCGGTCCAGGACGGACCGGGCCCCGGGGCGCGCTCCGTTGCCCGTGCACGCACTCCCCCGGTCTCCCCGGCCGTGCCCTCTCGGCGGCGGCGCGATCACACGTGCAGGGCCTGTTCGAAGTGGCTGGGCCTGCCTTCGCGATGGATCAGCCGCCCCTGTCGGACTCCGGTGGCACTGGGCAGGAGGGTCCAGGTGCCGTCGGTGCGACGCAGGGCCGCCGAGTGCCACGGGGTGGTCCAGGCGTCGGGGGCGTCGAGGAGGCGGATGCCGAACTTGGCGGCGCCGACCGGCTGCGGGTGGATGGACAGGCGTACCGAGTAAGGGTGGTGGTCGGCGACGAGGTCTCCCCAGGCACGGCTGCGCCGGATGACGCCGTACGCCCGCCGTCGGCAGGCGCGTTGCAGCGCCGAGCGGGTTCCCGGGTGGTCGGCGGAGTCCTCGACGAGGAAGCGGGTGATCCCGCGATAGAGCGCCAGCGCCTGGTCGTCGGCGCCGATCTCGGCCCGCAGGGCCTCCGGGGTGGGGGCGTGGTGCTCGTCGACGTGGTCGCGCCGCGCCGCGGGCGGGAGATGGCCCAGTACGTCCCGCAGGTCGAAGACCGACAGTCTCGTGAGGCCCAGCCGGCTTATCAGCAGGCGCAGTTCGTCGGCGTAGGCGTCGATGTGCTCGTCGGCGACGCCGATGAGGTCGCCGAAGACGTGGCCGTCGGAGCAGATGACGATGCGGGCGCCGGGCGGGTGGATGCGCTCGATGTCCCCGCACAGGGCGTCGAGGAAGGTGAGCGAGAGGCGTTCGCCCATGTCGGGGAGGTGGCCGAGGACCTTGGCGGGGTTGGGGGACTTGCAGGGGAAGGCGGGCAGGGTGAACACGACGGGAGCGCCTTCACGTACGAAGCCGGTGATTCTGCGCAGCTGATGAGGGAACGCCTCGGCGACGGCGCGGCCTTCGCCGGCCGTGCGGTGGTGGGGCAGGAGCAGGTTCAGGATCGCGGTGCCCGTGGCGACGGTGAGGGCGTCCGGCGTGGTCGTCAGCGGCATGTCGTTCCTCCAGGAGGCGTGCGGGCATGGCGGTACGGCGCGCCGGCACAAGTGCCGGGCGCCGTCCGCTGGGTGGGGTCGGCCCGGGGCGTCGGGTCGGGCGGTGCGACGACCTGACCCGCTCACCCGGACGCCGGGGTCAGAGGCGTCGGTCGTAGCCGACGGGCAGGTGGTCGGTGCCGCGGCCGAGGACGGCCGGTGTCCACTCGATGTCCTCGTCGTCGATGGCGAGGTGCAGGCCGGGCAGGCGGCTGAGCAGGGTGCCGAGCGCGATGCGGAGTTCGGCTCGGGCGAGCGCGGCGCCCGGGCAGAAGTGGATGCCGTGACCGAAGGCGAGGTGAGCATTCGGTGACCGGTCGAGGTCGAGGGTGTCGGGGCCGGCGAAGCGGCGGGGATCGCGGTTGGCCGCGCAGAGGGAGACGATCACCGAGTCGCCGGCGGGGACCGCGGTGCCGTACAGGTCGTCGTCCTTGTCGAAGAAGCGCCAGGTGGTCAGTTCGAAGGCACTGTCGTAGCGGAGGAGTTCCTCGACCGCGCCCGGCAGGAGAGAAGGGTTCTCGCGCAGGCGGGCGAGCTGGTCAGGGTGGCGGAAGAGGGCGACGAGTGCCGTGGTGATCTGGTTGGTGACGGGCTCCTGGCCGGCGACCAGGAGCTGGAAGATCATCGAGTCCAGCTCCTCCTGGGACAGGTCGCTGTGGTCACGGGCCACGACCAGGCGGCCGAGCAGGTCGTCCTCCTCGTGCTCGCGCTTGTGGGCGACCACCTCGGCTATGTAGCTCTGCAGGCCGTGCAGACGGGCCTCGTACAGCGGGCGTCCGGGGTCGGTGGGGCCGACCGGCTGGACGACCTTGCCCCAGTCGCGGTCGAAGCGGTCCGCCACATGCTGTGGGAGACCGATGACTTCGGCGAGGACCTGGAAGGGGAAGCGGGCGGCGAAGCCCGGCACGAGGTCGACGGGTCCGGTCTCGGGGAGCGCGTCGACGAGAGCGTCGGCGAGCTCCTGGATGCGGGGGCGGAGCCCTTCGATCCGGCGGGGCGTGAAGGCGTCCGTCATGAGACGGCGCATGCGGGTGTGCCGCGGCGGGTCCTGGTGAAGAAGGTGGGCCTGGAGCCGGGAGTGCTGGGGCTCCGGCATGATCGAGGCGCGGGCGCGCCAGCGGTCGTTGCCGCGGTCGTGGTTCTTGCCGAGGCGGTCGTCGTTCAGGGCCGCGTGGGCGGCGTCGTAGCCGGTGACGAGCCATGCCTGTACGCCGCTGGGGAACAGCACCGGGTGCACCGGGCCCGCCTCGCGCAGCCGCTCGTAGAGCGGGTAGGGGTCGGCCTTGTACGGACAGCCCATGAGCGGGACCGGTTCCGCGGTCGTCCCGGGGTCCTGGATGGTCATGAACGAGGCTCCTCAGAGAGCGAGTTCGGGCTGGTGATGGTCCAGCCACAGGGCGAGGTCGACGACGCGTTCCAGGCGTAGCCGGTGGCCCCACTCCAGTCGGTCGGGCGGGGTGTCGAGGCAGGGCTTGATGCGGGCCTCATCGGCGATCGCGCGGACCTGGTCGCGGGAGAGGGCGTCGCGGGCCATGTCCTGGAGGCCGCGGTTGTAGTCGGGGTGATGGGTGGCCGGGTAGTGATTCTTGGGGCGCCACAGGACGGAGTCCGGTGCGAGACCCGTGCCGGCCGCGCGCAGCAGGCTCTTCTCGCGGCCGTCGAAGCTCTTGAGGGCCCAGGGAGTGTCGAAGGCGTACTCGGCGAGACGGTGGTCGCAGTAGGGCACGCGGACTTCGATGCCCTGAGCCATGCTCAAGCGGTCCTTGCGGTGCAGGAGTTGACGCAGCCAGCGGGTCAGGGAGAGGTGCTGCATCTCGCGCTGCCGGTGTTCGGTGGGGGTTTCGCCGTCCACGTGGGGCACGGCGGCCAGGGCGCTCGCATAGGTGTCGTCCCGGAACTCGGCGATGCGCAGGTCGAGTTCGGGGTTCAGTGGCATGGCAGCCTCGTCGCCCGTCACCAGCAGCCACGGGAAAGTGTGCGCGGCCAGCGCTTTGGGGCTGTGGAACCACGGGTAGCCGCCGAACACCTCGTCCGCCGCCTCACCCGACAGGGCGACGGTCGAGTGCCGCCGTATCCGCCCGAACAGCAGGTACAGCGAGGTGTCCATGTCTCCGACGCCGATGGGTGAGTCGCGGGCCACGACGACCGCCCTGCGGTGCTCGGGGTCGAGCAGGGCGCGCGGGTCGAGTACGACGGTGCTGTGGTCGGTGCCGATGAAGGCACCGGCCTCGGTGGCGTAGGGGGCGTCGTGCCCGGTGCGCAGGACGTCCGCCGTGAACCGCGAGGCCTGGTCGCTGTAGTCGACGGCGTAGGAGCGGATACGGGCCTCCGGGCCTTCGCGCAGGCGGAGTTCGTCGGCGAGCAGCGCGGTCAGGACGGTGGAGTCGATGCCGCCGGAGAGCAGCGAACAGAGCGGGACGTCCGCTTCCAGCCGGCTGCGGGCGGCCGTGCCGACCAGGTCGCGGATCCGCTGGACGGTCGTGTCGCGGTCGTCGGTGTGGAGACCCGCTTCCAGTTGCCAGTAGCGGCGTTCGCGGATGCCGTCCCGGTCGAGGACGAGTACGCCGCCGGGTTCGACCTCACGGACGCCCGACCACACGGTCGGCCCGGTGTTGAACAGCAGGCTGTAGGCCTCTCGCAGGCCGTCGGCGTCCACGCGGGGCCTGATCTCCGGATGGGCGAAGAGCGCCTTGGGCTCGGAGGCGAAGGCGAGACCGCCGTCGACGGGTGCCCAGTAGAGAGGCTTGACGCCGAGCCGGTCGCGCACCAGCAGCAGCCGCTGGGCGCGCTCGTCCCAGACGGCGAAGGCGAACATGCCGTCCAGGTGTCGGGCGACGTCCTCACCCCATTCGGCACAGGCGCGCAGGACCACCTCGGTGTCGCTGCGGGTACGGAAGCGGTGTCCCAAGTTCGCCAGTCGGGACCGGAGTTCGTGGTGGTTGTAGACCTCGCCGCTGTAGCTGAGGACGAGGTCGGGTTCGTCCGGTCGGTCGGTCATCGGCTGGACACCGCCGGGCAGGTCGATGACGGCCAGCCGGCGATGACCGATGGCGGCGCGTTCGCCGAGCCAGACGCCGCCGGCGTCGGGGCCGCGCGGGGTGAGGGTGGCGGTCATGGCTTCGATGGCCGGTGCCTGGGTGCGGGCGTCGTGGTGGAAGGACGCCCAGCCGGTGATTCCGCACATTCGGGTGGCTCCTGGGTCAGTGGTGGGCGGTGGCGGTCTGCTCGGGACGCGGCGCGGGACGTCTGCCGGACAGGGCGAGCAGAGGTACGGCGAGACAGGCGGCGGTGGCGGCCAGGGCCAGCCCCGCTCGTGCCGCGTCGGTCAGAGCCCAGGCGGCGGTGGCCAGGGCCGGGCCGACGGTGAAGCCGAGGCTGCGGGCGAGCTGGACGGTGGACCCGACCGTCGCCGTGCGGTCCGGTGGAGCGGCACTCATCACGAGGGCCTGGGTGGGGCCGCCGTTCAGCCCCATGCCGATCCCGCCGAGCGCCATCCGCCAGGCCACGTCGACCGGGGTCCAGCCGTCGTGGAGCGGGAGGAGCAGGAGGAGTGCGGCGGCGGTGAGCGCGGCGCCGGCGACCGCGACCGGACGGGCGCCGTACCGGTCGGCGAGGCGTCCGCCCAGCGGGCCTGCCAGACCCATGGCGAGGGGGAAGGCGAGGACGGTCAGTCCGGTCGTGGTGGCGCTCACCCCGTCATCGCGCTGCAGGTGCAGGGCGACGACGTAGTGCATGGCGGCGAAGCCGATCGCGGAGGTCAGCACCGCGCCGTGCGTCCACAGCAGGCCCGCCGACCGAAGCACATCGGTCACCGGGCGGCCGCCGGGGCCCCGGAGCCACCACCACAGGGGCGGTACGGCCGTGAGCGCGAGGAGCAGCCACGGCGTGGCGTCCACCGCCAGGGTCGACGCCAGCAGCAGCGCCGCGACTCCGGTGGCCACCAGCAGTGCGTCGGCCACCGACCGGCGATCGGGCGCACGCAGTCTCCCGTCCTTCGGCATCGCTCTCCGGGCGACGACCAGGGCCAGCACGCAGAAGGGGATCTTGACGAAGAAGACGGAACGCCAGCCCAGATGGTCCAGCAGCAGGCCGCCCACCGCCGGCCCGGTCACCGCACCCAGCGGTCCCAGGGTCGCGGGCACGCCCATCGCCCGCCCTCGCAGCTCCGGGCGTACGGAGCGGAGCGCGAGGACCGGCATGAGCACGAACAGCACCGCGCCGCAGGCTCCTTGCGCGAAACGGGCGGCGACGAGCCAGGCCGTCCACGGAGCCACGGCGGTCAGGGCGCTGCACAGGGCGAAGCCGGCGGTAGCGGTGAGTACGGCGGGGCGCGTGCCGACGCCGTCCAGCCATCGGCCGACGGGCAACAGCAGGGCGACTACGGGGAGTTGGTAGGCCAGCACGACCCACTGGGCGGTGGCGGCGGAGACGTGGAGACCGTCGGCGATGTCCGCGAGAGCCACGTTGACGATGTTCATGTCGAGCATCGCCACGAACGCCAGCGCGCCCGCCACGGCCACCAGCAGCCAGCGGTTCCCCTCGTCGGAGCCGACGGGTATGCCGCCTGACTGCTCCGCGCCGGAACTGTGGTGTGTCACCGTTGCGCCCCTCCCCGTCTCGGGCCGGGCTGCCGGACAGCAGCCTCGTCCCACAGGTCGGCGCGAAACCGGCGTGAGTTCCCGGCTGTCGGCGATTCCGTGACCCGACGAGCACACGCGGGTGCGGGCTGGACGGCTGCGGTTCGTCGCCGGGCCCGGCCGTGTGTCACGCACGGGTGCGGGTCTCCACCGCGTCGGCCGGCCCAGGGTCGGCCGCTGCCCGGTGGTCGAACGCGATCAGCGGATCGCCGGTGAGGGGATGGTCGACGACGGCCGCACGCACCCCGAAGACCTCGGCCATCAGGGCCGGGGTGAGCACCTCGCGCGGCGGCCCGGAAGCGACCACGGCCCCGTCGTGCAGGACATGCAGACGGTCGCAGACCGATGCGGCTGCGTTCAGGTCGTGCAGTGACACCAGCGTCGTACGTCGCTGGTGCCTGAGCAGGGACAGCAGCTCCACCTGGTGGCGGACGTCCAGGTGGTTGGTCGGCTCGTCCAGGACCAGGACGTCCGGGTTCTGGGCGAACGCCCGTGCCAGCAGGACCCGTTGGCGCTCGCCTCCGGACAGGTCGGTGAAACGGCGTGCGGCGTGGCCGCCCATGCCGACGTCGGCGAGGGCACACGCGACGATGTCCCGGTCGGTGGCGTCCTCGCCCGCGAAAGCCCGCTTGTACGGGGTACGGCCCATCGCGACGATCTCCCGTACGGTCAGCTCGAAGTCGCCGCCCCGTTCCTGCGGGAGCGCGGCAACATGTCGCGCCGACTGCGCGGGTGCCATCTCCCGGATGTCGGTGCCGTCGAGCAGCACCCGTCCGGCGATGGGCCTCAGATGCCGGTAGACCGTACGCAGGAGCGTGGACTTGCCGCTCCCGTTCGGGCCGACCAGCCCGGTGATCTCCCCCTCGGCCGCCATCAGACGGGCGCCCGCGACGACCGTGCGGCCGGCGTACGCGATGTGCAGGTCCTCGACGTCGATCCTCAACTGCCGCTCCCCAGGCGCCGGTCGAGCAGGTACAGCAGGGCCGGGGCCCCGATGAGCGAGGTGACCACGCCGACCGGCAGCTCCTGCGTGTCCATGGCGGTACGGCAGACGAGGTCCACGACGACCAGCAGCAGCGCACCGAACAGGGCGGAGACCGGCAGCAGGCGCCGGTGGTCGCCGCCCACGACGAGGCGGCAGACGTGCGGCACCATCAGCGCGACGAAGGCGATCGCGCCGGACACCGCGACCAGCACACCGGTCAGCACACTCGTCACCGTGAACAGTTCACGGCGCAGCCGTGTGACGTCGATGCCGAGCCCGGCCGCTGTCTCGTCGCCCATCAGCAGGGCGTTCAGGCCGCGGGCGCGCGCCTGGAGCCACAGCCAGGCGGTCGGTACGGTGATCGCCGGCACGGCCAGCAGCTCCCAGTTCGCCCCGCCGAGGCTGCCCATGAGCCAGAACAGCACACTGTGCGTCTGTTGCTCGTCCCCGGCCCGCAGGACGAGGTAGCTGGTGAAGCCGGACAGGAACTGTCCGATCGCCACGCCCGCCAGGACCAGTCTGAGCGGCGCGAATCCCCCGCCGCGGCGGGCCACCGCCCACACCAGGGCGAAGGTGGCCAGGGCTCCGGCGAAGGCCGCTCCGGACAGCCCGAGTCCCAGCGTTCCGCCGGCTCCGAGGCCGAGCACGATCGCCGCGACCGCGCCCAGCGAGGCACCGTTGGAGATGCCCAGCAGGTACGGATCGGCCAGCGGATTGCGCACCAGCGCCTGTACCGCCGTACCGACCAGACCGAGACCGGCACCGACGAGCGCCGCCAACAAGGCGCGCGGCAGCCGGAGTTGCCAGACGATCAGGTCGTCGGTACCCGGCCGTGGCGCCTCGCCGGACAGGCGCCGCCACACGACGCTCCACACCTCCCCCGGCTGGATGGACGTCGAGCCCCGGGCCACGGCTGCCGTCAGGACGGCGAGGAGCGCGACGCCCAGTGCCAGGGCGACCGTTCCGGCCCGCGCCGTACGTGTCCGATCGTCCGCCACGCGACGCCGCATCAGCAACGAGGTCATGGTCAGCCGCCGACCTTGCCCGGGTAGAGGGTCTTGGCGATCTCCTCGACGGTGTCGGCGTTCTCCACTCCCGCGATGGTGGTCCGCTCGGATCCGATGCGCAGGAAGTGGCCCTCCTCGACCGCTTTCAGACCCTTGGTGCCCGGGTCGGACCTGAGCCATTTCTCCGCCTCGTCGAACGCCTTCTCGTTCGCCGCTGCGCTGCCCCGGTGGCGGATCCCGAGCTGGATCCAGTCCGGGTTCTTGGCGATCACGTCCTCCCAGCCGACCTGCTGGTAGTCGCCGTCGCAGTCCGCGAAGACGTTGCGGGCCCCGGCCGAGGTGATCACCCCATGGGCGACCTGACGGTTGCAGACGACGGTCGGTTGCTTCGTACCGGCGTCGTAGTCGAAGAAGAAGTACGTCGGCCGCTCGCTCTCGGCCGTACTGCCCACCGCCTTGCGGACGGCGGCCACCTTCTCCCTCATTCCGGCGACGAGTTCCCTCGCCGTGGCGCCGGCGCCGGTGACCTGGCCGAGGACGATGATGTCGGCCTCGACGCCGGACAGATCGGTCACAGGGCCCTTGTCCTGCGCCGAACAGGCGGTGGACTTCAGGTAGATGTGGTCGATCCCGGCTGCCTTGAACTCCTCCGCCGTGGGCGCGTCGCCCGCCCCGCCGCCCATGTTCATCGAGGCGAACGTGTCGATGTACAGGTCGGCGCCGGAGCCGAGCAGCTTCTCCTTCGGGATGACGCTCCGGCTGAGCACCTTCACCTTCCGCGCCTCGGCGTCGAGGGTGGCGGGCAACGTGCCTTTTCCGGGCGGGAATCCGGTGCCGATCACCTTGTCGCCGACACCCAGGCGGAGCAGGAGCTCCAGGCTGGAGGCGTTGCTCGTGACGATCCTGCTGGGGGCGGCGGAGAACGTGGTCCTGGCCCCCATGCAGTCGGTGACGGACACCGGATAGCCGCCGGACACGGCCTTTCCGGGGGCGCGCTCGCCGGTCGTGTCCTTCTCCCCGTCGCCGCAGCCCGCCATCAGCAGGCCGCCGAGAACGACGGCCGCCGTACCGCCCCACACGCGAGAACGCATCGAAAGTCTCCAGTTTCCACTCGGTACACGGGCGAAGTCCTTGTCGCCCGGTCCAGAAGTCGGAGCGAACACGCCGTGGGTTCCCGCCGAGTTGGCCGTGCGGCGCGTGCGACGCGGACGTGCGGTTCCCGGCACTCGCGAGTCGCGCTCGGCGAGATCCGAGGCACCGGGAGGGGGGGCGGCGCCGATGCCGTGCGGACGGCACCGACACCCTCCGGCCGGCCTGGGGGGTTTCGTTTGGATCAGGTCGGATCAGGCCGCGGCGTCCGGTGCGGTGCATCGCAAGGCGGAGCCTCACCTGCGTACTGGGCGCACTCGGGTGAGGCGACAACGCGGCGAGGTGCCGTGCCGGGCGTCGCGGACCCGCGCTGATCCAAACGAAACCCTCTAAGCGGCCTTCGGGACGGATTCCTCGGCCTCGTCCAGCAGGTCCATCAGCGACGCCCGGGCCCGGGCCACGCGGGATCGGACCGTGCCGACGGGGCAGTCGCTGACCTGTGCCGCCTCCGCGTAGGGCAGGCCGACCAACTGGGTGAGGACGAACGCCTCCCGGCGCTCCCGCGGCAGCGCCGCCAGCAGGTCGAGCAGGGCGATGCCGTCGTCGAAGCCGGGCAGGTCCTGGGGCTGCGCGTGCTCGACGGCCAGTTGCCAGTCCGGTACGTCGGACAGGCGGGGGCGCGAGGCGGCGTACCGGTAGCTGTCGATCACCGCGCGACGGGCGATGGACAGCAGCCAGGCACGGGCCGAGGACCGGCCCTCGAAGCGGTGCAGGCTGCCGAGCGCGCGCAGGAACGTGTCCTGCGCGAGGTCGTCGACCGCTTGGGGATCGCCGCAAAGGTGGGCCACATAGCGCCGGACGTCGCGGTGGAGGGCGCGCACGAAGCGGTCGACGGCAGCCGGGTCACCGTTCCGGGCGGCGAGCGCCCACGCGGTCGTCGACTCGTCCAGCGACATCGCCGCGTCGTGTTTCTCGCACGCGGGCAGGGCGGAAGCAATCACCTGGTGTCCTTCTCGGTCATCCGTGATCCGGACCAGGGCACGCGAGTGCGCGAGCGGTCCGGTGAAAAGGGGAGATGGCCGTACGGCACCTGCGTGGGCGTACGGCCGAGGCCCGAGGCGCTTCATGAGCGGCCTCGGGCTACCTGCTGTCGTCAGGCGACAGCGGTCCCCACGGGCGGACCCCGGGAAGTGATCGCGTGGACGAGGAGGAGACGCCGTGCCCGGTCCGAGGAGCGGCGGCGTGCCCGGATACGCGGACGCTCCGGGGTGAGGGGCAGGGCGAGCAGCAGCCCCAGTGGCGCCGCCAGCCATCCGGCCAGGGCGCGCAGGATGCGGAACGCGGCGCGCTCTCCGTACGCCAGCCAGAGGCCGCACAGCAGCGCGGCCAGCAGGTGGGCGGCGAGCATGCCGAACGACGCCGAGCCGGTCATGGAGGACTCCATGTGCCCCATGTCCACGCTGTCCATGGGGTGCATATGCATCGACCCCATGTCCATGGGGCCCATATCCATGGCCCGCATGTCGTGCCCCGGGGAACCCGCGCTCCCGGTCGCCGACTGGGCGAACGAGAAGGCCGAGTGCAGTCCTGTCTGCGCGGCCACCACGGCGGCCACGATCGACGGCAGCCCACGCTCACGGCCCGTCAGGCACCAGCCCGCGCCGCCGGTCACGAGCGCGCCGGCGCCCAGCGCCCACGCTGGGACGTCGCTGCCCGACATCATCACGTGGCCGAGGGCGGCGAGCAGCACACAGACGGCCGCGAACATCGCGGCCCGTACCGTGCGAGAACACCACCCTGCGGTCATCGCGCCACATCCTCGCATCCGGGCGTCGGTCGTCATGCGGGGGTACGGCATGCGCCCCGGTGTCGTACTCAACACCGGAGACGTGATCCAGTCCACACCGACGGCCCGGAACCGGGCGGCGCTTCGGCCCGACTTCTGTGGGAGAAGGGAGCTTCGGCCATGGGCACCGCGAGTCGTCCCGCCGCCCGCGGCCACCACCCGTGCGGGTCGGCGCATGTGACACCAACGGCGCTCCCGGAAGCGGTTGGTCGCCGTACGGCCATGACGTGAAAGGCAGTCGGTCACGACGTCGGGCGGACCACCACCGCGCTGGTCCTGACCGCGCCTGCGCGCTCGAAGTACAGCGTGAACGGCATGAGGTCGCCCTCCCTCCAGTCCCCCTCTGCGGCAAGCGTGACGGCCAGGCCGCCCGGTGACATGGACAGCCCACGGCCCGCGGGGACGGCGGCCGAGGCCACCCCGGCCCTGGTGGCGGCCCCGCCGCCGGTCATGCGGTGGCGGCCGAGCGTGATCTGCCCACCCGCGGCGGAGGAGGTCACCTCGACCAACCGGTCCTCCGCGCCACCCGTGTTGGCGACGTCGAAGAACGCGGCGGTCTCCGTGCTGTCCCCGTACGGAAGGTAGACCCGCCCCTTCGGAACGGCGATCCTCGCCGGGCTGCCCGCGTTGCCCGTGCCGACCCAGGAGGTCAGCCCGGCGAGGGCGAGGCCGCACACGACGACGGGCGCGAGGGCGGCGAGCAGGGTGTCGGTGAGCCGGCGACGGGTCGGCCGCCAGGCGGACGGCTGAGTCATCGGTGCCTCCGGGCGGCGGGCGAGGGCTGCCGACCGCGCAGCCGGAGGCTGTTGCCGACCACCAACAGGGAGCCGGCCGACATCGCGACGGCGGCGAGCCCGGGGGTGAGCAGGCCGACCATGGCGGCCTGCACGATGACGACGTTGCAGCCGAACGCCCCTACGAGATTGGCGCGGATCGTGCCCCGGGTGCGCCGGGCCAGCCGTACGGCATCTGCCAGGGCCTCGATGTCCCCGCGGACGAGGGTCACGTCGGCGGCGGCGACGGCCACGTCGGTGCTGCCGCCCATGGCGATGCCGAGGTCGGCGGCGGCCAGGGCCGCGGCGTCGTCGACGCCGTCCCCGACGACGGCGACCCGGTGCCCCTGCGCCCGCAACTCCCGTACCAGGTCCGCCTTGTCCTCGGGTGTGCAGCGGGCGTGCACCTCGTCGATCCCCAGGTCCGCCGCGACGGCCCGGGCAGGCTCCTCACGGTCACTGGTGGCGAGCACGGGCCGTACGCCGAGGCGGCGCAACCGGTCCACGGCCCGGTGGCTTCCCGGCCGTACGAGGTCCCCGATCTCGATCAGCGCTTCGGGGACGCCGTCCACGCGCACCACGGCCGAGGTGTGCGCGGCGGCCTCCGCGACTCGCAGCGCGTCCGCCAGGACGGTGGGCAACTCGCCGTCGGGCGCGAGTACTTCGATCCGGCGCCCTTCGACCCGGCCCCGGACCCCGCGCCCGGGCAGGTCGCTGAACTCGACGACGTCCGGCAGTGCCTCCGGTGCCTGTCGCGCATGTGTGGCGATCACCCGCCCCAGCGGATGTTCCGAGCCCTGCTCGACCGCACCGGCCAGCCGCAGCACCGCGTCCTTCGCCGGCCCGCCCGGCACAGCCGTGATCCGGGCGACGCTCATGTGCCCTGAGGTGAGGGTGCCGGTCTTGTCGAGTACGGCGACATCCAGATGCCGCTGCCCCTCCAGCGCCTGCGGCCTGCTGACCAGGACGCCGAGCCGGGCACCGCGCCCCGTCGCGGCCATCAGCGCGGTCGGCGTCGCCAGCCCCAGCGCACAGGGGCAGGCCACGACCAGCACGGCCACGCACGCCGCGACGGCGGCCTGAGGGTCGGCCCCGGCACCGAGCCAGAACCCGAGCGCGGCGACGGCCTGCGCCAGCACCACGGGGACGAAGACACCGGCGACCGCGTCGGCCGACCGCTGGGCCCGCGCCTCCAGTAAGCGTCCCGCGAGCACGAACAGCGGTACGCCGACGACCACTTCGAGGTAGGTGTGCGTCACGCCGTCCGAGGACGAGGGTACGAGGCTGAGGGGCGTCCGCATGCCCGCGCCGCCGGCGCCGCCGAGGAAGAGCGCGTACGCCGACCAGGAGAAGGACGCCACGACACTGAGGGAGACCAGGGTGTCCATGGTGGCCGCGGAGTGCCGCAGTCCCCGGACCGCCCGCGCGTGGAACGGCCACGCGCCCCACACGGCGACCGGCGCGGCGAGCACGAAGCAGAGCCACTGCCAGTTGCGGAACTGGAACGCCGGCACCATCGACAGCACGAGAACGGGTACCGCCAGCAGCGCGGTGACCAGGAGACGGTCACGCTCCTGCCGGGATCTCTCGGACTGCCCTTCGTCCGCGGGCTGTTGCTTCCTCGGTGGTTCGGGGAGGGCCGCCGTGTACCCGGCCTTCTCGATCGTGGCGACGAGTACTTCAGGGCTCGTCTGCGGTGGATGGCTCACCCGGGCCCGTCCGGTGGCAAGATTGACGGTCGCCGAGACCCCGTCCAGCCGGCCGAGCCTCTTCTCGACACGCCGGACGCAGGCGGCGCAGGTCATGCCGCCGACGGTCAGATCGGTCGTCACCTGGGCCGACGCCGTTTCGGCGCCCATCAATGGCCCCCACCGTGCATGTCGCCCATGTCGTCGGTGTCGTCGGTGCCCCCGCCGCCATCGGGAGCGCGTGTGCCGGCGCCGTGCATACCGGGCGCGACGGGACCGGCGGAAGCCCCGACGGCGTACGACAGCGCGAACATCAGGGCCAGCAGCAGGAGTAGGCCGCAGAGCGCCGGAGGCGGCACCACTGTGCGCGGCACCGCGCTCCTCCCGGTCCGGGAAGGTCGGGACTCGTTCATCACCGGTTCTCCAGATCACGTCGTACGGCGTCGGTCTGTTCGAGCCGTACCGCTTCAGGAGTCGGATCGGCCGCGAGCCGAGTTCCGAGGCCTACGTGTGGTCCCTGTCACGCCCCTCGCACGTGCCGCCGGATGCAGGCGGACCTCAAGTGCGGTAGTGCTTCGACCGGAGTGGGTCGGCTTCGAGGCCGGCTGACGACGGCCGCCGCGGTCGCGTTGGCGACGAGGACGTATCCGCGCTTGCTGTGGCGAGTCGTCACAGTCCGTGCGTGTCGCCGCCGAAGGCCGAGTGGCTGTCCGCCGCGCGGAGGGCCACCCGGACAGCACCTAGGCGAGGGGGCTGTGCTGTTCGGCGGCCCGGCTGAGGCTGTCCTCGATGCGGGCCAACACATGGAGCATGGCGTCCTGTTCGTCCGCACTCAGATCCCCGGCGACGCTGTCTTCGAGCTCCGCCCAGACCTCCTCGACCTGCTTGCGCAGCGCGAGACTGGCCGCGGTGGGTTCGATGATGGTGGCGCGTCTGTCCGTCTCGCAGGGTCGGCGGCGGACGAAGCCGGCGTGCTCCAGCCGCTTGACCGTGCGGGTCATGGTGGCCGCGTCGGAGCCGAGCAGCCGCACGAGGTCGGTCTGGCGCTGGGGACCGAGGTCCCACAGCTGCATCATGACGAGCTCCTGCCCGGTGTGCAGGCCGACGCGGCGCAGGAGTTGTCCGGCGAGCATGCGATGCAGACGGGCCACGCGGAAGATCGCGTGCGTCATGGCTCCCGCTCGAACCGACGGCGGCAGCTGAGGACGCACCACGTCAGCGGATGGCGACCCGGTCGGCTCGGTGTCCGCTTCCTTCGGCACGTCGCTCCTGCCCTTCACGAGAACCTTGATCGAGCAAGAACAGCCTAGCGCGCCCGACCTCTGCACCTCGGGTGGCGTCTACCGGCCCATCCAGCCCATCTAGTGACGCAGATCACATGACTTTCGGAATGAGGGGACGCATTTACTTGTTCGGACAGGCATTGACATCATCGAGATGCCGACCCACCGACCCGAACGGGAAAACTTCATGACGACAGCCTTCGCTCCCTACGATCTCGGGCGCACCCGCCTACCGAACCGCATCGTGATGGCACCGATGACGCGCAGCCGCGCCTACGGCGCCGCGCAGAGCCCGACCGACCTGATGGCGACCTACTACGCACAGCGCGCGAGCGCCGGCCTGATCGTCACCGAGGGCACGCAGCCGTCGGTGGTCGGGCAGGGCTATCCGGACACCCCCGGGATCCACTCCGCCGAGCAGATCGCGGGCTGGCGCAAGGTCACCGACGCCGTGCACGCCGAGGGCGGTGTGATCTTCCTCCAGCTCATGCACACCGGCCGGGTCGGCCACCCGAGCCTGATGGGCCTCACCCCCGTCGGCCCCTCCGCAGTCACCGCGAAGGGGCAGGTCTACACGCACGACGGACCGCAGGACTTCGTCACCCCGCGCGAGCTGACCGATACAGAGACACAGGAGACCATCGCCGACTTCGCCTCCGCGGCGCGGAACGCGATCGAGGCGGGCTTCGACGGCGTGGAACTGCACGGCGCCAACGGCTACCTGATCCACCAGTTCCTCGCCCCGAACACGAACCGGCGCACCGACGCCTGGGGCGGCAGCCCCGAACGACGGATCCGGTTCGCCGTCGAGACCGCGAAGGCGGTCGCCGAGGCCATCGGCGCGGACCGTGTCGGCTTCCGCATCTCCCCCGGCAACCCGCACAACGACATCGACGAGAGCGACCGTACGGACCTCGACGCCACCTACACCGCCCTCGTCGACGCCCTCGCTCCCCTCGGCCTCGCCTACCTCCACCAGCTGGAGATCGCCGGCACCCGCGACCTGCTCGTACGGCTGCGCAAGGCCTGGCCGGGCGCCTTCGTGCTCAACCCCTTCACCGGGACGGAGCCCACGGGCGCCGACGCGCTGAACCTCATCGAGGACGGCACCGCGGACCTGATCGCCTACGGCGCCCTCTTCTTGGCCAACCCCGACCTGCCCGCCCGACTCGCCGTCGGCGGCCCCTTCAACACCCCCGACCGCGCCACGTCCTTCGGCGGCGACCACCGCGGCTACACCGACTACCCGACGCTCGCCTGACCCAGAGGTGGGTGCGAGTGCCGCCTGCTCCCGCACCCACCCCACCGACAAGGGTCCCTCCATGTGGGCGGTCCGCGCCACGCCCGCCGGTGTTTGCCTGTCCGAGCAACTACAGGCCCGGACCGGAGCGCGCGGGCGCCACGGTCATCGGTTCGCATCATGGAAGCGCCGTCGACGACCGGGCAGCCCGCCGCTGCGACCAGCGGACGGCGGGCGAGCCCAACATCCCCTGGCCCCAGGGATGTTCTTGCGCCCCAGCCGCACGCGATGCCTTTGCGACTCAGCCGCGCAGGCTCTTGTGCCGGGCCGCCGCAGGGACACGAGCCCACACCTCGGGAAGCTCACGCTCCCGGGCGCCGGCCGCGGCCCTCTCCTGGCCGTACAGCAGGCCCCAGGTGAAGCCGGCCTCGCCCGCCGCGTGCGCCGAGATGGCCAGAGCGCGCAGGGTGCCACAGGCCACGACGCCGTCGTGCTGAGCGCCGCTCACCTGCTGTACGGCCTTGGCGCGCTTGCCGAGGCGCCGCACCGGCTTCCCCAGGGCCGGGTGTGCCGCCTCCGCGGCGTAGCGGAGCCTCTTGGCGGCCTTGCGGGCGTGATGGATCGATGCGTCACGCTCCGACCCGGCGGACATGTCGAGCGCACGCTCCATGCGCCGGGTGAGCCGGTCGTACTCCTTCAGGAGCGCCTTGACCAGGACCTTCTCGGGCTTGCCTGCCGCCCTGGCGCGCAGCGGCGGGGCGTCGGCCAGGAGCATCAGCCGCTCCAGCAACTTCAGGTAGCGGGCCGAACCGAGCACGTCGAGGGTGCGTCGACGGCCCTCGGCACGCCGTGCGGCATCCCAGGCCTGCAGGCGCGCGCCGACGGGGCCGAGGACCAGTTCCACCGGCAGCTCCTGGATCCCGGAGGTCAGCCGCTCGCGGAGTACCTCCTGGTCGCGTTCCGCGCCGAGCTCGCGCGCGAGCCATCGCAGATCCTTCCGGATCGGGTCGGTGACCTGGCGGTCGAGCACGGACCGGTAGGTACGCAGGCATCCGCGCAGGCGACGGGCCGTGGTGCGCATCTGGTGCACCGCGTCGGGTGCTTCGCGGCGGACCGCGGGGTCCAGGTCCGTGAAGGCGCGGACCAGTCCGTCCACGTAGGTGAGCACGTGGTCGCCGGCGGACCCCGGGGTGATGCGGGCGCGTGGGTCCGGCTTGCGTCGCAGGAGGGGTGTGGTCTCCTCGATCGCCCGGAGCACCTTGGACGGGCTCGGGGCACGGTCGACGCCGTTCTCGCGCAGCACCTTCTCTACGTCGTCCAGGAATGCGGGGTCGCCGTCCTCGGCGAGTTCGATCTCCATCTCGTTCCACGTCGCATGCCTGTCCTCGTCGAGCAGCGAGTCGGCATTGACCGTGTCCATGCTCAGTTCCGCCAGGACGTCGCCCTCGGCATCGAGGAGGTGGCTCAGGGAGCGGGTGGATCGGATGCGCACCACCGGCCGCAGGGCCGCGCCACGGGTGCGGGAGAGAGTGAGCTGCCGCAGTTCGTCGGGGACCTCCGGCGACGACAGTGGGGCCCGGATCTCCTCGCGGCTGTCGCCCGGGAGGGGAAGTTTCAGGTGCCACCCGGCATCCGTACCGCCCGTCCGGCGCCGCAGGGACGCTCGGGAGCGGACGATTCGCAGATCGTCGGTGTCGTAGTAGACGGCGTCCAGCTCCTGCACGCCGCGCTCCGCGAGGGAGGCGACCCCGGCCACACGGGTCAGGTCGGACAGCCATCCGAGGTCGTCGGCCGCCGGCGCCACGTATTTGCGTTCGGTTTCTCGTGTCGAATGGGCCATATGGATCGCGTTGGCGTATTCGCGAAGCTCAAACCCGTACGCATCCCTTCCCTCAGGGATCAGGGTGCTTCGATCGTCCCGCGCCGGACCCAGGCACGCTAAGCTAACACGACCATTCGTTTTTTATCACTTAGGATGGATCCATGCCAAAGGTGACCCCGCAGTACATGGAGGCCCGCCGCGCGCAGATCCTGGCCGCGGCTCGCCGTTGCTTCCTGCGGGACGGGTTCCACTCGACGTCCATGCAGGACCTGTTCGCGGAGTCCGGTCTCTCGGCGGGCGCGGTGTACCGGCACTTCGCCAGCAAGGAAGAGATGATCACGGCGATCGCCGAGGAGAACATGCGTGAGGTCGTGGCCATGGTCCACGGCGTCGCCACGGATCGGTCCAGCAGTTCCGTCGGCGCGATGATGGCCGATGTCTTCGAGATGGTGAAGACCAAGACGGTCGAGCAGAACGTCGCCGGACTGGCCGTGCTGGCCTGGTCCGAGTCCCTGCGGAACCCCGCGCTGGCCAGGCAGTTCAACGATCTGCTGGCCCGGATGCGTTCCGATCTCGCCGAGGTCGTCCGAGAGCACCAGGACGACGGAGCCTTCCCGCGCGAGGCGACTGCCGAAGCGATCGCGGCCACTCTCATGTGCGCTCTGCCCGGCTACCTTCTCCAGTTGGCCATCGGCGGGTCCAAGGACGTGGAGGGAGTGCCCGACGCCTTGCGGGCACTGTGGCCCGACACGGCCGCGTCCTGACACCGGGCGGTCGCCGCTGATCGGCCGCAGGTTCTAGCAGGAAGCTGCCCCGTCAGACCAAGCTGTTCGGGGCAGCTGTTCGACGCGCCTCCGCTGTCTTGACGGCACCGTCGCGCCCGTGACGGCGGCACGCGGATACGGGCTTCTGGTGCACCACGACAACCCGAGTGTGTCGTGGTGCACCAGAAGCCCGATGCCGCGTTGTGCGACTGGGCGAGGCTCCTTCCGCAGGCAGCGCCGACGCCTGTCCGCTGCCGGCGCGGCCCGGCATCAGGCGGCTCCCGTGGCGGCCCGTCTCAGTGGTCGGCCGCGTGCCGGGCGTGCGAGCGTGCGGGGCTCGCTTCCAGCATCAGTGCGGGCGACTCGGAGTGCCCTTCGGGGGTCGGCCGCGAGTCGGGCGTCGTGGTGTCGCTCGCGACCGGGGCTTCAGTCCCCGCGCCGTCGACCCCGTCGGGGTGTTGCACCGGCGATCCGTCCGCGACGGCGCGAGTCCGACGGCCGAGGGCGACGGCCGTCAGGCCGAGGACGCACCACAGGGCGAGCACGGTGATGTGGCCCTCGGAGCCGTTGCCGTCGAAGTACGCCGTGCTGCGCAGAAGATTCGCGCCGGCACCCGGAGGCAGCCATTGGCCGATGGTGTTCACCGCCTTGGGCAGCATTTCGGGTGCGGACGTGACACCGGAGAACGGGTTCCCGACGAAGACCATGAGCACCGCGGTGAGCCCGAGCCCCGCGGGACCGACCAGCGTGATCAGGCCCGCGCTGGTCGCGCTGACGGCGAGCATGGTGAGAGAGACGGCCGCCCAGGTGGCCACCTGCTCGTGCGGCAGCGCCCCGAGCATGCCCTGGGCGACCAAGTAGGCGGTGAAACCGGCCGCGGCGCACGCGAGGACCAGTTCGAGGACGCGGCGCCAACGGGGCATCCGGAGGCCGGACATCGTGAGGAACGACGCGATGAGAATGCTGCATATGGTGAGCGGCAGAACCGCCGAGTTGAACACCACTCCCCGGGGGTCGTCCGCGGAACTCGGGACGACGTCCACCTCCGTCACGACGATCTTGGCCGACGATTCGGCAGCAGTCCTGTCGGCTTTGGACCTCCCGACCTTGGACCTTCCGGCTTTGGACCTGACGGACGTCTCGTCGGCCGCCGGCGCTTCCTTCGCGGCCGACTTGGCTGCCTGCGCGGCAAGTTGCTGGCCGGACGTGTGGATCAGCTGGGCCACGGAAGTGCTCGCGGCGGAGGCCTCCAGCACGGTGAGACTGCCCGGGGTGATGACGAATGCGCCGTAGACCTCCCGGCTCTTGATCGCGGAGCGCGCAGACGCCTCGTCGGCGTAGAGATGGAAGTCGAATGCGCCCGGCTTGCTGCGGGCGAGGCCTTCGACCACGTTCTGGCTGGCCGCGCTCGTACCCACGATCCCTACCGGCAGATCACGTGGCTCGATGCGCGACGCGGGCCACGCGTACGCCATCACGGCCAACGAGACCACCAGCGGCAGCGCCACGATCACCATCACGGCTCGCCGCAAGGACAGCAATCGCACCAACGGGTTCTTCACGGTCACGCCTCCAAAGGGGAATAGTCATTCTTTTTTTGCGGAGCCAGCATGGCTCGGCGATCGAGGGAACGTCAAGACGAATGTTCGTTTTTCTATATGCCCACCCATGCCCACTCATGCCGACCTGGGCGGATTCCGGCCCGGCTATCTCCTCCAGCCGGCCAGGCTCGCTGCCGGGCTCGTGGACGGGGCCGTCGGCACGGCGCAGGCGCCGTCGCACGGCCCCTGGCCGCGGGCCGTCCGTCGGCGCTGCCGCAGCAGAAGCACCCATCCCGCGACGGCGACCAGCCCGGGAGTGATCGTCCGGTAGAGGAGATCGGCGGCCGTGGCGGTACTGCTGGCCACCCCGCCGTGGTGCAGAGCGAGGACCAGGGCCGCGTCGAGGGCACCGATCCCTGCGGGCAGCAGCGGCATGGCCGACGCGGCGGCGACCCCGGCGGTGTACGCCAGCAGGACCGTCCCCAACGCGGGGCGCGCGCCCACCGCGTGACACACGGCGAGCAGACACAGGCAGTCGGCGGTCCAGTTGAGCAGGGCGAAACCGAAACCCCGCAGCCAGAATCGGGCCGGCGGGTGCATCGCGGCCAGTTCGTCGAGCAGACGGTCGGCCGTCGCCTTGCCCGCCGAGCCGCGCCGCAGTCTTCGCCACAGCCGGAGAAGGGCGTTGGCGGGTCGGCGCAGCACCGCCGCGTGGTGGATCAGAATCAGTGCGGCGCTCGTGAGCGCGCAGATGACCCCGATGTGGACGGCGACCCGGGCGAGTTGCGAGCCGTCCCCCGCGAGGGTCTTGCCCGCCCCGGCGAGCACGACGAGTGCGATCGTGCTCAGAACGCCGGTGGCCGCATGAGTGAAGCCGATCTGCGGCACGCTGGCGCCCCAGGAGCGCATGCGGCGCGTCCGGTAGGTGATCGACACCAGGCTTCCGCCGGGCAGGGTGGCGCCGAGGGCGTTCCCGCCGAACACCGTGGCGACGGCGGAGCCGAGCTCGACGCGCAGACCGCCGGTTCCCAGTGCCAGTCGTTGCAGGCGGGCGAACGCCATCATGGAAGCCATCTCGGCGCCGAGGGCCAACAGGAGCCACATCGGCCGGACATGGGCCAACTGGCCCGCCGCACGGCGCGCGTAGGGCGCCACCAGCACCGATTCCGTACCGAGCACGATCACCATGACGCCCGCGGTCAGGACGGTCCGTCGGCGCAAGCGCACCGGAGGGATGAACTCGTCCGTCCGGCAGGCATGTCCGTCCAGGACGCCCGTTTCCCCGCCTGAATCCTGTTGGCCCTCCATCTCGGCCTGTCGCGAGTCGCTCATCGCTGCATCGGCCAGTCGGGTATCAGGCGGGCCGGACCTTCCAGGTGCACACGGCATCGCGTGTGCTCCGGGAGGAGCAGCCCCCACAGGCCGGCCGAGAACCGTACGTCGACGTCGACGTCCGCGACTCGTCCGGCTCCCTTCCCCGTGATGGAGAGGAACGTGCCACCGATGTTCAGCCGGACCAGGGTGGCGGCGTCGGTGATGCCGTTGAGGGTGAGGATGGCGATCGGTGCGGGTCGGGTACCGGTCGCGTCGGAGCGGTCGTTGCGGAAGAGCCGCAATTCCCCTCTGGATCCGGCGAGTTGGTGCCCCAGGTCCGGGCGGCGCCACCAGGACGGCCGCGCGCGGCCGGGCCCGTCGGCGTCGGCCGTCCGAAAGCGCAGGAGCCCTCCGGTCGGCCCTCCGGAGTCATGACCGATGAGGAAGGCCTCCACCAGTTGCAGGGGCAGATGCGTGGGGCCCTGGCCGCGGCGCTGACTGCGCAGCCAACTGCCGGGCACCCGGTTGCCGTTGCCGGGTCGCATGCCGGGCGGCCGCGACCCGATGCTCGGGGTGTCCCCGTCGTCCGGCGGTGGCGACTGGGGTGGAACGAAATGGGTCATGGTGAGTCACCTGGGGGACGCTTCGCGTGGGGACTTGGGCGGTGTGCTCTGGAAAGGGCGTCGGTGTCGCGCGGGACACTCGCGGCCGGGCGGGCCTGGGAAGCCCGGCCGACGGCGTGTCCGGAGAAGGGGCGGATGCGGCCTGCGAGCGCACCGAAGAGGACGATGAGGAGGGCTCCCGCGACGGCGTCCGCGAGGTAGTGGTTGCCCGTCGCGACGACGACCAGCGTCGTGAGGAAGGGGTAGGCGAGGCCGAACTGCCTCAGAGTCCTGCGGCGGGCGTGCCGGAAGAGGAGCCAGCCCGACCACACGGCCCAGCCGACATGGAGGGACGGCATGGCCGCGTATTGGTTGACGAGGCCGCCCAGCCCGTCCGGCGCGCTGGTCTGCCCGCTCCACCACCCCCACTGCTCGACGTCGGCCACGGTGTCGTGGATCCCCGCCTGGGGAAGCAGCCGGGGCGGTGTGGCCGGGAAGCGCCAGAATCCGACGAGCGCGCTCAAGGTGACCGCGGCGAGCCAGGTGCGGGCGCTGCGGTAGTGCCCGGGATGCCTGCGGTAGAGCCAGATCAGAACGGCGGGCGTGACGATGTAGTGCAGGGTGGCGTAGAAGTACGCGGCGAGCACGGCAAGGACGGGAAGGTGGTGCAGTACCTCGTTGAGTGACTGCTCCGGCGCCAGATGCACGGCGTCTTCCCAGCGCTGGATGCTCCGGCCGTTGCGGTCCGCGGTGGCGGTCCAGCTCCGCTGCAGCCCCCGCGTGATCTCGTAGACCGCGTACAGCAGTCCCAGGAGCAGCAACTCCGCCCACCACCGGGGCAGCGCACGCCCGTCCGGTGTTCGTGAGGGGTTCGGGGCCACCGAGGGCGCGGGGGAGGCCAGTTCGACCATCAGGGGTCCTCACACCGCGGCCGCGGGCCGCCGGGTGAGCCAGCCCTCGGTCAGCCGGCAGCCGGCCTCGACCAGCCGCGGGGTGTCGCGGAAGTCGATGACGCTCCCCACGCGGGTGGTGGCCGCGGGCAGCCGAAGAACCGACCCGCTGACGGCGGCGAGGTCCCGCCGCTCCCGCTCGACCAGGATCTGCTCCAGCGCCCGGAAGGCGGCGCACAGCGCCCCGGGCCCACGGCCACCGGCCTGTCGCGTCACCGCCGCCGGCAGTACGTAGATGGTGGTCGCGCCGAGCGCTTCGGCCTGCAGCACGGGCAGGTCCGCCGACACGCCGCCGTCGATGAGCCGGCGCTCCCCCACGCGCACCGGCGGGTACAGGCCCGGGAAGGCGGCCGAGGCGAGCAGCGCCGGAACGGCGTCGCCCCGGGACAGCACGACCGGGGCGCCGGTCTCGAAGTCCGTCGCCACGACGTGCACCGGCACGGCGGCCTCCTCGAGCCGGCGGACGCCGATGACGGCCAGCAACATCTGCCGCAGAGACGTACTGGAGACCGCCGCCTCTCCCCGGCCCGCCACGGCCCTCACAAGGGTCCGAAGCGATATCGGTGCGACATGCCGTCGCCGGAGGCCCAGCCACAGCGCTTCCAGCCGGTCGATGCCCTCGACGCTCGGATCGGTGGCGAAGGCGACGCCGTTGAGTGCGCCGGCCGAGGAGCCGACCACGAGATCGGGCCTGATCCCCGCCCGCGTGAGCGCCCGCAACATACCGATCTGCGCTGCGCACAGGCTGCCTCCGCCCTGGAGCACGAACGCCACGGTGCCGGACGGCACCGGGCCGGGCACGGCCGGCGCCTCGGCGTCCCGTGGAACCCGGTACGCGGTCATCGCCGACCCCCCGGTCTGTCCCGGACCCATGTCGCCTCCTCCCTTTCCGAGAACGCTCATTCGTTTTTGCGCTGCCCATCCTGCGACATCGATCATCGAACGTCAAGACGAACATTCGTTTTGCTTAAATCGGCACCCACCCCGCCGCGCAGCACAGTCGGAGCGTGAACGCCGCCGCAACAGCCCCACCTGAAGCAAGGCGTCGGAGACGGCGCACCCCTCACCGATCAGGACGCCGCTTCTTGCCGCGCCCACACGTCACCCCATATGCCATATTGCAGGCATATCCTCCGACGAAAGGTGTGTCATGAAGGTCGCGGTCATCGGCGGTACGGGGCTCATCGGGTCGCAGGTCGTCAAGGATCTGAACGCCGCCGGACACGAGGCGGTACCGCACTCGAAGTCCACCGGAATCGACGTCCTCACCGGCCAGGGGCTGGACGAGGCGGTCGCCGGAGCCGACGTCGTCGTCAACCTGACGAACTCCCCGACGTTCGACGAAGCCTCCCCGGCCTTCTTCCAGACCTCGATGGACAACCTCCTGGCCGCGGCCCGCAAGGCCGGCGTCGGCCACTTCGTCATCCTCTCGATCGTCGGCGTGGACCAGGTGCCGGCGCTGGACTACTACCGGGCCAAGACGCTCCAGGAGCAGATCCTCGCGGCCGGACCGGTCCCCTACTCGATCGTCCGCGCGACCCAGTTCATGGAGTTCATGGACGCCGTCCTGTCCTGGACCTCCGACGACGACACCGTCCGGCTGCCCGCCACACCCATCCAGCCCATCGCCGCCAAGGATGTGGCCGAGGCGGTGGCGGAGGTCGCCGCAGGCGCCCCGCTGAACGGCATCCGCAACATCGGTGGCCCCGAGATCTTCCACCTCGACGAACTGGGCCGGATCACCCTGTCCCACAAGGGCGACAAGCGCACCGTCGTCACCGACCCCACCGCCGGCATGTTCGCTGCCGTCGAGGGCGACGTCCTCACCGACAAGGACGCCCACATTGCCCCCACCCGCTACACCGACTGGCTTTCCTGAACGGCCGGCTCCCACACAGGCCCGCGGACACGGCGAGCGGACGGGAGGCAGACGGCCTTGGACGTCTATGAGGCGGTCACGAGCCGACGGGCGGTACGCGGATTCACCGACCGGCATGTCCCGAGGGACGTGCTGGAGCGCGTGCTGTCCGCCGCGGCCTGGGCGCCGTCCGGATCGAACCTCCAGCCCTGGCACGCATACGTGCTGACCGGCGAGCCGCTGGCCGAGCTGAAGCGGCGTGCGAGCGAGCGCGTGGCCGCGGGCGACCCATGGGACGAGCGGGAGTACGAGATGTACCCGGCCGCGCTGAAGTCCCCCTACCGCGAGCGGCGATCCGCCTTCGGCCATGAGCGCTACAGCGCACTCGGAATCGCGCACGAGGACTGGGAGGCGCGTCAGCGGGCCGCTTCCGCGAACTGGGAGTGCTTCGGCGCGCCCGCCGCTCTGTTCTGCTACATCGACCGTGACCTGGGGCGGCCCCAGTGGTCCGACGTCGGCATGTATCTGCAGACCGTCATGCTGCTGCTCCGCGCCGAGGGGCTGCACAGCTGCCCGCAGATGGCGTGGTCGGTGTACCGCAAGACCGTCGCGGAGGTCCTGTCACCCCCCGACGACCTCATGCTCTTCTGCGGCATGTCCATCGGGTACGAGGACGGCACGGTGGGCTCCACCCGTACCGGCCGGGCACCGCTCGACGAGACCGTCACGTTCGTCGAGCCGTAGCCCGGCCACGGTACCGAAGGGGAGCGGCCGTGGTCCGGCTGTTCATCGCCGTCGCCGGTCCGCAGGCGGTGCTGTCCCCTTGTCCGGACGGCCGGCAGAACGTCGTCCGGACAACCGGCGGAACGTCGAGACAGGGCGGAGCCCGCCGCGACAGCGGTCGACGGGCGGCGCCCGCCGAGAGCACCTCCGACACCGAGGTGACGGAAGAGCCGTAGGTCGTCGACTCGCTGTCATGCTCGCCCTAGCATGCTGACCTGGTCAGATGCCCGCGGACAGGACGGAGTCGGCGACGTGCCCTTCGCGGCATCGGTCAGCAGCGGCGAGCCCGGACCCCCTGGACCCGACGCCACGGCCGCACAGCGCTCCACGGCACCGCTGCTGGCGGTGTGCGCCGGGTACTTCATGGTCATCCTGGACGTCACCATCATCAATGTGGCGGTGCCCGTGGTGGGCCGGGAACTGTCGGCCTCGCTCACCGGCATCCAGTGGATCACGGACGGGTACACCCTGGTCTTCGCCGGGTTCCTGATGACCGGCGGCGCGCTCGGCGACCGGCTGGGCAACCGGCGCGTCTTCTGTGCGGGCGTGGTGGTCTTCACGCTGGCCTCGGCCGCGTGCGCCTTCGCGCCGGGCACCGCCTTCCTCGTCGTGGCGCGTCTCGTGGAGGGCCTCGGCGCGGCACTGATCGTCCCCGGCTCCCTCGCCCTGCTCCAGCAGTCCTACCCGGCACCGGCGACACGCTCGCGCGCCTTCGGGCTGTGGGGATCGATGGCAGGTGTCGCAGCCTCCGCCGGACCACTGCTGGGCGGTCTGCTGGTGTCCACCGTGGGCTGGCGGTGGGTCTTCCTCATCAACCTGCCCGTCGGCGTGATCTGCCTGATCCTGACGCTGCGTCACGTCGCGCCGTCCCCCCGGCGCGCCGACCGGGCCCTGGACTGGCCGGCCCAGTGTGCCGTGGTGGCTGCGGTGGCCCTGCTGACCACCGCACTGAACGAGGCCGGGCGGCGCGGCTGGTCGGATCCCGCCGTCCTCACCGCGCTCGGACTGTCCGTGGCAGCCGGGGCCACGTTCGTGGCGCGCGAGTGGCTCGCACGACGCCCCGCCCTTCCCCTGCGCCTGCTGCGCTCACGCACCATGAGCGGTGCCGCCGCCATCGGTCTGCTGTTCAACTTCGGCTTCTACGGCATGGTGTTCACCGCCAGCCTGTACTTCCAGCACCAGCGCGGCTTCAGCGCACTGGAAACCGGACTGGCGCTGTTCCCGGCGGTGGCGATGACCATGTTCGCCTCCGTCCTGTCCGGCCACCTGTCCCGCCGTACCGGCGATCGCCCGCTGGTGATCACCGGCATGCTCCTGGGCGCCCTGGGCCTGGCCGGCTGGGCCGCGGCCGGGGTCGATCCCGCCTACGCGCTGCTGGTGGCCCCGATGATGGCCGCCGGGTTCGGCACGTCCTTCGCACTCACCGGATCCACCGCCACCGTGATGGGGTCGGCGCCCGCCGCGTACGCGGGAGCCGCCTCCGGGCTGTTCAACACCACCCGCCAGATCGGCAGCGCCACCGGCGTGGCACTCGGAGGCAGCCTGCTGGCCACCAGCAGCGACTACGGGACCGGACTGCGCGTCAGCATGAGCATCGGAGCCCTCGCCTACCTGACGGCCGCCGCTCTCGCCTGGCGGTGCGTGCCGGCCAAGGGGGACGCGGGCGGCGAGTGACCGCCGGCCGTCTCGCGCTGTCCCGGCCGCGCCCGAGCCGAACGGCCGGGCTGCTCCGGGCTCCGGCTACCGGGCCAGGGGCCCCGCGTCCGGTGTCTCCCGATGCGCCGGCGACGACCTGCTGACCATCGCGCCACCGAGCAACTGCCCGTAGAAATGGTTGAGATCAGCCACGGCCGACACGAGCGCGGCCGCCGGACCCACCCGGGACGTGTCGTGCACGCTGCAGTCGCGCGGCGGATCGATCAGGCCGAACAGAGCCTCGTACGTCCGCGCTTGAGGCTCCTCGATGCGGGGCCCGGCCGGAAACCCGGTGTGCCGCGGCCCGGCACGTTCGATGACCCTGCGGGTGATGTACGCCTCCGCCGACATGCCGACACCAACGCCGCTCGATCCGGCGCCCCGGTGAGTTGTTGGCGGCATTTGATCGTTTTTGAGCAACCATAGCCACGGAGCGCTTCAGAAAAGCGTTCAGGGGTACTCCAGTCTGCGGAGGTTCACGATGTTCGAGGCAGCCGACATCCGCGAGTGGCGCGGTCATGACGTGAGGGATCCCGACGGTCACAAGATCGGGGTCCTGGAATCGGTGTACGTCGACACCGCGACGGACAAGCCGTTCTTCGCCACGGTGACCGTCGGCCTGCCCACACGCCGCCGGCTGGTGTTCGTGCCGCTCCCCGGCGCGACCGTCGGTCCGGGCTATCTGACAGTCATCTACGCCAAGGACCTGGTCAGGAAAGCCCCCGCGATCGACACCGACGGCGAGTTGCCCGCACCCGACGAGCCGAAGGTCTTCGCGCACTACGAACTCGACTACGCATCGGGCACCGGCGGCGAACGCCGTCTCGCCCGCCGCTGAGCCGCCGGAACCCGCCAGGAGAGCTGATGAGCTGGTTTCTTTTCCTGATTCTCGTGGCCCTCGTCCTCGGCATCATCGGATTCGCCGTGCACGGCCTCTTCTACCTGCTGATCATCGGCGCCGTCGTCCTGCTCGCCGACCTCGTCTACGCCGCCCTGCGCATCCGGCGCGGCGGACGAAAGCACCGCATCGCCCGCTGAGGGGCGGACAGGCCGCTGCGTCCCTGTCCACCCCTCGGACCTGACGGCGCCTCAGAACGTGATCATGACCTTCAGTGCCTCGCGCTGGTCCATCGCCCGGTAGCCCTCCGGCGTCTGCTCCAGGGAGACGGCGCGGTCGAAGACCCGGCCTGGATCGACGGTGCCGTCCAGGACGGCCGGCAGCAGTGCGTCCATGTAGGCGCGCACGGGTGCCGGGCCACCGTTCAGGGTGACGTTCGGGCCGAAGAGGCTGCCGAACCCGACGGGGGCGTCCTCGTACTGCGGGACTCCGACCCGGCTGATCACACCACCGGGGCGCACCACGCCGACGGCCATTTCGTAGGCCGGCATGTGCCCCACCGCCTCCAGCACGGCACGTGTGCCGTGCCCGCCGGTGAGGTCGCGGACCTTGGCGATGCCTTCCTCTCCGCGTTCGGCGATCACGTCGGTGGCGCCGAACGCGCGGCCCAGATCGGTACGGGCCTGGTGGCGGCCCATCAGGATGATCCGCTCCGCGCCCCGCTGCCTGGCGGAGAGGACCGCGAGCAGACCGACCGCGCCGTCACCGATGACGGTGACCGAGTCACCCGGCTCGACGCGGGCCTGGTGGGCGGCGTGGTAGCCGGTTCCGTAGACGTCGGCCAGCGTCAGCAGCGACGGCAGCAGCGACGCGTCGACGCCCGCGGGCAGCTTCACCAGCGTGCCCTGCGCCTGCGGCACACGAATGGCCTCGGCCTGGGCGCCGCCGACACCGCCCACGCCGTAGAAGCCGCCCTTCGGGCAGGAGGTGTGCAGGCCCTCACGGCAGTACACGCAGGTGTTGTCCGCGAAGGCGAACGGGGAGAGCACCAGATCGCCGCGGCTGAGGCCGGACACCTCCGAGCCGAGTTCCTCGACGACGCCGAGGAACTCGTGGCCCATCGGCGCGGGCCCGTCGGCGGCCGACAGGGAGTGGTACGGGTGCAGGTCGCTGCCGCACACGCAGGAGCGGACGATGCGCACCACCGCGTCGGTGGGGTGCTCGACGACCGGGTCCGGCGCGTCCTCGACGCGGACGTCGCCGGCCTTGTGCATGAACGTTGCCCTCATGGGGACGTCTCGCTTTCGTGGTGGGGATGGTGATCAAGAAGTGGGCCCGCCGGACCACCCGGGGTTCAGTGGCTGCGGGTGCGCGGCCTGCTGTACTGCTCGCCGGTGACCATCTCCAGCCATGTGGTCTCAGGCCGGTCGTCGCCCGGTCCCTCCCACATGGCCAGGTGCTGCATGAAGCGGTCCGGTGTCGCGCCGTGCCAGTGCTCCTCACCGGGCGGGCAGGTCACCGTCTCGCCGGGGTGCGCTTCGAACACGGTTCCGTCGCGCGTGCCGATCAGGGCGACGCCCTCGACGACGTGCAGGGTCTGCCCCACGGCGTGGTGGTGCCACGCCGTGCGCGCTCCCGGGGAGAACCGCACCATGTTGGCGCGCAGCCTCGACGGCTCCTGACCGGCGTGGATCACGTCGAACCACACGTCTCCGGTGAACCACTCCCCCGGAGCCTTCGTGGTCGGCTTGGGCTTGACGAACTCCATCGGTTTCCTTGTCCTTCTTGGTACTTGGTACTTGGTACTTGGTGCCTGGCATGGGGCGCTCGCGTGCGATCGCGGGCGGCTGCCGCGTGGTGCCGGGCGCGGTCGGGCGGCTCCGAAGTGGTGCCGGGCGCGGTCACGGGCGCCTCACGCACCTGCCGGGGCGGCGCAGCAGGAGTCAGGCGGTCGGCCCGTCCGAGCTGCCGGTGATGTCCTTCAGCCGGCCGAGCGCGCTCATGGCGCTGGGCCATCCGGCGTAGAACGCGAGGTGGGTCAGCGCCTCGGCGAGTTCCTCGCGGCTCAGACCGTTGTCCAGCGCCAGCTTCAGGTGGAAGCCGATCTGCTCGGTGCGATACAGCGCCGCCAGGGTCGTCACCGTGATGAGGCTGCGGTCCCGGGGCGACAGCTCCGGCCGCTCCCACACGTCGCCGAACAGGACGTCGTCGGTGAGCTCCACCATTTTCGGCGCGAGGCCGCCGAGGGCCTTCTGCGCTGCCGATTCATTGTCCGGCACAACCCACTTCCCTTCCTTTTCTCTCGGCTCCGGTGATCGATCCGCATTTGATGCGAAGGAATCTCGGCGCCGCGATCTTCAGGCTCGCACCACCGCATGGGTGCCGCAAAGAGGAGAGTTCCTTCCTGGGCAGGAAACATCCTGGGAAGAAACTCTCCCCCTCAGAGGCGGCACGAGCGGTGACACACTGGAGGTATGAGCTCCGACGCACGCCTCACCGAGCTGGGCGACTTCCTGAAGACCCGGCGCGCCGAGCTCAGCCCTCGCGCCGTCGGACTGCCCGACGGCGCCGGGACGCGCCGAGTGCCGGGCCTGCGCCGGGAGGAGGTGGCACAGCTCGCATCGATCTCCACCGACTACTACACCCGCCTGGAACAGGGCCGTCTCTCCGCGCCCGGCGGCGTCCTGGACGCTCTGGCCCAGGCCCTGCGCCTCGACGACGACCAGCGGGACTACCTCTTCGGACTGGCCGGAAGAGCGAGCGCCCGTCCTCGGCGCAGGGCTCGCCAGAAGGTCCAGCCGCAACTGCGGCGCCTCCTGGACGACCTCAGTGCGACGCCTGCCATCGTCATGGGCCGCCGTATGGACGTCATCGCGTGGAATTCGCTGGCCGCGGCACTCGTCACGGACTTCGGAAGGATCCCGGAAAAGCACCGGAATTACCTGCGGCTGCTTTTCGTGGACCCGGCGATGCGGTCGCTCTACGCGGACTGGGAGACCGTGGCCCGTACCTGCGTCGCCCAATTGCGCATGGAGGCCGTGAAATACCCGGACGATCCCCGGCTGACCGCACTCGTCGGTGAACTGTCCGTACGGGATCCTGACTTCCGCACGTGGTGGGCCGCCCACCACGTCGCCACCCTCGGCGTCGGCACGAAGATCCTCCACCACCCGGTCGCCGGGGAACTCGCGCTGGACTGGGACACGTTGACGGCCAGCACCGACCCCGACCAGCAACTGATCATCTGGACCGCCGAAGTCGGCACGCCCACGCACGACGGGCTGCGCATCCTCGCCTCGTGGGCCGCCGACCAGCATCTGTCGACGACGCCGGTCGATTAGAGAACGCGACCAGGCCCAGGACACCGAGCGGGCCCCATCGCGCCTGCCGGTGATCAGTACGCCATGAATCGGCTCAGCTCGCGCGACCGGTCCTGAAGAGCGGCGGCCCACACCTCGTCGGAGACCGGCGTGGACGGTGACGGGACTTGGACGTCGGTCCGGCCGTTGCCCATGGCCAGGTCGACGCTCTTCCAGTCGATCTCGAGATGTGCGCGCTCGGCGAGGACCACCACTGTGGCGACGAACCCTTCGGACAGTGCGATCATGACGCCGTGGCTGGTCCTGCGATGCTGCGCCAGCAGGGCGGCGGCGAACATCCGGAAGGCGACGGGGTCGATCAAGGACTCGTCGGCTTCCATCGGGCCGATGCCGGACGGCAGTTCCAGTTCGGCTTCGAATACGGCCACCTGCCGCAGGAACAGCCGGGCCGCACCGTTGGAAGGGTTCCACAGCGTCCGGCCGTCGAGTTCGAAGTACTGACTCACTGCGCGTCTCCCCCGCTCATTCAGGGAAGCAGCATAGATCAGCGGTGCCCTCGGCCGGTCGTACCCGGCTTCCGCTCACTCCCAGCTGACTCGCTCTTTCGCGAAGGCGTCGATGCCCCGTATCCGTGCGTCGTTGCGTGAGAAGCCTCCCAGGCGGACGACGAGTCCCGGCAGGCGTGCCACGCTCGAGAGGTCCACCGCCGGACAGGCCACCGAGGGGGCGGTGAGGACGAGTTCGGTCAGGGCGGGGAACGCCTTCGGCAGGGTGTGCAGGTCGAAGTACTCCGGCCCCTCGGGCAGTTGGAGCGCCAGGTGAGTCACTCCGTCGTGCACCAGTGTGGCCGGGATCGTGTAGGAGCGTTCCGACTGGACGATGAGGTGGGTCAGGGCGGGCAGGCTCGTCAGTTCGGTGAGTGCCTCCACCGCGCCGGCGAAGAGCCCCAGCCAGGTCAGTCCTGTCCAGCCCGCCGTGTGTTCCGCCCAGTCGGTGGGCAGGGCCGCGAGGGCCAGTTCCGTCACGTGCGGGATGGCGGGCAGGGCGTAGCGCATCTTGTCCCGGCTCCGGCCCGTTCTGATCCAGAAGCCGGGTGTGCGGAAGACCTGATGCAATGTGGGCAGCGACGTACCGAGGCTCAGCGTGGACAGCGCCGTCGCGCGGGACAGCGGCGCCAGGGAGACGTCGTCGCCCAGCACGTTTCCCGTGACCCGGAGGTGCTGGACCCGGTGGCCGAGGGCGAATCCGGCGATGTCCTCCACGGAGTCGGCCCGCGAAACGGTAAGCCTGTCGACCTGTCCCACCACCCGTGCGTGGGTGAGCCGTTCGGCCGTGTCGATCGCCAGGGCTTCGACGTCCAGGCCGGCGAGTACGTCGTCCGCGAACTCCGCGCCGGGAAACTGGTCCCAGGCGGCGGCCAGTTGTGCGGACAGCACTTGCCGCTGGTCCCGCGGAATGTGTTTCAGGAACTGGAGCGACTCCGGGCCCGCGACCTCGCTGGCCAGGTAGACGGCGTGCAGGCACAGCAGGCCGTCCTGCCAGTCGAAGTCGCGTTGCAGAGCCGCCAGCAGATCGGGGCCCACGGCCGTGTACGGGCTGAAGTCGAAGGTCTTGGTCCCGGACTTCTTGGCCACGGTCCGAAAGGACTTGGCCACTCCGCTGATGAGGGATCGCCGGTCGTCCTCGTCCATCTGCACGGCGTAGGGGATGCAGGCCGCTGCCGCCATGCGCATCCGGGCCCGCTGCCGCCCGCCGGCGACCACTCGGAGCTTTCGGCGGAACTGCGCGACGAATTCACGGGTGTCCGCGAGGTTGCACTGACTCATCGCGAAGTGCAGGACGTCGTCCCAGGTCTCCTCCCCGGCATGCCCGGCCAATTGCCCGAACGCGCGCTGCGCCACCATGTCGGTCGCGGCGAGATAGTCCTGGAAGGTGCGGTGGCTGAAGCGCAGGCTTTCCTCGGCCGGCGCGACGAGGAGTCCGCTGCGTTGCTGCAGGGCCCTGCGGATCTCTTCGGGACTGTGCGCGCCGGCCTCGCGGCCGAGGCTGCCCAGTCGTTGCCCGACCTTCTCGTCGAAGCGGTCCTGGGTGATCTCCCGCTCCCCCTCCGTCGTGAGGTAGCCGGCCACCCAGGAGAGGATCGCACGTCGCTGGTCCACGTCCAGGTGCGGCAGCGGGTCGGGCACCTCGCGATCCGCGTCACGCAGGCCCAGCATCATGTCGATGGTGCGGGCGTACAACTCCTGGCGGAATCGCGGAAGTCGGGATCCGTGGACTTCGTGCAGCTTGCACAGCACGGCGCACAGCAGGGGTGTCGCGGCGAGTGCGGCCAGGTCGGGTGACGCGTTGATGAGTTTGTTCAGTCCCGTCTCCAGGACCGACAGACGCGTGGTGCGCCGCTCCCGTTCCTCGTCGCCCAGCCAGGACGACCTCGCGCCGAGCTTGGCCGCCTGGTGCCACTTGCGGATGAGCTCGGCACGCTGGGTCTCGTTGAGTTCGAGAAGCCTCAGCTCGACGAATCCGAGTTCCTTCGGCGGGCTCCACTGGACGAGGGCTTCGGGCCTGCCGGTGACGATGATGCGTACGGAGGGGAATTCCCTCAACAGGCCCACGATCCAGCGGAGTACGCCGTCACGGTGGGCTTCCAGCACCTCGTCCAGACCGTCGACGAGCAGCAGGGCACGGTCGTCGTCCAGGAGCCTGCGGACCCAGCCGTCCGGCGGCCGGGTTCCGGTGGCGATGCGGTTGAAGTCCAGGAAGCGGTCGGGCTCCGGGGGAATCCCGTCGAGGCCCTCCTCCTGCTTCCAGCGCGGCGCGTACATGTCGCGCAGCCTGATGAGGAACGGGACCCGGGCGTTGAACGATTCGAGGGGGCCTCTGCACGACTGGCGTGCCATCGACACGGCCAGCCATTCGAGGAGGGTGGACTTGCCCGCGCCCGGATCGCCCCGCAGCAGCATCCGGGCGTTCTTGGGTATGAGGTGTTCCACCGGCCTGGACTGATCGGTCGACGACAGCCCGAGGGAGCGCAGCCCCGCGTGCAGACTGACGTAGGCGTGCTCGATGCCGATGTCGTCCGCCAGTCCGCGCAGGCCCAGGCCGAACAGCTCGATGTGCCCGTAGCGGCGCACCACCTCGCGCCGGTAGACGTCGAGGTAGGCGGCGTCACGGGCGTCCGTCTCGGTGATGGCTCGTGTGACACGGAACACCCGGTCCGCGAACGGCACGGCCTCGAAGAAGCCTCCGATCGGAGCGGCTTCCAGCCTGGCGTGCCCCCAGCCCGCGGCATCACGCACGATGACGCCGACCAGCCAGCGACCGGCGTGGAAGACGGGAGCCCCCGACATCCCGCCCCAGGGGTGTACGCCCTGCGGCGGGTGACCGACGAGTTGCAAGGAGAGGTACCCGTGTCCTTCGGCGCTGTTCGGGGCGATCCGGAAGTCCGCCTCCAGCGGAGCCACTCCGGCGGCCGGCCGCGTCATCACCGTGGGCAGGCCGAGGGCCGAGCAGTCGTCGAAGTGCGCGTCCGCCGCCAGCTCGCTCATCTCGACCTCGGACAGATCTCCTGGTTCGGCGATCTCCTCGGCGGTCAGCAGCAGGGCGATGTCGCGTTCGACACGGACCACTTCCGCCCGGACCGTCCGCAGGCCGACCATGCGGCACACGCGCAGGTCGTCGCCCGCGACGTCCTCGACGACATGCCCCGCTGTCAGGACGACCCGGCTGTTCAGGAGATACCCGCTGCCGAGCACCCTGTCGTCCGCCGTGGTGACGGCCACGAGATGCGCGCGCCGGGGATGCCGCGCCACGGTCACCGCACGATGCGATGGCCGGCGTCGGCGGTGCCGATCTCCGGGCTGGTACCGGTGGACGCGGACAGGGGTTCGAGGTTGAGCGTGACCCGATGCGTGTGTGCCGTCGACCACCGGCCCTCGGTGTCCGCGGTGACGACCCACGCTTTGACACCGCCCTTGACGCTCTGGTCCCGGGTCAATGCGACGGTGAATTCGAGCTCGATCGGCCCGATCCGGAAACGGATGTCGGAATCGGGGTCGGCACCGGCCGCTTCGGTGATCTGGGTGCGCAGCGCTCGCACGGCGGAGACCAGGTCGATGGGCGGGCTGTCGTCGGGCTGGCGCGACATGAGCGACCAAATCTCCTGTCCATGGGAGGAGTTGACGACTGCCATCATCCTGCACCGGCTGGCCCGTGCACAGAGAGTACGGAAATCCGCTTGCCCTTCAGGAACAGCAGCAGACGAGCCTTTTCCCCGCGGCAGGAGGAACCCGGTCGCCGACTCCACGGCCGGGTCGACTGCACGGTGCCCCGCACTCGGCGTACGTTTTCCCCGGCGTTCACCGGCGGCCGGTGCCGGAGGACGACTCATCACGTACACAAGGAGCTCTTATGATCTTCATCACCGCTAAATTCCGTGTCCGCCCCGAAGACGCGGACCGGTGGCCGGAGATCGTCGCGGACTTCACGGCAGCCACCCGCGCCGAGCCCGGCTGCCAGTTCTTCGACTGGTCCAGGAGTGTCGAGGATCCGACGGAGTACGTGCTGGTCGAGGCGTTCCGCGACGACGAGGCCGGTGCGGCCCACGTCCAGTCCGACCATTTCAAGGCCGCGCAGCAGACCCTGCCGCCCCACCTGGCCGCGACACCGCGCATTGTGAACATGAACATCCCGCAGGACGACTGGTCGCTGCTCGGCGAGATGGCCGTCGACTGACATTCCCCGAGGCGAAGTGCGATCCGCGGGCCCGCAGCGACGGTACCCGAGGCACGGCCGATTCCGGCACTCGGTGCCGACCGGCCGGGTCTCAGCCCGGGTGACCTGAGTGGCGCGCGATCGTGCCGCTTACGCACCCGGCGCCCCGGCCTCATATGCTCGGGGCATCCATTCGATTCCACAGGAGCAGAGCAATGAGCCAGAACGTCTTTTTCGAGGTCACCGCTGACGGCGAGCCGCTCGGCCGCATCGAGTTCAAGCTCTTCGACGACGTCGTCCCGAAGACCGCGCAGAACTTCCGTGAGCTGGCCACCGGCAAGCACGGCTACGGCTACAAGGGCTCCCCGTTCCACCGGGTCATCCCGGACTTCATGCTGCAGGGCGGTGACTTCACCAACCAGAACGGCACCGGCGGCAAGAGCATCTACGGTGAGAAGTTCGCCGACGAGAACTTCAAGCTCAAGCACACCAAGCCGGGCCTGCTGTCCATGGCCAACGCCGGCCCGAACACCAACGGCTCGCAGTTCTTCGTCACCACCATCGTCACCAGCTGGCTGGACGGCAAGCACGTCGTGTTCGGCGAGGTCGTCGAGGGCATGGACGTGGTGAAGGCGATCGAGGCGCTCGGCAGCCGTTCCGGCAACACCTCCAAGAAGATCGTCATCTCCGACTGCGGCACCGTCTGAGGACCTGCTGCCCTGGTGAGGCAGGCAGCGGGGCCGTCGCGCCCCTGTGCCTCCTGACGTCGGCGTCCGCGGCCCCATCGTGGGCCGCGACGGACACAGCCGCCTCGGCCCCGCCACCCGGTCCTGACCGGGTGGCGGGGCCGGTCCACGTCACGAACCGCTCCGCGACGCGACGCCGCACGGCCTTCGGGCCGCGCCCGGATACGGACTGACAGGCGGTGGGCCCGACGGGTGGAACGTCGCTGCCCGAGGGCGGGAAATTGACCGGCGTTTCCCGTGCCGAATTGCACGCTCCGGCGGGTCTTTCGGCTTCATACAGTGGTGATCACAACGACGGCGCACCCGCTGCACAGCCGAAGGGAACACCACCATGACCAGCAAGAACGTCGAATTCCCGGCCCTTCTCACCCGCGCCGCACAGGCCGAGACCTCCGCCGACCCCAGCAGCGTGATGACCCTGCTGGCCGACGCCGACGGGCCGGGCGGCGGTTTCACGACGTACCGCTCCACGTTCACCGAGGGAGCCGTCGGCGCTCCCGCCCACTTCCACACCAAGGCCACGGAGCTCTTCTTCGTGATCAGTGGATCCCTTCAGGTCCTGGTGGGCGACGACATCACGATCCTCGGCGCCGGCGACTTCCTCGCCGTGCCCCCGCACACCCCGCACGCGTTCGCCGCGGCTCCCGGCTGCACCGCCGACGTGCTGTTCACCTTCACGCCCGGCATGGCCCGCTTCGACTACCTGCGGCTGCTCGGCAGCGTGATGCGTGGCGAGAGCGACCCGAAGGAGATCGCGGAGTCCTCGGAGCGTTACGACAACCACTACGTCGACAGCCCTGCCTGGCGAGACGCGCTCGCCGCGTCGTGACGGGGCGGAGCGCCCGGCGGAGGGCGCAGACCACTTGAGCAGGACCTCCAGGCGGTCCATGATTCACCCTTCGTGACGACATCGAAGCAGACGACAGCGAAGCAGCTGCTGGTCCGGGCGGCCGCCCGCAACAACGCCGAGTGGTGCGCGGTGGTGAGCCGATCGCACGGTCTGACAAGCGAGTTCGGGCAGTGCGCCTGGACCGCTCCGGCCCGCACGCCGCTGTACCACCCCGATGCGGTGACGCTGCTTCCGGACGCCGATCAGGCCGCGTTGACGGGCCGGATCGACACCGACGCGCCCGGCGCCTCCGTCAAGGACAGCTTCGCCTGCCTCGATCTGACAGGGGCCGGATTCCACGTCCTGTTCGAGGCGCAGTGGATCCACCGCCCGGCGGGTGCACCCGTGGTCGCGTCGGATCTCGTATGGGATGCGGTGGACGCCCCGGACACGCTGCGCGCCTGGGCGTCGGCATGGGACCGCGACGAGGGCGACGCCGACCTCTTCCGGCCCGAACTGCTCGCCGATCCGGCCACGTTCGTACTCGCCGGACGCTCGGCCGACGGCCACGTGCTCGCCGGAGCCGTCGCGAGCCGCAGCGCCCAGGTCGTCGGCGTCTCCAACGTCTTCGCGCTGGACGGCGGCCCTGACAGGGCCTGGCCGGGCGTTCTGGACGCGGTGCACCACCTGTTTCCCACCCTGCCGGTGGTCGGCTACGAGCACGGCGACGACCTGGCGTCCGCCGAGCGACACGGCTTCGAACCGATCGGTCCGCTGCGGATCTGGCTGCACGGCGAGTGACCGGCTTCAGGTGCGGCCCGGCCACCCGGCCTTCACTCCCCGTCCGTCGTGCCGCCGGCCGTCGCTGCGGCACAGGCGTCCACCTGCCGCGAGGCCGGGCCGAAGCGGAGGCTCGTGGCACCAGTGCTCGCTGCGACGCCAGGGGCCTCACTAGAATCCGGGGCATGGCGCCCACACCCACCAGGCGATCCCGCGGCGCCGACGCCCGGCACGAGGAAGGCCGCGACCATGCGTGAACTGGCCGACACTGCACGTCAGTGGGCGACCCAAGGCCGGACAGGCGTCCTTGCCCGTCCCCTCGCCGAGCAGGGCTTCGGCCCCCGGCACCCCGCGGACGCGCTCCTGATCGACGAGGACGGCCGGTGCCACGGCACGCTGTACCGCGGCGCGTTCGACGCGTACTTGGCGGCGGAAGCCGCTGCCCTTCCCACGGGGCACACCGCGGCTGTACGTGCGGTGTCCGTCCACGGCGACGGTGTGAAGCGAGCCGGTCTGACGTGCGGCGGACAGGCCGAGATCCTGCTGCAACCCCTCGACTCCGTTCCCGCCCGATGGTGGGACCTGCTGGCCGAGGGTGCCGACGCGGCGCTCATCACCCGGGTGGACGACAGCCGGACCATGGCCGCCAGCACGGTGACCACACCCGGGGCCCCGGGCACGCCCGACACGGACGGCCCCGCGCAGGCGGTGGTTCGCGCACGGGAGCTCCTCGCCCGCCGCAGGGCCGGCCGTGACACGCATGACGCCGAGGAAGGGCTCGTCCTCATCGAGACCTTCCCTGCCGTGCCCCATCTCGTCATCGTCGGAGGGGGCGAGCTCGCCGACCTGCTGGTCGCGCAGGCGCGCCTGCTGGGCTGGGACGTCACGGTGGAGGCCGGAGCGCGGGAGACCGTCGTCCTGCTTGCCGAGCGCCCGGCCGCCGCCTGCCTGGTCGTCCTCAGCCATGAACCGGATGTCGATGTCCCGGTCCTGTCCGCGGCGCTCACCACGGGCGTCCCGTACGTCGGTGCGCTGGGCTCGCGCCGCACCCAGGCCCGCCGTGCAGCGGAGCTGACCAAGGCCGGTCTCGGCACGGAGCACCTCGACCGCATCCACGGGCCGATCGGTCTCGACCTGGGCGCCCGCACCCCGGCCGAGACGGCTCTGGCCGTCTGCGCCGAGGTGCTGGCCACGCTGGACGGACGGGTGTGAGGCACGGATCCCTCTTACGGGGACGGATCGAGCGACACGAACCGCACGTCCGAGGTCGCACGGTCGCCGTCGACCCCGTACGCGCCACGCGGGCTCGTCGCGTCAGACGTGCGACTCGGCGGGGAAACCGGTCCACCTGAGCTCGGCGGGCAGATGACGCATGTCGTTGGAGACGAGCAGGGAGGCGGGCCGGTCCGCCGCGTAGCGGATGACGGTCAGGGCGGCGTTGGCGTGGTTGAGGCCGAGCCAGCGCCACTTGGGCGCATACATGGCCTCCCTCACGAGCCAGGCGACGAGGAAGTTGTGGGTCACGACCAGTTCGTGCCGGGGCTCGTCGCCGTCCACCGGCCCGGTGAACCGGTCGAGCGCCTGACGAGCCAGAACAGGCCCACGCTCACGCTCCTCGGCGGTGGCACCTTCGAGGAAACGGAGGAAGAAGTCGGCGTGATCCGGCGGGAGTTCGTCCCTGCCGGGCATGTAGGGGACGTAGTCGCCGGCGATCTCGGAGGAATGGAGCGGGACGTCGCTCAGCTCGTCGCCGATGAGCCGTGCCGTCTCCTCCGCCCGCGCCAGGGGGCCATGATGAACCGCGGCGAGCGGAACGTCGCGCAGCCGCCGGCCGAGCAGGGTGGCCTGTTTGCGGCCCGCTTCCGTCAGCCCGCTCTCCTCCGAGGCCGCCTCGCCGTGACGGACGAGGTAGAGGTACCGGGTGGCCGTGCCGCTCATCGAATGCTCCTCGTCCTGCCGGCGATCTTGTAGCCGGACAGACGTCGCGCGCACGGCTCCGGTTCCGTCGGGCGTTGCCGCCGGAGAGGTTCACCAGCGGACGGCGGCGAGTCGGACGCGGTCACGGACTCCCGGGCACCGCAGCCTGATCAGGCCGAGGCCACGGCTTCGGA
Organism: Streptomyces krungchingensis; assembly: GCF_054729265.1. Lineage (NCBI taxonomy): Bacteria > Bacillati > Actinomycetota > Actinomycetes > Kitasatosporales > Streptomycetaceae > Streptomyces > Streptomyces krungchingensis. Next base: position 488,351 of record NZ_JBPUKY010000001.1, read on the forward strand.
TGCCCGGCGTGTGCTGCGCTCGTCCACCACGGCGGCGAGGTCCGTGAGGACGGGGTCTGCGGTGACGTCCTTGTGGGACACCACGCGGTCCAGGGCGATGGCCAGCTTCACCGCGGAGAGGGAGGTGCCGCCGCGGTCGAAGAAGTGGTCGCGGCGTCCGATCCGCTCGCGCGGGACGCGCAGGACCTCGGCCCAGGCTGCCGCCAGCCGCCGCTCGGTCGGTGTGGCAGGTGACTCCCGGTCCTCGTCGATGGCGGCGAGGTCCGCGGCGAGCGCCACGAGCGCCTTCTTGTCGATCTTGCTGTTGGGTGTCAGGGGAAGGGCCTGGCACCAGTGAAAGGCCGAGGGGACCATGTAGGCGGGCAGCGAGTCGCCCATCCGGTCGACCACGGTCCTGGTGTCGAGGGGCTTCGGGCCGGAGTAGAAGGCGACCAAGTGCGTGCTCCGGTCGGCGCGTTCGGTCACCACCACCGCGCCGTCGCGCACGCCGGGGACGCGGAGCAGTGCGTTCTCGATCTCGCCGATCTCGATCCGGAATCCGCGGATCTTGACCTGGGCGTCGCGGCGGCCGAGGAACTCCAGCTTCCCCGAAGGGTGCCAGCGGCCGTGGTCGCCGCCGAGGTAGAGCCGGGTGTCCGCACGATACGGGTCGGCGAGGTAGGCCGCCCGGGTGCGTTCGGGGTCGTTGATGTAGCCGCGGCCGACACAGACCCCGGAGAACGCGATCAGGCCCGGGGCGCCCAGCGGCACCGGAATCAGGTGTTCGTCGACGATGTGGACGCGTACGTTGTTCACCGGGGGACCGAGCAGGATGCGGTCCGGCGCCTCACGCATGACCTCGTGGTTCGTGTCGTCCGAGGTCTCGGTGAGCCCGTACGCGTTGACCAGTGCGATGCCGGGCTGGGCGGTGAACCAGCGTGCGGCGAGATCCTGCTTCAACGCCTCTCCGGTGACCGACACGTACCGAAGGCCGGGCAGCGTACGGGGGCGCTGTTCGAGCTCGGTCAGAACCGCTTCGAGGTAGGACGGTACGACCTGGAGGACGGTGACCTCGCCGCCGGCGACGGTGTCGAGGAAGCGGGGGACGTCGAGAACGGCGTCCTGTTCGACCAGCAGGGTCCGGCCGCCGACGAGCAGCGCCGAGATCAACTGCCACAGGGAGATGTCGAAACACTGCGGTGCGGTCTGGGCCACCACCTGCCCTTCGCCGATCTCGAGGTCGTCGATCTTGGCGTAGAGGTGGTTGAGCATGCCCGCGTGTTCGCACATCGCGCCTTTCGGCTCGCCGGTCGAGCCGGAGGTGAAGTAGATGTAGGCGAGTTGGTCGGGCCGTACGGGGAGGCCTGGATCGTTGTCGCCGTGGTCCTCTTCGTAAGCGGTGGCAACGAGGACCCGCTCGGCCCCGGGCAAGGTGTCGAGTGCCCGGTCGAGCATGGTGGTGCTTCCGGGTTCGGTCAGCACGAGGCGGCATTCGGCGCGGGAGAGCATGGCGGCGATGCGTTCGGCGGGGAAGTGCGGCTCGACCGGAAGGTAGACGCCTCCGGCCTTGAAGACGGCGATCACCGCGGCGAGCCAGTCCAGGTTGCGTTCGGTCACCACCGCGACGACGCCTTCCCGGGTCAGTCCGCGGGCCAGCAGGGCGCGTGCCAGCCGGTTCGCGCGCGTGTTGAGCTCCAGGTAGGTCCACTGACGGTCGCCGTGCACGGCTGCGACGGCATCCGGATGCTCGCGCACCCGCTGCTCGAACAGCTCGTGCACCGCCGCATCGGGCAACTCCCGCTCCGGTCCTGCCAGTCCGTCGAGCTGGTAGCGCAGTTCCTGGCCGGACAGCAGGCACTGGTGTGCGTGTCGGGCGTCGGGGTCGGCGACCAGAAGCGCGAGCGCGGTCAGGTGATAGCCGGCGATGCGGGCGGCGCAGGCGGCGTCGAGCGCGTCGGTGCGGTAGCGCAGACGCAGGACGTGGCCACCGTCGTGGTGGCCGACCCCCACCCGCAGGACGGTGCCCTCGGTGAGGTCGCCGTCGATCGCGGTCGGATCGAGAATGGTCTCGAACAGCGTTCCGGTCAGGCCCAGTTCGTCCCGCAGAGCATCGAGGCACTCGGCTGCGTCCTGCTGGTGGGACAGCACGTCCGCGACGATGTCCTGGGCGTGGTGCAGCAGTTCGCGCCAGCTCGCGAGACCGGCGGTGAGCCGGCAAGGCACCGGACCGCTTCCCGCGGCCACATAGCCGGTGGTGATCTCCCGCTCACCGGACAGTGCCGTGAGCACCTTGGCGTGCGCTGCCAGCAGGAGCGCGCTGAGCGGCACCGCCGAATCGCTCGCCAGCTTCCGCAGTCCGCTCATGGTGGCGTCGGGTACCGGTGTCTCGTACTCCCCCACTCCGGTCCGCGGCTCGAGGGCCCCGCGAGGCAGGGGGGTGAGGTTGCCGGACGTCAGAACCCTGCGCCAGTAGTCGCGGTCGGCCTGGGTGCGGTTCACCTGCGTTGTCATCGGAGTCTCCGTCAGTTCGGTTACGGCGGGGGCGGGTTCAGACGCCGCGGCCCGGGATGGCATGGGGGGTATCGGCTCGTCGGCGGCCCTCGGGACGGGGGTGGCCGTCTGGCATCTCCCGGGCCGGATTGCCTCCCCACCGAGCGTGGGCTGGGACTTCCTCGCCCTTCATGAGGAAGGAGTCGGGAGCGAGTACGGCGCCGTCGTCGACGCTCACGCCGTAGTGGACGAAGGCTCCGACCCCCAAGGTGCAGCCGCTGCCGAGGGCGCTGCGATCGGACTTGAAGGCGCCGTCCTCCTGCGAGTGGCACTGGATCACGGTCCCGGCGTTCAGCGTGCTGTCGTCGCCGACGGTGACGAGGGTGCGCTCCGGGAAGAAACAGCCGTCGTCGAAGACCCGCTTGCCGATCCGGGCACCCAGCAGCCGCCAGATCACGTTCTTGAAGGGGGTGCCGTTGAAGGCTTCGATGTAGTGGACCGAGGCCATCTTCCAGAAGCGTTCATGGCGCCAGAAGGAGGGCTCGTAGATCGAGCAGTACAGCGGCTTCTGGTCCTTGAATCCGGTGGAAGCCCGTTCGATCAGAGCGAAGTGGACGACGGTGAACGCGAGGATGACGACGCCGGCCAGCCCGACGACCGGCGCACCGAGCACGGGGTAGAGGTCGGCCGCACCCATGGTGATGAGCGTGATCACGAAGAAGTGCAGGAAACGCGCCAGCAGATACAGGCCGGCGGTAGCGGCGTTGTGCCTGTTCTTGGCGGCCAGGCGGCGGCGCAGCTCGTCGCCGGTCTGCAGGTGGCCGAACTGGTTGTCCCGCACCACCGTGCGCGGGATCTCGAAGCTGGGCGAGCCCAGCAGGCCCACGCCTTCGCGGACCGGTCCGTCGATGGGGACCATGACCTTCGTGGCGAGCAGACAGTTGTCGCCGGTCCTGCCCTGCGACGGGTAGGTGATGCGGTTTCCGAGGAAGTTGCGGGGTCCGATGGATGTGCGGGACACGCGGAAGGACGTGTTCGACAGATCGACGTTCATGATCGACAGCCCGTCGGCGATCATGGTGCCGGTGCCGACGGAGCTCAGATAGGGGTTGTCGTGCCGCACTTCGGTGCCGAAGTTCGACCCGGTCTGCTCCACGTGGGAGAGGTCGTATCCGAGGTAGCGCAGGTAGTGGACGATGGCGGAACTGTCGCCGAAGAGCGTGGTGAAGAGCTTCCTGTTGGTGATCAGCTCGATCGCCCGCTGGATGCCGTAGTGGAATCCGTACAACGGATAGACCGTGCCCGGCCTGATGGCACGGTTGAGCAGGCGCGGCACGATGCCCACGGCGACGAGGCCGGCCAGCAGGGAGCTGAAGAACACGATCAGGGACACGGCCAGGGCGTAGGTGTAGAACTCCGGGCTGGTGAAGCCGACTTGCTGAGCGGCGAGGAGTTCACGCAGTTGCGGGGCGCCGGCGAACAGGAGGCTCAGGCCGCCGAGCGCGAGGGGCAGGTACACCGTCAGCAGAGTCAGGAGCTGCACGACTCCGTAGGTGGTCCTCTTCGTCGCGGGGCGGTCGGCGGGATCGACCGTCCGGTAGTCCACGTCGGTGGGCTGCGCGGGCGAACCGTGCCAACGCTCACCGGGGGGCACGACCTGGCCGGAGTGCAGGGAGGAGGCGTGGCCCAGCTGAGTGCCGTCGCCCATCGAGGTCTCGATGTCGAGCACGGTGTGCTCGCTGACGAGCACGTCGCTGCCGAGGCTGACCGGGCCGGTCTGGATCACGCCGGCGTGAGCGCGGTAGCAGGACAGGAGCACGTCCTTGCGGACGACGGTGCCGTCCCCGACGGTGAGCAGGTCGGTGCAGACGGGTGTCGACCGGGTGAGGATCGTGACGCCCTTGCCGATGCGCGCGCCGAGGGCCCTGAGGTAGAGCACGTAGAGCGGCGAGCCGACGAAGAGGCGCAGGGGGCTGGTGCGGATCAGGGTCTTGACGATCCAGAAGCGCAGATAGGCGGTGCCCCACAGGGGGAATGCGCCGGATCGCCAACGGCCGACGAGCGTCCATTTGGCCGCGATCGGGACGGCGCACAGGCCCAGGAAGGTCAGCACGGCGAAGAGCACCGACCGCAGATAGATGTCGGGCAGACCCGACCCCGCGGAGATCCACTCGTATCCCTCCGCGGCGACGAGCGCGGCGAGGCAGGAGTGGCCCAGGAAGAACAGGAACTGGAGTGCTCCGCAGAGGACATAGCGCCGTGTGGCGGCCGCTCCCCTCGTCTCGGGCAGCGCGGGGGCGGCGGTCGGCGTCCGCGGCGGTGTCGGCGCCTCGGTATCCGTGGCCGACGTCACCGTATCCACGGGCGACGCGTGTGCCGGATCCGCGGGTGACGTCTGCGCGGGATCCGCGGGTGACGTCTGTGCGGGTGGGACCGGGGCAGGGACGGGCGCAGGCGTGATGTCGGCCGACGCGCCGGCCAGGCTCCGGAGGGTGGGGTGCCGGTAGATGTCCTTCATCGACACCGTCGGCAGGTCCGCCCGTTTCCGGACCCGTGCGCAGAACTGGGCCATGACCAGGGAGTCGGCTCCCAGGTCGTGGAAGAAGTGGCTGTCGGCCGGCACCTGCTCGACGCGCAGGACGCCCGCGAGCACCTCGGCCAACAGCCCCGCGGTGGCGGCGACCGGGCCGGTGTCCCCTCTGCCCTGGACGGTCGCGACACCGGCCGGATCGGCCGTCAAGACCTCGACGGATTTCCCTGACACATGAGCTCCCTGGGGATGTTTCGGCGAATGCCGATCGGTTGGCGCGAATTCGTCACGCCCGCCTTTCCAGTAGGCCCGGCCAGGCCATTTCTGTCCCGCCCCTGAATGTCGGATCTTGACAGGAAATATTGACCTTGATATTGCGAGGTATTCGGCCGCCATTTTTTGCACATGCCCTACGCTCCGTACACGCGGCGCGATTCTCCGTGCACGCGGTGCCCAATCGCCGCCGCACACCACAGGCAGGGGCTTCTCCACCGAGAGGCGCCCGTCGTCGAATGAGGTGAATCCCGCCGCATGGATGCCGACGCGGCTTCGGGCACGGGCTCCAGCCGCCCGAACGGCGTCCCCCTCCGCGTTTCACCGGTGACCAGTCGGTTTCCCTACGCCTGGACGAGTCGGACGTCAAGCCCCGAATTTCTGTGACATGACCGGAGGGCCGCGCTCAGGCGTACTGGAGGGGCCCCACTGAGCCGAAACTCGCCACCGGATTCTTCGCCGGCCGAGGCGCAATCAATGGCCAGGAGGGGGCTCCCCCCACAGCCGAGGAGATGACCATGCCCGTCATATCCGTTCCCCAGGATTTCAACGAGGACGACCTCTACGTCGATCTTGAGGGACTGGTCGGGCACCCGCTGTTCCTCAAGTGCGAGGGCTTCAACTTCGCCGGCTCGATCAAACTCAAGGCCGCCACCGAAATGGTCGAGGCCGCCGAACGCGACGGTCTGCTGACGCCGGACTCCGTCCTGGTCGAGTCCTCCTCGGGCAATCTCGGCGTGGCGCTGAGCATGATCGCGGCCAGCAAGGGCTACCGGTTCCTCTGCGTGACCGACTCCCGCTGCAACCTGTCGACCAGGCTGACGATGGAGGCGCTGGGGGCAGAGGTCCATGTCATCACCGAGCCCGACCCCGTCACCGGCTTTCTCGGCGCCCGCATCGACCACGTGCGCGCGCTGTGCGCCTCCGACGAACGCCACGTCTGGCTCAACCAGTACGTCAATCCCGCCAACGGTCTGGCCCACTACCGCCGGACCGCCCCCGCCATCGCCCGGCAGTTCCCCGACCTGGACGTGCTGTTCGTCGGGGCCGGAACGACCGGCACGCTGATGGGCTGCGCGCGCTACTTCCGCGAGTGGCACCGGCCCGTGCGCATCGTGGCCGTCGACAGCGTCGGCTCGGTGACCTTCGGAGACACCCCGGCCCGGCGGCTGATCCCGGGCCTGGGCACGAGCCGGCGCCCCGAACTGCTCGACGAGTCCTTCGTCGACGACGTGGTGCACGTGTCGGAGCCCGACACCATCCGGGCCTGTCACCGACTGGCCGGGCGCGGTTTCCTGTTCGGGGGTTCCACCGGCACGGTGGTCAGTGGCGCGACGGAGTGGCTCGCCCGGCAGGAGGGGCGGAAGCTGACCGCGGTGGCCATCGCCCCCGATCTGGGTGAGCGGTACCTGGAGACCGTCTACCGGACCGACTGGGTCCGGCACCTGTACGGTGAGGACGCCTTGGACACGCAGGTGCCGACGACCACGTCCCGGGCAGCGTGACGCCCGCCCGCTCCGCTTGACGCCCGCCCCTCCGACTGCGTCCCGGCCCCGGCGCACACCTGTACCAGGGGCGGACTACCCCTGGCGCCGGACCACGCCTTCGATGAAGTAGCAACTCACGGCAGGTCGAGGCTCGCCCGACTCGCCTCTGCGGAACTCGACTCGCCACTGAGCACACTGCGGGTTCCAGCGCTCGTTCTCGCAGTCCTCGGCAGCAAAGCCGTGCCCCGCCGTGATCGTGACCGCTTTCATGTCGATCGACCCCGAAGTTCAGCGGTCCAACCGTCTGGCGGGGAACTGTCGTGTATGTCGGCGGCGGAGCTGCCGAAGCCGGTCCCACCGCGCCTTGGCCTTCGGTGTCGCCACGGCAACGTCCGCGGCACATGTGCGACTTCGTCAACACCCGCCCAGCTCACGGCAGTTCCCTGCCAACGTTGTCAGATCTGACTGGTCTACACCCTTGACTGGTACAGACCAAAGCGGTTGAGTGTGGCTCCACACCCCCCACCGCGGCCGCCCCGGACGCCGTGACCGGTCCTTCGGCACGTGCGCACAAGGCTCTGCCTTGCGTCCGGTGCGGCCTGGCCGCAAAGGATCTGATTCCGTGTCGAAGCGACGCCTCTCCGCGCTCATGGCCGCCCTCGTTGTCGGAACCGCCGCGCCGGTGCTGCTGCCGGCCGCAGGCGCTTCCGCCGCGTCCTGTTCCAGCTACCCGAACTGGGTGGCCGGCAAGTCGTACGTCACCGGCAACATCGTCCGGTACACCGACGGCAAGGCCTACATAGCCGAGCACGACAACCCGGGATACGACCCCACCATCAGCACCTGGTACTGGGAGCCCTACGCCTGCGACAGCGGCCCCACGAACCCGTCCGACGGCTTCGTCGTCAGCGAAGCGCAGTTCAACCAGATGTTCCCGAACCGGAATTCGTTCTACACCTACAGCGGCCTCAAGGCCGCCCTGAGTTCGTACCCCGGCTTCGCCAACACCGGCAGCGACACGGTCAAGAAGCAGGAGGCCGCGGCCTTCCTCGCCAACGTCAGCCACGAGACCGGCGGGTTGGTGTACGTGGTGGAGCAGAACACCGCCAACTACCCGCACTACTGCGACTGGAGCCAGCCCTACGGCTGCCCCGCGGGCCAGTCCGCCTACTACGGACGCGGCCCCATCCAGCTCAGCTGGAACTTCAACTACAAGGCCGCGGGCGACGCCCTGGGCATCGACCTTCTCCACAACCCCAACCTCGTGCAGACGGACGCCTCCGTCGCCTGGAAGACCGGGCTCTGGTACTGGAACACGCAGTCGGGCCCCGGCACGATGACGCCGCACAACGCGATGGTCAACAGCGCCGGCTTCGGGCAGACGATCCGCAGCATCAACGGCTCCCTGGAGTGCGACGGCAAGAACCCGGCGCAGGTGCAGAGCCGGGTGGACGCCTACCAGCGGTTCGTGCAGATCCTGGGCACCTCCGCGGGCGCCAACCTGTACTGCTGATCAACACCGCGGGGGCGGCAGGTCCGCCCCCGCGGCAGGCGGCGCACCTACGCTGCGACGTTCGAGGGAACGGCGCATGTCGCGGAGCGAGGTCGGCGGAATCGGCTCGTAGCTTCGACTGCCGTGACCTACCTGTCGAGTGATCGCGCATCCGGCCCCACCCGCCGTACCGCTCTGGCCGGGATCGTCGGCGGGGCGGGGGCCGCGCTGACGGCCGCCGGCTGCACCTCGTCGGGAACGTCGCTCGCCTCCGCACCCACTCCCGACCGCACCGGATCGGCCCCCGCCGTCCTGACGGTCGGCCCCACGCCCGGCGCGATGACCCTCTTCAAGGACCCCTCGTTCAATTTCAACGGGCTCCTCGCGCTCGGCGCCTCCGGCTACGGTGCCGCCGAGGTGGGCGAGGTGCTGACGGCCGTGAACACGATCAACAAGTCGGTCCTCTCGGCGCAGTCCTACACGCAGGCCTTCAGGAAACTCGGCGATCAGCTGATGAAGGCACCCCAGGGCGGCAAGCCGGGAAGGGAGACCACCCGCTTCCGCGCCCTGCGGGCCTCCCAGTACTACGGTCAGGCACTGTTCTTCATCCTCGGCTCCGACGATCCCGGCAGCGAGGAACAGCTGTACCGGGCCGGGCGCAAGGCCTGGGACACGTTCTGCAGGCTGTCCGACCCGGCACCGGTGACAGCGAACGTCCCGTACGGAAGGACCCCGCTACCGGTGTGGTTCTTCCGGCCGGACGCATCCGGCGAACGGCGCCCAACCGTGATCCTCACCAACGGCAGCGACGGGCAGAACGTCGACATGTGGACCTACGGTGTCGCCGCCGCGCTGGAGCGGGACTGGAACGCGCTGGTGTACGACGGGCCCGGTCAGGGACAGCTGCTCTTCGAGGACCGCGTGGTGTTCACACCGCGCTGGGAGACGGTGGTGACCCCGCTCGTCGACTGGCTGACGGCCCGCCCGGACGTGGAGGCGAGCAAGATCGCCCTCACCGGGCTGAGCATGGCCGGTGATCTGGCGCCGCGGGCCGCCGCCTTCGAGAAGAGGATCGCCGCCCTGGTCGCGATGCCCGGAGTCCTCACGCCCTGGCTGGGCTTTCCCTCCGAGATCCGGGAGATCCTCACGCCTGACAAGGCGAAGACCAACAACACCTGGAACAAGGACGTCGTCCCCGCGCTGTCGCCGTCGGATGCCGCGACGTTGAAGAAGCGCATGGAGCCCTTCTCCGTACCGGCGATGCTCGACGCCCGCGCGGGCAGGATGTTCACGGACTTCTACACCCCGGCCAAGCTCATCGAGTCGCTCGACATCACCGACGTCGTCGCCCGCATCACGACGCCCACGCTGGTCCTCGACTACGAGGACGAGCAGTTCTATCCCGGCCAGCCGCGCCGAATGTTCGAGAAGCTGACGGCACCCAAGGACTACGTGAAGCTGACCGCCGCCACCGGTGCGCAGTTGCACTGCTCCCCGATGGCCCCGCAGCAGCACTGCGAGGTCGTCTTCGACTGGCTGGAGGGCAAGCTGTCCGGCAGTTGACGGCCCCCGTGCCGTCGCCACGATCCGGGTCGCACCGGCTGGCGCCGTCGGCTTCGGACAGGGCCGGACGGAACGTGCGCATATCTGTTCTAATGACGCCCTCATTCCCTGACGAAGGTGGGCAGTCGGTGACCCTTCCCGTTTCCCTGCGCGTGGTGAACGAAGGACTTGCTTTCCTGCTTGAGCTTCTGGCGCTCGGGGCTCTCGCATGGTGGGGATGGCGGAGCACGGGCGAGATCTGGCGGATCCTGCCGGCTGTCGCCGCTCCCGGCGCGGCTGCGCTGCTCTGGGGAATGTTCGCCGCCCCTCGGGCACGCTTCAAGGTGCCTGCGACCGCCGTACTGTTGGTCAAGGCCATGGTGTTCGGCTCGGCGACCGCAGCGCTCTGGGTGGTCCGAGGGCAGGTCTGGGCCGTCACGTTCGCCCTGGTGGTCCTGGCGAACACGGCTCTGCTGACGATGGACAGGTCCGCGGCAGCGCGCCGCGCCGCCTAGGACGTGTCTTCAAATGATCTTGGATGGTGGATCATGGTTGGGTGATACGCCGCCATGAACTGTCCGATGCTGAGTGGGAGTTCGTCCGGCCGCTGCTGCCTGCATCCTTGCGGGGGCGGAAGCGGTTGGACGACCGACGGGTCCTCAACGGGATCGTGTGGAAGTTCCGTACCGGGACGGCCTGGCGTGATGTGCCCGAGCGGTACGGGCCGTGGGCCACGCTGCACACCCGTTTCCGGCGGTGGGCGGCGGACGGCACCTTCGAGCGGATGCTCCGTAGCGCCCAGGCGCGGGCCGACGCGGCCGGGGACATCGATTGGCTGGTGTCGGTCGACTCGACCGTCGTCCGCGCCCACCAGCACGCCGCCGGAGCTCGAAAAGGGGGCTCCGCAGCCCCGCCCTCGGACGCTCCCGCGGCGGCCTGACCAGCAAAATCCACCTCGCCTGCGACAGCGTCGGCCGCCCGCTCGCTTTCACCCTCACAGGCGGCAACACCAACGACTGCACCCAGTTCACCGCCGTGATGGAAGCGATCCGGGTGCCCCGCATCGGCCCGGGACGACCCCGCGTGCGACCCGCCCATGTCCTGGGCGACAAGGGCTACAGCTCCCGGGCCATCCGCACCTGGCTCAGGCGGCACGGCATCGCCCACACGATCCCCGAGCGGGCCGACCAGGTCCGCAACAGGCTCAAGCGCGGCAGCCGTGGCGGGCGCCCGCCGGCCTTCGACAAGCAGCTCTACAAGCGTCGCAACGTCGTGGAACGCTGCTTCAACCGACTCAAACAGTGGCGCGGCATCGCGACCCGCTACGACAAGACCGCCGAGTCATACCAGGCAGCCGTCACCCTCGCATCGCTCCTGATGTGGGCGTGACATTTGACGACAACTCCTAGGCCAACCGCCCTTCCTGGACGGCGAGTTCGGCGGCCCGGAACACTGGGCGTCGAACGCCCCACCCGTACGCGACAGGCGTGCCGTTGTGTGTCCGGACACTGGTCAGGACGCCGCCGGCCGCGCTCCGACGCCGAGGACGTCGAGCATCGCCCGGGTGGCCGGGCTGGGGTTGAACCGGCTCCACGCCAGATACTCGATGCGGTGCGGTCCGTCGACCACCGGGACCAGCGCAAGTTCGGGGTTGTCGGCGGCGAGTGGCCGGATGAAGGCCGACGGCAGCAGCGCCATGCCCAGTCCGCGCGCTATCAGCCGGGTGATCAGTTCGACGACGCCCGCTTCGTAGGCGACTTCGCGGACCAGGCCCGCCGCGGCGAACGCCTGGTCGGACTGGGCGCGGGCGGGTGTCCCGGCCACGAAGTCCACGAACGTCTCCCCGGCGATCTCCGGCAGTGTGACCCGGGCGGCTCCCGCGAGCCGGTGCCCGGCGGGGACCACGAGTACGTGTTCGTCGTGGTCTAGGACAAGGGCTTCCACACCTGACGGCCGCTCGTCCTCCGGCAGGCCGAGGAAGGCGATGTCCAGTTCGCCCTTGCGGATCGCCGCCACCAGTTCGTCGCTGCGTCCGGAGCGCAGGGCGACGTGGACGTCCGGGTGCTGGGCGCGGTACCGCTGAAGCAGTTCGGGTACGTCGACGGCGGCCGCGGTCACGATGACGCCGACCGCCAGCCGCCCCCGTACCACGCCGGTCGCGGCGGCCGCGTCGGCGACCGCGCGGTCCGCGGCGGCCAGGCATTCACGGGCGCGGACGACGAACGCGGCGCCCGCGCTGGTCGGTTCGACGCGTCGGCTGGAGCGGGCGAACAGCTTGACCCCGAGCTCCCGTTCCAGGCCGGCGATCCGGTGACTCAAGGACGACTGGACCACGGAGCAACGCTCCGCGGCGCGCGTGAAGTTGCGGGTTTCGGCCACGGCGACGACGTATCGCATCTGCTGGAGATCCACGCAACCATCGTTGTGGTTCATGGCTGGGATGACAAGCATGCTTTGGACTCATGACAAGTGCCGTCGAGACTTCCCCCCATGCATCCATCCACCCGGCCGTCAGTGGGCCCTCCGCACACCGCGTACGCGGGGCGGGCGGCCACCGTCGCACTGACCGCGCTCGCCCCCGCGTCCTGGGGCACCACGTACGTCGTGACCACGGAACTGCTGCCGCCCGGGCATCCGCTGTTCGCCGGGCTGATGCGCGCCCTGCCCGCGGGACTGGTCGCGCTGGCGATCACCCGCGTGCTGCCGCGCGGGGACTGGTGGTGGAAGGCCACCGTTCTCGGCGCGCTCAACATCGGTGCCCTGTTCCCGCTCCTGTTCCTGGCGGCCGAACGGCTCCCCGGCGGTGTCGCCGCCACGCTCAGCGCCACCCAGCCGCTGCTGGTCGCCGGGCTGGCCGTCGCGGTGCTGCACGACCGGCCGACGGTCTGGCGACTGACCTGGGGGGTGCTCGGGGTCGTGGGCGTCGGGCTCGTCGTGCTCGGCCCTGAGGCGGGGCTGGACGTCGTCGGGGTGCTCGCCGGGCTCAGCGGTACGGCCACCATGGCCGGCGGGGTCGTCCTGACCAAGCGGTGGGGCCGTCCCACCGGGGTCGGTCCGCTGGCCCTGGCCGGCTGGCAACTGACGGCCGGCGGGCTGCTGCTCCTTCCCCTCACCTTCGCGATCGAGGGCGTACCGGAGCGGATCGACGCCGGGGCGGCCGGCGGCTACCTGTGGCTCGGCAGCATGGGTGGGCTGATCGCGTACGCACTGTGGTTCCGCGGGATCGGGAAGCTGCCGGTCGGTGCGTCCGCACCGCTGGTGCTGCTGTCACCGCTGGTCGCGACCGTCATAGGGACCGTGTCCGGTGAATCGCTCAGCCTGCCGCAGGCCTTCGGCTTCGTCCTCGCCCTGGCCGCGATGCTCGCCGCACAGCTCGATCCCCCGGGCCTGAACGTCCCGTACGGCCGCGTCACGCGCCACGCATCCCCGGGCCCGCACAAGGGAGAGCAGCGGATCCGAGCACAAGGCCGGATTCGGGACGAGAACCGGAATCAGGACGACAACCGGAACCGCGATGAGAGCCGGAATCGCGATGAGGGCCGGACCGGAGGAGGACGGATTCGATGAAGACAGGTTCGGTGAAGACAGGTTCGGTGAAGGAGAGTTCGGTGTCGGCGAGTTCAGTGAGGGACGGTTCGGTGGCCACGAGTGCGGTGCGGGCGGATCCGACGGGGACACGGATGACGATCGCGGTGCTCGGTGCCACCGGAATGGTCGGCAGCCGGGTGACCGCCGAGGCCGGCGCACGAGGACACCAGGTGCTCGCCCTGTCCCGGAAGCCTGTGCCTGAGTCGGCGCGTGAGTCGGCGCGTGAGCAGGCGCGTGAGCAGGCGCGTGAGTCGGCGCGTGGGCCGGCGCGTCAGTCCGTGAACGTGACGGCGATCGCGGTCGACGCGAGCGACGCGCACGCCGTCCGCGAGGTCCTTGCGGGCTCCTCCTCGAAGGGTGCGCCGGACGCCCTTGTGCTGGCGGTGCGGACCGACCCGGTCGACCAGGAGTTCCTGGTCGGCACCACCCGGATGGTGCTGGACATCGCCGCGGAGCTGGGGATTCGCGTCCTCGTGGTCGGCGGGGCCGGTGCGTTGCGCAGCCCCGGCGACCGTGAGCTTCCGGTCGCCGACAACACCGCCCATGTGCCGGCCGAGTTCAGGGCCGTCGCCGTGGCCGGCATCGCTCAACTGCGGGTCTGCGAGGCCCATGACACGGGCGACTGGGTGTACTTGAGCCCGCCGGCCCTGCTCGAACCCGGTGAGAGGACCGGCCGCTACCGACGGGGCATCGACACCCTGCTCACCGGCGCCGACGGCCGGTCGTGGATCAGCGCCGAGGACCTCGCCGTCGCCGTGGTCGACGAACTCGAGACACCGGGTCGCGAACGCCACATCACGGTCGGCCACCACGACGCGCTCCCGTCGCCCTGAGGCCGCTCGTCACCCGCGGCGCGAAGAGCGGCTTCCTCGCATGCCGCGGGTTCGGCGACGGCCCTCACCCGTTCGGGTCCCCCCTGGATGCCCGCGCCTCCCCGGCGGCGTCGACTGAAGGCAGGCCGTCGGTCGAGAGCGTGCCGGGGAGCGGCCTGTACGACAGCGCCGCGTGCGCCGGAATGCGAGGAAGATCCCATGGCTCATGAGACCGCCCGTCCGTCCCGTCGCACCTTCCTGGCGAGGGCGGCGACCGCGGGGGCGCTCGCTGCCGTGCCGGGTCTGGCCGCGTCGGCGTGCACCCGTGACCGGCAGACGCAGGCCGCGGCGGCCACACCGAGCGGCACCGGGCCGGAAGGTGTGCTGACGTCCAACGGATACGGACACACCGATGCCGACTTCGCACGTTCAGGACTCAAGCGCGACAGCGTCCAGAACTGGGAGGACGGTTTCCGCACCTCCGCGGACAACGACGACCCGAACGTCTTCGAGTGGTGGTACTCCGACTTCACCGGAGACGACGGAACCGTCGTGTCCTTCACCCTCAGCACCCGCGTCGACGACGGCTTCGTACCCGAGCCGGGCGAGGCCGGCCGCAAACCCAAGTCCAGCGTCATCGTCACCGACCCCGACGGCACCAGCCACGGAGGAGTCCACACCTACGGGTGGGACGAGTTCAGCAGCTCGAAGGACCACTGCAACGTGCACCTGGGCCCGTTCACCTTCACCGGCGACCAGAAGACGTACCACATGAAGGGCAAGTCGGGCGACGTGGGCGTCGACCTGACCCTGACCAGTACGGTGGCCCCCTTCCGCCCCGGCACGGGCATCATCTACTTCGGCGACACGGACGACTACTTCGGCTGGCTGTGCGTGGTGCCCTCCGGGACCGCCACCGGCACGGTCACCGTCAACGGAGAGAAGCGGTCGTTCACCGGGCTCGGCTACCACGACCACAATTGGGGCAACCGGCCCTTCCCCTACTCCGTCGAGCACTGGCGCTGGGGCCGTGGAACCGTCGGCCCGTACGCGGTGATCGGCGCCGATCTCCATCTCCGCAAGGAGTACGGTTCCGCCGTCGTCCCCGTCTTCCTCGTCGACGACACCAAGTCCGGCGAGCGCCTGGTCGGCGCCTTCGACCCGCAGACGGTCACGGCCCAGGAGTCCGACCCCGTGGCGCACCCCGACTCCGCCTACCCCGACGACTACTTCAGCACGGTCCACTGGACCTACCGGAACGGCAAGGACCAGGCCGACTTCACCTTCACCGACACCGATCAGCTCATCGTCGCCCGGCAGTACGTCACCGATCCCACCCAGGCGCAGAGGACCGCCCTCAAGAAGCTCGGCATCGACGAGATCTGGTACACCCGCTACGGCGCTCGCAACGATCTCACCCTCTCCCTCGCCGACCTCCACGCCGCGGGCACGGGAACAGGGACTCTCGAAGCGGCCCAGTTCGGTCTGCGCTCCGCACCGCCGAAGAACGCCACGTCCAGCGCTTCGCCCACGAGGTCCGCGTCCTGACGAGGAGGCGCACCGTCGTCCCGTGACGTCGTCGGACAGGGGTGCGGTCAAGACGCCTGGCGCGGCAGGTCGCGGATCATTCCCACGTCTCAAGTGGCCACGCCAGGCCAGGATTTCGCCAACAAAGACCAAAGGGCCCGCAAAGCGAATGCCGAAGCTACGTTGGCTCCTCGCCGCGTGATCCTGGGAGCCGCCATGAGAATCGCCTTCTGGACCCTGCTCGCCGGCCTCCTCACCTGCTTCACCGCTTACGCCGTCTACCGGACGGCTCTCAGCGACGACCGTAAGACCTTCGTCAGCTGTGCGCTCCTGAGCCTCTGCTCGGGCTGGTACATGATCACCAACTGGGGACGTGCCTGTCGGGCCGTGCGCGAACGCCCGTCCAGGCCGAGGAACGGTCACGAGTCGAACGCCGGCACGTGACCCCGCGGCCGGAACGCGCCGTGACGGCGTCCGACTCGGTACGCGGTCAGTGGACGGCGGTGGCGACCGCGAGGCCGAAGCCGATCAGCGCGACGCCCGTGGCCCGCCCGGTCCGCCCACAGGCAAGGCCGGTGGTGGGGGCGGGGGCGGTGACGACGGTCCCGGGGAGGACGGAGTCTCGTCGTCCAGGTCGCCGCGGACCGCACCGATCGCGAAGGCCAGCATGGAGACGCAGAGGAGCAGGGCGACCGACCCCCAGATCACCGGAATCGCCCACATGGGCCAGTCGTTGGCCGCCTGGGCCCAGAGCGTCAGGATGGCTGCGCCGCCCATGCCCACACCGTGCCACCGCACGATCCTCGCCGCTGTCGCCTGACGCTTGTCGTCCCGCGCGAAGAGGCCCCACACCGCTCCGACCAGGGCGGTCAGGCCGAACGCGAAACAGGCGAGCGCACCGCCGAGGCGGTCTTCGGGCCACCCCACGGGCCCTTCGGACGTCTGCTGCCGCCGTCCGGCCGCGTCCCGTACCTCGACTACCTGACCGTGCCAGATGAGGCCGACGACCTTGTCGCCCGGTTTCATCTCCGACACCACTGGTTCGGTCCGCCCGAAGGTCACGTGCCACGGCTTGCCGGAAGGCAGCACCAACTGCGCCTCCGGTGCGACACGTTTGCCACGGTGCATGTCGGCCGTCCGAACGGTGAACTTCTGCTTCCACAGGCATCCCGACGCGTGTACCGGCACGGAGGTGCAGGCAGGCGCGGCACGGAACTCCCGTTCCCGCTCCAGCGCTCCGCGGATCTGCAGGGCCATCCCCACCCCTCCGGCGAGAGCGACCACTGCGATCAAGAGCCACATCACGTTCCGTATCGGGCTGTTGTCCCCCGCTCCCACCGTGTCTCCTCCGCTGTCTCGCGCACCCCCGCACACGCATGCGAGCACGATTGTAGGACCGGACGGCCAGGCCGACTGCCTCGGAGACGTCAAGATCGCGCAAGCATGCCCGCCGGCGGCCGGTCGCCCCGGCCCGCACTGTCGGGACCACGGGTTCCGGTCCGCGCGAGCGGGTCGCGCAGGGCTCTCCGGTGTCCGGGGCTCGCGCGGCCCTCCGGTGCCCCGGTCCGGCGACCGGGGCACCGGCGCCGCGGCGGCCGCTTTCCTTACACCGCGACGATGCCCGCCACGCCCGACCCGGCGTGTGGGCAGCCCTGCTCCGCCGACCTCCGCGGCGACGCCGTCCCACCTCCGCGGCGCCATCCTGCGCCTTGCGTGTCCGAGGCCGGTGCCGGCATGCCGCCCGATGACGGGCGAGCCCAGGCTGCCGTACGGACCGGGCCCGTCGGACCCGCTCTCCCGAGCCGTCAGCATTGCGTAAGAACTCGCAGCGTCGTGCACCGTCCGGCCCCCGCTCCGTGCTGTCGCCCGCCCTCCCCATCGTGGATACGATGACGTGGGGGATGTGACTGCCGGCGAGGCGAGGTCGTCATGAGCAGACGAGTCGCTCCCCGGCCCGCCGAGGGCGCCATGGGCCAGGGGTACGCGTTGCACTCCGGGGCCCAACACCACGCCGCCGACTACGGGATGCCCCTGCTGCACCGGGCGCTGGAAATGGTTCCGCTCCCGGAGGGCGACGAGGTGTTCCGCGTCGCCGATCTCGGGGCCGCCGCCGGAACCAACTCGCTCGAACCCATGCGCGCTCTCGTCGAGGACATCCGCAAACGCACCAGTGCCGTCACGCCCGTCATGGTGGTCCACACCGACATCCCGGCGAACGACTTCAACGCGATGTTCTCCACCGTCACCGGCTCCCCCCAGTCCTACGCGCACGAGCCTGAGGTCTTCGCCTGCGCCGAGGCCCGCTCCTTCTACGAGCCGCTGTTCCCGCCCGCCGAGCTGCACGTGGTCTGGAGCGCGATCGCCGTGCACTGGCTGTCCCGGCTCCCCCGGGCCGTGCCCGACCACATCTTCAGCTCCCGGGCGACCGGCGACGTGCGCGAGGCGCTGCGGGCGCAGTCCCGGCGGGACTGGGAGACCTTCCTCGAACTGCGGGCGCGGGAGCTGCGCGCCGGCGGTCAGCTCGTGGTCCTCGGCGGCGCGTCCGCGGACGACGGGTCGAGTGGCGCCGAGGGGCTGATGGACGCAGCCGACGCCGTGCTCGGCGACCTGGTGCGGCAGAAGGAGATCACGCCGGACGAGTACGCGCGGATGACCGTCCCCACCTGGAACCGCACCGAGGAGGAGTTCCTCGCTCCGCTGCGCACGGGGCCCGTGTCGGACGTCTTCCGGGTCGAGGAGCACACCCTCGTCGCGCTCCCCGACGACCTGCTGGAGCGGTTCGAGCAAAGCGGTGACGCCCAGGAGTTCGCGGACGAGGTGACGGCGTTCTTCCAAGCCGCCTTCCAGCCCTCCTTGTTCAGCTCGCTGGCGCCCGGCCGCAGCGACGCCGAGGCCGACGCGCTGGCGGCGGCGTTCGCCACAGGACTGCGGGACCGTGTGGCGGCGGACCCCGAGGCGGTCGAGACACATTGGCACTTCGTCGCCCTGCGCCTGACACGCCGGTGACGGCGGCGCTCCCCTGACCCTGAGACGCCGGTGCCGGGAGGGGCCCGCCCGCGCGGGGCGAGGAAGTCGGACGGACCCCGGCACCGGGACACCCGGACGGGCGATCAGCCCGTCGGGCTTGCTACTCGGCGGTGCAGGCGGAGCCGTTCAGGCTGAACTGCCCTGGCTTGGCGAACGATCCGCCGTAGGTGCCCTGGAACCCGAAGGTCCGGCTGCCACCCGCCGGGATGCCCGAGTTGTACGCGAGGCCCGATGCCGTGACCGGTCCCGCGGCCGAAGAGAGCGTGGCGTCCCAGGCGTTGGTGATCCGCTGACCCGACGGCAGGGCGAACGCGAGGTTCCATCCCTGGACGGCGGTCGAACCGGTGTTGGTCACGGTGACGTTCGCCGTGAAGCCGCCGGGCCAGACATTGGTGCCGTACGTGACGGTGCAGGCGCCGGACGGCTGCGGGTCACCCGGGCCGGCCGGTCCCGAGGCGGTGTCGACGCTCGCGGAGAAGGTGTCGACGGCGAGCCCCGTCCCGTTCTCCCACGGCTCGAAGCCGGCCTGAACACTCGTCAGATACCAGGAGGGCTGGGCCAGTCCGCGGGACATCGCCTGGCGGACGAAGTCCATCACGTCGAAGCTCCAGCCGCCGATCGCCGAGGGAGCGACGAAGGACAGCACGTCGTTCGAACCGTTGTTGCCCGACCACACCTGCCAGTCGCGTCCGGCGACCGCCGCGCTGCCCACCGGGGATCCCACCGGCTGGACCGGCCCCACATGGTTGAACCAGACCATGATCTCGGTCTTGTTCACACCGTCCTTCCGCGGGGTCGGGTCGAGCCAGATGTCGTAGGCGGCGTCGTAGGTCGCATCGCCCACATAGGTGTACGAGATGGAGGTCGGGGCGCTGGAGATGCTGTCCAGCCGGGCGGGGAGGTTGGTTCCGGGCGAACAGTTCGTGTAGTGGCAGCCGTTGTAGACCGACGGGTAGGACTTCGGCGCGCCGTTGGTGGGAACCGATCCGTCCGCCCGGCTGATCCGGAAGCCGGTGCCGGTGACGTCGATGCACTGCGGGGCGCTGGTGCCCCACCGGTTGTTCTGGACGACGTAGCGGCCCTGGATCGTGGTCGTGCCGAACGCCTCGCAGATCGAGGTGTCGGCCTGCGCGGAACCCGCGCCGATCGCGAGCCCCGCGAAGGCGCCCAGGGTCATGAGGAGCGCCGCACTCAGGGCGCGAGCCGTGCGCGCTTGATGCCGGAGCGATCTCATGGTGGTCCTCTCTAATGGGGGGTACCGGGAGTCGAGGACGATCGCGGGAGCGCTCCCACCATTCGGAGTATGGGAGCGCTCCCATCATCCCGGTTTGAACGAGACTGTAGGAGTAGGGCATGGCCCTGACAAGAGAGGGTGCGGCAACTCCGTCGAACTGCTTTCGAATCCCCAGGTCGGGCGGCCCGATGGCCGGCGGTGGGCCGGGCCGACGCTCCACGGTCACCCCGGCCGGCCGGCTCACCACCACTCCTGCCTCGATCAGTCCTTGTAGTCGGGAGCGATCCGCTCCACGAGGCGCAGCAGTGCCGCCCACGCCAGGTCGTAGGCGATGTCGTCCTGGAAGTCGGCGTCCGCCTCGCCGGCCAGCTGCTGGGCGGTGTACTCGCAGACCTGGGCGGGAGGCAGGACCAGCGGCGCGCCGCCGGCCTGGGCGGTGACCTGGATCTCGCAGGCCTTCTCCAGGTAGTACATGCGCAGGAACGCCTGGGCGGCGCTCTCACCGACGGTGAGCAGTCCGTGGTTGCGCAGGATGAGCGCCGGGTGGTGGCCGAGGTCGGCGATCAGGCGCTGCTGCTCGTCGAGGTTGAGGGCGACGCCTTCGTAGTCGTGGTAGCCGACGCGGTTGTGGAACTCCATCGACATCTGATTGACGGGCAGGAGCCCGTCGCGCTGGGCGGCCACGGCGCAGCCGGCCCTGGTGTGGGTGTGCAGTACGCAGTGCGCGTCGGGGCGGGCCTTGTGGATCGCGCTGTGGATCACGAATCCGGCCGGGTTGACCGGGTGCGGGGTGGGTTCGACGGGGTTGCCGTCCAGGTCGATCTTCACCAGGTTGGAGGCGGTGATCTCCTCGAAGAGGAGTCCGTAGGGGTTGATGAGGAAGTGGTTGTCGGGGCCCGGCAGTCGCTGCGAGATGTGGGTGAAGATCAGGTCGGTCATGCGGAAGTGGGCCACGAGCCGGTAGACGGCGGCCAGTTCGCGTCGGAGCCGCAGTTCTTCCTCCGCGGTGGCGTCGACTGCGGCAGGGGTCGTGAGGGTGTCGGTCACGCGGGGGCTCCTTGTGTACGGGGCGTGCGGGCGGTGAGGTCGGAGGCGGGCGCGGCCACGCCGGCCGGGACGGTCACGGGCGTGTGGGGGCGCCCGGTGGTCCACCAGGCGATGACGTTGCGGGCAGGCTCTGTCGCGTAGGCGCGCAGTGAGGCGTCGGTGAGGAAGGCACTGTGCGGCGAGAGCAGCAGTCGCGGGTGGGTGCGCAGGCGGTCGGTGGCGTTGGGGGGTTCGACGGGGAAGACGTCGAGGGCCGCTCCCGCGAGATGCCCCGTGTCGAGGGCCGCGAGGAGGGCCTCGGGGTCGACGAGGTCGCCGCGGGCCACGTTGACGAGCACGCTGCCCTGGGGCATCCGTGCGAGCAGGTCGGCGTTCACCATGCCGCGGGTCCGCGGGGTGGAGGGGATGTGCAGCGACAGGACGTCGGCGTTCTCGATGAGGGTGTCCAGGTCGAGCCGCTCGACCGCGTCGGGCCAGTCCGCGGCGTGCGGGTCGTGCGCGGCGACCCGGCCGAAGACCGGGGCGGCGAGACGGGCCAGGGTACGGGCGATGCGGCCCATGCCGAGGAGCCCGAGCGTCATCTCGCCCGCCCGGCGCGGCACTTCGCCGAAGTCGGTGCTCCAGCCGCCCGCCCGGACGACCTGGTCGGCCTGCGGCAGGCGCCGGGTCAGCGAGAGGGCCTGGGCGAGGGCGTGGACGGCGACGTCCTCGGTGGCCGAGTGCGGCAGGTTGGCCACCCACACGCCCCGGTTGGAGGCCTCGACGATGTCGATCATGTCGTGGCCGGCGGACATGGTGGCGAGTATCCGCACCTTGGGCATCCGGTCCAGCAGAGCGCCGTCGATCCGGGCGTAGCCGACGATGACGGCGTCGGCGTCGTGAGCGGCGGCGGCGATGGCGTCCGCGTCGGGGCTGCCCACGACGCGCACCTCGAATCCGGCCTCGTCCAGGAGTCCGGCTCCGGGTTCGGGATCGAGCTCCCCCGTGTCGGTGATCACGGCGACGGGTCGCGTCACACCATCCTCCATCAATGATTCGATCGTCAATGCCGCACTGAACCTACGTTTCGGCTGCAGGCATTGTCCAGCCCGGATGAGATGGTGGTCCTGGCGGCAACCCGACGGCCTCGTCCGGCGATGCCGGGGCGCCCTGCCGACTGACCGACAATGAGCGAACAACCGCCGGCCCCCGGGGCCGGGCGGAGAACGAGCCAACGGAGGGGACCTTCACGTGGATCTCGACGAGACCGATCTGTCGATCGTGCGGGAGCTGCAGACGGACGGCCGTCTGACATACGAGACGCTCGCCCAGCGGGTCGGCCTGTCCCGTCCGGCGACCCGCATGCGGGTCCAGCGGCTCCAGGAGTCGGGGGCCGTGCGCGTCGTGGCCATCGTGCATCCGGCCGTGCGGCGACTGACCGCCTCGGCCCATCTGGCCATCGACACCGACGGCCCAGCCGCCCCGGTCGCACGGGAGATCGCCACACTCCCCGAGGCCCCGTTCGTGACGCTGACCAGCGGACGACGGTCGATCATGACGGAACTGCGCACGGCCGGCTTCGCCGAACTGGAGCGGACCATCGAGCGCATCCGCGCCCTGCCCGGGGTCCGCAGCGTGGATCCACTGGTGGCGACCCGGCACGTGAAGGATCCGTACCTGTTGCCCGAGGAGCCCACGGTCGCCCTGCAGGACGCGCTGGACGACCGCATCCTCGCCGAGCTGGAGGAGGACGGGCGGCTGCCCTTCGCGGAACTGGCGGGACGCGTCGGACTGTCCGCCGGCGCGACCCGTTCGCGGACCCTGCGGCTGCTGGACGGCGGCGTGGCCAAGGTGGTCGCGCTGGTCCGGCCCGACGTGCTGGGCATGGGCTACCTCTGCGGGTTCAGCCTGCGGGTGGCCGGACAGGCCGCACCCGTGGCCGAGCAGGTGGCGAAGTTCGAGCGGGTCACGTTCCTGTCGACCTGCCTGGGCCGCGCGGAGCTGGTCGGCACCATCACGGCGGAGTCGTTCGGCGCGGTGCGCGCCACGCTGGAGGACATGCGCGCTCTGCCCGAGGTGCGCGAGCTGGAGAGCTGGCTGCACCTGGAGCTGGTCAAGGAGCGGTACGACCTCGGACCGCGGACCGCCTGAGGGGCGAGCGGGGCGACGCACGAAGGGTGACCGGGGCGGCGCACGAGGGCCACCGGGGCGGCGCACGAAGGGCGAGCGCGACAACGCGAGGAGACCGATCGGCACCAGCGCCAGAGCATCGACAGTCGATACGTAAGTCAAAAGGCGATTCGACCTTACGAAACTTCTTCCACTGACCCTATGGTCAATCAGTCGTTCGCTCTTTATGGTTCAGCGAGTCGAATCGTCTGTCGACGCTCTCCTGTACCTCCCCGGTCGAAAGCAGGCCTGCCATGCCCCGTCCCCCCGAGTCCTCCGAGCGCACCCTGCTCGTCACCGGTGCCGCCGTCGCCGCCGCCGGCACGCCGGTACGTGCCGAGGCGCTGGCCGTGCGCGGCGATCGCATCGTCCACGTCGGCACCGTCGAGGACGCCCGCGCCTCGCTCGGCCGGGTCGACGAGGAACTCGCCCTGGACGGCGGCCTCGTGCACCCCGGATTCGTCGACGCGCACTGCCACCCGGTGATGTACGGGCAGGCTCTCGCCTGGGTCGACCTCCGTCCCGAGCGCGTACCGAACATCGACACGATGGTCGACGTGCTGCGTGAGGCCGCCCGCACCCTGCCCGCCGGTGTTCCGGTCCGCGGCTTCGGTTACGAACACCGCCGACTCGCCGAACGCCGCCATCCCACCTGCCACGACCTGGACCGCGTGGCCGACGACCGTGAGGTCTACGTGATGAACGCCTCCGGCCACGGCGGCGTCGTCAACTCCCGTACCCTGCGCACCTGCGGCATCACCGCGGGCACCCCGTCCCCCGAGGGCGGCAGCATCGGCCGCTTCCCCGGCGGCGAGCCCGACGGCCAGCTGTGGGACGCGGCCTGCGACCTCCTCACCGGCCCGGCGGGGGTGAAGATCGGCAACCACGGACCGAACTTCCATCTCTCCGAGCCCGACGAGATCATGGCGGACCACCTGCTGCGCGCCCAGGAGGTCTTCCTCGCCGCGGGCGTCACCACGATCGGCGACGCCCAGGTCTCACGCCGGGAGATGGAGACGTACCTGCGCGCCCACGCCGACGGCAGCCTGCGCATGCGGGTGTCCGCCTATCTGACCTCCGCGCTGCTCGACACCGCGCTGGAACTGGGCGCCGTACGAGGCTTCGGCGACGACCGATTCCGTGTGCAGGGCGTGAAGTTCTACGCCGACGGCACGCTCGGCGGCTGGACCGCCTACTTCCCGGAGGGGTACGCCGCCGACTGCTGTCACCACGGCCAGCTGTACCACTCGGTCGAGGAGTACGCGGACATCGTGCGCCGCGCCCACGCGGCCGGCCTGCAGACCGCCACCCACGCCCAGTCC
The DNA here is from genome assembly GCF_054729265.1 of Streptomyces krungchingensis. Taxonomy (NCBI): domain Bacteria; kingdom Bacillati; phylum Actinomycetota; class Actinomycetes; order Kitasatosporales; family Streptomycetaceae; genus Streptomyces; species Streptomyces krungchingensis. The sequence goes on from NZ_JBPUKY010000001.1 coordinate 512,849, forward strand.
CCGTACGCCATCGGCATGGTGCTCGACGCGATCGAGAAGGCGCAGGCCGACCGGCCGCGCCCCGGCATGCGTCACCGCATCGAGCACTGCGGACTGCCCACCGACGAGCAGATCGACCGCATGGGAGCGCTCGGTGTCGTCCCGGTCATGCAGCCGCAGCACCATCTGCGCACCGGCGACGGCACGCTGACCGCCGTCGGCGACCTGGGCCACCGCTACAACCCGGCCGGCCGCTGCGCCGAGGTGGGCGTCCCGGTCGTCTTCTCCTCCGACGCGCCCGTCGCGCCGCCCGCCCCGCTGGAGGCGGTCGCCGCCGCCGCGACCCGCCGCACCGTGCTCGGCACCGTCCTGGGCGAGGAGTCCCTGCGGCTGCCGGTCGGCGCCGGACTGCACGCCCACACCGCTGCGGCGGCGAGCGCGCTGCACCGCGAGAAGGCGGTCGGGGCCCTCGCGCCGGGCCTGCTCGCCGACTTCACCGTCCTCGACACCGACCCGCTGACCGTTCCCGCCGAGGAACTGACCGGTGTCCGCGTCCGCGAGACCTGGGTCGGCGGCAGCCTGGCCTGGACCGCCCCGGGCCGCTGACCTCCGGCGCGGCGCCCGACGCTCCCGTCCGCGATCCGGCCGGCGAGCGCGTCGGCGCCGCCCGACCGGACACGCGCGGGTGGACACCACCCGTGGTCCGCTCCCCCGCCCGCGTGTCCCGTCGCTTCACCACGGGTGTTCCGGACCTCGGTTCCCGGTCCGGCGCCCCGTCGCTCCGCCTCGGGTGCCCGGCCCCGTCACCGGGTCCGGCCCCTTCTCCTGTCCCCAGTCCGCTTCCCGCCGGAGGTCCCCATGTCGGACCGCACCACCCCACGCACACCGCAGAGCCCGTTCAGATCGGCCCTCGCCGCCCTGGCCGGCACGTCCATCGAGTGGTACGACTTCTACGCCTTCGCCACCGCAGCGGCGATCGTGTTCGACGACGTCTTCTTCCCCGCCGACATGCCGACGGCCCTGAAGACCATCTCCTCCTTCGCGACCTTCGCCGTCGGCTTCCTGCTGCGCCCGCTCGGCGGCATCGTCTTCGGCCACATCGGCGACCGCGTCGGCCGCAAGAAGACCCTGGTCATCACGCTCCTGATGATGGGCATCGCGTCGTTCGCGATCGGTCTGCTGCCCACCTACGAACAGGTCGGCGTCCTGTCCCCCGTCCTGCTGATCACGCTCCGCCTCGTCCAGGGAATCGCGATCGGTGGCGAATGGGGCGGCGCTGTGCTCATCGCCGTCGAGAACGCGCCCGAGGGCAAAGCCACGTTCTTCGGCTCCTTCGCGCAGCTCGGCTCCTCCGTCGGCGCCCTGCTCTCCACCGGCGCCTTCAGTCTGATGAACCTCTTCGGGGACCAGGCGTTCGACAGCTGGGGATGGCGTGTGCCCTTCCTCGCCTCCGCGGTCCTCGTCGTCATCGGCCTGGTGGTGCGCACCAAGCTGGAGGACTCCCCGGTGATGGACGACGTCCACGCCGAGCGGGCCGAGCAGGGCGATCGCAGGCTGCCCGTCGCCGAGGTGCTGCACAAGAGCTGGAAGACGGTCCTCACGGGCGTGTTCGCGCTGGCCACCGCGACCGGCGGCTACTACGTCGTGACCAGCTACCTGCTCTCCTACGGCACCGACGACCTGCACCTGTCCGAGTCCATGCTCCTCAACGGCCTCACCCTGGCCGCGTTCCTGGAACTCGTGGTCACCCCGTTCCTGTCGCTTCTGGGCGACCGGATCGGCGCCCACAAGGTCGTCGTCGCGGGCCTCGTGGGAGTCGTACTGCTCGCGATCCCGCAGTTCATGGTCATGGACGGCGGAAGCGTCGTACTGACCTACCTGATGATGCTCGCCATGCGCCTGGTGATGTCCGCGCTGTACGGGCCGATCGCCGCCATCCTGGCCGACGGGTTCGCCCCGCACGTCCGCTACACCGGTATCTCGCTCTCCTACCAGATCTGCAACCTGGTCTTCGCCGGCTTCGCACCGGTCACCGCGGTCTGGCTGTCGTCCCTGGCCGGAGGCGCCTACTGGCCCCCGGCGGTCGCGCTCATGGCGGTCTCCGTCATCGGCATCTGGTGCACCCTGCGGCTGCGGACGTACCACCTGCGGCGCATCGCCGCCGAGTCCGCTCCGGGAACCGGACCTGCCTCCGTGGCCGCGCCGGCACCGGTGTCGACCCGAGCCTGACGGGACATCGCCACTTGTCGGCCCGGCCCGCACCGCCTGATCGGCGGTGCGGGCCGGGCCCACGACGTATCCCCGTCCGTGGACGCCCCTCCCGCCGTACTGCCCCGCGGCTCGGACAGATACGTGCTCGCGCGTCGGCCCGGCGGCGTCAGCTCCCCGGACGAGTCGGGCCGGGTTCACGACCGTAGCGGGAAACTCTGAATGATGGTTCACTTCTTGCATGCCCTATCGCAAGACCCCCGCCGAAGTCCGACGGCTCGAAGCCGCCCGGGACCACCTCGTGGCCTGCGCCACCGCGGTCGTCGCCGAGGTGGGCTGGTCGCAGGCGTCGGTGACCGCTGTCGCCGACTCGGCGGGGATCGCGGCAGGCTCGGTCTACCAGCACTTCCCGTCCAAGTCGGCCCTCGCCGTCGAGGTGTTCCGGCGCGCGGCCGGACGCGAGGTGGAGGTGCTGGGGCAAGTACTCGACGGACCCGGCACCGCCGTGGAACGGCTCGCCCATGGCGTGGAGGTCTTCGCCCGTCGCGCGCTGGAGAACCGCGGACTTGCCTACGCCCTGCTCGCCGCGCCGGCCGAACCCGCGGTCGGCGCCGAGCGTCTCGACTTCCGCCGCCGGTACCGCGCCCTGTTCGCGGAAGTGGTCCACGAAGGCATGACGGCGGGACTGCTGCCCGCCCAGAACGGCGAGATCACCGCCGCCGCGCTCACCGGCGCGATCGGCGAGGTGCTCGTCGACCCGCTCGGCGCACCCGACGAAGACGCCACCGACGAGCTCCTCGCAGAGCTCAGGGCCATGGCCCTGCGCTGCGCGGGCGCCCCGTCCGTCTGACCCGACCCCGCTCCCAGGAGGCCCGATGTCCACGCCCGCACCACGCAGCCACCCTGCCGCCGTGACGCACGAAGTGACCAACCAGCCGCCGCCGTTGGCCGGGCACGACGTCGCCGAGGACCCGGTGCTGATCGAGGGCGTGCGCCGCGAGGGTGCCGCCTGGTACCTGGACGACCTGCACCGGCTCGGCCGCCGCACGGGCAGCGAGCAGGTGCAGCGCTGGGCGGAGGAGGCGAACCGGTACGAGCCGGTGCTGCGCACCCACGACCGCTACGGCCACCGCGTCGACGAGGTCGACTTCCACCCCTCGTACCACGCGCTGATGGACGTGGCGATCGGCGAGGGCCTCGGCGGCAGCGCCTGGGCCGACGCGCGCGAGGGCGCGCACGTGGCGCGCGCCGCCGGGTTCATGGTGTGGAGCAGCGCCGAGGCCGGACACGGCTGCCCCGTGTCCATGACGTACGCGGTGGTCCCGGCGCTGCGCCACACCCCCGACCTCGCCAAGACGTACGAGCCGTTGCTCACCAGCCGTGTCTACGACCCCGGTCTGCGTGCCCCCGCCGGCAAGCGCGGCCTGCTCGCGGGAATGGGCATGACGGAGAAGCAGGGCGGCACCGATGTGCGCGCCAACACGACCACGGCCGCCGAACAGCCCGACGGGACCTGGCGGTTGCGCGGGCACAAGTGGTTCACCAGCGCGCCGATGAACGATCTGTTCCTCGTCCTCGCGCAGGCACCGGGCGGACTGTCCTGCTTCCTCGTGCCGCGTGTCCTGCCCGACGGCAGCCGCAACACCTTCCGCATCCAGCGGCTCAAGGACAAGCTGGGCAACCGCTCCAACGCGAGCAGCGAGCCCGAGTTCGACGACACCGTGGCCTGGCTCGTCGGGGACGAGGGCAAGGGTGTGCGCACCATCATCGACATGGTCACCATGACCCGGCTCGACTGCGTGCTCGGCTCCGCCTCCGGGACCCGCGCCGCACTCGCCCAGGCCGCCCACCACGCACGCCACCGCACGGTGTTCGGCGCCAGGCTCGTGGACCAGCCCCTGATGCGCAATGTACTGGCCGACCTGGGCCTGGAGTCGGAGGCCGCGACCACGCTCGCGCTGCGGCTGGCCGGGGCCACCGACCGGGCCCAGCGCGGCGACGCCCAGGAGCGTGCGTTCCTGCGTCTAGCCACGGCGGTCGGCAAGTACTGGGTGTGCAAGCGTCAGCCCGCCGCCGTCGCCGAGGCCCTGGAATGCCTCGGCGGCAACGGATATGACGAGGCCTCAGGCATGCCGCGCCTCTACCGCGAGGCCCCGCTCAACGGCATCTGGGAAGGCTCCGGCAACGTCAACGCCCTCGACATGCTGCGCGCCCTGGCGCGGGAGCCCGAGTCGCTGGAGGCGTTCCGTGCCGAGATCGAGGCGGCGGCCGGTGCCGATCACCGACTCGACACCGCCTGGCGGGAGTTGCAGGGCGAACTCGTGCTGACCGAGGACGCTCCGCTGCGCGCCCGCCGTGTCATCGAGCGGGCGGCCCTGGTGCTCCAGGGCTCGCTGCTGGTCCGGCACGCGCCGGCCGCGGTCGCCGACGCGTTCTGCGCGTCGCGTCTCTCCGGGGACCGGGGCCTCGCCTTCGGAACGCTGCCGCCCGGCACGGATTTCACGGGACTGCTGGAGCGGCTCCCCGTCTGACGGAATCCGGTGGGGGGCCGTCGGCCGCGCCCCGCTCTCGGCACGGTGCGGGTGTCCGCCGGGCACCCGCACCGTGCCGAGCGCGCCCCCCCGAATCGGGCTGGTCATGCTGCGACGAGCCCGAACTACAGGAAGACCCTCGCTCCTTCGCCGTCCACCGCACCGCCGTCATACATCAGACCGCGCGCGGCGGCCGCGCGTCGGCTCCCGGCCGGATACGGCAGCGTCGATGCCAGCGACTCGGCCCGCGTGAGCGCCTCGTCGGCCTCCTCCGTCCGCCGGAGCCCGGCCAGGGAGACGGCGAGGGCGACCCTTGCCTCCGCCTCGGCCAGACGCTCGCCCGTCCGACCCGCTCGCCGGACCTCCGCGAGCGCGATCCGTCGTGCGGACTCCGCCCGCCCCGAGAAGAGTTCGCCCCAGGCCACCAGGACCGGCGCGTCGTCCGCGAAGCCGTCGAGGGTCCGCAGCGCCTCGTGCGGGCGGTGCGTGCACAGGGCGAGTTCGGCACGTGCCGTACGCACCTCGTGACCGGCCTGCCGGTCGCCGCGTTCGCCTGCGGACGCCTCGGCACGGTCCAGGAGCGCGTCGGCGTCCGCCGTCGCACCCTCCCGCATCCGCACCCGGGCCAGCGTCGCCAGCGCGTACGGCAGACACCAGGCACCGTCCGGGTCGGCACCGGCCACCGCCGCCTCGGCGAGGGTGCGGGCCGTCTCGGGCTCCTCCAGCAGCAGGTGCAGTTCGGCGAGGTTCGCCCGCTCGAACGCGGCGGCCGTGGGATCTCCGGACTGCTCGGCGAGGTCGAGCGCGCGCTCTCCGGTGCCGACGGCTTCGCGCAGCCGGCCGGCGCGTCGCGCGTTCTCCCGCAGGGTCGACAGGACCGAACCGAGCAGCGTCGGATCGCCGTACGCCTCGGCCGGCGCCAGCGCCCGATCGCCCTCCTCGCGGGCCTGGTCGAAGCGGCCGGCCAGGCCCAGGTTGCCGGCCCGCAGGGCGTAGGCGCGGGCGGTGAGCCCCTGTCCCGAGGCTCCGGGCACCCGCCGTGCGGCCGCGAGGGCGTGGCGCGCGGCCGTGTCCCCGTCTTCGTACCGCCCTTGCACGCAGCGGATGACGGACAGGGCGAGGTAGTGGGTGGCGGCCGGCTCGGGCGCGGTGGCCTCGGCCACCGGATGGGCGTCCAGGACCTCGAGGCCGGTTTCGAGGGCGCCCGTCTTGACGAGTGTCTCGGCGAGCCGCGCCGCCGCGAGCACCGCGTCGTGGTGGTCACCGCGCCGCACGAACTCGGCGAGCGCGAGCCCCAGCGCGTCGGCCGCCCGGCTGAAGTGGCCCATTCTGCGCAGTACTTCACTGTGCGCGAGCCGGGCGCGGGCGGCGTCCACGTCGATGCGCGCCACGAGATCACGGTAGTAGCGGTCGGCGCTGTCGTTGGCGTACACGGCCGCCGCCCGCTCGGCGGCGCGGCGCAGGTACTCGGCCGCGCGCGGGTCGTCGGCACGTTCGAAGTGCGAGGCGAGCGCGTCGACTGCGTCGGGCCGGCGACGGAGCACCGCGTGGGCAAACGCGCCGTGCAGCTGCCGGCGCCGGATCGTGGAGAGCTGTTCATAGCAGGTGAGGCGGACGAGTGGGTGCCGGAACGCGAGCCCGGCCTCGGCCCGTCCGGCCACGACGACCTTGCGCTCCTCGATGATCGCGGCGCCGATGGCGTCCTCGATCGCGTCGGCGGCGGCCGCGGCGTCGACGGCGGGACGCAGCCCGTGTGCGGCGACGTCCAGCAGCTCGGTCAGCGCGGCCTCGCCGCCCGCGGCGGACAGCGCCTCGACGACCCGGCGGGTCCGCGGCCCGAGCCTGCCCAGCCGCTCCCCCACCAACTGCCGTACTCCGTCGGGGGATTCGGCACCCGGCGGACCGTCAGCCAGGCCGCGGGCCAGCTCCAGGGCGAACAGTGGGTTGCCGAGAGAGAGCTCCCACACCCGGCCGAGCCGGTCCTCCGGGCCCGGCTGCGGCGCGGCGTCGCGCACCACGGCCAGGCAGGCATCCCGGTCGAGCCGTGCCAACACCTCCCGTACGAGCAGCCGTTGACGGATCAGCTGGGCGAGTGCGAGGCGCCGTCCATCGCCCTCGGGCACTTCCTCCTCCCGGTACGTCACCAGGAAGCGCAGTGCCGTCCCCGTGCCGGCGGCCCGTCGCGCGAGATGGCTCAGCAGCTGGTACGAGCCCTCGTCGGCGGCGTGCAGATCGTCCAGGACCACCAGCACCGGCCGGGCCGCGGCGAGTTCGCCGAGCAGCGCCGACGCGGCCCGGAACAGCCGGTCGCGCTCCTCCTCGGGGCTGCGCCGGTAGCCGTCGCGCACGCGGCCCAGCGACGGCAGGAACGCGGCCAGTTCGGGGTATTCGGCGCCGACCCGGGCCCGCTCCCCGGCGTCCCGGTCGGCGAGCCAGCCCTCCAGCGCCTCGGCGAACGCCCCGTACGGCGTGTGTCCCTCCGCGTCGTGCCCGCCTCCCCACAGCACGGCGGCCCCCGCCCCGGCGGCCCGCCGCGCCGTCTCACCGGCCAGCCGGGTCTTGCCGACACCTGCCTCGCCGGTGAGCAAGGTCACCGGCGGCCCGCCCTCGGCCAGCAGCCGGGCCAGAAGTTCGTCCCGGCCGCGCAGCGGCGCCGTCGCTGGGGTCCGCAGCAGCGCGGGCAGCGTCGGCGCGCCGGGCGCGGCGGCGGGGGCCGCGTCCAGGGCCGCCTGGTGCAGTCGCTCGGTCTCGGGGCCGGGACGCACGCCGAGTTCGGCGTCGAGGGCGGCCCGGCAGACGTGGTACTGGTGCACGGCTCGGCGGCGCAGTCCCTGGCGCAGCGAGGCGTCGATGACGACGCGGTGGGCGAGTTCCTCGGCCGGGCTGGCGGCGAGCACCCGCTCGGCCACGGCGACCGCCTCGCTGAGGGAGCCTTGTGCCAGGTGTGCGGCGGCGAGCGCGAGCAGCACCTCCTCCCGGAGGGCGACGAGGTGGTCGCGGCGGGACTGCACCCAGCTCGCGTAGCGATCCTCGGGGAGCAGTTCCCCGGCGAACAGGCCCAGGGCGGCGGCGAGCGCGCCGGGGTCCCGGGAGGCGAGCGCGGTCCGCGCCGACGTCTCGGCGTCGTCCGCGTCGATCCGTACGGTCGCCGGGTGCAGCCGCAGCAGGGTGCCGTCGGATATCAGGTACGAGGAGGCTGCGCGCGGCGGGAGTTCGGGTTCGAGGGCGCGGCGCGCGGCGTGCAGGGCGACGCGCAGACTGCCGGTCGCGGACTGCCGGTCGGCGTCGGGCCAGCAGACGTCCATGGCCTGCTCACGGTGGAGCTGGTGCTCGGGAGCGACGGCGAGCAGCTTCACCAGGGTCTGGGCGCTGGGGCGAGGCCAGCGCTCGGCAGGTGCCGGACCGCTGTCACGAGTCGCGGTGAAACCGCCGAAAAGGTGCAGCCGGAGCAGCGGAGTGGCCGAATTCGTACTGTCCGTATGCTGCGCGTTCATGAGAGCGCAACTCTAACCGAGCGAGCTGAGGACCCCCCGGGCGCGGCCCGGGGGGTCCGTGGGAGCGGCTCGGATCAGGAGAGCTTGTACGCGGTCACCTGGTGGATGCCGTTGTCGGTCAGGTAGTAGCCGCCGCCGAACTCGCCGACGGTGCGGTCCCGGCCGGAGTCGTCGCTGTTGAGCGACAGCACCTCGTCGACACCGTCCCCGTCGAGGTCGCCCGCGAAGTAGTTGCGGGCGCCGTTGAGGGCGCCGATGGTGCCGACGGACGGTGCCCAGCTGTCCTCGGAGTCGAGGATGCTCGGGTCCCAGAGGTACAGTCCGCCCTCGACACCGGCGACCAGGAGCTCACGCCCGCCGGGACCGGTCATGAAGCCGCCGCCGTACGACTGCGGCGTGACGAACTGCGTCGTGTCGTCACCGTTCGCCCGGTACCGCCGGAACGACGCCGTGCCGCCCTCGTACAGTGCTCCGTCCTTGACGAAGTAGCTGTTGTGCGTCCACAGGCCACCCGCGAGACCGGAGTGCAGCACCTCGCCGGTGCGGCCGTCGCGGATCTCGAAGTAGTTCTGCGGACTCAGCGCGTCGGAGCCCCATTTGATGGGCGCGTTGACGGCCCACAGGTAGATCACCGCGTGCCCGTCGGCGTAGGGGATCTCCTTGGAGGCGAAGACGCCCTCGTTGGGGATGACGGTACGGATGCCGCCGACCGCGGTGTCCGGGGCCTTCGGCGCGACGGACCAGCCGACCCTGCCGCTCTTGGCGTCGAGCGCGACCGCGTTCGTCACCGGAGTGTCCAGGTCGTACGCGTCGACGCTGGCGTACGAGGCGTACACCTTGCCGTCGTCGACCGAGGTGTCGGCGAAGCGTACGTCGCCCGCGTCCGCGGGAGCACTGTACGTCCACAGCGCATGGCCGGAGCCGTTGTACGCGCGCACGGCGTCGGTCGGGACGAGGATGTCCAGTCCGCCGTCCCCGTCGAGGTCGGCCAGCTGCGCCGAGCGGACGTACTGGCCCTCGCCGGCCTCGATCGTGGTGAGCGTCCTGCCGGTCCTCCCGTCGAGGACGACCGTCGCCGTGTCGGCCGCGACCACGATCTCGGTCCTGCCGTCGCCGTTGACGTCACCGGTCTCGATGTCGTGGACCCCACCGGGCACGGTGGCCCGCCACAGCTTCTGTGGCTTGCCGCCGTCGGTCAGCGACGGGCCCGAGTAGGCCCACACCCCGTTGGACGAACCGCCCATGATCAGGTCGGTCTTGCCGTCCTTGTTCAGGTCGGCGCCCTTGGCGTAGGCGATGTCGCCCTGCAGCGGTGTGACGTTCTCCGCCTTGCCGTTGCCCAGCTTGAAAGTACGGATGTTCTCCGACTGGTCGACGACGCGCACATGCGTGCCCTGGGCGTCGTGGTAGAGGTCCTGGTACATCGGGGCGGCGGCGACGCCCTTCTGCCGCCACTTGACCGAGCCCTTGCCGGAGAACACGGTCAGGGACGCGTAGCGCGTACCGCCGCGGTTGTCCGGATCGTTGAGCTTGCGGTCGTCCTGGGCGGAGGTGACCAGCGAGCCGTCGGCGACGTCGAGGCCCCAGATGCTGGGCCCGTCGTGGCTGTTGGCGGCGTCCCGCTTGACCGTGTCCGACCAGAGCAGCGAGTTCCCCTCGCTGCCGTCGACCACACGGACGGTGCTCGCGTTCACGAACAGGTTCTCGTCGAGCGACGACTCCGCGACCGCGTACTCGGCGCCGGACCTGCCGCCGAGGTCGCCGACCGTCAGGGCGGTGGGCACCACGTTGTCACGGGCGTCCAGCGTGGTGCGCTCACCGGTCTTCAGGTCGTACGCGGCGACCTCGTAGCGCACCGCGTCCGTGGCGTCCGCCTGCTCGAGGGCGACGATCCGCTTGCGGCCGGCGTCCAGGCGCAGCTTGCGGTTGTACAGCGAGCTGTCGGACTCCCAGGTGACCGAGCCGTCGGCGGCGTCGAGCACGACGGTGCGGCTGTGCGAGTCGACGCCGGTGGCCTTGCCCAGGTTCCAGGAGGCGGCGATCGTGCCACCACCGAGGTCCTCGATGTCGCCCCAGTTCGCCTTGCGGGCTTCCTTGGTGTCGTACGTCCACGTCGTGGCCGGCGTCAGCTTGCCGTCCGCGGCCGTGAAGCGGATGCCGGTCAGGGTGACCGTCGAGGCCGCCGGGACCTTCGCGTCGCTGCTCATGCGGGGAGCGTCGGCGATCAGCAGGGTGCCGTCGACGATCTTCACCATGGAGGCGTGGTTGTACAACTTCGACCACACCGTGGTGCCGGTCCTGCCGTCGAGGACCGTCACGAAGGTGCCGGTGGTGAGGTCCGAGCCGGGCGAGGTGAACGCCCGCGGGTACGGGTTCGTGCCGACCTGTGCCGAGAACACCAGGTCCGGGACGCCGTCGCCGGTCAGGTCACCGCTCGAGTAACCGGAGTCCGAGTTCGCCGCGAACGGCGAGACCGCGTTGTAGCCCATGAGGATCTGCGCCGGATACGGCTCGACCCGCCACACCTGGAGCGGCTTGACCTGCCAGTCCGTGAAGAACGAGCTGCTGGTACGGGCCCACTTCTCGCTGCCGTCGGCGGCGTGGAGCTGCACATAGCCCATGCTGTTGACGGAGTAGTAGTCGCCGTTCTTGCCGACCGGGACCGTGGCGCCCATGCCGCGCACGCCTTCCAGCGTGGACTTCGCGGTCGTCGTGACCTTGGTGGCCGGGTCGACGTCGGTGGCCGAGTCGTCCGGCTTCGAGCCGCTGGCGGAGCCGTCCTCCGTCGCCGCGGAACCGTCGTCCGTCTTCGGGTCGGTGGTGTCCTCGGCCTTGTCGTACGGGTCGATGGCCACGTGGTCGGCCAGCGTCCTGGCCTCGGCGCTGGTCAGCTTCCTTGCCGAGCCACTGTCGTCGGCGGCCAGCGCCTGCGGGGCGGCGGTCAGGCACAGGCCCGCCGCGACCAGGGCGGAGGCGAGCCGCAGGGCCCGCCGCGAGTGGTGGGCGCTCATCACTTGGCTCCCTGCGTGAAGCGGACGGCGGTGCCGTCGGCGAGCACGGACTGGTTGAAGGAGTACTGCAGGGCGTCGGTGCCGGACTGGTTCGCGATGCCGACGGTGGCACCCGCGCCCTTGTCGGCGACGGACTTGTACTGGAGCGTCACGGCGCCGGTGGCCTCGTCGAAGACGGCCTCGAAGGTGGCACGGCCCGAAACGCCGTTCGCGTAGGCGGCGTTGTTCCAGACGATGGCGAACCTGCGGCTGCCCGTGGAGCCGGTGGTGGCCGTCTGCACGGAGGACTTGCCGTCCAGCGTCAGGTCGTCCCAGAGCGGGGCGACGATGCCCTTCACGCCGTTGGCGCCGGTGGTCGGCAGCGTGGTGTTGCTGTAGTCGCCGACGCGCGAGGACAGGAAGTTCACCAGGCCGTCGGTGGTGACGGAGGCGGAGGAGTACGGGACGCCGTACAGGCTCACCGGGAAGGGCAGCGTGACGTTCGCGGCGTCCTCGTCACCGGACAGGGCGACCTTCTTGGAACCCGAGATCCACGAGTAGGTGGCCGGGGCGCAGGAGTTGCCCGAGTTGTCGGTGCGGTCGGGGACCTGGACGTTCTTGCTCAGGTCGGCCGGGCCGACAGTGGCGGTACCGGTGTACACGCCGTTGCACAGGACCGGGGTGGCCGGCTTGACGGCCAGGCTGTAGGACCCCTCGGCGACCTTGGCGAAGGAGTACTGGCCCTTGGCGTCCGTGGTGACGGCGTCCAGCGGTGCGCCGTTCAGCTCGACCGTGGCGCCCGCGAGTGCCTTGCCGGTGACGTCGAGGACGGTGCCGGAGACCTTGTGCGAGGGCACCGCGGTCAGCGCGATGTCCTGGGTGAGGGCCTGGCTGTCGGCGAGGGTGACACCCGTCGTCGAGCCGACGGCGTAGCCGTAGCCGCTGAACGTGAAGGAGTACGTGCCGGCGGGCAGCGGCAGACGGTACGAGCCGTCGGTGCCGGTGGTGACCGTGCGTGTGGTGCCGGCGCCGGTGGCCTTCACGGTGACGTTCGGCAGCGCGGCGCCGGTCGCCTTGTCGGTGAGCCTGCCGGTGACGGTGGCGGCGGTGTGCGGCGCCTTGTCGACGGAGGCGAGGATGTCAAGCTTGCCCTCGCCCCACACGTTGTTCATGTCGGCGGTACCACCGCAGTGGGTGTCGTCGACGTTGCGCGCACCCTCGTCGAGGAGCTTGCGGGTCTCGTCGATGTCGCCGATGAGCGAAGGGGCTGCCGACCACAGCAGGGCCACGGCACCGGCGACGTGCGGCGTGGCCATCGACGTACCGGACTCGGCTTTGTACGTCGAACCCGGCCATGTGGACTCGACGTCGACGCCCGGTGCCGAGACGTTCGGCTTCATCGAGCCGTCGACCAGGGACGGGCCGAAGCCGGAGAAGGACGCGATCTTGCCTGTGGAGTCGTAGGCGCCGACGCCGTAGGACGGGGCCTGTGAGCCGGGGGCGTGGGCGGTGGAGCAGGTCGTGCCGTCACCGTCGTTGCCGGCCGCGAACGCCTCGAAGATGCCGGCGGCGTTCCAGGCCTCGACGATGTCCTGGTAGAACGTCGTGTCGCCGCCGCCCCAGGAGTTGTTGACGATGTTCGGCGCGAGGTCCGGGCGTGGGTTCTGACCGTTGTGGTCGGTCGGCGCGAGGATCCACTGTCCGGCCGCGAGCAGGGACTCGTCCGAGCAGGAGGACGACTCGCAGCCCTTGGCGGCGATCCATGTGGCGTTCGGGGCGACACCGATGCCGTGCTTGCCGACCATCGTGCCCATCGTGTGGGTGCCGTGGCCGTTGTTGTCGCACGGGACGCCGCTGGTGCCGCACTGGCCGGTCGGGTCGTAGAAGTTGTAGTCGTGGGTGAAGGTGCCGTCGCCGTTGTTGCCGCGGTACTGGGCGACGAGGTCCGGGTGGTTGTACTGCACGCCCGAGTCGACACTGGCGATGACGATGCCCTCGCCGCGGTCGTCGTACTGGTTCCAGACGTCGTCGGCGTTGATGTCGGCGACGCCCCACTCCGGGGTGTCGTCGCCGCCGGCTGCCGACTCCGTGCGCGACGTGGTGACCTTGTCGTCGGCGGTCTCGATGTCGTCGAGCTTGTAGTGCTGCTCCTTGACGATGCGGGCGACGTCCGACCTCTTCGCGAGCTCGTCGACGAGCTTCTCGTCGCCGGTGACGTGGACTGCGTCGGCTATCCAGAAGTCCTTGTGACCCACCTTCTTCTTGTCCAGGTAGGCGGTGAGCGAGCGTTGGCTGTCCGTGGCCTGGGCGCGCAGTTCCTTGAACGCGGCCCTCGCCTTGGCCTCGTGCGTGAGCTTGCCGCGGGCCGCGGAGAGATCGGCCTGTGCCTTCAGGACGACGAAGAAGGACGCTTCTCGCCCGTGGGCGACGGCGTCGCGCAACGCGGAGTCGACCTTCGGGCTCTCGGCCGGTGGCGACGAGTCGGCTGCCGCGCTCGGCAGCCCCGTCATGAGGGCCGCCGCGGTGAGCGCGGCCGCCGCCCACACGGCGACTGTGCGCCGGGGCGATCGGGACAGGTGCATCGGGGGTGCTCCTCCAGGGACGGTACGGGGGAGCACGGACGCTAGGAGGAGGCCGTTACTCGCTCATTACAGGCCTCGGAGCCTCACCCGCCGCTCCCCCGCGCGCCGTTGGAGCAGGGCTGTCGGAGGCTCTGTTCCAACGCGCCTCGCACCGTGTCCTCTGCGCCGCCTACGACGGCACGACGAAGCGATAGACCTTGGAGTCGCGCCCCCGAAATCCCAGACGCTCGTACAGTCGGTTCGCCGCCTCGCGGGACGGACGCGAGGTCAGGTCGACCGTCCGCGCCCCGGCCTCCTCGGCCAGGCGCAGTGCCTCCGCCGTCAGGGCCGCTCCGACGCCGTGCCCTCGGGCCGTCTCGTCGACCACGACATCCTCGATCCGGCACCGCAGGCCGGACGGCAACGGAAACGTGATCAGGGTGAGCATGCCGACCACCTGGCCCTGGATCCGGGCCGTCAGCAGCGTGCTGGCGTCACTGCGCAGCAGCCCTGTCACCGACTCACGGTCGGGTTCCTTCGCCGTGCCCGAAAGCTGCGGCAACAGGCGAGCGACCGCCCCGACCACCTCGTCGGTCGCCTCACGGACGACCTGCACCTCAACGCTCATGATCGGGACCCTATCGAAGGCCCGGTCGAGGCGTTCCGATGTTCGGTCCCGTCGTCCAGCAGGGCGCTCAGAGCCACGAGAAACCGCTCCCTGGCGCGCTCGACATCATCCTGGCGGGCGTCGCCACGGTTTCGGAGCTCCTGCAGCGCGCGGGCCGTCGCCAGCACGGGTCGCCACGGTGGGTCGTCCGCGTCGTCGGCACGTGCCGCGGTGCTTGGGGCGGCGAGTCGTTCCAGTTGTTCGCACCGGTGGACGACCGTCCGCAGGTTCTCGTCGAGGACGCGGTCGAAGCGCACGTCGGAGAGCCGGCCCAGGGCATGGGTCAACTGTGGTCGCAGGCGTTCGAGTTCGGTCCGTACGGCGGTCGGCCGCGGAACTTCCGTCGCGGGGCGGGATGGCGTGGCGTCTTCGGCCGGGGGCGCGGGAGACGGCTGCGGCGGCGAGGGGACCGGCTTGGCCACACCTTCGAAGGCGGCGCAGGCGCGGGCGGCCAGTTCCAGGAACCAGCGTCGTTCGCGCTCGCTGGTGCGACGTGTGACGAACATCAGGGCGCAGGCCTGAAGGGCCAGCAGGTACTGGGGGCGCCAGTCGGTCAGGGAGTAGCGCCTGCGGAGGCGCCACTCGTCCGGGGCGGAGCGGGTCTGCCGCACCATCGTGTGCAGGCCTGCGGGCAGCAGGTCCTCGTTCGGGTCGGGTGGCACGTCCGCGACGAGGAGTTCGATCAGGTCGTCGAGGGCACGGTCGCCCAGCTCGGGGAGGTAGTCGCAGACCAGGCACAGCGTCAGGTGGGCGGGATCCCGTGCCAGCAGGCCCTGTTGCTGGAAGCGTGACAGGTCGACGAAGCGATGGGCGTCGGGGACGAGTGCGGGGATCGTCTCCACCATGACGTTGCCGGGGTGCAGGTCGTAGTGGGCGCGCCCCAGGGCGACGGTGGGCGGCTTCAGCCCGGCCAGCGGCGAGCCCGCGAACCAAAGGGGGTTCGGCAGGGATGCGGAACGGCCCGGCAGCATGATGCGCGGGCGCTGCGCGTCGGCACCCAGGAGGCCGGTCACCGTGCGCTCCAGTCGGCTGTCGGGGGACGCCCGGTGGCCGAGTGCCCGCCGCAGGAACTCCAGGGCCGTCATGGAGTGGTCGGCACCGGGATCCGGGTTCCATTCGCCGAGCACCGACCGGATGACGGCGGCGGCCACGCCGGCACGCTCCGTGGAGGAGGTGAGCCGGCTGAGCGGGGTCAGTTCGTGATCACCGCGGTCGTCGAGGGCGATGCCGAGGAACATCAGCCAGGTGTCCGCCACCGCCAGCGGCGGGTAGACCTGCCGGACGAGCCGACGTTCCGGGAAGTCGAACGTACGCGCTCCCTTGTCGAACGACGGGCCCGACTTCCAGGCGATGTCCAGGTCGCGCGGTTCGGTGACGGCGCCTTCGTCCGGAGCACAGAGTTTGATCAGCAGCTTGTGTTCCGGGTGGTCCGCGTCCCCGTCGTGGTGGAAGACGGCCAGCCGGGCTCCGCTGCCGCCGTCCGGCAGCGCTTCCACGAAGTCCAGCGTGGGCCCGCCGCGCTGCCACTGCTCCAGTGCGGCCGCCGCGTCCTCACCGAAGCAGGTGCATGCGCTCATCGGCCCAGTCTGTCCGAACCGGTCCCGCGCCGACGCGGGTTGTGGTGATATGCCTGCGGAACAAATCGGGGGAACTGGCAATGGCGCGGCGTGACGACATGGCCCGGCTGCAGCGGGCGGCGGCGGGCGGAAGGCCCATCGGGGCAAGCAGGCTGGAGGCCGCGGTGGTCGGCCACGACCCGGCGTCGGGTCCGTTCCGGCTGCGGGGTGCGCGCGTGGTCGGACCGGTGGATCTGACACACCGGCAGCTCGCCTTCGCACTGGAGTTCGTGGAGTGTCGCTTCACCGACTCGCTTGACCTGCGTGGTCTTTCGGCGGGGTCACTGGATCTCGGCGCCTCGCACCTTCCGGCACTGGTCGCGGACGGACTCGCGGTCGAGGGCGACGTACGGCTGGCCGGCTGCCGCATCGGCGCGGAGCCCGGCAGTCCCGTCCCGCTGGGTGCCGAGGCACGCCCCGTCCGCGACGGCGTGCGGGCACCGCGCCGGGTCGCGGAGGCGTCCGCCGAGGCGCCGCTGCGGCTCGCGGACGCGAGGATCGCCGGCAATCTGGTGGCCGAGGAGCTGGCACTGTTCTCCACCGGCCCCTGGTCCTGTTTCGCGCCGCGGCTGCGGGTCGACGGTGCCGTGCAGGGGCAGGCGCTGACGGCCACCGGAGCGCTGTATCTGCGCGACGCCAGGGTCGGTCACGCGCTCGGCCTGAACGGCGCGCGGGTCGGTGGCCTGGACGCCACCGGACTGGCCTGCGGCCGGGGGTTCTACGCGGACTGGGGCTTCCACACGAGCGGTCAGGTCCTGCTGCGCGGAGCGACCGTCGAGTCGGTGGTCACCTTCCACGACGCCACCCTGGCCGGTCCGCACGCGGGGCTCGTCCTCGGCCGGCTGACGACTCCGCGGCTGCGCCTCGATCTGCGCGGCGCCCCCGAGGGACGGATCGTCCTGCGCGACGCCCACGTGGGCGCCCTCGTCGACGATCCGTCCGCCTGGCCCCGCGCGGGCAACCTCGACATCGAGGGGCTGGTGTACAAGCGCCTCGGGTCCACCTCGCCCTTGGACGTGAAGGGCCGGCTCGGCTGGCTCGCCCTCGACCAGGAGGCGGGGGTCAGTGTCTTCGAACAGCTGGCGCTCTCCTACCAGTCCTCCGGGGACGAGCGGGCGGCGCGGACCGTACGGCATGCGCGGGAGCGGCACCTGCGGCGCGGGGACCGGCTCACCGGCCGGATCTGGGGCACCGTGCAGGACGTCCTGTTCGGCTACGGATACGCCCCGCGGCGGGCGCTGCTGTGGCTGCTGGCCCTGGTGGCGGCGGGCTCGTCCTGGTTCTCGGTGCGCACGCCCGCCCCGGTGGGCGGATCGGGCCAGCGGGCCTTCGATCCGGTGCTGTACTGCGTGGATCTCCTGGTACCCGTCGTCTCGCTGGGCTACCGCTCCGCCTTCGACCCCGCGGGCTGGGACAAGGCCGTGGCCGTCTTCCTGATCGTGTCCGGGTGGCTGCTGGCGACCGCCGTGATCTCGGGCGCCAGCCGCGCCCTGGGGCGCGTGTGAGCGGCAGGAGGCGTGCGTGAAAGACGTTCACGCCCCGTTGTGCGCCTGCCTCGCCACCATGCGCCTTCACTCCTTCTGCGCGGGTCGGAGCGGAACCAGTGGGGCACGAGGCAGCGTTGTGGGTGGCATACATCCAAGGCGCCTACGGAAAGCGGGTGCACGAACAGTTGAGGTTTCCGGCCCACGGCCGACCGTACGCGAACGGACCTGAGGGACTCATGAACGAAGACGAGTACTGGGTCGATCTGTGTCAGCACGATGCCGTGCTGGGCGGCGGCTTCTTCATCACCCGTTTCTTCGTCATGACACTCCTCGAATGCGTGCAGTCGCTCGACGGCGGCTCCACGCTGGTCCTGGAGCTGGCCGGCGAAGAACCGGTGGAGCTGGAGGGGCGCGTCGTCGACCTCCAGCCGGAGGCCGGCCTCGCCCTGATCCTGGTGGTGGCCCCGCCGAGCCAGGTTCTGCCCACCCCGCGTATGGATCATGTCGTCAAGGGTGACGACTGGCTGGCTCCCTACACTCCCCCGCGCGTGCGGCGGCCGTTGCACGGCACGGTGGACGGCGTCGTGCACGACCACGCGCAGGACGCCCCGTGCCGTACGACTCTTCAACTGGTGCTGGACGGACCGGCCAAGGACTACAGCGCGTTCGGCGGCGGGCCCGTCGAGAGAGCGACCGAGGACACCGAGCAGACGCTGGTCGGCGTGCTCATGGGGTCCAGTTCCCCGCGCTCGGCCGCTCCCAGCGCGCCGGACGGAATGATCGCCACGGCGATCGACAGCGCGATGGAGGCGTTCCCCGGTCTGTCCGCCCTGAGTCTGGCGCAATGGCTGACCGGCACCGGTCTCCCGCCGGCCCACCCGACCACGGCTGCCCCGTCCGAGGAAGCGGTCGTGGTCCCCGGCTCCGGGCAGGCGCACGGCGCGCAGACGCGCGCTGGAACACACCCTCAATCCCCTCCAGTTTGCACCGATGGGGGTTCCAGTACTGCCACTTTGGACATATCCCCCAAGGCAGAGGTCGCCTCGTGGTCTCCTCAGGACATCAGGGACCCGGTGGTGGCCCAGCTCTGTGCCCGGACGGAGGACTCACTCAAATTTCTCGACCACCTGGGCGACAGCGGGCTGGTCGACCCACTGGACCTGGACGCGTTCCGTCTACGGTTGCTCGACGACCTCACGGAGGCGTTGGGCGCACACGGGTCACTCGGCGGCGACAAGGGGGGTGAGGAGGCATGATCGACTCGTATGAAGAGGCTGTCGCGTGTGCTGAGGCGGCACTGCGTGATGCCCGCCGAGTCACGGTGCCCGACGCGCTGAGGACGTTCACGGCCCGGTGGGCCGAGGGGAAGTTCCCCGCCTACGGCGACGACGACCTGGCGTCCGTGATGCGGTTGGCCTGGCTGCTGTACCAGATGGGGGTGACCGACGCCTCGTACGCCCTGGTGAAGCAGCTCGTGTCCCACCCGCCCCAGGGACGTCCACCGGGCGGAGACCCCAACCGGTGCGCGGTGCTGCTCACCTGTCTCGGCCGCCCGGACGAGGCGCAGCAACTCCTGGCAGGCGATCAGACGGAGGCGGTCCTGCCCCCTCGCGGAATCGAGCAGGACGGCACGACCGGCGCCGAAAGCCCTCCCACGGCGGAGGAGGACGGCGCCCGGCCCGCGAGGCCACCGGCTCCGCGATCCGGCGGCGCCGGCCGGCCGGGCTGGTCCCGGATCCGGGCTCTGGTCAACCTCGCCGCCATAAGCGCCCGTAC
Source organism: Streptomyces krungchingensis (assembly GCF_054729265.1). Taxonomy (NCBI): domain Bacteria; kingdom Bacillati; phylum Actinomycetota; class Actinomycetes; order Kitasatosporales; family Streptomycetaceae; genus Streptomyces; species Streptomyces krungchingensis. The sequence continues at coordinate 532,158 of NZ_JBPUKY010000001.1, forward strand.
CCAGCCGACGCAGGCGGCCCACTGGCTGACCCAGGCCGAGGGCCACCTCGACGCCGCGTCCGGCACGCCACCGGCCGAGATCCGCCAGCTCCTGGCGGGAGTACGGGTCAGCCTCGCCCGCCGTGAGAAGCCCCAGGACGTCTACGACGCACCCATGACCGAGCTGCGCGACGCGTCCCTGGCGGCCCTCGCGGCCCTCGACAGCCGCGACCCGCAGGGCTATCTGATCGTGGCCCAACTCGCCCTCGCCTACTTCGAATCGGCCCGTGACGCGCAGTCCAGCGACCGGCTCGAACATGCCGCGGGAGTCCTCGAAGCGGCGAGCCAGCGTCTGTCCGCCATGCTCGGTGCCGACCATCCCCGCGCCCTGGTGGTGCAGGGCAAGCTGGCCGCCGTGCAGGTCGAATGCGCGCGGGCCGCGCGCTCGACGGCACGCCTGGACCGGGCGACCACACAGCTGGCCTTCATCAGCACGCGCCTGTCCCGCCGCCTCGGCGCCTGCCACCCACAGTCCCTCGCCGCGACCGGGAACCTCGCGGTGGCCCGCCTCGAATGCGTGCGCACGACCACCGAACACACCCGGTCGGCACAGATCTTCCAGGACCTGGGTTGGCAATGCCGCACCGTCACCGACCTGGTCGGCGCCGACCATCCCGTCGCCCGCCTGGTCACGGCCTCCTACACGGTGTGCAGAAACCTCCTCGACCGAGGCGGTGACAGCTGGCACGGCGTCCCGTCGTCCTACCGGCCGCACCGCCGGCACGGCGCGTCCGGCGCCCTGTCCGTACACGCTTCCGCATCCTGGCAGGCGGCCGCGCACATCCGTCCGGGGGCGGCGCGGCCCGCCACGACGGCGACCGTGCGGCCGACGCAGGCCACCGCGCCGGCCGTCGCGGTCAACGACGTCGGTGACGAGGAAGCCTTCCTCGCCGCGATCGACGAGACGATCAAGTACTTCAACGACGGCGACATCGTCGACGGCGTCATCGTGAAGGTCGACCGGGACGAGGTCCTGCTCGACATCGGTTACAAGACCGAAGGTGTCATCCCGAGCCGTGAGCTCTCGATCAAGCACGACGTCGACCCGAACGAGGTCGTGGCCGTCGGCGACGAGATCGAGGCCCTTGTCCTCCAGAAGGAGGACAAGGAAGGCCGCCTGATCCTCTCGAAGAAGCGCGCCCAGTACGAGCGTGCCTGGGGCACCATCGAGAAGATCAAGGAAGAGGACGGCATCGTCACCGGTACCGTCATCGAGGTCGTCAAGGGTGGTCTCATCCTCGACATCGGCCTCCGTGGCTTCCTGCCGGCTTCTCTCGTCGAGATGCGTCGTGTCCGCGACCTCCAGCCCTACGTGGGCAAGGAGCTCGAGGCGAAGATCATCGAGCTGGACAAGAACCGCAACAACGTGGTCCTGTCCCGCCGTGCCTGGCTGGAGCAGACCCAGTCCGAGGTCCGCCAGACGTTCCTCACGACCCTTCAGAAGGGTCAGGTCCGTTCCGGCGTCGTGTCCTCGATCGTCAACTTCGGTGCCTTCGTGGACCTGGGTGGCGTCGACGGTCTGGTCCACGTCTCCGAGCTGTCCTGGAAGCACATCGACCACCCCTCCGAGGTCGTCGAGGTCGGCCAGGAGGTCACGGTCGAGGTCCTCGACGTCGACATGGACCGCGAGCGTGTCTCCCTGTCGCTGAAGGCGACGCAGGAAGACCCGTGGCAGCAGTTCGCCCGCACCCACCAGATCGGCCAGGTCGTGCCCGGCAAGGTCACGAAGCTGGTTCCGTTCGGTGCGTTCGTCCGCGTGGACGAGGGCATCGAGGGTCTGGTGCACATCTCCGAGCTGGCCGAGCGCCACGTGGAGATCCCGGAGCAGGTCGTCCAGGTCAACGACGAGATCTTCGTCAAGGTCATCGACATCGACCTCGAGCGTCGTCGCATCAGCCTCTCGCTGAAGCAGGCCAACGAGTCCTTCGGTGCCGACCCGGCCTCGGTCGAGTTCGACCCGACCCTGTACGGCATGGCCGCGTCCTACGACGACCAGGGCAACTACATCTACCCCGAGGGCTTCGACCCCGAGACCAACGACTGGCTCGAGGGCTACGAGAAGCAGCGCGAGGAGTGGGAGCGCCAGTACGCCGAGGCGCAGCAGCGCTTCGAGCAGCACCAGGCGCAGGTCATCAAGTCCCGCGAGGCCGACGCCCAGGCGGCGGCCGAAGGCGGCGACGCGACCCCCGCCCTCGCGTTCGAGAGCGCTGCCCCGCCGGGCCGGCACTCCTGGGCCATAGGTGAATTCCGCCCGCCGTCGCGCGGTCGGACGCGCGCCGGGCTGCTCCTCGCGCCAGGCCTCGAACCCCCGACGTGGTGCACGCTCCTGGCGCTGGACATCGAGCAGTTCGCCCGCTCCAGCACACCTGTGCAGCACTACCTGCGGAGAAGGCTGCACGAGATCTTCGACAACGCCGTCCGCTCGTACGGCGTTCCGTCCGACGACGTCGGCATCGAGGACCGCGGCGACGGCCTGATCGCGCTCTTCCCGCCGTCCGTCGCCCTGGCAAAAGTGCTGGACACCCTGCCTCGCGCCTTGCAGGAGGAACTGCGCCACCACAATCGAATGGCCTCGCCCCAGGGACAGTTGCGGCTCCGGGCAGCGGTGCACACGGGCCCGGTGGCGCGGGACGACCGGGGATGGACCGGGGCCGCGCTGCACCAGGTCGCCAGAATGATCGACGCGCCGGTGCTCAGGGACGCGCTCGGTGCCGAGCCCGGGTTCCCGTTGGCCCTCCTGATCTCGGACGCCACCTTCCGATCCGTCCTCCAGCCGGCCACCGCCGTCGACTACGCCCAAGTAACCGTCGACGGCCCACCCGACGAAGGGATACGCGCCTGGGTGTCGGTGCCGGGGGTACCCGATCCCGATCGGCTTCTCACCACGGCCGCACAACAGCGGGAAGTCGAGGCAGCGGGCAGGAGGGACCGCAAGGAATCAGGCCTGCGAGACCGTCGGCGGCCGACCGCCCGGGACGGGAGCTACGAGTTGACCGCACGCCACGAGTCGCAGCCTCCTTCGTCGGGCCGACGGGGATAGCTCCCTCACGCGCTCCACGACCGACCGGCAGCGTGGGAGCGGGCGGTGCTCGACAACACCGTTCGCTCTCAAGGCTCTTGTCAGCGGAGTCGAACTCGGCCCACTGGCCGTTCCGGCGCACCGGTCGGGCGGGCGCGTCCATGTCGGTCGGGAGTATGGACAGGCGCAGCCCACCGCCAGACCGAGCGCCGCCAGGACTCCCGCGAGCCGCGTGTTCCTGATCAGTCCCCCTCCTGAACGGCTGGTCGGCGGCATTCCAGGGAGGCCCCGCGCACGGGGCGTGCGCCAGGTGCGCCACCGCCACCGCCGCCGGGCGCACGCCGCACGAGCGTGCGTCGGGCCGACCGCGGGGCGAGCACCTCCCCGCGGGACACGGTCGCGCGTGGCTGTGCGATGTCACATTCGCGGGCCGGGCGGTGTCTTCATGCCGAACCGCCACACAGGCGTACAGGCACACGGACAAGGAGAACACCATGACGCTGCGCGTCCCGAAGGCCGAGCTCCCCGCCGAGCTCAAGGAGAACATGATCAAGCAGTTCGGTGCCGTGCCCGAGAACGTCGAGGTGCTGTGGCACACCCCCGAGGTCGCCCAGGCCAACTTGGAGTTCGGTGGCAAGGTGGGCGCCTGGGACTCGGCCGACGCGAGCCTCAAGTCGTTCGCGCACATGGCCGTCGCGGCGCAGGTCGGCTGCAGTTGGTGCCTCGACGTCGGCTACTTCCAGGCACGGAACGAGGACCTGGACCTCACCAAGGCGAGCCAGGTGCCGCGCTGGCGTGAGTCCGACGTGTTCGCCCCGCTGGAGCGGGACGTGATGGAGTACGCCGAGGCCATGACGAACACGCCGCCGACCGTCACCGACGAGATGTACGCGAGCCTGCTCGACCGGCTCGGACCGGCGGCGATGGTCGAGCTCACCGCGCACATCGCCTTCGTCAACCTGGCGACGAGGGCCAATGTGGCGAACGGCGTCCAGTCGCAGGGCTTCTCCGCCGCCTGCGAGATCCCGCTGGCGGCACGCCCGGCGAAGTCCGGCGTGGCGTCGCCCGCATGACCGAGGACCCGTACGTCACCCATCGCAGCCTGCTGTTCACGGTCGCCTACGAGATGCTGGGCTCCGCTGCCGACGCGGAGGACGTGCTGCAGGACTCGTGGCTGCGGTGGGCGGACATCGACCGCGCGCAGGTGCGTGACCCGCGGGCCTACCTGGTCCGGATCGTCACCCGGCAGGCGCTCAACCGGCTCCGGGCGCTGTCACGCAGCCGCGAGGACTACGTCGGCGAGTGGCTGCCGGAACCGCTGCTGACCAGCCCTGATGTCGCCGAGGACGTCGAACTCGCGGAGAGCGTCTCGATCGCGCTGCTGACCGTCCTCGAAACGCTCGGTCCGGCTGAGCGTGCGGTGTTCGTGCTCCGCGAGGTCTTCGACATGCCGTACGGCGAGATCGCGCAGGCCATCGGCAAGTCCGCCGCCACCGTGCGGCAGATCGCCCGGCGGGCCCGCGAACACGTGGCGGCCCGGCGGCCCCGGGTCCAGGTGGACCGTTCGGAGCAGCAGGCCGTCGTGGATCGGTTCCTGGCGGCCTTGCGCACCGGGCAGTTGCAGGAGCTGATGGAGGTCATGGCGCCGGACGTGGTCATGATCGCCGACGGAGGTGGGGTGGTGGCCGCCGCCCTCGATCCGATCCACGGGGTCGCGGCGGTCGCCGAGCTGCTGGCCCGCGCGAACCAGGTGGTCGACGCGCTCACGACGACGGCCGTATGGCTCAACGGCGCTCCGGCGGGGCGTATCGAGTTCGACGGCGAGCCGTCCGCGGTGAGCCTCGCGGTGGAGGACGGTCGGATCACCCGGATCTACGTGGTGCGAAATCCCCGCAAGCTGACGCGGTTGGACGAGCCGGCCGAACTCGCCAGGTAGCCCCGGCTGCTCCGGCGTCGTGAGGGTGGTCCGGGCGACTCCGATCGCCCGGACCACACCGCCGCTCGGCACCTGCCGCTCGGAAGCCGGCGCTCCGCAGGCGGGCGCGCTCCGCGACGTGCTGTCGTCGGGCTCCGACAAGGGCTGGGCGAAACTCCGTTGACGTCGGCGCGCGCCTGCGGTTACAACGTTGAACTCGCGGATCGCACGGTGCGGGGACCTCGGCGCGGGGCCATGCGGTCCCCTGCCCCGCCGGGCGGGAGCCGCCGCTTCCGGCGGATCCCGGTGACTCGACACGAGGAGGCCCGCCCAGTGCGCACGAGCACCGTCCGCGACGGAGCTGCCTGGGCGATACCGATGGCGTTGGCCGTGGACGCCGTCGGCACCGGGCTCTTTCTCCCGCTGTCCATGGTCTACTTCCTCGCCGTCACGGACCTGTCGGAGGCCGACGTCGGTCTGCTGTTGACCGCGGCCACGGCCTGCTCGCTCCTGTTGCCGCTGCTCGTCGGGCGGATCGTCGACCGCATCGGGCCGCGCCCGGTGGTGATCGCGGGGCAGTTGTCGCAGGCCGTCGGGTTCTTCCTGTACCTCGGGGTGACCGGTCCGGTGTCGCTGTTCCTCGCCGCGCTGGTCGAGTCGGCAGGCCTGCGCGTGTACTGGTCGTCGGTCTTCGCCCTGATCGCCGAACAGGCCGACGGGGAGGCCAAGGACCAGTGGTTCGCCCGGGCCGGCATGATCCGGGCGGCCGGCACCGGAATCGGCACGGTGCTCGCGGGCGTCCTGCTCGCGACCGACTCGCGGCACGTGTACCGGGGGATGGTGCTCGCGGATGCGGTCTCCTTCGTCGTCGCGGCGGTCACCGTCGGGCTGTTCGTGCGCGGTGCGCGGCGGCCGGCTCCCGAGGTCGTCGCTGAATCCCCGGACGGGGTGCGCCAGTTGCTGCGCAACCGTCCGTATCTGGAACTGATCGGCGTGAACGTCCTGTTCAACATCTGCACGGTCTTCCTCGCCGTGGCGACACCGGTGTACGTGGTCCGCGGGCTGCACGCCCCCGGATGGACCGTCGGCGTCTTCCTCACGATCACCACGGCGGTCGTGGCGACGTGCACGGCCGAGGTCACCCGCCGTGTCCGGCGGCGCACCTCCCGGGGCGGGGCGATGGCCTGGGCCGGCCGGCTGTGGGCGGTCTGGTGCGGGGCCGCCGCCCTGGCGGTGCTGCTGCCGCGCGGCGCGCCGCTGGTCGGCTGTCTGGCGCTGGTGATGCTGCTGTGGGCGACGGCCGAGATGCTGCACGGACCGGCTTCGAACGCGCTCTCGGCGGAGGCGGCGCCCGAGGGGGCGCGAGGGACGTATCTCGCCGCGTTCCAGTACTCGTTCGCGACGGCGGACATGGTGACGCCCGGCCTGTTCGGTGTCCTGTACGGCGTCGACCGGGTACTGCCCTGGGTGGTCGTGGGCGGTCTGGCGCTGACGGCGAGCGTGGCGGTCCGGCCGCTGGAGCGGCGCTTGACGGGCTCCGGAGGAGAGGAGAGCGGCGCGGCGGGTGGCGCCTGGGAGCAACCGGCGGGGCACGAGGGGCGGAAGGGCCCCGGCCGGCAGAGCGCGGAGGGCGCTTGACGGCTCGGGGCAGGAGACGCCTGGCCGAGGGACGGGGGACCGCCTCCTTCCTCGTGAGCGGTCCCCCGTCCCCATGAGCGCCGAACCGCGATCATGGGGATGCGATCGGCGTCAGGAGCTCGTGAGTATCACGAGCTGCTGCGTCGCTCGGGTCATCGCGACATAGTGGTCGACCGCTCCTTCGATGCCCTCGCCGAAGTCCTCCGGATCGATGAGGACGACCAGGTCGAACTCGAGTCCCTTCGACAGCTCGGGGGTCAGCGACTGGACGCGGGGCGTCGCACGGAACGTGGGATCGCCGATGACGCAGGCGATCCCTTCGGCGTGCGCGGAGAGCCAGGTGTCGAGGACCGCGTCCAGCTCCGAAACGGATCCGTGGACGACGGGGACGCCACCGCTGCGGATGGACGTAGGCACATTGGCGTCCGGGAGCACGGCACGGATGACCGGTTCGGCTTCCGCCATGATCTCTTCCGGCGTGCGGTAGTTGATGCCGAGGGAGGCCATGGTGATCCGTTCGAGCCCGGCCCGCTCCAGCCGTTCCCGCCACGACTCCGTGAACCCGTGCCTCGCCTGGGCGCGGTCCCCGACGATGGTGAAGCTCCGGGACGGGCAGCGCAGCAACAGCATCTGCCACTCCGCGTCGGTCAGTTCCTGAGCCTCGTCCACGACGATGTGCGCGAAGGGGCCGGCGAGCAGATCCCGGTCGGCGGTGGGCAGTTCGGACTCGTCGACGAGGCTGACCTCGGCGTCCTGGCCGCGCAACATCCTCACCAGGCCTTCGCCGTCGTCACCGTCGGCGCCGGAGGAGGCCGCGGCCTCGATCAGGTTGTCGACGACCTGTGTCATGCGTTCGCGCTGGGCGGCCATGGCGGCCTCGTGCCGGCGCTTGCGCAGTGCCGCCTGCGGGTCGCCGAGCCGCTGCCGCGCCGCGTCCAGGAGCGGCAGGTCGGACACGGTCCAGGCCTGGGGGGCTTCCTTGCGGCGCAGTGCGCGTACGTCCTCGGGGCCGAGCCAGGGAGCGCACATCCGCAGGTAGGCGGGTACCGACCACAGGTCTCCGACGAGGTCGGCCGCTTCGAGCAGTGGCCAGGCGCGGTTGAGGGTGTCGACCAGGTCCTTGTCGTTCCGCAGCGATCTGCTGAACCGGTCGGGCGGGACGTCGCCGTCGAACTTGTCCAGCAGGATGGTGACCAGTTCCTCCCAGATCTGGTCGCGTGCTTCGTTGTGCGGCGTGCCCGATCCTGCGGCCCGGAACGCCTCGGCCCAGTCGTCGGCGCCGAGCGGGATGTCGGCCCAGTCGGTCGTGACCGTCATCCCCTCGGCGGGCGGCTCCTCGTAGAACCTGACGGCGGCTTCGATCGCCTTCACCATGTCCGCGGACGACTTCAGGCGAGCCACCTCCGGGTCGGTCTCCACCGTGGCTGTCGCCCCTTCGGCGACGAGATCGCGCAGGGTGCAGGTCTGCACGCCCTCCTCGCCGAGGCTCGGGAGTACGTCGGCGACGTACGCCAGGTAGGGCCGGTGCGGGCCGACGAACAGCACGCCGCCCCGACGGTGGCCGAGGCGCGGGTCGGAGTAGAGGAGGTGGGCGGTGCGGTGCAGGGCGACGACGGTCTTTCCGGTGCCCGGACCGCCGTCGACGACGAGCGCGCCGCGGGATCCGGCCCGGATGATGGCGTCCTGGTCGGCCTGGATGGTGGCGAGCACGTCCCGCATCCGTGACGACCGGTTGCCGCCCAGACTGGCGATGAAGGCGGACTGGTCGTCGAGGGCGGCATGCCCATCGAGCCCTTCGGCGGTGAACACTTCGTCCCAGTAGTCGCTGATCCGGCCGTCGGTCCAGCGGTACCTGCGGCGGCTCGTCAGCCCGGCCGGGTTGGCGTGGGTGGCCGCGAAGAAGGGTGCTGCGGCAGGTGAGCGCCAGTCGAGCAGCAGTCGGCGGCCGGTGCTGTCGGTGAGACCGAGCCGTCCGATGTACACGGGCTCGGGGTCGTCCGCGCGGACCACGTGTCCGAGGCAGAGGTCCAGACCGAAGCGGCGCAGGGTGCGCAGCCGACCGGTCAGCCGGTGGATCTCCGCGTCCCGGTCCATCGCCTGCCGTCCCATGCCGCCGGGCGCCCTGAGCTCGGCGTCGAGGCGGTCGGACAGTTCGGCGATCGTCTGCTCGAGGGTCTCCGCGATGGCCGCGAAGTGCTGTTCGTCGCCGTCGATCAGCGTCGGGTCGGCCTTCGGGGAGAGACGTTCGGGGAGGTCGAACGCACTGGTGGTCAGAGGGTTCACGTCATCAGCCCCGTTCCGTGGTGGCGCCCGCGGCGTACGCCGAGGCGCACTCGGGGACGACGGTGTCGAGTGCGCGCGGCCGCGGCGTGAATTCCGCCGCCCGCTCTTCGCGGCCGTATGCCTCACCAACTGACAAAAGCTCACGCAATTCGTGAATCTCCATTTTCTGCAGGTTCTCGCTGAGGTCAGCGATTCTGCAGGACGACGGGGGCCTTGCCGCAAGCCCCCCGGTGCGCTATAAGTTGAGAGTGGCAAGGAGCGGAGTTCTCCTTGCCTTTTCTTTTTCCTCATCCCTGCGCACGGAGTGGAGCTCCCGATGCGCTACGGAAGGGCGCCCGCGGCGACCGGCGGGGTGTGGCGCAGGTTGGCGGCGTCCTGGCTGGGGGGCGCGCCGAACTGGCGGCGGTACTCGCGGCTGAACTGTGAGGGGCTGTCGTACCCGACGCGGTGCCCGACTCCCGTGATGTCGTCGGAGTGGGTGGCCAGCAGGAGGCGGGCCTCCTGGAGCCGGATCTGCTTCTGGAACTGGATGGGGCTCATGGCGGTCACCGCCTGGAAGTTGCGGTAGAACGCGGAGACGCTCATCCCGGACAGCCGTGCCACGTCCTCGACCCGGATCGCCTCCGCGTAGTGGTCGCGGATCCATCGCACCGCTCGCGCCACATGGCTCAGACTGCTGTCGGCCAGGCCGAGTTGGCGCACGATGCCGCCCTGTTCGCCGGTGATCAGCCGCCAGACGATCTCGCGTTTGATCAGTGGGGCGAGCACCGTTCTGTCGCGGGGCCGATCGAGCAGGCGCAGCAGTCGGACGACCGCGTCGAGCAGTTCTCGCGGAGCGTCGCTGACGGCGATGGCCGGCAGCGCGCCCTGGCCGGCGCGGGGGGCGTCGCCCGGCCCGGCCTGGAGCAGCAGTTCGGCGATGGTGGAGGGGTCGAGGGTGAGCCCGAACCCCAGCGCCGGATGTCCTGGGCCGGCCTCGGTGAAGTGTCCGGTGACGGGCAGGTCGACAGAGGCGACGAGATACTGCCCGGCGCCGTACTCGTGGACCCGTTCGCCCAGCGCGAGGCGCTTGGCGCCCTGGGCGATGACCGCCAGCACCGTGCCGGACATCGACGGCGACGGTGGATCGGGCCGCTCCACCTTGGAGATGAGGACACCGTCGATGGCGGTGGTCCAGTCGGGCCGCGCATGCCGGTCCAGCAGGGTGCAGAGCTCGTCGAGATGCATGCCCCCATTGCAGCACAGGGCCCGGCGCGGTCTCTTGTGGGCGAGAGGATCGTGCAAGGGGTCGCGAGCTTTGTTCTACCGATTCCGCAGGTCAGGCCGCTTGAATGGAATCACCGGAATCCACGGGAAGGAATTCCGGGCATCCAAGAGCTTCCTGCCGCAAAGGAGAACATCATGAAGGTGGCCATCGTCACCGGCGCCAGCTCGGGTATCGGGCAGAGCGCGGCCATACAGATCGCCGAGCGCGGAACCGGAGTGATTCTGACCTACGGAAACAACGCGCAAGGAGGGCTGGAGACGGCGGCCGCGATCGAGAAGGAGGGCGGAACGGCCGTCGCGCTCCCGCTGGACGTCGGGGACACCGGCACCTTCCCGGCCTTTCACGAACGCGTGGTCGAGGTACTCCAGGACACCTGGCACCGCACCACATTCGACTTTCTGGTCAACAACGCCGGCATCGCCCACACGGCGCTGTTCGAGGACACCACGGAGGACGTGTTCGACCGGCTGATGCGGGTTCTGTTCAAGGGGCCGTATTTCCTCACGCAGAAGCTGCTCCCGCTCATGGAGAACGGCGGAGCGATCGTCAACACGAGCAGCAGTTCGGCGACGATGTCGGGTCCGGAGCCGGGCTACTCGGCCTACGCCTCGATGAAGGGCGGCCTGAACGTCCTGACCCGCTACATGGCCAAGGAGTTCAGCACGCGCGGAATCCGCGTCAACGCCGTGTCTCCGGGCTCGACCCGTACCCGGATCGCCGACGACGCGTTCGCCCGGTTCCCCGAGGTCGCCTCGGCTCTCGCGGCGAAGACGGCACTCGGCCGGGTCGGTGAACCGGACGACATCGGCAAGATGATCGCCACTCTGCTGTCCGAGGAGAGCAGCTGGGTGACCGCCCAGAACATCGAGGTGTCGGGCGGCTACAGCCTGTGATCCGAGGCGCCGCACCAGGCGCCGCACCCTTGAAGGCGACGGCGGACGAGCAGCCGAGCTCCGCCCGGGCTGCGTCCGTTCGGGTCCAACTGCGCCAGGGCGCCGACCGCGCGGCGTCCGTGGCGATCACTCTTGGACAGTGTCAGCAGGACCGGCACATCCCGTGATCAAGGAGGACAGCATGGCCATCGACACCGTCGAACGATTCCTCGACGCTCTGACCCCACAGGCCCGGGAATACGTCCAGAAGCAGCCACGCGAGGAGCAGGAGAAGCTCGCCGCCGCCTGGGAAGAGGAACTGAAGGCCGACACCGACCTCGACACGCTGAGCGAGTTGTCACCCGCGGCCGCCGAGAGCGAGGCGGCCGCGCGGGTCGTCAAGAAGCTCTTCGACTAGTCCAGCGGCTTTTCGATCAGCGGCACTCGGCATCCTGGCGGCCCGTCCCGTACGGTCCGGCCGCCGGGGTGACGACGACCGTGACCTGGCCGCGTCTCGCGAGCCAGGTCGACGGTTCGGGGTGGGATCAAGGGAAACGGAGGCTGGCGACGGCCTGCGCCTGCGCCTTGTCGACCGCTTTCTCGTGCGCCTTGGGACCGACGGTCACGACCTGGACGACGCGGTCGTCGACGGCCACGACACGCGTGGTGATGACCATGCGCTTGCCCGTCAGGGAGTTCATGTGCGCGTCGACGGCGGTGTGACCATCCATCGTGACGGGCTTCTGGCTGGTGATGGCGACACCGCCCAACCTCTCGGCCATTCCCTGCCGGGTGCCCTCGACAAGTTCCTTGAGGTCCCCCGGCCCCGTCGACTTCACATCGACGACCATGAAATACATGACACCGTCCGATGTGCGCACGGAATAGTGACGTGCCTGAATTCCGTAGGTTTTCAGGTTCTGGATCCTGGGCTTTCCGGGCAGCTTGATCGCGATGCCGCTGGGGTCGTCGGTGGCCTCCTTCCATTTTGCGGGGGAAACAGCGGTGCCGAGATCGCGGCCGTTGTGACCGGCCCCCTGATCGTTCATGGTGACGCTCACGGAGTGCGGGGTCGCCGGCGCCGCGAGAGCGCTGGTGGGCAGCAGTACCGCACCCGCCACCAAGGCGGTCGGGGCGGTGAGCATCAGAAGGCGCTGCGATACGGAACGGTGAGTCACTGAAATCACGTCCATCGAGAAAGGAGGAAGGAGAAAGGGCGGAAATTCTGTCGTCACCCCTACCGGTCTTCATGTCGTGACCTTCGGGGTTCGTGAACCACGTCTCCATTACGCCCGCCGCGCGGAATCCCGTCATGCCCCTGATGTGCGTGACACGGGTGTTCGGGACTTGACGGACAGGGGTGAAGGGTGCGCTGCAGCCACGTGCCCCGCCGTGGATGCGCGGGGCGCCGCTGTGACCGCCCGCCCACACCGGGTCGCGGGTCGATTCATCGCGCGGAGGGTGGCCAGAGGGCGGTGCGGAGAGCAGACTCTGCCCCGCGCACAGCCACTGGCATCCACAACCGTGGAGCCGAAGGGACGGCGATCACGCATGAGCTCGAACAGGGCAGTCGCGTACATCAAACCGGGCATGGTGGAGGTCAGGAACACCGACTTCCCGACGCTCGAACTCCAGGACGGGCCTGGGGTCGCACCGCAGAACGTCGGCCGCACATGCCGGCACGGGGTGATCCTCAAGGTGCTCGCCACCAACATCTGTGGGAGCGACCAGCACATGGTGCGCGGGCGGACGACCGCGCCGGAGGGGCTGGTGCTCGGCCACGAGATCACCGGAGAGGTCGTCGAACGGGGGCCGGACGTCGAGTTCATCGACGTCGGTGACGTCGTCTCCGTACCGTTCAACATCGCCTGCGGGCGGTGCCGCAACTGCAAGCAGCGCAACACGGGCATCTGCCTGAACGTGAACCCGGCCCGTCCGGGGGCGGCCTACGGCTATGTCGACATGGGCGGCTGGGTCGGCGGTCAGGCCGAGTACGTCATGATCCCCTACGCGGACTTCAACCTGCTGAGGTTCCCGGACGCGGATCAGGCGCGGGAGAAGCTGCTCGATCTGACCATGCTGTCGGACATCTTCCCGACCGGTTTCCACGGCGCGGTCACCGCGGGCGCGGGCGTCGGCTCGACCGTCTACGTGGCCGGGGCCGGCCCGGTGGGTCTGGCCGCGGCGGCATCGGCGCAACTGCTCGGCGCGGCCGTGGTGATCGTCGGCGACCTGAACGCCGAACGCCTCGCCCAGGCACGCGCCTTCGGCTGCGAGACCGTCGACGTGTCGCGCGGTCTTGTCGAGGACCAGATCGCGGAGATCCTCGGAGTGCCGGAGGTGGACGCCGCGGTCGACGCGGTCGGCTTCGAGGCACGGGCGCACGGCCCGGACGCCGGGGAGGCGCCGGCGACCGTGCTCAACTCCGTGATGGGCCTGACGCGCGCGGGCGGGGCCCTGGGCATCCCGGGCCTGTACGTCACCGACGACCCCGGCGGGGTCGACGACGACGCCCGCAGCGGCACCCTGAAGGTGCGGCTCGGTCTCGGCTGGGCCAAGAGCCTCAGTTTCACCACGGGCCAGTGCCCGGTGATGCGCTACCACCGGGGCCTGATGATGGCGATCCTGCACGAGCGGGTGCACATCGCCAAGGCGGTCAACGCCACCGTCATCGACCTCGAGGACGCACCACGCGGCTATGCCGAGTTCGACCAGGGCGCGGCACGCAAGTACGTGCTCAACCCCAGCGGCGCGCTGACGGGCGTACGACCGGTCTGACGACACGCGGAAGCGCACCGCACGCCTGATACGCGGCGCGCGGCCGTGCCGCCCCTGAGCCTGACGACGGCTCAGGGGCGGCGGCGCGGAACGGACCGCGCGTGGAACGGACGGCGCGCGCATGCCGTCGACCGCCCGACCGCCGACCGGCCGACCGGCCGACCGGCCGACCGGCCGCCGGCCACGGACTGACCGCGGGCCTTCGGCCGCCGACCGCCGACCGCGCAGCCTCCGGACCGTGTGGACCGGAGATCCGTCCGCTTCCGTACCGAAATCCCCGGCGCCACCCGGAACTCAACCGGATGCCGAGGGACCTTCTTCCGAGGGCATACTCGTCGAGGCTTCGGCGTGCGTCCGCAGCTCGAACCACATGGTCTTGCCGGTGGCCGTGTCGCTCGTCCCCCAGGCGTCGGTGAGCAGGTCGAGCAGCTCGATCCCGCGTCCGCCCTCGTCGTCGACGTCGACGAAGCGGCGTACGGGGCCGGCCGGGTCGGTGTCCTCGACCTCGCACCGCAGACGGGAACCGCGCACCTGGAGGTTGAGCCGCAGTGGGCCGCGCGTGTGGCACAGGGCGTTGGTGACCACTTCGCTCACCAGGAGTTCGGCGGTGTCGGCCGGCTCCGTCAGACTCCAGGCCTCCAGCTGCGCGAGCACCAGTTTCCGGGCCCGGCGGACAGACGTCGGATCTCTCTGAAGGGGCCAGGAAGCGTCCCACGCGGTGGGGCAGGCACGGGGCGCGTCGAGGGGGCGCAGGGGTTCGAGGGTGCGCGACCACATGGCGCGGCGCTTGTCGGCCCGCGACACGGTGACCTCCCCTGGAGAGCTCACCTCGCCCTGGCCACGGACCGGGGCGATCGCGTGGCACAGGCCTCCCAGGCAGCGCCGCCACAACCGGGCGAGACGGCCCCGGCGCGCGGTCGGGGTAAGTGTGATGGCCTGGGGGGCCATGCGAACCACTCCCTTCTCAGTGACGGACATATACACGTAGCACTCGCTACACTTACAATATACACGTAACGGTTGCTACAGTAAATAGCCACACGAAACGGACTTAACGGTCAGGTCGCGGCATCGCGCTGAGGTCACCGCCTGACCTGCGCGAACGCGCTCTCGCCGCCGCGCGATCACACCGGGAGCTTTCATGCCGCGCCCGCCCGACCCGGCCAAACGGAGCGCCCTGCTGGACCAGGTCCGCGCGTACCTGATCCGCAACGGCCTGGCCGATCTGTCCCTGCGCCCGCTGGCCCAGGCCCTGGGGACCAGCGACCGCATGCTCCTGTACTACTTCGGCAGCAAGGAACGCATGGTCAGCGAGGCGATCGCCCTCGACAAGCAGCGACCGCTCCTGCGCTCCCGGGCGCTGTTCGGCACCGATGCCTCACCCAAGGACCCGGCCTCGCTGCGCCGCCTCCTGGAAGAACTCTGGCGTCGGTTCAACACCCCCGGCCTGCGCGGCGCGCTCCCCCTCTACCTGGAGATCATGGCCGCCAGTCTGATCCACCCCGAGCGGTACGGGCCTTTCATGCGTGACCTGGTCACCGAGTGGACGGACCTGTTCGTCTCGATCTTCCGCGACATGGGCATGACCGAGAGCCGAGCCAGGACGGAGGCCGCCCTCGTGGTCGACGCGACTCTCGGCCTTCTCATGGCGCCCTTGGCGGACGGCGACTGGGACCGCTCCGACGCGACCTTCCGCCTCCTCATGGACCGCCTGCAACCCGGGTGGCAGGCGAGCCTCTCCACGGACCGAGGCTAGGAGTCGCACCCGCTCGGGAGCGCGTAGCGCAAGGTGGCGCGCCTCGCCGGGTCCCCTCGCGCCGCGCGAACGGTCAGGCGACGGTGTCGGCGATGTGGAAGTAGTGGCCCTTGCCGAGGTCCTCCAGGAGGCCGGGCCGGGTCGGCTCCCAGCCGAGCTGCTCACGGGTCAGGGTGTTCGACGCCGGAGAGTCGAGGCCGAGGAACGCGCCCAGCCAGGTGAAGTGCTCGGCCGCCCGGTCCGGGGCCACGGAGACCATCGGCACGTCGAGGTGACGGCCGATCACTTCGGCGACGTCGCGGATCGCGACACCCTCCTCGGCGACGCCGTGCAGCACCGTTCCCGCGGGGGCCTGCTCGGCGGCCAGGCGGAACAGGCGTGCCGCGTCGAGGCGGTGGACGGCGGGCCAGCGGTTGGCGCCGTCACCGATGTAACCGGACACGCCCTTGGCCCGGGCGATGTCGACCAAGGTCGCCATGAAGCCCTGGTCCCCCTCGCCGTGGCAGGTGGGCGACAGCCGCACCACGGACGAGCGCACGCCACGCGAGGCGAGGTCGAGCACCTTCTGCGCCGTGGCCTGCCGCATCGACACCGGCGATCCGTCGATCACGGGCGTCGAACGCTCCGTCGCCACACGTCCGGGTGCCAGTCCGGCCACGCCGGAGGCGAGGACGAAGGGCCGGCCGGTGCCGGCGAGCGCCTCACCGAAGGCGTCGACGGCGCGTCGATCGGCCTGGGCCGCCCCTTGGAAGTCGCCGGTGAACGCGATGTCGTGCTTGAAGGCGAGATGGATCACCCCGTCCGACGCGACGGCAGCGTCCCGCAGCACGTCGAGATCGTCGACCGTGCCGCGGACCACCTCCGCCCCTGCCTCGGTGAGTGCCTCGGCGGAGGCGTCGGAGCGGGCGAGCCCGACGACCTGGTGGCCCGCATCGATGAGTTCGGGCACGACGGCCGATCCGATCCAGCCGGACGCGCCGGTCACGAAGAAGCGCATGGGAAGAACTCCAGACGAGTGATGTCAGTGACTGTCATCGACCCTAACATCTGATGTCAGGGACTGTCATCACGTAGGATCTGCCCATGGGTAGATGGGAGCCGAACGCGCGTGGACGCCTCGCGGAAGCGGCGTTGGAGCTCTACAGCGAGCGCGGATACGAGCAGACGACCGTGGCGGAGATCGCCAAACGGGCCGGACTCACCGAGCGGACCTTCTTCCGGCACTACGCCGACAAGCGGGAGGTGCTCTTCGCCGGATCCGGCGAGCTGCAGGAGCTTTTGGTGCGGGCGGTCGCCCAGGCTCCGGAGTCCGCGGCACCGATCGACGCGCTGGCGCTGGGACTTGACGCCGCCTCGCAGGCGTTCGTGGACCGGCACGAGCAGGCGAGGAAGCGGCACGCCGTGATCACGGCGAACGCCGAACTCCAGGAGCGTGAGCTGATCAAGCTCGCTTCGATGTCGGCCACCCTCGCCGACACCCTGCGAGGCCGCGGTGTCACGGAGCCGGCCGCGAGCCTGACGGCCGAAGCGGGGATGGCCGTCTTCAAGATCGCCTTCGAGTGCTGGATCTCGGCGGCCAAGGAAGGCGATCTGGCGCAGTTGATGCGGGAATCACTGGACGAGCTCAAGGCCGTCACCACGGCCGGCCGGAAGCCGTCCGTCTCACCGACGGCGGGCTAGCTTCCGCCTGTCCGGCGGATCTCCTCCTCCATCGTGCCCGCGGCCCGCCGACTCACGCTTGACCTCAACTCCGGTTCAGCTCCTACCTTCGGGGTCATCGGCAGCAGCCAGCCAGGAGGAGGCAGTTCCCATGTCCGTGAGCGCCGTTCCCGAGACCTACCGCAACGCCGTGATCTCCCACCTCATGATCGACGGCGCCGCCGCCGCGATCGACTTCTACACCCGGGCGTTCGGCGCCGAAGAGCTGTTCCGCCTCGACGGCCCGGACGGGCGCATCGTGCATGCCGAGGTCAGGATCCAGGGCTCCACCATCATGCTGGGCGACGCCGAGGGGCCGCTCTTCCGCGCGCCGACCGCCGTCGGCGGTACCACCGTGGGCCTGCACGTCTTCGTCGACGACGTCGACACACTCGCGCACCGGGCCGCCGCGGCCGGTGCGGAACTCGTACAACCGCCGGCCGACCAGTTCCACGGCGATCGCACGACGATCCTGAGGGACCCCTTCGGCCACGTCTGGGTCTTCCTCACACGCCTGGAGGACCTGACGCCGGACGAGGTGGCCCGCCGGGCCCGCGAACTCTTTCACTGAAAAGTGATCCGCCGGACGGGTCCCCGGACCGGCCGGCTCACGGTGAAGACCACCTTCACCGTGCGGAGACGTCTCCTCCAGAAGAGCAGTCGGCGGGCTCTCCCGCAAAGGATCCGCCGGCCGCGGGGCGGGGGACCGCACGTCGGGTGCCGCGCCGGCCCGCCCGCGTGGGCCGGCCCAGCACGACCCCGGCCAGGACCAGTACCAGCCCCCAGACCTGCTGGACCGCCAGGGTCTCCCCCGCGACCGCCGTGCCGAGCAGCACGCCCGTCACGGGATTGAGCAGTCCGATCAGCCCGACCGTGCCCGAGGGCAGGTGCCGCAGCCCGGTGAACCAGGCGACGAACGCCAGCGCGGTGGCGACCAGGGCCACATAGCCGAACGCGAGGAGCGCCGACGCGGACAGTTCGCGAGGGGGGCCCTCCACGGCGGCGGCGACCGGGATCAGGAACAGGCCTCCGGCGGTGAGCTGCCATGCGGTCGAAGCGAGTACGTCGGCATCGGCGGTCCACCGCTTGGTGAGGATGTGGCCGAAGGACGACACCAGCACGGCCGCGGCCGAGGCGAGGATCCCCGGCACGCCCACTCCGCCCGCCCCCGTCAGCAGCATCAGGCACACCCCGGGGAGCCCGACGGCGGCTCCGGCCAGATGGGCGGGCCGCGGCCGCTCGGCCACCAGGGGCCAGGCCATGAGCATCATCGTCAGCGGGGACACCGCCATGACGGTCGAGGCGACGCTCGCCGGAAGCAGCTGGGAGGCGGCGTAGACGAGGACGAAGAAGACGCTCACGTTGAGGACACCCAGTACGGCGGACCGCCACCACCAGGCGCCCCGTGGCCGTTGCCTGCGCACGGCCAGCAGGACGAGACCGGCGGGCAGCGCCCGCAGGGCGGCCCCCGACAGCGGGCGGTCCGCGGGGAGGAACTCGTGCGTGACGAAGTAGTTGGTCCCCCACGCCACCGGGGCGACCGCGGTCAGGGCCACCCAGCGCAGATTAGCTTCCATGGAAGATAATATAGCTTCCCGGGAAGCTATCCTGTCTCCATGGAAGACCGGCAACCCCTGGACCGCGTGGACCGCATCCAAGCCGACTGGCGCCGCGAGCGGCCCGACGTCGACATCTCCCCGCAGGGGGTGATCGGCCGACTCCACCGTCTCGCCGACCGCCTCACGGAAGAGCTCTGCCTCGTGTACGGCCGCTACGGCCTGACCGAGGGAGAGTTCGACGTCCTGTGCGCCCTGCGCCGCGCCGGCGAGCCCTACGAACGGGCGCCCGGCGAACTCGCCGCGCACACGATGGTCACCACCGGCGCCATGACGAAGCGGATCGACCGCCTGGAGCGGGCCGGACTCGTCACGCGCCGCCGTTCCGACGACGACCAGCGGGGCCGGATCGTCGCCCTCACCGAACCCGGACGTCATCTGATCGACCAGGCGTTCACCGACCACATGCGCAACGAACGCCGCCTACTGGACCAGCTCGCCCCGAACGAGGGCGAGGCCCTCGAAACGCTGCTCAGGACCTGGCTCGCTCGCATGGATCATCCGCACCCTCCCGTGGAGGAATGACCCGCCGCTCCGTCGGGACATGACCGGCGGAACCGACCTCGCGGACGACACTCGCCCACCCCGGTCCCGGGAGTCCCGCCCCACGGGCCCGGCCGGCCCGGCCCGCCACTGCCGTCACCGTGCTCATCTCCCCGCAGAGTTGGCGGAGTTGAAGGGACAGGTGGACGGCGTGTTTGTGGGTACTCGCGGGGTCACCGGACACCCGGCGCGCCGCGGCGCCTCGGGTCCGAAGGAAGTCACGTGACGGGAGGTGAGTGTCGTGTCGAGTACGCAGCCGCGCCACGGACCGGGGCAGCAGACGCCCGGTTCGGAACCGGTGGGCGAGCTGGTGCAGCGCGCCACACAGCAGCTGACGGAACTCGTGCGAACCGAACTCCGCCTGACACAGGCGGAGATGAAGGAGAAGGGCAAGCGGTACGGCAAGGGTGGCGGTCTCTTCGGCGGCGCCGGTGTCGTCGGCATCCTGATGCTTCAGGCGCTGGCGGCCACCGTGATCGCCGCACTGGCGCTCGTACTGCCGGTGTGGGCCGCCGCCCTCGCGGTGACCGCCGTGCTCGGCGTGATCGCCGCGGTCATGGCGATGTCCGGGAAGAGGCAGGTCACTTCGGCCGCACCGCCGGCGCCGACGCAGTCGATCGAGAACGTGAAGGCGGACATCGCCGAGATCAAGGAGAGTGCGCACCGATGACCGAGCAGTCCCACGACAAGAAGACGGCCGAAACCCCGGCGGAGCTGCGCGAACAGGTCGAGCAGACCCGCCACGACCTCGGGGAGACCGTAGAGGCACTCGCGGCGAAGGCGGACGTCAAGGCCCGCACCCAGGACAAGGTCGCCGAGGTCAAGGACCAGGCCGCCGCCAAGGCGGGTGCCCTGAAGGCCAAAGCGACCGAGGCCGCGTCCCGGGTCCAGGACAAGCTGCCCGACCCCGTCAAGGACAAGGCCGCCCAGGCCACCGAGCAGGCGCACACGAAGGCGGTCCAGGCCGGCCGGCTGTGGGAGGAGAAGGCGCCCGAACCGTTGCAGGCCAGGACGGCCCAGGGCGCGCAGATCGCCCGCGACAACCGCGGTCTGCTGTTCGCCGGCGTCGGCGCCGCCGTCGCGGCGTGGCTCCTGTACCGCCGCCGTCAGGGGTGAGCGTACGGAGGTGGCGAAGAGGGCCGGCCCGGAGCGCGGCCATCGCGGTCCAAGGCCTGCGGATTCCAACGCCGGTGCCAGTGCGCGGAGTTCGAACGCCGAGTCGTCCTGCCGCTCGATGTGGCCTTGGCGGTCCGCGGGGTCTTGGCTACTCAACGTGACGCTTCAACGCGCGATCGCGCAGGACCCCACTTACGTTGGGCGGGCAAGCCACACCACCTCTGAAGGAGGAGCCATGGCCGGTAAGGGCCGTCAGGACAAGATAAAGGGCAAGGCCAAGGAGATGACCGGCAAGGTCACCGGCGACCGCGAGATGCAGGCCGAGGGTGAGCTGGACCAGGCGCGCGGCGAGGCCAAGAAGACCAAGGCCAAGGCCGGCGAGCGGATCCAGGAGACCGGGCGCGCGATCAAGCGCGACCACACCTGAGCGTGCGCGGAGAGGGGGTCTGCCCGTCCAGGGCGGGCCCCCTCGCCTGTCCGGGCGCTCGACCGCCACGGACCACCTCGACGCGACGCCACGGACCGCCCCGGCTCGACGCCACGGACCGCCCCGAAAAGAACGCCGGGCCGCCCGGGCCCCGCTCGCACAGCCCCTCCCCCCACCGCACAGCCCCTCCCCGGCCCGGACGGCTGCGGCGACGCGCGCCGGGTGTGCCCCGGGCGAAGCCGCCATCGGGCCTCTCGCCCCGGCCGACGCCCCGCGCCCCGCGCCCCGCGCCCCGCGCCCCGCGCCCCGCGCCCCGCGGGGAGGATACGGTCGCCCCATGGCTGACGCTCGGTTGACCACCTCCTCGTACCTCGTCCTCGGCATCATCGACAAACTGGGCGAGGCCAGCGCCTACGACGTGAAGGGGGAGGCGGCCCGCACCGTCGCCCCGTTCTGGTCCGTGCCGCACGCGCAGGTCTACGCGCAGTGCGAACGGCTCCTGGAAGCGGGACTGTTGGCGCAGGTGCGACAGGAGGCCGGACGCAACCGGCGCGTGCTGGCGCTGACCGAGGACGGGCGTACGGCCCTGCGGACCTGGCTTGACGATCCCGCGTTCGTGCCGGTCGAGGCCCGCGAACGCGGCATCCTCAAGCTCTGGTTCGGCGGTCGCCCCGACGTGCTCGCGCCGGCTCAGGTCTCCGAGCACGAGAAGACGCTGAGCGAGTACGAGGAACTCGCGGGAGACGTAGGCGAGTTGCTGACGCCGGGTCAGCGCGAGGCGTTGGAGTTCGGCATCCGCTACGAACGGATGATGGTCGACTTCTGGCACTGGGTGCGCGACAGGGACGAACGTACGACGGACCGTTGACCTCGGCCCCGGCCGCCTCTACCGTCGGTAACCCGCGATAGTCCAGAAGAGACTATCGCGATGCCGTGGAACCGAGGCCCGTGAGCAGGGAGTCGCCGTGCGTCCTCCAACGACCACCACTTGGCGCCGTGTCGCCGCGGTCACCGTGTCGGTCCTGTGCGTGGCCTACGCGCCGATCGCGATGACCGAGCTGTGGCCGTACGCGCGACCCGGCGCCCCGGCGTTCGGCGAATGGCTGCTGGGCCACACGGTCTCGCCCCGCTACGTCGCCGACGCGCTGGCCACCCGTATCGCCCCCTACCGGCACAGCCTCGTACCGATGATCGTCCACTCGGTGCTGGGTGGTCTGCTCATGCTGCTCGGGCCCGCGCAGCTGCTCACGGCCGCACGCCGTCGACGTCGGCCGCACCGTGTCCTCGGAGTCGTCTTCGCGGTCACGGTGTACGCGTCGATGGCCGGCGCCGCGGTGTACCTGGCCCGCACAGCGCCCGAGGACGCCTTCAGCGGCCCGGCCTTCTGGATCGTCCTCGCCACCATCCTCGTGGGCACGGTGCTGAGCGTGACCTTCGGCATCCTCGCGGCCGTCGCCGGCTTCCCCGACCTGCACCAGCGGTGGATGCTGGTCTGTTACGGCTTCCTGCTGACCGCTCCGCTGCTGCGCCTGGAGTGGGGTGCCCTGCCGTGGGTGATGCCCGGCCTGCCGATGACGGAGATCAACCGCGTGGCCATCATGCACCTGGGCTCGGTGGTCGTGTTCGGCGCGCTGCTCGCCTCCCGGGCGCGGGACCGGCGGCGCACGGTCGCCGGAATGCACGGGTCGTGGGCGCCGCTGCCGGTGACCGTCGCGGCACACCTCGCCGGGGCGGCCGCGCTGGTGTGGATCGTGCGCTCCTTCCTCGACTTCGGCGTTGCCGGGCAGCGCCTGCTGGCCGGCTTCCTGCTGCCCGGCGCGGTGGCCTACGGGGTCATGGCCGTCGGCGCGCGCCGAGCCGGGCGGGACGGACGCCTCTGGGCGCGGGAGGAATGGCGGATCCACCTGACGGCGCTCTGCCTGGCGCCGGTGCTCTCGGTGGGCTCCGTGGTGCTGTTCGAACGCAGCCTCGGGCTGGACCGGTTGACGGCGCTGACCGCCGCCGTGGCCATCGGCTGCGGCATGCTCGCCTTCACCGCGACCCTCGTGACGAGCCTGCGCGTGGTCCACGCCCGCGAGGTGCTCAAGCGTGCCGTCCCGGCCGCCGCGCCCACGACCCGTGTGTCGGCGCCGGCCGCCTAGGGCGTCGGCGATCGTCGCGTCGTCCCCAGCGCCGTCGGGGCCCCGCCCCGACACCGCGCCGCCCCTGTCAGTTCACGCCCCGGCCGTCGTCCGGCCGACCCCTCTGGAGGCCGAACCGCCATGCCGAACCCGACCGACCCGTCCGAACCCGTCGGCAGCACACCGCCCGTGCCCGCGCCCGAAGCCGGTGCCGCGCAGGGACGTCCGCTGACGGCCGGCCTGGCGATGCTCGCGATCGCCGTGGCCGTGATCAACCTCCTGGTGGGTGGGCTCCTGACGGCCGTCGCGCTCACCGGTCACGTCCTCGGCGCCTGGCCCTCCCCCAGGTCGCTGAGTCCGGGACTGATCGGCGCGGGCATGCTGGGGACCGCGCCGGCCCTGTTCTCCGTGGGCCGCGCCCGCTCCTGGCAGCAGACCCGGACCCTGGTACTGCCCACCGCCGTGGTGCTCGTCGGGCTGTTCGCCGTGACCCTCCTGAACGCCGGCCGGCTGTACGTCGCCGAGGGCGGCCCGATCGTCCCGGTCCTGTTCAGCGTCGGCTGGATCCTCGTCCTCGGTCTGCTGTGCGTGTGGGCGGTCATCGCCCTGGCCTGGCAGTTCCTCACGCCGGCCGGCCCGCCCGCACCACGCAGGCTTCCGCTCCCGGCCTGGTCGAAACCGGCGCTCGCCGTGCTGGGGTCCTCCTGGCTGGGCATCGGTACGGGACTGCTGATCCGCCCCGCCTTCTGGTCGGACTTCGTCCCCTGGCGCACCGGAAGGCTCGACGCGCAGGCGCTCGGGGTCTGGGCCCTCTCGCTCGGCGCGGGGGTGCTGGGCGCTCTCGCCGAGGACGACGTCGAGCGCACCCGCCCGGCGCTCCTCGCCCTGACCGGCACCGCGGCCACGATGACGCTGGTCCTGGCCGTCCGTACGCCCGACGTGAACTGGTCGTCGGGGCCCGGCCTGAGCCTGATCGCCATGGTCGCCGGGCTGCTGACGGCCGGTGCGAGCGGTCGCCTGCTGCTCGGCGGTGAGGACCGGCGGACGCCCCTCACCGGACCGACGGCACCGGGCGGCACGGCTTGAGGGGGTGCCGCCCGACTGCTCTGCTCTCAGCCGAGCGGGTCGCGCGTCCGGTGGCAGGGGCGCGAGCATCGTCCCATGCAGCCGATCTTCGTTCTCGTGCACAGTCCGTCCGTGGGTCCCTCGACCTGGCAGCCCGTGGCCGACCGGCTGAGGGCGGCAGGACATCAGGTGCGTGTGCCGTCCCTGCTGGACGTGGGCGCCGGAGCCCCGCCGTTCTGGCCGCGGGTCGTGGAGGCCGTACGTGACGATCTGCGCCAGGTGCCGGTGGACAGCCCCGTCACGCTGGTGGCGCACAGCAACGCGGGCCTGTTCCTCCCGGTGATGCGCTCGGGGCTCGACCATCCGGTGACCGGCTCGGTCTTCGTCGACGCCGCGCTGCCGGCCCTGACCGGTCCCACGCCCGTCGCCCCGCCCGAACTGCTGGAGTTCCTCCGTCCATTGGCTGTGAACGGCAGGCTTCCGCGCTGGACCGACTGGTGGGACGAGGCGGACGTCGCCCCCATGTTCACCGATCCGACCGTCCGGCAGACCGTCGTCGAGGAGCAGCCGACCCTGCCGCTGTCCTACTACGAGCAGCGCATCCCGGTCCCCGGCGGCTGGGACGATCACCCCTGCTCCTACTTGCTGTTCGGTCCTCCGTACGACGACGTCGCCGCCGACGCGCGGGAACGCGGCTGGCGTGTGGCACACCTGCCGGGCGCACATCTGCACCAGATCGTCGATCCCGCCGGCACGGCCCGGCAGCTGGTCGAGCTCCGCGGAACGGCTTGATCCGCCAGGGGGACCGACTGTCACAGCGGGCCTATACGCTGCGCACGATCTGGAACCAGCTGATCGGAAGGCACGATGACCCACGCCCCCCGTCCGACGCCCGAGGCGATACTCGCCGTGCTGCCCGAACTCGCTCCCCACGCGCGCGACGCGGTCCTGTTCCATCCCACGCGCGCCGAGCCCGACTCCGAGGTCAGTTCTCTCGGCGGACCGCTGCTGTGGCCCAGTGACGAACCGTGGCCCGCATGCTCGTTGCCCGACGTGATCAGCCCTGACGGCGAGCCTGCCACGGCCATGGTGCCGGTCGCGCAGATCTTCCGTCGCGACGCACCGGGGCCCTGGTGGCCCGCCGACATGGACCTCTTGCAGATCCTGTGGTGTCCCAATGAGCACTGGGACCCTCCGGCCCAGCAGGCCGATGTGAGCCCTGTGGTCGAGATGCGTTGGCGTCGGGCCGCCGACGTGACCGACCGGTTGACGACTCCGCCGCCGCCCTCACGGCATGAGGAGGACGGCTACCTGCCACAGGCATGCACCATCGCCGCCGAGCACGTGACCGACTTCCCGTTCCGCGAGGAACTGCCGGAAGAACTCCGTCCGCGGCTCCAGGAGTTGGTCCGCGAGACCGGCGACGGCAGTGACGTCATCACCCGCCTCGCCGGCTGGAAACTCGGCGGCTGGCCCACCTGGCACCTTACGTACCCTCAAGTCTTCACCTGCGATGACTGCGGCACGGCCATGACACTCCTGTTCACCGTGGCCAGCGACGCCGAGACGGAGGTGGTCGTCGGCCGATCGGGAGACTTGCGCGTCTTCACCTGCCCCGCCGACCACCGGCACGCGTTCCAGGTGGACCTGCACTGACCTGCGGACACAGGTCGAGAGCAGGACAGGAGCCGCCGGCCGGGACGGCGGCACTCGCCGCCCCCGAGGCCGGGTGGGTGAATGATCAGTACGAGGTACCGGACGAGGGATGACGACCAGTGGTGCGGCCCACGACGTCCACGGCAGTCGTACGCGGAGTCGAACCGACGCGGGATGGTGGTGTGACGGGCCGATGAGCCGCCAAAGGCGCCGTTCGCATGAAGCGTGGCGAATGCCGCAACCGGCACCGGGGCGCCGGACCTCCTGGCATGCAGAACCGATACCGCTGCAAGGGAGATTCCCGTGACCACCCCCGCTTTCGCGTCCGGTGCGGCGCAGTCCTCCTTCGACCCCTACGCCTGCGACGAGCCCGGCTTCTCGTGGTGGGACCGGGCCGCACAGCCCGATGAGGAGGAGCAGGGCGACCACTTGTTGCCGCCGCCCAACCCCTCCGAACGGCTCGACATCACCATCGACCCACGTGACCGCAGGCGTCTGGACCTGCACGCGGCCCTTACGGCCGCCGGAATCCCGCCCCTGCCCGAGGACAGGGAGGCCATCGACCGGCTCAGTGCCCTGCCCGCCGACATCAACATCGCGGTGCGCCGCTGGATCGAGCACGCCGCCTGACCCCGCTCCGGGCAGGACTGTCGGACGGCGGCCGGCGCGTGTTTTCCCGGCCGCCGTCCGCCCGGCGGGGCGCAGGACGGCTCGGCGCCCCTGCCCGTCCCCCTCGTCACCCGGGGCATGCCGCCGAGGGCGCGCGACTGTCGGGCTTCGCCCGGTTCCACACGGTCCGACGTGGGCGGATCCCCGTGCGGGTCCCCGGATAGGGTGGGCGCGACAGAACTTCGCGCACCGGATCAAGGAGCAGACGTGAGCGAGTCGGCGTCCATCGCCCTGCAGCAGGAGATCGCCCGGGAACTCGAGGTCTCCGAGACCTTCGATGCCGAGCGGGAGATCGAACGCCGCGTGGCCTTCCTCGCCGAGCGGCTCACCTCCACCGGTCTGCGCTCCCTCGTGCTCGGCATCAGCGGAGGCGTCGACTCCACCACCACCGGCCGGCTGTGCCAGCTCGCGGTGGAGCGGGCGCGGGCCGCGGGGCACGAGGCCCGGTTCTACGCCATGCGGCTGCCCTACGGCGTCCAGGCCGACGAGCACGACGCCCAGCTCGCGCTCTCCTTCATCCAGGCCGACCACGTGCTGACCGTGGACATCAAGCCCGCGAGCGACGCCGCGCTAGAGGCCGCGCTGGCGGCGGGCGTCGGCTTCCGCGACACCCACCACCAGGACTTCGTGCACGGCAACGTCAAGGCGCGGCAGCGGATGATCGCCCAGTACGCGGTGGCCGGCGCGCACAACGGACTGGTCGTCGGTACCGACCACGCCGCCGAGGCCGTGTCGGGCTTCTTCACCAAGTTCGGCGACGGAGCCGCCGACCTGGTCCCGCTGACCGGCCTGACCAAGCGCCGGGTCCGCGCCGTCGCCGACGCGCTGGGCGCGCCCGCCGAGCTGGTGTGGAAGACGCCGACGGCCGACCTGGAGACCCTCGACCCGGGCAAGGCCGACGAGGACGCGCTCGGCGTCACCTACGACGTCATCGACGACTTCCTGGAGGGGAAGCCGGTGGACGAGAGGGACTTCGACACGATCGTCCGCCGCTACCGCCTCACCGACCACAAGCGCCGGCTGCCGATCGCGCCCTGACGCCTGCCGGATCGTCCCAGGGATCCTGACACCTGCCGGATCGTCCCAGGGATCCTGACGGGGGCTGGGTCGTCCCAGAGCCAGGGACTCTCCTGGCCCAGCCATGGCAGAGCGCGGCGTCCGGGACACGTTTGCACGAGCCGGCCGAGGGGCCGGGTCGGGTCGCATCGACAGCGAATGGGCCACCCGAGCCGCGGGCGCGGGAGCGTCCTCGCGCGCTGCCCGTCACCCGCCCCGAACAGGCAACCCCGCGAGCAACGCGGACTCCGTCGTCGCCACCGTGGTCTGGTCCCAGGGGCCGAGCGGTACGGAGCCCAGGCGGCGGCCCGAGGGGTCGAGCACGTGTCCGGCGAGTTTCACCGGCCACAGGGTCACCGCGCGGTCGGCGACCGTGAGTTCGGGGAATCCTGCCACCAGGCGGGACTCGAAGGCGTGGATGTCGTCGAGCGAGCGCAGCCACGCGGCGAAGAGCAGGTTGTGCGGCCCGGAGAGCGAGGCGCACAGGCGGATCTCCCGCATCGCCGACACGTGGGCCGTGATCCGTGCCGTCTCACCCGGTGGCGCCGCGCACCACAGGCTCACACTGACCGGCCATCCGGACAGGCCACGTGCCACCTCGCACCGGAACACCAGCGCGCGGGACGCCTCCAGGCGGCGCAGTCGCCGGCGGACCGTGGTCGCGCTGAGGCCCGTGCGGCGGGACAGTTCGGCCACGCCTTGCCGCGCGTCGTCGGCCAGGGCCTGCACCAGTACCTGGTCCTCGCGTCGCACCGCCGAACGGCCGGGCTCGGGTCCGGCCGCGACGCGTACCGTGCTCCGCCGGGCGGCCCCGGCCGGCTTGTCCAGGCGCCAGCGGCTGCCCTCGGTGTGCAGTGCGGTGGCGATCTGCGTACGGCTGGCGGCGACGCCGGGCAGCGCGCCGATGCGCATCCCGGTGTACCGGGCGACCTCGGCCAGGCTGCCGAAGACGCAGGTCAGCATCAGGTCGCGGCCGCCGGTCACATGCTCGACGGTGAACACGTGCGGGTCCCGGGCGAGTTCGGCGGCCACCTCGTACAGCCGCCCGGGAACGCAGTCCACCTCGACGAACGCGACGATGAGCGGCATGCCCTCGATGCTGACCGGATAGCAGCTGAACCATGCGTGGCCCGCCGCCGACAGCCGGGCCCACCGGCGTGCCGCCGTGGAGGGATCCACGCCGAGGGCCGCCCCGATCTGCTGCCAGTCGGCGCGTGGACTGCCCTGCAGCACCGTGACCAGTCGCAAGTCCAGCTCGTCCAGTGTGGCGTTTTCCGGCATACGATCGTCGAACATCGGCGGATCCAGGCATCGCGGCGGCAGGAATGCTTCTCGGCCGCAGGATACCGGCCATGTTCCAGCTCAGTGATGCCACCGCCCTCGCCGACGGCCTGCGGGACCTGCGCCGCACCCTGCACCGCGACCCCGAACTCGGCCTGCATCTGCCGCAGACGCAGCAGACCGTGCTCGCCGCGCTCGGCGGACTCCCCCTGGAGATCAGCACCGGTACGGCGCTCAGCTCCGTGACCGCCGTCCTGCGCGGTGGGCGGCCCGGACCCGCCGTCCTGCTGCGCGCCGACATGGACGCGCTGCCGGTGCAGGAGACCACCGGACTGCCCTACGCCTCCCGCCGCACCGGTGTCATGCACGCCTGCGGTCACGATCTGCACACCAGCGCCCTGGTCGGTGCGGCGCGACTGCTCGCGGCCCGGCGGGAGGAACTCGCCGGAGACGTGGTCTTCATGTTCCAGCCGGGAGAGGAGGGGCACGGCGGCGCCCGTCTCATGATCGACGAGGGTGTTCTCGACGCGGCCGGTGAACGGGTCGTCGCCGCCTACGGGCTGCACGTCCTCGCCAACACCCTGCCCGTCGGCGTCGTCGCCACCCGGCCGGGCACCGTGCTTGCTGCGTCCGACGGCTTCGACGTGACCGTCACCGGCCGCGGCGGCCACGGCTCCTCCCCGCACACCGCTCAGGACCCGATCACCGTCGTCTGCGAGATGGTCACCGCGCTGCAGACCATGGTGACCCGCACCGTCGACGTCTTCGACCCCGCCGTCCTCACCGTCGGATTCCTGCACGCCGGTGAGGCGCGCAACGTGATCCCCGAGACCGCGACGTTCCGGGCGACCGTGCGCACCGTGTCCGAACCCACGCGGACCCTCGTGCGTGGCGCCGTCGCGCGCACGGTCCGTGGCATCGCCGACGCGCACGGCGTCACGGCCGAGATCGACTACCAGGACGGCTACCCGGTGACGGTCAACGACGGCGCGGAGACGTCGTTCGCCACGGCCGTGGCCGGAGAACTCCTCGGTCCGGAACGGGTGTTGGTCGCGCCACGACCCATCTCCGGGTCGGAGGACTTCTCCTTCGTCCTTCAGGAGGTGCCCGGCGTGTTCCTGGGCATCGGCGCGTGTCCCGCCGGGCGCGACCCCGGTACGGCGCCGATGAACCACTCTCCCAGCGCCGCGTTCGACGACGGCGTCCTGCCCGCCGCCGCGGTGCTCCTCGCCGGCCTCGCCGCCCGACGCCTGGAGCAGGCGGCGGCAGCCGGGGACCTGCCGGCCGCGGCCGGGGCGGTGACGCCGTGACCGGAACCGCCGCGCCGGGCGTCGCCCCGGTCCGCCGCGACGCCTCCGTCACAGCGGTGGTGGGGCTGCTCGTCCTGTTCGAGATGATGAGCGGCTTCACGCAGATGGGCATCACACCCCTGCTGCCCGACCTCGCCGACGCC
The DNA here is from genome assembly GCF_054729265.1 of Streptomyces krungchingensis. Lineage (NCBI taxonomy): Bacteria > Bacillati > Actinomycetota > Actinomycetes > Kitasatosporales > Streptomycetaceae > Streptomyces > Streptomyces krungchingensis. The sequence continues at coordinate 562,425 of NZ_JBPUKY010000001.1, forward strand.
TACGGTCTCGGCGACTCCGCGGCGAACTGGGTGGGATCGGTGCAGCTGCTCGCCGCGACCGTGTGCGTACCGCTGTTCGGCAGGCTCGGAGACCTGTACGGCCACCGCCGCATGCTGCGTGTCGCCCTGATGTGTGTGGCGGCCGGGTCGCTCCTGGTCGCGGTGGCGCCCACACCCGCGCTGCTGTGGGGCGGACGGGCGCTTCAGGGACCCCTCGCGGCCCTGCTGCCGCTGGAGATCGCCCTGGTGCGCAGCCGCCTGTCGGTCCCCGACGCACGTCGCGCGATCGCCCGGCTGGTCGGGGCCCTCACGGTGGGCGGCCTGCTCGGCGCGGCCTCGATGGGCGCGGCGGCCGGGGCGCTCGGCGGGGTCCGGGCCGCGCTGCTCGTACCGGCGCTGCTCGCCGCGGTGTGCGTGCCGTTGTCCTTCGTGGCGGTCCCCGAGTCGGAGGCGCGCGGGGCCGGTGCCATGGACTGGTCGGGTTTCGCCCTGCTCGCCCTCGGCGCCACGGCGTTGCTGCTGGGCGTCTCAGCTCTCGAACACGACGGGGGCGTCGGCCCACGGGTGCTGCTGGGTGCGGTGTCGGGCGTGCTGTTGCTCGTGTGGTGGGTGCGGGCCGAGCTGCGCAGCCGCGATCCCCTGGTCGACGTACGGGCACTGACCGGCCGCCGGACCGGTCCGTTCTATGCCGCGGCCTGCTGCTTCGGTGTGGTGTTCTTCGCCGCCCAGGCGCCGGACACCACGTTCCTGGCCGCCGATCCGGACTCGGCCGGTTACGGGTTCGCGCTCTCCTCCGCGCGCATCTCCCTGGTGCTGCTGCCGGGGATCGTGGCGGCCGTCGTGGGCTCGGCGCTCACCGTGCCGCTCGCCCGGCGGATCGGCTACCGGCGTGTGCTGGCCTGGTCTTTCGCTCTCGTCGCGGCCGGTTTCGCGGTTCTCGCGGTACGGCACGTGTCCCTGGGGGAGATCGTGGCGACCAAGGTCGTGGCGGGGCTCGGGCTGGGCATCGCCCTGAGCGCCATGCCCACGGTGGTCGTCGAGGCGGCGGACCGGGACCGCGGTGGTGTGGCGACCGCGCTGTACAACAACGTGAAGTCGTTCGGCGGTTCGGTGGCGGGAGGTGTCATGGCCGCGATCCTGGCCGCGTCGGCCCACCGGCCCGGGGCTGCGCGGGAGACACCCGCCGAGGGCGCGTACGTCCTCGTCTGGCTGCTGTGCGCGGTGTGCGCCCTCGCCGGAGCCGGCACGACGCTGCTCGCGCGTCGCTCCGAGGACCCGGACGGCGTCGCGGCCGCATGAGGTGACGGGGAAAGCCCCCAGGGCGACGTGGTCCCGCCCCTACGGCCTCCGGCCCCGGCACGTGTCGTACCGAGGCCGGAGGCCGGCAGGGAGGTCCAGGCGTCGTGGCACCAGAGGGGCCATGTTTAGGGGTATATGTTCCATTGGCTCAGGTTGCGGTTGTCACCGAAGGGAAGGCCTGCGATGGAGCGGACGACATGCTGCGTGGTGGGCGGCGGCCCCGCGGGAATGGTCCTGGGCCTGCTGCTGGCCCGTGCGGGCGTGGACGTCACGGTGCTGGAGAAGCACGGAGACTTCCTGCGCGACTTCCGCGGTGACACCGTCCATCCCTCGACCCTGGCGCTGCTGGACGACCTCGGCCTTGCCGAGCGCTTCGCCCGGCTGCCGCAGCGCCGGGTGACCAGGGTGCAGCTGCCGCTCAGCTCCGACGGCTCACTCGTCACCGTCTCCGACATCAGCACCTTGCCGGGCCCCTACAACTACGTGGCGATGGTGCCGCAGTGGGACCTGCTCGACCTCCTCGCCGACGAGGCCCGCAAAGAGCCGTCCTTCTCGGTGCGGATGAGCACCGAGGCGACGTCCTTCCTGATGGAGCGCGGGCGGGTCGCCGGGGTCCGCTACCGCACCTCCGACGGCCGTACCGGCGAACTGCGGGCCACCCTCACGGTCGCCTGCGACGGCCGGGGCTCACTGGCCCGGTCACGGCCCGAACTGGGCCTGCGGAGGTACAGCTGCCCCATGGACGCCTGGTGGTTCCGGCTGCCCCGGCGGGACGGAGACCCGCACGGCCTCGTGGGCGCCGCCGGCGACCGCCTGCTGACCGCGCTCATCGACCGTGGGCAGTACTGGCAGTGCGCCGGGCTGATTCCCAAGGGCACCGACGCCGAGCGCCGAGCGGCCGGTCTCGAACGGTTCATGGCCGACTTCTCGGACGCCGTGCCCTGGCTCGCGGACCGGACGCACGAACTGCGGTCGTGGGACGAGGTGAAGATGCTCGACGTACGGCTCGACCGACTGCGGCGCTGGCACCGCCCCGGACTGCTGTGCATCGGCGACGCCGCGCACGCCATGTCGCCGGTCTTCGGCATCGGCATCAACCTCGCGGTCGAGGACGCGGTGGCCGCCGCCCGCCACCTCGTCGAGCCGCTGCGCACGGGAGCCGTCGGCCTGCGGGACGTACGCGGCATCCAGCGGCGCCGGTGGCCGACCACGGCGCTGACGCAGGCCCTGCAACGCCTCGCGCACGCCCGGGTCATCGCGCCCGTGCTCGCGGGCGATCCGCCCTTCGGCAACTCCAGGCGGGCCAAACGGGTGAGCGGCCTCCTCACCGGCTCGCAATGGTTCAAGCGCGTACCGGCGTACTTCATCGGCTACGGCGCCCTGCGTGAGCGTCCGCCCGCCGCCTCGCTGCGGTGAACCGCGCGGTACGACCGGCGGGGAGTGCGTCGCCCGGTCGGCGGGCCCTCGCCGTACGGCCAGGAGCACGGATCTCAAGCGCTGTTCGCGCGGGCGCTCAGGCCCGGAACTGCGGGGCCGTGCGGCGCTCGGGTGGTACGTTCCGCCGAACAGGTGTTACCTAGTGCGAGGGGAGAAACCGGAGGGGGGCAGGTATTCGGGGGAAAGGAGACCGAATGATGCGCAGGAAACCGGTCATGCGAACCCTCGCCGCTGCCCTCCTCACAGGCGGCGTGATCGCGGGTATGGGAGTGGCCGCAAGCCCGGCCTCGGCGGCGACCACGAACGGCGCCGTCTCACTGTCGCCCAACACCCCGACAGGCAGCGGGTGCGGATTCGGCGTCGGCTTCAACCGGGGCTTCAACTCGAACTGCGGCGGCTTCGGCTTCGGCAACTCGTTCGGGTACGGCGGCTTCGGCGGCTTCGCCGGCTTCGGCGGGTACGGCTTCAACTCGACACCCGTGGTGATCATCGTCAGCTGACGCTTCCTCGGCACAGGTCGGGAACGTCACGAAGCGACAGAAGGGGGGCCGCCGCGCCAGTGCGCGGACGGCCCCCCACCTGTGCGGACGGACCACGGGGAGCACCGATCCCCGCCCCGGACAGGGCAGGACAGGTAACTCTCCGGTCGGCGTGGCTTGCTGATGCTGCATCAGGTGAGTCTCGTGTCGTGGGCCTGAGGATGCCTCGGTGAGCCCGGCTCGTCCGGGCCGGCTCGTCCGGGCCGGCTCGCTGCCGGCTCGGTCAGTGCCTGCCGGCGCGGGCCAGCGCGTCCTCGGCCTGACGGGCCAGGGTGCCGACCAGATCGGCCGCGGACGGCAGGTCCTCGATGAGGTCGACGGCCTCGCTCGCCCACTGCGGCAGCGCCGGGATCTCACCGTGCGCCGCGGCGTCCTCGTACGCCTGCCGGGCTCCGGGATCCGCGGCGAGTTCCTCCTCCATGCCCCGCCAGCGGTCGAGGAAAGGGTGGGAAAGGGTACGCGCCGTGTAGCGCGCCGGCCACCGCGAGCCGCGCGCGATGTCCAGCACTCTGTTGCGCTCGGTGTCCTCGCCGCGGCCCTCGACGATCGCTTCGGCCGTCGCGGGGTCGACCAGGGACTCGGTCGTGGCCTGGAAGCGCGTTCCGAGCAGCGCCCCGGACGCCCCCAGAGCCAGTGCCGCCGCCACGCCACGCCCGTCGGCGATCCCCCCGGCCGCCAGCACCGGAACCGGAGCCGCCAGGTCCACCACCACGGGCACGAACGGCAGCGTGGACCGCCCGTGCCGGGCTCCGTGCCCGCCGCCCTCGGTGCCCTGCGCCACGATCACGTCGGCGCCCAGATCCACCGCTCTGCGGGCCTCCTCCAGGTCGGTGACCTGGAGGATCAGCGCCGTGCCCGCGTCACGGACGCGCTCGGCGAACGGAGTCGGGTCGCCGAAGGACAACATCACGGCCGCCGGCCGGTGTTCCAGTGCCCGCGCCACCACCGAGGCGTCGATCGCCCACGTCTGGAAGCCGATGCCCCACGGCTTCCCGGCGCTCTCCTCGGCCAGGACGGGCAGTTCGCGGGCCAGCCAGTCCTGGTCCCCGTTCCCGCTGCCCAGCAGGCCGAGCCCACCGCCGCGCGAGACCGCTCCCGCCAGCGCGCCACCGGCCGAACCGCCCATCGGAGCCAGGGCGATCGGGTGCTGCACACCGAACAGTTCCGTGAACGCCGTCGACAATCCCATGACCGTCATCCTCACCCACCGGTCAGGCCGGTCGCAGGGCTTTCCACCGCACGCGGCTCCCTTCCAGCAGAACGTCATGAGTCGTGAACCGTCACGGGATGCGGACCAGCACCTGGTTCGTGTCCGTGACGACTTCCATCGTGTCGATGTCCTGCGGGCTGATCGACGTCGCGGCCGGGATGTTTCCGCTGCTGCCGCCGTAGTCCGTGGACCACGTACCGCCGGTCTCCGTGACGCCCTGGCTCGAGTGGACGACCAGTCGGCAGATTCGTCCGGGCGGCAGATGGGACAGGGTGACGTCCATGGACGTTCCCCAGGTCTCCGCCTCGAGGGCGACGCTGGCCCGCACGTGGGTCTCGGGGTCGGTGTTCGACAGGGTGACGGCGTGGGGCGGGTTGCCAGAGTGTGCCGCGTTGCCCGGCAGCAGCACGACGACCAGCACGCACACGACGGCAGCCACCAGCGCCGTCACGACCAGGACGGCACGCCGGCGCACGGACCCTGGCCGGGTCCGGGGCGGGGGCGGAGCGGAGCCACCGACGCCCGACCGGTCCGCGTCGTGCATCTCCTCGAGCGACGTGTGCCGCAGCAGACCGGGAAGGGGCGCGAGCAGCACCAACTCCTCCTTGCAGTCGGCGCAGTCGGCGAGATGGCGCTCCAGCGCGGAACGCTCGCCGGGTGAGAGCGCGCCCAGCACGTACGCGCCCAGGTCCATGTTCTCCCGGCAGGTCATGGCGCCGTCACCCCTCGTTCCTCCAGGACCGCGCGCAAGGCGCGCAGCGCGTAGTAGCAACGCGATTTGACCGTTCCCCGCGGCACACCCAGGTGCTCGGCGGCCTCCGCCACCGAGCGTCTGAGGTAGTAGACGTGCACCAGGACCGCGCGGTGCTCGGGGCTCAGTGCGCGCAGGGCGTCGATCATGTGCCAGCTCTCCAGAGCCCGCTCGATGTCGTCCTGCCCTTCGTCCGTGGGCAGTTCATCACCGAGAAGGGACTCCTGCGGGCGCGCCGCACGGCGTCGGTACGCCGAGACCACCAGATGGTGAGCCACCGTGTGCAGCCACGGCGCGGCGCTCTCCGCGGTCAGTTCCTCACGGTGCTGCCAGGCGCGCAGGAACGTCTCCTGCACAATGTCCTCCGCGCGTTGATGGTCCCCGTTGAGCAGCCGCAGCACGTGGCGGAACAGCGGTGGTCCCTGCCGCGCATACAGTGCGCGCAGGAATTCACTGCCCCAGCAGTCCTGCTGAGCGGATACACGCTCCACTCCCCTCCCTACGCGCGCGTGCCGGGAAAGGTTCACAACGAAGGCGGGTGAACCCCCGCGGGCCCCGCGGCGTAGTCCGAGTGCACGGCGAGCGTGCGAGGAACCGCCCGCGGAGGGAAGAGACCATGACTGATCGCCACGCCGCACGACTGCTCACCGCCATCGCACTGACCGGGGTGACCATGCTCTCGGCAGCCGCCTGCTCCGACGGTGGCTCGTCGGCCGCATCGAACGAATCTCCCGGGACCGGGGGACGGTCCGTGTTGTCCACGCACGACACCGATGCCGTCGGTGAGGTCTTCGCCGACGCCTCGGGCCGCACCGTGTACAGCGCCGACGAGGAGGACGGCAAGGTCACCTGCACCGGAGCGTGCCTGCAGTTCTGGCACCCCGTGATGCTCGACTCCGCTCATGTGTCACAACCGCCCAGCGGCGACGAGCACTTCGGGACGATCACGCGTCCGGACGACGGGAAGATCCAGATCACGTACGACCACAAGCCCGTCTACACCTTTGCCGAGGACGAGAAGCCCGGTGACGCGAAGGGCGACGGATTCAAGGACGGTTTCGCCGGTCATGACTTCACCTGGCATGCGGTGCACAGCGGCGCGGCGGGGGCCGCACCGAGCATGTCCGGCCCCCGCGCGTCGACTTCCGGCGGATACGGCTACTGACGCGCACGTCCGCGCGACACCGGGCGGAGGGGACGGCGCGGTTCGCCGGTCGGGGGGAACCGCTCGATCCTCGTCATGCCGGGTAAGGGGCGGCGTCCCGTGCCGACCGGAGCGCGCCGGTCCACCAGGCCAGCTGGTCGAGCAGCGTCTTGGCGTACGCCGGGGCGTCGGGGTCGAGGGGACGGCCGTCCCGCCACGCGGTGAAGTAGTTCGGGAAGGCGAGACCGTCGCGCACCGTCACGGCGTGCAGCTCGGTCAGCACGTTCTCCAGGTGCAGCACCGCGTGCCGGCCACCTGCCGCGCCGCCGTAGCTGACGAACGCGACAGGCTTGGCCGTCCACTGGGTGAAGTGCCAGTCGATGGCCGCCTTCAACGAAGCGGGATAGCTGTGGTTGTACTCCGGCGTGACCACGATGAACGCGTCGGCGCCTTCGAGTGCCGACGTCAGGGCCGCCATCCCGGCCGGACGGGGGTAGTCGTCCGCTGCGTACTTCGGCGATGCCGCGGGCAGCTCCAACGGGATGTCGATCGTGGCCAGATCGATGACGTCCACGTCGAAACCACCGTGCGTCGCGGCCTGTTCGGCGACCCATGAGGCCACCACCGGCCCGAACCGGCCTTCCCGGACGCTTCCGACGATGATCAGCAGCTTGTGCCTGTTCTCCATGACCACCACGATCACGCCGGGCCCCGGCCGCAGCCAGACCGTGCTCAGGCTGGCCCCCGCAGGGCCACTCTGAGCACTCCGCGCACGGCGGGCAGCGTCCTAAGCTCGCAGCATGGGTACGCCACTGGGGGATTTCATCCGGGCCAAGCGCGACAGCATCCAGCCGGAGTCGCTGGGGCTGCCGGACCGCGGTCGCCGCCGTTCACCCGGGCTGCGGCGCCTGGATCTCGCCGCTCGGGCCGGCATCAGCGTCGAGTACCTGACCCGTATGGAACAGGGCCGCGACCGCAATCCCTCGGTGCCGGTCCTGAACGCGCTCGCCGACGCGCTCGGGCTCGACCCCTCGGAGCGCGACCACCTGCGCTACCTGGCGAAGATCACCGGCGGCGCGTGCACCGCCGGGACCAGGCCCGCACCGGCACGCCGCGACGTGCGGCCGTCCGTGCTGGAGACGCTCCGTCTCCTCGAACCGGCCATCGCCGTGGTGACCAACAGGCTGGGCGACGTCCTCGCCCACACCAGTGGCTACGAGTCGCTGACGAGCGGCACCGGACTGCTCGACGCCGACCCGCCCAACCTCACCCGCTATGTCTTCACCGATCCGCGCGCCCGGTCGTTCTTCGCCGACTGGAGCGACATCGCGGACGAGCAGGCCTTCGACCTGTGGCTCGGGCCCTCCGTCGAGAACGCCGAGTGGCTCACCGCGGAGCTCGCCCCGCTCGCCGGACCCGAGTTCACGCGCCGTCTGAACCGTCACCTCGTTCCGCGGCGTGGGGTGCTCAGGCTCAACCACCCGGACGGGCCCGAGCTGCGGCTGAACCGCGAGACGCTCGACCTCTCCTCCGACGCGCAGCAGTTGGTCGTCTTCCTTCCCGCGGACGAACGGACGGCCCGGGCCGTCGACGGCCTCCGCCACCGCTCCCACGGCCGGCTCCGGGCCATCTCGTGACACGTCCGGAGGCGGGCGGTGGGGCACCGCTCGCCTCCGGACGTCGGGGCGTCCCCGGCGCCGTGGCACCGGTGCGTCCTCACGGAGCCTGCCTGCCGGTGTTCCGGGACCCAAGGGCCCTGGACCGCACAGGTGTTACCGGTACGTCTCGAACTCGGCGACCTTGGGGGTGCCCGTGGACCCGGTGATCTCGAAGGTGATCTTCTTGAGCGAGGTCTGCGCGAAGGTGATGGCGCCCGCGCCGCTGCCGGAGGTGAGGACGGCACCCGTGTCGGCGTCGAGGACCCTCCAGGACGTGATGGCGCCCGCGGATCCCGACGCCTCCCGGATGGTGATGCCGGACACCGCTGTGGAGGAACCCCACTTGATCGAGACGGAGCCCGTCGAGCCGGCCGGCGACCAGTACGTGCTCAGGTCACCGTCGCGGACATTGCCGTAACTCGTGCCGTCGGCCTTGCTGGAGCCGTCGGAGCCGGCCCCGATGCTGAGGTTGGTCCCGGCGGGCTGGGTCGGCTCCTCGGTCGGGGTGGGAGTCGGCGTGGGGGTCGGCGTGGGGGTCGGGGTCGGGGTCTGCGCGGTGCAGTCGCCGTTCGACACCTGGAGCCCGGTACCGGCACCGGCCGTCCGGCTCACGATCTCCGGCACGCAGCTCGCGGCGTCGAGCGCGTAGGAGTAGGGGATGCCGATCGTGGTGTTGGACTGGGGGTCGGGGCCCGCGGGGTTGTTCTCACTGCCGCGGCTGGACCAGGTCACGTTGTCGAAGACGTTGCCGCTGACCTGCCAGTAGCCCGCGGCGTCGGTGTAGAAGGTGCCCAGGACGTCCTTGGAGTCCTCGAAGTAGTTGTTCTCCACCTTGGCGCGGGCGCCCGCACGGGAGTTGATGCCCGACTCGTTGAGGCTCACGTAGTGGTTGTCGTAGATGTGGGCCGTGCCGCCGCGCAGCAGAGGCGTACGGGAGTCGATGTTCTCGTAGAGGTTGTGGTGGAAGGTGACGAAGCCGTTCGTCAGGTCGCTCTCGCTGGACCCGATGAGGCCGCCCCGGCCGGAGTTGCGCAGGATGCTGTACGACAGCGTCACGTACTGCGTGTTGTCCTTCATGTCGAAGAGGCCGTCGAATCCCTCCGACTCCCCGCCCGACGCCTCCAGGGTGGCGTGATCGACCCAGACGTTGCGGACGTCGCTCTCCATGCCGATGGCGTCGCCGCCGTTGGACGTGGGCGATCCCGACTTCTTCACGTTCCGGACGGTCACGTTCTGGATGATGATGTTGCTGGACTCGCGGATGTGGATGCCGAGTTGGTCGAAGACGGCACCGCTGCCGACCCCGACGATCGTGACGTTGCTGATCTGCTTCAGCTCGATGACGCCGGCAGCCGTGTTGCAACTGTCGCCCGAGACCTTGGCGGTGTTGCCGTGGTTGATGGTCCCCTCGACCTGGATGGTGATCGGGGTGCTGCTGCCGGCCCGTGCGCACAGGGCCGCGTGGATCGCGGTTCCCGTGGTGGCCCGGACGGTCTGGCCGCCGGCCCCGCCGGTGGTCCCGCCGTTCTGGGTCGCGTATCCGGTGGCGCCGGCGGTGGCCGCCGACGCCTCGGGCACCGACAGGGTCACACCGACCGCGGCCGCGAAGGCCATCGCGGCCGACGCCGCTAAGAGTCGCAGTGCCACTGGTCTTCTCATACTCGTCTCCTGACTCGTCGTTGGGTTCGAGCACTTGCATCTGCTGCTGTGCGTCCGCCTCGCGCTCGCGACCGTCGGGCCTCCGCCCGGCGACTGCCGGGTGGGCATCGGCGTGGTCCGACGCGGAGCTTCCGGTGACGGCTGCCGGTTTCCGTCAGGGCGTGAAGTACCGGGTCGCCGCGCCCTCGTTCCACGACACGCGGCCATCGCGGGACGTCCCGTGCTTGATCACTGGCGGCTCGTGCACACGTCGCGACGGCCCTCGCGACGATCGCTCCGTGGGTGAGGCCCCCGAACGAAGCGAGAAAGCGCTTTCCGTCGGCAGACAATAAGGGTCACTCGACATACTGGCAAGGGTCTGGCCGACGCCGACCCGGCACTACATGGTGATTGTGCCCGCCGGCGCCGATCCGGCGGGCTCGGCCCTCAGCGCCGCCCGCATGGACGGCGAGAGCGAATGTGAAGCGCTTACCGGTACAACTCAGTCCCGCCCGGCGGCCCGATCGAACCTCAACCGCCACAGGCGTATCGACCACGGCGATTCGGCCAAGAGCGCACTCACCCCTGCCCCGTGCCTCCATGAGCGGCCCACGCCGTGACCGCGCCGCGCACGGAATCCGTTGCGGCCGAAATACGTGTGTTCGAACCCGACGCCCCTGTCGTTGAATCCCGTGGCGCCGCGTTCACCCCGTCCGATCCCGCAGGGAGATGTGCAGTTGACCGCTTCTTCCCGTCTCGTCCCGCCCCCGCCTCCCGCCGAGATCACCTACTCCGGGCACTACTCCGTGAACCCGCTCGGCGAGGTCGGCTTCCGCGCCCTGTGCGCCCAACTCCCCCGTGTCCTCGGGCGTATCGCCGCCATGGCCTGGCGCATCGACCGCAACGCGGTGCTCCTCGTCCTTGCCTGCCAGCTCGCCACCGGGATCGCCGCCGCCGTGCTGCTGGCCGCCACGGCGAAAGCCATGGCGCCCGTCCTCGGCAGTGGCGCGATGGCGGACCGCCTGCGCGAGGCGCTTCCGGCGCTGGCCGTCGTCGCCGGCGCGACCGCCGTGGCGCGGCTCGCCGTGGCACTGGCCGCGTACGCGGAACGGCGCATCACCCCACGGCTGACGACGATGACGGACTCGGCTCTGGTCGAGGCGGTCTGCCGGGTCGAGGCGTCGGCGTACGCGGTGGACGGATTCTCCGACCGGCAAGAAGCCGCGGAGATGGGCGTCATCCGCACGCACGTCATGCTCATGGACGCCCAGCGCTTCATGGCCGCCCTGATCAAGATGGTCACCGCGGGTGGAGTCCTGTCCGTGCTCAACCCGGTCATGCTTCCCCTGCTGCTCCTCGCCGTCGCCCCGGCCGGCGTCGGCGCGGTCCTCACCGCACGCGTCGACTACGAGATCCACTACGCCAACGTCGCGGACCGCAACGTCCGGGGAATGACCCGCTGGTGGGCGACGACACCCAAGTACGGCGACGAGGTCCGCGCCAATGGGATGGTCGAGTACCTCCTCTACTGGTACCGCGCCCTCTCCGAGCGCGTCGACGAGCGCACCCTGGCCGCCGCGCCACGGACCCTGCGGATCGCGGTGCTCTCCTCCCTCGCCGGCGGGCTGTTCCTCGCCGCCACCTGGGGTGTGCTCGCCTGGCTGGCCGTCACCGGTCGGATCGCGCCCGCCATCGCCGCCACGGCGGTCGTCGCCGTGCAGACCACCCTGGCCGCGCTCTCCCAAGTCGTCATCAACGGCGCCGCCTTGTTCCACACCAGCCTGTATCTCGGCGACATGCAGGCGTTCTTCGACGACGCCGCCGAGCGGGCGCCGAAGCGCGGCACGACAGGCGTCACCGCTCCGGTGGAGGAGATCCGCCTGCACGAGGTCACCTACCAGTACCCCGGCAAGAGCAAGCCGGCCGTCGACGGTGTCTCCCTGACACTGCGGCGCGGCGAGATCCTCGCCGTCGTCGGCGTGAACGGCTCGGGCAAGAGCACGCTGACCCGGCTCATCACGGGCATCTATCTCGCCGACAAGGGACAGGTCACGTGGAACGGCGTCGACCTGGCCGACGCCGACCCCGCGACGGTCTGGGACTGCACCGGTCTCGTCCCCCAGATCTTCGCCCAATGGCCCCTGCGGGCACGGGAGAACGTCACCTTGGGCCAGCCCAGGAGCACCGACGACCGCCAGGTGTGGGACGCGGTCGAGGCGGTGGGCATGCGCGAGGCGATCGAGGAACTGCCCGCCGGCCTCGACACCCTGCTCGCCCGCGAGATCTTCGGCGGCTCGGAACTGTCCGGGGGCCAATGGCAGCGCCTCGCCTGCTCCCGAGCCCTGTACCGGCGGCCCCCGCTGCTGATCCTCGACGAGCCCACCTCGCAGATGGACCCCCGCGGCGAGCACGGCATCTTCGGGAAGATCAAGGCCATCGCCGCGGACCGGATCACCATCGTCGTCACGCACCGGCTGGAGAACACGAGGATCGCCGACCACATCGTCGTCATGGAGCAGGGCCGCCTCACCGAGCAAGGAACCTACGACGACCTCGTCCACGCCGGCGGCACCTTCGCCGACCTGCTGCGCCTGTCCCAGGAACGCTGAACGCCGAAGCCGGCTTCCCACCTCTCACCGTCATCGACCGCACGAGAGGACACCCCACGTGACCAGCATCGAATCCGCAGCGCCGCAGCCGCTCCTCACCACGGAGGTCCCGGGCACCGCCGCCCTCCTGGTCGACGACGACGGCCGGTATCTTCTCCACCTCCGCGACGCGAACAAACCCATCTGGCAGCCCGGCCGCTGGGCCCTGCTCGGCGGGAACACCGAGCCCGGCGAAACCTGCGCCGAGGCCATGGTCCGTGAACTGCGCGAGGAGACCGGCCTCACCGTCCCCGGCCTCACCCCGTTCGTCACCGTGGAGACGGTCGACACGGACGGCCGGCTGAAGTACCGCGTCGTCGTGTACCTCGGCACCCTCAACCGGCCCGCCCACGAGATCCCCCTCCACGAAGGCATCCAACTGCGCTGGACCGACGCCGCCGACATCGTGCACATGGTCCTGGATCCCGGCACCACGGCCGTCGTCCAGGAGCACCGGAAGCACCCTCACCCCCGGCTCGACGACGCGGGAAGGCCGCCCACGCTGCGCATCCAGGAGACCGCCGCTCAACGTGAGCGCAGCATCGTCGGCGTGCACCTCTACCTCGAACGCGACGGAACCGTCCTGCTCGGCGAACGCGCCCCCGAGAGTGCCTTCGCCCCCTTGATCTGGCACGTGCCCGCCGGCCATCGCGAGGCGGGCGAGTCGGCGCTGACCGGCCTGATCCGGGAAACGGCCGAGGAAACCGGCATCACCGTGCACGCGAGCGACCTCACCCTCGTGCACGTCGTCGATGTGCGGGATCCCGGCAGCCCGGTCCCGCGCCTGCAACTGTTCTTCGCCGCGTCCCGCTGGCAGGGTGAGCCCCAGCTCCTCGAACCCGACCGGTGCACGCAGTGGCGTTGGTGGCCGCTCGACGCGCTGCCCGGCCAACTCGTCGAGTACACCCGCGCCGCACTCACCGGCATCGCCCGCGGTGACACGTACACCCACATGGGATGGGCGTCGTGATTCCGGCCGGGAAGCGGAACCCGATGCCTCGTCCTCCAGGTTCCGGCGTGGAAGACGTCCTCGCCTAGGGAGTGTCGGCGTGCAGGTGCGTCAGGGTCTGCCAGCGGCGCTCGAAGTCCTGCGACTGCTCCGCTATCTGCACGACGGTGATCGGCTTGTTGTGCTGGCCGGTGATGCCGCGGCGTGCGCAGTCCTGGGCGACGGCGTCCGGTGAGGGGGCCCGGTCGTGACGCATGCGGTGCTCGGCCCACACTCCGTAGATCCGGAACCAGAGCGGGTAGCGGCGCAACGTGGACGGGCTGACCGCCTTTCCTCCGCGGCCGAGCATTCCCTTGGCGGCGAGGAAGTCGGACAGCTCGCCGGGGTCGGGTTCCGCTCCGTGCCGGGCCTGGTATTCCGTCCAGGCGAGGTAGTACCGGTCGACGGCGGTGAGTTCGGGGGCCTGCGCCGCACCTTCACGTGGACGCTGTCCGTCGATGTCCCCGTCGGCCTCCGCGCCGCGTGGCGCGGCCACGGCGGCCTTGTCCCCGGCAGGGCTGTCCTCGGGTGCCGTGGCATGATCCGAGCGGACGGAGCCACCCGGCTCGCCCCTGATCGGCGCGGGGCCGCTCGCGTCGTACTCGCGCTCCTGGAACTCCATGACGTAGGCCTGCACATCGGCGCCGGTCACGGGCTGCCCCGTGGCGCCGGTGATGCCGTCGAGCCGGTACACGTACTCGGCGAGGGCGTCGGCGTCGGGATATGTGCCGTGCTCTCGCGCGAAGCTGAGCCAGGCGTTGTGGAAGTAGTCGCTCCAGGAGAGTTCGCCGTCCACGTTCTCCGACTCCTCGACGCCGCTCACCGCGTCGCGTGACGTGTGGCGCTCCTTCAGAACACGCAGGAGGGGCTCCAACTGCTCCTCGGAGAGCGGGTCTCCGGCCCCGGTCGAGATGCCGTACTCGTCGCGGAGCCAGATCGAGAACTGCGTGGGCGTGGGCTCGGTGCCGAAAGCGGACAGCCAGGCTCCATAGGCGCCGGCGAGGGCACCGGCCCGCCTCTCGTGGTCCGGCTCCGGGTCCGGAAGCGGGGCGTACGACGGCGCGGGGACAGCGGGTGCCGAAGACGACGGCTGCGCGGCGGCGGGCGGCAGAACGGCGGCCACGGGGACCGGGGCTGGATCCAGTGCGGGGCTGTGGCGCCGCTGCGCCGGCACCGGGGTGCGTTCGCCGGTGATCTGGACGGACGGCTCATCGATGCCCGCGGCTGCCAGTCCTGCCGGGGCGGTCTCGGCGAGGGGGACGCCGTAGCGGGCGAGGCGCAGGGGCATCAGGGATTCGACGGGTGCCTTGCGGCGCCAGGCGCGGCCGAAGCGGGAGCGCAGCCGGGCCTGGTAGACGAGGCGTTCCTGTTCGAGCTTGATGACCGCTTCGTAGGAGCGCAGTTCCCACAGCTTCATGCGGCGCCACAGCAGGAAGGTGGGCACCGGCGACAGCAGCCAGCGGGTGAGGCGAACGCCTTCCATGTGCTTGTCGGCGGTGATGTCGGCGATCCGGCCGATCGCGTGCCGGGCGGCTTCGACGGCGACGACGAAGAGGATCGGGATGACGGCGTGCATGCCGACGCCGAGCGGGTCGGGCCAGGCCGCCGCGCCGTTGAAGGCGATGGTGGCGGCCGTCAGCAGCCATGCCGTCTGGCGCAGCAGCGGGAAGGGGATCCTGATCCAGGTCAGCAGCAGGTCCAGGGCGAGCAGGACACAGATGCCGGCGTCGATGCCGATCGGGAAGACGTAGGAGAAGTTCCCGAAGCCCTTCTTGATCGCGAGCTCGCGGACGGCGGCGTACGAACCGGCGAAGCCGATACCGGCGATGATCACCGCACCCGCGACGACCACGCCGATGAGAACCCGGTGCATCCGCGTCAGTCGCAATGGCGCACCGTTCCCGACGGCCACGTCCCACTCTCCCTTCGACGTCCCCTGCTTGAGCAGCCCTCACCCTCCCACGACGAGCGGAGGGTTGGGACCCTCCCCCGGCCTGGAGCCGCCGGGGAGACACATTCTCCCGCGTGGCCGGCACCGCACCCGCCCGATTCCTGTCGGCCCGGACCCGCCCGCATCCTGCCGCACCGACGGCCGTACCGTCTCGACGGGTCGTGTCGTTCGTGGAGGCTGAAGGTGACAGTGGATCTGCGGGTGGGTGACGTCGTCAGCGTCTCCTGTCCCTACACCCCGGCGCGGGTCATCCGGAAGACCCTGGAACATGTGGTGCTGAAGTGGCCGTGGTGGTCGGCCGATCCGGACTGCGACTGGGTCGAGTGGAACGGGGACGTGGCGCTCGTCGGCGATCCGGCATCGTACGCGTGGGACAAGGAGTTGTTCCGCACCGACCCTGCCGCCGAACAGCTCACGGTCGGAGCCGTCTGCCGCGTCGGCATTCCTGCGTCGCTCGTCCACGTGGTGGCCGTCGAACATTTCGATCCGCCGCTGGAGACCGGACGCCTGCCCCGGCCCGGGCGTCGCGTGGTGGTGCTCCGCGCAGGCCGGTCACTCGATCCCGAGTCGGAGGAACAGGGTTACGACGTCTGTCCCGACGACGGCATCCCGATCGGTTTCGAGCTGGTGTTCCGCCCTTACGCCTGCCTCGTCGCCGGTGACGAGGTGGCCGACGCCGCGGGACGTGCGTGGCGCTTCGACGGCCCGTGGGACTGGCACCCCTTCGACGGCGACGAGCCTCATGAACCACGGTGGCCGCTCGCACTGTTGACGCGCGGGGGCTCGGCAGATGAAGCGGGGGCAGCCGCTGTCGCCGCGGCGACGAAGGACGGCTCGCACCAGGGGGAGGTCGCGCGCTGGGTCGAACTGGCGCGGGCCCGTCCCACCCACGGCCTCACCGGACAGCGGGAGTTCCGCGCGACGTCGGTTGCCCTCAGACGCGGGCCCGGCCGGAGCTCGCGCGGACCAGCCCGTCGAGCCATGCCTGGTGACCGTTGAGCATCGGATTCGGCACCTGCTTCGCCAGCTCCGCGGCGGGCTCTCCGATCTGCGTCTCCTGGGTCAGAATGCGGACCCGGCCGTCGGGCAGGTCCTCCACCAGCCAGGCGTGCAGCACGTCGAGCCGCCTCGCGGGCGGGCCGTCCTGCCCGGCCACCCAGGACAGACGGCCCGGCACACCCTCGGCAGGTGCCTCGAACTCCACGACGTGGGCGTCCAGCGGCGGGAAGCCGAAGGTGCCGAAGCTGAAGGCGAGGTCGTCCTTCAGCACCGGTCCACCCCCCTGCGGGAAGGAGATGTCGGCGACGTTGTCGTAGTACGACTCCCAGGTCGAGGTGTCGGTCAAGTACTGCCACACGTGGGCGGCCGTGAGGCCTTGGACGATCACCTCGTTGGAGACGAAGTTGTCGCCGGTTCCCGGCAGGTACTTCTCGGGCCAGTTGATCGCGTTCTGCGTGGTCACGGTGTGTCCCTTCATCGAGCACGGTGTCGGACGGGCTGGGAGGGCAGCCCGTGCGCGAGGGCCCCGACGAGACTGGTTCCGGTCGGTGACCACGACGACCGTAGGACGTACATCGATCCGCTTTCCAATAGACAATGCGATTCTCGATATCAGCACTCCGATGGGAACAGTGGCTACGCTGGAGGCATGGACAAGCCGGAAAGCGCGCGGGACCGGATGGTCGTCAGGGGTGGGGCTTCAGGGGCCGCCGGTCAGCGGCTGCCGCCGCAGGCGGACCTGAACCTGCTGCGCACGTTCCTCGCGGTCTACCGCTCGGGGTCCTTCACGGCGGCGGCGCCGCGCCTCGGAGTGTCCCAGCCGACCGTGACCGCGCAGATCCGCACCCTGGAGCAGCAGACCGGGCGGGAACTGTTCACCCGGCTGCCTCGCGGCGTGGACCCCACGCCGCACGCGCACGACCTCGCCGCGCGGGTCGCGGACCCGCTCGACGCCCTGGCCTCGCTGGAGGACACCGGGGCGGTGGCCGCGCCCGTGCACCTGGCCGGGCCGTCCGAGCTGCTCTGCGTACGCGTCCTGCCCGCCCTCGCCCCGCTCGTGGTCGATGGCGTGCGACTGCGGGTCGCCCAAGGCCTTCCCGAGCCGCTGCTGGAGGAGATGCGCGCCGGACGACACGACCTGGTCATCGTCACGCGGCGCCCGCGCGGCCGTGCGCTGGAGTCGGTGCCGCTCGCGGACGAGGAGTACGCGCTGGTCGCGAACCCGGCGTGGGCCGAGCGCGTTGCCGGCCGCTCCGAGGCCGACGACGTGTGCGCGGCGCTGCGCGACGTCCCGATGGTGACGTACGCCGAGGATCTGCCCATCGTCCGCCGCTACTGGCGCACGGTCCTCGGCAGACAGCTCACCGCCGGCGCCGCGGTCACGGTGCCGAATCTGTACGCGGTGCTGTCGGCGGTCAACGCGGGCGCCGGCTGCAGCGTGCTGCCCCGGTCGCTGTGCCAGGAATACCTGGACTCCGGTCGCCTGGTTCTGCTCCACGCTCCGGAGGAGCCTCCCTTGAACACGCTCTTCCTGGTCCAGCGCCCCGGCGCCGACACCAACCCGGACGTCGCCCGTGTCCGCGCTCGCCTGCGCGAGGTGGCTCGGGCCTGGTAGCGGCAGTGATGCCGAGGCGCGTTCCCGACGCCATGCGCCCGCCGCACACGCGGTGAGCGGCCGGCAGTGTCCCGTGGCGCGTGGATATCGGCGGCCGGGGTCAGTGCCCCATCGCCCTGCGGGCCCGGTGCGCTGCTTTCTCGGCCATTTCCTGCGCCTTGCCGCCCAGCATCTCGGCCCGGCCCTCCCGTTTCAGGGACCTGTTCCCCACGGCCTTGCCGATGGTCTCCTTCATCTTGCCCTTGACCTGCTTCGCCTTCGCGTTCCCCTTGCTCACTTCGATCGCGACCTCTCGGACTTCGGTGCGGCGCGGGAAGGACGACACACTCCCGCACCATGCTTTCACCCTGCGCTTGCCCGCACCGAGCGGCAACCCGTGCCTCGGGACAGCCCGAGTACTCGGCGCGTATGGCTCTTCTCGGATACACGATGACGACCGGGCAAGCCGCTCCCAAAGACCTGGTGGCGCATGTCGTCCGGGCCGACGAGGCCGGCTTCGATTTCTCAGTGCCGTCGGACCACTGCTTTCCATGGCTGGACGAGCAGGGCCACGCCCCCTACGCATGGAGCGTGCTGGGCGCGGCGGCGCGGGCCACCTCACGGATTCCCCTGATGACGTACGCGATCTGTCCGACGATGCGCGACCACCCGGCCCCCGGAGGTCTTCGTCGAGGCGGTACGGCCGTACGTCGAGGCGGGGTTCACCGAGATCGCCCTCGTCCGGGTCGGCGGTGCGTCACCGCTGCCGTTCCTGGACCGGGCGCAGAAGACGTTGTTGCCCGCGCTGCGCGAACTCCGGGTCCGGTCGGCGCCGCAGCCGCACGCGGCACTGCTCTCGTGTCCCACTCCGTCGTCCGCAGCGTCGTCGCTCCGTTCGCCGCGACGTCGTCGGCGACGCGGTCCGGGCCGGGTCCTGGCCGGCCCCGGCGACGGAGTGGGAACGGTCGTCGGCTCACCAATAGTGGCGGCGGCCGGCGACGGCGTGCCCCATGGATCCCGCGATCCACAGGACGACGCCCACCACGGCCAGGATGAGCCCGATGGTCCACAGGATCGAGAACCCTGTGATGAGACCGATGATGAGCAGAATGATGCCGAGGGCGATCATGGCGTGCCTCCTGCGGTTGTCCTGCCTTCCAAGCTGCCGAGTTCCCCCGACCAGGGAGGTCACCCATCGGTTCCGGCGAATCTTCGAGGGTGCTCGCGCGGCGCCGCACACCACGGCGGAGCCTGCCGTCAGCACATCCCTGCCGATCTCGTCCGTCCGTCCACCACTCACGGGTGACGGACACTCCGACGGCGCACCGCCCTCACTACGCCGTCGGATTCTCGTCCCGGCCGGGGGTGTCGCCAACCCGCTCGCTCTGTTGCCTGAGCTGCCGCGCCCTGCAGCGCTTTCCCCGGAATGCATCCTGGGGCACATCCCTGAGCGGGCCCCGGGGCGGCTCCCGGCGCGTCGCTCGCGAGGCCCCCTCCTGTTGCGGCGGCCGCGACGCGACGTGAAGGTGATGCTCATGGTTGAGCGCTCCGTGATCGTCCGCCCTCCTGCTGACCCCCGCGGCCGTGAGGTCGTCGTCGACGGGGAGTCCCTGGGCATTGCCTACGGCCTGCGTGACCTCGCCACGTTCCTGCGATCGGCGGGGTGGCCCGGGCTGGACGAGATCGACGTGGCGGACTCGCCGTTCATCGAGTGGCACGGCGGGGGCCCGGAGGTGTGGGCGCAGCGACCGTGAGACGGCGCGGTGCCCTGCTGCCCGGGTGGTACGGGGCCGACCGGACCCTCGCCATGAGCCCGCGATGAGGGACGGGTCAGACGAGAGGCTGGCCGCCGTCGACGGGCAGGCACACACCGGTCATGAAGGTGTTGGTCAGCGCGAAGAGGACGGCGTGGGCCACGTCCTCGGGGGTGCCGATACGGCGCGCCGGGTTGGCGGCGGACAGCCGGCCGAACAGTTCGGCTTTCCTCTGCTCGCCGAGTGCGTCCCAGGCGCCGGTGTCGACCGTGCCGGGTGAGACGGCGTTGACGCGGATCGGCGCCAGTTCCACGGCCAGGGACCGCACGACGGTGTTGACGGCGCCGTTGGTCGCGGCGACCGCGAGGAACCCGGGGTCGGGTTCGAGGGCGGCCACACCGGAGAGCAGGACGAGGGAGCCGTCCGGGGGCATGGTGGGCGCGAAGTGCTTGGCGAGCATGATCGGGCCGACGACCTTCGTGTGGAACGACCGCAGGATCGCGTCCGGTTCCAGCTCGGCCACGGTGCCCCGGGCCCGGGCGGAGGCTGTCGAGACCACGTGGTCGACGCTTCCGACTTCCGAGACCAGGGCCTCGATCGACCCTTCGTCGGTCAGGTCGACCGTGGCGACGGTGACGTCGGTCCGCCGGTAGCTCTCCTGGAGCGCGGTCCGGTCACGCCCGGCCGCGACGACACGGGCACCTGCCTCGAGGGCAGCGTCGCCGACCGCCCGGGCGATGCCGCTGCCGCGGCCCACCACCAGAACCGTCCGTTCCTTCAGGCCTGTTGTCATGGGGATCCCTCCTCCTTCTGCCGATGCGCCGAGGGACGACGGCGCAGTGGATGTGCGGCCGGCCGGCCGTCGGGTCAGTGCCCCTCGGCCTCGTCGACCTCCAGGCCGCGGTCGATGCCGTGGGGGACGACCTTCTGCCCGGGTTCGAGATGCAGGCGTGTGCCGTCGAGGCGGACCTCGACCTGATCCGGTTCGAAGGACACCAGGTCGTCGATCCGGTCGACCTCCCGGTAGGCGTTGCGGTACGACCAGGCGGCGCGGCGCGCGTCACCGATGTCGTAGTAGTCGCACAGGCCCTTGTAGGGGCAGAAGGTCTGCCCCTCGACAGGCCGCAGGCGGCTCTCGTCGACGTCGGCGCGCGGGACGTACCAGCGTGGCGCGAACCCGGACTCGAAGAGCACGACGGGGTGTTCGGACCGGGCGACCACGGTGTCGCCGAGGCGGACTTCCAGCGTGCGGGAGGTGTTGCGGATGTCGATGCGGTGGTACGGGTCCGCGGCGTGCCCCAGAATGCGTTCGTCCTCCTCGTAGAAGGCGTCCATCGCGCGCCAGGCGAAGGCGATGCGGTCCTGGAGTTCGGTGGCGTGCCCGGGCAGTGCGGTGAACTCCCAGGCGGCGCGCTCGGTGGTCCGGTCGCCGGCGCGCACCGCGTACCAGGAGGTGTCGCCGAGGTCCTTGTGCCGGGTGACCTTGCCGCTCGCGACCAGGACCTGCGCGTCGACGTCCGCGCGGGGGAAGTAGGCCACGGGGTAGCGGCCCGGCTCGTGGAGCAGGACGACGTTCTCGCTGTCGGCGATCCAGGCGCCGTTGAACTTCACGCGCATGCGGCGGCGCAGTCGCTCGGCGTACAGCAGGCGCTCCGGCATGGGGTGCGGGGTCAGGAAGTGGCCGATCGCTCGCTCGGCGAGGGGGCCTTGTTGCCAGGACAGTCCCATGGCGGTTCCTTCCGGGGAGGGGGGGTGGGCGAATGGCCGCGCCCCGGGATGAGTTGGATGTCGGCGAGGTGCAAGGAGTGCAGGAGCAGCGAGACTTGGGGGACGCGGGCCTGCCGAAGCGGGGGCGGATGCCGTCCCGGCGTCGGAGGCCGCCTCAGGTGTCGAGGGCTCGCATCGCCGACGTCGCGGGCGGTGCGCACGGGCCGCGGGGTGGCGCCGAAGGTGTGCCGGGCTGGACGGGGCACGCCGTCAGGGCCCCTTGCCCGCCGCGGCGGACAGGGCTCCGCTTCGCGGCAACCGCCTCCGTGCGCGTCAGGCGAGGACGCGGGCGAGGAAGTCGCGGATGTGGCCGGTGATGGTTCCGAGGTGGCTTTCCAGGGCGAAGTGCCCGGAGTCGATCAGGTGGATCTCGGCATCGGGCAGGTCCTGGGCGAACGCCTCCGCGCCTGCGGGACCGAAGATCTCGTCGTTGGCGCCCCAGACCGCCAGCAGCGGAACCCGGGAATCGCGGAAGTACTGGTGGACCTGCGGGTAGAGGTCCACGTTGGTCGGGTAGTCGCGGAACAGCTTGAGCTGGATCTCGTCGTTGCCGGGCCGGTCCAGCAGTGCCTGGTCGTGGACCCAGTTGTCCGGGCTGACCAAGGTGGGGTCGGGGACTCCATTCACGTACTGCCAGCGGGTGATCTCGGGGGTGAGGGCGCCTCGCACGGGCGCCTCGGTGCCGGGTCCGGGGGCCTGGGCGTAGGCGAAGAGCCCGTCCCAGAAGGCCTTCACGAAGCCTTCCTCGTAGGCGTTGCCGTTCTGGCTGATGATCGCGGTGATGCGGTCGGGCGCCTGGAGGGCGAGCCGCCAGCCGATGGGCGCGCCGTAGTCCTGCACGTACAGGGCGAACCGGTCGACGCCGAGCTGCCGGAGCAGTCCGGAGGTGATGTCGGTCAGGGCCTCGAAGGTGTACGGGAAGTCCCGCAGGCCCGGCATGGCCGACTGGCCGAACCCGATGTGGTCGGGCGCGATGACGTGGTACCGGTCGGCGAGCGCGGGGATGAGGTGGCGGAACATGTGCGAGCTGGTCGGGAAGCCGTGCAGGAGGACGACGGCGGGCGCCTCGGGGTCCCCCGCCTCCCGGTAGAAGACGTCGAGACCGTCGACGGTGGCGGTGCGGTGGTGGACTTCGGCAGTCATGTCCATAACCTCTCCATCGAGTTTCAGTGGTTACATATCCAGTCGAGCACACCGCCTCTAACCTGTCAATGCTTTTTTACTGGTTAGATCGACGCACTTCGCCTGACCCGGGAACCCCCACGTCGACCCACCACAAGCCTCCGGCCGCAGCAGGAGGCCGGCCCATCGCGGGCACCCATACGGGGCCCGCCCGGGCGGCAAGGCGGGCCCTCTCGGCCCGCAGGCCGACGAGCACCCGTCACCCGCGGACACCGACACGGCGACCCGCGGGTGCGACTAACCCTCCAAATAATTTTCTCTGGTTAGCACGAAGGAATTCATGTAACCTCTCAACTAGATCGAGCAGGTTAGGAGGTGCGGGAGTGGCCGACCGAGAACGGCAGGACGCCCTGCTTGAGCTCCTCAACAGCACTCCGGTGGTGCGCGACGAGGTCCAGGACCAGCTGGCGGATCCGGAGGCGGCCAGGACCTGGCAGCGGGCCCACGGCGGCACCGGCGGCCCTGGAGAGCAGCGCTGCCTTCTGCAAGCACGCGACGCCCTTCAGGACGTGGTGCGCGGGAGCCGGCCCGCCACCTCTCTCGCGCCGCTCCTCGAAGACGTGATCTCCCGCCCGCACCTGACGCCCGCGGGCGTCACCTGGGAGCTGGACGCCCCCGCGGAGCGCCGGATGGCGGTGGAAGCGGTCATGACGTGGAGCGCGCTGCAGGAGACGATGCCCGGTCGGCTGCGGCCCTGCTCCAACCCCGAGTGCCGGCGCTTCCTCCTCGACCGCAGCAAGACCGACAAGGCCCGATGGTGCTCGATGGCCCTGTGCGGCAACCGGATGAAGGCTCGGCGCCACTACCGGCGCACGCGCGACGCCGCCGCCGAGTGACCCCACGACGGCGGGCGAGGCCGGCGGGGGGTCACGCCCGATTCCCGCGGCCGCACCGGCGCTTCACCCTGGCGATCTCGCCCGCGATGGGCAGCCAGTAGTAAGGGATGAAGGCGGCGATCACGGCCACGCCGAGTACGGGCAGCACCCCGCCGATCAGGGTTCCGGTGGCCAGCCACGCGACGGCGAGCCGGAAGCGTCGGCCGATCGCCGCCACGCCGGCCGGTTCGAGGGAGGCGGCAAGCAGGCGTCGACGGCGGACGTGCCACCAGATGACGTTGAACAGCACGGCCAGGAATGCGAAGGCCACGCCGTGGAGGACCACGGCGGTGCGCTGACCGTGTCCGTCGCGGAAGGCCTCGGCCAGTACGGAGGCGGCGAAGGGCAGGAAGGCCACGTCCATCAGCAACACGGTGTTGAAGAACAGCACCACCCGGTCGGCGCTGCGGACGTGGTCGAACATGATGTGGTGGTTGACCCACACCTGCCCGATCAGCATGAAGGTGACGACGTACACCAGGTAGGACGGCCACAGCGCGACGAGGTCGTGCAGCAGGTGATCGGTGTCCCGCGGCGGATGGATCTCCAGGACGAGCAGCGTGATGGCGATGGCGATGACGCCGTCGCTGAACGCGACCACGCGGGCGGGATCGCGTTCCACGCCGAACGACGTGGCTCCTCCCCCCGGCCCGTCCGGACCGTCCCCTCCCGGCCCGTCCGGACCGTCCCCTCCCAGCCCGTCCGGACCGTCGCCTCCCGGCCCGTGCTGACTGTCGCCTCCCGGCTCGTACGGCCCGTCGGTACGTGACCCGTGTGGTCCCTCGCCTCCGGGCGCGCCCGGTCCACCGGCTCCGGGCTCACGCGGTCCGTCCCGTCCGTCGGCACCTGACCCGCATGGTCCGCCGCTTCCTGACCCGCGTGCTCCGTGAGCAGCCTCTCCCATCGCCCCAGCCTCCGGCACCCGAGACGACCGCGCGCGCCGTCGGCGCGGAATCGCGGGGGCACCCGCACAAGAATTAGGATCGGCCCGAGCGCCCAGATCACCACGCCATGAGGGGCTGCCGGCCCTGCCGCCCCCGCAGGAGGTCCGCGATGGCGACGCTGCTGTCCGTCAACGTAGGAATGCCCAAGGACGTCTCCTGGCAGGGAAGGACCGTCCACACCGGCGCCTGGAAATCTCCTGTCCGCGGGCCCCGGATGGTGCGGCGGCTGAACATCGCGGGAGACGGACAGGGCGACCTCGCCGGACACGGCGGCGAGATGCGCGCCGTCCTCGTCTACCAGCAGGAGTCCTACCAGTACTGGCAGAAACATCTCGGCCGCGACGACCTGTCGTACGGGAGCTTCGGCGAGAACCTCACCGTCGCCGGCCTGCCCGACGACGAGGTGTGCATCGGCGACCGGTACCGCATCGGCGACGCCGAATTCGAGGTCAGCCAGCCCCGCGTCACCTGCTACCGGGTCGGCATGCGCCTGGGCGAACCGACCATGGCCTCGTTGCTGGTCGCCCACCACCGCCCCGGCTTCTACATGCGCGTCATCTCCGAAGGCCACGTCCAGGCCGGCGACGAGATCACCCTCACCCGCAGAGGCCCGGAAGAGCTCAGCGTCGCCGACACCGACGCACTGCTCTACCTCCCCGACCGCGACCCCGCCAAGCTGCGCAGAGCTCTCCGCATCCCCGCCCTGAGCCCCGGATGGCAGCAGTCCTTCCGTGAACTGGCGGCCGCTCAACAGCCCAAGCAGGAACCGGGGTGGCCCGGCGGGCGCGCCGAGCCGCAGCAGACCAGAGAGATGCCGGGATGGCCGGGATTCAAGACCATGCGTGTCGCCCGGATCGTCCCCGAGACCCCCGCCGTGGCGTCCATCCACCTCGACGCCACCGACGACACACCACTGCCGGACTCCCGCCCGGGACAGTACCTCTCGATCCGCGTCCCCGCCGGCGACGGCGCCCCCGCGGTGCGCAGCTACTCCCTGTCCTCCACGCCCACGGCCCGCTCGTACCGCATCAGCGTGAAGCACGAGCCGCACGGGCTGGTCAGCGGCTACCTCCACACGCGTCTGCACGCCGACGACCTCGTGGAGATCGCCTGTCCCCGCGGGACCTTCGTCCTCGAGGACGGCACCGGGCCCGTCGTCCTGCTGTCGGCGGGCATCGGCGTCACCCCCGTACTCGCCATGCTCCACAGGCTCGCCGCCGTACGCGACCCACGTCCCGTCTGGTGGATCCACACCGCACGCGACCGCGCCCACCACGCGTTCGCGGACGAGGTCCACGCGCTCCTGGCCCAACTCCCCCGGGCCCACGAGCACATCTCCTACACGGCCGAGGCCTCCCTCCGTCCCGACGAGGCCCACATCGGCCAGGGCCGCCCCAGCGCACGCTCGCTCGCGGCCCTGGGCATCCCCGCCGACGCCGACGCCTATCTCTGCGGACCGACCTCCTTCATGGACGACGTCGGCGGCTTCCTGCGCGAACTCGGCCTGGACTCGGCGCGGATCCACGTGGAGCAGTTCAGCGCCCTGCCCGCCATCAATCCGGGCGTCACGCCCACCGCCACGGTCCGACCGCACCAACCACCCGGCCCCGAAGGCACCGGCCCGCTCGTCACCTTCGCCCGCAGTGGCGTCACCACACCGTGGTCACCGGCCCACGCCTCGCTCCTCGACCTCGCGGAGGCCTGCGAGGTCCCCACCCGCTGGTCGTGCCGCACCGGCGTCTGCCACACCTGCGTCACCCACGTCGTGTCGGGCGACACCAGGTACACCACACAGCCCCTCGAACCGCCGGAACCCGGCACCGTCCTCGTCTGCTGCAGCGAACCGACGACCGAAGTGGTCCTCGACCTCTGAAGGAGCTGACGGATGCCTGAACCGGGGAGGCCGGTGTCCTCCTCGGCTACGGCTCGTCCCGCTCCGGATGTTCGACGCCGTCGAAGGCGAGCTCCGCCGGGACGGCCTCGTCGAGCGCACGGACCAGCCGATGGCCTCCGCGGTACCAGGCGGGGTCGACGCCGATGGAGCAGCCGCAGCGTCCGATCAAGTTCCTTTCGGGGCCCCACCGTTCGACGGCGATGACGTCGTCCAGGCGGAGCCTGTGACAGGCGCCGGGTGTGCACAACACCAACGAGTCGGTGGTCAGGACCATCCAGTGCCGCTCGGCGGACCGTCCGAACGCGCGCTTCGGCAGGGATGCGCGGAACACCTCTCCGTGCGGGGGGATTTCGTCCCAGGTCCAGCACGACGTGCACCAGAGCCGACGGCCGTCCTGGCCGGCCAAGTGGAGGAGCGTGCCGGTCGGGACGACCAACTGGGCGTGCCCCATGACCCGTTGCCAGGACTCGCGCACGCCCTGCGGGGTGACGCACTCCAGGGCGCGGCGCCGGCTGCCGTCGTCGAGGCACGGGGTCCCGAACAACTCGCCACGAGCAGCGTCTTCGAGGGTGCGCGAACGGCCGGTGGCGCCGCCCCGCGAGGCGGTGTGCCGGGCGACCTCGTCCGGCGTGGGGTCTTCTTTCGACACGCGCACCGCCTCCGACCACACCGTCGCGGCCACTGACTCGACAGCGTCGGCGGCAGCCGGCACGAGGAGAAGCCGGACGACCGTGACCGAGTCGTGCAGCGCCTCGGCGGACTCGGCCGGAGCGGCGGACCCTGCGGGCGTGGACCGGGCGGCGAGTGCGGCGGTCACCCGTTCCCGCAGGATCAGGTGGGCGAGTTCCACCGCGGCAGATCCGATCGGAGCTTCGACGGACAGTGCCACACCTTCGATGTCGCGGTGGGTCCAGGACGCACGCGGGTAGCGGGCCTGCGGTGCGGTGCGACGCGGTCGTTCGCCGGAAGGCAGCGGGAGCCGCAGGCCGACGGGATCCGGTCCGGTCAGGGTCAGGACGGCGTTGGTACGGGTGAACCAGCGCGAGGCGTGCGTGAGGAGCATGTCCGCGGTCGGCGGCCCACTCCGGCTGTCCTTGTGACCCTCCAGGCCGACGGCCTGCGAGCCGAACCGGCCGTTCAGCGCACCGGCGGCCCGGGGATCGAGCGACCCGGTGTCCTCCCCGTCGAACAGGTCCCCCACGTCGCCCGGTTCGCCGACCCGCGGGTCGGACAATGCCCGGCAAAGAGCCTCCAGGCAGTCGGAGACCTCCTCAGGGGTACCCGAGACGGTGAACCGGGTCTCTTCGGGTCCGCCGGACGCGACGAGCCGGTCCCGCTCCGGGCGGTGCTGTCGCGTCGTGCGCACGGCCTGGGCGGCGACCAGGCGGCTGACACCGAGCGTGCGGTAGGTCTCGTCGCGGGTGCCGACGCCGAAACGCAGCGTGGCGTGGAGGGGCCCGGGCTCGGAGTACCGGAGGACGAGTACGCCGTCGACGTGACTGCGGTGCATGGCCGCACCTTAACCAGAACGCCTGTTCGCCCTTGGTGTGGGGCGGCCTGCGCGCGACCGGTCCCGCGACGCGCCGATCTGCGCAGGACCGATGGCGTCGGCGCCGGTCGGGCCCCGGTCCGTCGTCGCCGTACGGTCGGCGCGGTCCGGCGCGGTGCGGTCCGGTCCCGCGCGGTGGGGTCCGGCGCGGTGCGGTCCCGCCCGGTCTCGAAGCGGTGGAACGAGCCCCCGAGGTTCACTGGCCCACCGACGGTCCGAGGGGCCCTCAGCGCTTCAGGCGCTCCTTGTCGCCCATCACCACGACGGGGTGACGTGCGGGGTCGAGGGTGCGCAGCAGGGACCTCATCCCGGACTCCGGGACGGTGACACAGCCCGACGTGCCGTCACCGTGGTCCAGATGCAGCCAGATACCCCCGCCCTTCTCCACACCCAGGGGCCGGGACCAGTCGTAGGGAGGGGTGCCCTTGATCCGGTTGTAGTCGATGGCTATGACGTAGTCGAAGTCGTGCTCGTGGGCTTCGTCCCAGTAGATCGTGGACGCGAAGGCGTGGTCGTCCTGCCGGTACTTCAGCCGGCTGCCCGGGTCGGCCAGCACGCCGCCCGCGTCGGTCAGGGTGAACACGCCCACGGGGCTGCGCTCGTCGTCCATCTGATGGTCGGTCGTCCAGCCCAGCTTGCCGTTGTGGGCGGGCCAGCTGCCGGTCTGCTTCCAGGTCTCGCCCTTCTTCTCGTAAAGAGCGACGACGCCGTCGGGTGAGTCCCTGTCGTCCCCGTAGACGGCCACCACCTGGCGGGTGTCTGCGGGGACCTGCCGCCACATCCGGTCCCCGATGCCGGGAACCCGGTCGGGCTTCGCGGAGCGGGGCGAGGCGGACGCCGGACCGTTGGTGCCCGGCGCACCACCGGGGCTCCTCCCGGCGGTCGTGTCACCGCATGCCGTGGCGATCGTCAGGAGAAGGCCACAGGCAGCGGTCGAGGCTATGGCATGGCGGGCACTGCCGCGGCGCATGGCACGATGAGCGGATCGAGTTCTCGATGATCTCCACATGATCAGGATTTTGTGGGGCCCGGGACATACGGTGCATCCGGGCGCGGGCATCCGGCCTAAGGGGCGGTCCGGACTGTGCAAAGGACGGTCCGGAGCGCGCAAGGGACGGTCTGGAGCGCGCAAGGGACGGTCCGGACCGCGCAAGGGGCGGTGACGTCTCCGTCGCGTACGCGTCCGTCCCGACGCGGGATGCCGAGGGCGACCGGCAGGCCGCGTTCAGCGGACGATGGACACGATCCGGGAGAGGGCTTCGGTGAGCCGCCGGTCTCCTCGCGTACGGGAGCGGTCGAGCGCGGTGCCGGGATCGATGCCGCGTGTGCACAGGCGCCAGGCGGTCTCCGCGTCCATGACCAGCGAAGCGGCCGGCGGGCCGAGCGGCGATTCGGCCAGTGACCAGCGGTCCGGGGTGGCGGTCACCGTCCAGGCGCCGCCGGCCCGCCCGTCGACGATCACCTGGACCTGCGTCCCGACGGGCGCGGGGCTGTCGCGCAGGGTGTGCGGCAGGGCGCGCATGAACGTGTCCAGGACCAGGGCGAGGGACCGGGGTTCCGGGTCCGTCGCGCGGCCGGTGGCGTGGCGGATCTGCTGACGGTGGGTCCAGTACTCGGTGAACTCCCGTGCGAGATCGAGCCAGTTGGGCGCCGGGTCGGCCCCGGCCCAGGACACGCCCAGGCCCGTGGCATCCAGGTCGGCGGCCGCGAATCGGTCCGTGACCTCGGTCCCGGCCTGTTCGAGGGCGTCGATGAGCGCGGCTGGGCTGTGGCCGGTGTGGAGGTCGACCCATTCCTGGTTGGTGCGGTGGATGAACGCTTCGAGCGTCTCGCCGGGCGCGAAGGTCGGCCGGTTCTCGCCCGTGCGCCGGCCGAGGCGTCCTTGGTAGTCGCCCAGGATGTGGGCGGCGAGGTCGTGCACGGTCCAGCCCGGGACCGGAGTACCGTGCCAGTCGCCCGGGCGCAGGGAGCGGAGCAGGTCGAGCAGGGCGGCCAGTTCCGGGCCGAACAGTGGGCGGGCGTCGATCGGTCTGCCCAGCCAGGACCGGTCGACGGGCGGGTGATCGGGCCGGACGTTCATGGCCGCCGCCCCGCCGTCCGTGGCCGTCGTCGGCCGGCGGACGGCTCCCTCGGTTCCCGTTCTCCGACGGGGTTCAGTGGGTGTCCGGGGAGCGCCCCCGGCCGTTCGGGAGTTCGCCGGACGTGGTCTCCTCCAGCAGCGCGGTGTACTTCTGCGAGAGCTCGTCGTACCGCTCGTCGGTGTCGTCGGCCCGGCGTTTGTTGCGGGTCATGACGTACAGCGCCACGGGCCCGGTGATCATCGAGACGACCGGGATCAGCGCCCACCACGGCATGGGTCCTCCCCTGAGTGCGGTGTTCCGGGGGCTGTCGTGGAACGCCCGTCGCAGGGTATGCCCTCTCGGCCCGCTCGCCAACGGGGCGTGCCCGGTGGGGCGTTGCCTACCTAACGTGTTACCAGATGTTTGACGTCAACCACTGGACGGGCGTCCGATACGCAATCTAAGTTCGCCTCTCGGCAGCGGTCATGTCCACGATCGGCACCCCGAACGTGCGCAACGGCCCTTCCACGCAAGGCCGTTGATACATCACCCACCGTGCGATGTGAGGGGCTGTGGAGAAGACCGATGCCCGCGTGCCCGAGGGCGCGCTCCCCGAGCGGCTCGTCGCCGCGCCGTCCCAAGGCCGCCCCCGGTTCCTGGTACTGGGTCTGTTAGCCATAACCGACGGGTGCGAGACGGTCGTTCTGCAGCCCTCACGCCCCGCGTCGCTGCTCGCCGCGCTGCTGCTCCACCCCGGCGCCGTCGTCTCCTCGGGCTTCCTCCAGCGCGTGGTCTGGGGCAGCGCACCGCCGGCGGGAGGCAAGGCCGCTCTGCACACTTGCGTGCTTCGGCTGCGCCGGCTGTTCGCCAAGTACGGCGTCGCGAACCAGACCATCGAGGCCGTCGCCGGCGGCTACCGATTACACGCCGACGCCGACACCCTCGACCTCCTCCACTTCCGCGACCTGCTCTCCCGGGCGCAGACCTGTGAGGACCCGGAGACCGCGCTGCGCCTGGCACGGGCCGCGCTGAGCCTCTGGAAGGACCCGCTCCTCGGCAACGTCCACTCCGACGAGCTGCACCGCGACCATGTCGCGCGTCTGTCCGAGGAGCGTCTGCTCGCCGTCGAGCGGGTCTTCGACGGCGAACTGCGCCTCGGACGGCACCGCGAGATGATCGGCGAGGCCCGCAGGGCCGTCGAGGCCCATCCGGGGCACGAAGGTCTCTCCGTCCTGCTGATCGAGGCGTTGTACCGCTCCGGGATGCGCGCCGAGGCGCTCGCCGAGTACCGCAGGATCCGCACCCACCTCGACACGGAACTCGGCGTGGAACCCGGTCCGGCGCTGCGCCGCCTCCAACTCGCCGTACTGCGCGGCGAACCGCCCGACGGACACCCCGCGCTGCCTCCGGCCGGCACCCCGCCCGCAGCGGCGCTCGCCGAGGCGCCCGCGGCCCGCGGGCGGGCCTCCCCCGCGGCTCCCGGAACCGCCGTACTGCGCTCCCTGGTCGACGCCGGACTGCTGGAGGAGGGTCCGCCCGGCCGGTACCGCGTCCACGACCTGTTACGCCTGTTCGTCCAGGCGGCCAGCACCGCTCCCCCGGTCGCCGCCCCGCACAGCCCGGCGGACGTGCCCCCGCCACCGGCCGACTGACAGCCCCCGCCCCCATCGGAGGTTCCGGAACTCATGGCTCACACTCCCACCTCGTACGAGGAGATCGCGCGGTCGCGGCCCCGCATCCGCAGGGACGTGCTGTTCACCCGCACCCCGTCCGGTGTGCTCTTCCACAACGCCCACGGCGGGTTCAACGTCGTCACCCGGTCCGCCTACCGGTTCGCCGCGCTGATCGTGCCTCACCTCGACGGCAGACGACGTGTCGAGGAGCTGTGCGACGGCCTGGGGGACAAGCAGCGCGACATGGTGGTCCAACTCGTGCGCGCACTCTACGCGCGTGGTTTCGCCCGGGACGCCGCGCCCGAACCACCGTCGGACGTCCTTCCGCCGCAGGTCGCGGCGCGTTTCGCGCACCAGCTCGACTATCTCGACCACTACGCCGACGGCGCGTCCGGACGGTTCCTGAGATTCCGTTCGGCCCCCGTCGCCGTCCTCGGTGACGACGCTCTGGCCCGCTGGGCCGCACTCGGTCTGCTGCGCAACGGCTGCGCCGCCGTCGCCGTCACCGAGCCGGACTCCTCGCACGGCGTCCTGCGCCGTGAACTGCACGGCGTGGAGGGCACCGCCGACCTCGACGCCGAGGCCGCCGAACTGGACGGCGCGGGCTGCGCCCCACGCGTCACCGTGCTGCCCGCCCCGACCGCGCGGACGTACGGCTGGGACGAACTCGACGGCTGGGACACCGTCCTGGTCACCGGCGCGGCCGGACCTCGCCAGCTGATCCGTCTGCTCACCGAGGGCGTACCGGCGGGCCGTCGGCTGCTCGGTGCCTGGACCTTCGGCGACCGCGCCGTCATCGGCCCGGTGATGACCGGCGACGCTCCCGGCTGCTGGTCCTGCGCCGCCCTGCGGCTCGGGGCGGGCGCCGACCCCGCGGACAGTGCCGATCTGTGGGCCTCGGTCGGCCCCGCCGCACCTCTCGGCACTCCCCCGGCCGCCCTCGGCGGCCCGCTCGCCGGCATGCTCGGCAACCTCCTCGCCTTCGAGGTGTTCCGGCTCGTCACCGAGGCGCTGCCGGCCGAGACACGCAACCAGGTCGTCGTGCAGGACCTCGACTCCCTCGACGTGCTGACCGAACCGCTGTTGCCGCACCCGCGCTGCCGGTTCTGCGGCGGAGCGGACGATCCGCTCCCCGTCACCGGCGACGCACTGCGCACACCGCACGCGGACGACGAACCGGCCGCCCTGCCCACCGACGGCGCCGCCGACGAGGACGCGGCCCGCGCCGCCCTCACCGCCCTGGAGCAGCGGAACGTCCTCGTCCACGAGAGAGCCGGTGTCTTCACCGGTTACGCCGACGACGACTGGGAGCAGACCCCGCTCAAGGTCAGCACCGTCCGCCTGGGCCTCGCACCCGGCCGCGTGCGCCGGATCTCCGCGGTCGACGTCCACCACGTCGCCGGCGCCCGCCTCACCGCTCTGTTCCGCGCCGCCGAGGTGTACGCCGAGCACGTCGTCCCGCCCCGGGTCCTGGACGCCGCCGCTCTGGAGGCCGCGGTCGGAAAGTGGGCACGCGTGACGCCCGCCGAACTCACCGTCTCCAGCGGCCTCGACGTGCCCGCCGACGCGATCGCCCACTGGACCGAGGCCACTTCGCTGCTCGACGGCCGGACCGTCCTGGTGCCCGCCGGCGCGGCGCGCACCTTCGGTGGCTGGAACGACCAGGGCCTCTTCGAACGCTCGTCGGCCGGCACCGGCGCCGCCGGCAGCCCGCGCGCCGCGCTCGTCCGCGCGCTGGGCACCGCGCTCGCCCACGACGCGCTGCGCGGCGCCGTTCACCGCATCGCGCCGCTGCGTGCCGTGGACCCGGCCGCTCGCGCCGACGACCCGGAGCTGGTGTTCCTGCTCCGCTCGGCGGAGAACCTCGGGATCACCGCGGAGGTCCTCGACCTCACCGCCGCCGGCGGGAACACACTGCCCGTCGCCATGGCCCGCCTCACCGATGCGGATACCGGTGCGGTGCGCTGGACCACCGGCTGCGGCCTGCGGCTGCGCGACGCCGTGCTGGAAGCGCTGCGCGACCTGCTCGGGGCCGAACAGACGGCCGGCGCCGCGGGGCGGCCCGACGCCGGAGACCCGCTCTGGGCCGATCTGGACGGCGCCACCCTCGTCGCCGAGGACCCCGTGCCGCTCCCCGGGACGACCACCACCTGGGCGGCCGTGCTGGACGGCCTCGCCGCCGCCGGACGGGACGCCTACGCGGTGCCCGTGGCCGCACCCGACCTGGCCGCCGGCCAGGTCCACGCGGTGCGCGTCCTGCTGACCCGCGGGGAGCACCGTGCCCACTGAGACCGCGCCCGCGCAGTGTCCCGAGGCGGTGGCGCATCCCGGGTCCGGCGGGGCCACCGGGCCGTGGAGCGCACTGTGCGACGCGCTCACGGCCGCCCTCGCGGACCGCGCGGGGTGTCACCCCGGCATGCCGCCGACACGCGTGACGTCCCTCGGTGTGCGCGATGAACTGGCCGTCGGACCGGGCGAGTTCACGCCCGGGACCGTACCGGTCGGCCTGTACGGGCATCACGCCGTGGTCGGCCCCCTCGCCACGGCCGGAGCCACGGGCTGCCCGCAGTGCCTGGCCCGCCGCTGGCAGGCGGTGCGCGCCGGGTTCCTCCGCGACGCCCTGGAGTGCGGTGGGGATCCCCGTGCCACCGGGACCCCGCCGTGGCAGGCCGCCTTCGTGGCGGACGCCCTCGCCGCGCTCGTCGCGTCGGCGGCCCGGCGGACGCCCTCGGACCGTCACCCCTGGGTCTGGCTGCTGGACCTCGAAACCCTGCACGTGTCCCGGTTCCCGCTGGTGCCCGACGGCGAGTGCCCGTCCTGCGCGACACGCCCCGACGACACCGCCGAAGCCGCCCGGATCACGCTCGGACCCACCCCGAAGCACGCCCCGGACCGCTTCCGGCTGCGCCCCCTGGACGCCTACGACCTCGCGCCGGCGGCGTTCGCCAACCCCGTCACCGGGATGCTGGGCCCGTCCGTCGCCCCCGACCTGACGTCCGCCTCGACCTCCTCGGCGGTCGGCGCGTTCACCACCCGCTCGGGTGCCTACCTGCGCGACTGCTACTGGGGCGGTCACACCGACGCCTACGCGACGAGTGTCCGCGTCGGCCTGCTGGAGGGCCTGGAACGCTACGCCGGGATGCGGGCCCGCGCGAGGAAGACCGCCGTCACCGCCGCCCTCGACGAGCTCGGCGACACCGCGGTCGACCCGCGCGTCACGGGCCTGTACTCCGACGCCTTCCACGCCGCGGAGCCGGACGCACCGCGCTTCGCGCCCGACCGCCCGGTGGACTGGGTGTGGGGCTGGTCGCTGCGCGACGCCCGCCCCGTCCTCGTACCGGAGGTGGTGGCGTACTACCACGCGCCCGGCGGCGTCCGGCGGCGCTTCGTGCAGGAGAGCTCCAACGGCTGCGCGTCGGGCGGCTCGCTCACGGAGGCCGTCCACCACGGGCTGCTGGAGACACTGGAACGCGACGCGTTCCTGCTGGCCTGGTTCGGCCGGGCGCGGCTGCCGGAGATCGACCCGTCGACCAGTACCCGGGCCGCGAGCCGCGCCATGGTCGACCGGCTGGCAATGTACGGCTACCGGGCCCGGTTCTTCGACACCCGCATCACCTTCCCGGTGCCGGTGGTGACCGCCGTCGCCGAACGCCTCGACGGAGGACCGGGGTTGCTCTGCTTCGGCGCGGGGGCCTCCCTCGACCCCGAGGCGGCGCTCGCCGCCGGACTCTGCGAGATCGCCACCGACTCCGTCAACCTCCGTCGCCGGGTGGCCCGCGAGGTGAACCGGCTGCGGCGCATGACGCACGACTTCGACGAGGTGCGCGTCCTGCACGACCACCCGCTGCTGTACGGGCTGCCCGAGATGGGCCCGTACACCGACTTCCTGCTGAAGGGGCGCAAGGACGCCGACCGGGTGCCGCTCGACTCGCTGGCCTCCGGGCCCGCTGCGCCGCGCCCGTCGGCGGACCTGCGGGAGGACGTGGAGTCCTGCGTCGCCGCCGTGACGGCGCGGGGTTTCGACGTGGTGGTGGTCGACCAGACCTCGGCCGAACAGCGCGACCTCGGCTTCCGCACGGTCAAGGTCCTGGTGCCCGGTCTCGTCCCGATCGACTTCGGATGGCGCAGGCAGCGCGGGCCCACGATGCCCCGGGTCCGTTCCGCGCTCCGGGAAGCCGGTCTCCGTGACGCCGATCTGGCGCCGCAGGACCTCAACCCCGCTCCGCATCCCTTCCCTTGACCGGTCGTCCCGCACCACCCGCCCGCGGCACCCGGTCTCCGGCCCGCCGCCGGCATCCGTTCGAGGAAGTGCCCGCGCAGCGCCGTCCGGCGCACCCGCACGAGCCCGCGGCGGCCACCGCCGACGCCCCGTACAGACGAGCAGAACAGGGAGTGAGCATGGGATACGCCCACGAGTACGCGACCGCGGTGATGCGGCGGGGCCGGATCCCCATGGAGCCGGCCGACTTCGTCCCCGACTGGTCCGACCGCCCGCGCAAGGGCAAGTTCTTCCCCGGCGCCTCGTCCTTCCCGCTGCCCGACGGCGGCTGCGCGGACGACGCCACCCTCGACCGGGGCCTGTTCGGGCAGCGCGGCACAGGGGAGTTCACCCTGCCCCTGCTCGGCGCGATGCTCCGCGACTCCTACGGTCTTTCCGGGCGCCGGCTCGCCGTCCAGGCCAACACCGATCTGGGCTCGCTGCCCTTCCACTCCCACGCCAACTGGTCGCGCGGCACCGCCTCCGGGGGCGGCCTCTACCCCGTCGGCATCCACTGGGTCACCGGCGCGAGCGGCCCACTCACACCGGGCGTGTACTACTACGACACTCCGCGCCACCGCGTCACCCGGCTCCTCGCGGGCGACGTCGCCGGCGAGGTCCGCGCGGCTCTCGGCGACTGGGAGGAGGCCGCCGGAACCGACCAGTTCCTCGTCCTCGGGGTGACGTTCTGGCAGAACGCGTTCAAGTACAACAGCTTCTGCTACCACGCCGTCACGATGGACGTCGGAGCGCTCCTCCAGACCTGGCGGATGTGGGCCCGCGCCCACGGCCTGCAGCTGGGCAGCGCCCTCTGGTTCGACGAACCCAGGGTGGGCGGGCTGCTCGGACTCGACGCCGACGAGGACGGCGTGTTCGCCGTGGTCCCGCTGCGGTGGGCGGGCACCGGCCCGGCGACACCCGCGCCGCCGGCGCCCGGGGCGCGCGTGCGCCGCACACCCGACGAGAAGTCCCGCCGCGTGCTGTCCTTCCCGACCGTGCAGCGCGTCCACGCCGCCACGCTGGAGGGCGCAGCCGACCGGCCCGCCCCCGGCACCCTGGACACCGCGCTCGCCGCGCCCGCCGGCCCCGGCGAGCGCAGTGCGCTGCCCGCGCCCGTGCCGCTGGACACACCCGTGCGCCGTGCGCTGCGCGAACGCCGCAGCAGCTTCGGCCGGTTCGCCGCCGCCGAGCCGCTCGCCCCGGACCGGCTCGCCGCCGCGCTCGCCGCCGCCGTCGCCGCGGGCACCCTGGACAGCGACACCGAGACGCCCGGCGGCGCACCCCTGATCCGGCTGTACGTCTTCGTCAACCACGTGCGCGACGTGCCCGCCGGGCTCTACGAGTACGACCGGGACACCGGCGGACTGGTGCTGATGAAGGCCGGGGACTTCGGATCCTTCCTCCAGGAGAACTACTTCCTCGCCAACTACAACATGGAGCAGGCCGCCGCCGTCCTGGTGCCCGTCGCCCGTACCCACGCCGTGCTGGACGCCGTGGGCGACCGCGGCTACCGCCTCGTCAACGCCACCGTCGGCGCCACCGCCCAGGCCGTCTACACCGCCGCCTCCGCGGCGGGCACCGCCTGCGGCGTCGCGCTCGGCTTCGACAGCGTCTCGTTCGGGGAGGAACTCGGGCTGGCCGAACGGGGGGAGATCCCCTTGCTGATCATGATGATCGGCCATGAGCGGCCGCACCCCGCCGACTACCGCTACGACATCGTCGCCCCGTGACCGCGAGCCCCGCCCCGGACCGACGGGGCGCCCGACGGCCTGTTCCCGAGCGGCAGCACACCCCACACGAAAGGGGGAGGGCGTGAGCCCGACCGCCACCACCCCGGCCCAGGACACCGCCCTCGCCGGCGAACCAGTGGGCCTGCACAGCCGGTTCATGCTCCGCGTCGCGGGCCTGCCGGCCGACACCGTCCTCGCGCTGCGCGCTCCCGAGGCAGCCGACTGGGCCGGCCGGACCGCCGCCGAGGAGGACCGGCTCGCCGAGCTGGGCGCCCGCCTCAGCGACCCGCTGTCCGAAGCGGTCGGCGGGACCGAGGACGCCGGGCTGCGCCGCCGCCTGCTCGCCCTGCGCAGGCAGGTCTTCAACAACCGGCTGCCCGCCGATCCCGACGCCGCCCGCGCTCTCGCCGCGGACCTCGGCGGGACCACCGGAACCGACCTCGCGACCTGGCTCGACGCACGCGTCCGCTGGGAGCGACTGCGCCGTGAGGGCGACACCGTCCTGGCCGCCGGGCTCGTCCGCACCCGCGCCGCGCTGCGCGAACTGGCCCGCGACGAGCGGCTGCGGCGCGGCCTGCTCCTCGCCTCCCCCACCCTGGAGGAACGGCTCGACGGCTTCGCCGCGGACCCCGCGCCCGTACCGGGCAAGCGGGCCCGCAAGATGGAGCGTTCACTGCTCTCCTACCTGTACCGCACCGCCTGCAAGACGAGTCCCTTCAGCACCCTCACCGGCGTCGCCCTCGGAGCATTCGACACCGCCGCGGCGAACGGCGCGGCCGCCACCCGTGTCCACGACGACTGGACGGGCCATCCCCGGCTCAACGTCGTCGTCCTCACCCGCCTCGCCGAACTCGTCACCGCCGATCCGCGACGCCGCGCCGACCTCCCGGTGACCCTGGCCTCCGGCTGGAAGCTGGACGAGGGCCGCGTCCGCTATGTCCAGCGGGCCGTCACGGCCGGCGACGACAGCGCGCCCATCAGCTTCGACGCCGCCCAGGACCGCCTCTTCTTCCTGCGCCGCCAAGGCGCCCTCGACGGCATGCTCGCCCTGTTGCGGGACGAGGACGGCACCCTGCGCCACGGCGATCTGGCGCGCTGGCTGGCCACCACCACCGGAGCCGGTGACGAGGAGGCCGAGCGGTACCTCACCGCCCTGCGTGACCTCGGGATGCTCCAACTCCCCGGTCTGGACACGGGCGTGCACGGCGGAGACCCGCTGGCCGCCTTCCAGCGTTCGCTGCGCGCCCTCCGGCGTCCCTGGGCCGCTGCGCTGGCTGCCCGGCTGGACGGCCCGGCCGACGCCCTCGCGCGTTACCCGCACGCCGACCTGCCGGCCCGCCGCGCACTGCTCGCCGGCCTGCGCACCGATCTCCTCGCCCTCCAGGCCGAGCTGGGTGCCGAACACCCCACGCTGCCACAGACCCTGGTCTACGAGGACGTGTCCGCCGGCACCACCACGGCCGGCCTCACGGAGTGGACCACGCTCGCCGCCGGTCCGCTCCGCTCCATCGGGCGCATCCTGCCCGCCTTCGACGTGGCCCTGCCCCAACGGCTCACGCTCAAGGGCTTCTTCCTCGCCCGCTTCGGACACGGCGGGCGCTGCGCGGACGTGCTGCGGCTTGTCCACGACTTCCACGAGGACATCTTCCGGCAGTACGTCCAGTTCACCGCCACCAAGGACGACTTCCTCCCGGACGGCAGCCACGCCCCCGAGGAGAACTGGCTCGGCATGCCGGAGATCTCCGCCGTCGACCGGGCCCGCGCCGCCCTCACCGCCCGGGTCCGCGCCGACTGGTCCGTACTGCCGTCCGGCGCCGACGAGTTCGTCCTCGACGACGCCACCGTCGACGAGGTGGCCGACGCGCTCGCCGGTGCCGCACCCGCCTTCCAGCCGCAGAGCCACTTCCTCCAACTGGCCCGCCGCGACGGCGACCCCCTCGTCGTCCTCAACAACTCCTTCGGCGGCCTCTGCTTCCCCTTCACCCGCTTCACCCACTGTTTCGACGGCGGGGACGGGACCGACCTCACCACCGCGCTGCGCGAGGACCTGCGCGAACTGCTGCCGCCCGGCGCGGTGTTCGCCGAGATCACCGCCGGTGCCGCCACCACCAACCTCAATCTCCACGGCCGGCTCACGGACTACGAGATCGTCTGCCCCGGCGAGCACAGCACCGCCCCCGAGGAGGCCCGGATCCACCTCGACGACCTGCACGCCGTGCACGACGTCGACACGGACCGGCTCGTCCTGCGTTCCACCCGCCTCGACCGCGAGATCGTCCCGCTCTACCTCGGCTACCTCGTCCCCATGGTGCTGCCCGAGATCCCGCGGACCCTCCTGCTGTTCTCCCCCACCGCCCGCTCCGTGCTGGACGTGTGGCGTGGCGTCCCCGCGGGGCCCGAGGACCAGGGCGTCACCGCCCGGCCCCGTGTCCGCCATCACGCCCTCGTCCTGCAGCGGCGCTCCTGGACGGCCGCCGACGGCAGCCTCCCGCTGCGCGCCGCCGGCACCGGCGACGGCGACTGGTACCTCGGCTGGCAGCGCTGGCGCACCCGGCACGGCCTGCCCGCACGGGTCTTCGCCACCGTCCATCAGCAGACCGCGGACGGCGAGGACAGCGGCCTGTTCGGCGGCTCCAAGCCTCAGTACGTCGACTTCGACAGCCCCCTGTCGCTCATGGCCCTCGAAGGACTCCTCGCCGGTGCCCGCGCCCGCACGGTCTTCGAGGAGATGCTCCCGGGCGAGGAGGAACTCCACGTCACCTCGCCGCGCGGCCGGCACGTCGCCGAACTGGCCGTCGAGATGCTGCCCGGTCCGGTGAGCGAGCCCGCAGCCGAGCACCCCGATGCCGACCGCGCCGAGGCCCGCACGCCCGGGGCCGGCCTGCTCGATCCACCCCTGTCCGAGACCGCGCTGCCCCAGGCCCGCCTGCCCGAAGAGGACGGAACACAGTGACCGCACCCACCGCGCCCTCCGCGGTCCCCGGAGAGCCGCCCGACGACGCCGCCGGCACGTGGCAGGCCGTCCACGTCTTCTACGCGGCCAGCCCCCGCCCACTGCTCCTCCAGTGCGTCGAACCGCTGGTGGACGCACTGACCGAAGAAGGCCTGCTCGCCGGGTACTTCTTCATCAACTACTGGCTGGAGGGCCCTCATCTGCGGCTGCGCCTCAAACCCGCCCGGGCCGCGGACGCACCGGCCGTCCGCGAGCGGACGCACGCGGCGCTCACCGCGTTCCTGCGCGAACGCCCCGCGCTCTACGAGGTCAAGGAGGGCTTTCTCGCCGACCTCTACGAGACCCTCTTCACCCTGGAGTACTCGGAAGAGGAGCGTGCCCGGCTCCTCGGCCCCGACGGACGCATGAGGCTGCGCCCCAACAACACCTTCGAGGACCGCCCTTACGAACCCGAGTACGGCAAGTACGGCGGGCCCGCCGGGATCGAACTCGCCGAGTGGCACTTCCAGCACTCCAGCGACCTGGTGGTCGAGGCGAACCGGAGCATGAACCTGCACCTGCGCACGGTGCTCCTCGGCCTGTCCGCGCAGCTGATGATGGTGATGTCCGGCACCTTCCTCTCCGACGACGAGGCACTGCTCGCCTTCCTCGACCGCTACCACACCTTCTGGGACAGGGCGTTCAGCGGCACCGACTACACCGCCGACAGGGGCTACGAACGCGCCTACGACGCCATGGGCGCCAGTCTCCCCGCACGTTTCCGGCACATCCGGGACGCGGTGGCCGAGGGCGAGCCGGAACGGCTGCCCGCCTTCCTGCGCGGCTGGGCGGCCCACTGCGCCGAACTCCGCGACCGGGCCCGGGACCTGGCCCGCCGCGGCGAACTCACCTTCCGTGCCTGGGACGGCACCCGCGACATCCACGCCACCGACCCCGCACACGCCCTGCCCATGCTGCTCTCCCCGTACATGCACATGACCAACAACCGGCTGAGCATGACGATCCGCGACGAGGCCTTCCTCTCCTACGTCCTCGCCCGCGCCCTCCGCGACGGCGCACCGCGGGAGGCGGAGTGACCGTGGACGCCTTCCTCGCCGCCCGGCCGCGTGTGCGGGCCGACGTCGTCGTCGGCCCGAGCCTCGTACGGGGCGCGGCCCGCATCCACCTGCTCAAGGATCCGCGCACCGGGAGCCGACTGGAGGTCGGTCCCAAGGAGCACTTCCTGATCACGCGGCTGGACGGCACCCGCACCCTCGCCGAGATCGGCAGGGAGTACACGGGTGAGTTCGGCACCCGCCTCGGAGAGGCCCAGTGGGGGCAGATGCTCGGGCTGCTGCACCGTCGCAGCCTCCTCGACGGCGGCCCCGTACCCGCCGCACCGCCCGCTGCCGCGCCGCTGGACCGGCCCAACGGCATCCTCGCCGGCCGGACCAGGCTGGTCGCCGACGCGCCGGCCCTGATGGACCGGCTGCACCGCGCGACCGCCCCCGTCCGCCGGCCCGCCGCGCTGACGGTCCTCACCGCACTGGCCGTCGCGCTGCTCGCCGCCGTCGCCGTGCAGGCGGGCACGCTGTGGCGGCAGACCGGGGAGACCACCGGGCGGCCCGTGGTGCTGCTCGCCGTCGGCTGCGTCCTGTGGTGCAGTCTCGCGCTCCACGAACTGGCCCACGGCCTGTTCGCGCGTGCCTGGGGCGGCCGGGTCACGGAGATCGGGCTGCGCTGGCTGCTCGGCGCCACCTATCTCTACTGCCGGGTCGAGGACGTCCAGTTCCTGGGCAGCCGGGCTCGCAAGGTCGCCACCGCCTGCGCCGGGGCCTTCGCCAACCTCCTGTTCCTGGTGCCCTTCTACCCGGTGTGGGCGCTGCTCCCATCCGACGCCCAGGCCCGCCCCGCACTCGGCGCGCTGCTGTTCCTCGGCACCGTCTGCGCGATCGCCAACCTCCTGCCGATGCCGCCCCTGGACGGGTACAAGGCACTCGGCCACGCCGCCGGCGTCACGGGCCTCGCCGACGGCAGCCGTACGTTCGTGGCGCTCGCCGCCCGGGCGGCCTTCCGCCGCGGCCCGGGCCTCGCCGCGTACCCGCCCCGGCTGCGACTCGTGTACGGCGGTTTCGCCCTCCTGATCGCCGTGCAGAGCGTCGCCGTGCTCGTGGCGGCGGGCGCGGCGCTGCACGCTGCGCTGCCGGACGACCTGGCGGCCCTGTCCTGGTGGCTGCCGCCCGCGGCCCTGGCCGCCGTCCTGCTGCTGTGGGCGCTCGGCCTGCTCGGCCGCTCCCTGCGCGCGCGACGCCAGGAGCCGGCCCCCGCGACGCCGTCGGCCATCGCCCCGGAACGCCCGCCGGTCACACCCCCCATCGACCCGGCGGGGCACCTCTCCCGCGCGGGGACGGGACCCGGGCGGATCCCGGACCCGTCGGCTCACGCAAGGAAAGGCGAGATGAGCGCACCAGACAGCGAGACAGATGTGGCCCGGGGCCACACCACCTCCGAGACGGTCGTCGCCCTGGCCGGCGTGACGAAACGGTACGGGGAGGTGACGGCCCTCGACGGCGTCGGCCTCGACGTACGCCGGGGCGAGTTCTTCGGCATCCTCGGCCCCAACGGCGCCGGCAAGACCACCCTCGTGGAGATCGTCGAGGGCCTGCGCGAGGCCGATTCCGGGACGGTCACCGTCCTCGGCAGGAGCCCGTGGCCGCGCGACACCGCGCTGCTGGCACGGATCGGCGTACAGACTCAGGCCTCGGCCTTCTTCGCCCGCCTCACCGCCGGCGAACACCTGCGCACCGTCGCCGCGCTCTACGGCATGGACGAGGCCACGGCGCGCACGGCCCTGGAACGCGTCGGCCTGACGGACAAGGAGAACGCCCGCGTCGACCACCTGTCCGGTGGCCAATGCCAGCGACTCGCCGTCGCCACCGCCCTGCTCCACGAGCCCGAACTGATCTTCCTCGACGAACCGACCGCCGCGCTCGATCCCGAGGCTCGGCGCGAACTGTGGGGGCTGTTGCGCTCCTTGCGCTCCGAAGGCCGCACCATCATCTGCACCACCCACTACCTGGACGAGGCCGAAGCCCTCTGCGACCGGGTGGCGATCATCGCCCGCGGACGCGTCGTCGCACTCGACACGCCCCGCAATCTCATCCGCTCCCTCGCCGCCCCTGCCCGGCTGCTGCTCCCCGCCGCCGGGCTCTCCCCCAAGGCCGCCCTCGCCCTGGAGGGAGTGGACCGGGCCACGGTCGAGGGCGACGAACTCGTCATCGAGACGACCGCCGCGAACCGGGTCCTCACCGCGCTCGGCGACCTCGTCGACATCGAGTCGGTCACCGTGCGCACCGCGACGCTGGAGGACGCCTACCTGTCCCTGACCGGTACCGGAAAGGAGCACCTCCGTTGAGCGCCTACTCGGCACTGACCAGGGCCACCTACGTCGCGAGCGTGCGCGACAAGACGACCCTGTTCTTCACCTTCGCCTTTCCGCTGGCCTTCCTCGTCCTCTTCGGCCTCATCTTCCACGACCAGGAGGTCGTGGGCGGGCTGTCGTCCATCAACTACATCGCCCCGGGTGTGCTCTCGTGGGGTGTCGGCAACGCCGCTGTGTTCTCCGTCGGCTTCGCCCTCATGCAGTGGCGCCGGGACGACCTGCTGCGTCTCATCTGGCGTACGCCGACCCCGCTGCGCACCTTGCTCGCCTCCCGCTGGACCGTGGCGGTGGGCGTCGCCGGTGTGCAGACGGTGCTGTTCACGGCCGTCGCGCTGCTGCCGTTCTTCGGCCTGCGCCTGGACGGGCCGTTCTGGGCGGCATTGCCGCTGCTGGCGCTGGGCGTCACCGCGTTCCTCGCCATGGGCCTGGTCGTCGGCAGTGTCGCCGACACCCCGGAGGCGGTCGCGGCCATCGCCAACATCGTCATGGTGCCGATGGCCTTCCTCTCCGGTTCGTTCTTCCCCGACGACCTCATGCCGGGCTGGCTGCGCACGGTCGCCAAGGTGCTGCCGCTGCACTACCTCAACGACGGGCTGACCGACGCCATGGGCGGCCGCGGGGACCTCGGCGACATCGCCGTGGACTGCGTGGGGCTCGTCGTGTTCGCCCTGGTCTTCGGACTCGTCGCCATCCGGAACTTCCGCTGGAGCAACCGGCCATGACCACCGTCACCGCGCCCGCACCGGCCACGTCGCCCCTGGAGGCGGCCCGCGCGGATCTCCAGGACCGCTTGGCGGTCCGGGCCGCCGCGACCCGCTCCAGCGCACCGGCCGTCTCCCGGATCGGCGACGTC
Organism: Streptomyces krungchingensis; assembly: GCF_054729265.1. Lineage (NCBI taxonomy): Bacteria > Bacillati > Actinomycetota > Actinomycetes > Kitasatosporales > Streptomycetaceae > Streptomyces > Streptomyces krungchingensis. The sequence continues at coordinate 607,194 of NZ_JBPUKY010000001.1, forward strand.
AACGTCCTCGGCGAGACGCCCCCGCAGACCGTGTCCCCGCACGAGGCGACCGTCCATCTCACCGCCCAGGCCGTGCTGTTGGGCCCGTGGGGCGGCTCGCTCGGTGCCGGGCCCGTGTGCGGCACCTGTCTGGCCATGCGACGCCAGCGGCTGCGTACCCGCACCGAGCGCGAGGCGCTGGAGACGGGCGTCGAGACCACCGCGGCGGGCCGCTGGCCGGTGCTGCCCGACCATGCGGTGGACGCCGTGTGGTCCCTGCACCGCCTCATCGCCTCGGGGGCCGCCCGACACGCGGCTCAGGGCGCCGACGCCGCCCTGCCCCAGGTCACGGAACTCGACCTGGAATCGCTGCGGGTGCGCACCTTCCCGCTGGTGCCGGAGCCGATGTGCCCGCACTGCCGGCCGTTCACGGAGGAGGCCACGCGCCGGGCCGCCGTGGAGTCCGCCCTGACGGCACCGGTGTCCCGGCCCAAGCCGCGTCCCGACACCTACCGGCTGTCCGGCCCCGCCGACTACCCGCTGCCGGTCAAGGGTCTCGCCAATCCGGTGTGCGGGGTGCTGGGCGGCGGCACCTGGATCGATGTCACCTCGCCCACCACCGCGCCGGTCGCGGGCAGCGTCTTCATGCGCGGATACGCCGGGCTGACCGACGTCACGTGGAGCGGTCAGGCCAACTCCTTCGCCCGGAGCCGCGATCTGGCGTTCCTGGAGGGGCTGGAACGCTATGCGGGCACGCACCGCCGTCATCGCGCTCCCGTCGTCACGGCCTCCTTCGACGAACTGGGCGACCGGGCCCTGGACCCGCGCGACTGCGGGCTCTACGCGCCACGTACGTACGCGGAGGACCCGATGGTCGCGCCGTTCGATCCGGCCAGGCCCATCCCGTGGGTCACCGGCTGGTCGCTGCGCGACGAGCGCCCGGTCCTCGTCCCGGCCCGGCTCGTGTACTACAGCGCGGGCACCCGGGAGGACAACTTCGTCTTCGAATGCTCCAACGGCTGTGCCACCGGGGGCAGTCCGGAGGAGGCCGTCCTGTTCGGCCTGATGGAACTCGTCGAGCGGGACGCCTTCCTGCTGGGCTGGTACGGCGGTCTGACCCTGCCGGAGATCGACCTGGACTCGGTGCGCGCACCACAGGTGCGGGCGATGGTGGCCCGCGCCGCCCTCCAGGGCTACGACGTCCATGTCTTCGACAACCGGGTGGACCTGCCCCTGCCCATCGTCACCGGTCTCGCCGTGCGCCGCGACGACGGGCCCGGCACGCTGGCGTTCGCGGCGGGCGCGTCCTTCGACCCGGAGACGGCGGTGGAGTCCGCGATCTCCGAGATCCTCACCTACATTCCGCACCTGCCCCGTCAGGTCGCCGAACGTCCCGCCGAACTCACCGCCATGGTCGAGGACTTCGGACTGGTCAAGCGGCTGCCGGACCACGCGGCACTGTTCGGCCTGCCCGCGATGCGCCGCCACGCGCACGGCTATCTCACCCCCTCCCGAGTCGCCCCGTCGGCCGAACTGTTCGCCGGATGGGAGGAACTCCGGCCCCGTACCGGGGACCTCCGCGACGACGTGACGCTGCTGCGCGACCTGATCACCGGCGCGGGATGCGATGTCATCGCCGTCGACCAGACCACCCCGGAACAGCGCCGGATGGGGCTGCGCACGGTGGCCACGCTCGCGCCCGGGATGCTGCCGATCGACTTCGGCTGGTCTCGGCAACGCGCCCTGACCATGGGGCGGTTGCGGACCGCTCCGCACCGTGCGGGGCTGGTCCCGGCGCCGCTGCGGGAGGAGGACCTGCGACGCGTGCCCCATCCGTTCCCGTGACCGGCGACGGGTCCCGCCCGAACGCGCGGGGCGCACCCCGCAGACCCCGCGCGTCCGGCCCGTACGTGCCGAAGGCCCCCGGCGCGCGCTCGCGTGCCGGAGGCCTTCGATACCGACGACGGGCGTCAGGCGGTGCAGGAGGTGGTGCTGGTGGTGCTGGAACACGTGCTGGTCGACGAACAGCTCGTGGACGAGCCGAGCATGACCTCGCTGGCGTCCGAGTAGTCGGTGATCTCGAAGGTCTCCGACTCCAGGTCCAGGATCTCCTGGGCGAGAGAGGCAAGGGGGCTGTCGGCCATGACGACTCCTTCTGGTCCGAGGACATGAACCCGGCCGGGACAGCACAGTCCCGTCCGGTGGTGCGTGTGCTGAACCTGCCGAAGTGTTCCGGGCCTTCGGCACCTCCCTTTCTACGCGGTGCCTTTGTCACCGCCCTTGCCGTCCGCTGTCACCTCACTGACACCCGCCCCCAGGAGTCCCGCCCTTGAGCACCCGTAGCCGCAGACCGGGCACCACCACGCGCCACGACCGGCCCGCTCCCGCCCTGCCCGGTCTGGACGCCCTGTCGGTGCCCACCGCCGAGCTGTATCTGGACCTGCACCGCCATCCCGAGCTCTCCGGCGACGAACGCCGTACCGCAGCCCGGTTCGCCGACTGGCTCGACGCCGACGGCTTCCGTGTGCTGCGCGGGATCGGCGGCCACGGCGTGGCCGCCGAACTCCGCAACGGCGACGGTCCCGCCGTCCTCCTGCGCGCCGAACTCGACGCCCTGCCGGTGGCCGAGGACACCGGCGCGCCCTACGCCAGCACGGCCACCGCTCCGGGGCCGGACGGACGGCCCGTGCCGGTGATGCACGCCTGTGGTCACGACGCCCATCTGGCCTGCGCGGCGGCGGCCGCACGGTGGCTCGCCGGCCGTCGCGAACAGTGGCGCGGCACGCTCCTCGTCGTGGGCCAGCCGGCCGAGGAGACCCTCAGCGGTGCTCGCGCCATGCTGGAGGACGGTCTGTACGAGCGGATCACCCCGCCGGACGACGTCCTCGCGCAGCACACAGCGCCGTTCCCCGCGGGCATGGTGGCGCACGCGGACGGGCCGGTGATGGCCGGCAGTGCCCTCCTGGAGGCGCGCTTCGAAGGCGAGGGGGGTCATGCCGCCACGCCTCATCTGACCGCCGACCCCCTGTTGGCGGCCGCGGGTTGCGTCGTGCGGCTCTCCGCGGTCGCGGCCCGCGAGTCCGATCCGGCCGAGCGGGTCGTCGTCACCGCGTCCTCCCTGCGGGCCGGCGACTCGGGGAGCACCGGGAACGTGATCGCCTCGACGGCGGTGCTCCATGTCACCGTCCGCGCCTTCTCCGAGCCCGCTCTCGATCGCGCCGTCGCCGCCGTGGAGCGCGTCGTCCGCGCCGAGGCCGCCGCCGCAGCGCGTCCGCCCCGTGTGACCGTGGCGGCCCTGTCCCGTTCCGGTGTCACTCTCGCCGACCCGGAGGTCACCGCGACCGTCCGTGCCGCCCACCAGAGGCAGTTCGGTGCCGCTCGTGTCACGGGCTGGCCGGGCGCCACGGCCACCGAGGACTTCCCCCTCCTCACCGGTGCGGGCGCCGCTCTGCACGGCCGGCCCGGCATTCGCGGGGGTTACTGGATGCTCGGCGCGACCGGTCCCGCCCAGTGGGCGGCGGCGCCCGGCGGCGGGGCCGCCGAGAAGCTCCGCGTCCTGCCCGCCAACCACTCGTCCCGCTACCTGCCCAGTGTCCGCCTCACCCTGGAGACCGGCACGGCCGCCCTGGTGACGGCCGCCTTGGCCCGGCTGGGGACGCCCGAGGGGTGAAGGGTGCGGGCGGGTACGCCTGCGCTGCCCGCCCGCACCCCGCTTTCACACGGAACCATGTGCCGGCCTGCCGGTCACGCAGGTGCGCGCCTCATGCCTGTCGCTCGCAGACGAGACTGTGGCCGCCGGGCCCCAGGTTCGACACGGTGACGGTCCCATCGGCCACGGTCACGTCACGAGTGGCCGCGCGCCTGCCGTCCCAGAGCGTCCGGCTGCCCGCGCGCACGCGCAGTCGCCGCGCGTCACCGGGGACGGCGACCGAGCCCCGGGTGCCGTCCGGGACGTGGACGGTGACCCGGAATTCATGATCGCCGTTCTCCCATTCGACGCGCAACGGCCCGTGCGGTGTGGGCAGTTGGCCCATCGCCCAGTCGACGTCGCCGGGTTGCGGAGCCACCTCCCAGGTGGCGTACCCGGGCGAGGTCGGCCGGGCACCCAGCAGGTGGTGGGTCAGCGCCGGCAGCACACCGGTGGACCAGCCGTGCGCCATGCTCGTGTAGGCGCCCTCGTACAGGGACCCGTCGGGGCCGATGCCCTCCCAGTGGGTGGTGCCGGGGTCGTGCCGGTCCATCCAACCGTAGGTGCGCCGGATCTGGTCGAGCGCCGACGCGGCCCTGCCCGTCAGGAAGCGGGCCTGGATCTCCGGGTAGGACGTGAAGGCGTAGACCCGCTGGGAGGCCTGGTCGAAGAGGGTGTCGTTGTCCATGAAGGCGTTGCCGTACGCCCGCTTCGTCGTCGTGTCGAGATGGGTGAGCGCCGATGCCGCGCGGTCCGCGTCGGCGATGCCGGTGACGACGGCGAGGGCGTTGCCGTCCTGGGCGTGACGCACGGGGCCGGTCGCGGAATCCAGGTAGGCGCCGGCATCGGCGTCCCACAGCAGCGAGTTGACGGCCTGGGCGACCTCGTCCGCCCTGGCCTGCCAGCGTGTGGCGTCGGCGTCACGGCCCAGCAGGCGGGCGAGCCGGGCTCCGTCGCGCAGCGCCTGGACGTACAGGGCGTTGTAGTAGGTGACCCGGCCCGTACGGCCCAGGAACGCGTAGTCGCCGTATCCGCCGGTGCCGTTGAGGCCCTTGCTGAGCAGCCCCGCGTCGTCGGTGACGCTGGGGTACCAGGTGTCGAGCACCTTGACCAGATGGGGGTGGTACCGGGCGGCGTAGGCGCGGTCGCCGGTGTACAGGACGTAGTCCCAGCTGCAGGTGACCCAGTAGAGCGGATAGTCGAAGAGAGGCAGGGTGTAGCCCGAGATGGAGGCCGGCGGGATCCAGCCGTCGGCGCGCTGGTGCTCCGCCAGGTCGGCCAGCACGTTGCGGGCCGCCTCGGCCGTGTCGTCGTGCGTCAGGTACAAGGTGCGCGCGGAGACGGCCAGGTCGCCCACGTACGGGTCCCGGTCCCGCTTGGCTCCGTCGTGCAGGACCAACTTCCCTTCCAGGGAGGCGGACCACGCGCCGCGGGGATCCACGTCTTCCTGACGGAAGGTGTCGGTGACGATCTCGTTGGTGTACGAGGCGCCGTACCAGTAGCGGTTCAACTCGTCGTCGGAGCACAGGAACCAGCCCCGGTAGGTGCCCGGCGTGCCGAGATAGCCGGTGAAGCTCAGGGCGACGGAGTCGATTTCCACCTCTCCCCAGGGCTGGGCGGCGGGCGCGTCCGAGGACAGCGCGTCCAGTGTGATCGTGAGGTAGCGGAATCCGTGCAGTCCGTCGGCGAACACCTTGTCGCCCGACTGGAAACCCTTGCGGTCGGTCCAGTCGGCACCGCGCGCCGGCACAGCGAACTGGTCCGTGCCCTGCCCGGCACCGCCCGCCTGGTCCGAGCGGGTGAAGTCCGAGCGGTTCGTGAGGAATTGGCGGGTCTCGGAGAACGCGAGACGGACGCCCGGAGCGTTGTCCGAGGCGGAGGTGAACCGGATCTGCGGGTATCCGACGACGACCTTGCCGAAGTCCACGGTGACGCTCGGCGCGGGGACGGGTTCGACCGGCGCGGGCCACACTTCGTTGACGCGCGTGAAGGCACCGTGCGGGGTGTCCTGCACGCCGGTCACGGTGATGCGTACGCGATCGGTGGTGATGTCTTCCGGGAAGGGGACCGCCTTCTGGATGACATCGTTGTCGGAGATCGTGGCGGCCGTGGTCCACGCACCGTCGCGCCACACGTCGACGGTGAGATCGGTCGGTACGCCGTCGCTGTTGGAGATCACCGTGACGCCGGGCAGTCGCGCGGCCTGCGGCAGGGTGACGGTGAGGACGTCGGGGAACGCCCCCTGGGTGTCGTCGTTCCAGAAGGTGTCCGGGTCGCCGTCGATGGCGTTGGCGGCGTCATAGGTGCGCGGGCGCCCGTCGTTGCCGTTGTTGCCGGCATGCGTCGACGAGGCCTCGGCCTTCGTGCCGTCGGGCCAGCGGGGCGCCGCCTCGGGGCGCGGGCGCCGCAGGAGCGTTCTGGCACCGCCGGGCTCGAGCAGCGCGTCGGGACGCCGGACGTCCCCGCTCGTCCCGACGACGCGCACGGGGCGGACCGTGCGCGAGGAGGGCGCCTGGACGTAGTGCTGCCACCCGTTGGCGCGACGCGCCGGGGCGGCGGCGCCCGTCTCCCGGGCCGCGGGTGCCGCCGCCGCGGGGAGTCCGGCGGAGAGAGACACCGCCGCGAGTCCGAGAGCGCCTGCCGTGGTGACGACGGTCCGCCTGGGAATGCCGATGCCCTTGTGCGGTGTGCCGCTGTCCGGTGTGTCGCTCGACGTCATGGTGCCTCCCTGGGCAACAGTGGATTGAATCGTTTCAACTCGCGACGGCGAGGAGAAGTTATCCCGAACACCCGCGGCCCGTACAGGGTTCGGACAGGAGTATTCGCAGCGCCGGCCGCCGCGCCGGGCACGGACGGCTCCTGGGTCTTCGGGGCGCTGCGAGCGGTCGCTCCGCGCCGAGTTGCGCCTCGCGTCGGGGGTGCGTGCGCCTCGCGTCAGAGCCTCGTACGGGCCTCTCGTCGTGGCCCGTACGAGGCTCGGCGGCGACCGTTCGTGCCCCACCGTCCCGCGCGCCGACGAGTGCGACGCCCCGCACGCCGGTCCCGTCCCGGACCTGCGGGGCACGGCGGACGTGCCGCGGCAGCGCGCCTTCCGTCAGGGGCCGGGTCCGCATACGTCCGGATCACCTACGAGGACCACGCTTGCGTGAGGGGACGACGCCACCGGGTACACGTCCTGTCACGGATCGGCCTTCGAAGCGCCGACCGGCTTTCGAGATCGCACACCCAGGAGGGAAAGCGTTTCGATGGAGCGCGACACCCAGGCAGACGTGACCGGACGCGACGAGTCCCCCTCGGAGCGCGCCGACCGTATGTGGAACGACCTCCTCCAGGAGATCCGGGTTGCCCAGACCGGAGTTCAGATCCTCTTCGGATTCCTGCTCACGGTGGTGTTCCAGCCGACGTTCCGGCAGCTTTCGGATACCGATCGGACGCTCTACGTGGTCATCATCGTCCTGGGCGCCACCGCCACCGGCGCGCTGGTGGCACCGGTGTCGATCCACCGCGTCGTCTCCGGCCGCTTCATCAAGCCCCGGGCCGTCGTGTGGGCCTCCCGGCTGACCGTGCTGGGCCTCTTCCTCCTGCTGGTCACCATGGCCGCGTCGCTTCTGCTCGTGCTGCGCGTCGCCACGCAGGACGAGAGCTACGTCCCGTGGATCGTGGCCGGCGTCGCGGCGCTGTACGTCCTGTGGTGGTTCGTCATCCCTGCCGTCAGCCGCATCCGCCGGGACGAGCCCGGCCGGGAGGAGCGCAGCCGGGGCGAGCGGGGTCGAGGCGACGTACCGGAGGGCTGAGGTGGCCCGGGGCGCACGGAACCGTCGTCGCGGGTGGGCCCGCACGCTGGAGCCACGACGCGGACTGTCCCGAATTCGACCGGCTCATCGGCGCGTTGACGAGCGAGATCCGCGCTCACCAGGTCACAGGGCGCGTCGGCCCGCTCGGCCCCCACCGCGGACGGCTCCCGTCAGCGCCCCAGTGCGTTCTTCAGCTGCTGCTTGCTCATCGACGACCGGCCGTGGACGTCGCGCTTCCTGGCCTCCTCGTACAGCTGGTCCTTGGTCGGCCCCTGCGCGCCGGAGTGCGACCGCTGTCCACCACGTTCCGGTGCGGACTTGGGGTCGTGGGTGGACGTCCGGCTCGCCGTCTTCGACTCGCCGGCCCGGGCCCGCTCCTTGTTCACCGTGCGAGCCGCGATCTCCTTGGCCCGGCCGGTCGACTCGCCGCGCTCCTCCGCGCTCTGCTTGATGTGCTCGTACTGCCGCTCACGCTTCCTGTTCGATCCTGCGGGCATGGCGCGCCGCCTTCCTTCGGGTCGTCGAGTGGTTCGTCGACCGGACAACTCGTCGAGTACCCCTCACGACCGGCGAGCCACGGCCTGCGCTGCCGCGCCCGGCCCCGTCCACCCGCCCGGCGCTTGCGACGAGTGAGGGACCCGCCGGCGATCAGATCGGGGCATCGTCGGTCAGCGAAGACATGGCACGCGGACGGAGGACCATGAGCGAACCCTCCAAGGCCGCCACCATGGCGAAGGGAAACCGGTCCACCTCAAGACAGAGTGCGACGTCATCGGGATGGACTCCTTGACGCACACCCTCCGTCAGCTCGGCAGCGGCGCGGGACTCGGCGGCGCGGCGGAGGAACTCGGCGGCATCCGCACCGGCCTCGGTGACCCTCCGAGCGATGTACTGGGCACAGGCCAGATCCTCATCGGCCTGCCCGTCCTCGCCCGTGACCACGAAGGTGACGCTGTCGCTCCGGCATGTCCGCAAGACGCGAGCCGTCGCCTCCGCCACCACGAAGCCGGCGCACAGCACCAGCGACGCCTCCTTGACCGCCAGGGCGCCGACCGTTCCTGCCGTGGTCTTCTGCACGACGGTCCGTCCGCCGAGGTCGACGGACCTCAGCAGGCCCGGCGAGTTGACGGCGTCGAAACCGGGCGCGGGCGGACCGTCCTTGATCGCCACCCAGTCCGGGTGACGAGCCTTGAGCGCCCGGGCTTCGTCCAGCGACTCGGCGAGAACGATCTTTTCCGCTCCCTGGGCGAACGCCCGGGCGGCCACGGTGAAAGCGCGCATGACGTCGACGACGACCGCCACGGACGGGGTTTCGACCAGCTCGGCGATGCCGAGAAAACGAGCGTCCATTCCGATCATGATGGCGCATGCCCGACTCGCTGCGCCCGGAGAGTGATCCGCCTCACACCGACCGTCACGAAATGCCACACCTGGCACCGCCTCGATGTGCCGACGGGAGCCGGTCGCGCGAGCGGGCAGGCGCGGCGCCCGCAGGTCCTGCTCCTCCGGTTCGCAGGACGTGCCGCGCAGAATCCCCCCGTCACCGTGACCCGTGCCCGGGGAGCCGAGGTCACACGCCTGAGTCGGCTTCCCGGGCCGCGCGCTCCAGCCGCCCGCGGTAGTCCTCCCACCAGGTCGCGTCGCCGGGCATCATGCTGTCGTTGTCCTTGGTCATGCCGACGGCACCGTCCATGAGTTCCCGGAGGATGTCGGCCTGCCCGGCATGGCGCTGCGTGTCCGCGGTCACGCGCACGACGGCGTGATGCAACGTCACCTCGTCCTTGCCGTCGGGCCACCACGGCACCTTCCCGACGGTGCCCAGCGCCAGCGCGTCGATCGTCGCGTCCGAGTGCGCCCACGCCCGGCGATAGAGCCCGGTGACGTACGCGCGTGACTCCTCCGCGGTCGCCCACATGTCCCCGTTGGTCTCGGCGGCCTCTTCGAACCAGGGCAGGTCCTCGCCGGACGGACGTCCGAACGTGTCGCCGAGGTAGCCCAGTTCGACTCCGGCCAGATGCTTGACCAGGCCCAGGAGGTTGGTGCCGGTCGGCGTCATCGGGCGGCGGGCGTCGTACTCGGACAGGCCTTCGAGCTTCCACAGCACGGCGTCGCGGGCGGACTGCAGGTAGCGGTGGAGATCGGCCTTCAGATCCTCTTCGGTCATGGGATCAGTCTGCCGCCGGCGCGGTCCTTGTCCACCGGCTTCGGCGCACGCCCCGCTGCCGCCGCGACGGGAATCCCCGGCTCACACGGACCCCGTCCCGAGCCGCTCGCTCAGGAAGGCGATGATCTCGTCCCGTGCCCGCACGGTGGGGTGGCCTTCCTGGTCGACGAGGTGCGCCGTGACGACGCTGTGCGCGCATCCGACGACGTCACGGAAGAAGGGCGGAGGGTTCGTGTTCGCCGACTCCGCTTCGAGGACACGGCCGTCGAACGCGTCGCCGAGCAAGGCCCGGTAGGCCGCGAACCGTCGGCCGGTGCACCACGTGTCGTTCTCGAAGCGGTAGGCCAGCACCTTCAGGCCGTCGCGCGCCACGCGTTCGGCCACGGCGGCGGCGTCCTCGTCGCTGATCTCCAGACCTGCGGGGTCGTCCAGCGGAAGTGACGGATGGTTGACCACGGGTGCGACGACAGCGGGTTCCAGCGCCATGGTCAGGGCGAAGTTGCCGGTGAAACACAGGCCGACGGCGCCGACGCCGGGTCCGCCGCACTCGGCGTGCGCCAGGCGGGCGAGGCCGCGCAGCCAGGTGACGACGGGGCTGGTGCCGCCCCCGGCGAACGCCCTGAACTCGGCGCTGACGCAGGCGCGTCGGACGACGGTCTCCCGTGCCTCGGCGAGCGGATAGGCGCCGTCGACGCCGAAGAGGGAAGGCAGGTACACGGAGAAGCCGGCGTCCCGCACCCACCGCGCGAACCGCGCCACGTCGGGGCTGATGCCCGGCATCTCCGGCATCAGGACGACGGCGGGTCCCGACCCGGTGACATGGACGGTCTTGTGGACGTCGTCGACGCCGACGGTTCTGCGTGAGAAGTCGTCCAGGGGGTCGCCCTGTCCTCGCTCGATGGTCATGACCGGGATGATGCCGAGTGGCCCGCCCTCCCGGGAAGCGGCGACATCGCCATGAATCCCGGTAATATCGCCACCCGTCGAGAGCCGCCGGAGGGGGCCGCATGAGTGCGCTGCGCATCGGTGTGCTGGCCTATCCCGGGTGCTTCGCGTCGGAGGTGTACGGAGTCCCCGACCTCCTGGCGATGTCCACGCACGTCGCCGCGGCGCAGGGGTCCGGCCCGCCGGCCTACGAGACCTCGGTCGTCTCTCCCCGCCGGCGCGTGATCGCGTCCGGCGGCTCGGCCCTCGACGTCTCGGCCGTGCGCCCGGTGGACGTCCTGATCGTGCCGGGTTTCGAACTCTCCCCCACCCTCGATCTCGACGCGACCCTCACGGGCCTCGGCCCGGAAGTCGCGACGATCCGGTCGCAGTCCGCGGATGGGACCGCCGTCGTGTCGATCTGCGTGGGCGCCTTCCTGGTCGCCGAGGCCGGGCTGCTCGCCGGACGCGAGGCCACCACGTCCTGGTTGTTCGCGGATCGGTTCGCCCGCCGGTACGCCGACGTACGCCTGCGCCCGGACAGCCTGGTCGTGACCGACCGAGGGGTCACGACCACCGCGGCCTTCAGCGCCATGTACGACTTCGCGCTGCAGTTCATCCGGCAGCACGACGGCCCTCGGGTCGCCCGGAGCACGGCCCGGGTCGCACTCGTCGACGACGCGCGTTCCACCCAGGCCCCCTATGTGGACTCACGGCTCGTCCCCACCGTGGGCCGGGAGTTCTCGCTCGCCGTCAAGCGATGGCTCGACCAGAACCTCACGTCGCGCTACGAACTGCCCGCCCTCGCCCGGGAGTTCCACGTCAGCACGCGCACCCTGCTGCGCCGTTTCGGAGACGAGACCGGCGAGACGCCGCTCGCGTATCTGCAGACGGCCCGGGTGCGTCGCGCCGGACACCTGCTGGAGACCACCGACAGGACCGTCGCGAGCATCGCCGCCGAGGTCGGGTACCGCGATCCCGGGACGTTCAGCGGCATCTTCGCCAGACACACCGGCCGTCGGCCGAGGGAGTACCGGGCGATGTTCCGCCGTCGCGGCGCGACCGCCGGGTGAGTGGGGTGCCCGCCGTGTCTCAGCGGGTGAAGAGTTCGAATCCGACCGCGGGCCTGCCGCCGAAACGTGGTGCGAGCGCCTGGGCGTCGCCGGTGAGGAAGGTTCGGCAGTACGTCTCGGGGTCCTCGTCGGTGAGCGCCTCGATGTAAGTGCGGTGGGCGAGCAGCGAGCGCACCGAGCGTTCCAGGCCCGCCGAGGCGTCGGCGGCGTGCGTGGGCTCGGGTGACCCGGCGACCGCTACCCAGCGGACTCCTCCCCACGGCTGAAGGCCCTGCTCGACGAGTTCGGGGAAGATCCAGCGATTGCCCGCGTCGGCCGCGGCGTCGAGCGTCGCCCGGCCGACCGCGACATGGTCCGGGGTGTTCCAGTACCTGTCGTCACCGCTGCCCCAGGTGTCACGGTGGTTGAGCGTGATGAGCAGTTCCGGCCGGTGCCTGCGGATGGCCGCGGCGATGTCTCGGCGCAGGGCGACGCCGTACTCGATGACGCCGTCCTTGTGGTCGAGGAAGTCCACGGTGGAGACGCCGACGACAGCGGCGCCGTCGCGCTGCTCCTGTTCGCGCAACGGACCGCAGGTGGCGGGGTCGAGCGTGTCCATACCCGCTTCGCCCCGGGTCACGAGAAGGTACGCCACGTCCCGGCCGCCGTCGGTCCAGTCGGCGACGGCGGCCGCGCACCCGTATTCCAGGTCGTCGGGATGGGCGACGACGGCGAGGGCTCGCTGCCAGTCGCCGGGCATGGGCTGGAGCTGATCGGTCATGCCGGCAATGTAGCGCGCCGCGCCCGCTCGCGATCTTCGTTCGCTCTTCTCGTGCTGTCGGTGACCGGGCGACGACGGCGGAGGGCCACCGGTGACGCGGTGCGGTCCCTGCCGCCGGCTCATCCGGAGCCTGCCGCCTGCCTGTTGGTCACTGACGCGCCGGTCCGGTCGTCAGTCGGCGGTGACGCCCCAGTAGCCGATCCGTGTCGGCCGTCCGTCGGTGTAGAGCACGGTGCATCTGCCCTGTGCGCGGTGGGGGAAGTCCAGTTGCTCCGAGTGCAGGGCCGTGTCCCAGTCGTCGTAGGTGGGGCGGCCGTCGGGGGCCCACGCCTTGACCTCCGCGTCCGTCAGCGGGCGCATGTAGGGGCCGTCGTCGGGGTCGGTGGCCTCGATCAGCGTGGGCTGGTCCAGGACCGTCCCCGTACCGCCGGTGAAGATGTACTCGTGCCAGGCGGGGTCCTCCCACAGGTCGTCGATCGTCCGGCCGGGGAAACCGTGGTCGTCCTCGGCCAGTTGCTCCTCCTGGGCCCGGCGGAACGCGGCCGCCAGATCCCGCTGGTAAGGGCCCGTGTGCATCCAGCCGTTGCCGCCCATGTGTACGCCTCTCCCTCGGCTGTCCGATCGATGTGGGGCAGCGTAGGAGGCGCCACTGACAGCCCGGCTCTACGGGGCATCCGGCGGACACGTGGAACCACGGTGCGTACGCCCGCGCACAGGAGGTGAGGGCCCGGTCACCAAGGGTCCCTGCGCCAGGGCGGAGTGCCCCTCACAAGGTCAGTGCGATCGCGGCGCCGATGCCGCCCAGGCCGAGGGCGACGGCGGCTTCCGCCCAGCCGCCGTTGCCCCAGGGGAAGAACCGGTCGAGGGCCAGCCGGCCCGGACCGAGGGCGGCCACGGCGATGGCGACGACGGTGATGGCGACGCTGTACTCCACGCCGCCGTCCGACTCCCACAGCCCGTGGGCTCCGGTGACGGTCGCCATGGCGTTGATCATCACGCCGATCACGGCGGCGGCTGCGAGGGGCGTGAGCAGTCCGGCGGCGAGTCCGAGGCCGCCGAGGAACTCGGAGAGACCGCCGATCACGGCGAAGACCTTTCCCGGGCGGTAGCCCAGGGACTCGAAGCCCCTGCTGGTGGCCGTCAGGCCCCCTCCGCCGAACAGCCCGAAGAGTTTCTGTGCACCGTGCCCGGCCATGAACAGCCCGAAGGTCAGCCTGACCAGCAGGAGTCCCGCGTCCCCGGCGGTCACCACCGTCCAGGGGGACTGTCTCGTCTCCGGTCGCGTGGAGGTCTGAGAGGAATGCATGGTGTGCTGCGCCATCCGAACGGTCCGGCAGGGTGCACCAGTTGGTGCACCGACCCCTGCCCGCGAAGGGCCGGGGCCAGTGGGCGTCAGGATGCCTCGCTTCGACACAAGGCACATACCACCCATAACGATACTTCCGCAACATGAGCTGACTCGCACATCGGCCACCCCACGAACAACCTCGGCCCCCCGGCGAAAGCGACCTGACCCCGGCGCCGACGACAGGGACGGGACGGTTTGATGTCACTCTCAATATCTTCGCGTCGTGGATTTTCGCGTCGATCCGTTGACGCGTCACACGTCACCGAACCGGGTACGGGAAGCGGTCGGCGGGCCTGCCCGACCGGACCGCCACCGCCGGCCGTCCGCGCTCACCGGCCGACCGTCCGCCTCACCGGCCGACGGTCCGCGCTGTCAGACCCTCCACGTAGTGTCGCTGCATGAACGATCAGACGTGGACAGGGATTCGGCAGCGCGTGGAGGCACTTGCCGCGCGGCCGGACAGCACGCAGGTGTTCGGCGCGCTCGGACATCGCTTCCTCCTCGACGCGCCCCTCACCCCGGAGGACCTGTCGGAACTCCAGGCCCAGATAGGGGTGGAACTGCCGGAGGAGTACCGCGACTTCCTGCTCCAGGTGGGAGCGGGCGGCGCGGGCCCGGCCTACGGTGTCTTTCCCGTCCGGCGCGTCGAGGGCCTCTGGCGTTGGGAGGGGGACGGGGCCGACCTCGCCGAACTCTCCCGGCTCGCCGAGCCGTTCCCCCGGCGGGGCCCCGACCCGGAGGACGTCGACTCCCTCCTGTCCGAACAGCCGGAGGAGGAGGACTTCGAGGAGATCGACGACTTCGACGACGCCATGGAGGCCTGGGACACACGGTGGGAGGCCCTGATGTGGGCGCCCGAGCGCACGGTCGGCGCGGTCGTGATCAATCACCTCGGCTGCGCGCTGCGGCAGTGGCTGATCATCAGCGGACCGGAGCGGGGACGGATCTGGTCCGACGACCGGGCCGATGAGCAGGACCTGACGCCGCTGCTCGACGGCGACGGGCAGCCGGTGACCTTCGGGCGCTGGTACCGCGACTGGCTGGAGCAGGCCGAGGGCGGGACACCCCCTGCCGGTACCGCCGTCGACCGGACGTCGGGTCGGACACCGGCGAGCTGAACCGGGCGCGGATCGCCCCGCCCGTCACGGCCTGGGCGAGGGCGCCCGGCCGAGCCGGTCCTCCTCCACGGGAGCCGGCCGCCAGGCGCCCGCGGGGACGACGAGAGGGCCACCGGTGACGGGGTCGGGGACGACCACGGCGGAGAGGCCGAACACGTCCTGGACCAGTTCGGCGGTGACGATCCGCTGCGGCGGACCCTGGGCGACGATGCGGCCGGCCTTCATGGCGACCAGGTGATCGCCGTAGCGGGCGGCCTGGTTGAGGTCGTGGAGGACGGCGACGACCGTGCGGCCCCGTTCGTGGTTGAGCCGGCGGACCAGGTCCAGGACCTCCACCTGGTGGGCGATGTCCAGGTAGGTCGTGGGTTCGTCGAGAAGCAGCAGGTCCGTGTCCTGGGCCAGCGCCATGGCGATCCACACGCGCTGGCGCTGGCCGCCGGACAGCTCGTCCACCGGCCGGTCGGCGAGATCGGCGGTGTCGGTGTGCTCCAGCGCCTCGGTGACGGCCCGTTCGTCGGCCTCGGACCACTGCTGCCACCACTTCTGGTGCGGCTGACGGCCACGGGCGACGAGGTCGGCGACGGTGATCCCGTCCGGCGGGGTGGGTGACTGCGGCAGGACGCCGATGGTCCGGGCGATCTGCCGGCCCGGGACGCGGGCGAGTTCGGTGCCGTCCAGAAGTACCGCGCCACGGCGCGGCTTGAGGAGGCGCCCCAGCGCCCGCAGGAGGGTCGACTTGCCACAGGCGTTGGGGCCGACGACGACGGTGACCTGCCCGTCGGGGATCTCCAGGTCCAGGCCCTCGACGATGGTGCGGTCCTCGTACGCCAGGGTGAGGTCCCGCGCCGAGAGGCGACCGGTGGGCGGACGGTTCATGAGGAGGTTCCTCCGGAGCGGCTGCGGGTGCGGACGATGAGCCACATCAGGTACGGGGCGCCCACCGCGGCGGTGAGGACGCCGACCGGCAGCTCGATCGGGGAGAACAGGCGGCGGGCCAGCAGGTCCGCGACCACGACGACCAGCGCGCCGGTCAACGCCGAGGACAGCAGCGGGGTCTGCGCGGTGCGCGTGAGCCGGCGCGCGATCTGTGGCGCGAGCAGCGCCACGAAGTCGACGGGGCCGGCGGCGCCGGTCGCCACCGACGCCAGCACCACGCCCAGTACGGTCAGACCGAGCCGGACCCGGTCCAGGGGCACGCCGAGAGCGGTCGCGGTGTCGTCGTCGAAGGAGGCGCTGCGCTGGGCCCGTGCTGCCCACAGGGCCGCCGGGACGCCGAGCAGCAGTACGAGCGCGAGGGGGCCGGCCTCCTCGTAGCCGCGGCCGTTGAGGGAGCCGGTCAGCCAGACCTTAGCCTGCTGGGCCACCAGGTAGTCGCCCTTGGTGAGGAGCAGCTGGGTCAGCGACCCGAGCGCGACGGACACGCCGATGCCGACCAGCACGAAGCGGGAGGACCGCAGCCTGCCCCGCCATGCGAAGAGGTAGACCAGCAGGGCCGCGGCGAGACCTCCGGCGACGGACACGTACGGCAGCGTGTCCTGGGCTACGGCGTTGAAGCTGAGCGCGGCGACCGTGGCCGCGCCCGCGCCATGTGTGACGCCGATGACGTCGGGGCTGGCCAGCGGGTTGCGGGCGACGGTCTGCACCAGCGCGCCGGCGACGCCGAACGCGGCACCTGCCAGGAGCCCGACGACCAGCCGGGGCAGGCGCAGCGTGCCCACCACCAGTTCGTCGGCGCTGGGGCGGCCCAGCAGCACGCGGACGACCTCCGTCGGCGGGACGAAGGACTCGCCGACACACAGGTACGCCACCACCGCGCACGCCAGCAGCACCGCGAGCACCGCCGCCACGACGACGGCTCTCCGGTGCACCAGGACGCTGGCGCGGCCCCCGCGCAGGACGGTGTGACCGGCCGGGCGGAGGGCCCGCCGGGGGACGTCGGCCGTGGTGCGGCTCATGCGGCCACCACCGACCGGCGCCGGACGAGTGCGATCAGGAACGGCACACCGATCAGGGCGGTCATGATGGCCACCGGCACCTCCGAGGGCGGGAAGACGATGCGGCCGAGCACGTCGGAGCCGAGGATCATCACCGGCCCGAGGAGCGCGGCCAGCGGCAGGACCCAGCGGTGCGCGGTGCCGACCAGGGCGCGGGCGATGTGCGGGACGGCGAGGCCGGTGAAGGCGATCGGGCCGACCGCGGCCACCGCCGCACCCGTCAGCACGGTCGCGCCGAGTGCGCCGATCACCCGCAGCAGGCCGACGTTGTGCCCGAGCCCCCTGGCCGCGTCGTCGCCGAGCGCGAGCGCGTCCAGCCCTCGCGCCATCGCCGCGACCAGCACCAGGCCGGCCAGCAGGAACGGTGCGATCTCACCGATGATCTCGCTGTCGCGCCCGCTGATCGAGCCGACCTGCCAGAAGCGGAACTCGTCCAGGGCACGGGCGTTGACGGTGGTGATGCCGGAGACGAGCGAGGCCAGGAAGGCGTTGGTGGCGGCGCCCGCGAGCGCGAGCTTGACCGGCGACGCCCCGCCGCGGCCGCCACTGGCGACGGCGTACACGCCGACCGCGGCCAGCGCCGCGCCCGCGAACGCGAACCACACGTAGCCGTTCAGCGTGTGCACGCCGCAGAACGCGATCGCGCACACCACGCCCACCGACGCGCCCTGGCTGACACCGAGGATCCCCGGCTCCGCGATGGGGTTGCGGGTGATGCCCTGCATCACGGTCCCGGCGAGTGCCAGGGCGGCGCCGGCCAGCACACCGATGACGGTGCGGGGGACCCGCAACGCCCGCACCACCTGGGCGTCGTCACCGGTGCCGCCGTGCACCAGCGCCTGGATCACCTCGCCCGGCGCGATCTGGCGGCTGCCCACGGCGAGGCTCAGCAGGACGGCGATCAGCAGCATCGCCGCGCCGGCCAGCAACCAGCCGGCCCGTCGGCGGGTGGGTGGCGACATGTGCCGCACTCACTCCCTCTTCTCAGGCGGTCAGGTGCTTCTGGAGGTCGTCCAGCACCGCGCCGGCGGCGGTGACCCCGAGCCCCAGGTACCAGGTCTCGTCCGGCACGTCGTAGGCGTGGCCGTCCTTGACCGCCTTGAGGTTCTTCCACAGCGGGTTGCTCTGGGCCTTGCTCTTGTCCGTGGCCTTCGGGTCGCCGTAGACGCCGGTGAAGATCCAGTCGGCGTCCGCCTGGTCGATGTTCTCGGCGCTGATCTCGGCGGCCAGGTCCGCGATGTCCTGGTTCTTCGGGCGCGGGATGCCGACGTCCTTGAGGATCGTGCCGATGAAGGAGTCGTTGGCGTAGAGCCGGATGAGGCCGTCGGGCAGGTAACGGACCATGGACACGGTCGGCTTGTGGTCGCCGAGCTTCGCGCCGAGGTCCTTCGCCCGCTTCTCGTACGCGGCGAGGTTCGCCTTGGCCTGCGCGGTCTTGTCCAGTGCGGCCGCGTTGAGGAGGTAGTTCTCCTTCCACGTGAAGCCGGGGCGGATCGAGAAGACGGTCGGCGCGATCTGCGACAGCTCGTCGTACGAGGCGGCGGCGCGCAGCTGGCTGCCCAGGATCAGGTCCGGCTTGAGGGCCGCGATCGCCTCCAGGTTGAGGCTGTTGATGGTGCCGACGTTCTTCGGCTTGCCCGCGTCCTTCTTCAGGTAGGACGGCAGCTCCGGCGAGCCCTCGGTCGGGGCCAGGCCGACCGGCTTCACTCCGAGGGAGACAACGTTATCGAGCTCGCCGACGTCGAGCACGACCACGCGCTTGGGCTGGGACGTGATCTCGGTGCTGCCCATCGCGTGCTTGATCGTGCGCGGCCACTGGCCCGGCTCGGCGTCCGTGCCGAGCGCGGCCGTCTTCTTCGCGGCGTCCGCGAATCCCGCGCCGCCCTTCGCGACCGACTTGGAGTCCTTCGCGCCCGACCCGCTGTCGGCGGAGACTCCTGTGCCCTCCTTGCCGTTCCCGGAGGAGTCGCTGCCGCACGCCGCGAGGGACAGTGCAGCGGCGACGGCGAGAGCGACTGCGGCCGTGCCGCGGCGCCGAATGGACATAGGACGGCTCCTAGCTGTGTTTTACCTTTGAACCATTAGGTGAGCCTTACCTTATGTGCTGACTGTGCGCAGAGGGCAAGCGGGCCCCACCGGCGGCCCGATCACGCCGACCACCCCCTGCCGACCCGCACGCACACATCGGCCGTCGACGCCGCAGCCCTCCTGGGCGGTCAGGGCCGCACGGCACTTCCCCCATCGGGGACTACCCCCAAGTCGCCGCAGGCGTGGGGGTGTTGGAGTCCATGCAACCTCGGCCGCGCCACCACGGCCGGCGACTCGCATCGCGGCCGTCCGCCGACGCGGACCCGGCACGAGAATTCACGCGGACGCAACGTGACCGACATCACAGTGAACGATGCGGGATCCTCAGGTCATCATATGACCTGACCACTGACGGGAAGGCGTGCGACCCGAGCCGCGCTTGCCCCCCGAACAGCACAGCGAGACAAGGATGTTGCGCATGAACGACCAGGACCGGTCCGCCCTGCCCCGCGTGGGCGTGGTGGGACTTGGAGCCATGGGTCTCGGCATGGCCCGCAGTCTGCGGGCCGCGGGGTACGACGTGGGGGTGCACGACCTGCGGCCGGACGTGGCCGCCGGCTTCGCCCGTGACGGCGGCACCGCCTTCGCCTCCCCCGGCGAACTGGCTGCCGACGCGGACGTTCTGGTGTGCGTGGTGGTCAACGCGGCCCAGGTCGAGTCCGTACTGTTCGACGCCGACGGCGCCGCCGAAGGGCTCCGCCCCGGTGCCGTCTTCGTCATGTGCTCCACCGTCGACCCGAGTTGGTCGGCCCGGCTGGAGGAGCGGCTGGCCGAGCGGGGTGTGCTGTACCTCGACGCCCCCATCTCCGGCGGCGCCGCACGTGCGGCGGCAGGCGAGCTCACCATGATGACCTCGGGCCCGGCCGCCGCGTACGCCCTCGCCGACCCGGTGCTCGACGCCATGAGCAGCACGGTCTACCGCCTGGGCGAGAAGGCCGGACTGGGCTCCAAGGTCAAGATCGTCAACCAGCTGCTCGCGGGCGTGCACATCGCCGCGGCGGCCGAGGCGATGGCCCTGGGCATCAGGGCCGGCGTGCCGGCCGAGGCGCTCTACGAGGTGATCACGCACAGCGCGGGCAATTCGTGGATGTTCGAGAACCGTATGGCGCATGTGCTGGCCGGTGACTACACCCCGCTGTCCGCGGTCGACATCTTCGTCAAGGACCTGGGACTCGTGCTCGACTCCGCCCGGCCGGAGAGGTTCCCGCTGCCTCTCGCCGCGACCGCGCACCAGATGTTCCTTCAGGCGTCGGCGTCCGGCCTGGGCGCCGAGGACGACAGCGCGGTCATCAAGATCTTCCCGGGGATCGACCTTCCGAAGCCGGTGGAGGGCTGACATGGGCATCCGACTCGGCTGCATCGCCGACGACTTCACCGGCGCCACGGACCTGGCGAACAACCTGGTGCGCGCCGGCATGCGCGTGGTCCAGCTCATCGACGTCCCCGCGCACGACGACCGGCAGGCGGCCGAGCAGGCCGCCGACGCGGACGCCGTGGTGATCGCGCTCAAGTCGCGTACCGTGCCGGCCGCCGAGGCCGTCGAGGTGTCGCTGCGGGCGCTGGCCTGGCTGAGGTCCATGGGCGCCGAGCAGATCTACTTCAAGTACTGCTCGACCTTCGACTCCACGCCCGCCGGCAACATCGGCCCGGTCGCCGAGGCCCTGATGGACGCGCTGGGCACCGACTTCACGATCGCGACCCCGGCTTTCCCCGACAACGGACGCACGGTCTTCAAGGGACACCTCTTCGTCGGCGACGTACTGCTGAGCGAGAGCGGCATGCGCCATCATCCGCTCACGCCGATGACCGATTCCGACCTGGTCTCCGTCCTCGGCGCGCAGAGCAAGCGCCCGGTCGGGCTCATCGACCACCGGGTCGTCGCCGCCGGTGCCGACGCCGTCCGCGCCCGTATCGACGAGTTGCGCGCGCAGGGCTTCGGGACCGCCGTCGCCGACGCGGTCTCGAACGACGATCTGGTGCGCCTGGGCGACGCGGTCAGCGGGCTCCCGCTGGTGACCGCCGGATCCGGTCTGGCGATCGGCCTGCCCGCGAACTGGGGGTTCGAGCCGTCCCCGGCCGCCGCCCGGCTGCCGTCGCCCGCCGGACATCGGGCCGTCGTGTCCGGGTCGGTGTCCGTCGCCACGAACGGCCAGGTGCGGGAGTTCCTGCGCAGCGGGCGGCCGGCGTTCAGCGTGGATCCGCTGCGCATCGCGGACGGCACGGACGTGGCCGCCGAGGCACTGGCCTTCGCCGAGGCGCACCTGGACGACGGGCCGGTCCTCGTCTACTCCACCGAATCGTCCGACACCGTCCGGACCGTCCAGGGCCGGCTCGGCGCCGCCGAGGCCGGTGAACTCGTGGAGCGGACCCTGGCCCGCGTCGCGCGGGGACTCGTGGCACGCGGTGTGCGGCAACTCGTCGTCGCGGGTGGCGAGACCTCCGGCGCGGTCGTCCAGGCGCTCGGCATCACCGGACTGCGGATCGGACCGCAGATCGACCCCGGTGTGCCGTGGTGCGCGGCGGTCCTCCCCGACGGGGAGACCCTGCACATCACGCTGAAGTCCGGCAACTTCGGCGGCCCCGACTTCTTCGCCACCTCGTTCGCCCTGCTCGACGATGAGACCGCATGACCGGCCACACGGACGCCGCGCCCGGCGCGGAGCGCGACGAGGCCGTCGACGCGGCACGCCGGGAGATCGTCCGGGTGGGCACGAGTCTGTTCGCCCGGGGCTACGTGCACGCCAGCGCCGGCAACATCAGCGCCCGGATCGGCGACCGCCATCTGATCACGCCCACCGACGCCGCCCTCGGCTTCCTCGACCCCGAACGGCTCGCGCTCGTCGACGCCCGCGGCGAGCAGCGCGCGGGCGACCGCGCCAGCAAGACCCTCACCCTCCACCGGCGTATCTACGAGGCCGACCCCACGGCCCGGTTCGTCGTGCACACCCACTCCACACACCTGGTCGGCCTGACCCTGGCCGGCGTGTGGAGCCCTGACGACGTGCTGCCGCCCATCACGCCGTACTACGTGATGAAGGTGGGGCACGTCCCGCTCATCCCCTACCACCGGCCCGGCGACCCGCTCGTGGCCGACCTGGTGACCGCCCGCATCGCCGACCGCGCGGCGGGCGGCACACCGATCAGGGCCGTCCTGCTCGACCGGCTCGGCCCCGTGGTCTGGGGGCCCGACGCGGCCTCCGCCCTCGCCGTCCTCGAAGAACTCGAGGAGACGGCACGTCTCTGGCTCCTGACCGACCGTCGTCCCGAGCCGCTTCCCGCTCCCGCCCTCGCCGAACTGCGGTCCGCGTTCGGCGCGGCGTGGTGACCTGCACGTCCCCGCTCGTCCCTGTCAGAGAATCCCCCTGAGCCGCTCAAAGGATTCGTCATGCCCACGCCTGTAGTCACCCCCGAGGTCCACGGCCTCGCCCGCGAGAACGCCGTCTTCCGCAAGGTCGTACGCCGCATCGTGCCCTTCCTCGTCCTGTGCTACATCGTCTCCTACCTCGACCGGGTCAACGTCGGCTTCGCCAAGCTGCAGATGTCCGAGGACCTCGGGTTCAGTGAGGCCGCGTACGGCCTCGGCGCCGGTCTGTTCTTCATCGGCTACTTCCTCTTCGAGGTCCCCTCGAACCTGATGCTGCAGCGGGTCGGAGCCCGCACCTGGATCGCCCGGATCATGATCAGCTGGGGCCTGGTCTCGGCCGCGTTCGTCTTCGTCACCAACGAGACGACGTTCTACGTGCTCCGCTTCCTCCTCGGCGCCGCGGAAGCCGGCTTCTACCCCGGGGTGATCCTCTACTGCACGTACTGGTTCCCGTCGCACCGCCGTGCCCGCGTCATCGCCCTGTTCATGTCGGCCATCCCCGTCGCCGGCATCTTCGGCAACCCGCTCTCCGGCTGGATCCTGGACCGGTTCCACGGAGTGAGCGGCTGGCAGGGCTGGCAGTGGATGTTCCTGCTGGAGGCGATCCCCGCCCTCGCCGTGGGCGTGGCCACCCTGTTCTACCTCGACAACGGCGTGCGCGACGCGAAGTGGCTCACCGACGAGGAGAAGACCGTCGTCGAGCGGGCCGTCGCCGAGGACACCGTGCACCAGACGGTGCACGGCCGGGTCTGGGACGCCTTCCGCGACCCGAAGGTGTGGCTGATGTGCCTCGTCTACTTCTGCTTCGTGATGGGCCAGTACGCGCTGACCTTCTGGATGCCCACGTTCGTCGAGTCCACCGGCATCAAGGGCAACCTCGCGATCGGGGTGCTCAGCGCCGTGCCGTTCGTCGCCGCCCTCGTCGCGATGAACCTGTTCGGACGCTCGGCGGACAAGCGCCGTGAGCGCCGCTGGCACCTGGTCGTCCCGAGCCTCATGGGCGCCGTCGGCTTCTCGCTGGCCGCCGCCTGGTCCGGCTCGACCGCCCTGTCCCTGATCGCGCTGTCCATCGCCGCGGCCGGCGTGCTGACCTGCGCACCGCTGTTCTGGTCGCTGCCCACCGCGTTCCTCGGCGGCACCGCAGCCGCGGCGGGCCTCGCCGCGATCAACTCCGTGGGCAACCTCGCGGGCTTCGTCAGCCCGTACATGATCGGCGCGCTCAAGGACGCCACGGGCTCGACGGCCATACCGATGTACGTCCTCGCGCTCAGCCTCGTCGTCGGCGCCGCCGCGGTGCTCACCACGAAGAAGAGCGTCGTCAACCGCTGACCGGATCCGCCGGATCCGGGCCCGGCCCGGCCCGAACACAGGAATCACAGGAGCCACCATGCCGAGGTTCGCAGCGAACCTGTCCATGATGTACACGGAACACGACTTCCTCGACCGCTTCGCCGCGGCCTCGGCGGACGGCTTCGAAGCCGTCGAGTACCTCTTCCCCTACGACCACGACGCCTCCGGGCTGCGTCGCCGGCTCGACGACCACGGCCTGCGACAGGTGCTGTTCAACGCGCCTCCCGGGGCGTGGGACTCGGGCGAGCGCGGGATCGCCGCGCTGCCCGGACGCGAGACGGAGACCCGCACGGGCGTCGACCGGGCGCTGGAGTACGCCGCGGCGCTGGGCTGTCCACGGGTCCATGTGATGGCCGGGCTGACGCCTTCGGCCACCACGCCCGCCGACCGGGCCCGGTACCGCGACACCTACCTCGCCAACCTCTCCTGGGCCGCCGAACGGGCCGCCGCGGCGGGCGTCGACATCCTGGTCGAACCCATCAACCACCGCGACATGCCGGGCTACTTCCTGAGCCGGCAGGCCGAAGCGCACGAGGTCGTCGAGGAGGTGGGCGCCGCGAACCTCAAGGTCCAGCTCGACCTCTACCACTGCCAGATCGTCGAGGGCGACCTCACCACCACCCTGCGCCGCGACCTGCCGACCGGGCGGGTCGGTCATCTGCAGATCGCGGGCGTGCCCGACCGCCACGAACCGGACGAGGGCGAGCTCCACGTCCGGCACCTGTTCGACGTCGTCGACGAACTCGGCTTCGACGGATGGATCGGCTGCGAATACCACCCGCGCGCCGGCACGAGCGAAGGTCTCGGCTGGCTGAACGACTATCGAGGAGTACACGCATGAGGATCGTCATCACCGGTGGCTTCGGCTTCCTGGGCCGGCAGGTCGCCGACCGGCTGCTGACGACGCGGACGTTCCGTGGGGCGCCGATCGGCCGGCTGGTGCTCGCCGACCGGTTCGTGCCCGACGAGCCGGAGGTGGCGCGCGACCCGCTCGTGGACATCGTGCGCGGTGACCTGACCGAACGGCTCGACGAGCTGTTCGCGGAGCCGGTGGACGCGGTGATCCACCTCGCCTCGGCGGTCTCGGCCGAGTGCGAGGCCGACTTCGACCTCGGCATGAGCGCCAACGTGGACACCACCCGCGCGCTGCTCGAAGCGGCCCGGGCCCAGTCCGCCGCAGGCGGTCCCACGGCGCGGCTGCTCTTCTCCAGCAGTGTCGCGGTCTACGGCTCCGACCCGGCGCTGCCGCTGCCGGCCGTGGTGAGCGAGGCGACTCTGCCCACGCCCCGGTCGAGCTACGGCGCCGAGAAGTTCGTCTGCGAACAGCTCGTCGCGGAGTACACCCGCCGAGGCTTCGTCGACGGGCGCGTGGCCCGTCTGATGACGGTGTCGGTCCGGCCGGGCAAGCCGAACGCCGCCGCGTCCGGCTTCCTGTCCGGCATCGTCCGCGAGCCGCTGGCCGGCCTGCCGGCCGTCTGCCCGGTCGACCCCGGCCTCCGGGTGGCGCTGGCCTCGCCGCGGCGCACGGTCGAGGGCATCCTCCGCGTCGCGGAGCTCGACCGGGGCACCGGACCGGGCCGCCTCGACGGCCTGATCCCGGTCAACCTCCCGGCCCTCACGGTCTCGGTCGCCGAGATGCTGGACACCCTGCGGCAGCTGGCCGGGGACGCCGTCGCCGACCTGGTGAGGATCGCGCCGGATCCCGCCGTCGAGGCCATCGTGGGCTCCTGGCCCGCGACCTTCGACAACGCGCGCGCCGCCGCCCTCGGTCTGGAACCCGACCCGACCTTCGCATCGGTGGTACGCGACTTCCTCGGCGATCATGCCGAAGGGGCCGCCGCCGGCACCCCGCTCGCAGCGGGACGGCCGGACTCGGGCCGATAGACTGAAGAACATGTTTTCCAAGGTGAGCGGTCCCGTGCGGCTCGCGGACCGGGTCGCCGCGATTCTCGCGGAGGAGATCGAGTCCGGGCGGCTGGCCGAGGGCGACAAGCTTCCGACCGAGGTGGAGCTGGTCAAGCAGCTCGGGGTGAGCCGCACCGTCGTGCGCGAGGCCGTGTCACGCCTCCGCAACGCGGGCCTGGTCGAACCACGCCAGGGCCGCGGCGTGTTCGTCCTCCCGAGGCGCACGCGACCGCTCGACCTGGAGGCCGAGTCCGCCCGCACCAAGGCCAAGGTGCTGCAGATCGTGGAGGTCCGCTCCGCCCTGGAGGGCGAGGCGGCCGCCCTCGCGGCCACCCGCGCCACGCCCGCCGCCCTCGCCCGGATGCGTCAGGCCCTGGACGCGATCGACGCGGCGGTCGCGTCCGGCGGCGACGGTGTGGAGGAGGATCTCGCCTTCCACCGGTCGATCGCCGAGTCGACCGGGAACGCCGTGCTGGTCTCGACCGTCGGGTATCTCGGCGAGGTGGCACGCAGCGGCATCCGCGTCACCCGGGCCAACGAAGCCCGTCGCGGCGACTTCATCGAGGCGGTGCGCCAGGAGCACCACGCCATCCTGGCGGCCATCGAGGCGGGCGACGGCGAGGCGGCCCACACCGCCGCGCGCCGCCACATGAAGCACGCGGCGTCCCGTCTCCAGGACGCGGACGACAGATTCTGGAACGAGACCGAGGACCTCGACGTGAATCTCGGCACGGTCACCTGACGTACGGTCACCACCGCGCGGGACAGGGCCCGTCGGGGCGCTCCCGCAGCTTTCGCTGTCGGGAGCGCTCCCGTGGATGCCCCTGCCGGCCGCACACCCGAGGGTGCCTCGGTCGAGCGCCGTCCCACGCGTGGGGCCGTCGGCGCGGGCCGTGCCGGGACGTGCCGCCCGGTCAGGCCCCCGGCCTGAGTTCCTCCAGCACGGCCTGTCCCGCCGCGCGGTGCTCGGCCGCCGCCGGCGGATCCGTCTGGTCGAGCACGGCAGCGATGCCCTCGTGGGCCAGCACCTCCGCGTACCGGTACCCCAGCCGCGGCGCCAGCTCCAGTGCCTCACGGTGCAGCCGCAGGGCCTCCTCGGGCAGACCCGCCAGCCGGCAGGTCTCCGCGTAGCCGTTGAGGAAATGGATCTTCCAGTGCTCCTCGAACAGTTCGTCCAGCAGAGCGAAGGCCTGCCGGTGGCTGTCCAGGGCCTCCTCGTACCGGCCCATCGTCCGCAGCGCGACCCCCAGGCAGTTGAGGCACCACGCCTCGTTGTGCTTGTGGCCGTCCTCGCGGGCCAGCTCCAGCGCCTGCCGCAGATGCTCGGCGGCCTCGTCGGGTTCCTCCCCGGCGATGGCCACACCGAGCGTGATCCGGGCCGTCAGGGTGGGCGGCCACGCGGGGTCGGCGTGCGGGACGTCCAGCGCCTGACGGGCCAGTCGCGCCGCCTCCTCGCGGTGTCCCAGTTGCAGCATCGCCCAGGCCTCGTAGCCGACCGCGTGGGCCGCGCCCATCGGGCAGTCGGCCTTCTCGTAGAGCTTCCCGGCCAGCCGGAAGAACTCCAGCGGCTCCTCGACGTATCCCTCGTCCCACCTCAGGTAGCCGCGCCGCATGGTCAGTTCGGCCTCCGACCGGGTGTCCCCCGCCCGGGACACCAGCGGTGCCGCCGCCTCGTAGGCCGCGCCTGCCTCCGGCATCCGTCCCGCGTTGTAGCGCGCGAAGCCCAAGTCGCTGTGCGCCTCGGCCAATTGCAGCGGATCCCCCAGACGCTCCGCCGCCGCGAGGGACCTCTCGAAGAGGGCGTTCAGATGTGTCGTGCCGCAGCGCCGAGCAAAGAAGGCCCGCATGAAGCGCGGCAGTTCGCACACGTGCGCGTCGGCCCCCGCGGCGACCGCGGCCTCGAAGACGGCCATCAGGTTCGTGTACTCCGTGACGAACCAGCCGAGGGCGGCGTTCTTGTCGGTGAACCGCGGCAGTTCCGCCGGAGGCCGGCCCGCGGAGGCCGCCCGGCCGGGCGACACGAACGGCATCGCGGCGTCCGCGGCGGCCGCCGCGTGCACGTAGTAGTCGAGCACCCGGCCGAGTGCCCGTTCCTGTTCCGCGGGTGAGTCCTGCTCCACGCAGGCACGGCGCGCGTGCTGATGGACCAGGTCGTGCAGCCGGTAACGGCCGGCCGCCGGCTGCTGGACGAGATGCGCGTCGAGCAGGTCCTCCAGCATGGTGCGGGCGCTGCGCAGCGGAATGTCCGCGAGGGCCGCCGCGACGTACTCGTCGAAGGACGACCCCGGCAGCAGACCGAGCAGCCGGAACAGGCGCCGCTGGTTCCGGTCCAACTGCCGTACGGACATGGCGAACGCGGTGTCGAACTCGTCCACTCCCTCCGCCATCCGCTCCACGAGGATGCCCACGGTCCAGCCCGGCCGGTGCCGCAGCCGGGCCGCGGCCAGCCGCAGGGCCAGCGGCAGATGACCGCACAGCCGGAGCACCTCCGCCGCGGACTCGGGGTCGCGGGCCAGCCGCCCGTCGGGCCCCTGGGGGTCGCCGCTGGCACGGGCCAGCAGCTCAGCGCTCTCCTCCGGGGTCAGCACGTCCAGCGACACCGGGGGGACCTCGTCGAGGCCCAGCAGCCGGTTGCGGCTGGTGATCAGGGCGACGGAGGGACCGGCACCGGGCAGCAGCGGGCGGACCTGGTCGGCGTCGGCCGCGTTGTCGAGGACCACGACGGCCCGGCGGTGGGCCAGTTCCGAGCGCCAGCAGGCGGCCAGCTGCTCGACACCGCCCTCCTGCGGGACCTTCTCGGAGGGGACGTCGAGCGCGGCCAGCAGTGTGCGCAGCGCGGGGTCCGGATCGAGCGGCCTGCGCCCGTCGGTGAACCCGTGCAGGTCCACATAGAGCTGGGCGTCCGGGTAGTCGTCGGCGAGCCGGTGCGCGGCGTGCACCGCCAGACAGGTCTTGCCGACGCCCGCCATGCCGTCGACGGCGACCACCCGACTGCTGCGCACACCCGCGAGCACGGCGGTCAGTTCGGTCTCCCGCCCCGTGAAGTCCGGCATGTCGCGCGGCAGATCGTTGCGCGGCGGGCGCGGGGCGCCGGCGGGCGGGGACGGGGGCTGGACCTGACGGCTGGACTTCGGGGGCGCCGGCAGGGGGTTCGAGGCCCGCTCCCACAGCGGGCGCAGCGGGCGGGGGTCGCGCTTGACGAGCCGGCAGAGCGCGATCACCGCGGGCCACGGCGGCACCGTCTGCCCGCCGAGGTAGCGCGACAGTGACGACGAGCTGAGGCCCGTGTCCCGCGCGAGAGCCCGTACGCCGCGCCCGGACAGCTCCTGGAGCAGCCGCAGTCTGGCCGCCAACTCGTCCGGCGCGTCGGCCTTCGCCGTCCGCTGTTCCACAACCACCGTTCCCCCGCCTCACTGTCCCGGCCCGGCAGAAATTCCCGGGCCAAGTCGTCGCTGTTGAAAGCCGTTTCGGCTGTCCCACGGTGTCCCACCGGCGTCGTCATGGCAAGCCCGAACGGCTGTCATGGAGTCACGCCCCGAGGGAACGGGGCGCCACCGCCAGAGGGAGAGTTGAGATGCAGTCTCGTATGCAGAACCCGGCCGTCGTCCTGTCCGACGCGATGCAGCCGATCCAGGCGCTCCTGAAGGCCGCGCACAGCGGCGGGGTGGACGCGCAGACGCTGGAGCTGGTGCATCTGCGGGTCAGCCAGATCAACGGGTGCAGTGCCTGTGTGGACGGCGGTGCGAAGACGGCCCGCAAGGCGGGGGTGAGCGACGAGCGGCTGGCCACGGTCGTGGCCTGGCGCGAGACCCCGTACTTCAGCGAGGAGGAGCGGGCGGCGCTCGCACTGGCGGAGGCCGCGACGCGGCTGGCGGACCGCCCCGACGCGGTCGGCGACGAGATCTGGGACGCGGCGGCGAGCTACTTCGACGAGAAGCAACTCGCCTCGATCATCCTGATGATCGGCGTCACCAACCTCTTCAACCGGCTCAACGCCACCACCCGCCAGATCGCCGGCGCCTGGGGATGAACCGGCCCGGACCCGGGCGGCGGACACGCATCCGCCGCCCGGGACGCCCGGATCACGGCCGCTGTCCGGCCCGGACCGGCCGCCACCGCCACCGTCCAGCCAGGACCGGCTTCCTCCACGCCACGATCCCATCAGGGTCTGCCGGTTCACCGCCACCGCCCGACCAGGACAGCCGGACTCCACCACCACTGTCCCTCCAGGGCCACGCCCTGACAGGCTGCATCTTCACCGACAGCGTCGGTCACTGACAGCCTCGGTCACCGACAGCCCGACTCAGCCGACTCGCCAACGGCCCGAACGCCTGGTGGTCATCGAAGGAGCCCGCCGTGCCCTCCGCAGCCGACACCGAGCTCGTCCCGGCGAACAGCTCGTACCGCGACGTCCTGCTGCGCAACCGGCGGATGGCCGGTCTGCTGCTGGGCGATCTGCTGGCGAACGCCGGCACGGGCATGCTGATCGTCGCAATGCCCGTGCAGACACTGGCCGTTCACGGGTCACTGGATGCGGCGCTCGCGATCGCGATGGTGGAGGCGGCGCCGTTCCTGCTCTCCACGGTGCTGGCCCTGGCCATCAGCCTGGGGCGGTTCTCCGCACCTCCGCGTCGGCTGCTGCTCGCGGACTGTGTCCTGCGCGCCGTCGCGTTCACCGGACTCGGCGTGCTCGCGGTGGCGGACCGGCTCACGCTGCCGGTCCTGGTCGGCGGGCTGCTGCTGGGCAGCACCTGCCGGATGGCGGGCTCCAGCAGCCGCCGGCTCCTGGCCACCTCGATGGTGGACGACGTGGACCGGTTCGCCGTCAACGGGCTGCTCGGACTGGGCAGCAACTTCGCGCTGCTGGTCGTCGGACCGGTGGCCGGCGGGCTGCTCGTGGCCTGGGCCGGCGCGGGCCGGGCGCTGTTCGCCGACGCGTGCGGGGCGTTGATCCTGCTGGTGTCGGTGCTGCGGTGCGTGCCGCGGGCACCGGTGGCCGGCGCGGCAGACGGACGGGAACCGGAGCACGCCCCGGAAGGCAGGCCGACGTACGAGACCGAGCAGGGGCCGGAACACGGGCCCCAGCAGCCGCAGAGAACGCCGTCGGAGAAGGCGTCGCGAGTGCCGTCGGAGCAGACACCGGAAGCACCATCGAAGCAGACACCGGAAGCACCGTCGGAGTCGACGTCGCCCGCACCGTCGAAACAGACGCCCGAAGCACCGTGGGAGCAGACACCGGAACGTGAGCCGCGGCGCGAGTCGGGGTGGCGCGTCCTGCGACGCCGACCGGTGGCCGGACACCTGCTCGTGGTCGTCTTCTTCTTCAACTTCCTCTACATGCCGATCGAGGTCGCCCTGCCGCTGTACGTGCGGGACACGCTGCACAGCGGCGCGTCCGGGCTCGGGCTGCTCTGGACCGCGCTGGGCGTCGGGGCACTGGCGGGTGCCGCTCTGGTCGACCGTCTCCGCGGCCTCCCTCAACGCCCTTTGCTCGTAGCCGTCATCGCACTGTGGGCACTCTGCCCGATCGCGCTGGCCGGGATCGGAGACCGGACCGCGGCCATGGTGGTCTTCGGTCTCGGCGGCCTGGTCTGGGCGCCTTTCACGCCGATCGCCTACAGCTTCCTGCAGTCCGGGCTCCGTGACGACGAACAGCAACCGGTCGTCACCCTGTGGACGACGGGCTCGACGGTCGCCGCCCCGCTCGGCCTGCTGGCCGGCGGTCCGCTGATCGCCCTCGCGGGTCTGCGCACCAGCCTGGTCCTGTCCGGTCTGCTGACCATGCTGCTCGCCGTACTCGCGGCCTGGAGCGTGGCCCGCAGACCACGGTGACACGCTCGGCCGGCCCCGGGGTCCGGGCCCTGGAGGACGGCCGAACGTCTGGCGCGGGACCCCGTGCGGCCTGGGGGGTTTCGTTTGGATCAGGTCGGATCAGGCCGCGGCGTCCGGTGCGGTGCATCGCAAGGCGGAGGATCACCCGCGTACCGGGCGTACTCGGGTGGTCCGACAACGCGGCGAGGTGCCGTGCCGGGCGTCGCGGACCCGGGCTGAACCAAACGAAACCCCCTAGCTCTCGGGATAGAGCCATCGCCGCAGCGCCCTGCTGAGGAAGGGCATCACCGCATAGGTGAGGAGGGGCGCGAGGACGATCGGGAAGACCAGCGTCCGCCAGGGCAACGGCCAGCCGCGGAAGTACTCGGCGACCAGACCGTCGTACAGCAGGGCGAACGGGTAGACGGCGACGATCGTCATCAAGGACATCTTCCAGCGGGCCGGAGGCCGCACCGGCAGTCCGGGGACGTCGAACCAGGTCTCCAGGCCGGTCGTGGTCAGCTTGGGCCGTACCGACCGCGCGTAGGGCCTGACGCGGTCCTGCCAGGCAGCCCGCTGCGGCGAGGCCATCCAGCGGTCCAGGTCCGCGGTGCCGGCGAACCTGACCACCGCGTGGTACCGCCGGGGCCCGTCCTCCTCCTCCGGGCGCAGCCAGGTGACCCCCTGATGGCCCAGGAACGCGGCGGCCTCCGTCTCGATCCCGTGGGCCCACCGCTCGAACTCCGCCTCCATGCCGGGCTTCGCCTCCCAGGTGAAGACCACGGTCACCGACTCACGGGCCTCGTGCGCACTCTCACTCATGGCAAAATCGTACGGTTGCAGCACATATCCGCCTGTATCAGGATGAATGCGTCCCCTTCTGGAGGTCTGCCATGTCTGCACACAGTCCGGCCCCCCTCACCGAACGTGGGCAAGGCCTCGAAGAGCGAGGGCCGGGCCCGGTCGCGGTCACCTTGACGGTCAACGGCGTGCAGCGCTCCGTGGAGATCGAGCCGCGGGTCAGCCTGCTCGACGCGCTGCGCGAACACCTGGACCTGACCGGTGCGAAGAAGGGCTGCGACCAGGGCACGTGCGGCGCCTGCACCGTCTGGGTCGATGGCAATCGCGTACTGTCCTGCCTCACGCTCGCCATGACCTGCGAAGGACGCGAGGTGACCACCATCGAGGGGCTGGCGGAGGGCGACGAACTGCACGCCATGCAGGACGCGTTCATCGCCGAGGACGCCTTTCAATGCGGCTTCTGCACTCCTGGCCAGATCATGTCGGCGACGGCGCTGCTCAAAGAGGGCCACGCGGGCGACGACGCCGAGATCAAGGAGTGGATGAGCGGCAACATCTGCCGCTGCGCCGCCTACCCCCACATCCGGGCCGCGATCCGCGCAGTCCGCGACGGAGCCTAGGGAGCCTTGCCGTGCGGCCCATCACCTACGCGCGCGCCACCGACACCGCGGCGGCGATCGCCGCGGTCAGCGCCGACCCGACCAGCGACTTCCTCGCCGGCGGCACCACCGAGATCGATCTGCTGCGGCAGAACGTGCTGCATCCTCGGCGGCTCGTCGACATCAACAGCCTTCCCCTGAACCGGATCGAGACCACCCCCGAGGGGGGCCTGCGCATCGGCTCCCTGGCCCGGATGAGCGAGGTCGCCGCGGCCCCCGTGGTGCGCGAGCGGTTCCCCATGCTCAGTCAGGCGCTGGAGCTCGGCGCCTCGGCGCAGCTGCGGCACATGGCCTCCATGGGCGGCAACCTCCTGCAAAAGGTGCGGTGTTCGTACTACCGGGATGCCGAGTCACCGTGCAACAAGCGTGAACCGGGCACGGGGTGCTCGGCCGTCGACGGGTTCAGCCGCGGGCACGCCGTCCTCGGCACGAGTTCCCACTGCATCGCCACGCACCCCTCCGACGCGGCCGTGGCGCTGATGGCCCTCGACGCACAGGTGCACACGCTGGGCCCCGACGACCGCGAACGCACGTACGCCTTCGACGACTTCTTCCTGCTGCCCGGTGACTCCCCGCACCGTGAACACCCGATGGAGCACGGCGAACTCATCACGTCCATCGAGGTGCCCGCGGCGCCCGTGGCCCGCCACTCGCTCTACCTGAAGGTCCGGGACCGCGAGAGCTACGAGTTCGCGCTGGCCTCCGTGGCGGCCGCGGTGTCCGTCGTGGACGGCACGATCGCGGACGTGCGCGTGGCCCTCGGAGGCGTGGCCACCAAGCCGTGGCGGGCCCGGCGGGTCGAGGACTTCCTGATCGGCGCGGCGGCACAGCGGAACAACTTCGCCCAGGCGGCACGGGTGGAACTGATCGAGGCGCAGCCGACCACCATGAACGCCTTCAAGGTCGAACTCGCCCAGCGCGCGATCGTGCGCGCCCTCGACACCCTCATCGGCAACGGAAGCGAGAGCCCGGAATGACCACCGCAGCCGCAATCGGACAGCCGCTGTCCCGCGTCGACGGCCGCCCCAAGGTCACCGGCGCCGCCCGCTACTCCGCCGAGATCCCGATCCCCGGCATGACCTACGCCTGCCTCGTCGGATCCCGGATCGCCAGTGGCCGGGTGACCGGGATCGAGACGGAACGCGCCCTGGCCGAGGAGGGCGTCATCGCCGTCCTCACCCACCGGAACCTGCCGCGGATCGCCGAACAGCCGCCGCTGATCCCGTCACTGGCGGGCACCGCCGCACCGGGGCAGACCTTCTTCCCGATGCAGGACGACACCGTCCACTACGTGGGTCAGCACATCGCGATCGTCATCGCCGACACCTGGGAGCGGGCCCAGCACGCCGCGAGTCTGCTGCGTGTCTCGTACGAGGGGACCGCCCCGCTCACCACCCTCAACCAGGGCCGCGGCGACGCCTATGTGCCCGAGCGCATCTTCGGCGGCTGGCTGCCGGGACGGGTCGAGCGTGGAGACGTCGACGCGGGGCTCGCGCAGGCGGACGTGCGGGTGGAGGCCACGTTCACGTACGCCGCGAACAACCACAACCCCATCGAGCCCGCGTGCACGACCGCCGAGTGGCAGGGCGACGAACTGGTGCTGTACGACTCCACCCAGGGCGTCAACGCCACCCAGATCACCGTCGCCCGGCAGCTGGGCATCCCGCTGTCGAAGATCCGCGTCATCAGCCACTTCGTCGGGGGCAGCTTCGGCTCCAAGGCCATGATCCACGACCATGTGGCGCTGGCGGCGCTGGCCGCCCGGGAGGTCGGCAGGCCGGTCAGACTGGCGCTGACCCGCGAGCAGATGTTCACCTCGGTGGGACACCGCGAGGAGCAGGAACAGCAGATCGTCCTCGGCGCGACGCGCGAGGGGCGGCTGACCGCGATCCGGCATCTCAAGCTCTCCCCCACCTCGCACTTCGACGACTGGGCAGAGCCCTCGATCGGCGTCTCGTCGGAGATCTACGCGTGCCCGAACTTCCAGGGCGTCTACCGGATCTTCCGCGCCAACACCATGACCCCGACGTTCATGCGGGCGCCCGGCGAGGCCAGCGGCATGTTCGCGCTGGAATGCGCCATGGACGAGCTGGCGCACGAACTCGGTGTGGAGCCGATCGAGCTGCGGCTGCGCAACTACACCGACGTGAGCCCCATGACGGGCAATCCCTGGTCCAGCAGCGGCCTGCGCGAGTGCTATCAGCGGGGTGCCGCGCGATTCGGCTGGGAGGGCCGCGACCCGCGGCCCGGCATGCGCCGCGACGGGAACTGGCTGATCGGAACGGGCATGGCCAGCGCGGGTTACCCGGTCGCTCCGCCCGCCAATCCGCAGCGCGCCCGCGCCCGGTTCTACGCCGACGGAACCGCGGTCGTCCAGGCCGCCACCCCCGACTTCGGCACGGGGGTCGCCACCGCGATGACGCAGGTCGCCGCCGACGGGCTCGGCATGGCGGTGGACCGCTGCCGGTTCGAGGGCGGCGACACCGACCTCCCCAACATCGCGGCCGCAGTGGGTTCGGCGGGCGCGGGGATGATCAGCGCCGCCGTGCACAGTGCAGCGACCGCCCTGCGCAACCAACTGATCGCGAAGGCCGTGGCGGACCCCAACGGGCCGCTGTACGGCGCGAACCCGGTCGACGTGGTCGTCCAGGACGGAGTCATGACGGCCGGAACCGCCTCGGATTCCTACGTCGATCTGTTGCAGCGCAACTTCCAGCCGGACGCCGAGGCGTCCGGCGCGTGGAAGCCGCCGGGCGGCGACTCCGAGTACGCGATGATGACGTTCGGTGCCCAGTTCGCCGAGGTGGCCGTGGATCCCGAACTCGGTGTGGTCCGGGTACGACGCATGACCGGCGCTTTCGCCCCCGGCCGGATCCTCAACCCGAAGACGGCCCGCAGCCAGCTCATGGGCGGCATGCTCTGGGGCCTGGGCCAGGCGCTGCTGGAGGCCAACCACACGGACCCGCGTACGGGCCGCTGGGCCAACACGAGCCTGGGTGAGTACCTGGTCGCGGTGAACGCGGACGCGCCCGACGTCGATGTCGAGCTGATCGAGGTCGAGGACAGCGTCGTCAACCCGCTCGGTGTGAAGGGTGTCGGCGAGGTCGGTCAGGTCGGTGCCGCCGCCGCGATCGCGAACGCCGTCTGGCACGCGACCGGCCGTCGCATCCACAAGATGCCGATCACGATCGAGGATCTGCTCTGACGCGGGCTGCCGCGGCAGCGCCGGGGACCGCGCTCAGGCGGCCTCGGACGGCGACTGTGCTCAGGCGGCCTCGGACGGCGACTGCTCCGAAGGTGCCCCGTCCCGCTGGATGACGATCACGGCCATGTCGTCGTGCAGTCGGCCCCCCACGTAGTCCCGCAGGTCCGCGGTGAGGCTTTCGACCAGCGGCACGGGCGGCTGGTCCGCCCAGGCCGCGACACGTTCGGCGAGCGGATAGAAGACGCCCCGCTCGTTGCGGGCCTCGCTGACGCCGTCGGTGTAGAGCACCAGGCGATCACCGTGCTCGAACGGGAAGGTGGCCGCCGCATAGGTGGTGTCGATCGCCACGCCGAGCCCGAGCGGCGGTGACGGCTCGGGCACCGTCAGCGCGGTGGCCGTCCCGTTCAGGTGGCGCAGCAGGAGGGGCGGCGGGTGGCCGCAGCTGACCACGTGGACCACCGGCTCGTCGTCCGGGATGTCCAGCACCGCCGCGGTCACGAAGCGCTCGGCGGCGTCCTCCTCCAGCCCGGAGAACTCCGCCAGCCCCCAGCCGACGGCGTCCTCGATGTACGCGACCAGCTCCGGCAGCGGGACCGGACGGTGGGCGGCGGCGCGGAAGGCGCCCAGCACGATCGCCGTGTCGCTGATCGAGGCGAGGCCCTTGCCGCGGACGTCCCCGATGAGCACGCGTGTGGAGCCCGGGACGCGGGCCGCCGCGTAGAGGTCACCGCCGATGCCCGTGTCGGCCTCGGCGCTGTGGTACTCCGAGGCGAAGGAGATCGGCCCGGCGTGCTCCGGGAGCGGGCGCAGCACCACACGCTGTGTCGCGTCGGAGACCGAGCGCACATGCACCAGCTCCTGATCGCGCCGGCCCCGCAGGTAGGTGAAGAAGACCAGGAAGGCGCAGACGGCGACGAGGGCGGCGATCTCGACGACGACACTCTCGGTGGTCAGGGTGTGCCGTACCGTTCCGGCGGCGACCAACGCGAGTACGGCCAGCGCGCCGACGAGCGCGGTGAGCCAGGGGCCGAAGGCGACGGCGGTGACCGCCACGGCGACGACCAGCAGGTGCGCGAGATGGATGTCCGGCGGCAGGAACGCGTCCGCCACGGGGATCGCGACGATCAGCAGGAGGGGGCCTGCCAGCCACAGCCAGTGCGGCGCCGCGCGGAGCGAGGACCGCACGGTCTCGGCCACGGAGATGGTGATGCTCGCAGGGCTCACATGGTGCTCCAGAACTGGTCGTCCTGCCCCAACCAACACGTGGCCGTCCGTCCGCCATTCCCCTGCACCCCTCGGCGGGTCCGGTGGGCGCCCCCTGGGCGGGCCCTCAAGGCCCCTCCCAGGCGGCCGTCGGCTGCCTCCTCGGCCTCGGCCGCGCCGGGGCGCGCGTCAACACGCCCCGGCCCCAGCTCCCGTCGCCACAGGCCCTTCGAGGGCCTAGGGACGCCGGCCGATCCGATCGACCACACCCACCGCCTGACGGCTGCGCATCTCGACGTACCTGTCCGTCTGTCGCCACTCGCCGTCGACGCGCTTGTCGGTGCTGCCCTTGAGACGAATGCCCAGGTAGTCGTAGGTCTCACGGTCGAAGACGAACGTGAAGGTCAGGTGGGGGTACGACACCCCGACCCCGTGCCGGCCCAGCGCGTCGACCTCGTCCTCGTCCACCTTGATGCGCGGCAGTTTCGCCAGGGCCTCGAAAGCGGCGGCCTGCAGGCCGGGCGGCATGACCCGCGGCCCCTGCATGAGCAGACATGCCTCCGTGAACACCATCCTGTCGGGGTCGGGCGCGGGCCCGCCGGCCTTCGTGCTGGACGGCTCGACGACCTGGATCCGCCCTCGGCCGAGCCACTTGAGCAGTTCGCCGGGGTCGGTCGGCCACTTCTGCAGCTTCGCGTACTCATTGGGCGGCCACTGCACCTCGTGCTCCCCCAGCGGCGGGTCGTTGTGGATCTTGCCGTACTCCTGCCGGCGCGAAGGCTTGGAGCCGTCCACGGACATCCAGCTCTCGTCCGTCCACGTCCTGGTCCTGCCGCCCTTCAAGGGCGTTCGCGTGGTGTAGGTCTTCGTGTAGAAGTACTGGTCGTTGCGCGGGACCGGCAGGCCGGCGCCGGTGGACCGCGTCCTGTCCGCGGCCTTGTGCAGCACCTGCGCCGCGCTGAGCGTGGTCATCCTCGGGGACCGGGGGTCCCCGCCGTCCGCCGAGGCCACCAGCACGGTTCCCGCCGCTGCCGCGGCGACCGTCGCCGCCACCGCGACACGGAACACCGTCCGCCTGGGCAGAGCGAGAGCGACTCCCCCGCGGCTCTCCCGTCCGATGGCGGTCATCAGCCGGGTGCGGGCGGCGGCACGCGCCTCGGCGGTCAGGGGAGGCGTGTCCGCCTCCAACTCCTTCACGGAGGTGAGGTCATCCATGGTCGGGCTCCTCCTGGAACTCTTGCAGGGCTGTGGGATCGGACCCGCCCAACGCGTCGCGCAGTCTCCTTCGAGCCCGGTGCAGCCGTGAGCGGACGGTGCCCACCGGTACCCCCAGGGCCTCCGCGGCCTCCGCGTAGTCGAGATCACCCCAGGCGATCACCAGCAGTACGTCCCGGTAGCGGGCCGGCAGCTTGGCGATGCAGCCCGCCAGCGCACCGCGGGCGCTCTCGGCGGTGACCCGGTCGGCCACCCGCTCGGCCATCGGCTCGCCGCCTCCCTCGTCGGGGACGCCGGCGGCGACCCGCGCCATTGCCCGGAGATGGCGCGCCTCGGCCCTCCGGTGCTCACCGACGAGATGGGTGACGATCCCGTACAGCCACGGGCGCGCCTGGGCCCTCGCCAGGTCGTAGCGGCGCCGTCGCTGGAAGGCGATCACGAAGGTCTCCGCCATCAGGTCGTCCGCCGCGTCGGCACCCAGCCGCCGGGCCGCGTACCGGTGGATGTCGTCGGCGTAGCGGTCGAACAGCACGGCGAAGGCATCGGGCTCGTCCCAGGACCGTTCGATCACCGAGGCGTCGGAGTCCGGCCGTTCGTCCGTGCCCTCGGCACGATGGACTCCGACGCTCGGTGAAACGGTCATCGGTCGCCTCTTAGGCTCATGTTTTTCCCTCGAAGACGCGGGCATGGTCACCTGCTGTTCGCCGATGGCCCGATTCGAGTTCCCGTTCCCGTGCGCGCACGGCCCGCTCGCGTGCCGGCACCCGACGCGGCGGCCTATTGGTCCCCTCCGTCATCCGGGAATTGGTCCCTGCGACCGCGAGGTCCCGTACGTACGGTCGGGATCATGACAGTAGCAACGCCCCTCACGATGAGGATCTGTGTCTTTCTCTCCGCCGCCGACCTCGACGAGCGCTACACCCGGCCCGCCCGCGAACTCGCGGAGTTGCTCGGCAAGGGCGGCCATACCTTGGTCTGGGGTGGATCCGACACCGGGCTGATGAAGGTCGTCGCCGATGGGGTGCGGGAGACCGGAGGGCGGCTGGAGGGGGTGTCGGTCTCCTTCCTGCGGGAGTGGGCCCGGCAGGACGCCGACGAGATGGTGGTCGCCGATGACCTCGCCGAACGGAAGGCCCTGCTGCTGGCCCGTGCGGACGCGGTGGTCGTGCTGGCGGGCGGCCTGGGCACCCTGGACGAGGTGACCGAGGTCCTGGAGCTCAGGAAGCACGGCCTGCACGACAAGCCGGTGGTGCTGCTGAACTCGGCCGGTTTCTACGACGGGCTGACGCTCCAGCTCCGCCGCATGGAGGAGGAGGGCTTCCTGCCTGTGCGTCTGAACGAGCTGTTCTTCCCGGCGGACACCGCTGCCGACGCCTTCGCATACCTGCAGGAGTGCGTCGTGCCGCGGTGATCGGCCCCCGTGCGGGCATCCGGCCATGCCCGTGTGTCTAAGGGCTGTCCCGTAATCCCTGGCGGGCGCACGACGACAGCTACGGCACCTCGCCGCGTTGTCGGATCGCCCGAATACACCCAGTATGAGGACGACCCTCCGCCCCGCGATGCACCGCATCTGACGCCGCGCGCTGATCCACCAGGGATTACGGGACAGCCCTTAGCTTGATCTTTAACGCTCGATGTCGAATGGTGCGTCGAACTTGATCACTCGGTTCGGTATCCGCCCTACGCAGAAGCGGCCTTCGGCTGAACATGTGTTCCGACCAAGGAACACACACGTCCAGCACGAAGGCCGTGAGGATGAGTCTGCTGCATCACAACGCCCGATCGGAGGCATTGGCACAACTGTCATGCTTCCGGGGCGAGTTCTACGCCTGTCTGACCGCTCGTTCGGACACGTTGTTCGAGCTGGCTGATGCCGTTCTGCGCGACGACGGCCCGGTGAGATCGCTGGCCGAGCTGTCACTGGTGGGTGAACACCGCCGCGGCCATGGAGGGCTCTACGCGGCAGTGGCCCGTGGACGCATCGATGCCGGCGGGCTGCGACGGGCACTGGCCGCAGTGCCACTGCCGCGGGCTGCCGACGGCCGGCTGGTCCTGGCTGTCGATGTCACCTGCTGGCTGCGGCCCGACGCCCACACCTCACCGGAACGGATCCTGTGCCACACCTACGGTCGGGGCAAGGACCAACACATCCCGGTCCCCGGCTGGCCCTATTCGATCATCTGCGCGCTCGAGCCGGGCCGCAGCTCATGGACCGCACCGCTGGACGCACTGCGTCTGAGGCCCGGGGACGACACCGCCACGGTCACCGCCCGGCAGTTGCGCGATCTGCTTCAGCGACTGATCACCGCAGGGCAGTGGCAGACGGGCGACCCGGACATCCTCATCGTCGCGGACGCCGGATACGACGCACCCCGCCTCGGCTTCCTCCTGAGTGACCTGCCGGTGAAGGTGCTGGCCAGGATGCGCTCCGACCGCGTCCTGCGCAGGGCTGTCCCACCGCGCCTCCCGCACACCCAGGGCCGACCGCCGCGGCACGGCGGCGAGTTCGTCTTCGGGCAGCCTGACACCTGGGGCACCGCGGACACCGAAACGGTTACCGACACACGTCTCTACGGCACCGCCAGGGCCCGTTCCTGGGACCGACTGCACCCCAGACTGACCCACCGCTCTTCCTGGGCAGCCGCCGACGGCACCCTCCCCATCGTCGAAGGGACGGTGATCCGCTTGGACATCGGCCACCTGCCCAGCGGAGCAACCCCGAAGCCGGTCTGGCTGTGGTGGTCCGGCACCGACGCCACCCCGGCGGACGCCGACCGTCTCTGGCAGGCATACCTGCGACGCTTCGACATCGAGCACACCTTCCGCCTGTTCAAGCAGACCCTCGGCTGGACCTCCCCGAAGATCCGCAGCCCCGAGGCGGCCGACCGATGGACCTGGCTGATCCTCGCCGGCTACACCCAACTGCGGCTCGCCCGAACGCTGGCAGCCGACCTGCGTCGGCCGTGGGAGCAGCCGACCCCGCCGGACAGGCTCACCCCCGCCCGAGTCCGCCGCGATTTTCGGCACATCCGCCCCAAGGCCAGCTGCCCGGCCCAAGCACCGAAACCCTCCCGCCCCGGCCCCGGACGACCTCCAGGCAGAAAGAACACCCGGCCCACACCCCGCCACGACGTGCACACACCCCGCAAAACACCGGCGCCGAAGCCACGGACGAAGACGTCCACCACCCCACGACCCCGCCGCACAGGTTAAAGATCAAGTTAGGGCATCACCGTGCACAAGGTGTTCAGCGCACCTGTCCACGCACTGTCCGAGGGAGCCGCGTAGTTCACCACGAGCGCGTCCTGTCCGGGCAGTTGA
This sequence comes from Streptomyces krungchingensis, assembly GCF_054729265.1. Classification (NCBI taxonomy): domain Bacteria; kingdom Bacillati; phylum Actinomycetota; class Actinomycetes; order Kitasatosporales; family Streptomycetaceae; genus Streptomyces; species Streptomyces krungchingensis. The sequence continues at coordinate 648,958 of NZ_JBPUKY010000001.1, forward strand.
CGGGCGGGGTCGGACGCTTCGTGGCGGAACTCGGCGAGCCCGCTGACGGCGAGGCCCTGCCGCGCGGCCTCCTGGACGACCGATCGCTCCGTTCCTTGCGGGAGTTCGAGGACGGCCTGCAGTCCGGCGGCCATCCCGGCCACACGGACGTGCGGGGCTCTCAGAGCCAGGGCCGTGACCAGTTGGTCGCGGCGGCGGCGGTAGTGCAGCCGCATCGCGCGCACATGACGGTCGTACGCGCCCGACGTCAGGAACTCGGCGAGCGTCAGCTGTTCCAGCGCGCTCGACATGTAGTCGCCGAAGCCTTTGGCCGCCACGATGTCCGGGACCAGTTCCTGCGGCAGGACCATCCAGCCGAGCCGGATGCCGGGCGCCAGTGACTTGCTCGCGGAGCCGAAGTACACCACCCGGTCGGGGTCGAGGCCCTGCAGGGCGCCCACCGGCTGTCGGTCGTATCTGAACTCCCCGTCGTAGTCGTCCTCCAGGACGAATCCGCCGGTGCTGCGCGCCCACTCGACAGCCGCCGTACGCCGGTCCGGGCGCAGCGCGACGCCCGTGGGGTACTGGTGGGCGGGTGTCATCAGCACCGCGCCGATGTCGTCCGTCCGCGCCAAGTCCTGGGTCCGGGCCCCGTGTTCGTCGACCTGGACGGGCGGGGTGCGCAGGCCCGCGCCGGTCAGCAGGTCGCGATAGAGGTCGAGTCCGTACGACTCGACGGCCACCGCCTGTACTTCACGCTCCCTCAGCACCTGTGCCATCAGCGCGAGCCCGTGGTGGAAGCCGGAGCATACGGCGATGCGGTCCGGCTCCGCGTACACACCGCGAGCCCTCGCCAGATAGTCCGCGAGGGCGGTGCGCAGGCGGAGCTGACCGAGACCGTCCCCGTAGCCGAAGGCATCGTAGGGTGCCGCATTCATGGCGCGACGGGCGGCGGTGAGCCACTGGGCGCGGGGGAACCTAGCGAGGTCCGGCGCACCCGGCTGCATGACATACAGAGGGCGTTTCGGGGTCGTCTGCGCACGAGGGACGGCGGGTGCGGCGCCGTGTCGCGCGGGCCGTGCGGCCACTCGGGTCCCGGATCCCTGCTGGGCGCTGAGCCAGCCCTCGGCGACGAGTTCGCCGTAGGCGTCGGTGACGGTGTTGCGGGAGACACCGAGATCGGCGGCGAGTGTGCGGGACGGTGGCAGCCTCGTGCCGGGCGCGAGCCGCCCCGTGCGCACGGCGTCCCGCAGCGCGTCGGTGAGCCCGGCGCGCAGCCCGGGCCCGCGCAGATCCAGATGGAGGTCGGTGCCGGGTTCAGCGGCCGGACCGCCCTCCGAATTGGTCTGGGAATTTGTCACGGAGATGGACCCTACTTCAGTGCCACTGCCTGCGTAGCGTTGCCGTCATGAACACGAACGAAGCACACGAAAGCCCGAAGCGCCTCTCCGCACACACACCCCGCCTGGACTGGGCGACGCTCGCCCCGGAGGCCTTCAAGGCCATGGTCCGCCTGGACACGGTGGCGAAGCACGGCGTGGAGCCCGTCCTGCTGGACCTGGTCAAGATCCGCGCGTCCCAGATCAATCACTGCGCCTACTGCCTCGACATGCACAGCAAGGACGCGCTGGGCGCGGGCGAGTCGGCGGAGCGGATCCTCCAGCTCGACGCCTGGCGGGAGTCGAAGCACTTCTACACGGCCAAGGAGATCGCGGCGATCGAGCTGACCGAGACGATCACCGTGCTCACGGACGGCTTCGTGCCGGACGAGGTGTACGCGCGGGCCGCGGCCGAGTTCGACGAGACCGAGCTCGCCCGCCTGATCGTGGCGATCACGACGATCAACGCGTGGAACCGCTTCGGGGTGTCGACCCGCCTCGTCCCCGGTCACTACACGCCCACGACGTGACCCACCGGCTCTTCGTCCGGCACGCCACCTCCAGGAGATCACGGTGAGTACCGTTCCTTCCCTTGCACGCCGGCCGTCCCTGGCCCGTGCCGCCGATGAGTTCGTGCTCGCCACCGTCATGCTGTTCATCGCGGTGACGGCCGTCCGATGGCTGCGCGATCCGGGCTCCGCCCTCTACGTCGCCGACCTCGACGTCGCCATCGCGGTCCTCGGCGCCTTCAGCGGGGCCGTCCTCACCGCTCTGATCCTCACCGCGCCGGGGAGGCGGAGCGGAGGGCACATGAATCCCGCCGTGACGGTCTCGCTGTGGCTGATGGGCACCTTCCCGAGGCGCAGGGTACTGCCCTACGTGCTGGCCCAACTCGCGGGTTCCGCGGCGGGGGCGGGCCTGGCACGTCTGGTGTGGGGACGTCCCGTCGCCCTGCCGTCGGTCGGCTACGCCGCGATCAGGCCCGCGCCGAGCTGGCAGCCGGTGTCCGTCTTTCTCGCCGAGGCAGGAGGCATGGCGGCCATCGTCCTCGTCGTCGGGTTCCTCCTGGCCCGTTCCCGCGGGACCCGCCTGCTGCCGTACGCCATCGGGCTGTCCGTCGCGCTGGTGATCGCCCTGCTCGGCACCCGCAGCGGGGGCTCGGTCAACCCCGCCCGTCAGCTCGGACCCGCCGTACTTGCGGGTCGGACCGAGGATCTGTGGATCTACCTGGTGGCGCCGGTGCTGGGAGCGGCGCTCGGCGCCCGTCTCGACCGCCTGCTCGGCCGACACCGGCTGCCTGCCGGCGTGACGAGGGTCGTGGGCTCCCGGTCACCCGGGCCGGCGGACTCGTTCGCGCCGGACCTCGCGCACGGTCATACTCCGCACGAGAAGCAGACTTCCGCTCAGGGGTGACCGTATTTCCGTGTCCCACAGCGGGGGCAGAGACGAACCGTCCCGCTGCCCGCCGAGCGGTCCGGACGGTTGCGCAGGCCGCCGCCGACTCGCCCGGCCGACAACGGAGTCGGCGGTCGCGCGCCTGTCCCGGCGCGCGGTCGGGGTCCGCTTCGCGGCTGCTTCACACCGACGTCAGTCGGCGAGCGGGGCGTGCGGCCGGTGGGCCGACGCGCGTACGGCGCCGGCGCCGGCGGCGACGACGAGGGCGACGGCCAGGACCTCGGTCGCGCCGAGGCTCTCGTCCAGGACGAGATAACCCGCGAGCGCCGCGATCGCCGGGGCGAGGCTCATGAGCACCGCGAACGTCGAAGGCCGTAGCCGCCGCAGGGCCAACAGCTCCAGGGTGTAGGGCAGGACGGACGACAGCAGGGCCACGACCGCGCCCAGCGCCAGGGTCAGCGGGTGGAAGAGGGCGCCGCCCTGCTCGGCCAGCCCCGCCGGCAGGCTGAGCAGGGCGCCGACGGCCATGGCCAGCGCGAGACCGTCGGCCTTCGGGAACCGGCTGCCCGTCCGCGCGGACAGCAGGATGTACGCGGCCCATGTGGCCCCCGCACCCAGGGCGCATCCGGCGCCCGCGAGGTCGAGCCCGTGGAGACCACCGCGGCCCAGCAGTGTCACGCCGGTCAGCGCCAGGGCCGCCCACACCCAGCTGCTCGCCCGGCGTGCGGCCACGACGGACAGTGCCAGCGGCCCCAGTACCTCCAGGGTGACCGCGGCCCCCAGCGGGATACGGGCAATGGCCAGGTAGAACAAGGTGTTCATGCCGGCCAGCGCCGTCCCGAAGGCCACGACGACCGCCCAGTCCGCCCGCCGGTACCCGCGTGTCGCGGGGCGGCACACGGCCAGCAGCATCACCGCCGACAGGGTCAGCCGCAACGACACCACCCCCAGGGCGCCGACCCGCGGAAAGAGCAGGCTCGCGACGGCGGCGCCGAACTGTTGCGAGAAGATGCCGCCGATCACCAGACCGACGGCCGCACCCGCCTGCCCGCGAGGGCCCGATGCATGAGCGGCACCGGGCGTGCGGAGCGGCGTGGACGGGGACGTACGAAGACGCGTGTCGGTCATGTCTCCGACGCTAGGAGCCGCCGCGCGGCCTGTGAAATGCCCATTCGTCCGTGGTTATGCTTGACGGACATGACCATGGAGCTGCGCCATCTGCGCGCTTTCCTCGCCATCGCCGAGGAAGGCACCATCACGCGCGCCGCGTCCCGGCTCCACATGAGCCAGCCCGCTGTGTCACGGACCTTGCACCAGTTGGAGGCCCACCTCGGTGTCCGGCTGGTCGACCGCTCCACCCACCACCTGCACCTGACCGACGCCGGAGCCGCGTTCCGCATCCGGGCGGCCACCGCGCTGCGGGCCGCCGACGCCGCGTTCGACCCGCGCCGCCTGGGCACCTGGCCGCTGCGCCTGGGCCACGCCTGGTCCGCCCTCGGCGACCTCACCGCGCCACTGCTGCGCCGCTGGAACGAGACCCACCCCGACACCCCGCTGGAACTCCTGCGCATCGACGACCGCACCGCCGGACTCACCCGAGGCGCGGTCGATGTCGCCCTGGTGCGCGGCACGTTCACCGCTCCCGGTGTGCGCAGCGTGCCGCTCCTCAGCGAGCCGCGCGTCGCGGCCGTCCCCATCACCAGCGACCTGGCCGAGCGCCCCCGGCTGGCCCTGGCCGACCTCACCGACCAGGCCATCACCCTGAACACCGTCTCCGGCACGACCACGCTCGACCTGTGGCCCGCAGCCGTCAGACCCTCCCGGGTCCTGGAAGTGGGCAACACCGACGACTGGCTGGCCGCCATCGCCGCCGGGCAGGCCGTGGGTGTGACCACCGCCGCGACCGCGACCCTCCACGCCTACCCCGGCGTCGTGTACCGCCCGCTCACCGACGCACCCGACGTGCCGGTCCTGCTCGCCTGGGCGGAGCCCCCCACGCATCCGGCCGTCACCGAACTCGCCGACCTCGCCCGCGAGGTGGCGCGGGAGCCGTGACGTGCATTCCGCCCGGCGCGTCGGACTTCGCCGCACAGGGCTGCGCCGCATCCGCGCAGGTGTCCGTCAGTCGTAGGAGCGGCGGGCGCTGGAGCCGATGCGGGTGATGTCGGTGCCGTAGACGTGCAGGCTCACGGCCGTCTCGGCGTGGGTGTTGCGGATGCGGTGGATGTCGCCGGGTGGGGCGAAGCCGCTGACCTCGCCGACGTGGTTGTCGCGGACGCCGATCAGGTCGAGCCGCTCGTCGTACAGCTCTTCGTGTTCGACGCCCTGGAGGACGCCGACGACGCACCAGGTGATGTGGTCGTGGATGCGGGTGGTCTGGCCGGGCCGCCAGACCAGGGCGACGACGGAGAACGTGCCGTCGGGTTCGACGTGCAGGACGTGCCCCGCGGGCCGGTCCGGCGCGCCGCGACGTTGTGCGGCGGTCAGGACGTCGGCGCCGGGCAGGTGCCGGCGCAGCCGGTCGGCGACGAGACCGGCGGTGCGGTCCCAGTCTTCGTGCGTGCGGACGACCGCACGTATGCCGGCGAGGAGTTCGGCCGGCAGGGGCGTCGCCGTGGTCTGCATGGCCGGACTCGTGGTCATGGCTGCCTCTCGACGTCGGCGGGGCGGAAGCGGAGGTTGGTGATCTGTCCGGCCGCGGAGCATTCCGTACGCCGCAGCCGGACCCGTTCGCCGCCGGGGGCGTGGTAGAGCCGGATGCCGTCGCCGAGCAGGACGGGTGCCAGGTGGACGAGGATCTCGTCCACCAGTCCCTGCCGGAGGCACTGGCTGCCGAGGCGGGCCCCGAGCAGCACGAGGTTCTTCCCGTCGGCGGCCGCGCGTGCCGTGTCGACGGCTTCGGGGAGGTCCGTGGACAGGAAGGTGACGTCCGGGTCGTCGGCGGTCCTGTGAGTGAGCACGAAGACCGGCCCGGACCAGGCGCCGCCGTAGGGCCGGTGGTTCGCCTTGCGGCCCGTCTCGTAGGTGCGGCGGCCCGCGAGGACGGCTCCGGTCGTACGGATCGTCTCGTCGCCGGCCGGGGAACGGTCCGTGAGGTCGAAGACCCAGTCCATGGCGTCGTCGGGACCGGCGACGAAGCCGTCCAGGGACATCGTGGTGTGCCAGACAACTGAGGCCGTCATGGTTCGTTCCTTTGCGGTCGGAGGCCTGTCCCCTCAGCGTGCTGCCGACCGGATTAATTCGTCCAATGCCAGTATTCGCGCTCACTCATAGATAGCCTTGATGAATGCTGGACATCGTGCGGCTTCGGGTCATCGCGGCGATCGCCGCGCACGGCTCCGTCACCAGGGCCGCGGAGCACCTGCACTATTCACAGCCGTCGGTCAGCCACCACCTCGCACGTCTGGAGGCCGAGACCGGTGCCCGGCTGGTCCAGCGGGTGGGCCGCGGCATCCGTCTCACGCCCGAGGGCGAGCAACTGGCCCGCCGGGCCGCCGAGATCGTCGGCCGCGTCGACGCGGCCGCCGCCGAACTGTCCGCGATGGTGGGCCTGCGCAGCGGCCGGGTCCGTGTCGCCGGTTTCCAGTCCGTGCTCAGCACGTTGGTCCCCCGGGCCGCGGCCGCCGTGCGCGCCTCCCATCCCGGCATCGAACTGAGTCTGCTCGACGCGCACCCGGAGAACGCCTTGCGGATGCTCCGAGCCGGGGACATCGACGTGGCCGTCGTCTTCCGCTACGACGACGCGACACCCGGCGACGTCCGCGCCACCCACCTCTTCGACGACCCCATGTACCTGCTCAGCCTCGACGCCACGACCAGGACTCTGAGCGACTGCCGGGACGCGGCCTGGATCGCCGGCTGCGAGCACTGCCGCCGCGAGTTCGTCGACGCCTGCGAGCGAGCGGGCTTCACCCCGCGCATCGCGTACACCAGCGACGACGTGATCGTGGAGCAGTCGCTCGTCGCCGCCGGGCTGGGCGTGACCACCATCCCCGGGCTGGCCCTGCGCGCCCACCGCGCACCGGGGATCGAGGCCGCCGAGGTCCCCGGCTTCCGTCGGCGGGTCCACGTGGCGACCTACGGCGATCCGCCCGATCCGCCCGCCACGGCCGCGTTCCTCGCGGCACTCCGCCAAGCGGTGGAACAGGCCGGGTACTTGGAGCCCGCCGCACGCCGAGGTGAGCAGGCGTCGCGGGAGTCCTGACACCTGCGCCCCGCACCGGCCGCCCTGCCGGGGCCACCCACGCACTCGGCGGGACACGGCGCCGGGCCGCACCGGTTCCGCTCGGAGTCGCGACGCCTCCGACCCACCATTCATACAGATAACCTGTACAGATCAAACTGTACTGTTTAAGGTGGACGACATGAACGAGAACCCTCACGCGTCACCTTCGGCAGTGGAGGCGTCGCGGCAGGTGCGGGCCGTCATCGGCCGGCTGCGGCGCCGCATTCTCGGTGCCTCCGAGGCCGACGACATCACCTTGGGACAGGTTTCGGTCCTGACGCGGCTGGCCGACCGGGCCGGTGTGACGGTGAGCGACCTGGCGGCCTCGGAGGGGATGCGGCACCAGTCGATGACCGCGACCGTCGCTCCGCTGCTCGCCGCGGGGCTGGTCGAGCGGCGCCGGGACCCCCATGACGGGCGACGCCTGCTGCTCGTGCTCACGCCCGCCGGACGGCGGAGGGTCGAGGAGGGGCGGCAGGCCCGGCGGGAGTGGCTCGCCGGCCAACTCGACGAGAAGTGCACGGAAGAAGAGCGGCGAATCGTGATCGAGGCCATGATCGTCCTGGAGCGCCTGACACGTGACTGAAGGGACGAAGGCCGGGCCGATACCGTCGGCGCAGTCACGATTCGACCGGCGGCTGCTGCCTCCGATGCTGCTGGGCTCGGTCCTGAACCCGATCAATTCCACGATCGTCTCGGTCGCGCTCGTGCCCATCGGCGTGGCGTTGGGCGCACCGCCCGCACAGACGGCGTGGCTGGTCTCCGCGCTCTACCTGGCCACCGCGCTCGGACAGCCCGTCATGGGCCGCCTGATCGACCTCTTCGGCCCTCGCCGGGTCTTCCTCGTCGGCACCGGCCTCGTCGGCACCGGCGGCCTCGTCGGCACCCTCGCACCGAATCTGGGCGTACTGATCGTCGCCCGGATCATCCTCGGATTCGGCACCTGCGCCGGGTACCCGGCCTCCATGGCACTGGTGCGCAGCGAGGCCCGCCGCACCGGACACGACAGCCCCGCCTCCGTGCTCACCGCTCTCGCCGTGGCCGGGCAGACCGTCATGGTCGTCGGCCCCCTGCTGGGCGGCCTGCTGATCGGCGTGGGCGGATGGCGCGCCACCTTCGCGCTCAACGTGCCGCTGGCGGCGGTCGCGCTGCTGCTGGGCCTGCTCCGCCTGCCCGAGCGGGCCGGTCCCGGTCCGGCCCCGCGGCACGAGCGGATCGCCGGACGGCTCGACCTGCCCGGCATGGCCCTGTTCGCGGCCATGCTGATCGCGCTGCTGCTGTTCCTGATGGACCTGCGCCCGGACCACTGGTACCTGCTGGGCGTCACCTTCGTCGCGGGAGTCGCGTTCGCCCGACGGGAGTTGCGGGCCGCGACACCGTTCATCGACCTGCGGGTGCTCGGTGGCAACGTGCCCCTGCTGGCCACCTACGGACGCGCGCTGGTGGCCTACGTGGTCGCGTACGGCTTCCTCTACGGCTTCGCCCAGTGGACCGAGGACGGCTACGGACTGACGCCCTTTCACGCGGGCCTGGTCCAGATCCCCACGGCCCTCATGGCCATCACCGTCTCCGTGACCACCGGGAAGCGCAGCAGTGTGCGCGGCAAGCTGCTCACCGGCGCCGTCGGCCAGATCGTCGCCTGCCTGCTGATGCTCACCCTCGGCGCGGACAGCCCGCTGTGGATGCTGCTCGTCGTGGCGCTGGCCTTCGGCGTGCCCCAGGGGTCGAACAGCCTGGGCCTGCAGAACTCCGTCTACCACCAGGCCGACCCCGAGCGGACCGGATCCTCCTCCGGCCTGCTGCGCACCTTCTCCTACCTGGGCTCGTTGGTCGCCACCGCCACGACCGCGGCCTCCTACGGGCAGCGGGCCGACACCCACGGTCTGCACACGCTGGCCTGGGTCATGCTCGCGGCCGGCGTCCTGTACCTGCTGCTGACCGTCTTCGACCGCACGCTGCGCCACGCGACGACCGACAGGTAGAGCGCGGCTGCTCGCCGGCCCCCGGCTCCCGGCCCGTGGAGCGCGAGACCCGCGCCGGCAAGGCCCTCATCCGCCGCGGTGACGTCACCACGACCGTCGACCGGGCCACGACCGGTGACGCCCGGGCATCCGTCCCTCAGGGCGCCGCACAGGGGCGTCCCCGCCCTCCTCGGACGGAAGGGCGGGGACGGGTACGGGCGTCAGGCGCGGACGATGTTCTCCGCCTGGGGCCCCTTCTGACCTTGGGTCACGTCGAAGGTGACGGTCTCCCCCTCCACCAGTTCCCGGAAGCCGTTCCCGGAGATGTTGCTGTAGTGCGCGAAGACGTCCGGCCCACCGCCGTCCTGGGCGATGAATCCGAAGCCCTTCTCGGCGTTGAACCACTTCACGGTGCCGCTGGCCATTCTGTGTCCTTCGTTCATGCCGGGACGAGCCCGGCTCAGTGAAAACGGGTCCCCCACACATCGGGAACACCCGATATCCGTTCTACCCCGTAACGGCCACATCGTCCGGCTTCCCCACCCCGTCACGGCGGATCTTTTCCGCCGTACGCCGTGGCCCGCGGAGCCCCGCACCTACGCCGGACCTCTGGGCCGACGGCGTGTCCGGCCGCCCGCGGCGCCTCCGCCGAAGCGTGTCGACGGGGTGGAGGACTCGCGGCAATCCGGTGCGCGGAATAGCCCGCATGGGCCACACGGCGCGCGCGTCGTCACGCCCGGCGGCAGGGTGTTGCGTGCAGGCTCCGGGCAGCTGCTCTCCGTTCCGCCCCCCGTGCCCCCGTGTGCGGCGCTCAAGGAGCACCTCCCAGAGCGACCGAAGACCACGGCAGGCCGGCTGGAGGCCCCATGCGGGAGAAACCCCTGAGCAAGATCGGCGAGGAGCTGACGCGTCTGCGCCACGAGGTGTCGCACACCACCGCGCGCCGGTCCGCACCGGAGGGCTTCGGCCTCGACCGCGCGCTGGTCAGCGGGCTGGTCGCCGACAGCCTGAGTCCGCAGGACGAGGCCACGCTCGCCAAGCAGGTCGCCCAGCTGCTGCCGTTCCACTGGGCCCAGTCCAACACGCTCGCCGTCACGATGACCGAGATCGTCGACCATCTCGGCGGCCACCGCGAACTGATGGCCTGGCTCGACCGCTTCCCCGGTCTGCCCAGGCTGACGGCCCGGCTGTACGTCCTCATGGGGCTCCTGGACCAGTACAGCGAGGAGCATGCGGTCGTGCAGGCCTTCCGGGAGTTCCGGGAGCGTACGCCCTATCCCCCGGGCTTGCAGGGGTATCTGGTGCCGCAGACCGACGACTCGACGCTCGCCGGCCTGGCTTTCCGGATCGAGGAGCTCCTGGGCGACGGTGAGGTGACCAAATCCGTCGACCTCGCTCTCGCCACGGCGACATGTGTCGAGCAGGCCGCGCCGCGTGCCGAGGAACTCGACGCCACGGTCGGCGACATGGGCGCGGTGATGGAACACATGGTGAAGGACCTCCGCGAGGCGGACTCCGAGCTCTGACCCCGGCCGCGACCGGCCCGGATCTCCCCGAGCACGACGAGCGACCGTCAGGCACCGCCCGTGCCTGACGGTCGCTCGTACGACCCCACCGAGGGGTCAGGCGGCCGCGGTGATGGTGACCTTGACGTGCTTCATCAGCGGCTGGTCGCTCTGCGTGCTGTAGTCGCAGATCGCGCACAGCACGTTCATCTCCGGCATGTAACCGGCGGCGCTGCCCCGGGGGATGTCGTACGGGATCGCCAGGTAGCCGTTCAGGGAGCGGGTGCTGCCGTCCTTGGCGGTACTGACGATGTCGACGGGATCGAACTCCGACAGGCCGCGCTCGCGCATGTCGTCCTTGTTCATGAACACGAGGGTGCGCAGGTTCTTGATGCCGCGGTAGCGGTCGTTGTCGGAGTAGATGGTCGTGTTCCACTGGTCGTGCGACCGCATGGTGCCGAGCGCCAGCGTGCCGGGGGCGGGGACGACGTCGGGCAGCGGAGCGGTGGAGAACTCGGCGCGTCCGGACGGGGTGAGGAAGACCAGTTCGCGGGCCGGCTGCTTGATGCGGAAGCCGAGCGGAAGACGGACCCGGCGGTTGAAGTCCTCGAATCCGTCGAGTGCCTCTTCCATCGTGTCGCGGATGCGGTCGTAGTCCTCGATGTACCACTCCCAGGGCGTCTGGCTCTCCGGCAGGGCGGCGCGGGCGATACCGGCGATGATGGCCGGCTCGGAGAGCAGGTGGCGCGACGCCGGGCGCTTCATGCCGACGGACAGGTGGACCATGCTCATCGAGTCCTCGACGGACGTGCTCTGGATGCCCTGCCGTTGGTGGTCCTTCTCGGTACGCCCCAGACACGGCAGGATGAGAGCCTGCCGGCCGTGGACCAGATGGCTGCGATTGAGCTTGGTGCTCACCTGGACGGTCAGCTCGCAGGAGCGCAGCGCCTCGTACGTGTACGGCGTGTCGGGCGCGGCCAGGGCGAAGTTGCCGCCCATGCCGACGAACACCTTCACGTCGCCGCGGTGCATCGCCTCGATGGTGCCGACGGTGTCGAGGCCGTGCTCCCGGGGAGGGTCGATCTTGCAGACCGCGGCGAGACGGTCCAGGAACTCCTCGGTGGGCCGGTGGTCGATGCCGCAGGTGCGGTTGCCCTGGACGTTGCTGTGCCCGCGCACGGGTGAGGGACCCGCCCCCTCCCGGCCCAGATTGCCGCGCAGCAGAAGGACGTTGACGATCTCCCGGACGGTGTCGACGCCGTGCTCGTGCTGGCTGACGCCCAGGCACCAGCTGACGATGCTCCGGTCGGCGTCCCGGTAGACGCGGGCCACCTTGAGGATGTCGTCGCGTTCCACCCCGGACTGGCGCTCGATCTCCTCCCAGGAGGTGGCCTCGCAGAGCGCCTTGTACTCCTCGAAGTTCGCGGTGTGGCGGTCGATGAAGATCTTGTCCAGTGCCCTGGGGTCGGTCTTGGCCTGTTCCAGGACGGCCTTGGCCATGCCGCGCAGGAGCGCCATGTCTCCGCCGATGCGGGGCTGGAGGTTCAGGGTGCTGGTCCGCGTCGAGTGGAACGTGGCCATGTCCAGGAAGTCGTGCGGGACGATCGTGCGGGTCGCGGCGGCCTCGACCAGCGGATTGATGTGCACGATCTGCGCGCCACGACGGTGGGCCTCGGCGAGCGCGGTGAGCATTCTGGGCGCGTTGGAAGCGGCGTTGACGCCCATGATGAACAGGGCGTCGGTCGTCTCCCAGTCCTTGAGGTCGACGGTCCCCTTGCCGGTGCCCAGGGACGCCTGGAGTGCGCGTCCGCTCGCCTCGTGGCACATGTTGGAACAGTCGGGCAGGTTGTTCGTGCCCAGCTCACGGGCCATCAACTGATAGAGGAACGTGGCCTCGTTGCCCAGGCGGCCGGAGGTGTAGTACGACGCCTGGTGGGGGCTGTCGAGTTCGCGCAGGACGCGTCCGGCGAGCTCGAAGGCGTCGTGCCAGCTGATCGGTACGTAGTGGTCGGACTCGGGGTCGTAGACCATCGGCTCGGTGAGCCTGCCCTGGTCCTCCAGGTCGAAGTCGCTCCAGCCGGAGAGCTCGGTCACCGAGTGGGCGGCGAAGAACTCCGGGCCGACTCTCTTGCCGGTCATCTCCCAGGTGACGTGCTTGATGCCGTTCTCGCAGATGTCCAGGTGCAGGCCCTTGGTGTCGTCGGGCCAGGCGCATCCCGGGCAGTCGAATCCGACGTTCTCGTGGTTCATCCGCATGATCGCCCGCGGTCCGTCCACGAGGGCACGCTCACGCACCAGCACCCGGGTCACACTCTTGGCCGCGCCCCAGCCCGCAGCGGGGTGGTGGTACGGGTGGAAGTCCGGGTCGTCCTTGGGGGCGGGCCCCACCCGGGGCTCCAGCCCGTCCTGGTCGTCATGGGAGGCGTTCAAGAGTCTCACCCTTTCACCGTCCGGGCGTGGCCCGATCCCCCCGGGACTTCTGTTCAGGCTATGCCGCTGGATCGGGCGATGCCATGCGACCGGTACGTCCGCCAGAGCCCTTCCCGGGGGCGCGCGCCGCCGGAAAGGGGCGTACCCGCGGGGGCACGGAGGGCCACCGGCCGGATGCCGCATCCAGGAATCGCACCTAAGATCCGGAATGTCCCGCCCCACATCGTCTCGTTGCACCCCGAGGACCAGGCATGCCCAGCGAACCCGCACCGATCAGCGACGCTGCCCGACACGCCCTCGAACAGGAACTCGCCGACCTCCGCACCGAACGCCGGGCGGTCGCCGCGACGCTTCAGGACTCCGACTCGGCCGTGGGCGACCGCGCCGACGAAGCCGACGAGTTGCAGCGCGCCGACGACCTCCAGCGCCTGGACACACGTATCTCGGAGATCACCACGCGGCTCCGCGGTGCGGACACGGCAGGCCCGCCGCCCACCGACCAGGTCGGCGTGGGCAGCACGGTCACGGTGCGCTTCGCCGACGGCACGGAGGAGACCTTCCAGGTCGGCGAGACGGCCGAGGAACTGGACCCCTCCCTGGTCACGGCCGACAGCCCCCTCGGCCGCGCCCTCCTCGGGCACCGCCCCGGCGACACGGTGACCTACAACGCACCGGGTGGCCGGTCGACCGCGGTGGTCGTGTCCCTGGGGCGCTCGCCCGGCGCCGGCGCGTGACCGGTTCGTGCCGGACGCCCGAACGCCCCCTCCCCCGGCGTTCGTTGTGCCACCAGGCCGCGGAGTTCCCGCGAGATCGGAGACATCGTGATGAGTGAACGAGCGGACGCCGCCCGGTCGGTGAGGGCGGCATGGTGGCCCGGCCGTGACCCGGCCACCGAGCTGCAGCAACTGTGGGGCGAACTCAGCCGTCTGTTCGAACGGTCGTCGCAGGTCACTGAGGTCTCGCGCCACTGGATGCCGCTGGCCGAGGAAGAGGACTCGGGCGACGCGTACGTGGTGCGGGCGGAGCTTCCCGGAGTCCCGCGGGACAGCGTGACCGTCGAGGTCGACGGGCGGGAGCTGCACATCCACGGCACGCTCGACGAGACGACGCACGGCAATGCGCTGCGCCGCCGGTCGGGCTCGTTCTCCTACGGTGTCCGTATTCCGGGAGACGCCGATGTCGAGGCGGTCGAGGCGGATCTGTCCGACGGGGTCCTGACCGTGCGGCTGCCGAAGACGGAGGCCCAGACCCGCCGCACGATCACGCTGCGCTCGAACTGAGCGCGCGATCGCGCGCACTCGCCCCGTGCCCCGGCTCCCGGGATCAGCCCCCGTCCGTCGCGGGATCGAGTGCCACCACGGCCTCGTCGGTGTAGACCAGGAACGTCAGGGTCTGGCGGAAGTACAGTTCGATGTCGGTGGCGTCGTGCGACGTGTAGCCGATGGCGAGGTCCTCACCGAGCCTCAGTTCGTAGTCGCCGCCCCGGGTGGTGAGGAGAAAGGCTCCCTCGATCGCGGGCGCCCAGATCAGCTTCCCGTCGAGGATCCGGCCGAGATGGGCGGCGATCGGGTAGCCGTGGTCCGAGGTCTCGCTGACCGCCGTGTACGCCTCGGCGCCCAGCAGCAGGGAGTACGGGCCCTGGACGCCGGCCAGGCGCAGCGTGCTCAGGGCGTGGCTGACGGCGTCCGGGTAGTCGCGGGGCTCTGCGGGCAGGCGCAGCACGGGATGTGAGGTGCGCCCGCGCAGGCCCTCGATCCGCGCGGCCGGGTATCCGTCGAAGGCCGCCCGGTCCTCGGCGAACGCCATGGTGCGCGCGGCGTCCTTGACGGGCTGCCAGTCGGAGTCCTGGGAGCCGCGGTCGACGTCGTCGACGGCGGCCCGGCTCACCGTGAAGGGCACGGTCAGCTCGGTGAGGGGCCGTGCCTGGCGCAGCCGCGCGCCCACGCCTGGCGCCGGGCCGTCGATGTCGCAGAGGTGTCCCGTCCCCACCGCCGCGAGTTCGGGTCCGTCGGGGCCGGTGACGTCCACGACCCGGCGGCCGGCGAGGTTGCGGCGGAAGGTGCGGCGGGCCTCGTCCTCGATCTCGGCCCAGGCCGCGGGCGTGACGGGGGCGAGTTCGCGATGCAGGTTGGTGATGCCGTCGGGCGTCGTCATGTTCGGACTCCTTTGAGGCTGCCGATCCCCAGTGAGCCGTCTGCCGCGGTCTTCCTGCCGGGAGCCGGGGGAAGGTCGTCGAGGAAGGTGGCGGTGGGCACGTGGAACAGGCATCCGGTCACCGCGGTCGAGAAGTCGAGGATGCGGTCGTGCCGGGCCGGGCCGTCGCCGAGGAAC
Source organism: Streptomyces krungchingensis (assembly GCF_054729265.1). Taxonomy (NCBI): domain Bacteria; kingdom Bacillati; phylum Actinomycetota; class Actinomycetes; order Kitasatosporales; family Streptomycetaceae; genus Streptomyces; species Streptomyces krungchingensis. The sequence continues at coordinate 664,163 of NZ_JBPUKY010000001.1, forward strand.
ATGTTCCGGAGCATCTGCTCGGTCACGTCGGGGGTGCGGGCGTAGCCGATGAAGTACGTCCCGAACTCACCGTCACCGATGGTGCCGAAGGGCATGTTCTCGCGCACGATCTTGCGCTCGTTGCCGTCCTCGTCGGTGATGGTGTTGAGCGCCACGTGGGAGTCCGCGGGCTTGACGTCGTCGGGGAGTTCGACGTTGGCCAGCTTGGTCCGCCCGATGACCTTGTCCTGCTCGTCCACGGGCAGGGCGTTCCACGCCGTCAGATCGTGCAGGTACTTCTGCACGATCACATAGCTGCCGCCGGCGAACTCCGGGTCCTCGTCGCCGACGAAGGCGGCTTCGGCCGCGATGCCGCCCTCGGGGTTCTCGCTGCCGTCGACGAAGCCGAGCAGGTCGCGCTCGTCGAAGTACTTGAAGGCATGCACCTCGTCGACGACGGTGGCCGCGCCGCGCAGGCGTTCCCCGAGCAGCCGGGCGAGTTCGAAGCACAGGTCCATGCGGCGGGCCCGCACGTGGAACAGCAGGTCTCCCGGCGTGGACGGCGCCCGGTGGCGTTCCCCCGCCAACTCCACGAACGGATGGAGTCCCTGCGGGCGCGGTCCGTCGAACAGCCGGTCCCAGGCCGCCGATCCGATGCCGACGACACAGGTGAGTTCCTCGTACGGTGCGCGGAACGCGACGGAGCGACGCAGGCCCGAGACGTCCTCCAGCAGGTCCCGGACGGTTTCCTCACGGCCCGGGAGGACGGTGACCACGAGGAAGACGGTGGCCCGGGCCGGCGGCACGAGAACGGGCTGCGACTCAGGCACGAGCCGGCCTCCTCACGAGTCGGGGACGGTCTGTCGTGTTCGGAACGGCGGTCCCTCGGTCCGCGCCGCTCCCTTTCCATCCTGCTGCGTGCCGGGGAAATCCGCGCGAGCACGACAGCGGCCGGCGAGCGGCGGGGCCGGGCCGACTGGCATTCCGCGGGACGGTCGGGTACACCCGTGGCGTGCTGTTTCGCCAACTTGAGTATCTGGTGGCCCTGTCCCGGGAGCGCCACTTCGCCCGTGCCGCCCAGACCTGCCACGTCTCCCAGCCCGCCCTGTCCGAGGCGATCCGGAAACTGGAGGACGAACTCGACGTGCCACTGGTCAGACGGGGCCGCAAGTACGAGGGGCTCACGCAGGAGGGCGAGCGCATCGTGGTGTGGGCGCAGCGGATCCTGGCCGACCGCGACGCGCTCAAGGACGAGGTCGGTGCCCTGCGCACCGGACTGAGCGGCCGGATGCGGATCGGCTCGGTGCCCACCGCCTCCGGTGCCGTCTCCCTGCTGACGGGGCCGTTCTGCGCGACGCACCCGCTGGTCACGGTGGAGGTCATGGCGGATCTGAAGTCGGAGGACATACTCCGGCAGGTGCAGCGCTTCGAGATCGACGCCGGCATCACCTATCTGCGCGACGACCTCCCTGAGGGCTTCCAGACGGTCCCGCTGTACGAGGAGCGGTATGTGCTGCTGACGACGGCGGGCAACGGCCTCGGGCACCGGCCCACGGCCACGTGGGCGGACGCCGCGCAGTTGCCCCTGTGCCTGCTGACCGGGACCATGCAGGGCCGCAGGACGGTGGACGGCCTGTTCGCGGAGGCGGGGCTCCAGCCGTCCCCGCGTGTCGAGACCGATTCGGTCGGCACGCTGTTCGCCCATGTCAGGACCGGCCACTGGGCGAGCGTCGTACCGCACGCGTGGCTGCACGTCTTCGGCGTGCCGCCCGGCATGCGGGCCGTGCCGCTGGTGGAGCCCTCACGCACGGTGCCGGTCGGGCTCGTGACCTCGGCCCGGGAGCCCGGTTCCGTCATGGCCCGCGCTCTGACGGACCTCGCCCGGCGGACGGACGTCGCCTCCGCTCTGGAGCGTGTGCCCGGCGTGCGGTGAGGGTGTCTCAGGACCGGCCCGCGGGCAGCGGCTGCAGACGCTCGGCGCCCGCGTAGACGTTCATCGAGGCTCCGCGCAGGAATCCGACGAGGGTCAGTCCGCTCTCCGTCGCCAGGTCCACGGCCAGCGAGGACGGCGCGGAGACGGCCGCCAGCACCGGGATGCCGGCCGTCACCGCCTTCTGCACCAGCTCGAATGAGGCCCGGCCGCTCACCATCAGCACCGTCTCGCGCAGCGGCAGCAGCCCTGATCGCAGGGCGTGTCCGACGACCTTGTCCACGGCGTTGTGCCGGCCCACGTCCTCACGCAGGCACAGCGGTTCCCCGTCGGCGGTGAAGAGTCCGGCCGCGTGCAGGCCCCCGGTGCTGTCGAACACCTTCTGGGCCGCGCGCAGCCGGTCGGGGAGCGTCGTGAGTCGCTCCGGGGAGATGCGCAGCGGGTCCTCGGCCACGGACCAGGCCGCCGACGTGCGCACCGCGTCCAGGCTGGCCTTGCCGCACAGCCCGCACGAGGAGGTGGTGTAGAAGTTCCGTTCCAGGGACGTGTCCGGAGCGGGCACGCCCGGGGCCAGGGCGACATCGACGACGTTGTACGTGTTGCCGCCGTCCGCCGTGGCGCCCGCGCAGTAGCGGATGCCGGCCACGTGGTCGGCGGCGTGCACCACTCCCTCGCTCACCAGGAATCCCGCCGCGAGGTCGAAGTCGTCGCCCGGAGTGCGCATCGTGACGGTCAGCGGGCGCCCGCCGACACGGATCTCCATCGGCTCCTCGACGGCCAGTGTGTCCGGGCGGTACGACTCGGCCCCGTCCCGCAGGCGCAGTACGCGCCGTCGCGCGGTGACTCGTCCCATGGTCCCTCTCCTCTCCTCGACCGGCCTCGACCGGCCTCGATCGGCCTCGATGCGTTCTCCGGTCCGGCTAGCCGGCCGAGCCGGTGCGCTCCAGACGGACCAGGACGCTCTTGGACGTCGGGGTGTTGCTGATGTCGGCGACGCTGTCCAGCGGCACCAGGACGTTGGTCTCGGGGTAGTACGAGGCTGCGGAACCGGGCGTGGTGGGGTAGGCGACCACCCGGAAGTCCTCCGCGCGCCGCACGATCCCGTCGTGCCACGTGCTCACGAGGTCCACCCGGTCCCGGTCGGCGAGTCCGAGCGCGTCCAGGTCGGACGGGTGGACCAGCACCACCCGGCGGGCGTTGTGGATGCCCCGGTAGCGGTCGTTCATCGCGTAGGGGACGGTGTTCCACTGGTCGTGGGAGCGCAGCGTCTGCAGCAGCAGATGCCCCTCGGGCACATGCGGCATCGTGAAGTCGTTGCAGGTGAAGACGGCCTTGCCGCTCGGGGTGGGGAACACGCCCTCATTGACGGGGTTGGGCAGCTTGAAGCCGCCGGGTTTCGCCACCCGGGCGTTGAAGTCCTCGAATCCGGGCACGACTCGGGCGATCCGGTCGCGGATGGTGTCGTAGTCGGCCTCGAAGTCCTCCCACGGCACGGACGGCGAACCGCCCAGGGTCCGGCTGGCCAGCCGGCTGATGATGGCGACCTCGCTGAGCAGGTGCGGGGACGCGGGCGCCAGACGTCCGCGGGAGGCGTGCACCTCGCTCATGGAGTCCTCGACCGTGATGAACTGCTCGCCCGCGGCCTGGATGTCCCGGTCGCTGCGGCCGAGCGTGGGCAGGATCAGGGCCGTGTCACCGCACACCGTGTGGGAGCGGTTGAGCTTGGTGGAGATGTGCGCCGTGAGCCGACACCGCCGCATCGCCTCCTCGGTGACCCGGCTGTCGGGGGTGGCCCGTACGAAGTTGCCGGCCACGCCGACGAAGACCTTGGCGTCGCCGTCGCGCATGGCCCGGATCCCGTTCACCGAGTCCAGTCCGTGCCGGGTGGGCGGGGTGAAGCCGAACTCGCCGCCCAGCGCGTCGAGGAACGCCTGGGGCATCCGCTCCCACACGCCCATGGTGCGGTCGCCCTGGACGTTGCTGTGCCCGCGGACGGGGCACACGCCGGCGCCGGGCCTGCCGATGTTGCCGCGCAGCAGCAGGAAGTTGACGACCTCTCGGATCGTGGGGACGCCGTGCTTGTGCTGGGTCAGTCCCATGGCCCAGCACACGATGACGCTCCTGCTCTCCAGGACCATGGCGTGGACGCGTTCGATCTCCTCACGGGTCAGCCCCGTAGCCTCCAGCGCGTCGTCCCAGGAGGCCTTCCGGGCGTGCTCGGCGAACTCGGTGAAGCCGGTGGTGGAGGCGTCGATGAAGTCGTGGTCGAGCACGGAGCCCGGTGCGTCGTCCTCGGCCTCCAGCAGCAGCCGGTTGAGCGCCTGGAAGAGCGCGAGGTCGCCGCCGGGGCGGATCTGGAGGAACTCGTCGGCGATCTGCGTACCGCGGCCGATCACCCCACGTGCCTTCTGCGGGTGCTTGAAGCGCATCAGTCCGGCCTCGGGCAGCGGGTTCACCGCCACGACGCGCCCGCCGTTGCGCTTGGTCTCCTCCAGTGCGGAGAGCATCCGCGGGTGGTTGGTGCCGGGGTTCTGCCCCACCACGAAGATCAGGTCGGAGTGGTGGATGTCGTCCAGGGAGACACTGCCCTTGCCGATGCCCAGGGTCTCGTTCAGCGCGCATCCGCTGGACTCGTGGCACAGGTTGGAGCAGTCGGGCAGGTTGTTGGTGCCGTAGGCGCGCGCGAAGAGCTGGAGGAGGAAGGCCGCCTCGTTGTTGAGCCGGCCCGAGGTGTAGAAGAGGGCCTCGTCGGGCGAGTCCAGGCGGCACAGTTCCCCGGCGAGGAGGTCCAGTGCCTCGTCCCAGCCGATGGGCTCGTAGTACTGCGCGCCGGGGCGCTTGACCATGGGCTCGGTCAGCCGGCCCTGCTGGTTGAGCCAGTAGTCGGACTTGGTGTCCAGTTCGTCGATCGAGTACCGGCGGAAGAAGTCGGCGGTGACGCGTCGCGAGGTCGCCTCGTCGTTGATGTGCTTGGCGCCGTTCTCGCAGTACTCGTTCCGGTGCCGCTTGCCGGGCGCGGGCTCGGGCCAGGCGCAGCCCGGGCAGTCGAAGCCCTTGACCTGGTTGATGTTCAGCAGCGTCAGGGCGGTGCGCCGTACGGACGTCTGCTCCAGGGAGTACTCCAGTGCGTGCGTCACCGCGGGCACGCCTGTCGCCCACTGCTTGGGCGGGGTGACCGACAGGTCGTCGCTCGGGTCCTCGATGCCGCTCATCGTCTGCCTCTTCTCTGCCGCTGCCGGCACGTTCCGCGCGGGGTGGTCGCGGGCCCGCCGAGGAGCCGGGAAATGGCTCGTCACACGCGGCGGATGCAGCCTCCGGTAATTCCCGGGAATCTGTCAAAGAGGTGACACCGATGAGTGAATAGGGCTCGCCTATCTTTGACCCCTCATCTCTTGTATCGCACCCCTCACCTGCATGAACACCGGAATAACCGCCGCCTATCAAGCAATCGGAAATCCTTGTTTGACTTGTTCGGAAAATACGCAGACGATGATCGGGAAGCAATGAGGTGATGTTTCGGCATTCACCGGACGGTCACGGAAACATCCGTACGCGACGTCGGGGGAGCGACAGCCTTCGACCGCCGACGACCAGAGGAAGAAGGCAGATCCGTGCCCCGACCGCATCCAGGCCAGACGCCGGTACCGCTGCCGGACGGTCGCTCCCCGGATCCGTCGACGGGCGGGCGTACTCCGGCACCGGCGGCGTACGGCCGCACCCGCGCCCCGCTGGGGGACCGTTTCGGCAGGGTCCACACCGACCTCCGCCTGTCCCTCACCGACCGGTGCAATCTGCGCTGCGGCTACTGCATGCCGGCCGAGGGGCTGGACTGGCTGCCCCGGGCCGACGTGCTCACCGACGACGAGGTCGTGCGCCTGGTGCGCCTGGCGACCCGGCGCCTCGGCATCACGAGGATCAGACTGACCGGCGGTGAGCCGTTGCTCCGCCGCGGCCTCCCGGGTCTCGTCGCCCGCCTCTCCGCTCTCGCCCCCGCTCCCGAGCTGTCCCTCACCACCAACGGCATCGGCCTGGCCCGCGGCGCCGCCGCCCTGCGCGAGGCGGGGCTGGACCGGGTCAACGTCAGCCTGGACACCCTGCGCCCCGAACGCTACGCCGAGATCACCCGGCGCGACCGGGTCGCCGACGTGCTCGACGGACTGCGGGCCGCGCGGGCCGCGGGCCTGACTCCCGTGAAGGTCAACGCGGTCCCGGTCCGGGGCGTCAACGACGACGAGATCGCCGATCTGGCCGCCTTCGCCGTCGAGCACGGCTACCGCATGCGGTTCATCGAGTCGATGCCGCTGGACGCGCAGGGCGCCTGGCAGCGCGACCGCATGGTCACGGCCGAGGAGATCCTGCGCCGGCTGGGCGAGCGCTTCGAACTGACGCCGGTGGGCCGCGAAGACAACGCTCCCGCGGAGGAGTGGCGGATCGCCGGGACGGACGCGGTCGTCGGCGTCATCGCCAGTGTCACCCGTCCGTTCTGCGGCGGTTGCGACCGGGTGCGGCTCACCGCGGACGGCCAGTTGCGCAACTGCCTCTTCGCCACCGAGGAGTCCGACCTGCGCACCCCCATGCGCGACGGCGCCGACGACGACACCCTGGAGAAGGCCTGGCGCACCTGTGTCGCGGGCAAGGCGGCCGGTCACGCCGTCGGCAGCGCCGGATTCCGCCGCCCGGAACGCCCCATGTCGGCCATCGGCGGATGACGGCCGGCCTCCGCGCTCCGGGCGACGCCCGCGGCACCGGACCCCTCGCAGACAAGGTGAACCGCATGCATGAAGGGACCACGGCACCGGCCGGCCGCGCGGACGCGCCGTCGGGCCGGGCGCACGAAGGGTGCGGGGACCGCATGGCCTCGGCACACGCGCCCACCGCCCGGGGTACGAAGCCGCCCGCGGCCACGGCACCCGGGCATGCCCCGGGACCCACCACGAGCTGGGCGCAGGCCCGTTCCACCGCGCGCCGCAGTGCCGGGGGCCCGCTGCCCGCCGTCACCCGGACGCCCGACGACGCCCTCGGCCACGCCCTCGCCGTGCCGCTCCGCGCGCTCTGCGACCTGCCCCCGTTCGACACCTCCGCGATGGACGGCTGGGCCGTGGCGGGGCCGGGTCCCTGGCAGCCGTTCGGCGGCCTGGTACTCGCGGGCGAGGAGCCGGAGCCGATGGCGACGGGTACGGCCGTGCCCATCGCCACGGGTGCCCGAATGCCTTCCGGGGCCACCGCCGTACTGCGCCGGGAGCACGCGGAGGCCCGTGACGGCGTGCTGCGCCGGTGCTCCTCCGCACCCGGCGACCTGCCCGCGGGCCGCGACATCCGGCCGCGCGGTCAGGAGTGCCGTTCCGGGGAGCCGCTGCTCCCGGCCGGCACCACCGTCACCCCGGCCGTCCTCGGACTCGCCGCCGCGGCCGGTTGCGACCGGCTGTCGGTGCACCGCCGTCCCAGCGTCGAACTCCTGCTCCTCGGCGACGAGTTGCTGCCGCACGGAGTGCCGAGGGGTGGTCGGGTCCGCGACGCGCTGGGGCCTCTGTTCACACCCTGGCTGAGCTCGTGCGGCGCCGAGCCGATCGGGGTCCGCATGGTCGGTGACGACCCCGGGCTGCTCCGGGAGGCCGTCGACCGCTCCCCCGCCGACGTCGTCGTCACCACCGGCAGCACCGCCGCCGGTCCGGTGGACTTCCTGCACGACGTCCTGCACCGGATCGGCGCCGCGCTGCCGGTCGACTCCGTCGCCGTCCGGCCCGGCCATCCGATGCTCCTCGCCGAACTGCCGGACAGCGCGGACGGCCGCAGCCGCCGGCTCGTCGGACTGCCCGGCAATCCCTTGGCGGCGACCGCCGGGTGGGTGACCCTGGCCCTTCCCCTGCTGAGGCGTCTCGGCGGGCACACCGACCAGGAGCCGCTTCTGCTGCCCGCCACGGCCGACCTGCCGGGCCATCCGCACGACACCCGTCTGCTGCCGGTGCTGCGCACGGGGCACGAGGTGGCGCCGCTCCCGTTCGGCGGGCCCGCGATGCTGCGCGGGCTGGCTCTCGCCGACGGTCTCGGCGTCGTCCCGCCGGGCGGCGTCGCGGCCGGCACCGCCGTGGAGATCCTCGGGCTGCCGGGCCGGTGACCGCCCGCCTCCGCGCGCCGGGACACGGGGACGAACGGACCAGCGCACACGCAGGGAAGCGGACGTGATCGGATCAGCCGCTGACGAGTCCCACGACGAGGTTGATGGCGGTGGCGAGGATGCCGGTGCCGAAGACGTAGGACAGCAGACAGTGCCGCAGCACGATCGAACGGATCGTCGAACTGGAGACGTTGGTGTCGGACACCTGGTACGTCATGCCGAGGTTGTAGCTGAAGTAGAAGAAGTCGCGGTACGCCGGAGGCCGCTTCGAGTTGAAGTCGATCCCGTCGCCGGTCTCGTAGTACACGTAGGCGTAGCGGGTGGCGTACATCAGGTGCAGCGCGGCCCAGGCCATGAAGACCCCGCACAGCGCGAGCGCGGCCGCGGCATGGCCGGTGTCGGACTGCCCCCGCAGGAGCAGCAGCACGATGGCGGCCAGTCCGCAGAGCGCGACGGCGACGACCACGAGTTCCTCGGTGAGGGGCTGGAAGTCCTCGCGCCGGGCGTTGCCGTGGGTGGCCGTCGCGTCCATCGGCCAGAGCACGAGCCATCCCGCGAGAACGAAGAACAGCTGCGTCGCGGCGATGCCGGCCAGGGCACCGAGTGCCGGATCGGTCGAGAGTGCGACGACCAGGCCGACCACGGCTCCGAGGACCACCGCGCCGGCGAGTCGGGGCACCGCGTCCAGGGGCAACCAGGTCCTCATGCACCACCACGGTAATCGGGTTGCCGCCGATCAGCCCGGCGGAGCCGGAGTCCCGGCGACGGGGACGCGGAAGCGGGGCGGCCCCGAGAAGACAACGGGCAGGAACGCCCCGGAGCGAGCGTGCGGGGTCCGGCACGGCCCGGCTCCGCGATCGCTCACGGGACAAGACCAGGGGTATACACCAGACATGCCGATTTCGCGCCGATTCGTCCCCACCGGGTCTCGGCAGGGCCGGCGGCCCGCGCTCGCCGGAGCACGGCACGCGCTCTCGCCGCGCGGTGCGCTGAAGGTGCACGAGGTGGACGGAGCGTTTCTGTTCGCCCTGCGGGCGGCTCTGGCCATGGGGCTGGTGGCGGTGCCGATGGCGCTGGCGGGCCGTCCAGACCTCGCGGTCTACGCCATGCTGGGCTCCCTCACCACGACGTTCGGCCGGAATCTGCCCTATGCGCGCCGCGCCCGCGTCCTGGCCGTCGCTGCCGTGGCCATGACGGGCCTGGTGGGCTGCGGCGCGGTCCTCGCCGTGTGGGCGCGAGGGGCGACCGGTGGAGCCGGCGTCGCCGTGGTGGTCGCGGCCACGGCCCTGGTCGCGGGCGTCTCGAAGTTCGTCTGCGACGCGGCGCGGCTCAGCGGGCTGGGTGCCGTACTGCTGCTGTTCTCGTTCGCGGTGGCGGCCAACAACGCGACGACACGGGCCGACGTGCTCCCGTACACCGCGCTCGCGGCTGCGGGGGCGGCGCTGGCCTGGCTGCTGGGCGTGCTGGGCCGCTTCGTGCATCCGGACCGGCCGCAACGCGTGGCCGTGGCCACCGCGCTGCGCAAGCTCGCCGATCTGCTGGAGGCCTCGGACGCCGGGGACGCGCCCCGGCAGACCCGGCACGGAGCGACCGTCGCCGTCCTCCACGCCTACCAGTGCCTCGGAGTCGCGCCGCCCGCCGGCGTCCCGCGGGCCACAGCCGGGCGCGACACCGTCTTCGTACGGCTGACGGATCTGTCCTGGTCGCTGCTGATCGACTCGGCCCGGCATCGCACCACCGACCCGGCCGCCACGGCGGAACTGCTGCGCGGGCAGGCGCGCGTGCTGACCGACCGGCGGCTGCGGGATCCCTTCGTGCTGGAGGAACTGACGTCCCGCACCTGTGTGTCCGCGGCCGTTCCCGACCGGGCCGGGGACGCGGAGCGCGCGGGCCCGGCGCAGGAGGGGCCGGCCGCGCGGCGGGCCACCGAGCTGCTGATGGGGGCGCGCGGCGGTATCGACCACTACGCCGTCCTGGCCGTTCCCGCCCTGCGGGTGGCGATCGGGACGGGTGTGGCCGGCGGGGTCGCCGCCGTGCTCGGTCTCGAGCGGGGCTACTGGGCGGCGATCTCCGCGGCGGCGGTGCTGCATTCGGTCAACCTCCGCACCACGGCGCAGCGGGCCGCCCAGCGGATCCTGGGCACGGTCGTCGGGCTGCTGCTCGCGTTCGGGGCCCTCGCGGCGCACCTGGAACCCGTGGCGCTCACGCTGCTGATCGTGCTCCTGGAGTTCCTGCTGGAGTACGTCGTGGCCCGCAACTACGCCTTGGGCGTCGTGTTCCTCACGCCGCTGGCCCTGCTGATGAGCGACCTCGCGGCCCCCGCGCCGCCGGGGGAGCTGGTCCTCGACCGGGTGCTGGGCAGCGTGGTGGGGATCGTCGTGGCGCTGCTGTGCGCGCTGCTCGTGGTCCACGACCGGGCCGCGGTCCGGGTGGAGCGAGCACTGGAGGGCTGCGTGGAAGCCGCCGACCGGGCCGAACACGCACTGGCGCGCCTCGCGGGGCCACCGCCCGCGTTCGTGCAGGTCCGGCTGGCCATGGCGGTCGTGGAACTGCGTGAGGCCGACGACGCGGCGGCCGGCGAGCTGTGGCCGGCCGGGATCGACCCGGCCGAGCTCGCCGCCACCGAGCAACGTGCCTACTCACTGCTCGCCCGGTTCCACCGCCATAGGTACTGAGGCGCCGGTGTGCCGCGCCATCGGGGCGGCGGCTGCCCGCCGTCCGCTCCACGACGAGCTAGCGTGATGCGATGCGCCATGAAGTGACCGACGCCGACACGGCGGCGACGGTGGGCAGCGGGGACGTGCCCGTGCTGTCCACGCCACGGCTGGTCGCCTGGATGGAAGCGGCGACGATACGGGCCGCCGCGCCGTTCACCGCGCCGGGTCAGACGACGGTCGGAACGGCGCTCCGTATCGAGCACCTGTGCGCGACGCGGGTCGGAGGGTGTGTGGACGTCTTCGCCGATCCTCCCGCCGCCACCGGCCGTCGCCTCACGTTCCGGGTCCGGGCGGTCGACGGTTCGGGCACGCTGATCGCGTCGGGCGAGATCGACCGGGCGGTCGTCGACCGGGAGCGGTTCCTCGCCGCGGCACCGGACCCGGGCCGGTCCCGCGGGACGACATGACGGCCTGACACGGGCCGCTCGGGCCGCTGCTCACCTCGGCAGCCGGGCCAGGAACTCCTGCGCGGTGACGGCTGGTCCGTCCTCGCTCGGCACGACGGGAATCACCTGGTCGTCCCACCAGACGACCGGGGTTCCCACCACGCCGAACGAGGCGAAGTCGCCGACCGCCCGCGCCGCCCACGTCGCGTACGTGTCGTCCGCGACCTTGCGGTCGAAGCCGGCGGACCGCAGCCCTTCGACCTTGCTCGCCAGGGAGAGCAGGACCGACGTGTCCGCGAAGCGGTCGAATCCCACATCAGCGCCTCAGTCGAGCAGGATCTCCGGTGCGTACATGTCCAGCCACACGGCGAGGTCGAGGGTCCGCTCCAGACCGCGCCGGGCCGCCTGGTGGCTGACGGGTGTGTCACGGTGTGCCGCCAGCTTCACCCGTTCCTCGTCGACGAGGTCGAAGACCGGGTGCGACGGCCGGGTCAGCAGCTCGCGGGCCTGTTCCTGGAGCGCGGTCGCGTAGGCCGGGTCCTGTGTGGACGGGTAGGGGCTCTTGACGCGGTCGTACACCGACGTGGGGATGACGTCCGCGGTCGCCTCCCTCAGCAGGCTCTTCTCCCGGCCGTCGAAGGACTTGAGCGCCCAGGGCGTGTTGTAGACGTACTCCACGAGCCGGTGGTCGCAGAACGGCACCCGCACCTCCAGGCCGACGGCCATGCTCATGCGGTCCTTGCGGTCGAGGAGGATCCGCACGAAACGCGTCAGGTGGAGATGGCAGATGCGCCGCATCCGGTATTCGAAGTCGCTCTCGCCCTCCAGCCGCCGGATGCCGGACACGGCGGAGCGGTATCCGTCGGCGACATAGGTCTCGATGTCCAGGGCCTTGGTCAGGTCGGGCCGCAGGACGTCGGCGTCGTCCCCGAAGTGCCGGCCGAAGCTCACCAGCCAGGGGAAGGCGTCGGCGCTCCGCGCCTCCTCGTCGAAGAACTGGAGGTAGCCGCCGAAGACCTCGTCGGCGGACTCGCCGGACAGGGCGACCGTGGAGTGCGCGCGGATGGCCCGGAACAGCAGGTAGAGGGAGGCGTCCATGTCGCCGAAGCCGACGGGCAGGTCGCGCGCTCCGATCACCTTGGCGCGGACCGCGGGATCGGCGAGTGCCTGCGTGTCGAGCACGATGTCCTGGTGATCGGTGCCCGCGGCACGGGCCACGTCGTGGACGTACGGGGTGTCCGGGGTGCCGCGCAGTTCGTCGGCGACGAAGTTCTCGGCCTGGCCCACGAAGTCGACGGCGAAGCTGCGTACGCGTTCGCCGTCGGCACGCAGTTGCCGTGCGGCGATGGCCGTCATCGCGGAGGAGTCGAGGCCTCCGGAGAGCAGGGTGCAGCGTGGCACGTCGGCGACGAGCTGGCGACGCACGATGTCGTCGAGCAGCGAGCGGACCGTGGCGATGGTGGTGTCCCGGTCGTCGGTGTGCTCGCGGGTCTCCAGCCGCCAGTAGGAGCGGCTGCGGGTGCCGGTGCGGTCGACGGTGACGACGGTCCCCGGCTCGACCTCGCGCATGCCGTCCCAGACCGCGTGCCCGGGCGTCTTGATCATGGTGAACAGCTCGCGCAGGCCGTCCAGCGTCACCCGGGCGGGGGCCAGGGGGTTGGCGAGGATCGCCTTCGGTTCGGAGCCGAACAGGACGCCGTCCGACGTCGGGTAGTAGTAGAAGGGCTTGATGCCCATGCGGTCGCGGATCATCACGAGCTTGTCGTGACGGCCGTCCCAGACGGCGAAGGCGTACATGCCGTTGAGCCGCTCGGCCAGGGCCTCGCCCCAGGCGAGATATCCGCGCAGGACGACCTCGGTGTCGGAATCGGTGGTGAAGTGGTGCCCCTGCGCTTCGAGCTCGCGGCGCAGTTCCGTGAAGTTGTAGGTCTCCCCCGAGTAGACCAGCGCGACCGTGCCCTCAGGGGTGGTCGCGGTCATCGGCTGGCGGCCACCGGGCAGGTCGATGATCGCGAGCCGGCGGTGTCCGAGCGCCGCGGGTCCCTCGGCCCAGACACCGCGGTCGTCCGGGCCGCGGCAGGCCATCGTTTCCGTCATTGCATCCAATTCCGCGGTCCGGGTCCGCAGATCACGGTCGAAGGACACCCAGCCGGTGATGCCGCACATATGCGTCGTCCCTTCTCACGGTGACGACAGAAGAGGCCACGACCTGCGGATTCCTCGGGACCGTGGCATCACGCCGCCAAACCAGTTGCATCAGGCATCTACATTCCAGCCTGTTCCCGGGACCGTGCGCAGTCAACGCGGCCGTAACCTGAACGACCGATGCGCCTCGCACTTTCGGCCGTCCTTTGCACTCGCGAGAACCAACGGGCCGTGCGGCGCCCGGTGATCGCGGCGGATATCGGCCACCGGCAAAGAGTTCCCCAACCTTCCGCTTCCGCCCGCGGACGCCACCGTGACCCGGCCGGCGCCTTGCCTCGATCGCCGTCACGGACCGGCCTCGCCCGGTCGCGGACAGGCGTCTCAAGCGCCCTCTCGGACGGCCGCGAACAGCCGGGCGCAGCGTGCGCTCATGTCCTGCGCCGACAGTTCGGGGTGGGAGACCCACCAGCCGACCAGTGCGCCGACGGTGCCCGTCCACACGTGTTTGAGGGCGTCCGCGTCGAGAGGGTCGTCGTTGCCCTTTCCGTGCAGGAGCGCGGCGGTGCCGGAGGCCGCCAGCCCGTCGATGGCCTCGCGATGCCGCTGCGCCGCGCGCCACGGCTCGGAGCCGTGCGGCAGGGTCCGGTCGTACAGCACGAACCAGGCCTGACGCCGCTCCTCGATGGTCCGGAAGACAGCGGTGAGCACCACGTGGGGCAACTGCTCCTCCGGTGGGTCCGACGCCATGGCCGCGTCGATCGCCGCGAGCAGGCGCGGGCCGAGGTGGTCGACGCAGGCGGTGTGGAGTCCGTCCTTGGAGCCGAAGTACGTGTAGAGCATCGGCTTGGTGACACCGACGCGCCGGGCGATCTCGGCCATCGATGCCGCGGCGTATCCGCGCCTGCCGAACTCCTCCAGGGCCGCGTCGAGGATCTGCTCCTCCCGGCGGGCGCGCGGGACACCCTTGGTCCCGGTGCCGCGCGGGCGGTCTCGCCCGGCCCCGGAATCGCCTCTGGCCGGATCCCGTGAGTCCGAGGCCCTTGTCGTCGTCATGCGCAGACTATACGTTGCGGTAACTTACCAAGAGGTAAATTACCGAAAGGTCAATTCTCGTGTCCGACGACTCCGATCGCAGCACGTCCTCCCCGGCCCAGCGCTCCTGGTGGGGCTGGGGGAACGCCGACCAGGCCCTGTCCGACGCCGACTGCACGGCACTCGCGGCGCTGGTCCCCGGCGCGGCGGACACACCGCTGCCCGTGCCCGCGATCTCCGCCCTCGCCCTGCCCAAGGTCCGGGTCGATCCTCCCCCCGCGCTCGCCCCCGTGATGTCGGCCGCACCCCTCGACCGGGCCTCGCACACCTACGGCAAGGCGTTCCGGGACGTGATGCGCGCCCTCCACGGCGACCTCGCGGCGGCCCCGGACCAGGTCGCGCGTCCCCGTACGGAACAGGAGGTGGTCGACGTCCTCGACTGGGCGGCGGGCGCCGATGTGGCCGTGGTGCCGTACGGCGCGGGCAGTTCCGTCGTCGGCGGGGTCGAATACCGGGCCGGTGCGCACCGCGGAGTGGTGTCCCTCGACCTCTCCTGCCTGGATCGGGTCCTGGAGATCGACCGCGTCAGCAGGTCCGCCCGGATCCAGGCCGGCGCCCTCGGCCCGGCCCTGGAGGCGCAGCTGCGACCGCACGGGCTGGCCCTGCGCCACTTCCCGCAGAGCTTCGAGTTCTCCACCCTGGGCGGCTGGCTCGCCACCCGGGCCGGCGGCCACTACGCCACGCTGTACACCCACATCGACGACCTCGTGGAGTCGCTCCGCGTGGTGACGCCCGTCGGGGTCAACGAGTCGCTGCGACTGCCCGGTTCGGGCGCGGGCCCCTCCCCCGACCGTCTGTTCCTGGGCTCCGAGGGGACCCTCGGAGTGATCACCGAGGCCTGGATGCGGCTCCAGGACCGACCGCGCCACAAGGCGTCGGCCACCGTGCTGTTCGACGACGTCCACGCCGCGATGGACGCCGTACGGGCCGTCGCGCAGTCCGGTCTGCACCCGGCCAACTGCCGGCTGCTCGACCCCGGAGAGGCCGACCTGGCGGGCGTCGCGCACGACGGGGAGAGCGTGCTCGTCCTCGGCGTGGAATCGGCCCATGCCCCCGTCGACGGCCGCCTCGCCGAACTCGTCACCCTGGCCCGCGACCACGGCGGCAGTGCGGCGGCCACGGAGCCCGGCACCGCCGACACCGCGGCAGACACCTGGCGCTCGGCCTTCCTCACCATGCCGTACCTGCGCGACGCGCTCGCCCGCATGAGCGTGATCTCGGAGACCTTCGAGACGTCCTGCACCTGGGACCGCACGCGAGAGCTGTACGAGGCGGTGCGGGAGCGGCTGGCCGACGTCGTCAAGGAGGTGACGGGCACCGCCGGCACCGTCAACTGCCGGTTCACCCATGTGTATCCGGACGGGGCCGCGCCGTACTTCACGGTCATCGCGCCCGGGCGTCGCGGGGACGAGGTCGCCATGTGGGACGAGATCAAGGCCGCGTCGATGCAGATCCTCCACGACCACGGGGCGACCGTCACCCACCACCACGCGGTCGGACGCGACCACCGCCCGGGATACGACCGCCAGCGCCCGGAGCCGTTCGCCCTGGCCCTGCGCGCCGCGAAGGAGGCACTCGATCCGGCCGGGATCCTGAACCCGGGGGTGCTGCTCGACCCGGCCGCCACGGGGTGACACCCGGGGTCCGGGCCGCACGCGAGCGGTGCGACGGCCGGGCCGCGCGCCGGGTTCCCGCCGGGACCCGTGGCCCGGACCGTCCTCCCCTCCGGTGGCCGCCGGCGCGCGGTACGGGCTTGCGCTTTAGTCCAGACGACTGGTTCGCCCGCGCGCCAGGATGAACGGTGGGGCCGTGCACCCCGCGACACTGCCGCGCGGCTGTCCGCGACCATTAGCGTCACTCCTCGTGTCGATGAGTCATGCATTCGTGAACCTGAAACCCGGAGTGGGAAAGACGACCAGCGCGGTCTGGTTGGCTCACGCGCTTCACGAGTCGGGCATCTCACCGTTGCTCGTGGACAGCGATCCCGCCTCCTCCGCCCTGCGCTGGAGCGAACTGGCGGGCGGCTTCCCCTTCCCCGTCGTCGCCCTTCCCGTGGGCGACGTGCACCGGCGTGTGAACGACTTCCTCGGAAACCGGCAGGCCGTCGTGTTCGACGCGCCGCAGATGGAGGATCACGCCCACATCACCCGGAGCATCATGAGGTACGCGGGCGAATGGATCGTGCCGGTCACACCGGCCCCCATCGAACTGGACCGCATGGCACCGATCGGCGGCGAGATGGGCGACATGCAGTCGTTGCGCGCCCATCCGGCCCGCGCCGCCGTCCTGCTGAACCGCACCAATCGTCCCGACGCCACACGCACCGGCCCCGATGCCGACGCGCGCGAGGCCCTCACCGAGCGCGGCTTCGACGTGCTGTCCACCCACATCCCACGGCTCGACCTCTACGCCCAGTCGTTCGGCGGCCCCGTCGAGGTCAAGGGCTCGGCGTACATGGATCTCGCGGACGAGCTCATCAAACGTCAGGACAAGGCATGAACCAGCGCAGGGACACCTACCGAGCCGCCTTGCAGCGCGGGCCGGAGATCATCGCACCGCCCCGGCACACGAAGGTCACCGAGTTCCGCACCCGGTACGTCCGGGTGACCATCGAGCTCGATCCCGACCTGCCGCGCGACCTGACCCGATGGGTGAGACCACCCGTCGCCGCGCTCCTCCGCGCCGGAGCCGCCGCATTGCGCCCCGTGAAGAGCGCCTCGTAGGGCCGCGGCACACGGGGCGCCCCCGCCGACTTGCCGCATTCCACCCAGGATGCTGTGTGGTCGATGGGCGACTAGCATCAAAGGACGAGAGCCGCTCTGCGGGTTAGGCCGAACGACGTAGTCCTTGGTCGCCAGGGACCGCCTGACCTGCATCCCGTACTCGGGCGGCACCATCCACAGCGGCGCCGGACCCCTCGCCCGGCTGCCGCTGCCATCCGTCCCGTGCCTGGATCCGCACGTTGGGTGGGAAGGAAGGTAAGTCCATGAATGCACACCGCGCGAGGCGCCTGGCCGCGATGTCCGCCGTCGGAGTTCTGCTGGCCGGAGGCGCCGCAGTGGGCGCAGCCGGTACGGCCTCGGCCGCGACCCCGGCCCAGAGCACGACCAACGTCAGCAACTACTGCGGACACGGCGGCTGGTGGAACCGTTGCGACAACGGCTACGGCTACGGCGGCTACAACAACTTCTACAACACCGGCTACGGCTACAACAACGGCTGGTACGGCTACAACAACGGTTGGTACAACGGCTACAACAACGGTTTCGGCAGCGGCGTCGTGGTGATCGTGGTCGGCTGAGAGCGACCCCACGGCACGTGTGCGAGGGGCGCCACCCGGGAGTCGGGTGGCGCCCCTCGCACATGTGCCGCGCTCGAGGAGAGCTCAGAGCCGGTCGAGGAGAGCCGTGGCCTGCCGGCCGACCACCTCCCACGTGGCGCTGTCGAGCTCGCCGAGGGCCGTACCGCGCAGCGCGTTCAAAGCCCGCTCGGCGCCGCCGTCACAGGCCGTGCTGCCGCTGAGCACGTCGTAGCCGTGGCGGACGGCCACATGGAGGCTGGTGCCCGCGCCGCCGTCGGCGTGCAGTGCCGCGGCGACGACGAGGGGCGGCGGACCGCCCGCGGCTGCCTGCGCCTTGTGACTGGAGCTGGCGACCGGCTCGCGCCAGCGGAGGCCGAGCAGCAGCGGACGCTTGGCCACCACCTCGTTCAGATCGGTCTCGTGCACGCCGTCGGATTCCAGCACCGTGGCCCGGGCGTCGAGCACCAGGGCCGCCGGCAGCAGACAGCGCAGGCTGCTGCCGACGAGGTTGCCGCCGACCGTCGCCGTCCTGCGCACGGCCCCGGTGCCGACGGTCCCGGCGGCCAGACGCAGCGCGTCCGGCACCCGGTCGTCGATCCGGTTCAGCACCACGGCACTGCCCAGCTCCTCTCGGCCGATGGCATTGGCCGTGGGCAGGTCCCGCAGCGACATGGCCTGTGCGGGGAAGCCGTCCCGCTGCCACATGGCCCATATCAGCGTCGCCCCGCCGATCGGGACCGCTCCTTCGGCCAGGCACTCCTGCGCTTCGGAGAGGGACGTGGGGAATCGCACCAGCACCGCAACCGACCTGCCTTCCTTGAAGTTGAGCGACGGGCAGGCCGCGCATCGGCTGCCTTTCCGTCGGCACGGCGCATTTTCGCCGTTCCTGCGGGGGCGCATCCAGGGCTCACGCGGGCAAGCCGTGCGCCGCGCATCCCGCGACGTGAACCGTCCGCGCTCATCCTTCCGTCGTCAGGACCACCTTCCCCGCGATCTCGCGGCGCTCGAGCGCCGCGTGGACGTCGGCGGCCTTCAGCAACGGCTCGACGGCTCCGATCCGTGGCACCGTCCGACCGCTGCGGGCCATGCCGAGGAGCCGCTCCAGAGCGGTGCGGTACCAGTCGTGGTCGGCCTTGATCTCGTGGGGGACCATGCTCAGCGCGGTGCGGCGGCCCGGCCGCAGGTTCATCGCCTTCACCCGCACGGCTCCGCGGACCGTGTCCGCCACCATGTGTCCGGGGCGGCCCGCGAACGCGTAGCTGACCAGTACTCCCCCGGGCGCCAGCGCGCGGTACCCCTTGCGCAGTCCCGGTCCGCCGATGTGGTCGAACACCGCCTGGACGCCCTCCGGTTCCCGCTCCCGCAGCACCTCGCCGAAGTCCTGGCGGCGGTAGTCGATGTGGGTCACGCCGTGACGGGCGAGCAGCGCTTTTGCGCCGGGTGCCGAGGCGGTGCCGTACATGCGCAGCCCGAGGAGGGCGCCGAGGCGGCTCAGTGCCTGGCCGACTCCCCCGCTCGCGCCCTGGATCAGGACGGTGTCGCCGGCCCGGACACGGCCATGGGTCTCCAGGACGCTCAGCGCCGTCAGGTGGTCCAGGGGAATCGCGGCGGCCGTCACCGGGTCGAGGCCGTCGGGCAGCGGGACGAGCTGCCACAGCGGCAGGGTCACGTACTCGGCGTACGCGCCCATCTTCGTCAGGGAGGCCGCGACGCGCGTTCCGGTGGTGAGCCAGGCGGGCCGCGGCCCGTCGGCCGCGAAGTCCACTATCTCGCCCACGAGTTCGTATCCGGGACTGAACGGCGGCCGCCGCTGCAGCAGGTAGTCGCCCGACCGTGCCATCAGGTCGGTGAAGCCCACTCCGGAGGCGAGCACCTTGAGGCGGGCATGCCCCGCCGACGGCTCCGGCAGCGTGGCCTCGACGGTCCGCAGGGCCTCCGGGCCGCCGAACCGTTCCACGACGATCTTCCGGTACGCGATCTCGCTCATGAACCTCACCACTTTCCGTGTCGTGTCATTAAGTTACACGACACATATTGAGGTGACCAGCTCGCATGGGAGATCGAGACAGGATGAATGTCGTGTAACGTAGTTGTCTCGTCCGTCGATCCCGGGGAGCGTCGCGATGGAGCCGGCCGAAGAAGCCCGTTTCCTCATCCTGGCCGCGCAGCGCGAGGGCAACCGCCGGCTCGCGCACGGACTGCGCCCGCTGGGGGTCACTCCCGCCCAGGCAGAAGTACTGCGCCTGCTGGCCGAGCGCCAGCCGCTCAGCATGTCGGGGCTCGGGGCGCTCCTGGTGTGCGAGAGCGGCGGCAATCCCAGCCGTCTGGTGGACCGGCTGGTGACCGCCGGACTCGTACGCCGCGAGGAGGGCAGTCGCGACCGACGGCACGTGGAGCTCACGCTCACGCCCTCGGGACACGAGACGGCCCGCTCAGTGGCCGCGGTGGAAGCGGAACTGCACGCTGGCATCAGTGCCGCGGCGCAGGGGCACGATCTCGACTCGGTTCTCGCCTTCCTGCGCGGCCTGGTGGCGGATCAGGACGCGGGCAGGGCGGTCGCCCTGCGCGCGGGCGGACTCACCGCCGACGAGGAAACGCGCGGGCGCACCTGAATCCGGCGGCGCATGCCCTGCCTCTGTGCCGCCGCCCGGTGGGTGCGCCGCCGGGCGGGACGCCCCGCGGGACGGCGCCGCACCGGCTCGGCGACCGGCAGTCTTCCGCTACACGGAGGCCACGACCTCACCGGACATGACCTCCGGAGGGTTGGGAAGCAGCGGCGCGAGATTGTCCCGCACGAAGACCGCCGCCTTCTTGATCGACTCACTGGCCCCCGCCTCGCTCTCGAAGACGCTCGTCGAGACCATCACCCCGTTCCCGGCGTCGACCCAGTAGTAGGCCAGGAGCCCAGGGATCTCGCGGAGGAGGGGGACGAACCCCTCGTTCACCCGACGCGCCGCCTCGACGGGGTCGGTCACTCCTGAGTAGCGTCTGACGGCTGCGTACACGGCTGGTCTCCTCACGGTTCGGGCAGTCTGCTGCCCAGACGCCGTACCCGCGGAGCAGGGGCCGCGCCCGCGGATCGTCCGGCAATCACCGGAAGGGGCCGGTCTGCGGTCCGAATGGCGGTACTCAACTCTCCTCGCCACCAGACGAGTTGTCCCCCGGCGAACAGCGGCGGCCCGGCACGGGGCCGAAAGGCAGGACGGACCGGTGCCCGAGGCGGCCGCCGCCGCAGCGCTCCACGGCCGTCGCGCCGCTCGTCCGCCCCGGGCCAGGTCCACGGCGACGTGCGTGCGCGTCACTCGGCCTTCCTGAACACCTCCGACATCCCGTCCCCCGTGTCACGGTCGAGCAGTCCCGTCGCGTCCGGCGCGATCAGGCCCACGCGTGTCGCCAGTTCCCGGCCGTGCACGTCGACCGCCGCCTCGACCAGCCCCGCCAGCGCGTCCAGCGCGGTGCGGGCGCGCGAGCGGGCCACCGCCGCGCACCCGGCGGCGATCAGTGCGGCCGGCCACCACCAGCAGGCGAGCAGGGCGTAGCCCGCGGCCCAGGCCGCGAGGCGCGCCGCGGCGCTGAAGGAGTCACGGGCCGCCTGGATCTGCCGTACCGCGGGCTCGGGAAGGATCAGCCACAGCCGAGGCCACAGGGCGGCGAGATCCACACCGTAGGCGGCCTCGACACGGTCCGCCGTCGCCTGCATGCGGTCGCCGTACCAGGTCGGCCGGGTCGGCTCGCGCGGCGCGATGCGGTCGCGGGCCTCGGTGAGCGCCCGGATCCGTTCCCACGTCCGCCGCGGGACCGCCACCGCGCCGTGCGCCGCGGCACCGGCAGGCCCCGCGTGCGCGACCGCCGCCTCGACCTGGGCGTCCCGTGCCTTCCACCGACGTTCGCGCCGTGCGGTGCGGGCACGCGAGAGCGGGTCCCGGCCGAACCGCAGCCAGTACTGCTCGACGGCGCCGCCGAGGAACTGCGCGACCAGCGAGGCCGCGGTCGCGGTGAGCAGGACGAGTGCCACCAGGAGCGCGGCCGTGCCGGTCCGCTCCAGGGCGGGCCGGGCCGCGAGGTCGTCGAGCGTGGAGCGCAGCCGGTCGAGGTCGTGCCAGTGGCGGTGGCCCAGGCTGGTGCCGACGGCGGTGGCTGCGAGGAACAGGGCGCCCGGCAGCACCAGCAGGTTCAGCCAGCGCTCGGTGAGCTTGCCGCCCAGGGTGGCGAGGAGGGGATTCATGGGATCGGGAGACCGCGGGCGGTCACCGCTCGGGTTCCAGCCGGGCCTTGCGCATGCGCGCGCCATGGACGGCGCAGGGCGGCGCGGGCAGCAGGTCGCGCGCCCGTTCGAGCCGGGGGCAGGGCGCGGAGGACGGGCACACGGCCACCTTGATGTGCGCCGCGACGCCCGGGGCCGTGGCGCCCCTCGAATCGCCCGCGAGTCCGCCGGCGTGCCCGGCCCGGCGCAGCGCGTGGTCCACGTCGTCGTAGCCGGCCGCCAGCGCGGCGGTGTCGGCACCCGACCGCAGCAGGGTGAGTGCGCGCTCGGCCGCCGCCCGGACCTCGGGCAGTCTCCGCACGGTCCCGGACGAGCCGAGCAGAGCGCAGAACGCTGCGGTCCGGTGGGCGAGTTGGCTGCGGTCGGGCGGCTCGGTCATGGGCCAAGTCTGCCGCAGAATGTGGGAAGTTGAGGATGGTCATGGTGATGACGGAGTCGGCATGGGGGTGTTCGGCAACGTGCGGGACGATCGGGACCGGCTGGTCCGGGCGGTCCATGACCGTGTCCTGCGGTCCGGCACCGCGGACGGGCGGGTGGACCGGGACACCGTGTTCGGCGACGAGGCGGATGCCGAACTCCGCGCACTGCTGAGAGCCGCCGACCCGCGGACGGACCTGCAGGCCCGGCACGCGGCCGGCTGGCTCTGCGTCGCCCGTGCCGCGGCCGACCCCGGGGAACACGGCCGGGTCCACGGGTGCATGGCCGGGACGCTGCTCTTCCCGGTGTGGGTGGCCGATCCCGGGCTCGTGCCGCCCGAGTTGGCCGCGAACTACGCAGCCCTCGATCCCGCTGTGCGCCCGGATCCGGCGAACGCCGACGGACCCGGCGAATGGGCGGCCAGTTGCGCCGCGTTCTCGATCGCCGCCGAGGGCACGCCGCACGATCCGCCGCCCGACGCCTCCGATGACACCCGCAGGCTCTACGAGTTGGCCACGCAGTTCGGTGCCATGACGACCTCGCGCGAAGTGCAGGTGGCCACCGCGATCGGGTGCGGCACCCTCGCCGTCCTCGCGACGCCGGAACAGGATCCCGTGCACCTGTCCCGCGTCGAGAGCCTGTCGGAGGTGTTGGCCCTCGCCGGGATGTCCT
Source organism: Streptomyces krungchingensis (assembly GCF_054729265.1). Classification (NCBI taxonomy): domain Bacteria; kingdom Bacillati; phylum Actinomycetota; class Actinomycetes; order Kitasatosporales; family Streptomycetaceae; genus Streptomyces; species Streptomyces krungchingensis. The sequence goes on from NZ_JBPUKY010000001.1 coordinate 687,181, forward strand.
GGCCGTTCGGGGACTTGAGCGTCGATCCGGTCCGGTCCGGTCACCGTGTCCTCAAGGGCACCCCGTCCGACTCCCCCGACCGGCTGCTCGCCCTGAGCAACCTGGGCATCACACTGATGGAGCGCTACCGCCGATCGTACGACCCGGAGGACCTGTACGAAGCGGCCGGGATCGCCCGCGACGTACTGGCCCAACTGCCGCCGGGGAGCCCGCATTTCCCGCACTGCTTCAGCACAGCGGGGAGCGCGCTGATGATGCTGCGTCAGCGGGAGGGTGGCACGCGCGAGGAGTACGACGAGGTGGTCGACCTGTTCCGGCGGGCCACTCCCCACGACCCGAAAGGACCGGCGGCCGCGGGCCTCAACCTCGGGCTCGCGCTCGTCCTGCGCGCCCAGCGCAGCGGCCACGTGGACGACCTGGACGAAGCGGTCCGGGTGCTGACCGAGGCGCTCGCGGTGTCCCGCGATCCGCAGCAGGGAGCCGCGCTGCGCCGGGCCCTGGGCAACGCGCGGCGCGCCCGCTTCACCATGGCCGGCGGCGATCCGGCGGAACTGGACGGAGCGATCGCGCAGTTCTCCGACACGGCCGGCGCCGCCGGGGAGGTGACCCCGCAGACCGCGCCGCGGCTGCTCGGTCCCGCCATGGCCCTGTACAACCGCTACGAGCGCGACCCGGAGGAGAACGAGGCGGACCTGACCGAGGCGCTGCGGCTCCTGCGGTCCGCCGTGGCCGTGCTGCCGCGGGACCACCCGGACCGGCCCGTCGCGCTCGACGATCTCGGTCTCGTACTGGTCAGCAGCTACGCGCGCACGGGCGATCCGCAGGAGTTGCACGAGGCCGTACGGGTGCACCGGGAGGCGGTGGCGCTCACCCCCGGGGGCCACGAGATGCTCGGCGTCCGCCTGCTCAACCTGGGCATGGCACTGGGGGTGCGGCACCTGCTCACCGAGGACGGTGAGGACCTGCGGGAGGCCCGTGAGTTCCGCGACCGGGCCGCCACGCTGCCCGGTCTGGGCCCCGCGCACGAGGCGATGCTGCGGGGTTCGCAGGGGATCAGCCTCATGACGGGCTTCGCTCGCGCCGACGATCCGGTCGCCCAACTCGACCGGGCGATCGACCGGTTGAGGCAGGCGGTCGCCCTCACCCCGGAGGGCGACCCGCGATTGCCGCGCCGGCGCCACAACCTCGCGGCGGCCCTCATGTCCCGATGCGGTCAGAGACCGCTGCTCAGCGATGCCCGCGAGGCGCGCGAACTGGCCGACGCGGTCATCGCGGCGCTGCCGCCGGCCTCGCCCGACCTGCCGGGTGCCCTGACGGTCGCCGCGAGTTCGCAACTGCTGAGTCCTCGCGCCCTGTGGTCGTCGGCCGCCCGCGACGAGGCCGTCGCCCTGTTCCGCCGGGCGGTCGAACTCACCCCGCCCGGCCACACCCAGCGCACGCCGCGTCTGATGAATCTCGGCAACGTCCTGCGCGACCGGGGGCCCGGACGGCGTCGCCGTCGAGCCGATCTGGCCGCGGCGGCCGCGGTGTTCCAGGAAGCGGCCCGTGAAGAGCAGTGCGCGCCGTCCCTCCGCCTGGACGCGGCGCGCGCCTGGGGCGACGTCCGGGCCGAGCTCGGTGACTGGGCCGGAGCCGTGGACGGCTATGCGCTGGCCGTGGACCTGCTGCACTCGGTCGCTCCACGCCATCTGGCCCGCGACGACCAGGAGTTCCTGCTGAGCCGCACCGTCGGGCTGGGTGCCGCGGCGGCGGCCTGCGCGGTGCGCTGCGGCCGGCCGGGACTCGCGGTCGGTCTGCTCGAACAGGCCAGAGGCGTGCTGCTCTCCCACGCCTTCGACGCCGACAGCGATCTGACCCGGCTCCGGGAGACGGCCCCGGGCCTCGCCGACCGTTTCGAGCGACTCCGCGAGGCCTTGGACACGGCCACCGACAGCCGGGCCCAGGCGTTCCTCGCGGAAGGCCCCCTGAACCACGCGCGGGACGCCGACGCACAGGCGGACCTGCGGCAGCGGCTGGCCGCCGAATGGCGGGAGCTGACCCGGCGCATCCGTGTCGAGCATCCGGAGCTCGGGCTGCTGCGCCCGGTGCGGGAATGGGACGAGCGGGAGCTTCGCGCCACGGCCGCGGCGGGCCCGGTGGTCCTGGTCAACGTCTCCCCGTACGGCAGCGACGCGCTGATCGTCGGCGAGCACGCGGTGGACGCCGTGCCGCTCCCCGGGCTGAACCCCGAGAAGGCGGCGAACCGCAGGCAGACCTTGCAGGAGGCGCTGGTGCGTCTGGAGACGCCCGGAATCTCCCTCGCCGCGTCCCGACGCGCACAGCACGTCGTACGCGACACGCTCGCCTGGCTGTGGCGGGCGGTCACCGGCCCCGTACTCGACCACCTGGGCGTCCCGGCCGCACCCGCCGGACCGTTGCCCCGCATGTGGTGGTCGCCCGGTGGAGTGCTGGGCACCCTGCCGCTGCACGCCGCCGCCCCCGAAGGGCCGTCGCCGGGTGCGCTGGACCGGGTCGTCTCCTCGTACACGCCGACGCTGCGGGCGCTGCACCACGCCCGACAACGCACGGCCCGCCCGGCCGGCACCGGGGCGCTCGTCGTGGCCGTCGACGAGGTCGCCGGGCTGACACCGCTGCCCGCCGCACGCCGTGAGGCCGAGCACCTCGCCCGGCTGCTGTCCGCCCCCGAGGTGCTGACCGGCGCGTCCGCCACGCGTACGGCCGTGCTCTCCGCCCTGCCCCGGCACGCGTACGCGCACTTCGCCTGTCACGCCCTGGGCGATCTGCAACGCCCGTCCGGCAGCAGACTCGTCCTGCACGACGACACCGAACGCCCGCTGACCGTACGCGACTTGGCCCGGCTGCGGCTGCCGTCGGTGCGGCTCGCGTATCTCTCCGCGTGCAACACGCTGCGCACCAGCCCGGAACTCGCCGACGAGGCGGTCCACATCGTCAGCGCCCTCCAGATCGCGGGCTTCCCCCATGTCGTCGGATCCCTCTGGCACGTCGACGACACGATCGGAGCCGGTGTCGCCCAGAGCGTGTACGAGGCCCTGAGCACGGGTGACGGCACGCTGGACGTCACCCGGACGGCGCAGGCCCTGCACTCCGCGGTGAGCGCGCTGCGCAGCGCCTACCCCCGGACCCCGAGCCTGTGGGCCTGCCAGGTGCATGCGGGGCCGTAGACCGCGGTGGCACCGCGCGGCGGCTCGTCACGCCTCGGCCGCGTCCCCCTCCCCGTCCTCGCGGGCCCGCAGGACGGTCGTGCGGAAGGAGGCGACCACGGGGCGCAGGTCGATACGGTGCCATGCGGCCCACAGGCGGACGGAGGCGTCGAACCAGGGGAGTTCGCGCACGACCACCCCCTGGGTCTGGCCGCGCGTCATGCTCTCCTGCACCAGGGCGACGCCCAGTCCGGAGGCGACCAGGCCGATCGCGGTGAGGGGATCCGGGGCCGCGAGCCGGATGTCGGGGGTGAAGCCGGCCGCCGCGCAGGAGGCTATGAAGCCGTCCCGCCAGGTCACGTCCTGGCTGTTCTCGACCGCGATCCAGGGCTGCCCGTCCAGATCCTCGGGCCGGATCTCCGCCTGCCCGGTGAGGGGGTGGCCGGTCGGCAGGGCCAGCAGCAGGGGGTCCACCAGCAGGGGCGCGGACTCCAGGTCGGGATCGTCGTCGGCCGGTGCCTCCGGGACGAGGGCGATGTCGAGGCTGCGCTGCCTGAGGCCCTCGAACTGCTGCGCCGCGGTCAGGTCGTAGAGCGCGACATGGATGCCGGGGCGGTCGTCGTGCAGATCGCGCAACGCGCGCGGCAGGACGCCGGTGTGCATGGCGTCCCCCACGTAACCGACGCAGAGGCCTCCCTCCTCGCCCCGGCCGAGGCGTCTGCCGAGGTTCTCCAGGCGGTCCGCGTGCCGCAGCAGGGCCTCGGCCTCGGACAGGAAGACCCGTCCGTCAGACGTGAGCCGGATCCGCTGCTGGCTGCGCTCGAACAGGGTCAGGCCCAGGTTCTTCTCCAGCTGGGCGATCTGCCGGCTCAGTGGCGACTGGGACATGTGCAGCCGCTCGGCGGCGCGGCCGACGTGCTCCGCCTCCGCGACGGCCACGAAATAGCGGAGTTGCCGCAGGTCAAGCATGTAAGACCTCTCAGGACTCAAGTGTGTCCAAGCAAGTCTTGGACAGTCTCAATTTCCGATCCTAACCTCGACAGAGCAAGAGCCGCGGACCAGCAGAAACCGCGCAAAAGCCGTACAGAAATGGATCCACCTCATGGGCATCAAGTCCTTCCTTCCGGGCTCTCTCGGCTTCGGTACCGCGCCGCTGGGCAACATGTTCCGCGACATCCCCGACGACGAGGCCTCGGCCACCGTCCACGCCGCCTGGGACCACGGCATCCGCTACTTCGACACCGCCCCCTTCTACGGCGCGGGCCTGTCGGAGATCCGGCTCGGCGAGGCACTGGCGGACCGGCCGCGCGACGAGTACGTGCTCAGCACCAAGGTGGGCCGCGTCATCCTCGACGAGCTGGAGGACCCCGCCTCCCGCGAGCTGGGCGAGAAGGGCGGCCTGTTCGAGCACGGCCGCCCGAACAAGATGATCAACGACTACTCGGCGGACGCGACGCTGCGCTCCATCGAGGACAGCCTGCGGCGTCTGCGGACGGACCGGCTGGACATCGTCTGGGTGCACGACGTCGCCCAGGACTTCTACGGCGACGAGTGGCTCGCCCAGTACGAGACGGCCCGCACCGGCGCGTTCCGCGTCCTGCAGCGGCTCCGCGACGAGGGCGTGATCCGGGGCTGGGGCCTGGGCGTCAACCGCGTCGAGCCGCTGGAACTGACGCTGGACCTGGACGAGCCGCGCCCCGACGCGTTCCTGCTCGCCGGCCGCTACACCCTCCTCGACCACGACCGGGCGCTGGAGCGGCTGCTGCCCGCCGCGGCCGCGCAGGACGTCGACATCGTGGTCGGCGGACCGTACAGCTCCGGCATCCTCGCGGGCGGCCGCCACTTCGAGTACCAGGAGGCCCCGGCGGCCATCGTCGCGAAGGTCGAGCGTCTCAAGGCCCTGGCGGCCGAGCACGGTGTCGGCATCAAGGCGGCCGCCCTCCAGTTCGCCCTCGCCCACGCGGCGACCGCCGCCGCCGTCCCGGGAGCCACCCGTCCGAGCCGTATCGCCGAGGACGTCGCCGCTCTCCGCGAGACCGTGCCGGCCGCCTTCTGGGCGGCACTGCGCGAGGAGAAGCTCATCGCGCCCACCGCCCCCGTCCCCGCACTCTGATCCCACCCGCCCCTTCCCCCGGAGGCATCAGCATGGCCACCACCCGTGCATCCATCGACATCCCCCGCAGCGCCGACCGTGTCTGGGACCTGATCGGAGGCTTCGGCTCGCTGCCCGACTGGCTCCCCTACATCCCCCAGAGCGATCTCGGCGAGGGCGGTCGTGTCCGGAGCCTGACCAACGAGGACGGCGGTGTCATCGTCGAACGGCTCCAGGCCTTCGACCAGGTGGCGCGCAGCTACTCGTACGCGATCGAGCAGGCGCCCTTCCCCGTCACCGGATACCTCTCCACCCTGACCGTCCACGAGGGGCCGACGGCCGGCACCTCACGGGTGGAATGGTCGGGCTCGTTCACTCCGGCCGGCGTCAGCGACGCCGAGGCCGAGGAGCTCTTCCACGGCATCTACACGGACGGACTCTCCTCGCTGCTGCGGACGATGACCTCCTGACAGCTCCGGCGGCCGTCGCCTGCACCCGTGACGGCCGCCTCACGGGCAGGGCTTCGCCGCCGGGAGGCGGCGGTGCGGTCGAACAGAAACGGCCCCCGCGGCGTCGGAGTCCATGAGGAGGGTGATCCCGTCGCCCTCCGTGCAGGCCCGAGAAGCCGGAGCCGACGCTCCACAAGGAGGCGCATCATGACATTCCTGCTCCCGACCGCCCGGACCGCAACGGTGTGGACGCTGCCCGCAGCGGTTCTCACCGCCCTGTGTGTCGCCTGCACGTCGTCGAGCGGGGACGACGACGCCGAAGGAGCGGCGTCGTGCGCGGCTCTGGTCGAGTACCGGGGCCGCACGTACACGGGCGCGGAGGTCCCGCACTTCAGGATCGGGGACGCACTCGGTGCCGCCACGCTTCCTCCGTGCGCCGACACCGGCGATCTCGACCACGCGACGCCGACCCCGACCACGGCCTACGCGATCGAGGGCGTGGACCCCGCGGTCGCCGTGGCGCTGGAGCAGTCCGACGGCATCGTCTACGTCAACACCGCCTCCGGCAAGGAACTGCCGGAGATCAAGAAGATGATCAAGGGCTCCTGAACCTGCCGCCCCGGGGCGGAGGTTCGCGGTTCGTCCTCCGCCCCGGCCCGCAGGCGCCTTCCCTAGCGACCGGCCAGCGCCGACCGCTTGTACGAGTAGCCGGCGTAGACGGCGACGCCGATGACGAACCAGACGGCGAACCGCACCCAGGTCTGCCACTGCAGGAACGTGATCAGCCAGATCGAGAAGACGATGCCCAGCGCCGGCACGAACGGCATCCACGGTGTGCGGAAGCTGCGCGGGAGGTCCGGCTGCCGGTAGCGGAGCACGATCACCGCCGCGCAGACCACCACGAACGCCAGCAGGATGCCGATGTTGGTCAGTTCGGCCGCCTCGTTGATCGGCAGGAACCCGGCGATGGCCGCAGACGCCGCCCCGACGATCCAGGTCACACGGGTCGGCACGTGCCGCGTCGGATGGGTCTTCGCGAACCACTTGGGCAGCAGGCCGTCCCGGGACATGGCGAACCAGACCCTGGTCACGCCCAGCATGAAGGTGAACATCACCGTGAGGATGCCGATGATCGCGCCGACCGCGATGACGTCCGCCAGCCGGTTCAGGCCCACCGACTGGAACGCCGAGGAGAAGCCGCTCTCCTTGTCGATCTCCTTGTAGTTCTGCATGCCGGTCAGCACCAGACAGGCCAGCACGTACAGCACCATCGCGATGACCAGCGAGTAGATGATCGCCTTCGGCATGTGCCGCTGCGCGTCCTTGGACTCCTCGGCGGCCGTCGACATGGCGTCGTACCCGAACACCGCGAAGAACACCGTCGCCGCGCCGGTGAACGCCCCGCTGATCCCGTAGGGGAAGAACGGGTGGTAGTTGGCGGTGTCGATGTGGAAGAAGCCCACGACGATCACCACCAGCACCACGATGACCTTCAGCGCCACGACCACGGTCTCGAAGCGGGCCGCGCTGCGGATGCCCTGCGTCAGCAACCAGGCGATCAGCAGGCACAGGATCGCGGCGAACAGGTCGACGCGGTGTCCGGAGCCGGTGCCGGGGGCGCCCAGCATCCAGTTGGGCAGGTCGGCCCCCATGTCCTCGACGAGGAAGCTGAAGTAGCCGGAGATGCCGATCGCGACCACCGCCACGATCGCCGTGTACTCCAGCAGCAGGTCCCAGCCGATGAACCAGCCCGCGAACTCGCCGAGCACGGCGTAGCCGTAGGTGTAGGCCGAGCCCGCCTTCGGGATGAGTCCCGCGAACTCGGCGTACGACAGTGCCGCGGCGGCGCTCGCGACACCGGCGATGAGGAACGACACCAGCACCGCTGGTCCGGCCGTGCCGTTGGCCACCGTGCCGGCGAGGGTGAAGATGCCCGCGCCGATGATGCCGCCCACGCCGATCGCGGTCAGCTGCACCAGGCCGAGCGACCGCTCCAGCCCGGGGCCCTCGGCGATCTCGGTGTCCTCGATGTGCTCAATGGGTTTGCGCCGGAGAATGCCTTCGCCCATTCGGAGCCTGGCCATACGCCTCACCTCTCCACCAACGGCAAACGGCTGACGGCGGATCATGATGGCTCAGGGGGCGCACCGACGGAAGACGCCACGCATGAGTGCGGCGCAGGAGATCCGCCCGTCCGAGGGGAGGTGCTCAGACTTCCGGAGGGCCGTCCTCCGGGGTCGCCGGCGCGAAGGCGCTGTCGGTGGTCAGGCGCCGGTAGGCGGCATGGGCGTTCATCACGCGGGCGAGCGTGGTGCCCAGCACGGCGGCCGTCAGCAGGCAGGCGAGCCAGAAGGCGTCGCGGTGCGCGGCCCAGGTCAGCGTGCCCGCCGGCGGAATGGCGAAGCCGTTGAGGAAGAGCCAGCAGAGCAGGGCCGTGCCCGGAGCCGCGGTGAAGCGCGCGCAGACGCCGAGGACGGCCGCCAGGACGGAAAGGCCGGCCAGGGCCCATGCGGGACGGTCCGTGCCCACGGCCGCGTTCAGGAGAGCGACCAGTACCAGCGCTCCGCCGGAGGCCGCGGCCCAGACCAGCGGGGTGGCGACGGGCTGGGGCACGGGCCTGGCTTCTGTCCCGAGTCGCACCCACGCCGTCATGCTGACGTTCCCTTCCCGTCGTGTCCGGCGTCGGCAGAACGGGCTGCGCGACCCCCCGGCGGCCGGGCGTCCGGCACGCCCTGGGCACGGATTGTTTCACAGGCCCGGTGTCCTGGGGGCCTGTGGATCAGGACGAGCTCTTCGTTAGGGTGTCTTCAATAGTTGTAAAAGAAATAGTCAAGACACCAACAGACAGGGGGCAGTCGTGGCGGCTGCACGAATGAGCAGTACGCCGTTGCCGGGCATCGGAGTTCGCTACGACCTGACGACGCGTGAGCAGCGGCGTCTGTCGGTGGTGGCCCACCGGGACGGTTCACGGACACTCAGCGCGTACCAGGAGGACGATCCTGACGCCTGCGCACTCTCCGTGCGGCTGGCGTCGGGTGAGGCGGAGAGCCTCATCGACGCGCTGATGCCCACCCACCACAGTCCGAGTCTTCTGTCGACGACAGAGTTGGGGCTGGTGGCGGAGCGGATCGAACTCTCGGCGACCTCGCACTGGAACGGCCGACTGCTCGGCGAGACCCGCATGCGGACGGAGACCGGTGTGTCGATCGTGGCCGTGCTGCGCCGGGCCGAGGCGACACCGTCACCCGGCCCGGACTTCCGTCTGGCGGGCGGCGACACGTTGATCGTGATCGGCACCCGCGAGGGCGTGGAGGCAGCCGCGACGATACTCGGGCGGGAGTGATCGCCTGTGCACTCCTCTGCGGTTTTCCTGATCGAATTCGGCGCGATCATCCTCGGTCTCGGGCTGCTGGGGCGGTTCGCGGGACGGTTGCAGTTCTCGCCCATCCCCCTCTACCTGCTGGCCGGGCTGGCGTTCGGGGAAGGCGGAATCCTTCCCCTCGGTGCCAGTGAGGAGTTCGTGGCCATCGGCGCCGAGATCGGCGTCATCCTGCTGCTCCTGATGCTCGGCCTGGAGTACACGGCCAGCGATCTGGTCTCCAACCTCAAGACCCAGTACCCGGCCGGCCTCGTGGACGCCACCCTCAACGCGCTGCCCGGCGCGGTGATGGCGCTGCTGCTCGGCTGGGGCCCCGTGGCCGCGGTCGTCCTGGCCGGGGTCACCTGGGTCAGCTCCTCCGGGGTGATCGCCAAGGTGCTCGGTGACCTGGGGCGGCTGGGCAACCGTGAAACACCGGTCGTCCTCAGCATCCTGGTCCTCGAGGACCTGTCCATGGCGGTCTACCTGCCGATCATCACCGCCCTGCTCGCCGGCACCGGTCTCGCCGCCGGAAGCGCCACCCTCGCCATCGCGCTCGGAGTGGCCGCCCTGGTGCTGCTGGTGGCGGTGCGCTACGGACGGCACATCTCGCGGTTCGTCTCCAGCGATGATCCCGAGAAGCTGCTGCTCGTGGTGCTGGGACTGACCCTGCTGGTCGCCGGTCTCGCCCAGCAGTTGCAGGTCTCGGCGGCCGTGGGCGCCTTCCTGGTCGGCATCGCGCTGTCCGGCGAGGTCGCCGAAGGGGCGCACCATCTGCTCGCTCCCCTGCGGGATCTGTTCGCCGCGGTCTTCTTCGTCTTCTTCGGACTGCACACCGACCCCGCCGACATCCCGCCCGTGTTCCTCTCGGCACTCGCGCTGGCCGCCGTCACCACCGCGACGAAGATCGCCACCGGGTACTGGGCGGCCCGCCGTGCCGGGATCTCGGCCAAGGGCCGCTGGCGGGCCGGCGGCACCCTCGTCGCCCGCGGCGAGTTCTCCATCGTCATCGCCGGTCTCGCCGTCGGCGTCGAACCCCGCATCGGCCCCCTGGCCACCGCGTACGTGCTGATCCTGGTGATCCTCGGCCCGCTCACCGCCCGCTGGACGGAGCCCATCGCCCTGCGCCTGACGAGCCGGCTGCGGACGCCCGCGCCCACCACCGAGGCGCCGGTGAAGACGTCCGTCCCGGCCCCGCGCGGCGAGGTCGACGAACAGGACGCGATCGGCCGGTCCTGACCGGCGCCGCCCGCGCCCCCGCGGCGGGGGCGGCACCCGCGCCGACGGGCAGACCGGCCCTGAGGACCGGGGCGCCCCGGGCATCAACGGCCCGGGGACCGCCCTCGTCCTCCGGGTGCCCGGTACGGATCGAGCAGGGACGCGGCGATCCCGAGGAGGACCAGCCCTGTGGCGACGAGCAGTCCGTGCGGGAGGACCAGCCCCGTGGGCAACGCGACCACGGCGGTCGCCAGCACCCACCAGGCGCCGGCCCGCCGCCCTCCCCCGGAACGCGCGGTGCGCCCGTTCCCCGGCACTCGTGCCGGCCGCGGACCGTCCCGCCCCAGCTGCGCCTCGAGACCGGCCAGACCTTCTTCGTCGTACTGGGACACGGCTCTTCCTCCCCGGAACCGACAGCACCTGGAAGCGCAGAACGGCTCAAGTCCGCGGGCCGGCCGGGCCGATGGTCACCGCTCGGCCTGCCGCCTCTGCGCCACGACCCACATCCAGGATTTCTTCCCCTCTCGGGCCGCCGCCAGTAGGCCCGGCCCCCATCTTTTCCGGCTTCTGACCCCCAGTACTTCGGCTCGGCGATGGGGACCCCCGGCCTCGGAAATGGGTGCCGCCACGGATGGCGGTCGTTCTGAGCAGGGCACACGCTGGTCCTGGACGTCCGTCGCAGTGCGCCAGGAGCCCAACGCTTGGCGTCGCCGCGTCTCTCCGGTGCGGAAGGGACCGGCGGCACGGCGGCTCACGGCCGGGAGGAGAGACGCGGTGCCCCTGTTCTGGCGGATCTTCCTGTGGAACGCCGTCGTGCTCGTCGCCGCGGCCGCTCTGCTGCTGGGCCCGGTCACCGTCTCCACTCCGATCCTGCTCGTCGAGGCCGCGATCCTCACCGGCGGCCTGGCGGCCATGCTCGTCGCCAACGCGTTCCTGCTCCGCCTGGCCCTGGCTCCGCTACGACGTCTCACCCGGGCCATGACCACGACCGATCTGCTGCGCCCGGGGCGCCGTCCCGCGGTGAGCGGGCACGGGGAGATCGCCGAGCTGATCACGACCTTCAACACGATGCTCGACCGCCTGGAGGACGAGCGGGCCACCAGCACTGCCCGTGCCCTGTCCGCGCAGGAGGCCGAGCGCCGCCGCATCGCCCAGGAACTGCACGACGAGGTCGGGCAGACCCTGACCGCCGTCCTCCTCGAACTCAAGCGCGTCGCCGACCACGCCCCGTCCGACGTACGTGCGGAACTGCGCCAGGTGCAGGAGACGACGCGGGGCAGCCTGGACGAGATCCGCCGTATCGCGCGCCGGCTGCGCCCCGGGGTCCTCGACGAACTCGGCCTGGCCAGCGCCCTCCGGTCCCTCACCACCGAGTTCGCCGGTCCCGGACTGACCGTCGGGCACCGGCTCGACACCGAACTCCCGGCCCTCGGCCACGAGACGGAACTGGTCCTCTACCGCGTCGCCCAGGAGGGACTCACCAACACCGCGCGCCACGCGGACGCCCACCACGCCGAACTCACCCTGCGGACCACCGCGACCGGCGTGGAGTTGCTCCTGCGCGACGACGGCCGCGGTCTCGGCGGCGCGCCCGAGGGGGCGGGCATCCGCGGCATGCGTGAACGAGCCGTGCTCATCGGCGCCGATCTCGCGCTGGGTGCCGGTCCGGACGGCGGCACCGAACTGCGCCTCACCGTCCCCGTCCCCGTCCCCGACAGGAGCGGCCGACCATGACTGCCCCCTCCCCCGTGCGCATCCTCCTCGCCGACGACCACGCGCTGGTCCGCCGCGGAGTCCGTCTCATCCTCGACGGCGAACCCGACCTCACCGTCGTCGCGGAGGCCGAGGACGGTGCCGAGGCGGTCGAGCAGGCCCACGCCCACCAGCCCGATCTGGCGATCCTCGACATCTCCATGCCCCGGCTCACCGGCCTCCAGGCGGCCCGTGACCTGTCCCGCAGCGAGCCGGACCTGCGGATCCTGATCCTGACGATGTACGACAACGAGCAGTTCTTCTTCGAGGCCCTCGCGGCCGGCGCCTCGGGCTACGTCCTCAAATCCGTGGCGGACCGCGACCTGGTCGAAGCCTGCCGCGCCACCATGCGCGGTGAGCCCTTCCTCTACCCCGGCGCGGTGAACGCGCTCGTCCGCAAGTACCTGGACCTGGCCCGGGAGGGCCGCGCGCTGCCCACGAGGGCCATCACCGACCGCGAGGAGGAGATTCTCAAGCTCGTGGCCGAGGGGCACACCTCGCAGCAGATCGCCGACCTGCTCGTCATCAGCGCCAAGACCGTGGAGCGGCACCGCGCCAACCTGCTGCAGAAACTCGGCCTCAAGGACCGCCTGGAACTCACCCGGTACGCCATCCGCGTCGGCCTCATCGAGCCCTGACCCACGACGACGGACAGGCCGGGCCGGCGTCATCGGGCCTACCGCTCGACGTCGGCGGTCAGGGCCTCCGGGGCGTCCTCGCCGGTCTGCCGGGACTCCCCTTCACGGGCCGGTCCGTGAGGGGGCGCCGGGTCCGGTTCGACCGTGCACGCCGCCCGGCCGCGCACGGCGTCGACGGCACGCAGAGCACGGGCCAGCAGGTCCGCATGCCCCGCGACGACGGGGCCGAGCACCGCGAGGACGAGGACGTAGCCGGCGATGAACGCGGGGAGACGGCCGTCCAGTCCGGCCGCCGCGGCCATCGCCGCCAGGATCAGCGCGAATTCCCCGCGGGCCACGAGGATGGTGGCGAGGTCCGCGGCGGCCTGGAGACCGTAGCGGTACAGGCGGGCCACCAGAAGCCCGGCGGCCACGTTCACGACGACGGTCAGCGCCGCCGCGAGCGCCACCGGAGCGGCGACGGACGCGACGTCACCGGGGTCGATGGCGAGCCCGAAGGCGAAGAAGAAGATGGCCGCGAAGGCGTCGCGCAGCGGGTGCACGAGCCGGCGGATCCGAGGCGCGGAAGGCGTCCCGGCCAGAATCAGTCCCACCATGAACGCGCCGATGGCGTCCGCGACTCCGAGGGCTTCCGACACTCCGGCCACGAGCACCGCGGCCCCGAGGAAACTGACGACCAGCAGTTCGCCGTCCCGGATCGCCATCAGACGGCCGACCAGACGGGTGCCGTAGCGGGCGGTGGCGGCCAGCACCAGCAGGAATCCGAACGCCTTGCTCCCCTGCCAGACCATGTCCCCGAACCCCTGGGCGCCGCCTATGACCGGCTGCAGCACGGCCAGGTACAGGGCGAGGAAGACGTCCTCCACCACGATCACACCGAGGATCAGACGTGTTTCCGGGCGGCCGATGCGCCCCAGGTCGATCAGGGTCTTGGTCACGATGGCGGACGACGAGATGCCCAGGACACCGGCCAGCACCAGCGCCTCGCGCAGTCCCCAGCCGAGGGCGAAGCCGAACCCCAGACCCGCGCCCACGTTCAGCAGCAGATAGATCCCTCCGGCGGCCGGCAACCGCCGTCCTCCGCTCCTGAGGTCGTCGAGGTGGAACTCCAGCCCCAGGTAGAAGAGAAGAAGGACCAGCCCGAGCGCGGACAGCATCTCGAAGTCGCGGGCGTCCTCGACGAGGACCACACCGGGTGTGTGCGGGCCGAGCAGGACGCCGGCGAGCATGAACAGGGGGATGGTCGGCAGTCCGATCCGTCCCCCGAGCCGGGCGAAGAACGCCGCGGCCAGGAAGGCTCCCCCCATGGCGAGCAAGGTGTCGGCATGGCCCACGGGTCACCACCCTCCACGGCGGCGGGACCAAAGAGAACGCCGTAGGACGACGGACGGTCGCTCCCCACCGCGCGGGCACGGGCGACCCGGACCTGATCACCGGTTCAGCCGCTCTTCGAGCGCCCCACGGCCGAACGCGCAAGGGCGCCAGGGACCTCACGCCGGGCGGCAACCCGACGTCACCGCCACCCTCGCACGCCGCCGGTCCCCCTCACCATCCGTGCCGACACCCATTCACCACCACGTGCGACACCCATCCCTCACCGGCTTCCCGGGCGGGGCGGAGCACGGCGTACGGGGGCGTGAGCAGCGGCCGCTCACATGTTGATCATGTGGCCGGCAAGCCCGTGGACCGCTTCCTTGACCGCCTCGCCGAGGGTCGGGTGGGCGTGGACGTTGCGGGCGACCTCGTGGACGGTGAGGTCCCACTGCTGAGCGAGGGTCAGCTCCGGGAGCAGTTCCGTGACGTCCGGCCCGATGAGGTGGCCGCCGACGAGCTCGCCGTGCGTGGTGTCGCTGATCAGCTTCACGAAGCCCGTGGTGTCCCCGAGGCCGTGGGCCTTGCCGTTGGCCGTGAAGGGGAACTTCGCCACTTTGACGTCGTAGCCGAGGTCGCGGGCCTGGGCCTCGGTGTATCCGAAGCTGGCGATCTGCGGCTGGCAGTACGTGGCTCGCGGGATCATCACGTAGTCGAGTTCCATGGTCTCCGCCTCGGCCAGCGTCTCCGCGGCGATCACGCCCATCGCTTCGGCGGCGTGCGCGAGCATGAGTTTCGCGGTGACGTCGCCGATGGCGTACAGATGCGGGACGGATGTGCGGCAGCGGCCGTCGACGTCGATCGCACCCCGTTCGGTGACCGTCACGCCGGTGTTCTCCAGGCCGTATCCGGTCACGTTCGGTGCGAAGCCGATGGCCTGGAGGACCTTGTCCGCCTCCAGCACCTGTGGGGCGCCGTCCTTGCCGGTGACCGTCACACGGACCTGGGGACCGGACTCGTCGATGGCGTCGACGCGTGTCGAGGTGAGCGTGGTGATGCCCAGCTTGCGGTACTGACGGGCGAGTTCGGCGGAGACCTCGGCGTCCTCCAGCGGGGCGAGACGGTCCAGGAACTCGACCACGGTGACCTTCACGCCGTAGTTGTGCAGCACGTACGCGAACTCGATGCCGATCGCTCCCGCGCCCGCGATGACGATCGACTCCGGCAGGTCCTCGGCGAGGATCTGTTCCTCGTAGGTCACCACCCGGGACGTACGGCGGGTGCCGGGCAGCAGCTTCGGCGTGGCGCCGGTGGCGATGACGCAGTGGTCGAACCCGATGGTGAGGGTCTCGCCGTCGTAGCCCGCGACCTGGAGGGTGTGCGGGTCGAGGAAGGTGCCGCGGCCGTCGATCTCGGTGATCTCGTTCTTCTTCATCAGGTAGTGGACGCCCCGGACGCGTCCGTCGGCGACCTTGCGGCTGCGGCGGTACGCCTCGCCGTAGTCGAAGGACACCTGCCCGTCGACCCGGATGCCGAACGTCTTTGCCTCACGGGTGAAGATGTGGGCGAGCTCGGCGTTGCGCAGCAGGGCCTTCGTGGGGATGCAGCCCACGTTCAGACAGACGCCGCCCCAGTACTTCTCCTCCACGACGGCGACGCGTTTGCCCAACTGGGCCGCGCGGATCGCGGCGACGTAACCACCGGGGCCGGCTCCGAGTACCACCACGTCGAAACGCTCGTCCAGCTCGGCCATCGTGGTTCCTCCCGTTCCTCGCTCATGTCGTCGCTGCGACTGTAGGCCGCGCCCCGGGCACGTCCGGGTTCCGGCGCGAGCGGATGGGCCGTCAGGAGGCGTCCCGTACGGCCTCGACGAACGTGTCGGTGGTGAGGATGGCGTGGGCGTAGGCAGGGGCGTTCAGTTCGAAGGTCGCCTGCATCTCCTCGGGGCGGAAGGCGGCGATGGCGTCCTTGACGAGGGTGACGTGATAGCCGAGTTCCTGACCGAAGCGGGCGGTGGTGTCGATGCAGGTGTTGGCCCGCATGCCGATCAGCGCGATGTGCGAGATGCCGTGCTGCTTCAGCCGGAGGTCGAGATCGGTGTTGGCGAAGCCGCTGGAGGACCAGTGCTCGTGCACGACGACCTCGCCCTCCCGCGGCTCGAAGTCGGGGTGGAACGTCCCGCCCCATGAGCCCTTCTCGAAGATCTTCGTCTCCGCGGCACGGGCCTGCGAGAAGGAGAGGTGGGCCCAGCCGTCGTAGTCGCCCGGGGCGGTGCGGCGGTGCGGGACGAAGAAGGTGCGGATACCGGCCGTACGGGTGGCGGCGAGGACCTGGCGCATGTGGTCGAGCAGCCGGACGCTCTCGGCCACCTCTTTCGCGCGCGGCCACAGTTTTCCGCCCTCGGACAGGAAGTCGTTGTAGGGGTCGACCACCAGGAGAGCGGTGCGGGAGCTGTCGTAGCCGTCAGTGGTCATGGTCTGTGCCTCGTCTCTGGCTCGGACTCCGGTTCCGGCTCTCGCTCTGGTACCGGCGCCGGCTCTGGCGTACGTGAGGGGGCCGGAGTCCGTGGCGGTTCCAGGGCGGAGATTCGGGCGGGACGGCGGACTCGGGACCGGCCGCGCGGGCAGGCAGCGGCGGGCGTCAGCTCATTGACAGACTACGTCGGCACCGTCCGCCGCGCGCTCGCACACCGGCCCCCCGATGCGCCCGCCGAGCCCCCGTGGCCCTCCCGACGGCGCCGGCCACTTCGGGCGGGAGCCCGCGCCCCAGGGTCACGCGGCGGACGCGGGCTGGGCCCGCGTCAGGGGGCGTCGCCCCGCCACTCGTACGTGCGGCTGCCCGACGACCTGGGCGCGTACGTGGCGTGACCGCCGGGGCCGTACCGCCCTATCTCCGTGGGCAGGACGACGGCGCGCCCGGCCTCGTGGTCCGCCCGGTCGGTGACGTCGAGCAGCAGACCGTCCAGCGGGCCGCCCACCAGCTCGACGTACGCCCGACCGCTCCGGGGACCGGGATCGTCGTGGTCCGCCCCGTAGACCCGTCCTCGCATGAACTCCAGCTCGTCCATGATCTGCAGCATCGCATCCGGCACTGACAACGCGCCCCGGACTGGGACGCCGCTCCGTGTGCCGGCGGGGACAACCCGTGTCCGGACGCCCCCGCGCTCCTGGCGGTCGTGCCGGCCCGCGGTCCACGGGTGAGCCGGACCGCCGACTTCTCCGTACAGTGAGGAAGTGTCCTAGGAGGCGTACCGACATGGATCAAGAGCAGATCCTCAGCAGGATCACGGCCATGGTGGACGACGAGCGGCGGCTGCGGGAGGCCATCGAGGCCGGTCGGATCGACAGCCGCACCGAACAGGAACGGCTCGGTGAGCTGGAGCGCCAGCTCGACCAGTGCTGGGACCTGCTGCGCCAACGACGCGCCAAGGCCGAGTTCGGTGAGAACCCGGACGAGGCGCAGGTCCGCCCTTCCTCGGAGGTCGAGGGCTACCTGGGCTGACCGCCCCGGGCGGGAAGCGGACGGTCGCCGGGACCGGCAGGCGCCGGCTGGACGACGTGCGCGGACCACTCCTCGTTCGACAGTCCCAGCAGTCGCTCCGTCTCCGCGCGCTCTGGCAGTGGCCCCCGGTCCGCCGTCACCGTGAGGGCGGAGGACGCCGTGACGTGGCCCAACCGGAGCGCGCGCGACAGGGGTTCGCCGTGGAGCAGGCCCGCGAGGAAACCGGCCGCGAAGGCGTCACCGGCGCCGACCGACTCCACGACCGTCGTCCGTAGCGCGGGCACTGTGTGCTCCGCCGCGTCGGTGAAGGCACTGGCGGCGTGGGCGCCGTCCTTGACGACGACGACGCGTGGCTGCGGAAGCAGGGCCCGTACGTCCGCCGCGGTGAGGCGTGCGCCCCAGAGGTCCTGTGCCTCGTCGAGGCCGACGAAGACGATGTCGGCACGGTCGGCGAGTTCGCGGAGCACGGTGGGGGCCGACCCGTCGGGCCACAGGGCGGCGCGATGGTTGACGTCGAAGCTGACGGCGTACGGCCGCGCCGCGGGCGGGCAGGTGAGCGCCCGGGTGACGAGTTCGCGGCAGGACGGCGACAGGGCCGGAGTGATGCCGGTGAGGTGCAACAGCGCGGCCCCGCTGACGGGGTGACGGTCCAGCAGGTCGGGTCCGAGGGCGGACGCGGCGGAGCCGTTCCGGTAGTACCGCACGCGTGTGCCGTCGTGTCCGGGGTCCTTCAGCAGGAGGCCGGTGGGACGGTCGGCGTCGGTGCGCACATGGGACACGTCGACGCCCGCCGCGGCGACCGTGGCGCGGACCCGGCTGCCCAGCGGGTCGTCGCCGAGCGCCGAGAGCCAGATGCTGGGGATGCCGTGGTCGGCCAGGTACATGGCGACGTTGGACTCGGCTCCGGCCACCGACAGACTCAGGTGGGTGGCGTCGTGCAGGGGGCGGACCGGGTCGGGGACCAGGGCCGCCATGGTCTCGCCGACGCAGACGACGGGCCCCGGGGCGGGGCGCCAGCGGGTCATGACGGCTCCTGCGGGTCCGAGGGGGTGCGCGGTGCGTGGGGTCGATAGGCGGCCGCCGGCGTTCCCGGCACGTCGACGCGGAGGGTGAACACCGCTCCGTCGTGAGAGCCGGGTGCGGTCAGGCCGACGCGGGCGGTGGTGACATGGAGGACGTCGCCGACCAGGCACACACCCGCGGGGCAGCTCGCGGGCAGCCTCAGGACGCGGTCGGGTGTGCCGTCCGGCAGATACCGGCGCACCGTGCCGGTCCCCCAGACCGCGATCCACACCCCGCCCTCGACGTCGACCGCCATGCCGTCCGGACTGCCTTCGTCGACGGTGACGAAGGTCTCCGGTGTTCCGAGGTCGGCCGTCTCCGGGGAGACCGGGAAGCGCCGGACGATGCCGCGGGCGCTGTCGGCCAGATACATGGCGCCGCCGTCGGGGGTGAAGGCCGGGCCGTTGGGCACGGTGATGCCGTCCAGGACGCGTACGGTCGTGCCGTCGTGGCCGACCCGGTACAGGGCGCCGGCGCCCTCGTCGGCGTCGTGGGACATGCTGCCCGCCCAGAAGCGGCCCGCGGGGTCGGCCGCGGCGTCGTTCATGCGCATGCGCGGAACGGTGTTCTCCTCAGGGCGGGCGAGCCAGCTGACGGTGCCCTCCGGACCGATCAGGCAGATGCCGGTGCCGGCGGCCGCGATCCAGGTGCCCGGCCGGCTGGCGACGGGGGCGACCGCGCCCAGCGGCACGGGGAGCTGGATCAAGGTCCGCAGACCGGCCGCCGGATCGTCGGGCGCCGCGAGCAGACGGCCGGCGAGGATGTCCACCAGCACGACGCCGGTGCCGGTCCAGCGGATGCCTTCGCCGAGCTCCAGCCGGTCCGGCCGGGTGGCACGCAGGCCCTCGGTGACGTCGCCGGTCACGGTGTCACCTCCCCTACGACGGCGCGGAAGGCGCGGGCCCGGTCCCTCAGCGCGGTGAGGCTGCCGCCGTCGGCGGCGTCGCCGACGAGGGGGGACCCGACGCCGACCGCGGTCGCGCCCGCCGCGAGACAGGCGCGGGCGGCCGCCTCGTCGACTCCGCCCACCGGGACGAACGGCGTGTCGGGGAACGGACCGCGCAGCGCCTTGAGATAGGCCGCTCCTCCGGCCTGGGCCACCGGGAAGACCTTCAGTGCGTCCGCGCCCATCGCCCGGGCGGCGATGATCTCGGTCGGGGTGAACACGCCCGCGAGGACGGGCAGGCCGAGGTCCTGTGCCGCGCGAACGCCGTCCCCCAGGCCGGGGGTGACGACGAAGTTCGCGCCCGCGCGGTGGGCAGCGCGTGCGTCGTCGGCGGTCAGGACCGTACCGGCGCCCAACGGCCGCTCGGGGCCCAGCACTTCACGGGCGCGGGCGATGACCTTCAGGGCGTCGGCTCCGCTCAGCGACACCTCGACGAGCTCGACGCCTTCCTCGGCCAGGGCGAGCACGGTGTGCAGTGCGGCGTCGGCGTCGCCGCCGCGCACGATGGCGACCAGGCGCTGAGCGGCCAGGGCAGCGGGTAGTTCCACGGACGAAGCTCCTCGGTACGGTGGTTCAGGGGCAGTGGCAGGCGGAGTCGACGATGAGCCGCCAGCGCACCTCACCGGTCGCCGGGACGCGGACGGCGTCCGTGGGCCCGGCGTCGGCGAGGTCGAAGGTGCGGCCGAGCATCGGCTCGACACCCGTACTGCGATAGGGACCCGGCCGGGGGAAGCCGCCGAGGTTGCGCCACAGCGCGATCGACACCGGGTGCCCCTCGGCCCGCACGGCGAAGCTCAGCCGGTCACGGCCGTCGTGGACGCAGCACCACGGGGCGTCCACCACGGCGCCGACAGCGGTGCCGTCGTCGGGGCCGAGTCGGTCGAGCGGCAGTCCGTGCGGTGCCGGCCACGGGCCCTCGACCCACGGCGCGCCGTCGGGCCAGGGCCGGTGCAGCAGCGGACCGGCTTCGGGGAACAGGCGGGTGTTCGCACCGGAGTTCAGGTGGAGTGTCGCGTCCGGGGACAGGTCGAGCAGGGCGTGCGCCGCCCAGACGAAGCGGTAGCCCGGCTCCGCGGTCAGGTGGTAGTCGGCGGTGACACCTTCGGGTGTGGAGCGGATGGTGCGGCCGAGGGCGAAGTCCGCGCAGCGCACGTGGTGTGTGTCTCCGTCCTGGGTCCAGGGGCGCGACCAGGCGTCTCCGTGGTCGGGGTCGCCGCGGACCGTGGGGATGCATTCCTCCAGGCCGCCCGCGTCGACGAACGCGTCGCCGGGCGAGACCTCGTGGCGTTCCGGTGCGCCGCGTCGCCACAGCCATTCACGGCCGTGTGCGCGCAAGGAGGTCCAACGGCCGCCGTGCGCAAGGTCGGTGAGCACGTCCACGGCGTCGTCACCACTCCGCGAAGGAGCCGTCGGCGTGCCGCCAGACCGGATTGCGCCAGGCGTGTCCCGAGCGGTCGGCGGCCCGCACGGCGGCCTCGTCGACGGTGATGCCGAGGCCCGGTGTGTCACCGCGGTGGGCGTGACCGTCGACGAAGCGGAAGGGTTCGGGGTCGGCGACGTAGGAGAGCAGGTCCGCGTCCTTGTTGTAGTGGATGCCGCGGCTCTGCTCCTGGATCAGGAAGTTCGGTGTGGCGAAGGCGACTTGGAGGCTCGCGGCCAGTGCGATCGGCCCGAGGGGGCAGTGCGGGGCCAGTTGGGCGCCGTAGGTGTCGGCGAGCGAGGCGATGCGGTGGACCTCGGAGATGCCACCCGCGTGGGAGAGATCGGGTTGGACGACCGCGACGCCGGCGGTGAGAGCGGGCAGGAACTCGCTGCGGGAGTAGAGGCGTTCGCCGGTGGCCAGCGGTACGGAGCTCGTGGCGACGAGACCGGCCAGCAGGTGGCTCTGCTCGGGGAGGACCGGTTCCTCGACGAACAGCGGGTGCAGGGGCTCGATCTCGGTCAGCACGCGGCGGGCGCTCGCGGCGGTGAAGCGGCCGTGGAAGTCGACGGCCACGTCCCGGTCGGGGCCGAGCACGTCGCGGGCGGCTGCCACCCGCGCGACGACGGCGGCCGTCTCGGCCGCGGTGGCGATCGGGGACGTGGCTCCGGCGCCGTTCATCTTGACCGCGGTGAAGCCGGCTTCCACCTGGGCCGCTATCTGCTCGCTCAGTTCGGTGGGTTCGTCGCCGCCGACCCACGCGTAGACCCGGACGCGTTCGCGTACGGGGCCGCCCAGCAGGGCGTGCACGGGTGCGCCGTAGGTCTTGCCCGCGATGTCCCACAGGGCCTGGTCGAGGCCGGCGACCGCGCTGGACAGCACCGGGCCGCCCCGGTAGAAGCCGCCCTTGGTGAGGACCTGCCAGTGGTCCTGGATGCGCAGCGGGTCCTCGCCGATCAGATGCTCGGCGAGGACGTCGACGGCGGCCCGGACGACCTCGGCGCGTCCCTCGACGACGGGTTCGCCCCAGCCGACGACTCCGTCGTCGGTCTCGATCCGGCAGAACAGCCAGCGCGGCGGGACCAGGAAGGTTTCTATGCGGGCGATCTTCACTTGCCGCCGGTGCCTTTCGTGTCATCGGAGCCGTCGATCCGGTCCAGATCGCGTCCGGCCTGTTCGAGGAGGGCGTGCATGGCGGCCTCGGCGGCCCGGGGATCCTGGTCGCGTACGGCGTCCAGGACCGCGCGGTGGGCCGGTACCGGATCCTCACTGTGCGGAGAGCTGTGCACGAGCCGGTCGCGCTGCGCGAGGCCGGACTCGATGACCATTTCCATGCGTTCGAGGAGTTCGTTGTGGGTGGCGGTGAGCAGCGCCCGATGGAAGGCGAGGTCGGCGTCGACGGCGTGCGCGGCGTCGGCGTCGTGCTCCCCCATCGCCGCGAGGGCTTCGTCCAGGGCGGCGAGGTCGGCGTCGGTGCGGCGCTCGGCGGCCAGGCGTACGGCGGCCGGCTCGATGATGGAACGGACCTCGGCGAGGTTGCGCAGCAGCGCGTGGTCGGCGCCGGTGGTGCCGCCGCCCTCGAACTGCCAGCGCAGCACGTCGGCGTCGAGCAGGTTCCAGTCGGCGCGGGCGCGCACGAACGTGCCGCGTTTCTGACGTGCGTCGACCATTCCCTTGGCGGCCAGCACCTTCAGGGATTCGCGCAGTGCGGTGAGGCTGACGTCCAGTTCGCTCTGCAGCGCGACGAGGTCGAGCGTGGCCCCCTCCGGGATGTCGCCTCCCAGGATGCGGCGGGCGAGCGCTTCCACGGTCTGGCCGTGCAGTCCGCGGCGGGCGTAGGGCGTCATGGCGTAGTGCCTTTCTCCTCGGATGTGAACGCTGCAATGATCACGCGGATGCCTTGACGACGCTCCACCCTCCGTCGACGACGAGGTGCGCTCCGGTGATGAAGGAGGCCTCGTCGGCACCGAGGAACGCGATGGCGGCGGCCACCTCCTCGGGAGTGCCGAATCTTCGGGCCGCCGTCTCGGCGACGCTGCGCTGCCGGTCCTCGGGCGGCACCCGGTCCCAGGCGCCGGTGAGCACGGGGCCGGGCAGGACGGCGTTGACCCGCACCTCGGGCCCGTACTCGACGGCGAGCTGGCCGCACAGGGAGAGCAGGGCGCCCTTGGATGCCGCGTACGCGGGGTGTCCGGGCAGACCTCTGTGCGCGTGGACCGACGAGGTGAGGACGACCGATCCGCCGACGGAGCGCAGGTCGGGCAGGACTGTCTTGAAGCCGATGAAGGACGCGGTGAGATTGACGGCGAGCTGCCGCTCCCAGGAAGCGAGGGACATCCGGTCGGCCGGGGTGACGTCGACGGTGAACGCGTTGCTGACCAGCACGCCGACGGGTCCGTGGGTGTGGGCGGCGTCCGCGATCCGCTGCCAGTCCTCCTCGGCCGAGACGTCGGCGGTCACGAAGGTCGCCGTGCCGCCGTGCTTGGTGATGCGCTCGGCCGCCGCCCGGCCGCGCTCCTCGGCGATGTCGGCGAGGACCACGGCGGCGCCCTCCTGTGCCAGGCGTTCGGCGGTGGCGGCACCGATGCCGGAGGCGGCGCCGGTGATCACGGCCGTTCGGCCGGTGAAGCGGGCGCCGTGCCGTCGTGACGGGTCCATGGTGTGGTTCGGCTCCTTCGTCGGAGGTGGTGGCAATGATGGCGGGTGGCGTGTGCCGGTGGTCTAGTGCCGGGTCAGCACCACCAGTTCGGCGTCGTGGTCGGCGCTCCACGCCAGGGGCAGTCCGTAGTGCAGCAGGTGTGCGCCGCTGTACGCGGTCGAGGACGCGGCGTCCGTGTAGGTGGCGGTGGGGTCGAGCCCGCGCAGCCGCAGCCGGGCGGGGCGGCCGGGCACGAGCGGGGCGCCGTCCAGCCGTCCGGTGCTGAAGGCGGCGACGACGACGCGGTGGCCGTCCTCGGCGTCGTACTGCACTCCGCAGGTGGCGTCCCGTACCGTGCCGAGCAGGCGGGCCTCGCCGTGGTGCACGACGTCGCGGACCTCCTTGTACCGGCTGATCCAGCCGGCCGCCTCGGCGAGTTGGTCCGGAGTCCAGTGGCGCAGGTCGGCGCCGATGCCGAGCACTCCGCACATGGCGGTGACGAACCGGAAGGCGAGGCTGCGCGGGCGCGGGTCGAACACGCCGCGGGCGTCGGTGACCCAGGAGCTCATCACGTGCGGTGCGTGCGCGTGCAGGAAGCCGTACTGGATGGCCAGGCGGTCCAGCGGTGCGGTGTTGTCGCTGGGCCAGACGACGTCGGTGCGGGCGAGGGTGGTGTGGTCGACGCGGCCGCCGCCGCCCGCGCAGCCCTCGACGGTGACGTCGGGGTGGGCGGTGCGCAGATGGTCCAGTACGCGCAGGTATCCGCGGACGTGTTCGGCGTCGAGGTCCAGGTGGTCCGCGGGGCCGGCTCCCGGCCGGCCGCGTTCGGTCGGCGGGCGGTTCATGTCCCACTTCAGATAGCTGATGTGATGGCCGGTCAGCAGCTCGTCGAGGGTCCCGAGGACGAACTCCTGGACGTCGGTGCGGCCGAGGTCGAGCAGGAGCTGATTGCGCACCCGGCGGGCGGGGCGGTCGTCGATGCGGTAGACCCACTCGGGGTGCTCCGCGTACAGACGGCTGGCCGGGCTGACGGCTTCCGGTTCGATCCACAGTCCGAAGTCGAGGCCCAGGGCCCGCACGTCGTCGACGAAGCGGTCGAATCCGTCGGGAAAGGCCGCCGGGTCGGGCGACCAGTCGCCCAGTCCTCCGGTGTCGTCGGCGCGGCCGGTGAACCAGCCGTCGTCCACGACGAACAGCTCGGCCCCGATGTCCGCGGCCACCTTGGCCAGTTCCAGCTGGCTGGCGGCGTCCACGTCGAAGCCGGTGGCCTCCCAGGAGTTGTAGAGGACCTTGCGGGGGCGGCGCAGTCGTCCGCCCGCGAGCCGTCGTTCGTAGCGGTGCCAGACACGGGACAGGCCGTCGAGACCGTCCGGGCTGAAAGCGCAGGCGAGGCGGGGGGTGGTCAGGGTGTCCCCGGGGGCGAGCCGTACCGCGCCTTCGTGCGGTACGCGGCCGGCCCGCACCCGTACCGTGCCGCCGGGTTCCGCCTCCGCGGCGATGTGCCAGTTGCCCGCCCATTCCAGGGCGATGCCGTACGTGGGGGCGGGTGCGTCGTGCGGTGCGGCCGCGTCCTGGACGGCGAGCCAGGGCGCGTACGCGTGTCCCGGTACGCCCTGGGTGCTGCCCATGGTGAACGTGCCGCGAGTGAGGTCGAGTTGGGTGTGCTGGAATTCCTGTGACCACTGGCCGGTGAGGTACGTCAGCCGGGCGCCTTCGGTGACGGGGACGGTCACGGCGGCCGAGTCCAGCCGTTCCAGGCGCAGTTCTTCCTCGCCCGTGCAGGTCAGTTCGGTCCACCGGTGGATGACGTCGGTTCCCGGCACGGTGGCGTAGCACAGGGTCGTGCGCAGGCCCAGGACGTCGTCGGTGAACGCCAGCCGCAGTGTGCCCGGTTCCTCCACGGCGCCGTCGAAGGTCCACCACACGCCCCGTTCCCCGCCCGGTCGCGAGGCGACGAGGTCGGCGCCGGTGAAGGGCCGCAGTCCCTGCGGCAGGTATTCGGCGGGGGCGGCGTCGGCGGGGGTGATGAAGTGGGTGCGGTGCGACCAGTCCAGCGCCGACGGCCCGTGCTCGGCGCCGTGCGGCCCCCATGCCTCCAGTTCGGCCCACGGGCCGTCCGGGGAGAGCCGCACGGTGTAGCCGGTGTGCTCGGTGCGCAGCGTCCAGCGCCGGGATGTCGTCACTTCACTGCTCCGAGGTTGAGGCCGGCCACGAAGTGGCGCTGGAAACGGAGGAACACGGCCACGGTGGGGGCGGCGGCGATGACGGATCCGGCGGCGATCACGTTCCACATGGACACGTACTGTCCCTGAAGTCCGATGAGGGCCGCGGTGATCGGCATCTTGGTGTCGCTGCGCAGCACCGTGATGGCCCACAGCAGGTCGTTGAAGATCCAGGTGAAGGACAGGGCGCTGAGCGCGGCGAGCGCGGGCCGGGTGAGCGGGAGGATGATGCGCCAGAAGATCTGCCAGGGTCCGGCGCCGTCGACGACGGCGGCCTGCTGGATCTCGGCGGGGATCGCCCGCATGAAGCCGTGCAGGACGAAGACGTAGAAGCCGACGCCGAATCCGATCTGCACGCCGATCAGGGCGGGCAGGGTGTCGTACACGCCCATCAGCTCGCTGAGCTTCGACACCGGGATGAGCAGGATCTGCGGGGGCAGCAGATTGCCGCCGAGCATCAGCAGCAACAGGGAGCGGCGGAAGGGCATTTCGTAGCGGCTGAGGGCGAACGCCGCCATGGCGGCGAGTGCGAGGGTCACCGCGACGCAGGGGACGGTGACGACCAGACTGTTGATCAGGGCGCGCTGCTGGCCGCCGTCGGACCAGGCCTGGTGGAAGTTGTCCAGGGTGAAGGAGTGGGGCCGGCTGCCCAGACCGTGTGCGGCGATGTCGTCGAAGGACCGCAGGCTGGTCACCAGGACCAGGGCGATGGGCAGCAGCCACAGCACGGCCAGCGTCCCGGCGCCGAGGTGGAAGCCGGCCGTGGCGGCCCTCCGGCGGCGCAGTGCGGTGGCGGACGTGCGGGGCTGGGTGGCGGACATCAGTCGGCCTCCCGGAAGGCGCGGACGAGGTAGGAGGCGATGACGCCGAAGGCCAGCAGGAAGATGACGACGGCCAGGGCGGAGCCGTATCCGAGGCGCAGGGACTGGAACGCGGTGGAGTACATGTAGGTGCTCAGCAGTTCGGACGAGTGGTAGGGGCCGCCCCGGGTCAGTGACCACACCACGTCGAAGGAGCGCAGCGAGTCGATGATGATCACGGACAGCACGACGGCGTTGACGCCGCGCAGTTGAGGGAGCGTCACATGACGGAAGCGCTGGAGACGTCCGGCGCCGTCGACCTTGGCCGCCTCGTAGAGTGCCGGGTCGATGCCTTTGAGGCCGGCGAGGTAGAGGACCATCACGTAGCCGATCTGGCGCCAGAGCGCGGGCACGATCACCGCGTACAGGGCGGTGTCCTGGTCGGCGAGCCAGGCGTGGCGCAGGCTGCCGAGGCCGATCCCGTCGAGGAGTTGGTTGAGCACGCCGTCGGGCTGGTAGATGGCCTGCCAGACGAGGGCGGTGGCGACGAGGGAGAAGACGACGGGCAGGAACAGGGCCGCGCGGTAGAAGCCGATGCCGCGGCGTTCCTGCTGGAGCAGGAGCGCGGCGCCGAGGCCGAGGAGTGCGGACAGTCCGCCGAACAGCACCAGCCACAGGACGGTGTGACCGACGGCACTGCGGAAGATGTCGTCTCCGGCCATCTCGCGGAAGTTGTCGAGACCGACGAACTTCGGCGGTGATACGCCGTCCCAGCTGGTCAGCGCGAGGTAGAAGCCCTGAAGCGCGGGCCAGAACACCCACACGGCCTCGGCGAGGAGGGGGATGAGGACGAAGGCGAGCACGAGCGGGGGTGTGCGCCGGGGGCCCCGGCCCCGACCGCCGCTGGGCGGGGTCGGGGCCGGGGTCTTGCGTCGGGTGGCGGTCAGGACGGCCATGTCAGGCGTTCCAGATCTTCTGGGCGTCGCGCTGCCAGGTGGTGAGGATGCTCCCGACCTCCTTGGGCTTGGCGAGGAACTTGGTCAGCGCGGTGTCGGCGGTGGGCTGGAGGGCGTCGCTGGAGTCGCGGTTGAAGAACTGGGTGATCTCCGCGGCCGCCTCGATGTGCTTGCGGCCCTTCTTGACCAGGGGGGTGCCGGCGTCCTTCGCGTCGGGGTGGCACGGCAGGACGGTGCCGGAGGAGCCCTTGATGTAGAGCTCCTGCGCCTGCGGTGTGGCGAGGAATTCGAGCAGGCCGGAGACCTGCTCGTGGCGTCCGGTGCGGGCGCTGGCGAAGTAGCCGTCGGTGGGCGCCTCCTCGGCGAGCGGCACCTTCGGGTCGATGACGGGGAAGCGGAAGAAGTCGATGTCGTCGAGCGCGTCCTTGGGGGCGGCGTCGGCGAAGAACGTGCCGATCAGCATCATGCCGCTGCGGCCGTTGAGCAGGGAGGTCGTGGCGTCCTGGAAGGCGACGGCGGTGCCGTTCGGGTCGAAGAAGGGCAGCACCTCCTGCCAGCGGTCGAAGACCTTGCGCACCTCGGGGTCGTCGAAGCGGTGCTCTCCGGCGAGCAGCCGGCGGTGGTACTCGGCGCCGTTGATCCGTATGTCGAGGTAGTCGAACCAGGCGGACGCGACCCACGCGGTGTTGCCGCCGGCGCCGAGCCCGATGGGGTCCACGCCCTTGGACTTGAGCTTGTCGCACAGGTCGAGGAACTCGTCCCAGGTCGAGGGTTCGCTGACGCCCCACTTGGCGAAGTTCGACTTCCGGTAGAACATGCCCCACCAGTAGTAGGTGGTGGGCACGAAGACCTTCTTGCCCGACGTCGCGGTGCACAGCGTGTGCAGCGCCTTGGAGTAGCGCTTGAGGTCGGGTGAGGAGTTCCAGACGTCGTCGAGGCCGAGGAGCAGGTTCTTCTTGGCGTAGGCGTCGGCGACCGAGCCGGGGTACCAGGTGTACACGTCCGGCGGGTTGGCGGAGGTCAGGTAGGTCGGCAGCTGGGTGCGAAAGGTCTCGGCGGCGACGGTGTTCAGTGTGACCTGTCCGGAACCCTTCTTGCCGTAGGCGGCGACCACGTCCTGCATGGCGGCCTTGGCCTGCGGTGCCGACAGGTTGGACTGGAGGGTGACCGCACCCTTCGAGGAGGTCTTGGAGGAGGAGCTGGAGGTGACACAGCCGCTGAGCAGCGCCGCCGTCCCGGTGGCGCCGAGTCCGGCGAGCACGTGCCGTCGGCTTGGCTGGTGGTTCGTCATGAGGTCTCCCTGCGGATCCCCGCGCCGGGGGCGGCCCTCCTGACGGCCGGTGCCCCGCTCGCGGCGGATCCAGGTTCGCGTGGCTCTCCCGCCACGTCAAGATTAATTACTAATTTATTTGAACTGGGTGTCCTCCGCGGCCACGGGGGCTGCGGAGTCGGGGACTGCCGCCGCCGGCGCCCCGGAGGCGGCCAGGGCCGTGACGACGGCCGTCGCGGAGGCCAGGCGGGCGGTGCGGGATCGGGTCGGTCTGAGTGCGGGTGCGCGTGGAGCCACGTGCCTCTCCCGGAGGTTGGGAAGCAGAGGGGGGCGCGATGCGGGCCGCGCGGGGCCGGCGGCATCACGGCGACGACTGTGGCCCGGAGCCGAAACCCTGTCAAGATTAATTACTAATTTAATAGAAGCCGCTCGGGTCGAGGGCATGCCGACGGGCCGAACGCCACGGTGGCGGCGATCGGCAGGCCGGATGCCGGGAGGACGGCTGCGTGCGGGCCGCACGCACGGCGGACGGTGCGGCGACGGCGGCCCGCGCGCGTCAGGGCGACACCGCGGGGCCGGTCGTCCCGCTGCGCCGTCGGCGTGAACTACGTACAGGTCAAGGGGCGTTCTGCACTTCGCCACGGGTGGAGAACGTGACGGGTTCTCCCGGCAAGATGTCGCCCGGCGGTATTCCGGGGTGGTGGCCGTCGCTCGGTGACGGGTGCTCGGTGCGCGGGCCCAGCGTCAGCCGGGAGACGATGCGATAGCGGTCCCCGCGGTAGAGCGAGTGCACGTACTCCACCGGCCGGCCCCGAGCGTCGGAGGTGAGGCGTTCGAAGAGGAGGGCCGGCGAGAGTTCGGGTACGTCGAGCAGGTCCGCCTCGCCGCGGGTCACCACGGTGGGCTCGATCGCCTGCACCGCCTCGCTGACCTGGATGCCGTGGCGTCGGCCGAGGTGCTCGTACAGGTCGCCGTTCTCCAGTTCGTCACTGGTCAGGTCCGGGACCAGATCCGCGGGGATGTACAGGTACTCGATCGCCATCGGAGACCCGTCGACCAGGCGCAGACGTGCCACGTACCGGATCCTGGCCGCCGGGGAGACGCGCAGTTTGCGGCCCACCCTGGCGCCGGCGGACTGCGTGCTCACTTCGAGGAGCCTGCTGGTCCACTCCCCCACGGCCTGCGGCAGACTGAAGGTCCGGCTGTCCTGCACCAGTTCCTGAGTGATCTTCTCGCTGGCCACGAACACGCCACGGCCGTGCTCGCGCACCAGCAGCCCGGCGACGACGAGTTGGTCCACCGCCGCCCGCAGCGTGGGCCGCGACACCCCCAGCTCGGCACAGAGGGCGCGCTCGGAGGGAATCGCGTCGCCCGGCCTGCGTTCCTCGACGAGTGCGAGGACGGCGTCGCGCACCTTCTCGCGCTTGAGTACCGCGCGGGAGGCTGCGGGGTCGATCTCCATGCAGGACTCTCGTTCGTCGTCGGGACGGGGTGCCGGTGCGGCCCTGACCATAACTGGTCTGCTGGTAAACCGACTTTAGTCGGGCTCGGCGCACGCGAACCAGCCCGTCAGCCGGTCGAGCACGCGCCAATTTCCTTTGCCTGAGGGGTACTTGACGGTCACATTGGTCTATGCCACCTTCGTCCGAGGCCGACTGGTAAACCGTCGGCCGGTCAACTGGTCAAGTGTGGTGTGTAGTTTCCCTCCAGCCCCCCAGAGGTGAACCATGCGATACCGCTCGCCCGCCCATGGTGTGCCCGAACGGCCGGGAGCGGCGACGTCCCGGTGAACTCGGCCGGCTCGTGGGACCGCGGGCTCGGCGGCCCGTGGCCACCGACCGCCGTGTGCTGAGCGCCGTGCCCGCCGCGCCGCGCTCCACTGCCCTCACACGGATCCCCCTGGGCCCTGCCACTCCTTGAAGGCCCCCCGATCGGCCCGCCCCTCCCTGGGCCGAGGCCCACGCGTCACGTCCGCCGACGTGTTCCACGCCCAGCGGCGCGGCGCGCCCGAAAACGCTCCGGATACCCCCCGATCCTCCCGCCGGATGCGGGAGACTCCCCGAAAGGAACCCGGATGAGAACCCGTCCCGCCACCGGCCGCCGCCGGGTGGCCCTGGCCCTGTCGGCGCTCCTGGGCAGCACCGCCCTGGCCGCCGTCCCGATGAACGCGACCGCCGCCGCTGCCGACGGCCTCGCCGTCCAGTACCGCACCAGCTCCGGCGGGGCCACCGCCGACCAGAGCGAACCCTGGCTCAAGGTGCGCAACACCGGAGCCTCCACGGTGCAGTTGAGCCAGGTGAAGATCCGCTACTACTTCAAGGCGGACTCGGCGAACGCCTCCTACCGGTTCGCCTGCTCCTGGGCGGTCAAGGGGTGCGCCAACATCACCGGCACGTTCGGCACGCTGAGCCACCCCACCGCGACCGCGGACCGCTACCTGGAGATCGCCTTCACCTCGGGCGCCGGAACGCTCGCGCCGGGCGCCGACACCGGGGACATGCAACTGCGCTTCTACCAGTCCAACTGGCAGACCCTGAACCAGGCGGACGACTACTCCTTCAACTCGTCCCTGACCTCGTACGCGGACTGGAACAAGGTCACCGCGCAGCTCGCGGGCAGCACGGTCTGGGGCACGGCGCCGGAGGGCAACGACCCGACCGATCCGACCGACCCCACGGATCCGACCGACCCGCCCGGTGGCGGCCAGACGCTGTTCGACGACTTCGCCTACACGTCGCACACCGACCCGGCCCTCTCCGCCCACGGCTGGAACGTACGCTCCAACTCCGGCGGCCCCGGCGTGCCCGGCGCCACCTGGGACCCGTCCAAGGTCACCTTCCCCACCGTCTCCGGCAACTCGGTGATGAACCTCCAGACGTCGACCGCGGGCACCGCCGAGTCCACCAGGCAGACCGAAGTCGTCTCCAAGAGCACGAAGTTCAAGAACGGCACGTACGCGGCCCGGGTGAAGTTCACCGACGCCCCGGCGTCCGGACCCGACGGCGATCACCTGGTGCAGACCTTCTTCACCATCAACGACCTCAAGGCCCCGATGGCCGACGACTACTCCGAGTACGACTTCGAGTACCTGCCCAACGGCGGCTGGGGCGAGACCGGCAACATCCTCTACACGACGTCCTGGGAGACCTACAACCCGGACCCCTGGCAGGCCGTGAACCAGCACACCGAGGCCCGCCAGAGCTACGCCGGCTGGCACGACCTGATCGTCACCATCGACAGCGGCAGCATCAAGTACTACATCGACGGGCAGCTCTTCGGCACCCACGACGCCCAGTACCTGCCCGAGCGGCCGATGTCGATCAACTTCAACCAGTGGCTCATCGACCTCAACGGCCAGACCTCCACCACGGCCCGCGCCTACGACGAGCAGGTCGACTACGTCCTGCACGTCAAGGACCAGGTCCTCACCCCGGCACAGGTGGCCGCCAAGGTGGCCGCGTACCGCGGCGCGGGGACGGCCTTCGTGGACGAGGTCCCGGCCTCCTGACTCCGGCCCGCGCGGGGGCCATCTCCCCGTCCCGGCCGCGGACATGAGGCCGCCGGGACGGGGACGCCGGACGGCACCGAGGCCATGGACACGACGCCCGCGCGGGCCGGCCGGTGTGCTGCTCCGGCGGGGCGGCCGCTGTTGCGATCACCATGGCCCAGGTATCGAATGAACGGTGGAACACACCTGGCAGCAACGGAACCGTCCGCCCACCGGACCGGCTCTGGGAGACATCATGGCCGCAAAGCCTCCGGTGCCCCCGTTCACCCGGGAGAGCGCGATCACCAAGGTGCGCCTCGCCGAGGACGCGTGGAACACCCGGAACCCTGAACAGGTCTCGCTCGCTTACACCGTCGACAGCCGCTGGCGCAACCGTGCCGAGTTCGTCGACGGGCGTGCGGAGATCGTCGCCTTCCTCACCCGCAAGTGGACCAGGGAGCTGGACTACCGGCTCATCAAGGAGCTGTGGGCGTTCACCGAGAACCGGATCGCGGTGCGGTTCGCCTACGAGTGCCACGACGACTCGGGCAACTGGTTCCGCTCCTACGGGAACGAGAACTGGGAGTTCGACGACGAAGGCCTGATGCGGGTCCGTCTGGCATGCATCAACGACCTCCCCATCACGGAGGAGGAGCGCAGGTACCACTGGCCGCTCGGGCGCCGCCCCGACGACCACCCGGGACTGAGCGACCTCGGGTTCTAGATCGCCCACCGCCCGGCCATCCTGATCGCGCAGAAACGGCACACCCCCGGGGGGAATGGACCTGCCCCGGGGGACCCGGCACCTGGGCTCACCGTGGAAGAGCTCGGCGCGGCACCGCCGCGCCGCGCCCGTCAGCACTGAGGCCGACGCCCATGGTTCGCCGCGTGCTTGCGCCTGCCCTTCTTCTTACGGCGTCGCTTCGAGGACATGGGAACACCTCCTTCGCTTCGGCCGGGGATCCGAGATCCGACGGCGCCCACGCGCGGCCGGAACCTCATCAGCCTGCTCGTCAGACTTCCTCAGCCTGCTGGGCGCGGAGTTCCGCCCGGTCCATTTCCGTCCGTCGCTCCAGCTCGTCGTCGTCGGGGCGCAGCGGCAGGCCCCGCCCGTGGCCCGTGTCCGGGTCGCCTTCGACTTGTTTGTTGGACTTGTGATGGTGAGCCACCGTCAGTCCCTCCCTCGCGGGCATCGCGACCTGTGTTGCCCGCTGCCGCCGCTCTGCTGGGGCCGCCTGTCATCCGGCCGGCGCCGCCCGTGGCGGCAGCTGCTGTCGCGGTTGAGGTGTCCATAGACCAAATTCCACTCAAACAACTGCGCGGACAACCCGCAACCGGAGGCCTGCGGCCGGGCCGCAGGCCTGACCGGGACACGATCAACAAAGCCGGCAGACGGCCTCGACGTGTGCACACGGTGGCCCTGCGTCACGACACGCAGTGCCAGGCAGGATCACGACAAAGAGTCCCGGGCAGGGCCGGGATCAAGGGGCGATGCCCACTCCGTCGATACGGCTCCACGACCTCTCCTGCGCGGCGGTCATGGCCGGCCACGACAGCCCGCCCGGCCGCGGCCGGACCCGGGACGCGTAGGGAGCGGGGCGGAAGTCCGGGTCGTAGAAGCACCCGGTGCCGTAGACGCGGTCGAACCGGGCACACGACGACGCGACGGACCGCGGTGTCGGCTTCTTCCCCGTCCGCACCCAGGCGTCGAGCGCGGCGATCGAGTTGGCGTACTCCGAGTCGCTGAGCTCGCTGTGCTCGCTCTCCTCCGTGAAGGTCTGCACGAGGTGCTTCCCACGGTGTGCGGCCTCGACGCTCGCACGGTAGGCGGCCTCGTGCTCGACGAACGCGGTGGGGTCGTCGATGG
Organism: Streptomyces krungchingensis; assembly: GCF_054729265.1. Lineage (NCBI taxonomy): Bacteria > Bacillati > Actinomycetota > Actinomycetes > Kitasatosporales > Streptomycetaceae > Streptomyces > Streptomyces krungchingensis. Next base: position 721,329 of record NZ_JBPUKY010000001.1, read on the forward strand.
CGTGCATCGTGAGCACCGGGAGGGAGATCCGCCCGGTCAGGTCGCTGTCGTAGGACAGATCGCGGCGGGCGGCGGGGTCCGCGGAGAAACGCTCGAGACCCTTGTTCAGCGCTGCGTCGTCGTGCGAACCGGAATACCGCACGCTCGCGTTGTCGAAGGGATTCCGGTCGCCGAGCCGGTTGTGCACGATGTCGCGGAAGGTGAACACGGAGAAGCGCAGATGCGACTCCAGCGTCCGCTCGGGGATGCGCGTCACCGCGAGGATGTCGTCGAGGTTGCGCTGCTGGAGCGCGGTGCGGTCCTGGGGAGCGGACGCGTATCCCGTGCACTCCTGGAGACGCGCACGCAGCCCTGCCGTCGTGAGCGTGGAGGAGGGGCGCAGGCCCTGCCACAGCGGGTACTGCGGCTCGTCGGGGCGCGGCAGGTTCCGGCAGTAGTACTGGTAGACCACGCGCAGATCGACGCGGTAGTCGTATCCCCGGGAACCGCCTGCCAGGACGCCGCTGGTGAGCAGGGCTCCGTCGTAGGGGCCGCCCTTCTTGCCGTACTCCTCGACGACCTTGGCCGCGACGTCGCCGCCCCAGGACTGTCCGTGGACGTAGGTCCGCTCCGGCCTGCCGAACTCGTCCACGAACAGGCGCCGCAGGTGCTCCGTGTCGGCCGCCGCCATCCTGGTTCCGTAGCCGCCCCTGCGGTAGGACGAGCCCGCCCAGGCGTACCCTTCGTCGACCATCACCGCCCAGCGGTCCAGGTCGCCGACGCTGCGCTGGGGATCGGACTCGTCGCCGAGGTCGGGCCCGCCGTGCGCGTGGACGACCAGCGAACCGTTCCACTGCTTGGGGACGGCGATCGCGTAGTACGCGCCGTCGGAGTCCCGGCCCGTGTAGCAGGTCGCCTTGTCGCCGACGCCTGCCGGGCAGGTGGTGATCCCGGGTCCCGACGGGGCGGCCTGCGCCGGGACGGTGCCGCTCACCACTCCGGCGAGCAGGCCCGCGACGCCCATGGCCAGTGCCATGCGGTGCCGCGTCCGCGGTGTCCGGGGTGGCGAGGGCTGGTTTCGACGTGAGCTGCGCAAGGCAACGCTCCTCCACTCGGTGGCGCGCCGTCGCGCCGAGCGTGGCGATGCTAGGAGCGCACCGGCCCGCACACCATCAAGGAGGCAGTTGTGTTCATACTGTGCGCGGACCTGGCGCACGGGGGCGGACGGGGTCAGCGCTCCTGAAGTGCCGCCAGGGCATGGACGGTCGACGAGGTCTGCGGGTACAGCCGCCGGTAGAGGGCGTACAACTCGTCGTAGCGCCCGGTGTTCTGCGCGCGGGGCGTCACCACCTCGCGCACCGGGTTCCAGTCCTCGACGGTGACGTCCGCGACGAGTTGTGCGGCCAGCAGCGCGCTGCCGTAGCCGGCGCCGATGGTCGTGGTCCGCAGTTCCTGCGGGCGGCCGGTGATGTCGGAGACGATCTGCGTCCACAGGGAGCCCTGGGTGCCGCCCCCGACCGCGACCACACGTCGGATGTCCCCGCCGGCCGCCTCGATGACCTCGATGTTGTGGCGGACACCGAACCCGGTGGCCTCCAGAGCGGCCCGGTAGAGGTCGCCTCGGGTGTGGGACAGGGTGAGTCCGGCGATCACTCCGCGGGCGTCCGGGTCCATGACCGGGGTGCGCTCGCCGGAGAAGTACGGGAGCATCAGCAGGCCGTTGGCGCCGGGGCCCGACTCGGCTGCCAGACGGGTGAGTTCGGCGTGGTCGGTGCCGGTGAACAGGTCGCGCAGCCAGTTGGTGACGGCGCCGGAGGTGGCCATGCCGCCGGCCAGGTTGCGGGTGCCCCGGAGCGCGCCGACCGTGCCCCACAGGGACGGACTCGTCAGCGGCTCGGGCACTGTGTGGATGAGGAACATGGTGGTGCCGTACATGAGCATCAGGTCGCCGGTGTTCTGCGCGCCCACACTCAGCGCCTCAGCCCAGGCGTCGATGGTCCCGGTGGTGACGGGGATGCCGGAGGGCAGTCCGGTGTCCCGGGCGGCCCGGGCGGTGAGTGTGCCGGCGGACTCACCGGACCAGCGCAGCGGCGGCAGGTCGATGCCGGGTGCCACTTCGGCGGCCCAGGGGGCGTACCACTCGCAGGCGATCGTGTCGTAGAGCGGGGTGCACTGGCTCGCCGAGTGGTGGTCGAGGACGTAGCTCCCCGTGAGGTTCCTGACCAGCCAGGAACTCGGCATGTACAGGCGTCGGGCCCGGGCGTAGAGCTCGGGCTCCTCGTCGGCGATCCAGGCGATCTTCGGCCCCGCGGCCTGGGTCGAGAGGGCGGATCCGCCGCGGCGGATGATCTCCTCCGCGCCGAGCCGTTCCTCGATGTGCCGGATCTGGCGGACGGAGCGCGTGTCCACTCCGTAGAGGACGGCGGGGCGCAACGGCGCGTCGTGCTCGTCGGTCAGCAGGACGCAGGGCCCCATGCCGCTGACCCCGACGGCGACCACGCTGGTGTCTCCGGGCGCGATGAGCTCCTGGGCGAGTTCGGTGAACTCGCGCCACCACACCGAGGCGTCCATCTCGAAACGGCCGGGACCGGGCCTCGTGGGGGTGTGTTCCCGGACGGCGGAACGGATCGGGGCACCGTCGAGGCCGACGAGCACGCCCTTGCTGCTCGACGTGCCGATGTCCACACCGATGACTGCGTCGCGAGGCATGACGAGGCTCTCAGGCGTCGCGGCAGATGACGAAGGCGGGGAACGGGTGCCTGCCGGGCCGGTCGCCGACCTCGTCGATCGCCGCCCTGATGTCGCGGAGCCGGCTCGGGGCCATCTCCAAGGGTGGCTCGTCGGGCTGGTAGGTGGTCCGGATCGGGTAGTCCACACCGGGCTCGCGCGTCATCTCGATGTGGCACCCGAGCACGTGGGTCACCGGACGGCTGTCCGCGAACTCGATCAGGCGGTCGACGGATCGCGTGAACGCCGGCCAGTCCGCCACGTACAGCCGGCCGGGGTAGACCGTGTCGCCGGTGAGCAGGAATCCCGTCCAGGGGTCGTAGTAGGTGACCGCCGCCTCGTGGTGCCCCGGCGTGGAGAAGCATTCCAGGACACGGCCCCCGAGGTCGATCCGTGCCACCCGGTCGGGATCGCCGCGGAACCCGAAGTAGTCCCATGCCGTGTCGAGTCGGGCTCCCACGACCTGGGTGTCCGGGCGGTCCGTGAACTGCGCGTCCGCGGCGATGTGGTCGCCGTGCGGATGGGTGTGCAGCACGAGCAGCCCGTACCCGTCGTGCGGATCGCGGCGGAGTCGATCGGCGATCAGACCGTCGACGACGCGGCGCAGCGGGAAGTACTCCGCGGACGCGGTGGCCCCGGTGTCCAGCAGCACCGCCCGCTCGCGTCCGAAGAGCAGGAACATGAACGGCGCCTCGTAGTTGATCGCCATGTTCTGCCGGAGGATGAAGGTGTCCTCGTCGTACGCGTGGATCTGGATGTCGGCATCCGTGTTGTGCTTCGCCGACGGTGATCCGTGGTCCCACGCGACGTCCAGCGGGCGGGACCCGTGCACCGCGGGTGCCGGGCCGAACGAGCGCTTGTCTGCGTCCACGACGCCTCCCCTCGTGCGTCGTCTTTGCGGACCGGGTACGGCGCACTTCTCGTCCGGGGCAGGCACCGGCGCGCCGCCGCCCGGAAACTAACACGCCCCGCGAAGTCCCGCAGCCGCGCGGCGACCGGTACTGGCGCGATTTCGTACGAGGACGGCGACCGGCACGGGCGCGTGCGCACAGGAGCACGGCGACCAGCACGTGCACGGTCCCTTGCGAGGGCGACGACCAGCCGGGGCGCGGTCACTTACGGGCTCGCCGACCAGCGAGGGTGCGGTCACGTGCGGGATGGCCGACCAGCGAGGGCGCGATCACGTACCAGCACGGTGACCAGCCGGGGCGGCGCGGTAGTGCGGGATCGGCCGTCGGCCCGGCCGCGGTCGGGCGCAAGCACGATGATGGGCCATGCAGGCGCCGCGCCCCACGGCCGGCCACTCCCCCGTCACGTGCTTACGTCCGCCCGCCCCGTCCGCCCGTCGTCCTCCTGCGGCACGGCGTATCCGGGGACGGAGGGCCATCGCACGGTCAGCACCACCGACTCCTCCTCGGCGACCCAGGAATGGTCCACTCCCCGGCCCCACACGACGTAGTCGCCCTGCTCCGCCAGCACGACGCTGCGACCGGGCAGCTCGACGCGGAAACGGCCGCTGACGAGGACCTGGAGAGCCGTGCGCGTCTCTCCCCGCACCCACTGCTCGCGCCGCTCGCCGCGTGGGTGGACGCCCCACTTGATCTCCACGGCCTCACTCCGGCGGGGATCGCCGGGCTCCTTGAAATGCCCGAGCAGCCAGCCCCGGTCCAGTGCCGCGTCCTTGCCGGCGTTGCCCACGTACACGCTGTCGTCCATGCGCCCGAAGCTAACACCCGCTCCACGGCCCGCGCCGCGATCGGCGCAGGGCGACGGCACCGGACTCGGAGACCGGTCGGACGGATACGGCGTCACGCGTCGCCGGTGCCGGGCCCCGTCGCCGTGGAGGGACGTCCGGCGCTGCTCTCGCGGACCACCAGCCGGTGACCGGCCGTCAGCGTGGACGGCCGGTTGACCGGTGCGTCCGACATCCGGTCGAGCAGCGCCGCCACGGCCATGCGCGCGATCGCCCGCTTGTCCGGCGAGACGGTGGTGAGTGAGGGCACGGCGTAGCGGGACTCCTCCAGGTCGTCGAAGCCGACGACGGCCATGTCGTGCGGGACGTCGACGTGCCGCTCGTGGGCCACGCGCAGTGCGCCCGACGCGAGGAGGTCGGAGAAGCAGAAGACCGCGTCCGGAGGGTGGTCCAGGTCGAGCAGGCGGCTCATCGCCTCGGCCCCCTCGGCCCGTCCGAAGCTGCGCACCGGGGGCGCGAGGCGGGGGTCGTAAGGGACGCCGGCGGCATGCAGGGCGGTGAAGTAGCCATGCATGCGCTGGGCGGAGGTGGCGAACGGCGGGTCGGTCTGATGCCCGATCACGGCGATCCGCCGACGGCCGAGTGCCAGCAGGTGCTCGGTGGCCTCGCAGGCCGCGGCGGCATTGTCGATCAGGACGTGATCGGCGGCGATGTCGTACGAGCGCTCGCCCAGCAGGACGAGGGGCACCGTCTGTTCGAGAGCCGCCAGCCGTGCCTGGTCGAGTCGGAGGGGGCTGAGCAGGACGCCGTCGATCAGCGAGTCGGTGAGTCCGCTGGCGATGCGCAGTTCCTCGTCGGGGTCGCCGCCGGTGTCCTCGATGAGCACCGTGTAACCGTGTTCCTTGGCCGCCACGACCACTTCGGCGGCGAGTTCCGCGAAGTAGGGGGCGACGAGTTCGGGGAACGCCAGGGCGATGATGCCGCTGCGGCCGGTCCGCAGGTGGCGCGCGGAGGCGTGCGGACGGTAGTCCAGTTCCGCGATCGCCCGCTCGACGCGCAGCCGGGTCGGTTCGGCGACCTTCGCGGCGCCCCGCACCACGTTCGACACCGTCTTGATGGACACACCCGCGCGCGCGGCGACGTCCTTCATGCGTGCTCCGGCCACGTCCCCGCCCTTTGTGCCGCCTGCATGGTTCCGGTGTCACCTTACCCCCTGATTCCAACGTTGGAACAGAAGCATCCATCGAGGCGCTCCGAGCACCCACCCAGCCGCGGCGACCAATTCACCAGTGTCGACGCGACCTATTGACGACCGCAGCTGAACTAAGTACAACGTTGGAAACTTCTCGGCCCGATCCATTCGGAGCCGCTTCAAATCAACGATTACAACGTAGAACCCAATGCCCCCGGGCCAGCCGCTGTGGAAGGACGCACACTCATGCCGGAGCGAACCGGGCACGTCCCACCCTCGGCGCCGTCACGGCGTCTCCTCCTGCGGTCGGCGCTCGCGCTGGGGACGACCGCCGCCGGCGCCACCCTGACCGGCTGCGGCAACACGCTCGCCCAGGGATTCACCGGCGGCGCGCCCGCGTCGGCCCGGCTGAACTTCTGGAATCCGTTCACCGGTGGCGACGGAGCACGCATGGTCGCCATGGAGAAGGCCTACGGTGCCGAGCACCCCGGCACGACCCTGAAGTCCTCCACCTTCGTGTGGGGCAACCCGTACTACACCAAGCTCACGCTGGCCACGCTCGGCGACCGCCCTCCCCAGGTCGCCGTCGCCCACCTGTCCAAGGTGCCGACACTCGCCGAGGCCGGCCTGCTCACCGAGCTCGCCCCCGAGGCGCTGGCCCGGCACGGCATGACGGCCGAGCGGTTCGACGCCAAGCCCTGGGCCAAGGCGCATCTCGACGGCTCGCTCTACGCGGTGCCGCTCGACACGCATCCCTTCGTCCTGTACTTCCGCACGGACATCGCGAAGAAGGCTGGACTGCTCGACGGCAGCGGGCAGTTGACCGCCATCGACGGTCCCGACCAGTTCATCGACGCGATGAAGGCGGCCAAGGAGGTCACCAAGAACTGGGGCGGCTCGGTGGCGGCCATCAAGGACGCCTCCACCCAGTACCGGCTCTTCCTCTCCCTGTACCACCAGCTGACCAGCTCTCCCCTGGTCACCGACCAGGGCAGGCGCGTCGGCATCGACACCGGCGCGGCCGAGGAGGCGCTCGCCTACATCCGGCGCATGACCGTCGAGGAGAAGGTCCTGCCCACCGGCGTCGACGGCCCCGGCGCCATCACGCTCCTGACGACCGGCAAGGCCGGCTTCCTCATGGACGGCGTGTGGCAGGTGGTGGCCGTGCAGGACGCGAAGGTCGCCTTCGACATGCGGCCCTTCCCCCGCATCTTCACCGAGCGCCCCTACGCGTGCTTCGCCGATTCGCACGCCCTGGTGCTGCCCAAGGCGCCGTCCGCGAAGGCGCAACGCCTCGACACTTCCTTGGAGTTCGTGCGCGCGATGCTCGGGTCGAGTCAGCTCTGGGCGGAGGGCGGCCATGTGCCGGCCTGGCTGCCCACGCAGCGCTCGGCCGCCTACAAGAAGCTGGTCCCGCAGTCGCACTACGCCGCTGCCGCCGACGGAGCCGTCTACGACCCGGTCGCCTGGTACGGCGGAGCGGGCAGCACCCTGCAGATCGTGGTGGGCGACGCCGTCACCTCCGTGTTCACCGGCGCCAAGAGCCCCCGGGCGGCAGCCGCCGCGATGCGTGCGCGGCTGCGCAAGCAGGCGGACACGGCGTCCCCCGTCTGAGCGGCACCGCACGGCACCGCTCCCCGACACCCCTGGACTTCGCAAGAAAGGTCTGCCCGTGGCTGCCACCGCACTGTCAGCTTCCGCCGCCTCTCCACCGACACGAACGATCCGCTGGGCCGGTCCCGCCATGATGGCCCCCTTCGCGGTCCTCTACGCCCTCTTCCTCGTCGGCCCGCTCCTCTACATGCTCGTGGCGAGCTTCTTCGACACCTCCCTCCTCAAGGGCGGACTGGGGCACTGGGTCGGGTTCGCCAACTACGGGGACGCGCTGAGCGATCCGGAGTTCTGGCGCACGCTCAAGCACATCCTCTGGTTCACCGTGCTGACCACGGTTCCCCTGGTGCTGCTCAGCCTCGTCCTCGCGGTCCTCGTCGACCGGTTCGTGCGCGGCCGGTGGTTCCTGCGGTTCGCGTTCTTCGCGCCCTTCCTGATCCCGTCCGCCGTGGTGTCCCTGCTGTTCATGTACATCTACGCGGACCAGGTCGGCCTCGCCCAGGACGCGGTCAAGGCCGTCGGGGTGGACACTCCCCCGTCCTGGCTCGGCGACCCGGACTGGACCATGGTGTCCATCGCAGCCGCGACGGTGTGGTGGACGATCGGCTTCAACTTCGTGCTGTACCTCGCCGGCCTCCAGGACATCCCGCGCGAGGTGCACGAGGCCTCGGCCATCGACGGTGCCGGACCCTGGCAGCGCATCCGGCACATCGTCGTCCCGCTGCTGGGCCGCACCACGGTGCTGGTGACGGTGCTTCAGGTCATCGCCTCGCTGAAGGTGTTCGACCAGATCTACATGATGACCGGCGGCGGGCCCGACGGTGCCACGAAGCCGACCCTGGAACTCATCTACGACACCGGCTTCACCGAGGGCCGGGTCGGCTACGCGTCCACGCTGTCCATGCTCCTCTTCGTGGTGATCCTGATCGTCTCCGCGGTCTGGTTCGCCCTCGTCCGCCGCGCCGAGAGGGACCAGTGATATGACCGCGATACTCACCGAGCAGCCCGCGGCGACACAGCAGCCCGCCACATCCGCCGTCACGGGCCGCACCCGTGACTCCGAGAAGCTCTTCAACCGCATCGAACTGGGCGTGGTGATCGCCCTGGCCGTGCTGTGGCTCGTCCCGCTGCTCTGGGCGCTGGCCACCTCCGTCCGGCCCGCCCAGGAGGTCATCACCGACCCGACGGGCTGGTTCACCGCCCACCCCACCCTGAGCGCGTACGGCGATCTCTTCGCCAAGGGCAAGCTGCCCTACTGGTACGCCAACAGCTTCATCACGTCCGCGCTGACGACCGTCCTCACCATCGTCGCCGGTTCACTGGCCGCGTTCGCCCTGTCCCAGACGAGGTTCCGCGGACGCCGCACCATGTACCTGCTGCTCCTCGCCGGACTCATGGTCCCCGGACAGGTGCTGATGATCCCTCAGTTCCTGACGCTCCAGGAGGCGGGGCTCCTGAACACCTACTGGGGCGTGGTCCTGCCCCAAGTCCCCAACGTGGTGGCCGTGTTCGTCTTCAAGCAGTTCTTCGACGGCATTCCCCGCGAACTCATCGACGCCGCCCGCGCGGACGGTGCCGGATACCTGCGCACCTACTGGCAGATCGTGATGCCGGTGTCGAAGCCCGTGGTGTCCGCGGTGTCGATCTTCGTCTTCGTCGGTGTCTGGAACAACTTCCTGTGGCCCCTGCTGGTCGTGACCGATCCGGAGATGATGACGCTCCCCGTCGGACTCACCTCCGTCCAGGACGTGTTCGGCGTCCCCTACGCACAACTCATGGCGTCCTGCGTGCTCGGCGCCATCCCGCTGATCGCCGTGTTCACGCTCTTCCAGCGGCACATCGTCGAAGGCATCCAAGGCACGGGACTCAAGTGACCGCTGCACCGCACCGGTCCCCAGCCGTTCATCGCCCCGCACACCCGAAAGAAAGGCACCCCATGCACACCGCCCGGTTCATCATCGACCCGGAGTTCTCCATCGCCGATGTCGACCGGCGTCTGTACGGGTCGTTCGTGGAACACATGGGACGCTGTGTGTACACGGGCATCCACGACCCGGAGCACCCCACCGCGGACGGGGCCGGCTTCCGCGGCGACGTGGCCGACCTGGTGCGGGAACTCGGCACCGGTCTGGTGCGCTACCCCGGCGGCAACTTCGTCTCGGGGTACCACTGGGAGGACGGTGTCGGACCGCTCGCCGAGCGGCCGCGACGCCTGGACCTCGCCTGGCGCTCGATCGAGACGAACCAGGTCGGCACGAACGAGTTCCTCGGCTGGGCCAAGGGCCTCGGCCTGGAGCCCATGATGGCCGTCAACCTCGGCACCCGTGGCATCGACGCCGCCCGCGCCCTCGTCGAGTACTGCAACCACCCCGGCGGGACGGCCTGGTCCGACCTGCGGATCAAGCACGGCGTCGCCGATCCGCACGGCGTGAAGCTGTGGTGCCTGGGCAACGAGATGGACGGCCCCTGGCAGACCGGGCACAAGACGGCGACCGAGTACGGACGCCTGGCCGCCGAGGCCGGCAAGGCCATGCGCCAGGTGGATCCGAGCATCGAACTGGTCGCCTGCGGCAGTTCGAACTCGACGATGCCCACCTTCGGCACCTGGGAGCGCGAGGTCCTGGAGCAGACGTACGACGAGGTCGACTACCTCTCCCTGCACGCCTATTACGAGGAACTGGACGGCGACCGGGCCAGCTTCCTCGCGTCGGGCGCGCACATGGACCGCTACATCTCGGACGTCGTGTCCACGGCGGACCACGTACGCGCGGTGCGTCACGCCAAGAAGCGCATCCGCCTGTCCTTCGACGAGTGGAACGTCTGGTACGCGGCCCGCTTCCCCGGGGAGCGGAACCTGGAGACCGCCGAGACACCGCGGCTGATCGAGGACACCTACAGCGTCACGGACGCCGTGGTCGTGGGCTCGTTGCTCATCACGCTGCTCCGCCACGCCGACCGCGTCGCCGTCGCGTGCCTGGCCCAACTGGTCAACGTCATCGCTCCGATCCGCACCGAACCGGGCGGGGCCTCCTGGCGTCAGACCATCTTCCACCCGTTCGCGCAGGCCGCCCGCTTCGCCACGGGCCGTGTGCTGCGTACGGAGATCAACGGCACCCGGATCGACACGGACCGGCACGGGGACGTCACCGCCCTGGACGCCGTCGTCACCCACGACGAGACGGACGGTTCCCTCACGGTGCTCGCCGTCAACCGCGCGCAGGACCGGCCGTTGAGGCTGGAAGCGGCGTTGCGGGGCCTCCCGGACGCCTACCGCCTGGAACGGCATCTGGTCCTCACCGACGACGACCACGACGCCGTGAACACCGAGGCGGAGCCGAACCGGGTGGTCCCGCGCCCGGCAACCGGTGCTCATGTCACCCCCGACGGGGTGCTGGAGGCCGAACTCGCGCCGGTCTCCTGGAACGTCATCCGTCTGGTCCGCGCGGACTCCTGACCCCGCCCGGGCCGTCCGGCACGACCCGCGGAGCCGGAGGCGGGCACACCCGCTTCCGGCTCCGGGCGGGGCGAGGCACCTCGCCGGATCACCCACGACCGGCCCGGCATCGGTCGTTCCCCTGCGCGGGCCGACGGTGCCACGACGTGGGAGACGCACGTCACACCCGTCTGCCTGTCACATTCAGCCGAGTTGCCCGGTCAGCAATGCGTCACTGCAACTCAGCCAGGAGATCGTCATGGAATCGCGTCTCAACTACTTCGGCAATGCCCTCGCGGGGAAGGTTCTGAAGCACATCAACTCGGCCGCCAAGGTGCTGTCGGAGTCGGGGCTGCCGGCCGCCACCCAGGAGCTGGTGAAGATCCGCGCCAGCCAGATCAACGGGTGTGGCTTCTGCACCGACATGCACACCAAGGAAGCCACGCTCGCCGGGGAGACCGCGGTGCGGCTCAACCTGATCGCCGCCTGGCGGGAGGCGACGGTCTTCACCGACGCCGAGCGCGCCGCGCTGGAGCTGGCCGAGCAGGGCACCCGGGTCGCGGACGCGGCCGGCGGCGTCAGTGACGAGGCCTGGGCCAACGCCGCCAAGTACTACGACGAGGACCAGCTCGTCGCGCTCATCTCCCAGATCGCCGTCATCAACGCGTACAACCGCATCAACGTGATCAACCAGCAGCCGGCGGGCGGCTACCGTCCCGGACAGTTCGGCTGAGCGATTCCGGCCCGGCCGGACACCCACGGTCCGTCTTCTCGTCGCCCCGGCCCACGACGAGAAGGCGGACTTCAGGTGTGGGCCGGTCCCACGGACCATGCGGCGGGCCGGCGGCCGGACGCGCCCGCCGCAAGGAAACAGAGGAATCAAGGGACCCCGGGCACTCGACGAGTGACCTCGTCAGCCCGCCATTCGCGGTCGTTGCACAGGCCATCCAGTGCCGTGGGCGCTCGGCTGTGGCGACTTGTAGCATGGTGATCTCGGGGTCTGAAGGGACGACCATGCACGCTGGGGACGACGCCGACTCCCTCGACCGGGCGACGAAGGATTTCCTGGCGGCGCGCCCGCAGCTCTTCGGTATCGCGTACCGCATGCTGGGCAGCTCCGTGGAGGCCGAGGACATCGTTCAGGAAGTGTGGGTGCGGTGGCAGAACGCCGACCGCACGGACATCCACGAACCGGCGGCCTTCCTGACGACCGTCACCACGCGTCTGGCCATCAACCATGCCCAGTCCGCCCGGGTGCGGCGCGAGTCGTACACCGGCCCGTGGCTTCCCGAGCCGGTCGACACCAGTCAGGATCCGCAGCTGGGCGCGGAGCGGGCCGAGGCGCTCGAACTGGCCGTTCTCGTGCTGCTCGAGAAGCTGAACCCGGTCGAACGCGCCGCTTACGTCCTGCGGGAAGCCTTCGACTATCCCTACAAGCAGGTCGCGGACATGCTGGACACGAGCGAGGCGAACACCCGCCAGCTCGTGAGCCGTGCGCGCAAACACCTGGCCGCCGAGCGCAAGGAGCAGGTCAGCCGGGCCGACCACCGACGCCTGCTGGAGGTGTTCGTCACCGCGGCTCAGACGGGCAATCTGACGGAGCTGGAGGATGTGCTCGCCGCCGATGTCGTCAGTTACGCCGACGGCAACGGAATGCGCGGCGCGTCGAGGGTTCCGGTCGTCGGACGCCCGCACGTCTCCAAGTACCTCGTTGCCTTCGCGCCGCGCTTCTGGCCCCAGGCGGACGTCCGGTGGGTCGAGGCCAACGGCCGGCCGGCCGCTCTCGTCACGTCCGGCGGGAACCCCATGGCCCTGCTGTCCATCGATGTGTCGGCGGACGGGATCGACCGTCTCATGTGGGTGCTGAACCCGGACAAGCTCGCGCCCTACATGGCCTCGCTGAACGGCTGAGCGCCGCTCTGGCACAGGGCTCGGCGCGGTCACCGCTGTTCCACCGGTCTCGCACCGCTGCCCGTCCCCCAATGGATGAACGGACCCCTGTCACAGGGCGCGCCGTCACGCCGTCACGCGGGTGCCCCTCCCACCATGGCTCACAGCATGCGGAATCCGAGAAGAGGAACATGACGTCCCCTGTGAACACCTTCGTGATCGTCGGAGGCGGTCTGGCCGCGGGCAAGGCGGCGGAGGCACTCCGGGAGCACGGCCACAACGGCCCGCTCCTCGTCATCGGCGACGAGCAGGAGCGCCCGTACATCCGGCCGCCGCTTTCCAAGGGCTATCTGCTGGGCAAGGAGAAGCGCGACTCGATCTTCGTGCACCCCGAGGACTGGTACGCGCAGCACGAGGTCGACCTGCTCCTGGGTACGAGCGTGCGCGCCGTCGACGCCGGGGCGAAGGAGGTGGAACTGGGGGACGGGCGTCGTGTGCCCTACGCCAAGCTGCTCCTGGCCACCGGTTCGTCCCCGCGCCGGCTGTCGGTTCCCGGGGCGGACCTCGACAACGTCCTGTATCTGCGGCGCGTGGGAGACAGCGAACGGCTGAAGGAAGCCTTCACCGCGGGTGCCAGGATCGTCGTGATCGGCGGCGGCTGGATCGGCCTGGAGACCGCCGCGGCCGCCCGGACCGAGGGGGCGGAGGTCACGGTGCTCGAACACGGGGACCTGCCGCTGCTGAAGGTGCTGGGGCGTGAAGCGGCTGAGGTCTTCGCCCGCCTGCACACGGACCACGGCGTCACCCTGCTCCCCCGCGCCCAGGTCGAGAGCATCACCGGGAGCGGCGGCCGAGTGGACGGCGTACTGCTCGCCGACGGCACCCGGCTGCCCGCGGACGCCGTGGTCGTCGGCATCGGTGCCGCGCCCAACGTCCAGCTCGCCCAGGAGGCGGGCCTGGAGGTGCGGAACGGCATCGTCACCGACGAGCATCTGCGGACGTCCGCGCCCGACGTCTACGCCGCGGGCGACGTCGCCAACGCCTACCACCCGCTGCTCGGACTGCACCTGCGCGTCGAGCACTGGGCCAACGCCCTCAACCAGCCCGGCACGGCCGCGCTCGGCATGCTCGGCCAGGACGCCGTCTACGACCGGCTGCCGTACTTCTACACGGATCAGTACGACCTCGGGATGGAGTACACGGGTTACGTGCCACCCGGCGGCTACGACCGTGTCGTCCTGCGCGGCGAGGCCGCCGAGCGGCAGTTCATCGCCTTCTGGATGTCCGGGAACCGTGTGCTCGCGGGAATGAGCGTCAATGTGTGGGACGTCATCGATCCGATCCGCTCCCTGATCCGGTCCGGGGCCGACGTCGACGACGCCCGCCTCGCCGATCCCGGAGTCCCCCTGGACGGCCTTCTCCCCTGAGGCCGGCCTTCCGTACCGGGGCGAGGGGACGACACCGCCGGTCGTCCCCTCGCCCCGGGAACGGGAAACCTCGGACGCCGCTGTCACAAATACCTCCGCCGCCCGGTCGTACTCGATGACGACCAAGTCGATCGGAGTAATCGTGGCTATCACCGAACAACGTATGTCCACCATGGTGCTGGTGATCGGTACCGGCGGAGCGGGCCTGCGGGCGGCGATCGAGCTGGCCGAGGCCGGTGTCGACGTCCTCGCCGTCGGCAAGCGCCCCAAGGAGGACGCCCACACGGCGCTCGCCGCCGGGGGTATCAACGCGGCGCTGGCCACGATGGACCCCGAGGACAGCTGGCAGCAGCACGCCGCGGACACCCTCAAGGAGAGCTACCTGCTCGGCGACCCCCGTACCGCCGAGATCGTCACCCGGGGCGCCGCCCTGGGCATCGACGACCTGGAGCGCTACGGCATGGCGTTCGCCCGGGAGACGGACGGCCGTATCTCCCAGCGGTTCTTCGGCGCGCACAAGTTCCGCCGCACCGCTTTCGCCGGTGACTACACCGGACTGGAGATCCAGCGGACGCTCATCAGGCGCGCGAGCCAGCTCGACATTCCGATGCTGGACAGCGTCTACATCACCCGGCTGCTGGTCCACGACGGCGCCGTGTTCGGGGCCTACGGCTTCGACCTCGCCAAGGGGACGCGCTACCTCATCCACGCGGACGCCGTCATCCTCGCGGCCGGAGGCCACACACGTATCTGGCGGCGCACCTCCTCCCGACGCGACGAGAACACCGGCGACTCGTTCCGGCTGGCCGTCGAGGCCGGGGCCCGGCTGCGCGACCCCGAGCTGGTGCAGTTCCACCCGTCGGGCATCATCGAACCGGAGAACGCGGCGGGCACCCTGGTCAGCGAAGCGGCGCGCGGTGAGGGCGGCATCCTGCGCAACGCGCTCGGCGAGCGGTACATGACCCGCTACGACCCCGAGCGCATGGAACTCTCCACCCGCGACCGGGTGGCCCTCGCCTCCTACACGGAGATCAAGGAAGGGCGGGGGACGGCCAACGGCGGAGTGTGGCTCGACGTCTCGCACCTGCCGCGGCAGACGATCATGACGCGGCTCCCCCGCGTCTACCAGACGCTCCTGGACCTGCAGATGCTGGACATCACGCGGGAGCCGATCGAGATCGCCCCCACGGCGCACTACTCGATGGGCGGCGTCTGGGTCCGGCCCGAGGACCACAGCACCGACGTCCGCGGCCTGTACGCCATCGGTGAGGCGGCGAGCGGGCTGCACGGCGCCAACCGTCTCGGCGGCAACAGTCTCATCGAGCTGCTCGTCTACGGCCGGATCACCGGACAGGCGGCGGCCGCCTACTCGGAGTCGCTGACCGCGCAGCCGCGGTCGGCGTCGGCGGTGGCCGAGGCCCGTGCGGAGATCGACGACCTGCTCGCCGCGGACGGCCCGGAGAACGTGCGTGCGCTGCAGCGCGCCATCCGCAACACCATGACGGAGCACGCCGGAGTGGTGCGTGACGAGGAAGGCCTGCGCGCCGGACTGGCGGAGCTCGCGGTGATCGAGAAGCGGATGCAGGACGTCGGAATCCATCCCGACATCGCCGGCTATCAGGACCTCGCCCATGCCTTCGACCTCAAGTCGGCGGCCCTGGCCGCGCGAGCCACACTGGAAGCAGCGGTCGAGCGTCGTGAGACCCGCGGCTGCCACAATCGAAGCGACTACCCGGACATGGACCCGGCGATGCAGGTCAACCTCGTGTGGTCCCCGGCGACCGGCGTCACCCGCGAGCCCGTCCCCGCCGTCCCGGACGAGATCTCCGCGCTGATGGAAGAGGTCTCGACCCGAGGAAAGCTCGTCGAGTAGCCCGCGCGGGTCCGGATGCGGCGCAGTGCGCCGCCGGCCTGCCCCCTTGCTCACGCCCGCGCACGGAGCGTGACGCGACACGTATGTCGCACTCGCAACACATGAAGACTCATCGAAAGGATCCTCGTCATGAAGGTCGTAGTCATCGGCGGAACCGGACTCATCGGCTCGAAGGTGGTCGCCAAGCTCAAGGAGCATGGACACGAGGCGGTGCCCGCCGCTCCCAACACGGGCGTCAACACCCTCACGGGTGAGGGTCTGGCGGAAGTCCTGAAGGATGCTTCGACCGTGGTCGACGTGTCGAACTCCCCGTCGTTCGCGGACGACGCCGTCATGGAGTTCTTCCGCACCTCGACGACCAACCTCCTCCGTGCGGAGGCGGAGGCCGGCGTGACCCACCATGTCGCGCTCTCCATCGTCGGCACCGACCGGCTCCCGGAGAACGGCTACTTCCGTGCCAAGGTCGCGCAGGAGGAGCTCATCAAGGCGTCGGGCATTCCGTTCTCCATCGTCCACGCCACGCAGTTCTTCGAGTTCGTGACGGGCATCGCCGACTCGGCGACCGAGGGCGACACGGTGCGGGTCCCCGACGCGAAGATCCAGCCCATGTACTCCGACGACGTGGCCGCCGCCGTGGCCGGCGCGGCCATGGACGCGCCCCTCGACGGTGTGGTGGAGATCGCCGGCCCCGAAGCGTTCTCGTTCGACGAGTTCATCCGTACGGGCCTCGCCGCCGGGAACGACCCCCGGACCGTGGTCGTGGATCCGCACGCCGAGTACTTCGGTTCCGAGCTCGAGGAGAACAGCCTCCTCCCCGGCCCCGGCGCGCACATCGCTGAGACCCGCTTCACCGACTGGCTCGCGCAGCGGAAGTAGTCGGCGGGTCGGCTCCGTCCGATGACCCATGCGAGAGGGCGGGTGACATGGAGTCACCCGCCCTCTTCGTCGGTCGGTCGATGGGCCGCCCGTGCCGCCTCCTCGATGTGTGACATCTCGATGGAAGAGCCTCGGCAGCGGGACTGTCGCCTCGCCCGGCAGTCACCGGCCCGAGGGCGCCCCGACTCGGGATCGGCCGATGTCACAAACGGCGTGGCTGTCCGGTCTGAATGGTTGAACGCACTGAGGGAGCAGGGAGGCCGTCCTCCAGGACGCATCCCACCGACGAGGCGCCGGGCCCGCTCCGGCCCTCGTGAACCGCACCGGGGCGATCGACGCGCGGCTGTGCCGCATGGTGCTGCGCGAAGGGAGGGATGCCGTATGCGGCATTCCGATGAGGCGACGCCGATCACGGAGCTGCTCGACGAGCGGAGAGACCTGCTGGCTCTCGTCCGCGGGATGCTGGGCAGCGGCGGCGAGCTCGACAGCGTCGTCGACGAGACCTATCGACGGTGGTACGAGCTGTCCGGTCCGGTGCGGGCACAGATCGCGGCGCCCGGCTCCTGGCTCACCAAGGTCGCCGGCGGCATCTGCCTGGCCCGGCTGGCACTGCCCGTCCCGGGGAAGGCCCCTGCCGGAAGGGGCATCGTGTGGCGGGCCGAGGCGGGGCCCGCCGAGCCGGTCGGCCCCGCGCGCCGCAGTCTTCGGAGGCGGCGCCTGGAGCCCACGACGCCGCAGCAGCACGATGCCGTCGTCCGTGCCGTCCGGCAGGCGTGTGCGGCCCGGGACGCGGTCGGTCTGGCGTCCTTGCTGGCGTGCGATGTCACGGCGTTCTTCGACGGCGGCGGCAAGATCCGTGCCCTGGTCGAGCCGGTGCACGGCAGTGATCAGGTCGCCCGCACCCTGCTGACACTGCTCTCCGGACACGCGCCCACCACACTGTCAACGGCAGGAGCGGACTGGTGGTGCGCTACGGCCACCAGGTGGCCGCGGTCATCGGCCTCGACGTGACCGGCCGTCATGTCGTGCAGGTGTGGGTCACCCTCAACCCGGACAAGCTCCGTTCCTGGAACCCGCCCGGCCCCGCGCCGCGCCCCTGCCCCGGACTCCGGCCATACGGACAGACGTCGACGTCGTGAGCACGGCGCCGGCAGGACGGTCGCAGGCCCCGGCTCAGGACGGTCGTGGGGCGGCCGGTTCGTCCCGGCCGCCCCGTCCCGTCACATGTCCCCCGCTGTGGGCCGGCGTCGGCCCTCACACGTCAGCTCTTGGGCATCAGGACGGTGTCGATGATGTACACATCGGCGTTGGCCGTCCTGACGTTGCCGCAGACGACCTTGGCGGAGTCGTTCACCGTGTAGGACTCTCCCGAGCCGGACGTCATGAGCTTGGACTTCTCCAGCGTGTCGAAGGAGCCGTTCTCCAGGTCCTTCGGAGCCAGCTTCCGGCCGACGACGTGGTAGGTGAGGATCTTCGTCAACTGAGCCTTGTCGCCGAGGACCTTGTCGAGCGTGGCCTTCGGGATCTTGGCGAACGCGTCGTTCGTCGGTGCGAACACCGTGATGTTCTCCGCGTTGTTGAGCGTGTCGACCAGACCCGCCTTCTTCACGGCGGACACGAGGGTGGACAGTGCCGGGTTGTTGGACGCCGCCGTGGCCACCGGATCCTTCGCCATTCCGTCGAAGGATCCCGCACCGCTCTTCGGCACCGACGAACACGCCGGTCCGAACGGCTCGTTCATCGCCGCGGGGCTGCTCGCGGCGTCGGACATGCCGTCGTCCGAGGCGGGCGCGGAGGACTTGGCGGCGGAGTCCGACTTGGCGGAGTCGCTGTCGTTGTCGGAACAGGCGGAAAGGGCCAGAGGCAGCACAGCGGCTGCGGCCAGGGTGACAACGGTACGACGGATACGGGTGTTCATCAGATCTCTCCTGTTGATGGACGCGGCGACTGCCGCTCGAACCGTGCGGAAAAGGGTCATGGGTGGGTCATTCGACGGTCACCACCGTGGAGTGCCATCCACTGGCGCCGTCGGGAGCGGTGCGGGTGCGCTCGTCGGTCTGCACCGCACCGGTGCGGTCGGTGGCGCGCACCGTGAGGGTGTGGCCGCCCTTGGTGGCCGTCCAGGCGAACGACCACTGCCGCCACGTGTCGCGGGAGTCCTCGGCCGCTAGCGTGGCGGTCTGCCAGGGCCCGTCGTCGACGCGGACCTCGACCTCGGCGATGCCGCGGTGCTGTGCCCAGGCGACCCCGGCGACCATCACCGTGCCCGCCTCGGGCCGGGCGAACGGCTTCGGTGTGTCGATGCGCGACTGCGTCTTGACCGGCGCCTGCCGCGCCCAGTCGCGCCGGACCCAGTACGGGTCGTACGCGTCGAACGTGGTGAGCTCGATGTCCTCGATCCACTTGCACGCCGACACGTAGCCGTACAGGCCGGGCACCACCATCCGGACGGGGAAGCCGTGTTCGAAGGGCAGTGGCTCGCCGTTCATGCCGAGAGCGAGCAGGGCGTCCCGGCCGTCCATCACGTCCTCGACGGGGCTGCCGATCGTCATGCCGTCCACGGAACGGGCCACCAACTGGTCCGCGGGACCGCCGTCGGACGGTGCCCGCACCCCGCACTCCGCCAGCAGGCCGGCCAGACGCACCCCGGTCCAGCGGGCGTTGCCCACGTACGGTCCGCCGACCTCGTTGGACACACAGGTCAACGTGATGTGCCGCTCAACCAGTTCACGGCGCAGCAGGTCCTCGAAGGAGAGCGTGACGGGCCGTCGTACGCCGCGGCCGTGGATGCGGAGCCGCCAGGCCCGCGCGTCCACCTTCGGCACCACCAGCGCGGTGTCCACCCGGTAGAAGTCCCGGTTCGGCGTCACGAAGGGGCTCACGCCCGCCACGCGTACCTGGGAGCCCTTGGGCACCGCCGAGGCCGGGGATCCGGGGGCGGGAAGGACCACCCGCTGCCGGGACGCCACGGCATCGCGGCCACGCCGTCCGTTCAGGGTGCGTCCGAGGACACCCGCGCCGGTGGACGCGGCGGCGGCAGCGGTCGCGGCGACGACGAAGCCGCGGCGGTCCCAGTCCTCACCCGAGGGCTCGCCTCCGGCCGGTGAGCCGGCGGCACCGGTACGGCCGACGTCGTCGGTGGCCCGGTCCGCCCGCCCGAGACGGCCGGCGAGCAGGTACAGGAGCAGGGCGCCGGCGGCCGCGCCGGTGAGTGACGGAAGGGCGTCGCCTAGACCGGTCGAGTCCGGACGGCCGGTCGCCGCGACCGCACCGACCCCGCCGAAGACCAGTACGCCGGCGGCGCCGGTGCGCCGGCGATGCACGGCGAGAACGCCCAGTGTCAGGGCGAACAGTGCCAGGATCGCGAGAATGCCGGCCTGGAGGACGACTTTGTCGCCGGTGCCGAAGTGGCGGACGGCCCAGTCCTTGACGGCAGCGGGTGTGCGGTCGATGGCCGCACCGCCGACAGCGACGACGGGGGACGCCTGGGGACGCACCGCGGCCGAGACCAATTCGGCGACACCCAGCGAGGCGAAGCCGGCCAGTGCGCCACTCAGTGCGCCCAGCGCCGTCCTTGTCCGCCGGTGTCGGCTGCGTGTCTTCTTCTCGTCCCTCACGTGGGGAATCCGGTCCGGGGCCGCAAGCGGATTGGTGGACTCCCCGATCGGATGAATGTTTCCTCCGGGCCAATCCGAACTGCTCGCGGCAACGGATGAATTGGGTCCTTCCCTGCGCAGACCGCCTTACCCGAAGGCACTCTTACCATCGGCGCGCGCGACGGCCGCGACCGACGCCGCCACGGCCCTCCCGGCCCTGCCGGGGCTCAGTCGGAGGGGCCCGGCGGCAGGAGCGTGCCGAGGGGGCCGAGGTCCAGATTGAGATCGTCCATGGTCAAGCCGTAACTGGCGCACAGCTCGTTCATGCGGTCGTGGAGGATCATGAGGGTGGCCCCCAGCCGTTCCTCCTCCTCCTCGGTGAGGTCCCCGCGGTCGACCCGGTGCAGCGCCTGCCGCTCCATGAGCTGGCGCAGCAGCTCGACCAGGGTGAGGACGAGCCTGACCAGATCGCGCTCGACGGTGTCGGGATCGGCGCTGATCCGGCGGGCCGGGCGGGGAGGCCCCTGCCGACGGGTCCGTGCGATGTCGTCCGGTACCGCGGGCAGCAGGCGGAAGGCCCGCTCGGCCGCGTCGGTGATCTCCCCGAGACGGTCGGGCGGACGCCCGCCCTCCGCGCCCGTCACGGCCCGGCCTCGGGACGTGCTGCCACGTCCCACGGCGACGGGTTCCGGTCGCTCACGGAGACGATCAGCGCGCGCAACGAGATGCGGACGAGGTCGATGTCGGCGATGGACAGCACCACGTCACCGGTGAGCACCACGCCGCCGCTCAGCAGGCGGTCGAGCAGGTCGATGAGGGCCACCTGGCGCTGCGCCAGGGGCTCGTCCGAAGGAGCCCGCTCGACCGGGTTCACGGCGCCCGGTCCGGTGCGGGGTTCTCCTCGCGCTCAGGGGCGGCGAAGGAGTACGGGGCCCAGGGCCCGGTGACTTCGATGCGTATGCCGGACAGTCCCTCCGCGGCATCGAGGATCTGCTTCCGGAAGTCCTCCGCCGTCCCACGCGCGACGAGATAGGCGTCGTTCACGACGTTCTCCCCGGCGCTCGCGGCGAGTTCGCCCTGCTGCACGCGGTGCCGGGCGTGACCGGCGGCCACGGCGCGGCCGATCGCCTCGACGCGCTCGGCAGCCTGCCGGGCGGCTTCGTAGCGCTCGTCCATCGAGTGCCGCTGGGCACGACGGGCGCGCAGGTACGCCCGCCCCGGGCTGAGGCCCTCGGCCGCGTCGGGCACGCCCGCGGCGTCGGGTACCGCGGTGTCGGACGGCGCCTCGACGTAGATCTTGACGCCCCACTCCAGATGCCCCGACAACCGGTCGAGGGCCTGGGAGAACACCACCGCGTCCTGCCGCAGCATCGCGCGTACGCGTTCGTCGTCGAGGTACACCGTGGCCAGGCGGAGGGGCAGCACGGTGGTGTGCGCGGCCAGCACCTCGATGACGGTGTGGTGGGCGCGCGCGACCGCTTCGAGCCACTCCAGGTCCTCCAGGTGGCGCCTGAGGGCGCTCTCCTGGAAGTCGGGGGCCGGCACCGGGCTCACCGCGGCCGCGAGGTCCTCCGCTCCGGTGCCCGCGGTCACGAGGCGGACCGGGGCCCGCGCGACGCCCTCCACCTCCGTCAGAACCGACGCGAGCCCGGTGGCGTCGCGCAGCACGGCGTAGGCGTAGGTGACCTGCTCAGCCATCGTCCGCCCTCCCGCGCCGTACGGTGGACGGCTTGGAACGACGGCGCTCGGGAGCGGTCGTCGTGTCCTCGTCGAGGGGCAGCTCCCGCTTCTCCTTGAGCGCCTCGATCTCCGCCCGCAGTCGCCGGTTCTCCTCCGCCAGCGACCTTTCGTCGTGCGCACGGGAGGACAGGGACGGATCGTGTTCCCACCAGTCGATGCCCATTTCCCGGGCTTTGTCGACGGAGGCGACGATCAGCCGGAGCTTGATGGTGAGCAGCTCGATGTCGAGCAGATTGATCCGTATGTCGCCCGCGATGACGATCCCCTTGTCGAGGACGCGTTCGAGGATGTCGGCCAGGTTCGCGGAGGAGCCCTGGCCGTAGCCGTACGGCGCCCCTGCCCGGGACGGGTACGAGCTCAGTCGGCCGGCAGGGGACTCCGACATGCGGTCACCTCGTTTCCCGTTCAGGGGGCTGTCTCGCCCCGCCGGTAGGCCGCGATCTCGTCCAGCCGGTCGAGGAGCTCGTCCTCCCGCTCCTCGAAGGTCTTCTGGTCGATGCGGCCTTCGAGCAGGTCCTTCTCCAGGTCGGCGAGTGCACGCTGCACGGGCTCCGGGTCGTAGTACTCCTGCTCGGCCGCCTCCAGGACGCGGTCGACGACCCAGCCCACGCCCCGCACAGGCGCCAACGGGAGGGTGACGATCTGGCTCAGCAGGCCCATGAGCAGCACCTTTCGGTTCAGACGAAGCTGTAGGGCGGCAGCGGTCCGTGCAGTCGGAACTCACACTCCTCGCCCAATTGGTTGGCCAGACTGATCTCCGTGGCCAGGAACATCTCCTCCTTGTCCTCGGCCACCAGGAAGGAGACGTTCAGGAAGTCCTGGCCACCGGGGGGTGACACACTTTCTTCGCGCGCGTACGGGCGCAACGCCTCGACGATGCCCGCGGCGAGCGCCTCCTGCTGCGTCTGGACGTCCTGCGCGATCAGTTCACCGAGCGCGATGGACATGGCGGGGGTGCCGGCACCGTCACGGATCTGCTGGTTCAAGGTCCGGGCTTCCTCCGACTCCGCGAGGATCCGGCGCAGCAGAGCGTCTTCGTCCCAGGAGGCCCTCAGGTGGTACTCGCTTCCGCCGTCCAGGCGGCTGAGCCGTTCCCGGTACTCCCCCGCCCGTTCCTCCAGGACGTCCCGCACCACCTGATCGTCGTCGGCCGTGAAGCCGAACCGCAGGGGCAGGATCGCCCCGTCGGCCATCAGCCGCTCCTGGACCCCCTGGTGCGCCATGACGTCGCGCCGCCGGGGACGCAGGTCCTCGGGGGCGTCGCTCACGACCGCGCACAGCTCTCCCGCCATCACCGTGCGCAGCCGACACGGGGGATCGCCGACGCCCGAGACGTCGTCGACAGGCAGGGGATGGTCCTTCGAGGTGATGGAGTAGACGTAGACGCCCATGCTCACTCCCTCTCCCGCCGCGCGGTGCGCCGAGCCGGCCGGCGCCGCTTCTGCCGGGGCTCCTCCTCGTACTCCGCTTCCTCCTCCTCCTCGCCTTCGCCGTCCTCCTCGTACTCCTCTTCGTCACCTTCGTCGTCGCGGCCGGTCAGGGACTCCCGCACGGCTTCGACGGCACCGGTCAGCGCACCCTTGGACTTGCCTTTCGCCCCACCCTCGGTGACCTCACCGACCAGGTCCGTGAGCTGGGAGGGCTGCTTGTTGCCGGACTCCAGGTCCAGGCGGTTGCAGGCCTCGGCGAAGCGCAGATAGGTGTCGACGCTGGCGACGACGATGCGCGCATCGATCTTGAGAATCTCGATGCCGACCAGGGACACGCGTACGAAGACGTCGATGACGAGGCCGCGGTCGAGAATCAGCTCCAGGACGTCGTACAGGGTCCCGGTACTTCCCCGCGAGACACTGCCTCCGCCTTGCGGCACCACGGTCATGGCGCCTCCCTTCGCCTCCCCTTCGTGCGAATCAGCCGCGCCGGTCGATCTGCCCACGCGTATAACGGCGGGTCCGCTCGTAGGCCACCAGGTCTCCCTCGTCATCGAGTGTCACGTGGTACGTGCCGATCACGCTGGTGGTCTCGGGGACCCGCTCCAGTTCGAGTACCTCGACATCCGCCTCCCACCCGTCCTCGGTCCGTTTGATCGCCGACACCGATTCGGGAACGCGCCCGAGCAGTTCTGCCAGTTGGCCCGCCGCGGATCGCATCGCCCAAGCCGCCGTGCGCTTGCCACGCTTCCGGGCGCCACCGCCGCTCGTGCGACGCGTGGCGCCACCGCGGGAGGGTCGTCGCCCGTTCCCGGTGCCGTCCTTCTCCGACGCGGCCATCTTCGGTACTCCGTCACTGGGGCGGCACTTCCCGGCATACAAAACGTACTATTTGAGTATATAGCCCCAAAAAGGTGAGCTGCGATGGGCCGCTTGAGGCCGTGCGTCGGCGTGCGCCCACGCGGCGGCTCTCCGGAGGGAATGACCGATGAACGATTCCACGAAGATCGCTCTCGCTGCCGCCGTCGCCGGCGGCTACGTCCTCGGCCGAGCCAAGAAGGGGCGACTCGCCTTCGCGATGGCCACCTTCATCGCAGGCCGTCGTTTCGGACTCGAACCGCAACAACTGCTCACGGAAGGCCTGCGCAGGCTCCAGGAACTGCCACAAGTCGCCGACCTGAACGAGCAGATGCGCGGCGAACTCAAGGACGCGGGACGTCAGGCGCTGGCCGCAGCGGCCGACCGCAAACTCGCGGACCTGGCGGACGTCCTGCACGAACGTACCGCGCGCATCGGGACCGACGACGGCCGAGCGGAGGAAGAGGAGTACGAAGAGGAGGAAGAGGAGGAGCCGGAGGAGGAAGAGGAAGAGGAAGAAGAAGCGGAGGAAGAAGCGGAGGAGCCCGAGTACGAAGAGGAGGAAGAGGAGGAAGAGGAGGAGGAAGAAGAGCCCGAGGAGGAACCGCCGACGGCCAAGAAGGCCGCGCCGAAGCGCAAGCGCCCCACCCGCCGTTCCGAACCGGCAGAGGAGAAGCGGGAGTCCGAGAGGCCCACACGTCGCCGCACCGCCAAGCGGCCCGCGCCACGCAAGGCGCCGGCCCGCAAGACCGCCACGAAGCGGCCGGCGGCCAAGAAGGCGCAGCCCGCCAAGAAGGCGCAGCCGGCCAAGAAGACCGCGGCGAAGAAGACCGCGGCGAAGAAGACGGCAGCCAAGAAGACCGCGGCGAAGAAGACGACGGCGAAGAGGACCGCCCCCAGGAAGAGCGCGGCGAAGAAGACCGCCAAGAAGGCTCCATCACGGCGGAGGTAGGCCATGGCCAGAACGGCGCAGGACACCGAGCGGGACGAGCCTTCCGGCCTCGACCGGTTGCGCGACGAGCTCAAGGACTACCTAGGCGCCCAGGTGGAGCATCTCGCGGATGTGGCGGGCGACAAAGTAGGTGACATCACCGACCAGTTGATGGACGTGGCCGACAGCGGTGGGACCCTTCCCAAGGTCGGCATGCGGGTCCTCCAGGGCGATTCGCCCATCAAGGCCCTGATCGGCGAGAAGGCGAAGAGCATCAAGGGATCCGTGACCGAGAAGGTCTCCGGCCTGTTCGGCGGGGGCAAGGGCAAGAAGTCCGGCACCACCAAAGTCACCACGATCATCGAGCACTTGGACGTCGGCGTCCCGATACGTGTCGCCTACGACCACTGGACCCAGTTCGAGAAGTTCAGCTCCTTCACCAAGGGCGTGCGCAGCGCGTCCAAGGGGGACGAGACGAGCAGCGACTGGAAGGTCAAGGTCGGGCCCTCCACCCGGTCCTGGAAGGCCACCGTCCAGGAACAGATCCCGGACGAGCGGATCATGTGGACCTCCGAGGGTGCGAAGGGCAGCACGCGCGGCTGCGTCACCTTCCACGAAGTGACGCCCACGCTCACCCACATCGTGATCGTCGTCGAGTACTACCCCTCCGGCTTCTTCGAGAAGACGGGCAACATCTGGCGCGCCCAGGGCCGTCGACTGAGGCTGGACGCCAAGCACTTCCAGCGCTACGTCACTCTCTCCGACGAGGAGCCGGACGGCTGGCGCGGCGAGATCCGCGACGGCGAGGTGGTGCGCAGCCACGAGGAGGCCGTCGAGGAGGAAGAAGCGGAGTACGACGAGGAAGAGCCCGAGGAGGAACAGGAGGGAGCGGAAGGCGAGTACGAGGAGGAGCCCGAGGAAGAGGAGGAAGAGGACGAGGACGAGGTGGGCGAGGACGCATACCCGGAGGACGAGGTCGAGTACGAGGACGAAGAAGAGGAGTCCTGAGGCCGCCCTCTCCGGTGCGCCACACGTGAGCGCCGAACCGGCCCCGACTGCCCGCCCGTTCCGCCCCTCCACTCACAAGACACGCAGGGGGAACGGCAGTTCGGGAGGGTCAGGCGGCTCCACGGTGTTGTTCGCGGCCCCGGTGCCGACCGTGGACCGATACGGAATCGTCCGCGTCAGGGACCACCCGCAGGTGACGGCGCCTGGCATGCCGCGGCGTCGGCGGACCACTGAGCATGCGGTCCTCGACGCGGTCCATCCCGTACAGCAGAAGTCCCAGCACCGGAAGCACCAGAAGCGCTACGGCTATCACCACACAGCCCCCTCCCGACCGACGGCGGATCCATCGGGTGCCCCCTTCTCCACCGGCCAACTACCGGTGGATGTGAAGGTCCGGTGACCACGTTCCGCCGACCGTCGGGCGCGAGCCGCGTACCTCGAAGCGGACCGTGCGGCCGCTAGGAGGGCCGTCGGGCGTACACCTCGATCTCGATCTTCATACGGGGGTCGGCGAGGCCGCACACGAGCATCGTCGCGGCCGGCCTGACCGCACCGAAGCGGCGTCGCAGGACCGGCCAGCAGGGCTCGAAGTCCTCGCGGTCGGGCAGCAGGTAACGCACCCTCACCACGTCGGCGAACGTGCACGTCGCCTCGGCCAGTGCGGCTTCGATGTTCCGCAGGCACTGCTCGGCCTGTTCCACCACGTCGCCGGAGATCGTCATGGTGGCGTAGTCGAACCCGGTCGTCCCGGACACATGAACCCGGTCGCCGTCGACCACGGCGCGGGCATAGCCGATCTGCTCCTCGAACGTCGAGCCACTGAGGATCGCGTGTCGCTGTGTCATGCGCCGAACGCTAAGCACCCGGCTCCGATACGTCCAATACAGCTGGAGAGATGAGCTGATATCTCTAGGCGTATGGATCGCCCCGAAATCCCCTTGCCGCAGCTGCACGCGTTCGTCGTGCTCGCGGAGGAGCTCCACTTCGGCCACGCGGCCGCCCGCCTCGGCATCGCCCAGCCGCCGCTGAGCCAGCAGATCCGCCGGCTGGAGGACAAGGTCGGCCACGCGCTGTTCAGCCGAACTCCCGGACGCGTCGCCCTCACACCGGCAGGCCGGGAACTGCTGCCGGCCGCACGAGGAGCCCTCACCGAACTCTCCGACGGACTGGCCGCGGCGCGGGCCGTCGGCAGCGGCCGGGCCGGCCGCCTGCGAATCGGGTTCGCGGCGTCGCTGGCCCTGACCGTGCTGCCGGGCCTGCTGCGCACGTTCCGGCAGCAGTTCCCGGACGTACACCTGGACATCCGGGAGATGACCACCGCGCCGCAGATCACCGCCCTGCACGACAAGGTCCTCGACATCGGCCTGCTGCGCGAACCCCCGGCCGACGAGACGGAGCTCAGCTTCCGGACCGTACTCAGCGAACCCTTCGTGGCCGTACTGCCGTCCGCTCATCCGCTGGCCGCCCAACGGACCGTGGATCTCGCACAGTTGGCGGACGACCCCTTCGTGCTGCTCCCCCGTGCGGTCGGGCCGCGGCTCTACGACCGGATCACCGGACTCTGCGCCGATGCGGGATTCACACCCAGGATCGCGCAGCACGCCGTGGAGTGGCAGACCGTGTGCGCACTGGTGGAAGCGGGCCTGGGTGTCTCCCTGGCCCCGGCGAGCATCCGGCGCATCCGCCTCAAGGGGGTCGCCTTCCGCAGGACGGAACCGGGTACCGCCCGTACACGCGTCGCCGTCGCCTGGCGGAGCGCCGACCGGAACCCCCTGGTCACGCATTTGACGACGGTCATCAGCCAGGAGCGGACGGACGGACCGTAGCGCGGACGGGCCACGGCTCTGGGTACGCCGCCAAAGGGCATGCCATCGCTTCCGTGCAGCTCGAACTCGCCGACGCCGCGCCTGAGTCGACGCGGCTCAGCGTGGGCGCACGCATCCTCACGGCTCAACAGGTGGATCTCACCGGGGCGGAGCCGTCGCCGGCGAGCCACTCATGGGTGGCGTCATGGCCCCGACGAGGGCGACTCCCATCCGAGCCGCTGTACGGTCCCCGAGCCTCTTCCC
This sequence comes from Streptomyces krungchingensis, assembly GCF_054729265.1. Lineage (NCBI taxonomy): Bacteria > Bacillati > Actinomycetota > Actinomycetes > Kitasatosporales > Streptomycetaceae > Streptomyces > Streptomyces krungchingensis. The sequence continues at coordinate 749,662 of NZ_JBPUKY010000001.1, forward strand.
CGTTCCGCTGACGGTCCACGCCCGCGATCGGCAGGCCGACCGGTCAGTCCTCACCCCGCACAATGTTCGATTCCGTACCCGAGTGCGTACCGCCGGGGGCTTGGCGCTCCACTACGGCGGGCTCACAGGTACGTATGCGCTTCCCGTTCAGCCGACGGGCCTTCGACCAGCCCGTTTCGGCTCGGCGGACACTTCGCTCCGTGCCGTAGACGGCCACTGCAAACAACTTCCTTCCACTTCCACTGTCGCGAGACCGTCGGGTCCCCTTCAGGCCAACCATTAAACGCCCTGTGCAGGGGCTCCGCAGGTTGGATCACGACCGGGTCCCCTCGGTCGGCGCGAGCGAGAGGCGCTCAGGCGCCGGGCCGGCGGGCGGCCATGAGGTCCGCGGACGGGGCCCGCACGACATCCAGTCCCGCTTCCCGGAGTTCGGCGACGATCACCGACGGTGGGGCGGGCCAGGTGTCGAACGCCTCGCGCTCCTCGCGCAGGAGGCGGCCGTCCCGCTCCACGCGGTAGGTGAACGTGACGCGCAAGGTCTCGTGGCAGGGCGTGCTCGTGAGTTCGGCACTGTAGGTGTCGGGCCCGACACGTGCCGGACCCAGCCGCCCGACCGTCCGGGGTCCGGCGGGCATGGCGGCGGGAGGAGGGTCGAAGAGCAGCAGGCCGCCGGGGACGAGCGCCGAGGCGACGGCCTTCCAGGCGTTGCGTCGGGTGACGGGATCGAGGCAGGCGACGACGTTGGACGCGACCGCCAGGTCCACCACGTCGTCCAGGCCCGCTTCCTGCACAGGTTCGGTGTACACGGTGACGCGAGCGCGCCGGTCCGCGCCGAGGTTCGCCAGCCGGGTCAGCAGCGCCGCCCGCATCGCGGGCGCCGGTTCGACCACGTGGACGGGGGCCGCGGACTCGGCGAGCAGGACTTCGGTGACGATGCCCGTGCCGGCCCCGATGTCCAGGATGCCGCGACCGGCCCGGCGGGCGGCCTGGGTGAAGCGCCGTTTCGCCTGGCGGCGGTCCCTCTCGGCCTGCAGCAGGTCGTAGAACTCGACGGAGACCATGTACGCCGCGTCGGGCTTGTCGGTCACGGCGCCGTGGCCGTCCCGGCGACCGAGCCCGAGCACGGGCGCGGAAGGGCGGGCGCACCGGCTCGACGTGAGGTTCCGGCGCCGTCGCAGAGATCGGCGCCCCGCCGCTGTCCGTTCCGCGCCGCGTCTGCATCGGCCCCGAACCGCACGAGGGTGTCGACCGCGCCTGACATCGGCCCGCTCCCCTCTGCGCCGTCGTACCCGATCTGCGCCGTCGTACCTGATGGGTGCCTGCCTCAGACGCTACGACGTTCCCGGTACCGCGGCACGGCCGGGCGACCGCGCGTGCACGCTCCCGGTACCGTCACGGCCGAGCGGCCACGAGCACACACGCTCCCCCGCTGCCGCGGCACTGCACGGCGGGCAGGCGCGTCCATGCCCCGGGTACGACGGCTGAGCAGGACGGCCGCGCGCGGCTACGCCGGGCGGCCGATGGTGGTCCCGCGGCGGTCCCACGGCGTGCCGGCGCCGGGCAGCGGAATTCCGCCGCCCGGGTTCCCCCCCGTCACGGCGGCCGGCGCTCGGACGTCCGTCCCCGTACTGGGACCGGTCAGTACGAGCGGGTCGGTGCGGCCTTCGCGCGACTCACCCGTCGAGGCCCTCGATCAGCAGCCCGTCGAACAGCGCGACACGGGCGGTGATGCACTTGCCGACCGGCTCCCGCCGCGCCTCGAACCCCTGCACCACCGCCATCACGATCTCCAGGCCGTGCTGCCCGACCCGCCCGGCGTCCGCCGCCCGCGCCACCGGCAGCACCGGGTCGGTGTCCCAGACCGAGATCTCCACCGCGCTCCCGACGACGCGCAGCTGCACCAGGACCGGTCCGGGCGCGTACTTCAGCGAGTTGGTGACCAGTTCACTGACCACCAACTGCGCGAAGTCGAGGGCGCGGGCCGACACCGGCAGCCCGTACTCGGACTGCGCCCGCGTCAGGAACTCGGACACCTGGTGGCGCGCCATGGCGATGCAGCCGTCCGCGCCGTCGAGGGCCACGGTCACCTCGGCAGGTGCATCCGGCATCCGGGACCCCTCCTCGGGCGGGACAGGTTCCCTGCTGATGGTCTTCAATACCCCGTTCATACGCGCGCGCTTACCCCGTGAGACACGTCATACTCCTCCGGCGCAGGCACTTGGATGGGACATGCACGGACTCCGCGCCCGTACGTGACGGACCCCGGGCCCGTACGTGCCCTCGTCCGGTGGCGGCGTCGTGGTCCTCGACCGCGTTCCGCCCCACGGGCGCGGTGCGGTGGATCAGCGGCGCGGAGGCGTCCGCAGGGCGAGCAGCGCGACGTCGTCCTCGTTGTCCGCCGGCCGGGCGCGCTCCAGCAGCTGGTCCGTGAAGGACTCCAGGTCGCGGTGGACCAGGTCGGCCGCGTGGCGGTGCAGCCGGTCCAGCCCCTCGTCGAGCGAGCGGCCCGGAGACTCGATCAGACCGTCGGTGTACAGCACGAGCGTGGATCCCGGCGGGAGCGGCTCCGTGGCGTCGGTGCGCGGCCGATCGGCGGCGGTGCCCAGCAGGATGCCGTGCCCGTCGGTGAGATAGCGCGCGACGCCGTCGGGCGTGACCAGCAGCGGGGGCGGATGCCCCGCGTTGGTCCAGGTCAGCCGCCAGCCGCCGTCGCCGTCGACCGTCATCCGGCCGAAGAGCATGGTGGCGACCGGGACCTCGGCGACATGGACGGCCGCCCGGTCGAGCCGCTCGACGACTCTGCTCGGCGGTTCCTGCTGGGACCACGCGTAGGCACGCAGCATGCTGCGCAGCTGCGCCATGCCCGCCGCGGCCTCCAGGTCGTGCCCCACGACGTCCCCGATGGCCAGCGCCAGCACCCCGTCCGTCAGCGCGAAGGCGTCGTACCAGTCCCCGCCGACCTGTGCCGCGTCGGAGGAGGGCAGGTATCTGGCGGCCATCTCCAACTGTGGCACCCGCGGCAGTTGGGGCAGCAGATGCCGCTGCATGGTCTCGGCGACCTTGCGCTGCTGCTCGTACAGGCGCGCGTTGTCCAGGGCCAGGCCCGCCCTGCGTGTGATGTCCTCCAGCAGCGGCAGATCGGCCACGGTGAACGGGTCGGGACGGTGGGAACGGCCCAGCGTCAGGGCGCCCAGCACCTCGCGCAGGCCCCGGATCGGGGCGATGACCGCCGAGTGCATGCCGGTCGCCTCGAACAGCCGGCGCTGCTCGACGGCGATGCCGGAGTCGGGCGGGCCGTGATAGGTCTGCGGGCCCACCAGGGCGGACGCGACGCCCCGCAGCGCCCGCGACAGGGGCATGGAGGAGTCCTCGGAGACCTGCGGCATGGCGCCCTCCAGGTCTCGCCGGTTCACGAGGACTCCGTCCACCGCGTGCACCACCGCCGTGCGCCACACCCCGTTCCGGTCGGTGATCAGGTCGACGACCGCCCAGTCCGCCAGCCGTGGCACCACCAGGGCCACCAGCCGCCGCAGGCCCTCGTCGACGTCCAACGTGGACGTCAGTTCGGTGGTGGCCCTGGCCAGCAGGGTCAGCCGGTCCAGGTCCGTGAGGGGCTCGAGCGCCGGCTTGGGGGGCACCGCCTCCGGCGCACCGGGCTCCGCCGGGGGGTGGAAGAGCACCAGCGTCGCCGGTGCCGGTCCGCCGAGGTCGTACCGCGTGATGAGCCACGACACCGGCAGCAGGGAGCCGTCTCCGCGCTCGAACCAGTCCAGGTCCGCCTGGGCCGTCCGGCCGGCCAGGAACGCCTGGCGCATGCCGCACCGGGTCCGGGGCAGTTCCTCACCCTTGCCGGTGCGGTGCAGCAGGTCGTGCGCGTCGCGGCCGACCAGGTCCGCGGCGGCGCGCCTCAGCAGTTCCTCGGCGCGCGCGTTGACGGCCACGAAGCGTCCTTGCTCGTCGACCACGTAGGCACCCGAGCCGAGCGCGTCGAGGAGGGCACCGGGATCGCCCGGCGGTCTGTCCTCGTCCCCCTGACCGGTCGTGCCCACGCCCACCGGACCCCCCATTGCCCTGCCCCCATCACTTCGGTCGGAGGCGCGCACCCCGCGTTGCCGGGTCGTCCCGCCCCGCCGCATCCCAGCGCGGCCCACGCGTCTCATAGTGTCCAACGGGCGCGCGCTCGAACATCACACGTTCGACCGATCGACCCACGGAACGCGACGGTCGGGGACACGTCCGTACGGCAGAGGCGCGCCGGGAGGCGGGGAGGGCGTCAGGTGAGCGTGCCCACCAGCAGCGCCGCCGCGACCGTGAGCACGGCGACCGGCAGCACCGCCCTACGCAATCGCGTCAGCCAGTCGGCGGCATCAGGGCCCTCGTCCGCCGCTGGTTGCCGCTTCCCGCCCTGCAACCGGAGCAGTTCGCGGCACCAGCGACAGTCGTCGCCCGCGTCCTCCAGCCAGTAGGCACCCGTCAGTTCGGCGTAGACCGCCCCTGCTCCGTCGTCCCTCACAGCGCTCACGCCGGGCCAACGACGGACCACGCCGACAGACCACTGCCGGGCACCAGCCTGTGATCCCTCCGCAGCCCAATCGTGATGGACGAGTCCCGGTCGTGCCGCAGGCCGCGAGTCGCGAGTCGCGGATCGCGGATCGCAGACCGGAGACGGCAGACGGCAGACGGCAGACGGCAGACGGCAGAGCCTGGCGGCCGCAATCGCCCGCCGCGGCGCGACACGCCCCGACGCGTGCATCGTCCGGGACCCCGGCGCCGTCGCTCAGGATGATCCCTGCGGGCCCCCGGGGCGCGACGCGAGGACAAGGTCGCGTCACGTAGCGCCGGGTCCGTCGGATCGGCAGCCGCCACCGCCCGTCCCCGAGGAGGACATCGCACCGTGCACATCGATCTTTCGGGCCGCACCGCGCTCGTCACCGGTTCCACGCAGGGCATCGGCTACGCCATCGCCGCCGGCCTCGCCCGGGCCGGAGCCCGGGTGGCCGTGAACGGCAGGCGCAGCGAGTCGGTCGACGAGGCGGTGGAGCGGCTGCGCGGGGAGACCGGCAGCGACGGGCTCGTCGCCGCCCCGGGCGACCTGGCGAGCGAGAACGGGACAAGGGCAGTCCTGGACGTCCTGCCGGCGGTGGACATCCTGGTCAACAATCTGGGCATCTTCGGTGCCACCCCGCCCCTGGAGATCGAGGACGCCGAGTGGCGGCGCTACTTCGAGGTGAACGTGCTCTCCGCCGCCCGGCTCATCCGCTCCTACCTGCCCGGCATGAAGGAGCGCGGCTGGGGGCGGATCCAGTCCATCGCCAGCGACTCCGCCATCGCGATCCCCGCGGAGATGATCCACTACGGGATGACGAAGACGTCGCTGCTCGCGCTCACCCGCGGCTTCGCGAAGGACGCCGCCGGGACGGGTGTCACCGTCAATACCGTCATCGCCGGTCCCACGCACACCGCGGGTGTCGAGAAATTCGTGTACCAGCTGGTGTCACCCGACCTGCCGTGGGACGAGGCCCAGCACGAGTTCATGATCAAGCACCGTCCCCAGTCGCTGGTCCAGCGGCTCATCGAGCCCGAGGAGATCGCCAACATGGTGGTCTACCTCAGCTCTCCGCAGGCCTCCGCGACCACCGGCGGCGCGTTGCGGGCCGACGGCGGCTACGTCGACTCGATCCTCCCCTGACGCCGCCACCACGCGGTTCCGGTGGCGTGGCGAGGCCCTCGCCGACGACTCGACGGCGTCCCTGACCGGAGGATCCCGCGCCCGTCGGTCAGGGCATCGCACCGCAGCGCATCGCACGACACCACATCGGACGGCGACGCATCAAGAACGGACAGGATTCACCCGAAGGGCGGATGGGTGCCCCCACGAGGCCGGGCCGGGACAGGTCGCCCGGTTGCCGCACCCGACGGTTACGCGTTGAGTCGGACACAGCGCGCTCGGGGCCACAGGCGCAGGCACACGCACAGGCCGGTACCCGTCCGAACCGGAGGATCCATGTCCGACTTTCCGCCTCCCATCACGCCCTACCTCGAACCCGCGGCGAAGGAGCTGACCGAGGCCACCGACCCGCATCCGCGCATCTACGAGGTGCCGCCGGAGAAGGGCCGCGACATCCTGGTGAGCCTGCAGAGCGGCGAGGGCGTCGAACGGCCGGAGGTCGACGAGGAGTGGGTGACCGTCGACGCCGGGAAGTGGGGGCAGGTCCGCACCCGGATCATCAGGCCGAAGGGTGCCACCGGCCCGCTTCCCGTGATGTTCTACATCCACGGCGCCGGCTGGGTCTTCGGTGACGACAAGACGCACGACCGCCTCTTCCGCGAACTGGCCGTCGGAGCCGGGGCCGCGGGCGTCTTCCCCGTCTACGACCGCGCTCCCGAGGCGAAGTACCCGACCCAGGTCGAACAGAACTACGCGGTCGGCCAGTGGGTCGCCGAACACGGCGCCGAACACGGCCTGGACACCAGCCGCATGGTCGTGACCGGCGAGTCGGTCGGCGGCTGCATGTCGGCCGTCTTCGCCCTCATGAACAAGGAGCGCGGCGGACTCGACCTGAAGGCCCAGGTCCTGCTCTACCCCGTCACCAACGCCGACTTCGACACGCCGTCCTACCATCAGTTCGCCGAGGGCTACTACCTGACCCGCGACGGCATGAAGTGGTTCTGGGACCAGTACTCCGAGCCCTCGCAGCGGACGGAGGTGTACGCCTCGCCGCTGCAGGCCGGCCTGGACCAGCTCAGGGGCCTGCCCACGACGCTCGTCATCACCGACGAGGCGGACGTCCTGCGCGACGAGGGCGAGCAGTACGCCAACAAGCTCCGCGAGGCCGGCGTCGACGTCACCGCCGTCCGTGTGGCGGGCATGGTGCACGACTTCATGCTGCTGGACAGCCTGCGGGACACGCGTGCCACCAACGTCGCCCGGCACCTCGCCGTCGACGCGCTGCGCAAAGCACTGCACGACAGCTGACGTCGCGAACTCCCCTGCCCGGCCCCCGGATCCGACAGCGGGTACGGGGGCCGCGTCCCTCAGGCCGGTCGAGTCGTGCCTGCATCACTGGGCGCGGCTCCGCTGCCGGGTGTCGCCGGGAGCGCCAGGTGGGCCAGATCTTGCGGCGGAGGGGTCGTGGCGGGCCAGAGAGGGACCGCGCATCCGTCGGCCACCGCCGCCGGCGCGTCGGTGAGCCTCATGCGTTCGCGCAGCCGGCCGTAGAAGTCCATGGGCCCGAGGCGGACCGCCCGCAGGCGGCGGGGGGCCGCGTACACGCCGATCCAGTCGCCCGGATCGAGCACTCCGCGCAGTTGACCGTCGATGCTGACGGCGGCCTGACCCGACCGTTCGAGCACCCGCAGGCCGATGGGCTCGTCCGGTGCGGCGACCACCGACCTGTTGAAGGCCATGTGCGGGGCGACCGGTGTGAAGACGAGGCCCTCCGCCCGGGGCGACACGACGGGCCCCCCGGCGGCGAAGCTGTACGCGGTCGATCCCGTCGGGGTGGCGACGAGCAGGGCGTCGGCGGAGTAGGCCGCCAGAAGCCGCCCGGCCAGGTACACGCCCACGGACACCTGCCGGTCTCTGGACAGCTTCTCCAGGACCACGTCGTTGAGTGCGGTGACGTGCAGCGCGATGCCCCACTCGCCGCCGGACATGCAGTCGGCGCGCACCCGTGGCGGCGGCAGCAGCGGACCGCGGCCGTAGCGGACCAGCGCCTCCATGTCCTCGGGCACTTTCAGGGGACACGAGGACCGCATGGTGAGCATCATGCGGTGCTCGACGGTGATGCGGTCCTCGCGCACGGCGTCCAGGGCCGAGTGCATCATCGTCACGGGCACCTCCGTCAGGAAGCCGACCCGGCCGAAGTCGACGCCGAGGACCAGGGCGTCGTGCTCGGCGGCCAGCCGGGCACCTCGCAGGAACGTCCCGTCGCCGCCGAGGGTCACGATGAGGTCGGGATCGCCCGCCGATTCGACCTCCTCGCACGCGCTGTGCCGTTCGCCGTCGTTCCACACGTCGATGTCCGTGCACTGCACTGCCTGCGCGGCGCACCAGGTCCGGACCGAGTCCGCCGCCCGTACGGCTTCCTCGCGCCCTCCGTGCACGACCAGGCCGATACGGCTCACCGTCACGTCTGCCTCCAGTCCACTGTCTGTAGCCTGCGGTCCGCTGTACGCGATGCGACGGCGCTGTCGACGAATGGCCCGGCGCAGAAGCCATACTCCGCGAACCGGCCTCGCCGGGACCGGACGCCACGCCGCCCGCCGCGCGGGACGGGCGGCGCCACCGGAGCCCGAGGGTCGCCGCGGCATTCGGGGGTACCCGGTCGGCAGGGAGCCGTTCCGGCCGGCCCAGGGCATGCGCCGGGTTGGGCAGGCCGAGGCAGGGCGGTCATGATGGGAGTGCGGGTCCTCGGACCCCAGGCGTGGAGCGGTACCCGCTCGGGAGGCATGTCCTCCTGGCCAGCGGAGGAGGATCTGCGATGACAGCCGAATCCCGCCAACCGATCCTCGGCGACGGCGCCGGCCCCGTGCCGCCCCGGCCGACCGGTTTGCTGGACGTGCTCAGCGTGGCCGCCGTGGTGCTCGACGCGAGCGGGCGCATCGTGTTCTGGACCCCGCAGGCCGAGGAGCTCTTCGGCTACACCGCGGAGGAGGCCCTGGGTGAGTACGCGGCCCGGTTGATGATCGGCCCGGAGCATCTGGACGCCGTCCTCGGCCTCTTCGCGGAGGTGCTGGAGACCGGCCGGAGCTGGGCCGGAGCCTTCCCCATCCTGCACAAGGACGGCAGCACCCGCGTGATGGAGTTCCGCAACATGCGGCTCCTGGACGATCTGGGGGACGTGTACGCGCTGGGCATCGCGGCCGACCACACCCTGCTCCAGCGCGTCGAGACCGACCTGGCGCTGTGCGAGCGGCTGATCAACCAGTCCCCCATCGGTCTGGCCCTCATGGATCCCGAGCTGCGCTACCTCCTCGTCAACCCCGCGCTGGAGCGCATCGACGGCATACCCGCGGAGGAACACATCGGCCGGCATCTGAGGGAGACGCTTCCCTTCCCCGATGTCGACACCATCGAGTCGGCCCTGCAGCAGGTGCTGACCACCGGCACACCGCTGCTCGACCAGTACCACGTGGGCCGTCCGCCTTCCGATCCCGAGCACGACCGGGCCTGGTCCCTCTCGTTCTACCGGCTGGAGGACCCCGGAGGCCGGATCCTGGGCGCGGCCGCCTCGGTCGTCGACGTCACCGAACGGCACCGTGCGGCCACCGAGGCCGACCGGGCCCGTAGACGCCTGGCCCTCATCGCCGCCGCGTCCACGCGCGTCGGCACCACACTGGACGTCGAGCAGACGGCCCACGAACTGGCCGAGGTCGTCACGCCCGAACTCGCCGACGTCGTCGCCGTGGACATCCTCGACTCCGCCCTCGCCTGCCGTCGTACCCGCGCACCGGACAACGGCCCGGAGCTCTTCCGGGCCCTGGCCCTCAAGGCGGCGCACCCGACGGCGGCCCTGCGCGCCGCCGACCCGCCCGGCGACCTCGCCGCCTACGACGGCGACCGTCTCGTCACCCTGTGCGTGCACACCGGCCGCCCCGTCCTGGTGCGCCATGTGGGCGAACACGACCTGCGGCGGATCGCCCGCTCCCCGGAGGCCACCGCGATCCTGGCGCACGCCGGCGTCCACTCGTATCTCGCGGTGCCGTTGATCGCCCACGGCGAAGTACTCGGTGCTCTCGACCTGAAACGGACGCGCAACCCGGTGCCGTTCGACCAGGACGACGTCGTCCTGGCCGGTGAACTCGCGAGCCGCGCCGCCGTGGCCATCGACAACGCGCGTTGGTTCCAGAGCGTGCGCAACACGGCTCTCACACTCCAGCGCAGCCTGCTGCCCGACCACCCGCCGAACCGGACCGGCCTGGAACTCGCCTCCCGTTACCACCCGGCCCAGGCCACCAGCGAGGTCGGCGGGGACTGGTACGACGTCATCCCGCTGACCGACGACAAGACCGCGCTCGTCGTCGGCGACGTCATGGGCAACGGCATCGACGCCGCCGCCACCATGGGCCGGCTGCGCACCGCCACCTGCGCCTACGCGGACCTCGACCTGGCACCCGAGACGGTGCTCCAGCACATGGACAAGATCACCTGCGATCTGGAGCACTACATCGTCACGTGCCTGTACGCGGTCTACGACCCGCGGAGCGGCCAGTGCCACATCTCCAACGCCGGACACATGCCGCCTGCGATAGCCCGCCCCGGCCACCCGCCCGAGTTGCTCGACCTGCCCGCCGGGACCCCGCTGGGCGTCGGCGGCATCCCCTTCGAGACGACCACGGCCGAACTCAAACCCGGTGATCTGCTCGTCCTGTACACCGACGGCCTCGTGGAGACCCGGCACCACTCCATCGACGACCGGCTCAACACCATGCTGAGCTTCCTCGACGACCCCGACCGGCCTCTGGAGGAGACCTGCGACCGTCTGCTGTACGGCCTGCGCCACCCCGACGACCACGACGACGTCGCGCTCCTCCTCGTCCGGGCCGTCTAGGCGGTCCGGACGGAACGACGTCCGGCTCCGGAACCGGGGCCGGACGTCTCAGAGCAGGCGCAGGACTCCGACGACCTTGCCCAGGATCTGCACCCCGTCGCCCGGGATCGGGGCGTAGGCGGGGTTGCGCGGCATCAGCCAGACCTCGCCGTCCTGGCGGCGCAGCTGCTTGACCGTCGCCTCGTCCTCCAGGAGCGCGGCGACGATGTCACCGTGGTCGGCGCTGTCCTGCCGCCGTACGGTCACGATGTCGCCGTCGCAGATCGCCGCCTCGATCATGCTGTCGCCGGACACCGTCAGCGCGAACAGGTCGCCGTCACCGACGATCTGGCGAGGCAGTGAGTAGACGTCCTCCACGGATTCCTCGGCGAGCAGGGGCGCACCGGCGGCGATCCGTCCGACGAGCGGCACCTCCACCGGCGGTTCGCCCCGTTCGCCGAGGTCGGGCGACCACGGGGAACGCACCCGGTAGGCGCGCGGACGGTGCGGGTCGCGGTACAGGAGGCCCTTGCGCTCCAGCGTCATCAGCTGGTGAGCGACGGACGAGGTGCTGGCGAGCCGTACGGCCTTGCCGATCTCCCGCATCGACGGCGGGTAGCCCTGCTGCTGGACCGTCGTCGTGATGAAGTCGACGATGGCCTGCTGGCGGGCGGTCAGCTCACCCTTGACAGCCCGAATGCCCGGGGGGCGGCCCCGCCGGGCGGGCTCGCTGTTGTCCATTCCGGGCACCTCCGTACAAGATCTCTCGGACGAGACCTTAACCTGCGACACCCCGCGTCTGGAACGCCTCCCGTCGAACATGTGGACCCGGCGCTCCGCGTTCCGCCGCCGTCGGACGCGGCGGAGCGTCGAAGGGGCACGGGACCGGCGCGCAGGAGCGTCAGCCGGCCGGTGCTCCTGACACCGCGGAGGCAAGTCGGCGCCCCGCGAGCTCCCCTGCCGCGCGCAGCGGAGTGCAGCCCTTCTCGTGAGCGAGGTCGAGGACGCGGCTCACGGTGTCCCCGATGGCGTCCACCCGCTTCATCGCGGCGTCGTGGCTGTGGTGGTCCGACTCCCGGCTGAGCGTGTAGGCGATGCCGCCCGCGCCGGCGACGTAGTCGGGAATCCAGACGATCCCCCGGTGGGCGAGGGCGTCCGCGACGGATTCCTCGGTGAGCTGATTGTTCGCCGGACCGACGACCAGCCGGGCGTCGAGCCCCGGGACGGTCTCCTCGCTCAGCACCCCGCCCGTCGCGGCGGGCACCAGGATGTCGGCCGGTGCGGAGAGCGCCTGTTCGGGCTCGACCCATCCGAAGCCCGCCGCAAGCGCCGCGTCCTTCCTGGACTGCTCCACGTCCGACACGACGACGTGCGCCCCTTCGGCCGCCAGACCGGCTGCGACGGCGCTGCCGACGGCCCCGAAGCCGCTGACGACGACCGCTCGGCCCGCACAGGACGCGTCGCCGAAGACGTGCCGCGCACCGGCGTGCAGCGCGGCGAGGACGCCCGCCGCGGTGGGGCCGCTGGAGTCGCCGGTGCCTCCCTGCTCCTCGGGAGCGCAGTAGGCGTACGGAGAGAATCGCCGCAGGACCACCATGTCGTCGGGGCCGGTGCCGATGTCGGGACCCGTCCGGTAGGAACCCTCGAAGGACGCGATCAGTTCGCCCAGGTCCGACAGCGCGGCCTCGCGCAGATCCGGCGTCAGTTCGGTGTGCCGGTCGACTGCGATGACGCTCTTGCCGCCGCCGAAGTCGAGGCCGGCCACGGCCGCCTTGTAGGTCATCGCCTCGGACAGGCGCAGCGCGTCGGTCAGTCCGTCGCGCCAGCTGTCGTAGCGGCGCAGCCGGCAGCCGCCGACGGCCGGGCCCAGCGCCCGGGAGTGCACGGCCACGATCAGCGGCAGACGGGAACGACGGCCCTGTCGGACCACGACTTCCTCATGCGCAAATGATTCGCTCATGACGTCGAAGCTAGGCTGATGTGCAGGACCGAAACCGTTCTGCCGAACGAAATTCGGCACGCGAGGCCTGGGGGCGATCGTGGACGAACTTGATACAGAGATCCTGCGGCAGCTGCAGTCGGACGCACGCCAGTCCAACCGGGCGCTCGCCGAGAAACTCGGCATCGCCCCCTCGACGTGCCTCGAACGCACCCGGCTCCTGCGGCAACGCGGCATCATCCAGGGCTACCGCGCCCAGGTGTCCCTGCCGGCGCTCAACCGCGCCGTACAGGCCATGGTGTTCACACAGGTCCGGCCGCTGCGCCGCGACGTGGTCGCCGCCTTCGAGCGCTCGGTGACCCGGTTGCCGGAGGTGCTCTCCGTCTACACGATGGCCGGCAGCGACGACTTCCTCGTCCATGTCACCGCGCAGGACATCGACCACCTGCACGCCTTCCTGCTGGACCAGTTCACCGACCGGCGCGAGATCGTCAGCTTCCGGACGTCGATCATCTTCCAGCACCTCACCAACCCGGTGATCGGCCCCCTGCCGGCCGCTGACGAAGGCAGGGGATGACACACGGATGCCAACTCCCCCGCGACCGGGCCGCGTTCCGGCCGCTCGCGGGGGGAGCACGGGGGGGTCAGCCGAGTCTGCGGTCCAGGTTGAACGCGGCGCTGATGAGGGCGAGATGGGTGAAGGCCTGGGGGAAGTTCCCGTGCTGTTCGCCGGTGTGGCCGATCTCCTCGGCGTAGAGACCGAGGTGATTGGCGTAGGTGAGCATCTTCTCGAAGGCGAGGCGGGCCTCGTCGAGCCGGCCCGCACGGGTGAGCGCCTCGACGTACCAGAACGAGCAGATGGAGAAGGTCCCTTCCTCGCCCTGGAGTCCGTCGGGGCTCGCCTGCGGGTCGTAGCGGTACACGAGGGAGTCCGACACGAGGTCCTCGCCCAGGGCGTCGAGCGTCGTCAGCCACTTGGGGTCGGTCGGGGCGATGAACTTCGCCAGCGGCATCATCAGGAGGGACGCGTCGAGGATGTTGCTGTCCTCGTACTGGGTGAAGGCCCGCCGTTCGTCGGACCAGCCGTGGCGCATGATGCGACGGTAGATGTCGTCGCGGACCTTCGCCCAGCGGACGATGTCCGCGGGCAGGCCGCGGTGCTGGGCGAGACGTATGCCGCGCTCGATCGCCACCCAGCACATGAGCCGTGAGTACAGGAACGGCTTGCGCCCGCCGCGGGTCTCCCACACGCCTTCGTCGGGCTGGTCCCAGTTCTCGCAGACCCAGTCCACCAGTTCGCCGATGCTCTCCCAGTGCGCGCTGGAGATCGGCTTGCCCCACTTGTCGTAGAGGTAGAGGGAGTCGATCAGCGCGCCGTAGATGTCGAGCTGGAGCTGTCCGACGGCTTCGTTGCCGACGCGTACGGGTGCGGAGTTGCGGTAGCCCTCCAGGTGGGGCAGCGTCTCTTCGGGCAGTTCACGGCGGCCGTCGATGCCGTACATGATCTGCAGCGGGCCGGTGGGGCCGGGCTCCTGCTCCGTGGTGAGACCCGCGTGGTCCGTCAGGAAGCCCATGAAGGCCTCGGCCTCGTCGGTGAATCCGAGGCGGAGCAGCGCGTACACGCAGAACGCGGCGTCGCGGATCCACACGTACCGATAGTCCCAGTTGCGCTCCCCGCCGATCTGTTCGGGCAGGCTGGTGGTGGGGGCGGCGATGATCGCGCCGGTCGGTACGTAGGTCAGCAGCTTCAGCGTGAGGGCGGAGCGGTGGACCATCTCCCGCCAGCGGCCGCGGTAGCGGGAACGCGACAGCCAGCGCCGCCAGTAGCGCACGGTCGCGTCGAACGACTCCTCGGCCTCGGCCACGGCGCAGAAGCGCGGGGCGACGTCGCCGCCGACCCGGTCGAGGGTGAAGACGGCGGCCTCGCCCTCGTGCAGTTTGAACAGCGACCACACGTCCTGTCCGTCGACCTCCATGGGGACCGTGGAGGTCAGGGCGAGCTTGAGTGTGGAGCACTCGAAGAGGGCTTGGCCCGGCCGCTTGTGCACGGTGTGCGGCAGGGTGCCGTAGGCGAAGCGAGGGGCGATGCGGGCGCGGAAGGGAAGGGTTCCGCGCACACAGATCACGCGGCGGATGAGACGGTGCCGGTCCGCCTCGCGCGAGTCGTCGACCACGGGCATGAAGTCCTGGATCTCACCGACTCCGTCCTCCGCGAAGAACCGCGTGATGAGCACGTTGGTGTCGGGGAAGTAGAACTGCTTCGTGCGGCAGGGCACGTCGGCGGCGAGTTCGAAGCAGCCGCCCCGATCGGCGTCGAGGATCGAGGCGAAGACGCTGGGTGCGTCGAAGCGTGGACAGCAGTACCAGTCGATCGTGCCGTTGGTGCCGACGAGAGCGGCACTGCGCAGGTCGCCGATCAGACCGTGATCGGCGATCGGCAGGTAGCGGGGGGAATCGGCGCCGGCGGACGGGCCGGGCATGCCGTGGGGTCGTCCCCGTGTCCCGGCGCCGGTCGTTGCGTCAGCCATGTCAGCCGTGTCTGCCACGTCGGCCTCCTTGGGCGTTGCCCGAGCCGCTCCCCCGCACATACAGGCTAGCGAGTCGCTGCCGTCCGCACGTTTCGAGCGCGGGCGCGCCTCGAACTGCCGGGCAGCCGAGAGCCCGTCGCGCACGGCGGCACGCTGGTCGTGCAACGCCTCTGGCATCCACCCGGTTCAGGGTGCGGGTACCTCCTCCGCTCGGTCGCGTCAAGTGACGAACAGCCGGGACTACGGCGCGCCGACCCGCCCGGGCACGGTGGCAGGACGCGCCTGCCGCACACCCCGGAGCGGGCGCGGAACGCCCCTGGAGGCTCGGATGCTGTGCTGGATCGGTGAGGCGGCGACCCGTCGTCCTCGGCTGGTGCTGTTCGCCGGGCTCGTCTTCCTCGTGCTGTGCGTGGTGTTCGGCGCCGGGGCCGGCGGCCGTCTGAAGACCCAGGGATACGACGATCCCCGTTCCGACTCCAGTTTCGCGGCCCGGGTGACGGCCGACCGATTCGGCGGATCTCCGAACGTGGTCGTCGTCGCACAGGTGCCGCGGGGGTCCGTGGACGACCCCGCCGCCCGTCGGGCCGGTGAGGAGCTGACCCGGCGACTGGCGGCGCAACCGCACGTGAGCGCCGTCGTCTCGTACTGGACGACTCATGCGGACCGGCTGCGCGGCCAGGACGGCCGGGCGGGCCTGGTGCTCGCACACGTGGACGGGGACGGAGAACAGCTCGCGGAGCGGGTACGGGAGCTGCGCGCCGTGCTGGCCGGGTCCGGGTCGGGTTCCGGTGCCGCCGCGGCCGGGTCCGGGTCCGCCGTCGTCACGGCCGGGTCCGCTTCTGGTGCCGCCACGGCCCGTGCCGGCGGGTCCGATCCCGGTACCGGCGGGTCCGATCCCGGTTCCGGCGGGTCCGGACCCGGTGCCGGTGGGTCCGGTCCCGGTACGTCCGTGGCCGCGGGGGCGTCCGCCGACGGATCATCCGGCGCCCGGACATCCCCGGGCGAGTCCTCCGCGCGCGGGGCGTCCGCCCGCACGGCTCCCTCCGGTGAGGCCCCCGGCCCGTCGGCGCCGGGCGGGACGGCCGCCCTGCACGTACGCGTGGGCGGACCCGCGCTCGTCGAGGCCGAGATCCAGGACCTCTCGGACTCCGACCTGAAACGGGCGGAGGCCGTCGTCGTGCCCGGCACGCTGATCCTGCTGGTCCTGGTGTTCGGCAGCGTGATGGCCGCGCTGCTCCCCCTGCTGATCGGCGGGCTGGCCGTCGCCGGGACGCTCCTGGTGCTGAACGTCCTGGGAGCGGTCACGGACGTGTCGGTGTTCGCGCTGAACCTGACGACGGCGCTCGGGCTGGGCCTGGGAATCGACTACGGCCTGCTGGTCGTCTCCCGCTTCCGTGAGGAGATCGCCGCCGGACGGCCATCGCGCGAAGCCGCCGTGGCCACCGTGCGCACCGCGGGCCACACGATCGTCTTCAGCGCCGCGACCGTCTGCGCCGCGCTGGCGACGCTGCTGGTGTTCCCGCCGTACTTCCTGCGGTCCTTCGCCTACGCGGGCATCGCCGTGGTGGCGATCGCGGCCCTGGGCGCCCTGACCGTCATGCCGGCTCTGCTGGCGCTGCTGGGCCGGCGGGTGAACGCGTGGCCCGTGCCGTGGCGCCGTCGGGCGCGAGCGGGCGGCGCGTCGCGCGGCTGGGAGTCGCTGGCGCGGCGTGTCGTACGCCGCCCGGTACTCGCCGCGCTGCCGGTGATCGGCCTGCTGGCGGTCCTCGCCTGGCCGTTCGCGCACGCGTCGTTCGCCACCCCCGACGACCGGACGCTGCCGGTGAGCGCGACCAGCCGCCAGGCCGGGGACGCGTTGCGCGACGAGTTCGGCGGGAAGGGCGCCACGCCGCTGACGGTGTTCACCACGAGCACGACACCGCAGGTCGCCCAGGACTACGGTCCCCGGCTGTCCGCGCTGCCCGACGTGGCCGAGGTCGTCGGTCCGTCGGGCGTCTACCGTGACGGTCGGCAGGTCGGCGGGATCGACCCACGGGCGGCCGGTACCGCGACCGACACCGACGGTCCCGCGTTCCTGGTCGTCGTGCCCTCGGCCGACCCCCGGTCGGGGGCTGCTCAGCAGCTGGTGCGTGCCATTCGCGCCATGCCCGTCCCCGCGGGCACCTCGGTTCACGTCGGCGGGCCGAGCGCGGTGCTCGTCGACGCCAAGGACACGGTCGCGCACCGGCTCCCGGCCGCGCTGGCGATCATCACCGTCACCACGTTCGTGCTCCTGCTGGGCTTCACCCGCAGCGTGATCCTGCCGTTCAAGGCCATCGTGCTCAACGCGCTGAGCCTCGCGGCCGTCCTCGGCGCGATGGTGTGGGTCTTCCAGAACGGCCACCTGCAGAACCTGCTCGGCTTCACACCCGGACCGCTCACCACCACCATGCCGGTCCTGCTGCTGTGCATCGTCTTCGGGCTGTCGGTCGACTACGAGGTCTTCGTCCTGGCCCGCATCAAGGAGGCCCACGACGCCGGGCAGGGCACCGCCGACGCGATCGTCACGGGCATCGCCCGCACGGGCCCCATCGTCACGGCCGCGGGTGCTCTGCTCGCGTTCACCCTGCTCAGCTTCGGCACCTCGCGGGTCGGGCTGCTCCAGTTCTTCGGAATCGGCGCGGGCCTCGGCGTCCTCCTCGACGCCACCCTCGTACGCGGTGTCCTGGTGCCCGCGCTCATGCGGCTTGCGGGCCGCTGGAACTGGTGGACGCCGCGTCCACTGCGGCGTGAGCCGCTTGCCGCGCGCACCTCGGCGGCGCACGGCCCGGAGCATCCGCCCGACCGGACGTGCACACCGCTGCCGGGCCCGGCGTGCCCACCGCCTCCGGGCCCGGGACGCGGATCGGCTCCGCCCCCGCCACCGGTGTCGGTACGCCGGTGGCCTCCTCCCCCGCCACCGTCCCCGGCGCCGGGGCATCGGCCACCGCCGCCTCCGCCACCACCACCGGTGCCGGAACATCGGTCGCCGCCGGCGTCCGGGGCCGCGCCGCCCGCCGCGCTCCCCCCGACCGCCCCACCCCCCGGCCCGCTCCCCGGTCCATCGACGCCCCCGCCCTCCCCCACGAAGGAAGACCTGTCATGACCGTCATCGTCTCCCCCGCCGACATCGCCGTCATCGGCCTCGGCTGCCGTTTCCCCGGCGCCCGTGACCTCCAGGCGTACTGGAAGCTCCTGCTCGCCGCCGAGCGGCAGTTCGCCGCCGTGCCCGCGGAGCGCTGGAACCACGCGCCCTTTCACACACCGGGCCGGCGCACCGCGTCCGCCGCCTACACCGACCAGGTCGCCTTCCTCGACGATGTCGACCGCTTCGCCGCCCTGCACTACGGGCTGCCGCCCGCCCGCGTCGAGGCCATGGACCCGCAGCACCGGCTCATGCTCGACGTGACCCGCGAAGCCCTCGACGACGCGGGCTGGGGCCGCGGCGGGTTCGACAAGGACAACACCGGGGTCTTCGTCGGGATGTCGGTGTCGGACTACAAGGACCTCCTGTCCGCCCAAATCAGGGCTCTCACCCTCGCCGAGGGACCACCCGGCCTGCCTCCCGACTGCCCCGGGTCCGGCGCCCGCGCCGTCGCGGCCCTCTCGGGTGACGCCGCAGCCGCCGGTCACGCATGCGCCGCGGAGGCCCGGAGGACCCGCACCCGTGCGTCCGACGCCCGTGCCGCCGACGCCGTGCGGCAGTGGGCCCGGCAGCTGTGCGAGATCCGCGCCTTCACCCTGCCCGGCAGCCTGCTCAACATGGCACCGGCCACCATCAGCCGGCAGTACGGCCTCGGCGGTCCCAGCTTCGCCGTGGACGCCGCCTGCTCCGGTTCCCTGATCGCGCTGGAGACGGCCGTCTCCCACCTGCGCCGGAACACATGCCGCATCGCGGTCGTCGGCGGTGTCTACATCAGCCTCACCCCCGACGGCCTGATCGGCTTCTCCCAGCTGGGCGCGCTGTCCGCCACCGGAGTGTGCCGCCCGTTCGACCGGCGCGCCGACGGTTTCGTCCTCGGTGAGGGCGCGGCGAGCGCCGTCCTGCGACCGCTCGCGGACGCACTCGCCGCCGGCGACCGGATCTACGCCGTGATCAAGGGCATCGGCTCCGCCAACGACGGCGCCTGCCCCGGACCGCTGGCTCCCACGGCCGAAGGCCAGCTGCGTGCCATGCGCCGTGCCTACCACGACGCCGGCGTGGCCCCGTCCTCGATGGGCTACATCGAGGCGCACGGCACCGCCACCCGTGCCGGCGACCGCGCCGAGGTGGAAGCGCTGCGCCGGCTGCGTACGGAGTTTCCCGACGACGATCCCGGCCTGTGCTACCTCGGCTCGACGAAGGCCCTCATCGGGCACGCCCTGGCCGCCTCGGGGCTCGCGGGGCTGGTGAAAGCGGCTCTGGCCGTCCACCGACGGACCGTCCCGCCGCAGCCGGACGTCACCCCGCACCCGGATCTCGCCGTCGGCACCGCCGGTCTGCGGTTCGCCGACACCGTGCGGCCCTGGCCGCAGGGAGCGGCGCCGGTGCGGGCCGCCGTCAGCTCGTTCGGCTTCGGCGGCACCAACGTGCACGCGATCCTCGAAGAAGCGCCCGCGCCCGCCCCGTCGCCCGCTCCGGTCGGACGGGCTCATGCGCAGCACGCCGCAGCGCCGGCCGGGCCGGACGTGCCCCGCCGCCCGCAGCGGCCGGAACGCGCTCCGCACCTCGTCCTCGTCTCGGCCGGCAGCCCCCGTCTGCTGGACGCCCACATCGGCGAGCTGCTCGACGTCCTGGACCGGGCGCCCGGGACACCGCTCGCGGCCCTGGCCCACACCCTGGGCTGCCGCGAGCCCCTCACCTCCCGCCTGGCCGTCACGGCCACCAGCCTCGACGAGTACGTGAGGCGGCTGCGCCTGGCCCGGCGGCGGCTCGCCGAGGGTGCGCGGGGTGATCTGGGCGACGGCGCGTTCGCCGCGGACGCTCCCCTGCCGCCCGATCGCCGCCGTGTCGCGTTCGTCTTCCCCGGGCAGGGCAGCCAGCGGCTCGCCCTGATGCACGACCTCTACCGGCGGTTCGCCCCGTTCCGGTCGGCGTTCGACGAGCTCGCCCGCGTCGCCCGCGAGCACACCCACCTCGATCCGGCCGAGGTGCTGTACGGGCCACGGGCGACGGCACGACCGGACGACGCGGAGCTGCGTCGGAGGCTGGCCGCCACCGAGGTGTGCCAGCCGCTGCTCGGCACCGTCCAGATCGCCGCGACCCGTCTGCTGGCCGCCTGCGGCATCCGCCCCGACGTCGTACTGGGGCACAGCGCCGGGGAGTTCGCCGCCGCCGCGGCGGCGGACGTGCTCACCGGTGAGGACACCGTCCGGCTGCTCGCGAACCGCGGCACCGTCCTCGCCCGCACCGAGTCCGGCCGGCGGGGGCAGGCCGGATCCGCCGGCGGGATGCTGGCCCTGCACGCCGACAAGGCGACCTTCCGGCAGCTGGCCGACGGCGTCGACGACGTGTGGCTCGCCTGCTTCAACCACCCCCGGCACGTCGTGGTGAGCGGAACCCTGGAAGGTCTCGCCACCCTGGAACGCGCCTGCGCGGCCGCGAAGGTCGCCACCCGGCGGCTGGAGGTGTCGGGCGCCTTCCACTCGCCGCGCGTGGCCGGCGCCGAGAAGGCCATCCGCAGCGATCTCGCCCGCCGCGACCTCGCCCGCCCCTCCGTGGCGTTCGTCTCCTGCGTGAACGGCGCCCTGTGCACCGAGCCCACCGAGCTCCGCGAGCTGTGGGCCCGGCACGCCTCCGCGCCGGTCCGCTTCGAGGACGCCGTCCGCAGCGCCCATGCCCACGGTGCCCGCGTCTTCGTCCAGGTGACCGGACACCGTTCACTGCTGTCGTGCATCCGCCGCACACTCACCGGCCACGACGACGTCCACCTCGTGTCCGCCGACGGGCCGGCACCGGACAACGGTCACACCTTCCTCGACGCGCTCGCCCGCCTCGCGGTCCTCGGTGCCGGAACCGACCCCCGCGCCCTCGTCCCCCACGACGAACGCCGGCTCCTGGACCTGCCGGTGGCCCGGCTCGACACCCGGTCCTACTGGATACGGGGGACGCGGCGGCCGTCGGCGCACACGGAGGCGGGTTTCCCCGTGGACTCCGCCGTCCCCGAGGACTCCGCCGTCCCCGAGGACTCCGCCGTCCCCGAGGACATCCCCGAGGAGTCGGCCGTCACCGCGAGCGACGCTGCCTCTGTGAGCGACGCTGCCCCCGAGAACTCCGCCGTCCCCGTGGGCGCCGCCGCCGACGCCGGTGTGGCGGACCACGCGACAAGGCCGGACGGGGAGCAACAGCAAACCGACGTACGGGACTTGCTGACCGAGGCGCTCGCCCTGCTGCGGGAACAGGCCGTCACCCTGACCCGCCTCGAAACGGCGCTGGATGCCTACGCCGCCACCCGCCCCGCCCAGGCCGCAGAACCGCCCGTGCCGCGGGGCACCGGGCCGAGTGACGGTGCGGACGGCTCGACGAGCCCTGCCGTGACGGAGGTTGTGACGCTCCCGGCGGCGCGGTGCGAACTGCCCGACGCGGCCGGGACGGACGACGCCTGCTCGGCACCGCGGGACAGCACGGAAGCCGTCGAGGCTGCGGGAGACACGGAGGCCACCGAGGGCGAAGGAGCCGCTGAGGCCACCGAGGGCGCGGGAGCCTCTGAGACCGACGAAGCCGCAGCGGTCGCTGAAGCCGTGGAAGCCACGACAGCCACGGGGACCGTCGAAGCCACGACAGCCGCGGGCACCGTCGAAGGCGCCACGGCCGCGGGCACCGTCGAAGGCGCCACGGCCGCAGGCACCGTCGAGGCCGCGGCAGCCGCGGAGATCGCCGGGACCGTGTTCGCGCACGTGGCCAGGATCAGCGCGTTCCCGGTCGGCCATCTGCGCGCGGATCAACGGCTGGTCGAGGATCTCGGGTTCGACTCGCTCATGCTGACCGACCTGTTCACAGCCCTCGCACGGCAGTGGCCGCGGTTGTCGGCCGACGAGAAGCGGCACGACCTGCCGACCGTCGCCGCCCTCATCTCCATGATCACGGAAAGTGCGGGCGGCACGGAGGTGTGCACATCGGCCGCGACACCGCCCGCGTCCGGGCCCGCCGCGATCCCCGCGGGCGACGCACCGGGCGCCGCTCGGCCCGCACGACCGAGCCCCGGCCAGGAGGCACCCGGTGTGCTCACCGTCGTACCTGCCCCGGAGACCGAACCGACAGTCGACGGCAGCCACGACACGGGTGCCCGACCGGAAGTCGAC
Organism: Streptomyces krungchingensis; assembly: GCF_054729265.1. NCBI lineage: Bacteria > Bacillati > Actinomycetota > Actinomycetes > Kitasatosporales > Streptomycetaceae > Streptomyces > Streptomyces krungchingensis. The sequence goes on from NZ_JBPUKY010000001.1 coordinate 771,960, forward strand.
GGCCACAACGTCACGGATGCCGAACCGAGGGCGCACATCAGCCACAACGTCACGGATGCCGAACCGGGGACGGACATCAGCCACAACGGCTCGGATACCGAACGGAGGGCGCACATCAGCCACAACGGCTCGGATACCGAACCGGGTACGGACGGCAGTCACGACGGCACCGGTCCGGAGCGGCCGCCCGCCCGCGCGGACGCGACGGATCCCGCCGCCGACGGGCGGGGCGGGCGGCAGAGCCGGATCGACCGCTTCCCGGAGGTCGCCGCGCACGGCGCGCGAGTGGCCGCTTTCACTCAAGCCGGCCTGCCGAACCCGTACTTCCTCGTCCACGACGGCGGCATGACGGACACGACCGTCGTCGAGGGCCGCGAACTGCTGTCGTTCTCCAGTTACAACTACCTGGGCCTGGCCACCCACCCGCACGTCCGCGAGGCGGCCGCGCAGGCCATCGAACGCCACGGCACCTCGGTGTCCGCCAGCCGGCTGCTGTCCGGCAACCGCCGGCTCCACCTCGACCTGGAGACGGAACTGGCCTCCGCGCTCGGGTGCGAGGCCGCGCTCACCCTGGTCAGCGGACACGCCGCGAACGTCACCCTGATCGGGCACCTCGTCGGCGAAGGAGACCTCGTCGTCCACGACGCCCTCGCGCACGACAGCATCCTCCAGGGATGCCGGCTCTCCGGCGCCACGCGGCGGCCCTTCCCGCACAATGACGCGGCCGCGCTCGACGCCCTGCTCGCCGAGGTGCGCCCGCACCACCGCCGGGTCCTCGTCGTCGTCGAGGGCGTGTACAGCATGGACGGCGACATCGCCGACCTGCCCGCGCTGATCGAGGTCAAGCGCCGCCACGGCGCGCTGCTGATGATCGACGAGGCGCACAGCATCGGGGTGCTCGGCGAGCACGGCCGCGGCATCGGGGAGCACTTCGGCACCGCCCCGGACGCCGTCGACCTGTGGTCGGGCACCCTGTCCAAGGCGCTGGCGAGCTGCGGCGGTTATGTCGCCGCGAGTCGTACGGTCGTGGAGTACCTGCGCTACACCGTTCCCGGCTTCGTCTTCAGCGCCGGGATGACACCCGCCAACACCGCCGCGGCCCTCGCCGCTCTGCGCGTCCTGCGCGCCGAGCCGGAGCGCGTCGCCCGCCTGGCGTCCAACGCCCGGCTCTTCCTCCGCCTGGCTCGCCAAGGGGGCGTCGACACCGGCGGCAGCCGCGGCACTCCGGTCGTCCCGTGCATCGTCGGGGACTCGACGAAGACGCTGCGCGTCGCCGATCTGCTCTTCCGGCGAGGGATAAGTGTCAATCCCATCCTCCACCCGGCGGTGCCCGAGCAGGAGTCCCGGCTGCGCTTCTTCGTCACGTGCGACCACACCCCCGAGCAGATCTACCACGCGGTGAGCACGCTCGTCGCCGTGCTGCACGAGGCCGACGTCACCGGTACCGCCGCCGCCTGAGCCGGGTCCGCAGGGCAGCCGACGGGCCCGGACGGGACCCCCCGGGCCTGCCTGCGGATGTCACGACCGTCTCGCGGCGGAGGACGGTCAGGAGGCCGGGTCGGTGTGCTTGAGCTCGATCTCGACGAAGGCCAGGTGCGCCTCGCCGACGTTCACGACGTCGTGCTCGCCGCCGGCCGGGCGGGCGTAGGACTGCCCCGCGCGCAGGTCGGACTCGGTCACCGAGCCGTCGGGGGCGACCGCACCGGTGCGCCCGTCGGTCACCGGCACGACCACGTAGTCGTGCGCGTGCACGTGCCGACCGGTGCGCTCTCCGGGCCGGAAGTCCCAGCGGGTGACCCGGACCTGGTCGTCCTCGTACTGCACGCTCGCCTGCGCTGTCGTCGCCATCGACGTTCTCTTCCACTCGCCTTGATCCGTTGCCGCAGGCCAGTGGACCACACCGAGGTGCCCGCAGGGCCACTCGGGAGCCGTGCGGACCCGTCCCGGAACGACTCCTCACGGGGGTGGCGCTCATCGGCCGCGGCGGGGTCACATCACTGAGGGACACCGTCTGGGAGTGCTGGAGTGGGGGGCGTGGCATGAGGGCGATCGTCGTGGGCGCGGGCATCGGGGGACTGGCGGCGGCGCTGAGCCTGCGTCGCGCCGGTCACGAGGTCACCGTGGTCGAGCAGGCGTCGCGGTTCGCCGAGGTCGGTGCGGGGCTCCAGCTGGCGCCCAACGCCACGCGCGTGCTCCGCCGGCTGGGCGTGCTCGACGCGGTCGCCGCGCGGGCCGCGCGTCCGTCCCACGTGAGCTTTCGCACCTGGTCCGACGGGAGCGAGATCTGCCGGTACGCGCTGGGACGCGAGGTCGAGGACGCGTTCGGCGCGCCGTACCTTCAGGTCCACCGGGCCGACCTGCACCGGGTGTTGGCCGCGCAGGTGCCGCCCGGGTCGTTGCGCCTCGGCACCGTCGTCGTGGGCATCGAGCAGGACGACGAGACCGCCCGCGTGACGACGGCGGGCGGCGAACGACTGGCGGCGGACCTGGTCGTGGCCGCGGACGGTGTGCGGTCCGCGGCCCGCCTGTGGCTCTTCGGCGCGGACGACGCGGTCTTCTCGAAGACCGCTGCCTACCGTGCCCTGCTGCCGGCCGACGAGGTGAAGGATCTGGACCTGCCGGCCACGGGGATCTGGCTCGGACCGGACCGGCACTTCGTCCACTACTGGGTGCGTGGCGGGGAACTGCTCAACGTGGTGGGAGTGTTCCGGGCAAAGGCCGCTCAGGAGTCGTGGACCGCACGGGCGGAGCCCGGGGAGCAGATGCGCGAGTTCGACGGTTGGGACTCCCGGGTGCTCAAGGTCCTGGAGCGTGCGGGGCGGGTGTTCCGCTACGGCATCCACACCCGTGCCCCGATCACGCGATGGAACGTCGGGCGGGTGGCTCTGCTGGGCGACAGCGCCCACGCGATGGTGCCCTTCCAGGCGCAGGGTGCGGCGCAGGCGATCCTGGACGCCGCCGCGCTCGGTGACGCGCTCACGGATGCGACGCCGTCCGAGGCGGCCGAGGCGCTCGGCCACTATGTGCGCCTGCGGCTGCCGACCGCCACGAGCATGCAGACCAGGTCCGCACAGGCGGGCGAGGACTTCCACCTGCCGGACGGACCCGAGGCGGAGGCGCGGAACGCCCGCATGGCGGCGTACGCGGCAGCGCACGGATTCATGCCTCAGGCGACCGCGTGGGCGGCCGATGCCTGACGGACGGATGTCGCTGCGAGGACGCACGGCGCGGCCGTCCGACCGTGTGGCCCGTCGGAACCTGTGCCGTGCTGAGCCTGTGGCCTCGCGTGTCACCCTCCGAGATCGCCGGAAATGTCCGTTAGGCTCGCGCCGCCACACAGGTTTCGATCTTCACGGAGGGCAGGACGGCGAAGATCAATCGCGAGCGTCTCGTCAGAACGCTGACGTTCTGGCTGCGCCCCGCCTTCGCGTTGCGCGTCGTCGGCCGGTTCCAGAAGATCGTCGGCTTCGACCGCTCGATGGCCCTGGCCTCCAGCGCTCTGACCACACTGATTCCGCTCGCGATCCTCAGCAGCGCCGTTCTGAGCAATGTCGTCCAGGAGGACTCCGCACAGCGGATCATCAAGCGTTACGGCCTCACCGGCGCCGGCGCCGAGGCGGTCGACTCCCTGTTCTCCCCCGCCGAGAACACGGACGCGAGCGTGGGCGTCTTCGGAGTGCTCTTCCTGACCATCTCGGTGCTCAGCTTCGCGCGAGCGGCTCAGCGGCTCTTCGAGCAGACCTGGGAGCTGAAGCCCCTCAGCGTGCGCAACACGCGCAACGGCCTGTGGTGGATCCTCACCCTCGGTGTCTACGCGGTTCTCACCGGATGGCTCACGGCCGTGCTCTACCGAGGCGGTCTGGGACTGGTGACCGCCGTGTGCCACGCTCCGCTGACCGCCGTCTTCCTCGTCTGGAGCGGCTGGAGCCTGTCGGCCAAGCGGATCGCCTGGCGCGACCTGATCCCCTTCGGCGTCACCGCGGCCGTCCTGACGGCGGCCTACTCCGTGGCCGCGACGCTCTACCTGCCGCACCTGTTCAACACGTACGCCACGCGCTACGGCGTCGTCGGCGCCGTCTTCGCGATGATCTCGTCCCTCTTCTCGGTGATGCTCGTCGTCGTCGCCTCGTCCGCGCTGGGACGAGAGGTACGGGACGAGCTCGTCCGCATCCGCGACGGCCACCGCCCGTCGGACCACGAGGTCCGGCGGCAGTGGGACAGCGTGGTCGAACAGGCCCGGTCCCGGTGGCGCTCGGCACGGGAACAGGTCTCCCATCGCCGCGCCAAGAACACGAACCACTGACCGGCGCGGCGGACCGCCGCCGGCCCGGCCCGCATCACGCCTCGCTCAGAGCCCGGACGAGTTCGAAGGACCTCAGGCGGTCGGCCAGCGCGTGGACGGGTGTGACCAGCATGAGTTCGTCCGCGCCGGTCGTGTCCACGAGGTTCGCCAGGTGCTTCGCGACGGTCTCGGGCGTGCCGTGTGCCTGCTGGGCGCGGAAGCCCGCCAGCGCCGGCAGCTCGTCCGCGGCGAACGAGTGGCCGGCCGCCTCGTCGGGCGTCGGGAAGGGGAAGTCGCTGCGCCCCTTGAGGAGGCCGGCCTTGACGACGTCCATCGGGCCCGCGAGGCGGGCCGCCTCCTCGGCCGTCCCGGCGCAGACCGTCTCCACGCAGACCAGCACGCGGGGGCGCTCGCACCAGCGGGAGGGCGCGAAGTGCTCGCGGTAGTGGCGGAGCGCGGCGAGGGTGTTGTCGGGACGAATGTGGTGGGCGAAGGCGATCGGAAGTCCGAGCTCGGCCGCGAGTGCGGCACCGGCCGTGCTGGACGACAGCAGCCACGGCTCCGGGAGCGGGCCGAGGGCGACCTCGTCGACCAGATGGCGCAGGCTCTCGGACACGTCGCTGCGGTACTCGTCGTCCGTCGCCGGCCCGGCTCCGCGCCGCAGCGCCCGCGCCGTCGGCTCGTCGAAGGTGCCCGGGCCGCGGCCGATGCCCATGTCGATCCGCCCGTCGTGCAGTGCGGCCAGCGTGCCGAACTGCTCGGCCAGCATGAGCGGGGCGTGGTTCGGGGCGAGCACACCGCCGGAGCCGAGACGGATGGACGAGGTCAGCGCGGCCGCGTGGGCAGCCAGGACGACGGGCGGAAAGGCCCCGATGGCCGGGGAGTGATGATGCTCGGCGTACCAGAGCCGCAGATATCCGAGGTCGTCGAGGCGCCTGGCGAACTCGGTGGTGTCCTTCAACGTGTCTGCGGCTCGGGCACCTGCCTGGACCATGGCCACTTCGAGTGCACTGAGCGGTACGGTGATCATCCAGCAAGTATAGAAAGCGTCGACTGACCCAAAGTCCGCCGCCTGACAGGTAGTTGGGGACCCGAGGCGACTCACCCGCCGGGTTCCGGCACGCGCCGGACGAGAGGCCCGGAGTCGTCCCGCCCGCCGGTCGGACCGGCACTCGAACGGCGCTGCGTCACAGGCCGAGGGAGACGGCCAGTCGGGTCATCTCGGCGGTGGTGGTGATGTTGAGCTTGGCACGGATGCGGCGCAGGTAGGCGTCGACCGTGTGCTTGGACAGTCCCATCTGGCGTGCCGCCTGCAGGTAGGTGCAGCCGGCGGCGATATGTCGCAGGGTCTCGCGTTCCCGCGGGGCCAGCGCGGGCGCGCCGGCCTCGGAGGTCGCGGCGTCGGCCTGGGCGCCAGGGGCGGACGTCTCGGCGGCCGGAGCGGAGACCGGGGCAGAGACCGGGGCGGACGAGCTGGAGACCGAGGCGGCCGGGGCGGTCGGGGTGGAGATCGGGGCGGTGAGGGCGGGGCTCATGAGGTCTTCCTTCTCTGTCGACGGGTCGGTCGGGTCGTCACTGCCCACACCCTCGGAAGCAGTAGGCAAATGCCCGATTGAGGCGTTTTGTCCTGGTTCAAAAAGACTGACCCGGCGACGTCATCACCACGTCCGCCGACTGTCACGGGCGTGTCACAGGCCACATCCCGACGCGTACGACCACCGGCAGGGCCCGAGGCGCCATGATCAAGAGCGGCACCCGCCATCCGCCGTGCTCCATCTGCCGCACCCCACCGGACACGGCCGGGACGGCGCACCCGGGTGCCTGCCGCGAGGGCGCGGGGGACGGCGGCGACGCGCCGACCGGGCGTATGCCCCCGGAGGGCAGCGCCGGGTTGGTGCTCCGCGCTCCCCAGGATCATGCTGGACAGGAGGGCCCCTGCCCCAGGCCCAGCCGTCCAGGTTCCCGAAGGGCGAGATGAGCGGCGATGGAGCGACTTCCCACCCCTCCCGGTGAGCAGACGCAGGCAAATGCCCTGCCCGACCCGGCCGTCACGACCACCACCGCCACGGCGACCATCAGCGACCAGGGCATCGTGACCGGATGGAGCGAAGGCGCCGAGCGCCTGCTCGGCTACACGGCCTCGCAGATCGTCGGACAGCCCGCCGTACGCCTGCTCGCCGAGGACGTCGACGGCACGGGCGGCCTGGTCGACGCCGCCGACACCGCCGCGGCGCTCCGCCGGGACACAGCCGGGCGGGAGCGGTGGAACGGCGCCGTGCCGCTGCGGCACCGCGACGGGCACCAGGTCACCCAGCGGCTGCTCGCGCACCACCGGACCGAGAGGGCAGCCGAGTGGCTCGTCGTCTCCGCCGTACGGGACCGCCCCCACCCCCCGGCGCGCCCGGTCGGCAAGCCCGCCCAGGAGGGCGACGTCCTGAGGGAGTGGACCTTCCGCCAGACGCCGTGCATCCTCGCCGTCTTCGACACGGATCTGCGGCTCGTACGGGCCAACGTCGGCATGGAGCACGCCCTGCTCCTGAGCGAGGACGACATGCGCGGTCTGCGACTGTCCGACCTCGCCCCGCACGCCGCGAGCGACGAGGCCGACGCGAAGATGCGCCTGGTCCTGGACAGCGGCGAGCCGCAGCACATGGACGCCTTCCTGCACCACTCGGGCGTCAGCAGCGAGCACGGCTGGCCGGCCTCGCTCACCCCGCTCAAGGATCCCTCGGGCCGAGTACGTGCCGTGTGCCTGGCCGCCCACGACATGCCGCACGAGGAACCCGCCCGGCAGCGCATGCAGCTGCTGCACGACGCCGCCGGACGTATCGGCACCACCCCCGACAGCCGGCGCACGGCCCAGGAACTCGCCGACGCCGTCGTCCCGCGCCTCGCCGACCGTGCCGTCGTCGACCTGTTCGAGACCCCCCAGCCCGCCGACACCTCCCACGCGCCGCAGGTCAGGGACTTCACCATGTCCCGTGCCGCCGTGAGCCCGGCGCCGGACAGCGGCCCCCCACCTCCCGGTGACTCCGGTCCGAAGGTCCGGCACCTGGAGGCGTCACCGGTGGCGCAGTGCCTGGCCCAGGGCCACGGCGCCCTGTTCGAGGCGGGGTCCCCGGCGCTCGCCGAGTGGGTCGCACACGACCCCGAGGCCGCCCGGCTCCACGAGCCCGGCGTCCACTCCTTGATGATCGTGCCGCTGCGCGCGAACGGCTCCACCCTCGGCGTCGCCCTCTTCGTCCGTCACCAGCACCCCGCTCCTTTCGAACAGGACGACCTGTGGCTCGCCGAGGAGCTCACCGCCCAGGCCGCCATGAGCATCCACCACTCCCGCCGTCCGGCGCGCGACCACACCACCACCATGACCCTGCAGCGGAGCCTGCTCCCGCAGACGCTGCCCGACCAGCACGCCCTCGACATCGCCACCCGCTACCTGCCCGCCGTCGCCAAGGCCGGCGTCGGCGGCGACTGGTTCGACGTCATCCCCCTGTCGGGCGCCCGTGTGGCCCTGGTCGTCGGCGACGTCGTAGGGCACGGCATCCGCGCCTCGGCCACCATGGGCCGCGTACGCACCGCCGTGCGCACCCTCGCCGACGTCGACCTGCCGCCCGACGAACTCCTGACCCACCTCGACGACCTCGTCCTCCACCTGTCCGCCGAGGAGACCGGCGCCGACGACGCGACGCCCGAGACCGCCGGAGGCATCGGCACCACCTGCCTCTACGCCGTCTACGACCCCATCTCCCGCCGGTGCACCCTCGCCCGTGCCGGCCATCCCCCGCCCGCCGTGGTCACCCCCGACCACACCGTCCGCTTCCTCGACGTCCCCGCCGGCCCACCGCTCGGCCTCGGCGGACTGCCCTTCGAGGCCCTCGAGACCGAGCTGCCCGAGGGCAGCCTCCTCGTCCTCTACACCGACGGGCTCCTCGAGACGCGCGAGCACGACATCGACGAAGCCCTCGACACCATGTTCGCCGCCCTCGCCCGCCCGGCCCAGAGCCTCGACACGGTCTGCGACCGGGTGCTGACCTCGATGGTGTCGCACCGCCCCGACGACGACATCGCCCTGCTCATCGCCCGCACCCGCGCCCTGCAGACCGACCATGTCGCCGCCTGGGAGCTCGACTTCGATCCGGCGGTCGTCGGGCGGGCCCGCCAGCACGCCACCGAGCAGCTCGCCGCCTGGGGACTCGACGACGCCGCCTTCATCACCGAACTCGTCGTCAGCGAACTGGTCACGAACGCCATCCGGTACGGCCGCCCGCCCGCCCAGCTCCGCCTCATCCACCAGAACAGCACCCTGATCTGCGAGGTCTTCGACTCGAGCAGCACCGCACCGCACATGCGCCGGGCCCGTACCTTCGACGAGGGCGGCCGGGGCCTGCTGCTGGTCGGACAGCTCGCACAGCGCTGGGGCACCCGCCACCTGCCCACCGGAAAGACGGTCTGGGCCGAGCAGTTCCTCGCCGCCGACGCGGAGTCCGCGCGCTGAACCACCTGGCGCCGCTAGGCCACGACCTTGGCCTTGTAGGACTCCGGGTAGCGCTCCGTGAACTTGACCGCGCACGCCAACAGGACGATCGGGACGACCCAGTTGAACCAGTCGTCCAGGGACGGCACCAGGATCGCGAGCAGGCCCAGCACGGCGATGACGACGAAGACCCCGCCCCATACGGCGGTCAGGACCATGTTGATGTGCTTGAAGACCGGCGAGTCCCAGACGTCGGGCGGTGTCGACCGCCGCGCGTACTGGGCGGTGAACGGATCGAAGAACAGCGAGCCCAGTGCCACGAGGGCCACGACCGCGTTGGCGAGCACCTGCGCGTAGGTCTCCAGCCAGATCAGCTCGTGGTGGTCCAGGGCCAGGGCGAGGACGGAGACCACGGCGAAGAACACGATGCCGGTCATGTCGAGCAGGTTCAGGTGGCCCTGAAGGATGTCCCGGCCGGAGAGCACGAGGGACGCGGCGAGTGCGGCCAGCGCCGCGTACTCCCAGGTGCTGGGGCCGGCCACGATCGTGAAGATGATCCAGGGAGCGAACCCGAGGAAGACGCCACCGGCGCTGACGGATCTCTTCGGCGGTGCCTTCGTCTCCGTCATCTGTCCCATGGAACGGCTCCCATCGCTTGTCACGAGCGAGCGGGCGGGCACACCGCTTTCCTCATCATGCCGACGGGGAGACACGGTCGCATCCGGGCGGCACCGGGGCCGGAGTGCGCCCCCGCGCGGATCCCGCCGATCACGGATTCCGGACATCGGCCGCGCGCCTTCGACCGGCTGGACGCGCGTGTGGACGGCGGGGGCCGGGCCCGAGCCGTCCACACACGCATACTGCTCCGGTCATTCATCCGTTCGTCGACGATCACCTTCGTCGAAGCGCCGGCCGGTCGCGCCCGGCGACCCGCCGGCCTGCGATCACTGGATTCCCAGGTCGTCCGACCGCTCGCCCTCCGCCTGGGACGGTTCGGTCCTGGGAACGTCCGGGTGCCGCTCCATGGCCGCGCTCGCGCGCTCGGCGGGCTCGTCTCGCTCGCCCTCGGCCTGGGAGGGCGTGTGGGAGTACAGCCAGCGGTCGTACTCCGAGGCTCCGGTCTTCATGGTGGCCTCCCTTGCTCGCTCACCTCCCATGGTCCTCTTCGGACCGCGCCGGGGCCAGGGCAGTCGGCACGCCGGTACGGCTGTCCCGCCGGAGCGGCGGTCCCGTGTCCCGGTCCGGCCCGGCCCGGCCGTGTCAAGTCACGAGATCCAGTGCCGTGACACCGGGCACCGGCTCGGGCCTACTGGAACCACGGGCCCGCCTACATGACGCGGGCCCGGCCAAAGCACCCTCACGAGATGTCTTCCGCCGCCGGGACGGCCGCCAGGCCGGTCAGATGGAGCGGCGTCCGGGGCGGCTTCTCCTTGTGGACGAAGGCGCGCCGCAGCGCGTGGTACGAGCTGTCCGGGTCGTCGAAGGTCCGGCGCATCCGGGCCAGCTCGCCTTCCCGGAAGACCTCCAGCGGTCCGGTGTTCGCCTGGTCGGCCTTCTTCCTCTCGATCCGTGCGCGCGTGGCCGGTGCCGCGGCCAGCCCGGCCGCCAGGAGACGGACCTCGTCGGCGAAGTCGTTCGCGCCGCACTCCAGGACACGGTCGACGAGGCCGAGGCGCAAGGCGCCGGTGGCGCTGACCGGGAAGGCTTCGTGCATGAGCCGCGCCGCGGTGGCGGCTCCCACCCGGCGAGGCAGTGTGCACGTCCAGTACTCCGAGCCGTACAGGCCCATCAGACGGTAGTGCGGGTTCAGCACGGCGCCGTCGCGGCACCACACCTCGTCGGCGGCCAGGGCGAGCATCACGCCGCCCGCCGCCGCGTTGCCCGGGACCGCGGCGACGACGAGCTTGTCGTCGGTGGTCATCACCGCCTCGACCAGGTCGTCGATGGCGTTGATGTTCGCCCAGGACTCCGCGGCGGGGTCGTCGGCGGCCTCGATGACGTTGAGATGGATGCCGTTGGAGAAGAAGTCCCGCCGTCCGCCGAGGACCAGGACGGCGGTGGGGCGGGCGCGTACCTGTTCGTACGCGTCCAGGAGCCGACGGCACTGGGAGGTGCTCATGGCTCCGCCCGGGAAGGAGAAGGACAGATGGCCGACGCCGTCCTCCTCGCGGTACTCGATGTCCGACCAGGTGCGCCGGCCGTCCGCCGGGGACAGCGGTGCGCCGAGCTCGGGCAGCGGGGGCAGCCGGGAGCCGAGTGCCGCCACGGCCGGAAGCTTGAAGGTGGGCGGCTGCCCGGGCACGCGCCGCCGCCGCAGCTCGGGGATCCACACGGCGCCGTCCTTCGTCGCCCGGCAGAGCGCTCCGTTCCTGGTGGCGAGCGGCTCGCCGGGGACGCCGCGCAGGGTGTCCTCGGGGTGGCCGCCGTGCAGGTACCACTCCTCGCCGAACAGCACGTCCAGGACGCCGGGTTGGGAGTCGGCGGCACGCAGCTTGCGCAGGACGGTCGGCGTGTCGTCCTCGTGCCAGTCGATCCGCCGGGCGCTCTGGTCGAGGTAGGGGCGGGTGCGGGCGCTGCTCTGCGGTCGGGGGGTGTGGGTGCCCGAGGCGAAGCGTTCCACGGCCAGCAGGACGGCACGGAGGGCGGCGTCGGCGATCTCGTTGCGGTACAGGTCGCTCTTGGCCAGCGGTGACAGCGTGCAGGCCGCGGTCGCCCAGACGTCACCGGCGTCCATCTCCTCCACGGCCTGAAGGACCGTCACACCCCAGTCCTCGGCGCCCTCTTGGATGGCCCAGTCGAGGGAGGAGGGTCCCCTGTCGCCGAGAGGACCCGGGTGGACGACGAAGCAGGGGTAGGCGGCCCACACTTCGCGCGGGATGGCCGTTCTGAGCATCGGGGCGATGACGATCCGGGGTGCGTGCCGGTGGACGGCGTCCGACAAGGAGCAGCCCGGGAGGGCGAGTTCCACGGGGACCGTGTGGCCGCGGTCCCGCAGTTCGGCGTGGACGCGTTGGGTGAGGCTGTTGAAGCCGCTGGCGATGAGCAGGATGTGCACGGCGAACTCCCCCGGCGGGCGACGGTGTCTGCGATGATGCCAGGCCGCCTGTGATCCTGTGGGCCGCTCTCGTCGGGCACGCGCCGACCGGCCGGGGGATCCCTCGAAAGCGAGGCGGGAGCGGCCACTTGGCCCCGCGGGTCACCCCGGCGCGCGGGCCGCGCCCACTGCAGGAGCGCGTCCCGCCGGGTCGGTCCTTGGTGTGGCGCTCGTCCCCGCGCCGGGATACGTACGTGCCCTCAGCGCCTGGACATGTAGAGGTTCAGGGCCTTGTGGAGGACCTTGTTGAGCGGGTAGTCCCACTCGCCGAGGTACTCGACCGCATCGCCGCCCGTGCCGGCCTTGAACCGGAGCAGGCCGAGCAGATGGTTGCCCTCGTCCAGAGTGTCGGTGATGCCGCGGAAGTCGTAGATCCGGGCTCCGAGTTCATGGGCGTCGGACATCATGCGCCACTGGACGGCGTTGTTCGGCTGGACCTCGCGCCTGCGGCTGGTCGAGGCGCCGTAGGAGTACCAGACGTGATCGCCGACGGTGAGCATCGTGGCGGCCGCGAGCACCTCGCCCTCGTGATGGGCGAGGTAGAGGCGCATGCGGTCGGGGTCCTCGGACGTCAGGGCGGTCCACATCCGCTGGAAGTAGGGCAGCGGGCGGGGGATGAACCGGTCCCGTTCGGCCGTCTCGACGTAGAGGTCGTAGAAGACGGGCAGGTCGTCGTGGCCTCCCTGGACGACCTTGACGCCGGCCTTCTCCGCCTTCTTGATGTTGCGGCGCCACTGCTGGTTGAGGCCCTGCCGGATCTCCTCGAGTGACCGTCCGGCGAAGGGCACCTGGAACACGTAGCGCGGCTGGCCCGCGGCGAAGCCGTCCTCGCCCCCCGGTTCGGTCTGCTGCCAGCCCATCCGCCGCAGCCGGTCCGCGATGTCCGAGGCTGCGGGCTCGTGCGCGGTGGGCTCCACCTCCCGCAGCCACCGGGCCTGCGGGTCGGCGATCGCGTCCTTGACCGCCTCGGCGCTCCAGCGCCTGGCGACGACCGGCGGGCCCATCTTCACCGAGAACGCACCCCGGTCCTTCAGATACGCGAGCATCGGCTCCAGCAGACGCTCCAGATCCGGGGCCGCCCAGTCGAGGACCGGGCCCTCGGGCAGATAGGCGAGGTACCGCTTCAGCTTGGGAAACGGCCGCATCAGCACCAGTCCGGCCCCGACGAGCCGGTCGTGCTGGTCGAACCAGCCCAGGCTCTCGGCCCGCCAGTCCGGCTTCACGTCCCCCCACGAGGGAACCTGCATATGACTCACCGAGGAACGGGCCGAGACGAAGCCCAAGTGCTCGTCACGGCTGATCGCCTTCAGGCGATAACTCATGCGCAATGCTCCTTTGCTCGGCGCACCAGCCTACTGAGCCGTAGCGCGATCACGGCGTGTCACACGGCCGGGAGCGTGAAGCGGGACGAGCCGGGCTCGGGTACGTGCCGCCGAGGGCGTCCGCGGGCTCCGGCGGAAGTGACGCGGAGGTGTCGCCACGGCACGGCTTGTCGTGGCGACACCCTGCGCTCGCTTTCCCGGCGCTCCGCGAACGGCCGCTCGCGTTCCGTCCCCTGGCAGGCCCGTGAAGCAGCCCCGCAGCATGACGTCCGGATCCCGCCGGCACTCGGCCCCGGGGACGACGAGGGTGGAGACAGAACGGCGCCGGACGTGCACACGCACCGCGTGCGTCCGGGGCACGACCTCCGATCCAAGGAATCCACACCGTGAGCACGACCACCCAGACCGCCGCCCGGACCCCCACCCCGGTCTCCGACCGGGTCGCCCGGGCCGATTGGGCAGCCCTGGCCGACGAACTCGACGCGCACGGCCATGCACCGACCGGCCCGGTCCTCACCCCCGCCCAGTGCCGCGAGATCGCGGCCCTGTACGACGAGACCGACCGTTTCCGTACGACCGTCGACATGACCCGCCACCGCTTCGGCTCCGGCCAGTACCGCTACTTCACCCACGACCTGCCCCACCTGGTCGGCGAGCTGCGCGAGGCGTTCTACCCCCGGCTCCTTCCCGTCGCCCGGGACTGGGCCGCCAGACTGGGACAGCCCGCCCCCTGGCCCGACACCCTGGAGGAGTGGCTCACGCTCTGCCATGGGGCCGGGCAGGCCAAGTCCGCGCAGATCCTGCTGCGTTACGGCCCCGGCGACTGGAACGCCCTGCACCGCGACGTCTTCGGCGACATGCTCTTCCCGCTCCAGGTCGTCATCGGCCTGAACGCCCCCGACACCGACTACACCGGCGGCGAGTTCCTCATGACCGAGCAGCGGGCCCGCGCGCAGTCACGTGGCTACTCCGCCACCCTGCCGCAGGGCCACGGCCTGGTGTTCACCACCCGGGACCGGCCGGTGGCCGGCAAGCGGGGCTGGTCCAACGCGCCGATGCGACACGGTGTGAGCACGGTGCGCACGGGCTCTCGCCACACGCTCGGCCTCGTCTTCCACGACGCGGCGTGAACACCGGCTCCGACCCCCACTCCGGCACCGGCACCCTGCTCGGTGTGTCTGCCCGGCGCCCACGCCCGCGGGAAGCGGAGCCCATACTGAATGCGTGCGCACACCCTTCGCTCAAGAGGCGGTCCTCGTCATGGCGGCCGACGGCGACGTGCGAGCGCCCGGTGCCGCCGTCACGGTCGCACTGTGCGGGGACTGGGAGCACGAGCCCCCGTGCCCGCTGGCGCCGCACCACACGTCCGCGGAGCGTTCCGGGGACGAGGTCAGGCTCCGCGTGCTGTTCGCGGCCGATCCGGCCGACGAGGCCGAGGCCCGCACCCGGATCGAGTCCGCCCTGTCGCAGAGCACCTTCCGGGGCCCGGACGGCGTCACCACTCGGTGGCGGCTGCGCGGTACACGGCCCAGCCCCGTCCGCCCGGACGAGACCGAGCACGCCGAACGACTCGCCTCGCCGCAATGACGCGACGGTGACGGCACGGGCCTCGGACACTCCCTGGACCCCTCCTCGCCCCGCCCCGGGGCCGACAGGCCGCGGAACTTCTCGCCCCGCACGAGCAGTTCGCCACGGACCTGCGCGAGAGGGCGGACGAATACGGCGGACGAATACGGCGGTCGAGGAGCACACGGCGCTGCGACGCGGGCCGTGCGGCACCCGGTGGTGGGCAGGGGCGGGACGGGCCAGCATGAAGAGCGGCAGAGCCGTGAGGGCCGCAGTTGGGAGAGCCGGGATGACGACCATGGGCATGGGAGACCTGCCGCCGGTGGTGTCGCGCGAGGAGTGGCTGACCGCCCGCAGAGAGCTGCTGAGGAAAGAGAAGGAGCTCACCCGGGCACGCGACCGGGTCAACGCCGACCGGCGGCGGCTTCCGATGGTCCGGGTCGACGGGCCGTACACGTTCCAGGGCCCGGACGGGACGGTCGACCTGCTCGACCTGTTCGAAGGACGGCCACAGCTCGTCGTGCACCACTTCATGTGGATGTTCGACATCGATGCCGACGGTCGCGAGCACCCCCGTGACTACGGGTGCTCCAGCTGCTCCTCCGCCGCCGACCAGATCCCCGCCGACCTCCGGCAGCTGCACGTGCGGAACACCAGCCTGGCCGCGGTGTCCCGGGCGCCGTACGACACGATCACCGCGTTCCGCGACCGTATGGGCTGGACGTTCCCTTGGTACTCCTCGGAGGGCAGCGCGTTCAACTACGACTTCCACGCCACCGTCGACGACCGGGTCGCTCCGGTGCTGCTCGGCTTCCGCACCGAGGACGAGCTCGCCGCAGCGGGCAAGCCGTGGAACGAGGACATGCGCGGCGACTGGCCGGGCATCAGCACGTTCCTCCGTGTCGGCGACGAGGTCTTCCACACGTACTCCGCGTTCGGCCGCGGGATCGAGGAGTTCCACAACGGCAACAACTACCTGGACCTCACCGTGCTCGGCCGCCAGGAGCCGTGGGAGGAGCCGAAGGGGCGCGCGACCCCGCTCGGCCTGCACGTCGGGGGCCCCGCGATGCGCCTCCCCGACGAATACGAGACCTGACGGCGTCGGGCGGACCGAGGGGGAACGTCCGTGCCGCCGAGACGACGGGACGACGGGACGACGGGACGAGGGTGGATCGGTCCGGGAAGTCAGGCAACGACGGAAGTGGCATGCTGCTGTTGGAGCAATGACCATGTGCCCTGTTGGGCCGTGCCAGGCTGTGGTCCCGATTGATCAGGGTCGTGTCAGGAGGCCGGTGTGTACCGCTCAGGTGAGGGCCTGCGGGAGCGGCGCCGTCGCGGCCGACGCGCGGGCGCGGCCGTGTCGGTGCGGACACCGCCCGCGCCCCGCCCGGACCGGCGGACGAGCACCGGGACAGCCCTCCTGTCCGGCGACCCGTCCGCGGCCGATGCACCCAGTCGGCCGCGTGGAGCCGGCCCGGCAGCCGACGGCGCTCCGTCCGGCTCGGCCGAGACCGGCCGCTGCCCCTGGAGAATGCCGCGGTACCGGCATCAGGCCGTCGGGCGCTCGTGATGGCCGGACACGAGGGGCGCCGCCCGAGGCAGCCGCACCTGCCCGATCTGAATGTGCGTCTGCGCGCCGAGGTGAGCCAGATCGACGAGCAGTTGCGGGCCCTGCTGGACGCCATGGACCGGCTGCAGGGGCTGCTGGACGCGGTGGTGGCCATCAGCAGGGAGGTGGAGCTGTCCGCCGTGCTGCACCGCATCGTCAGCACCGCCATGGACCTGGTGGGCGCCCGCTACGGCGCCCTGGGCGTCCTCAGCGAGTCCGGGGAGCACCTGGAGCAGTTCATCTCGGTCGGACTGTCCGAGAAGGAACGAAGCGATCTGGCCGACACCGGCATGCCGCGCGGGCTGGGTGTCCTCGGCCACCTGATCCACCACCCCGAGCCGCTGCGGGTCGACGACATCTCGGCCCATCCGTCCTCCTCGGGGTTCCCGGCCGGCCACCCGCACCTGGGCACCCTGCTCGGCGTCGCCATCAGCGTGCGCGGCGAGATCTACGGTGACCTCTACCTGTCGGAGAGGAAGGACGGCCGGCCCTTCGACGTGCACGACGAGAACATCGTCATCGCGCTGGCCAGCGCCGCGGGCATCGCGATCGACAACGTCCGCCTGTTCGAACGGGTGCGCGTCGGGGCCGAGCAGTTCCAGCGACTCCTGCTGCCGAGGCTGCCCGACCTGCGGCCCTTTTCGGCCGCCGCCATCTACCGGCCCGCCACGGAGCCGAGCCAGCTCGGCGGTGACTGGTACGACGCGGTACTGCTGCCCGACCACGTGGTGGCGATCGTCATCGGTGACGTGATCGGCCACGATCTGCACGCCGCCGCCTCCATGGCCTCCACCCGCAACATGCTGCGCGCCCTCCTGTTCGACCGGCTGAACCCGCCCGGCGCGGTCCTCGCCCAGCTCGACCGCACCCTGCAGGCCGTCACCAGCAATCCCGTCACCACCATCACGCTGGCGCGGCTCGAACCGGAGGGGCCGGGGTGGCGCCTCCACTGGAGCACGGCGGGCCATGTGCCACCGCTGGTGATCAGCCCCCGGCACCGCGCGGAATACCTGTTCGCCGAGCCCGGACTGCCGCTCGGCGTCGATCCCGACCAGCCGCGCCCCGACCACTCCCGCTACGTGCCCCCGGACGCCACCGTGGTGTTCTTCACCGACGGACTCATCGAAGATCCGGCACGGCCGATCGACGAGAGCCTCGACAGGCTCGCCGGTCTCGCGGCGACGTACAGCGGTCTTCCCCTGGACGACTTCGTGCAGGCACTGGCCGATCACCACCCCAGTGACGGCCACGACGACATGGCCATCCTCGCGCTGCGCACCCCGCACGTCTGACCTGGTCCTTCGCCCGCAGACCGGCGTCGGCCGGGCGGTGCCGTGGACGCCCTGGAAGACCCGGCCGTCGGCCCGCCGGTGCCGTGGAGGATCCGCGAGATCCGACGGATGATGGATCTCGGGGCGGTGTCGATGCGGAGGTCGCCCGATGGCTGTCGCGCCGCATGAACGGCTCCGGCGACGCGGGGTGCTCGCCCTGGAAATCTGCGTCGTCGCCGCGCTGTACTACGGCTCGGCCCGGCTCGGACTGGCCCAGCAGCTCGTACGCAGCCAGGTCACACCGCTCTGGCCGCCCACCGGTATCGCGCTGGCGAGCCTGCTCCTGCGCGGCCCTCTCGTCTGGCCGGGAATCATGCTCGGTGCCTTCCTGGCCAACTTCTCGCTCGGCCCGTCGATGCCGGCCGTCCTCGCGATCACCGCCGGGAACACGCTGGCACCCGTCTGCTCGTACCTGCTGCTCCGCCGGACGGGGTTCCACAACGAGATCGACCGATTGCGGGACGCACTCGCCCTGATCTTCCTCGGTGCGTTCCTCGGCATGCTGATCAGCTCGACGATCGGTAGCGGCACGCTGGTCGCCGCCGGTGGGCTCGGCCCCAGCGCCTTCTGGCCGACGTGGTCGGTGTGGTGGACCGGGGACGCGATGGGCGTCCTGCTGGTCACTCCGTTCCTTCTGCTGCTCCCCTCGGTGCGTCCGCCGAGGGGCATCTCGGCGGCGCGCTGGGTGGAGGCGCTGTTGCTGGTGGCGGCCACCGTCGCGGTCGGATCCCTCCAGAGGACCGACACGCCACTGCTCTTCCTCGGCTTCCCCCTGCTGATCTGGGCGGCCTTCCGCTTCCAGTTGGCGGGCGCAGCGCCCTGCGCCCTGGCGGTGTCGACGTTCGCCATCGTCGGCGCCGTCCAGGGAACGGGCCCGTTCGCGGATCGCGACCTGCTCACCAGCATGATCACGCTGCAGGCGTTCAACGGTTCCGCCTCGCTGACCGCACTCCTGCTGAGCGCGGCCGTCAGCGAGCGCAACCAGACCCAGGTGGAGATCGCGCGAGCCTGCAGACAGCTCGCCGAGATGGTGGCCAAGATCGCGGCCAGCAGCCACCGCCCGGTTCTCTCCGACGGAGAGAACACGGGCGTGTGCGAGGTGACGGAGGTGGAGCAGGACGTCAGGAAGGAGGGGCCGAAGGAAGCGGAGCAGGACGTCAGGAAGGAAGCGCCGAAGGAAGCGGCGAAGGACGTCAGGAAGGAAGCGCCGAAGGAAGCGGCGAAGGACGAGGAGAGCAGCCGGACCGCGAGACCGTGAGTACGCGTCCGCTTCGTGCCGGGCCTTGCCGTCATGACCGAAACGTACAGAGCGCCACTGACAGTGAAGTGCTGCTGCACCGCCCCACCGGCCGGTCGCGGGGCCCGGCCACGAGACCGGCGAAGGCCTTCGCGCGACGTGCGTGAGGGGCGTTGTCAGTGGTGGACGGCAAGATGCCCCTCATGACTACAGCCGCAGCAGTGATCGTGGACGCCGTCGCCTACGCCCAGGCGGTCGAGGACGCCGTACGGGCGGCGAACGCCTACTACGAGGGTGGCACTTCGCCGATCGACGACGACACCTACGACCGCCTGGTGCGCGCCATAGCCGAGTGGGAGTCCGAGCACCCCGACGAGGTGCTGCCCGACTCGCCGACGGGAAAGGTCGCCGGCGGATCGGTCGAGGGCGACGTCCCGCACACCGTGGCGATGCTCAGCCTGGACAACGTGTTCTCCGCCGAGGAGTTCACGGCGTGGACGGCGTCCCTGGCCCGGCGCATCGGCCATGACGTCACCCGCTTCAGCGTCGAGGCGAAGCTGGACGGTCTCGCGATCGCCGCGCGCTACACCGGCGGCCGGCTCACTCGGCTGATCACCCGGGGCGACGGGACGGCCGGGGAGGACGTCTCGCACGCGATCGGCACCATCGAGGGCCTGCCGCGAGAGCTTGCAGAGCCGGTCAGCGTGGAGGTGCGGGGCGAAGTCCTCATGACGACCGCCCAGTTCGAGCACGCGAACGAGGTGCGCACCGCGCACGGCGGGCAGCCGTTCGCCAACCCGCGCAATGCGGCCGCCGGCACCCTGCGGGCGAAGGAGCGCGCCTACACGGTGCCGATGACCTTCTTCGGCTACGGCCTGCTGGCCCTGCCCGACACCGACTCCGAGCTCTCCGGGCGGCTCGACGAGCTCGCGCACAGCGACCTGATGACCCTGGCCGCCGGACTCGGCGTGCACACCACGGCGCGAACGGCCGTGCCGGGCACGGCCGTCGACACGGCGGAGCAGGTCCTGGAGCGGGTGACGGAGATCGCCGGCCTGCGCGCCGAGCTGCCCTTCGGGATCGACGGGATCGTCGTCAAGGCCGACCTGGCGGCCGACCGACGGGCCGCCGGAGCGGGTTCACGGGCGCCGCGCTGGGCCGTCGCCTACAAGCTGCCGGCCGTCGAGAAGATCACCCGGCTGCTGGCGGTGGAGTGGAACGTCGGGCGGACCGGCATCATCGCCCCGCGCGCCGTACTGGAGCCGGTGCGGATCGAGGGCTCCACGATCACGTACGCGACCCTCCACAACCCGGCCGACATCACCCGCCGCGACCTGCGGCTGGGCGACCATGTGATGGTCCACCGCGCAGGTGACGTCATCCCCCGCATCGAGGCCCCCGTGGCGCATCTGCGCACCGGGGAGGAACAGCCCATCGAGTTCCCCGAGGAGTGCCCGCGCTGCGGGTCGGCGATCGACACGAGCGAGGAGCGCTGGCGCTGCGAACGCGGACGCGACTGCCACCTGGTGGCCTCCCTCTCGTACGCGGCGGGCCGCGACCAGCTCGACATCGAGGGGCTCGGCGGCACCCGGGTCGTCCAGCTCGTCGCGGCCGGTCTGGTCACCGACCTCGGCGACCTCTTCGCCCTGACCCGGGAGCAGCTGCTCGGCCTGGATCGGATGGGCGAGACGAGCACCGACAATCTGCTCGCCGCGATCGAGAAGGCCAAGGGACAGCCGTTGTCCAGGGTGCTCTGCGCGCTGGGTGTCCGCGGCACCGGACGGTCCATGTCCCGGCGCATCGCCCGGTACTTCGCGACCATGGACCAGGTCCGCGCCGCCGACGCCGAGGCGATGCAGCGCGTGGAGGGCATCGGTGCCGAGAAGGCCCCGTCGATCGTCGCCGAGCTCGCCGGGCTCGCCCCTCTCCTCGACAAGCTCGCCGCGGCCGGGGTCAACATGACCGAGCCCGGTGCCACCGCGCCCGCCCCCACGGACCCGAGCGACGAGGCCGTCGCCGAATTCACCGAGGAGGGTGGTCCGCTGGCCGGCATGGCCGTGGTGGTCACCGGCGCGATGACCGGTCCGCTGGAGAAGCTCACCCGCAACGAGATGAACGAACTCATCGAGCGTGCCGGTGGCCGGTCCTCGTCCAGCGTCTCCAAGAAGACCAGCCTCGTCGTCGCGGGGGAGAACGCGGGCTCCAAGCGCGCGAAGGCCGAACAGCTCGGCATACGGCTCTCCTCCCCCGAGGACTTCGCCGTTCTCGTCGCCGACTACCTGGCCTGACCCGCCTCGCCCGCCGGGTACGCGGCCCGGAGGTCCCGACGCCCTGTGCCGGGGCCTCCGGGCGGGACGCCGGGAGCGGCTATCGTGCGGCGGTGACCGGTTCCGGGCAGCGTGCACTGCTCTTCCTCGACGTCGACGGACCACTGATTCCCTTCGGCGGGGCGTCGGACGAGTACGCCACGTACCCAGTGGACCGCGATCCCGAGGGCGCGGCGGCGCATCCACTGCTGACGAGGCTCGACCCCCGTCACGGTGACCGGCTGGCCGCCCTGCCGTGTGATCTGGTCTGGGCCACGACCTGGCGGGACGAGGCGAACGAGTGCCTCGCACCACGGCTGGGACTGCCCCCACTGCCCGTCGTCGACTGGCCGGAGCCGTCCGACCTCGACGAGCGGGACGCACGGATCGGGCTGCACTGGAAGACCCGCGTCCTCGTCGACTGGGCCGCGGGGCGCCCGTTCGCCTGGGTCGACGACGAAATCGGTGACACCGATCGGGCCTGGGTGTCGGCCCACCATCCGGGCCGCGCCCTGCTCCATCGCGTCGACCACCGTCGGGGCCTCGTCGACGCGGACTACGACGTGCTCGAGAAATGGCTGCGAGGAGCTGCCGAAGGGCCGTCGTACGGCACGCACCTGCTGCCCCTGCTGCGCGCCCTCGATGATCCCCAGTGGCCGGAGTGGCCGCGCGACTACGACCGCACCCGGGTGTCGGTGCTCTTCGAACGCCTCGCGGCCCGGTTGTCGGACGACTTCGCCGTCCGGTGCACGACCGAGCAGGACACCCAGGACTCCAGCGAGTACGGCCGCGTGACCGTACCGGGGGAAGCGACCGTGTGCGGGACGCGGATCGTCGTCTGCGTGAGCAGGTTCGGGTCGCTGGCGCTGGTGACGGCCGACAACCCGGGCGCCTACTTCGGTACGGACGACGCCCGGGACGAAGGGGACCTGGACGCCGGGGACCTCGCCACGGTGGTCCGGGCGTTGAACGACCTGGAGTACGTGGTGGTGCCCGAAGAAGTCCTCGCGCTCGACTACGACGGGCCCACGCGGCTGCCTTCGCACGTTCAACGCCCCAGCTGGTGGGACCGGTTCTTCGGATTCTTCTGACAGTGGCCGGGCCGCCGACGCGCGCTCCGGCGGACCGCGCGCTCCGTCACATCGGCAGCGACAGCAGGCGGACCTCGCCGCTCGGCCAGGACGCTCCCTCCTTGAGAGGCGTCCACATGGTCCGCAAGGGCATGACCACCGGCCCCGCGGGCTGTTCGACGTGCACCACTTCCATCAACGCGTGCCAGCCGAGCCGCTCGTACAGCGGGACCAGAGGCGGCCGGCAGAAGAGAAGTCCATGATCGGGGCCCAGGGTCCGCGCGTGGTCCACCGCCGCCGTCACGACGAGGCGGGCCAGTCGCCGCCCCCGCAGGTCGGGGGCCACGGCCACGCCCCCGACGCCCATGACGTCCCGGCGTGTTCCCCCGATCGACAGAGGGATCCTCAGCAGTCCGGTGTGGGCCACGAGGCGGCCGGCCAGCCTGATGCCGAAGTGCTCTTCCTTGGGCAGCCATGTCAACCCGGCGTCCGCGACACCGAAGGGGTCGGCGCCGTCGCCGAGGATCTCGTCCTGATCGGCCCTCTCGTACCGCGCCAGCCGCTCGACGATCGGCGCCGCGGGAATCACGTCGTCAGTCATCCCCACATGATCCGCCGCGCACGGGTCGCGGCCAAGCGAGTAGGTCGTCGCGTGAGCGGTCCCCTAGCCTGAGCAGGTCCGTGATTCCGAGTCCCCGTGGCGGAGGGTGACCGAGACATGGCGGTTCCGAGCGTGCTCGGGGTGTTCGCGCATCCCGACGACGAATCCCTTTCGGCCGGGGGCGTGCTTGCGCGTCACGCCGCCATGGGGGCGCGGACGGCGGTCGTCACGGCGACATGGGCCGACGACACCGCACGTGCGGCCGAGTTGTCCGACGCGCTCCGGATTCTCGGTGCCGGCGAGCCGCGGCTCCTCGGCTACGCCGATGCCCGTGCTCCGCAGTCGGCCCCGGGGCATGTCCGTTTCTGTGACGCGCCGTTGGACGAGACGGTGCGGCATGTGGTCGCGCACATCAGGGAGTTCCGCCCGGACGTGGTCATCACCCATGACGCGTACGGCGGGCTGACGGGTCATCCGGACCATCGCCATACGCACAGGGTGACCTCTCTGGCGGTGCAGGCCGCCGCTCTGGAACGGCTCTGTCCGGACGCCGGTGCCCCTTGGCGGCCGAGGGCCCTCTATCTCGCCACCCACCCGCACTCGGCGGCTCGAGCGCTGGGGGCCGGGCTCATGCGGCGGGGCAGGGAGATGTTCAGCGTGCCGGACGAGTGGATCGGCGCCACCGTGGACGTGGGTCCGTGGTTCGAGCGGAAGGTCGCCGCCGTGCTGGCCCACCGCTCCGAGGTGGCGCGAGGGGCCCTGCCAGGTCGCATCGCCGTACTCCCGCCCGTCGAGCAGAGGCGTCTGCTGGCCACCGAGTGGTACATCCGCCACGACCTCGCTCCCGCGCCCGCGGCCAGGACGGAGCTGACCCTGTGACCGCCGGGCCGGGGCATGCGGTTCGTCGGATCCGCCGGCACCGGCTCCGGCTCCCGGTGGCCCCGCCGTCCGGCTCGCCGCCCGTGTACGGCCGGGCGACCATGGACGTACCGCAACGGTCCGGGGCCGGGCAGTGGGAGGCACCCGTGACGCAGACCCGAACAACCGATGTGCTGATCGCCGGCGCCGGGCCGGTGGGGCTGAGTACGGCCGCCGAACTGTGCCGGCACGGAGTGAGCTGTCGTCTCGTCGACCGGCTGCCCGCCCGGCTGCCGTACGCCAAGGCCGTCGGCATCCAGCCGCGCACCATGGAGATCTGGGACCGGATGGGCCTGGCCCGCACGGTCATGGAAGCAGCCGTTCCGATCCTCGGGCAGCTGATCTACGTCAACGGACGGGAACAAGCACGGATCGACCTCGCGCTGCCGCCCGAGGTGCCCTACGGGTTCGCCGCGCTGCCCCAGTACGAGACCGAGCGCCTCATCGAGGAGTACGTCGCCGGACTGGGCACATTCGTCGAACGCGGGACCGAACTGCTGTCCTTCACGCAGGACCGGGACGGAGTCGGCGCACGGCTGCGCGACGCGTCGGGCGCCGAGGAGGAGCTGCGCGTCCGCTACCTCATCGGCTGCGACGGAGCGCACAGCACCGTCCGCAAGGGGCTGGGGCTTCCGTACGAGGGCGGGGCCTTCGCCGAGGAGTACATGCTGGGTGACGTCGAGGTCGACTGGGACCTGCCGTACGGATACGGCGTCCGGTCCACGCATCGCGCCGACGACGGTTCCACCGACGACCTGCTCGTCTGCATCCCCCTGCCAGGTCCGGGCCGCTGTCGGATGTCGATGACGGTGCCGCCCGAGCTGTCCACCCGGTCGACGGGCGAGGCACGGAAGCGGGGGGACGGGGTGCTGCACGGCCTGCAGGGCGACGGTCCGGAGCTGTCCGACCTCCAGGCCGTCGTCGACCGCCTCGCCCCCACGCCTGCCACGCTGTCCCGGCTGCGCTGGTCCTCCGTCTTCCGCATCAGCCATCGCATCGTGGACCGTTACGGCGAGGGACGCGTCTTCGTGGCCGGCGATGCCGCGCACATCCATCCCCCGACCGGCGCCCAGGGCATGAACACCGGCATCCAGGACGCCTGCAATCTGGCCTGGAAGCTCGCGCTCGTGGTGCGAGGGGAGGCAGGGCCGGGTCTGCTGCGGAGCTACGACGCCGAGCGCCGCCCGGTCGGGGCGGAGGTGGTCGGCCGTACCGTGCGGCACGCCACGCAAGGCATGGACGCCGATCCCGACGACCCGGGGACGCTGCTGCTGCGCGAGGCGCAGCTGCTGGTCGGATACCGGGACGGCCCGCTCGCCGCCGAGCCGTACGGGCCCGTCGGCGCGCCTCAGCCCGGTGACCGGGCCCCGGACTGCGCGGAGCTCACCGCCGCCGTGGCCGCGTACCCGCTGCGGCTGCTCGACATCCTGCGCGGGCGCGCCGGACACGTGGTGCTTCTGTACGGGGACGACCCCGACGTCCTGAACCGGGCGGCCGGGACGGCCATGGCGACCGGGTCGGCGCTGACGGCCGTCGGCGACACGGACGGTTCCGTACACCCGGCTCCCGGGCCCGGCCCGGAGACACTCGCCGTCCTCGGCCGTGACGCGTCCGCGGCAGCCGCCTGTCTCGTGGCCACTCCCGCGTACCGGGATGCCGCCGGGGAGTTCGCGCGGCTCTACCGGCCCGAGGGCCCGACCGGATTCGTCGTACGCCCCGACGGGTACCTCGGCGCGCGATTCCCCCTGGACGGCATCTCGGTGGCCCTGGCCGACTACCTCGCGACGCTGTCCGCGGACCCGGCGACGGCGGGCGTCGCTCGTTCCGCCTGACAGTGCCCGTCGGCGTCACTCGTCGCCGTGCCGAGGCCCGCCCGGGCGACGACGCGCACGTCCATGACGGCGCACGTTCTCACCGACGACGCCGGTCAGGGCTCCCGCGGACGGCGCCTACGGCGTCGGTCCGCTGAAGACGGGGCGCGCCCAGGCCGGCGGTTCGGGCGCCGGCCCCGGCGTGCGCAGCGCGGCCGATCCGCTCCGGGTCCCGCCCACGGGACGGTCGGTGCCGGCCCCTGAGACCGGAGCATGTGCGCCTGCGGTGGTGCCGGCCGCGGCGGCGGCACGCAGCGCGGCCACGAACTCCAGGCAGGAGTCGAACCGGTCCTCGGGCACCTTCGCCAGGGCCTTCGCTAGCACGTCGTCGAGGCCCGGCGGGGCACCCGGCCGCCGCTCGCTCAGCGGCGGCGGCTGGTCGTACTGGTGCGCCCACAGCAACGCGATGTCCTCGTCCCGGATGAAGGGCGGCCCGCCCGCCAGCATCTCGTACACCACGCAGGCGAGACTGTAGAGATCGCACCGGCCGTCCACGGGACGGCCGGAAATCTGCTCCGGCGCCACATAGTCCAGGGTCCCGACGAACTCCCCCACCGTCGTGAAGCCCGTCAGCGACAAGGACTTCTTCGTCAGTCCGAAATCCGTGAGATACACGTGCTCCGGGTGATCGCTGTCCGTGCCGGGGGCCACCAGGACGTTCCCGGGCTTCACGTCGCGGTGCACCAGATCGTGCTCGTGCGCCGCGTCCAGGGCCGAGGCCACCTGCGCACCGATCCGCAGCGCCGCGTCCACCGGCAGCGGCCCGTCCCGGTCCAGCAGCGCTCGCAGATCGAGACCCGAGACGAACCGCATCGCGATGTAGAGGACCCCCTCCACTTCACCGGCCTCGAAGATCGGCACGATGTGCGGGTGGTCGATGGCCGCCGCCACCCGGGACTCATGGGCGAAGCGACGGCGGAAGGTGTCGTTGCGCGCCATCTCCGGGGCGAGCAATTTCAGCGCGACCGTGCGCTCCAGCCGCAAATCGCGTGCGCAATAGACGACCGCCATGCCCCCACGCCCGATTTCACGTTGCACGTGATATCCGGCGAACTCAGCCCCCACCAGCCCCTCCCCACCGCTCCCGTACACCCCAGAGACGCCCGACACCGCCGGGCTTGCCGTTCCGTCCGGCGTGGAGGCCATCACGCATCACCTCGCAGTCGGCCCCGCCCGTGTCGGCGCGCCCCGCGCACGCCGACACCACGAATTCAACAAAACTCTTATCTACTCATAAATGCTACCGATCTCCCCCATCGGGGGCATTTGTTTCCTCTCGGATCCGGGCAGGTCGGTACGTCAGCGAGACGAGTCCCGGATCCTTCCCGGGCCCGGCGGTCAGCAGTTCCCATGCCTGGGGGGTGCGGCCGGGTCGGTAGAGCGGAGTGCCGTCGGTGAAGACCGGGACGACGGTCATCGTCAGCTCGTCGACCAGGCCGGCGTCGCAGAGCGTCTGCCCGAAGCGGCCGTGCCCGTAGACGATCAGGTCCTGGCCCGGGTCCCGCTTGAGCTGTGCCACGGCCTTGACCGGGTCCTCGCCGATCACGGTGGTGTTGTTCCACCGAGGCTCCTCGAGGGTGGAGGAGAAGACGTACTTCGGCATCGCGTTGAGCCGGGCCGCGTAGGGGCCGGGCGCCGACGGCCACTGCCGGGAGAAGGCGTCATAGGTGCGGCGGCCCATCAGCAGCGCTTCGCACCGCTCCAGGACCTCCAGGGAGTGCGCGGCACTGCCCTCGCCGAAGTACGGTCCGGCCCACGCCGGCGGTTCGCTCGTCACACCGTTGAGGGACACGAGCAGCGACTGCAGGAGCCTGCGGGAGTTCTCTTCTGTCTGGGTCATGTACAGGTGGACCCGAGCGGCGTGCGAAAGGAATCGTCGTGCGTCAGTCGGCGGTCTCCGGACCCCAGTGTTCCGGGCCGACACCACGCCAGTCGATGAGCGAGGACGTGGCCACCTCCTCGGGGGCGATCTCCAGCCCGGCCCGGCGCAGGAACTCCGCCACGTCCGCCACGTCGAACGCCAGCCCCAGGATCTCTCCGTCCACGCGCACCCGCCGGCCGCCCGTCGGCGACGGCGGCGACACGATCACGGACCGCGGATCAGCCATGCTCCCAGGATCATCCGTCCACCTCGCGTTCGCATGGGGAAAGCGGTCCACATACCAAACCCCCTAGAGCTGCTCCTCCATGCCGATCGCCTTCCGCAGGTCGTCATGAGCTTCGCGGCCCTCCCCCTCGTGCTGCTCGAGCAGGGCGGCCGCGATGCTGTCGAGCTTGCGCTGGACGGCGTGCTCCGCCCGGCGCTCGGAGTTCTTCAGCAACGCCAGCAGCAAGAGGTTCACGGCCGTCATGACATCGCCGACGAGCAGCTGCCACGACAGGGACAGGTGTGCCACGTGGACGGCGATGAAGGCGGCGACCAGGGCCAGGCAGAAGCAGGCGAACGGCACCGAGCTGGTGACGTTGGAGGCCGTCTCGGCCAGCCGCTCGAACCAGCCCCGACCGTGGCGGGTGCGCTCGGCGGGATGCGACACGGTCATGGGGCGCCTCACTTCCCGGGCGGCGCGGGCCGCCCGGCTCGTCGGACTTCGCCGCGCCGACGCCGTCCGGCTCCGGCATCGACCGGTTCCGGCGTCGGCTCCCGTGCGCTCGCGAGGTCGTCGGCGTCCTGTCGCCGCGGGGCCGGTGCAGGTCCTCAGCCCAGCGCCCGGTACTCCTCGGGCGGATCCAGCAGGTCCGGACGGTTCACCCAGTACTGGGGGCCCTCCAGGTCGAGCATCGCCCAGTGCCAGGCCTCGTCGTGGAACGTCAGTCCGCGGTAGGGCGTGCCGGGCGGTTCGTACGGGTAGCGCCGCAGTGCCGCCTCACCGGCCTGCGACCGTGTCATGCGGCCGTGGCTGCGCATCACCCACGCGTACGCTTCCCGCTCCGCCCGCAGACACTCGTCGTACCCGCCGTCGTCCCACGCCTCTTCCCCGGCCACGGCCTCAGGTTACGGCCTGCCGCGCGCCGGTCCGCCGTGTCCCCGTCAGCCGAGGAGCCGGTGCTTCTGCGCCTCGAACTCCTCGTCGGTCAGCACGCCTTGTGCCTTCAGGTCGGCCAACTGCTTGAGCTGGTCGATCTTCTGGGTCATGTCGTCGGCGGCCGGCGGCGCCGCGGGAGCGGGCTCCACCGGCTGCTGAGGCGGCTGCTGATACGCCTGCTGCTGGTATGCCTGCTGCTGGTACGCCTGCTGCTCTTCCTGTTGCGCCCAGCGCCCCGCCTGCCGTCGGGACACTCGGTTGGACACCGCCGTGGCGGTTCCGGCGACGACGGCGGTGCGTGCGACGCCCCTGAGGAGTCCGGGCATGATCACTCATCTCCCATGCTGCGTGCGCGGAGCCGGTACGGTGCTGCCGGCCCGGACGGATCAGCGGTTCGGCCGGCTGCCGTGCCGCCGTGCGGGTCGGTCATTCCGTCGCGTCCAGCGAGGCCAGGATGGCCTGCACGGGGATACGGCCACCGGCGACGAGCTGCGCCCCGCTGCGCCTCAGCGCGCCGGCCATCGGCGCGGCCCACAGGTTCTCGTACACCAGGACGGCGGCGGAGTTCCCGGGCTCCAGGGCGTTCCCCGCCTCGTCCATGTCCTCTCGGTCGATCAGTCCCGAGGAAGCGCCTTCGAAGACGGTCAGATCGACCTCGTCCCCCAGTTCCCGCAGCTCCAGAGCGGTGACCGATCCGTCGATGTCCTTGCGGAGGAAGGCGAGATCGAGGATCCGGATGATCCGGCGCTCGGCGAGATCGACCAGCAGGGGAAAGGCCTCCCCCGTCATCTTGTTGCCGGGGAACTCGATGACCAGGTAGTCGACGGGGCCCATGTCTTCGACGTTGTTCATGGCCACTCCTCGCGAGCGGGACGGGAGCCGGGGGGCCAACACCTCACCGCCCGTCCCTCACGCCAGCCGTGGCGGACGGCCGGCGGTCGTCGGTCCTCATGGTCATTCCAGCACGCGGGGATGTGCCTCGCACTTCCTGGACCGCACCGGCCGCACGGACGACGCCCGCCACCGAGGCGCATGCCCGCGGCACGGACGACGTCCGTGCCGCGACCGGACGCGCGTGACGTGGACGACGTCCGCCGCGAAGACGGATCCGCGCGGCCGGCGCGCACGCCGGCCCCACACCGACCTCACACCGTCACCGCGATCACGGTGGCTCAGGCGCGCGGGGATGTTCCGACACGCGTGTACGTCACGTCGAAGTCCGGCTTCCAGAGCTCGCCGTCCTTCGACCGCTCCCAGCCGCCCTCGATGGTGTCGCCCCCGTCGCTGAAGGTGGCGTTGAACCGCTGGTGGAAGCCGGGTGCGGCACGCCGCTGGGTCCATACGCCGTCGCTCAGGCTCGTCCGGTAGACACGGCCGACGCCACGGCCGTCGGCGTACAACGTGGTGAAGTCGTCGGTCGTGTCGTCGTAGCCGGTCAGGGACACGGTGGGGAAGGGCGCGGCGGCCTCCCACGGCCCGGGCAGGGCCGAGTCGGCGGTCACGTCCACACGCTGGGCGAGGAAGGCCCCGCCCTCCAGCCAGGCGAATTCGGTCCGGACCGGGCCGACGCTGCGGCCGTCCGCCCACATGTCCCACGCACCGACGAGGACGTCCAGCCGTCGCAGTGCGCCGTGAGGTGTCGGTTGCCGCATGATGATCTCCCTTGGTCGACAGGACATGCCCTCTTGGTCATGACCGGCGCGGGGGTCCGGATTCATCGGTGCGACGAGCGATCCGGCCGAGGACGCGTCGCCCAGGAGGAGATCTTCGGGCCGGGTGCTCCTGATCATCCCGATCGACGACGAGAACGATTCCGTCCGCGTCGCCGGCGACTCCCCCGCCGAGGCCTGCCGAGGGTCCGGTCGCCGGCACCGGACCCTAGGAAAGGAGAGCCAGCGTCTCCCGGAGGTTGTGCTCCGCGATCCCTCGCATGACATCGCGGTCGGGGAAGTCGCCGTCGAGCAGGCGGAGGGGGCCGGCGACGAGGGAGAGCCGCATCGCCGTCGTGTAGAGGTCGAGACGTCGCCGGTCGAGGCCCGGCCGGGCAAGCGCCGGGTAGCGCTCACCGAAGCGGAGGCTCAGGAAGACGTGCTCCCACTCGATGTCGAAGAACATCAGGCCCTCGATGTCGATGAGGACCGCCTGCCCCTCCGCGTTCACCAGGACGTGGTCGGCGCCGAGTTCGCCGTGGATCAGACCGAATTCGCCACGGGGTGCCACCAGCGCGCGCAACTCCCGCAACCGGTCGTCGAGCCGGGTGCGTACCGACTCGATCCTGGCGTCCCGGCCCGCCGCCTCGTCCAGGTCGCGCAGGGCCCGGTCGAGTACCACCTGCTCGCAGGAGTCCCCCAGGGAGACGCCGCCGCGCTCCAGCAGGTCCACTCTTCCGTACCGGGGCGCCTGGTGACGGTGCATCAGCCGAACGGTGCCGGCCAGGTGCTCCAGCGCGGTCGCCGCACGAGCGGGGTCGGTTTCGAAGAGCGCTTCCAGGGTGCCGCCGGGAATGTCCTCGACGACGGCGACGTCCGCCCCGTATCGCCGTCCGCTGCCGTCCGCCCACAGCACGCGCGGAACGCACGCTCCGATCTCCGCGAGCTCGCGCCGCGCGGCCAGGAAGGGCACCAGTCCGGAGGCCGGCGCGAAGGGGTCGGCCCCGTCGTCGTCGGACGTACCCGGCCAGAAGTTCTCCTCCTTGGCCCAGCTGTAGACGATCACGCTCGCCATGTCGGCCCCGGCGACCCGCACGCGGTAGACACCCTTCTTGCTGCCCCCGCGCAGGCGGTCGGCGCCGACGATCCGGCAGTCCTCCCCCAGCGCCTCGCGCACCACTGCCGACAGGTCCTCGGCCGCCGCAAAACTCCTCATCCGCAGACCGTAGTCGGAGCCGCGTGAGCGGGCACCGCCAATTTCCGGCTTCGGGTGCGCAGAGGCGGTCTCGTCGGGTCCGGAAGACGATCGCGAGGGCCTTGGTGTGGCGAGCGCCGCCGGCGTGTCGGTGGCGTTCACGGGTGGGACACCGCACGGTGCGCTCCGGGGCCGGGACCGACGCCGGAGCACTGCGCACCACCGCGTACGACCTGTCCGGAACCCTCCGTTAGATTGTCCCCTCTGTGGCGAGAGGGGAGACGGGCGTGCGGGGCGGGGCTGTGAAGGCGTGGGGTGCTGCGGCACATGTGGCGTTGCTGGCGGGGGTGTTGACCGGGTGTTCGGAGGGGACCGACGACGACCCGAAGGCGTCGACGACCGCGACGGCGTCCGCGAGGGCCACCGGTGGCGACGTGAGGACGGCGAAGAGTGGCGGCACCATCGGTGCGGCGGGGTCGCCCTGCGAGCTTCCGGTCACCTTCGACATCGCCGAGGACTGGAAGGCAGAGGCCGTCGACGCCGGTGCGGCCGATGACAA
Source organism: Streptomyces krungchingensis (assembly GCF_054729265.1). Lineage (NCBI taxonomy): Bacteria > Bacillati > Actinomycetota > Actinomycetes > Kitasatosporales > Streptomycetaceae > Streptomyces > Streptomyces krungchingensis. Next base: position 804,067 of record NZ_JBPUKY010000001.1, read on the forward strand.
GGCCTCCGCGTCCGGCGACGGCGAGGACGACCTGGCTTCGGAGATCGCCGACGCCCTTCTGCACCAGGGACCGGTCACCGCCGCCTGCGAGGTCGACGCCAAGCCCGCCGGGAACATCGGCTACCTCCGTGTCTGGACCGGCAAGCCGGGCGACGCCACGGCACGGGCCGTGCTGGAGGAGTTCGTGGCGGCCGAGGACGGGGCGAGCAAGGCGAAGTACCGACCGTTCGAGGCGGGTGGCCTCAGCGGTGCCGAGGTGGAGTACCTCTACACGAGCAAGGCGCTCGACGAGACGAAGAAGGAACGCGCCCTCGCCGTCACCACGGCGGACGGTCCGGTCGTCCTGCATCTCGGAGGCATGGACACCGCGGAGCACGAGGCGATGCTCCCGGCGTTCGAGCTCGCCAAGAGCACTCTGCGCACCGCGTGACCCGGCCAGGACACGGCGGGCCTCGGTCACGCGGGCTTGGGGCACGCGGGCTTGGGGCACGCGGGCTTGGGGCACGCGGGCCTCGGTCACGTTCGACGAGCACCGCCACGACCGCGCCGAGGACCGCGGTTCCACGACCGTCGCCGAGGACCGCGGTTCGCCCGGGGCACGGCTCATCCGGCGGCCAGGTGCCCTTCGCGCAGCAGGCGGAGGCCGTCCACGGCCGCCGGGGTCAGCGTGGCCTCCCGCAGGTCGCGCAGGGGGATCCACCGCACCTGGTCGGTGGATCCGGCGGCCTCGACCACGCGCGCGGCGCCCTCCTTCACCGTCACGGCGTAGAACAGGGACACCAGGTTCCAGTCCACGTCGCCTCGGTGGACGAGGTAGGTCCGGGCGTCGATCAGCCGGGCATCGGCCGGCTGGAGGCCCGTCTCCTCGCGGAGCTCCCGGGCCAGGGCCTCTTCCGGCTGCTCCCCCGGGTCGATCCCTCCGCCGGGCAGGTGCCACAGTCCCGGGGCGAAGACCGGCGAGGCGTCGGACAGGCGGGTCAGCAGCAGCCGCTCGTCCCGCACCACCAGGGCATACGCCGAAACTCGGGCCCGCACACGAGAGTTCAAGGTTTCCCGCCTCCTCGAAACAGCCGACATCCCGGGAAATTCTAGAAGCAGTCCGGCTGTCCTTTCGGGGACACACGTGTGAACCGGCGGCGAGGGCGAAGACCGCCGGGAGCTCGGGCACGGTCACGATGCGGCAACGGAGCCGTCCTGCCGGGCCACGGCCCGAACGACACCGGGGGGCCGGGCGTCACAGGAGCGGCACGGTCGTGACGCCGCGCCGCACACTCTCCGCCCCTCACCGACAACACCAGGGGGACCCATGCGTATGAGGACCACACGCACCGTCGATCTGCTCGTCCTGCTGTCCCTGCTCGTCGCCGGGGCCGGAGCGGCGACGGGATGCGGGAGCGAGAAGGCCGGCGACAGCGCCGGCGGTACGGACCCGTACGCGCGGACCCGTGCCCGTCAGGTCGCCGAGGCCTGGGACGGTTCGCAGGCCGCCGAGACCTGGCGCAAGGGCTACTACGCGATGACGGACGAGGTCCAGCTCCCCGAGGGCGCCTTCCACGACAACGCCGACAAGATCGCCTACAGCACCCAGAACTTCGTGCTGCGCACCGAGCTGCCCGCGTCCCCGGACAGGCGGGGCCGGGTGGAATGGGACGGCGGAGCCTCGCTCGACCTGCCGCTCATGTCGGCACGCGAGGCGTACGGGACCGTGGCCCGCGGCAGCAACGACGGCCCTCATCTGACCGTGACAGGCGCGAAGTTGGGCCGTATGACGCTGACCACGAGTCGCGGGCCCGCGACCGTCCCCGCCTGGCTGTTCACCCTGAAGGGATACGACACTCCCCTCAAGCGGGCCGCCGTCGGCTCGGGGCAGGTGCCCAAGTCGCCCGTCAAGCCGAGCCGGGCGGTGCCCGACAGCGTCCTGGCCGCCCTGGGACGACTGGTCGAGGTGGCCGGGGACGGCCGGTCGGTGACCGTGCTGGCCCACCACGGTTCCTGCGACGACGGCCCGGCCGTCCACGCGCTGGAGACCGACGGAAGCGTGGTGCTGTACGCGTCCGTCGTGGGCACGCGGGAGGGTCCGTGCACCAGCGACCTGCGTGCCGAGAAGGTGACCGTGCGGCTGGCGCGGCCGGTCGGGGACCGTGTCCTCCTGGACGCCTTCACGGGTCGTCCGGTGCCGAACGGGCCCGGGCAGGGCTGACTCGGGGTCTGCCGCGCCTCGGCACGTCCTTGTTTCTCATGACGCCCGCAGCGTTTCTCATACGCCCGCAGCACCCGCTCGCGCGGGCACGGCCCGGCCCCGGCCGGTGAACCGGTCGGGGCCGATGCGGGTGGAGAGGACGGGGAAGGTCCCGTCCGGCGCGGAAGCCGGTACGGTCAGCGGGCCGTGCCGAAGTCCTGCGTCCAGTAGTCGCCGGGCTGCGCGAGACCGACGCCGATCTCCTTGAAAGAGCAGTTCAGGATGTTCTCCCGGTGGCCGGGGCTGGCCATCCAACCCGCCATGACCTGCTCGGGGGTGGAGTACCCGTAGGCGACGTTCTCGCCGTAGGAGCTCCAGCTGTAACCGGCGCTCGTGATCCGCTGGCCCGGGTCCGAGCCGTCGGAGCCGGTGTGCGACATGTTCTGGTGGCTCGCCATGTCCGCGCTGTGGGCCTGGGCGGCCTTCGAGAGCTTCGCGTTCAGCGTCACCGCGGAGCAGCCGGCCTTGCTGCGCTCGCTGTTGACCAGGGCCACGATGCGGGCGACGGCACCGGACGCGGGGGCCGAGGTGCTCGGCGCCGAAGAGGGCGGCGTCGAGGCGGAGGGCGTCGAGGTGGCCGGCGCGGAGGTCGACGGCTTGGGCGCGGCGGGCTTCGTCGGCGCGGGCGCCTGGGGTGCGGCGGGCTTCGCCGGCGCGGACGCCGTGGGGGCCGCGGGCCTGTGGGAGGCGGACGGCTTGTGCCACTTCCTGTGCCACGTCTTGTGCCCGGCGTGCGTCTTCTTCGCCTTGTGCGTCTCGGGCGCCGACGGTGCCGCGGAAGCAGGGGCACTGGGCGCCTGTGTGGTCGGCGTCGCCGACGGCGTGGCCGCGTCCTGGCTCTGCCACTGCCCCCGGTGGGCCGCGTCCAGCCAGAGCTGCCAGTCGTCGTCGGACACGTTCTGCCATTGCCCGGCGGAGCCGACGGTCCGGGTTCCCTGGTCGTCCCAGCACGCCATGGCGGCGGTGGGCACGGCCAGCGCGCCGAGCGCGAGGGCAGCGACGGCTATCTGCCGATGCCGTGTCTTCCTGCGGTGCTTCCTCATTCGGGCCTCGCTCGGTGGTCGCGGGGCGTCACTGGTGGGGTCGGCCCGGCACGAGCGGTGTGCCTGAGCTGCGGAGACGCCCCTGTGGGGCCGTCATTGTTAAAACCCGTGCGAGGCAAGGGCAACGCGCCTCACTACTACCCGGCCTCGTAGCGACCGGCGGTCCTTGAATTGAGCGCACGGGTGTGCAGAGCCGGCTCACGGGAGCACGGCAACCTCTGACCATCCGTCAGGAGGCAGCACAGGCCGGACGGAAGGCGCGAAGGGGCCGAGTGGGACACATGGCTCCGCATCGCCTGCACCGTATGCCTGATTGCAGCGGGATAAGTCGCCTATATCGCCCGGAGGGCATCTACTAACTCACCCGTCTAGTGCGCGAAGTCGGCGTGAGGGATGTCACCGGGCACCCTGGGAACCCTTTCGGACACCCCGGGATCAGCCGTTCAATAGCCCGTGTGGGCGGGCGATATGAGGACATACAAGTCTATGGCGCATCTTGCTGACATAGTGCGGCCATGACGATCACGACCGCCCGAGCAGGAGCCGCCTCCGGGGCCGGGAGCCGAGTGCCTCCGACGACCGGCAGGCGCGTCCATCGACCGACGAGCGGCCGCGCGTGCCGGCCTGTGTCTGCGTCCCGGGACGCCCGTCGGACGCTCCGATGAGGGCGGCGCGCACCCGGCCGCCGCGGGAGCCGGCCGGCGAGGAGCGCACCGTCCGGGGCCTGCGCACCCGTCGTATGGCCTTCGTGCTCACCCTGGGCAGCACCGTCGGGATCGCCGCCGCCACCGTGCTCATCGGTCTCCCCGGCGAAGGCGGCCACTCCTCCGATCCCCCCGGCGCCATCGCCCCCGGCCCCTCCGCCGCCAGGGCCGGGGCGGATCCCTCCCCCGGCGCGCGCGGAATCGGCGACCCCCTCATGCCCCTCGCCGGCAACGGCGGCTACACGGTCCGCCACTACGCTCTCGACTTCGACTGGCGGGCGCCGAGGACGCCGTTCGATGCGGCCGCCACCATCAGTGCCACGGCCGCACAGGCCCTGTCCCGCTTCGACCTCGACTTCGCGGGCAACACGCTGCACACGGTCACGGTGGACGGCCTGGCGGCGAAGGCGGTACGCGACGGCGACGAGCTCGTGGTCACCCCGGCGAAGCCGATCCCCCAGGGCAGCGCGTTCACCGTCCAGGTCGCCTACACCGCCGACCCGACGCAGCAGCGGCACCGCGGCGACGCGGTCGGCTCCTACGGCTGGGTGCCCACGCCCGACGGCACCGTGCTCTTCGCCCAGCCCGACGGCGCCAAGATGGTCTTCCCGTCGAACGACCACCCCAGCCTGCGGGCCCCGGTCACCTTCCGGATCACCACACCGTCCGGCCTCGGCGCGGTGGCCAACGGCCGGCTCGTCGAGCGGGCACAGCAGCCCGACGGACGCCTGCGCTGGACCTACGACTCCGAGCACCCCGTCTCTCCGCAGCTGGTCCAGATGGCGGTCGGTAAGTTCACGTTCGCCGAGAGCACGGGACCGCACGGCCTGCCCCTGCGGGACGCCGTCCCGGACGACCTGGTGGACGGGACCAAGGAGTACCGCTCACTGACCGCCGAGCACCTGGAGTGGCTGGAGGAGCGGCTCGGCCCGTACCCCTTCCGCCGGTACGGCGTACTGGTCGGGGACACCGATCTGCCGGCGGCGCTGGAGACACAGTCGCTGTCCGTGGTGCCGAAGGGCGACCTGCTGGGCGACCGGGCGGAAGCCGAGCGCAACCTCGTGCACGAGCTGGCCCACCAGTGGACCGGTGACAGCGTCGCCATCCGGCGCTGGTCGGACCTGTGGCTGAGCGAGGGACACGCCCGGTTCTACGAACGTCTCTACGCCGAGACGCACGGCGGTCCCGACATGGAGGACGCCATGCGGCCGGCGTACGAGCAGCACGACCAGTGGCGCCACGACGCGGGCGCTCCCGCCGAGCCCACCGCGCCGACCCTGTTCAAGCAGATGCGCTACGACGGTTCGGCGCTGGTGCTCTACGCCCTTCGGGAGAAGGTCGGCGAGGAGACCTTCGACAAGATCGAGCGGGCCTGGGTCACGAAGTACCGGGACCGGGCGGCCGGCACGGACGACTTCGTCGCCCTCGCCTCGGAGACCGCCGGACAGGACCTGGAGCCCTTCCTGACCCCGTGGCTCCACGGCTCGCACACCCCGCCGATGCCGGGGCACCCCGACTGGCAGGTGGACCCGGTCGAGGACTGAGCCGTCACCCCGCCGGCACCGCACCGCGGCAGCCGTACGTGACCCCGCGCCGCGCTCGCGGCCGGGGCCTTCGTGCTGCCGCCGACCGGGTGGCCTCTGCCGGACCGCTGGTCCACGCCGGTGACCCTTGGCGCGACGTGGCGCTCCAAGCACGGAAACGTACAGGGGGTGTCGAGAACGGCAAGTCCTCTGTCCCGGTTGTGACGAGCATTGGAGACGCCCGCAGTGAAGAAACGTTCTACCCCTCGTGTCCCCACTGCCGTACGCAGGCACCGTCGCATGGTCTGTGTGACCGCGTCGACGGCGTTGATGGCTCCGCTCCTCATCCCCCTGCTGTCCGGCCCGTCGGACGACGGGGTGGCGGCGGACCAGCGCCTGCAGAACGACTTCACCACCGCGGCGGACGAGTACCGCGTGCCGCGCAGCGTGCTCATGGGCGTGTCGTACCTGCAGTCCCGGTGGGACTCCCATCCGGGCGCGCCGAGCGTCAGCGGCGGCTACGGGCCCATGCACCTGGTGGACGTCCACCAGTCGCAGGCCCCTTACCACGGAACCACCAGGCCGCGGGTGGTCGCGGCCGGGCCTCCCCCTTCGGCCCAGGCGAGCGCTCCCGGCGGCCCTCTCCAGCCGACGGACCTGCGCAAGGCCGCCCGCCTCATCGGGGTTCCGGAGGAGCGGCTGCGGACCGACTCCTCGGAAAACGTCCGCGGCGGCGCGGCCCTCCTCGCCGCGGCCCAGCGCAAGCTCGGCAAGCCGCTCAGCGCCAACCCGGCGGACTGGTGGGAGGCGGTGTCGGAGTTCCCGGGCACGGATGACGACGAGGCGGCGGCCACCTTCGCGAACGACGTGTTCGCGGTGATCCGCAGTGGCGCGCACCGCACCACCGACGCGGGACAGCGCGTCACGCTCCCCGCCAGCCCTGGAGTGCGGCCCCACGCGGCGAGCACGGCCGGGGCCAAGCGCCCGAAGGACGTCGAGTGCCCCAAGGAGCTGTCGTGCTCCTGGCTCAGCGCGCCGTACACGGAGATCGACGACGAGAGCTACGGCAACCACGATCTGGCCGACCGGCCCAAGGACCAGAAGATCGACTACATCGTCATCCACGACACCGAAGCACCTCTGACGTCCATGCTCCAGACGGTGCAGGATCCCGAGGAGGCCTCGTGGCACTACTCGGTCCGCTCCAGTGACGGCCACGTCATCCAGCACATCAAGACGAAGGACGCCGCCTGGCACTCCGGCAGCCAGTTCGTGAACGGGCGGTCGATCGGCATCGAGCACGAGGGGTTCCTCGCTCAGCCCGACGCCTGGTACACGGAGCAGATGTACCGCTCCTCGGCCCGACTGGTGCGTTTCCTCGCGAAGAAGTACCACGTTCCGCTGGACCGGCAGCACATCTTCGGACACGACAACGTGCCCGCCCCGACCGCCGACTCCATCCCCGACATGCACGACGACCCGGGTCCCTACTGGGACTGGCGGCACTACTTCGACCTGCTCGGCGCACCGCTGAAGGCCACGGCAGGGCCGGACAGCGACATGGTGATGGTGCTCCCGGACTTCGACGCGCACAGGCCGCGGTTCACCGGGTGCACGGAGGACGGGGCGGCGTGCGCGCCGCACGGCTCCAGCGCCGTCCGCCTGCACACCGCGCCCGCCGACGACGCCCCGCTGATCCAGGACCCCGGCCGGCGCCCGGACGGCGACGACTCCACGGAGGACGTCAACGACCTGGGGTCGCGGGTCTCCACCGGCCAGACCTACGCGGTCGCCGACCGCAGCGGCGACTGGACGGCGATCTGGTACCTGGGCAACAAGGCATGGTTCAGGAATCCGAAGAATCACCCCACGGCCGTCGGCGCCAGCGGTCAGATGGTCACGCCCAAGGAGGGCCTCTCGGAGGTCGAGGTGTTCGGCCGCGCCCTCCCGGAGGACGACGCCTACCCCGAGGGCGTGCCGGAGCCCCAGGAGTCTCCGCTGCCGTACACGCTTCGCGCGGGCCAGCGGTACGTGACTCAGTCCCGTCTGGTCGGCTCGTACGTCGACCGGTCGACCTTCGAGGACAAGCCGAGCCCCGTCGTCAAGGGCCAGGAGGCGTACTACGAGATCCAGTTCGGGCATCGGCTCGCGTACGTCCGGGCGAGTGACGTGGACGTGGTGAAGGTGAAATCACAGGCGCAGGCAGGTCCGCCGTCAGGACACGGGGGCCGCTCCGCCAAGCACTGACCGACCGGATCTCCGACACCGACGGGGCACGCGGCGCCGACCGTACGACGGCGCCGCGTGGCCTGTGCCTTTGCCTGTGCAAGTGATCATAGTGGACCGACAAGCACGAAAGCCGTATTTACGCATTCTCTGTGCGCGGCGCCGCATCCGGCGTCCGGCACCGGCATCACGTTCGCTCCGAAGTCGTCGAGTCCGGGAAGTTCCACGGGGCCACCGGTACTTCCGGGCGGCGACGAGGAACGGCTTCGGGACGGCGGACCGCGCCCCGGACGGTGTTCCGACGTCCGGCCAGGAGTGCGCACCGGGCGGTGGTTTGCCGGTCCGGCAACAACGCTCGCCCCGTGCTCGGGCCGCGCCGCATGATCGGCTGCGAGCACTGGGCACGAGCGAGCCACCCCGGCCGCGGCCCAGGCAGGCCGATCGACGCGGAGGACTCATGCCCTGGCAGGACACGGACGTCACTCATCGCCTGGTCCCGTCATCAGCGGGCCGTATCCACCTGGTGGAACAGGGCAGCGGTCCGCTGGTGCTGCTCGTGCACGGCTTCCCGGAGTCCTGGTACTCCTGGCGTCACCAGTTGCCCGCACTGGCCGCCGCCGGGTACCGCGTGGCCGCGCTCGACGTCCGCGGGTACGGCCGCTCCTCCAGGCCCGACGACACGGCCGCGTACCGGATGGTCGACCTGGTGGCGGACAACGCCGAGGTGGTGCGGGCCCTGGGCGAGGACACGGCGGTGATCGTCGGTCACGACTGGGGGGCGACCATCGCCGCGAACTCGGCCCTGCTCAGGCCGGATGTCTTCCGTGCGGTGGGACTCATGAGCGTGCCCTACGCTCCGCGCGGCGGTCCGCGCCCCAGCGAGGTCTTCGCGGCGATGGCCGCGAACGAGGAGTTCTACGTTTCCTACTTCCAGCGGCCCGGCCGTGCCGAAGCCGAGATCGAACCCGACGTACGCGGCTGGCTCGCCGGCTTCTACGCCGCCCTGTCGGCCGACACCATGCCCGCACAAGGCGCCCCCGACCCGCACTTCGTCGGCGCGGGCGGGACGCTGCGCGAGAGGTTCCCCGCCGACACCCTGCCCGCATGGCTCGGCGAGGGCGAACTCGACTTCTATGCGGCGGAGTTCGAGCGGACGGGCCTGACCGGGGCACTGAACCGCTACCGGAACATGGACCGCGACTGGGAGGATCTCGCCGCCTTCGACGGTTCTCCCCTCACCCAGCCGTCCCTGTTCGTCGGCGGACGGCTGGACGCGTCGACCATGTGGCTGGCCGACGCGATCGAGGCGTACCCCACCACCTTGCCCGGACTCGTCTCGTCCCATCTCCTCGACGGCTGCGGCCACTTCGTCCAGCAGGAGCGCCCCGACGAGGTGAACCGGATCCTCACGGACTGGCTGGCCGCGCTGCCCTAAGGGCTGTCCCGCACCTGACGGACTTCCGTGGGGTCGGCCGTCTCGGCAGGATGTCGCGCGAACGCACGAACCCCGCCCCCAGATGGGGGCGGGGTTCGGATCGGAGCGCCGGGCAGGCCTTGCACCTGCATCTCCCCGCAGGAAGCGGGACGTCTTTCCTTGGACCACCAACGCACAGCCGGGCACCTGTTGGTTCAGGTGTTCCGCTCAAGATCAAGTGTACCCCACTCCACGGGACGCTGTCTCCCGACACGCGCACCGGCGACGCCGAGGGCCGGCGCGCCGCTCACGCAGCCGGCCGGAGTCAGCCCATCAGTCCCGCCGCCACCGTCGCCCCGAGTTCCCAGCACGCCTCGGTGTCCGCCTTGACCGGCTCCCCGGTCACCTTCACCGGCTCGGCGGCACGTCGCCAGCCCAGGCCCGTGGTGATCGACTCGATCCCCCGCACCGCGCCGGTGACGTCATTGCCGCCGTGCACCCAGAAGCCGAAGGGCCGCCCCCGCGTCTCGTCCAGGCAGGGGTAGTAGACCTGGTCGAAGAAGTGCTTCAGCGCCCCGGACATGTAGCCGAGATTCGCCGGCGTGCCCAGCAGATACGCGTCGGCGGCCAGCACGTCGGCCGCCGTGGCGGACAGCGCCGCGCGCCGCACCACCCGGACCCCCTCGATCTCCGGGGCCGTCGCGCCGGAGACGACGGCCTCGAACAGGGCCTGGCAGTTGGGTGAGGGGGTGTGATGCACGATCAGCAAGGTAGCCATACCGCGGAACCCTGCCGCGACGCCCCGGCCCGCCGCAAGCCGCGACGCCGCCGCTCACTCCTCCTGCGTCGTCGGGCTCGTGTACGGCGTGAACGCATGGCTGTCGACGGTCATCAGGCAGAGGTAGTTGTCGAAGGCGCCGTAGCCGAACCGTGCGACCAGCTCCTTGTATTCGGCGGGCAATGGCGTGCCCAGCCGTGTCTCCGCGTCGGCCCAGTCGATGTCGTCGACCCGTCCCCGTGTCCACCCGGTGACGTCGATCACCCGGTCCACCCAGTTCGTGTCCTGCGGCAGCACCTCGGGCCGCGGTATGAAGCGCCGTTCGTCCATGGTCGGGCAGTGAAGCACAGGCCACCGACATCGCCCGTCGGTGCCCGTCCGCGGACGGGCCCGCGCGGTGCGGATGCTCAGGGCGCCTTGAAGAGGCCCGGGAAGCGGGGCGCGAGCCAGGGCTTCCGACCGGTCACGAGGATCCGGCCCTGGGTCAGGGCGCTTCCCTGACCGCGGCGGCCGAGGGCCATCAGGAGGAAGGTGACCGGTTCGATGTGGATGGTGCAGTCCGGGCGGGCGGACGGCTGTGCCTCGACGGACACCGCACCGTCGTCCAAGGTCACACCGAACCGTTCGCCGCCCCAGAGGCGGATCGCGTAGCGGGCGGTCAGTCCGGTGGTGCGGGCCGTGTCCGCCACCCGTGGCATGGCCGTGAGCATGAACGGCAGGGTCAGGCCGACCCGGGCACGGTCGATCATGTGGGGTCGGCGCAGGGCGCGGGCCAGGTCGTATCCGTGGCCCAGCATGTGCGTGAGCAGGTACGACCCCAGGACCACGGGGCTCATGGGGCCCAGCGGGCTGAGGACGGTTCCGTCCGCGGCGCCTTCGTCCAGCGCCCTCAGACAGGCGTCGGCCTGCTCGACGATCATGGCGGCCAGCGGTTCGGCCGCGCGCACGTCGAAGGCGGCGAGCGCCTCCTCGTTGGCCGCGGCGAGGCTCTGCGGTGTGCCGTCACCGTAGGGGCGCGGGTTTCCCGCGGCGAGGTCGGCCATGAGTTCGTTGGCCTGAGCCAGATGGGCCGCCGCCTCCCCCACGGTCCACTCGGAACCGGGGACGGGGCGCTCCATGTCCGTGCACTGACGCAGCAGCACGGCGATGGCCTCGGCGGTTTCGCGTATGGCGGTGCCCAGTCCCTCGGGCAGAGTGTCCCGTACGTTCTGTCCAGCCGTTGATTCCACGCCGTTCCCGTCCTGGTCTGCTGCTCCTGCCGGGTGCGCGCGCAACCGGGCGGTGAACGCGTCGCCGATCACCGGGGGTACAGGAGACCAGTCGATCGAGGTTGCGGCAAGACCCTGAGCAGCACGTTCGGGCGCGGGATCCGGGGTGCTCGTCCAGGAGCGGCCCGGTCGTCGTCGGGCCGGCAGGCTCGCGCCCTGTGTGGAAAGGGGCGAGCCGGCTGCCTGGGACAGCCGGCTCGCCCGGTTCTCGGCACTCGATCAGCGCGCGATCACATGGAGCTGCGCCTGATGCGGCGGAGGAGGACGAAGCCCCCGATCACGAGGAGGCCTCCCACCGCGGCCGGCCACAGCTGCGTTCCGGTGTCGGCGAGATCGCCGGTCACCGCCTGCGGCTCGGTCTGGCCGTCGGCCGACGGAGCGGGCGCCTGTGTGGCGGGCACCTGTCCGGAGTCGCCCGCTGCGCCGCCGTTGTCGTCCGTGTCGCCCTGGCCCTCGGGGGCCCCGGCGCTCTGGGAGGCGGCGGGCTCGGTGTCGGACTTGGTGTCGGGCCCGGAGTCCGACTTGCCGTGGTCGGTGTGCGTGCCGCCGTCGGCGGGCGCGCCGGTCGCCGTGCCGGTGTCGGCCGGGGGCTGCGACGCGTCGTCACCGCCGTTGTCGCCGCCGCCCGGGTTCCCGGTGTCGTTGCCCGGGTCGCCCGCGCCGTTGCCGTCACCGTTCCCGTTGTCGTTCCCGTCGGCGGGGTCGTCGGCGGGGTCGTCGGCGGTCTGGCTGGGGGTGGGCTCGGGGTCGTCGGCGGTCTGGCTGGGGGTGGGCTCCGGGTCGTCCTGCGGGGGCTCGTCCCCGCCACCCGTACCGGCGCCGCACTTGCGGCCCTCGTTGATGCAGTCGACCATCTCCCGCATCAGGCCCTCGTCGAAGACGTTGATGAAGTCTCCGTGGTCGGTGACCGGCTTGTGGAGCTGCTCGGGGAACGAGTCCACCGCGAACAGCGGGGTGGTCTTGCCGCCGTCGTCCAGGCTGGGCGCGTCGACGTCGTAGACGATGCGCTGTACGAGTTGCGGGATCGCCCGGAAGCCGCCCGCGCAGCTGCCGTCGGCCGCGGCGAACGCCACGTGCGTACGGTGGTTGGCGCTGTCGATGTTCTGACCGTCCCAGCAGCTCTGGAACTTGAAGGTGCGGACCACGTCGCTGCCCTCGGGGCAGATCGGGTACTTGTCCTTCAACTGCCGGTCCTCGAAGCCGGTGCAGCTCCAGGAGGCGTTGGCGTTGCCGGGGCCGTTGACGAAGGCCTTGGCGTCACCGGTGATGATGCGCAGCAGTCGCGGCATGGCCGTGACCTTGCCGCGCGGGCTGCCCACGAAGGTCAGGGTGACCTGCTTGGGCGTGACGATCTTGCCGGCGTTGCCCTCGGTCCCGCCGCCGGGCGCGCCCGCGTCCCGCTCCTGGGTGCCGTTCTGCAGGCGCAGCACGGGCCAGTAGTAGGTGGACTTGTCGCCCTGGTTCTCGCAGGTGGTGTCGGCATTCGCCAGGTCGTCGTCGGTGGCGAAGGCGTTGTTGGACTGGTTGCCGACGTAGTCGTGGAAGTGGTGCGCGCCGTTGGTGACGCCGGGGGCCACGATCACGTTGTCCGAGTTGAACAGGCCGTTGGCGTTGACGCCGCAGCTGGTGGCGAAGGTGCCGCGGGAGGCGTCGCCGCCGGGGTTCGGGTTCTGCACATTGGGCTGGACGGAGTTGATGTCCGCGTAGTCGGCGGCCACGGGGCCGTTGCCTGCCTGACCGCCGTTGCCTGCCTGGCCGTTGCCCTGCTCCTGGCCGCCGTTCTGGTCCTGGCCGCCCGGCTGTTCCTGGCCGGCACCCTGGTCCTGGCCGCTCTGGTCGCCGCCGTTCCCGTCCTGGCCGTCGCCGTTCTTGTTGCCCGAGGCCTGCAGTGTGCAGGCGGCGAGCTCGTCCAGTCCTTCAGGGCGGTCCCCGACGCGGTCGATGGCGTCGGCGATCCGCCCGATCGTCGCGGTCCGCTTCTCCTTCAGCGGGTTCATGATCGCGTTGTCGGCGAAGCCGTTGTCCTGCTGCTGCGCCTGCGCCGACTCCTGGACCCGCTGGTAGGCCTCGGCTATCTGCTGGTCAAGGAGCGCGAGTTCCTTGTCCACGTCCGCCTTGGCCTCTTCCGGCACGTCCGTCAGCTTGGCGCCGACGTCCGGACAGTCGATCGTGGCGGCACCGGAGGCGAGGACGTGGTCGGCGTCGCTCCCCTGCGTCCGGCCGGAGTCGCCCTCGGTGGCCGACGCGTAGACGTTGACGGCCACGAGCCCACCTCCGCCCAGCATCATGGCGATCGCCAGCGAGGTCGCACGCCGTGCACCCGTGGGTCGGCGTCTGCGCGTGTTGCGTCTCAAGGCACTACTCCTGCGCGTCGTGAGCGGCTCGACATCGAAATCCCCGTGGCCCTATACGGAGATGAGCCATGGCGTGTTCAAGTGCCTCGGAAATTCACAGGAATTGCATACGGCCTCGCGCGTTTCCAACCGTCTGAGCAGGGGAAGCCCACGCGAGCGTCGGTGCATCGCGGGAGTCGGTGTACGGCGTCCGTGGCTCCGGCGGCCGACGGACCGGGCGTCGTCGGGCCGGGACGCATGACTGCCCGGCCTCCGCGATCCGCGGAGGCCGGGCAGGCCGCTCGGTGTGCGCTCCGTCAGCCCTGGCGGGCCTTGAAACGCGAGTCCTTCTTGTTGATCACGAACGTCACACCACGTCGGCGGACCACCTGGGCCCCGGGCTTGGACTTAAGTGACCGCAGGGACTTGCGTACCTTCATGGCTCTGTTCTCCTCCACGTGCGGAAGACCGTTCTTCGGTCCGGGCCCCGGCACGCCGTGTGCGTGTCGGGCGCGGGCCGTTGCGCCAGGGCGCGTGCTTCAGGCGCGGGCCGCGGACGTACGGCCGTAGCGGCGTTCGAACCGCTCGACTCGACCCTCCGTGTCCAGGACCCGCGAGGTCCCGGTGTAGAAGGGGTGGCTCGCCGACGAGATCTCCACGTCGATCACCGGGTAGGTGTGGCCGTCCTCCCACTCGATCGTGCGGGCGGAGTCCGCGGTCGAGCGCGTGAGGAAGGCGACGTCGGCGGCACGGTCACGGAAGACGACCGGGCGGAGTTCGGGGTGGATACGGGTCTTCATGCGATGTCCTTCCTGGTGACCGTGCGTCCGGTGGTGTGGTGCCCGGGTCAGCGCTCCTCCCGGAACGCGACGTGCTTGCCGACCACCGGGTCGTACTTGCGCAGGACGAGCCGGTCGGCGTCGTTCTGTCGGTTCTTGCGCGTCACGTAGGTGACGCCGGTCCCGGCTGTCGACCTGAGGGTGACGACGGGGCGTGCGGTGCTGCGTGCCATGAGGTGCTCCTTTCACCGACATCCCCGGATTGATCCGAGCATGTCAGTCACGCTCGTTGTAACGGGGCGGGGGGCTTCCGCATTCCCGCCCCTTCTCCCCGTCCTGTGCCTTATGTCACGTCCGAATACCGCCCATCGGCCCAGGTCCCGGAAATATGAGCGGATCGCCTGCCCGTTGTCGCTTACATCCGTGGGCTCACTGGAGGCTGGCATGGACAACGGTCGTACGGGACGGCGAAGGCGGCCGCGATGAGCCACTTCGTCCCAGGGCTCTTCCGCGGCGGCTCCGGCCGCCCCGCGCCCAGCACGGCGGCGCGCAGAACACGGCAGCGCGGCGCGATCGCCCTGCTCGCGGTGGGCCTCGACCTGGCCGCCGCGGTGATGCTGCTGAGCCGTGATCTCTCGAACGCCCTCGTCGGTCTGCTCCTGGCGGTCCTCGGCTGGTTCGCGACGGGTCGCGTCGCGGCCCGGCGCCCGGCGCCCCTGGAGAGCGGCACCGACAGCCGGACGCGGCGATGAGCGGGACGACCACGACCCCTGCGACGGTCGCCCCCTTCCCGGATGCACCCCTTCCGGCCAAAACCGCTCCCACCGGGCGAGGCGGGCGCGCCGCCCGCGAGGAGCGGCGCCGGAAGCACGTGGTGGAGCTGCTCACGGCGTCCGCACTGGTCCTCGTCCCCTGGACGGTGCTGCTCGGACTGACGCTGCCGTCCGACTACCGCGTCCACGCGTGGCGCGCGACCTGGGTCGGATTCGACGTGCTGCTGCTCACCGCGCTGACGACGACGGCCGTCCTCGCCAAGCGGCGTCACCGGGCGGTGGTGATTCCCGCGCTGGCCAGCGCGGTCCTCCTCGTGTGCGACGCATGGTTCGACGTCTCCCTCGCCCTGGGCACACCGGCCGTCTGGGGGTCCCTCGCCTTCGCCGTCTGCGCCGAACTGCCCATGGCCGGCTTCCTCTTCCACCGCACGCACGCGCTGCTCCGGCGGCAATGGGAGCCCAGGCAGCCACCGGACGCCACGGACGGCGACGCACGGCAGGCGGCCGAGGCCACGACCGGCCGGCTCTGATCACCTCGCGGCCCGTCGCCGGTCGAATCGCCGACGGGGCCGTACGGCACGTCGAGTCCCCCCGACTCCGGGTGCGCGGCGTCGGTGACGGACCGCGGCCCTGCCGGAGGTACACGAAGCGGGCCTGCCGGAAGCACACGAAGCAGCCCCGCGAGAAGCGCGAAGCGACGCCGTCAGGACCGGGCGAAGCGGCGCTGGACGTCGGGACGCGACTTGAGCCGCTCCGGGTAGCCGGGCCCCATCCGCACGGACGTGTTCTCGGATCCCATCGGCTCGCCGCACGCGGAGCAGACGACCCGCGCCTCGGCGTCGTGGCCGCAGGAGTCGTGGTGGAGGGTGACGGGGACGCCCTCCTCCCCCGCAAGCCATCGGTCGCCCCACCGTGTCATCGCGGCGAGGACGGGGAAGAAGTCGCGCCCCTTCTCCGTCAGCACGTAGTCGTAGCGGGGCGGCTCACTGTCGTAGAGCCGCTTCTCCATCAGCCCCTCGGCCACCAGACGGCGCAGCCGGTCCGTCAGGGTGTTGCGCGCGATGCCCAGCTCCTGCTGGAACTCGTCGAACCGCCGGCTTCCGTAGAACGCCTCCCGCAGCACCAGCGACGTCCACGCGTCGCCGAGGAGGTCGACGGTGCGTGCGATGGAGCAGGGCCAGTTCGCGAACGACTTGCGCGCGGTCATCACGCATCACCGACTTCACGGACCAGTTCGATCGCCCTGGCCAGCGTGTCGAGCTTCTCCCGCATGCCGTCTCCGGCCGGATAGAGGCGTACGGTGTCCACGCCCGCGTCGCGCCATACGCGCAGCCGTCGCCGCACCATGTCCTCGGTGCCGATCAGCGTGGTGGCGAGCACCATGTCGTCGGTGACCAGACCGGCCGCGCCCTCGCGGTCGCCGCCCTGCCAGCGCTCCCGGACCTGCGCGGCCACCTCGGCCCAACCCTGCCTGCTGTAGGCGCGGTTGTAGAAATTGGTCGATGCGGAGCCCATCCCGCCCAGGCTGAAGGCCAGTTCCTTCTTGCGGCCCGCGACCATGGCGCCCAGCGCCTCCTCGTCCGGGGCGAAGGCCACCTCGGCGCCCTGGCAGACGTCGAAGTCCGCTCGGCTGCGGCCGCTGAGGGCGAGCCCTTCGTCCAGCGGGGCGAAGTAGGCCTCCGCCGCCCCTTCGGGGACGAAGCTGGTGCCGAGCCAGCCGTCCGCGACCCGGCCGGTCAGCCGCAGCATGGCCGGGGACAGGGCGGCCAGATACACCGGGATCGAGTGCTCGGCCCGCAGGGAAAGGCGCATGGGTACCGCGTCCCCGCCGGGCCGCGGGATCGTGAACTCCTCGCCGGCGTACGAGATCTTGTCGCCCGCCACCGCCTGGCGCACGATCTCCACGGTCTCGCGGACGCGCGCCAGGGGCCGGGCGAAGGACACGCCGTGCAGCCCTTCCATCACCTGGGGGCCGGAGGGGCCGAGGCCCAGCAGGAACCGCCCGCCGGAGAGGTTGGACAAGGTGATCGCCGTCTGCGCCAGCGCCACCGGGGTGCGCGTCCCGACCTGCATCACGGCGGAGCCGAGCAGCATGCGTTCGGTCCTGGCCGCGTAGAAGCCCAGGGCGGACGGGGCGTCGGAGCCCCATGCCTCGGCCACCCAGCAGATGTCGAGGCCGGCCTTCTCCGCCTCGACGACGAAATCCGCCTGCTCGGTCCAGGAGCCGAAGCCCGACGCCTCGACCGTCGTCGCCGTGCGCATCACGCCTCCGCCAGGTTCTTGATGTGGTCCAGCGTGACGGTCATGTTGCGCTCGAACTCGCGCATGCGCACGAACACGATCTTCTGCTCCTTCTCCGGCATGGCGTCGATCGCGTAGGAGAGTCCGGAGCGGCCGGGGCCCATCTGCATCCACTGCGTCAGCTCGGTCCCCCCGTCCTTGGGTTCGAGCCGGAATCGCCAGACGGCGCTGGGGTGCGCCGGGTCCTCCACGGCCCAGGCGAACAGCCGCCCCGGCTCGGCTTCGACGACCGTCGAGGTGGTCGCCCACTCGCCGAAGGAGTCGTGCCTGCTCCGCCCGACGAACCTGGCACCGACGGCGGGCCCGGTGGCCCCGTCGAGCCATTCGACGGACTGCAGCTCCGAGCTCATGCCCGGCATCAGCTCCACGTCCGAGACCAGCTGCCACACACGCTCCGGTGTGGCAGCGATCCATGTCGTCACCTCGACCGTCGGTCTGTCCGCGTACACCGCACCCGTCCACTCCACCGTGGGCCGCCCTCCGCGCCGTCATGGGGTTCCGAACTCCAGAGTTGCGTAATAAGACTCACCAGGTCAAGGGGTCCCATCAGCTCAGGAGCACGGAACGCACAACAAAAGTGCGGGCGACCGGGCCGAAGAGGCCGGGCTGCACGGTGGAGCGCCGGCGGTCCGGCCGTGGCGCGCCGCCGGGCCGGCAGGCGTGCGCTACTGGGCCAGCTGCGGGTAGAGCGCCGCCGGGTCTCCGGACAGGCCCGCCTTGACCTGCCGCGTGAGGTCGTCCGCCAGCACCTCGAAGGCTCCCGCCTCGACACCGTCGAGCGCCAGGGCCGCGATGTCGCGGGCGCCCGATTTGGGGGCGTCAACATGGGCGGCCATGTCGGTGTCCACGTACCCCATGTGCAGGCCGGTGACGCCGATCCCGCGCTCGTGCAGCTCCAGCCGCAGCGTGTTGGTCTGCGACCAGAGGGCGGCCTTGGAGGCGCTGTAGGACCCCGCGATGCCCAGCCAGGAGAGCACGGAGTGGGCGTTGAGTATGTGGCCGCCGCCGTTGCGCTCGATGACCGGCACGAAGGCGCGGGCGAGCAGGAGCGGACCGTAGAAGTTGGTCTCGAACTCACGGCGGACGTCGTCCACGGACGAGTCGAGGAAGGACGCCCCGACGTAGGCACCGGCGTTGTTGACCAGGATGGTGACGTCCTGCGCCTGCTCGGCGGCGGCCGCCACGGAGGCGGGGTCCGTCACCTCGAGCGCCAGCGCGACGGCGTCCGGGTGCGTGACCGTGCGCGGGTCGCGGGCCGTGGCGTACACCTTGGCGGCCCCGCGGGTGTACAGCTCCTCGACCAGCGCCTTGCCGATCCCCCTGCTGCCGCCGGTGACGAGCGCGGTGGCTCCCTTGATTTCGGTCATGACGTCCTCCAGAGCATTGGAAACCGATCGGTTTCCACTCACCGTAAACCGATCGGTTTCCGCATTCAAGTCGAGAGGGGGCAACTGAGTCTTGTTTTCAAACTCACATCGGGACGCGACGGACCCACAGCACCACCGACGGGTCGCCGGGCAGCGCTGAGGCACGCCCGCCCCAGGCCGGGCCGGGCGCTGTGTCAGCGTGAACGACGCAGTTCAGCGCAGTCCGGCGGCATCGAGGAGCGCGGTCACCGTCGGCCCGATGAGCCCCACGAGGTTGTCGGCGCCGATTCCCGCGCGGGCACTCGCCCCGTCGAACACCAGGGTCAGCTGCCGGGCCAGCAGGTCGGGATCGCTCGCCCCGCCCCGCTCCGCCTCCGCGCGGAAGAAGTCCGTCAGGGTCGCCTTGACCCGGTGAGCCACCCGGCTCGCGGGGTGGTCCACGTCCTTGAGTTCGATCTGGACGGCGAGATAGGGGCACCCGCGGTATCCCGGCGCGGCGGCCTGCGCCTCCGCCTGCGCGAAGACGTGCAGGATCCGTTCGCGGGGCGAACCGCCGTCGCCCTCCGGGGGCAGCAGCCGGCCGGAGAAGCCGGCGGCGCGGCGCTCCAGACTCTCCGCCAGCAGGTGGTCCTTGCTCTCGAAGAGCTGGTACATCGACCGCTTGGAGACGCCCGCGGCCCTGCACAGCGCCTCGACACCGATACCGACGCCCTCGGCGTACGCGAGACTGGCCGCCGCATCGAGCAGCCGGTCGCGGGAGCTGGTCTTCGCCTCTGAGGTCATGCCAAAGGCTAACGCGATTGCACCCGATCGAAAACCGATCGGTTTACGGCTGCGGCCGGAGTGCCCCGAGCCGGACGGGCGACAGCTCTCGCCGCTGTCAGGAGCGTGCTGCCGAGGTGAGCGTCGCCGTCCGCTGCGCGAGGCGCCTCAGAGCCATCTCGCCCCACTGGATCGTCGACCGTTCCAGAGCGAGTCCGCCCTGCAGGGTGAGGTAGGGCCCGAGGCGCTCGACGGTGGCGCAGTACTCGTCCTCGGTGCGCCCGTCGAGCATGCGCTGCTGCGCGCGCTCGTACCGGGCGAGCTTGGCCGCGGCCCGTTCCACGCGCTCGACGAGGTCGGCCCGTACGGCCTCGATGTCGCCGAAGTCGACGCACTGCACCTTGACGAGCAGCTCGTCACGCATGGCCGTCGGCTTGGCGGGCGCGTCGGAGACGAAGGCACGGACGGCTTCGAGGCCGGCCTCGGTGAGCGAGTAGAGGCGCTTGTTGGGGCGGCGCTCCTGCTGCACGACACGCGCGGAGACGATGCCCTCGCTCTCCATGCGCTCCAGCTCACGGTAGATCTGCTGCGGCGTGGCCATCCAGAAGTTGGCGACGGAGACCTCGAACCCCTTCGCGAGGTCGTACCCGGACGCCTCGCCCTCCAGAAGCGCGGCCATCACCGCGTTGCGCAGAGCCATGACGCCCAACCTAACACCGCGTCCGACACCCGCCGGTGCGCCTGTTCGCAGCCCGCGCGAGCCCTGGAAAGCCCCTCGGCGGGGGCCCTTTCAGACCGCGCCGCCGATCGGCTCGGCGGCCTCCCGCAGCGCCTGCCGGCAGGCGACGATCGCGGGATGGCCGCCGCGACCCCCGCGTACGGCGGTGAAGATCTTCCGGCTTCCGCGGCCGTGCGGGAGCGGCGTGAGAGGCACCGTCGGCGCGTGCCCGCTGCGGACCAGGTCCGGGAGGAAGGCGACCGCGTGCCCCTGCTCGACGAGCCGCTGGTGGAGGAGGAGATCGGTGGATTCGAAGCGGACGTCCGGCTCGAAGCCGGCGTCCCGGCACTGGGTCATGGCCCAATGCCGGGCGGGCGTGCCCTCCGGCTCCATGACCCAGGGGTGCTCGGCGACGGCCCGCAACGCCTCCCCCGGCCTGACCCCGTGCGCGGTGTCCCGCGTCGCGAAGGCCCGCGGGCGCGCCAGCCTGAGGGTGTCCTCGCAGAGGTCCTCGCGCTCCGTGCCGGCGGGCAGCGGGTCGGGGTGGCCCGGGTACTCCTCGGCGACGACCAGGTCGAAGTCGCGGGCGAGCAGTGCCGGCAGGGCCTTCTCCGGTTCCGTCTGGGTGACATGGATCCGCAGCCGGGGGTGAGTGCCGCGCAGCCCGGTCAGTGCGGCCGGGACTAGGGCGAGCGCGGCCGTCTGGAAGGAGGCGATACGCAGGGTGCCGGTCAGTTCGGTCAGCGAGGTGGCGATGTCCGCCTCCGCCTGCTCCAGCCGCCGCAGCACCGCCTCGGTGTGCTCGACGAGGATCTCGGCCTGCTCGGTGAGCCGCACCCGCCGGCCCACGGGCTCCAGCAGGGGGACGCCGACCTCCGACTCCAGCAGCGACAACTGCTGGGAGATCGTGGAAGGGCTGTACGAGAGGGCGGCGGCGACCGCGGCGAGCGTGCCCCGATGCTTGAGCTCGCGGAGCAGACGCAGCCGGTGCAGGTCGAACATCGGCACCCTCCTCGTCGATCGGTCGGCTTCCTCAATGATTATCGGTCGGAAACATTCACTGGACCAAAGGGAGGGAGGGGCGACACAGTGGCCGGGTGCCTGCGATTCCCTCCCAGAACTCCATCGGCCAGAACTCCATCGGCGGACTGCCGGAGCAGGGCCGGGCGTGGTTCTCGCGTCCGGCGGCCCGCGCCTGGACCTGCCCGCCCGCCCCGGCGGCCGTGCGGGACTTCCACTCCCGTCTGCCCGGCTTCACCTCCACCCCGCTGACCGAACTTCCCGCCCTGGCCGAGGAGTTCGGGGTCGGGCGGGTGTTCGTCAAGGACGAGTCGTGCCGCCTGGGGCTGCCCGCCTTCAAGGCGCTGGGTGCTTCCTGGGCGATCCACCGGGTCCTGGACCGACGCACGGACGGCCACCCCGTACGGCTCGTCACCGCCACCGACGGCAATCACGGCCGTGCGGTAGCCCGCATGGCGCGTCTGCTCGGCCACCGCGCCCATGTCTTCGTGCCGAAGGGCGTGCACCCGGCCGCGGAGGCCGCGATCGCCGCCGAGGGCGCGGACGTCACCCGGGTCGACGGGCCCTACGACGAGGCCGTCCGCCGTGCGTCCGAGGCCTCCCACGAGCCGTCGGCCGTGCTGGTGCAGGACACCGCCTGGTCCGGCTACGAGGAGGTCCCCGGCTGGATCGTGGAGGGGTATTCCACCCTGTTCGCCGAGATCGACGAGCAGTTGGGCACGGCGGGCGCGGGCCCGGCCGGCCTGGTCGCCGTCCCGGCCGGCGTGGGGTCGCTCGCCCAGGCCGCCGTCACCCACTACCGCCGCGGCCTGGCCGGACCTGCCCCCGCGCTGTTGTCGGTGGAGCCCGACAACGCGGCCTGCGTCCTCGCGAGCCTCGTCGCGGGCGAGGCGGTCAGCGTCACGACCGGTGAGACGATCATGGCCGGTCTGAACTGCGGCACCCCTTCCAGTCTCGCCTGGCCGTGTCTGCGGGACGGCGTGGACGCCGCCGTCACGGTCACCGACGCCGAGAGCGCCGCCGCCGTCCGCGATCTCGTCGCACTCGGCGTGCACGCCGGGCCCTGTGGCGCGGCCTCACTCGCCGGGGTGCGTGCCGCGCTGGGCGGCGACGGGCAGCCGGGGCGCCGAGACGCCCTGGGTGTCGGCCCCGACTCGACGGTCGTTCTGCTGAGCACGGAGGGCGCCGATGCCAATCCGGCGCTCGCGGCCCGTACACCTGTCACGTCTGCCGCGTCCGTCCGACCGGCCAGGCGCACCACACCCGTCACGTCGGACGCGTCCTTCGCGCCGGACGCACGCTTCGTGTCGGACGCACCCTTCGTGTCGGACGACTAGGTCACGCCGGGCGCCTGAGCCACGCGGGACGCGCAGGCAGCCTGGGGCACACCGGACACCTGCGTCACAAGGGTCCCGTCGGCGAGCCACAGGGCCCGGCGGTCATGACAGGTCTTCGGCGGGCACGGTCACCGGCAGGAGCGCCGGCCGCTTGGCCGTCCGGCCGTCTCCGGACGACCGTCCCCGTATCCGCCGCGCGATCCACGGCCCGAGGAAGGAGCCGACCCAGCGCAACTCCGCGCGGACGGCCCGCAGTCCCGACGGGGCCGAGAGGTCGGCGGGCAGGGGCCGCGTCCAACCGTCGTCGCTGCCCGGCAGGTCAAGCGCCTGCGCGACCGCGGCGGCGATGCGTGCGTGGCCGAGCGGGGCCGCGTGCAGACGGTCCGCGCTCCACAGCCGCGGATCGGTCACGACGGGATGGTGGGAGGTCTCGGCCACGACGACGCCGTGCCGACGGGCGGCCGCGCGGATGCCGTCGTTCAGAGCGAGGACGCGGTGACCGATGGGGCGGGCCAGCGGCGTCATCCGGGCGACGTCCGGGAGGGTCAGCGTGGCGACGCGGGCTCCCTGCGCGGTGAGTGCGGCGAACATGGCGTCCAAGTGGGCGACGACCTCGTCGGCGTCGAAGCGGGGACGCAGGACGTCGTTGACCCCGGCCACGACCGTGACGAGGTCGGGGCGCAGCGCGAGGGCGGGTTCGAGTTGCTCGGCACGCACCTGCCCGGCCAGCCGGCCCCGAACGGCGAGGTTGGCGTACACGAGGTCCGGGCTGCCGAGGGCGAGTTGCTCGGCGAGCCGGTCCGCCCATCCGCGCAGCCCCCGGACGTCGTCACCGTCCCCGAGCCCTTCCGTCTGACTGTCGCCCAGCGCGACGTACCGCAGGTATGCGCTCTCGGGCACCTGCCGATCACCGTCCTCCGTCACCCCGATCGCGCGGGCGGGTCATCCCGCCTCGCGCGACCTATGGTCAACAATGCACCTAGGTGCATTGTTGACCATAGCAAGCCATGGACGATCCCCGGGCGCCATACGTGACGGCCACACCGCAGCCCCATGGCTACGCGTGTCAGGTGGTGACGGTGGCGACGGGTTCGAGGCCGTAGGTTCGCGCGTAGCCGTTCTCGGTGCCGACGAGAAGGTCGACGACCTCGAAGTAGCGGTCCCAGAACGGGGTTTCACGCAGTGCGTCGATGAGGCGCTGGTAGGCGTGGTGGTCTTCGGCCTCCCACACCCAGACGTCGGTGACGCGCGCGGAGTAGAACTCCGTGTCGTAGAAGCGTGACCGGACTCCGGTGGTCCTGGCCTCGATGGCCGGCAGGACCTGGGTGGTGAAGGCGTCCACGCGTTCCCGGACGGTCAGGGCGAGCCATTCGGGTGTGGTCTTGACCAGCATGAACGCGGTGACCGGCGGTTCGGTCTCTTCAGCGGGCATCAGGGTGCCTCCAGGGTGGCAGGTGGGACTGGTTCCCTTGTGTTCCGGCGCCGGGTGCCGGACTTCAGGACAGGACGGCGGGCTTGAGGATCCGGGCGCACCACTGCTCGAAGCCGGTGGGGGAAGTGGTGGCCGGAGTGCGGGCGACGCCGGCGTCGAGGCCCTCGTCCTTGGCCCGCTTCATGTCGACGATGCCCTGGACGAATGTCTCGTTGAGGCCGTGGCCGACGAGGGTGCTGGACAGCTCGTCGAGGGGCCGGCGTTCGTAGCGGACGGGGCGGCCGAGCTGTTCGGTCATGATGCGGGCCAGGTCGTCGGGTGACAGGTCCCGCGGCCCGAGGACCGGGACGCTGTCGGTGCCGGTCCACGAGCGGTTCAGCAGCAGGCCGGCCGCGGTGGCCGCGATGTCGGCGACAGCGACCAAGGGGGCCTTGCGGTCGGCGTCGACGGTGTCGGTGAAGACGCCCTTCTCCCGGATCGAGTCGGCTTCCTCCAGGAGGTTCTCGAAGAAGGACGGGCAGGCCAGCGCCCGGTAGGCGACGCCGGTGCCGGCGATGAGGTCGTCCATGGCGAGGGAGGCGGTGACGAGCCCGGCCCGGTCGGCGAGCGGGGTGCCGCGGCCGAGCGCGGAGACGCCGACCACATGGCCCACGCGGTGGGCGGCGAGCGCCTCGACGGCGGGGAGGGTGAAACCGCTGTACGCGTCGTACGGGGTCAGGGAGGCGTCCGGCGGGACGAGCCAGAAGACGGCGTCCGCACCCGCGAAGGCCCGGTCGAGGACCCCGGGTTCCGCGTGCGATCCGGTGACCACCTCGACGCGGCCGCGCGCCGCGTCCGGAAGCCGGGCGGGATCTCGCACGATCACGCGCAGCGCCTCACCCGCGGCGGGAGCGGACTCGATGAGCCGGGAGAGCAGGTGACGCCCGATGTTCCCGGTGGGAGCGGTGATGACGATCATCAGAACCTCGCAGGTCGTGGTGGTTCGGGTCGCCCCTGATCCTGCTGAGGATCTCCGTACTGCCACAATGGGAACTTCGGCACGGAATCATTGCTCGAAATGGAATGATGCTGGTGAACAGCCCGGATCCGGTCATCGACGCCAATCTCGCCATCGCGCTGGACGCCCTGCTGGCCGAGCAGAGCGTGACCCGTGCCGCCGCACGTCTGCACACCTCGCCCGCCGCGATGAGCCGCACCCTCGCCCGGCTGCGCCGGGTCCTCCAGGACCCGCTCCTGGTCCGGGCCGGACAGACCATGGTTCCCACCCCTCGCGCCCAGGCGCTGCGCGAGGAGGCCGCCGCAGTGGTACGCAGCCTCGGAGCGCTGCTCGGCCCCGGCGCGAGCGTCGACCCGGCCGGCCTCCGCAGCACCTTCACCCTCCAGACCGCCGACCTGGTCGGCGCGGCACTGGCCGCCGGGCTGCTGCAACTGGCCCGGCGGGAGGCGCCGGGGGTCTCGTTCCGGATCCGGGCCGAAGAACTGGAGGCCGGGCCCGCGCTGCGTGATGGCGGGATCGACCTGGAGATCGGATCCATCGACCACGTGGACCCCGAGACCCGGATCGAAGAACTGGTCGGCCTCCGCATGGTCGCGGCCGTTCGGTCCGGCCATCCACTCACCGAAGGGCCGCTGACCCCGGCCCGGCTCGCTGCCGCCCAGCACGTCGCGGTCAGCCGTCGTGGCCGGTTCACCGGCCCCCTCGACACCGCCCTGGCCGAGCTGAACCTCCAGCGGCGGGTCGGCGTCGTCCTCCCCAGCCACCTGGCCGCGATGGCCCTCGTCGCCCGCAGCGACCTCGTCTGCCTCGTACCCGCGGCACACCCCGGCACGGCTCCCTCGCCCCTCACCCACGACGCCCACGCCCTCGGACTGCGCCTCCTCGACATCCCCTTGGCGCTGCCCCCGCTGACCATCGGCATGGCCTGGCACCCCCGGCACACGGCCGACGGCGCCCACCGCTGGCTCCGCGGCGCCGTCCGCCGGGCTCTGTGCACACCGACGGCAGGTTCGGCGGTCACCGCGCCGGACTCCGCGCCGTCCTCGTGACGGGGGACGGGGTCGGAGTCAGGCCCCGGGAGCCGCCTCGATATGCCAGCGGCCGACCTCTCGATAGTCCGAGTCGTACACGGCCGAGCCGTCGCCCGGTTCGAGCGCGTAGTGGTGGAGGTTGCCGCCCCAGTAGCGGAGGATGCGGCCGAGTTCGCCCGCGGGGTCCTCCGTCAGGCGCGCGTCGTCCATGGTGACTTCCAGCAGGAATTTCAAGTCGCCCACTCCCCTGATATGTCCGGACGGCCCGGCTCGAACGGCCGGGCCTCGGCTTTCAATTGTTTCATTCAATTGCTTATGGGGACTTCCGAGGCAATCGGCGCTGGACATGCCTTCGCGATGTCCGAAAAGTCTCAACTGGCCTTGAGGGGTTAAGGTGAGCGCCTCGGTACGGGCGGCGGGGCAGCGGAGGGCGATGTGGGTCAGCGACTGCGCGCCGTCGACCTTGCGCGGACGGCCGGGATCTCGGTCCAGCAGGTCCGCAATTACGTGGAGTTGGGGGTTCTGCCGCCGACGGAGCGGACGGAGAGCGGATACCGGGTCTTCACCGCGGCCCACGCAAGGGCCCTCGGCGCGGCTCGCGAGATGGCCGCGGGTCACGGGTGGCCGACGGCCCGCGTCGTGATGCGAGCCGTCCACGACGGCGATCTGGAGGCGGCGTTGGCCGCTCTCGACGCGAGTCATGCCCGACTGGACCGCGAAAGAGCGGAGTTGGCCGAGGTGCACGCGGCTCTGGACACCGTGCTGGCAGGTGGCACGATCACGTCGGTCACGTCGGCGTCCGCTCGGCGTCAGCTGCGCATCGGTCAGGTGGCCCGCGCCGTGGGGGTCCGGCCACCGGTCCTGCGGCTCTGGGAGGACCGCGGTCTGCTGCGGCCGGACCGGGAGCCGTCGACCGGCTATCGGGTCTACTCCCGCACGGAAGTGCACGCCGCGCAGATCGTCTCGCTGCTCCGCCGAGGTCATCACCCCCTCGCGACGATCAAGGCGGTCCTGGACGAACTGCGGTCGACAGGGAGCCCCGACCGTGTCGCCGCCGAACTGGCGGGCCGGGGACGGGACCTGCACCGTCGCAGCCTCCACCGGCTGCGCGCCTCGGCGGCCCTGCACGACTACCTGGAGTACCTCGGCCACCTGGATTGAGGGGGCCTGTGCACCGGCGTGTTGCCGGTGCCGGCGTCCGCCCGCCTCCGGCGCGTCCGGTCGTCCAGGGGCGGCCCGCCGAGCCGATGGCCCGTCCGACGGAGTGTCATCGGGATGCCGGCGTGCCGAGCAGTCCGGACAGGAGCGCGGTGGCCGCGGGCTCCAGCAGCGCGCTGCCCTCGGCCTGCGACTCCAGACCGACGACGAGCGCGAGGGCGATGTCGGCGGCCTCGGCCGGCTCGACACCGCCGACCGTGCCCGCCTCGGCGAACAGGCCGATGAGCAGGCGCCGCAGGTCGGCGGTGAAGGCGCAGCAGATCCCGCCGAACAACCGGGCCTTGGCGTCGAGGAGTTCGGCGGTGTGTGGCGAAGGGCCGCTGAGTTCGAGGACGAGGTCCAGCTTGGCCACCAGGACGCCTCTGATGCGTCGGTCGTGCGGGACGTCCCGGTCGGCGGCGGCCGCCCGGGCACGGACGAGGGCCCGGTCGTGCAGGCGGGCGGCCAGCTTGCGGAAGGCGTCGTCCTTGCTGCGGACGTACTGGTAGACCGCCGACCGGGACACGCCCATGGTGGAGGCGATGTCGTCCATCGTGGTGCGCCGCACGCCGTACCTGGTGAGGCAGTCGTACGTGGCGTCGAGGACCTCTTCGAGCCGGTCGGTGCTCATGCGTCAGCCCAGCTTCTGCAGCAGTTCCGCGGCGAGCGGCGCGGAGGACGCGGGGTTCTGGCCGGTGACCAGGTTGCGGTCGACGACCACGTTGGGCGCCCAGGGCTCGCGGACCTGTACGTCCACACCGGCCTCGACGAGACGGGTCTCCAGGAGCCACTTCGCACGGTCGGCGAGTCCGGCCTGGGTCTCCTCGACATCGGTGAAGGCGGCGACCCGGTAGCCGGCGAAGGCGTTCGTGCCGTCGTCGCGGGTGGCGGCGAGCAGCGCGGCGGGCCCGTGGCAGACCACGCCGAGCGGCTTGCCCGACGTCAGGGTGTCGATGAGGAGCCGGCCGGAGGTGGCGTCGACCGCAAGGTCCTCCATGGGGCCGTGGCCGCCGGGGTAGAACACGGCGGCGTAGTCGTCGAGGTTCACGTCCTCGAGACGGATCGGGTTCCGCAGTTCGGTCATCCCGGCGAGCACGTTCGCGACCTTGTCGGCGCCTTCCTGGCCGCCGTTGACCTCCGGGGCGAGGCTTCCCTTGTCGACGGTCGGGACGACGCCTCCGGGCGTGGCGACGACGATCTCGTGACCGGCCGACGTGAGGATCTCGTACGGGGCGGCCGCCTCCTCGGCCCAGAAGCCGGTGGGGTGCTCGGTGCCGTCGGCGAGGGTCCAGTGGTCGACGCCGGTCATCACGAAAAGGATCTTGGACATGCGCTGCCTCCGAGGGATACGGGCCCGTGGGGGCCCGGGGCGATGGTGATCGCACGCTCCGGCACTCTGCGAGCGCTGACGCTTCGGGTGCAGATCGTCAGTGCGGCGATGTCCTCGAAGGTAGGTCCGTCTCCCATTCGTTTCCAATGACGATCCCAATGCCAGGCATTGGAATTCCAATGCCTGGCGGGGCGCTCGTCGTCTCGCCGGTGGGATGTGTCCTGCCGGTGTCAGCCGAGGGGGTTCTCCCGGTCGCGAAGGACGGTGAGGGCGGGGGCGTACATGCGGGCCTTGATGGTGCCGAGCGTGTCGCCCGCCTTGGCCGTCAGCGAGGCGGCGATCTCGAGGGCGGTCGACCGGACCGCCTGCTCGTCCACGGCGTGGTCGACGATCCCGGCGGCGAGGGCGTCGTGACCGCCGTAACGGCGGGCGGTGACCATGGCCTCGTGTGCGGGCTGAGGCGCCAGCCGCGCCTGGATCAGGGCGGACATCCCTGGCGTGAAGGGGATGTTGATGTCGGCTTCGGGCAGGCACCAGAAGCCGCGGTCGCCGCGCATCACACGGAAGTCGTGGGCCAGGGACAGCATGGCGCCCGCCGCGAACGTGTGTCCCTGCAGGGCCGCCACGGTGACGAGCGGCAGGGACAGCACCCGGGCGAAGAGGCCGTGCACCGAGACGACGTACTCGTGGTACTGGTCGGCGTGGGCGAACAGCCAGTCCAGGTCGAGGCCGTTGGAGTAGAACTTCCCGGTGGCGGTGGTCACCAGGGCGCGTGGCCCCTCCGCCTTCTCGACCTCGTCCAGGGCCTCGTTCACGGAGGCGATCCAGTCGGGGTGGAAGCGGTTCTCGTCGTCTCCCAGGTCGAGTACGAAGACGTTGTCCTGGCGGTCGAGCGCGGGCATGGTCACTCCTTGGGCGAATCGGGTCGGGCGGGGTCAGGTGGTCTGCGGCCGGTGGTCCGTGTCGGGCCGTGCCGGCAGGGCGAGTCGGAGCAGGTCGTGGATCTCGGCCGCGGCGGCCTCGATGGGGGCGGTGCTCCGCTCGGCGCGGCACATGATCACCGCTCCCTCGACGGCGGAGATGATGAACGCGGCCAGCCGTGTGCTGCGCTCCCGCGGCACTCCGCCGTGCAGCAGGAGGGCGGCGAGCGATTCCTGCCAGCGCGCGAAGACCGCGGCGGCGGAACGGGCGAGCTGCGGTGCGTCGTCGTTGGTCTCGACAGCCACGGCCACGATGGGGCAGCCGTTCCGGAAATCGCTGTCGAGGAGCCTCTCGCGCCAGAGTGCGAAGAAGGCGTCGACGGCCTCCAGCGGATCGCCGGCGTGCGCGGCGGCGTCGAGCAGGCCGCTGACGATGTCGCCGGCGAGGGCGACCGCCTCGTCGATCAGCTGGGTCCGCCCGCCGGGAAAGTGGTGGTAGACGGAGCCGCGCGGGGCGCCGCTGTGGGCGAGCACCCGGTCGATGCTCGTGGCGCTCGCCCCGTACTCACGCAGCAGGGCCGCGGCGCTGAGGACCATCCGGTCCCGGCTGTCGCTCTTGCGCGGGCTCACGCACCTCTCCCCTCGTCTCCTCGCGGACTGGCGGGCGGCTCCTTGACCTTTGATGCCACCGTCGACACGGGTCGCCGGAGCCACCGCCAAGTGGCTACCTGCCGGTAACTTATGGTGTACCCCATAGAACAGGCAAGGGGTGGCCGCCGCCCGCTCCCCGCACCTCGGCGCCCGCACCGCGGTGGCCACCCCTCCGCCGCACGGCTGCCGCAGGCCGTCCGACCGCCGCTCAGCCCGGCACGGGGACCGGCCGCACCGTCAGGTACCCGGCGCTGTGCAGCCTGACGACCAGCGCGGCACACACCAGCCCCGTGCCGGCCAGTACCACCCACGGCAGCCAGCTCACGCCCGTGTCGAACAGCGCCCCGACGCCGAGATTGCCGAGGGAGACGGCGATGCCGGAGACGGTGTTGTAGGCGCCGTAGTGCGTCGCGACCAGCCGGTCGCCGCAGAGACGTACGACGGTGTCCATCTCGAACGGGTAGAGGAGCGCCCCGCCCCAGGCCAGCAGTGCCGCGCACACCACCA
The DNA here is from genome assembly GCF_054729265.1 of Streptomyces krungchingensis. Classification (NCBI taxonomy): domain Bacteria; kingdom Bacillati; phylum Actinomycetota; class Actinomycetes; order Kitasatosporales; family Streptomycetaceae; genus Streptomyces; species Streptomyces krungchingensis. Next base: position 834,717 of record NZ_JBPUKY010000001.1, read on the forward strand.
GAGCGCACACCCCGGCCACGGGGTCGTACGGCCGGGGCACCAGCGGCAGGAAGGCGACTCCCATCACCACCAGCCCGTACGCGATCGCCTGCGGGCCGGGCAGCGTGCGCTTCGCCCAGGCCGTCAGCTTCAGCTGGCCCGACAGCGCGGCGAGCGCGGAGACGGCGAAGACCGCGCCGGTCACCGAGCCGGTCCGCTCGCCGAAGAGTTCGCGGGCACGCAGCGGCAGGGCCAGGTACACCTGGAAGGCCAGGACGTACGAGCAGCTCATCGCGGCGGCGAAGAGGAGGAAGGGGCGGTTCGTGGCGACCGTGCGCCAGTCGGCGGCGACCGACCGCCGGGCAGGTTCGGCGCCCCGCTCCGCCGCGGGACGCGCGGGCAGCGCGCGGGCCTGCACGATCGCCAGCGCGCCGAAGATGAGCGCGGCGACCGTGCACACCGCCGCGAAGTCCCAGGCCAGCAGGGCCAGTCCGGCGAGCGGGCCGACGAGGATGCCTGCCTGGTAGAACACGTTGAACGCGGCGAACGCCTCGACCCGTCGCGCCTCCCCCGCCTCCGCGGCCAGATAGGCACGGACGGCCGGGTTGAACAGGGCTCCCGCCAGACCCGTCAAAGCCGAGGCCGCGATCAGTGCGGGCAGTCCGTCGGCCACGGCGAGCAGCCCGAACGCGACCGTCCGCAGCGCACACCCGGCGAGGATCGCCGGCTTGCAGCCGTAGCGGTCGGCGATCGTCCCGCCGACCAGGAACATGCCCTGCTGCGAGAGGTTGCGCACGCCGAGGACCAGACCGACGGTCCAGGCCGCGAGGCCCAGCCCGTGGGCGAGATGGTCGGCCAGGTACGGCATCAGCATGTAGAAGCCGAGGTTGATGGCGAACTGATTGACCATCAGCAGCCGTGCGGGGCCGTCGAAGGAGGCCACTTGGGCCCGCAGCCCCTTCATCGCACGCCCGCCCTCGCCGCGCCGCGGCCGAGCGGATCGCGGACCCGGCTGCACCGAGTCCAGCGTGTCACGACCCGTTCGTCCTGCTCGGCGATCTCGTCGGGTTCCAGCGGCGCCGGGCGGCCGAGGAGCCGCTGCTCGTGGCACCAGGCGTCGTTGTAGACGGTCTCCAGGTAACGGTGCGGGCCGTCGGGGAAGATCGCGGCGATCCGGGTTCCGGCCGGGAACTCCCGCGCGGCCCATCCCGCGACGAGAGCGACCGCGCCGACGCTCCAGCCACCGGAGGCGTAGTGGCGGCGGGCAAGACGGCGGCAGGCCCACACCGCCTCGTCCGGCGCCACCCAGTGCACCTCGGTGAAGGCCTCGTAGTCGACGTTGGCGGGGTGGATGCTGGATCCCAGACCGCGCATCAGGCGCGGCGCGGCGGGCTGCCCGAAGATCGTCGAACCGACCGCGTCCACCCCGATCAGCTTCGTCCCGGGGAACGACTCGCGCAGCCCCGCCGTGACACCGGCGGAGTGGCCGCCCGTGCCCACCGCGGCCACCAGCACGTCGACGTGGCCGAGTTGGGCGGCGAGCTCGGCGGCCAGCGGCCGGTAGGCGGCCGCGTTGTCCGGGTTGTGGTATTGGTCCGGGCAGTACGCGTCCGGTGTACGGGCCAGGAGTTCGGCGACGCGGTCGCGGCGGGCCTGCTGCCAGCCGCCCTCCCGGTGCGGGACGGGGACCTGGTCGACCCGGGCGCCGAGCGCGGTCAGCAGCCGGACCAGGGACAGCTCGGCGCCGGGATCGGTGACGACGGTGACGGGGTGGCCGTACGTCAGTCCGGCCAGGGCGAGGCCCAGACCGAGCGTGCCGCTGGACGACTCCACGATCGGGGCGCCGGGCACGAGTTCGCCGCGACGGCGCGCCTCGCCGACCATGTGCAGTCCGGGGCGGTCCTTGATGCCACCGGGGTTGGCGCCTTCCAGCTTGGCGTGGAACCCGCGGCCGGGTGGGGCGAAGGGTTCGTCGACCCACAGGACCGGGGTGTCGCCGACGAGTTGGGCGGGGCGGCGGGCGATCGCGGGACGCGGGGTGCGATCCCCGCGGGGTTCGAGCAGGGAGAGGTGCATGGGCGTACGGCTCCTTGGCGCCCGGCCGGATTCGGCGGGGCGCGTCGTGGCGGATCACGGGCGCGCGGCGGCACGCCCCGGCGGCGCCCCTGTTCCGGGGCGCGGACGGGGAGTGCGGGCGGGTGCCTAGAGCCGCCAGACGCAGTGCAGCGCACGGATGCCACGACGGTCCGCCGCGGCGAGCAGGCGGGACGGACCGCCGCCGGAGGCATGCGCGACTCCGGGTGCGACGGCGATGGACGGCGGGGTGTGCGATCCGTCGTGGCCGGGACCCGGGCCGGTCTCGCCGGTGCGGGGCCGGTCCGCCACATGGTCGACATGCCCGTCGGCCGTGTGGTCGTGACCGGGGGACGGCTTGATCCCGTCAGCGGTGTGCGCCTCACCGTCCGCGTGCGGGACGACCGGGAAGGCCGTGTGGGTGCCCGCGAGAGCGGCGCCGTGCACGGCTCCCGCGAGATGGGCGACGACGATCAGGACGACCCCGAGGAGCAGCCAGAGCCGTCCGGCCCTCGGTGTCCTCGTCCTGACGCGCGCCCCGATCATATGCACACAGTAAGCGAACGACCGCACCGTGTTACGTAACGACGGTCCGGCTCGCCCGTCACATGCGGACGATCACCAGGGCGGTGTCGTCGGTGGCGCCACTGGCCGGAAGCAGGTCCGCGAGCAGGGCGTCGGCGAGGACCTCGGGAGCGGCGCCCCGGTGACGGGACAGAGAGTCCGCCAGCCGCGTCAGGCCGGTGTCGATGTCCTCGCGGCGGCGCTCGATCAGGCCGTCGGTGCAGAGCACGATCACGGCACCCTCGGTGAAGCGCGCGACGGCCTCGGGGCCTGGCCGTTCGCCCGCTGGGGGCTCCCACCATAGGAGCGGGTGCCCGGCGGGCCGGCGATGCCGCCGCGGCCGAGCGGGCCGTTCACACCGACGGCCCCCGGGCCGGCGGACGTCCGGCCGCCGGGGCGCGATTCGAGAACTCAGGAAGTGGCGGCGGGGGACGCGTTCAGGTCGCGGTTGACCGCGCGGGCGGCGGCCTCCAGGGTGGCCACGCCTTCGTCCATCGTGCGGTTGTCCTGGGAGAGCACGGCCATCCCGTAGTCGTGGCCGCCGCCGGTGAACACGCCGACGCTGTGCACCCTCCAGCCATGGGTCTTCAGCGGAAGCCAGCCGTTCTTGACGTGGACGGCCGCGGTCGCGGGTGCCCCGGCGGGCGCGCCCCAGCGCTGGTCCGCGACGACATGGCCCATCAGCCGGAGGGCGTAGGCGCGTGCGTTCCGGTCGAGGACCGGGTTGTCGGAGGTGAGCAGGCGCAGCAGCTTGAGCTGGTCGGCGGCCGTGATCCGGGTCCGCCCCCAGTGGTTCGCCGATCCGGGCACGGTGTCCGTCATGCCGGCCTGGTCCAGGAAGTGCTGGATGCCGTCGGCGCCGATCCGGTGCCACAGAGTGTTGGTCGCGTCGTTGTCGGACTTGGTGATCATCGCGGTGGTCAGCTTCACCTCGTCGGCGGTGAGCTCGCGCTTCTCCTCCGCGGCCTGCCGCAGCAGGGCGCCGAGGACGGTGACCTTGACCACGCTCGCCGAGTCGAAGGCCGTGTCGGCGCGGTACGCGCAGGAGGTCCCCGTGGTGCGGTCGTAGAGGGCGAGGGCCGAGGTGTCCTTACGGCCGCGGAGGGCCTCGGCTATGTCCCGCGCCAGCCGGTCCGCCAGCGCCGACCGCTTCGAGGTGCACGTCACCTTCGCGCCACCGACGGTCGTCGAGGCGGAGCTCGCGTTGGCGGGGGTCGCGGTCGCGAGCGCCGCGAGCGCCGTCCCCGCGGCCATGGCCCCGGCGAGTCCACGGCGCGCTCGGCGCGATGTCTGCGTTCCCGGCATGGAGTGTCCGTCCTGCTGCGTGTCGGCGGGCATGTCTGTTCGAGGCCGTGGGCGGGGCCCGGCCGACGGTGACGCTACAGGGGGGTATTGATCAACTAGCCGTTGAATGCACCTTTATGTCCGAAATGAGAGGTTATCGGCAATGTGACATTCGCGACGGAAACGGGTGGTATCGCCATCGCGCCGACGCCGAGCGTGACGGCGGCACGCGACGGCCTCGTCGGATGCCTCGGTGCATCCTGCGGCGCCATCGCCGGTGCTCCCTTCGGCGCGTCCACCGGTACGCCCCCTCGGCGCGTCCGCACGATCGCCCGGGCCCGATCCCTGTGCGCACCCCGAGCTCTCGGCGCGGCGCGGACCCGCCCGGCTCGGAAGGTGTGGCGTGCGCCCCGACGGGCGTGGGGTGCGCCTCGCGGGCGTACGGGCGGCCGGTTCCACAGGCGGGGCGCCTGCCTCGGCGGGCGGCACCGGTGACCGGCCCGGCGGACGTACCGGTGACCAGTTCGACGGACGTACGCGCGCCGAGCCGGCCGGGCGGTGGGACGCCGTCCCCGACCCCCGTCGGCGCCGCGCGGCCTCTCGGACCCATCAGCCGTTTCACCTGCGCTTGTCCGGACCCGGCGGCCCCACCCGTGTCCCCGGGGACGATCACGTCGTCCCCGGGGACGCTGGGACGGAATCCACCCCGGCGGCCACGGAAACGCTTGGCGACACGAGATCACACCTCGTGATCCAGAACGTCAGTCCGGAGGTTTCCATGTTGCGTCGGACCATGCAGAGCGGCCTTCTCGCCACGGTCGCGGTGTTCGCGCTGCTGCCCACCGCGGCCGTCGCCGCCGACACGGGCGCCACCGCGTCCCGCCCGGCCCACTCGGCCGCGCCGCACGGCGCGTACTCGCTGCTGCCCGCCCGCGGCTCCAGCGTGCCCACCGCCACACGTCACACGCCGAAGTACCGGCACCACACCAAGCGCCACGTCACACACCGCCGCACCCACGCGGTGGGGCGTGTCGTCACCCGGCGCGCCAGGCTGAACGTCCGGTCCGGACCCGGCACCGGGTACTCCGTGGTCGGCCACCGGTCCCGGAACGGTCTCGTCCGCCTCGTCTGTCTCCGCGAGGGGTCGTCCGTGTTCGGCGCGCGGCACTGGTACCGGCTCGCGCACCACAAGGGGTACGTCTCCGCCCGCTACGTCTACACCCGCGGCTTCGTCCCCTGGTGCTGAGGCGGCCTGACCTCCCCATCTCCCCGTGAACGGCGGCCTGTTCGAGCACCTCGTGCCCGGACAGGCCGTCGGTGTGCCTGCCGCAACGACTCACCCTCCTCTTCCGTGCGCCAGTGTGTCGCGACACCACTCCCCTGGGAACAGATATCAGCAACAGGGTCTAACCGCCCATAAGGGACGAAAGATTGAGAGTCGTGTCATGCGGCAGCCCCCAGGTGCACGGTGTCCGACGGCCGCGGCGCCGCCGGAGCGCCAGGACGAACGGTTCGTGGCCGAGCTGCGTCTGCTGCGTTCCCGTACGGGACTGAGCCTCGCGGCGCTGGCCGCGCGCACCCCGTACAGCAAGTCCGCCTGGCACCGCTATCTCTCCGGGACGAAGGTGCCTCCCCTCTCTGCCGTGGAGGCGCTGGCCGCGCTCGCCGGTGCGGAGCCGGGGCACCTACGGGATCTGCACCGGGCCGCGCTGCGCTCGGCCGCACAGGCGGACGGCGCCGGGCCCGGCGGCGCGAGCGGGGAGAGCGGTGGGCACCCGGCGGGGACGGCCACCGCGCCCTCGCCGTCCGCACCGTCGCCGTCGCCGTCGCCGTCGCGCGGATCGTCGTCAGGTGCGGCGGGTGCCCTCGCCCGGCGGTCGGCGCTGCCGGTCTGCGTCCTGCTCGCCATGGCCGTCGCGGCGGCCGTGACGGCCGCCGCGACCGGCGCACACCGCACTCCGCGGAGCGGGGGTGCCGCGTTCTCCACACGCTGCCGCGCCGCATCCTGTCAGGGCCAGTTGCCGGAGGACTCCGCCTGCGGCCGCGACGCGCGGACCGAGAGCACCGTCACCGACGCCTCGTACACGGTTCGTCTCCGGTACTCGCCGTCCTGCGGCACCGTCTGGTCCGAGGTCCGGGCCCGCGCCTTCGAACCCCGGGAGATCTCCGTCCGCTCGGGACAGGACGTGTTCTCCGCCGCCTATCCGGGGGACGGCCGCGAGGGTGACACCAGCCCCATGCTGGCCGTGCGCTCTCCGGAGGGCGTGGAGGCGTGCGCGGAGGTGGACGGGAAACTGGCGTGCACCGGCCTCGACGACGGCCGGGAGACCGATCCCGTCGAGCGACGGTGAGCCGGCTCCTGCCCGATCGGGGCCGGACCGGCCGCGTCATGAGGTACGAGGAGACACGTGGACGAGAACGCGTCGGGCGCCGCCGGCAGGAAGTGCGCGTCCGTGATCGAGCTGGCCCGCCGATTGATCCGCCTGCCCAGCAGGGGCGGCCTCGACGACTACGGCCCGGTCCTCGCCGCCGTGGAGTCGTGGCTCTCCGGACGGGCTCTCCCGCACCGGCGCCTGCACGACCCCGACGGCACCCTCGTCGGCATCGTGGTGGAAGTCCCGGGAGCCCGGCCCGGCCGATGGTGGACGCTCGACGCCTGCCTGGACACCGCTCCCTTCGGAGACGAGGGCGCCTGGTCCTTCCCGCCGACCTCGGGCGAGGTCGTCGGCCCCTGGCTGCTGGGCCGCGGAGCGGCCGACTCGAAGCTGGCGGCGGCGATGTTCTGCCACATCGCCGCCGACGTGCGGGACGAGGCCGCCGACACGCACGGCGGACTCGCCGTGCTGCTGGACGTCGACGAGCACACCGGCGCGTTCGGCGGCGCCCGCGCCTATCTCGCGGACCCCCGCGCGCCCCGGCCCGCCGGAGTCATGATCGGCTATCCGGGCCCGGACGAACTCGTCGTCGGCGGGCGGGGGCTGTGGCGCGCGCGTCTCCACGTCCACGGCACCGCCGGTCATTCCGGTTCACGGGCGACCGTGCTCGGCGCGATCTCGCGAGCGGCACGCCTCGTCGGCCTCCTGGACGGAGCCGAACTCCCGCTCCCCGGGCCGGCAAGCCCCTTCCCCCTGCCGCCGAAACTGACCGTCACCGCCGTGCACGGCGGTGGCGGCTTCTCCGTGACGCCCGACCTCTGCGTGGTCGATGTCGACGTGCGGCTGACGCCCGACTTCGACGCGCACGACGCGGAGGCACTCGTGCGCGAGGCGGTGCACGACCTCGACGAGGTGCTGCCCGGGCCCCGCCGCACGGACGTCGAACCGGTCGCCGCCTGGCCCCCGTTCCAGCTCCGCCCCGACGAGGAGCCGGCGGCGGCGCTGCTGGCGGCCGCCCGGGCGGTCGGCCTCGCGCCGCGCCCGAAGACCGCCGGACCGTCGAACATCGGGAACCTGCTCGCCGGCGAGGGCATCCCCGCGACGGCAGGGTTCGGCGTGCGCCACGAAGGCCTGCACGGCACGGACGAACGCGCCGACCTCACGGACCTCCCCCTGGTCTACGCCGCCTACCACGGAGCCGTCCGCAGCCTGCTCGCCGCGCCCTGACGGGATGCGGGTGCCGGCCGCGACTGACGGGATGTCGATGCCGGTCGCGGCCCCGTCGAGACGCGGAACGCACGCCCTCGATCCGCACATCCACAAACAGGATGAATCGAACATAGTCACCCGTCTGGGGATGTCCGTGATCCACGGGGACCTCGCTGATTCCCCCGCGAGCCGCGGTGACCATACTGGGAAGGCACACCGCACCCCACCAGCAAAGTGACACATGCCCAAGCTCCCTATCGCCCGTGTCGCGGCCCCGGAAACGGTCTGGCTGGCACGCGGGCGACACACCGGACCCGACCCGCAGGAGCTGCTGCGGGAGAACCTGCGGCAGCTGAAGGCCGACGGCACGATCGACGACTTCATGGAGCCGGAGCGCTCGGCGCTCTCCGACGAGCGGGCCTTCGAGGCCCGCTGGCACGTCGACGGCACCAGCACCGTGCGTGCGAGGCTCACCGTCGAGCCACCGGAACGCCCGGAGCGTTCCGAGGACTGGCGCTGGACGCTCGCCGCCGAGGCGGACCGCCCGTGGAGCCCCGACTGGTCCTCCCCCGCGACCAGGTTCTGGCCCGACACGGACGACGCCACCTGGGACCACGACGTGGTGCCGGGCCTGCGCCTGCGGGACACCAACCCGCTCCCCAAGGAGGACGCCACCCTGCGCCGGCTGCTCAAGGACGCCGCGCGGCACAGCTGGAGCATCAACGTCGTCGTCCACGAGGCCATGACGCCCGATCCGCGCGGCCGGCTCCCGCTGACCCGCCTGCTGCCGCCGGTGCTGCGGCACCGCGTCGTGGAGCACCGCGCCGCCCCTGAGCAGCTCCAGGCCGTCAACTGGGCACTCGGCGACCTGGGTACGTCGGTGCCGCGCGGCGGCGCGGTCATCCTGCCCGGCACCCCGCTGAGGCCCGGGTACGACGACGAGGCCTTCACCGTACGCAGTGTGTTCCTCGACGGCTCGGAGCCGACGGAGCTCCTGGAGAAGATCGTGCGGTACGCGGAGCTGCCGTGGCCGCTGCCGGACGGTGCGGCCGAGGCGCTCGCCGCGCTGCGCCAGGACTGGCACCTGGTGACCATCGAGGAGGAACTCGCCCATGCCCGGGCGCTGTTGGACTCCTACGCCGAAGCGCTCGACGCCATGACCAAGTCCCGCGACCTGTACCGCGAGGCCACCGAACTCGCGCACGCGGCCCTGGCCGACCTCAAGGACGCCAAGGGCGCGGCGAGCTCAACGGGCAAGGCCCCGAACGGTCGGGCGCCGCACCCGCTGGCGAAGACGCTCCAGCGGGTCGCGGGCAGCATGTGGTCGCGGCGCGCGACGGGCGACGCCACCCCCGCGGCGGACGCACCCGATCCGAAGACCACGGCCCGCGAGCCCGACCGGCCCGCGTGACCCGCGCTCGGCCCGGTCCGGGCGCGGGCGGGTGTGTCAGCCGAGCACGAACGGCAGCCGGGTGGCCAGGTCGCCGAGTGCGGCCTTCTCCGCGTCGGTCGGCGCCCGGCGGCCGGTGCCGACCAGGAGCGCGTCCTTGTCGCCGAACGACACGGGGAACGGGACGCCGGCGATCTTCTCCAGCATCGAGCGGGATCGGGCCAGGCCCTCCGCCGGCGGTTGTGCCGCGTCCGGGACGTACGCGACCAGGTCGAGGTGGTGCAGCGTCCATTCCAGGACGTACGCGGTGAGATAGTCGCCCGCGGTGAGCACCTCGTCGCGGGTGCTCACCAGGGCGCCCGGGTCGGCGAGTTCGGCGGCCCGGCCCGCGGCGGAGCCGACGTCGTCCAGGTGGAACTTGAGCAGGCCCGGTTCCCCGTACGCGGCGGCCAGCCGGACGATCAGCGCGTCGAGCGGGTCCTCGCCGGTCGGCGGTCGGTCCGCCACCTTCCAGTAGGTCACCGCGTCCACCGTCGGTTCCGTGTCGGCGGGGGTGACGAGGGTGATCAGGACGTCCTGCGCGTCGATGACCAGATGGCACGCGAGGTCCCTCACCAGCCAGCCGGCACAGCCGGACGGCTGGTCGAAGTCCTTGTCGGGGAGTTCGGCGACCGCGGTGCGCAAGGCCGTCCACGAGCGTGAGAAGAGATCCACCTCGGCACGGTAGTGCGGTGCCTAAGGGACCGACAAGCACATACGGACGGCCGCGGAGGGAACCTGCCGTACGGTCCGTGCGCGCCCACCGGTCAGGGGCCGCGCCAGACGTTGGCGAACGCGGCGTTCTCGATGGCCCGCCGCTGCCGTACGGCTTCCAGTTCCATGACGGCGTCATGGACGGCGGCCAGCACGGTCGTCTCCGGGTCGTCGCCACCGGCCGGAGCCTGCTGCGCGATGTCCTCGCCCGAGGCCTCCTCGCCGGACGTCTCCTCACCGTACCCGGCCGAGGCCTCCTCGCCGAAGGCCTTCTCGCCGTGGATCCCGACGGCGGCGGCCAGGGCGTCGAGGACGGGGTCGTGCGACGTCCAGCGGCTCAGGGCGTGTTGACGCTCGGGCGACTCGACCGGCTCCATGCGGGCGGTGCCGAGCGACAGTCGGCCGCGCCGGTGCTCCGTGAGCAGACCCGCCTCCATCAGGGCGGTCTGGTAGGCCTGGGACAGGTCACGGCCCCGGCGCCAGAGCCAGTCATCGACACGTTCGTACGGAGCGTCCCGCTCCAGCAGGGATGCGGCCTCGTCCAACAGCGCATCGTCCGTGGCCGGCTGACCGGCGGTCGGCACGATGCAGTCTCCGTCGATGTCGACGGCCCGGCCGCCGAGGAGATCGATCAGCTCGGCTCCGGCGAGCGCCAGCGACAGGTCGCCCTGTCCCACGGGACGGCTCGGCTCCACGTCGAGGGCGACGATGAACAGATCCTTGGCCGTGGTCATGAACGGCTCCCCTCGCAGTTGTCGGCGACGGCGCGTCCGGCCCGCCGCCTGCCCGCCGCCGGTCCGCCCGCGGGCCGGTCGGCGCGCGGGATGCCTACGGTGCCAGACGCACCGGACGACATGCCAGGCATCAGGCTTCCCCTGTGCCCGGGACACCCCGGTGGACGGGCTGGGCCGCGGCTCATCGGGCCGCCGGCTGTGCGGGTAGGTCGAAGACGTGCTCCGGCGTGATGATCTTGGTGATCGCCTGGCCGAACAGCGTGCTGGGCTCCGTGTCGTCCTGGCCGATGTCCGTGTTGAGCACCACCACGAGCGTCGCCCGGGCCGACGGGAGATAGATGGTCAGGGACTCGTAGCCGGGCAGCGAGCCGTTGTGGCCGATCCAGCCCTGGACGTCGAAGATGCCCAGCCCGTACCCGGCCCCCGGGATCGTGGTGGGCGGTGTGGTGAGCCGCTGCTTCTGCGTGGCGGGACTCACCATGGTGCGTCCGTCGGGCAGGATCCCCGTGGCGACCGTGCGGGCCCAGACGCGCAGGTCCTGCAGCGTCGAGATCATCGCACCGGCCGCCCAGCCCCAGGACGGGTTCCAGTCGGTCGAGACCTCGACCTTCCCCGTCGCCGTCTGGTTCGTGTATCCCTGCGCGTGCGGAGTGGGGAACGCCGCGTCGTCGGGGAACGATGTGTCGTCCAGGCCCGCGGGCGTCAGGATGTTCTTCTGGATGAAGTCCGAGAGCCGCCGGCCGCTCTCCTTCTCGATGACCAGACCGAGCAGGATGAGGTTGGTGTTGGAGTAGTAGAACTTCTCACCGGGCGGGAACAGCACGGGGTGCCTGAAGGCGTAGTTGAGCAGTTCCTGCGGGGTGAAGGGGCGCTGCGGGTCGGTGGTCAGCGCCTTGAAGAAGTCCGGATCCTCGGAGTAGTTGTAGAGGCCGCTGCGCATCCCGGCCAGCTGGCGCAGGGTGATCGTGTCCCCGTTGGGCACTCCGCTGATGTACTTGCCGATCGGGTCGTCGAGGGTCACCTTGCCGCGGTCGACCAGCTGCAGCAGCGCGGTCACCGTGAACGTCTTCGTCTCGCTGCCGATCCGCGTGAACAGATCGGGCGTCATCCGCTGCCCGGTGCTCGTGTCGGCGACGCCGAACGAGCGGACGTAGTTGCCCTTGTCGGGTGTCCACACCCCCACCGTCACACCGGGAACCTTCGCGTCCCGCTGCACCTTCTGCACGGCTTCGTCGATCTGCTGTCTGACGGCCGGGGTGAGTTCCTGGAAGCCGGACGCCGACGAGTCGGACGGTGACGGTGGGTCGGCCGCCGCGGTGGCCGCGGGTATGGACGCGGGTGCCCCGAAGGCCGCGCCACCCGCCGTCGGCACCATGAGCGTCCCCACCGCCACGGCGGTGACGGCCCCTCTGTGCAATCGCCTGTACGAGTGGGTCATGGGCTGACTCCGACCGCAAGAGGACGAGACCCGCGATCGCCTACGACGACAGCGGGTCGGAAGGGTGTCCGCCTGCGGGGACGCCCGGCGGAAGTTCCGCCGAGCGAGAGCGTCCGGGGCGAGCGGACGAGGTGGTGGGGGCGGGCGAGTCGCCTGCGGCGGAACCGTGGCGGACGGCGCGGGACGGGCCGCGGGTCACGGCGGACGTGACGCGTCGCCGGTCGCGATGACGCCGTAGGAGACAAGCTCCGTGCCCCTACGGCACCAGCATAGGAGCGGCCGCCGCACGCCGCCTGTCGGACGTCGGGGCACGGGCGGCGCCGCCCCGGGCACGGCCGGGAACGCGTCGCGCGCCGCTCTCCCTGGCCGTGTCCTCGTGCCGCGGTTCAGACGAGATGGGCGAAGACGACCAGGTTCTCGGTGTAGTCCTTGGCGGTGTGGTCGTAGGAGCCCGCACAGGTGATGAGGCGGACCTGGGCCTGGGGGGTGTCGGCGTACACGCTGTCTGGGAAGTCGTCCTTCTCGTAGGTCTCGGTGCTGTCGACCACGAACCGGGCCGTCCGGCCGTCGGCCCGCTCCACCTCGAAATGGTCGCCCTCCTCCAACTCGCTGAGGTCCACGAACACGGCGGCGGAGGTCTTCGTGTCGACGTGACCGGCGATGATCGCGGTCCCGGGTTCGCCCGGCGAGACACCGGCCGCGTGCCATCCGACGAGGTTCACGTCGTCGGCGGGCGGTGGTTCGAGGCGGCCCGAGGGGCCGATGGAGAGGGCGGTGAACGGGGCGTCCACCGAGATCTTCGGGATGAGCAGGCGCGTCGGAGCGGACCGCGGCAGGTGTTTGCCCGCCTTCGCGATCGCCGACGGTGAGAGCGCCGCGGAGCCATGGGGTCCGCGGGAGGCTCCGGCCGACGGGTCATGACTGCCGATCAGCCCCAGGGCCAGGATCAGCAGGCCGATGGACCAGGTGAGCAGGGTGCGGCCGGAGCGGGCGCCCTGCCCCGGCTCGGCGCTATCGGTTGGTGAGGACGACCGGGCTGCCATCGGGAACCACCTCACAAGGACGCGGCAGCTGTGGGGCACAGCGGGAGGAGGGGCGAGCCGCGGCCGCCACGGTGTGCACACGCGGCGGCCGCGACTGCTATCGCGGAGGCCTTCGGTCAGGACAAACCCTCGGACGTCTTCCTGCGACGCAGCGCGAAGGCGCCCGCCGCGGCGACGGCCAGGACCGCCGCCCCGCCGGCGGAGACGCTCGGGGAAGCGAGCCCGCCACCACCGGTGTGCATGCCGCCGCTGGGCTTGTCGCGGTCGTCGCCCGAGTCGCTGCCGTAGTCGGAGCCCTTGTCCTTGTAGGTCTCCGGGTCGAACCTACTGTCGTTGCCGTTGCCGTTGCCGTTGCCGTTGCCGTTGCTGTTTCCGTTGTTGTTGCCGTTGTTGTTTCCGTTGTTGTTGCCGCTGCCGCCGCCGTCCTTGCTCCAGTCGTTGTCGGTCTTCAGCATCGCGAGCGCACCGCCACCGGTGTGCATGCCGCCGCTCGGCTTGCCGTGGCTGCTGCCCTCGTCGTCCCCCTTGCTGTATGAAGAGTCGTGATCGCTCCCCCCGTCGTGGGAGGAGTCGTCACCCTTGCTGTACGAGTCGTCCTTGCCGCCGGAGTCGTTCTGCTTGCTGTAGGACGAGTCGTCGCCGGAATCCCGGTCGAACAGGCCTGAGGCGAGGGCACCGGGTGCGGCGATCGCGAGGGCCGCCGTGGCCGTCGCGGTGGCGAGGAGCATGCGGGCAGAGCGCATCGTCGAAGTCCTTCCGTCTCGGCCGGGCAGCTGGCGCTGTGTCAGCTCAAGAGAACCCGGCCTCGACGTGATCCACCGTCAGTGAGTCCCTTGCGTCCCACCACTCGGGCGGCTCACCTGGGCTACCCCCGTGTCCGCCGATGTTTGGCCCGGCGGACGGCCCATCCGGCCCGGCCGTGAATGCTTGACCTGGCGGTTCGTCACGGATGGCCGAAGGCCCCGCCGCCGGTGTGCCGCCCCGGAAACAACCCGTTCGGCTGGACACACCCCCGGCGCGCCTCCGGTACTTCGTGATCAAGGTGTGGCACCGGCACCGTGAGGACACCCCGGATGACCGATCAGTAGGTTACGTATGGGTAGCCGCGGCGGGGAGGTCCGCTGCCGGGACCGGCCGCCGGATGTCAGAGGGCACAGAACTGACATTCCCTGACGCCCTGTTCGACACCGATGGGCGTCCCGTGCCCGCCCCCTGACCGGTTCTGGCCGAGCCGACCGGATCACCACGACGACGGCATCCGGGCCCTAACGTCGAGGCAGCGCAGTACCGAGACACACCCCACCGACCCGAGTCGAGGATCCACGCGTGCACGACGCACCGATCTACGCCCAGCTGATCTCAGAACGCGGCGACATTCCCCTGCTGGTGCGCAGCGAAGCCCGCCGGCTGCGGCGCGAGTTCGAATGGATCCTCAGCTGGGACCCCTCCGCGGGGGGGGTCCGCTTCCCGGACACACGGGCCGCTCGGAGTCCGCTCCCCGGCCGTCGGTCCCCGACGGTTCCCGTGCCGTCCCGGGTGACCGGATCGCCTGATCCGCCGACCGGATCCATCGGGTCCGGTGCCCGTCAGGAAGGCTCGTCCGTCGCACCGTACGGGCTGTCGGCCCGAGGTCTGCGCACCACCAGACGGGCCACCTCGAAGCACATCCCGGAGACGCCGGGGTCCGGTGGCGGGTGGTAACGCCCGGCGCAGACGGAGAGATTGACGATGAGGTAGGCGTGCCAGGCGCGGCCCACTCCGCGGTGGTCGGTGAAGACCCGCTCGCCGTCGACGCTCCAGGCGACGGAGCGGGCACCGAAGGAGACCGTCAGGTCCAGCCAGGCGCCCGGCCGGACGGACTCGTCGCGGTGGTACTTGTGGCCACCGCGTACGTGGTTGGAGAACTCCAGCAGGTCGGGATTGTCGGGGTGGTACTCGAACACGTCGACCTCCTGGCCGCCGTCCCGCCAGGTCCAGACGGCCGGCCAGGCGCCGGTCTCCTCGGGAAGCCGCACCCGCGTCTCCAGGACGTCGCCGGTGCGCACCATGAAACCGTCGTCGCTGCCCTCGGTCGTCAGGAGGCCGGCGTCCCATCGGCCGTCCGGCCGCCGGGTGGCGCGGAAGGTGCCCGTGCGGGAGTAGGCGGGATCCGCCACGAGGTGGTCGAGCTTGTCGTCGTCCGGGTTGACCGGTCCGCCGTCGGGATAGGCCCAGGAACGCCCCGCGACCCATTGCCTCGCCGAGGCGAAGTCCGCGGTGAAGACGACATCGGACACGCGCGGGCTCCTCGACGACGGTGTTCGCGTACGTCCCTGGTTCTCCCCGGCGGACGGTGTCTCATACGCCGTGCGCCCCGACCGGCCGTCAAACAACCCGTCGGGGTGAACCGGGCGGAGGGGGCTGCCTCCGTGGCGCCGGAAGGTCCGGCCAGGCCCCGCGCTCGACGAGGCCGAGGATCAGGGCGGCGATGTTCCAGGCGTCGTCCTCGCCCCGGTGGTGCCGTCCCTCCAGCGGAAGTCCCGCGACGCGCAGCGCCTGTGCCATGCCCGGCCGCTTGCGCAGGCCGTGCGCGTCGGTGAAGACCGCCTTGGCGTTGGTGTGGCGATGACCGAAGGGGTACGTGGTTCCGGTGGCGCCGCACTGGCGGGTGAACTGATGGCGGTCGTAGTCGCCCCAGCTCGCCCATGGGCGTTCGCCCGCGCGGTGCCGGGCGGCCAGGATCCGGCAGGCCTCCGTGAAGCCGACTCCCGCCGCGACCTCCTCCTGGGTCAGCCCGGTGAGTTCGGTGCAGAAGGGGCTGACGGCCGATCGGGCCGGCGCCACCAGGAGGCGGTGCTTCTCGACGCGTTCACCCGTGCCCAGATCGACGACTGTCAGTCCGATCTCGATGATCTCGCTCACCGCGCCCGGCGGGGGTTGCCCCTCCCAGCAGGTCGCCTCGACGTCGATGACATTCAGGAGTCCCCCGGGCTCGGTCATGCGGGAAGCCTAGACAGGCGCGCGTCGCGGGGCATGCGGTTTTCCGGCTGTCCGGTCGCCGCCGCGCCCCCGGGCCGCGGCGCGCACGGCGGCGGCCGTCAGGGCCGGGGCCAGGGGCGTCCGCCGATGCGCTCGATGTCGGTGTTGAAGCGCCGGAGATAGGAGGCGAACGCGGCGATGTCCTCGTCCGGCCATTCCGCCATGACGTTGTCCAGGGAGCGGATGAGCCCCATGCGTTCCTCGTCGAGCAGACGCGCCCCCTCGTCCGTGATGCGGAACTTGCGGGCCATGCCGCCCTCCGGGTCCGGGATGCGCTCCACGAGTCCGGCGCGCATGGCCGCCGCGGTCTGCCGGTTCAGGGTGGACGCGTCCAGCCCGAAGGCGTCGCTCAGCTCACCGATCGACATCGGCCCCTGGACGCGGATCCGGCTGAGCAGGATGTAGGCGCTGCGCTCCAGCACGCTGTCCTTGGTCCGGCCGCCCTTGTAGTGCAGGAGGCCGTGGCGGCTCAGCAGCATCTGCTCGTACTCGACCTCGTGCGTGGGCCTGACCATCCGCGTGCCGCCTCCTCGTGTTCAGCGAAGCCGCCTGCGCGTCTCGTTCCGGTGCGGCCCGAATCCATCCTCCCACACGTGCATGTATGGGACACATCACGTGCGCTATGCACACGACATGTACGATGCACATCCTTGCTCCCGCAGACAGACACACGAGGAGTCCCGCTATGGACGCCCCCCAGCCGACCGCCCGCGCAGGCGGCGTGGTCGCCACGCTCGCCTTCGCCGGCACCGTGGCAGCGATCATGCAGACACTGGTCACGCCACTGATCGCCGAGCTGCCTCAGATCCTGCACACCTCGCCCTCGAACTCCGCGTGGGTGATCACCGCCACCCTGCTGGTGTCGGCCGTGTGCGTCCCGGTCTCCGGCCGCCTGGGCGACCTCGTGGGCAAGCGGCGGATGCTGCTCGCGTGCTCCGTTCCACTGGTGGCGGGATCCGTCGTGTGCGCGCTCTCGTCCTCGGTCGCGCCCATGATCGTCGGACGCGGTCTGCAGGGCATGGGCATGGGCATGGTGCCCCTCGGCATCGCGCTGCTGCGCGACGTGGTGCCCGCCGAGAAGCTGAGCTCGTCCATCGCGCTGGTCAGCGCCTCCATGGGCATCGGCGGCGGCCTCGGCCTGCCGATCTCGGCGGCGGTCGCCCAGTACGCGAGCTGGCGCGTGCTGTTCTGGGGCTCCGCGGCGCTCGCCGTGGCGATCGCCGCGCTGATCTGGTTCCTCGTGCCGGACGTACCGGCCGGCGCCAAGGGTCAGCGCTTCGACGGACTGGGTGCGATCGGCCTCGGCGCCGGCCTGGTCTGCCTGCTTCTCGGGGTCTCCAAGGGCGCCGACTGGGGCTGGGGCTCCGCGACGACCCTGGGCCTGCTCGGCACCTCGGTCGTGGTGCTGCTCGCGTGGGGCGTGTGGGAGCTGAAGGCCCATGACCCGCTGATCGACCTGCGCACCACGGCCCGCCCCCGGGTCCTGCTCACCAACCTCGCCTCGGTCTTCGTCGGATTCGGCATGTACGCGAGCATGCTGATCATCCCTCAGCTGCTCCAGTTCCCCGAGGCCACGGGCTACGGCCTGGGCCAGTCGATGCTCGCGGCCGGCCTGTGGATGGCTCCCGGCGGCATCATGATGATGATCGTCTCCCCGCTCGGCGGGAAGCTGACCGACGCCCGCGGCCCCAAGTTCACCCTGATCTGCGGTGTTCTGGTCATCGCGCTCGGCTACGGCCTGTCGCTGGCGCTGATGGGCTCCGCCTGGGGCCTCATGCTCGTCGGCATGGTCATCAACAGCGGTGTCGGTCTCGCCTACGGCTCGATGCCCGCCCTGATCATGACCTCGGTCCCGCTCTCCGAGACCGCCGCCGCCAACGGCTTCAACACGTTGATGCGTGCGCTGGGCACCTCGGTCGGCGCCGCGGTGGTCGGTGTCGTCCTCGCGCAGCTGACCACGTCCGTGGCGGGCTACACCTTCACCTCGGAGAACGGCTTCCGGACCGGTCTCGTCATCGGCGGTGCGGTCGCGCTGATCGCCGCGGCGATCGCGGCCGTCATTCCGGCGGCCCGCGCCGCCGGGGGCGACGGCAAGGGCGCCCCGGCCACCGCGCCCGAGACGGCCGCGGTCGAGGCCTGATCACCCGGAGCGGCGTCCGTGCCGGCGTCGCGGCCCCGGCGGCCATCGGGCCGCCGGGGCCTTCGCCGTACCGGGGAGGCCGACGGGCCTTCGTCCCGCGGGGCGCCTCGTGCGCCGTCCCGCGGGAGTCGTCACGGCGGCGGCCGGGCCTGCCTCACACGTCGTCAGGGGATGGTCGGCGCCGCCCCGGGCGCCGTCGACCGTACGGCCGTCGATCTGCCCAGGTACGTGAGAGGACCTGGGTCCGGAACGTCGAGCTCGTGGAAGCCGAGACGGTCGTAGAACGCCCGCGCGGCCACATTCGCGGTGACCATGCCCAGGTGGACGGCGGGTACCCCGCGGTCGTACAGCGCGGCCAGGAAGGTGGTCATCAGGGCCCGGCCGTGGCCGCGTCGCTGGAAGTCCGGCAGCAGGTCGATGTGCAAGTGCGCGGGGTGATCGGCCAGTTCGGGCACGAGCATGCGCTCGGGCGTGTGCAGCAGCGCGATCATCTGCTCGCTGGGTGTGCCGGGTGGTGCGGTGGGGGCGGGATAGCGGTCGGCGACGCGCGGGATCCACTTGTCCCGGAAGGCCCTGACGAACACGTCGGTGTCCGCGGTCCCGACGATGTAGCCGACCACCCGGCCGCTTCCGTCGTCCAGGACGAAGGCCAGTTCGGGCTCCAGGTGGCAGTAGGGCTCGGCGAACAGGGACGGCATCAACTCCTCGTCCGGGTAGAGGGCGCGTGAGTCCCCTCCCTCGTCCGCGGTGCTCACGCACACATGGGCGACGTCCGCCCGGTCGGCGGGCCGGTAGGCACGGATGAACGGCTGTGGCTCCATGGGGGCATCCTGACTATTTGGGAGCGC
Source organism: Streptomyces krungchingensis (assembly GCF_054729265.1). Lineage (NCBI taxonomy): Bacteria > Bacillati > Actinomycetota > Actinomycetes > Kitasatosporales > Streptomycetaceae > Streptomyces > Streptomyces krungchingensis. The sequence continues at coordinate 853,565 of NZ_JBPUKY010000001.1, forward strand.
TCCCACAAGTGGTTTGACGCCCTCTCGACCGGGTCGGCGCGGGGGCTCGACCACTCCGGCGGCGGGGCGACGGCTCGTGACATGCTGGAACCGCTGATCATGCGGTGCAAAGAGGCAGGAAGAACGATCACGTGAGGACCGGGAAGAACGACCGCGTGAAGACCGCGGGGAGCGGCCGGGGGACGGCGCGGACACGATCTCGTCCGGCGGAGATCTGGGACCGGTTCGCGGCGTCGGACCCCGGACTGCTGCGGCTCATGGCCGGTCTGCGCACCGTGGCCGCCATCGCCCTCACGCTCGCCGTGCTGGCTCCCTTCGGGGTTCCCGTGACCCATCTGGTGGCCGGCTCCGTGGCGGCCATGGTCGCCACCTTCGCCCTCAAGGAGAAGCAGCGGAGCGGGCAGGCCGTCACCCTCGCCCTCGGTCTGCCGGTGGCGCTCGCGGCGCTCTCGCTGGGCGCCCTGCTGAGCACCCGGATCGTCGCGGGCGACCTCTTCTTCATCGCGCTGATCTTCGCCGCGGTGTACGGCCGCCGCTTCGGGGACCGTGGCACGGCGCTCGGACTCATCGGGTTCCAGACGTACTTCGTCGCGCTGTTCGTCGGGGCCTCGCCCGCCGCCCTGCCGGGTCTGTGCGCGACCGTGGCGGTCGCCTTCGCGTGCAGTGCGGTGGCGCGCTTCGCCCTCGTGCCCGAGACACCGGAGCGCATCCTGGACAGGCTGCGCCGGGCCTTCCGGACACGGCTCGCCCAACTGGTGTCCGCCCAGATCGACCTGCTCGACGCCGGACCCGACGAGGCCGACAAGGCGCTGGACGACGTACGACACCACACCGCGCGTCTGCACGAGAGCGCGATGATGATCCAGGGGCGGCTGGAGGAGGGCACCGGTGACCGGGCCACCGCCTCGCTGGTGCAGCGTCGTGTCGCCGACGCCGAGATCGCCGCGGAGCGGCTGGGTGTCCTGCTGCTCACCGCCCGGAGCGCCGAGCGCGCCGACACGCTGACTCTTCATCTGCCCGACGCGCCGGTGCCCGCCCCGGGCGACCGGCTCCGGCCGCACGACGACACCACCGCGACGCTGCGCCGCGACCTCGACGCGCTGCGGGTGCTCGTCATGCGCCCGGTGGCGCACACACGCGGCCTGGCCGTGGCCCAGGTGCGCAACCGGCTGCTGGGGTACCGGGACGAGGAGAACCTGCCGCGCGCCTCGGCCGCCGTGCAGGACGTGTTCCGCGGCATCGGCGAGGCGGCGCGCGCCGTCCTGGGACTGCGGCTCGCCCTGGACGGACCGCAGGACGAATCCGACGACTCGCCCGCCACGGCGCGCTCGCGCGAGGAACTGGAGGCGGAGGACGTCGCGATCGCAGGCGCCGAGGAGAACGAGCCGGCCGCGGACGACCGTCAGGGACTGCGGCCCACGACCCGTACAGCCGTGCAGGTGTCAGTGGGTTCGGCGCTGGCGATCGCGGGCGGCGAGCTCCTGTCCAGCCAGCGCTGGTACTGGGCGGTGCTGACCTGCTGGGTCGTCTTCCTGAACACCGCCTCCACCGGGGAGATCCTGGTGAAGGGCTACCGTCGGCTGCTCGGCACGGTCGTCGGTGTCGTCGCCGGTGTCGGCCTGGCGGGCCTGGTGGGCACGCACACCTGGACCGCGTTCGCGCTGGTCCTGCTGTTCATCTTCGCCATGTTCTTCACCGCGCCGCTCTCGTACGCCCTGATGTCCTTCTTCGTGACGGCGATGCTGGGGCTGCTGTACACGCTGCTCAACACCTACAGCACCCATGTGCTGGTGCTGCGGATCGAGGAGACGGCACTCGGCGCCGCCTGCGGTGTGATCGCGGCCGCCCTGGTCCTGCCGGTCAACACCGACCGCCGTACCGACGAGCTCCTCGCCACGGTGCTGACCCGGCTCGGCGACGTGACGGGAGCGGCGGTGGAACAGCTCAGCGGAGGACCGGCGATCGACCTGCTGGACAAGGCCCGGGATCTCGACACGGCACTGGACGATCTGCGCGCCTCCACGCAGCCGCTCACCCATCCGATCACCCCGCTGCGGGCCCGTCGCCAGACCGCCCGCTACGTCGTGGCGCTGCTGGAGACGTGCGCCTATCACGCACGATCGCTGGCGGCGACGGCCGAACTCCTCCCCTACAGCAAGACCGTGGCGGCGGATCCGCGGCTGAAGGGGGCCGGCCGGCGCATCGCCCACAACATCGACGTCCTGATCGCCCGCGTCGAGGACGAGGACAGCGACGGTGTGGCCGAGACCGGCGCGAGCCTCGCGGCCATGCTGGAGACGGACCGGCCGGGTACGCCCCGGCACGACCGGGTGACCGACCGGGTCCTGCGGCATCTTCAGCGGCTGGACGAGGGCGTGATCGGACTGGCCCGGCCCCTGGACGTGCCGGTGGCGCGGCCCGACGGGTCGTCGGCCAGGAGCGCGGTCGCCTAGGGGGTTCGGGATCGCGCTGCTGGACCCGGCCGGACGACGCACGTGCCGTACGGCCGCTGCGCGATCCGTGCGGTCGGCTCGGACGGCGCTCGGATCAGCCGACGTTCCACAGGAACCGGTGCGTGTGGATGCCGAAGTAGGGGAACGACTGGACCTTGCCGACCCCTTCGAGGGGGCGGACCACGTCGTTGACGAAGTCCAGCAGTTCTCGCGGCCCCGGGCAGACCACTTCTGCGAACAGGTCGAAGCCACCGGAGGTCAGTACCGAGTACACGACCTCCGGGCGCTCGGCCAGCTCGTCGGCGACGGCGCGCGGATCCCCGTCCACGGCGATGCCGAGCAGCGCCATCGACTGCCCGCCCATGCCCATGGGGTCGGTGACTCCGACGACCTGCACGGCCTGGGTGTCCAGCAGTCGTTGCAATCGCTGGCGGGCCGCCGACGCGGACAGGCCCACCTTGGGGCCGAGTTCGGCATACGCGATGCGCCCGTCGATCTGCAGCTCACGCAGGATGGCCCGGTCGATCTCGTCCACGCTGTTCCTCTCCGGCTGGCCCGGTCCAAGATTAACGGCGCGGGTCAGCCGACGAGTTCGGCGAGGGCCGCGGCGAAGACCTCGGTGTGGGTGTCCACGTCCTGTTCCGTGGTGGCCGGGCACATCAGCGCCATGTTGTGGAACGGCGTCAGCAGGATGCCGCGGTTGGCGAGGTAGAGGTGGAGGAAGTCCTCCAGCTCCGTGTCCGACGCCGCGGCCGATTCCGTTCCGGTGCGCGGTGCCGGGTCCGCGAACCGGTACTCGGTGCGGGCCCCGAGACGGCTCACCGACCACGGCAGGGACCAGGTGTCGATGCCCGCGCGCACTCCGGCCTCGAAGCGCTCCGACAGCTTCGACATGTGGCCGAAGGCGTCGTCGGTGAGGACGTGTTCGAGGGTGGCGCGCATGGCGGCGACGGAGAGGGCGTTGCCGGCGAGGGTGCCCCCGACGCCTCCCATGTCCACGAGGTCCAGGTCGTCGCGGTCGAGCAGCCGCTCGGCGAGTTCGGCCGAGAGCCCGTAGGCACCGGCCGGGATGCCTCCGCCGATCGCCTTGCCGATGGTGAGCACGTCGGGTTCCAGGCCCCAGGCGGCGGTGCAGCCGCCCGGTCCGGCGGAGAAGGTGTGCGTCTCGTCGTTGATGAGGAGCGTGCCGTACCGACGGGTGAGGGCGCGCACGCCTTCCAGGTAGCCGGGTTCCGGCAACACGATGCCGATGTTGGTGAGGGCGGGCTCCATGAGGACGGCGGCGACGTCGCCGTGGGCGAGCTCGCGTTCCAGCTGTGCCAGGTCGTTGAACTCGGCGACCCGGCAGGTCAGCGTGACGTCGCAGGGGGCTCCGACATTGCCGGGCCGGGCGGTGCCTTGGCCGTCGGGTCCGACCACGATGAGCGACTCGTCGACGCTTCCGTGGTAGCTGTAGCTGTTCACCAGGATCTTCGGGCGGCCCGTGATCGCGCGGGCCAGCCGGATGGACCAGCGGTTGGCGTCGGTCGCGGTCAGCGAGAAGCTCCAGCGTGTCGGTCCGAAGCGGCGGGTGAGCTCGGCGCCCACCCATTCGGCGTCCTCGGTCGGCAGCATGGCGGTGGCGCCGCCGCGTTCGGTGAACCGGTGCCGGACGGCCTCGGCCACCACCTCGGGCGAGTGTCCGGCCATGGCGCCCGTGTCCCCGAGGCAGAAGTCGATGTACTCGTGGCCGTCGATGTCGGTGACACGGGCGCCGCGCGCGGTGTCCAGATAGCGGGGGAAGGCTCCCGCGGCGGTCTTGTTCATCCAGGTCATCGGAACCCGGCCGAAGAGGTGGCCGGCCCGCGCGTAGGCGGCCTCGGACCGCGGATTGCGGCGCGCGGCTTCGGCGCTCTCACGGGCCAGGAGCTGCTGCAGGCGGATGCGGTCCATCGGAGTGCCCTTCGTATGCTGACCGAATACGGCGATGCTACGAGTGAAAACGTCGCGTGGACAAGTACTGACGATTGATTCCATCGCATGAGCGATCGAATCATGCGTGCCGACAGGTGATCTCCCCTGTCTCGATGCCCCATGGAGGCATCACATCCGGTCGGAATGAGTCACAAAGCGACGCCCTGCGTATGAGTGGATCAGCGCGGACACGCCCCGTCCTGTCGGTGGGCGACCCCCGCGCCCGCCTCCCGAGCGGCCGGTCACGGCGACACGTGACCGCGCGCCGGGACCGGCGTCGAGGATGAGCGAGGAGCGGTGAATGGCAGGCATCACGGGGGCGTCCACGTGCGCGGACCACGGCGGACGGGAGAGCGGGAGCGCTCGGGAGGCCGGGGAGACGGGCCCGGCCCGTCAGCGCGTCGGCCCGGTCGAGCCCGCTCCGGACTCCGGCCCGGGCGGGGATCCGGCGCCATCCGCGCCCGGTGCGCCGGTGGACGGAGCCGTGTTCGTGGACGTGAGCGGTCGTCGGCGCACTTGGCTGCGCAGGATGGGCTGGGTGGTGGCCGCGTCCTGCGTCTGCTTCGGGGCGACGCTCGCGGCGGTGCTGAGCGGCGCCGACTCGGCCGCTCCGCGGCTCTCGCTGCCGGGTGGGGTGCGGGCGCACGAGAAGGCGGGCAGCGGTTCCGCGACGCCGGGTGAAGGCCCCGGGCGCGGCGCCGTCCGGTCACCGTCGCCGGAGGGCGGCATCGGCGCGCCGCCCGGTACGGCCCAGGTCGACATCGCGGGCGGCGCGGTGCGTGCCGACGATTCCTCCGCTCCGGCACCGGCCGGCTCGGCCACGCGGACGCGGCCGAGCCCCGGCCCCTCGCGCAGCACGGCCGCGCCCTCGCCGAGCCGTCGGTCGACCGCGACAGCGCCGGGACCGTCCCCCACTCCCCCGCCGACCGGCTCTCCCTCGCCCTCCACCGGCGACGACCCGGCCGGCACCGGCGAGCCGTCGGCCTCGGCCCCCGGCGGCGAACCCACCGAGGGCACGGCTTCGCCGGGCGCGCTGCTCGAACGGGTCTCGCACCTCCTGGCATCGGGCTGACGCCGCAGCCAGGGTTACGAGGTGGCTGCGCGCCGTGCGTCCGGCCGCAGGTCGGCCAGCGCCGTCAGCGTGCGTTCGCCGGCCGGGTCGCCCGCGGTGGCGGGCACCAGGGCGATCTCGTCCAGTCCCGCCGCGGCATAGGCGTCGACGCGGGCTCGTACGGCGGCCGCGTCTCCCACCAGGGCGACGGCGGAGGCCGCCTCGGCGGGAAGCGCGGCGAGCAGTGCTTCGGGGGTCGCTCCGGACCGCGCCAGCTCGACGGCCCCGCCGAAGCCCGCCTCGGCGAACACGTCGCTGTAGCCCGGCACCGTCAGATAGCCGACGATGCTCCGCAGGATCTGGGTCAGCGATTCGGGCCGCGGGTCGACGGCGGCGGGCAGCCAGGCGGCGAGCCGGGGCGGCGTGCGGCCCAGTTCGGCGGCGGCAGCGGTGAGTCCGGCGCGCAACGCGACGACCTGGTCCGGGGAGACGACGTCGAGCAGCATGCGGTCGGCGTGTCCGGCCGCGGCGGCGATCGCCCGGCCCCCGAAGGCGGCGACCGTGAGCGGCCCGCCGGGCGGCTGCTGGCGGCGCCGGAACACGCTGCCGGGCACGACCGCTTCTCCCGGTCGACCGTGCAGCAGTGCGCGCACCGCCTCGGCGGCGCGCGCCAGTTCGGCCGCGGGCCGGGTGCGGGGACGGCCGTGCACGCCTTCCACGACGCGCTTGCTGGAGGTGCCCAGCGCCACCCCGACCGGTCGTCCGACGACGGCCGCGGCCGAGGCGGCGCCTCTGACGACGGTGAAGGGGTCACGGACGGAGACGGGCACCGGGCCTGCCGTCAGCGCGACATGCTCGGTGACCTGCCCGATGGCCGTGGCGAGCACGAACGCGTCCCACGTGGGCCCCTCGCCGGCCCACACCTCCCCGTATCCGAGCCGGTCGGCGAGTGCCGCGACCCTCAGGGGCTCGTCGACCGGGCTGTCGTCCTCTCGCGCTGCGGCGACCACGCTGATCTCCATGGCCGCCACGCTAGTGACCGGCGGCCCGGGGACGAAAGGGTGCCGCCCGGCGCGGAGACCGGGCGGGCGGGACGCGAGAAGACCGCGCTCAGTCCGAGGTCTCCGGAGCCCAGACGCGTCCCGCGTAGTCCAGGAAGTTGCGGCCCATGATCTTCTCGATGCGTTCGGAACGGTACCCGCGGCGTTCCAGGAGCCTGATCAGCTCCCGGAACTGCTCCACCCCGCGCAGGTCGAGCACGAAGGGCAGCGTGTCGCTGCGCTCCCCCGCCGCGCCGACCCCGGCCGCACGGCGCAGTTCCACGTGCTCGGCGAGCCGGTCCCGGTACGCGTCGAGGTCGTCGACGGTCGTGACGGTCCCGTCGGTGCCGATACCGACATGGTCCTCGCCGCACACGTTCACCGCGTGGTCGATGTGTTCGACGACGTCCGCAGCACAGGCGTGTCCCGAGGTGTTGAGGAAGGGCATGAAGTAGATGCCCACGAAGCCGCCGCGAGAGGCCACCAGGCGCAGTTCCTCGTCGGTCTTGTTGCGGGGCAGGTCGGCGAGCGCGCGGCAGCCGGTGTGGTTGACGGACACCGGGACGCGCGAACTCCGCGCGGCGTCGAGGCAGGTGTTCTCCCCGCTGTGGGACAGGTCGACCATGAGGTGGTGGTCGTTGAGCGCGTCGACCAGGCGGTGGCCGAAGTCGGTCAGGCCCCGGTTGTCCGGTGCCATCGAGCCGTCGCCGATGTGGTTGGCCTGGTTGTACGTCAGCTGGACGACACGGACGCCGAGTTCGGCGAAGGTGGCGACGCGACCGGTGTCCTCACCCACGGCCACGGCGTTCTGGAAGCCGTAGATGACGCCGATCCTGCCCTCGCGGTGGGCCCGGTGCACATCGGCGACGGTCCGGACCTTGAGCAGGTCGGCCTCGTTGTCGCGGACGATGCGGTCCCACACGGCGATCTCGTGCACCGTGTGCTCGTACGGCGGCATGTCGCCCATGGTGTACCCCAGGGTGACGTTGACCGCGGTGAGGCCGGACGCACGGGCGTCGGCCAGGGTCCGGGCGTCGACGGTGAGCTGTTCGCTGGACGGGTTGAGCTCGGCGGCGGCCTCGGCCGACCGGGGCGCGTTGGGATTGTCGAGCTGGCCGAGCGCGTTGATGATCATGGGGGTGGTGGTCATCGGGTCTCCTCGACGCGGTGGGGCTGCCGGTCGCCCGGGTTCGGGGTGCGGTGGTGTGTCGTGGCGGGCGGCGCCTCGGGTACGAAGTCGCTGCGCTCGAAGCGGCGTCCGCGCTTGACGGTCAGCGACACGCTGCGCAGATGACCGATGTCGGCCAGCGGATCGGCGTCCAGGACGACGAAGTCGGCCAGCTTGCCCGCTTCGACGCTTCCCCTCATGTCCTCGGCGCCGGCGCTCCGGGCACCCAGGAGCGTGGCGGAGCACAGCACGTCCGCGGGGCGCATCCCGCAGCGGTCCACGAGGAACGCCAACTCCTCGTACAGGGCGGGGAACGGGTCCTCGGGGTCGGTCTCGTAGTCCGTGCCCGTGCAGATGTCGACTCCGGCGCGGTGAGCCTGCGCGGTGAGGCGGGCCGCGAGTTCCGAGTCGGCCGCCGCCTTGGCCGCGGCCTCGGGCCCGTCTCCGGCCAGGGCGTCGCTCGCCCACATTCCGGCGGTCGCGTCGAGCACGGTGCCGCGTCGGCGCATCAGGGCGAAGAGTTCCTCGACGCCCGGGTCGTCGCCGGCGGCGAACCGGTCGTGGTCGACCGGCGGTTTGTGCTTGTAGCTCGTCAGTTCGGCGTCCCGGCCCTCGAAGGCGAGCAGGGTGACGTGCGAGACGCTGTCCACGCCGGCCAGGACGACCTGTCGGGGCGTGGCGGGGAACACGGCGGCATGCGCCCACACGGGGATGCCCTGGCGGTGCGCCTCCTCGGTGATCGCGGCGACGGTGCCGTGGTCGAGATCCGCGTAGACCTTGATCGCCGCGGCATGGGTGCCCCGCGCCAGGGCGACCGCCAGGCGCAGATCCGTGTCGGCCGTGACGGCCTGCATCCACGGCACCGCCCCCGCCACCTCGCCCTGGGTGACCTGGTGGGTGCGCGGATCGTCGAAGAACCCCGGGCCCGCCATCAGCGCGGCGTACCGGATGTCCGGGCCGGGGATCTCACCGACGAGCGAGGCCCGTGCGAGGTCTCCCACCTGCCGCAGGTCGTCGGCCATGTCCCGGACGGCGGTGACGCCGCTGTACACGAGGCGGCGCAGCACCGCCTCGGCCGCCGGCCGGTCGGGGGGCGTCGCGAGGTGCTGGTGGGAGTCGATCAGGCCGGGGACGACGAAGCGGCCGTCCAGGTCGAAGACCTCGGCGCCCGCGGGCAGTTCGGCGGAGATCTCGGCGTCGTCGCCGACGGCGCGGATGTACTGGCCGTCGATCACGATCGACGTGGCGGGCCGGGGCGGACTCCCGGTTCCGTCGAACAGGGTGGCTCCCCGGTACACCGCCACGGTTCCCGCAGCCGGGGGCGCGTACGGGACCGGAGCGCCCGAAGCCTCGTCCGCCATCTTCACCTCGCATCGTCGTTTGTTACGCTGTACGTAACATCTGTATCGCTTGTCGAAACATGCGTTACCGTACGCTCGCCGCCGCGGACACCACAAGGAGGGGTGGGCATTGCCCGAAGCACCGCGCACCGCCGTCGACAAGGCCCTCGACCTGGTCGAGGCCGTGGCCCGTTCACCGCATCCCCCGCGCCTGACCGACCTGGCCGAGGAGGTCGGCCTGCACCGGGCGACCGCCTATCGCGTACTGCTGGACCTGGTGCGCCGCGGCTGGGTGCTGCGGGCGGGCGACCGCTATCTGCCCGGCACCGCGGTCCTCCAGCTGTCGTCGTCCGCCGCCCGGAACTCGCTCGTCGCCCTCGCCCGGCCGGCCCTCACGGCGCTGGCCGGGCGCACCGGCATGATGGTCAACCTCCAGGTGCCGGAGACCGACCGCTCCCGGGTGATCGACGTCGTACGCCCCGACCGTCTCTCGATGATCACCCGTCTGATGGGCGAGGCGCTGCCGGTGCACCGGTTCGCCGGACCGCTGGCCCTGGTCGCCGCGCTGACCCCCGCGGAGCGGGCCCCGTATCTGGGCGTCGCCGAGGAAGCAGGTCACGCGCTGACCGGTCCGGAGGGGCTGCTGGCCGACGTCGAGCGCACCGAACGCACCGGATTCGCCGTCGAGTACGGACGCAACGAACAACCCGTCGCCTCGCTGAGCAGGGCGGTCGTGCCCCAACCGGGCAGGCCCGTCTGCGCGGTGACCGTGGTCGGCCTCGCCGCGGAGTTCGACGAGGCGCGTCTGCCCGAACTGCGCCGGGCCCTGCGCGACGCGACGGACACGCTGTCCTCGCTCCTCACCGGCTCGGCGGGGCCGTCCGGGACGACGGAGGGGACGGCATGAGCGAGATGCTCTTCCTCGACGGCGCACGGACGCGCGCGGCGCTCGACCCGCGGCGTGTCGTGGACGCCGTGGCGACGGCTCTGATCGCCATCGGCCGGGGCGAGGCCTCCGCGCCGCCCCGGATCGCGGCCCGCGCACCCGGCGGTCTGCTCGGAGCCATGCCCGGCTACGTTCCCGGGCTCGGCCTCGCGGCGAAGCTCGTCTCCGTGTTCGGTGATCCGGCCCGGCCGGGGCGCAGCAGCCACCGCGGCATCGTCGCCCTCTTCGACGCCGAGGACGGCAGCCCGCTCTGTCTGATGGACGCCGAGCCGCTCACCGAGATCCGCACGGCGGCGGTCGCCACGCTCAGCGCCCGCGCGCTGGCCCGGCCCCGGCCCGAGCGCGTCGCCGTCGTCGGGACCGGCGCGCAGGCCCGGGCCCAGGTGGGCCTGCTGGCGGCGCTCGACCCCACCGTCCCCGTCGTCGTCGCCGGACGCGACCGGCGACGCGCGGAGAGCGCGGCCGCGCCGCATCCGGCCGCCCGGGCCGCGGACACCGTCGAGGCGGCCGTCCGCGAAGCCGACACGGTGTTCTGCTGCACCGGCGCCCTGCGACCGGTGATCCGTCGCGACTGGCTCTCGCCCGGCACGCACATCAGTTCCGTGGGCGGATCCCACGGTCCGGAGGTGGACGCCGACACCGTGCGGGACGCCACTCTCTTCGCCGAGTGGCCCGGCGCCGCGGACACCCGTCCGCCGTCCGGCGCCCACGAGTTGCAGGACCTCCCGGCCGGGCGAACCGTCGCGCTCCTCGGTTCCGTCCTGTCCGGGCGGCACCCCGGCCGCCTGGACGAGAGCCAACTGACACTGTTCAAGTCGACCGGTCATGCCGCCCTCGACGTCGCCGCGGCGCACGTCGCCCACGCCGTGGCCGTCGAGCGCGGGTGGGGCCGGCCCATGGCGATGTGACCGCGGGTCACGTGCCGGGCCTGACTGCCCTCCGCTTCACGCCAGGGGGACGAAGACCCTGACCGTCTTGCCGCCCCGCGGACCCCGTTCGATGGTGATGTCGCGGGACAGCCGGATGATCAACGGCCAGCCGTAGCCGCTGACTTGGTGCCCCTGGGGGAACTCGCCGTTGCCGTGGGCCGGGGTGGGGACGACGTCGCTGTTGTCGCGCACGTCGAGCAGTATGCCGCCGTCGGTCACCGTCGCGGTGAAGCCGGCCAGCCCCCCACCGTGCCGAATGGCGTTCGTCACCAGTTCGGAGACGACGAGGAGGAGGTCGGTGACGGCGTCCGGGCCCACTCCGCCCTGCGGCGGACTCCAGTGATCGCGCAGCAACGTCCGGACGTGGTCGCGTGCCGCCGCCGCAGTGGTGATGGCGTGCCCGCTCGCCGGGAACGGGGCCAGACTCTCGTGAGCTGCCGGAAGGCCGTTGACGTGGCTCACCGCTCGGTCGCCGGGTCCGGGAGGGCCAAGGCCGCCTGCACGCTGTCCACGAGGACGAAGAAGCCCTCGGTCCCTGTCACCTCGAACAGCCTCCGAACGATGTCGCTGAACGGTCCGCACACCAGCATGACGGTGTCGCGGGACCGGTGGGCACGCTGTGCTTCGAGGAGGACGTGCAGGACCGACGAGTCCGCGAAGGCCACTCCCGAGAGGTCCACGACCGTGCGTGAGGCGCCCACCCGGTGCGCCTCGTCGAGGGCCTCCTCCAGTCGAGGGGCGCTCTCGTGATCGATGTCGCCGCCCACGCGTACGACGAAGGCGTCTTGAGCCGCCCCGTGCGTGACCGTGGCCTGCAACTCGTCGGGCATCTGCACACTCTTTCCGGTCTGCTCCGTCGGGGGCACGCCTCGCGCTGCCCATCAGTCTGGCCTTCCGGCCGGCAGGCTTCGGTAGTAGCTGCCGACGTCGGCCAAGTATGCGGGGTCGAACGTCTCGCGGTCGGTCTTGAACACGGGGGCCGACTTGATCTCCTCCCGTGTGCACGACACGGTGATCTTCTGGCTCTCCGTGTCGATTCCGGCCACGACACCCACGGGGACGAGCACGCTCTTCCCGAACACCCATACGCCCGTGTCGACGATCAGATGACGCATGCCGGAGTCGTCGGCCTGCCGGTCGACATGCCCTATCGTCCCGTCGGTCGCCTCGACGGAGTATCCGGTGAGTTCATGGGCCTCGGGATGACCGAACTCGGGGGCGTAGGACCAGATTCTGTCGACAGTCACCATGTACTCCTTCTGTGTCACCGGCATCGCCACCGGCGTTTCCCGCTCTGGGCGAGAACCGGCAGGTGGAGGCCGGGTGGGGGGAAATCCGTCCGCGTCGCGCTCCAGGGCTGCAATTACCCTGTCGTCCGGCCTGCATTCGGTGGACTTTCCCTTGCCGTGATCGCGCCCGGGGCATGCCCTCACGCCCCCGTTCCGTCCGAGCCCCCGCCCAGCAGTCAGCCGGCGCCCGGGCGTTCCTCGCCTCGGCCCACGTCGCAGGGCGCGGTGAGGTGGGCGAGCGTTCCCGTGATGTCCAGGAGCCGTTCGAGGCCGGCCGGGCGCTCGTCGAGATGCAGGCGGATCCCCGCGGCGTCCGTCTGACGCCGGATCATCAGCAGGGCGGAAAGGCCCATGGAGTCGATGTTGTCGAGTCCGGCGAAGTCCACGTGCAGCCCCTGGACCCCGTGGGGGCCACCGGCCCGGCCGGCGAGGGTCTGTCGGACGGTGCTCACCAACTCGTCGCACGTCTCGTGGTCGAGATCCCCGACGACGCGGACCACGGCTTCGGTGGTCTCGACGTCGACGGTGAGCGAGAAGGACGGAGGATATGAAGTGGTCATGCGGGCTTTCCGGGGCCGGGGATCTTCTGTGCTGGCGTTCGGGTCCTGAGCGCCTCCCGTGCGTGGGCCAGTGCGTGACAGGCGCGCGGGAAATCCTTGAGCTGTACGGCCAGCAGGTCGAGAGCGGGGTCGAGGCTGCGGGCGGGAACGCGTCGGGCCGTGAGGATGTCCGCGGTCCACAGGATGAACCGGGCGAACAGCTCGTCGTCGGCGACGTACAGCGCGGTGGCCAGGTATTCGACGATGTGGGCGATGTCCTCTGCGGTGTGCCGGCGCTGGCGTTCGGTGTAGCCGCGCATCGGCGCGAACCGGTCCTCCAGTTCCGTCAGCGTCTCCTTGACGAGCTGGTGCGTGGTGCGCACGACCATGGTGTATTCCTGGTCGGCCAGATGGGGCAGGTCGTCCACGGCCTGGTGGGCGGCCAGCGGATCGGGGCGGCTCAGGCCCCTTTCCAGCATCGCGGCCGCTTCCCTGGCGTGCGGGGCCCAGGCGTCCGCTCCGAGCGCGCGGGCGTAGCGGCCGTCGGGTCCGAACGCCGCGCCGCCCGCGATGACGGGGACGCCGGTCGCCTGACAGGCCGTGATGGCGCTGTGCGCCGTGGGCAGATGGGTGGGGATGGAGGACGACAGGGCGACCGCCTGGGGGCCCGTCTGGTGCACATGCGCGATGAGGTGCGGCGTGGGCACGTGTGCGCCGAGGAAGTCGACGTTCCAGCCGCGCAGCCGCAGCACCTCGGACAGCAGCCTGGCGGGCAGGGCGTGCCATTCGCCGTCCACGCAGGCCACGGTGACACGGGGGCCGGCCGGTACGCCCGCGCGGTGGTCCGGGTGGTGGACCAGAGCCGCGATGACGCGCTCGTGTATGGCGGTCGCGGTGTGCTCCTGCGCGACGGTCAGCCGGTTCGCCGCCCACTCCACGCCGACCTTCGCCTGGACGGGGGCGATCAGGTCGAGCAGCACCGCCTCCAGGTCGGCGGAGGATCTCGCGGCGTCGAGGACGACGGCGACGGCGCCGTGTTCGTCGCCGCCTTGCACCGCCGACCACAGACGCTCCCGGGCGTCGTCGAGTGCCACGCCGCCGTCGGCGTAGGCGGAACGTCTCGTCATGCGGTGTACCTGCCCCGGGTGTGGCCGTTCACCGCACTGAGGTGCGCGTGGTGCGGTGCGGTGACGGCGACGGCCGCCATGTCGTCGTGGCCGCCCCGTCCGACCCACTGGGCCGCGAGCATCTGCACATGCTCCACGACCGCCTCGGCGGGCATGCCCGCGCACTGGGTGAGCGCGGCCTCCAGCCGTTCGGCACCGAAGAGTTCGTCGCCGAGCGGGCCGCCGCGGGCCTCGGTGATGCCGTCGGTGAAGAAGAGGCAGGTCTCCCCCGGGGCCAGTTCGAGGTGCGCCGTGGTGGAGCTGATGTCCCAGAACGCGCCGACGAGCGTCCCGCGTGTCGGCGCCTGTTCGACCTGCCCGTCGGCGCGCACGATCAGCGGCGCGGGATGGCCCGCGCTGGTGACGCGCAGGTGGACATTGCCGCCGCGGCGGACGACGGAAGCGAGCGCCAGGGTGGCGAACCGGGCGTGATGGGAGTTCATCAACGCTCCGTTGAGCAGGCCCAGCAGCCGCTGATGGTCGTCGGCCAGCGGCAGCAGCGCCTGCACCGTGTTGCGGATCTTGCCGGTCAGCACCGCGGCCTCCAGCCCCTTGCCGCACACGTCCCCGAGGACGACGAGGGACTCCTGGCCCGCGTCCGTACCGGGGTGGACGTCGTAGAAGTCGCCGCCCACCCGGTCGGCCTGGCCCGAGGGCCGGTACTTCCCGGCGAACTCCACTCCGTGCACGCTGTGCAGCTGCGGCGGCAGCAGCTCACGCATCAGCGTGGTGGTGATGGCCGCCTGCTCGGCGTACATGCGGGCCGCCGACATGGCCGCGCCCGCCCGCGAGGCGAAGAGCCGGGCGAAGATCTCCTCGCCCTCCGAGAAGGCCGCCCGGTCGCAGGCCCGGAGCAGGACCAGCGCGCCGGCCGGAACCCCGTGACCGGGCAGCGGTGTCACGACGGCGGAGCCGACGGGCTGAGCGAAGCCGTCGGGGACGGCCCAGGCCGGCACGGTGGCCGGATCGATCCAGCGGGACGGGACGGGCGGGAATCCGCGCAGGGCGTCGCTGAGTCCCGGCAGGAGGTCGATGTCGTCCTGCACGGTGCGGTGCGTGACCGCTCCGTCGGGCCCGCAGTACGTCAGCGGTACGTTCTTGCCGCGCGGCGGCGCCACGATCACCGCGGCGTCCGCGAGGTGTTCGGCGGCCAGGCGGGCGGTGACCTCCATGCAGCGCTCGACATTCAGCGACGACAGCAGGGCGCTGGACGCGCCGGCCAGGAAGGCGGTGCGCTCGCGTTCGCTCTTGAGGGCGTCCTCGGCCAGCCGCCGGTCGGTGTCGTCGACCAGCCACCACATCACGTCGCCGTCGTCGGTGCAGGTGGGATGCGCCTCGAAGGTCCGGTCCCCGACCGCGCCGTGGGCCGGCCACCTGAACTCGCCGCCCTCCGGGCGGGTACGGACGCGGGCATGGGCGTCGGCGATCCACGCCGGGGTCACGTCCGTCAGCCAGGAGCCGGTGGCCGCACCCGGGAAGAGCGCGGCCGCCGCCGCGTTCAGTTCGACCACGCCACCGGATGGGTCCGCGACCACCACGGGGTAGGGGGCGGATCCCCACGTCGCGCCGAGGCCGACACTGCGCGGGCTGGCAGGGGGCTGCTGGGAAGTGTCCACGAGCAAGGGCCCACGCAGGCGGGCCCACCACCTTTCCGGTCGGCTGGGATTGTTTCCTTCCGACAACCATCTCGCGCCCGACGGTGCGACTGCAAGTCGCTCACCCCAAGTCCCTGCGAGAACATCCGTGGCGGTCACCATGTGTTTTGGCCCTGCCCAGAGATGTCGCGCCCGCCCGTCCGCCCGGCGGTCGAACGGGAGACGACCGGGACCGGGGCGCGGAATCGCCGCCCGCCGCGCCCCGACGCGCGGGCCTGCACCGGCCGGGACGGGGTAGCAGCACGGTACGAGCGACCACCGCGAACCCCTGCCTGGAGGACCGTCATGCCCAAGATCGTGGACCGGATCAAGCAGTTCGCCCGCAGCCCGCAGGGCCGGCGGGCCACGGAGGAGGTACGCCGGGCCGCGGCGGACCCCCGTCGCCGGGCGCAGGCGCAGCGGCTCCTGGGCAGGCTGCGCGGACGGCACTGACCGCCGCCGCCCGCCGCACAGGGTGCGCTCGGCTCGCACCTGAGCGGTGCGCGCCGCGGGACGCCCTCGCACACAAGTCCACTTCCGCGGGCCGGGACTCGACGGTGTTCCTGCCGCCATCATTGACTTCACGTCACCCGGGGTGCGAGCGTCGCACGTCCTGCTCCCGTCGCCGCGCGCATCCCGGGGGCCCACGCCTCGTCGCGAACGGAACGCCATGCCCAACACCGGGGAATCCTCGGCCCGGCCGCCCACCGGGGCGCCGTCATGACGGCGGCCCGCATCCCTGGGCTGGTCCTCCCCGTGATCTTCCTCTGCGCGGCCTGCACGGGCCTCGTCTGGTACTGGCGGCACCGGGGCGAGTAGCGGCCCGGGCGAAAAAGATCCATGTCCGCGATGCGTCGAATCGAACAAACGGGTTACCAGGCCTCCTACTTGTCCTAGCTGTGGGAGGAATCCATGTCCGGAGCCCAGAACCCGTTGTCCATCGATGTCTCCGTGCCCCGCGAGGACGCCGCCCTGCTGTCCGTGGACGGTTTTCTGGACATCGACACGGCGACGGAGCTGCACCACCATCTGGCCAATCAGCTCCATCACGGACGCCGGCACTTCCTTCTCGATCTGTCGGGCGTCCCGTTCATGGACTCGTCGGGGATGAACGTCATCCTGAGGGGCTACCAGGAGACACGCGAAGTGGCGGGCAGCGTGCACGTCATCGCTCCCACACCGGCCGTGCGGCGCGTCCTCGACCTCACCGGGGTCAGTCTCACCGTGGCGCTCGCGGACAGCGTCGACGAGGCCCTGGCACATGTGGACGCCCGGGCGGCGCGGCCCTCGCCCGAGGACCGGACGGGCACGCCGGGCGCCTGAGGACGGGCAACCGGTGAGGGGCGTTGTCGCCACCCCCGCGGGGGTGGCGACAACGCCCCTCACCGGTACGACGCGAACGGCACGCCCCGTCAGACGAGCGTCCCGGGCACGGCACCGCCCCGGGTGCCGGGTGCGGTGGCCGGCCGGCCGTGCGCGGCGATCGCCTCGACGGGCGGCCGTACACGCGCCATGGGGAGGGGGGCCTGTTCCCGTCCCTCGTCGTCAGCGGGGCCGCGCTGTCCGCCTGCGGCGACCAGCAGGGCGTCCGCGGCGGCCACGGCGTCATGGACGCGGTTGGTCCCGGTCATCACACAGAGCGTGTAGGTGACGTCCTCGAGCGCGCGAGCTGTCTCCAGGGTTTCCTTCTCGGCGTACGCGATCTTCAGTGACGCGTAGCGGGTCAACAGCCTCCGCACTACCTTCGGGTCGGGCACGAGCACGGCGAGGGCTCCTCTCTCCATTTGGCCTTCGTGTGCCCGCCTGTCGCCCCTTCATTCACAAGTACCCCCTCTCACAACCCTTTTGGCGCAATCGCGAAGCCGGTCCGCACACGTCGGGGCACCATGGCGAGGCCGGGCCGCCCGAGGGGGAGCGGGCGGCGGAAGAGATCAAGTGCGGGCGAGATAGCTGCGCACGGTGGTCCCGGTCCTCCCGGTGTGCACCCGGACGAGGTCGGAGACGAAATGGACGAGGAACAGTCCGCGCCCGCCGATCTGGTCGGGCCGCACCGGGCGCCGCCCGGCCATCGGGTCCGACAGGCGCCCTTCGTCCTGCACCTCGCACACGATCCGGTCATCCTCGGCCCAGATCCGCAGCGTCCCCGAACCGCCCCCGTGCACGACGCTGTTGGTCGTCAGCTCGGCGACGACGAGGTTCAGGTCCTGCAGGCGAGCCGGTCCCATCCCCCGCTCGCGCGCCTCGTCGACCGCGAAGTCCCGCGCGGCCGGCAGGAACTCGGCGTCGAACCGGACCGCCGCCGCTCCCGGCGGATGCCGCAGCGCCTCGTTGTAGCGGGCGAGCACGCTGTCCGGGTCGTAGGCGTGGCTGACACCGGGCCGGCCCGCACGGATCACGACGGGGTGCGTGGCGTGGGCGTCTGCGATCACGTCCTCGGACAGGGCCCGCGCGTCGTACGGACAAAGGATCGTCACGTCGCGTCCGCCGAACGCCGCGTTGATCAGCGCTTCGTGCTGGACGCAGGCCGGGTACTCCACGGACGTCCGCCCGTCCCAGATCGGCTCTCCGACGATGCGCACGCGCCTGCCCGGGTGGGCGTCGGCGAAGGCACGCAGCACCGAGGGAATGATCCGGCCGGGGTTCCGTCCCGCCTGGGTCATGTCGATCCAGCGGACGTGGTCCGCGTCCGTGCCGAGGGCGGACCGGAGCAGTCCGAGCCGTCGGACCGGCACGGCCACGGCGACCGGATGCCCTGCGGCCAGACCCTCCCGCACGAAGGGAGCGGTGCCGTCGACGTACTCCCGGTCGCCGTCGTAGAGGAGAGCGGGGTGGGCGAAGGGTTCGGCGGGCGGTGTCGCGGGCGTCATCTCACCGCCCCCGCCGCCCGGCCGTCGCACCGCGCCCACGCGGGAGAGCCACGACCGCTGAAGTGCGCCGCTCGGTGAACTCCGCGGCCGGACAAGGAGGTGAAGGAGGTGAGAGCCCGCTTCCAGCCGCGCGGGGCGAGCGGCTCGGTCCCGAGGCGCAGAGGGGTCGGAAGTGGCGGAACCCTGCCTTCTCGCTGCTCCATGCCCACATGCTCACCCCGAAACCCAGTTTACGCGGCGACCGTTGCCCCGGGCCCGGTGCCCGGCGGCTCCGGCGCACCGCCCATGGCGCGCCCCGGCGCTCCCCTGCCCCGGGACCTGTCCACCGAACCGTCCGGCGGGCCCGCGAGAAGACACTGCGCGAACTGCATCCGGACGACGGCTTCGTGGGGAAGCACTGATCGGTCCGGCTCCGGGACGTCCGTGGAAGATCGTCTTCCAGAGATTTTCCGGAACCGGCAGGCATGACCCACATGAAGCAGGGCAGACGCGCCCTGTCATCAATTCCTTCGGAGATATGGGGTGGACGGCATGGCAGCCGTGGCGGAGGCGAACGCGACGGACACGGCACAGCAGGCAGTGACGGCAGAGGAGGCGATCCTTCCTCAGATCGACGAGCCGCTGAAGATCAGCCCCAAGGACGCCCGCGAACTGTCCCGGCCGTTCTTCGACCGACTGGCCGTGCTGGAAGAAGGCACGCACGAATACCAGTACGCGCGCAACACCCTCATCGAGATGAACCTCTCCCTCGTGCGGTACGCGGCGGCGCGCTTCCGCAGCCGCAGTCAGGGCGAGATGGAGGACATCGTCCAGGTCGGCACGATCGGCCTCATCAAGGCCATCGACCGCTTCGAGCTGTCCCGCGAGGTCGAGTTCACCTCCTTCGCGGTGCCGTACATCGTCGGTGAGATCAAGAGGTTCTTCCGCGACACGAGCTGGGCCGTCCATGTGCCGCGCCGTCTCCAGGAGGCACGGGTCGAGCTCGCGAAGGCGACGGAGGAACTCCGCACCCGCCTCGGCCGTACGCCGACGACGCGCGAGCTGTCCGAGCTGATGTGCCTGTCCGAGGAAGAGGTCATCGAGGCCCGCAAGGCTTCCAACGGCTACAACTCCTCCTCCCTCGACGCCGCGCTCACCGCCGACGGCGGGGCGGACGGCGAGGCCGTGCTCGCGGACTTCATCGGCGAGGACGACCCGTCGCTGGAGCTCGTCGAGGACTTCCACTCCTTGGCACCGCTGATCGCCGAACTCGACGAGCGTCAGCGCCGGATCATTCACATGCGGTTCGTCGAGGAGCGCACGCAGGCCCAGATCGGTGAGGAGCTGAACATCTCGCAGATGCACGTCTCCCGCCTGATCACCCGCATCCTCAAGCGGCTGCGCGCCGGACTGCTCGACCCCTCCGTCGTCTGAGGTCCGCACGCCGCGACCGGTCCGTCGGCCGCCGCCCCGGGTCGGGGCGGCGGCCGAGGGCTGTATGCGTACGTGTCCGACGCGCTGCGCGCACCCGTGCCGGACGCTCTCTGCGGCGCGTAGGTCAGTGCGTCAGTTCCCCGATGTGCGGCACGACCCGGGTCAGCCTCACCACACCCCACAGGATCAGCCCGACGCCGACGGCCTCGGGCAGCAGCCACCAGCCAGTGCGGATGCTCTCCTCGAACAGGACGACGCCCAGCAGCAGGCTGACCGTCGCGTCGCCGATGGTGAGGGCGGGCTGCGACGCGGCCAGGGGGCCCGCCTGCAAGGCGTTCTCCAGCAGCAGGATGGCGCCGACGCCGGTCACCGCGAAGCCGTACGTCTGCCATGCGCCGAGGAAGGCGTCGAAACCGTGGTCGGCGAGTGCCCCGGCGGACGATTTCAGCAGCGCGGCCGTCAGCGCGTTGCTGACGGCCGACGCCGAGCCGAGTACGGCGGCCCGGAACAGCGGCGGCCGCCCCGGCCGGGCCAGCGCGATCGCGCAGCCGACGGCTCCGAGGCACACCACCAGCACCGGGACCCATCGCGTCATCGGTGCCTGGTGTGTCGCGCCCGACGGCGCGGCCGAGCCGAGGACCAGTCCGAGGCCCACGACCACTCCCGCGACGGCCCACCAGCCCGCGCGGGGCAGACGCCGGTGCAGCAGCGGGATGGCGAAGAGCAGGGCGAAGGGCAGTTCCAGGATGAACAGGGGCTGCACGAGTGCCAGTGGCCCGTTCACGAGGGCCAGGGCCTGGAAGGCCGCGGCCCCGATCACTCCCGCGATGCCGATCAGCCAGGCGGGCTGCCGTGCCAGTGCGATCAGCAGCCGCAGACCACCGCCGGTCGGGACGGTGGATGCCGCCTTGCGCTGGAACGCCGTCCCCATCGCGTTACTCGCGGCCCCCAGCAGGGCGAACAGCACAGCCAGCACAGTCACCCCTCCACCATGCCTTCCGGAACGGGCCCGGGCCTCCCGGGGCGGCCGGGGCACACCCGCGCGGAGCAGCCCGGGGACCGCTCCGGAGCTCTAGAAGGGCGTCAGGGTGAGCCGGATCTCCGTGGGGGCGGTGTCCTGGACGTACGAGGCGAAGTCGGCGACGTCGTCGAAGGCGAAGCCGTAGGCCTTGCCGTCCTCGGTCGCCGCGTGGATCGCCTTGGCGTAGTGGTTGGTCAGGTCGGTCCGGTAGAAGTCGCTCGCGGCCGTGCTGGGCTGGGCCGGCACGCTGAGCAGGGTGGAACGGTTGAATCCGGCACCGAGGACCGCGGCGACCGGACCGGTCGTGCCGTCGTTGGGTGCGGCGAGGTTGCCGTCGCAGAACAGGACGTCGCGGGTGGTGGGCTTGCTGAAGGACACCGCGGCGGGCCCGTCGAAGGTGAATGTGTCGGCGCGCACCCGGCCGGTGAACGTGCCGGCGTTGGTGGTGACGGTGAGGTCCTTCCCGGTGTAGGTGCTCCAGACCTCGTCGATGTACGGGGCGAAGTAGTCCTTGCCGAAGAGACCGGCGTCGAGACCGTGACCTGGAGCGATGACGCGCACGTCGTCCACGACCAGCTGGGCGAACCCCTCGGCCTCGCGCACGGCCGCGAAGGCGGCGGCTCGTCCGCCCTCGCGCAGAGTGCCCGTGGTCTGCTGCCTGTCCCCGGTCAGCCGGATGCTGAGGGGCACGCTGAACATGTCGACCATCGTCGTGTTGCAGAACATCCCGGACGGGTTGTGGGTGAACTCGGCACAGTCGTGCAGCACTCCGTAGTTGGGGTCGGAGGCGACCCACCCGGCCGGGTACTGGAGCGCCGCGTTGCCGTTGCCGTCCGCCACGGCCTTGAACTTGAGTTTCTCGCCGAGGGACACGTAGACGCGCCCGGACATGTACGGCAGGGAGAGTCGGGTCTCGCCGCCTGCGGAGAGGCTGAGCGCGTAGTCCGTGAAGCCGTCCGCGCCGTTGTCCGAGAGGGATATGGGCGCCAGGGTGCCGTCCTGGGTGACACGGACCTGCTGTCCGTCCTGATTGCCGACGATGTAGACGTGCACGGACGCGTTGTCGAAGGAGCCGCTGTCGTTGACGATCGTCAGCGGGAGCGAGCCCGCGGCGGCCTTCGTGGTGCGGTCCGTCGTCCCGGCCAGGGCGTGCGGCGCGACGGCGGCGATCGCCGGTGCGGCCACGGCCATGCCGCCGAGTGCGACGAGGAGCTTGCGGCGGGAGAGGTTGCGCTGGTGACGAGGCGTCATGTGTGCGGTACTCCTTGGTACTTGTGCCTCTGCGAGGCGGTGGGGGGATGATTGAGAGCGCTCTCACACGTGGGGTGAGCGCCGCCAATGGGCCCCGATGCTATGCACGAGGTCTCTCCGGGCCAACCCTTCGGCCCGCCCCCCAAGTCGCCCCGGGACGTGGATATTTGAACTATGTCCCGGTCTCCCGAGGGGCTTAATGCGCCCTTAATCCTCAGTTAGGGAAGGCGGGCTCACTCCTGGCCGAGCGTCAGGGACAGCCGCACGCCGGTGCTCGAAGTCGTCGTGAACTCCTTGCAGTCGACCACGGCCCGCAGCGACTGCGACGCCGCTCTGACGAGGTCCAGCCGTACGGGGGTCCCGTCCCGGGCGACGACGAGCCGGGCCTCCACCCAGGTCGCGGTCGCGCTCACGTCGGTGTGGTCCGTGCGCCGCCCGGTGAGCCATCGGGTCGTGCCGCGCACACCGGTGCTGCGCAGAGCGGGGACCTCCGGGACGTCGGCGGTGAGACGGCCGTCGTGGTGCAGTGTCCAGTGCGCCTGCCGCATGCGGTCCCCGAAGGCCGCGGCCTGCTGGGCCCGGGTTCCCGGCAGCGGTTCGAGGGAGGCGACGGCGACGGCGTGGAAGGTCCGGGGCGCGTCCGCCGGCGGCGACGCCGTGCCCCCCGGTGCCGGCGACGGCCCGTCGGCGAAGGACGGCAGCCCCCGCGGGCGCGGCGGCGCGGCCGGTGCCGAAGGGCTGGGACACGCCGCCGCGCCCGCCCCGCCGGCCCTTCCGCTCGGCGTGCCCGTGGGAGCCGGACGGCGCTCGTAGGCGTCGTTGGCGTCGTCGGCGAACACTCCTCCCGAAGGGCGGGACACCAGGGGCAGCAATCCGGCGAGCAGGACCGTCGCGGGGAACAGGACCGCCGCCGCGTGGACCCTGGCCGAGGTGACCGCGATCCGGCCGCCGGGGGCGACGCGGAGGCGCCGGATCCGGCCGCGGGAGACGATGCGGACGCGCCGCACCAGCGGCCACAGCAGGACGACGGCGAGTGTCACCCACCATGCGGGGTCGGCGGTGAGCGCGTGATGGGCGAGCGCCAGCGCCTCCCGGGTCGCTCGTTCCCGTGACGCGCCCAGCAGTTCGTACGCCGGCACGGCGCCCAGCACGGCCAGGAGGAGCTGGGCGAGGAGGGCGCTCGGCCACAGCAGCGCCGACAGGAGTTGCACCGCGCCGCTCTCCTGCCGTGTCGCGCACCAGATCCGCAGCCGTACGGGCGGGTGGTGAAGCCGGGCCAGGCCGCCGTGGTCGCCCTGCTCCAGACGGCGCAGCGCGCGGACGAGGGCGTCACGACCGGCGGTGCGCACGGCCCATCGGTCGGCGTCGAGCTCCGCCGACCACAGCGCGGCCACCACGAGGAGCAGCACCTTGGGCACGCTGAACAGCACCAGGACCACCTCGGCGAGCGTCAGCGTGGCGGTCGCGTTGCCCGTGGCGAAGAGCAGGGCGACGGGGACGACGACGAACACCACCAGCACGTACGGCCAAACTCGGACCAGGGCGGTGAACGGGCTGCCGAGACCGGCGACATGCTGCTCACCGCGGCGCAGATGCCCGAGCTCGTGCAGGAGCACCGCGCGGGCCGCCGCCACGTCCGTGTCCCACAGGTGCACGAGCGGGGCGAACACCCCGACCCGTGGCGCCCTCCGGTCGCCCGGATAGACGCGGGCGGACAGGCCGGACCGTGTGCTGATGCGCAGCCGGGTGCCCGGCGCGTGCTCGTCCAGGAAGGCCTGCATCTGCTGGTGGAAGTGCGGTGCGGGCGTACCCGACGGCGCCGGCCTGACGTCCGGCTCCGTCGGCGATCCGGCCGGCGTCGACCCGGCATCCGGCTCCGCCGGCGATCCGATCGGCGCCGGCCTGGCGTCCGGCTCCGCCGGCGATCCGACCGGTGCGGGCGGGGGTCCTGGCGTCGGAGCGACCAGCGGATGATCCGGGGACAGGAGTCCGTGGCGCCGCTCGATGGCGCGGCAGCGGGCCGCCGGGAAGAGGAGCGCGAGGACGGCGCCCAGCAGGAAGAACAGCGGCAACAACTGCGTCAGGCTGAGCATCGCCGTGACGAACCGGCCCCGGCCCGCCGCGTCGAGCCGGCCCAGGCCGTCGCCCACTCCGAAGGCGTGGCCGATCAGGGCGGGGACCTGCACCACGAAGAGGGCCAGGGTCACCCACAGCCACGGGGGCGGCTCCCACGCACGCGCCGACGGCCGGACTGCTGTTCGCCCGGTCATGGCATCGCGGGGCGCTGCCGGGTCACCACGTCCGGCCGCCCCCGGCGCCGCGGTCGGGTCGGACGGAACGCGCCCGCCGTTCGGTTCGGTCGGGAAGGACCCGGCCGTCGCCGAGGCCGAGGCAGGGACGCCCACGCCGGTCGGTTCGGTCGGGACGGACTCGACCCGAGCGGTCGATTCGGTCGTCGCGAACCGATCAGGCTCCCCGGCCGTGGTCGAGGCAACCGCCGTCGGTTCGACGGCCGCGGTCGGTTCGACGGCCCCGGCCAGGACGGGCCCCGCCGTCGTCCCGGCCCCGGTCGGGACGGCCGTATCGGCCAGTTCGGTCGGTCCGGTCGCGCGGGTCGCCGCGCCCGGCCAGGTCCGCGGGTGTCTCCGGGCGCGGCCTCGGTCATCCGCGGCCCGCTCCGTCCGGGTCCTGCGGGGGTCGCGGATCGGCCCCGGCGCGCGGACGGCGGGACAGGGAACGCAGGCCGGGTGCGGCGGAGATGAGCCGGCGCAGTCGCGGACGGATGCCACGCGAGGTCGGCTGCGGCGGTTCCTCGCCCACGAGGGCGTCCAGGAACGCCGCCGCCTCGCCCGGTTCGCCCTCCGCCAGCAGCCGGGCGGTCACCTCGGCGGCGAGTTCGTCGGCCGCGGCCTGGTCCATGCCCCGGGCCCGAAGCCGTTCGCTCATCCTCAGAGCGGCCCGCACGGCCTCGGCGGCGGGTGCGGGTGCGGGCGCCGGCCGGGGAGCGGTCCCGGACGGAACGGGATCTCCGGGCGGGGTGTCAGCCGCGGCCCCGGCAGGGTCGCCGGAGGTGGACGCACCCGCGGGTCGCGCAGGACGCTCCGATCCTTCCGGCTCCGGCTCTCCGTCGGTCCCGGCGCCGCCGTCCGCCGCCCGCGCGGGCCGCGGCGGATCGGTCACGTCGTCCCGTGGGGTGCCCGCGGAACGCTGCGCGCGCAGGCCGATCACCAGTCCGGAGACGGACAGCACATTGCCCAACTGCGGGCTGCCCAAGGCCGACTTGAGGGCGTCCGCGGCGTACGCCAGCGCGTCCAGGACGTCGGGCAGCACGGAGATCGTGCCGCCGCCCATGCCGCCGGGTGCGGGACGGCCGCCGGAGAAGAGGCCACGACGCGTGGCGCCGCCCGCCGCGTACGTCCGCGCGGTCTGCGCGGCCAGTGCGGACTCGCCGGGCGCGGCCCACTCGGCGATCCGGACGCTCCAGCGGTCGAGGAGCGCGGTCTCCGTCATGACGCCTCCCGGTGCCGGACGTGCGGGATGCCGGAGGTCACGAAGCCGCTCCCTCGAACTCGATGCGGAACTCGACGAGACCGTCCGTGCTGGTGCCCTCCGCCGTGAGGGATGCCGTGGAGGCGTCGAGAGGGCCCCGGAAGGTCGTGCCGGTGGCCAGGGCGTGCGGGTAGCCGCCGGGCAGCGAGCCCAGGTCGTTGCGGCAGGCCACGACCGGGCTGGACCAGTTGATGAGGTTGAGGGCGACTGCTTCCCTGGTGTGCGGGTCGGTGAGCCTGGCGTCGAGTTCGCCGCCGGACCAGTCCACGTCCCAGTAGGTCAGCAGCAGGTGCGGATCGCGGGGGTTGCCCGCCAGGTCCTGGCCGCTGGTCGTGCTGACGGCGGAGGACCAGAAGGACACGGCGCCGGCCTGGGCGGGGTCGCCCGCGGCGAACAGCAGGGAGAACGGGTTGTCCTCGGTCTCGTCGCCGCCCGTGCGCGGTCGGCCCAGATCGAGGGTGCTGTTCGCCGCATAGGTCTGGCTGTCCGCGAGGCGGCGGGAGCCGTCGGCGTTGCAGTAGTCGTAGACGCGGACGGAGATGTCGGCGGTCCCGCTGTACTTCTTGCCCCAGAGCGCCGAGGCCTCCCCGTCGCCCAGTGCGAGCGTCTCCTCGTCCGGTGTGCCGGTGACCGTGTCGGCGGCTTCGGACGTCGGCGTGTCGCTGATCGTGGGCGTCGGATCGGCGCTCGCGCTCGGCGAGGGCGGGCCGGAGGACGGTGGCGTGGCCGCGATCGTGCTCGCCGCGGCCGCCGACGTTCCGCGGCCTTCCGGTTCCCCGTTCCCGCACGCCGTCAGCGCCGCGCACAGAATCCCCAGGCCCATCGCCGCCACGAGCCGGGTCCGGACAAATCCGGGCAGCCCGACAGCACTTGTCCTGACGGACATGACATCCCCTCCCCCACCTGAAGGCTCCCCCACGAGCCCCAGGAGGCAGGACGTTACGCTTCGCGGTCACCCCGTCACGCGATACGCGTCCTTCGTTACCCTTTCGTGCCTGCGCCCGCACACCTGTCGGGCCGTCGGCCCTCGGTCCGGCGATGCGGGCCCGCGGTGCCGGCCTCAGCCGGCCGGTCGGTTCAGCCGGGCCCGCTCCTTGGCCGCGCGCACCGCGGCTGTGAGGCTCTCGATGTCGTACGCGCCGTGATGGCGGCGGCCGTTGACGAAGAACGTGGGCGTCCCCGAGACACCGCTCAGGTCGGCGGACTCGACGTCCTCGGCCACGCGCGCCGCGCCGGAGTGGAGGCGCAGGGCCTTGTGGAAGCGTTCGGTGTCGAGGCCCAGTTCCTCGGCGTACCGGAGCAGGTCGACCGCCCGCAGGGCGCCCTGGTGGTCGAGGAGCAGGTCGTGCATCTCCCAGAACGCGCCCTGTTCGGCGGCGGCCTCCGCGGCCTCGGCGGCGAGTTCGGCGTGCGGGTGGACGTCGTCGAGGGGCAGGTGGCGAAAGACGTAGCGGAC
This sequence comes from Streptomyces krungchingensis, assembly GCF_054729265.1. Classification (NCBI taxonomy): domain Bacteria; kingdom Bacillati; phylum Actinomycetota; class Actinomycetes; order Kitasatosporales; family Streptomycetaceae; genus Streptomyces; species Streptomyces krungchingensis. The sequence continues at coordinate 880,630 of NZ_JBPUKY010000001.1, forward strand.
GTCTCCGTAGTCGGCCAGCAGTTCACGGATGACGGGCTCCGCGAGCCCGCAGTACGGGCATTCGAAGTCGGCGAACTCGACGACCGTCACGGGCGCGTCCAGGGGACCGCGGATGTGGTCGCGGTCGACGTCGACCGGCGGGACCAGGTCGACGATCGTCGCGCCGGTGCCGAGCAGCGCACGGCTGCGTGCCTGGCCCGGCAGGCGGCCGACGATCCAGGTGACCAGCCATGTCGTCGCGAAGGAGCAGACGACCGCGCTCAGGACGCCGATCTTGGCCTGGGTCAGCCGTTCTCCCGAGAAGGCGAGGGTCGCGATCAGCAGGGAGACCGTGAACCCGACCCCGGCGATGGCCCCTCCGGCGGTGGTGGCGCCCCAGCCGACCGGTGGCCGCAGGTTCCCGCGGCTGAACCGGGAGACGAGCCAGGAGGCACCGACGATGCCCACGGGCTTGCCCACCACGTAGCCGACCAGGATGCCCAGGGTGATCGGCGACGTGTACGCCTCGGCGAGCCGGCCGCCGTCGACGGTGATCCCGGCGTTGGCCAGCGCGAAGAGTGGAACGATCACGTAGCTGGTCCACGGGTGGTACATCCGCTGGAGCCGCTCGTTGGGCGAGATCGCCGAGGCGAGGCCGAGTCGCACCGACCTCTCCAGCTCCGGGGTGGGCTGCTCACGGAACAGCCGGAACAGCCCGCTCGCCCGTTCCAGGTCGCTGCGGCTGGCCGGGTACGCGTAGGTCAGCAGCCCCATGGCCAGTCCGACGACGACCGGGTCGACGCCGGACCTCTCCAGCGCCACCCAGGTCGCGACGGCCGGCACCGCGTACGCCGCGCCGCGACGGACGTGCGCGGCCCGCACCGCGAGGATCACGGCGAACAGGCCGACGGCGGTCCACAGGGCCGGCCAGTCGATGGGGCCGCTGTAGGCGACGGCGATGACGACCAGGGCCACGAAGTCGTCGACGACCGCGACGGTGAGGATGAAAACCCGCAGGCCTGCGGGCAGGCGTCCGCCGAGGAGTGCCAGCATGCCCAGCGCGAATGCCGTGTCGGTCGACATCGCCGCGCCCCAGCCCTGCGCGGAGGACTCGCCCGTGTTGAGCGCGAGGTAGATCAGGACCGGCACGAGCATGCCGGCCAGTCCGGCGATCACCGGCAGGGTGACCCGTCTGCGTTCGCGCAGTTCGCCCATGTCGAACTCGCGCCGCGCCTCCAGGCCGACGACGAAGAAGAACAGCGTCATCAGACCGCTGTTCATCCACTCGCGCAGATCGAGGGCCACCCCTCGCGCGCCGAGGCGGACGGACAGCTCCGTCCCCCAGAACGTCTCGTAGGCACCTGGGGCGAGGTTGGCCCAGGCCATCGCTGCGAGGGCGGCGGCGAGCAGCACGGCGGCGCTGCCCGTCTCCGTGCGCAGGAAATCGCGCAGCGGTGTGTGCAGGTCCGAGCTGCACTCGGTCCGCCCGGTCAGGTGGGGCGCCGTCGGCGGCATGCTCGTCTCCCGTTCCTCCCGCTCCGTGCCTGTCGCCGACCGGTTCGGCGGGGCCGGCGTCCGGGTCGGGACGCGGTCCGAGCGGCGTGGACGTACGTCGAGGTGAACCCTCGCCCATCGTGCTCTGTTCCGGGCCGAGGCGCGCGGAGCCGCCGACAGCGGCGGCGGCCTGGCGCACACCCTCGAGCCTCGCGCGCTCCGCTCCTGACCACGAGCCGGCGTCCCGGCGCCGGGTGAGCACCACCTCGGCCCACCCGGCGCCCCGAGGGCCCGCCGAAGGCGGGTCCGCGCGGGCCTCGCGGACCGGCCGCCTCGGCTCTCCCTCGCCCGGGGCGACCGGACCGGCCACCGCGGGCCGGGGCACAGACAACGCGCCAACCGCCGCACATGTACGTCAACCTCGATCACGACCAGACGGTCGCCTGCTCTTTTCCGTCATGTTCCGCAGCAGGCACACGAAAACTACACAGAGCCATCACTATGTGACGCGACGAAAGCGTTGACGACCGGCGTCTGAGGGGGGCGACGGCGTCACGCAAGGGGGTGCGTCCGCTCCATGGGAGCAGTACTCACCCCTGCCCGGGGAGGGAACTTCACCGCATGAAGCGGACCATTGGCTCGACCGTGCTCGGCGCGGGCGCACGCGGCGCCCCGCTCGGCTCACCGGCCGGAGCTGCGCGCGCCGACACCACCGCACCCCGCATCGACCGGCGGGTGCTGCTCGTGCGTGACGGCGGCCCGGCCACCGTCGCGATCGCGGCCGATCCGGACGCGACCGCCGACGTGCCCGAGCAGGACGCGACCAGCGGCACTCCACGCACACGGGTACCGGCCGGAGCGACCGAGCAGGTGCCCTGCGCCCCGGACAACTGAACGGCGCACCGACCGAAGGTCCCGGCCGCACACGGCGGCAGGGAAGGCCCGACCACCCCACACCTCGGCCGTGGAGCACATCGATGCACGTTCCCGACGCCGCGCGACGCCCCAGCGCGACGCGCGTCACCCTGCTCACCGAAGGCACATACCCGCACAGTCACGGCGGCGTGAGCGTCTGGTGCGACCAACTCGTCGTCGGCATGCCCGACATGGACTTCGACGTCATCGCCGTCACCGGAACCGGACGTGAACCGATCGTCTGGGACGTGCCCGACCACGTCTCGCGCGTCGTCGGGGTCCCGATGTGGGGACCGCCGCCCGAGGGCAGTCCGCCGCGCGGACGCCGCCGCGACCGGCTGTCCGCCGCCTACGAACAGTTCCTGACCGCTCTGCTCGACCCGTGTGCCGAGGACCGGTTCGGCACCGCCCTGTACGAGATGGCGGCGGCGGCGGCCGACGGGCAGCTGAGTCCCTTCCTGCGCGGCGACCGGGCCATCGCGATCCTCGCCTCCGTGTGGAACCGCCCGGGGCTCGCCGTGCGCGAGGCCCGGCCGACCCTGCACGACGCCATCACCGCCACCGCCCTGCTGGAGCACGCCCTGCGTCCGCTGGCCGCGCCGCCGCCCGAACACGGAGTGGCGCACGCCGTCAGCGGCGGCGTCGCCGTCCTGCCGGGACTGGCCGCGCTCCAACAGCACGGCGTGCCCCTGCTGTTGACGGAGCACGGGGTGTATCTGCGCGAGCGCTACCTCGGCTACCGCACCGCTCCCTACCGCTGGCCGGTCAAGGCCGTCGTCCTGGGATTCTTCCGGCTGCTCGCCGAGGAGACCTACCGGCGGGCCGCGCTGATCACGCCGGGCAACCGCTACAACCGGCTGTGGGAGGAACAGGGCGGCGCCGACCCCGCGTCCATCCGCACCGTCTACAACGGCGTGGACCCGAGCGCCTTCCCGCCGGCCGGTCCCGAGCCGGAGGAACCCACGCTCAGCTGGGCGGGCCGGGTCGACCCGATCAAGGACCTGGAGACCCTCATCCGCGCGTTCGCGCTCGTCAGGGCCCAACTGCCCGCCGCACGGCTGCGGTTGTTCGGCGGCACCCCGCGCGGCGGCGAGGCCTACCGGGAACGGTGCGAGGCCCTGGCCGCCGAGCTCGGGCACGCGGACGCGGTCACCTTCGAGGGCCGCGTCGACGACATCAAGGACGCGTACGCGGCGGGCAATGTCGTGATGCTGTCCAGCATCAGTGAGGGATTCCCCTTCACCCTGATCGAGGCCATGTCGTGCGGGCGGGCGACCGTCTCCACGGACGTGGGCGGCGTGCGGGAGGCCGTGGGCGACTCCGGACTGGTCGTCCCGCCGCGCGATCCCGCCGCCATGGCCGCGGCGGCGCTGGAACTGCTCGGCGATCCCGGGCGGCGCCGGGCGATGGGCGAGGGAGCCCGGCTCCGGGTGGTCGAGCAGTTCACCCTGCGCCAGACCGTCGACACCTTCCGCTCGATCTATCTGGAGCTGTCGGCACTCGGCGGCTTCACCCTGCGCGACCCGTGGGAGGCCGGCACCGCCGCCGACCTAGCTCCGACGGGCGAACCGCGGGCCGCACTGCCGAGGAGTCTGGCCGGATGAGCGGACCGATGGCCCTCGAACCCGGCGGCGCGGAGGGCGACATGCTGTCGCTGCGGCTCGCCGGCCACCGCGCCCCGGTCACGGCGGCGCCGGACCACCCGGCACAGGACGCGGTCGACCGGCTCGCCGCGGAACTGGCCGACCGCATCGGCCCGGCCGTCCACCCCTACGAGGTGGCCGCGCTGCTGGAGTCGGAGGGCCTGACCGCCGAGGTGATCCACGAGCGGTACGGGCACCCGAACCTGTTCTCCCTCGCCTGCGCCCTGTACGAGCGGGTGCCGCGCACCTTTCCCGAGCCAGCGACGCCACCCGACCCGTGGCGGCCGGACCATGTGCGCTGTGCCCTGCGCGGCGTGCTGTTCGCCCTGCCGGGACTCGCCTATCTGCTCACCGCCCGGGTGTGGCACGCCGCGCGCGACACCGACGTCCTGGTCGTGGCCGGGCTGGTGTCGTGGGCCTGGGGGCAGGCGCTCGGGCACCGGGCCTACCTGCGGATGGCCGCGGGACGGCGCGAGGCGGGTCTCACCCTCCGGGCCGGCGCGCCGCTGGGCGCCGCCCTGGCGACGGTCGCGGGCGCCCCGTTCGCCGGCACCGGCACGGCGGTGGCCGTGGCCACCGCGCAATCGGTGTATCTCGCGGCGGCCGGGGTCCTGCTGGTGCTGGGCGGAGAACGGCTGCTGCTGGCCGCGCTCTCCCCGGTCGTCGCCGGATCGGTGGTGCTGCCGTGGTGGGAGCCGGGCACCGTGCTCCGGGTCGCGCTGCCGGTGCTGTCCGTGGTGGGCACCGTCGGCGCGGCGGGCTGGGCGCTGCGAGCCGCCCTGGCGGTCGCGCCCGCGCCGGGTGCCGTCCGGCCGACGCTGCTGCCCTCCCTGCCGTACGGGCTGTTCGGCCTGGCCGCCGGGGTGCTGGTCCTGCTGGAGGGGCGGCAGCACCCGTACGCCGTGATCGTGCTGACGGTCAGCATGGGACCCGCCGAGTGGCTGCTGTACCGGTACCGGGGGATGTCGCTCGCGGCGTTGCGGGCGACCGCGACACCGGCCGCTTTCCTGTTCCGGTCCACCGGTGTGTTCGCTCTGTGCCTGGGCGCCTATCTGCTGCCGCTGCTGCCCGCGGCGCTGCTGACCGATGCCGAGCCGATACCCCTGCTGCTGCTCGCGGCGACGCTGTGGACCGCGCTGCTCCTCCAGGCGTTCGGGGCCGCGTGGCCGCCCGCCGGGGTGTGTCTGGCCGCCGCGGCCGGTGCCACGGCGACGACCCTGTCGTACCTGCCGAAGGGCCCGGGACCGCTGTCGCTGTGCTGCGGCGCCGCCGCGCTGTGTCTCACGGCGTGTGTGCTGCGGCTGCTGGGCCGGCCCGCACCGCACTCCTGAGGCTCCCCGCCCCATCCGACTTCTCATCCCGTCCGCTGTGTCGCACGGGTCGCGCCCGGCATCCCGCCGGGGCGACCGGACACGACCGCGGCCGTCGCGGGACGCCCGCGACACCGTCGCCAGACGCGGACACCACCTGCGCAACCCGACCGGAAGGACCAAGAGTTGACCACCGCACCGCTCGCCGCCGTCACCGGAGCCGAAGGCTTCATCGGTTCCCACCTCACCGAGGCGCTGGTCGCCTCCGGGTGCCGGGTGAGGGCCATGGCGCAGTACAACTCCTTCTCCTCCTACGGCTGGCTGGAGACACTGCACCCCGACGTCCTCGACCGGGTCGAGATCGTCCTCGGCGACGTCCGCGACCCCGGCTCGGTCCGGGGTCTGGTCGAAGGCGCCGACTGCGTCTACCACTTGGCCGCCCTCATCGCCATCCCGTACTCCTACCGGGCACCGCACAGCTACGTGGACACCAATGTCACCGGCACGCTCAACGTGCTGGAGGCGGTGCGCGCGCTGGGCACGCCCCGGCTGGTGCACACCTCCACCAGCGAGACCTACGGCACCGCCCGGACCGTGCCGATCACCGAGGACCACCCCATCAACACGCAGTCCCCGTACGCGGCTTCGAAGGCGGGCGGGGACCGGCTGGCCGACAGCTACCACGCGAGCTTCGACACCCCCGTGGTCACGCTGCGGCCGTTCAACACCTTCGGCCCGCGCCAGTCCATGCGGGCCGTCATCCCCAGCGTCATCGGCCAGGTCGCGGCGGGCGAACGCACCCTCACCCTCGGCGATCTGCGCCCGACCCGCGACTTCACCTACGTCGAGGACACCGCGCAGGCGTTCCTCGCGGTGGGTACCGCGCCCGCCGACCGGGTCGTCGGCAGGACCTTCAACGCCGGTACCGGCGGGGAGATCTCGGTCGGCGACCTGGTCGCGCTGATCGGCAAGGTGATGGACACCGCCCTCGACGTACGGGAGGACTCCGAACGCATCCGGCCCGCCAACTCGGAGGTGATGCGGCTGGTCGCCGACGCGACCCGGCTCACCGCGGCCACCGGCTGGACTCCGACCCACGACCTCGAACAAGGCCTGGCCCGCACCGTGGAGTTCTTCCGCGACCCGGCCAACCTCGCCCGCTACAAGACCGGCATCTACAACATCTGACCGACCGGTACGTCCACGAAGGAGGAGTCCCATGCACGCAGTGATCCTGGCGGGAGGCAAGGGCGTCCGGCTGCGGCCCTACACCACCGCACTGCCCAAGCCGCTCGTGCCCATCGGCGATCAGCACGCCATCCTGGAGATCGTGCTGCGCCAGCTCGCCACGGCCGGTTTCACCGGCTGCACCATCGCCATCGGCCACCTCGGCGAGATCATCCGCGCCTACGTCGGCGACGGCTCCCAGTGGGGCATGGCCGTCGACTACGCCACCGAGGAGAGCCCGCTCGGCACGATGGGCCCCCTGCTCACCATGCGCGACCGTCTGCCGGAGTCGTTCCTCGTGATGAACGGCGACGTGCTCACCGACCTCGACTACGCCGACGTCCTGGAGCAGCACCGCGCCTCCGGTGCGCCGTTGACGATCGCCACGTACGCGCGCAGGGTCCACATCGACTTCGGGGTCCTGACCACCGACGCGAGCAAGGTCGTCGCCTTCACCGAGAAGCCGAGCATGGACTACCGCGTCTCCATGGGCGTGTACGGGCTGTCGCGGTCCACGCTCGACGGGTACACCGCGGGACTGCCGCTCGGCTTCGACGAGCTGGTGCTCGATCTGCTCCGGACCCAGAACCCCCCGCACGCCTACGAGTTCGACGGGTACTGGCTCGACATCGGCCGCCCCGACGACTACGACCGGGCCAACGCCGAGTTCACCACCCGCAAGTCACTGCTGCTCAAAGGAGCCTGACCACCGTATGCGCATTCTCGTCCTGGGCCTCACCGGCTATCTGGGCGGTCACGTCGCCGAGCACCTGCGCGCCCTTCCGGGCGTGCGGGTGCTCGGAGGCGGCCGCTCGACCGCCGCCGAGGTCGGCATCGACCTCGCCACCGACCGCACGGGCCAGGTGGCGAAGGCCCTCGCGTCGGCGGCACCCGACGCGGTCATCAACTGCGCGGGAGCGACCGGCGGCGACGCCGTGACGCTGGCCGAGGTCAACTCCCGTGGCCCTGCCGTGCTGTGCGCGGCCCTGCGCGACGCCGCTCCCACGGCACGCCTCGTCCATCTCGGCTCGGCCGCCGAGTACGGTCCCGGCACCCGGGACGTCGACGTCGCGGAGTCGGCCGCCACCCGGCCCGTCACGCCGTACGGAGCCACCAAGCTCGCCGGGACCATCACGGTGACCGCTTCCGGTCTCGACGCGGTGGTCCTTCGCGTGGGCAACCCGGTGGGGCGCGGCGCCCCGCCCGCGGGGCTGCCCGGCCGGATCGCCGGGCTGCTGCGCGAGGCCGGCGGGGATCCGGACGCGGTGATCCGGCTGGGTGACCTGTCCGCCCACCGTGACTTCGTGGACGTACGGGACGTGGCGCGGGCGGCGGCCCGCGCCGCGACGGCGCCCGCACCGCTGCCCCGCGTGCTCAACATCGGCGGCGGGCAGGCCGTTCCGGTGCGCGACCTGGTGCGGGCGCTGGCCCGGATCGCCGGCTTCCGGGGGCGCATCGAGGAGAAGGGCGGTGGGTCCGTGCGCTCCGGCGACGTGTCGTGGCAGTGCTCCGACATCGCCTCCGCCGCCGACGCCCTCGACTGGCGGCCGTCGTACTCGCTCGACGAGTCGCTGGCCGCGCTGTGGGCCGCGGTCACGGAACCTGCCGGCCTGGAGCGGGAGGGCGATCGCACACCATGAACCTGCTGATCCCGCTGTACGTCCATCCGGGCGAGGACCCGGCCGCCTGGCACCGTCTGATCACCGCGGCGGACCGGACGTACGCGGTGATCCTCAACCCCGCCGACGGACCGGGCCCGAGCCCCGACCCGGCGTTCACCGCGGCGGCCGGCGCGCTGCGGGACTCGGGGGCCCGGCTGCTCGGTTACGTGGACACCGACTACGGCACCAGGGACCCGGACGAGGTCGCGGACGACGTCGCCCGGCACCGGGAGTGGTACGCGACGGACGGCTGCTTCCTCGACCGGGTGCCGTCGGGGCGGGCCGAACTGTCCACCGTCAGAAGGCTGGTGCGGACGGTGCGGCGGCTCGGTGCGGCTCCCGTCGTCCTCAATCCCGGCGTCCACCCGGCACCGGGGTACGCGCGGCTGGCGGATCTGGTCGTCACGTTCGAGGGCCACTGGTCCACGTACGTCTCGGCGTTCAGCAGACCGGAGTGGACCTCGCGCCATCCGGCCGACCACTTCTGCCATCTCGTGTACGGCGTGCCCGAGGCCCTCGTGCCGCTCGCCGTCCGCACCGCCCGTGACCGGGGCGCTGCGGTGTGCGGGCCGGTCACGGGCGAACTGCCCAATCCGTGGTCCCGGTTGACGCCCGCGCTGGACCAGCCGCAGGGCTGAGGTCCGCGCCGCGGGTGTCCGTCCGGAGGGGACGGCCGTGTCGCCGGGGTGACGGTCGAGGCGGGACAGCCGTGTCGCCGGGGTGCGAGCCCGGGCGACACGGCAGCAGCCCGCGGCCGGTGCCCGGAGGCGGCTCCGCGATACATCAACACCATCGATATGCGCATCCAGTTGACTCGGTGATGCGGCAACTCCCGCGCGGCCGGACCGGGAGAAGTCAGAAGTACGCGGCTTTTACCCGTACCTGATGGCATGGCTCGGTCAAATCTGCGACGCTTCCCGCAGTCGTCGCCCCGGCTGCGGGGCGGCGCCGAAGAACTCCCCAGCAATCACGCAACCGTCAGGCACAAGCCCCTGACCGCCCGCGGCACACCCACGCCGTCCGGGCGGCACCGAGCAGGCCGCGATCCCGGCCCCCTCAAAGGAGTTTCGCGTGAGACCAACCCCCCGCAAGGCCATCGCCGCGAGCGCGCTCGCCGTCACGGCGCTGGCCGCCCTGTCGCTCCCCGGCACAACGGCGGCCGCCGCGCCGCCCGCGGCCCCCGCGGCCGCCGCCTGCACCCCCACGCAGGTCGTCGCCAACGGCGGCTTCGAGAGCGGCACTTCACCCTGGAGCCAGTCGTCGACCAGGGTGATCACCAACCGCGCCGGCCAGACCGCCCACGGCGGCACCAGCTTCGCCTGGCTCGGCGGCGTCGGCAGCACCCACACCGACACCCTCTCGCAGAGCGTCACCGTCCCGTCCGGCTGCAGCAGCGCCACCCTCACCTTCTGGCTGCACATCGACACCGCCGAGACGACGTCGTCCATCGCGTACGACAAGCTGACGGCGAAGATCGGCAGCACCACACTGGCGACCTACTCCAACCTCGACAAGAACACCGGTTACGCGCAGAAGTCGTTCGACGTGTCGGCGTTCGCCGGCCAGACCGTGACCCTCACCTTCACCGGCACCGAGGACTCCAGTCTCCAGTCCAGCTTCGTCGTCGACGACGTCGCGCTCGACACCTCGGGCGGTACGACCCCGCCGGCCGACTCCACCCGCACTCCGGCCGCCCCCTCGTACACCGTCAGCCTGAGCAGCGACACGAGCGGCACGGTCTGGACGGGCCACGAGAGCGCCACCTTCACCAACGCCTCCTCGACCCCGCTGAGCGAGGTCTATCTGAGGCTGTGGGACAACTACCACGGCACCTGCTCGGCCATGCCGATCAAGGTCAGCAATGTCACCGGCGGCACCGCGGGTGCCCTGTCGGTCAACTGCACCGCCCTGAAGATAGACCTGCCCGCCCCGCTGCCGCAGGGCCAGAGCGCCACGATCGGCTTCGACCTGGGCATCACCGTCCCCAGCGGTGCCGACCGGTTCGGCCACGACGGCGCGTTCAGCTTCATCGGCAACGCCCTGCCCGTCCTCGCCGTCAAGGACGGCGCAGGCTGGCACCTGGACCCGTACACGAACAACGGCGAGTCGTTCTACTCCCTGGCCGCCGACTTCAAGGTGACCCTCGACCACCCGAGCACCCTGCTGGTCCCGGCGACCGGCACCTCGGTCGACACCCCCGGCTCCAGCGGACGCACGGTCACCACGGCCACCGCCTCCAAGGTGCGCGACTTCGCCTGGGCCGCGGGACCCTTCAGCAAGATCTCCGGCACCTCCACCGCCGGCACCCGCATCAACGTCTACTCCGTCTCGGCCATCAGCTCCACCGACGCGCAGTCGATGCTCACCACGGCCAAGTCCGCGGTGGACGCCCACGCCTCGCGGTTCGGCGCCTACCCCTACGGCGAGCTGGACGCGGTGATCGACAACAACTACTGGTTCGGCGGCATGGAGTACCCCGGCTTCGTCCTCGACCTGGTCAGCACCACGGCGCTGACCCATGAGATCGGCCACCAGTGGTGGTACGGGATCGTCGGCGACGACGAGTACACCAGTCCCTGGCTCGACGAGGCGTTCACCGACTACGCCACCGATCTGGCCCTGAACAAGACCGGCACCAACTGCTGGAACAGCGTCTCCTGGGCCTCCTCGGCGGAGAAGATCACCAACTCGATGGCGTACTGGGACGCCCACTCGTCCCGCTACTCCACCGTCGTCTACGGGTACGGGAAGTGCGCCCTGCACGATCTGCGGCGCCTCATCGGCGACACGGCCATGACCAAGCTGCTCAAGGACTACGCCACCGCGCACTGGTACGGCGTGTCGACCACGGCCGAGTTCAAGGCGGCCGCCCAGGCGGCCACCAGCACGGACCTGACCTCCTTCTGGAGCACGCACCGCATCGACGGCTGACGCCGCACCGGTTCGCCGCGGTGGGCGCCCCCGGCGCCACCCGCGGCGAGCCGACGCCGCGCGGCGTCCTGCCGCGTGCCGTCACGGATCGCAGCCGTTCCCGCATACGACGCGCCTGCGCGGGATCGCCCGGGCGGGCCCGGCGCCCGCGGCCCCGTCCAGCCGTTTGCCGGCCGACCGGAATGCGCACCCCGGCCGAATGGTGGAGCGTGGTGGATGAGGAGGAGCGCTATGGCCGGGAGGGCCGGGTCGGGTCGGCGGGACGGCGAGAAGCAGGGCTGGCTGCGCGGCTCGCCTCCTCCGCGCTGGGTGCGGGCACTGCCACCGGCCCTGCTGGCGGTGATCTGCGCGATCGAACTCGGGACCGACCACCCACTCGACATCGGCTTCCTGCTCGGTGCCATCCCGACGATGGCCGTGCTCTCCTACGGGCCCCTGGCCACGGCTCTTTTCGGAGTCGTCGTCGTGCTGCTGCTGAACGTCCCCGCCCTGGGACTGAACCGGCCGGGCAACGCCGATCTGCTGACCATCACCTTCATCGCCGTACTCAGCGTGTTCGTGTCCCTGGTGCGCACGCGCCGGGACAAGCAGCTGGTCACGGTGCGGAGCGTCGCGGAAGCCGCCCAGCTCGCCGTCCTGCCGCCGCTCGCCGAGCGGGTCGGGACGGTGCGCTGCTCCGGTCTGTACCGGGCGGCGCAGAGCGAGACGCTGGTCGGCGGCGACTTCTTCGACGTGCGGGCGGGGCCCTTCGGCGTACGGGCCCTGATGGGCGACGTGCAGGGGCACGGGCTGTCGGCGGTGGGCACCGTCGCCTCGCTTCTCGGGGCGTTCCGGGAGACCGTGCTCGACCAGCGGGACCTCAAGGCCACCGCGGCGCGCCTCGAACGCAGACTGGTGGTGGACTCGGCGGGCGACCATCCGGCCGAGATGTTCGCCACCGCCCTGCTGCTGGACTTCCCGCCGGGGACCGGCGCGGTCCGGCTGGTGTCCTGCGGGCATCCGTACCCCCTGCTGCTGCGCGGCACGAAGGCGTTCGAGCTCGATGTCGAAGCGGGGGCGCCACTCGGGGCGGGGCTGTTCGACATCGCTCCGCCGAAGACCCGCACCGTCCGCCTGGAGCCGGGTGACCGGCTGTTCCTGGCGTCCGACGGGGTGTCCGAGAGCCGGGACAGGCACGGGACCTTCTATCCCCTGGCCGAGCGGCTGACCGCGCTCGCCGAGGAGTCGCCCGCCTCACTGGTCGACAGCGTCTGGGAGGACCTCACCCGGTTCTGTCCCTCGATCCGCGACGACGTCACCATGCTGCTCCTGACACCGGGCGAGGAGGAGACGAACCGTACCGAATAGTGCGCAGAGTCAGGACGCGGTGGCCGCCGCGATGTCCAGGGCCGCGATGTGGCCGAAGGTCATCGCGGGGCCGATCGTCGAGCCCGCGCCCGCGTAGCTGTGCCCCATGACCGCGGCGCTGGCGTTCCCCGCCGCGTAGAGGCCGCGGATCACCGAGCCGTCCGGGCGCAGCACGCGCGCCCGGGCGTCCGTGCGCAGGCCGCCCTTGGTCCCCAGGTCGCCGGGGACGATCCGGAAGGCGTGGAAGGGGGCGAGCCAGAGGGGGGCCAGACAGGAGTTGGGGAGGATCGCCGGGTCCGTGTAGTAGTGGTCGTAGACACTGTCGCCGCGGTGGAAATCGGGGTCCCGCCCGCTCAGGGCGAGGCCGTTGAAGCGGCCGACCGTGGCGCGCAGGGCCGCCGCGGGCACGTGGATGGCCGCGGCGAGGGCGTCGAGCGTCCAGGCCTTGTACGCGGCGCCCGAGGTGTACCAGGCGTCGGGGAACGCGAAGGTCGGCGCGACGTCCTTGAACAGGTACCGGTTGCGGTAGTTCTGGTCGACGATCAGCCAGGCCGGGATGTCGGGCGCGGTCGCGTTGCGTTCGTACATGGTGTGCACGACGTCGCTGTAGGGGGCGGCCTCGTTCACGAAGCGGGCACCGGCCGCGTCGACCAGCAGGCCGCCGGGGAGGGTGCGCTCGGCGAGGCAGAAGTAGGGCTGGTCGGGCAGCGGGATCGCCGGCCCCCACCAGGCGTCGTCCATCAGGTCGAGCGCCGCGCCCGCCCGCTCCCCCGCCCGGATTCCGTCGCCGGTGTTCTCCTTGGCGCCGACCGTCCACTCGGTGCCGATGGGCTGTTGCTGGTACCGGGCGCGCATGGCCGCGTTGTGCTCGAAGCCGCCGGAACCGACGATCACCCCGCGCCGGGCGCGGACCAGACCCGGAGTGCCGTTCCGGGTGACCACCGCTCCGACGACCGTGCCGTCCTCGGTGTACAGGTCGGTGAGCGGGCTGTTCAGCCACACCGGTACCTGGGCGGAGAGCAGTCCGGCGCGCAGGCCGGCCGCCAGCGACTGGCCCATCGTCAGGGGTTTCTGGCCGAGGAGGGCCGCCTTGGTGCCGCGGGCCAGGCATTCGGCGGCCACCGCCGCGCCCTTCGCGCTCACGGCGGCGAGGGTGAGCCACTTGTAGTCCGCGCTGAAGACGACCATGCCGGCCGGGACCGGCATGTACGGCGGGTTCAGGTGCGCGAGTTCGGCGCCCAGGACGGTGCCGTCGAGCTGGTCCGGCTCCATCGACCGGCCGCGGGGCAGTCCGCCGGGGAGCTCCGGGTAGTAGTCGCTGTACCCCTCCATCCAGCGGAAGCGGAGCGGACTGTTCGCCATGACGAAGGAGATCATGGCGGGTCCGTGGTCCAGGAAGGCCTGCCGGCGCTCGGCGGACACCTCGGGGCCCACCACGGCCGCGAGGTAGGCGGCGGCCTTCTCGGGGGTGTCCGGGACTCCGGCGGCGAGGACGACCGGGTTGTTCGGGATCCAGATGCCCGCTCCGGACCGTGCCGCCGAGCCGCCGAAGGTGGGGGCCTTCTCCACGACCACGCAGCTGAGGCCCTTCCGGGCGGCCGTCAGTGCGGCGGTCATGCCCGCCGCCCCGGAGCCGATCACCACGACGTCGAAGGTGCCGAGCGGGGGGAGGTCGGCCGCCGCGGCGGTGCCCGGCAGGCCCGTCGCGAGCGCGAGCCCGGCACCCGTCGCGGCGCCGAGCACATGGCGCCGCGAGGGCCCGGGTGCCGGGGAGGGTGCGGTGGTGCGTCCGACGGGTTCCGCGCTCGGGGACATGGCAGGGCACTCCAGCAGGGCGAGGGAACGTGGGGGCGTGCGGGTGCTCCGGGAGGCAGTGGGGCGCCTGCCGCCACGGTTTCTGATGCGGAGTCAGGAATGTCGCGCGAGGGTCTTGTGAAGTCAAGGGGCACGGACACCGACCCCCTAACACCCCAAGATCGGACAGAAGTTACCAACCGGTATGTAGTGACTTGACAAGCAAGTATCAGTAGAACGTGTTCTCACCCATCGACAGTGAGGAGCGTCACATGGGTGAGACTGTCCAGTACAACAACGAATCCAGGGGTGTTTCGCGGCGAAGATTCATTGCTGGAACTGGTTCTATTCTTGGAGCGATGACGCTCGCGGGGCAGGCCGCCGCGGCGCCCCAGAGGTCGCTCACCGCCGCCGGTCCGATCCCCTCAGGAGCCCACGTCCCCGTCCTGGTGATCGGCACCGGATACGGCGGATCCGTCACGGCACTGCGCCTCGCCCAGGCCGGTGTCGACGTACAGATGGTCGAGATGGGCATGGCCTGGGACACCCCGGGCTCGGACGGCAAGATCTTCGCCAACACGACCAGCCCGGACTACCGGTCCTTCTGGCTGCGGACCAGGACGAAGCAGCCCATCAGCAATTTCCTCGGCTTCCCGATCGACAAGAACGTGCCCCGCTACACCGGGATCCTGGACGCCGAGGAGATGGGCGGGATCATCGTCTACCAGGGCCGCGGCGTCGGCGGCGGCTCGCTCGTCAACGGCGGCATGGCCGTCACCCCCAAACGGGAGAACTTCGGCGCCGTGCTCCCGTCGGTGAACGCCGACGAGATGTACGCGACGTACTATCCGCGCGCCAACAGTGGTCTCGGCGTGGGCACCGTCGACCCGACGTGGTTCGACAGCGCGGACTGCTACCAGTACGCGCGGGTCGGCCGTAAGCAGGCCCAGCGCTCCGGCTTCCCGTTCGTCTTCGTACCCGACGTGTACGACTGGGACTACATGGAACAGGAGGCTGCCGGAACCGTCCCCAAGTCGGCCCTGGCCGGCGAGATCCTCTACGGCAACAACTACGGCAAGAAGTCGCTGCAGAAGACCTACCTCGCCCAGGCCGCGGCCACCGGGCGGGTCACGGTCTCACCGCTGCACAAGGTCACCTCGGTCTCCTCGGCGTCCGGCGGCGGCTACACGGTCGTCATCGACCAGATCAACACCACCGGGGACACCACGGCCACCAAGACCGTGACCGCGGACCGGGTGTTCTTCGCCGCCGGCAGCGTCGGCACGAGCAAGCTGCTGGTCAAGCTGAAGGCCACCGGCGCACTGCCCGGCCTGAACGACCAGATCGGCAAGGGCTGGGGCGACAACGGCAACGTCATGTGCGGTCGCGCCAACCACCTCTGGGACCCGACCGGCGCGCTCCAGGCCAGCATTCCGTGCGGCGGCATCGACAACTGGACCGCGGGCGGCGCGTTCGCCGAGGTCGCACCGCTGCCCACCGGCATCGAGACCTTCGCGTCGTTCTACCTGTCCATCACCAAGAATCCGAACCGCGCCGAGTTCTCCTGGAACGCCGGCACGGGCACCGTCGGCCTGAACTGGCAGACCGCCTGGAAGCAGCCGTCCATCGACATGGCCAAGTCGATCTTCGACAAGATCAACGCGAAGGAGGGGACGATCTACCGCACCGATCTCTTCGGCACGTACAAGATCTGGGGCGACCACCTCACGTACCACCCGCTGGGCGGCGCGGTCCTCGACAAGGCCACCGACAACTACGGCCGTCTGCACGGCCATCCGGGCCTGTACGTCATCGACGGCGCGCTCATCCCGGGTAACACCAGCGTCAACCCGTTCGTCACCATCACGGCGCTCGCCGAGCGCAACATCGAGAAGATCATCGCCACCGATCTGTAGCGGTGACCGGGCCGACCGAGCGGCCCGGACCCGTCAGTGGGTGGGCAGCACGCACACGGCGTCCAGGCCCAGCACATGGTTGAGCCGGCCGAACACCAGCCAGGAGCCGATGCTCATGCTCAGCTCCACGATCTCGTGCTGGCTGTACTGCGCGGTCATCCGAGTCCAGAACTCGTCGTCCAGACCGTGGTGATCCAGTGCGTACCGCTCGGCGTACTCCGCGGCCAGCCGGGTGCGGTCGTCGAAGGCGTCGGTGGTACGCCACTGGGTCACCGCGTCGGCGAACTCCTCCTCGACCTTCTGCCCGTCCCGCTCGGTGCGCCAGTCGAGACAGAACAGGCACCCGTTGATCTGCGCGATGCGCAGCCGCGCCGCCTCGAACTCGCGCAGCCCCAGGGTCGTGTGCTCGTACACCGACAGCGAGAAGTTCGCGGCGGCCATACCGATGCCGGGGACCATCTCGCCCCACACGTAGCCGATCGGTTCCTGGCCCTCGGGAATGTCGATGTGCATGGTCGTGGTCACTTCCTTCCGAGTCGGCCGACTGCGGGACGCAGCGGGACGTCGAGCGCGTCGTAGAGTCCGGGTTCCGCGTTCACCAGCCAGTCGATGGCGCCCACCAGCCGTCCGACGGCGGTGGCATTGCCGCCGGCGGAGCGGTTCTCACCCTCGTCGGTGGCCTCGACGGTCACCTGGATGCGCGGCCGGCCTTCGATGATCACGCGATGGGCGCCGTCACCGTCGGGCGGCATCGGCCAGTCCGGTGCGCAGGACGGGTGGATGCGGGTCACGTGCTCGATGACGATCCTCGGTTCTCCCCCGACGATCCCCTGCACCTCGAACCGCACCGCGCCCTGGGTGCCCGCCTCGAACTCGCCCATCGTGCGGGTGCGCACGGTGTCGGTGAGCGCGCGCCGGTCCGTGGCCTCCCGGATCTCGTCGAGTTGGACGCCGAGTGCCCGGGCCATCAGCCGGATCTGCCCGCCCCACACCATGGTGGGAACGGACGGCGCGAGCATCAGCGGCTCGTAGTCCATCGGGTGCCCCATGCCGATGAGCTGACGGACGGAATCCTCCTGGTCGTACGTCGAGTAGTCGAAGATCTCCTGGCAGCGGACGGCGTCCACCGTGGTGCCGAGTCCGCTGATCAGCAGGGGCAGGACGTCGTTGCCCCACCCGGGATCGACACCGGAGACGAAGAGGGAGCCGCCGCCCTCGGCGACGGCGGCGAGCATCGGATCCCTGAACTCCGGCGGGGCGTTGCGCTGGTCGTAGAGCGGATAGAGAGCCGGGGTGACGACCACCGCCCCGGCGCGTATCGCCCTGCCGATGTCGGCGAGGGCTTCGTCGGGACGGATGTCGCCGGTCGCCGCGTACACCACGGCCCCCGGTGAGCCGGCCAGGACGGCGTCGATGTCATCGGTCGCCGCGACCCCCAGGCCGTGGTCGAGCCCGGCGAGTTCGCCCGCGTCGCGGCCGACCTTGCCGGGGTTGTGGACGAGCACCGCGGCGAGTTTCAGAGCCGGGTGCGCCTCGACGGCGCGGATGGCCGCGCGGCCGACATTTCCGGTACCCCACACCACCGTGGAAATCATGCGCGGAGGGTAGCCAGAGGACCTCGAGGTTCATAGAGCCGTGAGCGGTGAAATGTCCCGGGCTGTGCGGCGCCGGTGCGTCCGGGCCGTGCGCCGGTCGCCCTGGGGGCTCGGCGACGGATCTAAGCTCGCCGTATGGCCAAGTACTTCGACGTGCACCCGGAGAACCCGCAACGGCGCATCATCGGCCAGGTGGCCGAGATCGTCCGTTCCGGAGGGCTCATCGTCTACCCGACGGACTCCTGCTTCGCGCTCGGGTGCCAGCTGGGCAACCGGGAGGGGATCGACCGCATCCGCTCGATCCGCCGGCTGGACGAGCGTCACCACTTCACCCTGATGTGCCAGGACTTCGCGCAACTGGGCCACTTCGTGCGCCTCGACAACACCACGTTCCGCACCATCAAGGCGGCGACGCCGGGCAGTTACACCTTCATCCTCCCGGCGACGAAGGAGGCGCCGCGCCGGATGCTGCACCCGAAGAAGCGGACGGTCGGGGTCAGGATTCCCGACCATGTCGTCGCCCAGGCGATTCTCGCCGAGCTCGGCGAGCCGCTGCTGTCGAGCACCCTGCTCCTGCCGGACGAGGACAAGCCCCTCACCCAGGGCTGGGAGATCAAGGAGGAGCTCGACCACGTGGTGGACGCGGTCATCGACTCCGGGGACTGCGGCACCGAACCGACGACCGTCATCGACTTCTCCGGCGGGGGGCCGGAGATCGTCCGCCTGGGTGCGGGGGATCCCTCCCGCTTCGAGTGAGCCTCAGGGCACGCGAGCGGCGCCTTCCCGCCCTCCGCTCCCCCGGTCGGCACGCCCCGCAGGCCGGCGCACCCCGGCCGACAACGCGGAGCCGCGGCGTGGGCCGTCCTCACGGAGGACCCACGCCGCGGCGGATGCGCGGTGGTTCAGGCGGTGCCGGTCAGCCGGTCGTCAGGGCGGTGTCGTCGACGACGAAGCTGGTCTGCAGGGAGGAGTCCTCGACGCCGCTGAACTTCAGCGTGACGGTGGAGCCGGCGAGCGAGGACAGGTCGAAGGTCTTCAGGGTGTACCCCGAGGCCTTGTTGAGGTTGGAGTAGGTCGCCAGCGTCTTCGACCCGGCGGTGACCGTCAGCTTGTCGTACTGAGTGCTGGTCGTGGTCTCCGCGGAGTCGATGTGCAGGTAGAAGGTGAGCGTGGCCTTGCAGCCGCTCGGGATGGTCACCGACTGGGACAGCGTGTCGGTGTTGGTGGTGCCGTAGCCGTCCAGCCAGGCCTTGTAGGAACCGCCGTGCGCCGCCTGGCTGCTGGAGTTGGTGATGACGCCGCTGGTCGCGGTCCAGGTGGTGTTGCCGGACTCGAAGCCGGGGTTGCCGAGCAGCTGCGTCGAGGTGCAGGTGCCGCCGCCCGAGGAGCTGACGGTCCAGGTGAAGGACGCGGTGCCGGTGGCGCCCGTGCTGTCGGTCACCGTGACGGTCGTGCTGTACGTGCCCGCCGTGGTGGGGGTGCCGGAGATCACGCCGGTGGAGCTGTTGACGGACAGCCCCGTGGGCAGACCGGACGCCGCGTACGACAGCGCGCCGCTGTTGGTGCTGCTGGCCGAGATCTGCAGGCTCACCGCGGTTCCGACGGTGGAGGACTGACTGCCCGGGTTGGTGACCGTCACGCCCGAGGACGGCGGTGTGATGTGGCTGCCGACGTTGATGCCCGCGAAGGCGTTGCCCACACCGGCGTACTGGGTGGAGTTGGTGCCGTACAGCGCGGCGGCGGCGTTGAGCGCCGCGGTGCGGGCGCCCGCGTAGTTGGTGCTGGACGTCATGTACGTCGTCAGCGCCTTGTACCAGATCTGCAGTGCCGCGGCCCGGCCGATGCCCGTGACGGCGACACCGTCGGACGTCGGCGAGTTGTAGGTGACGCCGTTGATGACCTTGGTGCCGCTGCCCTCGGAGAGCAGGTAGAACATGTGGTTCGCCGGGCCCGAGGAGTAGTGCACGTCGAGGTTGCCGACACCGGAGTACCAGCTGTCGGCGGAGCCGCCGTCCTTGCTGGGCTTGTCCATGTAGCGCAGCGGGGTGCCGTCGCCGTTGATGTCGATCTTCTCGCCGATGAGGTAGTCACCGACGTCACTGCTGTTGTTGGAGTAGAACTCCACGCCGGTGCCGAAGATGTCGGAGGTCGCCTCGTTCAGGCCGCCGGACTCGCCGGAGTACTCCAGGCCCGCGGTGTTGGAGGTGACGCCGTGGCTCATCTCGTGGCCGGCCACGTCGAGCGAGGTGAGGGCGTGGGTGCCGCCCGATCCGTCGCCGTAGGTCATGCAGAAGCAGTCGTCGTCCCAGAAGGCGTTCACGTACGCCGTGCTGTAGTGGACGCGCGAGTAGGCCGCGACCCCGTCGTTCTTGATGCCGCTGCGGCCGAAGGTGTTCTTGTAGAAGTCCCACGTCATCTGGGCGCCGTAGGCGGCGTCGGCTCCGGCGGTCTGGGTGTTGGACCCGGACCCGGTGCCCCAGGTGTCGTCGGCGTCCGTCATCAGCGTGCCGGTGCCGGACGTGCCGTTGTTGAGGCTGTACGTCTTGTGCCCGCCGCGCGTGCCGTCGGTCAGCTGGTAAGTCGACCCGGACAGCGTGGTGTTCAGGGTCACCGTGCCGCTGTACTGCGTGTTGCCGGTGCCGGTCTGGACGCCCTCGTAGCGGTGGAGCTCCTTGCCGGTGGTGGCGTCGGTGACGACGTGCAGTTTGCTCGGTGTGCCGTCGTCCTGGAGGCCGCTGACGACGGTCTCCCAGGCGAGCCGCGGGGTGCCGGTGCCGGCCCAGATCACCTTGCGGGCGCTGTCGGCGGCGGGCTTGTGCGCGTCGAGGGCCTGGGCGGCCTTCAGCGCCTTGCCCGCGGCGGCCGACCTGGTGACCTTCGCCGTGGTGGAGGCGACCTTGATGGCGCGCTTGTTGTTGAAGGTGGTGCTCACCGTGCCGGAGGCCAGGGAGGCGGGCGGGGTGTGGACGACGAGGTCGCCGCCCAGCACCGGCAGGCCGGCGTAGGTGCGTTCGTAGCGGGTGTGGAGGGTGCCGTCCTTGTCCTTGACGACGTCCTTGACGACCAGTTTCTCCTTGGCGCCGAGGCCGAGGGAGTCGGCGGTCGCCGCGCTCCGCTGCGTTGCGTTCTTCAACAGCGCCGTGTGCTGGGCCGGGGTGAGTGCGGCCTCCAGTCCCCCGGTGCGCAGGGGGCTGGTGTGGGGGGCGGGCTTGGCGGCTGCCGGGACCGTCTGTATGCCGACGGCCAGGAAAGCGGCGGTGGCCACCAGGGCTCCGGCCGCGGTCGCCTGACGGGGGATACGTCTCACTCGTACTCCTACTGCTTCGGCCGCGTAGGGGCGGCCGCTGACAGACCGGGCAGACGGGGTTGTGCTGTCCGGGACGAGCTGAGCTGGGGTGTGCGGGAACGCGACCGTGGGCAGACCGGGTGAGGCCTGCACGACAGGTGGACGAAGGATGGCATTGTTGACCGATGCATGACATGGCCTTGCGGTCGATCGAGGGGTGATCGAGGGTTATCCCTACGCCCCGCCCCCAGGGACCCCTCTCCTCGCAACGGACCGGCGGAGCAGGACGCCCGGGCGATGTCCGACAATCAGCACATGGACGTCCTCGAACTGCTCGAATCCGCCGCTCTGTTGGTGCCCGAGGACCGGGCGTCCGGGAACGACGTCACGGTGGGCGACGTGTGGGAGTACCTCGCCGCCGACGAGTGGGAGCTCGCCGTCGGTCTGCTGGAGGAGCTGACGGACACCGGGCCGCTACCTGTGCCGTTCTGGGAATCGCTCGCCGCTGCCGCCGAGGAGCTGCGGCTGGAGCGGAGCGCCGCCTGGTGCCACTGGCGGTGCTCCGAGCTCCGCAACGGCGTGGTGCTGGCCGATCTGACGCTGCGTCCGGCCGCGAAGGGGCCACGCACCACGCCCGTCCCCGGCGCCGGCGTGCTCCGCCCGATGTGGGACCTCGGAGAGCGGACCGCCGATGGTGGGCCGGCGGTCCGCATCGCCGGGATGTGGGTGGAGCGCACCGCCCTCCTGGAACCGGGCGGACAGGGCCGTATCCGGCTCGTGCCGCTGGTGCCGTCGGGCTGGCTGCACGTCGAGCCGGGTCAGGTGATCACGATGTACGAGACCCGGGCCGCGGCCGGGACCGCGGTCGTCGTGGACGTCCGTCCTCCTACCGGGCCGGGTGGCTGACCCGCGAGGCGACTTCCCACAGCGGGCAGCGCATCGGCGCCCTGCGCCACCTGGGATGAATCCCCGACGGCGGGCAGAGCTTCGGTGCGCAGCCCCACCGACGACGACCGTGCGTCGGCACGCAGCCCCTCGCCGCCCGGCGCACGCGCCGGCGCGGGGAGCCGCCCGGGAGCGCGCCGCTCCCCCGCCGTCCCTCGCCAGGATCACGGCCGGCCCGCCCCCGGCACCTCGACCTCGACGGCCAGCACCCGGCCGCTTCCGGGCGTGACCATCTCGGGCTCCGTCATCCCGCCGTTCCGCGGCCACGACGAACAGGGTCGTGCCGTCCGGTCCGCCCAGCGCGCAGGCGAAGCCGCCACGGTCGAGGTCGACGCGGTCCAGCACCTTGCCGCCCTCCGCGACGCGCACGCAGCAGCGGTTCGGCACGTCGGCGTACCAGACAGCTCGCCGCGCGTCGACGCAGATGCCGTCCGGGGTGCCGTCGCCCAGGTCGACCCAGACGCGCCGGCCGGACAAGCCGCCGTCCGGGGCGATGTGCCCTCGTCCGGCACCGGCACGGCGCCGGCGTCCCACCCTCTGAACGAACGCGCACCGGCGGAATCGACAGGTTCCCGCCGCGCGGAGCGGGCCGGCACAAATCCGGTCGCCCCGTGGGCCGCCGCTGCCTAGCATGACCGGATGCCCGAACTCCAGCGCCTCCGCCCCGAACACGCCCCGGCTCTCCTGGAGTTCGAGCAGGAGAACAGGGCGTATTTCGCCGCGTCGATCCCCGACCGCGGCGACGACTACTTCGCCCGCTTCGACGCACGCCACGCCGAACTGCTCGCCGAGCAGGCAACGGGCCTGTGCATCTTCCACCTGGTCGTGGGCGACGGAGGCGAGGTCCTGGGGCGGGTCAACCTGGTCGACGTGGCGGACGGTTCGGCCGAACTGGGATACCGCATCGCCGAGCGCGCGGCCGGGCGGGGCCTGGCGACGGCCGCGGTGCACGCGGTCTGCTCCCTGGCCGTCGCGGAGTACGGTCTGCGCGAGCTGCGGGCCAGGACCACCGTCGACAACGCCGGTTCACGGACCGTCCTCGCCCGTACGGGATTCGTGTCCGTCGGCGACGTCGAGTTGAGCGGTCGCCCCGGGATCCGTTACGTGCGAAAGCTTCGGGACGCCGACTCCTCCGCGTCCCGAAGCCTCCGGCAGGTTCAGGGAATCGGTTCGGCGGACGGGTTGAGCGGGGACTGATAGGCGCCGCTCGCCAGCATGCGTACCTCACCCGCCGGGGTGATCTCTGCACGGAGTATGCCTGTGGGATCGCTGTACACCGGGTGGCCACCCGGCCCGAGACTCTCGGTCCGCTCGACGACCACCTCGTCGGTCACGACGCTGGCACCGCCCGATCCCGGATGGGTGAAGGACAGCCGGAAACGGTCCGGGTTCTTCATGACGACCTCCCGCGCTCAAGCCACAAATGCGGGCAAAAACTTCCTCCTCCATCATGCGGCCAGATCCTCGTGAAGGCAGCCCCGTCCCGGCGGCAACAGCAGTTCCGCCCCTGCGGCAGGGGGCCGGGCCCGTTGCGGGGACCGGCATCGGCGGCCCCTCACGTCGTGCGACGCCTCTCGCCTCCGGGCGCCGGGCAGTGTAGACATAGCACATGGTCGGACTATTGGGTCGAACCCGGGCTCAGTCGACCCGCCGCACCACCACACCGCTCCCTCAGCGTGGGTCGAACGAGGGCAAGCACCGTCGCGGCGCGTCCGCCGGGCCCCGGTCGGCACTCAGTGTGCGCAGCGTCGCCGGACAGGTGTTCGTCCTTCAGGTCGTGATCGTGCTGCTGCTGGTGGTGTCCGCAGTGGTGGCCCTGGTGCTTCAGGTGCGGCACGACAGCACTCAGGAGGCCCGCAACCGCTCCCTCGCGGTGGCCGAGACGTTCGCCCACGCTCCGGGGACCCGGGCGGCCCTGAGCTCTCCCGACCCCACCGCCATCCTCCAGCCGAGCGCGGAGGCGGCCCGCAAGGCGTCGAACGTGGACTTCATCGTCGTGATGAGCACCGACGGGATCCGCTACACCCATCCCAAGCCCGACCGGATCGGCAAGAAGTTCGTCGGCACGATCGCGCCCGCGGTGGCCGGTAAGTCGGTCGTCGAGGAGGTCAACGGCACCATCGGTCCGCTGGTGCAGGCGACGGTGCCCGTCGAGGACCCCGGGGGCAAGGTCGTGGGCCTGGTGTCGGCCGGTATCACCACGGCGAACGTGGGCGGCGTGGCCGACCGGCAGCTGCCGCTCGTCCTCACCTCCGCCGGCGTCGCACTCGCCCTGGCCACCGCGGGCACCGCGCTCGTGAGCCGGCGCCTGCTGCGCCAGACGCGTGGCCTGGGCCCGTACGAGATGACCCGGATGTACGAGCACCACGACGCGGTGCTGCACGCCGTCCGGGAGGGAGTGATCATCGTCAGCGGCGAGGGGCGGCTCGTGCTCGCCAACGACGAGGCCAACCGGCTGCTCGACCTGCCGGAGGACGCCGAGGGCCGGCACGTGCTCGACCTGGGCCTCGACGCGGACACCGCGGACCTGCTGGCCTCGGGGCAGATCGTCACCGACGAGGTGCACCTGGTCGGGGACCGGCTGCTCGCCGTCAACCAGCGGCCCACGGACCTCCAGGGCGGCCCGCCGGGCAGCGTCGCGACCCTGCGCGACTCGACGGAGCTGCGCGCGCTGTCCGGACGGGCGGAGGTGGCACGCGAGCGCCTGAAGCTGCTGTACGACGCCGGAGTGGGCATCGGCACGAGCCTGGACGTGCGGCGGACCGCCGAGGAGCTCGCTGAGGTGGCCGTCCCGCGCTTCGCCGACTTCGTGACCGTGGACCTCGCCGACGCCGTCCTGAACGGGCAGGAGCCCGACCCCGTCAACGGGCTGCGCCGTACGGCGTCGGGCGGGATCCGCGGCGACGCGCCGCTGTATCCCGTCGGCCACCACATCGGCTTCGTGGCCTCCTCCCCCCAGGCCCACAGCCTGCGCACCGGGCGGGCGGTCATCGAACCCGCCCTCGGCGACGCCCCCGGGTGGCTCGCGCAGGACCTCCAGCGCACCGCGCGGGTCGTGGACTACGGAATCCACTCGCTGATCGCCGTACCCCTGCGCGTGGGCCCGCTCATGATGGGCGTGGTCAACTTCTGGCGCTCGGAGAAGCCCGAGCCCTTCGACTCGGAGGACCTGGCCCTCGCCGAGGAGCTGGTCGCGCGGGCGGCGGTCTCCATCGACAACGCGCGCCGCTACACCCGCGAGCACACGATGGCGGTGACGCTCCAGCGCAGCCTGCTCCCGCGCAACCTGCCCGAGCAGAACGCGCTCGACATCGCCTACCGCTACCTCCCCGCGCAGGCCGGGGTGGGCGGGGACTGGTTCGACGTGCTGCCGCTGCCCGGCGCCCGGGTCGCGGTCGTGGTGGGGGACGTGGTCGGCCACGGGCTGCTGGCCGCGGCGACGATGGGGCGCCTGCGGACCGCGGTCCACAACTTCTCCGCCCTGGATCTGCCGCCGGACGAGCTCCTCGGCCTCCTGGACGAGCTGGTCGGCCGGATCGACCAGGACGAGCTGTCCGAGGAGGGCAGGTCCGCCGTCACCGGCGCCACCTGCCTGTACGCCATCTACGACCCGACGTCCCGGCGGTGCACGGTGGCGCGGGCCGGGCACCCGCCGCCCGCGGTGGTGCGCCCGGACGGCAGTGTGGAGTTCCCCGACGTGCCGGCCGGTCCGCCGCTCGGCCTGGGCGGCCTGCCGTTCGAGACGGCCGAGCTCGACCTGGAGGAGGGCAGCCGGCTCGTCCTGTACACGGACGGCCTCATCGAGGACCGGGAACGGGACATCGACGAGGGCCTGGGACTGCTGCGCACCGCCCTGGCCGGGGCGGACCGCTCGCCCGAGGAGACCTGCCGCGCCGTGCTCCACGCGCTGCTGCCCGCCCGGCCGAGCGACGACATCGCGCTGATCGTCGCCCGTACGCACGCCCTGGGCGAGGACCGGATCGCCGACTGGCAGGTCCCCTCGGAGCCGGCGGCCGTCGGCGAGGTGCGCGCCTCGGTGACCCGCCGGCTGGCGGACTGGGGGCTGGAGGAGATGGCGTTCACCACCGAGCTCGTCCTCAGCGAGCTGGTCACCAACGCGATCCGCTACGGCAACGGCCCGATCCGGGTTCGGGTACTGCTCGACCGCACGCTGATCTGCGAGGTCTCCGACGGCAGCAGCACCTCACCCCATCTGCGCTACGCGGCGTCCATGGACGAGGGCGGGCGCGGCCTGTTCCTGGTCGCGCAGCTCGCCGAACGCTGGGGCACCCGCTACACGCCCGACGGCAAGGTGATCTGGGCCGAGCAGCCGTTGCCGTGACCCGGCGCCGTGGCGTGCGCCGGGGTACGCGATGCGGGCACGCTCAGCGGGCCAGCCGTCCGAGCAGGGACGAGGCGGACAGGATGCCGAGCGCCGCGGCCACGACCAGGACGCCGTAGTCCAGGGCCAGGTGGGCGTGCGTGCCGAGCAGCAGTCCGCGCAGGGCGTCGACCTGGTAGCTCAGCGGGTTGACCATGCTGACGGCCTGGAGCCAGCCGGGCATGACGGCGACCGGGTAGAGCGCGTTGGAACCGAAGAACAGCGGCATCGTGATGGCCTGGCCGATACCCATCAGGCGGTCCCGGGTGAGCACGATGCCGGCGATCGTCATGGACAGGCAGGAGAAGAAGGCCGAACCGAGGACGACGGCCACCGCGACGCCCAGCAGCCGCAGCGGGTTCCAGGTCATCGCCACCCCGAGCAGCGCGGCGATGACGATCACCACGACGGCCTGGATCAGCGCCTTCACGCCGGCGGCGAAGGCCTTGCCGGTGATCAGCGCCGAGCGCGGGGTCGGCGTGACGAGGAGTTTCGTGAGGATCCCGGCGTCCCGCTCCCAGATGATCATGATGCCGTAGAAGATCGCGATGAACATCGCGGACTGGGCGATGATGCCGGGTGCCAGGTAGTCGAGGTACGGGATGCCCCCGGTGGGTATCGCGCGGATCCGTGTGAAGGTCTCGCCGAAGATCAGCAGCCACAGCGCGGGCTGGATCGCCCGGGTGTACAGCTCGGTGCGGTCGTGGCGGAGCTTCTGCAGCTCGACGGCGCACATCGCGCCGACCCGGGCGGGCAGCACCCGCCAGCCGGTGCGGGCCCTCGGCGGGACCACGAGCAGGTCCAGTGCGCCCGTCGGCCGCACGCCGTCAGCCGACACGGGACGCGGTGCGGCGGGTGCTTCGTACATCGCTGAACTCTCCTGACCGGTCGTCGAGGCCACTGCCGGCGATGTCGCGGAAGACGTCCTCCAGCGTGGGCAGTTCACCGTTCGCGGCGGTTCCCCGCCGTTCGCCGAGGCCCGTCCTCAGCTCGTCCGGGGTGCCGAGGGCGCGGATCCGTCCGCGGTGCATCAGCGCGACGCGGTCGCAGTACTGGTCGGCCTCGTCCATGTAGTGGGTCGTCACGAGGACGGTCATTCCGGTGGCCGCCCGTACGGCGTTGATGTGCTCCCACACGTTGGTCCTGGCGATCGGGTCGAGGCCGATGGTCGGCTCGTCGAGGATCAGCAGGCGGGGCGCGCTGACCAGTGCCTGGGCGAGTTCCAGGCGCCGGACCATGCCTCCGGAGTACGTCTTGGCGAGCCGGTCGGCCGCGTCGGTCAGGTCGACCGCCGCGAGTGCCTGGTCGACGCGCGCCGTGCGCTCGCGGCGCGGGACGTCGAAGACGCGGGCGAACAGGGACACGTTCTCCCGTCCCGTGAGTCCGGAGTCGGCGGACAGTTGCTGCGGCACGTAGCCGAGCAGTCGGCGCACGGCCATGCGTTCGCCGGCGGCGTCGTGCCCGAAGACGCGGATCGTGCCGGCCGGGACGGGCAGCAGCGTGGTGATGCAGCGGATGGCGGTCGTCTTGCCGGCGCCGTTGGGTCCGAGCAGGCCGAACACCTCGCCGTCGCGGACCGAGAGTTCGAGCCCGTCGACCGCGGTGGTCTCGCCGAAGGTGTGGACGAGTCCCGTGCAGGTGACCGCGCAGCCGTCCGCCTCCGGCGGCTCCGGGGCCGCCCGGCCGCCCGTCCCCGGCCGGCCGTCGGCCGCTGCGGGGCTCCCGGCTCCGTCGGGCGCTTCGGAGCCGTGGCCGGCCCGTCGGGCGGGGTCTCCCCTGTCGGTGCTGTACCGCCTCATGTCTCCTCGGCCTCCTCGTGCAGGTGCGCCGCCAGCTTGCGCAGCGCCGGGATCGCCGCTGCCAGGGCCGCGCGGTCGGCGTCGTCCAGGCGGTCCACCTGGCGGCGTACGAGTGCCGCCCGGCGCTCGCGCCAGTCGCGCAGCCGGGCTCCGGCCGCAGGTGTGGGCAGAAGGCGCGCGGCGCGCCGGTCGGCCGGGTCCGTCTCGCGGCGCAGATAGCCGTCCCGCACGAGCTGGTTGACCAGCGTCGAGACGGAGTTGCCCGCGAGACAGAGCTCCTTGGCCGCTTCCGACACACCGATGCCGGGACGGGCGGCGACCAGCCGCAGCAGTTCGACCTCGGCGCCGCGCAGCCGCGGGGCCGTCATGCCGCCGCGCAGCCGCCGCCGGATGAGGCGCTGCACCCCGGCCAGGGTGTCGGCGAGTGTGTCGGGAAAGGTCTCTGGCTCCACGCTTTCGACGATAGCTCTGTGACAGAGGTATCCCGGGAAAGGAAGGGTCAAGAGCAGGCAAGCCTTCGGAACCCGTCCGTGCACGAAAGATCCGGGTGTGCACCGCATTTCGAGGGGTACTCGGGAACGTGCTCGCCGGCGTCCCGCACGCCGGAAGGATTCCGACGGGTCAGTGTCCATTGGAGGGAACCGTGCCGGCCGAACCAGCTCCCGTGTCCATCGACGTGACACTGCCCCGGGAGGGCATCGCCCTGGTCACCGTCGAAGGGGACCTGGACGTCGAGACCGCCCCCGAACTCCGTCATCATCTGTCCGACCAGGTCCGCGCCGGGCGCCGGCACCTGCTGATCGACCTGGCCTCGGTCCCGTTCATGGACTCGTCCGGCATCAACGCCATACTCAAGGCCCTCGAGGAGACCCGGCTGGCGGGCGGCAGCATACGCCTCGTCTCGCCCGCGCCGGCCGTCCGGCGCGTCCTCGACCTGACCGGCGTCAACCTGGCGATCGCGTCCTCGGACAGCGTGGACGCCGCGCTGGCCCTCGTGGCCGAGGACGCCACACCCCGCTAGCACCATCGGCTCCGTCGGCAACGGCGAACCGTCGCGCTCGCGGGATCGATAGTTGTCATTTGACAACTGTAGCCGTGAGGCAACAAAGTGATCGACGTCGGAATGCGGAAAGGACCTGGGACATTGCAGTGGGTGAACTCGGCTGCCCACTCGGGACGACAGCCGCGCAGGAACCGGAACAGGCCGGCGCCCGCCTGCCGGGAGCGTGCCGGTCAGGCCGTGGCGGCGCCCATCGTGTCGTCCTCGTGCATCTGCGCCGCCGCGGCCGTGCAGAAGGCCTCCAGCCCCTCCACGAGCGCCTTCCGCTTGGCCGCGGGCATCTGCGCCAGCACGGCCTCCAGGGCCTGCTCGCGGCGTGTCCGCAGCTCCTCGAGGAACGAGGTGCCCCGAGGGCTGAGGAAGAGGCGCAGCTCACGGCGGCTGGTGGAGCTGGGCCTCCGGTCGACGTACCCCACCGCCTGGAGCCGGTCGCAGAGCCTGCTCGTCGAGGGCGGAGTGGAGCCGAGCGCGTCGGCGAGCGTCCGCAGATTGATTCCCTCGTTGTGCTCCAGGATGAACAGCACGCGCAGTTGGGAAGCCGAGACCGGTGCCGTCGAGGCCCGCCCCCACAGAATCTCCAGCAGCTCGGCCGCCTCGGAGGTCACACGAGCCACCTCGCTGGGCTGCGGACGCGGGCCGGAGGAAGTCACCGTCTCACTCTCCCAGTCTTCGTGCGCGCTGTCAGCCTGCAAAGGCTCCCACACGACCAAACAATAGACAGCGGTACCCATCAACGACCGAACCGCTCCCCAGGAGCGCGGACCGGGCATCGCCCTGATCGAAGAATGGCATATCCGACATCGTGAACAGATTCGTGGCCGCGGAGCGGGCATTGCGCACGGCGGCACCCCACCAGTTGCTGGACGCGGTCCGTGCCGTGCTGTGCCGTCATTACGCGGCCGAGTCCGTCGAACTCTTCATGGCCGACTACGGACTCACCGTGCTCCAGCCCGTCTCCGTCCTGCCGCACACACTCGAACCCGTGGGAGTGCACAGCAGCCCGCAGGGCCGGGCCTTCGGCGCCCAGGAGACCTTCACCGAACCGCACAGCGGCGACCGTCGCCAGGTGCACCTCCCGGTGACGGTGCGCGGCGACCGGCTCGGCGTCCTGTCCGTCATGCTGCCCCAGGGAGCCTGCGACACCGACGCGCTGGCCGAGCTCGCCGACATCGCGGAAGTCCTCGCCCACGAGGTGCTCGTGGCCGAACGGGACACCGACCTGTACCTCCAGGCGCGGCGCAAGGACCGGCTGACGCTGGCGGCCGAGATGCAGTGGCAGCTGCTCCCGGGGCGTTCCTGCTCGCGGCCCGAGTACGAACTCGGCGCCCAACTGGAGCCCGCGTACGCGATCTTCGGCGACAACTTCGACTGGTCGTCCAGCGCCGACCGCCTGCTGCTCTACATCACCAACGGGATGGGCGAGGGCATCGAGGCCTCGCTGCTGACCAATCTGGGCATCAACGCCCTGCGCAACGCCCGGCGTGCGGGCATCGCCCTCCAGGACCAGGCGGCCCTCGCCGACCAGGCGATCTACGCCCAGTACCGTGGCTCCTCGTACCTGTCGGTCCTCATGCTCGACTTCGACCTGTCCACGGGACGCATGCGGGTCATCGACGCGGGCTCGCCCCAGATGGTGCGGCTGCGCGGCAGGACCGTCGAGCGGGTCGACTTCGAGGCGCAACTGCCGCTGGGCATGTTCGAGGAGACCGACTACATCGTGCAGGAATTCGAGGTGGAACCCGGCGACCGGCTGCTGTTCGTCAGTGACGGCGTGTACGCGGTCACCGGGCCGGGCGGCGAGAAATACGGGGAGAACGCGCTGGCCAAGGCGATCACCTCCACGAGACTGCTGCCCGCCACCGAGGTGCCACGCGCCGTCCTGCGCGAACTGTCGGGGCACCGCGGCAGGCCCAAGCCGGAGGACGACGCCCTGGTGGTGTGCCTGGACTGGAACGGTCGCCGGCCGGCCGAAGCGGGCCCGGAGACCGGCCCCGGGCGGGACGCGGAAACCCCCTCCCCCTGAAGATGATCTCCACGAGCCGAGCGGGTGTCGTCCGCGCACAGGCCGTGGCTACAGTTGTCGCACGACAAGAGATCATGCCGTGGCAGGTGTCCCGGCACCGGCAGGCGTACAGACATCCGAAGGAGACGAGCAGGTGGCGGACCACGAGGCAGCGGGAGAGCGGACATCGTCGGCACAGGAGGTGGGGGCGTTCCTGCGTCGCCGCCGCGAGCAGATCGCCCAGCGCTGGGCCGACGAGACGCTGTTCCGCACCGTCTTCACGATGTCCCGGGACGAGGCCGTGGAGGCCTGCCGGGCCGTGGTGGAGGCGCTGGCCGCGGTGGCCGTGGCGGACCAGGTCGAGAACCTGGGGGCGGCGGGCTTCATCGCCGTGCGCGACCAGCTCGGACGCATGGTGGCGTCGCGCACCCGCACGGGGGCCGGTTCCACCCAGATCGCCGACGAGGTGGCCGCCCTGCGGACGCCGGTCGCCGAACTTCTGCGCTCCGAACTCGACGGTTCGCCCTCCGGCCGGGCCGAGGAGCGTTCGGTCACCCTCACCGCCCTGCTGGGAACCCTGCGGCTGGTCGTCCTGGAGACGGCACTCACCGCGGGGCAGGAGCTCATCGACCGGCAGCGCCTCCAGCTGCTGGAGGTGGCCACCCCCGTCATCAAACTCTGGGACGGTGTCGTCGCCGTCCCGCTGATCGGCACCCTGGACAGCGCACGCAGCCAGGTCGTGATGGAGAGCCTGCTCGACGCAGTCGTCAGCCAGCAGGCCCGGTTCGCCATCCTGGACATCACCGGGGTGCCGACCGTGGACTCCCTCGTCGCCCAGCACCTGATGAAGACCGTGGCGGCAGCCCGACTCATGGGGGCCGAGTGCATCGTGTCGGGCATCCGCCCCGCCATCGCCCAGACCATCGTCCACCTCGGCATCGACCTCGGATCGGTGATCACCCGGGCCAGCCTCGCCGATGCCCTCGCGTACGCGCTGCACGAGCAGGGCAGCGTGGTCGTGGACAGGAACCGCACCGGTACGAGCGCGCGATGACCGGCCCGATCCACGGCTCCCCGGGCACCCATGTGCCCGTGCTCAAGCTCGGCAACGTCCTGCTCGTCACGCTCCAGGGCGAGTTGCACGACCGCGCCGCCGAACAGCTGCAGCACGACATCGGCGAGGCCATCGAGGCCAGTTCCGTCACCGGCGTCGTCATCGACATCTCCGGCGTCGAGATCGTCGACTCGTTCCTGGGCCGTGTGTTCGCGGAGATCGCCGCCCAGGCGAAACTGCTCGCGGCGCAGACGGTCGTCGCGGGCATGCGGCCCGCCGTCGCCATCACCCTGGTCGAGCTGGGCCTCACCCTGCCCGGTCTGCGCACCGCGCTCGACGCCCAGCAGGCCATGCAGATGCTCGACCGGGCGTCCGCGCCCGTCCCCCACAGTCCAGTACGCCGGGAGAGCCCGTGACGGAAACCTCCGGCTCCGTCACCGCCTGCCTGCCGATCCACTCGGACATGGATCTCGCGTGGGTGCGCCAGCACGTGCGCCAGGCAGCGGCCCAGCTCGGATTCGGCCTCGTCGAGCAGACGAAGCTGGTCACCGCGGCGAGCGAACTCGCCCGCAACACCCTGGTGCACGGCGGAGGAGGCCAGGTCGAGTCCACCGCCCTGACGAACGGGATCTCTCGGGGCCTGCGTCTGACGTTCAGGGACGAGGGGCCCGGCATCACCGACGTCCAGCGGGCGCTCAGCGACGGCTACACCTCCGGCGGGGGCCTCGGGCTGGGACTGGGCGGAGCCCGGCGCCTGGTCCACGAGTTCTCCATCGACAGCCGTCCCGACGAGGGCACCGCCGTCACGGTGATCTGCTGGGTCGGCGGTCCGCCCCACCCGCGCAAGGAGGGCCGATGACGCGTGTGTGGGACATCCCCGTCCACGACTCCACCCGGGTCCGCGACGTCCGGGTGGCGGCCGAGGCCGCGTGCGGCCACGCCGGGCTCGACCAGGGACGCACGGCCGTGGCCGCGCTCGTCGCCACGGAACTCGCCACCAACCTGCTCAAGCACGCGGGCGGCGGGCAGATCCTGATCGACACCCCGGTGGCCGACCTCTCGGTCTCCGGCGACGAGCAGGTCCCCGGGCTCCAGATCGTGGCCGTCGACCACGGACCGGGCATGCCCGACCTCGCGGCGGCGCTGCGCGACGGGTATTCGACGACGGCCTCGCTGGGCGCCGGACTCGGCACCTGCCGTCGTATCGCCGACGGCTTCGGCGTGCACACCGTGCCGGGGCAGGGCACGGTGGCCGTGGCCCGCGTCCACGCGGCCCGCGGGGAGCAGCAGCCCGGACGTGTCCCCACGGCGGGCTCCCCGGTGCGGGCGGGCGGCGTCAACATCCCGCTGCGGGCGGCCGAGCACTCCGGCGACGCCTGGGCCTGCATACGCTCCGGCGACTTCGTGACCCTGCTGCTGGCCGACGGGCTCGGCCACGGCCCGGCCGCCGCGGAAGCCTCCGACGCGGCCGTACGACTCCTGCGCCAGTGTGCGCACCTGCCACCGCCCGACCTGCTCGGGGAGTTGCACGGCGCGCTGCGCGCCACCCGGGGAGCAGCGATCGCGGTGGCCCGGCTCGATCTCGCCGCCGGACAGCTGGACTTCGCCGGCATCGGCAACGTAGGTGCCCGGCTGGGCGCCGACGGCACCTGGCGGCCGCTGCTGTCGCACCCCGGAATCGTGGGCGCGCACCGTCCGGCCCGGCTGCCCGGCTC
Source organism: Streptomyces krungchingensis (assembly GCF_054729265.1). Lineage (NCBI taxonomy): Bacteria > Bacillati > Actinomycetota > Actinomycetes > Kitasatosporales > Streptomycetaceae > Streptomyces > Streptomyces krungchingensis. The sequence continues at coordinate 914,684 of NZ_JBPUKY010000001.1, forward strand.
CCGGACCCCCTGGGCCTCCGACAGCGTGCTCGTCCTGCACAGCGACGGTCTGCCCAGCCGCTGGGCTCCCCCGCCCGTCGCCTCCCTCGTCTCCCTGGACCCCGCCGTGTCGGCAGCCGTGATCGTGCGCGATTCGAGCAGTGCGGCCCGCCCCGTGCGGGACGACACCACCGTGGCCGTGCTGAACCCCACCCCACTGGACCCTCAGACATGACGCAGACCTGGCAGATCACCACGGTCGACGACGCGGCCCGGGCGCGGGTCGCCACGGCCCGGCTCGCCGCCGCCCACGGTGTCTCCCCCCTCGACCGCACGCGCCTCGTCGCCGCCCTGAGCGCGCAGCTGCGACAGTGCCTCGTCAAGGGCGGCAGCTGGCAGTTGACCCTGCGGACCACGGCGCCCACGGCCGGGGAGCGCGGCGGGCGGCTCACGGCCGTCGTCCGTCAGCAGGAGGCGAACGCCTCGGCGGACAAGCCGGGTTGGCAGACCTCGGTCGGCCTCCCGGACGGCAGCGGCGGCGCGATCCCGGCACAACTGCCCGGCGGCCGCACGGTCCTGGCCGATGCCCTGCTCAGCGCCGACGAGGACACCTCGCTGGTCCTGGACAAGCTCGCCGAGCAGGAGGAACTGGTCGCCTTCCACCGGGAGGAACTGCACCAGACCAACCAGGGCGTCCTGGCGCTGCACGCGGAACTCGACGCGGCCGGGCGGGTGCAGCGCGAGCTGTTCACCGCCGAACGCGAGGCCCGTACGGAGGCGGAGAGCGCCCGGCACAGACTGACGTTCCTCGCCGACGCCAGCGCGGACCTCACCGCCTCGCTCAACCACGAGGAGATCCTGCACCGCCTGCCGGAACTCCTGGTCCCCGCCTACGCCCAGAGCGCCGAGGTGTGGCTCTTCACCGAGGAGAGCACGGGCCACAAGCAGGACCCCCACCCCGCGGCCGCCGTCGCCGCCGCGCGCACCGGCCGCCCCCAGTACGCCGCCGACCACCCGGGCGGGCTGCCCGGCGTGGACGACCATCCGCCGTCGGCTCTGCACCCGACGCAGGCCCTGCTGTGCATCCCGCTGCCGGCCCGCACCGCGCCCCTGGGGGTGGTGACGCTGACCTCGCCGCGGGAGCGGTGGAACTCCGACGACGTCATCATGCTCGTCGAACTCGCCCGCCGGGCCGGCATCGCGATAGACCACGCCCAGCGCTTCGAGCACAGCCGGGACATCGCGGAGACCCTGCAACGCGCCCTACTCACCGACCTGCCGGCCACCCCCGGCCTCAGCCTCGCGGCGCGCTACCTCCCGGCCACCCACGGTCTGAACATCGGCGGCGACTGGTACGACGCCTTCCGGCAGCCCGACGGGGGTCTCGTGGCGGTCATGGGCGACGTCACCGGCCACGGCCTGCACGCGGCCGTCATGATGAGCCAGTTGCGCACCGCGCTGCGCGCCTACGCGGTGGCCGGTGGAACGCCGGGCCGGCTGCTCACCCAACTGCACTCTTTCCTGCACCACTTGCAGCCCGACCTGTACGCGACCGCGGTCATCGCCCGTTTCCATCCCGAGGAGACGACCGTCACCTGGGCCGCCGCCGGACATCCGCCGCCGGTGCTGCGCGGCCCGGACGGCCGGGTGCGGGTCCTGGACGCCAAGCCGGGCGCGATGCTGGGCATACCGCTGCACCAGGAAATCCGCGACCACACGGAACACATGCCGCCGGGGTCGACACTCGCCCTCTACACCGACGGTCTGGTGGAGCGCAGGGCCCAGGGCATCGACCCGGGCATCCGGCGCCTGGCCGACACGCTCGCGGCCCAGCGCACCTCCGACCTGGACCATCATCTGGAGCGAGCGGCCGACCGCATCCTGGATCCGATGCTGTACGACTCGCAGCGGGACGACGACGTCTGTCTGCTCCTGTGCCACATCGGCGGGTCGTCGGTCACGGCGCCCTCGGTGGACCGGGCGCGCGGGGCCTCCGCCTGATCCTGGGAGGGCCGACCGTACGGGGGCCCGACCGTACGGGGCCCGACCGTACGAGGGGACGGGCGAGCTCCTGATCGGCTCTACCCGTCCGCCCCGCTGCCGGCGCCGGGAGAGCGGCGGGCGTCCCGGAACGCCCGCAACCCCTCGTCCAGCGCGGTCCGTTGGACGGGGCTCATGGCCGCCAGGACGGCGGACAGGCTCAGCGTCCTGCGCTCACCGATCTCGGTGAGGAGCTGGCCGCCCTGGGGCGTGAGCAGGAGTTGCAGAGCGCGCCGGTTGTGGGGGTGCGGGACGCGCTGCACCAGACCAGCGGCCTCCAGGCGATCGCACAGCCGGCTCGCGGCGGGCAGCGCGATGCCGACCATGTCGGCCAGTTCGGTGAGGTTGAGCTCGGAGCGGCCGCCGACGGCCTTCAGCGCCTTCAACTGGTGGGCGGACAGCCGGGGGGTGACCATCTCGCCCGAGGAGGTCCACAGTTCGACGAGGGTCTCCACGGCGTCGGCGATCCGGCCCGCCACGGCTTCCGGGCGGCTTCCCGGTGCCGGGGGGCTGCCGGGCTCCGGACGACCGCCCGCGTCGGGTCGGCTCCCGGGCCCCGGCTGACGGCCCGCGTCCGCACGGCTCCCGGGCCCCGGACGACGGTGGTCTCCCGGCTCCACGGCGTGCTGCACGTCCCCGTCATCCGCCACGGGTCATCACGCGCTCCCCCGGGGCCGGTTCGCGACACGCTCCCGGCCGGCGGAGGACTCCGTCACGGCGGGTGTCGCTGCTGGATCGCGAATGATGCTTCGTCCTCGGGTTCTCAGAAGGGCACGACGGCACGGACGGTCTTGCCGTCCGGGCGGAAGTTCACGGTCAGTTCGGCGGACAGACGTCGCACCATGGGCCAGCCGAAGCCGCCCTGCCCCGTGTAGTCCACGCGGCGCGGACGGGGTGGCGAGGGGTCCTCGTCGGAGACGGAGATGCCGACCCCGTACCCCATGTCCTGGAGGGCGACGCTGCACCAGCGGCCGCGCGCGTGGCGTACGGCGTTGGTCACCAGTTCCGACACCACCAGAGTGATGGCCTCGACGACGTCCCGCGGCACGTGCCCCGGCAGGCCGCCGACGAACGTCCGCACCATGCGTCGTGCGCGTTCCGCCGCCTGTGGCTCGCGCTCCAGCCTCGCGTCGCAGACCGAGCCGGAGTCAGGGAGCGGTTCGACGGTCGTCATGCCTCGGCCTCCCTCGCCGTGTCGATGTCGATGGCGTGCACCGCGTGCACGCGACGCCACCCGGTGTCCGGCCGACGTGCCGGGCGGGCTGCAGCCCTCCTTCCCGCCTCCGGCAAGCCCATGTCATGAGATCACTCACCTTCACATCCCGGTCACACCCGGGCGCCGCGCCGCAGGATCCGGGGCGCCCGGCGACCGGTGCCCCGAGGCCGGGCGGGCGCCCCCGCCGGACCGCGCGGGCGGCATCCCGTCGCTCAGGTCCCGCCCCCGGCTACGTGGGCTTCTCGCCCGTCTCGCAGATGCGGCGGGCGATCTCGCGCAGCTTGATGTTGTGATCCTGCGAGGCCTTCTTCAGGACCTTGAAGGCGTCTTCCTCGCTCAGGCCGTGCCGCTCCATGAGGATGCCCATGGCCTCGCCGATCTCGTGACGGGTCTCCAGGGCGTCCCCGAGCTGCTGGTGGGTGCGGGCCGCCGAGAAGGCGACGGCCGCGTGGGAGGCGAGTATCCAGCCGGCGGTCTGGGCCGACTCGTCGAAGGTGCGCGGCACGTGGGAGTACACGTTCAGCGCGCCGAGCTCGTCCTCGTCCGTGAAGAGCAGGAAGCCCATCATGCTGCCCATGCCGAGCTTCGTCATCTCGGGCGCGAAGCTGGACCACCGCTCGTGCGGCCGGCGCAGGTCCTCGATGACGTAGAGCTGCTGCCGGTCGGTGACGGCGTCGAAGCACGGGCCCTCACGCAGATCCTGCTGGATCCGGTCCGCCATGCGCACCACGTCGCTGGTCGCCGCCAGGGCTCGCACCTCGCCCCGACGCACCGTGAGGATGCCCGCCTCGTCGCATCCGTTGATCAGTACGGTCGCGTGCTCGACGATCCGGTCCAAGGTGGCCTGGACCGAATCCTGAGCCAGCAGATCACGTGCCATGTCCGCCAGGGCGACGGAGAACTCCTGCCACACTTCGCCGGACTCGTGCGCCATGTCCCACCTGCTCATCCGTCGGAACGCCGCCCGCGTTCACCTGGGATTCCATCTTGCCACCCGGCCGCGCGCACCGTGCCGGACCGGCACTTTCGGCCCCGTCCGGGACCGGGCCGCGTTGCCTGATCCCGGTGGGCCGGGGCCGCGCCACCGGAGTCCGATCGCACCTCCCCTGTTTCATCCGGGCGATCAAGGGTGACCCGAGAAGGGACCGAACCCATGAGTACGACCCCTCACGACCAAGGAGGTCCTATGAGCGACTGGCGAGAATCCGCCGCGTGCCGATCCGTCGACCCCGACCTGTTCTTCCCCATCGGCCACACGGGCCCCGCCGTGTTCCAGATCGAGGAGGCGAAGGCCGTCTGCCGGGCCTGCCCCGTGCGTGACGCGTGCCTGCGCTGGGCCCTCGACACGGGCCAGGCCATCGGCATCTGGGGCGGCACGAGCGAGGCCGAACGGCGGGCGCTGGCGCGGCGCGAGGCCCGTCGCCGATCGCGGGACACCACGGCGTAGAGGGGGCGACGGGAGGCCGGTCCCGGTCCGCGCCCGCGGGCCCCACACCGCGAAGCAGTACGGAATCCGGCCGACGAGATCCGGGAAGGCGCGATGGAAATCGAACCCAGTCGGGACAAGAACCGGTCGGGTGCGGAGATCGAGACTCTCACCATGACCTTTGCGGGTCGGCTGCAGAACGTGACCGACGCGCGCCTGGCCGCCGAGGGCTTTCTGCGCGACCTCGCGCGGGCGTCGCCGCCGTCGGCGGCGGAGCACTGGGACGACGTCCTGCTCGTGGTGACGGAACTGGCCGCGAACACGATCCAGTACGCCCCCGGCCCCTTCGAGCTCCATATGCGCCCCACCATCACGCGCGACGGCGTGCACGTGACGTTGCGCGACGGCAGCAGCACCCCGCCGACCCCACGCCGCTTCCGTCCCGCCGAGGGCGGCGGGGGCATCGGCTGGCACCTCGTCCACGCGCTCTGCGACCAGGTGAGCGTGGTGACGCGGCCCGACGGCAAGGACGTGCACGCCTTCCTCCCCTGGTGAACGCCCCGGCCCGCGGTCCGGGGGCGACCACCGCTCGGCGGGACGTTCTTCCGTCGACAGGTGTCGGTGCTGCTCGCGGGGGCAGACGGGACTGCCTGAGGAGTCATCACTCGCCGGTACGCGAACGAGGTGGAGCAGTGAGCCTGCAGCAGGACCGAATGCCGGACCCCGCCCCCGGCGGCGACCCGGGCGACGCCAGGGCGCATCCCTCCGAGCAGGAGCACGCCGCCTGGTCGCGGGTACGCCGTACGGCGACGGGGATGGGACATCACGCGGCCAAGAACGCGCTGGCCGCCGCCAGGAAGGCGGCCGAGGACGATTCGCTCATCGGCCAGGACGCGTTCCTCGCGCGGGCGGTCGCGGAGGAGTGGGCACGGATCACCGAGACCCTGGCCGACCGCGCGGGGACGTACGACCCTGCCGACGATCCCTTCGTCCAGGGCGAGCTCGCGGCCCGGGCGCATCAGGAAGAGACGGCGGTCCACGATCGCTGACCGGAACGGCCGCACGCGCCTCGCGCCGGGCACGCCGCGGGCTCCGGACGATGCCCACGGGCACCGTCCGACCGCATTGTCAGTGCCCTGAGGAACAATGCTGAGCAGCGAGAACGTCACCGCCCAGACGGCAGGTGATCCGCCCCGTCCGTCGAAAGGCCGCATGGAGATGACGCCCACCCCGCACCGCCGCGCCGTGCCGCGAGTCCTGAGCGGAGGCCGGTGACGATGCTCCGCGCGCTTTCCCGCCCGCACGCGCCGCTGGGCGCCGGTGGTGCCGAGGTCCTGCGGCTGATCACGGAGCGGCGGTTCCCGGTGTTCCTCACCGTGCACACCAACGGCCGCCGCAGGTACGGCTATTGGCAGCCCTCCCGCACCGGCGACGGACGGGGTGGCTGCCATGTCGCGCTGCCCACGGACGAATGCGACGCGCTGCACGCCGCCGGCCGGATCGTGCTGGGGGACCCGCTGGAGGATCCGGGCAAGACCACGTATCCGGTGCGGGCCGCAGCCGCCGCGGCGCGTGGCGCGGCAGGCGTCGCGAGTGCGTCTCGGCACGCTTTGACGGCCTGAGGGACGACGCGGCTCACGCGGCGCCGACGCCGACCCGGCGGGGGCGTCGCCGCTCGAAGCGGCTCTCGCGGGGCGCGGCCGTACGACTCACCGCCGATTCCGGTGAGCGCTGCAGGCGCACGGCCCTTGCGGGGATCGCTGCGCGTGCCTGAACCTCACGGGGATCGCCGTGCGTGCACGACGCCTGCCGCTCACCGCGGTTTTCCGTGCGCGCATGCCACGGGGCCCGCCGCGACTTCGCGCTGCGGGCCCCGTGAAAGCGTCTCGGATGGCATCTGTCCGCCAATACCGGATTCCGTGACGTCCGGTACCGGATTCGGTGCGCGTTGCCACCTGATGCGGCGCCGGTCGTCCGTGACGCATTCAGTGGCGGAAGACGTCCTTCGTCTTTTCCTTGGCCTGCCGGGCGTCACCCTTCGCCTGCTCGGTCCGGCCCTCGGCGGTCAACCGCTCGTTGCCGACCGCGCGTCCGGCGGTCTCCTTGGCCTTGCCCTTGGCCTGCTCCATCTTGGCTTTGGCCTTCTGGTCCTTGGCCACAGCAGTTCACATCCTCACTGCCTCGACACATGTGATCCACCTCCACGACTCACCGTGAAAGGGAACTCCAAACGCCGTCGGCCGTGAATTCCTGCGGATTCCCGCACATCGTCGTGAACGCCGTACCGGAACGTGTCCGGGTGAGCGGGCCCCGCCCCAATGCGGATGGTGGGCGGGACCCGTTCACCCTTCCATTTTGTGTAGGTGTTCGGGCCGTCGGCAGCGAGTGAGCCGAGGCATCTGCGCACCACCGCGCACACCCCGTGTGCGGACCGTGCGCCCGGGGTGCGTCCGCGGCGATGCCGAGCCGGTCGCGCCGTCGAGGGCGCAAGCCGTCCGGTCGGACGAACCGAAGGGGCAGGCGGGCAAGCGGGCAAGCGGGCAAGCGGGCAAGGAGCGTACGCAGGCGTCGTCCGCGTCCCGCAAGCGCGTGCACCCCGCACTTCCCTTCCACTTACCGTCCAGTAATATCGCGCGTCAGTGTCCCCCTGAGGAGGAACCCGTGCCACGGTCGGAACGCTCACCCCTGCTGCTCGCCGGCCTGCTGGCCACGGCGGGCGTAGCCCACTTCGTCTCTCCGCGCCAGTTCGACGCGACCATCCCGCGGGCCCTGCCGGGCGCCCCGCGGACCTGGACCTACGCGAGCGGTGTCGCCGAACTGGCCCTGGCCGCCGGTCTGGTGTCGCCCCGCACGCGCCGCGCCGCCGCGCGTGCCGCCGCCGCCTTCTTCGTCGGCGTGTTCCCCGCGAACGTGCAGATGGCCGTCGACTGGCGGGACCGCCCCGCCCCGCAGCGGACCGCGGCGCTGGCACGCCTTCCGCTCCAGGTGCCGCTGGTCCTGTGGGCACGCGGCGTCGCCCGGAACGCGCAGGGGCAGTCATGACGGGCCGGATGAACGTCGGGGACACGGTCGAGGACTTCACGCTGCCGGACGAGAGCGGAACGGACCGGCGGCTGTCGGAACTCCTCTCCGACGGCCCCGTGGTGCTGTTCTTCTACCCGGCCGCCCTCACCCCGGGCTGCACCGCCGAGGCCTGTCATTTCCGTGATCTGGCCGCGGAGTTCGCCGCCGCCGGGGCGAGTCCCGTCGGGATCAGCGGTGACCCGGTCGACCGGCAGCAGGAGTTCGCCGACCGGCACACACTCGGGTTCCCCCTGCTGTCCGACCCCGAGGGCGTCGTCCGCGAACGCTTCGGCGTGAAGCGCGGCTTCTCCCTGGCCCCCACGAAGCGGGCCACCTTCGTGATCGCGCAGGACCGGACGGTCCTGGAGATCGTCCGGAGCGAGCTGCGGATGAGCGCGCACGCCGACCGCGCCCTCGCCGTCCTGCGCGACCACAAGGGCTGACGCGACCACAAGGGCCGGCCGGACGCTCCGGGCGACACGGCCGCTCTTCGGTCACCGCCCGCGTCCCCTCGGGTGTTCCTCCTCCGGCGGGCGTTCTCCGCCGGCGCCCCGGCGTCCCCCGTACGGCCGCACGGCGTCCGGCGGGGTGACGTCGGCCGCGCCCGCATGCGCCCGGCAGCGGGCCGGACGAGCGCGTGCACGGGGCCTCCGCAGGGCCGAAGCTGGGGTCGAGACCAGCGAGGCGCGCGGTGCCGCCGCCGCGCGCGTGCCGAAGGAGGAGGACACACCCACGTGCCTGCCAAGAACGTCTCCGTCAATCGCGCGGCCCTCGGGCACCGCGTCGCCTACGCGCTGCGCCACCCCGGGCGGGTGCCCCGTCATGTCGCCCGTGCCGCCCGCGACGCGTGGCTGCGCCACCGCTGGCCGGACCACATCTCGTACTACCGCGCGGTGATGCGCTCCGACACACGTGCCGACCCGGACGCGGCCGTCGGCAGCCGCAGCCACGAGCGGTGGCTCGCCCTGGGCGCCCTGCAGTTCGACTACCTGCTCGGCCACGGCCTGCGCCCCGAGCACCGGATGCTGGAGATCGGCTGCGGCAATCTGCGGGCGGGCTGGCGGTTCATCAGGCACCTGGAACCCGGGCACTACTACGGCATCGACATCTCCCCCGACATCCTGCTGGCCGCGCAGGACACGATGGTGCGCATGGAGCTCCAGAAGCAGCTCCCCACGCTCACCCCGGTGCGCGACCTGAAGCTGGGTTTCCTGCCGGACGCCCACTTCGACGTGGTGCACGCGCACAGCGTCTTCTCCCACTCCCCGCTCCCCGTCATCGAGGAGTGCTTCGCCCACGTCGGCAGGGTGCTGGCCCCCGGGGGCTGGTTCGACTTCACCTTCGACCGCACCGAGGGCGCGGAGCACCACGTGCTGCGCGAGGACTTCTACTACCGCACCGAGACCCTCCTGGCCCTGGCCGAGAAGCACGGTCTGGCCGGTCGCTTCATGGACGACTGGGAGGAACTGCCGCACGGTCAGTCGAAGATCCGCGTCACCCACCGCGACGCGCCCTGTCCGGCGACGGGCCCACACGTCATGCTGGAGCCCGACGAATCGACCGCACGATCGACGGAGCCCACATGACGGACCAGGTCGCACGACTCGAGGTGAAGCCGGTCGCCGGCCACATCGGCGCCGAAGTCACCGGAGTCGACCTGGCCGACGAGTTGGACGACACCGTCGTCGCCCGCATCCGGGAGGCGGTGCTGCGATGGAAGGTGGTGTTCTTCCGGGACCAGCACCTCGACCACGCCTCCCACATCGCGTTCGCACGGCGGTTCGGCGAGCCGGTCCGCCTCCGTTCGCGCGGCAGCGCGTCACCGAAGGACTTCCCCGAGGTGGAGACGACCGCCGACCGGCTGGAACTGGGCGGGCGTTACGGCATGGGTCACGAGGAGTGGCTGCGCCGGCGGCGCCATTCGCTCCTGCGGGGCTGGCACTGCGACCACGGTGCCCGGGTCGATCCGCCCGCCGCGACGATCCTGCGTGCCGAGACCGTGCCGCCGTACGGCGGTGACACCACCTGGTCCAATCTGGCCGTCGCCTACGCGGGTCTGTCGGAGCCGGTGCGGGAGTTCGTCGACGGGCTGCGCGCCGAGCACCGGCTCGGTGTCGGCTACCAGACGCGGCCCGGGGACGACGCGTACCTGCGCCATCTGCTGGACCATCAGATCGCCTCCGACCACCCGCTGGTGAGGGTGCACCCGGAGACCGGCGAACGGGTCCTGTTCGTCAACGGCTACTACATCGAGCAGCTCATCGGGCTGTCCCGGCCGGAGAGCGGGGCGATCCTGGAGATGCTGCTGGAGCAGGCCACCCGCCCCGAGTACACGGTCCGGTTCCGGTGGGAGCCGGGCAGCGTGGCCTTCTGGGACAACCGGGCCACGATCCATCTGGCGCCCGGGGACACCGCGCACGTGGACCATCCGCGGATCATGCACCGCGTGATGCTCGCCGGGGACGTCCCGGTCGGTACGGACGGCAAGCCGTCCGTACCGATCGTGGGCAGTGAGCCGCAGCGTTGGTGAGCGGTGCCCGTGAGCGCCGGGCCGCTGGCACCAGGGGTGACCGGCGGCGTTCCGGGGCATGCCTCCGTCAGAAGATGCCCTGGCCCGGGACGAGGATGCCGCGCGGGTCGTAGGTGTGCCGGGCGGTGGCCAGCCGGCGCCAGGCGGGCCCGAAGTGCTCGCGCCAGTCGGCGGGTGCGAAGGGGACGGAACCGACCGGGTAGTGGGTGCCGCCAGCCGCGTGGACGGTGTCGTAGGCGGCGCGGTTGGCGGCGAGCAGACGGTCGACGGTGGCCGTGTCGTCGGGCGGGGTGGTGCGCAGGACGGCCAGCAGGTACGGCACTCGGTCGTCGGGCATGCGCAGCAGTGGGGTGCCGAGCCGGTCGCGCAGCAGCGGGTAGAGGAGGACGACACCCGGGCCGAGGTCCTCGGGGGTGAGGTCGTCCAGCACGGCTCCGGCGACGGCGGCGGCCGTGCGACCGGGCAGCAGCAGGTTGAGCCACGGGTGGGCGTACGCCCACAGGCCCGCCTCCTTCAGCGCGGCGACACTCGGCGCGAGCCGGTCGAGGAAGTCGCAGTACGCAAGGTCCGACTTCTGTACGCCCGACGGGTCGTGGCGCAGCCGGCTCAGCAGCCGGGCGTCGTCGGGAGCGGGCCCGACGGGCGGGCCGTAGGCGACCGCTTCGAGGAGGTAGCCGCGGAAGGCTCCGCCGGCGTCCGGGGTGACCTGGCCCTCGACGTAGGCGAAGCGCCCCTCCTCGACGAGCCGTCGCTGGTCGTCGAGGAAGACCCGCAGGTCGTCGTACGGCAGAAGGTAGTGGCGCACGGTCTCGGGTGCGCGGACCAGACGCAGGGTGGCCCCGACGACCACGGCGCACTGACCGAGTCCCGCGAGCACGGCGAGGAACAGGTCGCGGTGGCGGGTCGGGGAGCAGCGTACGAGCTCGCCCGCGCCGGTGACGACCTGGAGTTCCGTGACGTTGTCGACCTGGGCGCCCTGCTGGTGGGTCTGGCCGCCCAGACCGCCGACCGACAGAGTGCCGCCGACGGAGAGTTCGAGATAGTCGGTGAAGGTCGGTGGTGTGAGTCCGTGGGCGATCGTGGCCTTGGCGACGTCGCTCCACTTGGCGCCCGCCCCGACCGTGACCGTCCTGCTGCCCGGTCCGACCGGGCCGATGTCCGCGAGCGGCGTGGTCTCGATGACCAGCCCTCCGTCGACCTGGGCCTGCCCCTGGGTGGCGTGGCCCTGGCCCCTGGGAGCGACCTTGACGCGATGTGTGTTGCAGAAGCGGATCATCGCGACGACGTCCTGGACCGAGCCCGGTCGCAGAACGGCGACGGGACGCCGGTGGACGATGTGCCCGAAGTCGTCGGCGGCGGCCCCGAGCGAGGCGTCGTCGGTGTGGATGCTCCCGTCCAGCGGCGGGAGGCCGGTCAGCGGCCGGGCGGACGTGGTGGTCGCCCAGCTTCGGGTGAAGGGGTCGAATCCGATGACCGCGGCTCCGGCGGCCGCGAGGCCGTGCAGTGCGGTACGTCGCGAAGGGGTCCGGGGCACGCGCTCCTCCTGGGGCGGGCGGGATGCAGCGGTCGACTGCCGCCGATCATAAGGCAGTTGGGTCTTGAACCAAGGGAAAACGATGTTGCGGGTGTCGCACCCGCCCCGAGGCCCCGGCCTCCCCCACTCCGGCACGGACCGGACCACGCGACCGCCCCCACCGGACCCGAAGCACCGGCCTCCCCCACTCCGGCACGGACCGGGCGACGTGTCCGGCCCGCCGGTGCAGCCTGCCTGCCACCTGGGGCGGTGCACATGGCCCGCGCACGGGCCGGCCGTGGCACGCGGACGCGGCCGAAGCCCTTTTCCCCGACCTGCTCGCGACCCCGTTGCGCGGACGCCGCCGGAGTCCCGGCACCCGGCCGCCGTCGGACGACGGCGACCGGGTTCACGGTGCCGCGGGCAAAGGCGTGCGCCGACGCGACTGGGGACGTACCGAGTGGTGGTCGACGGTCACTCGTCGACGGCGGCACCGAAGCGGGCGTCGCCGCCCGGCGCGCCCAGCGCACTCGCCCCGAAGAGCCAGGAACCGTCGGCCACCAGGCCCTTGGTGCCGGCGGGCAGGTGCCAAACCACGCCGTCCGCGGTGTCCTCTCCGGGCGCGGCGGCCAGGAGTTCGCTGCGGCCGTCGGCGTCCGTGTCGGCGAGCCGTACCTGCGCGCCCCATGTGTCGTCCATCTCGGCGGTGCCGGGGATGCCGGGGGTGTTCTGGTCGAAGGACTGCGCACCCGTCGCGGTCAGACCGTCCGCCGAGCCGCGCAGCAGCCACACCGCGCCGGCGTCCGACACGGTGCCGATGTCCTCACCGGGTGCGCCGACGGCCACGTCCGCGTAGCCGTCGCCGTCGCTGTCGCCGACGGACAGCTCCGTGCCCCACGCGTCGCCGTGCTCTCCGGTGCCGGGCACCCCCGGCGAGTTCTGGGTCCACCACCGGGGGGCGCTGCCGGGCCCGTCCTGGCCCTCGGGGCCGTCCTCGCCGCCGTGGTAGACACCGACGAGTCCGCCGGTCAGGCCCTCCGCCTCGTCGTCGGGGCTGCTGTTCTGGCCGGTGACGAGATCGTCGTAGCCGTCGTTGTCGATGTCGCCCGAGGCCGTGGAGATGCCGCCGCGCAGGTCGCGCAGGTGGGTCAGGCCGTGTTCGCCGCCCGAGTAGACCGCCGACCAGCCCTGCGTGTAGTCGTCGTCGGGGCTGTAGCCGGAGACGACGAGGTCGGCATAGCCGTCGCGGTCGTAGTCACCCGTGGTCACGTAGGCGGGCCGGACGGCCCGGCCGGCGGGGTGCGCGGTCGTGTCGAGCGTGCCGGTGTGGCGCAGTGCGCCCCCGCTGTACGTGAACAACTGCGCGCCCTGCTGGTCGAGTACGGCGACGACGTCGGCGGGCGTGTCCCCCGTCAGCCGCGCTGCCGTGACGGCGGCGCCGAAGCGGGCGCCGGCCGCCGGGGCGGCGGAGGCGAACGTGACGCTCCGGGCCGGGCCGAGTCCGCTCCTGGAGCCGTACAGCACCGTCACGCGGCCCGCGTCCTCCAGGGACCCGACGTCCTCGCCGGGCGCCGCGACGACCGCGTCGTCGTAGCCGTCGCCGTCGAGGTCTCCGGTGGCGACGGCCGCACCGAAGGAGTCGTAGGTCTCCGAGGTGCCGGGGACGCCGGCGGTGGACTGGCTGAAGACGGCGGTACGCGCCTTGGGGACGCTGTTGCCGGCACCGATGCCGCCCGCCGCCCCGTACTGGACGGTGACGAAGCCGGCGCCCTTCTTGCCGTCGACGGTGCCTTCCGGCGCGCCGATGAGGACGTCGTCGTAGCCGTCGCCGTCGAAGTCGGAGTTGCGGTCGTTCGCCTGGGTGCCGCCGGGGGTGCCCGCGTAGGAGGCGGGTGCGGCGGCGATGCCGAGGCCCGCGAGCAGCAGGAAGGACGCGGCTGCCAGGGCGGCCGTGCCCCTTCCGCGGCGGGCACCCGTGGTGCCGGTGGTGGAGGTCGTCGTGCCGGTCGCACGCTGCGCGCTGGTCATGTCCTGCTCCCCGTGTGATGAAGACGCGGCCGGGTCGAATGGCCGGGCTTGGTGGTCAATGTGATGAAAGGACCAAGTTCCTTTCATTCACGCCCAGTTCGACACGACACGTGCCCGGGGAGTTGTGGCGCCCGGAGGGGCCGTGACACAGCAGTGACATGTGTTGCGCAACGCGGACTTCCGGGCGGGTGGTGAGCCCGCCCGGACGCTTCAGGCCTGGCCGGTCCGGCCGTTCTCCGGCCCGGCCTCGTCGGTGTCCTCGTCCGGTGTGCGGGTGTAGCCCTGGAGTGCGAGCGGTGCGTCCGCCTTGTCGGGGCGGGTGTCGGGGCTCTGGCCGTTCAGGTTCTGCCGGACGGAGTCCAGGATCGTCAGCCCCTGGGCGACCAGTCCCGCCGCGATCTCGCCGAGGCCGTCCGCGCCGTTGAGGACGTTCACGTTGGCTCCGGCGAGCCCGCCCGCCGCCTCCTTGACGATCTGCGGCAGCTGGTCGATCAGCATCCGGTCGAGCGCGACACGGTCGTGCGAGGCGGCGGCCTCGGCCTGGATCTTCATGCGCTCGGCGTCGGCGACGGCGAGCACCCTGATCCGCTCGGCCTCGGCCTCGGCGGGTTTCACGATCTCGGCCACCAGTTGCTGCTGTCGCAACGCGGCCTGCTTCTGGGCGAGTTCGGTCTGCGCGGCGAGGACCTCCTGCTGGGCGTGGGCCTGCGCCAGCGGTCCCGCCTGGGCGGCCTGGGCCTGGGCCCGGTCCACCTCGGCGGAGTACTCCGCCTTCACCACGGCGGTCTGCCGCGCGTACTCGGCCTGGTTGCGCGCCGCGACCTGCTCGGCCTCGACCGCCGCCTGGGTGGCCTGGGCCTGGGCGATCTGGGCCTGCCGCTGGATCGCCGCCTTGTGCGGTGCGGACATGGCGTCGATGTATCCGGTGTCGCCGTCGTCGATCGACTGGATCTGCAGAGAGTCGACGATCAGCCCGATCTTCGCCATCTCGGTCTTGGAGGTGTCCAGGACCTCCGCGGCGAGCTTCTGCCGTTCGGTGACGATCTCCTCCACCGTCATCGAGCCGATGATGGCGCGCAGATGGCCGGCGAAGATGCGCCCGGTGAGCACCGACATCTGGTCCTGGTCGGAGAGGAACCGCTGTCCGGCGTTGATGATGCTCTCGGTGTCGTTGCCCACCTTGAACGCGATCACGGCGCGGACGTGCAGGGAGATGCCCTGCTTGGTGACACAGGTCTCGGTGACCTCGGACTCGCACATCGACAGCGTGAGGAAGCGCGTCTTGCGGAAGACGGGCAGGACGAACTTGCCGTGGCCCGTCACCACCCGGAAGGGCGCTCCCCCGAGTCCCCGCCTCCCTCCCGAGATCAGCATCGCCTGGTCGGGAGCGGGAACGCGGTATCCGAACATCGTTGTCCATCCTCCTCAGCCTGCGCCGGCGGGATGACCGCCCAACGCCTCCAGGGGGTCGGCCCACTTGATGACGTCGACCGCACGGCATCCGCGGGACGCGACCACGAGCACGGTCGCCCCTGTCGGCAGGGGCTCCGGCGACCAGGCGAGGAAGGTCTCGGATCCGCCCCGGACCCGCACGAGGATCTCGCCGGGACCGGCCGATCCGCGTGTGCCGATGAGCAGTTCCCCCGTGCAGCCGATCACGGCGTCGTCCTCCACCACAGCCGGCCGCCCCCCATCACTCTGGTACTGCTACCGACAGTAGACCTCCGCACGCCCGGCGCCTACGCCCATGCCGATCTTGTGCCCGCGCCGACGCCCTGGCCGGTGGCCGTTCCGCTGTCGGTGTGCCTCAACTCCTGGTGAACTTGTAGGTCTTGCTGTCGGTCAGGACGCAGAAGCCCGGCGACACGACGATCACCCGCAGGGTGCCGGTGCGCCGGTCGTAGTCGATGCCCTCGGCCTCGAACGCGCCCGAGCAGGCGCTGCGCAGGGGGAGTTGACGCAGGGCGGTGACGTGACCGGACACGTCCGCCGTGCCGTTGGGCTCGCCCGACAGGTCGATCTGGAGCAGCGGTTTGGTGATGCCGAAGAGGGTGCCCGCGGGGTCGTCGGACGAGCACAGCAGCCGCGTCGCGGTGACGAAGTCGCAGCCCTGTACGTCGCGTACGGCGTGGTCCAGGTTGATGGTGGACGCCTGCGGGAGGTTCGCCGAGGGCGATGTACCCGAGTTGACGCCGGGCGTCGGGAACACCAGGAGCCGGTTCATCGTGCCCCACTCGCCGGACACCATCCAGGAGCCGCCGGGCGAGATGGTGACGAACGAGTTGTTGAGGGCCTCGCCCGGGCTCAGCGCGTGGACGTACTCCGACCAGGCGCCGCCCGGAGCCTGCACCCGGAACATCTTGGCGCTGCCGGAGTCGCTCTGGTACGGCTCGACGTAGTAGCCGTTGTAGGAGGCGTCCGGGTCTCCGACGTGGTTCCAGCCGCGGCTGCTGACACCGATGGGAATGGTGCCGATGCCCGTGTAGTGGTTGGGGCTGCCGGCCGGGACCTCGACCGAGGTGAGGCCCTGGCTCTCGGTCAGCGGATCGGCGCGGTCCGAACCCGTCTCGGTCCAGGTGTCGGCGGCCTGGGCGGGCGCGGTGGTGGCGACGGACACGACGACGGCGGTGGCGAGCGTGACGAGCCCTGCCAGGACCGCGTGACAACGTTGCCGTGCGGGCATGCGCATGAGGTCTGCTCCTCGTTGGGGGGTGAGCTGCTCGGCGCACAGTCTGACCCGTCCCGATGGTCATGTACAGACCAATGAATGGACACCGGGCGTCGGCTCACCGTCCACGAGGCGACGCACCCCGCACCGTCCGGGAAAGAGCCCTGGACGGTGCCGTCGCCACGCCCCGCACCGGCGGTCCCGCCGGACTCGTACTGACCGAAACCACATCAACGACGGCCGCGCCAAAGGCAGTTGCATCATGAGGAGGCGCACCGAGCGACATCACACCGACCACACCACGCGCCGCTCACCGGAGACGCCCCGGGGACCCCTGCGACACGGCGGAATGTCCGACCGGAAGCAGACAAGCGTCCGCCGGGCAGGGAAATCCCTGCCCGGCGGACGTGACCGTTCAGTCAGGCAAGGAAGCCCCTGCCCGGCACACGTGTCGGCTTCGTCAGTCGGCCGTGCACGTGTTGTCGGTCGCCGGGTTCAGCAGGCCCACCACGTCGATGGAGTCGCCGCAGAGGTTGAGACCCAGGTCCACGGGGATCTGGATCACATTGCCGGACAGAAGTCCGGGACTGTTCGCGGCGACGCCGACCGGGTCGGGGTCGTCCGCGGCGGCAGTCCCGGCCGTGGCGAGAAGAGCCACGGTCGCCAGGCCGGCGGCGGCCATCAGACGAATGCGCATGTCAAGCTCCCATCATTCGCAGGGGTGCGAGTTCCTCCACCATCACCTGCACGGGCCGCGACCGACATCGTTGTACGCCCGAACGGATTGCCCCTCCCATTCGGCCCCGTCGGCTTGCGTCCGGGCTCAGGACGCGCCCGCGGGCCGTGTCGCGCGGGCGGTGCGGAATGCCCGTAGCGTGAGAACAGGTCACGTGGAACAGGGAGAGATCATGACAACGAGCCAACCCGATGCGTCCGCGCCGTCCGACGACAGGGCGACCCCCGACTCGCTGCTGCACACCGGTGCAGGGGGCGCCGTGACCGCCGAGGACCTGGTACTCGCGGCGGGACGCGACATCAACCCGCGCAACCTCGCCTGGGCCGAGCGCAAGCTCAAGGAGGAAGGTCCGGCAGCCCTCGACAAGCTGCTTCCCTGACGCGACCGGCTCCGATGCGGCGGAGCCGGTCGACGAACCGCCGACGCCCGGCCGGCTCCGACACGACGGAGCCGGCCGGGCACGCGCGTGTTCAGCCCCGGGAGCCGGGGGTCAGGAGCTCGGGCACTCCTTCCAGGCCAGGTGGTAGACGGTGCTGATGTCGCCGTCCGTCGAGTCCATGGTCATGAAGCTGGAGCTGCCGGGAGTGGACGTCCCCGCGTTGACGCGGAGTTCGGTGTTGATGTTGAAGTTCCGCTGAACGCCACAGGGCGCCCACACCAGTTGGGCCCAGTCCGTGGCGTCGGTGGCCTGCCAGTTGTCGTTGTACGGGCCCCGGAACGGGTGGGTGATGGCGGCCGTGTTCGGCGAGCCCTGGAAGTAGTACGAGGCCTTCTCGGTGCTGCTCGCGCCCTGCTGGAGCGCGGCGAAGCCCCGGTAGTCGGCGCTGGCGATGGCGTAGGTGAAGCCCTGCGGCACGTGGACGATCAGGTTGAGCTGGCAGTTCTTGCGGAACGCGGTCGGGTCGGCATTGCCGCCGACCTGCGCGAGGTAGTCGCTGTAGGTCACCGTGAACGCCGTGTTGTCCGGCGAGACCGCGACGGCCGCGGTGCCCTGGGGACATCCCGATCCGTTCACCGTGGCGACCTTGATGACGATCTTGTCCGGGGGCGGGTCGACGATCCCGGAGGACGGGTCGTGCGCGGGGAGTGCCGAGGCGAACAGGGCGGCGATGGCGCCACCCAGTAGCAGCCCACCAGTCATGGGGCTCCAATCCATTGCGTCGGTGTTCCGGCGGCGGCACGCGCGGTGCGCCGCCCTGGAATGGGGGGTGCGGCTCCCCGCGGACGAGGAGCCGTCGCAGACCAGTGCGTTGGATCAAGGGTTGGTTGAACATGCACATGTCAATCAGGCATGCGCATTCCCCCGGCTGTGAAGGAGCTGTGAAGACCGGGAGTGACGGCATCGTACGAAGCGGCGACCGGGGCGGCCAGGGCGATCTCCGGCCAATCACCGCCCGGCCGCCGGTCACCGGCCGTAGCGGCCGACCAGCTGCCCCGAAGCCGTGACATGCCCGGCCAGCGCGCGTTTCACATCGCCCGCCCCGGCCCCCTCGGGGAGGGTCGGATTCACGTCGGCCGCGAACACCGAGAAGACGTAGTGGTGCGCCTTCCCCTCCGGCGGGCAGGGGCCGCCGTATCCGAGCTTCCCGAAGCCGTTGCGGCCCTGCACGGCTCCGTGCGGCACGGCGCCCGCCGCCAGCGCCGTCTCGTGCGGATCGACGCTCCACACGGTCCAGTGCACGAAGGTGCCACCCGGGGCGTCCGGGTCCTCGACCAGCACGACCAGCCCGGCGGCGCCCTGCGGCACCCCGGAGAAGTCCAGGGGCGGTGAGACGTTCTCACCGTCACAGGTGTAGCGGCGTGGAATCGTGCCGCCGTCCGCGAACGCGGGGCTCGACACCCCGAGCTTCGACGACGCCTTGAGCTCGGGGGTCGCCGACGACGTGCCACCCCCTCCCCCGCCGCCGCAGCCGGCCACGCACAGCACGAGAAACGCCCCGAGGACTCCGGCCCGCCGCCGACCGTGATGCCGCATACGCGCCACGCTAACGCCGCGATGGCCGACAGGCGGCGCGACGCCCCGTGCGGGACTCGCGACACGTGACGCCCGCCGCCCCCGCGGACCTCACGACGTCTGGCCAAAATCCGTATACAGAGGCGGAGTCGAGCGAGTGAACCCGAGCGAGGCGGCGCATCACCTCGTGGACTCACCGGGCCGGCCGGAGGCGGGGTCGAGTGGCCGTCGCCGAGGCGGTGACGCGGAACGGACGGCCGCCGGTGGGAGCCGATTCGCTCGCCGACCTGAGACGTGCCTCCGGTCGGCGCGGGAGACGGCGACGCCCGCCGCGGAGCCGGCCGCGGGGCCCGTGGCGCAGCCGGGCGGGAATCGCCCCGCCGCCTCATCACGGCGACGGTGTGCCTGCGACACTGAGCCCCATGGATCCACGACACCTGAGGCTCGGCCGCCGTCGCATATGGATGTGCAGCGCTGTCTGTTTTCTGGTGCTCGGCCCGGTCGGGTGGTTCCTGGGCGGATGGATCCCGGTCGTGCTGCTGGCCGTCGCACTCGCCGCGGCCACCGCGGTCCTCCACTGGAAGGCCCCCTCGTGGCTCGCCCCCGCCATCGCGAAGGGGCAGCGGCAGAGCCGCCAGGACGTGTCCGCCTTCTGTGCGGTCATCGCCGTCAGCGGCTACGCCCAGCCCCCGGCGGCCTCCGACAGCGCCTCCCGTGACATGGCGGGGCTGCGCCTCGAGGCGTACCGCGCCGCCGCCGACGACGATCTGTCCGAGGATCTCCGCCGGCTGGCGGCCGACGCGCTGGCCGCCGCCGACCACGCCCACGACGAGGACACCCCCGCGGAGTGGCGCGCCGCGCGGGCGAGCGCGGAGCGGCTGGCGCACGCCGCGCAGGACGGCAACCCGTACGTGCGTCAGCTCCTCATCCAGTGGGTGGAGGGGAACCCGGCCGGGGAGCGCTAGCCGGCGCTGTCGCGGCTCAGGACTCGGCTTCCCTGCGGAGGAAGTTGCTCACCTGGCAGGCCAGGCTGTCCCGGGCCGTGTCGGGACGGGCGCCCGCCTCGACAGTGGTCTCGTACGGGTCGATGCCGCCCGCCCAGAGGTACCGCTCGGTCCACTCGTCGTCGACCTTCAGCTGGACCTGGATGTCCACGCGGTGCAGGAACGCCTCCGCTCCCGCGGCGAAGAGGACGGCGGTGGCCCGGCGCAGCGGGTAGACGTCGAAACCCTCGATGAACTGGGAGTTCCGCCAGTCCAGGAATGCGCTCTCGCCGTCGGCGCCGATGCGGATGTCGATCTGGCCGTCTTCCAGGTGGATCCCGAAATGCTCGGTCGTTCGGTTTTCGACCGTCACTCGAAAAGCGAAGTAGGCGAGTCCGTCGGCGGCGTCGTCGCGTCCTCGCGGCGGCTCCGCCTTCTCCACTCCATGGACGCGGACACGCAGACCGGCATGCTCGTCGTACTCCTGCCAGTCCCCGACCACGTTCGGCTCGCGCACAGTCCACCTCTCCACTTCAGAGGGCTTTTCCTATCTGTGGCCCCAATGAGGTGTCAAATGCGCCGAACGTGCCGTGGCCAGGGATTTCGCCTTTCTTGATCGGCGATCAAGCCGTGCGCAGCCAGAACCTTTCCCCGGCCGCCGCGGAGGGATTTCCCCGCGTGCTGCACATCACGTCCCGAGGCGTCTCATCCACCGGCCCGCAGACGGCTCAGCTGCTCGTCGAGGGGGCCGAGGCCGACGTCGCGCCGACGCTCGTCGAGGGTCTGCGGCCGGCGCACGGGGTACGGGCGCAGCGTCGCGGGGTCGACGCGGGTGCCGTAGTACTGGGGCCGGCCCAGTTCCACGGCGCAGTGGTCGGCGATGTACGCGTGATGGAGGGCGGGGCAGCGCCCGTCCGCCGCGGCGTCGGCGATCAGGTCGCGGCACGTGAGCTGAAAGTCCAGGCAGGGGGCGTGCAGCAGGATCATCAGCGCCGCGGTGGAAGCGGGGAGGCCGACCAGGTCGGCGGCGGGCCAGCCGTACCGGTGGACGACGGTGGCGAGGGCCTCGGCGTTGTCCTCACGGCACCGGGCGAGGGCGGGGTGCCACCGAGGGTCGGGGGCCGTCCGTGCCTGCCGCATCAGGCGTCGTTCCTCGTCCACCCGGCGCAGCAGTTCCGCGGCCAGCGCCGCCGCGAGTCCCGGAACCACCGGCCGCCCGGTCGTGAGCCCGGGCGATGCCGCCGCGGCGCCCACCGGGGGATCGGACCGCGTCTGTCGGCCGAACCCCGAGGCCGTCTCCCGGCCGACGACCTCCGAGGAGGCGGGCACCTCTCCGCCCATCGCCGAAGACGCGGGCGCAGGCGCAGGCACAGGCAAGGGCCGCCACGGTTCGCAGACCGCCGCGGGCGCGAGCGGCGCGGGCGGCGCAGGCGGCGCGGGCGCGAGCGGTACGCCGTCGGCCGGCGAGGGCACGGGCCGCGCGGGGCGGCCGGCCTCCGGTGATGCGGGCGGTCCCGCGCCTGCCGTGGGTGGCGCGGACCGCACCTCCCCGTCGACCGCCACAGGGGCGGACAGCCCCTCCGAGCCGGTCGCCGGGCGCATCGGCGATCGGCTCACGGCAGTCCCTGGAGCACCAGCGTGAACCACACCTTCTTGCCGGTGAGGCCCGGGTCGGGCGGGGCCACGCCCCAGTCGTCGGTCAGGGCGGCCACGATGGCCAGCCCGCGTCCCGACTCCTCGGCCCCCTCCGCGGTGCGCGGCCGCGGCAGGGCGGGCGAGCGGTCGGCGACGGTGACGCGCAGCTCGCACCGGGTGTACTCGACGGTGACGGTCACGGTGTCGCCGCGGTCGGGGCTGCCGTGCTTGAGCGCGTTGCCGAACAGTTCGTCCGTCGCGAGAACAGCGTTGTCCAGGTGCTCGGGCGCGAGCCGGAGGTGCCTGAGGTGTTCGGTGACCATCGCCCGCAGGCGTGGCGAGCGTGAGGGGTGGGCGGGGACGGTGGTGCGCAGGAGGTGGGCCTGGTCCACGGGCGCCGCCGGAGTCGCCCCGGACTCCGATGCCAGGAGCGGCACGGCGGGCACCGCGGTGAAGGGGATGTCGGCCGCCGCCTCGGCGGGCCGGGGCCGCGCCGCGGGCGTCCGGTCGTCCGCCCCGTGGTCGTCACACGCCGACGCGCGGCCGTCGGGCAGCCGCGCGGGGACGTCATCCGCCAGCGAGGGCGACGGCCCGCGGCGATGCGCCCTGGATGCCGTCATCGATCCTCCTTCGGAGGCAGCACGGGTGGGGGGTCGGTCTGGATGGCTGCCCCAGCAGCCAACACGCCGGAGTAGCCGGGCGACCAGGGGGTATTCGGGTTGTCCGGTTGCAGGCACGTAGTGGCATGGGATGTATGTTCGATCGCGTGAGGAACGTGGACGGGGGAGGGACGGCGGTGTACGCGGACGGCGACACCGGCTGGTCCGGCGTGCGCGGAAAGCGCGTACTGGTCACCGGCGGCACCCGGGGGCTCGGCGAGCAGATCGTGCGACTGCTGTCCGCCGAGGGCGCGCGGGTGGCGACCTGCGCCCGTACGGTCCGCGACCTGGAGGCACTGACGGCGTCGCTGGACGCGGAGACGTTCACCCGGCCGCTCGACGTCACCGCGCCCGGCGCACTGGAAGACTTTGTCGTGGCCACGGCGAAACGTTTCGGCGGTCTGGACGGAGTGGTGGCCTGCGCGGGCGGATCCCGCGGCGGCGGCATCGAGCAGGCGGCCCCCGACGACTGGGCGGCCACCTGGGAGGTCAACGTCGGCCACGCGGCCCGGCTGGTACGGGCGGCCGTCCCGCACCTGCGGGCGGCGGGCGGCGGCTCGGTCGTGGTGATCTCGTCGATCTCCGGCTGGAAGCCCGGTCCCCCGGCCCAGTACGGGGTCGCGAAGTCCGCGCAGATCCATCTGGCCGCATCGCTCGCCCGGGAGCTCGGCCCGGACAACATCAGGGTGAACGCCGTCTCCCCCGGCTCCATGCTCATCCCGGGCCGGCGCTGGGACCGGATGCGCCGGGAGGACCCCGAGGCGTTCGCCCACTTCGTGGCGGCGGAGCTGCCGAGCGGCGGGCCGGTGGCGCCGCAGGAGGTGGCCAGGGTCGTGGCGTTCCTGCTGTCCGACTGGTCGAGCGGGATCTCCGGTGCCCACCTGCCGGTGGACCGGGCTCAGAACGCCCCGTCCCCGGACGGGTACTGAGGCACCGGATCCGCGGCCGGGGCACCGGCAGGACCGGCGTCGCCCCGGGCCCGGGTCATGCAGCCACCCCCAGCACGGCACGCGACCTGCGCTCGAACTCCTGCACCACGGGCTCGTGACGGCGCGGCTCCAGCCGCCTGCGGAAGTCCCGCAGGGCCTGGATCGACCGCTCGCTGTGCACCGTGCTGAGGGTGTCGAGCGCCTCGGTCGCGGTACCGACCGCCTCGTCCAGACGGTCCTGCTGAAGATGGGCGGTCGCCAGGACGGAGCGGCTGATGGCCTGGCGCCTGCGCCGGTCGGGGTTGGCGCTGAGCGACTCGCTCGCCGTGCGCTCCGCCTGCGCGGCCAGACCCAGGTCGCGGAAGCACAGGGCGGACTCGGCCTGGAGATAGTGGTGATCGAGATAGCGAACCCACACCGACTCCTGCGCGGGCCCCTTGCTCGCCTCCAGCTGCCGGTCGGCCAGGCGCAGCGCCTCGGAGGCCTCGCCGTGGCGGCCCTGCGCGGCGTGACCTCGGGCGGCCATGGCGTGCAGGCGCATCAGCCCCAGCGGACTGCCGGCTCCCTGCGCGGTGACGATCCCCGCGCGGGCGAGGGCCACCCCTTCGTCCGGCCGGCCGAGGTTGGTGGCCAGGTGGGAGAGACCGGCCAGGATCTGACCGCCGAGCACCCGGTCGCGGCCCTCCGCGCACAGTCTCAGGGCCTGCGTCATATAGCGCTGAGCCAGTCCGTACTCCCCCGCGTCGTACGAACTCCAGCCGGCCATCGCGGCGAGACGCGCGGCGGCGGCGTACAGCCGACGGCGCAGGTGGGACGGCGTGCCCCGGCGCTGGAGCATGGGGACGACCTCGGTGGAGAGGTAGTGCACGATGCTGGTGCGCACTCCTCCGCCGCCGTAATGGTTGTCCATCTGGTCGAACATGGCGATCATCGCGTGCACCTGCTCGACCGGTCCGTCGCTCGCCGCCGCCGTCGGACGCCCGGACTCCTGTTGCTCCAGCAGCCACAGCAGCCATTCGCGTTGTGGATTCGTCAGTGCGGCGGCCACGAAGGGGACCGCGCCGAGGAGGCTGCGGCGGGAGATGTCGGTGGACCCCAGTTCCGCCAGGGTGTGAAGGGTTTCTGCCACGTCTTCGCCATAGACGAGCGCCCTGCTCGCGACGGGGCGCTGCTGATCGGAATGGAAGCCCAGGTCCGCGGGGGACACGGCCCGGCCGAGCCGCTCGGACAGCACGGCGGCGATCAACTCCGGCGTGGTTCCGCGCGGTTGCTGACCCTGGAGCCAGCGGGTGACCGACGCCTTGTCGTAGTGGGAGTCCGTGCCCTGACGGCGGCCGAGCTCGTTGACGCGCAGGGCGAGCGAGGCGTAGGAACAACCGGCCTCCTTGAGGGCGGCCGCCAGCACCTTGTTGCCCCCGGCGGGGGCCTTGCCGGCGTTCCTTGCTTGTCCGTCGGTCACGGTGGCCATCCCCGTCTCGCCTCACGTCCGCGTGCGGCTGCGCCGGTCGGCTCGTCTGGCGGGACGTCATGTCCCGTACCGGCGGGCGCAGTTGTCTGTGACCGAAGCCGAATGTGCGGCAGGTCACTCGATCACTATGGTCGCCGACAGACTCAACGTGCAAGCTGCGTTCTGATAATTTCAGAACGATTCGCATCGCTCTGTCTCTGTCAGGAAGCGCGTGGCACACTGCACGCTGTGGCAGCCGTCCCGGGAGGTAGGACGTGAGCGAGAACCGCCCTGGCGGCAGCGCGCCGACCGTCCTGCGGATGGTCCTCGGAAAACGACTGCGTCACCTGAGGGAACAGGCGGGCGTGTCGTTCGAGGACGCGGCACGCGCGATCGAGGTCACTCCCCTGACGGTGCGGCGGATCGAGAAGGCCGAGGTCGGACTCCGCATCCCGTACGTGCGGGAGTTGCTGCACACGTACGGCGTGCCGGCCGCGGAGATCGACGACTTCCTCGCCCTGGCCAGGGAGGCCAACCAGCCGGGCTGGTGGTACAAGTACCGCGACGTGCTGCCCGAGTGGTTCAGCGCCTACGTGAGCCTGGAGAGCGAGGCGAGCGTCATCCGCCTCTACGAACCCCACTACGTTCCCGGCCTGTTGCAGACGCACGAGTACGCCACCGCGCTCATGCGCGTCGGTTTTCCCAACGAGTCGAAGGAGGATATCGCCCGCCGCGTCGCCCTGCGGGTCAAACGTCAGGACCTGCTCGCCAAGCCGGACGCACCCGCCGTGTGGGCCATTCTGGACGAGACGGTACTGCGCCGGCCGGTGGGCGGAGCCGAGGTGATGCGCGCCCAGATCGACCGGTTGCACGACGCTCTGGACATGCCGAAGGTCCGGATCCAGATCATGCGCTTCGGCGTGGGTGCGCACCCGGGTGCGTTCGGGCCCTTCCACCACTTCCGCTTCGGCTTCTCCGAACTCCCCGACGTCGTCTACACGGAGAGCCTGGCCGGCGCGGTCTACGTCGACCGGCCGGACGACGTCGTCAGCTATCTCGAAGTACTGGACCGGATGTCCGTGCAGGCGGAACCGGTCGCTCGGACCAGGGCCATCCTGGGTGAACTGCGTAAGGAGTTGTGATCCATGGGATCCGTCCACAGCGGCATGTCCGCCGCCGAACTGGGAACCGAGGGCTGGGTCAAGCCCTGGAGCGGCACGAACGGCGGAAGCTGTGTCGAGGCCAAGCGGCTGCCGGACGGCAGCGTCGCCCTTCGTCAGTCCAAGGATCCCGAGGGGCCCGCGCTGGTGTACACCCGTGACGAGATGATCGCGTTCCTCCAGGGCGCCAAGTCCGGCCAGGCCGACTTCCTGATCGCCTGAGCCCCAGCACCGCACGGGGCCGCAACAGGCCCGTCGGGCCCGCGGCCCGCACGGAGTACGGCGTTCCGCACCGGCCCCGCACCACTACGCCCGCACAACCGGACAACCCGCACGCACACTCCCGGCGTGCGGGTTGTCGCCTTCACACTGGTGGCGTCGTTCGTCCGGGAGGGTGCAGGAGGGGAGTGGGTGCGGGGATGATCCTCCACCAGGCCCTCGCGCAGTGCCGGACGCTGGTCGTCGAGGGTCCCGACGGCATCGGCAGGAGCGGTCTGATCGCGGACCTGGCCCGGGAGGGATTCCTGATCCGCCGCTCGCGCGGACACCTCCACCATGTGGATCCCACCCAGCCGTACCGCGAACTCCTGGCCGCCCCGGGCCGGTTGGCCATCGACGGCAGCCTCGTCCATGAACTGGTCTACGGGCCGCTGCGCCGGGGGCGCTCGCGGGTCACATGGATCCAGGCGCTCGACTTCGCGGAGGCGGTGGCCGAACGCGACGGCGTCCTCCTGCACGTCACCGGCGAGGCCGACGACACCGAGGCGGTCGACGCGTACGAGCGGGCCCTGCGCACCCTGTCCCAGCACGTCCCCGTGATCACCCTCGACACCATGGACCCGGGCCACCCGGTCCGCGCCCCCGCACCTCCCTCCATCTCTCAACTCGGCTGTTGTACAAAGACGTTGACGATAAGTTGATGACCGACCGCGTGACGCACGGCAGGAGACTTCCCATGGCAGACGGCCAGTCCACCCCCGACCAAGAGGCGCTGTCCAAGATCGACACCACGGTGCCGCACTCCGCCCGGATCTGGAACTACTGGATGGGCGGCAAGGACAACTACGAGGTCGACCGGGTGGCGGGCGACGCCTACCGCGAAGTCGCCCCCAACATCGAGACGATGGCCCGCGCCTCGCGCGGCTATCTGATCCGCACGGTCACCTTCGTGGCCGAGGAGCTCGGCATCCGTCAGTTCCTCGACATCGGCACCGGCCTTCCCACGTACGACAACACGCACCAGGTCGCACAGCGCGTGGCGCCCGAGTCCCGCATCGTCTACGTCGACAACGACCCGTTGGTACTCCGGCACGCGCAGGCCCTGCTCACCAGCACGCCCGAGGGCGTCACCGACTACATCGACGCGGACCTGCACGAGCCCGAGAAGATCATCGAGACGGCGAGCCGCATCCTGGACTTCGACCGGCCCGTCGCCCTCATGCTCATGGGCATCCTGGGCCACATCCAGGACTACGAGGAGGCCAAGTCGATCGTCCGCCGGCTCCAGGCCGCCCTGCCCTCCGGCAGCTACTTCGTGCACTACGACAGCACGGACACCGACGCGGCGCTCAAGGAGGCCCAGCAGGGGTACGACGACACCGGCGCGATTCCGTACGTGCTGCGCAGCCCCGACCAGATCACGGCCTACTACGAGGGCCTCGAACTGATCGAGCCCGGCATCGTGTCGTGCCCGCTGTGGCGCCCGGAGCCGGGTACGTCGCCCGAGCCCACGGACGTCCACGGAGGCGTGGCCCGCAAGCCGTGATCAGGCCTGCGGCGGCTGGATGTTCTGGTTGAGGCGGAACAGGTTGCCCGGGTCGTACGCGGCCTTGACCTGGGCCAGCCGGGCGTAGTTGTCGCGATAGCTGGCCCGTACCCGATCCTGGCCCTCGTCCATCATCATGTTCACGTAGCCGCCGCCCGCGGAGTGCGGCTGCAAGGCGTCGGAGTAGTCGACGCTCCACTGCCTGACGAGGTCGGCGTTGGCCGGGTCGGGGTCCACACCCGCGTAGACGGCCGACCAGCCGGAGCTGCGGTAGCTCCACGCGGTGTCCGTCGGCGCATGGTCGTGCACGGCCCCGTCGATGGGGTACATGTGCATCGTCGACTTCCAGGTCGGCATCTCGGCACCGAACTTGGCGTGCAGGTCGATCGCCTCGGCGGGAAGCGCGTCGATGAAGCCCGCTCGCCAGTACCACTGGTCGCCGGGCGGGTAGACCCCGTCGAACGCGGACTGGAGCGCGGGGTGCGGCATCGGCGCCGGGCCGTGCAGCAGCGGTTCGGGGAGGGCGTCGAGGAGCGGCGCCATGTCCCGGGCCGCCGCGTCCGGGTCGTCGCCGATGCGGCACCACATGACGCCGCACACCTTGCGCAGGTGGAGTTCCTCCGGGAACGGCGGCGCGGGCGGCACCGAGGCGAACAGGAAGAAGCCGCCGAGTTCGCGGGGCGCGTGCGGGATGAAGTCCCGGTAGGCGGTGAGGACTTCGGCACCCATGTCGACGGGCCAGAAGGTGGGGCCGGCGACGACCGTGCTCACGTCGTGCAGCCCGAACAGGAACGAGGTGACGACTCCGAAGTTCCCGCCGCCCCCGCGGAGCGCCCAGTACAGGTCGGGGTTCTCGTCGGCGCTCGCGCGCACCTTCTCCCCGCTCGCCAGGACGACATCGGCGGCGAGGAGGCTGTCGATGGACAGCCCGCACTTGCGGGTGAGGTGTCCGAGTCCGCCGCCGAGCGTGATGCCGCCGACGCCCGTCGTGGAGATGATGCCGCTCGGCGCGGCGAGCCCGTGCTCGTGGGTGGCACGGTCGACCTCGCCGAGACGGCAGCCGCCGCCGACGCGTGCGGTACGAGCCCGCGGATCGACCTCGATGTCGTTCATCGGTGCGAGGTCGAGGACCACCCCGTCGTCGCACGTTCCCATTCCCGCGCCGTGATGGCCGCCGCCGCGCACCGCCAGGGGCAGGTCGTGGTCCCGGGCGAAGCCGATGACCAGGGCGACGTCCTCGGGAGTGGTGCAACGCGCCACCAGGGCGGGTCTGCGGTCGATCATCGCGTTGTAGACGGCGCGCGCCTCGTCGTACCCGGGATCGTCGGGACCGATCAACTCCCCCTGAAAGCCGGAGAGTTCCTGCCGCGCCGCCTGTGCCGGTGTAGTGGACATGTGCATCCCCCGTGTCTGGGGACCGGTTTCCGGGGCTCCAGGTCCGGGCCCCGGCTCCAGTTTCCCCCCATTGCGCGGCTCGTGCCTGTTCTGGTCCCCGGACACGGGGGACGCGCCGGGCCGACCTCGTCCACCGGGCCCGAACGGCCCGCCCGCCGCGGGGAACGCCGAACGCGTCGATCCATGCCGGATCGACGCGTTCGGCGTTCGGGTGGCCGGGCGGGCCGGCGCCGTCAGGGGATCACCCCAGGGCGGCGACCGCCTCGACCTGGTCCCGCGAGACCGACAGCGCGGGCTCCGGGAGCGGGACATGGCGGGGCGTCCGTCGAGCCTCCCGCAGACTCGGGGCGGGGGCCGGGGGGACCAGCGGGGCACGCTCGGCCGCCCGTGCCCTCCACGAGAACCAGATGATCTTCCCGCCGGCGCCTGTGGCGCAGCAGCCCCAGCCGTCGCTCAGCGCGGCGATCTGGGCAAGGCAGCCCTGTGGTGCCTTGTGCGGGCCGATGTCCTGACTGTTGTCCGAGACGGCGGTGATGAGGTGCTGACCGTTCCACCACATCTCGATGGTCGTGTTCTTGTCCGCGGCGTGCTCCTCGATCGTCCGGAGCAGCGCCTCGGCGCAGTGACAGACGGACTCGACGAGGATCTCCAGGTTCCAGTACCGGAGGTGCGCGGCCAGGATGCGTTTGACCTGTCCCACTCGTTCCGGGCTGACCTCTACGTCGAGGTGGTAGTAGCAGGGCACTGCAGGTTTCATCGTCGTTGGCTCCTCACCGGCGAAGCTCCCGCTTCTTCTCGCCCGGATGGGCCGAGCCCCGAACACGAAGCGTGAGCGGTGATCGCTTCTGAGTCAGTCTCAGAGTGAGAGCACTACTCCATTCGCGCAACTCGAGCGGGCGCCGAAATGTTGTTGAAGAGCCAACAAGACGCTGGGTGTCCATACAGGCACCATGAGTGAGGGCGTCGGTCTCCACGTGGGACCGGTGCCCCTGCGTGTACGGCCTTCACCCGCCAGCCAGGCAAGCCGTGCACGGTCCGATGAGTGGGAAGGTGACCGGCGTGATGCTGCTGCCTGCCAAACCCGAGGTCGCCAGGCATCTGGAGAGATACCGGGCCTGGGAACGCCTGCTGCTCGCCGCCCCCGCCGACCATGTGGTGCGGGGCAATTTCGAGAACACCGGCTACACCCTGTGCGTGCTGATGGGGAAGCGCTGCGCGCGGGAGGCCGCGGACGCGGCCGAGCACTACCTGCAGGACGTTCCCGCAGGAGTGTGAATCACACGATCGGGCCCAGATGGGGCGGAGGCGAAACCCAAGACGGCGGAGGCAGGACCCATGGACGCGAACACGCACACCGGCCGTATCCCCCTGGTGGATGTACGGCCGGTCGTCGACTGCGGCAGACGCCCCGCGAAGGCGGTCGCCGGTGAGACCTTCCGGATCACGGCGACCCTCTTCGGCGAGGGCCACGACTGCGTCGGCGCCAACGTCGTGCTGTGCGATCCCGCCGGGTCCCCCGGCCCGTGGACCCCGATGCGGGAACTGACCCCCGGCAGCGACCGCTGGGGCGCCGAGGTCACTCCGGCGGAGGCAGGTCACTGGTCCTATCGGGTGGAGGCCTGGAGCGATCCTGTGACCGCGTGGCGGCGCGCCGCCGAGATCAAGATCCCGGCCGGTATGGACACGGGGCTGGTCCTGGAGGAGGGCGCCGACCTGTACGAGCAGGCGGCCGCCGCGATGCCGGACGGAGCGGACCGGGACGCGGTGGCCGCCGCCGCGAACGCCCTGCGCGACGAGTCCCGTTCACCCGAGGCGCGGCTCGCCGGCGCGCTGACCGCGCGCGCCGACGCGGCCCTCGCGCAGCACCCGCTGCGGGAACGGCTCACCCATTCGGAGCCGTTGCCGCTGCTGGTGGAGCGTGAGCGCGCCCTGTACGGGTCCTGGTACGAGTTCTTCCCGCGGTCGGAGAGCGGCCGGTCGGATCCGGCCGTGCACGGCACCTTCCGTACGGCCGCCGAGCGGCTGCCCGCGATCGCGGCGATGGGTTTCGACGTCGTGTACCTCCCGCCGATCCACCCGATCGGCAGCACCTTCCGCAAGGGCCCGAACAACACGCTGTCCGCGGGCCCCGGCGACGTGGGGGTGCCCTGGGCGATCGGCTCGCCGGAGGGCGGGCACGACGCCGTGCACCCGGACCTGGGCACCATCGACGACTTCGACGCCTTCGTGCGCCGCGCCGGCCGGGAGGGTCTGGAGGTCGCGCTCGACTTCGCGCTGCAGTGCTCGCCCGACCATCCGTGGGTGCACAAGCACCCGGAGTGGTTCCACCACCGCCCCGACGGCACGATCGCGTACGCCGAGAACCCGCCGAAGAAGTACCAGGACATCTACCCGATCGCCTTCGACAAGGACATGCCGGGGCTGGTCGCCGAGACCGTGCGCGTCCTGCGGTACTGGATGGACCACGGCGTCCGGATCTTCCGCGTCGACAACCCGCACACCAAGCCGGTGGTGTTCTGGGAACAGGTCATCGCCGACATCAACCGCACGGACCCCGACGTGATCTTCCTGGCCGAGGCGTTCACC
The DNA here is from genome assembly GCF_054729265.1 of Streptomyces krungchingensis. Taxonomy (NCBI): domain Bacteria; kingdom Bacillati; phylum Actinomycetota; class Actinomycetes; order Kitasatosporales; family Streptomycetaceae; genus Streptomyces; species Streptomyces krungchingensis. The sequence continues at coordinate 946,396 of NZ_JBPUKY010000001.1, forward strand.
CGGCCGGCGGTCATGCACCGGCTCGCGGCGGTCGGTTTCCAGCAGTCGTACACGTACTTCACCTGGCGCACCACCAAGCAGGAGCTGACCGAGTACCTGACCGAGCTGTCGGGCGAGGCGGCGTCCTACATGCGGCCCAACTTCTTCGTGAACACCCCGGACATCCTGCCCGGTCACCTCCAGCACGGCGGGCGGCCCGCCTTCGAGGTGCGGGCCGTGCTCGCCGCGACGCTGTCGCCGTCCTGGGGGATGTACGCCGGGTACGAGCTCTGCGAGAACACCGCGGTCGGAGCGGGCAGTGAGGAGTACCTCGACTCCGAGAAGTACCAACTGCGGCCGCGCGACTGGGAGTCCGCCGAACGCGCGGGCAGGACCATCACTCCGCTGATCACCCGGCTGAACCGGATCAGGAGGCGTCACAAGGCCCTGCACGAACTGAGGAACCTCCACTTCCACGAGGCCGACAACGAAGCGGTCTTCGTGTACGGGAAGCGCACCCGGGAGGACGTGGTCGTGGTGGTGGTCAACCTCGATCCCCACCACACCCAGGAGGCCACGGTCTCGTTGGACATGCCGCGACTCGGCCTGGACCGGCACGAGACCGTGCCGGTGCGCGACGAGCTCACCGGCGAGACCTACCACTGGGGCAGGGCCAACTATGTGCGTCTGGGTCCGGGCGGCGCGCATGTGTTCTCCGTCGGCCCGGCAGCGCGGATCGGAGGGTCACCCGCATGATGGTCAACGAGCCCGTCCCGGACACGTTCGAGGACACTCCGGCCAAGGACCGCGACCCCGACTGGTTCAGACGCGCCGTCTTCTACGAGGTCCTGGTCCGCTCCTTCCAGGACAGCAACGGTGACGGTGTCGGCGACCTCAAGGGCCTGACCGCCAAACTCGACTACCTGCAATGGCTCGGCATCGACTGCCTGTGGCTGCCCCCGTTCTTCAAGTCACCCCTGCGCGACGGCGGCTACGACGTCTCCGACTACACCGCCGTCCTGCCCGAGTTCGGCGACCTCGCCGACTTCGTCGAGTTCGTCGACGCCGCCCACCAGCGCGGCATGCGCGTCATCATCGACTTCGTCATGAACCACACCAGCGACCAGCACCCGTGGTTCCAGGAGTCCCGCACCAACCCCGACGGCCCCTACGGCGACTACTACGTCTGGGCCGACGACGACAAGCAGTACCAGGACGCCCGCATCATCTTCGTCGACACCGAAGCCTCCAACTGGACCTTCGACCCCGTCCGCAAGCAGTACTACTGGCACCGCTTCTTCTCCCACCAACCCGACCTCAACTACGAGAACCCCCGGGTCCAGGAGGAGATCCTGGCGGCACTCCGCTTCTGGCTCGACCTCGGGATCGACGGGTTCCGGCTCGACGCGGTGCCGTACCTGTACCAGGTCGAAGGCACCAACTGCGAGAACCTGCCCGCCACCCATGCGTTCCTGAGGCGGGTGCGGGCCGAGATCGATGCCCTGTACCCGGACACGGTGCTGCTGGCGGAGGCGAACCAGTGGCCCGAGGACGTCGTCGACTACTTCGGCGACTTCCCCTCCGGTGGCGACGAGTGCCACATGGCCTTCCACTTCCCCGTCATGCCCCGCATCTTCATGGCCGTCCGCCGCGAGTCCCGCTACCCCGTCTCCGAGATCCTCGCCAAGACCCCCGCCATCCCCTCCAACTGCCAATGGGGCATCTTCCTGCGCAACCACGACGAGCTCACCCTCGAAATGGTCACCGACGAGGAACGCGACTACATGTACGCGGAATACGCCAAGGACCCGCGCATGCGCGCCAACATCGGCATCCGCCGCCGCCTGGCCCCCCTCCTCGACAACGACCGCAACCAGATCGAACTCTTCACCGCCCTGCTGCTCTCCCTGCCCGGCTCCCCGATCCTCTACTACGGCGACGAGATCGGCATGGGCGACAACATCTGGCTCGGCGACCGCGACGCCGTGCGCACCCCCATGCAATGGACCCCCGACCGCAACGCGGGCTTCTCCTCCTGCGACCCCGGCCGCCTCTTCCTCCCCACGATCATGGACCCCGTCTACGGCTACCAGGTCACCAACGTCGAGGCCTCCATGTCCTCGCCGTCCTCCCTGCTCCACTGGACCCGCCGCATGATCGAGATCCGCAAACAGAACAAGGCCTTCGGACTCGGCACCTACACCGAACTGCCCTCCTCCAACCCCGCCGTCCTCGCCTTCCTCCGCGAAGCCGACGACGACCTCGTCCTGTGCGTCCACAACTTCTCCCGCTTCGCCCAGCCCACCGAACTCGACCTGCGCGAGTTCAACGGACGCCACCCCGTCGAACTCATCGGCGGCGTGCGATTCCCGGCCATCGGAGAACTCCCCTACTTGCTCACCCTCGCCGGACACGGCTTCTACTGGTTCCGCCTCCGCCCCGGGATGGCCCCCGTCACCGCCAGGCGATCTTGAACGCCCGCCGCCGTGCCCCCACGGCCCGCCCGCCCAAGAAAGGACGTGTCGCCATGGCGAAGACCGCGCTGCACCGTCCGAGCGGCCAAGGTCCCGCTCCGCTGCTGACCTCGCTCGCCGGGCTGCTGCGTGAGTGGCTCCCCCGGCAGCGCTGGTTCGCGGGCAAGGGCAGGCCCGTCACGGATCTGACGCTGGTGTCGTCGACCGAGCTGTACCCGGGGTGCCTGCACCTGTTGGTCCGCACGGAGTTCCTCGACTCCCGCTCCCCCGGGGGTGCCGGCACTCCCCCGGCCGACGACTGCTACCAACTCCTGCTCGGGATACGGAAGGTGGTGCCGCCGCGGCTCGCCCATGCCGTCATCGGCCGGGCGAGCGCGGGCCCGCTCTCCGGCCTCATGGTGTACGACGCGCTGCACGACACCCGGGCCGCCGGACTGCTGCTGGAGCGCCTGCGCCGGCCCGGCACGGCGGGACCGCTGCGTTTCGAGCGCGACATACGGGTGACACTGCCGACCGGTCTCGCTCCCCGGCTGCTGGACGCCGAACAGTCCAACTCGTCCGTGGTGTACGGGGATTCGTTCATCCTGAAGGTGTTCCGCCGCATCCAGCCCGGCATCAACCCGGACCTGGAGGTGCCGCGTGCGCTGGCCCGGCAGGGCTGCACCCGGGTCCCCGCCCCCGCCGCGTGGTTCCGGACCTCGCAGCCGCAGGAGGCGACACTCGGCGTGCTCCAGCCGTTCCTGCCCGGGGCGACCGACGGCTGGAGCCTCGCCCTCGAATCCCTCGCCGCGGACCGCGATTTCACCGACGAGGCCTACGAACTGGGGCGCGCCACCGCCGAGGTGCACCTCGCCCTGGCCTCCGCCCTGCCCGTCGACGCGCCGAGCCCGCCCCGCAACAGACGTCTCGCGGAGGCGATGCGCGGACGACTCGACGCCGCCGTCCACTCGGTGCCCGAACTCCGGCCGTACGCGCCCGGACTGCGCTCCGCGTTCGACGCGCTCGCCTCCCTCGACTCGGGCGTACGGCCCGCGCAGCGGATCCACGGCGACCTCCACCTCGGCCAGGTGCTCCGGGCCGGGCAGCGATGGTCCGTCATCGACTTCGAGGGCGAACCGGCCCGTCCGCTCGCCGAGCGCCGCCGCCTCCAGTCCCCCGTTCGCGACGTCGCGGGAATGCTGCGATCCTTCGACTACGCCGCCCGGTCCCGCCAGCCCTGGCGGCCCGAGTGGGCGGAACGCTGCCGCGAGGCCTTCTGCGCGGGCTACGCCGCCGAGGCGGAGTGGGATCCCCGCGAGGAACCCGAGCTGCTCCGCGCCTACGAGACGGACCGAGCCGTGTACGAGGTGCTGTACGAGGCGCGACACCGCCCCGACTGGCTGCCCGTGCCGATGGCCGCGGTCGGCCGCCTCGCCTCTGCCGAGGTCCGATGACCAGTTGTCCCACCCGTTCCCCTTCCCCCGAGGAGGCTGAAGTCGTGACAGCCCGCATCGCACCGGCCGGCGTACGGCCGGCCGCTTCCGCCCCGATGGACGCGCCGGACCGCGCGCGTCTGCTGTCGGGTGCCCACCACGACCCGCACGCACTGCTGGGCGCGCATCTCGTCCCGGACGGCGTCGTGTTCCGGGCGCTGCGCCCGTTCGCGCAGTCCGTGGCCGTGGTGGTGGACGGGCTGCGCACCGAACTGGAGAACACGGGCGACGGGATCTTCTCGCGCGTGCTGCCGCTCGACGCGATCCCCGCCTACACACTGTCGGTGACGTACGACGGCACCCCGTTCGAGACGCAGGACCCCTACCGCTTCCTGCCCACGCTGGGCGAACTCGACCTGCACCTGATCAGCGAGGGCCGGCACGAGGAGCTGTGGCGGGCCCTCGGCGCGCACCCCATGACGGTCGACGGTGTGAGCGGTACCCGTTTCACCGTGTGGGCGCCGAACGCCCAGGGGGTCAGGGTCTGCGGCGACTTCTGCCACTGGGACACGAACGCCGGCTTCCCGATGCGGTCGCTCGGCTCCAGCGGGATCTGGGAGGTGTTCCTCCCCGGTATGGGCGAAGGCGCCCGGTACAAGTTCGACGTCACCCGCCCCGACGGGACCCGCACACTGCGCGCGGACCCGATGGCCCGGCGCACCGAGACACCCCCGGCCACGGCTTCCATCGTGACGGAGTCGGACTACGAGTGGAACGACGCCGAGTGGATGGCGGGGCGGGCGAAGTGCCCGGTGCACGTGGCGCCGTTCTCCGTGTACGAGGTGCACCTGCCGTCCTGGCGCGCGGGCCTCACCTACCGCGAGCTCGCCGAGCAGCTCCCCGCCTACATATCCGATCTGGGCTTCAGCCACGTCCAGTTCATGCCGCTCGCCGAGCACCCGTTCGGCGGATCGTGGGGCTACCAGGTGACCGGCTTCTACGCCCCCACCGCACGGCTGGGCACCCCCGACGACTTCAAGTACCTCGTCGACGCCCTGCACCGGGCCGGCATCGGCGTCCTGATGGACTGGGTGCCCGCGCACTTCCCCCGCGACGACTGGGCCCTCGCCGAATTCGACGGAACCGCGCTCTACGAGCACGCCGACCCACGGCGCGCCGCCCACCCCGACTGGGGCACCCTCGAGTTCGACTACGGGCGGCACGAGGTCCGCAACTTCCTCGTCGCCAACGCCGTCTACTGGTGCGAGGAGTTCCACATCGACGGCCTGCGCGTCGACGCGGTCGCCTCCATGCTCTACCTCGACTACTCCCGCGAACCCGGGCAGTGGGTCCCCAACGAGCACGGCGGACGCGAAGACCTCGACGCGGTCGCCTTCCTCCAGGAGATGAACGCCACCGTCTACCGCCGCAACCCCGGCGTCGTCACCATCGCCGAGGAGTCGACCGCCTGGGACGGCGTCACCCGGCCGACCTCCGACGGGGGTCTCGGGTTCGGGCTGAAGTGGAACATGGGCTGGATGCACGACTCGCTGGAGTACATCCAGCGCGAGCCGATCCACCGCAAGTACCACCACAACGAGATGACCTTCTCGATGGTGTACGCCTACAGCGAGAACTACGTCCTGCCCATCTCCCACGACGAGGTCGTCCACGGCAAGGGCTCACTGGTCTCCAAGATGCCCGGAGACTGGTGGCAGCAGCGGGCCACCGTGCGCGCCTACCTCGGCTTCATGTGGGCCCACCCCGGCAAGCAACTCCTCTTCATGGGGCAGGAGTTCGCCCAGGGTGCCGAATGGTCCGAGGCACACGGCCCCGACTGGTGGCTGCTCGATCCCGCCTATCCCGCCGAACCCGACCACCGCGGTGTCCGCGACCTCGTCCGCGAGCTCAACACGGTGCACCGGCGTGAACCCGCGCTCTGGCAGCGCGACACCGACCCCTCCGGGTTCAGCTGGATCACCGCCGACGCGGCGGACGACAACGTGTTCGCCTTCATCCGGTACGACGCCGACGGCACCCCCCTGCTCGCCGTCTCGCACTTCTCCCCCGCCGTGCGGCACGGCTACCGCATCGGCGTCCCCGAGGACATCCCTGCCTGGCAGGAAATCCTCAACACCGACCACGCCCGCTACGGCGGCAGCGGCATCCACACCTCCCACCCCGTCAAGACCGAGTCCGAGCCGTCACACGGACGTCCCACCAGCATCGAGCTGACCCTGCCGCCCCTCGCCACCGTCTGGCTCCGCCCCGCCTGAGAGCCGCCCCGCGGAGCGGAGCCGCGGTCGCGGCGAGGTTCACGACGAGGACGGCTTGCCCGCGGTCTCCAGCCAGGTGTGGAACAGGTGCCCGAGGTCCTTGCCGGACTCCCGCTCGCAGAGGCGGACGAACTGGGCCGTGGTGCCGTGACCGTCACGGTGCCCTGCGGCCCAGTTCCGCAGGATGCGGAAGAAGGCACGGTCACCGACGGCGGTGCGCACCTTGTGCAGGGTCATGGCGCCGCGCGCGTACACGGGCGTGTCGAAGAGGTGCGCGCCGCTGCCGGGGTCGCCGGGCGGGAACGCCCACAGATCGCTGCTCGCGGGACTGGCGTACAGGGAGTCGAACGTCTTCTGCGCGCTCCTGCCGCCGTGCTGCTCGGTGTAGAGCCACTCGGCGTACGTCGCGAAGCCCTCGTTGAGCCAGATGTCCTTCCACCGGGTGAGGGAGACCGAGTCCCCGAACCACTGGTGGGCGCTCTCGTGGACGAGGGTGCCCAGGTCGGGTGCGGAGTCGTACACGGGCCGCGTCTGGGTCTCCAGCGCGTAGCCGACCTGCGGTGCCCGGTCGACGATGGCGCCGGCGGCGCGGAACGGGTAGCGCCCGAACACCTCGCTCTCCCAGGCCAGTACCGAGGGCAGCTTCTTCAGGACCGGCGCGGCGGCGGTCGCCTCACGGGGGTCGACGGCGTTGTAGACCCTGAGCCCGTCGCGGGTGGTGTACTGCTCGACCTTGAACTTCCCGACGGTCGCCGTCGCCAGGTAGGCGGCCATCGGTTCGGACTGCCGCCAGCGGAAGGTGGTCCGGTCGTGGGTGGTGCGCTGCCCGCGCAGGAGGCCGTTCGCGACGGCGGTGTAGCCCTTCGGGACGGTGAGGGTGAAGTCGTACGACGCCTTGTCCGTGGGGTGGCTGTTCGCGGGGTACCAGGTCATGGCTCCCTGGGGTTCGCCGGCCACGAACGCGCCGTCGTCGGTGGGGATCCAGCCGTCGAGGGAGCCGTCGGGGTCGGTGACCGGTTTCGGTGTACCGGAGTAGGTGACGGTCACCTTGAACTCCTGCCCCTCGCACAGGGCGTGCCGGGGTGTGACGACGAGCTCCTGGCCGTCGCGGCGGAAGGCCGCCTTGGCGTGGTCGACGGTGACGCCGGTGACCTTCAGCCCCTTGAGGTCGAGGTCGAAGCGGGTCAGGCGCTGTGTCGCACGGGCGGTGACGACCGCCTTGCCGTCCAGGTGACGGCTGTGCGGGTCGTAGCCGAGGGTCAGGTCGTAGTGACGGACGTCGTAGCCGCCGTTGCCCGCGAGGGGAAAGTACGGATCTCCGGCTCCAGCCCGGCCGACGGTCCCCGCGGCCGCCGGTCCGGCCGCGGCGAGCAGGGCCGCCACGGCGACGGGGACGGTGGCGACAACGGCTTCCCGGCGAAGGACTGTTGAGCGTCTTGCGGCCTGCTGCGGGCGTGGCGTCACGTTCGCTCCTTCGGGTCGACGGTGATCACTCGCGCGCACAGCCTATGAGTCTCCTCGGCCGGTATCCCCCTCAATCAGGTCAAGTTACGGGCGGGTGCGGGGCCGGGGGATGCGGAGGTCGTGGCCCCGGCGACGGGGGGGGGCTCTGGCCGGATCGCGGGACGGCGTGGTGAAGTGTGCTCGTCAGGCGGTTCGACGGCCCTGGTCCTGACGGGGCGTCGGCTCGTCGGGACGCCCCGCACCCGCACCACACAGCACAGCAGAGGAGTTCCTCGTGACCGGAAACGCGCACGACTGGCCGCACGCACCCGTCTCGGTCGGGCTGGTCGGCGCGGGGCCATGGGCACGCATGGTCCACGCGCGCGTGCTCGCCGCCGGGCCCGAGACGCGGCTGGCCTCGGTGTGGGCCCGGCGCCCGGAGGCCGCGCGGGAGACGGCCGCACCCCACGGGGCCGCCGTCGCCGGGACGTTCGAGGAACTGCTCGACACCTGTGAGGCCGTCGCCTTCTCCGTTCCGCCCGACGTGCAGGCGGAACTGGCGCTGCGGGCGGCGAAGGCGGGCAAGGCCCTGCTGCTGGAGAAGCCCCTGGCCCTCGATCTGCCCGCGGCGCGCGAGCTCGTGGACGCCATCGACAGCGCCGGAGTCGTCTCCCAGCTCGTCCTGTCGAACCGCTATCACCCGGAGACCCGGCGGTTCCTGGCGGAGGCCCGCGAACTCGACGTCTCCGGGGCGAGGTCGTGCTGTGTGGGCGGTGCCTTCCTGGGCGGGGACTTCGCGACCCCGTGGCGCCTGGAACACGGGGCACTGCTGGACATCGGGCCGCACATCCTCGATCTGCTGGACGCGGCCCTCGGTCCCGTCCTGCGCGTGCGGGCCACCGGGGACCCCCGCCGGTGGGTCGAGCTCACCTGCGAGCACGAGGGGGGCGCGGTCAGCCAGGCCTCGCTGTCCGGTTCGGTCGAGGTCGAGCGCGGCATCATGCGGATCGAGCTGTTCGGCCGGCATCCCGAGCTGGTCCTGGACGGCTCGGCACTCGACCACGAGGAGTCCTGGCCCGTGCTGCGCCGCGAGTTCGCCACGGCCGTACGGACGGGACGGTCCGGCGAACTCGACGCGCACCGCGGGCTGCGACTGCAGACCCTGATGGCCCAGGCGCTGGAGGAGGGCCGGTAGCGGAGGCCGTCGGCACGGTCGCCGTCGGCACGGCCGGGCCGGCGGCACCGTACGAAGTAGGGACCGGCGGGCAAGGGGGACGGAGGAGGGCCGCCGTTCAGGCGAAACGGCCGCCGCCCGAGCGTGCGCCGCGCGAGGCCTGTCGAGAACACAGCTGTGAGACTGCCGCTGATCGCTCCCATGCTCGCCACGCCCGGCACGCTCCCGCCCAGGGGCCAGGACATGCGCTGGGCGTACGAGACGAAGCAGGACGGCCAGCGCGCCGTGGTCTATCTGCCCGGGGACGGCAGTCTGGTGCTGCGTGCCCGGTCCGGTGAGGACATCACCGCCGCGTACCCGGAGCTGCGTCCGCTGGGTGACGCTCTGGGGAGAACACCGGCGATCCTGGACGGCGAGATCCTCGTCCTGGACGAGCGCGGGCGTGGCGACTTCCAGCTGCTCCAGTCCCGCATGGGGCTCGCCGGATCACCGGGCAAGGCGGCTCGTCGTGCCGCGCAGGCCCCCGCGCACCTCGTGCTGTTCGACGTCATGCACCTCGCAGGGGACCTGACCCGACTGCGCTACGGGCGACGGCGCGAGGAACTGGACGGGCTCGCTCTCGCCGGACCGTTCTGGTCGACCCCGGTCGCGCTCGTCGGCCACGGCGAGGCGGCCCTGCGGGCCACTCGGGAGAACGGTCTGGAGGGGCTGGTGTGCAAGCGGCTGGACTCCGTGTACGAGCCCGGGGTGCGCTCACGCTCCTGGATCAAGATCCGCAACATGAGGACCGAGGACGTCCTCGTCGGCGGCTGGGCACCGGGCAAGGGGCGGCTGGCCGGGCTTCCGGGCGCCGTGCTGGTGGGACAGCGCGACGCGGAGGGCGTGTTGCACTACGTGGGGAGCGTGGGGACCGGCTGGAACGAGACGGAGCGCGCCGAGCTGGCCCGGCTGCTGCGGGCCGCCGCGACGGACCGCTGCCCCTTCACCCCGGTGCCGAGGGTGACCGGGGCGCACTGGGTGCTGCCACGGCTGGTGGGCGAGGTCCGCTACAGCACCCGCACCCGGGCCGGTCTGCTGCGGCAGCCGTCCTGGCTGCGGCTGCGCCCCGACCTGGCCCCGGAGGACTCGGCGGCCGACCTCCCCCACGACAGACGGACATGACCGCCCGACGGGGCGGTCATGTCCGCTGCGCGCGGCCCGTTCAGGTCCTGCCGGGGCCGCCGCTTCCGAAGGAACCGCTGGATCCGGGAACCCAGCGTTTGCGATGCTGATCGTCGGCGTGTTTGCTGCCCGCGGCGTGGAGGTTGTACGGCATCAGCCGTTCGCTCTCGTCCACGGCGTGCGGGACCTCGTCGGGTTCCCGCATCTCCCGGATCTCGTGGATCGCCCCCTCGGCGGGCAGCTTGGGCTGCTCCTCGGGGGTGGGCGGGTCCAGCTCCTCGCGCCGCACGCTGATGCCCATCCGGACGGCCCAGACGAGCGCACCTGCGATGACGAGACCACCGACGAAGGCGGCGATCGCGTTCACCGCGGAGCTGGCTGCGATCACTTCATAGGTCGCGGTGTTCATGTTGCTCGTGTACCCCCAATGCCAGGGGAAACTGCGGTACCTCCGTCAGCGACGACGGCCATACCATTGTATTCCGCTTTGATTCGGACGATATGCCCATTCAAACCGGACGTGGTGACCACCGCTCGCTCCGGTACGCCGACCGGGTCACCCGGGGCGGTGCGCCACCGCCCCGAACATGGTCACGGACATGTGCAGCGCCCCCTGTGCGGCAGCCTCGGTGAGGTCCTCGTAGAGGCGGTCGCGCTGCGCCTCGGTGACGAGGCCGCGGCGTACGGCGGACTCGCCCAGCATGCGGATCAGCGGCCAGGCGACCGTGGTGTGGTCCTGGAGCAGTGCCTGCGAACCCCGGTCGTCGACCACCAGTCCCGCCGCCGCCAGCCGGCCCACGAGCTTGCGTCCCGAGTACGGGTCGGCCGCCGCCGAGAGCGCGCCGGAGGTGACGGCCGCGACGGTCTCCGGGTCCCCCGGGTGCAGGATCGTGGTCGCCCAGTCGGTGTCGAGCAGGGCCACCCGCCCGCCGGGGCGCAGGACGCGGGCGATCTCGACGACGGCCTTCTCCGGTTCGAGGAGGTGCTGGAGCACGCGCTCGCACCACACCACGTCGATCGAGCCGTCGGGCACGGGCAGGGAGAGCGCGTCGCCGTCCATGAAGCGGGCCCGGCCGCCCGGTTCCGTGCGCTGCTCGGCCACGGCGCGCAGCCCCGGGTTGGGCTCGATGCCGAGAGCCGCGCCGCCGGGCGCCGCGGCGGCCGCTAGGTGCCGGGTCTGCGAACCGGTGCCGGAGCCGATGTCGAGCGCCCGCTCCCCCGGCCGTACGTCCAGTGCCGTGTGCGCCCAGGCGCGCAGTCGGCGGACGCCGTCATTGGCGTCCTGCGCGTCGAGCGCCCCCACCAGCCGGTCGACGCCCGTCGAGGCACCGCTGTTCGGCGCGTGGAACTGCGATGTAGGTCGTGTCGCCCCCATGGCGATCACTCTAGAGCCACCCCGGCCCGCTGTGGCGTCAGATCGTGTAACGCCTCAGGGCGGGGGTCACGGCTGCCAGGCCCAGTACGGCGGCGATCACCAGCAGGCCGCCGCCCGCGACCGCGGCGCGCGGTCCGAAGAGCGAGCCGACCGTGCCGTGCAGGACGTCGGCCAGGCGCGGCCCGCCGACGACGACGACCGTGAAGACGCCCTGCATCCGCCCGCGCATCTCGTCGGTCGCGGCGGACAGCAGGATCGCGCCGCGGAACACCATGGAGACCATGTCGGCGACCCCGGCCGCGGCGAGGAAGGCCACCGCCACCCACAGACTGGTGCTGAGTCCGAACCCGGTGACGGCGGCTCCCCAGGCCGCGACCGCGACGATGACCATGAGGCCGTGCCGCCGGGCCCGGGAGAAGGTGCCCGACATCAGGCCCCCGATCACGGCGCCGATGGGGATCGCCGCGAACAGCAGGCCGAGCGCGAGCCCTTCGCCGTACGGCGCGTAGGTCTGCGCGGCGAGTTCCGGGAACAGCGCGCGGGGCATGCCGAAGACCATGGCGATGATGTCGGCGAGGAAGGACAGCAGCAGCACCTTGTGGACGGAGATGTAGCGGAACCCGGCGGCGACCTCGCGCCATCCCGCCCGCCTGGACGGCCCGTCGGTCAGGGGCGGCAGGGCGGGCAGTCGCGCCACGGCCCACACGGTGACGCACAGGGCGAGGGCGTCGATCAGGTAGAGCTCGGGCAGGCCGATGACGGGGATGAGCGCGCCGGCGAGCAGCGGCCCGGCCACCAGGCCGGTCTGCATGACGGTGGAGCCGAGCGCGTTGGCCGCGGGCAGTTCCTCCGCCGGGACCAGCCGGGCGATGGAGGCGTTGCGCGCCGGGGAGTTCAGGCCGAAGAACGCCTGCTGGAGGGCGAGCAGCACCATCAGGACGAGTACGGAGTCGAGTCCGCCGACCGCCTGCGCCCAGAACAGCAGTGAGGTGACGGCTATGCCGGTGTTGGTGACGAGCAGGAGCTTGCGCCGGTCCATGCTGTCCGCGATGGCGCCGCCCCACAGCGCGAAGACCACCAGCGGCAGCAGTCCGGCGAGGCTGGCGTAGCCAACCCAGGCCGAGGAGCCGGTGATGTCGTAGATCTGCTTGGGCACGGCGACCGCGGTGAGCTGGCTGCCGACCGCCGTGACGATGGTCGAGGACCACAGCCGACGGTAGGCGGGGCGGCGCAGCGGCCGGGTGTCCATGGTCCACCGGCGCCACCCGTTCCGGTTCGGCGGCTGTGTCCCGGGGGCCTCGTCGTGTGTCCCGGGGCCGCTGTCCTTGCTGCTTTCGCTCGTGTCCACACTCGTCCTGATTGCTCGATACATCTTTCGCTTCAGGGATCACTATGACCGAGCGGGAACGGTTCGTGTCCTCCGGGGGACGCAACGTTCACAGAGCCGGACCTCACGCCCCGGCGATCAGGAGGCCACCGGTGGCGATCATCGTCGTGGCGACCAGACCGTCCAGCACACGCCACGACGCGGGCCGGGCCAGCCACCGGCCGAGCAGCCGGGCGCCGAAGCCGAGCGCGACGAACCAGCACAGGCTCGCCGTCGCCGCGCCCAGCCCGAACGTCCAGCGCAGCGGCCCGCGGTCGGCCGCGACGGAGCCGAGCAGGAACACGGTGTCGAGGTAGACGTGCGGGTTGAGCCAGGTCAGCGCCAGGCAGGTGAGCACGGCACGCCGTCGTGAGTCCGCCGGCGCGGCCGACGGCTGCAGCGCCGAGGGCCGCAGGGCCCTGCGTGCGGCGAGGAACCCGTACACGAGGAGGAAGCCGCCGCCGATCAGCCCGACCGCGGTGAGCGCGGCGGGCCATGCCACGACCACCGCGCCGACGCCTCCGACGCCCAGGGCGATGAGGACGGCATCCGACAGCGCGCAGATGGCCACCACGGCGAGGACCGCGTCGCGGCGGATGCCCTGGCGCAGGACGAAGGCGTTCTGCGCGCCGATGGCGACGATGAGCGAGAGACCGGTGCAGAAGCCCGCGGTCGCGGCGGTGAGAGCGGCTGTCATGCCGTCGACGTTATGGAGCACATCGCCGGGAGTACAGCTAAAGATTCTTACGTATCATTAGCGCTCGTGATGACAGATCTGCCCGTGGACCAGGTGCGCACGCTGCTCGCCGTGGTCGACGAGGGCACCTTCGACGCGGCGGCCCTGGCGCTCCATGTGACTCCGTCGGCGGTCAGCCAGCGCGTCAAGGCGCTCGAACAACGCACCGGCCGGGTGCTGCTGATGCGGACGAAGCCGGTGCGGCCCACGGAGTCCGGCGAGGTCGTCGTGCGTTTCGCGCGTCAGCTCGCCCGGCTGGAACGCGACGCGCACGCGGCGCTCGGCATGGCCGGCCCCGGGGAGCCCACGCGTGTGTCCATCGCGGTGAACTCCGACTCGCTGGCCACCTGGTTCCTCCCGGCGCTCACCCGGGTCCCCGAGGACCTCCGTCTCTGCTTCGAGCTGCGCCGCGAGGACCAGGACCACACCGCCGCACTGCTGCGCGAGGGGCTGGTCATGGCGGCCGTGACCTCCTCGTCGGACCCCGTGACGGGCTGTTCCGTGCGGGCCCTGGGCCGGATGCGCTATCTGCCGGTCGCGAGCCCCGGCCTCGCCGCACGGTGGCTGAGGGCGGAGACGCCGCTGCGCGACGTGATCGCCGACATGCCCCTGGTGGTGTTCGACCGCAACGACGGCCTCCAGGACGAGTTCGTGCGTGCCCTGCGAGGCGGCGGCGCCGCGAGCGCGCTGCGGCACTTCATGCCCACGTCGGAAGGGTTCGTGGACGCCGTCGTGGCCGGCATGGGCTGGGGCATGGTGCCCGAGGCGCAGGCCGGACCACTGCTGCGTGCCGGGCGACTGGTCCGGCTGGCGCCACGCCGGATCGTCGACGTCCCCCTGTACTGGCAGCAGTGGAAGCTGGACTCCCCCGCGCTGGCGTCGGTGGCCGATGCTGTCGCGGCCGTCGCGGCCGAGACCCTCGTCACGCGGGACGGCTCCTGAATCACCGCGGAACGGTTCCTGAAGCACAAGGTGCCGGACGGCTCCTGAACATCCCGGTGAGCCTGTATGTTCGCGCTGGGCACGGCCGGGCGCGTCCCTGATCGAGGGTGCCGCACGGCCCTGTCCCGGTACGGGCGCCGAGGTGCGGTCAGGGGCCTCGAAGGCGCATTCTTGCTGTGGTACCCCCCTGACGGTGGGCGGACGAGGGCAGACCGATGACTGGGAGCGCCGAGCGTGAGGTCCAGGCGCTGGAGAGCCTGGATGCCCTGCTCAGCGGGGCCGTGACGGATGCGATCCGTGCGGCTCGCGGCTTCGCGGGGGGCGTCTATCTGCGTTCGAGCACGCCGGGCCTGCTGCGGCTCGCCGTGCTCGCGGGTCTGCCGGGACCGCTGTTCCGGCCCTGGTGGCGCATGGACGTGCACCGGCCCTTCCCCGTCGCGGACGCCCACCGGCTCGGTGTGGAGGTCCTCCTGACGGACGCGACCGAGACCATGCGCCGCTATCCACAGCTCGCGGCGGGCCTGCCGTTCCCGTTCGGTTCGCTGTACGTCCCGGTGGTGGGGGCCTCGACGTCGTACGGCGTGCTCACGGTGCTGCGGCCGTCGGCCTCGGACGCCACCGAGGTGCTGCCGGACCGGGACCGGATGACGGCGGTGGCGGAGGAACTGGGCGCGGCGCTGGCCGCGTTGGACAAGGACGGGCCCGGCGTCCGGTGGGACGGGGAGCCGATGTGCACGCGGCCCCCGGCCGACGGTCCCACGGCGCGCTGCGTCGGGCGGTTCACGTGGGACCCGGGCGACGGCGGCGTCATCGCGGACGACGGTCTGTGGGCCCTGCTCGGCAGCGACCACGCGGGATTCACCGGAACGCTGGAGGCCCTCGCCGCGGCCGTCGCCCCCGACGAACCCCTCCTGTTCATGGCCGCCCTGCGCGAGACCGCGGCCGGGCACCCGCCGCACCACCCGATACCGCTGTGCACCGCGAGCGGCGAGGTGCGGGTGGTGGAGCTGTGGACGTCTGGTCCGGGCCTGCTCCCGCCCTACCGGGTGAGCGGCGTGGTCGTCGAACCGGGCCCGGGCCCGGCGGCGGACCAGGCGGCGGACCTGCTGCCGGAGGCCGTCTTCGCGCTCGACCGGCTCGGGCTCATCATCTACGCCAACGAACGCGCGGCCGAGCTGCTCGGGCGTCCGCGGACGGAACTGCTCGGACGGTCCCTGTGGCAGGCGGTGCCATGGCTGGACCGCCCCGTGTACGAGGACCATCTGCGCGGGGCGCTGCTGTCACCGGACCCGGTGCAGTTCCAGGTGCGGATCCCGCACGGGCGCCGCGAAGGCACGCCGGGACGCGGCGGAGGCGCCTGGCTGACACTCTCCGTGTTCCCCGGCCCGGCCAGCCTCACCTGCCGGCTCGTGCCGGTGGGGCGGGTCGCCGAGACCGCGGAGGCCGCCCCACTCGACCCGGCCTCCGTGACGGCAGGCCGGGACACGGACGAGGAGCCGAGCAGCGGCGTCCCGACGACGGCGCCGCTGTACCGGCCGATCGTCCTCGCCATCGCGCTGACCGAGGCCGTGACGGCCCGCCAGGTGTCCGAGGTGGTGATGCGGGAGCTGCTGCCCGCCTTCGGCGGCCGTCGTCTCGCCATCTATCTCCTCCAGGAACGGCGTCTGTACCTGGCCTGGGAGACGGGCTTCCCGCAGGGGTTCCTCGCCCCGTTCGACGGGGTGGGTCTGGACGCGAAACTGCCCGGCGTGGAGACCCTCACCCACGGCCGTGCCCTCTTCTTCGAGTCGATGGAGCAACTGGCCGCGACCTATCCGGGCATCCCGCTGGACGCCGCGGAGGGGGCGCGCGCGTTTCTGCCGCTGATCGCCTCGGGACGCCCGGTGGGTTCGTGCATCCTCGGCTTCGACCGTTCCCGCAGCTTCGGCGTGGAGGAGCGTACGGTGCTGACCGCGCTCGCCGGGCTGATCGCGCAGGCTCTGGAGCGGGCGCGGCGCTACGACAACGAAGCCGCCCTGGCACGCGGGCTCCAGGAGGCCCTGCTGCCGCACCGGCTGTCGGCGCATCCCCTGGTGGAGACGTCCGGCCGGTATCTGCCCGGCACCGTGGGCATGGACGTGGGCGGCGACTGGTACGACGTCGTCGAGGCGGGCGACGGACTCGCCCTGGTCATCGGTGACGTGCAGGGGCACGGTGTGCAGGCAGCAGCCACCATGGGGCAACTGCGCAGCGCGGTCCGGGCGTTCGCGCTCGGCGACCGGTCGCCGGACGAGGTGATGAGCGGTACCAACCGGCTGCTCATCGACCTCGACCCGGGCCAGTTCGCCAGTTGCTGCTATGTGCGGGTGGATCCGGTGACGGGCCTCGCCCGTGCCGCCCGGGCAGGCCATCCGCCGCCGCTGCTGCGTCATCCCGACGGGCGCACCGAGGTGCTGGACCTGCCCGGTGGTGTGGTGCTCGGGGTGGACCCGCGGGCCCGCTACCCGGTGACGGAGCTGCGGCTGCAGCCCGAGGCGGTGCTCGCCCTGTACACCGACGGGCTGGTCGAGCGGCCCGGCACGGACATCGACGACGGCATCGAGGCGCTGTGCACGATCCTGTCCCGCGCGGGCACACCGCACGGAAAGCCGGGTGGTTCCTCCCTCTCCGGGGCCGCCGACCTGCTCACCGCACCCGCCCGGCAGGCCACCGAGCGCCCCGACGACATCGCGCTGCTCCTCACCACGCTCAGGTCCCCGGACTGCGGGCCCCGATAGGCCTCGGCCGGCTCAGTGGGCGGCGTCCAGTCGCGCCCGCTGGTCCGGGGTCAGCTCCAGGTCCACCGCGGCCAGGTTCTCCTCCAGCTGTGCCACGGAGGACGCGCCGGCCAGCGGGACGACCGGCAGCTCGCCGCCGATCTGCCAGGCCAGGACCACCTGGTTGGGGCTCGCCCCGGTCTCCTCGGCGATCTCCCGCAGTACGGCGAGCCGCGCCGGGGTTCCCGGGTGGTCGTAGTCCGGCGGGAGCGGCTTGTCGTCCCGCACGTAGGCGCCGGTCAGCAGCGGCGAGTACGCGACGAGGGTCAGGGCGGGCTCGGCCCGCAGATAGCTGAGCAGTTCACCCGTCGCCGCGCCGAGGCTCCCCTCCGGGAACAGGTCGCTCGGCACGTCGCTGCGCGGCCGCAGCAGACTGTGGTGGTACTGCAGGACCTCGTACCCGGGAAGGCCCGCCGCCGCGGCGAGCGCGCGGGCGCGTTCCACCCGCCACACGGCGTGGTTGCTCACCCCGAGCAGTCCGACGCCGCCTTCGGCGACGAGTTCGCCGAACGCCTCGACCGTCTCGCGCGGATCGACCGTGCGGTCCTCTATGTGCGCGTACAGCAGGTCGATCCGCTCCACGCCGAGGCGCTCCCGGCTGCGCTCGGACGCCTCGCGGACGGTCTTGGCGGAGAGTCCTTCGGGATTGTCCACGTAGCCCGTACCGGGGGCGAGCGGGCGCGCGCCGAGTTTGGTCGCGATGACGATCTCGTCGCCCACCCCACGGCTGCGCCGCCAGCGGCCGAGCAGTGCCTCGCTGTGTCCGCCCTGGCTGTCGTCGGTCCAGAAGGCGTAGTTGTCCGACGTGTCGATGAAGTTCCCGCCGGCCTCGACATAGCGGTCGAGCACGGCGAAGGACGTCCTCTCGTCCGTCCGTGAGCCGAACAGCATCGCGCCGAGCGAGAGCACGCTCACCTCGCGGCGGGTTCCCGGGTCGGTGCCGATGGTGCGGTACTTCATGGTGTCCCTCCCGTCCGGGCCCGAAGTCCTCGGGCCCGGAGGGGAGTCTGGAACTTGAAGAGCACTTCAAGTCAAGCCCTCTTGAACGGGCCTTCCAGGGCGGCCCATTGGAGCAGCATGATGGTCTTCGCGTCGGCGATCTCCCCGGTGCGGATCATCTCCAGGGCACGGGCGAAGGGCAGTTCCACGATCTCGATGTCCTCGCCCTCCTCGTCCAGGCCGCCGCCCTCGTGCGTGCGCGTGGAGGGTCCGTACGAGGCGGCGTAGAAGCTCACCCGCTCGGTGACCGATCCGGGGCTCATGTAGACGTCGAAGACGTGGTGGACCTCGCCGACGGTGTGTCCGGTCTCCTCGATGACCTCACGACGCACGGCGACCTCTGGGTGCTCGTCCTCCTCGTCGAGGAGCCCGCCCGGTGTCTCGACCAGCATGCCGTCCGGGTGCCCGTTGACGTACACGGGGTAGCGGAACTGCCGGGTGAGCAGCACCGTCTCGCGGCTTGTGTCGTAGAGCAGGAGGGTGGCGCCGTTGCCGCGGTCGTGGGTCTCGCGCTCCTGGGTGCTCCAGGTGCCGTCGGCGTGCTGGAAGTCGAAGCTGGTGGTGCGCTCCACGTACCAATGGCTGGACAGCAGGCGCACGTCGCGGATCTTGACGCGGGGGTTGCCGGTGAGGTCACGGCCGACGCGGTCCAGGCCGGTGCGGCCCCGGCGGTCCGGGGTGTCGATTCCTGCGGTCATCGCACGCGATCCGGGCAAAGGCGGGAGAAGTCGTTCATGTGCCCTGTCTACCATCCCGGCACGAACATCGAGGCCACACCGGGGCTTCACCCGTCTAGGCTCACGGCATGGAACAGACGGAGATCATCCTGCGCGCCATCGGCGTGCTCACCGAGACCAACGCGATGGTGCGCAGGATCGCCCAGGACGAGGAGTCCGGGGTCGAGTCGGTCGAGACCCACCTGGGCGCCCTCGTCACAGAAGTGTTCCCCCGCGTCGAGGTGCCGGGCGACGCGGGGCCAGCGGAGGCCGGGCAGGCCGTCGCGGACGCCTATCTGCCGGCCGCCATCTCGCTCGTGGGCGCGTTCGCGTTCCTGTTCTCCGAACTCGCCGACGTCCACGACTCGGGGCGGACGGACGTCAAGACCGCCGATCTGCTGCAGGACCTCGCCCTGCGGATGTCCCGGGCGGGCGACGCGTAGGCACGCCGGCGGATCGCGGTGACCGTGCCGGCCGGAGGTACGCGGTGCCACGGCCGGCGCGGGGAGGCCGTCCCGGCGGATCCGGGGCGGCCGTCCCCGCGGACGTGTCACCCCTTGCGTTCGACCCGCACCCAGTCGATCTCGGCCTGCACTCCCCCGGCGGCGACGCGGTCGACGCTGGACTGCGGCAGCCCCCAGTACGGGGTGGTGACCTTGTTCCAGCCCGCCGGGTAGGCGCCACCGAGGGCCAGGTTGAGGATGACGTACTGGTTGTGGTCGAAGACCCACTGTCCCCGGGTGGACTCCAGCTTGTTGCGCGTCGTCTCCTGGACGAGGGTGTCGTCGACGGAGAAGCGCAGCGCGGTCGGCGTCCACTCCACGGCGTAGGTGTGCCACTGGTCGGCGCGGCCCCCGGCCGGGTAGGTCTGCCGGGCGCCGATGTTGCCGTCGGCCGAGTAGCCGGGTCCGTGCAGGGCCGTGCTGGTCCAGTCCGCGTAGCCGATGTTCTCCATGATGTCCGTCTCCCCGGACGCCGGCCATGACACCGACGGATCGTCGACGTTGCTCCCCAGCAGCCAGAAGGCGGGCCAGAAGCCGTCGCCGACGGGCAGCTTCATCCGGGCGCTGACCCGCCCGTACGTGAAGTCGAACTTGGTGTTGGTGTCGACGCGTCCGGACGTGAAGTCGTACGTGCCTCCCCCGGCCTGGGTGCAGCCCTTGCAGTACTTGGCCTTCAGGACGAGGCTGCCGTTCTGGGTGCTGATGTTGTCGGCCGAGTCCACGTACGCCTGCGACTCGCCGTTGACCGGGCCCATCTCCTGACCGGTCCTGACGACACGCCACTTGGAGCGGTCGAGTGCCGTGCCGGTGAAGTCGTCGAAGAACGCCGTACGGTACGCGCCCTGCTGTTCGCCGGGGAGCGCCGGGTACGCGGCGGCGGCGCTGCCTCCGGTGCCCCAGACCTGGAACTCGTAGAGCGAGTAGCCGAACTGGGCCGTGGCGGGCGCCGGGTTGTAGAACGAGCGGCGTTCCTTGCCGAGCATGCGGACGTAGCGGCCGGTCACGGGCTGCGGCAGGGTGACGGTGTCGTGGCGTCCGGCCGCGTCGCCCGGGGCCTTCACATCGGCGCGGCGGGCCGCGACCTCGGCTGCCGTCGGCCGGTACACGGTCCGCCAGGTGCTGTTGTCGTCGGAGACCTGGAGTTCGTAGTCGACGGCGTAGGCGGCTTCCCAGTACAGGTCGACGCTGCTGATGGTCGAGGCCGCGCCGAGGTCGACGGAGATCCACCGGTCGGCGTTCCAGTCGCTGGACCAGCGCGTGGAGTCGCCCTTGAGGTCGGCGGGCCGGCCGCCGTCGGTGGCGAACGCCGGTGAATTGCCCGCGTGCTGGTACAGGTTGGAGTAGGCGGGGTGGTTCAGGGCGAGGTTCGAGCGGGTCGTCGAGGCGGGGGCCGGCTCGCCGCCGTAGATCTTGAAGGAGTAGAGGGAGTAGCCGTAGGGCGTGGCGCGTTCGACGCCGCGCATCCGCACGTACCGGCCGGTGACCTCCTGCGGGTAGGTGTGCGCGGTGACTGATCCCCCCGTTCCGGCGGTCTCGGTGTAGAACGGCGTCCAGTCGGTGCCGTTCTTGGATACTTCCAGCACGTAGCGCTTGCCGTAGGCGGCCTCCCAGTCCAGGACCACACGGTCGATGCGCAGGGTGGCGCCCAGGTCGACGCGGATCCACGCGTCGTCCGCGAACTGGCTGGACCAGCGGGTGGTGGCGTTGCCGTCGAAGGCGAGTCCGGGCGCGGTGCCGGCGTTCTCGCTGCCCGAGGCCGTGACGCTGGCGGGGTTCGCGGCGTAGGCGGTCGCCGCCCGGTCGGTGTCCCAGTTCGCGGCGGCGGCCACGGCGGCGGGCTCGGGCGCCGTGGCCGCCAGGGCCGTGCCCGCGGAGAGCAGGGACAGGGCGGTCAGGGTGGCGAGGGCGGTGAGCAGGGTGCGGTGGGTACGGGATGGCATGCGGCTCTCCTGGGGGAGGTTGGGGGTGCCGGGTCCGTGCGGGGCGTACTCGTGCGGGCGAAGGTGCGCGGGTGCTCACGTGCGGTCGTCGGTGGGACGGCGCGCTGCGCCGGGAGGGGCCGGTGCCGGCGTGCCGCGGTTCCGGGGCGTGGCCCCCGGCGGTCGGTGAGGTGCTCAGGGGCGCCTAGAGCACCGGTGCCGACCGGCGCTCGATCATGGTCGTGGGCGGTACGACCGGGGTGAGCGGCCAGTCCTGGCCTTCGAGGTGGGCCAGGAGGATGCGGGCGACCGTCTCGCCCATCTCTCGCATGGGCCGGCGGACCGTGCTGAGTGTGCGCTCGGTGTGCCGGGCCACCGGAATGTCGTCGAGGACGGGCAGGCCGTCGCGGTGCAGGGCCGTCAGCATGTCGAGCGTGTTCTCCGGCTCCACCACGAGCAGTCCGTCGAAGGCGCGCGCGGAGACCTGGCCGGTGAAGCGCGCGACGGAGTCGGCACCCCGGTTGCAGGTGAACAGCAGCAGACCGAAGTCGGCGGCCTCGACCGTGTCGGCGACTCCCCGGAGCACCTCGCCCATCCACGGCCAGGTCAGCGAGGGCACAAGCATGCCCACCGTGCGGCTGCGGCTGCGGCCGCGGGCGAGGCCGACGGCACCGGAGCTGGGTACATAACCCATACGGTCGATGACCTGGCGGACCCGTGCGGCCGTGGCCCTGCCGACCTCGCCGCGGGTGTTGAGCACCCGGGAGACGGTCGTCTTGCCGACACCGGGCGCCTGGGCGACATCGGCGATGGTCACGGCCACAACTGCCTCCCGGCACACGGGGATCGCGGCTTCACGCGCAGGAACCGGAACCGGTACCGGAACCGGTACCGGCGCTGGGCGGGGAGTCAACCCGAGTGTCATGGTGTCGTCAATAGTTCACGCCAACATTTCCCGGGAGCGCTCTCACGCCCGGCCCCGCCTTCGGTACTTGAACGAACCGAAGGCGGTCACAAGTGCGCCGGTCGGCGCGGTGCCGACCGGCAAGGAGACCTCGGGCGACCCGGCGGCACGGCAGCCATGGCCACCGCGACCCGCTCGCGGCACCCCTCAGGCGTGCGGAACGACCGCCACCGGGCAGTCCGCGTGGTGCATCACCGCGTGGGCCACGGAACCGATCCGCGACCCGACCGCCGAGCGGTGGGCGCGTCGCCCGACCACCATCAGCTGGGCCCGCCCCGCCAGCGACAGCAACACCTGCCCGCCGCTGCCCAGTTCGACGTGCTGGGTGACGGGCACACCGGGGAATCGCTCCCGCCACGGCTGGAGCGCCTCCGCGAGCGCCTCCCGCTCGTACGGCTCCAGCCCCCCGGCCTCGTCCAGCATCTTCAGTGAGCCGGGGCTGTAGGCGAACACGGGCGGCAGGCTCCATGCCCGTACGGCACGCACTGCGGCGCCGCGCGCGGCGGCGGTCTCGAAGGCGAACTCCAGCGCCGCGGCGCTGTCGTCCCGTCCGCCCTGCTGCCCCACGACGATCTCGCGGCCGGCCGCTTCGGCGGGGGCGTGGTCGTCGGCGCGGACCAGGACGACCGGGCAGGGCGCTTCGGCGATCACCTGCTGCCCGACGGAACCGAGGAGGAAGCCGACGATCGTGCCGTAACCGCGCGATCCGAGGACCAGGGCCCGCGTCGCGGCCGCCTCCGCCAGCAGCAGTTCGACGGCGGCGCCCTCCAGGACCTCCGCGGTCACCTCCAGACCGGAGTGCCGGTCGGTGAGGGAGCTCGCCGCCTCCCGCACCATGTCCTGTGCCCAGCGCGCGTGGTCGTCGCGGTCGCCGCCGCCGATCACGTCGTGGGGTGCCCAGTGCCAGACGTGGACCAGCCGCAGGGGCAGCCGGCGACGGACGGCCTCCCGGCCCGCCCAGGCCAGCGCGGCCCGGCTCTCGGGCGATCCGTCCACGCCCACGGTGATCCGGTCGGTCATGCGCCTGCCTCTCCCTCGCCGGCCCACCCGCTCGCCGGTCCCGTACTCGTGCTGACGGTCCAGTGTCCGTCACCGTCGGCAGCGTCCGGCACGGGGACACGGTTTCGGGCGGGGGCCGGGCAGGCTCTAGGCAGACGCGCGCACCACGAGTTCCGGGTCGAAGATCACGGAGGTGGGTTCCGTGCGTACGCCCTGGATGTGCTCGGTGAGGAGCCGTGCCATGACCGACGCCATCTCCTCGACCGGCTGACGCACGGTGGTCAGCGGCGGACGGCAGGCCACCGCCGCGGCGGAGTCGTCGAAGCCGACCACCGCGACGTCGTCCGGCACGCTTCGGCCCCGCTCCCGGAGTATCTGGCACACGCCCTGGGCCATCAGGTCGTTGGCCGCGAACACGCCGTCCACGTCCGGGTGTTCGGCGAGCAGGCCGGACATCGCGGCCATGCCGCTGTCGAGCGTGAACCCGCCCTCCGCGACGGGGACGTACGGATGGCCCCGGCGCGCCATCGTGTCGCGGAATCCGGCGAGCCGCTCCTGGCTCGCCGACACGCCCAGCGGTCCGGTGACCGTGACGATCTTCCGGCACCCCCGGTCCAGCAGATGCTCGGCGGCCATGCGGGCGCCGTCCCGGTGGGCCAGGTCGACATAGCTGAGCGGCACCGGCCGGGACGGCCGGGCGAAGAGCACCGTGGGCACCCCGGCGTCGGCGAGCAGCGCGGGCAGCGGGTCGTCGGCGTGTGTGGAGACGACGAGGGCGCCGTCCGCGCTGCCCTGCCGGAGGTCGTTCAGGGCCTGCTGCCGGGTGCGCGCGGAGTCGGCGAACATGAGCAGCGGGTGCATCGAGCGGGGCCGCAGGTGTGCCACCACTCCGGTGACGACGCGGCCGAAGAACGGGTCGGCGAACACCTGTGCCATGAAGGCGTTCTCCTCCTCGTCGGCCACGTCGCCCGCGCCGGACACGATGAGGGCGACCGTCTCGGTCCGGCGGGTGACCAGTGACCGGGCGGCCCGGTTGGGTGCGTATCCGGTGCGCTCGATGGCCTGCCGGACCACGTCCCGGAGTGCGGGGTCCACGCTGCGGACGCCGTTGATGACCCGGGACACGGTGGCACGCGAGACGCCGGCCTCCCGCGCGACGTCCTCCAGCGTGGGTGCCTGTCTGCTCATGTCCGCACCCTAACGGCCCAGCCCCGCGGGGGTATAGAGCGCTCTCCTGAAGGCCCTTCCCCGGCCCGAGGATGCGCCCGGGAAGGCCGTTTCGATGGTCCAACCGCCGTCTTGGGAGCACCTCTTGAACACATTCGCTGTCCGCGCAGGTGATCCGGGCGAGCGCATTCATCTGTGAACTACCGCAAAATACAACAGAGTTGACGGTTGAAAAGGCATCAATCCGCGGGACTGCTGTGACAACTCTTGACGCTGTGTTCACGCGGATGAAGCATGCATCGGCAAGAGAGCGCTCCCCGCACCTTCCATCGTTCACTTCCTGAACCAGGAGAGTCGCCCCATGCCCCGAATCCCCACAGATGGTCCCGACTCCGGCCGGTCCGCGCCGGCCCGACGGGCCGTTCTCGGAGCGATGGCCGCCACCGCCGCGGCCCCGGCACTGCTCGCTCTGTCGTCACCGGCGTCCGCCACCCCCGCCAAGAAGCCGAGGGCCCTTCCGGGCGGCGGCGATCTCGGCCCGAACGTCATCGTCTTCGACCCGTCGACCCCGAACATCCAGGGCAGGCTGGACGAGGTCTTCCGCCAGCAGGAGTCCGCGCAGTTCGGCACCGGCCGCTATGCGCTGCTGTTCAAGCCGGGCACGTACAACGGGCTCAACGCCCAGCTCGGCTTCTACACCTCGATCGCCGGTCTCGGCCTGTCACCGGACGACACCACGATCAACGGCGACGTGACCGTCGACGCCGGCTGGTTCAACGGCAACGCCACACAGAACTTCTGGCGTTCGGCCGAGAACCTCGCGCTGGTCCCGGTCAACGGCACCAACCGCTGGGCGGTCGCACAGGCCGCGCCCTTCCGTCGCATGCATGTGCGCGGCGGCCTCAACCTCGCCCCGAACGGATACGGCTGGGCCAGCGGCGGCTACATCGCCGACAGCCGCATCGACGGCCAGGTGGGTCCGTACTCGCAGCAGCAGTGGTACACCCGCGACAGCTCGGTGGGCGGCTGGGTCAACGCCGTCTGGAACATGGTCTTCTCGGGTGTCCAGGGTGCTCCGGCGCAGTCCTTCCCCAACCCGCCGTACACCACCCTCGACACCACTCCGGTGTCCCGGGAGAAGCCGTTCCTGTACCTCAACGGCAGCGAGTACCGCGTCTTCCTGCCGGAGAAACGCACCAACGCGCGCGGCACCACGTGGGGCAGCGGCACCCCGCGCGGTTCGTCGCTGTCGCTCAGCCAGTTCTATGTGGCCAAGCCCGGTGTCACGGCCGCCACCCTGAACGCGGCACTCGCCCAGGGCCTGCACCTGCTGCTCACGCCGGGGATCTACCACCTCGACCGGCCCATCGAGGTCAACCGCGCCAACACCGTGGTGCTGGGCCTCGGTTACGCCACCCTGATCCCCGACAACGGCGTCACCGCGATGAAGACGGCCGACGTGGACGGCGTGCGCCTCGCCGGGTTCCTCATCGACGCCGGTCCGGTCAACTCGGCCACCCTGCTGGAGGTCGGGCCCGCCGGCGCCTCGGCGAATCACTCGGCCAACCCGACCACCGTGCAGGACGTCTTCGTGCGCATCGGCGGTGCCGGCCCCGGCAAGGCCACGACCAGCATGGTCATCAACAGCCGCCACACCATCGTCGACCACACCTGGATCTGGCGCGCCGACCACGGCACCGGCGTCGGGTGGGAGACCAACCGCGCCGACTACGGGATCCGTGTCAACGGCGACGACGTGCTGGCCACCGGCCTCTTCGTCGAGCACTTCAACAAGTACGACGTCCAGTGGTACGGCCAGCGGGGCCGCACCATCTTCTTCCAGAACGAGAAGGCGTACGACGCGCCGAACCAGGCCGCCATCCAGAACGGCTCGGTCAAGGGGTACGCGGCCTACAAGGTCGCCGACTCCGTGACCACGCACGAGGGATGGGGCCTGGGCAGCTACTGCTACTACAACGTCGATCCGACGATCGTGCAGCACCACGGGTTCGCGGCGCCGAACGTGCCGGGCGTGAAGTTCCACGACCTCCTGGTGGTCTCGCTCGGCGGCAACGGACAGTACGAGCGCGTCATCAACGACACGGGGTCGCCGACCTCGGGCACCTCCACCGTGCCGTCCACGGTGGTCTCGTACCCCTGACCGCGTGCCGGGGGCCCGGCCTCAGCACGAGGTCAGGCTCCCGAGCTCGACCGCGTCGGCCATCGCCTGCATCCCCTTGTCATTGGGGTGCAGGTGATCGCCGCCGTCGAAGAACGGCAGGACGCGTTCGTGGTCGTAGGGGCTGCGCAGCGTCCGGTCGAAGTCGGTGACGGCGTCGAACAGGCCGCCGTCCCGGATGAACGCGTTGACCTCGACGCGCACGGCCTCCGCCGCCGCGTCCCATTCGGACCAGCCCTTGAAGGGAGCGATGGTGGCTCCGACGACGCACTTGCCGGCCGCGTGCGCCCGTTCCACGATCTTCCGGTAGCCGTCGATCATGTCCTGGGCGGTGACACCGGTGTGGGCCTTGATGTCGTTGACGCCCTCGAAGAGGAAGACCGTGCGGACTCCCGGATGGGACAGCACGTCGCGTTGCAGCCGGTTGAGCGCGCTCTGTCCGGCGCCGTCCGCGAGGACCTTGTTCCCGGAGATCCCCTCGTTGGCGACACCCCGGACGGGGCCGCCCGCCTGCTGGAGGCGGCGGGCGAGATAGTCGGGCCAGCGGCGGTTCAGGTCGCTGCTCGACTGCCAGCCGTCGGTGATGGAGTCGCCGAGCGTGACGACGGCGGAGGTGTCTCCGGCCGCCCGTACGGTGACGGCGTCGAGGTAGTACCAGGAGCCGATCCGTTCCGTCCAGCTGTCGGCACCCTCCTCCGCCGTGTGGTCGCCAGGGGCCGCGTACGAGGTCTGCATGGCCATCCCGTGCCCGGTCGCGGTGCCCTCCGCGCGGGCCGTGTGCAGGCTGACGACCAGGTCGGTCGCGGCGGGCAGCCGGCCGGGCAGCGGGTCGCTGTACGCGGTGGCTCCGGCGGGCACGGTGACGGAGCCCGCGCCGCCGAAGGTCAGGCGCCGGTTGCTGCCGTGCACGAGTTCCGCGCCGGCGCTCTGCCGGCCCGCGTACACGCTGTCGAAGGTCACGGGCCCGTCGCCGAACGCGTTGGAGAGCCGGATCCGGGCCTGGTCCCCGCCGGCGCTCGTGTGCACGACGAGCCGGTAGCTGTGGTCGGCGACCGCGCCGCCCACACGGTCGGCACTGGCGCCCCAGGTGACGACGTCGTCATGTGCGGCGCGGGCCTGGGTCGAGGACGTCCGGGCCGGGGCAGCGGGTGTCCGGGCCGCGGACGCCTGGGTGGTGGGTCCCTGGGCGGTGTGTCCCTGGGCGGTGTGTCCCTGGACGGTGGTCGCGCACGCCGGTCCGCCGACGGCGGTGACGAGCACGGCGGCGACGGCGACAGCCGTCCGGCGCGCTCCCGGGCGCGCCGTCATCGGCCGAACCCTCGGAGGGTCACGGACGCGCCGGGCGCCACGGTGACCTGCCGTGAGGTGCTGCGGTGCGCCACGGTCGTCGTCCGGCCGCCGACGCTGTGGATCCGTACCTCGGTCGGTGTGCCGTCACGCCAGCTCAGGTCGACGACGAAGCCGCCGCGTACGCCGACTCCGGTGACCGAGCCCGACGTCGCCCAGGCGTCGGGCAGCGCCGGCAACAGTTCGAGGTGGCCGGGGCGTGAGTGGACGAGCATCTCGATCATCGCGGCGGGGGTGCCGAAGTTGGCGTCGATCTGGAAGATGCCGCGGCCCTTCTCGACTTCGTAGATGTCGAAGAGGTTGGGTGCCGTTCCGTTGCTGCCGTCCGTCGAGGGGCGGAGGTTGTTCACGACGAGCCGGTACGCCTTGTCGGCGTTCTTCAGGCGGGCCCAGCACAGGGCACGCCAGGCGTTCGCCCAGCCGAAGCTCTCCGTGCCGCGGGCGGTGAGCAGAGCGGTGGCGCCGTCCACGACGGCCTTGGGCGTGGAGTCGTCCGGCCTGATGCGGTCCCCGGGGAAGAGCCCTACGAGGGGCGACAGGTGTCGGTGGGTGGTCTCGCCGAGGTTGTCGGGTGACATCCACTCCTCCAGCCAGCCGGTCCTGTCACTCACGCGGGGAAGGTACAGCCGCTCGCGCAGGGAGTCGATCGTCTCGGCGTACGCCTTGTCCTTCCCCAACTCCTCCGTCGCCGCAAGGTAGTTGCCGAAGAGAGCCCACACCAGTTCCTGCGCGTAGGTGATGCCCTTGGCGTCGAGCGGGCCGTGTTCGGGCGACCAGTCGCTGTCGGCCACGAGCACCTCCTCGCCGGTGTCCGGCAGGGTGGTGGTCAGCAGCCGCGCCTCCCAGAACTCGCAGGCGCCCTTGAGCATCGGGTAGATCTTCGCGAGGTGGGCGCGGGAGCGGGTGTACTCGTAGTGCTCCCACAGGCTGTTGCAGAGCCAGGCGTTGCCCGCCGGGTGCCACCACCAGCCCATGCCTCCGTGGACGTTGGTGGAGATCGCGACCGTCCAGCCGGCGATCTTTCCGGTCGAGTTGCGGTAGCGGTTGCGCGGGTCGTTGAAGAGGCGGTGGGTGAGATCCGTCCACGAGGGCAGCTGGGCGAGGCAGTAGTCGGTGAACGCGTCGAAGCAGCCCGGCAGTCCGGCGCGGTCGGCCATCCAGTAGTTCATCTGGAGGTTGATGTCGGTGTGGTAGTCGCCCATCCAGTCGGGGTCGTTGCCGTCCAGCCACAGACCCTGGAGGTTCAGCGGCAGACTGCCCCGTGAGCCGGAGATCATCAGATACCGGCCGAACTGCAGGTAGGCGGCCTCCAGTTCGGGATCGGGGGCGTCGTCCCTGGCACGGGCCTGGAGGCGTTCCCAGGTGTCGAGGGCGCGCTGCTCGGCGGAGGACGTGCCGAGCGAGAGGTCCTGCTGTGCGAACAGGGCCCGGTAGTCGGCGACATGGGTGCGCAGCAGGGTGGCGGCGCTGTGTGCGGCGGCGTCGGCGGCCTTGGTGCGGGCGAGCCGCTCGGGGTCGAGGGACGGGTCGCGGTAGTGGGTGGCGGCGTCGGGCCGGTAGTTCGTGCCTCCGCTCACCACCACGGTGAGGCTCCTGCAGTCGGTGAAGGTGATCCGCGGGCCGTCGACGCTCACCTTGCCGCCGCTGCCGTACGCCTTCACCGCGGCTCCGTAGCGCAGACCGCCGGGGAGCGCGCCGCCGAAGGACAGGCCCTTCACGTTCTCGCCGTGTGTGCCGTCCAGGGTGACGGTCCCGCTGTAACTGCCGCCGCCGCTCTGGTCGAAGTGCAGGACGATGGCGTCGTCGGGGCCGCTGGCGAACATGCTGCGCCGGTATGCCGTGCCCGAGCGCCGGTACGTGGTGGTGACGAGGCCCTGGGTGAGGTCGAGGGCGCGCCGGTAGTCGTTCACCGCGGACAGGTCGTGGTCGGGGATGTCGACGGTGAGGCGGGCGAGGAGGGTGAAGGATCCGAAGTCGTCGCGGGAGTAGGGGAACTGGCCGTCGGAGTCGAGGGTGCCGTTGAGCCCGCCGGTCCACAGGGTGGCGTCGGTGATCAGGAGGAGTTCCCGGCCCGGGTCGTTGCCCGCCAGGGCGCCCAGCCGGCCGTTGCCGAGAGGCAGGCCCTGCCGGATCATCGAGTGCTCGTCCGCGGGCGCCCGCCACCACAGTTCGTGGTGCGGGCCGGTGGTCGGGCCGGGTGCCGTGGTGGGACGCCGCGGTGCGGCGGAGGCGGTGAAGGCGGGCAGGGAGCCGAGGGCGGTGGCGGCTCCGGCCACGGCGGCGAGGGAGAGCAGGCGGCGTCTGCTGGGGTGGCTTCCGGGTGCGGTGTCCATACGTGTCTCCGGGGCAGGGCGGGGCCCCGGCCGTCAGGTGCCGGGGCCCCGCGGGTTCAGGAGGACTGAGGTACGTCGATCCGGTCGATGTCGGGCGCGTAGCCCGAACCGCTGTCGAAGGTGATCGTGTTGCTGCCCGCCTTGAGCGCGACGGGGACGCTCACGCTCTCGACGCTTCCCCAGTCGCCGGTGGACGGGAACTTGTGCGAGGTGGCCTTGTTGCCGTTCGCCGAGATGTCGGCGGAGCGGGCGTCACCGCTGACGTAGGCGACCTTGATCAGGTAGGTGCCCGCCTTGTCCACGGTCACGTCGTTGAAGCGGAGGCTGCCGCCGAGGTAGAGGTTGCCGACCTTGTGGTCGCCGGAGCATGCGGAGCAGTCGGCCACGGAGGCGTTGCCGGCGAGGGTGTTGGCCGTGGCCTCGGCCTCGTACGCCGTGGTCTTGAGGGCGCCGCCGCGCGGGGTGACGGTGAACAGGCGCGAGCCGTGGGCGGGCAGGGCCTGGGTCACCTTGTCCTTGTAGGTGCCGAGGTTCTCGTGGTTCCACAGGTCGCGGACCGCGGCCTTGCCGGTGAGGCCGAGCGACGCCCAGTGGGCGGTGACGGCGGCGGGCTCGTCGGCGAGGTTGAAGAGGGCGACCGTGTAGCTGCCGTCGGCGTTCTTCGCGGCCCACACCTGCTGCGCGTCGGAGGGGGTGACCGGTCGGGCGGGCGGGGTGCTGCCCTGGTTGACGGCGATGACCTCGCGGTTGGTCAGCAGGGAGACACCGTAGGCGTCCAGGCGGGTGAGGTCGTCGCCGGTGTAGAGCGGGGACTTGGCGATGGCCCACAGGGTCGCGTAGCTCTGGCGTTCCGCCTTGGTGAGGCCGTCCATGGCGCCGTTGCCGACGTCCAGGGAGTCGAGGTCGTTCCAGCCGCCGGGGCCGGCGTGCCGGGTCCAGCCGGGGGTGTCGTCCCAGCGGTCGTCGACGGAGTTCTCCCAGCTGACGAGCGTGTTGCAGTAGCACTCGACGTCGGTGTCGACGCGCCAGCCGTTGGAGTACTTCTTCCAGTCGGCGGCGTGTCCGATGTCGAGCGACCAGGACACCTCCAGGTGGACGGGGCGTCCGGCGGCGGCGATGGCCTTCTGCCAGGCGGCGACGTCGGCAACGTTGTCGTACTGGTCGCCGCTCTTGCCGGATCCCGGTCCGACGCCGTCCAGTTTGAGGAAGTCGTAGCCCCAGTCGGCCAGCAGGCGGGCCTGGGAGTCGACGTACTTCTGGGTGCACGGCTTGGAGAAGTCGAGCTTGTAGGCGCTGTCCCAGCCGTTGGTGGTGCGCAGGTCGCCGTAGACGATGTCGCCGGTGGTACAGCCCTCGGCGTCGTGGATGGGCGACTTGCCGTCGTTGTAGGCCTCCTTCTCCAGGCCGACGGGCAGGTAGATGCCGGCCTTGAGGCCCTTGGCGTGGATGCGGTCGGCGACGGACTTCATGCCGTGCGGGAAGCGGCCGGGGTCGGCCTTCTGGCGGGCGTACTGGTCGAACTCGGGCTTCCAGGACAGGTCGCGCCACCAGCCGGCGTCGATGTTGACGTATTCGTAGCCGTACGGCTTGAGCTTGGCGGCCAGGGCGTCGGTCTGCTTCAGGACGTTCGCCTCGGTGAGGTAGCTGTAGTCGCCGTCGGGGTTGAGGCCCGGGTACTTGGACGACTGCATGCTCCAGCTCGACCAGCCCATGTACGGCTTGGCGGCGAGGGCGGGGGCGTCGGCCGTGGCTGCGGTGCCGGGCGCCGCCGGCGCCGTGACGGGGCCGGCGTGTGCCGACGCCGGGACGGCCGTGGCGAGGCCCGCGGTGAGGGCGAGAACGGCCAGGGTTCTCAGGGCGGGCATGACGGGGTACGAGGATGACCGCATGGGTCGGACCTCCTGGGACGGTGTCAGCGGGGGCGGGGGACGCGGTGGGACTCCGGCGTCGTGGCGGCTCAGCCCTTGCCCGAGCCGATGGTGAGTCCGCTGATGAACTGGCGCTGGAGCGCGAAGTACACCAGCAGCGTGGGGATCGCGGTCATCAGCGCACCGGCCGCGATCAGATTGGGGTTGGTGAAGTACTGGCCCTGGAGGTTGGCCAAGGCCGAGGTGATGGGCCGCTTGTCGCCGGTCTCGACGAGGGCGAGCGGCCAGAAGAAGTCGTTGTAGATCCAGATCGATTCGAGGGTGGCGAGGGCCGCGAACGCGGGGCGGCACAGCGGCAGGATGATCTGGAAGAACTGCCGCCAGACGGGCGCGCCGTCGACGAGTGCCGCCTCGGAGATCTCCTTGGGGATCGTCTTCATGTAGTTGCTGAGGACGAAGGTGCAGAACCCCGACTGGTACGCGATGTGGATGGCGATGATGCCCCAGGCGGAGTTGTACAGCAGGAGCGAGTCGCTCATCCACTCCGGCAGCGGGACGAGGAGGTAGAGGCGGTACAGGGGGGTGATGAGGACCTGCGCCGGGAGGAGGTTGCCCGCCGTGAAGAGCATCAGCAGGACGATGTTCCAGCGGAAGTCGAAGCGGGAGACGAAGAAGGCGACGGCCGCCGAGAAGAGCAGGGTGCCGAGGACCGAGGGGACGGTGATGAGGACGGAGTTCCAGAAGAAGTGCGGCATGCCGGACTGGTTCCAGGCGTCCGTGAAGTTGCCGAGGCCCAGGCTGTGCGGCCAGGAGAGGTAACCGTGCTTCGCCGTGTCGGAGTAGGGGCGCAGCGAGGTGTACACGGCCCACAGCAGCGGGACGAGCCAGAGCAGCGCGATGCCGCCGAGCATCAGGTGACGGCCCGTCTGCCGCCTGGGCCTGCCGGGTGCCGGCCGCGTCCGGGGGTCCCGCACGTCGGAGGCGGGCCGGGTGAGGGTCGTGGTCACTGGTCCTCCTTGCGGAACGTCTGGACGAGGAAGGTCCCGATGGCGGCGAGGGAGACCAGGAGCAGGACGACCGCGAGGGCGGAGCCGTAGCCGATGTGGCTGGACTCGCCGATGATGTTGTCGGTGATGAGGAGGGACAGCAGTTCCATGCCGGGTTTGCTGCCGACTCCGCCGCCGAGGACGTACACGATGTCGAAGGCCCGCAGGGACTCCATGACCGTGACGACCAGGATGATGACGTTGACGGGCTTCAGCGCCGGGAAGACCACGCGCAGGAACGTCTGGCGGCCGTTGGCGCCGTCGAGCGCGGCGGCCTCCTTGAGTGCCGGGTCGAAGCCCTTCAGTCCGGCCAGGTAGAGGATCATGATGTAGCCGGTGTGCCGCCAGCCGGAGGCGACGAGCACGGCCCACAGGTTGAGGTCCGGGTTGCCGAGCCAGTCGATGTGGTGGCCCGGTCCGGCGGCGTTCAGGATGCCGTTGAGAAGTCCGGTGTCCGGGTTGTAGATGATTTCCCAGATGAAGCCGACGACGGCCAGGGACAGCACCATCGGCAGGAAGATCGCGGTCTGGTAGATCCGGGTGAAGCGGATCTTCCGGTCGAGTTGGTAGGCGAGGAAGATGCCGAACGGTGTGGGCAGCAGCGCGGTGAACAGCAGCCAGATGACGTTGTGCCGGACGGCCGGCCAGAACGGCGGGTAATTGCCGAAGATCTGCTGGTAGTTGTCGAGGCCGATCCAGTGGATGTCGGCCAGGTCGATGCCGTCCCAGGTGGTGAAGGACAGTCCCAGGGAGGCCAGTGCGGGCAGCCAGACGAAGAAGAGCAGTGCGGCCAGCGGGATGCCGATGACGACCGCGAGGAAGACCCGGTCGCCGGGGGTGAGTCGGCGGGCGCGGGAGCGGGAGCGCTTGGGTGCGAGAGGGGCGGAGGACACGGTGGGTGCGGCCTTTCCGGTCCTGGTCAGCCGGTGAAGAAGCGGGAGCGCTGGGACTCGATCTTCTTCAGCGTTCCGGTGCCGTCGTCCGGGTGGCCGAGCCACTCGGTGAGGCCGGGCAGGACGACGGTGGAGATGAAGCCGGGGTCGCTGTCGCGGTCGGCGAACTGGCTGATGTGCTTGGCGGAGGCGATGAGCTGGGCGGACTTCTTCTGCAGCGCGTTGTACGAGCCGGTGTCGGCCTGGGTGTTGACGGCGAGGTTGCTGGGGTCGACGCCCATGTACAGTTCCTCGGCCCCGGCGCCGCCGAGGAACTCCAGGAACTTCCGGGCACCGTCGTCGTTCTTGGGCCGGCGGCTGAGCATGAAGCCGTCGGTGGGGGCCTCGACCGCGTCCTGGCCGTGGGCGGCGTCGATCTCGGGGAAGGGGAAGAAGTCGATGTCGGCGCGGATCTTCTCGTCGGTGACCTGCTGGCCGAGGAACAGGCCGATGACGGCCATGCCGGACTTCTTGTCCAGCAGCGACTGGGCAGCGTCCTGCCAGGAACGGCCGCCGGCGCTCTGCTGGTAGTACGGGGTCAGTTCGCGCCACAGGTCGAGGACGGCCACGGCACGCTTGTCGGTCCAGGAGACCTCGCCGCGCATCAGCGACATGTGGAAGTCGTAGCCGTTGGCCCGCAGGTCGAGGTAGTCGAAGGCGCCGAGGATGCTCCAGCTGTCGCCGCCGCCGTAGCCGGAGGCGACGGGCGCGAGGCCGTCCCTCTTCATCCGCTTGGCGAGTGCGATGAACTCGCTCCACTTCGTGGGGACTTGGTAGCCGCGCTCGGCGAAGAGACTCTTGCGGTAGAAGACGGCCCACGGGTAGTTGTACAGCGGAACGAAGTAGTACTTGCCGTCCTCGCCGCGGGAGAGCTGCTTGGTGGCGTCGCTGAAGTTGGCGCCTATCGAGTCCCAGACGTCGTCGATGGGGCTGCAGAGCTTCTTCTTCGCGAAGTACTGCATGCGGTAGCCGGCGAACCAGGTGAAGACGTCGTCCGGGGTGCCCTGGAGATAGGTGGAGATGCTCTTCTGGAAGGTGTCGTGGTCGACGGTGTTCGTCTTCACCTTCAGTCCGCTGTCCCGGGCGAACGCCTTGGTGACGGCGGTGTAGGCCGACTTGGGGGTGGCGTCCGCGCCGTTGGATCCGAAGGTGACCGTCTTCGGGTCGGCCCCCGCTCCCCCGCCGCAGGCGCTCAGCAGGGGTGCGCCCAGGGCGGCGGCGCCGAGTCCGAACAGCCCACCGACCACGTTGCGCCGGCCTGGGCCGCGCGCAGCCAGGTGAGGGCGGCTCTGCTGCGTCATCGTTACTCCTCGTACGTGCTAGTGCGTGTCTGATCTGATGAAGGACTGGATCGCGGTGGCGGCGGCCCCGCGCGCCCACTCCTCGAACGGCAGCGGGCGGGTCTGGACGTCGCACCGCGCGGCCGAGCCGAAGGCGGCCGCGGCGAACGCGTCACGGATCTGTCCGGCGAACAGGTCGTAGGCGGCCAGACCCTCGCCGGAGATGATCACCCGCTCGGGACCGAGCAGGTTGGCCACGGTCGCCAGGGCCCGGCCGATCGCCTCGCCCGCCCGTGCGTACACCTCACGGGCGCCGGGGTCGCCCGTGTGTGCCAGGTCCAGTGCGGCGGCGGCGTCGGCCACGTCGACGCCGGTCGCCTCCCGGACCTGGGCGACGATCGCCGAGTCGGCGGCGATCGCCTCGACACAGCCGCGGTTTCCGCAGTGGCAGAGGGGGCCTGCCGGGTCGATGGCGACGTGCCCGATCTCGCCGGCCACGCCGTGCGCGCCGGACACGACCTGGCCGTGCACCACGAGGGCGCAGCCGATGCCGGCGCCGACGGTGACCAGCGCGAAGTCGGACAGCCCCACTCCGGCGCCGAACCACTGCTCGGCGACGGTCAGCGCCCGGACGTCGTTGTCGACGGTGACCGGAAGTCCCGTGGTCATCTGGGCGAGTTCGGCGAGCGGCACGTCACGCCAGTCCAGGAAGGGCGAGTAGCGCACCACTCCGGCGGCGCGGTCCACGTCGCCGGAGACCGCGATGCCGAGTCCCTGGACCCGGACTCCGAAGCCGTCGGCCTCGGCCAGCAGTTCCTGGACGAGTGCCGCTGTCGAGGCCAGCACCGCCTTGGGGTCCCTGCTGCGCAGGGGCAGGTGCCGGGCGACCCTGATACGGCAGCACAAGTCGGTGAGTACGGCGATGAGTTCGTCGCCCGTGACCTTGACGCCGATGAACAGCGCCCGTCCCCCGTCCACCCGCACCGGGTTGGCGGGACGCCCGAGCGAGGACTGCCGGTCCTCGTCGACGTGCTCGACGAGATAGCCGGCCTCGATGAGGGGCTTGACCGCCTTGGTGACCGCGGCCGCCGACAGACGGGTCCGCCCGGCTATCTCCGACCGGGTGAGCGGGCCGTGGGACAGCACGGTGGTGAAGATCTGGGAGGCGGCGGGGGTGTGGGCCAAGAACGCCTCGGTGCGAGAGGTCGAACGCATGGCCCGGAACCTAGGTCCCTTATTTTCTGCTGTCAATGAAAGAAACAGGATTATCTTGAGACTCCGCTGTGAGGTGACCTCGACCTGCAAAAGACAGATGTACGCGAGGTGTTGACACACGATCGAAGGTCGGGGTTGGCTTTCGGACGTCTCATGGCACGAGCGGAACGTGAGGATCCCCGTCGATGATCTCCTTCGCCCCGGACACCGGGGTCTGGCTGCTGACCACACCGCGCACGTCGTACGCGCTGCGCGTCGACGCCTCCGGGGCGCCCTGCCACCTCGCGTGGGGCCCGAGGCTGACACTCGCGGAGGCGGAGGAACTCGCCGGGCCCCCGCCCGCCGAGGTCAGCAGTTTCGAGGGAAGACCCGGCGTCGGTGAGGAACTCCCCGTGGACGGCGGGACCCGCTACGGCCCGCCGTCCCTCCAGGTCCGTTTCGCCGACGGATCCCGCGCCTTCGAGTGGCAGCCCACCGGGCACCGCGTCCACGACGGTGAACTCGCGCTGGAGTTCCGCGACCGCCGCCACCCCCTGCACGTCACGCTGCACTACCGGGTACGGCCCGACACGGACGTCATCGAGCGCTGGACCGTGGTCCGCAACGCCGGTGACGAGCAGGTCACCCTGGTGCGGGCCGATTCGGCGGCATGGTCCCTGCCCGCGCTCGGCGACTACCGGCTCAGCCATGTCACCGGCCAGTGGTCCGCCGAGAGCCGGCTGCGCCGCGAGCCCCTCCCGCACGGCGAGACCGTGCTGACGAGCCGTCGCGGGATCACCAGCCATCACGCGAACTCCTGGGTGATGCTCGACGCGGGCGAGGCGACCGAGGACCACGGGCGCGTGTGGAGCGCCGCCCTCGCGTGGAGCGGGAGTTGGCGCGTCACCGTGCAGCGCACCCCGGACGGGCGGGCCGGATTCACCGGTGGGGCGGGGCACGACGGGACGACGGTTCCGCTCGCGCCCGGCGAGGAGTTCACCACTCCCCCGTTCGCGGGACTGTGCACGGACGGCGGGTTCGGCGCGGCCAGCCGGGCCTGGCACGCGTACACGCTGGCCCATGTCCTGCCGCACGGCGACGAGACCGCTCCGGTGCTCTACAACTCCTGGGAGGCGACCGGCTTCGACGTCGACGAGGTCGGTCAGAAGGCGCTCGCGGAGCGGGCGGCGGAGCTCGGGGTCGAGCTGTACGTCGTCGACGACGGCTGGTTCGGGCGGCGGCGCAGCGACCGGGCCGGTCTCGGTGACTGGACGCCCGCCCCCGACCGCTTCCCCGACGGGCTGGGGCCGCTGGTCCGGGCCGTGCACGACCTGGGGATGGGCTTCGGTCTCTGGGTGGAGCCGGAGATGGTGAACCCGGACAGCGAGCTCTACCGCAACCACCCCGACTGGGTGCTGCACTTCCCCGGCCGCCACCGGTCCGAGCTCCGCAACCAGCTCGTCCTCAACTTCGCCCGCCAGGACGTCGCCGACTGGGCCCACGACTGGCTGACCCGGCTGGTCGGCGACCACGGCATCGACTTCCTGAAGTGGGACATGAACCGGGCGTTCAGCGAGGCCGGCTGGCCCGGCCGGTCCGACGGCGCGGACCGGCTCGGTCCCGCGTACGTGCGCAACCTCTACGCCGTCGTCGACCGTCTGCGCGCCGACCACCCGGGGCTGCGGATCGAGTCGTGCAGCGGCGGGGGCGGCCGGGTCGACCTGGGCATCCTGTCCCGTACGGACCAGGCGTGGGCGTCGGACAACACCGACGCCGCCGACCGGATGTGGATCCAGCACGGCTACGGTCAGGTCTATCCGGCGCGCACCATGGGCGCCTGGGTCACCGACGTGCCGAACCAGCTCACCGGCAGGACCGTTCCGCTGCGCTTCCGCTTCCATGTGGCGATGGCCGGGGCCCTCGGCATCGGAGGCGACCTCACCCGCTGGTCGGAGCACGAACTGCGGGAGGGCGCGGCCCTGGTCGCCGAGTACAAGCGGGTGCGCCATCTCGTCCAGCACGGCCGGATGGACCGTCTGTCACCACCCACCGAGGAAGGTGTCTGCGCCGTCCAGTACACCGCCCCGGACGCCTCGGAGACCGTACTGCTCGCCGGCCGCAGGACCGCGGGCCACGGCGCCCCGCGTCAGCCGGTCCGCCTGCGCGGTCTCGCTCCGGGAGCGCGCTACCGCGACACCGCCACGGACACCGTGCACCACGCCACGGTGCTCACCGAGTACGGCCTTCAGCCGGATCTGCCGCGGGGAGACTGGGCGAGTGCGCTGATCCACCTGGTGCGGGAACCGGAGGCCTGACGTCGGCGACGGCCCGCCCGGAGCCGAGGGGGCGGCCGCGCCCGGGGCACCGCGCCCCGCACCGGCCGGGCGGGCCCGGCGGGGCGCGGCCGCCCGAGGAGCGTGCCGCGGACGGGATCAGTAGCGCTGGGCCTTGGCCAGTGCGGGAGTCAGCTTGGGTTCCGTGGGCTCCCTGCTGATCACGATGGGCTGCTTGCGCGCGCCCGGTTCGAGGTTCTCCGCTCCCACGAACCGCGTCTCCACGACCTTGCCGTCCGGGTTCTTGAAATCGACCTGCACGGCGTACGACGCCTTCTTGTCGGTCTTGTTGGTGATGGTGACGAGTACGGCGCGCAGTCCACCGGTCTCCGCGGTGGGCAGTCCGGTCATGGCGACCTCCGACCGCGCGTTGCCGCCGTCCTTGACGTCCTTGAGCGCTTTCTCCGCGACGGCGGCCGAGCGCGCGGTCTCGGCGGAGACGGACGCCTCGAACTCCGATGCCCTGGCGGCGGCGGAGGAGGCCGCCGCCGACGCTCTGGCGCTGGCCGACTCGATGATCGAGGAGGCGGCCGAGGCCATGGCGGAGGGCGCCGTCCCGGTGAAGGATGCGGTGTTCGGCGGGGTCGGGCGAGGACTCACGGAGGAGCCGCCGCTGTCGTCGCCCGAGCCGCACGAGACGAGCAGGGAGCCGCACGCGAGCGCTGCCGCCAGGACAACGATCCGGCCGGTGCGGGTTCTGCCGTGGGAAGTACGTGTGCTCATGAAGGCTCGTCCTCTGGCCGCGGTACGGGACTTCCCCATGCTCGGCGCCCGGCCCGGTGTCCGCGAACCGCGTGACCCATTCGGGGTGGTGGGTCAGCCCGTACGGCCGCCTCCTTCCCGTTCGAGGCAGGTCTCCGCGATCGCCAGTGCGGCCGCCATGATGCTCAGTTGCGGGTTGACCTCGGGGCAGCCGGGCAGGACGGAGCCGTCCGCGACGAGGACTCCGTGGACGCCGCGGAGTCTGCCCTCCGGGTCCGCGGGGGCGAGCCCGGGATCGGCACCGGCCGCGGCGGTACCGGTCGGGTGGAACGCGGAGAGGTGCAGGTCGCGGGCGCCGACGCGGGTGAGCAGCTCGTCGAGCTCACCGGCGGAGCGGGCCCGCGGGACGCTCGGGACACCGGTGAGGACCTCCTCGGCCCCCGCCGCGAACAGCAGGCGGCCCATCGCGCGGACGGCCGTCATCAGCCGGTCGCCGTCGCGGCGGTCGAGGTCGTAGCTCACCAGGGTGCGGTCGCGGCCCCGGACCCGGCCGGAGGGGCGGTCGGCGATCATGGCCCCGAGGGTCGCGAGCCGCTCCGAGTCCTCCAGTTCGCGCCGCAGCTCGCGGCCCAGGCCGGGGAGGACGAAGCTGCCCATCCCGGGAGGGCTGGCCGTGGCCTCGATGAGGATCCCGCGGTCGTGCAGTTCCTCGACCCCCGCGCTCTGCAGCACACCCCGCCAGGCGGTGACGGGTTGCGCGAAGCGTCCGGCGACGCTCGTGGCCGGGTGCACGCTGAGGTTCCGGCCCAGGCGCGGGTGTCCGCCGAGGCCGGAACGGCGCAGCAGGGGCGGTGTCTGGAGCGCGCCGGCCGCGGTGACGACGAGCGGGCTCAGGATCTCCAGCTCGCTGCCGTCGGGCCGCCGCACCCGCACGCCCGCGGCGCGCGGTGCTCCGGGACGGTCGTGGTCCAGCAGGATGCGGCGGACCCGTGCGCCCGTGACGATGCGGGCGCCGGCGGCGCACGCGTCGGGCAGGACCGACAGCTGCACGCTCTGCTTCGCGCCGGTGGGACAGCCGACCACGCACTGGCACGAGCCCTTGCAGCCGGGCGCGTTGCGGCGCAGCGCGCCGGCCCGCCAGCCGAGTCGTTCGGCGCCCGCGAGCGCCAGCAGGCCGTTGTTGCCGAGCACGTCGAGCGGCTGGGTGGCCACGCGCAGGGTGCGCTCGATCTCGTCGAGTCGGGGCGGGAGGGCGTCGGCGAGCGCGAATCCGAACCGCCGGCTCCAGCGCGTGAGCACACGGTCCGGAGTGCGGTAGCAGGTACCGGAGTTGACCACCGTGGTGCCGCCGACCGCGCGGCCGACCGGCAGCAGGAGGGGCGGACGGCCCAGGGCGAGGGTGGCGCCTCCGTCGCGGTACAGCTCGGTGAAGCGGTCGAGCGGGGCCCGGCGGCCGAAGGAGGCGGTCGAGTGGTGCTCGCCCTCCTCCAGGACGACGACGCTCAGCCCGGCGCGTGCGAATGTCCGCGCGGCCACCGCGCCACCCGCGCCGGACCCGACGACCACGACGTCGGCGGTGGAGCGCGTGGGCCAGTCCCGTGCCGGGGTGCAGTCGAGGGGCGGGTCCTGGGGCACCGGCGCGGGTGCGGGCAGGGCGGGCATCCGTTCGGTGCCGGCGGCGAGCATGACCGGCACCTTGAGGACGTCGAGCAGCGGGGCGAGCCCGGGACGCGCGGCGAGCGAGCGGAGCAGGCTCTCGCGCTCGTCGGCGCCGAGCGCGGCCAGCCGTCGGCCGGAGCGCAGGACGGCGTACGCGTCGAGGGCGGCGACCGCGGTGTGCACTCCGGCCCGGGCGGGCAGGGGCAGCGAGGCGAGCACGGAGTCGAGCCGGTCCGGCACACGGGCGGGCCACTCCTCGTCGCCGGTGTCCGCGAGCAGCGCGGCGACGAGTCCCGCGGCGGTCACCGGTCGCCCGCCTCGGCGTGCGCGGTGCGGTCCAGGACCCAGGAGGCCTCCGGGCGCCAGCGGCCCCACCAGCGTTCCAGCACGACACGGGCGTCGGCGGTCTCGCTGTTGCGGCACACCGCGCGGGCGCCGTCCGGGTCGCGGTACTCCAGGACGAGGGTCCGCTCGGCGGGCTGGTCGACCTCGACGCGGATGCGGCGCAGGGCGGTCCGGCCGGTCACCGTCCATCGCGGCAGTCCGAATCCGGCGCGGAACCGCCCGACGCCGAGCCAGCCGACGGCCGACCGTTCCGCCCTGCGCGGCCAGGTCCGGCCCCGGTGGCGCAGGCGCAGGAAGACCAGGGGCGGCAGCCGTCGCAGCCCCGGGCGGGTGGACACCGCGGCGACCACTTCAAGGACGTCTCCGTCGCCGAGGTCCGCGTGCAGCCAGGTCCAGCGCTGGGCGTTGCCGTGGCCGTAGATGCGGGCGGAGGCGCCGGGCGCGCCGCGCAGGGTCAACGTCCGGTCACCGTAGGCGAATTCTCCGTCGTAGGCGGCGCGTGCGGCCGGGAGCATCTGCGCCGCGGGCAGCAGCGGACGGCGCCAGGCCCAGCGCGGGAAGGTGAACAGCGGTGACTCTTGCGGGCGTTCGGTCAGTTTCCAGTGGAAGTCGTCCGCGCTGCCGGTCAGGTGCCCGGCGGTGACGGTGACGTCGTCGCTCGTGAATCCGTGCTCCGGCCGGGTCCAGGGGACGGGTCCGAAGCGGGCGTGCCGCACCTCGCCCTCGCGGGGGAAGGCCGCGACCCAGCCGTGGGCCGTCGGTTCGGATCCGTCGGCGGGCGCGGTCAGTTCGTGGTGCAGCCAGACCCCGGTGCCGGTCGCCGGGTCGGTCAGCGTGGTGTACCAGACCTCGGTGCGTCCGGGGGTGCCGTCCCAGCGCGGGGCGAGGAGCTCGCCCTGGGTGTCGCGGCGCGGGAAGCGGAAGCTGAGGAGGAAGGGCAGCAGACCGGTGAGCAGTGGGAAGCGCAGGACGCCCGCGCCGACCCGTGTGTCGCCCTCGTACAGCGTGAACGGCAGGACGGTCATGGACGCGACCGGGCGCCGCGGGGTGACGGACTTCCAGCCGTCGAGGGTGAGGACGCGTCCGTCGGCGGTGAAGGTCAGCCGGTAGCGGATGCGCCTGCGGGCGAGCGGTGACACCTCCAGCTCGCCCTTGGCCCCCGTGTCGTCGGCGAGCCCGGCGATCCGTGCCCGGCCCGTCAGGCGCGCCATGGTCGTCCGGTGCGGGCGGAGCACCGTGTCGGCGTCGGCGCGCAGGTCGAGCCTGAGGCGCCGTTCGCGCGGCTCGGCGTCGAACCGGACCGTGCCGAGCATCGTCTCGGTGAACTCGGTGGCCCTC
The DNA here is from genome assembly GCF_054729265.1 of Streptomyces krungchingensis. Taxonomy (NCBI): domain Bacteria; kingdom Bacillati; phylum Actinomycetota; class Actinomycetes; order Kitasatosporales; family Streptomycetaceae; genus Streptomyces; species Streptomyces krungchingensis. The sequence continues at coordinate 989,352 of NZ_JBPUKY010000001.1, forward strand.
ATGCGAGACCGTCCAGCATGATCCGCTCGGTGGCGCGCAGGTATGCCTCGGCCGCCGCATGCGCCTGTCCGGTGTCGCCCGCGGTCACCGCCGCCACCACCGGGGCCAGCCGGTCATGGGCGGTCCGCGGGTCGGTGAAGGGTCCCTTGAGGAGGGAACGGACGGGCAGATACGCGTTGAAGAGCGTGTTCGTCAACAGGACGTAGACCCGGTTGCCGGTGGCGCGGGCGAGCGCGCGGTGCACTTCGACGTCGGCGAGCTGCACCGCGTCGGCGTCCTCGGCCTCCCGTACGGCCGCGAGCAGCGTGCGGAGTTCGGCGTGCTGTCTGCGGGTGGCCCGCGCGGCGGCCCGCCCGGCGATCAGCGCGCCGACGCCGCGCCGCACCTCGAAGACCTCGTGGACCCATTTGGCGTCGTGGCGCACGAGCATCGGCAGCAGGTCGGCCCCGCCGAGTCGCGCGTAGTCACGCACCCGGGTGCCGACTCCGTGCCGGGTCTCCAGCAGGCCGGCCTGGACGAGACGGCCGAAGGCGTGCTTGAGCGTGGTGCGGGTGACTCCGTAGCCGTCGGCGAGCTGTCGTTCGGGCGGCAGATAACTCCCGGCCGGGTGACGGCCGTCGAGTATGTCCGTGCGCAACCGGTCTTCCAGGACGTCCACGATGGTCTCGCGGGGCAGTGCCTCCACGGTTCTCCCCAAGGTGAGTGGATGAGTGGCTGATCCACTGAACCAGTGAGCGACAGGCGGGGTCAACCCCCAGACCGCAGGCGTTCGTTGAGCCGCCCGCCGGTGAACCGTCTCCGAGCACCACCGGCTCCCCGCACGAACACCGCACCAAGACAAGGGAGTTGGACCGGACCAACTTTGCGTGAATCGTTGACATGTACGCCATGCAGAGCAATTCTGAGAGCGCTCTCAACGGAAAACGGACGAAGACCGTCCGCAGAAATCCACCTCGCTGAACCCCCACGTCAAGGAGGTAGAGAGTGCCCGGAAAACCCAGATGGCGCGCTCTGGCGGTGGCCGCGGCCACCCTCACGGCGTCGTTCCTCACGTTCGGGACACCGTCCCGCGCCGAGGCGGCCGTACCGGCGACCATCCCGCTGAAGATCACCAACAACTCCGGCCGCAGCGACCCGGTCTACATCTACGACCTGGGTACGCTGCTGTCGACCGGCCGGCAGGGCTGGGCCGACGCGAACGGCGCCTTCCACGCCTGGCCCGCGGGCGGCAATCCGCCGACCCCCGCACCGGACGCCTCGATCGCCGGACCGGCGAACGGCCAGTCGAAGACGATCCGCATCCCCAAGTTCTCCGGCCGGCTCTACTTCTCCTACGGGCAGAAGCTCGACTTCCGGCTGACCACCGGCGGTCTCGTGCAGCCGGCCGTGCAGAACCCGAGCGACCCGAACCGCAACATCCTCTTCAACTGGTCCGAGTACACGCTCAACGACTCCGGACTGTGGATCAACAGCACCCAGGTCGACATGTTCTCGGCCCCGTACGCCGTCGGCGTCCAGGCGGGCGACGGGAGCACCAAGACCACCGGGCATCTCAAGCCCGGCGGGTACAACGGGTTCTTCAACGCGCTGCGGGCCCAGCCCGGCGGCTGGGCGGGCCTGATCCAGACCCGGTCCGACGGCACCGTCCTGCGCGCCCTCGCCCCAGGTCACGGCATCGAGGCGGGAGCACTGCCCGCCACGGTGATGGACGACTACATCAACCGCGTCTGGCAGAAGTACAGTTCGTCCACGCTGACGGTGACACCGTTCACCGACCAGCCCGGCACGAAGTACTACGGCCGCGTCTCCGGTGGCGTCATGAACTTCACCAACGGCTCCGGAGCCGTCGTCACCAGCTTCCAGAAGCCGGACTCCGACAGCGTCTTCGGCTGCTACAAGCGGCTCGACGCGCCCAACGACCTGGTGCGCGGGCCCATTTCCCGCACGCTGTGCGCGGGATTCAACCGCTCCACCCTGCTGACCAATCCGAACCAGCCCGACACGAGTTCGGCGGGCTTCTACCAGGACGGGGTGACCAACCACTACGCGCGCGCCGTCCATGCGCAGATGGCCGACGGCAAGGCGTACGCGTTCGCGTTCGACGACGTCGGCAATCACGAGTCGCTCGTCCACGACGGCAGTCCGCAGCAGGCCTACGTCACGCTGGACCCGTTCAGCTGACGGGCACCGCGGGTGGCCGGGAGCGCGAGGGGTCCGCCCGGCCACCCGTCAGCTGTCGTCGCCTGGGCCTAGGCAGAGAACGGGGACACGCTGGACGAGGTTGTTCGCGAAACCGCCCCGGTTCCACGGCTGATCGAGGGGCTGGGTGTGCCCCTCGGCGTCGGTGGCCCGGGCACCGAGTACGTGCTGACCGGGTGTCGCCGTCCAGGCCAGGCGCCACGAGCGCCAGGCCCAGGGATGACCGTCCGCCGGGCCGAGTTCGGCCGCCCGCCACGACCCTCCGCCGTCCGTGCTGACCTCGACACCGGTCACCGGCGCCCGGCCCGACCAGGCCCGGCCCTCCAGCGTGACGGGTCCCGGCCGCACCACCCGCGCCCGGGACATGAAGTCCGGGAAGCCGGGCGGGACCAGCAGCGCGCGGGGGGCGATCCGGGTGACCGGTTCGCCCTCGTCGTCGGCGTCCTGCCGCAGCCGGTAGGCCACGGTCTGCTGGAACCCGGTGAACGGCGTGTCCGCCACGGTGATGTCCCGCAGCCACTTCACATGCGCCATCCCGTACCAGCCGGGCACCACCAGGCGCACCGGATGCCCGTGCTGCGGGGGCAGCGGGCCGCCGTTCATCGCGTACACCACGAGGACCTCGGGCGCGTCGCCGAGGGCCACGTCCAGCGGCAGCGCACGCCGGTAGTCCTGCTCGATCCCGCGCTCGACGCCGTGGTCGGCCCCGGTGAACACCACGTCCACCGCGCCGGGTTCGACCCCGGCCTCGGCGAGCAGCACCCGCAGCGGCACACCGGTCCATTCGGCCGTGCCGACCGCCTCCACGAGCCACGGCTGACTCACCGGCCGCGGGGTCAGCAGGGCCCGGCCGTTGCCCGCGCACTCCAGGGTCACCCGGCTCGTCACGGCGGGGTACTTCCTGAGCGCGTCGATCCCCAGCCGCAGGGGCCTGCGCACCCGCCCGCCGATCGCAAGCTCCCACGAGCCCTCGTCCGCGTACGGGATGTCGTAGTGGGTCAGCACGTAGTGCAGGCCCGGTGGCGTGACGTCGTACCTCAGCGCCTCCAGCGGGATCCCGTGGTTGCGGGCGGCGAGCGCCAGTTCCTCCTGGCTGATGCCCTCGTCGGGACCGGCCAGCCGTGCGGGTGCGCTCACATCGTCGAGGCGGTGCGCCATGACGGCATTGTCCGCCCGGCGGCGGGCGGGCGCCAGACGGAGGACGGACGCCGGGCCGACGGCGCCGCCGGGAACGAGGTCGGGTGCCGGACCGGCGTCAGGCGGCCGGTGGGCGGACCGTCCGGTCCACCAGGTCGTGCCAGCCGGACTCCAGGCGCTCCAGCGGCATGCCGCGCTGGCGGGTCAGGTGGTGGACGAGGGCCGGTTCCAGGGACCCCATGAGGGTCTGGGCGAGCAGTTCGATGTCCGCGGCCGGGCCGGCCTGGCGCAGCAGCATGCAGACGTGCATGAAGCGGACGCGGTAGGGCGCGGAGCTGAAGCGCCGGGAGGGGCTCGGTTCGGCCGCGAGGTAGAGGTCGAGCTGGTCCGAGGTCAGGCGCAGGGCGCGACAGCCGAAGGCGTGCAGCCGCTCCAGGGGCGACGCTCCGGGGCCGAGCGGTGCCGGACCGCTGATGAAGGCCGTCTGGAACTGCTGCTCGGTGTGGTCGAGCAGCGCCGTCAGCAGGCCGGTGCGGTCGCCGAAGCGCCGGAAGACGGTCCCCTTCCCCACCTCCGCCGCGGCGGCGACGGCCTCCATCGTCACATTGGCCACTCCGTGCCGCTCCACCAGCCGTGCTGCGGCCTCCAGCAGACGGGCGCGGTTGCGCGCGGCGTCGGCGCGCAGCTGCGGGGCCTCGGCGGGGGTGGCGAACTCCATCAGGACGGGTTCGGCGGAGGGTTCCTGCGGCTTCGGGAACTCCGGGAGAGGGGTGGACATGCACCCAGCGTAGCCGCAGCCGGGGACAACTGGACTGCGGTCCGGTTAAGTGGTACACCTTTAAACGGACCTCGGTCCGTTTTATTGCGGCAATGTTTCAGCTTCGGGAGAACACCATGTCCGTACGCATCCTCGCGCTCGTCGGCAGCCTGCGCGCCGGGTCCCACAACCGCCAGCTCGCCGAGGCGGCCGTCCGGCTCGCCCCGGAAGGCGCCGAGGTCGAGCTGTTCGAGGGACTGGCCGAGATCCCCTTCTACAACGAGGACATCGACGTCGAGGGCACTGTCCCCGCCGCCGCCACCCGGCTGCGTGAGGCCGCCGGCAGCGCCGACGCCTTCCTCCTCTTCTCGCCCGAGTACAACGGCACGATCCCGGCCGTGCTCAAGAACGCCATCGACTGGCTGTCCCGCCCGTACGGCGCCGGCGCCTTCGGCGGCAAGCCGGTCGCCGTGGTCGGCACCGCGTTCGGCCAGTTCGGCGGCGTCTGGGCGCAGGACGAGGCCCGCAAGGCCGTCGGCATCGCCGGCGGCACCGTCCTGGAGGACGTGAAGCTCTCCATCCCCGGCTCCGTGACCCGCTTCGCGGACACCCACCCCGCCGACGACAGCGAGGTCGCCGAGCAGCTGACCGAGGTCGTCCACCGCCTGCACAGCAAGGTCGGCACGTCCAACGCCGCCTGACCGGCTCCCGTGAGGGCCGGCCCGGTTCACCCGGGCCGGCCCTTCCGCATGTCACAGGACCGACCCCGTGTGTCTCAACTCGGAACGATCTTGGCGGAACGCATCGCTCCGGGGCCAGGATGCCCGCATGAAGGGTGACCTCTTTTCCAGTGACCACATGGTGCAGCCCGCCGTCACGGCCGGCATGACCATCCAGAACGCCAAGTCGATCAGGTACGCCGTCAACGGCGAGATGCTCGCGCGCCAGGGCGCGATGATCGCCTACCGGGGCAATCTCCAGTTCGAGCGCAAGGGCCAGGGCGTGGGCGGCATGCTCAAGCGCGCGGTCACCGGGGAGGGGCTGCCGCTGATGACCGTCCGCGGACAGGGCGAGGCCTGGTTCGCGCACGAGGCGCAGAACTGTTTCATCGTCGGCATCGAGCCGGGCGACGTGTTCACCGTCAACGGACGCAACGTCCTCTGCTTCGACGCGACGTTGTCGTACGAGATCAAGACCGTGAAGGGGGCCGGCATCACCGGTGGCGGTCTGTTCAACAGCGTCTTCACCGGCCACGGCGCACTGGGGCTGATATGCGAGGGCAACCCGCTGGTCATACCCGTCTCGCAGCACCAGCCGGTGTTCGTCGACACCGACGCCGTGGTGGGCTGGTCGGCCCACCTGCACACGTCCCTGCACCGCTCCCAGTCGATCGGCTCGATGATCCGCGGTGGTTCGGGTGAGGCCGTGCAACTGAAGCTGGAGGGCGAGGGGTTCGTCGTCGTGCGGCCCAGCGAGGCGACGCCGCCGAAGACTCAGCAGCACTGAGGCACCTCGGCGCCCCGGCCGGAAAGACGGCGCAAGGGTGCCCCGCCGGACGGCGGGGCACCCTCGTCGTGCGGTCCGTCAGTGCCCCGCGGCGGGGGTGTTGGCGGACGTGACGTTGACGGCGGCCCAGGCCTTGTTCACCGTCTTGTACTCGGTGCTGTCAGCGCCGTACATGTCGGAGGCGGCCTTCAGCGTGGCCTTCCGGGCGTCGTGGAAGTCGGTCGTGGAGACCATGTAGCGGGTGAGCGCCCGGTAGAAGATCGCGCTCGCCTTCGTCCGTCCGATGCCGGTCACCCGAGAGCCGTCGTACGTCGGCGAGTCGTACGTCACGCCGCCGATCGTCTTGCGGCCGCTGCCCTCGGCGAGCAGGTAGTAGGCGTGCGAGGAGACGCCGGAGCCCGCGTGGACCTCGGTGTCGAAGGCGGCGGGCGACCAGTAGTCGATCGTGCCTTCGAGCTCGTCGAGGGAGGGGTGGTCCAGCCGGCGCAGGAACTTCTGCGCGAGACCCAGCTTCTCCCCGAGGAGGTAGTTCGGCGGGTTCCTCGGGTTGTCGGTGGCGAACTCGACGTTCGAGCCGAAGATGTCGGCCAGCGACTCGTTGAGGGCGCCGGGCTCGCCGTACTGGTTGCCGTCCCGGTCGACGCGGGTCGGTTCGAGGCCGGCGGTGGCGTCGACGACGCCGTGGGTCAGCTCGTGACCGGTGACGTCCAGGACGACCAGCGGCTTCTTGAACATGTCGCCGTCACCGTCGCCGTACAGCATGCAGCCGCAGACCGAGTCCCAGAAGGCGTTGCCGACCTTGTTCCCGAAGTGGACCATTCCGCGGGCACCGGCGCTGTTGTTCTTGATGCCCTTGCGGCCGAAGGTCTTCTTGTAGAAGTCCAGGGTCTTGGTGATGCCGTACTGGGCGTCGACCGCGGCGGTGGCCCGGCTTGAAGTGGTGCCGGTCCCCCACTTGTTGTCACCGTCGGTGAACTTCTTGCCGCGGGAGAAGTTCTCCAGCTCCTGCCCCCTGGCGTCCCGCGTCTCGGTGTTCCACCGGGTCGGGTCCTTGAGCAGGAAGCTGGTCCGCGCGGTCTGCGTGGTCTTCAGCGCCACCTTGCCGGCGAACAGGGACGAGCCGGTGCCGTTGGCGGTGGCCGGGTAGTGGGCGGCACCCGTCGCACCGACGAGAGCGGCCGGCGCGCCGGCCGTACCGGTCTGCGGGGTCGCGTGCTCGCCGCGCCTGCGCAACGTGTCCGCCAGGGACGGCGAGATGAACTCGTCGTTGTCGGGGACGTTGCTGCGTATCCGGCCGGTCCCCGCGTCCACGACGACCGTGCGGGAGCCGCCGGCCTCGGTGGTGTCGCTGTCCGTCACCCGCACCTGGTAGGCGAGGGCCGAGGCGCCTTCACGGGCGTCCAGGACGAGTTCGGCGGTGCCCGCGTCGCCCTTGGCCGCGGTGGCCGCCTTCTGCTGCGCCTGCTCGGGCGTGAGCTTCGCCTCGGTCGTCGCCGGCTCGACCGTGTGGTCGGCGGCCCGTGTCACGCCGAGGTACGCGGACGCCTTGTCGAGGTGCACGACCAGGTCGCCACCGAGCACCGGCAGTCCCTGGTGGGTACGGACGAAACGGACGTGCTGCTTGCCGTCCGGGTCCGTCATGACGTCCTTGGCGCGCAGAGTGTCGCCCCCGGCGACACCGGTGGCCGAGGCATGGGCGAACGCGGCGGCGCGGGCGGCGTCCACCGGCGAGGAGCCCGAAGCCGCCGTACGGGCGGGCGAGTCGGGCGCCGCGAAGACGGGGCCCGCCGGAAGCGTGGCGGCCGTCGTCACCGCGACGGCGATCGCCACGCGGCGTATGTGGGGTCTACGCACTGAGTTCCTTCGTACAGGGATGGCCGGGATCGCCGACCACCGTGGGACACGGCGCTGTCGGGCGCCGCGGGGGCTGGTCGGGCCCCGAGTCCACACCCTCACCGATCCGCCATGTACATGTAAAGACGAAAGATCCCTTTTATTGCTTCTGGGGCGATCTCTTTACGAATGCGTTGACTTCGCGGCGACCGGCGGACGGCCAACTGCCCGTCGACCGGACAGATGTGAGAGGGAATGAGGAGGTTGCCCGACAGGGCTCGCCGGAGCGCACATGTGACCGATGTCGCAGCACCGTCGGCACGAAGCCGACGGAACCGACGGTGGCGACGGGCCGACGGCTCGCCGGTGTCAGACCGTGCGGTCCGCGAGAGAGGACAGCAGCGCGCGGAGCCGGCCCGCGGCCTCCGGGGCGAGCGACGCACCGGCCAGGAGCTCCTCCGCCGAGGCGAGATGACGGCGGGCCTCCCGCTCGGCCGCGGCGCGCCCGCCGGCCCGCTCCACCAGGGCCGCCGCACGGCGCACCCCTGCCTCGTCGAGAGCGGGCTGCGAGGCGAGGAGTTGCGCCAGCGCGGCGCCGCCGGGCGCCTTCAGCGCGGCGAGGACGGGAAGGGTCTTCTTCCCTTGTCGCAGATCGCCGTGGACCGGTTTGCCCGTGACCGCCGGATCGCCCCAGATGCCGAGCAGGTCGTCGGCGATCTGGAAGGCCACCCCGAGATGCCGGCCGGCCCGGTCGAGGACCAGGGCCATCTCCCCCGGCGCGCCGGCCAGTTGGGCGCCGAGAGCCAGCGCGGCACCGAGCAGCGCACCGGTCTTGCCCTCGGCCATCCCCTCGTACTCCGCCACACCCACCGCCCCGGGCCCCGTCCAGGGCCGTCCGGCGAACAGCAGATCGTCGGCCTGGCCCCGCACCAGATCACCCAGTGCGGTGGTCAACTGCCGTACGGCGCGGGCGGTCCGGACCCCGGCCGGTGCCGCGGCCAGGGTCTCCACGGCCAGCGCGAACAACGCGTCGCCCGCGAGGACGGCCGGTCCGGTGCCGTACGCCTTCCACACCGCCGGACGGCCCCGGCGCAGCGCGTCACCGTCCATGATGTCGTCGTGGAGCAGCGAGAAGGTGTGCACGAGTTCCACCGCGACCGCACCCGGCACGCCCGCCTCGGCCGGCCCCCCGGCGGCCTCCGCGCCGAGCAGCGCGAGCGCCTGCCGTACGCCCTTTCCCTGGGCACCGGTCGCGGGGGCGCCGCCGACCTCGCAGTGGCCCAGCGCGTATCCGGCCATCTCGGCCACCCAGGGGTGCAGGCTCCCGACCGCCTGTGCGAGGGCCGGGGCGACGAGCGCGCGGCTGCGGCGCAGGATCTCCGGGGCGCCGGGCGGTGACTGGAGGGCGGCGGGGCTCATCGGGCCACCTCCGACGTCGCCGTCACGCCGAGTTCGGTTCGTGCCCGTTCGACCATCCGGCGGGCGTGCCGCAGCCCGATGTGTTCCAACGCCCGGGCCAGGTCGGCGAGATCGGCGGCGGTCTCCGTACGGTCGCGTCCGAGGCGGGCCAGGCACTTGACCAGTCCGAGCCGTGACAGGGCCCGGCCGCGCGGTTCGCTCATCGCCTCGAACTCCGCGAGCGCCTGTGCGTACACCTCGCGGGCCTGCTCGTAACGCCCGGCCCGGTAAAGGACGTTGCCGCGCATCTTGTGGTTGTAGGCGAGGGCGCCGGACAGCTTCATCGCGCGGCAGGACTGCTCCGCCTCGCTCAGCAGCTCCAGCGCCCGGTCCGCGTCCCCGTCCCGGACGGAGACGATGTCGGCGAGGCCCCGCAGGGCCCAGGCATGGCCGCGCCGGTCCTCGGCCCGCGCGGCGATCTCCGCGGCCTCCTCGAACATGGCGTACGCGGTGTCGTAGGCGCCCGTGTTGCGATGGATCTGCGCGATTCCCTCCAGGGCCCACACGGTGTGGCGGGCCTCGCCGCGCTTGCGGGCCTCGGCCAGCAGCTGTTCGTGCAGGGCGGTCACGGCCGCGTAGTCGCCCTGGATGCGGCCGGTCTCCGCCATCCCCGCCAGCGAGTAGCCACGCACGACGACGTCCCCCGCGCTCTCGCCGAGTTCGGCGGCGAGCCGCAGCAGCCGCCACGCCAGCGGGAACGCGCCGCGCTGCCGGGCCAGCGTCCCGCCGCTCCACAGTGCCCACGCCATCGCCGCCGTGTCACCGGCCGCGCGAGCCGTGCGATAGCTCGCCTTCCACGCCCGGTCGGCGTCCTTCACCTGCCCGAGGCGGCGGTGCGCCTCGGCGACCGCGAGGCCCGAGCGGGCCGCCTCACCGTGCTCACCCGCGCGCTCGGCCGCGCGCAGTCGCTCGGTGCCGGCCTCGAGGACGTCGGTCAGCGAGGAGTTCACGGAGAGAGTGGTCAAAGCGCCCTGGTACTCCGGGGCGAAGGCCTTGCCGTACATGAATGCCTTTCCGTCTGCCACCGGCCGGCCGCGTTCGCCCGCGGCTCGGCGGTGGCGCCGCCTGCTTGTCCGGAAGGGCGGCGGTCACACGACGACGCAGCTATGCACACGACGTATACACATCATGTATACGCACAGCGTATAGTGCGTCGGATTTTCACCCGGGAATCCTTGTCCCACCGAGTCCGACGCGCCACCCACCCGTTGCCGATCAAGACGAAGCAGGTGCCCGCGAGGTTGCCTGGGAGCGGGAGGAAGCCCCGAATCGCGTTGTGCCGGTACCCGAACGCGGCGCAGGATGGCGGGACTTGACCTCACCGCGGACCCTCTGGACCGGCCCGCGCTACCCGCTGATCCCACCGAATCCACGAAAGCAGGCGCCGATGCACGCAGGCCCGATGCACGCCCACGAGGTGCCGCTCGACGACGCACTCGTCAGACGGCTGCTGGCCACCCGGTTCCCGCAGTGGGCCGAACTGCCGCTGAAACGCGTCGCGTCGGCCGGGACCGTCAACGCGCTCTACCGGCTCGGCGACGACATGGTGGTCCGCCTCCCCCGCATCGCGGCGGGCGCCGACGACGTGGTGAAGGAAGGCATGTGGCTGCCGCGGCTCGCCCCGCGGCTGCCGGTTCCCGTCCCGGAGGTCCTCGCGGTGGGGCCGCCCGGCGAGGACTACCCGTGGTCGTGGGGAGTGCTCCGCTGGCTGGAAGGAGAGCTTCCCGCGGTCGGCGCCCTCGACGACGCGGAGCAACTCGCCGTCGACCTCGGCCGGTTCGTCGCCGCGATGCGGGACGTCGAGCTGCCCGGCGGGCCGCCCGCCTACCGTGGCGGGCCGCCGGCCACCGTGGACGCCGAGACGCGTACCGCGATCGCCGCTCTGCACGGCACGGTCGACACGACGGCCGCGACCGCGGCCTGGGAGGCGGCGCTGGCACAGCCGCCGTGGACGGGCCCGCCCGTGTGGGTCCACTCCGACCTCATGCCCATGAACCTGCTCGTCCAGCAGGGCCGGCTCTCCGCCGTCCTCGACTTCGCCACGGTCGGTACGGGCGACCCGGCCTGCGATCTGATCCCGGCCTGGAACCTGCTGCCCGCTTCCGCGCGGCCCGCGTTCCGCGACGCGGCGGGCGCCGACGACGCCACCTGGGCACGGGGGCGCGGCTGGGCCCTGTCCATGGCTCTCGTCCAACTGCCCTACTACCGCACGACGAACCCCGTGATCGCGGCCAACGCGGAGCACGTGATCCGCGAGGTGCTCGCCGAGCTCTGAGGACCGGTCCGCGCGACACCGCGCCGCCGCCCGGCCTCGGCCGGGCGGCGGCGCTCAGGACTCCACGAGCGACTGCGTGCCGATCACCCCGAGCAGCGCCACGCGTTCGGCGTCGTCCGTGCCGGGCTCCGCCGTGTAGACCATGATGCGCAGGTCGTCACCGGCGACGCTGAGCACGTCGCAGTCCAGCGTCAGGGGACCCACCTGCGGGTGGTCGATGGTCTTCCGCGACGCCTGGTGCCGGCCGACCGCGCCCGAGTCCCACAGCCCGGCGAACCGTTCGCTCTTCGCCCGCAGTTCCGCGATCAGCCGTGCCAGGCGCCGGTCCGCCGGGTACCGGCTCGCCGTCGCCCTCAGGTCGGCGACCAGCCCCTCCTCGAACGCACGCCGGGCCTCGGGCGTGTAACGGGCACGGCCGGCGGGGCCGAGGAAGGCACGCCAGACGCCGTTGCGTTCATGGCCGCGCCACCCGGAGGCGTCGCCCATCAGGGCCGCGTGCAGGGGGTTGGACAGCAGCAGCGTCCAGGCCGCGTCGTAGACCGCGACAGGCGTCCCGGCCAGCCGGTCCAGCAGGCGGTGCACGCTCGGCGTGATGCGGGCGGGGACGGCGTCACGGCCCGGTGGCACGAGCCCGGCGACCCGGAAGAGGTGCTCCCGCTCGTCGCCGGACAGCCGCAGCGCCCGGCTCAGCGCCTCGACGACCTGCTCCGACGGATGGGCCGCCCGGCCCTGTTCGAGACGGGTGACGTAGTCCACCGAGATCCCGGCCAGCAGGGCCAGTTCCTCGCGACGCAGCCCGGCCGCGCGCCGCTGCCCTCCCGTGGGCAGTCCCGCCGCCTGTGGCGGGACGCGGTCGCGCCACCGCCGTACCGTGCTGCCGAACTCCGTACTCGCCATGCCACCACTGTGCACCGCTTCGTGCCTGTCGTCCTGGTACTGGCGGTACCACCGACGCACCTCTCTGACCTGGGCTCACTGAGGTCGAAGCGGCTGTGACCTGCAAGAACGGGTTGCAGAGGCGATCGAAGGCAGTCAGAGGAAAACGCTCTGACACGGGAAGACGTCGCCAGGTTCCTCGACCCCGACACAACCAAGATCAAACCGACGTGTTGATTCCCGGCAGGCCCTTAGACCGGATAGTCGCCGGCGACCAGGTCCTCGATCAGGCTCGGGTGGGTGGGCTCCCAGCCGAACCGCTTCTGCGTCACCTCACTCGCGGACGGCATGTCGAGGGCGAACAACCGGCCTATGAGACCGAAGCTCTCGGGCGACGCCGACTCGACCGGCACCGCGAGCACGCCGCCGATAGCCTCGGCCAGCGACCGCATTGTGTCGCCTTCGTCGGCAACCGCGTGCAGGACGGTGCCGGGCTCAGCGTCCTCGAGTGCGATGCGGAACAGCCGGGCGGCGTCGAGCCGGTTGACCGCCGGCCAGCGTTGCGTGCCATCGCCGACGTACGCTGACACGCCCGTTTTCTGCGCGGCGGCAATGAGCACCGAGCAGAAGCCGTAATGCGACGCGCGCTGATGCACGGAGCGTGGCAGCCGCACGACAGAGGAGCGGACCCCTTGGTCGGCCAGGGCCAGCACCATCTGTGAATTGCGGCCGCGGCCACCGACGGGACCGTTGGTGGTGTCGGGGTCCTCTTCTGTGGAGACGTGGCCCGGCATCATCGGCGTGAGTCCGGCATGCACGAACGGCTTGCCCCTGCCTGCGAGTGCGGCCGCGAGGGTCTGGATGGCTTGTGTTTCCGCTTCGATGCACGGCTCCAGATTGCTCCAGTCGTTCCCGAAGGCCAGGTTGATGACGCCTTCTGCTTGGGCGACGCCCGCACGGAGGCTGTCCAGGTCGGTGAGGTCGCCGCGGAGCGGCGTCCCGCCGGCAGCGGAAACGGCCGCAGCTGCGGCATCGGAACGGACGAGGCCGAGGACCTCGTGACCAGCAGCGATGAGTTCGGGAACTACAACTGAGCCGATGCTGCCGCTGGCTCCGGTGACGAACACGCGCATGGGAGGCTCCAGATGACTGCTGCGACGCTGCGTCGCAGGAAAAGAATTGGAGGCCGAGCCGCTGGGGTTGGGGGCTGGCAACGTTCGCCTCTGAAATTCCCCGGACGAGGTGACTGCATCTCCTCGGCCCGACTCAGCATTCTAGCAATGCATACATTCCGCTATGCAGCATTGCACTCTGTGCAGGTATTGCTCCGATGAGCCCAGACCCTCTACCGACGTACGGCCCGATGGCTTCGGGAACTCCGAGGTGGTTGAGAAAAGCTTGCACTCGGAGGCTGGGCCACGTCCTTTCAGGAATCTTTCGGTAGATGACGTCAAAATCCGAATTCTCAGTGGCGTTGTGCTGATCTCTGTGTACGGATACGTATCAGAAGCATGGGGGGACCTGGGTCTGCGTCTCAGCCTGCGTGATCGCTCCCGGCACCTGATGCGCTCGTAGGAGACTTGGGAGGCGAAGGCTCGCACGCGGGTCAGAACCTCACGCAAGGCGGGGGTGCTGTTGCCGGGGCTGTCGTGCGACGACACTCCGGTCACCTCGGCTTGCGTGAGACTGTCGTCCGCGGCTTCACTGCATGCGGATGATCGTCTTTCCGTCTACTTTCTGGGGCGGGTTGAAGGCGGCGACAGCGTCGTCGAGGTCGGCGACCTGGCCGATGTGCGTCCGCAGACGTCCCTCCTGCACCCGCCGGGCGATCTCGCCCAGCTGGGCGCGGTCGGAGACGACGACGAAGTCGACCGCCAGTCCGTCGGGCGGCCGCACCTCCGGCGGCCCGGTGACGGTCACGAATGTTCCTCCACCTCGCACCAGCCGGGCCGATCTGGCGCCGATGTCGCCGCCGAATACGTCGAAGACGAAGTCGACTCCGCCGACGTCCTCCAGCGTGTCGTTCTCGAGGTCGACGAACTCGTGCGCGCCGAAGTCGAGTGCGCTCTGGCGGTGGGCGCCGCGTCCGGTGCCGATGACGTACGCACCGGCCTCTCGCGCGAGCTGAGCGGCCATCGATCCGACCGCGCCGGCGGCGCCGTGTACGAGCACGCTCTGCCCGACCGAGAGGTGTCCGTGCTCGAACAGTCCCTGCCAGGCAGTGAGGCCCGTCATCGCGACACTCGCGCCGACCGTGAAGTCGACGTCCCCGGGCAGCGGCGCGAGGTTGCGTGCCTCGGCGACGACGTACTGCGCGAGGGTGCCGTCGCGGGTCCAGTCCGTGAGGCCGAACACGCGCTGCCCGACCGACAGTCCTGCCGTTCCATAGCTGAGAGAGGTGACCACGCCTGCCACCTCGTGTCCGGGGATCGAGGGCGTCCGGTCCCGGCCTAGACGGTCGACCCAGGTCGAGGGCCACTCCAGCTCGTCCCCGGTGAACCCCGACGCGCGAACTTCGACGACGACGTCACCGTAGTTCGCGCCGTCGAGGCTGGCGAGCCGCGCCGTCTCCGGATCGGGCCGTTCAGCCAGCGTCATTCCCGCCGTTCCGGCGGCGGGGTCCATAACCACGATGGCTTTCATAGGTGTTCCTCTTTCTGCGTAATCTCCGTCTGTCTCTGTCTCTGTCTCTGTCGCGACGTGGACGGGAACGGTGTGCATGCTGAGCGCCCCGATGTGCCGTCGTGTCCAACCCGGTGGTTACAGCGGTCGCGGCCGTGGCGCAGGTCCCTCAGGCGCAGGCGCCGATGCGAGAGCCTCGGCTGCCAGTGCGGCGCGCACCGTGGCCCTGCATCGGGATCGGCCGGTGCCCGGGCGCGTCATGCTGGAATGAGCACGATCTTCTTACCGCCGGCCCGTCCGGCGACCACCTGAGTGAATGCCGCCGGTCCCTCGCTCAGCGGCAGGGGTTCTGGTGCGAGTTTCAACGTTCCAGCCGCGGCCTGCTCCGCCAATTGGGCAAGCTGCGCGGCGTTGGGCTCGATGTAGAGGTCCCAACTCGTGATGCCTCGTTCCTCCGGAGGCGCGTCCGAGGTCAGGGAGCACAGCCGGCCGCCGTCACGCACCAAGGGCAGCGCCGGGGCCGCCGTGCCGGCGGCGATGATGAGGGCGGCGTCGAACCCGCCGCGTACCTCGGCCGGCCAGTTGGGGTCGTGGTAGTCGACGACCTCCATCGCTCCCAGACCGAGCAGACGCTCCGCTGCGGCAGCAGACGCGGTCGCGGTCACCTCGATGCCCTGGGCCGCGGCGAGTTGGATGGCCAGGGCTCCGGTGCCCCCGCCTCCGTTGGTGATCAGGAGCCGCTGTCCTCGGCTGAGGTCCAGCTCCTCCAGAGCCTGCAGCGCGGTGAGCCCGTTGACAGGCAGTGCCGCTGCGTGGGCGGCGTCCAGGCCTGGCGGGCAGGCCGCCGTGTGATCCGCGTTGAGCAGAACGCGTTCGGCCCAGAAGCCGCTTCCTCCGGGCAGCGGGGCTTCGTGCGCGAGCACCCGATCGCCTACGGCGAACCGGGTGACATCCGCACCGACGGCCAGCACCTTGCCTGCGCCCTCCACTCCCAGCGCGGCCGGGAGGCGCAGCCCCACGTCCCAACTAGCGTTGATTTCCAGTTCGTCCCACGGACCGACCCCGGCGGCCTCAACCGCGACCAGGATCTGACCCGGCCCGGGAGATGACGGTTCGGGCAGTTCCAGCAGGGCAACTTCCGTCTCTGCCGTGGATACTCCGCACGCTTTCACAGTGGATCTTTGTCCTCTCACGCAGTCCGGCCGACCAGGAGGTACGGGCCGGAAACCCAAATCCGACAGCGGTGCCGAATGGGTACATTCCGTACGCCTTCATGGTAGATCTTTGCTCTCGCGCTCAGTTCGACCGACCGGGTCCAGATCCGCAGCGCTTCGGGCAGCAGCGTTGCCGCCTCCTGTCTGAACCTGCTGGGACAGAGGCCTCGGCGCTCGACGAGCGATACGTCGGGGCTGTCGAGGCGCTGCGGAAGGTGCCGCCCGGCCCGATCGGTGCCGGCGAGATGGCGGCCTGCCTGGAGGCGGTCCGGCACTCGTCGACGCCGACCACCACCAGTCCGTGCTGAGCCGTTCGACCGCCCCACGGTCCGGTTCGAGAACGCGTTGCCGGGCAAGTCGGAGGTCCACCTCCGCCGTTGGGGCATTCTGGTCCCCGACGACCGGGGCGCCGGCCGGCGGCCCGCGACCGACATCACGCCGACCGACGACCGGCGGCGACGGCCGCAGGTCCGGCTCTCCGGGCCTCTGGGACGAGGGGCGTCCGCAGTCTGCGGACTTCGGCCACCGTCGTTCCCGCTGCCGTGGTTGCCTAGACGAACGTGAACAACTGGTCGGTTTCGAAACGTGAAATCGGGCTGCCGTACGCCTTCTCGGGGTCGGGGTAGCCGAGAGCCAGCAGCACTGTCGTGGTGTGTCCGGTCTCGCGGATCTTGAACGCCTTGTCGACGCTGGTCGGGTCGAACCCTTCGAGCGGCATGGCTTCGACGCCGAGCTCAGCAGCCGCCATCATGGTCAGACCCATCGCGAGATAGGTCTGCTTTTCCATCCAGTGGTTCAGGTCCTTGTAACCGTAGTTGCGCAGATTGAGGAAGTCGCGGGTCATGGACTCCCACCGCGCCTGCTTTGCCGGGTCGGGGAACCGGCCGTCGGCCCGCTCCTTGTCGAACACCGCCTGGAGGTGGCCCTCGGGAAGATCCGCCCTGGTGGTGAGGATGACGGTGTGCGAGGCGTTCAGGATCTTCTCGCTGTTGTCCTGGAACCGTTCGCCGAGGTTGGCCGCCAGCCGCTCCTTGCCTTCGGGCGTGGCGAGGACGTAGAAGTGGTTGGGCTGCACATTCGTCGACGACGGCGTTGAGCGCAGGAACCCCAGCAGTTGCTGAAGTGTCTCCTCCGGAATCGTCTTGCTGGGGTCGAAGTACCTGGTGAGGTGCTTGTTCATGAGCTTGCCGAGATCCATGTCATCCTGCCTTTGTGCTGTGATCGCTAGATGAAGAGTCAGTGATTCGTGCTGATCGGGTCAGCTCTTGCCGCGGGTCAGCAGTTCGTTGACGCGGGCGAAGCTCATGCCCGTCGTCGCCGAGGCGAGGTCGCCCGCGAGGAGCGCCTTCGCGGCCTCGTCGACCGCTCCCATCGCGTGGGTGTAGAGCATCGGACCAAGGCTGATGCGCTTGACCCCGGCCTGCTGCAGTTCAGCGACGGTGAGTACTTTGTCCGACGGAGACACCAGGACGTTGACCGGTGTCGGGGCCACCGCGGTGACGATCGCGACGAGTGCGTCGAGGTCGGGTGGGAACGGCGCGTAGACCACATCTGCGCCCACTTCGGCGAAGGCCGTCAGGCGCAGAATGGTGTCGTCGAGATCGGCGCGCCCCTGGATGAAGTTGTCGGTGCGGCCGGTGACGACGATGCGTCCCTTCGAAGCGGCGACGGCGCTGCGTACGCGACTGACTGCTTCGTCGAAGTCGCGGATCGGCTTTTCGGGATCGCCCGAGGTGTCCTCCACCCCGATACCGGCCAGGCCGGAGTCCACGGCCGCCTCGACGGTCGCGGCGACGTCTTCGGGCGTGTCGCCGTATCCGTCCTCGAAGTCTCCGTTGACGGGCAGCCCTGTGAGGCTGCCGAGCAGCCGCGCACACTCAAGGTGCTCTTCGCGGGTGACTTCGTGACGCCCGTCGAGGCGGCCGAGCGTGGCGGCGATCGCCGCGGACGATGTCGCGATCGCCTCGAACCCGGCATCGGCCAGCATCAGCGCCGAGAGGCCGTCCCACGCATTGGGCATGACGAGGCCACCGTCGCGGGTGTGCAGCGCCATGAATTTCTCGTAGAGCTCGGAGCCCGGCATGTCGAGCCTTCCTCGATGATCGTTGAGTCAGTGAGGGGTTTGCCCACTGCGTGCCCGGGCCGCGTCGGGGGTTCCACAGATCAACCGGCGGGTGGGGTGTTGCCGGCGGCCGTGTGGCTGACGTCGCCCCGGCCTCAACAGACGGGATGACGCGGGCCGTGGACGATTTCTGCGGACTCGACGAGGCGGGTCCGGCGCGCGGCCCTCGCCCCACCGGAGCGCCCATGTATCCCGCTGCACGGCGGTGGGTCTCTCCGTGTCCCGCGCCGGGGCCGGCGGATCGGGGGCGGATTCACTGGGGCACGGTCGTACCGACCGAGTCGACGGCGGGGATGTCGAGGTCGGTCTGGTTGACATTGTTGATGAAGTTGGTGAGCAGGAACTGCACCGTCACCGCGACGATGGCCAGGATCTGCGGGTCGGTGTACCCGGCGTCCCGCACATCCGCGAGGTCGGCGTCACTGACCTGTCCGCGGCTCTCGACCACCTGCTGCGCAAAGCGGGCAGCCGCGGCGCGTTTGGGATCGACCGAGTTCCCGGAGCGGCAGAGCTCGATGTCGTCGCCAGACATGCCGCCGAATTCGGTGGCGACGTGCGTGTGCATCGCCAAGCAGTAATCGCAGCCGTTGGCTTGCGACACGGCCAGCGCGATGCTGTGCCGCGTCCTTGCGTCGAGGACCCGGCTCAGGGTGCCTTGCAGAGTCGTGACGACCTCAAGAACGGCCGGGTTCGACGCGAGGGTCTTGAACATGTTCGGGACGAAACCCAGCTGCGCACCAACGTTGCCGAGTATCTGCTGCGCGCCGGCAGGCACATCCTCTGGAGCAGGAACGTTCAGTCGTGACACGGCGAATCGACCTCCGATCGGGGTGTGAACAGTCGTCGAGCCCAAGCCGGGCTCGCAGTGTTTCGGAGCTCCGCCGCGGGCTCTTCCTGCCCCGGCCGCAACCTCGGCTCTCGCGTCCTTTGGCCTGGCCCTGGTGGCCTGCGTCGAGACGGGCGACTCCGTCGGTGCCGAGTTCCAGCTGTTCTGCACTACCTCGGACACCTCATAGAAAGGACTATACAGACCAGAAACTTCCACGCAACCCCTCTCCCGCCGAGGAGATGTCCACCAGGTCGCCTCCGGACGGGATGAGGTCACGCCGGATCAATAAATGCGCAGTTCAGTGCCACATACGGGTCTAGTTGTGATCGAGTGCACGGTTCGGATCGAGCGGATGCAAGTCACCCGATCCCAGCCTGGCTCGATCCAGAACGATTGAACCGAGTGGACTTTTTAGTCCAATATTGGAAGAGGCTCGACCGGAACGAAGGCAAGACCTCTCGGATGCCTGCACCCCCGTCTCACATCCGTCCACGAGGAGGTACTGGTTGACATGGCCGTCGCGGCCCAGGCCATCGAAGCCGGGGTGCCGCGCCGCCTCGGCGTCCCGGCGTCACGATCCCGCCCGGCGCCAGGCCGGCCCTCTCCGCCACTCCGGCCGGGCGGAACCCCGACGGAAGTCTTCGCAGAGGAGGCCGGACGGACGCCGGACGCCGGGGCGCCGCGGCGGACTGGGGCAGAAATGGGCGACATGGGCCAGGTCCGGTGCCGGCTCACGAGCCACGACACCATCGGCACCTGCGTGAAGGATCACAAGGGCGCCATCTCTCACTGGTCAGCCTTTATGGTCGTATTGGAGTCACAGCTGATCCGGCCCAGTCGCTGCCTGGGAAGTGGCCACCGCGCCGGTGATGCGTTCCACGGCTGAGCAGCACGAGTGAGTAACGTGCCCGAGGGAGACACCATGCCCGCAACCAGCGATGCTCGCCGCACGTCACGCGGCTTGGAGACCCGTTCACGGATCGTTGACTCGGCAGCCAAGCTGTTTTATGTCAGGGGCGTCAACGCCACCACACTCGATGACATCCGGCTGGCGAGCGCAACGAGCAAGTCGCAGTTGTACAACCACTTCGAGGACAAACGCGCGCTGATCCACGCCGTGATCGACGTGCAGTCAAAGTTCGTCCTCGCCCGCGAGGAACAGCGCCTGCGCGGCGTGAAGACCCTCACCGGTCTGCGCCGCTGGCGTGACGCCCTGGTCCAGGCCAACGCACTGCAGGACGGCTCGTACGGGTGCGCGCTGGGCGCGATGTCGATTGAGCTGTCCGACAACGATGAGCAGTCCCGCCAGGCGCTCAACGCATCATTCGATGCCTGGCAACGGATGCTCGTCGAAACACTGACCCGGCTCCGCGACCTCGGCGTACTTGCCGAGGACGCGGACCCGCGACGCCTGGGTACTGGTCTGCTGGCCGCTCTGCAGGGAGGTTACGTGCTTGCACAGAACGCTCACAGCTCCGAGCCGATGGCCGTCGCACTGGACATGGCCCTGGACCACATCGCGTTCTTCGCTCGCAGCTGAGCCCACGTTTGCAGCCCGAGGAGCTCGTTCTGCTCCGCCACGACATGTCCGGAGCAGCTGGGCCCCTGCGGGACACAGCGGCGAACGCCGGTGATCGTCTTCCCGGTGATCCGCTCGGCCGGATTGAAGGATGCAAGGGGGTCATCGCGGGTTGGGGCGTTGCCGATGGCCTTCTGCCCCTGGTCAGCCGGGAGGCGGCGAATGGTGGGCGGGGACCGTTCCGCTCTCAGAGGCGGCGCCGGCGGCCTTGATCTCCCCGGGCAGTGCCGGCCCGGAGCCCGAGCACACGCGGTCAGGCTCCGGCAGTGCCCGTCCCTCAGGAAACTTCAGAAAAAGGACCTTGAGGTCCCTTTGCGATCCTGCTAGCGTACGCAGCGGTAATCTGGCCCATGTGGCGGAACAGACGCGCGACAGAAACGACTCCCGGCTGACTGAGCGCGGGCGGGCGACTCGGGAGCGCATTTTGAGGGCTGCCGCCGACATGATGTACGTCAGGGGCGTGTCTTCCACGACCCTCGACGAGGTCAGGGCGGCCAGCGGAACGAGCAAATCCCAGCTCTACCGCCACTACCCCGACAAGGATGCACTGGTGCGGGACGTTGTCGCATTGCAGGCTGCTGAACTGCTCAAACGTCAGCACCAGCTACTCCAGCGGCTCAACTCCCTCCGCGGGCTGGAGCGCTGGCGGGACGCGATGGTCGAACACAACGCGCTCCGGAACGGGGCGTACGGCTGCCCGCTCGGATCCCTTGCAAGCGAGTTGGCCGACCAGGATGAAGAGGCGCGCCAGGCGCTCGCCCGGCACTTCGAGAGCTGGGAGGGACTACTCGAGGCCGGGCTTGAGCGAATGAAGGACTCGGGAGTCCTCCGTGCCGACGCCGATGCCGAAGAGCTGGCCACCGGCCTCATGGCCGCCCTTCAAGGTGGCTACCTCCTCGCACAGACAGCCCAGGACGTCAAACCCATGAGGATCGCCCTGGACATGGCGATCGGCCACGTCAAGGCCTATGCCGTGCCTGCTGGGGACGCCAGTCAGCCGGCGGGAGACCCGGCAGGGCTCTAAGTCGCCGGCGACACGGGGCACCGAGAGATCCTGGTGCCGCACCACAGAGGGTTGCGTCGCACCATCCGGCACCGGACCTTCAACCGGCCCCCAGGGCCGGATGCGGCCCTGGCGGGCGTTTGACGGCGTCAGGAGGTGCCTGTCCGCACATTCCGTGCCCCCGTCTAGCGCCGTCCTCCAGTCAAAATCGGATACTCTCTCCCAAGAAAAGGACTATTTAGTCCTTGAGGAGTGGCGACTTGCGGTACGTTGGTCGAGAGCGGTCTCCTGCGGACAGCTGAGCAGTCAAGCTTCACAAGGATCTCCAGGGCGGTAAGCACCATGCACATGGACGTCCCGTTCCCAGTGGCCGGTCCAGTCCGGCGACACCGACAGGAGGCCGACGCAGGAGCCGGCCGGCCGAGGCAGCGCACCGTCCTCGCTGCGCTGTTGCTCAGGTCAGGCAGGCCGGTGAGCGCTTCGGCACCGGCGGATCACGTGCCGGGCGACGACGCCCCGCCGTCCCCCGCAGGCCACGTTCACGCGTACGTCTGCCGGCCCCGGCAGGCGCTACGGGAGAACAGTGACAACTGCCTGAGCCTGGTCGACGGGGCTGCCCGTGACAGAGCCAACGGGACGCCATGGGCCTGAACGGTTCTATGGAGGCGACGGCCAGGGCGAGGAAGGCCGCAGCGCCGGCGGCCCGGCATCCGTGGCGGGCCTGTCGGTAGGGCCATCTGCGCGGCCGTCGAACTGGCCGGCATCGGACGACCTCCTTCGTCCGCACGGACGGACGTCTGCGCGCCGGGCATGACCGGTGGACATTCGGCGGCCGCGTCGCGCCGCCCCGGCGGGCACCGCCGTTCGTGCGGCGATGCGGGAGACGCCACCTGGAGCCTCGGCCGGCCGGTCGAGGTACTCGATGGATACAGGAGTTGATCACCGTGGACGGACAGGAACTGCAGAAGATCGCGGGCGCGTGCACTGCGGAGCTGCCCGGCGCCGACCTGGAGCATCGCCTCGGCTCCGACTGGCACCGCTACAAGGTGGCGGGCAAGGTTTTCATGCTCATGACCGACATGCCGGGGCACCCTGTCGTGATCCTGAAAGCCGATCCGGACGACGCCGCCGCTCTGCGTGAGCGGCACGCAGACATCACCCCCGGCTATCACATGAACAAGAGGCACTGGATCACGGTGGAGGGCGGGGGCACCGTCGACGAGGAGCTGGTGAAGGAACTCGTGATCGACTCCTACCGTCTCGTGGTCAGCGGACTTCCCACGTCCGAGCAGCCTGTGGATCCGCACACCTACGGCCGCCGGGCCTGACCGTCGTCATGCCCGTCAGCCCCCTCGGCGCCCGCGGTACGACCAGTCCACCGCGGCTACGGCAGGTCATCGAGAGCGATGGGATCGGAGCTGGACGGGGTGCGCGCCGCGCGCTGGCCTCAGCCGTGCGCGACGCTGTCCGCAGCGGCCGCCTGGCGCCCGGAACACGGCTGCCCTCCTCCCGCCGGCTCGCCGCCGACCTCGGCCTTGCCCGCAACACCGTGGCGGACGCCTATGGCGACCTCGTCGCCGAGGGATGGCTTACCGCCCGCAGAGGCTCGGGCACACTCGTCACAGACCGGATGATCACTCGGCCCACCCTGGTCCTCTCGGCCTCCGAACCGTCCGGTGAACCCTGCTACGACCTGATCCCAGGTACCCCCGACCTCACCGCGTTTCCTCGTGCAGCCTGGCTGAAGGCCACACGCCGTGCCCTGGCCGCGGCTCCCGACGACGCGTTCGGCTACGGTGACCCCCGCGGCCGGCCGGAGCTACGGGCCGCACTCGCAGACCATCTCGCACGAGCGCGGGGCGTGTACGCAGATCCGGAGCACATCCTGATCTGTGCCGGCGTCTCCCACGCCCTGCAGATCCTCAGCGAAGTCCTGGCCGGTCGAGGGGCACGCCGTGTCGCCGTCGAGTCCTACGGCCCAGACAGGCACCGCACCTTGCTGGCGGCTGCGGGACTGGAGACCCTCCCCCTTCCCCTGGATACGCACGGAACCGACCCGGTCCCGCCCGACGGCACCGATGCGGTCCTGCTCACGCCGGCACACCAGTTCCCCGTGGGCACGACGCTGCAGCGCGATCGCCGGACGGCCGTCGTGGACTGGGCCGGACGGACAGGCGGACTGGTCCTGGAGGATGACTACGACGGCGAGTTCCGATTCGACCACCAGTCAGTCGGAGCGCTCCAGGGACTCTCTCCGGACCGCGTGGTCCACCTGGGTACCGCCAGCAACACCCTTGCTCCTGGCCTGAGGCTGGCCTGGATGGCGCTGCCTCCCGCGCTCGCTGCGGAAGCGGTGGCGGCCAAGGGACAGATCGACTCGTGCGAGGTACTGAGCCAGCTGACCATGGCGGAATTCATCACCTCCGGCGCCTACAGCCATCACGTACGTGCTGAACGTCGGCGCTACCGCGATCGGCGAGACTCTCTCGTCACAGCCCTGGCCCGGCACGCCCCGAACGTGCGCGTCACAGGGACGCCTGCCGGCCTGCACACCCTGCTCAGTCTGCCGCCCGGGACCGAGCAGCGCGTCCTTCAGTCGGCGACCCGGCAGGGACTCAAAGTGGCGGGCCTGTCCCGATACCGCCATGCACGGTCCCGGAACGTCGTGACCGATGCCCTCGTCGTCGGCTACGGAGTGCCCTCCGACACCGTGTGGCCTCGCGCGCTCTCCGCGCTCATGCGGATCCTTTCCTGACCCGCCCTCAAGTGGCCGGGCACACAGCGTCGCCCCAGGTCGTCAACAACACGCGGCAGCCCACGAACCGGTACGAGAGGTCCGGGATCGCTTCGGCTCCGACAGCCGGGGTCATCGACTGCGCTCCGTGTCATTGATGACGGCTCGACTCCACCTTGCCGAGTCCTGTCGTGTCCAGTGCGGCGATGAGCGTCGCGTTGTTCTCCTCCGTATCCGCCTCGGCCTCGACGCTCATCGTCACTGTCACGCCTTCTCCCTGGGGGAAGCGTGACGGGCTGGCCTAGGACCGGTGAGCCGCGTTGCCGGTTCCCCGGTGCTCGGGGTCGATGAGGTCGGCGTACGCCGGGTTGCGCTCGATGAAGGTACGCACGACCGGGCACGTGATGGTGACCGTCTTTCTCTGCGCGCGCACATCGTCCAGGACGCGTCGGATCAGCTCGGTGGCGATGCCCTGGTTGCGGAACTCGGGCAACACTGAGGTGGCCAGCAGCACGAGTCGGTTCTCGCTCGCGGCCCGATAGGCCAGTCCGGCCACATCCGTGTCCCCGGCCTTGGCCTCGTAGACACCGGTCTCTTCGTCGTTGACGACGTCGAAGTCGAACGCGGGAGCATGGGGGTCATCGCTGGCATCGCCGGTCACGACGGCCTGACCTCGAGTGGGGAGATCTGGGCGTGCCCTGTCGGGGTCATCGATGGTGGAGCGGTTCGGCTCGGTCGGGCCGGTCATGCGGTGTTCCTTTGCTGGTTGTGTCCGGGCATGTGCAGTGGCCTCACAGGCGAACGATGATCTTGCCCTTGACCCGCTCGGCCGGGTTGAAAGCGGAAACGGCGTCCTTGAGGGCCACGACCTGGCCGATGTTCGTGCGCAGGCGTCCGTCCCGGACTCGCTGGACGACCTCGGCCAGCTGTGCGCGGTCGGCTTCGACGACGAAGTCGACCGCCAGGCCGTCCTTGGGCTGCGTCTCGGGCGGGCCGGCGATGGTGACCAGCATCCCGCCTGCTCGCACCAGATCCGCCGACTGCTTCCCGATGTCGCCCCCGATCACGTCGAAGACCAGGTCGACGCTGCCGACGTCCTCCAGTGCGTCGTTGCCGAGGTCGACGAACTCCTGCGCCCCGAATTCCATCGCGGCCTGCCGGTCGGCGGCGCGTCCGGTTCCGATGACGTAGGCGCCGGCCTGGCGGGCGAGCTGCGTCGCCATCGAGCCGACGCCGCCGGCTGCGCCGTGTACGAGAACGCTCTGCCCCTCTTGGAATCGGCCGTGTACGAAGAGTCCCTGCCAGGCCGTCAGGCCAGAGATCGGCAGGCTCGCGCCCGCCGTGAAGTCGACATCGCCGGGCAGCGGCGCGAGGTTGCGCGCCTCGACGGCGACGTATTGCGCGAGGGTGCCGTCGCGCGTCCAGTCCGTCAGCCCGAACACCCGCTGCCCGAGCGACAGCCCCCTCGTGCCATAGCCGAGACTGCTGACCACTCCGGCCACCTCGTGGCCGGGGATCGATGGCGTCCGGTCACGGCCGAGACGATCGACCCAGGTCGAGGGCCACTCCAGCTCACCTGGGGTGAATCCCGACGCGTGAACCTCAACGAGGACGTCGTTGCCCGCGGCCTTCGGCTCCGGGCGCTCGGTCAGCGTCATCCCGGCCGTTCCCGCTGCCTGATCCGTCACCACAATTGCCTTCATGAGGCGCCTCCCTGTCTCCGGTTCCTTGCCTGCGCGGCACGTCGTCCAGCCAGAGCCAGCCGGTCCAGCGGACTGCTGCGATCTCGGCTCGACCCTCGAGTCACTACTGTCAGCTTAGCCTCGAAGTGGACGGCAGAGTCCAAACACGGGAAGGCGGCAGCGCTACGACATTGCGGCAGGCGATCGCGCGACCCATGCATCCGATCACCGTTCACCCCGCCAGAACAAGGCATTGGCCGAATTCTGACGCAGGAGCGCGGGTGGGCGCAGGGCAAAAGGGGCTCGCTGGCCAGAGCGTGACGTCCCCTTTATCTGGACTGTATAGTCCTGTTACTGCATGATCGACGGGCAGGCGAACCTACCTGGCGAACCGCAGTCGTGACGCGAGGACGGAGCTCGCAGGAGCCAGGAGCCGCGGAGCCGACTGTGACCTCCACACAGAAGCCGGTGCGCCGGCCTGATTCAGAACGAGAAAAGGAAACGGCTCGATGCACAATGCGGCCCCAGCGCCCCATCAGGATCGTCAGGGCAGAACATTCCGGCTTGCGTTCCTGTCCTCGGTGCTCTCCCTGACGGCCGCGTTCGCCGCAGTGGGCTCGACGATTCCCCTGTTCAACGTCTACCGGGCCCAGGACGGGTTCACCAACGCGGACATCTCGATGACAGTCGTCGCCTACTCCGCCGCCACCATCAGCACGCTGCTGGTACTGGGACGGCTGTCCAACCATGTCGGCCGGCGGCCCACGGCCCTCGTCAGCCTCGGCCTGCTCCTGCTGGGCTGCCTGGTGCTGTTGAACGTGCACCACATAGGCGTCCTGATCGCCGGCCGACTCCTGATGGGTCTGGGTGCCGGTTTGGCCAGCAGCAGCCTCACCGCGTACATCGTCGACACCGCACCCACCAAGCCGGCCTGGCTGGCCTCCGTCGCGTCCAGCCAGACAGTCATGCTGGGCCTTGCCATAGGCGCCATCGCCTCCGGTGCCCTGGTCCAGTTCGGCCCCTGGCCACGCGACCTCATCTACCTCATTTCCGTCGGCCTGCTCGTGGTGTCCACCGTGCTCATCGCCATCAGCCCGGACACCGTGACCGCGGTCGGCGGCGCGTGGCGATCACTGCATCCCACTGTCCGTGTACCGGTCCGAGTCAGGCCTCTGCTCGCTGTCACGGCCGTAGTGCTCCTGTCCACCTGGGCCACCGGGGCGTTCTACCAAGCCTTCGTGCCCGCGCTGGTCGAAGATCAGCTCCGCACTCACAGTTCACTCGTCCTGGGACTGGTGTTCGCCGCTTACATGGCCCCCAGCGCTCTCAGCGCTCCCCTCAGCGGCCGATTCGCGCCGGCGGGAGCTCAACGCATCGGCATGGTCGCCTTCTGCGCCGGCTGGACCGGCATCATCACAGCAATCGCCACCGGTGCGCTTCCGTTGTTCATCGCCGCAACCATCGTCGCCGGGGCCGGTCAGGGCATCGCCATCAGTGGCACCACCCGCGGCCTGCTCCATGCCAGCAGCCAGGCGGACCGCGCACCGATCTTCGCCGTGGTGTACCTCCTCAGCTACAGCGGCGCGACCATTCCCAGCCTCATCTCCGGTCAGCTGTCCAACACCTTCTCACTACCGAAGATCGCGCTCGGCTACGGCGCTTCTGCCCTCGTCGCCACCCTGTTCACCGTCATCGCGGCACGCAATCCGCATACCGGCACGACCAGCCGGCACGATGAGTGCACACGTCAGACCTCGACACCGGCGTGAAAGGTGATGCCACCCGCTCGCGGTGGAACGAGCCGTCGATCGCCGCGGCCGAAGGCGAGGCCGGTCCGGTGCTCCCGATGGCCCACCACCAGGAGCGTGGCGCCCTCGGCGACCCGGACGACGGCCTTGGCAGGACTTTCGAGACGGACTTCGGGGGCTGCGCGCCCCCCGGGTACTTCTCCTGTCACGGCTTCAGCGCCTGAGTCGGCCGTTCGTGCGCCTCGCGAGTCAACGAGGCAGTCGAAGACTGGTACTGGCGGTCCCAGGAAGACGGGACGCCTGGCTGACCGCGCCGCCCCGTCGGAGCCTGGAGCCATGACTACGACACTCGTCACAGGAGCGAACAAGGGTCTCGGCTTCGAGACCGCCCGCCGGCTCGTCGCCGCGGGGCACACCGTCTACGTGGGAAGCCGCGACCCGGAGCGCGGGCGACGGGCCGCCGAGGAACTGGGCGCACGGGCCGTGGTGATCGACGTGACCGACGACGCCTCCGTCGCCGCGGCGGCGAAGGCCGTCGAGGCCGACGGCGGACTGGACGTACTGATCAACAACGCCGGCATCGAAGGGCGCGGCGAGGGCAACACCGTCGTCGGCCCGGGGGACGAGACGGCCGAGACCATGCGGGCCACGTTCGAGACGAACGTCTTCGGCCTGGTGCGCGTCACGCACGCGTTCCTGCCGCAGCTGCGCCGGTCCGCCGCCCCCGTCGTGGTGAACGTGAGCAGCGGCCTCGGTTCGATGGCCCTGGTCACCGATCCCGGCGCCCCGGCGTACGGCTACCCGGGCATCGCCTACCCGGCGTCGAAGACGACGGTCAACATGATCACCGCCCAGTACGCGAAGGCCTTCCCGGGCATCCGGATCAACTGCGTCGAGCCCGGCTTCACCGCGACCGACCTGAACGGCAACACGGGGACGCAGACCGTCGAGCAGGGCGCCGAGATCATCGTCCGTATGGCGCAGGTCGGCCCCGACGGCCCCACCGGAGGCTACTTCGACGCGTCCGGCCCGGTCCCCTGGTGAGCGGGGCGAGCGGGTGGCCGGTCCACTGAGAGCGCCGGGCCGGCCACCCGCCCGGTGAGCGGGGTGGTCAGCCCCCCACCCCGGCATAGAACATATTTTCGATTACCGAGGTACGCTGGCCACATGGTCACGCATCTCCAGGGCTCGCTCTTCGACCAGACCGACGAGCTCCACCTCGGTCCGCTGGACGGACTGCGCCGCACCGTCCTGGGCGACGGGGCATGGATCGACCTGCTGCCGGGCTGGCTCGGCGGCGCGGACGCGCTCTTCGCGCGGCTCGTCGCGGAGGTGCCCTGGCGTGCGGAGCGACGGCAGATGTACGAGCAGATGGTCGACGTACCGCGGCTGCTCGCCCACTACCGCGCGGACGATCCGCTGCCGCACCCCGTGCTCGACGAGGCGCGGGACGCGCTGTCCGCGCACTACGCCGGCGAACTGGGCGAGCGGTTCACCACGGCCGGCCTCTGCTACTACCGCGACGGCCGCGACAGCGTGGCCTGGCACGGGGACCGGATCGGCCGGGGCGCGCGCGAGGACACCATGGTGGCGATCCTGTCCGTGGGTGCCCCGCGCGACCTGCTGCTGCGGCCTCGGCACGGGCGGGGAGACACCGTACGGCGCCCGCTCGGCCACGGCGACCTGATCGTGATGGGCGGTTCCTGTCAGCGGACCTGGGAGCACGCCGTCCCCAAGTCGGCGCGCGCCACGGGGCCGCGGATCAGTGTGCAGTTCCGCCCGAACGGGGTGAGCTGAGCCCGCGTCCGGTGCGAGAGCCGCGGCCGGCGCCGGTCAGGGCGTGAGCTGGTCCTGCACCGCCGGCGCGTACCGGTCGACGATGTCCTCGATCTCCGCGGCGCGCAGATGCGTGCCGCGCGCGATGCCGTACATGACGCCGAGTCCGAGCAGGGTGGCGACGGCGAGTTCGGCGCGCAGGCCCGCGTCGGGGCCGGTGAGGCGGCCGGCGAGACGTTCGCTGACCTGGGTGCGGAAGTTGGCGCGCAGGATGTCGCCCTGTTCTCCGTGGAGCGGGGCGAAGACGATCCGCAGGACCGGGTCGGCGCCGCGCAGGGTCTGACCTTCGAGGAGGTGGCGGACCATATGGCGGCCGAGGTCCGGCAGGGGCGCGTCCAGCAGGGCCTCGGCGTCCGACTCGAAGGACATCACGCGGGCGAACAGCGCGTCCTTGTTGCCGAAGTACTTGAGGATCAGCGGCGCGCTCACCCCGGCCCGCTCGGCGACCGCCTTGAGCGTGATGTCCCCGTGGGCGTGCCGGGCCAGCAGATGGCGGGCGGCGCGGAGGATGGCCGCCTTCGTCGCCTCGGCGTCGCGACGCGGCGCGGGTGTCCGCGTCGCGTCGTCCTCGTGCACGGCGCCGGCGGGGGACGCCGTGTCGCCGGGGTGCGGGGTGATCACTGTTCTCATGCTCCTTCGAGGGCCTCGTCACGGCGGGCCCCGGTACGGCCACGGCTGCGCCGGGTGCCGCGGGAGGCGGGGTCGCCGGGTATCGAGAGCGCGGCGGCGCAGGCCACCAGTGCGACCGTACCCGCCATCGCGAAGGCCAGCAGATATCCGTGCAGCGTGGGCACCGGGGCACCCCCGACGAGGCTCGTGTGATGCACGAGGACGGCGGCGACCGCGGCGCTGCACACGGCCTGTCCGATGGTGCGCATCAGGACGTTGACGCCGTTGGCGGACGCGGTCTGCCCGGCCGGCACCGCCCGCAGGATCAGGGTGGGCAGGGCGGAGTAGGCGAGGGTGGTGCCGGTCGCGCAGACCGTGGCACCCACGATGATCATCCACAGGTCGCGGCTGTCCATGATCCGCAGGAGATAGCCGAGGGCGATCACCGCCGTGCCGAGGGCCAGCGTGACGCGCGGACCGCGGGCCGCCGATATGCGGGCCGAGACGGGTGAGAGCAGCAGCATGGTCACTCCCCCGGGCAGCAGGCACAGGCCGGTCGCGACGATGGACAGGCCGAGACCGTAGCCCGTCGCTTCGGGAGCCTGGACCAGCTGCGCCGTCACGAGGGAGTTGCCGTAGAAGGCGAATCCGGTCAGCAGCGCCGTGATGTGCGGGAGGGCGACGCGCGGCCGGGCGGCCAGTTTCAGGTCGACCAGCGGGCGTTCGGCACGCAGCTGCTGCCGGCACCACAGGGCGAGGATCAGGACGCAGGCGACGAAGAGACCCACGATCCCGGGACTGGTCCAGCCCCAGGTGCCGCCCTGGGACACACCGAGGAGGAGGCACACGAGTCCGGCGGCCAGGCCCAGCGCGCCGAGCGTGTCGAAGCGGCCCGGCTCGCGGACGGGCGACTCGCGCACGGCCCACCAGGCGAGCGCGAGTCCCAAGGCGCCGAGCGCGGTCGTGGCCCAGAACATCGCGTGCCAGTCGGCGTACTGGACGACGAGCGCGGCGAGCGGCAGTCCGAGGGCGGCACCGATGCCCACGGTGGAACTCATCAGCGCCACCGCGGATCCCGTCTTCGCCGGGGGCAGTTCGTCGCGCAGGATGCTGATCGACAGCGGCACGACGGCGGCCGCCGCGCCCTGAAGGGCGCGGGCCGCGATGAGGACGCCGATGTCCGACGTGAGGGCGCACAGGAGCGAGCCGACCGTCATGAGCGCGAGGGCCATCAGCAGGACGCGCCGCTTGCCGTACATGTCTCCCGCACGGCCGAGGACCGGCGTCAGGACCGCTCCGGACAGCAGCGTCGCCGTGACCGTCCAGGAGACCGTGCTCGCCGGGGCCCCCGTCAGCCGTGGCAGGTCCGGCAGCAGCGGGACCACCACGGTCTGCATGACGGCCATGAGGATGCCGCCGAAGGCCAGGACGGGGACGGTGAGCCGGTCCCGCAGGGCTGTCATGGGTTCTCCAGAAGTCAATGCGAAAACCAGGTGAATTCATATTCACCCTATCGGTGAATCGCCATTCACCCAACCGCGCGTCCTCCCGGAGACCGCTTCGGCCGCTACGGGCGGGAACGTGACTGCACCGTGCGGGCCACCCGCGGTCCCAGCCAGCGCTTGAAGCGGCGCAGCACCTCCAGCCGCCCCGCCGCGCGGTCCATGCGGTAGTACAACTGCGGCGGCACGTAGGGAAGCAGCGGCGAGTGCCGTTGGCCGAGCAGGGCGAACATCCGGGCCGGCGGGAGGCCGATGTAGCGCGGGAGGTTCTCGTACCACTGGGCGCTGAGACGGGCCGCGCTCTGCACCGGCAGGAGCGCCGACCTGCGCTCCCGCTCGTAGTGGGCGAGGGCGGACTCCAGCTCCGGGTGCTCGCGCAGCGCACGGGCGAGGCTGATGGCGTCCTCCAGGGCGAGGGTGGTGCCGGCGCCGATCGAGTAGTGGGTGGTGTGGGCGGCGTCGCCGATCAGGACGAGGTTGCCGTGGTGCCAGGTCCGGTTGACCAGGGTGCGGAAGGTGAGCCACTGGGCGGTGCCGTCGGCCTGCGCCCGGCCGATCAGCGGGTGTCCGTCCAGCAGGCCGGCGAAGAGTTTCTCCAGGGCGGCGAGCCCCTCGGCCTCGTCCGCCCGGTCGAGCCCGAGACCGGTCCAGGTCTGCGGGGCGCACTCCACGACACAGGTACTGGCGTCCTCGCCGAACCCGTAGGCGTAGCACCAGATCCACCCGTGGCCGGTCTCGACGAAGGCGAAGGTGAAGGAGTCGAAGACCTTGGTGGTGCCGAGCCAGATGTAGCGGTTCTGCCCGTGGGTGACTTCGGGACCGAAGTGCTGGGCGCGACGGTCGCGGAGCGCGCTGTTCACGCCGTCTCCGGCGACGACGAGGTCCGCGTCGGGCAGCGGGTCGGCCGGGACCTCGTGCTCGAACTCGACGCGCACGCCGAGGGTCCGGGCCCGTTCGGCGAGCAGGTCGAGGAGCCGGCGCCGGCCGATGCCGAACCCTTCGTCGCCGTGGTGCACCGTCGTGCGGTCGCCCACGTGGGCGACTCCGTCGCTCCAGCGGACCGATGCCTCGGCGACGGCGCGCGCGGACTCGGGATCGCCGTCGCGGAGTTGGTCCAGCAGGGAGGACCAGTAGGTCACCCCCCAGCCGTACGTGGATCCGGCCGGGTTCCGCTCGTGGACGGTGATGTCGTGGGACGGGTCCTGGCGCTTCATCAGGATCGAGAAGTACAGGCTGGCGGGTCCGCCGCCGACGCACGCGATCTTCACGCGCACTCCCCTTTTGTTGCACAGAGCGGTCGATTGGCCACGAAGAGTAGCAGGAGCGACATTCCACGGATCGCGGTGGAACGCGGACGCGGATCACGTCAGTCTGCGCGCGTGAGCCGCACCACTCGCGGCGGACCGGCGCCGCAAGATCATCGACAACGGGCCCGCGCACGGGAGGAATTCCTCCCTCCGGCGATCCCCGGGCACCCCGCGCAGCAAGATCATCTTCGTTCAATCTTGCACGGCATGTACGTGATTGTCCTGATCGCAGCCAACCGACATCCGGCGATTTCTCCCGCTCTTTGACGACCCGATAGGCATACCGGGTCAGCTACCGAGCCGATCAACGGAGGAATCCGCATGCCGGAACTCACTCGTCGCCGCGCCCTCGGTGCCGCGGCAGCTCTGACCGCCGTGGCCGGTGCCGCCGCGGTCACCGCGACCCCGGCGACCGCCGCGCCGACGCCGGACCATCACCACGGGGGACAGCCCGAGTCCTTCGACGAGGTGTACCGGGGCCGCCGCATACAGGGCCGCCCCGCGAGCGGCGGCGGCCACCACCACGGCACCGGATACGCGGTGTTCATCGACGGCGTGGAACTGCACGTGATGCAGAACGCCGACGGCAGCTGGATCAGCGTCGTCAGCCACTACGACCCGGTCGCCACCCCGCGCGCCGCCGCACGCGCCGCGGTCGTCGAGCTCCAGGGCGCTCCGCTGGTCCCCTTCAACGGCAACTGAACCACCCGCAAGCAGATCGTGGAGTCCCGCACATGACCGTACGCAAGAACCAGGCGAACCTGACCGCCGACGAGAAGCGGCGCTTCGTCGACGCACTGGTGCAGCTCAAGCGCAGTGGCCGCTACGACGCCTTCGTGACGACGCACAACGCCTTCATCCTCGGTGACACCGACAACGGCGAACGGACGGGCCACCGTTCGCCGTCCTTCCTGCCCTGGCATCGCAGATTCCTCATCGAGTTCGAGCAGGCGCTGCAGTCCGTGGACGCCTCCGTCGCGCTGCCGTACTGGGACTGGAGCACCGACCGCACGACGCGCTCCTCGCTGTGGGCACCCGACTTCCTCGGCGGCACCGGGCGCAGCCTCGACGGGCGGGTGACGGACGGCGCGTTCGCGGCCTCCGCGGGCAACTGGCCGATCAACGTGCGTGTCGACAGCCGCACTTATCTGCGCCGCTCGCTCGGCACCGGTGTGCGGGAGCTGCCCACGCGCGCCGAGGTGGAGTCGGTGCTCGCCATGGCGACGTACGACATGGCGCCCTGGAACAGCTCCTCGGACGGTTTCCGCAACCACCTCGAAGGATGGCGCGGCGTCAACCTCCACAACCGGGTGCATGTGTGGGTGGGCGGCCAGATGGCCACCGGGGTCTCCCCCAACGACCCGGTCTTCTGGCTCCACCACGCCTACATAGACAAGCTGTGGGCGCAGTGGCAGCGCCGGCACCCGGACGCCGGCTATCTGCCGCTCGCCGGCACCCCGAACGTGGTGGACATCGGGGAGACGATGAAGCCGTGGAACGACGTACGGCCGTCGGACCTGCTGGACCACACCAGGTTCTACACGTTCGACACGGCCTGACCGGGCCCGCTCGGGCCCGGTGGACCACTCCTGCGCTCGCGCAGGACACGCGGCCCCGGCCGTCGCCGTCGCGACGGCCGGTCCGCGCGGCCGGGCCTCAGGCCGCGCCCGTCCGGCACTCCGGGTGCCCCCAGCCCTCCGCGTTCTTGGCGATGGACTCGCCCGCCGCGTAGGAACGGCCGCAGACGCAGCGGCCGGGGAACTTGGCCTTGATGGTGCGGGTCGACGTGCCCTGCCGCGCGGGCCTGGCGGAGGCGCGGCGCCGGGTCGCCGCGCCCGGGGCGGGGGTGTCCGGGGAGGGCGGCGGCTCCGGGGACCCGAGGTCGCTGCCCGCGGGCTGCTGCACCACCGCGGCCTGGCTCGCGGCCCGGTCGGCGAAGTCGTTGAGCCGGTCGCCGTCCACCTGGTGCGCCGGGACGTAGCGGAACTCCACGGTGCGGCCGTCGAGGAGCTCGTCGATACGGGCGACGAGCTCCTGATTGGCGACGGGCTTCCCGGCGGCCGTCTTCCAGCCCTTGCGCTTCCAGGCCGGCAGCCAGGTGGTGACGGCCTTCATCGCGTACTGGGAGTCCATCCGGATCTCCAGGGGCACGTCGGGGGCAACGGCTGTCAACAGGCGCTCCAGCGCCGTCAGTTCGGCGACATTGTTGGTCGCCGTGCCCAGCGGGCCGGCCTCCCAGCGGGTGGGGCTCTCGTCCCCGTCGGCGACGACCCAGGCCCATCCGGCGGGTCCCGGGTTTCCCTTCGAGGCCCCGTCGCAGGCGGCCACAACACGTTCAGGCATGGCCTCGATCATGCCACGCGCCGACCGGTGCCGATGGCGGATCCCGGTGCCGGAGCCGGGTGCCGATGGCGGAACCGGGGCGAAAGCCCGGTGCCGATGCCGCAGCCGGTGCGGGAGCCCGGTGACCATCGCGGTGCCTGTGTCAGTGCCGGGGCCGGGAGGGCCGGGGCGAGGGCTCACCCGGCTCCGGAGGAACTGCCCGTGCCCAGCAGCCGCAGTCCCAGGAGGGTGGCCGTGTGCAGGACGTACTTGCCGTCCCGGTGGCTCGCCAGGAGACCGCCGTCGCGCAGGACGCCGATCTGGTAGCTGGCGCTGGGCAGCGCGATCCCCACCGCCCGCGCCACCTCCGACGTGGAGCGCGGGCCGCCGTCCGCGACCTCGGCGAGCACGGCGGTCCGGGTGCGGCCCAGCAGGCGTTCCAGCCCGTCGTCCGTGGTCGTGGCGACGGTGAGCGGGGCCTTCGCCACCGGGTACACGAGCACCGGGTCCAGGCCCGGATCGGCCAGCGCGGTCGGCCGGCGCCAGCAGAAGTACGACGGGACGAGCAGCAGGCCACGCCCCTCCAGATGCAGATCGCGCTCGGTGGGATAGTCCACTTCGAGCACCGGGGCCCTCCAGCGCGCCAGCGGGGTCATCCCGGCGAGGAGTGCCTGCGTACCGCCGTCGAGCAGGGCCCGGGAGCGCATGTCGACATCGTTGCCGACGGCCGTGCGGATGTGCGGCCAGTACGGTTCCAGCAGGGTCCGGAAGTAGGTTCCGAGAGCGACGGTCAGGGACCTGAGCCCGTCGCCGCCGGGCCTGCCCAGCGAGGTCGTCCACGCGGGCAGCGGGCGCGCCTCGGCCAGCCGCGTCAGCTCATGGGTCAGCCGCGCACGAGGCGTGCCCCGTAACGCGTCCAGGCCCGCGGCGAGGCCACCACCGGTGACCGGCGGCGTGAGGAAGTCCGGGATGTAGCCGGCCGCCGGGATCAGCGCGCGCAGCGGGCCCAGCGCGCGGCCCGCTGCGACGTCCTGGGAGAGACGCTCACGGGCCGCGCGCCGCCAGTGGCCGAAGTCCAGCGGACCCTGGCCCGTCTCCAACCGGCAGACGCTGCAGACCAGTTCCCACAGCGGATCGGGTTGCCGGGCCACGCGGATGTTCTGAAGATCGGTCGACGTGAAGTGAATGCGGAGCATGCGGTCTCTTCCACTCGCCCTTC
The DNA here is from genome assembly GCF_054729265.1 of Streptomyces krungchingensis. Lineage (NCBI taxonomy): Bacteria > Bacillati > Actinomycetota > Actinomycetes > Kitasatosporales > Streptomycetaceae > Streptomyces > Streptomyces krungchingensis. The sequence goes on from NZ_JBPUKY010000001.1 coordinate 1,025,721, forward strand.
CTCGTGCCGGCTCGGCCCCTGAGCGCCGTCGCCACAAGGAGGGACGAATACCGCATCCGTGCGGTTGCCCTCGTGGGGCGGCGCCTCAGGACACCTCGTTCATCGTCGGCATCTCCCCCTGGGTGGTGCTCACGTCGATGACGGAGAAGGACGCGCCCTGCGGGTCGCTGAGCGCAGCGAACCTGCCGAACGGGCTGTCCATGGGCCCGAACCGCAGGACGGCGCCGCGCTCGGTCGCCTTCGCCACGGCCGCGTCGCAGTCTTCGACGGTGAAGTACACGTTGACGTAGGGAGGCACCTCGGGCGGGAACTCGTCCGTCATCTTCATCCGGCCCAGCACGGGGTTCTCCCCCACGCTGAAGATCCGGTAGTCGGTGTTGTCGTCCTCCATCTGCCGCGCGCTGAGCGGGAAGACGGCGGGGAAGAAGGCGTCGGACTTCTCCGGTTCGCGGGTGAACAGCTCGGCCCACGCGTACGCGCCCGGTTCGGCGACCGCCTCGAAGCCCTCGTGGGTGCCCCCCTGCCAGACGCCGAACACGGCGCCGCTCGGGTCGCGGGCCAGCGCCATCGTGCCGAACTCGCCGACCTGCATCGGCTCCATCAGCACCTCGCCGCCGTTGTCCCTGATCTTCGCGGCGGTGGCGGCGGCGTCGGGCGAGGAGAAGTACAGGCACCAGGCCGACTGGCCCTCCTGCCCGGGCATCGGCGGCACGACCGCGGCCACCGCCTTGCCGTTCGCGTACGCCTGCGTGTAGTTGCCGTACTCCGACGACGACTCGCCGAACGTCCAGCCCAGCACGTCACCGTAGAAACTCTTCGCTCCCTCGACATCGCTGAACATCGCGTCCGCCCAACAGGGCGTTCCTTCGGGCTGTACGGCCATGACGTCGACCTTCTCCTGCTCGGTGAACCGGGTGTGCGCCTTTCACGCTAGCCAGGCTCCGCGCGGGCCGCGCGCCGAGCGGGAGCGACCGCAGGACACTGGTGAACGGGCACAGTGTCGTCGACGGAACGAGGCACGTGATGATGCACGCGTGGGAGGTGGCCCGGCCCGGGCCCATCGAACAGGGCCCGCTGCGCTTCGTCGAGAAGCCGGTTCCGTCACCGGGGCCCGACGAGATCCTGGTGCATGTCCGCGCCTGCGGCGTGTGCCGCACGGATCTGCACGTCAGCGAGGGCGACCTGCCCGTACGCAGGCCGGGGGTGACTCCGGGGCACGAGGTGGTCGGCGTGGTCGCGGGCACGGGCGACGAGGTCGACGGCTTCGCCCTCGGCGACCGGGTCGGCGTCGCGTGGCTGCGCCGTACCGACGGCACCTGCACCTACTGCGCGCGGGGCGCGGAGAACCTCTGCCCGGCATCCGAGTACACCGGCTGGGACGCCGACGGCGGCTACGCCGAGTACACGACCGTCCCGGCGGCCTTCGCGTACCGGCTGCCCGCGGACCTGGACGACGTCGCCGCGGCGCCGCTGCTGTGCGCCGGCATCATCGGCTACCGCGCGCTGCTGAGGGCCGGGCTGACACCGGGCGGGCGGCTCGGGCTGTACGGCTTCGGGGGCAGCGCCCACCTGTGCGCGCAGCTGGCGCTCGCGCAGGGCGCCACCGTGCACGTCCTGACCCGCGACGCGGCCTCGCGACGGCTGGCGCTCGAACTGGGGGCCGAGTCCGCCCGGGGGGCGTACGACGAGCCGCCCGAGCCGCTCGACAGCGCGATCCTGTTCGCGCCGGTCGGCGACCTGGTCCCGGTCGCCCTGCGCGCGCTCGACCGGGGCGGGATCCTGGCGGTCGCGGGGATCCATCTGAGCGACGTCCCCGTGCTGCACTACGAGCGCGAGCTGTTCTACGAGAAGGAGCTGCGCAGCGTCACCTCGAACACGCGACGGGACGGGCGGGACTTCCTGGCGCTCGCGGCCCGGCACGGTGTCCGCGCCACAACGCACCCCTACCCTCTGTCGCGGGCGCAGGACGCCCTGCGGGACCTCAAGGCGGGCCGGTTCGACGGAGCGGCGGTACTGGTGAACGATCTTCCGCCGTCCGCCTGAGCATGCGGGTCCGCCGCGCCCGTGCGTGGATGGTGCCAGAGGTGCGGTGCGGAGGGAGGAGGCATGACCGACCGGGGCGGTGACGCCACCGCGGGTACCGGGGCGCCGGCCGACGCGCCGGACGCCACCGCGAGTGCGGTACCGCCGCCCGACCCGCCGGACGCCTCCAGGCCGACGGGGGCGCCGTCCGAGGCTCCGGACGACACCACGAGCGCGGGGCCGTCTCCCGACCCGCCGGACACCACCGCGAGCGCGGGGCCGTCTCCCGACCCGCCGGACGCCACCGCGAGCACTGGACCGCCGCCCGACGCGCCGGACACCTCCAGGCCGACGGGGACGCCGTCCGAGGCTCCGGACGACACCGCGACCGCGGGGCCGCCGCCCGACCCGCCGGACATCACCGCGAGTACCGGGCCGCCGGCCGACCCGCCAGACACCACCGCGAGTACGACGCCGCCGCCCGACGCGCCGGACACCACCCGGAGTACGCCCTCCGCCGAGCCGGACACCTCCAAGGGTGCCGGGGCGCACTCCGAGGCGTCGGGCGGCGCTGCGAGTGCGGGGCCGTCTCCCGGCTCGCCGGGCGTCACCGCGCGTACAGGGCCGCCGCCCGACGCGCTGGTCGACGCCGTCGAGTCGATCGGGACCACGCTGCAGGAGCCGGTCACCTGTGCCGAGCTCGTCGCGTTCGTGTGCCGTCACTTCTGCGACGCGGCAGCCGTCGATCTGCTGCCGACGGACGTCCCGACCGCCCCGAGCCCGCCCGACCTGGACCTGTCGCGCGTCGCCACGGCGGGCCGCGTCGAGCTGCTCCCCCCGGCACACGGTCCCCGCCCCCTGTCCGTCGAGGCTCTGGACGAAGGGCAACCGATCGCCGCCTCGCTCGATCTGTCGGGCCGCGATCCCCGGCAGGTCATGACCGTGCCCCTGCTCGCCCACGGACAGCGGTACGGGGTGCTCGTCGCCGTCCGGCGGGGGCCCGCCTTCAGCGAGGCGGAGACGTCGCGCACGCACCACGCGGCCCGTCTCGCGGCCGTCCACCTGGGCCATGCGCGACGGCACGGCGCCATGCGCAGTACGGTCCTGTCGCTCCAGCGGGCACTGCTCGCCGAGCCCGGCCGCCCGCATCCGAATCTGGAGCTGGCCACGCGCTATCTGCCGGCCGGGGGCAGCACCCTGGTCGGCGGGGACTGGTTCGAGACCGTGCGGCTGCACTTCGGGCGCACCCTGCTGGTCGTGGGCGACGTCATGGGGCACGGGCTGGACGCGGCGGTGGACATGAACGCGTACCGCTCGATGCTGCGCTACGTCGCGGCCACGGACCTGCCGCCGCACCGGGTACTGCGCCGGCTCGACGCGGCCGTCGCCGAGGAAGGCACCCGGCGGCCCGCCACCAGTCTGCTCGTGCGTGTGGACCCCGCGCGGGGCGTGGCCTCGCTCGCGAGCGCCGGGCACCTGCCCCCGGTGGTGTTCTGCGGCGACGGCACCGGCGAACTGGTGGACCTGCCCGTCGGCCCTCCGCTCGGCACGGGGGTCGGCGGCTACGAACAGACCGGCCGCAGGCTGGCTCCCGACGACACCCTGGTGATGTTCACCGACGGGCTCGTGGAGCACCGCGGAGAGGACATCGACGAGTCGCTCGCCCGGCTGGCCGGACTGCGCCTGCCGCCGGGCGCGGACGTCGACGACCTGCTCGACGCGATCCTCGCCAAGCTCGACACGCGGCACGCGGAGGACGACGTGGCGGTACTCGCGGCCCGCATCCGCCACCGGCCGACGGCGTGACACCGCCCCGGCGCAGTGGGCCGGGGCGGTGTCACGCCGTCACGCCGTCACGCCGTCACGCCGTCACGCCGTCACGCCGTCACGCCGTCAGCCCAGGATGTGGGCGTGCGCCGGCGCGGGTCCGTGCGGCGGTGCTTCGCTCCCCGCACCGCACGAGCCCGCGCCGAACTCCCCCCGGGTGGCTCCCCCTTGAACCGTGGGCCGTTCCTGTTCTACCTTCACCACATGGTCGGGGCATCAACGCCCGCTCACCCGTGCAACAACACGGGGCGGGCGGCAGCTGGGCCGGGTGTGGGATGCGACCTCACCTCGCGTTGATCGAGGACGACACCGACTTCGCACTGATGTGCAGCTCCTATCTCGAGCGTGCGGGATTCACGGTCCGCTGGGCGAGCGACGCGCGCGCCGGGAAGGCCGCCATGCACGACGGCGGCATCGACCTGGTCGTCCTCGATCTCGGGCTGCCCGACGGCAGCGGGCTGGAACTGCTGCGTGGCCTGCGTTCCACAAGCCGTCTCCCGGTGATCGTCGTCTCCGGGCGCGGCGAGGAGGCGGACCGGGTGGCGGGCCTGGAGATCGGCGCCGACGACTACCTGGTCAAACCTTTCTCGCAGCGTGAACTCGTCGCCAGGATCCGTGCGGTGCTGCGCCGTTCCGAGCCGCCCGACGTTCCGGTCGTCCTGGAGGCCGGGGCGCTGCGCGTGGACACGGCGGCCCACCGGGCGACCGTCGCGGGCGTCCCGCTGGCGCTACGTCCCAAGGAGTACGCCCTGTTGGAACTGCTGGCCCGCTCCCCCGGCCGGGTCTTCTCCGCCGAACAGCTGCTGGAGCAGATCTGGGGCGCGTCCTGGCAGCCCTCGGCGACCGTCGTCGAGCACGTCTACCGGCTGCGCGGCAAGCTCGCCGGGGTCCCCACGCCCGCACCGCGGATCACCACGGTGCGCGGCTTCGGCTACCGACTCGATCCCTGAAGGCCGCCATGTCCGCGAACACCCCTTATCCCGTACCCGACTTCAGGAACCTGTTCGACACGACGCTCTCGCCCCTCCTGGTCCTGGCGCCCGACTTCACGATCGTGGAGGTCAACCGGGCCTACCTCAACGCCACCCGCACCGAGCGGAGCATCGTCGGGCGTCCCGTCTTCGAGGTGTTCCCCGACAATCCGGACGACCCGTCGGCGGACGGCGTCGCCAATCTGCGCCGCTCGCTCCGGTCCGTGCTGGAAACCCGCCGGACGGACACGATGGCCCTCCAGCGCTACGACATCCCCACGAGTGAGGCGGGCGGGTTCGTCGAGCGGTACTGGAGTCCGGTCAACACCCCGGTGATCGACGCGGACGGCACGGTCACGCACATCATCCACCGTGTCGAGGACGTCACCGAGTTCGTCCGGCTGCGCCGCGCCGGGCAGGAACGGGAGCGCGCCGAGGCGGCGGCGCGGACGCGCGCCGAGAACATGGAGATCGATCTCTTCGTACGGGCCAGGGAGATCCGTGAGGTCAACGAGCAGCTGAGTCGCGCCAACGCCGAACTCGACGCGGCAGGGCGGACGTTGCGGGAGGAGCAGCAGGCCAAGGACCGGTTCATCGCCACCCTCTCGCACGAACTGCGCAATCCGCTCGCCGCCGCCACCGCGGCCACCGAACTCCTCGCCCTGGACCTGCCCGAGGGCCATCCGGCGCTGTCCGTCCTGGAACGCCAGCTCGGCACGCTGGTACGGATGAGCAACGACCTCCTCGACGGGACGCGGGCGGTGACCGGACGGCTGGAGCTGGTGCGGGGGCGGACGGACCTGCGCCCGGTGGTCGCCGGCGCCTGCGCGGACATCCGAGGCCTGTTCGACCACGACGGCCGCACGCTCGACGTCGACCTGCCCGCCGAGCCGGTGCTCGTGGACGGGGACCGGCTGCGGCTGGCCCAGGTGCTGACGAACCTGCTGTCCAACGCGCTCAAGTACACGCCCGCGGGCGGGCATACGCGGGTACTCCTGTCGGTGGCGGAGGGCCGGGCACGCCTGACCGTCGCGGACGACGGGATCGGCTTCGCGCCCGGCCAGGCCGAGGAACTGTTCGGCGTCTTCATGCGCGCCGCCCCGGCCGGGCCGAGCACGCCCGAGGGACTCGGCCTGGGTCTCGCGGTGGCCCGTACGATCGTCGAACTCCACGGCGGCCGGATCTCCGCGCACAGCGAAGGCCCGGGTACCGGTGCCACGTTCACGGCGGTACTCCCCCTCGCGTCCGCGACCGCGACGGTGCCGGAGCCGCGCCGCGCGCCACGGTCCCGTACCACGCCGAAGCAGCTGGCCGTCCTGATCGTCGAGGACAACACCGACCTCGCCACGACCTATCGCACCCTGCTGGAGCGGCAGGGCCACCATGTCACCGTCGTGCACACCGGCGAGGACGCGATCACGGCCACCCGGGCCCACCTGTTCGACGTCGTCCTGTGCGACCTGGGCCTGCCGGACATCGACGGTTACGCGGTCGCGCGAGCGGTGCGGTCGCGGCCGCACGGCGGGAAGGTCCGGCTGATCGCGATCTCCGGGTTCAGCCGGGGTTCCGACCAGGGCGCGTCACGGAGTGCCGGGTTCGACGCCCATCTGGCCAAGCCGCTTCCACTGGTCGACCTGCTGGAACTGCTGGGCGGCACGCTTCCCGAGCGGTGACGGACGCCGTGCCGGTGCGGGCAGCCCGTCCTCGCTCCGGACTCCCGTCCTGCTGCCTCCTGGCGCCCGTGCCCGCCCCGGGCGCGTCGCATGGCCGACGTGTGTCTTCCGCCTTGCGCCCGCCTGTGCTTGCCTGGGGAACCCTTTCGGTGGACGGGGCGGGAGTTGCCGTATGCGGAAACCGTGGATCGTGGGGGTGCTGTTGGCCGGGCTGCTGCTCGGCGCGTGCGGCGACCCCGCGTCGGGCCCGGAGGCGTCCCCGCCCGCTCCTGCCGTGCCCGACGGCACGGGACCCTCGGCCCGGACCACCCATCAGGGTGCGGCGGCGTCCCCGGGGGCGGGCACCCCCGCGAAGGCACCGAAGGTGCTCTACCTCGGTGACTCGCTCGCCATGGAGAACCAGAAGGTCCTCGGCGGGCTGCTCCGGGACCGGCTGCACGCGCGCTACACGAGCGCCCCGCGCTCGGGCACCACCCTGTGCGACTACCTGGAAGGCACCGGCGCGAAGTCGCTCGTGCCGGCCGGCGACAAGGCGGCCGCCCTGGTGCGTTCGCTGCGACCGGACTTCGTCGTACTGCAGTTCTGGGGCAACTCCTGGGGCTACACCCCCTGCATGGACGGCATCACCTACGACAAGCAGCGCGGCCCGTACTTCCAGCGGTACGAGGCGGACATGAAGCGGCTCACGGACCAGATGGCCGAGGCGGCGGACGGCGCCTCACGGCCCCGGATCGTGTGGGTGCTCCAGGGGCCCGACCCGATCACCCCCGGCCGGATTCAACGGGTGAACGAGCTGTATGAGGCCCGGGCCCGCGCCTCCGGCGACCTGGTGGCGGACGCGGGCAGGACGGTGAGCGCGACGTCGGCCCGCTACACCTGGACGCAGTACCTGCCCTGCACGTCGTACGAGCGCGCCCATCCGACGTACTGCACCCAGCCCGGCAGTGACCGCACGGCCCTCCACCGCGACGACGACTACCTGCACTTCTGCCTGGCCCCCACGACGACCACCCCGAAGCCCTGCCCGGTCCGCTCCCCCGGGATCCAGCGCATCACGCGGGAGATCACCCGCGTGGTCGCCGATCACGCCGGCTGATCCGGTCCGGGCGGCTGCTCCGGTCCGGGCGGCGGGGTCGACCTGCCGGCGAAGCGGCCCGGCGGCCGGTTCAGGCCCCCGGTGCCGTGCCGTTCCCGGATGCCGGCGTGGCCCCCTGGGCCGGATCCGCCGAGGCCGGCGGGGGCGCGACGTGGCGGGCGAGGAAGGCGTCGATCAGGGCCTGTTGGCCGTCCGAGGAGACCCCCTGGAGTTCGAGGCGGTCCTCGCCGATCGTGATGCTGGCGGTGCGGACGGGCCGGTTGCCGAGCCACGACGCCACGGTCTGCAGCACGCTCCGCAGCACGACCGGCGCGGCGGTCACCGCGAGCGCTCCGACGGCGATCGCCTCGCCCGGCTTGGCGCGATCGGGTACTGCGCCCGATCGGTTCAACTCGGCTCGTACGATTTCGAGTTCGAGCAGTCGTTCCCTCAACTGCCGGGTGAGCGCGTCCAGTTCCTCCTGGTCACTGTCCGCGTCGCCCTCCAGCAGGAGGTCCATCCGACGTGTCAGGCCGTCGCCCACCGTGTCCCCCGATTCCCCCGGTGCGGCTGGTGCCGGAGAAGTCTAGCCGCCGAGGCGGGCCGGCGGACGTCCGCGAAGGAAGAGCGTCCTTCCCGGACGTCCGGGTGCGGCTTCCGGGAAATCCGGGGTCATCCGTGGTGCCCGCGGGGTGTACGTGCGCGCCGTCCGGGCAGTAAGCGCTTGCCCTCTACTCGGCCACTGGGGAGGACCATCGCCGATGGCGTCGTCCGAGAGACCGCTCGACCACCGTTACCGGGGCGAGCACCCGATCCGCACCCTCGCCTACCTGTTCCGCGCCGACCGCCGCCGGCTGGCCGGCGCCTTCGTGGTCTTCACCGTGAAGCACAGTCCGGTGTGGCTCCTGCCGCTCATCACCGCGGCCATCATCGACACCGTCGTCCAGCACCAGCCGATCGGCCGGATGTGGCTGAGCGCCGGGGTCATCCTGTTCATCCTGCTGGTCAACATCCCGCTGCACCTGCTCTACGTCCGGCTGCTGTACGGCAGCGTGCGCCGCATGGGCACCGATCTGCGGTCGGCGCTGTGCACCCGCATGCAGCAACTGTCCATCGGCTACCACTCGCGGGTCAGCGCCGGCGTGCTCCAGGCCAAGGTCGTCCGCGACGTGGAGACGGTCGAGCAGATGGTGCAGCAGACCGCCGAGACCGGGCTCGGCGCGCTCACCGTGCTCACCGGCGGCCTCGTCGTGATCGCCGTCCGCACCCCCGAGTTCGTGCCCGTGTTCGTGTGCGTCGTGCCGGTCGCGGCCCTGCTCGTCGCCCGGCTGCGGACCCGGCTGCGTTCGCAGAACGAGCACTTCCGCCACGAGGTCGAGCATCTGTCGTCGCGGGTCACGGAGATGACCCGGCTCATCCCGGTGACGCGGGCGCACGGGCTGGAGGGCAAGGCGCTGCGCCGTATGGACGGCACGCTGCGGCAGGTGCTCCACTCGGGGCTCCGCCTCGACCTGCTCAACGGCCGGTTCGCCTCGCTGGCCTGGGTGTTCCTCAATGTCGTCGGCGTGGTCTTCCTCACCTGCGCGGCACTGGTGTCCTACTACGGCGTGTGGGGTGTCACACCCGGCGACGTCGTCATGCTCAGTGCCTTCCTGACCACCCTCACCAACTCCACGACGACCCTCGCGGGGCTGGCTCCGGTCATCACCAAGGGTCTGGAGTCGGTGCGTTCGGTCGGCGAGGTCCTCCAGGCACCCGAACTGGAGGACAACGAGGGCAAGTCGGAGGTGACATCCGTGCGAGGCGCCGTCACCTTCGAGGGCGTCGGGCACGCCTACGAGGAAGGCAGGCCCGCCGTACGGGACTTCACCCTCTCCGTCGCTCCGGGCGAGACCGTCGCCCTGGTGGGCGCATCGGGCGCGGGCAAGTCCACGGTGCTGAACCTGGTCATCGGTTTCGTCCGCCCCGGGTCGGGCCGCCTGCTGCTCGACGGCACCGACATGAGCACCCTGGACCTGCGCACGTATCGGCGGTTCGTCTCGGTCGTCCCTCAGGAGTCGATCCTCTTCGACGGCACCGTCCGGGAGAACGTGGCGTACGGCATGGACGACGCCGGGGACACGGTGGTGCGGCAGGCTCTGCGCGACGCGAACGCGCTGGAGTTCGTCGACGGGCTGCCCCAGGGCCTCGACACCGTGGTGGGCGAGCACGGGGCGCGGCTGTCCGGCGGGCAGCGCCAGCGGCTGGCCATCGCGCGGGCGCTGATCCGCGATCCCCGGGTCCTCATCCTCGACGAGGCCACCTCGGCGCTGGACACGCATTCCGAGGCCCTCGTCCAGCAGGCGCTGGCGCGGCTGCTGCGGGGCCGCACCACGTTCGTCGTGGCGCACCGGCTGTCCACCGTCCGGGGCGCCGACCGCATCGTCGTGATGGGGGACGGCGTCATCCAGGAGATCGGCTCGCACGAGGAGCTGCTGCGGCGCGGCGGCGCCTACGCGGCTCTGTACAGCGGTCAGCCCGCCTGAGGTCGACCGGCCCGCCCGGGCACCGGAACGGTTCCGGCCCGGGCAGGCCGCACGGCCGCACGGCTGCGGGCGTGCGGCCCGTCGGGGCCGGGCCGGCCCGCTCACTCGCCCGCGTACACCTTCTCCAGGGCCGCGATGTCCAGCTTGGACATCTGATACATCGCCTGGACCGTGCGGGTCGCCTTCTGCGGGTCCGGGTCACTGATCAGGTCGATCAGCCGGCTGGGCACGACCTGCCAGGACAGGCCGTACTTGTCCTTGATCCAGCCGCACGGGCCCGCTTCGCCGCCGTCCTCGACGAACTTGTTCCAGTAGTGATCCACTTCTTCCTGGTCCGCGCAGTGGATCTGGAACGAGATGGCCTCGTCGAACGTGAACTGTGGGCCGCCGTTGATCGCGACGAACTTCTGTCCGTTGGCCACGAACTCGGCGGCCAGGACGGATCCGGCAGGGCCGGGCCCCGCCTCGGTGTAGCGGCCGATCCTGCCGAGTTTGGAGTTCTTGAAGATCGAGACGTAGTAGTGGGCGGCCTCCTCGGCCTGGCCGTCGAACCACAGGCACGTGGTGAATCCGTCGGCGGGCATGTGTACCTCCTCGGGCGGGAAAACATCCTTACCCGTATCGACCGGCCGTCGCCCGCAAACTCATCGGTGGCACGCGGATCGTTCGGGTGACGCACGCCCGGCGCCCCGCCCAGGGGACGATGTGCCGGTCACCGCCCGCCGCTCGGCCCCGGACGCCGGGGCCGGTACTGCCTCATGGCCCGGTGCAGCAGACCGGCGGGCCGGCCGGGTCGTGTCGGCCTCTGCCCGTGGCAGATCTGCCGCAGGCAGAGAAACCGGACACGGCCGGGAGGCCGGGCCGAGAGTGGAGGGCGCGGCCACCCCTGTCGGCCGCCTCACCACAAGGAGGACCGATGTCTCCACTCGTCACGGGCCGCCACCCGGCCCACGCGCCGCGGGCCGAGGAGGGCGACACCCCGCCGTCCCGCTTCGACGACCACCTCGCCGCGCAACTGCTCGGACAGCGGATCGTCTTCCTCGGGACACAGGTCGACGAGGTCTCCGCGAACCGGGTCTGCGCCCAGCTGCTCCTGCTGTCCGCGGAGGACCCGCGCACCGACATCAGTCTGTGCGTCAACAGCCCCGGCGGTTCCGTGACCGCCGGTCTGGCGATCTACGACACGATGCGGCTGATCCCCAACGACGTGTCCACGCTCGCCATGGGATTCGCTGCGAGCATGGGGCAGTTCCTGCTCACCGTCGGCACCCGCGGCAAGCGCTACGCGCTGCCGAACGCGCGGATCATGATGCACCAGCCGTCGGCCGGCATCGGCGGCACCACGGCCGACATCGAGATCCAGGCGCAGAACCTGGAGTTCACGAAGAAGGCGATCGAGCGGATCACCGCCGAGCACACCGGGCAGAGCGAGGAGACCATCTCCCGGGACGGCGACCGCGACCGCTGGTTCACGGCCGAACAGGCGCGGGAGTACGGCATGGTGGACCGGGTCGTGGAGTCGCTCGACGACGTCCGCCCGGCCGCCGCACGGCGAAGGATGGGGCTCTGACATGGGTACGTACACGATCCCGAACGTCGTCGAGCGCACCCCGCAGGGCGAGCGGTCGTACGACGTCTTCAGCCGTCTGCTGTCCGAGCGGATCATCTTCCTCGGCACGGAGATCGACGACGGCGTCGCGAACGTCGTCATCGCGCAGCTCCTCCATCTGGAGTCGTCGAGCCCGGAGAGCGAGATCGCGATCTACATCAACTCGCCCGGAGGTTCGTTCACTTCGCTCATGGCCATCTACGACACGATGACCTTCGTCCAGGCTCCCATCTCCACCTTCTGTGTCGGGCAGGCGGCCTCGACCGCGGCGGTGCTCCTGGCCGGGGGCGACCCGGGGCGACGGTTCGTGCTGGAGCACGCGCGCGTCCTGCTCGGTCAGCCGGCCAGCGGCGGACGCCAGGGCACGGTCTCGGACCTGAGCCTGCAGGCCAAGGAGATGATCCGGATCCGCTCCCAGGTCGAGGAGGTCCTCGCCCGCCACACCCGCCACGACATCGCGACCCTGCGCGCGGACATGGACCGGGACAAGATCTTCACCGCGGACGAGGCCGTCGCCTACGGACTCGCGGACGAGGTGCTGAGCCGAAGGCTCGCGGTGCTCTGACGGCGCGGCCCGCGGTGCCCTGACGGCGCCCGCCGGGGTCAGGCGGCCAGGCACATGCCGTCGTACCCGGACGTCGTGGGCCTCGCGGCCGGCGTCACCGAGGTGCCGCGGCCCCGCCCGAGCCCGGCGAGCCGGTCCAGCCGGACGAGTTCGTCCTGGGCCCGCGACAGCAGATCGGTGAGCCCGAGGCCGAGTGCGCGCGCGGCCGCCGCGAGCACTTCGGAGGACGCCTCCTTGCGCCCGCGCTCCAGCTCCGACAGGTACGGCATGGAGATCCGGGCCTCCTCGGCCACGTCCTTCAGCGTGCGCTCCTGGGCGAGCCGTTCGCGCCGCAGGACGTCGCCCACGAGGTCGCGCCAGAGGGGCTCCTTGCCTCCGAACGGCTCGCGTCCCGGGGGCGCCTGGGGCAGCGGGCGCGGTGCGAGGACCGGCCGGGCTCGTCGCGGCGGCGGGGCGGGGACCGCGGGCACCGCCCTGGCCGGACCGGACCCGGCCGCCGGGCGCAGGGGGATGACTCGGGCTTCGTCGGGCGCGTCGTTGCTCACCCTTTCAGCCTAGAAGGGGTGAGCCGGACGGGAAGGGATCGGCGTTCCGCTCTCGGTGAATCCCGGGCTCCAGGAATCGTTGAATCCGTGGGCCATGGGTCCGGTGGGTCCGGATCGCGGGCGGCGTGGTTGGGGAGGGAGGGTCTTGCCCCTCAGGCCCCGCCGCCCGTTTCGGCGGGCTCCTGCTCGGTCTCGGCCGGCTCCTGGGCGGTTTCACCGGGCTCCTCCTGGCCTGTCTGACCCGGCTCCTGGGCCGTCTCGGCGGGTTCTGACGGGGGCGGTTCCTGCGAGACGGGAGCGGACGTGACGGGCGCGGACGAGAGCGTCGGCGTCTCGGCGGGCGGGGCCGACTGCGTGGCGGTCGGCGCGGGCTGGGTGGCGGTCGGTTCGGGTGCCGACGACTTCGGCTCGGAAGGCGACTCGGCCTTCGAGGACTCGGGCTTCGGCGATTCCGACTTCGGCGACTCCGGCTTCGAGGACTCGGGCTTGGGCGATTCCGACTTCGACGGTTCCGACTTCGAGGACTCGGGCTTCGGCGACTCGGACTTCGACGCGGAAGGCGACTCCGACTTGGAGGACTCGGGCTTCGACGACTCGGACTTGGACGGCTCCGACTTCGACGCGGAAGGCGACTCCGACTTCGAGGACTCGGGCTTCGACGACTCGGACTTGGACGGCTCCGACTTCGACGCGGAAGGCGACTCCGACTTCGAGGACTCGGGCTTCGACGACTCGGACTTGGAGGGTTCGGACTTCGACGGCGAGGCCGAGGACTCGGAAGGTGAGGTAGACGAGCCCGACTTGGAGGGCCCGGACGACGTCGGGGAGGGCGAGGACGGCGACGTGGGCGGGGTGGTCGGGACGCACGCCCCGCCACCGGTCGGGGTGACGCACGGCGTCGGTTTAGGCGTCGTCGGTGTGGGGGTCACGACCACCGTCGGGAAGGGGCGTGGCGGACGGTGCGTCCTGCGGTCGTGGTGCGTGTTGTCACCCCGGTACCGGGCTGTCCACTTGTCGTTGTCCGGGTCGACGATGACGAACACGTTGATGATCGTCACGGAGGGCGCTATCACCACGACGTTCTGCGGCTGGAAGGACGCCCAGCGCTGGCCCGTCTGCTTGGGCGTGGACTTCTGCTGGACGGGCTCCTTCAGCGGGTTGCCGCAGCCGCAGCGCGTACGGGGCACACCGTGGGAGTCGACGAGGACCGAGGTGCCCGACTGGAGGATCGCCTGGTAGCTGGTGGGGCCACCGGAACGGTAGCCGTGGTTGGTCACGCGCGTGTCGGCACTCAGTTGAACCGGTGTGAGCGACCGCAGGTACGAGGGAATCTGTCCCGCCGTGATGCCCTCCACCGAGGCGAAGGCCCTGGCTTTGGACGGGTCCGCCTGCAGCACCTTGATCTGCTTCTCCACGTTGCACGGGGAGACGTTCTTCTGGCCCGCGTACAGCCCCGGCGCCGAACCCACCGCGCCACGCGTGACGTTGCCGGGCACCTCGACGGTGCCCCCGCCCTGCGTCCGTGTCTCGACCGGCGCGCCGGTGGTCTTCGGTGTCGTGCCCTCTGGCGGCGTCGTCTTCGGTGGCGTGGTCTTCGGCGTTGTGCCCCCCGGCTCCGTCGTCTTCGGCGCCGTCGTCTTCGGCGTCGTGCCCCCCGGCTCCGTCGTCTTCGGCGTCGTGCCCCCCGGCTCCGTCGTCTTCGGCGTCGTGCCCCCCGGCTCCGTGGTCTTCGGCTGCGTGGTGCCGGTCTTCGAAGTCCCCGGCTCGGTGCCGGTTTCGATCGCCGTCGACTCCGTGAACGGGTCGGGCCCGACCGCGGCCGCCGGCTGGAGGAACACCTCACCGGCGGTGTTCTTGCCACCGCCGCCGTTGTTGCTGAACAGGAGACCGACGACCACGGCCAGCGCGACGACGCCGGTCAGCAGCGCGACTCGGGGTGCCGACCTCCACCAGGGATGCTCGGGCCCCTGCCCCGGACCACCGCCTCCGGACGGCCCGCCCCCACCGCCTCCGCGGCCCCCCGGACCGGACCCACCCGGCGGTGGCTCCGACGGAACACGGCTGTCCGGCTGGGTCGGCGTGGGACTCGGACTGGGCCGGCTCGGCTGCGACGGACGCGCCAGCGGGCCGGAGGGCGGTCCTGTGGGTTGGCCGGAAGTCGGCGGTTCGACGCTCACGAGCTGCTCCCGTTGTAGGGATTCCGCGGCACCTGGTGTAACTCGTGCCGCTTTCTTCCACAACTGAACCATTGTGTGCTCCAGCCCCGTGCCCCCCGCAAGCCGACGCGGTCGGCCCCCTCCGAGGGGCGGCACGTGCGGGCCCTGCCTAACGTGGCAGCGTGAGTCCCGAAACCCCGTCCGACCAGGCAAGAGCCCTCCGCTGTGAGCGGACGGCGGCTCACCATGGCTGGGGTCAGGCCGTAGTGGCCGTACTGGCGGGGACGGTAGTGATGATGGCCGTCGCGGCGCTGGGACTGTGGGCGGCGGGAGCGGCGGACCTCCCCGACGGCGCGTTCGCGCGTGTCGTGGCGGCGACCGTGGTCACCGCGGTCGGCGGCACCGTCGAATTCGCGGGCGGCGCAGGCCTCGTCGCCGACACCGAGGCGGGCCTGACGGTGCTTCCCCTGTCGGTGACGCTCGCCGGAACCCTGGTCGTCGCGGCCGGTTTCCTGCGACCGCTGCGCCATCGGGCCGTCACCGGCGCCCGTGAACTGGCCGGATGGGCGGCGCGGATCGCCGTCGTATGGCTCGTGGTCCTCATCGCGCTCGCGCTGCCGGCCCGTCACACGTTCACGATCTCCCTCGGCGACGACACCATCGGCGACATCGGCGACCTGTTCGGGGTCACGCCCGAGGTGGGGTTCGAGGCGAACGTGCCGCAGACCCTGGGCTTCGGGATGCTGTGGCTGCTCGGCGTGCTCGTGCTCGCCCTGCTGGTCTCGCCCGGGGCACCGCTGCTCGCGCGGCTGCTGCGCTTCCAGGAGTCCGTCCGTCCGGCCGCGTTCGCCATGGTGGCCCTGCTGCTCGCGTACGTGGCCCTCGGTCTGGTGGTCGGGCTGGTCGTGGCGGCGACCCGCGGTCATGCGGCGGACACGTTCGCGGCGATCCTCCTCGGCCTCCCGAACCTCGTCTGGCTCGCCTTCACCATCGGGCTGGGCGCCACCTGGCACGGACGCGTGGACGGGCCCTTCGGGCTGCCCATGCCGCCCCTGCTCGAAGAGGTGCTCCGCACACCGGACGTCTCCACCCTCGACCTCGGCACCCTGGCCGCCCACGACGGCCGGGTGTGGTGGCTGCCGGTCGTCGACGCGGTGCTGCTGCTCGCCGCCGCGTTCCTGATGGCGGCCCGGTCACCGGCGCGGATGCGGAGTCGGCAGCACGCGGTGCACATGGCGGTGGCACTCGTGCTCACCGTGCTCATGATCTGCCTCGTCGGCCGTGTCTCGGCGCACTTCGGTCTGTCGGTCCTCGGCATCGGCGACCTCGGCGGCGGCCTGGGGGGCGAGCTGCTCCTGCGGCCCGATGTGTGGTCCGCGCTCGGCTGGGCGGCACTGTGGGGCCTCGTCACCGGCTTCGTGGGCGGTCTGTCGGCGAGGCGCGTACACCGCCGGGGCCAGGCCGGGGTGGCGCCCGGCCCCTCCGACGGCACACCGTCCGCCTGACGCCGTGCGGCCGCGGGTCCGCCCAGGTCCGGCCCATCACGTCTCTCCCAGCTCGTCACCGTCGTACGACACCAGGCGCGTGGGCTCCCGGTCGTCGCGAGCCGGTGCCTGGACGACCCCGGTCTGCTCCCGCGGGTAGGGGTCCGCGGGGTGCTCCGGTGCCGCCGCCGACGGGTCGTGCTCCGCCGCGAAGGTGCTCAGCCGTGTCCCGTCGCAGTACACCCACCGTTCGTGCTCACCGTCGTAGATCCAGACCGATTCGCCGTCCACGATCACCCCGATCCGCTGGCCCCTCGTACGGTCGCGGAAGCTCTCCCCGTCGATCCGCCCGGTCGCGAGTTCCTCGGCGGCCCTGCGGTAGCGGATGAGCGCGTCCTCCACACGGGTCAGCAGCGGGCGCGGGTCCGCGGTGCGGGCGAGCGGACTGCCGGCCTCGGGGGGCGCCTGCGGCACCGGGACCAGGAGGCGGCCGTCGACCCAGGCCGACCAGCCGTTGGAGCAGACGACGCGGCCCCAGTCGCCGAGCCGGTCGACCAACTCGACGGGCAGCAGCGGGTCGAGCGGCACGGTCGGCCGGGACGGGTCCGGTTCCTCCCAGGCCGGGAGACCGTCCTGCGGTACGACATGCGTGGGGTGGAAGCCGGGAGTCGTCATCGGCACCTACTTCCGCAGTACGGCGGGCTCGTGCCGCTGGAGCAGCCGGTCGACCAGCCGTCCGAAGACGACGCAGAGCACGACGAGCATCCCCATGTTGAACAGCCAGACGTCCGCCGAGTGCCGGAACAGCGGATCGGCGGTCAGGTCCCAGGGGACGATCCGCGCCAGCCCGATGGTCCCGGCCATCGCGCCGAGCGCCCAGCGCGCGGGCACCAGCCAGGACAGCTGCTCGATGCCGGGCACGCCGTTCAGTTTCAACAGTGCTCCGCAGAAGACCACTTGGACGATGGCGAGCAGCACCAGCAGCGGCATGGTGACCTCCTCCTTGGTCACCAGGGCGGAGACGAGGAGGCCGAGCATCATCGCGGTGAAGGCGAGCAGCGCCACGGCCACCGTGAGCTCCACGAGGGGCGGCATGAGGACGCCCTCGCCGCCGGGGGCGTCGAGGTCGACGCCGAGGAGGGCGACGAGGGTGAGGACGACGGCCTGGAGCACGGTGATGGTGCCGAGGACGACGATCTTCGACATCAGATACGCCGATCTGGACAGGCCGACGGCGCGTTCGCGCTGGTAGATCACCCGTTCCTTGACCAGTTCGCGCACGGCGTTGGCCGCGCCGGTCAGGACTCCGCCGACGCACAGGATGAGCAGCGCGTTCATCGCGGTCTCCTGGGTCAGCCGGCTGCCGGCCAGGGCGCGGGCCATCACGCCCATCACGAACGGCAGCACGATCATGACGGCGAGGAAGGTCCGGTCGCTGCTGAGGGCCCGGGCGTAGCGGCGGACGAGTGTGACGAGCTGGACGATCCAGCTCTGCGGCTTGTGGGGCGGCGCGACGGGCCCGGTCGCGCCGCGTGCCAGATGGGGCTGTCTGCTGGCGTTCTCGATGTACTGGCGGTGGAACGGCGACTCCCGGTACTCCTCCGCCCAGTTCCGGCCGTGGTCCCGTTCGAAGGCCTCGAAGGCCTCCGGCCACTGCCGGTAGCCGAAGAAGGCGAGGGTGTCCTCGGGCGGCCCGTAGTAGGCGACCCTGCCGCCGGGGGCGAGCACGAGCAGCCGGTCGCAGACATCGAGGCTGAGCACACTGTGGGTGACCACGATGACCGTGTGGCCGTCGTCGGCGAGGCCCCTCAGCATGTGCATCACCGAGCGGTCCATGCCGGGGTCGAGGCCCGACGTCGGCTCGTCGAGGAAGAGCAGGGACGGCTTGGTCAGCAGTTCCAGGGCCACGCTGACCCGTTTGCGCTGGCCGCCCGAGAGGCTGTGGATGGACTGGTCGACGCGTTGTTCGAGGCCCAGCTCGCGGATCACCTCGTCGACCCGCGCCCGGCGCTCGGCCTTCGCGGTGTCCTGCGGGAAGCGCAGCTGGGCGGCGTAGCCGAGAGCCCTGCGCACGGTCAGCTGGGTGTGCAGGATGTCGTCCTGCGGGACCAGGCCGATGCGCTGGCGCAGCTCGGCGTAGTCGCGGTAGAGGTCGCGGCCGTCGTACAGGACGGTGCCTTCGTCGGCGGGGCGCTGCCCGGTCAGGGCGTTGAGGAGGGTGGACTTCCCCGAACCGCTCGGACCGACGACGGCCAGCAGGCTTTTCGCGCCGACGGGAAAGGACACCTCGTCCAGGAGCCGCTTGCGTCCGCGGTCGGTGTCGACGGTGAGGTCCTGGACGTCGAGCGAGATCTCGCCGGTGTCGACGTACTCCTGGAGCTCGTCGCCCACCAGACAGTAGGCGGCGTGGCCGATACCGACGATGTCACCCGGTGTGACCGCGGCGCGGTCCACGGGCCGGCCGTTGAGGAACGTGCCGTTGTGGCTGTCGAGGTCGACGATCTCGTACGTGCCGTCCGCGTGGGCCCGCAGCTCCGCGTGCTCCCGGGAGACGATCAGGTCCTCGATGACCAGGTCGTTGGACGCGTCGCGGCCTATGCGGACGGTGCGGGTGGGCAGCGGCCGGACGGCGCTCGGCCGCCGGAACGTGCCGGTGGCGCCCGGCGCGGTGACGCCCGAGGGGCGCTCGGAGGCGGGGGGCGGACGGTCCGCGAGGACCACGCGGGGGCCGTCCGCGGGGTTGCCGAAGCGGATGACGCTGCCGGGGCCGACGCCCCACTCGTGGACGCGCCGGCCGTCGGCGTACGTGCCGTTCGTGCTGTGCTCGTCCTCCAGTGTCCAGTGGTCGGCCTCCGGGCGGATCACCGCGTGGTGCCACGAGACCCGCTCGTCCTCGAGGACGACGTCGCTCAGGGGATCGCGCCCCACTCGGTAGTCGCGGCTCGGACTCATCACCGTGGAGCCGGTCTCGGTCTCGAGGACGAGTTCCGGCGCAGTGGGCGTGACCGGCCGCTCTCGCATGCCAGAATTCTAACGATTCGCCCACATGTGCGCCTGATCGGCAGGGCCTCTCGGCGCACCGGACGCGGGTGCCGTCGCGCCGCGGCGGCGGGGTGCTCAGGCGGCGGAGATGCCCAGCACCGCGGCGGTCCGCTGCATCCGCAGCGCGTCGACGGACTCGGCGAGCAGCTCGTACTCGGTGGTGTCGTCGCTGGTGGCGACGCGGACGAGTTTTCCCGCGGCCAATTCCTCCGCGACCAGCTCCTGTTGGGCGGTGTCCCCGCACCAGGCGCGCAGCATGCCCGGCACGTCCGGAACGGTGTCCGGAACCGGCGCGATCGAGTTCGGCGGGAAGGCGGGGTCCTCGGGCTGCGGGTCGAGCCGCTCCGCCATCCATGCCGCGCGGTCGCGCATCCACCACAGGGCCAGTGCCAGAGTCGGCGCGCGATACGTCCCGAGGGGTACGCCGACACGCCGACCACCGCATATTCCGTACGCGGTGACGTGGCACAGGAATTCGTCGTGCACGATCGTTCCCCCATTGGCGTCGCTCGCTGCCGGCCGGGCCTCTCTTTCCCCGCGGCTCGTCTGCTGTGCACGATGGTGCTGATCGGGCGGTGATGCTCACAGAGCGTGGCTGAATTGCCCTGCTATCGAGTATCGCCACTCCTGACACTCTGTCACCATGCCATTCCAGCCAGTCTCTTGGCATATTCACCGCCGCGGTTGGCCGAAACCCCCCACGGGGCCGGGCAGCGCGCCCTCCGGCCCGTCCTGCCCGTCCGTGCGCGCGGTGAAGTCCCGCCGTGGCACGGCGGAGCCCGGGCATTACCCGAGGGGTAATCGACGCCCCGGACGGAGCCCGGCATGGTGGTCGTACCGCATCCCAACGGGGCGCGACAGCCCGGGATCCGGACTCCGACCAGCAATGACGACCTCGATGGAGGCTGATTCACCATGTCCGCGAACACCGACCGCTACGAGACCGCCGTCGCCCGCTACTTCGAGGCCTGGAACGCGAGCGGGCAGGACGCGCTGGCGAAGTCGGTCGCCGCCGCCTGGGCCACCGACGGCACGTACACCGACCCGCTGGCCGACGTGCGCGGCCACGATCGGATCGCCGCGGTGATCGCCGCGGCGCACGAACAGTTCCCCGGGTTCTCCTTCCGGCTCCTGGGCAGCGTCGACGGCCATCACGACACCGCGCGTTTCGGCTGGGAACTGGTCGACGAGTCGGACGGCTCGGCGCCCGTCGCCGGGTCCGACGTGATCACCCTGGACGGTGAGGACCGTATCCGGAGCGTGTACGGGTTCCTGGACCGCGTCCCGGGATAGCCCGCGGCCAGGCGCGTGGCGCGGAGCCGGGGGCAGGCCACGGGGGTGAACTCGGCCGGCGTCCACCGTCGGCCGAGCTCCCGGTCCTGTCTCACTCCTGGGGTTGCGCCTCACCCTCCGACGGCGCCGCGGCTTCCGTCGCGCCCTCCCCGGCGGCCCGCTCCTTCAGGCTCAGCGACAGCTCGTCGTCCTTGACGTCGACGAGCACCGTGTCGCCCGGGTTGAGCGTGCCGTCGAGCAGCATGGTCGACAGCCGGTTGTCGAGTTCGGTCTGGATGGTGCGGCGCAGCGGGCGGGCGCCGAACTCCGGCTGGTAGCCCCGGTCGGCCAGCCATTCCTTCGCGGCCTCGGTGACCTCCAGGTCGATCTTCTGCGCCCGCAGCCGACGCCGGCTGTGCTCCAGCAGGAGGTCGACGATCCGCACCAGGTCGGAGCGGTTCAGGGCGTGGAAGACAATGATCTCGTCGATCCGGTTGAGGAACTCCGGGCGGAAGTGCGCCTGGAGTTCGGCCATCAGATCGTCCTTGATCTCGTCGAGGTCGCCCTGGTGGTCGAGGATGTGCTTCGAGGCGATGTTGCTGGTCATGATGACGACGGTGTTGCGGAAGTCGACCGTGCGTCCTTGCGCGTCGGTCAGGCGTCCGTCGTCGAGTACCTGGAGCAGCAGGTTGAAGACGTCGCGGTGCGCCTTCTCGACCTCGTCGAAGAGCACCACGCTGTACGGCTTGCGGCGCACCGCCTCGGTGAGCTGTCCGGCCTCCTCGTACCCGACGTATCCGGGCGGGGAGCCGACCAGCCGGGAGACCGTGTGCTTCTCCTGGAACTCGCTCATGTCGAAGCGGATCATGCGCTCGGGGTCACCGAAGAGGAGTTCCGCGAGCGCCTTGGCGAGTTCGGTCTTGCCGACGCCGGTCGGGCCGAGGAAGAGGAAGCTGCCGGTCGGCCGGTTCGGGTCCCCCATGCCGGCCCGGCCGCGTCGCACCGCCTGGGCGACGGCGGTGACCGCCTGGTCCTGGCCGATGATCCGCTCGTGCAGGACGTCCTCGAGTTTCATCAGCCGGTCGCGCTCGGTCTCGGTCAACTGCGAGACCGGGATGCCGGTGCGCACGGAGAGCACTTCGGCGATGTCGTCCGCGGTGACGCTGGGCGCGGGGGTCCGGCCCTCGCCGACTCCGGCGAGCTCTTCCTCCAACTCGCTGATCTGCACCTTCAGTTCACTGGCGCGCTCGAAGGCCTCGGTGCTGACGGCCTCGTCCTTCTCGCGGCGCAGCCGGGTGAGCCGGTCCTCCATGTCGACGGTCTCGGTGGAGTCGTCGACGCTGCGCAGACTCACCCGCGCGCCCGCCTGGTCCATCAGGTCGATGGCCTTGTCGGGCAGGAAGCGGTCGCTGATGTAGCGGTCGGAGAGCGCGGCGGCGGCGTCCAGCGCCTCGTCCGTGAAGCGGACCTGGTGATGTGCCTCGTAGGAGTCGCGCAGCCCGCGCAGGATCTCGATGGTCTCCTCGACGCTGGGTTCGGGGACCATGACCGGCTGGAAACGGCGTTCGAGTGCGGCGTCCTTCTCGATGTACCTGCGGTACTCGTCGATGGTGGTGGCACCGACGACACTCAGTTCCCCGCGGGCCAGCGCGGGCTTGAGGATGTTGCCCGCGTCCATGGCGCCCTCGCCGCCGGCACCCGCGCCGACGACCGTGTGGAGTTCGTCGATGAACAGGATGACGTTCTTCTCGGCCTCGGTGACCTCGTCGATCACCTTCTTCAGCCGTTCCTCGAACTCGCCCCGGTACTTGGCCCCGGCGACGAGCCCGGCGAGGTCGAGTCCGACCACCCGGCGGTCGCGCAGCGCCTTGGGCACCTCACCGGCCACGATGCGCTGGGCGAGGCCCTCGACGATGGCGGTCTTCCCGACGCCGGGATCGCCGATCAGGACGGGATTGTTCTTGGTCCTGCGGGAGAGGACCTCGACGGTCTGCTCGATCTCCTCGGAGCGCCCGACGACGGGATCGAGCCGGCCGCTGCGCGCCTCCTCGGTGAGGTCCCGCCCGTATTCGTCGAGGGTGGGGGTGTCTCCGTGCCCTCCGGCCGACGCCGCCCGGCCACCGCCGGGCGCGGCCCCCTCGGCCCGCATCGCCTGGCCCGCGCCGGAACCGGGCTCGGACAGGAGTGCCGCCAAGATGTGTTCCGGGCCGATGTAGGACGCTCCGGCCGCCTGTGACCGCGCGTGCGCCGCGAGCAGGGCGCGCTTCGCCGCCGGTGTGAGGGCGGGCTCACCGGTGCCCGGGCCGGAGGGCAGCGTGTCCCGCAGGTCCCGCTCCAGCCGGTCGATGTCCACGCCTGCGTGTTCCAGTGCCTGGCGCGCGGCGGGCACCTGGGTGGCGGCCCACAGCAGGTGCACGGTGTCGAGGTCCGAGCCGTCCTCGGCCGCGCGGGCGCCGGCAGCGGCCAGCAGATCGTGCGCGGAGTCGCTGAGCAGGCGCCCGATGGGGACGCGCTGCACCGCCGGCGGGGACGTGGCCGGACTCATGCCGAAGAAGCGGTTGAAGAGATCGGAGAACGGGTCGTTCGACCCGAAGGGCGAGATCGTCACGGGGGGCCACCTGTCCGGCGACGGCACCTTGGCCGTGTGCCGCCCGCCATCTGTGTCGATTTCCGATGCTCATCCAGTGTTGGCCCACTGCTCCAGTCGCACAAATGCACTCGCGTCCCACCGGCCCCACACCCGCGGTCGCAGGAGCCGTCGCCCTGCGGGGCACGGCGACGAGTGTTCCGGCCGGGCGCCCGGGCGCCCGGCCGGTCCGTGTCACGGCTCGATGATCGCGTCGATGCGGGCGAGCTCGTCCGCGTCGAAGTCGAGGTTCCCGATGGCGGCGACGCTGTCCTCGAGCTGCTGCGGGCTGCTCGCGCCGATCAGCGCGGACGTCACGCGGCCGCCGCGCAGCACCCAGGCCAGCGCGGTCTGGGCGAGGGACTGACCGCGCTGCTTGGCGATCTCGTCGAGCGCCCGCAGCTTCCGTACCAGGTCCTCGGTGACGGTCTCGGCGCTCAGGAACGGGCTGTCGCTCGCGGCGCGGGACCCCTCCGGGATGCCGTCGAGGTAGCGGCCGGTGAGCAGGCCCTGCTCCAGCGGCGAGTAGGCGATGGAACCGACCTGGAGCTCGTCCAGCGCGTCCAGGAGCCCCTCCGCCTCCGGGCGGCGGTCGAGCATGGAGTAGCGGGGCTGGTGGATGAGCAGCGGGGTGCCCAGCTCGCCCAGGATGCGGGCGGCCTCCCGGGTCTGCTCCGCCGAGTAGTTGGAGACGCCGACGTACAGCGCCTTGCCCTGCTGCACGGCGGAGTGCAGGGCGCCCATCGTCTCCTCCAGGGGAGTCTCCGGGTCGTAGCGGTGCGAGTAGAAGATGTCGACGTGGTCGAGGCCCATCCGGGCCAGGCTCTGGTCCAGTGACGACAGCAGGTACTTGCGGGAGCCCCATTCGCCGTACGGGCCGGGCCACATCAGGTATCCGGCCTTGGTGGAGACGACCAGTTCGTCGCGGTAGGGCGCGAAGTCGGCCTTCAGCGCGTCGCCGAGGGCCGACTCGGCCGCGCCGGGCGGCGGTCCGTAGTTGTTCGCGAGGTCGAAGTGGGTGACGCCGAGGTCGAAGGCGCGGCGGAGGATCGCCCGCTGGGTCTCCACGGGCCGGTCGGGGCCGAAGTTGTGCCACAGGCCGAGCGACAGCGCGGGGAGCTTCAGGCCGCTGCGTCCGGTGCGCCGGTAGGGCATGTCCGCGTAACGGTCGGGGTGTGCGGTGTACAACGCGTACTCCTGGAAGGCCGGGAAGTCAGGTCTCCACTCTCGCCCGCGCCCGCGGCAGCGGTCCAACGGGAGAATCGGATGGCATTGAGCGGCGAGGGCTCTCAATCGGCGGCCAAGGGCTGTCCCGTCATCCCTGGTGGATCAGCGCGCGGCGTCAGATGCGGTGCATCGCAAGGCGGAGGGGCGTCCTCATACTGGGCGTATTCGGGCGACCCTCCAACGCGGCGAGGTGCCGTAGCTGTCGTCGTGCGCCCGCCAGGGATGACGGGACAGCCCTTAGGCTTCCACGTCATGGAACTGCGCCACCTTCAGCATTTCGTCGCCGTCGCCGAGGACCAGCACTTCACCCGGGCCGCCGAGCGGCTCATGGTGTCGCAGTCGGGGCTGTCGTCGTCGATCCGCGCCCTAGAGCGGGAGCTGCAGGCCGCGCTGTTCGTGCGCACCACCCGTCGTGTGACGCTCACCGAGGCCGGCCGGGCCCTGCTGGGCGAGGCGGAGCGGATCCTCGCGCAGGTCCGGTCGGCCCAGGACGCGGTGGCCGCCGTGCAGGGCGTGTTGCGCGGCACTCTCTCGCTGGGGACCGAACAGTGCATCGCCGGGGTCCAGGTGGCCCGGCTGCTCGCCCGGTTCCGCAGGCGTCACCCCGACGTGGAGATCCGGCTGCGGCAGGCGGGCGCGGAAGCGCTGGCCGAGGAGGTCGCAGCGGGCGGGCTGGACCTGGCCTTCGGGGTGCGGACCAGGGCGGACACCGACCAGCTGCGTTCGGTCCCGCTGACCGGAGAGCCGATGACCGTGCTCTGCCATCCGGCACACCGTCTCGCGGGTGCCGCGGTGGTCACGCCCGAGGAGCTGGGCGGGGAGGCGTTCGTCGACTTCCACCACGACTGGGGACCGCGCCGCACCACGGACGCGGCCTTCGCCGCGGCGGACGTACGGCGGACCGTGGCCCTGGAGGTCAACGACGTGCACAGCCTGCTGGAGCTGGTCCACGAGGGCCTCGGCATCGCCGTCGTGCCGCGGCACTTCGGCCTCAAGCGCGAAGCGGGCGACCTCGTCTCGCTCCCGTTCAAGGGGGCACGGGAGACCTCGTACGAAACCGTCGCCATGCTGCCGCCGCCGGAAGCGACCAGTCCGGCCGCGCGCGCGTTGATGGCGCTCCTGGAGACCGCCGAGGAGGGGGTCTGACACCACCCCAGGAGGGGTTCTGGCACTCCTGGCATCACCGCTGCGCCGCCGCAGACTCGTGGACGTCCACACGGGAACGCGAGTCGGGAGCGGGCATGAGGGATCACACACGACGCACGGTGCTGCGGGGAGCGGCCGGCACGGCGGCAGCCGGACTGGCCGGCACGGCGGGCGGCCTCCGGGCGACGGCGGCCACCACGCCCACCCCGCCTGCCGGGACGCGGGAGGCACGCCGCTTTCCTTTCCTGGAGGGGGCGTTCACGCCCGTCACCGAGGAACTGCCGGCCTTCGACCTGCCGGTCACCGGGCGGGGCGGATACCCCGCGAACTGAACGGCCGCTTCCTGCGCAACGGGCCCGACGTGCTGGGACACGAGGACCCGAGGGCCCACCACTGGATGCTCGGCGAGGGCATGGTGCACGGCGTACGGCTGCGGGACGGCCGCGCCGAGCGGTACCGCAACCGGCGGATCCGGTCGTCCGCCGTGGCACGCAAGAGGACTTCACCGGCGAGCCGCTCGCCCGCATCCACCTGCCGGGACGGGTGCCGCCCGGCTTCCACGGGAGCTGGATTGCGGACGCGTGAGGAGCGGTGATGCGCGATGGTGGACGCATGCATGCAAAGGACATCCTCATCGACGCGTTCAGCCGCATCCAGGAAGAAGTCCATGCCGCCGTCGGGGGACTCTCCCCCGGGGAACTCGACGCCCGTCCCGCCGCCGACGCGAACTCCATCGCGTGGCTGGTCTGGCACCTCACCCGCGTCCAGGACGACCACGTCGCCGACGCGGCCGGCCTCGACCAGGTGTGGCTCGCGCAGGACTGGGAGAAGCGCTTCGGGCTCGGACTGCCCCGCCACGACACGGGGTACGGGCACAGCTCGCAGCAGGTCGCCAAGGTCCGCGTGGACTCGGGCGACCTGCTGACCGGGTACTACGACGCCGTCCACGAGCAGACCCTCGGAGTCCTGCGCGAGGTGACCGCCAAGGACCTGGAGCGTGTCGTGGACGACCGCTGGACCCCGGCGGTCACCTTCGGTGTCCGGCTGGTGAGCGTCCTGGCCGACGATCTGCAGCACGTCGGCCAGGCCGCCTACGTCAGGGGGCTGCTCGGCGCCGGTTGAGAGCCGGATGGCCCAGCTGGGTCCCGGGGTTCCTCAGAGCGCGGCCGCGTAGCCGGGCAGCACCACGTCGTGGAGGAGGGCGTTGCGCTCGTCGAACGGGATGAACGCGCTCTTGACCGCGTTGACCGTGACGGTGCGCAGGTCCTCCACGGTCCAGCCCGCCTCCTCGACCAGCAGCGACATCTCGCGGGTCATCGTCGTGCCGGAGACGAGGCGGTTGTCGGTGTTGAGGGTGACACGGAAGCCGAGGTCGCGCAGCGCGGTGATGGGGTGCTCGGCGATCGAGGTGGCCGCGCCCGTCTGGAGGTTGGACGTCGGGCACATCTCCAGGGCGACGCGGCGGTCGCGCACCCAGCCGGCGAGCCGGCCGAGCTTGCCGTCCACGATGTCCTCGGTGATCCGCACGCCGTGCCCGATGCGCTGCGCGCCGCACACCTGGAGGGCCTGGTGGATGCTCGGCAGGCCGTGGGCCTCACCGGCGTGGATGGTGAACGGGACGCTCTCGCCGCGCAGGTGCTCGAAGGCGGCCAGGTGGTCGGCGGGCGGGAAGCCGTCCTCGGCGCCGGCGATGTCGAAGCCGACGACGCCGGCGTCACGGAAGGCGACCGCGAGATCGGCGATCTCGCGGGTGCGGTCGAACATCCGCATGCCGCAGAGCAGGGTGCCGACGCGCACGGGGGTGCCCGCGGCGGCGGCCTTGGCCATGCCGGCGGCCAGGCCCTCCTGCACGGTCTCGACGACCTCGGGCAGGGTCAGCCCGCCGTTCACCATCAGCTCGGGCGCGTAGCGGACCTCGCCGTAGACGACGCCGTCCTCGACCAGGTCGAGGACGTACTCCTCGGCGGTGCGCAGCAGCCCCTCACGGGTCTGCATGACGGCGAGCGTGTGCTCGAAGGTCGCTATGTAGCGCACCAGGTCACCGGAGTTGGCGGCCTCGTAGTACCAGTCGGCCAGTGCCTGCGGGTCGGTGGTCGGCAGGGTGTGGCCGACCGTCCCGGCGAGCTCCACCAGGGTGGCGGGGCGCAGACCGCCGTCGAGGTGGTCGTGCAGCACGGCCTTGGGGAGGCGGCGGATGGTGTCGATGTCGATGCGGGGCGCGGTCATGCGTGTCTTTCCTCGGGGTTCTCGGCAGGCTCGGCGGAGCTCCGGTGGCATTCGGGGCTCGGCGGGTCGGAAGTCGGGTGCGGGCCGGGCGGGTGCGTCGCCGGGCCGCGCGGAGGGGGTGGCGGACCGCTCAGGGGGCGGGGGCCGGCTGGAGCAGGTCCCAGCGGTTTCCGTACAGGTCCTGGAAGACCACGACCGAGCCGTACGGCTCGTGCCGCGGCTCCTCCAGGAAGGTCACGCCCGCCGCCCGCATCCGCTCGTGGTCGCGGGCGAAGTCGTCGGTGTGCAGGAAGAAGCCCACGCGCCCGC
Source organism: Streptomyces krungchingensis (assembly GCF_054729265.1). Taxonomy (NCBI): domain Bacteria; kingdom Bacillati; phylum Actinomycetota; class Actinomycetes; order Kitasatosporales; family Streptomycetaceae; genus Streptomyces; species Streptomyces krungchingensis. Next base: position 1,054,021 of record NZ_JBPUKY010000001.1, read on the forward strand.
CGGTCTGGTCGCCGACCCGGCCGCGCTGCGCGTCGTCCTTGGCCCTGGCCAGCAACAGCCCGCTGCCGTCGCGCCCGGCGTCCGGTGCGACGACGACCCAGCGTGAGCCGTCGGGCCGCGGCGTGTCCTCGACCAGCCGGAAGCCGAGGGCTTGGGTGTAGTGGCGGATCGCCTCGTCGTAGTCGTCGACGACGAGGGTGACCAGGGCGATGCGTCTCATCGGAGCCCCTCCAGGGTTATACGTAACACGTAGCGTACGGCATCCCACGGGACGGTCGGCATGACCAGCGGAAGCGGTATGCGTCACGGAGATCCGCCGGCCGCGGAGCCGCCGGATTCGAGCGGTCGCACAGGCGGCGGAATCGGGCGGGCCCGCGCAGACGGCGGAATCCGCCGGGCCACCCCGGGAACGCACGCGTCGCGCGAATCGTCTACTGTTCTGTAGACCGTCTACAGAATTGTAGTCATCGGGTGTGTGGTGTCCCGCGCGCCCGTGACGGAAGCGCGGTGGAAGGGGTCCCGATGTCCGCAGCAGCCCGGTGCGTGGCGTCGTCGCGCGACGCCGGCAGTCTCCGGACGCTGTCGTGAAGCGCGAGGACACCACGGAGCTCGCCGGTTCGACGGCGCTGGGCAGCGCGGTCGCGTTCGTGCTGCTGACGCTGGTCGTCGCCGGCCGCGGCGGGACCGCGCTGTTCGGCGACGAGGACCTGACCGCGTGGTCGGTGGGGCACCGTCCGGACGTCGCGCTCGCCCTGGCACGCGGCGTGACGGACACGGGCACCGGAGTCGTTCCGTACGTCCTGGCCGCCCTGGCGGGGCTCGTGGTCGCGCGGACGGCACGGCAGCGGCTCACCGCTGTCACCGTCTGTCTCCTCTGCCTGGCCGCCGCGCAGGCGGTCCGGTACGGGGTGATGTCGCTCGTCGCCCGCCCCCGCCCCGCGGCCGCCGACTGGGCCACCCACGCCTCGGGCTGGTCCTTCCCCTCGGGCCACACCACCACGTCGGCCGTCGCCGCCGGACTGCTCGCGCTCGCCGTGCTCGCCAGGGCTCCGCGCGGCCGTTGGCCGATCGCCCTGGCCATCGGCTGCTGGGCCGTTCTGGTCGGGCTGTCCCGGGTCTATCTGGGCGTCCACTGGTTCTCCGACGTCCTGGGCGGCTGGCTGTTCGCCACCTGCTGGCTCGGCCTCTGCACCTACGCCCTCGCACGGTTCGCCCCCCGTGCCCACTCCGCGATATCGGCGCCCTCTCTCCGCCCTGGTCCCACGACGGAAGAGCACCGCCATGCATCGCGCACCGAGAGGGAGGTCCCCCCTCCATCGTCTCCGTAGCCACCTCGGCCTGCTCCGCAGGCACCTCGGCTGGGCCGTGGGCGCGGCCTACCTCGCCGCCGCGGCCGCGCCCGGTCCGGGTCTGTGGCTGCGCCGCACCCACCCTGTACTCCAGGTCCCCGTCGACACCTCGCACCTGCTGCTGTCCCTGGTCCTGTTCTCCGCGGGCCTCCAGGTGCCCGTGCGCGACCTGCGCTCCCTCGTCCGCCGGCCCACGCCGCTGCTGACCGGGCTCGTCCTCCATCTGGTCGCGCCGCTGCTGATCATTCCCGGGGTCGCGTTCGCGCTGCGTCACTCCCCCGACAGCGACGGGGGCAGCGGCCTGATCGCGGGGATGATCGTGATCGTCGCGATGCCGGTGGCGGCGGGGGCGACCGTATGGACCGGCAAGGGGGCCGGCGACCAGCCGACGACCGTGGGCCTGGTGCTCACCTCGACGTTCGTCAGCCCTCTGACGATCCCGGTCACGATGACGACGCTCTGTCCCCTGCTGGACGGCGCGTACGCGGGCACACTGGCCGCGGCAGCGCAGTCCGCGGGCAGCGGTTTCGCGCTCTCCGGGGTGCTGCCGTGCGGTGCCGGAATCCTGTGCCGCACGGCCCTGCCGCAGCGGCTCACCGCCCGCCTGCTCGACCTGGCGGTCCCGGCGGCGCTGCTCGGCTCACTGCTGCTGACCTACGTCAACGCCGGCGCCGCCCTCGCACCGTTCCTCACCCACCCGGAGCCCTTGCTCTTCACGGCCGCGCTGACCGTGTCCGCCACCGTCTGCGGCCTGTCCTTCGCGCTCGGCGCGATCACCACCCGGTTGCTGCGTCTCGACGCGTCTGTCGGCGCCTCCGTCACCCTGGCCTGCGGGATGACCAACAGCAGTGCGGGCGCCGTGCTGGTCGCGACGACGCTGCCGGACCGGCCGCACGTCCTGCTCCCGGTCCTCGCGTACAGCCTGCTCCAGAAGGTGGCGGCGGGCCGGGTGGTGCGAGGCGGGCGGCGGCGTCGGGCGCGCGCATGGCATGGTGGAGATCGATCGTGAAGATCGTCAAGGGCCCGCCCCATCGGGTCCCCGTTCCGACTCTGCCCCACAGGAGTGGACCGCCATGTCCGAGCTGCCGAAGTCGACGGGCGCCCCGGCCCGTCAGAACGTGACCTTCCCGAGCGCCGGAGGCACCGCGCACGGCTATCTCGCGCTGCCGCCGTCGGGGTCGGGCCCGGGAGTGATCGTCATCCAGGAGTGGTGGGGCCTGACCGACCACATCGCGAACGTCGCGGACCGGCTCGCGGCGGAGGGCTTCGTGGCCCTCGCCCCTGACCTGTACGGCGGCAGTGTCGCCCACGACAGTGGCGAGGCCCTGCGGATGATGCGTGAACTGCCCGTGGCGCGCGGTGTCGAGCTGCTCTCCGGCGCCGTCGGCCATCTGCTGGGACTGCCCGAGGTCACCTCGGAGTCGGTGGCCTCGGTCGGTTTCTGCATGGGCGGCGGCTTCGTCATCGAGCAGGCCGCGGCCGACCCTCGCGTCGCCGCCGCGGTGCCCTTCTACGGAGTGGTCCAGGGCGAGCTGCCCGACTTCTCCCGTCTGAAGGCGCAGATCCTGGGCCACTACGGCGAACAGGACACGAGCATCACGAAGGAGAGCCGCGAGCGGCTGGTCGAGGCGATCGAGCGGCAGTCGGGCATCACTCCGGAGATCCGGCTCTACCCCGCCGGCCACGCCTTCTTCAACGACGGCCGCCCGGAGACGTACGACCCCGCGTCCGCCGCGGCCGCGTGGCGGAGCACGCTGGCCTTCCTGCGGGAGCAGCTGGGCTGAGCGCGGCACCACGGCATCCGCTCGGCCAGGGGCGGCACTTGGCGTCGCACACAGGAGGCACTCGACCTCGTACGGGAGGCGCTCCTCCTCGCACGGAGGGCATTCCCCCTCGCACGGAGGGCATTCCTCCTCGCGCGGGAGGCACTTGGCCTCGCACGGGAGGCGCTTCTCGTCGCACGGGAGGTACTTCTCGTCGCACAGGAGGTACTTCTCGCGGACATCATTTTCCCGCACGGTAGTTACCTGGCGGTAATTGCCGGTGATTTGATGTGCGGCGCCACTCAACCCCCCTCACCCACAGGGAGATCCAGTGCCGCTCTCCTCAGCGCGCCGCACCCGCGGCGCGGCCGCCCTCGCTCTCGCGCTCACCGCCGCGGGCCTCGCCGGAGCCGCGCCCGCGTCGGCCGTCCCCTCGGCCGACGCCGCGACGACACCCGCGATGCGGGTTCTGACGTACAACGTCTTCCTCATGAGCAAGTCCCTGTACCCGAACTGGGGCCAGGACCACCGCGCCGCGGAGATCCCGAAGACCTCGTTCTTCCGCGGCAACGACGTCGTCGTGCTCCAGGAGGCGTTCGACAACGGCGCCTCCGACGCCCTCAAGAGCGCGGCGGCGGGCGGTTACCCGTACCAGACGCCGGTCGTCGGGCGGAGCCGGAGCGGCTGGGACGCGACGGGCGGGGCGTACTCGTCGACCACGCCCGAGGACGGTGGGGTGACCGTTCTGAGCAAGTGGCCGATCGTGCACAAGGAGCAGTACGTCTACAAGGACGCCTGCGGTGCGGACTGGTGGTCCAACAAGGGCTTCGCCTATGTGGTGCTGAACGTGAACGGCGCGAAGGTGCACGTCGTCGGAACCCACGCGCAGTCGACGGACCCGGGCTGCGGTGCGGGTGAGGCCGCGGCCATGCGCAGCCGTCAGTTCAAGGCGATCGACGCGTTCCTGGACGCCAAGAACATCCCCGCGGACGAACAGGTCCTGGTCGCCGGTGACATGAACGTCGACTCCCGCACCCCGGAGTACGCCTCCATGCTCGCCGACGCGGACCTGGTGGGAGCGGACGCACGCACGGGGCACCCGTACTCCTTCGACACGCAGGAGAACTCCATCGCGCACGACCGTTACCCGACGGACCCGCGCGAGGACCTCGACTACGTCCTGCACCGGGCCGGCCACGCGCGCCCGGGGGCCTGGCGGAACGAGGTGGTCAAGGAGTCGTGCGCGCCGTGGACGGTGTCCAGTTGGGGCACCGACTACACGTACACGAACCTCTCCGACCACTACCCGCTGAGCGCGTACGCGGGCTGACGGGCGAGGGCCCCTGCCACGGCCGGCAGGGGCCCTCGGTCTCGCTCGGCGCCCTCGGTGTCACCGGCCGCCGGCGCGGACCGCGTCGAGGCGGGCCGTCTCCTCGTCGGTGAGGCGCAGCGCGCCGGCCGCCACGTTCTGCGCGAGGTGGTCCGGGTTGCCGGTGCCGGGGATGGCGAGGACGTGCGGGCCCTGTCGGAGCGTCCACGCCAGGCGGACCTGGGCGGGCGTCGCGCCGTGCGCCTCCGCGACGGCGGTCACCTCGGGCTCGTCGGCCTCCCCCGGGCCCATCGCACCGCCCTGGCCGGCGATGGCGAAGAACGGCACGAACGCGATGCCCAGTTCGCCGCAGGCGCGCAGGACGGCGTCGGCCTGCGGATCCGGGGTGCCGAGCCCGAACTGGTTCTGCACGGACACCACCGGCGCGATCGCACGAGCCTCCTCCAGGTGCCTGACCTCGACGTCGGAGACGCCCAGGTTCCGGACCAGGCCCGCCTCGCGCAGCTCGGCCAGCGCCCCGAAGTGCTCGGCGATCGAGTCCTGCCGCATGCGCCGCAGATACACCAGGTCGAGGTGGTCGCGGCCGAGTTGCCGCAGGTTCTCCTCGACGTGGGAGCGCAGCTGGTCGGGCCTGGCCGAGGTGCTCCAGTCCCCCGCGTAGTCGCGGTACGGTCCGACCTTGGTGGCGATCACGAGGTCGTCCGCGTACGGCGCCAGCGCGCTGTTGATCAACTCGTTCGCGGACCGCAGCGAAGAGAAGTAGAAGGCGGCCGTGTCGATGTGATCGACGCCCAGCTCGACAGCCCGTCGCAGCACGGCGATCGAACGCTCCCGGTTGCTCGGCGTCCCGTGGTGGAACGCGGCGCTGCCCGTCAGCCGCATGGCCCCGAAACCGATCCGATTGACGCTGAGTTCGCCCAGCTTCCATGTTCCCGCGGCGTCCGCGGTGATCATCTCTGAGGTCATCGGGGCAGTTTGACACATGCCGTCATGCGCGGCGGGACCAACGGACATCGGCCCGCACGCCCGTCCCGCCGACAGGCCCGGGCCGCGGAGCGGAGCCCCGGCTCACGTCACTGGCCGACCCTTCCAGCTCATTCGCTCCAGGGTCGCGTGTGGGGCGCCGAGCCCGCCGGATCCTGTCCGCCGATTCCCGGCGGGCCGCCACGCACGACGGCCCCCTGCTGTCGCAGGAGGCCGTCAGCGGGTGAAGCCGGCATCCCACGAGAGGATCCGTCTCCGGGCAGCATGGTAGTGCGCGCTACGCCGCGCGCCCGCCCGAGCAGTTCTCAACACGCCGGGCACAGCGCCCGCCCGGCGTCCATGGGTCTCGTTCGGATCAGCCCGGGTCCGCGATGCCCGGCATGGCCTGATCCGAGCCGATCCGCACGACACTCTCTATAGCTCTCGGTCCCCCTGCCAGGTGACCGAGGTCATGGCGGCCAGGCCGCCGTTGGCCAGGCCCTTGTAGGTCACCTTCCTGGCGGGGCCGAGCTCGTGCGCGACCTGTCGGGCCAGGTCCTTGCCCTCGTGGAACAGCCGATCGAAGTCGGCGTCGTACGTGCCGTCGGCCCGGTCCCGGACGTACAGGTTCATCGTGGTGTCGATGCCGGCGGCCCACGTGTTCAGGGCCGCGACGAGTCCGTCGGACAGGTTCAGGGCGGCGGCCGGGTCGTCGGGGGCGAAGTCCCCGAACCCGTCGGCGCGCAGCGGGCCGAACCCGAACTCGCCTTCGACGGTGACGTCCACCGGATGCGGGGGCGTGCCATGGCTGTCGCGCTCCCAGTACAGACGGTCGCAGCCCCAGCACACCCACTTCGACGTGCTGTGGCGCTCGTCCCGGTAGCGAACGGCCCATGACGGCCCGAGATGCCTGGCCAGCCTCCGGGTGAGCGCCAGGCCCAGTCCGACATGCTTGCGCAGGGCCGGACGCGAGAGGAAACCCTCCGGCGGGCGGACCAGCGACCACGAGTGCAGCGGGCCGGCCAGGTCGCCGGGCAGACCGAGGCCGGGCGCGTCCAGCGCGATGCCGCGGGTGAACGTCCCGACGTCCTCGGGCGCTCCGCCCTCGTGCGGCTCGTACAGCGGCGACGCCTCGCCCCGGGCGTGCACGAGCACGTGGCGTGGTTCCTCCATCGGCATACGAACTCCCCTGCTCCTGGGCGGACTTCGGTCCGTCGGCCGCCTGGACCAAACCGGGCGCCCTGGCTGCGCGGCGGAAGGGCGGTGCCGGCCGCCGCGCCCGGTCGGCGTACTCGTCCGTCGCCGCCGCGCCCTGTCCGGCCGGTCACGCGCGAGCGGTCAGGTGGTCCACTCGTCGACGAGAAGTCCGAGGACCATCACGTCCTTGAACCCGCCGTACACCCAGGCCGAGCGCCGCAGTGTGCCCTCGACCGTGAAGCCGCCCTTCCGCGCGGCCGCGATCATCGCCGCGTTGTCCGCGAGGGTCTCCAACTGCAGGCGCTGCATTCCGCGCACCACGAAGCCGTACTCGCACAGCACCCGGACGACGTCCGAGCCCAGCCCCCGCCCGCGGAAGGCGGGCAGGACGGAAATGCCCAGGTGCGCCGTCCTGTTGTGGCTGTCGATGGCCCACAGCATGGCCGCGCCGACCAGTTCCTGCGAGTCGAGGTCGACCACGGAGAACGGCGCCACCTTCTCCGACGGTTCGGACACCGCGAAGGGGGAGGCCGCCGAGTCCTGCCCGATCGGCTGCCAGGGCCGGGTGTCGCTCTGCGAGCGGACGAGCACATCGTCGTGGAGCCCCGCGTGCAGCACGGGCACGTCCGCTTCGCGCCGGGCCCTGAGCCCGACCTTTTCGCCTGTCATCATCCGGCATGACTACCTCACGGCACCGGGTCGATCAATCGATTTGTCCGGGCCATGGGCGTGGCAGACGGCTCGGCCCAGGTGTCCAGAAGAGCTCCACCGAGGGCCCGAGTACGCGCGCACCCGGCTGCGAACAACACTCCGCAGCGTGAACAGCCCGCACGGCGCGACGCCTCCTCACGCCCCGGCCGCCCGGCTTCAGCGCTACCGGCCCTCCGCCTCAGGGGCCGGCCGAGCCGTGCTGTCACGCACCACCAGTTGCGTGGGCACCAGCGTGGTGCCGTGCTCCACCCCCTCCTGCCGCATCCTGCGCAGAACGCCCTCGACGCACAGCCGCCCGATCTCGGCGAAGTCCTGGTGGACCGTGGTCAGGGGAGGCAGGAAGGAGCCCGCCTCGGGGATGTCGTCGAAACCGATGACGCTGACGTCCTCGGGGATCCTCCTGCCGCGCTCGTGCAGGGCCCGGAGCAGGCCCAGTGCCATCTGGTCGTTGGCGGCGAACACCGCCGTGCAGTCCGGCCGGTCGGCGAGCTGCAGGCCGGCGCGGTAGCCGGACTCCGCCGACCAGTCGCCGCGCACCACGGGGGGCACGGTCCGGCCCGCGCCGGCGAGTTCGGCGCGCCAGGCGTCGGCGCGGCGCTGGGCCGCGAACGACTCCTCGGGACCGGCCAGGTGCCAGACCGTGCGGTGGCCGAGGTCCAGCAGGTGCCGGACCGCGGAGCGCGCTCCTCCGACCTGGTCGGTGTCGACCACGGTGTACCGGTCACCGGCGTCGGAGTCGGCCACGACGACCTGGACGTGCGGCGGCAGGGAGATCGTCGCGGTGTCGAGGAGGTGGACCTCCATGATGACGATGACGGCGTCGACCGCGAGCTCGCCGAGCCGGGAGAAGGCGCCGCGCACCTCGTCCTGGGTCGGGACCGCGACGGGGAGCAGGGTGACGGCGTACCCCTCCTGCGCCGCGGACGTGGCGATCGCCTCCAGGGTGCGCATGTTGCCCGTGGTGGAGAGGTTGAAGGTGATGACGCCGATGGTGCGGAACTCGCCTCGCTTGAGGGCGCGGGCCGCGCTGTTGGGCCGGTAGCCCAGCTCCTTCATCGCGGCGAGCACCTGCCGTCGCGTCTCCTCGTTGACGCCCGCGTAGCCGTTGGACACGCGCGACACCGTCTGGGACGAGACGCCTGCCAGACGGGCGACGTCCGCCATGGACGCGGTCTGCGCGCGGCGCCGGCCCCGCCGCCCGGTGAGCGTTCGTGCCCGGTCCTCGCTCGTCGAGGCACCGTCCGCTGTGTCCACCCGTCTCCCCTACTGCCCGAGTCTCAGATTCATCAGGTGACCCTTGACCACCGAGATGGGGGCAGTGTAGACATGCCGCCATCAGATGTTTACGTAAACATAACAGCTCGGAGCGGACTCGGGGCATCGATGTTTGCGTAAACATCGCGACGGCGCCCGGCGCCGGTTCCGAGATGGACGAGCGAGGAACGACATGACGACGCTTCAGCCACCGGCCGCGACACGGCCGCCGACCCGGCCACCGGCGAGACGGGACCGCCGCTCCTGGACCGGGTGGGGATTCATCGGCCCCTTCGCGGTGGTCTTCGCCTTTGTCTTCCTGGCACCCATCGCGTATTCGATCTACCTCAGCCTCTTCCGCGACCAGCTCATCGGCGGCACCACCTTCGTGGGGCTGGACAACTACCAACAGGCCCTTCAGGACGACCAGTTCTGGTCCTCACTCGCCCGCGTGTCGCTGTTCCTGCTGGTCCAGGTGCCGATCATGCTGGGCATCGCGCTGCTCGTCGCCCTGGCCCTGGACAGCGGACGGCTCTACGGCCGGGACTTCTTCCGGATCTCGATCTTTCTGCCCTACGCGGTGCCCGCCGTCGTCGCGACCCTCATGTGGGGCTTCATGTACGGCACCCGGTTCGGCCTGGTGAGCGACATCAACGACGCCCTCGGTGTCTCGCTGCCCAACCCGCTGGGGCCCGACCTGATCCTGGCGTCCATCGGCAACATCGTGACCTGGGAGTTCGTCGGCTACAACATGCTGATCTTCTACTCGGCACTCCGCGTCATTCCGCACTCCCTCTACGAGGCCGCGCAGATCGACGGCGCCGGGCAGATACGCGTGATCACCGCCATCAAGCTCCCGGCCATCCGCGGCGCCCTGGTGATCGCGACGATCTTCTCGATCATCGGCACCTTCCAGCTCTTCAACGAGCCGAGCATCCTCCAGAAGCTGGCGCCCAACGCCATCACCACCGACTACACCCCGAACTACTACACCTACTCGCTGTCCTTCTCGGGCCAGCAGCACAACTACTCCGCCACGGTCGCCATCGTCATGGGCCTGATCACCATGGTCATCGCCTACGTCGTCCAGCTGCGCGGCATGCGCAAGGGAGCGTGAAGCGATGAGCACCCCCGTCAGCACCGTCTCCCAGCCCGCGCCTCCGCCGGCCGGGACCGCCGCCCCGGTCCCCCGGCTGCGCGCCGCACGCCGGCGCAGCCCCAGCCGCCCGCGGCGCAGCATGCTGCTCACCGCACTGACCGGACTGGTCCTGCTGTACTCCCTGGTGCCGCTGGTCTGGCTCGTCATCAGCGCCACCAAGACCCAGGAGGGGCTGGCCAGTTCGTTCGGACTGTGGTTCAACGGCGACTTCGCCCTGTGGGACAACGTCAAGGAGACGTTCACCTACAACGACGGCGTCTTCTCCCGCTGGCTGCTGAACACCGTCCTGTACGTGGTGGCCGGCGCGGGCGGTGCCACCCTGCTGGCCGTCCTCGGCGGTTACGCCCTCGCGAAGTTCGCCTTCCCCGGCAAGCGTGCCGTCTTCGCCGTCGTCATCGGCGCCGTCGCGGTACCGGGCACCGCACTGGCCGTACCCACCTTCCTGATGTTCAGCAAGATGGGACTGACCGACACTCCCTGGGCCGTGATCATTCCGTCCCTCATCTCGCCGTTCGGTCTGTACCTGATGTGGGTCTTCGCGACCGAGGCCGTCCCCGGCGAACTGCTGGAGGCCGCCCGCATCGACGGCGCGGGTGAAGTGCGCACCTTCTTCCAGGTCGTTCTGCCCCTGCTGGCACCCGGCATCGTGACGGTCTCGCTGTTCACGATGGTCGCCACCTGGAACAACTACTTCCTGCCGCTGATCATGCTCAAGGACCCCGACTGGTATCCGCTGACCCTGGGCCTGAACAGCTGGAACGCGCAGGCCGCCACCGCCGGCGGACAGCCCGTGTTCAACCTGGTGATCACCGGCTCGCTCATCACCATCCTGCCGCTGATCGCCGCCTTCCTCCTGCTCCAGAAGTACTGGCAGTCCGGACTCGCCGCCGGAAGCGTCAAGGAGTAGGCCCGCGCCCCGGCGTCCCGCCTCCGCACCACGGCGCAGGCGCTCCCCCCTTTGACTCCCCCACAGTTCCTCAACCCTCATCAGGCACGGTTTCGGCCACGACGAAGTGGAAGCACCTCCATGCACATGAACCCCCGCCGCCTGCTGCGCGGCCTCGCCCTGGTCTCCGCCCTCGCCCTGGGCGCGACCGCCTGCGGCGGCTCCGACGACGGCGACGCCGCGCAGAAGGCGGTGTCCGCGAAGGACATCGACGCGGCTCTCAAGAAGGGCGGCAACCTCACGGTCTGGGCCTGGGAGCCCACGCTGAAGCAGGTCGTCGCCGACTTCGAGAAGGAACACCCCGCCGTCCACGTCAAGCTCGTCAACGCGGGCACCGGCAACGACCAGTACAAGGCTCTGCAGAACGCGATCTCCGCGAAGAAGGGCGTCCCCGACGTCGCGCAGATCGAGTACTACGCGCTGGGGCAGTACGCGCTGACCAAGGGGCTCGACGACCTGAACCCGTACGGGGCGGACAAGCTCGCGGACAAGTACTCGCCCGGCCCGCTGAACGCCGTGAAGGCCGGGACCGACAACATCTACGCCCTGCCGATGGACTCCGGGCCGATGGCGCTGTTCTACAACAAGAAGGTCTTCGACAAGTACAAGATCAAGGTGCCGACCACCTGGGACGAGTACCTGACGGCCGCCCGCGACCTGCACAAGGCCGACCCCAAGGCGTACATCGCCAACGACACCGGCGACGCGGGCGAGACCACGAGCCTGCTGTGGCAGGCCGGTTCGCGGCCCTACAAGGTCGACGGAACCACCGTGAAGATCGACTTCTCGGACGCGGGCGCGAAGAAGTACACCGAGGTCTGGCAGAAGCTCATCGACGAGAAGCTGCTCGCGCCGATCACCGGCTGGAGCGACGACTGGTACAAGGGGCTGGGTGACGGCACCATCGCCACCCTGGCCACCGGTGCCTGGATGCCCGCCAACTTCGCCTCCGGCGTGAAGGGCGCCTCCGGCGACTGGCGTGCGGCGCCGCTGCCCGCCTGGACCGCCGGTGACAAGGCCAGCGCGGAGAACGGCGGAAGCTCGCTCGCGCTGCCCGCGCTGGGCAAGAACAAGGAACTCGCCTACGCCTTCGTCGAGTACGCGAACGCCGGCAAGGGTGTGCAGACCCGCCTCGCCGCGGGCGCCTTCCCCGCGACCACCGCGGACCTGCAGTCCAGCTCGTTCCAGAACACCGAATTCCCGTACTTCGGCGGGCAGAAGGCCAACAAGGTCTTCGCCGACTCGGCCGCGAACGTCGCCGCGGACTGGTCGTACCTGCCCTACCAGGTCTACGCCAACTCCATCTTCAACGACACCGTCGGCAAGGCCTACGTCTCCGGCACCAGGCTGACCGCCGGTCTGCAGAGCTGGCAGGAGGCCTCCGTCAAGTACGGAAACGAGCAGGGCTTCACCGTTCAGAAGTAGCCGGCCCGGAAGCGGCCGACCGGAAGCGTCCCCGTGGGCGCGACCGGTCGGGCGCGCCCACGCACCCCCGTGCCGCACCGTGCGGAACACCGGAAGGACCACCATGATCTCCACCCTCCTGTCCCAGCACCCCCATGGGCCGGACGGTGACCCCACCCCACGTCTCGCGTACGGCGCCGACTACAACCCCGAGCAGTGGCCGCGCGAGGTGTGGCAGGACGACATCCGGCTGATGCAGGAGGCCGGCGTCAACATCGTCTCCGTGGGGATCTTCTCCTGGGCACGCATCCAGCCGGCGGAGGACGAGTGGGACTTCGCCTGGCTGGACGAGGTGATGGACCTGCTGCACGCGGGCGGCATAGGCGTCGACCTGGCCACTGCCACGGCGTCCCCGCCGCCCTGGCTCACCGCGGCGCACCCGGAGATCCTCCCGGTGACCGCGTCCGGTGAGACGGTGTGGCCGGGCGCGCGGCAGCACTGGCGGCCCACCTCGCCCGTCTTCCGCTCCCACGCGCTGCGCCTGGTGCGGAAGATGGCCGAGCGGTACGCGCACCACCCCGCGCTGGTGGCCTGGCACGTCTCCAACGAACTGGGCTGCCACAACGTCTACGACTTCTCGGACGACGCCGCCCGCGCGTTCCGCGACTGGCTGCGCGTCCGCTACACCACCCTCGACGGGCTCAACCACGCCTGGGGCACGGCGTTCTGGTCGCAGCGCTACAGCGACTGGGAGCAGATCCTGCCGCCCCGGCTGGCCGCCTCCCACCCCAACCCCACGCAGCAGCTGGACTTCAAGCGGTTCTCGTCCGACGCGCTGAAGGACTATCTGCGCGCGGAGCGGGACGTGCTGCGGGAGATCACCCCGGACGTCCCCGTGACCACGAACTTCATGGTCATGGGCGGCACCAAGGGCATGAACTACGCCGACTGGGCCGACGAGATCGACTTCGTCTCCAACGACCACTACGTGGTGCCCGATCCGCAGGACCGGGACGAACTGTCCTTCTCCGCCAACCTCGTCAGCGGCATCTCCGGCGGACGCCCGTGGTTCCTGATGGAGCACTCCACGAGCGCCGTCAACTGGCAGCCCGTCAACGTGGCCAAGCGTCCCGGCGAGCTCGCCCGCGACTCGCTCCTGCACGTCGCGCACGGCGCCGACGCGGTCTGCTTCTTCCAGTGGCGCCAGTCGGCCGCGGGCGCCGAGAAGTACCACTCGGCGATGGTGCCGCACGCCGGTTCCGACAGCGACGTGTTCCGTGCGGTGACCGGGCTCGGCCGGACCCTGCGGGAACTCGCCCCGGTCGCCGGGACCACGCGGGAGCCGGCCCGGGTCGGGATCGTCTTCGACTGGGAGTCGTGGTGGGCGAGCGAGCAGGACTCGCACCCCACCTCCCTGCTCGACTACCGGCGGGAGGCCCTCGACTGGTACTCCGCCCTGCTCGCGCTCGGCGTCCGGGCGGACGTCGTCACGCCGTGCGCCGACCTCGACACGTACCAGGTCCTGATCGCCCCGGTGCTGCACGTGGTCCCCGCGGCGCTCGCCAAGCAGCTCACCCGGTACACCGAGAACGGCGGCCACCTGGTCACCACGTACTTCTCCGGAGTCGTGGACGAGAACGACCATGTGTGGCTCGGCGGTTATCCGGGCGCGCTGCGCGAGCTGCTCGGCATCCGCGTCGAGGAGTTCGGGCCGCTGCTCGCCGGCGAGACGGCCGACGTCCTGCTGGGCGACGACGTGCCGGACGGGACCGCGGGGCGCGTCGCGACGGGCACCCTGTGGACCGACCGGATCTCGGTGGTCGACCCCGAGGTGGAGGTACTGGCGCGGTACCTCACCGGTCCCTCCGCCGATCGTCCCGCCGTCACCCGCCGTGCGCTGGGCCGGGGTTCGGCCTCGTACGTCTCCACCAGGCTCGGCCCGGACGGCCTCAGCGGCCTGCTGCCCGCGCTGCTCGCCCACGCCGGGGTCGGCAGTGAACTGCCCGAGGGCGCACGGGGAAAGGTCGAGCTGGCCGTGCGCCGCGACGCCGGCAGCCGCTACCTCTTCCTCGTCAACCGCAGCGACGAGCCGGTGCCGGTGGCCGGGCTCACCGGAGAACCGCTGACCGGTGGCGCCGAGCAGGACGGAGCGCTCGTCCTGTCCCCCAGGGGCGTCGCCGTGCTGCGGCAGCCCGCGACCTGACGACGAGGTCCGTCGCGCGGTCTCCCTCCCCTGAACACCCCCGGACGGTCAGGCGCCCGTCCGGGGGTCATTCCGCCGTGCTCCGCGCGGGGCACGGCGGTGCACCGAAACGTCGACCGACGAGTTGGGAGCACACATTGGCACGCCGTACCCGCACAAGACGGCTTCTGGGAACCATCTCCGTCACCGCGCTGGCCACCGGGGCAGCCCTGCTCACCGCCCCGCCGACACAGGCGGAGACCTCCGCGGCGGCCCAGGCCGCCGTCACCGTCCGGCCCGATCCCTCCTACAAGGAGCAGAGCTTCGAGGGCTGGGGAACCAGCCTGGTCTGGTTCGCCAACGCCACCGGCGACTACCCGCCGGAGATCCGCGAGAAGCTGGCGAAGCTGCTCTTCGACGACGACGGCCTCGCGCTCAACATCGCCCGCTACAACATAGGCGGCGGCAACGCCCCCGACGTCCAGGACTACTTGCGTGCCGGCGGGGCCGTCGACGGCTGGTGGAAGGCGCCGGAGGGCACCACCCGCACGGACACCGACTGGTGGAGCGCCGACGAAGCGGCCGACTGGAACCCGGACGCCGACGCCACACAGCGCTGGTGGGTGGACCGGATCAAGAAGGACATCGACCACTGGGAGACGTTCAGCAACTCCCCGCCCTGGTTCATGACGAAGAGCGGCTACGTCTCGGGCGGGTTCGACGCCAACGCGGACCAGCTCAAGGAGGAGTCCGTCGACGACTTCGCCGCCTACCTGGCGGGGGCGACCGCGCGGCTGGAGAAGGCGCACCACATCAAGGTCGACACCCTCGACCCGTTCAACGAGCCCAACACCGGTTACTGGAGCACACGGCTGGGCGCGGACGGCGAGCCGGTCGGCGGCCGCCAGGAAGGCGCCCACATCGGACCGGAACTCCAGCAGAAGGTGATCCGGGCGCTGGCCCCGGCCCTGAAGGCCGCGAGGACGGGCACGAAGATCTCGGCGATGGACGAGACCAACCCCAACCTGTTCACGCAGAACTGGAACACCTACCCGCAGGACGTCCGCTCGCTGGTCGGCCGGATGAATGTGCACACCTACGGCACGGGCGGGCGCACCAGCGTCCGCGACCTGGCCAAGGCGGCGGACAAGCCGCTGTGGATGAGCGAGGTCGAGGGCGACTGGGGCGACGGACAGAGCTTCACGGACATGCGGCCCGGTCTCGGCCTGGCCCAGCAGATGGTCGACGACCTGCGCGAACTGGAGCCGCGCGCCTGGGTGTTCTGGCAGCCCGTCGAGGACTACGACAACATGAAGCCGGGCGGGGAGTCCGCCAAGGGCGGCAACTGGGGCAGTATCCAGGTCCCGTTCAGCTGCACCTCGGCGGACACCCTGAAGACGTGTCCGGTCCGCACGAACACCAAGTTCGACACGGCCCGCAATTTCACCCACTACATCAAGCCGGGTGACCGGCTCGTCAAGACCGACGACAGGTCCAGCGCCGCCGCCGTGTCCAAGAGCGGCAACGCGGCGACCGTCGTCCACGTCAACAGCTCCACCGACTCCCGTACGGTGACGATCGACCTGTCCGGGTTCGGTCACATCGCGGGCAACGCGGCGGTCACTCCCGTCGTGACGAGCTCCGAGGGCAAGCTGGTCCGCGGGACGCCGGTCCGGGTCACCGGGCGGCAGGCGACCTTCACCGTGCCCGCCCAGTCGGTGACGTCGTTCCTCGTCAAGGGCGTGTCCGGGGTGGCCGAGGACGCGGCTCTGCTGCGCGAGGGCCGCGCCTACGAGCTGACCGGTGTGCAGAGCGGCAAGGACCTGACCGTCGCGGACGACGGCACCAAGCTCGTCATCAGGTCCGCGGGCACGGGGCCGGGCGACGCGGGACAGCGGTGGCGGCTGCTCCAGGTCACCGGTGACACCGGCAGCCGGCAGCGTTACGTGTTCGCCGACGCGGCCGGGGGCAGGCGGCTGGCCGTGCGGGACGGATCCCCGGTGCTGGAGGCGGACAGCGGTCCGCGCGACAGGGCCGCGCAGTGGATCATGTCGACGACCGGCGACGGCACCTGGACGTTGGTGAACGCGGCCACCGGCGGGCTGCTGGAGGTGGGCGGCCAGGCCACCGCCGAAGGGTCCGCGGTCACGATGTGGACGCCCAACTCCGGCGCCAATCAGCGGTGGAGAATCACCGATGTGACGGATCGTCAGGCTTCGTAGTCCTCGCTGCCCCGTCTCTTCTCGGCCGTGCGTGTGCCCGCCCTTCCCGGGGCGGGCACATCGGCGTCCGCGGGATGCCGGGACCGCGGATCGTCAGGGCATGGCGGAGGTGCCGGGGTGCTCGATGCCCGCGACGAACGCGGCGATGTCGGCGACCACGCGCTCGGGCTGCTCCCAGTGGACGGCGTGGCCCGTCCCCTCGTAGGCGAGCAGGCGTGATCCGTGGATGGCGTCGAGGATCGTCTGCTGGTCCTCGCGGGGCAGGATGCCGTCCTGCTCTCCCCAGATCACGAGGGTGGGCACCAGGATGCCGGCGAGCGTGGCGCGGAGATCGGCCTGCAGCAGACCCTCCAGGGTCTCCTTCCAGACGCGCGCGGGAACCTTGAGGTTCTCCTCGACCATGGTCTCGACGAGTCCCCGGGCGACCGGACGGTCCGCCACGGCGGCGGCCATGAACGCCTCGACGACATCACGTGGCACCGGATCCGACAGCCCCCGCACGGTCTCCCGCATCGCGTCGACCGCCGGTTTGTCCGCGAGCGTCGCCGGCACACCGAGCAGCACCAGCCCGGAGATCCGGTCGGGGTGGCTGCCCGCGACGATCCGGGCCGGCACGCCGCCGCCGTCGGCGCCGACGAGGACGGCGCGCGGAATGTCCGCGGCGTCGAGGAAGGCCACGAGGTCGGCGGCGAAGTCCTCGGGCGCGTACCCGGTGGCAGGGCGGTCGGCGTCGCCGTGGCCGCGCTGGGTGGGCGCGTAGCCGTGCAGGGACGCCGGCAGACGCCGCAGCAGCGGCTCGAAGGACCACCAGGAGTCGGCCAGCCCGTGGACGAGGACGACCGGTGTGCCCCCGGGGTACCCGGCCTCGGCGTACGGGAGGGTGAGTCCGTCGCGCAGCCGCGCGGACCTCAGGGAGATGACGGTCACGGCGTGCTGCCTCCTTCCGCTCGTCCGCCCGGGGCCGGCAGCCGGGAGATGAAGCGGGTGAGCGCGTCGACGTACTGCTCCGGGTGGGTGATGTGGGGGATGTGCCCCGCCCCTTCGATGACCTGGTAGCAAGCCTGTGGCGCGGCCGCCGCCAGCCGGTCGAGGACCTTCGCCGTCCAGGCCGGGCTCTCGGAACCCCGGCTCAGCAGGAGCGGTACGGAGCAGCGGGCGAGGCCGTCGAGGTCCAGGGTCGCCCAGCCGGCGTCGGACTGTTCGTCCAACCAGGTGGGCGCGTTGTGCACGAACGTCTCGCGCACTTCGGCCGGCAGCCGGTCCCACATGCCCGGCCCCAGAGCGACCTCCTCCACGAACAGCCAGGCGGCCTGCTCGTACTCGCCGTTGCGGAGATGGTCGAGGGTCGCGTCGACGGAGTCCTGGGTCGGGCGGAGTTCCGCCATGGCGTCCTGGTCGTCGGCGACGATCGCGAACAGCGGGGGTTCGTGGGCGGTGACGCTCCGGAACAGCCCGGGGCTCCGTGTGGCCAGGCCCAGCGTGATCGAGGCCCCGAACGAATTGCCCGCCACGTGCGCGGACTCCCCCGCCACCTGCTCGATCACGGCCGCGAGGTCGTCCTCGTCCTCCCGCCTGGTGCCCTGGCCCGGTGCCGCCTCGCTGCGGCCGTGGCCCCGCCGGTCGTAGGTGATCACCCGGAACGACGCGCGGGCGTCGGCGTCGATGGCCGCCCGCCACGACGTGTGGTCGTTCCAGGAGCCGTGGACCAGGACGAGCGGGTCGCCCTCCCCGACGACCTGGTAGTGGATGCCCAGGTCGCCCGAGTGAAGAAGCGGCATGCCGTGACTCCTCAGCGCGTCCGGGGATGACAGGGCTGCGGGCCGGCCCGCCATACGGTTGCCCCCAGTGTCCGCCGGGACGTGTGCGGCGTCGCCCCCGCGTCGGACATACGGGCTAACACCTG
The DNA here is from genome assembly GCF_054729265.1 of Streptomyces krungchingensis. NCBI lineage: Bacteria > Bacillati > Actinomycetota > Actinomycetes > Kitasatosporales > Streptomycetaceae > Streptomyces > Streptomyces krungchingensis. The sequence continues at coordinate 1,072,404 of NZ_JBPUKY010000001.1, forward strand.
GGCTCACCCGCCGGTCGCGGCGTCCGTTAGGGTGTGCGTCGTACCGGACACGGGGTGCCCCGATCGAGGGCTGAGATCACACCCGTCGAACCTGAACCAGTTCGTACTGGCGGAGGGATGTCTTCATGCCATTGGCGCATGTTTCCGGCGGGCTGCCCGCCGATGGCCGGCCGGCCGTCTTCGACGGCAGGATGCCGGCCGCTCCCGGGGACCTGAGGGTCGAGGGACACGGAATCGAGCCGGTCCCGGAGGGGAACCGCTACGGCGGGGCCGGACGGCTGTTCACGGTGTGGTTCGCCCCCAATCTGACCATGACGGGTGTGTTCACCGGGACCATCGGCGTCGCGCTCGGCCTGGACTTCGGCACCGCACTCGCCGCGGTCGTCCTCGGCACCGTGCTCGGCGCCCTGCCCACCGCGTATCTGAGCACCTGGGGCGGCCTCACCGGGACCGGCCAACTCCCCCTGGCCCGGCTGGCCTTCGGCCGTGCCGTGGCGTTGCCCGGCATCCTGCAGTGGGTGTCGTCGGTGGCCTGGGACGCGCTGATCGGGCTGTTCGGCGGGGACGCGCTGGCCCGGCTGTGCGGCTGGCCGTTCTGGATCGGAGTGCTGGTCATGATGGCCGCGCAGGGCGCACTGGGCGTCCTGGGGTACGAGGCGATCCACCGCCTCCAGATCGTCATGACCTTCGTGCTCGCCGCCTCGTTCGCGGTCATCGCCTGGCGGATGCTGGACGGTGTCCACCCCGCCTCGACGGGTGCGGCGGCGGGCGCCGACCGTGCGGGCGCGTTCGTGCTGACCAGCACCATCGCGCTGAGCCTCGCCCTGTCCTGGGCTCCGTACGCGACGGACTTCAGCCGGTATCTGCCGCGGGGCACCTCCCGTACGCGCATGTTCTGGTGCACGCTGCTCGGTCTCGTGGTGTCGTTCGTGGCCGTGCAGGCCCTCGGACTGTGGGGCGCGTCCGTGCTCACGGACCAGACGGCCGCGGGCGTCGACGAGTTGCTGGGCGGCGGGGCCGCCGGTGCGTTCGGACTGCTGGCGGTGGCGCTGGCGGCGGTGTGCAGCAACGCGATGAACGACTACAGCGGTTCGCTGGCACTGCAGACCGTGGGGGTGCGTGTGCCCCGCCCGGTGGCCGCCGCGCTCGCCGCCGTGCTCGGCTTCCCGCTGGTGCTGTGGATGCACGCGGCCGACACCACCACGCGGTTCCAGAACGTGCTGCTGTTCGTCGGCTACTGGATCCCCGGGTTCGTCGCGATCGTCGTCGTGGACTGGGTCGCGCGAGCCCGCGCCCGCGGGGGTGCCGCGTTCGACGTCACCGCCGAGGCGTCGCTGCCGCAGCCGGCCCGGCCCGCGCTGCTGGCGTTCGTCGCCGCGTTCGCCGCGGCCGTCCCGTTCATGGACACCGGCCTGTACGTGGGTCCGGTCGCCGAAGCGCTGCACGGCGCCGACCTCTCCTACTACGTGGCGTTCCTCGTCGCGCTCGCCGTGTACGCCCCGCTGCGGTCGCGGGGCCGCACCGCCGTTCCCGTCCGCTGACGGCCCTGCCCGCCGTCCGCACGCAGCACCGCTGAGAGGAGCACCCCATGCCCCGGCCACCCCTGGTCCTGACGATCGCCGGTTCCGACTCCGGCGGTGGCGCCGGAATCCAGGCCGACCTGAAGACGATGCTGGCGCTCGGCGCGCACGGCATGAGCGTGCTCACCGCGGTCACGGCGCAGAACTCGGTGGGTGTGCAGGGTGCTTGGGAACTGCCCGTGGAGGCGGTGCGCGCCCAGTACCGCAGTGTCGTCGACGACATCGGCGTACAGGCCGTGAAGACGGGGATGCTGGCGTCGCCCGGCCTGGTCACGGCGGTGGCCGAACTGCTGGCGGACGTGCCCGCGCCCGTCGTCGTCGATCCGGTGAGCGTCTCCAAGCACGGGGACCGGCTGCTGGCCGACGACGCGCTGGACGCGGTGCGCGGCCGGCTGCTGCCGGTGGCGACGGTGGTGACGCCCAATCTCGACGAGGTCGCCGAACTCACGGGAGTGACCGTGGACGACGAGGCGGGCATGCGCCGGGCGGCCGGGCGGCTGCTGGACTTCGGCCCCCGCTGGGCCCTGGTGAAGGGCGGTCATCTTCCGGGACAGGCCGTCGATCTGCTCACCGACGGGACGGAGGAGCACTGGCTGCGCGCGCCGCGGCACGACAACCGGCACACCCACGGCACGGGGTGCACCCTCGCCTCGGCGATCGCGGTGGGGCTGGCGGAGGGCCGTTCGGTGCCCGACGCCGTGCGGCAGGCCAAGGAGTACGTCACGTCGGCCATCGCTGCGGGCTTCGCGCTCGGTGCCGGCATCGGCCCCGTCGACCACGGATGGCGGCTGCGGGAGCGGCCCGCGGAACTCACCGCGCGGACAACGCCCGCACGCTGAACGCCGCGGCCCCCGCCGTCCGTACTTGACCGGGAGAGCGACAGTCGACTGCTCGCCCGTCAGGTACGCGGGGACGCAGATCCGGATTCGAGGAGCACACCATGAAGGCGACCGCGCAGATCGGTGTCACAGGGCTCGCGGTGATGGGCCGCAATCTGGCCCGGAACTTCGCCCGGCACGGGTACACCGTCGCCGTCCACAACCGCACCCCCGCCCGGACCAAGGCGCTGATCGAGGAGTTCGGGCACGAGGGCGCCTTCGTGGCGGCCGGAACGGCGGAGGAGTTCGTGGCCGCATTGGAGCGCCCGCGCCGCCTCATGATCATGGTGCAGGCGGGCGCGGCGACCGACGCCGTCATCGAGGAGTTCGCCCCGCTGCTCGCGTCGGGCGACATGATCATCGACGGTGGCAACGCCCACTTCGCCGACACCCGCCGCCGCGAGCAGTCGCTGCGCGAGCGTGGCATCCACTTCGTGGGGGCGGGCGTCTCGGGCGGCGAGGAGGGCGCGTTGAACGGCCCGAGCATCATGCCCGGCGGGTCTCCGGAGTCGTACGCCTCGCTCGGCCCGATGTTCGAGTCGATCAGTGCCAAGGTCGACGGCGAGCCGTGCGCCACCCACATCGGCACGGACGGCGCCGGGCACTTCGTGAAGATGGTCCACAACGGCATCGAGTACGCCGACATGCAGCTGATCGGCGAGGCCTACGACCTGCTCCGGCGCGTCGGCGGATATGCGCCCGCGCAGATCGCGGAGATCTTCCGTCGCTGGAACAAGGGCCGCCTCGACTCGTATCTGATCGAGATCACCGCCGAGGTGCTGGCGCACACCGACCCCGCGAGCGGCGCGCCGTTCGTGGACGTCGTGGTCGACGCGGCCGGGCAGAAGGGCACCGGCCGCTGGACCGTGCAGACCGCGCTCGACCTGGGATCCCCGGTCACGGCGATCTCGCAGGCGACGTTCGCCCGTGCCGCCTCCAGCCAGTCCGGGCTGCGCGCCGCGTACCGGGACCTGCCCGGCGGCACCCACTGGGAACTGTCCGCCACCGAGGCGGAACGCTTCACCAGCCAGGTCGAGCACGCCCTGTACGCGTCCAAGCTCATCGCCTACGACCAGGGCTGGAAGATGATCCTGGACGCCGCAGACGAGTACGGCTGGGACATCGACCTCGGCGAGGTGGCGAAGATCTGGCGCGGCGGCTGCATCATCCGCGCCGCCTTCCTGGACCGCATCCGCGCCGCCTACGCCGTGGACCCCGCCCTGGTCAGCCTGCTCTCGGACGCGGGCTTCGCCGCCGAGATCAAGGATGCGCAGGTCCCCTGGCGCGAGGTGATCGCGACGGCCGCACGCCGCGGTGTGCCGGTGCCGGCGTTCTCGGCCGCCCTGTCGTACTACGACACACTGCGCGCCGACCGCCTCCCCGCCGCCCTCACTCAGGGGCAGCGGGACTACTTCGGCGCCCACACCTACCGTCGCACCGACCGCGACGGCAGCTTCCACACCCTGTGGGGCGAGACGGGCCGGGCGGAGACCGAGGTGCTGTGACGGACCCGAAGTACCGTGGCCCGCGCCGGTGTTCACCGGCGCGGGCCGTCGTTCCGGCTCAGCCGAGCGGCTTCTCCAGCACCGCCTTGCGGTGGCTGAACGTCTCGATGGACCAGCGGCCGTGGTAGCTGCCCATGCCGCTCTCGCCGACTCCGCCGAACGGCAGGTCGGAGACGGTCAGATGGGCGAGCGGCAACCCGAAGCCGAGGCCTCCGGACGAGGTCTCCGCGGCGATCCGCCGGCGGGTGGTCTCGGAGTCGGTGAAGACGTACAGGGCGAGGGGCTTGTCGCGGTCGTTGATGAAGCCGATGGCCTCGTCGAGGTCGGCCACGGTGACGATCGGGAGGATCGGGCCGAAGATCTCCTCCCGCATCACGGGCGACTCGGGGTCGACGTCGGCGAGCACGGTCGGCGCGATGTACTTGGCCTCCCGGTCGCTGTCGCCGCCGACGACGGTGCGGCCGGAGCCGAGTAGCGCGGTGAGCCGGTCGAAGTGCCGTTCGTTGACGATCCGCCCGTACTCGGCGGACGTCCGCGGCTCGGTGCCGAAGAGCGCCTCGGTGGCCCGGGCGAGTTGGGCCTCCAGGGCGCGGGCGGTCTCCGGGTCGGTGAGGACGTAGTCGGGCGCGACGCAGGTCTGCCCGGCGTTGAGGAACTTGCCGCGGGCCAACCGGTCGGCGACGGTGCCGAGTTCGGCGTCGCGGTCGACGAACGCCGGTGACTTTCCGCCGAGTTCGAGGGCGACCGGGGTGAGGTGCTCGGCGGCGGCCCGCATGACGACGCGGCCGACCGTGCCGTTGCCGGTGTAGAAGATCTGGTCGAACCGCTCGGCCAGCAGGGCCGTCGTCTCGGGGACACCGCCCTCGACGACGGCGACCGCGTCGGTGTCGAGGTGGCGCGGCAGCAGCCGCGCGAGCGCGGCGGAGGTGGCCGGGGCGAGTTCGCTGGGCTTGGCGACCACGGCGTTGCCGGCGGCCAGCGCGCCGAGCATCGGGGTCAGCAGGAGTTGCAGCGGATAGTTCCAGGGGGCGATGACCAGCACGACGCCGAGCGGGTCGTACTGCGTCCAGGCCGTGGCGTCGGCGCCGAGGTGCGCCGGGACCGGGGCGGATTCCGGCAGCAGCCAGCCGTCGAGGTGCTCCAAGGTGTGGTCGATCTCCCGCACCGTGAAGTCGATCTCGGTACGGAAGGCTTCGGTGGAGCTCTTGCCGAGGTCCTCGCGGAGGGCTGCGGCGAAGTCCTCGCCGTGCGAGGTGAGCATCCCGCGCAGTCGGCGCAGCTGGTCCGTGCGCCACGCGACGGGCTTGGTGCGGCCGGAGCGGAAGGTGGCGCGCAGCCGGGAGACGACGTCGGCGGGCTGTTCGGGGATCGACTGGTTCACGGTGCCTCGCTGGTCGGGGCGCGGGCCGGCGGGCCGGCCGCGCGAACGTGCTCGACGGTTGGATGTATAAGCCAACCGTATCTGTATGTAATTGCCAACCTTTCCGGCTCGCGGAGAAATTCCGGGAGCGGCGGACCACTTTCCGTCACCGGCCGTGATCGCCGGGTGGACGGCGAGCCCGGCTACACGTCCGGCAGATCCCGTCGGCGGCGTTCGAGGTGTGCTCGCTCGGCGTCGCCGGCGGTGAGCGCGACGGCCGCCTCGTAGGCCAGCGCGGCTTCCGCCGTGCGGCCCAGCCGGCGCAGCAGCTCGGCCCGTACGGCGTGGTGGGCGTGGTAACCGTCCAGGTCGAGCGCGTCGACGATCGCGAGGGCTGCCGCCGGGCCGTCGGTCTCCGCCACCGCGACGGCGCGGTTGAGGGCGACCACCGGGCCTGGGGCGACGGCCGTCAGCTGGTCGTAGAGGCGGAGGATCTGGCCCCAGTCCGTGGCGTCGGCGGTCGGGGCGTCGCTGTGCACGGCGTTGACCGCGGCCTGGATCTGGTACGGGCCGGGCCGGTTCAGACGCAGACAGCGCCGTACCAGGGCCTGCCCCTCGGCGATCAGGCTCCGGTCCCACAGGGAGCGGTCCTGGTCGGCGAGGAGGACCAGGTCGCCGTCCGCCGTCGCGCGGGCGGGCCGGCGTGCCTCGATGAGCAGGACCAGTGCGAGCAGGCCGAGCGCCTCGGGCTCGTCCGGCATGAGCTCGACGAGCAGCCGCGCCAGGCGGACGGCCTCCGCGCAGAGGTCCTCCCGGCCGCCGTAGCCCTCGTTGTAGATCAGGTAGACGACGGCGAGCACCCCCTTGACGCGCTCCGGGAGGTCGGCGTCGCGCGGGACCCGGTACGGGATGCCCGCGTCGCGGATCTTCGCCTTCGCCCGGACCAGCCGCTGGGCCATGGTGGGCTCGGGGACCAGGAAGGCACGCGCGATCTGCGGTGTGGTCAGACCGCCCAGGAGTCTCAGGGTGAGCGCCACCTGGGCCTGGGTGGCGAGCGCGGGATGACAGCAGGTGAAGATCAGGCGGAGCCGGTCGTCGCGCACGGGTCCCTCCTCGGCGGGTGCCTCCGGGGCGTACAGCCGCGCCGCCTCGGCGTGCCGCGCGTCCCGGGTGGACTCCCGGCGCAGCCGGTCGACGGCGCGGTTGCGGGCGGTGGTGATGATCCACCCGGCGGGGCTCGCCGGTGTGCCGGTCTCCGGCCACTTGCGCACGGCCGTGGTGAACGCGTCCTGCACCGCTTCCTCGGCGAGGTCGATGTCGCCGAGGAAGCTGATGAGGACGGCGACCGCGCGGCCGTACTCGGCACGGAAGACGGCTTCGACGTCCGCCGCGGTGGCGGTCACGCGCGCCGCCCCGCCGTGGTGACGGTCATACGGCCTCCTCCGCCGTGGTGACAGTCATACGTCCCCCTCCGCCGTGGCGAGGGTGATCTCCTCCGCCCCGGTGACCGTCATGGGGTCTCTCCTCCGTCGTGACGGTCATACGCCCCCGCCCCATGGTGACCTCCATGGTGACGGTCGACCGCCTCCCACCCGCGTCGCTGGGGTCGGCTCCGCCGCGCCGGCGCCGGGGCCGGATCATCGGTCCTCGGCCTCGTGCGTGAACGGCCGCACCTCGATGGGCAGCGTGGTCGCCAGCGTCGCCTTGCGGCCCCAGGCGAGGGCCTCGTCCAGGTCGGGTGCCTTGATCAGGCAGATCCCGCCCAGGTACTCCTTGCTCTCGGTGTAGGGGCCGTCGGTGACCAGGACGTCGCCGTCCCGGGCGCGCAGCACGGTGGCCGTCTCCGGCCCGTGCAGGCCGCCGGCGAACACCCAGGCACCGGCCTCGCGCAGCTCCGCGTGGAAGACGTCCAGGTTGTGCATGATCTCTTCCAGGGCCTCGGGCGCGGGCGGCTCGCCCACCGGCTGCATGACGCTCAAGAGGTAGTACTTCATGGTGTGGCCTCCTCGGTGGTCTCTCCTTGACTACACGAACGGGAGACCGCCGGATCGACACGCGCCACGACACGAGCGGGAGAAATCTTCGATGACCACCCCACCCCATCCACTCGTCACCCGGGCCCGGCGGCTGGCGGCCGAGGTGCTGGCGCCCCGGGCGGAGCGCGTCGACCAGGAGGGCGTGCCGGCGGACAGCATCGAAGCGGTCAAGCGGTCGGGGCTGCTCGGGCTGAGCGCGCCGGTTTCGTACGGAGGGGCGGCGGCACCGGCCGCGGTGGTCCGGGAGGTCGCGGAGATCCTGGCGGGGGCGTGCTGCTCGACCTGGTTCGTCCAGACGCAGCACCACACGCCGGTCACGACGCTCGCCCAGTGCGAACACCCTCTGCGGGAGCGCCTGTTGAGGCGGATGGCGAGCGGTGAGCTGTTGTCGGGGGTCGCCTACGCGCAGTTGCGCGCCCATCCGCGCGTCCCGGTGCGCGTGTCCCGGGAGCGCGGCGGCTGGCGCTTCGACGGCACGGTGCCCTGGTACACGGGATGGGGGCTGAACGACGTGATGCTGCTGGCCGGTGTGACGGACGCCGACGAGGCGCTGTTCGCGTTCACCGAGGCCCGTGAGCAGCCCGGTCTGCGCGCCTCGCCGCCGATGCGGCTCGCCGCGCTCACCGCGTCCCGGACGGTGTCGCTGGAACTGGACGGCCTCCTGCTGCCGGACGACGCCGTCGCCCTCCGGGTCCCCTATGCGACGTGGGCGGCGGGTGACCGTCCGAAGAACACCAACGCCTCCCCCGCCGTCTTCGGCATCGCCGAGGCGGCGCTCGGCCTCCTCGACTCCCCGGACGGCGACCCGGCCGCGCGGGCCACCGCCCAGGAATTGCGCGCCCGCCTCGACGAGGTCAGGCGCGTGGCGTACGGGCTGGCCGACCACCCGGTGCCGGGCGAGCGGATCGAGGAGCGGCTGGCCGCCAAGACACGGGCGTACGACGTGATGCGCGCGGCCACGACCGCCGCGGTGGTGGCCGGCGGCGGTCGGGCCATGGGCCTGGACAGTCCGGCGCAACGGCTGGCGCGGGAAGGGATGTTCCTGCTGGTGCAGGGGCAGACCGGCGAGGTGCGCCGGGCGCACCTCGCCTCGCTGGGATCACCGGCACCGCTCAGCCCGTGAAGGGGACCTGCGCGGCGGGCACGGTCGTCGGCGCGAACGGGTGCCGCCAGAGGCCCTGTTCGGCCAGCCTCGGCAGGACGCCCTCGCCGAACCAGTACGCCTCTTCGAGATGCGGATAGCCGGAGAGCACGAACTCGTCGATGCCGAGCGCGTGGTACTCCCCGATCCGCTCGGCCACCTCGGCGTGGCTGCCGACCAGGGCGGTGCCCGCGCCGCCGCGGACCAGGCCGATCCCGGCCCACAGGTTGGGGTGGATCTCCAGTCCGTCGCCGCCGCCGCCGTGCAGGGCGAGCATGCGGCGCTGCCCCTCCGACTCGCTGCGGGCGAGTCCGGCCTGCACCGCACGCACCGTCCGCGGGTCGAATCCGTCGAGGAGCCGGCGCGCCTCGGCCCAGGCCTGCTCCGAGGTGTCGCGGGTGATGACGTGCAGCCGGATGCCGAACCGGAGGCGACGCCCCTGGTCCGCCGCGAGTCCGCGGATCCACGCGATCTTCTCGGCGACCTGGGCGGGCGGTTCGCCCCAGGTGAGGTAGACGTCGGCGTACCGGGCGGCGACCTCGCCGGCGGCGGGTGAGGAGCCGCCGAAGTAGACCTCGGGGACCGGGTCGGGCACCCGGGCCAGCCGCGCGTCCTCGACGTGGAGGTGTTCGCCGGACAGGTCGACGGTCTTGCCGTCCCACAAGTCCCGGACGATCCGAAGGAATTCGCCGGTACGACGGTACCGGGCGTCCTTGTCGAGGAAGTCGCCGTAGGCGCGCTGCTCGTGGCTCTCGCCTCCGGTGACCACGTTCAGCAGGAGACGTCCCCCGCTCTGCCGCTGGAAGGTGGACGCCATCTGCGCGGCGAGTGTGGGCGACACGAACCCCGGCCGGAAGGCGACCAGGAACTTGAGTCGCTCGGTGTGCCGGCTGACCATCGCGGTGGTCAGCCACGCGTCCTCGCACCAGGCGCCGGTGGGGGTGAGCGCGCCGACGAAGCCGAGATCCTCGGCGGCCCGGGCGATCTGGCTCAGATAGCCGATCGTCGGCGGCCGGTCCCGGCCGGACACGGTGGCGGGTGTGCCATGGCCGCCCCCGACGACGTCGCGGCTGTCACCGTTGGTGGGCAGGAACCAGTGGAAGGTGAGGGGCACGGCGGCGGTTCTCCGATTCGTGGGGCCCGGCGCGCGTCAGAGCAGGCCGTGGCGGGGCGGCTTGGTGCCGTCGAGTACGTGCCGGCCGAAGTGCTGGAGCCTCCGGCGGGCCGGTGCGTGCGGGGTGTCGGTACGGGCGTCGCGCCAGTGACGGTGCGGATCGGCGGAGTCGAGCGCGGCGCGGGTGCCCGACACCTCGAACAGGGCGTCGGCCGCCTCGTCGTCGGCGATCACTTTCGCGGTCATCGTTCAGCTCGCCGCGGCCAGGACGGGCCCGCCCGTCAGGGCGGCCGAGAACTGGTCCACCACGTGGGCGAGGGCCTCGGCCGTGGCCGGTGCCACGGTGACGCTGCCGTCCTCACCCCTGGTGATGTCCTTGTCGAGGGTGAACCAGCCCTGGACGATGTGTGCCGCCCCCATGGAATTCAGCACCGGGCGCAGCGCGTAGTCGAGGGCGAGGACGTGCGCGGTGCTGCCCCCGGTGACGAGCGGGAGCACGGTCTTGCCGGTGAGGGCGTACTGCGGGAGCAGATCGAGCAGTGCCTTGAGGACGCCCGAGTAGGCGGCCTTGTAGACGGGGGTGCCGATCACGACGCCGTCGGCCCGCGCGAAGAGCTCGGTCGCCTCGACGACGGCGGGATGGCCGAAGTCGGCGCCGAGCAGGGCCTCGGCGGGGATCGTGCGGACGTCGAGCGGGATCACCTGGTGGCCCTGTGCGGCGAGCCGTGCGTCCAGGTGGCGCAGCAGTCCGGCCGTGCGGGACGAGGCGGAGGGGCTGCCGGAGACGGACAGGACGAGGGACATGGGTCCTCTTTCGTGAGCGGAGAGGCCGAGGAGGCAGAGGTCGACAGCGAGCCTCTTGTCGGACGGGTTCGGCGGCGCCGGTGACGGATTCCGTGACGGGAGCGGAGAACTCCCGGTGCCGGAACGAAGGCATGACGCATTACGGGCGCGGCAATTCCGAGGGAAATGCGCGGAGTCGAAAAGAAACGGCGGTTCCGGGGATCACAGGGGTGCGCCGGGAGGAATTCACCGGGGCGGACCGGGCCTGTGCGAAGGAAACCCTGCCGTGGGGCCGTCAGGCTTCGCGGCAACAGGAGGAGCTGGAGACACGCGCGAGATCGACATGGCGTCGCCGCGTGAGGTCCAGTCGCATCTGCATGCCGTCGATCGTCGCAGCCCCCGGTCCGAACCGTCAAGGAATCATCGGCCGATCTCGCATCCCGGACCGCTGAATTCACGAGAGCGCGACAGGGAAACCCCTGAAACTCTGCGCGTGGCGGTCGCATTCCGTCGTCGCGGGAATGGAGCAGCCGGAAAACGTCGGGCCGGTCACCCGCCTCGGCCCGGTTCGGTTCGCTGAGCTGCGCTGAGCCGGGCCGGGCCGGGCCGGGCCGGGCCGCTGATGAACTCCGCCTCGCGCAGCCCACGTTGAGCGAGGCCGTGCAAAATCCGGAGCGCGAGCCAGGGGTGGACCTGCCGGAGCGCGAGCGCCCCGGGTGCGGCTGGTGCTCCGGCGCCGCCGGACCGGCTCCGTGCCGCACGCCGCGGGCGACCCGCACGACACGTTCGTCCGCAGGTCCCAGGAGCTCGGGGCAGCGTGACGCCCCCGCGGTGACCCGTCGGCCGGCGGGCGCCACAACCCCTGTGACCATCCGAAGAGTCACTCGTTTGAAGGATCGACGTGCCATCACGGCAGCTCCTTCGGAAGGCATTTGCTCCATGCCCATCCCCCCACTCCCGCGGACCGTCCTGCACACCCGGGCCGGACTGGAACGGGCCGAGAGCGCCCTCGTCGAGGAGTACGGCGGACTCGTACGCCTGGCGTACCTCACACTGCCTCCCTCCCTGAGCAGGCATCGGCGTGTACTGCTCGCCCATTCCCTGGTACAGCGGTCGCTGCCGGGTTCCCGCGGGAGGTCCGCGCCCCGGGTTCCGGCGCCGCGGGGGAGGAAGACGGGGAAGGCACAGCCGGCCGTCGCCGAGAAGGACCGGCTGCGCTCGCGCGTCGTGCGCTCCGCCCTGGCGCACGCCCGGCCGCCCCGCGGCTGGCCGCGCCGGCTGCCCCCGCCGCGCACCCTGCTGCCCGCGCTGCCCGTGGTGTGGGGGCTGCGGCTGTTTCCCCGCGCGGGCGGCGCCGACGAGATCGCCCTGGGGCAGGCACTCGCCGGTACCACGGCCGCGGCACGCACCGCCTTCGTGCTGCGCGAGGTGGACGGGCTGCCCGACGCGTCGATCGAGGCTCTGCTGCGCACCGCCGGTGTCGCCGACCCCGCGAGCGCCCTGCGGTCGGCGACCCGGCTCCAGGAGACCGTGGGGACGGCGGCGCGCACCCTGCTCGCGTCACGGGAGTTCGACGCCTGCTCGGTGCAGACGCGCCCGACCGACCTGCTGCGCCGCAGGCGTCGCGTGCACCTGCTGTGGGCCGCGCTGACGGCCGTCGTCATCACGGCCGTGCTCCTCGCGTTCTCCTGGACCACATCCCGTCCGTCAGGGCCCCGCGACGACGTGCCCGCGGGACTTCCCCGCCCCGCCGACCTGGTCCGCACGCCCGCGGACGCCTGGAGCCGTACGGCGCGGATCGACTTCACCGCCTGGCCCGCGCGCGGCGACCGCACCCACGACGCCGACCTCCTGACCCGGGCGCTGTCCGCGTGGACCCGCCCCTCGCGCGGCCGGTACGACACGACGGACGGCACCCCGACGGACCCGCCCCCGCGGACACCTCAACTGCTCTACGCGGGGGACGTCGACGGCACCGCGGTGGTCCTGCTGCACGACGGCGGGCGCGTGGTGCGCTACAGCGAGCCGCTCGAGGCACCCGGGGACGGCACGCTCGTCCTGGCGCGCGCCGACGACGCGGACGTGACGACCGCCGCCGCCGTGCTCGTCGCACGCGGCAAGAAGGGCGTCCGGTATCTGCTCGCCCCGTGGGTCGCCGAAGCGGGGACGCGTGATCTGCTCGACCCCGACTCGCCCGCGCGCCCGCTCGACGTGGCCCGGGACGGGATCACCGGGCCGGTCCCCGCCCCGACGGGCGGCGCGGCCTGCGACCACCGTCCCGTCGTGCAACTGCGTTCGTCCGCCCGTATCGCGGAGAAGCACGCCTTCCTGCTGACCGACCTGGGCGAGCTGTCGCCCGTGCACCTCACGTACACCCCGCTGCCCGGGCACGGCAGCCCGCCAGCACGGCAGCCCAGGGAGGCGACCGGCGCGACCGCCCTGCTCGCCTGGGCACACCTCGCCTGCGGGCTCGAGGACCTGCGCGGGAGCGGCGTACGGGCGGTCAACACCTGGGACTTCGCCGAGCAGGACCTGCCGGAGGGCGGCGGGCACGCGGTGTGGTCGTGCACCCGGGCCACCACCTGGCGCGGGCCCGGCGACGTGGGGCTGTTCCTGCGCACGCCCGCCGACTCGCCCGCCGCTCCGGCGGAGCCGGTCGGCCGGGCCCGCGGGACGGCCGCGTGCAGCCGGTTCGGCCGGCACGTGGTGGCCGACACTCGCTGGCGTGCGCGCACCGGCCACTGGTATCTCCTCGCGGCCGGCAGCCGCGCGGTCACCCGGATCGACGTCGGAGGGGCTGTGACCGCCCGGGCGAGCGGCCCGACGCTCGCGGTCCGCGCCGCACGGGAGGCCCGGACCCGGGTGACGGCACGTCTGGACACCGGCGCATCGCTGAAGCCGGTCGGCGACGGGGCGGGCCGCTGAGCCCACGCCGCGCCCGCACGGGCGAGGTCAGTCCTCGTCCCCGGCAGGGACGACCACGAGGAACGCGTCCGTCTTCAGGTCCATGACCACGGTCGCGGGAACGCCCTCGGTGCGGCGCCGGGCCGCGTACTCCTCCGCGGTCCAGGATCCGCGCGGGGCTCCGGCAGGAAATCGCTCCAGCACCTTCGTACCCATACCGGCAGACACCTCCACCTGTGGCCTCGGACTCGGGCCGACGAGTCCCGTGACCTCCGCTTGCCCGCGTTTTCCGCGGACATGTCCCATCGATCGTGCGAAGATCCGCCGTTCGCATCCGCCGGTGCCGCTCGCGTGGAAGGGATCAGTACAGACTGCGGAAGGGGGGCGGCGAGCCGGAGTGACGGAGGGACCCCATGAGCGACGACGACGCCCGCACCGGGCTGAACTGCCTGGTGACGGGCGCCACCGGCTACATCGGCGGACGACTGGTGCCCGAGCTGCTGACCGAGGGGCACCATGTGCGCTGTCTGGCCCGCTCTCCCGACAAGCTGCGCGACCACCCCTGGGCGGGCGACGTGGACGTCATGCGCGGCGACGTCACGAACGTCGGCTCCGTCGCCGAGGCGATGCGCGGCATCGACGTCGCGTACTACCTCGTGCACGCCATCGGTTCGAGCCGCGACTTCGAGGAAACCGACCGCAAGGCGGCCCTGATCTTCGCCGAGCAGGCGCGTGCGGCGGGAGTGCGCCGCCTGGTCTACCTCGGCGGCCTCACACCCGCGGGGGTGCCGGAGGAGGAGCTCTCCCCGCACCTCAGGTCCCGGGCCGAGGTCGGCCGCATCCTGCTGGAATCGGGGGTGCCGACCACGGTGCTGCGCGCCGCGGTGATCATCGGCTCCGGCTCGGCCTCCTTCGAGATGCTGCGCTACCTCACGGAACGGCTGCCCATCATGGTCACGCCGAGCTGGGTGCACACCCGCATCCAGCCGATGGGCGTACGGGACGTGCTGCGCACCCTCGTCGGCAGCGCCCGGATGCCCTCGGACGTCAACCGTGCCTTCGACATCGGCGGCCCGGACGTCCTGACGTACCGGGACATGATGCGGCGGTACGCGGCCGTCGCCGGACTCCCCCGCAGGATCATCCTCGCCGTGCCGGTGCTCACCCCCGGACTCTCCAGTCACTGGGTGGGGCTCGTCACCCCCGTGCCCGCGTCCATCGCCCGTCCGCTCACCGAGTCGCTGCGGCACGAGGTCGTGTGCCACGAGCACGACATCACCCGCTACGTGCCCGATCCGCCGGGCCGGCCGATCGGCTTCGACGAGGCGGTGGCACTGGCCCTGCAACGCGTGCAGGACGCGCAGGTCACCACCCGGTGGTCGTCGGCCGCCTACCCCGGTGCGCCCAGCGACCCGCTGCCCACCGACCCCGACTGGGCCGGCGGCAGCCTCTTCACCGACGAACGCGAACTGATCGTGGACGCACCGCCCGAAGCGCTGTGGAAGGTCATCGAGGGGATCGGCGGCGACAACGGCTGGTACTCCTTCCCGCTCGCCTGGGCGGTGCGCGGCTGGATGGACCGGCTGGTCGGCGGTGTGGGTCTGCGGCGCGGGCGGCGGGACGCCACGCGACTGCGGGTCGGCGACTCGCTGGACTTCTGGCGCGTCGAGGAGATCGTGCCGGGCCGTCTGCTGCGGCTGCGCGCCGAGATGAGGCTGCCCGGCCTGGCCTGGCTGGAGATGTACGCGGAGGTGACCGACGACGGGCGCACCCGGTACCGGCAGCGTGCCTTGTTCCACCCGCACGGTCTGCTCGGCCAGTTGTACTGGTGGAGCGTGTCGCCGTTCCACACCGTCGTGTTCGGCGGCATGGCCCGCAACATCGCCAGGACCGCGGCCAAGGAGACTCCCTCGCGCAGGGGACACACCGCGATGTCACGTTGACCGCCGCATCCGAGGACGGCGCCCGAACGGAAGCAGGTGAACGCCAAAACCCTCGCAGCCCCCACCCGGAGCCACGCCATGACCCTCTCCATCGTCCTGTTGACCTCGGACCTGCGGCTGCACGACCACCCGCCGCTGCGGGCGGCCCTCGACGGCTCGACCGCCGTGGTGCCGCTGTTCGTGCGCGACCAGGGCATCGCCGCGTCCGGGTTCACCGCCCCCAACCGTGCGGCGTTCCTCGCCGACTGCCTGGCCGACCTCGACACGGGGCTGCGCGAGCGCGGCGGCCGTCTGGTGGTGCGGTCGGGCGACGTCGTCGAGCAGGTGTGCGCGGTGGTCGCCGAGGCGGACGCCGACGAGGTGCACATGGCCGCCGGAGTCAGTGCGTACGCCCAGCGGAGGGAGGAGCGGCTGCGCGCCGCCCTGGAGGCGGAGGGGTGCCGTCTGCACGTCCACGACACGGTGATCACCGCGGTGGCTCCCGGCGATGTCACCCCGGCCGCCTCCGACCACTTCGCCGTCTTCACGCCGTACTACCGTCACTGGTCGCAGCAGCATCTGCGGGAGGCGCTGGCCGCGCCCCGGGTGGTCCGGGTGCCGGACGGCGTCGGTTCCGAGGAGGTGCCCGCCCGCGCGAAGGTCGCCGGGGTGTCGGAAGGGCTGGCCGCGGGCGGCGAGGGCGAGGGCCGGCGGCGGCTGACGGCGTGGCTGCGCGGCGGCATCGGCTCGTACGACGACCGCCACGACGACCTGGCCGGCGACGCCACCTCGCGGCTCTCCCCCCATCTGCACTTCGGCACGCTCTCGCCGGTGGAGCTCGTCCACCGGGCACGCGCGGCGGGCGGCCCCGGCGCCGCGGCCTTCGTGCGCCAGGTCGCCTGGCGGGACTTCCACCACCAGGTGCTGGCGGCCCGTCCGGCGGCTTCGGACGCGGACTACCGCACACAGCGCGACCGTTGGCGGTCGGGGGCGCGCGCCGAGCAGGACATCGAGGCGTGGAAGCGGGGCCGCACCGGCTACCCGGTGGTCGACGCGGCGATGCGCCAGCTGCGGCACGAGGGCTGGATGCACAATCGCGGGCGCCTGCTGACCGCGAGTTTCCTCACCAAGACGCTGTACGTGGACTGGCGGGTCGGCGCGCGGTACTTCCTGGAGCTGCTGGTCGACGGTGACGTCGCGAACAACCAGCTCAACTGGCAGTGGATGGCCGGGACGGGCACGGACACCCGCCCCAACCGGGTCCTCAACCCGGTGGTGCAGGGCAAGCGCTACGACCCCGACGGCGCCTACGTACGCCGCTGGGTGCCCGAGCTGGAGGGCCTCACGGACGCCTCCGTGCACGAACCGTGGAAGCTGCGAGGGCTGGAGCGGGCCGCGTACGACTACCCGGACCCGGTGGTCGAACTCTCCGAGGGACTCGCCCGGTTCAAGAACGCCCGGGGCCGTCTCTGACCGGATCAGGGGGCGGTCTTTACCGGGCGTAGAGGATTCCTTTCCGCAGGCAGCCGTACTGGTGGGCGACCGAACGACTCGTACCGGACCCGTCCGCACCGGACCGGTCCACGACGCGGCCGGCCGCGGTGTCCGGCTCCGGGCCGCCGCACCGGCCAGGAGGCTTCATGCGCATCGCACGGAACGTGGGAACCCTCTTCGTGACCGGCGCGCTGACCATGACCCTGGCCGCGCTCGCCTATCCAGCGGTGCTCGGCCTGCAGACGACGGCCGGCGACCAGAGCCGTGTCATCGCGAACACGGCGGCGGGCCCGCTGACCGAGGCCGACCGCGACTTCGTGGTGAAGGTGCGCGCGGCCGGTCTGTGGGAGTACCCGTCGGGGCAACTGGCCTTGCAGAAGGGCACGGTTCCGGCCGTCAGGACAGCGGGTCAGCACCTCGTCAGGGGCCACGCCGCGCTGGACGCCACCTGCCGCAAGGTCGCCGCCCAGCTCGGCATCACGCTGCCGAACAAGCCGTCCCCGCAGCAGCAGGGATTCGTGGCGACGCTGAGCGGCGACAGCGGCAAGCAGTTCGACACCGACCTGGCCAACATCCTGCGGGTGACACACGGTCAGATCTTCCCGGTCATCGCGAAGATCCGGGCCACCACCCGGAACACGCTGGTACGGCAACTCGCCGACCAGGCCAACGACACCGTGCTGGACCACATCACGGTGATGGAGAAGACCGGACTGGTCAACTTCGGCCAGGTGCTGGTCCAGGAGACCAGCCCTGCGAAGCTGCCCCAGCAGAACCTGACGCCCCCGGCGCCGCAACCGGGCGAGCCGACCGTCGTGCTCACCCCGCCCGCGGGCGGCTCCCCGTCCTCCCCGGCGTCCCCGCCGGCCGCCACCTCCCCGTCCCCCTCCCCGACGGTGGGGTGAGCGCGGCCGGCGGCAGGACGCCGGGGAACCATGTCAGGGCACCGGCACCGGCCGGTTCTCGCCGGGCGCGGCGAAGGAGTCGTACAGGCCCGCGAGGGTGGTCAGCGCCTCGCTCAGTCCCTGCGGGCGGAGCGTCCCCGGCACCTGCCGTCCCGCCCAGCCCGGCCCGGCCAGCAGGACGGTGGGCCGGGACCGCGCGCCCTTGACGCCCCAGCTGGTGCTCGCGACGTGCCGGGCCAGCGGATGGTCGGCCGTGGAGCGTGCCTGCGCCCACAGGACGACCGCCACCGGGCCGAGGCGCCGCACGGCCGCGGTGAGCGCCTCCGTGGGGACGGCCGCGCCGAACATCCGCGTGGGCAGGCCGAGTTCCGTGAGGCTCGCGTCGAGCGCCTCCAGCGGCAGGCTGTGCTGTTCGCCCGGGACGCAGGCCAGCAGCACCGGACCCACGCCCGGCGTTCCGGGTGCGACCTCGCCGGTGGCGCGGTGCAGCGCGCGGGAGATGTGCCAGGAGAGCAGGTGCTCGACCTCCACGTAGCGGTCCCCGGAGGACTCCCACTTGCGGCCGACCGCGTGCAGGGTCGGCACCATCACCTCCTCCCAGGCCACGACGAGGCCGTGCCGGGTGACGAGCGCGGTCAACTGGTCGTCCACGGCGGGTGCGTCGAGCCGGACCGCGGCGCGCGCGAGGCCCTTGCACTCCTTGCGCGCGTCCCCCAGCGGCAGGGCTCCGGGAGCCCGCGACCGCGGCCGTGCGGTGTCGGCGCGGTCGGCCGGCGGGCGGTCGCGCTCGGACGGTGACCGGTCGACGCCCTCCAGTGCGGCCCGGGCCGCCTCGGCGGGCGGAACACCGGCCGAGGTCAGCCGGCACATCTCCTCCAGCATCGCCACGTCCTGCGGCGTCCAACGGCGATGGTGCCCGCCGGAGCGCGCCGCCGGTCCCACGCCGTACCTCCGGTCCCAGGACCGCAGGGTGGTGGGCGACACCCCGAGGCGGCGCGCCAGGGCGCCCGTGGTGAGTCCCGGTTCGGCGGGTTGTGCGGCCGGTCCGTGCCGGTCCGCCGGTGGCAGGTCACCCATGCGGCGACTATACGACGCAGAAACGACGCGAGTTGTGGGGATGGTCGTGCGCTTCACACGATGGGGATCCGGACGTGCCGGGGGCAGCGGCCGGCACCCGCCGGCCCGGCCGCGGCCGGGACCGAACCCGCACGACCGAGGAGCCCCGGCCATGACCGCAGATCCGATCCCGGAGCCGTGCGGTGCCCCACCGATCGTGTCCGACGCGCGCCACGAGGTGGTCCTGCTCCCCCGCCCGCGGGCCGACGGCACCGCCTCCGTGCCGGCGCGCTCCGAGCCGGTCGTCGTGACCGACCTGATCGCGGACGCGTCCATCGGTGCGCGCCTGGTGGCGGGCGACGAGGCCGGTCTCGCCGCCGCCTACCGTCGCTGGGGCGCTCTGGTGCACACCCTCGCGTGGCGCTCGCTGGGCGACACACGGGAGGCCGAGGACGTCACGCAGCAGGTGTTCCTGGCCGCGTGGCGGGGCCGGCAGGGCTACCGGCCCGAGCGTGGCACCGTCGCCGGCTGGCTCGTCGGCATCACCCGCCGCAAGACCGCCGACGCGCTGGCCGCGCGCACCCGCCGCGGCGAGCTGATCGCCGCTGCCGCCGGCTCGTTGCCGGCAGACGCCGACGGCGCCTCGGCCCACCCGGAGGCGGTGCTGGACCGTGTGCTCGTGCAGGACGAGCTGGCGAAGCTGCCCCCTCCGCAGCAGCACGTGCTGCGCCTCGCGTTCTACGAGGACCTGACCCACACGCAGATCGCCCAGCGCACCGGCTGGCCGCTGGGCACCGTCAAGAGCCACTGCCGGCGCGGGCTGCTCCAGCTGCGCCGCTGTCTGAGGCCGGAGACGCCCGGCTGACCGACCGGGCCCGGCCGGGCCGGACGTCCCCGGCGCCCGAGCCCCCTGTCACGGCCCGTCGGGAAACCCGTCGCAGCTTCGCGCCGATCCGGCCAATCCGTTCGCGTACCGGTTCCGGATCACGTACGTACCGTCGCGCTCGCCCGTCCTGGAGGACCACCCCGTGAAGGAAGCCGTGGAGATCGGGAAGAACCCGGCTGCGGAACCGAATCTGCCGGATCTGATGGCCGAGGTCGCCCGTGGCGACACCGAGGCCTTCGCCACGCTCTACGACGTCGTGGCGGGCCCGGTCCTGGGGATCGTTCGGAGGGTGGTGCGGGACGGGGCCCAGTCGGAGGAGGTGGCCCAGGAAGTGCTGATCGAAGTGTGGCGGACGGCCGCCCGGTACCGTCCCGAACGCGGCTCGGTGACGAACTGGGTCCTCACCCTCGCCCATCAGCGTGCGGTGGACCGGGTCCGCTCGGTCGAGGCGTCGGCCGCCCGGGAGCAGCGGGCCGCCCTGCTGGACCGCACGCCCGAGTTCGACGAGGTGACCGAGCAGGTCGAGGCACGCCTGGAGCACGAGCAGGTGCGGCGCTGTCTGCGCACGCTGACGGAGCTTCAGCGGCAGTCGGTGACGCTGGCCTACTACCGCGGGCTGACGTACCGCGAGGTGGCGGAGTTGCTGTCGCTGCCGCTCGGCACGGTCAAGACCCGGCTGCGCGACGGTCTCATCCGCCTGCGCGACTGCCTGGGGGTGGCGGCGTGAGGACGGCCGATCTGCACACTCTGACCGGCGCGTACGCGCTGCACGCCCTCGACGACGACGAGCGGGCGCGGTTCGAGGCGCATTCCGCGGACTGCGACGCGTGCACGCAGGAGGTCCTGGAGCTGCGGGCCGCCGCCGCGCGGCTGGCCCTCGCGGTCACGGTGTCCCCTGCCCCCGCGCTCAAGTCCGAGGTCATGCGGCGGATCACCGCCGTGCGGCAGGAGGGGCCCCGCACTGTTCCGCTCGCGCGGCCCGGACGTCTCGCGGCCCGTGCGCACCGCCTGTCGCGCTGGGTGCCGGCCGCCTGCCTGGCCGCCGCGGCCCTGTTCGGCGGTGTGGCGGTGTGGCAGCACGACCGCGCCGAGGAGGCACAGGACCGGGCGCGGCGGTCGGAACGGCAGGGCGACGAGCTCGCTTCCGTGCTGGCCGCCCCGGACGCCCGGACACGGACGGCGAGGCTGGCGGACGGCGCGACGGGCACGGTGGTGGTGTCCAAGGGTCTCGACCGGGCCGTGTTCATCGCCTCGGGGATGGCGGCACCGCCGGACGGCAAGGTCTATCAGCTGTGGTTCGACGACGGGGGCAGCATGCGGTCGGCCGGGCTGATGGACCCGGGGCGCACCGACGAGGCGGTGCTGATGCGCGGCCCCGTGGACAGGGCGTCCGGTGTGGGCGTCACCGTCGAACCGGCGGGCGGTTCGACGGAGCCGACCTCCGCGCCGGTGGCGCTGCTGGACTTCCCCGCCTGACCGTCCCGTCCCCCTCCGGCCTCCGGGGGCGGGACGGTCTTCCCCGCGTCGTCCGTCGGCCCCCTTCCGGCGGGCGGCGCCTATCGAGCGGGGT
The DNA here is from genome assembly GCF_054729265.1 of Streptomyces krungchingensis. NCBI lineage: Bacteria > Bacillati > Actinomycetota > Actinomycetes > Kitasatosporales > Streptomycetaceae > Streptomyces > Streptomyces krungchingensis. The sequence goes on from NZ_JBPUKY010000001.1 coordinate 1,093,538, forward strand.
GTGGCCGGCCGGAAGGGGGCCTGTCAGACCGAGCTCGGGGGTGTGGGCGCGGACCCGCGCCGCTTCGGAGGCAGGGGGAGGAATCCGCTGGTCCTCGCGACGTAGTCGGCGAATCCCGGGCGTTCGGCCATGTGCCGTTCGAGCATGGGCTTTCCGCTGCCCTTGATGAGCAGGCCGCTCATCACCAGGGGGGACACGGCGGCGACCACCGCGGACGCGCCGGAGTCGCAGGCGAGCAGGTACAGGCCCCACCAGACGCAGAAGTCCCCGAAGTAGTTGGGATGCCGTGTCCAGCTCCACAGCCCCTGGTCCATGATCCGGCCCCGGTTGGCCGGGTCGGCCTTGAACCGGGCCAGCTGGGCGTCGCCCACCGCCTCGAAGAACAGGCCGAGGGTCCACAGCGCGGTGCCGGCCCAGGCGAACGCGGCGAGCGGGCCGGGCACGTACTGGGCCGCCTGCACGGGCAGCGACACCAGCCAGACCAGGGCTCCCTGGAGCAGGTAGACCTTGCGCAGCGCGTACAGGTCGCGGTGGCCCGGTGCCTTGGCGAGCATCGCCTCGTAACGGGGGTCCTCGCCGTGGCCGCGGCCCCGCCGCGCGATGTGCACGGCGAGCCGCATCCCCCACACCGAGGTCAGTGCGGTCACCAGGATCCGCCGTCCGTCGTCGCCCGTGCCGCCGGACGCGGCGAACGTCACGAGGGCGACGGCGGTGAAGCCGAGCCCCCAGGCGATGTCGACGATGCGGTGGACGCCCTTGCGGACGGCGACGGCGAAGGTGGCCAGCATGACGGCGAGCGCGGCGCCCGCCGCGAGAGCCAGATTCTGGGTGAAGGCGCCCCAGGGGAAGCCGGTCACGGCTCGACCGGCCCGGTGTACCAGGCCCGCGGGGTGGCGGGCAGTCCACTGCGTCCGTGGGCGGTGGGCCGCACGGCGAGGATCTGGTCGACGCCCATGCGGCGCTCCTCGAACGCCAGGGCGCCGCCGACCAGATACAGCCGCCACACCCGGGCCGTCTCCTCGCCGACGAGCCGCACGACGTCGTCCCAGCGGTCCTCCAGCGTGCGGTGCCAGGCCTCGACCGTGCGCACGTAGTGTTCGCGCAGCGACTCCACGGACCGTACTTCGAGTCCGGCGTCCTCCAGCATGCCGACGGTCTGCCCGAGCGGACGCATGTGCATGTCGGGGGCGATGAACGCCTCGATGAAGGCGCCGCCGCCGGGAGCGATGGTCCCTCGTGACATCTGCTGGACGAGGACGCGTCCCTGGGGGCGGACCAGCCGGCGCAGGGCGGCGGCGAAGGCCGGGTACTCGGCGTCGCCGACGTGTTCGCCCATCTCCACGGTGGCGACGGCGTCGTAGGCGCCTCCCTCGATGTCCCGGTAGTCCTGGCACACCACGTCCACGCGGTGCTCCAGGCCGCGTTCGCGGATCCGCCCACGGACGTACGCGGCCTGTTCGCGGGCCAGGGTGACGGCGGTGACCTGCGCCTTGTGGTGTTCGGCCGCGTACAGGGTGAGGGAGCCCCAGCCGCATCCGATGTCGAGCAGGCGGGCGCCGGGGACGAGGCCCAGCTTGCGGCAGATCAGTTCCAGTTTGGCCCGCTGGGCGTCGGCCTGGGTGAAGCCGGGTTCGTCGGAGGTCCAGTAGCCGCACGAGTAGGCCATCGTCTCGTCGAGGAGGAGCCGGTAGAACTCGTTCGACAGGTCGTAGTGATGGCTGATGGCGGCCCGGTCGCGGGCCTTGCTGTGCAGGCCGCCGCGCAGCCGTGCCTGGGACGCGGGTGCCGGGGGCGGCGGGCCCACGGTTCCGAGGCGCAGGGCGGCGGCGGCCGCGCGCGCACGGTCGGCGGGGGTGAGGCGGGGCGCGTGCGCTCCGCGTTCGCGCACGGCGCCCCACATTCTGCGCAGCCCGTCGGCGAGGTCGCCCTCGACGTCGAGCTCACCGGTCACGTACGCCTGCGCCAGGCCCAGTTCGCCGGGCTGCCACAGCAGTCGGCGCAGGGCGCGCCGCGAGCGGACGACCACCACGGGCGCGTCGGCGGGACCGGCCTCGCTGCCGTCCCAGGCGCGCAGCCGCATGGGAAGCGGGCCGCCGAGCGCGTCCTCGGCCAGCGCCGCCAGCCGGTGGGCGGTGCCCTCGTGGGCGGGGCGGACGGTAGTCATCGGCTGAGGTCCTCCTTGGTGAGCAGGTAGTGCTGGACGTCGAGGTAGCCGGAGCGGAATCCGGCCTCGGAGTAGGCCAGGTAGAACGACCACATGCGGCGGAAGGTCTCGTCGAAGCCGAGTGCGTCGACGTCGTCGGTGCGGGCGGTGAAGCGTTCGCGCCACAGCCGGAGGGTCTCGGCGTAGTGCGCGCCGTACGCGTCCCTGCGGGTGACGCTCAGCCGGGTGTGGTCGCGGACGGTCTGCTCGACGGCTTCGGCGGAGGGCAGCAGCCCGCCCGGGAAGATGTACTTCTGGATCCAGGTGTGGGTGTGCCGGCTGGCGAGCATCCGGTCGTGCGGCATGGTGATGGCCTGGAGGGCGGCGCGGCCCCCGGGGGCGAGCCGTTCGTCGAGCGTGCGGAAGTAGGCGGGCCAGAACTCCTCGCCCACCGCCTCGATCATCTCGACGCTCACCACGGCGTCGTAGGTCCCCTCGGCCTCGCGGTAGTCGCACAGCCGGATGTCGACCCGGTCGGTGAGCCCGGCCCGTGCCACGCGCCGGAGGGCGAGGTCGCGCTGTTCGTGGGAGAGGGTCAGCGTGGTGACGCGGGCTCCGCGGGCGGCGGCGCGTATGGCGAGCTCGCCCCAGCCGGTGCCGATCTCCAGGAGCCGGGTGCCGTCGGTGACCCCGGCGAGGTCCAGCAGCCGGTCGATCTTGCGGTGTTGTGCGGCGGCCAGCGTCGGCCAGGTGGCGGGGAAGCCGCGGAAGAGGGCGGAGGAGTAGGTGAGGGTCTCGTCGAGGAAGACGGCGAACAGGTCGTTGGACAGGTCGTAGTGGTGGCTGATGTTGTCGCGGGATCCGCCCGGTGTGTTGCGCTGGGCGTCGGGCTGCTTCAGGGCCCACACGCGGCGCAGCCGTTGCAGCGGGGCCGGGATCAGGTCGGCCGCGTGGCCGGCCAGCACGGTGAGGGCCGCGACCAGGTCGGGTGCGTCCCATTCGCCCGCCATGTAGGACTCGCCGAAGCCGACCAGGCCGTGCACGCCGATGCGGCGGTGGAAGGCGTCCGTGTCGTGGAGGTCGACGCGGGGGCCGCCCGTGCCCAGGCGCGTCCCGTCGTCGCACCGCACCTGGAGCGGGAGGCGTCCGAGCGCTCCGCGCAGGACGGCACGCGTCAGTGCGATCCGCGCCCGGGAGGCGTCCGGTGGCGTCTCCGGGCCCGGGCGGCCGCCACGGTGCGCGTCCTCGTGCCGCGTGGTGAGGGCACGGGGCTCGGCTGTCGTCATGTCGTTCTCTCCTGATCTCGGTGGCGGCGGGGCTGGACGGGCAGTCCCCGCAGGAAGAGGCGGATGCCGTGGAGGCGGATCGCCGCCGAGACGGCCACGGTGGACCACGGGTGCCGGAGCGCCTGGCCGAGCAGCGCGCGCGGCGTCGCCTCGCGTCGTGTGCCGCGCAGCGTCGCGGTGAAGGGGCGCCCGCCGGCACGCTCCAGACGGACCGTCAGATCCAGTCGTGGACCGGGCGGAGGCAGCCGCATGCGGTAGTCGCCGTCGACGGGGAAGAACGGCGACACGTAGAACTCCTTGCGCGTGTGCGCGGTCCCGCCGCCGTCGTGGCGGAGCAGGTAGCAGTGCCGTTCGCCGTAGGTGTTGTGGACCTCGGCGACCACGCAGCGCGGTGTGCCGTCGGGGTCGTGACACCAGTACAGGGTCAGCGGGTTGAAGACGTGGCCGAGGACGCGGGCGTGGGTGAGCATCGCGACCGGCCCGCCGCGCAGGTCGATGCCGTGGGCGGCGAGGAAGCGGTCCAGGCCGGCGCGGATGGTGGGCTGGTCGCCGTCGAAGTGGTCGCGGGGGTCGAATCGGGCCAAGGGGCGTAGGAGGAAGGGAAGTTCGGGAGGATGCCCGGGGTCCGTCAGCCACATGTAGGTGCGGTGGCGCAGCGTGTAGCGGGTCGGCGCGGTGCGGACGTGGACGACCGCGCACGGGTAGAGCGCGGGGGTGCGGATCACCAGACCACCCCCAGCGCGGCGGCCGCGGTCACGCCGGACCGGCAGCCGTCCTCGTGGAAGCCCCAGCCGTGATAGGCGCCCGCGAAGGCGGTCACCGCGGTGTTCAGGGCGGGCAGTTGCCGCTGGGCGGCGACGGACTCCGGGGTGAAGACCGGGTGTTCGTACTCCATGCGCGCGAGGACGCGGTCCGGGTCGACGCGGTCCTCGCCGCCGAGGGTGACGACGTAGGTCTCGGGGGCGTCGAGGCGCTGGAGCCGGTTCATGTCGTAGCTCACCCGGACCCGGTCCGCGGCGGCGGCGCAGGACGGCATCAGGTAGTTCCAGGAGGCGCGGGCGCGGCGGGCGCGCGGCAGCAGGGTGGTGTCGGTGTGCAGGAGGGTGGAGTTGCGGGAGTAGCGGAAGGCGCCGAGCACCTCGCGCTCCCGTTCGGTCGGGTCCGCGAGCAGTCGCAGCGCCTGGTCGGGGTGGACGGCGACGACGACGGATTCGTACGAAGCGGTGGTGCCGTCGTCCGTGGTGATCTCGACGCGGTCGGCATGCCGGCGCACGGCACGCACCGGGGCCGAGGTGTGCACGGCGTCGAGCTGTTTGGCCAGCCGGTCGACGTAGGTGCGGGATCCGCCGGTGACCGTGCGCCAGACCGGTGAGTCGCCGACCGACAGCATGCCGTGGTGCTCCAGGAAGCGGAACAGATGGACCGCCGGGTGGTCGAGCGCCGTGGTGGCGTCGCACGACCAGACCGCCGACACGAGCGGGGTCATGAAGTGTCCGACGAAGTAGGGCGAGAAGCGCTCGCGCGTCAGGAATCCCCCCAGGGTGAGGGTGTCCCCCGCGCCCTCGGTCCCCTCGGCGAGCAGGCGGCGGGCCGCCCGGTGGAAGATCGGCACCTCGGCGAGCATGCGCAGATAGGGGCCGCGCAGTGCGCTGCGCGGGCGGGCGAGGAGTCCGGCGGGCCCGCGGGCGCCCGCGTACTCCAGGCCGCACCCCTCGCACCGCACCGACATGCTCATCTCGGATTCCTGGGTGGCGACGTCGAGTTCGCGGAACAGTCGCAACAGGTTCGGGTACGTGCGCCGGTTGTGCACGATGAAGCCGGAGTCGACGCGGTGCACGCGCCCGTCGGACGAGGCGAGGTCGTGGGTGTGCGCGTGGCCGCCGAGCCGGTCGTCCGCCTCGTAGAGGGCCACGCGTCGTACCCGGCTCAGTACATGGGCCGCGGTGAGTCCGGCCACGCCCGAACCCACCACGGCCGTACTTCCTCGTATGTCGTGCCGTCCCCGCTCCGCGCTTCCCCCGGCCACGTCAGGGGCGTTCTCCGACGCTCGCCGCACTGTGTCCTCCCACCCGGCTCCGATCAGCGTTCACCCCTTGTTCCGGAGCTGCGACGCTTTCGGATTGCCCGAACGCGACCTTCCTCCGATCGGATGACGACGAGCCGGGCGAGGGACGTCGCCGTCAGCCCGTGCAGCGGGCCAGTTCCCAGGGATCGTGGGCGCTGAAGACGTCGACCTCGTCGCCGTGCAGCCGCACCAGTTCGCGCAGCCGTGCGTGGTTGGCGAGACGCAGCGGCCGGTCCACCTCGGTGATCTGCTGGAGGATGTCCATGCCGGGGTGTCCCTGCGGGGCGTCGGGGTCGATCTCGCGGTGGAAGTAGTAGGCGTCGCCGCAGTGCAGGAGCCGGCGGCCGGAGTCCTCCACGGCGATCGCGCAGTGGCCGCGGGTGTGACCGCCGAGCGGCACGAGCAGGATGTCCGCGTCCAGTCCGGCCAGCGGTCGCACCGCGTCGAATCCGTACCAGGGGTCGCCCGAGGTCTGCGCGTACGTCACCCAGTGCGGCCGGTGGGCCCACTGGGCCGGGCGGTAGCGGACACGGTCCTCGGGGTGGGCGCCGGGCGCCGCCATGGCCGCCCGGTGTTCGTCCTCGGAGAGGTGGACCTTCGCCCAGGGGAAGTCGGGCAGGCCGCCCGCGTGGTCGAGGTCGAGATGGCTGAGCACGATGTGCCGGACGTCCTCGGGGCGGAAGCCGAGCGCGGCGACCTGGCGGACCGCGGTCTCGGCGGGGTCCAGGACGGGCTGCGCGCGGCCGAGGAAGTCGGCGCCGAGATTCTCCTCGGGCCGCGCCACGTCGGCGGTGCCGATGCCGGTGTCGACCAGGACGAGACCGTCGCGGTCGGTTTCGACGAGCAGGCAGTGGCACACCGCGGGCAGGCTCCCGTCGTCGGTGTCGATCGTCCGCATGGAGCCGCAGTTCAGGTGGTGGACCTTCACGATGAGTCCTTTCGGCCGCCCAGGACGCGGTCTCGTACGCAGGGCGTCGGGACGCCGCGGTCGGTACAGGGCGACGAGAATTAGATAACGAACGTTCGTGAGCTAATAGCGAACGGTCGTTAGGTTAAAGTGATCCCATGAGCCCGCGCAAGTCCGTCGCCGAGACAGCCGCCACCCGTGACCGGATCATCGAGAGTGCCTTGACGCTGGCCTCCGTCGAAGGGCTCGAAGGCCTCACCATCGGCCGTCTCGCGACCGAGCTGGAGATGAGCAAGGCAGGCGTGATCGGCCACTTCGGCAGCAAGGAGGGCCTCCAGCTCGCCGTGCTGGACGCCGCGACGGAGCGCTTCCGGCTACGGGTTCCGGCCCGCGCCGTCGGCGCACGGCCCGGCACGGAGCGGCTGACGCGCGCCTTCGACGAGTGGATCGACTACATGTCGCAGGACGAGGGACACGGGGGCTGCTTCCTCGCCTCGGCGGCCGGCGAGTTCGACGGCCGCCCCGGCACGGTCCGCGACCGCGTGCTCGACGCACTCGACGCCTGGTCGGCTTACGTGAAGGCGGAACTGGACACGGCGGTCGAGAACCGCGAACTGCCCGAGCGCACCGACGTGGAACAGCTCGCCTTCGAGCTCAACGGCGTGGCACTCGCCGCGAATCAGTCGATCCAGCTGCACCGCGATCCACAGGCACCCACGCGGGCCCGACGCGCCGTCGCACGCCTGCTCATCGCCCCCTGAGACAGGCCCCCGCCCCCAGCGAGAGGGGGCCGAGGACATCACTCACGACCCTCCGGACCCGCAAGCTCTACACATAAAGAGAAAATAAGCGCAGAATGGGCGTAAGCGGCACTTACCGCATGCGCACCGGACGCGGTCGGGCCGTGGAGATCGTAGAGAGACCGAAGGAGACGAGTCATGGCCAACGTCTCGCATACCAGGGGTGACATCACCAGCCACCCCGACGTATCCGAAATGCGGGCTCGGTACGACCGCGTGCTCGGTGGTCGCGATGTGGCGCTCGTGGACGGGCCGGTGTTCCTGCTGGGCCTGTACTGCGCGGTGTCCCCGTGGATACTCCACTACACGACGAACCAGCCGGCGCTGGCGGCCCACAACCTGATCCTGGGGATCGCGATAGCCGCGCTGGCTCTCGGATTCACCATGATGCCGGAAAGGATGTACGGCCTGAGCTGGGCCATCTGCGCGATAGGCGCATGGCTGATCATCTCCCCGTGGGTGGTCGGCACCAGCCCGGACGCCGGAGTGGTCATCAACAGCATCATCATGGGCGCGCTGGCCGTGGTGCTGGGCGCCGTGTGCGCCGCGACGGCGACCAGGAGCAATACCAGGGCGTGACCCGGCAGTTGTGCGATCCCGGGCGCGGCCCGGCGACGGCACCTTCTGGGGCATGACCCGACGACGGCACGTTCCCGGACGCGACCCGGCGACGGGTGAGGAACGGAGGTCGACCACGTACGACCGCGGGCCGGCCCGCATCGAGCGGGCCGGCCCCTCCGCGTCCGCGCCGGTCAGCGGCCGGGCACCAGCCACGGCTCCTGCGGCAGCGGACTGCCGGTCTCCAGCAGGGACTTGAGGTTGGACAGCACCGCCGCCCAGCCCGAGGCGGCGTCGCGCAGCTCGGACGCGTCGGCGAGATCCTCGTGGGTCACCGTGAGCCGGACGATGTCGGCGTGCGGCTGGATGTCGAAGGTGACCCGGGAGTACCGGTCCGCGTCGCCCTCGTCCTCGGGCGCGGCCCAGGTGGTCACGAGGCGTGTCGGGCGGTCACTCTCCACGACGGTGCCGATCACGTCGGCGACCCCGGAACCGTCGGTGCGGCGGTGTTCCCAGCGGGACCCCGGCCGCCAGTCCGAGACGTTGCTGTGGCCCCAGTACAGGGCGGTCAGGTCGGCATCGGTGAGTGCGTCCCAGACCTTCTCCGGCGTGCTCCGGATGTAGATGACGTACACGAAGTCGGGCTTGTCGGTCATGGCTTCCTCGGCCTTTCGTCTGAGGGCGCTCAGTGCGCGCAGGCGCGGGCGCTCGAACTTGTCGATCCACCGCTCCTGGATGTCGTGGAGCGGCACCGGATTGAGGTAGTGGAGCTTCTCCCGCCCCCGCCGCGTGGTGCTGACGAGGTTGGCGGCCTCCAGGACGGCGAGGTGCTGTGTCACCGACTGACGGGTCATGTCGATGTGCTCGCACAGCTCCCCGAGCGTCTGACCGCTGTGCTCGTGGAGCCGGTCGAGCAGTCGCCGCCGGGTCCCGTCGGCCAGCGCCTTGAAGACCTGATCCATTCCGGAGTCACTCTCTGATCGCACACTCAACGTTATGCAGGCAATCACTTGCATGTCAACCTGCGTCCCGGTCTGCCCGCCCCGCGGGCACCCTCCTGACCACGGTGTGCGACGCCCGGAGCACTCCCGCCGCGCGAGGCCCCTTGGCCGCGCCCCGCCCGGCGCGGCACGATCACCCGATGGACAACCGACCTGCCTTCGACTTCCCCAGGCCGCTGCTGATCGACGGACTGGGCCTTCAGCTGCGCGAATGGTCCGACGACGACGTGGCGGACCTCGTCGCGATCTACGACGATCCCGAGATCGACCGGTGGACGCCGGTCCCGTCACCTTTCGACGCGGTGGCCGCGAGCGCCTATCTGGCCGCCGCCGAACAGAAGGGGGTCGAGGGGCGGACGGTGCAGCTCGCCATCACCACGGACGGCGGGCCGCCGCAGGGCGAGATCCTGCTGTTCCGCAACGCGGTCGACGAGCGGGACCTCGAACTCGCCTACGGAGTGGGGCCCGCCCACCGAGGCAGGGGCATCGCGACCCGCGCGGTGCGGCTCGCGGTGGACTTCGCCGGTCGCCGGGTCCTGCCGCGGCGCGTGGTGCTGTCCATCGAGAACGGGAACACGGCGAGCGAGGGCGTCGCCAGGGCGGCCGGCTTCTCGCTGACGAACGACCGGCCGGTGGTCCGAGAGGCCAAGGGACGCGAGGTCGTCCTGAGGACCTGGAGCCACGACGCGAGCGACACCTCCGGGAGCGCGAGCTCCTGATCCGGTCCGCGACGCGCCCCGGGTCTCAGGGGCCGAGGGGGCGGCCCACGGTCCTCAACCGCGAGAGAGCGGGCTCGCCGAGAGGTCGAGGGTGAACGCCACCCGGTCGAGTCCGGGGCCGTCGTAGTCGGCCTTCACGGCCGACTCGGTGAAGCCGAGCCGGGTGTGGAAGGCGCGCGAGGCGGTGTTCTGCGGGCTGGTGACGCAGTGCACGTAGCGGCGGCCGTGCGACCGCGCGAGGGTGAAGAAGGCCCGGTACAGGACGCGGCCGATGCCCTGTCCGTGCAGGCGCGGGTCGACGCCGACGAAGTGCACATAGGCGGCGTCGGACTCGGTCTGCGAGAGGAAGCCGACCAGGAAGGCGGCCACCTCTCCGCCGTCGCGTTCCACCAGGAAGCCGGTCGTGGTGAAGTGCTGGAAGTACAACCGCGGCAGCAGCAGCGCGCGTTCGAGCGCACCTGCCGGCCCCTTCAGGCCGCCCCACCACGCGTCCAGCACCCCGAGCACCCGCGCGTGGTCCTCTTCGGCAGGGTGCCGCGCCGTCAGGCCGGCCGGAAGGTCGTCGATCATCCGGGCAGTCTGCCATCCGCATCCGGCACCCCGCCACGCCCGGTTCCGGCCGCCGGAGCGTCGTACGTCCGGCCGTACGGAATGCCGGCCCGCCCTGGCCGGTTCCGGCCCGGCCGCCACCTGACGATCAGGCAGCGCGGTGACCGTGGCCGTCGGGGTTCCCGCTCCGACGGCCACCGTGCGTCACGCGCCTACGGACGCGCCTTTCATCACGTACCGGCGGGCGCGCCCCGCTTCACGCGCCCACGGGCACCCCGGGTCACAAGAGAGAAGGCACGTCGTGGGTCACGCGCCGGCGGGTTCCGCGTCGGGTGCCGGCGCGGCCAGGTACTCCTCGCTGGTCTCCTTCGGGCCGAAGGGCCACACCTTCTCCAGGCGCGCCCACACGACGAAGGCGACACAACCCAGCGCCACCCAGGCCAGGGACCATTCGATCGGGTGGCGGCCCGGCGAGTTCTTGTCCGCGTAGCCGTAGATGGTGAGCCAGCCCGCCAGGGCGACGAAACTCGGCACCGGGTAGAGCCACATCCGGTACGGCCGGTGCAGGTCGGGCTGCCGCTTGCGCAGCACCGAGAGGGCGACCACCTGGGCCAGCGCCTGGACGATCACCATGACCGTGGTCAGCAACTGGATGAGGGTGGCCAGGTCCGTGTGCCGGCCGATGAGGAAGCCGATCGCGGTGACGACGCCCATGGCCGCGAGGCCGAGCATCGGGAAGCGGTGCTGGGGATGCAGCTTGGCGAAGGGGCGGAAGAACACCCCGTCGCGGGCGGCGTCGTAGGGCACGCGCGAGCCGCCGAGCAGTCCGGTGAAGACCGAGGCGAACGCGGTCACGAGGATGAGGACGGTGACCGTGTCGGCGGCGCCCTTGCCCCAGGTCTTCTCCAGGACCGCCGAGGCCACGGACGTGGAGGCGATGTCTCCCGGGTCGGTCATCCGGTGCCAGTCGACGACGCCCAGCGTGCCGATCTGGAGCAGCAGGTAGATCGCCATGATGCCGAGGATCGAGAAGACGATCGAGCGGGGCAGGACGCGGCCGGGGTCCTTGATCTCGGCGCCCATGTACGCGGTCGTGTTGTAGCCCAGGTAGTCGTAGATGCCGATGGTGAGGCCCGCGGCGAAACCGAGCCAGAAGTGACTGCTGGTCAGTTCGAAGGCGTGGGCCGGGTAGGTGAACGCGAGGTGCGCGCTGAAGTCGGTGGCCGCGGCGAGGATCACCAGGAGCACCGAGGTGATCATCACGGCCCACATGACGGCGGTGATCCGGGCGATGTGCTCGATCCCCCGCCACAGCAGGAGCACGACGAGCGCGACGATGCACAGGCCGACGAGGTCACCGGTGGTCTGCCCCATGCCGGGGGCCAGATAGCCCAGGTACTGGACGAAGCCGACCACACCGGTGGACATGATCAGCGGGATGAAGAGCATGGCCGTCCACACGAACAGGAACGGCATCAGGCGGCCCGTCCGGTACTGGAAGGCCTGGCGCAGATAGACGTAACTGCCGCCGGAGCCGGGCATCGAGGCGCCCAGCTCGGCCCAGACGAGACCGTCCGCAAGGGCCAGCAGCGCTCCGGCGACGAACCCGATGACCGCCTGCGGACCGCCGAACGCGGCGACCATCAACGGGATCGTCACGAACGGCCCGATGCCGCACATCTGGCTCATGTTGATGGCCGTGGCCTGGAACAGGCCGACGCGGCGGACGAATCCGCCGCTCGGCGGTGGGCTACCGGACATGGGTCCTCCTCGGACGAGGCACGGAGAGAGACGGGGCGGCCTCCTCGTCGGCGGCCGACGGATCAGAGCGGATCAAGGACGGCGGATCGAGGGGCGGATCGACGGGCGGGTCACCGGCCGGTGCCGGTTCCTCTCCCGCCGGCTCGCCCGGCGAGGCTGACTGGGCGATAAAGTTAAGGAGCCTTACTAGATGCGTCAAGAGGGTGACCCGCATGCGTGAGAATGGTGCGATGCCCGCCCGTGACGTCGCAGAGCAGTCCGAACAGCCTTGGAACCGCAGGCGGTTGCGCAGCACCAACGAGCGACTGCTGCTGGACCGGTTGCGCACCGGCGGCGCCGCCTCACGCGCCCAGCTCGCCCGCGAGACCGGCCTGTCGAAGCCGACGGTCTCCAGCGCGCTCGCGGCCCTCGCCGGAGCGGGCCTGGTCCACGAGGTCGGCACGCACGCACCCGAGCGCGGCCGGGTGGCCGTCCTGTACGCCCCGGATCCCTCGGCCGGTCACGCCCTCGGCATCGACATCGGCCGCGGGTGGCTGCGCGTCGCGGTCGCCGACCTGGACGGCACCGTGATCGCACGGACCGACGTACGCAACCGGGCCCGCACCTCCGGCGCCCTGGCCGATCTGGTGGTCGCCACCGCCCACCAGGTCGTCGCGGGCTCGGGCGTCGGCGCGGACGAGGTGGCCCACGCGGTGATGGGCACGCCGGGCGTGTACGACGAGACGCAGCGGCGGGTGCGCTACGCGATGCACCTGCCCGGGTGGGGCCGCGCCGGCCTGTTCGACCGGATGCGCGAGGAGCTGGGCATCCCGCTGGAGGTGCACAACGACGCCAACCTCGCGGCCCTCGGCGAGTACACCTACGGGGTCGGCGCGGGCAGCCGGCTGTTCGCGTACATCATGATCGGGACGGGTCTCGGGATGGGCGTCGTGAACGAGGGGCGGCTGTTCACCGGGGCGCACGGCGGAGCCGGGGAGATCGGCTTCCTGCCCTGGCCGGGCCGCCAGAAGCCGGAGACGCTGGAGGACGCGGTGTCCGGCGTGGCCGTGGTCGAGGCCGCCAGGCATTTCGGCATGACCGGGCAGCTCACCGCGAAGGCGGTCTTCGACGCGGCGCGCGCGGGCACTCCCGCCGCGGTCGACGCGGTCCGGCTGGAGGGCGAGCGGATCGCCCACACGGTGGCGGCCGCGGCGGCGGTGCTCGATCCCGATCTGGTGGTGCTGGGCGGCGGGGTGGGCCACAGCGTCGACCTGCTGCTGCGCCCCATACGCGAGACGCTGCGCACGCTGACACCGCTGCGCCCGCGGATCGTGCCCGGACGGCTGGGCGAGGACGCGGTGCTGCTGGGGGCCGTGGCGACGGCACTGGGCACCGCGCGCGACGTGGTGTTCGAGCGCCGCTCCGCCTCCTGAGCGAGGTCGCCTCCGCGAGTGCTCCGCCCGGCGGCAGGCTTCCTGACGGAGCCTCGCCTCTGGTGGACGGGGCTTTCCCCGTACGGGCAACGCCTCCTGACGACGACTCATGTCCGGCGCCGGGCACCTCCCTCGCTCCGGACCCGCTTCCTGACGGCGACTCACGCCCCAGTGGTCGTGCCTTCCTCCCATCGGACCCGCTTCCTGACGGCGTATCTCATGCCGCGAGAGCCGCATTTCCCGCAGGTGACCGCCCTGCTGACGGGGGCTCACCGCCACCGGCGGCGGTGAACCGTCCGCCGGCCCGTACTCCGCTGCCCGGACGGCACCGGACCTCGCGGTGATTGACATGAATTACTCACCGGCCTAGCTTGTGGGCCGCAGTTAGTAAAGTTTCCTAACTTGAGCTGACTCTCGCAGTGTCGCAGCGCGGATGCTCCCCCACCCCCAAGGAGACCACCGTGTTCCACCGCCGTGCCGCAAGACGGCGCCTCGCCACGGCCACTGTCACCCTGTGTGCCCTGTGCGCCCTGTCCACGGGCGCGTGGGCCGAGGTCGACGGGCCGGCGACCGTGCGCCCCGCGCAGCGGTCCCCCGTGACGAAGGTGGCCTCCACCCCCGGCAGCGCCACCGCGCTCGGCGGCTACGCGATCCGGTCGAGCGCCCAGGTCACCGACTCACCGGCGAAACTGTCGACCCCCGGCTATCCGGCGAGCGGCTGGGTACCCGCGGGCCCGCGCTCGACGGTGCTCGCGGCGCTGCTCGCCGACGGGAAGTACGCCGATCCGTTCCACTCCACGAACCTCCAGAACATCCCGAAGTCCGACTTCGCCGTGCCCTGGTGGTACCGCTCGGACTTCACGGTCGACGACACCTCCGAGCGCAGCTACCTGGACTTCAGCGGCGTGATCTCCGCGGCCGACGTGTACGTCAACGGCCGCCAGGTCGCCAAGACCTCCGACGTGAAGGGCGCGTACACGCACCACGAGCTCGACATCACCTCGCTGGTGCGGGCCGGCACCAACACCGTCGCCTTCCGGATCCAGCCCAACGACCCGACCAAGATGCTCACCATGGGCTGGCTCGACTGGCTGCAACCGCCGCCCGACCAGAACATGGGCATCGTCCGGGACGTCCTGGTCCGCCGCGGCGGGCCGGTCGCACTGCGCGACGCCCACGTGGTCACCAAGCTGGACGTGCCCTCGCTCGCCTCCGCGGACCTGACCGTGAAGGCGCAGGCACGCAACGAGACGGACAAGGCCGTGACCGCCACCGTCTCCGGCAGCATCGGACCCGCGGTCTTCGCCCGGACCGTCCCGCTCGGCCCGCACGAGACGAGGACGGTCACCTTCACCCCCGCCGACGCCCCCGGCCTGCACCTGAAGACACCGAAGGTGTGGTGGCCGGCCGGCATGGGCGGACAGCCCCTGTACGGCCTCGACCTGAGCGTCTCCGTCGCGGGCGAGCGCTCCGACCGCGCGCACGAGGACTTCGGCATCCGCGAGGTCAAGGCTCCCCTGAACCGCGACGGGGCACGGCAGTACAGCATCAACGGCCGCAGACTGCTGATCAAGGGCGGCGGCTGGTCGCCGGACGAGTTCCTGCGCTGGGACCGGACCTACGTCGAGGACCGGTTGAAGTACGTGCTCGATCTGGGGCTCAACACGGTCCGGCTGGAAGGGCACATCGAGCCGGACGAGTTCTTCGACCTGGCCGACAAGTACGGCGTCCTCACGCTGCCCGGCTGGGAGTGCTGCACCAAGTGGGAGGGCAACGTCAACAGCGGCGAGGCCGGGGAGCCCTGGACGGCCGCCGACTATCCCGTCGCCAAGGCGTCGATGGCCGCCGAGGCCGCACGACTGCGCTCCCATCCCAGCGTCATCTCGTTCCTCATCGGCAGCGACGCCGCCCCGGACGCCACGATCGAGAAGAACTACCTGGACGCGCTCCACGCGGCCGACTGGCCGACGCCCGTGGTCCCCGCGGCCAGCGACAAGTCCGCCCCCGTCAGCGGCAGTTCGGGTATGAAGATGACCGGGCCCTACGAGTGGATCCCGCCCAACTACTGGTACGCCAAGCGCGAGGGCGGGGCCACCGGCTTCAACTCCGAGACCGGCGCGGGCCCCGACATCCCGACCCTGGACACCTTGCGCCGCATGATGTCGCCCGCCGAACTGGACACGCTCTGGAAGGACCCGGGCGCCAAGCAGTACCACCGTTCGCCGTCGTCGACCTTCGCCACCCTGAAGATCTACGACAACGCCCTGGCCGGACGCTACGGCGCCCCCACCGGCCTGGCCGACTACGTGCGCAAGGCACAGCTCGCCCAGTACGAGAACGTGCGGGCCCAGTTCGAGGCGTACGGGCGCAACGCCACGGACGCCTCGAAGCCCTCGACCGGCGTCGTGTACTGGATGCTCAACAGCGGGTGGACGTCACTGCACTGGCAGTTGATGGACCGATACCTGGACCAGGGCGGCGCCTACTTCGGCGCAAAGAAGGCCAATGAGCCACTGCACGTCCAGTACTCCTACGACGACCGCTCGGTCGTCGTGGTGAACAACCGGCACGAGCCGACGTCCGGGCTGACGGCCCGGGTCACGCTCTTCGACACCGACGGCACACAGAAGTACGACCGGACGGCGACCGGTGTGGACGTGGCCGGAGACGGGGCGCACAGCACCGCTCTCACGGTGCCGTCCTCGGTGAGTGGACTGTCCACGACGTATCTCGCCCGGCTGGTCCTGACCGACTCCCGGGGCAAGGAGGTCAGCCGCAACGTCTACTGGCTGTCGACGAAGCCGGACACCCTCGACTGGGCCGGCACCGACTGGTACTACACGCCGACCACGAGCTACGCGGACCTCAAAGGCCTCGGCGCGATGGCGCAGGTCCCGGTCTCCGCGTCGGCGACCACGGGCACCGGGCCCGACGGCATCGCGACGACCCGGGTCACCCTGCGCAACACGGGGACAGGGAAGACCCCCTCGCTGCTCACCGATGCGCATCTGGTGGACGCCGGGGGCAGGCCGGTGCTGCCGGCCGAGTGGTCCGACAACCAGGTCAGCCTGTGGCCGGGCGAGTCCACGACACTCACGGTGACCTATCGGACGGCCGATCTGCGGGGCTCGGCTCCGCGGATCCGCGTCTCGGGCTGGAACACACCCGAGACCACGGTCCCGGCGTCCTAGACGGGAGGCGCCGGGAAGATCGCGAGAGGCGGAGGAGCAGGAGAAGGGCGGGCCCGGTGCCGCGGGCCCGCCCTTCTGTCCGCTGTGGATCAGCTCACGTTCAGGGCCGTGTCGTCGATGACGAACGACGTCTGGAGCATGGAGCCTTCGGTGCCGGTGAACTTGATCGTCACCGTCTGCCCGGCGTACGCGGTGCCGAGGGCGAAGGTGCGCTGGGTGTACCCCGAGGCGGCGTTCAGGTTCGAGTAGGTGGCCAGGGTCGACAGCACGGTTCCGCCGCTGTTGAGCACCTGGGCCTTGAGGGTGTCGTACGCCGTGCTGGTGGTCGTCTCGGCCGTGTCCACGTGGAGGTGGAAACTCAGGGTCGCCGAGCAGCCGGACGGCACGGTGACCGACTGGGAGAGGGTGTCGGTGTGCGCCGAGCCGTAGCCGTTCAGCCACGCCTTGTACGAGCCGGTGCGGGCGGCCTCGCCGGTGTCGGTGGTGATCACACCGCTGCTCGCGCTCCAGGACGTGCCGCCGGACTCGAAGCCGGGGTCGGCGAGCAGCTGGGCGGCCGTGCAGGTGCCGCCGCCCCCGCCGCCGCTGCCGCTCGCGCCCGCCAGCCACTCGGTGGCGTTCAGGGCGAGCGCGGCATTGGTGGCTCCGGAGTCGTTCCAGCCGTCGTAGAGCGTGTTGCCGGACTGACCGGTGCCGTCGTCGATGGGTGAGCTGTCGCCCCAGAAGGCGACCCGGCCGCTGCCGAAGGTGCTGGTCGCGAAGAACGCGCCGGTGTTGCCGGAGTAACCGGTGCGGTAGAGCAGGCCCTCGACGGCGGGGTTGTCGGCGGGCTTGAGCGTCGCGGTGGTACCGCTGGCGATCAGACTCTTGGTGACGGTGCCGAACGAGCCGTGCAGGACGGCGTTCGTGCTGTCGGCGACGGCGCTCGGATGGTCGGAGCCGATGCTCAGCGAGTCGACGGAGAAGCCGAACGGGTCGGTGTTGTCGACGCTGTTCGTGGTCATCAGGTCGTTGAAGATCTCGACCGCGTCGTAGCCGTCGTTGTTGCGGTCGGCGCCCGTGTGGTCGGAGACCATGAACAGACCGCCGCCGTTCTTGACGAAGGTCATGATCGCGGTCTTCTCCGCCGTGGTGAACGGCGTGTTGGGCTCGGGCAGCACCAGTTCGTCGAAGTTCTTCAGGTCGGTCGCGGCGGAGCCTCCGTAGGTGAGACTCGCCCCCGAAGGCAGTGTCTTGAGGCTGTAGTCGCCCGTCTTCTGCAGGGCCACGCCCCATGAGGACAGCGCGCCGTTCCAGTCCGTCTCGGCGGACGGGGAGGAGTCCTGGCCGAGCGGGTCGGGCTGACTGGTGGAGACGATCCAGTCGGCGTTGCCCGCCGTCTCCGCGTGGGCGTTGTCGAACAGGACGCGGTGGGGGGTGGCGGCCTGGGCGGGCGCGGCGCCGGCCGTCTGGAGGGCGGCGCCCGTGACGAGGAGTCCGAACACGGCCGGCACCGTGATGATTCTGTGGCGGGAACGTCTGAGTCCGAGCATCCGGCGAACCTCCGAGTGGGGTGGGGAGAGGCGGTGCGGGCGCCAAGTCTGCGCGCGTAGAACGGTGGGTGGCCGTCCACCACGCGACAGATTTTTGAACGGTACATGACTAGTCGGCCGCCGAACAGGAACCGGGCCGAACCCGATCCGGGGCGGGCGGCACCGGATCGGGACTGGCTCGGCCGCCAGGGGGCACTAGATAACCGCAGGGAACCGACATAGAGGGGCGGAGATGGAGATCTCAGGCATCATCAGTGCCATAGTCATCGGCATCATCATCGGTGTGCTGGGACGGCTCGTCGTCCCGGGCCGCCAGCGCATCGGCATTCTGCTGACGATCGTCGTCGGCATCGTGGCGGCATTGATCGGCTCGGCGCTCGCCGCCGCCTTCGACGTCGCCGACACCAAGGGCGTCGACTGGATCGAGTGGCTCATCCAGATCGGGCTCGCGGCGCTGGGCGTCGCGGCGCTGGACCGGTCGAGGGCACGCCGCTGACCGGCGAGGCCCTTGCGAGTACAGGAGCCGTGTGCCGTGGTGCGCGCTCAATTCCGTTGCGGAGCGCGCACCCGCAGGGCTAGTTTCTGCGGGCTTCGCACCGCACGCCCGACATCACGGAGAGATCTTGCCGCCACGCGTCACACCGCTGACCGACCCCGAGACCACACCCTCCAGCCGGCGCCTCGCATGGCTGGCGTCCGGCACCGACGGCGCTCCCGTCGGCTCGGCCTTCCTCCGGCTGTTCACCAAGGAGGGACAGCACCACCTCGCCGAGCTGGAGATCGCCGTGCACTCCGCCGAGCGGCGGCAGGGAGTGGGCGGCCAACTGCTGGACGCGGCCGTCTCGGCGGCGCGTGAGGAAGGGCGGCGCTCGCTCGTCGCCCAGGCCGAGACCGGCTCGCCCGGCGACCTGTTCCTGGCGGCGCGCGGATTCCGCCGGGTGCTCGCGCTGACGTACGCGCGGCTCCCGCTGGCGGACACGGACGTCGCGGGCATCACCGAGATCGCCGAACGTCCGCACTCCGGCTACGCGTTGACCCACTGGGAAGGCGTCGTGCCGTCCGGCCTCGCGCTGTCGTTCGCCCACTCGCGGCGGGCCATGGACGACATGCCGATGGACGACACCGACTACGGAACCGTGGTGTGGGACGTGGACCGGGTCGTGTCGGCGGCCGAGGCGATCGCCAAGCGCGGCGAGTCACTGCACACGGTGGCGGTGCTCGACCGCTCGGACGGGTCGGTCGTCGGCTTCTCCGAACTCGTCGTGCCCGGCGACGGCCGCGGCGATGCCCAGCACTACGGCACGGGTGTGCTCCCCGAGCACCGGGGCCACGGCCTCGGGCTCTGGATGAAGGCCGAGTCGATCCGCCTGGCCCGTCGGCACCACCCCGAACTCGGCGGACTGCTCACCGACACCGCCGACAGCAACGCGCCCATGCGCCGCATCAACGACGCACTCGGCTATCTGCCCACGCACAGCGCGGTGGAGTACCAGCTCGACCTCTGATCCGGTCGCGCCATTCACGGCGCGCCCGGCGGCGGGGTGCCCGATCCGTGGCGCCCCGCCCGGCCCTCGCCGGAGGGGCGCCCCACGGCCTGCGCCGGTCCGGCGGCCTACGCGGCCAGGTCCTCCAGCGCGGCAAGGCCCTCCTGGCTGGACGGGTAGGCCGGAGTCCAGCCCAGTTCGCGTTCCGCCTTCGCGGACGAGACCCGCATCGACGTCCCGGTCATCGTGTGCGCGTACGACATCGGCGTCATCACCCACCGCGGCACGGCCATCGGCGTGGGCAGGCCGAACCGAGCGGCGACGGCGCGGACATGGGCGGCGAAGCCCAGCGGGGTGCGGTCGGTGATGTTGTAGGCCTCGCCGGGGCGCCCGCGCTCGACGGCCGCGACGACCGCGCTCGCCGCGTCCACCAGGTCGATCCACGGCAGGACGCGGCCCCGGTCGTCGGCGACGGGCAGCTGCCGCTTGCGGAGCATGGGCACGGTGGCGTCGGTGGCGCCGGGGCCGTAGAAGAGGCCGAAGCGCAGCGCGATGCCGTCCAGTCCCTCGGCCTCGAACATGAGTCGTTCCTTGGTCCGCATCCCCGCGATGTGCCGTTCCAGCTGCGCGGTGGCGCCGGGCGGCCCGAAGGGGACGTCCTCGGTGACGACCTGGTCGCCGTGGTCGCCGTATCCGTACCCGAAGACCATCGACTCGGCGACGATGCGCCGGGCGCCGGTCGCGCGCGCGGCCTCGACGAGATGCACGGTGCCTTCCGTGCGCAGCGCGTTGGTCGCGTACATGTCCCGGTGGCGCAGGGGTGCCTTGCGCAGGGCGGTCGCGGCGTGGACCACCGTGTCGAAGTGCCGTCCGTCGACGGCCCGCAGCAGCGCGTCGCGGTCCATCAGGTCGGCGCGGACGCCGTTGCCGGCGCCCCGGCCGAGACTCGTGACGTGGTGGCCCGCCTCGGTCAGGGCGCTGGAGATGTGCCGGCCGAGAACGCCGCTCGCGCCGGCCAGGAGGATGCTCTGGTTCGTCGTCATACCCGTGCGACGGTCGGCGGGGGCCGGAATGTGACATCGCTCGGGGCGGCTCCCCCGCATGGGGCCGGGCGTCACCCTCCGGGCACGGAGCGTCCGTGCCCGGAGCGCCTCAGGGCGCGTACACGTACGGGGTCGTGGTGGTCAGCGGCTGGAGGCCCAGCCGGGCGAGGACGGGGCGGCTCTGACCGGAGGCATCGACCTGGACGTAGCGGTAGCCGCGGTCGGCCGCCACCCGGGCGCGGTGGGCGACGAGTGCCCGGTAGATGCCCCGGCCGCGCCAGGCCTCGACGGTGCCGCCGCCCCACAGTCCGGCGAACCGGGTTCCGGGCAGCAGCTCCATGCGGGCCGCGCTGACCGGCACGTCGCCGGCGAGCGCCACGACGGCGACGACCGTGTCCGCGTCGCCGGTGAGCTGGGCGAGCAGTTGGTGGCGCAGCCGTGTGCCGTCCGTACCGAAGGCCTGTTCGTGGACCTCGGCCACGAGGTCCACGCCCGCCCGGTCGGTGACGGGCAGCAGGCGTACGCCCTCCGGCGGTTCGGCGTCCAGCGCCAGGTCGCCCAGTTCGGCGACCATCACGGTCTCCTCGGGTTCCGCGGTGAAGCCCGCGGCGCGCAGCCGGGACCCGAGGTCCTCCGGCTTGTCGTGCCCGTACAGCTTCCACTCGAACTCCCGCCGCAGTCCGGTGAAGTGGCGGATCTGGTCGGCGATCGCCGCGTCGGCCGTCGTCTCGTCCAGGTCCGACCAGACCACTCCGTTCCAGCCGTGTTCGGCGCCGGTCTGGCGCACCACCTTGCCGGCGCGCTCGACCCGCGCGCCCGGCGCGTCGGGCCGCGCCCCTTCCCGCATGTCCCGGTCGAACAGGGCCAGTACCGCAGCGTGATCCATGGGCTCACTCCAGCACCCGGGAGCCGCCCGGGGCAACGGGGATTTCACCTTGTGGGCGGCGGCCGTGCCCGGCCCGAGGGCACGTACGCGCCCGGGCGGGGCCGTGAGACCCCGCCCGGGCGCGCTCCCCCGCCCCTCCGGTCAGCCGGTGACGGTCAGTTCCTGCCGGGTGGCGCTCGTGGCCGGGGGCTGGACGCGGCGCAGCCCGGTCAGGCTGACGAACACCAGGGAGAACAGGCCCGCGGCGGCGAAGGCGGTGAAGCCCGCGGTGGTCGAGCCGGTCGCGAGCAACTGGCCGCCGAGCCAGGGGCCGAAGACGGCGCCGAAGCGGCCCATGCCGGAGGTCCAGCCGACCGCGGTGGCGCGGTTGTCGTCGCTGGAGCGGGCGGCCACCGTGGCGTAGATCATGGCCTGGGCGCTGAAGAGGAACAGGCCGGTCAGGAAGACCACGGTGTAGGTGAGGGGCAGCGGCATGCGGACGCTGAGGGTGTAGACGCCGACGGCGGTGGCGCCGAACCAGATCGCGGCGATGCGCGGTCCGCCGAACCGGTCGGTGAGCCGGCCGCCGACGAGCATGCCGACGATGCCGCCGAGGTTGATGACGATGACGAACCCGATCGAGGAGCCGAGGTTGTAGCCGTTGGCCTTCATCAGCGAGGGCAGCCACTGGGAGACGCCGTACACCAGGAGGAGGCCGCCGAAGGAGGCCAGCCAGAAGAGCAGGGTCTGGATCCACAGACCGCCGCGGAACAGGGCGGCGACCGCGCCGAAGCGGTCGGCGGCGGCCGGGCGTTCGCCGTCCCGGGCGGTGGGCTCGACGCCGTAGCGGTCGGCGAGTGCCAGGGCTTCCGCGTCACGGCCCTTGGCCTGGAGGAAGGCCATCGACTCGGGCAGGTACTTGGCGGCCAGCGGCACGCCGATGAAGAGCGGGATCACGCAGATCCAGAAGGAGACCCGCCAGTCGCCGGTCCACAGGGCCACGAATCCGGCGACGATGCCGCCGGCCTGGTGGGCGGTCATCAGGGAGCCGACGATCAGCGCGCCCCGGCCGCGCGGGGCGTACTCGGACACCAGCGTGATCGCGCTCGGCAGCAGGCCGCCGAGGCCGAGGCCGGCGAGGAACCGGCCGAGGCTGAAGACGCCGAGGCTGCCGGCCGCGGCGCAGACGGCGGAGGCCAGGGAGAAGACGGCGGTGGACGCGATGATCGTCTTCTTGCGGCCGACCCAGTCGCTGACGGTGCCGGAGGACAGGGCACCGATCAGCATGCCGAAGGTGGCGTAGGAGCCGACGTCGCCGGCCTTGCCGGGGTCGATGCCGAGCGCCTTGGTCTCCAGCATGTGCGGGAGGACCGAGCCGTAGATGAACATGTCCAGGCCGTCGAAGAGGACGACCAGCCAGCAGAGGCCGACGACCAGCACGGCCAGTCTGCTGCCGCCGCGAGCGGGCAGGGCGAGGGAGGAGGACATCGTTGTTTCCTCTCGTCCAGGAGGTGTGGGCCCTGGAAGGGGGATCGGTGAGGCGGGTCGACGCGGCTCGTGCGGCTGACCCGATGGTGCGCCAGACGCTAAGGACCGCACCCGGAAAGTGTCAACGCTTTTGTCAACAATCCAGAAAACGATTCGGCCACCGCGCGACCCTGTCACGGGCGACTGAGAAACAGCTGAAGAGCCAGGTCACGACGTGAGCGGGCAGCACGAAGCAGCGTGCCGCCCGCTCACGGACCCGGCCGGAACGAGGCACGGAACGGGCCGTCCGACGGCCCGTCGCCCATGAGGGAACCCGCGGCGGGCGCCCGGCCCGCCGCTCAAGCGGTCAGTCGACGGGCGGGGTTCCGTGGGTGTGGAAGGACTCGATGGTCCTCAGACCCCAGGCCTGCCCCTTCTTCCGCTCGTCCTCGGTCCACGTGATGAGAGGCCAGTCGGGAGCCAGCACCAGACGGGTCAGCGGGTTGCACAGCTCGATCCGGTTGCCGCCCGGCTCGTACACGTACAGGAAGAAGGTCTGCTGGATGGCGTGCTTGTGCGGGCCCGTCTCGATGAACACGCCGGTGTCGATCGCCAGGTCGGCGGCGCGCAGGATGTCCTCGCGGGTGTCGGTGGCGAACGCGATGTGGTGCAGGCGCCCGTTCGAGCCGGTCCAGTCCTCGGTGTAGACGACGTCGTACGACTTGTTGCTGAACGTCAGCCACTGGGCGGCGATCCGCCCGCTGTCGAGCCGGATCTGCTCGGTGGGGCGGGCGCCGAGGACGTCGCGGACGAAGTCTCCGTTGGACGCGACGTCGGCGGCCAGGTAGTTGACGTGGTCGAGGCGCCGTACGCCCACCCCGTGGCCCGGTTTGGCCTGCGGCTGGTTCTTCAGGGCCGGCTTCAGCTCGTCCGGCGCGCGGTACCACTCGCTCTCCCAGTACAGGGCGAGTTCGTGGCCGTCCGGATCGGTGGTCACGTACAGCGGGCCGATGCCCGGCTCGTCCTCCACCCAGCGGCCCGGACGACCGCTGTTCTCGATCTCCTTGACCCGCCGGTGCAGGGCTTCCTCACCGGACGCCCGCAGGGCGGTGCGGCGCAGGCCGGGGGTCGTGTGCGCGGTGAGGGTCAGGCTGTGGTGCTCGTAGTCGTCCCAGGTCCGCAGGTGGACGGAGTCTCCGGAGCGGCCGTTCTCGGTCAGGCCGAGGTAGTCGGTGAAGAAGCGGACACTGGCGTCCAGGTCAGGGGTGAGCAGTTCGACGTGCCCGAGGTGGGCGATGTCTCCGAGGGGCGGCGCCATGCGGGCCTCCTTAAGGGTGTTGTGCGGCTCCGGACGGCCGGGGGAAGACCGTGCCGTCGAAGATCTTGCGTGCGGTGCGGACGACGGCGGTGCGGCGGGCCACCGGT
The DNA here is from genome assembly GCF_054729265.1 of Streptomyces krungchingensis. Taxonomy (NCBI): domain Bacteria; kingdom Bacillati; phylum Actinomycetota; class Actinomycetes; order Kitasatosporales; family Streptomycetaceae; genus Streptomyces; species Streptomyces krungchingensis. The sequence goes on from NZ_JBPUKY010000001.1 coordinate 1,117,746, forward strand.
ACGGCGCCGTCACGGCCGTACTCGATGCCGGATTCGAGGTCGAGGAACCCGGTGGGGTGTTCGATGCGCAGCCGGTCCCCCGTCGCGGGCAGCCGCGCCACGTGCTGCCCGACACCGCCCGCCACGCGCAGCCCCGCGGCGACGCTCGCGGCGCCGAGGACACCGATGGAGGTGTGGCAGCGCACCGGGATGAACGTGCGGGTCATGACCGCGCCCCCGTGCCGGGGCGCGGCCAGCAGGGTCAGTTTCGGCACGGTGGCGGCCTCGACGTCGCCGAGGCCCATCAGCTTGCCCGCCGCCAGGCGGATCTCCCGGAGCCGGTCGGCGAGCGCGAGGTCCTCCTCCAGGTCCTTGGGTGTCTCGTGGCCGCTGACACCGACGGCCGAGGCGGCGATCAGTACGGTCGGCATGCCGTTGTCCACACAGGTCACGGGTGTGCCGGCGACGATGTCGCGGGCGTGGCCGGTGGGCAGCAGCGGACCGCCGCCCCCGGGGAACTCGATCACCACCGGAGCGGCCGTACCCGGCACCCCGGAGATCTCTGCGGTCCCGGAGTAGTCGACGCGTCCGTCCTCGGTGGGAAAGGTCGCGACCGCCAGTTCCCCGCTGTTGACCATGCGGATGCGTACGCGGGTGCGGCCCTCCCCCGGCGCGACCAGTCCTCGTTCGACGGCGAACGGTCCCACCCCGGCGAGGATGTTTCCGCAGTTCTGACGGTCGCTCACCTCCGCCCGGTCCACGGCGACCTGGAGGAAGAGGTAGTCGACGTCGGCCGCGGGGTCCGCCGAGGCACGGACCACGGCGACCTTGCTGGTGAGCGGGTGCGCGCCGCCCAGGCCGTCGATCTGCCGCGGGTCGGGACTGCCCATGACCCGCAGCAGCAGGTCGTCGCGGGCGGCGGTGTCGGCGGGCAGGTCCTCGGCCAGGAAATAGGCGCCCTTGGAGGTGCCGCCGCGCAGGAGCATGCAGCGCACCGCCTCGGGCGCGGTCATGGCCGGGCTCCGCCCCGCCCGGGCGTCGCACCCCGGACGTGGTCCTCGTAGGGCACGTAGGACACGCCCAGCCGTACGAGGGTCTCGCGCAGGCCGTAGCGGTCCAGGCCGAGCCGGCCCTCGGCGAAGGCGGCACGTGCGGCGGCCTCCTTGTTCTCGCGGGCCTCCGACGCCTCGGCGGCACGGCGGGCGTCCTCGCGGGGCACGCACACCACCCCGTCGTCGTCGGCGAGGATCACGTCGCCGGCCCGGACGATCTGGCCGCCGATCGCCACCGGCACGTTGACCGAGCCGCCCGTCGCCTTCACCGTGCCCTGCGGACTGACCGCCGCGGACCAGACCGGGAAGCCCATCTCGCGCAGTTCGGCGGTGTCCCGGACACCGGCGTTGATGACGAGGCCGCGCACGCCGCGCCGCCGGAGCGCGGTGGCGAACAGTTCACCGAACATGCCGTCGGTCGAGGGCGAGGTGGTGGTGACCACCAGGACGTCGCCCTCGCCGCACTGCTCGACAGCCGCGTGGATCATGAGGTTGTCGCCGGGCCACGAGAGGACGGTGACCGCGGTGCCGGCGACCCGCGTGCCCTGCTGGATCGGGCGCAGGTGGGTGCCGAGCAGGCCGGTGCGGCCCATCGCCTCGTGCACGGTGGCGACACCGAACGCGGCGAGCGCCTCGACCTCCTCGGCGTCCGCCTTCGGCGGGTCGGTGACGATCACGCCGCTCATGCCAGCTCCTTCGCGATCTGCGGGTAGGGACGCATGTACGCCTCGGCCATCGTCCTGTGGGCGAGGCCCAGGTTGGGGCCGGCGTTGCGCTTGAGCTGGACGCCGCGGCGGACGGCGAGGTCGGTGTAGTAGTCCCACAGGTGCTGCTGGGCGCCGAGGCACTCCATGGCCTTGCGCTTGGTGTCCCACACCTCGGTGATGTCCAGGAGGACTTCGGGCCGGAAGCCGCTCATCTCGGGCTGGTGCGGTTCGAAGAAGAAGACCGGCGGTGCTCCGATGATCTCGCCGGGGCCGGGGTAGCCGATGGCCTGGGCGAGGACGCGGGCCTCCAGGGCCATGCGGTGGGCGGCCGGGTGGTCGCCGTTGTACGGGTCCTCGGCCGGGTGCGTGAGGACGACGTCGGGCTGCGTGTCGCGATAGACGGCCACCAGCAGGTCGGTCAGCTCGGCGGTGGGGGTCAGCGGGTAGTCGCCGGCGTCGAAGAAGCGGACCTCGGCGCCGAGCGTGGCGGCGGCCCGTTCGGCCTCCGCCCGGCGTATCGCCTTGATCTCCTCCAGCTTCTTGCCCTCGCGCCAGGCCTTGGCGGACTCGCCGCGCTCACCGAAGGTCAGGCAGGCGACGGTGACCTTCTCCCCTCGCGAGGCGGCCAGGGCGATGGCTCCCCCGGCACGCCACACGAAGTCCCCGGCGTGCGCGGTGACGACCAGCGTCGATCGTGGCGGGGTCTCCCCCTGCTCCGGCGGAGCCGGAGGCGCGGGCGAGGCAGGCGCTGTGCCGTGCGTCATTGCAGAAATCTCCTTGGTGGACAGGTGCGCGCCCACCTCGGACCGTCCGCCGCACCGCGCGTCGGCCGCGCGCTGCGTCAGTCGCGCAGCGCGTCGATCACGCTGCCGAGGTGGACGCGGACGGCCGCTTCGGCCGCCTGCGGGTCCCTGGCCGAGATCGCCTCGATCATGGCCAGGTGTTCACTCAGGGACTGCTGGGCACGCCCCGGCCGCAGAGCCAACTGGAAGCGGTGCCGCACCAGTTGGGCGTTGAGCCGCTCCAGGAGGCCCACGGCCGTCTGCTGGCCGGAGAACTCCCTGATGCGGGCGTGCACTTCATGATTGAGCTCGGAATAGGTCACCGGCTCGCCGTCGGCGACGGCCTTGGTCATCGCCGCGCCCAAGTCGGCCAGCTCGGCCAGCTGTTCATCGCTGGCCTCGACGGCGGCCTTGGCCGCGCAGAGCCCCTCGAGCGCCATGCGGCACTCGGTGATGGCCACCGCTTCCTCGACCGTCACGACCCGGACCCGGGACCCGCGGTTGCGGATCCGCTCGACCAGTCCCTCCGACTCCAGCTCGATCAGCGCCGCCCGGACGCTGGCCCGGGTGACACCGAACTGCTCGGCGAGTTCGTTCTCCACCAGCCGCTGGGCCGGTGCCATCTCTCCGCGCAGAATCGCCTGCCGCAGCTGCACCAGTGCATGCTGCTTGGCCTGCTCGCCGGTGCCTGGACGGGCTTCCTTCTGCATTGCGCCCTCCCTGAGTGAGTGCCTGTCGAACGTAAATCTAGACCAACAAGATTGTCAACAATTTTGTTTCGCATCTTGCCGACCGTCTTGTCGGCGCAGCGGCGGGGCGCCTTGTCGACGAGGGCCGTGTACGCCGAAGACGCCCGGCTCCGGCGGACCGGGCGGGCGTCTCGGGGTGGAACGCTTCGGGCGTGCCCCCGCTGTTCGGCTCGGATGCGGGTCGGCTCCGCCGGCTCTGCACGAGGGCGGGGCCGACCCGGCTGCCGCGCGGGAACACTCGGCCCCGGCACGGGTCGGCTCAGGTACGAGCCCGTTCGGCTCGGGTGGCGGCGGTCACGGGCGGCGTGATGCCGAACCGCTCGGCGCTCAGGGTGAGTTCGCGCCACACCTTCCGCGCGACGGGCACCCCTTCGTCGGCCCGGCGCACGGCGGCCGAGGCGCTGCGCTCGCCGGGATAGAAGACACCCTCGGCACCGTCCGCCGGCGGCAGGCTCTTGAGCGTGCCCAGAGTGGTGCCGACGGCCGCGGCGAAGGCGTCCGCGTCGCCGAAGGCCGCCGGGTCGATCGCGATGAGCAGGGCGTTCTGACGGTGCTTTCGGCCGTCGGGGTCGTCCGAGTGGAAGCCGGCGAAGATCGGCGCCCCGACGAGCACGCTGGTGAGCAGCTCGAAGGCGAGCGACATGCCCGACCCCTTGGCACCGCCCAGCGGCAGGGGCATGACCGCCTTCTCCGGGTCCGTGGTGGGCGTGCCGTCCTCGGTGGCGGCGGCCCCCTCGGGCAACGGGGTGCCGTTCGCCCTGGCCTCGCGGATCCGGCCCAGGGCGACGGTGGCGGTGGCCATGTCGAGGAGCAGGGGTGCGTGGGCCGACGCGGCGTCGGTGGGGACGGCGACGGCGAGCGGGCTGGTGGCCACGGCGGCGCCCCTGACGCCGGTGTAGCCCATGTTGGGCATCCCGGCGACGAAGGCGATGCCGACCAGGCCCTGTTCGGCGATCTTCGCGACGTAATGGCCGACGGCGCCGGTGTGGACGGTGCGGCGCACTCCCACGGCGGCGATCCCGCCCGCCCTGGCACGGTTCACGGCCTCCTGGGCGGCCAGGGTGAGGGCGACCGGGCCGGGCGCACGGTCGGCGTCCACGACCGCCGCGGCCGGGGTGGCGGACTCGACCCTGAGCTCGGGCCTCGGGTTGGCCACGCCCTTGGCGAGCAGGTCGAGATAGGCGGGCACACGTCCGATGCCGTGCGAGTCGATGCCGCGCAGGGCGGCCCAGACGAACGCGTGGGCGGTGGTGCGGGCGTGCTCGGCGCTGAGCCCGCCCTTCTCCAGAAGGGCGGCCGCGAAGGTGCGCAGGTCCTCGGCGGGGACGAGGACCTTGCCCGGTGCGGGCGGTGTCGGGGTGTCGGACATGGTGGCGGGTGCCTCCTGGTCAGCGGGTGACGAGCACGTCGACGACGGCCGTGGTGCCGTCCGCCACGGCCTTGAGGGCGCGCTCCAGGGCGGGGGCGAGCGCGTCCGGCGTGTCGACGGTCTCGGTGTGCATGCCGAACGGTTCGGCGAACCGGGCGAGCCGGGGCAGCCGGCGCAGATCCGTGCCGAGCCACTCTCCGGTGTCGGCCGCCGCGCCGTCGGGGTAGAAGCGGCGGTGGTTGAGGTTCATCGACTTGTAGACACGGTTGTTGAAGATGACGACCAGCACCGGCAGGTCGTGGGCACGGGCGGCGTCGTACGACGGGACGACCGGGTTGTACGCGAACGCGCCGTCGCCGATGGTGAGCACCACGGGCCGGTTCCCGGCGGCGAGCTTGACGCCGAGGGCGACCGCGATGCCCTGGCCGAGCCCGCCCTGCACATAGAAGTAGGAGTCCGGGTCGGCCGTCCGGACATGCCGCCTGACGACGCGGCTGTGGGTGATGGTCTCGTCCACGACGATCGCGTCCCGGCCGTCGAGGAGGGTGTGCAGCGTGGCGGCGACGAGCACCGGGTCGATGCCCTCGGACCGCGCCGCCGACGCCTCCGCGGTGGCGATCGCCGCGCACTCGGAAGCATGTCGCTCCACCTGCGCCGCGCGCCGCGCGGTGACGGCGGCCCGGACCGCCGCGTCGGCCCGCACCGCCTCGCCCCGCTTGGCGAGCTGGCGCAGGGTGTTGGTGACGTCACCCTCCAAGTAGCGGTCGGCGAACAGCACTTGATAGGCGATGTGCGGGCGCTGCGGCACCTCGTCGATGACCACGACCCGCGCCCTGGCGGGGCGTCGGCTCGGCGGATAGAACGGGGCCCGGCAGTTGACGAGGAGGATGAGGTCCGCGTCGTCCATCCACGGGCCGATGTCGCCGCCCGCGTGCAGCGGATGGGTGCGCGGGAAGTTGCCGCACACCGCGGAGTCGGGCTCGACGACCGGGATGCCCCAGGCCTCGGCGAAGGCGAGGAGGGCCTCGAAGCCGCCCGCCTCCCGGCCGGCCGTCTCCGTGACGATCACGGGATTGTCCGCCTCGCGGATCATCCGGGCGACCGCGTCGGCCTCTTCGGGTGAGCTGTGCGTGGAGCCCGGCGGCACGATCGGCTTGGCCTCGCGGCCGTCCCACTCCTCCAGGAGGATCTCCAGCGGGACATTGAGGTACGCCGGCCCGGCGGGGGCCCGCCAGGACAGTTCGGCCGCCCGCGTGACCATCGTGGGCAGGGTGTGCACGTCGGCGGCCTCGTTGGACCACTTGGTGAACGGGCGCGCGATGGCGTGCGGGCCGCCCACGACCGACAGGTTGCGGTACCACTGGCCGCCGGGGTCCGGGCCGGGCCCGTCGCCGTAGCTGGTCGACTCGGAGGAGGCGACCACCATGGGCACACCGGCCAGCAGCGCCCCGTGGACCGCCATCGAGCCCTGGAGCAGGCCCGGAGCCGCGTGCAGGAGCACACCCTGCGGGCGGCGGGTGATCAGTCCGTATCCGGTGGCCATGCCGACGGCCACGGTCTCGTGGGTGAGGTCGAGGTACCGGGGGGCCGGTTCGCCGTCGCGGTGCCGCCGGGCCAACGACTCCCAGACCGGGGCCCATTCGGAGCCCGACGAGCAGAAGAGGTAGTCGGCGCCGGCGGCGTTGAAGGCGGAGACGAGGGCGTCGCCGCCGTCGGCACCCACCGGATTCCTGGTGTCCGTCATCTCGGTACGTCCTCAGCCCTCGATCGGCCAGTCGAGGACCTCGCTGATACCCCGGCCCATGATCCATTCGAGCTCGTCGGGCGTGAAGTCCCAGTGCTTGGTGAACTGCTCGATGGTGTCGGTGTACGTGATGCCGTGGCCCAGCAGGCGGGTGATGTCGGTGCCGTAGAAGCAGCGCTGCGGGCCCATCCTGTCCACCATCTCGCGCACGTACTTCTCGATGTTCTTGTTCGGGAAGGGCTGCGTCGAATAGCCGGGCAGGGCCGAGACCTTGACGTAGATGTTCGGGTGGACGTGCAGGTCGGCGGTCTCCTGGACCCAGTAGCCGATCGCGTCGTCCACGCAGCGGGCCATGATCCCCATGTGATCGATGATGATCTTCAGGGCGGGGTGCTTCCCGGCGATCTGCCCGAGCTCACGCTTCCAGATCGGGGCGTGGACCATGGTCGGGACGCCGAGCTCCTCGGCGACGGGCCAGTACCAGTCGTTGGTGCCGTCGATCATCCAGTTGCGGTCCTGCGGCCGGTGGAAGGTGAGCCGGGTGCCCTTGACGTGCGGGTTCTGCGCGAAATCCGTCAGCAGGGCGGTGCCCTCGACCGGGTGGTCCTGCGGGACTCGGGCCATGATGCCGAAGCGGTCCGGGTGGGCCTCGCAGGCCTCCAGGGCGTAGTCGATCCGGTTGCCCTCCCACGACGGCGGCAGGATCAGCGCCCGGTTGACGCCGGCCTCGTCCATCAGCTCCAGGGCCTCCTCGTAGGAGAAGGGCTCCTCCCGGTGGCCGTTGAGCCGGATGCGCTCACGCGCGCCGGGGACCCAGGGGCGGTCCGGGGTCTCTTCCTTCCAGATGTGGATCTGGGTGTCGACGACGAACATGTCGGTGACCGTCTCTCTTCGATGGGGGTGGTGGGGTGGTGCGCGGGGAACGCTAGGCGGCCGCGGAGCTCTTGCGGAGCGCTGGGGGCGCAAGCAGTTGTTGCGCGGAAATGCCCTGTACGCAGGGCATGTTCAGGTTGCGCGGGTGTCGCCGAGGACCGTGTCGGCGATGTGCTCCGCGATCGCCATGGACGAGGTCGCGGCGGGCGAGGGCGCGTTGCGGACGGCCGTGACCCCGCCGGCCTGATGGATCACGAAGTCGTCGACCAGCGCGCCGTCCCTGCCGAGTGCCTGGGCGCGGACACCGGCTCCGCCGCGCACCACGTCGGACGCGTCGATGCCGGGCACGTACGCCTTGGCGGCCTTCATGTAGGCCCGCATCGACAAGGAGCCGCGCATCTCGCCGATGCCGGTGCGCCAGTGCTGCCGGGCCAGCCGCCACAGGCCGGGGAAGGCCGCCATGCGCCTCAGTTCGCGCGGATCGACGTCCCCGAGGCGGTATCCCTCCCGGGCGAAGGCGAGGACCGCGTTGGGGCCGACCTCCACGGCGCCGTCGACGCGGCGCGTGAAGTGCACCCCCAGGAAGGGGTAACGCGGGTCGGGCACGGGGTAGATGAGGCCGCGGACCATGTGCGCCTTCTCGGCGGAGACCGACATGTACTCGCCGCGGAAGGGGACGATGCGCGGTTCGTCGCCGTCGTCGGCCAGTGCGGCGACGCTGTCGCTGTGCAGTCCCGCGCACAGGACGAGGCGGTCCACGCGCAGGGTCTCGGGTCCGGAGGCCACTTCGATGCCGCCGCCGGTGAGCCGGGTGACGCGGGTGACCGGGAAGCCCAGCCGCACCTCCCCGCCGGACGCCTCGACGTCCTCGGCGAAGGACCGGGCGACGGCGGTGTAGTCGGTGATGGCGGTGCGCGGCGAGTGCAGGCCCGCACGGCCCTCGGCGTACGGCTCGATGTCGCGGATCTCGTGTGCGCCGACCCGTCGCAGCCCTGGCACCTCGTTGCGCAGCGCGTTGGCGTACAGGGCCTCCATGCGCGGGACTTCGGCTTCGGTGACCGCGACGACGAGTTTGCCGCACTCGTCGTACGGCAGGTGCCGGTCGCGGCAGTACTCGCGCAGCATCGCCATGCCCCGTGTGCACAGCCGGGCCTTGAGGCTGCCGGGTGTGTAGTAGATCCCGGCGTGCACCACGCCCGAGTTGTGACCGGTCTGGTGGACGGCGACCCGCTGCTCCTTGTCCAGCGCCACGACCCGGGTGCCGGGGCGGCGCAGGGCGAGCTCGCGGGCCGTGGCCAGGCCCACGATGCCGGCGCCGACGACGCCGATCGTCTCGTCAGCCATCGGCTACCTCCTCTTCTCTTGCCGGGGTCCTGCGAAGTCCCCGTTTCCAGCCGTGCGTTGTTCTGTGCGGGCCCTGTCGCCGCCGGGCCGTGCGACGTCCCCTGGCCGAGCCCCCGGCCGGGGCCGCCCGCCGTCAGGCACCGAAGTGCACGGCGACGGTCTTGACGCGGGTGTAGAAGCGCAGGGCCTCCTCGCCCTGCTCCTTGAAGGGCGACCCGGAGTCGCGGAAGCCGCCGAAGGGGTGGTGGACGTCCCAGCCCGAGGTGGTGGTGTTCACGGCGATCTGGCCGCACTCGGCCTCCTCGGCGAAGCGGTGGGCGGCACCCAGGTCGCGGGTGAACACCGCCGCGGCGAGGCCGAAGTCGGAGTCGTTGACCACCCGCACCGCCTCCTCGAAGGAGTCGACGGCGCGCAGGGCGAGAACCGGTCCGAACACCTCCTCGTGCCAGATGTCCACGTCGTCGCTCACGTCACCGAGCACGGTGGGGTCGACGTAGCAGCCGTGGCCCAGCGCCTCGTCCGCCGGACGGTCGCCGCCCGCGAGGACCTTCGCGCCCTGCTCGACGGCGCGTTCGACGGCGCGGAGCACGCCGTCGCGCTGTCGGGCGCTCACCAGCGGTCCCATGGTGGTGCCCTCGGCGAGGCCCGGCCCGATGCGCAGCGCGGCCGTCTCGGCGAGCAGGAGCCGGGTGAACTCCTCGTACACGGGCCGCTCCACGACGACCCTGCTGGTCGCGGTGCAGCGCTGTCCGGCCTGGGCGAAGCCCGCGGCGGCGACGGCCCTGGCGGCGGCGGTGAGGTCCGCGTCGGCGAGGACGACCGTGGCGTTCTTGCCGCCCAGTTCGCCCTGGAAGCGGACGTTACGGCCGGCGAGCCGGGCCCGCAGGTCCTCGCCGACCTCGTTGCTGCCGGTGAAGGTGAACGCGACCAGGCGCGGGTCGGACAGGAGCGCCTCGGAGATCTGCGCGCCGCGGCCGGTGACGACGTTCAGGACACCGGGCGGCAGGCCCGCGTCGTGCAGGGCGCGGGCGAGGTGCAGGGCGGCCTGAGGAGTGTCGGTGGCCGGCTTGAGGAGCGCGGCGTTGCCCGCCGCGAGGCAGGGCGCGAGCTTGCGGGCCGGGGTGATCAGCGGGTCGTTCCACGGGGTGACGGCGAGGACGATCCCGAGGGGTTCGCGCTGGTGGCTGGTACGGGTGTCCGGACGTGCGTCGTGCACGAGCGTGCCGTATCCCTGGCGGGCGACGCCCGCGTAGTACTCCAGGAAGTCCGCGGCCTTGACCGTCTCCCCCGTCGCCTCCGCCCGGGTCTTGCCCATCTCGCCCGCCAGGTCCTCGGCGATCCGCGCCACGCGTTCGCGCAGCAGCCGGGCGGCGTCGGTCATGATGCGGGCCCGCTCGAACGGGCTGGTGCGCCGCCAGGTCGTGAAGCCCCGCTCGGCGTGGTCGTAGGCCCGGGTGACGTCGGCGGCGCTCAGCGCGGGCACGCGGGCGACGGGGGCGCGCAGATCGGCCGGGTCGTGGACGTCGATCCACTCACCGGTCGTCACCCACTCCCCACCGGAGAGGGTTTCCAGGGTTCGCATGGAGATCACTTCCTTCGTCCGCCGCGGCGCCGGTCCGCGGTCTGCACAGGGCCGGGAGATGCGACGACACACCATGTCGGGGTGGGTCACCAGCCCTGTGGGGGCAGTCATTGCTTGCGCCGCGCGCGGGCCGCGGGGCGGTCGATCCGTGCTGGAATCGGCGGGCCGGACGGCCTCTCGGCCGCGCCGCGGTGTCCCGCGGACGGCCCGCGAAGGCCCTTCGTCCGGAGCCGTGAGGAGACATCGGGACAGCGGGTGCCGGGAGAGCGGCCGTCGCTGTCGGAGCCGTGAGGAGAAGACGGATGGCGTACGCGGTCATCGCCCACTACCGCTGCGAGCCCGCCGACGAGGCGGTGGTGCGTGCCGCGCTGCTGACGATGCGCGAGCACACCCGGAAGGAACCGGGGAACCTCGTGTACGAGGTGCACGCGGAGGCCGGGCGGGCGGGGAGCTTCGTGCTGTACGAGCAGTACACCGACCGGGCCGGTTTCGACGCCCACAGAGCGGCGGAGCACTTCTGCGAGCTGGTCGTGGGACGGGTGTTCCCGCTGCTGACGGAGCGCACGGTGGCCTTCGCCGAGGTGCTCTGAGGGTCCGCCGGGAAGCGCGGTCGCGCTTCCCGGCCCCCGCGGCCCGGGGTTCAGAACTCGTTGCCCCAGCAGTAGCGGGCGAGCGTCTCCACCAGCACCAGCTTGCGGCGCTGGTCCTCGACGGTCAGCAGCGGGCGCGTCGCCGTGGCGGCGAAGCCCCGGGACGGCGCGACGGCCATGTCCTCGATGTCCTTCAGCCCGGCGGCGGCGTCGATGCGGGACATCACCGTGTCGACGTCCTCCAGGTCGGGCACCGTCGCGTCGACGACGCCCAGGCACACGTCCCGGTCCTCGGGCAACGCCCTGACGAGGTCGAGTTCGGCGTCGGTTCCCTGGTCGTACGGCAGGACCCAGCGGTCCACCGGTACGCCGTCGTACAGACGCCGCAGCCTCGCCGTATCGACCTCGGCGGGTGCCCGCCAGCCGGGGCAGAGACCGATCCGTACGCCCTCGGGACGCTCCGCAGCCCGTACCGCCGACGCCTCCACCGCGAGGGTGTCCTCGTAGGAGAGGGCCCCCGGGGCGGCCGGGTCCGTGGACACGTGGCCGAGGAGCAAGGGGTTGTCGAGCTGGATCAACCGCACCCCACGGGAGACCAGCAGCTCGATCTCCGCGTGGATGATCTCCGCGAGGGCCTCGCCGAGTACGCGGGCCGAGGCGGGGCCGCCGGACGTCGCGAGCCCGGGGTCGAAGGTGGTCGCGGCGAGGTAGGCCGGGGACGGCAGGCAGGCCTTGGGCGCGATGGCGGTGAGTTCGGCGAGGCGTCCGGCCCGGTCGGCGAGGAGCGGTCCGTCGGCCTCGGGCAGGGAATGCGCCACCCATCGCGGCAGCCCGTCGGGGGTCTCCTCCCCGGTGCGTCGGAACCCGCGGACGCCGTCGAGGACGGCGCTGCGGAAGTCCTCCCTGGGGAAGTCCCCGTCGGTGACGACGGTGCAGCGCAGCCGGCGCTGGTCGGCCACCGCCGCCGCGACCGCCTCGGCCTCCGCCTTCTCCAGGGCCGCGGGGTCGTCCGCGGCCCGCGCTGCCAGCAGGGCGGCGGGCCGGACCAGGCTGCCGTGGTGGTCGATGCGGTAGTTGAAGGTGTCCGCCATCGCTCAGGCCTCCTTCTCCGTGTTGCCGGCCGGGTTGCCCGCCACGCCCCAGGCGGCGAACTCCAGTTCGTAGCCGAGGGATGCGAGGACGTCGTCGGCGACCTGCTGGTCCTCGTCCGCCGTTCCGCCGGCTATGCCGAGGCCGCCGATGATCTCGCCGTCCTTCTTGATCGTGACGCTGCCCTCGGTGGCGAGGATGGGCAGGGCCGCTCCGGGCAGTTGGGAGAGCTGGGAGAAGAAGACCGGCTGGCTCTCCTGCCACTTCTTCAGCATCCGGCCGGGGCGCTGCATGACGGCCGCGGTGTAGGCCTTGGCCCGGGCGATGTCGGGGGTGAGGGGCCGCGCGCCGTCCGACCGGCGGACGCTGACGACGAATCCGCCCGCGTCGACCACGGCGACGCTCACGGCCTTCCCGAGCGCGTGGGCGTGCCGGAGGGCGGCGTCGACGATCTCCTCGGCCGCGTCGAGGGTGAGGCTGTTCATGCTGGTTCCTTCGGTCCGGTGAGGGTGCGGCGCAGGTGGGCCACGGCGCGGTTGTACGGGCCGGGCGCCTCCCAGTACATGGAGTGCGGGGCGCCCGGGACGATCTCCAGGAGTGAGCCGGGCAGCAGTTCGTGGGCGCGGGTCACGGTCTTCACGCTGAGCACGGCGTCCTTCTCGCCGAGCAGGAAGGCCACCCGCAGGCCCGAGTCCCGGATGTCGTCCAGGCTGGGGCCGTCGGTGTCGAGGTTGCGCAGGTCGGCCATCCGCGCGACGTTGAAGGTGCCCATCTGCTGGAAGAGGAAGGTGCGGTCGGCGTGCTCCCGCTGGAAGCGGCGGGTGAGCAGGCGGTCGATGACGGGGAGTCCGACGGCCTCGGCCCGGTCGGCGGCGGCCAGTTCTCTCAGCTCGGGGTGGCTGATGCCGCCGAGGGAGTGTCCGAGGACGACGGATCCGACCCGGTCGGGGCGGAGCAGTCCGGCGCGGAGGGCCGCCACCGAGCCGATGGACTGCCCGACCACCATGACGTCGGTGAGGTTTTCGGCGTCCAGCACGGCGACGACGTCACCGGGGAAGTCCTGTCCGTCGAACTCGGGCATCGACGAGTCGGACTTGCCGAAGCCGCGCAGGTCCATGGTGACGACGGTGAACTCGTCGCGCAGCGCTGCCACTTGCTGCCACCAGGCGGCATGGTTGCCGCCGCTGCCGTGCACGAACAGGATCGCCGGGCCGCTGCCGTGGCGCTCGTAGTAGAGGGAGGTGCCGTCGGAATCGGCGAGGGGCATGGGAGTGAGCTCCTAGCGGTACTGGGGGTTGAACTCCGGGCGGTGCGCGCTCAGTCGGGGCGCCGGCCGTGGAAGACGAGCTCGATCATGGTGTGGTCGGGGTCGTGGATGTAGCAGAACTTGGACTGGTTCTCGGGGCGTTCGATCGGCCGGGTGTGCCGGATGCCGAGCTCGGCGAGGTGGGCGAGGAACTCGTCCCAGTCGTCGACCTCGACGGCGAAGTGGTAGGGCGCCATGCGCTCCATCTCCTCGACCGGGGTGAAGTGCAGGTCGAAGTTGCCGCGGGTCATCAGCACCACACGCGTGTTGGACTTGGGCATGATGCGCTTCATCCCGAAGACCTTCGTGTACCAGGCGGCGGTGCGGTCGGGGTCGGTGGTCGGGAAGTTGACGTGGTGGATGTAGCGGGGTTCCTTGCTCATGACTGCTGACGCCTTTCCGTGGTCTCTCCTCGGACGGTGTTGGACAGGACGCCGATGCCGCTGATCTCGATGTCGACGGTGTCCCCCGGTTCGATCTGGCAGGTGGCCTCGGCGCCCATCCACAGCACGTCGCCGGGGTGCATGGTGATGTGCCGGGTGATCTCGACGATGTAGTCGAAGGGGTCGAAGACCATGTCGCCGGTGGGGAACGCGGCGCGGACCTCGCCGTTGACGCGGAGCGTGGTGGTCTGGGCCAGGGCGTCGACGTCGGTCTCGATCCAGGGGCCCATCGGCTTGAAGGTGTCGCTGTTCTTGCTGCGCCAGAACGTGCGGTCCTCGTGCTGCCAGGCGCGGGCGCTGACGTCGTTGCCGATCGTCCAACCGAACACGGCGGAGCGTGCCTCCTCCCGGGTGGCGTGCCGCAGGGTGCGGCCGATGACGGCGACGAGTTCCGGCTCGGCCTCGAAGCGTCCCCGTACGCCGGCCGGTCTGACGATGGCTGCGCGATGTCCGGTGAGCGCGTTGTTGGCCCGGTAGCCCACTTCGGGGCGGGTGGGCTGAACGGCCCGTGCGTGGGCGATGTGACGCCGGTAGTTCATGCCGACGGCGTAGAACACGGGCGGGACGACGACCGGCAGCCAGGTCGCCGTGGTGAGCGGCACGGTGCCGATGACGGTCGGGCCGGCTTCGGGGTACGAAGGACGCCGCGCGGCCTCCAGGGGGGACTCCGCGAGGAGTTCGACGTCCTCCTCCCCCACACGGCCCCACACCGCTCGCCCGCCGACCGAGACGCGGGTGTACCTCATGGCTCCTCAGCCCGCCAGCAGGTGCGAGACCCGCTTGGTGATGAGGTAGGCGTCCAGGGCCTCGGGCCCGCCCTCCCTGCCGTAGCCGCTCTCCTTGACGCCCCCGGAGGGTGCCTCGCTGACGGAGCCGCCGCAGTGGTTGAGGGAGAGGATCCCGGCCTCCAGTTCGCGCACCAGGCGCTCGGCGGTGGCCGCCGATTCTGTGAAGCCGTACGCGGCGAGTCCGTACGGCAGCCGGTTCGCGGTGCGCAGCGCGTCGTCGAGGTCGGTGAAGGGGAGGACGGGGGCGAGCGGGCCGAACGGCTCCTCGTGCAGGAGGCCGGCGTCCGCCGGGACGTCGGTCAGGACGGTCGGCGCGAAGAAGTAGCCGGGCCGGTCCAGGCGTGCGCCGCCCGTGCGCACGGTGGCGCCCCGTCCCACCGCGTCGGCGGTCAGACGCTCCATCGCGCGGAGCCGGCGCTCGTTGGCGAGCGGTCCCATGGTGGTGCCCTCGACGAGGCCGTCGCCGACGACCACGGCCTCGGCGGCCTTCACGAACTCGGCGGTGAAGTCCTCGACCAGGCTGTCGTGGACCAGGAAGCGGCTCGGCGAGGTGCACACCTGTCCCGCGTTGGCGAACTTGGCCTGTGCGGCACGGCGGGCGGCCACCGCCGGGTCGGCGTCCGCGCAGACGAGCACGGGGGCGTGGCCTCCCAGTTCCATCAGGGACGGCTTCATGACCTCGCCCGCCCTGGCGGCGAGCAGTTTGCCGACGGGCACCGATCCGGTGAAGGCGACGAGCCGGGTGACGGGTGAGGCGATCAAGTGGGCGGACACCTCCGCCGGTTCACCGAACACGAGGTTGAGCACACCGGCCGGGAGTCCGGCGTCGGCGAAGCAGCGCACCAGGGCGCCCGCGGTCGCGGGGGTCTCCTCGGACGCCTTGATGACGAGGGAGCATCCGGCGGAGAGTGCGGAGGAGATCTTCCGCATGGGGCCGCCCGCGGGGAAGTTCCACGGGACGAAGGCGGCGACGGGGCCGACGGGTTCGCGCCGTACGGACAGCAGGGTGCCGGGGGCGGAGGGGATGATGCGGCCGTAGGCGCGCCGCGCGTCCTCGGCGTGCCAGCGCAGGGTGTCGGCGACGCGGCGGGCCTCCCCGGTCGCCTCCGCGAGGGGTTTGCCCTGTTCCAGGGTCATGACGCGGCCGATGTCGGCGCTGCGTTCGGTGAGCAGGTCGGCGGCGGCGTGCAGGACGGCGGTGCGCCGGGCGACGGGCGTGTCGCGCCAGACGCGGAAGCCCTCGGCCGCGGCTTCGAGGGCGCGGTCCAGGTCGGAGGCGGTGGCGAGCGGTACGTCTCCGACGACCTCTTCGGTGGCGGGGTTCACGATCGGGGCGGTACGTCCGGTGCCGCCCTGGCACCACTCGCCCGCTATGTACATGCGGACGGCGGGGTAGCCGTGGTCGGTGGTCATGAGTGGGTGCCCTCTCAGGCTGGCTGTCGGGTCAGGAGGCGGGGGTGTCCTGCTGGTCGCGGTGGGTGCGCAGCGCCCAGATGTGGTGCGGCGGTGCGGTCGCGTGCACGCGGGTCTCGTAGGAGTCGTCGACCCGGTCCATGTCGGCGGCGTACTCCACCCGGCCGCCGCAGGGTGCGTGCAGGAAGCGGAAGACGTTGGAGCCGACGGTGTGGCGGCCGAGCCGGCGGGCCTCGCGCCAGCCCTGGTCGATCATGTGGTTGCCGCCTTCGACGACGTCGTCGAAGCCGGGGACCTCGTAGGCGACGTGGTTGACGCCGGCCCGGTCGGGGCGGTGGCACAGCAGCATGGTGTGCTGGTCGTCGTCGCCGGGTGCCTGCATGAAGACGCCCATGGGCTCGACCACGTCGGTGGGCCGGAAGCCGAGGCGGTCCGTGTAGAAGGCGACGGCGTCCTCCCGGCCCTCCTTGCGGATGTTGAGGGCGACGTGGCACATGCGCAGGGGCCGCACGCGGGCGATCGGGGCCAGGGCGGTGTTCCAGCGGTGCACGCGGCCCAGCGTGTTGACGGGCCGTGGGGTGACGTCCACCGTCCGGGGGCGGGCCAGGGTCAGGCCGGTCCCGAACCCGGACTCGTCCACCGTGTGGAACACACCGGCGGCGTCCTCCCGTACCGCCCGGTCGCGGCCTCCCGCCGCGACCAGCCGTTCGAGTTCACGCGGAGTGTCCACGCCCCACACCACTTCGCGCAGGGTGGGGCCGGCCTCCACCGGCGGGGGCAGCAGCGGGCCGGGCACGGTGTCGAGCCGGAGGGTCTGGCCGGTGAGCGTCTCGAAGACCGCGTGCTCGTTGGTCCGTTCGGCCAAGCGGAGTCCGAAGTCGTCGAAGAAGCGGACGCATTCGGCGAGTTCTTCGATTCCGTAGGTGACCGATTCGATTCTCTGGATTCCCATGGGTCCTCGTTTCGCGGGTCGCCCGGTGAGCGTAGTTTTCGGATCTCGAGAGCCTCAATGCTCCGGGCTCGACGGAATGTGCAATCGTTTCTTGCGACTACGGCCGGATCGCCGGGATGGGATTCTGCGAGAACCACTCGGTGAGGAAGTCCAGGAATACGCTGATCTTGCGCGGGGTGTCCTGCCCGGGTCCGTAGATCGCGTAGAGCGGACGCTCGGGCACCGCCAGTTCTGGCAGCAGCACCTGGAGGGCGCCGGAGACGAGGTCGTCGTACGCGGGGCGCTGCGGCAGCAGGCCGACGCCGCGCCCGTGCACGGCAGCTTTCTGCAGCGCGATGTAGGAGTTGGACGAGAACGCGATGGTGCGGATCTTGTGCAGGGTGGACGCGTGGCCGTGGCCGATGCGCCAGACGGGGTCGTTGACGTGCACGAGGCAGTCGTGGTGGGCGAGGCCGTTCGGTTCGGTGAGCGGCCCCTTGCGGGCGAGGTAGTCCTTGGACGCGCACAGGACGAACGGCAGCGAGGCGATCTTCTTGAGACGGACGCTGGAGTCCCTGAGGTCCCGGGTGTGGAAGGCCACGTCGAATCCGCTGTCCAGGAAGTCGTACGTCCGGTCGGACATGCCGCCGAGTTCGAAGCGGACCTGAATTTTCGGATGGGCCGCGGAAAAGGCCGCTATGGCGTCGCCGAGGTCGAGGCTTCCTATCCATTTGGGGCAGATGATGCTGAGCGTTCCTTCGGCGCGGTCGTGGAGTTGCGCGATTCCGGCGTCCTCGGCCTCTATCTCCTCCAGGATGCGGGCCGCGAACGCGGCGTACCGCTGCCCCGGTTCGGTGAGACTCACGGAGCGTGCCGTGCGGTTGACCAGGCGGACGCCCACCTGCCGTTCCAGCTCGGCGACATGACGCGAGACCAGGGAGCCGGAGGAGCCCAGCCTCTTGGCCGCGCCGCTGAAGCTGCCGATCTGCGCGACGGTGACGAAGCTGTGCATGAGGAGCAAGCGGTCCATGTTTCCTCCGGTGGCCCACGGTTGCCAGGGGTGGGCCCCGGCGGCGGTGCCGGTCGTTCGGGTGTACGGGTACGTCACCCGAAGCGCGGCCTGGCGGCGGTCCGGGGGCAGGTCACGAGGGGCCGGAATGTCCCCATAGCGGCCCTATCAGGACATGCCGGCGACGCGGGTGGACGGGCGGCTGAGGACGCTGTGAGACAGGCACCGGCCCCCACGCGGGCGCTATGACGTGGGGCAGTACTCCGGGGCCTTGGTCAGGTTGTCCTTGGTGACCAAGAGAAGAGGAATGTTGGCAATCTTGTCAACCTTCTTGTTGCCCAGGAGTTCGATCGCGTTCTCGACCGCCGTCCGGCCGAGTGCCGCCGCCGAGTTGGCCACGGTGGCCGAGAAGCGGCCGTCCTTCACCGCGGCCAGCCCCTTGTCGGTGCCGTTGACGGTCACGATCTTCACGCCCTTCGCCCCGGCCGCGTCGAACGCCTTGCGGACGGCGAAGCCCATCTCCTCGTTGGCGACGAAGGCGTAGTCCAGGTCGGGATGGGCCTGGATCATGTTCTCGGCGACGTCCTGGGCCTTCACGGGGTTGAACATGCCGGGCTGGTTCGCGACCACCTCGGCCGTGGCCGGCAGTTCCTTGGTGAAGCCACCGACGAGCAGGTCGGACGCGGCGCCGGGCGCACCCGCGATCACGCCGACCTGCACGTGCTTGCCGCCGGCGTCCTTGCGGACCCAGTCGGCGTCCATGGCGCCGACCTTCTGGAGGTCGACGACGGCCGCGCCGAGGACGTCGTTCACGTCGTTGGTGACCACGGACGTCAGGTAGATGGGGACGTCGGAGGCCTTCGCCTTGGCTATGTCTCCCTTGAGCGAGTCGACGTTGACCGTCTGCACGATCAGCGCGCTCACATTGCGGGCGATCATGTCCTCGATGTTGGACAGCTCGGTCCCGGCGTTCTGGTGGGAGTTGGCCGTGTAGACCTTGGCGCCCTTCTTCTCGGCCGTCTCCTCGACGGACTTCTGCAGACACGTGTGGAACTCCGTGTCGGCGCCGTTGACGAACCCGAGGGTGATGTCGCCGGTGCCGGTGCCGGCGCCGCTTCCGTTGTCCTTGCCACAACCGCTGAGCACCAGGGTGGTGCCGGCGACGGCGGCGAACAGCGCTTGTCGGGAACGGGCGGAAAGTCTCATGGCGGAAGGCCTTTCAAGGGTCTTTGCGGTGACGGGCGGGCGGACCGGCATCGGCGAGGTCGCGCGCCGGCCGGCAGGAGTCGGCGCGGTCACCGGCGGGCGGACCGGGCTTTGTGCAGTTCGTTGGCGACGGCCGCGAGGAGGAGGACGCCGCCCACGGAGACCTGCTGGTAATTGCTGGACACCTGGAGGAGGTTGAGGGCGTTGGCGACCACACCGAGCAGCACCACGCCGAGGGCGGTGCCGATCACGGTGCCGTGTCCGCCGGCCAGCGAGGTGCCGCCGATGACGACGGCGGCGACCGCGGTCAGCTGGAGCGAGAGGCCGCCCGTGCCGGGGCTGCTGGAGCCCAGCCGGGACAGCAGCATCAGACCGGCCAGACCGGACAGGGCCCCGGTGAGGGCGTACAGGGTGAGTTTGCGCGCCGTGACGTTGATGCCGCTCAGACGGGCCACGTGTTCGTTGCCGCCGATGGCGAAGGCGTCGCGGCCGAACACGGTGAACCGCATGACCAGGGCGGTCGCCGTGAGCACCAGGATCGCGAGGACGAGCAGATAGGGGACGCCGAGGACCTTGTCGTTGCCCAGCGCGAACATCTTGGTGCCGATGGAGACACTGACGCTGTTCAGCACCAGGAGCGCGACACCGTCCAGGAGCGTCGCCGTCGCCAGGGTCACCACGAACGGGGCGACGCGGGTGAACGTCACCACGAGCCCGTTGACCAGCCCGACGACCGTCGCCGGCACCAGCGAGGCGACCACCGTGAACCCGGTGGAGTGGCCGTGCGCCAGCAGTTGCGCCCCGACCGCGGTGGTGACCGAGACGTTGCTGCCCATGGAGAAGTCCATGCCGCCCGCCGTCATCAGCAGAGTGAGACCGGCGGCGATCACGGCGGTGACGCTCACCTGGCGCAGGATGTTGATCACGTTCGTGTCGGTGGCGAACGACTCGGTCTGCAGGGCGGTGACGACCACCACCACGATCAGGACCGCGGTCAGTCCGGTGTGCGGGGCTCGGCGCAGGGCGCCGAGGGAGAACCGGGGCCGGGCCGTTCCGGGCGGGTCCGAGAGGTCCGGGGCATCGTGAAGTGTCTTGACGCTCACTGCGGTTGACCTCCGAGGGCGGTGGCGACGAGTTCGTCGCGGGTGATGGCGGTGATGTCGTGTTCGGCGACCGTGCGGCCGGCGCTGACGACGACCACGCGGTCGGCCAGCCGCATGACCTCGTCGGCGGAGGAGGAGGCGAGCAGCACGGCCACACCCCGAGCGGCGAGGCCGTCGACGAGGGTGTGGATGTCGGCCATGGCGGCGACGTCCACGCCGTTGGTGGGGTCCTCGAGGAAGCAGGCGACGGGCTCGGTCCCGAGCCACTTGGCCAGCAGGACCTTCTGCTGGTTGCCCCCGGACAGGGCGCTCACCGGCGGGTTGCCGGAGAGCGAGACCACCCCGTAGCTCCGCCGCAGCGGTGCCGCGCGCCGGGCGAGCGCCCCGCGCCGGTGCAGGCGGCGGCGCGCGAAGCGGTCGTCAGCGAGCATCAGGTTCTCGTCCAGCGACAGTTCGGGGACCAGGCCGAGGGCGCGGCGGTCCCCGGTGACGCAGCGCAGTCCGCCGGCGAGCGAGGCACGGATCCGGCCGAGCGCCACGGGGGTTCCGTCGACGAGGAGTCGGCCGGTGTCGGGGCGGCGGCGGCCGGAGAGCAGGTCGAACAGCCGGGACTGCGCGTCCCCGGCCGGTCCGAGCACGGCCACGATCTCGCCCTTGCGCACCTCGACGGTGAGGTCCTGAACGGCTCGCCCGTCGTTCAACCCGCGTACCGCCAGGCCGATCTCGTCCTTGGGGGCAGGCCGTGGGGCACGCCTGGAGACGACGTCCCGGCCGACCATGCTGCGTACGAGGCCGGCCGGATCGAGTTCGGCGGCCGGCGCGCTGCGCACCACCGCTCCGTCGCGCAGTACGGTGAGCCGGTCCGCGACGGCCATGACCTCGTCGATGTAGTGCGAGATGTAGACGACGGCGACGCCTTCGTCGCGCAGGGTCCGCACCAGGTCCCTGATCTGCTGGGCGGCCTCCGCGCTCAGGCAGGCGGTCGGCTCGTCGAGGATCAGGATCCGTCCGCCGCGCCGCACTTCGCGCGCGACCTCGACCATGGTCTGCTCGGCGACGGTGAGGGAGCCGGCGGTGCGCTCCACGTCGATGGCGATGCCGAGGTCCGAAAGTGCCTGCCCTGCCCGGGACTTCAGCTCCCTCCAGCGCACCGCGCCGTGCCGGGTGGGCAGATCGCCGAGCATGACGTTCTCGGCCACGGTCAGCCCCATCGCCAGTTCACGGCGCTGCGGGACCGAGGCGATGCCGAGCCGGCGGGCCCTGCGCACGGTCAGGCCGTGCTGGGAACGCCCGTTGATCTCGATGGTCCCGCTGTCGGGCTGGTGGGCGCCGGAGAGGATCTGTACCAGTGTCGACTTGCCGGCGCCGTTCATGCCCATCAGCGCGTGCACCTCGCCGGGGTGGACGTCGAGGTCGACACCCTTGAGGGCGGCGGCCCCGCCGAAGCTCTTGGTGACGCCGCGTACGCGGAGCACGGCCTCGGGTGCCCTTCGGCCTCCGCCGTCGGCGGTGGGCGCGGCCGGTGTCCCGGCGGTCACGGCGGTACCTCCCTGTGTGCTCCGGTCCGTGAGCGGTGTCACGGCCGCGGCCGGTCGTCGTCGGAACGGACCCGCCCGTAGCCGCGAATGTCCGGGAAGGGGGGTTCGCGGTCGGCCTGGAGGTCCACCTGGAAGGTGTTCAGGCACATGCCGAGCATGGTGAAGTTGCCGAGCGCGCCGATGGCGTCGACCAGTCCCTTGGATCCGAAGTGGGCCACCGCGCGGGCGAAGGTCTCGTCCCGCACGAAGTGCTCGTCGAGGACCTCACGGCAGAACTGGTAGAACGCCCGGTCCGCCTCGTCGTCGAAGACCGCCTCGCGCTTCTCCGCGATGGCCTCGACCGCGGCCCGCGGGATGCCCGCGTCGATCGCCTGCTGCACATGGGCGTTCCACGAGTACTGCGCGTCCCAGTTCCGGGCGGCCATCAGCAGCGTGAGTTCGCGCAGGTGCCGGGGCAGACTGCAGTCGAAGCGGGCGAAGGCACCGAGGGATTCGGCGCGCTCGCACATCTCCGGGCTGTGCAGCCAGACCCGGAAGGGCCCGCGGACTGCGCCGCGTCGGCCGGCTATGCGGGCGGCCAATTCCTTTTGCCGCGAATCCATTTCCTCATCGGTGAGTACGGGGAGCCTCATCTGGCCGATACCTGCCTTTTCTTTCCGGCGTGTTTCGGGCACGGATCGGGACGCCGTGCGATGCCAGCCGACGGTACAGCCGGGTTCGAGAAGCTCACCCTTCTCGGATTGCAAGGTAAAACTGCACGCCGGAGGGCCTTCTTTTCGCGGGGCCGCGGCTTAACGTCGTCCGACGCAGCGCCCACAGATCCCGAGGATCGGAGAGAGCTCCGGATGACCACGATCATCAAGGCCGGGTCCGTACCCCTGCTCGACCGCGGCGGCTCCGTCGTGACGACACCGCTGATCACGACTCGGTCGGCCGGCGGCGAGAACCGCATCACGAGCGGCATGAGCGTCTATCCGGTCGGTTCGGGTGCGCCCTTGCACTCGCACAACTGCGACGAGCACGTCACGATCCTCGAAGGCGAGGCGGAGGTCGTCGTCGACGGCGCGGTGACGAAGCTGGAGCGGTTCGACACCACGTACGTGCCCTCGCCCCTCCCCCATCTGTTCAGGAACGTCGGCGACCGTCCGCTGCGCATCCTGTGGGTGTACTCGTCGGGCCACGTGACACGGACCTTCACCGAGACGGGCAGGACGGTGGAACACCTCTCGGACGAGGACCAGATGGGCTGAGACGTCCCTGCCGTGTCCGGGGTCAGCCCGCGCGGTAGAGCGACGTGAGCAGTTCCATCACCGCTGCGGTGGCCGGGTGCGGGTCGTCCCGCCACCAGGCGATCCGTACGGCGACCGGCTCCGCGTCGCGCACGGGCCGGTACACGACTCCGGGCCGCGGGTACTGGTTGGCGGTGGACTCCGCCGTCACGCCGACGCACCGGCCCGTGGCGATCACGGTGAGCCAGTCGTCGACGTCGTGCGTCTCCTCGGTCGCCGGGCGGGCGTCCGGCGGCCACAGGTCCGTGGTCGTGGTCCCGGTGCGGCGGTCGACGAGCAGGGTGCGCCCGCCGATGTCGGCGAGCCGGACCGAACGGCGCCTGGCCAGCGGGTCGTCGGCGGCCAGGGCGCACAGCCTCCGTTCGAGTCCCACGATGGCGGAGTCGAACCGCCGGTCGCCGGGCGGCCTGCGGACGACGGCGAGGTCACAGGCCCCCTCGGCGAGCCCGGCCGTGGCCGAGTTGACCCGCACCAGGGTCAGTTCGGTCTCCGGATGCCGGTCGGCCCAGCCTCGCTGGAAGGGCAGCGTGTGCCGGCCGAGCGCCGCCCAGGCGTAGCCGATCCGCAGCTGGGCGGTGCCGGACGTGGCCTGGCGGACCAGTTCGTCCACGTCGGCGAGGACCCGGCGGGCGTGCGCGACGACACGCAGACCGGTCCCCGTCGGGGTGACCTCGCGGGAGGTCCGCCGCAACAGCCTTGTCCCGAGGGCGCGTTCGAGCGAAGCCAAGGTGCGCGACACCGCCGCCTGGGAGACGCCCAGCACCTGGGCGGCGTCGGTGAACGTGCCCTCGTCCACGATCGCGACGAGGCAGCGCAACTGCCGGAGCTCCACATCCATGACTCAAGCGTATAGATGGTTCGGCGCATGCATTTTGCGCAAGAGTGCTCCCGGCGCACGATCGGGCCATGGACGCAACGCCCGCCCCCGCGGCGGCATCAGATCCCGCTTCGGCCCCGGCACCGGGTGCAGGTCCGGCTTCCGCTCCGGGTCGGCTCGCCACCGGCCCGGCCCCTGGCGCACGCACCGGCACCGGCGGAGGCACAGGTTCCGGCACCAGCACCGGCGCAGGCACAGGTTCCGGCTCCCGTGCCCGGTGGCCGGCCGTGGCGACGATGTTCGTCAGCGGCCTGTCCAACCAGATCGGGGCCGCGGTCGGCTCCCTCGCCTTCCCCGTCCTCGGCCCCCTCGGCGTCGTCGCCGTCCGGCAGTACGTCGCCGCGCTCGCGCTGACCGCCGTCGCACGGCCCCGGCTGCGCACGTTCACCTGGCGGCAGTGGTGGCCGGTGCTGCTGCTGGCCCTCGTGTTCGCGGCGATGAACCTGTCCCTGTACAGCGCGATCGACCGGGTCGGCCTCGGCCTCGCCGTGACCCTGGAGTTCCTGGGTCCGCTCACCGTGGCCCTCGCCGCCTCACGTCGCCGGGTGGACGCGTGCTGTGCGGTGATCGCCGCGGCGGGAGTCGTCACCCTGATGCGCCCTCAGCCCTCCACCGACTACACCGGCATGGCGCTGGGGCTGCTCGCCGCGGTCTGCTGGGCGTCGTACATCCTGCTCAACCGCACCGTCGGCCGGCGCATCCCGGGAGCGCAGGGTTCGGCGGCCGCGGCCTGCCTGTCGGCCCTCGTCTTCCTGCCGGTCGGTGCGGTCGTCGTCCTCCACGACCCCCCGACCGCGGGCGCCGTGGGGTACGCCGTCGTCGCCGGTGTCCTCTCCTCGGCCGTGCCCTACCTGGCGGACCTGGTGACCCTGCGCCGCGTGCCCACCCAGACCTTCGGTCTGTTCATGAGCGTCAACCCCGTCCTCGCCGCCGTCGTGGGATCCGTCGTCCTGGGGCAGACCCTCGGTCCGTGGGAGTGGTCCGCCATCACGGGGGTCGTCTGCGCGAACGCACTGAGCATCCTGTCGTCGCGCGCGTGACGTCTCGGTGCGCGGCCCACACGGACGCGTGGTCCGGCGCACCCGTACGGCACGCACGCGGGGCGCATCCGTACGGCACGCGTGCGGGGCGCACCGCGTACGGCATGAACGCGGTGCGCCGGGACGATCCCGGGCCGGCCGGGGCCGGAAGGCCGGCCGGGCCACGGATCTCGTACGTTGATCATCGGCGCCGGGCGGATCGGTCCGGCGCCCCGCACGGGGGACCTGGCTTGTGCGGTGCCGCTCGACACTCTTCGAGGAAGGTCTCGTACCTTGACAGCCAACGGTCCACTCCCGCACGCCCGTTCTGCGGTGCTGCGCGCCGTCGGAGCGCTGCCCTGCACGCTCGTCGTCTGCCGCGGCTGCTGCTGCGGCAATCCGCGCAAGTATCCGCAGAGCGATCACGCCCGCCAGCTGGCGCGGCTGCGGGCCGGTGCCGAGGCCTCCGGGGGCCGGTTCGCGGTGCGTACGACGGACTGTCTCGGCCCCTGTGACCAGGCGAACGTGATCGTGGTGCGGCCGTCGGCCGAGGGGCGGCGCGGCGGGGGCCGGGCCGCCTGGATCGGATTCGCCCTGGACGACGACTGCACCGAGGAGCTGATCGGCTGGGCGACGGCCGGAGGTCCCGGCGTCGCCCGGCCGCCGGCCGCGCTGGAGCTCCAGTTCGTCCGGCCGCCGCGCGGGGCCCGGTCCCGGGGACGCCGCTGACGCGGCACGGACCGTCACGGCGCCCCGCTGACCGCCCGCCTCGCGCGCGAGGCGCTCGGCACGGACCTCCCGACGCCCCGTGCCCGGACGTGCGAGGCGGAGCGGTCCTGGACCCGCGTCGGGGCAGGACCGCTCCGCCCGTGTCACCGGACCGGCGTCTCGCGGGACGCCGTGGCCGGTGCGGGCGCGTGGCCGGTGGGCCGTGCGGTGAACACACCGCGGCCCTGGGTGCGGCTGCGCAACCGGGTCGCGTAGCCGAAGAGTTCGGCCAGCGGCACGGTGGCGGTGATCACCGTCGCGTCCGCCCGTGTCAGCGAGCCCGAGACCCGTCCGCGGCGTGCGGCGAGATCGCCGAGCACCCCGCCCACCGCGTCGTCGGGCACGGTGACGGTGACCTCGGCCACCGGTTCCAGGAGCGCCATGGTGGCGGCCCGGAGCGCCTCGCGCAGCCCGAGGCGGCCGGCCGTGCGGAACGCCATCTCCGAGGAGTCCTTGGAGTGGGTCGCCCCGTCGGTCAGGGTGACCCGCAGCCCGGTCACGGGATGGCCGCCCAGCGGACCCTCCGCCAGGGCGTCCCGGCAGCCGGCCTCCACCGCGCGCTCGTACTCGCGCGGCACGCGGCCGCCCACGACCGTCGAACGGAACTCGAAGCCCGTCGCGCTTCCGTCGCCCGGCGCGGCCTCCAGTGGCTCCACGTCGAGCACGACGTGGGCGAACTGGCCGGCGCCGCCGTCCTGTTTGACGTGGCGGTAGACCAGACCGGACACCCCGCGCACGACGGTCTCCCGGTAGGCCACCTTCGGGCGGCCGACGGCGACCTCGATGCCGTGGGCCCGCCGGATCTTCTCCACCGCCACCTCCAGGTGCAGTTCCCCCACGCCCGACAGCGTCGTCTGACCGGTTTCCGGGTCGGTGCGGACGACGAGCGAGGGGTCCTCCTCCGCGAGCCGCGCGAGCGCGGACACCAGACGGTCGGTGTCGACGGCCCGGCGCGCCTCGACCGCGACCGACACCACGGGCTCGGCGACCGCGGGCGGTTCGAGGAGCAGCGGAGCCGTCGGGGCGCACAGAGTCGCCCCGGCGTGGGCGGACTTCGGCCCGATCAGCGCGACGATGTCGCCGGCGACGGCCGTGTCCAGCTCCGCGTACCGGTCGGCCCGGACGCGCAGGATGCGGCTGACCCGTTCGGTGCGCCGTGCTCCCACGTCCACCACTGTCTCTCCCTTCCGGATGGTTCCCGAGTACACCCGCGCGTACGTCAGCCGGCCCGTCGCCGTCGCGTTGACCTTGAACACCAGGGCGGCGAACGGCTCCTCGGGGTCGGCGGTCCGCTCCTGCCCCGCGTCGTCGCCGGTGCCGCGTACGGCGGGCACGTCCAGCGGCGAGGGCAGATACGCCACGACGGCCTCCAGCAGCGGTTCGATCCCGCGGTTGCGGTAGGCCGAGCCGCAGAGCACCACGACGCCCTCGCCGGTCCGGGTCAGGTCGCGCAGCGCCGAGGCCAGCGTGGAGGCCCGCACGGTGGAATCGGCGCAGAACTCCTCCAGCGCGGACGGGTGGAGTTCCGCCACCGCCTCTTCGAGGAGCCTTCTGCGCCGCCGTGCCTCGTCCAGCAGGGCTTCCGGCACCGGGCCCTCCTCGGCGGTGTCGCTGCCGTCGGCCCACACGAGGGACCGCATGCGCAGCAGGTCCACCACTCCGGTGAAGGTGTCCTCCGTACCGATCGGCAACTGCACGACGAGCGGCGCCGGATGGAGCCGCTGCCGGATCGACTCGACGGCCGCGTCGAGGTCGGCGCCGGCGCGGTCCAGCTTGTTCACGAAGGCGATCCTCGGGACGCCGTGCCGGGCGGCCCGCCGCCACACCGACTCGCTCTGCGGCTCGACACCGGCCACGGCGTCGAACACCGCGATCGCGCCGTCGAGGACCCGGAGCGAGCGCTCCACCTCGTCGGAGAAGTCGACGTGGCCGGGTGTGTCGATCAGGTTGATCCGGTGGCCGTCCCAGGCACAGGTCACGGCCGCGGCGAAGATGGTGATGCCACGATCGCGTTCCTGGGAGTCGAAGTCGGTGACGGTGGTGCCGTCGTGCACCTCTCCGCGTTTGTGTGTGGTGCCGGTGGCGTAGAGGATCCGCTCGGTGACGGTGGTCTTGCCCGCGTCGACGTGGGCGAGGATGCCCAGATTGCGGACGGTGGACAGGGGGCTGCTCAGGTGACGGTGCAGGTCGGTGCGCACGGCGCATGGCCTTTCAGGTGATCCGGATCGGGTGGCGCGATTCCCGGACGGCGGCCCCTGGTTCGGGCCGTGGGGGATCTCCTGCACACCGCACCGCGACGCGGCGGGCGCATGCCGCCGCGTCGGCGCCGACGGACCGGGCCGTCGGCGGGCGCACACCTGGGCAGCCGGAAGGCTGCCGGCGTGCGCGGTACGGACGGGTGGTGACCTGTCGGTGTGAAGGGCGAGGGGCGGAGATCAGACGGTCGTCTCGGGCCTCCGGTACCGGCCGCGCAGCGGGTACCGGGCCCACGAGGACACGAGGATCACCTCGTACAGCGACGGGGGAACCACGACAGCGGTGCGGTCACGCACGGCCCGGCTCCCCTCACTCGTCACGATGCGCGGCGCCGATGCGGCGGTGCGCGAATATGTGAGGAGTCTAGGGAAGCAGGGTCCCGCCTCGCACCGGAATATCCCCGGACCGCCGGCCGCCGCCTGACCCGCGACCCACGACCGACCCGCGACCGGCGATCGCCGCTCCACCGCCGGTCCCCACCGTGCCGAACGGCCGCCTCCCCGGGTACCGGTCCCCACCGAGCCCAACAGCCACCCCACCAGGCACCCGTCCCCACCGTGCCCAACAGCCACCCCACCGGGTACCGGCCCCTGTCCGGCCGAGCGGCCCCCTCGCCGCTGCCGGGCAGCATCCGCACGGCCCGCCGCGGCGGCCGCAGGCCGCGCCCCGCCGATCGGCATCGGCGCAGGTCGGGCATCGTGCCGGACACGGCGCGCACACCCCTGTCGGCGCTCGTGGGAAGTCGCGATAGCGTCTCCTCGGCACAGCGGCTCGGGCCGCGCACAGGTCTCACACGTCGGGATGGTCATGCGCGAGGATGCGATCGTCGAGGCTGCCGAGGGAGTGCACCTGGTGCACGGCAGCAACACGAACTGGGTGGTTCTGAGCGACGGCGACGCCGCCACCCTGATCGACACCGGCTATCCCGGCGACCGCGGGGAACTCCTCGCCTCCCTCGAAGCGCTCGGCCACGCGCCCGAGGCCGTCCGTGCCGTCCTCGTCACCCACGCGCACAACGACCATCTCGGCTCCGCCGACCATCTGAACCGCGTCTTCGGCGTCCCGGTCCTGATGCACGAGGCGGAAGTGCCGCACGCGCGCCGTGAGTTCCTGCACCAGGTGAGCGTGGGACAGGTGCTGCGCCAGGGGTGGCGCCCCGGGGTGCTGCCGTGGGCGGTGCACGCCCTGCGGTCCGGCGGCAAGGCGGACGTACGGATGACGCAGCCCGAGGCATTCCCCCAGGAGGGAGCGCTGGACCTGCCCGGACGTCCAGTGCCGGTGCACACCCCGGGCCACACGCCGGGGCACTGCGTCTACCATCTGCCGGACGCCGGGATCGTGATCTCCGGTGACGCCCTCGTCACCGGGCATCCCACCGCACGGGGGCGCGGCCCGCAGCTGCTCCCGGAGATGTTCGACACCGATCGCGACGGCGCTCGTACCTCCCTCGCGCGCATCGAGTCCCTCCCCGCCGACATCCTGCTGCCGGGCCACGGCCCCGTGCACCGCGGCGCGGTGGGCGAAGCGGCACGTCGCGCCCGCGAACTCGCCGGCTGAGGGGCCGGGCCCGACAGATCCCGCGGCGGGCTAGCCGAGTTCGAGCGTGGTCACTCCGTAGACGCGCTCTCCCGCGAACGGCCTGACGGGTCCCGTGTACATGCGGGCCGTCTCGAAGGAAGGCGTCAGGCCGAGTTCCTCCGCGAGAGCGACACCCGTCGTGTTCGTCTGCGGCACGTCCATGGCGATCGGGCGGCCGGCGGCGTCGTCGGCCAGCGCGGCGATCAGCGCCCGGGCGTCGTCGGCGGTGTCGGCGAACAGCGGGCCGACGCGCAGGGAGTCACGGGCCGGGCGGATCACGGCGTACCCCGTGAGCCGCCCGTCCGCGGCGGTGCGGACGAAGGTGCGGTGGCCCGGACCGGTCAGCCACAAGTCCAGGAACACCGGCCGGTCGGCCGGGTAGCAGGCGCTGTCGTACGCCGTGATGGCCGCCCGGTCCGCGTCCGTGGCGGCCCTGACTCCCGTGGGCGCCTCGCCCTCGGGGACGATCCCGCCGAACCGGGCCGTGCGGTAGGCGAGTTCGAAGCCGGACTGGCGGTAGTTGTCCTGCTGCGCCACCACGCCGTCGAGGCCGACGGTACGGTCGCCGGCGTGCGCGAGGGCCGTCTTCCAGGTGGTGAGGCCATAGCCGCGGCCGCGCAGGTCGGGCCGTACCAGATAGAAGCCCAGGAAGGCGTAGTCGGCGCCGTAGTTGACGACCGAGACGGCCGAGACGGGCTCACCGCCGATGCGTCCGATGAAGAAGCCCTCGGGGTCCTGGGCGAAGAAGCTCGCGCTGTCCGACAGCCCGGGATTCCACCCCTCGTCCGCCGCCCACTCGCCGACCACCTTCCAGTCGTCGATCGAGGCCTGGGCCACGACGAGATGCTCCGGTCCCGGAGAGGTCATGTGGGCGCTCCATTCCGTACGGGGTCGCTTCGGTGCGGTGGTCCGCCGCACGCGCAGCATCCTTCCCGATCTCCGCAACGATCGCAGCCGCAACAGTCCCGTGCCGGGAGAGATTCGGCCAGTCCGGCGAACGACACCCGGGGGCACGGGCAACGGTGTCAACCCGGTCTGTTCTCGGGGGTGTTGTCCCACGGACGGCCTAGGGTTGCCGTCATGAGTGCCGAACACGTGACCCTGCGCCCGGTGACCGAGGACGATCTGCCCGTCCTGGAGCGGTTCCTGACGGAGCCCGAGGTGTCGACCCCCTTCCAGTGGTTCGGCTGGTGGGACATCCGGCGCTGGCGGCGGCAGTGGGCGGACACCGGCCTCATCACCGAGGACGCGGGCCATCTCATGGTGGTGCGGGAGTCCGAGCGGCTGGGATTCGTCGCCTGGCGGAAGGTCTCCTCCAGCCGGACCACGTACTACTGGAACATGGGCATCGCCCTGCTGCCGGACGCGCGCGGCAAGGGCGTGGGGACCGAGGCCCAGCGGCAGCTCGTCCGCTACCTCTTCGCCCACACGCTCGTGAAGCGCGTCGAGGCCGACACCGAGTCGGAGAACGTCGCCGAGCAACGCGCCCTGGAGAAGGCGGGATTCACCCGCGAGGGGGTGCTCCGCAGTGTCGTGTTCCGTGACGGACGGTGGCGTGACGGGGTCCGGTACAGCATCCTCCGCGAGGAAGTCGCACCCGACGACTCGTCCGCCACCGCCTCCATCTAGTCGCACCCGACGGTTCGTCCGCCACCGCCTTCATTGACGCGGCCACGTCACGCGACTAGCTTCCGGGAGCGCTCTCTTCCCCACCTCCCGAACGGAGGCCGATCATGTCGACAACGTTGTCGCAGCATCTGCGAAGAGCCGTGCCCGTCCTCCTCGCCCTCGCGGCGGGCATCACCCTGCCCTCGTCGTCCGCCGCCGCGGCCGGGACGACGCCCGGGGCCGGTCCGACGCCGGCGCTCGCCGCGGCCGTCTGCAACAAGTACTGCGACGCCCGCGATCCCGCCCTGTCCCCGCAGGACCGGACCCCGGTCTCCACCACGCTCTTCTCCCGGTCGATCACCCTCCACTTCGACGACGCCGACGCGATGGGATGGGGGTCGCTGGACAACGGCAGCCCCGGCGACGAGGTCTGGCTCGACCGCTCCTTCGACGGCGGCCGCACCTGGAGCTCCGGCAGCAGGCTCGGCGACACCACCGTGCCCGCGGGACAGCGAGGGTGGCGCACCCTGATGTACAACGTGGACGACTGGAACGCCCGTGGCGTCGGCGCGCTGCGGGCCTGCGGAAAGGCCGGTGACCGCGGCGACATCGCGTGCACCGCGTGGGCGCGCACGACATGGAACGCGGGCGAGCGCCGTACGGCCGCGGCCACGGCCGAGATGATGTTCTACGACAACGCGACCGGGCTCTTCGCGACCACCGGCTGGTGGAACTCGGCGAACGCGCTCACCGCCGTGATCGACAACATCCGGGCGACCGGCATGGGCAGCTACCGCTACGCCGTCGCCACCACCTACGACCGTCAGCTGAACGCCCAGGGCGGGCAGTTCCGCAACGACTACATCGACGACACCGGCTGGTGGGGGCTCGCCTGGGTGGCGGCGTACGACCTGACCGGGGACGCGCGCTATCTCACCACCGCGCGGGCCGACGCCGAGCACATGGCCGCGTACTGGGACACGACGTGCGGCGGCGGGGTGTGGTGGAGCACCGCGAAGACCTACAAGAACGCGATCGCCAATTCGCTCTACATCCAGCTCAACGCCGCCCTGCACAACCGTCTCCCCGGCGACACCGCCTATCTCTCGCGCGCACGGGCGGGCTGGACGTGGTTCGGGTCGACGGGAATGGTGAACTCCGCGCACCTGGTGAACGACGGCATCAGCCTGTCCACCTGCCGCAACAACGGCGGCACCGTGTGGTCCTACAACCAGGGCGTCCTGCTGGGCGCGCTCACCGAGCTGAACCGCGCGACCGGTGACGGCGCGGTGCTGAGCGCGGCCCGGCAGATCGCGGACGCCGCCACCACGTCCCCTGAGCTCAACACTGCGGACGGGATACTGCGGGACCCGTGCGAGACCGGGGACTGCGGGGCGGACGGCCCCTCTTTCAAGGGCGCCCACGTGCGTGGCCTGGGCAGGCTCGACGCGGCGCTGCCCGACCATCCGTACACCGCCTATCTGCGCAGGCAGGCGGATGCCGCGTTCCGCCGGGACCGCACTGCTCTCGACCAGTACGGTCTGCGCTGGACCGGGCCGCCGGACCGGGCCGACGCGGCCCGGCAGCAGAGCGCGCTCGACCTGCTGAACGCCACGCCCTGACGCGCGGGCTCTCCGGTCCGCCGGACTCCGCTCGGGCCCCACCGGTCACGGACCCGGTGGGGCCTTTCGTCGGTGGCCGCGGATCAGCGCACCCCGACGGGCCGGAAACGCCGGTACAGGACGGCTCCGCCCAGCAGCAGCGCGGCGCCCGCGGCGATCGTGGGTACCGTCTGGTCCGCGCCGGTGCTGGCGAGGGCGGGCACCGGCTGACCCGGGGCCTGCTGGGGCACCACGGGGCGGGGATGCGCCTTGGGCGGGGCCGCCGGTGGCGTGGGCGTGGACGGCTGCTCGGGACGGCCGCCGGAGGTGTTCGTCGACTCGTTGCCCACGGCCGCGTTGCCCACCCCGACGACGTTCACGGAGTTGCCGCTGACGTTCACGGGCAGGTCCACCGGCAGTTGCACACCGTTGCCGGACAGCAGCCCGGGCGAATCCTTTCCGCCGCCCTCGGCGACCGCGCCGCCGTGTGTCGAGCTCGCACCCGTCCCCTTCGGCGCTCCCCCGTCACTCCTGGTGGCGCAGCTGTTGCCCGCCGCGGGGTTCAGCAGTCCGACCACGTCCACGGTGTTCCCGCAGGCGTTCACGGGAACGTGCACCGGGAGCTGGATGGTGTTGCCGGAGATCAGTCCCGGCGACCCGGCCGCGGTGCCGTCCGCCGTGGAGTCGGCGTGTGCCGGCATCGTCACGGCGAGCGCACCCGAGGCGGCGGCCGCGGCGATCAACCCATTTCGGGTAGCCCGTTTCATAGGTTTCCTGCCTTCCAGACATCGTCGCGGGCACTCACCCGCATCGCGTAAAACGCAGGAGCACCATCCGAGTTATGGCTTATCGGTCTTTCACTCCAACGAGGGTCGCCGTTTTCGAACGGGCGCGACCAGGTGGTGACGGATTGCGACAGGAGCGGTCGCGCAGGGTAAGGCACACCGACCGGGGGCGCTCGTCGGGAGGCGTGCCCCCGGGGCCGCGCTTATCGTGATCGAGGGGGTGTCGCCGGTCCATCGCGGGGCGAGCCTGGAGGCATGCATGCTGTCCGTGCACCAACGAGGCACGGTCGCCGGAGCCGCGACCGCGACGCTCGCGCTGCTCGCGGCGAGCCTCCCCACGGTGGCGGCGGCCGCGGACCAGCCCGACCTGTCGCGTTTCTACCAGCAGAAGGTCAAGTGGGCCGCCTGCACGGGCTCCGGCATGCCTCACGACATGCAGTGCGGCAAGGTGACCGTCCCGCTGGACTACGCGCGGCCCGGTGACGGCACCCTCGACGTGGCACTCGCCCGCTATCGGGCGACCG
Organism: Streptomyces krungchingensis; assembly: GCF_054729265.1. Classification (NCBI taxonomy): domain Bacteria; kingdom Bacillati; phylum Actinomycetota; class Actinomycetes; order Kitasatosporales; family Streptomycetaceae; genus Streptomyces; species Streptomyces krungchingensis. Next base: position 1,151,648 of record NZ_JBPUKY010000001.1, read on the forward strand.
GTGCGTCGCGCGGTTCGGTGGTGCTGAACTTCGGCGGCCCGGGGGGCGCCGGGATATCCCAGCTCGCCGCCGACAGCAAGGATTTCATGGGGCTCACCAACGGCTACGACGTGGTGACCTTCGATCCCCGGGGCGTCGGCCGGTCCTCGCCCGTCAGCTGCGGCGCGGGGGCCCAGGACATCTCCGCCACCACGGACCCCACCGTCGAGGCGGGCGACCCCAAGGCCGCGCTCAGGACGGTGGAGCAGTACGCCAAGCAGTGCGTCAAGCACTCCGGCCCGGTGCTCCGCCACATCGGCACGATCAACGCCTCCCGGGACATGGACGTCATACGCCAGGCGCTCGGCGACAAGAAGCTCAACTACCTCGGCTTCTCCTACGGCACCCGGCTGGGCGCGGTGTACGCGGCCCAGTTCCCCGACAAGACGGGCCGGATGACGCTGGACGGAGTGGACACGCTCACCGAATCGCTCACGGAGCAGTCCCTGGTGAGCGCCCAGGGGCAGCAGACCGCGCTGGACGACTTCCTCACCTGGTGCGTCAAGGGCGTGGCCTGCCCCTTCGGCAAGGACGCGCGCGGGGCGCGGAAGCAGGTCGTCCAGCTCGTCGACTCGCTCGACCGGGACCCGATGACGTCGGCCTTCGGCGCCCAGTTCACCGGCCAGGACCTGGTGGGCGCGATCAGCCAGGCGCTCTACAGCGAGTCGTTGTGGCCCTCGCTCGAACAGGCCCTCGCCGCCCTGATCCAGGACGGCGACTCCCACGCCCTGACCCAGTTGTCGGGCGGCATCGCGCTGCCCGGTGTGCGCGCGGCGGGCCGGACGGACGGCGGCCTCGTCGGCGACGAGGACGTCCCCGTCGACAACCTCCTCGCCGCCCTGATGGCGATCAACTGCGCGGACGACCCCGACCGGCCCACCGCCGCCCGGCTCACCGACGACCTGAGCCGGCTGCGCGCCACCTTCGAGGAGGCCTCCCCCGTCTTCGGCCCGTTCCGGCTCAACCAGGTGATGCTGTGCTACGGGCGGCCCAAGGGCACCGACTTCATCCGCGAACACGTGCGCGACGTCCACACCCCGAAGATGCTGCTCGTCGGCACCCGCGGTGACCCCGCGACCCCGTACCGGTGGACCGTCGAGACCGCCGCGCGGCTGGGTCCCTCGGCCGTGGTGCTCGACAACAAGGGCGAGGGGCACACCGGCTACACGTCGTCGAAGTGCGTGCACCAGAAGGTCGACGACTTCCTGCTGTACGGCTCCCTCCCGGGCAGCGGCAGCTCCTGCGGGGCCGAGGACGACAAGGCACGCTGACGGCGCGGTCCGGCGGTGACACGGCCGGGTGACACGGACGAGCCGGCTACAACCTCTCGTACGCCGCGGTGGTCACACTGGGCAGGGCGCCGCCCGTACCGGGCACGGCGCACCGTTCGTGACGACTCCAGGGGGAACCGCCGATGCGCATCCGAACCGTCCTCACCCTCTCGGCCGCCGCCACCGCTGTGCTCCTCGCGGTGCCCCAGAGCGGCTCGGCCACTCCGCAGCAGGCCGCCGGCCGGATCGCGAAGTGTGCGGAAAAGGTCCTCCAGCTGCGGGCCGGGCAGTCCGCGGACGCCCGCGTCGTGCACATCGGCGTGACGAACCGTTCCCCCCGAACCTGCACCGTCGACCGCATCCCCACCGTCACCTTCGGGGACCTGGACGGCGCCGCCCTGCCGACGCCCGCGGGAGAGAGCGGACCGTACCGCCTGGGCCCGGGCCGGACGGCGTACGCGGCCGTCCGGACGATCACCGACCCGGCCGATCCCGAGGCGCGCAGGGTGGACTCGATCACCGTGTCGGCCGACCCGTCCCTGTTCGGGCGTTCGTTCACCGCGGAGCAGCTGGGCGCGGGGGACGCCGTGCTGGTGTGGGAGCCGGTGACGACGTGGTGGAAGCCGTCCGTGGCGGCCGCGGACAAGGCGCTCGGCCTCGGCTGAGCGCCTCCCGGCATCACTGGGCGTGTGCGGTCGCGGGGCCGCGGACAACCCGAGCGGCAGCTCAGCTTTCGCCCCGCGCCGCGAGGTGGGCTTGACTCGTGGTGTGCGCCGGATGCTCTTGCCGCTGTTCGTCGCCCTCGGCGCGGCCGGGGCGCTGGTCCTGGCATGCGCCGTGTCGGCGTGGTGGTGGTGCGCGGCCGGAATCCTGCTGGCCCTGACCGCGCTCGCGGTGCACGACCTGGCACAGCGCCGCCGCGCGGTGCTGCGGAACCACCCCCTGCTCGGCCGCTTCCCGCGCGTCGTGGCGGGACGTCACTCCGCCGGACGGGCCGACGACGGGCGACCGTACGGTCCGGGCGTGGTGGCCCTCGTGCGCGAGCGTGCCGCGGGTGCCGAGGCACCCGAGCCGTTCGGCACCCGACGGGACGTGTACGCCAGCGGGCACGAGTTCCTGGAGCCGTCGATGTGTCCGGCCGAGGTGCCCGACGAGCCACCCGTGGTCCGCGTCGGGGGCCCCGACTGCACCAAGCCGTACGACATGGCCCTGCTCAACGTGTCCGCGATGAGCTTCGGCGCACTGTCCTCGCACGCCGTCCTCGCGCTGAACAGGGGGGCGGCGAAGGGCGGTTTCGCGCAGGACACCGGCGAGGGCGGTCTGTCGGACCACCATCTGCGCGGCGGCGGGGACCTGATCTGGGAGATCGGCACCGGGTATTTCGGCTGCCGCACCGCCGAAGGGCGATTCGAGGCACGGGAGTTCGCGGACAAGGCGGCGCTGCCGGAGGTCAAGTGCGTGTCGCTGAAGCTCTCGCAGGGCGCTCATCCGGGGGCCGGCGCGATCCTGCCGGGTGCGAAGGTCGGTGCCGAGGTGGCCCGGGTGCGCGGCGTGCCGGCGGGCCGGGCCGTGGTGTCACCGGCGTACCACCGGGAGTTCTCCACTCCACGGGAGATGGTGTGCTTCCTGGCCCGCATGCGGGAGCTGGCGGGTGGCAAACCCACCGGGTTCAAGCTGTGCGTGGGTTCGCGCCGTCAGTTCCTCGCCGTCTGCAAGGCGATGCTCGCCGAGGGGGTCACCCCGGACTTCATCGTCGTCGACGGCGCGGAGGGCGGTACGGGCGCCGCTCCGGCGGAGTTCCCCGGCGCCGTGGGGACGCCGCTCACGGAGGGCCTCCTCACGGTGCACAACGCGCTGGTCGGTGCCGGGCTGCGCGACCGCGTCCGGATCGGTGCGAGCGGTGGCGTCGCCACCGGCGCGGACATCGTCGTGCGGCTGGCGCAGGGAGCGGACTACACCAACGCCGCGCGCGCGATGATGCTCGCCCTCGGCTGTCTTTGGGCCCGTCGCTGTCACACCGGCACCTGCCCGACGGGAATCGCCACGCAGGACCCTCGTCGGGTGCGCGCCCTGGACGTCGCCGACAAGGCCGAGCGTGTCCACCGGTATCAGCGGGCGACCGTGCGCAGCGCCTGCCGGATCATGGCGGCCGCGGGGGTGCGGGACCCGGCCGGCCTCGTGCCCCGTCTCCTGCTGCGGCGCACCGACGCGGCGACGGTGCGCTCGTACGCGGAGCTCCACGAGTGGCTGGAGCCCGGTGTGCTGCTGACCGGGCCGCCCGCGTCGTGGCGGGCGGACTGGCGGGCGGCGGACCCGGACGTGTTCTGAACGCCCGCGGTCGACGTGCTCAGAAGTCCACCGGGTCGCGGACGATGGGACAGGTCATGCAGTGGCCGCCGCCCCTCCCCCGCCCGAGCTCGGCGCCGACGATGGTGATGACCTCGATGCCGGCCTTGCGCAGCAGGGTGTTGGTCTGGGTGTTGCGGTCGTAGGTGAACACCACGCCCGGTTCCAGCGCGACGGCGTTGTTGCCGCTGTCCCACTGCTGGCGCTCGGAGGCGTAGACGTCCCCGCCGGTCTCCACGACGCGCAGCTCGGACAAGCCGAGGGCCTTCGCGACGACGTCGGTGAAGGGACGCGAGCCCTCGTCGGTGAGTTCGATCCCGGGGGCCTTGTCGCTCGGGCGGAGGGAGAAGGTGTGGACCGCGTCCATGATGGTCGGGTACAGCGTGACGAGGTCCCGGTCGGCGAAGGTGAAGACGGTGTCGAGGTGCATGGCGGACCGCAGTTTCGGCATGCCCGCCACGATGACGTGCTCGGCGGCCCCGTTCTCGAAGAGGGCCGCCGCGACCTGGGTGATGGCCTGCCGTGAGGTGCGCTCGCTCATGCCCATCAGCACGATCCCGTTGCCGACCGGCATGATGTCGCCGCCCTCGAACGACGCCTGGCCCCAGTCCCGTTCGGGGTCGCCCCACCACACGGGAGAGCCCGCGAAGTCCGGGTGGAAGGTGTAGATCGCCTTCATCAGGAGCGTCTCGTCGTGCCGGGCGGGCCAGTACAGCGGGTTGAGCGTGACCCCTTCGTACAGCCAGCACGTCGTGTCGCGGGTGTACAGGGTGTTGGGCAGCGGCGGCATCAGGTACTCGCGGACGCCCGTCGACTCGCGGGCCAGGGCGACGTAGCCGGAGCGGAATGCGTCCGGCAGGTCGGCGGTGGCCAGACCGCCGATCAGGTACGTGGCGAGCTCGGCGGGTCCGAGGGTCTCCAGGAAGGCCCGGGTGTCGTCGACGAGTCCGAGTCCCACCTCGTTCGCGGTGATCTTCCGGTCCAGGAGCCAGTCCCGGGCGACGGGGATCGCCATGGCCTGGGCGAGCAGTTCGTGCAGCTCCACCACGTCGACGCCGCGCTCGCGCAGCTTGTTGACGAAGTCGGCGTGGTCGCGCTGGGCGTTCTCCACCCACATGACGTCGTCGAAGAGCAGGTCGTCGGAGTTGGTGGGGGTCAGCCTGCGGTGCGCGAGGCCGGGCGCGCAGACCAGCACCTTGCGCAGTCTGCCGACCTCCGAGTGGACGCCGTACGCGGGACGGCCGGTGGTGTCCTGACTGGTCACGGTGTGCCTTTCTCCGGGTCAGAGGCTGATCCAGCCGAGCGCGAGGGCGGCGATGCCGAGGGCCGCGCCCGCGGTCGAGACGGCGAGGATGACGAGTTCGCGGGGCGAGAAGAGCCGTCTGCCCTGCTCGCGCCGTGCCATCACGAACAGGACCGTGGCGGGCGCGTAGATGATGAAGGAGACGAGGATGAACTTCAGTCCTGCCGCGTACAGCAGGAAGGCGGTGTAGAGGGTCGCGAGGAGGCCGACGGCCAGGTCCCTGCCGCGTCCGGTGCGCGCGATCTTCACGGCGAAGGCGGCCGCCAGCAGGAACGGAATCAGCGTCAGGGCGCTGGTCAGGTCCAGCGCGAAGTTGAACGCGTCGTCCGAGAACAGGGTGACGACCAGCATGATCTGAGTGAGGATCGTCGACATCACCAGGGCGGGCACCGGCACGTCGGCGGCGGTGGAGCGGGCGAGGAAGCGGGGCATGTCCTCGTCCTTGGCGGCGACGAACAGCACCTCTGCCGCCATCAGCGTCCAGGCGAGGTAGGCGCCGAGCACGGAGACGATCAGCCCGACGCTGACGAAGACCTTGCCCCAGGTGCCGACCGCGCTCTCCAGGACCCCGGCCATGGACGGCTGGCGCAGCGCGGCGATCTCGCTCATCGGCATCAGCCCGTACGACACGATCGTCACCGAGGCGAAGATCGCGAAGACGCTCAGGAAGCCGAGGACGGTCGCGCGGCCCACGTCCTCGCGGCGGTCGGCGTGCCGTGAGTAGACGCTCGCGCCCTCGACACCGAGAAACACGAACACGGTCGCCAGCATGGTGCCCTTGACTTGGTTGAAGAGCGAACCGGCGTAGTCGGCGCCGGCGAAGTTCTCGGCGAACACGTGCGGTTTCAGGTAGAAGAGCGCGAGGACGACGAAGACGAGGATCGGCACGACCTTCGCCACGGTGACGATCCGGTTGATGGCCGCCGCCTCCTTGACCCCGCGGCGGATGAGGAGGAAGAACGCCCACAGGCCGACGGAGGAGATCACCACCGCGAGGACGGTGTCGCCCTCGCCGAGCGCGGGCGCGATCGCCCCGACGGTCGACATGATCAGCACCCAGTACGTCACGTTGCCGACGCAGGCGCTGGCCCAGTAGCCGAACGCCGAGAAGAAGCCGAGATACTCGCCGAAGCCCGCCTTCGCGTAGGCGTAGACGCCCGCGTCGAGGTCGGGTCTGCGGATCGCCAGGCGCTGGAAGACGAAGGCGAGCATCAGCATGCCGGTGCCGGCGACGGCCCAGGCGATGAGGGCGCCGGCGACGCCCGTCTCCTCGGCGAACCGGCTCGGCAGGGAGAAGACTCCGGCTCCGACCATCGAGCCGACGACCATCATCGTGAGGGTCAGCAGTGTCAGCTTCGCGGCCGGCGGCGCCTGCGCGTCCGTGTCCACCTGCGTCATGGGCGTCCTGCCGGGAAGGGCATCGTCGTGCGCGACCACGATGCGGACCTCGTCATCTGGCGACGCAGCGACCCTAGCAACGAATTGCACCAAATGCCCGATAAGGGAATTGGTCCTATGGTGCTGTTATGGAGCACGCACTCAGCCCCGCGACCCTCTCCGAGCTGCGCAGGCCGCGGCCCTACCCGGCGGTGTCGGTGCTGACGCCGACACATCGCCGCGAGCCCGACAACGCCCAGGATCCGGTCCGGTTGCGCAATGTGATGACCGAAGCCAAGAAGCAGCTGGAGGCCGATCCCGCCGTCACCCGCGAGCGGCGCACCGATGTCCTCCAGCAGCTCGACCGGGCCGTGTCCGAGGTCGACCTGGCGCATGCCGAGGACGGTCTGGTGATCTTCGCGGCACCCGGCGAACACCAGGTCTGGTCCCTGGCACGCACCGTGCCCGAGCGCGTCGTGCTCTCGGACACCTTCCTGACCCGCAATCTCGTCGCCGCGCAGGCCTCCGAGCGCCCGTTCTGGGTCCTGTCCGTCGCCGCCGACCGGGTGACCCTCTGGAACGGCGGCGGAGGCCATGTCGTCGAGGACCACACGGGCGGATTCCCGCTGGTCAGGGGCCGCGAGAACTTCGACGCGGAACGTCAGGAGCAGATCGGTGACATGCCGAGCACCTTCCGCGACGAGGGCACCCGCCGGTTCCTGCGCGACGCGGACACCGTCGTGGCCTCGGTCCTGCGGGAGAACCCGCGACCGCTGTACGTCACCGGTGAGACCGCCGCGCTCTCCCTCCTGGACGAGCTCGGCACCGTGACCAAGGACGCGACGCACATCCCGCACGGCGGGCTCGCGCACGGTTCCGCCGAAGCCGTGTGGCAGACGATCCGCCCGCTGATCAACGCCGAGGAACGCAAGGGCGCCGTCGAGGTCGCCCGCGAACTCGAAACGGCTCTCGGCCGCAAGGAGTTCGCCGCCGGCGTCGACGAGGTGTGGCACAGCGCGACCGAGGGCCGCGTCCGGCTGCTCGCCGTCGAGGAGAACTACCGTGTGACGGTCCGCGACGACGGCGACCACCTCGTCCCGGCGGAGAGCGGTGATCTGGACTCCCGTGAGGACATCGTCGACGAGATCGTCGAACAGTGCCTGGAGACGGGTGCCGAGGTCCGTTTCGTCCCCGACGGGAGCCTCAGGGACGCGAAAGGCATCGCCGGGGTGCTGCGTTACTGATCACTCCGACCGACAATCGGACAGAGAACCGAACGTCGGCGGAGAGGTACGGAGCGCGTGAACGACCTGTTGGGTGTCGCAGTCCTGGGTGCCGGACACATGGGAGCCGACCACATACGACGGATCGACCAGCTGGTGAGCGGCGCCCGGGTCGCCGCCGTGGCGGACCCCGAGACGGACCGGGCGAAGGACGCCGTGGCCGGCATCGAGAACGTCTCGGTGCACGCCGAGGCCGTCGCCGCCCTCGACGCGCCGGGTGTGCAGGCGGTGTTGATCGCCTCCCCCGGCCCGGCGCACGAGGACGCGCTCCTCGCCGCCTTCGCGCGCGGGCTGCCGGTGCTCTGCGAGAAGCCGATGGTGCCGGAGTCCACGGGCGCGCTGCGGGTGGTGGAGGCGGAGGCGCGGCTCGGCCGCCGGCTCGCCCAGATCGGCTTCATGCGCCGGTACGACGCGGAGTACCTGCGCCTGAAGTCCCTGCTGGACAGCGGCCGGCTGGGCAGGCCCTTGATGCTGCACTGCACCCACCGCAACGTGTCGTCGCCGCCCCACTTCACCTCGGCGATGCTGGTCAACAGCTCCGTCTCGCACGAGATCGACGCCGCGCGCTGGCTGCTGGACCAGGAGCTCACGGCCGTGACCGTGCTCCGCCCCCGGCCCTCCTCGCACGCCCCGGAAGGCCTGCAGGACCCCCAGTTCGTGCTGTTCGAGACCGCGGACGGTGCGGTGGTCGACGTCGAGGTCTTCGTCAACTGCGGCTTCGGGTACCAGGTGCGGTGCGAGGCGGTCTGCGAGTCGGGCAGCGCCCGGATCGGGGACGAGCACACGATGGTGGTGACGCGGGCGGGCGGTGCGCACGAGGAGGTGGCGCAGGACTATCTCGTGCGGTTCGCCGACGCCTACGACCGTGAGGTGCAGGCCTGGGTGGACGCCACCCGGCAGGGCCGGGTCACCGGCCCGAGCGCCTGGGACGGGTACGCGGCCTCCGCCGTCGCCGAGGCGGGCGTCCGGGCCCTGGAGGAGGGCGGCCGGGTGACCGTCGAACTGGCCCCGCGCCCGGACCTGTACGCGTGAACGACGGCGGCGGGCTCCCCGGCCCGCCGCCGCGCAGCCGCTGACGCTCGCCGCGCCCGTCTCGATGTGCCCGGTGAACCGCCGTGACCAGCTCGCGTCGGAGTCCACGGTGATCGTGAAGTCGTACCAGCCGTTCTGGTACGCGACCGCGTTGAAGAAGTCCTCCGTCGAACCGCCCGCGGCGACCGTGTACATCCAGGGGCCGTCGCCGCGGTAGTGGTTCGAGGTGACGGTGAACGTGACCGCGGAGGCGGCGGTGTCGCTCATCCGGAAGTAGACGGCCGTCTTCCCGGTGCCGGGTTCGGTGGCGTACCGGCAGCCGACCTCGGCCGACCTGCCCGCCTTCGTCGCGTCGCCGGTGGTGTCATTCGCCCGCCCTCGTCGCCGGCGTGCCCCTGTGGCACACCGCGCGCCGGCGTGCACGCGGTGACGGTCAGGGTCCACAGCGCGCGGTGAGACCCGGGTGAACAGCGGCCGAATCCCAGCGAGTCGGCGGGGACGGGCCCCTGCGCGCCGTCGGGCCGCGGCCGGCACGTCGCGCGGGCCGGGCTGCCGGGACGTCGTCACCGGGGACCGGGCGCCGTGCCGTCCGCCGGGTCCGGGACGAGGATCACCTTGCCGGTGACGGTGCCGGACTCGGCGAGCCGAACGGCCTCCGCCGCGCGGCTGAGCGGGACGCGCGCCGCCACCTGCGCGGTGATCGTGCCGTCGGCGAGCAGGGCGAGCACCTGGCCGAGGTCGGTGCGCAGCCGCTCGTGGAAGGCGGCCGAACGGCGCTTGCCCGCCCAGATGTTGTAGAAGTGCGTGCGCCGGCCGTTGGGCAGCAGCTTCCACAGGAGCAGCCGGCCGATGAGCTTGAGCACGGGCAGCTTGGAGGAGCCGGCGACGTCCCGGGTGGCCGCGGTGCCGTACGAGACGAGCGTGCCACCCTTCGCCAGCAGACCGAAGGAGTCCACGATGCCGTCGCCGCCCACGTGGTCGAAGACGGCGTCGACGCCGCCCGGCGCCAACTCCCGGACCCGGCCGGGAAGATCGGCGGCGCGATAGTCGAGCGGTGTCGCGCCGAGCGCGCGCACCGCCTCGTGGTGCCGGGGCGAGGCCGTGCCGATGACCCGGATGCCGGCGTGCCTGGCCAGCTGTACGAGGGTGGAGCCCACTCCGCCGTTCGCCCCGTGCACCAGAACGGTCTGTCCGGCACGGACCCGGGCGACGCGGTGCAGCATCTGCCAGGCCGTGATGCCGTTGACGACCACCGTCTCGGCCTCGGCGGGGTCCAGTCCGCCCGGGACCTCGACGAGACCGGCGACGGGGAGCGCGACGAGGCTGGCCCATCCGCCCACCTTGGTCAGCGCGGCGAAGCGCCGGCCGATCAGGGAGGCGTCCACGCCCTCGCCGACCCGGACGACGACGCCGACCATGTCGTACCCGGGCACGAAGGGGAACGGCGGCTGGTCGTAGTACTTGCCGCGGCGCATCTGCTGCTCGGCGAAGGACACTCCGGAGGCCTCCAGGGCGAGGACGACCTCGCCCGCGGCGGGCCGTGGCGCGGGGCGGACGCGGATCTCCAGGCCGGCGGGCTCCACGACGCCGGGGAGGACGACCTCGGTCACCGCTCCCCCGGCGGTGTCGCCACGCTCGGCGGGGTCGCCGTTCTCGACGGGGTGACTCTCCATGACGGCCTCCGGGTTCATGACGGACAGAGCTCCTTCGTTATTGACTCTCGCTTGCGTGAGAGGTTCTAACTAAAGCTTGCTCCTCTATATTCTGTTAGTCAAGAGCGGTCACCACCGCACCCCCAGCAGACGAAGAGGCGATGACGTGGCCACAGGAAGCCGGACCGGTACGGGCCCGCGCGATCGGTTCCGCGCGCAGGTACGACAGGAGGTCAAGACGGCGGCGCTCGGGCAGCTGGCCGAAGGCGGTCCGGAGGCACTGTCGCTCAACGCGGTGGCCAAGCAGCTGGGCATGACGGGACCCGCGCTGTACCGCTACTTCGCCAACCGGGACAGCCTGCTCACCGAGCTGGTCGTCGACGCCTACGGAGACCTGGCGGCCGCACTGTCCCGGGCGGCGGGCCACGAGGCGAAGCACCCCGGCGGCGGCCCGCACGACAGCGACGCGGGCGACACGACCGACGCAGGCGGCACGACCGACGCGACCCGCGTGGGCGGCGCGACCGACGCGGGCCGCACGACCGGCACGGGCACGAGCGGCGCCGAGGCTCCGGACGCCGTCGCCCGGCTGGCGGCGATCGCCCGGGCCTACCGCGCCTGGGCGCTGACCGAGCCGCACCGCTACCGGCTCCTCTTCCGGGCGCCGCTCCAGGGGTACGACGCCCAGTCCGCCAGCCTCGTCGAGGCGTCCCAGCCCGCCATGAACGTCGTACTGGAGGCGGTGAGCGACCTGGCACAGCCGGACCCGGCGGCTCCGGAGGGTCCGGCGGCACAGTTCCGGCAGTGGATGGAGCGCCACGGCATCGAGGACGTCCCGGAGGCGGTCGCCGCGCGATCCACCATCCTGTGGGCCCGTCTGCACGGCTTGGCCAGCCTGGAGATCGAGGGCAATTTCGCCTCGATGGGCATCGACCCGGCGGCCCTGTACGACGCCGAGGTGAAAGACTTCACGAGCACTCGCACATATGCTCCTCGAACGGGAGAATGAACGACGGGCACAACCCCGCAGTCACCCGTCAAGTCACGTACGCCACCTACGACTTGACCCGCCGCACGCGTACCGCATCCGTCCCGGGCGACCGGCCCGGAAGGACTGCGGCATATGCCAGATGCACCACCGTATCGGGTGTTGCCAAATCCCTTACAGCGCGTCGCAGGCTGTGCAACAGTCGTAACGGTCCTTCCGGCACACAGGTCGTACCGTCCCCGCATCGGAGTACGTCATGCCCTCCCATCTCTCTGCGGACCGCTCCGCCGCCCAGCCGCCCCGGCGCGGCTCGGTCGACGCGCTGATCTCGCAGACGCGGCAGCTGCGGGGCGAGGTGGATGCCGTACGGCGTGAGGCACCCTCCGACGGCACGGATCCGCAGGAACGCTGGCAGCGTGCGCTGTGCAACTTGGCGATGCGTCAACTCAACGACCTGGACGCGCACTTGGCGCAGCTGCGGGACGGGCCACCACCCTTCCCCGCCCCACTCCCGGCCGCGCCGACCACCACTGAGGCCGTACCCGCCGCATCCCGGCACGGCTCACTGCTGAGCAGGGTCGGCAGCGCCGAATGGAATCTGCTGACGGACGAGGCCGGCTGGTCGGGCGAGCTCTACCAGATCCTGGGCCGCGACCCCGTCGCTCCCGCGCTCACCCTGGACGAGCTCCCCTCCCTGGTGCTCGACGAGGACCGGGTGAAACTGACCTCGATGGTCACGGACTGTCTCATCGACGCCAAACCGATCGACGGGGAGTTCCGCATCGTGCGCCCCGACGGCGAGGTGCGGGCCGTCCACATGATGGCCGAGCCCGTGCTCGACGCCGACGGCAGCACCACCTCGATGTGGGCCGTACTCCGCGACGTCAGTGAACTGCGGCGCAGCCAGCGGACGGTGAGCGAGCGCCATGACTCGCTGCAACACCAGCGGCACCTCGCGCAGACCGAGCGGCGCATCGCGGTCGAACTGCAGGAATCCGTACTGCCGCCCTGGCGCGGTGCCCTGCGGTCCCCGCACCGCGGCCCCGGAACCCTGGATCTGGCCGCGCACTACCTGCCGTCCTCGACCGGCGCGCTGATCGGCGGCGACTGGTACGACGCACTCGAACTCCCCGACGGACAGATGCTGTTGAGCGTCGGTGACCTCACCGGCCGCGGGGTCACCGTGACCTCGGGCATGGCGATGCTGCTCGGCGCACTGCGCGGGATGGCCATGGCGGGCACCGAACCGGGACAACTCATGTCCTGGCTCAACCAGTTGCTCGACACCACCGTCCAGCCCGCCCTCGGCAGCGCCGTCTGCTGCCGCTACCGGCCCGAGACCCGCACCCTCAGCTGGGCACAGGCAGGCCACCCCGCCCCCCTGCTGTTCCGCGAGGGGACGGGGCGCGCACTGACAGCACCGGACGGCGTGCTGCTCGGGGCGACCTCGGGAGCCGTCTACGGGCAGGCCGAAGAGGCTCTCGAAGAAGGCGACCTGCTGCTCCTGCACACCGACGGACTGGTGCCGCGGCAATGGGGGTCCTCTCGCCGGGCCGAAGCCGGGAGCGAGGCAGGAACGGCCGCCGTACAAGGCCTGCTCGGCCTGGCCCCACGCTTCGACGGAGCCCGTACCGCCCAGGACTGTGTACGGATGGTAGTCGAGGAATTCGGCGAATCCGAGCGCGCGGATGACGCGTGCGTGCTCATCGCCCGGATCGGTTCCTGACGGCTTCGCGAACGGGGATCACACCGCGCCCACCGACGGTGCCAAGGACCGGATGCGCCCCTGACCCTGTCGAGGGACCCGAGTCAAGCCTGGACCCCGACCCGCCCACCGACCCGTGTCGTCGGCACGGGCTTCCTACGCCCGCGCGCTGTTTCCGCCGCCCCTCGGCTTCAACGAACCGTTGGGCAGGGCCAGTTTGATCTCCTCACGCAGGTCGTGGATCTTCGGATAGCTGGAGTACTGCCCGGTGAGCCGGTACATCTCGCGCAGCCTGTCCCAGGTCCGGTGGGAGGAGTTGGCCCCCATCGAGGTCAGGGCGAGTCGCGCGTACCGGTCGGCCTGTTCGGGATCGTCGGCGATGAAGCAGGCCGACGCCAGGGAGATGTGGTCGAAGATCTTCGACCGGTCCCGGCCCGACTCGCGCAGCTTCAGCGCCTCCTTCGCGTGGCGCTGAGCCGTGGCCGCCGCCGACGGCTCGTGCTCGGCGAGGGTGCGGTAGGCGAGGGCCTGCATGCCGTGCATGTCGGCCTCGTCGAACAGCTGCATCCAGCTCGGCGGAGGGACGTCGCCCCGGTCGGAGACGAACAGGTCCTCCGCCAGGCCGAGGGTGCGCCGCATCGCCTGCCCCTTGCCCATGGAGGCCTGCGCCCAGGCCTCGATGGTGTGGAGCATGGCCCGGGTGCGGGGTAGCACCTCCTCGCCGGAACCCGACTTCGCCAGCTTCATGAGGTCGAGTGCGTCGTCGGGCCGGCCCAGATGCACCATCTGGCGAGCCGCGCGCGAGAGCGCCTCGCCGGCGCGGGGCCGGTCACCGCCTTCTCGGGCCGCGTGTGCGGCGATGACGAAGTACTTCTGAGCCGTGGGCTCCAGGCCGACGTCGTGCGACATCCAGCCCGCGAGGACGGCGAGGTTGGCGGCGACACCCCAGAGGCGTCGCTGCAGATGGTCGGGGTGCCGGTAGGAGAGCATGCCTCCCACCTCGTTCAGCTGGCCCACCACGGCCTTGCGTTGCAGCCCGCCGCCGCGAGCCGCGTCCCAGGCCCGGAACACCTCGACCGAGCGCTCCAGTTCCTCGATCTCCTGCGACCCGATGGGGGCGGCCTCGTACCGGTCGAACCCAGCGGGGTCGGCGTGCAGGGGATCTTCGAATCGGGGAGCGTCGGCCGCGAGGGCCGGATCGGTGTGGAGCCAGTCGTGCATGGCCGTGCTGAGTGCGGATCCCGCGGCGAGCGCGGCACCCGCGCCCACCAAGCCGCGTCGGTTGAGCATGAGGTCCATTCCCGTGAATTCGGTGAGGACCGCGGCGGTCCGTTCGGGCGCCCACGGCACTCCGTCGGGATGTTCCGCACTCCCGCCGCTCTGCCGCTTTCCCGTACGCCCGTGCCGGACCAGACCGAGGTCCTCGATGGTCACGACACGGCCGAGACGCTCGGTGAACAGGGCCGCCAGCACCCGCGGCACCGGATCGCGCGGGATCTCTCCCATGTCGATCCAACGCCGCACCCGCGAGGTGTCGGTCGCCAGTTGGGGGTGGCCCATGGCCGCCGCCTGCCGGTTGACCATCCTCGCGAGTTCGCCCTTGGACCAGCCGGCCAGGCCGAACAGGTCCGACAGGCGGGTGTTGGGTTGTCCGTTCACGTCAAGCCCCCAGGTTCTCGGCTGATTTGACAGTAACCGCCTGTCAGTTGCTGAGCGACTATTCGCCAGGGTTCGCCAGGGTGCGCCAGATGGTGTGCCAGTGGACCTCGGGTGTCAGGTAGGAACGCGCCACCCCGACCCGGTTGCCGCAGGGACACTCCCCAGGGTGTTCCGGCGCGGCCGGGGCGGGTAGCGCGGCAACTCGCAGGCACACGAAGGGATCTGTATCGCCCATGTACGCAGCATCGTCCTCCGTGTCCGCTCCGCCCCGGTCGTTGCACACCCGCCCGGCGGGCAGCGGCCCCTACCTCGACCCCGCCCGCCAGGCGCCCGTGCTCGGTGCCGGCCGGACGCGACGCGTCCCGGGGCTCGGCACCCAGCCGCTCAGCGGGAGAATCGACTTGTCCGGCCCTCAGGGCGCGCAGCTGCGCACGGCGATCGCGTCGGTGCACCGGATCTGTCCGGAGTTCGCTCCGGTACAGGTGCTGCGCCGCAGCGGACGCTCCGTGCTCCTCGTGGGCACGACGGGGCGCAGCACGGCCGTCGCCAAGTGTTTACTCGACCAGTCACCGATGTGGACCGACCGGATCAGGCACGAAATAGCTGCCTACCGCTCGTTCGTCCGGCACCGGCCGCCGGTCCGGGTACCGCGGCTGATCGCGGCGGACCCGGACAACGGCACCCTGGTCATCGAGCGGATGCCGGGCCGGGTCGCCGCGCTCCAGCGGCACCCCGCCGAGGCCCCGCCCCGCGCGGACATCCGGGCGGCACTGGGCGCGATCTGCCGGCTGAACGCCTGGCGGCCGCCGGCGGGCACGTTCGACGCCCCGCTGGACTACGCGGAGCGGATCTCCCGATTCCACGAGCTGGGTCTGCTCACGGACCGGGACATGGGCGATCTGCAGAAGCTGGTGCACGGCATCGCGCACTCCGCGGGCCGTCAGGGCATGGGTCAGTTCTGCCACGGTGATGCCCTCCTGTCGAACATCCTGCTCTCACCGGCCGGTCCAGTGCTGGTGGACTGGGAGCACGCGGGCTGGTATCTGCCGGGGTACGACCTGGCGACCCTGTGGGCGGTCCTCGGTGACGCGCCCGTCGCGCGGCGGCAGATCAGCCAGCTCGCCCAGTCGGCGGGGCCCGCCGCGCGCGACGCCTTCCTGGTGAATCTGATGCTCGTGCTGACACGAGAGATCCGCACCTACGAGACGGCCGTGCAGCGTTCGATGCACGACACGGCCCCGGCGGCGCCCGGTCCGGCTCACCCGGGTGCCGCGCCGTCGGGCGAGGAACAGCGGTTGCTGCTGAGGCGGCTGCACGACGACTGCCAGATGGCCCGCCGGGCCGTACGAGCGGCGGTCGGCACTCGCTGACGGGGACGGAGGTCCGCGGTCGCGCCAGGACAGGGGCGCACCGCGGACCTCTGTCGTGTCGCGGCCTCACCCGTCCGGTCCATTGGTCCACGCCACTGACGCCGTGCAGGCCGCGTCACCGCCGCCACGAAAACCTTCACAACCCGCACTGACATGGGAAATCGCCTGCCACTGGGCATGATTGACGGATCGTCGGAGAGCCGGTAGCACTGACCAAGTTCGGCCCCGCACGCCCCACCGCGCCCGACCGTCCCAGGAGGCAGCATTGCCCAGGTCCGCCACCGCTCCCCAGGCCCCCAACGGGCGCAGACGCACGCGCAGGACGGCGGGCGCCGTCGCCTCCGCGGCGCTGCTGCTGCCGCTGCTCGGTGCCGCCCCGTCCGGTCAGGCCGAGGAGCAGTCCTCGGCGCGGCTCCAGCGGGCCTTCGCGGCCGCGGCCGCGGAGTACCACGTGCCGCAGAGCGTGCTGCTCGCCGTCTCCTATCTCCAGTCCCGCTGGGACGGCCACGCCGGTGCCCCGAGCGTCACCGGCGGCTACGGCCCGATGCACCTGACCGACGCCCGGACGGCGATCGCACGGGCCCCGCACCACAGCGACGGGACGGAGGACGCCCGCGGCGACAGCTCGCGCCCGGCCCGCATCCCCACCGCGAAGGTGCCGGAGAGCTCCGAACTCCCCGACCGCCTGAAGACGTTGCCGAAGGCGGCCGAGCTGACCGGGCTGCCGGCCGAGGCGCTGCGGACGGACGCGGCGGCGAACGTGGAGGGCGGTGCCGCGCTCCTCGCCGCGACACAGCTGGACCTCGGCGAGCCGCTCAGCGCCGACGCGGCCGACTGGTACGGCGCCGTCGCACGCTTCTCGGGCGCCGACGACAGTTCGACGGCGGCGACGTACGCACGGGACGTCTACGAGGTGATGCGCGACGGCGCGGAGCGCACCACGGACTCCGGTCAGCGCGTGGCGCTCGCCGCCCAGCCGGCGCTCAGTCCCGACACGGCGACACTGCGGCGGGCCGGACTGCGGACGGCCTCCGCCGAGGGCACGGAGTGTCCCGCGGAGGTGTCCTGCGAATGGATCCCGGCTCCGTACGAGGAGTTCGGGGACGGCGACTACGGCAACCACGACCTCGGCGACCGGCCGGGGGCGCAGAGCATCAAGTACATCGTCGTCCATGACACCGAAGGCACTTGGGACGGTGTCCTGAACCTGGTGCAGGACCCCACGTACGTGTCGTGGAACTACACCCTGCGTTCGACCGACGGTCACATCGCCCAGCACGTGAAGGCCAAGGACGTGGCCTGGCACGCGGGCAACTGGTACATCAACGCCAAGTCGATCGGCCTGGAGCACGAGGGCTTCCTCGCCTCGCCGGACGCCTGGTACACGGAGGAGATGTACCGTGCCTCGGCGCGGCTGGTGAAGTACCTGTCCAAGAAGTACTCCGTGCCGCTGGACCGGCAGCACATCCTCGGGCACGAGAACGTGCCGGGCCCGACGACCTCCACCGTCCCGGGGATGCACACGGACCCGGGCCCGTACTGGGACTGGCAGCACTACTTCACCCTGCTCGGGCACCCCCTCCACCGGACCGTGAAGCAGGGCGGCGGGCTGGTGACCGTCCTGCCGGACTTCGACGAGAACCGGCCGGAGTACACGGGCTGCGTGACCAAGGGAGAGCCCTGCGCGGCGCACGGCTCCGGTGAGGTGCGGCTGCACACACAGCCGGACGAGAACGCGCCGCTGGTCAAGGACATCGGCCTGTACCCGAGCGGCGCCGACTCGACCATCGACGTGAACGACGTCGCCTCCCGCGTGTCCACGGGTCAGCAGTACGCGCTCGCGGAACGCGACGGCGACTGGACGGCGATCTGGTACCTGGGGCAGAAGGCCTGGTTCAAGAATCCGGCGAAGCAGCCGACGGCGGTGAACGCGTCCGGGCTGGTCGTCACGCCCAAGGACGGCAAGGCGGAGATCCCGGTCTACGGGCGTGCCTACCCGGAGAAGGAGGCCTACCCGGCGGGCGTGCCCGTCCAGGCGGTGTCGCCGCTGCCGTACAAGCTGCTCCAGGGCCAGCGGTACGCGGTGGGCGACAAGGTGCCGGGCGAGTACTTCTACTCGCCGACCTTCGACACGACTGTGCACAAGGTCGTGATCGGCTCGGACATGTACTACGAGATCCAGTTCGGGCACCGGGTGGCGTTCGTCCGGGCCGCGGACGTGACCGTGCTCCCGTCGCACTCGTGAGACGAGCGGCCGGGCTCGCAGGACGCGGGCCCGGCCGTCCGGGGGCCGGGGGTCGCGGTCGCCCGTTCGGGCGCCGGGCGGTCAGCCCTGCTGGAACAGCTCCGCCGGCAGCGGCTTCAGGAGGGCGTACAGGTCGTCCGTGATGGGGCGGTCCCAGGCGGCGATGGTCACCAGGACGTTGTCGCTGCGGTCGAACTGGACGCACGAGATGCGCGACTCGGAGAGCTTCAGGCGCCGCACGATCATCAGGTTGTCGCCCTGCATCACCGGCATGTCCTCGGTTCCGGTGACGGTGACCTCTTCGTCGTTCTCCAGGGCGAGCAGCAGCTGGGCGACCTCGAAGGGGACCTCGTCCTCGGCGACGTCGCGGGCCGGGGAGCCCTCCGGCAGATTGCCGATGATCATCGCGGGACCGCGGCCGCCGAACAGGTCGTAGCGCAGGAAGACGCCCTGGCAGCTGCCGTCGGGGGCGGGCAGCAGGCCCGCGCCGAGGTTGCCCGGCCAGTCGCCCGGGTCCATGGCCAGAACGTCGAAGTCGGGCCCGGCGGGCGTGGCGCTGCGGCGGCGGAGGAAGGACATGCCGCAATGGTACGTGCACGGGCGTGTGCCGGGCCTCGGGGGCGCCCGGCGCGGACCGGTGTGAAGGGGCCCGGTCCCGGGGCGTGGGCAGGGGTGTCGCCGCCGGTCACGGGACGGCTGTCGGCCGGGGCACGCCGACGGCCGTCCGGATCGCCGCGTCGGCCGTCCGGGTCAGCGTTCCGCCGCTTCTGCCAGGGCGGCGGGCAGCCCCGTCGGGTCCGTGCCGACCTTGCGGTAGACGGCCGACAGCAGGCGTACGACGGTGGGCTCCTCGGTGCGCAGCTCCTCGGCGATCTGCGCCGTGGTCCGGCCCCGAACGGTGAGCGCGGCGGCGGCCCGCTCGCGGGCGGTGAGCGTGTCCGTCTCGGTGCCGTGCAGGCGGCGCGGCCGCAGTCCGGCGGCGGTGAGTTCGTCGCGGGCCTCCTCGACGAGGCCGTCGGCCCCGCACTGGACCGCGGCGTCGAGGCCTCGGTAGAGGTGTTCGGCGGCTTCCTTGGGGCGCCCGGCGCGCCGCAGTTCGGTGCCGAGCGCGACCAGGGCGCAGGCCAGTTCGTAGGCGGCCGGTGAGCGTTCCAGGTGGCAGACGGCCTCTTCGAGGAGTTTCACGCGGTGCGAACCGGTGGAGACGTCGGCGGCGGCGCGCAGTGCCTGGCCGATCCCGGAGGGCGCTCCGTACTGGCGGGCACGGTTCACCGCTTCGAGTGCCGTGGTGACGGCGCGTTCCGGTGCGTCGTGGCTCTCGGCCCGGGCGAGGTGGAGCTGCCAGGGGCACCAGGCGGGGTTGCGGATGCCGCGCGGGTCGAGGCGGCGCCCGGCGGAGGCCAGCTCGGCGGAGGCCTCCTTGGTGAGGCCGCGGGCGAGGAGCAGTTCGCCGTGCACGGTCTGGGCGTCGGGGAAGACGACGGCGGCGGGGAACGGCGCGCCGAAGGCGTATTCGTCGGCGGTGAGCGCGGCCTCGGCGACCCGGCCGCGGGCCAGCAGGACCTCGATGAGGACGCCCACCGCGTACCAGAGCGCCGGGACCCCGGGCCCGACCCGTTCGGCGAGCCGCAGGCCCGCCCGCACGAAGTCCTCGGCCTCGGCGAGGCGGCCCCGGCGGTAGCGCAGGTAGGCGAGGAGGGTGTAGCCGAAGGAGAGGTGGGCGCCGTGCCAGCCCTGGGCCTCGAAGTCGGCGATCCCGGTGGCGAAGAGTTCCTCGGTGCGGCCCGGGCGGTCGGCGTACATGAAGGTGAGAGCGACCAGGACGGGCACCTCGAAGCCGCGGTCGGCCTCGGCCCAGCCGAATCCGCCGGCGAGGGCGCGTTCGGCGTGGTGGAGGGCGACGTGGGCGGGCTCGCCGCGCAGGGTGGCGTCCCAGGCGCGCAGGCCGATGACGTACCGCTCGGTGAGGTCACGTCCGGTGAGCCGGTCGGCAAGGCGGGCCAGCCGGCGGGAGCGGGCGGGCGAGTCGGGTTCGTCGGCGCGGAACGCGTCCCACATGAACTGCTCGGACTGCATGCGCAGGCGCACCCGGGCGTCACCCGTCTGGCGGATCTCGTGGGCGAGGGTCGCCGAGGCCTCGGCGAGGCGGTCGCTGTGGGCGAGGACCTGGGAGAGGCGGTAGACGGTGTTGTGGCGCAGCTCGGGGTCGGCGATGGGTTCTTCGAGTGCGGCGCGCAGATGGTTGACGGTGGTCGCCGGTTCGGTGAGCAGGGAGGCGCAGCCCAGTTCGTACAGGACGGCGGCCCGGTCCTCGAAGGGCGGCGGTTCGCGCAGGGCGCGGGCGAGGTAGCGGCGGGCGGCGTCGGGGGCTCCGGCGCGCTGGGTCTCGCGGGCGGCGGCGCGCAGCTGCTGGACGATCCAGGTGTCGCCGTCGGGGTGGGTCTCCATGAGGTGGCGGGCGGCGGCCGACGGGCCGAGTCCCTCGTCGACGATGCACCAGGCGGCCTGGCCGTGCAGGGCGACGCGGACACCGCCGGGGATGGCGCGGTAGACGGCGGTGGCGATGAGGGGGTGGACGAATTCGAGCGTGCCCGCGGCGTTCAGCGCGCCGGTGAGGATGCGGGCGCCGCGCAGGGCGTCCGCGGCGTCGGCGGCTTCCTCGGGGCCGAGTCCGGCGACGGCGGCGGCGAGCGTGGGGTGGATCTCGGTGCCGAGCACGGCGCAGGCCCAGGCGAAGCGGACGGTGGAGGTGCCGAGGCGTTCGAGGCGGGTGATGAGGCCGCTGCCCTTGACGGCGGCGGCGAGGTCGCGCAGCAGGTGTGCGCCGTCCTCGGTCGGGGTCAGTCCGCGGTCGCGGACCTTCGCGGTCAGCTCGACCGCCTCGAAGGGGTTGCCCGCCGTGACGGCCCAGCACTCGCGGCAGAAGGCGTCGTCGGCCTGCGCGCCCAGGTCCTCGCGCACGAGGCGGGCGACGGCCTCGGCGCTGAGCGGTTCGAGGCCGAGGGGGCGCTGGCCGGCGCGGCCGGGCAGCCCCCTGAACGCCTCGGCGTGGTCGGGGAGTTCGTCGGGACGGTAGCCGACGACGAGGAGCAGCGGGAGCTGCTCGGCGCGGGGCGCGAAGGCGGCGAGCCAGCTGAGCGATTCGGCGTCGGCCCAGTGCGCGTCGTCGAGGACGAGGACCATCGGGGCGCGCTGCACCGCGAGGTGGGTGAGCACCCAGTCGAGTCCGTCGCGCAGGCCCTGCTGGTCGGGCGGGGCGCCCTCGGAGGGCGCGCACAGGCCGAGCGCCGGACCGACGATCGCGTACCAACTCCCCAGCGAGCTGCGGAGTTCGGACTCGGCGGTTCCGGCCAGCTGGGGCTGGAGGAGCTGGCGGGCCACGTGGAAGGCGACGTGCTGTTCCTGTTCGCCGCCGCGCGCGGACAGCACCGTGCACCCCTTGGCGGCGGCGCGGCGCCGCACTTCCGCGAGGAGGGTGGTCTTGCCGATCCCGGCCCGTCCGGCGAAGGCGAGGAGTGCGCCACGCGGTCGGTCCGGCGGCTCACCTCCGTCCCTGCGCAGGCCCGTGAGCTCGCTCAACGCCTCGTCGACGGCGGCGAGTTCGTTCTCGCGCTCGAACATGGTCCGACGGCTGCGGACGGCGCGCTGCGTCATGATCCACCCCCTGCCACGGTGAGACAGCCGGCGCGGGGAGCGGGTGCGCACCGTGACGTTCAGGCACCTCAGCGTACGCCCGGATCTTCTCCGATGGGGTCGTTGGAGCAGGACTGACCACGAACGCGGGACAACAACCGGCGACCCCGCGCTCGTTCCGGCATGGAGGGGGCGTTCGTCAGGCGCTCGTGCGGTGTCGCGCGTGGTGGCGGGCGACCCGTGCCCGGTTTCCGCAGGACGGTTTGCACCACTCCTGTCGCGGGTGCTCCTTGATGAAGTACCGCACGCAGCGCGGCGCGTGGCAGGCACGCAGCCGCTGCCGCTCGGGGCCCGCGAGGAAGGCGAGGGCGGCGTGGGCGAGCGTCGCGGTGAGCTCCGTCCGGCCGTCCGCGGACTCCTGTCGTACGACGGGGTCGGCGCCGTCGGCCCAGGACAGGACGGGGACGGTCGGGGTGCGGGCGGCCGCCGTGTTCAGCCGCTCGACCGCCTCGGACACGGGCAGCAGGCGGGCGGCGTCCGCGGGGCTGGGCTCGCCGGGCCGTACGGCGCGGGCGAACAGCGCCCGGACCGCCGCGCGCAGCTCGCGCACCGCGTTCAGCGCGCGGTCGTCGGCGACGTACGTCGGGGTGTCCGGCAGCAGGCCGGGGTGGTCCCTGACCCAGGCGGTGAGCCCGGCGGGTGCGGCCAGGTCGTCCGCGACTCCGCCGTTCCCGTCGTGCCGCACGGTCAGCGCGAGGTCGAGGGCGAGCCGTGCGTCGCCGCTGATCGAGTCGTCCATGGCGCTAATGATAGGCCCGCCGGGTTCCATTAGCACCCGCGGTCGCCCCGGCGGGGTGGCGACCATCACCGGGGTACCCGGCCCGGTCACCGACGCCGGGACTTCAGCGGCGCGGCGGGTACGCGGGCGGTTCGGTGGCGCGGCGGGTACGCGAGGGCTTCACCGTTGCGACAGGCGCGCAGCGGCTTCGGCGGCGCCGCGGGCGCGCCACGGCGGTCGCCGCGCCCTCAGCCCTCGTCGGCCCCGCTCGGCGGTACCACCGCCACCGGGCTCGCGGCGTGCAGCAGGACGGCCCGGGTGACCGAGCCCATCATCCGTGCGGGTGCGAGCAGGCGGCGCCGGTGCCGGCCCACGACGACGAGGTCCGCGTCCTTGGAGGCGGCGACAAGGTGACCGGCCGCGTCGCCCGGCGCCACGGTCAGCTCGACCTGGACGCCGGGGTGCCGTTTGCGGTGCGGGGCGACGAAGCCGTCGGCCAGTGTGCGGGTCTCGCCCTCGATGACGTCCTGGCCGGGAGCGACGGGTACGAAGTCACCGGGTGCGGACCAGATCTGGACCGGCCAGGGATAGGCGGCGATCACCTGGACGCGGGCCCCGCCGAGGCCCGCCTCCTCGAACGCGAAGGCGAGGGTGGCCTCGTCCGGACCGTCGACGTGGAGGCCGACGACGACACGCGGCCCGGGTTCGGCGGCGGGCGCGTCGGGCACGTCTCGCCCGGGGCGCGGCACCACGACGACGGGGCATGCCGCGTCGGCGGCGACGGCCATGGAGGTGGAGCCGAGGAGCAGGCTCGCGAAACCGCCCCTGCCCCGCGAGCCGAGCACCAACAGCTGGGCGTCGGCGCCGAGTTCGGGCAGCACGGCGGACGGGGCGCCCTCCAGGGCGACGTACTCCGGGACGGGCGGGCCGGTCCGGTCGGCCAGGTGGGCGCTCACCTGGCCGAGCACCGGGTCGTCGGCGGGGTCCGGCGGGCCGGCGACCAGCACGTCGGGCTGCCCCCAGGGCGCGTACTGCCGCGCGTGGACCACGCGCAGGGGGGCCTCGCGGGTCCGGGCCGCGGTGAACGCCAGCTCCAGGGCGCGCAGACTGTCGTCCGATCCGTCGACCGCCGCGACGACCGGCAGGGTACTCATGGAATCCTCGCCTCCGGCACAGACTTCCGATCTTCCTGGGGCCAGCCTGACGCAGGCCCGGTCCCCAGGAAGGGGTCGTGGGTCGAGTGTCCGGAAAAAGGAGAAGGATTCACCTTCGGGCGCGTCACCCGGGGGTGACGCGCCGGATCACGTCAGGTCGAACTCCCCCTCGCGCGCTCCCGAAACGAACGCTCCCCACTCCGCGGGCGTGAAGATCAACGAGGGGCTCTGCGGGCGGCCACTGTTGCGCATCGCGATGAAGCCCTCGACAAAGGCGATCTGGACGTCTCCCCGCCCTCGGCTGCTGGACTGCCACTCGGCGTTGCTGAGGTCCAGTTCCGGCTTGTCCCAGCCCGCGAGCGGGTGCTGCTCGATGGTGCTTTCGGCCACGTCCGTGCTCCTCCCGGTTCGTCGTCCGCGGCCAGCCTAGCGATCGGTCCGGGCGGCGGACAGGCCACGTGAGGGGGACGGATTCAGGAGGTGGGCGGTGCGGAGCCGACCAGCCACATGGAGAAGAACTGGGAACCGCCCCCGTAGGCGTGCCCGAGGGCCCTGCGAGCGCCGTCGACCTGGTGTTCTCCGGCCTGTCCGCGCACCTGGAGGGCGGCCTCGGCGAACCGGATCATGCCGGAGGCGCCGATCGGATTGGTGGAGAGGACGCCGCCCGACATGTTGACGGGCAGGTCCCCGTCGAGTTCGGTCACCCCGGACTCGGTGAGCTTCCAGCCCTCGCCCTCCTCGGCGAAACCGAGGTTCTCCAGCCACATGGGCTCGTACCAGGAGAAGGGCACGTACATCTCCACGGCGTCGATGTCACGGCGTGGATCCGCGATGCCGGCCTGCCGGTAGACGTCCGCCGCGCAGTCCTTGCCGGCCTGCGGCGAGACGAAGTCCTTGCCCGCGAAGAGGGTGGGTTCGCTGCGCATCGCGCCGCCGTGCACCCACGCGGGCGGTTTCGGGGAGCGTGCCGCGCCCGCCCGGTCGGTGAGGATCATCGCGCAGGCGCCGTCGGAGGAGGGGCACGTCTCGGAGTAGCGGATCGGGTCCCACAGCATGGGCGAGGCCTGGACCTTCTCCAGGGTGATGTCGTGCTCGTGGAGGTGGGCGTAGGGGTTCTTGAGCGCGTTGCGGCGGTCCTTGTAGGCGACGAGGGAGCCGACCGCGTCGGGGGCGCCGGTGCGCCGCATGTAGGCGCGCACGTGCGGGGCGAAGAAGCCGCCCGCCCCGGCGAGCAGCGGCTGCTGGAAGGGGACGGGCAGGGACAGGCCCCACATCGCGTTGGACTCGGACTGTTTTTCGAAGGCGAGGGTCAGGACGGTGCCGTGGACGCGTCCCGCGACGAGGTTGGTGGCGACCAGGGCCGTCGATCCGCCGACGGAGCCGGCGGTGTGCACCCTGAGCATGGGTTTGCCGACCGCGCCGAGCGCGTCGGCGAGGTAGAGCTCCGGCATCATGACGCCCTCGAAGAAGTCGGGGGCCTTGCCGATGACGACGGCGTCGATGTCGGCCCACGTCAGCTGGGCGTCGTCGAGTGCCCGCCGGGCGGCCTCGCGGACCAGGCCCGCGATGGACACGTCCCCGCGGGCCGCCACGTGCTTGGTCTGGCCGATGCCTACGACGGCCACGGGCTCCTTGCTCATCGGGCGTCCCCTTCGAGTACGGCGACCAGGTTCTGCTGGAGGCAGGGACCTGAGGTGGCGTGGGCGAGTGCCCGGTCGGAGGCGCCGCGGTGGATCCGGGCGGCTGCCTCGCCGATGCGGACGAGTCCGGCCGCCATCACCGGGTTGGCGGCGAGTGCGCCCCCGGACGGGTTGACGTCGACGCTGTCGTCGAGGCGCAGCGCCTTGCGCAGGACCACTTCCTGGGAGGTGAAGGGGGCGTGCAGTTCGGCGGTGTCGACGGGCCGTTCGAACGCGCCGGCCCGTTCGGCGGCCAGCCGCGTGGACGGCGAGTCGGTCAGATCGCGGACACCGAGGCCGTGCGCCTCGATGCGGTGGTCGATGCCCCGGATCCAGGCGGGACGCTCGCACAGCTCACGGGCGCGTTCGCCGGCCGCGAGGATCACGGCGGCGGCCCCGTCGCCGATCGGCGGGCAGTCGCCGGTGCGCAGGGGCCGTACGAGGTGGTCGCCGTGGTCCACCGGACCGCGCAGCTGGGCGTGGGGGTTGGCGGAGGCCGAGGCGCGGCTGCGGGCGGCGATGCCGGCGAGCGCGGGCTCGTCGGTCTCGCCCGCGTCGATGAGCGCCTGCGCCTGGAGGGCGGCGAGGGCCACGGAGTCGGGCCACAGCGGGGCCAGGTAGTACGGGTCGAGCTGCCGGGTGAGGACGTCCCGCACGGAGCCGGGGGACGACTTGCCGTACCCGTAGACGAGCGCGGTGTCGGCGTCTCCGGTGAGGAGTTTGGTCCACGCCTCGTAGAGGGCCCAGGCACCGTCCATCTCGACGTGCGACTCGGAGATGGGGGGCCAGGCGCCGACCCCGTCGAGCGCCATGGTGAAGGAGAAGGCGCGGCCCGCGAGGTAGTCGGAGGATCCGGAGCAGGTGAAGCCGATGTCGCCGGCCTTCAGGCCCGTCGCGTCGAGCACCTGGTGCAGGACCGGAAGGAGCATCTCCACCTCGGAGAGCTCGTCGCTGGTGCGCCGGTGATCGGTCTGGGCGAACGCGACGACGGCGATGTCCCTGATGGGCCGCATCTACAACAGCTCCTTGTACGTCTCGTAGTCCGCGTCCGGTTCGCCGGTGGGCCGGTAGTGGTCGGGGTATCGGGCGCCCGGTGTCCACACCGGCTCCACGCGCAGGCCCATGCGCACCTGGTCGTAGGGGATGCCGCCGATGCGGCCGTGCAGGGCGAGGTCGGCGCCGTCGAGGGCGATGTGCGCGTAGACGTAGGGCACTTCGATGTCGAGGTTCTTGGCCTTGATGTTGACGATGCAGTACGTGGTCACGGTGCCGCGGGGGCCCACCTCGACCTGCTCGGAGGTGGCGACTCCGCAGGTGGGGCACGCTCCGCGGGGCGGCACGTAGACCTTGCGGCACGACGGGCACCGTTCGCCGACGGTCCGCCGGCCTGACAGGGCGTGGATGTAACCGGTCTGGGCCCGGCCGGGAGAGTAGACGTAGTCGAGGCGGGCCTGGGCGACGATGCCGGTCACCTTGTCCGCGAACTCACCGCTGTGGGTGGTGGGTTCGTCGTCGGTGGCACTGCCGTCGTACGGTTCGAAGCAGGCGATGTCGGTGATGGCGCCGGAGCGTTCGGCGGCCCAGCGGACACGGACGCGCATGCCGGTGCGTACGGCGTCGGGGCCCGGGGTGTCGAGGGCGTGCAGCAGGGCGGTGTCGGCGCCGTCGAGCCGGACCAGCACCCAGGCGAAGGGTGTGTCGAGGGGCTGGCCACGGCGGGGCTCGTGGTTCCAGGCCCAGGTGGTGACCGTGCCGGTGGGGGCGACCTCGACGAGGTCGCCGATCTCCTCGGCCGTGACCGGGTCGTACTCGACCGGCGGGACCAGTGTGCGGCCGTCGGCGGTCCGTACGCCGAGGACGACGCGCTCGCGCAGGCCGGTGAGGAAGGCGCTCTGGACGGGGCCGAGCGAGCGGGTGAAGGGGAATTCGACGACGAGGGGGGCTTTGAGTACTTCGGGCATCCCGGATGTCTCCTTCGGAGGTCGGGCGCGCCGGCCGGGTGGGCCCGGGCCGGGCGAACCCGGTCACGGGCTTCGAGGACCGGGCGCGCCGGTGCGGGGGTCGGGTCCGGGCGGGCCCGGGCTGCGGGGCGGTGTGCCCCTATGCCGGGCCTCGGGCCCGAGTGCGGGCTCTGTCGTGCCTGTCCGCGCCGTTCCTCGGGGGCGGCGCGCGGACGGGCGCCGCGGGTTCAGGCGCGCCGGTAGACGGGCGGACGTTTCTCGGCGAAGGCGCGTGCGCCCTCCTTGGCGTCGGCGGTGTCGAACACCGGCCAGCCGCGCCCCAGTTCGGCGGCCAGACCGTCGGTCTCGGTCATCTCGGCGGTCTCGTAGACCGACGCCTTGACGGCTTCGACGGCGAGCGGGCCGCAGGCGTTGACGAGCTCGGCGATCTCCAGGGCCTTGTCGAGGGCCTTGCCGTCGGGGACGACGTGTCCGATCAGGCCGATGGCGGCGGCCTCGCGCGCGGGGTAGGCGCGGCCGGTGAGCAGCATCTCCAAGGCGTGCGTGCGCGGGATCTGGCGTTGCAGCCGGACCGTCGAGCCGCCGATCGGGAACAGTCCGCGCCTGACCTCGAAGAGGCCGAAGGTCGCGGACTCCCCCGCGACGCGGATGTCGGTGCCCTGGAGGATCTCCGTGCCGCCCGCGACGCAGTACCCTTCGACGGCGGCGATCACCGGCTTGCGGGGGCGGTGGTGACGCAGCATCGCCTTCCAGTGCAGATCGGGGTCGGCCTTGAGCCGGTCCCGGTACTCCTGGCCCTCCATCCCCCCGCCCGCCAGCGCCTTGAGGTCCATCCCGGCGCAGAACGCGCCGCCCGCCCCGGTGAGCACGACCGAGCGGACGGCGTCGTCCGCGTCGGCCTCGAGCCAGCCGTCGTACAGGCCGACCAGCATCGGCAGCGAGAGCGCGTTCTTGGCCTCGGGCCTGTTGAGCGTGAGCACCAGTGTGGCGCCTTCGCGCTGCACGGTGAGGTGTTCTGTCCCACCCATTGCCGTCCTCCCGTCTCAGGAACGAGAACAGGTTGCAGGAGGCGCGGAGTCAGTACAAGAGTTTTCTGACAGACAGTCAGATTTCTTCGCCGGGACCCTTCACAGTTGGGTCGGGCTTTGCTCTGATGACCGTCGAGCCGAGGGCAGCCACGGACGTTCGGGGTCAGGAGGAGCGGTGGAGTACAACCTTGCCGACCTGTTCGAGTCGGTCGTCGACGTGGTCCCGGACCGTGAGGCACTCGTCTACGTCGACCACCCGGGCACGGGCGCGGAGCGCCGGCTGACCTACGCGCGGCTGGACGAGGCGGCGAACCGGATCGCCCACCACCTCGCCGACAGCGGCGTACGCCCCGGTGAGCACCTCGGCCTCCACCTCTACAACGGCGTCGAGTACATCCAGACCGTGCTCGGCTGCCTGAAGGCACGGGTCGTCCCCGTCAACGTCAACTACCGGTATGTGGAAGAGGAGTTGGCCTATCTCTACCAGGACGCCGACCTGACGGCCCTGGTCTTCGACGCGGAGTTCACCGACCGGGTAGCGGCCGCCCTGCCGCACGCCCCGGCACTGCGGCACCTCGTGCGCGTGGGGGACCCGGCGCCCGGGGCGACCGCGCTCGACGCGGTGGCGTTCCAGGACGCCGAGGCCGCGGGCTCCCTCGGCCGGGGCTTCCCGGCACGCTCGGCGGACGACCAGTTCATCATCTACACCGGCGGCACCACCGGCATGCCCAAGGGCGTGATGTGGCGGCAGGAGGACCTGTTCTTCGCCGGGCTCGGCGGCGGCGCCCCGACGGGCGAACCGGTCAAGAGGCCGGAGGAACTCGCCGAGCGGGTCGCGGCCGGAGGCGAGGGGATCACCTTCTTCCCCACTCCCCCGCTGATGCACGGGACGTCGACACTCACCGCGTTCATCGGCTTCAACTTCGGCCAGCGCGTCGTGCTCCACCGCAAGTACGTGCCCGAGGAAGTCCTGCGGACCATCGAGAAGGAGAGGGTCACCAGCGTGTCGCTGGTCGGCGACGCGATGCTGCGGCCCCTCGTCGACGCGCTGAGCGGACCCATGAAGGACACCGACTGCTCGGCCCTGTTCAGCGTCTCCTCCTCGGGCGCGATCATGTCGGACACGGTGCGCGAACAGTTCCAGGCGCTCGTCCCGAACGTGATGCTGCTCAACAACTTCGGCTCCTCGGAATCCGGCTTCAACGGCACCGCCACGGCGGACTCGGGCCCGCGGCGCGGCTTCCGCGTACAGGTCAACGCCCGTACGCAGGTGGTGGACCCGGTCACGCACGAACCGGTCACCGTCGGTGAGCCGGGCCGCATCGCCCAGCGCGGCCATGTGCCCCTCGGCTACTACAACGACCCCAAGAAGACCGCCGAGACCTTCTTCCGGCGGGGCGACGAGCGCTGGGTGCTGCTCGGCGACATGGCCACGGTCGACGAGGAGGGCATCGTCACCGTCCTCGGGCGTGGCTCGCAGTGCATCAACACCGGTGGCGAGAAGGTCTATCCGGAGGAGGTCGAGCAGGCGCTCAAGGCGCATCCGGACGTGTACGACGCCCTGGTCGCGGGCGTTCCCGACGAGAAGTGGGGCAACCACGTGGCCGCCGTCGTCCAGCTCCGCGAGGGCGCGCCGCGACCGTCCCTGGAGGACATCCAGACGCACTGCCGCACCCGCCTGGCGGGCTACAAGATCCCCCGGCAGCTCGTGCTCGCGGACACCATCCAGCGCTCCCCCAGCGGCAAGGCGGACTACCGCTGGGCCCGGTCGGTCGCGGTGGAGGCGGCCCGCTGACCTCGCGTCGGAGTCTTTGCACGGCATTGACCTTCCGGTTGAACGCCAGGTGAACCCCGGACGTACGCATGATCGCGGCCTCTGATCTGCCCCGAGCCCGGTCTGCCGCGTCGACGCCGGGCTTCGCACGGAAGGACCTTCGGCGTGTCGCACTCCACGCGCACTCGTCAGCTGCCGCAACGGCCGGACACGGAACCGGAACCGGATACGGACGCCGGTACGGACGTCGCGGCGCGCGCGGACGGCGACGGGGCGTCCGGCGCGGACGCGGGCGAGGCTTCCGGCGCGGGCATGGACGCCGGTGAGCGGGCGGAGGAGGACGAGGCCTCCGGCGCGGACGCGAACACCGACGCAGGCGCGGACTCGGCCACCGAGAGGGACGCGGACGGGGCCTCGGAGCGGGAGACGGACGCGGGGACGGACACGGAGACGGACACGGACGCGTCCTCGACCGACGAGGAGCCCAAGGCGCCCGCAGCGACCGACGAGAAGCCGGAGAAGCCCGACGCGCCCGCAGCGGCCGACGAGACACCCGCTGCCGACGCCTCCGCCGGGCAGACCGACGCCTCCCCCGAGCAGGCCGACGGCCCGTCGGGACGGCCGGGTTGGTGGGGCTGGCGGCTCAAGTACCCGCGGGCGGCGCGTGCCGTGACCGTCGGCACCACGGCCCTGGCCGGAGCCCTGGTGCTCTTCGCCCTGCTCGTGCCGAACCAGCTCGACCGCCTCGCGCCCGACGCCTTCCTGCGGATCCCCGTGGAGGGAGTCCTGCTCGCCGGTCTGCTGCTGGTGCTGCCACCGCGGCCCCGGCGGATCGCGGCGGTCGTGGTCGGACTGTTCCTCGGCCTGGTGACCATCCTGAAGCTCGTCGACATGGGCTTCTACTCGGTGCTGGCGAGGCCCTTCGACCTCGTCCTGGACTGGATCCTGTTCGACGACGCCGCCGAGTGGGTCAAGGAGTCCTTCGGGGAGACCGGCGAGGTGGTCGCCGTGATCGCGGTCCTCGCACTGGTCGTCATCCTGCTCGCCCTCATGACCCTCGCCGTCGTACGCCTCAGTGATCTCATGGCGCGTCACCGCCCCGTCGCCACGCGCACCGTGCTCGTCCTCGGTACCGCGTGGATCACCTGCGTGACGGTCGGCGTGCAGTTCACCGACGTACCCGTGGCCTCGCAGATCAACGCGGAGCTCGTGAAGAACCGCGTGCACCAGGTGCGGGCGGGCCTGCGCGACGGGAAGGTGTTCGCCGAGCAGGCCTCCGTCGACGCGTTCGCCGACACCCCGCCCGACCAGTTGCTGACGGGACTGCGGGGCAAGGACCTCCTGTTCACGTTCATCGAGAGCTACGGCCGCACGGCGATCGACGACCCCGCGATGGCCGACCAGGTCGGCTCGGTGCTGTCCGAGGGGACGAAGTCGCTGAAGGCGGCCGGGTTCGCCTCGCGCAGCGCCTGGCTCCGCTCGCCGGTCACGGGCGCCGGGAGCTGGCTCGCGCACTCCACCTTCCTGTCCGGTCTGTGGATCAAGAACCAGCAGCGCTACCGGAGTCTGACCACCAGCGACCGGCACACCCTGACGAGCTACTTCCAGAAGTCCGGGGCCTGGCGCACGGTCGGCATCGTGCCGGGTGTCCGCCGCGCGTGGCCCGAGGGCAAGTTCTTCGGCCTCGACCACATCTACGACTCCGAGCATCTCGGCTACCACGGCCCGTACTTCAGCTGGACACCCGTCCCGGACCAGTTCAGCCTGGAGGCCTTCGAGCGCCTGGAGCACGGCAAGAAGGACCGCAAGCCGATGATGGCGGAGATCATCCTGGCGTCGAGCCACAACCCCTGGGCTCCGGTCGCCCACATGATCGACTGGAACGACCTCGGTGACGGATCGGTCTTCGAGCAGATCAAGAAGGAGGGCAAGGACCCCAAGGAGGTCTGGAAGAACCCCGAGAGCGTGCGCACCGAGTACCGGCACGCCATCGAGTACTCGCTGCACAGCCTCATCGAGTACGTGGAGCGGTACGGCGACAAGAACACCGTGCTGGTCTTCCTCGGCGACCACCAGCCCGTCCCCACCGTCACGGCCGGCAGTTCGAGCCGCGACGTGCCCGTCACCATCGTCGCGCACGACCCCAAGGTCCTGGACCGGATATCCGACTGGGGCTGGACGGACGGGCTCAAGCCGGCGAAGAACGCCCCGGAGTGGCGCATGGACACCTTCCGCGACCGCTTCATGACGGCGTACGGCTCGCGTCCCGGCGCCTCCGGGGCGACTTCCGCACGCTGACGCAGGATCCGCCGCCCGCCGGGAGCGCGCCGATCGGTGACCGGGCCCGCAGCGGCCCGGTCACCGCCAGTCCGGAGCCCCCGAAGCGGGCGGCAGCAGTGCTTCGATCCTCGATCGGATCTCCCCCATGACGGAGACGACGCGGACCTCATGGTCCGCGGTCAGCCGGTCCAGGGGGACCGAGCAGCTGATGGCGTCGACGGCCGGGCTGTCGTAGCGCAGGGCGAAGCCGAAGCCCGCGATGCCGGGGACAGTCTCCTCCCGGTCGACGGAGTGGCCGCGTTCGCGTACCGCCGCGAGATCGGCGAGCAGCGCGATGCGCTCCGTGCGGGTGTTCTCGGTGAGTGCCGCCAGCGGTCCGGTGGGCAAGGGGAGCGCGTCGTCGGGGCGTTCGGCCAGGAGGGCCTTGCCGAGGGCGTTGGCGTGGGCGGGGATCCGCCGGCCGACGCGGCTGATGGTGCGCGGGTACTCGTGGGACTCGCGGGTCGCGAGGTAGACGACGTCGGGGCCGTCGAGCCGCGCCATGTGGATGGTTTCTCCGAGGGCGTCCGAGGCCTCGTCGAGACAGGGGCGGACCATCCGCACACGACGGTCGCTGTCCAGATAGCTGGTGCCCGTGAGCAGGGCGCGGATGCCGATGCCGTAGAGGGATCCGGTGGTGTCCGTGCGCACCCAGCCGCAGTCGACGAGTGTCCTGAGCAGCTGGTACATGCTGCTGCGCGGCACGCCCAGCGCCTCGGCCAGCTCGTCCAGGCGCGAGGGGTGGTCGCCGCGGTCGGCCAGCAGTTCCAGCAACGCGACCGTACGGGCCGCCGACTTCACCCCGCGGACCCCTGGACTCTCCGGCATGGGCCCCATCGTAAATCCGCGTCGCCGCACCCATTGACCTTCGCGGTTCACGAATCTAGCCTCCATTCTCATACATGGACGCCATCTGCATATGAGGATGAGGGATGACAGGGTTCAGCGTGGAGGCCGAAGCCGTGGCGCAGCGACTGCGGGACGGCATGGCGGGCGGGGTGCTGTCCTTCCCGCTCACGAGCTTCCGGGAGGACGGCGAGCTCGACCCGGAGGCGTACCGGGCGTATCTGACGGACCAGTTGGCGGCCGGCCCGGGCGCGGTGTTCCCCGCCTGCGGGACCGGTGAGTTCAGCGCTTTGGACGAGGACGAGTACCGCACGGTCGTCGAGATCACCGTCGAGGTCGCGGACGGCCGGCTCCCCGTCGTCGCCGGCATCGGCTACGGGTGGGCCCAGGCACGGCGGTTCGCCCGGATCGCCGAGGAGGCGGGCGCGGACGCCGCGCTCGTGCTCCCGCACTACCTGGTCGAGGCCCCGCAGGACGGCCTGGTCGAGCAGCTGCGCCGGATCGCCGCCGGCACGCGGCTGCCGCTCATCGCGTACCAGCGCGGCCCGGTCGCCTTCACGCCCGAGGGCCTGCGCCGGATCGCCAGAATCCCGACGGTCATCGGTCTGAAGGACGGGCACTGCGACCTCGACCGGCTCCAGCGGCTGACGCTCGCCGCCCCCGACGGCTTCCTCTTCTTCAACGGCGCGGCCACCGCCGAGATCCAGGCCCGGGCGTACGCCACCGTCGGCGTCCCCGCCTACTCGTCCGCGGTGCACGCCTTCGCGCCGGAGATCGCGGGCGCCTTCTTCTCCGCTCTGCGGGACGGCGACGAGACGACACTCACCGAGCTGCTGCGCGACTTCTACATCCCGCTCGTCGAACTGCGCGACCGCGTACCCGGGTACGCCGTGTCACTCGTCAAGGCCGCCGCCCGGCTGCGCGGCCTTCCGGTCGGCGCCGTGCGCGCGCCGCTCACCGACCCCGGCCCGGCCGACCTCGCCGAGCTGGAGCGGATCCTCGACGCCGGTCTCCCTCTCGTCAAAGCGGTGCGCCGAGCGGCCCGGTGACCGCGCGCGGCCCGGACGGGACCCGGGCCGCCTCCCGATGTGCCCGGCAGCCGGACCCACAGTTCAAAGGGGAACTGACTTCATGCCTCTGCTCGTAGTCGGAATCAGCGTGCTGATTCTGCTGCTCCTGATGACGAAGCTGCGAATGAACGGCTTCGCCGCCCTCCTCCTCGTGGCCGTCGGTGTCGGCGTAGTCCGCGGCATCCCGCTGGACAAGATCCCGGACGTCCTGTCGGAGGGCATCGGGGGCCAGATCGGCGACACGATGCTCACCATCGGGCTCGGCGCCATGGTCGGCCGCGTCATGGGCGACTCCGGCGCCGCACAACGCATCGCCGGCCGGCTCCTCGACGCGTTCGGCCCCCGCTGGGTCCAGGTGGCCATGGTGGTCACCTCGATGCTGATCGGCGTGACCATGTTCTACGAGGTCGCGTTCATCATCATCGTGCCGATCGCGTTCACCCTGGTGAGGGTCACCGGGGCGAAGCTGCTCTGGGTCGGGCTGCCGATGTCGATCGCACTGTCCACCATGCACAGCTTCCTTCCGCCGCACCCCGGCCCCACCGCCGTGGCCTCCACCTTCCACGCGTCGATCGGGCTGACCCTGTTCTACGGCCTGTTCATCGCCGTACCGGCCGGCGCCCTCATCTCGCTCGTCTGGCCGCGCCTGCCCTTCATCCGCGCGATGGACCCGGCGATCCCGCAGGGCCTGGTCAGCGAGCGCGAGTTCACCGACCGAGAGATGCCCGGCCTCGGCTGGTCGCTGTCCGTGGCCCTGTTCCCCGTCGTCCTGATCGCCGGTGCCGCGGTGACCGACCTCGCGACCTCCGCCGAGACGCCCTTCCTGCACTTCGTCGCGTTCGTCGGCTCGGCGCCGATCGCCCTCCTGCTGACCCTGCTCCTCGCCGTGTGGGCGTTCGGACCGCGGATCGGCCGCAGTCTCGACGAGGTGAGCGCCTCCTGCACCTCCGCCGCGAAGGCCATGGCGATGATCCTCCTGGTCATCGGGGCGGGCGGCGCCTTCAAGAACGTGCTCGTCGAAGGCGGGATATCCGACTACATCAAGGACGCCACCGCGCACTGGTCGATCTCGCCGATCGTCCTCGCCTGGCTGATCGCGGTCATCCTGCGCATCGCGCTCGGCTCGGCCACGGTCGCCGTGGTCACGGCTTCCGGCGTGGTGCTGCCGCTGCTGGCCGGAAGCGGGACGCACCCGGAGATGATGGTGCTCGCCGTCTCCTGCGGCTCGATCGCCTTCTCCCACGTCAACGATCCCGGCTTCTGGCTGTTCAAGGA
Organism: Streptomyces krungchingensis; assembly: GCF_054729265.1. Lineage (NCBI taxonomy): Bacteria > Bacillati > Actinomycetota > Actinomycetes > Kitasatosporales > Streptomycetaceae > Streptomyces > Streptomyces krungchingensis. The sequence goes on from NZ_JBPUKY010000001.1 coordinate 1,187,435, forward strand.
GTACTTCAACCTGTCCGTCATCGACGCGATCAAGGTCCGGACCACCTACACGACGGTGCTCGCCGTGCTCGGCCTCGGCGGTGTCCTGGCCGTCGAGTGGGCGCTGGACGTGCTCAGCCTCTGACCTCCAACTTCTTGCCCACTTCGCCCGTATCACCCCGCATGCAAGGATTTCGATGAGAACGAGCCAGCAGCCGACCGTCACCGAGTTCTCCGTCTATCCCGTCGCCGGACGGGACTGCATGGAGCTGAACCTGTCGGGCGCCCACGGCCCCTACTTCACCCGCAACGTGGTCGTCCTCAAGGACTCCGAGGGCCGTACGGGTCTCGGCGAGGTGCCCGGCGGCGAGAAGATCACACAGACGCTGCGCGATGCCGCACCGCTTGTCGTAGGTGCCGGGGTGGGCGACTACAAGCGCGTCCTGCGGGAGATCGGGAACCGCTTCGCGGACCGCGACGCCGGCGGGCGCGGCGCGCAGACCTTCGATCTGCGCACCACCGTGCACGCGGTCACCGCCGTCGAGTCGGCACTGCTCGACCTGCTGGGCCAGCACCTGGACGTGCCGGTCGCGGCACTGCTCGGCGACGGGCAACAGCGCGACTCCGTACGGGTCCTGGGCTACCTCTTCTACGTCGGCGACCCGGACCGCACCGATCTGGACTACGTCCGCGAGCCCGCTTCCGACGTGGACTGGTACCGCGTCCGGCACGAGGAGGCACTCACCCCCGGCGCGATCGTCCGGCAGGCCGAGACCGCTTATGACCTGTACGGCTTCCGGGACTTCAAGCTCAAGGGCGGTGTCCTGGAGGGTGCCGAGGAGGTCAAGGCCGTGCGGGCCCTCAAGGACCGCTTCCCCGAGGCCCGGATCACGCTGGACCCCAACGGCGCGTGGTCGCTGCGCGAGGCCGTCGAGCTGTGCGCGCCGCTGGTCGGCACGCTCGCCTACGCGGAGGACCCCTGTGGGGCCGAGGGCGGCTACTCCGGGCGCGAGATCCTCGCGGAGTTCCGCCGGGCCACCGGGCTGCCGACCGCGACCAACATGATCGCCACCGACTGGCGGCAGCTGACGCACGCCCTGGCCCTCCAGTCCGTCTCCATCCCGCTGGCCGACCCGCACTTCTGGACCATGCAGGGCTCGGTCCGGGTGGCCCAGCTGTGCAATGCCATGGGCCTGACCTGGGGCTGCCACTCGAACAACCACTTCGACATCTCGCTCGCCATGGTCACGCACTGCGGGGCCGCGGCTCCGGGCGAGTACAACGCGCTCGACACGCACTGGATCTGGCAGGAGGGCCTGGAACGGCTCACCGTCGAACCGCCGCGCATCACCGGCGGCGAGATCGCCGTCCCCGACGCCCCCGGCCTGGGGGTCCGCCTCGACATGGACCGCCTGCTCGCGGCCCACGAGCTCTACCGGGAGAAGGCCCTGGGCGCCCGCGACGACGCCGCCGGCATGCGCTACCTCGTCCCGGACTGGCAGTTCGACCCGAAGCGCCCCTGCCTGGTGCGCTAGGGGCAGGCCACGGCCACCGCGGGAGCGCGGTGGCCGGGCTCCGCCGCGCCCCGGGGCGACCGGCCGGCAGGCCAGACCATGAGCCGGTGGATCCGGGGCACGTGAGCCCGCAGGACCGGGGGCGGAGTCTCCCCGTTCGCGGTCCCGGCCGGTCGCCGCGCAGGCTCCTGGCGCGAGAAAATCCGGGCCACCCCCTTGTCCGAGGGCCGGTGAGCCTGAATTACTGATCCCGAACACATCGACCGAATGATCGGTCGTCCGGAATGATGCGGTTGGTGAGGGAGGAGTCCCCATGGCGGATTCCACGGGACCGAAGGACCTGCTGGACGCGGGCGAGCGGCTGGACGCGGACGGGCTGCGGGCACTCCAGCTGGAGCGGATGCGGGCGTCGCTGCGGCACGCGTACGAGAACGTGCCGTTCTACCGGGAGTCCTTCGACAAGGCGGGGGTCGGCCCGGACGACTGCCGTTCACTCGCCGACCTGGCGCGCTTCCCGTTCACCACGAAGGCCGACCTGCGCGAGAACTACCCGTACGGGATGTTCGCCGTCCCCCAGGACCGGATCAGGCGGCTGCACGCGTCGAGCGGCACGACCGGACGGCCGACGGTGGTCGGCTACACGGAGAACGACCTGTCGATGTGGGCCGACATGGTGGCCCGTTCCATCCGCGCGGCCGGCGGCCGGCCCGGCGACAAGGCGCACATCGCCTACGGCTACGGACTCTTCACCGGCGGCCTCGGCGCCCACTACGGCGCCGAACGGCTCGGCTGCACGGTCATCCCCGCCTCCGGAGGCATGACCGCACGTCAGGTCCAGCTCATCCAGGACCTGAAGCCCGAGATCATCATGGTGACCCCCTCCTACATGCTGACGCTGCTCGACGAGTTCGAGCGGCAGGGCGTCGACCCGCGCGGCACCTCGCTGCGCGTGGGCATCTTCGGCGCGGAGCCCTGGACCCAGGAGATGCGGCGCGAGATCGAGGAGCGGTTCGCGATCGACGCGGTCGACATCTACGGCCTGTCGGAGGTGATCGGCCCGGGGGTCGCCCAGGAGTGCGTGGACACCAAGGACGGGCTGCACATCTGGGAGGACCACTTCTATCCGGAGGTCGTCGACCCGATCACCGGTGAGGTGCTCCCGGACGGCGAGGAGGGCGAGCTGGTCTTCACCTCGCTCACCAAGGAGGCCATGCCCGTCATCCGTTACCGGACAAGGGACTTGACGCGGCTGCTGCCCGGCACGGCACGCGTCTTCCGGCGCATGGAGAAGATCACCGGCCGCAGCGACGACATGGTGATCCTCCGCGGGGTCAACCTCTTCCCCACGCAGATCGAGGAGATCGTGCTGCGCACACCGGGGGTGGCCCCGCACTTCCAGCTGCGGCTGACCCGGGAGGGCCGCCTCGACGCGCTCACCGTGCGGGCCGAGGCACGCGCCGGCGCCACCCCCGAGATCCGCGACGCCGCGGCGCGGGCGATCAAGGCGGCGGTCAAGGACGGGATCGGTGTGTCGGTCTCGGTCGAGATCGTCGAACCGGAGTCGCTGGAGCGGTCGGTGGGGAAGATCAAGCGGATCATGGACCTGCGGGAACTCCGGACACCGTGAGCCACGGGCTCCTGGGGCCTGTCCGGCAGTTCCCGGCGTCGCCGGGCGGGCGGGAATCGTCGCGACGCAGGCGGGAATTGTCGGAGAGGCCCAAGGCGTATTGATCGCGGAGCCGACGTGAGCCGACCGTTGCACTGATGTCCGGGCGGGGACTCATGGGACATGGCCCGGCACCCGGCTCAGGTTCCGGGGAGGATACGGCGCGTTTCGTAGGCCCACATCGCGATCTCGACCCGGTTGCGGGCGCCGAGTTTGGCCATCAGGCTGGCCAGATGCGTCTTCACCGTGCTGAGGCTGATGTGCAGTGCGTCGGCGATCTCGGTGTTGGTCAGCCCGCGAGCGACGGCGAGGAGCACCTGCTCCTCGCGGGCGGTGACGGGGGAGACCGGCTGGGCCACGGGCCGGCCGGCGGGCAGGTCCGCGAACGCCTGGAGCAGACGGACGGTGACGCTGGGCGCAATGAGCGCCTCACCGCCGGACGCCGACCGTACGGCCTGCGCCAGAAGGTCCGGTCCCGTGTCCTTGAGGAGGAATCCGCGGGCGCCGGCACGCAGCGCGCCGTAGACGTACTCGTCGAGGTCGAACGTGGTGATGACGACCACGGCCAGCGGGTCGGCGACGCTCGGGCCGGCGACCAACCGGGTGGCCTCGAGCCCGTCGATCACGGGCATGCGGATGTCGAACAGGCAGACGTCGGGGCGCAGTTCGCGGGCCAGACGTACCGCTTCCTGTCCGTCGGCGGCCTCGCCGACCACCTCGATGCCGGGCTGGGCGTTCAGCATGATCCGCAACCCGGTGCGGATGATCGTCTGGTCGTCAGCGACGAGGACGCGAATGGACACCGCTCTCGCTCCTCGCTCCCGGCAGTTCGGCTTCGACATGCCAGCCCCGGTCGATACCCGGGCCGGCTCGTAGTGTGCCGCCGAGCAGAGTCGCGCGCTCGCGCAGTCCGGTAAGTCCGTATCCCTCGCGACCCCGGCCGGTGCGCCGGCCGTTGTCGCGCACGCTCACCCGTACCGAGTGCCGTTCCGCGGCGACCCGAACGACGAGCTCGGTCGCGTCGACCGCATGGCGCAGCGCGTTGGTCACCGACTCCTGCACGATCCGGTAGACGGCCGCGTCCACGGCCGGGGGCAGCGCGTCCAGTTCGCCGTCGAGCCCCAGGTCGACCCTGAGGCGACCACCCGGGGTGCGCACCAGGCGCTCCAGATCCGCGACTCCGGCAGGGGGCGCCAGCTCGGCGCCGACCCCGCGGTCGCGCAGCGCGGCGACCATGGCGCGCATTTCCTCCAGCGTGCGCGCTCCTTCCTCCTCGACCCCCTCCAGCGCCTCGACGGCGGCGGACGGGTCGGTGCCCGCGAGCACCCGGCCCGCCTGGGCGATGATCACCATGGCCGACACGTGGTGGGCCACCGTGTCGTGCAGTTCCCGGGCGAGCTGCTCACGCTCGCGGGAGCGCACCTGCTCCAACTGCCGCTCGCGAGCGGTCACCCGGAACCGCACGGCAGCCCCGACCACGCCGGGCAGCAGCAGGAAGACGAAGCCCACGACGTTCTCGACGACCGGGGTCTCGTCCGTGACGGAACACAGCGCGCTGGCCGCGAGGGTCACCGCGCCGCCCAGCACGATCTCGCGTCCCGATCCCCACCGGGGCAGCGCGTACACCAGCACGAGCACGACCGCGCCGGTGTCCAGGCCGACGGGCTCGCGCGGTGCGGCGACGAGCGAGGCCACTTGAAGCAGGACCACCGAGCCGAACGCCAGCGTCACCATCGCCAGCGGGCGGGTCCGGCGCCACAGGGGCAGCAGGCACAGCCATACGGCGAACACCACCGCCACCGGCCGCCACACGACGTTCTCGCGCAGGGTGGCCTCCAGCACCACACCGCCCAGCCCCGCGGCGAGCAGCGCCCAGTCCCGCCGCACCCGGGCGGGCGCGTCGGGCGGACGGGGTTCGGTCCACAGGGTTCGCAGGTCGTCTCGCAGCACGGTTCTCAGCGTAGGGACCGCGCCGTGCCGCGCATCGGCCGAAAGTACAGGGCGTCACTCCGACTTGGGGCCGACGGATCCGCGGCCCGCGAGCCGATGCCGCAGTGCGTCGTGGAGACGAGCCTCGGCATCGGCGGCCGTACAAGGACGGCCGACGAGGTGGTTGGAGGACCCGATGCTCTCGAAAGCCCTGTTGCGCCTGGGCGCAAGCGCCGCCCGCCATCCCTGGCGGGTGATCGCGGCATGGCTGGTCGCCGCCACGCTCGCCGTCCTTGCCGCCGTCGCCTTCGGCGGGCGGAATGCGGATTCGATGACCGCTCCGGGACTGGACTCCCAGCGGGCCGCGGAACTGATCGAGCGGGCCGGCACCGGCCAGGAGGGGATGACCGCCCAAGTGGTCGTCACCCCCCTCGACGGCGCTGCGACGTTCTTCGACCACGGCAGTGCGCGCACCGCTCTCACGCGGCTGCAGACCGAGGTGAAGCGGCTGCCGCACGTGCTCGGCACGAGCGACCCGGCGGGGGCACTCGACGCAGGCGGGGACACCGCCGTGCGCGGCAGCCTCGTCTCGGCCGACGGGCGGATCGCGGTCGTGCGGGTGCAGTACCCCGACCAGAGCCGGCTGTCGGCCGAAGACCTCGACGCCCTCGTCGATCTCGGCGACCGGCTGCGCGCCGAACTGCCCCTGCGCATCGAGATGGGCGGGAGCCTCTTCTACGCCTTCTCCGACCCCGACGGCGGCGCGAGCGAGTTGATCGGCCTCCTCGCCGCGGCCGCGATCCTGTTCCTGGCGTTCGGTTCGCTCGTCGCCGCCGCGCTGCCGATCGGCATGGCGGTCTTCGGACTGACCGTCGGGGTCGCCACGATGACGGTACTGGCGGGGGTCACGGACGTCCCCACCTTCGCACCGGTCCTGGGCAGCATGGTCGGGCTCGGAGTGGGCATCGACTACGCGCTGTTCGTGCTCGCCAGGCACCGGGAGTACCTCGCGCGCGGGCTCGATCCCCGCGAGGCGGCCGGACGAGCGGTGGCCACGGCGGGGCGGCCGGTGGTCTTCGCCGGCGGCACCGTCGTCGTATCGATCCTCGGCCTGGCGGTCGCGAACGTACCGTTCATGACGGTGGGCGGGCTCGCCGTCTCGATCGTCGTTCTGACCATGGTGGTCGCGTCGGTGACGCTGCTGCCGGCCTTCCTCGGCGCCGCCGGCCCACGCCTGGCCCGGGCCGGCCGGATCGGCCGGGCTCTGCAGACCAGGATGCTGGGCCGACTCGCACGGCGGCGGGACCCGGCGGCAGGCGCCGCGCACGCCGCCGGGTGGCGTCGCTGGATCGGGCACGTCAGCCGGCATCCGGTGCCGTACGCGGTCGGCGCGGCGGGGCTGCTGCTGACCGCGACGCTGCCCGTGCTCGGCCTGCGCGTCGGCCTGCCCGACGACGGCTCACTGCCCCACAGCCGTTCCGAGCGCCGGGCCTACGACCTCGTCGCCGAGGGGTTCGGCCCGGGCACCAACGGTCCCCTCGTCATCGCCGCGGACCCCACCGGTGATCCGGGAGTGCTGGACCGACTCGTCGGGGCGGTCGCGGCGGATCCGGGCATCGCATCCGTCGCGCCGACGCACATCGATCGGGCCACCGGCATCGCGACCCTCGTGGTGTTCCCGACCACCAGCCCTCAGGACAAGGCCACGGCCGACACCATCGCCCGGCTGCGCACCGACGTGCTGCCGACGGCGATCGGGCACGGCCCGGCCAGGGCCCACGTCGGCGGCGGCGCCGCGAGCCTGTCCGATGTGGGCCGACGCACCAGCCAACGCCTGCCGATGTTCGTCGCCGCCGTGCTGGCGATGTCGTTCCTGCTGCTGATGCTGGTCTTCCGCTCGATACTCGTACCGCTCAAGGCGGTACTGCTGAATCTGCTGAGCATCGGCGCGGCCTACGGCATCATGGTCGCGGTCTTCCAGTGGGGCTGGGGAGGCGCACTCATCGGGCTGGAAGCGACGGTTCCGATCGTGTCGTTCATCCCGATGTTCCTGTTCGCCATCCTGTTCGGCCTGTCGATGGACTACGAGGTGTTCCTCCTCTCCCGCGTACGCGAGGAGTACCTGCGCACCGGCGACAACGGCACGGCGATCGTCGAGGGCGTCTCGCGCACCGCCCGGATCATCACCTCGGCCGCCCTCATCATGGTGGCGGTCTTCCTGTCCTTCGCCGTCGCCGAGGACCCCTCCACCAAAATGTTCGGGCTCGGCCTGGCCACCGCGATCTTCATCGACGCCACGGTCGTACGCATGGTGCTGGTACCGGCGACCATGACACTCCTCGGCCGGACCAACTGGTGGCTGCCGAAGTGGCTGGACCGGATGCTTCCCCGCGGCCCGGTCGGCACCGACGACACCGACGCGGAATCCTCGGGTGAGGCCCCGCGTCCACGGCTGGTCGACCGTTGACTCGACTCCTGCCGCCCTTGGCGTCCGGCACCTCAGCGCGTCACCGCGGGGTCGGCACGCCGATCGGCAGGTACGGCTCGATGAACTCCCAATCCGGATCGGCCAGTTGCACTCGCGTCACGTAAGACCGTCTATCGGACCGGACCGTGCCACGAAGACACATCCCGCAAGTTGATCACGACTCGATACGCGCCCTAGTCCTCGCCGAAGCGGTCCCGCAGCTCCCGTTTGAGGATCTTCCCGCTGGCGTTGCGCGGCAGCTCGTCCACGAACAGGACCCTCTTGGGTGCCTTGAAATGGGCGAGCTTCTCGCGTGCGTGAGCGACGAGTTCGGCCTCGGTGACCTCGCCGCGGGCGACGACCACGGCGGTGACGGCCTCGATCCAGCGCTCGTCGGGCAGCCCGATCACGGCGACCTCGGCGACCTTCTCGTGCGTGTACAGCGCGTCCTCGACCTGCCGTGAGGCGACCAGTACACCACCGGAGTTGATGACGTCCTTCACCCGGTCGACGACGGTGAAGTAGCCGTCGGCGTCGCGCACGGCGAGGTCCCCCGAGTGGAACCAGCCGTCGCGGAAGGCCTCCGCGGTCTCCTCCGGCTTGTCCCAGTAGCCCTCGCACAACTGCGGTGAGCGGTAGACGACTTCGCCCGGTGTCCCGTCCGGCACGTCCTTGCCGTCCTCGTCGACCACCCGCGCGTCCACGAACAGCACGGTGCGTCCGCAGGAGTCCATCCGCCCCTTGTGCTCGTCGGGCCCGAGGACGGTGGCCAGCGGTCCGATCTCGCTCTGGCCGAAGCAGTTGTAGAAGGCCAGCTTCGGCAGTCGTTCACGCAGCCGCTCCAGGACGGGCACCGGCATGATCGACGCCCCGTAGTACGCCTTGCGCAGCCCGCCGAGGTCGCGGGTAGCGAAGTCGGGCCGGTTCGCCAGGCCGATCCACACGGTGGGCGGTGCGAACAGGCTGTCCGCGCGGCCGGCCTCGATCAGGTCGAAGAGGCGGTCGCCGTCGGGCGCGTCGAGGATGACGTTCGAGGCGCCGACCGCGAGGTACGGGAGCAGGAAGACGTGCATCTGCGCCGAGTGATAGAGCGGCAGCGAGTGCACGGGCCGGTCCCCCGCGCTCAGGTCGAGGGCCGTGATCGCGCTCAGGTACTCGTGCACCAGGGCGCGGTGCGTCATCATCGCGCCCTTGGGCAGGGCGGTGGTGCCGGAGGTGTAGAGCAGCTGCACGAGCGTGTCGCCGCGCGGCTCGTCGCCGTCGTACGGAACCGCCGAGTCCAGCCGGGCGAGCAACGAGTCGTCGGCGTCCCGCAGCGCCAGGGTGCGCACGCCGTCGGGGAGCCGGTCCGCGAGGTCCGGGTCGGCCAGGACCAGGGTGCTGCCGGACTGCCCGACGATGTAGGCGAGGTCGTCGCCGGTCAGGTTCTGGTTGACCGGGACGTGCACGAGTCCGGCGCGGGCACAGGCGAGGAAGCCGATCAGGTACGCGTCGGAGTTGTGTCCGTAGGCGCCGACCCGGTCGCCGGGGGTGAGCCCCTGTCCGAGGAGCACGCTCGCCGCGCGCGAGACCGCGTCGTCGAGTTCCGCGTACGTCCACGAGCGCTCGCGGTAGTCGACCGCCGCGCGTGCCGGGGTGCGCCGGGCGCTGCGGCGCAGCACCCCGTCAACCGTGCTGCCCTGTCCTGGCGTCATGACACATGATCCTCGGTCCGCGACACGAGGGAGGTCAAGACGAACGCACCGGGGTCTCGTCCGGGTGCCCCGCGGCGCGCGGCCCGCGCAGCGGGATCGCGACGGACCCCTCTCCGGATGACATACCCGTTGGTACGCTCAACCGCCCTTTCCGCCAATGATGTTGGGAGGCACGATGCGCACCCGCCTGAGACGGTTCGTGGTCACGGCCGTCGCCCTGCTCACCGCCTCGGCCACGCTGCCCGCGGCCGCGGCCGAGCGGCAGGACCGTCAGGAACATCCCTCGCACGGCGGCCTGTCGGCCGTGATCCGCTACACCGAGTACGGCATCCCGCACATCGTCGCGAAGGACTACGCGAACCTCGGCTTCGGCACCGGCTGGGCGCAGGCCGCCGACCAGGTCTGCACCCTCGCCGACGGATTCGTGACGCTGCGCGGGGAGCGCTCCCGCTACTTCGGGCCCGACGCGGCGCCGGACGGTTCGCTGTCCTCGGCGGCCAAGAACCTCTCCAGCGACCTGTACTTCCGTGGTGTCCGGGAGGCGGGCACGGTGGAGAAGCTGCTCGCGGAACCCGCGCCGCGGGGGCCCGGGCGCGACGCCGAGGATCTGATGCGCGGCTGGGCGGCCGGTTACAACGCCTGGCTCGCTCAGAACCGCGTCACCGATCCCGCGTGCCGGGGCGCCGACTGGGTCCGCCCGGTGACCCGACTGGACGTGGCCGCACGGGGCTTCGCCCTGGCCGTGCTGGGCGGCCAGGGCCGGGGCATCGACGGCATCACCGCCGCGCAGCCGCCCGCGACGGCACCCGCCGGAACCGCCGCCTCGCAGGAGACGGGCCATGCGTCCGGGAGCACCGCGACCCCGAACGCGCAGGCCGCCGCCCGGGCCGCCCGGGAGCTCTTCGACAACGCCGACATGGGGTCGAACGCGGTGGCCTTCAGCGGTGCCACGACGGCCAACGGCCGGGGCCTGCTGCTGGGCAACCCGCACTACCCCTGGCAGGGCGGCCGGCGCTTCTGGCAGATGCAGCAGACCATCCCGGGGCGGCTGGACGTCCAGGGCGGGGCCCTGCTCGGTTCGGCGACGATATCCATCGGGCACACCGCCCGCGTCGCGTGGAGCCACACCGTCGCGACGGGCGTCACCCTCAACCTCCACCAGCTCGCGCTGGATCCGGCCGATCCGACGTCGTACCTGGTGGACGGCAGGTCGGAGCGGATGACACGGCGGACCGTCACCGTGGCCGTGAAGGACGGCGCGCCCGTCACGCGCACCCAATGGTGGACGCGGTACGGCCCGGTCGTCACCTCGCTCGGCTCCCAGCTGCCGCTGCCCTGGACGTCCACCACGGCGTACGCGCTGGGCGACCCGAACGCGGCCAACCTCCGCGCCTCGGACACCGCGCTCGGCTTCGCCAAGGCCCGCGACACGGCCGGCGTGCTCAGCGCCCTGCGGCGCACCCAGGGGCTGCCCTGGGTGAACACGATCGCCGCCGACTCGGGCGGCCACTCGCTGTTCACCCAGTCCCAGGTGATCCCGCGCATCACCGACGACCTGGCGCAGCGCTGCTCGACACCGCTCGGCAAGGTCACCTATCCGTCGTCCGGTGTCGCCGTCCTCGACGGCTCACGCGGGGACTGCGCGCTGGGCAGTGACCCGGACGCCGTGCAGCCCGGGATCTTCGGACCGGCGAAGATGCCGGTGCTGCGGGACGCGCCGTACGCGGAGAACTCCAACGACAGTGCCTGGCTGGCCAACGCGGACCGGCCGGTGACCGGGTACGAGCGGGTCTTCGGCACGATCGGCACGCAGCGGTCGATGCGCACGCGCGGCGCCGTCGAGGACGTGGCGGCGATGGCGGGCCGCGGCCGGCTGACCGTACGGGATCTCCAGGCGCAGCAGTTCGCGAACCGGGTGCCCGCGGGTGATCTGGCCGCGGACGACGTGGCGCGCGCGTGTGCCGCGCTGCCGGGCGGCACGGCGACCGGCAGCGACGGCAAGGCCGTCGACGTGACCGAGGCGTGCGGTGTGCTCGAGGCATGGGACCACTCCATGGACACGGGCAGCCGGGGCGCGCTGTTCTTCGACCGGTTCTGGCGGAAGCTGACGGCCGCCGTACCGGCCGCGCAGCTGTGGAAGGTGCCCTTCTCCCCGGCGGACCCGGTCCGTACCCCGAACACGCTGAACACGGACGCGGCCGGCTTCGCCACGGCCCTCGCGGACACCGTGACGGAGTTGGGCACGGCGGGCATCTCGCCGGACGAGAAGCTCGGCGCGCACCAGTTCGTCGTGCGCGGCGGCGAGCGCATCCCGGTGCCGGGCGGCACCGAGTCGCTCGGGGTGTGGAACAAGGTCGAGCCGGTGTGGAACCCGGCGGCCGGCGGCTACACCGAGGTCACCACCGGGTCGTCGTACATCCAGGCCGTCGGCTGGGACGGCAGCCGCTGCCCGGTCGCGCGCACGCTGCTGACGTACTCGCAGTCGTCGAACCCGAACTCGCCGCACTACAGCGATCAGACGCGACTGTTCTCGGGTGAGCGGTGGGTCACGTCGCGGTTCTGCGAGAAGGACATCCTGTCCTCGCCGGGCCTCAGGGTGGTCCGGGTCGGCGAGCACCGCTGACGCCGAGCACGTGGGCCCCACCCCACGCGGGTGGGGCCCACGTGCGTCAGGACCGCCGGTTCACCGGCCCACGTGCCCCAGCTTCTCGGGGTTGAGGACGGCGTAGACCCCGTCGATGCGTCCGTCCTGCACGGAGATGGTGACGACCTGTTCGATGCCGTCGACCGCGAGCGCGAGGGCGGGGGCGCCGTTGGCGTCGACGACCCGTGCCTCGCCGAACGGATAGCGGGCGACCAGTCCGGCGATGAACGCGACGACGTGGTCGCGGCCCACGACCGGGCGCAGCGCCGCCCTGACCTTGCCGCCGCCGTCGTTCCAGGCGATCACGTCCTCGGCCAGCAGGTCGGTGAGACCGCTCAGGTCGCCGCTCTGCGCGGCCTCCAGGAAGCTCGCCAGCAGTTTGGCGTGGTCGTCCTCGGCGAGGGCGAACTTGTCGCGCCCCGAGGTGACCCGGCGGCTCGCGCGGTGGTGCATCTGGCGGCAGTTCGAGGCGGTCGTGTCCAGGATGCGCGCGATCTCGTCGTACGGCAGGTCGAAGGCCTCGCGCAGGACGAACACCGCGCGCTCCGGCGGCGCCAGACGTTCCATCAGATGCACGGTCGCGTAGGCCACCGTGTCGCGCAGCTCGGCGGTGTCGAGCGGGCCGAGCGCTCCCGTCGCGACCGGCTCGGGGAGCCAGGGCCCGGTGTACGCCTCACGGGTGACGCGGGCCGAGCGCAATTGGTCCAGGGCGAGGCGGGTGACAACCGTGATGAGGAAGGCCCGTGGTTCACGGACGTCCGCCCGGTCGGTGCCGGTCCAGCGGAGGTAGGCGTCCTGGACGACGTCCTCGGCGTCCCACATGCTGCCGAGCAGCCGGTAGGCGAGGCCGAGCAGCAGCGGGCGGTACGCCTCGAACTGCTCGGTCGCCTGCTCCGGAGTCTCCAACTCCTCATTCCTTTCCTGCGGTTCGGCGTACGGCCGGCTCCCTGCCGGTCAGCGCCCGGCCGTCACACCATTCAACTCGGCGGCGAACCCGGCGCGCCAGGAGGCGTACCTCGGCCGCCAGTCGAGGGTGAGCACGGCGCGCGCGTTGTCGGCGCCGCGCAGCCCGTTCATGAAGGCCACGCCCCAGCTTCCGACGGCGAGCCGGGCGAGTGCCGCGGGTGCTTTCTTGGGCTCCTTGGCGCCGAGCATCCGGGCCAGTTCGGGCAGCCACTCGTGCAGCGCCACCGGGGTGTCGTCGACGATGTTCAGCGGGCCGCTCGCGGGCTTGTCGAGCGCGGCGATCACCGCGGTGGCGGCGTCGTGGGTGTGGGTGAAGGAGAAGACGGAGTTCCCGCCGCCGACCAGCGGCACCTTGCCGGCCGAGACCTGCTGCACGAAGGAGCCGTCGGAGGCGTAGATGGTGCCGGGCCCGTAGAGATGTCCGAAGCGCAGGACGGTGCCGCCCGCGTCGGCGGTGCGCAGCTCCAGCTCCTTGAGCGCCTCCAGGACCGGGACGAACTGCTTCGGCGGACGCTGCCACAGCGGGGCGTCCTCGCCGGCGGCGCCCTGTCCGGCCGGGTCGTAGGCGTAGGCCAGGCCCTGGGCGACGATCTTCTTGACGCCCGCGTCGTGGGCGGCCTCGTACAGATTGCGGGTGCCCTCGGTGCGCAGCCGGTTGGTCAGGGCGAAGTCGCGGGCGAGGTGGCGCGGGTCGATGGCGGCCGGGATGGCGGTGAGCATGTTCACGACCGCGTCGGGGGCCGCCTCGCGCACCGCCTTGTGCAGCGACGAGCGGTCGAGGGCGTCGGCGGCGACGGTGCCCTTGCCGGGGGTGCGGGAGAGGGCCACCACCTCGTGTCCGACCGAGGCGAGCAGCGGGACGAGCGCCCGTCCGACGACTCCGGTGGCTCCGGCGACGAGTACACGCATGGGAATTCATCTCCTGGATGTCGGGCCCCCGGGCGGTCCGGGGAGCAGCTCCCGGGGGCGTTTCGGCATCAGGACGGGCGAGTGCGCCTCCGCGTGACAGGTCGCTGATGTGACCTGCGTCACACCGCTCGGGTACGGCCCTCCCAGTAGGGGTCCCGCAGGCGCCGCTTGTACAGCTTTCCGTTGGGATCACGCGGCATGACCTCGATGAAGTCCACGCTCTTGGGCCGCTTGTACCCGGCGAGCCGCTGCTCGCAGTGGCCGAGGATCTCCGCGGCGAGCGCCGGGCCCGGTTCATGGCCCGGGGCGGGCTCCACCACGGCCTTCACCTCCTCGCCCCAGTCGTCGTGCGGGATGCCGAAGGCGGCCGCGTCGGCGACGGCGGGGTGGGTGAGCAGCGCGGACTCGATCTCGGCCGGGTAGATGTTGACCCCGCCCGAGATGATCATGTCGATCTTGCGGTCGCGGAGGAAGAGGTACCCGTCCTCGTCGAGATATCCGAGGTCACCGACGGTGAAGAAGTCGCCGATGCGGTTCTTCTTCGTCTTGGCCTCGTCCTTGTGGTACGAGAATCCGCCGGTGCTCATCTTCATGTACACGGTGCCGAGCTCGCCCGGCGGCAGCTCCTTGCCGTCGTCGTCGAAGACGGCGAGTTCGCTGATGGGCCAGGCCTTTCCGACCGTGCCGGGCTTCTTGAGCCAGTCCTCGGCGGTCGCGAAGGCACCTCCGCCCTCGCTGGCCGCGTAGTACTCCTCGACACTGTGGCCCCACCACTCGATCATGGCCCGTTTCACATGGTCGGGGCATGGGGCGGCACCGTGGATCGCGTGGCGCATCGACGACACGTCGTAGCGCGCCCGCACCTCCTGCGGCAGCGCCAGCAGCCGGTGGAACTGGGTGGGGACCATATGGGTGTGGGTGCACCGCTGGACGTCGATGACGCGCAGCATCTCCTCGGGCGTCCATTTGTCCATCAGGGCCAGCCGGTGCCCGATGTGCAGGGACGCGCCGGCGAACTGCAGCACCGCGGTGTGGTAGAGCGGCGAGCAGACCAGGTGCACGTTGCCGTCGAACGGCTTGATGCCGAAGATGGCGAGGAAGCCGCCGAGGTACGACTCCTCGGGGAGTTTGCCGGGCAGCGGGCGCCGGATGCCGCGCGGACGTCCGGTGGTGCCCGAGGTGTAGTTCATGACCCAGCCGAGGGTGCGGTCGGCGGGCGGTGTCACGGGCTGACCGTCGAGGAGTTCGGCGTACGGCCGGAAGCCGTCGACGGCGCCCACGGCGTAGCGGTGCGAGGCCGGGAGCCCGGCCTCGTCGGCGGCCCTCCGGGCGGCGTCCCCGAACCGTTCGTGCGCGATGAGGACCTTGGCACCGGAGTCGGAGACGATCCAGGCGATCTCGGGGCCGACCAGATGGTGATTGACCGGGACGAGGTAGAGGCCCGCCTGGGACGCGGCGAGGTAGGCGACGAAGAACTCGGCGCAGTTGGGCAGGACGACCGCGAAGGCGTCGCCGCGTTCGAGGCCCGCGGCGCGCAGTCCGTGGACGAGCCGGTTGGCCGCGTCGTGCAGCCGCCCCGCCGTCCACTCCTCTCCGTCCGGTGCGACGAGCGCCGTGCGCCCGGGGTCGGCGGCGGCCTGGGCCCAGAATCCGTTCGGCGGTGTGTTCACGAGCGCTCCTCCCTGCCCGCGATGCGGTTGATGCGGTCGACGGCCCTCTCGAAACCCCGCGTCAGGTCGTCGAACACGGCCTGGACGCTGCGTTCGCTGTTCATCCGGCCGACGATCTGCCCGACCGGTGTGCCGAGCAGCGGCTCCACCTCGTACTTCTGGATGCGCGAGAGCGCCTCGGCCACCAGCAGCCCCTGGAGCGGCATCGGGAGCGTCCCGGGTCCGTCCGGGGAGTCCCAGGCATCGGTCCACTCGGTACGCAGCTGGCGGGCCGGTTTGCCGGTCAGCGCGCGGGAGCGGACGGTGTCGCCGGACCCGGCCGCCAGCAGTTTGCGGGTGACGGCGCGCGAGTGCATCTCGGCCTCGGTGACGGTCAGCCACAGCGAGCCGAGCCATACACCCTGGGCCCCCAGGCTGAGCGCCGCGGCGACCTGCTGTCCGCTGCCTATCCCGCCCGCGGCCAGGACGGGCAACGGGTCTACGGCGTCGACGACTTCGGGCGTCAGCACCATCGAGGCGATCTCCCCGGTGTGTCCGCCGGCCTCGTAGCCCTGTGCCACGACGATGTCGATGCCCGCTTCGGCGTGCTTGCGGGCGTGGCGGGCGCTGCCCGCCAGTGCCGCGACGAGGACCGAGCGGTCGTGGGCGCGCTCGACGACGTCGGCGGGCGGTGAACCCAGCGCGTTGGCGAGGAGTTTGATCGGATAGTCGAAGGCGACGTCGAGCTGGCCGCGGGCGACCTGTTCCATCCAGCCGGTGATGCGCCATCCGGACGCCTCGCCCTCCGCGAGCTCGGGCACGCCGTATTTGGCGAGGGTGTCCTCGACGTACTGGCGATGGCTTGCGGGGATCATCGCCTCGACCTCGGCCTCGGTGACGCCTTCCACCTTCTTCGCGGGCATGACCACATCGAGGCCGTAGGGCCTGCCCTCGACGTGCGCCTCGATCCAGTCGAGGTCGCGGGCCAGTTCGTCCGGTGCGGTGTAGCGGACCGCGCCGAGCACCCCGAATCCGCCCGCGCGGCTGATGGCCGCGGCGACGGCGGGAAACGGCGTGAAGCCGAAGATGGCGTGCTCGACTCCCAGTCTCTTGCTCAGCTCCGTCTGCATGGGCGCAGGATGCCGCAGTCCTCCGGACGAGGGAAGGCCTTTTCTGATGCTCCGTCAGATTTCTTCGCGCCCACCCGGGAGGGTTGACACGAGCACGTCTGACAGGAAAGTTTCACTCCGCACACTGGGTCCGGAAAGATACTTTCAGGCGACGCGGGAGGCAGCTCGATGACCGAAGGCGCTGAGGACAGAGCGGGCGGCGGGCTGACCCGTCGTCAATGGGGCCGCACCGTACTGGCCGTGGGCGGCGCGCTGGCCCTCGCCCCCTTCCCCGCGGGCCCCGCGGTGGCCGCGCGGGAGACGGGGCATCGCGCGACGCTGCGCCACGGCACCGCCCGCGAGGCGGGCCTGCTCGGCGACCATCTGGATCAACTGGTCACGGACGCCGAGGCGTTCCTCGCGCCCTCGCCCCGGCACCCCTGGTACGCGGGCGCGGTGCTCCTCGCCGGACGCGGCTCGACCGTGGCCCTGCACCGGCCGATCGGCATGGCCGTGCGCTACTCGGCGTACGACGACAAGACGGACACCGGCGTGGAGTTCCCGGCGGACCAGCAGATCCCGGCGGCCGAGGACACCGTCTACGACCTCGCCTCCGTGTCGAAGCTGTTCACCTCCATCCTCGCGGTGCAGCAGATGGAGCGAGGCGCGCTGGAGCTGGAGGCGACCGTCGCCTCCTATCTCCCCGAGTTCGCGGGCGGCGGCAAACAGGACGTCACGATCCGTCAACTGCTCACGCACACCTCCGGGTTCCGCGCCTGGATCCCCCTCTACAACGCGCCGACGCGCGAGGGAAAACTCAAGCTCATCTGGGACGAGAAGCCCCTCAATGCCCCCGGCACCGTCTACCTCTACTCCGACCTGAACCTGATCTCGCTCCAGCTGGTCCTGGAGAAGATCACCGGCCGCACCCTCGACGTGCTCCTGCACGACGAGATAACCGCCCCGCTGGGCATGAGTCGCACCCGCTACAACCCGCCCGCCTCCTGGAAACCGCGGATCGCCGCCACCGAGGACGCACGGCTTCCCTGGTCGGGGCTGAACCGCGGCCTCGTGTGGGGCGAGGTGCACGACGAGAACGCCTACTCGCTCGGCGGAGTCGCGGGACACGCGGGTGTGTTCTCCTGCGCCTGGGACCTCGCGGTCCTCGGCCGGACACTGCTGAACGGCGGAACGTACGGCAAGGCCCGCATCCTGCGGCAGGAGACCGTCGACCTGATGTTCACGGACTTCAACACGGCCTTCCCCGGTGACGAGCACGGCCTCGGCTTCGAGCTCTACCAGCACTGGTACATGGGCGCGATGGCCACCCCGCGCACGGCGGGCCACACCGGCTTCACCGGCACCTCGATCGTCCTCGACCCGACGACCGACTCCTTCCTCGTCGTCCTCGGCAACTCCGTGCACCCGGTGCGCACCTGGCGATCCGGTTCCGCTCCCCGGGTCGCCGCCGCCACCAACCTGGCACGGGCCGTGCCGGTCCGCCCCGCACGTGGACGGGCGTCCTGGTTCTCCGGTACGGCGAACGCCACGACGGCCACACTGGCCCTGCCCCCGCTCGACACCGGCGCGGGCCCCGCCCGCCTGCGCTGCGCCCTGTGGTGGGACACGGAACCGCAGTCGGACCTCCTCTTCCTGGAGTCCTCGACCGACGACGGGGCCACCTGGCAGCCGGTGCCGTTCACCACGGTGGCGCCCGGGGAGGAGCCTCAGGAGCATCCGGCCGGTACGGCCACCGGCTGGTCCGGGCGGGTGTGGCACCGGCTCGTCGCCCAGGTGCCGCAGGCGCCACGGCTCACGCTGCGCTGGCGGTACACGACCGACCGCCTGTACGTCGGCCGGGGCGCGTACGTCGACGGCCAGCGGGTCGAGAGCGGTGACCGTGTCTTCTTCGACGAGGCACGTCCCGCGGACGCCGCACGGATCGAGGCGGTCGGCTGGGTGGCGTCCCGGGACTGACGGCTCGGAGGAGACGGGAGTGCCGGCCGCCCGGGCGGGCCGCGGTCGCGCCGGCCGCGCACCGGCGGGTGCGCTCGTGGCAGTGCCCGGCCGGCGCGCTCGTGGGAGCGCCCGGCCGGCACCGCCTCCTCGGGCGGTCAGCCCTGCCGGCCGGCCTCCTCCAGCACGGCCATCGCCGCGTTGTGTCCGGGAACGCCGCTCACCCCGCCGCCGCGCACCGCCCCCGCTCCGCACAGCAGCACGTTGGCGTGCCGGGTCTCGACGCCCCAGCGGCCCGTGCCCTCCTGCGCGTACGGGAAGGCGAGGTCGCGGTGGAAGATGTTGCCGCCCGGCAGCCGCAGGTCGCGCTCCAGGTCGAGCGGGGTCTTCGCCTCGATGCACGGACGGCCCTCGGCGTCGGTGGCCAGGCAGTCGGCCAGCGGCTCCGCGAGATGGGCGTCCAGCTGCGCCAGCGTCGACTTCAGCAGTTCGTCCCGGACCGCGTCGTTGTCCCGTTCGAAGAGCCGGGCCGGAGTGTGCAGGCCGAACAGGGTGAGGGTCTGGTAGCCCTGGTCGACGAGGTCCTGGCCGAGGATGCTCGGGTCGGTGAGCGAGTGGCAGTAGATCTCGGAGGGCGGCGCGGCGGGCAGCTCGCCGGACGCGGCCTGCGCGTGGGCGGTCGCCAACTGCTCGTACCCCTCGGCGATGTGGAAGGTCCCGGAGAACGCCTCGCGCGGGTCGACGGCGCTGTCACGCAGCCGGGGCAGCCGCTTGAGGAGCATGTTCACCTTGAGCTGGGCGCCCTCGGCCGGGGTGGGCGGCTCGTCGCCGGTGAGGTGGGCGAGCTCCCGCGGTGAGGCGTTGACGAGGACGTGCCGGGCGGCGACGACGCCCTCGCCGTCGGCGGTCCGGTAGGTGACCTCCGCGGACGTGCCGTCCGTCTCGATGCGGATCGCCTCGTGACCGGTGGCGATCGTGGCGCCGGCGTTGCGGGCCGCGCCGGCGATCGCGTCGGTGAGCGCCCCCATGCCGCCGACCGGCACGTCCCAGGCCCCGGTGCCGCCGCCGATCACGTGGTAGAGGAAGCAGCGGTTCTGCCGCAGCGAGGAGTCGTGGGCGTCCGCGAAGGTCCCGATCAGCGCGTCGGTGAGGACGACACCGCGGACCAGGTCGTCGGCGAAGTACTCCTCCACCGCGGCGCCGACCGGCTCCTCGAAGAGCATCCGCCAGGCGTCCTCGTCGTCGACGCGGCCGCGCAGCTCCTCGCGCGTGGGCAGGGGTTCGGTGAGCGTCGGGAACACCCGCTCGGCGACGCGGCCGGTCATGCCGTAGAAACGCTGCCAGGCCTCGTACTCGCGGTCGGAGCCGGTCAGCCGCGCGAACGCCTCGCGGGTGCGCCGCTCGCCGCCGCCGACGAGCAGCCCGGTGGGCCGGCCGTCGCGCTCGACGGGGGTGTAGGAGGAGATGGTGCGCCCGCGGACCCGGAAGTCGAGGCCGAGGTCCCGGACGATCTTCCGGGGCAGCAGGCTGACCAGGTACGAATAGCGCGAAAGGCGCGCGTCGACTCCGGCGAACGGACGGGTCGAGACGGCCGCGCCGCCGGTGTTCCCCAGACGTTCCAGAACCAGCACGGACCGTCCGGCCCGGGCCAGGTAGGCGGCGGCGACCAGTCCGTTGTGGCCACCGCCGACGATCACGGCGTCGTATCCCTCGTGTGCAGGCATGCTTCTTCGTAGCACGTGATGATCTACGTCGGCCAGGGGTGCGCGGCAAGCGGCGGGCGCCCGAGCGGGCGGGAGCGGTGCTGACTCGCCGTTCAGCGGAGGGCGGCGTCCGGCGCCCGGCGGCCCCGACACGCCTCCCGGCCGCCACCGGGGTACGGTGCCCGGCGCTCCCGACACGCCTCCCGGCCGCCACCGGAATGCGGTGCCGGACGCCCCCGACACACGGCCCGGCCGCCACCGGAGTGCGGCAACACGGCGCTCCCGACACACGGCCCCGTCGCGGCCGGGGTGTGGTGACCGGCGGCCATGGCTCCCCGTTCAGTGGCCGCCGGAAGCCCGCTGCTGGCGTAACGCCGCCACCCTGCGGTACAGCTCGACGGCCTCCTGGCCGCGACCCAGCTGCTCCAGGCAGTGCGCCTCGTCGTTGCGGCTGCCGAGGGTGTCGGGGTGGTCGGGACCGAGGACGCGTTCGCGGGCGGCGGCGACACCGCGGTACTCGGCGAGGGCGTCGGCCCAGCGGCCGAGCCAGCCGAGGCCGACGGCGACCTCCCTGCGGCTCACGAGGGTGTCCGGGTGGTCGGGGCCGAGGACGCGTTCGCGGATCGCGCACACGTCGCGGGACTCCGCGAGCGCCTCCTCCCAGCGGCCCATGCGGCCCAGGTTCACCCCCAGGCCGTGCCGGGCGCGCAGGGTCTCGGGGTGCGTCGGGCCCTGCACGCGGACGCGGTCGTCGATCAGGTCCCGGTAGAGCGTCAGGGCCTGTGCGCTGCGCCCGAGCCTGCCGAGGCTGATGCCCACCTCGTAGCGGGCGGCGAGGGTGTCGGGGTGGTCGGGCCCCAGCGCCTGGGCGCGTGCGTCGGCCACTTCCTGGTAGGCGTGGAGCGCTTCGGGCCAGTGACCCAGCTGCCCGAGGGCGTAGGCGACCTCGTACCGGGTGACGAGGGTGTCGGGGTGGGTGGGGCCGAGGACGCGGGCCCGGGCGGCGGCGACCTCGCTCGCCATGCGGTACGAGTCCTCCAGCCGTCCGAGCCTGCTCAGGTTGAAGGCGAGGTTGTGGCGGCAGCGCAGCGTGTCGGGGTGGTCGGCGCCCATGGCCCGCTCACGGGCGGCGAGCACCGACGTGTAGGTCTGGTGCGCCTCGAAGTGGCGGCCCAACTGGCCGAGCACGTACGCCATCTCCTGGCGCGCGGCGAGGGTGTCGGGGTGGTCCGCGCCGAGCACGCGCTCCCTGGCCTCCGCGACGTGCGCGTACTCGCGCAGCGCGTCGGCGGGGCGCCCGGTGCGGCTGAGCGTGAAGCCGACCTCGTAGCGGCTGGCGAGCGTGTCGGGGTGATCGGGGCCGAGGGCGTGCTCGCGTTCGGCGGCGACGGCGCGGTGCACCTCGCCCGCCTCGGTCCACCGGCCGAGCCGCCCGAGGCTCAGCCCGGCGTTGTGCCGCCCCGCCAGTGTGGTGATCAACTCCGGTGGCGGGGCGGGCCGTTCGGGGGCCGCCGGCCGGGTCGTCACGGCGGTCGAGGGCCGGGCGATCCAGTCTCCGGTGAGGCCGGCCGAGGCGTCCGGCGGGGTGCTGCGCAGTCCGGCTCCGGCGGCCTTGTGGCCGGTGGTCATGCCACGGGTCCAGGACGGGAGCCGGGGTTCGCGGGACGGCGGCTGTTCGGGGCGCGTCTGTGTCGAGGGCGCCACGGCACGGCGGCCCGTGACCGCGGGAGTGACCACCGTGGGCACGTACATCGGGGTGGCGCGGCCCGCGCCGATGCGGCGGGCCAGCTCGCGGGCGTCCTGCGGGCGCTCCTCGGGCTGCTTGGCGAGCAGGTCCAGGATGATCCGCTCGACGTACTCGGGCAGTTCGGCGCGGTGGCTGCGCGGTGGCTCGGGGGGTGTGTCGCGGTGGCCGACGAGGACCGCCCACGCGTCGTCGAGGTCGAACGGCGGTGCCCCGGTGGCGATCTCGTAGAGCACGCACCCGAACGAGTACAGGTCGCTGCGCTGGTCGACATGGGAGCCGCTGATCTGCTCCGGCGACATGTAGTGCGGCGTGCCCATGGCGATGCCGGTGCCGGTCAGCCGGGAGGTGAAGCCGATGTCGTGGCCGAGGCGGGCTATGCCGAAGTCGCAGATCTTCACGGTGCCGTCGGCCAGCCGCATGATGTTCGCGGGCTTCAGGTCTCGGTGCACGATGCCCTGCTGGTGGGTGTAGGCCAGCGCGGCGGCCACCTGGTCGGCGACGTCCACCACATCGGCGACCGCCAGCGGATGGTGCTCGTTGTCCTCAAGGAGCTGGCTGAGGTTGCGCCCGTCGAGCAGTTCCATCACCAGGTACAGCACTCCGTCGGACTCGCCGAAGTCGTGGACCACGGTCACACCACGGTGCTGGAGAGCGGCGGCGACACGGGCCTCGCGCCGGAACCGCTCGCGCAGGACACGCGTGAAGGAATGGTCGTGGTGCGGTCCCAGCGGCTTGAGGCACTTGACGGCGACCTGCCGGCCCAACGACTCGTCGCGCGCACGCCACACCTCGCCCATGCCGCCGCGCCCGATCAGATCGAGCAGTCGGTACCGGCCCTGGATCAGCCTGGAGTCCGCCATCTCGTGTGATCGCCCCCGTCACTGCTCAGCCCGCGCCCTCCCCCGGCCCGTCCAGTATGGCGAGCTATCTGCCGACTTTGTACGGTGCGGGGCGCGAGCCGGGGCCGAGCCGTGACATCGCGCGCAGAATGTGTTTGGGCGGGAGTTGCCAGCGCAGACGTGCGGGAACACAGCGCAGGGCGGTGCCCGTGACGCGCAGGTGCCGGGTCACCGAGGCGGGCGGTGGTGCGGGCCTGCCGTACAACTCGTGGGCGTACGGCGGCAGAGCGGCGTACGCCAGGTGTGCCACGCGCCGCCAGAGCAGTGCGCGCGCCGGGAGCAGCAGCGGGTGGACGGGCGGACGCCGCAGGAAGGCGTCCACTTCCTGGGCCTCGGGCCCGGCCGCGAGCTCCGGAAGCATCTTGCCGAAGTAGGCGGCCAGCTCGGCCCGGCTCGCCGGTACGTCCGCGGGGTCGAGCCCGAC
Source organism: Streptomyces krungchingensis (assembly GCF_054729265.1). Classification (NCBI taxonomy): domain Bacteria; kingdom Bacillati; phylum Actinomycetota; class Actinomycetes; order Kitasatosporales; family Streptomycetaceae; genus Streptomyces; species Streptomyces krungchingensis. The sequence goes on from NZ_JBPUKY010000001.1 coordinate 1,210,690, forward strand.
CAGTCGTGCGCTGACCAGGTGTTCGGCGACGTACCGGTCGGCCTGCTCGTCCGTCAGCCGGAAGCCGGAGCGCCGCAGCACGTGGAGGTAGGAGTCGATCTCGGCGCAGTGCACCCACAGCAGCAGTCCGGGTTCGTCGACCGGGTGGCGCTCCCCCGTGTCGGGATCGGCGGTCGTGAGCATGCTGTGAATCTTTCGTACCCTCGCCCCTGCCTTCTCGGCGGCCTCACCGGTGCCGTACGTCGTCGTGCCGACGAAGTTCGCGGTGCGCATCAGCCGGCCCCAGGCGTCGCGCCGGAAGTCGGAGTTCTGCGTCACCCCGCGCACGACGCGCGGGTGCAGGGCCTGGAGGTACAGCGCGCGGATGCCGGCGACCCACATCATCGGGTCGCCGTGCATCTGCCAGGTCACGGAGCCGGGACCGAAGAGTCCCGGGTCGCCCGGGAACGTGCTCTCCACCGTGTCAGTGTGACCAAGCATTCCGGTCGGCACCAGTCAACGCTGCCGACCTGTGGTGATGCCGACAGTCATCGTCGAGCTTCAACTGATCGACCAGGCAGTCCCTCTTGGGGCTCCAGACCATGAGTTCGTTCCCATCCGCGGTGGAACTTCACGAGCGAGATGCCGAGCGAGCAGACCGACAACTACTCGATAAGGGCGGCACCTGGCACGCGGTGACGCGGGTCAGAGGATGAACTGCTCGACCGCGTTCGCGAAGCCCTCCTCCTCGTTGCTCGTGGTAACCCGCCTCGCCGCACGCTGGACCTCGTGGCCGGCGTTGCCCATCGCGATCGACAGTCCCGAGTGGGCGAACATCAGTACGTCGTTGGGCATGTCGCCGATCGTGGCGATCTGTTCGGGGGAAATCTGGAGCTTGGCGGACCAGTACTTGACGACACCCCCCTTGTTGGCCTGCGGATGGGTCACATCGAGGTAGTAGGGCTGCGAGCGGGCGGCCGAGACATGCTCGCCGAACTGCGTGCGAGCTGCGACGGCGGCCGCCTCGACGACCTGGTGGTCATCGCTGACTCCGACAACCTTGGCAATGCCCTGCTCTAGCCCGTCGAAGCCGGGAACGAGCGTGGGCGCGAACTGCACCGTCCAGCTCTCGCGATCCACGTGCGGCCCGTTCACGTCGCGGACGTACCAGTCGGCACCCCGGTAGATCCAGACGCCGAGGCCGAACGACTCCATCAGCGTGACGACCGGGGCCACCACCTCCGCGGGAATGACCTGCTGCTCGACGACGGTCATGTCCGGGTTGACGATGAGACCACCGTTGAAGGCGGCGAGTTCAGTGGCCAGCGTCAGAGGCTCGATGATCATGGACATGCCGCGGGGCGGTCTCCCGCTGGTCACCGCGAAGAGGACGCCGGCGTCGTAGAGCTTGTGGACCGCACGGACGGCGCGGTCGGTGAGGACCTTGTCGCTCGTGACCAATGTGCCGTCGACGTCGGCAAGAAGCAGGCGGATCGGGCGGGTTGGCATCACGCCTCCTTGAGCTCCGGTCGCGGCCGGTCCGAGCGGGAGGGGCAACGGCCCATGGATGCGGGGGATTTGGGGGACGGGTTCCCGGTCGACTCGAACTCCGAAAGTTGCTGGAGGTCACCGTCGCGGGCCGGCGTGAGTCGCAGTCGCGTTCTTCGCGAATACGTCCTTCTCGAATACGCCCTTCTCGAATAGAGGGGAATGCCGCCGCCCTTGAGGGCGCACAATGCTTGGATGTACCCCTTGGGATTTCATATAACCCTATAACGGCTATATTGCGAATATAAGGGATATGTGAGAATATTGAGATATGTATGGCTAAACTCATACGGGGCTTGACGTCCAAAGTTCACGCAACACATTTTGGGCCGGCCCCTGAGGGGAGCGGGCAGTGGCGCAGGCAAGTCCGGACAAGACGGCCCACGTGCTGGGGGTCGACATTGGCGGGACCGGCATCAAGGGAGCGCCGGTCGACCTCGGGGTCGGCAGCCTCATCGGTGAACGGGTCCGGATCCCGACACCGCATCCGGCGACCCCGGGGGCAGTCGCGGATGTGACCGTGCAGGTGCTCTCACAGATCGGCGTCCCAGGACCGGTCGGGCTGACGCTGCCGGCAGTCATCCGGGGCGGCAAGGTCCAGACGACGTCCAATATCGACCCGGCCTGGATGGAGACGGACGCGGCCCAGCTCTTCGCACGAGCGACCGGCCGCGACGTGAGGGTGGTGAACGACGCCGACGCGGCCGGGATCGCCGAGATGCGCTTCGGCGCCGGCAAGGGACGCAAAGGCGTCGTCGTCATGGTGACGCTCGGCACCGGTATCGGCAGCGCCGTCTTCTCCGACGGATACCTGGTGCCCAACAGCGAGCTCGGGCACCTGCCGCTGCATCACGGCGATGCCGAGGACTGGGCCGCGGAGTCGGTGCGCGAGCACGACGACCTGTCCTGGAAGAAGTGGGCGCACCGCCTGGAGACGTATCTCGACCTCGTCCAGCGACTGCTGTGGCCCGACCTGATGATCATCGGCGGCGGCGTCAGCAAGAAGGCCGACAAATTCCTGCCGTACATCGAGCTCAGGACCGAGATCGTGCCGGCGCAGCTGTTGAACGATGCGGGCATTGTCGGCGCGGCGCTCTTCGCCCCGGCCGGGAAAGCTCAACCCTAGCCTGCCGCGCTCGATATGAGCGCAGGGGCAGCACTTCCAGGGAGGCTCGCATTGAGCGGCAACCCGCACCGCGCCGTTCGCACAGAACCTGCCGGTCCCGATGGGACTGCTCGCCGGCTGGTACGGCGACTTCTACGGCACCCGGACCGTCGGCGGATGCTTGCTGTCGCGATCATCCCGGAACTCGGGAGCGCAACCGAGCCTGAGCTCGGCCACGACTCGTCCACGAACGCGCTGATCCGGCACCACCGCACGCTCAAGGAGCAGGAGGCACCACATGGCGACAGACAAGCCCATGCAACTCGGGATGATCGGGCTCGGCCGGATGGGGGCGAACCTGGTGCGTCGGCTGATGCGAGACGGACACCATTGCGTCGTGTCCGACGTCAACGCGGACGCGGTCGCCGAACTGGCCGGCGAGGGCGCGACGGGCGCGGACTCACTCCGGGATTTCGTCGCGAAACTGGACAGGCCGAGGGCCCTGTGGCTCATGCTTCCGGCTGCGATCGTCGACTCCATCCTCGACCAGCTCGAGCCGTTGTTGGAGCCCGGCGACATCCTCATCGACGGTGGCAATTCCTACTACCGCGACGACATCACACGCGCCAAGCGTCTTGCCGACAAGTCGCTGCACTATGTCGACTGCGGGACCAGTGGTGGAGTCTGGGGGCTGGAGCGCGGCTACTGCCTGATGATCGGCGGCGAGGACGAGGTCGTGGCTCACCTGGACCCGATCTTCAAGACGATCGCTCCCGGCGAGGGCAGCGCCGAGCCGACGCCGAGCCGGACCCGGACCGACGGCACCGCCCCGCTCGGTTACCTGCACTGCGGGCCGAACGGCGCCGGGCACTTCGTGAAGATGGTCCACAACGGGGTCGAGTACGGGATGATGGCCGCGATCGCCGAGGGCCTCGGCATCATCAAGCGCGCGAACGCCGGCACAAGCCGGCAAGAGGTCGACGCGGAGACGACGCCGCTGCGCGATGCGTGGGCCTACCAGTACGACATCGACGTCGGAGAGGTGGCCGAGGTCTGGCGGCGCGGCTCGGTCGTCGGCTCGTGGCTGGTCGACCTGGTCGCCGACGCCTTCGCCCGCTCGCCCTCCCTCGACGGCTTCGCCGGGCGGGTCTCCGACTCCGGGGAAGGCCGCTGGACCGTCCTCGCCGCGGTGGACGAAGGCGTCCCGGCACCGGTCATCACCACCTCGCTCTACGAGCGCTTCGAGTCCAGGCAGGCCGGGGAGTTCACCGACAAGATCCTCTCGGCGATGCGCTCGGAGTTCGGCGGGCACGCCGAAAAGAAGGGCTGAGGGCTGTGCGTCACGAACTCCAAGTCGTCGCCGACCCCGATGCGGTCGCCGACACCGCGGCGGCGCTCGTGGCGCGGCTGGCCCGGGCCTGCGTGCAGGCCCACGGCCGATTCACGTTCGCCGTCAGCGGGGGGCACACTCCCTGGGCGATGTTCGCGCGGCTGGCACATGAGCACGTCCCCTGGGAGCAGGTGGCGGTGTTCCAGGTCGACGAGCGCGTCGCGCCCGACGGCGACCCGGACCGCAACCTCACCCACCTGCGGGAGAGCCTCGGTGCGGCCCCGGCCGAGGTCATCGCGATGCCCGTGAACGACGCCGACCTTGACGCGGCGGCCGCCGCCTACGGGCGGTCGCTGCCCGAGAGTTTCGACCTCGTGCACCTGGGCCTCGGCCCGGACGGGCACACCGCCTCGCTGGTGCCACGGGACCCGGTGCTCGAAGTCTCGGACCGGCTGGTGGCCCTGACGGCGCCTTACATGGGCCATCAGCGCATGACACTCACCTACCCCGCACTCGCCCGCGCCCAGCAAGTGCTCTGGCTCATCACCGGAGCGGACAAGCGCGAACCGCTCTCGAGACTCGTGGCGGGAGACCGGTCGATTCCCGCCGGCCGGGTCGAGGCGGCGGCGTCGCTCGTCCTCGCGGACACGGCGGCGGCCGACCAGGGCCCTCCGCGCGCCGGTGCCCAGTCGCCCGCATGACCATGACGCCCGACTCTTTTGCAGTGCCGGCCCCGTGAGGGGGATCAGATGGCTTCGAACTCGTCGAACGTTCCCGCAGACGTGCTGGTCATTTTCGGGATCACGGGGGACCTCGCGCGAAAGATGACGTTTCGGTCGCTCTATCGGCTTGAGCGGCGCAAGCTGCTGACCTGCCCGATCGTCGGAGTGGCGCGCGACGACTGGTCCGACGACGCGCTGCGTGACCACGCCCGCGCGGCGATCGAGGCAGCGGGTGAGCCGCTCGACGACAGCGTCTTCGCCCGGTTCGCCGCCCGACTCAGCTATGTGCAGGGCGACTACGCCGACGAGGAGACGTTCCAACGCCTCGCCCGGGCGGTCAAAGGCAGTCGGCACCCCGTCTTCTACCTGGAGATCCCGCCATCCCTGTTTGCCCGGGTGGTCGGGGGCCTGGCAGGCGCCGGGCTGACCAAGGGGGCCCGGGTTGTCGTGGAGAAACCGTTCGGGCATGACCTCGCGTCGGCGCGCGCCCTCAACGCCGAGCTGCGTCAGCTCCTCGACGAGGACCAGTTGCTGAGGATCGACCACTTCCTCGGCAAAGAGCCTGCGATGGACATCCTGTTCCTGCGGTTCGCCAACTCGGTGTTCGAGCCGGTGTGGAACCGCGACCACGTCTCCTGCGTGCAGATCACCATGGCCGAGGACTTCGGGGTCGAGGACCGTGGCCACTTCTACGACCCGGTCGGCGCGCTCCGCGACGTCGTGCAGAACCATCTGCTGCAGCTGCTCGCCCTGGTGGCGTCCGAGCCGCCGTCAGGCGCCGACGCGGACGCGCTCCGGGACCGCCGGGTCGATGTGTTCCGGGCGATCCCCGACGCAGACCCGGCCCATTACGTCCGCGGGCAGTACGAGGGTTACCTGCAGGTCCCCGGTGTGAGGCCGCGCTCGCGCACCGAGACCTTCGTCGGGTTGCGGCTGGAGATCGAGAACTGGCGCTGGTCCGGGGTGCCGTTCTTCATCCGCGCCGGCAAGTCCCTCCCCGAGCGAGTGACCGAGATTCGGATCATGTTCAAGCGTCCGCCGCGGCTTGCGTTCGCGGAGCGGTTCGCGCCCGAGCGCGACCAGTGGATCCTGCGAATCGATCCGAGCCCGGGCATGAACTTCCGCATCCAGGCCAAGCAGCCGGGCAAGCAGGACACGCAGTTGGTGGATCTCGACCTCCTCTTCGCGGCCGAGCTCGGTGAGGCACCCGAGCCGTACGAGCGCCTGCTCAGTGATGCCATGCAAGGCAATGCGAGCCTGTTCACCCGGGAGGACTCGGTGGAGGAGACGTGGCGAATCGTCCAGCCACTGCTGGAGGTGCCCGGCGACCCCGAGCGCTACCGGCAGGGGACCTGGGGGCCGGCGGGCGCGAGCAAGCTCGTCGCCGGATATCCGCGATGGCACGAACCATGGCTGCCGGCGAGGTCTCCCCACTGACACAGCCGCGCCCCTGACCCGGTGAACCGCCGGTCGCGCCCTGGAGACGGCGGGTCAACCGCACCAACGGATATCGCCCGGAGTTCTTCCGCCAGGGGGCACCATCCCGTGCTGCAGGCAGGCACCGGCACCGGAAAGACCAGCACGCACCGCCACGGGGTGGACGTCGGGCTTGGCCGGCCGGCTGTGGCATCGGACGAGGTCGGTCCGAGGAGATCAGGGCTACCGGCCGGTGCCAACTGCCGGGCTCATAGGCCCATTGGAATGCCTGGTCACATCAGGCTAACGCCGGACCCGGGGCATCCCCAGTCCGATCCACGAGATGATCTCGCGCTGGATCTCGTTGTTGCCGCCGCCGAAGGTGAAGATCACCGCGGAGCGGTAGCCACGTTCGAGCTCGCCGTGCAGGACGGCTCCCGCGGAGCCCTCCTTGAGCACCCCGGGGGCGGCGACGATCTCCATCAGCCAGGCGTACGCATCGCGGCGCGCCTCGGAGCCGTACACCTTGACCGCGGAAGCGTCCTGCGGGGTGAGGGTGCCCTCCTGGACGGCGTTCACCATCTTCCAGTTGAGCAGTTTCATGGCGTCGAGCCGGGTGTGGGTCTGCGCGAGCCGGCGGCGCACCCAGGGGAGGTCGGCCACGCGGCGGCCGTCGGTGAGTTTGGTCTCCATGGCCCAGCGCTGCACGTCGTGCAGGGCGCGGATCGCCATGGTGCCGTGCGCGGCGAGCGTCACGCGTTCGTGGTTGAGCTGGTTGGTGATCAGCCGCCATCCCTTGTTCTCCTCGCCGACCCGGCGGGTGACGGGGACGCGGATGTTCTCGTAGTAGCTGGCGGTGGTGTCGTGCGAGGCGAGTGTGTTGATCAGCGTGCACGAGTAGCCGGGGTCGGAGGTCGGCACCAGGAGCATGGTGATGCCCTTGTGGGGCGGGGCGTCGGGGTCGGTGCGGACGGCGAGCCAGACCCAGTCCGCGGTGTCGCCGTTCGTCGTCCAGATCTTCTGCCCGTTCACGACGTAGTCGCCGTCGCCGTCGCCGTCGCGGACCGCCTTCGTCTTCAGCGCGGCGAGGTCGGTGCCGGCGTCGGGCTCGCTGTAGCCGATCGCGAAGTCGATCTCGCCGGAGAGGATCCTGGGCAGGAAGTGGGACTTCTGCTCCTCCGTCCCGAACTGCATGATCGTCGGGCCGACGGTGTTGAGCGCCATCAGGGGCAGGGGCACGCCCGCCTGGGCCGCCTCGTCGAAGAAGATGAACTGTTCCATGGGGGTCAGCCCGCGCCCGCCGTACTCCTTCGGCCATCCGACGCCGAGCCAGCCGTCCGTGCCCAGGCGCCGGACGGTCTCGCGGTAGAACCGCTTCTGCGAGGCGGGGTCGGCGTACCGGGCGTAGGCGTTGTCGGGCACCAACTCGGCGAAGTAGTCGCGCAGTTCGGTGCGCAGACGCTGCTGTTCCGGCGTGTATTCGAGATGCACGGCGCCTCCTGTTGCCCGGTGCCCGAGCTGGTTCTCCCGGCTGGTCGGCGCACACAGTAGAACGTGTTGCAGAACTTGGGAATGCTGATGACGCGTCAGGGGGATTTCCCGTGCCCCCTTCGGGGGCCACCGCCACTCCTCCCCCGGGGCGCCATCACCGGGTAACCGGGACCTCTTGCCCAATCACCGGGAACCCGGCGCCTCTTGCCAATCACCGTGCACCCGGGACCTCTTGCCCGATCACCGGGTCCCCGGGGCCCGTTCGGCGCGCACCGTCTCCCACATCGCCCGCATCGACGCGTCCAGGCCGTGGCGCGGGCTCCAGCCGAGCAGCCGCCGTGCCCGCGTGCTGTCGACCTGGATCCAGTCCGCGCCACGGCTGTGCACGGCTCCCGGGTGACCGCGCACCGAGTCCCGCGGGCGCCCCGAGGCGCGGACCAGCGCGGCGACCAGGGTCCGGATGTCGCGGGCCCGGCCGCTGCCGATGTTGAACACCCCGTGGGCCGCGGGACTTTCGGCGGCCCGCACCACCGCGTCCGCCGCGTCGCGCGAGTCGACGTAGTCGCGGTGCGCCTCGGCCAGCGTCAGGTCGACGGGGCCCGGCTCGTCGCGCAGTCGCGCGGCCAGGGAACCGAAGAAGCTCTCGGCTGCGGGGTGCGGCCCGATGGTGTTGGTGAGGCGCAGCACCACACCGTCGAGTTCTCCGGCGCGCGCGGCGTCGAGCACCAGCCGGGCCGCCACCAGCTTGGACCGGGGATAGGGCTGTCGCGGATCCGGCCGGACCCGCTCGTCGATGGAGGTGCCCCGGGGGACGGGCCCGTACTCGTGGATGGTGCCGAGCTGCACCAGGCGCGGAGGCTCGGGCGTCTTCTTCAGCGCGTCCACCAGCCGCTCCACCAACCGGACGTTGGTGGCGTGGAGTTCCTCGCCCCAGCCGAGCGTCGCGTTCACCACCGCGTCCACCCGCTGTGCGGCCAGGAAGTCGGCGAGCCGTTCGGCGGGTGCGGCGGCGACGTCCAGCGCGACGAACCGATGGGCCGCCATGTGGGGTGCGGGTCGGCGGGCGACGGCGACCACTTCGGTGCCGCGGGCGGCGAAGGCCTGGGCGATCTGCCTGCCGACGCACCCGGTCGCGCCGATGACCGCGACCCGTCCGTTCGCGCCGGACGCCGCCGGCCCTGTCGTGGGCGCCTCGCTCACCGGCCGGGTTCCGCTTCCGCCGGCCACTGCCGGCAGTCCTCGTAGCGGGGCAGCATCCCCCGCGCCTCCGCGTCGGCGAGCGAGACGGCGGCCGTGTCCCGCTCCGACATGACGAACTCCATGTCGTACGGCCACGGCAGGCCGAGGACCGGGTCCAGCGGGTCGACGGCCTGTTCCAGCTCGGTCCGGTAGGCGCTGGAGACGAGGTACGACATCACGGTGTCGTCGTCGAGCGCGAGGAAGGCGTGCCCGGCGCCGTCGGGGATGTACACGGCACGGTAGGAGACGGCGTCCATCTCCACGATGTCCCACTTGCCGAAGGTCGGTGAGCCCAGCCGGATGTCCACGACCGCGTCGAGGGCCCGGCCCTGCGCGCAGTACACGTACTTGGCCTGGCCGGGAGGTGTGGTCGTGAAGTGCAGGCCGCGCAGCACGCCCCGGGCGGAGCGGCTGTGGTTCGTCTGCGCGGTCACGAACGGCTCGCCGACCGCCGCGACGAACGCCTCCTCCTGGAGCGGCGACACGAACAGCCCCCGCGCGTCCGTGTGGATCTCGGGGGTGAACTCGAAACTGCCGGCCACCGCGAGCCTGCGCGTACGCATCCCGGTCACCTGCCGGCCGTGTCGTCGTTGCGGGACAGGACCGTGCAGCCGGGAGCGCCGAACCAGCGCCGCAGGGCGTCCTCCAGCTCCAGCAGCACGTCCTTGCGGGGCACACCGTCGCCGGGGTCCACCCACGCGACATGGCCGTCCGGTCGGAGCAGCAGTCCCTGTCCGTCCTCGGTCGCGACCCGGCCGACACGGTGCGACCACTCGGTGGCGAGCCGCGCGGCCTCCTCGGCCGGGCCCTCCGGCAGCAGCAGTGCCCCGCGGCCCGTGCGCAGGACCGTGCGGACCTCGGCACCGACCGAGGCCGGCAGCGGAGGGCAGGGGCGGCCGAGCAGGTCGTGCTCGTAGCGGCCCGCGGCGGCGGCGTAGTGGACGTCCAGGCCCGTCATCTCGTGCGCGAGACGGCTGTTGACCTCGGGGAGCGCGAGAAGCTCCGCGAACATCTCGCGGAGCGGGTCGACCTTGGGGTCGGGGGCCATGAGCAGCAGCTGCACCCGGGTCTCGCGCAGCACGCGCCCGGCGACCGGGCGGCGCTCGGAGCCGTAGCTGTCGAGCAGTCCGGGCGGCGCCCATCCGACGATGGTCCCGGCCAGCTTCCAGCCCAGGTTCACGGCGTCCTGGAGGCCGAGGTTGAGGCCCTGCGCCCCTATCGGGAAGTGCACGTGGGCCGCGTCGCCGGCAAGCAGCACGCGCCCCTGCCGGTAGGTGTCCGCCAGCCGGGTCGTGTCGGCGAACCGGGACAGCCAGCGCGGCCGGTCCATCGCGACGTCGATGCCGGTGATCCTGCGCACCGTCTCGCGCAGTTCGTCCAGCGTCACCGGCGCGTGCTCGGAGCCGGACTCCGGCGGGGTGAACTCGGTGGTGAGCACCCGGGTCACGCCGGGTTGCAGGGAGATCGCCATGAGCAGACCCCGGGGGGTGCGCATGGTGCCCGGCACTCCGTTGGGCAGCTGTCCGGGGTCGGCCAGTTCCACGTCGGCGAGGAGCGCGCGGACCGTGGGCGGTGAGCCGCCGAAACCGATGCCCGCGAGCTTGCGGACGGTGCTGCGCCCGCCGTCGCAGCCGACCAGGTAGTGCGAGCGCAACCGGTAGGTGCCCTCGGGCGACTCGACCTCGGCCACGACGTCGGAGGGCGTGGCGTCGAGCCCCCGCAGGGTGTGCCCGCGGCGGATCTCGACTCCGCACGCCAGGGCGTGCTCCTCCAGGAGCTCCTCGGTGCGCGCCTGAGGGATGAGCAGGGCGTAGGGGTGCTCGTTGCGCAGGTGCCCGAAGTCGAGCAACGGTTCCAGGCCCGCGAAGTGGGCCTTCGGCCAGGTGCGGTTGCCCTCCTTGAACCGGTCGAGCAGGCCTCGCTGGTCCAGGACGTCCAGCATCCTCGCCTGCATGCGGAAGGCACGGGAGTGCCCGCTCGGCTCCGTCAGCCGCTCCAGGAGGACCACGCGGGCGCCCCCGAGCCGCAGTTCGGCGGCGAGCAGCAGACCGACCGGGCCCCCTCCGACCACGACGACGTCGGTGTTCATCGAACCTCCAGGTCCCTGTGCGGCGTATCCCCGTTGTCCCCGTTGTCCCCGTTGTCCCTGTCTTCCCCGTACGGCGGCGTGCGCGGATCGCCGTCCAGCAGGGCCGGATCCGGTGCCATCGGGCCGGCGGCCAGGCCGAGCCCCGCCAGCCGCGTGCACAGGCCCCGTCCGATGCGGCGCCCGAGCGCACGGGCGAAGTCGAGGTCGTACCAGGCAGTGCGCATGCCCTCACCCTTGCGGGGGCTTCTGGAGCCCGGGTCGAGGACCCGTCGACCGGTCCGCCGCCACGTCGACCACGAGTCGAGGGGGGCTCCAGCAGCGTGCCCGAGCCTGGGGCGCGGATGACCTTCGGCAGCAGCGGATGACCTTCGGCAGCAGAGGATCGGATGGCAGTGACGAACGGACCTCGCACTCCCCAGGTACTCGTGGCGGGGGCCGGCCCGGTGGGGCTCGCCCTGGCGTTCGAACTCGCCCGCCGCGGAATCCCGTTGCGTCTCATCGACGCGAAGGACGCACCCGCGACCACCAGCCGCGCCGTCGCCACGCATCCGCGCACCCTGGAGGCGTACGACCAGATGGGCCTGGTCGAGGAGATGCTCAAGCGGGGCCGGGAGATCCGGGCCTTCACCCTCTTCCAGGACGGCCGCCGGCTCGCCCGCCTCGACGCGGACTACTCGACGATGCCGACCCGGTTCCCCTTCACGCTCGCCATCGAGCAGACGGCGACCGAGGAGGTGTTCCGCGACGCGCTCGCGGATCTCGGGGTGGTCCCCGAATGGGGGACGAAGCTGGAGCGGATCGCACGCGACGACGACGGCGTGACCGTGGGGCTGAGCCATGCCGACGGCCGGCAGGAGACCGTGCGCACCCCGTGGCTGGTCGGCTGCGACGGCGGGCACAGCACCGTACGCCGTTCCCTCGACCTCCCGCTGATCGGCGAGGCCAACCAGACCTGGCTGCTGGCCGACGCGCCCATGACCAGCGAGCTGCCGCCCAACAGCATCTACTGGGTGCGCGCCGAGGGCGGCACCCTCATGGCGGTACCCCTGGCCGACGACCGGTGGCGGCTGCTGGACACCGCCGAGACCGACTACGACGGCGACCCCGGCCGTCTCGCGGCGCGCTTCGAGCGCAAGCTCAGCCAGGGCATCGGCCACCGGGTACGGATCGGCACCCCGACCTGGGTGTCGGTCTTCACGGCGCAGCAGCGCATGGTCCCGGCCATGCGCGTGGGCCGCTGTCTGGTGGCGGGCGACGCGGCCCATGTGCACAGCCCGGCGTCCGGGCAGGGCATGAACACCGGTATCCAGGAGGCCGTCAATCTGGCCTGGAAGCTCGCGATGGTCATCGACGGACATGCCCGCGCGGAGCTGCTGGACAGCTACACCAGCGAGCGCGTGCCGGTGGGCGAGGCCCTCCTGGAGTCCACCAAGAAGGCCACGCAGATGATCGAGCTGCGCAGCCGGTTCACGGATCTGGCACTGCCCGTGATCTTCGGGGTGGTGAGCCGGGTCGCCCCCATACGCAGGCGGATGCAGCGGGAGATGCTCGGCGGGATGTCGGGGCTGCTGCTCTCGTACGCGAACCGTTCGCTGACCGTCGCGGACGCCGGCGGCGGCAGCGGCCCACGCCCGGGGACCCGGCTCACCGAGGTCACCGACTCGGACCTCACGGGCACCGGCTGGCCCGCGCTGCTCACGGCACTGCGCCGGCCCGGCTGGCTGCTGCTGACCGCCCCGGCGCCGCAGGAGCCCGCCGTCGCCGACGCGGTCGGCCGGGCACGGGAGGAGCACGGCGGCTGGCTGTCGGTGCTGAGCGTCACCGAGGCAAAGTCGGCCACCGACCCGGAGGTGGTCCCCGACAGCGACGGACGGGTCTCGGAACGGCTCGGCCTGTCCCCCGGTGGATGGCTCCTGGTCCGCCCCGACGGCTATCTGCTCGCCCGTGGGCCCGCACTGTCCTGGCCGGCCCTGTCCGCCGCGCTCGGGCGGCTGCCGCTCACCCGTCCCCGCTGAGGAGCCCCGATGGATCTCGGACTGACCGACCGGGTCGTCCTCGTCACGGGCGGCACCCGGGGCATCGGAGAGGCGACCGTGCGCGCCTTCGCCGCCGAGGGTGCCCGCGTCGCGCTGACCTATGCCGGCGCGAAGGACAGGGCGGACTGCCTGGTGCGTGAACTCGGCGGCCCGGACAGGGCTCTGGCGGTCCACTACGACCTGGCCCGGCCCGGCACGGTCGAGGACCTCGTACCGACGGTCGAGCGGCACTTCGGCACGGTGGACGTGCTCGTCGCGAACGCCGTGCGCCGGCCCGCGGGACGCCCCCGCCCGGGCTTCGAGCGCCTGGACCCGGCGGACTGGGCCGCGTTCCTGGACGACAACCTGACCGCGACGATCCGCACGGTGCAGACCGCGCTCGGCGCCATGCGCGCCCAGGGGCACGGCCGCATCGCCCTGATCTCCTCCCACCTGGCCGCCAAGGGCCAGGCGGGCCAGGAGGTCTACACGGCGGCCAAGTCGGCGCTGCACGGCTTCGCGCTCAGTCTGGCCCGCGACGCCGGCCCCGACGGGGTCCTGGTCAACGTGATCAGTCCCGGGCTCACCACGACCGAGGGGGCCCTGCGCCACCTCCCCGCGGCCGTCCTGGAGAAGGCCGCGGCGGCACTGCCGACCGGGCGCCTCGGCAGCCCGGAGGAGGTCGCCAGGACCGTCGTCTTCTACTGCTCGGCGGCCAACGAGAACATCACCGGCGAGCTGGTCTCCCTGGTCGGGCGCGGGTGACGCCACCCGCGCCCGGCCCTCGCCCGCGGGCCGCCCGCCCGCACTCCTCGTGGAAGGAACACCAGTGGTCAACACCCAAGCCCCCGTGGGCGAATCGGTCGTCGTCGACGCGCCGGCGAAGGTCGTCCTCGACCTGATCACCGATCCCGATCCGCTGCACTATCTCTCCCCCTCCGTCGTCCACGCGGACCGCACCGATCGGGGCGGGGCGCAGGACTCCGTGACGATCTGGACCATCACCGACGACGAGCGGGTGTGGTCCCGCACCCAGGACCGCACGCTCGACGCCGACGGCCTGCGGGTCACGTTCGAGGACACGCCCGAGTCCTCGCTCGCCGGTGTGCGCGGCGCATGGGTGCTGCGCGCGGTCTCGGAGGACAAGACCGAGATCGAGCTGCGGCAGGACACGAGCGCGCTCACCTCCCCCGAGGACCTCGCCCGAGCGGAGTCGGCACGCTCCGACCTGCTGTCGACGGTGGCGTACGCCGCCGCGAACCGGCAGGAACTGTCCGACCTCGTCGTCGACTTCCGTGACCCGCTGTTCGCCGCGGGGTCCGCCGAGGACGCGTACCGGATCCTGTACGAGGCCGATCGCTGGCCCGAGCGGCTCGCCCATGTCTCCCGGATCGACATGACCGAGGACGTGCCGGGCATCCAGTTCTTCGACATGGACACCACGACGTCCGACGGCGCCCCGCACACGACCCGTTCGGTGCGGATCTGCTTCCCGCACTCCAAGATCGTCTACAAGCAGATCGGGCTCCCGGCGCTGCTGGACGCGCACACCGGGCACTGGCTGTTCACCCCGACCCGCGAGGGCATCGTCGTCGAGTCGCGGCACGTCGCCGTCATCAAGCCGTCGGCGCTGCCGATCCTGGGTGAGGGCACCACGGTCGAGGACGCGCGCCGCTATCTGCGCCGGGTGCTGAGCACCAACTCCATGACCAATCTGCGGCTGTCCAAGGAGTTCGCGGAGGAGCAGGCGCGTGCGTGAGCCCGTCGAGCGCCTGGACGAGCTGCCGCGGCTCGCCGCCGAGGCCCACCCCGACCGCGTGGCCCTGCGTACGGACCGCGGCGACGTGCTGACCTTCGGGGAACTGGAGCGGCGGGTGAGCGGCTGCGCGGCACGCATCCGCGGCCTGGTGGGCGGGCCCGGCACGACCGTCGCGATCACCTCGGTCCTCCATCCCGACTTCGCCGTGGCGTACTACGGCACGCTGCGCGCGGGCAATGTCGTCGTGCCGGTCAATCCCTTCCTCCGGGCGAAGGGTCTGGAGGCCCTCGTCGCCGCGAGCGGGGCACGGCTGGTGCTCACGACGGAGGAGATCGCCGCCGAGCTCGGCGACACGGTGACCTCGCTGGACATCGGCGACCGGACGCTGTGGGACACCGGACCGCTGCGGGAGGCGCCCGCCGTGCGCCCCGACGACGTCGCGTCCGTCCACTTCACCAGCGGCACGACCGGCGCTCCGAAGGGCGTGCGGCAGACCCATCACAACCTGGCGGTCAACGCGGCACAGACCGTGCACGCGCACGGTCTGGACGCCGGCTCGGTGACCGTCAACCATCTGCCCACGTTCCACCCGATGCACCTGAACTCGGCGCTGTTCGCGGCCGCCGAGCAGGTGCTGGCCACCGATCCGGACCTGGCGGCGTCGCTGCGGACGGCGAACGAGGCGCGGGCCACGAGGTACTACAGCCTGCCGATGCGGCTCAGCCGTCTCGCGGCGCGACCGGACCTGGCGGAGCTGCGGCTCGACACCGTGGAGGCCGTGTTCTCCGGCGGCTCCGCGCTGCCGGTCCCGGCGGCACGCAGGCTCGGCGACCACTTCGGGATCCCGGTCCTCCAGGGGTACGGGCTCGCCGAGACGGCGCCGATGACCCACTGCGGCAGTCGCACCCGGCCCAAGGACGGTTCGTGCGGGCCTCCGGTCCCCCGCACCGAATGCCGGATCGTCGACCTCACCACCGGCAAGGCACTCGGCCCCGGTGAGCGCGGCGAGATCCAGGTGCGCGGCCCGCAGCTGATGAAGGGGTACCTGGGCGAGCCGGACGGTGCGGCCCTGGACGCCGAGGGCTGGTTCGCCACCGGTGACGTCGGCGAGGTCGACGAGGACGACTGCCTCTTCGTCGTCGACCGGCTCAAGGACGTCTTCAAATGCGACAACTGGCTGGTCTCCCCGCAGGAGATCGAGCAGGTGCTGCTCGCGCACCCCGCCGTGGCGGACTGCGCGGTCGTCGACCACCCGGACGAGTTCAGCGGCGCCGTGGCGGTCGCCCTCGTGGTGACCCGTCGTCCCGAAGGGCCCGAAGCACTGGACGCCATCGCCGCGGACGTCAACTCCGGCCTGCCGTACTACCAGCACATCCGGCACATCCGGGCGGTCCCCGACATCGCCCGGTCCGGCGGCGGCAAGGTCCGCCGCCAGGACCTGCGTCGGCTCTTCACGGAACTGTTCGCCACGCGCGGATGACACCGGACCACCACCGACCCCGACCAAGGAGTACGACCATGGTGACCCTGATCAACAAGTTCACGGTGACGGGCGAAGTCGACGCGTTCCGGCGCGCCATCGCCGAGGTCAGCGCCTACATGCAGGCGCAGCCCGGCTTCATCAGCCACGAGGTCTACCGCTCGATCAGCAAGCCGAACATCTTCGTGGAGACCGCCCACTGGGACGACCCCGACTCGCACAAGAAGGCGGTCCAGAGCGAGGAGTTCCGCAACCGCGTCCGCGGCCTGGCCGGTCTCGCCACACCCGACGCCGACCTGTACGCGCCGGTCGGCGAGGACCACTGAGGCCGCGCCGGACGCACTCCGGCGCCGGCCACACGGGAAGGCCCCCGGGAATCTCTCCCGGGGGCCTTCCCGTGTGGCGCCGCTCAGCCGGGTACGCCCACGCCGTCCTTGGTGACGCGCCGTCGGCTGACCTTCAGCTCGCCGTCCTCGCGGACGAGCACGTCCTCGCACACACAGCTCATCCTCACCTGGGGATCGCCGCCCAGCACGGTGCCGATGATGAGCGCGTAGCACCGCACGTGCAGCGAACCGTCGGCCGCGGAGTCCACCGCGACCATGCCGTGCCAGTGGCGTCGCACCTCGCCCGCGGCCACCAGCGCCTCGTGGGCGGAACGCACGGCACGGGCCAGGGCGGTCCTGCCGACGACGGGTTCGGGGCGGTGCTCCGGCGCGAACTCCCCGTCCTCGGTGAAGGTCTGCGCCCACTCCTCGGCCCTGCCGCTGTCGAGGAGTTGCATGTGGCGGGCGTAGAACTGCTGTACCTCGGTGTAGAGCGCCTCCTGAGCGGGCGCCGCGTCGAGGGTGGTGTCGGTCATACGGTCCTGTCCTCCGTGATCGGGGTGGGTGCCGAGTCGTGCGGGTCGCCCGGGCCGGTCGGGTCGGCCGAGCCGGTCGGGTCGGCCGAGCCGGTCGGGTCGGCCGAGCCGGTCGGGTCGGCCGAGCCGGTCGGGTCGGCCGAGTCAACCAATCGGCCGGCGCTGCCAGGTCAGCCAGGTCAGCCGGGCCGGGCGGGCAACGCTTCAGTGCGGCCTGCATTCCAGTACCGCCCAGTCACCGACGGCCGGTTCGCAGTCCAGGGCGAATCCGCCGGCAGCGAGCAGCGCGCGCCATTCGTCGAGGTTGCGCTCGCGCCCGCCCATGACCACGAGCATGTCGACGTCGAGGAACTTGGCGGTGTCCCAGGTGTTGCCGGGTGCCACGACCTGTTCGAGGACGAGCAGGCGCGCCGCGGAGTCGCTGATGGCCCGTCGTACGCCGCGCAGGATCTCCACGGCCTTCTCGTCCGGCCAGTCGTGCAGCACGGTCTTCAGGACGTACGCGTCGCAGCCGGACGGGACCGGGTCGGTGAAGAAGTCGCCGCCGACCACCTCCACACGGTCGGCGACCTCACGCTCGCTCAGCAACTCATTTGCGGTGTCCGCGACTTGCGCGCGGTCGAAGAGCACACCGCGGACGCCGGGGTTGCGCCGCAGGATCTCGGCGAGGAAGTATCCCCGGCCTCCGCCGATGTCGGCGACGACGGGGAACCGGGAGAAGTCGACGCGGTCCAGATAGAGCCCGCCGAGCCGCCGGCTGATGGTGGTCATGGCGTCGTCGAAGACCTCGCCCGCCTCCGGATTGCCCTGGAGGTACTCCCAGAACGACATGCCGTGCGCGGCGTCGAAGCCGGGCCGGCCGGTCCGCGCGGAGTGCAGGATCGATCCGAACGAGCCCCAGAAGAAGCCGGATCCGTCGAGCAGCACGGCGTCCCGCACCCCGTCCGGCAGGTCGGTGCGCAGCCCCTCGGCGAGGGGGGTGAGGGCGAACTGCCGCCCGTCCAGCTCCTGGAACACGCCAAGGAGGGCGGCACAGCGCAGCATGCGGTAGAGCGCCGCCTCGTCGGCGCCCACCGCGTCGGCCAGTTCGGCGACCGTGCGGGGTCCCTTGACCAGCTGGTCGGCGACGTTGAGCTCGGCGAGCGCGTACACGACGGCGGAGAAGCGCTGCCCGTTGGCGAGCAGCATGAGCCGCTGGCGCGGCGGGACGTCCGGCCGGTCGACGAAGGAGTACGCCGGCACCGGCCCGGTGTCGCCCGCGCCGCTCTCGCCCGGCGCTGCCTGCGCCCCGCGTGTGTGCGCGTGGATGTCGTCGGTCATGTCCGTCAGCCCTCGTCGTCGATGAAAGCGACCGCGCGGGTCCAGCCTGCTCCGGCTCCCGTGATCTTCACGGGGAAGCAGGAGAGGGTGAAGCCGCGCGGAGGCAGCCGGTCCAGGTTGGCGAGACGCTCGATCTGGCAGAACTCGCGGTCGCGCCCCGTGAAGTGGGCGGGCCACAGGACCGAGCGGTCCCCGGTCTGCCGGTACCGTCGCAGGATGTCGCCGAAGGGCGCGTCCAGGCTGAACGCGTCCGTGCCGATCACTTTCACCCCCAGGTCGAGCAGGAGGTGCACGGCGGGTCCGTCGAGTCCCGTGAAGTGGGTGAAGTACTTCTCCGTCCCGGCCCACCGGTCGGCCCCGGTGTGCAGGAGCACGATGTCCAGGGGTGCCGGCTCGACACCCGTCCGGTCCAGTTCGGCCCGTATCCGGTCGGCCCCGACGGCGCCCGGCTCGGCGTCGGTGAGGTCGAGGACGACGGCGGGCCGGTGGAACCAGTCCAGCGGGAGCTCGTCGACGGTGCGGGGCGGGCCCTCGCGGTAGGAGGCGCGGGTCCCGTAGTGGGCCGGCGCGTCGATGTGGGTGCCGGTGTGGGTGGTGAGCCGCAGCGTGTCGATCGACAGCAGTTCGCCGTCGTCGAGCACGCTCGGGTCGAAGTCGATGCCGAAGTGCTCACGCATCTCGTCGGCCATGTGCCGGGCGCCCTCGGCCGGTGTGATCACCTCGTGGGTCACCGGCTCGGGCTCCCAGCCCCGGGCATCGACGGGTGACGACAGGTCGACCAGTCTCATCCGCGATCACTCTTTCTGGTTGACGGTGAAGAGGTTGTCGGCGACGCGGATGCCGGGGGCTCCGAAGGCGATCCGCTGGGTGAACTTGGCGCCGATCGGGGTGCGCATCACCACTCGGGCGAGCTTGGGACGCAGGAAGGTGGCCAGGCTGTCGGCGGACAGCATCATCCGGCTCTGCACGGCCTGGAACTTCATGACGGCCTTGATGTGCGGCCTGCGGATCCTCTCGAACTCCTCGAGCCGCGCCGCGCTCACATCGCCGTCCCTGACGGCGGCGAGCAGGATCGGGTGGAGCAGCGCGGCGTCCTGGACGGCGAGATTGATGCCCTGGGCGCCGAGCGGGCCGTGCGTGTGGGCGGCGTCGCCGATGAGGACGAGGCCGTCGCCGGTCCACCGCTCGGCGGCGGCGCCGAACACGTCGAGGAGCGAGACGTCGGCAAAGCTGCGCAACGCCCCCTCGACCCGGTCGGCGAACTGCGGGGTCGCCGCCGTGATCCTGCGGCGCACCTCGCCGATGCCGAGCGGGGCCAGGCGCTTCCACTCCCCCTTGGGCAGGGTCCAGCCCATCTGCACAGCGCCCGGGTGGGAGTCGTAGGCGAGGACGGGGTTGCCTCCAGCGCGGTTCACCATGACTTCGCCGAGACGCTCCGTCGCGGGCAGCCGGAACCAGACCACGTCCTGGTCGAAGACGTCCTGGCGGACGTGGTCGATGCCGGCGAGCCGGCGGACCTGCGAGTGGCGTCCGTCCGCCGCGACCACGCAGGCGGCGCGCACGGTGTACGTGACGTCCTGGGCCTTGGCGTACACACCGCGTACGGCGTCGCCCTCCCGGATCAGGCCGTTGACCCGCGCCACCGTGTAGCGGAACTCCGGGAACTCCTGGCATCGGTCGAGGAGTTCGGCGAGCAGATGCGCCTGGGGCAGGCTGAGCAGATAGTTGTACGGGGACTGGAGCCTGCGGTAGTCGAAGTTCATCAGCACGCGGCCGTGCTCGACCAGCCGGAACCGCTCCAGGACGTGCGCGCCGCGGTCGGTGGCGCCTTTGAGGACACCGATCTCGTCGAGCACGGCGAGGCCGCCGGGCTGGAGGATCTCGCCGCGGTACTCGCGGCTGAGCGAGGAGCTGCGCTCGACGACGGTGACGCGCGCGCCGGACCGCAGCAGCAGGAGTGCCAGGGTCATGCCCGCGGGGCCGCCACCGACGACGCAGACGTCCGTGCGAGTGTCTTCTTCCATGTCGTCCTCCGTCAGGCCAGCAGGCTCAGGCCGCCGTCGGCGGACACCACGTGGCCGGTGATCCACTGGGCCTCGGGCAGGCAGAGCAGCGCCACCGTGTCGGCGACGTCCCGGGGTGTGGCGAGGCGTCCCGCGGGGGTGCGGGCACCGATCGCGCGGGCGACCTCGGGGCGCGGGGTGTCGGCGCCCTTGTCGAGCTTGGACGCGGAGACCGCGTTGACGGTCACGCCGCGGTCGGCCAGTTCCACGGCCACGAAGCGTGTCAGGCTCTCCAGGGCGGCCTTGGCGACGCCGAGGCTGACCATGTGGGGAGCCACACCGCGGGCGACGCTCGCCGAGACGACGATGATCCGGCCGCCCTCGGACAGCAGGTCCGCGGCGGGCCCCGCGGACGCGGCGAGCGGCACCAGCGCGGTCGCCGTGTCGGCGTACACCTCCGTCAGGCGCATGCCGAGGACCGGCATGGGGTGCGCCGAGGCGGCTGCGTGGACCAGGATGTCGAGACGGCCGTGCCGCTCGCGGACGTGGCGCATCGCCTCGGGCAGGGTCTCGGCCCGGCGCGCGTCGCCGCGCAGCGTCTCCAGGCTGCCGGGCGTGTCCTTCAGGTCCGCGAGCAGTGTCCCGGCGTCCGCGGCGGAGTGGGCGAACGTCGCGACGACGTCGCATCCCGACACGGCCAGCTTCTCGGTGACGGCCCGGCCCACTCCGCGCGTTCCGCCGATGACGAGGGCGCTCCTGCCCTTCAGGCCTGGCAGCGGCGGTACTTCGCTGCGCGAGTGCGGTTCCGACACGGTGCACTTCCTCTCGCTGTCCGGGCCGCCGCGGGCTGCACTCGGTGAACTGGCCCTGTGGGTGGGTTGGTTGCTGTCACCGTGTCCCAGAACGGTCGATCGTGGCTGGAGCCGGAGCGGAGCGCGCGGGGAGCACGAACACCGGCTGCACGCCTCCCGAGGACGGGGGGGTGCGCTTCGCTCGGGCGGGTGCACCTGGCACGGGCGGGCGCACGCGACACGGGCCGGGGCACCCCGCACGGGCGGCCGGGGTACGCCGCAGGGGCCGGGCACCCCGCAGGGGCCGCCAGGGCACGCCACAGGGGCCGAGGCGCGCCGCAGGGTCGAGTGCACGCCGAACGGAGGGTGGCCGCACCCTGGGTGGGGTACTCGCGCCCCGGGGGTACTCGGGCCCCGGGATATCCGCACCCTGGGGCGGGTGTTCGCGCGCCAGCGACACCCGGGCCGAGGAGATGTCCGTGCCCCGGGGGGTGTTCGCGCCCCAGGGACACCCAGGCCCAGGAGATGTCCGTGCCCCGGGGGGTGTTCGCGCCCCAGGGACACCCAGGCCCAGGGGACATCCGCGCCCCGGGCGGGACTTCACCGCTTCGACCAGCGGTCCAGTTGCCGTCGAGTGGAGTTGACGACGCTGGTGTCATGACAGCTCCCGCTCTCGAAGCCGTGACGAACCTCCGCAGACTCGCCCTGGCCGCAGGCCACGCGGCCGCGCTCCGCGCCGCGGTACAGCTCGGCGTGGCCGACGCGCTCGGTGAGGAACCCGCGACCGCCGCCGAGCTGGCGCGCCTGGTGAACGCCGAACCGGGCACGCTGGACCGGCTGTTGCGCGCGCTCAGCTCGCAGGGCGTGTTCATCGCCCAGGGCGACCGCTACGCGCACACGCCGGTCTCCCGGCTGCTGCGCGGCGACACTCCGCGCAGCCTGCGCGACATGGTCCTGTGGGCCACCGAACCGTGGACCTGGGAGGTCTGGCCGCGTCTCGCCGACGCCGTCCGTACGGGAAAGGGCGGCTTCGGCGAGACGCACGGCAAGGACTTCTTCACCTATCTGTACGAGGACGCGCCGGAGTCGGCCGAGGTCTTCAACCGCGCCATGACGCAGGCCAGCCGGCTCTCGTCCGGGGCGATCGCCGAGACGCTCGACCTGCGCGGCGACCTGACCGTGGTGGACGTCGCCGGCGGGCACGGCGATCTCATCGCGACCGTCCTGGAGCGCGACCCGTCCCTGCGTGGTGCCCTGTTCGACCTGCCCGGTGTGCTGGAGGACGTCGATCCGCGGTTGCGCAAGGGCGGTGCGCTGGACGGCCGTTGCCGTCTGGTGGCCGGTGACTGCCGGGAGTCGGTGCGGGTGGAGGCGGACGTCTTCATCCTGAAGAACGTCCTGGAGTGGGACGACGCGGCCACCGTGGCCGCGCTGCGCAATGTCGCCGCCTCCGCCCGTCCGGGCGGACGGGTCGTCGTCATCGAGAACCTGGTCGACGGAAGCCCCGAGACCGGGTTCACCACTGCCATGGACCTGCTCCTGCTGCTGAACGTCGACGGCCGCAAGCACCTGCGCCGCAGTCTGCTGCGCCTGGTCGAGGAGGCCGGGCTGACGGTGACCGACGTCCGGCCGGTCGGCCCGTATCTGCACATGATCGACAGCCGGGTTCCCGAAGGCGGCGGGGACACCGGTCGCTGACCGCCGCGAGGACGCCGGCCGTCCCCCTCCGTCCGGGGCTGCACGCCCCGGGCGGAGCGCGCCCGGCGAACATTTCTCGGGCGAGACCTCTCAAACCCAATGACACACATAAAACAGGTGTGGATTTCCCCCGATTCCATTCACGGAATACTCAGTGGGAAACGCCTGACGCCACACGGTCGAGAATCGCCAGCGAGTCGGCCATGGGGTCGAAGCACAGCATGGCGTGCTGGAGGCCCCGTATGCGCGGGGACGGTTCCAGGCCCAGGTCCGTGACCAGCCGGTGCCGGTACTGGTGGAACGAGTCGAGCGCGGCGGACAGCCGGCCGGCCCGGAACAGGGCCAGCATGTGCTTGACGCGGATCCCCTCGTGCAGGGGGTAACTGCCCACCAGGACGGTCAGTTCGCTCTGTACCTCGCGGTGCCGGCCGAGCCGCAGGTTGGCCTCGATGCGCATCTCGGTCGCGGCCAGCCGGCTCTCCTCCAGGCCGCAGATCTGCGGATAGAGCAGCGGGCCGGGGCGTACGTCGCTCAGCGGGGCGCCGCGCCAGAGCTCGAGTGCGCGCGAGAGCAGCTCCTCCGCTCTTTCGTTGTCGCCCTGCTCCAGGAACTTCTGTCCCTGCTCGACCAGGTTCTCGTAGGCGCTGAGGTCGTGTTCGGTGTGGTCCGCCTGGAGGAGGTACCCGGGGACCCGGGTGACGAGCGCGTCCGTCGGAGGCCGGCCCACTTCCTGGGCGACGTCGCGGAACATCCTCCGCAGTTGCAGGACGTACGTCTGGAGCGTGGTGGACGCGCTGCGCGGCGGGCGCTCGTCCCAGAGCTCCTGGATCAGGGAGGCCGTGGACACCGCACGGCCGGGTTCGAGCATCAGCATCGCCAGTACGCTGCGAGGCTTGGGTGCCGTCAGGATTTCGGCTACTTCGACATCATCGATGGTTAATGTACCGAGCACTCCGAGCTTCATCTTGCTTACCCCCAGGATGGCCAAAAACAACTTACCCCCGCAGTCAGTGCTGCTAAGGCAATCCGAGATGAATCAGATTATCACGAGCGGACAAAAAAACCATGCCTTACTCGTGAGTATTGCGATCAAGACTGCACACGAATGCGCAGCTCTGAAAAATCGGCGGCGTGCCGCAAACGTGGACACCGTCCGTTACGACTGATCCCCCTCTCGTGAAACAAAGCTCTGCCCTATACGCCACTCTGGGTGATCCGCGTACCAGCGAACAGTCTCGGCCAATCCCGTGGCGAAAGGTATGCGTGGAGCAAAACCGAGAGCGCGCAGCTTGCTGTCGTCCAGGCTGTAGCGCCGGTCGTGCCCCTTGCGGTCCATGACGTGTTCCACCATGTCCCAGTCACGACCGCAGGCTTCGAGAAGACGCTCGGTCAATTGACGATTGGTCAATTCCGCGGTGCCCGCGATGTGGTAGATCTCGCCCGGCTCGCCGCGCTCGGCGACCAGCTGCACGCCACGGCAGTGGTCCTCGACGTGCACCCAGTCGCGGACGTTGCCGCCGTCGCCGTACAGCGGCACCTTCCGGCCCTCCAGGAGCCTGGTGATGAAGAGCGGAATGACCTTCTCGGGGTACTGGCGCGGCCCGTAGTTGTTGCCGCAGCGGGTGATGGACACCGGCAGGCCGTGGGTGACCGCGTAGGCGCGGGCCACCAGGTCTCCGCCGGCCTTGGACGCCGCGTAGGGCGAACGCGGCCGCAGCGGGGCCTCCTCGTCCCACGAGCCGGCGTCGATCGATCCGTACACCTCGTCCGTCGAGACCTGCACGACACGCGGCGTGCCCGCCTCCAGACAGGCCTGGAGCAGGGCGTGGACCCCGAGCACATTGGTCTGCACGAATTCCGCGGAACCGGCGATGGAACGGTCGACGTGGGATTCCGCGGCAAAATTGACGACGACATCTTGGCCGGGTATCACCTTGCTCAGCAGCTCGGGGTCGCATAAATCTCCCCACACGAACTCGCACCGTACTTCGCCCAAATTGGCGGGATTTCCGGCGTAGGTCAGTTTGTCGAGGACTGTCACCTCCGCGTCCGCAAAAGCGGGATACTGCCCGGCCAGCACGGCACGCACGTAGTGCGAGCCGATGAAACCGGCGCCGCCGGTGACCAGAATGCGCGGTCCGTTCATGACGCGATCCGCACCCGGCTGCGGTCCCCGAGGACGAGATTGTGCGCACCCGGCGGTTCGGGGGTGCGGGCGATCTCGACGTCCTGTCCGATCAGCGAGGACTCCAGCGGCCGGACACCGGTGATCGAGGCACGCGGCATCACGATCGAGTCGCGGATCCAGCTGTCGGTGATACGGCAGTCCTCCGCGATCGAGGTGTACGGGCCGACACGCGAGTTGGTGACGGTCGTTCCCGAGCCGATCACGGCCGGGCCGACGACCACGGAACCGGTCACCCGCGCCCCCGGCTCGACGACCACCTGGCCGCTGATCTCACTGTCGCGCACGATGCCGGCGCTGGAGGGATCGAGGGACCGCAGCACCAGCCGGTTGACCTCCAGCATGTCCGGCACGTTCCCCGTGTCCTTCCAGCAGCCGGTCATGACGGCGGCGTCGGTCCGCAGGTCGTGGTCGATGAGCCACTGCACCGCATCCGTGATCTCCAGTTCGCCGCGCGCCGAGGGCTCCACCTCGGCGACCGCCTTGTGCACGGCCGAGCTGAACAGATAGACGCCCACGACGGCGAGATCGCTCCGCGGCCGGCGCGGTTTTTCCTGGAGCCCCGTGACGCGGCCCTCCGCGGACACCTCGGCCACGCCGAACTGCCGGGGGTCGTCGACCTGGGCGAGCATGATCTGCGCGGCGGGCCGGTGGGCCCGGAACCGCTCCACGAAGTCGGTGATGCCGTCGAAGACGATGTTGTCCCCCAGATACATCACGAAGTCGTCGTCACCGAGGAAGTCACGGGCTATCTTCACAGCGTGGGCCAGACCGAGCGGCTCCCGCTGCCACAGATAGGAGACCTCCAGGCCGAACCGCGATCCGTCGCCGACCGCGGCCTCGATCTGGGCACGGGTGTCCCCGACGACGATGCCGGTCTCCGTCACCCCCGCGGCGGCGATCGCTTCCAGACCGTGGAACAGCACCGGTTTGTTGCCCACGGGCACGAGTTGTTTGGCCAGCGTGTGGGTGATCGGCCGCAGCCGGGTTCCTGAACCGCCGGAAAGCACGAGCGCTTTCATGAGCTGAACCTTCCCTACGAGGCGTTCGGTGGTTGTGCCGGCGAGGGCCCCGGGTCCCGGGTCCCCGCGGCAGCCGGCTCGGGCTCCAGGAGCCGGCCGACGAGCCCGGTGTCGTGCCGGGCCGTGCTGAACTCGTCGCTCTCGACGACCGAGCGGAGGAAGCCCGCCGTGGTGTGCATGCCCTTGCCCTCGATCCGGACCTCGTCCAGGGCACGGCGCATACGGGCCAGCGCGAGCTCCCGGTCGGGGGCCCAGACGGCGACCTTGGCGAGCAGCGGATCGTAGAAGACGGAGATGCGCGAGCCGTCCCGCACATGCGTGTCCACGCGCACGAACGGGCCTGCCGGCAGGGTGAGTTCGTCGATGAGCCCGGGCGTCGGGGTGAAGTCCCGGTCGGCGTCCTCCGCGTTGATGCGGCACTCGACGGCGCACCCGCGGGGCACGACGTCACGCCGGCCGAGCCGCAGCGGATGCCCGGCGGCGACCCACAACTGCTCATGGACCAGGTCGACGCCGGTGACCATCTCGGTGACCGGATGCTCGACCTGGATACGGCAGTTGACCTCCATGAAGTAGAAGCGTCCGCTGTCGTCGTACAGGAACTCGAAGGTCCCCGCGCCGACGTATCCGGCGGCCTTGGCCCCCTGCACGGCGTGTTCCGCCATCGCGGTGAGCACGTCGCGGTCCAGCCCGGGAGCCGGGGTCTCCTCGATGAGCTTCTGGTGGCGGCGCTGCACCGAGCAGTCGCGCTCGCCGAGATGGATCACATTGCCGAAGCGGTCGGCGAGTATCTGGATCTCCACGTGCCGTGCCGACTGCAGATAGCGCTCCAGATAGACCCTGCCGTCCCCGAACACGGCGGCGGCGTGGCGCCGCGTCTCCCGGTAGACGGCGGGGAACTCGGCGGCCGAGTGCGCCACTCCGATCCCGCGGCCGCCGCCCCCGGCGACCGCCTTCACCACCACCGGGTAGCCGATCTCGGCCGCGAACGCCTCGGCCTCGCGCGGCGACGACACGGGGTCCAGCGTGCCGGGCAGCAGGGGCAGCCCGGCGTCGGCCATGAGGCCGCGGCAGGTGGACTTGTCGCCCAGCGCCTCCATCACCTCCGGGGGCGGGCCGATGAAGGTGATGCCCTCGGCGGCGCACACCTCGGCGAAGTCGGCGTTCTCGGAGAGGAATCCGTAGCCGGGGTGGATCGCGTCCGCTCCGACGCGCCGGGCGGCCTCGATGACGGCGGGGATGCTGAGGTAGCTCGCCTGTGCCGACCCCGGGCCGATGCGGACCGCCTCGTCGGCGTACCGCACGACCTCGCTGTCGGTGTCCTCGGTCGAGTACACGACGGCGACCCTGATCCCCAGTTCACGGCAGGCGCGCGCGACACGCAGGGCGATCTCGCCCCGGTTGGCGACGAGGACGGTGCGGAACACTGCGCCTCACCGCCCGTCGGCCGGGACGAGGGAGCACAACGGGTCGCCGTACTCGACGAGGCCCGCGTTGGGCTGGAGGAACTCGCCGATGACACCGTGCCGGTCCGACTCGACGGGGATCATCAGCTTCATCGCCTCGATGAGGCCCACCTGTTGACCGGGGACGACGGTGTCCCCCTCGGTCACGAAGGGTTTGGCGCCCGGTTCGGGCGCGCGGTAGAAGACCCCGACCGTCGGGGCGTGGATGTGGTCGAGCGGGGGCTGTCCGGCCGGCTCGGCCGCGGGCGTCGCGACCGGTGCGGTACCTGCCTGCGAGGGGGCCGCGAGCTCATGCGCCGTGGTCCGGGTGCCCGGCCAGTCCATCTCGATGGTGACCGGCCCGACCGTCACACGGACGGCGGACGGTGGGACGGGAGCCTCCGAGAAGAGCTCGATCATGCTCGTCTTGGCGGCCTCCAGGACCGAGGGAAGACTGTCGGGTCGTCCGTCACTCAGCAGGGCGTCGAGGGTGGCGACGCTGTCGGGCGTGGGCATCTCATCACCTTTCCGGCGCGGGGCGGCCGGCCGGTGCCGGGCTGCCGAAGCCGCGGAAACGGGCCCGTCGTCCGGCCAGCAGTTGATCGGTGGTCAGCACTGTCAGTTCCTCGAGCAGCGGCCGTACGGCGCCGGCGAGACGCTCCGCCGCGACGCGGTGATCGCTCTGCGCGCCGCCCTCCGGTTCGAGGACGACTCCGTCGACCACTCCTTGGGCGAGCAACTCGCGTGCGTGAAGGCCGAGTTCACGAGCTGCGTGCGGTGCCGCCTCGGGGTCGCGCCACAGGATCGCGGCACATCCCTCCGGGCTGATCACCGAGTAGACGGCGTTGCTGAGCGCGAGCACCCGGTCGGCGACGGCGAGTCCCAGGGCGCCGCCGCTGCCGCCCTCCGAGACGATCACGGCGACGATCGGCACGGGCAGCCCGGACATCAGCCGCAGGTTCTCCGCGATGGCCACGGCCTGGCCTCCGCGCTCCGCCTCGATGCCCGGGAAGGCACCGCTGGTGTCGACGAGGGTGAGCACCGGGATGCCCACCTTCGCGGCCAGGCGCATCAGCCGGGCGGCCTTGCGGTAGCCGGCGGGCACCGGCATGCCGAAGTTCCGTTCCCGCAGTGCCGCCGCGGTGTGTCCTTTCTGCTGGCCGACCACCATCACGGGCCGGCCGTCGAGGCGGCCGACTCCCCCGACGGTGGCCGGGCAGTCGCCGCCGAGCCGGTCGCCGTGCAGTTCCTGGAAGTCGTCGACGAGCAGGCCGATGTAGTCGAGCGCGGTGGGGCGTTCGAGGTTCCTCGCCAGGCGCACCGCCTGCCAGGGGTCGAGGTCGGGGACCTGTTCGGGACGGGTGAGCAGGCCGGGGTCCGGTGCGCCGGGTGCCGTGTCGGTGGACTCCGGCTCGGTCCGTTCCGCCCGCGGATGTCCCGCCCGGGTGTCCCGCGGCGGAGCCAGCGCGCCGAGCAGCCGGATCAGGGTGGCGCGCAGCTCCTGGCGCGGTGCGACCACGTCGACCTGACCGTGCTCGCGGAGGAACTCGGCGCGCTGGAAGTTCTCCGGGAGCCGCTCGCCGATGGTCCGCTCGATGACGCGCGGCCCCGCGAACCCCATACGGGCTCCCGGTTCGGCCACGATCACGTCGCAGAGCGTGGCGAACGAGGCGGCCACTCCGCCGTACACCGGGTCGGTGATGACGGAGACGGTGGGGATGCCGGCCTCGTCGAGGGCGAGCAGGGCCTGGCTCGTCTTCGCCATCTGCATCAGGGAGATCAGGCCCTCCTGCATCCGGGCGCCGCCGGACGCGCAGACGATGACCAGCGGGCGTCGTTCGGCCAGGGCCGTCTCGGCGGTGAGCGTGATGAGTTCGCCGACGCCGCCGCTGAGGCTGCCGCCCATGAAGCCGAACTCCATGGCGACGACCGCCACTTCGCAACCGCCGATGCGGCCGCGGACGGCGATCGCGGCGTCGTCGAGTCCGGTCCGGTCGCGCGCCTCCGCCAGTCGCTCGTGGTAGGGCCGGGTGTCCGTGAAGCCGAGGACGTCGTCGGCGGTGCGCGGCACGCCCAGGGCCTGGGCCGACCCCGGGTCGAGGAGCTGGTCGAGCCGCTCCGGGGCCGACAGTCTCCTGTGGTGGCCGCACTCCGGGCACACCCCGGAGGACCGGGCGAGCCGCTTGGCGTAGACGGGCCGCCGGCAGTGGTCGCACAGCCACCAGGCCGCGGGCGTGGTCGTCTCGGCCGGGGCGCTCATGAACGCGCGGCGATCTGGCGCCTGGCCAGTTCGAGGAGCCGGGCCGGGGTGCCGACGTCGACGACCTCGTCGTCGGTCAGCTCGACGCCGTAGTCCCGTTTGAGGCGGGACGCGGTCTCCAGTACGGCCAGCGAGTCGTAGCCGAGGTCGGTGAAGAGCGTGTCCGCGAACTCCCCGTCGAGGGCGACGCCTTCGCCCTCGCCCGCGCACTCACGCAGGATGCGGGCGAGCTCGCCCATGGTCAGTTCTGGCATGGCTGGGTCTCCTATGTGGGGTTGCCGAGCGTGGTCAGGGCTCAGTGGGAGGCGCCCACGACCATCGCGGAGTTGAAGCCGCCGAGGCCGCGGGCGACGACCAGCACGGCACGCAGGCGCAGTTCCAGCGGCCGGCCGACGACCACACGGAGCCCGTACCGGGGGGACGGCCGGGTGTGCGCCGCCGGGGGAAGGACCCCGTCGCGCAGGGCGAGCAGCGCGGTGGCGACGTCGAGGGGACCGGCGCCCGCGCACAGTCGTCCGGTCAGCGTCTTGGGCACGGCGACCGGGAGCTCGCGCGCGCCGAAGACCGCGCCGAGCGCGGCGGCCTCCGCCCGGTCCAGGTGCGGAACACCGGCCGCGTCGGCGAAGACGGCATCGATGTCATCGGCCACGGCACCGGCGTCGGCGAGGGCGAGTTCGATGGCCCTGGTCAGGGCGGACGCGTCGTCCACGGGCACGGTGCCCGGTCTCGGGTCGAACGTGGCGGCGTGTCCGAGGATCCTGCCGTGGATCCGGGGTGCGTGCCGCGCGCGGGCCTTCGCCTCGTCCTCGACGACCAGGATGGCGCCGCCCTCCCCCGGCACGAAGCCCGCGGCCCGCTCGTCGAACGGCCGGTACGCGAGGGCCGGGTCCTCGGCCGTGCTCAGCTGCCCGGTCGAGGTCTGGGCGATCCAGCCCCAGGGACACAGGGAGCCGTCGACCGCGCCGGTGACCACGGCGTCCAGGTCACGGCGCAGCAGCCGCCTGGCCTGGGCGAGCGCGTCGAGGCCGCCCGCCTCGTCGGCGACCAGCACCCCGCTGGAGCCGCGCAGGCCGTGCCGGATGGAGATCTGTCCGGTGTTGACCGCGTAGAACCAGGCGAAGGACTGGTACGCGCTGACGTACTCGGGTCCCTTGCGCCACAGGTTGTCGAGTTCCTGGTGCCCGAACTCGAAACCGCCCGCGCTGTTCGCAGTCACCACGCCCACGCCGTACTCGGGCAGTTGTCCGGTGTCGAGGCCGGCGTCGCGGACCGCCTCGTCGGCGGCCACCAGGGAGAGCCTGGTGGAGTGGTCGGTCTGCGGGACGAGCCGGCCGGGCAGGTGGGCGGCGGGTTCGAAGCCGCGGATCTCGCCGGCCAGGGTGGCGGGGTAGCGCTCGGGTTCGAAGCGGGTGATGCGGCCGATGCCGGAACGGGCCGCGAGGGTGGCGTTCCAGTACTCCTCGGTGCTCAGGCCGTTCGGCGCGACGACGCCCAGGCCCGTGACGACGACAGCGTTCACTGTTCCGCCCGACCGGGACGGGTGAGCACCATCGCGCTCTGGAAGCCGCCGAATCCGCTGCCGACGCTGAGGACGACGTCGAGCCGGGCCTCGCGTGCCGTCAACGGCACGTAGTCGAGGTCGCATTCCGGGTCCGGCTCGTGCAGGTTGGCCGTCGGCGGGACGGCGCCGTTCTCGATGGCGAGCGCGCAGGCCGCGAGTTCGACGGAGCCGATGGCACCGAGCGAGTGGCCGATCATCGACTTGATGGAGCTGACGGGGGTGCGGCGGGCGTGGTCGCCCAGCGCCTTCTTGAACGCGGCCGTCTCGTGCCGGTCGTTCTGTTTGGTGCCGGAGCCGTGCGCGTTGACGTAGCTCACTTCATCCGGGCGCACCCGGGCCTCGTCCAGGGCCGTTTCGATGGCGGCGGCCATCTCCTTGCCGTCCGGGCGCAGTCCGGTCATGTGGAAGGCGTTGCACCGCGAGGCGAACCCGCCGACACCGGCGTACACATGGGCACCGCGGGCCCTGGCCCGCTCCCGTTCCTCCAGGACGAACACCGCGCAGCCCTCGCCCAGGACGAAGCCGTTGCGGGTGCGGTCGAACGGGCGGGAGGCGGTGGCCGGTTCGTCGTTGCGGGGCGTGGTCGCCCGGATCGCGTCGAAGCAGGCGACCGTGATGGGCGAGATGGGCGCGTCGGTGCCGCCCGCGACCATGACGTCCGCCGAGCCCTCCTCGATGAGCCGCACGGCGTGGCCGACCGCGTCGAGCCCGGAGGTGCAGCCCGTGGAGACCACGGAGCAGGGGCCCTGCGCGCCCGCGGCCCAGGCCACCTCGGCGGCCATGGAGCTGGGGACGAAGTAGTCGTACAGGTGCGGGACCGCGAGGTCCGGGTCGACGAGCCAGTCGCGGCCGCCGTGACTGGTGACGACGTACTCGCGTTCCAGGCTCGTGGTGCAGCCGACCGCGCTGCCGAGCGTGACGCCCGTGCGGCAGGGGTCGGGCCCGTCGCCGGCGAGGCCGCTGTCCTCCAGGGCTTCGCGGGCGGCGACCAGCGCGAACTGGGTGGCCCGGTCGAGCCGGCCGGCCTCCTCGGCCGTGAGCCCTTCGGCCTGCGCGTCGAAGTCGCACTCGGCGGCCACGGTCGACCGAAAGGGCGAGGCGTCGAAGTGGGTGATGGTGCGGGTCGCGGTGCGGCCGGAGACGAGCAGGTCCCAGAACGGTTTGCTGCCGATGCCTCCTGGAGCCACGACGCCGACACCCGTTATCACTACATCTCGGGCCATGCTGTCTCATCCCCCGATATCTGAAGTGGATCCAGCCTGCAATGCCGCGTCCCGAAGCATTCGGGGCACCGCTTGAGGCGACCTCGAACGCAAGTTGAAGGGCAGCCGCCGGTTCGATTCGAGCGGGCGTCGAGGCGCGCGCTAGAGGCCCTTGCGACGGTGTGCCCGCGAGCGCCCGCTCGCCTTCCCCACATCGGAAGGGACGTCCATGGCCAGCGGCACCATCACCGTCAGCGAAGCGGACTACCTGCGGATCCTCATTCACGGCACGACCGCGTTCGAACTGCTGCGTACGGGGCTCGAGTTCGACCTCTTCGAGCGCCTGGAGGCGGCCGAGGGCATGGACATCGAGGAGGCCGCAGAGGCGATCGGCACCGAGGCCCAGCCCGCCCGCATCCTGCTCCTCGGACTCGCCTCGCTGCGGCTTCTGGAGAAGAAGGACGACAAGTACGTCAACAGCGAGATGGTGCGGCGCAAGCTGCTGAGGTCGAGCCCGCGCTTCCTGGGCCCGCTGGTGGACATCCAGGCCGACATCATCAACCGCTCGCTCGACGACTTCGCCGAGTCGATGCGGCAGAACACCAACGTGGGGCTGCGCCACATCGAGGGTCCCGGCGACACGCTGTACGAACGGCTCACGGCGCACCCCGAGTTGCAGGAGGTGTTCTACCGGAACATGGGCGACGCGTCGAAGAAGGCGTTCGCGCAGATCCTCGACCGGTACGACTTCTCCGGGCTGCACCACGTCATCGACATCGGCGGCGGCGACGGCACCAACAGCATCGAACTGGCCCGCCGCTACCCGCACCTGGAGGTGACGGTCTTCGACCAGGAGAGCGTCACCCGCATCGCGGCGCAGCGGACCGAGGACGCCGAGCTGAGCAAGCGGGTGCACTTCCACCCGGGCGACCTGTTCACCGACGCGCTGCCCGAGGGCGCCGACGGGATCATGTTCTTCCACATCTTCGAGATCTGGTCGCTGGAGCGGAACACCGAGCTGCTGCGCAAGTGCTACGAGGCCCTGCCGCCCGGCGGTGTCTGCCTGGTCTACAACTTCGTCTCGAACGACGAGGGCACCGGCTCGATGAGCGGCGGGCTGGTCTCGCCCTACTTCCTCACCCTCGCCTCCGGAGAGGGCATGACGTACGCCCCGAAGGACATGGACAAGGCCATTCGCGACGCCGGCTTCTCCCGCGTCGAGCGCTACGACGGCCTCGGGTTCAGCCATTCCCTGGTCGTCGGCCACAAGTAGGCGCCTCGTCCGGGCCGGCGGCAGCCCCCGGGCCCACAGGAGAAGGAGAGTTCAGTGCAAGGACAAGACCTGTACGTGAGGTCCCTCGGGGTGCATCTGCCGGAGCCCGTGAGCACCGCGCAGGCGGTGGCCGAGGGCCGCCTGGATGCCGAGGACGTCGCCGACGGCGAGCTGACGGGCGTGCGGGTCGCCGGTGACGTGCCCGCCCCGGAGCTCGCGGTGCGCGCGGCCCGCCAGCTGTTCGAACGCGTCGGAACCGACCCGTCGGTCGTCGATCTGATCCTGTACGCGAGCGTGTGGCACCAGGGCCCGGACGGCTGGGGCCCGCAGTCGTACGTGCAGCGCCACCTCGGGGGCGAGGCCCTCGCGGTGGAGCTCCGGCACGGCTGCACCGGCGTGTTCAGCGGTCTGCAGCTCGCCGCCGGCTTCCTGCGCGGCAATCCGCGGTCGTCGGACGCGCTGCTGCTCGGCGCGGAGAACTTCGGCACGCCGCTGATCGACCGCTGGCGGGCCACGGGCGGCGGCATGCTGGTCGGCGACGGCGCGAGCGCGCTGCTGCTCGGCAAGGAACCCGGCTTCGCCAAGCTGCTGTGGGTCGACTGCGTCGCCGTACCCGAGCTGGAGGCGATGCACCGCAGCGGAGAGCCGATGTTCCCGCCGGGTGCCACGATCGGGCGGCGGCTCGACTTCTCCGAACGCAACCAGCACTTCCTCAAGCACGAGGGGGAGCAGATGCGGCCGCTCCTGATGAAGGCCCACCAGGACCTGTACGACCGGTGGACGGCGGCCACCGGCCTCGGTGTCGAGGACGTCACCTTCCTCAGCTACATGAACACCTCGCGCACCACGATCGAGAAGCGGCTGCTTCCCCTGCTGGGGCTGCCGGCGGAGCGCACCACCTGGGAGGTGGGACGCGACATCGGGCACCTGGGCGTCAGCGACCAGCTCGTCGCGCTCGACCGGCTGCTGTGCGACGGCAGGCTGAAGCCGGGCGACCACTACCTGATGTACGGGCTCGGGCCCGGTATGACGGTGGCGGGCGCGATGTTCGAGATCACCGAGGTGCCGTCGTGGACACGGTGACGACGGCGCCCGAACCCGTCGCCGTGGTGGGCATGGCGTGCCGGTTCGCCGGGGGGATCGATTCGCCGAAGGAGTTCTGGTCGCTGCTCGTCGAGGGGCGGGACGCGATCGGCGAAGTGCCTGATGGCCGCTGGGAGTGGTACGGAACCCTCGACCGGGAGAACGCGGCGGCCCTGGACGGCGTGACGCGGTACGGGGCGTTCCTCGACGACATCAAGGGGTTCGACGCCGACTTCTTCGACGTCACCCCGCGCGAGGCCGCGCTGATGGACCCGCAGCAGCGGATCGTCCTGGAGCTGGCCTGGGAGGCGCTGGAGCACGCCGGCATCCCCCCTCGGGATCTCGCGGGCAGCGACGCCGGTGTGTTCATGGGCGTCGGTTCGGACGACTACGGGCGCCGGATGCTGGAGGACCTGCCCCGCATCGAGGCGTGGACCGGCATCGGCGGCGCCTACTGCGGGGTCGCCAACCGGGTCTCGTACACGCTGGACCTGCGCGGGCCGAGCGTCGCCGTCGACACGGCGTGCTCGTCGTCGCTGGTGTCCGTCCACATGGCGGTGCAGAGCCTGCGGGCGGGCGAGTGCCCGGTGGCGCTGGCGGGCGGCGTGCTCGTGATGGCGTCGCCCGGTCTGTCGCTGGTGCTGGACGCGGCGGGCGCGACGGCACCCGACGGGCGCTGCAAGTCCTTCGACGCGAACGGCGACGGCTACGGCCGCGGTGAGGGCGGCGGGGTCGTCGTCCTCAAGCGGCTGTCGGACGCCCGGCGCGACGGGGACCGCGTCCTCGCCCTGATCCGGGGCAGCGCGGTCCACCAGGACGGCAGGACCAGCGGCATCATGGCGCCCAACGGCGAGGCGCAGGCCCATCTGATGCGCCGGACGTACGAGCACGCGGGGCTCGACCCGGTCACCGTCGGCTACGTCGAGGCGCACGGCACGGGCACCCGCGCGGGCGATCCGCTGGAGGCCGGGGCGATGGCCTCGGTCTTCGGCGTGAACAGGCCGCAGGACCGGCCGTGTCTGATCGGGTCCGTCAAACCCAACATCGGGCATCTGGAGGCGGGCGCGGGCATCGCCGGTGTGATCAAGACGGTCCTCGCTCTCCAGCACGCCGAGATCCCGCCCAGTCTGAACTTCACCGAGCCCAACCCCGCTATCCCGTGGGCGACTTCGGGCCTTCGGGTGGTCACCGAGCCGACGCCCTGGCCCGCGTCCGACGGTCCGCGGCGGGCCGGGGTCTCGGGCTACGGGTACGGCGGCACCATCGCGCACGTCGTCCTGGAGCAGGCTCCGGACCCCGAGGGTCCGCAGACCCTGGACAAGGGACCGCGCGCCGCGCGGGACGCGGAACCCGCGGTGTATCCGCTGTCGGGTGCGAGCGAGGCCGCGGTGCGGGAGTACGCGGGCAGGCTCGCCGACCGGCTCGACGAGACCCCCGCGACGGCCCTCGCGCAGGTGGGCCACACCTTGGCCGCGCGGCGCACCCAGCTGCTCCACCGGGCCGCCGTGGTGGCCGCGAACCGCGACCAACTCCTCTCTCGGCTCCGGGAGTTCGCGGACTCGGGTGGTGCGCCGGGGGTCGGCACCGGCTCGGTGCTGCCGACTGCCGGGCGCGGTCTGGTCTGGGTGTTCTCCGGGCACGGCTCGCAGTGGACCGGCATGGGACGCGAACTCCTCGCCGAGGAACCGGTGTTCGCGCGGGTCGTCGAGGAGCTGGAGCCCGTCTTCCTTGAGGAGATGGGCGTCTCCCCCACCGCCGCCCTCCTGGACGACGCCCCGCAGCCCGTCGACGTGGTGCAGCCGCTGATCTTCGCCGTGCAGACGGCGCTGAGCGCACTGTGGCGGGAGCGCGGGCTGCACCCCGACGCGGTCATCGGCCACTCGGTCGGTGAGATCGCCGCCGCCGTGGCCGCCGGGATGCTCACGCAGGAGCAGGGCGCCCGGCTGGTGTGCCGGCGCTCCCTGCTGCTGCGCCGGGTGGCCGGGCGGGGAGCCATGGCCATGGTGGGGCTGACCGCCGAGGAGGCCGCACGCCGTCTGGGCGACCGCCGGGACGTGACCGTGGCGATCACCGCGTCGCCCGGCTCCACCGTCGTCTCCGGGGACGTCCCCGCGGTCGCGGAGATCTCCGAGCGGTGGCGCGCCGAGGGCGTCGCGGTGCGGGCCGTCGATTCGGACGTGGCGTTCCACAGTCCGCACATGGACCCCCTCCTCGACGACCTGACGGCCGCGGCGGCCGACCTGGTGCCGTCCCCCGCCACGCTTCCCGTCTACAGCACGGCTCTGGACGACCCCCGCAGCGTCGCCCCGCGCGACGGCGGCTACTGGGCGGCCAACCTCGGCGGCCGGGTGCGGTTCGCGCAGGGCGTCGCGGCGGCCGTCGAGGACGGGTACCGGCTCTTCCTGGAGGTGTCGCCGCATCCGGTGGTCGAGCACTCGGTCGGCGAGTCGCTCGACCATCTCGGCGTCGAGGACGCCTTCGTCACCCACTCGCTGCGTCGCCGCCGGCCCGAGCGCGAGACACTGCTGGCCGGTCTCGGACAGCTCTACTGCCACGGCGCCGACGTGGACTGGTCGCGTTCCTGGCCGGTGACGGACCCCGCCGAACTGCCGTGCGTCGCCTGGCAGCGCAAGCCGTACTGGCTGGAGGAGCCGCCGCCGCGCCGGGCCGCCGGCGACCGGCACGACGTCACCACGCACACCCTGCTCGGCGGACGGACCACGTTCGCGGGCACGACCCCGGCGCAGGCCTGGCGGACCCACCTCGACCACGGCAGCCGGCCCTACCCGGGTGACCATCCGGTCCGCGAGGTGGAGATCATCCCGGCCGCCGTGCTGCTGAACACCTTCCTGAACGCCGCCGCCTCGGGAGGCACCCTGCCGGATCTCACCGACGTGGCGCTGCGCGTGCCCGTGTCGGTGTCCCAGCCGCGCGAGGTCCAGGTCGTCAGCCAGGACGCCACGCTCCGGCTCACCTCGCGCATCGTCGGGGAGCCCGGAGACGACAGGGGCCTGGTCACCCACACCACGGCCGTCGTCGAACCGCACGGCACTCTCGGCGAGCCGACCCCGGTCGTCGCACCGGACGTGCTGCCCACCGGGCGTGTGGTGGACCGCCTCGCGGAACTCGGCGTCGCCGCCATGGGCTTCGCCTGGAAGATCACCGAACTGCACGGGGGCGAGGGCGTCCTGGTGGCCCGGGTCGTCGCGGATCCCGGGTCCTCGGAGCCGCCGGCCACCTGGGCCTCGGTCCTGGACGCCGCGCTGTCCACCGCGTCCGTGGTGTTCCCCGGTCCGCCGGTGCTGCGCATGCCCGCGCACATCAAACGGGTCGCGCTCGAAGGGGCGTGCCCGGCCACCGCCCGCATCACCGTACGGCTGACCGGCGAGGACGTCGTCGACGTGGAGATCGAGGACGAGCGGGGCACGCCGGCGGGCCGGCTCGACGGCCTGCGGTACGGACTGCTGGAGGGCGACGTGGGGACCACCACCGGTCCCCGCCGGCTCGTCCACCGCATGCGGTGGCGTCCCATGGAACAGCAGGACCCCGGTGCGCATCGGACGGTGGTGCTCGTCGGCGACGACCGCTCCCTGGTGGAGCGGTTGAGCCGCCGGCTGGTCGCCGAGGCGGTGCCGCACCGGATCGCGTCCGACCCGGACGAGCTGCGCGAGGGTGAGCTCTCCGACGACCACACCGTGGTGGTCGTGCCGGCTCCGGGACGGCCTCGGGAACCGGTCGGCAGGGCGTCCCTGCGGGCGGCCTGGCTGCTCGCCCGGACAGCTCAGCGGCTGGCCCCGGCCCCGCGTCCACCCCGGCTGTGGTGCGTGACGCAGGGAGTGCGCGAGAGCGCGACCGAGGCCTCGCTCGCCCACGGTCCCCTGTGGGGGCTGGGCCGCGTCATCGCCGGTGAGCATCCGGACCTGTGGGGCGGCATCGTGGACCTCGGGTCCTCGCCCCGGGACGTCGCGGGGTTCGTGGACCTGCTCGGCACGACGCACGGCGAGGACGTCGTGGCGGTGCGCGAGGGACAGCCGGAGGTGGCACGGCTCGCGCTGCTGGACGGCGAGCCGGTCCGGCCCGCGACGACCTGCCGCCCGGACGGCACGTATCTGGTCACGGGCGGACTGGGCGCGCTCGGGCTGGAGGTCGCGCACTGGCTGGCCGAGCGGGGCGCACGCCGTCTCGTGCTGACCGGACGGCGGTCGCTGCCGCCACGGGACGAGTGGGACGACATCACCGATCCGCCGGTCCGGAGCCGGGTGGAAGCGGTCAGGTCCCTGGAGCGGCTGGGCTGCACCGTGGTCACGGTCGCGCTGGACGTCTCGGACGCGGACGCCGCGGAGAAGCTCCTGTCGCCGAC
Organism: Streptomyces krungchingensis; assembly: GCF_054729265.1. NCBI lineage: Bacteria > Bacillati > Actinomycetota > Actinomycetes > Kitasatosporales > Streptomycetaceae > Streptomyces > Streptomyces krungchingensis. Next base: position 1,249,928 of record NZ_JBPUKY010000001.1, read on the forward strand.
CGCGCTGGGGCTGCCGCCCGTCCGGGGCGTCGTGCACGCCGCCGGTGTCCTGGACGACCGGCCGCTGCGCGCGCTCGACGAGGACTCGCTGCGGGCGGTGCTGCGGCCGAAGGCCGAGGGTGCCTGGGTGCTGCACGGGCTGTTCCCGCCCGGCAGTCTCGACTTCCTGGTGCTGTTCTCGTCCTGCGGTCAACTGCTGGGCCTGCCCGGGCAGTCCAGCTACGCGGCGGGCAACGCGTTCCTCGACGCGCTGGCGGCGCACCGCAGTGCCGCCGGGGACACCGGCACCGTCAGCTTCGGCTGGACGTCGTGGCGCGGGCTCGGCATGTCCACCTCGTCCGAGGTCATCGACGCCGAGCTGGCCGCGCACGGCACCGCCGACATCAGTTCCCTGGAGGCCTTCGCCTCCTGGGAGCTGGCGGACCGCTACGGCCTCGGCTACGCGGCCGTGTTGCGCACGCTGCCGCCGGAACCCGGACAGCGGCGGCTCCCGCTGCTCGGCGAGGTGCCCACGGACGCGCCGCAGGACCAGGAGGACGACGAGGCCGAGGTCCCGTGGGCCGGCCTGGAGGGCGAGGAGCTGCGCACCTTCCTCACCTCCGCGGTGAGCCGACAGGTCGCGGCCGAGACCCGGCTGGCGGCGTCCGAGATGGATCCGCACCGGGCCCTGGCCGAGATGGGCCTCGACTCGGTGATGACCGTGCGGATCCGGCGCGGTCTCGAAAGGCAGTTCAGGATGCCGCTGCCCGCGACGCTCTTCTGGGACCGCCCCACCGTCCACGCGGTCGCCGACCTGCTCGCGCAGCGCGTCGGCACCCCCGACCCCGCTCCGGCCGACGAGAGGAGCGCACGGTGAAACGCGAAGGATTCGTGCCCTGGCCCGCCGACGCCGCGCGTCGTTACGTCGAGGCGGACTGCTGGCGCGGCCGCCCGCTGGGCGCGCTGATGTGGGACTGGGCGGACGCCTGGGCCGACCGGACCGCGCTGGTCGACGGCGACGTCCGGCTCGGCTACGCGGAGCTGGCCGCCTCGGCGGACGCCCTGGCCGAACGGCTCGCGGGCCAGGGTCTGGCCGACGGCGACACGGTTCTCGTGCAGTTGCCCAACTGCTGGGAGTTCGTGGTCGTGACACTGGCCTGTTTCCGGCTCGGTGTGGCGCCGGTGATGATGCTGCCACCGCACCGCGAGTACGAACTGGCCTCGATCGGGGCCCATGTGCGCGCCAAGGCGCTCGTCGTGCCCGGCACCTGGCGGGGCTACGACCATCAGGCACTCGCCCACCGGGTCGCCGGACGGCTGCCCGGCGAGCCCCTGGTGCTGGTCGTCGGCGACGACGTACGGCCCGGCAGCATCGACGTGCGTGCCCTGCTGAGGCCGGACGGCGACACGGCCGCGCGGCGCGGGAGGCTGGACAAGGCCGCCCCGGACGCCATGGAGGTGGCCCTCTTCCTGCTGTCCGGCGGCACCACCGGCCTGCCGAAGGTGATCAGCCGGACGCACAACGACTACGAGTACAACATCCGGCAGTCCGCCGCCGCCTGTGCCGTCACCGCGGAGACCGTCTACCTGACGGTCCTGCCCGCCGGCCACAACTATCCGCTCGCCAGCCCGGGCATCCTCGGCACCCTCTCAGCCGGCGGCCGGGTCGTGCTGCTGTCCTCGCCGCGGCCCGACGCGGTGTTCGCCGCCGTCGAGCGGGAGCGCGTCACCACCACCTCGGCGGTGCCCGCGGTGGCCCTGAAGTGGACGGAGGCCGCGCCCGCTTGCGGCCGCGACCTGTCGAGCCTGCGCCATGTGCACGTGGGCGGTTCGGTGCTCTCGCCGGAGCTCGCCGCCCGGATCGGGCCCGCCCTGGGCTGCCGGATCCAGCAGGTGTACGGGATGGCCGAGGGCCTCATCTGCTACACCCCTCCCGACGCGACGGACGAGGTCGCCCACGGCACGCAGGGCGCACCGGTCAGCGCGTACGACGAACTGCTGGTCGTCGGCCCGGACGGCCGTCCGGTGCGGCCCGGTGAGACGGGCGAGCTGCTCACCCGCGGCCCCTACACGCCCCGCGGCTACTACGGCGTGCCCGACCAGAACGCCCTGTCGTTCACGTCCGACGGCTGGTACCGCACGGGTGACCTGGTGCGGATCACCGCGCAGGGCCATGTGGTGGTGTGCGGCCGGGTCAAGGACCTGATCAACCGCGGGGGCGAGAAGATCGCGGCCGGGGAGATAGAGACCCTGGTGCAGGAGATGCCCGAGGTCGCGGAGGTGGCCGCGGTGCCGGCGCCGGACCCCGAAGTCGGCGAGCGGGTCTGTCTGTTCGTGCGTCTCCACGAGGGCCGCGCGCTCACCCTGGAGGACGTGTCGGCGGCGCTGACCGCGCGAGGGCTGGCCGCGTTCAAGATTCCCGAGCGCCTGGAGATCCTGCCCGATCTCCCGCACACACCCGTCGGCAAGCCCGACAAGAAGGCTCTGCGGGGTCTGCTGGACGGGACGAGGGCCGAGGTGACCTCATGACCACCGAGCACCCGCTCACGGCCGACGGACCCGGCCCGCAGGCGCGGTTCACCGAGTCGGGGGCCGCGGCCGAGGACCGGACGTCGGTCAAGGCCACGCTGGCCTGGCTGACCGCACGTAGAAAGGCCCACACCTTCGAGGTCACCCGGGTCCCCTTCGCCGAGCTGGCGGAGTGGTCCTTCCGGCCGGACACCGGCGATCTCGGCCATCGCAGCGGCCGCTTCTTCACCATCGAGGGCCATCGCGTGCACACCGACCACGGGAAGGTGCCCCGCTGGGACCAGCCGATCATCAACCAGCCCGAGATCGGCATGCTCGGCTTCCTGGTCAAGGAGATCGACGGCGTCCTGCACTGTCTGATGCAGGCCAAGATGGAGCCCGGCAACGTCAACGTCGTGCAGCTGTCGCCGACCGTGCAGGCGACCCGGAGCAACCAGAAGCGGGTGCACCAGGGTTCGGGCGTCAGGTATCTGGAGTACTTCACCGATCCCGGGCGGGCGCGGGTGCTCGTCGACGTCCTCCAGTCCGAACAGGGCTCGTGGTTCCTCGGCAAGCGCAACCGCAACATCGTGGTGGAGACGACCGAGGACGTCCCGCCGCACGACGACTACCGCTGGATGACGGTCGGCGAGATCCAGGAACTCCTGCGCCTGGACAACATGGTGAACATGGACGCGAGGACCGTCCTGTCCTGTGTGCCGTTCGCCCGGCCCACCGGAGCGCCGCCGCCCGGTCCGCACGGCGAGTTCCGCGCGGGCCTGCGCCGCTCCATGGCGCCGGAGGAAGGGGCGCTGCACAGCACGCCGTCGGTGCTGAGCTGGTTCGCCGACACCACGGCCCGCCACGAACTGCGCACGGAACGCATTCCGTTGAACCGGGTCGAGGGCTGGAACCGCACCGAGGACGCGATCAGCCACGCGGAGGGACGGCACTTCTCGATCATCGGCGCCCGGGTGACGGCCGGCAGCCGCGAGGTGCTCAACTGGACACAGCCGCTGCTGGCCCCGCACGGCCTCGGCCTGGCCGCACTGCTGGTGCGCACCATCGGCGGTGTGACCCATCTGCTGTTCCACGCCCGTCCCGAGGCGGGATTCCCGCACGGCGTCGAGCTGGGCCCCACCGTGCAGTGCACCCCGGACACCTACCGGGGGCTGCCCGACGACCACCGGCCGCCGTTCCTCGACTACGTGACCGGCGTCCCCCGGGACCGCGTGCGCTTCGACGCGGTGCAGTCCGAGGAGGGCGGCCGGTTCCACCACGCCGAGTGCCGCTACACGGTGATCGAGGTCGAGGACGGCTTCCCCGTCGAAGAACCGGAGGGATACCGATGGCTGACGGTCCATCAGGTGACCGGGCTGCTGCGGCACAGTCACTATCTCAACGTCCAGGCGCGCAGCCTCGTCGCATGTCTGCACAGCCTGTGGTGACCGGGCGGACGGCTCCCCTGCCGGTCGGTGTCCTCGGCTGCGGCGGCATCGCCATGCGCCGCATGCTGCCCGCGATGGCGCGGACCCCTGGGGTCCGCGTCACGGCGATCGCGAGCCGGGACCGGGACCGCGCGGCGTCGGCGGCGGACCGGTTCGACGCGGACCCGGTGCACGGATACGAACGGCTCCTGGAGCGCGAGGACATCACCGCTGTGTACATACCGCTGCCGCCCGCGCTGCACGCTCCCTGGGCCGCACGGGCGCTGAAGGCGGGCAAGCACGTCCTGGTCGAGAAGCCGATGGTCACCGACGCCGGTCAGGCGCGCGACCTGGCCGGGCTCGCCGAAGAGGGAGGGCTCGTGCTGATGGAGAGCTTCATGTTCCTCCACCACTCCCAGCACGCGGCCGTCACGGACCTGCTCGAACGCGGCGAGATCGGCGAACTGCGCCAGATGAGTGCCGAGTTCGGCTTCCCGCCGCTGCCCGCCCAGGACATCCGGCACCGCCCCGAGCTGGGCGGCGGCGCCCTGCTCGACGCCGGCGTCTACACGCTGCGCGTCACCCAGCTCCTGCTCGGCGGGACGGTGTCGGTGGTGGGCGCGGCCCTGACGGCCGACGCGTCAACGGGCGTGGACGTCGGCGGCGCCGCGCTGCTGCGCGGCGGCGACGGCGTCGGCTCCCATGTGTCGTTCGGCTTCCGCCACTCCTACCGGTCGGCGTACACCCTGTGGGGCAGTGCCGGCCGGATCGTCCTCGACCGCGCCTTCACCCCTCCCCCGGAGCACCGTCCCGTCCTGCGGATCGAACGGCAGGACCGGGTGGAGGAGCTGACACTCGCGGCCGACGACCAGTTCGCCAACATCGCGGCCCGTTTCGCGGATCTGGTGCGGGGCCGCGCGGATCCGGCGGCGGAGCGCACGGCGGCCGTGCGGCAGGCCGAGCTGGTGGACGCCGTGCGTGCGGCGGCCGGCCCGGGTCCGGGAAGTCCGCCATGACCACCGCGTCCACCGGCGTCGACCGGACCCTCCTGCGCGACTCGCTGTCCCGGTGGCCCAGCGGGGTCGCCGTGGTGACCACGGTGGACGAGTCCGGGGCGCCGCGCGGCTTCACCGCGACGGCCTTCTCGTCGCTGTCGATGGACCCGCCGATGGTGCTGGTCTGTCTGGACCGGGGAGCCGACTGCCGCCCGGCGTTCGAGACGGCCGGCGTGATGGCCGTGCATCTGCTGCGCGAGGACCAGGCACACCTGGCGCAGCGCTTCGCCACCAAGAACATCGACAAGTACGAAGGGCTGCCGGTCTCCGCGGGCCTGGGTGGAGTGCCGCTGCTGGGCGGCGTGGTGGCCCGTATCGAATGCGTGCTGGACCGCCGGATCGATGCCGGGGACCACGTGATCCTCGTCGGTCTGGTGCACCGCTGCGAGTCGTTCACGGGTGCTCCGCTGGTGTATTTCGCGCGGTCGTTCCACGGCCTGCAGCCCCCGACCCACCACAGAGAGGCGGATTCCCGATGACGAACGCGACGCCCACCGCTCCTCCTCCGGACGCCGGTCTGTCGGCGGCCGCGGGCAAGGTGGCCGAGCTGGCCGCGGAGCACGCGGCCGCCGCGGACTCCGACGACCGGCTGTCCGCCACCGTCGCCGAGGCGCTGGTGAGCGCCGGGTTCGCGCGGCACTTGGTGGGCCCGCGCTGGGGCGGCTCGGCCGCTGCCCCGGGCGCGATGCGCGACCTCGCGCGGGCGCTGTCCGTGGTGGGCACCGGCTGCATGTCGGCGGCCTGGTGCGCCGGGGTGCTCGCGGCCGTGGGCCGCATGTGCTCGCACCTGCCCGAGGAGGGGCAGGAGGAACTGTGGGGCGACGGGCCGGACGTGCCGCTCGCCGGATCGCTGGCACCGTCGGGCACGGTCGACACGGTGCCGGGCGGCTGGCGGCTGAGCGGCACCTGGGACTTCGCCAGCGGGGTGGACCACGCGCAGTGGACGATGGTGGGCGGTCTGGTCCGCGGTCCCGAAGGTCCGCCGGCGCTGCGGCACTTCGTGCTGCCGCGCCGTGACTACCGGGTGCTGGACACCTGGCGCAATGTGGGGCTGCGCGGCACGGGCAGCAACAGCGTGGTCCTCGACGACGTGTTCGTGCCGGAGCACCGCAGCTTCGAGCACCGTACGGTTCTCGCGGGCGACCCGGCCCCCTCCGCTCCGCGCCTGCACCGCGTACCGCTCAAGCTGATCAACGGCCTGTTCTTCGTGGCCCCGGGTGTCGGCGCCGTCGAGGGCGCCGTCGGGGCGTGGACGCGATGGACCGCGAGCCGCGTCGAGATCAACGGCGTCCGGACCGGGTCCCGGCCCGGCGTGCGCCTGACGCTGGCCCGGGCCGCGGCCGGCCTCGACGCGGCACGGCTGATCGTCGACCACGCGGCGGCCGAGGCCGACGAGGCGGAGCTGACCCCGGCCCTGACGTTGCGGGTCACGCGCGACTACTCGACCGCGGTGGACCTGCTGCTCGACTCCGTGAACGGGCTGATGCGGATGAGCGGCGCCCGGGGCCAGGCCCTGTCCCACCCGGTTCAGCGGGTGTGGCGGGACGTGCACTGCATGGCCGGGCACGCCGCGCTCCAGCCGGACGTGAACGCCGACGGCTGGGCGAAGCACGCGCTCGGCGAGGAGTGACACGGTCCCCGTCGGGTGGACGAGGAGAGACACGAAGACACGAGGTGAGGGGGCGGCCCTGTGGCCGCCCCCTCACCTGTGTGCGCGTCAGGGCCGCCCGGTCAGGACGCCGCCGCCACGAACTCGCGTATCGAGGCGACCATGTAGTCCACCATCTCCGGGGTGATGCCGGGGTACACGCCGATCCAGAACGTCGCTTCGGTGGTGACGTCGCTGTTGGTCAGCTCCCCCACCACCCGGAAGTTCCGTCCCTCGTAGGCGGGATGCCGGGTGAGGTTGCCCGCGAACAGCCTCCGGGTGCGGATCTTGCGGTCCTCCAGGAAGGACACCAGGGCGGCGCGGGTGAAGGGGGCGTCGGGCAGGACGGTGAGGACGAAGCCGAACCAGCTGGGGTCGCTGCCGGGCGTCGCCTCGGGCAGCAGCAGCCCGGGGACGTCCTGCAGCCCGTCGCGCAGGCGCTGCCAGTTGCGCCGCCGTGCCGCGCCGAACTCCTCCAGGCGGCGCAGCTGGCTCAGGCCGAGGGCCGCCTGGACGTCCGTCGTCTTGAGGTTGTAACCGACATGCGAGAACACGTACTTGTGGTCGTATCCCTGCGGGAGCGTGCCGAAGCTGTAGTCGAATCGGCGCAGGCAGCGGTTGTCCTCGCCGGGTTCGCACCAGCAGTCGCGTCCCCAGTCCCGCATCGACTCGACGATCCGCGCGAGCGCCAGGTTCCCGGTCAGTACGCAGCCGCCCTCCCCCATTGTCAGGTGGTGGGCGGGATAGAAGCTGACGGTGGACAGGTCGCCGAAGGTGCCGGTGAGCCGGCCCTGGTAGAGCGAGCCGACGGCGTCGCAGTTGTCCTCGACGAGGAACAGGCTGTGGCGGGAGGCGAGTTCGGCGATCTCGGCCGCCGGGAAGGGGTTGCCGAGCGCGTGCGCGACCATGATGGCGCGGGTCCGCGGCCCGATGGCCTCCTCGACGCGTTCCAGTGTCGTGTTGTACGTGCCGAGTTCGATGTCGACGAAGACCGGTACGAGGCCGTTCTGCAGCACCGGGTTGACGGTGGTGGGGAAGCCCGTCGCGACCGTGATCACCTCGTCGCCGGGGACCAGCCGGGCGTCCTCCAGCTGTGGCGAGGTGAGTGCGCTGAGCGCGAGGAGGTTGGCCGAGGAACCGGAGTTGGTCAGATGTGCTTTGCGCGCCTTCATGGCGCGGGCGAACCGGCTCTCGAAGGTCCGGGCCCGCGCTCCGGCGGCGATCGTCATGTCCAGGGCCGCTTCGACGAAGGCGACCCGGTCCTCCTCGTCCAGCACCGCGCCCGAGGTGAGGATCGATGTCTGTCCGGGGACGAAGCTGTCCTCGGTCTGCTCCTGGTGGAATTTCCGGGTCAGTTCCAGCAGTGCGCTGCGTATGTCCATCGGCTCAGTCAGGCCCTTCCTCGGCGTTGGTGATGACCTCGCTCCACATCGCCCGCACCGTCGAGGCCAGGCTGTGCCGCGGGTGCCACCCGAGCAGTCGCGCGGCGAGCCCGCCGTCCACGGCGAGCCAGTCGATCCCGGCGCTGCGCCCGGTGGCGGTGCCCTCCTCGACGACCGTCGCGGGCACTCCGCTCACGGCGACGAGCAGGTCGACCAGCCGGCGCACGCCGACGGCCGTGCCGCTGCCGATGTTGACCGTCCGTCCGACGACGGGAAGGGTCGCGGCGGCGGCCACGGCGGCGGCGAGGTCGCGGCAGTCCACGAAGTCGCGTTCGGCGGTCAGGGGCGCGAGCGTCACCACCGCCGGCTCGCCCCGCACCGCCGCGTCGCGCAGCCGGGCGGCCACCCGGCCCAGCAGGCTGGAGCGCGGCAGTCCGGGTCCCGCACAGCTCGTCGCGCGGAGCACGACCCCGTCGAGCAGGCCTGCCCGGGTGGCTTCGAGGACGATCTCACTGCCCCTCAGTTTGCTTCTGCCGTAGGCGGTCGACGGGGCCGTCGGCGCCTCCTCGGTCAGGAGCCGTCCGCGCGCGGGCATCTCGTACTCGAAGACCGAGCCGAGCTGCACCAGGCGGACCCGGTGGGGCACCTTGGCGACGGCGTCGCGCAGCCGCTCCACGAGCGTCACGTTGGCTTCGTCCAGGGCCCGCCCGTCGTAGTCCCAGACCGCTCCGGCGGCGTTCACGACGACACTCGCGCGGTGTTCGACGAGAAGGTCGGCTAGGGCGGCCTGAGGTCCGCCGACGAGGTCGATCCGCGCGGACGCCACACCGGGCGCGGGGCGCCGGGCGACCGACAGGACGCGGGCGCCGTGCGCGGTGAGCGCGGCGCAGACGTGCCGCCCGAGGAAGCCGCTGCCGCCGACCACGACGGCGTTCGGCCCCGGCCCGGTCACGGCACCGTCCCGCCGCGGGCCGGTCAGGACGCCGTTCAGCTCCGGCGCGGTCACGACGCCGCGAGTCCGGCCGCCAGGGCGCTCGGGGACGGCAGCGCCGCCGTCTCCGAGGCCACCCGGCCGGCGGCCTCCCGGCAGGGGCCGGGGTCCGCCAGCATCTCGGTGACCGTCTTCAGCAGCAGTTCGGTGCTGTCGAGCCGGTCCAGCATGATGCCCGCGCCGGAGCGGGCGATGCCGTGGCCGATCTCCGTACAGATCGGGGAGGGCGGCACGACGAGCTGCGGTACGCCCATGACGACGGCGGTGAGTGCGGTGCCCGCCCCGCCGTGGTGGACCACCAGGTCGCAGGTCGGCAGCAGCGTGCGGAACGGGACGTCACGGGCGACACGCACCTGCCCGGGCAGGGCGTCCGTCGGGACGGTTCCGCCCGGCGCCAGGACGATCTCGGCGTCGACGGAGTCCAGCGACTCCAGCGTCAGGGCGAGTACGTCGGGGCCGCCGGGGTCGCGATAGCGTGCGCCGGCGACTCCGGCGGTCACGCACACCCGGCGGGGGCGCTCGGGCCGCGCGAGCCAGTCCGGCTGGGGACCCGAACCGTTGTACGGCACGCAGCGCATGGGCAGTCGCCGCACGGGCGCGCCGTCCGGGGGCCGCAGCGACGGCGGGCACGGGTCGACCCAGCCGGCGGGCGCGGTGACGTCGGCGCCGAACCGCTCGAACAGGCCGAGGTAGGCGGGCAGCGGCTCGCTGTCCGTGTCGCCGGTCGGCGTGTGCAGGGTGCTGCCGATCTCCCAGCCGTGGCCGACCGCGGGGACCCCGAGCACGGCGGCGAGCACCGGCCCGGCCATGGCCAGCACGTCGTGGACGACCAGGTCGGGCCGCCACCAGCGGCCGAAGTCGACCAGGTCGTCCAGCATCAGCCCGGCGACCGCGCACTGTTTCTCGTACAGAGCGCGGATCACCTTGCGCTGACCGCTGTCCAGCAGGTCGAGGTGGGCGGACCAGCCGCGGGGCCACCGGGCCGGGCGGCCCCAGGCGGCCAGTTCGGGCGGCTTGGGCAGTCCGGCGATCGCGTCCTGGTCGCCGACGGCGACCGCGCACAGCCCCGCCCGGGTCACGGCGTCCCGGCAGCCGGGCGGTCCGGCGACCTGGACGTCGTGCCCGGCGGCCTGGAAGGCCCACGCCAGCGGAACCATCGGGAACAAGTGCCCCGGTGCCGCCCAGGTCGTGAACAGCACGCGCATACGCCCTCACCTCGCCCGGAGCATGCGGCGCCCGGTCGGCGCCTGAAGTCCCGGCCAGCTTCGTCGGCCGGGCTCAAGCGGGGCTGGAACGGCGGTCCAGGATCGGCCCCCACACTCGCCCCGGATGCGTATCAGCGCCGTGTCAGCGACATGGAAGTACCTGTTCCTAGCATCCAGAGCGACCCCGTCCGAGCCGGGACGTCCGGTTCGGGAGGAGAGAGAAGGGGAATCCTGTGACATCCGCGATCCAGGCCCGTGGTCTGGCCAAACGCTTCGGTGAGACGGCCGCGCTCACCTCCGTCGACCTCGATGTCGAGGCGGGGACCGTGCTCGGGCTGCTGGGCCCCAACGGCGCGGGCAAGACCACGGTCGTCCGTATCCTCGCCACCCTTCTGCGGCCCGATGCCGGACAGGCCCTCATCCACGGCCACGACGTGACCAAGTCCCCGGACCGGGTCCGCGAACTCATCGGCCTCACCGGCCAGTTCGCGGCGGTCGACGACAGCCTCACCGGCGTAGAGAACCTGCTGTTCCTCGGCCGGCTGCTGGGCAAGTCCCGTGCCGACGCGCGCGGTACGGCGCTGAGCCTGCTCGAACGGTTCGGGCTGTCCGACGCGGCGGACCGCACCGCCAAGACGTACTCCGGCGGTATGCGCAGGCGCCTGGACCTGGCGGCCTGCCTGGTGGGCGAGCCGCGGGTGATCTTCCTGGACGAGCCGACCACGGGGCTGGACCCCAATGCCCGCGACCAGTTGTGGGACATCATCCGCGGCGAGGTCCGTCGCGGCGTGACCGTACTGCTGACGACCCAGTACCTGGAGGAGGCCGACCAGCTCGCCGACGACATCGTGGTCGTCGACCAGGGCTCGGTCGTGGCTCGAGGAACCCCTGAGACGCTGAAGCGGGAGGTCGGCAGGCCCACCCTCCAGGTGCGTCCCACGGACGGCGCGCAGGTGGACCGGGTGGCCGCGCTGGTGTCCGAGGTGATCGGCGAGCACACGAGCGACGGCCGGGTGGTCAAGGCGCGGGTGCGGGACACGGCGGCGATGTCGGCGATCGTGCGACGGCTCGACGACGCCGGGATCGAGGTCGCCGAACTCTCCGTGCGCGAACCGAGCCTCGACGAGGTCTTCAAGCAGCTGACAGTGACGGGAGCGGCGGTATGACGGCCATCACCACGACCGAGGAGGCACCGCGGGTGCGGCGCCGCGGGCCCGGCTCCGCCGTGCGGCAGAGCGCAACGGTGGCCTGGCGGCAGCTCGTGCAGATCAAGCACAGCCCGGAGACGCTGGTGGAGGTCGGCATCCAGCCGGTCATCTTCGTCTTCCTCTTCGCCTTCGTCCTCGCCGGTCAGATGGCCGGCTCGCGCGAGGCCTATCTGCAGTTCGTCGTCCCGGGGCTGATCGTGCAGAGCACCGTCCTGGTCACCGCGCGCACGGCCATCGGGATGAACACCGATGTCACCAAGGGCCTCTTCGACCGCTTCCGCAGCCTGCCGATCTCGCGTACGGCACCGCTCATCGGCAGGATCCTGGCGGACTACGTGATGCTGGTCTGGTCCGTGGTGCTGCTGCTCGCCTTCGGCATGCTGCTGGGTTTCCGGATCGAGACCGACTGGGGTCGGCTGATCCCGATGTTCCTGCTGCTCCTGGCGTTCTCGTTCGCGCTGTCCTGGGCCTCCGTGCTGGCCGGGCTGCTCTCCAAGGACCCCGAAAGCGTGCAGGCCCTCGCCTTCGGACTCATGCTGCCGCTGACGTTCATCAGTGACGCCTTCGTGCGGGTGGACACCATGCCGGGCTGGCTCCAGGCGGTCGTCAAGCTCAACCCGGTGACCATGCTGGCCGATTCGATCCGCGGTCTGCTCGTCGGCGGACCGGTGGGGGAACCCGTGACGAAGACGCTGATCGCCGCGGCGGTCCTCCTCGTGGTCTTCGCCCCGCTGGCCCTGCGCGCCTACCACCGTGAACGGTAAGGAGGTCCAGGGATGAGGGTGCTCATCGTCGCCCTGGTACCGAGTCATCTGATGTCGATGGTCCCGGTCGCCTGGGCCCTGCGGACGGCCGGGCACGAGGTCCTGGTCGCCGGCGGCGCTCCCGTGGTGGAGCGCGCCGCGGCGGCCGGTCTGTCGGGCGCCGTGGTGAGCGAGCCGCCGGGCCGACCGGTACGGCGGTCGGCGGCACCCTCCGGGCTGCCCGGCGCCGGTCCCGACTGGACGCTGCTCCAGGAGAGGTGGCGACAGCGCGTCGACGGCGTACTCGACGAGCATCTGGACGTCGCCCGCCGGTGGCGGCCGGATCTGGTGCTGGTGGATCCGATCGAGTTCAGCGGTCTGATCGTGGCGGCCGCCCTGCGGGTGCCGGCTGTGCTGCACCGATGGGGACCGGACCGGATCAGCTCCCAGTCCGTTCCGCGGGCCGTCGAGGCGCTCGGCGAGGTGGCCGCCCGGCGCGGTGTGGACTCGGGTCCGGCGCTGCCCTCGCTGGTGCTGGACCCGTGCCCGCCGAGTCTGCAGTGCCCGGAGGCGTCGGCGGCCCAGCCGGTGCGCTTCGTGCCCTTCAACGGCGCGGGTTCGCCGCCTCGTTGGGCGCCGCGGCCGGACACGGGCAGGCGCCTGTGCGTCAGCTTCGGCGGCGAGACCCCCATGTTGACGCGACCGGAGATCTGGGACGCGCTGATCCGTGAGCTCGCCGCCGTGCGGGACATGGAGTCGGTCGTCACCGCGGTCCCGCGCGACGCGGCCGGTCTGCCCGCCTCGGTGCACGCGCCGGGCGCGGTTCCGCTGGACCTGTTCCTCGGCGACTGCGACGCGCTGCTGCATCACGGCGGCGCCGGGACCGCGCTGACGGGCCTGGCCTTCGGGGTGCCGCAGCTGGTCCTCGCCCAGTCGAACCCGTCGTGGGCGGCGGTCGGTGAACGCGTCGCGGCGCGCGGGGCCGGCGTGGTCCTCGACCTCGACGCGGCCCTGAGTGCGGACTCCTCCGCGGGCCTGCGGGCGACGGTGGAGTCGGTGCTCTCCACTCCCGGGTACCGCTCTGCCGCCGAGTCCCTGGCCGACGAGATCAGGCGGCTCCCGGCGCCGAGCGACGTGGTGCCGCTGCTCACGGAGCTGGCGGCGACACCTGTGGGCCACTGACCTGCGCGGCCGGCTGTCCCCGTGGACGGCCGGCCGCGCAGGTCACCCGGCCCGCGGCGGCGCCAGCCGGCCGGCGAGGCCCGCGACCAGGCCCTCGATCTCGTCGTGGCCCACGGGGCGCGCGGCCCCGTACCGGTCGTCCCCGAGGGCGAGCCGGGTCGCCCGCGCCACCCGGCGGACGTCCGGGTCGGCATCGAGCGGCTGGCCGCGGACGTCCGCGGCGGTGTGCAGGAGGACCGCCGCGTGTTTGGGTTCGGCCTGGGCGAGGGCGATGTCCGCGGCCAGCACCAGGACCTGGGCCAGCAGTTGTGCCTCGTCGACCTGCCGGGCGAGGTCCAGCGCCGCCGTGCAGGCCTCCAGCGCCGCGGGGAGGCGGCTCTCGGCGACCGCGAGGTGGCCCTGGCTGGTGAGGACGGCCGGGCGGTAGCCGACGCCGGGACCGTGTGCCATGACCTCGGCGAGGGCCCGGTCGAGCAGCCCGCGCGCCTCGGCCGTCCGGCCCTGCGTACGGCGCAGGTCGCCGAGCGCGTGGTGGGCGACGCCCAGGGTCTCGCCGAGGCCCAGCCGGGACGCCTCGGCCGCCGCCTCCAGCAGTCCGGCCTCCGCCGCCTCGGGGTGGCCCGACCTGGCCTGCTCGACCGCCAGGCGCACCATGAGCATGGGCCGGTCCTCGGCGTGGCCCAGTTCGGTCACGGCGCGCAGCGCCTCCTCCAGTGCGCCGATCGCGCCCATGTGGTCGCCCCGGGCGCTCTCGGACTCGGCGAGCGCGGAGAGCGTGTAGGTCAGGCCGAGGCGCTCGCCGAGGGTCCGGAACCCGTCGAGGGCGGCGAGGAGTTCGTCCCGTGCCGCGTGCGGCTGTCCGGCGTTGGCGAGCATGCGGGCCCCCAGCATCCGGGCGAGGGAGGCGATCCAGGGGTCGCGGTGGCCGCCGAGCGCGCGCAGTTGTTCGCTCACGACCTCCGGGGAGCCGGAGGCGAGTGAGCCGAGGATGCCGGCGGCCACGAGCACCGGGTGGTCGGCCTCCGGGAGTTCCTGGATCAGCGCCAGCGCCTCGAAGAGGTAGGTGACGCCTGTCTCCTCGCCGAGCAGGGCCCCGTGCTGAAGTCCCCCGACGGCGCAGACGATCGCCCGGTCCCGGGGCCGGCTGTCGCACCGCAGGTCGAGTGCGCGGCGCGTCCATTCCATGGCCTCCGCGCGGCGTCCGCCGAGCAGCCAGAACCACTCCAGCGAGGCGACGAGGCGCATCGCGAGTCCGTCGGGAGCGTGGTCGAGCGACCAGCGCAGGGCGGCGTGGAAGTCGTCCAGCAGCGCGGTCAGCCGGGCGAGTTCGGCGGCCTGGCCGTGGCGGCGGAGCCCCGGTTCGGCGGCCTCGGCGATTGTGAGGAGGGTCCGGGCGTGGCGCGTGCGCAGCAGTGCCTCGTCCCCCGCCGCGGCGAGTTGCTCGGCGGCGTAGAGCCGTACGGTCTCGGGCATGCGGTAGCCGACCTGCCGGCCGTTCTCCTCCGTCTGCACGACGGACTTGGCTACGAGGGAGGCGAGCAGCATGTCGAGGTCGGCGGGGTCGAGTCCGTCGCCCGCGCACACCCGCTCGACGAGCGTGAGGTCGACGCGGCCCGCGAAGACGGCGAGGCGCCGGGCGAGGGTGCGCTCGGTGTCGTCCAGCAGGTCCCAGGTCCAGTCCATCACGGCCCGCAGGGTGCGGCGCCGCCCGTCGGCCGGCCTGCCCTCGGCCCCCAGCAGACGGAACCGGTCGTCGAGCCTGTCGCGTATCTGCTCGGCGGACAGCGACTGCAGCCGGGCGGCGGCGAGTTCGAGGGCCAGGGGGAGCCCGTCGAGGGCGCGGCAGATCGCGACCACCGTGTCCAGGGTGCGCTCGTCGAGGGTGAACGCGGGGCGGACGGCGAGGGCGCGGTCGACGAAGACACGCACCGCGGGCGAACCCGCCGCGTCCGTGGGCCCCTTGGGCAGGGCGAGGCCGGTGAGCCGGTGCAGCCGTTCGCCGCTGACCTCCAACGGCTGCCTGCCGGCGGCGAGGACGCGCAGGTCGGGGCAGTGGGCGAGCAGGGTCGCGGCGGTCTCCGCGACGGCTTCCACGAGGTGTTCGCAGTTGTCGAGGACGAGCAGGGTCGGTTCGCCCGCCAGCAGGCTCATGAGACGCCCGAGCACGGGCCCGTGCCCGGGCGTCTCGAATCCCGGCGCGGACAGCAGCCCGCCCTCGCCCGCGCCGAGGGTGTCAAGGACGGTACGGGGCACGTTCGCCGGGTCGGTGACCGAGGCGAGTTCGACGAGGACGACGCGCAGGGTGCCGCGCTCGTCGACGCGCCGGGCCGCTTCGAGGGCCACCCGGGTCTTGCCCACGCCTCCGGGGCCGACGACGGTCACCAGCCGGGCGTGGCCGAGCAGTTCCCGTACCCGCTCCACGTCGGCCTCCCTGCCGACGAGTTCGGTGAGCGGGACCGGCAACCGTGTCCCGCGCGGCGGGCGCCGGGGCGGCGCCGTGGTGCCTTCGCCGCGCAGGACGTCGAGGTACGCCTGATGGAGTTCCGCCGAGGGGTCGATCCCGTACGTCTCGGCGAGCAGGGTTCTCGCCTCCTGGTACACGCCCAGCGCCTCGGTCTGCCGGCCGTCGGTCTGGAGGGCGCGCATGAGCTGGACGCGCAGCTTCTCGCGGAACGGGTCCTCGGAGACCAGGCCCGCCAGTTCGGCGACGAGCGCGGGCCCGCCGCCGAGGGCGAGTTCGGCGTCGATCCGGTCCTCGCGGGCGCGGCGGCGGAGCTCTTCGAACCGTGTCGCGTGGGCGCGCACCGCCCGGGTGGGGGTCAGTCCCGCCAGGGCGGGGCCGTGCCACAGGGCGAGGGCGTCCCGCAGCGCGGCGGCGCGCCGCGCGTGGTCGCCCCGCACCGCGGCCACGGCCGACACCTGCGACTCGAAGCGGAGCGCGTCGACATCGTCCCGCCGTACGGCGAGCCGGTAGCCGGTGGGGCTGGAGTCGACGACGAGCCCGGGCAGGGCGCGCCGCATCCGGGAGGTCAGGGCCTGGAGCGCGTTGTCCGGAGCGGACGGCAGGGCGTCGTCCCAGAGCGCTTCGAGGAGGTCGGAGCGCGCCACTTCCCTGCCCGCCGCGAGCGCGAGGACCGCGACCAGTGTCTGCAGCCGCGCCCCGCGCACGTCGGCCGTCCCGCCGTCCGTCGTGCGTACGCGCAACGGTCCGAGGATGCGGATGGCGGCACCGGTGGGCATGTCCTCATTGTGCCGCAGCGGCCGCGCGCGAACCCCAACCGCTGATCAAATGTGGTTCATCGGATTCCGGTCGACAGGGCCTACACGATGGTGAGTTCGGGCAGCGGGAAGACCAGCTTGCCACCGCTCTCGCGGTAGGCCCGCTCCCGTTCGACGAACCCGTCCCGGTAGATCCACGGCAGCACGAGCAGCTGGTCGGGCCGGCGGGACTTGGCCTCGGACTCGGTGACGACGGGGATGCCGGTGCCGGGGGTGAAGCAGCCGTCCTTGTCCTTGTTGACCTCGCCGATGCAGGGCAGGTCGCGTTCGGTGATGCCGCAGTACTGGAGGATGACGTTGCCCTTGGTCGACGCGCCGTACCCGAGGGTCAGCCGACCGGCCTCGCGGGAGGAGTCGAGGAAGTCCCGCAGCCCGTCGCGGTACTGGGCCGCCCGGTGCGCGAAGGCCTCGAAGGGGGCCATGGTGTCCAGGCCCAGCGATGCCTCGTGGGCACGGACCGCCGCGATCCCGGCCTCGTCCACGTGGTGGCGTGCGGGGTTCTTGGCGAGCACGACGCAGAGGCTGCCGCCGTACACGGAGTTCAGCTCCGCCCTGATGACGCTCAGTCCGGTACGCGCCGCCATCCACTCGATCTGCCGCAGCGCGTAGTACTCCAGGTGCTCGTGGCACACCACGTCGTACGCGGTGGCTTCGAGCATCGCCGGCATGTAGCTCTGTTCCAGCAGCCACACCCCGTCGTCGTCGAGGATGTCGTGGACGTCCCGCATGAAGTCGAGGGGGCGCGGCAGGTCGTAGAACATCGCGACCGAGGTGACGATCTTGGCCTTGCGCCGGCCGAAGTGCCCGGTGAAGACCTCGCGGGAGAAGAACTCGGGGACGAGCCTGACGTGTTCGGGGTAGTACTCGCGGAAGTTCTCACCGGTCGGGTCGATGCCGACCAGGGTGGGTCCGTCCGCGGGGTAGGCCCGCAGGAGGGTGGAGTCGTTGCTGCCGATGTCCAGGACGAGGTCGTCGGGGCCGGGACGGACGAGGTCGGTGAGCAGGGCGGCCTTGCCCGCGAGGTGACGGATCATGAACTCGCCGAGTCCGGACCGGTATCCGTAGCCCTCGCCGTACATCAGCCCGAAGTCGGCGGTGTGCCGCAGCTGGACGAGTCCGCAGCCGTCCGGTGAGCAGCGCACGAGTTCGAGGGGTACGGAGGGGACCACCTCGTCGCGGGTGCGCGGGAAGATGCCGGTGAGGGCCTGTTCGCCCAGGTCGAGTATCGGCAGCAGGGTGCGGTTGCCGCAGATGCGGCACTCTTTGATCGTCATCGCCTCTCCAGGTCGTGGGTGATCTCGGCGGCAGCGGAGGCCCCGTAGGCCTGCTCGGTCCTCAGGTGCAGTTCGGCGGCGGACAGCTTGTACTCCTGGGTGCCGAGGGACTCCAGCACGAGGGTCGCCAGGGCGCAGCCGAGCCGGGCGGCCCGTTCCTGCGGCCATCCCCGTGAGGCGCCGGCCAGGAATCCGGCGCGGAAGCCGTCGCCGGCGCCGGTGGGGTCCACGACCTCGGCCGCCTCGACCGCGGGCAGCCGCAGCTCGGGATGCCCGGAGCGGAGCACGGCGACGCCCTCGGGGCCGTGGGTGACGAGCCAGCTGCCGACCCGTTCGAGGACGTCGGCCCTGCTCCAGCCCGTTCGTTCCTGGAGCAGGGCCGCCTCGTAGGCGTTGGTGAACAGGAAGCGGGCCCCGTCGACGAGTCGCCGGGTCTCCTGCCGTCCCAGTCGGGCGAGTTGCTGCGAGGGGTCGGCCGCGAAGTCCAGTCCGAGCGCGCGGCAGGCGTCGGTGTGCCGGAGCATGGCCTCGGGGTCGTCGGGTCCCACCATCACCAGGCCGACCCCGCCGACCCGTTCGACGACGTCGGCCAGGGCGATCTCGCGTGCCTCGACCATCGCGCCGGCGTAGAAGGTGGCGATCTGGTTCTGGTCGGCGTCGGTGGTGCATACGAAGCGGGCGGTGTGCCGGGTGGCGCTCACCCGCACCGACCCGGTGTCGACGCCGTTGGCGCCGAGCCAGTCGCGGTACTCGGCGAAGTCCGTGCCGGCCGCGCCCACCAGGACGGGGGTGAGCCCGAGGCGGCCGAGGCCCACGGCGATGTTGGCGGCCACCCCGCCGCGCCTGATCTCCAGCGTGTCGGCGAGGAACGACAGCGACACCTTCTCCAGGTGCTCGCTCATGAGCTGGTCGACGAAGCGCCCGGGAAACGCCATGAGGTGGTCCGTCGCGATGGATCCGGTGACGGCAATGCGCACGGGGATCTCCTTGAACCGTCGGTCGGCGGGTGGGGGTCAGAGACCGGCGGCCCGGCGCAGCGCGTCGACGCGGTCGGTGCGCTCCCAGGTGAAGTCCGGCATCTCGCGCCCGAAGTGGCCGTAGGCGGCGGTCTGGGCGTAGATCGGCCGCAGCAGGTCGAGGTCGCGGATGATGGCGGCGGGCCGGAGGTCGAAGACCGCGGAGACGGCGTTCTCGATCTTCTCCGGGTCGACGGTCGCGGTGCCGAAGGTCTCCACGAAGAGCCCGACGGGGTCGGCCCTGCCGATCGCGTAGGCGACCTGGACCTCGCAGCGGCGCGCGAGCGAGGCGGCGACGACGTTCTTGGCGACCCAGCGCATGGCGTAGGCCGCCGAACGGTCCACCTTGGAGGGGTCCTTGCCGGAGAAGGCACCGCCGCCGTGCCGGGCGTAGCCGCCGTACGTGTCGATGATGATCTTCCGGCCGGACAGGCCCGCGTCGCCCATCGGGCCGCCGATCTCGAAGCGGCCCGTCGGGTTGACGAGCAGCCGGTGGCCGTCGGTCACCAGGTCGATCCCGTGGTCGCGCAGCGCCTTCAGTTCGGGTTCCACCACGAACTCGCGGATGTCGGGGAGCAGCAGTGTCTCCAGGTCGATGTCCGAGGCGTGCTGCGAGGAGACCACCACGGTGTCCAGGCGGACCGCGCGGTCGCCGTCGTACTCGATGGTGACCTGGGTCTTGCCGTCCGGGCGCAGATAGGGGACGGCGCCGCCCCGCCGGGCCTCGGCGAGCCGCCGGGACAGCCGGTGGGCGAGCTGGATGGGCAGGGGCATCAGCTCGGGGGTGTCGTCGCACGCGTAGCCGAACATCAGGCCCTGGTCGCCCGCGCCGCCGGTGTCCACGCCCTGCGCGATGTCCGGGGACTGGGCTCCGATGGACACCGAGACCCCGCAGGACGTTCCGTCGAAGCCCTTCTTCGAGGAGTCGTAGCCGATGTCGATGATCTTCTCGCGCACGAGCTGGGCGATCGGCGCGTACGCGGTCGTGGAGACCTCGCCGGCCACATGCACCAGACCGGTGGTGATCAGTGTCTCCACGGCCACGCGCGAGGTGGGGTCCTCCTTCAGCAGTGCGTCCAGGATCGTGTCGCTGATCTGGTCGGCGATCTTGTCGGGATGTCCCTCGGTGACGGACTCCGAGGTGAACAGGCGGCGGGGCATGGCTCTCCTGGGCTGACTCGGTCGTCGATCCCACCCGGATAGGCACCCGGTGAGGTGCGCCGAACGTATGCCCGCCGCCATGAACGGGCCTGGAGAAGGGCTCGACCCGCGCTCGGCGCACCCTCCCCACCTGGGGCGGCGTGCTCAGCGGACCTCGAAGTTGCCCATCATCATCATGTCCTCGTGCTCCAGGTTGTGGCAGTGGAAGACGTACTTGCCGCGGTGTCCGTCGAACCGCGTGATGATCCGGGCCTGTTCGGCGGGCCGCAGGTCCAGGGTGTCCTTCCAGCCGTGGTCGAACCGTCCGGGGTCCTTGGTGCCGCGGTTGAGGACCTGGAAGTGCACCAGGTGCAGATGGATCGGATGGTGGAAGTCCGCGTACAGGTTCCAGATCTCGATGTCGCCGAGCCGCGGTGCCGCGTGGACGTGGTCCACGGAGAAGGGCTCGCCGTTGACGGTCCAGCCGTGCCGGTCGCCGATCGACTTGGACTGGAAGACCATGTCCCTCTCGCGGACCGCGTGCCGGGGATCCAGCGGCTCGATCACCGAGAGGGTGCGCGGGACATGGCTGTCGTCCTTCGCCCGGCGGGCGACACGGAACTCCATGATCCGGCGCGTCGGTCCGTCGCCGAAGTCGTTGACGAGCCGGACCTTCTGGCCGACGCGGTAGCCAGAGAAGTCGACGACGACCTCCTGCCGTTCGGCCGAAGCGAGATCGAGGTACGGATGCGTCAGCGGCCTGGCGAGGAGTCCGCCGTCCGAGGCCACCTGCACGAACGGCTCGGCCACGCCGTCCGGCGCCGGGTCGAGACGCAGCCGGTAGCGGCGCGCGTTGGAGGCGTTGAGCAGGCGCAGCCGGTGGCGGACGGCGTCGACCTCCCGGTACGGCCAGGGAGTTCCGTTGACCAGGACGACGTCTCCGAGGACGCCCGCCTCGTAGCCGGAGGTCACGCCGGGCGTCCTGGCCAGGTCCTTGTCGACGCTGGGATAGCGCAGGCTGCCGTCCGCGGCGAAGGAGCGGTCCATGATGACGAGCGGCAGGTCGCGGTCGCCGTCCGGCAGCGGCAGCGCCCGTTCCTCGTCGTCGGTGATGATGTGCAGTCCGGCGAGGCCGCGCCACACGCTCGGACCGGTGAAGTCCATCCGGTGGTCGTGGTACCAGAGGGTGGCCGCGCGCTGGTCGGTGTCGTACTCGTAGGTGCGTGTGCCGTGGCTGAGGTCGCCTCCGTGCTGGTGCGCGCCGCTGTGGGCCCCGCCCTCGGGGAGGATCTGGTCCGTGGGATAGCCGTCGTGCCGGGGGGCGTTCCGGCCGCCGTGCAGGTGGACGACGGTGGGCACGGGGAGTTCGTTGCGGTGCCTGACGACGGTTCTGCGGCCGCGGCGGGTGACCAGGGTCGGGCCGGGGAGGATGCCGTCGTACCCCCAGATCGTGGTGCGCAGTCCGTCGACGATCTCCACGCTCGCCTCGCGCTGCGTCACGTCGTAGGTGTCCACACCCGACGCGGTGCCCGACGGCTTGAGCACCGGCGGCACGGTCAGCGGCCTGCGGAAGGCCTCGGGCAGCGGTATCTCGCTGCGCAGAAGGGTGCCGGTCGATGTGGTGCCGCGGAAGCCGAAGGCCAGGATGCCCGATCCGCCGATGGCCAGTGCCGCGGCTCCGCTGCCCAGGAGCAGGGAACGGCGGGAGACTCGTCCGGTCACGAGGAGACCTCCCGCTCCACGGGCGCACCGGCGCTGTGGACCCGCACCGCCACCAGTACGGCGCCGGCGATCATCGCCAAGCCGAGCGGGATGTGCAGGGACAGCAGCCGGGCCGCGCCCGCGCCGTTCTGGGCCTGGTTGGCGAGCAGCAGCGCCAGCGCCGACAGGAACGGCCACAGCCGTCCCTTGCCGTGCCAGCGCAGCAGGCCCGCGGCGACCAGCGCGCAGACCAGGAGCACATCGGTGAAGGTCGCACCGTACTGGTGCCAGCGCAGGGCGTCGTAACTGCCCGAAAGGAACTGTCCGGCCAGCACCGCCTGCCCGAAGTACGCCAGGGCCACCACATACATCAGCACCGCGTACACACGCCCGTACGTCCGCCTTCTGCGGTCCCTTCCGTGCTCGGCCGGCGAGGTGGTCGTCCCGTCCGCCACTTCCGCGCTCATGACTGGAATTCCCCCATTCGAAATATCGATACCTACACCGTAGACTCGAACTACGACGTAGACACAATCACATCTCAAGGCAAGAAGTGAAATGACGACAGACATGAGCGGCCACGGGCCGATCCGCGGGCGGGCGGACGTCGCCGGCACGGGGACCGTCCTCGTCTCCTGCGCGCGACTGCACACGGAGCGGACCGGTCACGGACCCGCGCTCGTCCTGATCCCGGGAGGAGGCGGCGACGCCGGCGTGTACGAGGACGTCGTCCCGCTGCTCGCCGAGCGGTTCACGGTGATCACCTTCGACCGGCGGGGCAACTCGCGCAGCCCGCTCACGGATCCGGCGGCGCCGGTGGACGTGGCGCGGCAGGCCGACGACGTCGTCGCGGTCCTGGACCACCACGGCATCGACCGGGCGTACGTGTTCGGCACCAGCAGCGCGGCGATCATCGTGCTGGAACTGCTGGCCCGTCATGCGAAACGCCTGCTGGGAGCCGTCGCGCACGAACCGCCGCTCGTGCAGATCCTGCCCGCCGACAGCTCCGAGCGCCGGGCCGTCGAGGACATCGAGCGGCTCGGCCGGGAGAAGGGGCCCCTGCGGGCCGCCGCGGCCTTCGGGGCGATGACGATGCCCGAGCCGCCCCGGATGTTCGTGTCGCCGCGCGGCCAGGCGGTGATCGCGGCGGCCTCGCGGCTGATGCTCGCCACGGGCGGCTCCGTCCGCCGCGTCACCGGACGCAAGCCGGACACGATGACGCGGATCCTGGCCAACTCCGCCCTGCTCGTCGAGCGGGAACTGCCGGAGTTCTGCTTCGCCTACCGGCCGGATCTCCAGGCCCTGCGGGACACGGACGCCCCCTGGTGCCTTGCGACGGGCCGGGACAGCGAAGGACGCCCGTACCACCGTCCCGCGCACGTCCTGGGCGGACTGCTCGGCGTAACATGCGAGGAATTCCCCGGAGGGCACACGGTGTACCAGCAGCTTCCCGAGGAATTCACCCGACGGCTCACCACAATTCTGGACCGGCTCTCCTCATGAAGACGGAAAAGGGCGGCGCGGGGGGCACGCGGCCTTCCCCCGGCGTCAGATCGACGCTCAACCGGCCGTACATCTGCGCGGTCGCACTGGCGCTGATCGACGCCAACGGCCTCGGCAACTTCTCGATGCGCAAGCTCGGCGCGGGGCTCGGGGTCGACCCGATGGCGGTGTACCGCCACTTCACGGACCAGGAGGAGCTGTTCGACGGGATCGCGGAGGCGCTCTTCGACGAGCTCGACGTCGACTCGCTGCCCTGGGACGGCAGTTGGCGCGCGGTCGCCGAGCAGTACTGCCACCGGCTGCGGGACACGCTGCTCCGGCATCCGCACGCGGTGTCCGTCTTCGCGACGCGCCCGGTGCGTTCGCCCTCGTCCATCGACACCGGCGTACGCATCATCGAACTGTTGCAGGCCGGCGGCTTCACACCGACCCGTGCCCTGCAGATCGCCCGCTGTCTGCGCGAGTTCACCATCGGGCACGCACTGAGTCTGGCGGTGGTGCGGCTGGGCTCGCAGAGCCGCAGCCGCAAACCGGCGCCCGAGTCGCCCGATTACAACATCCTGGCCCGCGCCGCCGACGACACGGAGATCGACGAGCACTTCGACATCGGCCTCACGGCGCTGCTGGACGGCTTCGAGCTGCTGATCCGGCCGGCCTGACGTCCGGCGTACAGAGGAGGGCGGCCCAGGTCGAGGACCGGGGCCGCCCTTCCGTCACCGCTCAGTGGGCCACGGGAGTCGCCCCCGCGGTGACCTCTTGACCGCCCGCGGCGGCCGGCTTCGGTGCCAGCACCCGCTCGGCCAGGAACCCGAAGACGAGCCCGAAGGCGGTCCACAGGGTCAGCTGGATGGCGAGGGCCGCGAGTCGGAACTGCCAGAGCAGGGTGCCCGAGAAGTCCTTCGGAACCTCGTTCACGGCCGGCAGGAACGCGTAGGCGAGACCGATCGCGAGGACGAAGAACGCGCCCGCCGCGATCGTCGCGTTCCAGTTGCCCAGGCGCGGCGCGAGGCGCTTGCCCAGGATGACGGTCGCGACGGCCAGCAGCACGCTGAGCACCATCATCAGGAAGTACAGCGTCGTGCGCTTCCCGATGGTGTCGGGATCGCCCACCGACGGCGGGTTGGCCGGGTACTTCAGGAACGGCACGACATAGACCGCGAGCAGGCCGGCCACCGAGAGCAGCAGCGCGCTCGCCCGCGGCCCGAAGCGGCCGATCCTGCCGAGCGCGAAGCAGTACGCGAGGGCCGCGATACCGCCGAACGCGACCCCGTAGACGAGGACACCGGTGGCCAGGCCGCCGGTGGACTGCATCGTGCGGGACACCGCTTCCACGCCGTGCTCGTGCGCGTGGGAGTGCGCCTCTTCGTAGCCGATCGCCGAGTCGACGCGCGGCTCGCCCAGGAAGTAGGCGACGACCAGGGCGAGCAGGCCCGCGGCGAGTCCCGCGAGCATGCCACGCACCAGCAGATTTCTTACGATTGCGGAATTCATCGGCTCGTACGTCCCGTGGTCGTCAGTGGCAGGGGAAGCCGAGCAGGTGGCGGGCGTCGTGGACCCACTCGTGGACGTTCTCGCCGGACACGACTGCGGTGGCGCCCTGTTCGGCGCCGACGAAGTAGAGCAGGACCAGCATCAGGATGCCGAAGAAGACCGCCCAGGGGGCGATCGCGCCGATCGGCAGCTTGGCGGGTACCGCGGTGGGTGTGGCGGTCGGCTGAGCAACGGACTGCGCCATGGGGCAGAACCTCCTGGGGAACTCGCGTCCCATTCCGGTGGTGCACTGGACGACAGCCGCGGGTCTGACTTGCCCCGGCCCTCACCGCCCCTGGCGAGGGGGGTTCGTGCTGGGCTTACAGTGGCGCGACCGTGCCGGATTTCCACCGGGCTTCCGCCGAGCCGTCGTCGATTTCGACGCGACGGTACCGCGTCGGAGGGTTCCGGCCAAGGGCGCACGGGGGAGCACGGGGCGCGCCCCACGGACCCGGTGTGCGGCGGATTCCCTTGCCCCGCAAGGCTTTTCGGGCCGGTGGACACCACGAGAACCCATGAGAGTGAGGACATGACAAGTCGAGTGATCTTGATCTCAGCCGCGCTCGGCGCCGCGCTGCGCGAGGCCCGCTTCGACGACGGACGTCCGCTCGACGCGTCCGGACTGCGGCTCGCGCGGGCGGCGGCGGGACGGCTGCCGGCCGCGGAGCGGCTGTGGGTCTCCCCCGTCGTGCGCTGCCGCGAGACCGCCGACGCGCTCGGCCTCGAAGACGTTCCGGACGCAACCGAGTTGGCCGGACTCGACGTGGGCCGCTGGCGCGGTGCGACGCTGGCGGAGGTGAGCGCGGAGGAGCCCGAGGCGGTGGCGGGCTGGCTGGCCGACCCCGGGGCCGCGCCGCACGGCGGCGAGTCGGTACGAGCGTTCTGCGACCGGGTGGCCGGCTGGCTGGACGGCACCGCGCACACGTCGGGCCGGACGGTCGCCGTGGTGGAGCCGGAGGTCGTACGGGCCGCGCTGGTGCGCGTTCTGGGGGCGCCGGACGCGGCCTTCTGGCGCGTCGACGTACCGCCCCTGACCGCCACCGAGTTCAGCGGGCGATCGGGACGCTGGAACGTCCGCGCGGGGCGGCCGCTGGTGGAGCCGGCCTGACCTGCCGACCGAAGCGCCGGTCGTCGGCCGGAGTTCGGGTCGTCGGCCGGAGCGCCGGTCCCGGCCCGGTGGTTGCGGTCCCGTCGCGCCGTGCCGCTCCCACCCACGCCCCGGCGGGCGAGCGGGCGGCTCCGGACGGCACTCGGCCCGGAACGGCCCCTACGGTGCTCAGCGTTGGGCGGTGCGGCCACGCTCAGCGCAGGACGGCTCGGACAGTGCTCAGCGTCGGGCGGGCCGGCCACGCTCGGCGCAGGACGGCTCGGACGCCGCTCAGCCCGGGGGCCCGAAAGCCGCAGGACCGCCGGGACGCCGCAGGACGGCCGGGACAACGCAGGACGGCCGGGACGGCGCTCAGCGCAGGACGGCGAGGAAGTCCGCGCACGCCTGCGCGCACGCACGGCACTCCTTCGCCGCGTCCTGCGCACCGTCGTACTCGTCGAAGACCTGGGCGCCCTCCAGACAGACGTCGCGGCACCATTCCACCTGGGAACGGACGGCGGCCTCGTCCCGGTGCACCCCCTCGGACAGCACCAGACAGGTCGCGTCGCACACTTCCGTGCACTGGATGCCCTTGCGGCGTACGAGGTCCTGTTCCTTGGGTCCGTCCGGATCCATGAGGCTCGCGCGCAGCGCACAGACCCTGGCGCACTCGGTGCACGCCTGGGCGCAGGCGAAGCGGTCCTCCAGGAACCGGATGAGCTCCTGCTGGGAAGTCGTCGATGTCACAACGCGCGGGTTGCCGCGCGCCTACGCCTCAAACCCCTCCGCCGCGTCCGGAACGCGGCCCGCGTGCGCCGCCCGGTGCGCACCGGGCGCGCCGGGCCGCCCGGCGTCACGCGCCGGCCGCCTCCTGAGCGATCCGGTCGAACTGGGCTCCCATCGCCTCGGAGAGCGCCTGGGCGGCGGACAGGGGGCGGACCATGACCATGAAGTCGTCGATCTTCCCGTCCTCGTCGAAGTGGAGGAAGTCGCAGCCGGTGATCTTCTTGTCGCCGACCTTCGCCTCGAAGACGAGCGCGTGGTCGCGGCCGTCCGCGCCGCCGATCTCGCGGACGTAGTGGAAGTCGGTGAAGACGCGTGTGACACCGCGGAGGATGGCCGCGGTGATCGCCTTCCCGGGGTAGGGCTTGAAGGCGACGGGGCTGTGGAAGACGACGTCGTCGGCCAGCATGTCCTCGACCGCGGCGAGGTCACCGGCCTCCACGGCCTTGCGGAAGGAATCCATCACGCCCACCTCATCCTCATACCCATACTCAACAAATTGACTATTCGCCGATCACAGTAGCCATGCGACGGGGCGCCGTCCAGCCTCGGTGGCCGTTCAGTCACCCGCCGGAGCCCCCGTGGTGCCGCGCACCACCAGGTGCGGAGCGATGACGGTCTCCTCCCCCGGGCGGGTCCCCTCCGACGGCCGGCCGTCGGAGGCCGCATCGCCCTCCAGACGCGCGAGAGCCCGGCCGACCGCCTCCCCCGCGAGCCGGGGGATGTCCTGGCCGACGGTGGTGAGGTCGATGTGCGCGAGGCGTGACAGACGGCTGTCGTCGAAGCCCACGACGGAGATGTCACCGGGCACCGAGAGGCGGGCGCGCAGGAAGACGTCGAGGACGCCGGTGGCGCAGCGGTCGTTGAAGGCGAGGACCGCGGTGGGCCGGGGGTCCGCGTCGAGCAGGGCGCGGGCCGCGGCGGCGCCGTCGTCCTCGGTCGGTCCGCCCGGCAGGACCCGGGCCCGGTCGCCGAGGCCGTGCCGGTTCATGGCGGTGCGGTAGCCGCGGCGGCGGTCGGCGGCGCCCGGTGCCCGGCCGCCGTCGATGTGCGCGACGTCGCGATGGCCGAGTGCGACGAGGTGGTCGACCGCCTGGCGGGCACCCTCGTCGTCCGCGGTACGCACGACGTCCACGCCGGCGACGGGCGGGCGCAGCCGCCGGGCCACGGACACGACCGGGACCTGGGCGGCGAGTTCCGCCAGCCGGGCGGCCGGGGCCCGTGGGCCGAGCAGGATCAGCGCCTCGCAGCGGTCCGCCAACAGGGCCTCCACCGCCTGCTGTTCACCGCGGCTCGGCGCGACGGCACCGAGCGCGAGCTGGTAGCCGGCCGGCTCGGCGGCGGCGTACAGGCCCTCCACGAGGTCGGTGTGGAAGGGTTCCTGGAGGCCGAACTGCACGCCGAGCAGGCGCGAACGGCTGCTGCGCAGCAGGCGGGCGCGCGCGTCGGGCCGGTAGCCGATCTCCCGCGCCGCCCGGAGCACCCGCTCGCGGGTGGCGGCACCGGCACCCTTGGTCCCGCGCATCACGATGGACACCAGGGCGACGGACACCCCCGCCCGTTCCGCGACGTCGGCGAGGGTGGGCCGCTTCCCGCCCGGGACCGAGGGGCTCGGAGACACGGCTGCCCTCCCTGTTCGGCATGGCTTCCTGATGCGGCACGGCTTCCCGACGAGATCGTAGACCAGCGCCGAACGCACTGGTCGGGTGTACTGCAACGTTCTAGTCCAGCGCGCCCGCGACACCTTGACAAGGCGCTCGGCTGCTGGCGTACTGCTGCTCCGGGACTAGAACGTTCTAGCGACGCGAGAGCCGGGAAGCGGGCGATGGACGATGTACACGCTGGCGGTCTGTGCCGAGATGGTCTTCGGGGACCTCCCCGTCCACGAGCGGGCACGACATATCCACGACGCCGGCTTCCAGGTCGAGATCTGGGACTGGACGCGGCACGACCTGACCGCCCTTGTGCGCAGCGGGGCGGCCTTCTCCTCCATGACCGGGTACGTCCGCGGAAGTCTGACGGACCCGGACGGCGCGGACGAACTGCTGCGCACCGCCGCGGAGTCGGTGCGGGCCGCGGAGCGCCTCGGCTGTACCCGGCTCAATCTGCACGGCACCGGCCTGGACTGCGAGGGCCTGCCGGTGACCGCGGTGACCGGTGAGGCCACCGGTCCGATGTGGATCGCCGCCCAGCGCACGCTGAGCCGGGTCGCGGACCTGGGCGAGCGCTCCGGGGTGGTCTTCACGCTGGAGAACCTCAACACCGCCGTGGACCACCCCGGTGTGCCGTTCGCGAAGGCCGCCGACACGCTGGCCCTGGTGGCGGCCGTAAACCGGCCGGGGCTGCGGATGAATCTGGACCTGTACCACGCGCAGATCGGCGAGGGGAACCTGATCGAGCTGGTCCGCCGCGCCCACGGTCTGGGACTGATCGGGGAGATCCAGGTGGCGGACGTGCCGGGCCGCCACGAACCCGGCACCGGGGAGATCAACTACCCGGCCGTCGCAGGCGCCCTGACGGACCTCGGATACGACGGCACGGTCGCCCTGGAGGCCTGGGCCTCCGAGGACAGCGACCTCGCGCTGGAACGCTTCCGGACCGCCTTCACCCCCTGACGGTCACGGCGCCGGCGCCCGAGCCGTCGAGCCGTCGAGCCGTCGAGCCATCGAGCCGTCGAGCCGTCGAGCCATCGAATCGTCGAATCGCTGAATCGCTGAATCACCGAATCGCCAACTGAGGTACGGAGAAGCCGTATGACCACGCACCACCCCCTCGCCGTCGGCCTCGTGGGCGCCGGCCGGATGGGCGCCTTCCACGCCGAGACCCTCGCCCACCGGCTGCCCGGCGTCCGGCTCGCCGCGGTCGCCGACCCGGCACCGGGCGCCGCACGGCGCCTGGGCGACCGGCTCGGCTGTACGACGACGTACACCGAGATCGCGGAGCTGCTCGCCGACCCGCGGATCGAGGCGGTGGTGCTGGCCACTCCGGCGCGCACGCACGCCGATCTGGTCGTGGCGGCGGCCCGCGCGGGCAAGGCTGTGTACTGCGAGAAGCCGATGGCCGTCACACTCGCCGAGGCCGACCGTGCGACGGCCGCGGCCCGCGAGGCGGGCGTGCCTCTCCAGGTCGGGTTCAACCGCCGCTACGACAAGGGTTTCCGCGCCGCCCACGAAAGGATCGCGGAGGGCGGCATCGGCACCCCGCAGCTGCTCCGCTCGCTCACCCGTGATCCGAAGCTCGCCGATCCGGCGCCCGTCCCGCCGTGGACGATCTTCCTGGAGACCCTCATCCACGACTTCGACACCCTGCGGTATCTCAACCCGGGGGCCGAGGCGGTCGAGGTCTTCGCACTGGCGGACGCGCTGGTGCGCCCCGACTTCAAGGAACGCGGTCTGCTCGACACCGCCCTCGTCACCGTCCGCTTCGACAACGGCGCCCTCGCCACCGCCGAGGCCAGCTTCCAGGCGGTGTACGGCTACGACGTGCGCGGTGAGGTCTTCGGATCGGACGGCATGCTCACCATGGGAGACCTGCGCCGCACCCACCTGACCGGCTACGGCCCGCGGGGCGTCACCGCCGAGTGCGTCGGCTACGACCAGGACCTCTTCCACGACGCCTACGTGGCGGAGATCGCCGACTTCACCGACTGCGTCCGCCGCGGGGGCACCCCGGCGGTCACCGGCGAGGACGCCCGCGCCGGCCTCGCCATCGCCCTCGCCGCGGTCCGGTCGGTCTCCGTCCGGGGACCCGTGCGGCTCGACGAGCTCAAGAGCGGCTGACCCGCGCGGTCGTGCCCCGGACTTCGAGAACGGGGTCGGCGAGGACGAGCGAGGCGGGGCGGGCGGGATCGGCGATCCGGTCGAGCAGGCGCTGCGCGGCGCGGCGGCCGACGTCGTGACCCGCGTTGTCCACGGTGGTGAGCCACAGGTGGCGCAGGCGGGCGAGGTAGGTGTTGTCGTAGCCGACGAGGGAGAGGTCGCGGGGCACCTGGAGGCCGAGCTCCTCGGCGGCCGACAGAGCACCGACGCAGGCCATGTCGTTGAACGCGAAGACGGCGGTGGGCCGTTCGCGGGCCGCGAGCAGCCGGACCATGGCCCGGTAGCCGCCCTCCTCCGTCAGGTCGCCCTGCTCCACGACCGCCTCCCGGCCGAGCCCGCGCTCGCGCATGACGGTCTCGAAGCTGCGGCGGCGCAGTTCACCGACGGTCCCCTCCCCCGCGATGTGGGCGACGCGGCGGTGTCCGAGGCCGAGGAGGTGCTCGGTGGCGAGCCGGGCGCCGCGCTCGTCGTCGTTGGCGACGATGTCCACACCGGGCAGTTCGGGTTCCCGCGCACCGGCCACCACCGTGGGGACCCGCGCCGCCGCCGCCCGCAGCGCCTCGGAGGGCGGGAGGGTGCCGACGGCGATCAGACCGTCGACGCGCAGGTCCATGAACGTACGGGTGAGATCCTCGCCGAGGCGCCGGCCGAGATGGCCGTCGGCGAGCAGTGTGTGCAGACCGGAGTCGTGCAGCCGGGAGTTCAGGCCGTCGAGCAGTTCGACGAACCAGGGGTTGCGCATGTCGTTGAGCAGCACGCCGACGGTGCGGGTGCGGCGCTCGCTGAGGCTGCGGGCCGCGGCGTTGGTCCGGTAGCCGAGCTCCTCGACGGCGGCCAGCACGGCCTGCCGCTTCTCCTCGCGGACCTGGTCGGAGCCGCGCAGCACGAGGGAGACCAGCGACTTCGACACCCCGGCCCGCTCGGCGACGTCACGGATCGTCGGCGCTCTCATGGTCTGGACCGTTCCACAGCGGTGGCGAGCTTGTCAAAGGGTGCCAGGAGGGTTGACACGTGCACTGATGCAGCCCAGTGTGAGGCCGGAGGAGTCTTGGACCGGTCCAAAAGGAGCAGTCATGGTGTGTACGCTCGGCGTTGCGGTCGTGGGGTTCGGCTGGATGGGACGGGTGCACACCCAGGCCTACGCGCGCGTGCCGCACCATTTCCCCGGGCTCACGCTGCGGCCCGAGCTGGTCTCCGTGGCGGACGAAGTGCCGGGCCGCGCCGAGGAGGCGGCCGCGCGGTACGGATTCGCCACGGGCACCCGCGACTGGCGTACGGTCGCCGCCGACCCGCGCGTCGAGGCGGTGAGCATCGCCGCACCGAACTTCCTGCACCGCGAGATCGGCGTGGCCATGGCCGAGGCCGGCAAGCACATCTGGATCGAGAAGCCGGTGGGGCTCACCGCCGCGGACGCCCGCGCGGTGTCGCAGGCGGCGGCCAAGGCCGGGGTCCAGGGCACCGTCGGCTTCAACTACCGCAACGCGCCCGCCGTCGCCGCCGCCCGCGAACTGATCTCCTCCGGCGGCATCGGCACCGTCACCCATGTCCGCATCCGGCTCCTCAGCGACTACGCCGCACACCCTGAGGGCGCGCTGACCTGGCGCTACGAGAGGGAGCGCGGCGGCAGCGGCGTCCTGGGCGACCTGGCCTCGCACGGCGTGGACCTGGCCCGGCACCTGCTCGGCGAGATCGAGGCGCTCACCGCGGACACCGCGGTCTTCCTGCCGCGACGTGCGCGCCCGGCGGGTGCCACGGCCGGCCACGCACGCGCGACCGGCGGCGAGCTCGGCACCGTGGAGAACGAGGACTACGTCAGCTGTCTGCTGCGCTTCGCCTCCGGCGCCCGGGGTGTGCTGGAGGCGTGCCGGGTCTCGGTCGGCGAGCAGAACAACTACGGCTTCGAGGTGCACGGCACCCGGGGCGCGGTGTTCTGGGACTTCCGCCGCATGGGCGAGCTCGCGGTCAGCCGGGGCACGGCCTACCAGGACCAGCCGGTCAGCACCGTGTACGTGGGCCCCGCACACGGCGAGTACGCCGCCTTCCAGCCGGGCGCGGCCAACAGCATGGGCTACGACGACCTCAAGGTCATCGAGGCGCACCACTTCCTACGGTCCATCGAGGACGGCACTCCGTACGGGGCGACGCTCGACGACGCGGTGCACAGCGCGGAGACGCTCGACGCGATGGCACGCTCCGCCGAGCGGGGTGCCTGGGTGTCCCTCGCATGACCGGAGCCCTGCGGGGCGCGGCGCGGGGTTTCGCCGGGGCGACGTGGGCAGCGGACCGGCGAGGAGAGGGTGTGAGGGTGGCCGTGTCGCCCGAAGTCGGCCCGAAGGGGTGCGGGCACCTCGCTCCCGCGAAAACCCGTTGGATCGACGACGGCCGCGGTGTCTAGGGTCGCGCCATGAGTACGCGCACCTTCCGCATCACCGTTCGCGGTGTCTTCGACGGGCTCGGCACCGACCAGCGGGCCGAACTCCTGGCACGGGCCGCCGAGCACGACGTCCTGCGCGCGGCGTTCACCCCCGAGGGCCACCTCAGTTACGACATCGCCGCGCGCCCCGCCTTCACCTTCCGCTTCCTCGACTCGGGGGAGGCCGAGGAGGACATCCTGGAGGCGGCCGAGCGCGCCGAGGAAGCCGCGAGGGCCTGGCTCGGCGCACGCGGATACGGGTACAAGAACCTCAGGTCGCAGGCCGAGGACCTGTCCCAGGCGCCGCTGGGCAAGCGGCAGCGTCGCGAGGCCGCGCGCAAGGCCGTCTGAGCCCGGGGCCGGGTCCCCGGGTGGACGGCCTCGCACCGCCCGCCCACTCCCCCGCGTCCTGCGCCGGACCGTTGGCGCGCACCGCACGCAGCGCGCTCACCGGCGTCCCGGACCGCCTGCCGGGCTCCTCCGCGTCCGCCGTCACGCCCCGTTCCGCGCTCAGGGCCGGACGAGCAACTGGAACTCGAAGGCGTACCCCGAGGCTCGGTAGATGTGGGTGCCGTACTCGACCGCGCGGCCGGTGTCGTCGTACGCGGTGCGCCGCATGGTGAGCAGGGCCGCGCCCGACGGTTCGTCCAGGCGTTCCGCTTCGCCGGCGCCGGCCGAGCGGGCGCCGACCGACTGACGGGCGCTGTGCAGGGTGATGCCGGCGGCACGCATCATGCGGTACAGCCCGGTCGACTCCAGCCGGGCGGTGTCGAGGTCGAGGAGTCCCTCGGGGATGTGGTTGCGCAGGACGGCCACGGGCCGGCCGTGGGTGAGGCGCAGTCGTTCCAGGCGGTGGACTCCGCCGCCCTCCGCGATGCCCAGGGCTGCGGCGACCTCGGCGTCGGCCGGCTCGACCGCGTTGTGCAGGACGAGGGTCGTGGGGCGCTGGCCCGCGCTCTCCAGGTCGTCGTAGAGGCTGGTGAGTTCCAGCGGGCGCTTCACCTGGCTGTGCACGACCTGCGTGCCCACTCCGCGGCGGCGGACCAGGAGTCCCTTGTCGACCAGGGTCTGGATGGCCTGGCGGACGGTGGGGCGGGACAGGCCGAGGCGTCCCGCGAGTTCGACCTCGTTGCCGAGCAGGCTTCCGGCGGCCGGTGTGCCCCGCTGGATCGCTGCCTCCAACTGCCGTGCGAGCTGGTAGTAGAGCGGAACGGGACTGTTCCGGTCGAGCGTGAAGTCGAGGTCCGCGGGCGGGACGGCGGTCGTCGCCCGCGGGGATCCGGCGGCCTGCCGGGTTCGCCCCCTTGGCATCGTGTCCTCCTGACGGTCGGTCCACCGGGCGCCCGGTGCGGGGCCCTTGGGCGGCGGGGAGTTCAGAGGTGGTGCCGGCGGTCGGCGGCCCGGCGGTCGTAGCGTTCACGGGCGTGTACGGCGGGTTCGCGGGCGGCGACCTCCGCGACGGGCACGTCCCACCAGGCCTCGGCCGCCGGGGCGGTGGACGTCGGGTCGGTCTCGACGTACACGCAGGTCGGCCGCTGCGAGCCGCGCGCTTCGGCGAGGGCGTGGCGGAGTTCGCCCACGGTCTTGGCGCGGAGGACGTCCATGCCGAGGCTGGCGGCGTTGGCGGCGAGGTCCACCGGGAGCGGGTCGCCGGAGAAGGTGCCGTCGGGGGCGCGGTAGCGGTAGGCGGTTCCGAAGCGTTCGCCGCCGGTCTCCTCGGACAGGCCTCCGATGGAGGCGTATCCGTGGTTCTGGATCAGCACCAGGTTGACGGGCAGGTGCTCCTGGACGGCGGTGACGATCTCGGTGGGCATCATCAGGTACGTGCCGTCGCCGACCAGTGCCCAGACCGGAGTGTCCGGCGCGGCCTGCTGGACTCCGACGGCGGCCGGGATCTCGTAGCCCATGCAGGAGTAGCCGTACTCCAGGTGGTACTGGCGCGGGCCGCGGGCCCGCCACAGTTTGTGCAGGTCGCCTGGCAGCGATCCGGCCGCGTTGACGATCACGTCGTCGTCGCCGACGACGGAGTCCAGGACTCCGAGGACCTGCGTCTGGGTCGGGACCGCGTGCTCGTCCGGCGCATGGAAGGCGGCCTCGACGATCTCCTCCCAACGGCGTTTGCCCTCACGGTACTCGGCCTCGTAGGCGGGGTCGACACGGTGTCCGGCGAGGGCCGCGGTCAGTGCCTCCAGGCCGGTGCGCGCGTCGGCCACCAGGGGCCGGGCGGCGAGCTTGTGGGCGTCGAGGCCGGTGATGTTGAGGTTGACGAAGCGGACGGCGGGATTCTGGAACAGTGTCCGGGACGCGGTGGTGAAGTCGCTGTAGCGGGTGCCGACGCCGATGACCAGGTCGGCGGTGCGCGCGGCGGCGTCGCAGACGGCGGTGCCGGTGTGGCCGATGCCGCCGAGGTCGGCGGGGTGGTCGTGGCGCAGCGATCCCTTGCCTGCCTGGGTGGAGGCGACCGGGACTCCGGTGGCGTCGGTGAACGCCCGGAGGGCGTCCTCGGCCTCGCTGTGGTGCACTCCCCCGCCCGCGACGAGGAGGGGGCGCCGGGCGGCGCGGATCGCCCGTACGGCTTCGGCGAGTTCGGCCGGGTCGGGCGCGGGACGGCGTACCGGCCACACGCGCTCCGCGAAGAACGCCTCGGGCCAGTCGTAGGCCTCCGCTTGCACGTCCTGGGGCAGCGCGAGCGTGACGGCGCCGGTCTCTGCGGGGTCGGTCAGGACGCGCATGGCGCTCAGCGCGGACGGGATCAGTGCCTCCGGGCGCGTGATCCGGTCGAAGTAGCGGGAGACCGGGCGCAGTGTGTCGTTGACGGAGACGTCGGCCTCGACGGGGTGCTCCAGTTGCTGGAGCAGGGGATCGGCGGAACGGGCGGCGAAGTAGTCGCCCGGCAGGAGCAGTACGGGCAGCCGATTGATCGTCGCGAGAGCGGCGCCGGTGACGAGGTTGGTGGCGCCGGGGCCGATCGAGGTGGTGACGGCCTGCGCGGAGAGACGGTCGAGCTGGCGGGCGTGGGCGACGGCCGCGTGCACCATGGCCTGTTCGTTGCGCCCCTGGTGGAAGGGCATGGCGTCCTCGCCGGCCTCGAGGAGCGCCTGACCCATGCCGGCCACGTTGCCGTGTCCGAAGATGCCCCAGGTGCCGGCGATCAGCCGGTGGCGTACGCCGTCGCGCTCGCTGTACTGGACGGACAGGAAGCGCACCAGGGCCTGGGCGGTCGTCAGGCGGCGTGTGGTGGGGCTCATCGGGACCTCTCGGGGGCGGTGTAGAGGGGCAGTCGGGGGTCGACGGGCTGCTCGGGCCAGGTGTCGCGGATCCAGGCGTGGTCGGGGTGGTCGCAGATCAGCCAGGCGCGCTCGGTGCCGGGTCCCGCCATGACGTTCAGGTAATACATGTGGTGTCCTGGCACGGCCATGGACGGTCCGTGCCAGCCGTCCGGGACGAGGACGACGTCGCCGTCGCGGACCTCGGCGAGCACGTCCGTGCCGCGTCCGTCTCCCGAGGGCGAGACGCGGTGGTAGCCGAGGCCCGGAGTGCCCCGGTGGCCGGCGAACTCGAAGTAGTAGATCTCCTCCAGTTCGGACTCGGTGCCCGGCCGGTGCTCGTCGTGCTTGTGCGGAGGGAAGGAGGACCAGTTGCCGCCGGGGGTGATCACCTCGACGGCGATGAGGCTGTCGCACTCGAATCCGTACTCCGGGCCGGCGCCGGCGGGGGCCGCGGCGGCGAAGTTGTTGACCTGCCGGGAGCAGGTGCCGCTGCCGCGCAGTTCGACCGGCACGTTCGAGGCGGGGCCGTAGCGCGCGGGCAGCCGGCGGGTGCAGCGGGCTCCGGTGAGCGCGAACCGTCCGCCGTCCTCGGAGATGATCGAGACGCGGGCGTCGCGAGGCACATACGCGAAGTCGGTGACGCCGCTGAAGACATCGGCCCGGCCGGTCAAGGGGAACGTCTCGCCGTCGACGGAGACGGTGCATCCGCCGGACAGCGGAAGCACGATCCATTCGCTGTCGCCGGTGTCGAGGCCGTGCGTGCCGCCGGGCGGCAGTTCCAGCACGCGCAGGCTGGAGTGGCCCCAGCCGGCCGACTCGGGGTTCACGTCCACGGCGTAGGCGCCGGTCGCGGCCTTGCCCGCGGGGAGATGGTGCGCGGTGGTCATCGGGCGGCTCCTGCAAGGGGGTTGGGGCGGGTGACTCGTGCATGGGGGTTCGGGCCGTGGCTCGGGCGAGGGAGCTCGGGCAGGAGGCTCATGCGCCGGATCGTGTCGGTGTCTCGTCCACGGGACCGGGCCGGAAGGCTCGTCCACGAGACCAGGCGGGAGGCTCACCCACCGGACCGGACGGCCGGCTGGTGCGCTGTGCGTCAAACAGGTTGCCCCTGCGCGGAGTTCGGGGGGCTGCCGCGCACGGCCGACGGGAGGCTCCCGCAGGGAGGTTCAGAGCAGCCCGACCGCGGTGTCCACCGCGGCCTCCACGCTGCCTTCGGCGGGATACAGCAGCGACCGGCCGACGACCATGCCCTGGACGGTGGGCAGCCGCAGGGCCTTGCGCCATCTCTCGTAGGCGCCCTCCTGGTCCCCGGCCACGTCGCCGCCGAGCAGCACCGCGGGCAGGGTGGAGGTCTCCAGCACCTGGGCCATGTCGTCGGGGTCGGCGGTGACGGGGAGTTTGAGCCAGGTGTAGGCGGAGGTGCCGCCGAGCCCCGAGGCGATGGCGATGGAACGGGTGACGGCCTCGGCGCCGAGGTCGTTGCGGACCGTGCCGTCCACCCGGCGCGAGACGAACGGCTCGACGAACAGCGGGAGTCGGCGGGCCGCCATGTCGTCGACGGCGCGGGCGGTGCTCTCCAGGGTCTCCAGTGATCCGGGGTCGTCGTGGTCGATGCGCAGCAGGAGCTTGCCGGCGTCGAAGCGGAGCCGTTCGATGTCCTCGGCGCGGTGGCCGGTGAAGCGGTCGTCCATCTCGAAGGACGCCCCGGCGAGCCCGCCGCGGTTCATGGAGCCCATCACGACCTTTTCGTCCAGGACGCCCAGGAGCAGCAGGTCCTCGAGGACGTCGGCGGTGCCGAGCACCCCGTCCACGCCGGGCCGTGACAGCGCGACGCAGAGGCGTTCCAGGAGGTCCGCGCGGTTCGCCATGGCGAGCCGGTGACCGCCGACGCCGAGCGCGCCGCGGGCGGGGTGGTCGGCGGCGACGATCATCAGCCGGCCGCTGTCGCCGACGAGCGGGCGGCGCACACGGCGGGCGGCCGCCTCGGCGATGGCCTCCGGGTGCCGGGCGCGCACCGTGACGAGGTCGGGGATGCTGATACTCAAGTCGGGCTCCGTTCGGGGGTGGCCTCGGTCAGCCGCGCGCGAGAAGGTCCTCGATCTCGGACTCAGTGGGCATGGCGGAGGAGCAGGCGAGCCGGGACGCGACGATCGCGCCGGCCGCGTTGGCGTACCGGATAGTCTTCTCCAACGGCAGGCCGGCCAGCAGGCCGTGGCAGAGCGAGCCGCCGAACGCGTCGCCCGCGCCGAGGCCGTTGACGACCTCGACGGGGACGGGCGGGACCTCGGCGACGGTGCCGTCGCGGTGGACGGCGAGGACTCCGTCCGGGCCCTGTTTGACGACGGCGAGTTCGACGCCCGCGTCGAGCAACGCCTGGGCGCAGGCGCGTGGTTCGCGGACGCCGGTGGCGATCTCGCACTCGTCGAGATTGCCGACGGCCACGGTGGCGTGGCGCAGGGCCTCGGCGTAGTACGGGCGCGCGGCGTCGGGGTCCTTCCAGAACATGGGGCGCCAGTCGAGGTCGAAGACGGTGATTCCCGACCAGTCGCGCGCCTTGAGCGCGGCGAGTGTGGCCGAGCGGCTGGGCTCCTCGCTGAGGCCGGTGCCGGTGATCCAGAAGACGCGTGCCGCGCGGATGGCGAAGAAGTCCAGTTCGTCGGTGTGGATCTCCAGGTCCGGTGCCTTGGGCTGCCGGTAGAAGTACAGCGGGAAGTCGTCGGGCGGGAAGATCTCGCAGAACGTGACGGGCGTGGGGTGGGCATCCACCGGTGTGACCCAGCGGTCGTCGACGCCGAACTCCTTGAGTGCCTGGTGGAGGTAGCCGCCGAAGGGGTCCCGGCCGGTCCGGGTGATCACCGCGGTGCTCCGGCCGAGCCGGGCGGCGGCGACCGCGACGTTGGACGCGGAGCCGCCGAGGAACTTCCCGAATGACTCGACCTGTGCGAGTGGAACTCCCGTCTGCAGGGGGTAGAGATCGACGCCTATGCGTCCCATGGTGATGAGGTCGAAGGAATCAGCGGACTCAGGCATGCGTGACGCTCCTGATGCGTGGGATGCGGGCCGACGGGGCGCCCGATGCCTCTTAGGTGTAGGACCCTTCGTTCTCCTGTGTCAAGAGTATGTACGGACATTCGGACCTGCTCCTGAAATGATGTCTTAACAAAGTATTGACAGGCGGGTACCACAGGGACTTGTATCCCGTCCCAACGAAGCAGCCGCGGCACCACCACACGACCCGGACCCCCGGTCCGGGCCCCGCTGGGTCTTGCGCCCCGCGCCGTCCCCTTCCCTTTCCCCGTCGCACAGTGAGGTGCTGGAAAGATGGACCGCACGTTTCACGCCCGTTCACGCAGAATCGCCCCGCTCGTAGCGGTGGCGGCGGCATCCGCCCTCCTGGTCGCCGGCTGCTCCAGCAGCTCGGGCGGCAAGAAGGCGGAGGAGAGCAGCGCCGACGGGTCGGCCGGCAAGGCCAACACGCCCCGGATGACGGTCGCGCTGGTCACGCACCAGGCCCCCGGCGACACGTTCTGGGACATCGTCCGCAAGGGTGCCGAGGCCGCGGCCGCCAAGGACAACATCAAGCTCGTCTACTCCGCGGACCCGAACGCGGGCACCCAGGCCAACTTCGTCCAGAACGCGATCGACCAGAAGGTCGACGGCATCGCCATCACCCTCGCCAAGCCGGACGCCATGAAGGACGTCGTGGGCAGGGCGAAGTCGGCGGGCATACCCGTGGTCGGGCTCAACTCCGGTGTCAGCGACTGGAAGAAGCTCGGTCTGATGTCGTTCTTCGGCCAGGACGAGACGGTGGCGGGCGAGGCGCTCGGCAACAAGCTGAACGCGGAAGGCGCCAAGAAGGCCGTCTGCGTGATCCAGGAGCAGGGCAACATCGGCCTGACCCAGCGCTGCGACGGCGTGAAGAAGACGTTCAGCGGCTCGACGCAGACGCTCTACGTCAACGGCACCGACATGCCGTCCGTGAAGTCGACGATCACCGCGAAGCTCAAGCAGGACAAGGGCATCGACTACGTCGTCGCCCTCGGCGCCCCCTTCGCCCTGACCGCCGTGCAGTCGGCGGGCGACGCCGGCAGCAAGGCGAAGATCGCCACCTTCGACCTCAACAAGGACCTGACCACGGCCATCGGCAAGGGCACCATCCAGTTCGCCGTCGACCAGCAGCCCTACCTCCAGGGCTATCTGGCGGTCGACTCCCTCTGGCTCTACAAGAACAACGGCAACTACAGCGGCGGCGGTGAGCAGCCGACCCTGACCGGCCCGGCCTTCGTCGACAAGAGCAACGTCGACGCCGTCGCCAAGTTCGCCTCGAAGGGCACCCGGTGATGAGCATGGCCCAACAGGCTGAGCCGGCGGTGACCACACCGCCGGCCCCCGGCCCCAAGGAGACCGACGGACGGACGGCGCAACGCCCCCTGGCGCTCAGACTGCTCGCCCGCCCCGAGGTCGGCGTCTTCCTCGGTGCGGTCGCCGTGTTCGTCTTCTTCCTCGCGGCGGCGCCGTCGGTCCGCTCCGGCAGCTCGATGGCGACCGTGCTCTACCAGTCGTCGACGATCGGCATCATGGCCCTGCCGGTGGCCCTGCTGATGATCGGCGGCGAGTTCGACCTGTCGTCCGGCGTCGCGGTGATCACCTCGGCGCTCACCGCGAGCATGCTCAGCTACCAACTGACCATGAACGTCTGGGCCGGTGTGATCACCGCCCTCGTGGTGTCACTGGCGGTCGGCGCGTTCAACGGCTGGATGATGGTCCGCACCGGGCTGCCGAGCTTCCTCGTCACCCTCGGCACCTTCCTGATCCTGCAAGGCGTGAATCTCGCGATCACCAAGCTGGTGACCGGCAACGTGGCCACCGACGACATCAGCAACATGGACGGCTTCGGCCAGGCGCGGAAGATCTTCGCCTCGTCCTTCGACGTCGGCGGCGTCCAGGTGAAGATCACCATCGTATGGTGGCTGGTCTTCGCCGCGCTCGCCACCTGGGTGCTGCTCCGCACCAAGTACGGCAACTGGATCTTCGCGGTCGGCGGCAATCAGGAGAGCGCCCGCGCGGTCGGTGTACCGGTGACCTTCACCAAGATCACGCTGTTCATGACCGTGGGCTTCGGTGCCTGGTTCGTGGGCATGCACCAGCTTTTCTCCTTCAACACCGTGCAGTCGGGCGAGGGCGTCGGCCAGGAGCTGATCTACATCGCCGCCGCGGTGATCGGCGGCTGCCTGCTCACCGGCGGCTACGGCTCCGCGATCGGCCCGGTCTTCGGGGCCTTCATGTTCGGCATGGTGAACCAGGGCATCGTCTACGCCGGTTGGAACCCCGACTGGTTCAAGGCCTTCCTCGGCGTGATGCTGCTCGGCGCCACGCTCATCAATCTGTGGGTCCGCCGCACGGCGACCCGGAGGTGAACCGACTCATGACCACCAAGGGTTCCGGCCCCTCCGGCGCCGTACTCCAGGACACCCCGGCCGACGACGGCGCCGCCCCGATCGTCGAACTCCGCGCCGCCGGCAAGTCGTACGGCAACATCCGCGCCCTGCACGGTGTCTCCCTCACCGTCCGCCCGGGCCAGGTCACCTGCGTCCTCGGCGACAACGGCGCCGGCAAGTCCACCCTCATCAAGATCATCTCCGGGCTGCACCAGCACACCGAGGGCGAGTTCCACGTCGACGGGCGGCCGGTCCGCTTCGGCAGCCCGCGCGAGGCCCTCGACGCCGGCATCGCCACCGTCTACCAGGACCTCGCCACGGTCCCGCTGATGCCGGTCTGGCGGAACTTCTTCCTGGGCTCCGAGATGACCCGCGGCCCCTGGCCGGTACGACGCCTGGACATCGCGCGGATGAAGCGGACCGCCGACCAGGAACTGCGCAACATGGGCATCGTCCTGGACGACCTGGACCAGCCCATCGGCACCCTGTCCGGCGGCCAGCGCCAGTCCGTGGCCATCGCCCGCGCCGTCTACTTCGGCGCCCGCGTGCTCATCCTCGACGAGCCGACCGCCGCGCTCGGCGTCAAGCAGTCCGGCGTCGTCCTCAAGTACATCGCCGCCGCCCGCGACCGCGGACTCGGCGTCATCTTCATCACCCACAACCCGCACCACGCCTACATGGTCGGTGACCACTTCAGCGTCCTGCGCCTTGGCACCATGGAGCTCAGCGCGGACCGCGACGAGGTGGGCCTGGAGGAGCTCACCAACCACATGGCGGGCGGCGCCGAACTCGCCGCGCTCAAGCACGAACTGGCGCAGGTACGCGGCGTCGACGTCGAGGGGCTCCCGGAGGCCGAGGACCTCCAGGCCACCGCCCCCGTACCGGCCACCGAGGAAGGGACCCCCTGACATGACCCAAGCCCTGGACCGCATCCGGGTCGGCTCGGCCCCGGACTCCTGGGGCGTCTGGTTCCGCGACGACCCGCACCAGGTGCCCTGGGAACGCTTCCTGGACGAGGTCGCCGAGGCGGGCTACTCCTGGATCGAGCTCGGCCCGTACGGCTATCTGCCGACCGACCCGGCCCGGCTCGCCGACGAGGTGGCCGCCCGCGACCTGCGGGTGTCGGCCGGGACGGTCTTCACCTCCCTGCACCACGGGCCGGCCGTGTGGGACGCCACCTGGGAGCACGTCGGCCAGGTCGCCGCGCTCACCCGCGCCATGGGCGCCCGGCATCTCGTCGTCATCCCCTCCTTCTGGCGCGACGACAAGACCGCCGAGCTCCTCGAACCGCGGGAGCTGACCGCCGAGCAGTGGGCCCATCTGACCAAGGGCATGGAACGGCTCGGCCACGAGGTCAGGGAGACGTACGGTCTCGACATCGTCGTCCACCCGCACGCGGACACCCACATCGACACCGAGGACCACGTCGAACGCTTCCTCGACTCCACCGACTCCGACCTCGTCAACCTGTGCCTGGACACCGGGCACTACGCCTACTGCGGCGGCGACAGCGTCAAGCTCATCGAGACCTACGGCGAACGCATCGGCTACCTCCACCTCAAGCAGGTGGACCCCGCCGTCCTCGCCGACGTCGTCGAGAACGAGGTGCCGTTCGGTCCCGCCGTGCAGCGCGGCGTGATGTGCGAACCCCCCACGGGCGTACCGGATCTGGAGCCGGTGCTGGCCGCCGCCCAGCGACTGGGCGTCGACCTGTTCGCCATCGTCGAGCAGGACATGTACCCCTGCGAACCGGACAAGCCGCTGCCCATCGCCGTCCGCACCCGCGCGTTCCTCCGCTCCTGCGGCGCCTGACCACCCGAAGGGACCACCGACCACCATGACCCAGCACGCAACCCTCGGGGTCGCCGTCATCGGCACCGGCCGGATGGGCGCCGACCACGTGCGCCGCATCTCCGAGGTGACCAGCGGGGCGCGGGTGAGCGCCGTCGTGGACATCGACGCCGAGCGGGCCAAGCAGCTCGCCGACGGCATCTCCGGCTGCACCGCGTACACGGACCCGGCCGCCGCGCTGGCCGCGGACGACGTCGACGCCGTGATCGCCGCCTCCCCCGGACCCGCGCACGAGGCGGCGCTCCTCACCGCCTTCGAACACGACCTGCCGGTGCTGTGCGAGAAGCCGCTCACCCCGGACGCGGCGTCGGCGCTGCGGGTCATGGAGGCCGAACAGCGGCTCGGTCACCGGCGGGTCCAGGTCGGGTTCATGCGGCGCTACGACGCCGAGTACCTGAGGCTCAAGGCGCTGCTGGACAGCGGTGAGCTGGGCCGGCCGCTGATGCTGCACAACCGGCACCGCAACGCCGACGTCCTGCCGTACTTCACCGAGCAGATGCTCATCAACGACTCCGTCGTCCACGAGATGGACGTCGCCCGCTGGCTGCTGGACCAGGAGATCACCGCGATCACGGTGATGAAGCCGAGGCCCTCGGGCAAGGCGCCCGAGGGCCTGTCCGACCCGCAGTTCGTCGTGTTCGAGACGGACGGGGGCGTCCTGGTCGACGTGGAGATCTACGCGAACTGCCGCTTCGGCTACCAGGTGCAGGCCGAGGCGGTCTGCGAGAACGGCACGGCACGCATCGGCGAGGCGCACGGGATGCTGGTCAACACGGCCGGACGGTGGGGCGGTTCCATCGCCCCCGACTTCGTGGAGCGCTTCGTAAACGCGTACGACCGTGAGGTGCAGGCCTGGGTCGACGCCACTCTGCGCGGCGAGGTCACCGGCCCGAGCAGCTGGGACGGCTACGCGGCGGCCGCCGTCTGCGAGGCGGGGGTGCGTGCCCAGGCGGAGGGCCGCCGGACGGAGGTCGAGCTGATCGACCGGCCCGCGCTGTACCGCTGAACCGGCGGCCGTCCACCCGGCGGCCGCCCCGGCGGTTCCCGCGGCCTTCCCGCTTCGGGACGACCGGTCGCGGTACCGGGGCGCCGCTCGGGCACCGCCGGATCGGGCGTGCGCGGCGCCCCGGCCGTCGTCCGCGCCTGCGGGCGGCCCGGAGACACCTACGGTCCGTCCCCGCCGCGCGCGCATCCGGGCGGGGGTCGCACACGACTCGTCGGCCGCGGGCGTCCGCCCACGTGACCATCACCCCTCGCGCCGGATTCGACCAGCCGTCCCAGGCGTTGCCGCTTCCACACGGTGCTTGCCGGAACGCTCACCGCCAAGCCCGTTGACCAGGAGTGACGAATCTCCCCGATTACACTGCAGGCGGCCGGTCACGTAGTGCGGCCGCCTGCCGCACCATGCCGCCGCGTCCGCGGCCCGACAGGGCGCGACGCCCCGTGGACAACACCCGACGTGCCGGCCGGAACGTCGCCACAGGCACAGG
The DNA here is from genome assembly GCF_054729265.1 of Streptomyces krungchingensis. Lineage (NCBI taxonomy): Bacteria > Bacillati > Actinomycetota > Actinomycetes > Kitasatosporales > Streptomycetaceae > Streptomyces > Streptomyces krungchingensis. The sequence continues at coordinate 1,294,845 of NZ_JBPUKY010000001.1, forward strand.
AGAGCCAGAGATGAGCATGCCCGAGTCGCTGAGAGTGCGCCGGGAAGTGTCCCCGGTGGAGTTGTTCTACGACCTCGTCTTCGTCTTCGCGGTCTCCCAGCTCTCCCACCACCTCCTGGAACACCTCACTTGGCGGGGCGCCGCGGAGACCGCCGTGCTGCTGGTCGCCGTCTTCGGCACCTGGGTCTACACCAGCTACGTGGCCACGCTGCTCGACGTCCACCGTGACGTCACCCGATGGATGGTGGTCATCGTCATGGGCCTGGGGTTGTTCATGAACTCCGCGATTCCCCGCGCCTTCGGGGAACGGGCCTGGGTCTTCGTCGTAGCGCTGCTGCTGATCCTGTTCTTCGTCTGTGCCGTGACCGCCGTGGCCGGCCGAACCGACACGCTGCGTGAGCACTTCCGCCGCACCCTGATCTGGATCTTGGCCTCCGCCCCGCTGTGGATCGTCGGAGCCATCGTGGGCTCCGGGGCCCGCCTGTGGTGGTGGGCCGTTGCCGCCTTGATCGACCTCACCGGCACCTGGCTGGCCCACCCGCTGCCCGGCCGCGCCCTCAGCAGCCAGGAACTCCCCTTCGACGCCGATCACATGATCGAACGCCTCCGGCTGTTCTTCATCATCATCCTCGGTGAAACCGTCCTCACCACAGGCACCGCCATGGCCAACGCCCCTGTCGACGTGTCCAGTGTGCTCGCGGCCATCGGCGCGTTCACCGCCCTGGTCTGCCTGTGGGCGGTCTACTTCGGCGGTGCCGAGGACGCCTTCACCACTGCCGTCGCCACCACCACCGATCCCTTGCGGTCAGTCCGGATGGGCACGAACAGCGCCTACGCCGTACTGGCCGCCCTGGTTGCCCTCGCTGTCGGCAGCGAACTCGCCATCGTCCACCCTCTCGGCCACGGCTCCCTCGCCCTTGCCTTCCTCCTTTTCGGCGCCCCAGCGCTCTATCTCGCCGCCACCGCCTGGTTCTTCCGCACCACCACCCATGGAGCCTGGACCGAACGACTTCTCGCCTGCGCCGCCTGCCTGGCGGCCGGCATCGCTGCTATCTGGCTGCCCGCGCTCGCCTCCCTCGCCGTCCTCGACATCATCCTCATCGCGACCGCCACCGCCCTCTCGCACGTCCACAAGAATCTGACACGCTCTCTGCACGCCACCCCCGAAACCTGACGCCCTGCCAGGACCGGTGCGACATGATCCGGCCCAATGGCTCGCGAAGCCCATCGACAAGGGTCCGGCGGCTGTCCGTCAGATCGCCCACCGGGTGCGGTCCCGCGTTGCTGCCCGCCGTCCGCGCGGTGTCGTTCTCCGAGAGCCGGGCCACGCTCGGGGGCATCAAGCACACCGTGCCGCAGGTGACGGATCTGACCTGCCCCACCTCTCAGGTTCCAGTTCTGCCGGCTGACTGACGGCCTTCACGAAAGGCTGCCGGACATTTCCTGCGCCTGCTCCGCCGCCTCCGAGCAGCAGGAGCCGTTGACGGGCTCAGTCCTCTGACGGAACGTCAAGTTGATGGTCGGTAGCCCAGGAAGCGAGGGTACGCAGCCGTTCGTGGGTGGGGGTGCCGACGGCGGCGGTCCAGATGACGAGCTGCTGCTCCGGGTCGGTGCTGGCCGTGAGCGTGTCCCAGTCGAGGGACAGTTCACCGACGACGGGGTGGTTGAGCTTCTTGGATCCGACGGCGCGGGTGGCCACGCGGTGGGCGGCCCACCACTGGCGGAAGTGGGGGTCGAGGACGGACAGTTCGCCGACGAGCGCGGTGAGGCGGGGGTCGTCGGGATACTTGGCGGCCTCCATGCGCAACTGGGCGACGGCCGTACGTGCGACGTTCTCCCAGTCGGCGTACAACGTGCGCATGGCCGGGTCGGTCATCAGGATCCGGAGGAAGTTGCGGTGCTTCTCGGAGATCGTCGCGAAGTCCGTGATGAGGGCGGCCGCAAGCTGGTTCCAGGCGATGATGTCCCCGCGCCGTCCGAGGACGATGGCGGGTGTGGCACTGAGGTCGTCCAGCAGTCGCTGGAGCTGCGGCTGGACCTTCTGCCGGGCGCGATTGCGCGGGCGCGGGGTCTGCTTCCCGGCGAGACCGAAGACGTAGGTGCGCTGGTCGTCGTCGAGGTGCAGGGCCTGTGCCAGAGCGATCAGAACCGCTGTGGACGGCTGGAGGCGGCCCTGCTCCAGCCGGGTGTAATAGTCGGTGGAGATCGCGGTGAGCTGAGCCACCTCTTCGCGACGCAGGCCACCGACGCGGCGCCGCCGTGGCGGGTCGGGAAGGCCGACGGTGCGGGGGGCGAGTTCGGCCCGGCGGGCCTTGAGGAACTCGCCCAGCTCGTTCAGATGCGCGTCAGGGCTCATGAAGTCAGTCTCGCATCGCCGTTCCCGCGCGAAGGGGGGAGAGTTTCTTCCCAGGATGATTCTCTCCCATGAAAAGACCCTCCCCTTTTCTTGCTCCAAAGTCGGCGTGAGGATTGTGCGTGCGGCTGTCGGAAAGACAGAGCGTCCCTTCTTCGGATGGAAAGTCCGAGGGGGGTCGTTGTGCAGCCACCAGCCTCCAAAGAGCGCGGCCGACCCCGGAATGGGTGCCCGCTCTGCATGATTCGAACCCATGGAGAGCACGACATGGCGCAGGAACCCTCCGCCGCGCAGAAGGCCATCAAGCCTCGGTCCACGGTCGACCGCCCGGAGAGCACCTGGCTGCAGAAGGTCACGGAGGAGCAGTACCGCGGCCCTCGCACCCGCAGCAACTGATCACACAGGCACACAAGCCCGCTCAGGGGCCGAAACGCGAGTGGAAAGACCCCACCCGGCTTCGAGGCCCTTGAACGGCACCCCCCGCACCAACCCTTTCATCGGAGACTGACCATGACACAACTCCTCGCGGGCAAGACGGCTGTCATCACCGGCGCCAGCAAGGGCATCGGACGAGCGACGGCGGAACTCTTCGCCGCCGAAGGCGCCAACGTCGTCATCACGGCGCGCAACCAGGCCGGCATCGACGACGTCGTCGGCACGATCACCGAGGCCGGCCACACCGCCATCGGTGTCGTCGCCGACTCCGCCGACCCCGCCGCCCCGAGCGCTGTCTTCGGCAAGGCGATCGAGGCGTTCGGCCAGGTCGACATCCTCGTGAACAACGCCGGTTACGGCGACATGTACGCGATCGAGGAAACGACCGATGAGCACTTCGAAGAAGTGGTCCAGATCAACTACTTCGGCGTGTTCCGCTTCTGTCGCGAGGCGGTCCAGCACTTCATCCCGCGCGACGAAGGCGTGATCGTCAACGTGACGTCGGTCAACGGCTCGCTGCCGGTGTGCGGTGTCGCCTACACCTCGACCAAGGGCGCGGTGAACACGATGACCAAGAACATCGCGCTCCGCTTCGCGGGCACCGGCATTCGCTGCAACGCGGTCGCTCCCGGGGAAACCGACACGCCGATGATGCAGGCCTGGGCCGCCGGCGAACTGCCGGGCGGTTCGACCATGCTCGAGTACGCCGCCACCTACTCGAACACGAAGCTGGCGCCGACGCAGCCGATCGACCAGGCGAACGCCATTCTGTATCTCTCCAGCGACATGAGCCGAGCGGTCACGGGCCGCGTTCTCACCGTCGACAATGGCGCATACATGTACTAGTGAGAAAAAGCACGGCATGGAGAAGGTCGAAGTCATGCTCGACGAACATGACTTCACGGTCGAGTTGAACGACAACAAGACCGTCGACAGCCTGCTCCGTCATCTCCCGATGGACATAACGGTGGGCGAGGACGGCGGACAACGCTATTACGGTCCGACGCCCACGCCCCTTCCCGTCGACGGGGCCCCGGCCACGTCGAGTCCGCGCAGGGGCGACCTGTGCTACTCCAAGTTCTGGAATGCCGTCGTCATTTCTACGGCAACGGCAAGATGGCGCCGTTCGTCCTGGTGCACCTCGGCGATGTCCGGGAAGACGTAGGGCTACTGAACCTCTCCAAGTACCAGTACAGGATGACGATCAAACCGGCGTGACGCCCACCCCGGGGGGAAACGACAGGCTTCGCAGTCACACCCCAGGAACGGATCATGACAACGCAACAGCACAAGATCGGCTCGGGCTTCGGGTTCGGCAGCACCGCCGCCGAAGTCCTGAACGGTATCGACCTCACCGGAAAGCTCGCGATCGTCACCGGCGGCTACTCCGGCATCGGACTGGCGACGACCCGCGCGCTGGTCGCGGCCGGAGCCCATGTCGTCGTCCCCGCGCGGCGGCCCGAGGCCGCCCAGGCCGCGATCGCGGATCTGGACGACGTGGAGGTCGACGAACTCGATCTCTCCGACCTCGACAGCGTCCGCGCCTTCGCGGAGCGCTTCCTCGCCTCCGATCGCGCCATCGACCTGCTCATCAACAACGCCGGCATCATGGCCTGCCCCGAGACCCGCGTGGGCCCGGGCTGGGAGGCGCAGTTCGCGACCAACCACCTCGGCCACTACGCCCTCGTCAACCACCTCTGGCCCACGCTCGCACAAGGCGGCGCGCGTGTCGTATCGACCTCCTCGCTGGGGCACCAGCTCTCGGACATCCGCTGGGACGACGTCCAGTGGGAGCGCGGCTACGACAAGTGGCAGGCGTACGGGCAGGCGAAGACGGCGAACATCCTCTTCGCCGTACAGCTCGACGCGCTCGGCAAGGACTCCGGCGTGCGGGCGTTCGCGGTCCACCCCGGCAACATCATGACCGACCTGCAGCGCCATCTGCCCCAAGAGGAGATGGTCGCCTTCGGCTGGGTCGACGAGCAGGGCAACATGCTGGCGACCGACTTCAAGACGCCCGAGCAGGGCGCGTCGACCCAGGTGTGGGCCGCCACCTCCCCGCAGCTCGTCAACACCGGCGGCGTCTACTGCGAGGACACCGACGTCGCGGACATCAGGCCCGTGAGCCAGAGCAGCGGTGTGGAGGGCCTCGGCCCGGGCGTGGCGGCGTACGCGATCGACCGTGAGGCCGCGGCACGCCTGTGGCGGCTCTCGGCCGACCTGACCGGCGTGCACGCGTTCCCCGCGGCCTCCTGACGACGCGTACCCCGGCAGGACCGTCACCTGCCCACACGGTGCGGAACACGGACACGGCACCGCCGCGAACCGGTTCCTCGCCCTGTGGGCAGGCCCGACGGTCGACCGCCTGAAGCTCGGCCGATCGACAGAGGCAGCCGCGACGGTCGACGCCGAGCCGGATTTTCGCCCCTTTGTTGCTCCTCGCCGCCCGGATCGAGGAGCTTCTTGACGCCCACCCTCATTCCCAGGTCCTGATGGCCATGGCTTGAACCGGGCGAACGTGGACGCGGCGCGACAACTCGCCGACCAGGACGCTCGATACGGCATCACCGGCAGCGGCTTCTGCGCTACCGGAATTCATTCGCAGTGCATTGGCCTTCAGGCCGGTGGTGAAGCGAATCTGATGGCGGCGACGCGGAGCGTCGCGGATTCAGGTCCGGCGGAGCCGGACACCGCAGTTCCTCGTCTGCGGTGCGGAGCGTCGCGCGGGCTGGTCCCGGCGGAGCCGGGCGGTGCTCACACCGGCCGGTTCTGCTGTTCGATGTACTGCCTGACCACGCTGAGCGGGGCGCCGCCGACGGTTCCGGCGAAGTAGGAGCCGGACCACAGCTTGTTGGCCCTCCAGTAGTGGCGTACCAGGTCGGGGAACTCCTGGCGCAGGCGGCGGGAGGAGACGCCCTTGAGGGAGTTGACCAGTTTGGTCACGGCGACCTTGGGCGGGAAGTTCACCAGCAGGTGGACGTGGTTGTTCTCGCCGTTGAACTCCACCAGCTCGCATTCGAAGTCCCTACACACCGACCGCATGATCTCTTCCATACGCTTCAAGTGGGCATCGGTGAACACCTTGTGCCGGAACTTGGTCACGAAGACCAAGTGGACGTGCATCACGAAAGCGCAGTGCCTACCAGTTCTGATTTCATGCATGTCGCCCATAACCCAAGTATGTATCGTAATGGTCATGCAGCTCCGGTACTCCTTCAGGTTGTACCCGGACACCGGCCAACAGAGAGCGTTGGCGAGGGCGTTCGGGTGCGCCCGTGTCGTGTTCAACGACGCGGTCCGCGCCCGTGAGGAGGCCAGAGCGGCCAAGCAGCCGTTCCCCAAGGCCGCAGAGCTGTCGAAGAGGCTGATTACCGAGGCGAAACAGACGGTGGAGCGGTCCTGGCTGGGCGAGGTCTCCGCGGTGGTGCTCCAGCAGTCCCTGCGGGACGTCGAGACGGCGTACCGCAACTTCTTCGCCTCCCTCAAGGGTGGTCGCAAGGGGCCCAGGATGGGTGCTCCCCATTTCAAGTCCCGCAAGGACAAGCGGCAGTCGATCCGGTTCACCGCCAACGCCCGCTGGTCCATCACCGACAGTGGCCGTCTGAACCTGCCGAAGATCGGCGCGGTGAAGGTGAAGTGGTCCCGCACGCTGCCCACCACGCCCTCCTCCGTCACCGTCATCAAGGACGCGGCCGGGCGGTACTTCGCCTCCTTCGTCATCGACACCGACCCCGCCGCCGACCAGGCACGGATGCCCGAAACCGACCGCACCATCGGCATCGACCTCGGCCTCACCCACTTTGCCGTCCTGTCCGACGGCACGAAAATTGACTCCCCGCGTTTTCTGCGGCGCGCGGAGAAGAAGCTGAAGAAGGCCCAGCGGGAGCTGTCCCGCAAACAGAAGGGAAGCAAGAACCGCGAAAAGGCCCGCCTGAAGGTCACCCGCGCTCACGCCAAGGTCACCGACGCCCGCCGCGAGTTCCACCACCAGCTCTCCACCAGGCTGATCTCCGAGAACCAAGGGATCGCCGTGGAGGACCTGTCGGTGGCGGGACTGGCCCGCACCAGACTGGCCAAGTCCGTGCACGACGCCGGATGGTCCTCGTTCGTCAGCATGCTGGAGTACAAAGCGGCCCGGTACGGCCGCACCCTGGTCACGATCGGCCGGTTCGAGCCGACCTCCCAGACCTGCTCGACATGCGGCGCCGTGGACGGACCCAAACCCCTCAGCGTCCGGAAATGGACCTGTACCGCCTGCGGCAGCGTCCATGACCGGGACCACAATGCCGCGATCAACGTGAAGACGGCCGCCGGACTGGCGGTATCGGCCTGCGGAGCGCCGGTAAGACCAGGAGCGATCCCGGCACAGCGCGAAGAAGCAGGAAGCCACGGACTCCCGACCCAAGCCCGTGCCGCGTAGCGGCACAGCAACGATCGAGAAGGCCAGAATCCTCGGGCTTCAGCCCGAGGAGCAAGTCAATGCGCGAGCACTGTCTCGGCGCACAGGCGGCATCGGGCCTGCTGCCCGACCGGGACCGCGACCGGGGCTCGGCGTACTTGCTGCTGGGTCAGAGCTCGGAGACGAGCCCGCAGGCTACAGGACGGTGACGGCGCGGCTGCGTAGCGTCTGCGACGGGGAGTCGCCGAACCGCTGCCGGTACTGTTGGGCGAACCGGCCGAGATGGTGAAAGTGCCACCGACTCGCGATGTCGCTGACCGACGGCCCGTTCCCCGCCAGCAGGTCGCCGCGGGCACCGTCGAGCCGCACGTTGCGGATGAACTCGCTCGGGGTGACCCCCGCGAACCGGCGAAAGCCTGACTGCAGCGTACGTACAGTGACCCCGGCGACCAGGGCAAGGTCGTCGACGGTCAGGGCGTCCTGCGCTCCGGCCCGGATGTAGTCCATGACGTAGCGGATCCGCGCGTCCGCGTCCTGATCATCCGCGTCGCGGTTCAGCGACGGCGTGAGGTCGCTGCGGGCCACCAGCAGTACCTGGGTCATCAGCGCCGATTCGAGCTCCCGCTGCACGGCGCGCATGGTGGCCAGGCCGCCCTCCTGAGCGAGCTGCTGGTAGTAGAACGCCACGGCCGAGGACAGCGAGCGGCCGGGCGCGTCGTTCAGCGGGAACGTGAGGCCGAACGCGATCGGCGCCACCACCGGGCGCCCCGCCAGCTTCGCCGCGTGCTCCTCGAACGTGCGCCGGGAGATCTTCAGGTGGTACTGGGCCGAGTCGGCGCTCCAGTCGATCAGCACCGGCTCGTCCGGGCCGAAGATCACGCCGCGGCGGTCACCGTCGGCCCTGAAGCCGCTGCGGCGGCCCGACTGCTCCACCCTGCAGCTGCCCGAGACCAGCAGGTTCACGTGGTAGCAGTCCCGCATCGCCGGCCCCGTGATGCGGGCACGCTTGCCGTACGCCATGCGCCCGACGGTGACCGTGGGCGTCACCGCGGAGTCCAGCCGGAAGGACATGCCGTCGCGGCCGTCGAGCGTCATCTCGTGCTCGGCGAAGGTCCGCTCCACGTACTCGTGCGCCGCGTCGGGATCGGTGGTCTTGAACGTGCGGTGCACCGCACCGACCGAGAGCACCGGACCGGGCATCGTCACCTCCGGTGAGTTGTGAGAGGCGCCACACGTCATCGTACACAATATTTTTTACGGCGACCGTGGCTTCGCGCGTCGGATGTCCGGTGCACCCGCCGGACGTCCATTTCGCCGAGCGGACAGGCCTTCGCCCCGCGGATTGTGCCCCAGGTCACTCATTCCTACCGTTGCGCGGCGTTCACCGAACCCACGACGACACCGCACGGGAGACCCGAATGAGCCAGATCGCACCCCCGCGCCCCGTCGAGCGGACGCCCGTCGCCGGCGACTGCCCTGGCTGCGGCCGGGCCGGTCTCGCCGCGTACGACGTGGTCGGCGAGACCGGGTGGACCCACGTGGTCAAGTGCCGGCACTGCCTGACCTCGGTCCGCCGCACGCCGGCGAACCGGCTCGGACCGATCAACCTGCTCGTCGACCAGCTCTGAGCCGGAGGGCTCCACTCGCGGGCCCAACTCATCCCGGCCACTCCCCCGATCCACTATCCGAAGGAAGAACCACATGATCGCCGTTGATGTAGGCGGAACCTTCACCGACGTCGTCGGCTGGCGCGACGGCAAGATCCTCACCACCAAGGTGTCCACCGAGTACACCGACGTCGCCGCGCCCGTGCTGCGCGGCGCGGAGCGCCTCGGTGTCGACGGATCGACCGTCTTCAACCACGCCAGCACGCACGGTCTGAACGCGGTGATCACACGCAAGCTCCCGAAGATCGGCTTCCTGGCGACCGAGGGGCACCGCGACATCCTGGACATGGGTCGCGTGTGGCGGCCGTCCGACGCGATGCTCGATCCCGGCTGGCGGCGCAGCTTCGGCGACGCCGCGAAGCCGCTGATCGACCGCTACCTGCGGCGCGGCATCGGCGAGCGGATACTCGCGGGCGGCGAAGTGCTGTTCAAGCTCGACGAGGCCCAGGCCCGCGCCGAGATCGAGACGCTGGCCCGCTGCGGCGTCGAGGGCGTCGCGATCTGCCTGATCAACGCGTACGTCAACCCCGCCCACGAACTGCGGCTGCGCGAGCTGGTCCGGGAGATCGTGGGTGACGTTCCCGTGTCGATCTCCAGCGAGGTCTCCCCGCTGGCCAAGGAGTACGCGCGGGCTTCCACCACGGTGATCGACACGCTGATGAAGATCATCTACTCCGACTACACCGACCGGCTGTCCGCCGGCCTCACCGGGCTCGGTTTCACGGGCTCGCTGAACTTCGCGGACTGCGCGGCCACGCTGGTGCCGGCCGAGCACGCGATGGCGAAGCCGTTCCGCATCGTGTTCTCCGGGCCGGCGGCCGGCACCGTCGCCTGCGCCCACTTCGGCAAACTGACAGGCCGGACCGAGCTGTTGTGCGCCGACGTCGGCGGCACGAGCTGTGACATCAGCGTGGTGACCGGCGGCGAGCCGTTCGTGAACACGTCGTTCGAGCTGGAGCACGACCTCGTGGTCAACGCGCTCGCCAATGACATCTCCAGCATCGGTGCCGGTGGCGGCTCCATCGTGCGCATCGGCGGGGGCGGCGAGATCCAGGTGGGCCCGGACAGCGCCCGCGCCGAGCCGGGCCCGGCGTGCTTCGGTCGCGGCGGTACCGCACCCACCACCACCGACACCTGCCTGATGATCGGCATCCTGGACCCCGACGGCTTCGCAGGCGGCGAGGTGGCCATCGACCGGAGCCTGTCCCAGCGCGCGTTCGAATCGCTCGAGACCCCGTTCACGCTGCAGCAGCGGGTGCGCTACGCCTACGAGATGGCCGTGCACAACATGGCCGAGGGTCTGTTCAACGTGGCCATCAAGAACGGCGTCGACCCGCGCGACTACAGCCTGGTGGCGTTCGGGGCGGCCGGCCCCATGCTGCTGCCCGCCGTGCTCGACGCCGTGCGGTGCAAGGAGGTGATCGTCCCGCCGAGCCCCGGCCTGTTCTCGGCACTCGGGCTGCTGTCGGCGGACCAGGTGTTCACGGTCAACCGCAGCGCCTACCTGATGCTCGACGACGCGAACGCCGAGCGCATCGACGCCATCTTCGTGGAGATGGAGCACGAGCTGCGGGCCCAGGTGGGCGATGGCGACGTCGAGCTGCAGCGCAGCATGGACGCCCACCTGGTGGGCCAGAGCTGGGAGACGCCGTTCATCCCGGTGCCCGACGGCACGCTGGACGCCGACGCGGTGGCCGCCATGGTGGCCGGCTTCCACGACACCTACGAGTCGCGGTCCGACAACCGGTTCGAGGCGATGCCCGTCGAGGGCGTCACGTTCCGCGTCCGCGCCGTGCTGAAGACCGACAAGATCGAGTACCCGAAGCTCCCCGCGCGCGGTGACGTGCCACTGCTCCCCGTGGGCACCCGCACGCTGCGCTACCTGGGCGACACCTCGGACGGCGGCGACGGTGACCGGACCGCCACCGTCTACGACCGCGAGTCGCTGCGCGCCGGCGACGAGATCGTCGGCCCCGCCATCGTGCACGAGGGCCTGTCCACCACGCACATCGGCGCGAGCCAGAGCGCCACCGTCGGCGAGTACGGCGAGATCGTCATCCGGAGGAACCACTGATCATGACCGACACCATCGAACCCGCCGTGCGGCAGGCCGACCGGATCCGTGACCTGTCCGACGACGACTTCGCGGCCCGGTACGGCAGCGACCGATTCACCGCGTCGGTCCTGCGCAACCGGCTCGACTACATCGTCGAGCACATGTCCACCGGCTTCATGCGGGAGGCCTTCTCCCCCATCATCCGCGACTGGTACGACTTCGCCTGCACCATCAGCGGCCCGCCGGAGCAGGGCTACCCGATGGCCGGGGTGAGCAACAGCCTCATGGTGTTCCTGGGCACCATGGGCGACGCGGTGCGCAACACCGTGGTCGAGTACGGCCCGGAGAACCTGCGCCCCGGCGACGTACTGATCTGCAACGACCCGTACCGCGGCGGCCGGCACGTGAACGACGTGGCGTTCATCCGCCCGGTGTTCCACGAGGGCCGGATCGTGGCGTTCGTGAACATGTGCGCGCACCAGTTGGACATGGGCGGCACCGTGCCCGGCGGGTTCTCGGCGACCAAGCGCAACGTCTACGAGAACGGCCTGGTGATCCCGCCGATGCTGCTGTGGTCGCAGGACCGGCCGGTGCGCGGCACGTTCAGCCTGATCTTCGACAACACCCGCTGGGGCAGCATGCTGTTGCCCGACTTCAAGAGCATGCTGCACCAGCTCAAGCTGGGCGAGCAGCTGGTCCACAGCAATATCGAGCGCTACGGGCTGGACGCTTTCCTGGGCAATCTGACGTACTCGTGCGACACCTCGGCGGAGCGGATGCGCGACGCCATCGCGCAGGTCCCGGACGGCGACTACCCCGGCTCCGCGCTGGTGGACGCCGACGGCCTGGACGACACCGAGGAGTACCGGGTGCACGTGACGCTGCGCAAGCGCGGCACGGAGATCGAGGTCGACCTGTCCGGTACCACCGGGCAGGCCCGCACCTGCATCAACTGTGGTGTGCTGGACACCAAGACCGCGGCCGGCGTGGCGCTGACCATGCTGCTCGACCCGACGGTGCGGTTCACCTCCGGAACGTGGCGCAACATCGACGTGGTCACCCCGGCCGGCTCGTTCGTCTCGTCGCTGCCGCCCGACGGCGGCATCATGATGTTCTGGGAGGCCTCCGGGGCGGTGGTGTCAGCGATCTTCGACGCGCTCAACCCGGTGCTGGGCGAGCGCGGCGTGGCCGGCGACTACGGCTCCACCAACACCCACAACGCGTCGGGCACGCGGGACGACGGCACGTTCTGGACCAGCGCCACCCAGTGCGGCGGCGAACACGGCCCGTGGGGCGCCACCCGGCACGGCGACGGCGACAGCTACACGGTGCTGTTCCCGCTGAACAACCTGGACCCGGCCACGGAGACCATCGAGCACGAGTCGCCGGTGGTGCTGCTGCGCAAGGAGCACGCCATCGACAGCGGCGGGCCCGGGGCGTTCCGCGGCGGCGCGGCGAACCTCAAGGACACGCTGTGGCTGACCGCCGCGGAGCAGTACCTCTCACCGTTCCGCACGAAGGAGCCGAGCGGCGTGGGCGCGAACGGCGGGCGTCCGGGCCCGAACGGCGCGATGTGGCTGTTCCCGCAGGCTGACGGCGCCGGCACCACCATGCTGGGCACGGAGCCGGAGGTCTACCGGGACAGCGTCCCGGTGGCCGGCGTGCTGGACCCGGAGGCGAAGCACCTGGACCCGGAGCACGGCCGCTACCACTACTTCGCGAGCCAGAACGTGTGGCGAACGGCGCCGAACACGGTGCTGCGCTGCCTGACCAACGGCGGCGGCGGCTGGGGCGACCCGCTCACCCGCGACCCGGAGGCGGTGCTGCGCGACGTCCGCAACGAGTACGTGAGCATCGAGGGCGCCGCCCGCGACTACGGCGTCGTGGTGGTGGGCGACCCGCACCACGACCCGGAAGGCCTGCGGATCGACGCCGCCGCCACCGCCCAACTCCGCGCGAAGTAACCACCCGGCCATCCGAAGGAGACCGACATCATGAAGGGCATCACCTTCGCGGGCGACGGCACCGTCGCCCTGACGGACTTCGCCGACCCCGAGCCCGGCCTCGGCGAGGTCGTGGTGAAGATCCGCGCGTCCGGCATGTGCGGCAGCGACCTGCACTTCTACCACGGCAATTTCGACTTCGACCACTCGGTGATCCAGGGGCACGAGCCGTGCGGCGAGGTGTACGCGGTAGGTGAGGGCGTCACCCCGGCGCAGGCCACGCCGGGCGATCGCGTGATGATCCACCACTACTTCGGCTGCGGGACCTGTCGCCGCTGCCGGGTGGGTTGGCCGCAGATGTGCGAGACCGCGCCGGGCAGGACGATGGCGGTCCACGTGAACGGCGGCCACGCGCCGTACGCGGTGGTGCCGGTGGCCGCGCTGCTGCCGATGCCGGAGCAGCTGTCGTTCAAGGCGGGCGCCGCGATCGGCTGCGGCACGGGCACCGCGTGGGGTGCGATCAAGCGGCTCGGCGGGGTGGAGGACACCGTCACCGTCGTCATCGGGCAGGGGCCCGTGGGCCTCTCGGCGACGATGTTCGCGGCTGCGACGGGCGCGAAGGTGATCGCGGTGGACGTGGACGACCGGCGGCTGGCGAAGTCGCGGGCGTTCGGCGCGGACGTGGTGGTCAATTCCCGCTCGGAGTCGCTGGCGGACGTGGTCGCGCAGTACACGCGGGGGCGGCTCGCCGACGTGGTGATGGAGACGTCCGGCCGCGCGGCCGATGACGCGTTCAGTGTGCTGGGCACGTTCGGCCGGGTGGTGTTCACGGGCCTGCCGGGCGAGGTGAAGTTCACCACGCAGGCGGTCTACAAGAAGCAGTGGACGGTGATGACGAGCTGGACGCAGTCCTCCATCGAGCAGGCGCGGTGTGCCGATTTCATCGTGGCGCACGACCTGCCCGTGGACGACCTGTACTCGCACACCTGGCGGCTGGACCAGGCGGCCGATGCCTATGCGTGGTTCGACAAACAGGACGCCGGCAAGGGCGTCTTCGAGTTCGACTGACTTCGGATCCGATCCAGACCGCTTTCGAGTCCGATGAGAACGGATTGAATTGACGATGACCACCACATACGAGCTCCCGGCGTTCGTAGGGAGCACGAAGCAGAACCTGATCGGCGGACGCTGGGTACCGGCCGCGTCGGGCGAGACGATCGACGTGATCAACCCCGCCACCGGATCCTCCCTCGGCGCGATCGCCGCGGGTGGCGCGGCTGACGTGGACGCCGCGGTCAAGGCGGCGCGCACCGCATTCGAGGGCGAGTGGTCGCGGTGGACACCGCACGAGCGGCGCAAGCTGCTGCTGAAGGTCCACGACGTGATGATGGACAACTTCGACGAACTCGCCATGATCGAGACCCTCGACATGGGCGCGCCGCTGGCCCGCACCCGCGGACTGAAGGAGTGGACGAGCCAGGTACTGCAGTTCTTCGCCGGCCAGACCGGCGCGACAACGGTGGCGACGGCACCGAACTCCCTGCCCGGGGACTTCCTGACGCTGAAGTACCTGGAGCCCGTCGGCGTCGTCGGGGGGATCATCCCGTGGAACGGCCCGCTGATCGGCCTGTGGTGGATATTCGGCCCGGCGCTCGCCACCGGCTGCACGGCGGTGCTCAAGCCGGCCGAGGACGCGTCGCTGTCGGTACTGCGGGTGGCGGAGCTGCTGACCGAGGCCGGCGTGCCGGATGGCGTGATCAACGTGGTCACCGGCTACGGGAAGGACGCGGGCAGCGCGCTCGCCGAACATCACGGCGTGGACCGGATCGCCTTCACCGGCTCGGTGGGCACGGCGCAGACCATCGTGCGGGCGTCGGCGGGCAATATGAAGCGGCTTCAGATGGAGCTGGGTGGCAAGTCGCCGGACATCGTGTTCGCGGACGCCGACCTGGACCTGGCCGTGCCCGGCGCCGCGATGGGCGTGTACACGAACAGCGGCCAGGTGTGCGTGGCCGGCACGCGGATCTTCGTGCAGCGGCCGATCCACGACGAGTTCGTGGAACGGCTGGGCGAGTTCACCAAGACGGTGCGGGTGGGCAACGGCCTGGACCCGGACACCCAGATCGGCCCGCTGATCTCGGCCCGGCAGCTGGAGCGGGTGCAGCACTACATCGAGATCGGCAGCAACGAAGCCCGCCTGGTGGCGGGCGGAAGCCGCCTCAGGGGCGAACACGCGGACGGGTACTACATCGAGCCGACGGTATTCGCGGGCGCCACCAACGACATGACCATCGCGCAGGAGGAGATCTTCGGCCCGGTGGCCACGGTGATCCCGTTCGACGACATGGACGAGGCGATCCGGCTGGCCAACGCCACTCCGTACGGCCTGGCCGGCGGTCTGTGGACGCAGAACGTGTCCACGGCGCACAAGGTGTCGAAGGCGATCGACGCGGGCACCGTCTGGGTCAACTGCTATGGCGTGCTCGACCCCGCGATCGGGTTCGGGGGCACCAAGATGAGCGGTTACGGCTGGAAGGGCGCACGGGAGCACGTGGAGAGCTACCTGTACCCGAAGGCCGTGTACATGAACCTGGGCTAGGGCGCACACGAGAACGAGGGCCGGGTGGTGATCGGTGGATCACCACCGGCCTTCGCCGCTCCCTGGGCGTCTCGCCCGGGGTGTCGGCATGCGGCCTGGGCCGCGGAGTGGGCCGAGACCACCGGGGGCCGGCACACAGCAACGAGCTGGTCGATGCTCGTCGCAAGCGTCCTTGGCGGTGTAGCTGTTGCTGGTCGTGGACTGGGTCTCTCGGCATGACGTCCATGCGGAAGCCCTGGTGGCCATGGGCTTCGAGCTGAATGTACTTCGGCACCGAGTCGTGAATGCTGCCCGGATCCCGTACCAGAACTTCAAGCAACCGCATCCGCGGCCTGCTCACCCAGTTCCACCCAACTCCTGTTCCCCAGGCCGATGCCTCCGGTCCTCATCGGACGGCGTCCACCCGTGACGGCGCCACAGCCTCATTGGCCGCCTGGAACTCCTCGTCGGAGACAGCCTCGAGCCAGGTGGTGTCCGGAGTATCCCCGTCGCGGACGACCATCGCGACGTGACACATCACGTCGCCGGCCGTCGCGCCGTGCCAGTGCTCCTCGCCAGGAGGGGCGTACACCGTGTCACCGGCCCGAACGCACACGACCTCGCCGTCCCGAGTGCCGACCAGACCGACCCCTTCGGTGACGTACAGCGTCTGGCCCAGCGCGTGGGAGTGCCAATGGGTGCGCGCCCCGGGCACGAACCGTACGACTGCGGCGATCAGGGGAGACGGTTCCTCGCGGCCGGCGATCGCGGTGGAGTAGACATCCCCCACGAACCGGCTCGCGGGGCCTTTGGCGGCAGGTGCCACCGGCTTCAACTCCATGGGAACTCCTCGCATGTGGGAATGATCGGGAGACAAGAGCCACGGACTGCGGGAGGGCCAGGAAAGAGCGCCGCGCTGCCACTCCCCCGGCTGCTCGCACACTTGATGGATCTCCCGCGGGTCGGTGCGGTGCCACCAACTTCCCCATGAGTGACAGGAATTCGGGAGCGTTCTCGAGCGGGCTCTTCACGAGCTCGACTCCAAGTGCCTCCTGGCGGACCGCCAGGCCTCGGATCAGCGCGCACGACTTCCATCTCGCGTGAATATATTATGTGTTCGATTGACAGGGCAAGGCCTGCGGACGTCAGCCGTCGCCGCGTCCGGCGCCCATGTCGCAGCCATGGCCGTGTGCGCATGAACTCCGGTCGCCGGCAAGGGAGATGGGGCGGATCGCCTGATCGGGTCCGCATGTGGCGGCAGTTGGCGCCGTCGATGCCCGACCTGCCGGAAACCCGGGAGAGGGAGGCCCGGGAAGAGGCCGCACGGTCACGGGAGGGGACCGAGCGGGTGCGGACCACGCCCTTTCAGGCGCGTGAGCGCCGGCACTCTTCGCTTCCCCCGGCGCGACCGCGCTTCGGCGAGCTTCCCGTGCTGCACGGAGAGGGGCGCAACCCGGCCACGGATCGATCTTCCTTTGCGCCACGAAGGCTATCGGCGTGGTGTTCTCAGAGCCGATCGATGCCTGCGAAATATTCCGGATTAGGCGAATGACCCGACATGGTGCACATCACGCCAAAGACAGCTCGCCCTTCACTTATGCGGGCGTAGGGTCTCCTTTGCCAATCAAAACAAGCCCCCACTGGCATATTTCAGAGGAACGTGGGGATAGCAAGGAGCAAAGACCATGGCACACAAGATTGCGCGTCGGGCTGCTGTCGCCGTCACCTCCGCGGCGGTGGTGACTGCTGCGCTCGTCGGCGCCGGCGGCTCGGCATCGGCGGCGCCCCTGTCGACTGGTGCCCCCGTCACCGTCTCGGCCGGATCCCTCGGCCACGCCACCCACGACAGGGGTGAACAGGGCAACTGGAGTGGTCACGAGGGTTCGGGCCAGCGGGTCCGCACTCACGACGAGGACCGAAACTCGGGCTACCGCTACGAACGCGACGGACACCGCTACGACCGCGATGACTACCGTTACGACCGTGACGGACACCGCCACAACCGCGACGGACACCGCTACAACCGCGACGAACGCTGGGTTCGGGACCACCAGGACAGGTCCGACCGCTGGGACGACAACCGCGCGTCCTACCGGAACTTCAAGGACACCGGTTACGACCACAGCCGTCAGTACCGTGACAGCGACAGCCGCTTCCAGAACTGGATCAGCGACCGTGGCGAGCGGAACTGAGGTACGCACCTACTGGGGTGCGTGAAAAGCGGTGTCTTCGGCCGGCATGGTCCGCCCGCCGAAGACACGCCGGAACACCTACGCCGAACCATCGGTCCAGTGCGGGAGCCACCGGTACTTGAGCGGCGGCTGACAGGGGACAGCGAGTAAAGCGCGAGCCCTGGCGGGGCGGCATTCCCGGCCACTGCGAGAACGGCAGCGACCGGGCCCCATGCCGCCCCGCATTCCTGTGCGCAAAGAACTGTGGGGGCCAGTTTTTTGTACCTGGAACAGCCCTCTTCTGAGGGGTATAGAAATCTACCCTTTTCGTGGACATGTGGGAGTGCGAACCTCGACGGGGTGGTCGACGGGATGTCCGACATGGCCGTCCCGAGGAATTCGCACCCGCCGCCGCACGCAAGCCGGAGGTCATGTCCGCCATAGTCGAGGCCGCCTTCGCTGCGTCCCGGACACCACCTTCGCCTGCGGGGGCACCGCACAAGCGGTCGGGCGTCCACGCCCCACCAAAGCCACGGCACGGACGACTCGCGTCTGCACGCCACCGGACAGCCACTGTTCCCGGTGGCTACCCGCACTCGCCGCCCCCGCTTCGGCCGCACCCCACCACTCCACGAGAACAGCAGAGCCTCATGAGCACAGACATACGCGAAACACACCATGCCGCAGACCGACACCAGCGCCGGGGCACCGCCATCGTCGTGGGTGCTTCCCTGTCGGGCCTGATGACCGGACTGACTCTCTCCCGGGCCGGTTTCCACGTCACGATGCTCGAGCGATCAGGTCCCTCTCCGCAAAGCGGCGCCGCGCTCGGCCTTGTCGGCGTCGACTTGCACGGCGAGACGAAGCTGCTGGACGGCTCGAACCGCACCGTACCGTCTCTGATCGCCATCGCCGCCGGCGGGTCGAGCGCGATGCACTCCTGGTCCGCGGTCCATGCCAGGCTGCGGGTGGCCGTCGAGGCCGATCCCCGTATCGAACTTCTTCACCACACCGTCGTGGCGAGCGTCGGCCAGGACGCGGATGCCGCCTGGGTGACCACCTCGGACGGCAGGACCTTCCGAGCCGACATCGTCATCGGTGCCGACGGCCACCGCAGTGTCGTACGACGAGGTGTCGCACCGCACAAGCCCGACGCGACCTTCGCCGGCTACGTCCTCTGGCTCGGCATCGCCGAGGAAGCCGACCTCCCTGCGGCGCACCGCCTGCGTCGCAACCAGGAAGGACCCGACATGATGTCGGGCGGAGACGACTACTTCGTCGGCTATCCCCTCCTGGGCAAGGACGGCAGTCGCGCCGTCGGAGCCCGCCAGTTGGGCTTCGCCTGGTTCGACGCGACCCGCAACGACCTCTTTCGTGAGAAGGGCCGCATCGTCGGCAACGTGGTGCGGCGCTCGCTGCGCAACGACGACATCCCGGAGCAGACGTACCGCGAACTCGAGGCCCAGGCCCGCGACCTGTGGCCCCAGCCGTGGCGGAGCGCGGTCCTCGACCGCATCAGCCGACGTCAGCTCATCGGCACCCCGATCACGGAGTACGTGCCTGACACGATCGCCAACGGACGTCTCACGCTCGTCGGGAACGCCGCGCACGTTCAGACACCGATGACCGGCCAGGGCTTCGACCAGTCGGTGAAGGACGCCGAGGCCCTCGCCGAGGCCCTCGCGGCCGGTCTGCCCGGATCGACCATGGCGGAGTGCCTCCGCTCGTACCAGATGACGCGCCTGCACAGCGCCCGTGACCTGGTGCGGTCGGGACAGCAGTTCAGCCGCTCCTTCTCCAGCGAAGTCGCCTGACCCGAGCGGACTGATTCCGGGGCACAGCGGTCACCGAACAGATCGCCGGTGACGACCACTGCCACTTCGTCGACAAGAGTATGGGTCTGCCGGTGACCCTCGTCGACCGGGGAGCGAGATCAAGTCCGTGGGCGTGCCCACCTTCGCCGACCAGGTCGTCATCGCTCAGGGTTCGGTCGACCAACGCCGCTTCGTCACCGTCTACGGTCACCACGGACGCATCGCCGCGGCAGTCGCCTTCAACCAGTCCAAGTGGCTGGAGTTCTACGGAGGTCTGTTCAACCAGGCGGCTGCCTTCCCCCCTCGTTCCGGACCTTCGACCGGCCCGCCGACGCGCATCCCGTCGCCGCCGAGGTCCCGGACCGGCCGACCGCCGACGCCACATCAGTCGACCGCGTACGCCGCTCTGCCGCTGCCCATGTCGGCGAACCCGCCGCAGTAGCCACCGGTGACGCTCGCGAGCTCTCCGATGAGGGCGATGCCCTGCATGGCGTCGTCGGCCCCCGTCGCGGCGTTCACAGAGGGCAACTCGTAGGGCATCGGCCTACAGCCGGCGACTGCACCGCCGAGGCAGGTGCCCACACATGTACAAGCGAGGTCAGACCGCGGTGGCACGCACGATCCTGCGGTTCCGGCCGCCCTCGACGACCTTGAGTTCCCACTCCTGCGCTTCATCGTCCCAACCGGCGCCCATGGCCTGATGGTTGACTCGGACGTGTTCGCGCAGGCCGTACTGCGGGGCAACACGACTGGAGCCGTGGCAGCGAGTGCTACGGCCCAGCCGGTGTGGAGCTCGTCGAGCGCTCGGCACGCATCGAGGAAACCGCCACGTCGGTCCCCTGGCGGGAAGGGGGACACCGAAGCGCTCGGACGATCAGCGGGCCAGCCAGCCGCCCTCGACCGCGAGGCAGTGGCCCGTGACGAACGATGCCGCGTCGGAGCTGAGCCACAGGACCGCGTTCGCGATCTCCTCCGGCCGGCCCAGCCGCCCGATCGGTTCGAGGGCGACCATGGCGGCGCGTCCCTCCTCGGTTCCTCCGCTGAAGGTGGCCGCCATCGGGGTGTCGATGGCCCCGGGAAGCACGGCATTGACTCGGATCCCTCGCGTCGCGTAGTCGAGAGCCGCCTTCTTCGTCAGACCCACGACCGCATGCTTGGTCGCGGTGTAGGCCGTGAGGCCGAGCGAGGCGATCTCGCTCGCGACGGAGCCCGTGTTGACGATCGCGCCGCCGCCGGTCGCCAGCATCGCCGCAGCTTCATACTTCATGCAATAGAACATCCCGGAGAGGTTCACCCCGAGAACGCGGTTCCAGGAGTCCACATCCTGCTCGTCCACGGCCTGGGGCGCGTCGAAGGTCGCGGCGTTGTTGAACGCCACGTCGAGCCGGCCGAGCACCTCGACGGTGGAGGCGACCGCACGTTCCACCTGGCCGGCGTCCGACACGTCCGTGACCATGGCATGAGACTTGCCTCCGGCTTCGGCGATCAGCGCCACCGTCTCGTCGAGGCCTTCCGCGTTGAGGTCAAGCAGAGCGACCACGGCTCCCGACCGGGCGAAGGCCACCGCCGCGGCCCGTCCGATACCAGAGCCGGCTCCGGTGACCAGCGCGACCTTTCCCGTGTAGTCGTACGTGACTGTCATGTGCTGACATCCTTTCGGGCGCGCGGGCCCATCCGATCGCCCCGATCGGCAGGAAGCCGGCAGGGCCGTGTCACCAGGTGTTCGAGTGCCTCGCGATGCGCCGCCACGATGCCGACG
The DNA here is from genome assembly GCF_054729265.1 of Streptomyces krungchingensis. Taxonomy (NCBI): domain Bacteria; kingdom Bacillati; phylum Actinomycetota; class Actinomycetes; order Kitasatosporales; family Streptomycetaceae; genus Streptomyces; species Streptomyces krungchingensis. The sequence goes on from NZ_JBPUKY010000001.1 coordinate 1,316,020, forward strand.
ACGCCGTCCGGAGGACCAACCGCAAAATCGTATATCATATAAATACTCCCTGGGAAGGCTCTGCGTACCCGCTTCCGGCCCCATTTCCCCACCGGGAAACCCGGTGTCCAACTTCCTGGACACTTCCGGGCTGAGGTCTTCCTCGCAGGGGGATGCAGTGGATGAGATGGCTCGGCGGGCCACGGACGGGCCCGGCGTCCACGAGCGGTCGAGAACAGGCCCGCTGGACTCCCCGATCTCATACGGAGATGCACCTGATGAACGGTCGTTTTTACAGCACCAAGGTCGTGGTGGGCGACCTCGATCGCTCTCTCGCGTTCTACACGGGCGTGTTCGGCCTGCGGGAAGTCGCGCGATTCAACTTCACCGACCCGGACATCACCGAGGTTCTCCTCGAGGACGAGACCGGGGGACGTCGCGTCATCCTCATGAACGGCGATGTGCTGCCCGTTCCCTCGTGCCCCGGGTGGTCGCCGCTCGTTCTGGAGGTCGACGACGTCCAGGTCGCCCGGGACGAGCTCGCGGCGGCCGGCTACGAGGTGGCGTTCGAGCCGGTCGGTCTGGGACCTCTCAGCATCTTCATGGCCGCCGACCCCGACGGGTATCTGATCGAGGTCTTCGCCGGGGACATGGTCATCGACAACCTGCCCACGGATCAGAAGATTCCGCACCCCGTTCCGCACATTCACGCGAAGAAGTAGCGGGCGGCACACGGGCGTATCGGCCAAGAGGGCAATGACCGAAGGCGGCCTTCACTTGGTCGTCGACAGTCGCCCTCCACGGAACGCAGTGCCGGCAGGCCGGTACGGGGCGCCCTGCCGGTGCTGCAGCTGGTGGGTTGCCCCGGACCGCCCTGCGAACCCCTGCCACCGCCGGTGCGTCGCGCCCCGCTGGATCCGTACAGCCCGGGACGGCGGCGGCCGGCTGCTCGGGGACGCCGGTCCCGCCCGGCTCGGCGAGCAGGGATCCCCGTGCGGCGCCGGACAGGTGGCCGCGACGGACGAGACGTTGACGATGTTCCCGGACCCGGCGGCATGGCGCGTGTCGGCGAGATCATTCGAGGCGTCGCCCTCTTCGGCACCGAGCCGCGGAGGGGACCCGTCACCCATGAAAGAACCGCCCCTGACCTGCAGAGACTGGTCAGGGGCGGTTCTTCGGTGTTGATCAGAGGTACTTCTTGTAGAACGGGATCAGGTGGCCCAGGGCGATCTTGACCGGCTCGGGCTGGTCGTACAGGTCGTAGTGGGAGAAACCTTCCGCGACGACGAGCTCCTTGTCCTTCGATGCCGCGCGGCGGTAGATCTCCATGCCGTCCCGGTAGGCGCCGAACGCACCGGGCTTGTCGCCGACGACGACGCACAGCGGACGCGTGAGGAGAACCTCGGCGCGGTTGAAGGCGTCCCAGCCGACCGACGTGGCATTCCGGGAGAAGAGGCCCTCGGTACGGCCGCCGGGGGCCTGGCCGCGGTCGGTGCGGTAGTACTCGGTGGCCTCGAACAGGTCGAGCTCGGTGAGGCCGTTCTCCTTGGCCACCTCGGGAGAGGCCGGCAGGTACTGGGTCACCTGACGCTCGGCTCCACGCGCCTCGGCGGTGCGCTGCGCGGCGATGGCGTCGAGGGCGCCGATGGGGTCGTAGCCGCTGAAGGACTCGTGCATGAGGCGTCCGAAGTTCACGCCGGTCACACTTCCGACGGCCTTGATACGACGATCGGTCATGGCGGCGTTGATGGAGTAACCGCCACCACCGCACACGCCGATGACCCCGATGCGGTCGGCGTCGACGTACGGCAGCGTCACCAGGTGGTCGATGACGTAGCTGATGTCCTGGACGCGGAACACCGGGTCCTCGATCGACCGCGGCTCTCCACCGCTCGCGCCCTGGAAACTGGCGTCGAAGGCGATGACGACGAACCCTTCGTCCGCCAGCGCCGTTCCGTAGACGTTGCCGGAGGTCTGTTCCTTGCACGATCCGATGGGGTGGACGCTGACGATCGCCGGGTACGTCTTGCTCTCGTCGAACCCCGGCGGGAAGTAGATGTCAGCAGCCAGATCCCAGGCCAGTGCCTTGACGGACACATGCTTGATGCTGTTGGTCATGAGTGCGATTCCTCGTCGAACGGTGAACTCCAGGTCGTTGTCGCGACAACTCCATGTTCACGTGCGACAAGGCGATCCGCAGCCTCTGAGCGGGGTGCCCTCTATCGGGGGGACTGGCAGCCCCTGCCTCGCGGTGATCAGGGAATGTGCCGTCTTCGCCCCTTCCGGGCGCCGTCGGCCCACCGTGGATTTCGGCGAACACCACGACGTCGCGTCGGCGGGCGCGCCGCACGGTCTCGGCGACGAACGCCCTCACGTCAGGGTGCCCGAAGTCGTCGGGGCGATGATCGGGATCAGTATGCACTCGGGGTCCGTGATCCGGGGCTCGCCCGCCTGCCCGGCGGCCTCGCTCGCCGAACCGCGGGCCTGGACATCGTCGTCGGTGGGCAGGTGGACCCGACGGTGGCCGTTCGTCGTCGAGGGCAGCGCGGCCACCCCGAGGCCTCGCTCGGCCCACCGGGCACGCCGGCGGCCATCACGAAAGCCACGGGTCAGTGCTTGCCGCCTCGGCGGGCTTGATCGTCGAGCAGCCGAGGTGTTGCGTCATGACCGTGGTGGCGGTGTCGACGCCGCGGTCCTTGATCGCGGCATGGAGCGCGATGCGGTGCCGGACGGCCTGCATGCCGACTTCGGCGTCGGTGTCGACGCAGGCCGGCGGGTGCGCCACCCGCTGCAGAGCGGACACGAACACCACCAGCACCCGGTTCTGAGTCGCCTGCGCGACCACCCCGTGAAACTCGGCATCGGGGTGCGGCACGCCGGCGTGCGTGACGGTGACGGCCTTCTCCCTCTCGGTGATCCCGTACAGCGCCACGAGATCCGTGGTACCGCTGAACAACGGCCCGGTACGAGATGTGCCCCCCTGCCCGGACGGGGGCAGGGGGGCACATCGGTCGAAGCGGGTGCGCGACGAACCGGCGTGATCGAGACCGGCCGTACCCACCGGTCAGTCGTAGAGGACGACGCCGCGTATGTTCTTGCCGTCGTGCAGGTCGCGATAGCCCTGCTGGATGTCGTCGAGCTTGTACGTCCTGGTGACCATCTCGTCCAGCTTGAGCCTGCCCTCGCGGTAGAGCTGGAGCAGGCGCTTGACGTCCCAGTTGCCGGCCGTGCCGCCGAACAGCGAGCCCTGGATGCGCTTCTGGGAGAGCGTCAGGTCGAAGAGCGGGAGCGGCGTGTCCACGACGTCGTGGATGCCCACCGCGGTCACCACGACCGTTCCCCCCTTGCGGATGGCGGCCAGCGCCTGGGTGACGTGCTCAGGCTTGATCACCCCGACCGTGATGATCGCGGAGTCGGCACCCTGTCCGTTGGTGAACTGCCGTCCCAGTTCCGCCGCTTCCTCCACCGAGGCGACGGCGTGCGTGGCGCCGAACACGGAGGCCTCGTCCCTCTTGAAGGCCACCGGGTCCACCGCGATGACGACCGATGCTCCGGCGTGCACGGCACCCTGGAGAGCGCTGGCCCCGATGCCGCCGATACCCATCACGATGACGACGTCGCCCGGCTGCACCTGCGCGGAGTTGACGGCCGAGCCCCAGCCGGTGCTCACGCCGCAGCCGACGAGGCAGGCCTTGTCCAGCGGAATGTCGTCGTCGATCTTCACGACCGAGTTCACCGACACCGTGGTCGTCTCCACGAAGGTGGAGATGCCGCAGTGCTGACCGACCGGGGTTCCGTCCGTGGTGTGCAGGCGGTAGGAGCCGTCGGTCCAGCGCGGGCCGGCCAGGATCCCGGCGGTCAGGTCGCACAGGTTCTGCCGTCCGGAGGCGCACCAGCGGCAGTACCCGCAGGACGGAATCGCGGAGAAGACGACGTGGTCGCCCTCCTTGATGCCCTTGGCGTTGGGGAAGGCCTTCGTGACGATGCCCGCACCCTCGTGACCGAGCGCGAACGGATAGGTACCGCACGGCAGATCACCTTTGACGTGGTGGTCGTCGGAGTGGCAGAGACCGGAGGCGACCAGCTTCACCTGGACCTCGTCGGGACGCGGATCGTCCAGTTCGAGGTCCACGACCTCCAGCTTGCCGGGGGCTTGGCGAATCACCGCTCCACGCGTGCGCATTGCATGAGCTCCTTGATTGTTGACGAATTCTGCTGTGCGGACTCAGCGGTCGAGCAGGGTGATCACGGACTTGGTCTCGAGGTACTCCTCAAGACCCTCCAGGCCGTTCTCGCGGCCCCAGCCGGACTGCTTGTAACCGCCCACGGGCATCTGCACGCCGCCCGCGCGGTGGACGTTGATGCCGATGCGGCCGGTACGCAGCTTCCGCGCGATGGTGTGAGCGCTCGCGATGTCGCGCGTCCAGACGCTGCCCGCCAGGCCGTACTCGGTGTCGTTGGCCGCGGCCACCGCCTCGGCCACGTCCGTGAACGGCATCGCGCCGAGCACCGGGCCGAAGATCTCCTCGCGCACCACCCGCATCGACTGGTCGACATCGGCCAGCACCGTGGGCTCGAAGAAGTAGCCCTTCTCCCCGATGCGCGATCCCCCGCTGACCAGCCGGGCACCGTCCCTGAGGCCGCTCTCCACATATCCGGTGACCCGGTCCAGCTGCCGCTGCGAGACAAGCGGACCGAGGTCCACACCCGGCTCGGTGCCATAGCCGACTTTGAGCGACCGTCCGTATTCCGCGACCCCTTGGACGACTTCCTCGAAGACGTCCCGGTGGACGAACAGGCGCGTCCCGGAGGTGCAGATCTGGCCGGTGTTCCAGAAGATGCCCATCGCGACGCCCTGAATCACCTGGTCCAGGTCCGCGTCCGGGAGCACGATGACGGGTGACTTGCCGCCCAGTTCGAGGGAGAGCTTCTTCAGGTTCCCGGCGGCCGCCTCCACGATCTCCTTGCCGACCGCGGTGGAGCCGGTGAAGCTCACCTTGTCCACGTCGTCATGCGCGGCCAGAGCCGCACCGACCCGACCGTGCCCGGTCACCACGTTCACCACGCCCTCGGGGACACCCGCCTCCAGCAGGACGCGCCCCATCGCCAGCACCGTGAGGGACGCTTGCTCCGACGGCTTGACCACGCAGGCGCAGCCGGCGGCCAGCGCCGGTGCCAGCTTCATGGAGACGCCGATCAGTGGCGCGTTCCACGACACGATCAGTCCGGCCACGCCGACCGGCTCCTTGAGCGTGATGCCCTGGAAGCGGCGCTCACCGGGGCCGATCTCCACGTTCCGGCCGTGGATCTTGTCCGCCCAACCGGCGTAGTAACGGAAGAGGTTGACCGCCTCGCCGAGCATGGCCCGCGCCTGTGACACGGGCATGCCCACGTCCAGGCTCTCCAGCCGGGACAGTTCCTCGGCGTTGGCCTCCAGCAGATCGGAGACGCGCCACAGCACCACCCCCCGCTGCTGACCGGAAAGCCCCGTCCAGCGCTCTTCCTCGAAGGCCTGCCGAGCGGCCCGCACCGCGGCATCGACGTCGTCCGCGTCGGCCTCTGGTATCTGTGCGACCACCTCACCCGTGCCGGGGTCCACCGCGGGAAACGTCTTTCCCGACCGTGACGGAATCCACGAGCTGCCGACCAGCATCCGTTCCGGCTCCACCAAGGAGCTGAGCCCCGGCGCCGCACTGTGGACTGTCATTGCCAACTCTCCTTCGGTGTGTGCTGGATATCGCGCTGGATTCGATTGCCATGAGCCGGAACCGAGTGCTCAATCGGGTTCCGTGCTATGCGGGTTGCAAGGACCCGGCCGTGATCTCCTTGCCCGCGGAACGCAGCTCTTCCCAGTCCTGCGGATCGTGATTGACCCACACAGTGGTGCCCGGCCGCGTCTTGAGGAGTTTGAGCTTGCGCAGCGAGTCCAGCTTGTTCACGATGTCGGCGTCGAACGGCATACCCACCGTGTTGTCGATGTTCTCCCGCACGTGCGCCGCGTCACCGGTCAGGATCAACGTGCGATCCTCCAGACGGAGTTGGAGGCCGAGAGCTCCAGGTGTGTGGCCGGGCAGGGAGAGCAGCGTGACGCTGCCGTCGCCGAACATGTCGTGGTCGTAGCCGGCCGGCAGCTCGTTCCACTGGATCCTCGCGGCCGCCTTGAGGTCCTCGTTCCGGAAGAAGGCCGCTGTGTGGCTGTCGGCATTGCGGGCGTAGCGCAGTTCACCGGCCCCGATGAAGCCCTCGGCGTGCGGAAAATGCTGAAGTCCGCCGGTGTGGTCGAAGTGCGCGTGCGAGAGCACCACACGCTTGACGTCCGCCGTGCTGAAACCGAGCGCCTCGAGCTGCCGGTCGAGACGGCACGCCTCCGGGAAGTGCATCTCGAACATGGCGGCCAAAGGTCCGTACGCGCCTGCCGGATCTCCGGCGGCTTCGGACGCGAGCCCGGAGTCGAACAGCAGCAGCCCTTCGTCATGCTCGATCAGAAAGGACGGCGCGGGAACCGTCACGTTCTCTCCCCCGCTGCCCACCAGCAGAATGCTCTTGTCAACGGTGATCGTGGGGGCGTCGAGCGCCCATACGCGCCTGATCGTCTTCGATTTCGGCATAGCTGTCTCCGCACCAGAGGGGATGTTGGTTCCGTAGGGTCAAAAACCATTCGCAGAGCCGCGAGATGATCTCATTCGGCCGCTGTTCGTCCGCGATCTCCCGGCACCAGATCCGCGAGATCGGCTGCCGCCCGCTGGATCAGCAGCCGGCCTTCTTCGGCGTTCGCCCCGGTGGGATCGCCGAGGACACCGTTGGCGGTGACGGCGGCCAGCCCGGCCTCGCGGAGCCTCGGAAGGAGGCTCTCGACGGCGGCGGTGTTTCCGGCCTCGGCCGCCTGAAGCCTTACGAGGTGGGGCGCCAGCGCCAGCATGACGGAGGTCTCCGTTCTGCCCGCGTGCGCATCGCCTCCCCAGCGTGGGCCCCATCCCAGGACGTCCTGTCCCTCGGCACGCAGCCGGCCCACGGCCCGGGTGACGGGCTGTGCGTTGCCGCCATGTGCGGAGACCAGGATGACCCGGGGGAACGTCAGGGTCGCGGACCGCACCAGCTCGACCAGGAGCAGTTCGACGGCTTCCTGACCGATCGACAGCGTGCCGGGGAACCCCTGGTGCTCCCCACTGGATCCGAAGGCCACCGCCGGGGCCACGACCACATCGCGGACCTGCCGGGCCAGGCGCTCGGCCAGGGCGACGGCGATGTCCGTGTCGGTCGACATCGGGAGGTGCGGCCCGTGCTGCTCGGTGGAGCCGACGGGCACGGCGAGGGTGGCCCGCCGCCGGGCGAGACCGGCGGCCTCGATCCACGTCACCGAAGCCAGTTCGGTCCTCATCCTCGGTGCGTCCCGGTCGATGACGGCCCTCCAAGAACGCGGGTGAAGCCCTGCGGGAGGACGACGTCGTCGGGGGTCAGTTCGTGGACCGAGGAGCGCCCGAGGCCCAGCAGGGCCGAGTCGATTCCGTCGCGCAGGATGTCGAGCACGTTCTCCACACCGGCCTGTCCGCCCGCGGCCAGGCCCCACAGGTAGGCCCGGCCGATCATCACGGCGCGGGCGCCGAGCGCCAGGGCCTTGACCACGTCGCTGCCCCGCCGGACGCCGCCGTCCAGAAGCACCTCGACCTGGTCGCCCACGGCTTCGGCGATGGCGGGCAGGGCGCGGATGGTGGCCGGGGTGCCGTCGAGATTGTTGCCGCCGTGGTTGGAGACCGAGATCGCGTCGGCGCCCACGTCCACGGCACGCTGGGCGTCGTCGAGGCGGATGATGCCCTTGACGAGGAACGGTCCGCCCCACTCCTCGCGCATCCACCGCACGTCGTCCCAGGTAGGCGGCGGGGTCTGCATCCATTCGCCATAGGCGCCGAAGAAGGTCGGGGCCTCGTCGCCGACGGCGGTGACGTTCGGGGTGGTGAGGTCCGGAAGCCGCCGGCTTCGGGCGAAGGCGAGCAGCCACCGCGGGTGTGTGATGCCCTCGGGGGCGAAGCGCGCCATGGCCTTCAGGCCGAGGCGTTCGGGGATCCAGGGGCTGCCCCAGTCCCGGCCGTGCGAGAACGACCAGTCCAGGGTGACGATCAGGCCCTTGGCCCCCGCCTCACGAGCACGCTGCATCTGGGCGAGCATCGAGTCCTTGCCGCCCATCCAGTACATCTGGAAGAACGTCTGCGGGTTGGCCGCGACGACCTCCTCAACCGGCTTGCCGGCGAAGGAACTCAGCCCCATCGCGGTGCCCCGTGCCGCCGCCGCGCGGGCCACGGCGACCTCGCCGTCGGGGTGCACGGCCTGCACTCCGGTCGGAGAGATGATCACCGGGAGCGAGACGGGCTGGCCCAGGACCGTGGTGGCCTGCTCGCGCTCGACGGACAGGTCCGCGACATGCGGAGCGAAACCGACCTCCGCGAAGGCGGCCATGTTGTCCTGGTAGGTGGTGCCACGCTCGGATCCGGCGAGCAGCGCGCCGTAGACCGATCCCGGCAACCGTCGCTTCGCCCGGCACTGCGCCACGGCGACGGTCTCGAACCATGCGTTGGGCATGACGCTCCTTTCCTTCTCGCACGCGGCTGACGTGACGTCAACTCGTGCTGGTTCAGCGGATGTCGAGTCCGGCCAGCGGACTCTCGTCGCACATGCGGTCGGGGCGGCTGTCCCTGCGCGTGAGGATGCCGAGGAGTACGGGCTGTCCCCGCACCGGCCCCCTGTGGGAGTGATCATCGCTGGGGCGAGGCGCGCCGGAGCGGTCGCCGGCGAGCGCCGCCTGCGCGTGGCCCTGTACGCACTCGGGGTCCGGCCCGTCCAGCGGCAGACCGGTGAAGAACTTGGCGGCCATGCATCCGCCCCGACAGGCGTCGTAGGCCGAGCACTTGGTGCAGGCGCCGCCGGTCTGCGGCTCCCGCAGTTCCAGGAACAGCGGCGACTCCCGCCACACCCGGGCGAAGCCTCCCTCGTCGCGCACACTGCCGGCCCGGAAGGCGTCGTGGATGGCGAACGGGCAGGCGTACACCTCGCCCACCGGGTCGATCAGACAGACCACCCGGCCGGCACCGCACAGGTTCAAACCGGGCAACGCCTCACCGTAGGCGGAGAGGTGGAAGAAGGAATCGCCGGTGAGCACCTGCTCGCCGTTCGCCACCAGCCAGTCGTACAGCTGTCGTTGCTGCTCGGCGGTGGGGTGCAGCTCGTCCCACACATCGGCACCGCGGCCGGAGGGCCGCAACCGGGTGAGCCGCAGTTGCGCCCCGTACCGGTCGGCGAGGTCCTTGAACTCGTCCAGTTGCCCGATGTTGTGGCGGGTGGCCACCACGGAGATCTTGAATCCGGCGAAGCCCGCCGCGGCGAGATTCTCCATGGCGCGCAGCACGGTGTCGTACGAACCCTCGCCGCGCACCGCGTCGTTGACCTCGGCGGTGGCTCCGTCCAGGGACAGCTGAACGTCCACGTAGTCGCTGCCCGCAAGCCGCCGCGCGACCTCGGGGGTGATCCGGACCCCGTTGGTGGAGAACTTCACGCCCACGTGGTGGGCGGTGGCGTAGTCGACCAGCTCCCAAAAGTCGGGGCGGACCGTCGGCTCACCGCCTCCGATGTTGACGTAGAAGACCTGCATGCGCTCCAACTCGTCGATGACCGACTTGCATTCGTCGGTCGTCAACTCGCGCGGGTCGCGCCGCCCGGAGCTGGACAGGCAGTGCACGCAGGCGAGGTTGCAGGCGTAAGTCAGCTCCCAGGTCAGGCAGATGGGAGCGTCGAGGCCGTGCTGGAAGTGGTCCACGAGGCGAGCCGCCCGGACCGGCCTCGCCGGACTCGCGGAAGCGAGTGACACGGCGCCTCCTCTCTTGACGATGGGCGTCAGCACGGCGCGGCACGCCCCGCGCGCTCGGTGATCATGTGAGACGCCGCCAGCGTGGCCAGCGCGTCCCGATAGCGCCTCCACTCGGCGGGTTCGACACCCACGTGCCGGCACGCGTCCGCCGCACTCGGGTGGTCGGCCAGCGACGTCACGGCGGCGAGCAGCTTGCGGTCCTTGAGGAACGACAGCCGCCGGGTGCCGAAGTGGTAGAGCAGCGCCCCGAAGGGCTCGGGGCGGACGGCGACCTGGGGATGTACGTCCCAGGCCGCGTCGAGGTCGAATCGCGCGCCGGCGGTACGCGGGCCGGCGTCCACGGAGGTGTGCGCGGGCATCGCGGGCGTTCTAGTAGACGCCGCACATGCCGTCGATGGACACGTCCTCGATGAGCAACTCGTCCTCGATGAGCTGCTCGTCCGTCACGGCGCGCAGGTCGGTGGTGGCTGTCGGGGCGGAAGTCTGCGGCTCATTGCTCATGAGAGAACCCCTCGTCGTCCGGACGCGGCCGTTCGCCGCGTCGGAGGCACAACGTAACGGCACCGAGTGCCGAAATGAAGACCATGCACAAAATTTGATATGGGAAATATGACAGGCGGAGGAAACCGGCGGCGAAGGCTTGTCGGGAGGAAGCCGGAGGGCCATGCTGAGGACCCGTCCCCCTTTCCGCACCGACCCCATGGTCGGCTCTCCGTGCTGCCCGAGGACGCCTGGTGATCGACGTTCCACCGCTGCCTGCCGCCTTCCGGCTCCGCCCCGACCCCGGCCTGAACGTCCTGCGGTACGGAAGAGTCCTGCTCGGCGGCGCTCCATACCGTTTGATGCGGCTGACGCCACAAGCTGTTCCGGTCATCACCGGATGGCTCGACGGGAAGCCGGTCGGGGACAGGCGGCCGGCCGGGCTGCTGGCACGTCGTCTGGTCCAGGCGGGGATGATGCATCCGCTGCCCCCGCCGGCCTCCCCGCGCCCGTCGGTGACGGTCGTGGTGCCGGTCCGGGACCGGGCCGAGCAGCTCGCGCGGTGTCTGTCCGGTCTCCGGGACGGCCTGGAGGTGATCGTCGTGGACGATGCCTCACGGCGTCCCGCGGCGGTGGCGGACGTCGTACGGGCGGCCGGTGCCAGGCTGGTGCGCCGCGCCGTCAACGGCGGACCCGCGGCCGCGCGGAACACCGGACTCGCCCATGCCACCACGGAGTTGGTCGCGTTCGTCGACTCGGACTGCCTTCCGCGTCCCGGCTGGATCGACGCCCTGCTCCCCCACTTCGCGGACCCCGCCGTCGCCGCGGTGGCGCCGCGGATCGTGGCGGACGGGCCGGGGCATGGGCTTCTCGCCTCGTACGAAGCCGAGCGCTCGGCCCTCGACATGGGGACCGAGGAGTCGATCGTCCGGCCCGGCGCGGCCGTGCCCTACGTGCCCGGCGCCGCGCTGCTCGTGCGCCGCGCCGCGGTGGGACGGGGGTTCGACGCGACCCTGCGTGTCGGGGAGGACGTCGACCTGGTGTGGCGGCTGGCGGCCGCCGGACTCCACGTGCGCTACGACCCGTCGGTGACCGTGGCCCATGTCCACCGCACCCGCCCGCGCCAGTGGGTCGCCCAGCGCATCCAGTACGGCGGTTCCGCCGCGCCGCTCGCCGCCCGGCACCCGGGAACGCTCCCGGCGACGGCGATGGCGGGGTGGAGCGCGGTCGCGTGGGGTCTGACGCTCGCGCGACGGCCCCTCGCCGGCGCCCTGGTCACCGTCGGCACGACCGCGCTGCTCGCCCGTAAGCTCGCGGCCTGGTCCGACCGGCCGTGGGCCACGGCGGCCCGACTGGGCGGCGGCGGTACGTTGCTGGCGGGCGAGCAGCTGGGCCGGACGCTGACCAGGGCCTGGTGGCCGCTGGCCCTGCCGCTGGCGGCGGCCGTACCCCGGACGAGGCTTCCCTTGGCCGCGGCCGCGGTGCTCGCCCCGCTGATGGAGTACCGGCGCAGCCGCCCCGGCCTTCCGGTGCTGCCCTGGACGGCGATTCGCCTCGCCGATGACGTCGCCTACAGCCTGGGCGTCTGGCGGGGCTGCCTTCGGGAGCGCACGACAGAGCCGCTGCGGCCGAAGCTCTGGTGGTTCTCCGCCGACGGCATCACTCCTCCTGCCGAGCGCACCCGTGGGTGAGAGCGCCGGGCGAAGGGCCGCCGATGTGATCGTGGTCGGGGCGGGAGCCTCCGGCGCGGCTCTGGCGGCACGGCTGAGTGAGGACTCCGCGCGAACCGTGCTCCTGCTCGACGCCGGGCCGGTCCCCGAGCGTCCACCGCTCTTCGCGCCCGGGCTTCTCGGCGCCGTTCCTGCCGGGCTACGGGACGCCTTCCCGCCCGAGCTGCTGGACGCACGGCTGGTCCCCGGCGCGCAGCCCGGCCACCCGGCCGTCCAGCGGTACGCCGCGCATCTCACGTCCGAGCGTCCCTACACAGTGGTCCGCGGGCGCGGTCTCGGCGGTTCGACCACCGTGAACGGCGGCTATTTCATCAGGGCCCGGCGCGAGGACTTCGACCGCTGGTCGGCGGCCGGCAACCCGGCCTGGGCCTACGAGCGGGTGCTCCCCCTGCTGCGCGCGCTGGAGACGGATCTCGACTACGGCGCCGGTGAACTGCACGGCGGTGACGGTCCGATGCGCATACGCCGCGTATCGCTTTCCCATCCCGCCACGGCGGCCTTTCGCGCGGCGGCGGAGGAACTCGGTCATCCTCTCGAGCCCGACAAGAACGACCAGGCACCGCCGGGCTTCGGCCCCGTACCCTCCAACGCCGTCGACGGTCTGCGGCTCAACACCGGCATCGGTTACCTCCTGCCTGCCCTGGCTCGCCCCAACCTCACCGCCATCGGTGACTGCCCCGTTCGCCGGGTCGTCGTCCGGCGCGGCCGCGCATGCGGGGTGGTCGTCCGGCGAGGCGGCCGAGAGACCGTCCTCCACTGCGGGGAAGTCGTCCTGTGTGCCGGCTCGTTCGTCACCCCTCAACTGCTCCAGCTGTCCGGCATCGGGCCCCGGCCCGCCCTCGAACGATTCGGCATCCCCGTCGTCAAGGACGCCCCCGCCGTCGGTACCCGCTTCAGCGACCACCCCCAACTCGTCCTGGAGTGGGCTCCCCGGCAGGATGCGGGCGCGCCCGACGCATCGTGGCTCGGCGGCTGCCTGCACCTGTCCTCCTCGGACCGCACGTATCCGGGCGACCTCGAGATCCTGCAGTCCCTCGTGCCGATCGCCGGGCTCGTCGGCGGCACTCCGTCCGTCGCCGGCGCACCGCTGGCGTTCCTCGTCTCGGTCCAGTCACCGGCCTCGACCGGCCGGCTTCGCATCCAGTCCGCCGACCCCGCCCTGCCCCCGCTCATCGAGTACGGCTATCTCGCCACGCCGGACGACCGCCGCCGCCTGCGTGAGGTCGTCCGCGCAACGGCGGAACTCGTCGCCACCCGCGCCTTCGACCGCGTCTCCGAAGGACGGTTGCTCCAGCCCGGCCCCGAACTCCTCGACAGCGACGACGCGTTGGACCAGTGGATCAGCCGCAACCTCGGTACGTCCCACCATGCCTGTGGGACCGCGCCGATGGGACCGGACGCACGCACAGCGGCGGTCGACCAGTACGGCAGAGTCCACGGTGTACCCGGGCTCCGGGTGGCGGACACCTCCCTCCTCCCCACGGCTCCGCTGCGTGGTCCTGCGGCTACGGCCGTACTCATCGGGGAGTTCACGGCCGACGCCATGCGCCGCGACCTCACCTGAGCGCAGCACCGGCAGCAGCCCCGAGCGCCGCTCACCTGGTTCCCGTGACTCCCGCATCCATGACCGCGAGGCCCACCGTCAGCTGCCGAACGGCCCTGTCCATCAACTCCGTCAGATCGGATTCCGGCTCGGCCAGCCAACTCTCGTACGCCGCGAGAGCCGCTCCGAGGGAGGCGTGACCGATCAACCGGGGCCCCATGTCGGACGGACGCGAGCCGGTGCGCCGTGCCGCGAACTCCGTGACGATTTTCCGCCAGGCCCGGTAGCGCAGCGTGGCGTCCGCCTGGAGCGTGGGAACGGTGAGGATCAGCTCCATGCGCTGGCGGTGCCACGGCACTTCGGCGGGGTCGAAACGGTTGAACTCGATCACCGCGCAGCGCAGCGCGTCCATCATCGGCAGCATGGGGTCCGCCGCGAGCAGGCGCTCCAGGCGGGCCAGTTGACGCCCGAAGTCACCCCACACGAGATCGTTCTTCGAGGCGAAGTAGCGGAAGAAGGTACGGCGACCGATGCCGGCGGCGGTGGCGATGTCGTCGACCGTTGTCCGCTCGAATCCTTGCCGGGCGAACAACTCGAACCCGATCCGCTCAAGTGCCTGGACCGACGTGGCCGGCGGACGCCCCGTCCTGGCACCGTTCGGCCGCGACTCCACACGCACTCCCTCCCGGTCAGGAGGGGAGGTTACCCGAGACGGAAGAAGATGGAGCCGTCGGGACGCGGTGACGTGATCGCCTGCCGAACGGGCACCGGCTCATGCATCGGGCGTCAGTGGATGCGCAGCGCGCGCATCCGGTTGTAGAGCGTGGACCGGCTCATGCCGAGTGCGCGTGCCGCCTGGAGTTTGTTGCCCCCGGCTGCCTCGATGGCCGCGACGATGATCTCCCGCTCCGCTTGGCGGAAGGGCGAGACGGGTGCCGGCACCCCGCGGTGCGAGGCGGGCAGGTCCGAGGCGATGATGTCGCCCGCCGAGCGGGTCCTGGCGACGATCTGGATCACGCGGCACAGCTCCGCGAGGTTGCCCGGCCAGGGTTGGGCAGCCAGCACCCGCAGGCTGTCGGGCGTAAGTCGCCTGTGTCCGGGGCCGGTTACGTCGGCCAGCATGCGCTGGGCCAGTCCGGGGATCTCGTGCCTGCGACGGCGCAGGGGTACCAGATCGCGGCGGGCGCCGCACAGGGCTGCCAACGACGCGTGGACGCCGTCCAGGTGACCTCCCGGTGTCGTGGTCATCACGGTCATCCGCCGGGTGCCGCGAAGGCATCTCGCCAGGAGCAACGTCACCTGTTCGGAGAGCAGTTGAATGTCCTCGATGACGACGGCGGGTCCGTCCTTCTCGAGCAGTGCCACCAGGTTCGAGACCCAGGCCTGCTCGCCGTGCCGAACGACATCCGTCGCGTCGAGCGTGATCGAACCCGGTCCCACGGCCCGACGTGCCTCGGTCGTGCGGCCGCTGCCCGGCTCCCCGACGACCAGCAATGGCCAGCCGGTGGCGGTGCCCGCACCCCGAGTGCCGCGTCGGCCGTGCTGCTCCGGGACGATGTCGACCAACGCCCCCTCGACGCCGTCGACCGGTGCGCACCTCAGCCAGACGGTCCGGCCGGAGACCAGGGTCAGCCGATGGGTCACTTCGCCTTCGCCGCGCATTCCCTCCGCGCACGCCTGGACCGCCGCGTGGTCGGCAGGCTCCAGCAGGTCGAGCGCGGCCGGCGTGGCCAGCACGAGGCCGCGCCCGACCACCAGAACCGGCCGCCTGGGAGAGCGCGCCGCCGCCTGGAACGCCGCCAGCAACCGGCGCTGGGCGCCGGAGGCGTCGAGCTGAAGCCGGTCCTCGATGTCCCGGACGACGCGTCGCACCAGGGGCGAGAACAGCCGGTGCTCGTCCCCCGCACGGCCTCCGATGTTCACAACGCCTTCGAGGCGGCGGGTGATCGGATGGATGATCGGATGCCCGTAGCAGGCGAACTCGTGGAACGCCGCCATGAAGTGCTCGTCTCCCCGTACGAAGAGTCCCTTCCGGGTCTCCACCGGTGTACCGACGGCGTTCGTACCCACCTGGTCCTCACCGAGCCTGACGCCCGGCACGATGCCCAGATCGACGAGGGCCCCGCCGAACGCCTTGTCCGCGCAGCGGATGTCGACGACACGTGCGGTGCGGTCGGCGAGCACGAAGGCGAACGGGGTGTCGTCGAGTTCCGCCCGCACCCGTTCCAGCACGGGACCGGCCGCGCGGGTCAGACCTCCCGCTCCGGCGACCGATTCCTGCTTGAGCCCCGGAGTGTCATCCGCGCGCAGGCCGTTCAGCCGGGATCGGGTCCACGAGGACGCGATCTCGGGCCGTGCCTGTCCGACGTGGGCTTCCCGGGAGGTCCTGTACACGCGAGGCCACCTCTTCTCGCCGGACACATCGGCCTCTGACTCGTGGCGCCCGCCCGGGGGTGCTGACTCGCACTCGCTACGCCGATGCAGTCCCGCTCAGTGTTCTGGAGCACGTAATCCTCAGGAAACATTATATAACATCTACGAGTTGCGACAGGTCGGCGTACGCCCCGTCTTGCCTGTTCCTCCACCGGCTACGTCAGCCGTGAAGCGCGGGGGTGTCCAATTTCCTGGACGTTCACGCGCCTGAATCCTTCCTACCTTTGGGCAGGAGCGGCCGAAGGGGTTCGCCAGCACGACCGGAGGGGCGCAGACAGTGTCGACTGTGACCGAGAAGGCTGCCGTTGAGCGGCAGGGTGTTCCGCACTACCGGATGTTCATCGGGGGCGAGTGGGTGGACTCCGATGAGCAGTACGAGGTGATCAATCCCGCTACGGAGGAGCTGGTCGCCACCGCGGCGAAGGGTACGACGGCGCATGCGGACGCGGCGGTCGCGGCGGCGAAGCGGTCGTTCGAAGAAGGGGTGTGGCGCAATACGCCGCCGGTGGAGCGGGCCGCCGTCCTGGACCGGGTCCTCGCCACGCTGGCGAGCCGGATGGACGAACTCGCCGAGCTCGGTTCCCGCGAATGCGGCTTCCCGCTGCGTCTGTCCCAGGCGATCAGTGTCGGTTTCCCTCTCATGCACATCCAGCACTTCGCCGACCTGACCCGCGCCTACGAGTGGGAACGCCCCGGACCGGTCACCGGGCAGGCGCTCAACGCCCAGCTGGTGCGCCGGGAGCCCATCGGTGTCTGCCTGGGCATCGTGCCCTGGAACTTCCCTCTGGTCCTGGGCGCGTGGAAGGCGATCCCGGCGCTCGCGGCCGGCAACAGCGTGGTCATCAAGGTCGACGAGAAGACCCCGACGGCCCAGCTCGAACTCGCCACGATGCTGCGGGACGCGGGCCTGCCCGACGGCGTCTACAACGTGGTCACCGGAGACGGTGAGACCGTCGGTGCCCACCTGGTCGCCCACCCGGACGTGCGCAAGGTGTCCTTCACCGGATCCACCGAGGTCGGCCGCGAGGTCATGCGCACCGCCGCGGAAACCATCAAGAAGGTCACCCTCGAACTCGGCGGCAAGGGTCCCAACATCGTCCTCGACGACGCCGACCTGGACGCGGCCGTCGACGGCTCCCTCTACGCCTTCCTCCTGCACGCCGGCCAGGCCTGTGAGTCCGGCACGCGGCTGCTGCTGCCCACCGCGCTGCACGACGAGTTCGTCGAGCGGCTCATCGCCCGCCTGAAGACGCTGAAGATCGGCAACCCACTGGACGCGGGCACCGACATCGGCCCCGTGATGAACGCCGTCCAGCGCGACCGGATCCTCGGGTACATCGAGCGTGGCAAGAAGGAGGGCGCCACCCTGGCCCACGGCGGCACCAGCCCCAGCGGGCCCGGTTTCGAGAAGGGCTTCTGGGTCGAGCCGACCGTCTTCACCGACGTCACCAACGACATGTGCATCGCCCGCGAGGAGATCTTCGGCCCGGTCCTGTCCGTGCTGCGCTACGACTCCGTGGACGAAGCCATCAAGATCGCCAACGACACGGAGTACGGCCTGTCCGCCGGCGTGTGGAGCCAGGACGTCCAGCGCGCACTCGACGTCGCCCGCCGGCTCCAGGCCGGCAGCATCTGGATCAACGACTGGCACAACATCTCCCAGCACATGCCCTTCGGCGGCTACAAGCAGAGCGGCAACGGCCGGGAACTCGGCCCCGACGCCCTCGACGAGTTCACCGAGGAGAAGGCCATCACGATCGACCTCACCGGCCACGTCTCCCGACGCGCGTACGGACTCGTCATCGGCACACCGCCCGCCACCGCCTGAGCACACCACCACTGACCGCGGCCGCCCGGCAACTCGTTCTCCGAGTTGCCGGGCGGCCGTCGTCCTGCGGGTGGGCAGCCCGTCAGGCGGCCCGGGCACGGGGCACCACGCACATCGCCCAGCCCTCCACGGCCACGTCGCCGTTCTGCCGGGTGCAACGCAGCTCCAGGTCCACTTCGAGACCGTCGTCACCCGTCCGCCACCCGGTCACGTCGCCCGTGCACGTCAGCACGTCCCCCGGCCAGACCCGCTCCGCGAACCGCATGCGATACCGCCGCACGTTCTCGACGCCGAACCACCGCGCCACCCACGCGCCCAGCAGGCCGCCCTGGTACATGCCGACGGAGAAAGGGCTGGGGTGGCCGGCCTGCCGAGCGAACTCCTCGTCGTGATGGACCGGTTGCATGTCTCCGGACGCACCTTGGTATCTCACGAAGTCGGTCCGCGTCACCGGCCCGACGACCAGAGGATCCGGGCGCGCCGGGATGTCCCCCGCGTTCATGCGTGCCCTTCTCCCAGTTCGACGGACGTCTTACGGGACTCCGCCACCAAGTGACCTTCCTCATCTCTGAATTCGGTCACGGCGACCATGAAGGTCATGTCCCCGCCTCGGCGTCCGGTCTTGCGGAAGACTTCCTCGACCCTCGTCGCACACGTCAGGCGGCTGCCCACGCGAGGAGGTCGGCCGAAGAAGACGAACTCCTGCTCCGCGTGCAGTCCCCGCGTCACATCCAACCCCGACATGGCGATCGGGTCGGCCG
Source organism: Streptomyces krungchingensis (assembly GCF_054729265.1). Taxonomy (NCBI): domain Bacteria; kingdom Bacillati; phylum Actinomycetota; class Actinomycetes; order Kitasatosporales; family Streptomycetaceae; genus Streptomyces; species Streptomyces krungchingensis. Next base: position 1,334,630 of record NZ_JBPUKY010000001.1, read on the forward strand.
ACTCGTCGTGCCAGAGGTCCTGGGTGCACAGAAAGGTCGGAAGGACGCAAGGCGTCTCGTCGGGCGAGTCCGTGGAATCGGTCGCGCCGACCGCTCGTACGAACTCGCGGACTTTGCCGAGTTCCACGAGCATCGTGAACGAGGGACTGGTCTTACCGACGATATCGGCGTCCACAACTGTCCCGCTCCTCAGTCGAATTCGATGATGCCGCGGATGTTCCTGCCGGCCTTCATGTCGTCGTAGCCCTGCCCGACTTCGTCGAGGCGGTAGGTCCGAGTGATCAGTTCGTCGAGCTTGAGCTGCCCGTCGCGGTACATGCGCAGCTGCCGGGGGATGTCGGCGTTGGGGTTGCACTGGCCGAACAGCGACCCCTGGATACGCTTCTGGAGCATCGCGATCTCCCACGGGTTGATCGGCATCCCGTCCGTGGAGTTCATGTCTCCGAGGCCGGTCACGACGACCGTGCCCGCCTTACGGATCGCCTGGAAGGCCTGGGCGACATGCTCCCCCGTGGTGACACCGACCGTCACGATCGCCTTGTCCGCCCCCTGCCCGTCTGTGACGGACCGCGCGAAATCGGCCGCCTCCTCGATCGTCGGGAAGGAGTGCGTCGCCCCCAGCTTCTCGGCAGTCTCCCGCTTGAACTCGACAGGATCCACCGCGATCAGCGTGCCCGCGCCCGCGTGCGCCGCGCCCTGCACCGCGTTGATGCCTATGCCACCCACGCCCATCACGATCACGACCTCGCCCGGCATCACCTCGGCGGCGTACACCGCCGAACCCCAGCCGGTACCGACACCGCACCCGACCAGCACCGCCTTGTCCAGCGGCAGGTCCTGGTCCACCTTGACCGCGGACTGGGTCGACACCACCGTGCGCTCGGCGAACGTGCCCAGCCCGCACACCTGACCCACCGGCTGCCCGTCGAGACTGAACCGGAAGCTGTCGAGGTCGTCGAACCGCGACCCACGCAGCGTGTACGCGCCGAGATTGCACAGGTTGCTCCTGCCCTCGGCACACCACCGGCAACGCCCGCAACTGGGAAGGAAGGAGAACACGACGTGGTCCCCCACCTCCCAGCCAGGCGTGTCGGGGCCCACGGCCTCGACGACACCGGCCCCCTCGTGCCCCATGACGATGGGATAGTGAGCGAGTACCAGATCGCCCGTCTGGGCGTGGTCGTCGGAGTGACACAGACCGGCGGCCGTCAGCTTGACCTGGAGTTCGCCCTGACGCGGCTCGTCCAGGTCGAGGTCCACGACCTCGAATTTCCCAGGGCTGTTCCGAATGATCGCGGCTCGAGTCCTCACGATTGCCTCCTTGTACTTTGTGCGTGTGACAGACCGATTCACCAAAGAAGCAGTGCGGTCATCGGTCCTCCTTGCCGTGCGGTGTGCCGAGCTCGGCGAGCTCGGGGCAGTCCAGCGTGCCGGGCGGACGCCGGAGGTTCGGGTCGACGACGCTCGGCAGGGTTCCGACTTCGTCGTCCCCGCAGCGGACCCGGTCGGCGGAGTCCGTGTCGATCAGCCCGGACCGTTCGGCTTCGCCGAAGTGGGACACCACGGTCGCTTTGATGCCCGTGGAGGCGAAAACGTCCCGCCAACGGGCCGCCGGATGCTGGAGAAAGGCGTCGGTCAACAGCCTCACCGCATCACGGCCGTTCCCGTCCCCGGCGGCCTCCACGGTCAGACCCAGTACGGCGACGAGCCGGTCCCATGAACGGTCGTGCAGTGCGTACACCGCGACGAACCGACCATCGGCCGTGGGGTAGATGTGATAGCGCGCGCTGCCGCCCCCCAGGAAGTCCTGCCGCGGATCGGGCCAGGAGCCCCGTGCCTGTCGCTGCACGAAGTGCCGGTAGCCGAGCGCCTGGAGATTGTGGGCCATGGAGATCTCCAGCGAGGTCCCCCGCCCGGTGCGCTCTCGCCGGTGCAGCGCCAACAGGATGTTGATCAGCGCGGGATAGGTGCCGCCCGCGATGTCCGCCACGCTCGTCGCCGGCAGTACCGGGGCGCCCTCAGCGGACAGTGCGGCGCCGAGCAGCCCCGAGTCCGCCATGAACGCCAGGTCGAACCCGGCCCGTTCGGCGTGCGGCCCGGACGAGCCGTATCCGGTGATCGCGCAGTGGATGAGCCTCGGGTTCCTCCGGCTGAGCTCGTCGTAGCCGAGGCCCCGGCGTTCGGCGACACCGGGCCGCTCCTGGACGATCACCACGTCGGCGGCCGCGGCCAGTTCCAGGACCGAAGCCCGGTCCCCGGGATCGGTCATATCGGCGCCGAAGGCACGCTTTCCGCGATTGAGCATCGCGTACATCGCACTGACCCGCCCCGGTCCCAGCAGGGGTTCGAAGAACCGCAGCGGATCACCGGATCCCGCGGGCTCGATGCGTACGACGTCCGCGCCCGCCTCGGCGAGGACCAGCGACGCGAACGGGCCGGGGAGGAACGCGGAGAAGTCGAGCACCCGTATCCCGTGCAACGGCGCGCCGGCGTCTTCAGCACCAGGTGGCGGGGCGGGCCACCTCCCTGTCGTCGAAGGACGACCGTCCTCCTGACGATCTCTCAGCTCCGCCATGTCTCGGCCGCCTCCGCCAGGGTCGCCGTCCGGGAAACCGGTGGAGTCGGCGCAATGGTGCCGGCCGCGGACGAGAAGCGGGGCGCGCCGGCCGCGACCAGGCCTTCCGGGCCGTCCACGAGCGTCCCCCGCGCCTCGATGTGCGGATGCGTCACGGCCTCGTCGAACGAGAGGACCGGCGTCACACAGGCGTCGAGATCCCGGAAGACCTGTTCCCAGTGGCCGCGGGGATGCCGCCCGAACGCGTCGGCGAACGCCTTCTCCACGACCGGTCGGCCGTCGGGGTCGTCCTGCGCCGGGAGATCCACCCCGTCGAGCCCTAGTCCTGCGACCAGGTTCGCGTAGAACTGCGGCTCGATGGCGCCCACGGCCATGTGCCGGCCGTCGCTGCACGCGTAGGTGCGGTAATAGGGCCGTCCGCCGTCGAGCAGGTTGTCCTGCCGACGGTCCGACCACAACCCCTGACCGCGCAGTTCGAGGATCGGCTGCAGGAGGGTGCAGGTGCCGTCGACGGTGGAGATGTCCACGACGTCGCCTTGTCCGGTGCGGCTCCGCTGCAGCAGTGCCGCCAGTACGCCGGTGACGACGAACATGGCGCCACCGCCGTAGTTGCCCACCAGGCTCAGTGGGGGCACCGGCTCGTCGGCCGTACCGATGGCGTGGAGCGCGCCGGTCAGGGCGATGTAGTTGATGTCGTGCCCGCCGCGCCCGGACAGCGGACCGTCCTGGCCCCAGCCCGTCACCCGCGCGTACACGAGGCGCGGGTTCATCGCCCGGCACTCCTGGGGTCCCAGCCCGAGGCGCTCGGCGACCCCTGGCCGGAAGCCCTCGATCAGCACGTCCGCGTGGCGGACGAGGTCCGTAAGGCCGCCGCGGGCACGCTCGTCCTTCAGGTCCGCGACGACGATGGTGCGCCCACGCTGCACGTACGCGTTGCCCTCGCGCTCGTGAACGGCCGCCGTCGGCCGGACGACGCGTACGACGTCGGCCCCCATGTCGGCCAGCTGCATTCCGGCATGAGGACCCGGTCCCATACCGGCGAGTTCCAGCACCCGGATGCCTTCCAGGGGCCCGCTCATGCGGTCGTCCTCGCCCGCGGGAACCGGCGGCCGGCCGCCCCTGCGGAGATCCGTCGCGCCGCATCCTCACGCAGCCGGTTCTTGAGTACCTTTCCGAGGTCGTTGCGGGGCAGATCGTCCTCGAGGAACTCGACGTACTTGGGGATCTTGTATCCGGCGAGCCGGCGGGCGCAGTGCTCCCGCACGGCCTCGGTGTCGAGGGGTTCCTGCGCGGCGGGATCGCGTACGACGAAGGCGAAGACCGCCTCCATCGTCCGGCGGTCGGGCACCCCGACAACCGCGGCGGTCTTGATACCGGGCAACGTGGACAGCACCGTCTCGATCTCCGCGGGAGACACGCTGAATCCGTTCGGCTTGATCAGGTCTTTGAGCCGTCCGAGGTATTTCAGGTAACCGCCGGGCAGCACCTGGCCGAGGTCGGCGGAATGCAGCCAGCCGTCCTCGTCGATCAGCGCCTCGGTCGCCTCCAGGTCCTGGTAGTACCCCTGGGTGACCGCGGTGCCCCGCACCAGGACCTCCCCGGCCTCGCCCTCGGCGACTGCCGTGCCGGTCCCGGGGTCGGCGATCTTCAGCTCCACTCCGGGCAACGGGGTGCCGACCGTGGCCGTGCGGACCTCGACGGGATCGGCGACGCTGGTCATGGTGCTGACGCCGCCGGACTCGGTCATGCCCCAGCCGTTGTGGTACTCGGGAACGCCAAGTTCCTCCCTGATGGCGGCCGCCACCTCGAGTGTCAGAATGCCGACGCCCGTGCGCAGGGAGCCCAGGTCGTAGTCCGGCCGCTCCGGCGCGTCGATGATGTCCTGGAACATCGAGGCGACGCCGTACATCGTCGTGCATCGCTCCTGCTCGATCAGGCGCATGCAGTCCGGTGCCGAGAAGGAGTCGAGCAGCACGAACGTACCGTGATGGCTGAGGATCGCGATCAGCCCGTGGGCGCAGCTGAACGCCGAGGCGAGCGGCAGCACGAACAGCATCCTGTCCTCCGGGGTCAGCCGTTGCCGCTCCCCGCTCAGGAAGTTGTTGGCGACGATGTTGCGATGGCTCAGCATCACCCCCTTGGAACGCGACGTCGTCCCCGAGGTGAACAGGAGCAGGAACATGTCATCCGGGGAGACATCGGTTCTCGGTGCGGGTTCGCCGGCGTCGAGTGAGCGGCGACCGCGCTCCGCCACTTCGAAGAACGAGCGTGTCCCCCGCGCACCGGTCTCACCCACCACGACGACCTCGCGCAGGCTCGGCACGGCGACGCTCGACCACCGGCCGGGCCCGGCCGCGTCGATCTCGGGGCAGAGCGAGCGGAGCGCGTCGAGGTAGTCGTGCCGCCGGAACCGGTCCTGCATAACAACGGCCTTCGCCCGGGAGGCGTCGAGAACGTGCCGGCACTCGTCAACGGTGTACCGGGGGTTCAACGCGACCAGGACCGCTCCGAGTCGGGCCACCGCGAAGTAAGTGACGAGCCACTCGGTGCGGTTGACCATCCACACCGCGACCCGGTCGCCTCCGGTGACGCCGAGCTCCCTCAACCCCTGTGCGAACCCGTCGACTTGGGCATCGAGGTCCTCGTAACTGAGTCTCTCCGACCCACAGACCACCGCCTCGCCTCTCGGCCGGTCCCGTACGGCGGACTCGAAGACATCCAGGACAGTTGCCTCGGCCCACGGCTTCATCATCTGCGCGTCCTCTCTGCTCTGCCTCGAAAGCGGGAACCCCGGGTCCGTCGTGCGGCCGGTGGTCCGGATCAGGGGGCGGCGATCAGTGGAGAGTGGTCAGTGGTCGACGACGATGACCGTGTCCTCGACGTCCGCCCGAGTGGTGCGGAACCGGTTGACCGGATGCTCGGTGTCGGCGTAGCCGAAGGAGACCGCGCACACGATCAGCCGGTCCTGCGGAATCCGGAAGAACTCACGCACGTGGTCCGAGTGCATCGCGATCGCCGCCTGCGGAATCGTCGCGACGCCCAGCGACGTGGCGGCGTTGATGAGGTTCGCGACGTAACCGCCGCAGTCGACCGCCCCGTACACACCCTGATCCTGATCGGTGGTGATCACGGCGACATGCGGCGCACCGAAGAACTCGAAGTTCCTCAGTCCCTGCGCCTCACGGGCGTCCCAGTCCTCCCGCGCGATCCCCAGACTGGCGTACAGCGCGTAACCCGCCCCGCGCCGACGCTCCTTGTAGACACCGCGGTACTCCGCCGGCGTCTCCAGGTCGGGCGTCGGCTGATGGGTCTTCGCGTGGTCGGTCAGACTCGCCGCGAACCGTCCGGTCGCCTCGCCCTTCGTCAGATACACCTGCCACGGCTGGGTGTTGCACCAGGACGCCGTCCGCTGCGCGATCCCGAACATCTCCGCGATCACGTCGTCGGAAACCTCGTCCGGCAAAAACGCACGGCAGCTCCAGCGATCACCGAGCAGCCTCTTGAACCCGACGGGTGCAGCCGCCTCCGCGGACCCACCCCTCGGGCGGTCAGCCACGGAACGTACCTGGACTTCGAGGGCTTCTGACGTGCTCACGAGACTCCCTTTGCGCGCCGCCATGCGGCGACCTGTCGGTGTCGACGAGAAGAGCGAACGTGGGAATATTATATATTGATGCATGCGCGCAACAGAGGGTCAGCTCTCCCCGCGACCCAGCAGCTCTCTCAGCTGGGCTTTGTGTACTTTTCCGATCGCTGTCCGGGGCAGCTCCGACAGGAGTCGGTACTCCTTGGGCGTCTTCAGCAGGCCGAGCTTCTCCCGGCAGTGCTCGTCGAGATCGGCGACCTCCAGCGAGGCACCCTGCCGCGCCACCACGAAGGCCACGGGGACCTCTCCCCATTGCGGGTCGGGCCGGCCCACGATGGCGGCCTCGGCCACCGCCTGGTGCATCACGAGGACCCGTTCCACCTCGGCCGCGCCGATGTTCTCCCCACCCGAAATGATCACGTCTTTGAAGCGTCCGGTGATGAAGAGGTAACCCTCGGCGTCGAGGTAGCCCTCGTCACCGGTCAGGAAGAACCCTTCGTGCCTGCTCGCGGCCGTCGCCTCGGGGTCCCGCCAATACCCCTGGCTCAGCTTCGGCCCACCGATGGCCACCTGACCGCGCTCGCCCGGCGCGACGGGCCGCCCCTCCGGATCGAGGACCCGTACGGTCGACTCCGCGACCGCGAGCCCCACACTCGTCGGGCGCATTCCCGCCTGCGACTGCGGAAGCACGGTGTCCCCCGTGCTCGTCTCGGTCAGTCCGTAGACATTGGCGTACCACGTGTTCGGGAAGACCGTCGCGATCCGCTCCATCAGTTCCCTCGGAGTCGGCTCGCCGCCGCCGATCATCAGCCGGGGACCCTCACCGAGGACGACGCCCCCGGCCTGTCGAGCCGCCTCGAGTACTCTGCGGATCATCACCGGTGCGAGCCAGACGTGGGTCACGCCGTCGTTGCGCAGGTGGTCCAGCACCCGGTCGGCGTCGAACCTGCGCAGCAGACGCACGGAACCGCCGACGTACGCCGCGTTCGTCAGCGTGACGTCCAGCGCGGCGATATGGAAGAGCGGCCCCGCGACCAGACCATGGTCGCGAAAGCTCAGACCGAACTCACGTGCCTGCGCGGCACACTTGACGAGGATGTTGCGGTTCGTCAGGGCGACGCCCTTCGGCCGACTGGTCGTGCCGGACGTGTACATGATCCGGCAGACGTCGTCGAGCCCCACCTCCACCGGTGCCGCGGGCGCGAGATCGCCGAGCCCGGACTCGGCCGCGGGCCGGAGCTCGGCGACCGCCGGCGATCCGGGGTGGCCGGCCACGGCCCGGCCCGCGAGCCCCTCGAACTCGGGGGCCACCACGAGTAGGTGGCTTTCGCTGTGCCCGATCAGGTAGGCGATCTCGTCGGCGGACAGCCGATGGTTCAGCGGGACCCCCACCGCGCCCAGATGATGGCAGGCCAGAAGGGTCTCGACGAGCGCGACGCTGTTCCGGGCCAGCAGCGCCACCCGGGAACCCGGCTCGACTCCACGGTGGACAAGCCATGTGGCACGCCGGGCGAGCCGGCGGGACATCTCCGCATAGGTCGCTTCCTCCGTGTCGTCGCGCACAAAGAGGGCGTCGGGTCTGCGCGCCGCGTGGTAGGCAACCATCTCGGACCAGGTGCGCATTGCTCGTCCTTCCGGCAGAGGAAACGGGTCAAGTCGCAGGGAATATAGGGTTCTTCGGGCCGCCATCGGGAGACTCCGGAAGTCTTGAACTCCTCGAATATTTAATATACGGTCCGCCGGACTCAAGAGCTCTTCCCTGTTCGACGACGCAGGCGGATGAGGCCCCATGAATCACACGGAGAACACCCCACCCGCAGACGGCAGTCTGCGTGATCACACGGGCGACGAACAACGCTCCCTCGCCGCGACAAGACGGAACGTCGCCTTCACCAGCATGATCGGGACTCTGGTCGAGTTCTACGACTTCGCCATCTACGGGGTGGCGGCGGCGCTGGTCTTCCCATCCGTCTTCTTCCCCGCTCTGAGTGCGACAGCGGGCGTCCTGGCGTCGTTCGCGACGTTCGGTGTCGCGTTCGTGGCACGACCCATCGGCGGCGCCCTCTTCGGCCACTTCGGAGACCGCCTCGGCCGCAAGAGGACACTGGTCACGACCCTGCTGATGATGGGGATAGCCACCGCGGGAGTCGGCTTGCTGCCGACGCCCGCGCTGATCGGTGCCGCCGCACCCGTCATTCTCGTCGCCCTGCGGATCGTGCAAGGGCTGGCGGCGGGCGGCGAGTGGGCCGGAGCCAACCTCTTCGTGACGGAGTACGCCCCGAAGGACAAGCGCGGATTCTGGGCCACATTCCCCCAGCTCGGCGCGACGCTGTCCTTCCCGCTCGCCAACGCGACATTCCTCGCCACGGGCCTTGGCATGGACAACGAGACCTTCACGAATTACGGCTGGCGCATCCCCTTCATCACGAGCGCCGTGCTGGTCGCGGTCGGCCTCTACGTCCGGCTCAAGATCGACGAGACTCCGGTCTTCCAGCAGGAACTGGCTCGCAACGGTGCGGCGCGCATGCCGTTCTTCGACGCCTTCCGGCACCAGGCGCGAGAGATCGTTCTCGCGGCCGGCGTCGGCCTCACGCCGTTCGCCTTCTTCTACGTCTCAGGCACCTACCTGACCAACTACGCGCACGGCGAGCTCGGCTTGTCCCGGACGTTCGTGCTCACAGCGGGAACGGTCAGCGGATTGATGCTGGCACTGGGAGGTCTGGTGGGCGCCGCCGTGTCCGATCGGTTCGGCCGCCGGGCGGTCATCGGAGGGGCGAGCGTCACCGCGGCCGTCTGGGCACTCGCCCTCTTCCCGGTCCTCTCCCACGCTTCCGGTCTCACGTTCACGCTCGCGCTGTGCGTCACGATGCTCCTCAGCGGCATCCAGTTCGCGCCGATGGGAGCCTTCCTGCCGGAGCAGTTCCACACCCGGTACCGCTACACCGCGTCAGCGGTCTCGTACAACCTGGGAACCGTCATCGGAGGTTCCGTCTCACCCCTGATCGCGCCCTCGATGACGAAGTCCTTCGGGGCGCCTGCGTTCGGGGTCTACCTGGCCGCACTGTGCCTCCTGGCAGCGATCTGCACCTTCCGGCTCCGCGAGACGCGAATGGTCGATCTCGATCGGCTCGATCTCGACCAGGCCAAGGCCGCACCGCAGGGTCACTGAGGAATGGGAACGTGGGTGGCGAGCAGCCTCACGCCCCTCTCGTTGCCGCCCGGAGTACTCAACCATATAAAATGCTAGATGCTGCAATGACGGCCGACGAGTAGACACACGGAGGCAGCGTGGCTGCGCAGGACCACCTCCATCACGAGCACATCGCGTTCCGCGGCGCACGAGGTGCGCGGGTGGTCGCCGACCGGTGGAGCCCGACAACCCCCGAACACGGGGTCGTCCTGCTCATGCACGGCGGCGGGCAGACCCGGCACTCATGGGCACGGACCGTACGGAAACTCGCCACGGACGGCTGGGTGGCCATCACCGTGGACGCACGCGGGCACGGCGACAGCGAATGGTCCGCCGATGGCGAGTACACCCTGGACGGCTTCGTAGCCGATCTGTACTCCGTCGTGGACACGCTCGACCGGCCACCCGTGGTGATAGGTGCGTCCCTGGGCGGACGAACCGCTCTCGTCGCAGAGGGCGAACGCCCTGGCACGACGGCCGGTCTGGTTCTGGTCGACATCGCACCCCGAGTCGACGCGGCCGGCCAGGCGAGGGTTCGCGCGTTCATGGCAAGCGCCCCGAACGGGTTCTCGTCACTGGCGGAGGTCGCCGAGGCGGTCAACGCCTACAGCCCCCGTCGCCGCACCTCACGCAACTTGGAAGGGCTCAAGAAGAACGTGCGGCAGCACGCCGACGGGCGCTGGTACTGGCATTGGGACCCGCGGTTCCTCGAGTCCAGCACGGACGAACGGAACTTCGCCGTCGGCAGGCTGCGCCGAGCGGCGAGCAACGTGACCGTGCCGACCATGCTGGTACGCGGCGACCACTCGGACATGGTCACCGCCGAGGCCGCGAACGAACTGCTCGAACTCGTACCCTCGGCGCGCCTGGTCGAGGTCGCGGCGGGCCATATGATCACGGGCGACGACAACGACGTGTTCACCTCCCACCTCCGCGGCTTTCTCACCGAGCGCGTCCAGCACGCCGACGGCGTCTGAGCGGCGGGCGGGGGCATCTGGCACAGAGTCCCCCGCCCGTCCGGCCTGAAGAGCGCGATCCCGCGCCCGCGCCTCTGGCCGCCCCGCCCTGCTACCCCGTGACCGAGTGCTCGGTAAAGGCGGACAGGCAACAGCGGCCGGTCTCATATCTGCCCGGCCGCCGTGACGTCGTGCCGATAGCGGTTCGTCAGCCCTGGTCAGCGGGCTTGACGGTGAGGTGCTCCTTGAAGAACGGGGTGGCCTCCTCGATGGCGCGGTCGACGTACTTCGGGACGTCGTAGAAGTCCATGTGGGTGCCGCCCTCGACGACCACGAGCTTCTTCGGGCTGGTCACGCTGCCGTGCAGCCTGGTGGTGTGCCACAGGGATCCGGCGTCGCCGCCGGCCACCATGAGAATCGGCTGGGTGAGCAGGTCCTCGACGAGGTGGAAGGCGTCGAACGCGACCATCTTCGAGATGCTCTTGGCGAAGAGCATCTTGTTCTGCGCGTTGGGGTGCTGGGCGCGCGGGGTGAGGTAGTAGTCGCCCGCCTCGACCAGGTCACGCGGGGTGTTCTCGTCGGGCTCGGGCGGGACGTACGGAGCGTAGGCGACTTCTGCGCCCCTGGCTTCGGCGGTCCGCTGCCGGGCGGCCGCGTCGAGCGTGGGTACGGCCGCCGAGTCGAGTTCGCTGCCGTACCAGCCCTGTCGGGCGCTGGCGCCGATGTTGACGGCGCTGACCGTGGTGACCGCTTTGATCCGGTGGTCGGTCATCGTGGCGTTGACGGCATAGCCGCCGCCGGCACAGATACCCAGGGCGCCGATCAGGTCCGCGTCGACGTAGTCCAGCGTCTGCACGTAGTCGACGGCCGCGCGCACGTCCTCGACCCGGGTGGCCGGGTCCTCCAGGAAGTGCGGTTCGCCGCCGCTGTCGCCCTGGTGGGAGGCGTCGAAGGCGAGCGTGACATAGCCCTGTTCGGCCATCTTGCTCGCGTACAGGCCCGCGGCCTGCTCCTTCACGCCGCCACCCGGGTGGACGACGACGATCGCTGCGTAGCTGCCCTGGGGGTCGAAGCCGGCGGGGAGGTAGAGGTTGCCCGCCATGGCGACCGGGCCGTTGGGGAAGGTCACGGGTTCCATCGTGTGCTCCTCATGTTCGGAGGGGTCAGGGGATGCGCAGGTGTGCGAGGTCGTCCCGGACGCGGGCGGGTTCGGCGTCGACGGGCAGGTTGGCTGTGTCCTCGACCGCGTCGAGGGCGCCGGGCGCGTCCGGGTCGCCGGTCACGATCTCGGTGCCCGGAGGCAGCGCTTCGAGTGCGTGCGCTTCGGAGCGGGCGAGTGCGACGGGCGTCAGGCCGTACGCGGCCGCCTGCGCGACGACGTGCCGCCCGGTGCGGCCGGTGACACCGACGACGAGCACGCGGTTGATGGTGGTCATGACACTCTCGGCTTTCGCCGCTGAATTCACTGGATATCCCCTCTCGACCACGACAGGGGTATTCATGTGTCGACGGCAACAACATCACGACTGACGGAATTCCGTCCCGGATTCGATATCCGGTGGCCGGATGCCCGGGGGAACCTCACAGGGTGGGGCTTATGCGGAGAGGTTCTCGCCGTTCCGGCGATCATCAGCAGCGGGCGGGTACCTCCCCGTCGCGGGCCTCATCGGTGCGTGCCGCCGCGCTGGCGTCGAGCATGCCGTGGAGCACGTCGGGGCTTTGCTTGCCGTCCACTCCATCGCGGAACATGCCGCCGAGGTCGACGGCGGAGACCGTGGCGACGGCCTTGATTCGGGCGTCGACAGGATCGCGGCCAGGTAAAGACCCCTGCTCGGGAAAGTGACCTGCGTTTTCATGATGGCGTGCTCGATTCCCTGCACGAATACTGGAAGTCGTGACTTCGAGAAACCGAAGATCCTCGCCCTGCCTGCTCTCCGGGATGCACTCCGGGTCACATCCAGCACTCTGGCACGCACTACACGCATCCACCAGGGGAGACCCCCATCCCGGGAGGGACTCGTCCAGGGACAAAAATCTCCCTCCCACCCGAGTTGCATCAAGACGGAGGACAGCGCGATCCACGCGGGCCGCTGCCACACTGAAACCATGAATACCGGCGCCGGCGACCGGAAAGAACTGGGCACCTTCCTCAAGGCGCGCCGGGCCGAGCTTGATCCCTTCCAGGTGGACCTGCCTGACACCGTGACCCCGCGCAAGGTGGCGGGCCTGCGCCGCGAGGAGGTCGCGAAGCTGGCGTCCATCAGCACCGACTACTACACGCGGGTCGAGCAGGGGCGCATGCAGGCGTCCGTTCCCGTCCTGCAGGCGCTCGCCCGGGCCCTGCGCCTCAACGACGACCAGCGCGCCTACCTCTTCGACCTCGCCGGCCGCCCGCCGGACGAACCGCCTGCCCCGTCACGCAGAGCCATCGCACCGCACACCCGCAGGCTGCTCGACCAGCTGACGGAATCTCCCGCCCTCGTGCTGTCCGACACGATGGACGTCCTTGCCTGGAACCGGCTCGCCGCAACCCTGCTCATCGACTTCGGGCAGGTCCCGGCCGAGGACCGCAACTACGTCTGGCTGCTCTTCAACGACCCCGCGCTGCGCGCGCTGTACGACGACTGGCACGCCGGCGCCCGCGCCTGCGTGGCCTACCTGCGCATGCACACCGCACGCCACCCGGACGACCCTGGCCTGCGCGACCTCCTTGCGCGAATGGACCCGCACGCCGACTTCCAGCGCTGGTGGCAGGCGCGCGAGGTCGCTGTGCAGGGCACGGGGAACAAGGTGTTCCACCACCCGGTGGCCGGCACCCTCGTCCTGGACTGGGACACTCTGACCAGTTCCACGGCCCCCGGCCAGCACATCGTGGTCTGGACCGCGCAGCCTGGCAGTCCCTCGGAACAGGGACTTCGCCGCCTGGCGGCCAACGCGGCCGCGCAGGGTTCGGATGAATGCCCCCGCCCTCCGGCACGTCTTTCGTAAAGGGCTCCGCCGGGTCGTCGGGAGTCGTGATCAGCGGTCAGCGGTCAGCGGTCAGCGGTCAGCGGTGAACGGTCAGTGGTCGACGACGATGACCGTGTCCTCGACGTCCGCCCGAGTGGTGCGGAACCGGTTGACCGGATGCTCGGTGTCGGCGTAGCCGAAGGAGACCGCACACACGATCAGCCGGTCCTGCGGAATCCGGAAGAACTCACGCACGTGGTCCGAGTGCATCGCGATCGCCGCCTGCGGAATCGTCGCGACGCCCAGCGACGTGGCGGCGTTGATGAGGTTCGCGACGTAACCGCCGCAGTCGACCGCCCCGTACACACCCTGATCCTGATCGGTGGTGATCACGGCGACATGCGGCGCACCGAAGAACTCGAAGTTCCTCAGCCGCTGCGCCTCACGGGCGTCCCAGTCCTCCCGCGCGATCCCCAGACTGGCGTACAGCGCGTAACCCGCCCCGCGCCGACGCTCCTTGTAGACACCGCGGTACTCCGCCGGCGTCTCCAGGTCGGGCGTCGGCTGATGGGTCTTCGCGTGGTCGGTCAGACTCGCCGCGAACCGTCCGGTCGCCTCGCCCTTCGTCAGATACACCTGCCACGGCTGGGTGTTGCACCAGGACGCCGTCCGCTGCGCGATCCCGAACATCTCCGCGATCACGTCGTCGGAAACCTCGTCCGGCAAAAACGCACGGCAGCTCCAGCGATCACCGAGCAGCCTCTTGAACCCGACGGGTGCAGCCGCCTCCGCGGACCCACCCCTCGGGCGGTCGGCCACGGAACGTACCTGCTCTTCGAGGGCTTCTGACGTGCTCACAAGGTTCCCTTCGGTTGCCGCAGTGCGGCGGCCTTTCTGTGCCGATCAGTCGTGGGGAGTCGTGTTTCGTTCACCGAGCTCCCCGGCGGGAGAGCCAGGACGGCCGGCATCAGCCGGCCATCCTGGTTCGGAGAGCGTGGCCGTCAGAACTCGATGACGGCCTTGCCCCGCACCTGCTTGTCGAACTCCTTGTACGCGGCGTCGGCGTCCTCGATGCTCCAGCGATCGGTGAACAGCTTGTCCACGTCGATGCCGTTCTTGGCCACGAACCTGGCGCAGTCGCCCAGCCCCACGTTGGAGAAGGTGTAGGAACCGATGAGCGAGATCTGCTTGATGATGATGTCGGGGGACACATCCAAAGTGATGTCGCCACCGAGCCCGACCAGCGCCACACGACCCCAAGGACCGAGAGATCGCGTCGCCGCGACCCGTGCCGCGGGAGCACCGGAACATTCGATGGAGACGGTCGCCCCCCTGCCGCCGGTGATCTCCCTGATAGCGGCTGTCGCGTCGGTGTCACTCGAGTCGACGACGTGGTGAGCCCCGAGTTCACGTGCCCGGGCGAGCCGGTCGGCGGCGATGTCGACCGCGATCACCTCGGCGCCCATGGCCGAGGCGAACTGGATGGCCGACTGGCCGATCGGCCCGAGCCCGAACACCGAAACGGTGTCCCGACCGGTCACGTCCGCACGCCTCAGCGCACCGAACGCCGTACCGGTACCGCAGGCGATGGCGGCGCCGGCCGAGAAGCTGATCTCCTCGGGCAGGCGGACGAGGGTCTCGGCGGGCGCGACCATGAAGTTCGCGTGGCCGCCGTGGGCGGTGGCGCCGTAGATGGTGGCCCCCTGGGGACACATCTGGCTCCATCCGGTGCGACACAGGTCGCAGTATCCGCATCCCTTGTAATGGAAGACCATGACCCGGTCCCCGACCTTGAAGCTCCGGGGATCGACGTTCGGGCCGAGCTCGGCCACCACGCCACAGGGCTCATGCCCTGCGATGATCGCGGGGACCTCCGCCATGCCCCGGGAGGCGAAGTCCTTGAACCCGAGGGCCTTCAGGGCGGCCTCGGGCGGGTCGCGGTAGAACTTGAGGTCGCTGCCGCACAGACCCGAGGCCTTGATCTCGATCACTACTTCACCAGGGCCGGGAGTCGGGTCCGGGAAGTCCCTGACCTCGAGCTCTCGATTCCCCTTGAACACCACGCCGCGCATCAGATGACTCCAGTCTCGCCGTCAGGCTGTGTTGCGGGCCGAGCAGCCGTCCGACGCGTCACCGCTTGGCCGCCGTCATCGTCGCCACGATCACGACCGGCTCGGTGGTCCGGTTGCTCCAGATGTGCTTGACACCCCGCGTGACGAACGTGTCGCCCTGCTTGAGGAGGGTCTCCCCCGTCTCGGTGACGGCGTGCAGCTCGCCCGAGATGACCGTGACGACGTCCACCGTGTCGGTGAGGTGCCAGACCCCGCCCGCCTCACTGGTGTCACCGTCGTGGGTGTCGCCCCCGCCGAAGGCGTCGAGCGACGCGGCGTAGTCGGCCGCGTCGAACTCGCTGTCCGGCGGGAAGCTCGCCAGCCGGACCACGAGGCCCTCCGGCGGCGGTGCGATGACCGCGTCCGCACCGAGCGTGTTGGGCCCGTCGACGCGCGAGGGGAGGCTGTCGAACTGCCACACATCCATGACCGTGAAGCCCGGCGCCGCCATCCGCGTCGGGGTCAGCTCGTCGGCTATGATCGCCGACTTGCCTTCGGCGTCGAGGCCGGACACCACACGTCGCGCCTGAGCCTTCAGGTGCTCTCCGCTCACTTCCCACTCCCTTGTGGTTCGGTGCTCTGCTGTTGTTATGTGGTTCGGTGCTCTGCTGCTGCCTTGCGGTTTGGTGCTTTTCTGCTGTCCGGCGACTTCACGCCGAGACATCGAGCCCTTGCGGCAGGCCGATGGACTTCAGCTCGACGTACGCGTCGAACCCCTCCAGCCCGGCCTCACGGCCGATACCGCTCGACTTGAACCCCCCGATGGGGGCGTGGAATCCGACCGGGCTGCCATTGACCTCGATGGTGCCGGTGCGGATGCGGCGCGCGAGCTTGACGCCACGTTCGGGGTCTGCCGTGAACACGGAGCCGTTCAGGCCGTAGGACGAGTTGTTGGCGATCGCCACGGCCTGGTCCTCGTCGTCGTAGGTCAGCACCGACACGACCGGACCGAAGATCTCCTCCTGGGCGATGGTCATCGACGGGTCGACACCGGCGAACACCGTGGGCTGCACGAAGAAGCCCTCCGAGAGGTTCGCGGGGCGCCCGTCACCCAGCACGACCCGAGCGCCCTGCGCACGGCCGGCCTCGATGTAGCCCTCCACGCGCTCCCGCTGGCGAGCGCTGACGAGCGGGCCGATCTGCGTGCTCGGGTCCTTGGGGTCACCCACCGGCATCGAGGAGACGACGGCCTCGAAGGCGTCGAGGAACTCGGCCTCCCGCGACCGGGGAACCACGATGCGGGTCTTGAGGCTGCACACCTGTCCGCTGTTACGGAACGACCCCACGCGCAGCGACTCGGCGGCGGCCGCGAAGTCGGCGTCGTCCAGGAGGATGGCGGCGGACTTCCCTCCCAGTTCCAGCGTCACCCGCTTCAGGTCGTTCCCGCACAGCGAGGCGACCCGGCGGCCGGCCGCGGTGGAACCGGTGAAGGTGACCTTGTCGACGCCGGGGTGGGTGACGAGGTACTCGCTCGCCTCCCGGTCAGCGGGGACGATGTTCACGACGCCGGCCGGAAGCCCCGCCTCCGCCAGGAGCTCGCCGAGCAGATAGGCGTCGAGCGGGGTGTCCGGGGCGGGCTTGAGCACCATCGTGCAACCGCTGAGCAGCGCAGGAGCCAGCTTGAGCATCGTGATGAGCAGGGGCGCGTTCCACGGAACCACCGCGGCGACGACTCCGACCGGCTCCCTCAGCACGAGCGCCCGCCCCGTCGCCGACTGCCGGACGTCGGTGAACGGGTACTGCGGAGCGAGTTCCAGGAAGCTGTCCAGCAGCACCTTGGGGCTGGCGGCCTGCATGGACCGCGACAGCGTGATCGGACAGCCCATCTCGTCCGTCACGAGCGAGGCGATGTCGTCCGTCCGCTCCCCCATCAACACGCTGAGCCGACGCAGGACCCGCATGCGCTCCTGCAGCGTGGTCCGTGACCATTCGCCTTGGTCGAACGCCTGCCGCGCGGCGGCCACGGCGCGGTCCATGTCCTCGGCGGAGCCCGCCGGCACGTTGGCGATCGGCTTCCCGGTGAAGGGGTTGATCACCTCGATCGTCTCGGTCGACCGCGGCTCGACCCACTCGCCCCCGATGAAGAACCGCGCGTAATTTCCTTGCCAGACCACAGCTTCGTCCTCCCGCCGAACGGCGACCCGGGTGTCTCCTCGCAGCCGCGCAGTTCGTAAGATGGCGCTACTTTATACAATATATTAAATGCGTCAACCCCTCTGTGGGCTGGGATTTCCCCACCGCCGACACAGCCGGGCGCCGACCTTGAAAGTCGGCACCCATGGGCAATCCGCACCGCTGACCGCCCAGTTCAGTGGGCGCGGAACTCGGCCAGGTCGGACCGGACCCGGGAAGGCTCGTCCTCCAGCGGCATGTTGGCCGTGTCCTCGACGGCGTCCAGTGCCCCGCCGGCATCCTCGACTGCCCGTCCGAACAGGGCGGCCCAGTCGCGGGTGACCCTGCCGGGTCCGGAGTACGCCTCGAAGGTCTTGCCGAGCGCGTCCTTCGTCAGCAACGCCTCCACCAGGAGGGTGGCGAGGACCTCGCGGCTGATGCCGCCTTCCCCGGTGTCGCCCTGCGCGATGGTGACGTGGTGGCCGGTCTCGCCGCCGTCCAGCCAGCCCGGACGCACGATGGTGTACGGGGCGCCGCTGAGCCGGACGACCCGCTCCGAGCGGCGCTTCCAGTCCAGGGCGTGGCCGCCCACGTTGAAATAGTGGTCGCGGCGGGTGACGAAGATCGAGGTCTGGAGCACGATCCGGGGCTTACGGTCGCCCAGGGCCCGCATGACGTTGACGACGCCGCCATAGTCGACGCGTCGCACGGAGTCGGCCCGGCTGTCGTTGTCGGAGCCGTGGACGAAGATGATGCCGTCGACGTCCCGGACCGCGCCGGCCAGGCTCGCGGTGTCTTCGAGGTCGCCGACGACAATCTCCGCGCCGGGCAGGACGTCGCGGGCGTGCTTCTCGTCGCGGGCGAGCGCGACGGGGGTGAGACCACGACCTGCGGCCGCGGCCATGACGTGGCGTCCGGTGCGTCCGGTGGCTCCGACGACGAGAACGCGGGTGGGAGTGGTGTCCATGAGCTGATCTCCTCTGCGAGCCTCCGGGCGGCGGGGCTGCCGTGCGCCTGCGGCCAGGAGGCGGTGGGGCTACTTCGGGGCGTACGGGTCCGCGCTCTCGGCACCGTCCGGCGTCGGTGCGCCCTGTTCCGTCGCGGCCCAGCTGGAGAGCAGCATGAGCGCTTCGTGTGAGGGTGAGCCGGGTTCGGCGGTGTAGCCGATGACCGTGAGGCCGGGGGCGCTGGCGACGTCGAGGGCCTCGAAGCGCAGGGTCATATCGCCCACCGCATGGTGGTGGAAGTCCTTGCTGCCGCTCTGGTGGGCCCGCACGTCATGGGCCGCCCACCGGGTCCGGAACTCGGCGCTGCGGGTTGCCAGTTCTCCGACGAGGCCGGTGACGGCCTTGGAGTAGGGCGACCGCGTGGCTTCGACACGCAGCAGTGCCACGGCGTCGTCGGCCGCCTTCTGCCAGGCGGGGAAGACCTCGTCGGCACGGGGGTTCAGGAAGATGAAGTGGGCGAGGTTCGGCGGCTCGGCCTGGTGCTCGAAGACCGGGCCGTACAGGGCCCGGCCCAGTGGATTGGCCGCCACTATGTCGAGGTGGGCGTTCTGCACGATGGTCGGCGCGGTGACCATCGTGTGGATGAGTGCCTGGACGCTCAGCGGTACCTGCCGGCGCGGGCTACGTGCCCGCCCCTGCCTTCTGCCCGCCTTGGCGGTGGCGGCGCGGGCAAGGTCGAACAGGTGGGTCGTCTCGACCTCGTCGAGTCGCAGGGCCGTGGTGATGGCGTGGAGGACTTCGTCGGAGACGCCGGCGACCTGGCCGCGCTCGATCTGGATGTAGTACTCGGCACTCACTCCGGCCAGGAACGCGACCTCCTCACGGCGCAGGCCGGGCACCCGGCGGCGTCCCGACGAGGGAAGTCCCACCTGGTCGGGGGTGATCTTCGCGCGCCGGGTAGTCAGGAAGTCTTTGATGTCCTTGGCGGTCTCCACGGTGTCCATGCTCCGAGGCTAGGTGCCTCCTGGAGCGCTATGGAGAGGCTGCCAGTACCCCCGATAAGCAGCGTCTCCCACCGGCGCGCGAAAGCCCGCAGTCTGAATGTCGTCGCCCGAACCAACCGGTCGAGCGCATCAGGACAGCACATGGAGCAGTCAGTGGAAGCCATCACGTTCCCCAACGGCCCGATCGACATGGCCGGCAACCTCTACCTCCCCGCCGGCTTCGACCCCGAGGGCAGCTACGCCGCGGTCGTCACCGTCCACCCCGGCGGTGGCGTGAAGGAGCAGGCGTCCGGCCTGTACGCGAGCAAGCTGGCCGCGCAGGGCTTCGTCGCGCTCGCCTTCGACGCCTCCTTCCAGGGCGACAGCGGCGGCGAGCCGCACCACCTGGAGGACCCCTACGCCCGCGTCGACGACGTACGCGCCGCGGTGGACTATCTCCAGTCCCTCCCCTACGTGGACGCGGAGCGCATCGGCGCGCTGGGCATCTGCGCCGGTGGCGGCTACGCCGTGAACGCCGCGATGACGGACTACCGCATCAAGGCCGTCACCACGGCCAGCGGCCTGAACATCGGCACGTCCTTCCGCCGGAACTGGTACGGCACCGACTCCGACGCGGCCGCCGTGCCCACGCTCCAGGCCCTCGCCCAGCAGCGCACCGCCGAAGCGCAGGGCGCCGAGGTCGCCTACCTCCCCTACGTGCCGGCCGAGCCGGACGAGACCACCCCCCGTGACCTGGTGGAGGCGCACGACTACTACCTCACCCCGCGCGCCCAGCACCCCAACGCCAAGAACAAGTTCCTCTTCACCAAGAGCGTCTCGCGGATCTTCACCTTCGACGCCTTCCACATGGTCGAGGACCTGCTCACCCAGCCCATCCTGATCGTGGCCGGCAGCGAGGCCGGCTCGCTGTGGATGTCCACCGAGCTGCACGGCCGCGCCCGCAGCCCCAAGAAGCTCGTGGTCGTCGAAGGCGGCGCCCACATGGACTTCTACGACGTCCCGAAGTACGTCGACCGCGCCATCGAGGAGGCCACCCCCTTCTTCCGCGAGCACCTCACCGTCAAGCCCGCCGACGCGAGCTGAGCTTCCCGGCGTCGGTCCGGGCTCCCCTCCCCTGGCCGACGCCCCCGGCGACCCCGCCGCTCCCCGGAACGGCGGGTCTCCCCCTCCGGCCACCGTCGTCGGGCACCCACGATCGATGGCACGACCCGCGTCGACCTCTACGACGACGAGTACGTCAGCCGGGCCGTGGATCGGCTGACCGATTTCTTCGGCGAGCATCTCTCCAAGGCCTGACCGGAACACCCGGCCACAGGCCGGACAAAATCTCCAGCGGCGTGGTGGCTGAGCGGCCTCCCACGCCGCTGGGCGTCTCGACGGGGCCTCTACGCGGACTGCCGGTTGCCGGTGATCAGGCGCCGTGCGGCTCCGGCGGCTTTGCGTTCGATGTCCTCAGCGGTGCGCTGGTGTTGTGCGTATGCGCCGAGGTTGTAGAGGGCGGCGTAGCCGTGGGCGAGGGCGACGACCTGGTCGTACAGGTCGAAGACGTCCTCGTAGGTGCTGCCGGCGGAGGCTGCGGTGACCAGTTCGATCTGCAGGTCGGTGAGTTTGCGGGTGTGTTCGTGCAGGTCCGCGTACTTGGGGTCCTGGAGGCCGTCGAGGAAGACGATGTCCAGGCCGACGCGGTGGTCGATGACGTAGCGGGTGTAGGCGCCGACGGCCGCGGCCAGGCGTTCGACCGGGTCGCCTCCGGCCCTGTCGGCCACGTCCTGGACCCGCTCGGCGAGCTCCTGGGCGATGCGGGCGGCGACCGCGGCGAGCAGGCTCTCCCGGTCCGGGAAGTGGCGGTACGGAGATGCCGAGCTGACTCCCAGGCGGCGCGCGAGCTTGGCGACCGAGAACCCGGCGAGGCCGTCCGCCGCCAGCAGGCTCATCGCCTCCTGCACCAGTGCCGCACGCAGACCGCCGTGATGGTAGGGCCGAGCGCCCGCGGCCGAGTCCCTCGTCACCATTCGCCTCCCTGGTTTGACTCCATGCTAGCGCCCTCTTACATTGATGCGAGAGCCTACTTACATTGGGTGCCCGGACTCGGTTCCGCCATCGACGGCGATGTTGCCGCACCTTCTCCTGACACCTCGTACTGACGGGAACATCCATCCATGTCCTTGGACTCGTACACCACTCTCGGGAACTCGGGCCTGCGGGTCAGCCCCTTCTCCCTCGGCACCATGACCTTCGGCGAGGACTGGGGATGGGGGACGAGCGTCGCCGACGCGGAGGCCATCCTCGCCCGCTACATCGAGGAGGGCGGCAACTTCGTCGACACCGCCAACGTGTACACGTACGGCCACTCCGAGAAGATCATCGGTGACTACGTCGCCGGCCGGAGCGGGCTGCGTGACCGCCTGGTGCTCGCCACCAAGTTCTTCTGCAACCTGTACCGCAACGACCCGAACGGCGGCGGCGCGAGCCGCAAGGCGATCATCGCCCAGGCCGAGCAGTCCCTGCGCCGCATGAACACCGACTACATCGACCTGTACTGGCTGCACAACTTCGACGCGTTCACGCCGGTCGAGGAGACCATGCGGGCCCTCGACGACCTCGTCACCTCCGGCAAGGTCCGCTACATCGGCTTCTCCGACACCCCGGCCTGGGCGACCGCCCAGGCGCACACCATCGCCCAGTTCCGCGGCTGGGCCCCGCTCGTCGCCCTGCAGCTCAACTACTCGCTCCTCGAGCGCACCGTCGAGGGCGAACTCATGCCGATGGCACAGCAGCTCGGCATGGGCGTCACCCCGTGGAGCCCGCTGGCCGGCGGTGCCCTGTCCGGCAAGTACACCCGGCAGGACGTCGGCAAGACCGACGCCGACCGCGGCTGGATGGTGTCCGGCTACCTGGCCGACAAGACCTTCGACATCGTGGACGAACTGCGCAAGATCGCGGCCGAGTTGAACACCACGCCCGCCGCGGTGGCGCTGGCCTGGGTGCAGGGACGCCCCGGCGTCACCTCGACGATCATCGGCGCACGCCGGCTCTCGCAGCTCGAGGACAACCTGAAGGCCCTCGATCTGCAGCTGGCGCCCGAGCACATCGCCGCGCTCGACGGCCTCTCCACGCCCACGCTCAACTTCCCCGCCCACATCAACGGTCAGTCGGCGGCGAACCTCGCACACGCCGGCGCCACCGTGAACGGCCAGGCGACGGAGCCGATCTACTTCGCCCCGGAGACCGACGCCCAGCGCTACTGAGCCCGGGTGCCGCACGGAGCGGCGCCGGCGCGGTGAACAGAAGAACGGTGTCGGTGCCGCCCTAGGGCGGCACCGACACCGTTCTTCTGTGTATCCCTCAGGCCTCGTTGCCGGCGACCTGGATGTGGAAGTTGAAATCGGTGTGTCCGAGCTTCTGCAGTATCCGCAGCCAGATCGGCGCCAGCATCTCGGTGTAACGGGCGGAGATGATGTCGCCCAGGTCGATGACGCTGTCCTGCGGCCAGCCGAAGGAGTGGAGCAGTTCGGTCACGCTCTTCTTGGCGTCGGCGTCGTCGCCGCAGATGAACACGTCGTGCGGACCCGGAACACGCGACGGGTCGACCATGACCTTGCAGTTCATGGTGTTGAGGGCCTTGACGACCTTGAGATCAGGGAACGCTCGCTGGATCTGCTCGCCGAGGCTGTCGGTGTTGCCCGGGTTGAGCACGGGTCCCTGGCTGATGTCGATCGGGTCGGAGATGTCGACGAGCACCTTCCCGGCCAGGTTCTCGGCGCCCGCGGCCTCGAGGGCCACCAGACTGGTGGTGCCGGCGGTGGCGTTGACGACGGCCTCACCGAAGGCCGCGGCCTCGGCGAAGGCCGCAAGACCCACTTGCGGGTGGGCGGTCCGCCACTCGGCGAACGGCGGGTTCCCTATCCTGTCCGGCTCGGTGCGGGCCAGGGTGTCCTGCGGGTCTCGAGTGCCGACGACGACCTCGTGCCCGAGGGACACGAGCCTGGCAGCGATGGTCCGGCCGGCATTGCCGGTACCGAGAACGGCATGACGCATGGGGTGACTCCGATCTGGGATGGTGACGCGGGTACGCCGACGGCGTCGAGAAGGAGGTCGCCTTCTCGACGCCGTCGCACCGTCAATGGCGTTGTGGACGAGGCCTGCGCGTCAGTGGCTGGTGGTGCGGGGGCCGTTGTACCGGTCGTCGCTGACCGGCTCGTTCCACTCGGTCTCCGGGCTGCCGTCGCCCTTGCCCTCCCACATGGCGATGTGCTCCATGAAGCGGTCGGGGGTGGCGCCGTGCCAGTGCTCCTCGCCGGGCGGGCAGGTGACGGTCTCGCCCGGGTGGGCCTCGAAGACCGTGCCGTCACGGGTGCCGATCAGTGCGACGCCGGATACGACGTGCAGGGTCTGGCCCACCCCATGGGAGTGCCAGTTCGTGCGCGCACCCGGGGCGAAGCGGACCAGGTTGGCCCGCATCCGGGACGGCTCCTGGCCGGCGTGGATGACGTCCCACCACACGTCGCCGGTGAACCAGTCCGCCGGCGCTTTGCTCGTGGCCTGCCGCTGAACGAATTCCATGGTGTCCTCGCTGGAAAGTGTGTCGTGTCCGGTCAGGCGGCGTCGGTGTGAGCCAGGTCCATACCCAGCTCACGCGAGGCCTCGGCCTGCGCCAGCAGTTCCCTGGCCTTGACCGCGACGGCCTCGATGGCATCCGAGCCGGCGACGAACCGCAGCGGCGGCTCCTCCAGATCCACGACCTTCAGCAGGGCGTCCGCGAGCTTGACGGGGTCACCGGGCTGCCGGCCGTTCATACGCGCACGGCCCTCCTGCATGGCCGCCGAACGCTCCGCGTAGTCGTCGATGGACAGTTCCGCGACGTTGGAGGAGGCGTCCGTCAACAGCTCGGTGCGGAAGTAGCCCGGCTCGACGACCGTGGTACGGATACCGAACGGCTCCAAGTCGAAGCGCAGGGCCTCCATCCAGCCCTCCAGTCCGAACTTCGAGGTGGCGTATGCGGTGGTGCCGGGCAGGCCGACCACACCGGCCAGGGAGGAGATCGAGACGACGTGTCCGGAGCGCCGGCGCCGCATGACCGGCAGAACCGCTCGCGTGACGTTCATCGGGCCGAACAGGTTCGTCTCCAGCTGAGCCCGCATCTGCGCGTCGGAGATCGTCTCGAAGAACCCGCCGTAGGTGTTCGCGGCATTGTTGATCAGGACGTCGATGCGGCCGAAGCGGTCGACGGTTGCCTCGACCGCCTTCTCGGCGTCGCCCGGGTCGGTGACGTCCAAGGCGACCGCCAGGAGGTTGTCCTGCTCACCGCCGAGGGCTTCGAGGACCTTCTCGGGGCGGCGGCCGGTGGCCACCACCTGGTGGCCGGCCTCGAGTGCCCGGCGGGCGAAGTCCGCGCCCATACCGCGACCGGCACCGGTGATGATGAAAACCTTGCTCATGGGGGATGTCGCTCCAGAAGACGCGAAGTGGTTCAGGCGGCCGGGCCGGGCCGCGTGGTTCGGTCCGGCCCGGCCGCCCGTGGTGACGACCGACGCTCAGATGGTGGAGTTGTCGATCACGAACCGGTAGCGCACATCACTACGCACGACGCGGTCGTAGGCCTCGTTGATCTCTTCGGCACTGATGATCTCGACGTCGGCGCCGACCCCGTGCTCCGCAGCGAAGTCGAGCATCTCCTGGGTCTCGGGGATGCCGCCGATGCCGGAGCTGGCGATCGACTTACGGCCCATCATGAGCGAGCCGATGTTCGCCGAGACGGGCTTCTCCGGGATGCCGAGGTAGACCATGGTGCCGTCGGTACGCAGCAGGGACAGATAGGCGTCGCCGTCCAGGGACGCCGAGACCGTGTTCAGGATGAGGTCGAAGGTGCCGGCCAGTTCCTCGAAGGTCTTCGGGTCGCTGGTGGCGTAGTAGAGGTCGGCGCCGAGCTTGAGGCCGTCGTCCTTCTTGCGCAGGGACTGCGAGAGGACCGTGACCTCGGCGCCGAGCGCGTGGGCGAAC
The DNA here is from genome assembly GCF_054729265.1 of Streptomyces krungchingensis. Taxonomy (NCBI): domain Bacteria; kingdom Bacillati; phylum Actinomycetota; class Actinomycetes; order Kitasatosporales; family Streptomycetaceae; genus Streptomyces; species Streptomyces krungchingensis. Next base: position 1,360,060 of record NZ_JBPUKY010000001.1, read on the forward strand.
TTGACTCCGAGGTGTCCGAGGCCGCCCAGGCCGACGACGGCGACCTTCTTGCCGGGGCCGGCGTTCCAGTGGCGCAGCGGGGAGTAGGTGGTGATGCCCGCGCACAGCAGCGGGGCGGCCTGCTCCAGGGACAGGCCGTCGGGGATGCGCAGGACGAAGTGCTCGTCGACGACGATGTGGGTGGAGTAGCCGCCCTGCGTGGGCGCGCCGTCCGTGTACCTCTCGGTGTCGGCGTAGGTGGCGACGAGGCCGCCGCCCGTGCAGTACACCTCGAGCCCGTTCCGGCAGTTCTCGCACTTCCGGCAGGAGTCGACCATGCAGCCGACGCCCACGCGGTCGCCGGCCTTGTACTTCGTCACGCCGGGACCGACCTCGGTGACCACACCGGCGATCTCGTGGCCGGGTACGAGGGGGAAGCCGCCCCGGCCCCATTCGTCGCGGGCGTTGTGGATGTCGGTGTGGCAGATGCCGACGTACTTGATCTCGATCAGCACGTCGTTCTCACCGACGGGGCGACGCTCGATGGTCGTGCGCTCGAGCGGCGCTCCGGCGGAGGGGGCGGCATACGCGGATACGGCAGTCATGATGAATGGTCCTTGTGTGGGGGGATGGGTCGAGTCGAGCGGCACGGCCGTGGCGGTGACCGCGTCAACGGTCGATGACCGCCATGCCGATCTCGTCGTGGCGGTCGCCGACTGCCGGGGTGAGGCTGTCCAGTCGTGCGATCTGCTCCGCGGTCAGCTCGATGCCGTCGGCGGCGCTGTTCTCCTCCACACGGGAGACACGCTTGGTGCCCGGAATCGGGGCGATGTCGTCGCCCTGGGCGAGAAGCCAGGCCAGCGCGATCTGCGCCGGGGTGGCGTCCGCCTCGGCCGCGACCGCCTCGACCTCGTCGACGATCCGCAGGTTGCGCTGGAGGTTCTCGCCGATGAAGCGGGGGTTGCCCTGACGCCAGTCGTCGGCCGCGAGCTGGTCCATGGAGCGGATCTGGCCGGTGAGGAAGCCGTGACCCAGCGGCGAGTACGGCACCAGACCGATACCCAGCTCCCGCAGCACGAGCAGCAGCTCCGCCTCCACATCACGGGTCCACAGGGAGTACTCCGTCTGCAGAGCCGCCACCGGATGCACGGCGTGGGCGCGGCGGATCGTCGCCGGAGAAGCCTCGGACAGACCGATGTGCCGGACCTTGCCCTGGGCCACCAGCTCGGCCAACGCCCCCACGGTCTCCTCGATGGGCGTGCTCGGGTCGACGCGGTGCTGGTAGTACAGATCGATGTAGTCGGTACCCAGCCGCTTCAAAGAGCCCTCGACGGCGACGCGGATGCTGGCCGGGCTGCTGTCCAGCCCCACACCCTCACGACCACTGTGGGAGATACCGCCGCCGAACTTCGTCGCCAGCACCACCTGGTCCCGGCGCCCCTTCACGGCCCGGCCCACGAGCTCCTCGTTGGTGAAGGGGCCGTACACCTCGGCGGTGTCGATGTGGGTGACGCCGAGCTCCAGCGCCCGGTGGATGGTGCGGACGGATTCGGCGTCGTCACTGCCCGCGCCGGTGTAGTAGGCGGACATCGACATGGCGCCCAGACCGATGCGGGAGACCTCGAGTCCGCCGAGAGAAACGTGCTTCATGCGAAAGTGGTTCCGTTCTCCGAATATGTACAGAGAAATTCCTGCCTCTATGGAGAATCGCATGCCGGAAGGCGGCTTTGCAGGGTATGAATCTGTACCCCCCAGCGGAGCGGCCCCGGCTTGGTGGCGGCAGTAGCCTGACTCGCATGAGCAGGGACGTGAACCGCAGCGAACTGGGACAATTCCTCAAGGCCCGGCGTGCCGAGCTGAGCCCCGCGGCCATGGGACTGTCGGAGACCGGGGCGCTACGGCGGGTTCCCGGCCTGCGCCGTGAAGAGGTGGCCCAGCTGGCTTCGATCAGCGCTCAGTACTACACCCGCCTCGAACAGGGTCGTCTCCAGGCATCCGCACCGGTACTGACCATCTTGGCGAGGGTTCTGCGCCTGGACGACGACCAGCGCGACTACCTGTTCGAATTGGCGGGCAAGGAGAGCGCACGCCCCCGCCGACAGAAGGGGCAGCAGGTCCGGCCGCCGCTGCAGCGCCTTCTCGACTCCCTCACCGACATTCCCGCCATGGTGCTCGGCCGCCGCATGGATATTCTCGCCTGGAATCCCCTCGCGGCCGCCCTGCTCACGGATTTCTCCCGAATACCGCAGGAGCGGCGGAATTACGTGCGGCTGGTTTTCGCCGATCCCACGGTGCGAGACCGGTACCTGGACTGGGAAACCACCGCCCGGGACTGCGTCGCCTTCCTGCGCATGGAAGCCGCGCGGAATCCGGACGACCCGCGTCTCACCGCGCTCGTCGGGGAGCTGTCCGTCCAGGACCCGCACTTCCGTCAGTGGTGGGCCGGTCACCACGTGGCTCACAGGGCCTTCGGCACCAAGACGATGCGTCACCCTGTGGCCGGTGAGCTCACCCTCGACTGGGAGAGTCTCGGCTCAGCCGCCGATTCCGACCAGCAGCTGACCGTGTGGACGGCCGAACCCGGGACGCCTTCGGCCGAGGGACTGCGCTTCCTCGCCTCCTGGGCCGCCACGGAGCAGACCGCTTCGTGGCAGACCGACAAGGCTTGAGGATTTCGAGGGCCGGCCGTTCCGGGCCGGGCAGGCACACCGCACCCGGTGCCGCCGACCCCGGTGCGCGTGGGGGGGGCCGGGTTTCCTACCCCGGAACCCCCATGGCGTGGCAGAGGTCGTCGCGGTTGAGTCGAAGAAGCCCTGCCAGAGCGGGAGTTCAGTTCCCTGCGGTTTCCGGCGTCTGCCGCAACCTCCGCCGGACGAACGGCGCCTGACGGGCCATTCCCCCCCTGGACCCAGGAGCTTTTGTTCATGTCGACGATCACGCCAGAGGGAATCATCTCCAACCTGGCCCGCGCGCTCGCGTTCTCCGCTCGCACCCCCATCCTGCGGCGTCCCGCCGAGTACGGGATGGCCTACGAGGGTGTCCGTTTCCCGGCTGCGGACGGTACGACGCTGGAGGGCTGGTTCATCCCGGCCGACTCCGACAAGCTCGTCATCGCCAACCACCCCATGCCCGCCAACCGCTACCCCGGGCACCTGCCGGAGTTCAGCAATCCCTCGGTCGACTTCGAGGTCAACTTCCTTCCCGACTACAAGAACCTGCACGACGCGGGCTACAACGTGCTGGCCTACGACCTGCGCAACCACGGGCGCAGCGACGCGGCCAGCGTTGGCGTCTGCGGTCTCGGGTGGCTCGAGTACCGCGACGTCATCGGATCCCTGCGCTACGGCCGCGAACGCCTGGGCATAGCATCTCCGGCGTGATGGGAACACTGCGCATCCGCCGGCCGGTGGCGTGGTAGGCGGCGTTCGCGATGGCTGAGGCCACGCCGATCGACGCGATCTCGCCGACTCCCTTTGTCCCCAGCGGATTGACATGCGGGTCGTCGTCGACGACGAAGATCGCCTACAGCTCACCGATGTCCGCGTGGCAAAGGATCAGATGGTCCGCAAGGCTGCCGTTGACGACATGGCCGTCCCGGGGGTCGACCGCGGTGTGCTCCAGCAGGGCCATTCCGATGCCCATCACCACCGGCATGCCGAACCGCTGGTCGCCCGGTCCCGGCAGTACGGCGTGCGACGCGGCGTACGCAACGCCTTCGCGTATCGGCGGGAGATCACGGCGCCGCCATCTGGACAGGGCGTCCGGAGACAGCGTCCCACTCCCGAGGGCCCAATCGTGGTAGAGATTCCTACCCCTCACAGAAGGTGAGCGCTCTGCCAGACTCGCACGTATGACCAGCAACCCGAGCCGCAACGAGCTGGGGGCATTTCTCAAGGACCGCCGCTGCGCGCTGAGCCTGCGCGCCATGGGGCTGCCGGACAGCGACAGCCGACGGCGGGTCAAGGGGCTGCGCCGGGAGGAAGTGGCCCTGCTCGCCGCCATCAGTGCCGACTACTACGCCCGGATCGAGCAGGGCCGTATCCAGGCGTCCGCGTCGGTACTGAACAGAATCGCCCGCGTTCTCCACCTCGACAACGACCAGCGTGAACGCATGTACGAACTCGCGGACAAGGATGCGACCCGGCGCCGCCGATGCGTACCGCAGAAGGTCCAGCCGCAGCTGCGGCGCCTTCTCCACGGTCTCGTCGACACCCCGGCGATCGTCCTGGGCCGCCGGACGGACATCCTCGCTTGGAATCCCCTGGCCGCCGCCCTGATCACGGATTTCGCGAGGATACCGGCGAAGAAGCGCAATTACGTGCGGCTGGTCTTCACCGACCCCGCCATGCGGACGCTGTACACCGACTGGCAGCACGTCGCCCGCACCTCCGTCGCACAGTTGCGCATGGAAGCCGCCCGCGACTCGACGGACCAGCACCTGTGCGGCCTGGTGGGCGAGCTGAGCATCCATGACGAGGACTTCCGCCGGTGGTGGGGCGACCATCAGGTCGCCCTCAGCACCATCGGCACCAAGGTGCTCCACCACCCCGTCGCCGGCGATCTGACGCTCCACTGGGACACCCTCACCTGCCCTGCCGACCCGGACCAGCAACTCGTCACCCTGACCGCGGAACCCGGCACCCCTTCCCACGACGGGCTGCGCATCCTCGCGTCCTGGGCCGCGCGCACGCCCTGAGGAGCCCTGCATCGGCGGGCGGCGCACGACGCCATGGTTGCCAGCAACCAAAATATAATATATATGATGAGGAAACACGAGGAGTGCCTTGCCGGATCGCCGGACGGCGGTCGACCGAAGCGGAAGCGAGACACGGACATCATGCAGAACATCCCCCCTGTCGAGGCAGCAGTCGCTCGTCTGGTGACCGAGCTCGACTACGACACACTGCCCTCCGACGTCATCCAGGGCGCACGTCGGCTGATGCAGGACCAGCTGGCCCTCCAGGCCGGCTGTGCCGCCCTCCCCTGGAGTCGGACGGTCCTCGACCTGACGCGGAGCCGCCACGTGCCCGGTTCGGCGCGGGTGACCATGGCCGGCGACGCGATGAGCGCGGCCGACGCGGCGTTCGTCAACGCCAGCTTCGGCCACGGCTTCGAGTACGACGACGCGCACCGTGCCAGCTCCAGCCATCCCGGTAGTTGCGTGGTGCCCACGGCGCTGGCGGTCGGGGAAGAGATCGGCGCGACGATGCGCGAGGTGCTGCTCGGCATCGTCGCGGGCTACGAGGTCTACACGCGGATCGGTGTGCTCGCCGCGCCGGAACTGCTGGAGCTCGGTTTCCATCCACACGCGCTCCTGTCGACTTTCGGCGCCGCAGCGGTGGTCGCGAAGATGCGCGGTCTGGATCTGGAACAGACGCTCCACGCCCTGTCCATCGCCATGAGCCACTCCGCGGGAACCACCGAGTACACCTCGTCGGGCGGCTCCGTGAAGCGGGTGCACGCGGGCATCGCCACGCGGGGCGGTATCCGCTCGGCCGAGATGGCCGAAGCGGGCATCACCGGCCCCCTGGCCTTCCTGACCGGCAACAAGGGGTTCTTCCACACCTTCGTCCGGCGTGAGGTGGGGGCCGACGCCGCCGCCGCGTTCGCGCTCGACGCCCCCTTCGAGATCACCCGGATCTGGATCAAGCCGTACTGCTGCTGCGGCATCAACCACGCCTACATCGACGGTGCCCGGCAGCTGGCCGACCGGGCCGACCGGATCGACACCATCGAACTGGGCATCCAGGCCGGCGGCGACGTCGTCATCGGAAACCGCAACGCGAGCGCCTTCGCGCCCAAGAGCATCGAGAACCTTCAGTACAGCCTCCCCTATCAGTTCGCCCTCTCGCTCCTGGGCCACGGCAACGGCTTCACCACGCACCACGAGTACATGGCCGGACATCTCGACATAGGTGACGGCAGCCCGGTCGCGAAGCTCGCCGGCCGGATACGCATCACACCCAAACCCGAGCTCGACGCCGCCCACCCCGGCAAGTGGGTCGCCGACATCACGGTCACCTATGCCGACGGCACCAGCGAGAGTGTGTTCGTCGACAGCCCACGCGGCACCGCCGAGAACCCGATCTCGCAGCCCGATCTCGACGCCAAGTTCCGGGACCTCACGGTCGCGGCCCTGGGTACGGAACGCAGCGAGGCGCTCCTGTTCGCCATCACCGAGGGCGATCTCACCATGCCCGCCTCGGCGCTGGTCGACCTGCTGGTGATCTGACACGTGCCACACGATGATGGTCCCCCTCCGCCGGGAGGGGGACCATCGATCACGTTCAGCGGCGCGCGCCTTCGCACATGCATCGCCGGGGGGAATGCGACGTCGGTTCACATGAGGGCCGCGACGTCGATGGTGTCCGGGACGAGGGACTGCTCGACCCAGATGGTCTTGCCGTTCCGACCGTAACGGCTGCCCCACCGGGTGGAGAGCTGGGCGACGAGGAACAGGCCGCGTCCTCCCTCGTCGGTCCAGCGCGCCCGGCGCAGGCGCGGCTGGGTGTTGCTGGGGTCGGTGACCTCGCAGACGAGTACGTCGTCCCGGATCAGCCGCAGGCCGATCGGTCCGCCGGCGTAGCGGACCGCGTTGGTGACCAGCTCGCTGACGATCAGTTCGGTGGCGAAGGCCGCCTCGTCCAGTCCCCAGGCGGCGAGTTGCCGAGTGGCGGCCTGCCGGGCCTCGGCCACGACGGCCGGGTCTGCGGCGAACTCCCAGCTCGCGCTGGACCGCTCCGGGACGGCGCGGGTGCGGGCCAGGAGCAGCGCGATGTCGTCGCGGGGCGGGGCGTCGCCCAGGCCGGCCAGCACCGCGCGACCCATGTCGTCCAGGGGGCGGTCGGGGGCGTACGCGGCCGCGAGGTTCTCCGTCAGCCACCGCAGGCCGGCGTCGACGTCGCCGTCGTCCTGTTCGATCAGACCGTCGGTGTAGAGGGCGAGGATGCTCCCGGGCTCCAGTTCGACGCTGACGCACTCGAACGGCATGCCTCCCACCCCCAGTGGCGGGCCAGGGCGAACCGGGACGACCTTGGTGGTTCCGTCGGGCCCGATCACGACGGGCGGCGGATGACCGGCACCGGCCACGGCGCAGCGGCGGGTGACGGGGTCGTAGACGACGTACAGGCAGGTGGCACCGACGAGGCTCTCGGCGTCCGTGTCGTCGCTGATCCGCTGGACGAGGTCGTCGAGGTGGGTGAGGAGTTCGGTGGGGTCGAGCTCCAGGTCGGCGAGGGTCCGGACGGCGGTGCGCAGGCCGCCCATGGCGGCGGCGGCGTTCAGGCCGTGTCCGACCACGTCTCCGACGACCAGGGCCACCCGGAACGAGGGCAGGGGAATGACGTCGTACCAGTCGCCGCTGATGCCCGCTCCCCCGCCTGCGGGCAGGTACACGCCCGTGGTCTCCGCCGCCGCTGTGTCGGTCGTGGCCGAGGGAAGCAGACGCCGTTGCAGCGTGAGCGCCACGCGGTGCTCGCGGGTGTAGCGGCGGGCATTGTCCACACTCAGCGCGGCCCGAGAGGCGACCTCCGCCATCAGGTCCGCGTCGTCCTGTTCGAACGGATCCTGCTGTTCGGTACGCCAGACCGTGACGGCCCCGAGTATCAGCCCGCGCGCGAACAGGGGGGCCCAGATGCCCGAGTGTCCGCGTGCGGGGAGGAACAGGCGCTGGTGTGTCGGGTCGCCGAGCACGACCGTCACTTTCTCCGGGTCCAGAAGAACGGGGCGGCCCTGCTGGACTTCTCCCAGTTCCAGTGTGAAGGGCAGCCGGGGTACCGTCTCGCCCGGCTGGAGGAGGGCGGCGGCGTCGGAGGCGTGGACCGAGGCCATGGCGGCACGGCGCAGCTGCAGATCTCCCCCGCCGATGGTCTTCGGGGGTTCGTCCCCGTCGATCACGGCGTCGGCCAGCTCCACCCATCCAACGTCCCCGAAGCCGGGGACGAGGACGTCCATCAGGTCCTGTGCGGTGCGAGTGACGTCGAGCGAACGACCGATCCGGTCGGCGGCCTCATGCAGCACGTCCAGCCGGTGGCGAGCCCGCTGCTGGTCCGGGGCGTCGGTGACCATCGTGACGACGCCCGCGGGAGCCTTCTGGGCGTCCTCGACCCGGAAGGCGGACAGCGACAGGGCCAACGTCCGTTCCGGATCCTGCCGCGACCGCATGCGCAGGCTCTTGCGGATCAGCGGCTCGCCCGTGTCCAGCACGTGGCGCAGCGCGGCCTCCACGGCCTCGGCGTCCGCCACGGACATCACGTCCCTCAGCCTGCCGCCTCGGGACAGCGCCGCGCCGTCGAACATCTCGGAGCTGATGTTGGTCCACACGACGGACAGGTCCACGTCGTGCATGCCGATCCCGACACGGTCCTGGGAGAGCAGGGCCCGCAGGACACTCGCGCCCTGCTCCCAGTGGGTCACCTGTTGTGTGGGCGCGACCAGCACGAGGGATTCGGCGGCGGGTTGCGTCCGCAGCACCCTGAAGGTGACGTCGATCGAAGCGCCGGACCGGTGCCGCAGCAGCGCACGGCCCGCGGCCGGCATCCCGGCGTCACTCGCCGCGCCCGGGCACTCGTGGGTGAGCAGGGCCCGCACCGGGTGGCCGCAGACCTCTTCGGCCGTCCGGCCCAGGAGCTCGGCGGCCGCATCGGACCAGCGCACCACGGTGCCCCGGTCGTCCAGCACGGCTGTCGCGATGCCGGCGAACGCGAACACGTGCTCTTCGGCGCCGGGGCTGAACCCGTGCATCCCGCTCCTCTGGGTCGGCGCCCCCACCTCTCCACGGTACGTCCACGGGGGTACGCCCGCTTTGCAGCGGACGGCGCCGGCCCGACGTGGCGCTCCGGCGGGGTCACCGCAGGCGCGTGTACTGGTTCACTCCGTCCACGAACGCCACAGCCGCGTCGCCCCGCAGTACGAGCACGTCCAGGTGGGCGACCGTCTCGTTGACCGCGAGCATCTGGTTGAGGGGGTTGAGGTCGGCGAACGGCACCTCGCGGCGGGTCCAGGCGAGCCGGCGCGCGACCGCGTACGCGTCGTGCGTACCGTCCTTGAGGACGACGAGAGTCCTGTGCAGCCGGTCGTCGTGGTGGGCGAGCAGTTCGGCGACCCTGGTGTGAGTGCTGTCCGCGACGGGGCCGTGCGCGGGCAGCAGGCGGGCGTCCGCATGCCGGGCCATCAGGTGCAGCGAGTCCAGGTACGCGGCAAGCGGTCGGCCGCCCGGCTCGGCCGCCTCGAAGCCGATGGACGGCGTGATGCGCGGCAGGACGTGGTCGCCGGAGAACAGCAGTCCGCGCCGTTCGTCCAGGAAGACCACATGTCCCTGGGTGTGGCCGGGAGTTGGGATGACCTTCAGTTCGCTGTCGCCGAAGCGCAGGGTCTCCGCCTCCAGCCAGCGGTCCGGCTCCTCCCAGTCGCGGGGGTCGTACTGGTTGGGACAGGTCGCCTCGACGTGGTCGGCCACTTCGTCGGCTCCCGCCTGCCGCAGGATCGTCAGGGCGCACGCGAGGCCGCCGCCCAGCTTGTTGAGCAGCTCGAGCCCGGGGCGCTCCCCGGCCCCGAGATGGACGCGGGCGCCCAGCAGCCGGCGCAGTTCCACCGCCTGCGTGTAGTGGTCGCGGTGGACGTGGGTGACCAGGATGTTCCTGATGTCGCCGAGGTCGCGGCCGATGGCGGACAGAGCCTCCTCGAGGGCCTTGTGCGCCTCGGGTATCGCCCATCCGCCATCGATCATGACGAGGCCGCCGTCGTCGGTCAGGTCCTCCAGCAGATAGACGTTGACGGCGTGCAGACCGTCATTGGGGAGCGGGAGCGGTACCCGGTGGACGCCGGGCTGGACGGTCTGGATGCCCGACGTGGCCCAGGGTCCCTGATCGAACCGCTTCGTCATGGCTCTCCCTCAGTGATGGTGCGTCGTGGAACTCGTCGGCCGCCTCGCCGGGTCAGCCTCGCGGGCCGCCCGCAACGTACAGGACCTGGCCGGTCACGAAGCCGGCGCCCTCGCCGGCGAAGAAGGACACCGCGTGGGCGATGTCGTCGGGCTCCCCGACCCGGGGCACGGGGGTGACGGCGGCCCGCTTGGCCTTGAACTCCTCGAAGGGCACGCCCAGTCGCTCGGCAGTGGCCTCGGTCATCTCGGTCACGATGAAGCCCGGGGCGACGGCGTTGACGGTGACGCCGAACTTGCCGAGCTCGATGGACAGGGTCTTGGTGAAGCCCTGCAGACCGGCCTTGGCGGTGGAGTAGTTGGCCTGGCCCCGGTTGCCGAGCGCGGAGACGGAGGACAGGTTGACGATGCGGCCCCAGCCGGCCTTGGTCATGTGTGCCTGAGCGGCCTTGCTCATCAGGAAGGCCCCGCGCAGGTGAACGCCCAGAACCGCGTCCCAGTCGGCCTCGGCCATCTTGAACAGCAGGTTGTCGCGGGTGATGCCGGCGTTGTTCACCAGCACGACGGGCGGGCCGAGTTCGGCGGCGACGCGTGCGACGGCCGACTCGACGCGCTCGGCGTCGGCGACGTCCACGCCGACGGCCAGGGCGCGACCGCCGCCCTTCTCGATAACGGTGACGGTGTCGGCGCACGCCGCCTCGTCGAGGTCGAGGACGGCGACGGCGAAGCCGTCGCGGGCCAGGCGCCGGGCGGTGGCGGCGCCGATGCCGCGGGCGGCACCGGTGACGATGGCGACGCGATGGGCGGGGGCGGTGGACTCGGACATGTCGGTACTCCTGGACGACTGAGCGGAACGTGTGGGTGTACGGCGTGGGGTCAGCCGGAGACGCGAGCGACGGTCTCCGCGACGCAGGCCGGCTTGTCGGCGCCCTCGATCTCGACGGTCACCCGTGAGACGACCTGGTAGCCGCCGGGCACCGGGTCGGCGGAGACCAGGTCCACCGAGGCCCGGATCCTGGAGCCGACGCGCACCGGGTTGATGAAGCGCACTTTGTTCAGGCCGTAGTTGACGGCCATGGCCACCCCCTCGGTCCGGTACACCTCCCTGACCAGTGCGGGGAGCAGGGACAGCGTCAGGTAGCCGTGCGCGATCGTGGCGCCGAAGGGTCCCGCGGCGGCGCGCTCGGTGTCGACGTGGATCCACTGGTCGTCGCCGGTCGCGTCGGCGAACAGATCGATCCGTCGCTGCTCGACGGAGATCCACTCACCGGTGCCGACATGGGTGCCGGCCGCCGCGGCGAGCGCTGCGGGGGAAGGGAAGACCTTGGTCATCGGGGGTCCTGTCGCCTCTCGGGGGTCGTCGTCACGCGGCGGAGAACAGGGCGGCCATGCCCTGGCCGCCGCCGATGCACATGGTCTCCAGCGCGTACCGGCCCTCCCGGCGGCGCAGTTCGTGCAGCATCGTGGTCATGATCCGTACGCCGGTCGCGCCGATGGGGTGACCGAGCGAGATGCCCGAGCCGTTGACGTTGAGCCGGTCGCGGTCGTGCCAGCCCCACTCGGCCAGCACCGCGAGGACCTGGACGGCGAACGCCTCGTTGACCTCGACGAGGTCCAGGTCGTCGAAGGACTTGCCCGTGCGGGCGAACAGCTTGGCCACCGCAGGTACCGGGCCGATGCCCATGACCGACGGGTCGCAGCCGGCGGCCGCCCAGCCTTCCAGGAAGGCGATGGGCTCCAGGCCCAGGGACTCCAGCTGGTCCTCGGCGACCACCAGGCACGCCGCGGCGGCGTCGTTCTGCTGGCAGGCGTTGCCGGCCGTGACAGTGCCGCCGGGCAGGACGGTGCGCAGCTTCCCGAGGGCTTCGGCGTTCGAGTCGGGGCGCACGCCCTCGTCCCGGTCGAAGATCAGGGGTTCGCCTCGCCGCTGCGGCACCGTGACCGGAACCACCTCGTCCTTGAAGATCCCCGACTCCCACGCCCTGGCGGCCTTCAAGTGGCTGGAGACGGCGAACCGGTCGGCGGAGTCACGGGAGATGCCGTAGCGCTCGGCCAGCTTCTCCGCGGTCTCGGGCATCCCGGAGATCCTGCCGAAGCGGTGCTCGGGCTGAGAGCGTTCGCGGCCGCGGTCGAGCCGGTCGTACATGGCCACGTTGCCCGCGCGCCCTCCCCAGCGCATCGAGGTGGAGTAGTACTCGATGTTGGACATGCTCTCCACACCGCCGGCTATGACGACGTCGGCGGCGCCGGTCTGGACCATCATCGCCGCGGTGACCACGGCCTGCAGGCCGCCGCCGCACCGCCGGTCGGTCTGGATGCCGGGCACCGAGAGCGGCAGACCCGCGTGCAGCGCGGCCCAGCGGCCGATGCAGGGCGCCTCGGAGTTGGCGTACGACTGGGCCATGGACACGTCGTCGATGCGCTCCGGGTCGATCCCGGTCCGCTCGACCACGGCCTTGATGACCGTGGCGGCAAGGTCCTCGGCGGGTACCGGCTTCAGGGTGCCTCCGAAGGCACCGATGGGGGTGCGCAACGGACTGACAATGGCTGCTCGCCGCATGGGGGGCCCTTTCTCACGGAGGTGCAGAAAATAAAATATCTTCCTTGACCGTCGGGAACAAGGACTCACCTCACAGGGATCACCCGCCGCGACCGTGCGGCGATCTCGCCAAATCGGTCAAAATCGTTGCTCATCAGACGCTCGCGCTGAACGTCGACCCTCTGGCGGCAACTGCTCGCGCCCGCCCCCTAGACACAGAAAATTTAATACACAATCCTGCTTGCCACTCGGGTGCCCCGTGACGACGACCGCGGCACCGGTCCCAGCCTCCCCACTCCCCAAGCGCTGCCCCGGCGCCCCCGAAGAGGTCCCCATGGCGACCTCCGACACCGCTACAGATTGAGGAGAAGATGAGCGTACAAGGAAGTATTCCGGCGACCGCCGAGGTGACCGCGACCCCAGGCCGGGGGCGCGTCCTCTTCGCCGCCGTCGCGGCCCAGTCGATCGAGTACTACGACTTCCTGATCTACGGTACGGCCGCCTCGCTGGTCTTCAACACCCTGTTCTTCCCCTCGGGAAGCACGCTGACCAGCACGCTCGCCTCGTTCGCCACGTTCGCGGTCGGGTTCGCCGGCCGGCCCATCGGAGCGGCGATCTTCGGTCACATCGGTGACAAGTTCGGCCGCAAGCCGGCGCTGCTGACGGCCATGCTCCTGATGGCCGTCTCCTCGACGCTCATCGGCCTGCTGCCCACCTACGGAACGATCGGCGTGGGGGCGCCGGTCATCCTGGTGATCCTTCGCGTCGCCCAGGGCATCTCGGTGGGCGGCCAGTTCGGCGGCTCGACCCTGCTGGCGCTGGAGGGCGCGCCACCCAATCGCCGCGGCCTCTTCGGATCGCTTCCCCAGCTCGGTGTGGTCGTCGGCATGATCAGCGGCACGCTCGTCTTCCTGCTCGTCAGCCACCTCACCACGGCCGACCAGTTCTCGGCGTGGGGATGGCGCGTCCCGTTCCTGCTCAGCGTCCTGATGTTCCCGGTCGCCTACTACGTGCACCGATACCTCGAGGAGACGCCTGAATTCCAGCGAGCCGCTGAGGAGTTGTCGGCTCAGAAGGACGTCGCTCCTCGATCGTCCGTGCTGCGGGTGCTGCGCCGTCCCAAGCAGCTCCTGCTGGTGGCGTTCACCTTCCTCCCCGCCACGATCGCCTTCTACGGCATCGTCACAGGCGTGCTCCACTACGCGACGGAGGATCTGAAGATCTCCAAGGACACGATGCTCACCGTGGTCATGCTCTCGATGATCGCGTTCGCGGCGGGCACGATCGGCTTCGCGTGGCTGTCCGACATCGTGGGCCGACGCAAGGTCTTCGCGGCGGGAGCCGCCTTCTCCGGGGCATGGGCCTTCGCGCTGTTCCCGTTGGTGGACACCCGCGGTTTCGCGTGGATCCTCCTCGCCGCGGCCGTCGGACAGTTCGCCGTGGGCGCGATGTTCGGACCGGGTACCGCACTGCTCGCCGAGGCGTTCCCGGCGAGTATGCGCTACTCCGGAGCCTCGCTCGGAAACCAGCTCGCGAACATCCTCGGCGCCGGGCTCGCTCCGTTCGTCATGGTCGCGCTGATGGCGGCGACGCACACCACCGTGTCGGTGTCGATCTATATGGCGGCGTCATCGGTCGTCAGCCTGATCGCGGTGCCGCTGGTCAGGCTGCCCAAGGAGGAATCCGCCGAGTCGAGCTGAGCGCGGGGGTGAAGGCAGGCAGGGCCTCCTGGTGGCTCGGGGAAGCGAGTGACCGTCCCCACGGCACCGAGAGGCCCTGCATTCGTTCTGCTCGGTGGTCGCTGCCGCAGACTCTCGGCGCACGGTCGTAGCGGCCTCCCCCTTGATCCAGGACGGGCCGGTGCCGGACGCGACGTGATCGCGTCCGGCACCGGCCCGTCCTGGAGCGCCGAGTGCCTCTTGCCTACGGTCGGTTCCCGGCGATGGCGTCGGCGAGGTCGATCACGCCCTGTGCCGTCTTGGCGTGGGCGAGGTCGATGTGCTGCCCCTCGAAGGTGACCGCCGCGCTGCCGCCCGCCTCCGCCTCAAGGAAAGCGGCGATCATCCTGCGGTAGTGGTCCACCGTCTCGGGCGCGGGCGTGAAGACCTCGTTCGCCAGCGCCACGTGCGACGGGTGGATGAGGACGATGCCCCGGTAGCCGAGGCGGCGGTTGTCCTCGGCGAACCGCCGGAAACCGTCGAGGTCGGCGATGTCCTGCCAGACGCCGCCCACGGGGTGGTGCAGACCGGCGGCCCGGGCGGCGAGGATGATCCGGCTGCGCAGGTAGAGCGTCTCCAGGCCCTCCGGGGTGAACTCGAATCCGAGCTCACGGCCGACATCGGCATTGGGGCCGGTCGCGCCGAGCAGACTCACGACCCGCGGGCTGGCCGCCGCGATCTCCTCGCAGTGAGCCATCGAGACCGCGGTCTCGAAGCTGACGAGCAGACCGATCGAGCCGCGCTCGAGTCCCTCCCGCTCCTCGATGTGCGAGACCACCGCGTCGATGCGCACGATCTCCTCGGCGGTGAACACCTTGGGCAGGAACAGCCCGGCCAGGCCGGCCGTCACAACCTGCTCCACATCGGCGCCGAACAGACCGCTGTCGACGCTGTTGGGGCGGACCCAGACGTCGGCGCGGACATCCTGGGCGCGCAGCCGCCCGATCGTGTCGCGGACCGTCTTGCGGGCGTCGCTCTTGTCCGTGGCCGGCACCGAGTCCTCGAGGTCGAGGATCACGGCATCGGTACCCGCGGCGATCGCCTTCTCGGCCCACGTGGGCTTGTGGCCCGGCACGAACAGCATGGAACGGTACGGCTTCATGGGAACCTCTCCTCTACTTACATGAACAAAAGACGGATCAGAAGCTCGGCTTGCGCCGCTCGCGGTGCGACGCGAGTCCCTCCAGTACCTCGGGTCCGCCGAAGCCGTAGAACTCCAGGGCGAGCGAGGCGTCGAAGATGGAACCGGCGACCTGCCGGTACCAGTTGTTCAGCGACTGCTTGGTCCAGCGGATCGCCGACGGGGCGCCCAGAGCCAGCTCGCGGGCGACCTCACGGGCGGTGGGCAGCAGCTCGTCCTCGTCCACGCACAGCGAGACCAGCCCGATCCGCTCCGCTTCCTCACCGGTCAGCGGACGGCACGTCATCAGGTAGTACTTGGCCTTCGCCATGCCGCACAGCAGCGGCCAGCAGATCGCCGCGTGGTCACCGGCGGCGACGCCGAGCCGCGTGTGACCGTCGATGATCTTCGCGGTCCTGCTCACCACGGAAACGTCGGCGAGCACACCGGCCACCAGTCCGGCTCCGACGGCGGGACCGTGCATCGCCGAGACGGTCGGCTTCGAGCAGTCGATGACGTTGTAGACCAGGTCCCGTGCCTCACGCATCGTGCGGGTACGGGTGTCGAAGTCGTTCGTCAGCTTCTCGACGAGATCGAAGGACCCGCCGGCCGAGAATCCCTTGCCCTCGCCCCGCAGCAGCACCGCCTTCACCTCGGGGTCCGCGTCGAACTCACGCCAGATCTCGGCGAGGTCCGCGTGGGCGGCCTCGCTCACGGCGTTCAGCTTGGGCGCGTCGAGCACGAGCTCGATCACTCCGGCCTCGTCGGGCCCGTCCACGCGGAGGTTGGAGAAGCGTGCGTAGCGGCTCATGGTTGTTCCTTCCGATCGTGTGGTCCGGCATCCGGGCCGCGCCGGCCCCGGCTCTCATGCGCGGGACGCACGACCACGCTCCCGCCGCATGAGTTCCCGCCCGATGATGAGCTTCTGGATCTCGCTGGTGCCCTCGTAGAGCCGCAGCAGGCGCGCGTCCCGGTAGATGCGCTCCACCGCGACCTCCCGCATGTAGCCGCTGCCCCCGTGGACCTGGACGGCGAGGTCGGCGACCCGGCCGGCCGACTCGGTGCAGAACAGCTTGGCCGCGGAGGGCCCGAGCCGTCGGTCGGAGCCGTCGAGGTAGTGCCGCGCGGCGTCCCGGGCGAGCGCCTTGCTCGCCATGACGAGCGACTGCTGTTCGGCCAGCATGGCCTGGACGAGCTGCTGTTCCCCGGTCGGCACGCCGCCCTGCCGGTTCTGGGCGGAGTAGGACACCGACTCGTCCAGGGCGCGCTCCGCCAGCCCCGTGGCCAGTGCCGAGATGTGCACCCGGCCGCGGGCGAGGACGGTCATGGCGGCCCGGAAGCCCGTCTCCACCTCGCCGCTGATCAGCGCCTCGTGGCCGACGTGGACCTGATCGAAGTAGACATCGGCGGTGGTGGCTCCCTCCTGGCCCATCTTGCGGTCCTTGGCGGCGACGGTCAGCCCCTTGCTGCCGGCCGGGACCAGGAACACCGCGATCTTGTTCTCGGCGTCGGTCCCCCGCACCTTGGCGAAGGTGACGAAGAGGTCGGCGAGCGGGGCGTTGGTGATGAACCTCTTCTGGCCGCTGATGGTCCATCCGTCGGCCGACCACGTGGCGGTGGTACGCATGCCGGACGGGTCGGATCCCGCCTCCGGCTCGGTCAGGGCGAAGGAGGCGATGCACTCGCCCGCGGCCATCGGCTCCAGCCACCGCTTCTTCTGCTCGTCGGTGCCGAAGCCGGCGAGCACCTGGCCGGCGATGCCGTTGTTGGTCCCGAACAGCGAGCGGAAGGCCAGTGCCGTGTAGCCGAACTCGAAGGCCAGCTCGACGTCCTGGGTGATGACAAGCCCCAGCCCGCCGAACTCCTGCGGCAGCGCGTAGCCGAACAGGCCCATCGCCGCGGCCTTCTGGCGCAGGTCGTCCGGGATCGTGTCACCGTCCGCGATCTCACGTTCCCGGGGGACGACCTCCTCCCGGATGAACTCCCGTACCTGGGCATGGATCTGAGCGAAGTCGTCCGCACTGACCGTCTCTTCAACGGGTGTGGGCATTTTCCTTCCTTTCTGTGTTCGGGGCGGAGAGGGGAACCGAGTCCGAGGCCGGCTGCGGGGCCTGTGCGCGTGCCCGGCCGAGGAACAGCCCCTCCGGGTCGTACGCACGCAGTTCCCCGACGTCGGCGGCCGTGACCGGGCGGAGTTCTTCGAGGTGCGGGCTGACGGACAGGTCCCAGCCGCACTGGTCGCGGACGTGGGCGACCCGTTCGGCCAGTGGCTCCGGTCCGGGCGCGATGTGGGTGAGGACGAGTTCCCCGTCCTGCATCGTCAGCGTGCCGAGGTCCGTCACGACGGCTCGCACCCGCCGGCCGGGGCTGGTGACGTAACCGCACTTGTCGATGAAGCGGCGGCGGCCCATCGTGCCGACCACCAGCACCTCGTCTGCGTTGGTGATGACGTCGTTGCCGCCGCCGGAACCGACCAGGTAGGGGCCGCCTTCGATCTTGGTCGTGTTGATGTTGCCGTGCCGGTCGATCTGGGCGGCGCCCACGCAGGCGATGGACCGGAAGAACGCGCCGTTGACCAGGTTCCCCAACACCTGCTCCGTATCGAGCAGCATGGACGAGGACGGGAAGTTGGAGAAGCTGAAGATGAACGGGTCGCCGGGGGTGGGGGTGTAGTCCCACAGCCCCAACTCTGCCGCGAGCGCCACCCGGTGGCCGGCCGCCTTGGCCTGTCCGACCCCGACCCAGGCGGCGAGGTTCGCCAGGCCCGCCCCCGCGAGCACGGTGTCCGCCGAGGTCTCGGCGATCCGCCGGTTCACGAGGTCGGCGAGCCACACGGCGGCCCGTTCGGCCGCCGTCGGCGGGCCGACGCGCTCGGCCCCGGCGGGCGGTGTCGGCGGCCCCTCCGCCCCCCGGACCAGTCCTTGGAGCCGTGCCGTGCCCAGCTTCGCCAGGTAGCTCTCGTGGTCGGCCGGTTCCAGGACCCACTCGCGCAGCCAGTCCTCGAAGTCCGGTCCCCTGCTGGCCTCGCGGGCGGCGACCCAGAAGGGGACGTCCTCCACATAGCCCCGTACGGGCAGCCGTGCTCCGGATGGTCCGGGGAAGACGCCACCGGGGTGCGCGCCGAACGGCGCCTCGACAATGCCCAGGACCCGATGGGCGGGGATGCGCACCAGGGACGACCAGGGCCGCAGGTCGTCCACGACCTTCTCGACCGTGGCGATCACTCCGCGCCGTGAGGCGAGTGCTCCCACCACACCTTCGAACATGGGTGGCGCGATCGCCAGGTTGCCCTGCCGGTCGGCCACCGCGGCGTGCACCAGTGTCACGTCCGGCACCAGCGGCGCGACCAGGCCGACCCGCCCGAAGGCGGTGTCGACCTCCTGGTAGGCCTCGTTCTCGGTCATCGACGAGTCGCGCACCGAGCCGGTCACGACCGCGGGGACGCCGGTGGCCGCGGCCCGCAGCCGCTGGATGAAGGTCAGGAAGGACCAGTTCTGGACCTCCACCGCTCCCGAGGCGTACGCCTCCTGGAAGACGGGGTTGGGGGTGAAGACCGGGAAGGAGTCTCCGGAGTACACCGTGACGACCTTCTTCAGGCAGCCCGCACGGAAGAGCACGGCCCCCAGCGAGGACAGACTCGCCATGATCAGCGTGAAGTCGGCGGGCTTCTCCCAGTACTGACGGGCGAGTTCCCGCACCAGGGCGCTCCAGCGGCTGTGCCCCATCATCACGTGCACGGCGTCACCTGGGTGTACGTACCGGGAGATCGCTTCGTCCAGCCGGCAGAAGTCGACGGCCTGCGGCGCGGGTTCGGCGCCGGCAGGCGTCGCAGTGGTCGCCATGTCGAAACTCCCTCTTGCTCAGTCGCGAAGTTTAAATAAAATATATTTACCCATCGCCAGGGGCAATGAGACGCAGGTCACGCAAGCATCTGCCGCGACGCTCGGACCGGTCGACACGATCCGGCATCAACCGGGCTCAACCCTTGACAGCGCGCAGGAAAAATATTTTACATACTTCATCAGCTGGCGACCGTCACAATGAAGCGAGGTCACCGATGCAGCACAAGCCGCTCAACGGCATCCGGATCCTGGAGCTCGGGGGATACATCTCGGCACCCTACGCCAGCTCGCTGATGTGCGCGCTGGGCGCCGAGGTGGTGAAGGTCGAGAGGCCTGGCACCGGCGAGGACTTCCGGCGCCACAAGAACGACCGCAGCCCGTACTTCATCCAGTACAACGCCGGGAAGCGCAGCCTCGCGGTGGACCTCAAGAAGCCCGAGGGCGTGGCGCTCGTGAAGGCCCTGGTCCCCCGCTTCGACGTGGTGCTGGAGAACCTGCGCGCGGGCAAGCTCGCCTCTCTGGGACTGGGCCAGACGGAATGCACGGCACTCCGACCCGATCTGGTGTACGCGTCCGTCACCGGCTTCGGGAACGGCGGCCCGTTCGCCCAGCGTCCCGCCTACGACACCATGGGCCAGTCGGTCGGCGGGCTGTACTCCCTTCTCGGCGACACCGGTACTCCCCAGCTGACCGGCACCATCCTCGCGGACCTGGTCACCGGCCTGTCCACCGCCACCGGTGTGCTCGCGGCGCTGGTCGGCCGCGCCGCCTCCGGCGCCGGGCAGCACGTGGAGACCTCGATCATGGAGGCGGTCAGCACGATCACCGCCGACGCCATCAGCCAGTACTTCGACGACGGGCACCAGGACCCCACCCGGCAGAGCCGTCACCCGCAGGCGCAGAATTTCTGCCTCAAGTCCGCCACCGGGGAGGACTTCGCGATACACCTGTCGTCGCAGCAGAAGTTCTGGCACTGCCTGGTCGAAGCGCTCGACCGGCGTGATCTGGCGGACGACCCCCGGTTCGCCACGTACCCGGACCGTGAACGCAACTACTTCGAGCTGGTCGAGATCGTGGAGGCGGAGTTCCTCACCAGGCCGGCGCGCGAGTGGGAGAAGCGGCTGACCGAGGCGGACGTCCCCTTCGCTCCGGTGCTCACCGTCTCCGGGTACATCAACCACCCGCAGACCGAGTGGCTCGAGCTCGTCGAGCCGGAGCACAACGGCGTCTCCCTGCTCCGGCCGCCGTGGCGATTCGGTGGTTCCCGTCCCGAGCGCGAAGGCGTCGCACCGCGGGTCGGCCAGCACACACGCGAGATAGCCGGCGAGGTGTACGACGACTCGCGCATCGACGAGCTGGTCGCCGCCGGGGTCCTGTTCACCGACTCCTGAACAAGTCACCCCGGCGGCCATCGGGCCGCCGGGGTTGCCGTGATCGCCTACCGTACGGGCGTTGACTCCGGTTCGTGGATGTCGGGCGAGAACGTCGCCCACGGCTCGTCAGCTCTGGAAGTCGGTCGAGACGGAAAGGTCGCGCCACTTCTCAGCGTTGACGCGTAGCGTTTCGGCCCGATTGGTTACGATCTCGTACGCGTCAGGCCCTGCGGCAAAACGCACCGGCGGCTCATCGGCCACGGCCAGAGCGACAACCGCCTTGCCGAACTTCACCGGATCACCGGTCTGGTTGTGGTTCGCCGCGTCATAGCCGGCCTTTTGCGCGGCCGAGTAGTCAGCGTAATCCGACACCTCCACGTCGCCGTAGGAGGCCGAGCTCGGATCGAGGAAGTCCGTACGGAAGAATCCCGGCTCGACGAGGGTGACCTTGATACCGAACTGGGCGACTTCCAGGCCGAGGGTCTCCGCCCAGCCCTCGAGCGCGAATTTGGTCGCCGTGTAGGCGGACGCGCCTTCGAAGCCCATCAGTCCGGCGATGGACGACACCGTGAAGACATGGCCCGAACGCTGCTCCCGCATCACCGGCAGAACCGCCCGCGTCACAGCCATCGTCCCGAATACGTTCGTCGCGAATTGCCGCTCCATCGCTGTCGCGGAAATTTCCTCGAATGCACCGAGCTGACCATATCCGGCGTTGTTGACGAGAATGTCGATGCGGCCGAAACGCTCCACGGCCTGGTCGACGCCGGCCTGGACCGCGGCATGATCGGTGACGTCCAGCTTCAAGGTGAGCAGGCGATCACCAAATCCGGACAGCGCCGCACTGGCCTGCTCCGGCTTGCGGGCTGCGGCAACCACACGGTCTCCGGACTCAAGTGCTGCCCGAGCCACCTCAAGACCAAGTCCGCGACTGGCGCCTGTAATGAACCATGCTTTCATCTGACATTCTCCCATTGATTTCTTACGCAGAAGCCGCTCAGCAGCACCTTGTCCTGCTTCTTCGGATACCGGCGTGCGTCACAGGATCAGGTCACCGCCGCCGAAGTCCACCGCCGCGGGCACTGTGAGGCGTGCAAAGATCGGCATCTTGCTACGTTCCTGCATGTCACATGCATGCTAGAGCCCTCTCACATCAATGTAAGAGGGCTCTAGCATGGAGTCAAACGAGGGAGATGAAGAGTGATGCGAGACTCCGCCGCGGGCACTCGGCCCTACCATCACGGCGATCTGCGTGCGGCACTGGTGCAGGAGGCGATGAGCCTGCTGGCGGCGGACGGCCTCGCCGGGTTCTCGGTCGCCAAGCTCGCGCGCAGCCTCGGAGTCAGCTCGGCATCTCCGTACCGCCACTTCCCGGACCGGGAGAGCCTGCTCGCCGCGGTCGCCGCCCGGATCGCCGACGAGCTCGCGGAGCGCATCCAGAATGCGGCCGATGGGGCCGGAGGCGACCCGGTCGAGCGCGTGGCCGCGGCCGTCGGCGCCTACACCCGCTACGTCATGGACCAGCGCGTCGGCCTGGAGATCGTCTTCCTGGACGGCCTCCAGGACTCCAAGTACGCGGACCTGCACGAACACACCCGCAAACTCACCGACCTGCAGATCGAACTGGTCACCGCGGCCTCCGCCGGCAGCACCTACGAGGACGTCTTCGACCTGTACGACCAGGTCGTCGCCCTCGCCCACGGCTACGCCGCCCTCTACAACCTCGGCGCATACGCACAACACCAGCGCACCGCTGAGGACATCGAACGCAAGGCCGCCGGAGCCGCACGGCGCCTGATCACCGGCAACCGGCAGTGCACCGGCCAGTAGACCGGTGACGACGGACGTCCCCCGCGCCAGAAAGGTCGCGGGGGACGTCCGTCGTAAGGGCGGTTCTGGTTACCTCACCGGCTCCGGCTCGCCCACCGGGTCGACCGCGGTCCTGACGGATTCCAGCAGGAGTTGGGCGACGTCGACGACCTGAATAGATTCCTTGGGCTTGACGCCCGTGGCGGAGCCACTTTCGACCGCGGCCTTCTTGCCGTTGACCGAGTCGGTCAGCATGACGAGGCAGAACGGGCAGGCGGTGGAGACGATGTCCGGGTTGAGCGACAGCGCCTCGTCGACGCGCTCGTTGTTGATGCGCTTGCCGATGCGCTCTTCCATCCACATGCGGGCGCCGCCGGCGCCGCAGCAGAAGCCGCGCTCCTTGTGGCGGTGCATCTCCTCGTTCCTGAGGCCCGGGACCTTGCCGATGATCTCGCGCGGGGGCGTGTAGATCTTGTTGTGGCGGCCCAGGTAGCAGGGGTCGTGGTACGTGATGATGCCCTCGACCGGGGTGACGGGGACGAGCTTGCCCTCGTCGACGAGGTGCTGGAGCAGCTGGGTGTGGTGGATGACCTCGTAGTCGCCGCCGATCTGCGGGTACTCGTTGCCGATCGTGTTGAGGCAGTGCGGGCAGGTGGCGACGATCTTCTTCGCCGACCTCGGCTTCTTCGACTCGGGCGTGACGTTGCCCTCGTCGTCCGTCTCCTCGCCGAACGCCGCGTTCAGCGCCATGACGTTCTCCATGCCGAGCTCCTGGAACAGGGGCTCGTTGCCGAGGCGGCGGGCGGAGTCACCGGTGCACTTCTCGTCGCCGCCCATGATCGCGAACTTGACGCCCGCGATGTTCAGCAGCTCGGCGAAGGCCTTGGTGGTCTTCTTGGCCCGGTCCTCCAGCGCGCCGGCGCAGCCGACCCAGTACAGGTACTCGACCTCGGTGAGGTCCTCGATGTCCTTGCCGACGACCGGCACCTCGAAGTCGAGCTCCTTGAGCCACTCCAGGCGCTGCTTCTTGGCCAGGCCCCAGGGGTTGCCCTTCTTCTCCAGGTTCTTGAGCATCGTGCCCGCCTCGGACGGGAACGCGGACTCGATCATCACCTGGTAGCGGCGCATGTCGACGATGTGGTCGATGTGCTCGATGTCGACGGGGCACTGCTCGACGCAGGCGCCGCAGGTGGTGCAGGACCACAGGACGTCCGGGTCGATGACGCCGTTCTCTTCCGCGGTGCCGATCAGCGGGCGCTCGGCCTCGGCGAGGGCCGCGGCGGGCACGTCCTTGAGCTGCTCCTCGGACGCCTTCTCCTCGCCCTCCATGGTCTTGCCGCCGCCGGCCAGCAGGTAGGGGGCCTTGGCGTGCGCGTGGTCGCGCAGCGACATGATCAGCAGCTTCGGGGAGAGCGGCTTGCCGGTGTTCCAGGCCGGGCACTGCGACTGGCAGCGGCCGCACTCGGTGCAGGTGGAGAAGTCCAGCAGGCCCTTCCAGGAGAACTGCTCGACCTGGGAGACACCGAAGACGTCGTCCTCGCCCGGGTCGGTGAAGTCGATCGGCTTGCCGCCCGAGGTCATCGGCTGCAACGCGCCCAACGCGGTCGAACCGTCCGCGTTGCGCTTGAACCAGATGTTCGGGAACGCCAGGAAACGGTGCCAGGCCACACCCATGTTGGTGTTCAGCGAGACCACGATCATCCAGATGAACGACACGCTGATCTTGATCATCGCGACCAGGTAGACCAGGTTCTGCAGCGTGCTCAGGCCCAGCCCCTTGAAGGCCACCACCAGCGGGTACGAGACCAGGTAGGAGGCCCCGTACCCGCCCACCCCGTGCAACGCGCCCTCCAGACCGCGCAGCGTCAGGATCGCCAGACCGATGGTGAGGATGACGGCTTCGACGAAGTACGCCTGGCCGATGTTGGAACCCGTGAACCGCGACTTGCGGCCCGTTCGCCTCGGGTGGGACAGCTGGCGGATCCCGATGAGCGTGAGAATGCCGAGCGTGGTGAGCAGGCCGATGAGCTCGGTGAAGACCTCGTACGGTGCCCAGTTCCCGATGATCGGGATGTACCAGTCGGCCTGGAAGAGCTGTCCGAAGGCGTTCACCAGGGTCAGGACGAGGGTGAAGAAGCCCACCGCCACGAACCAGTGCGCGACGCCCACGACGCCCCAGCGGTTGAGGCGGGTGTGGCCGAGGAACTCCCTGAGCAGGGTCAGACTGCGCTGCTTCGGGTTGTCGGTGCGGGTGCCCGCGGGCACGTTCTGTCCGAGCCGCACGAAGCGGTAGATCCGGCCGATGGCCCGGGCGAACAGTGCCGAGCCGACCGCGGCCAGGACCAACGACACTATGATCGCGGCGAGTTGCATGGAGAACGCCTTCTGTTTCTCGCGGGATTCAGCCCTTGCGGGTCTTGATCTCCTCGGTCAGCTGCGGGACGACGTCGAAGAGGTCGCCGACGACGCCGTAGTCGACCAGCTCGAAGATCGGGGCCTCGGCGTCCTTGTTGACGGCGACGATCGTCTTCGAGGTCTGCATGCCGGCGCGGTGCTGGATCGCGCCGGAGATGCCGTTGGCGATGTAGAGCTGCGGCGAGACCGACTTGCCGGTCTGGCCGACCTGGTTGGTGTGCGGGTACCAGCCGGCGTCCACCGCGGCGCGGGAGGCGCCGACGGCCGCGCCGAGGGAGTCGGCGAGGGCCTCGATGATCGAGAAGTTCTCGGCACCGTTGACGCCACGGCCACCGGAGACCACGATCGCGGCCTCGGTCAGCTCCGGACGGCCCGTCGACTCACGTGCCGTGCGGCCCGTGACCTTCGTACCGGTCGCTTGCTCCGAGAACGACACGTTCAGCGCCTCGACCGCACCGGCCGCCGGAGCGACCTCCACGGCAGCGCTGTTCGGCTTCACCGTGATGACCGGGGTGCCCTTGACGACACGGGACTTGGTGGTGAACGAGGCGGCGAACACCGACTGGGTGGCCACCGGGCCCTCCTCGCCGGCCTCCACGTCGACGGCGTCCGTGATGATGCCCGAACCGATCCGCAGCGCCAGCCGCGCCGCGATCTCCTTGCCCTCGGCGGAGGACGGGACCAGCACGGCGGCCGGGGAGACGGCGTCGTAGGCGGCCTGCAGCGCGTCCACCTTCGGTACGACCAGGAAGTCGGCGTACTCGGGCGCCTCGTGGGTGAGGACACGGGTCGCACCGTGCTCGGCCAGCGCGGCAGCCGCGCTCTCCGCACCGGCGCCCAGCGCGACGGCGACCGGCTCACCGACCCGACGGGCGAGTGTCAGCAGCTCAAGGGTGGGCTTGCGGACGGCACCGTCCACGTGGTCGACGTAGACAAGAACTTCAGCCATGGGAAAGCAACTCCTAGCGATTCAGACGAACTTCTGGCCCGCGAGGAACTCGGCGAGCTGCTTGCCGCCGTCGCCCTCGTCCTTGACGATCGTGCCCACCGTGCGAGCCGGACGCTGATCCGCCGAGTCGACCTTGGTCCAGGCGCCGTCGAGTCCCACCTGATAGGCCTCGATGTCGAGGTCGGACAGGTCCCAGGACTCCACCGGCTTCTTCTTGGCCGCCATGATGCCCTTGAAGGACGGGTACCGCGCCTCACCGGACCGGTCGGTCACGGACACCAGCGCGGGCAGCGAGGCCTCCACCTGCTCGGTGGCGGCATCGGTGTCCCGGCGTCCCTTGACCGTGCCGCCCTCGAGCGACACCTCGGACAGCAGCGTGGCCTGCGGGACGCCCAGGCGCTCGGCCACCAGCGCGGGGACCACACCGGCGGTACCGTCCGTCGACGCCATGCCGGAGACCACCAGGTCGAAGCCGGCCTTCTCGATCGCCTTCGCCAGCACCAGCGACGTACCGATGACGTCGGTGCCGTGCAGATCGTCGTCCTCGACGTGGACGGCCTTGTCGGCACCCATCGAAAGGGCCTTGCGCAGCGCGTCCTTGGCATCCTCCGGCCCCACGGTCAGCGCGATGACCTCCGCGTCGCCGTCGTAGTTCTCGGCGATCCGCAGCGCCTGCTCGACCGCGTACTCGTCCAGTTCCGACAGCAGGCCGTCCACGTCGTCACGGTCGAGGGTCAGGTCGTCGGCGAAGTGCCGGTCGCCGGTGGCATCGGGCACGTACTTCACACAAACAACGATATTCACCATGAGGGTGCGCTCCTGTTCTCCATGGCAGCCCTGGCCCGGGCCGCCTTCATGTCTTTCGCGCCTGCCATCAGGCGTCGAGGCCGCCGCGCTTGACGAGCTGGGCCGCGATCACGTTCTTCTGGATCTCATTGGTGCCCTCGCCGACGATCATCAGCGGAGCGTCACGGAAGTACCGCTCGACATCGAACTCGGTCGAGTAGCCGTAACCGCCGTGGATGCGGACGGCGTTGAGGGCGATCTGCATGCCGGTCTCGGAGGCGAACAGCTTGGCCATGCCGGCCTCCATGTCCACCCGTCGGCCGGCCTCGGCCTCCCGGGCGGCGTACAGGGTGAGCTGGCGGGCGGCGGTCAGCGACGTGGCCATGTCGGCGAGGTAGTGGCCGATCGACTGGTGCTGCCAGATGGGCTTGCCGAACGACTCGCGCTCCTGGGCATAGGCGAGCGAGTCCTCCAGCGCCGCCCGGCCGACGCCGAGCGCGCGGGCCGCGACCTGAAGACGCCCGGTCTCCAGACCCTTCATCATCTGGGAGAAGCCCTTGCCCTCGACGCCGCCGAGCACCGCGTCCGCGGGCACTCGGTAGTCGTCGAACGCCAGCTCGCAGGTCTCCACACCCTTGTAGCCCAGCTTGGGCAGGTCGCGGGAGACCGTGAGACCCGGCCCGTGTTCGGCGAGGAGGATCGAGATGCCCTTGTGCGCGGGGCTCGCGTCGGGGTCGGTCTTGCACATCAGCGCGATCAGCCCGGCGCGCCGGGAGTTGGTGATCCAGGTCTTGGACCCGTTGACCACGTAGCCTCCGCCACTCTCGGCTTCGCTCGAGCGGGAGGTGCCCCCATCGTCCTTGCGGGCGACGGTACGCATGGCCTGCAGGTCGGAGCCGCCGCCGGGCTCGGTCAGGGCCATGGTGGCGCGCATCTCACCGGTGGCCATCTTCGGCAGGTAGCGGCGCTTCTGCTCCTCGGTGCCGAAGTGCACCAGCAGCTTGGCCACCACGGTGTGGCTGCCCATGGCACCGGCCAGGCTCATCCAGCCGCGGGAGAGTTCCTCGGTGACCAGGACGTAGCAGGGCATGGAGACGGGGTTGCCGCCGTACTCCTCGGGGACCGCCAGCCCATAGATGCCGAGCTTCTTCATCTGCTCGATCAGGGCCTCGGGGTAGGTGTTGGAGTGCTCCAGTTCCTGGACGACGGGCTTCACCTCCTTGTCGACGAATTCGCGTACGGTCTTGACGACGAACTGCTCGTCCTCGGAGAGGGCGTCCAGGGTGCTCACGGTGTACTCCTCGTCGTTCAGGTGGTTCAGGTCTTTCGGTGCCGAGACGTGCTGTCAGATGACGCCGTCGGCCCTCAGTCCCTCGATCCGGGCTGCGGTAAGTCCCAGTTCGGCCAGGATCCGCTCGGTGTGTTCGCCGACGGCGGGCACGGGGTCCATGCGCGGCCCGACTCCGGCCAGGTCCGCCGGCGGCCGCAGGGCCGGCACCACGGCGCCGGGTATGGCCACTTCGTGCCAGCGGCCGCGCTCGGCGAGCACCGGATGGTCGATGAATTCGCGTACGTCGTTGACCCCGGCGTTCGCGATCCCCGCCGCGTCCAGCAGCTTCATGACCTCGTCGCTGCCGGACCGCAGGAACCGTTCCGCGATGATCACGTCGAGTTCGTTCCGGTGGGCGACCCGGTCCGATCCGATGGCGAACCGCGGATCGTCCACCAACTCCAACCGCACCAGGACGCGTTCGCACAACGCCGCCCACTCCCGCTCGTTCTGGATGGAGAACAGCACCTGCTTGCCGTCGGCCGTCGCGTAGGCGCCGTACGGTGCGATGGTGGCGTGCTGGGTGCCCAGCCGTGGGGGCTGGGTGCCGCCGTGCCGTGTGTAGTACGCGGGCTGGCCCATCCACTCCGCCAGCGCCTCGAAGAGCGACACCTCCACGGCCCGCGCGACGCCGGTGGTCGCCCGTGTGTAGAGCGCGGTCAAGATGCCGGAGTAGGCGTACATGCCAGCGGCGATGTCGGCGACCGACACCCCGACCCGGGCGGTCTCCTCCGGCGTGCCGGTCAGCGAGACCAGGCCGGTCTGACACTGGATGAGCAGGTCGTAGGCCTTGCGGTCCGCCCACGGGCCGGTGGTGCCGTATCCGGAGACGGTGCACGGGATCAGTGACGTGTGCCGGCGCGTGAGGGATTCGGCGTCCAACCCCAGGCGGGCCGCCGCACCAGGAGCGAGGTTCTGTACGAACACGTCCGCCCGGCCCAGCAGTTGTTCCAGTACGTCCCGGCCGGCCGGGGACTTCAGATCCAGCGTCACCGACTCCTTGGAGCGGTTCAGCCAGACGAAATAGCTGGACTGGCCGTGCACCGTGGTGTCGTAGCGGCGCGCGAAGTCGCCGCCCCCGGGCCGCTCCACCTTGATCACACGGGCACCGAGGTCGGCCAGTTGGCGGGTGGCGTACGGCGCCGCCACCGCCTGCTCGACACTCACGACGGTGACACCGGAGAGCGGGAGTGCGGTCATGTTCGGGCCTCCAGGGACCTTCCAGGGCCTTGCGGGGAACGTGCTGCGTGGAGGGGCCTCGTCGTCGGCGGATCTCCCGTCGGGGTGATACGGCAGATCCGCCGACGCGGAGGACGGGTGCGGTGACGCCCTCCGGCCGCCCGATGCACCGTCGTGCAGCCGGTGCATTGCGGGAACCTCCCTCGTTCCGGCAGCAGTGCCATCATGGATGCTCATGGGGCTGAAGGTGAAATGCTGATTTTTGATGGCTCCATGCTCAGCGCAGATAGCACGAACAAGGCGAAGGAACGATGGACCTCAAACAGCTCAGAGCTCTCGTCACGGTGGCCGAGGCGGGCAGTGTCACGCGCGCGGCGGAACTGCTGCATCTGGTCCAGCCGGCCGTCACCCGGCAGATCCGCACCCTGGAGCAGGAGTTGGGCGTCGCGCTGTTCGAGCGGACCCGGCAGGGAATGCAGCTCACGGCGGCCGGTACGACCATGGTGGAGCGCGCCCGGCGTGCCCTGAACGAGCTGGAGCGGGCCCGCGCGGAGATCCGGCCGACACCGGACGTGGTCAGCGGCATCGTGACCGTCGGCCTGCTCGACAGCGCCACCGACCTGCTGGCCGAACCCCTCGCGTCCGCCGTCATCCGTGACCACCCCGGCATCGAGCTGCGCCTGCTCACCGCGTACTCCGGCCACCTTCAGCAGTGGCTCGACGAGGGGGACCTGGATCTGACACTGCTGTACAACCTCGCCGGCACACCGTCACTCAACGTGGAACCGCTGGTGCGGGAGAGACTGTGGGCGGTCGCGCCGCCGTCCGCCGGGCTCCGGGCCGAAGAGCCCGTCCCGTTGGAGCAGGCCGTGTCGCGTCCGCTGGTGGTGCCCGCGGCCGGCCACGGACTGCGTACGGTGATCGACGCGGCCGTCGCGCAGGCCAAGGTGGAGATGAACCTGGTCGTCCAGACCAACTCCATGCTCGTGCAGAAACAGCTCGTGCGGGCAGGCCACGGCTGGACCATCCTGCCCGGCGTCGGCATCGCCGAGGACGTGGCGAACGGTTCGCTGAGCGCGGCGCCGCTGTGTGAACCCGAGGTGTGGCGCTCGATCGTGCTCGGCACCTCCCGGGCGGGGCGGGTCACGCCCGCGGCCGAGGTCGTGGCCAAGGAACTCTCCCGCCAGATCCACTCGGCCGTACGACAGGGCCGGTGGCCGTCCGCGGAGTTGTACGACAGGGGCGCGAGGAAGGGAGCGTGACGGCGCCCGTCCCACCGCGCGGCACCCAGGCGGCGTACGTCCGTGGAGGCGGCCATACCGCCGAGGCATAGCGACATCAGGGACTTCTATTACTCAAGACCACCCATCAGCGCGCATGATGATGAGCCTGCCGCCGCCCCGTCGGCGTCGCCACCAGGCCTGTCGCGCTTCGGCGACCTCCGCGGCCGATCGCACCGCCCTCGCCACTCGTTGAGGAGAAGCCATGCACAACGTCCAGAGCGGACTCGGCTCCTACGTGGAATCGTGGAGTCCTGGAGCGGTCACCGAGGACGATGTCCTGTCCCCCGCCCCGGTGGCCGCTTTGTCGGCACTCCTGGACCAGTCGAAGCCGGTCGCTGTGGCCGGTGACGCGCTGCCCCCGCTGTGGCACTGGCTGTACTTCCTTCAGTGGCCGGCGCAGCAGGACCTGGGAGACGACGGACACCCCCGTCACGGGCACTTCCTGCCGCCCATCCCCGACCGGCAGCGGATGTTCGCCGGAGGACGCTGCAAGGTCGTCGAACCGCTGCGCATCGGTGAGCCCGCTCAGCGCGTCAGCAGCGTGAGCACGGTGACGACGAAGCAGGGCTCCACCGGGGAACTCCTCTTCGTCACCGTGCGCAGTGAGTACCTTCAGCACGGCACCACGCGCGTGGTCGAAGAACAGGACATCGTCTACCGGTCGGGGCGAAGCGCGGGGCAGCATCCGGCGGATCTCGACATCGCCGCGCGGCCGCACTCCGAGGACGCCTGGCAGCTCCCGCTGCAGCCGGACCCGGCGCTGCTGTTCCGGTTCAGCGCCCTCACCGCGAACGCTCACCGCATCCACTACGACGCGCCGTACGCCGAGGGTGTGGAGGGCTACCCCGGCCTCGTCGTCCACGGCCCGCTCCTGGTGCTGACCATGCTCGAACTGGTACGCCGCAACGCTCCCACCCGCCCTGTCCGGTCCGTGTCCTACCGGCTGCGACGCCCCGCGTTCGCGGGCGAGCGCCTGCTGGCGGCCGGGGCGCCGACGGGCCGGAACGCCGCCCTGAGCATCGCGACGCATCGTGAACAGCGCCACGCCACGGCCGAGGTGACCTTCGCATGACTCTCTCCCGAAGCCGGCTCGAGACCGCCCGCAGCCTGCTGTTCGTCCCCGGTGACCGACCGGACCGGTTCGCCAAGGCAGCCTCCGCCGGCGCGGACGCGGTCATCGTCGACCTCGAGGACGCCGTCGCCGCGCAGGACAAGGACTTGGCGCGCGAGAACGTGGCCGCATGGCTCGGCGCGGGCAACAGCGCCGTGGTCAGGATCAATGCGCCGGGCACACCGTGGAGCGACGCCGATCTCGAAGTGGCGGCCCGCTTCAGCGTCCCCGTCATGGTGCCCAAGTCCGAGGACCCCACCGTACTGGCGCAGCTCTCCCGTCGTACGGCCCGCAAGTGCCCCCTGATCCCGCTGGTCGAGACGGCCGCCGGCGTGGAGCGGGCGCTCGCGGTGTGCGCCACGCCCGGCGCGGTCCGCCTGGCTTTCGGCAACGCCGACCTGTCCAGCCAGCTCGGCGTCTCCCCTGACGACCACATGGCACTCGCGTACGCGCGCTCGAAACTGGTCTCGGCGGCGGCCGCCACAGGCCTGTGCCCCCCTGTCGACGGCGTCACCACCAGCGTGAAGGACTCGGACGCCCTCACCGCGGACATCTCGCACGCCCGCCGCCTGGGCTTCACCGGGAAGCTGTGCATCCACCCCGCCCAGATCGCCGCCGTGACGGCCCAGTTCGCCCCTACCGAGGGCGAATTGCGGTGGGCACGTACCGTGGTCGAGGCGGGCGAGTCGGTCACCGTGGTCGACGGACAGATGGTCGACAAGCCCGTGCTGGAACGCGCTCGGCGGATCCTGGCCGCCCGCGGTTGAGGTACGCGCGGCACTGGGCGGCCCCCGAAGGGGTCGCCCAGTGCCGCGCGTAAACACCTCGTTGCGCCTCGGCTACGAACAAGAGAGAGTGATCGATCGTATATTATGCTGGGGCCTCATGAGGAGGCGAGAAACAACGATGACGGGCAACGTAATCACCCTGCACGGCCGAGGCGCCACGCGGAGACGACTTCCCGACGAGGTGGCGAGCTACGTCCGTGAGCTGATCATCTCCGGCGAGGTGCGCGCGGGCGAGTTCCTGCGCATCGAGCCCATCGCCGAGGCGGTGGGCGTCAGCAACACACCGGTCCGAGAAGGCATGCTGGCTCTCCAGAGCGAGGGCTTCGTCCAACTGGTCCCGCGCCGGGGCTTCATCGTCGCCCCCTTCACTCAGCAGGACATCCGGGATCTGTTCTGGACCCAGGCACACCTGGCCGGCGAGTTGGCCGCGCGCGCTGCCAGGAAGATCACGGCAGAACAGATCGCCAGGCTCGAGGCGATCCTCGCCGAGCACGAGAAGGCCATCGCCGCAGGCGACGAAGAACGCATCGCCGGATTCGGCCACGCCTTCCACCGGGAGATCAACCTGGCGGCGGACTCCCACCGCCTCACCCTCCTGCTCAACTCGGCCGTCCAGCATGTGCCGAACCGCTTCTACGCGACGATCGAGGGTCAGGTCGCCGCCACCCGGCACGCACACCCCCTCCTGCTCGACGCGCTGCGCACGGGCGACGCAGGCGAGGCGAGGGCACTCATGCAGCGACACATCACCGAGGGCGCAGACCACCTGGTCGAGGCCCTCGATGAGCGCGGGCTGTGGAGCAGGTGGGAATCGGCGTCCTGAGCGCCTACGCGTCGCCCCTGGGAGCGTCGGACTCGCCCACCACCGGGAGGAGTTGCGTGTTGTGCTCACCGACGGCGGGGGCGGGCAGGGGATCCAGGCGCCCGCCGTCGACGACGATGGGTGACTTCGGCGCCAGGTGCGGGCCCACTCCGGGCTGGTCGACCTCGTCGAACAGGTCGCTCTTTCGCAGCGCGGCACCGCCGTCACGGCCGAGCTCCTCGAAGCTCCGGTAGCGTTCCCAAAGGATCCGGTGAAGGTCCAGGATCTCGGCCGCTTCGGCGAACCGGGTACCGCCGAACCAGCGCGCCAGCAGGGTCGAGATCAGCTCGCGGTGTTCGTACCGCTGCGACTCGCTGGAGAAGTCGATGTCCAGGGCGCCGGCGAGGCCCTCGAACGCGGCCGTCAGACCGGTCGCGGTCAACAGCTTGGTCCAGTGCCGCTTCGTCAGGATCACGACCATCAGCCGTACGCCGTCCGCGGTCACGAAGTCACGGCCGTAGGTGCCGAAGACGTCGTTGCCGGACTTCGTGCGCTCGTGGTTCGTGACCTGCGCCTCGGCCAGATAGCCGAGGTTGCCCGCCGTGGCGAGCGCGACGTCCTCTAGCGCGACCCGGATCTCCCGGCCCCGGCCGCCGACCAGCCGCTCCCGCTCCGCGGCGAGCAGGCCGACCGCCAGATACAGTCCGGCCGCGATGTCCCAGGCGGGCAGCACGTGATTTATGGGCGCGGCGGTGCCCGGAGCTCCGGTGACCAGAGGGAACCCGGTGGCGGCCTGGACTGTGTAGTCCACTCCGGCACCGCCGTCGGCACGCCCCTGCAGGACCACGTGAATCACGTCGGGACGCAGCGCGCTGAGCGCCTCGTAGCCCAGTTCCGGGTATCTGTCGCTGTTGCTCACGACCACGCATGGACCGCCCCGCACGATCAGGTCCACCACGCGCCGGCGGTCCGCCTCGGATTCCATGTCGACGGCGACGGCGCGCTTGCCCTTGTTCAGGCCCGACCAGTACAGACTGGTTCCGGAGTCGGCCAGCGGCCATCTGGTCCGGTCCGCCGCGCCGCCGAGGGGTTCGACCCGGATCACGTCGGCGCCCAACTGAGCGAGCGTTAGCCCGCACAGAGGCGTGGCCACGTAGCTCGAGATCTCGACGACCCTGAGGCCGGACAGGAGCCCCTCCTTCGGGGGCACTTCTTCAGGAGGCATGGTCATCCCTTCGACCCGGCGGCGTACGCGGGGCTGTCGCTGTCGGAACCCAGTTAACATATATGATATTTACAAGACTCGGAAGGGTCACCCGGCCGCCGAAGTCGCAGCCACACCCGGCCGCACTCTGTGCTCATATGGATGGCCGCAAACTCGGGCAAGATGCGGCGAGCTGGACCGGACACCCCACCCGCAATCCATCTCACCGCCCCCGCCGAACCAGCCCGGGATCGGCTCTGAAATAAGATATATGATTACTGAATACCCTGGAAGAGAGGGAGGCGTCATGACAGGTGCTCCGTTCTCAGAGAAGTACTGGAACTCGATCGAGACCATTTCCGCCGCGGAGGCACGGGCCGTCCAGGATGAGCGCGTGCGGGAACAAATTGCCCATCTGGCCGCGAACAGCGCCTTCTACCGCGAGAAGTTCTCACAGCACCATGTCGATGTGACGAAGGTCAGGACGGTCGAGGATCTGGCCGCTCTTCCGTTCACCGAGAAGCAGGAGCTCCGTGACAGTCTGGCGAGTTTTCCGCCGCTGGGAGCTCATGTCGCTGTGGACGATTGCGACATCGTGCAGATTCAGGCCTCGTCAGGCACCACGGGGAGCCCGTCGTACGTGGGGCTCACCGCGAGCGACATCGTCACCTGGTGCGAACTCGGGGCGAGGGCACTGTATGCGAACGGATTCCGGCCGGGTGACCGGCTGCTGCACGCCTTCGGCATGAGCAAGGGGTTCGTCGGTGGACTGCCGATCGTCCAGATTCTGCAGTACATGGGCATCGTCGACATCCCGATCGGCGCGGAGGCCGGCGCGGAGCGGCTGCTGCGCGTGCAGGCGGATCAGCGGCCCAACGCCCTGATCGGCACCCCGTACTTCCTCACCCACCTCGCCGAGCAGGCGCCGAAGATCGTCGGTCGCGCCGCCCGCGAACTCGGTGTCCGCGCGATCAGTGTCGGCGGTGAGCCCGGCGGCGGCCTGCCCGCGGTGCGCGAGAACCTTGAGACGTTGTGGGGCGCGACCGCGCGCGAGATGCTCGGGGGAACCGACATCGCCTGCACGTACTGGGGTGAGTGCGAGGCGGGCGACGGGATGCACTTCCTCTCACCGGACCTCATGGTCGCCGAGCTGATCGACCCCGAGACCGGTGAGCAGGTCGCACCGGTCGAGGGCGCGCAGGGCGAGCTCGTCTACACGGCCCTGCGCCGCCAGGCCTCTCCCCTGCTGCGCTTCCGCACCAGGGACCACGTCGTGGTCACCGGAACCGACTGCTCCTGCGGTCGAACCGGCTACAAGGTCCGCTGCATCGGCCGCACGGACGACATGCTGATCGTGCGCGGAATCAACGTCTTCCCGTCCGCGATCAAGCAGCTGGTTCTGGAGATGATGCCGGCGACCACCGGGGAGATGCGGATCCGGGCGGACTTCGAGGGGCACTCGACCCAGCGTCCGCTCCCCCTGGTCGTCGAGCACGCCTCCGGCATGAGCCAGGACCAGCAGCAGGACCTGCGCGCCGCGCTCGAACAGCGGATCCACTCGGCCCTCAATGTGAAGACGGTCGTCGAGCTCGTCCCCGACGGGACGCTGAAGCGCCCGGACCACGTCAAGGTCGCACTGATCGAGCGCGTCTCGTCGTAGCCGCAGCCCTGGGCCCTATGACACTGCCCGCAGGGTGGCAGACCCTCGGGCTGCGCGGTGCCACCCGGCGATGGGTGGCCCGCCCGCCAGGGGCG
Source organism: Streptomyces krungchingensis (assembly GCF_054729265.1). Taxonomy (NCBI): domain Bacteria; kingdom Bacillati; phylum Actinomycetota; class Actinomycetes; order Kitasatosporales; family Streptomycetaceae; genus Streptomyces; species Streptomyces krungchingensis. Next base: position 1,395,922 of record NZ_JBPUKY010000001.1, read on the forward strand.
CGTCAAAGTGATCCCACCGGCGGACACATATAATCGGTTGATGCATAAGCGGGCTACAACTGACGACCCTGGGGTGCCCGGGGTGCCGCCGGAAGACTTGATGATCGCCGTGGAGCAGCTGGTCCGCTACGTACGCAAGAGCGCCACTGCCGGCGGCCTGAGCACCGCGGCATCCTCCGCGATCGCCCGACTGGGCCGGGAAGGCCCCCAGCGACTGACCACGCTGGCCCGGGCCGAGGGAGTCACTCAGCCGAACATGACCCAGCTCGTCAGCCGTATGGAACGTGGCGGGCTGGTGCAGCGGGTCGCCGATCCCAGCGACGGCCGGGTGGTGCTGGTGGAAGCCACCGAGACCGGTCTGGAGATCTTCCGGCAGCGCCACGCCGAGCGCGCCCAGGCCTTGCAGCAGCTCATCGAGGAGCTGGCCGAGCCGGAACAGCACGCGGTGAAGGTCGCGCTCCCGGCCCTGACCCGCGCGATCCAGGATCGTCAGTCACGTTCCTGAACCTTCTGTTCGTCCAGGTGCTCTCCCGACGCGAGCCCTTCACCCCACTCCGACCGCCCGGTGCCGGCCGGTCACGCGCTGGTCGCTGATCGCGGATGCCAGGTCCTCCACGGCGTGGGTGACATGGGCGAAGACCTCACGCTCGTACATCCCGGACGGTGTGGTGTCCGCGAGTTCGACGCTCAAGAGGTCGTGCAGCTCAGCGGTGAGTCCGGGAGCCGGCATCCTGCCCGTCTCCGCGGCTTCGGCCAGTTCGGACAACTCCTCCTGCAAGGAGTCCGCGTAGCGAGCGGCTGAGGGAACTCCCGGCTGCCGCGGACCCGGCGCATGGGCGGCCAGCAGGGCCGATCCCTTGGCGAGTTCGCGGGTCGAGCGGGACAGTGTCTCCAGTTCGGGGCCGCTCCACCGGGCGCGGTGGTGGACCGGCTCGGACGTGGCCTCGGCTGCGGCTTCCTGGAAGTGACGGCGGGCGACGCGGGCTTCGTGCCCCATCCTGTCCAGGGCCGCACGGTCGGCGCCGGCGGGGTCGGCCCACGCGGCCGCGAGGGTACCGAGGTAGCGGCCTTCGATCCGGGTCCAGTCGCCCAGCAGCCGGGGAAGTCGCTTGCTGTGCCAGGTGGGCCACAGGACGTAGACGATCATGGCGATGGAGGCGCCGATCAGTGTGTCCACGGTGCGGCTCCACGCGCTGGCGCCTTCTCCGCCGATGTAGGCCACCACAGCCGTGATGCAGATGATCGTCGGCGGCTGCCCCATGCTGCGGAAGGCCAGGTAGCCGAAGATCAGCAGGACCACGATGACGGAGTGCAGCAGCCGGTCGTCGGGAAGCATGGTCAGGCCCCAGCCGAGGAAGCCGCCCACGACGGCACCGGCGCTCCGGCTGATGCCGCGGCCGATGGTGTGCTCGAAGGTGGGGACCAGGACGACCGCGGCCGTCAGGAAGGCCCAGACGGCGTGGTGCGCCACACCGATGCCGCCCCAGTCACCGCTGGCGCGGCCGACGGCCTCGGCGAGGGTGGCCGCGACCGCGAGGCGCAGAGCGTGCCGGAAGGCGGGGGATTCCCAGGCGAGTTCGGCACGCAGTTGCCGCAGTCCACGGGCGAGGAAACCGGACTGGGCGTGCTGCTTCGCCAGTTCGGTGTGCTGCCAGGAGGCACCGGCATCACCGGAGTCGGACAGCGAGGCGATCCGTTCCGCTTCGGTGAGGCTCTCCACGAGGCCCCGCAGCGTGCGTGCCGGGGGCTCACCGGGTCGCGGCTCCAGCCGGCGCCGCGCGCGTTCGTCCGTCGTGGCGGCGACCGTTCGGCCGGTTCGCACGGCCGAGGCGATCTCGGACAGGACGTCCGCGACGGCGGCGCAGCGCGCCTTGCGGGTGTCGGGGTCCAGGCCGGTGGGCGCCTCGAGGGCGCGCAGGTATCGCACGATGCGTTCCGCCTCGCCGACCAGTGCGAACAGGGGTGCGGCCGCGGCGCGGGAGCGCTGCGGCAGGACGGTCAGCGCCTGCCGTGCGGTGAGCGTCGGCTGGGGCCATGGCTGGCCCGGGGCACCGCCGTCCGCGTACGCCCTGGCATCGGCGGCGAGCGCGTCGTAGAGCGCCGCCACAGCATCGCGCTGGCCCTCGAACCGAGGGCCGTAGGGCGGGATCAGATGGCAGACGAAGCCGATGCCGCCGCCGACGGCGAGCCACTTCACCTCGCTCAGCCCCGTGGAGATGTCGGGCGAGATGTCGGCGAAGGCCACCATCATGATCATCATGATGATCACCCTCATTCCCGGGCCGATGCCGAGGGTCAGCAGCATGCCGCCGACGAATGTGCCGAGGAAGGCCAGAACGTAGAGGAGCCACGGGGTGCCGTGCAGATGGACGCCCACGAGCGGACCGGCGACGCACAGCAGGAGCGTACTCACGGCTGAGATGGCCACGCGGTTGCGCCGGCGGGGGACGAGCGAGCCCATGCCGGTGAACCAGGCGCCGATCGTCACCATCGGATTGTTGAGGAAGTAGCTGACGACCGTGGCGACGACGACCGCAACGGCGACCCGCAGCAGCGCCTCCGGGTTCTGCAGGGGCCGCCCCAGCTTGAAGCCGTGGCGCGCGGCGTGCAGAACAGCGCGCCTGTAGTGGGTCCACATGGCGGTGTATCACTTCTTTCCGTGTGAGCACGGAGGCGCCGAGTACGCGGGGACGGACCCGGCACCTCTCATGACGGTGGTGTACGACGGCCGTTGGCCGGACACGGGCCTCGATCAGTCGAAGAGCACGACTCCGCGGAGGTTCTTGCCCGCGTGGAGATCGTGGTAGCCCTGCTGGATCTCGTCGAGCTTGTACGTCCGGGTGATCATGTCGTCGAGGTTGAGCTTGCCGGCCCGGTAGAGGTCCAGCAGGCGATTGACGTCATGGTTGCCGTTGGTGCCACCGAACAGCGAGCCCACCAGGTGCTTCTGGTTCAGCGTCAGGTTGGACAGCGGGATCGGCGCCTCGTCGGCGGAGTGCGGGGCCACCGAGGCCACCACGACGGTGCCGGCCTTGCGGATGGCACGCAGCGCCGCGCCCACGATGGACGAGTCACGGACACCGATGGCGATGACCGCCGAATCCGCACCCTGGCCGTGGGTGAGCTCCTTGGCGAGCTCGGCGGCCTCCTCGACCGACCCGGCGGCGTGCGTCGCGCCGAACAGCTTGGCCGTCTCCTGCTTGAACGGCACCGGGTCCACCGCGATGATGTTGGCCGCACCGGCGTGCAGGGCGCCCTGGAGGGCAGCCGCGCCGATACCGCCGACACCGACCACCAGCACGGTCTCGCCCGGCTGTACTCGCGCCAGGTTGACGGCCGAGCCCCAGCCGGTGCTGACCGCGCACCCGACGAGGCAGGCCTTGTCCAGCGGGATGTCCTTGTCGATCTTCACGACCGAGTTCAGCGACACCGTGGTCGTCTCCACGAAGGTGGAGATGCCGCACATCTGCCCGACCGGCGCACCGTCCGTGGTGTGCAGCCGGAAGGAGCCGTCGGTCCAGCGCGGGCCGCGCAGGATGCCGTCCTTCAGGTCGCACAGGTTCTCCATCCCCGTGGCACACCAGCGGCAGTGCCCGCAGGACGGGATCGCGGTGAAGACGACGTGGTCGCCCTCCTTGATGCCCTTGCTGTTCGGGAAGGCCTTCGTGACGATGCCCGCGCCCTCGTGACCGAGCGCGAAGGGGTAGGTGCCGACCGGGACGTCGGACATGTGGTGGCTGTCGGAGTGGCACAGGCCCGAGGCCACGAGCTTCACCTGGACCTCGTCCTGGCGGGGGTCGTCCAGCTCCAGGTCCACGACCTCCAGCTCGCCGGGGGTCTGGCGAATCACTGCTCCACGCGTCTGCATCGAATGATCTCCTTTGTCGAACTGATATCGCTGTACGCTGCGTGGCCCGTCCTCATCGCGGGTGCACCGGCGATGAGGGGCCTGTCTGCGGGGATTCGATCCCCTGTCGGCCGCAGGGTCGATGCGGCCCTCCGGCCTGTGGGCCTATGGCTGCGATTCGAGGCGCGGCGTCATCGCCTCGAAGATCAGGCCCAGCCGCTCCGGGCTCAGCGCCTCGCTGATCACCATGGCCGGCGTGTTGTACCGCGCGGACAGCTCGTCGATCGACTTCTGGAGGTCGTCGGTCTCGATCTCGTAGATCGCGAGGTAGCTCCACGGGTAGGGCGCCTCGTTGCGCTGGGCGTCGGCAAGCTTGAACCGCTGTGCGCTGACGAAGCCCGGCACGGCGAGGGCGTCGTGGACGTGGGTGTTCGTGTACCACTCGTTGTATTCGTCCTCCTTGCCCTCCACCGGGTTGGTCAGAACGACATAGCTGTACCTGGGCATTGCGCCTTCTTCTTGATGAGTGATGGACAGGTGATTCGTCTTCGTCTCGGCGGAACCGCGGAAGACGGACGACTGGGGGTTCAGCGGTCGAGCAGGGTGATGACGGACTTGGTCTCGAGGTATTCCTCGAGGCCTTCCAGGCCGTTCTCGCGGCCCCAGCCGGACTGCTTGTAGCCGCCGACGGGCATCTGGACTCCGCCCGCGCGGTGGACGTTGATGCCGATGCGGCCGGTGCGGAGCTTGCGCGCGACGGTGTGGGCGGTGGCGATGTCCCGGGTCCAGACGCTGCCGGCCAGGCCGTAGTCCGTGTCGTTGGCCGCGGCCACCGCCTCGGCGACATCGGTGAACGGGATCACGCCGAGGACCGGGCCGAAGATCTCCTCGCGGATCATGCGCATCGACGGGTCGGCGTCGGCCACCACGGTGGGCTCGAAGAAGAAGCCCTTGTCGCCGATGCGGGAGCCGCCGGTGACCACGCGGGCGCCTTCCGTGATCCCGCTCTCGACGTACTCGGTGACCCGGTCGAGCTGCCGCTGGGAGATGAGCGGGCCGAGGTCCATGCCCGGCTGGGAACCGTGGCCGACCTTGAGCGAGCGGGCGTATCCCGCGATGCCCTGGACGACGTCCTCGTAGATGTCCCGGTGGACGAACAGGCGGGTTCCAGAGGTGCAGATCTGGCCGGAGTTCCAGAAGATGCCCATGGCGACACCGGGGATCACCTGGTCCAGTTCCGCGTCCGGCAGCACGATCACCGGGGACTTGCCGCCGAGTTCCAGGGAGAGCTTCTTCAGGTTGCCGGCGGCCGCCTGCACGATCTTCTTGCCGACCGCGGTGGAGCCGGTGAAGCTCACCTTGTCCACGTCGTCGTGCGCGGCCAGAGCCGCACCGACCCGACCGTGCCCGGTCACGACGTTCACCACGCCCTCGGGGACGCCCGCCTCCAGCAGGAGGCGTACGAGTGCCAGCACGGAGAGCGAGGCTTCCTCCGACGGCTTGACGACACAGGTGCAGCCCGCCGCCAGTGCCGGTGCCAGCTTCATGGAGATGCCGATGAGCGGGGCGTTCCACGACACGATCAGCCCGGCCACACCGACCGGCTCCTTGAGCGTGATGCCCTGCAGGCGGCGCGCACCGGGACCGATCTCCACGGCCTGGCCATGGATCTTGTCCGCCCAGCCCGCGTAGTACCGGAAGAGGTTGACCGCCTCGCCCAGCATCGCCCGGGCCACCGACACCGGCATGCCCACGTCCAGGCTCTCCAGCCGGGCCAGCTCGTCGGCATGAGCCTCCAGCAGATCGGACACGCGCCACAGCACGACCGCCCGCTGCTGACCGGACAGTCCCGTCCAGCGCTCCTCCTCGAAGGCCTGCCGAGCCGCCCGGACCGCCGCGTCGACGTCGATGGCGTCCCCCTCAGGGATACGCGTCACCACGTCACCCGAGCCCGGGTCCACCACGGGGAACGTCGCACCGGACCGGGCCGGAACCCAGAAGTCGCCGATCAGCATGCGCTCCGGCTCGACGAGCGAGCCGAGTCCCGGCGTCCGAATGTCGGCTGTCACTGTCATCTCTCCTCTACTGCCAGCGCCAGATCTCGCGCTGTTCTCGATTGCGAACCAGCCAGGCGCGACGCCAGGCCGTTCAGGCCCGCCCACGACGCCGACCAGCCCGTCGAGAGGGGCGAAGCCGGCCATCAGTGGCGATGAGCACGAGATACATAATAGCACTATATAATTGAGTTATCTATGTGGCGCATCTCTCCCCCGAGTCACCGATGGCACGCGGCCGCACAACAGGGGAAGTGCATAAGTCGCGTATATAATGAGCGTATGCACTCGCGGGCGCAGGACGAAGAACGGATCACTCGGGCCTCCAGGAACCTGCTCAGCGGCATCGGCAGGCTCACCCGCACCATGTACCGCCTCGGCGAGTTCGGGGTGCCACACAGCCACGTCAACGTTCTGACCGCGCTGGAGTCGGGCCCGCACCGGGTGGGCGACCTGACCGCCCCCACCGGGCTCACCCAGCCGAGGGTCACCGTTCTCCTCAAAGAACTCGAGGAGCGCGGGCTGGTCGAGCGGCAGCGCTGCACCGACGACCGGCGCGCGACCAACGCCTATCTCACAAGCCAGGGTCAGGAGCTACTGCGGCAAGGGCGACAGCGCATCGCCGCGGCCCTGCTCGACGCACTGGGTCCGAGCGTCGAAGACGCCGAGCGCGTCGTCGCGGCCGCCCGCGAGACCGTCCTGACCCTCCTCAACGCACTGGAATCCGAGGCTACTTGAGCACCCCTCCCCTGTCGTCGGCCACCGCCTCCGACCTCTCCGGGACTTCCTCCGCTTCAGACACTCCCCCTGAGACACCTAAGGACACACTCGCTCCCGGCCGGGTCGGCGGGCCGCGCCGCTGGTGGGACTGGGTGCTCGCGGTCGACCCGGGGCTCGGCCAGATACAGGCGGCCTGGCGCACCCTGGTGTCCATGATCACCGCCCTGGCCGCGGGCTATGGAATGTCCCACGCCGTAGGCCTCCCGCCCGTACTGGGTATGACAGTCAGCGGCGTGCTGGGGCTGGTGGGATCCTTCCTGATCGCCGAGAACACCCCCGCGCGACTGGCACGTGCCGTCCTGTGGATGCCGGTCCCGTTCTGCGCCGTGCTGCCCCTGAGCGCGTGGCTCCACCCGCACCGGCTACTGAGCCTGTGCCTCCTCGTCGTGGCACTGGTCCTCATGATGGTGCTGGCCCGGTTCGGTCCCCTCGGGTTGCTGACCGGCATCCTGGTGTTCGTCGCCCTCGTGGTGGGAGAGATGGCGGCCGTCCCGCTGTCCGAGTGCGGCCGGCTGTTCGTCATCTCCGTGGTGACGGCGGTGGCCTTGCTCGCCGCCCGCTTGCTGCTGTGTTACCCGATGCCGCGTGAGGACCTGTTGCGGACCCAGCGGGCCTTCGTCGTCGAGGCACGCAGGATCGCCGACGCCGCGGCCACCGCCCTGGACCCGGACGCGGACCCGGCTGTCGCGATCAAGCGCATGCGGCGAGCCCTGCGCCGGCTCAACATCACGACCCTGATCATCGACGGGCGGCTCGCGCAGCCCGAGGTCGCCGCCGACCCGGAGGCGGCCGAACTGCTGCATCAGTACCTGTTCGACGCCGAACTAGCACTTCAGGGCATCGGGGAGACCGTGCAGAAGATGTCACGTCACCAGGTGCCGTCGACGCTGCGCGAAACGATGGTCGTCGGCCTGACCATCGCCCGCGACACCCACCTGGGCCGGGCCGATGCCCTGCGACCGGCCGCCGAGCTGATCCGTGGCCACGCCGCGAACACACCGAGGGGTACGGACCAGGACGAAGAGGTGCGCGCACTGGCCCGGCGGGTCGGTGACCTGCTGGATTCGCTCGCCGATTCGCTCGCCTCGTGGCTCCGGCTCGGCTGGAACACGCCCACCACCCGCGCGAAGGTTCCCTTCCAGCCCAGCGTCGTGCTGGAGAACGGGCGCCTGCCCGAAGCCGGACCGGCTGCCCGGCGCGTGGTGTCCGCGCAGAGCGGCCGGGGCCTGCGGCGGGCGGTCCCTGCGTGGCGCGCTCCCCTTCAGGCCGCTGCCGCGGGTGCGAGCGCCCTGCCGATCGCGGATGCCGTCAACCCGGAGCGTTACTACTGGGGAATCATCGGCGTGATGGTCGCCATGCTCGGGACCAACACGACGCATGAGCGGCTTCGCAAGCTCGCACACCGTGTGGTGGGCACGCTCGCCGGCGCGGTGATCGGCATCGCGCTGCTGCGCCTCATCGGCCCCGGCCACATCCACTGGACACTGCTGGTCATCGTGGCCGGGCTGTCCCTGGGTGCCGCGTGCGTACAGCGTCGGTACACCTACATGGTCACCGGGCTGGTGGTCGCGCTGGTGCAGCTGTACGGGTTCGTCACGCCGTACGACGAGATGGACCGGCTGCTGGCGGACCGGCTGATCGACAACGCGCTGGGCATGCTGGTGGCCACCCTCTGCACCGTACTGATCTTCCCGGTGTCCACCCGGAAGATCTCCCGCGAGGCCGCGCACGGCTACCTGTCCGCGCTGGAGGAGCTGATCGGCCGGCTCGCCGAGCGGTGGACGGACCCCGAGGCGCCGGTGCGGCTGCGTGGTGCGGCGCGTGCCGTGGAGGCCGCTCTGTACCAGATGAAGAGCGTGCATCAACCGCTGGTCAGGATGCCGCGCGGGACGCGGGGCCGGGGCGCCGACAACCTGCTCGGGCTGCTCGCTACAGCCACCCGGCACGCAGGGTCCCTGGCAGCGGCGGCGGACATCGACATCGACCCGGCCCCGCGGCTGCGCACCGAAGTCGAGCACATCACGCAGGTCCTCACCACGTCCGTTCGCGCGCTCGACCGGCAGATCACCACCGGCGAGGACGGCGGGACCTGGGTCCGGATCAGCCCCGCGATCTCCGAACTCAAGGCCGTCCTGCACTCGGCCGTGGGACCTCGCGCCGACCGCCTGCACAAGGCGCTGTGTGAACTCGCCGCGCTGGACGAGGTGTTGGCAAGCATCGCCCAGGACCGTGGCCTGACCGTCACCACGTCGACCGCTGCTCCCGCCGTAGCGGTAGGCACCCGACCGCTCCATGGCACAGGCCTCGCGGGCACGTCGGCCGGCGCCCTGCGTGCCGCCGACCGGGCCGTCGACGGGACGGTGACCCTGCAGGGCTCGGTGCGCTGCCCGGAGCACGGCAACTGCGAGGCGCGGATCACGGTGGTGGACAGCCGTGGCAAACGTGGGGCGCAGGTGCAGACGGCCGGCGGCCGCTACACCGTCACGAGGCTGGCACCGGGCGCGTACACACTGGTCGTCTCCAGTCCGGCGCATCCGCCACGCGCGGAATCCCTGCTGGTCTACCAACCCGGCCCCGACCTGCACCGCGATATCACGCTTGCCTCCGAGGAGTCCGAGGAGTCCGAGGGGTAACAGGTGACGGCGGCCGTCGCAGATTGCTGAGGGGGTGGTGCACGGGAGTTCCCGTGCACCACCCCCTCGGTCACCGGACGGTCAGACGGACCCGGCCTTCCAGGACTCGATCAGGTCGCGCGCCTCGACGGGCACGGCGCTCGGCGCCGCGGGGCCCCGCCCGGGCGTACGGCTCAGGCGCGGTGCGGGCGACGGGTGGAGCACGCCGTCCACGCGCTGGAAGACCTGGCGCTGGGCGTTGTGGGCGTCAGCGGCCGCTTCGTCGAACGAGAGGACCGGCGTGACGCAGGCATCCGTGCCCGCGTAGACGTCCGCCCACTGCGCCCGTGTCCTCGACTCGACCGCCGAGGCGATGAGTTCGCGCAGCTTCGGCCACCGGGACCGGTCGTTCTGGTCCGGCCAGTCGGCGACGTCCACGCCGAGGCGCGAGGTGAACTCACGGTAGAAGTCCGGCTCCAGCGCTCCCACCGCGAGGTAGCGTCCGTCCGCGCACCGGTAGGTGTCGTAGAAGGGCGCACCGGAGTCGAGGAAGTTGGTTCCGGGTTCGTCGTCGTACAGACCTGCCGCCCGCAGGCCCTGCAGTTTGGCGGTCAGCACGGCCACACCGTCGAGCATCGCGGCGTCCAGGACCTGCCCGCGTCCCGACGTCCGCGCTTCGAGGAGGGCGCATACGATCCCGTAGGCGGCCATCATCCCGCCGCCCGCGTAGTCGCCGAGCAGGTTGATGGGCGGCCGGGGGGCCTCGCCCCGCCGGGCCATGGCGTGCAGCGCGCCCGACTGGGCGACGTAGTTGATGTCGTGTCCGGCCACCTTCGCCAGCGGTCCGCTCTGGCCGTAGCCGGTGAGGCGGGTGTAGACGACAGCCGCGTTACGGGCCGTGACGACGTCCGGTCCGAGGCCGAGGCGTTCGGCCACGCCCGGGCGGTAGCCCTCCATGAAGACGTCCGCGGCCTCGACGAGGCGGAGCACCGTCTCGACGCCCTCGGGGTCCTTGAGGTCGACGGCCACGGCGTCCACGCCTCGGTTGGCCAGGTCGTGCTCCGGGCCCAGACCGTCGGTCTGGCTCAGTGCACGTGCGGACCGGTTGGCCGGCCGGGTCACCCGTACGACGTGCGCGCCCATGTCGGCCAGGAGCATCCCCGTGAAGGGAACGGGGCCCATGCCCGCCAGGACGACGACGCGCACTCCGGCCAGGGGGCCGCTCACCGCGTCACCCATGTTGTCCTCACTTTTCCTCCGGTGACCTTCGTACCTGCCGGGCCGCGGTGTGGGCGGCCCGGCCGCTCGTCGGTGCGACTCAGTACGAGCGGGGCAGCCCGAGCGCCTTGGTGGCGATGTAGTTGCGCACCATCTCCTGGGAGAAGGGAGCGTTCGGGAGCAGTCGCGCCTCTCGCCACAGCCGCTCGACGTGGTATTCCTTGGCGTACGCGTAGCCGCCGTGCGTCTGCATCGCGCGGTCGCACGCCTCGAAGCCCGCCTCGGCTCCGAGGTACTTCGCGGCGGCGGCCTCCTTGCCGCAGTTCTGCTGGTTGTCGAAGAGCCTGGCGGCGTTCATGGCGACGAGCTCGGCCGCCTCGAGGCGGATCCAGGAGTCGGCCAGCGGGTGCGCGACGGCCTGGTTCTTGCCGATGGGGCGGTTGAAGACGACCCGCTCGTTGGCGTACTTGGACGCCAGCTCGAGCGCGGCACGGCCGAGGCCGATGCCCTCCATGCCGACGACGATGCGCTCGGGGTTGAGCCCGTCGATCAGGTAGCGGAAGCCCTGGCCGACCTCGCCGACGACCTCGTCGTCGCCGACCTCGAGGTTGTCGATGAACAGCTCGTTGGTGTCGATGGCCGCACGGCCGAGCTTCTCGATCTCGCGCACGGTGATCTTCGAGCGGTCGAGGTCGGTGAAGAACAGGGTCATGCCGTCCAGCGGCCTGTTCTCGTCACGCGGCGAGGTACGGGCCACGATCAGGATCTTGTGGGCGTTCTGCGCGTTGGTGATGAAGATCTTCTGGCCGTTGATCCGCCAGCCGCCGTCGATCTTCTCGGCGCGCGTGCGGATGCGGGAGGTGTCCACACCCGCGTCGGGCTCGGTGATGGCGAACGCCATGAGGAGCTCGCCCTTGGCGAGCTTGGGCAGGAACTCGCGCTTCATCGCCTCCGAGCCGTACCGCAGGATCGGGGCCGGCGGGAAGACGTAGAAGTGGATCGCCGAACCGCCGCTCATGCCGGCGCCGGACTGCGCGATCTCCGTCATCATGACGGCGGACTCGGCCAGGCCGAGGCCGAGGCCGCCGTACTCCTCGGGGATCATCGCGCCGAGCCAGCCGCCGTCGGCGAAGGCCTTGACGAACTCCCAGGGGTACTCGCCCTTCTTGTCCTTCTCCCGCCAGTACCCGTAGTCGAACTTGCGCGCCAGCTCGCGGACGGTCTTGCGGATCAGCTCCAGATCGGTGAGCTCGGTCGTGGCCATCAGTGGGCTCCTTCTTCGAGGACGGGAATGTCCTCCAGGGGGGTCATGGGGTCGAGCGACGACAGGTCGCCCGTCGGCGCGCCGAGGTAGCGGGCGCGGATGGCACGGCGCATGATCTTGCCGTTCTTGGTCTTCGGCAGTGTCGCCACGATGTGCAGCGTCGGTGCGAAGGAGCGGCCGACGTTGTGCACCGCGGTTGTGGTCAGGGCGTCGGGATCGATGTCGGCGTCGCCCAGCACGGCGAAGGCCACCACACGCTGCCCGCGCTGCGCGTCGGGGACGCCGATGACGGCCGCCTCGACGATCCGGCGGTCCTTGAGGAGGGACGCCTCGATCTCGGCCGGCCCGACGCGGCGGCCGGACACCTTGATGGTGTCGTCGGAGCGGCCGTGGATGCGCCAGGTGCCGTTGTGGTCGACGCTCGCGAGGTCGCCGTGCAGCCAGACGCCGTACCACTGGCTCCAGTACGTCTCCAGGTAGCGCTTGCGGTCCTGCCAGAAGGCGTGCGTCATACCGGGGAACGTGTTGAGCACCGTCAACTCGCCGACTTCGTCCACGGCCGGCCGTCCGTCCTGGTCGAGGATCGCGACGTCGATGCCGAGCAGCGGCCCGTTGAAGGACGCGGGCTCCATGGGCAGGAAGGGATAGCTGTTCAGGAGGCCGCCGCCGACCTCGGTGCCGCCGCTGTAGTTGATGATCGGGCGCCGGGACTCGCCGACGGTCTCGAACAGCCACCGCCAGGTCGGTTCGTCCCAGGCCTCGCCGGTGGACACGAACGCGCGCAGACTGCTGAGGTCCCCGAACTTCCCGTCGCTGCCGGCCATCACGGCGCGGATCGCGGTCGGGGCGACTCCTTGCAGGGTGACGCCGTTGCGTTCGACGATCTCCCAAAGTCGCTTCGGCGTGGGGTGGTTGGGCACGCCCTCGGTGAACACGACGGTGGCGCCCAGCTGCAGGCCGCCCATGATGAGCAGCGGGCCGACCAGCCAGCCCATGTCGCTGATCCAGGCGATGACGTCCTCGCTGTGCACGTCGAAGCCGTAGCCGAAGTCCGCGGCCGCCTTCACCGCCAGGCCTCCGTGGGAATGCACGATCCCCTTGGGGGCCCCGGTGGTTCCCGAGGTGTAGACGATGGTCAGCGGCTCGTTGGGGTCGGCGTCGACCGTGTCGACGGGGGCCGGGTGCGGGTCGAGCTCGTCCCAGTAGACGTCGAGTCCGTCGACCATGTCGACGCCGTCGGCGAGATGGCGGACCACGACGACGTGCCGGACCGAGGGCGCGGACGCGAGGGCCTCGTCGGCGGTCCGCTTCAGCGGAACCCGCTTGCCGCGGCGGGTGGTTCCATCGGCGGTGACCAGGACGACCGCCTCCGAGTCGCGCAGGCGGGTGGCCAGTGCCTCGGCGCCGTAGCCGGTGAAGGCCGGAACCGAGATGGCGCCGATCATCGCGCAGGCCAGGAAGGCGACGGTGGCCTCGGGGACGACCGGAAGGAACAGGACGACGCGGTCTCCCCGCTTGACGCCGAGCCCGGTGAGGTTGGCGGCGAACCGCCTGACCTCCGTGTCCAGTTGGGCGTAGGTCAGCGAGCGCCGCTGGCCTCCGTCGCCTTCGTAGACGACGGCCGTCCTGTCGGCGAGCGGGCCGACCGCATGACGGTGGGAGCACAGCGTCGCCGCGTTCAGGCGTCCGCCCTCGAACCAGCGGGGGAACGGCTTGCCTTCACTGTCGTCCAGGACACGATCGAACGGCCGCGAGAAGGTGATGTCGAGGTCGTCCACGACGTCACGCCAGAACCGTTCCGGGTGCTCCACGGATGCCCGGTGCAGTTCCTCGACACTGTCGTATCCCCATCGGCGCATGGCCGCGAGCAGGCGGCTGCGCTCGCGCTCGGCCTCGCCCGGCACCCACACCGGGTGGTCGGGCCTGGCGAACAAGCTGGTGTTTCGCATACCGACTCCTATCTGCGAGCCGCGTCCTCAGGAGGCGGCCGTGTCCGCCTTCTCGGCGGCGGATCGCTTGAGCATCAGGCCGACCCGGCGGGCGTCGCAGACGATCTCGTCGCGCTGGTTGATGCCGAGGTGGCGGAAGGTGACGATCCCGGAGTCGTCACGGCTCTTGGACTCACGCTTGTCGACGATCTCGGTGCGGACGTGGATCGTGTCACCGTGGAAGACCGGCTTGGGGAACTTGATCTCCTGGAAGCCGAGGTTGCCCAGCGTGGTGCCCTGGGTCGTCTCCGGAACCGTGATGCCCGAGACCAGTCCCAGGATGAACAGGCTGTTGACCAGTCGCTGACCGTGGATGCTGTTCTTGCTGTACTCCGCGTCCAGGTGCAGCGGGGCCAGGTTCAGCGTGAGGGTGCTGAAGAGCACGTTGTCGGTCTCGGTGACCGTCCGCCGGTTCACGTGCTCGATGACGGCACCGGGCTCGAACTCCTCGAAGTAAAGACCTGCCATGAGGGATCGCCCTTTCACTTTCGGTGGACTCTCAATGGAGCGGAGCGAACATACAAAATATATTATGCGTAGGCAAGGGTGATGTCGGGATCGAAGAGGGGGCGACGGACCGATGGGAACCAACGACGTGGTCGTGATCCATGACCGTACGAGCCGGCGGCAGCCGCTTGCCGAGGAGGTGGCGAGCTACGTGCGCGAGCTGATCATCTCGGGAGAGGTTCGACCGGGTGACTTCCTGCGCACCGAGCGCGTCGCCGAGGCGGTCGGCGTCAGCAGCACACCGGTGCGCGAAGGACTGCTCGCGCTGCGGAGCGAGGGCTTCGTTCAACTCGTCCCGCGCCGCGGATTCGTGGTCGCACCGTTCACCCGGCAGGATGTACGCGATCTGTTCTGGGCCCAGGCACGACTGTCCGGCGAGCTGGCCGCTCGCGCCGCGCGGCAGATCACCGCGCAGCAGATCGCACGGATCGAAGTGATCCTGGACCGCTATCAAGCGGCCGTCGAGGCCGACGACACGGAACGCGTCGCAGGCCTCGGCCACGCGTTCCACCGCGAGATCAACCTGGCGGCGGGATCCCACCGCCTCGCCCTCCTGCTGGGTTCCGTCGTCAAGCACCTGCCCAACCGCTTCTACGCCACGATCGAGGGGCAGGTCGCCGCCACCCGGACGGAGCACCCCCTGCTGCTGGACGCCCTGCGGAAACACCAGGCGCACAAGGCGAGGTCACTCATGGAGCAGCACATCCTTGCGGGTGCCGACCGCCTGATCGAAGTCCTGGAAGAGCGCGGCCTGTGGAACGACCAGGAGCCGGCGCACTGAGGCATGGGCACGAGATGAGGTCGAGAGCCCGGGGCAGGGGTGATCCGCCCCGGGCTCTCGCTCTGCTCAGGCCGGCGTCGCGTAGACCGGCGTGAGCGTGGCCCGCGCCAGGGCGTGGCCCAGAAGCTGGAAACCGAGCCAGGCGGGGGTGGCGTCCGGTGCGATGTCGAGCGTGGGGACGTCCAGCGCGTGCACGACGAAGATGTAGCGGTGAGCGCCGTGCCCGGGCGGGGGTGCGGCGCCGAGGTAGCCGGCCTGACCCGCGTCGTTGGCCAGCACCTTGGCACCGACGGGAAGGTTCTTTCCGCCGACGGCGCCCGCATCGGCGGGCAACTCGTGCACGGATGCGGGAATGTCGTACACCGCCCAGTGCCAGAAGCCGCTGACCGTCGGCGCGTCCGCGTCGTAGCAGGTCACCGCGAAGCTCCGCGTGCCGTCCGGGTAGCCCTCCCACGCCAGCTGCGGGGATCGGTCCTGCCCGGGGCCGCCGAACAGGCCGCTGCACTGGGCGATGTCCAGGGTCTGCCCGTCGGCGATGTCGGTGCTGCGCAGCGTGAACTGCGGCACCGGCGGCAGCACGCTGTAGGGATCGAAGGGGTGGGTCATGCGCGTCTCCTTGGTCCACGGATATTTGTCCACAATGCGCCCGTTCGGCGATGAACCCGTCACTCTGCGGATGCGGTGCCGCCCGGCGGTCGTGCCGTCGCTCGGCAGTCTCCCCGCCAGGGTGACGCGTTCGATTGCTTCACGGTACGCATAGATGCATAATCCGATTATGCAGAATCGGGATGCGGCCCCTGCCTCCTCGGATGCGTCCATCGAGGACCTGATGACCGCCGTGGAGCAGATGGTCCGGTACGTACGGCACAGCGCCACGGCCGGCGGTCTGGGCGGTGCGGCCTCGTCCGCGCTCGGCCGGCTGGGCCGCGAGGGGCCCCAGCGACTGACCGAACTGGCCCGGGGCGAGAACGTCTCCCAGCCCAACATGACGCAGCTCGTCACCCGCATGGAGCGTGCGGGGCTGGTACGGCGTACAGCCGACCGCACCGACGGCCGGGGCGTGCTGGTGGAGGCCACCGACACGGGCCTGGAGCTGTTCCGGCAGCGGCGGGCCGAGCGTGCCGACGCCCTGCGGGAGCTGGTCGAGCAACTGACCGAACCGGAGCGGCGCGTGGTGAAGGTCGCGCTCCCGGCCCTTGCCCGCGCGATTCGGGATCGCCAAGTGCGTCCCTGAACGCGCCCTGTCGGGATCTCTGTCCCCGTCCCCACCTGACTGGAGAGAAGCGGTAATGAGTGGACCGCACGGAAAGACTGCCAGCCCGTTCAGGCAGCCGAAGGCCGTCTGGGCCGTGGCGTTCGCCTGCGTGATCTCGTTCATGGGCATCGGTCTCGTCGACCCGATCCTGCCCGCCCTGGCCCAGAGCCTGCACGCATCGCCGAGCCAGGTGTCGCTGCTGTTCAGCAGCTATCTCATCGTGACCGCGGTCGCGATGCTGATCGTCGGCTGGTTCTCCAGCCGCTTCGGCGCCAAGCGAACCCTCGTCATAGGCCTGGCCGTCATCGTCGTCTTCTCCGCCCTGGCCGGCACCTCCGGCTCCGTCAACGGCATCGTCGGCTTCCGCGCCGGCTGGGGCCTGGGCAACGCCCTGTTCATCGCCACCTCCCTGGCGGTCATCGTCGCCTCCGCCAGCGGCGGATTCGGCGGCGCGATCATCCTGTACGAGGCGGCGCTCGGCCTCGGCATCGCCGTCGGGCCGCTGCTCGGCGGCGAGTTGGGCGCCATCAGCTGGCGCGGCCCGTTCTTCGGCGTCGCCGTCCTGATGGCCATAGCCCTGGTCGCGACCCTCGCCTTCGTACCCTCCCTGCCCAAGCCGGAGCGCCGGACCTCACCTGTCGCGCCGCTCAAGGCGCTGCGTCACCGCGGTCTGCTGACCATGGGCATCATGGCCCTGCTGTACAACTGGGGCTTCTTCACCATGCTCGGCTACGCGCCGTACCCCATGGAGCTGAGCGCCCACGAACTCGGACTCGTCTTCACCGGCTGGGGTCTGCTGGTGGCCGCCTTCAGCGTCTTCTTCGCCCCGCGCCTGCAGGCCCGCTTCGGCACCGCGCCGGTCCTGTACGCCAACCTGCTCGGCCTGAGTGTCGTCATGGCCGTCATCGCCGCCGGCGTGAGCAACCCGACCGTGGTGATCGTGGCGGTCATCGTCAGCGGCGCCTTCATCGGCATCAACAACACCCTCACCACCCAGGCCGTCATGCTCGTCGCCCCGGTCGAGCGTCCCGTGGCCTCCTCCTCCTACGGCTTTCTGCGCTTCATCGGCGGCGGCCTGGCTCCGTACGTCGCCGGCAAGCTCGCCGACGCCGGCGGCCTGAGCGTCCCCTTCTACCTCGGTGCCGGTACCTTCCTTCTCGCCATCCCGGTCCTGGCCAGCGGGCACCGCCTGCTCCGTCAGGCCGAGCAGCACGCCGGCGCAGGAGAGCCGGTCGTCCCGACCCTCACGCCCGTCGGCGACGCGCCCTGCGGCGGCACGGCTCCGGTCGTCGTCGCTGTCGGCGATCACCACCAGGCGGCCGCCATCGTCGACGCCGCGGCGCACCTCGCCCGCGAAACCGGCAGCCCGCTGGAGGTCGTCCACGTCCAGCAGACCGCCGTGGTCGAGGAGCAGACCGCCGACACCGAGACCGGTGACCAGGCACGGGCAGCCGTCACCACCCACCTCGACCGGCTCGCCGCCCGCGGCATCGCCGCCACCGGCCAGATCCTCAGCAGTGTCGGCGACCACGCCGCCGCCGGCCGCGTCCTCGCCCAGCACGCCGCCGAAGTGAACGCCCGCGCGGTGGCCGTCGGCCGCTCGCCGCGCGGCCCCGTCGTCCAGTTCACCGAGGGCAGCTTCACCACCGCACTCACCCGCAGTTCCCGCTGCACCGTCGTCCTGGTCGATCCCGACAGCACGCCCCGGCACCTGACCACGGAAGCCCTGGCGGAGCTGCGCGGCAGCACGGTCTGAGCCGGCCGCGCCACACACCCGCGGGCTGCGGTGCGCATCGCGCGCCGTAGCCCGCCTTGTCGCTCTCGCGCACGGAGCCGTTTCCGCCGCTCAGGGTCCCCTCGAAGGCGGAAGCTATATGATGCTTTCTATTCCAGACCGGCCGGAGACTCGACGGGGAACGAGGCATTCATGACGCGCGACCGCGACTCAAAGCGGCAGCAGCTGTCCGAAGAGGTGGCGAGCTACGTCCGTGAGCTGATCATCTCCGGAAAGGTCCAGCCTGGCGAGTTCCTGCGTATGGAACCCATCGCCGAAGCGGTCGGTGTCAGCAACACGCCCGTCCGGGAAGGCCTGCTCTCCCTCAGCAGCGAAGGCTTCATCGAGCTGGTCCCCCGCCGCGGCTTCGTCGTCACCTCCTTCTCGAAGCAGGACGTACGCGACCTGTTCTGGGTCCAGGCCCAGCTCGGCGGCGAACTGGCCGCCCGGGCCGCCAAGAAGATCACCAGCGAGCAGCTCACCGGACTCGAAACCATCGCCAAGCAGCAGGAAGAGGCCATCGAGGCGGGCGACGAGGACGAAATGGTCGAGTACGGCCACGCCTTCCACCGCCAGATCAACCTCGCGGCCGACTCCCCTCGTCTCGCCCTGCTGCTCCGCTCGGTCGTCAAGCAACTGCCCAACCGCTTCTACCTCTCCATCGAGGGCCGGGCCACCGCCACCCGCGAGGAACACCCCCTCATCCTCGAAGCCCTCCGCAGGCGCAGCTCACGCATGGCCCGGTCCCTGATGGAACAGCACATCCTCGACAGCGCCGACCACCTCATCGAGACGCTCGAAGAACGCGGACTCTGGAAAGAGGACAAAGCGGCGTCCTGAGTCCAGGACGCCCGATGTCCGGCACGGGCACACCCTCCGGCACCCGTCGGCAACTGCACCGCGAAGGCATAACAGCAGCCCGCTGCACGGTCGTTCGGCTCATGCGCGACCTCGGCCTCCAAGGCGCCCGACGGGGCAAAGATCCGCACCACCATCCGAGACGATGGCCATGAACGAGGCCTGGTACATCCCCGCCAAAGGTTCGGACCGCCTTCTCGTGGTCAACCACCCGATGGCCTGCAATCGGTACGGATTCCCAGGGCAGCTTGAGCCGTGGCACACCGAGCTCGGTGTGTTCGGTGGCTTCGAGGTCGACTTCCTGACCGAACTGCGTTTCCTGCACGACCCCGACTACAACATCCTCACCTACGACCTTCGCAACCATGGCCTGAGCAGCGACACCAACGGCGTCACCAGCGGGCTCGGACCGATCGAGGCCCGCGACGTCGTCGGTTCGCTGCGTCACGTCCGCAGCCAGGACAGCCCGGCAGCGATGAAGCTCGGCCTCTACACCCAGTACATGGGAGCCAACTCCACGATCGGCGCGATGAACTTCTGGCCCGAGGAGTTCGGCGGTGTCCTGGCGCGGAGGACAAAGAGCTGTTCTGGATCGAGGGCTCCAACCAGCGCTTCTACGCCTACAACTACTTCGGACAGCACCCCGAAAAACTCATCGGCTGGTTCGACCGCCTCCCCTCATCGTCATCGGCGCACCGGGAGGTGCCGCTCTTCTATGTCCGGCCTTGTCGGAACCCGCCGGACAAGGCAACGAACTCAGCACCCCTTCGCCGACAAGGCGCGCCCAGCAGCGTCCGCGCACGTGACCTCCGCGACCGCAGGACCGATACTGCCGAGAGCAGGGCTCCGCTCGCGACACTGCCGATCACCGGCAACAACCTGACACCCCGTCATCAAAGTCAGCATTAAGTTAGCATCAGTACCGTCAGAACCCGCTCCCAAGTGCCAAGATCGAAAAATGACCTAACCCGTCCTGAACAGCGAAAACCCTTGCCAGAGCCCCATCTGCAAGCCTGACCAGGAGCTACATATGAAGATGCTCATCAACGTGGCGGAGACGGTGGTCGCGGACGCGCTGCGGGGCATGGCGGCAGCGCACCCGGAGCTGACGGTGGACGTCGAGAACCGGGTGATCGTACGACGGGACGCCCCCGTGGCCGGCAAGGTGGGCCTCGTCTCCGGTGGCGGTTCGGGGCACGAGCCGCTGCACGGTGGTTTCGTGGGTCCCGGGATGCTCTCGGCGGCCTGTCCGGGCGAGGTCTTCACCTCGCCGGTTCCGGACCAGATGGTGCGTGCCGCGGCGGCCGTGGACAGCGGCGCGGGCGTGCTGTTCATCGTCAAGAACTACACGGGCGACGTCCTCAACTTCGACATGGCGGCGGAGCTCGCCGAGGACGAGGGCATCCAGGTCGCGAAGGTCCTCGTCAACGACGACGTCGCGGTCACCGACAGCCTCTACACCGCCGGACGACGCGGCACCGGCGCGACCCTGTTCGTGGAGAAGATCGCGGGCGCCGCGGCCGACGAGGGCGCGCCGCTGGAGCGCGTCCAGTCGATCGCCCGGCAGGTCAACGAGAACTCCCGCAGCTTCGGCGTGGCCCTCAGCGCCTGCACCACCCCGGCCAAGGGCAGTCCCACCTTCGACCTGCCGCCCGGGGAGTTGGAGCTGGGCGTAGGCATCCACGGCGAGCCGGGCCGGGAACGGCGGGCGATGATGACCTCGCGGGAGATCGCCGACTTCTCGGTGCACGCGATCCTGGAGGACCTCGAACCGCGCAATCCCGTGCTCGTCCTGGTGAACGGCATGGGCGCGACCCCGTTGATCGAGCTGTACGGCTTCAACGCGGAGGTGCAGCGGGTGCTGGGCGAGCGGGGCGTGCCCGTGGCGCGCACACTGGTCGGCAATTACGTCACCTCGCTGGACATGGCCGGCGCCTCGGTGACGCTGTGCCAGGTCGACGAGGAGCTGCTGCGGCTGTGGGACGCACCGGTTAATACGCCAGGACTCCGCTGGGGCGTGTGAACTCGGTCAACAGGCAGTCCGGTGGTGGCGAGGCAGGATGTCCTGGTGAGCCCGGTCGACAGCCGGCCGGAGGGAGCCGTCGCGACCTTGTGAACTCAGTCCAAAAGGAGCCGGACGGAGAGCGGGACGTTGTGAGCTCGATTCACAGCCGAAGCGCCGTCGACCTCCGGCCACCTACCGGCCGACTCATTACGCAGCCAACGCGCGGCCAGGCCACCACCGCGCCCGCGCACCGACACCCGCACCCGCACCCGCACCCGCACATATCGGCGCAGTCAATGTACGTACCAGGTAAGGAGACTCCGTGCTCGACGTCGGCTTCTTCCGCCGCTGGATGACGGCGACCGCCGCGTCGGTGGACCGCGAGGCGCAGCGGCTCACCGACCTGGACTCCCCGATCGGTGACGCCGACCACGGCAGCAATCTCCAGCGCGGGTTCAACTCCGTGAGAACCACACTGGAGAAGGAGGCGCCGGCCACGCCCGGCGCCGTCCTCGTACTCGCCGGACGGCAGCTCATCTCGACGGTCGGCGGAGCCAGCGGGCCGCTGTACGGCAGTCTGCTGCGCAAGACCGGCAAGGAGCTGGGGGACGCCGCCGAGGTCACCGAGGAGCAGCTCGCCCAGGCACTGCGGGCCGGCGTCGACGCGGTCATGGCGCTGGGCGGCGCCTCGCCCGGCGACAAGACCATGATCGACGCGCTGGTGCCGGCGGTCGACGCGCTCTCCGAGTCGTTCGCCGCGGCGAAGGCCGCCGCCGACGAGGGCGCGGTCGCGACGACGCCGTTGCAGGCGCGCAAGGGCCGGGCGAGCTATCTGGGCGAGCGCAGCATCGGGCACCAGGACCCGGGCGCCACGTCCTCGGCACTGCTGATCGGGGCACTCCTGGAGGCGGCCGGTGAGTGACACGACGGAGAAGCTCGTAGGGATCGTGCTGGTCTCCCACAGCGCGGCCGTCGCGGCGTCCGTCGCCGATCTGGCGAAGGGGCTCGCGGGCGGCGGCACGACCGCTCCCGTCGCTCCTGCCGGCGGCACCCCCGACGGGGGTCTCGGCACGAGTGCGGAACTGATCGCCGCCGCTGCCGCCGCCGTGGACCGGGGCGCGGGGATCGCCGTCCTGTCCGACCTGGGCAGTGCGGTCCTCACCGTCAAGGCCCTGATCGCCGAGGGCGACGAGCTCCCCGACGGAGCCCGTCTCGTCGACGCCCCCTTCGTCGAGGGCGCGGTCGCCGCGGTCGTCACGGCGTCGGCGGGCGCGGATCTGGACGCGGTCGAGGCGGCGGCCGCGGAGGCGTACAGCTACCGGAAGACCTGACCGACGGGTCGTCGCACGCCCGGACCCGGCCGCCCGGCGCCCCTTTGGCCCGTCGGAAACGGTGTGGCCACGCCGGTCCGGGCGGCGGCCGGCGACACGGCCCCACCCACCCCGGAGACCTGGTGGGCATCCGACGGTGCGTCCACCCGGACACGGCCGGGCGGGACCGGACGAGACAGGGGAGATGCGCTCGGACGGCATGCGGCCGAGGGCCCGAGCCTCGGTCGGCTCCGGCCGCCCGGCCGCTCTCGCCGGCGCGGGATCAGCGACGACAGCGGTCCGCGCCGTGGACATGAACTCCGTTGGGACAAGCGTGAGTTCACGCCGCGTCAGGAATCAGCATACGTACCGCGTCAGGGCCCGGCCAACGGCAGTCCCCCTCTTGATGCGACCACGCCAACCGTTGTCTTATAGGTACAGACCAATCCCGTCGAGGGAGGGCAGTACCGTGCGACGCGTTCCCCTTGCGTTGATGTGCGGGCCGCTGTGCGGTTCGCTGCTCGTCCTGACGTCCTGCGGCTGGGGCGGGGGCGACCAGAGCCCGGGCGAACGGCTGCCCTCGGCGCCCCTGGGGGTCACCGCCGCGGCGGGCAGCGCCACCAGCGTGCACGTCATGTGGAACGTGGCGTCCGCCGACCCGAAGATCACCCGCTACGAGATCTATCGCGGCACCACGAAGGTCGATGAGGTCCCCGGCGCCGAGCACATGGTGGACGTCACCAGACTCGAACCTGCCACCACGTACGTCTTCACGGTCCGGGCGCGCAACGCCGCCGGGGATGCGGGGCCGCCCAGCAAGCCCGTGCGCGCCACCACGCCGGCCCAGGCGGCGGCCGACGACGCGGCCCCCACCCGCCCCGGTACGCCGCACGGCAAGGCGGTCGGGAGCCGGGCGGTGCAACTGTCCTGGGAACGGTCGACGGACGACCGGGGCGTGACCTCGTACGACGTCTACCAGGGCACCTCGAAGATCCACAGCGTCGGAGGCGGGCAGACGGCGGCCGTGGTCACCGGGCTGAGGCCGGGCACGCACTACCGCTTCACTGTGCGGGCGCGCGACGCGGCGGACAACCTCTCCCCCGCCAGCGCGGCGGTCCCGGTCACCACCGCGCGGGGTGCCGCGGACAACCGGGGCACGGCTCCGGCGGACTTCCGCGCCACGACCCACCGCGCGGACGGCGCCTACTACATCGACCTGTCGTGGGTCGCGCCCGAGGTGGACGGCGTGATCACGGAGTACCAGATCCACCTCGACGGTGCTCCGGTGACCTCGCTGGTGTGGGGCGGCACCCCGCCCAGCGGGAGGTCGACGTACAGCTTCTACGTGGGCCGGGAGGCCGGGGCCGCGCACCGGGTGCGGATCCGGGCGAAGCTGCCGGACGGGACCTGGGGCGGCCTGTCGACGGAACGCTCGGTGACGACGGGCTCCACGGGCCGGGAGACGAGCTGACCTGCGGGCCGGGAGACAAGCTGATCCGCGGGCCGGGACGACCGGAACGGGAACCGGCCCTCGAGAGAAGTGCGTGATAGGTACGACCTAGGCTTGCCCGCATGGCCCATAGGGAACCCAATGTCGCGGCGCAGCTCGATCTCTCCCTGCTGCGCACGTTCCTCGCGGTGCACCGGAGCGGATCCTTCACGGCGGCCGGGCGGCTGCTCGGCCTGTCCCAGCCGACCGTGACGACCCAGATGCGGTCCCTGGAGGAGCAGCTCGGCAGGGAGCTGTTCGAGCGGCGGCCGCGGGGCGTGGTGCCCACGTCGGTGGCGGACGAACTTGCCGCCCAGGTGGCGGCCCCGCTGGACGCGCTGGCGGCGGTCGCGGACCGCGGCGGGCTCGGTGCGGACCAGCCGCCGGACCCCGTCCATGTGGCGGGCCCCGCCGAACTGCTGTGCGCGAGGGCGTTGCCGGCGCTGGCACCGCTCACCCGGCAGGGCGTGCGGCTGCGGATCAGCACCGGCCTCACCGACGAGCTCCTGGAAGGCCTGCGCGGTGGCCGCTTCGACCTGGTGATCGCCACGACCCGGCCGCGTGGGCGGACCCTGACGTCCGTTCCCCTGATGGACGAGGAGTTCGTGCTCGTCGCCGCCCCCGCCTGGGCCGAGCGGATCGGCCCGGAACGGGTCACGGCGGAGGGACCCGCCGCGCTCCACGGGGTGCCCCTGGTGACGTACGCGGAGGACCTGCCCATCGCCCGCCGCTACTGGCGGCACGTGTTCGGGACCCGCCTGAGCGGACAGGCCGCGATCACGGTGCCCGATCTGCGTGGCGTCCTCGCCGCGGTGGTCGCCGGCGCGGGGATCTCCGTACTCCCCCGCTATCTGTGCCTCGACGAGCTGGCCACCGGCGCCCTGGTCCCGCTGCTGACCCCCGAGGACCCGCCGATCAACACCGGGTATCTCACCCAGCGTCCCGGCGCCTCGGACAATCCGCACGTGGCCCTCGTCCGCGAGCGGCTGCTTCAGGCCGGCCGCACCTGGTGACGACCGGCCGGCCCACGCCGCGGAACGGACGGTCCGCCCGCCCTTGACGAGCCACCGGCCGTCCGTGGGGAACGCGTGACGAACCACCGGCCGTCCGCGGGGAACGTGTGACGAGCCCCCGGCCGTCCACCGGAAGCGCGTGACGAGCCACCTGGCGTCCGCCGGACGAAGGAATTGTTCACCTGCCCGGTCCCCGTCCGCGTGCGGGTCGGGCCGGGTACACGTTGGCTCGCCCTGAGGCAGCACGGGCCTTTCCAATCCTCGGCGGCGCATGGGATGTACCGCCAACCGTGCCGCTGGAGGGCAGTTCCTATGCGTATGACTCAGATACTTCTCCGTTCCGGCCTGACCTTGGCCGCCGCCGCTGCGCTTCCGCTCACCCTGGCCGCCCCGTCGGCTGTCGCTCGGGCGTCCGGGATCTCCGTGAGTACCAGCGGCAGCGCCGTCACGGTCACCACGAGTGCCTGCCCCAGCAACGGCAGCAGCTTCGGCATCGCCTCGTTGCTCTCCAGCGGGCAGGCGAACTTCGCCCAGGGGCGCCAGATGCCGCTGACCGGCACCAGCACCAGCCAGTCGGCGTCCTGGACCGGGGTGAGCCCCGGTACCTACACGGTCATCGTGGTGTGCCAGAGCGGGTCGACCGCGGGCACCCAGTCCATCATCGTCTCGGCCCCCTCCACGCCCACGATCTCGGCGACGAGCTCGGCCGCGCCGTCGCGCGGCGTCATGGGCGGTTTCGGCGGAGCCGTCGAGGACTACGGGACGATCACCGTCGTGGGCGGCGCCGCCCTGGTCGCCACCGGCAGTGTGGCGGCGGCCTGGTTCCTGCGCCGCCGGTCCAAGCCCCACCGCCTCTGATCCAGGACCCGGACCCCCGGCGCCCTGGACTCCGATGCCGGGCCCCGGCTCACCCGCGGCCGTCCACGCGACCGGGTCGGCACCACGGACGGCCGCCCACTCGACCGGGTCGGCACCACGGACGGCCGCCGGCCACCGGCCGTCCCCTCCGGGCGCTGCGGCTTCCTCACGCCCGGCAGCCGGGAAACGCAGGCCCTGTTCGTGTGCAAGAACCCCGACTGCGGATGGTCCGGCAACGCCGACCACAACGGAGCCCGGAACGTCATGCACCTGTACCGGATCGGCCACGTGGCGATCCCGGCTGCCTGGAGGGCAGTCGTCAGACGCACTCGCGGCGTCAAGCCCGCCACCGCAAGGTAGACGGGAATCTCCTTCCTGAGCTTGCGAAGGGAGGAGAGCACTTCAATCGCCCGGTGCTGCGTCGCGCGCGGTGTCCGCGCGTCCCGCGTCCGGTCCGGCCGCACCCTCGCGGGCGGCAGCTTCGAGTGCCTGCGGCCCGGCCCCGGACGGCCGGTCGCCGAACTGCTCGAACTCCTCCAGGGCGTGGGCGAGCCACTGCGTCCAGAACGTCTCCAGGTCGATCCCGGCGCGCAGCACGAGGTGGCGCAGCCGGTCCTGCGTGGCGTCCTTGCCCGGCGGGAAGTCCCGCTGCTGGATCTCCTCGTACTCGGCCAGCTGCTTGCGGTGCAGTTCGAGATGGCGGCGCAGGTCCGCCTCGACGCCTTCGGTGCCGACGACGGCCGAGGCGCGCAGCCGCAGCAGCAGCGTGTCGCGCAACGGCTTCGGGTCCTGGGCGGCGGCGGTCCAGCGGGCGAGTTCGGCGCGGCCCGCCGGGAGCACTTCGTAGCTCTTCTTCTGCCCTCGGGCGGGCTGTTCGGAGGGCAGCGCGCGGATGTGGCCCTCCGCCTCCAGCTTGCCCAGCTCGCGATAGATCTGCTGATGCGTCGCCGACCAGAAGTAGCCGATCGACTTGTCGAACCGCCGGGTCAGCTCAAGGCCCGACGACGGCTTCTCCAGCAGGGCGGTGAGGATCGCGTGCGGCAGTGACATGGGCCTCATCCTATGGAGGGCCGCCGCCGGGTCGGTCCCGGGACGGCCCTCGTTCCTTCGGTGCCTACAGGGCCGCCGCCAGCTCGGTGCCCTGCTTGATCGCGCGCTTGGCGTCCAGCTCGGCGGCCACGTCGGCGCCGCCGATGAGGTGCACGCTGCGGCCTGCGGCGAGCAGCTCCTCGTAGAGGTCACGGCGCGGTTCCTGGCCGGTGCACAGCACGATGGTGTCGACCTCCAGGACCTGGCTTTCGCCGTCGACGGTGACGTGCAGCCCGGCGTCGTCGATGCGGTCGTACTGGACGCCCGGAACCATCGTGACGCCGCGGTGCTTGAGTTCGGCGCGATGGATCCAGCCGGTGGTCTTGCCGAGGCCGGCGCCGACCTTGGTGGTCTTGCGCTGCAGGAGGTGCACGGTGCGCGGCGGGGCGGGGCGCTCCGGCGCGGCGAGGCCGCCGGGTGCCTGGTAGGACATGTCGACGCCCCAGTTGCGGAAGTACGTCTCGGGGTCCTCGCTCGCCTTGTCGCCGCTGTCGGTGAGGTACTCCGCGACGTCGAACCCGATGCCGCCGGCGCCGAGGACGGCGACGCGCTCGCCGACCGTGGCTCCGTCGCGCAGGACGTCGAGGTAGCCGACGACACTGGGGTGGTCGACGCCGGGGATCTCCGGGACGCGGGGGCTGACGCCGGTGGCGACGACGACCTCGTCGTATCCGTCCAGTCCGCCGGCGGTGACGGGGGTGTTCAACCGGACGTCCACACCGTGCAGTTCGAGCTGGTGGCGGAAGTAGCGGATCGTCTCGTCGAACTCCTGCTTGCCGGGGACCTTGCGGGCCACGTTGAGCTGTCCGCCGATCTCGTGGGCGGCGTCGAAGAGAGTGACCTCGTGGCCGCGCTCGGCCGCGTTGACCGCGCAGGCGAGTCCGGCGGGCCCGGCGCCGACCACGGCGACGCGCTTGCGCAGCCGGGTGGGCGCGAGGACGAGCTCGGTCTCGTGGCAGGCACGCGGGTTGACCAGGCAGGACGTGATCTTGCCGCTGAAGGTGTGGTCGAGGCAGGCCTGGTTGCAGCCGATGCAGGTGTTGATGGCCTCCGGCCGCCCGTCCCGTGCCTTGGCGACGAAGTCCGGGTCGGCGAGCATCGGGCGGGCGAGGGACACCATGTCGGCGTGGCCCTCGGCGAGCAACAGCTCGGCCAGTTCGGGGGTGTTGATGCGGTTGGTGGTGACCAGCGGGACCGACACGGCGCCCATGACCTTCTTGGTCACCCAGGCGTACGCGCCGCGCGGCACCGACGTCGCGATGGTGGGGATCCGGGCCTCGTGCCAGCCGATGCCGGTGTTGATGATCGTGGCTCCGGCTGCCTCGACCGCCTTGGCGAGCGTGATGACCTCGTCGAGGGAGGAGCCGCCGGGCACCAGGTCGAGCATCGACAGCCGGTAGATGATGATGAAGTCCTCGCCGACGGCCTCCCGCACACGGCGGACGATCTCGACGGGGAACCGCATCCGGTTCTCGTACGAACCGCCCCAGCGGTCCTCGCGCCGGTTGGTGCCGGCGGCGATGAACTCGTTGATGAGGTAGCCCTCGGAGCCCATGATCTCGACACCGTCGTACCCGGCGCGCCGGGCGAGCCGGGCGGCGCGCGCGTAGTCGTCGATGGTCTGCTCGACCTCGGCGTCGGTGAGCGCGTGCGGCGGGAAGGGGCTGATCGGCGCCTGGAGGGCACTCGGCGCGACGAGGTCCTGGTGGTAGGCGTACCGGCCGAAGTGCAGGATCTGCATCGCGATCCTGCCGCCCTCGCGGTGCACCGCCGCGGTGATCTCGGCGTGCTGGTCGGCCTCCGCCTCGGTGGTCAGCTTGGCGCCGCCCTCGTACGGCCGGCCGGCGTCGTTCGGCGCGATGCCGCCGGTCACGATCAGCCCGACACCGCCGCGGGCCCGCTCGGCGTAGAACTCCGCCATCCGCTCGAAGCCGCGCTCGGCCTCCTCCAGGCCCACGTGCATGGAGCCCATGAGCACACGGTTGGGCAGGGTGGTGAAGCCCAGGTCGAGCGGGTTCAACAGGTGCGGGTAACGGCTCATCGGGCGGACCTCCGGAAACGGTGTGGTGAGTCTGTTGTAGAGGACGCGCCACGCCTTGTGCAACTAGTTGCACAATGAGGAGGGTCACTCGGCCCGGGCCGCTGCGGCCGACACGGATCACTCGGCCGGGGCCGCTGCGGCGGGACACGGATCACTCGGCCGGGCCGCTCCGGCCGACGCAAGAACGCGCCGGCCGGACACGGCACCGCCCGGTCCTCAGCGCCGGAAGCCGATCACGACGTGGGCGTGCATCTCCTCGGAGACGGCGAGCCTGGCGTCGAGACCCGCGCGGGTGAAGGCCTCGCTGGCGGACCGTGCCTGGCGTTCGCTCGTCTCGACCAGCAGGCACCCGCCGGGGGCCAGCCAGGCGGAGGCGTCGCCGGCGACCCGGCGCACGAGGTCCAGCCCGTCCGCTCCCCCGTCGAGCGCGACCAGGGGTTCGTGGTCGCGGGCCTCCGAGGGCAGCAGACCGACCTCGTCGGAGGGGACGTAGGGCACGTTCGCGGCCAGGATGTCCACGCGGCCGCGCAGCGCCTCGGGCAGGGCCGCGAACAGGTCGCCCTCATGGACCCGGCCGGAGTAGGGGGCCACGTTGCGGCGGGCACAGCGCACCGCGGCCGGGTCGATGTCGGCGGAGTGCAGCTGCGGTGCGCCGAGCGCGGCGGCCAGGGCGGCGCCCACTGCGCCCGAACCGCAGCACAGGTCGACCACGACCCGTGCGCCGGGGGCGAGGGCGACGGCCTGGTCGACGAGGAACTCGGTGCGGCGGCGCGGTACGAAGACGCCGGGCTCCACATGGACGCGCAGTCCGTGGAACCGGGCCCAGCCGACGACGTGTTCGAGGGGCAGTCCCGCGACGCGGCGGTCCACCATCACGGCGACCTCGTCGGGGGTGCGCGCCGTGGAGAGGATCAACTCCGCCTCGTCCTCGGCGAACACGCAGCCGGCGGAGCGGAGCGCGGACACGACGGAGTCGGCGGAATCAGGGGAGAGAGGGGGCATGAAGCCGAGAGCCTTCCGATGAGCCGAAGGGCGCTCTCGCGGTCACCTATCGACGGTGAGCCGCGCTGCCTCGAGGTGAGAGCACCCGACCTGTCACTGCGGTGATCGGTCCCACCTCCTCGGCAACTCATCGGCTGTGGCGGTCCGCAGCCGGGACCGCCACCCTAGCAGGACGGCTCACACGGCGACCGACTCCTCCAGCTCCTCCTCCGCCGCTCGTCCGTCACCCCTGTCCGCCGTCTCAAGGGCGGGCGCGGGTACGGCGGTCGGCGTCTGCGGCACGGACCCGCGGACGCGGGCGCGCTCGACGCCGCCGGCGACGACCGTGACGACCAGTCCGACCACCAGCCAGGCGACCAGCGTGCCCACGCTGCCGGACAGACCGTCGTGGTCGAAGTAGAGGAGGCTGCGGACGCCCTCGACGAATCCGGCTCCGTTCCAGAAGGCGTGCAGGGTGCCGAAGAAACCGTTCTGGAGCTCGGGCCGGAACAGGCCGCCGGAACTGGTGAAGTTGAGCATCACGAACAGCACCATCATCGCGAGCGTGGTCCACCGCTTGAGGAAGGTGTGCAGCCCGACGCCGATGAACAGGATGCCGGCGGAGTAGAGCCAGCTCATCCCCCACACGCTGGCGAGGTCGTGGTGGGCGAGGTGGAAGACGGGCCCGGCGAGCGCCGCGCCGATGACGCTCACGACACCGGACACGCCCACCGCCAGCAGTGCCCGCGTCCGCATGGACAGACCGGCACCGGCGGCGCCGAGCGCGGCGACGGAGGCGTACGAGCCGATGCTGATCGCGATCAGCAGGAAGAACAGGCCCTGGCCGGTGGGGTCGTCGTCGACCGGCGCGGCGACGTCGGTGACCTTCAGGGGCTTGCCCTGGTGCGCGGCGACGGGCGTGAAGACCTTCTCTACGGCCATGGCGTCCATGTCGGACGCGGCGGAGGCGACGACGACCTCGGGGGACTTGGCGCTCGGCACGTAGGCGCCGGTGATGTCGCGGGACTTGAGGAGACGCACCGCGTCGGACCGGTTCGCGACGGTCCGGACGTCGAGCGCGTCCCCGGCGGTGTCCTTGACCGTCTGGGCGAAGACCTTCACCTCGGGGCCGCTGCCGACGACGGCGACGGGCAGGTGGTGCGGCTCCGGTGTCACGAACGCACCCATGTAGGCCAGGCCCATGCCGAGGCACATCAGCAGCGGGGTGACCAGGTGCGTGAGCACATGGCGCAGGGCCGGGGAACGCAGACCGGTGGCCACGGGCCTCATCCTCCATTGGTTGGCATATACAACTCTCTATCAAGTTGTACTATACAACCAGAAGAGTGGAGGGAGGCGCCGTGAAGGCATCCGAGAGGCCCGATGAGACCGTTGTCACCCCCGGCACGCCCGCGGTCGACGCGGCCGTCGAGACCATCCAGCGCGAGATGACCGCCTTCGCGCGGCGGGCGCGGGCCTCGGCGGGACGCATGCATCCCGAGCTGTCCCTCGTCTCCTACACCCTGCTCGGTCACCTGGAGGAGAGCGGGGGCTGCCGCGCCACGGACCTGGCCTCGCACTACGCGCTGGACAAGTCCACCGTGAGCCGCCAGGTGGCCGCCCTGGAGCGCGACGGACTCATCGAGCGGCGGGTCGACCCCGAGGACCACCGCGTCCAGGTCCTGCACCTCACGGACGCGGGCCGCGACGTCCTCGCCCAGGTCACCCGCAGCCGGCGCGGCGCGTTCCGCGAGCGGCTCGCCGGCTGGTCCGAGGACGACCTCGAGCGCTTCGCGTCCTACCTGCTGCGCTACAACGCGGCGGCCGTCGAGCAGGCGCCCCGGCCCGGGCGGCCCGCCGGGGACTGACCTCGGGACGGGCCGGGCGCCTCACGCACGTACGGGGCACCGCCGCGTCGGCGGGTCAGCCGACCCCCACCGGCCGCTCGCCCCCCAGGTGTTCGGGCGCGCGGGCCGCCAGGAAACGTGTCGAGCGGCGCAGCCGGAAGCCGAGCGACTCGTAGAGCCGGATGGCGTTGGTGTTGCTCGCCGCGGTGTGCAGGAACGGCGTCTCGCCGCGTTCGCGGATGCCGTGCGCGACCGCCAGGATCAGCCGTGTGGCGAGGCCCTCGCCCCGGAAGGCGGGGTCGGTGCACACCGCGCTGATCTCGGTCCAGCCCGGCGGATGGAGCCGCTCCCCCGCCATCGCGATCAGCGCCCCGTCGCGGCGGATCCCCAGATAGGTGCCCAGTTCGACGGTGCGCGGCAGGAAGGGGCCGGGCCGGGTACGGGCGACCAGGTCCAGCATCTCGGGCACGTCGGCGTGACCGAGCCGTACGGCTTCGGCGTCCGGTGCCGCCGCGATCCCGTCGTCGACCAGCTGGACGCCGCCGATGTCGAACGTCACCTCCCAGCCGTCCGGGATGCGCCCCGTGAAGCCCGCCAGCGGGGCTTCGGCTCCGGGGCCCGCCAGTGCGGCCAGGTCCGCCCAGTCGTCGGCGTCCGGCTCGTCGGGCAGCGCCAGCCACGGCGACACGTCCACGGGATAGCGCAGGACCCGCCCGCGGCGCTCCGCGAAGTGCGCGTGCGGGCCGGTCAGCGAGCCGAGGGCGGGGTTGTCGAGGGGATGCGGCGCGGATGCCGGGGCGCCGGCCGGGTGCGGGGCGGGCAACGGGTCGCCGGCCGGGTACGGGGCGGGTGCCGGGGCGCCCGCCGGGTGCGGGAGCGCATCGTGGTCGCCGGCCGCGCGCAGCGCGGACTCGATGTCCTTCGGGGGGCGTGTGCTCATGCCGACACCTCGATCACGATCTTGCCGCGGGTGTGGCCTTCCTCGATGGTGCGCAGGGCCTCCCCGGCCCGGTCGAGCGGCACGGTGAGGGTGACGAAGGGCCGCAGCCGCCCCTCGACGACGAGCCGCGCCACCTCGTCGAGCACGGCGGCGCTACGGGCTCGTTCGACGGGTGCGCCGCCGAGCCGGGCGACCGTCGCCCGGTCGGCGCCCGTGATCAGTTTGGTGCGGTCCGTCAGCAGCGTCGCCGCGGCCTCCAGGACCTCTCCCCCGACCAGGTCGAAGACGGCGTCCACACCGTCCGGCGCCGCCGCGCGTACCCGTGCGGCGAGATCGGGCCCCGACGCAACGTGCGCGGCCCCGAGCGACTCGATCAGGTCCTTCTTGCCCTCGGCGGCCACACCGACCGCACGCAGCCCGAAGGCGCGCGCGATCTGCAGGGCCGCCACGCCGACCCCGCCGCCCGCGCCGGTGACGAGTACGGTCGCGCCCGCGGGCAGGGCGAGCTGGCGGAGGCCGTCGTAGGCGGTCGCGGCCGCGACGGGCAGCGTCGCGGCGTCCGGGAACGACACCCCGGCCGGTTTGTGCGCCGTGACGGCGACGGGAAGCAGGGTGTACTCGGCATATCCGCCCGCCACCGGGCTGCCGAAGACCTCGTCCCCGACGGCGAACCCGGTCACGTCCGCGCCGGTCTCCAGGACGATCCCGGCGACCTCGTTGCCGAACACCACGGGCAGTTCGCGGTCGGCCTCGCCCGGGCGCCGGTAACCCGAGCGCTGCTTCCAGTCGACGGGGTTCACCCCCGCCGCGCGCACCGCGACGAGGACCTGGCCGGGCCCGGGACTCGGACGGTCCCGCTCCACCAGCGCCTCCGTCTCCGGGCCGCCGCATCGCGTGAAGACGTACGCCTTGGGCATCTGCTCCCTCACTCTCCCTCGCTGTCACCGGTCGTGGCGGCCGGACACCGGGCGTAGTTGTACAGGCCACCGGACTTGGCTCCAGCAGCAAGGAAGATCCCGGCGCGGCTATTCCCGGGCCCTCGGAGAGTTCATGCGCCCGCAATGAACGGCGGCCCGCCATGGCCCGCGGCACCGCCCACGTCCGCGTACGGTTGAATGCGTAACCATTGAGCACGTGTCCGCATCGCGCACACGTGCGGACCGATCACGCTCGACCCGCGGGCCGTCCCGGACGGCCTGGAGGCACCAGCCGCATGAATGTCACCCGAGGCTTCACCGGACGCCCGCGCGTCCACAACGCCGGGCTGCCGCCCGGCCAGTACGACGCGGGCGACGACTGGCCCGTACTCTCCGCCGAGGTCACCCCGGACCTGGCCCCCGCCGACTGGAGCTTCCGGATCGACGGCCTGGTGGCCGAGCCGCGCTCGTGGAGCTGGGACGAGGCGCACGCGCTGCCGGCCTCGGCGTACGAGGGCGACATCCACTGCGTGACGAGCTGGTCCAAGTTCGGGGTGCGCTTCGGCGGTGTGTCCCTGGACGCGTTCCTGGCAGCCGTGCGCCCGGACCCGGCCGCCACCCACGCGGTCGCGTACGCGCACACCGGGTACACGGCGAACCTTCCGCTCGCCGACCTCACCGGCGGACGCGCCTGGATCGTCTGGGAGTACGAGGGGCAGCCGCTCCCGGCCGAGCACGGCGGACCCGCGCGGCTGATCGTGCCGCACCTGTACTTCTGGAAGAGCGCCAAGTGGATCGCGGGGCTGCGGATCCTCGACCACGACGAGCCGGGCTTCTGGGAGCAGAACGGCTATCACGCACGCGGCAACCCCTGGGAAGAGCAGCGCTACTCCGGTGACTGAGACGACGACCCTGCCCTTCGTGCCCCCGACACGCTTCGCCGTGCCCGGCCGCATCGCCGTGAGCGAGAGCGCCGCGGCGGCGTGGCAGACGGCCACGCTGACCGAGATCCGCCGGGAGACGGCGCACGCCGCCACGTTCCGGTTCGCCGTGCCGAACTGGGCGGGGCACCTGCCCGGACAGCATCTGCTGCTGCGCCTGACGGCCGGGGACGGGTACGTGGCGCAGCGCCACTACTCCCTCGCGTCACCGCCCGACGACGACGGCCACATCGAGCTGACCCTCGACCACGTCGACGGCGGCGAGGTCTCCGGCTGGTTCCACACCGTGGCCGCACCCGGTGACCAGGTGGAGGTGCGAGGCCCGCTGAGCGGATTCTTCGCCTGGCCCGGCGACCGGCCCGCGCTGCTGATCGGCGCCGGTTCGGGCGTCGTCCCCCTGATGTCGATGCTGCGGCACCACCGTGCGCGCGGGCTCGACGTACCGCTGCGACTGCTGGTCTCCGCGCGCGGTCCCGAAGAGCTCATCTACGCGGACGAGTTCGGCGCCGAGACCACGCCCGTCTTCACCCGCCGAGCTCCGGAGGGCGTACCGGTGGGCCGGATGACGGCCGCGCATGTGGCCCCGCTCATGGACGAACGGCCGCCCGGTGGCTGGGAGGCCTACGTGTGCGGCTCCAACGCCTTCGCGGAGCACGCCTCGCGGTTGCTGGTGGAGGCGGGCCAGCCGGTGGACCGCATCCGTATCGAGCGGTTCGGCTGAGGCCGGCTCGTCCGGGACGGGCGGTCGGGCCGGAGCCGCCGTGTCCGGGACGGGCGATCCGGCAGGGCCCACCGTGTCCGGGACGGGCGGTCCGGTCGGGCACGCCACGTCGGGATCGAGCGGTTCGGCAGGGCCCGTCACGTCGGGATCGAGCGGTCCGGCAGGCGCCGGGCACCTCGGCCTCGGCGGGCGGTTCGGCACAGGCCACCGCACCCGGATCCAGCCGTTCGGCCGGGCCGTCCACGTGACGCCGGGCGGCGCGCGGCAGGCCCTGGCGGCCCCCTGACGGCACACGTACGGTGTGATCATCCGCACCTTCGATGCCAAAGGTGGTCCTTCATGGCCCTGTTCGACCTCCCTCTCGACGAACTCCGCGGCTATCGCAGCGCGTCCACCGAGCCCGAGGACTTCGACGCCTTCTGGGCCAAGACGCTCCAGGAGGCCCGCCAGCACGACCTCGCCGCACGGTTCGAACCGTTCGCGACCCCTCTGAAGACCGTCGACACCTACGACGTCACGTTCGCCGGCTTCGGCGGGCACCCGGTCAAGGGCTGGCTGACGGTGCCCGCCGGAGCGGACGCGCCGCTGCCCACGGTCGTCGAGTACATCGGGTACGGCGGCGGACGCGGACTCGCGCACACCCATCTGCTGTGGGCCTCGGCGGGCTTCGCGCACTTCGTGATGGACACGCGCGGCCAGGCCAGTGCGTGGGGCGGCGGCGAGACCCCGGACCCGGTGGGCAGCGCGCCCTCGTTCCCGGGCTTCATGACGCGCGGGGTCGAGGACCCCGAGACCTACTACTACCGGCGGCTGTTCACGGACGCGGTGCGCGCCGTGGAGGCGGCGCGCTCCCACCCGCTGGTCGACGCGGCCCGCACCGCGGCCCTCGGCGGCAGCCAGGGCGGCGGCATCACCATCGCGGTGGGCGGCCTGGTGCCGGATCTGGCCGCGATCGCGCCCGACGTGCCGTTCCTGTGCGACTTCCCGCGCGCCACCGTGCTCACCGACCGCGCGCCCTACCGCGAGATCGGCAACTACCTCAAGACCCACCGTGGCCGAACCGATCAAGTACTGCGCACGCTCTCGTACTTCGACGGTGTGCACTTCGCCGCGCGCGGACGGGCGCCCGCCCTGTTCTCGGCGGCGCTGGAGGACCAGACCTGCCCGCCGTCGACGGTCTTCGCGGCGTACAACGCCTGGGCGCACGAGGAGAAGAAGATCGAGGTGTACGACTTCAACGACCACGAGGGCGGCGGCCCCTACCAGCAGGCGGCCCAGTTGCACTGGCTGCCCGCGCACGTCTGAGGGCCGCGATGGACACGGCGCGGGCGGCGCGGCACTTCGTCCGGGTGTGGGAGCGGGCCTGGGCGGACCACGACGTCGAAGCGATCCTGGAGTTGTACGCGGCGGACTGCGTCCACCGGTCGATGCCCTTCCGCGAACCGCACCGGGGGCGGGACGAACTCGCCGCGTATGTACGGTGGTCCTTCGCGGCCGAGCACACGATCGACGTTCGGTTCTCCGAACCGGTCGTCGGGCAGGACGGTCTCGCGGTGGCCGAGTTCCGCGTCCTCGCCGAGGAGGACGGACAGCCGACGACGCTGGCGGGCTGCGTCTTCGTGCGCTTCGGCGCGGACGGGCTGGCCGTGGAGACCCGTGACTACTGGCACACACGGGAGGGCCATCAGGAACCGGCCGGTTCGCGCTTCCTGGCCTAGGGGGTGCCGTTCGGACCGGTCCGGGCGCGCGGGACCCGGCCATGGAGCACCCGGTGGGGCGCCGGGCCTGGCGTCCCGGGCGCCCGCCCTCCGGGGTGGATTCGGCCACCGCACTTCCCTCCAGTCCGACCAGTCGGTACGTTCAGGCGGACCCGGGGTTCGTCCGGGGACGCCCGCGCTCGCACGACGGAGGTCCCATGTCCCAGCAGCCGCCCGACGTCCAAGGCCACTGCGACGAGCGTTTCGCCGCGGTCCGCACCGCGTTCGAGGAGAACTTCCGGGACCGCGACGAGCTGGGAGCGGCCGTGGCGGTCACGCTGCACGGGGAGACGGTGGTCGACCTGTGGGGCGGCTGGGCCGACGCCGCGCGCACCCGCCCCTGGGAACGGGACACCCTGGTGAACGTGTGGTCGACATCGAAGGGACCGACGGCCCTGTGCGCCCACATCCTGGCCGACCGCGGGCTGCTCGACTTCGACGCCCCCGTGGCCGAGTACTGGCCGGAGTTCGCGGCGGCCGGCAAGGAGAACGTCCTCGTACGTCATCTGCTGTCGCACCGGGCGGGACTGTCCGGACTGCGTGAGCCGCACTCGTTCGCCCAGCTGTGCGACTGGGAGTTGACCGTGCAGCGGCTGGCCGCCCAGGAGCCCTGGTGGGAGCCGGGAACGCGGTCCGGCTATCACGCGCTCACCTTCGGCCATCTGGTCGGCGAGGTGGTGCGGCGGGTCTCGGGGCTGTTGCCGGGCGCGTTCCTGGAGCACGAGGTGACCGGCCCGCTCGGCATCGACTTCACCATCGGGCTGCCGGAGAAGGACGCGGAGCGGGCGGCCGAGCTGGTGCACCCGCCGGCCGCGACGACCAGCGAACAGGCCGCAGTCTTCGCCCAGTTGGCGCCCGCCGCGCTCGCGGCGCTGACCAATCCGGCGGTCGGCGCCGGGGAGGCCAACACGGCCCGCTGGCGGGCGGCCGAGATCCCCGCGGCCAACGGCCACGGAACGGCGCGCGCGGTGGCCGCGCTGTACGGGATCTTCGCCGGCCGGGGTACGTACGGCTCCCGGAAGCTGCTGTCACCGGAGGCCGCCGAGCGGGTTCGCGAGGGACAGGGCAGCTGCCGCGATCTCGTCCTGGGCGCCGGGTTCGAGAGCGAGACCGAGATCGGGCTCGGGCTGTGGCTGAGCGGGGCCAACGGCTCGTACGGGCCCAACCCGAGGGCTTTCGGTCATGACGGCTTCGGCGGCTCGTGCGGTCTCGCCGACCCGGAGGCGGGGGTGTCCCTGGGGTACGTCATGAACCGCATGGGCCCGCACATCGCCGACGACCCACGGAAGACGGCGCTCGTCGACGCGCTGTACAGCACGCTCTGAGAGGGTCCGCGCGCGCCGGGGCGCGCGGACTGAAATCGGCCGAACTGCCCGACCGCTCTTTCCTGGTGGTTTAGACCAATGCTAGATGTGGTGGCGCAATGAGCCCGCACGGCTACGCCTTGTCACCACCCAGGAGGCGCGGACATGGCCCGCACCACCCAGTCATCCGACCACGAGCCGCTCTACGCCCGGATCGCCACGCAGTTGCTCGGCGAGCTGCGCGACGGAACTGTGGCACCCGGTGAACGTCTCCCGGCAGAAAGGGAGTTGGCCGCACGATTCGGCGTGAGCCGCGAGACGGTGCGGCAGGCGCTGCAACTGCTGCGGCGCGAGGGCACGGTCTCCACCGACCGGCGCGGCAGCCACGCCACGCTGCCCGGCACCGCCGCCGAGCACGTCCCCTCCCTGGACTTCCCGGTCGGGGCGCTCAGCCCCGAACCGCCCACGCTCCAGCGGACCACCGTGACCTG
Organism: Streptomyces krungchingensis; assembly: GCF_054729265.1. Taxonomy (NCBI): domain Bacteria; kingdom Bacillati; phylum Actinomycetota; class Actinomycetes; order Kitasatosporales; family Streptomycetaceae; genus Streptomyces; species Streptomyces krungchingensis. The sequence continues at coordinate 1,434,564 of NZ_JBPUKY010000001.1, forward strand.
GGAGACACCACCGCCGGAACACGCGGAGGCGCTCGGCCTCGCCCCGCGCCGGCCGACCCTCGTCCACCGCTACGAGTCGACCGCGGCGGACGGCACGGGGCTGCGGACGGCCGTGACGTCCTTCTCCGCGGTGGCGGTCACCGAGGTCGAGGAGCTGGCCCGCTACCGGGACCGCGCCGACGGCACCGCGTCGGCGCAGCTGCGCAGAGCCTACGACTGGATGCGCAAGGCGGGGCTGACCCTGCACCACCGGGACGCCATCACCCGCCTCCCCGAGTCCGTCAGGGTCACCCGCCGCGTACACGACCAGTACGACCGCCCACTGGAGATCACCGACCTCGTCGTCGACGCACGGCAGGACGCCCTGGTGTACGAGTTCACGCTCCCGGCGGCCGGCTGACCGGGCCGGGACGCCGGCCGGACGGCGCGCGGAAGGCCGTCGTCCGCCGGGACCCCGCCCCGGCACGGAACCCGGGGACACGGCGGCGGCCGAGGCGGCGACCTGGTCGGATCCGCTTCCGGTACGCAACGACAGTCACGTGACCGATCCCAGGAGCGCCGATCACGTCTAGCGTCGACGACGTGACCACCAACGACGCACAACGGATCGAGCGGGCCGACGGCGCGGACCGCGTCCCGGTCGGCTTCCCGTCGTCGGCCACTGCTTCGGCGGACTCCTCAAGACCGGTACCGAGTACCGCGACGGCGGCCCGCCACTGATCGTCCCGGACGGGAGGACCACGCGGTGCCGTGGCCCATCACCCGCCCCTCGCACAAGAAGCAGCCGCACGACCCCCGCGTCACCGAGATCAAGGGCCGGGGGCATGCGCTGACCATCGACCACGGCCGGCCGGAAGCAGCCGACACGGCGCCGGACTTCGTCCGCCGCTCCGCGTGACCGGCTGCGCGCGACCGCCGGCCGTACGGCGCCCGAACGCCACTTCGCACCACCACGCGCACATCGCTTCACCATTCGAAAGGGAACACCCATGAGCACGTTCACGACGTCCGACGGCACCGACATCTTCTACAAGGACTGGGGCAGCGGGCAGCCCGTCGTCTTCAGCCACGGCTGGCCGCTGAACGCGGACGCGTGGGACGGGCAGATGCGCCTCGTCGCGGAGAACGGCTTCCGCGCCGTGGCCCACGACCGCCGCGGGCACGGCCGCTCCGCGCAGCCGTGGCAGGGCAACCACATGGACCAGTACGCCGACGACCTGGCCGAACTGATCGAGAAGCTGGACCTCACCGACGTGATCCTGGTGGGGCACTCGACCGGTGGCGGCGAGGTCGCCCGCTACATCGGCCGGCACGGCAGCGCGCGGGTGGCCAAGGCGGTGCTGCTGGGTGCCGTTCCGCCGCTGATGCTGAAGACGGACGCGAACCCGGAGGGCACTCCGCTCGACGCCTTCGACGGGATCAGGGCCGGTGTGGCGGCGGACCGTTCGCAGTTCTACCAGGAGCTGAGCGTGCCGTTCTTCGGCGCCAACCGTGAGGGTTCGGCCGTGTCGCAGGGCAAGCGCGACGAGTTCTGGCTGCAGAGCATGCAGGCCGGTCTGAAGGCGGCGTACGACTGCATCCGGCAGTTCTCCGAGACCGACTTCACCGAGGACCTGGCCCGCATCGACGTGCCGACGCTCGTCGCGCACGGCGACGACGACCAGATCGTGCCGATCGCGGCCGCCGCGCTGAAGACGGCCGAGCTGGTCAAGGACGCGACGCTCAAGGTGTACCCGGGCGCACCGCACGGCCTGGTGGGCGAGTTCGAGCAGGCCTTCAACGCCGACCTGCTGGAATTCATCCGCGGCTGACCGGACACGCGCCGCCGTGACGGCGGCGCCCCGGGCCCGGCTTCCCGTGCGGCAGGCCGGGTTCCCGGATGGGGTGCGTCAGGCCCGGGTCCCCGGCTCGTTCTGGGGGCCCGGGCCTGCGCGGGTGGCGGCGCCGGGGCGGGGCGTACCCCTCAGCCGTTGCGGGCGGGTGCCGTGCGCCGCGTCCACGCCGAGAGGGCGAGCGCGACGGCCGCTCCGGCCAGGAGTACCGCCACGACTACCCACACGGTGGAGCCGACGGCGTCGGTGAAGGCGGCACGCGGATCGCGGACCTGGGTGACCCGGTCCTCGAAACGCGAGGTCATGAGTGTGCCGAGGACACTGGTGCCGAGGACGGCGCCGATCTGGCGGGCCGCGTTCACCGTGCCGCCCGCCTCGCCCTCGCGTCCGCGCGGCACATGGCCGACCGCGAGCGCGGTGGACGGCGCGTTGGCGAGGCCGCTGCCCAGTCCGAACAGGACGAATGCGGCCACGTATCCGGTGAACGAGGTGCCGGGTCCGACCTGCGCGAAGAGCGCGGCTCCGGCGGCCGCGAACAGCAGCCCCGCGGTGATCAGGGTGCGCGGCCCCAGACGCCGTACGAGCACGCCCGCGAGGACGGAGGAGGCGATGAACGTGCCGAACTGTGCGAGGAGTTGGGCACCGACCTCCAGGGCGCTCAGGCCCCGGACCCGCTGCAGCCACAGCACCTCGAGGAGCGAGAGGCCGACGAAGGCGAACAGCACGATCGCGGCGAGCACCAGCGAGGCGCCGTAGGAGGGGTCGCGCAACAGCCGCAGGTCGACCATGGGCGCCGCGCGCCGCAGTTCGATCAGGACGAACGCGGCGAGCAGCGCGACCGAGGCGGCGACGGCCGCGATCGCGCGCGGCGAGCCGTAACCGTGGTGTCCGCCGTCGATGAGCCAGAAGACCATCAGTCCCAGCCCGGCCATGGCCGTCACCTGGCCCGGCCAGTCCAGGCGCTGGGACGGATTCCGGGACTCCGGGACGAACCGCAGGGCGACGACGACGGCGAGGACGGCGACCGCCGCGTTCAGCCAGAACGCGCTGTGCCAGGTCCACCAGCGCAGGGCGAGCCCAGCCGTGACGGGGCCGATCGCCAGACCGAGGCCCGAGGTGGCGGCCCAGGCGGCGATCGCGCCCGCCCGGCGCTTGGGGTCGGGGACCGCGTGGGTGACGAGCGCGAGCGAGCTGGGCGTGATGAGGGCGCCGCCCAGGCCCGCGACCGCCTGCCCGGCGAGCACGGTGGCCAGGTTGCCTGCGAGGACCAGGACGACTCCGCCGACCGCCATGGTGACGGCTCCGGCGAGGAAGACGCTCCGCCGGCCCCATCGGTCGGCAAGAGCTCCGGCTCCCAGCACACAGGCGGCCACCACGAGCGTGTACGTGCTGGGCACCCACACGAGGTCGGCCGGGCCGAGGCCCAGGTCGTCCTGGACCGCGCTGAGGGTGCCGATGGTCTGGGTGGTCTGGAGGAAGACGGTGAACAGGCCGAGACAGGCGGCGACGAGGACCGGCAGCTGGCTCGCGCCGGGAGCCGTGCGCGGCGCGGTCGCCGCGGCGCGCAGATCAGATGCCATCGTGCACCTCGCCGGGGCCGCCCGAGCCGGGGTCGATATCGGCAACGACCTCGTCCGGCGCGGGTACGCCGACGGGCAGGGGGATCTTCATCGCGTTTCCTCGCACAGTCGGTCCTGAGGACGGGCATGAGATAGTTAGTTTGAAAAACATACTCACTATAGCCCTGCGAGTTTGAAAAACAAATGCACACAAGGGCGTGCTTCGGCCACGACAGGCGGACCTGAAAGTTCAGCGGGAGGCCGGGTCCGGGGTCCGGGTCGCCACGACCATCCGGCACCGCGGGCTGCCGTCGGGCCGCGTGCCGAACTCGGGCAGCGCCTGAAGCTCCACGTCGAAACCGGCCGACACCAGCTCCCGCCGCACCTCACCCAGGCGGAAGGACCGGTAGTACATGACGAACGGCGGACGCCACACGGCGTTGCGCACCCGCATCACCGCGTCGAAGCCCAGCAGGGCCCAGAACCAGGGCGAGCTCGGGCGGGGCGGAGCCATGACGGGGAACGCGAACCGCCCGCCCGGCCGCAGAACCGAGTGCACACCGGCGAACAGCCCCGGAAGCTCCCTCGGCAGGAAGTGCCCGAACGCCCCGAAGCTCACGACCAGGTCGAACGCGGGGCCGAAGGGCAGCGCGCGAGCGTCGCCCCGCACCCAGGCCATGGACGGCTCCGTGCCGGCCCGGTGCCCCGCGCGTCCGACGGCCAGCATTCCCGCGCTGATGTCGATCCCGGTGACCGAGTCCCGGCACAGCCCCCGCAGGACGTCCATGCCCGCGCCGGTTCCGCAGCACAGGTCCAGGCCCGCCCGGAACGGCCCCATGGGCCGCAGCGCCCGCCCGACCGCATCGAGAATCGAGTCCGGCGTCCGGAAGGGCGTGTGGTCGAACTTGGGCGCGAGCAGGTCGTAGCCGTGCTCGACGGAGGACAGGGCCTGAACGGCGAGTTCGCGGAGGCTGGGACCTTGCGGGGTGAACATCCTGTTCAGCTTAGAGGTCGTCCCGGTCGGTGGGGCGCGGATCGGTATCGGCGATGAGTTCCCGAAGGAGGCGGGCCACTGTGGCTCCGGGTGCATCGGTTCCTGGCACGCCACACATCATCGACGGGCCGCCTGCGCAAAGTCAGCGCCCCTACGCCGGCAACGACGAACGCACCACCGCCCTGACAGACTTCCTGCACACCTACAGCCACCACCGCTGCCACACCGCACTCGGCGGCCACCCACCGATCAGCCGCGCATTCGGCGACAGAGCGCGGTAATCCGCTCTCGCATACACAATCGCCCAGACGCCAACCCATCTGCACTGCTTCTCTTCGGTCGCCGTCCCTTCGGTCGCCGATGAGTTTCGGTGCGCCGGACGGTCCAAGTCGGCACACCTGACAAAGGGAGAACCCAATGGGCACGACGCGCTTGCATCCGACGACTCATATCGCCCGGCGCATGTTCGAGCTCCTGGAGCCGATCTGCCTGGTCACCTACTGCGCCGACGAGTGCAACGAGGAACTGGCCGCACTCGGCCACCGCACCTACTGGGACGGCTACTTCGCCAGCCGCGCCGCACCACTGGGACGGGTGCCGGCCCAAGTCGTGCACGCAGCCTTCTACAACTTCGCCGACGGGGAAGCCGCGCGGCACATCCCCAGCGCCTGGGAGACGATCCCGCCCGAGGCCTCCGTCGCCGCGAGGGAGCGGGGCAGCGCGGCCTCCCTACGGCGCATCCTCGGCGACGAGCTGGCCGGCTCCCCGGGCCTGGTGCGCGCCGCAGACCTGACCACCAAGGCCGCGACGAGCGCCCCCGCCGAAGGCCGGGTGATGTACGCCGGCATGCGCACCCTCGAGGTACCCAGCGACCCCGTCGCCCGGCTGTGGCATTCCGCGACCATGCTGCGCGAGCACCGCGGCGACGGGCACATCGCCGCTCTCGTCGGCGCGCACATCGGGGGTACGGAGGCCCACGTACTCTCCGCTCTTGACCAGGGCATCCACCCCCCGGAGTCGTTCGGACGCATCCATCACCTGCCGAAAGAGCGCCTGGCCGCGGTCATGGACGGCATGCGCGAACGCGGACTCGTCGACACCGACGGCCACTTCACCGACGCCGGCCGCGCGACCAAACAACGCATCGAAACCGTCACCGACGAGCTCGCCACCCCGCCCTACGACGCCCTGTCCCCCGCCGAACTCGACGAACTGATCACCGAGCTCGAACCCATCACCGCGACCCTGGTGGCCACAGGCTCGCAGTGACACGCAGAAATTACGGTGACGGTGTCGCCGTCACACATCGCCACATCGAGCATGGACTCGCCGACCACAACCGGCCCCTCGCTCCTGCCCAGCAGGCCGGGTGCCCAGTGGCGCCTGCGCCGCTGGGGCCAGGGCCCGTCGTTTGGATCATCCTGTAGTTGGCCAAGGCTGCTGACTGGAGACTCGATCGCGGTACCGACAGTGGCGTATGCGTCGGCGCGGAGGACCTCCGCAGGGCTCACGGGAGCAGTTCTATGTGCGGATGGTCCGGGGACGCCGGGCAGACATGGAGTTGGAGGTCGTAGCCGCCGATGATGTCGATCAAGGTGAAATTGCCGTCCTGGGCGCCCAGGGGAGGCGGGGCCGGGTTCGTCCGTTCCTCCTCGGCGATCCAGGTCCCGCTGCCGCCGTCCCATTCCCAGGAGGCGATGGTGAGGAGCGGGACCTGCTCGGTGCCGCACTCGGGGCAGGGACGGGGCACAGGGTCGGTGCGGGGCCAGCTGCTCCAGCCGCCGGTCTTCCAGCCGGGGGCGGTGGAGAGGTTGTTCTGGTACAGCTCGCCCGGGTCGTCCGCGTACGTGTTGTACCGCGCGGGATCGATCGTCTCCCAGCGGCTCATGTCGTCCAACTGGTCCCGGAGCTCATCGCTCAGCTCCCCGGGGTGGGGGAATTCGGTGACCTGCTCCGGTGAGAACAGACACGGCTCCGGGAGGTAGCAGTCCCGCTGGACGATGGGCGGCTCGGGCGGTGCGTGGAGGACGTCGGTGACGGTGGCGGAGGAGCGCCAGAAGAGGGCTGTCCGGGGGTGGGCCATCTCGTGGTCGAAGGGGCACCACAGGACCTGGAGGAGGTCCGCGTCGGGCAGGCACGGGAAGGGGACGTCGCGGGCGTAGAGCTGGGCGACGGGGAGGAGGGGGATCGGACCGTCGAACCACGGGCGGCCCGCGAGCCGCTCCCAGGTCGCCCGTTCCTCGGGAGTCCACTGGGGTGCCTCGGGGTCGAGGCGCAACCGCTCGGCCGCTGCGGCGCGGTCGTGGCGGAGGAGCCGGACGTCGTCCGGAGAGTGCACCACTGTCGTCACGCGACTGTCGTGCGGCTCGTCGCAGTACGGCCACGGCTCGTCGGCGGGCCACAGGAGCGGCCCGCCGACGGAGCTGTCGTGCACGGTCGGCGAGCCCGGCCGCGGGTGCAGCCGGGTCGCCGTCCGCGCCAGAGGAGCCAGCTGAGGAAAGAGCGCGGTGATGTCGAACGGCCGCGGTGGGGTTCTGAAGTTGGCGTTCATGGCGGTGATGCTGCCAGCGACGTCCGACAAGGGGCGTACCGACTACGTCAGGCCTGGTTCGAGACCGTCCGCGGCGCCGCGGTGCACGGGGGCCGGCCATGACGTCCATCAAGGTGGCTGCGTCGCCCGCTCGACCGCCGGTCAGGACGAACGCGAGGGGACGGCAGCAGCCGTCGGATGGATCTTCGTTGCAAGTCCCCCGCGCGACCGTCCGATGGCGTGGTCGTGCGGCTCGGCCCCCGGGACCGTCCGGTCCGGGAGCAGCGGCTCGATCCGCGCCCACTGGACGTCAGTCAGCGACATGCCCAGATCAACGTCCCACTGGTCCGAACGAAACTGCCCAGGGGCAGCGCGCGCCGTGCGGGCTGATCTAGGGTCGCCGGCATGACTTCGTTCCGTCCCGCCCCCGCATGGCTGGCCGACGCCGTCTTCTACCAGATCTACCCGCAGTCGTTCGCCGACTCGAACGGCGACGGCATCGGCGACTTCGACGGTGTCGCCGAGCGCCTCGACCACCTCGCGTGGCTGGGCGTGAACACCGTGTGGCTCAACCCCTGCTTCGCCTCGCCGTTCCGGGACGCCGGATACGACGTCTCCGACTACCTGAACACCGCCCCCCGTTACGGCTCGAACGACGACCTCGCCGAGCTGGTCGACGAGGCGCGCCGCCGCGGCATACGGATCCTGCTGGACCTCGTCGCGGGTCACACCTCCGACGAGCACCCGTGGTTCGAGGCAGCCGCCGACGATCCGGCGGACGACCGCTACATCTGGACACCCGAGGGGCTCCCCGACGGCTTCGTCGCCTCCCCCGGGACCCGGCCGGGCGCCTATCTGCCGAACTTCTTCGCCTGCCAGCCCGCCCTCAACTTCGGCTACGCGCGCACCGATCCGGCCGAACCCTGGCGCAGTCCGGTGGACGCCGAGGGTCCCCGCGCCAACCGCGCCGCCCTGCGCGAGATCATGGACCACTGGCTGGGGCTCGGCGTGTCCGGCTTCCGCGTCGACATGGCCGCCTCGCTCGTGAAGGACGACCCCGACAGGACCGAGACAGCACGGATCTGGACGGAGCTGCGGCACTGGCTGGACGGCGCGCACCCGGACGCGGCGCTGCTGTCCGAGTGGGGCGAGCCGGAGGTGTCGGTGCCCGCGGGCTTCCACACCGACTTCTTCCTCCAGTTCGGCGGGCCCACCGACGGCCTGGCGCTGCGGTCGCTGTGGAGCAACTCCGAGGGCACGGTCAACGAGGCCTGGGACCCGCTCGACTGCTTCTTCGACCCGGGCGGCAAGGGCTCGCCCCGCCCGTTCGTGGAGGCCTGGCACCGGGCGGTCACCACCCTCGGCGACAGCGGGTTCATCTCGCTGCCCACCGCCAACCACGACTTCTCCCGCCTCAACTGCGGCCCCCGCACGGCCGATCAGCTTCCCGCGGCCTTCGCCTTCCAGCTCACCTGGCCGACCCTGCCGGCGATCTACTACGGCGACGAGATCGGCATGCGCTACATCCCGGGGCTGCCCGACAAGGAGGGCAGCGTGCTCGGCTCCCGCTACAACCGCGCGGGTTCGCGTACCCCGATGCAGTGGGACGACGGCCCGAACGCCGGCTTCTCCTCCGCCCCCGCCGACGCCCTCTACCTCCCGGTCGACCCCTCCCCCGCCCGGCCCACCGTCGCCGCCCAGCTCGCCGACGAGACCTCGCTCCTCCACCTGGTGCGCCGCCTCGTGGCCCTCCGCGCCGGCACACCCGACCTCGGTGCCCGGAGCCCGGTGGAAGTCCTCCACCCGGGCTATCCCTTCGTCTACCGACGCGGGGACCGCCATCTCGTCGTCATCAACCCACAGCAGGGCGCGGCCGGTTGCTCCTCGACCCGCGTTCGTGGAGCCGAACCTCTGGAATCCTCCGGCGTCCGCATCGGCGACGACGGCAGGATCGACGCGCAGGGGTTCGGGTACGGCATCTATCGGCTCGACGGATAGCGGGATCCCGGCGGAGAGCGGTGCGACTGTCGTTCTCGACATACGCCGAGCTGCCTGCTTCACTGGTGATATGGCATCAATTCGCCTGACACGACCGACACTTGAGGTCCTCAAGGTGCTGCTGGCCGCCACGCCGGACGACCCGGCGTGGGGGCTGCGGATCTGCGAGGAGGCCGATCTCGGCTCCGGCACCGTGTATCCCATTCTCGAACGGCTCGTCGACGCCGGCTGGGCGGTCCGCCGGGCCGAGACCGGCGAGCACCCCGGCCGCCCGAAGCGTTACTTCTACGAACTCACCGCCGCGGGCCGGCTGGCCACCCGCGAGGCCCGGGAGCGCAAGCCACGGCTCTTCGGGCTACGCCCGGCCGGCGACGGGGGTGCGGCGTGAGTACGGACCGGCGGGACGACGAGACCCCCTTCGGCGCCGGCCCCGTCGCGATCGTGGCGGTCCTCGCGCCCGTACTGGCCGGGACGGCGGCCGTCCTCTTTCTGCTGATCGGCTACACCGTGAAGACGGTGAGCCCCGGCTCCACGTTCTCCGCTTTCTTGATCACCAACGGCTGGATCTTCGGAGCCGTCACCGCGGCGTCCATCCTGATCGCCGCGATCGGCCTCCTGATCACGGCTCTACGCGCGGGCAGTGAGGCCGCCCAGGAGCCGGGCACCGGGACCCCGTCCGCCGCCCGGCAGCGGCAGAGCCGCAGGGGCAACGGCACCCTGGGGATCGCCTCGTTCGTGGCCGGGCGGCGCCGCACCCATCTGCGCGAGGAGTGGGCGGCCGTCCTCGCCGGGGACCCCGAGCACGGGATCGTGCTGTCCCCGCGCACGAGGATGCGTTATGCCCTCGGCTTCCTGTGGGCGGCCGTCCGGCTGCGCGTCCGGGACCTCGCCGCTCCCTTGTGGGTTCCGGTCGACTGGACGCTCGCCGTGGAGTCCCGCACGAACGGCTTCATTGCCGCCGTGGTGGGTTTCCAGGCGGTCTGGATCGTCGGCCACGGGGGCCTTCCGGCCCTCGTCACGGACGTGTGGGAGCCCTGTGCGATCGTGGGCGGCGCCCTCTACGTCCTGGTGCGCTGGCTGCGCCGTGTCCGCGGCATCGAGCTCGCCGCGGCGCCGCGGGACGACGCGCCCCCGGACTGAGCGCGGCGGGCGGGACCCGTCAGGCGCGCAGCCGCAGGAACGCGAGCCAGACGTCGGGGCCGTCCTGTCCCGGTCCGGCGGAGTCCTCCCGCAGGAAAGGGGCGGGCGTCCCCGGGCGAGTGCGGCGAGCGGGGAGCAGCCGCCCGGCCAGGGCCCTGAGGAAGCGGGGCGCCGTCGCGGTGGCGGCGGACGTGCCGGCCCCCGCGCCGTCGGTGGCGGACACGAAGCCGGCCGGAGTGGTGGGGGTGGTGGTCGCCACGGTGGTCATAGGATCCTCCGTCGTCGTCATCGGGTGCTGTCACCCCACCGACGAACGGCGCCTACGCCGATCGACACTCCGCGAGCCGCTTCGTCAAGAAGCGCCGCTCGGCGTCGTTCACCACCAGCTCCAGCGCCCGGGCATAGGCGTCCGCGGCCTCGGCGCGGCGGCCCGCACGACGCAGCAGGTCCGCCCTGGTGGCGGGGAGCAGGTGGTAGTCCGCGAGCTCGCCCTGCTCCTCCAGCTCGGCCACCAGGGCGAGGCCCGCTTCGGGTCCCTCGGCCATACCCACGGCCACCGCGCGGTTGAGCCGGACCACGGCGGACGGCACGAACCGCTGCAGCTCGCCGTAGAGCGCCGCGATGTCGGCCCAGTCCGTCTCCTCGGCGGTGGCCGCCGTGGTGTGGCAGGCGGCGACGGCGGCCTGGATCTGGTAGGCCCCCGGACGCCCGCGGCGCAGCGCGGACTCCAGCAGGGCCGCGCCCTCGTCGACCGCCGCCCGGTCCCAGGCCGACCGGTCCTGGTCCTCCAGCGTCACCAGGTCGCCCGCCGCGTCGACGCGTGTGTCCCGCCGCGCGTCGTGCAGCAGCAACAGCGCGAGCAGACCCAGCACTTCGGGCTCGTCGGGCATCAGCCGGGCCAGTACGCGGGCCAGCCGGATCGCCTCCGCGCAGAGGTCCCTGCGCACCAGATCGTCGCCCGCGCCGGCGACGTACCCCTCGTTGAAGAGCAGGTAGAGCACGCCGAGGACGCCGGTGATGCGTTCGGGCAGGAGGTGCGCGGGCGGCACGCGGTACGGGATGCCCGCGTTGCGGATCTTCCGTTTGGCGCGGACCAGGCGCTGCGCCATCGTCGCCTCGGGCACGAGGAAGGCGCGGGCGATCTCGTTCGTGGTCAGTCCCGCGAGGGTGCGCAGGGTCAGCGCCACCCGTGCCTCGATGGGCAGCGCCGGGTGGCAGCAGGTGAAGATCAGCCGCAGCCGGTCGTCGCCGACCTCGCTCCCGTCCTCGAACTCCGGGTCGTGGGGCCCGTCGTCGCGTGCCAGCACGGCCACCTCCCGCAGCTTGCGTGCCCCGGTCGCCTCCCGGCGCAGCACGTCCAGGGCGCGGTGGCGTGCGGTCGTGGTCAGCCAGGCGCCGGGGCGGCGCGGCACGCCGTCGCGCCGCCACCGGTCGAGTGCCTGGGCGAAGGCGTCCTGGGCGCATTCCTCGGCGAGGTCCCAGTCGCCGGTCACCCGGATCAGGGTGGCGACGACCTGGCCCCACTCCTCGCGGAAGGCGTCCGCGACCGCCGTTTCGACGTCTCGCGCCCGCGGGTTCGCGCTCACTCCCAGACCGGCCGTACTTCGACCGAGCCGCCGTCCAGCGCGGCCGGGTGCCGGGAGGCGAGCGCGATCGCCTCGTCGAGGTCGGCGGCCTCGACGATGTCGAAGCCCGCGACGTACTGCTCGGACCGGGTGAACGGCCCGTCGTCGAGCAGCACTTCGTCGCCCCGGACGCGGACGGTGGTGGCGTCGGCGGGCGGTCGCAGGCGCGCGCCGCTGCGTGGGACGCCGTGCCCGCGCACCTGGTCGGCGTAGGCCGTGAAGCGGGGGTCGCGGGCGGTCTCGGCGGGGTCCTGCTCCTCGCCGTCGACGGGCGTGCAGGCGAACAGCACGTACTTCACGGCAGGTCCTGGGTGACCGGGGAGTCGAACGGGACCGAGGTGTGCTGGTGGACGATCTGCCAGCGGTCGCCGGCCGCGCGGTAGCCGGTGGTGACGCGCGCGGTGGTGTCCAGCGTGTCGCCGGTGACCAGTTCGGCGCGCATCCGCACGAGGGCGTGGCTGAAGGCGATGCTCTCGTCGACGCGGACCCGGAAGTCGAGCACTTCGCGCTCCACGGGTCCGGCGAGCGTCGAGAACCAGAGTTCCTCGGCCTTGCGCAGAGCCTCGATCCCGTGCTGTTCCAGACCGGACACGGGGTGGAAGATCTCGACGTCCGGCGCGTAGCAGGCCATGGCCCGGTCGAAGTCCCGTTCGCGCGCGGCGGCGGTGAGTTCCGCGTCGAGCCGCCGGATCTCGCCCTCGGCGTCCTCGTCCTCCCAGAACGCGCGCACCTCCATGGCGCCGATCGTCGCCACGGGGTGCCTGGCGGCGGCCTCGACCGCCTCTTCCATGCTGGCGCATTCGAGGATGTCGTATCCGGCGACGTACTCCTTGGTCTCGGCGAACGGGCCGTCGGTGCGCAGGACTTCGCCGTCGCGGACGCGTACGGTGACGGCTTCGGCAGGCAGGCTCAGCCGGTGGCCGTGCCGTCGCACGCCGCGTTCGACGCCCAGTTCCTCCACCCAGGGTTCGACGGGTGCCATGTCGGAGGCGTCGGCGGTGTCGTCGCCGCAGACCAGCAGCATGTACTTCATGGTTCCTCCCGGTGTTCGTGAGCTTCCTGCATCCCACCGACGAACGGGAACGCGCCGCATCGACAACGTCCGCCCGACAATTTTTGCCGACCTCGTGCCGCGGGTTCCGGCCTCGTGTCGCGGGCCCCGCGCCGGTCCTCCCGCCCGGGCCGCTTCGGCGGTCGTGGGGTTCATGCTCGACGGTCACGCCGTGGTGGAGGGTGGTTCGAGCCGCACCGGCAGCTCTCGCACGCTGTTTCCCACGAAGCTTGCGTGGCGGGAGAGTTCGTCCTCATGCACCGCGAGGTCGAGGCCGGGGAAGCGGGCGAACAGCCGCTCCAGGGCGATGGTCGCCTCCATGCGCGCGAGGGGGGCGCCGAGGCAGTAGTGGGCGCCGTGCCCGAGGGAGAGGTGCCGGGCGGTGTCCGCGCGTCCGGGACGGGTGACGTCGAACCGGTCGGCGTCCGGTCCGTGCGCGTCGCGGTCGCGCCCGGCGGCCGAGTATCCGGCGAGGACCGGAGTGCCCGCGGGGATCACGGTGCCGTCGAGCGTCATGTCCCGCACGGGGTACCGGAAGGGGAAGTAGCTGACCGGGGCGTCCCAGCGGAGGGTCTCCTCGACGACGTCGGCCCAGCCCGCCCCGCCGCCTGTCACCAGGTCCAGTTGGTCTCGGTGTCCGCACAACGCCCGTACCGCGTTGGTGATGAGGTTCAGTGTGGTCTCGTGCCCGGCGATGATCATCAGGACGAGGGTGCCGATGAGTTCCTCGTGACCGAGCCGTTCCCCCTCCTCGTCCCGGGCGGCGATGAGTGCGCTGGTGAGGTCGTCGCCCGGCCGCTCGGCGCGGGCCTCGGCCACCGCGGCCAGTACGCCGACCAGTTCCCGGTTCGCGGCCAGGGCCTGCTCGGGTCCGATGTCGGTGGCGACCACCTGGTTGGAGAGATGGTGCAGCCGGTCCCGGTACTCGGCGTCGACACCGAGCAGTTCGCCGATGACTCCCATCGGCAGCGGCAGCGCGAAATGCCGGCGCGGATCCGCGACTCCCCCACCGTCGCGGGCCGCGCGCTCCAGGTCGTCGAGCAGTCCCTCCGTCAGCTGCTCGATCCAGGGGCGCATGCGCTCCACTCGGCGGGCGGTGAAGGCCTTGCTGACCAGCGACCGCAGCCGCCGGTGGTCGTCGCCGTCGGCCGTCGTCATCCCCCGCACGGTGGCGAAGGTCATCAGCGGCCACCCGGGGGTGATGCGGCCTTCGCGCAGTGCCGTGAAGTGCCGGGCTCCCTTGGCGACGTCGGGGTGCGCGAGGAACTCCTTGAGCGCGTCGTGGCCGAGCACCGCCATGCCCTCCACGTCGCCCGGCAGCACGACCGGCGTGACGCCGCCCCGCGCGAGGAGCCGCGCGTTGTCGGCGTGCGGGCAACCGCCCGCGGGATCCAGGCGATGGGGCGTGCCGGACGAGGTGTCCACCGGATTCTCCTTGTGGGACGTCGAGTTGGAGGCCGTTCGGCGCCGCCGGGGCGGCACGGTCCTCGATTCTGCCTGCTCACCTCTGTCACAACGAACGTATGCCTGCACCGCGTGCGGAGCCGTGTCCCCCCGGGACAAGAACTCCGCCCGCGTGATGCTCATCCGGGCAGGTCTGAACCCGGACGGTGTCGAGGGCGCAAGACCGCCTGGGCTGCCAGCCCGAGCGGCAGCCTGAGCCGTACATCCCCACTCAACCCTGAAGGCTGGAACCTCCACCCTTCAGAGAGGGGAGCAGTCAACCGACGTCCAGCACCGCCTTGCCCCGCAGCCGCCGGCTGCCCAGCGCGTCCACCGCCTCCGCGATCCGGTCCCACGGCCCGCGCCAGCCGACGGGCACCCGCAGTCTGCCCGCCTCCGCCAGCGTGAGGAGCCTGGTCAGCTGCGCCCGACGGTCCGTCAGGCCTGCCCCGTTGTACACCGAGACGACGGTCCTGGGGACCGGGCTGCCCAAGGTCGAGCCGACGGGGAGGGACGCCTCGCGGCCTGAGGCCCAGCCGACGCTCTGGAGCGTGCCGCCCGGCATCAGCAGTGCGTAGGCCGCGACGAGTTGGTCTCCGCCGACCGTGTCGATCACGACGTCGACCGGCTCCTCGACACCGCCGAGGCCGATCACCACCTCGTGCGCGCCGAGGGCGGCCGGCCCCTCGGCGCTCGTCTGCGAACCGGCGACCGCGATGACATACGCGCCGGCGAGGGCCGCGAGCTGCACAGCGAACCCGCCCACACCTCCGGACGCTCCCGTCACCAGGACCCTGCGGCCCAGCAACGGCCCCGCCTGCTCCAGCGCCCGCAGGGCAGTGCCGGCGGCCACCGGCAAGGTGGCCGCTTCGCCCAGGTCGACGCCCTCGGGCACCTCGGCCACATCCACGGCGTCCATGGCCCGCAGGGCACCGAAGCCGCCGCCCTCGGCGAAGCCCACCACCCGGCTGCCGACGGAGGGCCCGCTTCCGTCCGCGGCCGCCGCCACCACGATCCCGGCCGCGTCGAAGTCGATGACCTCGCCCGGATCGGCCCGCTCCGCGAAGAACAGTTCGGCGGCGTTCAGGGAGGTGTGCCGGACCTCCACGAGCACCTGCGCGGGACCTGGCACGGGGTCCGGGGCCTCGCCCAGGCGCAGCCTGGCGGGTGACGTGGGGTCAACGATCAGTGCGCGCATGAGAGGTACCTTCTCCCGCTGTCGACGACTCGCCGTACACCAACTCCCGCCGTTCCGGCGTTCTTCCCGCCGGAGCCGGCCGGTACGGGCCCTGCGTATCGCATCCCGACCGCACCGACGCGAGGCGTGGTACTCTCCGAAACAGCACCCATGTGCGATCCCCTTCGGATCGCCGGTGTCAGTTTCTCCTTCTCCGCTGTCGCGCCCGTCGACGAACGACCGGCCGATCAGCTTCTCGGCACCACCTCCTGAAAGCGGTCACGGACTGTTCCGTCCCGCCGCCCTCGAGGTGATGTTCGCGCCGCGCCGAGGCGCGCCGTCACCGGCCCTCGGCCTTCCTTCGCGGCCTCTCACCCCTTCCCCGCATGTCCCGTGCACCTCGTCCTTGAAAGGCCCTCTCTCATGACCACCACACTCGAACGCCCCCCTGTGCAGCAGCCTCGGCCGCAGGCCGTCACCGGTGTCCTCGACATCGACGGCAGCGGGAAGGGGCACCTGCGCGCCACGGACTGCCTGCCCTCGAACGCCGACCTCCAGGTCTCCCCCGCCCTGATCAGCCGTCACGGCCTGCGCAGGGGTGACACGATCGAGGGCGTACGCGGCGCGGCCCGCGCGCTCACCGAGGTCGAGCGCGTCAACGGCCGTACGCTCCAGGAGCTGCGGCGCCGCCCCCACTTCCGTGACCTCACCCCGCTGCATCCGCGCGACCGGCTGCGTCTGGAACACCCGGCGAGCGGCCTGGCCGGACGCGTCATGGACCTCGTCGCACCGGTCGGCAAGGGCCAGCGCGGCCTGATCGTCGCGCCGCCCAAGACCGGCAAGACCGTACTGCTCCAGCAGCTCGCCGCCGCGATCGCCGGCAACCATCCCGAGTGCCGGCTGATGGTGCTGCTCCTCGACGAACGCCCCGAGGAAGTGACCGACATGCGGCGCTCGGTCCGCGGCGAGGTCTACGCCTCCACCTTCGACAAGTCCCCCAAGCAGCACATCGCGCTCGCCGAACTCGTGATGGAGCGCGCCAAGCGGCTCGTCGAGCAGGGCGAGGACGTCGTCGTCCTGATGGACTCCCTCACCCGGCTGTGCCGGGCGCACAACAACGCCGCCGCCTCCGGTGGCCGCACCCTCAGCGGCGGCGTCGACGCGGCCGCCGTGCTCGGCCCCAAGCGGTTCTTCGGCGCGGCACGCCTCGCCGAGGAGGGCGGCTCGCTCACCGTCCTCGCCACCGCCCTGGTGGACACCGGCTCCCGGGCCGACGGCTACTTCTTCGAGGAGCTCAAGAGCACCGGCAACATGGAACTCCGCCTGGACCGCGAGCTGGCGTCCCGGCGTGTCTTCCCAGCCGTCGACATCACCCCGTCCGGTACCCGCCGCGAGGAACTCCTCGTTCCCGCGGCCGAATTGGCGGCTGTACGCGGCCTGCGCCGGGCACTGGCCACCCGCGACGGCCAGGCCGGTCTCGAAACCCTCCTGGAGCGGCTGCGGGCCACCCCGGACAACGCGGCGTTCCTGCGGCGGGTCCAGCCGACACTGCCCGCCTGACCTTCCCCGCGTGTGCCATCCGGGTACTCGCTGCCGCCGTTCGGGCCTGGCGTCCGGGTCCAGGGCCGCTCGGTTCCTACGTTGATCAGTATGACCATCGGATTCTCATACCGACTCGCCGCATCGCGGGCCGCCGCCTGTCGCGCCGCCGTCTCCTGCTCCGTCGTCTGCGTGGTCGGAGCGCTGGCCCTCGCACCGAGTCCGGCCGAGGCCCGGATCGGCACGGACCCGGGCGCGGCCCGGCCGACGGCGTCGCCGCCACCGCCCCTGTACCGGTCCGGGACACACGTACGGCCGCAGGCAGGTGCGCCCGAGGTCCCCGAGGACGTCTCCGCGCTGTCGTGGCTGGTCGCCGACGCCCGCACCGGCGACGTGCTCGCCGCGCACAACGCCCACCGCAGGCTGCCGCCCGCCAGCACCCTCAAGACGCTGTTCGCCCTTACCGTCATGCCGGCGCTGCCCAGCGGCATCCGGCACACCGTCAAGGAAGCGGAACTCGCGGACGTCGGCGAGGGCAGCAGCCTGGTGGGCGTCGACGCCGGCCACACGTACAAGGTGGCCGACCTGTGGCGCGGCGTCTTCCTCAACTCCGGGAACGACGCGGTGCACGTGCTGGCCTCGATGACCGGTGGATGGCGGGCGACGGCGGCCCGGATGCAGGCCAAGGCCAAGGCCCTCGGCGCGCTCGACACCCGTGTCGTCTCGCCCGACGGGTACGACGCGCCGGGCCAGGTCTCCTCTGCCTACGATCTGGCGGTCTTCGGGCGGGCCGGACTGCGCAACGCGGACTTCGCGCGGTACTGCTCGACCGCGCAGGCCATGTTCCCCGGGGACGGCTACCCGTACCGGATCGAGAACACCAACCGCCTGCTGACCGGCGCCGACGGGGTCGACCCGTATCCGGGCCTGATCGGCATCAAGAACGGCTACACCTCCAACGCGGGCAACACCCTCATCGCCGCCGCGCGGCACGGCGACCGCACGCTCATCGTCACCGTGATGAACCCTCAGGAAGGCGACGGGTTCGCCGTGTACGAGGAGGCCCGCTCGCTGCTCGACTGGGGGTTCAAGGCGTCCGGGCACGTCGACCCGGTGGGTTCGCTGATCGACACGCGGGGTGTGCCCGCGGCGGGGCCCTCCGCACGGCCGGCCGCTCCGGCGTCGCCGCAGGACGACGGAACGAGCTGGCCGGACGCCGCCGGGATCGCCGGCGCGGCCGGGATCGGCGCCGGGGGCGTGGCCCTGGCCCTGCGGCTCAAGGCCGCCCGTTCGGCCCGCGGCTGACCGACGGGCAGCCACAGCAGCAGCCCGAGGGTGATCCACGTGTACGTGTTGCTGCCGAGGAACCCGTCGAGACCCGAGGCGTCGTCGAACCACAGCCACACCACGCTGCTGCACAGCACCGCGTAGAGCGCACCCGCGACGCGCAGGCGGCGCCGGTGCAGCAGCACGGCGAACGACGGGAGCAGCCAGACGAGATGGTGCACCCAGGTGATCGGGCTGACCAGGCACGCGGTGAGCCCGGTGAGGGCGAACGCGGCCGTCCAGTCGCTCTCGGCCAGGGCGCGAGTCGTCCGCCACACCCACACGCACATCACCAGCAGGGCGACGATCGCCCAGAGGGCCCTGCTCGGCTCGTCCGGCGCGACGAGGCGGGCCAGCACGCCCTGCAACGACTGGTTGGAGACATAGCCGAGATGGCCGATGCGGTCCGTGTCCCACAGCGCGTCGGTCCAGTAGAAGCGCGAGGCGTCCGGTGCGATCCAGGCCGCCAGGGCGGTGGCCGCCGCGGCGACGGCCGTGGCCACCGCGGCGGCACGCGGGCGGCGGGCGAGCAGCAGCAGGCCGATGAAGAGGGCGGGAGTGAGCTTGACCGCCGCGGCCAGACCGATGCCGACGCCCGCCCGGCGGCCCCGGCCGGTGGACAGCAGCCAGGCGTCGCTCAGCACGAGGGCGAGGAGCAGGAGATTGACCTGGCCGAAGCTGAACGTGTCGCGGACCGGTTCGAACAGGGCCAGCAGGCAGCCCGCCACGGCGAAGCCGAACCAGCCGTAGCGGCGCAGGGCGGGCCCGACCAGCACCCACACCACGAACGCCAGCGCCGCCAGGTTGAGGGCGAAGCCCACGACGATCGCGGTGGGCAGCCCCACCAGCGCCATCGGCAGCATGCCGACCGCGGCGAACGGCGGGTACGTGAAGCCGTACGCCGTCCCCGGCACCCGGTAGTCGTAGATCCGGCCGCCGTGGTGGATCCAGGTGTCGACCGTCCCGTAGTAGACGCGCAGGTCGAACCAGCCGCGCAGGAGCGGCACCGTGGCGGTGAACACGCCGACGGCGACGGCGAGTGCGAGCAGGCACAGCAGCCGCCCGCGGTCGGTGGCCGGTGCTCTCATGCCGTCCGCTCCAGTACCGGTGTCCGTGCCTGCGTCGCCTGGTGTGCCTGCCAGAGCACCACCAGGGCGAGTGCGCCGCCGCAGAAGGCCAGGACGACCTGGGCGGTGTCGGGTGGGCCCCCGCTCGGCAGCACCGCCAGCGCCAGCACCGCGCTGGCGGCCGCGACCCGCGTACGCACCGAACCGTCCGGCGCCGCCGCGGAGATGAGGAACAGGCCCCACAGCGCGTACCAGGGCCGGACGGCCGGCCCGAACACGGCCACCGCCGCCAGGCTCAGCCCCAGCGCGTAGACCGGGCCGGGGCGCAGCCGCAGCCATATGAACAGCACCACCAGCACGGTCACCGCGAGGCCGGCCGCGTGCCAGACGGGCAGCGCGAGCGGGGCGAGGCCGCTGCCCAGCTGCTGCAGCACAGCCCCGGTGGCGCGGCCGAGGACGCTGGTCAGCGCCCAGTTGTGCGGGGAGACGGGGGTCTTCAGCGCCGCTATCCAGCCGTAGCCCGTACCGGCCACCGCGGTCGCCGCGACCGTCGTGGCCAGGGCGACAGCGGCCGTGGTCAGCGCCGACCGCGCCACGCCCCGCCGTCCGCGCAGTGCGACGACGGCCAGCAGGCCGAGGGCGGCGGGCGCCTTCACCAGCGCCGCCAGGGTGACCAGGACGACGCCGAGGAGGTGCCACCGGCCGCGCGCGGCGACCAGCCCCATGCCGAGCAGGCCGAGCATGATGGCGTCGTTGTGCGCACCGGCCACCAGGTGCAGCAGGACGAGCGGGTTGAGCGCCCCCAGCCACAGCGCCGCGGCCGGATCGGCGCCGCTGTGCCGGGCGAGGCGGGGCAGCGCCGCCGCCATCAGGGCCACACCGAGCAGGGCGACCAGCCGCATGCCGAGCAGCCCTGCCGGCACCTCGCCGCGGGTCAGCCCGGACAGGGCGGAGGCGACCGCGAGGAAGACCGGACCGTACGGGGTGGTGGTCTGCTGCCACAGCGGTGCCACCTCCTCGGCGAGCGGGCCACCGAGTTGCGCGGGCCCGTGCGCGTAGACGTCGATGTGCGCGTCGACCATGGCGCCCTGCGCGAGATAGCTGTACACGTCCCGGCTGAACAGCGGGGGCGCCAGCAGCAGCGGTGCCGCCCACACCGCCAGCACCAGCAGCAGGGAGCGGGGAGTCGGCGGGCGGGGGCCGCGTACGACGGTGCCGAGCAGCACCCAGGCGGCGATCAGCAGGACGACTCCGAAGTAGACGCCGACCAGACCGAGTACGGCACGCGCGGACTCGGGGGCGAGCAGGTCCCGCGCGCGAAGTGCCCCGGCCGTCTCACCGCCCAGCGCGAGGAAGGCGGAACCGGCCAGGCCGAGGGCCTGACAGCGGCGGAGATCGACGGGAAAAGCCATGGCCAGCACTCGGGAAGCGTGTCAACGCGAGGTGGCCGGGGAGCGACGTGACGCCTTCCGGGCGGGGGCCGGTGTGTGACCGCCGCGTGGTCGCCGGACGCCGCGCGCGGACGCCTCACCGAGCGCCACGCGCGGCCGCCCGACCGGAGACCACGGACGGACGCCCCACCGGAAGCCGTACGCGGACACGGCGCCGGAAACCACGCGTGGACGCCGGTGAGGCGGACGGCTCAGAAGACCGAGAGCCCCGTCAGCGTCGTGAAGCGGTCCAGTGCCGCGACGCCCGCCACCGAGTTGCCCCGTTCGTCCAGCCCCGGGCTCCAGACACAGAGCGTGCACCGGCCCGGCACCACCGCGATGATGCCGCCGCCGACGCCGCTCTTGCCCGGCAGGCCGACCCGGTAGGCGAAGTCGCCCGCCGCGTCGTACGTGCCGCAGGTCAGCATCACCGCGTTGACCTGCTTGGCCTGGCTGCGCGTGAGCAGCCGGGAGCCGTCGGCGCGGATGCCGTGCCGGGCGAGGAATCCGGCGGCCAGCGCGAGGTCGGCGCAGGACGCCTCGATCGAGCACTGCTGGAAGTACTGCTTCAGCAGCACCGGCACCGGGTTGTCGATGTGGCCGTAGGACGCCATGAAGTGGCCGAGGGCGGCGTTGCGGTCGCCGTGCGCGGCTTCCGAGGAGGCGACCTCCCGGTCGAAGGTGAGGTCCGCGTTGCCGCTCTCCGCGCGCAGGAAGTCGAGCAGCGCGGCGGCGGCGTCACCCGTCTGGGTCTGCAGCCGGTCCGTGACGACGAGGGCGCCCGCGTTGATGAACGGGTTGCGCGGCATGCCGTTCTCGTACTCCAGTTGGACCAGGGAGTTGAACGGGTTGCCGGAGGGCTCCCGGCCGACGTGCTCCCACAGGGCGTCGCCCTCCCGGGCCAGGTCGAGCGCCAGGGTGAAGACCTTGGTGATGGACTGGGTGGAGAACGGCTGCCGCCAGTCCCCCACGCCGTACACCGTGCCGTCCAGCTCCGCGACGGCCATGCCGAAGCGGCGTGGGTCGCAGGCGGCGAGGGCCGGGATGTAGTCGGCGGGCCGGCCGCGGCCGGGGGTCCGCTCGATGTCCTCGGCGATCCGTTCCAGCACCGGCTGGAACGTCAGGGGCGAGCTCATGATCGCCATTGTGCCTCCGGTCCGGTCCTGGCGCTCTTCGCCGGGTTCAGGCGGCCGGGGCGGCGCTGCCCGCGACGACCTCGGGACGCAGCAGGGCCTCCAGCCGTTCGGCGGGCAACAGCCCCTTCTCCAGGACGAGTTCGGCCACGCCGCGTCCGGTGGCGAGGGCTTCCTTGGCGATGTCGGTGGCCGCGGTGTACCCGATGTACGGGTTCAGTGCCGTCACCAGGCCGATGGAGTTCTCCACCGCCGCGCGCAGCACCTCGGTGTTCGCGGTGATCCCGGCGACGCACCGCTCGGCGAGGATGAGGCAGGCGGCCCGCAGATGGGTGATGCTCTGCGACAGCGCGTGCAGGATGATCGGCTCGAAGGCGTTCAGCTGGAGCTGTCCGGCCTCCGCGGCCATGGTGATGGTCACGTCGTTGCCGATCACCTCGAAGGCGACCTGGTTGACGACCTCGGGGATCACCGGGTTGACCTTGCCGGGCATGATGCTCGAACCCGCCTGCACCGGCGGCAGGTTGATCTCGCCGAAGCCGGCCCGCGGCCCGGACGACAGCAGGCGCAGATCGTTGCAGCTCTTGGAGAGCTTGACGGCGATCCTCTTGAGGACGCCCGACATCTGCACGAAGGCGCCGCAGTCCTGGGTCGCCTCGACCAGGTTGGCGGCGGTGACCAGCGGCAGTCCGGTGATGTCGGAGAGGTGGCGGCGCGCCGACTCGGCGTATCCGGCGGGGGCGTTGAGGCCGGTCCCGATGGCGGTGGCGCCGAGGTTGATCTCGTGGATCAGCTCGACGGCCTCGGCGAGCCGCCCGCGGTCCTCCTCGATCATCACCGCGTACGCCGAGAACTCCTGGCCCAGTGTCATGGGCACCGCGTCCTGGAGCTGGGTCCGCCCCATCTTCAGCACGTCGCGGAACTCGACGGCCTTGGCCGCGAAGGTGTCCTGGAGGACGGCCATCGCCTTGAGCAGCCCGCGCACCGCGAACACGGTCGCGATCTTGACGGCGGTCGGGTAGACGTCGTTGGTCGACTGGCCGAGGTTGACGTCCTCGTTGGGGTGGAGGTGCGCGTACTCGCCCTTGGCGTGTCCGAGCAGTTCCAGGGCCCGGTTGGCGACGACCTCGTTGGCGTTCATGTTGGTCGAGGTGCCGGCGCCGCCCTGGATGACGTCGACGACGAACTGGTCGTGCAGCTTGCCGTCCCGGATCTCGCGGCATGCGGCGACGACGGCCGCCGCCTTGCGGGGTTCCAGCAGCCCGAGTTCCTCGTTGGCGCGCGCGGCGGCCTCCTTGACGGCGGCGAGGGCGTCGATCAGGTGCGGGTGGGCGGAGATCGGGGTGCCGGTGACGGGGAAGTTCTCCGTGGCGCGCAGGGTGTGGATGCCCCAGTACGCGTCGGCGGGGACGTCACGGTCTCCGAGCAGGTCGTGTTCGCTGCGGTGGGCTGCGCCGGTCATGGCTGTGCGGTCCTCTTCCGGGAGGGGCGGTTCAGGCGTACGTGGGGTGGGTGAGCGGGTCGAGGGCGCGGGCCGGGCGGACGCTTCCGACCACCTCGCCTCCGCCGAGGAGCGGCGCGCCCGCGAACTCGGTGAGCGCTGCGGGGTCGACGCCGCAGCGTGCCAGGGCGGCGGCGGTCACCGGAACACGCGCCCGGTCGGCGCCGTCGGCGATCTTCACGGCGACGGCCCGGCCGTCCGGCAGCGCGGCGACCTGTACGCCTTCGAAGCCGTCCTTGGCGAGCAGACCCGGCACGGCGCGCATCAGCGCGGCGACGTCGCGCCCGGCTCCGGAGGCCATCTCGGCGTGCTCGCGCATGGCGTCGGCGACCCTGGCCTCGGGGGTGCCGGGCGCCGCGGTGGTCATCCGGGCGGCGGCGCGGGCCAGCCCGTGCAGCGAGACGGAGAACAGGGGCGCGCCGCAGCCGTCGACGGTGGTGCGGGCGACGGCCTGGCCGGTGAGGTCCTCGACGGTCTCCGCGATCGTCCGCTGGAGCGGGTGCGCGGGGTCGAGGTAGTCGTCGAGCGGCCAGCCGTTGAGGCGGGCGGTGTAGAGCATGGCGGCGTGCTTGCCCGAGCAGTTCTGGGCGAGCCGGGAGGGCGGGCGCTGGTCGCGCACCCAGGTTTCCCGTACGACGGGGTCGAAGGGCAGGTCGGGAACGTTGCGCAGCCGGTCCTCGGGCAGTCCGGCGAGGTCCAGGATGCGCCGGGTCCCGGTGAGGTGGCGTTCTTCGCCGGAGTGGCTGGCGGCGGCCAGCGAGAGCAGTTCGCCGTCCAGCGGCAGTCCGGCCCGCAGCATGGCCACGGCCTGGACGGGCTTGAGCGCCGAGCGGGGGTAGAAGGCGGCCTCGATGTCGCCGATCTGGAGTTCCACGCCACCGTCGGCGGCGAGGACGACCACGGATCCGTAGTGGATGCCCTCGATCACGCCGCCGCGTACGAGGTGGGCGACGGGGGCGTGCAGCGGTTCACGCACGGAGGGGGCCTCGGCCGGGCGGGCGGGGTGGGTCAGGGCCGGGTTCATGCGTCGGCTCCTTCGCGTATCGCGGCGGGCCGCGCCGTCGGGGCGGGGGCGCCGTGCTGCGGTACTGCTCGCGGGTGCTGCTCGCTCATGTCCGGGGTCCGCCTTCCGTGGCCGGGTCCGTGGCCTCGGGGCGCACGATGGAGGTGAGGGTGGTCTCGACGCGGTCGAGGTGGTGGGACATGGCCTGGACGGCGTCGTGCTCGGATCCGTCGATCAGCGCCTCGACGATCGCGCGGTGCTCGCGGTTGGACTGCTCGCGCCGGCCGCCGAGTTCGTTCAGGAACGCCGACTGGCGGGCCAGAGCGTCCCGGATCTCCTCGATGACCCGGCGGAAGACCGGGTTCTGCGACGCCTCGGCGACGGCGATGTGGAAGATCGTGTCCATGGCGACCCACGCGGTGGTGTCGGTCTCCCGTTCCATCCGGTCGAGGAGGTGGGCGAGGTGGTCGAGGTTCTCCGGGGTGCGTCGGACGGCCGCGTATCCGGCGACGGGGATCTCGACGTGACGGCGCACTTCGAGCAGGTCGCTCGCCGCGTAGTCGCCGAAGGTGGGGTCCTCGACCGCGCTCGCGACGACGAAGGTGCCCTTGCCGGTGCGCGACACGGTCAGGCCCATGACCTGCAGGGCCCGCAGGGCTTCGCGGAGCACGGGTCGGCTGACTTCGAGGCGGCGGCACAGCTCCGCCTCGGAGGGGAGTTTGTCGCCGATGGCGTAGTCGCCGCGCTCGATGGCGTCGCGGAGGTGGGTGAGCACCGCTTCCATGGCGCTGACGCGCCGCGGTACCGATCCACCTGTCTGGCTGTCTGACAGGTTCACGATGGCGATAATCCGTGGGACCGAGGCGCGCTGTCAAGCGAGGGCAGGGGCGAGGGCGGCGGGAGGGGAAACGGAGCAGGGGGTGCGAAGCCGGTTCTCCGGCTTCGCACCCCCTGATCCGGCGGCCCGTGGACTCAGCTGTCCAGGACCCCGGTGGTCAGCAGCCCGAACAGCAGGACGCCGATGACGAGCCGGTAGATCACGAACGCGTTGAAGGAGTGCTTGGCGACGAACTTCAGCAGCCAGGCGATCGAGCCGTAGGCGACGACGAAGGACACGACGGTGCCGACGGCCAGCGGGGCGGCGCCGACGCCCGCACCCAGGGCGTCCTTGAGCTCGTACAGGCCGGCGCCGGTCAGGGCCGGGATGCCGAGGAAGAAGGAGAGGCGGGTGGCCGCCACGCGGTCCAGGTCCAGGATGAGCGCCGTGGACATCGTGGCGCCCGAGCGGGAGAAACCCGGGAAGAGCAGGGCGAGGATCTGCGAGCTGCCGACCAGCATGGCGTCCTTGAAGGAGGTGTCGTCCTCACCCCGCTTGTGCCGCCCCATCTGGTCCGCGGCCCACATCACACCGCTGCCGACGATCAGCGAGCCCGCCACGACCCAGAGCGAGGCGAGCGGGCCCTCGATCAGCGGCTTGGCGGCGAGACCCACGACGACGATCGGGATGGTCGCGTAGATGACCCACCAGGCGAACTTGTAGTCGTGGTGCTGCCGCTCCTCCTTGTCCCGCAGGCCGCACCCCCAGGCGGAGACGATCCGCACGATGTCCTTGAAGAAGTACACGAGCACGGCGGCGATCGCGCCGACCTGGATGACCGCGGAGAACCCGACGACGGCGTCGTCGTCGACGGGGATGCCCATCAACCCTTCGGTGATCTTGAGATGACCGGTCGAGGAGACGGGGAGGAACTCGGTGACCCCCTCGACGGCTCCGAGGACGACGGCCTGACCGACGTTGATGACGCTCATGGGATCCAGTTCTGAGGAGTTGGTCGACAGTGCTGTAGACGGTACACGGCACAGTCTGGCCTATCCGCGGCGACGCCCGGCACCTACGTCCACAAAGCTTGCGCGAACGAGACCCCGGCGAACGCCGCGCCCAGGCCCGCCGTCACGCTCACGATCACGTTGGCCGCAGCGTAGAACCCCGCCCCCGTCTCCGTCAGCCGCACCGTCTCGTACGAGAACGTCGAATAGGTGGTCAGCGCCCCGCACAGGCCCGTGCCGATCAGCAGGTGCAGGTGCGGCGAGGCGTGACCCGAGGCGGCCGCCCCGGTCAGCAGCCCCAGGACGAGGGAGCCCGTCAGGTTGACGACGAGGGTGCCCCACGGGAAGGCCGAGTCGTGCTTCGTCCGCACCGCCCGGTCGGTCAGATAGCGCAGGGGTGCGCCGACCGCGGCCCCCATGATCACCAGCAGCCAGTTCACAACGACTTCTCACCTTCCCCGCCCTCGGGAAGGACGATCTCGCGGTCGTCGCGGACGATCGGTCCGCCGGTGACGCTCTCTTCGAGCCGCGGCGGGAACAGCGGCTCGTGGTGGCAGCTGTCGTGCTCGCCGGTGAGGACCGTCACGTGCGGGGCGCCGGCCGTCCGCCCTGTCATCGCCGCCTCCCTGCCACGGTGCGGCGGGTCGCCGCACCGGCGAGCCAGACCGCGGCGAGCGCCGCGATCAGCGTCGCGACGAGGTAGCCGAACCCGGGCCAGGGGCGTCCCTCGTCGACCAGCCTCTGGATGTCGACGACGTACGTGGAGAAGGTGGTGAATCCGCCGAGCACCCCAGTGCCGAAGAAGGGCCGCACCAGCCGGTGGGCGGCCCACACGTCGGTGATGAGGACCATGAAGACGCCCATCACGGCACAGCCGAGGACGTTCACCCAGAACGTGGTCCAGGGGAACCCGGCCGTCTCAGCGGGCCACAGTCGCGCGGCGCCGTAGCGCGCGGTGGCGCCGACCGCGCCGCCGACGGAGACCATCGCGACGACCGGCCCCTGGCCCTGCCACAGCGACGCCGTCCGCACGGACATGCGTACGGAAGCGCCGGGCTCCCGGACTCGTTCGGGACGTGGGGCTGTCATGCGCGCACTTCTCCTACTCGCCGGGCCCGGACGGCTCCGGGCGCACTTCGTCGCAAGTAGGGACCGTTGGCGGCACCGGTGCCGCGGTTCGGGTACGGCGGGCCCCACCGCCGCGCCGCGACGCAAGATCGCGGCCGCCGGACAGCCTAACGCCGGGAGGACGGAGCGCGCACACACGACCCGGTCCACGACCACCCGGCAGGGACCCGGGCCTCCGCGGCCTGGAGATCATGCCCTCCCGCCAGGCATCCAGGCGGTCGTCGAGGCCCGACGGATCGTCTTCTGACGGCGCGCAGATCCCTGACCCGCCGTGACCCGACGGATCACCCCATGACGGTGTGCGGGGTCCGGACCTCCCAGTGTCGGCGTATCACTCCGTCGCGGCGGGCAGGTCGCACACGCCGAGCCCCCGCTCCCACAGGCTCCCGAGGATCAGCCGGCCGTCGGCCTCGCAGGCGCTGGTGACCATGCGGAACCGGGAGCGGCGACGCGTCAGGTGGTGCAGCACCTCGCCCTGCTCGTCCACCGCGAGGGCGCCGATGGTGCCCGGGGGACGGAACGGCGCGCGGACGGCGATCCGTGCGGCGGCACGCCGCACGGCGGGCCCCGTCCGGTGCAGCAGTTCCAGCGGGGCGACGCGAGGTCCGGCGAGCGCCACCCAGATCGGGCCGCCGGGGGCGCGCCAGAGGTTGTCGGGCTGGCCCGGCAGATCGTCGACGAGGGTCTCCGCGCTGCCCTGCCGGGGACCGCCGAGCCAGTAGCGGGTCAGGCGCCGTGCCCCGGTCTGCGCGAGGACGAGGAAGGTCTCGTCGTGCGCGGCGACGAGACCGTTGGCGAACTGGAGGCCCTCCAGGAGGACTTCCGGCTCCTTCTCCCCCGGCGCCAGACGCAGCAGCCGGCCCGTTCCGGTGTGCTCGACGAGGTCGCCGATCCACTGTTCCAGCGGGTGGCTGCGGCTGGAGACGGTGAAGCAGACGGTGCCGTCGGAGAGTGCGGTCACGTTGCTGCAGAAGCGCAGGGGTTCGCCCGCCACGCTGTCGGCGAGGACGCGTACCGTGCCGTCGTCGAGGGCGATGCGCAGCAGTCCCCGCTTGGCGTCGCACACCAACAGGTCGTCGTCGGCGATGAGTTCGAGGCCCAGCGGCCTGCCGCCAGTCTCCGCCAGCACCTGGACGCGGGTGCGGCCGGAGTCCGCGAGTCCTTCGACGCGTACGATGCGGCCGTCCTCCAGACCTGTGAGCACCCTCCCCCGCGAGTCGGCGACCACGTCCTCCGGCCCTCGGCCGCCGAGCGGCACGAAACGCCGGGGCACCAGAGGGGACTTCTCCGGCCATGCGACCTGCGTCCGCCGCGACTTCGCGCCCACGCCACTACCAACCCTTCTGGAAGAAGAGACCGACCTCGGCGATGCGGTACTCGTCACGGCTGTAGAAGGTGCGCCGTCTGACGCGTTTCGCCCGCAGCAGTCCGACGCCGGTGAGCAGATCGAGGTGGGTGCGCGCGACCGCCCGGCTCACGCCCAGCTTCGCGGCCAGGGCTTCCGGGCTGACGCCGTCCTCGACGAGGTCGCCGTGACGTTGCGCCGGGAAGTGCGCGACGGGGTCCCGCAACCACTCCAGTATGTCCAGGCGTTGTCCACTCACGGGAGCCCTCAGCATCTCGTCCCCCTCCGTCACGACGGTCTCCCGCTACTGTCCCGCAGCACGGGGCGGCACGCACGGCGTTCTGCTTCTCTGGCCGGGGCCGATCGGGCGGACGGCGCGGCAGGGCGCGTTGCGCTGCCGTCACGGCCCGGCCGGCGCGCACGGTGGCCGGGCCGTGACGGCAGCGGTGGCCGAAGATCGCCGTGCCTGGCCTCCTCATGGATGAGGGGGCCAGGCACGGCTGAGCCCCCTCACCTGTGGGGAGGGGGCTCGGGCCGTGATCGGTCAGCAGACCGCGGGCGGGACGCTCTGCTCGTACTGGAAGACGTTGTCGGGGTCGTACTTCGCCTTGATCTTGCGGAGCCGGTCGAAGTTGTTCCGCCAGTAGGCGGTTTCCCAGTCCTGCTGCGCGATGTTCGGCACGTTGACGTAGGCGCCGTCCACGTAGGTCCGCAGGGCCTGGCTGAACTCGGCGATCCAGGCCTGGCACTGCGAGGTGAGCGGGTCACAGACGCCCGGCTGGTCGCTGCGCTTCCCCCAGCCGACGCCGGGTTCGGAGTAGAAGAGCGCGTCGCGGTGCGGGAAGGCGGTGCCGCCGCGAGGGCTCTTCCTGACGTTCCCGCCGAAAGCCTGGACGAAGAAGTTGCTGTCGTCCGTCGGGGCGCTCTTGATGAACGAGTCGACGATGTCGATCGCGTCCTTCGGGAACGGCTTTCTGGTGAACTGCGAGTGGAACTTCCAGTTCGCCGGTTCTTGCTCGATCGGAATCTGGAATCCCGAGTACACGTCGCCCCAGTTGCCGACCTGCGTGGTGACCGTCGGGCTGTCGATCGACAGGATCGGGTCCAGCAGCTTCTTCGTCTCGTCCGGCGTTCCTTCGGGGAGAACCCCGAACAGGAAGATCTGGTTCCGGTGGATCTCGAGCTGGGTTCCGAGGCGGGCGTCGGTGGTCGGCGCCGTGCTCTGGTATGCCTCGAAGAGGGCGCGGAGGTTGTCGACGCCCTGCCACGTCGCCTGGAGATAGGTGACGCTCCTCAGCGGAGCCACTTTGTAGGTCAGTGAGGTGACGATGCCGTAGTTGCCGTTCCCCGCGCCGCGCAGCGCCCACAGCAGGTCCGCATTGTGGTTCAGGTCCGCCTTGATCGCCTTGGCGCACTCCTTGCCCGCCGGGACGACGATCTCGGCCCCCACCAGGCTGTCGCAGGCCATGCCGAGCCACCGGGTGAGGAAGCCGAATCCGCCACCGAGCGTGGCACCGGACAGGCCCACGCTGCCTTCGGTGCCTGTCGTCACCGCGAAGTTCTGCTTCGCGAGCGTGGTCACCGCTTCCTCCTGATTGAGCCCGGCGCCGACCGTCGCGATACGCGACTTGGTGTCGACATGCACCGACTTCAACTCGCTGATGTCGATCACGAGGCCGTTGTCCACGTTCGACCAGCCCTCGAGGGCATGGCGACCGCTCCGCACCCGCACCGCCACGTCGTTCTGCCGCGCCCACGTCAGGGCGTTGACCACGTCCTGGGTGTTCTGGGCGAAGACGATGACCAGCGGATAGTGGGAGAAGAGTTGGTCCCAGCCGAGGCGCGCGTCCGTGTATCCCGAGTCCTCGGGGCGGACGATGCGGCCGGTCAGCTTCGCCGGCGCGCACTCCGCCCCGTACCCCTCACCCCCGGATGCGCCGGTCACGGCGCTCGCACCGGGGGCCGCGGCTGCCGCGACGCCCGGCACGACGACCGCACCGGCACCGGCCACCGCCGTCGCCTTGAGCAGTCCGCGACGGGAGAAATCGTTCATGGTTCGTGTCCTCTCGACCACCAGAACGCGCGAAATCGGTTCTTTATGGATGATTTAGGCGAAGTGGACGGTAGCAATGCCGAACGCGGGAAACCGTCTCGACACGCTCGCAACCAGCACCAAGACGCCTGACTCCGCCGCTCCCCGCCTCTCGCGTCAGCCTCGCCCGGACGAACCGCCAGCGCGGCGGCAAACCGGGCCGAGGCTTGTGGCGCGCGGAGGTCCGACGGACGAGCAGTAGACAGTGCTGGAGCCACGGGCCAAGACCCCGCGCAGGTCGGCTGCGCGGGTGATCCCTCACGTCATCGTGTTACCGCGATGTCCTACTTCGGGAATCGGTGCACTCATGCAGCCGCCATTCCCCACTCCTGACACCTTGAAAGGTAAACACCATCATCACGCCGCAAAGAGGAGATAATGTGCTTACGAATAATTCCACCCCGGTGAAGCATATCCGAACGGCTGCGCCTTATGGCGCGAGGGCCCGTTCGAGGGTTCTCGCCGCCGTCACCGCTGCCGGCATCCTCGCAGGAACAGCGCTCGCACAGTCGTCGGCGTACGCCGCCGAGAGAGCCGACCGTTCAACACGTGCCACATCCAAGAGTGTCCACGCCGCGGATGATTGCGCGAAGTCCTCGGGATTCGCGCTGGTGGTCGAGCTCTATCTCAAGGACGCCGCGGCGGCCCGCGCGTACGACAGGCTCGTGGCGCGTACGGTCCCTAAAATTCAAGCCCACGAGCCCAACACCTTGGTATACACGGAGAATCAGCCCGTCGGCGGCGGAATCGATCGAGTCCAATACGAACTCTATCGCGACGAGGCGGCATTCACCTTCCACAGCAACGCGTCCTACATTCAGGAATACGTGGCGGAGCGGGAGAAATACATTGTCGGATACAAGGTGACAAAATACTGCCTTGTCGACGGATTCGACAGGGGATCCAGCGACACCCATCCCAACTGATATTCCAGCCGCAGATCGCTGGAGATCGGTCCCGATCGCGACCCCGGGCGGCCGACGTGCCGAGTGGGCGCGCTTTCTCCATGGAGTCGGTGTCGGGCGGCCGCTCTTCCATGGATCCGGAAATCGCTCGGACAAGTGAGATCTCCACGCCTGGGCGATCGCAACTCGGTTCTACTGTCCATCATGACTGGATGGGCACTTCCGCGTAAATTCTAAAGTCACACGAGATACACGGCATATCGGCGTGGTTGATCTTAATTTTAAGATATCCGACATTACGCTGCCGCTGTTCATCGGCGACATCGAAAGGAATGCCGTGTCTCTCAATCCGCATCATGGCCGTCGGTCGGCCGTGCAGTCTGCGCTCCCGCGCTTGAAGTCCCGTTTCGGCGGGCGCCAGGGACGCCTACGGGCCGCCGTCGTGGCCGGTGCCCTGCTCGCCGGGCTGAGTCCGGTGGCGGCCGGCGAGCCACCGGCCGCCGCCGCGACCGGGCACAAGGACGATCCGACGCAGTACTGGAACAAGGTCCTGCTCCAGACGTTCCGCAATGCGCGGGGCTGGGACGCCTCGCCCGGCAAACTCTCCCGGTCCGGGGCAATGGTCTTCGCGGCGATCTACAACGCGGAGAGCGCCTATCAGTACACGTACGGAACCCTGAAGTACGAGCCGTACCTCAGTCGGCCGCTGAAGTACGCCGACAAACACTCGCGACCAGGTCCGGACGAGGAGGAGCGGCTGATCGACCGCACGGCGTACCGGATCATCTCGCAGCTGTACCCGGGCGATCAGGCCTACATCGACGCCCAGTACCGGGCCCGGACCGGCCGCTCCCCCCACTCCTACGACCCCCTCGACCGCCTGGTGGTCGACCCCGTGGTGAAGCAGATCAACAAAGCCCGCGCGGGCGACGGTTCGGACAACCCGGACGTCTACAGCGGCGACACCACCACACCTGGAGCCTGGCGGCCGACGGGTGAGGAGGCGACGGCTGACGAAGGGGCCTGCAAGCAGCCGAGCGACGCGGTGACCCCGAACTGGGGCAAGGTGAAGCCGTTCGTGCTCCGCTCCGGCTCGCAGTTCCGGCCTCCCACCCTGCGCGGCTTCACGAACTACGCCGATCTGGTGGCCAGCCCGGAGTACGCAGCCCAGGTCGACGAGGTACGACGGGTCGGTGCCGTCGACTCCACCGAGCGCACCCACGAACAGACCGTCATCGGCTGGTTCTGGGACCATGACCTGAACGGCACCTACCACCCCCCGGGACAACTGCTCGAACTGACCGGGACCATCGCCAAGAAGTTCAAGCTCGACACGTACGAGACCACCCACTTGTTCGCGCTGTCGGCGCTGTCGTTGGCGGATGCCGGAATCGCGGCCTGGGACAGCAAGTTCGACTCCCCGATCAACGAGTGGCGCCCGGTGTCCGCGATCCGGGCGACGGGCGGCCCGAACGCGACCTGGGAACCTCTCAGCGCGGACCGTTCAGGGGCACCGTTCACCCCGTGCTTCGTCGCCTGGACCTCCGGGCACGCCAACTTCACGGCTGCTTGGGCAACTGCGATGCAGCACTTCTTCAAGCGTGACGACGTCTCGTTCATCGCGCACTCCGAGGACCCGCACACCCTCGAGTCGTACCGCCGGATCAACAGCTTCAGCCAGGTCGCCGAGGAGGGCGAGTTCAGCCGGCTCTATCTGGGCGTGCACTTCCGCTGGGACGCCGAGGACGGCAGGGAGATCGGCACCAACGTCGGCGACTACGTGTTCGCCAACGCGCTGCAGCCGACACGACGGGACCAGCCGCAGGGGCACTGAAACGACACCCGTCCTGTGGACGTCCGGGAAGCCGTCGGCGCCTTTGCCGAGAACCGCATGGCAAAGGCGCCGGCGGCACGTCCGTAGCGGCGGTGAAGGCGTCGGCATCCGGCGAGCCGGGCCATGGTGCGTTCGACGGGCCGGCGGTACCGGTGTCTGAGCTGTTCGGCGGTGCGTCTCTCGTCCTTTCGCGTGGTGGGTCCGGCGAGTGGACGACAGACGGGGATGGCACCGGTCGACGACCAGTGAACTGGCCGACGGAGTCGCAGGACGAGTCTGCGACCGCTGCGTGAGGGTAGGTCACTGTGATCGACAGGCGGGACGTGCTGCGGGCAGGTGTGCTGGGCGGCGTCGCCGGCACGCTGGGACTGCAGGCACCGGACAGTGCGGCTGCGGCAGCTGAGGCGGCGGGGCCGGTCGGCGCTCGGGACTGGAAGCGGCTGGCCGATGCGCTGTCCCCGGGGGCCACGCTCTACCGGCCGAACGGCTCCGAATACGAGTCGCTGGCCTTGCCGTTCAACCACAGGTACGCCGGAATTCGACCTGCCGGCATCGTCGCCTGCGCGACCACCGAGGACGTGTCGGCAGCGATCCGCTGGGCTCGCTCGGTGGGGCTGCCCGCCGTGCCTCGCACCGGGCTGGGACACAACTACGCCGGGTTTTCGACCACCACGGGCCTGCTGCTGAACATGGCCCGCATGAAGAGCATCGTCTCCACCCCGGCGCCGGGCGGTGCCCGCTCCCGGGTCTACGGGCCGATGAAGGTCGTGCACGACGCGGGTACCGTCACCGTGGGCGCCGGTGTCACCAATGGCGACCTGCATCCCCTGTTGGAGGACCACGGCATGTTCGTGCCGACCGGTCGTTGCCCCAGCGTCGGGGTCGCGGGGCTGGTGCTCGGCGGCGGTATCGGCTTCAGCGACAAGATGTTCGGGCTGACCTGCGACCGGCTCATCGGCACAACCGTCGTGCTCGCCGACGGACGCACGGTCGAGGCCGACGAGGATGCGCACCCCGACCTGTTCTGGGCCTGCCGCGGCGGAGCCGGCAACAACTTCGGCGTCCACACCTCGTTCACCTTCCAGTACGAGCAGTTCGAGGGCACCGTGGGCTTCTACCAGCTCCGCTGGAGCCTGGACTCCGTACTACCGGTACTCGCCGCCGCGCAGCGCATCGCCCAGGACACCGTGGGCGACGGCCGGTTCCATCTGCGTCTGGGCATCGGCACCAGCGGGACGGCCCGGACGCAGATCCATGCGAATGCCAACGTCAACGCGATCGGCCAGTTCTACGGCACCGTCCAGGAACTGCGTGCCATCCTCGACCCGCTGCTCAAGATCGGCACGACCGAGGAGCGCGACCGCAACAGCGCTTCCGTTCGTCAGGTCACGCCCGGTGAGGCGAGCGAACTGCTGAGCGCCACCACACCGATCGACCGCTTTGCCACCAAATCGGCGATCCTGGACTCCCGAACTCTCCTGACCGATCAGCAGGTCGGAGCGGCGGCCGAGCGCCTGCTGGAATGGCCCGGCAGCAACAACGAGGACGGAGCCGGGTTCGCCATGTTCGCCCTCGGCGGTGAGATCAACGAGGTACCGCCGGACGCGACCGCGTTCGTGCACCGAAACGACCTCTTCGTCTTCGCCGCCGAGACCTCGTGGGCGGACTACGACCGCCCCGACGTCGCCGAGGCCAACCTCCACTGGCTCAAGCAGTTCTACGACGACATCTTCCCCCGCAAGGCGCCCGACCAGGCGTAC
Source organism: Streptomyces krungchingensis (assembly GCF_054729265.1). NCBI lineage: Bacteria > Bacillati > Actinomycetota > Actinomycetes > Kitasatosporales > Streptomycetaceae > Streptomyces > Streptomyces krungchingensis. Next base: position 1,469,803 of record NZ_JBPUKY010000001.1, read on the forward strand.
CAGAACTTCCCCGACCCGACGCTGAAGAACTGGCGGGAGGCCTACTACGGCGCGAACTACCCCCGTCTGGTCAAGGTGAAGCGGAAGTACGACCCGACCGGCTTCTTCGACTACCCGCAAGCGATCGGCTCGAGTTGAGCCCCGAGTCCGCTGTGTTCGACCTTGTCGAGGCCTGCGCTCCGCGCTTCGGGCGCGAGCGGCAGTACGGCGATGCTGCCCGGCCATCGGGCCGCGGCCCCGGCCCCGGCCCCGGCCGGCGGTGGTGCCCGGCGGCGGGCCGCGGACCCGCACGGCCGTCGTAACCGGCGAGCGGAACGCGGCCCCGGCCTGCGGTGATACCCAACGGGCGGGGCCCCGGACCCGGTCCACGGTCGTGCTCGGCGAACGGACCGCGGACCTGGACGGCGGTCGCGCTCAGTCGTCGAGCCGGACGACCCGGACGGCGCCCGCGGGAACCGCGAGCCGGCCCGCGGCGCGTTCGCCGGTCAGCAGTTCCGTGCCGTGCGCGTCGAGCGGCACCTTGGTATCGGTGGACGTGTGGTTGACGGCGAAGAGGTAGGTGCCCGACTCGCCCGTGCGGCGCACCACTTCGACGTCACGGGGCAGTTCGGCGCGGGGCGCGATGCGTGCGTCGTCGGTCGCCCGGCCGAGCAGGGCGTCCAGGCCCTGGGTGCCGAGGCGCGTCGACACGTACCAGGCAGAGCCCTGGCCGAGGCGGTTCCGGGTGACGGCCGGGTGGCCCGCGGTGAGTCCGTCGGCGTACGTCCAGACGGTCTCGGCGCCGCGCGGCACGACGAACTCGGTCCACACGTCACCGGTGAGTTCGGAGCCGTCGGGGCCGGTGATCCGGGTGCGCTCCCCCGCGAGGAGGGGCGAGAACTCCTCGACGGTCAGGCCGAGTACGTCGCGCAGGGCGCCCGGGTAGGGGCCCGCGTGCACGGCGTCGTGTTCGTCGACGATGCCGGAGAAGTACGAGACGACGAGGGTGCCGCCGCTTTCGACGTACTCCCTGAGGTTGTTCCCGGCCGCCTCCGTCATCAGGTAGAGAGCGGGAACGACGACAAGGGGATAGGCCGACAAGTCGGCTTCCGGGTGGGCGAAGTCGACCGTGAGGTGGCGGTCGTAGAGCGCCTCGTAGAAGGCGTCGGCGCGTTCGCGGGCGTCGTGGTCCTCGCTGGGGCGCCACTGGAGGCCCTGTGCCCACCAGGAGTGCCAGTCCCAGAGCACGGCTGCGTCGGCGACGGTGCGGGTGCCCTTGACCGGGGCCAGCGCGTCGACGGACGCCCCGAGTTCGAGGACCTCGCGCCACACCCGGGAGTCGGTGCCCGCGTGCGGCAGCATCGACGAGTGGAACTTCTCGGCGCCGCGCCGGGACTGGCGCCACTGGAAGAACATGGCTCCCTCGGAGCCGCGCGCCACGTGTGCGAGGGAGTTGCGGGCCATCTGGCCGGGGGCCTTGGCGGGGTTGCGGGGCTGCCAGTTGACGCCGGACGTGGAGTGTTCGAGCAGCAGCCAGGGCGCGCCGCCGGCGACCGAGCGGGTGAGGTCGGCGGCCATCGCGAGGTTCACGTGGGTGCGTCGGCCGTCGGTGATCAGGTAGTGGTCGTTGGTGACGAGGTCGACCTCGCGGCCCCAGGCCCAGTAGTCGACGGAGTCGCACTGGCTCAGCGCGGTCATGAAGTTGGTGGTGACGGGGATGCCCGGGGCGAGGCGGTGCAGGATGTCGCGCTCGGCGACGAAGTTCTCGCGCATGGTCTCGTCGGCGAACCGGCGGTGGTCCAGGGCCTGGGCCGGGTTGCCGACCGTCGGGGTGACGCGCGGCGGGTCGATCTGGCCGAAGTCCGCGTAGCGCTGTCCCCAGAAGGCGGTTCCCCAGGCCTCGTTGAGTGCCTCGACGGTGCCGTAGGTGCGGGTGAGCCAGCGCCGGAAGTGCGCGGCGCAGGACTCGCAGTAGCAGGCCGAGACGGGGACGCCGTATTCGTTGTGGACGTGCCACAGGGCGAGTGCGGGGTGGTCGGCGTAGCGGGTGGCGAGCCGGGTGGTGATGTTCGCGGCGGCGGCCCGGTAGTGGGTGTTGCTGTGGCAGATGGCGCCGCGTGAGCCGAACGCGTAGCGGGTGCCGTCGGCGGCCACGGGCAGCGCGTCGGGGTGTTCCCGGTAGAACCAGGCGGGGGGCGCGACGGTGGGTGTGCCCAGGTCGGCGCGGATGCCGTTGTCGTGGAGCAGGTCGAGCAGGCGGTCGAGCCAGCCGAATGTGTAGGTGCCCGGGGCCGGTTCGAGCAGGGCCCAGGAGAAGATCCCGACGCTCACCATCGTGACGCCCGCCTCGCGCATCAGCCGGACGTCCTCGTGGCGTACGTCTTCCGGCCACTGCTCGGGGTTGTAGTCCCCACCGAAGGCGAGCCCGGTGAGGCCCTTGGGGGTGGTCTCCGGCATGGATCTCTCCCGATGTGTCGATCATTTGGGAACGTGCACACACGTGCTCAGTGGCGCGAGGCCAACATAACCGCACAGCAACAACCATTGACAAGTGTCGAGGATGTTTCTCTACTGTGAACGCTCACAGAAGCACCGCACCGGAGCCGACGGGCGCGCCGGTGTCGTGGGTGTGAGCGCGCGCCGGCCCCGTGGGCCGGGCGCGGCCGCGCCTTTCGACCATCGGCCCGAGCGCCTGGGCGGCGAGCGGCCAGGGAACACCGCAGGTCTCCGCAGCGGGCGGGGACCCAGGTCAGGGGAGAACGATCCATGCCCAACACGCAGCACAGCCGGCTCCGTCGATGGGGTGCCACCACCGTCGCCGCCGTCCTTGGCGCCACCGCGCTCGCCGCATGCGGCTCGGAGGACTCGAAGGACAGCCAGGCCGAGTCCGGGCCCGCGTCGCTGACGTACTGGACCTGGGCCCCGGGCATGGACAAGGTCGTGGACCTCTGGAACAAGGGGCCCGGCAAGGAGCAGCAGATCACCGTCACGGTGAAGAAGCAGGCGTCGGGCGACACGCTCGTCACCAAGATCCTCACCGCGCACAAAGCGCACAAGGCCCCCGACCTGGTCCAGGCCGAGTACCAGACGCTGCCGACCCTCGTCAGCAATGACGCCCTCGCCGACATATCGGGGGACGTGGACGGCGCGAAGAGCAAGTTCGCCGACGGCGTCTGGCAGCAGACCACCCTGGGCTCGGACGCGGTGTACGCGATCCCGCAGGACATCGGCCCGATGATGTTCTACTACCGCGAGGACCTCTTCAAGAAGTACGGCCTGACCGTCCCCACGACCTGGGAGCAGTTCGCCGAGACGGCGCGCGCGCTGAAGAAGAAGGCACCGGACAAGGCCCTGACCACCTTCTCCGCCAACGACTCCGGCCTGTTCGCGGGACTCGCCCAGCAGGCGGGAGCGAAGTGGTGGACCACCTCCGGCGACAAGTGGAAGGTCGGCATCGACGACGCGGCGACCCGGAAGGTCGCCGACTTCTGGGGCGGCTTGGTCAAGGAGGGCGTGATCGACAACCAGCCGATGTACCAGCCGGCCTGGAACAAGGCCCTGAACACCGGCAAGCAGATCGCCTGGGTGAGCGCGGTGTGGGCACCGGGCACCCTGACCACCGCCGCTCCCGACACCAAGGGCAAGTGGGCGATGGCACCGCTGCCGCAGTGGTCGGACAGCGACGACGTCACCGGCAGCTGGGGGGGCTCCTCGACGGCCGTCACCACGGACTCCAAGCACCGGGCCGCCGCCGCGAAGTTCGCCGCGTGGCTGAACACCGACCCGAAGGCGGTGGCCGCGATGGCCAAGGAGGGCGGCATCTACCCCGCCTCCACCAGCGCGCAGCTCAGTGACGCGTTCACCCAGCCGCCGGCCTTCTTCTCCAACCAGCCGGACTTCTACACCAAGGCCTCCGAGATCGCGAAGACCACCGCGCCGTCCGCGTGGGGCCCGAACGTGAACGTCGCCTACACGTCCTTCAACGACGCCTTCGGCGCCGCCGCCAAGAACAAGTCCGACTTCGGCGCCGCCCTGACGACGATGCAGGACACCACGGTCGCCGACCTGAAGAAGCAGGGCTTCGGGGTCGCTCAGTGACCACGGCACACCGGGAGCCGTACGGGGCCGAAGGGGCCCCGTACGCCCTCCCGTCCCGCACCACCGCCCGCGAACGAGCGCGCTCCGCCCCCTACTTCTTCCTGCTCCCCGCGACGGTTCTCTTCGTCCTGTTCTCCGCCCTGCCCATCGGCTATGCGATCTGGCTGAGCCTGCACAAGGTCCAGGTCAAGGGGCTGGGGCTGGGCTCCGGCGCCCGCACGGAGATCTGGGCGGGCCTGGAGAACTACACCGACGCCCTCACCGACAGCGAACTGCTCGACGGGGCGCTGCGGGTCCTCGGCTACGGCGCCATCGTGATCCCGGTGATGCTCGGCCTCGCCCTGCTCTTCGCGCTGATGCTCGACACGGACAAGGTGCGGCTCGCCCCGGTCACCCGGCTCGCGATCTTCCTGCCGTACGCCATTCCGGGCGTCGTCGCCGCACTGCTGTGGGGCTTTTTGTACCTCCCGGACGTCAGCCCCTTCTACTTCGTCCTGGACAGGCTGGGTATGCCGCAGCCGAACCTGCTGGACGGCGGGCCGCTGTACCTGGCCCTGTCCAACATCGCCGTCTGGGGCGGCACCGGTTTCAACATGATCGTCATCTACACCTCGCTGCGGGCCATCCCGGCCGAGGTGTACGAGGCGGCGAAGCTGGACGGCGCCTCGCCGCTGCAGATCGCGCTGCGGATCAAGATTCCGATGGTGGCGCCCTCCCTGATCCTCACCTTCTTCTTCTCGATCATCGCGACGCTCCAGGTGTTCAGCGAGCCGACCACCCTCAAGCCGCTCACCAACTCCGTCTCCACGACCTGGAGTCCGCTGATGAAGGTGTACCGGGACGCGTTCGGCGCGGGCGACATCCACGCGGCGGCCGCCGAGGCCGTGATCATCGCCCTGGTCACCCTGGTCCTGTCGTTCGGCTTCCTGCGCGCCGCCAACTCCCGTACCAAGCAGGGGGAAGCACGATGAGTTCTCTCGCCGTCCGCAAGGCCGCACCGGCCGCCGGTACGACACCGGGGACCGCCCAGGGCCCGCCGCTGCGCCGCCGGATCGCCCTGGTGCCGACACTGACGCTGCTGCTCGGCGCCCTCTACTGTCTGCTGCCCGTGGCCTGGGTGGTGATCGCCTCCACCAAGTCCGGCCGTGAGCTGTTCTCGACGTTCACGTTCCTGCCGGGCACGGGTTTCACCCAGAACCTGCGGGACCTCGGCGCCTACCGCGAGGGCATCTACTGGAGGTGGATGGGCAACTCCGCCCTGTACGCCGGTCTCGGCGCCCTGCTGTCGACAGCCGTCTCCGCGCTCAGCGGATACGGGCTCGCGATCTACCGCTTCCGCGGCCGCGAAACCGTCTTCGGCGTCCTGATGGCAGGGGTGCTGATGCCTCCGGTGATCCTCGCCATCCCCCAGTACCTGCTACTGGCGAAGGCCGACCTCACCGACTCGTACGCCTCCGTCCTGCTCCCCCTCGTCCTCTCCCCGTACGGCATCTATCTGGCGCGGATCTACGCCGCCGCGGCCGTGCCCGGTGACGTGGTCGAGGCCGGCCGGATGGACGGAGCGAGCGAGTGGCGGATCTTCACCCGCATCGCGCTGCCGATGATGGTGCCGGGGCTGGTGACGGTGTTCCTGTTCCAGTTCGTGGCCGTGTGGAACAACTTCCTGCTCCCCTACATCATGCTCAGCGACGACGAGAAGTTCCCGATCACGCTCGGACTGTTCACCCTCCTCGAACAGGGCTCCAACACCCCGGCGCTGTACACCCTCGTGATCACCGGAGCCATGCTCGCCGTCCTCCCGCTGATCGCGCTCTTCCTGATCATCCAGCGCTTCTGGAGCCTCGATCTGCTGTCAGGAGCCGTAAAGTCGTGACCATGAGCAACACGGGGGGCCGGCGCAAGCCGCCGACGATCCACGACGTCGCCCGCGAGGCAGGAGTGTCGCGGGGCACGGTGTCACGGGTGCTCAACGGCGGACACTACGTCAGCCCCTCGGCGCAGGAGGCGGTCAACGCCGCCATCCGCAGGACGGGTTACGTCGTGAACCGGCACGCCCGCTCCCTGATCACCGGACGCTCCGACTCGATCGGCTTCCTGCTGACCGAACCGCAGGAGCGGTTCTTCGAGGACCCCAACTTCAACGTCCTGCTGCGCGGCTGCACCCAGGCGCTCGCCGCGCACGACGTGCCCCTGCTGCTGATGCTCGCGGGCACCGAGGACGAGCGGCGCCGCATCACGCGGTACATCACCGCCGGACATGTCGACGGGGTGCTGCTGGTCTCCAGCCACTCCGGCGACCCGGTCGCCGAGGAACTGCGTGAGGCGGGGGTGCCGCTGGTCGCCTGCGGCAAGCCGATCGGTCTGGGGTCCAGGGTCAGCTATGTCGCCGCCGACGACCGGGACGGCGCCCGCGACATGGTCGCCCATCTGCTGTCGACCGGGCGGCGCCGGATCGGCACCGTCACAGGTCCGCTCGACACACCGGGCGGCGTCGAGCGCCTGGCCGGCTACCGGGAGGTGCTCTCCCAGGCGGGCATCGAGGCCGACGACCGCCTCGTCGTCTCCGGCGACTACAGCCGGGCAAGCGGCGAGGCGGCGGCCGAGCGGCTCCTTGAGCAGGTACCCGACGTGGACGCGGTGTTCGTCGCCTCGGACCTGATGGCACAGGGGGTGCTGACCGCCCTGCACCGGGCGGGCCGCCGGGTCCCGGAGGACGTGGCCGTGGGCGGTTTCGACGACTCCCCCGCCGCCACCGCGTCCAGCCCGGCCCTCACCACGATCCGCCAGCCCTGGGACCGCATCAGCGCCGAGATGGTGCGGGTGCTGCTGGCCGAGATCGGGGGCGAGGATCCCGCGGCGGTGATCCTGCCGACGGAGCTGGTGCGGCGCGAGTCGACCTGACGCCGACGGCCGTCGGTCGCGCCGGGGACGGCTCCGCGGCCCGCCCCGGCGCGACCGGTCAGGATTCGAGAAGCCGCCCGGGACCGCGGCGATCTAGCGTGAAGGCGTCGGCGGGAGCACCGCCGGCGCTCGGAGCGCCCCCGTAGGCGACGGGCACCGCACGCAGGACACGTACCACGAAGGAGTCGTCATGACCGACGGTCTCAAGACCATCGTCTATCCCGTCAAGGACCTCACGCAGTCCAAGGCGCTGTTCACCGCTCTGCTCGGCGTGGAGCCCTACGCCGACGAGGCCTACTACGTGGGCTTTCGGACCGCGGGGCAGGAGGTCGGCCTCGACCCCAACGGTCACGCCAAGGGCATGACGGGACCGGTTCCGTACTGGCACGTCTCCGACCTCAGGGCGACGCTGAAGGGGCTGCTCGGCGCCGGGGCGGAAACCCTTCAGGACGTCCAGGACGTGGGCGGCGGCAAGCTCATCGCCTTCGTGAAGGACGCGGACGGCAACCTGGTCGGGCTCGTGCAGGATCCGGCCGCCTGACCGGCGGTCGCCGGGCGCCCGGAAGGCGCGTGAAGAAGGCCGTGCACGAAATCCCCGTTTGAATGCATCGGCACTAGTTGCACGGTCAACGAATGGCCGGATCTCTGTTACCGTTCAGTTATGGCAACGGAAACGTCCGACGCCCGGCTGGAAGACCAGTGGCGGGACATCCTCGCGGTCCACGCGCGCACGATGTGTGAGATCGACCGCGCGCTGCATCCTCACGGCCTCGGCGCGAGCGATTTCGAGGTCCTCGACATCCTCGCCTCCCGCGTCGCGGAGCCCGGCGAGCTGTGCCGGGTCCAGAACATCGCGGGCCAGGTCCACCTGAGCCAGAGCGCCCTGTCCCGGCTGATCGGCAGGCTGGAGAAGGAAGGCCTGGTGGAGCGCACCGTCTGCCAGGAGGACCGCCGCGGCGTCTGGGTGGCGCTCACCCGGCAGGGACGCGACCTCCACTCCGAGGTGCGCCCGCTGCAGCGGGCGGTCCTCGCCCGGATGCTGCACGACTAAGAGTCATCACGTCATGCCGGTGTGATGCCCGTCATCGCCGGCCCGTGTCGGCAGGCCGGTGGCCTGCCGACGTTCGGCCCGGGCCTGCTGCCGTTCGGATGGCGCGTACGGGCCGGGGTTCGAGGCACTGCGGGAGCGGTCGAGGGCACGTTTGCGGCCCCCCAGGGCCGCCGCCGCGAGCAGCCGACCAAGATCGGGCTGGAGCTGTTCCACCTGCCACCACGCGGCCCGGAGCCGAATGACATCGAGTTGGTCCGGCGCCAGGCGACGTACCAGGACCACCCGCAAAGCGCCCGGACCAGTACCGACGCCATCGGCAAGGCCGTCCACCAGGCCATGAACCATCAACGCGACCGGATCCGACAGTCAGCAACGAACCTCATCCGAGCCGGTCAGTCGCGCTTGGGCCAGACCGGGCCCTCGTCGGTCCAGACGACGCCCTTGTTGCGGCACAGGCAGAAGGGGTGGCCGACCGGGTCGGTGTAGATCCGCCAGCCGTAGCCGTTGGGGCCGATGAAGTCCTTCCTCAGCGTCGCGCCGAGGTCGAGGACGCGGCGCTGCTCGGACTCGATCTCGTCCACTTCGAAGTCGAGGTGGAACTGCTTGGGGTGCTCGCTGTCGGGCCACTGCGGAGCGCGGTAGTCGTCCACCCGGATGAATGCCAGCTCGATCTCGCCGAACTGAATGCCGGCCCAGTCCTCGGAGCTGCCTTCCTTGATCGGACGGCCCGTCACCTCGGAGTAGAAAGCCGCCAGCTTCATCGTGTCCGGACAGTCGATGATGAAATCGGTGAGTCGCAGCATCCCGCGATCTTGCCACAAGCCCACACCCGACTTCGAGGGCTCTGAGCAGCTCCGCCGAGGTGCGGGAACTATGATTCCCGCGGGCTTCGCCCCCAGACTCCGTTCACCAGGGGGCGGACCGCGAAGACCAAGAACTACCGTCGCAGAGTGAACGTGCAGATCGTCTGCCGGTCCCGCAATCGTCGCGCAGTCACCGCCGGAGACGCCCGGCCCGGCAACGGGTCCGCGAGACGGTCGAGCGGCGGGCTGCCGGCCCTGGTCGAGGTGGCAGCGGGTGGTCAGGCGCGCCCGGCGTCACGGCATGCCCGCATCGTGACGCCCCGGCCGCACACCGCGGACGGGCTACGTCATCAACTCGATGTGTGGATGCTCGGGCTTCGCCGGGCAGACGAACAGATGCTGCCGGTAGCCGCTGCCTATCTGGACCCCGGTCGCGTTGTAGCCGCGGTGGCCGGGGTACGGTCCAGCACCTGGGTGGGGGTACGGAGACCAGCTGTTCCCGGCGTCGTCCCCTTCCTCAAACGTGGCGACGGTCATCAGGACCTCCATGCCGGTGCCGCACTCGGAGCAGGGCTGCGGGCTGGGGTCGGTGGAGTTCCAAGCGGGCCAGCCGCCGACCTTCCAGCCGGGTGCGTTGGACAGCACACAGTCGTAGTACGTGTCCGGGTCCATGTCTTCCTCTGCTGCCTGCGGCACACTCCACTGCTTGAGCTGCTCCTGCAGTTCTTCGCTCAGCTCCAGATGGTCGGGGTACTCGGTGATCTGCTCCGGTTCGAGCACGCACGGTTCCGGTAGATACCCGTCGAACTGCACTGCGGGCGGCTCGGGGGGCGTGTCGAGGATGTCGGTGACGGCGGCTGCGGAACGCCAGAAGAGCAGGGTCCTGGGCATGATCGGATGATCGAAGGGGCACCACAGAACCTGGAGAAGGTCCTTGCCCTCCGGCGGGCTCAGATCGGGCACATCCCGTACGTACAGCTGCGCGACGGGCAGCATGGCTATGGGGCTGTCGTACGACTGGACCGCCAGCCTCACGGGATACGTCTGAGGGGGCCGGATCCGCTCGAGAGTCTCCCGTTCCTCCGGAGTCATGTCCCGGCCGTGCGAGGCGGCGAAGATGCGTCGTTCCAGCCGCAGATCCGCCGGGGACTGGGCTGGGTTGATGCCATCCACCACATGCGGTTCCTCGCAGTGCGGCCACGGTTCCTCAGCGGGCCACAGCAGCGGCCCGCCGATCGAGCTGTCGTGCCACGTCGGCACCCCAGGGCGGGGGTGCAGGCGGGTCGCCGTGCGGGCCAACGGGGCCAGTTGGGGAAAGACCGCGACAACATCGATCGGCCGTGGCGGAGTGACAGGAGCGATATTCATGGCCGCAATCTTGCCAATCGCCGCTGACAACGGCCCTCGTGGCCGCACCACGAAGAGCTCCGCCACGGGCGCCACCCGGGAGAGCCCTCCCCTCAGTCCGTCGCCGGTAGATGGCCCGCGAGCAGGTCCACGATCGCCGCGTGGATGTCCGTCCACGCGCGCGGTTCGTCGCCCCACGACGCGAGCCCAGCGGTCCGCGTGTGGTGGCGTGGGCCGCTGGGCTCGTGGGTTCCGCGGGCTCCCGGGTCCCGGCAGGGTCTCGGGTCGGCGGGCTCAGTCCGCCGACCGGGCCAGCAGGGTGCGGACGCCTTCCGAGGTGAGTGTGAGGCCGTGCGGCGAACTGGCGTCGATGGTGAGCGCCAGGTCGCCCGAGGGCCACTGGGAGGCGAGCGCCCCGAGCGGCACCAGCCGGTAGCGGGAGACGAACGGCAGGAGCTCGGCCATCTCCAGTTCGGAGGTGAACACCGGCACCACCTGGGCGCCGCCCGGCTGGTCCAGGACGGGCAGCGCCACGGCCGAGGGGTCGGCCATGCCCTCTTCGACGGCGTCGTCGGGCACGGGGACCAGCACGTCGCTGCCCGCGAGTGTGTCCAGAGCCGCCGTGTCCTCGGTGTTCTCGGCGAGGGCGTTCAGGGCCTCCTGGGCCGGTGTCGGGGCGGCCTTGAGCCGGTCGTGGTTGTTCGAGGGTGTGTCCATGGCAGATCCCGGATAGTCGCGGACGGGACACCCGGGACACGATCGTTCCCGGGCGCAACGCCCGACGCGTACCCACCCTCGTACGCGGCAACCCTCGTGATCCCTTCCGGGCCGGAGCGGCATGCCCTCGGACTGCGGTCCGAGCCGGTCGCGCGCCGCGTGGAGTGCCGGGTCCAGGCCCTCGGGGCCCGGGCCCGGCACGTCCGCCGCGGCGCGGTGCGGGTTCGCTTTCGGTACCGCGCGTTCCGTCGCACCGGACGGAGACGGTCACTTCAGGTACGGGCCGTCGCTCCCGATCTTGCCGGGACCGTCGAGCACATACACCCGGAGGTTGCCCTTCCCCGGTGCCGGCACCGTGAGCGTGCCGTTGGAGACGGTCTTCACCTCACCCGTGACGGCGTCCCGGTAGGTGCCGTTCGGGATGCCGGTGAAGGTGGCGTCCCCGGTGACGGTGACGAGGGCGAAACTGTCGGTCGACCCGCTGGTGTAGCGGCGCTTGAACGCCATCGAGCCGGTGATGCCCTCGGTGGAGTACTGGCCCGACTGGAGCGCCGGGATCGCGCGGCGGATCCGGTTCAGCCGCTGGAGGTGTTTGACCAGCGGCTGCTCCAAGGTCGTGGCGACCGCACCGCTCGCCGAGTCGGCCTTGCCGAACTCGGACGCCGTCACGGACCCGGCGAGGTGGTCGCCGTAGTAGGCCCGGCCGGTGGTCGCGAGCGGACACGTGGGCCCGCAGTCGATCTGCTTGCCCTTCTGGAACTCGATCTCCGAGCCGTAGTAGAGGGTCGGGATGCCGCGGAAGGTCCACATCAGCGACATGTTCTCGGCCCAGGCGTCGGTGCCTCCGCTGTAGCGGGTGCTCGACTTGTTGGGGCCGTAGTCGTGGCTGTCGACGTAGACGACGTTGTACGTGGCGTCGTTGACGGAGTCGTCCGAGTCCTTGCCGTTGTTGTAGGCGTTCTGCGCGTCGCTGAAGTTCATGTGCATGCGCATGTCGATGATGTTCATCCCGGAGAACTGGCTGTGGTCCGGGGTGTGGTAGCTGTTCCCGCTCAGGAAGGCGTTGGCGGACGTGGGCTGGTTGCCGGTGCCGAGCTGCTCCTCGTAGTCGTACTGCTCGATGGCCGCGGTCGCGTCGTCGGCGCTGTACTCCTTGCGTTCCTTCCACGTGAAGAACTGCGCGGAGTGGTTCACGGAGCCGCGGTTCCACTTGTCGTTGACGAACGCGCCGACCTCGCCGAAGACGAAGAAGTTCCGTGCCGCCTCCGCTCCGAACTTCTGGGTGACGCGCTCCTGGATGGCGGGCAGGAAGCGGCGGTTCCAGGTGACGCGCGGGATGTGCACGGCGGTGTCGACGCGGAATCCGTCCACGCCCATGTCGATGTACTTGTCGTAGGCGCCGATCAGGTAGTTCTGCACGGGTGCCGATTCGGTGTTGAAGTCGGCGAGGTCCTCGTGCAGCCAGCAGGAACGGGAGTCCTCTCCCTCCCAGTTGCCGATCCAGCACTGGTGGTAGTACGCCTTCGGGAACATGCCCGAGGTGGGGCTCGGCCACTGGCAGTTGTACAGGGTGTAGCCCTCGGCGCTCTTGCCTCCGGTGGGCTTGCCCCAGTTGACGCAGGTGTTGCCGGAGGGTTCGGCCGTCGACCACAGGTCGCCGTTGTAGTACGACTTCCCGGACTTGGGCTCGACGGTGAGGCCGTCGTACTCGAAACCGTCGTTCTTCTCGTCGTAGTACCAGCTCCACTGGGAGTCGCGCACTCCGTACACCGTCGGGGTGAACAGGCCCTTGGCGCCCCAGCGGGAGCTGTGGTTGTAGACGACGTCCTGGTAGATCTTCATGCCCTTGGCGTGGGCCGCGTTGATCAGGTCCTGGTAGGAGGCGCCGGCCGACTCCAGGCGCGGGTCGACCTTGTAGAAGTCGTAGCCGTGATAGCCGTGGTAGTCGTAGTCCGAGCGGTTGAGGACCACTGGGGTGATCCAGACCGCGGAGAATCCGAGGGCCTTGATGTAGTCGAGCTTGTCGACCAGGCCCTTGAAGTCGCCGCGGAACATGGGGTCGTCGTTGGCGGCGTTGCCGGACTTCACGTGCTGGCTGCCGCCGCGGTTGTTGGAGCTGTCGCCGTCGTAGAAGCGGGCGGTGAGGACGAAGTAGACGGGGTCCTTGCGCGGATCGGTGCCCAAGGGGGTGCCGGCCGCGGGTTCGGGGGCCTTCTCGCCGGTCGTGACGGTGGCCTCGGCCGAGGCGGGCGACGTGTTGCCCGCCGCGTCGACGGCCTTCACCGTGTACGTGTAACTCGTCTTCTCCGCCAGGCCGGTGTCCGACCACACCGTCGAGCCGACGTCGGTGACAAGGGTGCCCTGGGTGCCGCTGGTGCGGGTCACCTGGTACTTCGTCACCGCCCTGTTGTCGGTGGCCGGGTCCCAACTCACCACCACCGACGTGCCGGTGGCGTTCGCGGTGACCTTCGTGGGCGCGGTCGGGGCCTCGGTGTCGGGTTCCTCGGCGGCGCACGGGTCCGAGGCGCCGGTGGTGACCTTCTGGTTCTGCACGGTCGTCGCGCCGGTGGGGATGGTGTAGTCGGCGCTGTTGTTGTTGTCCCAGACGCCGTTGCCGTTGTTGAACGCGGCCTTCAGCGAGGTGGCCGTCCCGATGTCGAGGGTCTTCTTCCACCAGCCGGTGCAGGCCGCTTCCATGCCGAGGCCGGGGACGGTGGTCCAGGAGCCGCCGGCGGGCGCGTAGTGGATGTTGGCGGTGGTCCAGCCGGAGGCGGCGGTCGAGTAGTAGACGGTGGCCCTGTTGCCGCTCCCGGTGCCGCCGTCGGCGCACGGGTCGCTGTGCGCGATCACCCCGTCCTTGACGGTGATGTCGCCGGTGCCCAGGGCGTAGTTGCTTCCGCCGTTGTTGTCCCAGGTGCCGCTGCCGTTGTTGAAGGTCGCCTGGAGTCCGGTGGCCGATCCGAGGTCGACGGTCGTCCTGACCCAGTCGGTGCAGGCGGTCTCCATCCGCACGCCGGGGACCGTGGTCCAGGAGCCGCCGTCGGGCGCGTAGTGCAGATACGTGGCCGGCCAGTTCTTGGTCTTGGTGTAGTAGAAGACGGTCGCGCTGTTCGACGCGGCAGCGGTGGGCGTCATGGGGGCGGGGTCGTCGCCGGGCGGGACCAGCCCGAACAGTCCGAGCGCCGTCACGAAGGCGAGGAGCGGGCGCAGCAGCGGGGGTGGGGGTCTACGTCTCATCGCGGGTCTCCAACGGGAGCCGGGGAGTGGGGAGTTGCCCTGCAAGAAGAACCGGAAAGTTCCTGAAAGCCCTTGCAGGCGGAAGCTACAGGGACATGACAGAGACGTAAAGAGATCGCGCAGCGCCCGGTACGCGGTGCCGTCCTGCCGCCCTCGGCGGGGCGCGAACGCCGTAGCCGCTGCCTGCTTCGTGCTTCTGGCTGCCGCACGGCGGTGACGGGTGGCGTGCGCCGCGGTGGTGCTTGTGTTGCCTCTGCTCGACGATGCGCGCGGAGCGTTTCTGGGGCAGTGGTCAGAGCGGACTCGGGGAGGTCCTCCAGAGCCACCTATCTGGAGTCGTATTGAGATGACTGGTTGCGGACATCCGTACCGGCGATCTGGCCGCCGGACTTGTGAGCGTCAGATGTCAGCCACTGGAATGGGCATGTTGAGTGAGACCGTCTTGCCCCGCCCGTTGGGGGAGCTGCTCCACGGTTCAGTCAGTGCCTCCACGATGAGCAGGCCCCGGCCGTGTTCGGCTTCTGAGTTGGACTCCTGGGAGGAGGCGAGAGGCGAAGGAACCGGCGGGTTGCTGTCGGAGTCGCGTACTTCCAGCCGGACATGATCTGTGAATGCTCTCAGACGGACATCAACGTCGCTGCCTGCATGGATGAGGGCGTTGGTGACGATCTCGGAGATCACCAACTGGAGCGTGTCTGTCAGTTCTGCCAGGCCCCAAGACGACAGTTGGTGGTCCACGAAAGTTCGTGCCGCCTTGGCGCCCTGCAGGTCGCGACGGTGGATATGCAGGCTTCCCGTCCGCAGTGTGTCGTCCGTGCCGGCACCCTCATAGCGGGCGAGGAGCAGGACCGCGTCATCGCGATGTTCCCTGCCGGCGGAGACGCCCGCGAGGATGTGGTCGGCCAGTCTTTGAAGATCGGAGTCGGCTTGTGCGCTGTCAGCCGTGAGCAGCGCGTGTGCACGCAGTTCCGGGTCGCCCGCATTCCTGTCGACCAGGCCGTCGGAGTACAGCATCAGGACCGACCCGGGCTCGATGGTGTGTTCGCGCCCCTGATAGCCCTTCGGGCAGTCCGGAGAAACGCCCAGGGGAAGGTTGGACGGTGCGTCCAGGGCGCCGACGCTGCCGTCGGGCAGATGGACCAGCGGAGCGGGGTGACCTGCCAATGCTACTTCTGCGGCACCGTCCACCGTGTCCAGGGCGACAACACAGCAGGTCACGATCAGATGCGTCCCTAGCTGCGTGAGCAACCCGCCGGCACGGTCAAGGACCACCGCAGGGCGGTGACCTTCAGTCGCGTAGGCGGTCACCGCGGTGCGTACCTGACCCATGACGGCGGCGCTCTCCAGACCGTGGCCTTCCACGTCTCCGACGACGAGCACCGTCCGTTCATCCGACAGCCTGATCACGTCATACCAGTCACCCCCCACCTTGGACGTGGCGGTGGCCGGCCGGTATCGGGCTGCGGTGGTCAGACGTTCCGTCTCGGGCAGGTCCGACGGCAGGAGTCCTACTTGCAAGTACTCAGCAATTTCACGCTGCTTCGCCCCCAGCTCGACTCGCTCTACCGCGGCTCCCAGCAACCCGGCCATCATGCTCAGGACTGCCCTCTCTTCGGGCGGGAAGTCACGAGGGCCTGGGAACAGAAGGCAGCAGACGCCGATGACGTCGGTGCTTCGGCTGACTGGGATGCTGATGAGCTCTTTGCTTCCGGTGAGAGGAAGGTAGGCCTCAGCTGATCCGTCGAACGGTTCTGATCCAGCATCCGAAGGCCGGCCTTGGGACAGGAACAGCGGGCGTCCGCGAAATGCCCTGGCCGCGAGAGTCGGGGTGTCCAGCCCTGTGCCGTGCAGGCTGCGGGCCATCGCACGAGATGCCCCACTGTGGCCCAGGACCCACAGTCGGCCTTCACTCGCTGACGCGAGCACGAGGGCCTGGGCGCCGAACGGATACATGACGCAGTACTGAGCCGCCCCCACGATGTCGTCCATGGTCGTGGCCCGGTTGAGCAGATCGGCGAGCCGCCGCAGCGGGTACATCATGCTTGTCCCCGATGTGCCCGGAACGCCGGGCACCCCCCAGCCCGGCGTGCTGATGCCGGCATCCGTCTCCAGGCCCATGGGTGCAAGCATCGGCATGGGTCCGGCCCTGATGGCAACACCACCGGCTGCGAGTTCGGCGAGCGCCTCGGCCAGCCTGGAACCGATCCCTTCCAGCTCGGTGCGGTCGCCGACGTCGTAGGGGCGACGCGTTTCAAGACGCAGGACGGTGATGACGCCGAAACGGGTACTCCCCGCCGTCGCAGGGGCCGACAAGGCGGCATACGGATACGGCAGCGCGTACTCCTCGTCTGCATCGCCAGAATCAGGATCGCCAGGATCTGGAGCTTCCAAGTTCTCGGCTGCTTCGCCCAAGGCGACCGCGCGCGTAGAGGCGGCCGAAGTATCCAGGCAGATACGGCCCGGAACGGTGAACAGCGACGGGGGGCTGCCTGCAATCATCACGAGCGTGAGTTCGTTGCGCTCCTCATCCAGGAAGTAGACCCCGGCCGCCACAGCTTCCAGACGCGCCAAAGCTTCCCGGACCGCAGCGTGCAGCACCTCCGCCAACCCAGCTTCAGGGGTTGCGGTAGCCATTGGTTGTCGACCCTCGGCTGAACTGACGCTGGTCACAGAACGGCTCCCTCCGACACGAGGAGCGACGCAGTCGGTGACGAATCTGACGCTGTTGAGGCGATAGTCATTATCCAATGGCGAGTGGCCAGGCGCGAGAGCTGACGTGGGCTCGACCGAGGGCGTCGCCGGGTCGAAGGCGGGTCGGTGATCGCGGGCTCGGGTGGGGAAGCCGGCACCCGAGCCCCACCCACGGTCACGGCAGGTGGGCGGGGAGCGACCCGGTCAGGGCGGATCGGCGGCGAACGCCGCGGTCACGGCCGGTCTCCGCAGAGCACCGCGGTCACCGGCGGATCGGCGGTGAGCACCATGGTCACGACTGGTCGGCGGCGAGCACCTCGGCCACGGTGACGACCCGGATCAACGGCCGGTACAGGTCCATCACCTGCAGTGCCCTGGCGTGCGTGGTGTCGTCGGCACCCGCGCAGGCGTCGGCCACCACGAGGACCTCGACTCCCGCGTCGGCGGCCGCGAGCGCGGTGGACAGCACGCAGCAGTCCGTGCTGACACCGGCCAGGACCAGCGGACCCCCGGTGCCGAGGTACCCGGCCAGTTCCGGCGTCCACTTGCCGAAGGTCGTGGCATCCACCTGCTGCGCGGCCCGCACCATGAGCCCGTCCACCACGTCCCACAGCGGGGACTGCGGTGGCTGGAGCGCGAAGGGCCACTGGTCGTAGTACGCCCGCCAGGCGCCGGCCGGCTCCTCGGGAGCGACGAAGCGGGTGAGGACGACGCGGTCGCCGAAGGCCGGCAGCAGGCGGCGTACGCCGTCGGCGGCCTCGTCGAAGCGGGGCGTGGCCCAGGGGCTGCCGGGCTCGGCGAAGACGCGCTGCATGTCGATGACGGCGAGCAGCCCGCGCCGCGCGCCGCCCGTCCCCTCTTCCCCGGTGCGACCGCCGCCCACGCGGTGACCGTCCCCTCCCCGCGGACCGCTGTTCACGCGCGCACGGTCTCCGCTCCGGCGGCGGGGCTCGGGTCCAGTCGCTCCTGGGCCTTCACGCGGCCGACACCGAAAGCCAGGGTGCCGAGGAAGCCCAGGGTCAGCGCGACCAGGACGCCCAGATTGGCGTAGGCCCAGTCGCCGTTCCTGCCGCCCAGACCGAACGGGCCGAGGAAGTAGCCCTGCCATTCCAGCCAGCCGGCCGCGGAGTTGGTGACCAGGCCCCAGCCCAGTGCGGTGGCGACGAGGGTGAGCAGCAGCGGCTGGAGCGGCACGTCGCCGTACCGGCCGGTCCGACGGAACAGATCGCCCTCGTCGTAGTCGCGGCGGCGCATCGCCAGGTCGGCCAGCATGACCCCGCACCAGGCGGCCACCGGGACGCCCAGGGTGGTGAGGAACCCGATGAACTGGCCGAGGAAGTCGTCCGCGAAGAACACGATGTACACGGAGCCCGCCATCATCAGCACCCCGTCGACGAGCGCCGCCAGATAGCGCGGTACGCGCAGCCCCGCGGACAGCAGCGCGAGCCCGGAGGAGTAGATGTCGAGGACCGCGCCGCCGACCAGGCCGAGCACGGCGACGACCACGAAGGGAACCAGGAACCAGGTGGGCAGGATCGTGGTGAGCGCGCCGATCGGGTCGAGGGCCACGGCCTTGCTCAGGTCGTCGGAGGAGCCCGCGAGGAGGAGGCCGAAGACGAGCAGGAGCAGCGGCGCCACCGAGGCTCCGAACGTGGTCCAGCCGATCACGCCCCGGCCGGACGAGGAACGCGGCAGATAGCGCGAATAGTCGGCGGCGGCGTTGACCCAGCCCAGGCCGAACCCGGTCATCATGAACACCAGCGCGCCGATGAACTCCTGCGCGGACCCGGCCGGCACGGCGCTCACCGTGTGCCAGTGGATGTGGTCGGCGACCAGCCCGATGTAGACGACGGTCAGCACGGCGGTGACGACGGTGATCACGGTCTGCAGACGCATGATCAGGTCGAAGCCCATCACACCGCCGACGACCGTCAGCGCGCCGACGACGATCAGCGCGACCACCTGGGTCCCGGTGCCGCCGCCGTGCCCGAGCCGCTCGAAGACGGTCGCGGTGGCCATGGTCGCGAGCGCCGTGAGCACGGTCTCCCAGCCGACGGTGAGCATCCACGAGATCACCGCCGGCAGACGGCTGCCCCGCACTCCGTACGCGGCCCGGCCGAGCACCATGGTCGGCGCCGAACCCCGCTTGCCCGCGACCGCGACAAAGCCGCACAGCAGGAAGGAGAAGACGATGCCGATCACGCCGGCCACCAGCGCCTGCCAGAAGGAGATGCCGAAGCCGAGGGCGAAAGCACCGTAACTGAGGCCCAGGATCGAGACATTGGCCCCGAACCAGGGCCAGAACAGCGTGCGCGGAGTGCCCTTGCGCTCGCTGTCGCCGATCACGTCGAGGCCGTGCGCCTCCACCTGGAGCGGCCCGCCCGCGGATCTGCTGCCGGTGGCGTCCGTGAAGCCGGCCATCGTGGACCTCCCCCTCTGGACGTGTCGGCGCGAGGCTAGGTCGACGCTCCCGGACCGTCAAGGGAGCCTGATGAACGGGCCGGTGGCGCGGACCGGCCGGTAATCTCCGTGGCCCGCGATGAGAAGCTGTGCCCGAACCGGCGTACTGAAGGTCGAGGGGCAGCGAGCCACCGAGCCCTTCCCTACCGGAGGTACCTCACCCGTGACCATCACGAAGGCAGCCCCGCCTCCGGTCGACCGCGGCGACGCGGACGACCGACAGGGCGCGCGGGGCTGGCAGTTCAACTCTCCCCTCGTCCTGACGATGGTGCTGCTCCTCGTGGTGGCGGCGCAGGGACCGGTGCGGCAGGCGTTGTCCGCGCCGGTGATGCAGAGCTGGATGACCGTGTTCGTCGCGGTGGTGGTCCAGGCGCTGCCCTTCCTCGTGCTCGGCGTGCTGCTCTCCGCGGTGATCGCGGTGTTCGTGCCGCCGACGTTCTTCGCCCGCGCGCTGCCGAAGCGGCCCGCCCTCGCGGTACCCGTCGCGGGGATGGCCGGCGCCGTGCTGCCCGGCTGCGAGTGCGCCTCGGTGCCGGTGGCCGGGGCGCTGGTGCGACGCGGTGTCACTCCGGCGGCGGCGCTGGCGTTCCTGCTGTCCGCTCCCGCGATCAACCCGATCGTGCTGACCGCGACCGCGGTGGCCTTTCCGAACGATCCGCGGATGGTGCTCGCCCGGTTCGTGGCGAGTCTGCTCGTGGCGTGCGCGATGGGCTGGCTGTGGCAGCGGCTCGGCCGCGCCGACTGGCTGCGTCCGCCGTCCCGTCCGGCGCACGAGGGCCTCGGCAGGGGGGCCGCGTTCTGGGGTTCGGTGCGGCACGACGTCATGCACGCCGGAGGCTTCCTGGTGGTCGGCGCGATGGCGGCGGCCACGCTCAAGGCCGTCGTCCCGGCGAGCTGGCTGCAGGCGGCGGCAGGCAACCCCGTGGTGTCCGTCCTCGCCCTCGCGGTCCTCGCCGTACTCCTGTCGATCTGCTCCGAGGCCGACGCGTTCGTGGTCGCGTCGCTGTCACAGTTCTCGCTCACCGCCCGGCTGGCGTTCCTGGTCGTCGGGCCGATGATCGACCTCAAGCTGTTCGCCATGCAGGTCGGCACGTTCGGCCGCGGATTCGCCCTGCGGTTCGCCCCGGCCACCTTCGCCCTGGCGATCACCGTGTCGGTCCTGGTCGGGGCGGTGCTGCTATGAACCGTCAGGCACAGGCAGCCGTCCTCTTCCTCGTCGGCGCGGCGATCCTCCACGCGGGCGCCACCGATCTCTATCTCCGCTACGTCAAGGCCGGATTGCGCCCCATGCTGCTGGGGGCCGGCGTCGTACTGATCGCGGCGGCCGTCGCCACGGTCTGGTACGAGATGCGCGGGCGGGGCGCCCCGTGGCGGAAGGGCTCGGGGGCCGCCCACGAGGCGGGGCACGTCCACGAGGTGGGGCACGCCGAGAGCGGGCCGGAGCGCACCGGCGCCGACGCGGACGGGAGCGGGGACGAGCGCACCGTCACCGACACCGACGGGCACGGGCAGACAGCCCAGGACGGGCACACGGACGGCCACGACCATTCGCACCGCGAACCGCTCGTCTCCTGGCTCCTCGTCCTCCCCCTGCTCGCCCTGATCCTGGTCGCCCCGCCCGCCCTGGGCTCCTACAGCGCCCTGCGCACCGGTACGGCCCTGCAGAAACCGCTCGCCTACCCGCCGCTGGGCCATCGCGACCCGCTCCCGATGAGCCTGGTCGACTACGCGGGCCGCGCCGCCTACGACCACGGCCGCTCCCTCGCCGGCCGGCACGTCAGGATCACCGGCTTCGTCGCCCTGGACCATGCCGGGACGCCGTACCTGGTGCGCATGGCTCTCAACTGCTGTGCCGCCGACGCCCAGCCGGTCAAGATCGGTCTGAGCGGCCGGATCCCGCCGGTGCTGCGGCCGGACGGCTGGCTCGAAGTGACCGGCACGTACACCGGCAGGCGGAGCAAGGACCCCGTCAACGGCGGCATCATCCCGTTCCTCGACGTCAGCAGTGCGAATCCGGTCCAGTCGCCGCGGGACCCGTACGACGAGAGCTGGAACAACTGAGCCCGGCCCACGACGGCCCCGGGTGAGCCCGAACCATGACCACACGGGGTGAGCACCGCTCACCCCGGGGCGGAGCGACGGCTCCCCGACGCCTCGGAATCGCCACACGCAACCCATTGACACCCGCGTGCCTCGACCCGAGACTCATGCTCAGCCAATTGTGAACTGTTTTTCACCAGACGAACAAGCGAACAACCGACCCATCGCGAACGGACCGCTCCTGTTCCTGGGCCTCCCTCATCTCCAAGGACGAAGATGAACCGCTCCCCCGCCGCACCCCGTCCCCCGCACACCTTCCGCACCGTGTTCCCGGTCCTGGCCCTGTGCTGGCTGGCCGTGTTCTTCGACGGCATGGACGTCAACATCTACGGCGCCGTCATGCCCCACATGCTCGACGACCCGGGACTGGGGCTGACCCCGTCCACAGCGGGCACCATCGGCAGCTGGACCACCTTCGGCATGCTCATCGGCGCGCTCACCGCCGGAAACCTCACCGACTGGCTGGGCCGCAGGCTGATGCTGGTGTCCAGCGTGACCCTGTTCTCCATCGGCTCGGCCATCTGTGCGCTGGCCGGGGGAATCGGCCTGTTCGGCACCGGCCGGTTCGTCTCGGGCCTCGGCCTCGGCGGCCTGATGCCGCTGTGCCTGGCCATGGTGATGGAGTTCGCCCCGCCCCGCAGGGCGGCCCTGACCACCGGTCTGCTGATGACCTCGTACCACGCGGGCGGCATGGCGGCGACGGGGCTCGGGCTGTCCCTCGCACCGGCCGCGGGCTGGCGCTGGGTGTTCTGGGCGGGCGTCCTGCCGGCCGTCGTCGCCGTACCGCTGCTGCTGACGCTCCTGCCGGAATCGCCCGGCGTGCTGCTGGCACGCGGCCTGCGCAACCGGGCCGACGCCGTCGCCGACCGCTACGGGCTGCCGCGGCCCACGGCCGTCGCCGCCCCGGCCGCCGGGGCCAAGGGCCGACTGGCCGCCGTGCAGGGGCTGTTCCGCCCCGAAGCGCGCTGGGCGACCCCGCTGCTGTGGCTGGCCTCGTTCTGCGGACTGCTGCTCGTGTACGGCGTGAGCACCTGGCTGCCGCAGATGATGCGGGCCTCGGGCTACGGCCTGAGCTCGTCCGTCAGCTTCCTGCTGGTGATCAACGCGGGCGGCATCGTGGGCCTGCTGATCGCCGGCCGCACCGCCGACCGGTTCGGGCCGGTGCGGATCTCGGCGATCTGGTTCGTGCTCACCGCCGCCGGGGCACTGCTGCTCCGGTCCCACCTCCCGCTGGGCGTCACGTACGCGGTGGTGGCCGTCACCGGTGTGTGGCTGTTCAGCGCGCAGGTCATGGTGTACGCCGCCGCCAACACCGTGTACCGCGACAGCGAGCGCGCCGCGGGGCTCGGCTGGGTCACCGGGATCGGCCGTACCGGCGCCGTCGTCGGCCCGTGGCTGATCGGCACCCTCGCCGGCAACGGCAACGAGAACTGGGGCTTCACCACCTTCGCGCTCGCGGGACTGCTCGGCGCGGTGGCCATCGTCCTCGTACCGCTCGCCCGGCGGACCGGCCGCAGCGGCGCGGCCACCTCGGCGCCACTGACGACAGCCCCCGCGGACGCCTGACGGGCAACGTCTCGCCACTGCCTGGGACGACGGCACGGTCCGGATTTGAGACCCGGACACCCGCCCTTCAACCCTCCTCACCGGACACACCGACAAGGTGGTGTCGGTGGATTGGTCGCCCGACGGACACCTCGTCAGCTCCAGCGCCGACGGCACGGTTCGGCTTTGGAACCGGTCCACCGGCACCTCAACCGCCCTCACCGGACACAGCGGCTGGGTATGGTCGGCGGCGTGGTCCGGATCTGGGGGATCGCGAACACACGGTTCTGTGCGCCTTCAAGCAGCCGGACCGCTCCGCGCCTCCGCTTGATGCCCGCATGGCGCCGTCCGTTGGCAAGAACGGACGGTTCGTACTGCTGCTGGTCTCTCGTACCGGCCGGCTCGACCGGAGCGCGGCCAGCGAACATCAACGGACGCTCCCGGACCAAGATCGGACAACTCGTAACGGGTAGGTCTCGGGTTCGAATCCCGAAGGCGGCTCTTTCGACGCCCGGCTCGGACAATGTCCGAGCCGGGCTTCTTCGTGCGGGGACGCATGTGCGTCTTCAGCTCGGCGTCGCGGACGGCCCGAGTGCTGGGGGCGCGGGTCTTGGCGGCGTAGTAGGTGCTCGTTGCGAGTCGGCGCGGTCCACGGGTGTCGGATCGACTGTGTCGTCCGGGCCGGTTTCCGGCCCGTCTAGGCCGTGGCTTCCTCCAGTAGCTTCTGGAACGCGGGCGTGGCCATCAAATCCGAGTTGGCCGGGTTCTCCAGCGCCGCCCGGAACTCAGGAGTGTCCAGCACGTCCTGGAACGCGTCGTTCACGCGCTGGTCCTTCCAGATCTGCTGAACGGTCAGATCGGGATAGGAGCTGTCGAAGACCTCCGCGGGAGCCTGGTGGGCGATGAACCAGTCCTTCACACCGGGGTCGCTCACACCGGGCCACCCCTCGCTGTGCGAGAAGATCCGGTCGAAGTTCTTCCCGACCACCGTCTTGGCGAAGTCGTCGATGTAGGTGTCCCAGGAGCCGTCGAAGGCGCTGGCGAACATGAACCGCGTGTCGTCGTCGTCGAAGATCACATGCCGCGCGTCGTGCAGGGTGCCGATCTGGTGCATCGCCTCATGGAATCCCTCGTCGGCATGCGTGGCGGACAGTTCGGCAAGAAGTTCGCGCAGCGCGTCCGCATGTCCCGGCTTGATCTTGGTGAAGACGGTGAACTCGCTGCACACCCCGTCCGTCGCGCCCGGGCGCTCAGGGTGGGCCGGCTGGGTTCCACCTGTCGTGGCAGCCATCGTCAGGTCCTCCTGCCAGGTGTCGGTCCGAGGACGGCCGGGCGCCCGCACAGGCGGACGCCCTGGCCCTCTGCACCCACATCGCCCCTGCGACCACCGCCTCGCATCCGGTGGCCTGGCGTACCCGCCCGGCTTAGCGTGAGCGGGGAGACGGACGTTTCTCCGCATGATCGACGAGGAGGCCGCGGGTGCCCCGTCGCGGTGGACTGGAATGGCTGCGGGCCCGTGATCCGGGCCTGCGGGCGGTGCGACGTTCGGCGCGGGTGACGCTCGTGGCCTGCACGGGGTTCTACACCGCACGCTACGGCCTGGGGAACCACGTCGCGGCGATCTACGCGCTGTTCGGCGCGATCGCCACCGGCGGGATGTCCTTCGTCCCGGGTACACCGCGTGAGCGCGCCCGCACGCTGCTGGCGGTACTGCCGGTCGCCGCCGCGCTGGTCACCCTGGGCACCGTGCTCGGCGTGCACTCATGGACGGCCGCCCTCGGAATGTTCGTGGTGGGCTTCCTGGTGACCTACGCGGGGGTGGGCGCGCCCCGGCTGGGCGGACTGGCGGGCGGCCTCCAGGCGTTCTACATCCTGGCGTGCTTTCCGCCATACGCCCCCACGACACTCGCGGCGCGCCTTGCCGGGCTGGCGACCGGAACGGTGCTGATGGCGGCGGCGGAGATGTGGCTGCTGCCGGATCCCCCGCCGGGACGGTACGCGGACCGGCTGGCGCGCGCCGCAGGGCTGGCGTCCGGGGCACTGCGGGCGCTGGCGGCGGAGCCGCGGTCACCGCCGTCCGACAGCCCGGAGAAGCTGAGGACGGCGTCGCAAGAGCTGCGGCTGAGCCGGGTGCCGGACGAGGAGCGCCCGACGTCGGCGTCGGCGCGGCACCGGGCACTGTGCCAGGGCGCCGCCTACATGCTTCATCTGCTCGCCCAGACACGGCAGTTGGTACAGGAAGCCCACGACACCCCTGCCACCCACGACCCCGCGGCGGCCCGGCTGCTGCAAGCGTCGGCCGCCGCGTGCCACGACGTGGCGCTCGGGCTGTCCGGCCGGGGCCCGGCGCCTTCCGACGCGCCGTACACCGCCGCCGCGGCGGACTTCGAGGCCCACCGCGTCCACCCGCCCGTCTGGTGTCCCAACAGCGCCGCCGCGGTGCGCGGCGGCGCGATCGCCATGGACATCGCGCACACCGGAACCCTCCTGATCACGGCGGTGCGCATCGCGCTCGGCGCGCCCGTGCCCACGGACGCGACGCCGCCCGCCGAGCGGCCGGGCCCGTTCTGGTATGCCGAACGATCCACGCTGTCCCTCTACACGCGCAGCCTGCGGGCCCATTTCACGCCCCGGTCGGTGTACTTCCAGAACGCCGTCCGGATCGCTCTGGCCCTGGCAGCCGCCCGCCTGATCGTGGGCGGCCTCGATCTGGCCCACGGCCTTTGGGCACTGCTGGCCACCATCACCGTGATGAGGACGAGCGCCACGGGCACCCGTACGGCGCTGTGGCCGGCGTTCGGCGGCACGCTCGCGGGCGCCGCCGTGGTGGCCGTAATGCTGTACTCCGTGGCCGACCACGTGGCGGTGTACGCGGTCGTGTTGCCGCCTCTGTACCTCCTTGCGTTCTCCGCGGGGCCCGTGCTCGGCATGGGCTGGGGCCAGGCGTTCTCCACGATCGCCACGGCCGCCGCCTTCGCCCAGCTCGGTCCCGCCAGGCCGGGGCTGGCCGCCGTCCGGTTCACGGACGTCGTCGTCGGCGGCGTCATCGGCGCCCTGGTCGGGCTGCTGGCCTGGCCGCAAGGCGGCGCAGGGGAGCTGCGACGGGCCTGTTCACGGCTGCTGGACCAGAGCACCCGGGCCGTCACTGAGATCATCGACACCATCGCCGGGGACGGGACGGCCGGCGACGCGCTGGCCCGGGCCCGCCTCGCCCAGGTGATCGCGGAGACGAGCTACGTGCAGTACGCCACCGAGCGCGGTGACCAGGACCCGGCCCACCCCGCGGACAAGGACTGGATGGCCGTCCTGCTTGCCGGCAACCGGGTGATCACCATAGGGCAGAGCCTGGTCAACCACTGCTCCTCGGGCGCGCTGGCGGCCTGGCCGCTCAGCGCCGCACACCTGCGCGACGCCGCCCACCATCTTCGGCTGACCGCGCTGCCGCTGATCTACGACCTGCGCTCCAGAAAACCACGCCCCGCACCCGCCGAACCCCCGGACCCGAACGCGCCGACAGACCGCACCGTCATCGCCGATGTGCTCGCCGCCTCGGGCGGCCGGGCACCCGACCCACTGCTGTACTACGCCGTCGACGCCGCCATCTGGCTGACGAGCCTGCAAACGGTGGTCACGGCGATCCGTCCGACCACGGAGGGTCGGACAACAATGCCGGGTTGACCACCGCAAGGATCGTGGCGAGACGTCCTCACGGCACACGGCGGGCCACAGGATCGCGAGCGCCACGGCGTTCGAGTGGTGCCCGCCATTCTGTGTCACCCCGATCAGGACCCTGCCGTGAGCAGCCGGGTACAGCAAGGTCACTGTCGCACGAGTACGGCTACCTCGGCCGGTCCGAGAACGGCCCGAGCTCCCTGGGCTGGCAGATCAGCTCGGGCCGCCCCTGTGCTCGGCGGCCCAGGCAGCGTGGCCGCAGACGACCGGGTCAGCCTTCCCAGGTTCTAATCCTGGCGCCGCCACACGGGAGCAACAGGCCGGTGACCTGCGAAGTTCGCAGGTCACAGGCCTATTGTCATGTCTCCCGGTGATCCGTTGGCTGTCTCACTCTGTCTCGCGTTCGAACGGCCTGTCTCGCGGTGCGTGGACAGTGCGTGGACGGGACCGACGGCGCATCACCAGTCCTGGTCCAGTCGGGCGGAGATCTTGGCGTTAGCGGCCTCGTCTCCGTCCTTCAGGAACTTGGCATACACCCGGAAGAGCACCGCCACGCTGTGACCGGCGCGCTCCCCAACCAGCTGAGGCTCCACGCCGAAACTCAGCCACGCGGACTCCTTCACCCGGCCATCTGCCGGCGCGGGCGGTGCGTGCAGCAGGACATCTCTCTCCGGGGCGGTTGTGGCCTCGATGCCCGATCTGGCGGGTACCGGCTCGTCTCTTGGACCTGCTGTCCTCTGTCAAGTCCCGAAATGCAGTGCCGTGACCCGAATCGCCTGGCAGGGCCTACTTGAGGCATGAGGTCACGCAGAGCCTGCGGCCCACCTGCCCCGTCGTGACCCGGACGGCGCGGTCACGGGACCGGTGTCCCGCTGCCGAAAGACCATGCGTTCGCTGGCCCGTTCGGCAACCTTTCACCCATAACGTGAGGAGAACCCCCATGCCCCGCAGCTCTTGGACCCGGCGGCTCGTGATGCTCGCAGCCTCGGCATCCCTGGCCGGTGGAGGCGCACTGCTGCCCACCAGCGCATTCGCAGCCCCAGCGACCTCGCCTGCCACCGCCCCAACCCCGATGAATCACCACCACGACAGCTGGGACAACGAAGGTGAAGAAGGGACGTGGGGTGAGGAAGGCGGCTTTGGCGACGGAGGCGACGGCGGGAGCGGCGGCAACGGAGGCGACGGCGTCTTCGGCGACGGCGGGAGCGGAGGCAACGGCGGCAACGGAGGCGACGGCATCTTCGGCGACGGCGGGAGCGGAGGCAACGGCGGCAACGGCGGCGACGGCATCTTCGGCGACGGCGGGAGCGGCGGCAACGGAGGCGACGGCGTCTTCGGCGACGGCGGAAGTGGAGGCAACGGCGGCAACGGCGGCGACGGCATCTTCAGCGGCGGCGGGAGCGGAGGCAACGGCGGCAACGGCGGCGACGGCATCTTCAGCGGCGGCGGAAGCGGAGGCAACGGCGGCAACGGAGGCGGCAGCATCTTCTGATGGCGGCGGCATCTTCGGTGACGGCACGAGGGCGCTGGGAGAAGATCTTCTCCCAGCGCCTCCCAAGCGCCCAGAGAAACCAAGGCACACCAAAGGCCTGACCTGTGTACACGTCAGCGGGGCCATGTGCGGATCTTGCCCGGACCCTGTTCGGGACGAAGAGGTCGTAGTTCAGTACGGCCGCGGAAACTCGTGCTCTCGAAGAGCATCCGCGTAGCGCGTAAGCATGGTGCCGAGGTCCGCCAGGAGAAGGCTGACAGCCCTCCGCCGCCGGGCCGTCTCTGGGCCGTCCGAGGGCGACCAACGACGACCAGTGACGGCGGCTACTGCGCAGCTCCCGGGGAGGATGCGGGGCGATGCTGCACCCCACCACAGAGGCCGTTCATACCAGCGTGGGTGAACTCGGTGGGCGGGCTGGACAACCACTTCACGATCTTGGTCCGCCGGCTGTTCTGTTCGCCGCAGCGGCCATGCAGCATGGCTGATCACAGCAGTTGCCGCCAGTAGGTGAGAGCGCCAGCGATTTCATGTACCGGGCATCAGTGAACAGACGGCCGTGACATTCCACCGGAGAAGAGCTGTTGGTGGAGGGCTGGGACATGTCGAGCTCACTCCCGACCAGGTACAAGGGGGCCCAATACCAGAACGGTTGATCGGGCATATGCTGCCGCCGATCATGTGCGGGATTCCTGAGGGGGGCGTGTCATGGGTGCTGAACGAGCGACGAGCGGTCGAGCCGTTTCGGACGGGGTGGACGAAGTCTCGTACCTGGATGACGTGGACGACACGGAGCGCGGCGGCTCCGCATGGCGCCGACGTCTGTCCTGTCTGGCGGTCGCGGTGGCGGTCCTGGCCGTGATGGCGGGCGGCCTGATCTGGCTGTTCCGGGACGAGTTGTTCCATCCGTTCGGGGACGCCCGAGCTTGTGAGGGCAGCGACATGCAGCTGCCCGGTGTGATCCGGGCCGGGGGCGCACCGATTCCCACCGGTGCCTCCGACATCCACTACTTCACCAGGAACGGCCGCGCTGAGGTCACGTTCGTGAGCAACCAAGTACCGGACTACCTCCACCAGGCGGGCATCCTCCCAGAAGGCAAGCCCCTGTTCGACGAGAAGTACGGCACCAAAGGCGTCGCCGATGACGAGATCGAGCTCCCCGAGGGTCTGTGCGGGTCTCCCCTGCGGGGCCCCGTCTGGATCTACGACTCCACAAGCGCCACCGGTTCGAGCGTCAGCGTCATGGTCGAGGTCTCTCCCACGGTCCGCGACGACTTCCGCTTCCCGGCCCGCACCGTGGTCACCTACAGCCTCCACTGACGCGCAATCGAAGCAATCTCCTTACATGCGTCTGTGGTTCATGGACGGCGCTGCGCGAGGTCGTGCCGCCAAAGGTTGGCCTTGCGGGCGCGCACCCATTGAGCGGCGACGTTCGCCATGCCGATGACCTGGCAAGATGCCTGCATGGACATTGGTTTCCCATGGAGGTCCACACCAACCGTCGATCTCCGGCTGTGGCGCTCCGATGCCATCGTGCTGTTCGACTGGCTGATGAGTACCGACCTGAACGCCGTACCGATCACGCATCCGGCTCAGAAGCAAGCTCTCGCAGACCTGCTGGCGCGCTTGGAAGAGGTGGATGTCATCGAGTCCACAGAGGATGAGATCGCCGCGGCTCAGGAAGAGGTGGCCAAGGACATGGGCTGGTAGGAGTCCGGATCATTTCGAGGGAGTGATGCGGCGATCACTGGTCTCCAGCCGATGGCAGAGTGATCACAACCTCACACTGACCCTAGGAGCGAGGTCGGGCGAGTTGGGGTCTGCCCTGTGGGATGCCGACTTCGACGGCTACCGGCTTCGGCCACCGCCGGCAGCCGCGGTCTCCCGTGAATCCCCGCCGGATCCGGCGGGGTTGGGGCACGAAGGTGTTTCTGCGCTATCGCGAACTCACTCGCGCGTCCTGTCGCCGCCTCGCCTTCGCCGAGTCCGCCGCCGCGCGCCGCTGCCGGCGCAGAAGCAGCGCCATCACTGTGCAGACCACGAGCGGCACGGTCATGAGCACGGTCCACCACGGGATGCCGAGCCACACCGACGCGGCCCCCACGCTCACGCCGACACAGATGTTGGTGAAGGCCAGCCACCTGCCGTACGGCTCCCAGACGAAGGGCGCGTAGGCGGTCGGTCTGGCCAGGCGGACCGTGCCGAATACCAGCGACTGGGCCGCGAGGAGGACGAGGAGGACACCCATGGCGGCGTTCCCCTGGTGCTCGTCGCGGGGAGCGTCGGAGGTGTTCTGGCGGACACCGTCCTTGCTGACGGCGACGATGTCGCGGCGCCAGCCGGTCGCGGTGACCTCGTCGCCCCGATGCAGCTTGTCGAAGAGCGGCCCGGAGTCGCTGAACCGCACGACCCTCTGCCAGGAGCCGTCGCCCACGTCCTTGACCGTCGCCTCGTATTCCCTAACCTTCCCTGTGAACGTGGACTCAACCTTCGTGACAGTGAAGTGCCAAGTGGTGAGGCAGTCCTTCGCAGCCACCTCCTGCGGAGTCGCCTGCGTCGGGCAGGGCTCGGCTGCCCGGTAGTGCTCGTAGCGGTCCTGTTGGCCTGGCACCCACACCGTGAACGCCAGGTAGCTCAGCACCGTCCCCATCAGAGACAGCACGATCAGCGCCACGCCCGTGAGCCGCGCCCGGCCCGCCGCCTTCCGGCCGCGGCTGTCCCTCTTGCCCGCCGTGGCCCACGCCCGCTCCGCCATCGTCGCCCCCTCCACCCGTTTTCCATCAGCTGAAGCAGGCATAGCACGGGGCGGAGAGAAGTCGGTGAGTGGGGCACGCATTCTGCCTGGTGATGGGACGCAGCCCGGCGTCGATCTTCGCGGCGACTGGAGCGACCACCTGGCCGTCCCAGCAGGCGGCCCGGAATGCCTTCAACACTCTTGAGTGCTGTACCGCCGCCGACCTACTCCGGTTGACCGTTGCGCGTAACGGAGTCGACCGCTTTTGCTGACGTCGCGTAATACGGGGAGCGACGCCAGCGCTCACGGCCCACGGCCGACAGCGCCGGCCTCCATAGATGGACGCCGTGTCGACGCTCCCACCAGATCGCAGTCCGCCAGGTGTGCACAAGACCGAGGACCAGAATCAGCTGAAAGCCCAGGCCGACAAGCGGCGCATGGGCGACGTACGCGCCTCCCAGCGTCACCAGGAGGACAAGGGCTGCCACGCGAAGGCGGCCGAGTTGGAGGTGGCGAGTCTGCTCCTCGTGCGGTCCCGGCGCAGGCGGCTGTTCGATCGCCACGGCGGAGCCGAAGGCACGCAGTTGGCGCGGTCGGTACACCAGGAGATTGGCCGCCCAGAGCAGCGTCAATATGACAACTCCGGAGATTTGAAGGCGTCCAGCGGTGCCCGAGAGCCTCAGGTCGTCCATGGTCAGGAAAATCAGCACGTCGGCGGCAATCCCCGCCAGGACCCCAGCCCAGCCCTCTCCCAGCTCAGCCGGGACGATCCGTACAAGCGGTGCACAAGCCATGGCACCTTTACCCTCAGTCTTCACGAACCGCACCTCACACCGACCGCCAATGCCTGTCCAGGGCTCGCCACAGCTCATGGGCCGTTGGCAAGGTGCCTGGTGAGTAGCCACCGGAAACTCAGCGTGTGAGCTCGGGGTTCTCCTCGGCTGGCGGCGCACTCTCGAGCATGTGTCGCGTGCCCGAGCGATGACCAACCACTAGACCGGCAAGGAATGACCAGATCACCAGGAGTACGACGCCTTCTACCTGAGCATTCCTGTTGCCCTCGATCACGCCCTTGAGGACTATGGCGGACAAAAGAGTGATTCCGCCCAGCCCAATCCAGAGCTGCGGTGTGCGCCGACGACTTGCGTCCTCTGCCATGCTGCCCCCTCCCTGGCGCGCACTTTACCGGGCGATCGGCGTCACCCCCGCAGCCCAAAACGCGCTGCATCCGCGCTCACGCTTCCCGACCCACCGACCCACCGCTTCCCGTAGCTCCCCAGACAACGCAGAGGACCCCGTCCACAGCACCGAGGGCCACTGTCGGGTCGACTCGATGACGCCTTCACCCGAATGAGGTCTCGTGCCGTCACACACATCCCGCTACATTCGAACGTATGACCGAATGGCGTGACGTGGAAGAGGCTGCCCTCCCAGTGCCGGACCAGGTGCCGGACTGGCGGGACACCGAATATGCCCGCACGGGACTCACGCTCACGCTCCACAGGGCCGGCCGACGACAGAAGACGCAGGTGCTGGCCTACCGCGACCAGCCCGACGGCCGTCGCGCCCTGCTCGTCATCCTCGACTGGCCCCGGCCCACCATCCGCATGACGTGGGTCCTCTGGGACCCCCACCGCATGAGCCTGCTCTACTCCGAACCCCATGTCCCCGCGGCGCCCGAGGCCGAACAGCAGGTCGGCGACGCGGTGATCGCCGGCGCCGACATGCTCGACTGCTTCTACGACCGGCCCGTCTCCTACTGGCCGCACCGCGCGGTCGAGGTGCGCGTGGGCGGCCGCTGGCACGAGGGCGGACTACGGGCTCACTTCAACGGTCCGGACGGTCGGTCCGTCGCCTGGGTGCAACCACGGTTCTACGAACCCGAATGGCAAGCCCTGATCTCGTTCAGCCGGTACTACGTCTGGGATCCGGCAACCATCAGATTCCGCGACGCCGCCGATTCCTGACGGCATGACGCCTCGGCCGTCGCCCGGACGCGCCCCGCCTTTCCCCCTCCCGGCGACGCTCCGGAGGGTGCGACGACCGCGGGGCGGTGACCATTCCGGCCGCCGTCCCCGCGCGTCCCGTTGATCACTAAGCTGGGGCACCGCGGAGGGCCCTGCCGACGAGCACGCGAGCCCTCGGCATGAGGGCGATTTCGAGGGAGCGAACAGTGACGGGCTGTCAGTGACGGGGCGGATTGCCGCGGGGCGCGAGGACTCCGTTCGGCAGGGCGGGCGCGGGCAGCCGGAAGCCGCCGTGGCCGTCGACGGTGCCGAAGCGGTCCGAGGCCGCCTCCCACTCCTCGCGCGCCCGGACGATGTCCTCGTGGGTGCGGCCGATGAAGTTCCACCACATGACGATCTCCTCCTCGAACGGCGTGCCGCCGAGCAGGACCGCGCGGGCCGTGTCGTCGGACTCGTTCGTCAGCGTGAGGGTGTCCGCTCCGGTGGGGACGTAGCCGAGTTCCGCGGGCTGCAGCAGGGCGTCGGCCATGCGGACGTCGCCCTGGTCGACGAGGAGGCCGTGCTCGAAGCCGGGGTCCACGGCGAGTGTGAGCGTCGCCCGGGGTTCGAGGAGGATCTCGGCGCCGAGCAGGGGCGTGAAGGTCCGCACCGGGGAGTCGTCGCCGGCGAGGGAGCCGAGGAAGACCCTGATCTCGGCTCCGGCGACGTGTACGGGGGTGGGTGTGTGGTGCTGGAAGTCCCGCTCGGCGTCGCGGTGCTCGGCGGGCAGCGCCACCCAGAGCTGGACGCCGTGCAGGACGGCGGTCCGCGTGGTGGACACCTCGGAGTGGCTGATCCCGTGTCCGCCGGTCATGAGGTTGAGTTCGCCGGGGCGCACGAAGGCGTGGCTGCCGAGGCTGTCGCGGTGCTCGATCTCGCCGCTGAACAGCCAGCTCACCGTCTGGAGCCCGGTGTGCGGGTGAGGTGGCACGTCCATGCCGCCGGTCGCGGAGACGTCGTCGGGGCCGTAGTGGTCGGCGAAGCACCAGGCTCCGATCAGCGTCCTGGCGCGCTGTGGCAGCGTCCTGCGTACGGTCATCGCCCGCGGGCCGCCCAGCGGCACGTCGCGCGGCGTCAGTACGTCGACCTGCGGCGCGTCCGTCGGCCGGGCGCCGTCCGTCGTCGTACCGCAGCGCATTTCCACGGGTTTGGCCTCGACGTTACTCATCGCGGACCGCCTTTCACCCACATGATGATTTCACATTCAACAACTATGCCTGGATCATAGAACCACGACACCTCCGCCCACACGACCGACAAGGGAGCCGCCGGGGAGCGGCCCCCGAAGGAGCGCCACGTTGACCAGCCCCACGACGGACACCGCGACCCGGCGGATCTTCATCGACAAGCAGAGCCCCAAGGCGTACCACGCCATGGTCCAGACGTCCGAGGCGGTGCGCGCGGTCGCCGCCGACGCGGGACTCGACCGCACGCTCGTGGAGCTGGTCAACCTCCGGGTGTCGCAGATCAACGGCTGCGCCTACTGCCTCGACACGCACACCAAGGCGGCCCTGCGCCTGGGCGAGTCGACGCGGCGGCTGGGCGTGCTGGCGGCCTGGCGCGACACCGAACTCTTCACGCCCGAGGAGCGCGCCGCACTCGCCCTCGCCGAGGCCACCACCGATCCGACGGACGCGGCCGCGCACGAGTCCGCCCTCGACGCGGCCCACCGGGTGCTCACCGACGATCAGGTCTCCGCGGTGATCTGGGTGGCGATCACCATCAACGCCTTCAACCGCGTCTCGATCATGAGCAAGCATCCCGTGCGCGGGATCGAGGGCCCCCGGGCGCACAGCTGACGGGCCAAACCGGGGAGGTCAGGCGGTCGGCCGCCGGGACAACGCCTGCGTGAAGGGCGTCGCCGGCCGCTCGACGCGTTCACCGTCCACGACGATGTCGACGACTTCGTTGTAGAACGCCAGGAGTCCCCTGACGGCGCCCACCGCGGGCAGCGGCTCCGGGTAGCTCCAGACGACGTCGGGCGGCACGTCGGCCGCACCGCGCCACGACCAGTACTGGGCGGTCCCCTTGTAGGGGCAGCCGCTGCTGTGGTCCGTGGGCGTGAGCAGGTCGAGGCGGACGTCCTCGCGGGGGATGTAGTAGCGGGTCGGCAGGCCGGTCTCGAAGAGCAGGACCGGGCGCCGGGTGTCGGCGACGAGGGTGCCGTCGATCTCGACCTGCACGTGGCGGCTGCTGGGCAGGGCGTCGACCCGTTTGTGCGGGTCACGGGGATGGATGAAGATCTCTTCCTCCTCCTCGTACCAGTGGTCGAGCCCGCGGCCCGTGCGCCGGGACCACTCGAAGGCGATGTGACCGGCCAGGTCGTCGGCGGGGAAGGTCCAGGCGGCGTTCTCCAGCAGGGCGCCGTCGGTTCGAAGGTCGTAGAAGATCCGCGATCCGGTGTGAGTGCCGGTCCGCGGGTTTTGGGCCGGGCGGAGCAGGTCCTCGCGGACCTCCGCGCGCGGGAAGGCGTACAGCGGTACGGGCACTCCTGGTTCCCAGACGAGGACGGGGTGGCGGCTGTCGACGACGGTGACGTCGCCCGTGCGGCCGCGCACCCAGCGTTCGCTGGGCTCCCAGAGCAGGCCCTGCGGGGTGGTGCGGACGGACTCGGCGGTGCGCAGTGCGGTCATGGCTCCTTCTCCTGGAGACATCGCGCCAAAAGGACGGTGCCGAGACCTGTGGGACGGGGGGTGTCCGGGCCGGCCGGTGGGCCGGCCCGGACACCCGGTGCCGTCAGACCAGGTCGAACCGGTCGAGGTCCATGACCTTCGACCACGCGGCGACGAAGTCGTTCACGAACTTCTCCTTCGCGTCGTCACTCGCGTAGACCTCGGCGAGCGCGCGCAGCTCGGAGTTCGAGCCGAACACGAGGTCGGCACGGGTGCCGGTCCACTTGACCGCGCCGGAGGCGTCACGGCCCTCGAACGTGGTCTGGTCCTCGGAGGTCGACTTCCACGTCGTGCCCAGGTCGAGCAGGTTGACGAAGAAGTCGTTGGTCAGCACGCCCGGCGTCTCGGTCAGGACACCGTGCTTCGACTGCTGGTGGTTGGCGCCCAGCACACGCAGGCCACCGACCAGGACCGTCAGCTCGGGGGCGCTGAGGGTGAGCAGGTTCGCCCGGTCCAGCAGCAGGTACTCGGCCGGCAGGCGGTTGCCCTTGCCGAGGTAGTTGCGGAACCCGTCGGAGGTCGGCTCCAGTGCGGCGAAGGACTCCGCGTCGGTGTGCTCCTCGGTCGCGTCGACACGGCCCGCGGCGAACGGGACCTCGACGGTGATGCCGGCGTCCTTGGCGGCCTTCTCCACGGCGGCGGAGCCGCCGAGCACGATCAGGTCGGCCAAGGAGACCTTCTTGGCACCGGAGTTGAACTCGCGCTGGATGCCCTCCAGGGTGCGCAGCACCGAGGCGAGCTGGTCGGGGTCGTTGGCCTCCCAGCCGCGCTGCGGCTCCAGGCGGATGCGCCCGCCGTTGGCGCCGCCGCGCTTGTCGCTGCCGCGGAAGGTGGAGGCCGACGCCCACGCGGTCGAGACCAGCTGCGAGACGGTCAGGCCCGACTCAAGGAGCTTGGCCTTCAGGGCCGCGACGTCGGCGGCGTCGATGGCCTCGCCCTCGGCCTGCGGCAGCGGGTCCTGCCACAGCAGGGTCTCCTCGGGGACCTCCGGGCCGAGGTACAGCGACTTCGGGCCCATGTCGCGGTGGGTCAGCTTGTACCAGGCGCGGGCGAAGGCGTCCGCGAACTCCTCCGGGTTCTCGTAGAACCGGCGCGCGATCGGCTCGTAGATCGGGTCGAAGCGCAGCGACAGGTCGGTGGTGAGCATCGTCGGGAGGCGCTTCTTCGACGCGTCGTGCGCGTCGGGGATGATCTCCGCGGCGTCCTTCGCCACCCACTGGTGGGCACCGGCCGGGCTCTGGCTGAGCTCGTACTCGTACTCGAACAGGTTCTTGAAGAACCCGTTGCTCCACTGGGTCGGCGTGGTGGTCCAGGTGACCTCCAGGCCGGACGTGATCGCGTCGCCGCCCTTGCCGGTGCCATAGGTGCTGGCCCAGCCGAGGCCCTGCGCCTCGATCGGGGCGGCCTCGGGGTCGGCGCCGACGTTGTCCGCCGGGCCGGCGCCGTGGGTCTTGCCGAAGGTGTGACCACCGGCGATGAGGGCGACGGTCTCCTCGTCGTTCATCGCCATCCGGCGGAACGTCTCACGGATGTCGCGCGCCGCGGCGATCGGGTCCGGGTTGCCGTTCGGGCCCTCCGGGTTGACGTAGATCAGGCCCATCTGGACCGCGCCGAGCGGGTTCTCCAGCTCACGGTCGCCGGTGTAGCGCTGGTCGTCGAGCCAGGTGGTCTCGGGACCCCAGTAGACGTCCTCCTCGGCCTCCCACACGTCGGCACGGCCGCCGCCGAAGCCGAAGGTGTCGAAGCCCATCGTCTCCAGCGCGACATTGCCGGTGAGGACCATCAGGTCGGCCCACGACAGGCTCTTGCCGTACTTCTTCTTGACCGGCCACAACAGGCGGCGGGCCTTGTCCAGGTTGCCGTTGTCCGGCCAGCTGTTCAGCGGGGCGAAGCGCTGCTGGCCGGCGCCGGCGCCGCCGCGGCCGTCGCTGATGCGGTAGGTGCCCGCGCTGTGCCAGGCCATACGGATCATCAGCGGGCCGTAGTTGCCGAAGTCGGCGGGCCACCAGTCCTGGGAATCGGTGAGGACCTCGGCGATGTCCCGCTTCACGGCGGCGAGGTCGAGGCCGCTGAACGCCTCGGCGTAGTCGAACTCCTCGCCGAGCGGGTTGGCCACGGCGGGGTTCTTGGCAAGAATCTTCAGGTTGAGGCGATCCGGCCACCACTGGCGGTTCCCGCCACCCTGGGTCGGGTGCGCGGCACGGCCGTGCGCGACCGGGCAGCCGCCCTCGCCCTCCGATTTCGCGTCAGCGACGATTGCGTCATGGTTCTCAGACATGGGAATCCTTCCGGGCTGGGCGGATCACGTTGTTCAGGAACTAATCGGTTACTAGGCGGCGGCAGAGCAGGCGGAGCACAGGCCCCAGTAGATGACCTCGGCCTCGTCGATGGCGAAACCGTGGTCTTCGGACGCGGTGAGGCACGGAGCCTCACGGACCGCACAGTCGACGTCGGCGACCGCCCCGCACGAACGGCACACGACGTGGTGGTGGTTGTCCCCCACACGTCCCTCGAAGCGAGCCGGACTCCCGGCCGGCTCGATGCGGCGTATGAGTCCCGCCGCGGTGAGCGCGTGGAGAGCGTCGTACACGGCTTGTGTTGATATGTGACCCACGCGGTCGCGCACGCCGGAGGCGATCGCCTCGACACCGAGGTGATCACCGCCCCGGACGGTTTCCAGCAGTGCCACGCGGGCCGCCGTCACCCGCAGGCCGGCACCGCGCAGCTCCTGGGCGGTGGACGGATTCCGGGATGCGGTCATGGCACCGAACCTACCCTCATAAACACGAACGATTCAAGAAAACGAACGGTGCCAGTCTGGTGTCGTGCACCTGTCGGTCCCGCAACCGGGTCGTCTCGGCGACCGAAGCGTGCTGGGGCCGCCCTCACACCGGAAGTGCCTGCTTGCCGGAGTGATCGACTCCTGCCCCGCGCCCAGCCTGATGACGCACGGCAACGTTCTCCCTGAACCCCGCGCCGGACTTACACCCCGGCCTCGCAGCCCTGGCGGCGGCACCGGTGCTGTCCACCGCCCCGGCAGGGGACGCACGGCCGGCCGCCCACGACAAGGGGCGCCGGGCGCTCAACACCCTCACCACACGCGACCACATCGTCGGAGCCGACCGCACGGCCAGCTCGCCTGCGGCTGGTGGGCCGAGACCGCCGGAACAGCCGACCTGCGCACCGGCCGTCCAATGACCGTCTCCGACCGGCTGCACGTCGGCAGTCTCACCGAAACGTTCACCGCGACGGTCGCCCTCCAGCGGTCGAGCACCGGCTCTCCTTCAACTCGACGGTCGCCGATCACCGCCTCCGCAGTCCAGGACCGCTCGACGCTGATGGCGTTTACCTCAATGGGGTTGAGACCCGAGCACATACGACAGAGCCCGGCCGAATAGCGTCCCGGCCGGGCTCTGGGATATTGGGGCTACTGCATCCGTGCAGTCCAGATCCGCATCATGATCCGAAGCAGGTCCGGGTCGATCAGCTCCACGTCGTCCACGTGATCACGGTGCGCATAAATGTCCCAGCCCGGACCCGAGTTACCCGGCTCATGCGTCACCAGCACCACATCCGCCGGGTCCTCAATCACCTGGTCGCAAGCCCGGCACACCCGCTGCGTGGCACTCACGCGCTCACCCCGCTCATCCGGTCCAGGTGATCGCACAGCGCCTTGACCGACCGGGCCAGCCGCACCGCCACGGCCCGGCGCACCCGGTCGTTATCCCCGGCGCCGAGACGGAGCCGCATCTGGGCCTCTCCGATGCACGCCTGTGCGCAGGTCCGGTGCACGTCGTCGCAGGGCAGGCCCAGGGCCACCGTCGCCACCTCGGGCACAAGCTGCCCGATGTGATCCCGCAGGAGGAACTGAAGGTTCAACAGCTCCTCGTTCGCGGGTTGTTCGGCGTCCTCGGCCAACAATCGCCGCGCCGTCTCCCGCAGGGTCTCCACATCCAGCGGCAGGAACTTTTCACCAGTCGACTGCGGGACTGTACGTTGCGTCATGTCGTCGCTCCCTCGAAGCGTCGGCTGCGACCCCGGCGGCCTGGCAGGGCCCCGGGGTCGACCTCTGTCGCCCAACGTAGCGCGAACTGCGTCTTACTGCGTCCCCTTGCGGCCTATTGCGTTCCACCGCGTCCGGACGCGTCCCTAAGATGCCGGGTGCACTCCACCGCGTCAGGGTGGGAATCATGGCCAACCTTCCGAGGTACGAGTACGTACGCATTGCCGACGCCGTCGCCGCCGACATCGCCGCCGGCAGGCTGCCCCTCGGGGCCCGGCTGCCCGGCGAGCGAGAGGCCCTGACGCTCTACTCCACAAGCATCGGAACGTGGCGTCGGGTAGTGCGGGAGCTGCGGGAGCGCGGACTCGTCGCCACTCTCCCCGCCAAGGGCACCTTTGTCATCGCGGAGCCCTCTGCCGGGGACTGACGGGTCAGTGACCGGCTGCGCGAGAAACCCCTGGGCCGAGGCCCTGCCTGGAGTCTGATCAGGCGCCTGACAGGCAGGTTTGATGAACCCTCTGACAGCGCCCTCGGATCCTCCTGCTGCCTGATTAACCGAATCGCCTAAACCCCCAGCTCAGATCGATGCTGTACATCCCCGAATCCTCTGGTCGCCCGTGAACACGAACGTACGCTGGGAGCAGCAGGACAACCACGGACCAACAACACGGTGCGTGGTTGTTTCCGTGTGCTGGGCCGGGTCCTGATCCCGTAGGAGCCCGCATCCGTGAACCACCCGCCACCCTCGACGAGATCCGCACCTGGCCTGTGCTCGAAGCACTCGGGCGATCTGCTCCCGCTCGTCCTGGGGCAGACCCCTCACCAGTTCCCCGAGGGCGCTGGCGCCACACCACGTCCACCGACGGATCAGCTGCACGCGACCTGCGCGTGCCGGGCCCGTGCTTCTTCCTCGAACTGCTCCTGGGGCAGGTCCATGACCGAGGCCTGGGCCGGGGGCCCGAGAGTGATGCCGGTCTACTGCTCCCACCACCCGCACCACGGCAGCCGAGGCGTCAGCTGAGGCGCGCCGGATGTCGGCCAGCGCCTCCCGCCCGGCTCCGGCCATCGCTTCGCAGTCACGCTCCAGTTCGCCCCCGAGATGCATAGCCGGGCGAACCCCGGCTCCGCTCGGCAGGCGGCACGGAGTCGAAGTGCTCAAGGCGCGGCCGCAGGTTGCGGCCCGAGCCCGTGCAGGCGCAGGCCGGGCGGGCGCTCATGACGGCCGCCGCATCTGGGGCGGCCTTGCCGGCTGACGGTCCACCTGAACTGTTCGGCAGTGGTGTTGTACAGGCGCACCGTGACGACCGGAAGGTCAGCGAGCGCCTTGTTTGCTTCGGCGAGCATCCGGCATGCCTCTCGACGACGTCGATCTCCGCGAACGCTTGGTGGAGGGCGAAGGGTACCTGGCCCGTGCCGGAGCCGAGATCCAGCAGTAGCGGACGGTGCCGGTCAGCGACCGTCTCGGTGAGCAGCCGGGCAGCGGTGTCAGGGATCCCGGGACGAAAGGCGGCGTAGTAGAGGTCGGTCTCAGCGAACTCGGTCATGAGGAGAAGCGCCCAGAACGTGGTGAGTGAAGGGCCGGGGCTCGCCAGGGCCTGTTCGATGTGGGCGGTCCGCGAACGATTTGAGCGGGAGCGCTACGCGAGACCCGCCTGAGCGCCACGGGGGCTGGCGCGGCGGCCGTGCTATCCGGCATACACCAGCGGTCTCCGAAATCCCTGAGGGTGGTGCTCGACTGCGCCCACCCCGCCTCCCCCACTCATCTTCAACCGGCCTGGGAAAAGCGGCTCCAGAGGGGATGTCAGCGCCCCGACCACGCGCGGGACCCTGGGATGAGCTGCGCGTATGCCGGTATCGGCTTCCGTTCTCGCGCAAGAGATGCCGCAAGAGATGTCGCAGGAGGAGCCGCAAGAGATGGCGCAAGAGATGTGTCCCTGCCCATCAGCAGGGCCAGGACGATCAGTCCCGTCCGTGTCAAAGTGCGATCGGCCGGTATCTCAGGGCCTCGTCGACGATCTCCTCTGCCGACGCGCCCTGGAGGTCGTCCGATGGATGAAAGATCAGGTCACTGACTCCAGGGTGAGCCACGTTCGCTGTAATCAACCGCAGGTAGTGGGCGCACTCCGGGTCGGCCGAAAGAATCCTGCGGACGATCTCGACGAGCTCTGCCCTGCCTGAGCCCCCGCGCTTTCCGGCATCACCTACAAAGCCACCCCACAGATGCTCCACGGGGCCCACCCGTTGGCGGTCCTACAGCGCGCCATCGCTGAACTTCACGGCGTGGTCCACGAGCCGGAGCATCAGCATCTCTCGGGCGATCAGCGCGGAGGAGGCGGAGCGGGTGTCCTGGTCCTGGAGCAGGGTTGCGGCGTCCCAGAGCAGGCCGTGGCCGATCTCGGCCGCGCGCTGCAGTTCGTAGGCATCGCTGCGGACGCCGAGCTGGTCGAGGCGGTTCTGGAGGGTCGCGAGGCGGTGTGTGTAGCGGCAGGCGGCCTCACCCTGGACGTGGCGGATGCGCTCGTCGGTCTTGGCGTCCAGGAGGTCCGCCAGGCGCTCGATGAGAAATGGGATGAGCGCC
The DNA here is from genome assembly GCF_054729265.1 of Streptomyces krungchingensis. Lineage (NCBI taxonomy): Bacteria > Bacillati > Actinomycetota > Actinomycetes > Kitasatosporales > Streptomycetaceae > Streptomyces > Streptomyces krungchingensis. Next base: position 1,511,886 of record NZ_JBPUKY010000001.1, read on the forward strand.
ATTGCGGGCAGGGCCACGTCGACGGCGAGGCCGGCGTGGATCGCGGCCAGGCCGGCGAGCAGGCTGACGATGGCGGCGCAGACGGTGGACCGGTGTATCGAGCCCGGAAGTGCCCGCCTGGCGAGGCGTAGGGCCGGGCGTCTGGTCAGGCGTTGCAGCAGGGCGCGCTGGGTGCGTGTGGTGCCGGGGGCGATGACGGCGATCTCGTGGGGGACCTCAGGCAGGGTGCCGTCTGGGGTGACGGTCCAGGCGAGCCAGCCGAAGCGCGTTCGTTCTCTCACGAGGACGGGGTCGCAGTCGTCGTCGCACGCGCTGCTGAGGTGATGGCCGGTGCGCAGGGCGCGGGCGTGCTTCGCGTCCCAATGGTCGGGAGTCTGCGGGAACGGGCGAATGCCCAGACGTGTGTGGCGCATGCCGCCAGCTCACCCAATGACCCCCACCAGAGCGGCGACCATGAGCCCTGACCACCGATCACGGTCTGGGAACAGGTCCCAATCACACACGTGGTCGCCCCGACCACGGGCGCCGGGGTGCCCTGCGCCGCACTGCGTTACCCCGATTGGGGTACGTCAAGGCCCGATCAGCGCGTCGGATCCGGATGCAGCGGGCCTATCCGCGACGAAGCGTCTCGGACCAGGCTTGGAGCCGGGCTTCGAGGATCTGGTTGTCCCCGTGGGCCAGGGTCTGGAGGAGCTGGGCGCATACGGTCGCTTCGGCAGCGAGGCCAGCCGGGCTGCCCAGCACGGGGAAGCTGCGCGGACGCGGGCGGCGGTGTCCGGCTGGAGCAGCGTGTAGGCGTAGAGCATGGCGGCGTCGAACCCCTCGGGAGCACGCCCCCATCCCTCCCAGTCCAAGGGCTGCAGGGGGATGCGGTGAGGTTTGCCCAGTGCACGTCCGCGTGAGCAGTGGTCCAGCAGGTCGCGGGGGTGTCGGGATGCCGACGAACTGGGGAATTTCCCGGTCCATGTACTGCTGCCGTACGGCGACACGGCCGGTGCTGACGGCTGACACTTTTTGCAACGTCGTGGCGACCAGGAGTCCGGCAGCTGGAGGTCGTGCTGGAGGATCGGGTCGTGGGACAGGACGGGCTCATCGACGCGCACCGACAGTTCCGCCCGGTAGGCGGTGCCGTCGTCGACAGCGTCGTGGACGGCCAGGAGGACCGGTCGGTGCCCGTCAGGGTCGCTAAAGGCGTGCTGTGCGTCCAGGGCACCGTCCCACAGCTTGCCCGACGCCTTGTCGGCCGGGGCGGACACCAGCCGAAGCCACGCCCGGGCGCCGGCGGCGGTGCGGGCCGGGGGTACACGGGGTACGCCCGGCCCACCCCCACAACTCCGCACCGGTCTCGGTCTAGACGCCCAACGCCTCTGCAGCATGCGCGTGCTGGGCGCGCACGCGCTGTTCGGCGCCGGGTTCAGGGCGAAGCGAGTACATCAGTGAGCTCCCTCAACCCGGCGGCGGTCAAGGAGGGGTGGCCCACGGCGTCGGCCACCTGTCTCCAGTGCGGCGTACTGGAAGCCGCGATGAGGACGTCCGTAACTCCTGGGCATGAAGCGACCGCCAGAACGCACGCCTGTGGGGGCGTCAGGACCGGCCGGATGAGGCCCCAGCCGTTCTTCGCGTCGCGCTCTCGGCCCAATCCGACAGCGATTCGTCATCCATCGTGGCGTTCCTACCAGTGGCGTACACATCCCACAGATGAAGCGCCATCGCGGCCGTATCAAGAAGACGCCTGACCAACGGATACGAAGACAGTCCCGGATCCAAACCCCAGGACTTCGCCCAGACCGACTCGTCCGGTCCATGGAACAGATCCAAACACAGACCACCGACACCAGATACCGACCGCAAAGCCGGATAAAGTACCGGCATGCACCACGCACACCACTATGCCCAGACCGTAGCATCAGTAAAGGGACGGCAAAGCCACTCCTAACGCGCTGGTCAGGAAAGGTTCTCCCCGCCGACGCGGGGGTGATCCGCCGTCAGATCCGCAGTTCAACAGGCCTTTTGAGTTCTCCCCGCCGACGCGGGGGTGATCCGGCAGGCGCGCGGCCGGCCTTCTGCTCGCTCGAGTTCTCCCCGCCGACGCGGGGGTGATCCGAAGTCGGACGTCCTCGGCGGCCTGACGATCCGGTTCTCCCCGCCGACGCGGGGGTGATCCGTCATCCGGGTTCAGCAGCCAGCCGTCGTCGCCGTTCTCCCCGCCGACGCGGGGGTGATCCGCTCCCGGTCCCGGCGCGGCGGTGCCGGGCACGGTTCTCCCCGCCGACGCGGGGGTGATCCGTCGGGGTCGACCGTCTTCGCTGCCGGAGCGGTGTTCTCCCCGCCGACGCGGGGGTGATCCGGCCGACGAGGTACGGCGGGCGCAGGAGCTGCTGTTCTCCCCGCCGACGCGGGGGTGATCCGGACTGGGAGGCGTCCTCGTCGCCGCCCCACCAGTTCTCCCCGCCGACGCGGGGGTGATCCGCCTGACCCGCGACGGGCTGGTGGCCCGCCGGGGTTCTCCCCGCCGACGCGGGGGTGATCCGGAGGCGTTCTCCATGTCTTCCCCGGTAGCCGAGTTCTCCCCGCCGACGCGGGGGTGATCCGCGAACGAGCCGTGGGAGAAGGTCAACGGGATCGTTCTCCCCGCCGACGCGGGGGTGATCCGCCGCAGTCCTATGGGCCGCCGCCCGCTGTCGCGTTCTCCCCGCCGACGCGGGGGTGATCCGGTGAGCATGGCCAGGCGCCGCCAGGTGCCGTGGTTCTCCCCGCCGACGCGGGGGTGATCCAGGATCCGGACATGAGTGACGAGCAGTCCTGTGGTTCTCCCCGCCGACGCGGGGGTGATCCGCCGGTGGTGCCCTTGGCGAGGTCGGTTTCGACGTTCTCCCCGCCGACGCGGGGGTGATCCGGCTGGGCAAGGCGAGAACACAACGACCTGACGGTTCTCCCCGCCGACGCGAGGGTGATCCGCCGTCGATCTCCGTGGACGCGTTCACGGCCGAGTTCTCCCCGCCGACGCGGGACGGGACACCCCAGCACCGACGGGGAGGACGGGGAGGGGTGAGTGTGGGTCAGTTCCATGCTCGGAACACCCCCGCACCGGCGGGGAGGACCCGCTAGACGCCGGCTTGGACGGCGTCATCTTCGGAACACCCCCGCACCGGCGGGGAGGACTGGGGTGACGCCGTGTACCCCGTATCGGATCGCGGAACACCCCCGCACCGGCGGGGAGGACCTGCTCGAAGTCGAAGCGAGTCGGCTCGCGGTCGGAACACCCCCGCACCGGCGGGGAGGACGTCGCCGGGTGGTTGGACTCGATGCGCACGTGCGGAACACCCCCGCACCGGCGGGGAGGACCCCAGGCCTGAGCTCCGAGGAGCAGCGGGTGGCGGAACACCCCCGCACCGGCGGGGAGGACGTGGACCGCATCTACCGCAGTCCGCACAGCGGCGGAACACCCCCGCACCGGCGGGGAGGACGCCCCTGCTCCTTCGGTAGCCCCTTGCGATGACGGAACACCCCCGCACCGGAGGGGAGGACGTCACCCTCCGCGTCACCGACCCCGGCTTCTACGGAACACCCCCGCACCGGCGGGGAGGACGTCGGCCCGTCCGTCAACGAACTCGAGAACAACGGAACACCCCCGCACCGGCGGGGAGGACCCTTCGCGAGCTGTGCTTTAGGGAGAGGTTTGCTCGGTTTTTACCTGTGAGGTAGTGGCTGTCATGCGGATGAGAGTGAGGCCGTCGAAGTCTGCAGGAACGCGGCGGCGAGTCCCTGCTGTACGGATGGCGTAGCCCTGCTCTGTGGGAGCGGAGTGGATGAGGACGGCGGCACCGTTGCCGACGGTTTCTGTGACGGCTTGCCAGAGTTGATCGCGTACACGGGCAGAGACAGTTCCGACGAAGATGCCGGGGACGACTTCGCTGGTCCATCGGCTCAGGGCCCCACGCAAGTGGTCCGGTACGGCTGTTGTGGCGATGACGAGCATGGATGGCATCAGGATTCGTCCGAACCGTAGTTGATGCCTGCGGGCAGGACACCAGCTTTGGGATCCCACAGGTGGACCATCTCGACGTCTCGGCGCTCGCTGCGGTCTTCGGCTACGCAGTCGGCATCGGACGTTTCCTGTCGTCCAGGCGTCAGGAGGGCTTGGACGTCGCGGACGATGTGAGGAAGCAGCCGCACCAGACGGAGGCTTTCACGGAAGCGGCGCCGGGCTTCTTGTTCGGGATTGGTGGATTGATAGAGAGCGAAGGCCACGGGAAGCGTGGTGTGAGCCTTGTAGAGGTCAGCGACGTCGTACACAAAGGCATGCTGTGTGCCTGCATGAACGAAGCCGAGCGCTGGTGACAGGCCTAGCGCGAGCAGTGCGGCGTGGACGATGCCGTAGAGGCATGTGTTCGCGGCGGACAGGGCGAGGTTGACGGGGTCCTGGGCTTGCCACTGGTCGGGGTGGTAATTGCGGCGGAAGCGGCCGATCCCGTGCTGCTGCGCCAGGATTTTGTACAGGGCTTTCATGCGCTGGCCTTCCATGCCGCGCAGCTGGTCGAGGGTGACGGTCTCGGGTAGTTCGGCGTCTTGGAAGCGCATTCCGTACATGCGGACGGCGACATCGAGGCGGCGGGCGGGATCGCTCCAGGCGGCGACCTGCTGCTCGAGCCAGTGGGTGGTGAGGGAGTCGGGCAGGATCCCGGCATAGGCCCGCACTCCCCCTGCTCCCACGCACACCACGCTGGTCCCGTGGCGGGCGAGGGTGGTCAACGCCGGCGTCGTGATGGACACACCGGGACCGAGCAGCAGGCAGGACAGCGCGGCGGTGGGGATGTAGACGAGATCAGTGCGGTTGTCCGCGACCTGGATCTGTGCGCAGACGCCGGTGTCGTCCTGCACGACGCGGACCATGTCGAGGTAGAGGAACGACAGGGAGTCGGCGACGCGGGGCAGCATGGCGAGGGTGGGGGCGGCGAGGCGTCTGCGCGCGTCGCCGCCCCTGCCCGGTGCGCTCATGCTGCGGTGGCCGGGGCGAGGGAGAGCAGGCCCGCGCCGTAGGGCTTTGCACGGCCGATGCCGGTCAGGATCGCGTCGGTGAGAGCGTCGGGATCGGTGACGGTGGCGGTGCCGTCGTAGCGCAGCAGACTGTGCCGCATGGATGACGCCTGCGTGCCGCGCGGTCGTACGGGGTCGAGGTTGGTGGGTGTCAGGAGGTGTAGTTGCAGGCCGGCGTCTGCGGCGCGGCGCAGCCACCATTGGTCGGCGTCCGCACCGGAGAGGGCGATGACCTTGCCGCGTCTGTTCTTCTCCTCAAGTGGGAGGCGTTCTCGCTTGGCGGGGTTGAGGACGATGCGGTAGCGGACGGCGAGTCCTTTGCGCAGGGCGGAGAACATGGGTGCGAGGCTTTTGACTTCGGCGTTGCCGTAGCCGGCGGGCAGGCGTGTCGGGTCGAGGTGGTTGCCCTGGACGAGGAGTGTGGTGGAGGTGTCGCTCTCCTCCAGCCGGTAGAGGAGTCCGGTCTGGTGGCGTGGTGATTCTCCGAGTCCGTCAGGTGCGGTGCGCATCACGGTGCGGTGCATCTGGGTGGCGTCGCGCAGGTCGCGTTGGACGTCGCGGCTGTGTGGGTTGAGGCGGATGCGGGCGATCACCGGGTGGTCGTTCATGCGCGTTCCTTGGCCTGGGCGTAATCGATGAGTCTCTGCAGCAGTTGCGGCTGGGGTCCGGTGAGGGCTGCGGGTAGTTGTTCGACGGTGCGGTACAGGCGGCGTACGCCGTGGCTGCGTCCGTGTGGGGCGAAGCTGACCGGCATGTCGTTGACGTCGATGGTGTCGGCGGCCGGTGAGGCGGCGTCGGCGGGCGGCTGCTCGCGCAGGAATTCGACGGGGACCGTGTCGTGCGTTTCCTCGCCGTGATGTTGGGGGGTGCTGCGGCTGAGGGGGACGCGGGTGAGGAGTTCGTCTTCGGGGTCGTCGACGTGGCTGCGTAGGACGAACGGTTCGTCCGGTACGCAGGATCGTCGGCCCAGGTAGGGGGCCCAGTGCGGGCGGCGCAGTGCGCGGGCAAGGCGGGTGAGGTTCTGGTCGGGTCCGCTGACGGCGACGACGAAGACGGCGTCGGACAGGTAGTGGCGCCTGGTGATCACTGCGGCGCCTTTGTTGCTGCCTGCGCTAGTCGCGGCGGTGCGTGCCTTGGGCTGGCCGCCGCCGACGGTGTGGTAGTCGGTGAGGCGCAGGCCGGGGCGGTCGACGCGCACGGTGATCTGCAGGGCGTGGTAGTCGTCGATGCGGCTGTCGCCGCGGCCGATGCCTTCGGCTGCGGCGAACAGGCCGGTTAGTGCGGAGCGGGTGGGAAACGGCGCGGTGTCGCGGACGGGGGTGAACGCGGAGCGCTCGCCCCAGGACTGCAGGGGGCCGGCCAGCCGCAGGAGGAGTCCGCTCACTGCTGGGCTCCGGACTGCGGCAGAGCAGCTTCGAGGGCGGCTTCGATCAGCTGGTCGTAGGAGTCGGTTTCGGTGCCCAGGCCGGTCAGGTGCTCGTCGGGGGCGATGGTGGCGTGGCCGTGGAAGCGCCTGCTGCGGTCGCCGGTGAGCCGGTTGATGCTGTGTGCATAGGTGGCGAGTTGGGTGCGGGAGTTCTTGGAGAACCCTCCCCGGGTGTCGGCGGTGACCGGGGTCTCGAAGGCGGCGGCCAGGGACAGTGGGCGGTGTTCGCGGACGGCGAGGTAGGCCAGGTCGGGCAGGGTGTGCGGGGCGGTGCTGTTGCGCTTGGCCTGGGGCAGGGAGAGGAGGAAGTGCTCGGCGAACGAACCCAGCACGGTGCGGGCCGCCTTCGTGTCGCCTTCCAGGTTTTTGACCAGGTCGGCGACGTTGACGGTGGCGTAGCGGTAGAAGACGCCCGCGCTGAACTCGGCCGTGTCGAGGTGGCCGCTTCCCGTTTCGGCTTCGCCCAGCCAGTCGTCGACGGCGGTGAAGTAGTCGCGCTGCGGCTCGGCGGTGTGGGTGGTGAAGGCGTGCGCGACCTGGGCGGCGCCGTCGACGTTGGCGTTGGGCAGCTCGGCCAGCATGCGGCCGAGCAGGCTGATGGACGCGGTGCGCCGTTTGAGGATCTCCTCGATCTGGGCCGGCGGCAGCAGTTGTCCAGGGTTCTTCTTGCCCTGGCCGCTCTGCAGGGCTTCTCGGTGTTCGGCGCACACGGCGGCCAGTTCGTCGATGGCCGCCTCGGGCAGGAACAGCAGGACGGAGGTGTGGCCTTCCTTCTCGGTGCCGATGCCCTTCTTCCCGGCGCTGGCGGCGACCTGTGCCCCGGCGAACGCCGCCAGCTCGGCCGGCCATCCGGCCCGCTCGAGTGCCTGCTTGAGCTTGACGGGCACCATGCGGGTACGAGCGGCCTTCTCGCCGAGGTCCTGTTCGACACCGTGACGGATGACCCGCTTCCAGGACTGGCTGGAGACGCGGATGCGCGCGGTGTTGCCGTAGCGCACCTGCTTGGGGGAACCGAGATCGTCCCGGTTGAGGTTCGCGGCCGGCACCGACTGCAGGGCGCTGAAGTCCAGGTAGAGGCTCATGAGTTGTTCTCCTCGCTCGGGGCAGGGGTCTCGGGGGGCAGGTCGTGGTCGGCTGCCTGTGGGGCGCTGGTGATGCGGAAGTAGCTTTCGAGCCATCGGGTGGCGATCTGGTCCCGGGCCCGGTTCCACCAGGCCAGGTCCTCCAGAAGGACGGCCCAGTCCACGTCGATGCCGTCCCGCAGGAGTTGCCGGGTCAGGGCGGGCAGGCCCGGGTGGATGGCGTCGGTGCTCTGCCGGGACATCAGATGCAGGGCGCTCTCCGCGGTGGCCGGCTTGAGCACCTTCTTGTTGACGGCCTGGCCCAGTGCCGCACCGAGGTTCGCGCGCTGGTACCAGTGGGTGGCTTCGTCTTCCGTGGTCGGCCGCATCGTCGGGGCGTCGCGGGCCGTGCGCGGGCGGGCGGCGATGAGCGCGGCCACCGCGTAGTGGGCTCGCTTGGCATCGGGGTGCACGCGCTCGGGCATCCACGGCACGAGATAGCGGTGCAGGTAGTTGCACCGTTCGACGGGCAGGCCGAGGCCTTTGCGCAGTGCGGCGCGGGTTCCCTTCGACTCGCACAGTTCGTGCACGTACGCCACGAAGCGGTCGGAGGGGCGGGTGGGTTTCTTCGGCGCCTGGGGCGCCGGAGCAGGAAGGGTCATGGCACATCCCTGGGAAGGCGAAAAGAAGGGGGAACCGGCAGCATCGGGGCTGATCGCGGCAGACAGACCGTGCGGGCCGGCCGGGGTCAGGCTGTCGGGGAGGTGGTCAGAAGGCCGGAGAGGATCGCCCGGGCGCGGCTGCGGGCGCGTGCCACCCGCAGGTCGGCGCGGTTGACCGGGCCGATCGCCTCGTCCAACGCGGCCAGGGCCGCCTCGACGAACGGCCGCTCGAGCGGCGCGGCGGCCTGCTTGGGCGTGGCCAGCCGCCAGAACTCCTGCTCGGCGGACGGCCAGTAGCGTGCCAGGGCCGCCGACGCCCACGGCCCGGGCTTGCGGTGATCGATGCGGATCTTCGCCTGGGCGGAGGTGTCCGCGTTCCCGTCCGTGGAGATCCGCCAGGCGACCTTCGCGGCAAAGTCGAGCCGGGAACCGGCATCCTCGGCAGCACGGTGGCAGCGGCTGACATGGTGAGCCATCTGCGGATCGGTCTCCTCCTGCCACTGCAGGACGGGAGGGGTCGTGGACTGGAACCAGACACTGTCCTTCTGCTGGCCGTCCTGCTCGAACCCGTACGCCCGCACCCGCAGAACAGGCAGCAACCGTTTCGGGAGGTCCTCCAGGCACAAAGGACGCTGCACGTCCTGCTTGCTGTCCTTCAGCAGCAGGGAATCGATGTCCCGCCACAACGCCCGTGACCCGTCCGCCTCCCGCGGCTGGAACGCCCCGTCCTTGCGGCGGTCGAGGATCTGATACGGATCGCGGACCGGGGGTGCTGTCTCATGCGTCGACCAGGTGATGTAGGCGTCCGTCACCGACCGTCGGTCGGCGGACGGTGTCAGCAGCACGGCGTGACGGAAGCGGCCGGTGAGCAGGCGGCCCGGCCAGGTCATGGCAGCAAGCGGCTCCAGCGGGGCGTTCAGTTCCTCCTCCCAGGGACAGGCGTCCTCCGCCTCCCAGTCCGCCTCGGCCTGCGGGGCGGGAACGGCGAGGACCAGGCTCGTGAACAGATCCGGTGCCCAGGCGAAGTACGAGAGGGACTTGCGCAGCGGTGCCGAATCACCGCTGCCGGTGCGCCGCTCGGTGATCCGCCTGGGTGTGCACTGTCCCGAGGGCCCGAAGTACAACTGCGCCAGCAGGTGCCAGACCGCCTCCGCAGCCGGCACCGCGACCGGCGCCGTGTCCGTGAAATGCCCGAACAGCACTGCCCCGTTGACACCCGTGGGCCGGCCCAGGACCAGTTTGTTCACCCCGGACGGATTCGGCGTTCCCTTCGCATCCACGCACTCCGTGCGGAGCCTGGGATCCTGCAGAAAGGGCCGGTGCGTGTCGAACAGATCGAAACGGCCTGCCGGGACCTTCGTGTCGAGGTAGGCATCCACCGCATCCGGATCGAAGCGGCCCTGGCTCAGCACCCGCCGCCGCAGCGCACGCCAGTCGTCGATGTCCTGGGCGACGCCCGCATCGTCCAGGCACACGCCTCCGGCTTGAGCGATCCTCGCGGTGATCGCGGCCAGGACACGTAACAGGCCTGCCGCCGCGGGCGGCACCACCAACTCCAGATCCGCGATCTCATGCGCCTGCTTGAACAACCCCCGGAACCCCAACCGCACCGACGCCCCGGTCAGTAACCGCACAGGAATCCACGGCTCATCCCGCAGGTCGAACCCCCCACTCACAAACAGCCCCCTCCTCCAAAAGCGCAACGGCTCAACGCGGCAGTCGGCACGACTCCAACCGTCGGCCGACTCGCTCCTGGCATCGTGGCACCACCCACTGACAACGCCCCCTGGAGCGACGGAGCGGGACCAGTAGAGCAACGAGAGAAGCAGCCTGCACAAGTTCCGGGAAGGTGGAAGGGCAGGGGACACCTGTGGGGTATAAGAAAGGGATATGCGCGACGTGCGCCAGCGGGAGCGCCAACCAACTTTGTTTCATCGGCGCGGCGTTGGCCGCACGACACCGCACCGCCAGGCCCCCGCCCGGCCGTCCAGGAAGCGCTGTTCCTCACCCTGTGTGGGGGTGTTCCCGTGGATGGGCACGGGCCACTCTGCTCGGAGAGCCTCTCCCCGCCGACGCGGGGGTGAGGAGCAGGGCCCGCTCACATCAACGCCGGACCAGGCCCAGGTCCGCGTCCAGGTGCAGCAACCGGCCGCCGACAGCGACAGGGCGGACCACTCCCCCGGTGACCGGCTGGTACAGGACGCGCACGTCGCTCAGCATCGGATGCTCCACCCACGACTGCGGCGAGTTGAACAGAGCCGTGTCCTCAACGGGAAGCCAGCCCCCTCGCACCGCAATGGTGCGCCGCATCACCGCCCGCACCAGGGCAGCCGCAACTCGATGTCCCGTCGGCGGGTCGGGGACGGGCTCGTCACCGGCCACGTCGAGAGTCTTTCGCCCGTCCTCCTGAACGTAGGCGCACAACAGGCGCACCGAGTCCGCCCCCAGCCGTGTGGCGACCTCCCACTCGTCCTCGTTGCCCGGCAGGCTGTGCAGGTTGTGCAGTCCCGCCACGCTCCTGGCGCGGGGAACAGCGATCAGGCCGGCCTGGCCCCGCTCCGCGAGGTCCTTTCCCCGGTGGGCGTTCCACGCCGCCTTCTGCCGGCCGCCCGGGGTGTCCCAGTCGAACGAGTCCGCGCCGGTGCCATGCACCGACTCGACCAGGTCCTGAACATCATCCGGAATGGAGATCACACCGTCGGCGAGCCCGGCCAGCTTCGCCGACGTCGCGCGCAGCAGGAACTCGGCGTACACCTCACCCCAATGCCTCGGCACTCCAGCACCGCCTGTGAGCGGGTCGAGGACGACCAGACGCGGTGCACACGCCCAATTGGGGCGGGCACGACCGTCCGGACGGCCATGCCGCGCCCACCAGCTCTCGTGCCGCCAGCACCGTCCGGCCCGCTGCAGCAACAGGGCCAAAGGAGCCAGGTCGCTGATCACCATGTCGGCATCCAGATCGAGTGACTGTTCGACGACCTGTGTCGCCACCACGATCCGGCGCACCGGACGCGGCCCCGAACGCCCCAGCCCGTCCGTGACACCCCGTGTCCGCGACTCCCGGGCATCTCCGGGATAGCGGGCGTGCAACAACTGCACGATCCCGCCCTGCTCATGGGAACGGTCGTCGAACCGTTCCCGCAGCCGTTGATACGTCTGCTGGGCGTCGCCGACCGTGTTGCAGACAACCAGCACGCTGCCGCCCTCCCCCACAGCCACCGGTTCCACCAGCCGCTCGATGACCGCGAGCCGCTCACGCACCCCGCCCGCGCCGTGGACGACCGGCTCCGCACACACCTCCAGGGCCATCCGGCGCTCACCGGCCTGCTCCTGCCGCCGCTCAGGAGACATCTGCGTACCGTGCCCGCCGGCACCGTCCACATAGGCCCAGCCCGGATACGGGGCGGGAAACGACCGCTTCTTCAGCACCCGCTGATCGTGCCCAGCCCCCTGCAGGTACTCCTTGACCAACCGGTCACTGACCGACGCCGGCAAGGTCGCCGACAACAGGACGACCGGAACACCGAACGCCCCCAGCCAGTTCAGCAACCGCCCCAACAACACCTGCATGTAAGGGTCGTAGGCATGCGCCTCATCCACGATGAACGTCTTGCCCGTCAGCGCCAGCAGCCGCAGCATGTTGTGCCGCACCGGCAGCACCGCCATCAGCGCCTGGTCCACCGTGCCCACCGCGAACTGCGACAGCAGCGGACGCTTGGGGCCGCGCAACCACTGCCGTGGCCGCATGTCCGCCACCGCACGTTCCCTCGCCGGCTGCCCCTCCTCCCCGTCACAGGTCACCACACCCTGCCCCGCGGTCAAGGACTCATCCGAGTAGGCGCTGTTGAGCCAGGCCATGCTGTGCACCAGAGTCAGCCCCGCACCCCGACCGGACTGCCTCAGCAACGCCTGGGCAACCCTGTCGTGCATCTGGTCACTCGTCGCCATCGTCGGCAGCAGGAACACAAACCCCCGTGTGCCGAAATGGGCCGACAGCACCCGCTCGGCCTCCAGAGCGGTCTCGCTCTTCCCGTCCCCCGGAGCAGCCGTTACCAGGAGAATCCCGCCCTTCCCTCCACCCCTTACGGCGTCCGGCAACTCGTCCATGACCGACTGCTGCAGAGGATTCGGCTCCCCCTTGATCCCGTACGCCTCAGCAAAACCCGTGCGCTGCAACGGCACGGGCACCAGACCGGCATCGGCCAGCAGGCCGACGGCATCCGCCCCCGACTGGGCGAAGTGCGCCTCGAGCGACGGCTCCAGCGTCTTCTGCTGGCGCCGCAGATAGTCCTCCTGGCTGACCAGCCAGTCAGCCAGAACAACGACTCCGGTCGCCAAGACAGCCGGCGCCGCCTTGAACGACTCCGGCGCCACGGGAGAACCCAGCAGGTCGAAGACCACCGACGCATGCGCAGCACGCTGCCGTGCCCAGGCCTGTCCTCCCAGGAACGGCGAACCGCTCCCGCCCTCGTTGCGGTGGTACCGGCCATGGTGACCACCGATGATCTCCGCAACCCTCTCCGCAGCCACCGTCTCGCCGTCGTCGTCAAACCCCAGCACCGCCAGCACGTCCGCAGCCACCCGCATCCCGGCCACGTCATGCCCCAACCACTCACCACCCATCTGCGCACGGTCCGCGCTCAGCAGCGCCCCAAGATTTTCGGCCCCGTACCGGGAACAGAACTGAAACCCCGACAGCTTGCCGATGTCGTGCAGCCCGGCGCACAAGCCGACCACCCCACGCGCCTTCTCCAGCTCGCCTGCGAACCCCATCCCCTCGGCGATACTGCGCCGCTGGTTGTCCGACAGGTACGCATCCCACAGATGCAGCGCCATCGCGGCTGTGTCCAGAAGATGCCTGACCAACGGGTACGGAGGCAGTTCCGGATCCAGACCCCGCGACTTCCCCCAGACCGACTCGTCCGGCCCCTCATCCATCACTCTTGACATCCCCAACCCCCCTGCACGCTCATCCGGTTGCGCAGATCCAAACACAGACCACCGACACCAGAAACGGACCGCGAAGGCAGCTAGAGTGCCGACATGCACCACACACCCCGCCATACCCAGGCCACAGCATCAGCAAAGGGACGGCAAAGCCACTCCTAATACGCTGGTCAGGAAGTGTCCTCCCCGCCGACGCGGGGGTGATCCGGTGACCTTGACGTCTCCGTTGTCGGCGGCGCTGTCCTCCCCGCCGACGCGGGGGTGATCCGTCCGCCACGTCCGGCGGGCCTTACGGCAATCAGTCCTCCCCGCCGACGCGGGGGTGATCCGCAGAAACTTCAGGGGATCCTCGGGCAGCGCACGTCCTCCCCGCCGACGCGGGGGTGATCCGTCGTCGGAGAACGAGAAGCCGCCCCACTTGACGTCCTCCCCGCCGACGCGGGGGTGATCCGATCCGGGGTTGGACGGTGTGGCCGCAGCACGTGTCCTCCCCGCCGACGCGGGGGTGATCCGCTGCCCGCCGAGGTGCAGGAGCAGGCCCGCAAGTCCTCCCCGCCGACGCGGGGGTGATCCGCAGCTCGACCAGACCGGCCTCAAGGCCATGGAGTCCTCCCCGCCGACGCGGGGGTGATCCGCACGACGGCGGCATCTTCACCTGCCCGGTCATGTCCTCCCCGCCGACGCGGGGGTGATCCGTCGACGTTGATGTCACCGGCCGTGGGGGCGTCGTCCTCCCCGCCGACGCGGGGGTGATCCGGTACACCTCTTCGGGCCACGGGTGCTGGGCTTGTCCTCCCCGCCGACGCGGGGGTGATCCAGGATGCGGTAACCGAGACATCGCGGAGGCTACGTCCTCCCCGCCGACGCGGGGGTGATCCGGCCATCGAGCTGAAGAACCGGGGCCTGAGCTGGTCCTCCCCGCCGACGCGGGGGTGATCCGTTCGGCTACGCCGTTAGACAAGAAGGTGCGGGGTCCTCCCCGCCGACGCGGGGGTGATCCGTCGAGGCTCGTGGTTTCCTAGTACCCGACAAGTCCTCCCCGCCGACGCGGGGGTGATCCGTGGAGCAGAGCCGGACGGGAGATCCACGAACGGTCCTCCCCGCCGACGCGGGGGTGATCCGGAAATCGTGGTGGACGGCTGGACGCCCACCGAGTCCTCCCCGCCGACGCGGGGGTGATCCGGCGCTCGGCATCAAGTCGCCGAGCACGCTGATGTCCTCCCCGCCGACGCGGGGGTGATCCGCGGTCCTCACGCCCAGCCAGTGGCAGACCATGGTCCTCCCCGCCGACGCGGGGGTGATCCGACGCCGGTCTACATGTGGAACATGGCCGGGTAGTCCTCCCCGCCGACGCGGGGGTGATCCGCGCTCCGGGTCCAGGGTGTGCGCGTTGTTGGTGTCCTCCCCGCCGACGCGGGGGTGATCCGGTCGTGTAGGTCTTGTCCTCGCCGTCGGACGTGTCCTCCCCGCCGACGCGGGGGTGATCCGGCCATCAGGACACGCCCCCTTGGCCCATGACGGTCCTCCCCGCCGACGCGGGGGTGATCCGTTCCGTGGCTATGACCACTGGACTGTCACCCGGTCCTCCCCGCCGACGCGGGGGTGATCCGCCGAGGAGGGCAACGAGGCCCATGCCAAGGAAGTCCTCCCCGCCGTCGCGGGGGTGATTCGGTGCCGGTGGTCACGGCGCGGAGGTACCGCTCGTCCTCCCCGCCGTCGCGGGGGTGATCCGCCGGCCTTGAGCACGTCCGCGGTCTTGCGTCCGTCCTCCCCGCCGTCGCGGGGGTGATCCGCACACCGAGCCGTCGGGGCAAGTGGTGCCGGCGTCCTCCACGCCGACGCGGGGATGATCCGTTCGCCAACACCGCCATGCACGGCGTGGTGATGTCCTCCCCGCCGACGCGGGGGTGATCCGACCGGACCCAGGTCACGAGCCACGCAGCGCTCGTCCTACCCGCCGACGCGGGGATGATCCGCGGGACGCAGGGCGCCTCATGGACGAGTAGAGGTCCTCCCCGCCGACGCGTGGGGATCCGCCCAACTCCGCCTTCCCGAGGGGGTGGTGGCGGGTCCCCGCCGATGCGGGGGTGAGTCGAAGCTGGAGACCGCATCCCAGTTCTTGACCAGGTAGTTCTCCCCGCCGACGCGGGGGTGATCCGCGTTGATCGGTCGCGCGGTGCTGTATCTGATCGTTCTCCCCGCCGACGCGGGGGTGATCCGCCGGTCTTCACGGCCGTCTGGGGTGGCCTGCAGTTCTCCCCGCCGACGCGGGGGTGATCCGCCGGCGCCGCCCACCCGCCACCACGTCGGCTTGTCCTCTGTCGGTGAACTTCGAAAGCTGACCCGGTGCTCGACTCCGAAGATGGACCCCCGGTCGGTCAGTTGATGTTGTTCATTCCCCTGCGTTGGCGGGTGGAATCCGGCCGAGGTCGCGGCCGCGCATGCGGTAGCTGTCGCCCTTGAGGGAGATGACTTCCGCGTGGTGGACGAGGCGGTCGATCATCGCGGCGGCGACGGTGTCGTCGCCGAAGACCTCGCCCCAGCGTCCGAAGGGCTTGTTGCTGGTCACGATCACGGAGGCATGTTCGTAGCGGCCCGAGATGAACTGGAAGAACAGGTTCGCGGCCTCGGGTTCGAAGGGGATGTAGCCGACCTCGTCGACCACGATCAGCGGGATCCGGCTGAGCCGTGTGAGTTCGTCACCCAGGCGACCGGCTTGGTGGGCCTCGGCGAGGCGGGTGACCCACTGGGCGGCGGTGGCGAACGCGACCCGGTGGCCGGCCTGGCAGGCCCGAATGCCCAGGCCGGTGGCCAAATGGGTCTTCCCGGTCCCGGGCGGCCCCAGGAAGATGACGTTCTCCTTGCCCGCGACGAAGTCGAGGGTTCCCAGGTGGGAGAGGGTCTCCCGTTTGATCGACCGCTGGTGGTCGAAGTCGAAGTCCTCGATCGACTTCCGCGAGGGGAAACGGGCGGCCCGGATCCGGCCCTCGGCGCCGTGACTGTCCCGGGCGGCGACCTCCCGCTGCAGGCAGGCGGCCAGATACTCCTCGTGGCTCCACTCCTCCGCGCGGGCCCGCTCGGCCAGCCGGCCGGCCGCATCCCGCAGCGCCGGAGCCTTCAACGCCTTGGTCAGATAGATCAGTTCGGAGGCGACGTCGCGGCCACTGCCGGCCACCTTGCCGGTCTTGCTCGTCGGGGCCATCACGCGACTCCCTCACCGTTGCTGAGACCGCCGTCGATGACGCCGAAGATGCGGTCGTAGGTCTCCAACGGCCGCTGTTCGAACTCGAGTTCGTCCGGTGGCACGAACCTCTGCCGGGCTGCCGTCCGGCTGGCCGCCGCGGCAGCCGCGTGGGCCGGGTCGGTCAGCGACTGGTGGCGGGCCCAGCAGCGGGCATGCCGGGCCACCTCCATGCCCTCGCAGAAGGCGAGAACCTGGTCCAGGTCGGCCTTGACCTCGATGCGGCGGCCGATGGCGAGCGGGTGGATGGAGTAGTCGTTGGTGTCCAGGCGGACGTAGTGGTCGCGCGGAAGTCGCAGGCTGGAGCGCCACCAGCCGGGGGGATCGACAGGCGGGATGGGCAGCATGCGGGCGGTGTCGGCGTCGATCCGGTCTGCCGGGCGGGCCTGCAGGGTGCGGTGGATGCGCCGGTTGGCCTTGGCCAGCCAGTCGGCCAGCTGAATGTTGAAATCGGTGGGCGAGGCGAACACCCGGCCGGGCAGGAACGAGGTCTCCAGATAGCCGTTGGCCCGCTCGACCAGGCCCTTTGCCTCCGGGTCGCCGGGGCGGCACTGGATGATCCGGATGCCCAGCAGACCGGCGAACGCCGCGAAGTCCTCGGTGAGTTGGGGCCGTCCACCCCGCCAGGATCCGACGGCGCCCTCGTTGTCCCAGACCAGAGCCCTGGGCACTGCCCCGAGCCCGGTCAGTAGCCGCCAGTGCCCGGCGATCAGGTCGGCCGCCGACCGGGTGGGCAGCATCCTTGCCATGATCCAGCGCGAGTAGCCCGCCACGATCACCAGCACCGGCGGGCTCGCCGTCTGCCCGAAGCCGAGCGGGATCTCCGCAGGTGGGAACCACAAGTCGCACTGGGCGAGTTCACCCGGCTCATAACCAGTGCGCGAGACCGGATCCGCGGCCCGATAGACCGGTCGCAGCTCACGCACCCGCCGCCGGACGACGGCATAGGAACGGCTCCAGCCGATCCGTTCCGCGATCACCGTCGCGGGCATCTCCGGGAACCGCTGCAGCAGCTCTCTGATCTGCGGCTCGACCGCGTCCACGATCGACCCCCTCGGCTCCCGCTGATACTTCGGCGCCGCCTCGCTGTTCAAGGCCCGCCGCACCGTGTTCCGTGAGATGCCCAGATGCCTCGCGATCGCCCGGATCGGCATCTGCTCAGCCCGGTGCAACCGGCGGATCTCCGCCCAGTCCTCCACGTCGATCACCCATCCTCCCGGCCTGACTCAACGAGCCAGACCCTGGAACGGGGTCAATTCTCAAAGTCGGAGACTGGTCCACTTTTCGAAGACCACCGACAGTCCTCCCCGCCGACGCGGGGGTGCTCCGCAGGCCGCCATCACCGCCCACCAACTGATGGCGCGTTCCCCGCCAACGCGGGGTGATCCGGCCAGCACGACCACGACCGTGGCCGAGGCGACGTATTGGCTGCCAGCTGCCATGGTCGGGCGTGTGGTCGGGCCGACCACAGGTGCGCAGGGTGCAACGCGTCGCATTACGCAGACCGATTGCGCACGGCACGAGGGAGTGCGCAACTGGTACGCACCGTGGAGTCTCCGATGCGCAGTGTCTCCGACACCTTTGCGCAGTACGCCGCGGCACTGCGATCTTCCGCCGTTGGAATCCATCAGCGCTTGTTGAGCACTGCCCAGCAGTCTTTCTCGAGCAACGCCGCCCGTGGTCGGGTCTGTGGTCGGGCCGACCACGTGGTTTGTGTCCTCATCGTGACCGTGGTCGGGGTCTGGTGGTCGGTGGTCCGGTCGGGGTCAGTGGGTTTGCTCTAGGTCATCGACAGTCTTTCTGACCTGGGAGTTTGAGCATGTCTCCTGACCATCTGGCATCCGAGAGCACGGTGTCCGGCCCTGTGGCCGTGGGTATCGCGCTGGAGAGGATGCGGCGCCGCGTGCGGCTTTCGCGGCTTGCAGTCATGACCGCGATCGCGGCCGGCCCGATTGCCCTGTGCATCGCCGTCACGTCTGCTCCGACCACGGTCCAGGCCGCCGCTCCGAAGCCGGCCCCAGTGCGCACTGCTGCGCAGCACGCCGACCCGGCCGGGTATGCGCAACTGTTCCTCGGTGCTTGGTTGCGCAGCAGCGCGAAGGACGCCACGAGTGCGCAGGCGCGGCTTGCGCAGTCGATGGCGCCCGATGTCGAGCTGCCTGACCTCGCCGAGGGTGCGCAATCGCCTCCGGAATCTGTGACCGCGGTGCGCAGTGTTCAGCGCAAGGGGGGTGCGTGGTCGGTCACGGTGGCTGCGCAGTACGCCGATGGCCGACTGCGCACCTACGTCGTGCCCGTGGCGGTCGGCCGGTCCGGCGGCTCGTTCACAGTGACCGGCGCCCCCGGTGTGGTGGCTGGGCCGGGGCGCGCTGATGTGCCGGCGTCGCCGTACCGGGTGATCGTCCCTGAGGGGGAGCTGTCGTCCGCGGTGGGCGAGTTCCTGTCCGCATACCTGACCGGGGCGGGAGAGGTGAACCGCTATCTCGCGCCCGGCGTGACGCTGCCAGCGGTGACACCCGCACCCTATGCGAGGGCGACGGTGCAGCAGGTGCAGGCGGTCGAGGAGGAAGCAGCCGCTGACACGGTGGCTGCCGACGGTATGGCGGTGCATGTCCTCGCCCAGGTCGAGGCCCGCGACGAGGACGGCCGGTGGCCGCTGGCCTACGAGCTCACGCTCACCGCCCGGTCGGGCCGGTGGGAGGTCACTGCAGTGGAGTCCGGGACTGTCCAGGACGGGGGCCAGTCATGACACCGGTCCACGATCTGATGCTCGCCGGGCAGCTCAACGACCTCGGTGACAGTTGGATCACCATGTTCAAGGAGTGGGCGGACAAGGGCCTGCAGGCCGGGCTGGTCTGCATCGTGGTCGTCGTCATGATCCAGCGGTTCAGT
The DNA here is from genome assembly GCF_054729265.1 of Streptomyces krungchingensis. Classification (NCBI taxonomy): domain Bacteria; kingdom Bacillati; phylum Actinomycetota; class Actinomycetes; order Kitasatosporales; family Streptomycetaceae; genus Streptomyces; species Streptomyces krungchingensis. The sequence goes on from NZ_JBPUKY010000001.1 coordinate 1,531,152, forward strand.
ATCAAGGCCGGCATCGCCGCCTTGCTGGCCCTGGTGGTCGCCCTGGGCCTGTACAACTCCCGCAACGACCTCGCGAAGATCTTCGAGGACGAGGTGAACAACCCGTACCAGGGCGCACCGTCCATACCGGGTCCCGGGCAGACACATGGTGGGCGGGCCGCAGGCACGGAGGCTCGGCTGTGAGCGCCGGCGCGGCTACCGGACGGTCGGGCCGCTTCTACACCTCCGCCCGTCGCCACCCGTGGGTGCTGGGCAAGGTAGCCGACTGGAGGATCCCTCTCGGGCCGTACACGCCCGCGCAGATCGCGGTCGCGGTCGGCGGCGGCTTCGTCCTGTTCAAAACGATCGCGGTGTGGTCGTGGATGGGTCCAGTGCCGGTCGTGGCGTGGATGCTGGCGATCTGGGCGGTGCGCCGCCCGACGGTCCGCGGCCGCGCACCGATGCAGGCGGCACTGGGGTGGCTGCTTCTGGCGTGGCAGCCGTCCGGCGGCCGGCTCGGCGGCCGCGCTGTCCGGGACCGAGCTGCCCGCCCTTTCCTCGGCGGCTTCACCATCGAGGAAGCACCCGCACCCCGTGCTGCGCGCACGCCTTCGCCCTGCACGCGGCGGCAGTCCGCCCGGCCTCGCCGTGCAACAGCACCGTCCCTTCCTGCTCCACCCGCCGGACCGGCCTCTGGGGTGCAGCAGCTGCTCGCGCTCGCCGAACAGGCTGGGGGTGCGCGGTGAGAGTGCCGATCCGTCACATCGCCGGGCACCTGGTCTGGTCAACGCAGGGCAGCGTGTGGGCCGTCTACCGGTTGCACCCGGGGCCCGATGGCCAGGGCCATCGTGAGGAGAGCGTCCAGGGCACCTACGTGTCGGGCGCGGTCCGTGACGAACAGCTGTCGAAGATCACGCATATGGTGCGCTCGCTGTCCGGAGCGCCGCGCCTGTTCGGGCTGTGCGCCCAGGTCGATGCGGGCGAGGTCGCCTTGCGGATGATCGAGGGCATCGAACCCGCCGACACCATGGGGGGCGAGGGCCCGCACCCGTGGGTGGAGAACGTCGAAGCCGCCCTGGCTCTGCTGGACGAGCAGGAAATGCACCGCCGCACTCTGTGGCTGGCCGTGCCGATCATCTCCGAGACGGCCGGCCTGCGCGTGGCGGCGTCGGTGGGGTCGGTGTGGGCGGAGCTCTCTCCGGCGCTGGGGGTACGGCCCGCCCCGGTGGGGCGGCGTGAGGTGAACGCTTACCAGGAGCAGGCCTTGCGGGTGGAGGCCGCGCTGGCCGGCGGCATCGCGTATCGCCCGGCCCGCCCCGCAGAGATCGTGTGGATGCTTCAGCACGCCGTGCATCGCGGTCTTAGTGAACCGCTGCTCACCGAGGCGGAGACCAGTTCGATGTACGGCGGTCAGGTCCGCAACGGGGTGCTGTGCTCGCCCAGCTACGCCGATCTGGGACAGGTGCGGCTGCAGGAGGGCGGCGTCGATCCGGCTGTCGACGGCGTCAGCGACCTGAATGGCATGGGGCAGGTCACCCGCTCGGGGCGTAGCGCCTGGTGGCGGCTGAACAGCGGATCCCCGCTGCGGCGGCGCTGGCTCCAGGTGGAGTCCGAGGCTGGCACCGGATACCAGGCGCAGTTGGCGCTGGCCGAATGCCCGCCCGCGGTCAGCCAGGAAGCGGCCGATCTGTTCGCACAGCTGGATCTTCTCGAATTTCCCGTCGACTACACCGTTGACCTCACCCTCGTTCCCGCGGAGAGAGCCCGCGACCAGGTGCGGCGCAAGAAGAGCGAACTCATCGACCAGGCCGACCAGTACGACGCACGTCCCACCGGCATGCCCGCCTCGCTCACGGAGGCCGCCCGGGACCTGGGCGAGCTGGACGCCCGCCTGTCGCGCACGTCGGTCGAGGTCGAGGTGCAGTCCGTGACTGTGCTCACTGTGTGGGGGCCGACCGCCTCCGTCTGCGACGCCCGGGCCCGCGCCCTGACGGCGCTGCTCGGCGGCGCCGATTACCGCGCTGTCCGTCCCGCCGGCCTGCAGGAGGTTCTCTTCGCTCTCGGGCTGCCCGGAACGGTGCGGCCAGGCGTGGTGCGGGAGTTCACCCAGCATCAGGTCAGCGAGGACTGGGCGCTGGGTGGCGCCTTGAGCGTCACGGAGGTCGGTGACCCGGGCGGCATGTTCCTCGGCATCGACCTGGATTCCGGCACCACCCGCCCCGTGATGATCAACGTGGCGGATGCGCCCAAGGTCGACGCGTCCGCGTCCATGGGCATCGTCGGGGATCTCGGCGCGGGCAAGAGTGTGATGCAGAAGCTGATCGCGGAGGCGGTGTGGGCGCGCGGCGGCTGCGCGATCTGCATCGACCGCACCCCCGTGCGTGAATGGGCGACCTTCGCGCGCAGTGCAGCCAAGGGCCGCGTCCAGATCATCGACGCCGCGCAAGCCGAGGTGTCCATCGATCCGCTGCGCATGTTCCAAGGCCCCGAGGGACGCCACTATGCGCTGTCCTATCTCACCCTGCAGCTCGGGGTCGGTGCGATGAGCACCAACGGGGAAGTCCTGCATCACGCTGTGGAGCAGGCGGCCGCGAGCGAGGCCCCCTCCATGCACCGTGTCTTGGAGGTCCTCGAGGAGATGACCGCGAGCGAGGCGGGAAGGCGGCAGGATGCGGCCGCCACATTGGCCGGCCTCATCCGGGTGGTGGCCTCGAACTCGCTGGCGGCGATGGTGTTCGATCCTCAACTGCCGCCCGTGCGGCTCGATGCGTCCAGCGCCTCCGACATGATCGTCATCACGACGGCGGGGCTGACGCTCCCGCCGAAGGCAGCGTTCGAACAGCCCGAAGTGCTGCACCAGCAGCCGCTGGAGGCCCTGATCGGCCGCGCGGTGCTCTACCTGATCGCGGCGATTGCCCGGCAGACCGCGTTCGCGGACCCTGAGCGGTTCACCGCCGTGGTGCTGGACGAGTTGTACTGGCTGACCTCGTCGGCGGAGGGCACCGCCCTGGTCCATGAGATCCTCCACGACGGCCGCAAGCACGGCGCCGGCCTGCTTGCCGGCTCTCACGACGCGAAGGAGCTGGGCCCGGACCGCGGCCTGATGGCCTATCGCTGTCTCGCTCGCACCGCCGACTGCGAAAGTGCCCGCCGAGGCCTGGAGTTCGTCGGCCTCGACCCGGACGATGCGGGACTGCTGCGGCTGGTCACCACCGGGCTGTCGCCCGTCGGCCAGAAGGGGCGCGAGGGCGAGTTCCTGCTCACCTGCCCCCGACAGAACACGGGCCGGGTAAAGACGATCATTCCCCGCATCGAACGCATCACGGCGTCCATCACCACGACCCCTGGGCGACATGGCTCCGCACCGGCGACGGACACTACGGCGGGCGCGGGTCGGGGGCGGCGCTGACATGTGGCGTCCAGACTGCGGCACTCTTCGCTGCGTCGGCTTCGTTTTGCTGCTCACCTGTGTGTTCGTCGTCGTGAACAGCCAGGTCGTCTACGCGGCGAGCACCAGCAGCAGCGAGACGGGAGATCTGCTGGCCCCGTTGGACATCACCTCTTCCGAGGGGGTGCCGATCAACGGGTACGAGCTGAACGCTTCGGGCGGATCGATCGTCGCGTTCAAGTCCCAGGCCTCGGCCTTCGCCCTGTCCGGCCTGTTCACCTTGATCCGGCTGCTGGTCGGGCTGGCCGGGTGGGCGATCGAGCTGGCCTTCCGGTTCCCGCTGCTGAAGATTCTGACCCGTCCCGCGCAGAGGGTCGCCGATGCCTACAACGGCGTGGTCGTCGACACGCTCGGTCTCAAGGGCCTGGTGCTGGCGTGGGCGTTCGTGTTCGCCGCCTTCATGATCGTGCGCGGCCGGGTCGGGCGGGGTCTGGGCGAGATCTTTCTGACGCTGCTGATCGCGGCGTTCGCAGCGTCGACGTTCGTGCGGCCTGATTACCTGCTCGCCGAGGACGGGCCGCTGGGGCAGGGGCAGCAGGTGGGCGCCGAGGTCGCGCAGCGGTCCGTGAACTCCTACGGCTGGGGTGGGAAGCTCGCCGGCCGCGGCCCGTGTGACGGTCAGGCCGGTAACGCGGAGCTCGTGTGCCTGGAGCGTGAGGGCGAGGGCCCGGTGTCGGCCGCGGAGGTGGCGCGTCCGATTCAGGATTCGGTCACGAACGCGCTGATCGTCAAGCCGTACATGTTGCTGCAGTACGGGCGGATCCTCGATCCGGCGAAGGCGTCCGACAGCAAGGCCTACGCCGTCCATCTGAAGTGGATCACCGGCGGTTACAAGGCCGGTGCGGTCAAGGATGACAAGGACGATCCGTGTGGGCTCCTCAAGGGCCCGGCGAAGAAGTGGTGCCATCGCGAGCACGCTGGACAGTCCGCCGGTGATGCGCTGCCCGACTTCACCCCCGGTGGGCAGCTCCTCGACAGCGCTTCTCCCGTGGTCAGCGAAGAGGATCAGGAGTTCGCCGCTTTCCTCGCCGATCTGAAGAAGGCCGGCCCGGTCGGCAGATCCTGCGCCGCCTACGCCGAGAAGCCGACGTGGTGGCGGGTGGGCGGCGCCGCTCTGCTCCTGGTCGCCGCGCTGTTCGTCTGCGGCATGCTCCTGTCTTCCGCGATCGTGATGCTGGGCACGCAGGCCGCGTGCGCGGCGGCTGCGGCCGCCGGAGGTGTCACGTTCGTCGCCGGCATGCTGCCCGGGCCGCCGCGTCAGAGCGTGTGGAAGTGGCTGTCCTTGTGGGGCGTCGGCATCCTCGCTCTGGTCGGCGTGTGCGCGTTCGTGCCGTTCTTCGGGATCGCCGTCGACGCCACCATCACCGACGGCCCCGACCTGATGGTGGAGCGGATCCTGCTGATCGATGTGCTGGCCATCGTCGGTGCGGCCGGTCACCGCCGCCTGCTGACCGGTATCACGTCGTTCGGTCGGCGCATGGCGATACGCATGCGCTACGCCAAGGTCGGTGGCACGCACATGCCCGGCGACACCAGCGAGCTCGGCGCCGCGCTCGCCATGAACTCGCCCGCAGCGATGGGCGGATTCGGCGGCGGTCTGCGCACCCTGGTGGGCGGTCGGGGCGGCCGGTTTGCCATGCTCGGCACCCGTCACCGGCTCATGGGTGCGCTGTCCTCGCTCGTCGACGGCGCGGGGATGCCGGTGGCCCCGGGCCGGATCCTCAGCGATGCCACCGCCGAGGCTGGACGCGGTCTCGCGCCCCTCAGCGCGGCGGCCGCCGTGGGCGGCCTGGGGGTGAGGGTGGGCGCAAAGGGCACGCATTGGCTGCTGATCGGCCGCCGCCCGGACAGGGTGCAGCTGGCCAAGTGGCGTAAGCCCACCGCCGACGGCGACCCGCCCACGGGCGGCCGGTCGGACGGCAGCAGGTCACCCGGTCCAGGACCGCGCAGGCCCCAAGGCCCTTCCGAGCGGTATCGCACCGAGACCGGCCAGGTCGTGGACCGCACCACCGGCCAGGTGCTGCACGACCAGACCGGCGATCGCACCCTGCTGTCCACGCGGGCCCACAACCGGCTGGTCCGCTTCCGCGGGTACCGCATCCTGCACCGCGGCGGCCGGGTCGCCTACGGGGCAACAGTCGGGCTGCCCGCGAACATCCGCCGGGCCGAAGCGGGCGGATCACGCTACTCGCACGACGTCCGCCAGCAGGTGCGGGTGTGGGGCAACACCCTGCGCGAGGACGGCCGCGCCTGGAGCGCCGCCGGTCGCCGCGTCCAACGCACCATGCGCGAGGACACCGACGACCGTGGCGCCCAACCGCCCTTCGCCGGCAGCCGCCGACTGCCGACAGCTCCTGCCCCGTCCACTGCGACGCCGGGAACACCCGACCGCTCCACGGTGGCCCGCCGTGTCCGACCGACGGCACCAGGCAGTTCACCGACGCATCCCGAACAGCGCGTGCGGCGGCAGCCGGACGGGACTCAGCTCCCCGGCGTCGGACGCACGGGCGCCCAGGCACGCAACGAGGCGCGGGAGCGGATGCGGGAGCTGATGCGGCGCACCGCGCCCGAAGCCGAACGACTGCGCCAGCAGCGGGAGCAGCAGCGCCGGGGCGGTCCAGGCGACGAAGGCCAGGGGGAGGGCGAGTGAGGACCCCTCACAGGCGCCGCATCAGGCGCTGGGTGTGCGTGGTCGCGTTGCTGCTGTGCGCGGCCGTGTGCTGCACCGCGCCGCTGTCGGGTGCGATCGGCGCGGTCACGGCCCTGCAGATGGCCGCCGACGGCGGCGGGATCGCCGAGGGCGGCAGCGCGGCCGACATTCCGCCGCGCATGCTCACCGCCTACAAGAAGGCCGTCCAGCAGGTGGACCAGCATGCGCCGAAGTGCCGGGGCATGCGCTGGCCGGTCCTCGCCGGGATAGCGAAGGTCGAGTCCAACCATGCTGTGGGCCGCAGCATCGCCGCGGGCGGCGACATCCGCCCGAAGATCTACGGAGTCCTCCTCAACGGCTCCGGCGCCGGTGGCAACACGACCGCCTTCCCCGACACCGACGGCGGGAAGTGGGACGGCACCGCGCACGGCGAACGAGCCGTCGGCCCGTTCCAGTTCCTGCCCTCCACCTGGGACTCGATCGGCAAGGACGCGAACGGCGACACGACAGCGGATCCGCACAACGCCGACGATGCCGCACTCGGCGCCGCCCTCTACCTGTGCGGCAGAGGCCGCGACCTGGCCCAGCGCTCCCAGCTGAAAGCCGCGATCTGGCAGTACAACCACTCAAGCGCCTACGTGGACAACGTGCTGGGCTGGATCGACCAGTACGGGGCGGCCGCCACAACCCCGGACCTGGGCAACGTGTCCAGGAAGACCAAGACCCTCCTCGAGGCGGCGCTGTCCCAGCGCGGCATCCCTTATTCGTGGGGCGGCGGCAACGCGAACGGGCCGTCGTACGGGATCTGCTGCTCCCCCAGTGGCAAGAGCGGCGCCGCCATCAAGGGCTTCGACTGCTCCGGGCTCACCACGTACGCCTATGCCCGGGCCGGGATCCGCCTCCCCCGAACCGCGGCCGGGCAGGCCGCAGTCGGGCGGCGGATCCCCGCGAGTGCGGGCACCAGTGCGCTCAAAGCCGGCGACCTCGTCTTCTACGCCTACGCTCCCGGCCGCGATTCGACGATCTACCACGTCGGCATCTACCTGGGCGGCGGTCAGATGATCAACGCTGCCCGCCCGGGAACGGTGGTACGCCAGGGCGCCGTCGACGCCGTGCCCGGCTACGCGGGAGGGGCCCGCCTGCTATGACCTCGCCCCGTCTGCTCCTGATCACCGCCGTTCTCCTGGCGGCGACCGGCGTGTTCGTCCTGTCGACACCTCCGGACGGGCCGGATCATCCCGGCGCCTCACCGAACCGGTCTGCGGTTGTGTCCGCCACACCCGCGCCCCACCCGTCACCGCCCGCCCGCTCAGTCGGAGTCAGCCCGAGGACCGGCACGAGCTCCACGACGGCGCGGCCGACAACGGAGCCGGCCAAGACCCCGGCGCTGCCTCCCCACGGTGAGGGCATCGCCGGTGACCGGGCCATCCAGCAATCTCTGGAGCGGGCCTGGCCCGCGGACCTGTCGCCTGCCGACGAGCAGCAGCTGCGCGAACGGGGCACGGCCTTGCTGCGCGCGGACGCCACCGGGATCGGCCGGGCCAACTGGCCGGACATCTACGGGGACCGGGACCGTGCGGTCGCGCCCGCATTCGCCACGGCCCGATTCCGTGTCCAGGCGGTCATCGCCCGCCGCAACGGCACAGCCGGCCAGGCCGTGGCGCACCTGGTGTGGGCGGGCACCGACCGGGGCGGCACCTTCACGGACGGCCGCATCACCGACTGGTACTTCACCCGCACCACCACGAAGAAGGGAGCCCCGGCATGGACGCCGCAACCCCAACACTGACCGGCATCCTGGCAACCGGCCCGGTCGTCGGCCTGCTCACCCATCTGTTCACCACAGCACACTGGTTGGGCGCGCACTTGTTCTTCCTCGCGGCGGCCGTCGCCGTGGCGGCGGTGGCCGGGGAGGTGGTGGTGCGCCGGCTGGCGGCGCGGGCATCGTCGCAGCGCATGGCGCTGGAGCTGGTCGCCGCCAGGCACTTCGAGCCGAGCATGGAAGAGATCTTCCGGCACGGTCTGCAGCTGGCCCGCGCATCGGCCGCCGTACCGTGGTGGGCTCCGCGCAGGGCCCGGACGGTGCAGGTTCGGCTGCGGGCCGACGGCACGGCGCCGCTGCGCTACCGCATCGAGGGTCCGGCCGGCAGTGAACGACTGCTGTCCATCAACCCGTTCGGACCGGACGTCACCGCCACCAAGGCGCAACCGATCACCGACAAGCCGCGCAAGCACACAGTGCGCGCGGAGTTCGTCCTGCGGGGCAGGCCTGCGGCCCCGCTGCGGGAGGTGCCGCTGGAACCGGATCCGTTGCAGCCGCTCGTGGACGCCGTGTCCGACCTGAACGCCGAGCTCGGCGACCTCGCCGAGATCCACGTCGACATCCAGCAAGCCCCCCGGTGGGCCCTGCGGCTGCGGCGCCGTCAACTGCTCGCCGCCGCACACCAGGCCGCCCGCGTCGACGCGCACCGGTCCTCCCGCTGGCTGCGTCAGGGCACCGACAGGCGAGACTCCGTCCTGGCGCACCTGCAGGACCAGCTCGGCGGCACGCCGGGTGCGGGCTCGTCACGGCGGCTTCTGGTTCCGCCGGCGCCGCGCCGGGTGGACGAGACCGAAGCGCTGGGCAAGCTCACCGATGACGCAGACGACCAGTTGGTGCGGGTGCAGCTGCTCGTGGTGTGCCGGGCGGACAAGGATGTCCGCGCCACGGCGCGGCTCGCACAAGTCCAAGCGGCACTGGACGTGTTCGGGGGCCGCTCGCGGTGGGCGTTGCGCGGATGGCGGCTGGGGCCGTGGCGGGTGGGGGCCGACCATTGGCTGCACCGGTCCAGCTTCGAGCGGCGGTGGGATCTGGGGCACTGCCGGCCGCCACGACCCAACTGGGTGCGTATGGGGGAGCTCACCGGCCTGCTCAAGCCCCCGACCATGCACTGCCGTCTGCCACTGCTCGCCGCAGACCTGCCGACATTCGTGCTCGGGGACCCGCAGTTGCTGCTGCAGGGCAGCTACCGGCATCCAGAAGGCCACCAGCGCCTGGTCGCCACCCACGCGGACGAGACGTTCTTCGAGGTCAGCGTCGGCAAGGCCGGCGGTGGAAAGACGGAGCGGGCCCTCGCGCAGGCGATCGGCTGGGCCCACGCCGGCGGCGGGCTGATGTTCGTCGACCCGCACCGCGACTCCTGGCCCCGCGCCATGCCATTCCTGGCCCACGACGACCTGATGGACCGGATCATGCTGGTCGACCTCAATGGCCTCGGCCCCTCCCCACGAGTAAGTTCGTGGAACCCGATCGGCATGCAGCACGGCCAGGCACCGCACGAGGTCGTCGAAGCCGTCACCGACGCCTACGCGTCCGCGCTGGGCTGGGACGACGCGACCGCGCCACGCGCCATCACCATCGTGACCGCCGCGTTGGCCGTCCTGGTCGCGGTCAACGCGGCCGCCTGCCGGGCGGGCAGGCCCGAACACCAGGCAACCCTCTTCCACATGCGGGCCCTCGCCACCGATCCGGGCTTCCGGGCGGCGGCGCTCGCCGTCGCCGAGGACGGCATCGATGAAGAGACCCGCTCCTGGTGGCGGGCCGTGTTCCCGACCCTGTCGCCCGATGCCTGCGCGGTCGTCCTCAACCCGATGGCCCGCCTGGCCGCAAACCCCGTGACCCGGGCGTTCCTGGGCCAGCCGGTCGGCGTCTACGACATCCGCACCGCGATGGACTCCCGCAGGATCGTGTGGGTGTGCCCGGGCGGCGGCGGGCCCACCGACCGCCTCCTCACCGCCCTGCTGGCACGCGACCTTTTGCGGGCGGTGCGTTCGCGCCGCGACCTGCCCGAGGACCAGCGGCTGCCGTTCCGCACCTACTTCGACGAACTGATCACCCTCACCGGCACGGCACCGCAGACCATCGCCGCCATGCTCGAGGACTTCCGCAAGTACCGCGTGCACGTCCACGGCATGACGCAGCTGCTCGCCCGCCTCCCCGCCCCGGTCCGGCTGTCGCTGATGCAGAACGCCTCCACGCTGGCCACCACCGCCGGGTCGACATCCGCGATTGAACCGGTCACCGCCGAGTGGGGAGGCAATCCGAGCCCGGAGCGTGTGGCGACCATGGAGCGCTTCTCGCACTACATGTCCATGACCGTACGCGGCCAGCGCATCGGCCCGGTGAAAATACGCGGCCCGCACCTGGACACCCTCTTCGACGCCCAAGCCCGCCCCACGAAGGTCCCGGACCTGCAACGGGCCGCCCTCACCAACGCCAACGCCCTCCCCCTCACCGACCTGACCGAGCACGCCACCAGCCAGCTCGAACGCGTCACCGCCTTCCTCACCGAACACGCCCCCGCCGCAAGCCGCGTCCGTCTGACAAAGGGATACGAATGAACACCGCCCAGCCCCCGCAGCACGACCCTGCGGACGGGTTCACGCCCAGCACCGTCGAACCGCTCGCCCACCAACTGCTGGCCACCCTCGCCCAGCACCGCATGGCCACCACCCACCAACTCCACGTGCTGCTGCGCCCCGACCGCACCCGCCAGTCCGTCTCCCAACAGCTCAACACCCTGCGCCGCGAACGCCTGGTCGACTTCGCCGTCCTACCTCAGGCCTACCGCACCCGCGTCTGGTACCTCACACCGAAGGCGGCGCGACTGACCCGTGACTGGCCCGCACTGCGCGGCCGGCCCCCGTATCCGATCACCTCCGGGTCCACCGCCTCGCTCAAGACGCCCCACACCCTCACCGTGCTGCGCACCCACCTGGCGTTCGTCGCCGACGCACGCCGCCGCGGTGACGAACACGGCCACCTCGACTGGACCCCCGAGGTGTTCCACATGATCGGCGAAGGCGAGCGGGTCGTCGCCGACGCGGTCATGCACTACACCCTCACCAGCGGCGAACACGGCGAGCACCGCCGCAAGCTGCGGGCATTCATCGAAGTCGACCGCACCACCATGAGCAGCGAACGCCTCGCCGCCAAGCTGATCGAGTACGCGCGCCTGTGGTCCTACGAGCCCCCGGCCATGGGACGGCGCCGCGCTACCGGCCCGGGCTGGCTGCGCTGGTACCCGGTCTTCCCCCGCGTCCTGTTCGTACTGACCGGCGCCATGCGACCCACCCTGCGCAACCGAATCCGAGACCTGCAGGCCATGGCAGCCCAACACCCCCTCGTCATCGACCTCGCCCGCAACGTGCAGCTGGGAGCCGCCGTGCTGGAAGACCTCGAAGAACACGGCGCCACCGCCAACGTATGGGTGCCGCTCGCGGGAGGAGAGAAGCGCGCATGGTCGGAACTGTGACCCTCGGCGCGCTGCGGGGTCGGCGGATGTCCGACGTGCCGCGCCCGCAGCGGGCTCGAAAAGCCCTAGAACCACATATCGACTTCCGGTTTCGAATGTGACCGGATACGTCCCGAGATGCGCGAGTGAACTCGCATACACGACTGCGAAGTTGACTGGCGTATGCGTAGCCTTCCGATTACGCAAACGCATCACCGCAGCTCGACCAAGCCGCGGAGGGTGCCCAGCCGCCATGCCCGGCCTCCAGGGCAGCGGCCACCTCGCACCGCGTCGCACGGGGAGACAACGTGACACGAGCACCACGCCCGTACGGGCGCACCAACCTTCGCATCTGGAAGCTCGCAACGGCCCTACTCATCACCGGTGGTCTGACGGCACTGTCCGCGTGCAGCAGCGACGGAGGCTCGAGCGACACCGCCAAGCCGTCAGCCACGCCGTCGGCCGCTGCGCCATCGAGCTCGGCGTCGCCGAGTCCGAGCTCGTCTGGGTCCGTCGACCGGGCCGCCGTCCTTCAGGCGTACAGCCAGATGTGGGACGAGCAGGTCAAGGCGTACGCGAAGGGCGGCGCGGAAGGGACCGACCTCAGCAAGTACGCGGCAGCGCTCGCATTGTCGGGCACCGAGGACGATCTGAAGGACCTGCGGACCAAGGGCATCGTCACCACCGGCGCACCCACGCACAAGACCGAGGTCGACACGCTTGAGATGGACAAGAAGGTTCCCCACGCGAAGCTGACGGACTGCATGGACAGCACCGACTGGAAGTTCGTCTACCGCAAGTCCGGCAAGCCCGTACAGATGCCGAAGGACCGGCTCGTTCGCTACGTGACGAAGGTCGAGGCAGAGAGATGGGGGAAGCAGTGGAAGATCGTGGACGTCGTTCCTCAACAACGCGCCTGCTGACTCGCGCTGGCCTGGGTCTGTCCACCGCGTTCTTAGGGGCGCTGATAGCCCCGGCGCAGGCCATGGCGAGCCCGTGGGACGGCGGCAGCTGCGGCAGCGCTGGCAAGTGGGTGGTGTGCGAGGCGGACGACGACTCTTCCGCCCCGGGATCTGGTTCGCATCCCTCCGATACCGGAGGCGGCAAGGCCAGCAAGCCCGTGTGCACCGTCAAAAAGCTGGAGCCGCAACCGCCGCCCGGAAGCCTGTACTGGGAGGGGAAGTCCTCGAGGGACGGCGCGGTGTACGAGCGCACCTGCAAGAACGGCCCGGACGGCGCCCCAGTCAACAGCACGTTCGTCGCAGACACGCCACCCGGTGAGCCCCCTGTCGATCCGGCCGTGGTCGCGCAGCAGGCCGTCGCCAAGATGAAACTCGCCGGTCCCGAGATCGCCAGCCCGCGCACGACCGGCACCTACATCGTAGGCATCCCCATGTGGATGTGGGTGAACAAAGGCCCCACCACATACGGGCCGAACACCGCCTCAGCCACCGCGGGAGGCGTCACGGTGACTGCTACCGCCAACGTCACGAAGATCGTCTGGCGGATGGGTGACGGAGCGACAGTGTCCTGCAGCGGAGCCGGCACGAGGTACACGGCCGCGTACGGCAAGGAGGAATCCCCGACCTGCGGCCACACCTACACCCGCACGTCGGCCGCCCAGAAGGACAGGAAGTACGGGGTGACCGCCACCGCCACCTGGGCTGTCGACTGGCAGGTCAACGGGGGTGGTGTGACGGGCCAGTTCACCGAGACCAGGCAGTCACAGACACAGGTGGGGATCGGCGAGTTGCAGGTCGTCAGATAGCGCCGCGGGGAGGACAAGACGTTGAACAACACCAAGGAATCGACAGCGGTCACCGATCGCGCCTTACCTCAGCAGGCTGGAGTGGCCGGGCCCGTGAGCCCGCCCCGGGTGTCGGCGCGCCGTCGCCGTCCGGGCGTGATCGCGTTGTCGCTGGGGCTGATCGCGGCCGGCGGTGCGGGCGTCGCGGTCCTTCTGCTTCAGGTGGGGCACCGCACCGAGGTCGTGACTGTGGTCCGTGACGTGCAGGTGGGCCAGGTCCTCACCGAGCAGGACCTGGGCACGGCGTCCATCGCCCTTGATCCCGCAGTGAAGGCTGTCACCGCCGACGACGTGGACCAGGTTGTCGGCAAGCGGGCGGCCGTGGAGCTCCGGCCCGGCTCGCTGCTGGCCCCGTCGCAGGTGACGAAGGACAGTCTCGTCGAGGCGGGCGAGCAGTTGGTGCCGATCGGGCTTAAGCCCGAGCAGATACCGGCGACAGCTCTGGTGCCGGGCCAGAAGGTCCAGCTGGTGCACGTCCCTGCGCAGGGAGAGACGGATACGGACAAGTCGTCCGGCAGCCCTCCGAAGACGCTTCCTGGCAGGGTGGTGAAGGCTTCCAGCGCAGCCCCGGGCACCGGAGTGGTGGTCGTCGACGTCGCCACTTCGGCCACGGACGGTCCGACCGCCGCGGCGTGGGTGTCGTCCGGCACTCTGCGTCTGGTCCTCGCCGCCCCGGACGGCCGCTGATGGCCGTGATCGCGCTGGCCGGGTCCAGTGGCTCCCCCGGCGTGACTACCAGCGCGCTCGCACTGCTGCTCGCCTGGCCGCTGGAGCCGGGCCGGCGGATGATCCTGGCCGAGTGTGACCCCGACGGCGGTGCCGTGCTGCACGGCCTGTTACAGGGCACGCTCGGCGACCGGTACGGGCTGCACAACTTATCTGTCGCGGCGCGCAAGGGAGAGTTCGGTGATGCTTTTTGGAGACAGCTGATCAATCTGGCTCCTGAGGACGGCACGGACGCGGCAGCGCCCGACCGGCTGCTGTTGCCGGGCATCACCGACCCCGCGCAGGCCGCGAGCCTGGGCTCGGTGTGGAAGGTGCTGGCCAAGATGTTCCGCGGCATCGAGGCCGACCACGGTCACGATGTCCTGATCGATCTCGGACGCCACGGAGCGTTCGGCCCTTCCGCTGTCCTGGCCGACCAGGCCGACGCCGTGATCGTCGTGGTTCGCAACACCCTGCGCTGCCTGCAGTCCGCACAGGGCAGGGTGCGCCAGTTGCAAGAGCGGATCGGGGACGTCGGACTGCTGATCATCGACGAAGGCCCCTACCCTGCAGGCGAAGTGCAGCGCGTGCTCCGGGCGTCGGTGGTGGCCACTCTGCCCCACGCCCCGTCGGAGGCCCGGGTGCTGTCGGACGGTGACGAACAGCCCCGGCACTTCACCAAGTCGAAGCTGATGAAGGCAGCACGGACCGCCTCCACTCTGCTGGTGCAGCGAGCAGCCGTCCGGCGGTCTCGCCTCGATCCGCGTGCCGCCTTCGCCGCGGAGGTGCCTGGTGCGCGGTAGGCCTCTGCACGACGACCCGACCGTGGCTCCGGCGCCCGGCCCCCGCCCGGTCAGGGCGGCGTCTGTCGGCGGCGCCTCGAGTACGCACGCGCTAGGCAGCCCAACGCCGCAGGTCACGGTGGACTACCGGGTTGCCCGGCATATTGCGGCCCAAGTGGCCAAGCAGCGCGAGGAACTGCTGAAGAGCGCACCGGACATGGACCGGGCCAGCGAGGAGCAGCGCTGCCTGGACTGGATCAACGAAGCTGTCGCGCTGTGGTCGGACGCTCAGGCCATGGCGCCGCAGCAGGACGAAGCACTACGGCGCGCGGTCTACGACCTGCTCTTCCGCGCGGGGCGGCTCCAGCCCTACCTGGACGACGACCGGGTCGAGAACATCATCATCCAGGGTCCGAACGAGGTGTGGCTCGACTACGGCGACGGTGAGCGTCGCATGGTCGGTCCGATCGCCGACTCCGAGGATGAACTGCTGGAACTGTTGCGGGAGCTGGCCCGGGGGTCGGGGCACAACGAGCGCACTATTTCCACCGCGAACCCGACCCTCGCCTTGTCGCTGCAGGACGGCTCCCGCCTCCAGGCGATCACCGGTCTGGGGCCTATGACGTATGCGGTCATCCGCCGGCACCGCGTCTCCCACGCAGACCTGGACGCCCTGGTCCGTCTCGGCACGATCGACCCGGTCCTTCGGGAGTTCCTCGGCGCGTGCGTGCGCGCGGAGAAGAACATCATGATCGCGGGCAAGCAAGCGGCCGGGAAGACGACACTGCTGCGCGCGATGCTCAAGGAGTTCGATCCCGAGACGCGGTTCGCGACCATCCAGACCGAGGACGAGCTGTTCGCCCACGCCAACGGCTACCACCGCCAGGTCGTCTCCTTGATAGGCCGCGAGTCCAACGGCGAGAAGGACGTCACCGGCCGCAGCGCCGGCGAGGTCACCCTCTTGGACCTGATGCACCCGGCGCTGCGGATGTCGCTGGAGCGGATCGTGGTGGGCGAGGTTCGCGGCGCCGAGGTCGTCGCCATGATGCAGGCGTTGACGAACGGGTCCGGCGGCAATTTGTGCACGCTCCATGCCCGGCACCCGAGCATCGTCTTCGACCGGATCGCCGAGCTGTACGCGCTCGCCCAGGACAACCTCTCGGAGACGCTCGCCTACCGGCAGACCGCCAACGGGCTCGACTTCATCGTCTACGTCGACATGACCGACGAGACGCAGATCGGAGGCCGCCGCCACCGCTACGTCTCCCACGTCCTGGAGCTGACCGGGATCGGCGAGAACGGACGCCCCGCCACGAACGAGATCTTCTCCCCCGGCACAGAGTTCGGGGAGCTGCGCGCGGTGCCGCGGATGGACCCGGCCTGCATCGACGACCTGCGCCGCGTCGGCTTCGACTCCGCCCTGCTCCAGCAGCCCTACGGCGCCTGGTCTGCGCCGCTGCCGCTGAAGGTGGTGGCGGGCCGATGACTCTGCTGTGGGCGCTGCTCAGCGGCATGATCCTGGTCGCCGGGCTGATCGGTATGGTGGCCGGCGCGGTCGGCACGACGGCTCCACGCCGGGCGCCGCTGCGCACGCGATGGCAAGCGCGGCGCAGCGGAGGCCGGCCGAGCGAGGACACCCGGCTGCGCCGGCGGACGCTGGCGGTTGCGGCCGCTGTCGTGTTCGTCGCGGTGTGGCTGGCCTCGGGGAACTTCGTGGGCGGCGCGTTGCTCGGCGCGGCCGTTATCGGGGTGCCCTGGCTGATCAGTCCGGCGCAGCTCGCGCAGGCACGGATCGGCCAGCTGGAGGGCTTGTCCGAGTGGACGCAGCGGCTGGCCGGTCTGCTCCGCCTCGGCATGGGCCTGGAACAGGCAATGATCACCAGCCGTCAGGGGGCACCGGAGGAACTCGCCGGACAGATCATCAACCTGTCCGACCGACTGCGCCTGGGCTGGCGGCCGCAGGAAGCACTCCGCGCCTTCGCCGAAGAACTCGACGACGTCACCGGGGACAAGGTGGTCGCGGCGCTCATCCTCTCTGCGGGGGACCGCGGGCCAGGCCTGGCGCAGGCGTTGGAGGATCTGGCGGGAACGGTCCGTGAGGAGGTCGCCAAGAAGCGGGCTGTCGAGGCCGACCGGGCCAAGCCGCGGACCACGGTGCGCTGGATGACGATCATCACTGTCGGTGTCGTTGTCGCCGGGTTCTTCGTCCCCTCCTACACTCGGCCCTACTCCACGCTGCTCGGACAACTGGTGCTCGCCTTTCTAACCGCTGGCTTCGTCGGTGTCCTGGCGCTGATGCGGCAGCTGGGCACCTTCCGCCGCATCCCGCGCTTCCTGGTCACCGACCCGGCCAGCACCGTCCGGCTGCCCGCCCCAGCACCTGCGCCGGAGCCAGGCCCGGTGGGCCCTGGCCGGCTTGCTGAAGGAGCCGCACCGTGAACCTGCTTCCCGTCGTGGCCTGCGGCGGCACCGTGGGCGCCGGCCTGGCCCTGCTGGTGCGCGAATTGCTGCGCCCCCAGCCCGCTCTGGCCGCCGCGCTCGCACGCAGCGCGCCAGCCACGTTGACCATGCCCGAGCCGGACCTGGACCGCGATGAAGTGTGGGGGCGGTGGTTGCTGGCCCGCATGGAGCGTCTGCCCGGCGTGCGGATCCCGGCGAAGAACCTGGCACTGATCGGGCAGGGTCCGGGCCAGTTCATGCTAAAGAAGGTGGCGTTCGCCGCGCTGGGGCTGCTGTGCCCGGTGGTTGCGACGATTCCGTGGATCATCGCCGGGGTGGGCCTGCCGTTCTACGTGCCCGCTGCCGTTGGACTGCTCGTCGCGGGTCTGCTGTTCATCACCCCGGACCTCGCGGTGCGGGACCAGGCCAAGCGGGCACGTGAGGAGTTCGCGCACGCTCTGTCCGCCTACCTGGACCTGGTCGCGCTCAAGCGGGCTGCTGACGCCGGACCTGCTGAGGCGCTGGAGAAGGCCGCAGAGGTCGGCCGCGGCTGGCCCTTCCTGTTCCTGCAGGGTGCCCTGCGCCGGGCCCGGCTGGAGAAGATCCCGCCGTATCAGGCGTTGGCGGAACTGGCCGCCGAGTACGACCTGCCCGTCCTAGGCGACGTCGCCGACATCATGCGCGGATCGGCCACGGACGGCGCCGCCGTCTACAAGGCCCTGCGGGCCCGCACCGCCGCGCTGAACGCGGAACTCCTCGCCGATCAGGCGACGGAGGCGAACGCGGCCAGCGAGCGGATGACCGCACCCGGGGCCCTGCTCGCCGTGCTGGTCATGTTGCTGATGGCCTTCCCCGCTGTGATCCGCATGCTCACTGTCTGAGACCACATCACCCCACCCGACGCTTGAGAGAGGGAGTAACCATGAGGAACACCGCCGCCCGCACCTACCGTGCCATGTACTGGCTGACGAGCCGTCTGCAGGACGGCCTGGATGAGGTCAAGCGACGGCCGGACCGCGGTGACATCTCCACCACCACCGTCATCATCTGGGTCGCCGCGGTCACCGGCGCCGTCCTGATCGCCGGAAGCATCGCCGTGGTGATCGCCAAGTACAACGGCAAGCTGTCCGGCCTGTAATGCGCCCCGAGCTGAGGGACTGGTGGCAGGGCCGGCGCTTCAGCGATGACCGGGGTGACACGTCCATCCAGATGGCGATCGTCTTCCCGTTCGTGCTGCTCGCCACCATCGCCGTCATCCAGGCGTCCATGTGGTACTACGCCCGGCAGATCGCCCTGACCGCAGCCCGCGAGGGCGCCGCCGCGGCCCGCGCCTACCAGGCCGGCCCCGGCGACGGAGCGGCCCGCGCACGGGACGTCCTGGCCCGCACGGCAGGAGACAGCCTGAGCGGCTACACCGTCGCCGCCGGCAGCGACGGGCAGCGGGTGCGGGTGCAGGTATCGGGGACCGCCATGTCGATGATCCCCGGCGTCGCCGGGCTGCAGGTCACCCAGTCCGCGTCCGGAGCAGTGGAACGCTGGACCGTCCCAGGGGAGTGAAGAACCGCATGCGCAAGGCCCGATGGAACCGCAGGTGCCGGAGCGACGACGGCAGTGTCGCGATCGAGGCTGCCATCATCCTCCCGTCACTGATCATGTTCTTGTGCCTGGCCATCGCCGGCGGACGGATCATCACCTCCGAGGCCAAGATCGATGCGGCAGCCGAGGACGCAGCCCGGGAAGCCTCCATCCACCGCACGGCAGCCGCCGCACAGCACGCTGCACAGGCGGCGGCCGCCGAATCCCTCACCGACCAGGGCATCACGTGCGCCTCCACCAGCGTCCACGTCAACACCGGCGGCCTGAGCGTTCCCGTCGGCCAAGTCGGCACCGTCACGGTGACCGTGACCTGCACCGTCCAACTGTCCGACCTCTTACTGCCCGGCGCCCCCGGAGCCCGAACCCTGACATCCACCGCAACGTCCGTCGTGGATCTGTACCGGCAGCGGGAGGCCTGATGACCCGGTGGAGGGCGGGGCAGGCACGGGCCGAACGGGGTGGGGTCACGGTGTTCGTCGCCGTGTGTGTACTGGGGCTGATCGGCATCATCGGTGTGGCCGTCGACGGCGGAGCGAAGATGGCCGCCACCGAACGCGCCGACTACCTCGCGGGCGAGGCCGCCCGGGCCGGCGGGCAGGCCATCGACCCCGCGAAAGCCGTCACGGGCAAGGCGATCGTCACCGACCCCCAGGACGCGGCCGCCGCCGCCCAGGCCTACCTGCGCTCCGCCGGCGCCACCGGCACCGTCACCGTCGCCGGCGACGGCAAGACGGTCAGCGTCACCGTGAACGGCTCCAGTGACACCACGTTTTTGTCGGCCGTCGGGATCGGGGCGCTGCCGGTGACCGGCCATGCCACCGCCACCCTCCTGCACGGCGTCACCGCACCCGAAGAATTAGGATCCTGATGCGCACTGCCACGACGTTGGGCCGGCTGTTCAAGGCCGCGGCAAGTTTGCTCGTCCTGGCCGCCATGGTCGGCGGGCTGCCGCTGGTGCTGGCCTGGGCCACCCCTGTCATCTGGGCATCGAGCCACGACGACCTGGCGCACCTGCTTGACCGGCAGGGCACCGCGAGCGTGTTCTTGCTCGTGCTGGTCGCGGTTGGTTGGACGGGGTGGGCGCAGTTCACGTTCTGCACCCTGCGAGAAGTGGCCGCGCAACTGCGCGGCCGCCGATGGCACGCCCCTCGCGGACTGGGCACCTCGCAGCGCGCCGCGGCCCTGCTGGTCGGCAGCATCCTGGTGCTGCTGCCCGCCGGATCCGCCCTGGCCTCCGACGCGCAGGCCGCCACCACCGCCGCAGCCGGCCACATCCCCGGACAGGCATCGCAGGCCGCACGGGCCTCGCACTCCGCCCACGCGTCCTCTGCTGTACCGGTATCGAGTGCGTCGTACACGGTGCGAGAGACGCGGCCCGCGGAGAGCTTGTGGAGCATCGCGGAGCGGGAGCTGGGCGACGGGCAGCGGTGGCGGGAGATCGCCGACCTCAACGAGGGACGCACCATGGGCGGCAGGCACGTCTTCCGCTCCAACAGCTTCCTGCAGCCCGGCTGGAAGCTGGCCATGCCCGACGATGCAGAGGATGCAGGGGACGAAGGCCTGCGGACGCAGACCGACAGCCGCAGCGCCGTCACCGCCAAGCACGAGGTTGTCACGGTCCACGTCGGTGACTCCTTGTCGAAGATCGCCGAGGATGAGCTCGGCGACGGCACGGCGTGGCCCACCCTGTTCGAGGCCAGCAAGGGCACGGCGCAGCCGGACGGCCTGCCCGCCATCACCGACCCCGACCTGATCTACGCGGGCCAGCAGGTCACCGTGCCCGGCGCCCGGCCGCACCCGACCCCTCCGACCCCGGACCGCCCGGACAAGGACCAGGACCAGGACGGCGACGGGGACGGCACCGGCAGCAAACCGCCGCCAGCCTCGCCCGCACCGCAGGAGCACACGCCCACCGGTCCCGGCGCCCAGGACGACGCGGACGTGCCGCCCGCGACACCGGGCCACAGTGCCCCGCCTGCACCCGAGTCGACGGCCCCGCGCTCACCGTCGGCCGATGCCACTCCCGACCAGACACCGACGCCCTCGCCCGACGCCGAGCCGGCGCCCGCCAGCGGTCTGCTGAGTCTGCGGACCGTGCTCGGGGCCGGCGCGCTGCTGGCCGCCGCCGTCACCGCAGCCCTCGCACTGCGCAGGACGCTGCAGCGCAGGCGCCGCGGGCCGGGCGAGACGATCGCCATCACCGAGCCCTCCTCCGCCGAGGCGCAGCTCGCGGCGGCCGCCGAACCCTCCGGCGCCGCCCGCCTGGACGTCGCGCTGCGCACGATGGTCCGGGCTGCCGAGTCGGTCGGCCGGGACGTTCCCCTGCTGCGGGCCGCGCGTCTCGATCCCCGCACCGTCCACGTGCTGCCCGACGACCTCGCTTCCGAGCCCCAGGAACCGTTCATGGCAGGGGCGGCCGGGTGGTGGCAGCTGGACGACGGCGCCGACCTCCTGGACCAGGACGAAGCCCGCACGATTCCGTCACCCCATCCTGCGCTGGTCACCATGGGCAGCACCGAATCCGGCGACCTCATCCTCGCCGACCTGGCCCGGCTGCCCGCACTGCTGCTGGACGGCACCGACGTGCACATCAGCGAGGTGTGCACGTCTATCGCCCTCGAACTCGGGATGAGCCCGTGGGCGCAGGACGTCGAAGTGATCGCCGTCGGATTCGGCGAGGACCTCCCCAATTTGCTGCCCACCTCCCGGATCGCGCACATGCGCCAGCCCGCGCACGCACTGCGTGACCTCACCGAGCGGCTGCTGGAGGTCCACCAGATGCCGGAGACCGCCCACCACCCCTATGTGGTGCTCTGCGCGACGGCTCTGGACGACGACACGGCATGGCAGTTCGCTGACGTCCTCGGCACGGACCTGCCCGTCCCGGCAACGCTGATCGCCCCGGCCGGCGCCGCGGTCCACCACTTCCCCCAGGCAGACATCCTCGCCGTCTCCGCCCAGACCCCGCAGCGCTTCGACTCTCTCGGCGTCGACATCACCGTGCAGCGCCTGGAACATCACGCCTACCAGCAGATCATCACCGCGCTCGCCGTCTCGGGGCAGCCCGCGCACGCGGCGGAGGGAGCCTGGCGGAACGTGCCCGGCGAACCCCTCGCGATGAAGCAGACCGCCGCCCGCGCCCAGGAGGAACCGACCAGTGGCGGCAGCACGGCACCCGCACCAGCCCTGTCCGGTCCGGACAGCACCGGATCCGGCGCGGTCGATGCCGTGTTCCCGGCTCTGCTGCAGGCCTCCGCCGACCCTGCCGCCTCGCTCCTGCCGCCCACGCCGGTCATACCGGCGGCCGGCCCCGGCAGCATCGAGTACGACGGCACGAACTCGAACGAGGCAACTGCGACCGCAGCGGCAGTGCTCGAGACCACGGCTCCAGCGAAGAACGTCGGAACAGGCAGGCTGCGGCAGGACAAGGGCGGCCCGGAGATCCGGGTGCTGGGGCCCGTCGAAGTGGACGGGGTTGGCAGCAACGGTCACGGACCCCGCACCGCTCAGTTGGCCTCCCTGCTGTACTTCCGTCCCGGCCGCACCGCCGACGCCCTGTGCACCGACATGGACCCCGTCCGCCCCTGGTCGACCGCTACCCTCAACGCCCGCCTCCAGGGCCTGCGCCGGGCGTTGGGCAACGACCCGGAAGGCGACCCCTACGTGCCGCGCCGCCGCCACGGCGACGACCCCTACCGGCTCGCCGACACCGTACGCTGCGACTGGACCCGCTTCGTCCAGCTCGCCGAACACGCACTCCCCCAAGGGCCGTCCGCACTGCCCGAACTGGAGGAGGCACTGTCTTTGGTCCGCGGCCGCCCCTTCGGCCCCCAGCCGCCCGCGTGGGCCGAACCGTTTCGGCAGGAGATGGTCACCCGGATCGTCGACGTCGCCCACACCGTGGCCAGCCACCGCACCCGGCAGGGCCCACACCGTGATCTCAGCGCCGCCCGGCAAGTCATCGCCCTGGGGCTGGACGTCGACGAGACAGCCGAACTGCTCTACCGGGACTTGATGATGGTGGAGCAGGCAGCGGGGAACCGGCCCGGCCTGCACGCCGTGATCGCCCGGACCCAGCAAATCGCCCAGGCCCTGGACTTTGACCTTGAGCTGGAGACCACCCAGCTGATCGGCGATCTCCTCAATGGCGCGGGGTCGAAAGCGCAAGCCTGATGGCTGCGGTGGACCGCCGAATGTCTGCGGAGGCCCTCGCGCCGCGAATCACAATGCGCTGAGCGGGATGTGAGGGCCCAATCACAGTCAGGATGAAGCCACCTGCTTGGCGGGCGCCTGTGGGGTTGCGTCCATGGAGATGGTGTATGGGTTCGACCTGATCCGGGGGTTTGCTCCGGCTTCTGGCTGATGCCCGCATAGATGAACGGCCACCGGCTGATCTTCGAAGTGTCGAAGCCTCGAAGGAGATCAGCACGATGACCGCACCTGACAGTGTGCCCCTGCATGCCCTCGCGGAAGACAACCTCGCCGCGGCGAGTCCCGATCTGCTGCGCGCGATGGTCAAAACCTTCGCCGACGCGCTCATGTCCGCGGAGGCCGACGCCCTCTGCAACGCTGAATACGGCCAGGTCAGCGACGAACGCGTCAACCACCGCAACGGCTACCGCCCGCGCGAGTGGGACACCAGGGCCGGCACGGTCGAACTGGCCATCCCCAAGCTGCGCCAGGGCAGTTACTTCCCGCACTGGCTCCTCGAACGGCGCCGGCGGGCCGAGCAGGCCCTGATTTCGGTGGTCGCCACCGCCTACCTGCTCGGTGTCAGCACGCGCCGGGTCGAGAAGCTCGCCGAGTCCCTCGGCGTCACCCAATTGTCGAAGTCCCAGGTCAGTGCGATGGCCAAGCACCTGGACGAGCAAGTCGCCGCATTCCGCAACCGGCCCCTGGACCAGGGCCCTTACGCGTTCGTCTGGGTCGATGCCCTGACCCAGAAGGTCCGCGAGGGCGGCCGGATCATCAACGTCCACGCGCTGATCGCGGTCGGTGTCAACGTCGACGGACATCGCGAGATCCTGGGCATCGACGTCGCCACCTGCGAGGACGGCGCCGGCTGGCTCGCCTTCCTGCGCTCCCTGATCGCCCGCGGCCTGAGCGGGGTTCAGTTGGTCGTCTCCGACGCGCACACCGGCCTGGTGAACGCGATCGGTGCGGTCCTGCCCGGCTCTTCCTGGCAGCGCTGTCGAACCCACTACGCCCGAAATTTGCTGAGCCAGGTTCCGAAGTCGGCCCAGCCCTGGGTGGCCACGCTGCTGCGGACCATCTTCGAACAGCCCGACAGTGACGCCGTGAAGGCCCAGATGCGGCACGTTCTGGACGCACTGGAGGCCAAGTTCCCCAAGGCCGCAGCCCACTTGGACGCTGCCCAGCACGAGCTGCTGGCGTTCACCGCATTCCCGCGCGAGATCTGGCGGCAGATCTGGTCGAACAATCCGCAGGAGCGGCTGAACAAGGAAATCCGGCGTCGCACCGACGTGGTCGGCATCTTCCCCGACCGCACCGCCCTGATCCGCCTGGTCGGCGCGGTCCTGGCCGAGCAGAACGACGAGTGGACCGAGGCCCGTCGCTACATGGGACTCGACCTGCTGGCCAAGGCCCGCCTCCACCCGATCGAGTCAGAAATCGACGAGACCGCTCTGCCCACCGAACTCACCGCATAGCCTCAAAACGAGATCACCTAGTGGCCGTCGATACACCACTCCAGCGGACGTGACCGCCTGTGGTCGGGGCTCGTGGTCGGCTACACCACAACTGTTGCGCACCACCGCTGTGGGCACCGCACAGCCGTCTGCCATACCCGTGCGCTCAGTGGCCGAGGGCCCGGCGAACGGGCGGTGAGGCGGGCCAGCGGCGTGGTTGGGCGTGCAGTCGGGCCGACCACAGGCTTCGTGTCTCGTGACCATGGTCGGCGTCTCGTGGTCCGGGGTCGACCGACAGGAACGACTCCAGCCGATCCCACTCCGCATTCGTCAGATCCCCACGACCCATGCAGCCAGCCTGACCCCAACACCCCGCCCACGTCGATGGATCCGAGAAACAGCGCGTAGAGGGACCATCCTGGGCAACCTGGTGGGTGCTGACGACACCCTCGAGGGTGGCCCCGCCACGAACGAACTCACCCGTCTGACGAGTGTGGCAACGCGAGCATGGACCCACGCCAGTTGCCTCATGCCCACGCGGTCCTGTCCATGGCATTTCGCCAATTGGGTCGTAGCGCTAGCAAGGGTGTCCTTCTACGCAGGGAGCCTGCGGAGAGGCGGTGCCGGTGTCGTTCGGGGCTCTGCAGGTATCAGGCCGGCAGCACCCATCAAGTCGTCTGTTCACGGTCGGCTCGCTCGATGGCGAACTCGTAGGCGACCTCCCAAAGGGTTTCTGGAATGACGATGTCGGCCGTTTCAACTGCTCGGCCGTGTCCGTCGTAGTAGGTCCGCTCGATGACCAGGACCATGTCTCCGAGACTGATCCCGAGCAGATTGGCCTGCTCCTGGGTCGCCCGTGCGGGCCGGGGAACTTCCACGGTGTGAGAAACATCGACGCCGATCGAACGCATGCGCTCGACAACGCCTGCGCCGGCAAGCGGTCCCATCTCGGGCAGGAGGATGGGTGAGCCTCCTGTGATGGACATCGGTTCCCAGCTGACTGACAGCTGAGCGGGTCGGCTGTCCGACAAGAACTCGTACGCTGTACGAACACACGGATCTCCGGGGTCGAGTCCCAGGCGCTGCGCGATGTTGTCGGGTGCGGGCACCCGGGCTTCGGAGTGTGCTTCCCAACTGCCGGCGCGGCCGAGTTCGGCCATGTCGGCGCGGAACGGGCTGCCGCCGCGGTGCTCCCGGTGCCGGCTTCGGATCATGCGGCGTCGTTCCCTGGGCTTGGAGACGTATGTACCGGATCCGGCACGTCCTTCCAAGCGCCCCTCGACGATCAGGCGCTCTTGGGCCTTCTGCAGCACATTGGTGCCCACTCCATAGTGCTTAGCAAGCTGAGCGCGTGAGGGCAGTCGGTCCCCGACGGCCCATTCCTGGTTGTCGAGCCGGCGGCGCAGGTCGTTGGCGACCACCTCATGTTGGGGCGGCACGTCAAGGCCCATGCGAGGACTCCGTACTGGTCGGTGACGCATAGAAGGCCATAGGTGACCTTCCGGGGTTGACAATCTAATGCATCAGGTTCAAGCTAATGCATTAGAACTTCGTTGCATAATCAGCGCACAGGGGAGATCCGTGAGCTCGCCAACCACCAGGGCCACCGAGATCGCCTCCTTGCTCACCACACTGCTCGGGACCGCACCGAGCACAGACGAGTGTGACCGACGAGTCCGCATGGAAGCGGTGGTACCGACATCCCTGAGCGAGACGGCGCAGCTCGAACTACTCGCCTTTCTCCTCAAGACCGCCGACCACTTCGGCCACAGGCTCCAGAAGGACGGAACATCGGTCATCTGGGTCGAAGTCGAGCACCGCAACGAGCTGTGACGCTGCCGAAACGAGCCTAGGAACCCAAAGACGACCCACGAAACAACTACCTCAACCAGACGCCAGCCGTCGCACATGCGGTCCAGCCTCGCCAGTGGCGACTGCACCTCGCAAGGGGGCTGGAGCAGCGCCAACTTGAAGCAGCCCCCACGACCACCCGCGTCGTCCATGCCGCGCAATGAGTCGACACAGGAACCAGGGAGTCCCCGTGAACCCCACAGCAAAGCACAAGGCCCTTCTCTCCGAAGGCACCCCCGAAGAGCTCTTAGGTGACGGGCAGCCGGTGAGTACAGGGATGGTCGTCCTACCTCAACAGGATGAGCAGGGCGAGGAACTGCCCTATCCAGGCACCATGCCGCACTTGGCCTCGCAACAGGATGATGAGCCTCGGTACACATGGGGTACCAGGCTCACAGCAAGCCCGAATGCGGGCCCCAACGCCCGACTGCGGGTACGTACTCGACTCACCGTGGCCCACTGGTTCGGAAGCGTCGATGCAGCGGCCCAGGTCGCCGACAAGCTCGTAGACAACGCAATCCGCCACGCTGACCCGTTCGGCCCGGACAAGGGCTTTGTCGAACTCCGGTTGACAGTGTTCCCTCCGGGAGAGCTGCTCATCGAGGTCGACGACGCACTGCCTCTCTTCCCGGGCTTCGAAGCGGTCGCGACCCAGTCCAGCGAGCCCACAGGGGTGCCCAAGGAACTGTGGTGGGTGCGCCGCTACCGGGGCACCCTGTCATGGAGTACAAAGGCGGACGACGTGACCGGCGATGTCATCGGGAAGACCGTCCGGGCCGTCCTTCCTACAGCCTGGGCAGCGTCGTCGTGACGCGCACACCGCTTCCCCAGCGCGTGGCGACAACAGGCCTGATGGGGCCTGCGGCCGACGTGGAGTTCACGGTGCGCGGCCAAGGGATCGCGAAGGCCGACGTCGCCCCCGATATGCATGACCTGGCCGCACGCATGCGGAACCTGATGGCTCTCCAGCAGGGTCGTATCCTCCAGCTACCGCTGGGCGGCCGCTTCTTCGACATTGTCATCACCGCTGCCGGCCCCGAGGCCTACGCCGTCGTCGACCTCATGGACGAAGTCCAGCACACCAGAGGCGAGCGACCCGACGCCTGCGGCCCGGTGATCGAAGACCCCGAACGGAACTGGCTCATCTGGCTTGTGCCGCCAGGGACCAGCGACAACTGGGAGCCGCACCGCTACGGAACCTGCCTGGGCCGGCCCTACGAACTCGCCGTGCCACCCATCACGCAGACGGAACCTCCGGGGCCGTACTGGTATCGCCCGTGCCGCAGCGACCGACTGGTTCCACCCAGCCCTCTGCGCGACTTCCTCAACCGCTTCCGGCCGGGTCCCATCCCCCACGAAGAGCTCCTCGGGGCCATCCTCAGCACCATCTCCTGAACTCCGCGTGCGGCGAGGGCTTCTCCCCTCGGATCATCCATCGCATGCACTCCAACTCCCTGCTGCCGAACATCTAACCGGCACATCTCGGCTACAGGTGCTAGATCGCGAGGAATCAAGCGGTGCCCTCAAACATCGGACGCCAAATGCTCTCCTCCAATACACCGCCCGGCCACACACACGGTGAGAGGTGCTCCACAGGAAGTACCAGCGGGAGATCACTGACCACGCCGCCTATCACGGCTGACCGGTCCGCGTCGCCCCCTACGTATCGGCTGCGCCTACTGCCTCGCGGCAGACGGACCTGGAGCCGATCGAGCAAGTCCGTACGTGCCCGCCCAAGCCATGACAGGCAATCGCTGTCAGACCGTCGGAGGTCTGCACGCCGCATGGCCGGGTCCACCAACGAACAAGCGCCTCGGCGCTGTCACATGCCTGAAGGAGACGGCCTGATGCTGGGTCCTCTACTGCCATACAGTCCGCCCGTGCCGTTGAGGACGGCGGAATGCCCCCTGCCAACCGCCTCCGGATCGGCCACGGCCCCCTACGTCGTCCAGCGCGAAGGGGAGGATCCCGCCCCTGACAACTTGATCATTCTGGAGCATGCGCCCGGCCGGTACCGGCTGTACTACCAGGACGAGGACCCTCGAGACCGCGATCTGCGCGGGGTTCTGTACGCACGGTGCGAATGGAACCCGGTCGATGAACACAGAATGCCGACCGGGGAACCCCAGTGGGGATTCATGCACCCGCACCGCCAGATGATGACAATGCAGGCCCTGCGGTGCCAGGTGTGCACAAGGCCCGCACGCACACGGCTGGGCTTCATCTTCCTTGCAGGGCCCCACGATGAGGACCCCGCCCAGACGGAGATCCTGACGAACCAGCCGCCGGTGTGCGCACGGCACGTACGCACGGTGGCAGCGCTCTGCCCGCACATGGAGCAGCAGCCCATGGTGTTCCTCGCACCCAGTGCCCCGCTGTACGGCGTGAGCGGCGTCCTCTACGGCATCGGCGCCTCGGGCGTGGAAGTCGTTGCACGGCCCGATCACGCCCTGCCCTACGGCCACTCGAACCTGCCCACGTTCCTCGCCTCGCAGATGGTCCGGCGCCTCAAGAGCTTCCGCGTCCTCGACGTCGACGAGCTGCTCGTGGAACTCGGCCCGCCCGCCTAGCCCCGCCCGAGGGCCGGATACCTGTCCTGTCCGCCTGTCCTCAAGCCCCGTCGTGCAGCGGTGCTCCCCCGAGCCGCTGCACGACGGACGCTGCCGCTCGTCCAGATGCGCGAACAACACCCCAAACTTCACGGCGAGTTGACCACGGACCTCATCGGAGACGCTTATATCACAACAACGAGCCGCATCACGGGAAGCAACACGTTGATTCTCTGCGAGCCCTTAGCCGTGCTCTTCTTCGGCATCTCGTTCACGGTGACGTCCTTGCCGCGGGCTTCACGGGCCTTGGCGACCGACTCCTGGAGAGCGGCCATGAGATCCACAACCTGCCCGGTTGGCACTTCTTCTGCGGGTACTTCGGGTGGTGCCTTGCCTTCCCGCATCGCGCCGATGAGCCTGGTTGGGTCCTCAGGGCCCAACCGGGCCTGGAAAAGCTGAGACTGAGGGAGTGTCAGGAGGAAGGAGGAAGGATGTGGGCACCCACACACCCCTACGCCCCTCCGGGGCTTAACACACCGCCAGACGGCCACCGGCAACGCGAGGCCGACCGGCCAAGCGCGCCCCTCTCCCAGACCCGACCATCCCCGAACCCTCCGCAGCCACCCACACACCACAACAGGGCCAGGAGCAGCGACAGGAGAGGGGAAGCCAGACCAGAGCACCCTCAAAGCCCACAACCACCAGGCACCACGAGCAACCCTACGGACTTGCTCATCAATAGGAAAGCAGTGCGACCGCGTTAACGATCTGGTATGCCTGGGCGATGGCTATGGAGAAGAGCAGGCTCGTCGAGATCGGGTCCCAGGGAGCGCCGGCGGGAACGGGGTATCTGATCGGCGGCAAACTCGCTCTCACAACGGCGCACGTGTTGAGGGTAGTTGCCGACACCGATGTTGCGCTTCGTAGAGCCGACTCGGGCGAATGGGTTAAATGCAGGGTCGTGTGGCGGGATGACGAGTTGGACGCTGCTCTACTCGAGCAAGAGAAGTGGAACTTCTCCAAAATAGTCAAATGGGGCACACTTGTCGGATCTCAACAAGTTAATTACACCCTGACAGGATTTCCGGCATACGCTCAACGGGGAAGCGGGCGGGCGGAGATCGAACAATTGACTGGGCAAATCAACCCCCTGTCCGGGTCAATTTCGTCCGGCTGGTTGATGCCGGTGATTTTCCGCGGAACAACAGGGCTCTGGCGGGAATTTCAGGCGCACCCGTCTTCGTCGGGGACTACCTGATCGGTATCGTCAGGGGGTACACGTCCGAGTCCGGTCGCGTGTTCGCGCTGCGCACCGAGCAATTGGGCACATCGGACGCTTTCCTGAGTGCCTTCCAGAATAGGACTGGTGCGACCTTCGCCCCAGAACCGGTCGAGCTGGCGGAGCTTCTGGAGCCTCCCTTTCCTCGGCATGACACCGTCTCAGTGGAGTCGGTGCTCGAGGCGTCGTCGATGACCGTCCCGTTCGAGGGACGCCGCGACGAATTCGCCCGGCTCACAGAGTGGTGCACAGGTCCCGGGCCAGCCATCTGCGTTTGCACTGCGGCAGCAGGTTTCGGCAAGTCTCGTATCTCGTTCGAGTTGGCCAAGACCATGGCTCAACGAGGAAGCCGCCGCCCGGCAGGCCGCCACCGGGCGCGGCGGGCGATTGAACCTGGGCGCCGTCGCCTCGGCCTTCTCCTGGCCCCTGCCGCTCGTGCTGGAGCGGTTCCACGAGGCCCTGCCGGACGTCGAGATCCGCACACAGGAGATCGACACCCACGAAGCCGCGGCAGGCCTCCTCGACCGCTCGCTCGACTGGGCGATCGTGCGCCAGACCGCTCCGGTGCGCGGCACCACGGCTACTTCGCTCTTCGCCGACCGGTTCGTCGCGGCTCTGCCCCTCAACCACCCAGCCGTCGATGCCACCGGCCCGCTAGACCTGGCCGACCTCGCGGGCGACCCATGGGTATGGCTGCACCGCCACATCTCGCCGGACTACCACGATGCCATGGCGACCATGTGCCGGACCGCCAGCTTCAGCCCTGCCCCGGCCCACTGGGCACGGTCGGTGACCTCGCAGATCGCCATGGTCGAGTGCGGGCTCGGCGTCACCATCGTGCCCACCGCGGCATCCGCGCCACGCCCTGCCGTCCGTTTCAGACCGCTCCGTCACGCGACGGCAACCATCAACCTCACCGCCATGACGAGATCCGAGCCCGGCACGCTGGCCGAACGTCTCACGGCCATAGCGACGCAACTGACCACGGCGCAGGCATCACCGCCGTACGGCTGACTCCGGAGGGCGGGCGTGCTGGCCCCGTACCTGTGTCGATCCAGAACAGGCCGCCGAGGTCGAGGCGTCGGCGGGTGCGGGTGACGGCCATGTAGGCAAGACGTGCTTCGCTGTCGTTGATCGGCCCGGGTGCCGTGCGCTTTGGAGGGTGCGGCAGGGCGCTCGTCGCGCGGGGCGGGGTGAAGTCGTCGGCGAGCCCGGCCCTGCCTCGCAGGCCCGGCGGCACCGCGGTGCAAGGGTCCGACGAGTCATGTCCTCGGCGTAGCCTGGGCTCCCGAGGAGCGCACTACGCGTGCGCAACCACCTGCAGGCTGGGCATGTCCCGAACAGAAATTCCGCGGTAGCCAGTGCGGATGAGGCGTACCGGCCACCCATGCCCCTCGCACCCGTAAAGCGGCTGCCGACGACCCTCTTCATGAGCGGTTCGCGGCCGTCGCCTCGCTCGGGTCACCGTATGCAGTCCTGGCCGGGCAACTGGAAGGCTCGCAGTGGGACCACTGGAAGGTGGCCGCCGTGGCAGACGCCGGCCTGCGCCTGCTGTGCCCGCCCGAGACCCAGCACATGGCCCGCACCGGCCAGCACTCCGGATGGAGCCGCCCCTACGACCGCCCCGGAAACACCACGGCGGGACGCGAACGGAAGGGCGGTCAGGTCTACGACGCCTCCACCACGTCGTCCTGCACCTGCGGCCGGAGCGCGACCTCCCCGACGCAACCCGGCGCCCGGGCCCTGGCCGAACAGCACCGCCGCGACGCCACCAGCAGCAACACCGAGCCCACGCAGCCGCCCCGCGCCTAGCTGCGCCTGCTCAGTGCCGGTCGCGCCCCGCACATGCTCACCGCCCCGTGGCGTGCACCGGGGCGCTCCTGCCCTGTCTTCGCACCGCCCGAGGAGAGCCCCGTCATGACTCCGTGGAGCCTCATCAGCCCGGACGAGCAGCGCATGGTCGTACAGGTGCGGGTCCGGCGGCAGGACTGACGCGGAATGCGGGCTGGGCGTTGTCAGTATCCGCGCCGTCGGCTCGTGGCACCGACCTGGAGATCGGCGCTGCCGAGGTCTGCTTCGATGGCCGCAGTGGTGTTGAGCAGTTCGGTGATCACCGAGGTGAGGGTGGCCTCGTCGGCGAGCCTGGCGGGGAGGGCCACTGCGACGGCAAGTGGCAGGGACTCAACCGGAGCACGGACAGGGGCTGCCACGGAGGTGACTCCCGGAATGACACCGCCACTGGTGATGGCGACACCGCCGTCGAGGACCTCCGCGCGGATCCGGTCGATCTCCTGCTCCGTGGGCGCACTCGCGTCCTGGTCCGCAAGCTGGGTCTCCAGCACGGGTTCCGTGATCGTGGCCGGGAGGTGAGCGAGGTACACCTGTCCTACCGACGAGGTCAAGAGCGGCATCGTGGCACCGATACGAACGGTGATGGGCAGCGCAAAGGCTCCGTAGTCCCAGCGGACGATCACCGGGCCATGATCGCCCCACACTGCAAGATTGACAGCATGCGACGTACGGTCGCGCAGACCAGGCAGGTGCTCGGAGGCCAGACCGACCTCATCCATCCGGCGCAGGGACTCTATTCCCAACCGCCGCATAGCCGGTCCCAGGTCGTAGAGTCCGGATCGCTGGGACTGTGTGACCAGTCCGACACGGACAAGGCTCACCAGGTAGCGGTGGGCCTTGCTCGGTCCCATGTCGGCGGCCGCTGCGATCTGGGTCAGGGTCATCGGGCCCAGCCCTGCTTCGATCGCCTGAAGCACCCTCACGGCCAGTTCCACCGACTGGATTCCCTGGCGAGCCGCAGAGGTATCCCGTTCTCCCGCCGCCTCCTGATCATTGCCGCTCACGGCCGGAAGTATACGGGGACGCACGTCACCGCCTTCGGTCACCTACAGGGTTCGGCCACCCCGGCCAGCCCGGGCTGTGCGACAGCAGCGGGGGTCCGGGCCGGGCGGATCAGGGGGACGAGGGCGGCCAGCACTGCGCCGACGACGCCCGGGATGGCGAACAGGTAGAAGTTCCACCGCACGTCGAGCGACGAGGACAGGATCGCGCCCCCATGCTCGGTCCGGCTATTGCGCCGAGCCGCTCCACCGACAGAGCCCGTCCGATCGCGGGGCCCCGCAGGTGATCGGGATAGCGCGTGACGATGAAGGCATTGGTCAGAACCTGTGAGCCGATGAACCCGAGGCCGCTGACAAACATCGCCTGCGACCGCGACTCCGGGCGCGAACAGCGCCCGCAGCCCGGCTCGTCCCTCCTTGGACGCGCCAGTGGCGTGCGTGGGAGTCACCGGGCTCTCCGGCAGGAGCCTCGCGGCCAGGGGCAGGAGTACGACCGCGGGAACTGAGCCGATGACGTAGATCCACCGCCAGGATGTTTCCGGCAGCAGCGCCGCTGCCAGCAGCGGGGCGAGCAGGGCACCGACGGCATAGCCGGCCATCATGATGCCGACGTTGCGACTGCGCCGCTCGGCTGCCGGCAGGTCGGCGACGTAGGTGGTCATTGTCGGCAGGACGATGCCAAGGCCGATGCCGACGATGAGCCGGACTCCGCCGAAGACAACGAAGGGACTGGCTACGGCGCAGCCGAGCGTGCCGAAGGAGAACAGGGCTGCACTGCCGAGGAGCAGTCGCTGGCTGCCGACGCGGCGGATGAGGACGGCCGCGAATGCGGCGCCGATGAGCATGCCGACGGCAAGGAGCGAGCCGACGGCGCCGGCCGAGGCCTTGTCGGCGCCCATCCTGGTGTCCTTCAGCAGGGAGGGAATGGTCGTCCCGTAGGAGGAGAGGTCATAGCCCTCGAGGCCGACGAAGACGGCGGCCAGGGCGAGCACGCGTCGGCTGGCCCTCGCGGCTGGTGGAGCGGTTTTTGTTTCCATGGTGGTTCCTGCCTTGGGGAGAGGGGGATGCGGCGAGGAAGGATGAGCAGCGGAGGGCGGGGAGAGCGGTCAGTCGCCGACCGGAGCCAGGACGGTTTGGTCGTGGCTGAGGGAGTCGGCAGGTGTTCCGAGGTTTTCGAGGAGTTCGGAAATGAGCTGAGTGGTGGCCGGTGCATCGCCTGCTGTTCCGTACACATAGAAGTCCGGGCGGACCACGACCGCCCGGCTGTTGAGTTCTGCCAACCAGCGGGCATAGGTGCCCTCGGTGTCGTTGACGGCGGCAACGGGAGCCGGCCGGTCAGCCAGGTCGCCCCAGGTGACCACCCGTACACCGGCGTGCTCGAGACTCCTCGGCAGGGAGGAGGGCAGGGCGTTCAGGAGCTCGGGGTGGATCAGGCAGCAGAATCCGGTCCCGACCACTTGGTCCAGCCGGTCGCGCCGGGCACCGTCGTCCACGATCCCCTGCACCGACAACTCGCCGCGTCCGGGACCGGAGGACTTGGCCAGGAAGCCGTCGTGCAATCCAGGGAAGTGGATGCTCTCCGGCACCTGGGCCGATTCACGCCGGTCCAGCAGTTCACGGTCTCGTGCGGCGGCGAGCTCGGGGTCCCGGATGGTCTGCATGCGGCCGAGCTCGATGCCTTTTTCGATGACGGCCCGGGCATGGGGTTCCCGCTCGAGCTGGTAGGTGTCCAGGATGTCCGGCCCTATGGCGCCGGACAGCACGAGATTCAGTTTGAACGCGATGTTCTGCGCGTCCCTGATTCCTGAGCACATGCCCTGGCCGAGGAAGGGTGGCATTTGGTGGGCGGCGTCGCCGGCAAGGAGGACGCGGCCGATGCGCCAGTGCTCGGCCACCAGGGAGCGGAAGGTGTAGGTGGCGACCCGGATGAGATCGGCGTCCTCACGGCCCAGCCAGTTCGCCACCCTGGCCCACACGCGCTCTGGGGCGCGCTCAGTCTCGAAGACGTCGGCCGAGTCGAGCATGAAGCTGAAGCGGTGGTGCGAGGGGCCCAAAGAGATGATCGACGTGGGCTGGCGAGGATCACCGACCTGCAGGGCGGGTGGTACGGAGACCTGGTCCCGGAACCGGAAGTCGCACACCATCCAGGGCTCGGAGAAGCCATAGTCCTCCTGATCCACGCCGAGCGCCTGCCGGACGAAGCTGTTCCCCCCATCGCACGCGACGACGTAACGCGCACGGACCGTCTGCGGCCCGTCCTGGCCTTGGACTGTCAGGGTCACGCGGTCCGCCGACTGCTCGATCGCCGTCACGGGACTCGCATGCCGCACTTCCACACGTGACGCCGCACGGCAGACGCCGGCGAGGGCAATTTCGAGTTCCGGCTGATACATCATGTACCACTCAGCCCAGCCGCTGCGGCCCGTCTCGGCGAAGTCATGCTCGATGAGCAAGTCCCCGGCGCCGTTGCGCCACTCGTAGTTGCGCTGCACGCGGATCTTCGGCAGGAGGGCCTGCGCGATACCGAGTGAGGCGAAGGTGCGCATCGTCTCGTCGTCGAAGATGGCCGCTCGCGGCAGGTTGTACAGGTCGGCGTAGCGCTCCAGCACGAGCACCCGGTGGCCGGCCCGTCCCAGCAGGGCAGCGGTCACCATCCCCACAGGTCCGTAGCCGACAACGGCCACGTCGAATCCCTCCACCGTGCTCTTGTCAGCTACGCGGCTCATTGCACTCATGTCGACTCCTTGAGATCCGGCCACTCCCTTGTGACGCGACCGTTGACACAGCAGGAAGGTAGGTTTCACTATTCGTGAAGTCAATGCATAGTGCTGAATAATTGGGAGGACTCAAATGCGGACGATCGGTCTCGAAGAACACTTCGTCACTCCCGAGCTCGCGGCCTACGGCGCTGGGACGGCGGCGATTGCCCAGCCACACGTATGGCAGGAGGCGTCACGCCGAATGCTGGACCTGACCGGCGAACGGCTCGAAGTCATGGACGCTGCGGGCCTGGATGTACAGGTGCTCTCCCTGAACTCGCCCGGCATCCAGGCCGAGCCCGACTCGGCTGTGGCCGTCGTACGCGCGGCAGCGGTGAATGACCTGCTGGCCGAGACAATCGCGGCCCATCCCACCCGCTTCGCGGGATTCGCCACGCTGCCGCTCCAGGACCCGCAGGCCGCGGCCAAGGAACTCGAGCGGTCGGTGAACCAGTTGGGCCTGCGCGGGGCACTGGTCAATGCGCATACCCACGGCCGCTACCTCGACGACCCCGAGCTGCGGGTGGTGTGGGAGTACGCCCAGGGGCTCGACGTCCCGCTCTACCTGCACCCGGCCAACGGAGTCGACTCGGCACACGTGCTGTCCGACCACCCTGAGCTGGTCGGCCCGATGTGGAGTTGGGGAACCGACACCGCTTCGCACGCCCTTCGTCTCATCTTCGGCGGCGTCTTCGACGACTTCCCCGAAGCAAAGCTGCTGCTCGGCCACATGGGCGAGGGACTGCCCTATGCGCTGTGGCGGCTCGACTCACGGTGGAACTTCCACAACCACCACGGCATCGAACTGGCCCGCGAAAACCCCTCGGCGTATCTGCGGCACAACCTCTACATCACCACCAGCGGAGTGTGCTCCGCTCCCCCGCTGCAGTGCGCCATCTCCGCGCTCGGCGTCGACCACGTGCTGTTCGGCACCGACTACCCGTTCGAGGACGTGGCCATGGCCACCGATTTCCTCGCAGCCGCGCCGATCAGCCAGGACGAGCGCAAGGCGATCGCCCACGGCAACGCCGAGCGCCTCCTCAAGCTGTAGGGACTCGACGATGGATTTCACCGAGCACACCGCAACCGCCGCGGTTGTCGACAGTTTCACCGCCACGCCGGATGCACGACTGCGCGAGCTCCTTCAGCGCCTGATCCCCCACCTGCACGACTACATGCGGGAAGTCCGTCTCACCCTGCCCGAGTGGGAGGCCCTGATCGATTTCCTCACCCGCACGGGACAGATGTGTGATGACGAACGTCAGGAATTCATCCTGCTCTCCGACGTCCTGGGCATCTCCATGCTGGTCGAGACGATCAATGGACAGCAGGACGGCACGGAAAGCACCGTCCTGGGCCCCTTCCACGTCGGGGACTCGCCAGAACGGCAACTGGGCGACAACATCAACCTGCTGCGTAAGGGCGCACCCTGCGTGGTCACCGGGCAGGTCACGACTCCCTCCGGTACGCCGCTGCCGGGCGCAACGGTCGACATCTGGCAGTGCACGGAGGACGGCTTCTACGACGTCCAGCAGCCGGAGATCCAGCCACCGGGCAACGGGCGGGGACTCTTCCGCACGGACGGGGAGGGCCGCTTCTGGTTCCGCACCGTCGTACCGAGCCACTACCCCATCCCGACAGACGGCCCGGTGGGGGCCTTGCTTCGGGCGACCGGGCGCCATCCCTACCGCCCCGCGCACATCCATGTGATCGCCTCCGCGCCGGGGCACCGGACCCTGACAACCCACCTGTTCGTCGAGGACAGCCCGTACCTCGAATCCGATGCCGTGTTCGCTGTCAAAAAGAGCCTCGTGACCCCCTTCTCCGACGTCGCAGACATGGATCTGGCCCGCCGGTACGGGGTCGTGTCTCCGTTCAGACGGGCAGCTTTTCATCTGACTCTGGAAGCGGAGCCGATGTCATGACCTGGCAAGAGTTTTCCTACGAGGCCCTGCCTGGGCGGGTGGTCTTCGGAGCCGGGCGCTCGGCACAGGTGGCTGAGGAACTCGACCGGCTCGGGGTGCGCCGGGCTTTGGTCCTGTGCACCCCCGGACAGCATGAGACGGCGCTGGCCGTGGCCCAAGGCCTGGGAAAGCGAACGGCCGGAATCTTCGCCGACGCGCGCATGCACGTACCGGTCGCCACGGTGACGGCGGCGAGCACCGCCGCCCGCGAGGCCGGCGCTGATACATACGTAGCGGTCGGCGGTGGTTCAACCATCGGCCTGGGCAAGGGACTGGCCCTGCGGCATGGACTCCCCGTCGTCGCCGTACCCACGACCTACGCAGGATCGGAGATGACGCCTATATGGGGACTGACAGAGGACGGCGTCAAGCGGACCGGCCGTGACCGCGCGGTACTGCCCCGCACCGTGATCTACGACCCCGAACTCACCTCGACGCTGCCGGCCGGACTCGCAGTGACAAGCGGGCTCAACGCCCTCGCCCATGCGGTTGAGGGCCTGTACGCACCCGATGCCTCCCCCATCACCTCGTTGATGGCCGAGGAGGGAGCACGCGCTCTGACGGAAGCCCTACCCAGTCTCGTCGCAGGGGCGGACGTGCCGTCCGCCCGTGCTGCGGCGCTCTACGGTGCATGGCTTTGTGGCACGGTGCTGGGGGCGACCACCATGTCGTTGCATCACAAGCTCTGTCATGTGCTGGGAGGCTCGTTCGACCTCCCGCATGCCGAGGTCCACTCGGTGATACTTCCGTACGTCCTCTCATTCAATGCCCCCGCGGCAC
Source organism: Streptomyces krungchingensis (assembly GCF_054729265.1). Lineage (NCBI taxonomy): Bacteria > Bacillati > Actinomycetota > Actinomycetes > Kitasatosporales > Streptomycetaceae > Streptomyces > Streptomyces krungchingensis. The sequence continues at coordinate 1,569,513 of NZ_JBPUKY010000001.1, forward strand.
CAGCCATGGCAGCGGCCATGGGACGGGTCCTCAAGGCACCCGAGAACCCGGGAGCAGCACTCTGGCAGCTGGCGCGCGACCTGGGCGCGCCAGCCTCGATCGCCGAGATCGGCATGCCTGAGCACGGGCTGGTCGAGGTCCGGCGTCAGGTCGTCACCGCTCCGTACGCGAATCCCCGGTCCGTCACGGCTGATGACGTGGACTGCATTCTGCGTGCCGCCTACGAAGGATCGCCGCCCCATTCCTGATCCGCGGGCAGGGCAGGCGACAGGCTCGGCTGATGCGTGGGTCGCGAGGAGCCGCCATCAACAGCGCTTCACACAGAGCGCGACTTGCGATGCAGGCGGCCGCGCCGCCGCCTGCCCTGCTCGTCCGGTGATTGGCACTCACACGAAGTCGGCGGCCATGCCGCCGGAACATCGGGAGTACACGCATGTCACCCGTCAATTCACCGGCGCGCGTCCAGGGCACGGACGCCGATAGCCAGCCCCAGGCGACCGGCCGCGACCAGCTGATCGTTGCGGACATCAGCACTGACGTGTGCGTCTCCTTCGCAGCCATTTCAGTCGTGGCCGCCGGCTACAAGGTGCACGCCGTCCTGGACGCCTCCGGCACGTGGAACCAGCTAGCCACCAAGGCCGCCGCCGCGCGGATGGAACAGGTCGGGGTAACACTCAGCAACACGGTTGCCGTTGCCGCCGAGCTCCAGCGCGACTGGCGCGAGGAGGGTGGCCAAGAGCTCGCGGAGCTGTTCGCAGATCATGCGATTCCGTTCTATGGATCGCTGATTCCGTACGTCGTGCCCGCACCGTAGGTGGTGGCATGCGGTTAGGTCGGGTAGGGCGTTGACTCTTCCCGGCCTGGCCGACAAGAAGGACGAAAAGGAGGGGCATGGAAGGGAGTGCAGATGGCGCGGCACCGTCGGCCGCCGAGGACTGGGAACGGGCGAAGCTGCTCTTCGGTGCCCGTGGCTACATCGCCGCCGCCCGCATCCTGAGTGGCCTCGTTGCGGATCACCCTTAACAGAACGGCTCTCGGTTGTTGCTCGCCCGCGCCTACACTCGGCGGCCGTTGGCCGCGCCGAGTCCGAACTCCGCCAACTGTTGGAGCGCGACCCGGGTGACGCCTACGCGCATCTGCTCCTCGGGCGCACGCTGGAGCAGGTGCGCGCCGAGGAGGCTGTCCCCTACCTGAAGGTGACGAAAATTCTCGGGGAGTGAATAACTGCATGCATTTGAGCTCCGGCTTCTTGGGGAAGATATCGGGATACATCTGCTTTCATCTTTACCGAGGAACCTAGAATGTGCGCACTTTGGGCGGACGCCCCTCGGTGATGTGACGCCGAATCGGCCGGCGGAGTTCAATTCCGTGGAGGGACACCGTGATCGAAGTGAGCCGCACTCTTTCCGTGAACGACGGCACGGAGCCGGCGCTCCAGGTGGACGACATCTGGGCGGGCCTGGTGGACAAGGCCGAGAATCCGCTGGCGTATGTCGCCAGCATGAGCAAGTGCTCCGTGACCGAGCGGTTCGACGGCGGCCTGGTGCGCGAGGTCGTACATGCCGGGCAGTCGGTGCGCGAGGTCGTCACGTTCTACCCCAAGCAGCGTGTCCACTTCGTGCGGACACACGGTACGGCCAAGGGCACGATTGACAACGAAATCAGCCTCGGCGACACCGGTGAGCTGACCCTTACCTTCTCCTTTCGTATCGTCTTGGACGCAGTGGAGGCGGGCAGCGCCGAGGAGAAGGAGCTCGCCACACGCATGGAGGCCGACTACCTCGACGCGGTGCGGACGACGCTCGAGGCCGTACGGGGCCGGATTACCGGCGCCACCACCGGAATTACGGCCTGAGGGAGCCTGCGATGCAGACAGAGTTCGCCGCCAAGGTGTTCGCGCTGGTAGACGCAGCCGGCTTCAGTCGGCTGTTCACCCCGCAGGGACGCATGCGCTTCGGGAACAATGAGCCGATGACCGGCCCCGAGGAGATGGAGGCCGGGGTAGGTGGTTTCTTCGGCACCATCAAGGGCCTCGCTCCGCTCTTCGCCTAGGCTTTCGGCGCATCGGAAGGTGGATACAGTCCTAGGCCGCCCTGGCTCGGGCGATGCCCTGTCAGCGGGGCATCGCCCGAGCCCGGACTTCCGTGCATCCATATTGGATACACCTCTTGGGTAGACTCCCGGCGTGAGCAGGAATACGCACGAATCGTCGGAAAAACGGGAACCGGGCGGGGCCGTGAGCGTGGTTGACGGTGCCCCTGCACCCGCTGCGAGTCCCGAGGGTGTCACGGGCGGGCGTCGGATGGCTCTCGACGTACACGGCCGGCTGCGGGCGATGATCCTCAGCGGCGAGCTGCCTCCGGGCTCGGCGCTGCTCCAGGCGGAGATGGCTCGCAAACTGGGTGTCAGCCGCACTCCGATGCGTGAGGCGTTCAGGCTCCTCCAGGAGGAGGGTCTCATCGATGCCCGGCCCGACCAGCGGGCTCGGGTGCGTGCGGTGGACCCCGAGGAGCTGGACGGTGTGTACGGGGCCCGCATCATGCTGGAGGTACTGGCCGTGACGACGACGGCGAAGACGCTCACCGGCGAGGGCCTAGACCGCATGGGCGAGCTGCTGGAGCGCATGAAGGCTCTCGTCGACGAGGAGAAGCCGGACGAGTGGTACGCCGCGCACCGCGAGTTCCACAGCGTGGCCACCCAGGCCGTCGGGGCACAGTTGCGGCGCACGCTCTCCTCGCACGCTGAGCACAGCGAGCGCTATATCCGTCTTGCCCAGCTGGGCGTACCGGGGTCCCGGACGCGGGCGCACAAGGAGCACAAGGCGCTGCTGGCAGCCCTGAAGGCGAACGACGAGGCCGAGGCAGCCAAGGTGGTCGCCGGTCATCTGGCGCGTACGGCCCTGAGCGTGCTGGCCGATGTTGCCCCGGAGTACGAGCCCGTCACGACGCGCTCGGCGCTCAGGATCGTCGGCGGGCAGGCCTGACGGCTCGTGGCGGTACCTCCTCGCCGTAGCATCGGATCGAGCGAGTGAGGAAAGGGGCCGGAGCGTGGCCGCCGATGTCAATGAGGAAGTGCCGCAGTCGACGACGTCCGGCCGGGGCCGGCCCAGGAAGCACGAAACCAAGGCCGACTGCCCGCGCAAGGGCGAGCGCACCCGGCGGCGTATTCTTGAGGCGGCCCGGCGCAAGTTCGCCGAAGTCGGCTACGAGCGCGCCACGATCCGGGGCATTGCAGCTGAGGCCGAGGTCGACAAGTCCTCGGTCATCCAGTACTTCGGCAGCAAGGACGGGCTGTTCCGAGAGGCCGTCCGCTGGGACATCCCGATCGCCGATCTGACCACTGACCACCCCGCCCAGACCGTCGAGAACCTCGTGCGAGGCATGCTCGGGGCCTGGGCCGCGGATCCGGACAGCCCCATGGCCGTACTGCTGCGCGCCAGCATGACCAGCGAAGAGGCCGCCGAAATCCTGCGCGGCCACATCACTGAGCAGGGCGTCGAGCCGGTGGCCGCCATGGTCGGCAGCCCCGACGCCCGACTGCGGGCCGCGTTGTGCAGCGCGATGATGATGGGCATCGCCAGCCAACGTTATCTACTGCGGATGCCGGACCTGGCTGCGGCGGACACCGAGGACATTCTGCGCCTCGTCGTGCCGGTGCTCCGCGGCCTCATCGACCCGTGAAGACGGGGGCACCGGGCCGCCCGCCCGGGGAGTGACCCGACCTCTCACACCTCCCAATTTTCCGGCCCCACGATCAGCGCGACGCGCCCCACATTGCTGTCGTCCTCCAGATAGCGATGCGCGTCGGCGGCGCGCGCGATGGGGAACGTCCGGTCGAGAACCGCCCGGAATCCCTGCTCGACCTGCGTCCACAGCTCCTTTACGGCGGTGGGGTTCCCGGTGCGTACGCCGACGACGCGCTGGCAGTTCGAGTACAGGCGCAACAGATCCAGCTGCACCTTGCCCCCGAGGAAGGCGCCTGACGTCACCACGGTGCCGCCGCGGGCGAGCGCGTCGATCGTGGCGTCCCACACGGTCGGATCACCCAGGTTGTCCACGACGATGTCGGCGCCGTGGCCGCCAGTCGCCTCACGGACCTGCGCGGCGAAATCCGGCGCGGTGGCGTCGAGGACGACCTCTGCTCCCGCCGCGGCCATCGCCTTGCGCTTCTGAGGCGAGCGGGAGGTGGCGATGACCCGTGCGCCCAGATGACGGGCGAGCGCGGCCGTGGCTGAGCCAAGGGCCGAGGCGGCACCCTGTACGAGCACCCAGTGGCCGGGCCGCAGTCCTGCCTGGGTGAGCTGGTTGGCGGCGACCGCCCCGTTCAGCGCGAGGGACGCGGCGACCGCGGGCGTGATCCCGTACGGCACCCGGTGCACGTTACGGGCGGGGGCCACACAGTACTGCGCGTAACCCCCCGGGCGATGCGTACCGATCAGGGACAGGGACGCGCAGGCCTCCTCGCGGCCATCGGCGCACGTGGCGCAGGTGCCGCAGGTGACCACAGGGAAGACGGCCACCCGGTCGCCGACTTGGACCGAGTCCACGCCGTCTCCGATGGCGGCGACGACCCCGGAATGGTCCGCGCCCAGGACGTGCGGCAGCCGGAATTCCGCATAAGGGTGGCGACCCGCGCGGGCCGTGAGGTCGAGCAGACGGCCGATGCTCACCGCGGCGACCTGGACGAGGACCTCGCCGGAGCCGGGGCGGGGGGTGTCGAGCACCGCCTGTTCCAACACGTCCGGCGGGCCGAAGCGGCGGAAGACCATGGCCCGCATGGACTCCGGCACTGGCATCGGCTCGGGCCAGGTCACCGCCGCACGGGCCAGCGTGTCGTTCATGACGTCACCGCCGTAGCCACCACCGTGTTGTGCAGGCGGCCGACCCGCTCGATCTCCACGACTACTTCGTCCCCGGCAGCGAGGAACTCACCGCGGGGAATCCCGCATCCTGCTGGTGTGCCGGTGAGGATGACGTCCCCGGCTTCGAGCCGGGTGAGGCGGCTCGCGGCCGCGACCACCTCCAGTATGGGCACCATCATCTGCGCGGTGGAGGAGTCCTGCTTGAGCACTCCGTTGACGCTGAGCCGGATCTGCAGGTTCTGCGGGTCGGGCACCTGCCAGCTGGGCACGAGCCCGGGGCCGAGCGGGCAGAAGCCGTCCTGCCCCTTGTGTCCCAGCCAGTCGAAGGTGAAGGGCTCGGCGACGGGCAACGCGGACTTGAGCCGGTCCCGGGCAGAGATGTCGTTGGCCGCGAGATAGCCAGCCACGTGGTCGAGAACCTGGTCGGGGGTGAGGTTGCGGCCGGGCCTGCCTATGACCACGGCGAGTTCGGCCTCCCAGTCCACGCGCGCGCCGGGGTAGGCGGGCAGCGGTACGGGACCGCCCGGTCCCGTCACCGTCGTCGTCGGCGGCTTGAGGAAGAAGAACGGCTCGCCCAGAGCACCGGGACGCTCGATGCCCATCTCGGCGATGTGGTCCCAGTAGTTGGCACCGGCACACAGCACCTTGCTCGGGTAGGTCAGTGGAGGGGCGAGCCGGGCATCGGTGATGGTCGCGGATGCGGACGGCGTCCAGTTGCGCAGTACAGGCGCTATGGAGTCCCAGCGGCGAAGCACCTCCAGGAGCGTCAGACCGCCCGTCTCGGGAGGGCCCTCCACCACCTCCCCGTCGACCAGGACACCGACGGCGGTCTTCTCAGAGTGTCCGGTGCGGTACTGCACCAACGACCAGTCAGGTGACTGCATGGTTCTTCCTCCAGCGGACGGCTCTGTGTCTGTGCGGCAGCAGGACCATAGTGCATACACATTACGCCGGAAAGGGTAAGCCGCGGGAGGCGTGGTGGCCAGGCCCCGGGTAGCCGGATGCAGTGGAGAGGCGGTCGGCGACGCAGGCGGAGGCGACGGGTGCGGCGGAAGATCTGCTCGGCCTGTACGGTGGCCTGCCACACGCACCGTCCGCCGGGTGATCGATGACCTCGCCCCGGGCCGCGAGGCCCCCGATGTGGGTCCAGCGACCGTCATGGTGTGCGGCGAGGATCTCGGAACGGCTTCCTCGGAGAACTGGACTCCTACCGTAAAAGGTGTACACACTTAGAGATGGTGCGAGCCGACGGGACACGGCGCACCGGAACTGTGAGGAGATTGCCATGTTGCGTGTCAAAGGCCTGCTGCACTACGGACTCCAGGTCCCTTCCCTGGATACGGGCCAGAACTTCTACGACACCTTCGGGCTGCGGACGACCGAGCGGGACAACGCTCTCGTGGTCCGGTGTGACGGCCGCGAGCAGGATCAGGCGGTCCTGCTGGAAGGGCCGGCCAAGCGACTGCATCACGTGGCGTTCGCAGTGGAGCCGGACTCACTGCCCGAGTGGCAGCGCCATCTGGAGGGCCTCGGTGTACGTCTGCTCGACGCACCCGCCCAGCTGCCCGGGGGGCTTTGGTTCCGCGATCACGAGGACAACCTGCTGAACCTGCGCGACGAGCAGCTCGGCGCCTGGCGGGACTTCAGCACCACGGACGCCCACGAGGTCAACTTCGGCGACCGCGTCCGCCGCGTCGACCAGGCGCGCTGGCTCACCGCCGACGAGAAGCCACGCCCTCGGCGCCTCGGCCACATGCTGATCTTTAGTACGGACCTGGACGAGTCCGAGGCCTACTATGTCCGCACCCTGGGTCTGCGCCTCTCGGACCGTATCCGGGGCATGGCGGTCTTCATGAACTCCGGGCCCGGCGATCATCACGTCTTCGGCTTCCTGCCCGCTACCCATCCCGGCCTGCACCACTCCAGCTGGGAGGTAGCCGACATCGACCAGATCGCGATGGGCGCGCAGACCATGGCCGCCGCCGGTCACAGCCACGGCTGGGGTCTGGGGCGGCACACGCTCGGCTCCAACTTCTTCCACTACATCCAGGACCCGTGGGGCAGCTGGATCGAGTATTCCAGCGACATGGACTGCATCACGGACAGCTGGAAGGCCGGCGACTGGGACTGCCCCCCGACTGTCTGGAGCCCGGAGATCCCGGCCGACTTCATCCTCAACCAGGAGGAGAAGACCGCCTGAGGGCTCTTCCGGTGACTCCCCGCGCCGGTGAGTGCCCCCGGACGCCCCGTTCCGACCGCCATCCCGTCCTGCCAGAGACGGTCCGCGAGGGCGGGGCGTTCGGCGTGTCTGAGCGGTGGATTCCGGAAGTCGGGGGGTGTGCGGAATAAATCTCAACGCATGTATATTTTTTGAGGTGCCGCTTCCGGCCCTGCCGCCGAACCAGGAGTCCCGTCATGCCCACCGACAGCACGACGACGCCAGCGGACCCGGAGTCCGCCCCACCGGGAGAGACTCTCCGCGGGCGCCACTTCGGCCTCGCCCTCGTCGTCATCGCCGCCGCGCAGCTGATGGTCGTCCTGGACGGCACGATCACGAACATTGCGCTGCCGAGCATCCAGACCGACCTCGACGTCTCGGCGTCGAACCTGTCATGGATCGTGAACGCATACGCCCTCGCCTTCGGCGGGCTCCTCCTGCTCGGCGGCCGGGCTGGCGACCTCTTCGGCAGGCGCAGGATGTTCCGTATCGGCATCACGGTGTTCACCCTCGCCTCGCTGCTCGGCGGTCTCGCGCCCAACGAGGAACTACTGATCGGCGCCCGCATTCTCCAGGGCATCGGCGCCTCGATCGCCGCGCCCACTGCGCTCTCCCTGATCGCGACCAACTTCCCCGAGGGCGGGCTCCGCAACAGGGCGATGGGCGTGTACGCAGTCATGGCCGGCCTCGGTTCCACGGTCGGCCTCCTCCTCGGCGGCGTCCTGACCGACTACCTCGACTGGCGCTGGGTGTTCTTCATCAACATCCCCATCGGCATCGCCGTACTCGCCGGAACGAAGGTCCTCGCCGAGGGCGAGCGCAACACCGGGCGCCTCGACGTCCCCGGCGCGATCACCGGCACCGGCGGCCTGATCTCGCTCGTCTACGGCATCACGCGTGGCGGCCAGGACGGCTGGTCCGACACCCTGACCCTGGTCTTCTTCGGCGCGGCCGTCGTACTGCTGGCGCTCTTCCTCGTCCTTCAGCTGCGCACCACGCACCCGATGATGCCGCTGCGCCTATTCAGGGACCGCAACCGCGCCGGGTCGTACGCGACCATGCTGTTTCTGGGCGCTGGCATGTTCGCCACCTTCTACTTCCTGACGCTGTACATGCAGCAGATCCTCGGCTACAGCCCAGTCAAGACCGGGTTCGCCTACCTGCCGTTCAGCTTCGGCATGGGCATCGCCGCGGGCATCAGCTCCAAGCTGGTCGCGCACCTGGCACCCCGCTGGATCGCCGGCCCCGGTCTGGTCATTGGCGCGGGCGGGATGTTCTGGTTCAGCACCCTGGAGCGGGGCTCCTCCTACTTCACGCACCTGATGCCCGCCATGTTCGTCACCGCGCTGGGGCTGGGCATGAGCTACGTGCCGATGACGCTCGGTGCAGTCAGCGGAGTGCGTGATCAGGACTCGGGCATCGCCTCCGCGCTGCTCAACACCGCGCAGCAGGTGGGTGGTGCCCTGGGCTTGGCCGTGCTGACCACGATCTCCACCTCAGCGGCGAACGACCGTCTCCCGGAAGCGGCCAGCGCCTTCTACCGCGCCATCGCGATGAAGGACTTCGCCACGGTTGCCAAGGCCGGCGAGGCCCTGACCCACGGCTACACCACGGCCTTCACCGTCGCGGGCTTCCTGTTCGTGGGCGGCCTGCTGATCACGTTGTTCACCATCAACGCCAAGAATCAGGCGCACGGGGAGTCCGCATCCACGGCCCACCTGGGCTGATCCGAAGCAGACGAGCATAAGGAGTACCGCATGAACGAGCTCCGCGTCCTGTCCACCATCATGGAGGTCGAGACCCACGAGCGGGGGACGCTGTTCTCGGCCCGCGGCGCCCGCTTCGCGGTTGACCTCGATCCCTTCCTCAACACAGACCTCTTCCGAATGACCGGACCGGTCTTTGCCCCGCACCCGCATGCCGGCTTCTCGGCCGTCACCTACCTCTTCGACGACTCCACCACCCGCTTCCACAACCGGGACAGCCTCGGCGACAAGAGCCTGATCGAACCGGGCGGGGTGCACTGGACCGTCGCGGGCTCGGGCATCGTGCACGACGAGGTCGTGGAGGAGGTCGGACGGCTCGGACACGGCGCGCAGATCTTCGTACGACTGCCCGAGACCGTCGAGCAAGATGATCCCTACGGCATGCACTTCACCTCGCAGGAACTGCCCGCGGGCGAACTCGCCGAGGGCGTGAGCGTCCGAGTGGTCGCGGGCGAGGCGTTCGGCATGCGCTCGCCGGTGCGCGAGGCGACCGACTCCCATGTCTACGACCTGATGTTGTCGCCCGGAGCCCGCGTCGAGATCCCTGTCGATCCTGAGTTCCGCGGGTTCGTGATGACGGTCGAGGGTGACGGCCGGATCACCACCCCCGCGAGCCGGGGCAAGCTGGGACCCGCCGGTCTCGCCGTGTTCGAACCCGGCACGGGCGCAGTGGAGTTGGTGGCCGGCGAGCGGGGCGCACAGTTCCTGTTCGGGGCGGGCAGGCCGCTGCGCACCCCCGCCTACATGTACGGCGGGTTCTGCCTCTCCAGCCGAACTCGTGTCACGGAAGCGGTCGAGCGCTACCAGTCCGGCGAGATGCACGGACTGCTCACGACGCCGTGACAACACCCAAGATGCACAACCGACTTGAAGGAGCTGGATGTCCCGGACCGTAGTGGTCATCGGCGGTGGTTACGGCGGAAGTACCGCGGCCGAGACCCCTGGACGGCGTCGCCGACGTTGTCCTCGTCGACCCCAAGGATGCGTTCTTCCGCGCCGTCGGCGCCCTGCGCTCCGTAGTCGACCCGGAGTTCCTGCCCAAGGTCTTCTTTCACCTACTCGAACTGGCTGACGACTCCTCAACATTGAGCAAACGCCGCCGGTTCTCGGGCTCTGGCTCAACTTCTGTGACGCGACCACTCTGAGTAACAGCCCGGCCTAATCGAGTCGTACGCGACGTCGCCCGAAAATGCTCCGTGGACAAGGCAGTTGGGCCGACAGTTCGGGCCGTGGAAGCGGTCGTGCGGCTGAAGGAGTTGTTGTTCCCATCGATCGCGGACGTCGCGGTGCTGTCGGTGGACGTGAACATCGAGATAGTTCGCGTTGATGCGCAATGCATCGCGGACGGCGCTGTGTGCCCGGTCTGCGGAGTCTGGTCGAACCGGGTTCATGGTTCCTACCTGCGGTTTCCCGCTGATGTTCCGAGCGGTGGCCGAAGCGTTGTTCTCCAGCTCCTCCTGGTCGAGCCTGATGAGGAACTTCTTGAATTCCTCGGCCCGGTGCCGGCGGTGCAGGGAACCGATCACCTTGCCGCTGGCTACCTCGAGAGCCGCAAACAATGTAGTGGTGCCTGCCCGCACGTAGTCATGGGTCACACGCTGGGGAACCCCGGGCATCATCGGCAGCACCGGCTGCGACCGGTCCAGTGCCTGGACCTGCGACTTCTCTCGACTGTGACAGGCCCATGTCCTTGGCCATGGCCCTCGTCGACCAGTGAGTTGCGTTCTTCGGCGTGCTCTCCAACGTCTTGGTGACCACCGCGGCGACCTGTTCGTCGGTGACCGTTCTGGGACCGCCCGAACGCGGCATGTCGCCCAGGCCGGCAATCCGGTGCTCGACGAACCGTGCCCGCCAGCGCCCCACCGCGTGTGGTGTTGAGCCGAGTTGGGCGGCCACGTCCTTGTTGGACGCCCCACTCGCGCACGCAAGGTTGATGCGGCACCGCAGAGCCCACGCCTGCGGCGTGGAACGGCGCCGCACCCAGTCCTCCAGCGCAGCCCGTTCCTCATCCGACAGAACTAACTCGGCCTTCGGCCGTCCAGTAGGCGCCACCCCGCCTGCCTACACATCTGAACACAACTCCTGACTCAGAAGACTAGGACCTCTTAGTCGTGTTCCTAGGCAGGGTTACGCCGTCGCACGAGGGGGCTTCGTGCGACGGCGTTCTCGCGACCTGCGGTAGTGGATTCCGCTCTTCCTACGCGCCGAAGTGCTCGCATAGCGGCGTACGCGTTGCCCTCAGCCGGGGACACCGACCGGCGTGGCGCCCCTGTCGTGCGCTCTGCCGGGGCGCTGCAGTGTGGCGGCGAAGGAGGGTCAGAAAAGCACGACGGGCTTGATGGTCACGCCGGTGTGCATGTCCTCGGCCGCGGTGTTGAGGTCTTCCAACGGGTAGTGCCGGATGAGCCGGTCCAGCGGCAGTCGGCCCTGCTGGTGCAGTGCGGCCAGCCGCGGCAGCAGGGTCTCCGGCTCACCGTCGCCCATTGTCACGCCGAGGATGCGCTTGCCCGTGAGCAGGCCGTGGATCTCCAGCGACACCTCGGTGCCCGGGGCGGCCACACCGACCACTGCGCATGCCCCGCCCACGGCGAGCGAGTCGACGGCGGTACGGAGGATGGCGGGGACGCCGGTGGTCTCCACCACATTGTCGACGCCGTGGCCGCCGGTGATCTCCGCCAGCGCGGTCGCGAGGTCAACCTCGGTGGTGTTGACGGTGTGCCGGGCGCCGAGGCTGCGGGCCAATTCCAGCCGCTCCGGTACCCGGTCGACGGCGATGATGTCGCCGAGCGGGAGCAGGTTGGCGGCCATGATCGAGGACAGGCCGACCGCGCCGGCGCCGAACACTGCCAGGCTCGCACCGGGCTTGGGCACCAGTACGTTCCACACGGCGCCGACTCCGGTCTGCACCCCGCAGCCGAGCGGGGCGAGCATCGTGAGGTCGGCATCGGCATCCAGCTTCACCACGCTACGCTCGTCGGCGAGCGCCATCCGGGAGAAGGACGACTGGCCGAAGAAATGACCGCTGATCGGCATCCCGTCGCGCTGGACCGTGGAACTGCCGTCGGCCCGCTCGCCGCTCAACACGTTGCTCGGCACGAAGGTTTCGCACAGCGCCGGGTGGCCGTTGCGGCAGCCCGTGCAGTGCCCACAGGAGGTGAAGCTGAGCAGCACCTTGTCGCCGGGCCTGACTTTGGTGACCGACGAACCGATCTGCTCGACGATGCCCGCTCCTTCGTGGCCGAGGATACCGGGCAGCTTGAACGGGATCTTGCCGGCCTGTACGCCCAGGTCGCTGTGGCACATGCCGGTGGCGACCATCCGGACGAGGACCTCGTTCGAACAGGGTGCGTCGAGGACGACCTCGGTGAGAGTGAATGGCGCGCCCGGCTCTTCGACCACGGCGGCGGTGGTAACAGTGCTCACGATGTGTCTGCCTTTCGTGGCCGGTGTTCAGAGGGCGACGACGACGGACTTGGTCTGCAGGTACTCGTCAAGTCCCTCGGGACCGTTCTCACGCCCGTACCCGGACTGCTTGTAACCGCCGACCGGCATCGAAAGGTCCATCCCGGCCCAGGTGTTGACCCACACCGTCCCCGCCTGCAACGCCGCGGCAACCCGGTGCGCCCGGGTCAGGTCGCGGGTCTGTAGCCCGGCGGCCAGACCGTACGGGGAGTCGTTGGCCAGCCGTACCGCCTCCTCCTCCGAGTCGAAGGGCTGCACCGTCAGCACCGGCCCGAAGATCTCCTCCTGCACAAACGCCGAGTCCTGGTCGACATCGGCAAGCACCGTCGGCGCCACATAGAAGCCAGGCCCCTCCGGATGCTCGCCACCAAAGACACGAACCCCCTCCTGCCGGGCCCGGTCCACATACGACAGCACCTTCGCCTTGTGGTTCGGCCCGGCCATCGGCCCGATCACCGTCTCCTCGGCGAACGGATCCCCGATCCTCACCTGCCCGAGCGCGGCAGCCACACCCTTGAGCACGTCCTCATAGACCGGCCGCTCCACCAGCAGCCGGGTGCCCGCCATACAGAACTGACCCGTATTGAAGGTGAAAGCCCGCACCGCGGTCTGTACGGCCGCATCGAGATCGGCATCGGCGAAGACCAGGTTCGCACTCTTGCCGCCCAGCTCGAGGGTCATCTTCGTCATCGTGTCGGCACCGTCCCGGATCACCTGCGTGCCGACCGCGGTCGACCCGGTGAACGCCACCTTGCCCACCCGCGGATCCCGCACCAGCGCGCTCCCCGCCGCCGCATCCCCGGTCACCACATTGAACACACCGTCCGGCACCCCCGCGTCCTGCAGCACCTCCGCCAGCCGCAGCGCGGTCAGCGGGGTCTCCGCGGCCGGCTTGTGCACGACCGTGTTCCCGGCCGCCAGCGCCGCAGCGATCTTCTTGCAGGACAGCACCAACGGGAAATTGAACGGCGTGATCGCCGCGACCACACCGATCGGCTCCCGACGGGTATACGCCAGCGTCGGCGCGATCGTGGTCCGCGTCGCGCCCTCGATACCGGCAGCCATACTGCCGAAGTACTCGAACGTGTCGACCGTGATCGGCACATCCACCCGGCGGGTGAAGGCAAGAGGCTTGCCCACGTCGAACGACTCCAGCTCGGCGAACTCCTCCGCCCGCTCGCGCAGCAGTTCCGCCGCACGCAACAGAACCCGGCCCCGCTCGCGCGGGCTCATCCGCGGCCAGGGCCCCTGCTCGAAGGCCCGGTGGGCCGCGGCCACCGCTCGCTCGGCATCGGCCTCGTCTGCCTCCGCAACCGTCGTCGCGACCTGCCCGGTCGCCGGGTCCAGCAGCTCTCGGGTGGCGCCCGCCGTCGCCGGAACCCACTGCCCGTCAATGAACAAGCTGCCCGGTGCCACCTCGACTCGGGGCCGCGCCTGCTTCGTCGTCACCATGAAGACCTCCTCGTACTGGTGTGACACAGAGCGTCACCCGGAGAGGGGGTCCATGAACACGGGCTGAACTACCCGATCCGCGATACCCGTGGATCTACCCGGTACCCGAAGTGGCCATCCGGCCACCTGGGCGCGCGAGCTGAACCCGAGCTTGGCCAGGATGCGCTCGACATGCCCCTCGACGGTGCGCGGCGACAGCACGAGCGACTCGGCGATCTGGCGGTTGCTCAGGCCCTCAGGCGGGAGAGGAGCGAGATCGTCGCCCCTCCCCCAGGCCTGCCCAGCGCGGATATCTGAGGATGGTGGGTCATCTCGGCCTGCTCGGACTTTTGTGACCGGCACCAACGCATGGTCAGTTCTCATTTGAACCAGACCTGAGAGTAGGGCGCCGGCAAGGCTGGTCAAGGCCAGGCGCCAATCGGGGGTGTCCCATGTGGTTCTTGGACCGCCCCGGCCGTGGGGGGGCGCACGGCCGGGGCGGAGCTTGGAAGAGGGGGTGTCCCATGTGGTTCTTGGACCGCCCCGGCCGTGGGGGGCGCACGGCCGGGGCGGAGCTTGGAAGAGGTTGTGTCTACTCCCGCCGCTCCGATGGCTGCCCTGGATCACCGGACCGGCGGGAGAATTCAGCCCAATCAGCCGACTGGTTGCGGGACATGCACTGGTGCACCGGTGACGGCCGCTACCTGTTCGATCGTCACGTGGGGTGCCGTCTCTATGAGGGCGAGTCCATCGTCGGTTACGTCCAGGACTGCGAGGTCGGTGATGATCCGGTGGGCACAGGCCCGGCCGGTCAGCGGCAAGGTGTACTCCTCGACGATCTTCGGACTGCCGTTCTTGGCGGTGTGCTCCCTGAGAACGATGACGCGCCCGGCGCCATGGACCAGATCCATCGCCCCGCCCATGCTTTCGATCACCTTGTTGGGGATCATCCAGTTGGCCAGGTCCCCGCTTGCGGAGACCTGCATCGCACCGAGGATCGCCGTGTTGATGTGCCCGCCGCGGTTCATTCCGAATGACAGCCCGGAGTCGAAGAACGAGGCACCGGGCAGCACCGTGATGGTTTCCTTGCCCGCGTTGATCAGGTCCGGATCCACTGCGTCGGGGGACGGGTAGGGCCGGTGCCCAGGATTCCGTTCTCGGAGTGCAGCACCACGTGCACGTCCTCGGGGATGAAGCCGGGGACGAGGGTGGGCAGTCCGATGCCGAGGTTTGCGTAGTCGCCGTCGTTCAGCTCGGCTGCCGCTCGGTCAGCCATCGCATTCCTGTGCCAGGACATCATCTGGCCACCGCCCTCTTCTCGATCTGCTTGTCGGACACCTCTCGCGCGGTGAGCGGCACGATGCGCTGTACGAACACGCCGGGCAGGTGAATCTCGTCCGGGCGTAGGTCTCCCGGTTCGACGAGTTCTTCGACCTCGGCGATGGTCACGCGGCCGGCCATGGCGGCCAGGGGGTTGAAGTTGCGGGCGGACTTGTCGAAGACAAGGTTGCCGTGCCGGTCTCCGCGGGCGGCCCGCACCAGTGCGAAGTCGCAGGTGATTGCTTCCTCCAGGACGAAGGTGCTGCCGCCGAAGGTCCGGGCCTCCTTGGCCGGCGAGGCGATGGCGATGCCGCCGTCGGCGAGGTGGCGCCAGGGGATGCCGCCGTCGGCGAGGGGCGTGCCGACGCCGACGGGGGTGTAAAAGGCGGGAATGCCGCATCCGCCGGCGCGCAGGCGCTCGGCAAGGGTGCCCTGCGGTACCAGTTCGACTTCGAGCTCGCCGGAGAGGTATTGGCGGGCGAACTCCTTGTTCTCACCGACGTCGGAGCCGGTGACACGGGCGACGCGGCCGGCGCCCAGCAGGATGCCGAGTCCGTGGTCGTCGGTGCCGAAGTTGTTGGACACCACCCGCAGTGAGCGCGCTCCTTGCACATACAAGGCGGTGATGAGGGCGCTGGGTATGCCGCACAGGCCGAAGCCGCCGACGGCTACGGAGGCGCCGTGCCCGATGTCGGCCACGGCGCGGGCTGTGGAGGGTGCTGTCTTGTCCATCGAGGTCCTTTGTTCTTCGTCTGAGCTGCCATGTGGCATCCGGGCAGCGCGGCAGCAGCGGCAGGGACCGGACGCCGGGCCGGTGCCCGGGGTCGTTTCGGGCGTGGGCACATCGCGGGTTGTACGTCTGCGCGCCGTAGTCAGTGGTGTTCCTGCGAACGTGATGAGGGCGCTGGTTCAGTGATTCAGACCGCCGCGTCCATGCCCTTGCCTCACGTGCTCTGTCGGCTCGGTCGCCCCAGTGGGGTCGGTGAGTTCGAGGGCGTTGGCGACGTACGCGTGGGCGATGTACTGACCGATGAGCAGGAGCACCCCGACCGCCTCTCCCGGGTCGAGCAGACTCAAGACACGTTCGAATGCTGGTCTGGCGCCGCGCCCGCCGTCGGCTAGTACTGCTTCGGCGAGTTCCCGGACAGCCCGCTGCCGTGAGTCAAGCCGGGTGTGGCGCGGGTCGGGCCCCATGGCGCTGACTTCGGCGATCCAGTCGGCGGAGAAGCCGTACTGCCGTGCCCGCCGCTGGTATTGAGTCAACTCGTAGTTGCTCTCCATCCCTCCCGCCACGCCGAGGGCTGCAACGCCGATCAGGTCGGCGGGCAACGCGCTCTTCAGCGCTTCAGTGAAGTCCGTACCACTGGCTGGCGCGTCGGGTTGGTGTGTGCCGCAGTCGAGGAACGCAGCGAGGTAGCTGAGCGGCTCGGCGTCCGCAGCGATCCTGCTTGCCAGGTCCTCTGGCAGCTCGTCGAACTGGATCGGTCGCGCTGGCGGCGGCGCAGATGGGTCGCACACCGGATTGGGAGGCATCACAGAAACTCGTTCCACCAATCGGAACCGTGGACAAGTTTGACTGTAACCTCACAATGGACCTCTGTACAGACCTAAGTTCCAGTCTTAAGAACTTTCTGAACCAGGTTGCCTGCGCCCCTGCGGCCGGCTCACCCTCCGAGGCATTGGGCGGAGCTCGGGCGAGGAAGAGGCCAGTCGCTTCACCACCTCTCGCAGAACGTCTGCGATGCGCTCGAACTTTGCTTCATCCAGCCGCACCTCGGGCGCGGCGACACTGATCGCCATGAGCGGCCAGGGCCCCGCCGCCGAGGCCGCGACTGCTAGCGAGCTGACACCCTCCTCGCTCTCCCCACGGCCGACGGCGTATCCGCGCTCTCGCACTGCTTCGAGCTCGACGAGCAGCTCCGATCGCCGACGGATCGTCTGTGCGGTGACGGGTGGCAGCGCCTCGTCCCTGTACCAGGCGAACAGGGTCTCGGTCGGCAACTGGGCGAGCATCGCCCTGCCGAGGCTGGTGGCGTAGGCAGGCAGCACGCGGCCGACCCGGTGGGACACGCGCAGGGCGAGTTCACTTTCGACGCCGTCGACGAAGCGAACGTTGCCTTCTTCGAGGACGCCTAGGCGTACAGTCTCGCCCGTAGCAGCGGCGAGCTCCTCCAGCACTGGCCGTGCCATCGCGCGGACATCCATACGCGCCACCGTGGCCAGGCCTAGCTCCACGAGCGCTGGCCCCGTGCGATAGGTCCGGCTTGCAGGATCCTGAATCACGAACCCGTGGTAGACGAGCATCGCCAAGAGGCGGTGCGCTCTGGATTTGCCGATCTCCAGCGCGCCGGGGACATCACTGAGCCGCAGCTCGGATCGATCACGGAAGAGAAGGAGTAGATGCAGCGCCTTGTCAACCGTTTCGATCGGGTACTGCGGTTTCGGCCGACCGCCATCCGTGTTCTCCATAGCAGAACTCTATCAATGTGTCACCAACCAAAGACCTCGATCTCGAGTTGCAGATCCTAGCCCCTAAGTTCTGTCTGTTGGTACAACGTCCCACAAAATCAAGATCATTCGAGAGGGTTGCGCGTGCTGGCGGAGCAGTTCAACAACCGAAATGGAGACCTTCATACTGGGTCATGGGGATGCCCGATCGGCGTGCACGGTCTCGAAGACCAGGTCATCGCACCCCTGATGGTCTCGCGGATCAACGCCTCGGCACGCTCGGCCGATTCGATGCGCTCCACAGTGCAAGGCCTCCAGCGCCGGGTCCCGCTTGGCGATCTGCGGTCGCCAGTTGCTGCCGCTCGGCCTCCGCGGCTTCTTCGGTCGGGCCGGGCAGCGAACGACAACCTTCTCCAGGCCGCAGCGACCCGCGCGGCGCCATTCCTTGCTGTGCGAGTGACCCAGCCTCTGGCGTCACCACACCCCAGTGAAGGGATGCCGAATCACTGATTCCTAATGCTGTCTGTCAAGCCGCGAGGGCGCCGGGCGGCGTGAGCTCGTAGCACCGCCCATCGCGTAGGAGTGCCCAGAGGACATTCACGCGGCGGCGGGCCAGGGCCAGGACGGCCTGAGTGTGGCGTTTGCCCTCGGTGCGTTTGCGGTCGTAGAACTGACGCGACTCATCGCAGTGTCGGATGCTGAACAACGCAGAGATGTAGAAGACGCGTTGGAGGCGGCGGTTGTAGCGCTGCGGGCGCCGCAGGTTGCCGCTGATCTTCCCGGAATCACGGGGCACCGGGGCGACGCCGCCGAAGCCGGCGAGACGGTCAGCGGTGCCGAAGATCGTCATGTCACCGCCGGTGGCTGCCAGGAACTCGGCGCCGAGGATCACGCCCAGACCAGGCATGCTGGTGATCACGTCGAAGGCGTGGTGGTCGCGAAATTTGGCCTCGATGTCCTTGTCGAGCTCGGCGACCTGCTGGTTGAGGCCCATTACGTCCCTCGCCAGCGTGTGCACCAGCTGGGCGGCCAGCTTCTCGCCGGGCAGGCTGGTGTGCTGCCGTTCGGCGGCCTGGACTGCGATCTCGGCGAGCCGGTCGGCGCGGACGACGTGACGGTTGCGCAGCCAGGTCTCCAGCCGCTTGGTGCCGATTCGGCGGATGGCCGCTGGGGTCTGGTAGCCGGTCAGCAATATGAGCGGGCCAGTGTTGGTCAGATCCAACGCCCGTTCCAGGCCGGGGAAGACGCCGGTGAGCTGGGCTCGCAAGCGGTTCACCGTGCGGGTGCGGTCGGCGACCAGGTCCATGCGTCGGCCTGTGAGGATCTTGAGGTCGGTGATGGTGTCGTCGGCGGCGCGTAAGGGGTGCAGGTCGCGGCGGACGCGGACCTGGTCGGCGATGACGGCGGCGTCCTTGGCGTCGGTTTTGCCTTCGCCACGGTAGCTCTCGGAGGCGCGGTGGATGGCCCGGCCGGAGATGTAGTGCACCGGCTGATCGTGGTTGAGAAGGATGGCGATGGCCAGGGCGGCTCCGCCGTCGGCCAGGTCGATGCCCCAGGTCACCTCGTCACCAAACGCCAGTACATCGGCAAGAAGTTCGAGCAGTTCGGGTTCGTCGTTGGCGACGCGTCGCGACAGCAGTCGGCGGCCGCTCTCGTCGATCGCGACGCAGTGGTGGTGGGTCTTGCCTGCGTCAATGCCGGCCCAGATCGCGGCCATGTGGTGCCTCCGTGCGGTGTGCGGCTGGTGCCTCCCACGGACGACCTCGCTGTCGATTCCCTACGGAGCGATCATTCGCAATTCCTAATTGGCAGCCGAGTCGTCGTGGGGCACCGAGCGGCCAATCACTGAGAGCCACAAGCGGCAGAGCCTTTTCAACCACACCCGGTGCCCCTGGGTGGGTGAACCATACGAAGGGCTCACCACCTCCCCGCAGAACAACGTAGGGAGCCTTTTCCAACTTCAGTTCGTCCAGGCCAGATGCAGGGTGATGATGGCTCGGACGACGTGCGGCACAAGTTCGCGGCCGTCGGCCCTCCTAGCTGTGTCAGTTCCCCCCGTAGTCTCCGCAGTTGTCGACGAGCTTGACCTTTGGCTCTCCGACAACCCGGCCGTGACGAGCCGGCGTCCGGTCGATGGAAACATCACCCCTGGTCAGTTCGCCGTTGATGCGAGCCCAGTGCGCACCGTTGCGGTCCTGGAACCCGACGCTTGCCTCCAGGAAGCCCACGCTGTCCTCGAAATCCCCGAGGTCGATGCCATTGGCATCAGCCTCTAACAGGGGCGGCCAATAGCCGTCCTCGTCCGCCGGATCATCCTCCACGTACCTCAGGGACTTCGCCTCGATGGTCAGGACCGAGCAGGGGGTCAGCGCAGGAAGTAACACCTGGAACGCCACGTCGCCAGGCGGATCTTGCGAGATCAGGAACACAATGTGCAAGTTCGACAAGGGGTCTGGTGACCTGTTCATCACGTGGAGGAGGCTCTCACCCTTCGGCCCTCCATCCGCCCAGAAGGACACGCGCGCAGCCTGCTCCCGCTGCTTCTCCTCTGCCTGCTCGCGGAATTGCGCCAACTGGTCAGCGGACACCCGGGCACTCCAGATCGTGCCGATGCCCGTGGTCACTAGGCCGCCAAGGCTCGCCACAATGGTGACGGCCGCGCCGAGGGTGAGGAGGTTCAGGCCACCCAGCCGAGTGCTGGCCTCGGTCTCGTCGGCTCGCTCTCGGGCCCGTACCCGGCTTGGGCCTGGCCGGTACCGAGCCAGGCGCAATCTCGTCCGCCTCGGTGCTCCCCCGTCTGGCATGCGCGTCCCCTCCCCGCTGCCTCTGCCTCTGCCTCTGCCTCTGCCTCTGCCTCTGCCTCTGCCTCTGCCTCTGCCTCTGCCTCTGCCTCTGCCTCTGCCTCTGCCTCTGCCTCTGCCTCTGCCTCTGCCTCTGCCTCTGCCTCTGCAAAGAGCATGACGGGGAGGGATGGAGCCCGGGAAGAGCCAGGAAGAGGAGCAGATTCCCACTCAAGATGATGCAAGGTGAAGTACGAGTACCGCCTGGACGAGGCTGGTGATTCGGGTGGTGCTGCAGCGCAGTTTGCGAAGGAGGCGCCAGCTCTTGAGGGTGGCCATGGCCTGCTCGCCGACGGCCCGGATGCGGGCGTGGGCGATGTTCACGGCCTGTTGACCGGAGGGCAAGCTGCGGAGCTTGCCGCGGAAGGGAACCCGCACGGTGGCGCCGGCGCCTTGGTAGCCCTTGTCCGCCCAGCACGGCAGGTCGGCCTCGGCCAGGGCGTCGATGATTCCATGGGTGCGAGCGGCCTTGATGTCATGCACGGCGCCAGGCAGCGCGGCGGAGGCCCACAGCAGGCGGCCGAGTGGATCGGTGAGGACTTGAATGTTCATGCCGTGCTTCTTGTGCTTGCCGCTATAGAAGGGCCGGTCCGCGGCGATCCGGTCGATGGGCAGCAGGGTGCCGTCGAGGATGACGTACGCCTTCGTCGTCGCGGCGCGGACCGCCTCGGCCAGGGTGGGCGCGAGGGCAGCGAGCAACTCGACAGCCTCGACGACGTATCGGTAGGCGGTGGTGGTGCCGACGCCGAACCCGGCTGCAAGCTGGGCGTAGGTGTGCCCGCACCGCAGGTGAGCGAGGGCGAGCAGGGCCTGACGTCCTGGGCTCAGACGCCGCCATCGGGTCCCGCGCTCGTGGCGCAGTGCGCGCAGCTGGGCGGACAGCAGGCGCAAGGTCGAGGAGGCGACGTCGAGGCCGGACGGGTAGACAAGCACATGAAGCCCCTGGTGGAGACGGTTCTCTCGGCAGAAAGCCCATCTACCAGGGGCTTCGCCGTCCTGTCAGGCCAACGGGCAAACCCTCTACGGAGGTTGGAAAAGGCTCCCTACGTTGTTCTGCGGGGAGGTGGTGAGCCCTTCGTATGGTTCACCCACCCAGGGGCACCGGGTGTGGTTGAAAAGGCTCTGCCGCTTGTGGCTCTCAGTGATTGGCCGCTCGGTGCCCCACGACGACTCGGCTGCCAATTAGGAATTGCGAATGATCGCTCCGTAGGGAATCGACAGCGAGGTCGTCCGTGGGAGGCACCAGCCGCACACCGCACGGAGGCACCACATGGCCGCGATCTGGGCCGGCATTGACGCAGGCAAGACCCACCACCACTGCGTCGCGATCGACGAGAGCGGCCGCCGACTGCTGTCGCGACGCGTCGCCAACGACGAACCCGAACTGCTCGAACTTCTTGCCGATGTACTGGCGTTTGGTGACGAGGTGACCTGGGGCATCGACCTGGCCGACGGCGGAGCCGCCCTGGCCATCGCCATCCTTCTCAACCACGATCAGCCGGTGCACTACATCTCCGGCCGGGCCATCCACCGCGCCTCCGAGAGCTACCGTGGCGAAGGCAAAACCGACGCCAAGGACGCCGCCGTCATCGCCGACCAGGTCCGCGTCCGCCGCGACCTGCACCCCTTACGCGCCGCCGACGACACCATCACCGACCTCAAGATCCTCACAGGCCGACGCATGGACCTGGTCGCCGACCGCACCCGCACGGTGAACCGCTTGCGAGCCCAGCTCACCGGCGTCTTCCCCGGCCTGGAACGGGCGTTGGATCTGACCAACACTGGCCCGCTCATATTGCTGACCGGCTACCAGACCCCAGCGGCCATCCGCCGAATCGGCACCAAGCGGCTGGAGACCTGGCTGCGCAACCGTCACGTCGTCCGCGCCGACCGGCTCGCCGAGATCGCAGTCCAGGCCGCCGAACGGCAGCACACCAGCCTGCCCGGCGAGAAGCTGGCCGCCCAGCTGGTGCACACGCTGGCGAGGGACGTAATGGGCCTCAACCAGCAGGTCGCCGAGCTCGACAAGGACATCGAGGCCAAATTTCGCGACCACCACGCCTTCGACGTGATCACCAGCATGCCTGGTCTGGGCGTGATCCTCGGCGCCGAGTTCCTGGCAGCCACCGGCGGTGACATGACGATCTTCGGCACCGCTGACCGTCTCGCCGGCTTCGGCGGCGTCGCCCCGGTGCCCCGTGATTCCGGGAAGATCAGCGGCAACCTGCGGCGCCCGCAGCGCTACAACCGCCGCCTCCAACGCGTCTTCTACATCTCTGCGTTGTTCAGCATCCGACACTGCGATGAGTCGCGTCAGTTCTACGACCGCAAACGCACCGAGGGCAAACGCCACACTCAGGCCGTCCTGGCCCTGGCCCGCCGCCGCGTGAATGTCCTCTGGGCACTCCTACGCGATGGGCGGTGCTACGAGCTCACGCCGCCCGGCGCCCTCGCGGCTTGACAGACAGCATTAGGAATCACTCTGACGGCGATTCGACTTTCCTGCCCTGCTCCGCAGGAGTTCGAATCCTCCCGGCCTGAAGGGCCAGGGCATCCTCGGAGGAAGCCGGTGAAGTGTCCAGCAAGGTGCGTGCGCCGCGGGACCTGTTGCCCGCGGAGCACATCATGTGGGTCGGGTCGTTCAGACGTCGACGGAGTCCAGTGGCATCGCCGGATACATCTCCGGCTCCTGGTCGGGCGTCAACGCCGTGGGACCGTAGACCCAGTCCATGAAGGAGTAGTCGTACGTGTCACGCGCCCGCATCACCGCGTTGCGCTGCTCCCTCTCGAGCCCGGCGTGGTGCCAGAGTTCGCCCCAGGAGCGGGCGGTGAGGACCACGCGGCGGCAGTGCTCAGGACGGACGGCCTCGTAGGCGGCGAGAGCCGTCGCCCAGTCGACCCCGGAACCCTGCTCGGACCTCAACGCGCGCTGCGCGCCCACGTGCTGGGCCAGGACCCAGCCGTCCTCGACGGCCATCACGGCGCCCTGGGCCATGTACTGCAGCGGCGGGTGGGCCGCGTCGCCGAGGAGGGCGATCCGCCCGGTGACCCACCTCATGATCGGCTCGCGGTCGAACATGCGCCACCAGCGGTCGCGCCACATCAACGGCAGGCCCTTCTGGACCGGTTCACAGGTTCCCTCGAATGCCCGGTCGAGTTCCTCCGGAGTGCCCCAGTCGTCTTCCCCGGCCAGGGCCTTCGGCGACCGGAACACCGCGACCTGGTTGAACATCTGGCCGCCGCGCAGCGGGTACTGCACGAAGTGGCAGCGCGGCCCGACATACAGCACGACGTCCTTCTCGTGCACGTCGTTGGCGCGCACCTGCTCGAAGGGCACCGCGCCGCGGTAGGCGACGTACGCCGAGTTGACGGGTTCGTCGTCGACGACGAGCCTGCGGGCCACGGAGTGCAGTCCGTCCGCGGCGAGGACAACCTCGGCCTCGTCGCTGAGGCCGCCGTCAAAGGTGACTCGCGCGCCGCGCGCAGTGTTCTCGTATGCCACACAGACCGCGCCGGTCACGAGTTCCACGCCGGCCCGCTCGCAGCCGCGCAACAGGACGCCGTGCAGGTCACTGCGGTGCATCACCAAGTACGGGAAGCCGTATCGGCGTTCCATGTCCTTGAGGTCCACCCGGGTCAGCTCGCTGGCGTCCAAGGCGTCCTTCATGACCATGTGCTCGGGCAGCACGCCGAGTTCGACGGCTTCCTCCAGGAGCCCGTAGTCGTGCAGGATCCGGGTGCAGTTCGGGGCTAGCTGCAGGCCCGCGCCGACCTCGCCGAACTCGGGGGCCTGCTCGTAGAGGCGGACCCGCAGGCCCTGCCGGGTGAGGCCCAGTGCGGCCGAGAGCCCGCCGATGCCACCGCCGATCACGAGGACGTCCGGGCGGGCGGTGTTGGTGCTGTTCATGTCTCGCTCCTGCATAGTCACAGCCACGCGGTCAGGGGTTGTGCGGGGGAGCCGTCCGCGGTCGTCACCCCGGTGTACGGGCGGCCCGCCAGGTAGGCGGTGACGTCCGCGTCGCTGCCCCGGACGGCGGGGACGGTGCCGCTGCCGCGCTTGCCAACGATGTCGCCACGGAGTTCGACGAGGAACTCCCCCGGCAGGTTGGCGAATCGGATGCCGGTGTCGAGGTCAATGGCATGGACCATGACCTCCCTGGTGCGCATCCACGGCACCTCGCTCGCCGGCACGGTCCGCCCCTGGGCGGTCAGTACCCATGCCTGCCACTGCTTCTCGGCCAGCTCGGCCATTTCGCAGGCCAGCGCCTGCGCGGAGTCCTCGAACCAGGCGGTCAACCGGTCGTCGGGCAGCTGTGCACCCGAGTCGATGTCCGCCTGCCGCTGCTCCGGCGAGCTGTACATCGGGGTGGGCTCACCGGTGCGCGCCCAGCGTACGAGGTTCCGCAGTGCCTGGGCGTTGCCCGCCAGGTGAGCCACGATGTGCTTGCGGGTCCAACCGGGCAGCAGCGACGGTGCACTGTAGGTCTCCTCCTCGAGGCTGGCGATGGCCTTGCGGCACAGCTCGGTGCCCTCGGCCACCCAGGCCAGCGTGGTGTGCAGGCTTCTCATCGCGCCCCCTCGGAGACGACGCGGTTCTTCAGGCGGCCCACAGCCTCGATCTCGGTGACGATCGTGTCACCCTCCTGCAGGAACACCTGCGGCTTGCGGGCGTGACCGACACCTCCAGGCGTGCCGGTGGCGATGACGTCGCCCGGGTTGAGCCGGATCATCGTGGACACATAGCGGACCAGGTCGACCGGGTCGAAGAGCAGGTCACCGGTGTTGTCCTGCTGCATGACCTGCCCGTTGACCTCGCAGCGGATGTCGAGCGCCGGGCGCGGGCCGCCGACCTCGTCGGCGGTAACCAGGAACGGGCCGAGCGGCGTGGTGGAGTCCCAGTTCTTGCCCTGCAACCACTCACGGGTGCGGAACTGCCAGTCGCGGCAGGTGACATCGTTGAGGACGCTGAACCCCGCGATGGCGGCCTCGGCTTCGGCCTCGTCGGCACGCCGTACTTGGCGGCCGACGACCACGGCGAGTTCGGCCTCCCAGTCGAACTGCTCGGTCTCCACCGGACGCTGCACGTCGTCGAGGGCGCCGACGAGCGTGTCCGCGAACTTGCAGAAGAGCGTGGGGTATTCGGGCAGGTCCCGGCCCATCTCCTTGATGTGCTTCTGGTAGTTGAGGCCGACACACACCACCTTGGTGGGGCGGGGCACCAGGGGCGAGAACACCGCGTCGGCTGTGGCATGCCGCAGCCCATCAGTCCACGCCGCGGTCTCCAGACCGTCGGGCGATGCCAGTACGGCGCCCACGTCCGGCAGGCCGAGATCGACGAGGGTGTCGCCGTCGACACGCACCGCGGTGGTGGTGCCGTCGCCGAGACGGAGAGTGGCGAGCTTCACGTGTTCTCCTCAGTGTGGGTGCGGAACAGGTTGAGCTTGGTAAGCACAGGGGCGTCGCTGAACTGGAACAGGTCCAGCGCGCCGGAGTCGGAGTCGGACGGCGAGGCCTCGGACCGGATCGACAGAGGTTGCCAGGACGGGACGACGAAGAGGTCGCCGCGCCGGACCGACCAGGAGATGTCGCCCACGCTCACCCGGCCGGAACCGTCGAAGACCTGGTAGACCGACGAACCCGTCTCCCGTCGCGGGGCGGTCTCCGCGCCGCGGACAAGCCGGTGGAACTGGGCGCGGATGGTCGGCAGAACGTCACCGGCGGTGGTGGGGTTGGTGTAGCGCACCAGCGCGTGGCCCGGCCCGACCGTGCCGGGATGGCCGGTGCTCTCCAGCTCGAGCTGGCCGTTCAGCGCGGCGTCGGTGTCCTCCCAGCGGTAGCGCAGCAGCGGAGTGCCCTCCCGGCGCCCGAGCTGCGAGACCGGCACCAGACCCGCATGCCCCCACAGCCGCTCCGAACGCGACCGCTCCGGCGACGCGTGCTCCTCCTTGGACAGCTCGTCCCGGCCGAAGTCGAAGAACTGCGCCTCGACGTCGTACTGGAAGGGGATGTCCAGGCCGTCGATCCACGCCATCGGCGTGCTCGCCGAGTTGTGGTGGGCGTGCCAGTTCATCCCGGCCTGCGGCAGGAAGTCACCGCGGCGCATGGGTACCGGGTCACGCTCCACGACCGTCCACACGCCCTCGCCCTCCACGACGAACCGGAAGGCGTTCTGCGTGTGCCGGTGCTCGGGAGCGTCCTCGCCGGGCATCAGATACTGAATGGCGGCCCACAGGGTCGGCGTCGCATACGGCCGGCCGCCCAGGCTCGGATTGGCCAGCGCGATCGCCCGCCGCTCCCCGCCCCGGCCGACCGCCACCAGGTCGCCGGAGCGGCTGGCCAGGTCGAGCAGCGTCTTCCACTCCCAGCGGTGCGGCTGCGCCTTGGACCTCGGGTGCGCGGGCATCAGGTCCCCGATCCGGGTCCACAGCGGCACCAGCAGCGCCTTCTCGAAACCGCGGTACAGGTCCTCCAGCTCGGGCGTCAGTGGGGGCTGATCCGGCCCGTCCTCGGCGGTGAGTGAGACAGGGGAGACGACATTGTCTTGGTCAGTCATGCCGATACCTTGCTCCGCAAGGCTTCAATTGGAACAGTGGATTCTGCTTTGCGGAACAATTGGTGAAGGGCGTTGTCGTGACCAAATCGATGAAGAACCCGCCGACGTACGGCGTGGCAAGCGTGGACCACGCGCTGCAACTGGCGGTGATCCTGCAGGTCGAAGGCCCCATCACGGTCGCCGAGGCCGCCCGCCGGATCGGGGTGGCCCGCTCCAGCGCCCACCGCCTGCTCTCCACCCTCGTGTACCGCGACTTCGCGGTGCAGAACGAAGACCGCAGCTACGGCGTCGGACCGGTTTTGGAGATCGCCGACAAGGCGCAGTCAAACGTCTCGGCCCTCCGCGCCGCAGCTCTCGGCCCCCTGCGCGCCCTCGTCGACTCACTCGACGAGACCGCCAACGTGACCATTCGCACCGGCCGGACCGTGCGGTTCATCGCCTCGGTGGAGTGCTCCCAGGCCCTCAGAGTCGGAAACCGCGAGGGCATGGCCTTCCCCGCGCACCAGGTAAGCGGAGGCCTGGTCATGCTCTCCGCGCTTGCCGACGACGAACTGACCGCGCTCTACACGCACGCCCCGACCGACACCTCCGAGGAGCGCCCGGACCTGACAGAGTTGCGTGCCGAGCTCAGAGCCGTCCGCAGCAGTGGTCTCGCCATCAACCTCGAACGTTCCGAGCGAGGCCTGGTCGCCATCGGGCGCGGAGTGACCGATGCGAGCGGCGCCACGATCGCGGCCGTGTCCGTGTCCATGCCGAGCGTGCGGTACTCGACGGACCGGGTGAAGGAGATCGTGCCAGCTCTGGCCTTGGCGGCGGACAGGATCTCTGCCGGGATGGTTGCGGCAGGCCGGTAGAGCACACAGGTCAAGAGGCCTTCGACTGAGCTCGACCGGCTTCCGGCAGGGCCTGTGCCGCCGCCTGCGGCATGCCGAGGTTGCAAAGCGAGTGGCCTGCGTGGTGCAGAGCCGCATCGAGGTTCGGGGGCATGAGGAGGCACCCGGTGAAGCCCCGGCGCGAGAAAACGGGGTCGCTGGCCTCGATGCAGCCATGGCTCCACAGCAAGTGGCCTGCTCAGCCGTCGAGCCCCCGGACCAGGTACTCCCACACCTGACGCAGCGCACCCTCGGAGTAAATGTTCCCGCGCTTGGAGTGCGACTCGGCCGGGTCGGACCACACCGGCCACCCGCCGAAGCCGTGCGTCAGCAGCTGCTGCTTGCAGGCCCGCTCCAGCAGGACGGCGGTCACCGTGGCGGTCTCCAGGTCCGGGCCGACGGCCACGATGCCGTGATTGACCAGGAACACCGCCTTGGCGTCCACAAGCGTGGCCGCGACCTCCTTGCCGAGTGCCGGGGTGAGAATGAGGTCGGCCGTCCCCGTGTAGGCGGGCACCTGCGGCGGCACGAAGAAGTTCGCCGCATGGCTGACGGGCCTGAGCGACTGGCCCGTGGCAGCGAGAGCGATAGCGTGCGGCGAGTGGACGTGGACCACGCCGCCAACGTCCGGACGGGCAGCCATGACCTCGGTGTGGATCGGGTACTCGCTGTGGCGGTGCCCGTCGCCCTCCAGGACATTGCCGGACTCGTCCACCAGATGCACCCGCTCCGGCGTCACCTCTTCCAGGCCCCATCCAGCGGCCTTGATCCAGACGCCCCTGTCCTGCGGATCCCGGGCGGAGGCGTGGCCCCAGACGAGGTCGCCCTGGCCGTCGGCGGCCAGGATGCGGGAAGCGGTGGCGACAAGAGCGCGCAGGTCGTCTGCCATGGGTCTCCTTTGATGACATTGCCGGCTCAGGGCCGGTAGATACGTGAGATGCAATCTCCACAAGATTCTGCCCTGAAGACCGGAATTCTGTAAATGAACCAGGCTCAATTCGTTGTCTCACTCTGCCGAATGCCCGAAAATGTCGGGATTTGCGGCACCAATGACGCTTCCATGGAGGCCCACCCCTCGGGGGAACCGCCACCTCTGTAGGCAATTTGGTCTGCCAGATAGAACACCTTCCGGACCGGGCATGGGGGCGAGGCGGACGCAGATGAGCCGACCTCCCGGGAGGGGCTCTCAGCCGCGACAGGAGCAACCGAGCGAGCACCCGCGCAAGGTGCATCTCGGAGCGCACCGGATACGTAGCACCATCACCGAACCCGGACAGATGTAGCGGCACGCTCACGCTGTCGGCTGCTAGGAGGCATGGGGGCGGCATAGGCTCCTTCGCTGTCGCCGCGCCTCGCTCGGTGCCGTCATGCGCCCCGAGCCGAGCGGCCAGCAGGATGGAAGGACGTCAACAGGCGCCAATGTCGCGGGATTCAGGTGCGCGCCCCGACGTCAGGTTTCGGTTCGCCCGCGTGACGCCTCGCTGCAGAACGATGCACCGTTCAAAAGACCGAAGCGGATCAGACGCCGACGCGCGCTCCGGAGCGCGCCCAGGTCCGTGATCCGCGGTGCGGAATCAGTGGATCCTGGAGGCCATTTCCTGCATCAGCTGGGCCGCCCGCAAGGCTTGCTGCTCGCCGAGCCGCGCGGCGGGTGCGGCAACGCTGAGGGCGGCCAGCGGCTGGTGGCCACCGCGGCTCACCGCCACGCCGATCGAGCTGACGCCCTCTTCACTCTCGTCGCGATTGAGGGCGTATCCCCGTTCGCGAACCCGGTCCAGTTCCGCAAGCAGCTCGGAACGGCGCCGGATCGTGTGCCGGGTGACAGGGGCGAGCGACTCGCCCGGATACAGCCGCAGCACGGCGTCGGTCGGCAGCTGAGCGAGCATCACCTTGCCCAAACTGGTCGCGTAGGCCGGCAGTGCCCGCCCGACACGCCCGGCCACGCGCAGCGCGAGCTCGCTCTCCACGCAGTCCAGGAAGCGCACCTCACCTCCCTCGATGGCGCCGAGATGGACGGTCTCGCCGGTGACGGAGGCGAGCTCCTCGAGGACCGGGCGGGCCTGGGCGCGGATGTCCATCCGCGTCGCGGCGGACAGCCCGATCTCCATCAGCGCCGGGCCGGGCCGGTAGACCCGGGTCTCAGGGTCCTGCACCACGAAGCGGTGGTACACAAGCATCGCCAGCAGCCGGTGCGCCCGGGACCTGCCGATGCCGAGTTCCTCGTAGGCCTCGGTGAGCCGCACCTGGCTGCGGTCACGGAACAACAACAGCAGGCCCAGGGCCTTGTCGACTGCCCCGATGGGGTACTGCGGGGTCTGTCGCACCTCTTCAAGGTTCTCCATAGCAGAACACTAAGCACACGCCGCTCGGCCCGACAGCGCCTGGCTCGGTTAGAAGTCCGTTTCTGTTCTGTTATTGACATGAAAGTTCTGTTGGAGAAAAACTCGGCGAGCATCAGTAACTGTTGGAGGTGCTCATGAGCAACCCCACGTCGGGCCTTCGGCTCGGCCTCGTCTTGCCGCCTTGCCCCGGCCCGCAGGAACTGCATGCCACCGCCTCGTACGCCGACGACAGCGGGATCCACTCGCTGTGGGTCACCGACCGGACCGTGGCCGGTATGCCCTGGCTCGACTCCTTGACCGTGCTCGGCGCGCTGGCCGCCACGACCTGCCGTGTCCTCATCGGGACGTCCGTGCTCGTACTGCCACGCCGCAACCCGGTCCACGTCGCACACGCTCTGGCAACCGTCGACCACCTCGCCGAAGGCCGGCTCATCACCGGGATCGGAGTCGGCAACAGCACGGTGTCGGCTGCCGAGTTCGAGATCGCCGGAGTGGACATGACCCGGCGCGGCCGGCTCACCGACGAGTACCTGGACCTGCTGCGCGGACTGTGGACTAGCGACAACGTCGTCTACCAGGGCGACGGCTGGCATTGCGCCGGAGTCAGCCTCGCCCCGAAACCCGCCCGCCCCGTGCCGCTGTGGATCGGCGGTTCCACCAGCGCCTCCCGCCGCCGGGCCGGACGCGCCGGCGACGGCTGGCTCGCCGTGTCCAGCTCACCCGAGCGCTTCCGCGCGGAGTGGGCCGAGGTGAGGGAGGCTGCACGCACCCACGGACGGGACGGCGCGCCGCTGGTCCCCGCCACCTATCTCTTCGGCGCGATCGACCAGGACGGCACAACATCGCGTCGCACTCTCGACACCGTTCTGCGCGGTTTCCTCGGCGCACCCCTGGAAGCCGTCGCCGACACCTGCATCTGGGGTACTCCCGAGCAGTGGATGGAGCGGCTGGCCGCATGGGAGGCCGCCGGCGCCCACCACGTGAACGTTGCTCTGTTCACCGACCGCCTGGAGCACGACACCCGCCTGATCGGCGAGCACATCGTGCCGCACCTGCCCCCCACACCGACGGGTGCCGCCTGACAGTCGGCGCTCCACCGCCGAACCCCTCAGCCACCGTCCCATCGGACGGGCCCAGCCGGACGCTGTACGCATTGTCAGCAACCGGACCGAGCGCCACCCGGCACCGGCCCCCTCCCCCGCGATCACCGGAGAACCCCCTTGTCAACGCTTCTGCACATCGACTCATCCGTATTCCCCACCGAGGCCTCCGCCTCCCGCACCGTCACCGGCGCCTTCCGCCGCGCCTGGGAGGAACAACACCCAGAAGGCATAGTGATCTACCGCGACCTGAGCACGGACCCGGCACCGCACATCACCGCCGACGCCCACACCGCCGGCTTCGCCGACCCGGCCACGCACACCCCCGAGCAGACCGCGGCCTTCGCCGAGCGCGTCAAGCTCATCGAGGAGCTAGAGCAGGCGGACGCCGTCCTGATCGGAGCCCCCATGTACAACCTGACGATCCCGTCGACCCTCAAAGCCTGGCTGGACAACGTGATCCTGTTCGGCCGCACTGCGGGCCACTCCCAGTCCGTCAAGGGCATGCCGGTCACCGTCGTCGCCAGCCGCGGCGGCTCCTACGCGCCGGGCACTCCGCGCGAGCCATACGAGTACGTGCAGAACTACCTGCAGGCGATCCTCGGCGGCTTTGTCGGTGTGGAGCTCGACTTCATCGTCCCTGAGCTCACATTGGCCCCGGCCAACCCGGAGATGACCCACCTGGTGCCGCTCTTCGAAGCCTCCCGTGAACGCGCCCTCGAAGAGGCCGCCATCAAGGCGAAGCAGCTGACGCAGCGGCTCGTGGCGTAGCGGTTCATCGCCTTGATGGCGGGCGGAGGAGGAAGCAGGAAGGGGCTCGCGCGGGCCGGTCAGACGCGAGCCCTGCGTCCCAACTCCGACCAATGCGATGCCCTCGGAAGCCGCCGACTACTCGCATCCCCGGTTGATGGAGCCTCGAACTTGTGCCCACCGACGGCAGCCACCTGGCCGGGACGAGGGGCCCGGGTCAGCACGGCAGACCGGTGAGCGGGATCCTGGACGACGGCTCCGCTATGGACGAGCGTCGCCCGGAGGCAGCACGCCCCGGGCCTGCCGATGCCAGATCCTCGTGCGCCCTGATGTGTCAAAGCTCGCCCCGGTCGCAGAACAGCAGAAGCAGAGCGCAGCGCCTCGCTGGCCGCCCTGTCGAGGTACTGCCATTCCGCCCAGACCTAGCCAGAGTTCTTAATGACAGAATCTTATTCTACCCCCGCAGCAGGGCGCTGATCCTGCGCAAGGCGGTCGACACCACCCCGAGGAGAGCGCTGTCCAGCCTCCGGACTGCCACGCATGCCTCAGGTGCCACAGCAGGTTCAAGACTCACTCTTGCACCCCACTACCACCGGGTGGGGTGCCCTGATTCGAACCCTGGCGGCTCATTTCGGCGATTCAAGCCCCCTCCTTTCGTTCTACCTGTTGACACCTTCGTTCTTTCTGGTGAAACTTGGAGCATCGGTTACGTCGCTGCGGAGGTACCCACGAGTGGTAGCGCCTCCGCCTTCGACCGGGCCTCGTTTTGCCCCCTGCCCCAGCGCCGAGGAATTGGTCAAACTGCAGCCGCCATGCCGCAGCTCGAAGACCATCCTGACCCCCACGGGGGGATTTCTGGGTAGATCCGCTGGTTCCCGCCTGCAGGCGACGAGGAACTCCACTACGGCGTCGGAAGTCTTCTTCTGGCACAGCAGGCCACGGCCGAGCCATGGGCGGCAGTCGAGCCGGGGGCTCTTCGGCAATCAGTTGCGGCGCAGGAGCCGATCATGAAAAAACCACGGCCTCACCCTGGAAAGCCGCCCGTGTGGTGGCCGAGCGATCCTGACGCCCCACTCACGACTGACCCCACCAAGACCCCGGGAGGAGCAGTGTCGGCGCTGCTCCTCCCGGCCTATCGCCGGGCCGGGTGACCGCAAGGGGGCATCGACTCACCAGGCCCGCTGATGTGCAGTCCCAAGACTTGCTTGATGCCGATGTCGCCGAACCCTCTTCACGGTCGCGAGAGAGTAGCCGCTGCTGCCCGGGCCTCTCTCGGCAAGGACGACGTGGCCAGTCCTCCCATAGAGCTCGGAACACGATTGTGGAGATGTGCTGATAGGCGAGACCAGTACGACGATTGCGCCGTTCGTGCTGTGTGGGGAACCGGCCGTGGATCGCCGGGGATGAACTGCGGGCGCTGATCGAGTCGTTGCTTCCACCCTGGCCGCGGAAGGCTCCCGGTCTCAGGCCGATCGATGACCGGTTGTGCCTGCAGGGCATCCTGTGCGTGCTCTACAACGACATCAGCTGGCAACTGCTTCCGCTGGAGCTCGGGTTCGGGTCCGGACAGACCTGCTGGCGCCGGCTGGGTCGGTGGCACGAGGCTGGTGTCTTCGAGAAACTGCACTGCCTCCTGCTCGCCGAACTGCACGCGGCCGACGCGCTGGACTGGACCCGGGCTCGCGTGGATGCCTCCCACATCCGCGCGAAAAAGGGGGCGAGGCCACCGGCCAGTCACCGGTCAACCGCAGGAAAGCGGGCAGTGAACACCACCTCAAGCTCCGCTACGTCGTTCAGCAGACCTTCGCGCTCCTACACCGATTCGAGCGCCTGACCGGCCGCTGGGAAAGACGCCTCGACCTGCACGAAGCCCTCGTCTCCCTCGCCTGCGGCCTTATCTGCTGGAGACGCCTCAAGAAGGTCCGCAGCAGATCAGAAGGACAGCGGTTCGGAGCTGAGTGACTCGGTGTATCCCAGGGACCACCGCCCAGGAACGGCGGCGCAGACCGCATCCAGATCGGCGCAGGTCCGACCCCGGACGTGAAGCCAGCTGTGGACGCCCAGGCTATCTTGGCGCAGTAGCTTGCCCGGGGCAGAGAACGAACGCACGGGAACTCCTCCGGCCTGTCCACATTGTGTAGTCCGGCAGTTTGACCCGCTGAAAGTGTTCGGGTACCGCACCCAGCAGGTCCGCGGGCAGCTCGCACGCGTTGTACAGCCGCCCCTCACCGCCGAACAGCGCCTCGCTCAAGACGAGTTCGACACAGGCCAAGGACACCCGGTCCACAAACGGCACCCAGCCGTCCCGCGCCTGAACGAGCACCGGAGGATCGTCCAGGTCAAGGTCGGTAAGGCGCACACCCCAGAAGGCACAGCCCTGGTTCTCGCTGCGGAAGGCGAGGACACCGCCACACTCGTCATGCACGAACACCTGGTGAGGCGGCAGCAGCGGGTCCTGGTTGGCAACCAGGTCGGGCCGGCCACCCGCGCGCGCATAGAACTCGTGCAGCGCAGCAGCTTGGGCAGCTCGCCCGAGCGGGTCACCCCGACGAACACCATGCGTCGACGACACCACCAAGATCGTGTTGTGAGCTCATAGCAGATGCTGCGTCAGTTCGCCCAGGTGACCGGGCGTGACGATGTTCCTCAGCTCCAAACAGGCTGACGGGAGAAATGACAGACCGGTCTCGCGGCGGGACTCCTCAGAGCGGGCAGATGCCCCCGCATGCCCGAGGCACCGTTCCCATGCCGGCCCAGCACGTCGCTTTCGTCTCTGATTTGGCGGGCCCGCCCTTCGTGCAAGGCTCTGCCGTACCGTGCGTGGGCCGCAACAGAGCCTGGCAGCGGCAGTTACCGGAGCAGTTCGCCGCCGTACTTTAGCGAGTGAAGCTATCATCACGTCGCGGTCGGGGATCTGCCTCGGGTTACCCCTTCACGCCTGCCGACAGCCCCGCGCGAGGTCAGTCCCTGCATCACGCTGCGTTCGCCGAGGAGACACTCACATATATGTCTCCCTCCTTGATAAGGACCGGATACACCGGAATCGGGGTTCGCGCGGGACGATTGAGAGGATTACCTGTGCGCAGATCAAACCGGGAAGCATGCAACCAGCACTCAATAGTGCAGCCGTCCACCTCCCCTTCGGAGAGGGAAATGTCTCTGTGCGAACAAACGTCATGAATTGCGAAAACCTGCCCGTCGGTGTGAACGAGCGAGATCGGAGTGCCATCCACTTCGAAGCGTTGGGCTACACCGGCCTCCAGGCCGTCGATCGAGCAGATATACCTGTAGTCGGTGTCCGACATTCCTCTCCTATAGCGCGTCAATTTAGTGCACGTGATCTATGCTGCACGGCAGCACCGAGTAACGCAGTCGCGCCTTGAGACCGGTCAAATCAGTGGCGTCCTCAGGCAATTTCCCTGCACCCGCTCCCCCAGGTCCTCGCAAGTACAAGGCGCAGCAGGGGGTCTCGCCGCTTCCCTCTGGGGGAAGTCGGCGAGAGTCTAGAATCCAGCGGCCGGCTTTTTCGCAATATGCTGAAGTTCGGCGAGAAGTGCAATGAACTTATCTTCACCCCACAGTGTCATCCCCACCGCGGCCAAGCATATAGATAGAGTGTGCAGCGCCGCGCGCGCATCCGTCAAAAGGCTGGCATCGGATTCTTCCCCACGCGCCCAAGCCCTCAAGGCCTCACTCGCGGCAAACTCGTAGTGCAATGGGGCTGCGGTGGCAATGTCCTCGGCCAATTCCAAGCAGATGTCGAAGCTGACGTCACGGCCCATAGTCTCGGCAACCGCCAAGCTGGATCCCATGAATCCGCGCAATGCGCCACACATTTCCGCGACCATATTCTCATCGCAGTATTCGTTCACCTGTGCCACAGTCGACGAATCCTTCAATGCATAACCGTACAGGAAATCAATGACGGTCACATGCGGGGGTTCTATTGGTGTCGCGCCGATCATGGGAGCGACGATAGTTCTTTCTGGGTCAGAGCGCTTCCTCTAATAGGCCCAAAGGATGTGGGAAGAAAGTCGTAGGACTTAAGTTCTGCGCAGCCTGCGACGGGGGGCCTGGGCTTCCCTGAACCCCCTATGAGACGGCACCCGGGTCCTCCGGAGAGGCGCTCAAACGAGTGCGCCGGGCTGTCGCGCACCGAGCACCGCGGCCATCGGCATGCTGGTCTTCTCATACAGGACGTTTCAGCCATGCTTGGGATCCGATTGACGCGACGCGAAGCCGGAACGACGGAACCGTTGGCGGTGAGGACTGCCGGTCGGGCTGTCCGGGCGTACACGACAACGGCTGGTTCGCCCTCCACCGAGCAGTGAAGCCGCAGAGCCAGCCGGGGCCGCTCGCACTGATGATCACCGTTGGCATCGGCCTGAACAACACCACCAGGGGCTTTGGCTCGCTGTCCTGGTCGCCGATGGCGAAGCTCGTCCTGGCTCACATTGTCGTGGCTCAGCCTGATCGACGGCGGCTCCAACTTCCTCGGCACGCTCGTCGCGCGACCTGAGTCGACCCCACGCCAAACACCACTTGATCACGGACAGGCACGGCATCCCACCTTGGAGGAAGCCGGTGATCCCCCCGGACAACGCACAACTCGCCGCCCGGACATGGCTAAAGCATCGATCCGTCTCATTGTGGCAGCCGATGTAGAGGCGTTCTGCGAGACTCAGACGAGGAGGGTGGTGAGTCGTTTCGCCGCCTCGCGCAACAGGTCGGCGGTGCGTGCACACTTCGCTTCGTCCATGCGTGCCGCGGGGGCGGCCACGCTGATCGCGACGAGCGGCCAGGCCCCGTGCGCGGGGATGGCGACGGCCAGGGAGCCGACCCCTTCCTCGCTCTCGCCGTGGTTGACGGCATACCCGCGCTGGCGTACCCGCTCCAGCTCGGCAAGCAGGTCCGAGCGCCGGCGGATCGTGTGCATCGTGACCGGTGCCAGCGCCTCACCGCGATAGAGGCCCTGCACCGCCTCGACGGACAGTTCCGCGAGCATCGCCTTCCCGAGGCTGGTCGCGTACGCCGGAAGCGCCCGACCGACCCGCCCCGCTACCCGCAGGGCCAACTCGCTCTCGATGCCGTCGACGAAACGCACCTGCCCGTCCTCGAGAACACCGAGGTGTGCCGTCTCGCCGGTCGCGGCGGCCAGTTCCTCCAGGACCGGCCGGGCCACCACACGCACGTCCATCCGCGCCACCGTCGCCAGCCCGATCTCCACCAGGGCAGGCCCCGTCCGGTAGGTCCGGCTCGCCGGATCCTGCACCACGAACCCGTGATAGACCAACATCGCCAGCAGCCGGTGCGCCCTGGACTTGCCGATGTCCAGCGCCGTCGGCACGTCGCTCAGCCGCAGCTCGCTCCGGTCGCGAAACAGCAGCAACAGACTCAATGCCTTGTCGACCGCCTCGATCGGATACTGCGGCGCCGGGCGATCCTCGGCAATGTTCTCCATGACAGAACATTCTGCCGCACGGGTGACCCTCACAACGACACACCGCACAACACGGATGCCCTGAGCCATCAAAGGTTGTTCTTCGCCGTCGAAGATCGATGATCAGAAAGTCGCGCGATCGAGGTTTGATCGGCACTGCTGGCGCGCCAGCTGTTACCCATGCCAGCCTGGCTGTCAGATCAGTTCCATCAGGACGTCCGCGCGTGCGTAGTAGTCGGCCACGGGGAGACGGTCGCGGGGGATCCTGGCGAATCCGGCCTTCTTGGAGAGGGGATGGCGGGGCTGAGCCTGCTGTACGTGCCGAGAAAGAGCCGGGCCCCGCCGAGTGCGCGAGCGCGGTCGATCGCTGCGGCAATGAGTCGGCGGCCGATGCCGCGCCCCTGCGCGCCGGGGGTTACCGCCATCTTCGCCAGCTCGAACACCGCTTCCGGGTACGCCAGGAGCGCCACGCACCCGACAACGGCGCCGGTGCCCGGGGCGCGTGCGAGGAGAACAACGCCGCCCGGGCCGACGATGCGGCCTAACGGATCCGCGAGGACGACACGGTCCTCTTCTTCCAGGATGAACAAGCGCGAGATCCACTCCTCGTTCAGCACGCGGGGATCGTCCGGGACGCCGAGGAGCGGGACGGCATCACTCTGTCCCCGCTGACGACGGAACGGCTCGTCGCCATCGTCCCGGCCTCGCACCCCGCCGCACGCGGTGATCATGTGGTGGCGACGGCGCTGGCCGCCGACCCGCTGATCCTGTTCCCACGGTCAGCGGGACCTCACCGTTCGACGTGAACACCCAGCCGTTGCGGGACGCCGGTATCGACGTCCCAGTCGCGCTGGAGTGCTCGCACTGGCACACCAGCATCATGCTCGTCGCCGCTGGCCTCGGCGTGACCGTCGCTCCCCACAGCGCCCGGAGGCTCGAACTCGGCGGGCCTGCGCACGTGAGTCGAATCCTCATGGCCACCCGCCGAGGAGACGACAGTCCCCTCGTGTACGCGTTCCACCACGGCGTCCGGTGCCACCATAATTCCTGCCGACGTCCGCCCAGTGACAGCGCTTTGACCTGCCGGGTGCCTGCGCAGGCCCTCCATAGCCCCGGCTGCCTGAGTGCCAACAACAACAGCGCGTCTATCGGCCCGCTGCCACGCGAATCGCAGTACCGGCGCCGTCACGGTTGTCGGCACAGGAGCCTGCTGACGCACCGAACACCGATATTGGCATCCGCCGGAAGCGGCGCTGTTTTGTGGCCAACTGCGATGTTCAGAGCGGTCAGGTAGCGGGTTGCAACCGCACTTCCGTGACGACTGCCGACCCGGTTCAGACGTTGGAGGCATCCAGCATGGCGTCCCGCTCAACGACCTTGACCCGCTCGCGTCCCTGCTCGGCACCCAAGGCCCGCTCATGAGTGTCCAGCTGGTACCAGCCGTCGCGAGTCGTGTAACGGATGCCGCGTCCTTCGAGGAAGGCCACGACAGCCTCGGGTTCCGGCGCGGACGGAGCCGGCAGCCGGTCCGCGGCGTGGTCGTGGAGCAGGGAGGCGACCGTCTCGTTGGCATCGCCCTTGGTGTGGCCGATCAGCCCTACCGGGCCGCGCTTGATCCACCCCGTGACGTAGACCGATGTCAGGGGCTCACCACCGTCGAGGACGCGTCCGGCCGCGTGGGGGATCGTGCCCGAGACCACATCGAACGGGAGCTTCGGCAGCTCGTCCGAGTAGTAGCCGACCGCCCGATAGACGCTCTGCACCTGCCAGTCCGTGAAGTGGCCGGTACCGCAGACGTTGCCGGTACCGTCGAGTTCCGTTCGCTCGGTCCGCAGTCCGACCACGCGGCCGTCGTCACCGAGGACCTCCACCGGGGATTCGAAGAAGTGCAGGAATAGCTTGTGCGGCCGGTCCCCTACATCACGGATGGCCCAGTTCTCGAGTGTGGAGGCGACCATGTCGGCCTGCTTGCTGCCGCGCCGGGTCTCGATCGAACCCTCGTCATAGTCGATGTCCTCGGGGTTGACGATGACCTCGATGTTCGGCGAGTGGTCCAGCTCTCGCAGCTCCATCGGGCTGAACTTGGCCTGCGCCGGGCCGCGGCGCCCGAAAACGTGAACTTCCAGGGCCTGGTTGGCCTTCAGCCCCTCGTAGACATTCGCGGGTATCTCGGTCGGGTGCAGCTCATCCGCCGTCTTGGCGAGCATGCGGGCCACGTCCAGGGCGACGTTGCCCACGCCCAGGACAGCGACCTTCTCTGCCTCAAGCGGCCAGGTGCGCGGCACATCAGGGTGCCCGTCGTACCAGGACACGAAGTCCGCCGCGCCGTGAGAGCCCTCAAGATCGATCCCGGGAATGGTCAGCGCCCGGTCGTTGGTGGCGCCGGTGGAGAAGATCACCGCGTCGTAGAAGGACCGTAGGTCGTCCAGGTCGATGTCGGTGGGGTAGTTGACGTTTCCGAACAACCGCAGTTGCGGCTTGTCAAGGACCTGGTGCAGCGCCTGCATGATGGCCTTGATGCGCGGGTGGTCCGGGGCCACGCCGTAGCGGATCAGGCCGAACGGCGCCGGCATGCGCTCGAATAGGTCGATCGACACACCCGGGTCCTGTGCGGCTTCGGATTTCAGCAGCGCGTCCGCCGCGTAGATTCCGGCAGGACCGGCTCCGACGACGGCTATACGGATTGGGCGTGACATGGGACACTTTCCTTCCGGTAACAATGACGGGCAGCACAGGCCATCGAAATGCCTGTCCTGGAGCAGGGCGACTGTAACCGCCAACCCAGGAACCCCGGAATTGCCCTATGGTCCTACGACTTTTTTCCCA
The DNA here is from genome assembly GCF_054729265.1 of Streptomyces krungchingensis. Classification (NCBI taxonomy): domain Bacteria; kingdom Bacillati; phylum Actinomycetota; class Actinomycetes; order Kitasatosporales; family Streptomycetaceae; genus Streptomyces; species Streptomyces krungchingensis. The sequence goes on from NZ_JBPUKY010000001.1 coordinate 1,609,742, forward strand.
GTCTCCTGGTACTTGCGACGCATTGCTTCCGCTCTCGAAAGCGTTACTGTTGTGCTCGTGCTCAGACTTGCTGCCAGGGAGAATCCTCAACGCCTTCCTGCGGGCGGGTTTGGCGATTACATAAATATTTGAGAGTTTCGGCCGAACGTGATCAAACTATTTCCTTCGGCCTGCATATACGACGCCATTCATATTCTGACTTGGCCGTCCGACGGCGCCCGGACAGGTGTTCTGGGGTCGCGCCCCCTGACTCTCGCCGGCTTCACGGTCGATGCCCCTCCATGAAGCCGGCGAGAACCCTAAATGCCCCAGAAAAGTGTCAGTCTCGACCAGTTCGACGGTGCGGGATGGAGCAACCGCATAGAACCAGAGAGCTGAGGAGGAATGATATGAAAAGCCATGCCGCCCTGTGCTCTGATTTGGTGGACCGGGTCCCGCTTGTGCTGCTGGAGACCGAGCGCAGGGAAGACCTGCTGCGCGGTGGTATCGCCCTCGACGACTGCACATTTATCAGCAGCGAGGAGGGACAGATCAAGCCCAGGCCGTCCTTTCTCTTCTCCGTCGGCCGCGACGCCGGGCCGCATCTCTCGGCAGTGGCGCGGCGCCGTCCCGCGGAGGAGACTGCGCAGACCGGAGGTGCGCACGAGCACGAGCTGCACCGTGGCACTGGGCGGTCATACACGCGCGCAAAAGGTATGTCGGCGCCTTTCGGATCGGGGGCGGGGTCCTTGTGAATTTCCGTCAGCCTCTTTCTTCCCTGTTTCCCGGTGCTTCCGGGCGCATCATCACTGCCCTCACCGCACACCACGTGGGCGGGTGCGGTACACCGCTGACGGTCAGTCAGCTTGCCCGGGACAGCTCGGTGGCAGCCACCCAGCTGGAGGCCGTCCTCTTCCGGCTCGGGCTGCTCGGCATCCTGATGCCGCGTCGGCGCGGTGAAGACATCGAGCTCGTCCCCGGTCACATCGTCTGGAAAGCACTGACCGGCGTCGCCGACCTCCGGTGGCGTGTCCTGGAGGAGGTCCGTAGGCGCGTCGTCGCCCTGGAAGTCCTCCCCGTCTACCTCGCCCTGTCTGGGAGCGTTGCCGACGGAACGGCGGTCAATCCCGCTGACCTCTTGGAGCTGATCGTGGTATCGCCCACCCATGCGCCGCACGACTGGCAGGACCAACTGGATGGACTTGTGGCGCAGTTGTCCCTAGACCTGGGCAACGTCGTCACCGTCTACCTGGCGGAGAGCAAGGCTGCGGCATCCGAGCTGGCTGGCCCCGGCAGTATCGTCGTGGACCTGCCCGGCGTTGCCCAACAAGGCGCCCCGTGACGTCTGATCTCACTGGCGAGCGTGCCCGCCCCGTCGTCGGGGTGCCGAGTAGCCCGACCGTCGCTCCGCCGGCAATGCGGCTGAGGGGCAGGCTTACCGGTGGCAGCCGGGAACTGTCCCAGGCTCCAGCCGGAACCACCGACTGCTCAACGGCAAGGGCCGCTCCGTGGAGCCGTTCCCAGCAATTCGTCGCACCCTGCAATCCCGGCCCCGGGTCACCCGACCCGCAGGGACAAAGGCCCAGGGGACCGTACCGAGGGGCGCTGGCACACCCTGGCCCGCGGGCAGGCATCTCAGGCGATGAGTGGGGCCCGCGGCATGACCGTGCTCGCCGGTGATGCCGCATACGACCAGGCTGTGCGGAGCGCAGCGCGATGGAGGAGAAGTCGACGATGACCACAAAGGATTCCGCGCTCACCGCTCTGGCCCACGAATGGTGCACCCTGGCCCTGCTACACGGCAGAATCGAGGCCCAGATCGAGCGTGTTCTACAGGCCCGGCACGGTCTGAGCATGCGCGAGTTCTGCCTGCTCTACATGCTCAGTCGACAGCGCGTCGGCGGTCACATGCAGATCAAGCAGGTGGCCGACGCGGTCGTCCTCAGCGCCAGCGCCGCAAGCCGGCTGGTCACCCGTTTGGAGGACCAAGGCCTGCTCCAGCGCTTCCTTCACCCCGCTGACCGCCGCGGCATCTGCACCGACATCACGGACGCGGGCCACAAGCTCCTCGATGAGGCTCGTCCGACCAGCGACGCCGTCCTGCGCGAGGCGCTCGGCGCGGCCGCACAGAATCCTGCCCTCGCCCCGCTGGTCAAGGCAATCGCCGCTGGGTGCCTTCCCTCATGACAGCCCGCGGAACGCGGCGTTCCGGTGCCACTGACCCTCCGAAACCATTCCGGACACGCGATTTCGCCAACCAGCGTGTGGGCGTCGTCCGGCTCACATACCGACCGACCTCATCACACCCCTACCCGAAGGAGTATCCCGACCATGACCACGGAAAAGACGCCCGCATCCACGGCCAGACCACAGTCCGCCTCGCGCCCCGCCCTGATGTACGGCCTGGTCAGCGGACTGATCGGAGGGGTGATGAGCTTCCTCGTCAACTACGCGGTCGGCAGCCTGCCGTACAGCACAACGGCCAACGCCTTCAATCACGCCATAACGGGACTCTTTAGCGGTTTCATGGGTGGGTTCATGGGACTCCTGGTGTATCTGCGCAGTTCCTCCGGGGCACGGGAGCAGGCCGACGCACCCGACCAGTGAGGCTGGTCGTCTCGAAAACAGCTCAGTCGGTTCACTGGTCGGTCCTGGCACAGCCGCTGGTCGCCGAGCCTGAACTCGGGTTGTCGTGGCCGCTGACAGTGGTAACCCTCGCGGCACGCCTGAGGGCACGGCGCCTCAGGGACAGCCCACCGGCGTGTCGGCGTCGGTCGACTAGTTATCCGCTCGCTCCAAGCGTTTGGACCAGGGTGTCGGCGCGGATCGCCTCGGCGAGGGTGGCGACGCCGGCCTTGGCGGCTGAGTAGGTCTGGTGGGCGGGCATCCCCCGCGGGCCCGCGATGGAGGAGATCACTACCAGGTGCCCGGCGCCGCGCCTTGAGACGTCGTTTCACTTGGTGAATCGGCGGTGATTGATGAGGCTGGTGGCGATGGCAGGGAAGGCCAGTAAGTGCTCGGGCTTGCGTTCGTAGCGACGGTGCAGGTGACGGCATCCGCCGAGCCAGGGCATGGTCCGCTCGACCACCCAGGGGTGTCGGCCAAGTCGCTGTGAGTTCTCGACGCCGCGGCGCGCGATGCGAGGAGTGATGCTCTGTTCGCGGAGCCATCGACGCAGGTATGGATAGTCGTAGCCCTTGTCGCCGTGGAGCTCTTCCGGCCGCCGGCGCCGCCAGTCCGCGGGGCTGCGGACCGGCGGGATCCCCAACTCCAGTGGCTGCAGGGCCAGGCTGTCGTGAGTGTTGGCGGCCGAGATGCCGACGGAGACGGGCAGGCCGACGCGATCGACGACAAGGCGGATTTTCGATCCCAGCTTGCCGCGATCGGTCGGATTCGGTCCGGTCAACTTCCCCCTTTGAGGGCACGGACACTGACGGAGTCAACAGCGAACCGCGACCAGTCCAAGGCCCCCTGAGCACCGAGTTCGTCGAGGATGACGCGATGTAGACGGGCCCAGACACGCTGCTGACTCCACCGTGCGAAACGCCGGTAGACGGTGGGCCAGGCCGGCCCGAACACCGGTGGCAACTGCCGCCAGGAACACCCTGACGTGGCCACGAACACGATCGCGGTCAGACACTCGCGGTCCCCGGCCCGCCGACGGCCCCCGCCCTGCGGACGCACCACCACCGTGTCCGGCACCACCCGCCGAAACAACTCCCACAACTCATCCGAGACCAGATGCTCAGCAAGACTCGTCATACCAACACAACGACTCCCGCCGCCAAAGGAAACGCCGTCTAAGAAGATCTCCATGGCGGCCTCGCATTGCGCTAGCGCGGCAACGAAGTCGGTGCGGGCGATCTCCAGGTTGGCGGCGAACTCGCCGGTCCCGATGCGGTGGCCCTGGCTGGTCCCTGCGTTGACGATGACCCGGTCCAGATCGCCCAGCTCCGCCGCGAGGCGACGGAAGACGGTGAAGACCTCGGCGTGGTCGTTCACGTCGAGCCCAGCCACGGCGACCTTGATGCCGGGATGGGCTCGCAGCAGTTTGTCGCGCAGTTCGTGAAGCGATCGGTGCGGCGTGCGCACAGGGCGAGGTTGCGACCACGGGAGGCAAGCTGCCCGGCCATGCCCGCGCCCAGCCCCGTGCTGGCGCCGGTGATCAGGATGTTGCGACGTTCCAGCACGGGGTTCCTCATCCGAGGCCGGGAATCAGGCGATGCAACGCAGGGGCTTGCCGTCGTTGTAGACGACCATGTCGATCATCGCCGCGGGGATGTCGATGGGGCTGCCCAGCGGGTGGCCGTCGAGTTCGGCGTAGGCGCGGTGCAGATTGCCGACCAGGCGTTCGGGGTCCGACAGCCCGGCGAACGATCCGGAGCCGATCCGCTGGGCGGCCTGCAGCGGGGTGAGCCCGGCGCTCCGGCCCTGCTCCGCGACGTGCTGGACGTAATACAGGTAGTCGAGCACGTCGGTGATGACCTCGGGCCCGCACACCGGCCCGTGGCCCGGGATGATCGTCTCGGCGCCCAGGGGCAGGAGGCGCTGCTCCAGGACGTCGATGGCGCCCTGGACGGAGCCGAACAGCACGAACGGCATGCCGCCGTTGAAGATCAGGTCCCCGCAGATCAGGACCTTCTGCTGTGGCAGCCAGAGGTAGGAGTCGTTGGTGGTGTGGGCGGGGGCCCCGGCGTGGACGACCTGGCCTTCGGTGTCGTCGACGTGCACGGTGAGCCGGTCGGAGAACGTGACGAACGGCGGTTCCTGGCGCACATCGCCCCAGTCGACCTCGCCCCAGACCAGGTTCTGCTCGGCCAACTGCAGGCCGTGGCGCAGCATTTCGCTGCGGGTTTGGTGGTGGGCGATGACGGTGGCGCCCGGCAGCAGGTAGTTGCCGTTGGTGTGGTCACCATGGTGGTGGGTGTTGATGAGGGTGCGTACCGGCCGGTCGGTGATCTTGCGGATGGCGGTCAGGTACTCAAGGGTGCGGCGCTGGGTGGAGCAGGTGTCGATGGACACGACGCCCTGGCTGCCGACGAGGAAGGCGGTGTTGTTGATCTGCCAGGTTCCGTCGGGCTGGATGTAGGCGTAGACGCCGTCGGCGACCTGGGTGGTGCGCCCTGCCATGTGCTGTTCGTTCATGCGGATGTCCTGGGAGTGAGCAGACAGTTGGTGCGGCCGGGGCCGAAGTGCAAGGTGGTGGTCCCGGCGAAGTGCTCGGCGGGCCGGTCGGCCGGGTCGGTGTGGAAGAAGAGCGAGACCTCTATGCCGGGCTGTGGGGGGCGGGTGAAGTCGCTGCCGCCGACGGTGAGGGCGAGGCGATGTCCGGCAGGCAGGTGCATGCCGGTCGGCCAGATCTCCACGTCCACCTGGTACACCTCGCCGGGCTCGACGGGCAGCACCTCGTCGTGGGGATGCCAGGGCCGCCAGGGCAGCGACCGCTGGGCATCCAGCTTGCGCTGCGACAGACGCAGCCACCCGCTCGACAACGGCTGCGCGGGGGCGACGGAACCGGTCACGGTGACCTCGCTGCCGTCTGGCCGAAACGCCCGCAGGGTGAGGAACAGATCCGCGTCGGCAGCGGTGGTGGACACCTGCAGCACCGCTGCGAGGGGGCCGATCAGGTCGGTGTCGTGCTCCAGCGGCGCGGTGGTGAAGGTGACACCCTTGCCGTCCGGACTGAAGGCCACGGCGCCCGCAGGGGCGGGGTGTTCGGACAGGGCGCCGGTCGGGTGGAGGTGCAGTTCGGTCCAGGTCGTCTCGGCGGGCGGCCACTGGTCTGCACTGCGCTCATGGAGCTGGCCGTCGGGATCGGGCAGGTGCATCTGGACGGGGGGCCGGTCGTGGAAGGCGTTGTCCTCGCCCTTGAGGAAGCGGTCGAAGAATCGCTGCTGCAGGACCACGCTCTGCGGCAGGTAGAACCACTCCTCGTGGCGGCCGGGATGGACCTCCAGCCATTTGTGGGCCGAGGCCACCGCGGTGAACCCCTCGAAGTTGCCCCGGTTGTGCAGGCCCTGCCCGAACCAGTTGGCTGCGGACAGCACCGGCACCGTGACCTTAGACAGGTCGGGCGTGCGGGCCTGGTGCCAGTCGTCGTCCAGCGGATGCTCGCGAAACATCGGCAGCAGATCGGTGCGCCGCTCGCCAAGCTCCTGCTCGGTCAGGGTGTGCGGGCCGGTGCCCGGCTTCCCGGTCCACGCGTGGGCGGGGCCGTTGGTGCCGAGGCCGTGCTGATTGGACAGGACCTGGGTCGGATACCACAGCTCGTAGAAGATGTTGGACAGGATGCCGCCGTGCCGGGTCATGTCCCGGTAGCTGTCCAGCGCCCCTTCCCACGGGCAGATCGCTGCCAGGTGCGGCGGTTGGAGCGCGGCGACCCGCCACTGGTTGATCGCGTAATAGGAGATCCCGCACAGCCCGACCTTCCCGGTCGACCACGGCTGCACCCCGGCCCACTCGATCACCTCGTAGTAGTCGAGACTCTCCTGCTCGGAGAAGATCTCCAGGTGCCCCGGCGAGGCACCGCTGCCTCGCGAGTCGACCCGGACGACCGCGTACCCGTCGGCGGTCCACAGCTGCGGGTCGACCGTCTCGTACGTCAGGTAGGTGCACGGCGAGTGTTCCAGGATTTCGGGATGCTCCTCGATCAACGTCTGCCAGCGCGAGGCGTAGGGGTCGTCCTGAAAACGGCGACCCTTGCCGTAGGGGCCCATCGTCATGATGACCGGCACCTGGTCCTCGCTCTCGGGCAAGTACACATCGGCCCGCAGGCTGATGCCGTCGGCCATGGGAATCTCGACGTCCCACCCGATCCGCATGCCGTCCCGATGCTCGAACATCACGCCCCCTTGCCGGTCGTGGCGTCCGCGGCCTGCTCGGTGAGGCGGCGCGCGGCCGGCACCGGGTGCACCGGCGGGCCCTCCACGACGGTGTTGCTGATCGTGCCGATGCCCTCGACGGTCAGCGTCACGACGTCCCCCACGGCCAGCGGCGGCGGGGTCAACGCACCATTGCGGCCCCACAGTTCGGCCAGGCAGCCGCCCTGGCACGTGCCCGAGCCGAGCACGTCACCGGCCTTCACCACGGTGCCGCGGCTGGCGTAGGCGACCAGCTCGGGAAACGACCAGGCCGCGCTCGACAGGACATCACTCCCGATGACCTCGCCGTTCACCTGGGCCGTCATGGCGAGCTCGTAGCGGTCACCGCGCCGGTAGGGATCCAGCTCGTCCGGGGTGACCAGCCACGGCCCGAGCGTGGTGGCGGTGTCCTTGCCCTTGGCCGGGCCCAGCCCCACCTGCATCTCCCGGCCCTGCAGATCCCGGGCCGACCAGTCGTTGAGGATGGTATAGCCGACAATGTGATCGACGGCCTCCTCGACGGTCAGGTTGAACCCGTCCCGCCCGATGACCGCGGCCACCTCCAGCTCGAAGTCGAACAGTCCGCACCCGGGCGGCACCGGCACCTCGTCGCCCGCGCCGAGCACCGCGTAGGGGTTGGTGAAGTAGAACGCGGGCGCCTCGTACCAGGCGTCCGGAACCCCACCGCCCGTGAGCAGAGCGGTGCCCTCGTAGTGGCGCTCGAAGGTGATGAAGTCCCGGATCGAGGCCGGCTGCAGCGGCGGGCCCAGCCGCACCTCCTCCCAGCGCACCGGCTGCTCGCAGCGGCCCAGCAACTCGTCCTGATCCGGCGATGCGGCCAGCAGCTCCAGCAGCGACGTGCCGGCGGGCAGCGGGTGCAGCATCTCGTCGACAACCACGCCATGGCGAAGCCAGTCCCCGCCCCTGGCAGGGTCCTCGTAAGCAGCGATCTTCACAGTCGGTTCTCCTTGCGGCTCATGCAAACGCATCATGGAGTGCGTTTATGAGCCTACGAGCGCGAGGAGCCTTAAAGCAACATCGAGTGCGATAAAGTCGCGGTTATGAGTACCCCTGTCCACAAACGCCCAGGTGGCCGGTCGACCCGGGTCCGCCAAGCGGTCCTAGACGCGACCATCGACCTGCTGAACTCCGGCGGCCTGGAAGCCGTCACCTTCCCCGCGATCGCCGACAAGGCGGGAGTGCACCGCACCTCCCTGTACCGGCGATGGGGCGCACTGGACGAGCTGCTGCTCGACGCGCTCGCCGACTCGGTCCAGGGGGCCCTTACCCTGCCCGATACCGGTTCGCTGCGCGAGGACCTGATCGTCCTGCTCTCCGAGGTCCGCGACATGATGCGCTCCCCGCTGGGCCGGAGCCTGACCGAGATCCTGGTCAGCTCCCGTTCCCCCACCGCGATCGCGATCCGCGACGCCTACTGGGCCGAGCGCCGAATCCGCCTCGCCGCGATCGTCGAGCGCGGCGCGCATCGCGGCGAACTGCGCCCCGGCCTTGACCCCCAGCTGGTTCTGGAACTGCTGCTCGGCCCCCTGCACGCCCGCGCCTTCACCGCGCCCGACACCCTTACCCCCGACGTCCCGGCCCTGATCGTCGACAGCCTCCTGGGGGGGATTGGCGTCCCTGGGGTTACAGCACGCCAGCGTTAGGCATCCGGGCAAGGGGCACGGCATCGGGCCAGCGCCCTGCGCACGGACTCAGGCAGCAGTCATTGCTGTGCGCCATCTGTCCTTTCGCCGTGGGTCCTTCTTCTCGGGCGGCCCGGTGGGGGCACAGCGGGGCGGGGCCGGCGGGAGTTTGACGACAGGACCTAGGCGCACCGTGGCGAGGCTCGTTCCTTCGCCGTCCGCGATGTCCCGGAGCGACAGTTGGTCTTGTTCGTGCCAGGTACGCCATCGGCAGATGCAGGTGGCCGTGTGCTGGGTACGGCGGAACATGATCAGCGAGCCTCCCCGTTAACCAATCCCGTAACGGGCATTGATCCTCATAACGGCCTCTGAAGGCCCTCTCGGCCGCCAAGGCGTCCACCGACCCGGCCACCGGCCAGAAGGCTCTGGACTACATCGCCGAGATCGAGAAGATCTTCTGAGAGACCAAGAAGGCGTGACCTCCCGTCAGTCACCAGAGATGACCGGCGATCGGTACACCATCGTTGGCCTGCACACCGCGGGCGTCCCATGACGTGGGTACGCCGATCAAGGACAGTCGCGTCGGCAACTCCGGAGGACGAACAGCGGGTGGGCCGCGGGCACGGGCGTGTGTTGAGGCTGTTCCCGCAGGTATGTACCTTGCAGCGCGCAGCCGAATGAACAACGCGCCGATCCTGTGGTGAGGCGCGTGTTCTTCAGGTCACTCCGCACGCGCCGGTTCCCAAGTACTCCATGGGCTGCAGAAGCGCCCTGGCCTGGTTTCCTGGCATGCGCCGCTGCTCATCTGTTGGCGAGGTGTTGTTCAGCCCAGATGGTTTTGCCCTCCCGGGCATGCCGGGTTCCCCAGCGCTGGGCAAGCTGGGCCACCAGGAGTAGGCCACGCCCGCCCTCGTCGAATGTGCGGGCTCGCCGCAGGTGCGGCGCGGTACTGCTGCCGTCCGAGACCTCGCAGATGAGATTGCCGCGGTCGAGGATCAGCCGCAGCCGGATGGGAAGCTGACCGTAGCGGATAGCGTTCGTGACCAGTTCGCTGACCACGAGTTCGGTGGTGAACGTAGCCTCCTCAAGGCCCCACACTGTCAGCTGGTTGCGGGTGCTCTGGCGGGTCTGCGCGACGATCGCGGGGTCGTCGGAGGGGAGCTCCCAGGCTGCGACTTGTGCGGATCCCAAGCCGTGGGTGCGCGCGACAAGCAGAGCGATGTCGTCGTCAGGGTGGGTAGGAATCAGCTCTCTGAGTGCGGTGTCGCAGGTGACCTCCAGAGACGGGGCCGGTCGAGCGAGCGCATGGCGCAGGGTGGTGAGCGCCTTGTCGACGTCGGTTCCGTGCGCCTTGATGAGGCCGTCGGTGTAGAGGGCGAGCAGGCTTCCTTCCGGTAGGTCCACCTCAGCGGACTCGAAGGGCAGACCACCCAGGCCGAGTGGCGGACCTGCGGGGAGGTCGAGGACTCTGCTGGTGCCGTCGGGGCTGACGACGACCGGCGGGAGGTGGCCGGCCCGGGCAAGAACACAGCGGCGCGAGACCGGGTCGTACACGGCATACAGGCAGGTGGTACCCGCTCCGGCGGTTTCGCTGTCGGAGTCAGTGGCGGCTTCCGTACGAATGACGAGGTCGTCAAGGTGGGTGAGCAACTCATCGGGAGCCAGATCGATGTCCGCCAGGGTGCGTACTGCTGTGCGCAGTCGGCCCATGGTGGCGGATGCCTGAAGCCCGTGGCCGACGACATCGCCGATGACCAGGGCGATGCGTGCGCCTGAGAGCGGTACGACGTCGAACCAGTCGCCGCCCACTCCCGCCTCGCTCCCTGCGGGAGAGTAGCGTGAGGCGATGTCCAGCGCGGTCTGCTCGGGCAGCTTCTGCGGCAGCAGGTTCCGTTGCAGGGCCACGGCGGTGGTGCGCTCGCGGGTGTAGCGACGTGCGTTGTCGATGGCCACGGCCGCTGTGGCGCTGATCTCCTCGGCCAACAGCAGGTCGTCATGCTGGAAGGGCTCCGGGCGCCGGTGGCGGAAGAAGTGGGCCACGCCAAGGGGGGTGCCGCGGGCAGCGATGGGCACTTCCATCATCGACTCGAACCCGTAGTCACGGATCTTTGCGGCACGGGAAGGGTCCTGTCCCAGCCACTGGGTCAGGGCGGGATCAGTGATCTCGTGCCTTCTAGCGCGCCCTGTGACGAGGCACTCCACCGTAGGAGAAGACTGCGGGTGGCTGGAGAGGCCGCCCGGCTCGACTGTTGATTCGGGTACGCCGTCGAGTACGGACTGTTGGGCAACGCGGCGCAAGACAACCGGGCCGCTGAGGGAGCTGGCGGGAGGGTCATCGCCGCTGTCGATGGCGGCGAGCAGGTCGACGGCTGCATAGTCGGCGAACTGGGGAACGGCCATGTCGACCAACTCTTGCGCGGTGCGCGCCATGTCCAGAGTGCTGCCGATGACCGTGCTGGCCTTGTTGAGCAGCGAGAGCCGTTGACGAGCCTCATGCTGTTCGGTGATGTCATATGCCGCGAAGCACACTCCACGCAGCCGACCATCTGGGTCGGTCAGCGGCGAGAGAGAAACGGACCATGCGTGTTCCCGCCGCTCACCCGGGACACGCAGGAAGTTCACTAGATGCTCCCGCTGGCCGCTCTCCATGACGCGGCGCATCGCCCGCTCGGTCTTCTCGCTCTCCGGGTGCGGCACGGTCTCCGACATGCGCAGCCCACACATTTGCTCCTCAGGCAGAGCAACGGCGCGCCGCATGTCTGCGTTTGCAGACACCAATCTCAGGTCGGTGTCGTAGATCGCGAGAACGCAGGGTGACTTTTCGTATCCCCAGTGCAACATTTCGTCGCCGTAGCGGGGCTTTTCCTCCAGCTCCGCAGAACACTGCATGAACCACCATTCGGCAACGCGATGTTGTGCCAGCAGCACAACCGCGACGTGGCGGCCGTCCCGATGCCGCAAGACCGCCTTGCATTTCCAACTCTGCCGGTCGGCCAGTGATGACCAGACCGCATTGCCGTCGTCTTCGGTGAGTAGCTCTGTCACTGGCCGCCCCACGACCTCGTCGCGCTCGTAGCCGAGCAAACGCCGTGCACCCTCGCTCCATCCCGTCACGACTCCCGCGTCATCGGTGGTCGCCGTGGCGATCAACGACATCTTCGGAGGGGCGCCAGGACTTTCAGATACAGCGCCAGGTCGTTCCATGGCCGATCATCTCTTCCGGAAAAGCCGCAACCACTTGCCCTGGGTACTCGAGGTCATAAGAACACGTTCCCCTCAGTGTCGCCCGATAAGACCATCGACGACGCGGCGGCTGTGCGGACACACGCTCCGTGACTAATAGTCACGCTTCGGAAGCTCAGGCAGGAGAACGGACAGACTCGCCAGCACCATTGCGCAGCCTCCTGGGCGCGTCAGAACGATGTCGCAGATACCCGCTGCAGGGTCTGGCCGGCAACCACCGAGCAGGCCGTAATCGGTGAGGACAAGAACGGCATGCGGGCCTGACCGCTCTGCCGGGTCATCTCCGGCGTCGACCGCGGCTTCTCCAGCAAGTCCGGCCTCGTCTGCCCGTAGCGGGTAGGCGTCGGGGCGCTGGCGCGCGGATGCCTGCCCGCTACCCGCACGCATCGAGGCGTTCCGAGCCACTACCAGCATGTACGGTACGCGACAGCCTTCGGTGCAAGGGGGCAGACTCGTCTCCACCCCGGCAAACGCCGGATCATCCGCCACGGCCCCAGCGAGGCCGAACGGGATGCCACCGCCGCACCAAGGCCATCGAGCAGATCACCGGCGAACGCCAGCGAATGAGGCCGCACCGGGAGTCGGCCAGCGAGAAGGCCTGTGGCGAGGGTAGAAGCACTACTACCGCAGGGCCGGATGATCCGCGATCACCGTGCAACTCCCCGGAGCAATCTCAGTGAAGCCGGGGTCCCGCACCAATGGCAGCCCGCTCGTGGCGAGTTGCGGCCACTGCTCCGGTCGCGCGGTGCGCACGGCGAGCAGGAAACCCGCGTCGCGCCAGGCTGCACGTTTCTCGTCCGAAAGCTCCCACCAGGCGAGTTGGGCGCCGTGCCCAGCCTGCGCCATCGCCTTGCCCGCCGACATCTCGACGTCCGGGCTCATCCAGAGCACCGGCGTACCCGGGTCCGCCTCGGTTGGCGGCTCCGGATCCTCCAGGTCGGTGCCGGAGACCTGGAGCCGGGCCAGGTCCTTGGGCCAGCCGTCCAGCGGAACGGGCGGAAACACCCGTATCTTCGCCGACTGGCCCGTGATCGTGATCCCGGGCAACGCCCTGGCCCGCTGCCACTCGGCCCCACGCGCCCGCCGCACCACCTTCCGGATCCGCGCGTCCTGCCAGTCCCGCACCGCCTGCGCCCACTCGCCGTCACCCAGCGATCGCTCGTCACTCAACATGACCAGGACGGCCCGAGCCGCGGTTTCGAGGGCGTCGGTACGTGCGGGCGGCGCACCGCGCTCGATTCGGACGACGAGCGGCAGAACGAACTGCGGGGCTTGATCGCGGGGGCTGGTCCCGAACTGAAAGGGGCTGTCGCTCATGTGCGTCGCATCATGGGTCACGCTTCCAGTTTGCAACCCGCAGCGCGATCACCTCGATCAGTCGGTGTGCTGGGCCTCCTGCCACTCGCAGGCGGGGCAGAGAGTCCCCCTGGACCGATGCCCGGTCAGCTTCCGGCATAGCACGCACTCCGCGTACGGCGAGGCCGTCCGCCCCAGGCGGTCTCGTCGCGTCGATCAGGCAGTACTCATTGCCGCTGCCGCGCGTCATCGCTCATGTCTTCACTGTACGAACCTCACCGCAGCGCGCCCGCTGTCCCGATCAGCTTCACGAACCGGTACCCACGCCTCCGTAGCTCGGGCACAGGCCGCCGGATCCGCACTGCCGGTGCAGTGCATGACGACGACCGACCGGGTTCCACGCCCTCCAGAACCTGCCGCGCCGCGCGTCCGCGCCCATCTCGAAGGCGTCCCCGTTCGTCCCACTGCATGGCCGTCACACCGGCACCACTGATCTCGCGCAGTGCCGTGCGATCTAGCAACCGCTGGGTCTGCGCCAAGCAGAGGAGGGAGTTCTCGCCAACAGCGTGGGCTGGCCGGGCAGCGACGGCAGTTGTGGCACTCCTCAGGCCGAGGACATGTGTCGCAGCAAAGTGTCCTCAGGCGAACAGGGGCTGGAGGTCGATGTACACGCGGCCTTCGCGGATCCGGTCACCGTCGCGCCGGTACAGAGTCATGCCTGGCAACGTGACCTCGCTGCCGTCCTTGCGGGTGTAGGTCACGAGGGCCTCGAGGATCTGGGTGTCGCCCGCCTGATAGACGCCGAAGAGCTCGTGCCGCATTCCGTCGAGGGCGGCAAAGAATTCCCCGAGTCGGAAAGAAATCTCCTCGGGGCCATACATAGGAGGGTTGTTGGCGAAGGTGAACGAGGCGTCTTCGTGGAAGGAAGCCGCGAAGCCCGCGGCGTCGAGGGCGTCAGCGCGGTCGTAGAGTTCACGAAGCCAGGCGTCGGACATGGTGTACCTCCTTCAGCTCCCCGTCGGACCAGTTTTTTGTGTCAGCTCCTCGAGGCTTTTCGCACGTTCGAGTTCTGCCGGTGCCGTGGGGAGAGGATCGTAATGTGTAGGCCCCCAGCGCTTCAGCAAGCACTTGATGGGGATGGGTGGTCCGGAACGCGGTTGGCTGGGTGGGCGAGTTTGAGCGCAGTCGCCTGCTGCTTCCGGATCGCAACGTGCCCCGGCCTGTAGAGTCGGCCAAGCGCTCGAGGCGTTCCCGGCGGGATCCGCCAGACCGGCCGTAGTGATGGCCACGAGGGGCGTTGAACCCTTGAGGCCTAAGCGGTGTACTGGGTGAGCAAGAGCAATCGTTCGGCGTGGGCAGTGAATCTGTTCGCCGGGCCCTCCGGCGACTCGCTGCACAGGCTCAAACGCACTAGCGAGTGTGCCGTGTGCGTGTCGTTCATCGAGGTCGGAGAGAGCACAGCGCCCTCCGTGCGGGATCTGCGGACGGGTCAGACTGTAACTCCACCACGGACCGCTGTACAGATCTCGCTTCTGTTCTCTAGAACTGTGATTCGCTCGACGAGGCGGGCGCCCACATCCCCGGCACTAACCGAAGGATTCTGGGGCCTCAGACGAGGAGGGTGGTGAGTCGTTTCGCCGCCTCGCGCAACAGGTCGGCGGTGCGTGCACACTTCGCTTCGTCCATGCGTGCCGCGGGGGCGGCCACGCTGATCGCGACGAGCGGCCAGGCCCCGTGCGCGGGGATGGCGACGGCCAGGGAGCCGACCCCTTCCTCGCTCTCGCCGTGGTTGACGGCATACCCGCGCTGGCGTACCCGCTCCAGCTCGGCAAGCAGGTCCGAGCGCCGGCGGATCGTGTGCATCGTGACCGGTGCCAGCGCCTCACCGCGATAGAGGCCCTGCACCGCCTCGACGGACAGTTCCGCGAGCATCGCCTTCCCGAGGCTGGTCGCGTACGCCGGAAGCGCCCGACCGACCCGCCCCGCTACCCGCAGGGCCAACTCGCTCTCGATGCCGTCGACGAAACGCACCTGCCCGTCCTCGAGAACACCGAGGTGTGCCGTCTCGCCGGTCGCGGCGGCCAGTTCCTCCAGGACCGGCCGGGCCACCACACGCACGTCCATCCGCGCCACCGTCGCCAGCCCGATCTCCACCAGGGCAGGCCCCGTCCGGTAGGTCCGGCTCGCCGGATCCTGCACCACGAACCCGTGATAGACCAACATCGCCAGCAGCCGGTGCGCCCTGGACTTGCCGATGTCCAGCGCCGTCGGCACGTCGCTCAGCCGCAGCTCGCTCCGGTCGCGAAACAGCAGCAACAGACTCAATGCCTTGTCGACCGCCTCGATCGGATACTGCGGCGCCGGGCGATCCTCGGCAATGTTCTCCATGACAGAACATTCTGCCGCACGGGTGACCCTCACAACGACACACCGCACAACACGGATGGCACGCGCCTGCCGGGCAGGCTGCAGGCGGGATTCTGCGAGCAGGCTCCAGGTGCGTTCCCCATCAAATTCTCACTGCCAGAACCCCAGGCCGCCCTCAGCGCCCCGGTTGCACAACCGTCCGAGCTGGGCCGCTCACGCACCCATGGCCCCTCTCGGCGTTCAGCCAGCACAGCAGAGATCGAGGAGGCTCCCAGCGGTCACCCGCCCGGCCGCATAGCCCATCATTGTTCTATTCATTGACACCTTGATTCTGCCTGATAAAACTTACCGCATCGGTTGTGCCAATGGAGGTACTCATGACTGACTCCGCTTCCGGTCTTCGGCTGGGTCTGGTCCTGCCCCCCTGCCCCAACCCGGAGGAACTCTCGGCGACGGTGGCCTGTGCCGACGAGAGCGGCCTGCACTCGCTGTGGGTCACTGATCGGACCGTCGCTGGCATGCCGTGGCTCGACGGCCTGACCCTCCTGGGAGCTCTCGCCGCCACCACGCGCCGCGTCGAGATCGGCACCTCGGTGCTGGTGCTCTCGCGCCGCAACCCCGTTCACGTAGCGCATGCGCTGGCCACGGTCGAGTACCTGTCGGGCGGTCGGCTCATCGCTGGCATCGGTGTCGGCAATACCCATGTGTCGCTTCCGGAATTCGAGATCGCCGGGGTCGACCCCGCACAGCGCGGCCGCCTGACCGACGAGTACGTGGGGCTGCTGCGCCGGCTGTGGAGCGAGGAAGAGGTCGACCACGTCGGGGACGGCTGGCGCTGCTCGAAGATCGGCTTGCTGCCTAGACCTGCGCGGCAGGTCCCCGTGTGGATCGGCGGCTCCTCGCCTGCCTCACGCAGACGCGCGGGCCGTATCGGCGATGGGTGGCTGTCCGTCTTCAGTTCACCGAAGCAGCATGCCAGCCAGTGGGCCGAGGTGCAGGCCGCGGCCGAGGCCAGTAGCCGCGCCCCGGCGGCCATCGTTCCCGGAACCTATCTGTTCGGGGCGATCGGCACCGACGGAGACGCCTCTCGGCAGTTGCTCGACCGAACCCTGCAGGGCTTCTTGAATCTTCCGCTCACTGCCGTGGCCGACAGCTGTGTCTGGGGAACGCCCGAGCAGTGGCTGGAGCGCCTCGCCGAGTGGCACGACGCCGGAGCGCAGCACGTCAATGTCGCGCTGTTCTCCAACCAGCTGGAACGTGATGCCCGTCTGGTGGCCGAGCACGTCGTGCCGCACCTGGCCCGACCGGCCAGGCCTACGTAGGGCAGCCGACGAGAGAGACGATCAATCGTGTACGACCTGCCCGACATCGTTCACCGGCTCGCCCGGCCCCCTGCCTCATGGCAGCTGCCCGCCGTCGCAACCGCCTGATCCGAGAATCTGGAGAAAGTGATGTCCCAGCACAACCCCGACGGGCAGACCGCCGGACCGCCACCGAACGTGCATCTGTGGAGCCGGGACGGCTTCAACGGTGACATCTGCGTCACCGCGAGGCCTTATCCGATCTTCGCCTACACCTCGGTCGAGGGGGCGCATGCCCCGCATCGTCTCGACATCCACGACCTAGACCTGCCCGATGCGCGCGATGCCAGCGCCTTGCCGGTCGTCTTCGCCTCCAGCCGCAATGACGTGACCCTGTCCGCCTCGGCCCGTTCGGCGCCCACCCCCTTCGCCTGGCGCAATGCGGAGAACGACGAGCTGCACTTCGTGCAGGACGGCACGCTCGACTACGTCACCGACTTCGGCACGCTACGCGCCGAGCCGGGCGATTTCGTGTGCCTGCCTAGGGCGGTCACCTACCGTGTCGTCCCGGTCAGCACGCCAACGCTGCGCATCATCATGGAGACGCCCGAGCAGCTGACCCTCAAACCCCCGGCGCCTTTCGGGATGATCAACACCAGCCGGGATGTGAGGCGTCCTGACCCCGCCCGCAGCTCCCACGAAGAGGGGGAGGTCCAGCTGCTGGTCAAGGCGTTCGACGGCGTGACCCGCTACACCCTGCCCCGCGACCCGCTGGCGCTCCTCGGCGTGATCGGCGGCGAGATTCCCGTCTGGAAGCTCAACCTGGCCGCGATCCAGCCACTCACGTATTTGCCGCACGGGGGGCCGCCGACGTCGTTCGCCGAGACGCCGAGCGGCGACGTACTGCTGTACACACTGAGCGCCCGTCCCGGGAGGCGTCCGCCGATGCACCACAACGCGGACTTCGACGAGCTCATCTTCTACTTCCGCGGGCCCGGCGCCTACGGGGACCTGACCAAGCCCGGCAGCCTTGCCTGGACGCCCAAGTCCGTCACGCACTGGGGCCCCGTCGAAGACGTGCCCGAGGGATATCTGGCATGGCTGCTGGAGAGCATCGGAACCTTCCGGCTCAGCCCCGAGGGCCTGTCAGCAGCCGCTCCGATGGAAACCGGCCTCTTCGGCCTCCAGTCGGACCCTGAGAGAGAGGAATCAGCATGAGCGCCGTCGAAACCGCACCCGGCGTCAGCCGGCCGCCTTGGCTGGACGACTTCACCGCCGCCATCGACAGCATGGACGTCGAAAAGATGCTGCCCTTCTTCGCGTCCGACGCAGTCTTCACCTTCGGCAACAACCCTCCCATGTCGGGCCACGCCGACATCCGCACGAGCATTGGCGCCTTCTTCCGGAGCGTCGCCAGCCTCCACCACACCGTGCAGTCCTGCTGGCAGCCCGTCTCCGATGTCGTGGTCGTGGAATTCCTGACCACGTACACCCGGCTCGACAGCCGCCAGGTCAAGCTCGCCGCGGGTGCGGTCTTCCGCATGAGCGACGAGCGGATCGCCGAGTACCGGGTCTACGCCGACCTGGCACCGGTCTTCGCCCCGTAACGGCACACTCCTCCGGCCTGCCCGGCGAGCAAGCTGACGCACCATCAATAGCACTACTAGGGAGCCAATTGTGACCACGCCCCCCGCCCTGTGGGAAGCCGCCCGTGCAGAGATGGAGGAGTACGCGTTCACCGCGGATCCTCGACTCCAGCCGCAGTGGGACGTCCCCCGGAAGATCGCGATCAACGTGGCCGTGGCCGGCCGGTCCGGGGACGTCGACTCGGCCGACTACCCCGTGGACGTCGAGGAGTACATCGACGCCGCCTCCAGCGTCATCGAGGCCGGTGCGTGCGGCGTGCACATCGACTTCACCTGGGTGACCGACTCCAAGGGGCGCCGTCTGGACAAGGACCTCCCCTCCACCGAGGCCTACGGCCTCGTGCTGGAGCCGCTGCGCAAGCGCTTCGGCAACGACTTCGTGCCCAACCTGAACATCCTCAACGGCAAGACCTTCGACGAGTGCCTTGGCCCCATCCGCACGGGGCAGGCCGAAGTGGCCCCCTGTGCGGCCGGCCACCCCGAGGCGTTCGCCGTTCCTGCGGTCAAGGCCGTGCAGGAGCACGGGATCAGCCCGGAGATCGTCGTGCACAGCTCGGGCGAGGTCGAGTTCGCCAAGCGTCGGTTCTTCGACACCGGCGTCATCGCCCCCGGCACCCAGACCAACTGGATCGTCCTCTACGCCCTCCCCGTCGACATCGGCCGCACCCTTATCTCCGGGGCCTGGGCCAGCGACACCAAGTCCATGGCCACCCACCTGTTCCTCATGGCCGACCAGATCCGCCAGATCGACCCCAACGCCGCCATCACGGTCTGCAACGCCGGCCGGGCCGGCCTGTACATCCCCACGCTGGCCGCCATGATGGGGCTCAACATCCGCGTGGGTCTTGAGGACAGCATGTGGAAGAACCCCAACAGCGATGAGCTGAACAAGAGCAACCTGGAGCTCTTCACCCGGGCGCGCGACATCGCCGCCCTGCTCGGCCGCACCCCCGCCACCGCCGACGAGTACCGGGCGATGGTCGGCTTGCCCACGCGCGGCTGATCTCACTCCGACACCAAGGGAGCAGCATCGTGCTGCCCCCAACCTATTTCTCTCCGTGACGCTGATCAGACGGCCCATCCGGCACGGTTCCCGACAGGAATGAGGACACGCGGCATGAGCTCACACGCAGGACGGCTCTCCGGCAAGAGAGTTTTGATCACTGGCTCAGGGGGCGGGCAAGGAGAAGCCGCCCAAGCCCTCTGCGCGCGGGAGGGCGCACGCGTCGTCGGGTGTGACGCGGTGTCCGGCGCCGCCGAGAGCGCGGCTCACAAGCTGGCGGCAGACGGCTACGACACCAACGGCCACACGATCGACCTGACCGACCCCGAGGCAGCCCACGCCTGGGTGGAAGGCGCCGCAGCCAGTCTCGGTAGCATCGACATGCTCCACAACAACGCGGCCGGCTTCGGGGTCGCACCCTTCGCCGACTTCACCCTCGCGGCCGAGGGCGCCCCCGGCGGCATCCGTGCCAACGCGATATCGCCCGGCTTCGTCTCGTCGACGGCCACCGATGTGGCCATGGACGACGACGCGCGAAATTACATACTCGGCATGCACCTGATCCAGCAGCCCGGAACCGGGCAGGACGTCGCCGCCTACGTGCTGTACCTGGCCTCCGACGAATCGAGCTGGGTGACCGGTCAGAAAATCTGCATCGACGGCGGCTTGACCGCGGGGTATCGCTGAGTCACATGCCTGGTCACGGGAGGTCAGGGCGCCGTTGTGGGCGACGGCGGGAACGCTATTGGGTATGCGCGCCTCAGTCATCTGTTTTCTGGGCCGTGCCGATGCTCTGAGGGTGCGCCGAGCGGGTTCAGGCCGTCTCGGATTCCTGGTGCGCAACCGCCGAGTACGGCAGCATCCTGCCCTCGTCGTCCACGGGGGCGCCGGCCCACACCCGCAGGGCGTCCATGGCAGGCCCCAAGCCCATGCCGCGCCCGGTGAGCCGGTAGGTCACTGCGACCGGCGGTCCCGCCTCCACTTCACGCTCGACCAGGCCCATGTCCTGAAGCTCCGAGAGGCGGTCACTCAGTACGCGCTTGGACAGGGAGGGCACAGCTGCGTGAAGTTCGCCGAAGCGGGCGGGACGCTGCAGCAGCAGATCGATCAGCAGGCCCGTCCAACGCTTGCCCAGCAGATGAAAGACGTCCTCGGTGTACGAGCAGGTGTGCAGCGGCAGGCGGGTCACGGTCATGCCGTCCAGGATACGGAACTCGCATCGTTTGCGATACCTGGTGCTAAGAAGTAACCTGATTACATCAGCGCACTCCGGTGCGGGTGCGGTGGCCGCACCCCAAGGTCACCAGCAGGCTCGCTGCCGCGTTCGTCGCGAAGGCCCGCCGGCACCTGCTACGCGCCGTTCGCAACGACGCGTGCCCGCCCGGGCTTCGCATCCGCCAACCCCTGCAAGGAGCTCAGACATGACCGCCTCTTCCGCCACCCTCCCGCTGCACGGAAAGGTCGCCGTCATCCCCGGCGGCACCGGAAACGTCGGCGAGGGCATCGTCCGTGCCTTCCTCAAGGCGGGAGCGACCGTCGTCGTCCCCACCCGCAGCAAGGACCGCTTCACGGCACTGACCAAGCTGATCGGCCCCGAGCTGTCCAGCCAACTCAAGGCGGCAACAGGTGCCTACGGAAGCTTCGCCTCGGCCCGTGCCCTGGCCGAAAGCATCGCCTCCGAGCACGGCCGCATCGACCACGTCGTCGCCTCCATTGGCGGTTGGTGGATGGGCAAGACCCTGTGGGACACCGGCGAGGCCGAGTGGCAGGAGTTCTTCATCGACACCACCACCGCCCACATGGCCGTGGCACGCGCCTTCGTGCCTCGCCTCTCGCCGGAGGGCAGCTACACGGTGATCTCCGGATTCTCCGCGCAGAGGCCCTACCCGGGTGCTGGCATCGTCAGCATGCACGGCGCCGCCCTGCTGATGATGCGCGAGGCCCTGAGCGCCGAGCTGCAAGGCCAGCGTCGGGTCAACGACCTCGTCCTGGGTCCGATCATCAACCGCAGCCGCCCCTCCGGTGCCCACGACTGGCTCACCGCCGACCAGGTCGGCGAAGCCGCGGTCACCGTCGCCACCTCCCGTGCCATCACGGACGAACACATCCTCATCGAGACCTCTAGCGACCTGCAGCGCAGGCTGCCCGGCATCGGTGCCTGACATCCGCTGTGCCACTGGGTGCGATGGCGGCATGGGGCTGGGACCGCAATCGCATGGCCCGCAGGGGGATCTGGATCCGGCCCGAGACCCACCGTCGCCGAGACAGGTCCCCCCTGCGCGCCGCGAGAGACAACTGCCTGAAACGACTCACCATGCGACGACCTGCCGGGAAGGTTACGGTGCGGCACTCTCTGCCAGTTGCAACTCAACACGACGGCGAAACGGCAACCAGCTCCACCGCGGTGCTGGAGGCCCTGCGCACCCCGCCACCCAAGGAGCGAGCGGACGCAGCACGCAACCGCGGCGCCGTGCTGGAGGCCGCTGCGCGGCTGTTCGCCGAACGGGGCGTCGAAGCCATCACCATGGATGACGTGGCTGCGACCGCAGGCGTCGGTAAAGGCACGGTGTTCCGCCGATTCGGCGACAAATCCGGGCTGGCCGCTGCGCTGCTCGACGCCCGTACCGGTGTCCTGCAGAAGGCTGTGCTGTACGGGCCGCCGCCGTTGGGGCCGGGAGCCCCGGCCGTCGACCGTCTTACGGCATTCGTCGACGCCTACTTCAGCTACCTGCTGGAGCACCTGGCCCTCCTGCGGATCTCCGAAACCACTGCACCAGGAGCCCGCTACCGGATCGGCGCCTACCGGTTCTGGCACCGCCACCTCACGATCCTGCTCGCCACGCTCCCCGACCCGGAGAGCACCGCCCACACCCTGCTCGCCGCCCTGGCGGCCGAGCACGTCGCCGCACTCCTGCCGGATCTCGGCGAAGAGCGGATGCGAGGCTGCCTCATACGCCTTGCGCAATCAGTGATTGCGGAGCTTGAACCTCACGGCGACTGCGCTGAAGACGACGGAAGGTGACGCTGTGCGCTTGCGATGGCGGAACGCCGCAACCTGTTCGCTGTGCCTGATCGCCGTTATTTCCGCGGCATGCGCAGCATCTTGGCTGCATAGAAGCGGCCACGAACTGATGTCCAGTGTCAGTACTGCGGTCGGCGCCACCGCGTTGGCGCTCTGCTGACTGGCAGTCTCCCGGGAGTTCTTGCCGCGAGGCTCACAACGTCTGCCAAGGATCGGCCGCTCGCGGGAGAAGCGTCGCGGCTCTGGCTCCTGGAAGTGAGCCAGCGACGGCTCCACGCGGCGGCGCAGTTGGATGTTGCTGTGCCAGCCCGGCCAATCAATTGCGAGTAAGGACCTAGCCATGGTCCTCAAGCAGAGGCATGTAGATGGTGGCGTCGACGTCGCAGCGGATCCCGGATAGCGGTTCCATTACCAGACGCCGCCGAACCCACCCGCCTTCTCGATCACACGCACCTGCGGCACGCCCGCCTTGCGCAGTTCTGCGCCGGCGATCGGTCCGGTGAAGCCGCCGACGACGATGTCGACCTCGTCGACCAGCGGCGCACGGTCGAGCGGCTCGGCGTAGGGATCTGCGGCGGATACGGCGTCGCTCGACGCGACGAGCTGACGGGGGCGCCCGCTCTGCGGGCCGCCGTTCATCGGCCTCCTCCCAATACTTGCGACGGATCGCGACCGGATCGAAACCAAGACCGTCGAGGGGCGAGGGTTCCTTGCTCATTCGATTCCCTTGTTCGTGCGAGGTTTCAGGGGGATGAAGGGTGAACATGCCGCGCCCGGCCGCCGGGGCGGCGCAGTGACAGACTCCTCGAGCAACCTCACGACGTCAGCTCGTCGCCGGACGGTGCGTGCGTTCGTGTTGGGGGCGATCGTGCGGCCGGCGTGTGCATGATTGTGTTGACGGCCGACGCGGGGGCGATCTTTTTGCTGGGCAGGACGAGCGGAAGACGGAACGGGGCGATCACGGCGAGCACGTCGACCGGTGCGCGAAGCAATGCAGGTGGCGAGGGCTGCCGCAGGGGGCTTGCCGACGTTGAATGCCTCCAGCTCGGCGAACTCCTCCACCCACTCGCGCAGCAGCTCGGCCGCGCGCATCAGGACCTGGCCGCGCTCGCGCGGGTTCATCCGCGGCCAGGGCCCCTGCTCGAAGGGCCGGTGCGCAGCGTCGGCCGCCCGTGCGGCGTCGGCCTCGTCCGCCATCGTGGGGCCTCGCCGGTCGCTGGTTCCAGCAGATCCCTGGTTGCCTCGGCGGCCGCCGGTTCCCACTGCCCGCCGATGAACAGGCCGTCCGGAGCCACCTCGACGCTCGGCCGCGCCTGCTTCATCGTTGCCACAGAGACCTCCTCGTCCTGGTGTGCGCTGAGCCTCACCCCGGGACGAGGGCCGGGACACGGGTAGAGCCACCCCCTTTCCGATACCCGTAGGTCCTATCTGCCGCCGGAAGTGGCCATCCAGGCGGCCACCTGGGCGCGCGAGCTGAACCCGAGCTTGGCCAGGATGCGCTCGACATGCCCCTCGACGGTGCGCGGCGACAGCACGAGCGACTCGGCGATCTGGCGGTTGCTCAGGCCCTCCGTCACGAGCGCGGCCACCTCGCGCTCGCGCCGCGTGAGCACGTTGTCCGCGGCAGCAGGTGCCACGGCGGGCCGCACAGCGGTGGGACCGTCGAGCGCGTAGGCGATGGCCCGGTCGTGATCCATCCGGCCGCCCTCACCAAGCGCGGCCTCCCAGCGGTCGGCACGCAGCGCCCGCAGCACCTGGCGCTCGCAGCGGGTGTGATGGTCGCTCAGATGCGGTCCGAAGGCGGACAGCGACGTGCCGGTCGCGCGCCACATCGAACGGATCGCGCCGAGCAGCCGGGCGGCATGGACGTACTCCTTCTTGGAGGCGGCGATCCACGCCAGCAGTTCGATCATCACTGCGGTGCCGACATGGTCGTTGAAGCCGCGCTGAATCTCCAGTCCCGCACGGGCGAGGGCGGTCGCCGAGTCGAGCTCTTCGTGCGCCCAGGCGTACAGTCCCAGGGCGTACAGTGCGTACGAGCGGCTCCACCGCTCGCCGAGCTGCTCACTGATCGCGATCGCCCGCTCGCCCGTTTCCGCCGCCCGATCGTCGCTGGCGTGGGCGTGCGCGATAGCAGCCTGGAAATCCGTGAAAACGATGCCGCCGGTGTGCCCTGTCGCAGTGAGGCCGGCCAACGCGGCCTCGAAGTGGTCGAGCGCCTCGGGCAGCTGGCCGCGGAATAGCGCGGCCGTACCCCGCAGGCTCAACGTCATATACAGCGCCACCTCGTCGCCGAGTTCCGTGGCGAGTTTCTCGCACTCTGCCAGCCGGGCCTCGGCGCCGTCGCAGTCGCCCTGCTGCAGCATGACCCAGCCGACCGCCCACAGGGCCGTGGGCCGTTCGGGTGGTGGTGGTCCGGGTAGGTCGAGGGCGCGGTCGAGCCAGCGGCGGCCTTCGCTCAGGAACCCGTCGGCGCACCAGTGATAGCGCAGCGCCGCGACCAGGCTCAGGGCTTGTTGTGCCTGGCCGGTGCTGATGGACCAGTCCAGTGCGGCCGCCAGGTTGCCGTGGTCGGCGCGGAACCGGGCCAGCGCCTCCTCCTGGCCGGGCCCGTACCAGGTGGCCGCGATTCGCTCGGCCATCTCGCCGAAGAACTCCTGGTGACGGGTGCGCAGCGCGGTGTGCTCGTCGGAGGCCGCCAGCCGTTCCCAGCCGTACTCGCGGATCGTCTCGAGCATCCGGTAGCGCACCCGTCCCTCGCGCTCCACGGTGTGCACAACCGACTGCGCGACCAGGTGGTCGACCAGGTCCACGATCCGCGTGCGCGGCAGCCGGTCGTCGGCGCACACCCCTTCGGCGGCCGCGAGGTCGAAGCCGCCCGCGAACACCGAAAGCCGCGCCCACAGCAGCCGTTCCTCCGCCGAGCACAGCTCATGACTCCAGTCGATCAGCGCGCGCAGGGTGCGCTGGCGGGGCAGTGCGGCTGGGCTGCCTCCGGTCAGCAGCGCGAAGCGGTCCTCCAGCCGGTCGACGACCTCGCCCAGCGGCAGCGAGCGCAGCCGGGACGCGGCCAGCTCGATGGCCAGCGGGATGCCGTCCAGGCGGGCGCACAGCCGGGCCACTTCCGCCCGGTTGGCGTCGGACACAGCGAAGCCGGGCTTGATGGCTGTCGCCCGGTCCACCAACAGGTGCACCGACTCGTACCGGTCGAGCACGTCCGCCGGGGGCGGGGCGTCCGGGTCGGGAACCGACAGCGGCGGCACCTGGTAGACGTGTTCTCCGGCGATGCCCAGCACCTGCCGGCTGGTGGCCAGCACCCGCACCCGGGCGCAGCCGCGCAGCAGCTGGTCGGCGAGGACGCCGCAGGCCTCGGCCAGATGCTCGCAGTTGTCCAGCACGATCAGGGCCTGGCGCCGGGCCAGGTGGTCGATGAGCTGCTCGACCGGCGGTTTGGTGGACTGGTCGGGAATCCCCAGCGCGCTCACCACGGCCTGCGCGACCAGCTCCGGCTGCCGCACCGGGGCGAGGTCGGCCAACCAGACCCCGTCCGCGAACGCCGTGTGCACCTCGGTGCCGGTCTCGATGGCCAGCCGTGTCTTGCCGACCCCGCCCACCCCGGTCAATGTCACCAGTCGGGCGGCGCCGAGGAGTCTGCGGACCTCGCCGATCTCCTGGCCCCGGCCGACAAAGCTGGTGACCCCGGCGGGCAGGTTACCCACGCCGCCAAGGGATGTTCGGTTGACCATGCGGCTCAGATCCAATCGCTCAACGGCATCCATAATGGTCCACACACTCAGACCATGCCGCTGCGGGCCCACCAGCCGGCCGTCCCCATGCCGTCGGGTGAGCACGCCGCGTACGCGTTCGTGGTCAGGTGAGACCCGGCGTGTGGAACAGCGCCAGCGCCTCGCGCACCGCGGCCGGGTCATAGTGCGGGGCCAGCTCACCGATCATCGACAGCGCGGTCCGCGCCAGATGGGCGGCGAACTCGTCTGCCGCACCCGCCGCGTCGCCCGCCTGACAGAGCTTCGCGATGCGCTCGTGCTCGCCGAGGTGGCGGAGCGACGCGCGCGGGCCGCGGTAGTGGTACTGCAGGCGGTAGCGCTCGGAGCGCTGCATGTTGGTCTCAATGCTGCGCAGCAACTGCGGCCCGGCGCCGGCCACCAGGGCCAGATGGAAGCGGTTGTGGATCTCGTTCCACTCCGGCGTCTGCCCCGCCTCGTGGGACCTACGGGCCAGTTCGGCGGCCAAATGGTGCACGACCCCCCGGTCCTCGCCGCTCATCGACCGCACCGTCAGCCGGACAGCCAGCCCCTCCAGCATGATCCGCTGCACATAGACGTACTCGAATTGGGCCGCCTCAAAGCCGATAACCCGCGCCCGCTTGTACGGCTCGGCCTCAACCAGCCCCTCCTCCTGGAGCATACGCACTGCCTCACGCACCGGAGTGCGGCTGATCCCCAGCCGCTCCGCCAGCTCCACCTGATTGAGCTCGGCACACGGCGGAATGGCCCCGTTCAGCACCAGCGAGCGCAAATAAGCGTGCGCGGCGTTGGCGGCATGATCCCCCGCCTCACGCGGGAGAGGAACGAGACCGTCGAGCCATGTACCCACGGCCGCACCATCATTAGGGGTTTCCTCAGTCACTCTGAAGAGTATACAGTAACGCCACTCTGACAGGAACTTAACTGGAAACTCCACGATAGTTGCCGTGAACTGTATGCAACCGTGGATGCGATCCGGACCGACATGGGTGAGCGGAGCACGATGAAGCTGAGTCTGTTCGACGACTACCGGCTGGGCGTCTGGGGCCGTGAAGGCACGATCGTGGACGTGACGAGCGTCCTCGACAGCTCGATCCGCCCCACCGACCGCATGAACGCGCTGATCGAGAACTGGGAGAAGCTGGCGCCCGAACTCCGGGCCGCCTGCGCCACCACAGGCATCCCGCGCTCCCGCGCCGTCTTCCGGGCACCGCAACCGCGCCCGACCAAGATCGTGGCCGCTCCGGTCAACCACGGCCCCCATCGGGACGAGATGATCGCGACCGGGGCGTTCACCGGCGGTGTGGCGGGGACGATCGAGACGTACATCGGCTTCCTGAAGGCTCCCTCCTCCATCGTCGGCCCGGACGGTGCAATCGAGCACCCGGCCCCGGGACGCCGCGTCGACTACGAGGGCGAACTGGGCGTGGTCATCGGCCGGCGCGCGCGGCGCGTCTCGCGCGCGGACGCGCTGTCCTACGTCTTCGGCTACGTGCCCCTGTTGGACGTCACCCTGCGCGGCCAGGAGGACCGGCCGTACCGGAAGAGCTTCGACACGTTCACGCCGCTGGGGCCGGCGATCGTCACCGCGGACGAGATCCCGGACCCGTCGATGCTGGAGATCGAGCTCCGCCTCAACGGGAACGTCCGGCAGTCAGGGCGGGTCGCCGACCTGATCTACGACGTGCCGCGCCTGATCGAGGTGTACTCCGCCGCGATGACCCTGGAGCCCGGCGACATCATCGCCAGCGGCACGCCGGACGGGGTGGGCCCGGTGACGGCGGGCGACGAACTCTCGCTGACGGTCTCGGACCTTCCCACGCTGACCATCCCGGTCACGTCGGCGGCCAGCTGACGACGACCGGCTCCCGAAGCACGTCAGGCAACTCACCGGTCTTCGACGACGGGCCGCGGGGCCAGCCCAGTGGCAATCTGCCAGGCTGGCCCCGCGGCCCGCTGCACCTCTACACGCATCCGCGCAACAGTCCGTGAACCATCTCCACGGCGGCGGCCTCGGCCCGCACCCAGCGACTCGTGGACCGCGCGGTCCGTCCGGAGGGCCCCGCCTGAGGCCTAGGTTCTAGTGGTCGTTGCAACACCCCAGTTCAGGGGTGGCAATGGACTTCAAGATCCGGGAGGACCGGAGGCCACAGGGACCCAGAAAGCTGGTCCAGGAGCGGGAGGCATACTTCCGCCTCGTGGATCAAGGAATGGGCTACTTAGAGGCCGCCGCGGGCATCGGCATCAACGTCCGGACGGGCAAACGATGGCGGAACGGGCGCGGCGCCGCGGGCAGGAACAAGGCGGCACCACCAATCAATGCGGTGGTGCCGCCGCTCGTCGAAGCAACTCCGACTGCCTCGCTCTACCTGGGCGAGGCCGACCGCATCCACATCGCCGACCGGCTGCGAGAGAAGGCCACCATCCGGGCCATCGCGGCCGAACTCGGCCGCAGCCCGTCGACGATCAGCCGGGAGATACGCCGCAACCGGCATCCCGCCAACGGCCACTACCGGCCTTATGCCGCCCAGGCCCGCGCGGACGCCCGCCGGCCGCGCCCCAAGCACGGCAAGATCGGCCAGAACCCGGAACTGCGGGACTTCATCCAGGACCACCTTGCTCTGAGATGGAGCCCGGAGCAGGTCTGTCAAGCTCTGCGCAGACGCCTTGCCGTCCGGCCGGAGATGCACGTGACCCACGAGACCGTCTATCAGGCTCTCTATGTCCAAGGCCGCGGTGAACTGCGTCGCGAACTGACCCGCGCCCTGCAAACCGGCCGTGTCATGCGCCGCCCGCACCGCCACGCCGCCAAGCGTCAGCCGTGCTTCTCCCACCCCATGGTGATGATCAGCGAACGGCCTGCCGAAGCAGCCGCTCTCTGGTTGCGATTGGCCGCGACGACGGCGGCGGTGGCCGACAGACGCTCCTGCTCTTAGAGGTCGTTTTCAGCTAGTTTGCGTTGCATCACGCGTCACAGGTAGGTACTCGCGCCTCTCACGCATCGAGTTCCTTGCGCAGGGCGGTGGAGGTAGCCGCCGATATCGACTCCCTTTGGAATGAGACAGGCTTAATGAGATGAGACGGGCGGTATGGGCTTCCCTCGCAACCCGTCCGTCGCGTCAACCCCTGAAGCCCACCAAGACCTGCTCCGCCACAAGGACTTGTCGGGATGAAACAGGCTCTGTCGATGAAAACGACCTCTAAAAGAGCGTTTTGTCCCGGCGAGGTTGTTTGGTTCGAGGTTCAGGTGTCGCGCCAGTTGGGGGGTGGATTCTCGGGTAAGTCGGCGGCTTTATGAGGTCGATCATTGGTCGCGTTGGACGACTTCGACGTCGATGCCGAGGCGGGCGCCGTGGTCGATGGCTTTGGTGCGGTAGCCGGTGTCGGCCCATGCCTTGGTCACGCGGGGATGAGTGGCGGCGATGTGGGACATCAGGTGCATGCCGCCGACGTTGTCGGAAACGCTCGCCGCGGTGACCCAGGCCGCCAGCAGCAGGCCGAGAGTATCGACCCCGATGTGGCGTTTGCGGCCTGCAATTTTCTTGCCGGCGTCGATGCCTTGTCCGGCCGCGGGCACATTGGCGGAGGTCTTCACGCTCTGCGCGTCCAGTACGCAGGCACTTGGCTCGCCGTCGCGGCCTTCGGCCTCTCGTACCAGTCGGCGCAGCAGACCGTTGAGTTGGTCAAAGACGCCCTCTTTCTGCCAGGCGGCGAAGTAGCCGTAGACCGTCCCCCACGGCGGCAAGTCATGTGGCAGGTAGCGCCAGGCAATGCCGGTGCGGTCGGCGTAGAGGATGGCGTCCATGATGCGGCGCAGGTCGTGCTCGGGTTGTCGGCCGATGTCGAGCCCCTTGCTCCTGCGCTCGGCTCGCCAGGCGGTGAGTGTGGGCCCTATCAGTTCCCAGCGTGCTTCGGAGAGGTCGCTGGGATACGGGCGTTGTCGCGTCATGTTTCGGTAGTACCGTCGGGCAGCCCGTCCCTGCAGGGCGCAAACGGGGCCAAGCGGGGGCGCCCTGGGATCAGACAGGAGCGAACCCCCGGAAACGGGCGACCGAAGGGTGACATGTGCCCCATCCGCCACATGGAACACCCCTGCCCCAGCAGCCTTCTCAACCCGTCCCGATGAAGTGCCACCAAACAACCTCGCCTGAACAAAACGCTCTCTTAGAGGTCGTTTTCATCGGCAGAGCCTGTTTCATCCCGACAAGTCCTTGTGGCGGAGCAGGTCTTGGTGGGCTTCAGAGGTTGACGCGACGGACGGGTTGCGAGGGAAGCCCATACCGCCCGTCTCATCTCATTAAGCCTGTCTCATTCCAAAGGGAGTCGATATCGGCGGCTACCTCCACCGCCCTGCGCAAGGAACTCGATGCGTGAGAGGCGCGAGTACCTACCTGTGACGCGTGATGCAACGCAAACTAGCTGAAAACGACCTCTTAGACTTACCAGTTCGTCCGGCCAGACGCCTCGGCCACAGGGGAAGCAGGACCCTGCAGTGGCGGCAAGACCCGCAGAAGATCCCTACGAATCCGGTCGGCCTCATCACGCACCTGCGCCGGAATGTCACCACGCTCCGTGATGAGCTGTCGGTATATCGGGGCTTCCTGGAACACGAACAACGCGTCCTTCCTAATTGGCGCCCCACGCCAGAGGCAGTTGCCGAGTCTACGGCCGAACCAGGGCGGACTCTGCCTTGCCTTCGACCCCGGCTGGTCGGGCAGGGGCTGACGGTGCCGGTGGTCGTGGCCGATGCCGGCCTACGGCCGCAGCGTCGCCTTCCGGCTCGCCCTGGGGGACGCCGTTCGACCCAACCGGGTACATGGCCAGGGTCGTGCGACCCGACGTCCAGAAGGGCAGCGAACCCCCGGTCGATCATGGGGAACACGTAGGTGCCCTCCGCGCCGCGCATCAGCTCCACCACGTCAAGCCAGAGGAAGGACCACGAGGCGAACTCGGGGAGGAAGTCCTCCAGGTGTCCGGGGCGCCCGGCAGCCCCTGTGCGGATTCCAGATGGAACCGGACCGGGCCTCCGTTGTCGGGCACGAACCCGGTGACCTTGCGGCCCGTCCTCACGGCGTCCTCGCCCAGGCGCTGTCGCGTGATCTCCAGTAGGGCCATCTGCAGCTTGTCGTGGTGGATCGAGATCTGCGGCACGGTGTAGCCAGCCGAGAGCCCCCGGCGCTCGCGCCACACGAACTGACCGTGCCGGTTGGCGTAAACGAGTTCCTGCGTCGCGACTCCGAGGAGGAGCAGGTCCTCGAGGTTGCCGAGTCGTCGCAGTCGCTGACGGCGTGCGGCAGCAGGGTGATGCCGACGCCGAACGGCCACGGATCGGGCACCGCCTCGTAGACGGTCACGTGGATGCCAGCTCCGTGGTGCATCAGCGCGGTGGTCAGTCCGCCGATCCCGCAGCCGGCGATCGCCACCTTCATCGCTTGGTTCCTTCCAGGCGCCGCTCGGCCAAGGCGCCGACCCGTAGTGGCGGTTCGCCGTCGGAGGGGCCTGTGCCAGGAGCGTTTGCTCCCGTGTTCGGCGTGAACACGCCCGTCACCTCCTGCCGCTCGGACAGCTCCTCCTCGCGGTAGAGGTGCAGGGCCTCCAGCACGGCCTGGTCGCTGCCGATGAACACATCCGCCGTCTCGGTCACCTCGTGTTCCACAGGGACCCAGGACGGGACGACGAAGACGTCCCCGGGACCCCACTCGAACTCCATCCCGCCAATCACCGAGCGTCCGCGGCCGCGGAACACCGTGTGGATCCGGCCGCCGGTCTGGCGGCGCGGCGGAGTCGGCCCGCCGGGGTAGATGCGGGTCATCTGACAGGTGATCGTCGGGATGGCGGGGCCGCCGGTGACGGGATTCTTGTACTCCAGTGTCACGCTCTGGCCGCCGTTCAGGTCGTGCAATGCCTCAAGCGCGGCGTCGGCCTGGACATAGGGGTAGCGCAGCAGCGGTGAGTACGGCTTGGTGCTGGCGAGCGCCGAGGCGTCCTGCAGGCCCGGGCCTACGAACATCTGCTCCGAGACGCCGTGACCGATCAGCTCCTGCATGCCGACCGGGTGGTCCTCGAAGAACACCGACTCCAGGGTCGCGACCAGCACCACGTCGATCACGTCCAGCCAGACCGCGGGCTGGTCGCTCTTGTTGGTGTGGTCGTGCCAGGCCCAGTTCGGCGTGAGCACGAGGTCACCGGGCTCCATCCAGCAGGCGTCCCCGTCGACCGTGGTGTAGACACTCGAGCCGGTCATCATGAAGCGGATCGCCGCCGGTGAATGCCGGTGGGCCGGTGCCGTCTCGCCCGCCTCCAGGTACTGGTACGCCCCGAACAGCGCCTCGGTGGTGCCCGCCTTCAGGCCCGGGTTGCAGAACTGCAGCGCCCGCCGCTGACCGTCGCCGCCCTGGAGGTCCAGCACCTGACCCGCCTGTTTCGCCAGCGGTGCGACCGTGTCCCAGCGCCACAGGTGGGCCCGTGTCATCGGCCTCGGCTCAGGCTGCAGCGGCGGCCTGCTCCACAGACCCTTGAGGTCTCGAGCGGCCAGCGCCCCGCAGAGCTCGTCGAACGCCACCTCGGCGGTATCGACGACATCGCTCGCACTCAGGGCATCACGTTCGGTATCACTTGCCACGGCCGGCTCGCCTCCATTGGTTGGCCAACTATCTCGTGCAACTGTATGCAAGATTGGCACTCTAGGTCAATCGCTGCAGATCCGAACCTTCGGCCCACCCTGGCCATTGACCGCGTCTAGCAGTGCATTTAAGAGCCGCTCCAAGCCTCACCGGATCACGCCCGCGTGGTGGAATCCGCTCGACCGTAATGATCTGTATACAGTTACTGGTGATCCGGTGGAGGCGTGGATCAGTTGTCCGGGAACGTGACACCTGCGACGGCAATCACCGGCACGTCATGGAAGAGGCGAGGCCTCACGGTGTGACCAAGGGGGCCATCGACGGCCCGCGGGAGCGCGTGTTTAGGCACTGTTTCACTTGACATGACAGGTCCCTACGCCCAGGCCTTGAACGCCACCCTCGATGCCATGCGCCACATCGCCACGGACGCCGCCTGACCTATCCGGTCATTCCCTCCTGAGGTTCCCCCTCGCTGAGTGCGAACGAAAGGAATGGACCGATTCCTTCTACGCCGACGCCCAGCTCACCGAGCGCGTCCTCGATCGCTTCGCCCCCGACGGGGAACTGATCTTCGGCAACAACCCGCCCACGATCGGCCACACTGCGATGTGTGAAGTGCTGGAGAACCTGCGCGCGGCGCTCTCTGGCATGTGGCACGAGTGGTGCAACCGCTGGGCGATCGACCGATCCGAGCAGTTCGCCGGGCTCGTCGTGATGGTCACCGGCGCCGGATCGGGGATCGGGAGGGGCTCGGCTCTTGCGTTCGCGGCCCGCGGGGCAGCGGTGGGTGTGTGTGACGCCAACGCCAAGGGCGGTGAGGAGACCGTGTCGCTCATCGAAGTCTCCGGCGGAAAGGCCCTCTTCCTGCATACCGACGTGGCAGCCGGCGCGAGGTCCGGAAGGCAGTGGACGCGATCGACGCGACGTACGACAGATTGCACTTCGCGCACAACAACGCCGGCACGTTCGCCGTGGCACTCGCCGGGGAGCTGCCGGAGGCGGACTTCACCCGGGTGGTGAACGTGAACCTCCTCGGCGTGTTCCTGTGCACGCATGACCAGATTCCCCCGGTGCTCGAGGCTGGCGGCGGCGCGATCGTCAACACCGCCTCGATCTGGGCCCACACCGGTATGCCGACCCAGGCGGCATATGTAGCCAGCGAGCACGGCGTGGCCGGACTGACCAAGACCGCGGCCAATCCGCCGGACGCGGTGGCCGCCGTTCTGCCCCGGCAGCCCATCGGCCGGGCGGGGCAGCCGGAAGAGGTCGCGGCCGCGGCGGCCTGGCTGTGCAGCGACGAGGCGTGGCTGGTCACCGGAGCGGTCCTCAACGTCGACGGCGGCTATCTGGCCCACCGACCGATCCCCCTCGATGGCCGACCGCGACGCAACCATCCAGCAAGGTAGAAGGCAGGACACCTGCAAGGGGCATCCACAGCCGACTCCTTCTGGTTCGGAGGCGCGGGCCCTACTCCCGCAGCCGCTCCGGCTACTCGCCGGCCACGCCAAACACCACGCGATCCAGCAGACATTGATCTCCAGTCTGATCGTGACCCGCCTCGCAGAGGGACCGACAGGCAAGACGGCGCGCTACGAGCACCTGCCACATGACGAGGCCGACCAACGGTGTCCTACTCGTCGACACCCAACAGACCTCCATACAAAGGAGATCGGCATGGCATCCGACACCACCGAGACTCAGCGCAGGAGAGTCGCCGTCGTCACGGGCGGCGCCGCAGGCAAGCCAGGGTTACGCTCTCTGGCTCGCGTGCGACGGACACACCGTCGCCGTGGCCGGCCTCGGGCCGACCGACGAGACCGAGAAGCTGATCCGCGGGGTTGGCGGCGAGGTCTTCTCCGCCCGCTGCGATGTGTCCGAAGCCGACAGTGTGGCCGGGTTCGCCGCGGCCGTGACCGAGCGCTTCGGACACGTCGACATCCTGGTCCACAACGCGGGCATCTATCCCATCGTCCCCTTCGGGGTGCCGTTAACGAACGTGTCATCAGCCCCAAACGGGACCGCTCGCGCTGATCAGTCGGTCGATAGATGAACATCAACGGCGCAACTATTGCTTGCCCCGTTGATGGCCTGACCGTCGCCTGGCGGGTTTTAGACCGCTAGGTCGAGAACCTGCTACTGTCCTCGCATGGCCCGCCCCCGTAACTTCGACGCCGATGTGGTGGTGGAGCGCGCGATGCAGGCGTTCTGGACGCTCGGGTACGCCAACACCTCGCCGGCGGCGCTAGCCGAGGCAACCGGCGTGGCAAAGGGGAGCCTGTACAACGCGTTTGGGAGCAAGCGCGAGTTGTTCGAGCGGGCACTCGAGCGGTACAACCGGCTCGGTGCGGAGTTCACCGCCGAGTTGTTGGCGCGGCCCGGAACCACCCGCGAATGCCTCCAGGCATTCCTTTACGACAGCGTGAAGTCCGACCTGGCCCAGCCGATTCGACGCGGCTGTCTGGCGGTGAACACGGCTGTCGAGCTGGCCGGCCACGACCCGGAAATCGCTCGCGCGGTGCGCCGCGCCGTGGAGCGGACCATGGCCGCGCTGGAAGCGCGGATCGCGCAAGGTGTGCTGGACGGCGACGTGCGCGCCGGCCTCGACCCGCGCGCCACCGCCGAGTACGTGATGAACACGCTTGCCGGGCTGCGGGTGATGGCCCGCGCCTACGACGCGGCGACGCTGTGCCGCATCGCCGACACCGCGCTGGCGGTGCTCGACTCAGCCTGATCAACGCCGATCCCGTTGCCCGAGGGGCATTCCAAGGGCGGCTAAGCCATGCTCCAGTTTTGGACCCGTAGTTCAAGAAAGGTGTCTCATGGATCTCCAGCTTTCCGACAAGACCGCCGTCGTCACCGGTGCCAGCCGCGGCATCGGCCTGGCGGTCGCCGAAGCGCTCGCCGCGGAGGGGGTGTGCGTGCTCGGCGCGGCCCGCACCGTGACGCCGGAGCTGGACAAGGTCGCGGCGGTGTCGGTGTCTGCCGACCTGTCTACTCGCGAGGGCGCCGAGAAGGTCGTCGCGGCGGCAATGTCGAAATTGGGAGGCATCGACATTCTGGTGAACAACGTCGGCGCCGGCGATGTCGAGCACCTCAGTCTCGGCGGCTTCCTTGATGCCGACGATGACCAGTGGCGCCGACTGTTGGACCTCAACCTCTTCAGCGCGGTCTGGACAACCCGTGCCGCACTGCCAAGCCTGGTCGAGCGCGGCGGCGCCATCGTGAACATCTCCTCGATCAACTCTCGCGTACCCGCAACCGGCCCGGTCGGCTACAGCGAGGCCAAGGCGGCCCTGACCACTCTGACCAAGCGGCTGAGCGAGGAGTTCGGCCCCCAAGGGGTACGTGTCAACACCGTCTCCCCCGGAGTGGTCGGCAGCTCCCTGTGGCGCGGCCCGAACAGCTTCGGCGCCCAGGTCGCCGCCGCCCACGGACTCGGGCACGACGAATTCCTCTCGGCGATCCCACAGCAGTTCCAGATGGCCTCTCCCCGGATCACCGAACCTGAGGAAGTCGCCGCACTCGTCACCTTCCTCGTCTCCGACGCCGCGACCAACATCCTTGGTGCCGACATCGTGATCGACGGCGGCACCATCAAGACCTCCTGACCGTGCCTGATCAGCCCAGGCTGCCCAGGTCGGTGCCGCCGATCTGCAAGCGGGAGCCGAGGTCGAGTCTGACTTCGAGGGACGCCTGGAGGATGCGCAGGCACAGTGCGGCCATCTCGACCTCTTCGCGCCGGTTGGTGGAGATCTCCCCGCCCTTGCCGTAGTAGATCACCGCGTTCGCCCGGTTCCACGCCTCCACCACGTTCAGGCCCTCCTCGATCTCCCGCTGAAGAGCGCGATCGCGCAGGTAGCGGGCGCCGAAGATGGTCTTGGTAGCGCGTAGCGCGGCCGATCTCCAGCATCGCCTGGCAGGCGGGGTGGGAGGCGGACCGAGTGAAGCGGGACAGGATCGCCTCGGTGGAGGCGGTACCGGTGCGGATAGCGGTGGCGTACTTGATGACCTGGTCGTAGTTGGCGTCGATGAAGTCCCAGCGGATCGGCCGGGTGAGAGCCGCGGTCAGGTTCGGGTACGCGTCCGGCTCCCCGGCGATGGGCCGGTAGAGCTTCACCCGGTTGATCTGCTTGATACGCGGCAGCAGGTCAAGGTTCAGCAACCTGGTCACTGCGAACCCGATCTCCGACTGGCCATGGCTGTCAACGTAGTTGCCCTCCACGCTCATCGTGGTGCCGTGCCGGATCGCGCCCTCGACCATCGCCGCGACCTCCGACGCGGACGCCCGCAGTGTCTGGGAGTGAACCACCACTGAACCCCGCTCAACGTGCCAATACACCAGGACACCCCGGCCGCCGTAGCGGGAGTGCCACTCGGTGAACAGGTTCTGGTCCCAGGAACGGAAGTGCGTGGAGTCCGAGGCGACCGCGGTCGAACCGGCGCCCCACAGCTCGGTGTCGCGGGCGGCGAAGGTGGCGTTGGCGATCTCGACGGCGATCTGCCGGGCGGCCTCCAGGGTGAGGTAGCGACGCCGGGTGTAGCGGATCTCCTCCTCGCTGTGGCCGTGCGCGCCGCCAGCCACCGACCGGACCCCGGTGTTCGTCCCGTACGCGTGGATCTCGAGCATCAACCGCTCGGCCAGCACCTCCTCCGGCAGGTTCCCGCTGCCCGCCACCGAGGTGACCGACCTCAGGCAGCCGGTCCGCAGGACCGCTTCCTTGAGCATGTCGATGAGCGGCACCGCGGTCCAGCGGCGTCCCACCTCGGCCTTGATCCGCGCAGGTTGCGCGGCTCCTCCTGGGCTTCCGGGCCGGTGAACTTGATCGACCCCGCCGCCCGTTCCTAAGCGAACCCGTTCATGCCGTGATCACGACACACCGCGTGATCTGCTCGACCCACTGCCCGACCGGGCCACGGAAGTCGCCGCCTGAGGCCGGCTCGATGATGCCGTTGAGGTTGTAAACCTTGCGGATCGAGCCGGGATCCCGGCCGGCGCGTGCGGCGGCGTCGTCGACGCGGGCGACCGCATCACCACGGCGGTCCAGGCCGAGGTAGAACAGCGAGGGCATCCACCCGTCGGCCTTGGCGCCGGTGAGCTCCAGCATGCGGGGCCCATATGCACCCAGCCAGATATCCAGGGAACCGGAGGGTGTGGGTCCCGGGTGGATGCCATCGACGCGGTAGTACTCACCGCCCGCCCGTGCCGTCCGCGCACCGCTCCACATGGCCCGGATCACGTCGATGGCGTCAACCAGCGCATCGACGGACTCCTTCTTGCCCCGACGCGGGGCGCCCATGGCCGCAATCGGCTCCCAGAAAGCCCTCGCGCCCAGGCCCAGCTGCAGACGGCCGCCCGGCAGCAGGTCGTAGCTGGCCGCGGCTTTGGCGAGCATCACCGGCGGCCGCAGCGGCAGGTTGGCCACGGTGGGGACAAAGGTCACGCGTTCTGTACGGGCCGCCATGAACGCCATCAGAGTCCATGTGTCATAGAACGCCTGCTGGTAGGGATGATCCTAAACGGCGACGAGGTCCAGACCCTCACGGTCCGCCTGCAGGGCGTATCGCAGGGGCTGATCACCCTCCCACACACACCGGATCGACGTTCACACCGAAAGCAAGGGCAGGGTCATAGTTCACTCCGCAGGCCAGGGATTACCGCCGCCCATCATTGTATTGGCCGACCAATTTGGTATGGGTGAGATGATTCCACGACAAGCGATTCACTCTTCCAAGGAGGAACACTGACCATGCCGCCAGCGTCCGAATCGGTCCAGGGCAAAGACGACGCGGTACCGACCGTCGCCGGCGCTCCGATGAGCGAGGCCATCTTTCGCGCCGCCCGTGTGCACCGGATCACGGCGGGCACCCTGCTGCGCGAGACCGGCCTGTATCCGGGGCAGGAGCTGTTGATGATGCAGCTCTGGGAACAGGGCGAACTTCGTCAGGCGGATCTGATCAAGACGTTGGGCCTGGATCCGTCCACCGTGACGAAGATGCTGCAGCGCCTTGAGCAGTCCGGTTTCGTCACCCGTAGCCCCTCACCTCAAGACGGCCGAGCCGTCGTGGTGAACACCACCCGCGCTGGCCTGGCTCTGCGCGACCGGGTCCTGAAGGCCTGGCATGAGCTGGAGACGATCACCACCGCCGGGTTCTCCGGCGAGGAATACAAGCAGACGATGCGAGCGCTGAGCAGGATCGAGGCGAATCTCACCGGGGTCTCGGACGATCCCTCGGCCACCGCCTGAGTAGCCCTTGCGTGTGCGCAGGCTGGTGACGATGAACCAGTACTCGGGCACACGAAGCCGCCCGGGGCGCCGAGTGCGTTGGCGGCGGCGCAGCCGCCACAGGCGGCTGCGGGCCGGAGATCGTACGGCGGGTGCCGCAGGCGGGTCGGTGGAATGCGCGTAGGAGAGCACAGACATCCCATGCCTGCCTGCTGGCTGCGCATCCGGCTGAAGCCGGAGAACCGAACGAGGGCGACGGTGAGGGCCAGTCTAGCCAGGACGATTACCCCAGAGATGGCGCTGGCCAGACCCACCAGTGCTCCGGAATCCGGTGATGTACATGTCGAGCGGCAGAACGCCGGGCGGCAGCCAGCCACCGCCACCACCGAACGTTCGTCGTGGTCCGGGTCCGGAGCACGGGTGAGGAGATCAGGGTCGCCGAGTCGGTAAGGACGTCGCCCGGCCCGCCCAGTCGGGGGCGTTCTGCAGGGCGTAGGCGAAATAACTGCTGCCACTGCTGTCTCACCGGCCGCATAGCAGGGCTGTGCTGATCTCGTCCGAAACCTGGAAGCAGCCGCCGCAGCCGCCCCGGACACGTCGCTTGTACGCCGAGAGACCTGCAGCATGCCGCAGCGAGGTGGTCTTAGCGACTCAGGTTCGCGCCGGGCCGTGGTCGATGGTCGTGAGCCACTGAGTGACGGCGGAGTCGATGAACTCGTCGGTGGCTTCGGCCCGGTCGAAGAAGAGGCGGGCGAAGAGCGGGCCGTAGAGCAAGCTGAACTGCTCGGCGGTGATCTGCAGGCCGGACGGCTCCAGAAGCTTGTTCAGCGCGGCGAGGCGATCCTCCAAGATCCGGGCCATGGCTTGGGCACTGTCGGGGTCATGGTCGGCTTCGGCGGCGATGGCCAGCGCGGCGGTGCGGGTGGCAGGGACGGTCATGCCGGCACGCAGGCTGACCATCCAGGCAGTGGCGACGGCGCGTACGTCCGCGCCAGGTTCGGGGTAGCCGAGGTCGGGTCCTTGCAGGGCGACGTCGGAGAGCAGGGCCGCACGGTGGGGCCAGTGCCGATACAGCGTCTGGCGGGTGACGCCGGCCCGCTCGGCCAGGAGGGCGGTCGTCAGCCCGGTCAGCCCGACCTCGGGGAGCAGCTCGCGGGCGACAGCCAGGATGCAGGCGCGAGTGCGCTGGACGCGCGGGTTGCCCGGATCCGGCTGGCGGCGATGGACGGGTGGCTTGGACGGCATGGAGCCCATCCTACCAATAAATCACACATGGCGTGTGACGCAGGTAACCTCACGTCGGCTTCGCGTTTCACACGATCTGTGTGATACACCGGGAGGGCAATCACACGAGCTGAGTGATTCAGCGCGTGCCCCGCCACCCTCACCGGAGTTCTCGATGTCCACCGCGATCACCTACTCCCGCTACGGCGGCCCGAACGTGCTCACCCTGACCGAGGTCGACACCCCTGAGCCGGGTCCGGGCCAGGTCCGGATCAAGGTCCGGGCAACAGCCGTCAACCCGATCGACCTGAAGATCCGCTCCGGGATGATGGACGGCATCTTCCCGGCCGAGTTCCCGGTGTTGCCGGGCTGGGACGTGGCCGGCGTCGTCGACAAGGCCGGCGAGGGCGCCACCGCTGCGGTGGGCGACGAAGTCTTCGGCGCCGCCTCCGTCGGCGGCTACAGCGAGTACGCGCTGCTGGACCAGCCGGTCGCCAAGCCGAAGGAGGTCTCTTTCGACACCGCCGCCGCCCTGGTGACCGTGGGCGAGACCGCCTACCGCGGCCTGCACCACCTCGGCGCCAAGGAAGGCGACACCCTGCTGATCCATGGCGCGGGCGGCAGCGTCGGAACCATCGTCGTCCAACTCGCCGTCTCCCGGGGCATTTCCGTGTTCGGCACCACCGGCGAGTACGACACCGAGCGCGTCACCAAGCTCGGCGCCACCGCTTTGGCGTATGGCGAGGGCTGGGTGGAGCGGGTCCAGGCCGCAGCCCCGCAGGGTGTGGATTTTGTCTTCGACGCCTCCGGCGCCGGTGTGCTCCCGGACTCGGTAGCCCTGGCCGGCGACGCCGCCCGGGTGGTCACCATCGCCGACATGTCCGCCGCGCAGCACGGGGTGCGTTTCACCGGCCAGGATCCGGCCGACCGGTTCTGGCAGGCCCTGCCGCAACTGGCAGACCTCATTGCCGCCGGCAGCCTCGACGTCCCCATCTGGCACACCTACCCGCTCGCCGAGGCCGCCCAGGCCCACGCCGACATCGAGGCCCGCCGCGCCCGGGGCAAGGTCATCCTCACGCCCTGACCCCGCAGCTCACAGCCGGACCACCCCGGTCGGCTGCGGCCCTGACCGGCAGCCCGCAACCACGCACGCCCCGTACCGGCACGCCACGAGAGGCAAAGCCGAAGCCAATGACACGCGCCACCATCCCCGCGCTGACGGCGGATGCGGACCTGGCTGCCGCGTTCGCGGTGCTAGGCCAGAAGTGGAACGGGATCATCCTGCACACCCTGGCCGCCCGCCCGGCCCGGTACGGCGAACTGCTCGCAGCCATCGGCTCCATCAGCACCAAGATGCTCAGCGACCGGCTGCGCGAACTCGTCCAGGCCGGGCTCGTCACCCACGACCAGCTCCCGCCCGGGCCCGCCACCTACACACTCACCGCCGACAGCCGAGCCCTGCTGCCCGCCCTGGAGCAGATCCGTTCCTGGTGGCAGCACCGCCCCTGACAAGTCACCACTTCTCGAATGATGGGAACTCCCATGCCCGCACGCACCCTTCCCGAAGCGACCTTCGCCCGCACCGTCCTCGGCTCCGGCCCCGGCCTTGCCCTCGCTCATGGCGCCGGCAGCAGCATCGCCGGCACCTACGGCCCGATCCTTCAGGACCTGGCCGCCCACCACACCGTCGTCGGCGTCGACTACCCCGGCAGCGGCGACACCCCGCGCTCTACCACACCGCTGCAGCTGGACGACCTGGCCGACCAACTCGTCGCCGCCGCCGTCGCCGAGGGCCTGGACACTTTCGCCCTGTCCGGCTTCTCCCTCGGCGGCCCCGTCGCCATCCGCGCCGCCGCCCGCCACCCCGAACGCGTTACCGCGCTCGTCCTGACTGCCACCTTCCCCCACCGCGACAGCCGCCTCCTGCTCGCCACCTCGATCTGGCGCAAACTGGCTGAATCCGGCAATCGCGAACTGCTCGCCGAGTACCTCACGATGATGGCTCTCGGCGCCGACGCCCTGGAGGCGATGCCGGACGAGCAGCTCCAGCAAGCTATCGGATTCACCGCCGCCAGCATCGCCGACGGCACCCTCGAGCACGCCGAGCTCGCCCCCCGGATCGACGTCCGCGACGACCTGGCACGCATCAAGGCGCCCACCCTGGTCATCTCCACCCTCCAGGACTGGTTCACCTCCAGCCGCCTGCACCATCAGCTCGCCGACACCATCCCCGGCGCCCAGCTCGTGGAGATCCGCACCGGCCACCTGCCCATGGTGGAACGGCCCGACGAGTGGCAGAAGCTCATCACCGACTTCGTCGCCAAGCACCAGCAGGACGCATAGGCATCACGCCGGCCCGAAGACTTCCCTTGAACGTGGCCACCTGACGCCGTCCCGCGCCCGGCCGGGTACGGGACGGCCGTGCGCATTCACCTTGCCGACGGTTCTGGGAACGACCTACTGCGGACTGCGCACTGCCAGGGGAGCCAGCCGGACGAAGACGCTTCTTCAGACGGCGCCGCCTGGCTCGCCGCCTCGGTGGGACCGGCCAGGCGGATGACGGCCACCGATGCCAACATCCGGCCTCTGCCGCCGGATCCGCGGCACGAGGTGCTGCGGCATGGGTTGCAGACAGAACCGGTGCCGGAGGGCCCCGTGGAATCCACGCCCGGGCTGGTCCGGCTGCACCTGCCCGGCCGAGGGGATCCTGCGCCGACTGGCCGGGCCGCGGGGATCCATCCCGAAGACTACGTCCTGGACAACTTCCGCGCCCGGAAGGACCGTTCCTCGCGCACCCCCGGGCTTCGTCGAAGCTGAACCGATCACAGAACTTCACACCGACGGACGGGTTGTCCTGGCAGCGGATGGTCACGCCGGTCTTGCCGTCCATGTCGCGGTCTGAGGAGGTCACGCGCGGAACGCCAGGCCAGCATCGTCTCCCGCGTCATCGGGATCCTCCGAGGGCGGACTGTGATCAGCAGACAGCCAAGGGTCACTGAGATGCGCGACTAAATGGTTCA
Source organism: Streptomyces krungchingensis (assembly GCF_054729265.1). Lineage (NCBI taxonomy): Bacteria > Bacillati > Actinomycetota > Actinomycetes > Kitasatosporales > Streptomycetaceae > Streptomyces > Streptomyces krungchingensis. The sequence continues at coordinate 1,652,957 of NZ_JBPUKY010000001.1, forward strand.
AGTAGGTGAATATCGACCCACCTCCAGCGGAGCCTTCCATGTAATTGGCCGACCAATTGCATGGTACGGTGAACTTGCTGCAGATAGTTGGCTAGCCAATTTTTTGGAGTTTCTTTCATGACCACGGCATTCGACCAGTTCGACCTCGCGGGCGCGCCCCTGGTAAACCGCATCGCGATGGCACCCATGACACGTAGCCGCGCGTATGGGCCGGGCGGGAGCCCGACCGAGGCGATGGCCGCGTATTACGCGCAGCGCGCCACGGCCGGCCTGATCATCACCGAGAGCACCCAGGTCAACGTCGTGGGTGGTGGCTACGTGGACACCCCCGGCCTGCACAGCGCCGCCCAGGTGGAGGGGTGGCGGCAGGTGACCGACGCCGTCCACGAGCGCGGAGGCGTGATCTTCGCTCAGCTGTGGCACGCTGGCCGGGTCGGGCACCCCAAGCTGCTGCCTGACGGGCTGATGCCGGTTGGCCCCTCGGCGGTACAAGCCAAGGGGCAGGTCTTCACCGGCGAAGGGCTGCAGGACTACGTCGCGCCGCGGGAGCTCACGCCTGTCGAGATCGAGCAGACGATCGCCGACTTCGCCGCCGCTGCCCGCAACGCGGTGGCCGCCGGCTTCGACGGGGTGGAGATCCACGGCGCCAACGGCTACCTGGTCCACCAGTTCCTCTCCACCAACGCCAACCGTCGTACCGACGCCTGGGGCGGATCGATCCAGGGGCGGATCCGCTTCGGCGTGGAGATCGCCAAGGCCGTCGCCGAGGCCATCGGCCCGGACAAGACCGGCTTCCGCATCTCCCCCGGAAACCCGAACAACGACACGGCCGAGGAGGACCTGGAGGGTACCTACGGTGAACTGCTGACGGCTCTCGCACCGCTGAAACTGGCCTACCTGCACATTCTCGAAGGGCCTCACCGGGACCTGACCCTGCGGCTGCGCAAGCAGTGGGCAGGGACCTTCATCCTGAACCCGTGGACCCACCCCGAGGTCACCGGCCCGGAGGCGCTGGAGCTGGTCGAGGACGGCACGGCCGACATGGTTGCCTACGGCGCGCTGTTCCTGGCCAACCCCGACCTACCGAACCGCCTGCGTCAAGGTGGCCCGTTCAACACGGTGGACAACTCCACGTTCTACGGCGGGGATGAGCGCGGCTACACCGACTACCCCACGCTCAGCTGAAAGCTTCCCGTTTTGCCCGGGGTGGTGTACCCCTCGACGAGGTACACCACCCCAGACCTGCGGGTCCGGGAACCTCAGAGGCAGTCTCCTTCCGCATCGCGCGATCTCGAGTCGCGCGGTGCGAGCGGCAGCCGTGTTTGTGCCGCTCGGAACCAAACGTCAGCCGGTCGCGGACGTGACTCAGCCGCTGCACGTCATAGATCAGGTCCGCGACACGGCCTGACTGCCGAACGGTTCCGTTGAGGCTGACGGTCTTTAGCGGAGCGAACTTGCTGTGCGCCCGCTGCGGCAGCGAGGTTGGCATCGAGATCTCCGATTGCTGGACCGAGTACGACATCCGACTGTTGTGCTCTGGAGGGCCGTCCTCATACTGGGCGTATTCGGGCGACCCTCCAACGCGGCGAGGTGCCGTAGCTGTCGTCGTGCGCCCGCCAGGGATTACGGGACAGCCCTCAGCCCCGCCCAACGGCCGGATACCCATGTCCTGTCCACCTGCCCTCAAGCCCCGTCGTGCAGCGGTACTCCCCCGAGCCGCTGCACGACGGACCCCCGTCGACGATCCCGTCGTACGCAGCGTGCACATCGGCGGCCGGGACCTGCTTCTCATGCCGCCCGACAACCCGTCCTCATGTACTCGGCAGCTCGCCGCGTTTCCCCTGCCCCCTCCGAGGGCTCCGGATCCGATGCTGTGGACGATCAGCGGGCGAGTCAGCCGTGGACCCCGGGACCGTTCGGAGATGCAGAACGCGCTCCTCGCCGCTGTCACCGCGGAAACTTCTCGACAATTCCGAACGTGTACCCGGGTGAGTCGTGAGAGGTTGTCCTGCGGCGTGCGGCCGCGAATGGGGGCGAGCATGCTGTTTGAAGAGCTAACGGCACTGGCGACAGAAGGTGGACGGGCAGTGGTCCGAGCCGTGGGTACCACGTTCTGGCCAGCGACGCAGCGTCGTGCCGCGGAGTTGGTCGGCCGCGGTGACGCCGAGCGCGTAAGGGCGGAGCTCGTGCGGCTCGATCGCACCGCGCAAGCACTGAAACCCCCGCCGTCAGGCGATGCTGGCGCGGAGCAGGCGCGGCAGGAAGGGCTGTGGTCCGGACGGTTCGAGGCCCTGCTGGACCGCCTCGAGGGGGCCGAACAATCCGCTGTGGCAGCGGAGCTGCGCGCGCTCCTTGAGTCCTTCGCCCCCTCCGTCGGTGACACGGCCATCGACACCGGCAACGCGACGGCCCGCGACGGCAGCAGCGCGATCACCGGAATCCGGAACGCGGGTGGTAGCCGTCCCGGCCCGTCGAAGGTCGCGCACACCGGAAACGCGGAGGCCGCCGGCCCCGGCTCCAGCGCCGTCACCGGAATCGTCAACGAATAGGCCGGTCTCGGGACAGCCCGGCGCCTCGTGCACAGCATTGCACGCACCGCAGACGCCGACGATCGACATCGCACGCCGGAACTCATCACCGAGCCCCGTGAACTGGCAATCAGCAATTTGAGAAACGTGCTGCCTCGCGCACCGCGTACCTCTGAAACGTGGCCTGTGTAGCGAGATCTTCGGGCCCACATAGGCGCGTTGGCCGATCACACCGAAGGCAGCACCGAAGTCGGTGTCGCCGGAATTCTTCTTGCTCCCGGCCTCTTCCTTGGGTACCAAGGACTGTCCTTGTCGGCTATGGCATACATCCGTCGAGCCTTTGGAGTGTTCGGGAAAGTCATGGGCGAGGACCATCGCTACATGTTGTCCTCGCGCAACACCCTTACCTACGCCTATCTGTTGGTTCGTGATCTGGCGCGGGCTGCGGAACAGCTAGCGGGTGCGGGACAAGGACTATCCGGGCACAGCGAACGTCCCTATCAAACTCGCCGCAGCCGCCGATCGCAATGGACAACGAAGTTAGTCATGGCCGGGTGGTCACATCACCCCCCGCTCGCCGACACCGCTCTCCCCTCCCGCCCACTGCAGCAGTGCTTAAACTTCCGTCCCCGCCGCATCATGCATGGACACGGCGCATTCCTGCGTGGCCGCACCACCGCGAACGGCACGGCTGCGCCAACAGCCTGCCCGAGGAGGATGGCGCGCGCGAGGTGCGTGGGGTCGTCCGCCACCATGCCTGGAAGGTTCCGGCCGGCGATGACGATCAGCGAGCCCTGGTGGGCCCGCTCGTACCAGTGAGGTAAGAAGTTGAGCGGCAGCCCCGACAGGAGGTCGCCGTGGGGGCTGCTGAGGGTGATTTTGTTGTCGACCAGGCGGGCTTGAAGGTCCCGGCCAGGGACGGGCGGCAGGTCTCGAAGGTCGAGAGGCTTGCCACCGTTATTGGTGTACAGGGTGCGCAGGTTGGTGAAGCCCGACTCCAGGAAGAGCCGGAGGATGACGTCCTCAATGCGGCGGCTGCCGTTGATCGTTCCCCAGCCGCCGTGGCAGTCGAGGACGATTCCGGCGCAGTCGCCGCCGAAGAGGATGCATTCGGCGTCGAAGCGATCCGGGGAGCGATCGGGGGCCGGGCCGGTCAGTTCGATCAGGTCGGAGAGGTGGCAGTGGGAGTGCGCGAGCCGGAGCATCGGGTGGTGGACGTCCGGGTGGCGGAGGTAGAGGAGTTCGGCCTCGCCGGACTCGTCGATGATCAGATTGCACATAGTGCAGTACTGCCTGGAGGTGGCGAACCGAAGTGTGAGCGACTCCAGGTCGAATGCGGCCAGCGCCTGCTGCACGGTGTCGGAGATCCGCACGTTGCGCAGCCGGGGCGAGGCAGGGGAAGCCACCTTGGCGTCGTCGCGACCGTCCCGGAGGGCGCGAGCGCGCAGTGATTCGAGGACGCGCAGGTCGACCGGGCCGCCTCCTACGAGCTCCACGGGGCTGGGCACGGTGCCGTTCGGGTCCGTTTCATGGTGGAGTGCACCCAGGAATACCAGGGTCTCGCCGGCCTCCGGCCAGTTGCCGAGCGCCTGGTGGAGGGCGAAGGCCTGCCGGGCGCGGGAACGCGCGGCATCCGATGCATGGAGGGCCTTCTCGGCGCGGGCCAGGTTGAACAGACAGGCGGCGCGCAGAGGGCCGTCGTCAAGACGTTCGCTGATCTGCAGGGCCATGCGGAAGGACCCGGCCGCGGCAGGGTGGTCGCCAGCCTTGGCGTGGCAGGCGCCGAGGTTGGTGTGCAGGGATGTCAGCACGGTGTCAAGGCCGAGCTTTTCGGCGAGCGGGATGTTCTTGGTGATCAGAGCGACGGCTTCGTCCCGGTTGCCGGTATGCAGCATGCAGGTCGTGGCCTGCGCGCGGGCGGTAAGGAGGACATGGAGATCTTTGTGCTCGGCAGCGGCTCGCGCGGTCTGTTCATACTGGTCGGCTGCTTCGGTCCACCGCCCAGCCCGTGCGTGGATGTTGCCCAGTGTCATCCGGGAGTGCAGGACGCCTTCGACGTCGTCGCGCCGCTCGCAGTCGTTGAGGGCACTGGTGATCGCGGACAGGGCTTCGGTGTGCAGGCCGCGTCGCGAGTGGAGGACGGCCAAGGCGCGCGTCGCCCGGGCCCGCGTGCCGGGGGAGGCGGCGTCACTGAAGTCGGAGACTACGGACCGCAGCATGCGGGCGCCGTCCTGCCACTGCCCCGCGACGACCAGGGCTTCGCCCAGAGCCGCCCGCACCTGGGCGAGTGCCCGACTCTCGTCAGTGGCGGTGAGAGACTGCTCCGCTTCGGTCAGCAGGCGGACGGCGTCTCCGATCCTCCCCCGGTGCCACAGCAACTGGGCTCGCTTCCGCAGCACATCTGCCTGCAGAACTGGGTTGCCGGACTCTTGTGCCATGTCCGAGGCGACCTTGAACTGCGACTCCGCCGTGTCGTGGTGCCCGATGCCGCCGCTATACGAGGCGAGATAGGTCAGGGAACGCGTCGCATGCTGATGGTCGCCGATTCCGATGGCGAGCTCGGCGCACTGCGCGAGGTACGTCGCGGCTCGGTCGAGGTCAGCGCGGTGCGCGGCATCCTCACCGAGCCGGAACAACGCACGGACCTGGCCCTGTACGTCACCCGTCTCCTGATGGATGGACAGGGCGGCCTTGAGTGGCTCAGCCGGAGCCGACTCCGGCCGGGCACTGGCCGGGACCGCCGCGAGGTCCATCAGCGCCCGCGCCTCCCACTCCCGGCTGCCGATGGTCCGTGCCCGTTCGATGTCCCGGACGGATTCCTCCGCTGCCTCCGCCGCTCGGCCCGTGCTGCTCAGCAGTCTGGCGATCGACCGAGTGGCGAGCATCTCGCCAAAGCCGCTGGTACGGCTCAGGTCCCGGCTGTTGCGCAGGTAATTCTCGGCGCGGCGGGTCTGTCCGACCGCCAGGTACGCCTGGCCCAGGTTTCCTAGGGCGAGCGCGAGTGCCTGATGATGCCCGACGGTTCGCCAGTAGTGCAGTCCGCTTCGCAGGTACTCTATGGCGTCGCGGGGCCGGCCCAGGTTGACCAGCAGCGTCCCCAGGCCGAGTTCCGCCATGAACAGATGCTCGGCATCGTTGGCCGCGTGCGCCGTTTCGGCGCAACGGTGGTATAGATCCACCGCATCCTGGCTCTCGCCAAGGTGCCCGGCAACCACAGCCCGGTTGTACAGCGCGGTGGCCGTCCAGCTGGCGTGTCCCGCCAGCTCCCCGGCCTCCTGTACGCACTGGTAGACGCGGTCCAGCTCCTTCCAGTGGCTGGCAACCCGCAGGTGTTCGGTGAGCGCGAAGGCGAGAAGCAGTAGGTGGTACCAGGCCTCGTAGTGCCGGGCCGTCTCGACGAGAGCGACCGCGCCGGGACGGTCCGCGTCCAGCGACCGCAGCGCTTCGGTGCTGCTCTCGGCGGGTACGGTCGCCTCCTCGTCCAGGAAGCCGATCGCATCGGTAGACGACCGTACGCGGACGGATGTGACAAGACAGGCATGACGAACGACACTTGCCCGTTGCGTCCCCGACCACTGCGCGGACGTCAGCCGGGCGAAGCGGTGCTGAATTTCGTGCATCACAAATCGGTCATCGTCGAGCTGCTCGATGAGGCTGAGCTCGACCAGCGAGTCGAGGAGCGCGGCCGTGTCCGTGAGGTTGTCGTCGACGACCTCGTCCAGCGGAGGCTGTGCGATGCACGCTGCGACGACATCGACAGTGAATGACATGTGCGGCAGGACGCCGAGCGCGGAGAAGACCTGTGCCTGGTCGCATTCGAGCGCATCGAAGCTCTGCTGGAACACGGGCTGCAGCGCGGTCTGGCCGGCGACGAGGGCCTTGACGCTGCGGTCAGGGTTAGTGATCTCGGACAAGTAGCGGTCGGCGTTCACGCGGGGCCGGCGGGCCAGGTGCGCCGCGGCGATGTGCAGGGCGAGCGGGTGACCGGCGCACGCCGCGGCCAGCGCGGCCGTCTGCTCGCCGGTCAGCCGGCCGGGGCCGGCGACCGACCCTACGAGCTCCTCGCTGGGCGCGGCCGGCAGTGGACCAAGATCGATCAGGCGGACCAGCCCGCTGAGCCCGCTGAGCTTGACGCGGCTGGTTCCCACCAGCGCGAACGGGCCGTCGACGGAGAGGATCTCAAGGAGCGCCTCTTCCGAGACGATGTCGTCGACAAGCAGCAGGACGCGCTTGTCGGCGAGCGTCGTCCGTAGCAGCGCCAGCTGCTGGTCACGACGGTCCGGCAGGGGAGGCTCGGGCGGCAAGAGCGCGTGGAGTATCGACGACACGAGGTCCGTGGGGCCAGTCGACAGCGCGAGATTGATATGGAACTGGCCGTCCGGATACTGCTCCGCGGCCAGCCGGGACATGCGCAGGGCGACGTCGCTCTTCCCGATGCCAGGAGCCCCGGTCACCACAACCGCCGCCCGGCCCCCGCCGTCCCCGCGTCGCAGGACGTCGAGGCCGGCGGAGACATCCGCCTCACGCCCGAACAGGCGCGGGCGCCGTTCGCCGGGCAGGACGGAGTCCTGCACCGAGCGGGACTGTAGGGACGGCAGCGTCACACGGACGTTGCCCGCCACGTACCCAGTGATTGCCACCCCACCGTGCGAGGCGTACGCCGCCCCCGTCGCCCTGACCGAAACGGAGCCGGGCGCGCCGACCGCCGTAGCTGAACTGACTCCAGTGATCGCGGTGCCGCCGTCCGTCGCGCAGGCGTCCCCGCTATCCCGTACCTCGGCGCCCGGCCGTGCGTCGCCGGACCTGTTCTCGTCCTCCATCAACCCGCTCTCCGAGACTAGCTGTAGTCGATCCCGGTACCGGCACTGCTGCCGGACCCGTCAGCCGTCGCGTCACCAGTGCGATCCACCCGCGCCGATCCCGTGCCCGCCCCACCGGGCCTGCGGAGCCCAGTGTGCGCCGACCCACCACCGGACGCCTTGGCCTGGCCGGTATCCGTGGCCGAGTCCCCCTGCCGAGGCTGCAACCACGCCCACACCAGCGCTGCGACCCCGGTGCCGGCCTGCAACGACGCCCCGACGAGCTCCCCGGTCCCCGGGCCGTTCAGCAACCACACCATCGGCGTCGCCGCGATGCAGGCCGCCCCGACCACAATCAGCACGATCTTCCACGGCCGTGTCACGCCGTCCCGCCTTCCGCCTGGCCAGCTTTTTCCGCAGGTATAGCAAGGACGTTCATGCCGATGCCACTGGTTCCGGCGGTCCTGGTTGTCCGTGGTCGTACCTCGAGCAATCCGTGCCACGATGAACAAGGGGGACAGATCGCTCACCCATGGCTCACCCGTCTCCCCTCCATCGGATGCCCCGGACCGGATATGGATCGTGGACGGCACCCTCATCTCGGTCTGTGACCGGCAGGTAGCCGCCTCCAGCCGGAACTGCCGCAGTTCCGCGAACGTGCAGGTCATCCTGAGCACGAACACACGGCTGATCGCGGCGACGGCGCCTACTTCAACCGTGTGATGGCGGTGCCGCACCGCAAACGCCGGGCGACCTCTACTGACATGCGCCGGCACGGCGTGCAGGGATGACACGCCGCAGCGCAAGGTGAACGAGCTCTGTGCGTGTCAGGGGGCCGCGATAGTCTCTGGCGCTGTCTGCCCAGGAAGTCAGATCAGGCAGATGAATCCGCTTCCTGACCGCTTGATCAGTAGCCAAGTTGAAAGTACGCGACCGATGCTAATAGTTCACCGACCCTCAAACGTCGAGGAAACAGCTCACGCCATCGTCACCGCGATGCAGGACGAACGGCTCTCTCTCCGAGCTCGAGGCCTTCTCGGATTCTTTCTGAGTCACGCCGGCGAGACCTGGGACGGTCAAAGCATGGATCGACTGGCCAAGTCGTTGGTCGAGCGCCAGCGGGTCCTCAGGGGCCCCGGTGGTGATGGAGTCAAGGTGATGCGAGACGCCCTAGTTGAACTGGAGGCTGCCAGCTATCTGCTCCGCAGAAAGGCCGGCGGAGGCGTGGCGGGACATCTACGCATAGAGATATTTCATTCTCCCGCGCAAGCCGCGGACGCCGTGCCTCCCGTCGAGACAGACTCAGACGCCGTCGTATACGTGATCGGGCAACGTGGCAGCGGTGTCGTGAAGATCGGAACGACTGCGAACTTGAAGCAACGAGTCGCGAGTCTTCAGACCGGCTATCCACTGGCTCTTGAGGTGCTGGGCACGCATCAAGGTGGTTGGTCCCTCGAGCAGTATCTGCACGAGCGCTTCGCAGCAAAGCGCATGCAGGGAGAGTGGTTCGACTTCGGCGAGATGGACCCAGCTTCTGCCGTAGACGACGCAGTCTTTGAGAAGTTCCCTGAGCGATATGCGTATCGCTCTTGAAAGAACGTCCTGTGCCGAAGCCCCCGGCCCTGATCATCACGCGGCTCTTGACCTTGCCGGTCCGGGAGGAAGACTGGACCCTGCGTGGGTAGGTCGAAGGAGCGTACTGCACGACTCCAGTTGACGGTGAGCGGCCGGAGAGGAGGCTCTTCGGCGTGGTGTGCCCGAGGTCGCGGGACACGGCGAGCTCGGCACCAGCCCGCCGGAAGAGCTTGAGGTCTACCCGGTCGTTGATGAACGGCCGGAGCTCCATGCGGGTCATCGCCGCGATTGACGAGAGGACGAACATCGTCCAGCACGACGCGTTCCTTCCGGCCTTGTTTTACGAAGACCTGCACCCGGGAACAGACCTCACCGGCCAGCCCACCGGTGCGTGAAGTACCACGACGCGGGGTTGCCCGTTCGTCTGTCGGCATCAAGGGACGGCGTTGCCGACTACGTCCGTCAACTCCTCAGCCGACTCGGAGGTCAGACGGTAGAACCCCTGGAGGCTGATCGAGCGCACGAGACGGCCGTCCACCACGTACTTCAGACCGCGGGTCTGGCCTCGGCGGTTACGCCAGGTAAGCCTCGTCAGAAGATCGCCGGGGATCGGTAGGTCGAAGCGCACAGGCGTCGCGTCCACGTGCACCGCCGCGGCGCCGCAGCCGCCGGCACCGAGCATCGACCAGTCCCTGTGCCCGGGAAACGCTGGGTCCTGCCACGTCGCGGGGGCCGTGCCGCAGCAGTCGCGCCGACTTCATACAGATTCCTGAACCCCCTGCGGACGCGCGCTGGTGTCATCTGGTTCGGCTCGGTCGGCTTCTCCCAGGGCGGCCGCAGGCCGGTGGCCAGCGGGCGGGCCAGTCGGAACTGGGCATAGGCGCGATCACCAGCCATGTCCACCGGTCGGCCGCTTCCGAGCTGCGAAGCCGGGGTTTGGTCCACCCGAGCGTCTACTGGAACAGGCGAAACGTGTGCTCGATGTCGAAGCGGCGAAGGAAGGACTGCCAGCAGCGGTCGACGTCCCTCTCAGTGGCGCCGGTGCCCGACCACCACAGCCAGACGGGCTTGTCCACCCCGCCACTGGGCAGCCTCTCCACAACCAGGCGGACGACGGTGCCTTCGATGATCGGCAGCGGACCTTCCTAGTCAAGCCAGGCCGCCCGGCGGGTGAGCCGCGGATGCAGCCGGTCCCACGCCCACGCGGCCGCCTTCCCATAGAGGCGGGTGTCCGTGGTCGTCACGGCGAGCTCGACGCCCCAGGTTCCGGGGTCGCCGAAGACGAACTCGCCGCCGTGCTTGGCCGGCCGGACCCCCTTGGGTTTCGTAGACCCGCGGCGGTGTCGACCGGCGCATCACGCGGTCCGAACGAAACCGGCCTGAGACCTCCTCTCCTCGGTGGTTCTCAACGGTGTGCTGGAACTGGGCGAGGAGCAGGGTGGCGCCGGCGCACTGCGGGCAGGGCGGGGTGTCTGCGACCTTGACGAGGTAGGTGTCCTGGTCGAGTCTGCCGCAGTTCACGCCACGCCGTGCCATGCGTCCTGTCCGAAGGAGCCTTTGATGTCGGAGGCGATCGTGGCGGCGTTCACGGTGGAGTGGAGCTGATACACGATGGTCTTCTGCACCCCTCGGACCGCGAGGTGGACCGGGTTGTGGCCTGGGTGGGCTCCCACGATGCGCTTGAGCTCGTTGATCGCTGGCTCGTTGATGCGGTGGTAGGGCAGGGTGAGCTGTACCGGTGCGGCACCGTTGCGTTCGGCTGCGGTGACGTCGAGTACCTGCAGTTCCTGCCCGAAGATGCTGAGCGTGCCGTCGCGGTCGTTGAGGCGGCCCTGGATGGATACCACGCTGTCTTCGACGAGTGCGCCCACGACGAGCTGGTAGGAGGCGGGGAAGAAGAGGACCTCGATGGTGCCGTCACGGTCTGCGAGGTTGACGATGGCCCACGCGTTGCCCTGCTTGGTCATCTTCGGCTGGACGCTGGTGATCAGGCCGGACAGGCGGACGATGCCTTCGGTGCGGCCGGAGGCCACCAGGTCGGGGATGGTGGTGTCGCGGTTGGCGGAGAGGATGTGCTCGGTGCCGTCCAGGGGGTGTGCGGAGACGTACATTCCGAGCATCTCCCGCTCGGTGGACAGGAGCTGCTTGCGCGGCCATTCGCCTTCGTCGATCCGGATGTCGAGGCCGACTCCCGCTGCGCCGCCGTCACCAGCATCGCCGAGCCCGGCGAACAGGTCGTCCTGCCCGTATGCGGCGGCCTTCTTCAGCGGCACGACCGCATCAATGGCCATGTCGTGAGCGGCGGTCAGGCCCTTGCGGGAATGGCCGAGAGAGTCGAAGGCGCCGGCCTTGATGAGTGATTCGACCGCCCGCTTGTTTAGTGCCGGCAGGTCGACCTTGTCCAGGAAGTCGCTGAACGAGGTGAACTGCCCCTTCGACTTACGGGCCTGGATGATCGCTTCGATGACGTTGTCGCCGACGTTGCGCACGGAGCGCAGGCCGAAGCGGACGTCGTCGTCGATGGCCGCGAACTCGGCGACGGACGCGTTGACGTCGGGCTGAAGGACGGTCACGCCGAGCTTGCGGGCATCAGCGAGGTAGATGCCGGCCTTGTCCTTGTCGTCTCCGACCGAGGTGAGCAGTGCGGCCATGTACTCGGCCGGGTAGTTGGCCTTGAGGTAGGCGGTCCAGTAGGAGACCAGGCCGTAGCCGGCGGTGTGGGACTTGTTGAAGGCGTACCCGGAGAAGGGGAGCATGACGTCCCAGATGGCCTTGATGGCCTCTTCCGAGTAGTCGTTGGCTTTCATGCCGCCGTGGAACTTCTCCCACTCTGCGGCCAGTACCTCGGGCTTCTTCTTGCCCATCGCGCGGCGCAGCATGTCGGCGCCGCCGAGGGTGTATCCGGCGAGGGTCCGGGCGATGGCCATGATCTGCTCTTGGAAGATGAGCAGGTGGTGGGTGGAGCCGAGGATCGGGTCGAGGACGTCCTTGAGCTCGGGGTGGATCGGGTCGGGGTCTTGCTTGCCGTTCTGGCGCAGCGCGTAGTTGGTGTGCGCGTTGGCGGCCATCGGGCCGGGCCGGTACAGGGCGAGGGCGGCCGCGATGTCTTCGAACCGGCTCGGTTCCATGAGCTTGAGCAGGGCGCGCATGCCGCCGCCGTCGAGCTGGAACACCCCGAAGGTGTCGCCCCGGCCCAGGAGTTCGAACGTCGTCTTGTCGTCGAGGGGGATGACGACCGTGTCCGTGTCACCGTCGATCGGGTCGACGCAGGCGAGTTTGACGCCCCGGTTCTCCCGGATGTTGTGGATGGCGTGGTCGATGACGCCCAGGTTCCGCAGGCCCAGGAAGTCCATCTTGACCAGCCCCATGTTTTCGCAACTGGGGTAGTCGAAGCCGGTGATCTTCACGCCGTCGGAGGCGCGCATGTGCAGCGGGATACGGTCGGTCAGCCGGGTCTTGGACAAGATGACCGCGGCCGCGTGCACGCCGGTGCCCCGGGTCAGGCCCTCGACACCCTTGGCGGTGTCGATGACCTTCTTGACGTCCGGCTCGTTCTCATACATCGCCCGGATCTCGCCAGCCTCGCCGTAGCGGGGATGCGAGGGGTCGAAGATGCCGTCCAGCGGGATGGACTTGCCCATGATGTCCGGCGGCAGCGCCTTGGTGATCCGCTCACCGTGACTGAAGGGGTAGCCGAGAATGCGCGAGCTGTCCTTGATCGCATTCTTCGCCTTGATCTTGCCGAACGTGTTCACCATGGCGGTGTACTCGTCGCCGTACTTCTCGGTGACGTAGCGCACCATCTTGTCCCGCTGACGGTCGTCGAAGTCCAGGTCGACATCCGGCGGGTTGATGCGCTCCGGGTTCAAGAAGCGCTCGAACAGCAGGCCGTGCTCCAGCGGGCACAGCTCCGTGATGCGGGTCGCGTAGGCAACGATCGAGCCGGTCGCCGAACCACGGCCAGGACCGACCGGCACACCGTTGTCCCGCGCGTACTTGCAGATGTCCGCGACCACAAGGAAGTAGCTGGAGAAGCCCATCGGGCCGATGACCGACATCTCGGTCTCGAAGCGTTCGATGACCTCGGCGGGGATCGGGTCGCCATAGCGCATGGCGAGGCCCTTCAGGCACTCCGTGCGCAGCCAGGACTCCTGACTCTCACCCTCCGGCACGTCCGGGAACCGCGGCATCTCATCGACGTTCTCGAACACCGAGTCGTACGACTCGATCCGCTCCGCGATCAGCAGCGTGTTGTCACACGCCCCCGGCAGTTCGGAGAACAACGCCCGCATCTCCTGCGCGCTCTTCAGGTAGTAGCCGCTGCCCTGGAACCGGAACCGCTTCTCGTCGGCCTTGTTCTTACCGACGCCGATACACAGCAGGTTGTCGTGCGCGTCCGCCTGGTCCTCGTGAACGTAATGCGCATCGTTCGTCGCCAGAAGCGGAATGCTCAGATCCTTGGCCAGACGCAGCAGCCCGTCCCGCACCTCCCGCTCGATGGACAGGCCATGGTCCATCAGCTCCAGGAAGTAGTTCTCCCGGCCGAAGATGTCCTGGTAGGCGGAAGCAACCTCGCGGGCCTCGTCGTACTGGTTCAGCCGCAGACGCGTCTGGATCGCCCCCGAGGGGCACCCGGTCGTCGCGATGATGCCCTCGGCGTGCTCACTGATCAGCTCCATGTCCATGCGCGGCTTACCGGAAGGGAACTGCCCGGTGTAACTGGCCTCGGTGGACATGTAGAAGAGGTTCTTGAGGCCCTGGACGTTCCGCGCCCACATGGTCATGTGGGTGAAGCGGCCTCCGCCGGAGACGTCCTTCGATCCTTCGCCGTCGTCCGACATGGCCCGCTGCCCGCCCGGCCCCCAGAACTCCTGACGGCGGTTGCGGCGCGAGGACGGGGCAACGTACGCCTCGATCCCGACGATCGGCTTCACACTGCCGAAGCCCTTGGACACCTGATGGAACTCGTACGCACCGAACATGTTGCCGTGATCGGACATCGCCACAGCCGGCATGCCCTGCCGCTCGACTTCAGCGAACATCGGCTTCAGCTTCTGCGCGCCGTCGAGCATCGAGTACTCGGTGTGATTGTGCAGGTGAACAAAGCTGTCAGCCACCGGGCGGGCACCTCCGAAGGCGGTCCTGGGAAGCCCTCACCCTAGCCCTCAGATGAAGATCAAACCCGGAACCTCTGGCCCTATGACGACCCCGGAACGGCAGGAAGCCGATGACCTCGCAGGACAAGGATCGCGACACGCCAAGAAGCACCAACCATCGCGTGTCGCCCACGACTTGGGCCGCATGAGACGGGCAATCATCACGGCCTCTCGCTGCGCGACAGCGTGATCACGACCGTCTGTCCGCCTCGAGGGCGCGAAGGACCTGGACGTCCCTGACCGTGTTGGTCAGCGACCCTAGCGGCTCCATCCAGCCGCTGGCGGCCCGTGCGTACGCTCCGTAACCGGTCCCGAAACGGCTGCACCGCCCCAGATGCGCGTCTGCTCCTCGCGTGAGGGCCACGCGCCCTGTGCGAAGCCGTCCAGCATCTGGCACCGACGACCGCGGAATGCATCCCGGTCGGCTGGCGAAGCCCACGGCCCTACGACGGCGGGCTTCGCTCCATCCACACCAGATCTCATCCGGGCCTCCAGGCACCGGGAGGCGGGCTTCCTCGCAGCACGACCACATCGTGTGCGACTGGGGGGACGCCGAGATTTAGCGCCGGTGGGTCAAGCCCCGACGTGTTCAGTGAGGCAGACGTACTGCGGGAGTTGCTGGTCGTCGAGGCTGCTGTAATCCAGAACGGCGGGGTAGGTCAGGCGCGTTCCGGGATACAGGGGTGTACAGTCCTGCTCGGTGTCGAAGAAGACGATGTTGTCCCCCGGTGCATCTTGGGTGCCGGCGGGGTTCAGTAGATCGGCGCCGCACTGGTAGCCGGGGGCGTTCATCGGCAGCACGGCGTCACGGGATGTGTCGCTGCCGCTGCCGGTCCAGGCGACGCAGTAGAAGACGCTTGGGTCCCCGCCGGTAGGCGGCTCGGAGATGATGCTGACCTTCTGCAGGACGGGCGGGCCGCCGCACAGTCTGTCGATGTCCTTGACGTAGTACGGGGATCGGACGGTGCAGATGTCCTTCTTGGACTCGCAGGTCGCCGGACCCGTGGGGGTCTTGTAGGTGACCGGCAGGCAGGTTGCGGACACGGTCGCCGCCGGGGTCTTCTTCTCTGGAGCGGCTTTCGGGGTGCCTGCTGCCGGGGAGGCGGTCGCCGCCTCGGAACGTCTGCCAGGTGAGGCCGTGGCTGAGGCCGTCGTGCCCGCGGCTCGTGTGCCGCCTCGCTGCCCGTCCCGGTCCTGTTCCGCGATCAGGTAGGTGCTGGCGGCGGCCACGGCGAACGCGGTGGCAGCGGCCGCGCCAATGAGCCAGGCGCGGCGGCGGGCGACCCGGCGTCGCGCCACGGTCCAGGCGGGGTCGTCCTCGGCCGCCGACAGGCCCTCCCATCGGGCCGTTACCAGGCCAGCCGCCAGAGTCGGTGCCTCGCCCCCCGGCTGCAGGACCTGGGTGGTCTGAGCGGCGAGCAGCGCCGTGCACTGCCCGGCCAGGGCGTCGGCCGTGGGTCGCTCCTCCGGGTTTTTGGCCAGCGCGGAGGTCACCAGGGCCAGGAGGTCGTCAGGGATCCCGGCAAGGTCGGGGGCGGCGGACATCACCCGAGCCGCGACCGCGTCCGGTGCGCCGGTACCGAAGGGCAGCCGTCCGGTGGCGGCGTAGGCGACCAGTGCTCCCCAGGCAAAGATGTCCCCGGCCGGCCCCGTCGCACCGGTGCGGTAGCCCTCGGGGCTGATCCACCCCGCGGTGCCGGTCATCACGCCGGTCCGCGTCACCGAGGTGCCGTCCAGGGCGTGGGCGATGCCGAAGTCCAGCACCCGCGGCCCATCCGGCGCCAGGATGACGTTGCCCGGCTTCACATCACGGTGCACCACCCCGGCTGCATGGACAGCCGCCAACGCGGCCGCGGTCCCGGCCGCCAGCGCGTACAGCCGCGCCCCGGACAGCGGGCCCTGCGCGGAGACGTACTCGCCGAGTGTGGGGCCGGGGACGTACGGGGTGGCCAGCCAGGGGACCATCGCGCTGGGGTCTGCGGCGAGCAGCGGCACCAGACAGGGCCCCGTGACCCGCTGGGACAACGCTACTTCCCGCGTGAACCGGGCCCGGAACTCCTCATCGCCGGCCTGCGCCGGGTGGACGACCTTGACCGCCACCCGATGGCCGCCGGAATCCAGGGCCGCATGGACCGTGCCCATGCCGCCCGAACCCAGACGCCCGATGATCCGGTACGGGCCGATCCGGCCCGGATCACCAGGCCACGCAGGATGAATACGCGTGGACATGAACGCCCCCCACAGGCAAGAACACCCCAACCGTGTCAGTCGGGCCGCAACTCTCTCACGCCCCCGCCAGCGGTTGCACCGCTGCTCCGAGAACTCCTCCCGGAAAGCTTCGAGGTGGTTGGATCAGTCCGGGGCTGATGGTCCACAGGTGTGGGCGATGCCGTTTCCTCTGGATCACTTCAGGAAGCGCCGAGTCCCCTGCTCCCCGGAGTTCGCAGCTTCCGATGCCAAGCTCACCCTGCTCCGCGTGCACGTCTCACAGCAGCAAGCAGACGACCCGGCAGACCGGACTGTCAGTCCCCTGCGGCATGATCGCCAGCATGAACGAGGACGCCTTTTGGCAGCTCATCGAGGACTGCACGCCCACGGGACCTGACCCGGACGCCGACCTCCTTGCAGCCACCCTGACCGAGCGGGCTTGCCCGCTCCCCGCTCTCGCTGGTCATCGGCTTTGCCGAACAACTGTCCTGGGCGCTCTACCGGCTGGACCGTAAGGAGTACGGACACAATCTGGGAGAAGATGCCTTCCTCTACACCCGTGCCGCCGTCGTCGCCGCCGGGCGCACCGAATTCAACAGAGTCCTCCATGACCCTACGGCCTTCACTCCTTACGCGAGCGACCTGATCTGGGCCGAGAGCCTGCTGTACACGCCGGATCAGGCGTACAAACGGATCACCGGGGAGGAGTGGAACCGAGACACGCGCTACTCCTACGAGTCCTTTTCGAACACCGAGGGCTGGGCTGATTGAACGGCATGGCCTGCGGATGGTGACGAACTCCAGAGCTACTGATCGTCCCCACCAGAGTGGCAGGTGTTGGCCGACTCGCTGCTGAGGCGTGAGCCGATCCATCCGGACAGTGCCGCCACCTGCACATCGAGTTCGCTGGCGTAGCGCGCGCCGCCTACGACAGAGCCTGGGCCGATGAGGTAGCCACCGCTAGCAGCCATGGGCCGCACACGTCGATGCCAGGACCGAGAGCCATCCGGCCCCCGGAGATGCTGCACCCTTGCTGCACGGCGAAGTACACGTGCCGGCCCCGAAGCAGATCTGTTTGCGCCACTCCAGTGGGGCGGTGGACAGCCAGGCCAGCACGTCGCTGAGGGCGCGGCCCTCTACCTGTCCCAGCCTTGGCGACCGGTCACAGCTGCCCGGAGTCCGGCCAGTTGGACCAGTGGGAATTGGGTGAAAGGCTCGGTCGGTAGCGGCTGATGTCACCGGAGGCAAGGACTTCCGCGATCTGCTGGTAGGTCTCACTCGTGCCGGGAGGCCATTCAACGAGATCCTCCGGCTGGTGCCATTCCTCCAGCTGCAGCACTTTCGGCAGGTCGGCGGGGATTCGCGACCGCAGTTCGGCCTCGTCCGCGAGGAGCAGGTCCCGGTGCTCCGGCACGAGTGCGCGGAACACATCTTCGAGCGGCTTGCCGGGCTCCATGTCCACGACGAGCGGCCAGCCCCTGACGACTACAGGAGCCTCCCCCGCGTACTCCTCCTCGTCGTCGATCTCCTCCATGTTTTCGACGCGGTCGAGGAAACCCTCGTTCGCAAAGCCCGGCCCACCAGCCGTCAGGCAATTTCCGAAGACATGGAGCACGTCAACGAGGTTTCCCATGCGCGGGTTGTAGCCGACGGTCTCGACGATCAGAGCCCAGCGCTCCGGGTCGCGGAAGAGGTGCATCCGCGCATCCACAGCGGAGAAGTAACCATGGCCGAGGTCGGGGAACCTGAACTCGCCCGCACATATGTCCAGTTGAGCAAGTACGCTTTCCACTTCGATCATGTGGCGGACGCTACCGGGGCCGACTGACAATGGCCCCTTGGACAGGAGCGAACTGACGGACGCGGTGCCTCACCGGCCAGCCAGCAGGCCCCCGACAACCCCAGCCCGATACAACACGCCCGGTGCGAGCGGGCGCACCAGGTGCCGCATCGACGGCTCAGCCGGGAACCGGATCCGGCCGATGGGGATCTGCAGGTCGAGCGGAGCCCCTGGAGACAGGACGCTGAAGCCGTCAGCCTCGTAGTACGGCGCCAGATAGGGCTTGTGGGTATGAATACCACCCAGCATCGCCTCATAGCCCTGGCGGGTGTACGAGCGGACCAGTTCGTCGACGAGGTGGTGCCCCAGCCCCTGGCCCCGGGCGCTGTCGGCGACGGAGACCGCCTCCAGTTCGACGAGCGCCCTCGACAGCATGAGGCACGTCTGCCGGCCCAAGCCCGACTCCATCGCTCTCAGCCAGTCCACCGGTGGGATCGCGTGGGCGACGGCGACGATCCGTCCGGCTGGCTGCTCCCCTGGCCGGCGCCGCCCTCCGCGGTGTCGCCTCCGGCACCCTCCGGGCCATCACCACCTGGCTCCTGGACCACCTCACCTCATAACACCACCCCGTCGGGGCGAACCGTGCAGGGCATGGTCCGACCCGACGGACACGCGGTCCACGTCAGCGATCCGTCCGACGCTTCATGGCCGCAGACGGGTGCAGCGGACCGTCCCTGTCGTCCGCGAACGCATCAAATGCCGTCCGCCCGCCCGGGCGCCTGAGGCAAGGTCGGCCCGAGCTTGCCTATGGCGCCGCGGTGCAGGGACTCGTGATGCTGTGCAGCCGTCACCTGGCGATCCAGGACCGAAATATGACCACTCGCTCGTTGGCAGACCGGCCGGGCCGCGCCGATGCTCATCGCACCGGTGGAGCGTGCCCTCGGTCTCGGAATGTGCCCTCATTGCGACACGGGAAAGCAAGCAGTGGTTGAGTCTTGGTGCATCCCTGTTCTGGGCATCCATCGCCGCGCACTTACCCAAGCCACAGAACGGCACCAGGTACCTGCACCCCGCACCTGCTAGGCCGGTTGATCAGTTCACTCAGCGGTAGTTGGCCGCTCAGGACCCGACCGATGTCCGTCTCTGCTACGCCGGCTTACAGGTTGGTTATCCGCGGCCGGACTTGTTCCGTCCATTCGCGCAGGCGGCATGTGTCCCTGTTCGGCTGCCGTCGCGTAGCCGCCTGGCACACCGTCAAACGGTTCTCCGATGCCCCGAAGCCGGAGGATCTGTTCACCGGCCAGTGGCAGAACCGGCCCTCGGTCCTCGACGACTACAAGCCTTACCTGGACGACCGCTGGAACGAAGGCTTCACCAACGCGTGGAAGCTGTGGGAGGAGATCTTGCCACTCGGCTACAAGGGCAGCTACCAGCGCGTCCGTGCCCATCTGAGAAAAAAGCGCACCTCACCACGGCAGGTGACCGCCCGGCCGCCCTCACCACGCACTGTTGCCGGATGGGTCCTTCGGCACCCCGATACCCTCGCCGAATCCGAACAGCTCCAGCTCAAGACGGTCCGGAGCAACTGTCCGGAACTGAACGCCCTCACCCGCCATGTCCGGTCCTTCGCGGCCATGCTCACCGAACGCCAGGGCCAGCGCCTCCCCGACTGGCTCGACGCCGTCCGGCAGGACGACCTCCCGAGCCTCCACACCCTCGCCGCAGGCATCGACCGCGATCTTGATGCCGTCATCGCCGGACTCACCCTGCCCTGGAACTCAGGCGCGGTCGAAGGCCATGTCAACCGGATCAAGATGCTGAAGCGCCAGATGTTCGGCCGCGCGGGATTCCAGCTCCTGCGCAAGCGGGTGCTGCTTGCCTCCTGACCTCATTGTCGGTGGCCAGTGCGACGATCTCCAGACGACCGCGCGAGGAGAGATATGGGCACCTGGGACATCGGCCCCTTCGACAACGACACCGCCGCCGACTTGGATGACGCGACCATGGGAGAACGCGAGCCCATGATCCGGAGAGTCCTCAAACGTGCCGCCGACACCGCCGACTACCTGAACACTTCCGATGCCGAGCGAGCGGTTGCCGCAGCAGCCCTGGTGGTCGCCCAGCACCCTGACGGCGAGCCCGCGTGCTCGAACTACGGCCCATCGGAGCCGCTGCCGCAGTTGTCCGAAGACCTTCGAGCACTCGCCATCGACGCCCTGGACCAAGCGGTTGCTGAGCTGTCTGAACTCGCCGAGCTGTGGGGCGAGGCCACGAAGGGGCCGAAATGGCGCCAGGACATCACGCGCCTCCGCGATGTTCTCGATCCTCCGAACCCACCACAAGAAGAAGTTCTTTTCGAGATCTAACAGGTAACCCACAGTCACGGACCACAGAACTTGAGCCAGAGCCCGAGTTCTGACGTCATCGTCCGGCCGAGGACTCCGCGGTTCGTCACGAGTTTCGAAGGCACCTGCCGATGCAGCCGAGCTGTGTCGGCGGCTCGCAACAGGGCTCCTACAAGGTTTCAAGATCGCTTGACCTTGCCCCAGAGGGAAGGGCGACAGTGTCTCCGTAGATCACACGAGCGAGCGGTGTGCGCTCGCCAGCCGGGCTGGACGAAGAGGGGGAGTTCGAGTGACGGCGACCTGCGTCATTCTCGATATCGGTGGCGTGCTGGAGATCACGCCGGAAACCGGCTGCGTGCAGCGATGGGAAGAGCGGCTGGAGTTGCCGCTCGGCACTGTGCATGAGCGGCTGCGCGACGTGTGGCAAGCCGGGAGCCTCGGGAGCATCAGTGAACGAGAGGTTCACGAGCAGGTGGCAGCACGCTTGAGGCTCGACGCGCCCCAGATTGAAGCCTTCATGGCTGATCTCTGGGCGGAATACCTGGGAAAGCCGAACGAGGAACTCATCGCTTACGTGCGTGGGCTGCGAGGAAGCTGCAGGCTGGGCATCCTGAGCAACAGCTTCGTCGGCGCCCGGGAACGGGAGACCGCGCTGTATCACTTCGACGAACTGGTCGAGCAAATCGTGTACTCGCACGAGATCGGCATCGAGAAGCCGGACCCGCGTGCCTTCGAGACCGTATGCGCCAGCCTGGAGGTGCGGCCGGAGAGCTGTCTGTTCATCGACGATCTCGCAGTAAATGTTGAGGCTGCTCAGGCGGCGGGCATGCAGGCGCATCTGTTCGAGGACAACGCCCAGACGATTGCGCGCATCGCAGCTCATCTGGACGCTGGTCCCCGGGGTGGAGGGCCTGTCCCGCTCGGATGACGTCGGCCTGGCCGGCCTTCAGCGGTTGCCGGCCAGGCGGTGGAGCGGTTGGTCAGCCCGCTTCTGCGTGTTCGGCACGGGCTCGGGTGCGGCGGTTGATCTGTTCCGGAACGGTGTGTGCGTGCTGCCAGGACTTGATGGGCTGAGGGGATGAAGATCCTTTCGCCGCGTATCCTGCGGGCTCTTGAGCGGTTCAATGCCGCCTATCCCTGGGATCACAACGCCCACTACCATCGTTGGATCTTGCGGCAGCTGCCGAAACGCATCGATCGCGCTGTGGACATCGGCTCCGGCAGCGGTGACCTTGCAAGGCTCTTGGCCCGACGTGCCGTTGCCGTGACGGCAGTCGATGCCGATCCGGTGATCACGGTCCAGGCTCAGAAGCTGACTCCTGCATCGCTTCCTGTGACCTTCACCGTCGCGGATGCGGTAGCCGAGTTCCCTGCCGGCTCCTACGACGTCATCACGTGTGTCGCCACGGTCCATCATCTCCCGTTCGCCCAGGCACTCGCCTGTTTCCGCAGTCATCTGGCGCCGGGAGGGACCTTGGTGATCGTCGGCCTGTCCCGCCCCCAGACATCTGCGGACCATCTGCTCGGAGCCCTCGCCATTCCAGCCAACGCCGCTATGGGCTGGCTGAAGAACAAAGGCCGCTCCTCACCGCGGCCCGCATCCATGACGGCCCCTACTCGCGCAGCAGACATGACCTTTGACGACATCGTCCGTGAAACCGGGCCCCTCCTCCCCGGCGCACGGCTGCGGCGGCGGTTGTTCTGGCGCTATACGCTCGTATGGCATCAAGTCTGAGTGGCCTGGGGCTTCTTCGACCACCCGCCGGCCCTGGGGTTCTTGCGGGTCAATCGCCTGCCCATGAGGACATGCCCCGTTCGGCCTCACTCGCTCTACGGGGGGGCTGCGCGGCGGCGCCAGGCGTCGACCACGCCCCACATCGAGCTGGCCTGCTCCCACTCTGCGCTGAAGTCACCCGTAGCAGCGCCACCGTGTCACACCAGCTGCTCTGCCACGGTGGCGACGTCATCGGGCTGCGCAAAGACGCGGCGCAGAGCAGCGACAGGGCGACGGGGCGTGCGGATACGCGGGTTGGCGCCGGTGTGGGCACAGGACCAGCCGGTTTCCTCGCCCCAGTGCAGGCGTACACCGGCGTGACCGGCCGTCCGGCTGACGTCCCAGCTGAAGACCATGTACATGGTCTCCCCCAGCTCGCGGCGGGTGCGGTCGGCGCGCACGCTCCGGGCGGGATGCCGCGAGCGGTGAGGGCCTCGTCGACGGCTTGCACATAGTGCCAGTGCGGCAGCTGGTGGGCGGGGATGAGCCCGGGCGGTTCGAGCAGCATGGGCCACGCCTCTCTGCCAGAGGGTTGGGGATCGCTCACGTTCAGGAGGCGCGCCGGTAGACGGCGGCGGGTCCGATGACACGGGGGCCGAACTTGTCGCGGACCCGGTCGATGGCGGTCTCGGCGACGAGGCGGGCTTCGCGGGCGGTGTCGAGGCTGATCTGTTCGGCGACCTGGTCGGCGTCGGCCAGGTCCTCGGCTTTCAGGGCGAGTCCGGTCAGGCGGCCGCGCTGCAGGCCAGCGGCGTCGATCAGCTGGTAGGCGAGGTGGCGCAGGTCGTCGTCGTGTGCGGACGGCTCGCGCAGGCGGCGGGTCTTCTCCCAGCTGCTTCCCCCGGCGAACTTGAGGGTCAAGGTGAGCGCGCGGGCGGCCTGGGCGCGGCCGCGCAGCTGTGTGCCGAGTTGCATCACCAGGTCCAGCAGGGCTGATCGCACCATGGCGCCGTCCAGAGTGTGGCGGTCGAACGAGCAGCGCACGGTCGCGCTCGAGGGCAGGGCGCGCGGGACGACGGCGCGGGGGTCGATGCCGCGGGCCCGGTCGGTGGCGAGCCGTCCGGCTTTCCCGCCGAGCAGGCGTTGTGTGGTGGCGGGCGGGATCGTGGCGAGCAGGCCGACCGAGTGGATGCCGTAGTCGGTCAGGACGGCTGCCTGGCGGGGGCCGATGCCGTGCAGGGCCTCCACCGGCAGAGAGGCGAGCCAACCGGTGGCCTGGTCGGCGTCGATCGCGAGCACGCCTCCGGGTCGTGTCACCTGGGCGGAGGCGGTCGCGGCGACCGTGATGCTCGGGCCGATGCCGACCCGGACGTCGACACCGAGCCGGGCGATCGTCCGCACCCGCAGCACCTCCCCCAGGCGCCGGCCGTCGACGCCGTGGTAGCGCAGCGAACCGCGCAGGTCCACCAGGGCCGCCGTGGGCGGCAGCGCCTGCACCACCGGCGAGAGCTCCGCCAGCTGCTCCAGCACCTGCCGGTACATGTGCTCCGGCAGCCGGTCCGGGCAGCGCACATGCATCACTACGCCCTGCCGGTTCCTCGTCGACCACGTACTCATGCCACGCTCACCTCCACCCCCACGATATCGAACATAAAATCGAACACGCGAGAGCGAGGCGAGTGACCGCGGGCATAAAATCAAAAATATGTTCGATGATTTGCCGCCGGACCTGGAACACCTGGCCACCTTGTGCACCTGGCATCTGCTCTAGGTACAGCGCATCGACGCCAAGATCACGGCGCTGCGCACGCGGGAGGCCGAAGAAGAACGCGGCCGCCAGCACCGGCCGCCGCCCCCCGAGTGGATCGTCGAGCTCGGCATCGGGTCCGGCAAGCCTCCGGTCCAGCTCCACGCCGGCGACTGCCACATGCCCGGCGCCCGGCGACGCCCCATCTCCCGCAGCGAGGCCCGCGACGTGCTTACCGCTGGGCTGCAGGCATGCACCCACCGTCAGCCCGACATCCGGCTGAACGTACGCGTGTCTCGCCATGGCGACTGGCCGGGCGTGGTCCAGCTCCTCGTGTCTCCTCTGAGCACGCTTGACGTGCTGTCGGCGGAGCGCTTCGCGGGCTGCATTCGGGATGCGCCTCGCGCTGACATTGAGGGCAAATAAGTGTGCGGGATGGGCAGTTGACCGATCTCTGCGCCACCCTGTGCCCTTCCCAGTAGCGTACGCGCGGCCCTACGCTCGTCGGGTGTCCGGAAACTCGCAGCCAGGCGTCAGCGTCGTCACTCGGGGGAGACCGTGGCCGTCGCGACGTTGATCCTGTTGGGGGCAGCGGGTGGTCTGCTGCGTGGTGCCCTGGACATGTACGCCCGGTTCGTGTCCTGGCAGACCGATCGCCGAGCCCATCGGCAGTTGACCGCGGTAGGCCTGGCGCGGGGCGATGCCCCAAGGTTCCCGGCGTACATCGACCCCGCCGTTGATATCGCCGCGGCCGTCGTGCACGGCGTGATGGGTGCCGGGGCTGCGGTGCTGTTCGGTTCAACGGGACAGATCGAAGGTGAATACGCCGCTGTCGTCGTTGGAATGTCGGCGCCCATGCTGCTCGCCGCACTGGGCCGCATCCAGTCGGTGAACGAGGCAGTGACGGACGGACAGCAGCCGGCTGGGGTGGCGGAGGTCGAGGTGCCTTCGACAGCCGGTGCTCAGCGTGGTGCAGACGTCTCCGGCACCGTGGAAGCACCGGGTGCAGCAGTTGCCGTAGCTCCGTCCACTCCGATGCCTCGAACGGAACCGCAACCGGCGCCGGACTCGTCCTCCGTGACCTCGGTCCAGCATTCCGCCCCTGCCGATAACACGCTGCCCCCCGCACGGCCGACACCTTCGGGGCCGCCCGCTGCCGCCGCTGCTGCTGCCGCTGCCGCTGCGGACACTCGCATCCCGGAACCCGCCCCCGCCGAGTTCCCCGCGGACCGAACACGGCAGCCCGATCCCCCGCGTTCCGAGAACGTTCCCTTCCCTGCAGACCCTCCCGATGGAACGGGATCTAGCTCCGATGGCCGCGACGCGCCACGATGGCGGCAAGGACCGGCGTTCGGGGAGGAGGGGCTGTGAACAGCGTTCCGCAGCACCTGCTGAGCGAGGACCGCCAGGAATACGAGCGGATCCTCGATGAGGCGCTGCGCTCCGCACCACACCGCCCGGAACTCGCCGCTGTCGGCCAGCGGCTCAACCCCGAACAACTGCGCACCATGGCACTCAACGCCACCGCGCTCATCACGGCGGCCGCGGCGACCGAGTACCAGAACTATGTAAAGGCCCGTGAGGAACTGCGCAACCCGGCGCGCAGGTACGAGGCTTCAGAGGCGGTGTACTCGTCTTCGAGCTCGGGGTCCGCCCGGTCCCCATTGCCCGGCTCTGGTACCCGCCCGGCAGCGACCGGTGAGCATGCCCCGGCTGGTCTGGGTCATCGGTTCGGCGCCGCCGTCCTCGGTGCCGGTCAACCGGGTGGCCGCCGGATCAGCCACGGAGTCGCTCCGCAGCGTTGGGCCAAGATGTCCTACGGCCGCCGGTTGCTGGCGACGCTACTCGGCCTGCATGTACGCCCAGAGGTACCGCGGGTGGTTGGGGCGCGCACACCGGGTACGCCGGAAGTGACAGAGTCGTCCGTAGCCGGTGCCGGAGCGTTCGCTGTCTTCGCCGTGCTCGCCCCCATCCTCTCCGGCACCGTCGCTGCGATCTTCCTGCTTGTCGGGTACGTCCTGAAGATGCTCGATCCCGAGCGTGCGTTCGCCAGGACGCTGCTGACCGCGGGGTGGGTCTTCGCTGCGGTCACGGCGGCCGCGCTTCTGGTCGCCGCGGGCGGCCTGGTGCTGACGGCACTGCACAGCAGTTCGTCCGCACCACCGGACGAGGCCCGCGGCGAACTGCACGAACAAGTGGACCGGGCCAGGGAAGTCTGGCGTGATGCACTTCTAGAACGGGGCGTCCTGCCGTTCCTCCGGGAGGCCCTCGCCGATCCCGGCTCCGCCGCGCTAGGCCGCCAGACCCCGACGCCGAGCCGCATCCCGCACCTCGGGTACAACCGGCCGGGGTTCACCAGCCCCGACAGCGGACCGTCGACAGGACCCCGCCCGAGGTTCTCCAGTCCAGACTTCACCAGCCCGGACTTCGGCGGACCGGAGCACCAGTCCGAGTGACGGGCCGAAGGGCAGGCCCTGCGGTCAAAGCGGCAGATACGTCATGTGACCGGAGGTCACTGAGACGTCGCCGCTGGGGGGAGAGATCTCCGAGACTGGCGGACAAGCTCAGAGGCCTGCAGACCGTCAGAGCAGGTGAGAGACGCAGCGGTCCACCAAGTACCTTGTCGCCATGGCGAAGAAGGACTGGCCTCCACACTCGGGTCCAACCTGCTGCCGAAGTTGAGAAGGTCGGATCAGCACGACTGGATCGGCTGGCGGCTGGTGCGGACGTGACCTGGTCTAGTGGCCGGGTGGTCGACGCGCACTCAGTGTCGTCGAGCGAAGGGCCCGGTTTGCGGATGGGCAGACTTGACCATGCCTTCGGGGCGACCATGGAGCATGACGAGCTGGCGGCGGGTGTGGTGGTGGGGGCTTGCCCTGCTAGGAGTCAGTACGGCGGTGGGGCTGTTGGCGTGGGTCACGGTCGCGCATCCAGAAGGATCGGATCAGAGCTGGGGCGTCGCTGGGTCGGTGGCCGGGGTCGCCGCGTTGGGCGTGTCTCTGTGGCAGTTGCGCACGCCGACCCCTGGCCCCGTCCCCGTTCCGCCGCCCGGGCCGGCGGAGCCGGTGATCGGCGTGCGGGGAGCGATCGTGGCACGGGGAAACGTGACCGGCTCCTCAACCCAATACACCGGGTCGACACCACCCCCTGCCCCCGCAGCGCCAGCGCCAGGCGGCACGTCTGGGATGGCGGGCAGCGACGGGGCCATTGTCGCAGGTGAGGATGTCACCGACTCTCACACCGAATACCGGCCATGACCGGGGAACTGGTGCCGGCGCGGCCGACGACACCTGTCGGACTTCACGGGACCGACGGCGCGATCGTCGCTGGCGGCAGCGTGATCGCCTCGTCGACGCAATACGTCAGGGCGGAGCAGGCATTCGTGCTCCCGCCGGAGGCGTACGCACCGATTCCGGACGCCGCTGCGACGCGTGGGGTGTCGAACATCGGGACCGGAACATTCGTTGGCCGCAGCAACGAACTCCTCGCACTGGAGAAGGTGTTCGCCCGCCCTGCGGAGGCCATCGTGCACGCCGTGCACGGGCTGGGCGGGGTCGGTAAGTCGGCACTCGCCGCGCACTGGGCGGCCCGACGGCACGAGAAGATTCGGTGGTGGGTCACCGCCGACGACACGGCCGCAATCGACGCGGGACTAGCTGCCTTGGCGCAGGCCCTGCAGCCCGGCCTGGTCGGATTGCCCGCTGAATTGCAGACCGAACGCGCGGTGGCCTGGCTCGCCGGCCATCACGATTGGCTGCTCGTGCTGGATAACGTCGAGGACCCTCGGCACATCCGCCCGCTCTTGGATCGGGTGCCGGGCGGCCGACTCCTGATCACCACCCGCCGCGCGACCGGCTGGCACCACGAAGCCACCGCCACACGCCTCGGCGTATTCAACCCGGCCGAAGCAGTCGACCTATTTACTCGCATCCTCAGCCACCACGGCCCGCGGAACACCGCCGGCACCGATGCCGTATGCGAGGAACTCGGGCACCTGGCCCTGGCGATTGAACAGGCCGCCGCGTACTGCGCCGAGACTGGCACAGACCCTCTCGACTACCTGGACATGCTGGCCCAGTGGCCCGCCACGATGTTCGCCGCCAGCGCCACGGGCAGCGACTCCGAACGCACCATCGCCCGGATCTGGCACCTCACCCTGAACCGCCTGGACGAGACCCCCCTCGCCGGCGACCTCTTGCGGATTCTGGCCTGGTACGCCCCCGACAACATTCCCCGAGACCTGCTCCACAGCCTCGCCCAACCACCCCAGCTCGCCACCGCGATCGGCAAGCTCACTGCCTACAACATGATCACCGACAACCACGACGCGACGCTAACCGTCCACCGCCTTGTCCAGGCCCTCGCTCGCACCCCGGACCCAAACGATCCCCACCGCCAGCCCATAGCCGTCGATCACGCCCGAGACCAGGCCACAGCCTGCCTCTCGGACTCCTTCCCCGCCGGAGGCATCGACCAACCCGAGACTTGGCCCCGTTGCGCTGCACTTCTCCCGCACGCCGACGCCATCGCTCACCACCACATCCCTGACCGCGACACCATCCAAACCGCCCGCATCCTCTACCGCGCCGCCGCCTACCGAACGGGTCAAGGAGCACTCGCCCCCGCCATCCATGCCCTTCAACGCGCCCTAAATACCCAAACGCGGGTGCTGGGCGCAGATCACCCCGACACGCTGACCTGGCTCAGCAACCTCGCATATGCATATGAGGCGGCGGGCGATCTGGGCCGGGCGATCCCGCTGTACGAACGCACCCTGCAGGACAGCGAGCGGGTGCTGGGCAGGGACCACCCCAACACGCTGACCTCGCGCAACAACCTGGCCGTTGCGTATAAGGAGGCGGGGGACCTGAGGCGGGCGATCCCGTTGCACGAGTACACCCTGCGGGAGCAGGAACGGGTGCTGGGCAGGGACCACCCCGACACGCTGACTTCCCGAAACAACCTCGCCACCGCGTACCAGGCGGCGGGGGACCTGGGCCGGGCGATTCCTCTGCTCGAAGGCATCCTGCAAGACTGCGAGCGTGTACTGGGCAGGGACCACCCCGACACGCTGACCTTGCGCAACAACCTGGCTGGCGCGTACGACGCGGCGGGGGATCTGAGGCGGGCGATCCCCTTGCACGAGTACACCCTGCAGGAGCGGGAACGGGTGCTGGGCAGAGACCACCCCGACACGCTGACTTCCCGAAACAACCTCGCCACCGCGTACCAGGCGGCGGGGGACCTGGGCCGGGCGATTCCTCTGCTCGAAGACATCCTGCAAGACAGAGAGCGCGTACTGGGCAGGGACCACCCCGACACGCTGACCTCGCGCAACAACCTCGCCAGTACGTACGAGGCGGCCGGGGATCTGAGGCGGTCGATCTCGTTGCACGAGTACAACTTGCGGGAGCGGGAACGGGTGCTGGGCAGGGATCACCCCGACACACCGACTTCCCGCAGCAACCTCGCCTATGCGTACGAGACATTGGGGGACCTGGGCCGGGCGATCCCGCTGTACGAGCTGAGCCTACGGGAGCGGGAGCGCGTACTGGGTGCTAACCACCCTGCCACGCTGGCCTCGAGCTATAACCTCGCCAGCGCGTACGAGGCGGCGGGGGATCTGAGGCGGGCGATCCCCTTGCACGAGTACACCCTGCGGGAGCGGGAGCGAGTGCTAGGCGGAGACCACCCCGACGTACGGGCATCGCGCAACAACCTCGCGTACGCGTACGAGGCTGCGGGCGATATGGGCCGGGCAATCCCGCTGTACGAGCGCACCCTGCAGGACAGCCAGCGGGTGCTGGGCAGGGACCACCCCGACACGCTGACCTCGTGCAGCAACCTGGCTGGTGTGTACGAGGCTGCGGGCGATCTGGGCCGGGCGATCCCCTTGCACGAGTACACCCTGCGGGAGCGGGAACGGGTGCTGGGCAGGGACCACCCGGACACTCTGACCTCACGAAACAACCTCGCCACCGCGTATGCGGCGTCGGGGGATCTGTTCCGTGCGATCCCCCTGCTCGAACGCACCCTGCAGGACTGCGAGCGGGTACTCAGTCCGGGCCATCCGACCATCGCACTGGTGCGGGCGAACTTGGAAGAGGCGCGGTATATGTGACGATCTGGCAGCGCAGGCTTGCCCACGCCGGGGCCAACTGCAGGATCTCGCGTTGCTCGGCCAGTTCCGTTCCCGGTCTGACGGGCTACGCGCTGTTGACTGGGCTCTGTGCCGGCCGAACTGGTAGGCCCGCATGTTCGACCGGCCACAGCGGTCCGTGTCCGCGGTGGCCTTCAGTCCCGACGGCACCCGTCTCGCCGCAGGCGGCTACCACAAGACCGTACGGGTCTGGGACCCAACCACCGGCATGCCAGTAACGATGATGCGGACGAACAGCCTCGTGTGCTCCCGCGCCTACAGCTCGGATGGCCGTCTCACATTCGCAGGCACGACCGCGGGACTCTTTGCCGACACGGTGCACCCGTAGACTCATTGACGGGCCACGACGCTCCAGCTCACCGTGCAGGTTCTCTGCCCTATCAGACCGCACGCAGGATGAGTTGGGTGGTCACGCGATATGGAGGCGAGTAACCGGCTGCGGTAGGAAGCGATCTGCAGCACCGGGCAGTGCGCTTCCCTGGAGAGCCGCCACACCAGCCGCAGCAGACTCACGCCCCCGCCTCCGGCTCGGAGGTCGACCGCGCCCGTTTTGGTCGAGCCGGCTGCGGACGCTGCGCCGGACGGGCGGATCGAGATCGTGCATCCTGCCACTGATCTGAGCGCGCACCCCATCCAGTTGCACGGTCATGGTGCAGCCTCAAGTGAGGGTGGCGGGCGCCATCAGACCGTACGGAAGGTCGAGACGGGGATGCAACCGATCAACGCTGTGGTCGTCAAGTGAGCCTTTGCGCGCTCATCGGCACGACCTGTGGCCGCAGCTTCGTGAGGCGGTGCGGCATTGCCGGCAGCCCGTGGGTGAGGAGGACCACAACCTGGACGGTGGCAGTCAACTCATGGGTCAGCAGATCGGCTGGCGGGCTCCGGCCGCCTCGATGTCCGGGACATGCTCTTCGGCCCAGAGTCGTACAGCGCGCAGTGGGATGAGCAGAGAGCGGCCCAGCGATGTCAGGGCGTACTCGACTCGGAGCGGGTTCTCGTCGTACTCGTGGCGGCTGATCAAGCCGTCGGCTTCCAGGGAGCGCAGGGTTTCGGTCAGGACCTTCGGGGTGATGCCCTGGATGTGCCGCTTCAGTTCGGTGAAGCGGCGAGGTCCGTCGTCGAGGGCGTTGACGACGAACACCGTCCAGCGGGCGCCAATACGGTGCAGCACCGTACGGCTCGGGCAGGTCGCGGCCATCACGTTGTACGCCTTGCCCATCGCTGCTCCCAGTTCCGTTGAAGATACCGGTATCAAATTCATACCGTTGCTTCCGATCCTACGAGAGGGAGTGAGACACATGGAGCGGGTCCTGGTCATCGGCGGTGCACGGGCGCTCGGCGCGGCCGTCGCGAGGCGTGCGGTGAAGGACGGTTACGACGTTGTTGTCGGTGCCCGCGATCTGGCTGCGGCCGACGTCCTGGCGCGCGAGATCGGTGCCACCGCGGTGCGGGTTGATCTGCAGGACGAGTCGACGCTCGCGGCAGCGGCGGAGCAACTGAAGGACGGAATCGACCACATCGTGACGACCGGTTCGGCGCCGCACGATGTTCGCGCGACCGAGCTGGATCGCGACAAGCTGCTGGCCGCGTTCACGGCAAAGGTGGTCGGCCCGATGCTGGTCGCCAAGCACTTCGCGTCGGTACTGCGGCCGACGGGGTCGATGGTGCTGTTCTCTGGTGTCGTCGGCTGGCGCCCTGGGCCGGGATCACTCGTCAAGGGGGTCACGAACGGTGCGGTCGAGTACGCCGCGCGCCACCTGGCGGCGGATCTTGCGCCGGTACGGGTCAACGCCGTCTCGCCCGGTGTCGTGGACTCGGGCGCATGGGATCGCCTCGGTGACAACAAGGCCGGCCTGTTGAGCAAGAGCGCGGCCAAGACCTTCGTCGGACGCCACGGCGAGACCGACGACGTCGTCGACACGGTGATGTGGCTCCTCCGTGCGGGTTTTGTCTCCGGCGAAACGATCCACGTCGAGGGCGGCGCCCGCCACAAATCCGCCTGATGCCTATAGATGCTGCATTTGCGGGCCGGTCAACCCCGTCCACGATCGAAGGTCGGTGGAGGTGCAGTGGACGAGACGCAGGCGCGTGCCGACGAGCGCAGAGCCGCGCAGTACGTCGGCGGTCGCCGGGCGTTGTCGGTGGCGGCACGTAGCTTCGGCGTTGCTTGCTGCGCGTGGACACCGTCCGGGCACGCAACACCCAGATCCTCTTCGACGCAGGGCTGCAAGAAGCCCTGTCGAGTCAACCGCAGCGCGGTGCCCGCCCCCAGGACACGCCTGGGCCCAGGGCTTCTGCTCGACGAAACACACCACCCCGGTACCGGCCCACCCCGAATGAGACCCGACCCGCAACCAAGCGGCACAAGTCCCACGTCGGAACAGCCGCCACGCGGAGAACGCGCCACCCAGACGCGCCATCCCCACACGGGAACCGGACGGACATCACACCAGAACTACGTGATGACTCTTAGTGGAAACCGAGCATGCCGGGAGAGTTGATGTCGACGGTGATCACGCCAGGCGGGTACCGGTCTTCAAACTCGGTGAGGAGGATCGACATGCCGGTGAACTCGGCGCGCGGCAAGGCGCAGTACAGGGCGTGGCAGGTGTCCGGGCCGCCGTAGCCGTCTCGGATCATGGTGCCGACGGTGGCGGCCGCCATGGTGTCGAGTGGGTCGACGACGACGGAAGGCGCCGATGAGGGGTGGCTCCTGGGCGGGGCGGACCATCACGGCCGTTGGTATCCGTGTGATCACCTGCCGGGAGTCCCGTCACAGGACGAGGCCCTAGCCGTGCTGGACGATCCGCGTCACGCGTTCTGGGGCTGAACCATCCCCCGGGCTGGTCAGAACGGATGCGACTCAGCAGGCGCCGGGGACGACGGTTGTGTCAGATCAGGTGTCGGCGCGGGCCCGCCCTGGGACGGCATGCCTTGCCGGCAGGTCTTGGTGAATTGCGCTCGCGCGTAGGTGAGGAAGACAGCGACGTCTTCGGCGTCGATCTCCATCATGGTGCGACGCTGGCCGTCCTTGTCGTCTAAAGTGCGCTGCCGCAGCTTTCCGGTGATGATGATCCTCAGGCCACGAGTGAGCGACTGCGCGGCATTTTCACCCGCTTGTCGCCATAGCGAGCAGCGGAAGAAGAGCGGATCGCCGTCGATGAATTCGTTGCGGTCGGGGTCGAACACCCTAGTCTCCTGAGTCAGGAATTCTGTTCAGATAACTGGCGAGGCGTTCGAGGATCTCGTCTGCGCTCTTGGTCCAGATGTAGGGCTTCGGGTCGGTGTTCCATGTGGCGATCCAGGTACGGATGTCCTTCTCCAGGGCTTGGACGGTCTTGTGGACGCCTCGTCGTATCTGTTTGTTCGTCAGCTCGGCGAACCACCGCTCCACCAGGTTCAGCCAGGACGACCCGGTGGGTGTGAAGTGCAGGTGGAAGCGAGGGTGGGCCAGCAGCCAGGTCTTGATTGCCGGGGTCTTGTGGGTGGCGTAGTTGTCCAGCACCAGATGGATATCCAGACCTGGCGGGACCTCCTGGTCGAGCCTGATGAGGAACTTCTTGAATTCCTCGGCCCGGTGCCGGCGGTGCAGGGAACCGATCACTTTGCCGCTGGCTACCTCGAGTGCCGCAAACAACGTGGTGGTGCCTGCCCGCACGTAGTCATGGGTCACACGCTGGGGAATCCCGGGCATCATCGGCAGCACCGGCTGCGACCGGTCCAGTGCCTGGATCTGCGATTTCTCGTCCACGCAGAACACCAGCGCCCGCTCGGGCGGATCCATATAGAGGCCTACCACGTCGTGCACCTTGTCGACGAAGTACGGGTCCGTCGACAACTTGAACGTCTGCGAGCGGTGCGGTTGGAGGCCGAACGCCCGCCAGATCCGCGACACGGTCGACTGTGACAGGCCCATATCCTTGGCCATGGCCCTCGTCGACCAGTGAGTTGCGTTCTTGGGCGTGCTCTCCAGCGTCTTGGTGACCACCGCGGCGACCTGTTCGTCGGTGACCGTTCTGGGACCGCCCGAACGCGGCATGTCGCCCAGGCCGGCAATCCGGTGCTCGACGAACCGTGCCCGCCAGCGGCCCACCGCGTGTGGTGTTGAGCCGAGTTGGGCGGCCACGTCCTTGTTGGACACCCCACTCGCGCACGCAAGGATGATGCGGCACCGCAGAGCCCACGCCTGCGGCGTAGAACGGCGCCGCACCCAGCCCTCCAGCGCAGCCCGTTCCTCATCCGACAGAACTAACTCGGCCTTCGGCCGCCCAGTACGCGCCACCCCGCCAGCCTACACATCTGAACAGAATTCCTGACTCAGAAGACTAGGGGGGACGCGATCGTGAACCCACCGACGGGCAAACCGGCCGCTGTGTGCCGCAGTTCCGGATCGGCGGTCAGGCTGCCCACCACCGTCACCAGCGTCTCGTCTGCCATGCCGCCGCCCCCCAGCCGTTACTGGATCTCTCCCACCGTACCGGCCTGCAGCACCCGTTGGCACGATGACCGGTATGACGAGCGAGGAGAACACGCTGGAGGCGGCGGTCGCGGCACTGCACACCGTGCAAGAGGCAGTGCATGCGGCCCGCCGTGGCCTGACCGCGGCAATTGTTGCCGCGCCTCGGGCTGCGGAGCCTGCGGCCCGTATCGCCGAGCGCACTGGCCAGGACGTCACCAACATCCGGAATCTGCTGGCCGCTACCCGGCCTTCGCGCCGGGGGTAGCGGGACCGCTCTCGATGCGGATCCGCCGGGCCAGACTCGAGACTCCCCCTGGTGGGCTGCGAAGTGAGAGGAAGCAGGGAGTCAGGAGCTCGGGGCCGGTGCATTTGATGCGGGCTTCGAGGTCAGCAACGCGCCGATCCTGGAAACGCAGGTCCGAGCGGGCGGCCTTGAGTCGTTCGTCGAGGGTGCGGTTGTCCGTGGTGAGCTGGCGGACACGCTTCTGGAACCCGGCATTCCGGCGCGCTGCCGAGTTCGTCAACGCAGGTGCGCACAAGGGTCTGCAGGCTGCACAGCCGGGTCGTGAGTCTCGCACTGAACAGGACCGTGCCTACACCCGCTATGGCTCCCGCTTGCGAGCTCCGCCAGCACCCCATTCTCTACCGAGAGCTTCGTTGCTATGTCACGCCGACCTCCGTGCCCCGCCGGCGGGTTGGAGAAGCCTCAGTGCCGCGGTTGTGCGCACGCTGCTCATTCCGCGTTCAGCACTGCGGGGATGTTGACCTGGAAGTGGATGAATTCGTACATGCTGTAGTCGCCGTATTCCTTCATCGCGAGCGCTTCGCGGACCTGAGCGGCTGACAGTCCCTTGTCCCGGGCGTCCCGTGCCAGGCTGGTCAGCTTCTCGAGGTAGATGATCGAGTGCAGGATGTCTGCACGGCGCATGGTCCGGCCGTGGCCCGGCACGATCAGGGTGTCATCGTCAAGGATGTCGTGCAGGCGCCGGTAGGTGACGAGCGCCTCGTCGGCCCGCCCCTCCAACAGCCACGGGAATGCCGGGGGCGGCGCCTGCAGCATGTTCCCGACGAAGACGATGTTGTCTTCGCGCACGCGGACGACCAGGTCGCCGTCGGTCTGGGCGTAGCCGATGTGCTCGATGTCTACATGCTTGCCCCTCAGATCCAGGGAGCACGACCCGGAGACCGTAACGTCCGCTGAGCGGGCTACCGCCTCCTCGATGCCAGCGTCCGCGCCGAGCAAGTCGATCATGAAGGCGCGGTCCTGCTCGAAGCGCTCGTCGATCACACGCTTGGTCGCCTCATGGTGAATGATCACCGTCTGCGACGGAAAGGCGAAATTTCCGAAGCAATGATCGCCGTGGAAACTGGTGTTGACCAAGAACCGAATGGGCAGCGCGGTCACTTTGCGCACCTCACCGATGACCTGGGATGCCAAACGGCCGTTGCTCAGCGATTCGACGACCAGCACTCCCGAATCACCCACGATGAAGCCGGCGTTGGTCGCGGTGTGGTCGGTGTCGTCGACGTCTGTCGCCATGACTGCGTATACGCCGTCAGCAAGTTCACGCGCGCGCATCTGGACACCGGCAAGTTCGAAAGGTCTGTTCTTCTGCTGCATGGTTCTTTTCTCTTCTGGAAGGCGGGACGGCTGGTCGACCTCGTTCAGCGCCCGCGGCTTGAGGCACGCCTTCGTTCGCACGGGGGGCTTAGCCGGACAACGGTCAGGAGCGCCCAGGTGCCCGGTGTGCGAGTAGGTGGGTGATTGAGATGGTGCGGGCTGCGCCTGGCATTCGGCGTCGTCGGCGTCCACGTCGTAGATCGCGAACGGCGACTGGCCCCGGCCACAGAGTGAGGGCGATGGCTTTCCCCCTCGTTCTGAACCCTCTCTCATCGGCTTGGGCCTTTCCTCGACGTACCCACGGGTTCCCGTCGTTCTTTGGGCCCGTCCTATTTGTCTCATGGCTGGACGGCAGTTGCATCCCGCTCCGACGCGGGCTTCCGTCGATGCCACGTCAAGGGCGTTGAGGCATGCGACCTGGGCCTAGTTGCACGCCGTGCCTGGGTAGATGCCCATCGTGTGCGCTGCTGGCCAGGTTCAGGAAAGGACCTTGTCGAAGACCTCGTTGAGGGCTTCGGTCGAGCTCGGGTGGGTGTAGATCGAGTCGCGGAGTTGCGTGGCCGTGATGTTGTGCCGCATGGCCAGCGCGACGGTATTGATGATCTCTTGCGCGTCGATGCTGAGCAGAGCGGCCCCGAGAATCAGGTCGGTGTCCGCGTCCACGATGAACTTCATAACGCCGCGGGTCTCCTCGACGGTGTAGGCGCGGGGCATGGCCACGATGTCTGCGACCTTCTCCCGCGAGACCTTGATGCTGAGCCCTTGCGCCCGCGCCTGACTCTCGGTCAGTCCCACGGTGGCGAGCGGGGGTGTGATGAACAGGGTGTGGGGCACTGCCCTGCGGTCGCCCGTGGTGCGCTTGCCCTCCCCCAGGAGCTGGTCCAGGACGATGCGCGCGTCGTCCAGGGAGATGTAGGTGAACTGCTCGCCGCCGTTAACGTCGCCGAGTGCGTAGACGTGCGGTTGGCTGCTGCGCAAGTACTCGTCCACCTCGATCGCACCGTTCGGCGCGGTCCGGACGCCGGCGGCGTCGAGCCGCAGGCGGTCCGTAACCGGTCGCCGCCCGGTGGCGGGCAGCAGCGCGGAAGCCTCGACGGTGTGTGCCCGCCCGTCCTTCTCGTACACGACCCTCGAGACGGCACCGCTGTGGCGCACCTCGGTGACCTTTGCACCGGTTATGACGCGGATGCCATCGCCGGTGAGGATCTCTTCGACGGACTGGGCGATGTCCTCGTCCTCCCGCGGCAGGAGCCGGTCGGCGGCTTCGAGGACCGTGACTTCGGTACCGAAGTGCCGGTAGATGCCCGCGAACTCCAGGCCGAGGTATCCGCCTCCCAGGACGACGAGCCGCTCGGGAAGGTTCTGTGTGCGGGTGAGCTCCGTGCTGGAGACAAGGTGGGAGCTGCTCGCGAGGCCGGGAATCGGGGGGATCACCGGCTCGGACCCGGTGTTGACCAGGATCGTGGGGGCGGTGACGGTGATGAGGTCCGGTCCCTCCCCGACGGCGACGGTGTGCGGATCGACGAACCGGGCTGTGCCGGTGATGACCGTCGCGGTGTCCTTGCCGTTCAGCGCATCGAAGTTGCCGGCGCGGAAGGCACTGGTCAGCGCGCGGACGCCGGCGATTGAGTGGGCGAAGAACTCCTGCGCGTCGTCCTTGAGGCGCTTGGTGTTCGCGTAGTGGACGAGCATTTTGGTCGGTACACAGCCGACGTTCGGGCAGGTCCCGCCGTACATGTTCTCGGACTGCTCGATCAAGACCACTCGGCGGCCGGCGTCGGCGAGAACGCGAGCGGCAGTCTTGCCGCCCTTGCCGAAGCCGATGACCAGAATATCCGCGGTGAGCGCTGTGGTGATCTCCATGTCTCCAGTGTGTGGCGCGGCCACTGACACAACTAGACTTGATCGTCTCGCTTTCCTGCCCGAAAGTCTCATCATGGACTCCGTCAGCCGACTGCTGCGCATGGCCCGCCTCGAGGCCGGCCTCGACAAGCGCTGCCTTCTCGGAGCCGGTACCAGGATGGACGTGCCGGCATACGGCGAGCTGGAGGCACCCTTCCACGTGCTGCTGGACGGTGCATGCCGACTGCAGGTGGGCACGGTCCTGCTCGACCTGCACCCCGGAGACGTGGTGATGATCCCGAGCGGCGCTCCGCACCGGGTGATCACTGACGGCGAAGCCG
The DNA here is from genome assembly GCF_054729265.1 of Streptomyces krungchingensis. NCBI lineage: Bacteria > Bacillati > Actinomycetota > Actinomycetes > Kitasatosporales > Streptomycetaceae > Streptomyces > Streptomyces krungchingensis. Next base: position 1,691,232 of record NZ_JBPUKY010000001.1, read on the forward strand.
GCCCGACGGGGACGACGGAGACCGCCGGCGACGTGTTCGTGACCACGCGCAGCGAACACGGCGGCAAGCCCGTCATCGACCTGTTCTGCGGGCACTACACCTTTGACGCCGGTACGGGCTCGCTGCTGTTCGCAAGCCTGCCCGACCCGGTGCATGTCTCCTTCGGGCAGTCGGCCGAGAGCGACGAGGTGCTGCGCATGCTGAGCGCCCTGATGCGCGGGGAGGCACGACGCGAGGGCGAGGGCACCGCGGCGATCCTCTCTGCTCTGTGCACCGTGCTGTTGGCGATGGTGCTGCGCACCTCGCGGGGCGACACCACGCGGACCACCCTGTGGACCGCGGCGGCCGACGGCCGCATCGCGTCGGCCGTCGAGGGCATGCTGAACGACCCAGGGGCCGACTGGACGATCGAACGGCTCAGCCGCGCAGCCGCCATGTCCCGTGCCACCTTCCTGCGCCACTTCACCCGGGACACGGGGACAACCGTGGGCGCCTTCCTTACCCGGGCACGGCTGATGACAGCAGCGGAACTGCTCACCACCACCGACGCAACCGTCGCGACCGTCGCCGGCCAGATCGGCTACTCCTCCGAGTCCGCGTTCTCACGGGCCTTCCGGGCCCATCTCGGCACGACACCCGCCCGCTTCCGGCGCGAGAGAACGCGGGCACCGGGAGCAACGAAGACCGGATGACTACGGGTGAGGGTGGGGCGACCCGCTCGCGAGCTGTCGCTCAGACGGTCGCGGTGCGATGACCTCCACAGGGATGCCGAAGCGGCCCCGGACGCGGGCGACCGCAGCGAAAGTCAGGGACCGGGCGCCGGGATCGCCGGTCGGCTCGGGCCGGACCACCCGGCCAGAGGCGTTCGCGTGCCTTGGGTGCCTGCTCCGCCCTCAGGAGGCCACCCGTCACCGCCGATTGATGGGCTCCGGCATCAGGACACTGAGGCGAGGAACCATCCCCCGATCTCCGGTGCCAGCACCGCGGGCTGTCCGAAGGACAGACTTGACCGTACGCGGTCCTACTTCCTCTGCAGGCGCTGGCGCAGGGCTTCCTGCTCCTCAGTCCTGGCCGGCATTGGTGCTGACGTCTTGGGCGTGCCGTGTGCCTGGGTGAGGGCTTGCTCGATGCGTGCACTCGAGCGCAGTACAACCGCGTCGGTCGCGGGTGCGGGCCAGGTGATGACCAGATAGTCCTCGACAGGTTCGGTGCTCACCTGGTCTGAGAGCACATTGCGTCCTTTAGCGTGTACGCGCAGGCGGTACCAGCCTGGGCCAGCGGGGCTGAGGGAGGGCAGTCCCTGGACCGGGCCCTGTTCCAGTGACTCGATCTGCAGCCGGTCCGTGGAGGCGTGCACGCTCACTTCCACGACCTCTTCCCAGGTGTCGTCCGACAGGGGGGCGGGTGGGCACGTGAGAGCTTGGGCTGCGAGGCGGATGTGTCCCGTGTGGATGCCGGTGACGATGAGCGCTCCCTCGGACATGGGCGCTGCAAGCCCGTTTGCCCAGTCGGCCGTTTGGACGGGGATCTCGCCGGAGTCGAGGACACCGAACGTGCCCTCGGGGACATACACGTTGTGCTGGGTCGTCATCGGATCCTCCTGGCTCCTTATGTTCTTGCTCCGGGGCCAGAGTTTCATGGCCGCAAGCCCGGAGTGCGGGATGAGCTGGCCAGTGGACCTCGGCCGTGCCGTGTGCGGGTGCCGGCAGTCTCCTGCGGCACCCGCGAGGGGCGGTCAGGACACAGTGACTCGGAATGGGTCTCCGTCAAGGACACGCTCGGCGCGGAAGAACTGAGTGTTCAAGCCTCCCTGTGCGTTGTTCTCGGTAGCTGTGATCATGCAGGCGCTGACGCCCTTCGGGCCGGTCCCCGAGGGCACGCCTGTCATCTGGCAGCCGTCGAAGGTCCGTCGCGTTCCACCGGAGCTCAGCCCTTCCCTGGAACGTGCGATCGGGTACTCGTCACAGCTCATACCCGAGATGCTGGGAGCATCTCCGCACGCCAGGCGGCGATTGGTGTCAATGACGGTGGCATCCTCTGTCCTGGTCAGCGGGCTCGCGAAAGACGCGCCGGGCAGTCCGGACGCCTGGGCGCGTGCCACGTGGGAGGCCAGGTCTGGGTAGGACGTCTTGCTGTAGAGGAGTTCCGAGGCGTACCAGGGGATGACACAGCCGACTCCGCTCCTGCCGACCGTCGCGTTGTCGCAGCGGAAGTCCTCGAATCCGTACCGGGTCCTGACGATGTTGTAAGGGCGGTTGGTGAACGTCGGGGTCCAGTATGTGGAACAGGTGCCTTTGTCTCCGGGGTTGGTGGCAGTGGTGTCGAAGAACGCCTCGCCAGTCACCCAGGTCCGCAAGGTCAAGGTGCCCGCTGGATAGGTGGAGCTTTCCAGTGTGCAGGCATCGGACGCGGTGGCAGCAGCCGAAAGCTTGGCCTTGAGCGCTTCACCCCAGCCGTCCGACACATACGTCTCAAGCTGGTGCCCTATGGTGCCCAGGCCCGTGTCGCCGTAGCTGTAGCTGATGAAGGCAACGTTAGCTTCACCGTTCTTCGTCCGTACGCCGTCCACGGTGACGTAGGTCGAATAGACGAAGGTGAACGTCTGGCACACCTGAGTACGTGTTGCTTCACGTTCACCCCCTCCTACTGGACACCACTCTGGCGGAGTGACGCCGGCATTCGCGGATCGCGCCGACGTCAGAGTCGCTGCGGGCAGTTTGCGTCCGGGGGCTGGTTCAATGCATGCGTATTTGCCGTCGCCACTGGGGACGGAACAGCGCTGCTCGGGCCGCACTGCATCTGGGTCCGGTCTGCTGTCAGGTCGGTCGGATCCGGCTGTTTCATTCGGCATGAGCCGCCCAGAGGGGTCCACAGCACCGACGCGCTGTGCGGCATCAACACCATGCATTCTGGCGTCTAACGCTGCAGTGGATGCTGTGGACTTGCCTGTTTCAGCCGTGGCGGTCATCTCACCGCTCAGGGCGGTCAGGAGCGTCAGTGCTGCCAGGGTGGTGAACACATGTCTGGGCCTCAATCCATCTCCTCTGATCGGAGTCTTCTGGAGGCATATCTGCCACAAGACTTTCTCCGGTTACGCTGCCTGCCTCGGGGACAAGCGCGCTTGATCCGATCAGCGAGTCAGGCAAAGGGCAATGGCCCTCCACAAGAACTGGCCGGTTCCCACTGGCGATCAGCGGAAGCGAAGCTCTTGCAACCGCAAACACTCGGTGGGCAGCGACGTCTGGGCCACCGTCAATGTCAATCCCTGCAAAACCCGGACCACACGCTGCGGCCCCGAGGAAGGCGCCACGGGAACGCCAGACAAGATGTCAGCGCCACCAGGGTCACCGACCCCGCGGGGAAGGACACTCCAACTCGAAGCACGGCCGGCGATCCTGCCGTGTATGGAGCGCTTGGGTTGGCTGGTTCGGGCTGTGGACGGACGTGGGTGCCCTAGGGTGCGTGGCCGTGACAACTGTTTCGGGTGGGGCATCGTTGTGGCGTGACCAGCAGTTCGCGTTGCTTGCAGGGGCTCGGATCATCTCGGTTCTGGGTAACGGGTTTGCTCGGGTGGCGTTGGCGTTCGCGGTGCTGGCGCTGCCGGGGGCCGGTGCGGGCCGGCTGTCGCTGGTAGTGGCGTGTCAGGCGTTGCCGCAGTTGGTGTTCATCCTGGTGGGTGGGGTGATCGCGGATCGTCTGTCGCGTGCGCGGTTGATGGTCGTGGCTGATGTGCTGGGAACCCTCGCGTATGCGGGGCTGGCTGCGATGGTGCTGACTGCTCACGCGCCGCTGGTGGCCATGTGCCTGCTGGCGGTGGCGGCCGGAACGGCCACAGCGTTGTTCGCGCCGGCGATGGACGGCCTGGTGCCGCTCGTCGTGGCGAGGGACCGTTTGCAGCGGGCCAACGGCCTGTTGCGGGTGGGCACCAACAGTTCCATGCTGCTGGGGCTCGCCTTGTCCGGAGTGACCGTGGCATGGATCGGTGCCGGCTGGGCCCTCGCACTCAACGCAGGTTCGTTCCTTGTCAGTGCGGCCTTGACGGCCCGGTTGAAGGTTGTCGGGCGGCCGCGTAAGAAGGCGTCGGGCTGGGACGATCTGCGTGAAGGGTGGCGGGAGTTCGCCTCCCGGCAATGGCTGTGGGCTGTGGTGGCCCAGTATGCGGTGGTGGTGGCCGCGCTCAACGCAAACGTGGGAGTCCTGGGCCCGCTGACGGCCGAGCAGCATCTGGGCGGAGCGCGGGCGTGGTCGGTGATCGTGGCTGCGCAAGCGGTAGGCACCATCGCCGGTGCCGGTCTCGCCGCTCGGGTTCGGGTAGAGCGTCCCCTTCTGGTGGCTGTGCTCTGCACCTTTCCGGCTGCCGCACCAATCGCCCTGCTCAGCGCCGCAGCACCCGTCTGGCTGATCGCCGTGGCCATGTTCGGCGCCGGCGTGGCCAGCGACATCTTCGGTGTCCTGTGGACCACCACCATCCAGCGCGAGGTCCCCGAGGAGGCTCTGTCCCGCGTCAGCTCCTACGACTGGTTCGGCTCCCTGGCCTTCGCTCCCCTCGGTCTGCTCACCGCCGGCCCGATCGCCACCGCCGCCGGCACCAGCCAGACCCTGGCAGGCTGTGCTGCCCTCATCGTCCTGGCCACCGCAGCGGCCCTGCTCTCCCCACAGGTACGCACCCTTCGCACCCCCGCGCCGACACCAGACGAAGCCCGGGCCGAGAACCACCAGAACAGCGCACGTACGGCAGACACAGACGCGGGGCCGGCAAAGGCATAAAAGCGCCGGTCCGGGGAGAGAGCGTCGCCGCCACCAACGCGATGAACGCACCGAGACCGCATGAGCAGCCTGATGGGGACCTGCCGCCGCAGCCGACGCAGCCGCCGCACGACGCAATACCCCATGGCCAGCCATCCCGCAGGGGTTGTGCCGAGAGTGAGCCTCCGTCCCCGCTCGGGGGAATCACGGAACGGAGGCCCACCAGCCCCATCATCCAGTCCGTGCCCCACTTCGCACTTCGACGAGGCCGCGCGCGACCGCTGTCTTGCCGGCTTCCTGGCCGTCGTCTTCCTGGCGGCTGCCGTCTGCGTGGGCTGCTTCGTCACCGCTGCCTTCACGGCGCACTTCTTCTTCGGCATCTCGTGGACGACGGCCCCCTCGCCGCGGGAGACGTTCGGCTACGGTGCCGGCTCGTACTTGACCGGCTGCCGCCCGCCTGCGGCGACGGCAGCCGGGGCCCGCCGTGCCTGCTCGTCCATGCCGGGAAATTGATCAGCTCCGCCCAGCGCGGCACCGGCTCGCCTGCCGGTGCCGCGGACTGGACGAAGGCCGTCGCTGGTTAACTTGATTGCTTGAGATGCGCGGCTTATCCGAACGCAAGCTTGCTCTGCCATCCGCTGGGGGCGCTGATGACTTCGATGCCGGCGCCGAGGGTGTTGGCTCCGCCTGCGTAGAACTTGATGCTGCCGTTGCTGGTGAGGTCCAGATGTCGGGGATGTTGTCGTTGCTGACGTCGGGGGTGCCATACAGCAGGGGCAGCGGCATGTTGGCCTGGGTCCAGCCGGTGGCGTAGGTCTTGTCCGTTCCGGTGAGGGAGCCTGCTGCGGTGGAGAGTGAGGCGATGGTGGATCCGCCGTTGCTGTCGGCGATGCCGTAGCGCAGGTAGAGGTTTCCGGAGGAGGTGGAGCGGTAGAGCAGGTCGGGTTCGCCGTCGGCGTTGTGGTCGCCGACGCTGACCAGGTCGCGGTCGGCCCATGCGGTGGTGGCGATCTGGGTGGCGGTCTCCGCGAGCTATGGGATCTCGTCGCGCAGGAGGGACGGCGCTGAAGGCGATGCGTGCATGCCTACAGAGTCCGGCCAGGCGTGATCACCTCAGGGCAGGACCGACCCAGCTGCATCTGGTGCAGCTCAGTCGGCATCCTTCGAGCTTCTGCGCTGGCTGGCTGGCTGGCTGGCTGGAGCAGAATTCGCTTGGCGCCCGTGCGCGCAGCGAGATGACACTGACCCTCTTCGTTCACGCACGGCACGAGCCATTCTTGCCCGGCTGGGCCAGCTAGGCCCGATCCCTCAGAGGACAGCCCCTCCCGACCCTCATCAGAAAGTGTACAGTTCTGTACATGAGTGAAACGCTACCGATCACGGAAGCGCGGGCCCGCTTCGGTTCACTGGTACGCCGGGCCTCACACGCCCGCGAACGCATCACCATCACCGATCACGGAGAGCCGGCTGCCGTACTGATCAACCCCCAGGAGCTCGCCGACCTGGAGGACGCCCTCGCCCTGGCCCAATACCGGATTCGGCAGGCCGAAGGCCACACCTCCACCACCCCACATGACGACGTACGTACCCGCCTCGGGCTGGGGCCGACTTCTTGACCTACAAGATCACCTGGGACGAGGCCGCCATCAACACGGCCGCCCGGTTCCTCAAAGACGACCCCGACGGACTGCGCCACCTTATGGACGCCGTCGACCTGCTCGCCGACAACCCCCGCCCCGACGGCAGCACCGCCTACGGCTCCCCCGATCTACGCCGCATGCACGTAGGCCGCTACCGCGTGATGTACGAAATCACCGACACCACCATCACCATCGTCATCATCCACATCGGTCGCACCCCCTAACCCCACCGGCAAAACCCAACCCACAGGTCCCGGAGGGGCACAACCCCCGGAAGATCCGACCGAGGCCCATCGAGAAACCGGCCCCGCGCATGCACGGAGCCGTCCTCGGCCGCTGCGCCGCAGACAGGACGACTCGGGTGCACCCAGGCTTGCCGATGGCGGTCGTCGTGCACAGCCCGTCCAATGAGCCCGACCCTCAGCCACCAGGAGGCCGGCGGGGGCAGCGCCCGAGGGAGGACCCCGAACGGGAGAAGCTCCTCGGACACGCCCACTTCGGCATCACCGCTGGCGTCTACGCCCCCGTCCGACTCCGTCTCCAACGCCACGCCATCGAGCCCCAGGCCTGCCGTATCGCTGACGGCAGCCCGGGAACCCTGAGCCGCTCGCAGAGTGCTCAGCGCTGCCGCGCGCACTGCGCTGGCCCCGGCTACGGCGGCAAAAGGGACGGACGGGCGAGAGAGGCCGCCATGTGGGTGGGCTGTTGTGTCGAGCGTCGATCGCCCGGGGTCCGCGCTCTAGCGTGGCCTCATGACTCAGGAGGATCCCGCGGAAACGCCTTCGGACTCTCCGCACTGCACCGGTCTCCGCGCAAAGGCCAGACTGTGGTGGCAGCGTCAGTCAGCCAGCATCAAAGGCCTGGTCATCTCAGTAGTCGCCGGGGTCACGGTGTTCACCGTGACCCAATGGCTTGGGCCGTCCCTGGTCCACGTGGTTCAGAACCTTGCCGGCCGAGAAGAACACGGGCTGATCATCGACTATGACGAGCCGTCCGCGAGCAGTGAGAGTGGATGGGTCTTCCAGGGAAAGACGTTCGCCGACCTAGCACCGCCGCCTGCGCAGGGCGGAGACGACACGCTTAACCGTTGGGCGCGACAGGCGGGGGGTACACCGGTGTCCCAGACCCTCGCCCTCGATCTTCGCGCCAAGTCCGACAACACCGTGATCATCAAGCGGCTGAATGCCCACACGGTCTGTCGCCACAGCACCGTGGGCGTTCATGTCCGCGATAACGAGTCGGCCGGGCACATGCTCACCGTGAGGGAGGCATTCGTGCAGGCCGATGCGGAATCCCCCGAGGTTGTCTTCCATGACGAGAACGGCAACAGGCTCGAAGCCCCCCAGTTCACGGTGAAACGATCCGAGCAGCCGGAGTACTTCAGCATCACTGTCGACGCCTCCTCGCACCAGTGCGACTGGAGTCTCACCGTGCACTGGAGTGTGGACGGCAAGGACCACACCACACGCATCCCCGACAAGGGCCAATACGTCCTGACGGGCATCAATGCCGCCACCGAGCACAGAGGAACAGACGGCGAGCTGCTCGCGGAATAGGGACTGCCTGGGCGATCACTAGGTGGGCAGTCTCGCGCGCGCTCGACGAGGACGTCGAACGCCCCGACGAGCAAGAGGCCGGTGCGTGAGTCGCCCGCTCCGGGAGTACAAAAGGCTGTGGGTTCGAGTTTTCCGAAGGGGGCGCGAAGCTGAACTCACGGGTGGTGCTGCCATAACGGTACCGGGGCGGGTCCGCGTTCGTACGGGTCCGCCGAACCGGCGGTGTCAACTGCTGTCGTTGGTGCGGAGGTCGGAGGCACGATGCACGCTGTGCGTGTCCGCCAAGTCGGGCAGACTGCAGGACACTTGTGTAGCCAACACGTCTGCGGGAGGGGGGACTACGTGAACCTAGCCATGAGTCATTACTGCGCAGCGCCCCCTTCTGGCACGGCAGTCCCCGGAGTCCCCCGGCCATGAGTACGCCACCGGCCCACCCACCACCTGCGCCTTCCTGGCCGCACTGCGGACACGGAGCCGACCCCGCCACCGACCCCGTCGGCTGCCAAGGCATCCACGTCCCCGGCCACACTGCATGCCTGGCCCACCTGAGCGAAACCGACCGCAACGCCTACGTCGCTGGCCTGGCCCCCGGCGCCGACATCGACCACCGCGGTACGCCCATCACCGAAGGCATCCTTACCGACCTCCTCAACGCGCTCCGTGACCCCACCACCGGAAAGCCCCACATTGGCGACGCCCAACTCGGCGGGGCGCAGTTTTCCGGCACCGCCCGGTTCGGAGGAGTGCAGTTCCTCAGCGACGCCAGTTTCGGCCATGCTCAGTTCGCCGACGACGCCTGGTTCGGCGGGGTGCAGTTCGCCGGCGCGGCCCGGTTCGACGAGGTCCAGTTTTCCGGTCACGCCAGGTTCGGCGGGGCAAGGTTCTCCGGACAGGCCGGTTTCGGCGCGGTGCAGTTCGCCAGCGAGATCCAGTTCGACGGAGCGCAGTTCTTCGAAGACGCTAAGTTTGGCGGAGCGCAGTTCACTGGCGATGCCGGGTTCTTGGGGGCGCAGTTCTCTAGCGACGCCGACTTCGACCGGGCTCAGTTCTCCGGAGACGCCGGCTTTGGCGGAGCGCGGTTCTCTGGCAGCGCCGGGTTCGTGGCGGTGCAGTTCTCCGGAGACGCCCTGTTTGGCGGGGCAACGTTCTCCAGACAGGCCGGGTTCGGCTTGTCGCAGTTCGCTGGCGAGGCCCGGTTCGACGGGGCGCAGTTCTCCGGAGACGCTTGGTTCGAAGGGGCGCAGTTCTCCTATCACGCCAGGTTCGACCACGCGCAGTTCTTCGATGGTGCCCGGTTCGGCGGGGCGACGTTCTCCAGTGCCGGATTCGGCGGCGTGCAGTTCGCTGGCACCGCCCGGTTCGGCCGGGCAAAGTTCTCCGGTGATGCCAAGTTCGACCACGCGCAGTTCTCCGGTGATGCCGAGTTCTTGGGAGTGCAGTTCGCCGACGACGCCGGGTTCGGTGGGGTGCAGTTCGCCAGCGAGGCCCGGTTCGACGGGGCTCGGTTCTCGAGTGATGTCGAGTTCTTGGGAGCGCAGTTTTGCGGCAACGCCAGGTTCGTCAGGGGACGGTTTGCGGCGATGCCGCAGTTCGGGCCCATGGTGTGTGCGAGGGCGGTTGATCTGTCCGGTGCGGTGTTCGAGGCGCCTGTCACGCTGGAGATAGCTGCGCAAGAGGTGCTCTGCGAGAGGACTCGGTGGGAATCTACGACGACCCTTCGCCTACGCTACGCGACCGTGGACCTCAGCCACGCGGTGCTGTCGTTCCCCGTGGCGGTGACCGCCCACCCCGCCCCTTTCACCACCACTGACACCGTTACCGCAATGGCGGTGCCGGAGAGCCTGCTGGCGGGCCACAGGCAGGGGGTGCGGGTGGTCTCGGTTCGTGGGGTGGACGCCGCACATCTGATGCTGACCGACACCGACCTGAGTGACTGCCTATTCTCTGGTGCCTTCCACCTCGACCAACTTCGTCTGGAGGGGCGCATTACCTTCAGCCAACCTCCCAACGGCGTCCGCCTCTACCACCGATGGCCCCTCCGGTACAGCCGACGACGTACGCTGGCCGAAGAGCACCACTGGCGCCGACAGACAGACACACGTTCGCTCTGGCCCCGGGATTGGCGTGCTGGCCCACATCATCCCGACCCCAACAGGACGCCGGACCCAGAAGACGTGGCGGCACTGTACCGGCAGTTGCGCAAGGCATTCGAGGATGGCAAGAACGAGCCCGGCGCTGCCGATTTCTACTACGGCGAGATGGAAATGCGCCGCCACGACCACGAAGGAACCCCGCCCGGCGAGCGGGGCCTGTTGTGGGGGTACTGGTTGCTGTCCGGGTACGGGCTGCGTGCCTCGCGCGCCCTGGGTTGGCTGCTGGCGGCTATTGCGGTCACCATCGTGCTGATGATGGGCTGGGGCCTGCCCACCTCGGCGCCGAAGCAGACCGCGACCGGCACGGTCCCGGCTAGCGGGGGGCGCGTGTCGCTGATCGTGGGCAAGTCGGATCCCGAACTCACGCTCCCTTTCGGCGACCGGTTCAACGAGGAACGCTTCGACAAGACCGTGCAGGTGGTGCTGAACAGTGTCGTGTTCCGCTCCAGCGGCCAGGACCTCACCACCGTCGGCACGTATACCGAGATGATCAGCCGCTTCACCGAGCCCGTCCTGCTCGCGTTGGCCGTCCTCGCCATGCGCAGCCGCATCAAACGCTGACGCCCACAACCAGCCGTCGTCTGTTCAACATTCTGAACGCCGTAGTGGCGTTCCCGCGGCGCTACGGCGCCAGCCCCCGGATTCTTGACTAGCCACACCGACGGTGTCAGCCAACGCCATCGGCGCGGGCTTTCGGTGGTGGCCCCGAGTTTCGGAGGTTGTATTCGACGATGCCGGGCTGGTCGATGGTGGCGGCCGCACGCTGATTACCTACCCGCACTCATGGTCAGTTCGAGAGGTCAGGACGTTGGGCCGTGTGTCATAGCCCGGACGCTGATGATCAGGTTGACCACGGCGTCCAGGCACGGGCCGATGGCCATAGTGGCGCGGCCCCAGGCAGGCTCGCCCACAGTTGTGGGCTGCCCGACTCGCTGGTAGCGCCGCTGGGCCTCGGCGGTCGGTGCGGGTACCACGCTGAGTGTGGCTCGACGGTCCTCAATCAGGGCGGTCACCGCGATTTACTCGCTCGGCTGGAGCTTCAGGACGTCGTCCACGTAGTCGGCGGAAGGCGTTCAACCGTCAGCAGTTGCTCCATGGGTACTCGTCGGTGGCGTCTTCAACGCACTCCTTGAGGTCGTTGAGTCCTTCTTCCCGCACGCCTTGGTCGATCGTGTCGAGCATGGTCTGTGCCGCTGCTCGGTCGCCGGTGCTGAAGCATCCAGGGTTCTGCAAGATCGTGTTGGCGAGGATGCGGCCATAGGTCCGCTTCTCGGCCACTTCCTGATCTGGAGTGATGGCATCCACGTTCTTCCGGTAGAGCTCGCGGGAGTCGGCGCAGTCCCGGGCGACGGAGTCATGGTCGGGGGCTGTGAGTCGTCCTACGCCGAACCCGCCACCAGCGAGGAGTATCGCTGCGGAGACCAGGCCGAGCACGCGGGATGTTCGAGGCATGGCTCATCTTCGCGTCCTGGCAGGGAGCCGTCAGGAGAATCAGAATGCTCGCATTGATCGTGAGTTGCGGCGAGCACGCGCCCGTGCAACACGGCGCTGGGCAGCTGCATGAATGCGGAGGCCGACCCGCGCCTGGCGCGTGACGGGAGGCGTCGGAACAGGCCCTGGTACACCACGTGGTAGCAGGCATGGGCTGCCTGACAGTCCGTTGGACGGGGCCGCAGCAGCGGGCCTGCTCCAGACGCCGATTTGTCGCGCACTCCGCCGATTCCAGGGGCAGATGGCGAACAGGCCGGAGCAGGTGTCGTAGCCACCGGCGAAGGCACATCTGGCGAGCTCGGGGGCGATGCCCTCCCACCGCTCCCACATCGACGCGCCGGCGGCCGGGAGCTCCCAGGTTCGATCGGTCAGGAGCACGCGAACTGCGGCCCCAAGCCTGATCCGGCTGCCGCCCGCCGCGGCCGTCGACGCCGTACGCGGCTTCGGCGTCCAGCCGTTCCCGCCATTCTCAAGCACAGTATCCAGCGCGGCCTTCAGCTCGACCCGAGCCAGGTCGACGCGCGTATCAACGGATCCGAGGCTCGCCTCCGCTACCGACTCAGCGGCCGGCACCTCCATTAGAACCATCATGAGCCGCTGCTGAGCCGGGCCACGGAAGCCAGCGACATCCACGACAACTTTCGGGCATACGTCACCGCCAAACTTGAACGGGCATTGCCCCCCACATCGCGGCAGAAAGTTCCGTGAACTCTCAGCCGGTTTGCCCGACCCCTTGGCTACAGGTCGCGAGAGAGCCCTTCGAAAGGTGCAGGTCCTGCAGTCCTGAGTGGACGCACCCGAGGTCGATTTGTCCATTTTCGAAACCTCCGGCCATCAGCACACCGAGCCAGAAAACAGGCCTACGCGTTTCTAGCGGCTCCGTGAAAATCTCGAAGTGGACACCCTCGAAAAACTCGGTACCATTCCTCTATGGCTCAGAAGATCGTAACTGTCTACACGGATGACCTCACGGGTGCAGAATCCGAAGAGGTACAGACGCACACTTTTTCGCTCGACGGCGTCAATTACGAGATCGACCTCGTGTCGGACAACTATGACAAGCTGTTCGAGGCGCTTGCTCCCTTCATCGGCAAGGGCCGCAAGCTCGGCCGGTCGGTGGGTGCGGGGCGATCGCGTAAGGCGTCGGCCGACGGGCCCAGTGCAGAGGAACTTCGGGCCTGGGCCCGGGAGAACGGCCACCAGGTGAATGACCGAGGCCGCGTTCCCGCCAGCATCCGAGAGGCCTACCAGAAGGCACGCTGACATCCTTACGCATCCCACTTCCTGGGGATGGCCTCCTGCGCGATGAAAGGCCCTTTACCCTCTGCCCACAAGTAGCTCGCGCCGCTTGAACCTGCCACCCGCGCCACCACCGCCGATAGTGGACGGACCCATCCCAGGGAGGCGGTCTAGTGAGCTTCGACGCAGAACGATCAGCGCGCATCGCAACCATGTAGGAAATCGCTGGTCATCTGGTAGCAACCGGCAATACAGACACGCTCCAGCAGTTAGAGAGAGCCCTGAGATGTCAGCGTGCTGACGGGCTGCCTGGCGTTTCTGGCGGCCGGCGAGTGGGCTTGGGTGACCGAAGTGGCGGCAAGCGTAGCTGTATGTCGGGCTGCGATTCGGGGCGGCCTGCAGGCTCAGTGATTTCTGGGATCAGCGGCAGCCTTTTCCTGCGTTGGCTGCGCGGGGACCGCAACTCGTGAGGTGTGACGCTCTGCCGGGACCGGGGAGCTTGGAGCGGCAGTGGCGCCGTCCGTGGGGCTGCGCTGTCATGCTTTGCCAGCGCAGCGGAGGGCCTGCTTCGTGTAGCCGACCGTCGAGCGATGCGGTTCGGAGGCTGCACCAGCGCGTTCCTCAGCTCCTGCAGGCGGCGCACATTGATCTCATGCAGAGCCTCGCCAACCACACGTGTCGCGTCGTTGACGAAGGTCAGGAAGGTGGGGTGCAGCACGTACTTGCCCAGACTGACCGCCGCCTCCAGCGTCTTGTTGCCACGGGACAGATCAGTGACGAGGGTGGCCGCCCAGCCTGCGGGCGAGGAGTGCGGGATCACCAGCCGCCCGAGGACGTCAAAGGCGTCGGCTGCCCCGCGCTCCCCAGGGTGCGGGACGTCAGCCCGGCCCAGCACTCCATCCTTGCCCAGGTCTTTCTCCGCCCAACTGTGCGCCCGCACGTGTACGGCGAGCGCCAGAGCGTTGTGAACGAACTCATCTTGCGCTTTGGCCCCGGTCGGCAGGTCCGGCAGGTCTGGTCCCAGCATCGCCTGAGTCTGCCCCTCCAGAATGCCCAGCGCCCACAACCGCCGGTCAGCGTCGGAAGGCTTCCTCCGCAGTTCCACAGCCGCGGCCCGGGCGGCCCTCAGCACTCCGCGAGCCAGCCGGTCGAGATGCTCAGGCGACGTGGTGCACCACTCACCCGACGACCCACAACCTTCAATGTCCATGCGGCTCCCCCTCTGCGGCCAGTTCGTCGTACGGCGGGACAGGCGCGTAGACCCAGGATGCTCCGCCCAGTTTCGGTGCACCAGACTTGGTGCCTACGCGCGGGATGTCATCGATCGCTTGGTCTTCGAGGGCAACTTCGCGGCCGTGGCCCAGGTGGCATCGCCCCCAACCTGTATCCCGGTGGCCCCGAGGACGTCACGCTCTGCTCGTCCGACAACCCCCGTATCGAAGGCGGCGCCCGCCACAGAACCGTCTGACACCCAGCTGCCAAGTACTTTCGAGCTCGCGAGCGCTGCCTCGGCAAGTGGCTGGAGCGAGGGCCGTCCCGAGTGCGGGATGCCAGGATGCATTAGCGAGCGGCGAATCAGGTGGCAGGTAGCCCGGCGCGTCGATCGGCCGCGACGTCGGGCAATTCGGTGCCGAGGACGAGGGCGATACTGCGTTGGACGAGGCGTGCGGGCCAGGTGCCGTCGCCGAGGCCGTGCGCGGAGCCGGCCGCCACGGCGAGTGAACCAGCAGAAGCTAACGGAATCCGAGCATGCCGGGAGAGTTGATGTCGACGGTGACCACGCCGGGCGGGTAGCGGTCTTCAAACTCGGTGAGGAGGATCGACATGCCGGTGAACTCGGCGCGCGGCAAGGCACAGTACAGGGCGTGGCAGGTGTCAGGGCCGCCATAGCCGTCTCGGATCATGGTGCCGACGGTGGCGGCCGCCATGGTGTCGAGTGGGTCGACGACGACGGAAGAGAAGGCCAGCACTCGGCGATGCAACTGTGCCTCGTCAGCCTCGGCCTGCATGAGACACAGGGCGGGGATGCGGAGCTGGTCCGTGGGAGTGTGTGCCATGTTGCCGGCGAGCAGGTTCAACGCCTTGTGCCCGACAGCGAGAGCATGGACGGCGCTGGTGTCGAGAATGATCACGCAGCGGTGCCCCTGGTCGTGCGGGCCTTCTCGGCAGCAATCTTGTAGATGTTGCCCAGGACGTCCGGCGCCTGATCGAACTCTTCGTCACTCACCTCGACGCCGATCAGGCGCCGCGCAACATCCCGGTCCGCGGCCAGGCGCTCGGCGCGCTGTGCGGCAGTCGGCTGCTCCGCAGCAAGCGCCTCGACCAGCTGGCCCAGGCTCAGTCCCCGCTCCTTGGCCAGCGTAGCCAGGTGGTCCCGCACCTCGCGGGATACTTGAATCGTCGTTGTCGCCATAGCAACACTATAGACAATCTGTAAAAGCTTGCCGAGGTGTGGTGCGCATGTGGGCCTCTGTGCCGGCAGTTGCGGCATCGCCCACGTCCGCGCTGTGCCCCCCTTCCCCTTCGTTCGGGGGGCGCCGGACAGGTGCCACGGCCGCAGGCCCGGTCGGCGCCAAGCCACCTGAAGGAGAGCGACTCGAAGGGCGAGGCTGTTAGCCAGGGCACCTAAGGCCGGGCGAGGAAGGGCACAGCCGCAGCGCGAGCGGTGGTATCGGGTGCGATGGCGGCAGCGCGGCACAACCGCTCCACGGCCGCGCCTGGGAGATGGACCTTACGCAATTCGTTACCGACCGATG
Source organism: Streptomyces krungchingensis (assembly GCF_054729265.1). Classification (NCBI taxonomy): domain Bacteria; kingdom Bacillati; phylum Actinomycetota; class Actinomycetes; order Kitasatosporales; family Streptomycetaceae; genus Streptomyces; species Streptomyces krungchingensis. The sequence continues at coordinate 1,706,813 of NZ_JBPUKY010000001.1, forward strand.
GTTGGCATCCTGATCGTTGGAACTGGCGGCGTCTTCCGTTGCACTACGTACTCGACTCCGCATGACGGGCATCGGTATTCGTTGCCCTTGCCCTGCACCGGATGACGCACGAGCGCGTAGCAGTCGTGGCCCGGCACCTGCTCCTGCCGCTTCGGCTTCGGGGCCGGCTGACCGTAGGGCCCATCGACGAGCGGTATGTCGGCGACGTGGTCCATTCCTATGGGGCCCGCCCCCTCGTTGTGTCCCATGCCCGCGAGCGTGACCCACCAGAGGGAGCGCGGCAAGAGGGCGTCAGCGCGTCGACATGCGGTACTCGTCGACGGGTGGGGCTTCGGCGAAGTCCGCCGCATCGTCCTCGAAGCTGTCTTCTTCTTCGCCTACTGCCGGGTCTTCCTCATGGATCATGCGGGAAGCGTGGCAGAAGCTCACCGCTCCTTTGGCCACTCCGTCAACAGGCGGCCGGTCTCTACGTCTGTGAGGGTGATGCGGACGCCGGGCATGCTCCCGCGGTCACCTACCCAGGAGGAGAACTGGCGGCGGGCGACGCTCTCCTTCTCCCACCAGCCGTGCATGGCGGGCCGGCCGTTGAGGGCGAGGAGGAGGTGGTAGCGGCCGGGGCTGGTCATGTGAGCCGGATCCCGCGGGGACGGTGGCGCTCGCGCACGATGGCGCCTTTCGCTTCCATCTCGCGGAGCTGGTAGTGGATGGCGGAGCGGCTGCGGAGGCCGACGTGGGCGCCGATTTCGCGCATGGTGGGGGCCTCGCCGGTGTCGGCGATGGTGTCGCGGATGTAGCGCAGGATGGCTTCCTGCCGGTCGGTGAGGTACTCGACCTTGTAGTGGCCCATAAATCGATTAGAGCGTGTGTTCGAATTTTGGTGCAAGCTGGACACGTGGGCGCCCTACCGCCTGACCTGCCCAGACTCCGCACCCTGGAGACCTGGCTCAGCTACAGCCTCCAGCAGGTCCGGCAGCAGATCTCCGCCGTCGAGCAGCGGGAAGCCGAACGGCGCCGCGGGGAGCAAGCCCGGCCGCCCACCCCCGACTGGATAATCGAGCGGGGGCTCGACGGACACTCCCCCGCCGTCTACGTCCACACAGGCGACTGCCACATGGCGGGGAAGCGGTCCCGGCCTGCAAGCAGGGGGCAGACGCTGCAGGCGCTCGCCGACGGGGTCGACGCCTGCACGCACTGCCGGCCCGACCGCGAGCTCAGATTCCTGGAGTGACCAGCGCAGACCTGTATTCAAGTAATCCGGGTGAGAGGCTGGAAGCGTGCCGGAGAGTGTGCCTGTAGTGGTGCACCCGCCGCAGCCGGACGGCGGCAGGCGGGTGTCGATCCGCGGCGAGCATGTCGGCACGGCCTACCACCTGCTGGACCTGGTCGAGCTCCTGCGCCTGGCAGGCCTGCCCGAGGCGGATACGACGATCGACGACCCCGAGCTGATCGAATGGCAGGGCGGCGGATCCGACGTGTGGACGGCGCCCGGCGAGCCGGCCTAGGCGCTCCGCGACTTCCGCCCCGTCGCCTTCTTGGCCGTGGCCTTCTTGGCCGTGGCCTTCTTCGCGGTCGTCTTCTTGGATGCGGTCTTCTTCGCGGGAGCCTTCTTCACCGTCTTCTTCTTCGACATCTCGTGGACGGTGGCGTCCTCGCCGCGGGCTTCGCGGGCCTTCGCCACGGACTCCTGGAGTGCAGCCATCAGGTCGACGATCTGTGCCCGCTCCTGAGCCGGCTCGGCGACCGCGGGCGGTTCGCGGTGCTCGCGCTTCGCCTCGATGAGCTCCTCGACGGCCTCCGTGTAGGTGTCGCGGAGGTCGTCGCCTTCGAGCTCGTCGCGGGTGAGGCTCTCGATGAGGGCGACGGCTTCATCGACCTCGCTGTCGGACACGTCGGCTGCGGCGGGCGCGAGGTCGTCGGGGCTGCGGATCTCGTCGGGCCAGCGCATCGAATGAAGCACGATCGCGTCCTCGCGGACCCGCAGCAGGCCGAGGCGCTCGCGTCCCGACCACGCGTACTTGGCGACGGCGACCTTGGACGACCGCTCCAGAGCTTTCCGCAGCAGCGTGTACGGCTTGGCGGCGACCTGGCCGTCGGGTTGCAGGTAGTACCCGTCACCGATCTTGATCGGGTCGATGGAGTCGAGCGGTACGAACGCGTGGATCTCGATCGCCTTCGCCGTCGGCAACGGGATCTCCCGCAGCTCCTCATCGGTGACCGGGATGATCCGGTCCTTCGTCAGCTGGTAGCCCTTCCCGATCTCCGCCTGGCTGACCTCGCGGTCCTCCAGCTCGCAGATCTTCCGGTTCCGCACCCGGCCCATGTCTTCGAGGTGCACCTGGTGGAAGCGGACAGAGTGGTCCTCGGTCGCAGACACGACGTGGATCGGCACCGTGACCAGGCCGAAGCTGATCGCGCCTGACCAGATCGTTCGGGGCATGACGAACCTCCACAGCAGCCCCGAGGAGGCCAGGCTATGGCCGCCCCATGGGCTTCGCACGCCCACGTTCGCGCGATACCGTGCCGCCCATGAACTGGAGGACGTGCCCACAGCCGTAGCCAGTGCAGCAGCAGTCATTGCGACGCTCGTGGGAGCAAGAGCGAGGGCAGACGGGCGGCGCTCCGCCACCGCGTCGGAGAAGGCAGGCAGTGCGGCCGAGCAATCAACGGTAGACATCCGCCGGTCAGCTGACGCCGCCGTGCGCTCAGTCGAGATTGCCGCCCAAGCGCAACGGCTCGAACAGGAAGCCGCCCGCCCTAAGAGGTCCTCCTCCGTATCGATCGGCGCGACGACGGCAGGTCTCTGCTCAGGAATGTCGGCGCCGCGACCGCACACAGACTGTGCGTCGATGAGGACGACCACCTCGGTCCCGACCAAGCCGCGGACGGCATCGGCCTCAACCTGCTCGACTACGCCACGGTCGGGACGCCATGGGACTGCGTCGTCGCTGGCACCGATGACCCCGCTCAAGTCGAGGGCACGATCACCGCCGTGGAATCTGACTGGAGCAAGCCCCTGCGCTTCGAAGCCACCGATGATGACATGCTCGGTGCCGAAGTCACCCTGCCCAGCCCTGGGCTCTACCGCCATACGGCCAAAGCTGACCACGGGGCTGCTGTCACCCAACTCGTCTTCTTTGGTCCTGACACCAGTGTGGCAGTCGACGATTGACGGTACGAGCCCGCCGGATCACCCGGCTTACCGGGACTCTTACAACGACCACTAGAACCTGAGCGCGCGCTGGGGCCTTTCTGCAAGAGTCCCGGTAAGAAAAACTCACCGCATCAAATCGTACGCCGACCACGGCCCTGGTGCGCTGAGGAGCAGTCGGTTCCTGAGGTCGCCTTTCTCGCGCGCCCAAAGCCGTCTTGTCATACACGGTCACAGGCTCTTGACCCGCAGTGTGAGGGAGGCGCAACTGAATCTCCCACACGACCTAACAGGTGGGAAACCGGCCTCTATGGCACTCGGACTAACTTCGTGAGCATGAAGGTGTGGACGCCAGTACGCTCGGCACTCAGCGGACACGGCGCAATCAGCAAGCGCGGTTTAGGCATGACCTCTTCAGGGCGCCGCCACAGCGGAAGGCTGACGTCGCCTGGCCGTCGGCCGGTACCCGGCTGGCGCAGCATCAGAGGGCGTGTGGCGGTGGTAATCACGGTCCCTATCTGCCTGCTGCTGGTGGTGGCCGGCGTCGCCGTGTTCGGACGCGCTGAGGCTCTCGGTGACGCCGGGACGACCCGTTCGGAGGTTGGTCTCAGCCTGCGCATCCAGGCTCTGGTGCACCAGCTGCAACGCGAACGCGGCCTGACCAATGGTCTTTTGGGAGGCGAGGGAGGGTTTCGCTCCTCGCTCACCGCTACTCGCAAGCGCGTCGACTCGGCCCTTCGCAGAATACGATCCGAAAGTGCTGTCGCGGAAGTCATCCAGCGGCACCTGCAGCGCCTTGCCGATACGAGAGCTGCCGCTGACGAGGGCAGTGGGGATCGGACCGCGACCCTCACCTTCTATACCACCGCAGTCGACGCCCTCAATTCGGTCGACCCGGTGGCGGAATCCGCGGCCGGCGCCGACCTTCAACTGCGCAGAGGACTTGCGGCGTTGCGGGAACTGGCCACGGCCAAGGAGTCAGTCGCGCTCGAACGAGGTCTGCTCAACGGCGTGTTCGCCAAGGGCGGCTTCCACGGGAGCGAATACCAGACCTTCGCCGAGGTACGTGCCACGCGCGTTGCTGCCCTCGCCCGCTTCCGGCAAGTCGCCACCCCGTCCCAACTTGCCGCCGTGAAGCAGGCTTTTAGCACCGAGGATGCCAAACGCGCCACCGCATCCGAGGACCGTGCGGAAGACGCCGCCGACGGCTCCGCACTGGGCGCCGACGCCAGCTCCTGGTGGGCTTCCATGACCGTGCTCGTCGACGATCTGTACGCTGTCCAGCAGTCGGTCGGTGACGACGCAAGAGACCGGGCCGACCGGCTCAGCCGGGATGCAGAGATTGGCCTCGCCGCCTACCTCGCCGCTGGAATATTCATGGCCGCCCTCGTGGCAGGCCTCGCGGCTTTTGCCTCCCGTTCCCTAACGCGCCCTCTCGGCGCGCTCGCTGGTACCGCCCATGACGTGGCACGGCGCAGGCTGCCCGCAACCGTGGCCCGTATCCAGCAGTCCCCGCCAGTCGATGGCGAGCTCTTTGCGTCGACTGACGCGCCGGAAACCACTGATTCAGGCCTGTTTACCGGCGCGGTGGAGATCGCCGAGGTCGCAGCGTCCTTGCGTCAAGTGGAACAGACCGCCCTCCACCTGGCTGCTCAGCAGGCCAGTCTGCGCCGTAACACCACTGAATCGCTCGCCAATCTCGGCCGACGCAACCAGAACCTAGTGCGTCGTCAGCTGGGCCTCATCACCCGCCTCGAACACAAGGAACTGGACCCGGACGCCCTCGCCGAGCTCTTCGAGCTTGACCACCTCGCCACCCGTATGAGGCGCAACGCCGAAAGTCTCTTGGTCCTGACCGGGCAGAATCCGCCGCGGCCCACGGCAGCACCCGCCGACGGGCTGGAAGTCGTCCAGTCCGCCGTTGCCGAGGTGGAGCACTACCGAAGGGTCGTGATCGCTGAGGTAGAGCCTGTACGAGTACGTGGGCACGCCGTCGCCGATGTCGCCCACCTCCTTGCCGAACTCATCGAGAACGGGCTGACTTTCTCGCCGCCAACCGAACCGGTCGAGGTGCACGGCTGGTACGACACCGAGGATCACGCTTACTGTTTCGCTGTCGTTGACCACGGCATCGGCATGTCCGAAGCCGACAGGGAACGGGCCAACGCCCGCCTCTCCGGCGCAGGCGAGGAGGGTCTCCTCTCCGCGCCCGCCCGGTTTCTCGGCCACCTCGTCGTCGGCCGACTCACCCATCGTCTCGGTGAGGGCACCCAAGTCCACCTATCCGAGACCCCCGGTGGCGGACTGTCCGCACTTCTCGCCATTCCCGGGCGCCTACTCACCTCGGCCGAAGCCGCCTCCACCTCGCCCCCGCCCATCAGCCCCGTTGTCTCCACCCTGCTCAACGGCTTTCGAGCAGGCGTTGCCCGCGCAGAGGCTCAAAGCAACCAAGGAGCATCATCGTGACAAGCGCATTCCAGAATTTCGGGTGGCTCATCTCCGAATTCGTACGCACCACCGATGGCGTCACCCACGCTGTCGCCGTCTCCTCCGACGGCCTGCTCATGGCCGCCTCTGACACCCTCGTCCGAGATCGCGCCGACCATCTCTCTGCCGTCGTCTCCGGCATCACCAGTCTCGCCCAGAATGCGGCGACGACACACGGCTTCCTCGGCATGAAGCTCGTCATGATCGAAATGCTCGGGGGCTTTCTCATGGTCGGCCGCATCCGCGACGGCAGCTGCCTCGGCGTCCTCGCCGACGAGGGGTGCGACGTCGGCCTGGTCGGCTATGAAATGGCCGTCCTCGCCGACCGCGCCGGTGAACTGCTCACCCCACAGTTGGTACGCGAACTCAACTCGGCTCCCCTGGCCGCAGGATAGCCCCCTCAGAAAGGCCTGCATCTCAGGACTGGGCATCTGCGTCGGTCGGTTGGCTCAATGGTCAGCACGGGTGCTGTGCCCGGCCGCGGTCGGCGTCCGGACACCACTGGGTGATGAACGGCGTGTCTGGTTTGTGTGACCCGCCAGGCTTCGGTGAGGCAAGCGAGGCGCATGAGACGGCGATCCCACGCGCACGGTTGCGATCTTTCCGCCTGTGATGTCGAATGCCACGGCGCCCACGATCTGATCGCCGAGCCCGAAGAGGAAGGCTCTTGGCTCGCCGTCGCGGCCTTCGGCCTCTCGCACCAGTCGGCGCAGGAGGCCGTTGAGTTGGTCGAAGACGCCTTCATTCTGCCAGGCGGCGAAATAGCCGTAGACCGTCTCCCACGGCGGGAAGTCATGTGGCATGTAACGCCAGGCAATGCCGGTGCGGTCGACGTAGAGGATGGCGTCCATAATGCGGCGCAGGTCGTGCTCGGGGTGGCCGGCCGATGTCGAGCCCCTTGCTCCTGCGCTCGGCCCGCCAGGCGGTGAGTGTGGGCCCTATCAACTCCCAGCGCGCATCGGAGAGGTCGCTGGGATACGGGCGTTGTCGCGTCATGTTTCGGTAGTACCCGGTGCATGGCCTCCTTTGATCATTGCCATGGAGGCGTGGGAGTGCCATCGGGATCCAAGCCGTAGGGCCACCACCGGCTGAGCCGCTCCCAGCGGCCCCCGCCTAGACGAGACGTGACGGGCGTCGCGGCCACGTGCCGCAGCGGCCGCTCAGAGGTGGCCGTCCAGGAACTTCTGTACCTCGGCGGTGGTCATAGGCCCCGTGCCATGCGCCACCACCTCGCCCTCCTTCAGCAGGACGTAGGACGGGGCGCCGGTGACCCCGTATCGCTCGGTTGCGGCCGGACAACGCGTGATGTCGGCGCGGACGGCCGTCAGGCGGCCCGTGTAGTCGTCGGCGATGTTACCCACGATGAGGTCCATCACCCGGCAGGGCTCGATTGCCTTGGGCCATGTCCCGGTGAAGTATGCGAGGACCGGAACTCCGCTCATCCCGAGGCTGAAATTGAACTCCGCGTCCTCACGGGGTCGGTGAACCCGCTTCGCCATCGATGGTCCTGACCTCACGTTCCGCCATTCCATCCCCATCATCCCTTGCACGGTGAGCCAGGCCGGCCCGGTCGGTCGTCCGGTTGACCTGTCGGAAGGCCGGAAGAGAGGCACGGGGCCGTCGCAGAACCACGGTGGTCCCCAGCGCGAGCGGCCCGGCCCCCGCCCCTGGTGACCCGGCCTGGACGCCCCGCCGGTCACCCAGCTGCAGCCCGCCGCGCGCCCGTGGGTCAGCTCGTGCCAGGACACCGCCCTCCACGACGACAGATAGCCGTTTTCCAAGGCATAGTGGCCCAGATCACCCAGGCGCTCGATGAGCGCGTCGACGAGCGGGCCGGTGCGCATCGTCCACCGGATCCAGTCGAGCCGTATCCACCACCGCGCTTCTCAAAGACAGCGCCCCCGGCGGGCTTCCCGAGGCCTTGTCTGGTCTTCGCATCAACCCCCGGTCTCAGCTGGCTAATACCGCTCTTCCCCGGGCCGCATGAGCCAGCTGACGGCACCGAGAACGACGCACGATCCCTGGACCGCTAGCGGACACAGTCCCGGACGGTCGAAGTACGCGTCAGCTGACCCGAAGACCGACCGCCAGCGTCAGTTCAAGGACCCGCTGTGGCGATGCGAGGTCCGGAAACAGCTCCCGCAGCTGCGACATCCGGTACCGGACCGTCTGGGGATGGACGAACAACGCCGCCGCCACCTCGTCCCGCCTGCCCTGGTGCAGCAGCCACGCCCGCAACGTCTCCTCCAGCCGCCGTGCGGTCGCGACAGGCAAGGGCCGCAACGGTGCGAGGGCTCGGGTACGCAGGTCTGCGAACGCGTCCGCGTCGGCGCTCAGCACCAGCTCGGGCAGGTGGTCCTCGGTGTCGCGAATATCAGAGGAGAGGGAGCGCGCGCGTACGGCTCGTGCGTAGGAGGCGGACGCGCGAGTCCACGGCCGGGCCGGGCCGACCACGGCGGTGCGGTCGGTCAGCTGCCGCAAGAGATGTGATCGGTCGACATCGGGGACGAGCAGCACACCGGTGGCGTCCGGCAGATCGTCGAGGACGAGGGTGCTCGGGTCGAGCGTGCGGTAGGCAGGCCGGGCCTGGACGGCGGGCAGCAGGACCGCGGTCAGCGAAACCGGAGGCTGCCACCCGGCCCGTTGAACAGAGGCCAGCAGCACGTCCGGGCTCGCGCCGGCGAGGAGGTCGCGGGCCAGGTGTTCCAGGTGGCGCTCGTGGGCCCTGCCCTGTGCGGCCAGTTCGTCGGCGTGGCCCGCGGCGCTCGCGGCGGAGAGCTCGTCGATGTAGGCGAAGGTCAGCTCGGCGAACTTGGCGACCTCGGCGGCGGGCAGACCTGCGGGTACGGCACCCGCCGCCAGGCATCGCCAGGCCACGCGGGCGCCGACGCGGTAGGCGCTGAGCAGGGCGTCCATCGAACGGCCGTCGCGCACCTCGCCGCGGCCCAGCTCGTAGGCTGCGTCACCGCCGTCGCCGCCTGCGGCGTTCCCGCTCGCGAGGTCCAGGTAGTGCCCCAGGGCGGTGCGGACGGCTCGGCGGATGGTGCCGCCCATACGGCCCGAAAGGGCGTTGGCGTAGGGAGGGACCTCGTCGATGATCGCCTGGACGACCTCGTCGGCGGTGGTCTTCACCGCGGCCCGAAGTGCGGTGACCGTCGTCTCATCCAGGGCCAGTTCGCTGGCCCTCCGGATTGCATGGTTCACGTTTTTGTTCCCTGCGAACAATTCAGCCGACCAGATTTACGTCCTGCGGTCAGGACTTTACGCCTTGAGGCGCAGCAAGCTGGAGTCATGACGAGTGCAGCCCTCCGCAGCAGGGCGTGGAAACTGCTGGAGATGGTCACGACGCCGCTGCTGCCGTCGGACTATCTCGACCTGGTCAGCCCGCTGCGTGCCGGCGCTGACTTGCGTGGGCGCATCGAGGACGTACACCCCGAGACGGGTGACGCCGCGACTGTCGTGATCAGGCCGGGACGGGGCTGGCGCGGCCACACGGCCGGTCAGTACGTGCGGATCGGGGTCGATGTCGAAGGGGTGCGCCTGTGGCGGGCCTACTCCATCACCTCGCCGACAAACCGCCAGGACGGCCGCGTCACGATCACCGTGAAGGCGATCCCGGACGGCAAGGTCAGCAACCACCTGGTCCGCAGGGCGGCACCGGGCACGCTGCTCCAGCTCGACCAGCCGACCGGCGACTTCGTGCTGCCGCAGGCCAAGCCCGCCAAGGTGCTCTACCTGACGGCCGGCAGCGGCATCACGCCCGTGATGGGCATGCTGCGCGACACCGAGTTCGACGACGTCGTCATGGTCCACTGCGCGCCACGGCCGCAGGACGTGATCTTCCGCAACGAACTGCACGACCTGGTCACGGACAAGAAGCTGCGGCTCACCGAGGTGCACACCGACACGGACGGCATGCTCGACATCGCCCGTCTCGACGCACTCGTGCCCGACTGGGCCGAGCGCGAGACCTGGGCTTGCGGGCCCGCGGGACTGCTCGACGCCGCCGAAGAGCACTGGAGTGAGCACGGCGTACTAGAGCGCCTGCACACCGAACGCTTCCGCCCCAGCATCGTCGTCGCCGGCGACGGCGGCGAGGTCACCTTCAGTGCCACCGGCAAGACCGTCGACGCGGATGGCGCCACGCCGTTGCTGGACGTCGGCGAGGAAGCCGGCGTGCTCATGCCCTCCGGGTGCCGCATGGGCATCTGCTTCGGCTGCATCACGCCGCTCAAGGCGGGCGCCGTCCGCGATCTGCGTACCGGCGAGATCACCGAGGCCGAGCCGGGCGTCCTCATCCAGACCTGCGTGTCCGCCGCGGCGGGCCCCTGCGACATCGAACGGTAGGAGCACCTTGACCGCCATCGACCCCACCGCCCACCTGACCGCGGAGCAGATCGAGGAGCTGGGCCGCGAGCTGGACGCGATCCGCGACGAGGTGATCGCCAGCCGTGGCGAGAAGGACGCCGCCTACATCCGCAAGGTCATCTCGGCGCAGCGCAAGCTCGAACTGGCCAGCAGGGGTGTGCTGCTGTTCTCGTTCTTCCCGCCCGCGTGGCTGCTCGGCACCGCAGGTCTGTCCGTGGCGAAGATCATGGACAACATGGAGATCGGCCACAACATCCTGCACGGCCAGTGGGACTGGATGCGGGACCCGAAGATCCACTCCACCACCTGGGAGTGGGACCACGTCTCGCCGGCCGATCAGTGGAAGCACTCGCACAACGAGCTGCACCACACGTACACCAACGTGATCGGCAAGGACAACGACCTCGGCTACGGCATCATGCGCGTCGACGAGGACCAGAAGTGGCACCCGTTCCACCTCGGCCAGCCGCTGTGGAACTTCATCAACGCCTGCTTCTTCGAGTACGGCATCGCGGCGTACGACCTGGAACTCGGCAAGAACCTGGACAAGCGCCGCCGCAAGAACCCGGAGTTCCGCGCCCAGGCCAAGGCCGTGGGCCGCAAGATCCGCAAGCAGGTGCTCAAGGACTACGTGATCCACCCGCTGCTGTCGGGCCCGTCGTTCCTCACCACACTCGCCGCCACGTTCACCGCGAACCTGGTCCGCAACCTCTGGTCCCACTCGGTGATCATGTGCGGGCACTTCCCCGAGGGCGTCCAGGTCTTCGAGCGCCGGTCGATCAAGGGCGAGACGCGCGGCCAGTGGTACCTGCGCCAGATGATGGGCTCGGCGAACATCAGCGGCAGCAGGGCCATGCACTTCATGACCGGCAACCTGTCGCACCAGATCGAGCACCACCTGTTCCCGGACCTGCCGAGCAACCGGTACGCCGAGGTCGCGGTGAAGGTGCGCGCACTGTTCGAAAAGTACGAGCTGGAGTACGTCACCGGGCCGCTGCCCAAGCAGGTGTTCTCCGCGTGGCGCAAGGTCGTCCGGCTCTCGCTGCCGAACAAGAAGCCCAAGGTCAAGACGCCGGACCGCGAGCAGGAGCTCGTCGCAGCCTGATTCCCGATATTGATTCAGATCTTCGGCCGTGCCAGCGGCACCGCCGGGTTCGGTGAGATCCGTTGCGGACGGTGCGCGGCCGCGACATCAGACCGTACGACCCGGGATCCGGGCAGCCCGGTGTCCGGCTGCGCTGACCTGCCGTGCTCCGTGCTCGGGCCGGTAGTCGGGTGCGTACGCGCACTCGGCTTGCCGACGGGCGGGCTGGGCGGAAGGCATGGGCTGTGACGTGGACACTGCCGGAACCGATGCTCGCCGCCCCCGTGTCCGCCCCTGCGCTGCCGGCGGGGTCGACGGGTGAGCCCAAGTAAGACAGGTGGCACGCCCTGGTTGCGGCAGTCCTTCCTGCAGCGTTCAACGCGTCACAGGGAGGGAGGCCACGGTGCCGCCCTGGCCTAGAGCTTCGCGCAGGGTGGCGTTCTCCGCTCCGAGTTGGGCGTTCCGCAGGCTCAGCGTCTGGATGCGGTTGGCGTAGGCCGCGATGGTGACGCGTGCCTCCCGCTGCTCGACCGCGTGTTGGGAGCGCAGCGTGCGGCCCGCCTTCTTGAGGCGGGCGATGTCCGCCGTCAGGGTGTCGGTCTGCGGTCGGGGCGAGGCCGGTGTCCGGAGCAGTCCGGTGATGATCTTCGCCAGGGGTGAACGGTATTAGGTGGCGCGCGAGATGGCCCCCTTCCGTGCACAGCGTGGGTCCTCCCCGCCGACGCAGGGGTAATCCTGCCAACCCCGCGACCTTGTTCTTGGCGTTCGTGTCCTCCCCGCCGAGGCTGGGGCGGTCCGCTCCTCGGCTACTTCACGGGCGGGGGCCACTCGTCCTCCCCGCCCACCCGAGGATGGCACTACCCGGAGCCGCCCAAGCCCTACTCGTCGCGCCCACGGTCTACGGGGATGGGCCCATCTAGCAGGACGGGGGCACAGACTTCAGCGAGGGCCGCTTCACCGCTAGCTGTGGCCTGACGGCTGGATGTACACCGCTGTGGTAACAGGCAGCTACATACACCCACCGAATGTCAGGGGGCGTCACTGTCTGTTCTGGTCGGCCGCAGCTGCTGTGGTCGGTTTGATGGTCACGTCAAGGTGTTTCATGAGCGGCTGGTTGCTTTGCTCGCTGAAGTCTGCGGCTGAGATGAGAACGTTGAGCTCGGGCATATAGCCGGCAGCGCACCCCTGGGGGATCGCGTAGGGGATGGCGTAGTAGCCGCTGACGTGGCGTGTGGTGCCGTCTTTGGCATGGCTGGTGATGTCGACGAGATCGAATTTGTTGATTCCTCTGTCCCTCATGTCATTGGGATGCATGAAGACGAGCGTGCGGAGGTTCTTCACGCCGCGGTAGCGGTCGTCGTTTGAGTAGATGGTGGTGTTCCACTGGTCGTGGGAGCGCACGGTGGTCAGGGCTAGGCGGTCGGGGGCGGGGACCACGTCGGGTAGTGGTGCTGTGGAGAATTCGGCCTTCCCGGAGGGGGTGAGGAAGACCAGTTCGCGGGCGGGTTGGGCGATGCGGAAGCCGAGGGGTTGTCGGACGCGTCGGTTGAAGTCTTCGAAACCCTCGAGGACGGCGGCCATGGTGTCGCGGATGTGGTCGTAGTCCTGCACGTACCGCTCCCAGGGGGTGCGGCTGTGGGGCAGGGCGGCGCTGGCTATTGCGGCGATGATGGCCGGTTCGGACAGCAGGTGGGGTGAGGCGGGCTTTTTCATGCCGCGGGATAGATGGACCATGCTCATGGAGTCTTCGACGGACTGTGCCTGCAGTCCGCCGTCTTGTTGGTCCTTTTCGGTGCGGCCCAGGCAGGGCAGGATCAGGGCCTGTTTGCCGTGTACGAGGTGGCTGCGGTTGAGTTTGGTGCTGACCTGGACGGTCAGGTCGCAGCGCTGAAGTGCCTTGGATGTGTGGCGGGTGTCGGGGGCGGCCAGGACGAAGTTGCCGCCCATTCCGATGAAGACGGTGACCTCTCCGCGGTGCATGGCGTCGATGGTGCCGACGGTGTCCAGGCCGTGGGCGCGGGGTGGGTCGATGGCGCAGGCGGCGGCGAGTCGGTCGAGGAACTGGTCGGTGGGCTGGTGGTCCACTCCGCAGGTGCGGTTGCCTTGTACGTTGCTGTGTCCACGAACTGGGGAGGGCCCACTCCCTTCGCGGCCGATGTTGCCGCGCAGCAGGAGCAGGTTGACGATTTCTCGGACGGTATCGACACCGTGTTCGTGCTGGGAGATTCCCAGGCACCAGCTGATGAGTGTGCGGTCGGAGTCCTGGTAGATGCGAGCCGCCTGGCGGATGTTCTCGCGGTCGACTCCTGACTGGTCCTCTAGCTGCTGCCACGGTGTGGCCTCGCACAGAGCGCGGTAGGCGGCGAAGCCGGTGGTGTAGCGCTCGAGGAAGGGCCGGTCGAGGACAGTGGGGTCGGTGTGGGCTGCTTCCAGGACGGATTTGGCTATGCCGCGCAGCAGTGCCATGTCACCGCCGATGCGTGGCTGGATGTTGAAAGTGCTGGTGGGGGTGGCGTGGAAGCGCGCCAGCTCGGTGAATTCGTGGGGGACGATGGTGCGGGTGGCGGCGGCTTCGACGAGTGGGTTGATGTGCACGATCTGGGCGCCGCGGCGGTGGGCTTCCGCCAGTGTGGTGAGCATGCGTGGGGCGTTGCTTGCGGCGTTGACGCCGAGGATGAATAGAGCTTGGGCTTGCTGCCAGTCGTTGAGATCGGCTGTGCCCTTGCCTGTTCCAAGGGCCGCGGTCAGGGCGCGGCCGCTGGCTTCGTGGCACATGTTGGAGCAGTCGGGCAGGTTGTTGGTGCCCAGTTCCCTGGCGAGCAGTTGGTAGAGGAAGGTCGCTTCGTTGCTCAAGCGCCCTGAGGTGTAGAAGGACGCCTGGTGAGGGCTGTCGAGTCGCTGCAGCGTGTCTCCGACCAGAGCGAAGGCGTCCTGCCAGCTGATGGGGACGTAGTGGTCGCTTTCCGGGTTGTAGACCATGGGCTCGGTCAGCCGGCCCTGGTCTTCCAGTGCGTGGTCGCTCCACTCCATGAGCTCGGTGACTGTGTGGGCTGCGAAGAACTCGCGGCCTACGCGCTTGGGGGTCATTTCCCATACGACGTGCTTGATGCCGTTTTCGCAGATGTCCAGGTGGAGGCCCTTGGTGTCGTCGGGCCAGGCGCAGCCGGGACAGTCGAAGCCGCTCCTCTCATGATTCATCTTCGTGATCGCGCGTGGGCCGCTGACAGTTGCACGCTCGCGGACCAGGACGCGTGCGACGCTCTCGGCGGCGCCCCAGCCTGCCGCCGGATGGTGATAGTCGTCCTGCTGGGGTGGGCCAGCCGGGTCCGGGCCTCTCCCCCGGGCCGGGTGCCCAGGCTGGGGCTGTCCTTCCATGGCTGACTGCTGGGACACAGGCATTGCAGGGGCGGCCGAGTGAGGTGGGTCTTGGGGAGCGGGTGCAGGGTGCGGGGCTTTCAATGGTCGCCTTCCCAGAAGTCGTGTGACGGCAAGGTGTCGTAGGACGCGACGGGGCACCCGCCGGAACGTGAGGCGGGTGCCACCGAAAAAAATTACTGAGCGAGAAGTCTCGTCTGCAGCTGGTGGGCCTGCGACGGCCCAGAAGGTCGTGTGAGTGGCCAAGTGGGTCAGCCCTGGGCCCTGGATGTGGTGGCAGGGACACCCCCACGAGGGGGATGTCGTCCCCTTGGGCGCCGCAAGGGCCCTTGGCCTCGCGACCTTGGATTGACAGGGGCTGTTCCACCGCTGGCCCCGACGAAGCCTGTGTTGTGCGGGGGCTTGCCTTTAGCGGCGGCCGCAGCAGGTCGGCGGCTGCCCTATGGCCCTCACCCGGTGTTCCGAGAGGGGAGCGAGGGACCGGTCGGCGGCCCTCTCGTCGCTGCAGTGAGCTAGTTCTCGTTGAGGAAGTCCATGAGGATGGGGTTGAGTTCCTCTGCGTGCGTCCAGCCGATGTTGTGCGGGCCCTGAGGGATCTCCACGAGCCGGCTGTTCTTGATCAGCTCCGGGAGGCGGCGTCCGGTGGATGCGATGGGCAGGATGCGGTCCTCGTCGCCCTGGACGATGAGGGTGGGGACGTCGTTCTTGGGCAGGTCGTCACGGAAGTCGGTCAGCCAGGTCGGCACGCAGGCGAGGGTGGCGTGCGCCGATGCGCCGACCGCGATCGCCCACTGGGACTGCAGTGCCTGGTCGCTGATGCGTGTGTTGTGGAAGCGGTCGACGTTGTTGAAGTCGTCGAGAAACGCGCTGAGGTAGGCGGGGCGGTCAGCGACGATGGCGTTCATGATTGCGTCGAAGACGCTCTGGTCAACGCCCTCGGGGTTGTCGTCGGTCTTGAGCAGGAACGGCGGGACGGGTGCCAGCAGGGCGGCCTTGCTGACGCGGCGTGAACCGTAGTTGCCCAGGTAGCGAGTGACCTCTCCGGTGCCCATCGAGAAGCCGACCAGGATCGTCTCGCGCAGGTCGAGTGTCTCCATGAGAATGTTGAGGTCGGCAGCGAAGGTGTCGTAGTCGTAGCCGGTGGTGGGCTGGCTCGACTTGCCGAAGCCCCGTCGGTCGTAGGTGATGACCCGGTATCCGGCCTGCAGGAGGAGGGGTATCTGCTTCTCCCACGATGCGCCGCTGAGAGGGAAGCCGTGGATGAGCACGACCGGCTGTCCCTGGCCGTGGTCTTCGTAGTAGACGTCGATGTCGGCGGAGTTTTCGTGGCCAACGGTGATAAAGGGCATTGCGTGTCTCCGATTGTCTTTTCTGTGGTAGATGGTGACGTGTATTAGGGTCGATGCCTTTGAAGAAAAGCACCGCTCCGTGTTGTTTTATCCTCATGTGCACGGTGCTGATGCACGCGGCTCACTGTGAGGAAGCGTTCAGGGGCGGGAGCGTCCTGCGGGGTGTCCTGTCCCGGGGGAATACCGCGATGGTCTTTGCTGGGTCACAGCGTCTGAACAGAGCAGGTGTGTCGTGACCGGGCGCGGTACGCGGTGTGCTCCGCTGGCCCAGCGGGCTTGAACGGGTAGATCCAGCGATGCTGTGCATCGCCAGGTCCTGGTGTCAGCAGACTTCGTCGAGAAGGTCTGCAAGGCCCTCGTCGAGGCCGATGAGATGGTGCTCGTGACCTGCGGGCACCGTCTGGTAGGTGGCCGCGATGAAGTCCTGGAGGGTGGTGCCGGCGATCAGCACGGTGGTGCTCCCTGTCGTGCCGCGAAGTTCCAACCCTGTCCAGCCCTCGCCGCAGGGGATGACCAGTGCATCGCCCTCGCCTGTCAGTACCCGCTGCCCCTCTTCCAGGAGGCTTCGGGCCAGGAACCAAATCGTTGCGCGGCGCTGTTTATCAAGGCCGGGGAAGTGGATCTGCGCGGCATATGGATCTGCCGAGTCATAGACAAGGCGGATGGTGAAAGGGACGAGCACATCCTCGGAGCAGACCAGGAATGCGTTTGCGGTGCGTTCCAGAACAAGGCCGACTCTGCGCCGAAGCCGGCGGGGCAGGTGTGGCCGTGTCGTGTCGAAGTGAGTCATGAAACTGCTTCCGTTCCTCTGGGGGACCGGTCCGGTCGGGCGTTCACCGTCCGTGGGACGCCACCGGGTGGGCAGTGGGCAGGCTGGCGCTTGTGGCAACAGCTCGGCGTTAGCCCCCTATTGCGCTCGGATGCCCCCGGCGCTCCTGTTGCGGAGAGGAACGCTGCCTGGCCGGCGAATGCAGTCTTTTGGCGAGACCGGAGAGCCCCGGGAAAATTGCGATGGTGACGAGGGGCAGCCCCTCGGGGCGGGGCGGCTGGACGCCTACGCCCGGCGATGGCATCTACGGGCTTGGCGCCGTGCGCCGGGCAGTGCGTCTGCGATCGCCGGGGACGGCGTTTGACCCACGCATGCCGTGCCTCAGGCTCAGCCGCGCGGGTGAAGCTGCCCGCATGTCCTCGGTGTGGAGCCGTGGGGGTGGGGCCCTGTATGGACCACGCCCTTGATTCCCTGGCTCGGTCAGCTACTTCTTCAGTTGGCGTGAGGTGCCCGGCGTGTGCCCGTTGCTCGTGGAACAGGCACACGCCGAGTCAGCCGGAGCTGGCCTACAGACCGAGGTCGCTCAGAGAGGGGTGGTCATCGGGTCGGCGTCCGATCGGCCAGTGGAACTTGCGCTCGGATTCATCGATCGGGAGGTCGTTGATGCAGGCGTGCCGGACGCGCATCAGCCCGTCCTCGTCGAACTCCCAGTTCTCGTTGCCGTAGGAGCGGAACCAGTGGCCCGAGTCATCACGCCATTCATAGGCGAAACGGACCGCGATGTGGTTGCCGCAGAACGCCCACAGCTCCTTGATCAGGCGGTATTCCAGCTCTCGGTCCCACTTGCGGGCGAGGAAGGCGACGATCTCATCACGACCGGTGACGAATTCGGCGCGGTTACGCCAGCGGGAGTCCTTGCTGTACGCGAGCGACACCTTCTCCGGGTCCCGGGTGTTCCACCCGTCCTCGCCTTGACGGACCTTCTCGATGGCCGTCTCGCGTGTGAAGGGCGGAAGGGGGGGACGTTGGCTCATGTCATCTCCTGATCAGAACAAGCGCAGCGCGAGCCGCGCGTATATGCCGGCCGCAGAAAGCTGCGGCGTTGCTTTGCCTTCAACCCGTTCACCGTTGACGGAGCCCGGTCTGCCTGGCGTGGTTTCACCGTATGCGGCGTCGGCTGGGGGCTGGCGTGCATGTGTGCACACCCAATTGACTGTCCGCGCCCTACGTCCGCGCACAGCGTCGGCAGGACAAACCAAAGGGGCTTGAACTGCTGTTGCGGGCCGGTTCTCCGCTTCTCTTGTGCGACGTGGGGGGGGGCCGACCGGCGGTGTCGTGCAGCTGCAAGGCAGTGATGCGCAGCGGGATCGGCGGAGGCGGGTGCTGTGCCCGTATCAGGGGAACCACATGTCGTCGTGGACGAGGTGCCCGTCGGCTACCTGCTGGTATGGCTGGCGTTGAGGGAGGCATGGGTGCCGGTTTGGGAGGGCGTTGTCGGTGAACTTCGAAAGCTGACCCGGTGCTCGACTCCGAAGATGGACCCCCGGTCGGTCAGTTGATGTTGTTCATTCCCCTGCGTTGGCGGGTGGAATCCGGCCGAGGTCGCGGCCGCGCATGCGGTAGCTGTCGCCCTTGAGGGAGATGACTTCCGCGTGGTGGACGAGGCGGTCGATCATCGCGGCGGCGACGGTGTCGTCGCCGAAGACCTCGCCCCAGCGTCCGAAGGGCTTGTTGCTGGTCACGATCACGGAGGCATGTTCGTAGC
This sequence comes from Streptomyces krungchingensis, assembly GCF_054729265.1. NCBI lineage: Bacteria > Bacillati > Actinomycetota > Actinomycetes > Kitasatosporales > Streptomycetaceae > Streptomyces > Streptomyces krungchingensis. Next base: position 1,725,158 of record NZ_JBPUKY010000001.1, read on the forward strand.
GGCCCGAGATGAACTGGAAGAACAGGTTCGCGGCCTCGGGTTCGAAGGGGATGTAGCCGACCTCGTCGACCACGATCAGCGGGATCCGGCTGAGCCGTGTGAGTTCGTCACCCAGGCGACCGGCTTGGTGGGCCTCGGCGAGGCGGGTGACCCACTGGGCGGCGGTGGCGAACGCGACCCGGTGGCCGGCCTGGCAGGCCCGAATGCCCAGGCCGGTGGCCAAATGGGTCTTCCCGGTCCCGGGCGGCCCCAGGAAGATGACGTTCTCCTTGCCCGCGACGAAGTCGAGGGTTCCCAGGTGGGAGAGGGTCTCCCGTTTGATCGACCGCTGGTGGTCGAAGTCGAAGTCCTCGATCGACTTCCGCGAGGGGAAACGGGCGGCCCGGATCCGGCCCTCGGCGCCGTGACTGTCCCGGGCGGCGACCTCCCGCTGCAGGCAGGCGGCCAGATACTCCTCGTGGCTCCACTCCTCCGCGCGGGCCCGCTCGGCCAGCCGGCCGGCCGCATCCCGCAGCGCCGGAGCCTTCAACGCCTTGGTCAGATAGATCAGTTCGGAGGCGACGTCGCGGCCACTGCCGGCCACCTTGCCGGTCTTGCTCGTCGGGGCCATCACGCGACTCCCTCACCGTTGCTGAGACCGCCGTCGATGACGCCGAAGATGCGGTCGTAGGTCTCCAACGGCCGCTGTTCGAACTCGAGTTCGTCCGGTGGCACGAACCTCTGCCGGGCTGCCGTCCGGCTGGCCGCCGCGGCAGCCGCGTGGGCCGGGTCGGTCAGCGACTGGTGGCGGGCCCAGCAGCGGGCATGCCGGGCCACCTCCATGCCCTCGCAGAAGGCGAGAACCTGGTCCAGGTCGGCCTTGACCTCGATGCGGCGGCCGATGGCGAGCGGGTGGATGGAGTAGTCGTTGGTGTCCAGGCGGACGTAGTGGTCGCGCGGAAGTCGCAGGCTGGAGCGCCACCAGCCGGGGGGATCGACAGGCGGGATGGGCAGCATGCGGGCGGTGTCGGCGTCGATCCGGTCTGCCGGGCGGGCCTGCAGGGTGCGGTGGATGCGCCGGTTGGCCTTGGCCAGCCAGTCGGCCAGCTGAATGTTGAAATCGGTGGGCGAGGCGAACACCCGGCCGGGCAGGAACGAGGTCTCCAGATAGCCGTTGGCCCGCTCGACCAGGCCCTTTGCCTCCGGGTCGCCGGGGCGGCACTGGATGATCCGGATGCCCAGCAGACCGGCGAACGCCGCGAAGTCCTCGGTGAGTTGGGGCCGTCCACCCCGCCAGGATCCGACGGCGCCCTCGTTGTCCCAGACCAGAGCCCTGGGCACTGCCCCGAGCCCGGTCAGTAGCCGCCAGTGCCCGGCGATCAGGTCGGCCGCCGACCGGGTGGGCAGCATCCTTGCCATGATCCAGCGCGAGTAGCCCGCCACGATCACCAGCACCGGCGGGCTCGCCGTCTGCCCGAAGCCGAGCGGGATCTCCGCAGGTGGGAACCACAAGTCGCACTGGGCGAGTTCACCCGGCTCATAACCAGTGCGCGAGACCGGATCCGCGGCCCGATAGACCGGTCGCAGCTCACGCACCCGCCGCCGGACGACGGCATAGGAACGGCTCCAGCCGATCCGTTCCGCGATCACCGTCGCGGGCATCTCCGGGAACCGCTGCAGCAGCTCTCTGATCTGCGGCTCGACCGCGTCCACGATCGACCCCCTCGGCTCCCGCTGATACTTCGGCGCCGCCTCGCTGTTCAAGGCCCGCCGCACCGTGTTCCGTGAGATGCCCAGATGCCTCGCGATCGCCCGGATCGGCATCTGCTCAGCCCGGTGCAACCGGCGGATCTCCGCCCAGTCCTCCACGTCGATCACCCATCCTCCCGGCCTGACTCAACGAGCCAGACCCTGGAACGGGGTCAATTCTCAAAGTCGGAGACTGGTCCACTTTTCGAAGACCACCGACAGGGCGTCTGCAGAGCAGGAGGAGCTTGCCGTGTTCGCCGTCCATCGGCGTCAGGGCAGCGGGCGTATTGCCGTTCACCGGTCTTCGGCGGCTACGGGATGCTGCGCCGCGGGGAGGCCGTCCTCGAGGGTGCCGGCCGTGTCGGCCAAAGGCGAGCTCGCGCACCAGACGGTCGCGGGTGATTCCGAGCACCTTGACGGCACTGTCAATTTAGGGAGTAGCAGGCAGCAACGTTCCGGGGAGGGGGGCGGGGCGCCGGCGTTGTGCCGCCAGCCGGCTTCCTCGGCATAGCTGGGGACGGAGTGGGAGCGCGGCGCTGAGGCCAGCTGATGGGGACGAGCCCACTCATGACCGTCACTGGCCCACGTGCGGCGTGTGCTCATGGGCGATCGCTCTTCGCAGACAGTCTTCGTCGGCTTGCGAGGGTCGCGAACGTGGTGACCATCCGGCAGTACGACGGCGCACCTTCCGGGGGGGGCCTCGAACTCGAGACTTACGCAGTCACGGCATTCAGCGCCGAGCCGACGCAATGGTGCCGCTTGGAACCACGTGGCAACACATCGATCGAGGCATCGTCGCCAACCGGTTCACAGCTGGTGCTGCGTGACAACACCGACAGGCGTCCTCGATCGCGAGGCTGACGAGGTGGCACAGCGCAGCACGCCTTCGAGTGATAGCTCGGTGCGCTGACAGGCACGACGTCGTGCACTCCGGGGGAAGGCGACGTCTGTCCCAAGCCCTAGCGTCGGCGGCGTTATCCGCAGCACAACTTCGCAGGAGGCACATCATGACCACTGGCCCCAAGCATGCAAGTAGCCAGCCCTGGCTGCATCAGAAGGGAGAAGTCACTCAGGAGTTCGGGGCCGTCAAACAGTTCCCCATCGGCCTCTCTCACGACACCCGCAAGTACTCGTGTCAGCGGCTGAATCAGGTTTTGGCGGACACCCAAATCCTCTACGGGCTCTACAAGAAGCACCATTGGGCCATGCGCGGTGCGACCTTTTACCAGCTGCATCTGCTGCTGGACAAGCACGCCGGGGAACAGCTGGAGCTTGTCGACACAATCGCCGAGCGGGCCCAGACTCTGGGCGGCGTCGCAGTAGGTGACCCCCGGCACGTCGCCGAGATCACGTCGATTCCGCGCCCGCCGGACGGTGTCGAGGCGGTGCCGGCCATGCTCGCGCGGCTGCTGAAAGCCCACGAGACGATCCTGACGGACGCCCGTGACGCGGCCGCTCGGACCTCCGAGATGGGCGATGACGGCACCAACGACTTGCTGGTCTCGCAGGTGATCCGTACTGGGGAGCTGCATGCCTGGTTCTTGGCAGAGCACCTGGTCGACACTCCCCTGGTCCGCGCCTGAACCTGGGCTGAATCTGAGTCCGTGACAGGCTGAAGCTACCGAGCTTGAACGGGTGGACGATGGGTGAACCGGTTCTGCTGACGCTGCTGCGTGCACTCGGCGATCCGGAGTGGCTGGGGTGGCCGCGGCATTACAGCCGCGGCCCCGTCACACGCCACTCCCCATTTCCTTCACTTCGTCTTCACAGTGCATGATGCCCCAGCAAGCTCAACCGTCCATGGGGGGACCATGAACACCCGCACCACCGCTGCCGCGCTTCTCGCGGCCGCCGCCCTCACCCTGACCGCCTGCTCGTCCAGCAGCGACTCCACCACCGACAGCGACGCGAAGCCCAAAACGTCCGCGAAGGCGAAGGCGCCCACGAAGGCACCGGCCAAGCCCGCGAGCCTCACCGCCAAAGCGGCCGCCGCCAAGCTCGCCGACGCCACGGGTGTCACCGACCTCGGCAACCCGACCGACAACACCTCCGGGTGCAGCACGGGCAAGGGCAAGTACGCTGAGAACAATTGCGTCCAGCTGATCACTACCGACACCGTCAGCATCTACCAGTTCAAGACGACAGCCGCGTCCGCGCACTGGGTCGAGACGATGAAGGTCAACGGGGACTGGCGGCAGGTCGGACGCTTCGCGCTCGCCTGGACCGCCCGGGACCAGAAGCTGACGGACGACGATCGGCGGGACGAGCTGGTGGCCGCGCTGAAGAAGGCCACGGCCAACGAGGCGTGACCTGCTCGCATCCCGGGGCAACATGATCAATCCTGGGGCCAAGCCCGGCATGCCTGGACACTGAGACTCAACATTCGCGCTCCGTGCGCACCACAGGGGGCCCGTTAGCGTGCGGGCCTCCGCAGTGTCCAGGGGGCGAGGCCCATGGGCAGTGCGAACCCCGTCACCGACGAAGAGCGCCAGCTCGTCCGCGAGCTGCACGCCGAGAGCCTTGGCGGAACGACATCGCCAAGCAGCAGGAGGCGATCGTCGAACTTGGGGCAGTGGACGCCGGTCCGGCTCTGGCTGCGGCTGAGGCGCTGCCGACGGCTCCAGCCGCGGACCGGCTCGCTCGCGCCTGGTGCATGAGACAGGTGCGACGCACCAGCGGATCAACCGGCCGATCTACGTGCCGTCTCCGGCGCAGCGTCGCTGCGCCGGAGACGGCAGCAGTATTCATCGGCCTGGAATCACAGGCCTGGGGTGCGGCTGTACACGCAGGAGGCGCCTTGCTGCTGGGGCTGTAGAGACGTGATGAGCCTCATCGGCGCCGATCGCACGTCGATCGGGCGCGGCGCTTCGTTGCCTGCACGCTGGCTGCGATGGCGCGTTCTGTACTGCGGGGCGTATGCGCCTCGCGTCAATGTCCTGCGCCACCTGCGGTGTAGGAGACGGCGCCGGTGCCAGCGAGGTGGCCGCCGTCCACGATGAGGTACTCGTCGCGGATCGGTCGTCCCGCGAGCCAGGCTTCCAGGATCTCCCGCGTACCAGCCGCGTAGCGTGCCTGGGCCGACAAGGACGCGCCGGAGACGTGCGGGGTCATTCCGTTGTGCGGAGCGGTGCGCCAAGGGTGGTCCGCTTCCGGCGGCTGCGGGTACCAGACATCTCCCGCGTAGCCGGCCAACTGTCCGAACTGCAGGGCCTGTACGACTGCGTCGCGGTCGACGATCTGGGCGCGGGCGCAGTTGACTATGTACGAGCCACGCCGCATGGACGAGATCAGCGCGTCGTCGAACAGGCCCTCGGTCTCGGGGTGCAGCGGGGCGTGGATCGAGACGACGTCGCATGCGCGGGCGAGTGAACGGGCGTCGGGGTGGAAGGTGAGCCCGAGTTCCTCTTCGATGGCTACGGGCAGGCGGCGCTTGTCGGTGTAGTGCAGCTTGACGCCGAAGGGGGCCAGCCGACGCAGCACCGCCTGGCCGATGCGGCCGGCTGCGATGACGCCGACGTCCATTCCCTCCAGGTCGTAGGCGCGGGCGACGCTGTCGCCGATGTTCCATCCGCCTTCTGCGACCCACTGGTGCGAAGGAAGATAGTTGCGCACCAAGGAGAGGGTGAGCATGACCGCGTGCTCGGCAACGCTGATGCTGTTGCTGTAGGTGACTTCGGCGACCGTGATGTCACGGGCGATGGCCGCATTGAGGTCAACGTGGTCGGAGCCGATGCCGGCGGTGATGGCCAGCTTCAACTTGGGGGCGCGCGCGATTCGTTCGGCGGTCAGGTAGGCCGGCCAAAAGGGCTGCGAGATGAGCACGTCGGCGTCTGACAGTTCCCTGTCCAGCACCGAGTCGGGCCCCTCCTTGTCCGAGGTTACGACGAGCGTGTGACCGTGCTCCTCGAGAAAGGACCGGAGTCCCAATTCGCCCGAGACGCTGCCGACCAGCTCGCCGGGGCTGAAGTCAAGCCCTTCGGGCCGAGGCAGCGCTTGTCCTCCCGCGTAGCCATCGATAACGGGGATGGTGTCCCGCGCGTACCTCGGGGGATACCCATCGGCAGGATCGGGGAAGAGGACGCAGACGATTTTTGCCATGAAATTCTCCGCAAGAAAAGTAGGGACCGCGGGGAACGCTCGAGGGGTGTTCCCATTCGCGCTGCGTGAGTGAAGTGCTCGCGCAGCACTGGGAACCGTAATGACCTTCGCCGGGATCGCGTTGACGGTGAACGCACTGGGTTTTGTCCCGGTGTGCACCCTTCGTTGTGGTCGCACGTGCGCGATCACGGGGAACGGGAAAGGAGACGGCGGTGCGCCCGAACCCCTCCGCGTCGTTTCCGGAGCGGGTGAGGGCCGAAGCCCTCGGCCGGGCTGGTCGTCGGTGAGGCGGTCGTCCAGTGTCCAGCCGTTATCGTGTCCACTGGCCGGTCATGCGGGCTCGGAGCCCTGTCCGGCGCGCCACTCGCTCGGGGACATGCCGTAGGTGGCGCGGAACGCCCTGCTGAAGTGGGCAACGCTGGTGAAGCCCCAGCGGTGGGCGATCGCTCCGACCGTGGGGTTGGTCGCGGCGCGCCTCCGCAGTTCCCTGCGGCACTCCTCGAGCCGACGGCGCTGGATCCATCTGCTGACCGTCAGGCCCTCCTCTTCGAATATTTTGTGCAGGTAGCGGACCGAGATGTGGTGAGCGTTGGCGATGAGTTCCGGCGTCAGTTCGGGGTCGGCGAGCCGCTGATTGATGTACAGCTTGATCCGCAGCGCGTGTGTGCCGCGGATGGTGTCCCGGTCGGCTTCTTTGCCGAGTCGTTCGGACACCAAGGTGGCCAGCAGATCTGCCACATTGCCTGCGAGTCTTTCGCCAGCTGCGGGGTGGTAGTCCGCCGCTTTGTCGGAAAGGGCGGACAGGAACGGTGACAGCAGCGCACCCACACCCTCATCGGACCGGATGGTCGTCCCCGTGACGAGGCGCAGGTCGTCCTGTGTAACCGCGAGCAGCCGCTTCGGCAACTGGAAGACCTTCATGCGGAAGTGTTCCTGGAAGTCCAGCGTGTAGGGCCGGGTCGTGTCGTAGAGCGCGATGTCGCCCGGCCCCAACTGGGCCTGTCGACCGTCCTGGGAGACCACCCCTGGCCCGGCGTCCTGCAGTCCGACCAGCAGGTATTCCTCTACGGCCCGGCTGATCAGGCTCTCGGTGCGCGTCACGTGCTCGGCGTCGGCTTCAACCGTCGACACCTGTAGGTAGCTGAGGTGGTCGGTCGTGATGTTGCCGGAGAACGAGCCGTCCTGGGTGATCGCCACGTTGAGCGGCACGAACGTCTCCATGACAACGTTGTGCCAGTAGTCGCGTCTTTCTCCGTCCGGGACGTCTTCGGTCGTGACAACCAGACTCATCGTGTCTCCATGGGTGGGAGTCAGTACGGCGGCCGGCGCCCACTGCCGCCGGGAACGCCACAGCGGACGCGCTCAGCATGCTTGGCGCAGCGTGTCGACGGCCCCTGGAATCGTCCGGAATCCTGCGGCCGAATACGTACGTCAAATGACTGGCGAAATGCTGATACCGCGCGGATGCGGCACCGGGACCTGTCAGTGGCCGCGACGGGTGCGCTGCTGGAACACCCGACGTGCGCTCTCAGTCAACTGCTGAAGACGCCGGTGCCTAAGGTCACGACAACTGGACCGCGCCCAGCCGCCCGACTCTCTAAGCCGGGCGAAGCCAGGGGTTGTGCAGGCGGCCCAAGAAGTCTCGCTCCAGGCGGGCGGCACGGGAGTCGTCACAAGTACTGCCCACGTCGAGGAGACCACGTGTCCACCACGCGACCGCTACCCATACTGGAGCCCGCAGCGCAGGCGCTCGCCGATGCGCACGCTCGGCCGCCGTTCCTTCCCGATCTCGGGCTGGCCAAGGCGGAGGAAACCCTGAAGGCCTTGCAGTGCCACCCGAGTGAACGGCCGGATGTCGACGAGCAGTGGCTGGCCCTGCCCGGGGGCCCTACGGGTCATGTGAGAACGCGTATCGTCAGGCCGCCGGACTGCCCGGAGAAGCTTCCGGTGATCTTGTATCTGCATGGTCCGGGGTGGGTGTTCGGCAGTGCCTGCACGCATGACCGACTGGTGCGCGAACTGTCGGTAGGTGCCGATGCGGCGGTCGTCTTCCCGGAGTACGACCTGTCTCCTGCAGCCCAGTATCCCGTCGCCATCGAGCAGAACTACGCGGTGGCCCAGTGGATCACCGTCCATGGCGCCGGCCTGGGGCTGGACCCCACACGGCTGGCCGTGGCCGGCGACTCGGTGGGCGGCAACATGGTCGCAGCACTGACCCTCATGGCCAAGCAGCGCGGCGATGTCCGCATCGTCCAGCAGGTTTTGCTGTGCCCAGTCACCAACGCGGACTTCGATACCGCGTCGTATCACCAGTTCGCCGAAGGCTATCTACTGCGCCGCGAGACGATGCGCTGGTTCTGGGATCAATACACCACCGACGCGGATGCCCGCTCTCAGATCACCGCGTCGCCGTTACTCACCCCGCTCGACCAGCTCGCCGGGCTCCCGCCGGCCCTAGTGATCACGGCGGAGGCCGATGTCCTACGGGACGAGGGCGAGGCGTACGCGGCCAAGCTGCGCGCCGCGGGCGTCCCAGTCGTTGCCCTGCGCTACCACGGAACGATCCACGGATTCACGGTGCTGGACGCCCTGCGTGACACGCAGGCGGCCAGGGCGGCGTCCATGCAGGTGTCGGACACTCTCCACATCGCCCTGCATGCCCGCCCCAGCATCTGAAACGGTCTGCAGTTCTGCACTGGCAGTCAAGGCTCGGTTCCCCGGTAGCCGCCGAGGATGGCCCGGTTGCACCTAATTTCGACTGTATCGACCCCGGCGCCGCCGGACTTCACACCTATCTCGATCGTGACCTCGGTGTGGGGGCCGGCGGCGCCTGCCACGTGATCACTCCCTCCGAAGGAGCGGCTTCATGTCCTCTCGCCATCTCGCGCCCGTCCTCGAACACTGGGATTGGCAGCTGCAGGCAACATGCCGCGACATGGACAGTTCCGTGTTCTTCTCCCCCGCTGGTGAGCGGGGGAAGGCCAAACGCAACAGAGAGGCCGCCGCCAGGAGAATCTGCCGTCGATGCCCCGTGCAGAGCTCGTGCCGTAACTTCGCTGTCACCACCCAACAGCCGTACGGCGTTTGGGGCGGTCTCACAGAATCCAATCGAAGGAGCCGCCCCCGGGTGGCGAAGCGGTCAAAGGCTGATACCTCGCCTCTCGCGCCCGCCACGACTACACCCATAGACCCCGCGTAGAGGGAAATGGCCAGGTCAGCGGTTAGTGCCGGGCGCGTTACGGTGTAGGTTCTTCGGTGACGCCCGCGGTAGCGCGGGCCAATGTGGAGGGGTGGTAGCGCGCGGAAGGAGAGCAACCACAGACATGGCTGCTGTCCATTTGCGGTCCGACAGTGTTGTCGGTCCTGCCGTGGCGCAGGATCCCGCTCCCGCTGGGCCTCGCCTCGTGGGACGTGACAAAGACCTCCAAGCCATTGCAGCGCTGTTCGAGGGCCGGAGTCAGCACTCTGCACTGCTGCTGAGGGGTGCAGCCGGAGTCGGCAAGACCGCCCTCCTGGAAGCCGCCACGGCCCAGGCAGCAGCGGCCGGCTTCCTGGTACTGCGGGGCACCGGTGTGGAGTGCGAAGCACAGTTGGCCTTCGCCGGGCTGCACCAGGTGCTGTATCCGCTGATGGGCAGTAGCACAGGGCTCAAGGCCCCGCTGCGAGAAGCCCTCGAACTAGCCCTCGGCATGGCGGAGGGCGCGCTGCCCGACCGGATGGCCGTGTCGACCGCCTCGCTAGAGCTGCTGTGCACCGCAGCGCAAGCCCGTCCCCTGCTCCTGGTGCTCGACGACGTTCAGTGGATGGACCGGTCCAGCATCGGCGTGCTGGCGTTCATCGCCCACAGGCTCCAGCACACCTCCATCATGTTGCTTGCCGCGAGCCGCACGGATCAGGAGGGCCAAGCCCAGCGGCCCACAATCCCTGAGCAAGCCGTGGAGCCGCTGGCCGACGAGGCCGCCGGCCAACTGCTCTCGTATCACTGCCGGGACCTGGCTCCGGCTGTGCGCGCCCGCGTGCTCGAGGAGGCGGCCGGTAACCCGCTGGCCCTGCTGGAACTGCCCACACTGCTGACCGACCGGCAACGCACCGGCCACGACCCTTTGCCGAGCGGCCTGACGCCAAGCAGTGCACCGGAGAGCCTCTTCGCGGATCGGGTTCGCACTCTGCCTCTGTCCTCACGCCACCTGCTGCTGCTGGCGGCCCTGGAGGAGTCCGGCCTGCTTCAGACAGTTCGCGCTGGCGCGGGCGAGAAATGGGACCTGGACGCGCTGCTCACTGCCGAACACGCGGGCTTGATCGGACTCAGCCACGGCCGCGTGCACTTCCGTCACCCTTCGGTCCGTACTGCGGTCACCCAGCTGTGCGGAGCGGAGGAACGCCGCGCAGCGCACCGGGCGCTGGCTGCCACTGCGGTCGATCCGGAGCGGCGGGCGTGGCACCTGGGCGCCGCAACCGTGGAGCCGGACGAGGAAGTGGCTGCTGCCCTTGAAGAAGCGGCCGCCCTGGCGGCCCGCCGCGGTGGTGCCGCCTCGGCCGTCTCTGCGCTGACGCACTCCGCCGGGCTGAGCCCCGACCCTAGCGACCGGGTCCGGCGACTGACCGAGGCGGCCTATGTCGCCAGCCAGAGCGGGCTGCACGACGAGTCGAGGCGGCTGCTGGAGGAGGCCCAGTCAGCCCAGGGCAATCCCCTGGACTCGGCCCGCGAGGCCCGCATCACCTCCGCGTACCTGCTACTGCACCACCACGGCGATCTCAACGCCGCCCACCGGCTGCTGGTCAGCGCTCTGCGGATGGAGTCCAGCCCGGGCGGTGGCAGCGACAGCATCGACGACACCCTCTACATCCTGCTGTTCAACTGCTGTTGGTTCGGAGGCCGCAGTGAGCTGCGGCAGGCATTCGATCCAGCGCGTCTGCCCACGACGGCATCACCCCTCAGCCGGTTGTACAAAGATGCACTCACCGAGCCGACAGCAAACGCGCAGACGGTACTCGAAGGGATCCGGCACGCGCACCAAATGCTCTCCGACACCGCCGAGCCCTGGCAGGCCGTCAGGTATGGGTTCGCCGCGTACCAGATCGACGCCATCGCCGAACTGCGTTCCCACCTCCTGCACATCGTGCAGCGCGAGCAGGACGCTGGGGCCACGGCGAGCCGTCTCGCCGCCCTTTTCCTACTGGCGCGCGAGGCATACCTGCGCGGATGGTGGCAGGAGGCGCACGAGCAGGCGCAGCAGGGGTTGGAGACCGCGACGGCGACCAGATATCCCTTTCTGGCCCATCTCTTCCGCTCCCAGCTCGCCCTGCTGTACGCCTCGCGCGGCATGGCCTCGACTGCCCATGAAATAAGCGATCAGGTCACTGCCTGGGCCGCGCCGCGCGGCATCGAGGCTCTGCTGGCTGCGGCGCAACACGCTCGCACCGTCGCTGTTCTCGGCGACGGCGACCACGCCGAGGCATTCCGGCTGGCGAAGGCGATAAGCCCGTATGGCGCACTTCCGGATCACGCTCCCTACCTTTCGCAGCTCGTGCTCGACATGGCCGAGGCCGCTGTTCGCGGTGGTGACGTGGCGATGGCGCGGGCCCATGTTGCCGCGGCACGGGGAGCAGGGGTCGCCAACCTGTCGTCGCGCAGTGCGCTCATCACAGCGGGCGCGATGGCGCTAGTCGCACCGGAAGACCAGGCAGGAGCTCTCTACGAGGCGGCCTTGTCGCTGCCTGAGGCAGACAGCTGGCCCTTTGAACGAGCACGCATCCAGCTCGCCCACGGCGAGTGGCTGCGCCGCCGCCGGGATCTTCCCCGTGCGCGCTTCCAGTTGCGGTCTGCCTTGGACACCTTCTCTCAGCTGGGTGCGGCGCCGTGGGCCGACCGGGCCAGGGCTCACCTGCGGGCGGCGGGGGTATCGACTGCCGAATCCCATGCGTCACAACCGCTCCTGACCGCCCAGGAGTTGCACATCGCCCAGCTGGCGGCCACCGGGCTGAGCAACAAGGAAATAGGCGACAGGCTGCACCTTTCCCACCGCACCATCGCCACCCACTTGTACAAGCTCTATCCCAAGCTCGGCATCACTTCCCGTGCTGCGCTCGCCGAGGCGCTGCAGAACCTTACGAATCACCACGCCTGACCTGACGGCTTGATGCCACACGGCTGACACGCAGATGGCGAGGTAGCCGAAAAGTTCAGCTTCGGGTCCATACCGGGGTCCGCGGGATGGCCCCTCTACGCCGGACGGGGTCTGGCCTGCGTTCGAGGTCCTCGACGCTCACACGACCTCGGCCTGAGCATCTACAGCGGATCTCGAAGGATGTCACGCCGCGTGATGACCTTCGGCATGGACGTCGCCACTCACGCAGCCCTCGCCGTCACGCTGTGTCCGTAGGGCAGCTGGACGAGGGCCCTGTTCCTGGCGGAGATACCCATGTCCCATCGGTTGTCCGGCCTGGCTCAAAGCTCAGGGCCTCGCTCGCGCCGGGCTGCCCCGACTGCGACCAGCTGCTCACCCTGGACCGACGCCTCGAGGAACCCGGGTCGAACACCCTGATTTCTCTCACTGCAATGGGCCTCCCTAGAACCGACAACTCTTCAGCGATCAGCGTCGACGACGAAACGCTCGCCAGTGGTACTCCGAGTCCGCGTCCATGTCGCTACCGATCGGTGGTGTCAGTCGCGCGTATGGTCCGCACCAAGGCCACGTTGACGAGAAAGGGCCAGGTCATGGCGCAGGAAGTCCGCGGCGTCGTCTCACCGGCGAGAGACGAACTCGTGCGGGTCGAGACGATCGTGATCCCCGATCCGGGGCCCGGCGAGGCGGTCGTGAAGATCCAGGCCTGCGGTGTCTGTCACACCGACCTCCACTACAAGCAAGGAGGCATCACCGACGAATTCCCGTTCCTGCTCGGCCACGAGGCCGCCGGGATCGTGGAGTCGGTCGGCGAGGGTGTCACCGATGTGACGCCGGGTGACTTCGTCATCCTCAACTGGCGTGCAGTGTGCGGAGACTGCCGCGCCTGCCGACGTGGGCGGCCCCAGTACTGCTTCAACACCCACAACGCGAAGCAGAAGATGACCCTGGCCGCCACCGGCCAGGAACTCACACCGGCACTAGGCATCGGCGCCTTCGCCGAGAAGACCCTCGTTGCCGCGGGCCAGTGCACCAAGGTCGATTCGTCCGTCTCTCCGGCCGTCGCAGGCCTGCTGGGCTGCGGCATGATGGCCGGCATCGGCGCCGCGATCAACACCGGCAACGTCGGCCGCGGCGACTCTGTCGCCGTCATCGGCTGTGGCGGTGTCGGCGACGCGGCCATCGCCGGGGCACAGCTCGCCGGAGCCACGAAAATCATTGCGGTCGACATCGACGACGGGAAACTGGAGAAGGCGCGCACGCTGGGCGCCACCGACGCTGTCAACTCCCGGAAGACCGACCCGGTCGAGGCCATCCGCGAGATGACTGGCGGCTTCGGCGCCGACGTCGTCATCGACGCCGTCGGCCGCCCCGAGACGTACAAGCAGGCGTTCTACGCCCGCGATCTGGCCGGCACTGTCGTCCTCGTCGGCGTCCCCACCCCCGAGATGACCCTCGAAATGCCACTGCTGGACTTCTTCTCGCGCGGCGGCTCGCTCAAGTCCTCCTGGTACGGCGATGCCCTTCCCTCCCGGGACTTCCCCACACTCATCAGTCTGCACCTGCAAGGACGCTTGCCGCTCGGTGCATTCGTCTCCGAGACCATTGGCATCAACGATGTGGAAGAGGCCTTCGAGCGAATGAAGAAGGGCGACGTGCTGCGCTCGGTCGTGGTGCTGTGACGGCTCCCCGTGCACGGGGAGGGTTCACAACCCGGCGAGAGTGCTCTTGTAGGCGGGAGCCGACGGCAGGGCGGCCAGCCCCAGCGCTCCTGTAAGACCGCCCCGAAGCGGATGTTCGGAGCCGTTGCTGGCTGGTCGCCGATGACGGGGCCAGCCTGGCGGGCGATGCGTGCTGTCCCTCGGTGGCACTGTGCACGTCCCGTGCCGAGCCTGCCTGCCGAACAAGCCCTCGCAGGGGGCGCGGCCGGCGGGTGGGATATGCAGGCCGACTGGTCGGCCATGCATCGTGTGGCCGCCAGTTGTACGCCCGCGACGGGCACTTGAATGGCGCCGAGTACCGGGGCTTGGACGTGCAACGCTGCATCCAGGACACCCTGATGTCCATCGCCAGACGGCGTGCAGCGTCCTGCTGTGTACCGCGTCGAGTTCCGCAGGGTGGAGCAGCGGCAGTGCTTGCCGGACCTCGCAGCACGCTGCCCGTCTGAGGCAGCAGCCTGTGGGGCTCACGGTCTCCGCGTCGCCGGAGAGGTTCAGGGGACTTCTGGGAAATGGCGTGATCGGAAATTGTGGGGTGCCCAGGCGGCCGGAGACATTGGTATGTCATGGAGACCCGGAAGGCGCCGCATCCCGAACAGGCGTCGGATGCACAGGAGTTCGTAGCGCTACTGCGGCAGGTGAAGGAATCCTGTGGGTTCACCTACCGGGAACTTGAGCAGCGGGCGGCGGCACGTGGTGAGGTGCTGGCGCGCAGCACGCTTGCTAACGCGCTCGCGCGTGACGTGCTGCCGAGGCCGGAACTGGTGGTCGCCTTTGTACGGGCGTGCGCGACGGGGAACCAGTCGGAGTCCGAGGCGTGGGTGGATAGGTGGCTGACGGCGCGGGAGCGGATCGCCCTGCGCGAGACAACGGCCGAATCGAGCGGGGAGCCTGCTGAAGAGGCCGTCGGCGATGAGGGGGTGCTTGGCCGGTCCCGGCGGCGGGGCTGGCGGTTTGTGGCGGTCGGTGCGGCAGTCACGGCACTCACCCTCGCCGCCTGGATCCTCGCCCCGACCGGACCCGACACCGGCGAGCAAGGTGGCGGCCGCGGTAGCGAACGTCGGAGTGACGCCGATACTGCGGCCGCGATCCCCAGCGGCCCTGTGCGCGTGCGGCCGGTGCAATCCCCCACACTGTGCCTGACCGACGGTTTTGTCCAGGACGGCCGGTACACCTCCCAAGTGGCGGTGCACCGGGCCTGCTTACGGGCCACGCCTCCGGTCACGGACCTCGTACCGGCCGGAGGCGGGACCTACCGGATACGTTGGCGCCACCCTGTACAGGGCACCGGTTGCCTCAAGGCGCTCACCAGCGGGCCCGCCCGTGGCCTGCTCGAACCGCGGGATGCGTGCGCCGCGGCAACCCGCTTTCGGATCCAGCTCGTGCCGGGCAACGATGGTGAGTCGCCCGCCTTTGTGTTCCGCCTCGACGTCGGCCGATGCGTGACTGCGGCCCGGCCGACGCCGCGGGAGGGTACCGAGGCTACCTTCCGGTCATGCGACGGCGGCCGTGACGAGCAGTACCTGATCAGCAGTACCTGATCCACAGGGCGCCGGTCGGTCAGCAGCGTGCCGTGGAGCCCCCATCGTCGAGATAGGCGTCATAGACCCAGCCGAGGCTGCTGCCGCTGCTGTCGCGGACCCAGGTCCAGGTGTTGCCGTAGTCGTTCACCGAGTAGCAGTCGTACAAGACCGTGGTGCCCTCCGCGACGTATCCCACGATCTGGCAGTCGCCGTACGGCCCCGTGTGCACCGCGGCGCTACCGGACTTGGAGATCTGTCCGGAGCCGCGGTCCTTGTCGGAGTGCGGCCAGTATGCGTTCCCGCAGGTGACCGCGCTGGTGCTGGCGTCGGCGGCCTGGACGGCCGGGGCAGCAAGGCCGCCGAGGACGAGTGCGGCACCCGCGGTGGCGCCCATCAGGGCATGACGTATACGCATGTGCGCTCCAAGAGTCGCTGGTGGGTGGCATGAGTGATCGTCGCGACTGACCCGTGGGCCTCATGGGTCTCGTGGGCCGGGCGACGCCATAGACGCTGCCGCAGAGCACGAGTGGCCGACAAGGCGTTCACCCTGTCCCGGACAAGCATTGGGGTGTCCCGGACAGGCCGGGACAAGGCGAAGACGCCAGCCAGATGTGGAATGCAGTCAACCCCCCGGTCGTCTCCGGAACTTCGGCATGGCCCTCGACGTAGGTACGCCCGCCTTCGAGTGCGTCCCGCCGTGTCGCCAAAGTCATCGTTGGCCCGGGGTCTACTCCCCACGCCTGCGGGCATGGTCGCGCGAGCCGATGCTCGGACCGCCCGAGCAATTGCGGGAATGATTACGGCAAAAGGTGCTCGCTCGCTCGGGTGCGGTTGTGGTGCGTTACTCCGCCGCACTGGCGGCGTTGACGTGCCACCCGGTGTCGTCGACCGAAGCCTTGATCGGACGCCACCTGCTGTGCAATTCCTACTGGTGTTCTGCTTAGATCAGTTCGTGACCTCTGTCGGCGCAACGGACGAGACGCGAGCAAGGGCAGAGCTTGCGGTCTGGTTCGGCGGGGCTTCGATTGCGTGCTGGTTGTGCTGCCCGTTCTGGATCCTGGTCTGCTTCATCTCGCTGCCCCTGGCGCTCGTCGGCCTCGTCTCGGCCTACGTCGAGTTCCGCGCATCAAGGTTGGGCCGGGCAAGCAGGCCGCGGGCCGTGGTAGGTGGTGTGCTGTCCCTCCTGGGGGCAACCATGGCCATTGCCTAAATGATCTTTCTGGCTACTCATCCGGATCTTCCCGTCCAGGGGTAGTGCTCCGACTGACGCGCTCCCCTGGTCCGCATCCTGCGTACGGGCGACTGTGGGGAAAGTGGCTGAAGCGGGCTGACTGGAAGCTGTGCCTCTGGCGGTCCAAGGTCCGGATCAGGTGCCGGCCCGGGGGCTCCTGCCGTACTGCGGCTTTCCTGTCGGAGGTTCGGCAAATGTGAGTGTCGCAGCACGGAGTCAGACGCGAAGGCGCCCTCCCCTGACGTGCTTGGCCGTGGAACGCGCGCTTCTTCGGCACCGCGCACCTGCGGGAAGGTCCGCTGCATCTGAACCCGAAACGACCTGGTGGATGGACTCCGTACGTCGGCTTGCGGAGATGGAGGCTCGCCATGCTGGCTGACTTCAGCCGCCTGTTCCGCGAGGCGACGGTGGCCGCCGAGCAGGTGGCCGGAGCTGGCTTCCCGACGCGAAGCGGCGCTGCCCCATGCGGCGGCTCACCGGGGCAGCCGTGGGTCGTCGGGATCGTGCACTAGGGCGCGGATGAGGGCTCACCCACGGCTGCCGCCGGGGTCGATGGCTTGGTTGATTCGGTCGGCGATGCTGTCGCCCTATTGGGGTGGACGTCCGCGGACACTGGCCATGTCGTCGTGCTCCAGGGGCGGGAGCGCCTCCTGCGGGGACGCAGCGCCTCGGCGGCAAGGGGGTGCGCCGTAGCGTGAGTTCGGGTTTGGCGTCCGGCTCACCGTCAGTGGGGCTGTGGTGAGCCGGTGGCGCCTGAGCCGTCATGAGCGGGCTAGCCGTTCCAACTGCTGATGCAGGTGCTCGACGTAGGTCTCGGATTCGGGCTTCATAAGTACGCTGCGCAAGATCCGTGCGCCGTCGGCATTGGCCGTGATCTTGGGGTGGCGGGCGGTGAAGCGCTCGGCTCCGACGCGAAGTGTGCTGAGGAAGACCGGGTCATGGCTGTCGGTCATTCCCTCCTGCAGGACCCGGTGGCTGGCCGCATCAATTGCCGAGAGGGAGGGATCGGCTACCAGCGGGAAGTAGCTGACGATGTCGAGCTGCGGGGGTTGGTAGAGCTCCAGGTGTTCGGACCCTTCAATCAGCTCCGCCCAGCGCAGTGCGGCGCGCCTGCTGGCTGCCAGCACCTGGCCAAGTCCCTCGTGCGTGGGTGGCAGCAGTCGGAAGGTGAGCCACAGCGCGGCGGCTGCCGCACCCGCCCGGGAGCACTCCAGGCTGATTTCGCCCAGATGCAGTTCCTCGGAGGTGAAGTAGGTGTAGGGGGAGTCGTGGAGGTAGAACCGGCCGACCGAAGGGTCGCGGAAGAGGACGGCGCCGCAGCCGTAGGGCTGCAAACCGTGCTTGTGTGGGTCTACGACGATGGAGTCGGCTTGGGCGACGGCCTGCCAGGGCTCTGCCGGCAGGCCTTCTGGACCGTCCGCACCGGCCAGCAGTGTGAAGAATCCGCCGTAGGCGGCGTCGGCGTGGATCCGTATGCCGTACCGCTCGCGCAGCGCCAGTGCCTCGTGGATCGGATCGATCGCGCCGAGACCGGTGGTGCCGGCAGTGAGTACTACCGTTCCGACCTCTCCACCGCGCAGCAGGTCCTCCAGCGCGTCAAGGTCCATGCGGCCGAGGTCGTCGGTGGGGACGGGGAAGCCTTGCATGCCAAGGACGCCGCACATCCGGCCGTGAGTGTAGTGAGCCTCGGTGCTGTAGGCGATGCCCTTGCCCGGGTGCAGTTCGCGGGCCACGAAGAGAGCCTCGAGGTTGGCGATGGTGCCGCTGGTGGTGAGGTGCCCCAGGTGGGTCTCGTAGCCGAACATTGCAGCCAACTGCTGGATGACCTCACGCTCCATCGCGGCGGTGGCCGGCCCGCCGTCCAGGGCGTGGTTGTTCGGGTTGATCAGCATCGCGGTCAGGTAGCCCACCACGGCCGCCGGGTGGGGAGGCTTGAGCATCTGACCTGCGTAGCGGGGGTGGAAGAAGGGGTAGTTGTCTGTCAGCCGCTCGGTGAAGACCTCGAACGCGGCGGCAAACCGACTGTCGTCGACTGCCAGCGCCGGATGCGGGTCAAAGGGGCCGAAGGTTTTCGCCCATTCGGCGTTCGACGCGACCGCCGCGGCCAACCAACTGGTCAGGTCCATCCCGTCACTCTCCTTGATTCTGGTGTATTGACGTCGTCCGGACCTAGCGCCGCGGCGGGCGGATGCCGCGGAACTCCCAGTCCCCGCCGAGCGCGGTGGACAGCACGTCCTCGGACTCGGTGGGCTCGGCTCCGACGCCGCCGCGCATGGAGGGTGGGACCGGTGACGATGTGATTGGTCAGGCGTCCCAGGCCTGCGACCTTGACCTCGACGACGTCGCCCGGCTGGACGGGACGCGAGTCGGCCGGGGTACCGAAAAGGAGAACAGCTCCGGGGTACAGGGTTTTGCTGCGGGCGACGTCGACAATGAGGTATTGCATGTCCCGGGTCATCTCATCCGTCGAGCAGTCCTGGACTATGCGGCTGTTCACGTAGGTACGCACCCGCTCGCCGTGGACAGAGGGTGTCGGACCCTGTGACGCGGAGCATGGAGCCGGCATCGGTCTCACGGAAATCGTGCAGTCCGTAGTCCTTGGCGATGGTGTAGCCGGCGATCACCCCGAACTCTCCCGTCGGTCGGTGAGTTGTCGGGGATCGTCTCGCTGGAGGCGACGCGTTTGCCGTGATTCCGGTGCCGAGTGTCAACAGGTATCCCGGCGATGACAGCTTGGGGCTCGCGGTCATGTCCCAGCCTCAATTCGTTTGGGCCCAAATAGACAGCCGGGACGCAGGAGTGTCAAGGGATGCCGCGAATTTTGACCCCAAACATTTAGCCGGGCGGCGGGTCTCGAAGAGCCGGGGCACCCACACCACCTTTGACGCCGAGCGCGCCATCAAAGACGGAACTTGACGGCTCGGCTACGTCCGCGGGCGGCGGCCCGAACGCCGCGGCGCCAGGTTCTCGCCGTCGAGCAGCTCGCGCCTGCGCTGCTCGCCGTGCTCCTCGAGCCGGCTGACGATGGCACGCAGACTTTCGGCGAGCTGGAGGCACTGGTCGGGGCTGAGCGAGGAGGCGACGAAGGCCTCTTCCGCGTTGAACGCCGGGAAGAGCTCCTCCATAAGGCTCTCCCCCTGAGGCGTCAGCGAGAGCAGGACCCGGCGACGATCCTCGGGATGGGGTGCGCGGGCGACGATGCCGCGGGATTCAAGGGTGCGCGAGATGCCAGTCAGGGTCCCCTTCGAGATGCCCGCCTCCTCGGCCACCGACCAGGTCTCCGCCTCGCCCCAGATCCACAACACCCATAGCACCACGAAGCCGGTCCACGTCAGTTCCTGCGGCCGCAGCACCGAGTTCTCCAGGTGCTGGCGGACAGCTGCGGCGGCCCGATGGATGTTGCCCACGGCGGCCATGGCTTCGCGCTGCAGTGTCAGGCCGCCCAGCCTGCGCTGTACTGCCTGCTCGGTCTCGGTGATGGATCGGCGGGGCGCGGGCAAAGACTCCTCCACTGCGTCTGGGCGGCGCGGGACCGCCGACAAGTTCGTTTGCAGCCAAATGTATCCCGGAAGACTCCCGGACCGACCCCTTCCTCCTGGATGCACAAGGGCATCGACTGGGAGTTCCGCGAACGCGCCGAGATCCACTGGGCCCACTTCCCCAACCATTCGCCCGGCACCACTCCCTGCTCCTGCACGCCGGCACTACCCACTGTGCATAGGGGCAGGACGCTTGCCCGCTGTCTGATCAGCGTGAACGAGGCATTCGCACGGGGATGGTGTGTCAGGACAAACGCCAGCGCTCCCGGCAATGCTGTTGCGCGGACCTGAAGCTGTCTGATGCCGCGCGGGCGACGTTCTCTCTCTGCTTCGGCTTCAACGGCAACGGTTATTGCTGCCTACTCGGCGGCCCTGGCGCCTGGCGGTCACAGTCGGGGCGTGTAAGGCGGGAATCTTGCCGGGTCGGCAAGATCCTTGTCGACGTCGGGCCAACGGCAGCGCAGTACGGCGGCGATACTGCGGATCCAGTCCGTGAGGCGGGGAAGGGACCGATGGATCTCGCAGGTGTGTGCAGCTGCTTCCAGTGTCGAGATGAGTTGAAGTCGGCTGTGGTCACCTGGTGGGCGGGTGTCCAGCAGCGGGAACCGCTGGAGACGGATCAGCGTCCAGGACACGCAGGCTGCGGCAAGGCCGTCTCCGTATCGCCGGTCGTCCTCGGCCTCTGGGATGCCGAGGGCTAGGGCGTGCCGGTACTGGTCTGCCAGGCCCGTCGTGGTCGGATCGCCTACCGTCAGCCAGGCTGGGCCTGGTACGTAGAGGCACACGGCATCCGCCAACGCGTGGGTGTAGCCAGCGAATTCGAAATCAATGAGGCGTGCGTCAGGCGGACCCGAGGCGTGGAGCAGAATGTTGTTGGCTTCCGCGTCCTGGTTACTCAGGGCGAGAAATGGGCCGGGAGAGGTCAACTCATCGGTAGCTGAAGCGAGTTCGTACGCGGCCCGGCCCTCTAGAGGTACCCCGATTGCCGAGGCATGCTCGATTCCTGCTTCCCGCAGGGGGGCGTGCCGTCCCGCCCGGTCTGCCGCACGGTCCACTGAGCCCAGATCGGCCCGGCGGGTGTAGTAGCTTGCCGCACGCCCCGCGGTGGCAGCGCTCAGTGCACCGCGGGCGCGAGCAAACGCGGCCAGCCTGGTGCCGTGCTCTGCCGCGCCGTCTCGTCGAAGCAGCCCGTCGAGGCTCACGCGGGGCGCCAGGTCTTCCAGGACGAGAAGTCCGGCGGCGGTATCGGCGGCAAGAACGCGGGGGACAAGCCTGGATCCAAGGTCGTTGCTGAGGAACCGGAGTGCAGCCAGTTCGGTGCGCAGTCGCCACCCGGCCGTGCGCCCCTCGCGCAGCCTGCCCAGCGCCCGCTTCACAATGACGGAGCCCGGGACTCCTGCAGCACCGCGAAGCCAGACCCGCGCCACAGCCCACGGTGCCATCCGCTCCATCCGGTCCACCGTGACCGGCGAGGCGTACAGGCCGGCTAGGAGATTCTGCACCTCAGCGACGCAGAAGATCGGTCTGGAGTCAGCCACGGTCCCAGCTTATGGACCACCCTCTCTATCGGGGAGGCGTGTACGAAATCGAGGCGAGCGCGTCCAGCCATGGCCGGGCGACAGCCGGCGAGTCATCGACAGCGCCAGCCGCCTTGGGCAGTTGAGATGCCGGACCTGCGGGCGTCATCTACTAGCCAAGTGGCGGGCAGCACCGCTCGCCAGGCAGGCGCAGGGGGTCGGCAGCTATAGAACGGCCGGCCCATCTGCGTCCCTGGAGTTGCAGTGTCAGAAGGGCTTGGTCGGCAGGTACTTGCCGTCGAGGGTGATCACAGCGCGCTCGCCGCCCTCGGGGTCGGCGACCTTCTTGACGTCCAGCTTGAAGTTGATGGCGCTGATGATGCCGTCGCCGAACTGCTCGTGGACCAGGGCCTTCAGCGTGGTGCCGTACACCTGGATCATCTCGTAGAAGCGGTAGATGGTCGGGTCGGTGGGAATGCCTCCGGGAATGGAACCGCGCGTCGGAATCGTCTGCAGCAGTGCCGCCGCGTCCTGGCCCAGGTCCAGCACCTCTGCGACTGCCTCGGCGGACTGCTTGGGCAGAGCGTGCTGGCCGAGCACGGCAGCGGTGACGAAGGCCACCGACAGGCCGGCGGCGTCGGCGATCTGCTGCCAGGTGACGTCCTTGCGGTTCTTGGCTTCGACTGCGTCGTTGGCCAGGGCCTGACGGGCGGCGGGGTCGAACTGAACGTATGTCATGGCGGACATTCCTTTCGGGTGAATCGCCCTGCGCGAGAACGGGCAGGGGTGGCTAGGGGATTGCGCTGTGCGCGCAACGCGGCAGGTGGGGCCTGTCAGGCTGCCTGCGCGGGGGCGTCGGGTGCGTCGAGCTGGTCGACGCGTCCGGTCGCGATGTCGAAGACCCAGCCGTGCAGTGCCACCTCGCCGTGGGTGAGTGCGCGGGCGATCGAGGGGTGGGTACAGAGGTTCGCCAGCTGCGCGATCACGTTGCTGTGGACCAGCGCTGCGACATCTGGGGTGTTGCAGCGGGCCCGGGCGGCGTCGGCGTGCCGGAGCCAGGCGGCTATCGCCGGCGTGGTGCTCAGGTCCTGCCCTGCGGCCAGGGCGGTCATGGCACCGCATCCCGAGTGTCCGCACACCACGACGTCGGGCACGCCGAGGAAGTCCACCGCGTACTCGATGCTCGCCGCGACCCCGTCGGCGCTGACGCCGTGCGCCGGCACGAGATTGCCCGCGGTACGGATGACGAACAGCTCCCCCGGCTCGCTGCCCGTGATCAGCTCGGGCACGACGCGCGCGTCCGAGCAGCTGATGAACAGGGCGTGAGGGGCGTGGACAGTTGTCAGGCGGGCAAACAGATCCGCTTTCTCAGGGAAGACGTCTCGCTGGAATCGGGTGACGCCGCCGGTGAGGTCATGCATGGCCTGGGCCTTTCGACTGGTCCTGGATGGAGTCTCTTGCCTGATATCCACCCTGCCCTGCCTGCTCCTATAGCGTCCAAGACCTATCAACCATAAAACCTATTGATGCCATCTATAGTGGGTCCATGACTCTGGAACTGCGCCATCTGCGCTACCTGCTGGCTGTGGCGGAGCACGGCAGTTTCACTCGCGCGGCCGACGATCTGCATATCTCCCAGCCCACGCTGTCCCAGCAGATCAAGCAGCTGGAGCGCAGCCTGGGGGTTCAGCTGCTGGACCGTTCGGGTCGCACGGTACGGCTGACCGACATCGGGGAGGTGTACCAGCGCTACGCCCGGCAGGCCATGCGCTCACTGACGACTGCCCAGCGTGCCGTGCACGACGTTCAGGACCTTTCCCGAGGCGAACTGCGTCTGGCGGTCACACCCACGTTCATCGGCTATTTCGTCGGACCGATGGCCGCCGAATTCCATACCCGCCACCCCGGCATTTCCTTGGCCCTCACCGAGATGACCCAGGACCGTATGGAAGCCGCGCTGCTCGACGACGACATCGACCTCGGCATCGCCTTCGACGCACCCCATCAGCAGGGAATCCACGCCACACGCATCTTCACCGAGAGCCTGAGCCTCGTGGTGGGCCCCGACTACCCCCGGGACCGGAAACCCGAGGCACCGGCTGTGCAAGAGCTGGCCACGCTGCAGCTCGCCCTCCTCAGCCCCGACTTCGCCACCCGTAGCCACATCGACGCCTACTTCGAACGGCACCGCGTCAACCCACGCATCGCGATCGAGGCGAACTCCATCCAGGCGCTCATCGAAATCGTCCAACGCACGACACTGGCCACCGTGCTGCCCGACGCCGTCACCGACGACCACCCTCAGCTCGACACGATCACCCTGACCCCACCCCTGCCCAAGCGCACCGTGGTACTTCTCCGACGCCAGGGCGGCTACCCGAGCGCCGCAGCCCAAGCCTTCACAGACCTCACGCACCACCTCGTCGGGGCCCGCGGCTACGCCTCACCGCCGCCACCGTGAGGAGGCCGAGAGTGCGAGGCCCGAAAGGCCTGGCTGTCGGCTCGCTGAACGTGGGTTCTCCCAGGCGGAGAGCGCAGTGGGGCTGTCTGAGCACATCGTCCGCGCCATCTCGCAGGCAGCGTTGTCGGTGCATGCGGTTCGCTCGCCGGCTCGGGACAAACCGACGCTGACGAGAGCCCATCCCCGGCATTGGTCCGCTGTGGAGGCGGCTGGGCTATCAACATACTTAGCCTTGCGCCAGCTGACCCTCGGTGACGCGGCGCCCAGCGGCGGTTCGGCCGATCTGCAGAACCGTGAAAGGAACGGCTCGGGTGCGGACAGGTAGGCGTGTGGAATCGATCCAAGAACAGGAGCCCGCCCGCTCCCGCGAGCAGCGGTACGAGGCACTGGCACGTGTTGTGGCGGAACCGCTGCACCGTTACATACGGAGACGGGCCAATGCCGACCAGGTCGACGACATCCTCGCGGAGTCCATGCTCGTCCTGTGGCGCCGCCTGGAGGACGTGCCCGGTCTGGATGTGGGACGTGTGCCGGCCGCCGATGCGGTCCTGCCATGGTGCTACGGCGTGGCTCGGGGGTGCCTGTCCAACGCGCGCAGAGCTGATAGGCGTCGCCTTCGGCTGGTGGAACGGCTGACCCGGGCGGCTGCCGTCCCGGCCGTGCAGCCGCAGTACGGCAGTCATGAGCAACTGCACGCCGCCCTCGATGCGCTCGGCGAGACGGACCGTGAGGTGGTGTTGCTGTGGGCGTGGGAAGAGCTCGCGCCCCGTGCCATTGCCGAGGTGACAGGCCTGAGTCCTAACGCAGTGAGTATTCGCCTGCACCGGACGAAGAAGAAGCTGGCCTCGCTGCTCGAACGAAAGAACAGTCTGCCTGCCGGACACGAAACGGCTGACGGAGGGAGCACCCGGTGAACGAGGACGAACTGCTTGCCCACCTCAGGGCCGCGGATCCCGCGCTGGTTGGCGATGCTCCTCCGCCTGATGTCGACCGGCTCTTGGAGGCTGCCATGACTACAACCCAGGTTCCCGCCCAGGACAGCGGGACGCGACGCCCCCGGCGGACACTGCTGCTGGCTGCCGCGGCCGCCGTCGTGATGACGACGGCAGGCACCCTTGCCTGGCAGATCACCGGCTCCCCTGCTTCTGCTCCGGCTGCGGCCCCCCTCGTGCTGACCGTGCAGGCCGCAGACGGAGCGACCAGGTGCGCTGCACCCAGCGTTGGCATACTGCGCACCAACACCACGGCCTTCGAAGGGGCGGTGACCTCTGTGACGGGCCAGCGGGTCACGTTCCGGGTCGAGCGCTGGTACCGCGGAGGAGACGGTCGCACGGTGACGGTGGAGCACGTCGAGAACCTGGAAGCCGTCTCGTTCAGTACCGGTGACAGCTACCTTGTCGTTGCCAAGCACGGCAGGATCGACGCGTGCGGCGGCACGGCCTGGGCTGAGCCGGAGATGCGGGACCTGTACAGCCGGGCGTTCCAGGGCCAGTGACCCGGGCCGTGCTGACGGTGTGTTGATGGTCGCGGCCCCATCGTGCTCGATGCTGGGCGGCGGGTGGTCTGGGGAGTCCGTTGTAGCGCGACGCTGGAATGCGCGTGTTCGGACCTGTCGCAGTGGCGCAGTGCGCTTCCTTCTGCGGTCGACCCTGGCGTCACGGTACCGTGCAGTGGCTCGGCGAGCCGGGCGTGCCTGGCGGTGTGTGGTCCGGCCGGGCAGGGTTGTCCTCACCTCGGTTGCGGCTCGTCGGTCAGGTCTGGGTTGCCGGGGTAGGGCGCAACCGTGCTTGCCCGCATGGGCAGTAGGTGACCGGCCACGACGTGGCGGGGGATGAAGTGGAGCCGGCGGCCAGTACCGCCGTCGTCGCCGGGGATGTCCTGCGGGGTGAAGTCGACGGTGGCGCTTCCGGACAGGTGCAGGGTCTCGCCGGTGGTGAAGTCGAAGAACAGCAGGGCGGCCGTGGGGTCCACTGCGAGGTTGCCCATCGTGTTGAACATGTTGTTGCCCTGGTAGTCGGGCCACCACAAACGGTCGCCTTCCACGCGGACGAAGCCAGGCGGACCGCCTCGGTGGGAGGCGTCGTTTCCGCGTGTGGGGTGGGTGGTGCCGATCAGGAATGTGTCGGCGCGGTGGACGAGTTCTGCCTCTGCGGACGTGAGCGGGCCGTCGTGGCGTGTCGGCATGTGCCGTGCGCTGCCTGCGGGTTGGGGATCCATGTGCCGTTGCTGGATGTACTGGGGGCAGTTTCCGTAGGCCTGGTCAACGCTGATGCGCAGCGTGCCGCTGTCGGTGTGGCTGAGGGTGCCGTTGATGCGGATGCGGCGGCGCGCAGCGAAGTCGATCACGATCAGGGCTGCCTGTTGGTCCGGCTGCACGTGCTCGAGGGGGTCCCCGGGCGAGGGCCTGCCGTGTACGGACAGGGTGGTGGGTGTGGTTGCTTCGATGAAGCCTGGGGGCCCGGTGAGCGGGGAGATCCAGAGGGTCCCGGTGCGGTCGCGGGCGGTCAGGGCGGCGAAGGTGCGTGTGGCGAGGAACTGGTTGAAGCCCGGGCTCAGCGCTGGCGGGTCGAGAAGTGGGGACAGGCGAGCCGCTTGGGCTTCGACGCCTGCGGAGCGTTGAACAGCGAGTTCGCCTTCGTGGAAGCCGGCTTGGGTAGTGGATGTTGTGGCGGTCATGGCCTTCCTCCTCGGGTGCTGTCGTCGCTCGGTTGGTCCGCCGGCCCGGCCCCGCTGGTCGGGGGTGGGGCGGGGCCGGCGAGTCTTGCGGGTCAGGCCGCCCGGGCCGCGACGGACACCCGGGCGGCCGTGGCCGACCGTCTGTGTCTGCGGCTGGTCCGTTGCCTCATTGCACCGGGGCGGCGGTCATGACCGTTGGGTGGGGCCGTCAGGAGGTGCCGTGGAGTTCGGCGCGGAGGGCCTGGCTGGTCTGGTCGACGGCTGCCTTGGCCGCGTTGGTGTTGCTCAGGGCGTTGAGCATCGCGAAATCGTGGATGGTGCCGGTGTAGCGGACGGCGGTGACGTCGTTCCCGGCGGCGCGCAGCTTGGCGGCGTAGGCTTCGCCCTCGTCCCGCAGAACGTCGGCTTCATCGGTGATCACGAGGGCCTTGGGCAGGTCCTTGAGCTGGTTGAGGTTGGCGCGCAGCGGAGAGGCAAGGATCTGGCTGCGTACCTTCTCGTCGGGTGCGTAGGCGTCCCAGAACCACTGCATGGCCTTGCGTGTCAGCCACGGCCCGTTGGCGAACTGTCGGTAGGAGCCGGTGTTGAAGTTGGCGTCGGTGACGGGGTAGAGCAGCACCTGCTGGCGCAGGGCCGGCCCGCCGCGCTGCTTGGCCATGAGGGTGACGGCGGCGGTCATGTTGCCGCCGACGCTGTCGCCGGCCACCGCCAGCCGGGAGCCGTCGATGTTGAGGTCGCGGCCGTGCTCGGCAACCCACTTGGTGGCGGCGTAGGCCTGCTCGATCGCTACGGGGTAGCGGGCCTCGGGGGACGGTGTGTAGTCGACGAAGACGACGGCTGCCTGGGCACCGTTGGCGATCTGCCGCACGAGGCGGTCGTGGGTGTTCTCGTTGCCCAGGACCCAGCCTCCCCCGTGGAAGTACACGACTGCAGGCAGCTGCTCGGTGGCGCCGGCAGGTCGCACGACACGGATCTTCACCTGGCCGGTCGGGCCGACGGGGAGTGTGCGGTGGGTGATGTCCGCGGGCAGCTTGTCCACGGGCCCGGATTGGGCGGTATCCAGGGCCTTGCGAGCGTCCTCATAGGAGAGGGTGTAGATCGGT
Source organism: Streptomyces krungchingensis (assembly GCF_054729265.1). Classification (NCBI taxonomy): domain Bacteria; kingdom Bacillati; phylum Actinomycetota; class Actinomycetes; order Kitasatosporales; family Streptomycetaceae; genus Streptomyces; species Streptomyces krungchingensis. Next base: position 1,752,877 of record NZ_JBPUKY010000001.1, read on the forward strand.
GGGTTCTTCGCTGCCGCGTCAGCGAAGGCCTGGGTGTCCTTTTCGAGGACGACGCCGGGGCCAGGCGCGGGTGATGCCACGGCGTTGACGGTCACGGTGGCGCCTGCCGCGATGGCGGCCGCAGCCACGAGGGCGAGCTTGCGGTGGGTACGCCGGTTGGTGGGCATGGGGACTCCTTGGAAGATGAGGGATTGAGGCGGCAGGCCGGGGTCGGCTCTGCAGTTCGGGGTGGGTGCCGTCGAGGCGGGTGCTCTCGGGGGTGAGTCCGGGGCAGGGCTGGCAGTCGCTCTGAGTGGTGCGTTCTGTCCGGGCACGGGCCGAGGTCCGCGAGCCTCGGCTGCCGGGTCGGGTGGTCAGAAACCGAAGTCGCTGAGGCCGGGGTGGTCGTCAGGGCGTCGGCCCAGCGGCCAGAAGTACTTGCGCTCGGATTCGGCGATGGGGAGCGTGTTGATGGAGGCGTGGCGGGTGTGCATCAGGCCCTGCTCGTCGAACTCCCAGTTCTCGTTGCCGTAGGAGCGGTACCAGTTGCCGGCGTCGTCTTGGTGTTCGTAGGCGAAGCGCACCGCGATGCGGCTGCCGTCGTAGGCCCACAGCTCCTTGATCAGCCGGTATTCGAGTTCGTTGGTCCACTTTCGGGTCAGCAGCGCGACGATCTCGTCACGGCCGGTGGCGAACTCCGAGCGGTTGCGCCAGCGCGAGTCGACCGTGTAGCCCAGCGAGACCCGCTGCGGGTCGCGTGAGTTCCAGGCGTCCTCGGCCAGCCTGACCTTCTCGATGGCGGTTTCCCGCGTGAAGGGCGGGAGCGGGGGACGGGTGGTGTCAGACATGTCAGCTCCTTGTTTCGGGGTCGCGTCGGGGAGGCGGCAAGCCCACCGACCTGCGGAGAACGAGCGTTCTCCGCCTTGGTTCTTGTAGAGTAGAGAACGATGGTTCTCCACGCAAGGGGTGAAGATGCTGGATCAAGAAGCAGCGCAGGAGCAGGTGCTCACGGCAGCCGAGCGGCTCTTTTACGCCGAGGGGGTCCAGGCAGTGGGCATGGACAAGGTGCGCAGCGCCTCCGGCGTCTCACTCAAGCGCCTCTACCAGCTGTTCCCCTCGAAAGAGGTGCTCGTACTGGCCTTCCTGCGCAGGCGGGACACCCGGTGGCGGGAGGCCCTCGCCGACTACGTGGACGGGCACGCCCTCCCCGATGAGCGCATCCTCGCGGTGTTCACGTGGCTGCACGAATGGTTCTCCGAGGCCGATTACCGCGGGTGCGCCTTCATCAACTCCTTCGGTGAGCTCGGCGGAGTCTCGCCGGATGTCGCCGAGCAGGCCAGGCATCACAAGAAGGCCTTCCGCGACTACCTCGCAGGCCTCGTCGCGGCCGCCGGCCGCCCCGCTGAGCTGGCAGATCATCTGACTCTGCTGGCCGAGGGAGCGATGACCACAGCCGCGATCGCCGGCACGCCCGAGCCCGCCCGCCAGGCGCAGGATGCGGCACGCAGGCTGATGGACACGTTCGAGAAGGCCGTCCAGAGCGGCAAGTGAAAGCTGGCTTGCTGCCGCCGTCGCTGGCACGCGCACCACCAAGCGTGGGACGGCCCCGTCCTACTAGGCTCGAAAGCAGATGGCAGAGGCCCCTAGTGGCGCCTGCCGCCCAGCGGGCCCGGCCAGCAGCCACGCAGCATCACGCCGTGGTGATCTCGCCGCCGTCGGTTGCCAGGCCGCCCTCCACGGATGCGGCGCAACCGTCCACACTGACCAGTGCATTGCGCCGGCCCGTTCACGACCGAACGGGACTCGCGCCCCAAGAACGGACCCGGGACGGGTGCGACTGACTGCGCCTGCTGGACGAGCAAAACGGCTGCCGAACCTTCCGAGCGTGGCCGGGGCCCGTCTGACGCTCCGCGGCCGTCCTGGGTTCAGGCCAGGCACCTGCCCAGGAAGCCGCGGATGTAGCCGCAGATCGCATCAAGGTGGCTCTCCAGGGCGAAGTGCCCGGAGTCGAGCAGATGGATCTCGGCATCCGGGAGATCACGTTGGAAAGCGCGGGCACCGTCGGGGCCGAAGATCTCGTCATTGGCCCCCCAGACAGCGAGCAGGGGTACCTGGCTCTTGCGGAAGTACTCCTGTACATCGGGGTACAGCTCGACATTGGTCGGGTAGTCCCTGAAGAGCTGCAGCTGGATCTCGTCGTTGCCCGGGCGGTCGAGCAAGGCCTGGTCGTGGGTCCAGGTGTCCGGGCTGACGAGGGACTTGTCGGCGACTCCGTTCTCGTACTGCCAGCGGGTGATCTTCGGGGTGAGTGCGACTCGGATGGCCGATTCGGTTTCCGGGTTCGGATCCGCTGCGTAGGCAAACAGCCCGTCCCAGAAGTCCTTGACGAAACCGTCGTTGTAGGCGTTTCCGTTCTGCGTGATGATCGCTGCGACCTTCTCAGGCTCACGGAGCGCGAGACGCCAGCCGATCGGAGCGCCGTAGTCCTGGACGTAGACCGCGTATCGGTCGACTCCAAGGTGTTGCAGCAGACCGGCAGTGACCTCGGTCAGTGCGGCGAAGGTGTAGGGGAACTCGCCCAGGGGCGGAGCTGACGAGTATCCGAAACCGATGTGGTCGGGCGCGATCACGTGGTACCGGTCGGCCAGCTCCGGTATCAACCCCCGAAACATATGGGAACTGGTCGGAAATCCGTGCAGCAGTACCAACGTTGGCCTATCAGGCGACCCTGCTTCACGGTAGAAGACTTCCAAGTTGTCTATGGTTTGGGTGCGGTAGTGAACGGGGATCATATTTGGTCTCTCCACGAATCTCGGCCGTTTGCACAGACGCACGTTATGGGGGCTGCGGTTTATCGCGGCGCCTGCCGCCCTGATTTTAATTGGGGATTTTGGTCACGCCGTGGGGCCGCCCGATTTCGGTGCTCGCACGGTCTGTTCCGGGTCTCTTCGCTGCAGAGGGCCTCGGTGCGTGCCACCGGTAGGGTTGGCCTGGGCAGGACCCAAAAGACGATGGTTCCAAACCCACTCTCACGCACATGCACATCACGCGCCAGTGATTCCTAATGCTGTCTGTCAAGCCGCGAGGGCGCCGGGCGGCGTGAGCTCGTAGCACCGCCCATCGCGTAGGAGTGCCCAGAGGACATTCACGCGGCGGCGGGCCAGGGCCAGGACGGCCTGAGTGTGGCGTTTGCCCTCGGTGCGTTTGCGGTCGTAGAACTGACGCGACTCATCGCAGTGTCGGATGCTGAACAACGCAGAGATGTAGAAGACGCGTTGGAGGCGGCGGTTGTAGCGCTGCGGGCGCCGCAGGTTGCCGCTGATCTTCCCGGAATCACGGGGCACCGGGGCGACGCCGCCGAAGCCGGCGAGACGGTCAGCGGTGCCGAAGATCGTCATGTCACCGCCGGTGGCTGCCAGGAACTCGGCGCCGAGGATCACGCCCAGACCAGGCATGCTGGTGATCACGTCGAAGGCGTGGTGGTCGCGAAATTTGGCCTCGATGTCCTTGTCGAGCTCGGCGACCTGCTGGTTGAGGCCCATTACGTCCCTCGCCAGCGTGTGCACCAGCTGGGCGGCCAGCTTCTCGCCGGGCAGGCTGGTGTGCTGCCGTTCGGCGGCCTGGACTGCGATCTCGGCGAGCCGGTCGGCGCGGACGACGTGACGGTTGCGCAGCCAGGTCTCCAGCCGCTTGGTGCCGATTCGGCGGATGGCCGCTGGGGTCTGGTAGCCGGTCAGCAATATGAGCGGGCCAGTGTTGGTCAGATCCAACGCCCGTTCCAGGCCGGGGAAGACGCCGGTGAGCTGGGCTCGCAAGCGGTTCACCGTGCGGGTGCGGTCGGCGACCAGGTCCATGCGTCGGCCTGTGAGGATCTTGAGGTCGGTGATGGTGTCGTCGGCGGCGCGTAAGGGGTGCAGGTCGCGGCGGACGCGGACCTGGTCGGCGATGACGGCGGCGTCCTTGGCGTCGGTTTTGCCTTCGCCACGGTAGCTCTCGGAGGCGCGGTGGATGGCCCGGCCGGAGATGTAGTGCACCGGCTGATCGTGGTTGAGAAGGATGGCGATGGCCAGGGCGGCTCCGCCGTCGGCCAGGTCGATGCCCCAGGTCACCTCGTCACCAAACGCCAGTACATCGGCAAGAAGTTCGAGCAGTTCGGGTTCGTCGTTGGCGACGCGTCGCGACAGCAGTCGGCGGCCGCTCTCGTCGATCGCGACGCAGTGGTGGTGGGTCTTGCCTGCGTCAATGCCGGCCCAGATCGCGGCCATGTGGTGCCTCCGTGCGGTGTGCGGCTGGTGCCTCCCACGGACGACCTCGCTGTCGATTCCCTACGGAGCGATCATTCGCAATTCCTAATTGGCAGCCGAGTCGTCGTGGGGCACCGAGCGGCCAATCACTGAGAGCCACAAGCGGCAGAGCCTTTTCAACCACACCCGGTGCCCCTGGGTGGGTGAACCATACGAAGGGCTCACCACCTCCCCGCAGAACAACGTAGGGAGCCTTTTCCAACTTCAGTTCGTCCAGGCCAGATGCAGGGTGATGATGGCTCGGACGACGTGCGGCACAAGTTCGCGGCCGTCGGCCCTCCTAGCTGTGTCAGTTCCCCCCGTAGTCTCCGCAGTTGTCGACGAGCTTGACCTTTGGCTCTCCGACAACCCGGCCGTGACGAGCCGGCGTCCGGTCGATGGAAACATCACCCCTGGTCAGTTCGCCGTTGATGCGAGCCCAGTGCGCACCGTTGCGGTCCTGGAACCCGACGCTTGCCTCCAGGAAGCCCACGCTGTCCTCGAAATCCCCGAGGTCGATGCCATTGGCATCAGCCTCTAACAGGGGCGGCCAATAGCCGTCCTCGTCCGCCGGATCATCCTCCACGTACCTCAGGGACTTCGCCTCGATGGTCAGGACCGAGCAGGGGGTCAGCGCAGGAAGTAACACCTGGAACGCCACGTCGCCAGGCGGATCTTGCGAGATCAGGAACACAATGTGCAAGTTCGACAAGGGGTCTGGTGACCTGTTCATCACGTGGAGGAGGCTCTCACCCTTCGGCCCTCCATCCGCCCAGAAGGACACGCGCGCAGCCTGCTCCCGCTGCTTCTCCTCTGCCTGCTCGCGGAATTGCGCCAACTGGTCAGCGGACACCCGGGCACTCCAGATCGTGCCGATGCCCGTGGTCACTAGGCCGCCAAGGCTCGCCACAATGGTGACGGCCGCGCCGAGGGTGAGGAGGTTCAGGCCACCCAGCCGAGTGCTGGCCTCGGTCTCGTCGGCTCGCTCTCGGGCCCGTACCCGGCTTGGGCCTGGCCGGTACCGAGCCAGGCGCAATCTCGTCCGCCTCGGTGCTCCCCCGTCTGGCATGCGCGTCCCCTCCCCGCTGCCTCTGCCTCTGCCTCTGCCTCTGCCTCTGCCTCTGCCTCTGCCTCTGCCTCTGCCTCTGCCTCTGCCTCTGCCTCTGCCTCTGCCTCTGCCTCTGCCTCTGCCTCTGCCTCTGCCTCTGCCTCTGCAAAGAGCATGACGGGGAGGGATGGAGCCCGGGAAGAGCCAGGAAGAGGAGCAGATTCCCACTCAAGATGATGCAAGGTGAAGTACGAGTACCGCCTGGACGAGGCTGGTGATTCGGGTGGTGCTGCAGCGCAGTTTGCGAAGGAGGCGCCAGCTCTTGAGGGTGGCCATGGCCTGCTCGCCGACGGCCCGGATGCGGGCGTGGGCGATGTTCACGGCCTGTTGACCGGAGGGCAAGCTGCGGAGCTTGCCGCGGAAGGGAACCCGCACGGTGGCGCCGGCGCCTTGGTAGCCCTTGTCCGCCCAGCACGGCAGGTCGGCCTCGGCCAGGGCGTCGATGATTCCATGGGTGCGAGCGGCCTTGATGTCATGCACGGCGCCAGGCAGCGCGGCGGAGGCCCACAGCAGGCGGCCGAGTGGATCGGTGAGGACTTGAATGTTCATGCCGTGCTTCTTGTGCTTGCCGCTATAGAAGGGCCGGTCCGCGGCGATCCGGTCGATGGGCAGCAGGGTGCCGTCGAGGATGACGTACGCCTTCGTCGTCGCGGCGCGGACCGCCTCGGCCAGGGTGGGCGCGAGGGCAGCGAGCAACTCGACAGCCTCGACGACGTATCGGTAGGCGGTGGTGGTGCCGACGCCGAACCCGGCTGCAAGCTGGGCGTAGGTGTGCCCGCACCGCAGGTGAGCGAGGGCGAGCAGGGCCTGACGTCCTGGGCTCAGACGCCGCCATCGGGTCCCGCGCTCGTGGCGCAGTGCGCGCAGCTGGGCGGACAGCAGGCGCAAGGTCGAGGAGGCGACGTCGAGGCCGGACGGGTAGACAAGCACATGAAGCCCCTGGTGGAGACGGTTCTCTCGGCAGAAAGCCCATCTACCAGGGGCTTCGCCGTCCTGTCAGGCCAACGGGCAAACCCTCTACGGAGGTTGGAAAAGGCTCAGTGCGAAACTTCTGATGAAAAGCCCTCTGATGCTCGGGCAGGCGGAGTCCGTCCACGCTGCCCATGGTTACGGGAGGGGGGACGTTGACTCATGTCGTCTCCTGATCAGAACAAGCGCAGCCCGAGCCGCGCGCAAATAGCCGGGTCTGCCTGGCGTGGTTTCACCGTAAGCGGCGTTGGCGGGGCTGGCGTGCATGTGTGTGCACACTCAATTGACTGTCCGCGCCCTCCGTCCGCGCACAGCGTCGTCAGGACAACCCCAAGGGGCCTGGTAGGCCATGACGGCGCGCGCCACCGGATCCGTATGTGCGTGTGACGATTCCGCCGACGAAGCCGGCATCCGGAACCGCCGTGTCTTCCCAGGCCAATGCGGTAGCCCGCCTATAACCTTAAAGAAGGTGGCGGCCCGGCCGATTACACGTGCCTGGCCCGCGCTATGCCTTTCATGGGCGACTCGCAGATCCCATCATCCGGGAGGAACAGTCATGACCACACGTCCACCCGTGCCACCGTTCACGCGGGAGACGGCGATCGAGAAGGTCCGGCTGGCAGAGGACGCCTGGAACTCTCGCGATCCCGAGAAGGTTTCGCTCGGCTACACGGTGGATTCGCGCTGGCGCAACCGCGCGGAGTTTGTCAACGGACGCGAAGAGATCGTCGCCTTCCTGACCCGTAAGTGGCACCGTGAGCTGGACTACCGGCTCATCAAGGAGTTGTGGGCGTTTACCGAGAACCGGATCGCGGTGAGGTTCGCCTACGAGTGCCACGACGACTCCGGCCAGTGGTACCGCTCGTACGGCAACGAGAATTGGGACTTCGGCGAGGACGGCCTGATGAGGGTTCGTCTTGCCTGCATCAACGATCTCCCGATTGCCGAGTCCGACCGCAAGTATCACTGGCCGCTGGGCCGGCGTCCCGACGACCACCCCGGGCTGAGCGATCTCGGGTTCTGACCTCTGCCCATCAGCGGCGGCACGCGCATCTTGAAGGAGCGGGGGCCCGGTGCCTGAGGCACCAGGCCCCCGCTCCGGCACTGCAAGGCCGCGAGGTGGGTGTGCTGTTGTCAGCGTTCGGCCCGGTCGCGGGCTGCCAGGACCGCCAAGCCGAGGAGGATGGGCTCAGTCAGGCGAGAGGCCTCGACGTGGGTACTGGCTTTCATGGGATGGCGGGTGAGAGTTCGGTCATGGTCGACCAGGCGCTGCCGGGGACCTCGACGTTGATGATCTCCGGTGTAGCGGCAATGACCTCCCGCATCCACGTCATGGCTGTCTTGAAGTGATCCGAATTGACATGCACCGCCCCCGCCTCGTGGGAGGTGAAGGCCTCCATGAGTACGAACTGGTCGGGGTTGGCGACACTCCTGGACCATTCGAAAAAGAGGTTGCCGGGCTCGCGGCGGGTGCTGAGGGTGAAGTCCTCCACACGGTCGAGCCAGCTCTCGCTGTGCTCCCGACGGACAGTGAACTTGACGGCGATGAAGATCATGGTTGGTTTCTCTGACTCCTCGGACTTCTTCTGACGGGCTTGAGTGCCCAGCACCCCACCCTGCCCACGCTGGGGATAGTGAGCGAAGTCCGATCGCCCCGATTCCAGCAATGCCGGAAACCATGCTTGTGACGACCATGCCCAGGGGTGTCGCTCCCCACCAGTCCACAGTCCGAAGAGCGGCAGCCTCGTGAGTCAGCACCTTGGTGCTCTCTCTGGCTTCCGTAGACCGCCCGTCTGGTCAGCCGCTCAGGGTCGCGGCCGCGCGTGTCAGTGCGGCCGCGACCCGTAGGTGCCCACGCGCGTAATCGTCGGTCGGCAAGGACACGGACAGCGCCCTGGCGGGCTCTTTCGGGCCCCCGCGGGGCACAGGCACGGCGATGCAGGTGAACGCAGGCACGACCTCGCCCACGGAGACCGCCACTCCTCGCCGCCGGACTTGCACAACTTCGGACTCGAAGTCCTCGGGGTCGGTGATGGTGCGCGCTGTCCACCGCGTCATCCCGTGCGCCTGGAGATAGCGCTGGCGCGATTCGCGAGGAAGAGAGGCGAGCAGCACCTTCCCGTGGGCCGTCGCGTGCGCGTTGAGGTCGCGACCGACCGGGAACGGATCCACGCTCGCCGTGAGTGGGAGCGTGCTGTCCAGTACCGCGATCTGGCCGCTGCGATACATGCTGAGGTATGCCTCCGCGCCGACCGCATCGCGAACCTGCTGCAGCAGTTCTCGCTCCGTGGGGCCGAGCGCGAGCTGACGCTGGAACGCCCGATACAGCGCGGGCACCTCGGGTCCCAGGGTGTAGCCGTTCGCTGTACGCGCTGCGTAGCCCCGAGCCGTCAGCGCCGCGAGGAGGCTGTAGATGGTCGACAAGGCGCAGTCCAGCCGCCGCGCCAGAAACTTGGCTGACACGGGGTGCGGCACCTTGGCGAGGGCGTCGAGAAGGGCCAGCGCACGGTCCACTGAATGCGGACCCGTGGAGTGGGAACGGATAGCTGGCTCCTTATCTCTGCCGCGGGATTCAGGCGTCGAGCCCCTCTGCCAGAATCGCACAGTCCTCCACGGGCCCAGGGCCACAGTCGTGGTACCCCATTCGCCACTGCACTGCGGCGTCGGTGGGCGCGGCCATCGTCCACGGCTGGGCTTTGACGCGGTCAGCGGCATCGACTGCATGCTCGCCGCAGGCATCGGATTCTGCCTCTCCGACGTCCCTTGGTGCCCGTATTCCAGCTCGCAACGGACCCGGGCGGGCAACGGATGGTTGCCCAGAGCCCGGTCGATGGTCTCTTCAGCGACGGTGTAGAGCCTGCAGTTAAGGCGCTGGGAGACTGCTACCAGTACTTCCCAGGCGTCTGCCGGCGGTACCTGCCATACCGCGATCAGCACACCGATCGCCTGGTCGACCACCGCGCGGAAGCCGACGGCTTTAGCGCAGCTGGGCGTTCTCGTCCCTCAACCGCACGATCTTGTTCTCGGCTGCCTGACCGACGTCCGTCGGGTGTCCCTTATTAGACACAACGATCCTTGCGACAGCTGGGCACAGGCTGACTCCGTTCCTGCCCCGTCTCGCCGACGTAAGACGGCGTACCTGCGTTTTCCAGCATGTGCGGAACTCGGAAACACGGTCTCCTCGCGTTGGCCAGTAATAGCCACCCGCACCCACGGCCTCGATGATCGTTGAAGAAGGCAGCCCCAGAGGACCATCCAGCTTCACCCACCCGGTCCCAGCGAGTCAGAAGGCGCCCAGTCTGCCCAGGACTCGGAGCGCACGGGTGACGGCCTTGGCTTCTCCTGCCCAGAGGTCCAAGACCGCCATCCGGGCACGGCGAGCAGACGCAGGTGCCCCTGACTTCTGCGCTGGCGGTCAAGACTCCTCGTCGCGCCGAAGCGATGCCCCTCGCTTACGCTGATGGCGACCACGTACTCACCCTCAGTCACCTTTCACTGCTTACGTGTGCGCAGTCTCCCTGTACGCCAGAGCCGGCTCGCGGCGTTGGGAACAATCCGCCCCGGGCACCGGACTCGCGTGACCTGAGGTGTTCGGGACCGGTTTCGAAAGGAAAATATTCATGCCCTTCGCCACCGCCAAGGACGGCACGCAGATCTTCTACAAGGACTGGGGATCGGGCCAGCCCGTCGTCTTCTCCCACGGCTGGCCTCTCACCGCCGACGCCTGGGATCCCCAGATGAAGGTGATGGCGGACAACGGCTTCCGTGCCATCGCCCACGACCGGCGCGGTGGCGGACGCTCCGGCCAGCCCTGGGAGGGCAACAACCTCGACACCTACGCCGACGACCTGGCCGCGGTCATCGAAGCCGAGGACCTGCACGATGTCATCCTCGTCGGTCACTCGACCGGCGGCGGCGAGGTCACCCGCTACATCGGCCGGCACGGCACCGGCCGCGTCGCCAAGGCCGTCCTGGTCGGCGCGATCCCCCCGCTCATGCTCAAGACGGACGCCAACCCCGAGGGCCTGCCGATCGAGGTCTTCGACGGGATCCGCAAGGGCGTGGAGACGGACCGCTCGCAGTTCTACCAGGACCTCAGCGCCGCCTTCTACGGCGCCAACCGCGACGACTCGACCGTCACACAGGGCACACGCGACGAGTTCTGGCTCTGGAGCATGACCGTCGGGATCAAGGGCGCCTACGACTGCATCAAGGCTTTCTCCGAGACGGACACCACCGAAGACCTCAAGAAGATCGACGTGCCCACGCTCATCGTGCACGGCGACGACGACCAGATCGTTCCCAAGGTCGCAGCGGGAGACAAGTCCTCGAAGCTCGTCAAGGACTCGATCTACAAGGTCTACCCAGGCGCCCCGCACGGTCTCGCGATGGTCCCCAAGTTCGCCGAGGTCTTCAACAAGGACCTCCTCGAGTTCGCCCGCAGTTGAACGCCGCGCTGCCGCAGTAGCGAAACCTCCCTCGCCGCTCGTCCAGCTCAAGTCGGCAGGCGATGCGGCCCAGCCACATCGCCTGCCGCATCGCCGCGAAACGCGGCGGCGGCGTAGAAGCCTGCGCCAGGACCCACCGACGTCCTCCACCGCCACCGGACCTCCGCCCCCACTGGTGACACCAACCGGGGGCTTCGGTCACAGACGAGACACCACTGAGCGAAGCTGCCTTCGAGAGCTGACTCCGAGCTTCGCGAAGACGTTGCCGAGGTGCCATTCCACCGTGCGCGGGCTGATGAACAGCTGGGCGGCGATCTCCTGGTTGGTGTGCCCGTCTCTGGCCAGCCCGGCGATCTGGGCTTCCTGGCCGGTGAGCTCGATGTCGGTGCCGTCCGACCTCTTGCGTGCGGTTTCTCCGGTCGCCGAGAGCTCCTTGCGGGCGCGCTCGGCGAAGCCGTCGGCCCCGAACCGACGGAACGCCTCGTAGGCGGACCGGAGCTGAACACGGCTTTCCTGACGGCGGTTACGACGACGCAGCCACTCGCCGTACAGCAGTCGGGCACGGGCCAGCTGAAGGGCGACGCGGCAGCCTCCGAGATGCTCGATCGCATCCTGGTAGAGCGCTTCGGCAGCCTGGTCGTCTGCCACCAGGGCACGCGCGCAGGCACCTACGCCCAGGGCCCACCGGGTTCCGCTCGCGCGGGTGCGCTCGGTGAGGTCGTCCAGTGCCGTCACCGCGACCTCCGGCTGCCCGTTGCGGACGGCCGCCTCGACGAGTTCGGCCAGTGCCCACCCGAAGAAGGCCAGATCGTCGTACTGGCATGCGCGCGTCGCGGCTGCCAGCGCGGCGTCGTAGCGGCCGAGGCCGTTGTACAGGACTGCGGTTGCGTACTCGGCGAGGCCCAGACTGCGCCCCTCGCCCCTGGCGCGCACTTCTTCGACGGTGGTCTCGACGAGTTCCCTTGCCTGGCGCTCCTGGCCCCGCAAGGCGGCGAGCACGAGTGACGTGTACATCATGGGTACGCCGCCCACGGCGTCCGAGATCGCCGTGGCCTCGTCGATCAGAGCCGCCGCGGTGTCGAACTCGCCGGCATGGACGTGGGTGAATGCCTGGTAGGTCAGCGCCATCGGGAGGATGGTGAGCGCCCCCGCCTCGCGGGCGATGCGGACGGCGCTGATCGCCAGCTGGTACCACGCGTCGTCGTCCCACAGCTCGGACGCGAGGGGCTCGGGTATCAGACGGAAGGCGAGCCACAGCCAGCGCCGGTCCGCATCCGTCGCGCCGGATGCCTGCTCCTGCTGTACGACGTGCAGCGCGTGCCTGAGAGGGGCGACGCCTGCGGTGTAGCCGTCGAGGATCCGGCTGACCACGCTGTCCAGAAGGATGTCGACCGTCCGCGGTGGCGTCGTCGGCGGCGGTCCGGCACGGACCGCCTCGGCCACCTCCCGGAGCCCCGGGCCCTCGCTCAGACGGCCGGCGAAGATCGCCGCGCCGACCGCTTCGAGGAGGGTGTCACGGGCGTGGGCGGCATCCAGAGGCGCCAGCCGATGTGCCGCGTCGAGCAGGAGCCGGGGCGCGTCGCTGCCTCGCACCTGGGAGAACACCAGTCGGGCTCGCAGCCGCTCGATGCGGGCGCGCAGCAGGTCGTCCAGGGGGCCGGCCTCCGCGGCCGTCAGCATCGTGCAGGCCTGGTCGGCCGCGCCGGCGTCGATCGCGGCCTGCGCGGCGGCCAGTGCGCGGGTGACACGGCGTGCGGGATCGGGCGTCAGTTCCGCCGCCCGCCGCAGGAACGAGGCTGCCGCGGCGGTTCCTCCCCTGCCTCGGGCCCGGCCGGCCGAGCGTTCCAGGCCGACGGCGATGCTCTCGTCCGGCTGGGTGGCGGCGTGAGCGTGGTGCCACGCCCTGCGATCAGGATCGAGGTGGGGGTCGGTGGCTTCTGCCAGTGCCCGGTGTGCCGCACGGCGCTCCGGCGCGGACGCCCGCTGATAGATGGCCGAGCGCACCAGGGGGTGGTGGAACCGCACCACGGTGTCGTACTCGACGAGCCCCGCGGCCTCGGCCGGCGCTGCCGCGTCCCGCGGTATCTCCTGCAGGCCGGCCGCGCGCCACAGCAGGGACGCGTCTCCGGTCGGCTCCGCCGCGGCGGTCAGCAGGAGACGCCGGCCGTCCTGCGGAAGTGATCGGAACTGCTGGTAGAAGGCGTTCTCGATGCGGCCCGCCAGGGGGCGCCCGCCGGGAAGCCGGAATCCGCCGGCCAGCTCCGCGGGCGCTTGCGGCAGCTGCAGCAGCAGGGCCATCGGATTGCCGTGGGCCTCGGCGACGATCCGGTCCCGTACCCGCGGGTCGAGGGGCCCCGGGAGAGCCGAAGCCAGCAGGGTGCGTGCGTCGCGCTCGCTGAGGCCGCCGAGGATCAGTTCCGGCAGGCCGGTCAGCTCACGATGGTCGTCGGGCTCCCGCAGGGCGAAGACCAACGCCATCGGTTCGGCCATCAACCGCCTGGCGACGAACACCAGCGTTTCCTTGGTCTCGCCGTCCAGCCATTGCGCATCATCGATGAGGCAGGCCAGTGGCTGCGCCTCGGCGGCGCCGGCGAGCAGATCGAGGGCGGCCAGGCCCACCAGGTACCGATTCGGCGCCGTACCCTCCCGCAGTCCGAACGCCACGGACAACGCATCGCGCTGCGGCTCCGGCAGCTGTTGGAGCCGGTCCCGCGCGCGGGTGAACGTGCACAGCTGCTGAAGGCCCGCGAACGGAAGCCTCATCTCCGACTCGACGCCCGCGATGGCCGCGGTTCGGAACCCGACGGCCCGGCCGGCCGCGTAGTCCAGCAGGGCGGTCTTGCCGATCCCCGCCTCGCCGCGAAGGACCAGGACCGCGCTGCTGCCCGCCTGCGCCGTGGCCAGTACCTGCTCCAGTGCGGCCAGCTCCCGGTCGCGCCCCAGCAGTCCGACCTGAGCATCGATGCCGGGCACGCTCATGGTCGATCTCCTGACCCCGCTGCCTGGTGTGTTTCTCCGCGGCCGGCCGATGCGACCGGTCGGCTCGGCATGGCCCCTTCGGACATCACCATTGCCACCGTAGTGCACTTTGACCATTTTCAGCCGATATGAGGCTTACCCCCGTATGAGACCTGCAGCGCTCTGATCACCGGCAGCGACTGTCAGCACCCCTACGTGATCCACGCTTGCGTCACCTCCGCCGCGAGTGCGCTGCCCCCGGGTTCCGCCCCGGGCCCGATCCCCGGGGGTTTCCCGGGGGCGATGCATGCCCGACCTCGGACATCGTGGACGAGCCGGCGACACGAGGTCGCCGGCGACAGCAAGGAGATTCATATGTCCGCCCATCCCGGCACTCCCGAGATCCGGCCGTTCACGTTCGAGTTCCCCGAGGCGGAACTCGACGATCTGCGTGCACGCATCGAGGCGGCGCGGTGGCCCGAGAAGGAGACCGTCGCGGACCAGTCGCAGGGTACGCAGCTGGAGACGATGAAGGAGCTCGCGCGCTACTGGGCGTCGGAGTACGACTGGCGCAGGGTCGAGGCGAAGCTGAAAGCCCTGCCGCACTTCATCACCGAGATCGACGGCCTGGACATCCACTTCATCCACGTCCGGTCGAAGCACGAGAACGCCCTGCCGCTGATCGTCACGCACGGCTGGCCCGGCTCGATCGTCGAGCAGCTGAAGATCATCGAGCCGCTGGTCGACCCCACCGCCCATGGCGGGAGCGCGTCGGACGCCTTCCACGTGATCATCCCGTCGATGCCCGGCTACGGCTTCTCGGGCAAGCCCACCTCGACCGGCTGGGGTCCCGAGCGCATCGCACGCGCCTGGGGCGAGCTGATGAAGCGCCTGGGCTACACGAAGTACGCGGCCCAGGGCGGCGACTGGGGTGCGATCGTCGCCGATTTCATGGGGGTCCAGGCGCCCGAGGGCCTGATCGGCATCCACACCAACATGGCCGGCGTCGTACCGCCCGCCATCGACGCTGCGCTCATCGCGGGCAATCCGCTGCCCGCGGGCCTGTCGCTCTCCGACGAGGAGAAGGCGGCGGTGGAGCAGCTGGACTTCGTGTACCGGCACGTCTACTTCGCCTACCTGATGGCGTCGCGTCCGCAGACACTGACCGGGCTGGTGGACTCTCCGGTCGGTCTGGCGGCCTTCCTGCTGGACCACGACGCGGCCAGCCTGGCCATGATCTCCCGGTCCTTCGCCGGCGAGAAGGAGGGCCTGACCCGGGACGACGTCCTCGACAACATCACGCTCTTCTGGCTGACCAACACGGCCGTCTCCGCGGCTCGCCTCTACTCGGAGAACAGGACCTCCTTCTTCGGGGTCAAGGGCGTCGCCCTCCCGGTCGCCGTGAGCGTCTTCCCCGACGAGATGTACCGGGCCCCGAAGAGCTGGGCGGAGCAGGCGTACCCGAACCTCGTCCACTACAACCAGGTCCCCAAGGGCGGCCACTTCGCCGCCTGGGAGCAGCCGGAGCTCCTCGTGAACGAGATCCGCTCGGGCCTGCGCAGCCTGCGGTAGTAGACCACTCCTGACGCCTGCACAGGCACACGCCCCGTGGGGCGGCCGAGCGACCCGACTCCGGGTCGGCCCGGCCGCCCCACGGGGCGTTCGTGGAGGTCGACCGGGTCGCCACGGGCCCCGAACACCCCGCCTGCCGGCACCCGGTGTACCGGCAAGTGCTGTTCGTTCCGGGGCATGTACCGCCTCGCGGACGGCAGTTGGGGTACCGACCGAGGACCCATCGCTAACTATTAATTTAGGAATTATTATTGACGCGCGCCGGTGACCGCTGCAAGATCCTGGCAACCAACCCGTAGGCGAGCGGGCGTTGACCGGTTCCAGGAACGACCGCCGCACATTCCGCCGGGCAGCGGCCGCCTCAGACTCACGACCGGGACGGTTCGGCACGCCTGATCGGACACCGAAGGATCCGATGTGAAACGACATCTCACCGTCCTCCTGGCTCTCCTGACCGGCCTGCTGGTCGCACAGGCACCCGCCCACGCGGCCCCTCCGGCCGACAGTGCCGCCGTCACGGCGCCGACGTCTCAGCAGGTGCTGAGCCCGACGCCGTACATGGGCTGGAACACCTACTACGCGCTGGGTGGCGACCCGACCGAGGCAGAAATCAAGTCGACAGCCGACTTCCTGGTCAGCAGCGGACTGCGCGACGCCGGATACCGGTACGTCTGGATCGACGGCAACTGGGCGGCACCGACCCCGCGCAACTCGGCCGGCGACCTGGTGGCCAACCCCGACCAATTCCCGAACGGGCTGAAGCCGCTGGTCGACTACATCCACGCCAAGGGCCTGAAGGCGGGCATCTACACCGACGCCGGACCGTACATCCCGGGCAAGTGCGGACTCGGCAGCCACGGCCACTACCAGCACGACGCGGACCAGTTCGCCGCCTGGGAGTTCGACGCGGTCAAGGCGGACTACCTCTGCGGGATCGCCGCGGACCTCGACCCGAAGACCGTCTACACCGAGTTCGCGCAGGCGCTGCGGAACAACGCGAGCAAGCGCCCCATGATCTTCAACCTCTGCAACCCGGTGACCTCCCCGGACTGGGGCAACTACCCGGAGGAGCAGCAGTCGACGCACTCCTGGTCCTACGCCCCGGCGATCGCGCAGTCCTGGCGGACGTACACGGATGTCGGATTCGTCGGCGAGATCAAGTACAAGGACGTGCTGCGGAACTACGACGCGAACGCGCGGCACCCCGAGGCCGCAGGTCCCGGGCACTTCAACGACCCGGACTACCTCGGACCCGAACTGGGGATGACCGACGAGGAGTTCCGTACCCAGATGACGCTCTGGTCGGCGGCGGCCGCGCCGCTGATGATCGGCAGCGACGTCCGCAAGCTCAGCAAGACCTCCCTCGGCATTCTCTCGGACCCCGATGTCATCGCGATCAACCAGGACCCCGCCGGTGTCCAGGCCGTCCGCGTCGGCCCCGCGGGCACGACGGAGACCTGGGTGAAGCGGCTGGCCAACGGTGACCGCGCCGTGGTGCTGCTGAACCGGGGCGACAGCCCCGCGACCCTGACCACGAAGGCCTCGTCGGTCGGGCTGACCGGGGACCGGTTCACCCTGAAGAACGCCTGGACCGACAAGGTCACCGAGAGCGCCGGCACCATCAGCGCCGCCGTCCCGGCCCACGGCGCGGCCCTGTTCCGGGTCGGCCGGGCAACGGGCAAGCCCGGTGTCCCGCACGTCGTCGCCGGCCTGCCGCAGGTGACGGCGGTCGACGGCGACGCGGTGCCGGCCGGCATCGCCCCGGTGGTCGCCGGCGGCGACCAGGCCCGGGTCGAGGTCACCGTCCGCAACGACGGTGCGCAGCCGGTCTTCACGCCGCGGGTCGAACTGGCGGTGCCCGCCGGGTGGACAGCACGTCCGCTCGGCAGAGCGCCGAAACTGCTGCCGTCCAACCGCTCCGCGACCCTGGCCTTCACGGTGACCCTGCCGGCCACCGCCGCGCCGGGCAGCGCCACGCTGACGGCCACCACCTCGTACGAGGTGACCGGCAAGGGGCGGCTGCGGCAGGAGACGGCCACGTCACTGGTCGTGGCACCGGCGGCGCCGGACGGCGACGTCGTCCTGTCGCACCACGACTGGATCAGCGCCACCAGCGGGTGGATGAGCCCGACGGTCGACCGGAGCGTCGGTGGCTGGACGCCGATCAGCATGCTCGGCCAGGTGCACTCGACCGGTATCGGGGTTGCCTCACCCTCCACCGTCCGCTACTACCTCGGCGATCGGTGCACACGACTGACCACGACCGTCGGCATCGACGACGCGGTGCGCAACGTCGGCCCGGAGGGCGGAACGTCGACCTTCCAGGTCATCGGTGACGGCCGGGTGCTGTTCGACAGCGGTGTGCTGAGCCGCGACGACGTCCGCCAGGCCGACATCGACCTGACCGGCGTCCGCGTGCTCGACCTGGTGGTCGGCGACGCGGGCGACGGCGGCTACAACGACCGTGCCGACTGGGCCGGTTTGAACGCCACCTGCTGATTCGGCTCTCCTGGGCTGGGCGCCTTCGGCTCTCCGGCCACAGCCATACCCACGCCCTTGACGTGAACCGTCCCGAGAACGGCCCCCGACCGAGTCAGTCACCTGGTCAGGGGCCGTTCATCTACGGTGGGTGTGGGATGTGAGCCGACGGTGACTTCCCGGCCACGACGATTCTCAGGTCCTTCCCGGGCCGACGGCGCCTGCCGGCGACGACAGCGGACGTCCGCGTAGGCAGGGGTATGTCACGGGGCGTCGACATCAGCCGTGCTCGGGCCGGGGTCGCTACCGGAGCGGTGGATCGTGGCCCGAGCGGGTACCGGAGGCTGGTCCGGCCAGGCGAACGCGTACCGGGGATCGCCCCCGCGGTTCAGCCGTACGAAGCGCAGGAGTTCGCGGACGATGCCCGCGTTGCCCATGGCCCAGCCCGTGCACGGTTCGAGGTCGCTCGGGCTGCCCTGGTGGTCGAAGTTGGACCAGCGGGCGCCGTCGGTGTCCCGGATCGCGCGGGCGACGAGGTCCGCGACGAGAACGTCCGCGAAGTCGTACGGGTCCTGCCGTTCGACGATCCGGTCGCAGGCCAGCGCGAGAACGCCCGCGGTGCCGCAGCAGCGGCCGTTGTTGTCCCAGAAGCCGGGGCGCAGCCGCTGGGGCAGGCCGGACCGTGTGACCGTGTGCCAGCAGCGGTCGGCCAGGACGGGCCAGACGGGGTCGGCCGTGACGTCCCGCAGAAGCCGGAAGACCTGAGCGTCGCCGGCCGGGCCGTGGCACCAGCCGTAGCTGACGGGCTCGATCACATCGGGCTGGTACTGCGGAGTGGAATGCCGCACCAGGAAGCCCTCCGGCCCCGCTTCGTCACGCGCCACGACGTCCGCGGCGCCGGCCAGGGCCAGCTCGACCAGGTCCGCACGGCCGGTGACCCGGCCGACCCGGGCAAGCGCCAGGACGATGCCGAGCGTGCCGTGCGAGATGTGATGCAGACGGGAGTCGATGCCCGTGCGATGGGCCCAGTGAACGCCCGCCGCGGTCTGCTCCGCCGTCCGCAGATACGGCTCCACCGCGAGGACGGCCAGGTCGGCGTCGCCGGCCGCGAGCGCGCCGAGGCCGATCCCCGCGTTGCCGCCCATCAGCTCGAACAGCTCGCCCCAGCGCGTCCCGTCGAAGCGTGACCGCACGAGTTCCAGCGCGCGGTCCGCGGCGGCGCCGGCGGCCCTGTCCCCGAGTTCGTCGTGAACGGCCCGCAGGACGAGGGCCATTCCGGTGCGACCGAAGTAGAGGGAGTCGTCGTCGATGCCGTCGACGGAGTCCGCGAGGCTGCGGGCCGCGCGCAGGGCGGTGTCGGCGTAGGAGTCGTCGCCGAAGTGCCGCCATGCCTCCAGGAGTACGGGGACGATCCCGGCCGTACCGGAGTAGAGCATCGGGTTGAGCTCGTCGTCCGAGGGCCTGGTCGCCCAGGCGAGGCCCCCGCCGGCGGTTTCCCGCGCCGCCGCGGTCAGCCATCGCAGGCCCTCCACCGCCAGCCCCTCGACCTCGTCGACCGCCACAACCTTGGCTTCCGGTGCTGTCATGGGCCCACTCTCGCATGATCTCCGGGCCCGCCCAGCGGAGGGAGGCACTCCGCAGGGTGACCCGAAAAACAGCGGCGCGGGGCGGGAGTTCGGGCTCCGTCCAGGGTTCGGCGGGATTCTGGGCGGCCCATTGCCACGGCGTGCTGTTCGGGGGCCGGAGTGCTTCTTCCTCTTCGGTGCCGGGTGTCTCGTATTCGGCGCGACGGGTGTTCTGGGTCCGGCATGACCAGTCGTGCCATGGCCCGTCCCGAGTGCAGCCCCTTCACGAAGCCGGGCGCTTGCTACTCTCTGGAGCCGTGAGCCAGAGCGGATCCCAAGCAGCTGCATTCTTCCGGGACGTCGCGCGCGAGGGGACGGTTTGGTTCGTGCGCAACGATGCCGGCAGCCCTGCCCCGATGGACTCCGGCGGACAGCGATCGGCTCCGTTCTGGTCCACGGCCGCACGCGCGAAACGAGCAGCCGAGCTCTGGGGTGGAAACCTTCGAGTCGAATCTCTGACGCTGGACCACTGGCGCAATACCGAACTTCCTGACCTGGCCGACGAACAGTTGCTCGTCGGGATCAACTGGTCGGGCCCGCGGTTGGTCGGATGGAGCTTCACCGTCCCCGAGGTGATCAATCGCCTTACCCACGCGCTCGGTGAATCTTCCCCCGGGCCGGCGCCGGCCTCCGGCTAGGCGAGCGACCCGCGCGTGCCCCAGCCGTGCCCGATCGGTTGGAGATGAGCGGGCGACAACGGGAAACCGCGGCGGCGTAGCCCTACCCACCAGGTCAGCGAGCTCACAGCTCAGCGGGCGTCCGCGTACGTGGTCTTCGGAACCAGGGCCGGACGTCACAAGGCACGGACCCCAGGTCGCGCCACTCCCGTGCCGGAACGAACGGGGACTCACGGGGAACCGGGGCGCAGGACGACTTCGGCCGGATGCTGCCCAAGGCAGAGAATCAGCAGGTCACGCCTACGATCACCCAACCTCACGCCTGTGATGGCTCGACCCACCGCTGCACGCCGGCGCAGGCCACCAGTGCGCTGCCGTCTTCGGTGAGGAAGACCAGGAAGGTCCATTTCTGATCGGCAGAATCGATCAGCCCTCCCCGCACCGGCCGGCCATGCTCGCGGAGGAGCTGCACCATTCGTTCAAGCCCAAGAGGTTCGACCCCGCGCAGCCGCATGCGCCGGAGCCGGCGCGCAAAGACCCCGGCATGCCGCTCTGCGGGATGCGTCGTGTCCCACACGCCGTAGGTGGCGCCGCTACGGAGGGCAGCCAGAGCAGCCACGGACGCCTCGTCGTCACCGGCCAACAGCCTCTCCAGCACATGCCGTTCCATGGTCACCCCCACCGGGATCTTGAGGTACAGCAGCCAGGTACGGCAACCCCAGCGATCGCCCGCGTCCGGCAGCGTCCTCCGGGGCCTGGCAGCGGCCGGCGGCCGGAATGGTTGTCACCGGCCGATCCGGCGAAATCACCACAACCAGCGGCCTAGGAACTCGGCCCAGATGTATCCCTGGTACCCCGCGAACGCCGGAGGGTCGCATTCCTCCAGTTCGGCCGCCAGTTCTTCCAACTCGGCCAGGACGGCGTCCTCCTCATGGTCGCCGGCGTTGAGGAGCAGGTCACAGGTGTCGACCCGCAGCCCGTAGTGGTGCAGGGACTGCACCCAGAGAACGAGGGAGGAGTTGGCGAACCACGGCTCGCCGTCCGGCTGAACGCAGTAGACCCTTCCGGTATCCGGCTCCACGGCCCACGAGGACGTCAGGGCATCGTCCGGGAGGTCCGAGAGCTGCCTCTCGGCCACGCGGTACAACAGTCGACCATCAGTGGTCGACAACGACGGCTGTGGCCCCTGGAAACACACTGGGGTGAGAGGCGTGTCCACAGTGTGCGGAATGCCGACCTCCGTCAGGACCGCCTTGTCTGCATCCGGTATCCGCCAGTCGCCCACTTCTGACACCTTGGCCCGGGTCACTCCCTGCCCGCCAGCCCAGTCGACGAGATCTTCGTAGGTCAGGCCCCTCATAGAACAGCGCCACGATTACCTCCGGCCCAGGACGCCAGCCCCCGAGGCCCCCGTACCGGGTCCAAGAGCCGCGCCAGTTGCGTGCCAAGCGCGCAGCCGGCGCTGGCAGGTTTCTCCTTGGCCATCGACGAAGCCCGACCGTCGGTTAGGTCCCGGGTCGTACCCGGGCCACCCCCTGACAGAGCCGGGGATGCAGCTGCTCTGTAGAGCTGGACACCTCGGAAGCCGGCCGCGCGTCTAAGACCCTAGCCATGAGCACTGACAAGAGGCTCCACTAATGTCCTGCGCCGGAGACTCGTTGGCAGAAGCGGGCGAGTGAGTCGAGGATCTCTTCGGCTGCCTTGGTCCAGGTGAACGGGGTCGGGTTCTCGTTCCACTGCTTGACCCAGGCGCGGATGTCGGCTTCCAGGGAACGCACGCTCTTGTGTGCGCCGCGGCGGATCTTCTGGTCGGCGAGGAAGCCGAACCATCGCTCCACCTGGTTGATCCAGGAGGATCCGGTGAGTGTGAAGTGCAGGTGGAACCTGGGGTGTTTGGCCAGCCATGTTTTGATGGCCGGGGTGTTGTGGGTGCCATAGTTGTCGCAGATCAAGTGGACCTGCAGGTGTCCGGGAAGCTCGTTGTCGATCTTGATGAGGAACTTCTTGAACTCCGTGGCCCGGTGCCGGCGGTGCAGGGAGGTGATGACTTCGCCGGTCGCGACGTCGAAGGCCGCGAACAAGGTGGTCAGTCCGTTGCGGACGTAGTCATAAGTGCGGCGCTCGGGCATGCCCGGCATTATCGGCAGCACCGGCTGGGAGCGGTCCAGGGCCTGGATCTGGGACTTCTCGTCCACTGACAGGACCACCGCGCCCTCGGGCGGGTTGAAGTACAGGCCCACCACGTCGTAGACCTTCTCCACGAACAGCGGGTCCGTCGACAGTTTGAACGTGTCGCTCAGATGCGGTTTGAGCTGGAATCGTCGCCAGATCCGGCCCACGGTCGACTTCGACAGGCCACTGCGGTCGGCCATGGATGCACGCGACCAGTGCGTGGCGTTCTTCGGGATCTCTTCCAGCGTGCTGACCACGACGGCCTCCACCTGGTCGACGCTGATGGTGGGCGGCCGGCCCGGCCGGGGTTCGTCCACGAGCCCGTCCAGGTGGGCGGCCAGAAACCGGCGACGCCACTTGCGGACCGTGTCAGCAGCGATCCGTAACTCCCGTGCCACCACAACAATCGGCGGCACATCAGCACCGTCGCATGCTGAACCGTTCTGGCTTTTCTGCCGCCTTGTTGTGAGGTAGCAGAGAGGATGGGACACGTGCCCAAGAAGATTGATCCCGCGCTTCGGAACCAGGCTGTGCGTCTGGTGACCCAGCATCGATCGGAGTACTCCACCGAGCGAGCCGTGCATGTCCAGGTCGCTGAATCACTGGGTGTCTCGCGTGAGTCGGTGCGGCGCTGGGTGGCCCAGCACGAGATCGACAGCGGTCAGGCCGCGGGCGTGACCAGTGACGAGCGCGAGGAACTCAAGCGGCTGCGGGCAGAGAACAAGAGGCTGCGTGAGGTCAACGAGGTCTTGAAGTCCGCGACTATCTTCTTCGTGGGGGAACTCGACCCCCGAAACCGCCGATTGTCGGCTTCGTCGACCAGATGCGAGCGGTCGGTCATGCCGTCGAGTCGATCCTCATCGCCCTGAACCAGGCAGGGCTGAAGATCGCGGCACGAACCTTGCGGGCCTGGTGCGCCCCAGCCGACCCGTCGAACGGACCAGCGGCCCGGACCATGAGTGACGCTCAGGTCGAAGACGCCGTCCGCCAACTGGCCTTCACCACCAACCAAGTCGGCCATCGCGTGCTGGCTCCCGAGGGACTCTATGGCCGGCGCAAGATGCTGGCTCTCATCCGCAAAACAGTGCTGCCCGAAGCCGGCTTCGGCGCCGTCGACCGCGCGATGCACTCACTCGGCCTCAACGGCGTGGTCCGCGGACGAAGACTCAGAACCACCGTCCCCAACCCAGCCGACAAGAGGGCGGCGGACCTGCTGAACAGGGACTTCACCGCTCCGGCCCCGGACCACAAGTGGATCATCGACTTCACGTACGTGCGGACGTATCAGTCGTTCACTTACGTGGCGTTCATCGTGGGCTGCTTCTCCCAGAAGATCGCGGGCTGGCACGCTTCGATCAAACGGGACGTGGAACTGGTCGACGTGCCCTTACGGATGGCGCTGTGGCGCCGTGGCCACGAAGGCACCCCGGTCGGACGCGACCAGCCCATATGCCACCCCGACGCGGGATCGCAATATACGAGTGTGCGCTTCACCGACCACCTCCACATCGAAGGCATCCAGCCGTCGATCGGCAGCGTCGGCGATGCCTACGACAATGCGCTGATGGAGACCATCAACCGCCTCTACAAGGCCGAATGCATTCGCACCAAGGTCTTCCACGACGGCCAGTACCGGACCATCTCGGATGTCGAGTACGCCACGGCTTCCTGGGTCGAGTGGTACAACAACCGCCGCCTGCACTCAAGCCTGGGCATGATCAGCCCCACCGAATACGAGGCAGCACACTACGCTGACACAGAACCCTTGGCCGACTGATCACCGGCCAGCAAAACACCGGCAGGAAAGTCGGGACGGTTCAGAACACGTCGTGGCTGGGGCGGTCGGCTCCGCGACTTTGGCCAGCTGCTTTGGCGCGAGCCTCGAAGATCATGGCCCCAACGTCGTGCTTTACCGGGCAGGTCCACAGACTGCCCGACGCGCCGGAAGCTTACGGGGCCATGATCACTCGCGCCAAAGCAGCTCCCGGCCAAAGTCGCTACGCCGACCGCGCTGTACAGTCCGGGCCAGGGAGGGCTCCGTGACCGAAGAAGACCCGACGCAAGACAGGCTTCACATGGCCGCTAGCCGCCTTGGGTGGACGCTCGTGATGATCTTCGGGGCGCTCGCCCTCATAAGCCTCGTTGCCGCTGTGATTGGCCTTGCACAAGGCATTCTTATCCTTCTGGGTGGCGACATCGACCATTGACGGAACCGCAGCACTAACCTCGATTTCTTGGCTATGTCAGCTCCGGCCCACCACCACTCCGCGCAGTAAGGCACGAACAGACTTGAAAAACGTGTTGGCCAGGAGGCGGGGCGGTCGTACAGCCGCGAAGTACAGCAACCCCTCGCTCCCGATAGCATGCTTGTACAGCATGGAAACCGGATGACCTGCGGGAATGGGTCGTGGCACAGTCATCTCATGTCCATCGACATCGCCTATCCCGTCTTCTGTACCCCCGACCTCGCAGTGGCTCTGAGCACAGCCCGCCGCCTCATGGAGTTCGGCCGTTACGAGGAGTCCAAGGTCGACGTTTTCGCCGAGCTCTGGTCTGTCGCCGAGGTGCGCCAGATGGCGAGGGAACTGCCTCAGGGGCGGTTCTCGGGACAGTGGGATGACAAGGAGTTCGACGGAGTGCCGCTGAAGAACTGGCCCCCGCTGGTCGCCGGCGTTCCCGGGCCTGATCTGCCGACCGATCCAGCGGCGTACGAAGGGCGGCTGCCAGTGGAGTACGAACTGGGGGACCTGCCGGTGGACAGCATCGAGGACGTCTTCGCGGCGGCGATCGGTCCGAACATGGGCTGGATCAACTGGAAGTGGCTGTACTGGCCGGACGTGCCCGAGCGGAACCTCCATGGCGAATCCACACATGCCGAGGTGACGCTCTTGTGCAACACCCGCACCCGCGACCTCGACAAGCCCGCCGACGACCACACCGTCCTCGTCCACGTTCGCAATATCAGCATCGGCGGCCGCCAGATGAAGGAGCCGTACGCGCACTGGCTCGCCGAACAGGCAGGACTCACAATCATCGGGCCCGGGCAGCCGTCCTGAAGCCGACAGAGCGCACTGGGGGCCTGGCGACCCGCACGCGCAATGATGGGCGCAGACAGTACGGACCATCCATGAACGAACCACAGACTCGGCTGCCCGGGCCGTCCGAGGGTGCTCGACGACGACCGACGCCGACAACCGTCGACAGCTAAGTCGCTCCTCAAAGGTCGACTGACCAGCCCCACAGACCTCAGCAACTTTCCCGCCCGTAGTTCGCATCGAGGGGTCGTGGCACGGTTCCCGGGCCGTGCCACTCTCGTGCCAGAACACACGGGGACTCACGGGAAACCAGGATTCGCCAGGGCAATACCGCCGGCCTGTTCCCAAGGCAGAGAATCCGCAGGTCACGCATGCGATCGCCCATCCTCGCTCCTAATGCGGTACTCCCCGAAGCCAGTGCCATGGGTGCATGATGCTGCAAGTGGGCGGCTCCATAACGCCCCTTCGAGCTCTGCTCGTATCGTGCACGCATGCGCAACGAGCGACACGACGAGCCACTGTCCAAAGCGGAGTTGGAGTTGTTCCTCCAGTATCTGCACCGGTTCGCCAACCACGATGTGGATCAGTTTGCCAACATGCAGGTGGGCGATCCTGAGTACCCCGTCTATGTGAGCTTCTCCAGGACGCCCGAAGAGGGAGTCGACCTCGATGTCTACCGGCGGCCGTAGCAAACACCGGGCCGTGTCGAATGCGTGTCGAGGGTCAGTCGATGGGGCGCCGGGGCGGGGGAGCGGTGCAGGTCAGAGGGAGTGCCCCGCGCGACGCACCAAGCGACTTCTAAGCGCTCGGTCGTTCGGAACGTGCCACATCGTGCGGTCAACCATTGTCAATGACGGCCCACCACAGTCGACATATGCCGCTCTCCTGGGCTACCGCTACACCCCGAACGACCTAGGGAACAGAGCTGCCAACCACGTCCGCCCTTACAAAGCAGTTATCACGGCATCCTCGATCATGGCTTGGCCGTCCCTGGGCCGTGGAGCCAATGTCGATTGCACGCTAGCGGCGTGGGCTGGCCGGGTCACGTCCGCTGGAGTGGTGTATCGACGGCCACTAGGTGATCTCGTTTTGAGGCTATGCGGTGAGTTCGGTGGGCAGAGCGGTCTCGTCGATTTCTGACTCGATCGGGTGGAGGCGGGCCTTGGCCAGCAGGTCGAGTCCCATGTAGCGACGGGCCTCGGTCCACTCGTCGTTCTGCTCGGCCAGGACCGCGCCGACCAGGCGGATCAGGGCGGTGCGGTCGGGGAAGATGCCGACCACGTCGGTGCGACGCCGGATTTCCTTGTTCAGCCGCTCCTGCGGATTGTTCGACCAGATCTGCCGCCAGATCTCGCGCGGGAATGCGGTGAACGCCAGCAGCTCGTGCTGGGCAGCGTCCAAGTGGGCTGCGGCCTTGGGGAACTTGGCCTCCAGTGCGTCCAGAACGTGCCGCATCTGGGCCTTCACGGCGTCACTGTCGGGCTGTTCGAAGATGGTCCGCAGCAGCGTGGCCACCCAGGGCTGGGCCGACTTCGGAACCTGGCTCAGCAAATTTCGGGCGTAGTGGGTTCGACAGCGCTGCCAGGAAGAGCCGGGCAGGACCGCACCGATCGCGTTCACCAGGCCGGTGTGCGCGTCGGAGACGACCAACTGAACCCCGCTCAGGCCGCGGGCGATCAGGGAGCGCAGGAAGGCGAGCCAGCCGGCGCCGTCCTCGCAGGTGGCGACGTCGATGCCCAGGATCTCGCGATGTCCGTCGACGTTGACACCGACCGCGATCAGCGCGTGGACGTTGATGATCCGGCCGCCCTCGCGGACCTTCTGGGTCAGGGCATCGACCCAGACGAACGCGTAAGGGCCCTGGTCCAGGGGCCGGTTGCGGAATGCGGCGACTTGCTCGTCCAGGTGCTTGGCCATCGCACTGACCTGGGACTTCGACAATTGGGTGACGCCGAGGGACTCGGCGAGCTTCTCGACCCGGCGCGTGCTGACACCGAGCAGGTAGGCGGTGGCGACCACCGAAATCAGGGCCTGCTCGGCCCGCCGGCGCCGTTCGAGGAGCCAGTGCGGGAAGTAACTGCCCTGGCGCAGCTTGGGGATGGCCAGTTCGACCGTGCCGGCCCTGGTGTCCCACTCGCGCGGGCGGTAGCCGTTGCGGTGGTTGACGCGTTCGTCGCTGACCTGGCCGTATTCAGCGTTGCAGAGGGCGTCGGCCTCCGCGGACATGAGCGCGTCGGCGAAGGTTTTGACCATCGCGCGCAGCAGATCGGGACTCGCCGCGGCGAGGTTGTCTTCCGCGAGGGCATGCAGGGGCACACTGTCAGGTGCGGTCATCGTGCTGATCTCCTTCGAGGCTTCGACACTTCGAAGATCAGCCGGTGGCCGTTCATCTATGCGGGCATCAGCCAGAAGCCGGAGCAAACCCCCGGATCAGGTCGAACCCATACACCATCTCCATGGACGCAACCGCTGGCCGCCGCCTCGCTCAAGCGTGATGGGGAGTATCTCGACCTCACTACCAACCCAAGCTGGGCCCCCTCAACCGGATGCCTGCTGAAGGAGGGTCAACCTCGGGGTCACTTGCTGCCTCCCGCACGCTCCGAAGGTCATCCGCTGACGCTGACGTCACCGAGGGGCGGTCCCAGCCGTCCCAGGACAGTTCGTCGAGCGGGGGTGGGGTCGGTATCACCGCGGGGCGGTCCCAGCCATCCCAGGACAGTTCGTCGAGCGGGGGTGGGATCGGTATCACCGCGGGGCGGTCCGCCTCCTCCGAAGGCGCCGCGGCATACAGGTCCATATCGACCTGAGGTGCGATCGGCGTCACCGCGGGGCGGTCCCAGCCATCCCAGGACAGTTCGTCGAGCGGGGGTGGGATCGGTATCACCGCGGGGCGGTCCGCCTCCTCCGAAGGCGCCGCGGCATACAGGTCCATATCGACCTGAGGTGCGATCGGCGTCACCGCGGGGCGGTCCCAGCCATCCCAGGACAGTTCGTCGAGCGGGGGTGGGATCGGTATCACCGCGGGGCGGTCCGCCTCCTCCGAAGGCGCCGCGGCATACAGGTCCATATCGACCTGAGGTGCGATCGGCGTCACCGAGGGGCGGTCCCAGCCATCCCAGGACAGTTCGTCGAGCGGGGGTGGGATCGGTATCACCGCGGGGCGGTCCGCCTCCTCCGAAGGCGCCGCGGCATACAGGTCCATATCAATTGCCCGGTGGAGCGCACTGCCTCCACGGCCGCTGCCGGCGCTGCCGCCGGTGCCGGAACCCCCAGGGTTGGTTCCCGCAGGCCTGCTGCCTGCACGGCCTCCACCGCCGCTGCCGGCGCCGCCGCCGGAGCCGGAACCCCCAGGGTTGGTTCCCGCAGGCCTGCTGCCTGCACGGCCTCCACCGCCGCTGCCGGCGCCGCCGCCGGAGCCGGAACCCCCAGGACTGCCGGAGTCTCTCGGCGACTCCTGCCGGTTGCCTATGGCAACGTCCCCATCGCCGCTCGCGTCAAGCACACCGATCAGCACTTTCGGCCGGTAGGCCAATTGGCCTACCCATGTACGTATCCCCTGCGGCAGGATGTCGGAGAGGCTGGGGAATGGAATCGATACACGCCCACCAGACCGCGCCAACAACTTGCGAATTTTGACCAGGGGGCGGAATTGAACCTTCTTGATCACATGAGTGAAGGGAGAGGCGTCGCCGTTAGCGCTGCGCCCAGCATTGCGAGTGGAATCCCCTCCAGGGGTGCGCTGCTGAACGCTTCGCCCGGAAGCATGGTGCGCAGCAGATGAATCTCCATAGAGGGTCGCGAGCAGGCCGATGATCGCCAGGAAGACTCCTGTGACGCTAGAGACTTTATCCGCCTGATCAAGGCCGACATGGATCAGATAAATGGACAACGCGGCAGTCGCTGTAAGCGCCAGCGTTGCTCCCAGGAGCCGGACTACGCGTCGGGTCATCTGCACAGAGTGGGTCACGGTGCGCTCAAAAACAAGAGTCCTTGAGAGGGCTGATTCTTCAGAGGCACGTGAGAGAAAAGCGGCTAGTGACGCTCGCCTTACGGGAGGTGCAGGGCATTCTGGGATACCCGAACTGACGGTAAGGCAGGGCAATTGCTGTTCTTTACGAAAGCGGGAACGGTGAGAGCCCTCGACCTCTTTCGCTACTCAGAGACTCTCGTATTGCGTAAAGGGTGAAGGTCATCGAGATCGTGAAGAGGGAATTTGAACGGTGACACGGCTACCACATCGGTTTCACCATGACCGCAGTAGACCGCCAGTGCCAGTGGCCGTCGATGGCCGACTGGCCATCCCAGCAGCCTCTAATGCCCTCCCAGTCATGCATTCGGGACGAATAGGTCGTGCCAGACGCGTGCCAGATGAGCCGGGGAACCGAAAGGAACACCGGGGAATCGAGGCACCCGCCACCAGACATCGACGGCCTTCCACCCCAGGTCGGTTCCCCCAACACGCCCCAGGTCAGCTCAGCTTCCCAAGCTCAGGGCACTCGTTGCGTTCTGTCCCCCTTGTCCCTGGCGAAGGGCGTCTTGAGGCTCAACGTGAGGGTTTGAAGCTCACGCAGACCGCCAAGATGGGAGGCATGGGTAGCTGGGGGGATCTAGCGGGACAAACAGCCAGCGCGCTTGTAGGGACGTTGGCCGGCGGAGGTATCGCGGTGTACGTGGCGCGGTGGCAAACCGCGAGGACTGTCGAATCACAAATCCAGCTCGCGGCATCTCAAGATGCTGCCAACAGCGCGTTAGCACGTCAACAAGGGATGCAGCAGCGCTCTGCAGAGGCTGCACAGCGGCTCTTAGGCCACCTCGCAGAGCTTTACGCGTGGCTGCCATCGCTGCCGGACCTCGCACAGGACGAGCCGCGGTTGAGCCCGCGGGCTCGTGAGCGCTGTGCAGTGGCCGTCGACTCGGTCCGGCGGGGCATGCAGACCGATCTTCTCTCCATAGGAGACAACCGTGTCCGCGATCGGTACAGGGCACTTGTGCGGTTGTGTTTCGACGTCGGCTATCGAGGCATCGGCCAGATCCATCGCGAACGCCAGATTCGCGACCTACGTGGGTACCTGCGCTATGTCCAGTTCACGCTTGAGGCTGTGATCGACGGTAGTACCTTGCCGGATGACTACGCGGCACCAGTACTTGAGCGCAGTGACAGTACTCCCTGGCTGCCGCCGGTGCTGCCCTGGCACTGGCAGGACCCAGCCGACAGGAGTTGAAATACTCAGCTGACATCCATGCCTGACATCAACGACAGCGAACTTCGGAAGACTTGAGCCGCCAGGGACGACGGCCCCTCTTGGCGCTGGCCGCGGTACCGACGGTTGCGGAGCGAACTTACAAGGCGGTGCTCACCGCGCCCCGGGGCCGGCATGCCAAGTAGGGTCCGCGCGTGACTACCTCTCCTGAGCACGTCGACAGCAGAGAAGACCTGGCAGCCTTCGTACGTTCCCTACAGGGCAGCCACGCCGAGGATGGCAGCTCATGGCAGAACCGGGACCTCCCGAGCTTCCTGGAGGCCTTGGCGGCATGGATCGACGACGCGGACGGCTGGTACCGCAACGCTGGCCGCGAGCTGCCCGATAGCGGTGACTGGAGGTTCTTCGCACGAGCTCTGCGTGCGGCAACCATCTACGAGTAATCCGGGCCGTGTCGAATGTCTGTCGAAGTCGAGTGGCAAGCGGTCGTCGACGCGGGTGATTACCCAGGCCAGGGCCCGATTGCGGGCGTACGGGCAAAGCGCCTTCTAAACGGTCCGTCGTTTCGGGACGTGCCACAGCCGTGCCACATCGTGCGGTCAACCACGGTCAACGACGGCTCGCCGCAGTCGAGATGCACTGTTCACCTGGGCTGCCGCTACGGCCGTAGTGACCTGGGCGAACATGTCGCGGACCACGTCCGCCCTTACAACGCAGTGGTCGCGGGCTTCTGGGCAGGTCATGATCTACCCATGGACGAGTACACCTGGCCAACGCGCCGCCCCAACGTGCCGGGGCAGTCGCCAGAGGAAGTCTGGACGGCGACCCTTACAGCCCTCCCCCTGGGAGCCTCCGTCGCAGGAGAGGTGATCGGACGCCAGCCCTTCGGTGTCTTCATCCGGGTCGACGGAATTCCGGGAGCCGTCGCGTTGGCCGAGATCATTGCCATGCCCGAGGGGATGGGACTGCCCGTTCTCGGGGCGCGCATCCGCGGTGAGGTCATCGGGCACGCTGAGCACAACCACCAGGTGCGAGTTCGGCTGCACGAGTCGGGGGCGTCGCTGGGGTGATCACGTCTGGGCCGTCCCTGGGCCGTGCGAGGGCGCTCAACGACGACCAACGCTGACAACCACCGACAGGTAAGTCGCAGGTCACAGCGTTGATCGATTACACGGCCGCAGGTCACAGACCCGGCCTTTCACTTCTTCGGCTATTGATCGAGTCCTTACGACCGGCACTTCGCGGCGAAGTGGTCGCGTCGGTTGGTTGTCAGTAGCTGTGACCGGGCCAGTGCGGATCCGTCCAGCGGTCCAGCTCGGTGAGACCGAGCAGCCGTATCCGGTGCTGCAGATCCGTCGAAGCGCCCGACTCGCGGAGCCGTGCCGCAGCGTGTCCGAGGAGCCACGCGACCAGTTCGGCGCGCATCTCCTCTTCGTCATGCTCGTACCAGCTCACCCGCCACGGCAGGCTGTCCCCCAGGAGCTTGTACTCCCATTCCGCCGCCGTCTCGGCGAGACGGCGGTCGCTGAGGTGACCGGTCTGCTCCTCCCATTCGGCGAGCCAGGGCCCAAGCGTTCCGGATGCCTCGGCGCACATCACGAAGACCTGGTGCGCCGGGACGATCGCATCCGGGTCGGTGAGGCTCTGCACCCACCAGGCATGCAAGAACTCGCGTACCGGACCGGCTTGATCGTCGGGCCACTGCTGCCAGCGGCCGAGGGCGAAGCAGTACCCGGCCTCTTCCAGGCCGAACAGGGGCTCCGCGCGACCGGCGACCAGTGCTGTGGCGAACTGAGGCAGTATGCGGCGCAGCACGGCCGCGTGATCGGTCCAGTCCCAGGCCTGCCAGGTCCGGCGCAGGAGATCCGGCTCCAGCTCCACGTTCGGCGTTTTCAGAAGGGAGAGTTCTTCCGAACTCCCCCAGTGGCATTCGCAGTTGTGCTCGTCCGGATGCGCGGTCACATCGCGGAAAGTGATGGCGATGTTGTCCAGTGCGGCACTGAGGCGGCGGCGTGCGGGGTGGTCGGCGAGATGCATGATGTGCCTGGCCTTCGAGAACTCCGTACGGCTTCCGCCGACCGAAGATCGGCACCTTACCGGGTGAGGACAGCGCGAGCAATGACGCGGGTGCCCGGCCCTCTCACCTGAATCCAGCCCAAGGCGGCAAGCCCGCCTGCGCTCGTCTCGGGACGAAGAGGCCGTGCCAGACGTGTGCCAGATCGTACGGGGAACCACGGGGAACACCGGTGAACCAACTGGCCTCAACCCAGGCGCCGATAGCACTCAGCAGCAGGTCAGCCTCGGAGTAGCCTCTAGATCACCTCAGCCTTCCAAGCTGATGTCTCACGAAAAGGTAGTGGAGCGCCCCTACCGCGGTCAGGGACGATGGCAGCATGCACTACTTCAATGGGACAGGTTGGCTCGCGATCTTCACCGGCACGGAGACGATGATCAGCCGGACCGTCGACGTGGACGCCTGGGACGCGGCAACAGGCGTTGCCCTCGTCGTCGATCCCCAGCGAGGAACCCGCCGGCCAGTGACGGACTACACGGACTTCTCACACCTGGAGCGAGCCGACCAGGTGGTAGCCGCCATACCGGGAGGCGGCTGGCGCGCCCACTGGAAAGACGAAGGTCCCGACGACGGACCGTTGACCGAGCAGGTGCTTGCTTGGCTCGTCACTTCCATGGGACGGGCCGCTCCGATCACCGTCGACGCGCACGGACATGTGGACGACGCAGAGAGCGCCGATCGTCTCATTCCGCCGGGCGAGGAGTGAAGGAACCTTCTGACGGGTGACTGTCCAACTGCATGGCAACGCCGACGAACACCCAGTGCACTTGTGGGCCTTCCGCGTGCTGCTCTCCGGGCCACGTGGCGGCACAGACCGCACGGCTCAGCGAGGCGCGTAGGCCACACGCTCGAAGGGCCACTCGCGGGCCAGCCAGTCGCTGACGACACGGTAGAGCTCGGCGTCGAGGGAAGCGTGGTCCGCGCGGACCCAGGAGCGGACATCAGTGACACCTGACTCGTGACGTGAGCCGTATATGTAGACACAACCGATGACGTCGTCTTCTGGGACTGAGAGAACGGTATAGGTGAAACCGACGCGCCGGTCGAAGTCCTCCGCGTGCCGGCGCAAGTCGTCGAGGTTGGCATCCAGGGTCATGCCTCCTGACGGCGGCCAGGAACGGCCCACGAAGTCGGGGTTGGCACGAATGTGGGCAATGCTTGAGGTCCAGGCAGCGTGGTCGGCAGCATTGTGCTGAGGGCCGAGGGGCTCGAGGCGGAATCGATCCGTGGCGGGCGGGTGCGGTATGGCGAAATCGGGGGCCACGAGGGGCTGGTCAGGTGAGGTCACCGCGGGAGGTTATCCCGGGCCCCTCCCGATCTCGCGCACATATTGGCAGCCAGCTCCCCCAGCCGTCGCGACGATCCCCGGACATCCAAGCCTGACACCAACGACGTCGGTCAAGCATGTGCCCATGCAGCCCGATCCCGTCGTCGCGACAACGGGCGACGACGCCAGGACCAGTCTCTGATCGAACTCCTAAATCGGTGAACGCTCGGCCCACCGCTGCGGACGGGCGCAGGCCACCAGTGCGATGCCGTCCTCGGTGAAGTAGCACAGGAACGTCCATTTCTGATCGGCAGAATCGATCAGCCCTCCCCGCACCGGCCGGCCATGCTCGCGGAGGAGCTGCACCATTCGTTCCAGCCCAAGAGGTTCGACCCCGCGCAGCCGCGGACGCCTCGTCGTCTCCGGCCAACAGCGCGTCCAGCAGATGCCGTTCCATGGTCACCCCGCCGAGATCCTGCGGTACGGCAGCCAGGTACCGTAGCCTCAGCAACCGCCCGCGTCCGGTAGCGTCCCTCCGGGGCCCTGGGAGCGGCCGGAATGGCCGTCACTGGCCGATCCGGCTGGAGCACGAAGAAACTCCCTGACGCAGTAGCGCGTCTAAGACCGGCGAGAGCCTCTCGGTTGCAGGTCGTCTCGCATGACCTTCTGTAAATTTTCCAACTGCTGGAAGAACGGCTGCCTTACTGCCTCATATTCTGCGGATTCTGGCCGAAGAGGCTGCGCGGCGAGGGTTTCACGAATCATGCGGAGCTGTCGATAAACCGGCAGAGCGGCTTGATGAACGCGATCCGGAGAAACAATGGCCAACTCTCGCAGAACGGCTTTGGCGTCACTGTTTTGAGGGTCATTATGGAAGGCATCGTGAACCCCCTGCCGCCGGGCATCGTCTGGTTGCTCGCGAAATGCAGCCACTATCATGCGACTGTGCGCCTGTGCTAGAGATGTCAGGAAGCGCGCATATACAACACGCTTCGTCTCATTCCAGTACCGGTCTTGTTCTCTGCGCGACCGCACGAGGTCGGTGACAAGAGTCGTCCCGACACCGAAGACCGCTCCGATGACCGCAACCGCGAGAGTCGCCAACTCCATGTACACAGCGTACGTTTCCCGTTACTTGGGAACCAGATTGAGTCAGCAAGCGCCCATGCCCTCGGGCGGCCTGTACGACCGATCCCTACAGAGCTACGGATCTGAAGGTCGCCCCCGAGCGCACCGCAGATCCGCGCGTGCCACAGCCGTGCCAGATGCAGGGGTCAGCCGCTCGACATGGTCACTCCCTAGCGCGGCTGCCCTACGACGATGCCGGCGTAGTTGAGATGCGGGTGATGCCCGCATGATCGGTGAGCAGGTCGTGCGGGCTTGCTGTCAGTCGTGCCCTGTACGGTCCCGCCCATGGCTGAGAGACCAACTACAAGCTGGCGTCACGGCATAGCTCAGGAAGCCGCGGAGCTTGCCGCGGGAACCCTGGATCCCGACTGCGCCTGCATGGCAGGACTGTTCCCCGAGGAACTACTCGCTGCGACCGATGCCGTCCTCGACACCTTCGACGGTGACCTTCCTGGACTTGCCGAGGCCACTGACGCGCAGATCTTTGCCGTGGTGGAACGCGTCGTCCTGGCCCTGAACGCGGTGGACGACGCCCCCAACGGCGGCGCCTTCGAGACCGACGAGCGTGAGCAATTGTGCGACTACATCGACACGTCGCTCACCGAGCACGGTGTCGACGTAGTCGCACTGACGGCTCGCCATGGACTGGGGCGGTACCAACTCACGGACAAATGGCGGAAGTGGTAGATCCGTGCTCCGACGCGAGCCGCTGAACATCGCATCACTCCGCACCACAAGCGCACCAGATCGGGCGGGGAACAGCGGGAAATCACGGTGAATGCAGCCAGCTCCGACGGTTCGTATCCACGTCATTCACCCAGGCCCGGGCCGGCCGTAAAGGCCCGTAGCATCCCAAGCTGAGGACTCTGGTCACCGGAGCCAAGACATACGTTGCAGGGATGCCGACCGAGTCCGTACCAACCTGTCCCCCGTGCGGTGGCCCGTTGAACGCCGGCACGATGGCGCTTTGTCACCGCGAGGCGGACCCTGACAGTCCTGCCCCGCCGTTGAGACTCCGCTGACCTCATGCGGAAAGACGCGCCACGTGCCACCAGGCCCATTGGGCTGGGCGATGGCGAGGTGCGCGCCACGAGGGAGGGGTCAGTCTGCGGCGATCAGTACGTCTCCCTCACTGTCACGCCAGCCGATGCTCACTGCCCCGTCGCCAATGTCACGTACGTCGAGTTCCCTGCTCTCGTCCGGAACGGTCATGGTCGGCAGTCGCAGGGTGTGGAGCAGACGCCCGGTGCCCGCGTCGAGGACGAGCAGGTCGGCGCGGATCCGGCGACCCGTGTCCTTCCCCGTGAGGAACGGCTGGCGTGCGACGTACACCCGGCCGTCGGCAATCTCGGGAAACCCGTACTCCTGGCCGGTCGGCGCCCGCAGCTGCCAAGCAAGGTGTCCGTCCCGGGTGCGGTAGGCGCGCAGGAGAGTGTCGTGGTCCTCCTCGGATCGGTCGCCGGGGTCGATGGCCGACAGTACAATGCCGCCTCCCGCGGCGACCGCGTCCCACGCATCCGCGGCAGTGAGAGCGCGCGCAGTGGCCCCTTGGCGGTTCACGCCGAGCAGCTGAATGGCCGGCGGGTGGTCCGGATCAGGGATGACCAGCGTGTGCTCGCCTCCCCTGACCATCAGCCTGGGGGCCGCGGTGTGCTGCTGCCACAGAACCTTGCCCGTGCGGTTGTCGATGCCTAGCAGGAGGTAGTAAATGCCCCTGTCGGGGCTCGTCACGTTGCAGACCAAAGGGACGACGCTCAGGTGGCCCGGCAGGGCGTACGCAGTGATCACGAGCCCGTCGGGGCAGGATCTGGGCGTCTTCGCAGTCCACAGACTCCGGCCGTCGCGCTCGGCGAAGGCACGCACGGCACCGGGGGCCTCGGTGAGAGCTTGGCCGCTGGCGAGCGCCGTGGTCCTATGGCCCTTGGCATGCTGGATTTCTACGTGCCACAGCGGCTTGCCCGTGCGCAGATCGACGCCGATGAGCCTCCCGTCGCCGAAGGCGGCCACCACGGTGCGTTCCGACACGTCGAACGTATTCACACCGGCCTCCGAGTCTGGGCGCTCGTAGCGCCAGTACTCCTTGC
Organism: Streptomyces krungchingensis; assembly: GCF_054729265.1. Lineage (NCBI taxonomy): Bacteria > Bacillati > Actinomycetota > Actinomycetes > Kitasatosporales > Streptomycetaceae > Streptomyces > Streptomyces krungchingensis. Next base: position 1,789,875 of record NZ_JBPUKY010000001.1, read on the forward strand.
CGGTCCGCACGTTCGCCGCAGTCACGCCGGAGAGCGAACCTGTCTGCCGTACGTACAGTCCGTGGACCAAGGCTTCATCGAATCCCGAAGTTCGACGTACGACGTGTTCAGGTGCGACAGGGGCTCCGGCGCCGACCGCGGCGGGAAAGGGGCCGTGGGCTCCAGTGACCACGTCCCGTGGCTGGTGCCTGTGCACCCACGAGTGGCTTGTCGCGAGGAGGAGCAGCGCGATGAGCAGGCCCCACACCTGACGGCGGGCCAGCGCCCGCACTTTCGCAACGTTCGGAACAGGCTTGCCCGGTCCCCCCGACAGCCCCATTCCTGGTTCTCCCAGCAAATTCATCCGTCGCGCCACAACAGCCCCCCGGCCCTGCCCCCGATCACCGTGACCCGATGGCTGAGGGATTCTCACCTTCCGCAGAAGAGCAGCACAAGGGTTGCGGTGTGGTTGCCACGGCTCGCCAGGTGGTTCCCGAGGGCCCCTGTCCATTTCCCTGGGCTTCTGCCTGGTTTGCGCTCTCAGAGCGAGGGCCAGGGACTGCCTCAGTTTCCGTCTCCCTCAATGCCGTTCAGAGTCGTTCGCACCGATACGACAGGTCCAATCGGGCACCGCTGACGACCCGGAACGAACGCGCGTCAACCACAGCGGACCACCGCCAGAACCCGACCAACAAACTTGGAAAGTGTGTCGGTCGGGACCTGGGCAGTCTGCCGTTCCGGCCGGCAGAGGTGGCCCCCGAAAGAAACCTCCCGGTCACCGCGGGCGACCCGGTTCCGGATGCGTCTCCTCGTCGGCAGCCGCGGCCTCCCCTCCCTGCTCGGTCGCGACCAGGCTGGAGAGCAGTGCCAGCGCCTCGTGCGAGGGGGAGCCGGGTTCGGCGGTGTAACCGGTGATCGTGAGGCCGGGGGCGCTGGTGACGTCGAGGGACTCGAACCTCAGAATCAGGTCGCCGACCGCCGGGTGGTGGAAGTGCTTGGTGCCGCTGCGGTGGGCCAGTACGTCGTGGGCCGCCCAGCGGGTACGGAACTCGGTGCTGCGCGTGGCGAGCTCCGCCACCAGGGTGGTGACCGCCTTGGAATGCGGTGACCGTGCGGCTTCCACGCGCAGCAGGGCGACGGCGTCGTCGGCCGCCTTGTCCCAGTCGGGGAAGATCTCGTCGGCCCGGTCGTCCAGGAAGATGAACCGGGCCAGGTTCGGCGGCTCGGTCTGCCGCTCGTGGACCGCCCCGTAGAGTGCCCGGCCCAGTGGGTTGGCCGCGACGATGTCGAGGTGGGCGTTGTACACGACGGCCGGCGCGGAGACCATGGCGTCGATGAGCGCCTGCACACCCTGCGGAACCTTGCGGCTCGGGCCCCTCGACGGCTTCCCGCCCGCCTTGGTGGTTGCTGCCCGGGCCAGGTCGAACAAGTGGGCCGTCTCCACCTCGTCCAGGGAGAGGGCCGCGGCAATGGCCTGAAGAACATCGTCGGAGACACCGGAGACCTGTCCGCGTTCGATCTGGATGTAATACTCGGCGCTCACCCCGGCCAGGTACGCGACCTCCTCGCGCCGCAGGCCGGGGACCCTGCGACGCCCCGACGTCGCGAGCCCCGCCTGCTCGGGGGTGATCTTCGCGCGCCGGGTCATCAGGAAGTCTTTGATGTCCTTGGCGGTGTCCATGATTCGAGGCTAGGTCCATCGCGCGGTGCCAGCGAGGGGCTGCCGGTACCTGCGACAAACGACCTCTCCCACCAGGCCACGACGGCGCCGCGCCTGGTCGGTGTCGCCCGCACCGACCGGTCGGGCGCCGCCGACACCCGGGGAGCTCACTCCGTCGGTACTGCCTCGGGCAGGCCGAGCGCTGCGGACACATGGCGCCAGACGGCGGCGAGCACCATGTCCAGCGTGATGGTCGGGTCGCGCAGCATGAGGCGGATGCCGTAGCCGTCGCACAGGGACAGGACGAGGGTGCTGAGGGCGTCCACGTCGGTGGGGGTGAACTCGCCGGTCGCGATGCCGCGGCGTACCGCGTCGGACACCCAGGAGTGCAGCTGGGCGTACAGGTCGACGGCGAAGACCCGGGTGGTCTCGTCGCGCAGCGCCCTCACCCAGAGTTCCTGCCACAGCTTCCAGTCCTGGTGCAGCTGGGGATCGCTGGGCAGCAGATTGCGCACGATGCGGGCCAGGATGACCGCCGCCGGTGCCGACTCGGCGTCGCGTTCGACGTCGACGGCGGTGTTGGCGAAGGAGTGCGTCATCGCCTCGGTGAACAGCTTCTCGCGCGTGTCGAAGTGGTAGTGCAGCAGCGCCGTCGACACTCCGGCCCGCTCGGCGACCATGCGCATGCGGATCTTCTCGAAGCCGATGTCGGCGATGACCTCGCACGCCGCGGTCAGGATGCGCTCGCGCGTGTCTGCCGTGCGCACCTTCGTGGACACCCTGCGGCTCCCCTCGTTCGGTGGTCGTACGCCAAGACCATTTTCCCTCAACTCGGCCGCGCCGCGGTCGCCCCCTCCCGATGTTGTTCGTCGTAAGTGTGGAAACCCCGTCCCGACTTCCGCCCCAGCAGGCCGGCCTCCACCATCCGGGACAGCAGTGGGGGCGGCGAGTACTGGGGTTCGCGGAACTCGGCGTACAGAGACTCGGCGATGGCTCGCGTGGTGTCCAGACCGATGAGGTCGGTCAGGGCCAGCGGGCCGAGCGGGTGGGCGCAGCCGAGGACCATGCCCCGGTCGACGTCCTCGACGGTCGCGCTGCCCGACTCCACCATGCGGACGGCGGCGAGGAGGTAGGGCACCAGCAGCGCGTTCACGACGAATCCGGCCTTGTCCCGGGTGCGTACGACCTCCTTGCCGAGGGTCGTGGTCACGAAGGCCTCGGCCCGTGCCGCGGTGGTGGGCGAGGTGAGCAGTGACGGAACGAGTTCGACGAGGCGCAGCACCGGTACGGGGTTGAAGAAGTGCACGCCGACGACTCGGTCGGGGCGGCCGGTCGCGGCGGCGAGCCGGATGACCGGGATGGAGGAGGTGTTCGTGGCGAGGATGGTGCGGTCGCCGGTGACCACGGAGTCGAGGCGGGCGAAGACGTCGAGTTTGAGGGCCTCGTCCTCCGCCACGGCCTCGATGACCAGGTCGTGGTCGCGCAGGGCCTCGATCTCGTCGGTCACGGTGATCAGGCCCGTGGCGGCGTCATGCTCTTGCGCGGTGAGCCTGCCGTGCGCGGCGGCCCGGTCGAGCGAGCGGGTGATGCGCAGCAGCCCGGTACGGGCCGCCTCCGCGTCGCGTTCCACGACCGTGACCGGCACGCCGGCGCGTGCGCAGACCTCGGCGATGCCGGCGCCCATCAGGCCGCAGCCGACGACCCCCACGCGCTCGATGTCGGTCATCCGTCTTCCTCTCCGAAGTGGGGCGAACTGAGGCGGTTCCGCCCGGCGCGCGGCCGAGTGGGGCCGCCCGCGGGCCGGGGCGCGACGGTCCCCGGACAGGGGCTGCCCAGGGCCGGGGCACGGGGCCCCGGCCCGGGAGGCGTCGTCATGCGACGGGCAGGTCCAGGACCTCGGTGCCGCGCTTGACGAGCTCGTTGGCGATGATGAGGCGCTGGATCTCGGAGGTGCCCTCCCAGATCCGGTCGACGCGCAGCTCGCGGTAGAGCCGCTCGACGGCGTAGGTGCGGTCGTAGCCGCGGCCGCCGTGGATCTGGAGGCAGCGGTCGATCACCCGGCCCGAGGCCTCGCTGGCGGAGAGTTTGGCGATGGCCGCCTTGGCGTGCAGTGTCTTGCGGTCCTCGGCCGAGGCCTGGTCGATCTCCCAGGCGACCTGGTGGGTGTAGGCGCGGTTGACGGCGATGTCGACGGCGCAGTCCGCGAGCATGCCCTGGATCAGCTGGTACGAGGCGATCGGTGCGCCGAACTGTTCGCGTTCCACGGCCCAGTCGCGGGACAGTTCCAGTGCCCGTTCGGCGGCGCCGGTGGTGCGGGCCGCGATCATCAGGCGCTCCTCGGTGAACCAGGAGCGGGTGATGTCGTAGCCCTCGCCGATGCCGCCGAGCACCGCGTCCTCGCCGACCTGCACGTCGGTGAAGGTGAACTCGGGGTGCTCGTAGACGAAGGTGTGCATGAAGCGCGGCACGCGGGTCATCTCGATGCCGGGGGTGTCCTTGTCGACGAGGAACAGCGTGGGGGCGCGGTCCGGGCCCGCCGCGGCGAGGACGATCATGAAGTCGGCGTGGTCTCCGACGGTCACGAACCACTTCTCGCCGTTCAGCACCCAGCCGTGGTCGTTCTTCGTGGCGGTGGTGGCGAGGTTCTGCGGGTCCGACCCCGCGCCCGGCTCGGTGACGGCGTAGCAGTCGCGCCGCTCGCCCTTGATCACCGGGACGAGGAAGCGTTCACGCTGCTCCGGGGTGCAGAAGCGCAGTGCGTTGGCGGGCCGCCACACCATGTCCCACAGGGCGCCGGTGAGCCGGCCGAGCTCCTCCTGCACGGTCACCTGCTCGGCGATGGTGAGTCCGGCGCCGCCCCACTCGGCGGGCATGTTGACGGCCTGGAGGCCGGCGTCGAGGACCGCGTCGCGGATCTTGACGTGGGCGCTCGCGGGCAGGCCGTTGTCCTCCTCGCACGGGATCTCGTAGTCGGCGATGAAGTCGGTCAGGGCGCGTGCGTCGGCCTTGAGCTGCGCCTGGCGCGGGGTGAGGCGGAAGTCCATGAATGTCCTCGCTGTGTGGTGACGGGTGTACGGGGGCGCGGGGCGGGCGGTTTCAGTGCGTGGGCAGGGCCAGGGCGCTGGTGCCGCGCTTGATCAGCTCGTTGGCGATGATGAGGCGCTGGATCTCGGAGGTGCCCTCCCAGATCCGGTCGACGCGCAGTTCGCGGTACATGCGCTCGACGGGGTAGGTGCGGTCGTAGCCGCGGCCGCCGAAGATCTGCAGGCAGCGGTCGGCGACCCGGCCGGCGGCCTCGCTGGCGGCGAGCTTGGCGGTGGAGGCCTTGGCGTGCAGCGTCTTGCGGTCGGTGTGCGGCTGGTCGGCCTCCCAGGCGACCTGGTGGGTGTAGGCGCGGTTGACGGCGATGTCGACGGCGCAGTCCGCGAGCATGCCCTGGATCAGCTGGTACGAGGCGATCGGCGCCCCGAACTGCTCGCGCTCCACCGCCCAGTCCCGGGCGAGTTGCAGGGCGCGTTCGGCCGCGCCGACGGTGCGGGCCGCGATCATCAGGCGTTCGTCGGTGAACCATTCCTTGGTCAGTTCGTAGCCGTTGCCGACGCCGCCGAGCACGTCCTCGTCGGCCACGAAGACGTCGGTGAAGGTGAATTCGGGGTGCCCGTTGACCGCGGAGTGCATGAAGTGCGGCACGCGGGTCATCTCCACGCCCGGTGCGGCCCGGTCCACGAAGAAGAGCGTGGGCAGCCGCTCGGGTCCCGCGTCCGCCTGCACCAGCAGGAAGTCGGCGATGTCGCCGCAGGTGACGAACCACTTCTCCCCGTTGAGCAGCCAGCCGCCGTCGGTGCGGGTGGCCGTGGAGGTGCCGGAGGACGGGTCCGAGCCCGCGCCCGGCTCGGTGACGGCGAACGCGTCGAACTTCTCCGCGCGGATCACCGGCAGCAGGTACTTCTCGCGCTGTCGCTCGTCGCCGTACGCCAGGACGTTGGCGGGCCGCCAGGGGATGTCCCACAGACAGTTGGTGACCTTGCCGAACTCCTCCTCGACGACGACCTGGTCGAGGAGGCTGAGTCCGGCGCCGCCCCATTCGGCGGGCATGTTGATGGCGTAGACGCCCGCGTCCATGGCGGCGCGGGTCAGTTCGGTGACGAGGGCCTGCGGCAGCGGGCCGCCGGCCTGTTCGGACTGGTCCTCGTACCGCATGAGCAGCCGTGCGTAGTCGGCGGCGCGGCGCTTCAGGTCGGCCTGTTCGGGGGTGTAGCGCATGTCCATGGGGGCCTCTTGGGTCGGGGGACGGCGGGCGGGACTCGGGGCGGGGCCTTCGGCGGTGGTCAGGCGAGGACGGCCCGGGAGTCGAGGGCGAGGGCACCGTGCGGGCTGACGAGCAGCGGGTTGACCTCGATCTCGGCGATCTCGGGGTGGGCGGCGGCGAAGGCGGTGATCGCCTCGACGGCCGCCGCCGCCGCGGCGACGTCGACGGGCGGGCGGCCGCGTACGCCGTCGAGCAGGGCGGCGGTGCGCAGTCCGCGCAGCAGACTCAGGGCACGGCCGGCGGAGACGGGCGCCAGTGTGAAGGCGACGTCGTGCAGTGCTTCGGCCAGTACTCCGCCGAGGCCCACCATGGCGACCGGGCCGAAACGCGGGTCCCGGTTGACGCCGACGATCAGTTCGATGCCGTCGGTGAGGTCCGCCATGGCCTCCACGGAGTAGGCGGGGGCGCCGAGCCGGGCGTGCATCTCGCGGAAGGCGGCGAGCAGTTCGCCGGGGCCGGCGAGCCCCAGGGCCACACCGCCCGCGTCGGACTTGTGGAGCAGATGGAGGGCCTTGAGGACGTAGGGTCCGGGGAACTCCGTGGCCGCGGCGAGCAGTTCGCTCTCGTCGTGGATCTCGCGCGCGGCCGGGAAGGCGAGTCCGGCTTCTTCGAGGGCTCTGCGGGTGCCCATGTAGCCGCTGTCGCGCAGGGGGGCCGCGGCCGGGGGAAGCGGGGTGACGCCGGTGGGCAGGGGGCCGGGCGTCGTGGCGGCGAGGGCGCGCGCGGCGTCCTCGGTGGCGGCGAAGACCGGGATGCCGGCCGTGGCGAGGGTGCGGCAGCTGGGCGAGTCCGGGTACATCGACTGCACCACGAGCGGTTTCGCGGTGGCGCGGTGGTGGTCGGCTATGAGACGGGCGGCCTCCCGCTCCCCCTCCGCGAGCACCAGGCCGCCTCCGCCGAGTCCGCCGTCGGCGGCCGCGTACCCGCCGAAGTAGCCGGTCATCAGGACGGCGTCGACCTCCTCGGCGGCCAGCAGCGCGGCGACGGTCCGCGCGTACGAGCCCGGGTCCTGCTCGCCCATCCCGGCGAGGTCCACCGGGTTGGCGACGGCCGACTGTTCCCACAGGGCCTCGCGCAGGTGCTGCCGTGTCGGCCCGGTGAGTTCGGGCACCGTGAAGCCGGCCGCCTCGACGGCGTCGGCGGCGACGACACCGTGGCCGCCGCCGTCCGTGAGCACGGCGACCCGGCGGCCGGCCGGCCGGCGTGCGCCGGTCAGCGCGGCCAGGGCGACGGTGAGTTCACGGGGGGTGGCGACGAGTTCGACACCTGCGTCGCGGCACGCGGCGGTCACCACGTCGGCGGAGGTGGTGAGCGCCCCGGTGTGCGACTGGGCGCTGCGGGCGGAGGCGTCGCCGCGTCCGGCGGTGAGCAGCACCACGGGTTTGCCCGCGTCGGCGGCGGCCTCGGCGAAGGCGCGTCCGTCGGCGAAGTCCTCGGCGTAGACGGCGATGGCGCGGGTGCCCTCGTGGCGGGCGCAGTCGGCGAGCAGGTCGACGAGGGTGACGTCGGCCTGGTTGCCCAGTGAGACGAACCGGGAGAAGCCGAGGCCGTGCGGGCGGAAGCGGAGCTGGAGTTCGAGGGCGAGGTTGCCGCTCTGGCTGAGGAGGGCGACGCCGCCGGGCGTGAAGGTGTCGGAGGCGAGGAAGAGGTCGGTGGTGTTGTCGGCGATTCCCAGGCAGTTGGGGCCGACCATCACGGCTCCCGCGGCGCGGACCCGCTCGGCGACGGCGAACTGCCGGGTCCGTCCGGCCTCTCCGGTCTCGGCGAATCCGGCGGTGATCGCGACGATCGCCCGGGCCCCGCAGCGCAGGGCCTCGTCGACGGCGTCCTCGAAGCCGGCGGCTGGCACGGAGACCACCGCCAGGTCGACGGGTTCGCCGATGGCGCTCAGGCTGGGTGCGGCGCTGCGGCCGAGCACGGTGCCGCCGCGGCGGTTCACCAGGTGGACGGGGCGGCGGCCGTTCGCGCGGATGGCCTGGGCGGCTATGGCATGGCCGTACTTGGCCGGGTCGTCGCTGGCTCCGACGACGGCGACGGAGACGGGGTCGAAGAGGGCCGACAGGTCACGTCCCATGTCACTTCACCAGCCGCAGCGCGGAGTTGGGGCAGGCGGCGACCGCGGCGAGGGCGGCTTCCTCGCCGTCCGGCGGGACGTCGCCGACGCGGAGCTGTGCGTAGCCCCACTCGTCGAGGTCGATCTGCTCGGGCGCGGGTTCCTGACAGAGGCCGTAGCCCTGGCAGCGGGTGGAGTCCAGCAGGAGTTTCATGGTGCGGTCCTTTCGGTGCGCCGGGTTCGGGCGGGCGGATGGCGGGGTGGGGTGGGGTGGGGTGAGGAGGCCGGGGGCAGGTCAGGGCACCGGGACCGTGAACCGGTGTGCCTCGCCGTTCGGCGTCGCCCGGCACGGCGGGCAGACCGTCCCCCGGTGGGCGTCGACGCGGTCGGGGAAGTGGGTGAGGAGGGTGCCGGCGATGCGGGCGGCGGCGTCGAGCAGACCGCAGGCGCCACGCCCGGGCAGTTGCTCCGCCCAGCGGCGCAGCCGGTCGGTGGTGTCGTCGTCCGCCTCGCCGCGCGCGACGGTCGCGAGGGCGCCGGCCAGCGCTCCGGTGCCGGAGACGCACACCCCGCACTGGCGGGCGCTCTGGGCCGCGAGGTGGGCGGCGGCCTCGTGGGCGGCGGCGACCGGGCAGTCCTCGGGGTGCAGGAAGTGCAGCGCTCCGCAGCCGAGCGCTCCCCCGGCGGCCCGGAGCCGGTCGTGGTCGAGCGGAAGGTCCGTCCAGCCGGCGCCGTGCAGCCCTCCGAACAGACCGCCCAGCAGGACCCCTTCGGACCTGCCGTGGCCGCACAGGTCGGCGAGGACCTTCAGGTGGGTGCCGGCGGGCACCTCGACGAGTGCGGCCGCGTCGGCGCCCGTACGGCTCCGGGTGCCGGAGAGGGTCACCAGATGGGTGCCGGCTACGGCGTCCGCGGACTCGGGACGCGCGTGCATCAGTGCGATGCGGGCCAGCGTCTCGACGTTGGCGACGAGGGTGGGCGCCCCGCCGACACCGCGCTCGAAGGGGCGCGGGGGTTTGGCCGTGGGCAGGGCCGGGCCGCCGTCGATGCGCCGGACGACCGCGGTCTCCTCACCCGCGACGTAGGTGTGCTCGGTGCGTACGACGTCGACGGGCGGGTCGCCAGGGCGCTCGGCCAGTGCGCGGCGCACGGCCTGCTCGGCGCCGGCGTCGGAGAGGTACACGCAGCCGCGTCCGGCGCCGGTCATGGCGGCGGCCAGTCCGAGGCCGTCCAGGACCAGGTGCGGGCGGTGCCGCAGCAGCCAGCGGTCCTTGACCGAGCCCGGTTCGCCCTCCTCGCCGTTGGCGACGACGACGGGGCGGCCCGGCGCGTCGCGTACCGCACGGAGCTTGACGGCGGCGGGGAACCCGGCTCCGCCCCGGCCGCGGAGCCCCGCGGCGGCGATCCGGTCCAGGAGCAGGCCGGGCACCGGCAGCGGCGCGTAACCGCCCTCGGCGAGGTACGAGGCGAGGTCCTCGCCGCCGAAGGGGGCGACCGGGCCGGACGGCTCGCGGACACCGGGCAGCCCGGCACCGGGCAGCGGCGCGCCGAGGAGGCCGTGCCGTCCTTCGGGGAGGAGGGAGAGGACGCCGGTCATGCGGTGCTCCTGGACTCGGAGTGTTCGGAGGCCTCGTGCGGCTGCCCGGACGGGCCCGTGGGACCGGTGAGGCCCGACGGGACGAGGGGCTCGGCCTGCCGCCCGGAGGGATCCGAGCCCGCGGAGGGGTCCGTGCCGTGTCGGGACCGGAGCCGCTCCAGCGCGTTTTCCAGGTCCCGCCGCTGCGGGGCGGTGCGGGCATAGCCGGCCCCGGGCAGGCCGATCAGCATGCGGTGGTGGTCGAGGACGACCTCGCCGGCCACCAGCGCGGGTCGTGGGTCGGCGCCGTGGGGCTCCGTCGCCGCCTCGACGACCAGGTCGGTGACCTCTCCGAGGTAGCGCAGCCAGCCGCGCTGCGTACCGCGCAGCACCAGCCGTTCGACGCGGTGCCGCTCGGCGGTGACCAGGGCCGGCTGCGGGCGGCCGTCCGCCGGGGCGCGCAGGGCGGCCACCGCGGCGGGCAGCTCCTGTTCGGGTTCGGGCGTGAGGCCGAGCCATACGAGACTTCGGCGAGCGCTCATGCGTGCCTCCGGGGTCGCGCCGTTTCCGGGTGGTCCGGAGACGGGTGGCGCGGCGATGGCGTGGACGAGGGGTGCTCCGGCGCCGTGACGAGAGGGGCGCGGAGCGGTGCGGGGTACCTGGCCGGTGGCCGGGCACGGCGTGGACGAGGGGTGCTCCGGCGCCGTGACGAAAGGGGCGGGGAGCGGTGCGGGGTGCCTGACCGGTGGCCGGGCACGGCGTGGACCGAGGGTGTCCGGGCCGGTGCGAGCCGCACGGCCGGACCGGGGCGGCGCGCGGCCCGAGCCGTGCGTCGTCCGGGGACCGGGGTGTCCGACGCGGACGCCCGGTGTGGTGCGGACGGTGGTCCGCGGGCTTACGGAATGCGCCCGGGGAGCCGTCTGCGGGCCTGGGCCTTCCGCCTGCCACGACACTAACTAACTAATTAGTCAGCCCACAAGTCTTGACTTCACTCCCCGGCGGTCTCACTCTGACTAACCAATTAGTCAGCCGGATCGCGGCAGGTCCGGAGGCTTCCAGGACGAGCTCGTCCTGATCTTCACCTGCCGCCTCTTCCGGGCACGGCCTCACCGCCCATCGCCGCCGTCGCGGCGCGGAGGAGGACTTCATGCACCCCTCGACCACACGGGCAGCCACCGTCTCCCCTGCCCCCGCGGAGCCGCCCCCCGAGCATCCCGGGGAAGCGCTGTCCGCGCGCTACTACACCGACCCGGCCGTCGCCGAGGCCGAGACCGAGCACATCTTCGCCAGGTCCTGGCAGCTCGTCTGCCACGAATCCGACCTCCCCGGCCCCGGCGCACGGCTGACCGCCACCGCCGCCGGCCGGGAGGTCCTGGTCGTGCGCACCGAGGACGGCGCCCTCGCCGCCCACCTGAACGTGTGCCGGCATCGCGGGACCCGTCTGGTCAGCGCCCCCGAGCCCTCGGGCAAGGCGATCCGCTGCCCGTACCACGGCTGGACGTACAAACTCGACGGCCGGCTCGTCGGCGCCCCCGAGGCGCGCCGCATCCCCTGTCTGGACAAGCCCCGCCTCGGACTGCACCCGGTCAACGTGGAGTCCTTCCTGGGCTTCGTCTTCGTCAACCTCGACCTGGAGGCGACCCCGCTCGCCGAGAGCTGTGCCGGGCTCGCCGAGGCCGTCGGCCGCTACGCCGGCCCCGGTCTCGTGCCCGTCGGGAAGCATCGCATCCACGACCTGGCGGGCGGCGAGGAGCAGAACGCCAACTGGAAGGTGATCGTCGACAACTATCTGGAGGGCTATCACGTCCCCGTGGCCCACCCCGCGCTGATGCGTCTGCTCGACTACCAGGCGTACACGGTGGACGTCCAGGAGAACTACGTCCTGTTCGAGTCGCCGCTGCGCGACAAGCCGTCCTCGAACTGGACCGAGCGGCTCTACCAGCGCCTCGCGACCCCCATGCCCGGCCTCACCGAGGACGACCGGCGCGTGTGGCGCTACGCCGTGATCTACCCCAACACGCTCATCGACTTCTACCCTGACCACGTGCTCGCATGGACCGCCCTGCCCACCGCCCAGGACCGGGCGGCGATCCCCGGTGCCTTCTACACCCGGCACGGGGAGAGCGTCCGCACCAGGCTGGCCCGGCGGCTGAACATCCACATCGGCTGGGTCACCAACGACGAGGACGCCGAGCTGGTCGAGCGGGTGCAGGCCGGGCTGCGGACGCCCGGGTTCGAGCCGGGGCCGCTGTCACAGCGCGAGGCCGCCGTCGGATGGTTCGCCCGCCGGGTCAGGGACGACCTGAAGGGCCACATCGCGACCCCGGGCGGTCCCGGTCATGACGGCCGGGCCCCGCTCCGCGGCCGGCGCGACGGGCACGTCCCGGACGGAGACGGCCGGTGACGCCCCGCCGTACGGCCGCCGCGCCGCGCCGCCCGTACGCCGTGCTCCCCCCGTCGGGCTTACCGCACGTCGGCTGACCCCCACTCGCACCCTCCCCAGACCGGTCTTCACTACGGAGTCAGGGCCTCCGTGAGCCGACCAGCCGGTCCCGCCCTGGAGTTGTGCCGTTCCTCGACGGAGAGGACGTTCCATGTCCCCCGAGGTACCCCCACCGACCCGGCGCGCCCTTCTGCGGGCAGGCGCCTGCGGTCTGCTGGGCGCCGCGGTCGGCGGCTGCGGGTTCATGCCCGCGAAGAAGCCCGACGCAAAGGAGCTCGCGCCGGTCCAGGCGCGCGTCGACGGCGATCTCGTCTACTTCAACTGGGCCGACTTCGTCGACCCGTCCGTGTTCAAGGGCTTCGAGAAGGAGTACGGCGTCAGGGTCGTCCAGTCGAACTTCGACTCGATGGAAGGCATGGTCGCCAAGCTCAACGCCGGCAACCGCTACGACATCGTCTTCCCCACCGCCAAATGGGCCCAGCGCCTGGTCCGCGGCGGCCGCCTGCGCCGCATCGACCACTCCCAGCTCACCAACGGGCACGCCGTGTTCGGCGCGCACGGCTACTTCACCGACCCCTGGTACGACCCCGGCTCCGCGCACACCGTCCCCTTCACCGCGTACAAGACCGGCATCGGCTGGCGCCGCGACCGGATCGGCGAGCTGACCGGATCCTGGAAGGATCTGTGGAGCGACCGCGCCAGGGGCAAGGTCTTCCTGCTGGACGACCGCGACGAGGTCCTCGGCATGGGCGCCCTCGCCCTCGGCCTGGACGTCAGCACCGGAGACACCGGTGACCTCGACCGCATCACCTCGCTGCTCGGCACCCTGCGCCCGCGGCTGCGCGGCTTCTCCAGCGACAGCTACAACAACCTCCTCAACGGCAACGCCGTCATGACGCAGGCGTGGAGCGGTGACATGGCCGCCATGCTCAACCAGGCCAAAGACCCCTCCGTGTTCGGCTTCGAGGCCCCCAAGGAGGGCACGCCGATCAACTCCGACTGCTACGCCATCCCGTGGAACGCCCCGCACCCGGGCACCGCGATGCTCTTCATCGACTACATGCTCCGTCCGGAGAACGTGAAGAAGAACATCGAGTACATCGGCTATCCGATGCCGGTGGCCGGCTCCGAGAAGGTCTACGCCGACCTGGTCAAACCCTTCCCCGAGTGCCTCGTCACCGAGGAGGACCTGAAGGCGGACCTGTTCTTCCGCAACCGCGGCCACGCGGCGGAGGACGCCCGCGACACCGCCTGGACCCATGTGAAGGCGGGCTGACATGGCACTGCTGCGCCCCTCCTCGCGCTCCCGCCGCCGCGGCCCGGACGCCAGCGGCACCCGCATGTGGACCTGGTTCATGCTGCCCGGCACCCTGTGGATGACCGGATTCCTGATCGCCTCACTGGTGCTCGTCGCCGTCCTCGCGGTCGGCACCACCGACGACCTCGGCAACCCGCGCTTCGGCTTCGACCTGGCCGGCGTACGCGCCCTCGCCGACCCCGCCTACACCGAGGTCCTGGCACGCTCCCTCGGCTACGCCCTGCTGACCTGCGCGATCTGCCTGCTGATCGCCTACCCGGTCGCGTACACCATCGCCCTGCACGGCGGTCGCTACAAGCACGCGCTGATCGCCGCGATCGTGGTGCCGTTCTTCGCCAACTACCTGGTCCGGATGTACGGCTGGTCGGTCGTCCTGTCCGACGACGGTCCCCTCCTGCGGGCGCTGCGCGCGGTGGGACTGGCCGACGGCGACACCAAGATCCTCAACACCGGCGTCGGCGTGGTCGCGGGACTCGTCTACGGCTTCGTCGTCTTCATGATCATCCCCTTGTACGCGGCGCTGGAACGGCTGGACGTCTCCCTCATCGAGGCCGGCCGCGACCTCTACGGCGGGCCGGTCCGGACGTTCTTCTTCGTCACCCTGCCCGCGACCCGGCAGGGCGCGGCGGCCGGACTCGTGCTGGTCTTCCTGCCCGCCATGGGCGACTTCGTCAGCGCACAGCTCATGGGAGGACCGGACCAGATCATGATCGGCAACCTCATCCAGGACAAATTCTTCCAGGGCCAGAACTGGCCGCTGGGCTCCGCGCTCACCATGCTGCTGATGCTGGTCCTGCTGATCGGGATGCTCGGCTACCTGCGGCGCACCCGCAAGGACGAGGCGGAGGCACGCCGATGACCCTGCTCAAGCTGCCCTCCGCCACCGCGCCGGCCCGCCCGGCCGCCCGGACCCGCGCCCGGCGCGGACGGGCCGACCGCCGGCCCCGGATCCTCATCACCGTCACCGCCCTCTTCTTCCTCCTGCTCTACCTGCCCATCGCCGTGGTGGCCCTGTTCTCCTTCAACTCCAAGAAGTCCCTCACCGTGTTCGGCGGGTTCAGCCTGCGCTGGTACCGCACCTTCGCCCACGACGACGTCCTCATCGCGTCCTTGGGCACCAGCCTGCGGATCTCCCTGGTGGCGATGGCCGGTTCGGTCCTCCTCGGAGTGGCGCTCGCGCTCGGGCTGGTCCGCTCCCGCACCCGGCTCGGCTCACTGGCCGGGCTGATCATGCTGGTCCCGTTGATCACCCCGGAGATCGTCACCGGCGTCGCGTCGATGCTGCTCTTCAAGGGGCTGGGCGTGGCCCTGTCCACCGGCACGGTGATGCTCGCCGAAATCACCTTCTCGATCTCCTACGTCACCGTCATCCTGCGCTCCCGGGTCGCCGCACTGAACCCGGAGGTGGAGGAGGCCGCGATGGACCTCGGCGCCACCCGCTGGCAGGCGGTCCGCCTGGTGACCCTGCCGGCCCTGCTGCCCGCCGTGCTCGCCTCCGCCGTGCTGATCTTCGCGCTCGTCTTCGACGACTTCGTCCTCGCCTACTTCACCACCGGCGTCGACCCCCAGCCGCTGTCGGTGCGGATCTACTCGGCCATCCGCTTCGGGGTGCAGCCCACGATCAACGCGGTCGGCACGCTGATGCTCGCGGGATCCATCTGCCTAATCGCCCTGGCCCTGTTCATCCCGCGCCTCTTCGGCCGCCGCGGCGGCCTCGACATCCTCTCCGGAGAGTGACCCCATGGACGCGACCCCCGCCGTCCGGCTCGAAGGCGTCTCCAAGCAGTTCGCCGACTCCTACGCCGTCCACCACCTGGACCTCGACATCGAGGCCGGCCACTTCTTCTCCCTCCTCGGCCCCTCCGGCTGCGGCAAGACCACCTCGCTGCGCATGATCGGCGGGTTCAGCGACCCCACCGAAGGCTCGGTGCTGCTCGCCGGCGAGGACGTCACCGCGCTGCCGCCGAACAAGCGCAACGTCAACACCGTCTTCCAGAGCTACGCGCTGTTCGACCACCTGAGCATCACCGACAACGTCGCCTTCGGCCTCAAGCGCAAGGGCGTGGCCAAGGCCGAGATCCGGCGGCGCGTCGGCGAGATGCTGGAACTGGTCCAGCTCGACGGTCTGGCCGACCGCAAGCCCCGCACCCTGTCGGGCGGCCAGCGCCAGCGCGTCGCCCTGGCCCGCGCGCTCGTCAATCGTCCGGCCGTCCTCCTCCTCGACGAGCCGCTCGCCGCCCTCGACCTGAAGCTGCGCCGGCAGATGCAGGTGGAGCTGAAGCAGATCCAGCGAGAGGTCGGCATCACCTTCGTCTTCGTCACCCACGACCAGGACGAGGCGCTGACCATGTCCGACCGGATCGCGGTGATGAACAAGGGCCGCATCGAGCAGTGCGGCACCCCCGAGGACATCTACGAGCACCCCGCCACCCGCTTCGTCGCGTCCTTCATGGGCACCTCCAACCTGATGACCGGCACCTACCGCGGCGGCGAGGTCGCCCTCGACCAGGGACCCGCCCTCGCGGTCGGTCCCCGCAGCGACATCGCCGACGGCTCCGCGGTCAGCGTGTCCGTGCGCCCCGAGAAGATCTGGCTGTCCGACTTCGAGCCGGGCATGTCGAAGCTGCGCGGAGTGCTCCGCGACACCGTCTACAGCGGCCCGACCACCACCTATCTGATCGAACTCGCCCCGGGCGTCACGCTGTCGGTGCTGGAGCAGAACACGGACCGCGCGCGCATGGAGGACCGCTGGAGCGGCGGCGAGTCGGTGGAGTTCGGCTGGCGGCCCGAGCACTGTCTCGTGCTCGCCTGATGCCGCCGCACCCCGAATCCGCCGCACCGAGGAAAGCGAAGCTGATGCATCACGACGTGATCGTGCTCGGCGCCGGTCTCGCCGGGCTCGCCGCCGCCCGGGACCTGGCCGCCGCCGGCACCGACGTACTCGTCCTGGAGGCGCGGGACCGCGTCGGCGGCCGGGTCGAGCAGACCCGCACGCCCGACGGCCGCACCGTCCAGCTGGGCGGCGAAGTGGTCGGCCACGGACACACCGCCTACCTTCACCTGGCCAAGGAACTGGGCCTCGAACTGGTCCCCAGCTACGTCGCCGAGCCCGGCCGTATCACCCGGGCCACGCCGGAGGGCCGCTCGGCCGGTGATCCGCCGCACTGGTTCGGTCCCGGCGACGCGGCCCTGCACGAGCGGCTCGGCGCGGAGTTCACCGCCCTGGCCGCCGCGGTGGATCCCGACGACCCCTGGTCGCATCCGGACGCCGCCGCCCTGGACCGGATGTCCGTGGCCGGCTGGCTGCGTTCCCGGCACGCCACCCCCGCGGTCGTCCGTCTGTGGGACATCGGCCAGCTCGCCCTGGCCGGAGGCTCCTACGAGCGGATCTCGCTGCTGGCCGCGCTGCGCAAGAGCGCGGCGGTACCCGGCTCCGGCACGGGCGACTACGACTACGACGACTGGGAGGGACTGCGCCTCGCGGAGGGATCGGCGACGCTCGCCGAGGTCATGGCCCACGAACTGGGGCCGCGCATCCGGCTCGGCTCCCCCGTCGCCGCCCTGGACATCCGCCCCGGCAGCAGCTCCGTGCGCCTGGCCACCGGCGAGGTCATCACCGCTGCGGCCGTGGTGAGCGCCCTGCCCGTGGGACCGCTGCGGGACGTGGCCGTCAGAGGTGTGAGCGGGGCCCGCCTCGCCTCCCTGCACCGTCAACGCCATGCGACGGCCGCCAAGTTCGCCGCCGTCTACGACCGTCCCTTCTGGCGCGCCGCCGGTCTGAACGGCCTCTCCGAGTCGGAGGGCGTACTGGGCAGCACCTGGCCGCAGAACGAAGGCGTCCTGTCGGCCCTGATCCCGCCCGAGCGCTACGGCGTCCTGCTCGGCACCCCGCCCCATCTGCGCACCCCCGAGCTGCTCGCCGAGATGGCCGCCATGTTCGGCGACGAGGCACTGCGGCCGGCCGCCTGCCATCTGCGGCTGTGGGGCACCGACCCGTGGACCCAGGGCTACGTCACCCAGTGGCCGCCGGGCGAGGTCATGGCGGTCGGTCCGCTGCACGGAACGCACGAACCGCCGTTCTACGTCTGCGGCTCCGACCAGTGGGTCGCCGGATACATGGAGGGCGCCGTCCGCACCGGCCGCGCCGCCGCCGAGGAGGCACTGCGCCGTGGCTGACACCGACCGCCTCAACCACGTGGGCGGCAAGGACGTACCGGCCGCCTCCGGCGCGACGCTCCGCCTGGTCGATCCGGCCACCGGACTCCCCCACGGCACCGCCCCGCTCTCCGGCCCCGAGGACGTGAACGCCGCGTGCCGGGCGGCCCGGGACGCGCTGCCCGGCTGGTCGGCCACGACTCCGGGACAACGGCAGACCGCGCTGCTGCGCATCGCCGACGCCCTGGAGCGGCACGCGGACGTGGTGGCGCACGCCGAGGTGACCGACACGGGCAAGCCGCGGGCCCTGTTCCTGGCGGACGAACTGCCCGCGATCGTCGACGTGCTGCGGTACTTCGCCGGAGCGGCGCGGAACCTGCCGGGCGCCGCGGCAGCCGAGTACACACCGGGCCGTACGTCGGTGCTGCGGCGCGAGCCGATCGGCGTGTGCGCCCAGATCACGCCGTGGAACTACCCGCTGATGATGGCCGTGTGGAAGATCGCGCCCGCGCTCGCCGCCGGCAACACGGTCGTCCTGAAGCCGTCCGACACCACGCCGTCGTCGGCCACGCTCCTCGCGGGGCTGGCCGCCGAGCACCTGCCGCCCGGGGTGCTCAACGTGGTGTGCGGCGACCGCGACACCGGGCGGGCCCTCGTCGCCCACCCGCAGGTCCGGCTGGTGGCGGTCACCGGCAGTGTGCGTGCGGGCCGGGAGATCGCCGCGGCCGCGGCCGCCGACCTCAAGCGGCTCCACCTGGAACTGGGCGGCAACGCACCGGTGCTGATCCACGAGGACGCCGATCTCGGCGACGCCGTCGAGCAGTTGTCCTCGCTCTCCTTCTACAACGCGGGGCAGGACTGCACGGCGGCGACCAGGATCCTGGTCCACCACGGGGTCCACGACGCCTTCCTGGAGGCGTTCGCCGCTCGGGCCGCACGGCTGCGGCCCGGAACCCCGGACGAGGACGGCGCAGATTTCGGGCCGCTCGCCAACGCGGCTCAACTGGCGTCCGTGCAAGGACTGTTGGCCCGGCTGCCGGACCACGCGGAGATCGTCACCGGCGGCGCCGCCGTGGACCGGCCCGGCTACTTCCACCAGGCCACGGTGATCGCCGGGGCACGGCAGCGGGACGAGATCGTGCAGAGCGAGGTGTTCGGCCCGGTCGCCACCGTCCAGCCCTTCGCCGACGAGGCGGAGGCCCTCCGAATGGCGAACGACGTGCCCCAGGGCCTCGCCGCGAGCGTCTGGACGCGCGACCACGACCGGGCCATGCGCGCGAGCCGGGCGCTCCACACGGGCATCGTCTGGGTCAACACCCATGGCACGACGGTGTCGGAGATGCCGCACGGCGGCGTACGCCACTCCGGCCACGGCAGCGACCTCTCCCTCGCCGGACTGCTCGACTACACCCAGGTCAAGCACGTCATGCTGTGACGGCGCCGCCCCGCGGCGCCCGTCCCGTCAGAGCTTGGCGCCGAAGTCCTGCGTCCACCACGGGCCGCCGGACCCCCTGTGCACACCCACGCCGATGTTCTTGAACGAGCAGTTGAGGATGTTGGCGCGGTGGCCGGGACTGTTCATCCAGGACTCCATCACCGCCTCGGGGGTCTGCTGCCCCTGCGCGATGTTCTCGCCGTACGTGGACCAGCGGTAGCCGGCTGCGGTGATGCGCTGGCCGGGGTCGGCACCGTCCGGGTTGGTGTGCTCGAAGAAGTCGCGGGCCGCCATGTCGTCGGAGTGGGCCTGCGCGGCGTCCTCCAGTTGCGGGTCCTCCGTGAGGGGCCCGCAACCGGCGGCCGCCCGCTCCTTGTTCACCAGCGCGACCACCTGCGTGACGGTGTTCGTCGGCGCCGACTGGGCCTCGATCGTCCTGGAGGGAGTCGGCGTCGGCCGTGCCGTCTGCCGGGACGTCGACACGCTCTCCTTGGCGTGGGTCGGGGTCTTGGAAGGGCTCGGCTTCTTGGACGCGGACGCGGATACGGACGGCGACGGGGAGGCCGACGGTGAACTGTCGGCGGGACCGGACGCGGAGAGGTCCACCACGTGCTGGTCGTCGGGCTGCACGGCGGTCGCCTCGTCGGATCCGCCGCCGTTGCCCGGGTCCGTGCCGAAGTACCAGAGACCACCGCCCGCGACGCAGACCGCCACCACCGCTCCGCCGACGGCCCGGCGCCGGACACGCCGCTGCCGACGGGCCTCGCTGCGGGAGGTCCCCCGGCCGCGTCCGGCACGGTGGCGCGCCCCGGCACCCGGCGCGGCGTGGCCGCCGGACGCGCCGAGCGAGGAGGCCGAGCCGACCGGCTCCAGCTCCCGGCAGGCGGCTCGCACTCCTTCCAGCAGCGCGGGCGAGGCCGCCACCAGCGCCAGGCCGGCGAGCAGCCCCTCGGCGGGCATCAGCCCGCTCCACAGTCCGGAGCAGTACACGCAGCCGCGGGCGTGCCGGGCTATTCGCTTGCGCCACAGGGCCGAGGGCCGGCCGTCCCAGGAGGCCAGCCCGCCCCGCAGCTCCTCGCACGGCGGCTGGGCGTCGAGCGCGCGCACCACCACGCGCGCGGCCTCCAGTTGCGCCTTCATCCGCTGGACGCGGACCGCCGCGTGCTGGGGTGACAGCTCCAGCGCCGCGGCCACCTCGTTGCGGGTCAGTTCGCCGGCGCACTCCAGCCACCACAGCGACAGGAGTCCGCGGTCGTCGGGCTCCAGCCAGCGTGTCGCACGCGCCGTCTCCTGCCGCTGGCCGGACAGCTGGAGACGCACCATCGTCAGATCCACGAAGTCGGCGCCCGGGTCGGCGAAGTCCTTGGTGTCCTCCACGGCGTCCGGCGCGACCTGCCGGTCCTGCCAGTGCGCCCGGACCTGATTCATCGCGATCGCCACGAGCCAGGAGCGGAAGCTCTCGGGGGTGCGCAGGTCCTCGAGCGCGTCGAGGGCGCGGAGCATGGTCTCCTGCACCACGTCGTCGACGTCGACCGAGCCGTTCAGCGCCCGCCCCACGATGTTGTAGACCAGCGGGAGGTACGCGCTGACCAAGGCGTCCTGGGCTTCCGGGTCGCCTTCCCGCGCGGCGGTCACCAGTGCCGCCGACGCCGCCGTGCGCTCTGTGCTCATCAAAACTTCCCCGTCCTCGACTCCGAACGATGCTGTCCGACACATGGGAGACCGCTCGGCGAGCCCCGGATAACAGTTATTCGGTCACTCGTTTCCCGAGAGGTTGTCCGCACGGGCGGGCGACCGCAATGGAGGACGTCACATCGGCGCACTCCGCGGACGAGAAAGCCGATCCCGGTCGGGCACTCAAACATGGACGAATTGCCCTGACTTGGCGGATACAGGCCGTCCTCCCGGCTCCGCGTGGCGAGCAACGGTGCGGCGGCCACCGGCCATCGGGAGTTCCGCCCCTCGTCCGAGCCGCCGCGGGCCCGTCCCCCGGGTCGTCGCGAGCTCCGGGCCCCGTGCCGGGTTCGGCCGACTGTGCCGGCCGGCGGGACACGGGCTGCGGGACACGGCTCGCGCCCTCAGTGCACGAGCGCCGCACCACAGACCGGTTGTCGGGGAGCCTGGATCACCGGCGATGATGAGCCTCCTCGACGCCTTGGAGATCTGCGCGTCGTTCGCCGGGCCCACCTTCCGCAACGAGGTCCCCCGTACGCGCGGCAGTGAAGGTTGGCCTGAACCGGCCCACCACCTTCGCGGGGCGCCTGGCGTGCCCGATCCTGGTGCAGGTCGGCACGAACGACCGCATCGCGCCTGCCGGCGCGGCGCGCCGGACGGCTCGGAAGGCAGGTCCGTGGGCCCAGTTGCGCGAGTACCCCGTCGACCGTCTCGACGTCCACGCGGGGCCGTGGCAGCAGCGGTCGTCGGCCGATCGGCTCGACTTCCTGCTGAGCGTCCTCACTTCCCCGCGTTCTCCCCGTCACCACCGGGGACGGACGGCACCGGGCTCCGCGCCCGAAGCGGGGTCGACCGCACCTCTTCACCCGTGAAACCACCTTTTCTGTCGAGGAGATGGGCATGAACACGTACGACTACGTCATCGTCGGCGCCGGATCCGCGGGCTGCGTCCTGGCCGCACGTCTGTCGGAGGACCCCGAGGTCCGGGTGGCGGTGATCGAGGCGGGCGGCCCCGACACCGCGCAGGAGATCCATGTGCCCGCCGCCTTCCCCCAGTTGTTCAAGTCCGGCCTCGACTGGGACCTCGACTCCGACCCGGAGCCCGGGATCGGCGGCAGGCGGACCTACCTGCCCCGGGGCAGGATGTTCGGCGGTTCCAGCTCGATGAACGCGATGGTCTACATACGGGGAAATCGCGCCGACTACGACGGCTGGGCCGCGTCCGGGGCCACGGGCTGGGGTTACGCCGACGTGCTGCCGTACTTCCGGCGCGCCGAGGACAACCAGCGCGGCGAGGACGAGTTCCACGGCGTGGGCGGGCCGCTGACGGTGAGCGACGGCAGGTCCGGGCACCCGCTCGCCTCGGCCTTCGTGCGGGCCGCCGAGCAGGCGGGGCACAAGGCGAACGACGACTTCAACGGCGAGTCGCAGTTCGGGGTCGGGCGCTACCAGGTGACGCAGCGCGGCGGCCTGCGCTGCAGCACGGCCGTGGCCTATCTCCACCCGGCCCTCGAACGGCCGAACCTCACCGTGCTCTCCTCGGCCCGTGCCCACCGTGTCGTGATCGAGGACGGCCGGGCGACCGGCGTGGAACTGGAGCGGGGCGACACCGTCGAGGTCGTCCGCGCCGAGCGTGAGGTGGTCCTGTCCGCGGGCGCCTACGAGTCGCCGAAGCTGCTGATGCTGTCAGGGATCGGGCCGGCCGCCACCCTGTCCGCCTTCGGCATCGACGTCGTACGCGATCTGCCGGTCGGCGAGGGTCTGCAGGACCACTACATGTCGCTGCTGAACTTCCGTACCGACGTCGAGTCGCTGATCGGCGCGGCGAGCGCCGCGAACGCCGCGCTGCTGCAGAGCGAGGGCCGCGGCCCGCTGACCTCCAACATCGGCGAGGCCGGCGGCTTCTTCCGCAGCCGTGACGGCCTTGCCGCTCCCGACGTGCAGTTCCACGCCGCGCCCGTGCTCTTCCACCAGGAGGGTCTCGGCGCGCCCACCGAGCACGGTTTCGCGTTCGGCCCCTGCGTTCTCGCCCCGACCAGCCGCGGCGCGGTGACCCTGCGCTCACCCCGGCCGGACGCCGCGCCTCGGATCGTGCACAACTACCTGACGACGGCCGCGGACCAGGACTGCATCGTCGCCGGGGTCCGGATCGCCCTGGAGATCGCGGGGCAGCGGGCGGTGGCCGACATCGCAACCGGACCGTACGGGGACAGGCCGGACTCCGATTCCGACGCGGACATCCTCGCGTGGGCGCGGCGGTCCGGGCAGACGCTATACCACCCGACGTCGACCTGTGCCATCGGCTCGGTGGTCGACCCGGAGCTGCGGGTGTTCGACGTGGCCGGTCTGCGGGTCGTCGACGCCTCGGTGTTCCCGACGGTGCCGCGGGGCAACACCAACGCCCCGACGATCATGGCCGCGGAGAAGGCGGCCGACCTCATCGAGGCGGACAACGGCGCGGAGGGAGCCGGACGATGACGACATCCCGGCCGGCGACCGACCAGGCATGGGCGATCCACCGGGCCGTCGACGGCCTGGCCCGCGGCGAGGCCGCCGCCCTGCCCGCGGTCTTCGCGTCCGCACTGCGCGGCTGACCGGTGACGTGTCCCCGCGCATCCGCGGGGACACGGTGTCCTGGGTGCTGGGACCACCGGCGCGGTCGGTGCCTCTGACGACCGCCGTCGCGACCGTCATGCATCCCGACGGCGGTCGTCAGCGGCATCCGAGGCGCTCCGATCTGTTCGGCACCGAGGCCGGGAGTGTCGATCTTCATCGCGGCGGCCTTGCCGGTGGCGGTGGTGCGGCTCCCCGGACACCTCGGGAGCGTTCGACACGGTGACGGTGGCGATCCCGGTGTCCGCCCTGGGCGGTGGTTGACTTCGGGGTGACGTTTCGGCGGCGGCCCGGACGGGGACTGCTCCCGGCACGTCGAGCCGGTCGTGACGGACCGCGCTCTGTCTTCCTTCAGGGCCTCGGCCCCGCTCGCACGCGCGGGTCGGAACGGGATCGGCACCACGTCGGGAGGACGACATGGGCAGGACATGGGTGACGAGCCCCGGCGACGCGTCGGCCGCACGGGTGCTCGCCCGGTGCGCCCTCCTCGCGGCGGTCGCCGCCGCGGTGGTCCTGATGGTCGCGCTGGGAGCGGGCGGGCTGCTCATCCTCGGGGCAGGGCTTCTCGGGCTGGTCGTCTGCGCGGCCGGCGGCTGGTGGTTCCTGGCGCACCGGGGCGCGGTGCGGCTGTTCGGGGCCCTGGTCGCGGTCGCCGCGCCCGTCGGCGTCCTGGTGCTGTTCGCGCACGGCGGCCTGTGGCTGACGGCACTGGCCTCGACCCTGTGCTGGACCACGGCGCTGGCCTGCGGCCGGTCGGCGCTGCGCAGGGCGCGTCCGCCACGGTTGCAGCGCCCGGTCCCCGCACCCCGCCCCAGGCGGGCGGTCATCGTCATGAACCCGAAGTCCGGTGACGGGAAGGTCGGCCGATTCGGTCTCGTCGAGCGCGCGGAGGAGCTCGGGGCGCGGGTGATCCTGCTCGACCCCTCCGCCCCGGCCGACGTCGCCGAGCTGGCCCGTCAGGCCGTGGCCGAGGGTGCCGATCTGCTCGGCGTCGCGGGCGGCGACGGCACCCAGGCGCTGGTCGCGGCGGTCGCCGCCGAGCACGACCTGCCCTTCCTCGTCGTCTGTGCCGGTACCCGCAACCACTTCGCCATGGACCTCGGCCTCGACCGGTCCGACCCGGCACGCTGCCTCGACGCGCTCACGGACGGCGAGGAGATCCGGGTCGACCTGGGTGACGTCGCGGGCCGCGCCTTCGTCAACACGGTGTCGTTCGGTGTGTACGCGGACATCGTGCAGAGCCCCGAGTACCGCGACGCCAAGACGGCCACCGCACTGAACCTCATGCCGGATCTGCTGGCGGGCGACCAGGCACGGAGGCTCGACGCGCGGGTCGACGACACCGTGCTCTCCTCCCAGCAGGCGCTGCTGGTCAGCAACAACCCGTACGTCTCCCCCGAGGAACTGAGCGGCGCCGGCCGCAGAGCCCGCCTCGACGGCGGTGAACTGGGCGTCCTGGGAATGCGGGTGGAGGGCGCCGTGCAGGCGGCGGACGTGGCCGTGCGGGGCACACAGGCGGAGGGTCTGACCGTCATGACCGCGCATCGGGTCGAGGTGACGTCCGACGAGGACACGATCCCGGTGGCGGTGGACGGTGAGGCCCTGCGGATGCCGACGCCAGTCGTGTGCTCCCTGCGCGCCGGCGCCCTGCGGGTCCTGGTGCCGCGCGACCGCCCGGGCGTGGCGCTTCCCGCGCCGCCCGTGAACTGGCGGCGGCTCGTCGACCTCGCGTTCGCGCCCACGGAGCGGAAGCCCGCGGCAGCGACCCGCACCTGACCGGCGCTCGGCCCCGGTCGCCTATCCCGCCGGGGCATGGCTGCGCACCGGTGTCCACGGCCGGAGCTCGGCACGTGTGACTGCTACGGTCTCGGACCATGTTCGAGTTCGCTCGGACGCGAGGCTCGGACGATTGCCGGATCGAAGGGCGGGGACGGTCGCGGGCATGCACCCCAAGGGATACACGGCGGCGGAATTCGGTGAGGTCACCGTGCTCGTGGGCGCCCGGCAGGGCGCCTATCCGTACGGCAACTCGCTGCTCGTGCGAGGCACCTCCGCATCACTGCTCATCGACCCTTCGCTGTCGCTCGTCGGGGACGCGCCGGCCGTGGACGCGGTCCTCGTGAGTCACGCGCACGAGGACCACATCGTCGGCCTCGCACGCTACGACGTGCCGGTCCACGCCCATGTGGGCGACCTCGACGCGGTGCGGTCCCGCGAGGTCATGGTCGCCGGGTTCGGCATCCCGTCCGACGCGGTCGAAGCCTTCGACAACAGGCTGCGCGACGAGTTCCACGTGGAGGGACGTCCGGACGCGCTGGGGTTCGAGGACGGCGCCACGTTCGACCTCGGCGGGCGCACGGTGACCGCCGTACACCTCCCCGGTCACACCATGGGCCACAGCGGCTTCTTGATCGAGCCGGACGGTTTCCTCTTCACCGCGGACATCGACCTGACGTCCTTCGGCCCGTTCTACGGCGACCTCGGCAGCGACGTCGAGGCCTTCGAGGCGTCGATCCGCCGGTGCCGGGAGATCGACGCGCGCTGGTACGGCACCTCGCACCAGAAGGGCGTGATCGAGGGCGCCGCCGAGTTCCGGCGGCGCCTGGACGCATTCGCCGGCGTCGTCGAGCGGCGGGAGGCGGCGCTGCTCTCGTTCCTCGGCGAGCCGCGGACCGTCGACGAGATCGCGGAGCACAGGCTCGTCTACCGCCCGCACGTCGAGGGACCGCATGTGCATCCGGTGGAACGACGGACGGCGGTCCAGCACCTGGACCGGCTGATCGGACGCGGACTGGTCGAGACGGTGGAGCCGGGGCGTTTCCGGGCGGCTTGACCCGTCGCGCCGCGGCACACGCGTGCCGCACCGAGCCTTGACCGAAGCGGCCGTCACACGACGCGGCATCTACCTCGGCACCGCCGCCCACCACCGGATTCACCGCCCTCCGGGTGCCGCCGCGACGCCGAGCCCGTGGACGAATTCCCTGCGGTGACACAGCGTGAGCCGGCCTGACATACAGTTGCCCGGCCATAGACGGTTCACCTGAGCGGATGAAATCGCCTAAGTTGTTCTAATTAGGTTGGATGCGATGAATGTAGACCGCTGTAGGTCCATGTCCGATCGCATACGGCTCAGCCGGTACCCAAGCGGTGAGCGGAGGCGACAGTCGACAGTGGTGAACACTAGAGGCGGCGACGCGGAGAACACCGACTCGTCCATACCCCACGTCCCCCGTCCGCTGCGCCAGACGCACGACCTGCGGACCCTGCAGGCCCTACAGCCCATGAACCGGCACCACATGCGGATGCAACTGCTCGACGCCGTGGACGAGGACCGGCGCGGTGTCGACGTGCTGCTGACCGCGCTCCAGCAGGCGGTGGCCGAGGTGCACGGCCTGGGCGGCATGGTGCATCTCCCGGGCGCCGGCATGAGCGGGATCCTCTACCTGGTCGCCGACAGCGGCCTGCCGGAGTCGATCACCCGCCCCTGGCTCATCATCCCGATACGGGACACGGCGCCGCCCAGCAAGGCCGCCCGCAACGACACCATCGCCTGGCAGCCCGACCTGGCCCCGCCCGACCCGGTGCCGGGCCGGGACCCCGCGGCCATGTGGCCCGCCCGGCTCACCGCCGGCATCGGTCACCTGGCCGTCCCCATCGCGAGCGGTGGCTCGCGCCGCGGCGCGCTCTCCGTCCTGTTCGCGCCGGGCGCCACGGTCGGCGCGGTGGAGCGCGCGTTCCTGAGCGAGGTGGCGGCCTGGATGTCCGGACGGCTCAGGTCGTCCGGAATCCTCAATCCGTCCCCCACTCTGCTGCGCGCCCCGGAGAACAAGCCAGTACCGCGGGAGGCCGCCTCCCCGTCGGACGTGGAAGAGGCGCCCTCCCTCACCTACACCTGGGACCTGCACACCGGCGAGCTGACCTCCGAGGTGCCCGTCGAAGAGGTGCTGGCCGGAATCGATCCGAAGGTGATGAGCGGCGGCATCGAGGCGTGGGCGGAGCTGATCCACCCGGACGACCTGCCGGACGCGGTGGCCGGCTTCGACACGGGCATCCAGCGGCGCGGCGGCTTCCGGAACGAGTACCGGATCCGGCGCCAGGACGGAACATACGTCTGGATCGAAGCCAGCGCCAGGACGATCACGGACGCGGAGGGGAAGCCGGTGAAGGTGATCGGCACCCTTCGCGACAGCAGCGAAACGCATGCCGCCGCCGAGACGGTCGGGCGGGCGCTGCAACACATGAGCGACGGCTTCGTCTCCCTGAGCACGGACTGGCGCATCGAATTCCTCAACCAGGCCGCCGAACGGCTCCTCGGCGCCGCCGGAGATGTGGCCGGAGCCCTGCTCTGGGACATTCCCTTGGCGCATGCCGCGCCGGAGCTGGAGCAGTGGTGCCGGGCCACGGCCGCCGAGGGCCGACCGGCCGGATTCGACATGCCCGGGCCGGACGGAGCGTCCTGGTACCACTTGCGGCTGGTACCCGTGCCGGAAGGCCTCACGCTCTACATCACCGACACCACCGAGCGGCATCTGCGGGAGGCCGAGCGCGTCGCCGCGGAACGGGCGGCCGCGGAGCGCGCTTCCCTGGTGCAGCGGATCACGCGGGAGCTGGCCGAGGCCGTCACGGCCCAGGACGTGATGACAGCGGTGGCCGACGTCGTGATGGCACCCCTCGGCGCCAGCGGACTCATCATGCTCGGCGTGGTCGGCGACCGACTGGAAGTGATCGGCTCCCAGGGGTATTCGGAGCATTTCGCCCGACTGCTGGACGGGCAGTGGACACTGCGTGACACCGCGAGCCCGGTGGTGGACGCCCTGCGGACCCGCACGCCGCTCTGTGTCTCCTCCCCCGAGGAGTTCCTGAAGCGGTACCCGGGGACCGAGATCCTGGTCAAGGAGAGCGGCAAGCAGGCGTGGGCCTTCCTGCCGCTGGCCGTATCGGGGCGCGGGATCGGCGCGGCGGTGATCGGCTTCCACGAGCCGCGCGTGCTCGACGACGACGAACAAACACTGCTGACCGCGCTCAGCGGACTGATCGCACAGGCCCTGGAGCGAGCCGGGCTCTACGACGACGCGACGACCCGGGCCCGTACGCTCCAGCGCAGCCTGCTTCCGCAGGCGCTCCCCGAGCTGCCCGAGGTGACGACGGCGGCGCGCTACCAGTCGGCCAAGCAGGGAGCCGACGTCGGTGGCGACTGGTACGACGTCATCCCGCTCTCCGCGGCCCGCGTGGCGCTCGTGATCGGCGACGTGATGGGCCACGGCATGGCCGAGGCCGCCACCATGGGCAGGCTCCGCACCGCCGTCCGCACCCTCTCGGAGCTGGAGCTGCCGCCCGACGAGATCCTCGGCCACCTCAACGACATCGTCGGCGAACTGGGCACCGATGCCTTCGTGACCTGTCTGTACGGCATCTACGACCCTGTGACCCGATGTCTGTCGTACGCCAGCGCCGGTCAGCCGCCCCCGGCGGTGGCCCACCCCGACGGCACCGTCACCTTCTTGTCCATGACCCCCGACCCGCCCCTGGGCGTGGCCGCTCCGCCCTTCGAGACCCGCGAGACCCTCCTGCCCGCCGACAGCCTGCTCGCCCTCTACAGCGACGGCCTGGTCGAGAGCAAGGACAGGGACGTCACCACCGGCATGAACCGCCTCGCCGAGCTCCTCCGCGACTCCGTGCAGGCCATGCCGGACTCGACGGCGGACGCGTCCGACCTGGACGCCCTGTGCGCCGCCCTCACCTCCGCGCTCCTCCCCGCCCACGGCGCGCTGATCGACGACGCCGCCCTGCTGCTGGTCCGCACCCATTCGCTCGACGCGGAGAACGTCGCCGAGTGGCCGTTGCCCGAGGACCCGGTGGCCGCGGGCCAGGCCCGCAGCCTGGTCCGCGCCCAGCTCACCGACTGGGACCTCGCCGACGAGGATCTGATCATGACCACCGAACTCCTGGTCAGCGAGCTGGTCGGGAACGTCGTCCGGCACGCCTACGGGCCCATCCGGCTGCGCATGCTCCGCAGCCGCGCACTGATCTGCGAGGTCTCCGACGCCAGCCTGACCACACCGCACATCCGCCATTCCTCCGCCACCGACGAGGGCGGCCGCGGCCTGCAGCTCATCTCCGCGCTCTGCCAGCGCTGGGGCACCCGCCACACCCCCGCCGGCAAGTCCATCTGGACCGAACAACCCCTTCCCGCCGCCTCAGTCTGACCTCTGGCCTGCCATGTCGCCCAGGGCGGTGGCGATCTTCAACGCCCCCCGTTAGGCTCCCAGTTGCTCATTCGAGAGCCACAGAGCGCTGGCGACGTGTCCGATGGGGGACAGCGCTCTCATCTCGACAGGCAATGAGCACGATGAGTCTCTGATCGTCGCGGAGCCTCAGCAGGCCATCGCAAGCGGTGGTCGAGCTGAGGCTGCCCGCCGACCGGTCGACCACCTTCGTGAAGGGGTTGACTGATGAGGCCGACTTTTCCCGTCCAGGTACTTCTCGCACTCCTGTCCTTCGTGTCGTCGCTGCTGGCGGCAGTGGTGGCGGGAGTGCTTTCGCATGAAACCGGGGCGTCGCCGGCCGGTGCGGTGCTGTACGGCGGCGGCGCGTTCGTCGGCTGGATGTCGCTCTGTGTCACCGTGCTGACGGCGCTCGGCCTGCTCGGACATCAAGGCGGTCCCGGCGAGTGAGGGTTGCACAGCGATCAGAAGCGCGATCCCCGACAAGACCCAGGACAGGGCGAGGCGCACGGCCCGACGGTAGCGTCCGGTGCTCGTCGAGCGGTCGAGGGACAGGACGCGCGAGGCCACCCCGCAAAAGCGTCGCGCCCGCCCTGCCCCTCCGTGTCCACTGCGCTGGCCCCTGAACCGCCCTTCCGCACGCCGGCATGGAGGTTGCACGCACAGACCGCCCCAGAAGTATGTTGTCCCACCACATGTGCGCCCGACCTGCATGTTCCTACCGTGTGCCGACACGTACCCGTCCCCACCGCACACGAGGAAGTGGCGCACATGGCCTCCGCAGCAACCGCTCCCCCATCCCCGGGCACTCCCGCCAATCTCAAGCGCATCGTCGCCGCGAGCCTCATCGGCACGACCATCGAGTGGTACGACTTCTTCCTCTACGGCTCCGCCGCCGCCCTGGTGTTCAACAAGCTCTTCTTCCCTGATTCCGACCCGCTCGTCGGCACGCTGCTCTCGTTCCTGACCTACGCGGTCGGCTTCGCGGCCCGGCCCATCGGCGCGCTCGTCTTCGGGCACTACGGCGACCGGCTCGGGCGCAAGAAACTGCTGGTGATCAGCCTGTTGATGATGGGCGGAGCCACGTTCGCGATCGGACTGCTGCCCACACACGCCACGGTCGGCTCGGCCGCACCGGTGCTGCTGACCACGCTGCGCCTCGTCCAGGGATTCGCGCTGGGCGGCGAATGGGGCGGCGCCGTCCTGCTGGTGTCCGAGCACGGAGACGCCAAGCGCCGCGGCTTCTGGGCCTCGTGGCCGCAGACCGGCGCACCGGCGGGGCAGCTGCTGGCCACCGGTGTGCTGTCGCTGCTCACCGCCACCCTGTCGGACGACGCGTTCGGCTCCTGGGGCTGGCGCATCCCGTTCCTGCTCTCCGGCCTCCTGGTGATGGTCGGTTTGTGGATACGTCTTTCTGTCGATGAATCCCCGGTGTTCAAGCAGGCGTTGGCGCAGGCCGAGGCCCGCAAGGCGGCCCGCACCCCGGACGACCCGGAGGTGGAGAAGCTGCCGCTGGTCGCGGTACTGCGGCACCACTGGCGGGACGTGATCATCGCGATGGGCGCCCGGATGGCGGAGAACATCAGCTACTACGTGATCACCGCCTTCGTCCTCGTGTACGCGACGACCGCCGCGGACCTCTCCAAGCAGACGGCGCTGAACGCCGTACTCATCGCGTCCGCCGTGCACTTCGCGGTGATTCCGGCCTGGGGCGCGCTCTCGGACCGGATCGGCCGCAGGCCCGTCTATCTGCTGGGCGCCGCCGGCGTCGGCCTGTGGGCCTTCCCCTTCTTCTCGCTCGTGGACACCGGCAGCTTCGGGAACCTGATCCTCGCCGTCACGGTCGGCCTGGTGCTGCACGGCGCGATGTACGCGCCGCAGGCCGCCTTCTTCTCCGAGATGTTCGCGACGCGGATGCGCTACTCCGGCGCCTCCATCGGCGCGCAGTTCGCCTCGGTCGCCGCCGGTGCGCCCGCGCCCCTCATCGCCACCGCGCTGCTGGACTCCACCGGCGGCTCCACCATGATCTCCCTGTACGTGATCGCGGCGGCCGTCCTGACGCTGGTCGCGGTGGGCTGCGCCAAGGAGACCAGGCACCGCGATCTGGCCGATGTGGACGCGCCGGTCGAGGACCGTCCCGCCCCGGCGGAGAAGGCGGACGCCCGCACCGCCTGAGCCCCGGCCTTCGGCGCGGTCCTCGCACCGCGCAGAAGAGGAACCCCTTCGCCGACCCCCGTGCGCGCGACGCGCACGGGGGTCAGGAACTGTCGCTGACTGAGTGTGCATAAGCGTGTACGCCCTGTCTCCAGTCGCATTATGCTCTTCGCGTGAATCTGACTGAGTGGGCACGAGCCCAGGGGGTGAGCCCTCACACCGCGTATCGCTGGTTCAAGAACGGGACGCTCCCTGTTCCCGCTCAGCGTGTGGGGCCGCGCACGATCCTGGTGAACATCGACGCCGCCGCAGCTGGGGAGGTGATCGGGGGCCTGGGCCTGTATGCCCGTGTCTCCTCTGGCGACCAGAAGTCGGATCTGGAACGCCAGGTCGCCCGGCTCTCGCAGTGGGCAGCCAAGGCCGGTCACCGTGTGGTCCGCGTGGAGGCTGAGATCGCTTCCGGGATGAACGGCGCTCGGTCGAAGGCGAAGCGGATGCTGGCCGACCCGGCAGTGACCACGGTTGTGGTCGAGCACAAAGACCGCCTTGGACGTATGAACGTCGAACTCGTTGAGGCCGCGCTGTCCGCGAACGAGCGTCGCCTCGTCGTCGTGGACGACGGCGAAGTGGAAGACGACCTGGTCCGCGATGTGGTGGAGGTCCTGACGTCGTTCTGTGCCCGCCTGTACGGGCGACGGTCGGCGAAGAACCGTGCCCGCAAGGCGCTGGAGGCGGCGCAGCATGGCTGACCAGAAGCGTGAACCGCTGCGGCAGATCGCCCGATCGTTCGTCGCCGAGGGGCCGTCCGGAGTCAGCATCCGCGACCGTCTGAAGAATCTGACCGGCCAGGACGAGAAGGTCCTGCGCGCCGTGGGCGAGCACATGGGCCGTCTCGCCTGCGCCGATCTGGCCCGCAGGTGCCGTGACGGCCTGGACCACTGCACCGACACGTGGGCCGAGCGGAAGCGGGACCTGACCGCCTTGTCGTCATCGCGGTGGGCCGGGTCGGTCACCTCCAACACCCACGACCAGTGGGGCCTGTCCCGCCGTGCCCAGCACCAGCACCTGAAGTCCCTGGACGCCGGTATCCGCATGATCCGGCACCGCCTGTCCCTGCCGGTCGGGCAGAGGGGCAGCCGGGGCAAGCCCGGCGGCTACCGCTCCCGCCACGAGTGGTTCCACAAGAGCCGTCGACTGGCGATCCTGGAAAGCGAGTACGAGCGTGTCTCGAAGCAGCGTGAGGCCGGGCGCGTCTCGGTGGTGCGCGGCGGCCGTCGGCTGCTCCACCAGCGCCACAATCTGGACGCCGCGCAGAAGACAGAGGCGCAGTGGCGTACGGAGTGGGAAGCGGCCCGCTGGTTCCTGAGCGCTGACGGCGAGTCTGGCAAGCGGCACGGCAACGAGACGATCCGCGTCACCCCGGGCGGCGAGATCAGCATCAAGCTGCCCGCTCCGCTCGCCGGCATGGCCAACGCGAAGAACGGCCGGTACGTCCTCGCCGCCCGCGTGAGTTTCCCGCACCGGGGAGACGAGTGGCGCGACCGCATCCAGGCGAACCGGGCCGTGGCCTACCGCATCCACGGGGGCACCGCCCTTGGACGCTGGTACCTGGACGCGTCCTGGACCCGCAAAGACCTCCCCGTGATCCCGCTCGATGCGCTGCGGGCGAAGGGCGTGATCGGTGTGGACACCAACGCCGACCACTTGGCCGCCTGGTTACTGGACGAACACGGCAACCCGATCGGCAGCCCGCGCCGCTTCGACTACGACCTGACCGGCACCGCCGCCCACCGTGACGCCCAGCTCCGCCACGCCCTCACCCGCCTTCTGCACTGGGCCAAGGCCTGCGACGTCAAGGCCATCGCAATCGAAGACCTCGACTTCACCGACTCCAAGACCCGGGAGAAGCATGGCCGGAAGAAGAAGTTTCGGCAGCTGATCTCCACCATCCCCACCGGCCGCCTCCGCGCACGCCTGTTGAGCATGTGCGCCGAGACCGGTATCAGCGTGATCGCCGTCGATCCCGCCTACACCTCAATGTGGGGCGCCGAGCACTGGCAAAAGCCCCTCACCAGCAAGAACCGCAAGACCAGCCGACACGCCGCCGCCTCGGTGGCGATCGGACGACGCTCCCTCGGCCACCGGATCAGGCGACGGACGACACCGCCCCCGCACCACCAGGGTGATGGTGCGGGGCATCGGATCGCCCAGGCCCGACCCAGTGACCGAGAAAGCGAGGGAAACCGCCCCCGCGTACCCGGACCACGGACACGATCCGATGGCGCCGGACACGGAGCGAACGCGGTGACCCAGAACGCCCAAGACCGTTCGGAGCGTTCGGCTGAGCCTGTGCAATTCACGCTCAGTCTTTAGGAACGGTCAGTGGCGTGCGGTGGTCGACAACCGGTGCAGCCGCAGGGCGAGTTGGATCTCCAGGGCGCGCGCGGGGCTCTGCCAGTCGTCCCCCAGCAGCCGTCCGACCCGCTCCAGCCGCTGCGCCACCGTGTTCACATGCACATGCAGGTCGTCCTTCGTGCGCGCCGGGCTCATGCCGCAGGCGAAATAGGCGTCCATGGTGCGCAGCAGATCGGTCCCGCGGCGTTCGTCGTAGTCCACGACGCCGCCGATGGTGCGCTCGACGAATCCCGAGATGTCCCGGTCCCCGGCGAGCAGCAGTCCCAGGAACCCGAAGTCCTCGGCGGCCGCGCCGTCCCCGGTGCGGCCGAGCAGCCGCAGGGCCTCCAGACAGCGCTGCCCCTCCGCGTACGCCGACGCCACCGCGTCGGGGCGGGCGGCGAGTTGCTCGACGGGCGCGGAGGCGCCCACGGTGACCCCTTCGCTCACCGCGCCGCCGAGGTGCCGCGCCGTGCGCCGGGCCAGGTCCGTCCCGGTGTCACCGGGCTCCAGGGGAAGCAGCAGTACGGTGCCGCCGTCCCGGGCGGCGGCCAGTCCGTGCCGGGTGGTGGCGAGGTGGGAGGCGGCGGCCCACAGACGTCTGCGCCCGGCCGCCTCGCGGTCGGCGTCCAGGGCGGCGGTGTCCAGCCGGGCGGCCAGCACGACATGGGGCCGGTCGAGATCGGCCTGGAGCCGGGCGGCCCGCTCGCGCAGCAGACGCGGATCACGGTCACGTGCGTCCAGCAGGTCGTCCAGCAGTTCGCCGCGGACGCGCTGCTCGGCGTCGGACGCGGAGCGCCGGGCGAGCAGGAGGAGCGAGGTGACCATCGCCGCGCGCTCCAGGGTGCGCTGGTCGACCGGGTCCAGACCTGGATGCCCGTGCAGCACCAGCGCGCCGAGCAGCTCGCCACCGGCGGCGACCGCGGCGACCCAGTCGTCCTTGTGCCGCACGGCGTGGCCGTCGGCGCGGGACGCCTCCACCGCGGCGGCCGGTGCCTCGTCCGCCTCGCTGAACTCGACGGCTCCGTCGAGGACCTCCGACACGGCGGCGGCCACGTCGTGCACTCCGCCGCCGCGCAGCACGAGCTCGGCGAGCCGGTCGTGGATGTCCGACGCCCGCTCGATCACTCCGCTGCGGTCCCTGATGATCTCGTGGGCGCGACCGAGGCGTTCCAGTGCGGAACGGGTCTCCGCGAGCCGGTTCGCCGTGTCGATGGCGGCGGCGGCCAGGGCCGCGAACGAGCCGAGCAGGGCGATCTGCTCGCGCTCGAACACCCGCGCACGACGGTCCGCGGCGAACAGGACGCCGATGACCTGGGATCCGATCATCAGCGGCACACCGAGGATGGCGACGAGCCCTTCGTCCCGCACGCCCGCGTCGATGGTGTGGGTGTGCTGGAAGCGCGCGTCCTTGAAGTAGTCGTCGGTGACATAGGGGCGGGCGGTCTGCGCGACGAGCCCGCCGAGGCCCTCGCCCATGCCGAGGCGCAGTTGCTGGAAGCGCGCGGCGACCGAGCCCTCGGTGACCCTCATATAGGTGTCGCCGCGGTCCGAGTCGTTCAGGCTGAGGTAGGCGACGTCGGTGCTCAGCAGTGAGCGGGCCCGCTGGACGATCGCCTGCAGCACGGCATCGAGGTCGCGCAGGCCCGCCAGGTCGTGCGCCGTCTCGAACAGCGCCGAGAGCTCCGCCTCACGCCGGCGCCGGCCCTCCATGTCCGACCGGACGCGCAGGGCGAGCAGCCGGGCCCGGTCGAGCGCGGCGACGCGCTCGGCGGACCGGCCCTCGGCGCGGGCGAGCAGCACCGGCTGCTCGTACGCGTCGGCGGACGCGCCGCGGGCCAGGAGCTCCAGGAACGGCGCCTCGGCGCTGTCGGCGAAGGACTCGACGGAGGGGACGTGATCGCGGGACATGGTCAAAGGATT
The DNA here is from genome assembly GCF_054729265.1 of Streptomyces krungchingensis. Lineage (NCBI taxonomy): Bacteria > Bacillati > Actinomycetota > Actinomycetes > Kitasatosporales > Streptomycetaceae > Streptomyces > Streptomyces krungchingensis. Next base: position 1,825,785 of record NZ_JBPUKY010000001.1, read on the forward strand.
GCGCATCTCAGGGCCGGTGCCACCGGCCTGTGGACAACTCCCGGCCCGCACCGGACCCCGGCCGGTCGCGACCGGCACGGCTCGGCTCGGGTCGCTGCCCGCGACCGGCGGCCGACGGCGCGCAGGGCGCTACGACAGGCGGCCGACAGGGCGGACACCGGTGCGGGCGGCGCTCCGACCGGCGGCGGACAGCACGGGTGGCGGTGCGGCAGGCGTGCGGGAGGGGGAATCACGGTTCAGTGGGCGGTCCAGCCCCCGTCCAGCACCAGGGACGTACCGGTGATGAAGGCCGCCTGCGGGCTGCACAGATAGGCCACCGCCTCGGCGACCTCCTCCGGCTCGATCAGCCGCTTGACCGCGCTGTCCTGGAGCAGCACCTCGCTGAGGACCTGCTCGCGCGGGATCCCGTGCGCCCTCGCCTGATCGGCGAGCTGCTTCTCCACCAGGGGGGTCCGCACGTAGGCGGGGTTCACGCAGTTCGAGGTGACCCCGTGGGCCGCGCCTTCCAGCGCGGTGGTCTTGGAGAGCCCTTCGAGACCGTGCTTCGCGGCCACGTAGGCCGACTTGAACGCCGAGGCGCGCAGCCCGTGGACCGAGGAGACGTTGACGACGCGGCCCCAGCCCTGCCCGTACATGTGGGGCAGGGCGCCGCGGATCAGCCGGAACGGCGCCTCCAGCATCACGGTGAGCACGGTGTGGAAGACGTCGGGCGGAAACTCCTCGATCGGGCGCACCAGTTGCAGTCCGGCGTTGTTGACCAGGACGTCGGTGCCCGCCGCGGCCTGTTCCGCCGCGTCGAGGTCGGTGAGGTCGAGGACGTGCGGCTCGACGGTCCCGGCGAGGCCGTGTGCGTGCTCGGCGAGCACGTCCAGGCCCGCGGAGTCCCGGTCCACCGCTCTGACCTTGGCTCCGGCGGCGGCCAGCCGCAGCGCGCAGGCGCGGCCGATGCCGCCCGCGGCGCCGGTGACGAGCGCGGTGCGGCCGCCGAGATCGAGTGCGGGGGCGTGGGGGCCCTGGTGGGCGCTGGGCGCGGTCATGACTTGACCCTAAGCAGCGCCCACGCGCCGACCGATGTGGTCACCACACACAGTTCGGTGTCAGGTCATAGGGTCGAACCATGTGGGTCCGTCGGACAGGGCCTGCTTGATCCGGAAGAGCGCGGTGTCCCGCAGCTCCGGCAGGGCGTCCACGTCGAACCAGCCGACCTCCAGCGACTCGTCGTCGTTGACCCGGGCCTCGCCGCCGACCGCACGGCACCGGAACGTGGTGTCCATGAACTGGCAGATGTCGCCGTTGTCGAAGGTGACCTGCTTCCCGGCCCTGACCAGGACCACGCGCTCGACCACGCAGCGCACGGCGGTCTCCTCGTAGACCTCGCGCACGGCGCAGGCCGCCGGCTGCTCCCCCGGGTCCGGGATCCCGGAGATCAGCGCCCACTCGTGGTTGTCCGAACGCTGCCCGAGCAGCACTCTGCCGTCGTCGTCGAAGACCACGGCGCTGACTCCGGGGAGCCAGAGCAGTTGGTGCCCCGCGGAGGCCCGGATCGTGCGGATGAAGTCGGGAGTAGCCATGCCCCGACCCTAACGGCCCGGCTCGGCCGCCTCCTGTCAGGCCTCGGAGTCGCGCCGCCCGCGGACCGCCGTGGCCGCGCCCCAGCCGAGCCCGCCCGCGGCGAGCGCGACCAGGACCATCTCGGGAAGGATGCCGAGCTTCGTCGCCGGGGTCTCGGAGGTGCGCAGGGGCACCTTCTGGACGAGCGAGTCGGCCACGAACATCCCGGTCCTCTGGGTGATCCTGCCGTCCGGCATGATCACGGCGCTGACGCCGCTCGTCACGGGCACCGTGACCGTGCGGCTGTGCTCGACGGCGCGGATGCGGGACATGGCGAGCTGTTGATAGGTCATCTCGCTGCGGTCGAAGGTGGCGTTGTTGCTGGGGACCGAGATCATCTGCGCGCCGTCCGTGACGGTGTCGCGCACGGCCCAGTCGAAGGCCGCCTCGTAGCAGGTCGCGAGGCCGACCTTGGCGCCGTCCATGGTGAACACGCCCGGCTCGGTGCCGCGGCTGAAGTCCTGGCGCACCATGGTCGTCCAGTTCTTGTTGATGGCACCGAGGAGCGAGCGCAGCGGGAGGTACTCGCCGAAGGGCTGCACCTGCCGCTTGTCGTACGTGTCGACGGCACCCTTCTCGGGGTCCCACAGGATCTGCTCGTTGTAGAGCTTGCCGTCCCGTTCGACGACGCCGCCCACCGAGATGGGGGCACCGATCGCCCGGGCGGCACCGTCGATCACGGCGCGCGCGTCGGGGTTGGTGAACGGGTCGATGTCGGAGGAGTTCTCGGGCCACAGGACGATGTCGGGCTTGGCGACCTTACCGGCCCTGACCTCGGCGGCGAGTCGTTCCGTCTCGCGCGCGTGGTGGTCGAGAACGGCACGCCGCTGGGAGTTGAAATCCAGTCCCGCGCGCGGCACGTTGCCCTGGATGACCGCGACGGTCGTCGTGCCCTTCTCCGCCTTGTCGCTGACGAGCGTCCGCGCGGCGAGCGCGCCGACGACGGGCACGGCCACGCCGAGCAGCGCCACCGCCGCGGCACCCTTGCGGACCGCTCCGGTGCGCCGGCCCTCGACGGCCAGGCGCACGATCTCGTACAGCGCGAATCCGCAGAGGACGACCGCGAAGCTCAGCACCGGGGTGCCGCCCACCGCGGCGAGCGGCAGGAAGACTCCGTCGGCCTGGCCGAAGGCGATCTTGCCCCAGGGGAAGCCGCCGAAGGGGGCACGCGCGCGTGCCGCCTCTCCCGCGATCCACACGGCGGCCGCCCACAGCGGCCAGGCGGGAAGCCGGGACACGAGCGTGATGCCCGCGCCGACGAGTGCGACGTACACGGCTTCCACGGCGACGAGCGCCAGCCACGGACCGGGGCCGACCTCGACGCCGGTCCAGACGAGCAGCGGCAGCAGGAATCCGAGGCCGAACAGGTAGCCGAGGCCCAGTCCCGCCTTCCAGGTGCGACCGCGCAGGACCCAGGCGAAGAGCGCGAAGGCCGGAAGGGCGAGCCACCACAGCGTGCGGGGCGGGAAGCTGACGTACAGCAGCACTCCGGAGAGCGCCGCTACGGCGGCCGGGACGAGGCGTCGCACCCATGCGGCCCCGCGCGAGGCGGGCGCGGCCTGGGGTTCGAGCTGGTCCGGCTCGTCTACGGTGGTTGCGGTGGCGGTCACCCGGGGAGTGTACGGCGCGTGACCAGGGCGCCGACAGCACGGTCTCGTCCGCCCCGAGGGAGTCCGACCGGCCGCCGGAGCTCTCCTCGAACACACGCCGCAACGTTTCTGCGCAACATGTCCACAAACCGGCGCATCACCCGTTACGGTGTGCCCGAGCCTCTGACGTGCGGCCGGATGTGGTCACGACGGCCGGGGCCCGGCAGAGTCGGGGGGTCGACGGAGTGGGATCCACCGGGATGGCGTCCGCGGCCGATCCCGCCGCCGCGGGCGAGAGACGCAGCGCTTCGGACGGCCTGGGCGTCGTCGTGCTCGCGGCCTGCGCCGTCTGGTCACTGGTCACGGCGACCGCGCACGGCGGCCGGCCCGAGGGCGTCCTGCTGGCGGTGCTCGCCGTGGCGGCCGGTTACGCGGCGGGGCGGATCTTCGGGGTGCTGCTTCCGGTCGCCGCCCCGTGCGCGGGCGCGCTCGCCGGACTCGGGCTCGCGATCGCCACGCCCGGCCCGCAGATCACCCTCCAGCTCGGGCACTCGGGCGCCACGGCGGCTCTGCTGACACTCGCCACGGGAGCGGCCTGCTGCGCGGCCTGGGCGGCGCAGACTCCGAGACCTCGCCTCGCCCTGCGTCTGCTCGCCGCCGGGATCACCGTGGCCGCGGCGGTCCTGGGATCGACCACCGGTTTCGCCACCTGCGCCGGGGTCCTGCTGTGCTCGCTCGCCGCCACCCGGATGCACCACCGGGCTCTGGGACTCGCGGGTCTCGCCTGCGCGGCGGCGCTGGTGACGGGCCTGACCTGGGCGATCGCCGAGGACGCCCTGCCCGACGGTCCGACGGCCTCCCTGGAGGGGCAGCTGACCCGGCACCGGGTCCTGCTCTGGCACGACGCGCTCCGGCTGGCCCGCCAGGACCTGGTCCTGGGCGTGGGACCCGGACGTTACGGAGAGCTCAGCCCGACGGTCACGCAGTCGCTGCTCCCCGACGGCAAGCCCCACTCCGCTCCGCTGCAGCAGGCGGCCGAGCAGGGCGTGATCGGCGTGGCGCTGCTCGCGGCGGCGTTCTGCTGGATGCTGTACGCGCTGTGGCGCACCCCGCGCTCCACTCCGGTCGCGCTGACGGCGGGCGCGTCATTGACCGCGCTGGCGGCCATCGCCTCGATCGGCAACGCGCTGAGCTTCACCACGGTGACGGCGGGTGCGGGTCTGCTGGCGGGCCTGGCCACGGCACGGCCGCTGGCCGCCGAGGGGCCGGACGATCTCCAGGACACCGTCCGCTGATCCGGCGGCCGTCGGATCGGTGAGGGCCGCGCCGACCGGCGGGAGCGTCAGTGCGCCGTGCCCGGCGAGCCGGGCCGCAGGCGGTCACGGATGATGCGTACCGCCGCCTCGGCGTTGTCCACCGTGATCGTGAAGGTGTGCCCGTCGCCGAGACGCAGCACCACGCCCTCGCCGCGCCGGACGATCACCGCGGTCCCCTTCTCGGGCCGCCAGCGGTAGCCGAAGCCGCCCCACTGGCGCGGGGTGACCTTGGGCGCGAATTCGGCGCCGACGACGCTGGAGAGCGGGATGCGGCGGCGCGGCAGTCCGATGTGACCGCAGCGCACTTCGAGGCAGTCCTTGTCCACCTTCACGGCGACGTGCAGGAAGGCGAGCGTGCCGAAGATGATCAGCAGTCCGGCGGCGATGCAGCCGACGACGGACATGATGAGCGGGGCCGATCCCGACGTCCACGCGGAGTCGACGGCCAGCTCGATACCGAGCGCCAGACAGGCGGCTCCGCCGAGGGCGGGCAGCCACTGGACGCGGTTCGTCGCACGCCCGGTCCAGATCTCCGGATGCGGGGTGCCTTCGCCGTGGGGGTGGTCCCTCATGTCTATGAGGGTACTCAGCTTCCGCTGCGCGGGCACGGGCTTGCGGAGCGTCACCGGCCCCGGCGGGCGGTCTCCGTGCGGAGGGGGTTCACACCGTGACCGGCAGTGCCCGGACGTCGCACGGAGCGCGTCCGGTCCGTGACCAGGAGTGGTCGCGGCAGTTGGCCCTACTCAGCGTGCCGGACGGTGACCTTCGGTCAGCGCGGGAGCGGCGGCCGCGAGCGTGCGCCCTTCCTCGTAGCTGAGCGCGGTCGCGAGCAGCGATCCCTCTTCGCCGCCGAGGAGCACCGTGACGACGGAGTCGGCGGGGGCCTCCGGCCTCGGCGCCTCACCGATCCTGCGCAGTGCCTGCGCCGCGACCGCACCGGCCGAGCCGTGCAGGACGAGGGGCGGGCGTCCGGGCCGCTGCACGGCGGCGCGGATGCGTTCGGCGACCAGTTCGTAATGGGTGCAGCCCAGGACGACGGCCCTTACGTCCTCGGGGGTGCGCGCGGCGGCCGCCGCGATCGCGGCGTCGATGGCGTCCTGGTCCGCGTGCTCGACCGCGTCGGCGAGGCCCGGGCAGGCCACCTCGGTGACGCTCACCCCGTCCGCGAACTCGGCGATGAGTCCGCGCTGGTAGGGGCTTCCGGTCGTGGCGGGCGTGGCCCAGATCGCGACGGGTCCGCCGCCTGCGGCGGCCGGCTTGATCGCGGGCACGGTGCCGATGACGGGCACCTCCGGCTCCAGGCGGGCCCGCAGCGCGGGCAGGGCGCGTACGGAGGCCGTGTTGCAGGCCACGATCAGGGCGTCGGGACGGTGTCGCGCGGCGGCCTCGGCGACGGCGAGGGCGCGCGCGGTGACGTCCTCCGGCGTGCGCGGTCCCCAGGGCATGGAGCCGGGGTCCGAGGAGAGCACGAGATCGGCGTCGGGCCGCAGTCGACGTACCGCGGCGGCAGCAGCGAGCAGTCCGATTCCGGAGTCCATCAGCGCGATCTTCACCCGGTCACCATAGACGATCCGCCTCGTCACCCGTCGTGGGGCAGACTGCGGTGGGTGAGCGCCGTGGTGTTTGTCGCTGTGATATCGCTGATCGCGTGGCTCTGGCTGCTGCTCGGCCAGGGCTATTTCTGGCGTACGGATGTACGACTGCCGTCACGCCGGGACCCGGACGAATGGCCGAGCGTCTGTGTCGTCGTGCCCGCGCGCGACGAGGCCGGCGTCCTGCCCCAGAGCCTTCCGTCCCTCCTCGCCCAGGACTATCCGGGGCGGGCCGAGGTCTTCCTCGTCGACGACGGCAGTTCGGACGGCACCGGGAAGCTGGCCCGGGAGCTGGCGGAGCGCCACGGCGGGCTGCCGCTCACCGTGGGCTCTCCCGGGGAGCCGCCCGCGGGCTGGACGGGCAAGCTCTGGGCCGTGCGGCACGGGATCGCCCTGGCACGCGCGCGTGAGCCCGAGTACCTGCTGCTGACGGACGCGGACATCGCGCACGCTCCCGACAGCCTGCGGGAGCTGGTGGCGGCGGCCCGCACCGGAGCGTACGACCTCGTCTCGCAGATGGCGCGCCTGCGCGTGGAGAGCGCCTGGGAGCGACTCGTCGTGCCCGCGTTCGTCTACTTCTTCGCCCAGCTCTACCCGTTCCGCTGGATCTCCGTGTGGAGGGCGCGCACGGCGGCCGCGGCGGGCGGCTGCGTCCTGCTGCGCGCCGACGCCGCCGAGCGGGCACAGGTCCCGGACGCCATCCGGCACGCCGTGATCGACGACGTCGCGCTCGCGCGGGCGGTCAAGCGCAGCGGGGGTCACATCTGGCTGGGTCTCGCCGACCGGGTGGACAGTGTGCGTCCCTATCCGCGACTGCACGACCTGTGGCGCATGGTCTCGCGCAGCGCCTACGCGCAGCTGCGGCACAGCCCGCTGCTGCTGGCCGGGACGGTCCTGGGCCTCGCCGTCGTGTATCTGATGCCGCCGGTCGCCTTCGTGGCCGGCCTCGCCGCCGGGAGCGTGTGGGCGGCGGTGGCCGGCGGGCTCGCGTGGATCGTGATGGGCGCGACGTACGTGCCGATGCTCCGTTACTACCGGCAGCCCGCGTGGCAGGCCCCGCTGCTGCCGGTCACCGCTTTCCTGTACCTCCTCATGACGGTCGATTCGGCGGTGCAGCACTACAGGGGGCGCGGTGCCGCCTGGAAGGGCCGCACCTACGCCCGCCCCGACACCGCGCTCGAGGAGAGCTGAGTACCTACTTCCTGCCGGGAGTCCAGTTCATGCCCCACCCGTAGGCGTAGTCGACGGTGCGCTGGGGGCTCACTCCGCGCTCCGGGACGAGGTAGCGGGCCTCGCGCTGGACGATGAGGTCGTTGCCGGTGTTGGTGATGAGGGCGAGGGCGCACACGGTCGAGGGCACGGTGCACTCGTCGAGGGAGAAATCGACCGGAGCGCCGCTGAACGGCTGGAGCGTCACCGTGGCGTGCAGGTCCGCGAAGGAGCGCGCCCCTTCATAGATGGTGACGAAGATGAGGATGCGCCGGAAGCTCTGCTTGTGGTCGAGGTTGATCGTGAGGTTCTCCCCACTGGCCACGGCCCCGGTGCGGTCGTCCCCGTCGAGATGGATGTACGGCGGCTGGTGCAGCGCCCCGAAGGCGTTGCCCAGGGCCTGTACGACGCCCTTGCGTCCATCGGACAGCTCGTACAGCGCGCACAGGTCGAGGTCGAGGTCCGAGTGCATCGCGACGGCACGGCCCCGCTTGCTTCCCCATCCCGAGAACTGCTTGCGCACCTGCCAGTTGAGGTTGACGCGCATCGCGCCGGAGGTGCCGCCCTGCTTGGTCAGCGAGACGGAGGGAGCCTCCTTGGTCAGCGTCACCTTGGAGAGGCTGACCGGGACCGTGGGAGGCGGGGGCGTGCTCCCGTACGGGGCGGGGGGCGGCGGGCTGCCGTAGGGGGCCGGCGGCGGAGTGCTGCCGTACGGAGCGGGCGGGGGCGTGCTCCCGTACGGAGCGGGCGGCGGGGTACTGCCGTACGGCGCGGGCGGCGGAGTGGTCGCGTAGGGCGAGGGGGCGACGGGCGGGACCGGCGGCGGCATGGTCACGGGCGGGGCCACCGGCGGTGCGGTGGGGGCCGGGGGCGCGGCGTGCTGGGGTTCGTCCACGGTGATCCCGTAGTCGGTGGCCAGTCCTTCGAGCCCGCTGCCGTAACCCTGCCCCACGGCGCGGAACTTCCAGGCGCCCTGGCGCCGGTAGAACTCGCCGAGGACGAAGGCGGTCTCGACGGTGGCGTCGGCGCTGTCGAACCGCGCGATCTCCGTGCCGCGCTGTGCGTCGAGCACGCGGATGCCGAGGCCGGGCACCTGTCCGAAGGCGCCCCCGTCGGTGGAGGCGGCGAGCACCACCGTCTCGATCGCGGGCTCCACCCGCGTCAGGTCGACGAGCAGCGCGTCCGTGACCTGCCCGCCCGCGTCCCGCTTGCCTTCGTGCCGCACGGCGCCGGACGCGTGCGCGGGCTGGTTGTAGAAGACGAAGTCCCCGTCCGAACGGACCTTGCCCGAGACCAGCAGCAGCGCCGAGGCATCCGCGTCCGGCACACCGGGTCCTGAACGCCACCCCAATTCGACGCGCAGCGCGGTCGTCGGCACGGGAACATTCGCTCCCTTTGACATTGACATGTACGCCCCCATCACGTGTCTCCGCACCGGGCCGCCGCGCGGCCGGTCCGCCGGCTCCGTTTCCCGCACAACCTAATCCCCCACCCCGGAGAACTCCCATGACCCGTGCAGGAAGATCCGTGGTCAACCGCCGGTAACCCGCCGCGAACTCGGCCTTTACACGATCCGAGCGCCGTTCGACGTCCTTTTTTGCCGAGTTCGCTCGGATTGGGGATCCCGCGTCACTGCGGACACGGAAAACAACCCTCTTATCGGTCTCCCCAACCAGCACATCGTGGGCTTAACTTATGTGCCATGACCTCCCCCCGCTCCACATACGGCGGCGGTTACTACTCCGCGCCGTCCTTCTTCCCGGACACCCCGATCTACGACTCTCTCGTCGCCGAGCGGGGCACTCCCCAGATCGCACCGATCCGGGTCCCCTCCGCCTACGAGACGGGCAGCCATCTCCCTGCCCTGCCGTCGGCACTCCCCGCACTGCCCGCCGGCCCGTCCCAGCAGGCACCCGCCTACGGGTACCCGCAGGCCCAGCAGCCCGCTCCGCTGCAACAGGCCCCCGCTCCCTACATCCCGCAGCAGGCGGCCGGCCCGCGTGGCTACCCCGGCCCCCAGCCGCAGCAGCAGCGCCCGATGGCGCCCGGCACCGGCTACGAGGCGATGCGCCCCGCGGCCCCGCGCCCCGCACCGGCTCCCTACCAGGATCCGTACAACGGGCAGCAGTACCGCGGCTACTGAGGTATCCGCGACGTTTCACCGGTGCCTGCTGGCACCATGGCGGTCATGGGGAACGCGCAACTGCACTCGATCCATGTCCATCCGGTCAAGGCGTTCCGGGGCGAGTCGCCCCGGGAGGCCGTCGTGGAGCCCTGGGGGCTGGCCGGAGACCGCCGCTGGGTACTGATCGACGACGGGGGAAAGGTCGTCACGCAACGCCAGCAGCCACGTCTCGCACTGGCCGCCGCCGAGCTGCTGCCCGGCGGCGGCCTGCGGCTGTCCGGGCCCGGTCGCGAGCCGATCGACGTCACCGTGCCCGCGCCGGTCGGCACGACCGTGCTCGACATCTTCGGGGACAAGGTGGAGGGCGTCCTCGCGGACGACGCCGCACATGCGTGGTGCAGCGCCTATCTGGGCGCCGACGTGCGCCTCGTCCACATGGACGATCCGGCCACCTGCCGCCCCGTCGATCCGGACTTCGCACGCCCGGGTGAGACCGTCAGCTTCGCCGACGGCTATCCCCTGCTCGTCACCACGCTCGCCTCGCTGGACGCCCTCAACTCACTCGTCGCGCAGGGCGACCACGCCCACGAGGGCCCGCTCCCCATGAACCGCTTCCGGCCGAACGTGGTCGTGTCCGGAACCGACCCCTGGGCCGAGGACGACTGGTCGAGGATCGCCATCGGCGAGGTCACCTTCCGGGTGGCCAAGATGTGCGGCCGATGCGTCGTCACCACCACGGACCAGAGCTCCGCGGAGCGCGGCAAGGAGCCCCTGCGCACCCTCGGGCGCCACCGCCGCGTGGGGAACCAGCTGATCTTCGGTCAGAATCTCGTGCCCGAGTCCCGCGGCACGCTGCGCGTCGGGGATCCGGTCACCGTCCTCGAATAGCCTCGCGGCCGACTTCCGTGAGTGGGGGCGCCGAGGGGGAACCCCTGCCCGGGGCACGAGCGTTGAGAGTATGAGAAGTCCATGAGAGGGACACGGGGAGGGTGATTTCGCTCTCTCTTCCCCGGGCTGCCGCGTGGACGGACCGGCTGCGGGTTATCACGGACGCGGAAGGGGGGTGCGGGACGGTGCGAGCAATCAGCGGACTCTGGCGCTGGCGGCACAATCCGCTGCGCCGCACGACCGATCTCATGGAGGCCTGGCTGGGCCTGGCGGCCGTGCTGCTGATCCTCGCCGTCGCGCCGCTTGTCGGAGCCGCGGTCGGCGCCTCGGCCCAGGACGCCCTGCAGCAGTCCGTTCGCGACCAGCACAGGACGCACCACCTGGTGGCGGCCACCGTCGTCAAGGAGCTGTCCCGCAGTCCCCTGGAGCCCGATCCCGAGACGTCGTCCTCCCGGGACGCCCACAGCCGCGTCCTGGCCGACTGGACGGCACCGGACGGCACGGCCCAGCACGGCGCGGTGATAGCCGACCTCAAGTCCCCCCGTCACGGGGACCACTTCAAGCTCTGGACCGACGCCCACGGCAACATGGTCGGCCGCCCGCTGGACGGCGCCACCGCGACGACGCACGCCGTGCTGGCCGGAATCGGAGCGGGACTGCTGTGCGCGGGACTTGTCGAAGGGGCCAGGCGCATGATCGTCTGGCGCATGGTCCGCGGACGGTACGCCCGTTGGGACCAGGCATGGGACAAGGCGGGTCCCGACTGGGGCAAGGCCGGCACCGGCAGCTGACGGCCTTCCCGCTACGGTCATCCCGGTGTCCCCGCGCACGCTACGGTGGACCGGCCGAGCAGTTCGGCACCGTCGTGAGAGGCTGTCCGGCAGGGACCTGGGCGACGGGCTGTCAGCAGGGCCTCGCAGGACCCGCGTACGACGAGGTGGGGACACAACAGCGCCATGGCACAGGGCACGGTCCAGGTGACGCACACCGGCACCTCGCGGTGGCGGCGCCGCACGGGTGAGTACGCATCGCTGGCCGCCGCCCTGGAGGCCGCGGCCGACGGAGACGTCCTCACCGTCGCTCCCGGCACCTACCGGGAGAACCTGGTGGTGCAGCGCGCGGTGACACTGCGCGGCCCCGAGGGCTCCCCCGGCTCCGTGCGCATCGCCCCCGTGGACGGGGTGCCGCTGACCGTGCGCGCCGCCGCCGTGGTCCAGGACCTGCACGTGGAGGGCCAGGACTCGGCCGCCCCCGCGCTGCTCGTCGAGGAGGGCACCCCCGAGCTGCTGGACGTCCGGATCGTCACGCGGTCCGCGGCGGGGATCGAGGTGCGGTCCGGTGCCCGGCCCACCGCGCGCCGTTGCACGGTCGACAACCCCGCCGGCATCGGCATCGCCGTACTGGACGGCGGCGGTGGGGTGTTCGAGGAGTGCGAGGTCGTCGCGGCCGGCCAGTCGGGGATCGCGGTCCGCGGCGGCGCCCGTCCGCGCCTGGACCGCTGCCGGGTGCACCACGCCTCCGGTGCCGGTCTGTCCGCCACCGGCGAGGGCTCCTCGCTCGAAGCGGTGGGCTGCGAGGTGTACGAGGTGAAGGGCTCCGGGGTGCAGATCACGGGGCGGGCCACGGCCCATCTCACCGACTGCGACGTGCACCGCACGACGGCGGACGGCGTCACGCTCGACACGGACGCGGTCCTCACGCTCGCCGACTGCCGCATCCACGACATCCCTGAGAACGCGGTGGACCTGCGCTCGCGTTCCGTGCTCACGCTGACGCGCACCACCGTGCGGCAGTTCGGGCGCAACGGCCTGTCGGTGTGGGACCCCGGCACCCGCGTCGACGCCAACCAGTGCGAGATCTTCGACAGCACCGGCGACTATCCGGCGGTCTGGGTCAGCGACGGCGCGACCGCGGTCCTCGACTCCTGCCGTGTGCACGACGTGCCCGACGCCCTGTTCGTCCTCGACCGCGGATCCCGCGCGGACGTCGTCGACAGCGACATCTCCCAAGTACGCAACACCGCGGTCTCGGTGAGCGACGGCGCCACCGCCCAACTCGACGACTGCCGGATCCGGGACGCCGCGACGGGTGCGTGGTTCCGTGACCACGGCAGCGGCGGCACCCTGTCCGGCTGCACCGTCGACGGCACACAGACCGGTGTGATCGTCACCAAGGGCGCCGATCCCACCATCGAGCGCTGCACGGTCACCTCGACCGCCGAGGCGGGTTTCTACGTGTCGGCCGACGGCCGGGGCAGTTTCCTCAACTGCCGGGTCACCGACAGCGGGGGCTACGGCTTCCATGTGATCGACGGCTGCCGTTCGACGCTGAGGAAGTGCCGCACCGAGCGGTGCGCGCGCGGGGGTTACGAGTTCGCGGACGGCGGCGCGCCCGGCGGGGGCCCGGTCGTCGAGGACTGCACGAGCGACGAGAGCGCCGGGCTGCGTCCGCCGGTGCCCGAGACGGCCGTCCAGACGTCGAGTCCGTCGGCGGGTCTGCTGGGTGCCATCCCGGGCCAGCGGTCCACCGAGCACGAGCCGCTCGTCACCGCGGAGGTGCCGGCGCAGCCCGCACGCACGTCCAAGGCGGTCCTCGGTGAACTCGACGCGCTGGTGGGCCTGGAGAGCGTCAAGCGGGAGGTGCGGGCGCTCACCGACATGATCGAGGTGGGACGGCGCCGGCAGGAGGCGGGCCTCAAGGCCGCGTCGGTCCGCCGCCATCTGGTCTTCACCGGCTCCCCCGGTACCGGCAAGACGACGGTGGCCCGGCTCTATGGCGAGATCCTCGCCTCGCTGGGCGTCCTGGAACAGGGCCATCTCGTCGAGGTGTCCCGGGTGGACCTGGTCGGCGAGCACATCGGCTCCACCGCGATCCGCACCCAGGAGGCGTTCGACCGGGCGCGCGGCGGTGTCCTGTTCATCGACGAGGCGTACGCCCTGGCGCCGGAGGACTCCGGGCGGGACTTCGGCCGCGAGGCCATCGACACCCTGGTGAAGCTCATGGAGGATCACCGGGACGCGGTCGTGGTGATCGTCGCCGGCTACACGGAGGAGATGGAGCGGTTCCTCTCGGTCAACCCCGGTGTGGCGTCCCGTTTCTCACGCACCATCACCTTCGGCGACTACGCGCCCGATGAGCTGCTGCGGATCGTGGAGCAGCAGGCCGAGGAGCACGAGTACCGGCTCGCCCCGGGCGCGGCCGAGGCGTTGCGGAAGTACTTCACCGCGATCCCGAAGGGCCCCGCGTTCGGCAACGGCCGCACCGCGCGGCAGACCTTCGAGGCGATGGTCGAGCGGCACGCGGGACGGGTCGCCCAGCTGGCGGAGCCGGACACCGACGACCTCACGCTGCTCTACCCGGAGGACCTGCCGGAGCTGCCCTGAGGACCGCCGTCCTGCGGACGGGGAGCGGGGACATCGGGCCTCAGCCGGCTCAGCAGCCGTGCCCGCTCGACGTCGAAGGCCGGGTCCGCCTGGTAGTCGGAGTGGCCGAGGATCGGCGCGGGCAGCGGGTGTCGTTCGGTCCGTCCGTAGGCGAGCGGGTCTTTCAGGGGTGCGTGGTCGACCTGGGGGCCGCAGTCGCCCGGCAGCAGGACCGGGCCGCCGATGGGGTCGGTCGGACGGTAGAGATTGCGCCAGCAGGCGACCTCGTGATGCAGAGCGGTCAGGGCGGCCGGGCCGAAGTGGGCCGGGAACCAGCGGCCGTACAGGCGCTCCAGCGGGGAGCCGTAGGTGAGCAGGGCGATCCGCTTGCGGACCGACGGTTTCAGCTGCCAGGCCGCCGCGGCCGCCAGCACACTGCCCTGGGAGTGTCCGGACAGCACGAGCCGTCCGCCGGTGGTGCGGATCCACGTGGCCATGCGCCAGGTCAGGTCGGGCACGGCGCGCTCGGCGTAGCAGGGCGGTGCGAAGGGGTGGGCGGCGCGCGGCCAGAACGTGCCGACGTCCCAGAGGATGCCGATGGTGCGGCGGGCCGCCGGGTCCTTGTAGGCGCGGCGGCCCCAGGTGACGAACAGTATGAAGCCGACGCCGATCAGCCAGGAGCCGAGCGCCTGCGCGGTCTGCGCTCCGCCCCGGACGAAGCCGTACGCACCTTGCGCGGCGTCCCCCGGGGCGTCGCCGGTGGCGAAGGCCCCGACGAGGGCGGCGGCGCCGAGCAGCAGCGTCACGGACGACAGGACGGCGGTCATGACGGGGGCCAGGTCGGTGAGCGTGGCCATCGCGCGGGCGCCGGCGATGCGGCGGGTACGGGCGATGTCCCGTGGCTGTCCCTCGTGGTCGAGTGCGACGTCGGCCATCTCGCGGTCGCGCAGCCGCCAGGTGTGCCGGGCGAGCCGGCCGCCGAGGACGAGGAGCACCAGGAGCAGCGGCGGGATCGCCGAGGCCTGCCAGGTCAGCAGGACGGGCGGGCCGGGGAGCGCGTCACGGGTGCCGTCCAGCCAGTCGGCCACGCGCTGGGAGACCCCTCCGGACATGACGCCGCCCAGCGCGCAGGCGAGCATCGCGACGGCGGGTCCGGCGATGCCGTGCATCGCGGTGCGCGGGTCGGGACGTGTGCGGTACAGGGTGTGGGCCACCCCGCACAGGGCGATGACGATCAGGCCCTGCAGGAAGGCGATGGCGCCGAACGTCAGGTCGCCGGGCAGCCGTCCCGTGGAACGCCAGCCGGCCGGGACCAGCCGGCGTACACCGAGGTGAGGACGAGGAGGACGAGCGATCCGACGGGCAGCCTGCGCACGAGCACGTGGTCCAGCTCCTTGTCGAGCCGGTTCTCGCTGCGTCCGCGTCGGCAGACCACCCACAGCACGAAGAAGGTGCCCACCACGAGCGTGGCCTCCAGGAGCGTGCCCAGCGCGTCGAGGACGGCGGGCCCGCCGGGCCTTCGGTCGTGGCGGGCGGCGGAGCTGCCGACCGCCGCGGCGACGGTCAGGAAGCCCGCCGCCGTGTGGGCGGCGCGCAGTCGGGCCACCAGACGGCGCCCGTACCAGAAGCCGGGACGGCCGAGTCCCGTACGGCCGGTCTCCTCGGCGGGCTCCGCGGTGCGGCTCATCGGCCGGTGCGACTCGTAGGCGCTCCAGGTGCGGTGCGACAGGTACCACAGCAGCCCGGTCAGCGCGGCGGGCACGAGACCGGCGAGGGCGAGCCGGCGGCCCGGCTGGCTCCACCATCCGCCGCCTGACACGGTCGGTGAGAGGAACCCGAGCCATGTGTGCTCGCGGGCGCACGCGCGCGTGCCCGCGCACTGCCAGGCGGTGAGGTCGAGGGCGACCTCGCACACGGCGGCCACCAGGAGCACGGTCAGGCTCAGCGCGGCGAGGCGCACGAGGAGGCCGTAGAGGCGGACGGTACGCGTGCGTCCGCGTGTGGCGGGCCGCATCCAGTGGGCGAGGTTGACGACCATGAACGGCAGCAGCAACAGCCACAGGGCGCGGGTCCCGTTGCCGGACGTGAGGTTGCACCACACGTAGGCCTCGCGCACCGGCCCGTCCCGATGCTCGTCGGGACGCCGTTCCGCATCCGCGTCGTCGACGCGGCGGTAGACGGCGGCCGTCTCGTCCCCGGTGACCCGGACCGTCCGTGGATCGTTCAGCATCACCTCGGGTGTCGTGCCGCCCACCCCGTGGACCAGGAGTTCCAGGGCGGCTCCGCCTGCCGCGGTCCGCTGCGCGGGGGTGTCCGGCTCCCCCGTCGAGGCATGTTCCCTTGCACGTTCCACTGTTTCGCACTTCCCCCGTGCCGCGTGTGTCGCATGCGTCGTGTGCCGGCACCAGGATCTCCACTCCGCGGGGTGTGCACACGCGTAGTCACCGAATCTCCCCGATACGTGTGACAGTCGCGCCGCGGGGTGCGCTCCCGATGTCCGTGCGGGCAGTGGAGCGACTGTCGGTGACCCGTGCGAGGATGGGGCGTCCTCCAGACCTCGGACAAGGAGAATGTCCACGTGGGAGTGGGTTCGGACGGAGTGTCGGACAGTGTGCGGCGAAAGGACCGGAGCGGACGTGAGTGAGAATCAGAACCTCCTCGCGGAGCAGCGCCGCGCCCTGATCCTGGACGAGGTGCGCCGCCGCGGTGGCGTCCGTGTGAACGAGTTGACGCGCAGGCTCGGCGTCTCCGACATGACGGTCCGCCGCGACCTCGACGCCCTCGCCCGCCAGGGGGTCGTGGAGAAGGTGCACGGGGGTGCCGTGCCGGTGGTCGAGGCGAGCACGCACGAGCCTGGCTTCGAGGCCAAGTCCGGACTCGAACTGACCGCCAAGGAGGACATCGCGCGCGCCGCCGCCGAGTTGGTCGCGCCGGGCTCGGCGATCGCGCTCTCGGGCGGTACGACGACGTACGCGCTGGCGCATCAGCTCCTCGACGTCCCGGACCTGACGGTGGTCACCAACTCGGTGCGGGTCGCGGACGTGTTCCACA
The DNA here is from genome assembly GCF_054729265.1 of Streptomyces krungchingensis. NCBI lineage: Bacteria > Bacillati > Actinomycetota > Actinomycetes > Kitasatosporales > Streptomycetaceae > Streptomyces > Streptomyces krungchingensis. The sequence goes on from NZ_JBPUKY010000001.1 coordinate 1,842,528, forward strand.
CGGCGCAGCGCACGTCGGGCCAGCGGCCCGGGGCCGCGACGGTCGTCCTGACCGGTGGTGTGCGTACACCGTCCGACTCCCTGGTCGGGCCCGTGGCCGATCAGGCCATCGGGGCTCTCCACTTCGACGTGCTGTTCCTCGGCGTGCACGGCATATCGATCGAGGCGGGTCTGTCGACTCCGAACCTCGCGGAGGCCGAGACGAACCGGCGGCTCGTACAGTCCGCGCGCCGCGTCGTCGTGGTCGCCGACCACACGAAGTGGGGCACGGTGGGCCTGAGTTCGTTCGCCGCGCTCGATCAGGTCGACACGCTGGTCACCGATGCCGGGATGCCCGCGGCGGCGCGTGTGGAGATCGCGGAACACCTCAGGCGCCTGGTGGTGGCCGGTGAGCCCGGAGACGGTACAGACATCTGACGGTCCGACAGCTATGGTGACGTGGCCCACGCCGCCGCCGCTGTGCCGATCGCACGGCGGACGCCGCCGCCCGAGCGGCCGGTGGGGCGGGTGCGCACTGGTCATCGCCCGCTGACTGCCACCCGGGACTCCGTTCCCGCTAGGGGGTTTCGTTCATGGCACGCCGTCTGCGTCCCGTGGGACCCGACTTCGTCGAGACCGCACCGCTGCGTCTGGTGTTCGCGCGGGTGGTGAAGGCTCCTCCCGAAGCCGTCTTCCACGCACTCTCAAAGGACGTGCCCGGCTGGAGCGAGTGGTTCTCGGCGGTGACGCTCGCCCGGCCCGTCGCGGACGGCGCCGGCCGCGAGGTCCGGCTCAGGGGCGGCATCCGCTTCATCGAGTCGGTCCTGACATCCCGGGCGCCGGAGGTGTACGCGTACCGGGTGGACACCACGAACGCGCCGGGGCTGCGTGCGCTCGTCGAGGAGTGGCTGCTCTCCCCCGACCCGTCGGGCACCCGGGTGCAGTGGACCTTCGCGGCGGACGGGACGGCTCTGTTCAGAGCGGCTCTCACGCTCGGCCGCGCGGGTCTCGGCCGCGCCTTCCGTGACGCGGTGACGGCCTTGGACCGCCGCTTGGCGTCGGCGCCCGCCTGACGTCGACGGACGTCGCCCGACGCGGTGGCGGGGCGACGGTGTCCGCTGTACGGCCCGTCGGTGCGGAGCCGAGGGTTCGGTGTGCGCCGTGCCGCCCGTCAGTGCGGAGCCGAGGGTTCGGTGTGCGCCGTGCCGCCCGTCAGTGCGGAGCCGAAGGTTCGAGGTGCGCCGTGCCGCCGATCGGCGCGAAGCCCAGGCCTACGCCGTGACGGCCGGACGCGGCGACAGCACCGTAGGGGGCTGACGTGCCCCGGCCTGACGGCCGCGCCCCGCTCGCCACCCACGGTGCGACATCCACCGGCGGCGCGCCCGGTGCCGCGGTCCGGCCGGCCCGCCCGTGCCGCGGGCCCCGCCACCCGTGCCGTCGGGTCGGCCCCCACGCCCGCCCTGGCTCCCGATGCCGCCGGCGCGGCCCCGTGCCGTCAGTCCGGCCAGACGCCCGTCTCCAGCAGGGACGTGATCGCCGCCGTGTACGGCTCGATGTCCAGTCCCTGTTCGGCCAGCCACTCGTCGGAGTAGTACTTGTCGAGATACCGGTCCCCGGGATCGCACAGGAGCGTCACCACGCTCCCCTTCCGTCCCTCGGCCACCATCTCGGCGACGATCTTCAGGGCGCTCCACAGGCCGGTGCCGGTCGAGCCGCCGGCCTTGCGTCCGATGGCCTGTTCCAGGGCGCGTACGGCGGCGACGCTCGCAGCGTCCGGCACCTTCATCATCCGGTCGATGGCGCCGGGCACGAAGCTCGGCTCCATGCGCGGCCGGCCGATGCCCTCGATCCGCGAGCCGCAGTCGCAGGTGACCTCGGGATCACCGGTGGTCCAGCCCTCGAAGAAGCAGGAGTTGTCCGGGTCGGCGACGCAGATACGGGTGTCGTACTGCATGTAGTGGACGTAGCGAGCGAGGGTGGCCGAGGTGCCGCCCGTGCCGGCCGTGGCGACGATCCACGCGGGTTCCGGGAAGCGCTCCAACTCCAGCTGACGGAAGATGGATTCGGCGATGTTGTTGTTGCCGCGCCAGTCCGTGGCCCGTTCCGCGTAGGTGAACTGGTCCATGTAGTGACCACCGGTCTCGACCGCGAGCGCGGCCGACTCCTCGTACATCTTGCGCGAGTCGTCCACGAAGTGGCATTGCCCGCCGTGGAATTCGATCAGGCGGCACTTCTCCGCGCTCGTCGTGCGCGGCATGACCGCGATGAACGGCACCCCGATGAGCTTGGCGAAATAGGCCTCGGAGACGGCGGTCGAACCGCTGGAGGCCTCGATGACGGGGCGGCCTGGACGGATCCACCCGTTGCACAGCCCGTACAGGAACAGCGAGCGGGCGAGCCGGTGCTTGAGGCTACCGGTGGGGTGGGTCGACTCGTCCTTCAAGTAGAGGTCGATGCCCCACTTCTCGGGCAGCGGGAAGCGCAGCAAGTGTGTGTCGGCCGAGCGGTTCGCGTCCGCCTGGACCTTGCGGACGGCTTCTTTCAGCCAGGCCCGGTAGTCCGCGTCGCTACGGTCGACGTCGAGGGTTGCGCCGGTCCGGATCTGCTGGGGAGGGGTGCTCACGGCGGGGCTCCTTACGCATCGCGCCGACGCCGTTCAACCGTGTCGGACACCTCGATCATAATCAGCTTCCACACGCTTCTCACCTGCATAAACACACCTTTGAGCACCTCAAAGACGGGCCTGGGGAGCGGGCCGTGCGGTCATGGGGGCGCACACCGGCGCGCGCTCCCGTCGCGACCACCGGACCGTCATGCGCACTGGTGCTCGCCGCAACCTGCGGGCAGACTGCACCGCACGGAAGCGTCCCGCGTGCCGCCCGCGGCGCGGGACCACGGTCCGGTGCGGTGCACACTGGATCACGGATCGACGCGGGACCGCGACAGGGCAGAGCCGAAGCGCACAAGGGGGCGGGGCACATGGCGGAGCCGGAGTTCACGGCCACGGGCGTGCGGATCGGGAAGAGGCTGCGCTCGCTCACCCGGGCGGGACAGGTCCGGATCAGCGACGGCAGGCTGCAACTGCTCACCAGCTACGGCAGCGAGATCGACAGCGCTCCCGTGCAGGCGGTGCGCGCGTCCAAGCCGTGGTTCGCGCACGAGGACCGCGCGTTGGCGGACGTCAACGGCACCCGCTACTCGCTCACCCTCGGCGAGCACGACCCCGCGCCCGGCGCTCCGGGGCCGCCCTCGGCGCGCCGTTTCATCGAGGCGGTGCGCAAGGCGGCAGGGCGCAGCGGCTGAAGCGGCACCCGGCGGCACACCCGGGCCACGACCCGGAGCGCACAGCGGTCGGACGGCAGCAGCCCGGCCGCGGCGGGCCGAACGGCCGCAGGGCACGGCTCCCGGTCTCCTCCCGCCGCGCGGCCGCGGGGCTCCGCAGCCTCGGGACAGAGGAACGAAAAGGGCACCCGGAACGGACCGGCGGCACCGCGGGACCCGAGCCGGTCGGCACCTCAGGACACAGCATCCGAAGCAGTACACGAGGGCGGTCGGCCCAGGTGGACGCACACGGCGTAGGCGACTGACAGCGCCGCGAGTTGCGGGACCGCACCCCCTGAGTCACGCTGTTCTCACATCACTCTGGGTTTACCGGCGATAACGCTGCGAACCAGCCCGCCGGCCACCACAGCAGGCGGCCGTTCCACTCAGCCACTCTGCTGGATCCGATCTCCGCCTTCTTCCGGACCTCAATTCGGGGAGTCGCAGCCGTGATCAGCGAGCCAAGCAGGCATTGCACGGTGGAGCTCCAAGCCCTGCCGTCGCGGATCGGCCAGGTCCGCAGAATCGTATCTGCGCAGTTGCGCTACTGGCATATGGACGCCCTGATAGACCGGGCCGCGCTCGGCGTGACCGAGCTGCTGTCCAACGTCCATCAGCACGCCCAGCCCGACAAGCTGTGCACCGTGAGCATCGAGCTGCTGCTCGACCGGCTCACGGTCTCGGTGTACGACCACGACCCCCGCCTGCCCGAGGTGCGGGACGTGGACCCCACCTCCACCTGTGGCCGTGGCCTCGCCATGGTCGCCGCGGTGAGCGAGAGCTGGGGTGTGCGGCCCGAGGGCGAGTCGGGCAAGGTCGTGTGGTTCACGCTCCCGGCGCCCGCGGCGCCGGCGACGACGCCCGTGATCGCGGCGCCCGCGGTGGCCGCGCCCGCCCGCACCCCCTACGACGCCGCCCGCGCGACCGCGCTCCGCCAGACCGTCGACGGGCTCCGGCCGGAACACACTCCCGCCCGGTCAGCCGTTGCCGGCTGACCGGGCGGTGAACAACCTCTCGCACATCGCGGGAGCACGTGCGCCGTTCGGCCTCCTGCGGCACACCCCGCCGCCGGGGCCGTACGCCCTTCAGCGGCTCACTCGGTGGCGATGGCGCGCAGCACGTCCAGGCGTGCGGCCCTTCGCGCCGGGCGCAGGCCCGCGAGGGCTCCGGCGGCGAGGCCCACCAGCGCCACCACGACCAGCTGCACGGGCGGCATCGCGAAGGCGAAGCTGCTGTCCGACGCGCCGTCGGACGCCTTGACGAGCACCCAGCCGAGGAAGGCGCCGAGAGCGAGTCCGCCCGCCGTGCCGAAGGCGGCCACGAGGACCGACTCCCAGCGGACCATGGCGCGCAGCTGGGCCCGGGTCTGTCCGACCGCCCTCAGCAGGCCCAGTTCACGGGTGCGTTCGTGGACCGCGAGCGTGAGGGTGTTGGCGATGCCGAGCAGAGCGATGAGCACGGCGAGGGCGAGCAGTGCGTAGACGAGCGTCAGCATCATGTCGATGCCGCCGGCCGAGGACTGCGCGTACTCGTCGCGGGTCTGCACCTCGGGGTTGCCGAACCTCTGGGCGACCTTTTCCACCGCCGCCCTGCCGTCGGCCGTGCTCACCCCGTCCTTGAACGAGACCGCGACGAGGGTGTCGGAGTCCTGGATGCGGTGCGGGGCCCAGGCCGCGCGGGTGATGATGTAGTCGCCCGCCAGTTCGGACCGGCCGTAGACGGCGCGGACGGTGAAGTCCCGCTGCTCGCCGTCGGTGAAGGTGAGCCGGGCCGTGCCGCCGGTCCTGAGGTGCTGCCGGTCGGCCTCCTGCTCGGTGACCGCGATGCCGTCGGTGCCCAGGCCGGCCAGGGAGCCGCGGACCTCGCCGAGGTCGAAGACCTTGCCGAGTGCGACCGGATCGGTGACGGTGAGGGCACGTCCGCTGCCGTTGACCTCGGCGACGCCGCGGCCCAGGCCGACGGCGGTTTCGACGGTGGGCTGCCGGGCGATCTCCGGGGCCAGCTTCGGGCTCAGGCCGCTGCCTCCGGCGCCGAACGACGGGGTGCTCACGGCCACGTCGCCCGCGAAGGACCGGGCGGCGGTCTGGTCCATGGTGGCCTTGAGGGAGGCGCCGAAGACCGTGAAGAGCGAGACGACGGCGACGCCGATCATCAGCGCGCTCGCGGTGGCGGCGGTCCGTCCGGGGCTGCGCAGGGCGTTGCGCCGGGCGAGTCCCCCGGTGACGCCGCGCAGTGTGTCGAGGGGGCTGCCGAGGATCCGTACGGCGGTCGTGGACGCGACCGGGCCGAGCACCACGAAGGCGGCGAGGGCCAGCACCGCGCCGAGCCCGGCGAGCCACAGGGACGGATCCGCCAGTACACCGGTGAGGGTGCTGCCGAGGGCCAGCGCGGCCAGACCGCCACCGGCCACGGCACGCGTGCGCGAGGTCCCGGACCGGTCGACCGACGTCTCCCGCAGGGCGGCGAGCGGCGCGGTGCGCCCGGCGCGGACGGCAGGGAGCAGCGCGGAACCGAGGCAGACCACGACGCCGACCGCGAGCGGCAGCAGCATGGACAGGGTCCCGATCACCAACTCCCCCTCCGGGAAGGGGAATCCGATGGCCGGGAACAGTGCCTGGAGGCCGGCGGCGATGCCGACGCCGCCCGCGAGTCCCACGACCGAGGCGATCACGGCGACGGCGCTCGCCTCGGCGAGGGTCGAGACGGTCACCTGGCGGCGGGAGGCCCCGAGAGCACGCAACAGGGCGTTCTCACGGGCGCGTTGGGCGACGACGATCGCGAAGGTGTTGTGGATGGAGAAGGTCGCGACGAGGAGCGCGATGCCGGAGAAGACGAGCAGGAAGGTGGTGAAGAGGGTCAGGAACTGACTGGAGATCATGTCGGTGTTCTCCTGCGCCGACTCCTGGCCGGTGATCGCCTCGACTCCCTCGGGCAGGACGGGTTCCAGGTCCCTGACGAGGGTGCGCTGATCGACACCCGGGCCCGCCCGCACGCGGATGCTCGCCGCCTCGCCGGGCTTCGCCGTGAGGTACTTCTCGGCGTCGCCCTGCGTCATTCCCGTGAAGGTCACCTGCGCCATGCCGTCCTCGCCGCCGAAGGTGGCGAGGCCCACGATCGTGACCGGGACGGGGTCGGGCGTGCGCAGGGTCGTCGTGTCACCGATCTTCAGGTGACCCTTCTCGGCGGCTCCCCGGTTGACGACGACCTCGCCGGACTTCGCGGGGGCACGACCCTCGGCGAGCCGGTAGGCGTTGAGCCGCGGGTCGGCGATCCAGTTGCCCGCGAGGGTGGGCGGGCCCTGGCCGCCGACGGGTTCGCCGTCGGAGCCGACGAGTTGGCCCGCTCCCTGGATGTCGGGCGCCGCGGCGGCGACCCCAGGGGTCCGTTCGACGGTCTTCACCAGGGCGGTGTCGACGGGCCGGCGTACGCCCTGGCTCTCGCCGGGTGTCGTGATGGTGTCGGCGCTGCGGACGACGGCGTCGGTGCCCGCGGCCGCGTTGCCGAACATCGAGTCGAAGCCGGCGCGCAGCGTGTCACCCATGACGAGGGTTCCGGCCAGGAAGGCGACGCCGAGGAAGCGGCGAAGAAGGTGCCGGCGAAGCGGCGCTTGTGTGCCCTCAGGGAGGACACGCTGATGCGGAGCGCGGCGTTCATGACGGTGCCCCCTTGGCGTCGAAGGCCTTCATCCGGTCGAGGACCCTGTCGGCCGTCGGCGCCTCCATGCGGTCCACGAGGCGTCCGTCGGCGAGGAAGACGACCTCGTCGGCGTGTGCGGCGGCGACCGGGTCGTGCGTGACCATGACGACGGTGCGGTCCATCTGGCGCACCGCGCGGCCGAGGAGGTTCAGGACCTCCTCGCCGGAGCGGGAGTCGAGGTTGCCGGTGGGCTCGTCGGCGAAGACGACGTCCGGCTGTCCGGCGAACGCCCTTGCCACGGCGACGCGTTGCTGCTGCCCACCGGAGAGCTCGGCGGGGCGGTGGTGGAGCCGGTCGCGCAGCCCGACCACGTCGACGAGGGCGTCGATCCAGTCGCGCGAGCCCTTGGTCCCGGCGAGGTCCATGGGCAGGGTGATGTTCTCCGCGACGGTCAGCGTCGGGACCAGGTTGAAGGCCTGGAAGACGAAGCCGATGCGGTCGCGGCGCAGCAGGGTCAGACGGCGGTCGTCGAGGGAGCCCAGGTCGGTGCCGCCGATGCGGGCGGTGCCCGAGGTCAGGGTGTCCAGGCCGGCCGCGCAGTGCATGAGGGTGGACTTGCCGGAGCCCGAGGGCCCCATGATCGCGGTGAAGCGGCCGGCCGGGAAGCCGACGCTCACCCCGTCCAGGGCCCGCACGGCGGTGTCCCCGCTGCCGTACACCTTGACGGCGTCGGTGACGCGGGCCGCGTCCCGGGTGGCGGTGGTGGTGGTCACGCCGCACCGCCCTTGCCCGTGCGGCCGAACTGCTCGTCGAGGACGGAGAAGCGGCGCCAGTACTCGTCCTCGTCGATCTCGCCGGAGGCGAAGCGGCGGCCGAGCACGGCGATCGGCTCGTCGCCGACCGGACGGCCGTCGGCGGGGCCGAAGGCGCCCGTCCCGCGCCACGGGCCACGCCGGCCGCGCCAGGCGGTGCGGCGCAGGACGGTCACGACGCCGATCACGACGGCCGCCCAGATCAGCGGGAAGAAGAGGATCCACGGGCCGGGCCCGCCGTCCCAGTTCGCCAGGGTCTGCATCTCGGGTCATCTCCTCGGTGGGATGCGATGGGTTCGTTGCGATGCATCGAGACTGGCTCCGGGAGGGGGTCCGAGTCGTCGTACGGCCAGCGGCCGTACGCGTACCTCCCCGGGAGTACGCGGGGTGCCGTCGGCTGCTCCCTGCACGACCTCGACTCTGTACCTATCAGTATGTACAGTGAGGTCATGAGCACCCAGGAGCGACTGATCGAGTCCACTCGCGAGCTGCTGTGGGAGCGCGGTTACGTGGGCACGAGCCCCAAGGCCATCCTGGAGCGCGCGGGCGCCGGCCAGGGCAGCATGTACCACCACTTCAAGGGCAAGCCCGACCTGGCCCTCGCCGCGATCCGGCGCACCGCCGAGGAGATGTGGGCGGGCGCGGAGGCCGTGCTGAGCGCGCCGGGGTCACCGTACGAGCGCATCGAGGCGTATCTGCGCCGCGAGCGCGACGTGCTGCGCGGCTGCCCCGTCGGGCGGCTGACGATGGATCCGGAGGTGATCGCGAGCGACGAACTGCGCGCGCCCGTCGACGAGACCCTCGATCGGCTGCGCGAGCGCCTGGCCGGGATCGTCGAAGAGGGAAAGGAGCAGGGGAAGTTCGCGCCGGCGCTCGACGCGGAGGAGATCGCCGCGACGATCCTCGCGACCGTCCAGGGCGGCTATGTGCTGGCGCGCGCGTCCGGATCGCCCGCCGCCTTCGACACAGCGGTGCGAGGACTGCTCGCCCTGCTCACCCCGCTGCGCTGACACCGCGCGCGGACGCTCTCCCCCGGACCCGACACCTCTCCCCGAAGGGGCATCGCATGCACGCCATGCAGTACGAGCTGACCTTCCCCGCCGACTACGACATGGGCATCATCCGCGGCCGTGTCGCCAGGGTCGGGCACCTGCTCGACGACTGGGACGGACTCGGCTTCAAGACGTATCTGATGCGCGAGCGCGGGGTGGACGGCTCGCCGGTGAACCAGTACGCGCCCTTCTACCTGTGGAACACCGCCGAAGGCATGAACCGCTTCCTCTGGGGCGGCGCGTTCCAGCGGCTCGTCGACGACTTCGGCCGGCCCGTGGTCCAGCACTGGACCGGTCTGGCGTACGAGGAGGGCGGTGCCGCCGGCTCCCCCGCCCGGGTCGCGGTGCGCCGAAGGGAGCACCTGGAGGCCGGAGTGGAGCTGTCCGAGGCCATGGAGGAGGCGGTGCGCGAGGCCGGGCGGACCGCCGCGCTGGACGGGGCGGTCTGTGCCGCCGCGGCCGTCGACCCGCGGCACTGGCAGCTCGTCCACTTCTCGTTGTGGGACCACGACTCCCCCAAGGTCGCGGGCGACACCTATCAGGTGCTGCACATGTCGGCGCCGGGGCGTGACCGGCTGCCGCGCGGACGGCAGTGGTGAGCATGCCTCCCGCCACGGCCGGCGCGACGGTGCGCACGGTCCTCGGTGACGTGCGCCCCGAGGACCTCGGGGTGTGCGACGCCCACGACCATCTCTTCTTCGCCAGCCCGCAGCTCCCCGGCCAGGAGTTGAACGACGCCTCGGCCGCCCGCGCCGAGCTGGCCGCGTTCCGCGACACGGGAGGGGCCGCCGTGGTGCAGTGGACGCCGTACGGTCTCGGGCGGCGCGCCGCGGACCTGCCGCTGCTCGCCCGCGACACCGGCGTCCATGTGGTGGCCGCGACCGGGCTCCACCAAGCGGTGCACTACAGGCCGGAGTTGCTCGCCGAGCTGCGCGGCAGGCTGGCCGAGGTGTTCGTCGCCGAACTCAGCTCGGGCATCGGCACATCGGGGGTGCGGGCCGGTCTGATCAAGGTCGCGGGCGGTTTCCACGCCCTGGACGCGCACGCCCGCTGGACGATGGGCGCGGCGGCCGAGGCCCACCACGCGACGGGTGCGCCGATCGCCGTCCACCTGGAGCTGGGCACCGGGGCCCTCGACGTACTCGACCTGTTGTGCGGCGAGTTGGAGGTACCGCCGGACCGCGTGGTGCTGGGCCACCTCAACCGCTCACCGGACGTCGTGGTGCAGCGGGAGGCCGCCGGGTCGGGAGCCTTCCTCGCCTTCGACGGCCCTTCCCGCACCCATCACGCCACCGACTGGGCCATGCCCGACGCGCTGCGGGCCCTCGCCGAGGCCGGCTTCGGCCACCGGCTGCTGCTCGGCGGTGACACGACGACCGCCGCGGCACGCTCGGTCGACGGCGGTCCGGGCATGCCGTATCTGCTGCGGCGGGTGCGTCCGCGGCTCGAACTCGCCGTCGGCAAGGACCTGGTGGACCGCATTCTCACCGAGAACCCCGCGCGGGCGTTCGCCACCGCGTGGTGAGGTGCCCTCTCTCGGGGGAGGGCACCGTCGCACCCGGACCGCCGCGCGGGGCAGGAAGGCTAGACCCCGGCCAGCGCGGCGGGCGGGTCGTCGAGCACCGGCTGCCAGGCCAACTCGGCCGCGCCCACCAGGCTGTTGTGGTCGAGGGTGCAGGCGAGGATGGGTACGCCACCGCTCTGGCCCCACAGACTGCGGTCGGCGACGACGGCGCGCAGCCGGTCCGGGTCGGCGTCGAGCAGGGTCCGGTGCAGTCCGCCGAGGATGATGCGGTCCGGGTTCAGGATGTTGACGAGACCGGCGAGTCCGAGACCCAGCCGGTCGATCAGCGCCTCGACGGCCGTACGGACACCGGGATCGGCGGGCTCGTCGCGGATCAGGTCGTTGGCCTGCTGGAGCAGTGACACCTCGGGGCCGGGTTCGCGGCCCGCCGCCGTGAGGAAGGCCAGCGGGTCCGCCTCGACATCCAGGCAGCCGCGGCTGCCGCAGTAGCAGGGGCGGCCCTCGGGGTTCACGGTGAGGTGGCCCACCTCCAGGGCGAGGCCCGAACTGCCGGTGTGCAGCCGCCCGTCGAGCACCAGGGCGCCGCCGACACCGCGGTGGCCGGTGGCCACACACAGCAGGTCGCGGGAGCCTCGGCCCGCGCCGTGCCGGTGCTCGGCGAGGGCGGCGAGGTTCACGTCGTTGGCGGCGAACGCGGGCCCCTGGATGCCCGCGGCGCGCACCCGTTCCGCGAAGATCCGGCGCACCGGGGAGCCGGCGGGCCAGGCGAGGTGCAGGGGGTTGAGGGCGAGCCCGTCGGGTTCGGCGACGGCGGACGGCACGGCGAGTCCGGCGCCCACACAGCGCCGCCCCGTCGCGCGCAGCAGCTCCGCGCCCGCCTCGACGACCGAGCCGAGGACCTTCGCCGGGTCGGCGTCGACGGTCTCGCAGCCGGGCGCGGTCGCCACGATCCGGCCGCCCAGGCCGACGAGCGCGGCGCGGAAGCCGTCGGCGTGCACCTGCGCCGCCAGCGCGACGGGTCCGTCCTCGGCGACCTCCAGCCGGTGCGAGGGCCGGCCCTGCGAACCCGCGGCCGCACCGGGGCGCGCGTCGACCCGGATCAGCCCCAGTGCCTCCAGCTCCGCGGCGACCGCACCCGCGGTCGCCCGGGTGACGCCCAGCTCGGCGGTGAGCACGGCTCGCGTCGGCGCACGCCCGGTGTGCACGAGCTCCAGCGCCGGGCCGAGCGCCCCGCGCCCCCGGTCCAGCCGCGTCCGCGTGTTCCCTTCCCCCGTCGCCCGGGGGCCCGCCTTGCCGTTCATGAGGGCGAGTCTGTCATGATCCGCTCGTTCGGTCGCCCGTGCGGTCGCCGGGCGGCCGCATGCGCTCCGGTGTCCGGAAACCGCTGACCCTGAGAGTGACGTTGAGGCGTCCGGTCAGCCCCAACTCGGGCGGCGCGGTGCCCGCGTGCACCCGTGGCACTCCGTGGAACGCGAGCCGCGACGCCCCGCCGAACACGAAGAGGTCGCCGCTGCGCAGGTCCACGTCCCGGTACGGGCGGGCCCTGGACGAGGTGTTCCCGAAGCGGAAGACGCAGGTGTCGCCGAGGCTCAGGGACACCACGGGGTCGTCCGACGTCTCGTCGCTGTCGCGGTGCATGCCCATGCGGGCGTCGGCGTCGTAGAAGTTGATCAGAGCGATGTCGTACGGCGCTGTCGTGGCGGCTTCGGGCCCCAGGGCCGCGTGGACGGCGTCACGGCCGAGGGCGGCCAGCCACCGCGGGAGGGGCTTGACCGGGGATCCGTCACCGTCGACCACCGTGCGGGCGTACCCGTACGGATACCAGTGCCAGCCGAGGCAGACCTGCCGGGCGGTCATGGCGCCGCCGCCGGGTGTCTGGACGGTGCGCAGCCCTGCCGGTGGGCGGGCCCATGCGCGACAGGCCTCCAGGAGCTGCCGCTGGCGGTCCGCGTCGAGCCAGTCCGGGACGTGCACCGCGCCCGGCGCGATCTCCGTACGGGCGCGCGGAAACAGCTCACTGTCCATGGACCCCATCATCACGCACCCGGCGGACGGGTACTGAGCCGCGACTCCGTTAGCCTTGACGCACCATGAACGACCGTATGACCACTCCGTGGGGCGAGTACGCGCTGGCCCGCTTCCCCGAGGACCCCCGCGACCGGCTGCGTGCCTGGGACGCCGCCGACACGTATCTGCTGCGGCATCTCGCCGAGAGCGGTACCCCGCTGACGGGGTCGGTCGTGGTCGTCGGCGACCGGTGGGGCGCGCTCACGACGGCGCTGTCGGCGCACCGGCCGACGCAGATCACCGACTCGTTCCTCGGGCAGGAGGCGACGCGGGCGAATCTGGCGCGTGCCGGTGCCGCGGAGTCCGGTGTACGGCTCCTCACCACGCAGGACGCCCCTCCCGGCAGGATCGATGTCCTGCTGGTCCGGGTGCCGAAGAGCCTCGCCCTCCTGGAGGACCAGCTGCACCGGCTGGCACCCGGCGTGCACGAGGGCACGGTCGTCGTGGGCACCGGGATGGTCAAGGAGATCCACACCTCGACGCTGCACCTGTTCGAGCGGATCATCGGTCCGACCCGCACGTCGCTCGCGGAGAAGAAGGCCCGGCTGATCTTCTGCACCCCGTACCCGGGCATCGCACGGGAAGCCAACCCGTGGCCGTACAGCTACCGGCTCCCCGACGGCGTCGGGCCGGTCTCGGGCCGCACCGTCGTCAATCACGCGGGTGTCTTCTGCGCCGACCGGCTCGACATCGGCACCCGGTTCTTCCTCCAGCACCTGCCGCGCAGCCGCGGCGCCGAGCGGGTCGCGGACCTGGGCTGCGGAAACGGCGTGCTCGGCACGGCGGTCGCGCTGGCCAACCCCGAGGCCGAGGTGCTGTTCGTGGACGAGTCGTACCAGGCGGTGGCGTCGGCGGAGGCGACCTACCGGGCGAACGCCGACGGGAGGGCTCAGTTCCGGGTGGGTGACGGTCTGGCGGACGTCCCCGCCGGGAGCGTCGACCTCGTCCTGAACAACCCGCCGTTCCACTCGCACATGGCGACGACGGACACCACCGCGTGGCGGATGTTCACCGGGGCCCGGCGGGCGCTGCGACCGGGCGGTGAGCTGTGGGTGATCGGCAACCGCCACCTCGGCTACCACCTGAAGCTGCGCCGGCTGTTCGGCAACAGTGAACTCGTGGCCGGTGACGCGAAGTTCGTGATCCTCAGGGCCGTCAGGAAGTAGTCCCGCGCAGCGCGCGCGGGGAGGCGCCCAGTTCGCGGCGGCACGCCTTGTTGAAGGCCTGCAGGTCGGGGATGCCGACGGAGGCGGCCACGGCCGGGATGGACAGGGTCGAGGCGCGCAGCAGGTGATGGGCGCGTTCCAGCCTGCGGCGTCGGATGTACGCCACGACCGTGGTGCCCGTCTCGGCGCGGAAGAGCCGGGTGAGGTGGTTGTGGGACACCCCGGCGGCCCGGGCGATCCGGGGGATGGTGAGCGGGGCGGCGAGGTGGGCCTCGATGTGGGCGATCGCCGTGCCGACCGCGGGGTGCGGGCCTGCTTCGGCGGCGGCGCGCGGGGTGAGGTCGGCGATGCGCCACAGCGCGGTCCAGATCTCGGCCCGGGTGCGCTCGGGCGTGCCGGGGGCCGCCGCGATCGCGTGCCGCATCAGCTGGGAGAGCGCGGGCAGTTCGGCCCCGGTGTCCTGCACGACGGGGAGCGTTCGCGCAGGGCCGCGGGGTGCGATGCGCAGATGGGCGTAGAGGTGTTCGGAGCGGCCCTGGTAGCGGTAGCGGACGGTGGCGCCGGGCGGTACGAGGCTCACCCGGCCGGGGCGGACGAGGTGTGCGGTGCCGTCGACGGTCAGTTCGGCGTCGTACTGGTACAGGTGCAGTTGCCACAGCTCGGGCAGCCGGAAGACGTCCGTGGGGCTCGCGACCCCGTGCACGCCGACACCCGCGTTGACGACGGCGGGCGGCTCCCCGAGGTGCAGCTGCGTCTCCCGCATGGTGAGAAATTACCAGTAGTGGTGAGTGGGGCCAACGCGCCGAGGACGCGGGCGGACCTACGTTGGCGCTCATGACCACCACGTGGGAGCAATCGACAGGCAGCACCCTTCTCAGTTCGGTCGCGATGGCGCACTTCGTGGCCCACGGCTCCTTGCGACTGGACGCCGTGGTGCCCGCCGAGATGAACGCCGAAGGGATGGAGGTGCTGCGCGGGGGACTTCCCGACGTGCCGTACGGCACACCCGTCGCGGACGCCTACCCGGAGGGGTCGTTCGTCCGCCGTCTCCTGGAACTACCGGTCGTCGCCGGTGCGTTGCGGAGTCTTGTCGGCCCGGGCCCGTCCGTCGACCATCATGCCGTGCACATCCGCGAGCCGCGCGAGGGGCAGGCGCAGCCGCTGCACGGTGACGCGATCATCGACGTGCGCACCGACGCGTTCGACGTCCAGTTGATGTACTACCCGCAGGACGTCACGCTCGACATGGGCGGCACTCTCAGCGTCCCGGGCAGTCATCTGCGCCGCACGAACGAGTCGGACACCGGGCGCTACCAGAATCTGCGCGGGCAGAGCCGGCTCGTCTGCCCGGCGGGCACCGTGGTGTTTCTGCACCATGGGCTGTGGCACGGCGGGCGGCGCAACGACAGCGACACGGCGCGCTACATGTTCAAGATCCGTTTCAATCCGGCGGTACGCCAGCGGCGGCTGTGGGACACCTCGGACCTCGCGGACCCCCGGGTCGCCGCGGAACTCGCCACGACGTTCCCCTGGTACGAGCCGGCGACCGGCCGGCTGGAGGTCTACAACCGCGTCCTGCTGTGGCGTTCGCTGACCGGGGACGACTCCTACGACCTGGACCACTGGGTGACCAGGGTCTCCAACCGCCCTCAGGAGGAAGCCGTATGAGTGTCCGTCAGCAGGTTCTGGTGCTGTACCTCGCCACCTCGGCGCTCGATGCCGAGGTGGTGGGCTGGTCGTCCTACGACGGGACGGGCCGTACCTCGCCCACGACCGGGGACGGCGACGAACCGCCCTACAAGTCGGGCGTGCACGCCCTGGAGGACGGCTGGCGGCTGTTCCAGGCGGCGCAGCTGCTTCCGCCGCATCCAGGGCACGAGTACGACGTGTCGTTCCTCAAGCACGAGTTCTTCTTCGAGAAGCTCGTCGAGGCCGGCGCCGTTCCGGGCGGCGGCCCCGTGTGACGTCAGGCCCGTAGGACGCCGATGAGCCGTGCGACCGTCCGGGCCATCGCCTCCCGCCCCACGCTGAGGTATTTGCGTGAGTCCACGGCCTCGGGGTGGGCGGCGAGGAACTCGCGGACGGCGCCGGTCATCGCGAGGTTCAGGGCGGTGCCGACGTTGACCTTGGTGATGCCGCCCGCGACGGCCGCGCGGAGCTCGTCGTCCGGCACCCCGGAGGAGCCGTGCAGGACGAGCGGCACACCGAGCGTCGCGGCAAGCCGCTTGAGCAGTTCGTGGTCGAGGGCCGCGGTACGGGTGGTCATGGCGTGCGAACTGCCGATCGCGACGGCCAGTGCGTCCACGCCGGAATCGGCCACGAAGGCACGGGCCTCGGCGGGATCGGTTCGGGCGCCCGGTGCGTGCGCGTCCAGCGCCGGTTCGCCGTTCTTGCCGCCGACCTCGCCCAGCTCCGCCTCGATCCACAGGCCTCGGGCGTGGGCCCAGTCGGCGGCCGCCCGGGTCGCGGTGAGGTTCTCGTCATAGGGCAGGCGCGCGGCGTCGTACATCACGGAGCTGAATCCGGCGCCGGGTGCCTGCCGCAGCAGGTCGTCGCTCTGGACGTGGTCGAGGTGCAACGCGACGGGTACCGAGGCCCGTTCGGCCGCCGCCGAGGCGGCCCGGGCCAGTGGGAGCAGCCTTCCGTAGCGGAACTTGACCGCGTTCTCGCTGACCTGGAGGACGACGGGCGAGCCGGCGGACTCGGCGCCCGCGATGACGGCTTCGACGTGCTCCAGGGTGATGACGTTGAACGCGGCGACGGCGGTCCGTGCCGTGGCGGCCTCGGCGACCAGTTCACCGGTTGCGGCGAGTGGCACAACTCCTCCTTTGCTGGCGGCGGTCGGGCCGGTTCAGTGACTCGCCGGGCTGAGGATCACGGAGCGGGTGAGGTGGCGCGGCCGGTCGGGGTCGAGGCCGCGGGCGGAGGCGACGGCGACGGCGAGCCGCTGCGCGCGGACGAGTTCGGCGAGCGGATCGAGGCCTCCGTCCACCCACAGGCCGCCGGTCTCGCGCACCTGGTCGGCGAGCCCGTCCGGGGCGTCGCCGAGCATCCAGGTGGCGGTGCCGCGGGTGGTGATGCTGATGGGGCCGTGCCGGTACTCCATCGCGGGATAGGCCTCGGTCCACGCGAGGGAGGCCTCGCGCATCTTGAGGCCGGCCTCGTTGGCGAGGCCGACGGTCCAGCCGCGGCCGAGGAAGGTGAACTGCGTGCAGTCGACGAGCCCCGCGGGCAGCGGGGTCCGAAGGGCGGTGCGCGCGTCGGCGACGACGGCGTCGGTGTGCAGGCCGAGGTGGGCCCGCAGCAGGGTGAGCGCGGTGGTCGCGAACCGGGTCTGGACGACGGAGCGTTCGTCGGCGAAGTCGAGGACGACGACGTCGTCCGCCGACTCCATCACGGGCGTGCGCGGGTCGGCGGTGATGGCGGTGGTGCGGGTGCTCCCGCGCAGCCGCGCGAGGAGTTCGAGCACCTCGGTGGTGGTCCCCGACCGGGTGAGGGCGACGACTCGGTCGTACGCGCGGGCGCCGGGGAACTCCGAGGCGGCGAAGGCGTCGGTCTCGCCCTGGCCGGACTGTTCGCGCAGCGCGGCCGCGGCCTGGGCCATGAAGAAGGAGGTGCCGCATCCCACGATCGCGACGCGCTCCCCCGCCGCCGGCAGTGCCGCCCCGTGTGCGGTGGCCTGTTCCGCGGCGCGTATCCAGCACTCGGGCTGGCTGGTCAGCTCCTGCTCGACATGGGTCATGTCGTACCCCTCCCACTGGTGCTTGTTCATGCAAGATATAGCGATGTTTCGAGCACAATCAAGCATTCATGGTGGGAGTGGGGTGCGCTAGGGTCACGGAGGAACGAGGAACGGAGAGTGCGGATGTCGCGCGACGCCCGCTGGAAGGCGCTGCTGGAACTGCTCGTGGAGCGGGGCCGGTTGGATGTCGAGGAGGCCGCGGCCCAGCTGGAGGTGTCGGCCGCGACGATCCGGCGCGACTTCGACCAGCTCGCCGAGCAGCAGATGCTGGTGCGCACCCGGGGCGGCGCGGTGGTGCACGGCGTCTCGTACGAACTGCCGCTGCGCTACAAGACCGCCCGCCACGCCTCCGAGAAGCAGCGCATCGCCACGGCTGTGGCCGGACTCGTCTCCCCCGGTGAGGCGGTGGGCCTGACCGGTGGGACCACGACCACCGAGGTGGCCCGCGCCCTGGCCGTGCGCCCGGATCTCGCCTCGGGGTCCCCCGCGCTGACCGTCGTCACCAACGCCCTGAACATCGCCAACGAACTGGCCGTGCGCCCCCAGTTCAAGATCGTGGTCACCGGCGGGGTCGCCCGTCCGCAGTCGTACGAGCTCATCGGCCCCCTCGCGGACGGCGTGCTGGGCCAGATCACCCTCGACGTGGCCGTCCTCGGCGTGGTCGCCTTCGACGCCACGCACGGCGCCGCCGCCCATGACGAGGCGGAGGCCGCCATCAACCGCCTCCTGTGCGAGCGCGCCGAGCGGGTGATCGTCGCCGCCGACTCCAGCAAGCTCGGCCAGCGGGCGTTCGCGCGGATCTGCACGGCGGACTCCGTGGACACGCTGGTCACCGACTCGGCCGTACGTCAGGAGACGGTGCGGCTCTTCGAGGAGGCCGGGGTGGCGGTCGTCGCCGTGTGACGGTGCCCGCCCGCCGGGCGGACACCGTCACCCTTCGCTCAGCGGGACTCGGCCGCCACGGGACCCGCGGCGGCCCGCGGTGTCACCCCCGGCCGGTCACGAAACCGTCGACCGCCGCCGTGAGCTCCTCCGGCTTCTCGACCGGCAGTTCGTGGCCCGCGTCCACGATCCGCACCACCGCGTCCGGGTAGGCCTTCGCCATCCGCAGCATCTGCGACACCGGCAGCTGGATGTCGTGGTAGCCGTGCACCATCAGGGTCGGGGTGCGGATCTCACCGACCCGGTCGAGGACGTCGAAGGCCCGCATGGCGCCGTAGAGCGTCATGACCACCTCGCGCGGGGTGTCGCCGGAGGCCCGGACGTACTCCCGGATCTCCTCGCGCGGATGGCCCGGTGCGAACGCGCGCTGGATGTTGGCCGCGATGAACAGCTTGAAGGGGGCGAGGGTGGACGCCGCCATGAGCAGTCCCCTCCCCCGGCTGTACGTCATCCGGCTGATCGAGTTCACCAGCACCATGCGCTCCACCCGCTCGGGGTGGGACAGGGCGATGGTCTGCGAGATCATCCCGCCCATGGAGTGACCGATCAGCACGAACCGCTCGACCTTCAGATGGTCGAGGAGCGCGAGGACGTCCTTCGCCAGCTCCGCGATCGTCCGCACCCCCGCCCCGCTGCTCTCCCCGTGCCCGCGCAGGTCGAGGCGGATCACCCGCCTGCTCTCGGAGAAGTGCGCCACCTGGTGGTCCCAGCGGTGCCGGTTCGCCGTCCAGCCGTGGACGAAGACCAGGGGCACGCCGTCGCCGTCGCGCGGGCCCTCGTCGTCGTACGTCAGGGCTGCGCCGTCGACTTCGAGCTGCGGCATGGGGCTCCTCCTGGAGTGAGGTCCGGTTACTGGCGAGTACGGTAGCTGTCGGCCCAGCCCGACGTCACCGGCGTTCACCGAGGAAATCGAGGATGTGACCGAACACGTCGAGGGCGGCGCCCCGGCCGAGGAACGTGTCCAGGTGGCCGTAGCCGGGGATCTCGGTGTAGGACACGTCCAGTTGGGGCTGCCGCCGGGCGAGGACGTCGCGACAGAGCTCCTGGGAGTCCAGCCACAGGCCGTTCTCGCTGCCCGCGAGGAGCAGGACGGGGGTGTCGATGCGGGCCGCCGCGTCCAGCGCGTTCGCCGGCAGGGCCCGGTAGCGGTGGTCGGTGTCGTGCCAGCGGACCACGGTGCGGGCCAGTTCGATCCGGCGCAGATGCGGCAGGATCCACAGCGGGGCGGGGCCCAGCAGCTCGGCGAGCCGGTGGTGGGTGGTCTCGGAGAGGTGCTCGTGCACGAAGAGCGAGGCGCCGGTGCCCCAGGCGGAGTTGTGCAGGATCTGGCAGGTGGGGTCCGGGCAGCTCGCCTTCCGGCCGGCCAGCGCGAACAGCGGCGTGTACTTCGATCTCAGGCCGACCGTGCGGAAGTCGACCGGGATGTGGTCGATCCGGCCCTTCAGCAGCTCCCCGGCCACGGACATGCGCAGCGAGGTGCGCCCCGCGAGTTTCGGCGTCAGGAACACGCCCTGCGACACCACGCCCGCGAGTCCCGGCACGAGCCCCGCCGTCATGCTCAGCGACAGCGCGAGGGAGCCGATGCAGTGGGCGACCACGAACAGCGGCCGGTCCCCGATGCGCTGCCTGATGTACGCGACGGCCTCGGGGATGTCGTACAGGGCCACATCGTCGTACGTGTACCTCCGGCCGGTCTCGTTGTACGGGAGCCGGCGGCTGCCCCGCCAGTCGAGCAGCCAGGGCTCGTAGCCGTCGTCGAGCAGGACGTCGACCAGATTGCGGGTCTCGGGCAGCAGGAACATGTCGGCGGACGCGGTGTGTCCGTGCAGCAGCAGTACCGCGGGGCCCTCGCCCGGCCCTTCGCCGACGCGGGTCAGCCCGAGCCTGACGCCGTCGCCCGCATGGAACGGGATCTCCTCGACGGCCGCCGGATCGAGGCGGTGGCGCAGGGGGCGCGGGACCGTGGCGGTCCTCGCCCCGCGCCGGGCGGTCCGGGCCGGTGAGCCGGTCGTCCTGAAGATCATCGCTTGTGCTCCGTGAGGGTGGGGGTGCGGCGCAGGTCGAGGAGGTCCGCGGCGGCGCGGGCGAAGGGGCCGAGCAGTCCGCGGCCCACTTCCGCGCCGAACCAGGCGAGCCAGGTGAGTTTGGCGGCGCGCTTCTCCGGGCCGGTCAGGCGTGGGTCGACCTTGATGCCGTCGATCTGGTCGCGCACGTATCGGTCGGCGGGTACGACCATCTCGCCGGCCAGAGTGGCCGGTTCGCCCTCGCGGCCGATCTCGACGGTCAGCGTGCGGGCCTGCCGCCAGACGTCGCGGCGGGCCCGCGCGTACTTGTGGCCCTCCAGCCACCAGCTCCCGCCGTCCGCGTCCCGCAACGACAGCCTGTAGCGCAGGAGTTGATGACGCATCCCGTGCTCCTGCGGAATGCCCTCCTCTGGGCGTACCCAGAGGTCGCCGAGCTCGACCGTGAGCGGCTCGGGGTGCAGGGCAACGCAGGTCAACGTGCCGGCGACGTCCACCCGGCGCTCCTTCGCGAGCTGGTACATGCTCGCGATGGACAGGGTGAGCGCCATGGAGCAGGGCACCTCGGACGGAGCACCGAGCGGACCGACGCTTCCTTCGGTCGTCTCGGCGAACCAGAGGTACGGCTGGTCCTCCTTGCCGGGCAGCCGGGCGAGACCGTCCTCGGCGAGCCGCTCGAACGTGCTGAGCTGGGCCCGCGCGTCGTAGCGAGCCGCCCTCGGCAGTCCGAGCGACTCGACGAGCGCCGCCGTCCGGTCGTCGGTGGCCGCCGGTCCGGTGAGGGTCGCCTCGCACAGCTTGAGGGCGGTGGGGCTGCGCAACACCCGTCCGAGAAAGGCGAGTTCGGGCACCGGGTCGGCCTCCAGTCGGGCCAGGGCGTCGGCGCGCCACTCGTCCCAGCCCTGCACACGCACCGGCATGCCGCCGAGGGCCATGTCGCGTACGACGTCGTCCAGGGTGTTGGGCACACCGGTCAGGTTGTAGTCGTAGCCCCAGGCATCGGGGTCGCACACGGCGGCGACCGCGACGCGGCTGACCCAGTCGACCGGGGCCGCGTTCAGGTGCCGGAAGGCGGGCACGGTGCGGAAGCGGCCGAAGGCGGAGGTGAGGCCGCTGCTGAGGTCCTGGGGGTTGTGGGCACCGGTCCTGGTGTGACCGCCGATGCCGCCCGGGCGCAGGGCGGTGACCACGAGGCCGTGGTCGCGGGCCCGGCGGAGCGCGACCTCGGCCGCCCACTTGCTCTGGTCGTAGCCGGAGACGAGGCGGTCGATGCGGGCGAGGGGATCGTCCTCGCCCATCGAGGCGATGCCGACCTCGTTGAAGACGGCGATCGAGGAGATGTGGTGCAGCGGTTTGGGCCGTCCGGTCGCGGCGAGTTCCGCGAGGGTCAGGGCGCCGAGGACGTTGCTGCGCCGCAGCGACTGGTAGCCGCGCAGGAAGTCGACGGCAGCCGCCACACCGACGACGCTGTCCAGCTCATGGGTGAGGGTGTCCCACAGCTCGTCGGACAGGCCGAGCCGCGGGCTCCGGATGTCGCCGGGCAGCACGGTCACCCGCCGGCGCACCTCCGACGACCAGGGCAGGCGGTAGCTCCTGAGCTGCTCGCCGAGCCGTGCGGTGGCCGCCTCCTCGTCCGCGGCGCGCACCAGGCAGTGGACGTGGGCGTCGGTGTGCCGCAACAGGTCCAGCAGCATGTGGCCGCCGAGGAAGCCGGTGGCGCCGGTCAGCAGGACCCGGCGGGGCGGCAGCGGTTCGGGGGCGCCGGTCCAGGGGAGCCGGTCAGCGAGAGCGAGGTCGGCGAGGATCTGGTCCAGATCCTCCGCGCGTGCCGTCGCGAACGCTGCGGCGCGGCCGTCGGGTTCGGAGGCGGCGGCTGCCGTGAGCGGCGCGGTGCGCGGGGACGGGACGGGGAGCGGACGTGCGGGGGGCGCGGGGCGCGGGTCGGCGGGGGCCGCAGGGCGGGTGGTCACGGCGACTGCCCGGCCGTCGGGGGGCGTCACGGGGCCGGTGGACGCGCCGACCGCCCGATCGTCCACCGGAGCGGACGGCGCGGCAGGACTCGGCTCGGCCACCGGGGCTTCCGGTGTGACCGGGATCGCGAGGGCGGTTCCGGACCCGGTGGCCGAGAGCCAGCGTCGTGCCAGGCTGAGCGGCCGGGCGTCGGCGAACACGTCGTCCAGACCGACCTCTGTCCCGAGCATCCGCTCCAGCTCCGCGACGAGTTCCACGGCGCCCACGGAACTGCCCCCGGCGTCGAAGAAGTCGGCGTCGAGCGGCAGATGCCCGTCGGGCACGTACGGGGCCGCGGCGGCGGCGATGGCGCTGGCCAGCGCGTCCACGTCCCACAGCGCGTCGGCGCCGCCTGCGCGGAGCGGCGCCGGGCCGGGTGCCCCGCCGGTGCCGGGCGACTCCGTATCGGTACGGCCGGAGGCTGCGTCGCTGCTCCAGTGCGAGGCTGTGCCGGTGCTGCCCCCGGAGGCCGCACCGGTTCCGCTGTCGGAGGCCGTGCCGGGTGAACTCCCCTCCTTCCGGGCGCCGGAAGCCGTACCGCTGCCGGGCGCGCCGGCACCCGCGCCGGAGCCGGAGTCCGCCCCCACCCTCGCTCCGGCGGTGTCGCCGCGGCGTTCGGGGGCGGGTACGCCCACGGCCACCGTGGCTTCGGCCGGAGCGTGCGGGCCGGTCCCCGGCGGTGTGGTGGCCGACCGGACCCTGGCCAGCAGGGCGTCCACGTCGAGCGCTCCGCGGCCCCGCTCGATCGACTCGGCGGTCGCGCGCTGCCCGGTCTGCGCCGGGGCGTCGTCGTTCACGTCAGGCATGAGAACCCTTCACGGTGTGCACGGTCGTGTTCTTCACTGCTGCCGCCGGGACTTCACTGCTGCCGCCAGGAGCGGAAGGCCCGCAGCTGTTCCGGTGTGACCACGCTCTCCAGGCGCTCGTCGTCCGGATCGCCGCCGCCGAGCGCGGCGAGGAGCCGGCGGGCGGGCGCATTGCGCGGGGTGCGCTCCGCGGTCAGCCGGACCTTGGCGCAGCCGAGCCGGTCGGCGTGGTCGGCCAGTCGGCGCAGCAGGTGTTCCTCGACGCCCCGGCCGAGCGCGCGGCAGCTCAGCATCCAGGCCAGTACGTCCAGTCGGTCGCCCTCGGCGCGAACGGCGAGCAGCCCGATCTGGCCGTAGTCGCCGAAGCGGTCCCGGGCAGCGGCCGTCCACACCTCGCCGCGCTCCCGCCAGCGGGCGAGATCACCGCCGTCGGCGGACCGCGCACGGAGGGTGAACTGATTGGTGCGGCGTACGAGTTGCTCGGCCCTCGCCACGTCCGTCCCGGTCAGCTCGTGGATGTCGACCTCCAGACCCAGCCGGCCGAGGAACTCCTCGAATCCGGCCTGGTCACGTGCGGTCTCGCGGTCCCGTTCCTGTTCGTAGAAGCGGGCCCGGAGTGCGTCCTCGGCGGTGGCCGCGGCCGGGACCAGCGGCCACAACCGACCGAGGAACTCCTCCAGTTCGACACTCGGCGGGCAGGTCACCGACAGCACCTCAGGCAGCGCCGACCGCATCCCCGCGATCTCCACCGGGTTGTCGTCGAGGAACAGGAAACTGTCCGGTCCCAGGTTGAGCGTGCGCGCCGCCTGGGCGAGACGGCCGGACTTCGGCCCCCAGGTGGCGGAGAGCACGCTGAAGTGTTCGGCCTTCAGGAGGCTTTCGGGCCGGTCGAGGACGGACCGGACCGTGTCCTCGTCGTTGTTGCTCACCAGCACCAGCAGCGCGCCCGCGGCACGCCAGTCGAGCAGCCGCCGGGCCAGCAGGGCGCGCGGGCCGCTCAGGTCCACGGCCGACGGGCCGATCTCGCCGGCCACCCCGCCCCACAGGGTCTCGTCGCCGTCCACCGCGATCACCTTCGGCGCGGGACGGCGTACGGCCCGGACGACGTCGGCCAGGCTCAGGGCCACCGCCGCCTGGAAGCGTGGGGTGAACGGCAGGTGCGCGAGGCGCTCGGTGCGCTCGTCGAGGCGGTCCTCGACGGCGTGCCGGCGGGTCCAGTCGTCGGGTCGGAGCACCGCGACGCCGGACGACTCGGCGAGTTCGGCGGCAAGTTCGCGCTCCCAGCGGGCGAAGCGGTCGTCCTCCTCGTGGGCGGACGGCAGGAAACCGACGATCAGCGGCTTCCTGGTCCGCTCGGTCAGGTCCCGCGCCGCGGCGGAGTATGCGGCGCGCAGCTCGGCGAGCAGCTCGTCGTCCACCGGCCCGAACCGTGTCAGGTCCGCCGCGCGCAGCAGCACCACACCGATCTCCGCGGCGGGGTCGGCGAAGACGCCCGACGGGTCCCGCAGGGCGGCGAGGACCTGGTGGTACGGGGCTTCCGTGACCGTGAGGCCGCCGTCCGGGGTGTCGTCCCACAGCGCCGCTTCGCACAGACGGGGCAGGTCACCGAGGGCGAAGGTGGCCGCGAGGGCGAACGCACGCGGCACGGTGGCCTCCGCGCTCGTACCGCTTCCCCTACCCGTCGCTTCGCGTGCCGCAGCCGTGTCTGCCGCGGCGCCCGCCGTCGCCGTGCCCGTCGCGGCGCCCGCCGTCGCCGTGCCCGTCGCGGCACCGGCCGTCGCCGTGTCTCCCGCACCGTCCGCCGTCACCGTGCCCCTCGCGGCATCGACCGTCGTCGTCGGATCCTGCGCCGCCTCGGCGAGCAGGCGCAGGAACTCCTCCCCGAGCCCGGTGGAGGTGGCCGCGTCGAGGATGTCGAGGTTGTGGTCGAGCCGGACGCGGCGCGCGTCGGGTGTCAGGGTGACCATCAGGTCGAGGTCGGTGTAGCCGGTGCCGGCGGGGAGCACTTCCAGGTGGGTGAGGCCGCCCGCCGACGAGCGGACGTAGTTGAAGTACACCTCCACCAGCGGGGCTTCGGGGCGGTGCAGCCCCTGCGAGGCCAGGGCCGACAGGACGTCGGAGAACATGGCGCCCCGGGCGAGGATGCGGTCGAGGCCGCTGTCGGTGCGGCGCACCACGTCCTCGACGCGTTCGTCCGCCCGGGCCCAGGCCGGGAACGGCACCGGCACGCCGAAGAAGCCCACGGCGTCGTGCGCGTCGGCGTGGATGCGGGTGTCCACGGGCACCGCGAGGACGAAACGCTCGCGCTGCCGCGTCCTCGCGAGCAGCACGGTGAGGACACCGAGGCAGAAGGCGGCGGGGGTGACGGCGAGCCGGCCCGCCGCCTCCGCCACGCGTTCGGTGAGCCCGTCGGGGATCTCCAGGGTGACGCTGCCGGCACGGTACGCGCGGGTCCTCGGGCGGGGCCGGGCGAGGGTGAGGTCGAGTCGTTCGCTGCCGTGGAAGGCCTCGCGCCACTCGGTGACGGCGACATCGCCGCCCGGCTGCTGGGCCTCGATCAGCAGGTCGATGTCGCGGTTGGTGACGTCGTTGCCGAGCGGGGTGCCGGACAGCTCGGCGTCGATCTCCCCGGCCACGAGCAGCAGCGACTGGAGGTCGCTGACGGCGTGGTGGGCGCCGAACACCAGGATCTGGCCGTGCGCGCCGCCGTCGAGCAGTTCGAACCGCCACAGCGGCGGCGCGGCCAGATCGAAGGGCGGCTCCAGCAGCCCCTTCAGACGGGCCGCGGCGTCGAGTCCGGCCGGGTCGTCCATGGCGGTCCAGCGCAGCAGCGGTGCGGCGAGCTCCCGGTCGACGCGCAGCTGCCTCCCGGCCTCGCTGTCGCTGACGATCGCCGTGCGCAGGGCGGCGTGCCGTCCGGCGAGGCGGGTGACGATGCCGGTCAGCGTCTCCCGGTCGGTGGGTGCGGTGAGCCGGACCGCGAGGCCCACGGCGTGTGCGGCATCCGGCATGCCCGGCCGGGCGCTGCGCAGGAGGCGTACGACGTCACGGGTGACGGGTCGCAGTTCGGTCTCCGGCACACCCGCAGGCGGGTGGGCGGCCGTCCCCTCCCGGTTCTCCGGCGCCGAGGTCGGGCGTTCCGGCAGTACCTCGCCGAGGGAGCGTGCGAGAGAGCGGATGTCGCTCGCCGAGAACATCTCGGCCGTCGGGAGTTCGACGCCCAGTTCCCGGGCGAAGGCGTTGCGCAGCCGCACCAGCATCAGGGAGTCGAGGCCGAGTTCCTTCAGGGCCGTGGTGGCGGACACGTCCACGACGCCGCCGGCGACCTCCTCGACCCGGGCGCGTACGTACGCCTCCAGCCAGGTGGCGCGGTCGTGGCCCGGCGTCGCCTCGAACACCTTCCTGACGAGGCCGTCCAGGTCCGCCGTGCGCGCCGGCGCGGCCACGAGGTCGGCGAGCACCGGGCGGGAGCGCGCCACGTCCGGGGCGAGCGCCAGCATCTCCCAGTCCAGGGCCATGGGCGCGAGCTGCCGGCGTGCGGTGCCGAGCACGCGCTCGAACATGTCGCCGCCGTCCTGCGGTGAGAAGGCGAGCAGGCCCGAGCGGCCGGTCTCCGCGGCCCGGGTGCCGGACTCGGCGACCATGCCGACTCCGGCCCAGGCACCCCAGTCCAGGCTCAGCGCGCGGCGGTCGGTGCGGGAGAGGTGATGGGCCCAGGCGTCGAGGAAGGCGTTGGCAGCGGAGTACGGGCTCTGTCCGGCCGAGCCGAGGAGTCCGGCCGCGGACGCGAAGAGGACCAGGTTCCCGGCCTCCGGGACGAGTTCGGTGAGCAGGGCGGTGCCCAGCACCTTGGGGGCGAGGACGCCCAGGACGCGTGCGTCGGTCAGCCGGGCCACGGTGGCGTCGTCGAGCACACCGGCGGCGTGGACGACCCCGGCGACGGGGCCGGCTTCGCGTCGCAGGGCGTCCAGGGCCGCCGAGAGGCTGTCGCGGTCGGCGACGTCGGCGCGTGCGAGGTGCACGGTGACGCCCCGCTCCTCGATGCCGCGGATCCAGTCCCGGGTGTCCGCGTCGGGCGTGCCCCGGCTCATCAGGGCGAGTCGGCGGGCGCCCAGCCGGGTCAGCCGTTCGGCGACGACGCGGCCGAGACCGCCCAGGCCACCGGTGACGAGGTACACGCCGTCCGCGGTGACGGCGCCGTGCCCGCCCTCGTCGGCGCGGGTGCGGGCCAGACGGGGCACGAGGCGGCCCGGCTCCCGCAGCGCGACGAGGCGTTCGTCGTCGGCGTGCCTCAGCTGTGTCCACAGGGCGTCGGTGCCGCCTTCGGACGGCAGGTCGACGAGGGTGGTGGACAGCTCGGGGTACTCCTGCGCGACGGCGAGACCGAACCCCCAGGCGAGCGCCTGTTCGGGGTGCGTCACCTGTTCGCTGCCTCCCGCGGCCTGGCTGCCCCGTGCGATCACGAACAGCCGGGGCGCCGGGCCCCGGGTGCGGCCGGTGAGCGTGCGTACCAGGTGCAGCGTGCTCAGGCAGCACAGCCGGGCCGACTCCTCGGCCGTGCGGGCGTCCGTGACGGGCGGGGCGTCGAGGGCGGAGAGCTGGACCACCCGCTCGGGTGGTGAGTCGGCGAACGCCTCGTCCAGCAGCCGGTCCAGCTGACGCGGGTCGGCCGGATCGAGGACGTACCGGCCCGGTCCTTGCCTGCGGAACGTGTCGCCGCGGCGGGCGATGACATGGGGCACGGAGGTGCCGAGCCGTTCGGCGAGTGCGTCGGCCGTCCCGGTCTCGTCGGCCAGGATCAGCCAACTGCCCTGCGGGGACGGTTCCTGTGCGGCGGGCCGGGGCTGCCAGTGGGTCTCGAACAGCGCGCCGTCCAGTGGTGACAGTGCGGTGAGCTCGAAATCCACTGCTTCAAGGACGAGTTGTTCGTGCTGGTCCCAGAGCCGCAGGTCCAGGGTCGCGGTGTCGCCGTCCAGGGACCGCAGGACGCAGGTGACCCACACGGGGGTGGTGCGCAGCCCGGTGAAACGGAGCCGTCCGACGCCGGCGGGCACGAAGGCCCGTTCCTGCGGGGCACCGGCCGGCAGGGCGGCGCTGTGGAAGGCGGCGTCGAGGACGGCGGGGTGCAGCAGATGGCCGGCGGCGGCCCGGTCGGCGAGGCGGCCGAGCGCCGCGGTGTCGGTGCGGTGGCCCGCCTCCAGGCCGCGGAAGGCGGGGCCGTACTCGATGCCCAGGGCGGCGAGGCGCGCGTAGACGGCGGGCAGGTCCGCTTCCCGCGTGCACCGTTCGCGGAGCGCGCCGGGCGTCTCGTAGGCCTCGCCGGTGGCTTCGCCGGCGCGCTCCGCGGTGGCTTCGCCGGCGCGCTCCGCGGTGGCTTCGCCGGCGCGCTCCGCGGTGGCTTCGCCGGCGCGCTCCGCGGTGGCTTCGGCGTCGTGCTCCGCGGTGGCTTCGGCGGTGGATCCCCCCGTGGCTTCTGCGGCGGGCTCCGCCGCAGGTTCGGTGGCGGATTGCCCCGTGGGCCCGCCGGTGTCGACGACGAGACGTCCGGCGACGTGCCGCTGCCAGCGCGCGGGCCGTTCCCCCGCGGTCGCCGAGGCGATGGTGAAACTCCGGGAGCCGTCGGCGGCGGGCCGCAGGACCAGTTGCAGCCGTACCGGCCGGTCGTCGTCGAGGCGCAGGGGGTGGAGGAACCGCACGTCGACGAGGCTCACTTCGGCCTGCCGCGTGTCGAGGCCGTCCCGCACGGCGGACGCGGCGGCCAGGGCCATGTCGAGGAACGCGGCGCCGGGCATCCACACCTCACCGCCGACACGGTGGTCGGTCAGATAGGCGAACCTGCTGTCGCGCAGGTCGATCTCGCTCTGGAAGAGGTGCCGGTCGGGCTCGTCGCTGGACTCGACGTGCGTGCCCAGCAGGGGTGAGCCGCCGCCGCTCGCGGGCGCCGGGGCCAGCCAGTGCCGTTCACGGGCAAAGGCGTACGTCGGCAGGTCGGTCCTCTGCCCCGAGGGGAACAACGCCTGCCAGTCGGGGGTGTACCCGCTCTCGTACAACTCCCCCAGCCTGCGCAGCAGGACGTCGCGTCGGTCCTGCCCGCGGCGCAGTGAGGCGACGCCGACCGCGTCGGTGCCCGCCTCGGCGGCCACCGCCTCGATGGACGGGAGGAGCGAGGGGTGCGGGCTCAGCTCCACGAACCAGCGGTAGCCGTCGTCGAGCATGCCGCGGACGGTGTCGGCGAACCGGACGGGTTCGCGCAGATTGGCGTACCAGTACGCGGCGTCGAGCAGGTCGCCCGGTACGGGTTCCGCGCGCACCGTCGAGTACAGCGTGGTCGGCGCCATGGTGCCCCGGATGCCGGAGATGCGGTCGAGCAGGTCCGCGCGGAGCGGTTCCATCAACGGCGTGTGCGAGGCGAACGGCGTCGACAGGGGCCGGGCCGGAACACCCCGCTCGTCGAGGCGCCGGCGCAGCTCGGCCAGGTCGTCCGCCCGGCCCGAGACGGCCGTGGAACGGCCGCTGTTGACCGCCGCGACGAAGAGCCGGCCGGCATACGGAGCGAGCAGTTCCTCGACCTCGGCGCGCGGCAGCGCGACGGACAGCATGCCCCCCTCGCCGACCAGTGGTGCGACCGCTCCGGCGCGCCCGGTCACCACCGTCACGGCGTCGTCCAGGGTGAGGGCGCCCGCGACGTGGGCGGCGGCGATCTCGCCCAGGCTGTGGCCGACCACGGCGTCCGGGGTGACACCGAGCGCGCGCCAGCCGGCGGCCAGGGCCGCGTTCACCGCGAAGAGCACCGGCTGGAGGTACTCGGTCCGGTCGAGGGGGGAGAACTCCTCGGGCGCGCGCAGCACGTTGAGGACGGACCAGCCGGTGTGCCGGTGCACGGCCTCGTCGATGCGGGCGAGCTCCTCGCCGAAGGCGGGCGACCCGGCCATCAACTCCAGCCCCATGCCCGGCCATTGGCCGCCGTGCCCGGCGAAGACGAACGCCACCTTGCCGGCGCTCTCCTCGCGTGGCGGTGCCAGCGGCGCCCGTCCCGCGGCCAGCGCGTCGAGCCGGGCGTGCAGCTCGTCCCGGTCGTGCGCGACGATCGCCGCGCGCCGCTCGAAGTGACTGCGGTGCCTGGCCAGCGTGTGCGCGGCAGCGGGCAGCTCGGTGCCGCCGCCGAGGTGCCGGGCCAGCCGTGCGGCCTGCCCCCGCAGGGCGGTCTCGCCGCGTGCGGACAGCACGAACAGCGACTGCCCCGGGGCGGGTTGTTCTTGCGGTACGGCGTCCTCGGTGCGAGATGCCTCCTCCACGATCACGTGTGCGTTGGTGCCGCTGATGCCGAAGGCGCTCACGCCGGCGCGCCGGACGCGCTCGGCGGAGGCGGGCCAGGGCACCTCGTCGTGCAGCAGCCGCAGCCCGCTGCCCTCCCAGTCGACGTGGCGGCTCGGGGTGTCGGCGTGCAGGGTGCGCGGGAGCACCTGGTGGCGCAGCGACTGCACGACCTTCATCAGCCCGATGACGCCCGAAGCGGCCTGTGCGTGACCGATGTTGGACTTGAGCGAGCCCACGTGGAGGGGCCGTCCGCCGGGGCGGGAGCTGCCGAAGACCTGCGACAGGGCGTTCGCCTCGATCGGGTCGCCCAGCGTCGTGCCCGTTCCGTGTGCCTCGACGTGGTCGATGTCGGCGGGCTCCAGCCCCGAGGCGTGCAGCGCCCGGCGGATCACCTGTTCCTGCGCGGGGCCGTTCGGCGCGGACAGCCCCTGGCTGCGGCCGTCCTGGTTGACGGCGGTGCCGCGCAGCACGGCCAGCACCTCGTCGCCGTCGCGCCGTGCGTCGCTCAGCCGCTTCAGTACGATCATGCCCGCGCCCTCGGCCCAGACGGCGCCGTCGGCGTCGTCGGAGAAGGAACGGCACCGCCCGGTCGGGGAGAGTCCGCGCAGCCGGCTGAACTCCACGAAGGTCTGCGGTGTGACCATGAGCGTCACGCCCCCGGCGAGCGCCAGGTCGCACTCCCCCGATCTGAGGGCCTGCGCCGCCAGGTGCAGCGCCACCAGCGACGACGAGCAGGCGGTGTCCACCGTCAGGGCGGGGCCGTGCAGGCCCAGGGCGTAGGCGAGCCGGCCGGAGGCCACGCTGAGCGCGGATCCCGTGCCGACGTAGCCGTCGAGCTGGTCGAGCCGGGAGCCCGCGAGATAGTCGCTGCCGAACATGCCGACGTACACACCGGTGCTGCTCCCCGCCAGTTCTCCCGGCACGATCCCGGCACGCTCCAGCGCCTCCCATGCCGTCTCCAGCAGGACGCGCTGCTGGGGGTCCATGGCTGCCGCCTCCCTCGGTGTGATCCCGAAGAAGGCCGCGTCGAAGGTCCTGAGGGCGTCGTCGTCCAGGAACCCGCCTTCGCGGGCGTACGTCTTGCCCAGGGCGTCCGGGTCGGGGTCGTACAGCGCCTCCACGTCCCAGCGGCCGTCCGGGAAGGCGCCGACCGCGTCGCGGCCCTCGGCGAGCAGGCGCCACAGGGCGTCCGGGTCGTCGACGCCGCCAGGTGCGCGGCAGGCCATCGCGACCACGGCCACCGGCTCGTCGGAGCCGGGGGTCGGCGCGCCGGCGGGCCGCGCGCCGGACGCGGTCGCCCGGGCCGCCGGCCCGCTCGTCGCGAGTGCGGTGGCCAGCAGGTGTTCGGCGAGCCGGGCCGCGGTGGGGTGGTCGAAGACCAGGGTGGCGGGGAGCCTGGCGCCGATGCGGGTGCTGATCCGGTTGCGGAGTTCCACCGCCGTCACCGAGTCCATGCCGAGGTCGCGCAGTGGCTGGTCGGGACGGACCGACTCGGCCGCACGCAGGCCGAGGGCGCGGGAGGCCTCCTCGCGGACCAGGGCCAGGACGCGGGCGGCACGTTCGGGCTCCGGCAGCCGGGCCAGGCGGTCGGCGAGCTCGCCGCCGCGGCCGGGGCGGGGCGCGGGCAGCAGCGAGCGCCACAGGGCCGTCGCCGCGCTGTCCGCGGCGGCCGTGGTCTCCCGCAGCCGGGGCAGGTCCAGGGACCAGGCGACCAGGTGGGGCGCGCCCTGGGACAGGGCGAGTTCGACGAGTTCCCGTCCCGCGTCGGCGGTGAGGGCGCGGTGGCCGGTCCGGGCCATCCGTGCGAGGTCGGCGTGCTCGGCGGCGAGGCCTTCACCGGCCCAGGCTCCGAAGCAGACGGAGGTGCCGGGCAGGCCCAGGGCCCGCCGGTGGTGGGCGAGTTGGTCGAGGAAGACATTGGCCGCGGCGTAGTTGGCCTGTCCCGCGGTGCCGACGACTCCCGCGGCGGAGGAGATCAGCAGGAAGAGGGCGAGCGGCGCGTCGGCGGTGAGCCGGTGCAGATGGCCGGCGCCGTCGGCCTTGGGGCGCAGCACCTTCGCGAGGCGGTCGGGGGTGAGGTCGGCGACCACCCCGTCGTCGAGGACGCCCGCGCAGTGCACGACGCCGCGCAGCGGCGACTCGGTACCGACGCGGCCCAGGACGTCGGCCACGGCCGCCGCGTCCGCGACGTCGCACGCGGCGACCTCGGCCTCGGCTCCGAGCGCACGGAGTTCGGCGACGACGTCGGCCGCCCGCGGATCGTCGGGACCGCGTCGCGAGGTCAACAGCAGCCGGGGGACACCGCGTTCGGCGAGAAGTCGGGCGATGTGCCGGCCGACGGCGCCCAGGCCTCCGGTGATCAGCACCGTGCCGTCCGTGGGCACGGCCCCGGCCGCGCCGCTCGCCTCGGGGCGGGCCGCACGGACCAGCCGGGGAACGAGCAACTCGCCTTCGCGTACGGCGAGTTCGGGCTCGCCGGTCCGCGCCAGGGCGGCCGGCAGCGTCCCGGCGGGATCGGAGCCGTCGAGGTCGACGAGAGTCAGCCCCAGATCGGGGTGCTCGGCGCGGGCGCTGCGCACCAGACCCCACAGAACCGACTGGGCCAAGCCCGGCACCTCGTCCCCGTCCGCGGCGGCGACCGCGCCTCGGGTCACCCACACGGTCCGCGCGGGTGCGCCGCCCCGCGGGAGCGTGATCAGGGCACGCAGCTCGGCCAGCGCCGACGCGGCCAACTCGTGTGCGGCCGCGGCCGGTTCCGTGCCGGACGCCGGACGCGGCCAGTAACGTACGACGGCGTCGGCGTCCTCCTCACGCCCGCCGGTCCCCGCGGCCGCGAGCACGCGCCGGGCCGCCTCCACCTCAGGGTCGGACCGGTCGCCGACGACCGCCCAATCGTGGGCGGCTTCCATGGCTGGCTCGTCGGACACGGGTGTCCACGCGACTTCGTAGAGGTGGCGGGCGTTTCCGGAGCCCCGGGCGAGGTCCGCCGGATCGGCGACCCGCAGCCGTACGCCTTCCAGCCGGCCCGCCGGGAGGCCGTCGGCATCCCACAGCGTCACGTCCAGAGTGAGATCCGTGCCGGGCTCCCCCGGCCCGGAACCTGTCCCGGAGACCTCTGACCGGCGCACGAGCGCCGTGAGGTCGTGCGCGCCGCCGGGCGGCAGCACGCAACGGCCCACCGCGACCGGCAGCCGTACCCTGCCGTCCGCCGCGTCGAGCGCGGCGGCCACGTGCAGCGCGGCGTCGAGCAGGGCCGGATGCACCGGGTACGGGTCGGCCGTGTCCCGGGCCGTGGCCGGCAACGAGAGCCGGGCCAGCAGCTCCCCGTCACCCGTGGCGGCCGCCGACCGAACGCCTTGGAAGGCAGGACCGTAGACGAGACCCAGGGCGGCGAGCCGTTCGTAGGTCGGTGCGCTCCAGGACGGTTCCGCCGTCCGCGGCCACTGCGGCGCCGGGCCCGCCGTGTCCGGGGCGGGAGCCGTCGCGGAGGCGGTGGCGTGCAGGGTCCAGCTCGGGTCCGCCTGCCCTCGCGGGCGGCTGTGCACGGTGATCTCCGGTGCGGGACCGGAGACGTCGACCTCGACGGACACCTCGACCGTGCCCGAGTCCGGCAACACGAGGGGCGTGAGCAGCACCAGGTCGGTGACATCGGCAGGGTCGTCCGGGCGCGCCGCGTCGAGTGCCGCGCGGCACAGCTCCATCTGGGTGGTGCCGGACACCACGGTCCGGCCGAACACGGTGTGGTCCGGCAGCCAGTCGGCGGTGGCCGGGGACCACTCGTTGCGGAAGGTCCAGCGGGTCTCGTCGGCGGACCGCAGCTGGACGCCGAGCAGCGGATGCGCGGCACGGTCGAGGAGGCCCGGCACCGCCCCGGCCGGCTCGGGCTCGATCCAGTGGCGCTGCGGGTCCCAGGCGTACGTCGGCAGGTCGGCCGGCTCCGTCACGGCGATCAGCCGGTGCCAGTCGATCCGTCGCCCGTGGACGTGGAGTTCGGCCGCCGCCCGGTCGAGACAGGCAGGCCCGTCCTCGTCGCGCCGCAGCGATCCGACGGCGAGCAGGTCGGCGTCGAGCTCGTCGCCGACGGTGCGCACGGCCGTCAGCAGGGAGGGGTGGGGGCTGAGCTCGACGAAGTGACGGAACCCGTCGGCGACCATGCGCTCCACGGTGGGTCCGAAGCGGACGGGTGCACGCAGGTTGGTGTACCAGTAGTCGGCCGCGAGCTCCTCGGTGACCGGCTCGGCGGTGACCGTCGAGTACCAGGCGACGGAGGACGGGAAGGTGGTGACGCCGTCGAGTTCGTCGAGAATCGTGCCGCGCACGGACTCCACCTGGGCGCTGTGCGACGCGTAGTCGACGTCGAGACGGCGCACGAACACCTGCCGGCGGTCGAGTTCGGCGAGCAGCGCCCGCAGGGGCTCCACGTCTCCCGCGACGACGGTCGAACGCCCGCTGTTCACCGCGGCGACGGACACCCGGCCGCCGACCTCGGCGAGGTGGGCCTCGACCTCGGCGTGCGGAAGCGCCACGACGGCCATCGCACCGGTGCCGGACAGCGCGGTCAGGGCCTGGCTGCGCAGGGCGACCACCGCCGCCGCGTCGTTGAGACCGAGCGCTCCGGCGACACAGGCCGCGGCGACCTCGCCCTGGCTGTGCCCGATCACGGCGTCAGGACGCACGCCCCGCGCCCGCCACACGGCGGCCAGGGACACCATCACGGCGAACAGGAGCGGCTGGACGACGTCCACGCGGTCCGGCGACGGGGCACCCTCGTCACCGCGCAGCACGGCCGTCACCGACCAGGAGGTGAACGGACGCAGCGCGGCGTCGCAGCGGTCGAGTTCGTCGGCGAACACGGGGGACGCGTCGAGGAGATCTCGGGCCATGCCGGCCCACTGGGCGCCCTGGCCGGGGAAGACGAAGGCCACCTTTCCCGGCGGGGCCGCCTGCTGGGGTCCCACGGTCAGCGCCGAATCGGGCTGCCCCTCGGCCAGCCCCCGCAACGCGGCCAGCAGTTCATGGCGGTCGCCGGCCCGGACGACGGCCCGGTGCTCGAAGTGCGTGCGGTGGTGAGCGAGCGTCCCCGCGACGGCGGGCAGCGGCAGCCCCGGATCCGCGCCGAGCGCCCCGAGCAGCCGACGTGCCTGCCCCTGGAGGGAGGGAAGGGTACGGGCGGAGAGCGGGAAGAGCATGCCGCGCGGCGCGGCGGGCCGGCCGTCGGACGGGGCGGCGGGGGCGGGTTCGGAGTGCGGAGCCGGGTCCGACTCCGGGTCCGGCCCCGGGGCCGACTCCGGCTCCGACTGCGGCTCCGGCTCCGGCTCCGGCTCCGGCTGTCCAGCGGACCCGGCGGACGGCCGCGCCCCGCAGGCCGTCGCGGGCGCACCGTCGGAGACGGAGCCCTGTCCGCTGTCCCGCCGGACGGCACGCGGCGGCCCGGTGAGCGGGCGGGCGAGTTCCGCCGGTGCCTCCTCCAGCACCACGTGGGCGTTCGTGCCACTGATCCCGAACGCGCTCACCCCGGCCCGTCGTACGCGGTCGCCGCGTCGTGGCCAGGGCTGGGCGCTGCTGTGCACGCACAGGCCACCGCTCGCCCAGTCGACGTGCTCCGTCGGCCGGTCCGCGTGCAGGGAGGCCGGGATCAGTTCGTGGCCGAGCGCCAGTACGGTCTTGAGGACGCCGCCGATGCCCGCCGCGGCCTGTGTGTGACCGATGTTGGACTTCAGGGAACCGACGCCGAGCGGTCGGTCGGCGGGGCGCCCGGGGCCGAAGACGGCGGCCAGGGCCCGGCCTTCGATGGGGTCGCCGAGCCGCGTTCCGGTGCCGTGCGCCTCGACGTGGTCGAGGTCGCCGGGTCCGAGTCCGGCGGCGTCGAGCGCCGCGCGGAGCACCCGTTCCTGGGCGGGGCCGCTCGGGGCGCTCAGCCCCTGGCTGCGGCCGTCCTGATTGATGGCCGAGCCCCTGACGACCGCGAGCACCCGGTCGCCGTCCCGGCGTGCGTCCGCGAGCCGCTTGAGCAGCACCAGGCCGCAGCCCTCGGCCCACACCACTCCGTCCGCGTCGGCGGAGAAGGGGCTGCACCGCCCGGACGGCGACAGCGCGCGCAGCTTGCTGAACTCGACGTGGCCGCGCGGGGTGACGAGCAGGGTGGCTCCGCCGGCCAGCGCCATGTCGCACTCCCCCGCGGCCAGCGCCCGCGCGGCCAGGTGCAGGGCGACGAGGGAGGAGGAGCAGGCGGTGTCCAGGGTCACCGCCGGGCCCTGGAGGCCGAGGGTGTAGGCGATCCGCCCGGACGCGACGCTGGACGCCGAACCCGTGCCGACGTGCCCGTCGAGCAGGCCCAGTTGGGCGGAGGCCATGTACCCGCTGTCGTACAGGCCCACGTAGACACCGGTGGAGCTGCCGTTCAGAGTCCCGGGCACGATCCCGGCGCGTTCGACGGCCTCCCAGGCGGTCCGCAGCAGCAGCCGCTGCTGCGGGTCCATGGCCGCCGCCTCCCGCGGCGAGATCCCGAAGAAGGAGGCGTCGAAGCGGTCGATGTCCGCGAGGAAGCCACCACGCAGGGTGTACGTCTTGCCGACGGCCTCGGGGTCGATGTCGAAGAGGTCCCGGGTGTCCCAACGGCCCGCCGGCACTTCGGTGATGGCGTCCTCGCCCGCGGTCAGCAGCCGCCACAGCGCCTCGGGGTCGTCGGCACCGCCGGGGAAGCGGCAGGCCATGGAGATGATCGCGACGTCGTCGTCGCCCCGCGTCCGCAGCCGGTCCGGTGCCGTGCCCTGCGCGACGGCCGTCGCGCCGGAGGTCCCGTCGGCGAGGGCCGCCTCGGCGAGGGCGGCGACGGTGGGGTGGTCGAAGGCGAGGGACGGCTCGGGGGTCCGGCCGGTCCGTGCGGAGAGCTCCGTCACCAGGGT
The DNA here is from genome assembly GCF_054729265.1 of Streptomyces krungchingensis. Classification (NCBI taxonomy): domain Bacteria; kingdom Bacillati; phylum Actinomycetota; class Actinomycetes; order Kitasatosporales; family Streptomycetaceae; genus Streptomyces; species Streptomyces krungchingensis. The sequence goes on from NZ_JBPUKY010000001.1 coordinate 1,879,828, forward strand.
CACCAACTGTCGTGATCCCAGTCCGAGTTCGGCGATCGGCCGGTCGGGGTCCACGGCCAGCGGGTCGAGCCCGGCCGCCCGGGCGATGGCCGAGGTGAGCCAGGCCCGTGCTTCCTCGGGGGTCGTGACGGGCGTCTCGGGTGACGGCTTCTCGGATTCGTGCGAAGGCATCTGAAGAGGTGTCCTCGTGAACTCGGGCCCAGCGTGGTCCCGTACGACCCGTCTGGGTTCCGCACGGCCAGGGGCTGGGTTCCGGACGATCAGGATGGGTTCCGTACGGTCGGGCTGGACCCGCACGAACGGCACGGCGGGACGACGGCGGGGGCGACAGGCCCCCACCGCAGGGCCTTTACGACCGAGGGCGCCGCGCGCCGCGTCGGGGCCGCCGCCTCATCCGAAGGCGGCGGCGTCGAGTACGGAGAGGGTTCCGGCGAGGTACGCCTCCCGGGAGGCGTGACGCTGGATCTTGCCGCTGGACGTCTTGGGGATGGTGCCGGGGTGCACCAGCACGATGTCGCGGACCGGCAGCCCGTGCGCCCGGCCTATCGCGCTGCGGATCAGGTCGGTGATCTTCTCGGACTCGCCTGCCGCCTCGGGCGACAACTCGGCCACGACGACGGGCTGTTCACCCGCGGTCCCGCCGTCCACGGAGAACGCCGCGGTGCACCCGGGACGCAGCGCCCAGTGGGACATCTCGGCGGAGAGCTCCAGGTCCTGCGGGTAGTGGTTGCGTCCGTCGATGACCATCAGGTCCTTCAGGCGACCGGTGACGAACAGTTCGCCGTCGCGCAGGAAGCCGAGGTCGCCGGTGCGCAGGAAACGGTCCGGGCGGTCCTTCAGTGCGGCGCGGAAGGTCTCGCGGGTGGCGAGGGCGTTGCGCCAGTAGCCCTTGGCGACGCTCGCGCCCGCGACCCAGATCTCGCCGACCTCCCCCTCGGGCAGTTCCTCCTGCCGCTCGGGGTCGGCGATCACCACGGTGGTGCCGGGGCCGGGCCGCCCGCACCCCACCGCCGCCGCGTCCGCCTCTCCCGCGTGCGGTCCGCCGGGTGTCGCGTCGACCAGGACCGGAGGGGTCGCCACGGATCCGCCGGTGACCATCAAGGTCGTCTCGGCCAGCCCGTAGCAGGGGTAGGAGGCCTCGCGGCGGAAGCCGGCCGGGCCGAAGGTGTCGGCGAACCGCCGCAGCGTGGCGGCCCGCACCGGTTCGGCGCCGTTGAACGCCACCTTCCACGAACCGAGTTCCAGGCCGTCGAGGAGTTCGGGCGTGGCGTGCTTGAGGCACAGCTCGTACGCGAAGTTGGGGCCGCCGCTGGTGTGCGGGCGGTACCGGGTCACGGCGTCGAGCCAGCGGCCGGGCTGTTGCAGGAAGTGCAGCGGGGAGAACAGCGTCGCAGTGACACCGAGGTAGACCGTGCTCAGGACCGGGCCGATCAGGCCCATGTCGTGGTACACGGGCAGCCAGCTGACGAACATCTCGCCGCGGTGCTCGGCGATCGCGTCGGGGGTGTGCCCCATCCGCTCCGTGATGATCCGCGCGTTGTCCAGCAGGTTGCCGTGGGTGACCATCACTCCGCGCGGGGCGGACGTGGACCCGGAGGTGTACTGGAGGAAGGCGACCTGGTCGGCGCCGAGGTCGGGTTCGTGCCAGGCGTCGGCCGCCTCGTCGGGGATGTCCTCGGTGGCGACGCAGGTGATCCCGGCCAGTTCGGGCAGGTGCTCGGCCATGGCGCTCAGGGCGGCGAGCACCTCCCGTCCGCCGAGGACGACCGTGGCGTCCGCGTCGGCGATCAGGCGTTTCGTCCGGATCAGCGCGCGGTGGTTCTGGGACCGCCCTTGCGGGGGCACGCCGGGCACGGCGACGACTCCGGCCGAAAGGCAGCCCAGGTAGCCGCAGATGAACTCGATGCCGGGCGGATAGAGGAGCACGGCGCGCGCACCGGCCAGGCCGCGGTCCTGGAGCCAGGCCGCGACGGCACGGGAACGACGGGCCAGCCTCGCGTACGTGATGTCCTGGACCTCCCCGTCACCGTCGCCCGTGACGAGGTAGCGGTAGGCGGTCGCTTCGGGCTGTTGCGACGCGTGCGCGGTCAGTAAGTCGACCAGGGAACGGGCCATTTGACGAGTCTCACCTGTTCGGATCATGGGGCACGGAAAGCGAGGTCCGGGGCATGGGACCGGGTGACAAAGTCCCTGGAAATGAGGTCCGTGGAGCTGGACCATGAGAGAACTGGAGTTCGAAGGCATGCCGGAGGGACGCTTCGATGCGTCCGCGTGGTGACCGTGTCCGCCTGGCCCCCTTGCCAGAACGTCCGTCTCGGCCAACCCGCCCGAGGAGCAGCCGCGTTACGCGCGCAACTGCCTCGCGCCCCCGTGCGGCTTGCTACCGACGAGTAGGACGATAGCAAGACTCGCCGCCCCGTCGGATGTAACCCCGGGTATTTAACGAGGAATTGGGTGATCTGACGCACAGTCAACGTAGAGATGTGACGGAGCGCCTCAGTTGGCCCTTGAGCGTCCTGGTTGGCCCAGTGAGCGCGCCATGCGGTCCGGAGACACCGATGCCTCGATGTCCTGGCTCACTTTCTATGCTCCTGCGATGACGTCATACGAAGGTACGCACCCCACCGTCCTCGTCCGGGTGGGCAGCCGCCACGCTCAGATCGATGAACAGCTCGCGCCCACGATCCAGGCAATCTGGGAGTGCGGGTTCGACACTTTCACCTGCTGCCAGGACCTCGCGGACAGCAACGCCGCCTGGCCGGAGAAGCTGCCGCACATGGCGGAGTGGGTCGAGTCTCGGCGTGGCTGGATGCTCGTCGACTTCCCGATCGACAGCGGACTCGCCTTCCTCTCGGCCGTTGCGAATGCCGGCCCGCGGGACGCGTTCTACGTGCGGATGACGCACTGGGCGGCCCCTGGCGCGTGGGACGTAAAGATCAAGCCCATGGACGCGGCGATGTTCGAAGACGATCTCCCGTCTCGATTCGGCCTCCGACTGCTCCAGGTGAGCTTCCCGGCCTCCGACCTGCCGGAACTGACCCAGCGCCTCCACGATCACCTCGCCGGACGCACGGTTCCACCCGCCCCCGCCGACTGGAGCACGGTCGGCCGCTAGGCGGCCCGGCGCCGCGCCCCATCCGGTGGGGTCGTGTCTGGTCGGACGGGCCGACTGGGGCGCTCAGTCACAGTGGTGTGACTCGGCGCTTCAATTGGCCCGTCGGCAGTCCAGCTGGCCTGGGTGTGCGCTGTTGTCGGCTCGCAGAGACGAGCCTCGGCGCAGACTGAGGCCAATCCCGGCGCATCCTGACACCCGCACGGACCGGCCCGGCGAACCCTTCGGACCAGGCCTCCCCGCACACGACGACGGGCGGGGCGGCCGGAGAGCGACCGGACCCGGAACGAGTCAGACCGTCTCTCCCACCACCCCGCCCGTCGCGAGGACCCGGTGGACCTCCCGGGCCTCCAGGGTTGTCCGGAACCTTCCGGGTGTCTGTCAGAAACCTACGAGTCAGGCCACCGGGGCCGGGTAGGTCGGGTACTCCACCCCGGAGACGTGCTGGACGACGCGGATGACCTGGCAGGAGTAGCCGAACTCGTTGTCGTACCAGAGGTAGAGGATCGCGTTGTCACCGTCGACCTTGGTGGCGCCGGCGTCCACGATCGACGCGTGGCGCGAGCCGACGAAGTCCATGGAGACGGCGTCGGGGGCGGTGGTGAAGTCGATCTGCCGCTTCAGCGGCGAGTGCAGCGAGACGTTGCGGAGGTAGTCGAGGACCTCTTCGCGGCTGGTCTCGCGGCCGAGCCGCAGGCTCAGGATCGCGATCGAGACGTCGGGCACCGGGACGCGGATCGAGCTGCCGGTGATGGGCGCCTTGAGGTCGGGCAGTGCCTTGGCGACGGCGGAGGCGGCACCGGTCTCGGTGATCACCATGTTGAGCGGCGCCGAGCGGCCGCGTCGGTCGGCCTTGTGGTAATTGTCCAGCAGGTTCTGGTCGTTGGTGAACGAGTGGACGGTCTCCACGTGGCCGCGCAGGACGCCGTACTCGTCGTCCATGGCCTTCAGCGGCGGGACGATGGCGTTGGTGGTGCAGGAGGCGCAGGACAGGATGCGCTCGTCCGGCTTCACCATGTCGTGGTTGACGCCGTGGACGATGTTCGGGACGTCGCCCTTGCCCGGAGCGGTCAGGACGACCTTGTCGATACCGGGGCGCAGGTGCTTGGAGAGACCCTCGCGGTCGCGCCACTTGCCGGTGTTGTCGATGAGGATGGCGTCCTTGATCCCGTACGCCGTGTAGTCGACGTCCGACGGGTCGTTGGCGTAGATCACCCGGATCGCGTTGCCGTTGGCGACGATCGTGCTGTTCGCCTCGTCGACCGTGATCGTGCCGTTGAACTGACCGTGGATCGAGTCGCGGCGCAGCAGCGAGGCGCGCTTGACGAGGTCCTGGTCACCGCCACCGCGGACGACGATGGCACGCAGGCGCAGGCCGTTGCCGGAACCGGCCTTCTCGATCAGCAGACGGGCGACGAGGCGGCCGATGCGACCGAAGCCGTAGAGGACGACGTCACGGCCGGTGGAGCGGTCGAGCTTGTTCTCGCCGATGGCACCGGCGACGGCCTCGGCGGTGAAGTCGGCCACCGACAGACCGCGGTCGTCGGCCTTGTACGTCGCGGCGAGCATGCCGATGTCGATCTGGGAGGGGCCGAGATCGAGCGTGGTGAGAGCTTGCAGGAAAGGCAGGGTTTCGGTGACCGAGAGTTCCTCACCGGCAATCTGCCGTGCGAATCGGTGGGTCTTCAGGATGCTGACCACCGACTTGTTCACCAACGACCGGCTGTGCAGCAGGACCGTGACGTCACGCTCCCGGTGCAGCTTCCCGATCATCGGGATCATCGACTCCGCGATCTCCTCGCGGTTCTTCCAGTTGGTGAACGAGTCGTCATTGACAGTCACAGGTTTATCTTTCGAGCTAGGCGGTGCTCATATGCTAACCCGACCCTCTTTTGGCCTTGCGGGCAGGATCACTTGAGGCATCACCACGGCGCATGATTCACTCATATCGACACATATCGGCGGACCGGGCCGCGGAAAGCGCGCGGCTCACGACACCGTCGCCGTCGCCGTCACCGGCCGTCCGGGATCAGGGAGCGGGTCACGCCGGGGAGTTGGGGCGGCGCGGCCTGCCCGCCCGCCGTGGGCGCCCCTCTCTCGCAACGCGCTCGCGGCAGCGACGCGGCCGGCGCACGGACAACTCGGCCCCGCACCCCCGACAGGAACACACACGTCGCGGTCGGCACACGGCCCCACGGCCCGCGCGCGACCCCGTCCGCAGGACCGCGGACGACGCAGCCGGCCCACACACCCGGCCCGCCCGCGAGCCCATCCGGCAGAACTGCAGAAAAGCGGCCGGCACGCGTACACCCGGCCCGCCCGCGACCCCATCGGCAGAACCGCGGAGAAGCAGCCGCCACCGGGCACTCGCCCGCCCGCCGGCCCCTCACAGGGAGGCGGCCCGCTCAGCGCGACCGCGCCCCCGCTCCGCCGGAACCCTGCCGACGCGACGTACGCATCGAGCCGGCCGTCTTCAGCAGACGGTCGGCCCTCTCCCTGAGCGCGGGATGCGCGAGGACCGTGTTGCGCAGACCGCGCACCGGTCTGCGCCACATTCTGTGCACCGCCGCCACCGGATGCGCACGGGCCGCGAAGCCTTCGCCCACGCGCAGTTCGCGGGTCTTGAGCCAGTCCTTGTACTCCTTGTCGCCGCGCCCCAGGTCCATGATCCGCACCCCGTCACGGCCGGCCGCCTCCGCGGTGCGCAGGTGCATGATCAACCCGGGTGAGTAGTAGTGGAAGTCGGGGTCGTACGCGGTGAACCACGCCGCGAGCACGGTCCGCGACCTCGGCCCGAAGTGGGCGGCCACCGGCCGGTCCCCCGCGTACAGCACGGACAGCACGCCGGTGAAATGCTCCTCGCGGACGTCGAACAGGTGGTCCACCAGATCGACGATCCACGGTCGCGCGAACCGGTCCATCCGCCCCGTCCTGCGGTACTGCGCGGACTTCCACTCCATGAGGCGGCGCAGCATCCGCGGGTCGCGCTCGTCGAAGACGAACCGCAGTTCGCCGGCGTCGCGTCCGATCCGGCGTTCCTTCTTCAGCGTCGTCTTGGCCAGCCCCGGGTACGTGGCGCGCAGCCAGCGCGCGTAGTCGCCGTCGCCGCGCTCCAGGTCGATCACCGGCGAGGCGAAGGTCCCCGTGACGTGCTTGGCGAACGGCTGCTGCTCCTCGACGAGATGATCGAATTCGAGGATGGACAGACCGCAGGCCCCCAGCAGTTCCTGAGCGTTCCAGGTGACGCCGGGGCGGTGCACGAGGGCCTGGCAGTCGGAGAGCCCCAGACCGACGGCCCGGCCGACGCCGAAGGCGTTGCGCTCGTACGGCAAGAAGCCCACGGCCTCCCCGTCCTCCCGCAGGACCGCCACCTGTGCCCCCGAGCGGTGCCTGCCGACCCCGATCGCGAACTCCGGGGCCAGGAACGGGTTGGCGTACACGGGCGACTCGTCCATGGCCTGATGCCACGCCTTGGACAGCGAGGCACCGAGTTCGTCGAGTCCGTGGATCGTTATGTCCACCTCAGATCAACCGCCCTTCCAGAGGCTCCGCGAGGGACGTACCGGTCGCGGCGCAGGCCGGTGAGGCGTCTGGATCACTGTTCATGGAACGCATGGACGACCGCTCTCCCCCCATGACGCGCTGTCCGCGTGCTGCCATTCCTTGGTATCTGCCGATCCCCGCCGTGTACACGCTCCCCACTCGACCGGCGGCCGAGACCTGAACGGTTCGGCAGGGCTCAAACGTCGCGAAACAGTACGCACGCTGTCAAGGGCACCTACCGCAACGGAAGTCGGCGGATCGGGCGGACCGGTCCGCTCAGGGCCGTCCGACCCGCACATCCCGGGTTTTCACGCCTTCCGAAGACCCCGGAAGCCGCCCCACGCGCCCCGCTCGCCACCATGGCCGCACTCCACCACCGGCGGCCCACCCGTCACACCGGTTCGACGCCTCGGCAGCCGGACGCCGCCGGCCGGACGCGGGCGGGGCCTTCCCGCCCGTCCGTCCGCGTGACGAAGCAACCGGAGCCGTGCGACAAAGTCGCGGAAACAGAAGGAGACCGCGGCGCACGACCGACCGCCCGCCTGCGATCGTTCAGCCGTCAACTCTCTTGCCTCCCTCGGCACACCCGCCTAGCCTGAATTTGTGCCGCTAATAAACAAACCCCTCACCCCGCACATCACGCCAGGTCACGACCTCACCCGGCTCCGTATCGCCCTCACCACCTTCTTCGCCCTGGACGGCTTCGTCTTCGCCGGTTGGGTCGTCCGCATCCCCGCCGTCAAGGAACAGACCGGCGCCTCGGCGAGCACCCTGGGCCTCGCCCTGCTCGGTGTCTCGGCGGGCGCCGTGATCACGATGATGCTCACCGGACGGCTGTGCCGCCGTTTCGGCAGCCATCCGATGACCGTGGTGTGCGGAGTCCTGCTGTCGCTCAGCGTCACGCTGCCTCCGCTGACGCATTCCGCGGGCGCGCTGGCCGCCGTACTGCTGGTCTTCGGTGCCGCGTACGGCGGTATCAACGTCGCCATGAACAGTGCGGCCGTCGACCTCGTGGCCGCTCTGCGCCGCCCGGTGATGCCGAGCTTCCACGCGGCGTTCAGCCTCGGCGGCATGATCGGGGCGGGACTCGGCGGTCTGGTCGCAGGCCAGTTGTCCGCCACCCGCCATCTGCTCGGTCTCAGTCTGATCGGCCTGCTCGTCACGGCTGTCGCCGGACGGACCCTGCTCCGCCAGGAGGTGCCGACGCCGCCCGATCGCGAGGACCGGGACGCGGACACGGGCCGGACCATGGACGGCCGCGTCCGCCTGCTGGTGATCGTCTTCGGCCTGATCGCCCTGTGCACCGCCTACGGAGAGGGCGCCCTCGCGGACTGGGGCGCGCTGCACCTGGAACAGGACCTGGAGGCGCACCCGGGCGTCGCGGCGGCCGGCTACTCCTGCTTCGCCCTCGCCATGACGATCGGGCGACTGAGCGGCACGACCCTCCTCGAACGCCTGGGGCGGACCCGCACCCTCGTCGCCGGCGGCACCACGGCGACGCTCGGCATGCTGCTGGGTTCGCTCGCCCCGACGGTCTGGGCGGCCCTCCTCGGCTTCGCCGTCACCGGGCTCGGGCTCGCCAACATCTTCCCGGTCGCCGTGGAACGCGCGGGGGCGCTCGCCGGACCGAGCGGCGTCGCCGTCGCGTCCACGCTCGGTTACGGCGGCATGCTCCTCGGACCGCCCGCGATCGGGTTCATGGCCGACTGGTACTCGCTGCCCACCGCCCTGACGAGTGTGGCCGCGCTGGCGGCCGTGGCCGCCGCCATCGGGTTCGCGACCCGGCGCGCCGCCGTGGGCTGACGCCTCCGCCACACGAACGCCGGGCGAGGGCGACGCCGACGCCGTGCGAACACCGGGTGCGCACCATGCCGTACCACCGTGCCGCCCGTCTTCGGCCGCGCCCCATCGGGCAGACTCGCCACATGGAGATTCCGGAGTTCGTGGAGACCCTGGACCGTGAGGGCCGGCTGCTGGCCGCGTCCGCCGAGGCGGCTGGTCCCGACGCCAAGGTCGCGACCTGCCCCGACTGGCAGGTACGGGACCTGGTGCGGCACACGGGCATGGTGCACCGGTGGGCGACCTCGTTCGTCGCCGAGGGGCACACCTCGTACCACCCCGGCGGCGGTCTGCCGGATCTCGACGGCGACGAACTCCTGGGCTGGTTCAGGGACGGACACCGCCGGCTCGTCGACACCCTGTCCGGCGCCGCGCCGGACGTACAGTGCTGGAGTTTTCTGCCGGCGCCCTCGCCGCTCGCCTTCTGGGCGCGCCGGCAGGCCCACGAGACCACGGTGCACCGGGTCGACGCCGAGTCGGCACTCGGTCCGCAACGGAGCGCCGTCGCGGGACAGTTCGCGGTGGACGGGATCGACGAGCTGCTGCGCGGCTTCCACGGCCGGACGCGGAGCAAGGTGCGGACGCGGGAGCCGCGTGTCCTGCGGGTGCGGGCGACGGACGTCCCGGACACGGTCTGGACCCTGCGGCTCTCGCAGGAGCCGCCCGTCTGCGAGCGGGAGGAGCGAGGCGCGGCGGACTGCGAGCTGGCCGGCCCTGCCGACGAGCTCTACCTGTCCCTGTGGAACCGCCTGCCGTTCCCGGGCCTGACGGGCGACGCCTCGACGGCCGAACTGTGGCGGGAGAAGTCCGGGATCACCTGGAGCTGAAGATCGACCGGAGCCGGGACGGCCGCACCACGGCCCGGGGCGACCGGTCCGGTCACAGACCCCGGGCGACCGGTGCGATCATTCGCAGCCGGTGGGCGCGCCACCGGCCAGCATCCGGGTCAGCACCGCGCGCTGCACGGGAAGCACGTCACCGTGCAGGGCGCGCCCCTTCGGCGTCAGGCACACGCGGACACCTCTACGGTCCTCCGGGCACATCCCTCGCGTGACGAGACCGTCCTTCTCCAGGCGGCCGATGAGCCGGGACAGCGCGCTCTGGCTCAGGTGGACGCGCTCGGAGATCTCCTGGACGCGGTAGGAGGCGCCGCCGTCGGAAGCGGTGCCCTCGGCGAGGACGTCGAGCACCTCGAAGTCGCTGGCGCCCAGGCCGTGCTGATGCAGTTCGCGGTCCAGTTCGCACAGGGTGCGGGCATGCACCGCGAGGATGTCGCGCCACTGGTCGACGAGCCCTTGCTCGGCCTTCTTCCCCGCCATGGCCGCACCGTAGCAAAGAAATTCCTTTGTTGCATCGGAATTAAATGCACTTGCATTCAATGCATGTGCATGTAGTCTCGACCGCATGACCTCTCCGCTCACCCACTCCGCATCACAGGGACGCTGGACCCCTCGGCTGTGGGGCACCCTGCTGGTGCTCTGCGCCGCGATGTTCCTGGACGCGCTGGACGTGTCGATGGTCGGCGTCGCCCTGCCGTCCATCGGTTCCGAACTCGACCTCTCCACCTCGACGCTCCAATGGATCGTCAGCGGCTACATCCTGGGATACGGCGGACTGCTCCTCCTCGGCGGACGCACCGCCGACCTGCTGGGCCGGCGCCAGGTCTTCCTGGTCGCTCTCGCGGTCTTCGCGCTCGCCTCCCTGCTCGGCGGCCTCGTCGACTCGGGCCCGCTGCTCATCGCCAGCCGCTTCATCAAGGGCCTCAGCGCGGCGTTCACCGCCCCGGCCGGCCTGTCGATCATCACCACGACGTTCGCCGAGGGCCCGCTCCGCAACCGCGCGCTCTCCATCTACACCACCTGCGCGGCCACCGGTTTCTCCATGGGCCTCGTCCTGTCCGGCCTGCTCACCGAGGCGAGCTGGCGGCTGACCATGCTGCTGCCCGCGCCCATCGCCGTCATCGCCCTGCTCGCCGGCCTGAAGCTCATCCCGCGCAGCGAGCGCGAGAAGGACCACCGCGGGTACGACATACCCGGCGCCATCATCGGCACCGGCGCGATGCTGCTGCTCGTCTTCACCGTGGTCCAGGCCCCCGAGGCGGGCTGGGGCTCGGCCCGCACCCTGCTCTCCTTCGCCGCGGTCGCCGTCCTGCTCACGGTGTTCGTGGCCGTCGAGCGACGCAGCCCGAGCCCGCTGATCCGGCTCGGCGTGCTGCGCTCGGGCAGCCAGATCCGGGCCCAGCTCGGCGCGATGGCCTTCTTCGGCTCGTACGTCGGATTCCAGTTCCTGGTGACGCTGTACATGCAGTCGCTGCTGGGCTGGTCCGCCCTGCACACGGCACTCGCCTTCCTGCCCGCCGGCGCGCTGGTGGCGCTGTCCTCCACGAAGGTGGGCGCCGTCGTCGACCGGTTCGGCACACCGCGGCTCATCGCGACGGGCTTCGCCCTGATGGTCGCCGGCTACGCGCTCTTCCTGCGCGTCGACCTCGACCCCGCGTACGCGGCGGCCATCCTGCCGACCATGCTGCTGATCGGCGCGGCCTGCGCGCTGGTCTTCCCCTCGCTCAACATCCAGGCCACCAACGGTGTCGAGGACCACGAGCAGGGCATGGTCTCGGGTCTGCTCAACACCTCGGTGCAGGTCGGCGGCGCGATCTTCCTGGCCGTCGTCACCGCGGTCGTGACCGCCAACTCGTCCGAGGGCGCCTCGCCCCAGGCCGTCCTCGACAGCTACCGGCCCGGCCTGATCGTGGTGACGGGCATCGCGGTGGCGGGCCTGCTGATCACCCTGCCGGGACTGCGGACACGGCGCACCGGACACTCGGTCCTGGTCGCCAAGTCCCCTGAGAGGGAGGCGGAGAAGGAGCCGGTGGCGCTCCGCGACTAGGGGGACGCCTCCCCAGGGTTGTGCGTCCGGCGGGGCCCCTTGCCCCGCCGGACGCACACCTGTTTCACTCGCCGGATGGAGAACCACGGGGGATCACCTGGGCGTTCACGCGGCCGCGGCACGGAAGACACGCACACCGACGGCTCCACGTCCGGGCGGCGCACCCAGGCCCAGCGGGACGCGATGACCGTGGAGATCGGATACGCACTGCTCAGCGCGGCGTTCGTGGCGGCCGTCGCCTTCGGGACGGTGGCCGGCCCCGCGCTCTTCCTCGACCTGCCGGACACCGCCGTGCGGGCACTCGTCATGACGGGCGTCGGCACGGCCGTCCTCGTCTTCGCCGTACGGGTGGTCACCGTGCTGGTCCGCTTCGGACGCGAGACCGGTGCTCAGCCCAGCCAGCCCGGCCGCACCAGCCCCGACTCGTAGGCGAGGACGACCAGTTGGGCCCGGTCCCGGGCCCCCAGCTTCACCATCGTGCGACTCACGTGGGTCTTCGCGGTGAGCGGGCTGACGACCAGACGCCGGGCGATCTCGTCGTTCGAGAGGCCGATGCCGACCAGGGCCATCACCTCCCTCTCCCGCTCGGTGAGTTCGGCGAGGGACTCCGCGACCGCCGGCTCCTTGGAACGAGCCGCGAACTCGGAGATCAGCCGCCGCGTCACTCCCGGTGACAGCAGGGCATCGCCTTCGACCACCGCCCGTACGGCGCGCAGGAGTTCCTCCGGCTCGGTGTCCTTGACGAGGAAGCCGGAGGCCCCCGAGCGGATTGCCTCGAAGACGTACTCGTCCAGCTCGAACGTGGTGAGCATGACGACCTTGACGTCCTTCAGATCCGCGTCGTCGGTGACCCGGCGCGTCGCGGCGAGACCGTCCAGCAGCGGCATCCGGATGTCCATCAGGACGACGTCCGGCCGCAGTTCGCGCACCCTGCGCAGCGCCTCCTCGCCGTCGGCCGCCTCACCGGCCACCTCGATGTCCGGCTGCGCGTCGAGCAACGCCTTGAACCCCGCCCTCACCAGTGACTGGTCGTCGGCGAGCAGTACACGGATCACCGGTCCTCCTCGACCTTCGACGGCAGTACGGCGAGCACGCGGAAGCCCCCGTCGTCCCGCGGGCCCGCCTCGATCGTGCCACCCAGGGCCGCGGCCCGCTCCCGCATTCCGGCCAGACCGTTGCCGCTTCCGCCCGCGTCGGCGCCGGTGGCCGGTCCGTCGTCGTCGATCCGCAGACGCAGCGCGCTCTCCCCGTGGTCGAGCCGCACCCGCGCGCGCCGCGACCCCGAGTGCCGCACGACGTTGGTGAGCGCCTCCTGGACGATGCGGAACGCCGCCAGATCGATCCCGGGCGGCAGCTTCGGCACCGCGTCCGCGCCCTCGACCTCCACCGTGAGGCCCGCGCCCGCCGCCTGCTCGACCAGTTCGGGGAGGCGGTCGAGTCCCGGCGCCGGGGCACGCGGCGCCTCCCCCGGGGCGCGCAGCGTGTCGAGCACCTGCCGGACCTCGCCGAGCGCCTCCTTGCTGGCGGCCTTGATGGTCGTCAACGCCGTACGCGCCTGTTCCGGGTCGGAGTCGAGCAGCGCGAGGCCGACGCCCGCTTGGACGTTGATCACCGAAATGCTGTGCGCCAGCACGTCGTGGAGCTCACGCGCGATCCGCAGCCGCTCCTCGTCGGCACGTCGCCGTGCGGCCTGCGCCCGTTCGGCCCGGTCACGGGCCCACTGCTCCCGACGCACCCGGACCAGTTCCGACAGCGCGACGATCGCCACGATCCAGGTGGCGGTCACGATCTCCTGCCCCCAGGACGCCGGCCCGTCCCCGGCGGGCGGCAGCCACTGGTACAGCCAGTGCCCCACCAGCACATGCCCGGCCCAGAGCAGGCCGACCGCCGTCCAGGCCGCCCGGCGGTGCCCGCTGACGACCGCGCTGAAGCAGCCCAGCGCGACGGTGAGGAAGACGGGCCCGTACGGGTATCCGGCGCCGAGATACACCAGCGCCGCCCCCGCCGTGCCGAACGCGACGAGCACCGGCCACCGCTGCCGCCACAGCAGCAGCCCGCAGGCCACGAGCAACAGCGCCCGCCCGACGAGGTCGAGTTGGACTCGATCACCGGTCTGGGAGTGGCCCGCGACGTTCGAGCCGATGAGGACGAAGACCGTCAGCGCGAGCGTGGACCGCCACGGCAGGCGGGCGGCACGCTCCGGGTCGCCCCAGCGGCTCCAGCCGGGCGGCCCGTGCCGCCACCACAGGTGCGGCCCTCCCCACGCCGGGGACCTGGGGGTGCGCTGCTCTTCCATGACCGTCACGCTAGACCTCCCCGGACGGCGACCGCGTCCGCCGGGCGAGGTGATCGGGCGTACTCCCCGGGGAGTACCGGGGCGCTCCGCGGAGCGGGGGCCGGCCAGTCCGCCGGAACAGCCCGCCCAACCAGCCCGCCCAACCAGCCCGCCCAACCAGCCCGCCCAACCAGCCCGCCCGACTAGCCCGCGGAACCGGCCGCCCGCGGGAACACCAGGCCGACTTCGTGGGCCAGTCGCCCCGCCGCGTGCCGGAAGAACGCCTCCCGGTCCTCGACGACCCGGTGGAACTGCCCGAACAGCTCGAAACCGATCAGCCCGTACAGCTGCGCCCACGCGGCCACGAGCGCCGTCACCGTCTCGGGCGGCAGGTCCGGCGCGAGTTCGGCGGCCATGCGCCGCGCCTCCGGCTTCAGCTCGGCGGGCAGCGGTGTGCGGGCCACCCCCTTGTCCTGGTACGCGTCCCTGACGATGGAGATCAGGAGCAGGCCCACCCGGGCGGCGGGCGGGATGGTCGTCTCCGGAGCGCTGTAACCGGGCACCGGCGAGCCGTAGATCAGCGTGTACTCCTGCGGATGCTCCAGCGCCCAGCGGCGCACCGCCATGCACACGGTGATCCAGCGCTCCCGGGGGTCCGCCCCGGCGAGCTCGGCGTGCGCCGCCTCCGCGGTCTCGCCCAGCGAGTCGTACGCCTCGATGATGAGTGCGGTCAGCAGGTCGTCACGGCTGGGGAAGTAGCGGTACAGCGCGGACGAGACCATGCCCAGTTCGCGGGCCACGGCCCGCAGCGAGAGCTTGGCGGCACCGTCCGCGGCGAGCTGTCTGCGTGCCTCGTCCTTGATGGCCGCGGTGACCTCGATCCTGGCGCGGGCTCGCGCCCCTCGTGCGGTACTCATGCTCGCGTCCCTCGTGCGGTACTCATGCCGGGCAGTCTGACACGTTCGCAGAGCACTGCACACAAAGGAGAGCGCCGATCCGAAATCGGAGCGATGCTTCCAAGCCAGATCAGCGCCCCGATTGAAGAACGGTGCTCCAAAAAGAGAGCACCGCTCTTGCATTGGTGCACCGATCTGGAGCAAACTGCTCTCGAAGCAAGAGCAGTGCTCACAAAAGAGAGCGTCGCTCTCTCGATCGATGGGGGTCACCATGTCCACTCACGTCCAGAAGCCCGGCTGGTTCACCGTGAACGTCTTCAACCGCGCGGTCGCCTGGATCACGCGTCGCGGGCTCAGCGTCTGGGGCTCGCGCGTGCTGGCCGTGCGTGGCCGCAAGAGCGGCGAGTGGCGGACGACCCCGGTCAATCTGCTCGTCGTGGACGGGCAGCAGTACCTGGTGGCCCCGCGCGGTCATGTCCAGTGGACCCACAACATGCGGGCGGCGGGCGGCGGCGAGCTGCGACTCGGCAAGAACGTGGACGTGTTCACGGCGACCGAGGTCGCCGACGCGGACAAGGTCCCGCTGCTGCGTGCCTACCTCAAGCGCTGGAAGGCGGAGGTCGGCGTCTTCTTCAACGGTGTCGGCCCCGACTCGTCCAACGAGGAACTGCTGCGCATCGCCCCGGACCACCCGGTCTTCCGCGTCACGGTCACCAGCTGACCCCGGGCACGCGACGGCCCGGCGGCGGGCAGGCAGCGCTTCATCACGGACCCGGCCGTGGGCATGCGGCGACTCGGCGCCGAACCGGCCGCCGGCGCACGGCCGCCCACTGCGGACCCGGCCACCGGCACCCGGCGACTCACGACGGACCCGGCCGCGGGCACGTCGGCCGGCGTCGGGCGTGAGCTGTCGACCGGCGTCGGGCACTGAGCCGTCGGCCGCACCCGACCTTCAAGAGGCCTACGCGCCCCGGCGTCCAGGGCACACGGCCCCCCGTACCGGCTCCGGCCCTCACGCCGAGACCTGCCGGCGCCCCGAACTCGCCGTTCGCCTGCGCCGACGCTCAGCCCTCGGCCGTACCCGCCGCTCCGCGGTCGAACGCGGTCAGTGCCCGCCCGGCCATCGGATGGGTACGCACCAGCTCGCCGAGCGAGGTCGACCCCCGGGTGATCCCGGTGAAGGCCCTCCACGCGGGCCGGACGGTCGTGAGCGCCGCGTGGAAGAGACCGGGGCGGCGCTCGAAGGCGTTGAGCATCCGCTTGCCGACGCTCATCTCGACGCCGAGGCCCGCCTTGACGGCGAAGGCGTAGTTGAGCGCCTGGCGCCGCGCGTCCACCGCGTCGTGCGCCTCGGCGATCCGTACCGCCCACTCCCCCGCGAGCCGCCCGGAACGCAGCGCGAAGGAAATGCCCTCACGCGTCCACGGTTCGAGCAGCCCGGCCGCGTCCCCGCACACCAGGACCCGGCCGCGCGACAGCGGGGAGTCGTCGGCGCGGCAGCGCGTGAGATGGCCCGAGGAGACCGCCGGTTCGAAGCCGGCGAGGCCGAGGCGGGCGATGAAGTCCTCCAAGTAGCGCTTGGTGGCGGCGCCTTCGCCGCGCGCGGAGATCACGCCGACGGTGAGCGTGTCACCCTTGGGGAACACCCATCCGTAACTGCCGGGCATGGGGCCCCAGTCGATGAGGACCCGGCCCTGCCAGTCCTCGGCGACGGTCTCCGGGACCGGGATCTCCGCCTCCAGGCCGAGGTCGACCTGGTCGAGCTTCACGCCGACATGGGCTCCTATGCGGCTGGCGCTGCCGTCGGCGCCGACGACCGCCCGCGCCAGTACCGTCTCACCGCCCTGGAGCACGACGGCGACGGTGCGCCGGTCGGGGACGGCCGAGCCGTGCTGCTCGACACGGGAGACCGTGACGCCCGTGCGCACCTCGGCGCCCGCCTTCTGGGCGTGCTCGACGAGCTGCTGGTCGAACTCCGGCCGGTTGATCAGCCCGAACAGCATCTGCTTGGAACGCCGGGTGCGGGTGAACCTGCCGTCGAGCGAGAACGTGACCGCGTGCACCCGGTCCCGGAACGGCAGCTCGAAGCCGGGCGGCAGCGCGTCGCGCGACGGGCCGATGATGCCGCCGCCACACGTCTTGTAGCGGGGCAGCTCCGCTTTCTCCAGCAGCAGGACACTGCGTCCCGCGACCGCTGCCGCGTAGGCGGCCGATGCCCCTGCGGGGCCCGCGCCGACCACGACCACGTCCCACACCCGCTGCCCGTCGTCCGCCGAAGTGTTCTCGCTGCTCACGATGGTCTACTGCTCCCAGTCCAGCCGTCTGCCGCACCTGTCTCCCGCATCCTACGGCGGGCATCCCCGCAGGCCACTGTGGGAGGATCGGCTGCGTATGTGCCCTGCACACCAGTAAGCGCGTACGCACCGTCCGATCACCTGTACACAGAAGTGAACGTCGCACCCACAAGGAGCGTGCCCATGTCGTCGAATCCGGTCGCCGAGACCATCGCCTCGCTCATGCCCCGTGCGAAGGCGGAGCTCGCCGAGCTGGTGGCCTTCAAGTCGGTGGCGGACTTCGACCAATATCCCAAGAGCGAGAGCGAGGGCGCGGCGAACTGGATAGTCGACGCGCTGCGCGCCGAAGGCTTCCAGGACCTGGCGCTGCTCGACACCCCTGACGGCACGCAGTCGGTGTACGGCTTCCTGCCCGGGCCGGAGGGTGCGAAGACGGTCCTGCTGTACGCGCACTACGACGTGCAGCCGCCGCTGGACGAGGCGGCTTGGGTGACGCCGCCGTTCGAACTGACGGAGCGCGACGGCCGCTGGTACGGGCGCGGCAGCGCCGACTGCAAGGGCGGCGTCATCATGCACCTGCTCGCCCTGCGGGCGCTGAAGGCGAACGGCGGCGTCCCGGTGCACGTCAAGGTGATCGTCGAGGGTTCGGAGGAGCAGGGCACCGGCGGCCTCGAGCGGTACGCCGAGGAGCACCCGGAGTTGCTGACGGCGGACACCATCGTCATCGGCGACGCCGGCAACTTCCGCGCCGGGCTGCCGACGGTGACCGCGACGCTGCGCGGCATGACCCTCGTACGCGTTCAGGTGGACACCCTCGAAGGGAACCTGCACTCGGGGCAGTTCGGCGGGGCGGCGCCCGACGCGCTGGCGGCGCTGATCCGCGTCCTGGACTCGCTGCGGGCCGAGGACGGTTCGACGACGGTCGACGGTCTCGCGGGCGACGCGGCGTGGGACGGGCTGCAGTACGACGAGGAGTCGTTCCGCAAGGACGCCAAGGTGCTCGACGGGGTGGAACTCATCGGCTCCGGGACGATCGCCGACCGCATCTGGGCGCGTCCGGCCGTCACCGTCCTCGGCATCGACAGCCCGCCGGTGGTCGGCGCGACGGCCTCCGTACAGGCGGGCGCCCGCGCGCTGGTGAGCCTGCGGGTGCCGCCGGGCGCGGACGCCGCCGAGGCGACCAAGCTGCTCCAGGCCCACCTGCAGACGCGTACGCCGTGGGGCGCGCGGGTGAGCACCGAGCAGATCGGCCAGGGCCAGCCGTTCCGCGCCGACACGTCGAGCCCGGCCTACGCGGCGATGACCGAGGCCATGTCGGTCGCGTACGCGGGCCAGGAGATGCAGTACGCGGGCCTGGGCGGCTCCATCCCGCTGTGCAACACTCTCGCCTCGCTGTACCCGCAGGCCGAGATCCTGCTCATCGGCCTGAGCGAGCCGGAGGCACAGATCCACGCGGTGAACGAGGGCGTCTCACCGGACGAGCTGGAGCGTCTGTCGGTCGCCGAGGCGCTGTTCCTCCGGAACTACGCGGCGAGCTGACCGCTGTTCCGGCCGGCCGCCGGGCAGTTCCTCCCGCCGGGCGCCGGGCAGCGGTCGACCCCGACCGCTCATGCCCGGCGTCCGACGCCCGACGCCCGACGCCCGGCATCCGTCGTCCGGCATCCGTCGTCCGACGTCCGATGCTCGGCGTCCGGCGTCTGACATCCGTCGTCTGACGCCCAGCGCCCGGCATCCGGCATCCGGCATCCGGAAACCGGAAACCGTCATCCGACCGGAGAAGGTCGCGCACGAGCCGACCGACTCGACCGCGTCAGCCCACGGGGACCCCTGACTCCAGGTAGAGCGCCGCGCCCCGTTCGCGCGCCCGCAGGGCCCAGCGCAGCCGTTCGTAGCGCACGGGCGGCAGGAGGTCGGCCGCTTCCTCTTCGGTGGCGAAGCGCCAGTCGCGGAGCTCGGGTCCGGGGAGCAGCAGTCGCCGGGTGGCCGCCACGTCGAGGCGGCCACCGTCGAACAGCAGCCGCAGACCGCCGTAGCCGGGGGGCTTGGGCGACTCCCAGTCGACGACGAGGAGCCGCGGCACGTCCTCGAGCGTGAGGCCGGTCTCCTCGGCGACCTCGCGCATGCCCGCGCGGGCGGGGGCCTCACCGGGCTCGACGACGCCGCCGGGGAATTCCCAGCCGGGCTTGTACGTCGGATCGACGAGGAGCACCCGGTCCCGCTCGTCGAAGAGGAGCACTCCGGCGGCGACGGTCTCCGCGGTGGGCTCGGGGGTCTGCACGATGTCGCAGACGGGTACCTCCCCGGTCCGCACGGCCTCGGCGATGCGGACCGCCGCGTCGTACGGGGTGAGGGCGCTGGTGTCCACGGGATGGGCGTCCGCGGTCAGCCAGGAGCCGAGCGCGGCACGGTAGGGCTCGATGTGGTCGTAGGACCACTGGCGCACCCTGATCTCGCCGTCGGGCAGTTCCGGCGGCACCTCACGGTCGGCTATTCGCTCGCGCAGGATCGTTTCCGCCGGGGCGAGGAGCACATGCCGTACCGAGACACGGCGCGCGGCCAGGCCTCCGAAGATCTCGTCGCGGTATTCCTGGCGGAGCAGGGTCATCGGGACCACGAGGACACCACCGAGCTCGGCGAGCATCGCCGCCGCGGTGTCGACCACCAGACGTCGCCAGATCGGCAGGTCCTGGAAGTCGCCGACCTCGGCGAGGTGCTTGGCCGGCAGCAGGTGCGTGAGTGCGCCGCCGATGACCTCGGGGTCGAAGAGCGTGCTGTTCGGGATCAGCTCGATCAGTTCCCGTGCGGTGGTGGTCTTCCCCGCACCGAACGCACCGTTGATCCAGACGATCACGATTCCCCCTCTTCTGTTGGCCCCCTGTGGCTTGCCCGCTCCACCCTGCCACGGAAACCAGCCCCTGATGAGGGCGCCCACAGCATGGCGCCGGTGCCCCGTCCCCGGGCACCGGCGCCATGGAAGGAACCGTTCAGGCGTTCTCCCCGCCCAGCGCGTCCTGGTCGACGGCCAGACTGTCGCTGCTGATCGTGTGATCGACGGTGCTGAGGGTGTCACCGACATTCAGATCGCCCAGCGCGTTCCCGTCGACGGCGTGGGAGGGGGTGATCGCCGCGACGACGAACCCGGTGGCGAGGGAGGCAATGGCGAGCATGCTGCGCTTCTTCATGCCCGGTTCAACTGGCGAACCGCCGAAGGGTCACGCGCGCCGCCCGAGATGCCGAGCATTTCCCACCCGCACCCGCGGCATCCGCGGCACCCGCCGGTGGAGGCGATCAAGCAGTAGGCCGTACGGCCGAACTCGACTGTCGGCCCTGGTGAAGGCGTTCTAGCGTGGTCTCCCCGACGGAAGACTGAAGGAGTGAGGATGCCGGAGAGGGCGAAGCTGGACCGGCTGGGCAAAGAGGCTCGAGTCGTGAAGTTCCCCGACGGCAGCAAGGGGGTCATCCTGGTCGAGGCGGGGACACCGCAGGACGAGGCGGATGAGATCGCTGCCCGGCTGTGGGCGGAGTCGCCGGAGGCGGGCGTACCGCGTGACCTGGGCGGATCACTGCTGGACGGTATGTGATCCCGACGGGTGCATGAGCCGCGTCCGGGACCGGGAGGCACCGGACGAGTCATCGCTATTGCTCCGTTCGGGCGCGGCCGGGTTACGGACCGGGCGGTGGATCGTTTCTCCAGATATGAGCAGAAGTCGCAGGTTGCGGGATCTGGCAGGGCCGGCGGCGTTCGAGCAGTTGCAGGCGCAGCTGGCCCGTTCGGCCGCGTGCGTGACCAAGGGGCAGAAGTCCGCGCGGCGAAGAGCGGTCGAGAGCGCGGTCCCCTCGCCGGACGCGGAGTCGGACGACGACGGTGGCGAGGCGGCGGCCCTCGGTACGGGCTGAGACCGCACGGCCGGGCGGCCGCGTATGGAGCAAGCCGAGCAGCAGGTCCGGAGGGGGTCGGCTTCCCCTCACGGACTGCTGTGGGTGAGCCGTCAGGTCCTCTCGACGCGCTTGCCAGGAGGCCTGGCGGCCACCGTGCGCGCACGTCGCGCCCTACCCCTTCGTCGACCCCAGCGTCAGTCCCGCGATGAAGTGCCGCTGCAGGAGCAGGAACACGAGGATCGTCGGGAGGGCGACGAGGACCGAGCCCGCGGCCAGCAGGTTGTAGTCGGTGAAGAACTGGCCCCGGAGGTTGTTCAGGGACGACGTGACGGGGAGCTTGTCGGGGTTGGAGATGAAGATGAGGGCCCAGAGGAAGTCGTTGTAGATCCAGGTGAATTCGAGGGTGCCGAGGGCGGCGAGCGCGGGCCGGCACAGCGGCAGCGTGATGCGCCAGAACTGGGTCCAGACTCCGGCGCCGTCGACCACCGCGGCTTCGAGGATCTCCTGCGGCAGGGTCCGCATGAAGTTGGCGAGCACGAAGACGCAGAAGCCCAGCTGGAAGCCGACGTTGACGATGATCACGGCCCAGTAGGAGTCGTACATCGTGAGGGAGTCGGACATCCACCAGGGCAGCGGGATCTTGTTGAACAGGACGTACAGCGGAGTCACGATCACCTGCTGGGGCAGCAGGTTGCCCGCGGTGAAGAACATCAGCAGGACGAGGCCGCCCCGCAGTTTGAGGCGGGAGACCGCGAACGCGACGAAGGACGCCAGGAACAGGGTGACGAGCACCCCGGGGACGGCGATGAGCAGCGTGTTGGTGAAGTACTTGCCCATGCCGGACTCGGTGTAGGCCCGGCGGTAGTAGTCGAAGGACAGGTGCCTCGGGAACGAGAAGTAGCCGTGCTGTGCGGTCTCCTCGTACGGCCGCAGCGAGGCGTAGACGGCGAGCAGGAGCGGGGCGAGGAAGGCCAGGGACACGCCCATCAGGAAGATGTGCACGCCGAAGCGGCCGGGGCGTGGCCCGCGGCGGGGCGTGGACCGTCGTGCCGTGGCGGGCTCCGTCCGGGCGGGCGCGTCGGTGCGGATGTCGGCGGTCATCGGTCGCGCGCACCTCGCAGCTCTTGGACCAGGAACGTCACGATGAATCCCAGGGAGACGGTGAGCAGGACGACCGCGATGGCGGAGCCGAAGCCGATGCGGCTGGCCTCACCGATGATGTTGTCGGTGATCAGGACGGAGAGGAGTTCCAGGCCGTTGCGGCCCTTGTTGACGGCGTAGACGATGTCGAAGGCGCGCAGCGCCTCGATGACGGTGATGACGCCGACGATGACGTTGACGGGGCGCAGCGTCGGGAAGACGACGCGGAAGAAGGTCTGGCGGGCGTTGGCGCCGTCGATGGCGGCCGCTTCCTTCAACTGCGGGTCCACGGACTTGAGTCCGGCCAGGTAGAGGATCATCACGTAGCCGGTGTGCCGCCAGCTCGCCGCGATCATCATCATCCAGAGGTTGAGGTGCGAGTCGCCGAGCCAGTCGATGGGGTCGTCGTGGTTGTTCAGGATGGTGTTGACCACGCCCTGGTCGGTGCCCAGGACCAGTTGGGCGATGAAGCCGACGATGGCGAGGGAGAGCACGACCGGCAGGTAGATCGTCGACTGGTAGAAGCGGCTGAAGCGGACGCCCCTGTCGATGAGGACGGCCAGGAAGAGGCCGAAGGGCGTGGCGATCAGGCCGAGGAAGAGCAGCCACAGGATGTTGTGGCGGACGGCCGGCCAGAAGACCGGGTAGTTCTCGGCCATGTTCTTGTAGTTGTCGCCGCCGACCCAGTGGATGTCGCCGATGCCGTCCCAGGAGGTGAAGGAGAGTCCGATGGAGGCGAAGGTGGGGCCCCAGACGACGGCGACGTCGAGCAGGACGGGTATGCCGAGGAGCACGCCGAGGACGACGACGTCGCGGCGGGTGAACCGTCGCAGCCGTCGTCGTCCCGCGCGCCGTGGGATGTTGAGCGCCACGGAACGTCTTCCCCCAGGTTCAGCCGACGGGCGACGAGAAGATGGTCTTCTTCTGTCGTTCGATGCTGTTGCAGAGACCGTCGACGTCCTTCGGATTGCCGATGAAGTCCTGGATCGCCTTGATCATGACGGTCGAGGCGAAGTCGGGCCGGGTGTCGCGGTCCATGAACTGTGAGATCTGCTTGGCTCCGGACACCAACTCGGCCGACTTCTTCTGCAGGGCGGTGTACTTGGAGGTGTCGGCGCCGTCGTTGACGGCCACGTTGTTGGGGTCGAGCGCGAGATAGGTGTCCTCGGCCTTGGGGGTGCCCAGCCATGTCAGCAGGGCTTCGGCCCCGTCGACGTTCTTCGACTTCTTGGCGACGAGGAATCCGTCGATGGGGGCTTCCACGGCGTCCTGCGCGTACTGCGGGTCGATCTCGGGGAAGGCGAAGAAGTCGATGTCGTCGCGCTCGTCGTCCGGGAACTGCGTTCCTGGGTGCGGCATTCCGAACACCGCCATGCCGGTCTTGCGCTGCTGGAGGCTCTGGCCGGCCTCTTCCCACGTACGGCCGAGGGCGCCCTTCTGGTAGTACGGCATGAGTTCGCGCCACGTGTCGAAGACGTTCTTGACCTTGGTGTCGGTCCACGCCTCCTCGCCCGCCATCAGGGACTTGTGGAAGTCGTATCCGTTCAGCCGCATGTTGATGTAGTCGAAGGTGCCCATGGCGGGCCAGCCGTCCTTGTCGCAGAACGCGACGGGGGTGCCGTCCTTCGACATCTTCTTGGCGAGCGCGACGAACTCGTCCCACGTCGCGGGCTGTTCGTAGCCCTGCTTCACGAAGAGGCTCTTCCGGTGGAAGACGGCCCACGGATAGTAGTAGTACGGCACGAAGTACTGCTTGCCCTCGTGCGTGGACTGCTCCTTGAGCGCGTCGGAGAACCCGTCGAAGCCGCCCCAGACGTCACTGATCTCGTGCAGCAGCCCTTTCTCGGCGAAGTACTGCATGCGGTAACCGGCGAACCACATGAAGACGTCGTCGGGCGTGCCCTGGAGATAGCGGTTGATGTTCTCCTGGAAGTCGTTGTGGTCCTTGGTGTTGACCTTGACCTTCTTGCCGGTCTTCTTCTCGTACGCCGCGAAGGCCGCCGCGTAGGCCTTCTTGGGGACCTCGTCCGACGCGTTGGACCCCACGGTGACTTCGTTCTTGTTCCCTCCCGGTCCGTCGCCGCACGCGGCCAGCAGGGTGGGGAGCGAGACCGCGCCGATTCCGACGGCCGCACCTCGCAGGAGATTTCGCCGGGACATCCGATGTCCTGTGGAACCTTCGGGCACGACAGGCCCGTCCGACGATGACTGTGCCATGTCCTCCTCCTCGGGGTGCCATCCAACACAACCGAACGCGAGGCTTGGATCTCACTCCCATGCAAGGGCTCCGTCAAGGGTTCTGACGGGATATCGAACAACCGTTACCGCTTCTCTTCCAACAGAGTCCGACACGTCCTACCGTAAACGCGCACCATTGTCGCGGACATGTCGTCATCCCATCTTTCGCGAGTTCGGAGGAACGTAACGATGCGTCACCTTCACACCCGCACAACCCGCAGAAGAGTGGTCGGAGCGCTGGCTGCCGGACTGTTGTGTACGGCCGGCCTCGCCTCACCTGCTCTCGCCGCCCCCGGCAGCGCCCCCGCCGCACCGGCCACGGCCTCCCCCGCCTCCCCGGCTCTGGCAGACGGTCTCGCCCTCACCCCTCCGATGGGCTTCAACAACTGGAACTCCACACACTGCCGGGCGGAGTTCAACGAGGACATGGTCAAGGGCATCGCGGACATCTTCGTCGACAAGGGCCTCAAGGACGCCGGCTACCAGTACGTCAACCTGGACGACTGCTGGGCCCTGCCCGGCCGGGACGCGAACGGCCAACTGGTACCCGACCCCGTGCGGTTCCCCGGCGGGATCAAAGCGGTCGCCGACTACGTGCACGCCAAGGGGCTCAAGCTCGGCATCTACACCAGCGCCGGCACGAAGACCTGCAACAGCGCGGGATTCCCCGGCGCTCTCGGCCACGAGTACAGCGACGCCCGGCAGTTCGCGGACTGGGGCGTCGACTACCTCAAGTACGACAACTGCAACAACCAGGGCGTCGACGCCCGCCTGCGCTACACGACCATGCGTGACGCGCTGAAGGCGACCGGGCGGCCGATCGTCTACAGCATCTGCGAATGGGGCGAGAACAAGCCCTGGGAATGGGCCGCCGACGTCGGCCACCTGTGGCGCACCACCGGGGACATCAGCGACAGCTGGGGCTCCATGCTGTCGATCCTCAAGCAGAACCTGCCGCTCGCCCCGCACGCCGGTCCCGGGCACTGGAACGACCCGGACATGCTGGAGGTCGGCAACGGCGGCATGACCGACACCGAGTACCGCTCGCACTTCTCCATGTGGTCGGTCATGGCTGCCCCCCTGCTCATCGGCTCGGACCTGCGCAAGGCCTCCGCGGCGACCTTCGACATCCTCGACAACAAGGAGGTCATCGCCGTCGACCAGGACCCGCTGGGCAAGCAGGGCGCGGTGGTGTCCTCCACCGGCGGACGCTGGGTCGTCTCCAAGGAGATGAAGGACGGCAGCCGCGCCGTGGCGCTGTTCAACGAGACCGGCAGCGCACAGCGCATCGCCACGACCGCGCAGGCCGTCGGCCTGCCCGCGGCCGACGCGTACACCCAGCGCGACCTGTGGCGGCACATGAGCTACAACACCGCCGGCACGATCGCGGCGACCGTACCCGCGCACGGCACCGTCCTGTTCCGCGTCGCGGCCGACCCCCGGTGGGCCGCGAACCCGCCCGCCGTCGAACTCGGCCTGGACGGAAGCCCGTTGGTGGAGGCCGGAAAGGCGGCCACGCTGACGTCGACGGTCACCGACCTCGGCCGCACGCCCGCGAGGCAGGTCTCGGTGACGATGAGCGGACCCGAGGGCTGGACGGTACGGGCGACCGGTCCGACCACCCAGGCCGTCCTGCCGACCGGCCGTGCCCTGCGCACCCAGTGGCAGGTCACCGCGCCCGAGGGCACGCCCACGGGCTCGTACGACCTCACGCTGAAGACGGCGTACCGCTCGCCGACCGGTGTACGCGCCGAGACCGTACTGCCATTGCAGGCCTCCGTGGTCGTGGCGCCGCCTTCGGGTGCCTCGCCCCTCGGCGACCTGCCGTGGCTGTCGACGACCAACGGCTGGGGACCGGTCGAGCGCAACACCAGCAACGGGGAGAGCGCCGCCGGGGACGGTCGTCCGATCACGCTCGCCGGGGTCACCTACGCCAAGGGACTCGGTGTGCACGCCGAGAGCGCCGTCGAGTACTACACCGGCAAGGCGTGCGAGACGGTCACCGCCGACGTGGGCGTGGACGACGAGAAGGGCGCCAAGGGCACCGTCGCCTTCGAGATCTGGGCCGACGACGTCAAGGTCGCCTCGACCGGCGTGCTCACCAACGCGATGCCGGCCCAGCCGGTCACGGCCGATGTGACCGGCGCCCAGGTGGTCCGGCTCGTCGTCACCGACGGCGGCGACGGGATCGACTCGGACCACGCGGACTGGGCGGACGCGAAGCTCAGCTGCTGAGGCCGTGACAGGGCGAGGGCGGGACGCACGACGGCAGGGCGCACGACGGCGGACCGGCCGACGCGCCCCCGCCCTCGCTCAGGGCGGGGACGCGCGGGCGCGGGCCGTCAGCGACAGGCGGAGAGCCGTGGCGGGGGCGCGGACCGTCTGCGGCAGGGCGCGACGCCCCACCGCACACCGGGGGATGGGCGGCCACCGGCTTGTGGGCACCGCCGCAGGAAGGTCCCGGCCACGGGAACGGCGGGACGGTTCGCCGGCAGGAGCCCACGGCGCCGGAACCTGGACCCCAGCCGCGGGCAGGGCACGCGCGGCCCGCTTGCAGGAGCCCACAGCGCCGGAACCTGGGTCCCAGCCTCGGGTACGGCACGGCACGGACGGGCCGCCGGCAGGAGCCCACGGCGCCGGGACCTGGACCCCAGCCGCGGGCAGGGCACGCGCGGCCCGCTTGCAGACCCCCCCACGGATCGCCCAGGCGTGGTCCCGCCCGACCCCCGGCGTCAACCCCCTCAGACCCCGGCCGCGGTCGCGCTCGTCCTGCGGGTGAGCGCGGCCGCCGCCGCGCCGACCAGGCCCGCGTCCGTGCCCATCAGCGCGGGCGCCACGGTCAGGCGCTGCACGAAGGACAGGGTCGCGTAGTCGGCCAGCGCCCTGCGCAGCGGCGCGAAGAGGACCTCGCCGGCCTTGGCCACTCCCCCGCCGATGACGGCGATGTCGATCTCGACGAGCGTCGCGGTCGCGGCGATGCCCGCGGCGAGGGCCTGCGCGGCCCGCTCGAAGGAGGCCACGGCCACCGGGTCGCCGGCGCGGGCGGCCTCGCCGACCGCGGCGGCCGTCGTGTCGCCGTCCGGGCCGGGCCGCCAGCCGGCGTCCAGCGCGCGGCGCGCGATGTTCGGGCCGCTGGCGATGCGCTCCACGCAGCCGCGGGAGCCGCACGGGCACGCGTCGCCGTCGAGGTCGACGCTGATGTGGCCGATGTGACCCGCGTTGCCGGTGGGGCCGGGGTGCAACTGCCCGTTGAGGACGAGTCCGCCGCCCACCCCGGTGGACACCACCATGCACAGCGCGTTGTCGTGGCCGCGGGCGGCGCCCTGCCAGTGCTCGGCCGCCGTGATGGCCACGCCGTCGCCGATCAGCTCCACGGGGAGCCCGCCGGTGGCCCTGCGGACCCCCTCGACCAGCGGATAGCCGCGCCAGCCGGGCACGTTCACGGGGCTCACCGTGCCGGCGGAGGCGTCCACCGGGCCCGCGCTGCCGATACCGACCGCCCGTGCCCCGCTCCACAGCGGTGAGACGGTGAGCTCGCCGAGCACGTCCTCGACGGCGCGCATCACGGTGTCGCCGTCCTCCTGTGCGGGCGTCGCGCGCTGCGCGCGCAGCAGGATCCGGCCGTGGCCGTCCACCAGCGCTCCGGCGATCTTGGTGCCGCCGATGTCGAGCGCGGCCACGAGGTCGGTGTGCATCAGTGTCAGAACTCCCAAGGCGGTGTCGTGCCGGGCCCGCCGCGCTGCGGGTCCGGGTCTCCGGCCGGGTGCGGGCAGGACCGGACCCTGCCGGACGCCGTGCGAAGGGCGCCGTGACGACGGCAGGGACCGCACGCCTCGAGGGGAAGGCGCAGGCCGGAGATTGCGGTGGACAGTGTCTCCCGCATCTGACAACGTTGTCCAGGCTCTATGCTCGACGCCACATCCTCATACAACCCCATGGACCGGCGCATCCCCATGGACGACAGGACAGGACAGCACATCGTGGCAGAGACCGCCCGCCGAGCAGACCGCCTCACCGGAAGCCGCTACGGAAACCGTCCGACCATGAAGGACGTAGCCGCGCGTGCCGGAGTCGGCCTCAAGACGGTCTCGCGCGTGGTCAACGGCGAGCCGGGGGTCACCCCGGACACCGAGCGCCGCGTCCAGGAGGCCATCGAAGCGCTGGGCTTCCGCCGCAACGACAGCGCGCGCGTGCTGCGCAAGGGGCGCACCGCGAGCATCGGCCTCGTCCTGGAGGATCTCGCCGACCCCTTCTACGGTCCGCTCAGCCGCGCGGTGGAGGAGGTGGCCCGCGCCCACGGCGCGCTGCTCATCAACGGCTCCAGCGCCGAGGACCCCGACCGGGAGCAGGAACTGGTCCTCGCCCTGTGCGCGCGCCGGGTGGACGGGCTGGTGGTGATCCCGGCCGGCGACGACCACCGTTATCTGGAGCCGGAGATCAAGGCGGGTGTCGCGACCGTCTTCGTGGACCGTCCGGCCGGGAAGATCGACGCGGACGTCGTGCTGTCGGACAGCTTCGGCGGCGCCCGCGACGGTGTCGCCCACCTCATCGCCCACGGCCACCGCCGGATCGGCTTCATCGGCGACATGCCGCGCATCCACACGGCCGCCGAGCGACTGCGCGGCTACCGGGCGGCGATGGAGGACGCGGGCATACCGGTCGAGGACGCGTGGATGTCCCTCGGGGTCACCGATCCGCAGCGGGTGCGCGAGGCGGCGGAGGAGATGCTCTCGGGCCCCTCCCCCGTCACGGCGATCTTCGCCGGCAACAACCGTGTCACCGTCACCGTGGTCCGTGTCATCTCCGAGATCGGCCGACCCGTCGCCCTGGTGGGCTTCGACGACATCGAACTCGCCGATCTCCTGAACCCCGGCGTCACCGTGGTCGCCCAGGACGCCGCCGCCCTCGGCCGCACCGCCGCCGAACGCCTCTTCCGCCAGCTCGACGGCAGCCTCGTCACCCCGGAACGCATCGAACTCCCCACCCGCCTGATCACCCGCGGCTCGGGGGAACTGCCGCCGTCGAGCTGAACACGCCGGGCTGTCCGGGCCCTCTATGAGGACGGCTCCGCGTTCCTTACGATGACCGCGCACGCGTCATCCCCGGTCAGCCATCCGACGGCGAAAGGCCTGACGGAACAGTGGACGATCGTACGCTCGAAGCACTCGGCCTCTCCGAAGCCCCTCGCGAGCATCCCCTCAGCTACCCAGGTGTCTGGCCCACCGAGTCCGGTCTGCTGCACGAGAACCGGTTCCTGCGGCTGCGGCCCATCCCGAACCGGCGGCTGGCCAAGTGGCTGGTGGAGCAGCCTCCCGGCGGCTTCCGCGCGGGGGCGGCGGGCCACGGCCCGGTGCCTTTGAACTACGCCCTCATGTGCGCCAACCAGACCTTGGTGGGCGACCGCTTCCCCGTGATCTCGGTGGGCTCCAACGCGTGTCCGGCTCAGCTGCGGCACAAGATGGAGGGGCTCGGCGTGTCCTCCACGATCCCCATCGTGAAGGCCCGGGTCACGGGGATCGGCATCGGAGTGTCGGCGTACGTGAGCCCGCTGGGGTACGTCTCGTCGTCCCCCTTCCACACCCCTGGCGTGTCCCGGGATCTGTTCATCACCTGGCTGGACGCCGCCCAGCTGGAGATCGTCGACGCGAGTGAGGGGATCTTCGATCCGGACGGCGAGTACGACCGGGTGTTGCTGCCGCCCGAGGACTTCCCGATGGAGCTGGCGTCGGGGGAACTCCTCGGTGGCGCCTATCTCTACGTCCATCGCTATGGAGTCATCCACGACGGTTCCGGGGCCCCGCGCGCTCACCCCGGTGAACGCCGGCTGCTGACCGAACTTCTCTCGGAGTCCCGGCAGCTGAGGGAGTGGTTCGGCGACACCCCCGAGGAGTTCAGCACACGGGCGCGGGGGAACGAGCAGCTCTGCGAGAAGGGCACGCGTCTGTTCGCCGACGAAGGGCGGCTGACCGACTCCGGGCTGCGCCAGTACGTCACCGGTGAGCCCGCGCGTACCGTCTACGACGACATCCACCCCGCCAACTCCCTTCCCGCGGGCAGCTATCACACCGGGCGCACGCCCGATGCCTTCGACCAGCGCGGCGCCGGGGTGGTGCGCTTATCGCGCGCGGTGTCGGCCGCCCTGGGAGACCCCCAGTTCGCCATCGTGCAGAACACGCAGATCCCCGCGGCGCGTCATGAGCGTCTCGGCGCGCTGGCCACGGTGATCGTCGCCGCGGACATACCGGCGCAGGAGGACCGAAGCGTCCAGGTCGACCATTCGTTGCGTGTCGGGGTCGGCCTGGAACCGGGAGAGGCCGTCTCCGTGCGGGCGGCGCGGCTGCCCCGGGTGCGGAGTCGATGGCAGGAGCGCTTCTTCGGCCCGGTCAGTTATCTGACCTGTCGCGTGCAGGACGGCGACCGTGCCAGTGCGGAGCAGGAGGTCTGTCTGCTCGACACGTTGACGCTGGAACTCCTCGGTGTCACCAGCGGCGACGTGGTCGTGCTGGAGGGCTTTCCGGGTGCGGACGGTGTCGTGCCGGTGCTCCAGCTGAAGGCCATCCGCACCAGTGACGAGGTGCAGGGGCGCCGCAAGGAGCTGCACGGCGGTGACATGACGAGCCGCTACCCCAGCTCCCTGGACGCGCTGGGCACCTTTCCCGATCTGCCGTGGGTGTTCCTCGACCGCCGGCTGTGGTCGGGGCTGGGCCTGGAAGGCCAGTGGCTGGCGACCGTACGGATCCGGTGCAGCCGCTCCTACCAGCTGAAGAAGGAACTGCGGGAGATGGTGTTCCTGCTGGGCATCGCGTTCATCGGTGTGGTGACCGTGCTGAACAGCGTTGTCTGGCAGGCGGCCAGCCTCGCCGTGCTCGTGCTGCTCGTCGGGTTCGTGGTGAACGTGCGGCTGCGGAGCCGGCTCAATCAGCGGGCCAGACGGATCGGCCCGCGGCGGACGTGAGGCGCGGCCGGAGTGCGGCGCCGGGTGCGCCGCCGCCTGTGGTCGGGAGGGCGACGGCGTACCGGGTCCATGTCGCTCAGGTGCCCGAGATCGTCAGGTCCGCCCGCCTCGGCGACGCGAAGCCCTCCAGGTCGGCTCGGGTCAGGCCGGTCAGGCGGGCGACCTCGGACATGTCGAGGGCGCCGCAGTCCAGGCCGCGGAGCAGATAGCCGCTGAGGGCCTTGGCGGTGGCGGGCTCGTCCATGACGTCGCCGCCGGCGTGGTTGGCGTAGCGGGCGAGGCGGGCCGCGGCCTGCTCGAAACCCTCGCGGTAGAAGGCGAAGACGGCGGCGTAGCGGGTCGGGATGTGGCCGGGGTGCATGTCCCAGCCCTGGTAGTAGGCGCGGGCCAGGGCCCGGCGGGTGAGGCCGTAGTGCAGGCGCCAGGCGTCGTGGACCTTCTTGGTGGGGCCGACCGGGAGGACGTTCGTCGACCCGTCCGAGACGCGTACGCCGGTGCCGGCCGCAGCGACCTGCATGATCGCCTTGGCGTGGTCTGCGGCGGGGTGGTCGCTGGCCTGGTAGGCGGCGGAGACGCCGAGGCAGGCGCTGTAGTCGAAGGTGCCGTAGTGCAGTCCGGT
The DNA here is from genome assembly GCF_054729265.1 of Streptomyces krungchingensis. Taxonomy (NCBI): domain Bacteria; kingdom Bacillati; phylum Actinomycetota; class Actinomycetes; order Kitasatosporales; family Streptomycetaceae; genus Streptomyces; species Streptomyces krungchingensis. Next base: position 1,911,504 of record NZ_JBPUKY010000001.1, read on the forward strand.
GGCCCGGCCCTCGGCGGCCTGGATCATGCGGGCGACGGTGGCGGTGCCATCGGTGGCGAGGATGGACTGGCTGGTCTCGATCTGGATCTCGAAGCCGATCCGGCCGGCCTCCAGCCCGTGCGCCTTCTCGAACTCCTCAAGGAGGCGGACCATCGCGGTGACCTGCTCCGCGTACGTCACCTTGGGCAGGGTGAGGACGAGTCCGCCGGGCAGGCCGCCGGCCTCCATCAGACCGGTCAGGAAGACGTCGAGGGTGCGGATGCCGCGGTCGCGCACCGGGGCTTCCATGCACTTCATGCGGATGCCCATGTAGGGGGCCGCCGTGCCGTCCCGGTAGGCTTCCGCGACCAGGCGGGCCGCGCGGGCCGCCGCCTCGTCCTCCTCGGCGTCCGGGCGTGCGCCGTAGCCGTCCTCGAAGTCGATGCGGAGGTCCTCGACGGGTTCACGCTCCAGCTTGGCCCGTACGCGGTCGTAGACGGGTTCCGCGAGTTCGTCGGCGAGACCGAGGACGGCGGCGAACGAGGCGGCGTCGGGGGCGTGCTCGTCCAGGGCGGCGAGGGCCCGGTCGCCCCAGGTGCGGACGGTGTCGGCGGCGAACACGTCACCGGGGACGTAGACGGTGTGGACGGGCTGTCGGGTGCCTGGGTCGCCGGGGTAGCGGCGCTCCAGCTCGGCGTCGACCGGGGCGAGAGAGGCGCTGATCTCCTCGCTGACGGCGCCCGCCAGGCTCGTCGCCACCTTCTCCTGCTGACCCTGACCCATCCCACACCCTCCAGTTTTCCGCACTACGGAATCAACAATCCGTAGAGCGAAGTTATCCGGGGACCTTCCCGCCGGTCAACACCCTCTTGGATCGCGGGACGCTCCGGCACCGCGCCGAGTTCACCCTTGTCTCGCTTCCTGCTTCCACACTGTGGTGCGCACCCCTCATCCTGACTCGCGACCGAAGGAGACGGCGTGTCGAACTCCAGCAGAGTGACCCGGCGTACGGGGCTCAGGACCGCGGCGGCCACGGCGCTCGCGATGCCCCTGCTCAGCACGGCCCAGGCCGCCGCCTCCCGGCGCGGCGGCCGGCCCCTGGACGTGATGACCTTCAACCTCCGCTACGCCGGCACCGCCGAGCCCCACAGCTGGGCCGCGCGCCGCCCGGCGATGCGGGAGCTGCTGCGCCGCGGGACACCGCACGTCATGGGGACCCAGGAGGGCCTCTACCACCAGGTGCGCGACATCGCGTCCGACCTCGGGGCACACCACGAGTGGATCGGCACCGGCCGTGCGGGCGGCAGCCGCGACGAGTTCATGGCCGTCTTCTACGACACGCGTCGGCTCACCCCGGTGGAGTACGAGCACTTCTGGCTGTCGGACACGCCGGAGGTGATCGGCTCGAACACCTGGGGCGGGGTCTGCGTCCGCATGGTCACCTGGGTCCGGTTCCGCGACCTGCGCGACGGGGAGCGCGAGTTCTACCTGTTCAACACCCACCTGGACAGCCGCAGCGGCCGCGCGCGCACCCGTGCCGCGGCACTGATCGGGCAGCGGATCGCGGGGCTCGATCCGTCCCTCCCGCTGGTCGTGACCGGCGACTTCAACGTCGCGGCCCACCGGGACCCGGTGTACGACACGCTGCTGGGCGCCGGCCTGGTCGACGCCTGGGACGTCGCGGCCGAGCGCGGTCCGTCGTACGCCACCTTCCACGGCTACCGGCCACTGGTGCCGGACGGCGACCGCATCGACTGGATCCTCTCGACGCCCGCGGTGGCCGTGCACCGGGCTTCGGTCGACACGTTCTCCCGGGACGGACAGTTCCCGAGCGACCATCTGCCGGTGCGGGCCTCACTGACCCTGGGATGAGGCGAGGCCCCCGCGACCGTACGGTCGCGGGGGCCTCGTCGTCACGAAGTCGCTCAGCCCTTGCGGGTCTTGATCTCCTCGGTGAGCTGCGGGACGACGTCGAAGAGGTCGCCGACCACGCCGTAGTCGACCAGGTCGAAGATCGGGGCCTCGGCGTCCTTGTTGATCGCCACGATCGTCTTCGAGGTCTGCATACCGGCACGGTGCTGGATCGCACCCGAGATGCCGGACGCGATGTACAGCTGCGGCGAGACCGACTTGCCGGTCTGGCCGACCTGGTTGGTGTGCGGGTACCAGCCGGCGTCCACCGCGGCACGCGAGGCGCCCACCGCCGCGCCGAGGGAGTCGGCGAGGGCCTCGATGATCGAGAAGTTCTCCGCGCCGTTGACGCCACGGCCACCGGAGACCACGATCGCGGCCTCGGTCAGCTCCGGACGGCCCGTCGACTCACGCGGCGTGCGCGCGGTCACCTTCGTGCCGGTCGCCTTCTCCGAGAAGGACACGGACAGGGCCTCGACCGCACCGGCGGCCGGAGCGGCCTCCACGGCGGCCGAGTTCGGCTTGACCGTGATGACCGGGGTGCCCTTGGAGACACGGGACTTGGTGGTGAAGGACGCGGCGAACGCGGACTGCGTGGCCACCGGACCCTCGTCACCCGCCTCCAGGTCGACCGCGTCGGTGATGATGCCCGAGCCGATACGGACGGCGAGACGGGCGGCGATCTCCTTGCCCTCCGCGGAGGAGGGGACCAGCACGGCAGCCGGGGAGACGGCCTCGACGGCAGCCTGAAGGGCGTCGACCTTCGGCACGACCAGGTAGTCGGCGTACTCGGCGGCGTCGTGGGTGAGGACCTTGACCGCGCCGTGCTTGGCGAGCGCGGCGGCGGTGTTCTCCGCGCCGGAACCCAGCGCGACGGCGACCGGCTCGCCGATGCGGCGGGCCAGGGTCAGCAGCTCCAGGGTGGGCTTGCGGACGGCACCGTCCACGTGGTCGACGTAGACGAGAACTTCAGCCATGGGATTGCTCTCCTGCTTGGATGAGTTGAGGGGCGGTCAGCGACTGCTGGGCTCAGATGAACTTCTGGCCCGCGAGGAACTCAGCGAGCTGCTTGCCGCCCTCGCCCTCGTCCTTGACGATCGTGCCGGCGGTGCGCGCCGGACGCTCGGCCGCGGAGTCGACCTTGGTCCAGGCACCCTCGAGACCGACCTCGTCCGCCTCGATCTCCAGGTCCTCCAGGTCCCAGGACTCCACCGGCTTCTTCTTGGCCGCCATGATGCCCTTGAACGACGGGTAGCGAGCCTCGCCCGACTGGTCGGTGACCGACACGACGGCGGGAAGCGAGGCCTCCAGCTGCTCGGAGGCGGTGTCACCGTCACGGCGGCCCTTGACCACGCCGTCCTCGACGCTCACCTCGGACAGCAGGGTCACCTGCGGCACGCCCAGGCGCTCCGCCAGCAGAGCGGGGACCACACCGGCGGTGCCGTCCGTGGACGCCATGCCGGAGATCACCAGGTCGTAACCGGCCTTCTCGATCGCCTTGGCCAGCACCAGCGAGGTACCGATGACATCCGTGCCGTGCAGGTCGTCGTCCTCCACGTGGATCGCCTTGTCCGCGCCCATCGACAGCGCCTTGCGCAGCGCGTCCTTGGCGTCCTCCGGACCGACGGTCAGCACGGTGATCTCGGCGTCGTCCGCGTCCTCGGCGATCTGCAGCGCCTGCTCGACGGCGTACTCGTCGAGCTCGGACAGCAGGCCGTCCACGTCGTCACGGTCGACGGTCAGGTCATCGGCGAAGTGCCGGTCGCCAGTGGCGTCGGGCACGTACTTCACAGTGACAACGATCCTCAAGCTCACGCCGGCTCTCCTACTGCATCGTCATTTCTGGGCTGCCTGCTTTCAGGCAGCATAGGCGCCTGAAGCGGCCGATCCCGGTCGGGGCGGCCCGCGCTCCGAACGAAATATTACTCGTCAGTACACCCATCGGACGCCCACTAAGCAAGCGCTTTGGACTGTGACCTTGACAACGCTGCGTAACCGGCGGGTAGAACCGGCGAGTAGCACCAACGGGTAACCCCCTGCCCCGGGATCGCCCGCTCAGTCCCGCAGACCGTTGAAGCGACCCTGGTGGTACACGAGTGGACGACCCGGGCCCGAGTGGTCGCCGACGACGACCTCGGCCAGCACGATGCGATGGTCTCCCGCGGGCACGCGCGCCACGACCCGGCACACCAGCCAGGCGAGCACGTCGTCCAGGACGGGCACCCCCTCCGGGCCCGCGCGCCACCGGGTGGGCGTGCCGAAACGGTCCGCGCCGCTCTTCGCGAAGGTGGCCGCCAACTCCTGCTGGTGTTCGCCGAGCACATGGACGCCGACATGACCGGTCTCGGAGATCGCGGGCCAGCTGGAGGCTCCGGTGCCGATCCCGAAGGAGACGATCGGGGGCTCGGCGGAGACCGAGGTGAGCGAGGTGGCGGTGAAGCCGACGGGTCCCGAGTCGCCGGCCGCCGTGATCACGGCCACTCCCGCGGCGTGTCGCCGGAAGACGGAGCGCAACAGGTCGGGGGAGGCGAGCCGGGCGGTACCCAGGTCGGGCGTGGCCGTCATGGAGTTGTCCTTCTGCGGGAGTGACGTGGGAGTCCCCCCGCTCGCGCGAAGCCGGGAGTGAGGGGCGGGGCCGTGAGTGCTCAACAGCCCGGACAGCACGCACTCGCGGTGCGGGCCAGGTCCACGTGGACGCGCTCGAAGAGAAGGAGTTCCGGGGGCATACGGTCAGGCTGACGATAGGTGGTGCGTGCAGTCAAGTGCGTCCCGTCATCTGGGAGATGCGTCACCATGATCGTCACGGCCTCAGACGGCCTCCCCCAGCGCGGCGATCACATCGGCCTTGCGCGGCTGGCCGACCGCCCGTCGGACGACCCGCCCCTGCGCGTCGAGCACCAGCACGGTGGGGGTCTTGAGGATGTCGAGCTCGCGCACGAGGTCCAGGTGGTCCTCGGCGTCGATCTCGATGTGCGTCACGCCCGGGACCATGTGCGCGACCTCGCCGAGGACTCTGCGGGTCGCCCGGCAGGGGGCGCAGAAGGCGCTCGAGAACTGGACGAGCGTGGCCCGTTCACCGAGCCCCTCCCCCAACTCCGCCGCGCCGAGCCTCTTTCCGCCGTCGCGCCCGCGCACTCTCACCCTCCCGCTCCGCCGCCGATGCAGCACTCCATAGGCGCTCGCCGCCGCGAGCACCACTACGCACACCACAAGTCCGGTCATCGTCTGCACAAGCATTCACGAGACCGCAAAGATTCCCGGCCCCTCGGATCGCCTCCGGTGCGGAATGCTTGATTCATGGACATCGATGTGAGGGGCCCGCGGTTCGGTGCGGCCGTGACGGCCGTCGTTCTGGCGGTGGTGCTGGTCACCGGGAGCGCCTGGCTGCTGGCCTGGCAGACGCTGGCGTTCGCGCTCGGGGCGGCGGGCGGGGTGGGCCGCTCTCCGTACGGGTGGCTGTTCCGGCGCGCCGTGCGCCCCCGGCTCGGGCCGCCGACGGACTTCGAGGCGCCCGAACCGCCGCGGTTCGCACAGGCGGTGGGGCTCTTCTTCGCGGTCGTCGGACTCGCCGGCTATGCGATCGGACCGGAATGGCTGGGGCAGGCGGCGACCGGTTGCGCGCTCGCGGCGGCCTTCCTCAATGCAGCATTCGGGTACTGCTTGGGGTGCGAGATGTACCTGGTCATACGGCGGGTCACGGCACGCGCGAAGTAAAGGCGGGTTAAAAGTCCGAGGTGGAGCTGACGATGGACGTGACGAGAATCTCGCCGCCTTCCGGCACCAGGACTGGCCCCTCGCCCGTTCTTCGGGCACGATCTGCGCAATGCCGTAAACCTACGGCTGCGTAACTTCCCGCCGGGAGAACCCTTCCCTGGCAGAGAGAAGGGTCCACCGCCTCCATGGCAGAGCTTGTCTACCGTCCCGTCGTCGGTCTCGCCAAAACGATGTTCAAGGTCTGGGATCTCAAGATCGACTGCAAGGGATCGGAGAACATTCCGCGCTCGGGCGGCGCTGTGCTGGTGAGCAATCACATCAGCTATCTGGACTTCATCTTCGACGGCCTGGCCGCGTTGCCGCAGAAGCGCCTGGTGCGTTTCATGGCGAAGGAGTCCGTCTTCCGGCACCGGATCTCCGGCCCGCTGATGCGCGGGATGAAACACATCCCGGTGGATCGCAAGCAGGGCGAGACGGCGTATCAGCACGCGCTGGACTCGCTGCGCTCCGGCGAGATCGTCGGCGTCTTCCCCGAGGCGACCATCTCGCAGTCCTTCACGCTGAAGAGCTTCAAGTCGGGTGCCGCGCGCATGGCTCAGGAGGCCGGCGTCCCGCTGATCCCGATGGCCCTGTGGGGCACTCAGCGGCTGTGGACCAAGGGCCACCCGCGCAACTTCAAGCGCAGCCACACCCCGGTCACGATCCGGGTCGGCGAAGCGGTGGAGGCCCCCACGGACCAGTACGCGGGGGCCATCACGCGACGGCTGCGCGAGCGCGTCCAGGATCTCCTGGAGGCCGGTCAGCGCGCCTATCCCGTGCGGCCCAAGGGCCCGGAGGACACCTGGTGGATGCCCGCCCACCTCGGCGGCACGGCACCGACCCCCGAGCAGGTGCGCGCGGCCGAGGCCCGCTGAATCGTCACTCCGGGGCGTGCACGGCGATGCGCGCCCCGGGGCTGAACTTCTCCAGGAGTTCGGCGAGTTCGGCTCCGGCGCTCTCGACGTCGGCGACCGGCATCGGCGCGAGGCTCTCCAGCAGGAAGAGCGCGGAGACGGACTCCTCGGTGAGCCTGGTCCGCGGCCCCTGCCGCCAGTTCCACCGACGGCAGGTCACGCCCTCGTCGTCGCACCACACCACCTCACCGGCGTCGGGGTGCTCGACGACCTCCGCGCCGCCCGCGACGGTGACGAAGTCCTCGTCACCCACGGCGCGTACGAGCCGCATCCCGCCCCGGATACGGTCGGTGTCCTCGCCGCCGACCGGAATCAGACGGGCGACGCTGACGGCGTTGTAGAGGTCCACCAGCACGTTGATCCGGGGCAGACCGGAGTCGGCGAGTGCGCGCCGCGCCAGCGCCTCCGCCGAGTTGCGGGTGCGGGAGGGCTTGGAGCCGAACGCCGTGTAGACCTCGCGCCACGCCGCCATGTGCGGGTCCTCGTGCGGGGACCGGCCGTCCAGCCGCCGGGCCAGCCGCCGGCCGGCGTCGTCGAGGAGCGCCGAAGTCGCCTCGGTGCTGGGCCCGTTGACCAGTCCGTGGGCCTCGACGGCGACATGGGTGAAGCCGGGCGCGAGGGCGCGCACCTCGTCGGACACGGTGAGCGTGGGAATCATCGTCTGCCTTGCCTCAGAGTGCGGTGGGGAGCGTCTTCCACAGGGTCGGCCGGTCGGGTGCGGCCTTCAGGACGTCGAGCACAACCGGGTGAGGTTCAGCGTACAACACTGGATAGTCCAACTCATTGGACTCGGGGTCGGGCGTGAAGGCAAGCCGTTCACCGTCCAGGGAGAACCGGGCGTCGACACCGGGCTTGTTCCCCCGGGGATCCTGCCGGTGCCACGCTCCGTCGAAACGGACGGCGACGAGCCCGTGCACCTCCTCGAACCGCTGATAACAGAACCCGGTCGGGATGTCCTCGGCCCGCAGCAGCGCGGCCAGGGCGTGAGCCTTGGCGAAGCAGATGCCGGTACGCCGCTCCAGGACGTCGGAGGCACGCCAGGTGACCCGGAGATCGCCCGAGTCGTACGAGTGCGGAATGCTGTCGCGCACGAACTCGAAGGCCGATCGCGCATAGTCATACGAGTCGGTGGCACCCCTGGCGAGCCGCGCCGCCGTCTCACGCACCCGCGGATGATGGTGGTCGATCACGTCGTCGGCAGCCAAGTACGCGGAAAGATCTGTGGTGTTCTGGATCAGCTCCATGCGCGCAGAGCATAGGAATGCGGCCACCCGAGCGTCAATGACTTTTCGAGTGACCGCATATCTATGCACGCTCTTGGAGCTGCCTACTGGTGGGCCATCTCCTCCTTGAGGGCGGCCACGAACCGGTCGACGTCCTCCTCGGTCGTGTCGAAGGCGCACATCCAGCGGACGTCCCCCGCCGCCTCGTCCCAGAAGTAGAACCGGAAGCGCTTCTGCAGCCGCTCGCTGACCTCGTGCGGCAGGCGCGCGAAGACCGCGTTGGCCTGGACCTGGTAGAGGATCTCCACGCCGTGCACCGCGCGCACGCCCTCGGCCAGGCGCTGCGCCATCTCGTTGGCGTGACGGGCGTTGCGCAGCCACAGGTCCTTGGCGAGCAGCGCCTCCAGCTGGACGGAGACGAAGCGCATCTTGGAGGCGAGCTGCATGGACAGCTTGCGCAGGTGCTTCATGTGGCTGACGGCGTCCTGGTTCAGGACGACGACGGCCTCGCCGAACAGCGCGCCGTTCTTCGTGCCGCCCAGCGACAGGATGTCGACGCCGACCGCGTTGGTGAACGTCCGCATCGGCACGTCCAGGGCGGCGGCCGCGTTGGCTATCCGGGACCCGTCCAGGTGCACCTTCATGCCACGGGCGTGCGCGTGGTCGCAGATCGCCCGGATCTCGTCGGGCGTGTAGAGCGTGCCCAGCTCGGTGCTCTGGGTGATCGCCACCACCTGCGGCATGGCGCGGTGCTCGTCCTCCCAGCCCCAGGCCTGCTTGTCGATCAGTTCCGGGGTGAGCTTGCCGTCGGGTGTGGGCACGGTGAGCAGCTTGAGGCCGCCCATGCGCTCGGGGGCACCGCCCTCGTCGACGTTGATGTGCGCGCTCTCCGCGCAGATCACCGCGCCCCAGCGGTCGGTGACCGCCTGGAGCGCGACCACGTTCGCGCCGGTGCCGTTGAAGACCGGGAAGGCCTCCGCGGTCGCCCCGAAGTGGCTGCGGACGATCCGCTGGAGGTTCTCGGTGTAGTCGTCCTCGCCGTAGGCGACCTGATGGCCGCCGTTGGCCACGGCGAGGGCGGCCATCACCTCCGGGTGGGCCCCGGCGTAGTTGTCACTGGCGAAACCGCGGACCTCCGGGTCGTGGTGACGACGCGCATCGGTCCTGGGAGGGTTCACGGCTTCTCGGTCAGCCACAGACGCTTTCCGTTCACTTCGGCGGCGGGCTTGCTCCAGACCCCGGCGATGGCATCGGCCAGGTCCTTGACGTCCGTGAAGCCCGCGAACTTCGCGTTGGGACGCTCGGCGCGCATCGCGTCGTGCACCAACGCCTTGACCACCAGGATCGCAGCCGCCGATGTCGGCCCCTCGGCGCCCCCGGCCTTGCGGAAGAAGTCGCCCATGGCCAGCGTCCACGCCTCGGCCGCGGCCTTCGCGGCGGCGTAGGCGGCGTTGCCCGCGCTGGGGTTGGTGGCGCCGGCGGCGCTGATCAGGACGTACCGGCCGCGGTCGCTGAGCTGGAGCGCCTCGTGGAAGGCCAGCGAGGTGTGCTGCACGGTGCGGACGAGCAGCAGCTCCAGGAAGTCCCAGTCGTCGAGGCTCGTCTTGGTGAAGGTCTCGCTGCCGCGCCAGCCGCCCACGAGGTGCACGAGTCCGTCGACGCGCCCGAACTCCTTCTCGATGTGCGTGGCCCAGTCACGCGTGGACTGCAGGTCCAGCAGGTCGACCGGCTCACCGGTGACGGTGGCGCCGCCCGACGCGTAGCGGGCCGCGTCCACGGCCTCCGCGAGTCGCTCCGGGTCGTTGTCCGCCCCGACGACGGTCGCCCCGGCCTCGGCCAGCCTCAGCAGCGTCGCCCGGCCGGCGGGTCCGCCCGCGCCCGCCACCGCGATCACCGCACCGCTCAGTGCCCCGTTCCCGTTCCCCATCTTCGCCTCCTGATGAGCGATGTTCCCGGCGCGGTCGCTCACGCGGCGACCCGCTCGGCGCTGTCCGCGGTGATGCCCTTGGTGGCGGCGATCACGTTCTTGAGCTTCTTGGACAGTGCCTCATAGAACATGCTCAGCGGAAACTCGTCCGGAAGCACGTCGTCCACGAGCTTGCGCGGGGGCTGGGACAGGTCCAGCGCGTCGGGGCCCTTGGCCCAGCGGGAGCCGGGGTGCGGGGCGAGGTAGGTGGAGACCAGGTCGTAGGCCTTGAACCAGTGGACGAGCTTCGGGCGGTCGATGCCGGCCCGGTACAGGTCCTCGATCTCGGCGCACAGCTGGTTGGTGACCTGCGGGGCACGCTGCCAGTCGATGTGCAGCCTGTTGTCGGTCCAGCGGACGACGTCGTGCTTGTGCAGGTAGGCGAAGAGCAGCTGGCCGCCGAGCCCGTCGTAGTTGCGGACGCGGTCGCCGGAGACCGGGAAGCGGAACATCCGGTCGAAGAGCACGGCGTACTGCACGTCACGGCCGTGCGCGTTGCCCTCGCCCTCCAGCTTCACTGCCTCCTTGAAGGCGGTGAGGTCACAGCGCAGCTCCTCCAGGCCGTACATCCAGAACGGCTGGCGCTGCTTGATCATGAACGGGTCGAAGGGCAGGTCGCCGTGGCTGTGGGTGCGGTCGTGAACCATGTCCCACAGCACGAAGGCCTGCTCGCAGCGCTCCTGGTCGTGGACCATGGCCGCGATGTCCTCGGGCAGCTCCAGGCCCAGGATGTCCACGGCCGCGTCGGTGACGGCGCGGAAGCGGGCGGCTTCGCGGTCGCAGAAGATGCCGCCCCAGGTGAACCGCTCGGGCGCCTCGCGCACCGCGATGGTCTCGGGGAAGAGAACGGCCGAATTGGTGTCGTAGCCCGCGGTGAAGTCCTCGAAAGTGATGCCGCAGAACAGCGGATTGTCGTAGCGCGTGCGCTCCAGTTCGGCCAGCCAGTCGGGCCACACCATGCGCAGGACGACCGCTTCGAAGTTGCGGTCCGGGTTGCCGTTCTGCGTGTACATCGGGAAGACGACGAGGTGCTGAAGGCCGTCCTCGCGGCTCGCGGCGGGCTGGAAGGCCAGCAGCGAGTCGAGGAAGTCCGGCACCTGGAAGCCGCCGTCGGCCCAGCGCCGGAGGTCCTTCACGAGCGCCTCGTGGTACTCGACGTCGTGCGGCAGCAGCGGGGCGAGCTGCTCGATGGCCTCCGTGGCACGGCGCACGGCCGCCTCCACCTGGGCCGCCTCCGGGGCGCCCTCGGCGTCGAGGTCTATGGAGCCGTCCTTGGACTGCCAGGGGCGGATCTCCTCCACGGCATCCTTGAGCACGGGCCATGCCGGGTGCTCCACCACCCTGCCCACGGGAGGAACCCGCTCCTCCGTACCCACCTGCACAAGAATTTCCGTCATATCCCATCCTCCACGGGAGAACCTCGCGTATGGACACCGTATGTAAGCGAGGTTCCTTCCCGCAAGAGGAGACTCGGGAGATTATCCTGCGTCACCCCCATCATCACCGTTCTTTTTCCTGCCGGACACCGTGCGGGCGATTACTTCCGCTACGCGGCGCTGGGCGGTCCGGGCGTCCTCGAGGAGTTCGGGGAAGCCGAAGAACCCGTGGAACATGCCCGGGTGCACGCTCTCCGTCACCCGCACACCGGATGCCCGGAGTTTCGCGGCGTACGCACGGCCCTCGTCGTGGAGGAGGTCGAAGCCCGCGGTGACGACATGGGCGGGCGGCAGACCGTGCAGGTCGGCCACCAGGGGCGAGGCGTGCGGGTGCGCCCGGTCGCCGTCGGCCCCGAAGTACTGCTCGGCGAACCAGCGGCCGTGGGCCGGCGTGAGGAAGTAGCCCGGGCCACCCCGGCCCGGCAGCTCCGTGCGCGGCCGGACGTCGGTCGCCGGATAGACGAGCACCTGGAGCGCCAGTGCGGGGCCGCCCCGGTCGCGGGCGACGAGCGCGGCGACGGCCGCCAGGTTCCCGCCCGCGCTGTCACCGGCGACGACCAGCGCCCCCGGGTCGCCGCCCAGCTCGCCGACGTGCCGCGCGGCCCAGCACAGCGCGGCGTACGCGTCGTCCACGGCGGCCGGGAAGCGCGCCTCGGGCGCGAGCCGGTAGTCGACCGACAGCACGGCCGCGTCGGCGTCCCGGCACAGGGCCCGTGCGACGGGGTCGTGGGAGTCCAGGCCCCCGATGACCCAGCCCCCGCCGTGCAGGAAGACGACGGTGGGGCGGGGCGCCGGCGGCCGGGCCCGGTCCGCCGCCGGGGCGGGCCGACGAGACGGCGGCAGGTAGATCCGTACGGGGATGTCCGGGGCCCCCTGCGGTCCCGGAATCGTGCGGTCCTCGACCGATCCCACGGCCGGCGGCTCGAACGGCCAGGAGGGCGCGGCGGCGAGGAGACGCCGGGCCTCGGCCGCGTCCGTGACGGCACCCCCGAGGTCCGGGAAGTGGAGCCTGATGGCGTCGAGGAGGACGAGGACGTCGGGCGCGGGTTCTGTGGGCATCGCGGTTCCTCTTCGGGGCGGTCGGGCCCGGGCCGATCGTGCTCTGGGCGGTCGGGCGCTGAGCGGTCGAAATCGGGGCGGTCGAAATCGGGGCGGTCGGACTCGGGGCGATCGAGCTCGGGGCGGTCGGGCGCTGAGCGGTCGGGCTCTGAGCGGACCGGCGAGCTCGCCGTACGCACCGCCCTCCACCGGCAGGCACCCATGGACGTCCACCGGTGTTCACAGGCGGTCGCCGACGATCGCAGGCGGTCGCGTGCGGTCGCCGATCGCCATCGGTTCGCACGGCTTGCACGGCCGGCACCGCTTGCGGCGCGCGCACGGCCGGCACGGATCGCGCGGTCTCACGGCTTCCATCGGCAGTGAACATGACTAGTCGTCAAGCCTTCGGACCGCAAGGCGTCCTCGGTCAACAACCGGAGGACTCGCCCACCCGCGAGTGACCCGATCGGGCGGAAAGCGGCCGTACCCCTGCCGACCACCCCCATTGCCCCGTGTACGAACGGGTACACGGGGCGGCGGGACCACTAGGCTGCGGAGTCGCGTGGGCGGCCCCGTCGCCACCACGCGCGAGCCGAGCCGCCGTCGACGGAAGCGAGTCGAATCTTGAACTTCCTCACCATCGGTCACCGTGGAGTGATGGGTGTCGAACCCGAGAACACTCTCCGTTCCTTCGTCGCCGCCCAGCAAGCGGGCCTCGACCTGATCGAACTCGATCTGCATCTGAGCAAGGACGGCGCTCTCGTCGTCATGCACGACGCCGAAGTGGACCGTACGACCGACGGCGCGGGGCCGATCGCCGAGATGACCCTCGACGAGCTGCGCGCGCTGGACGCGGGGCGCGGGGAGCGCGTCCCCGTCTTCGAGGAGGTCCTGGACGCGGTCGGCACACCGCTGCAGGCCGAGATCAAGGACGTGGCGGCGGCCAGGGCGCTGGCCGAGGTCATGCACCGGCGCGACCTGGTCGGACGGGTCGAGGTGTCGTCGTTCCACGACGAGGCGATCGCCGAGATCGCCCGGCTCGTGCCCGGCGTGCGTACCGCCCTCATCGCGAGCCGGTACGGCATCGATGTCGTGGAGCGGGCCACGGCCGTCGGCGCCGCGACCGTGTGCCTGAACATCCGCAGGCTCACGCTGGAGGTCGTCGAGCACGCCCGCAAGGCCGACCTGCGGATCATCGGCTGGGTCGTGAACACCCAGGAGCATCTGCGGCTGGTGCGCGCGCTGGAACTGGACGGCGCGACCACCGACTATCCCGAGATCAAGCGCACCGGCCGCTTCACCGCGTGACGGACGCCGCGCGGCCCACGGCCCGGCCGTGACGTCACGGCCGGGCCGGAAGACTCCGGCCGGACGGCCGCGGCCCGGCCGTCCGCGCGCACCGCGGGCGCGGCACGGCCCGGGTCAGACGAGCGGCTTGACCAGCAGCTCGAACTGGAGGTCGTCGCGCTGCGGGATGCCGAAGCGCTCGTCGCCGTACGGGAAGGGCGTCATCCTCCCCGTACGGCGGTAGCCGCGCCGCTCGTACCAGGCGATGAGGTCCTCGCGCACCGAGATCACCGTCATGTGCATCTCGGTGATCCCCCAGGTCTCGCGCGCGGTCCGCTCCGCCTCGGCGATGATCACCTTGCCGAGGCCGCCGCCCTGGAGGCCGGGGCTGACCGCGAACATGCCGAAGTAGGCGTGGTCACCGCGGTGTTCGAGCTGGCAGCAGGCGACGATCGCGCCGTCCCGCTCCACGGTCAGCAACCGGCTGTCGGGCGCCTTGACGACCGCGAGCACGCCCTCGGGGTCGGTCCGCTGACCTTCGAGGATGTCCGCCTCCGTGGTCCAGCCGCCCCGGCTGGACTCCCCGCGGTACGCCGACTCGATCAGCGCGACCAGGGCGTCCACGTCGCCGTCGGTGGCGTCGCGGAAGGTGAGTCCGGTGGAGGCGGCGGTGTCCATGGAACGTATCTCCGTTCGGTGGCGCGGCTGAGGCACCGATGAGCCTAACCCTCCCCTACGCTCCTGGTGCATGGTGCATGTACTGAGCAGCCGAACCCTCCTGCGCCCCACCGACCCGGAGCGCTCCCGCACTTTCTACGGCGAACAGCTGGGCCTGGACGTCTACCGGGAATTCGGCACGGGTCCCGAGCGCGGCACCGTCTACTTCCTCGGCGGCGGCTTCCTGGAGGTCGCCGGGCGCTCCGAGACCCCGCCGTCCCCCGCGCTCAAACTGTGGCTCCAGGTCGCGGACGTGGCGGCGGCGCACGAGGAGCTCACCGCGGCCGGGGTCGAGGTCGTGCGCCCGCCGGTCCGGGAGCCTTGGGGGCTGATCGAGATGTGGATCGAGGACCCGGACGGCACGGAGATCGTGGTCGTCGAGGTCCCCGGAGACCATCCGCTGCGCTACCGGCCCTGACCGCCGTACGAGGTTCCCGGCGCCCGATGTCCGCCCGCCCGACCCGATCCTGCCGGCTCGGGCGGGCGGCACCGAGGGCTGCGAGGGCGCGGGGCCGGCGGAGGGCGGGGCGGGACTGCGTGTGACGGCACCGGGCGGCGGGCGGCGGGCGGCGGGCGGCGGGCGGCGGGCGGCGGCGAGGGAATTGAACTCCGTTCAGGGAAAGCTGAGCGTTGTTCAGGAATTGACTTTCACCGCAATTATTGATCCGCAAACAACACCCTTTACTCAACATCAAACTTACTGACACGTATTCAGAAACAACCAAATCCAGCCCTTCCGCTGGAATTAACAATTCCACATCGGCTGATGCATAGAATGGATCAACCATGGCCCGTCACGGGGCACCCGCGAGCTCCGGCAGGGACTTCGGAGCAGGGGAGGGCAAGTGGAGAAGCGGTTGCGCTTCAAGATTCTCGGTCCGCTGAGCGTGCTCGCGGACGACGGACAGGTGAAGGTGGGCGGGCCGCGCCACCGGACCATTCTGGCGCTGTTGTTGCTCAATCCGGAGAGGACCGTATCGGTCGACAGGCTGGTCGACGCGGTCTGGGGCGACCAACCGCCCGCCACGGCGCGCACCCAGGTATCGATTTGCATTGCCGCCTTGCGCAAATCATTCAGGAAAGCTGGATTCTCCGAAGAAGTCATCGTCACGGCTCACCCGGGATATCTCCTGCGGGCGAGCGAGCATCAACTCGACAGCCTCGAATTCTCCGCGCTGGTCTCCGGCGCCGAGCACGCCGCCCGGCAGAAACGGCTGTCCGACGCCGCCGAGCACTACGCCGAGGCACTTCGCCTGTGGCACGGCCCCGCATTGGCCGGCGTGACCGGCGCGGCCGTGGAGGACGAGGCGCGCCGCCTGGAGGAGTTACGGCTCAACACCTACGACGACGCCATCGGAGTCGAACTGGAGCTCGGTAACCACCAGAGAATCATCCCGGAACTCGCCGCCACGGTGCGCGCGCACCCCATGCGCGAGCGCACCCGGCACCATCTGATCACCGCGCAGTACCGTTCCGGCCGCCGCGCCGAGGCGATGGAGACGTTCCGGCTGGGGCGCCGGCTGTTCATCAACGAGCTCGGCCTGGAACCGGGCCCCGCGCTGCGCGAGCTGCACGACGCGATCCTGCACGACGAGGTGGAGCCGGCCGCCGGCGAGCGGGAGCCCGCCGGCACGGAGCCCGAAGAACCCCGCGATCCGGTGGGCAAGCCCTTCGAACTGCCTCCGGACGTACCGGGGTTCACCGGACGGGGGCGGGAGATGGCGCTGCTGGACGCCCTGCTGGAGCGTACGGAGGAGGTCCGGGGCCCGACGGCGGGCCTCGTCACGGGGGTCGGCGGGCTGGGCAAGACCTGCCTCGCCGTGCACTGGGCGCACAGCGTCTCCGAGCACTTCCCCGACGGCCACCTCTTCGCCGACCTGCGCGGCTACGACGAACACCACGAGCCCGCCCCGGTCGGTGAGATCCTCGGCCGGTTCCTGCGGTCGCTCGGCGTCCCCGGCGACCGCATCCCGGTGGGACTGGAGGAGCGGGCCTCGCTCTACCGCAGCATCCTCGCCGAGCGGCGGGTGCTCGTGGTGCTCGACAACGTCCACTCCTACCCGCACATCGTGCCGCTGCTGCCGAGCAGTCCGGGCTGCTGCGTGCTGATCACCAGCCGGGAGCAACTCGCCGAACTGGTCGCCTGGCCGCCGCAGTGCCGGGTGCAGCTCGGCCGGCTCACCGGGTCCGAGGCCGTGGAACTGCTGGGCCGCATCGTCGGCGAACGGCGCGTCGCCGACGACCCCGCCTCCGTCGCCCGGGTCGCCGAGCTGTGCGACCGGCTGCCGCTGGCCCTCCGGATCGCCGGGGCGCGACTCGCCGCCAAACCGCACTGGACGGTGGCGCGGCTGGAGGCGCTGCTCAGCGACGAGCGCCGCCGCCTCGACGAGTTGAGCGAGGGCGAGTCACAGGTCAGAGCGGGCTTCGCGGTGAGCTACCGCTACCTGAGCGACGAAGCGGCACGGCTCTACCGGCTCCTCGGACTGCTGGAGGTGCCGGACTTCGCTCCCTGGCTCGGTGCCGCGGTCCTCGACACGGATCCCGCGACCGCGGAACGGCTCCTGGAGCAGCTCGTCGACGCGCAGTTCCTGGACGTGACCGCCGCGGACGCCACCGGCGGCCCCCGCTACCGGTTCCAGAACCTGCTGCGCCTGTACGCCCACGAGCGCGCCCACCGGGAGGAGCCGGACGAGGAGCGGCGGGCCTCCCGCGAGCGGGCCTTCGGCAGCGCGCTCTCGCTGGCGGAGCTGGCCCACCGCCGCTTCTACGGCGGTGACTTCAGCATCATCCACGGCACCGCCGCGCGCCGTCCGCTGCCGGCCGACCTCGCCCGTGATCTCGCCGCCCGGCCGCTGAAATGGCTGGAGGCGGAACGGCTCGCCCTGTCCGCCGTGGTGGAGCAGGCGGCGGAGCACGGGATGGACGAACTCGCCTGGGACCTCACCATGTCGACGGTGGTGCTGTTCGAGACCCGTGACCACACCGACGACTGGCGGGCCTGCGCGGAGCGTGCCCTCGCCGCGACACGGGCCGCCGGGAACGTCCGGGGGCAGGGCGCGATGCTGCACATCCTGGGCGCGCTGGAGATGCGCCTGCGGCGGTTCCCGGAGGCCGACGACTGCTTCGCCGCCGCGCTGTCCCTGCATGCGCGGGCCGGCGAACGGCACGGGCGCGCACTCGTGCTGCGCAGCATGGCGATGATCGACGAGATGCGCGGCGAGCTGACGCGCGCGATGCGGCGCAGCACCGAGGCCCTGGAGGTCTTCCGGGAGGTGGGCGACCTCTCCTCCGAGGCCCATGTGCTCAACAACATGGCCCAGATCGAGCTCGACCGCGGTCATGTGGACGAGGCGGCCGAGCTGGGCCGGGAGTCCGTGCGGGTCGCCGAGGCCATCGGGGAGGGCGGCTCGCGCAGCGTGGCGCTGGCCACCCACCGGCTCGGCCGGGTCCTGCTGGCCCAGGGGCGTTTCGTCCGGGCCGAGGAGGCCCTGCTGCGCATGGTGCGGATCGTGCAGGACAATTCCGACACGCTGGGGCTCGCGCACGGGCTGCTGGCTCTGGGCGAGGCGCGGCTCGGGGCGGGACGCTGGGAGCAGGCCCGGATGACGCTGACGCAGGCGCTGGAGGCCGCGTCCCAGGTCAGCAATCCCCTGGTGGAGGGGAAGATCAAGCTGGCGCTGGGCGAGACCTGCGCGAAGTGCGGTCACCGCACCCGCGCGCTGCGCCATCTCGCCGAGGCCCGCGAGTGCTTCGCACGCATCGATGTGAAGCCGTGGCTGGACCGGGTCGACCAGGCCCTCGAAGCGCTGAGCACGGAGCGGGCACCCGCGCTGGACACGGCGCAGCCGTCCCAGGCCGACGGCGCGCACGACCGCGGGAGCACGGCACGGGCCGCGGCGGCGACGTCGCTGCGCCGCCGCTGAACCAGGGGCACGGTTCGCGACAACGATGCCCTGCCCACCGGCACCGCGCCGGGAGGGTTCCGCGGCCGGTTGAACGGGTGTCGCCACGACGCTCCGGCGGATGGCTCAGTACGCCGGGACGGAGCGGGCGACGAACACGGTGGTACGACGCGAGGACGAAGGGGACGCCGCCGGGACCGGGGGTAGGTAGCCGTCCCCGGTGCCGGGCCGCCGATCCCGCGGTACGCCGCCGATCCTCGTGGAGTGCGGGACGAAGGCGGATCGATAGTGGTCCGAAGCCGCAGATCCCTAGTTTCGAATGCGAACGAAGGGGGCGGCGCCGGGCGCCGCCCCCACACGCACCCGCTACGGCGCAGACCTGGGAGTCGCAATGCAGAACATCCGGAGCACGACGGCCGGTCACATCCTGGTGGCCTGGATCATCGCGCTCTGCGCACTCGGCGCGGCGGGTTCCCTGGCGGCCGCCGTCTCCACCGGCGCGGGATCGGCCGGCACGGTGGTCGTCGGCCCCGACGAGGAGGACTGGCACTGAACGCTCCGGCGCAGAGCGACCGGTCCGGCCCCGCCGCCGCGGGGCCGGACCGGTCCGAGCCGGGCCCGGGGGCCGCGTCACCCGCTTGGTCAGCGGGCCGCGGCCGACCTTTCCCGTTCGCGATGTGCAGTAGCGAGGTGCTGTGCGAAGAGCAGCACCAGCTCGTGGAAGCGGTACAGCGGACGGCCCAGGCGGTCGACGCCGCAGATGTCGAGCAGCGCCGCGTCCACCAGATGCTCCAGACTCTCCTCTGCCGCCGACTCGGGCTCGGCGAGGTGCCGGGCAGCGCGCTCGGCGGGGAAGGGCTCCGTGCCGATCCCCGCCAGGCGTACGAGTGTCCGCCCCGCCGGTCTCGGCAGCTGCCGCACCGACGGGACCAGCACGCGCCGCAGGTCCAGTCCCCCGTAGGAGAGTTCACGCAGTCGCTGGCCGGGGTCGGCGAGCCGGGCGGCGAGCCAGGAGACCGGCCAGTGCGGCCGGGCGGCCAGCCTGCTGCCCGCGATACGCACCGCGAGCGGCAGCCCGCCGCAGTGCGCGAGCACCTGGTACGTGGCGTCCGGCTCGGCGAGCAGTCGCCGCCGCCCCGCTCCGGCCGCCAGCAGCTCGTACGAGGTGTCCCTGCCGAAGGGGGTGAGGACGGTGGTCCGTGCCTGGGCCACCCTGGTCAGCCTCGCCCGGCCGGTGATCAGGACCGTCGCCTCGGCCGAGCCGGGCAGCAGGAGGTCGAGTTCCCGGCTGTCGACGGCGCCGTCGAGGACGACGAGGAGCCGCCTGCGCGCCGTCCGGGTGCGATAGCGGCGGATCAGCTCGTCCAGGTCGGCGCCCCGGCCGGGACCGTCGGCCGGCACGCCCAAGGCTCGCAGCAGGACCGTCAGGACCTCGCCCAGCTTCTTGGGACGGCCGTCCGGGTGGGCGAGTTCGGCGAAGAGCTGTCCGTCCGGGAAGTGCTCGGCGCTGCGGTGCGCGGCCCGCACCGCAAGCGCCGTCTTGCCGACGCCGGCCATGCCGGTCACCAGCAGGGCACGCGGCCCGCCGCCCTTGCGCGATTCGGCCAACTGCGCGCACAGCGTGTTCAGTTCCTCTCCCCGCCCGATGAAGTCCTCGATGTCCGGCGGCAGGGTGACCGGACGCGGCTCGTACGCGTCGCACGGCTCCTCGTCCCCGTAGGGCGCGGTGACGGCGGTCCGGGCCGGGCCCGCGCTCCTGGCGCCGAGGCTGCCGACCAGGACGGCCTGATACGTGGCGCCGAGCGCCTCACCGGGCTCGATGCCCAGCTGCTCGTCGAGCACCTTGCGGCCCTCGTGATAGGTGTGCAGCGCGTCGGCCTGCTGGCCGCAGCGGAAGAAGGCCGTCATGAGCTGTGCGCGGAGTTTCTCGCGCAGCGGGAACTCCGCCACCAGACCCGTGAGTTCGGAGGTGAGCTGCTCATGCCGCCCGAGCTCCAGGTCCGCTTCCATGCGGCTCTCCAGTGCGTGCAGCCGCTGCTCCTCGAGGCGGGCCAGCTCGGCGCCCGCCAGGTACTCGGTCACATTGCCGAGTGCGGCCCCCCGCCACAGTCCGAGCGCCCGGCTCAGCAGGGTGCTGGCGTCCCTGTGACGCCCGCGGCCCAGGGCCGCGCGGCCCTCCCGGTCCAGCTGCTCGAACTCCAGGAGGTCGAACGTGCTGTGCGGCGCCCGCAGGACGTAGCCCGGCGGGCGCCGGTCGATCTCGACGTCGTCGCCGAGCAGTTTGCGCAGGCGCGACATGTAGGTGTAGATCTGTGCTCCGGCCGTGGCGGGCGGCTCCCACCCCCACAGCATGGAGCTCAGACGCTCGTCGGACACGACCCGCCCCCGTGCGAGCAGCAGGCTCGCGAGGACCGTGTGCACCTTGGATCCTGACAATGCGATTCTCACGCCACCCTTGCGGGCTTCCACCGGGCCGAGGACTTGGAAGTCCATTCGGCACCCCCCGTTCTGACATGTGCGGAACTTGGCTCGGTGGAGAAACTATGGAGGACCGTTATTCCTGCGTTATCCGTCGGCCTCTTTGGCTTGCCGGTACCTTGCGCTAGGCGGAGATGATCCTTCCGAGGGCGGCGGCGACGGCCCGGTGGACCTCCTTGCCGTTGTCGGAGTTCGTCATCACCACACAGCCCGTGCCGGACCGCAGCCGCACCGAGGTGAGCGCGCGGAAGCCGGCGGTCTGTCCACCGTGCCCGAACTCGGGTTCCCCCGGCGTCGCGTCGACGACGGTGCCCAACCCGTAGAAGCTGCCGGGGAACGCCTCTGTGAGCATCGCGCCGGCCAGCCGTGCGGACAACAGGTCGGACAGCCCCTGGTGCGCGCGGCGCAACGCCCCGGCGAAGGCGGCCAGGTCGGCGGCGGTGGACCACAGGCCGCTGCCGGCCCGCACCGGGCGTACCCGGTGGCCGCCGGACAGTTCACGTCCGTGCTGGTCGTGTCCGGCCGCGGCGTCCGGGGTCCCGGGCGCCCCGAAGGCGCTGTCCCGCATGCCCAGCGGTTCGAACACCAGCTCCTGGACGGCCTTGTCGAAGTCCCGTCCCATGACATCGGCCAGGACCTGTTCCACGACCGCCCACTGGGCGCCCTCCTTGCGGAACTGCGCGCCCGGTTCGTGCTCCGCACGGACCTCGTCCAGGATCCCGGTGAGGCTCGGCATCGCCTCGTCGGGACGCCACCAGGTGGCGCCGGCCCCGGCGAGACCCGAGGTGTTGGACAGGCACTGGCGCAGCGTGACGGGCCGACCGCCGGCCGCACGGGGCAGCGTCCGGCCGATGAGCACGGTGTCCAGGTCCGCGTCCAGGTCGAGGACACCGCGGTCGACGAGCCGCAGCGCGGCGTACGCGGTGACGTGCTTGCTGATGGAGCCCGCCTGGAAGCGGGTGCGCAGGGTCACGGGAGCGCCGGTCTCCGTCGAGCGCACGCCGTGGGCGCCGACGGCCACGGCCTCGCCGTCCCGCAGGACCGCGACGGCCGCGCCCGGGACGCGGTGCTCCGTCATGACCCGCTCGACCTCGCCCGCGGACAGGGCACGGGCGTCGGCTGTCGTCATCATGGGCGTCTTCCTCGTGGTGGGCCGCGTCGTGGTGGACGTACGCGCGGTCGTCGTCCGGGTGGTGTCCCTCGGCGCTCCGTCCGCCGTGGCCGACGACGCGCCGTCGGCCGCTCCGGCGTCGAGCGCGGTCGCGAGGTCCTCGATCGTCCCGTTGTCCAGGAGCATGCGCAGGCTCAGGGCGAGGCCCGCCCGGCGGGCGGCGGCGAGGACGTGGACGATCCGCATGGAGTCGGCGCCGAGATCCGCCAGCCGGTCCCTCACGCCCACGTCGGGCACGCCCAGCACCTCGGTGCAGACGTCCGCCAGGAGACGCTCGACGGGGGTGCGCGGGGCCACGTACGCGCGGTCGGCGACGAGCGCCGAACGGCCGGGCACCGGGAGGGCCTTGCGGTCGATCTTCCCGGCGGCGCTGAGCGGGAGTTCGTCGAGGAGGACGAAGGCCGCGGGCACCATGTACGCGGGGAGTTCCGCCGCGAGGCCGCCCCGCAACGCCTCCTGGTCCGGGCCCGAGGCCCGGTCCACGGCGACGTACGCGGCCAGCCACTTCTCGCCGCCGGCGTCCTCACGGACCACGACGACCGCGTCCCGGACGCCCTCACGGCGCCGCAACCGCTCCTCGATCTCGCCGAGTTCGATGCGATAGCCCCGGATCTTCACCTGATGGTCCTCACGGCCCAGGTATTCGAGCTGACCGTCCGCACGGTGGCGGGCGAGGTCGCCCGTCCGGTACATGCGTGAGCCGGGTGGGCCGCCGAACGGTTCGGGCAGGAACCGCTCGGCGGTGAGCGCGGACCGGCCCACATAGCCGCGCGCCACACCGGCACCGCCCAGGTACAGCTCGCCCACCACCCCGACGGGTACGGGGTGCAGGGCCGCGTCGAGCACGTAGGCCCGCATGTTGTGGATCGGTCGGCCGATCGGCACGGTGTCCGCGCCGCCCTCGACCTCCCAGCCGGTGGCCCAGATGGTCGTCTCGGTCGGCCCGTACAGGTCGACGAGACGGTCCACGTGCCCGTGCAGCTCCCGGGCGAGGGGCGGCGGGCAGGCCTCGCCGGTCGTGATCGCGGTGACCGGCCGGTGCGCGAAGCCCGCGGCACGCAGCAGCTTCCACCCCGCGGGGGTGGCCTGGACGTGGGTGACGCCCCGGCCGTCGATCAGTTCCAGCAGCGCCCCGAAGTCACCGGTCTCCTCGTCGCCGGCCAGCACGATCCGGCCGCCGGTGACCAGCGGCAGGTACAGCTCGGCTGCCGAGATGTCGAACGACAGCGAGGTGGCGGCGAGCCAGGTGTGCGCGGGCCCGGCCTCGAACCGCTCACGCATCGAGAACAGCAGGTTCAGCAGCGAACGGTGCGCGATCTGCACACCCTTGGGCCGCCCGGTGGAACCTGACGTGAACAGGGTGTAGGCCAGGCCGAGTTGCAGGGCGTGCGGCGCGCCGAGGTCGGGAGCGGTGTCCGGTTGCCTGCCGATCTCCTCCCGCTCCCGCGGTGCCTCCAGGTCGAGGAGCACCCCGTCGTACGCTCCGCCGTCGGCGGCCGGGGCGCCGTCCTCGGCTGCGTCGGTCGGCCCGCCCGGCCGCGGTACGCCGGTGGAGGCGTCGCTGATCCGGTCCGCCAGGTCCGTCTCCGTGACGACCAGGCGGGCGCCGGCCGCTCGTAGCATGTACGTGAGCCGTTCGCGGGGCAGTGCCGGGTCCAGCGGGAGGTGGGAGCCGCCCGCCTTCCAGATGCCGAGCAGGACGGGCAGGAGTCCCCGGCGACGGCGCAGCAGCACACCGACCACCGCGTCGGTGCCGACGCCCGCGGCGCGCAGCCGGTGCGCGACACGGTTGGCCTGCCGGTCCAGTTCTCCGTACGTCAGTGATCCGTCCCGTGCCTCGACGGCGACGGCGTCGGGGCGGGCGGCGGCGGCGCTCGCGAACACCTCGTGCACGCGGCGCGGCCCTTGTCGCGGATTGCTCATTCCCACTCCACCTCGGTGTCGTTCCAGTCCTGGAGGATCTGTGCGCGCTCCGCCTCGGGGACGACCGCCGCCTGCGCGTCGCCGTCCGGGCCGGCGGCCATGGCTTCGAGCACGGCCCGGTACATCCCCGCGAGACGTTCGGCGTTGGCCCGGTTCAGGCCGGTGCTGATCGCCCGCAGCACGAGCCGTCCCGGCACGTTGGCGAGGGACAGCGTGAACTCGTTCGAGCTGTCCCCGGCCCCTGCCCGCACGTCGACCGTTCCGGTGTCCACCTGGTGGAAGTCCTGGTAGCGGAACATGACGTCGAACAGCCGGCGTCCGCCGGCGAGCCGCTGCACGGCGGGCAGCGGATGCCGCCGGTGCCCGTACACCTCGGCCTCGCGGTCGAAGACCTGGCGGACGAGTCCGCCCCACGTGCGGGCTCCCCGCCGGTGGGCGAACGGCAGCGTGTTCAAGTACATGCCGTACACGCGCTCGACGCCGGGGACTTCGGGCCGCGCGCTGTACAGGACGCCTGTGTGGAAGGCCTCTTCGTGCGTGAGCGTGCTCAGCACCTTCAGATGCGCGGCCAGCAGTACCGCCTTGAAGGACGTGCCGGTCTGCGCCGCGAGGGCCCGCAACTCCGGTTCGAGGTCGCGGAACTCCACCGACAGCTTGAAGTCCTCCCGGGGAGTCCCGGGCCCGGTGCCCCAGTCCGCGGGCAGACTCCACGGAGCGTGCTCGTGCACGATGCCCCGCCAGTACGCGCGGTCGTCCTCGGAGTCCAGCGAGGCGAGTTCGGCCGCGATGAAGTCCGCGTAGCGGACCGGCACGGGCTCGGGGGTGGTGGGTTCCTCCCCCGCCGCGTACGCGTGGTAGAGGCCGAGCACCTCCATCAGCAGGGACTGCTGGCTCCAGCCCTCCGTGATCGCATGGCAGTGCGTGAATCCGAGGTGCCAGGCCTCGTCCGACTCGACGAGCGCGGAGATCCGCAGCAGCGGTGCGCGCCTGAGGTCGAACAGGTCGCCGCGCTCCCGCACGATGTGGTCCCGCCGCGCCTCCTCGAACTCCTCGGCGGAGCCGCCGCGCAGGTCCCGCACCGAAAAGGGCGCCTCGGCGGTCGCGTGGACCAGTTGCAGCGGGACCTCGAAGTCCTCCAGTTCGATGGAGGTGCGCAGCATCTCGTGCCGCTCGACGACGGTCCGTGCCGCACGGGCCAGGGCGTCCTCGTCGAAGGGCCGTCCGTCCTTGATCCGGAACGTCGACGTGTTGTGGTACTTGTTCAGACCGTCGTCGGCGAGCATCTCCAGGACCATGCCCAGCTGCACCTGCGAGAGCGGGTAGGCGTCGACGACGCCGTCGGGGAGGGATTCCCTGACGCTCTCGGAGACCAGCGCGAACGGGGCCACGGCCACCGACGCCGTGCGGTCGGTCCGGTGCGCCCCACCGGGGCCGGCTCCGCTGTCGTCGCCGAGCGCGGTGGCGAGTCCGGCGACGGTCCGGTGACGGAACACATCACTGACGGCCGCCTCGAACCCTTCGGCCCGCAGGGCACCGACCAGCGCGATCGCCTTGATGGAGTGACCGCCGAGGTCGAAGAAGTTGTCCTCGACACCGACCTTGTCCAGACCCAGAACCTGACCCCAGACCTCAGCGATCCTCTGTTCGACATCGCTGCGGGGGGCGACGTAGGTGTCGGTGGCGACGGCCTCCGGGTCCGGCAGGGCCCGCCGGTCCAGCTTGCCGTTCGCCGTCAACGGGATCGCATCGAGTTCGACGAACGCCGACGGGATCATGTACTCGGGCAGCATGCCGTTCAGCCACTCCCCCAGTGCGTCGGGGTCTCCGCCGACGACGTAGGCGACCAGGCGCTGGTCGTCGGTCACGACCACGGCCGCGTCCGAGACATCCGCGTGAGCCGTCAACGCGGCCCGGATCTCACCCAGTTCGATCCGATAACCACGCACCTTCACCTGATCGTCGATCCGGCCCAGGAACTCCACCGCACCGTCCGACCGCCACCGCGCCAGATCACCCGACCGATACATCCGCGCACCCGACTCACCGAACGGGTCCGGCACAAACCGCTGCGCCGTCCGCACCGGATCACCCACATAACCACGAGCCACACCGGCCCCGCCGACGTAGAGCTCGCCGACCACACCGACCGGCACGGGCTCCTGACGCGCGTCCAGAATGCGCATGGTCATGTTCGGCAACGGGCGGCCGATCGGAACGACACCCTCATGGGAGGTCTCGACGGGGAAGACGCACGTGCCCACCGTCGCCTCGGTCGGACCGTACTCGTTCCACACCCGACCATCCCCCAGCAATACCCGCCACCGCTCCACCAGCGCCCCAGGCAGCGCCTCACCCGCGACCACGATCCGCGACGTCAGCCCACGGATCTCGTCATCGGAGAGCTGACCGCCGATCACCTCCAGATGACCGGGCGTGAGCTTGAGGAAGGAGAACGGGCCGGCCCCGACCAGCGCACCACCCAGCTCGATCAGCTCACCGTCGAACAGCCACACCCGCTGACCCGCCACCAGCGGCGCCCACACGTTCGGCACCACCAGGTCGAACGCCACCGACGAAAACACCGGCGCGCCACCGGAACCACACGAGGCCAACTCCCGCACCGCCCAGTCCACATGATTGACCAGACCCCGATGCGAAACCTGCACACCCTTCGGCCGACCCGTCGAACCCGACGTGAACACCGTGTACGCCAAACCATCCAGATCCACCGACGGCAACGGTCCACTCACCGGCGGATGCTCCACATCGGCCCGCACGACATCCACCGCGAAACGGTCCACATACCCGGCGGACGTCACCGCGACCTCGACGCCGGCATCCGCCAGCATCCCGGCCACCCGCTCCCCCGGCAACACCGGATCCAACGGCACAAACCCCGCCCCAGCACGCCACACCGCCAGCAACGCCACCACCAGATCAACCGACCGATCCAGCAACACCGCCACCGACGAACCCGCACCAACGCCGGCACAACGCAAAGCCTGCGCCAGACGATTCGCCCGACCATCCAGCTCACCGAACGTCAACGACCGCCCGGCCGCCTCCACCGCCACCACACCCGGCGACGTCGCCGCACGCACAGCGATCAACTCCGGCACCGACACCCCCGGCACCACAACCCCCGTGTCGTTCCACGACGAGAGCACCAATTCCCGTTCGTCGCCGGGCAAGTACGTGGATTCGGCACTGCCGTCCACGTCCTGGGCCATGGCTTCCAGAACCGAGCGGTACATGGAGGCGAGCCGGTCGACGGCTTCGTGGGTGAGACGGCCGGCGTCGGCCGTGAGGAGCAGGCCGGCCGCTCGGGCGGCGACGGCGAGGCCGAACTCCGTGGCGCCCTCGCCCATGCCCGAGTCCGCGTCGACGATGTCCGACTCCGCCTGGGCGTCCTTGAGGTCGAGATAACTGAAGCGGACGTCCAACAGCCGGGACCCGTCAGCCAGTTCGCGTTGCATCACCGGCATCGGGAAGCGGCGGTGCGGCCAGAGGGCGGCTTCCTGGTCGTAGACCTGGCGGACGAGGTCGCGCCAGGTGCGGGCGCCGCGCCGGAACGCGAACGGCACCGTGTTCAGGTACATGCCGTACACGCGCTCCGCGCCCAGGATCTCCGGGCGACCGCTGCACACCAGCCCGGTGTGGAAGGACTCCTCCGGAGTGAGCAGGCTCATCACCTTCAGGTGCGCCGCGTGCAGCACCGCCTTCAGCGACGTACCGGTGTCCCTCGCGGCGGCTCGCAACGCCGGCGCGAGGTCGGCGAGCGGGACGCGGACCGTGTGCGCGGGACCGGCTGTGGCGCCACCGCTCCAGCCCGCCGGCAGCTCGAACTTGGCGTGCCCTTCGATGACATCGCGCCAGTAGGCGCGGTCACGGTCGGACTCCGTCGAGGCCCGCTCGGCCGCCACGAAGTCTGCGTACCTCACGGCGGGGGCTTCGGGCTCGGGCAGTGCCTCACCGCTCCGCACCCGCAGGTAGTTCTCGACGATCTCGCTGAGCAGCGAGCGGTGGCTCCACCCCTCGGTGATGGGGTGGCACACGCTGACCGAGAGCCACCAGGCCTCGTCCGACTCGACGAGCGCCGAGACCCTCAGGAGGGGCGGGCGTTCGAGGTCGAACGCGGCGGCCCGCTCCGAAACGACGTGCGCGCGGCGGGCCGCTGACTGGTGCTCCTCGTCCTGCCCCCGCAGGTCGTGCACGGTGACCGGGATCTCCGCGCTCGGGTGGATGAGCTGGAGCGGTACCGAGTAGCCCTCCAGAGCGAAGGACGCCCTGAGCATCTCGTGTCGCGTCACCAGCGCCTGTGCGGCCTGGCGGAGCGCGTCTGCGTCGAAGGCTCGTCCGTCCCTGATCCGGAACGTCGTGGTGTTGTGGTACTTGTTCCGGCCGTCGTCGGCGAGCATCTCCACCAGCATGCCGAGCTGCACCTGCGCCAGCGGGAAGGCATCCACCAGACCCGCGGGGAGTGCGGCCCGGTCGGCGTCCGGGAGCAGGGCGAAGGGCGCCACGACCGGGAGGTCCTGCGCGGGCGTGCCCTCGCTCGTGCCCAGCGCGGTGGCGAGTCCGGCGACGGTCCGGTGACGGAACACATCGCCGACGGCCGCCTCGAACCCTTCGGCCCGCAGGGCACCGACCAGCGCGATCGCCTTGATGGAGTGACCGCCGAGGTCGAAGAAGTTGTCTTCGACACCGACCTTGTCCAGACCCAGGACCTGACCCCAGACCTCAGCGATCTTCTGTTCGACATCGCTGCGGGGGGCGACGTAGGTGTCGGTGGCGACGGCCTCCGGGTCCGGCAGGGCCCGCCGGTCCAGCTTGCCGTTCGCCGTCAACGGAATCGCATCGAGTTCGACGAACACCGACGGGACCATGTACTCGGGAAGGACGGACGCCAGGGCCGCACGCAGGTCCTCGGCGCTGCCGACGACGTAGGCGATCAGGCGCTGGTCGTCGGTCACGACCACGGCCGCGTCCGAGACATCCGCGTGAGCCGTCAACGCGGCCCGGATCTCGCCGAGTTCGATCCGGTAACCACGCACCTTCACCTGATCGTCGATCCGGCCCAGGAACTCCACGGCACCGTCCGACCGCCACCGCGCCAGATCACCCGACCGATACATCCGCGCACCCGGCTCACCGAACGGGTCCGGGACGAACCGTTGCGCCGTGCGGGCCGGATCACCGACATAACCCCGGGCCACACCGGCCCCGCCGACGTAGAGCTCGCCGACCACACCGACCGGCACGGGCTCCTGACGCGCGTCGAGAATGCGCATGGTCAAGTTCGGCAGGGGGCGGCCGATCGGAACAACGCCCTCATGGGAGGTCTCGACGGGGAACACGCACGTGCCCACCGTCGCCTCGGTCGGACCGTACTCGTTCCACACCCGACCATCCCCCAGCAGCCCCCGCCACCGCTCCACCAGCGCCCCAGGCAGGGCTTCACCCGCGACCACGATCCGGGAGGTCAGCGCACGGATCTCGTCATCCGACAGCTGACCGCCGATCACCTCCAGGTGACCGGGCGTGAGCTTGAGGAAGGAGAACGGGCCGGCCCCGGCCAGCGCACCACCCAGCTCGGTCAGCTCACCGTCGAACAACCACACCCGCTGACCCGCCACCAACGGCGCCCATACGTTCGGCACCACCAGGTCGAACGCCACCGACGAGAACACCGGCGCACCACCGGAACCACAGGAGGCCAACTCCCGCACCGCCCAGTCCACATGATTGACCAGACCCCGATGCGAAACCTGCACACCCTTCGGCCGACCCGTCGAACCCGACGTGAACACCGTGTACGCCAAACCATCCAGATCCACCGACGGCAACGGTCCACTCACCGGCGGATGCTCCACATCGGCCCGCACGACATCCACCGCGAAACGGTCGACATAGGCGGCGGACGTGACCGCAACCGTCACGCCGGCATCCGCCAGCATCCCGGCCACCCGCTCCCCCGGCAACACCGGATCCAACGGCACAAACCCCGCCCCAGCACGCCACACCGCCAGCAACGCCACCACCAGATCAACCGAACGATCCAGCAACACCGCCACCGACGAACCCGCACCCACCCCCCGCGAACGCAACACGCCCGCCAGACGATCAGCCCGATCCACCAACTCACCGAACGTCAACAACCGCCCGGCCGCCTCCACCGCCACCACACCCGGCGACGTCGCCGCACGCACAGCGATCAACTCCGGCACCGACACCCCCGGCACCACAACCCCCGTGTCGTTCCACGACGAGAGCATCAACTCCCGCTCACCGGAGGGAAGGACAGGCTGCTCGGCGTTCCCGTCGGGGTCCGAGGCCATGGCTTCGAGGACCGAGCGGTACATGGAGGCGAGCCGGTCGACGCCCTTGCGGCCGATGACGTGCCGGTTGGCGGTGATCACCATGAAGCCGGCGCGCGTCGAGACACCGAGGGGGAACTCGGTGGGGCTGTCGTCGATCGTCGCGGCGTAGTCGATGAGGTCCTGGTCGACCTGACGGAAGTTCTGGTAGCTGAAGCGCACGTCGACGAGGCGTTCCGCGGCGCCGAACTCGCGCTGCATGGCGCCGAGCGGGTACCGGCGGTGCGGCCAGACCTCGATCTCCTGGTCGAAGACCCGGCGGACCAGGTCCCGCCAGGTGCGGGCGCCGCGCCGGAAGGCGAACGGCAGGGGGTTGAGGTAGACGCCGTGGACGCGTTCGGCGCCGACGGCTTCCGGGCGGGCGTTGGTGACGAGTCCGGTTCGGAAGGACTCCTCCGGGGTGAGGCGGCTCATCACCTTCAGGTGCGCCGCGTGCAGCACGCTCTTGATGGGGACCTGGGCCTCGCTCGCGAGTGCGCGGAGTCCCGCTTCGAGGTCGTGGTAGGGGACCCAGGCGCGGTGCAGTCCGCGCGGTGTGGTCAGCGGGTCGTCGCCCCATCCGGCGGGCGGTACGAACTTGGGATGGTTCTCCACGACGCCTTGCCAGTAGTCGCGGTCCTCGGCGGAGTCCAGCGACTTCAGTTCGGCCGCGACGAAGTCCGCGTACCGGACGGCGGCGGGCTCGGGCTCCTGCGGCGGCCGGCCGTCGCGCAGCGCGCGGTAGGCGGCGACCAGTTCCATGAGGAGGGAGTGGTGGCTCCAGCCTTCCAGGACGGCGTGGCACTCGGTGAGCGTGAGCCACCAGCTGCCGTCGCCCCGGGTGTGCGCGGTGAAGCGGATCAGCGGGGGCCGTGCGAGGTCGAAGAGGTCGGTGCGTTCCTCGGCCATGAAGGCGCGCAGGGACTCCTCGGCGGCGCGCGCGTCGAGCGCCGTCAGATCACGGGTGCGGACCGGGGAGTCGACCCGCTCGGGGTCGTGGACGAGTTGCAGGGGCACCGAGTACCCGTCCAGGGCGAAGGAGGTGCGCAGGATCTCGTGGCGGCCGATGACGACGCGTACGGCCTGCTGGAGCGCGTCGGGGACGAAGGGCGACACGTCGAGAATCCTGAAGCAGGTCGAGTTGTGGTAGTGGTTGCGGCCGTCGTCGGCGAGCATCTCCACGACCATGCCGAGCTGCACCTGGGCGAGCGGGTAGGCGTCGACGACGCCTTCAGGGAGGCGTGCGCGGTCCTCGTCCGCGAGGAGGGCGAACGGGGTGACGCCGGGTTCGGGGCGGGCCGGAGCGGGACGTCCGGTGAGGAACTCGACGAGTTCGGCCGGGGTGCGGTGGGCGAAGACGTCGCGGACCGTGACGTCGTGTCCGGTGTCGCGGAGCGCGGCGACGAGGGCCACGGCGCGCAGCGAATCGCCGCCCAGGTCGAAGAAGCCGTCGGTCACGCCGACCCGGTCGACGCCGAGGACGTCGCGCCACACCTCGGTCATCCGCTCCTCGTCGGCGGTGCGTGGGGCGACCTGGTTGCTCCCGACGGCCAGGGCTCCGCGGTCGGGGGCGGGCAGTGCGGCCTGGTCGAGCTTGCCGTTGACGGTGAGGGGGATCCTTCCGAGCGCGAGGAACGCGGTGGGGATCATGTAGGCGGGCAGGGTCTGTGCGAGCAGGGCGCGCAGCTCGCTGGGGGCGGCGACCGCCTCGCCGGCGGGTACCACGTAGGCGACGAGGCGTTTGTCGCCCGAGGTGTCCTCGCGGGCGACGACGACGGCGTCGCGGACCAGCGGATGTGCGGTCAACGCGGCCTTGATCTCGCCGAGTTCGATGCGGTGGCCGCGGATCTTCACCTGGTGGTCGATGCGGCCGAGGTAGTCGAGGCCGCCGTCGGGGCGGCGGCGTGCGAGGTCGCCACTGCTGTAGAGGCGGGAGCCGGGCGGACCGTACGGGTCGGGCACGAACCGTTCGGCGGTGAGCGCGGGACGGCCCAGATACATGCGGGCGACGCCGGGTCCGGCGACGTGGATCTCACCGGGGACGCCGATGGGTACGAGTTCGCCGTGCGGGCCGAGCAGTTGTACCTGGAGGTCGGCCAGCGGGGTGCCGACGTCGTTGCCGTGGTCGGCGGCGAGGTCGGCTTCGGTGACCCGGTGGTACGTGGTGTGCACGGTGGTCTCGGTGATGCCGTACATGTTGATCAGGGCCGTGCGGTCGAGGCCGCGGCGGGCGACCCAGGGGCGCAGGGCCGGCATGTCGAGGCGTTCGCCGCCGAACGTGACGACACGCAGGGCGAGTTCCTCGATCAGCGGGTGTCCGTCGCCGGCGAGGGCGACCAGGCTCCGGAAGCCGGACGGCGTCTGGTTCAGTACGGTGACGTGTTCGTCGGCGAGGAGCCGGAGGAAGTCCTCCGGTGAGCGGGCCAGGTCCTGCGGTACGACGACCAGACGGCCTCCGTACAGGAGGGCGCCCCACATCTCCCAGACGGACATGTCGAAGGCGTACGAGTGGAACAGCGGCCAGACGTCGCGCTCGTCGAAGCCGTAGTGCTCCTCGGTGACGGTGAACAGGCGCAGCACGTTGGCGTGGGTGAGGCCGACGCCCTTGGGGCGGCCGGTGGAACCCGAGGTGTAGATGGTGTAGATCAGGTCGTCGGGGCGTGCTCCGCCGGCGGGGGCGGTGCCGGGTGCGGCGGCGAGGGCCGCGGCGTCCCGTTCGCCGTCCAGGTTCACCAGGACGCCGTCGTGGGCGCCGGCGAGGTGCTCGGCGTGGGCGTCGGAGGTGACGACGATCCGCGCTCCGGCGTCCTGGAGGGTGTAGGCGATGCGGTCCGCGGGGTGTTCGGGGTCCAGCGGGAGGTAGGCCGCGCCCGACTTGAGGACGGCGAGGAGGGTGGGCACCAGGTCGATTCCGCGGTCCAGGCTGACGCCGACCAACTGACCCGGTTTCGCGCCCAGTCCGCGCAGGTGGTGGGCGAGCTTGTTGGCGCGGGTGTCGAGTTCGGCGTAGCTGAGCCACTCGCCGCCGCAGCCGACGGCGGGGGCGTCGGGGGTGGTGGCGGCCCGCTCCTCGAAGACCTCGTGGACGCAGCGGTCGGGCGTCGGCAGGAGGTTCGGGGCGGGGGCGAGGACGGCCAGGTCCGTGTCGTCGAGCAGGTCGAGCAGCGACAGCGCGCGGTCCGGGTCGGCGACCGCGGATTCCAGCAGGCGCACGTAGTGCCGGGCGAGGCGTTCGGCGGTGGTCCGGTCGTACAGTGCGGTGCTGTACTCCAGGGTGCCGTGCACGGAGCCGTCGGCCCGCTCGCCGAGCTGGAGGGTGAGGTCGAAGCGGGAGACGCGGGAGGTGGCACGCAGCGGCTCGGCGGTGACGCCGGGCAGCCGGAAGCCGTCGGTGCGCTCCTGGTGCAGGGTGAAGGCGACCTGGCACAACGGGGTGCGGGACATGTCGCGTTCCGGCTGGAGTTCGTCGACCAGCCGGGCAAAGGGATACTCCTGGTGGTCGAAGGCGTCCAGGACGGTGGCCCGGGTGCCGTCCAGCAGGGTGCGGAACGACGGGTCGCCCTGCCAGCGTCCGCGCAGGACCAGGGTGTTGATGGCGTAGCCGACGAGCTGTTCCAGTTCGGGGCGTCCGCGTCCGGACACGACGGTGCCGACGGGGATGTCGGTGCGTCCGGTGTAGCGGGCGAGCAGCGCCTGGTAGCCGGTGAGCAGGGTGGTGAAGAGGGTCGCGCCGTGCGCGGAGCCGAGTGCACGGAGCCGTTCGGTGAGCGCGGCGGGCAGGGTGACGGGCACGGCGTCGCCCGCCCAGCTGCGGGTGGCGGGCCGGGGCCGGTCGGTGGGCACTTCGAGCGGGGTGATGCCGGCGAGCCGTTCACGCCAGTACGCGAGTTGTCCGTCGAGCGTGCCGTCGGCGAGGCGGGAGCGCTGCCAGGCGGCGTAGTCGGCGTACTGGACGGTGAGGGGGGCGAGCGGGTCGGGCCTCCCCTGCGCGAACTCTGTGTAGAGCGTGGCGAGTTCCCCGAGCATCAGGCCGACCGACCACTCGTCGCAGGCCACGTGGTGCAGGACCACGGCGAGGATGTGGTCGTCGGCCGCGACCCGGATGAGCCGGGCGCGCAGCGGATGGCCCCGCTCCAGGTCGAAGGGGCGGCCGGGTTCGGCCTCGGCGAGCTGTCGTGCCCGCCGTTCCCGTTCGGCCGGGTCGCCCGACCCCGTCAGGTCGTCGAGCGGGAGGTCGAACGGGCCCGGCGGGTCGACGACCTGGACCGGCTCCGCTCCGTCGAGGCGGTAGCGGGTGCGCAGGATCTCGTGCCGGGACTGCAGGCTCTCGAAGCCCCGGCGCAGTGCCTCCGCGTCGAGGGGGCCGCGCATCCGCAGGACGACGGGGACGCTGTATTCCCAGCTGTCCGGGTCGAGCCGGCTGAGGAACCACATCTGCTGCTGGCCGTGGGAGAGGGCCAGCGGGCCGTCCCGGTCCGCCCGCCGCAGTGCGGCGCGCCGCCCACGGCGGGCGCCGGCGAGCCGGGCGCGCACCAGTTCCTCGCGCTGGTCTCCGGCTTCCTGGCCCGTACGAACTCCGCCCGTGCTCATGCTGAGCGCTCCTCCCCCACCCTGTGCTTCTCGGTTTCCGGCCGTGCTGCTGTGCGTGTGCGTGGGCCCGTCAGGCGGTCGCCTGCTCCATGCGGCGGCGCAGGCTCGCCGGGCGCAGGTCCGTCCAGACCTCCTCGATCCGGTCCAGGCACTCCTGCCGCGTCCCCTCGGTGCCTTCCGCGTGCCAGCCCGCGGGCAGGTCCCGGTCCGCGGCCCAGATCGAGTACTGCTCCTCGTCGTTGAGCACCACCCGGTAGACGCGGTCGTCGGTCTGCTCGTCAGCCATCTCGGCTCTCCCTTTCGGAGGTCTGTTCGGTCATCGGATCGGGATACGTGTCCGGATCCGCCGTCAGCTTCCGGCGGGGGCCTATACCGGGCCTCTACGCGAACTGTCGTACGGGTGCGGGTCGTTGCCGGCCCGTGAGCGGGCACGACGAAGCGCGCGACCCGGTCCCCACGGGGGGAGGGACCAGGCCGCGCGCGGTCTTTCGGGAGGGCGCCGGCACTCCTCGCCGTACTCGCGAGCCGGGCCGGTCACTGCTCGTGGGCGTCCACGAGCCGGACCGGCACCGACTCGGGGGCCCGCACACGTCGTACGGACAGCGGCGCGCGGGCGCCCACGAGCCGTGCAGGCATCTACTCGCGGGCGCCCACGAGTTGGACGATCCGGGAGCGTAGTGCCGCCGTGACGGGCAGCACCGTGCCGACGACCGCGAGCAGCGCGGAGACGGCGGCGATACCGGCGACCACGAGCCAGGGCGCCACGATCGGGGTCGTGCCGAACAGCTGGAGCAGTGCCGCCCACAGGGCCGCGATGTTCACCGCCGAGGCGAGCAGGGCGAGGACGACTCCGATGGCGGCCACGAGCAGCGATTCGGCGACGAAGAACCGCAGGACCTGCTTGGGTGTGGCGCCGGCCAGGCGGAGCACGGCCAGGTCGCGGCGCCGGTCCGCGGTCGCCATGAGCAGGGTGTTGAGGATCGCGATGAAACAGAACAGCACGACGATCACGGCGGTGGAGCGTTGCCGCACCTCGATGAGATGGCGGGCGTAGGCGCTCTCGGAGGCGACGAGCTCGTCGCGGGTGAGGAACCGTGCTCCGCTGTCCCGCACCGCCCTGTCGATCGCCGCCGTGGCGGCGGCCCGGTCGGTGCCGGGTTCCAGGGTGATGTAGGCGCGGCGCGCCAGTCCGTCGCGCGCGTAGGCGGCGGACGGGGCGAAGCGTTCGGGGAGGTAGGCGACGTCCTCGCCGCGCATCGCCTTGTAGACGGCGGCGACCTTCAGCGTGGCTTCCTCGCCGTCGCCGAGCAGGATCTTCTGTGTCGTCCCGGCGTCCCAGCCCCACAGGTCGGGGGCGGCGAAGCTGTTGTCGTCGAGTCGGTCCAGGGACCCCTGGGTGATGGTGAGGTCCATGGTGCTCTTGAGTGCGGAGGTGTCGACGACCATGCCGTCGTTCTCGTCGTAGCGGTCCTCGTCGCGGGTGTAGACCGTGGTGAGCAGGGGCGCCGCGATCTGTACGCCGTCGATCCGTTTCACCCGGTCGACGACCTCGGGGCTGATGCCCGGTGTGCCGTCGGGGGCGAGGGCGTACTGGGAGGCGACCTGGTTGCGCAGTCCGTGGTCACGGGCCGCGCCGAGCGAGTCGGTGGCGGCCAGCAGGGACAGGGCGAGGCCCACGGTGAGCAGGATGGGTGCGGCGGTGGCCGCGGTGCGGCGGCGTGAGGTGAGCACGCTCTCGCGCACGAGCATCGCGGTGGGGCCGGCGGAATTGCGGAACGGCCACATCAGCAGCCGCGCCAGCGGACCGATCGCCAGGGGCGCGATGACGGCCGCGGCGAGGACGGGAACGAGGAGCTCGGTCACATAGGTGTTGGGCGAGAGGATCGTGGCCGGTTTGCCGACCGCGATCCACGCGGCGAGTCCCACCCCGGCGCCGACGCCGATCGCCCCGAGCAGCAGCCGTCCTGGGGTCATCCCGGAGTCGTCGACCGCGGCCTCCCGCAGTGCCTCGACGGGCCGTACCCGTCCGGCGCGGTGCGCGGCGGCGGCCGCTCCGCACAGGGCCACCAGGACACCGACGAGGAACGCGCCGGCCAGCGGGGCGGTCACCGTCCAGTGCAGCGAGGGCCGCACCCGGAACCAGGGCGGCGAGATGTCGAGGTCGATGAGCATGTCGGTGAGCAGTTGCGCCCCGTACAGGCCGAGGGCGGTGCCGAGCGCGGAGGCCAGCGCGCCCACGAGCAGCGCTTCCCCACGCACCATACGGCGGACCTGTTTGGGGGTGGCGCCGACGGTGCGCAGCAGGGCGACCTCGCGGCGCCGCTGGATGACGGCGAAGGCGAAGGTCGAGGCCACCACGAAGACGGACGTGGTGCCCGCGACGGAGGCCATCACCGGGACGAGGGTGATGGTGTTGTCGAGGGTCTCGCGGTCCTCCGCCTTGCTGGCGTCCGCCTCGTGACGGTCCTTGCCGGTGAGGACCTCGGCGTCCTTGCCGACGGCGGCGCGCACCTGGTCGATCGGGCCGAGGGCCACCAGGGCCTGGATGCGCGGGCTGATGCGGGCGGCCTCGGCGTCGCCGAAGAAGACGGCGTTCTCCCAGTCGACGGGTGCGACGGTGCCGGACACGGTGTACGCGGAGACTCCGGCGGCGGTCATGACCGTGACCTTGTCGCCGGTGCGCGCCTGGTCGGACGGCACGACGATCTGTCCGTCGCCGGACGGCTGCCGGCCGCTGGTCAGTTCGTAGCCGCCGAAGCGCGCGACCGCCCAGGGGTGGCCCACCTGGTTCCTCGGGCCGCCGCGGAGCTGCGCGTAGAACGCCCGGTCCACGACGGTCTCCCCGGTGGCCGCGACGCGGTCGAGGAGGTCCCGGGAGACGCCTTCGGCCTCGGGCAGCGAGCGCACGCCGAGGTCGTGGTGGGCGGGGTCCCAGTCGGGGTCGGTGGGCAGGACGACGGCGGAGGCGCGGGCGAACCGCTCGGCCGGCCGGTCGGGCAGGTCGAGCATGGTCATCAGCAGGACGCCCATCGCGGCGACCTGGGCAACGCCCAGGACCAGTGCGACGACGGTGCCGAGGAAGGACACCCAGCGCGCCCGCAGGGTCTGGAAGGCGATGCCGAGCACTACGACACCGCCAGATCGGTCATGCGGGCGGCGACCGCCTCGGCCGTCGGGGAGGTCAGTTCGCCGACCAGTGTGCCGTCGGCGAGGAACACCACACGGTCCGCGTACGCGGCCACGTTCGGGTCGTGGGTGACCATCACGATGGTGGTCGGCTCGTCGAGCTCGGGGTCGTCGGCGCCCTTGCCGCCCGTGACCGGGCTGCCCACCAGCTTGCGCAGTACTTCGAGCAGTTCACGCCCGGTCGTGATGTCCAGCGCTCCGGTGGGTTCGTCGGCGAACAGCACGGCGGGGCGCGTGACCAGGGCCCGGGCCACCGCCACCCGCTGCTGCTGGCCGCCGGAGAGCTGACCGGGCCGCTTTCCCGCCTGGTCCTCCAGGCCCACCTGGGCAAGTGCCCGCAGCACGGTCTGCCTGCCCGGTTTGCGGCCGGCGAGCCGCAGCGGCAGCCCGACGTTCTGCGCGGCCGTGAGCGAGGGCAGCAGGTTGAACGCCTGGAACACGAAACCGGTGGACTCCCGCCGGAACTCGGTCAGCCGGGTCTCGTTCAGGCCGCCGATGTCCGTGCCGTCGATGAACACCCGTCCGGAGGTGGGCCGGTCGAGTCCGGCGGCACACTGCAGCAGCGTGGACTTGCCGGATCCGGAGGGGCCCATGACGGCCGTGAAGCTCCCGCGCGGGAAGGACAGGTCGACCTCGCGCAACGCGCTGACCGCGCCGCTGCCCGAGCCGTACGTCTTGGTGAGCGACTCCAGCCGCACTGCGTCATCCATCGATTCTCCGTAGCGTCATGGTGGTGGGGGGACCGGCCGTCAGCTCCCGCTGATGCCCGGACGCCTCTTCCTGGGCGCTCCGGTCTTCGAGCTCCGCCCCTGGGCGGGTGAACACGACGGTCGCCACCACGGCGAGCAGGGCCATCACTCCGGATGCGATGGCCAGAGTCCCGCGCGTCCCGAAGCCTTCGAGGAGATAGCCGGTGCCGAGCGCGCCGATCGAACTCGCCCCGGAGACAAGGAGCATGACGACGCTGCCGACCCTCCCCTGCATGGCGTCGGGTGTGATGCGCACCTGATGGGACATGCCGGAGACCGTAACAGCGGCTCCTATATGCGACGTTATGAAGAAGAGAATCCCAAGTGTCACAGGATGCAGCAGAAATACCGTTCCAGGCATGATCAGGGCCCAGGCGACATGCGCGTAGATCATCACGCGCCGCATCGGCAGCCGCCTGCTCAGCCAGCCTCCGCTGAACGCCCCGAGCAGTCCTCCGATACTCCCGGCCGCCATGATCAGACCGACCGTGCTCGCCGGTCTGCCCTGCTCCCTGACCAGCACGGCCACGGTGAGGATGAGCCCCTGGAAGACGAGGTTGCTGCCCGCGATCACGAGCAACGCCGAGCGGAAATAGGCGCGTTGCCACACCCAGCGCAGCCCGCTGGAGATCTCCTCCCGCAGTCCGCGGGCGCTCTTGCCCGGCCCGGAACGCTGCGCGGGGATGCGCAGCCGGGTGAGCGTCAGCAGCGACATCAGGTACAGACCGGTGCTGGACAGGAACGGCACCCAGGCCGAGAGCCCGAACATCACACCGCTCGCCGGATGCCCGACGAAGTTCACGGCCCGTGAGCGCGCCTCGTTCTGCGCCATCGCGGTGGACACCTGCTGGGGCGGCACGACACCGCGTACGGCGGCCCGTTCGGACAGCTGGTAGAAGACGGTGAGGCTGCCCTGGACGAAGGCGACGGTGGCGATGTGCCAGACGCGCACCTCGTCACCGGCGAGCGAGACCGCGACCGACCCGATGGCCAGCGCCCGTCCCGCCACGCACACAAGCATCACCCGCCGCCGGTCCCAGCGGTCCACCAGCACACCGGCGGGCAGCTGCATCACCAGCATCGGCAGCAGCGCCGCGAAGCCGACCAGGCCGGCCGCGCTCTTCGACCCGGTGTGCCAGAGCACCAGCAGGGTGAAGGCCATGGTGGAGGAGCGCTCCGCCATGACCGACAGCGCGGAACCGCCCCACAGCAACCGGAAGCGCCCGTTGCTGCGCAGCGGCGGCAGCCTGTCCACGCCGCCGCCGTCCCGCGCCACGACGTCCTTGCTCATCGACGGCCCGCCCAGCACCACTCCAGGACCGCCATGGCGCTGTGCAGCTTGTGCGTGGCCTGCGTGAAGGCGATGCTCGCCGGCCCGTCCAGGATCTCTGCGGTGACCTCCTCGCCGCGGTGGGCCGGCAGATCGTGCAGGAACACGGCCTTCGGGCTGGTCTCCCACAGGGCCCCGGTGACCTGGAACGGCGCGAAGACCTCACGCCAGTCCTCGGTCGACTTGGTGGTCCCGGTGGTCTGCCAGCGCGTGGTGTAGACGGCGTCGAGATCGGCGGGCAGCGCGGCCATGTCGTGCCGCTCGACCACCCTGGCCCCGCTGCGCGCCGCCTGCTCCGCGGCCTCGGCGAGGATCTCGGGCGCGACGCCGTAGCCGGGCGGTGTGCGCAGTTCCAGCTCGGTTCCGGGGAAGCGGGTGAGAGCCAGCGCCAGCGCCGCGGCACTGTTGTTGCCCTCGCCGACGTACAGCAGCCGCAGCCCCTCGATCCGTCCGAAGTGCCTTTGCAGGGTGGTCAGATCGGTGAGCCCCTGGGTCGGATGCTCCTCCGCGCTCATCGCGTTGACCACCGACATGGTGCCGGCGGCCGCCCAGGTGCGCAGCTCTGCGGTGGCGTCGGCCGTGCGGGCCACCAGCAGGTCCAGCATCCCGGCGAACACCCGCCCGGTGTCCTCACTGGTCTCGCCGGTGTTGGTCTGCAGGTCGCCGGGCCCGAACGTCACGGTCTGCGCCCCGAGTCGGAGCGCGCCCGTCGTGAAGGCGGTGCGGGTCCGGGTCGACGTACGGCGGAAGTAGACGCCGACGACG
Source organism: Streptomyces krungchingensis (assembly GCF_054729265.1). Lineage (NCBI taxonomy): Bacteria > Bacillati > Actinomycetota > Actinomycetes > Kitasatosporales > Streptomycetaceae > Streptomyces > Streptomyces krungchingensis. The sequence goes on from NZ_JBPUKY010000001.1 coordinate 1,952,178, forward strand.
GCGCCGTCCATGGTCCTCGCCCGTGCGCCGGAGGCGAACGCGACGCCACGGGCCACGATGCCGCGCAGTTCGTCGTCGGTCAGGTCGGTGAGGGAGATCAGATGTCGCGCGGATCCCATGGTGTGGGGTCCCTTCTGGTGAGCTGATGATGAGGCCGCCGGGCCCCGCTGGGTGACCGGCGGCGCTCCTCGGGTGGGGTCTGCGGCACGCGTCGGGCCGGCCCGCGGCGGTCAGCGGGAGTCGGTCAGGAGCGCGTCGATCTCGGCGCGCACCCGGTCCTCGATCTCCACGGCGAGCTGCGCCACGGTGGGGCGCTCGAACGCGACCCGCACCGGCAGGTCCAGGTCGTACTCGGCCTGGAGCCGCGAGATGAGCCGTACGGCGAGGATCGAATGGCCGCCGAGGTCGAAGAAATTGTCCTCGACACCGACCTTGTCCAGGCCCAGCACCTGGCCCCAGATGGCCGAGATGCCCTCCTCGATCTCGCTGCGGGGCGCGACGTAGGTGTCGGTGGCGACGGCCTCCGGGTCCGGCAGCGCGCTCCGGTCCAGCTTGCCGTTCGCCGTCAGCGGGATCGCGTCGATCTCGACGAACACGGAGGGGATCATGTACTCCGGCAACACGGACCCGAGGGCGCCGGCGAGTGCGCCGGCGCTGCCGACGACGTAGGCGATCAGGCGCTGGTCGTCGGTCACGACCACGGCCGCGTCCGTGACGTCGGGGTGCGCGGTCAACGCGGCCCGGATCTCGCCGAGTTCGATCCGGTAACCACGCACCTTCACCTGATCGTCGATCCGGCCCAGGAACTCCACGGCACCGTCCGACCGCCACCGCGCCAGATCACCCGACCGATACATCCGCTCACCCGGCTCACCGAACGGGTCCGGGACGAACCGTTGCGCCGTCCGCACCGGATCACCCACGTAACCACGAGCCACACCGGTCCCGCCGACGTACAACTCACCGACCACGCCCACGGGAACCGGACGCAGCTCGGCGTCCAGGACACGCATCTGGACGTTGGGCAGTGGGCGGCCGATCGGGACGACACCTTCATGGGAGGTCTCGACGGGGAACACACACGTACCCACCGTCGCCTCGGTCGGACCGTACTCGTTCCACACCCGACCATCCCCCAGCAACCCCCGCCACCGCTCCACCAGCGCCCCAGGCAGGGCCTCACCCGCGACCACGATCCGCGACGTCAGCGCACGAATCTCGTCATCCAAGAGCTGACCGCCGATCACCTCCAGATGACCCGGGGTGAGCTTGAGGAAGGAGAACGGGCCGGCCTCGGCCAGCGCACCACCCAGCTCGGTCAGCTCACCGTCGAACAACCACACCCGCTGACCCGCCACCAACGGCGCCCACACATTCGGCACCACCAGGTCGAACGCCACCGACGAGAACACCGGCGCACCACCCGAACCACACGACGCCAACTCCCGCACCGCCCAGTCCACATGATTGACCAGACCCCGATGCGAAACCTGCACACCCTTCGGCCGACCCGTCGAACCCGACGTGAACACCGTGTACGCCAAACCATCCAGATCCACCGACGGCAACGGTCCACCCGCATCCGGGTGCTCCACATCGGCCCGCACGACCTCGACACCGAAACGGTCCACATACCCGGCGGACGTCACCGCGACCTCGACGCCGGCATCCGCCAGCATCCCGGCCACCCGCTCCCCCGGCAACACCGGATCCAACGGCACAAACCCCGCCCCAGCACGCCACACCGCCAGCAACGCCACCACCAGATCAACCGACCGATCCAGCAACACCGCCACCGACGAACCCCCACCAACGCCGGCACCATACAAAGCCTGCGCCAGACGATCCGCCCGCTCCACCAACTCACCGAACGTCAACGACCGCCCCGCCGCCTCCACCGCCACCACACCCGGCGACGTCGCCGCACGCACAGCGATCAACTCCGGCACCGACACCCCCGGCACCTCAACCCCCGTGTCGTTCCACGCCTTCAGCAGTCGGCGTTCCTGCACGGAGCTGATGTCGACGGCGGACAGGGCGGTGTCCGCGTCGGCGGCCACGGCTTCGAGGAGCTGGACGAAGTGGTGGGCCAGACGCTCGACCGTCCCGCGGTCGAAGAGCGAGGTGGCGTATTCGAAGGCGCCGATCAGCGAGCCGTCGTGCTGTCGCCATACGAAGAGGGTGAGGTCGGTCTTGGCGACCCGCCAAGCGCCCTGGAAGGCGTCCATCAGGACGTCGTCGGCGGCGACCGAGGTCGCTCCCTCGTCCTGGAGGTCGAAGGCGACCTGGTAGAGCGGGGTGCGCGAGAGGTCGCGGGTGGGCTGGAGCTCGTCCACGAGGCGTTCGAAGGGCAGCTCCTGGTGGGCGAATCCGGCCATCACGGTGGCACGGACCCGCTGGAGCAGCTCGGCGAACGTGGGGTCACCGGTCAGGTCGCAGCGCATCACGAGGGAATTGAGGAAGAAGCCGACCGTGTCCTGGGTCTCCGGGCGGGTCCGGCCGGTGACCGGGCTGCCGATGCCGAAGTCGTCCTGCCCGCTGTAGCGGCCCAGCAGCGCGCCGAAGGCCGCGAGCAGGGTGACGTACGGGGTCGCGCCGTGCCGGCGTCCGATGCCGGTGAGGGTGTCGGCGAGGGAGGCCGGCACGGAGAACCTGACGCCGGAGCCGTGCGCGTCGCGCCGGGCGGGCCGCGGCCGGTCGGTGGGGAGCCTGAGCTCGGGCAGCCCCGAGAGTGCCTGCTTCCAGTGGTCGAGTTCGCGCGACGAGGAGACCTCGGCGGCGTGGGACGCCTGCCAGGCCGCGAAGTCGCCGTACTGCAAGTGGAGTTCACCGAGCTCGGGAGGACGGCCCTCGGTCGCCGCGGCGCACAGTTCGCGCAGTTCGCGGTCGAGCAGGACGGTCGACCAGCCGTCGGTGGCGATGTGATGGGCCGTCACCAGCAGGACCGGGCCGCCCTTCGGCACGCGGACCATCAGGGCGCGCCACAGCGGGCCCTCGGCGAGGTCGAAGCCGCGGGCGAACTGCTGTGCGAACAGGCCCTCCAGGTCGGCCTCCGAGGCGTCCTCGACGCGCAGTTCGACGGTGCCCGGCGCGGCGATCACCTGGCGGGGTTCCTCGCCCCGGACCAGGTACCGGGTGCGCAGGGACTCGTGGCGGGCCTCCAGCGCGTCGAGGGCGGACTGCACGACGTCACGCGTGGTGCCGGCGGGCAGCCGCAGGAAGAACGGGGCCACCCATTCGGGGCTGCCCGGGTGCATACGGTCCAGGAACCACAGCCGGTGCTGGCCGAAGGAGAGCGGCAGCGGCTCGTCGCGTCCGACGGGTGTCACACCGGGGACGGCGGGCCGCGCGTCCTCCAGCAGCCTCGCCTGCGCCTCGACGGTGAACGCGCCGAAGAGGCCGCGCAGTTGGATGTCGTCGCCGGATGCCCTGCGCAGCGCGTCGGCCAGCCGGGTCAGGACCAGGGAGGAGCCGCCGAGCGAGAAGAAGTCGTCGTGGGCGCCGACCTGTTCGACCTGGAGGAGCTGTTCCCACACCTGCGCCACGAGGCGCTCGGCGGGGGTACGGGGGGCGACGTGCTCGGCGGAGTCCTTGGCCGGCTCCAGGGCCGGGTCGGGCAGGGCGGCGCGGTCCACCTTGCCGCTGCTGGTGAGCGGGAAGGCGTCCAGCGGCACGAACAGCGAGGGGATCATCGGTTCGGGCAGCCTGCCGCGCAGGAAGGTGCGCAGTTCGTCGCGCGGGATGCGGCGGGCCGTGGTCAGGTAGGCGACGAGCCGCTTGCCGTCGCCCAGGGTGCGGGCGTCGACGACGGCTCCGCGGACGTCGGGGTGGGCGTTCAGTGCGGCCTCGACCTCGGCGGGTTCGATGCGGACGCCGTTGACCTTGACCTGGTGGTCGGCGCGGCCGAGGAAGTCCAGGGCGCCGTCGGACCGCCAGCGCACCAGGTCGCCGGTGCGGTACATGCGGCTGCCCGCGGGGCCGTGCGGGTCGGGCAGGAAACGCTCGGCGGTCTGCGCGGGCCGGCCGGCGTAGCCGCGCGCGGTGCCGTCGCCGGCGGCGTACAGCTCGCCCACGACCCCGACGGGCACCGGGTCGAACTCGGCGTCGAGGACGTAGACCCGCATGTGGTCCAGGGGTCGCCCGATGGGGACGGCCTCGGTGTGCCGCTCCGGGTCGTAGAGCTGGGCGGTGACGTCAATGGAGCACTCGGTGGGTCCGTAGGTGTTCCAGACGCGGGCGGCGCCCGGTTCGGCGAGCGCCCGGCACAGTTCCCCGTCGAGGGGTTCGCCCGCCGAGCACACCAGTCGCAGGTCGGCGCAGTCCGTCCAGCGCGGCTCGGCGACGAGCAGCCGCAGCACGGACGGCACGCCCTGGAGGACGGTGACGTGCTCGTCGGCGACCGTCGCCACGAGCAGGGCGGGGTCGGCCTCGGCGCCGGGCGGTGCCATGACGACGGTGGCGCCCGCGGCGAGCGGGGTGAACAGTTCCCAGCCTGCGGCGTCGAAGGTGAGGACGGTCTTCTGGAGCACGCGGTCCGTGCCGGTCACTCCCTGGTTGTCGAGGGACCAGGCGACCCGGCCGGCGATGCCGCCGTGCTGCACGAGGACGCCCTTGGGACGTCCGGTCGAGCCCGAGGTGTAGGTGAGGTAGGCGGCGTGGTCGGCGGTGACCTCGGTCCCGGGTGCCGTGTCGGGCAGTGCGGCGAGGGCGTCGGACTCCCGGTCGAGGTCCACGACTCCGCCGGGCAGGAGCTCCGCGAAGGTGTCGGCGTCGGTCCCGCTCGTCAGTACCGTGCGCGCACCGCTGTCCGCGACGACCCAGGCCGTGCGCTCCCGCGGGTGCCCCGTGTCCAGCGGCACGTAGGCGGCGCCCGCCTTCCACACGCCTAGCAGGGCGGCGACGAGGTCGTGGCCGCGCGGCAGGCAGACGACGACCCGGTCCTCGGCGCCGACGCCGCGGGACGCGAGGAGCCGCGCGATCCGGTTGGCGCGCCGGTCGAGCGCTTCGTAGCTCAGTGGCCCCTGGGCGCCGTCGACCGCGACGGCGAGCGGAGTCGACACGGCCTGGTGGGCGATGAGTCGGTGCAGCGGGACTGTCATCTCTTCTCTTCTCCAGGGAAGTGAGCGCGTGCGGCGGTGCGACGGCCCTCGGCGGCGCCGCCCGTGGTGCGGCGGCCCCGGCCGCCGCCGGTGGTCCGGCGGTTCGCGGCGGCGCGGCCGGCGGTGTGCGGGAGGGCGGGTGGCCTACGCGGCGGGCGGCGGCAGGAAGTCCGTGACGTCGGTGCCGAGTCCGCCGGCGCGGGCCCGGTCCCGTACGAAGCGGGCGAGCGCGAGGTCGAGGACACCGAGCCCGAACGGCGAGTACACGAGCCGTCTGCCGGGCCGCGGGGCGAGCGTCGCGGTGCCGCGCAGCAGAGCGCCGATGCTCGCGTCGATGAAGTCCCGTCCTCCGGAGGTGAGTTCGGCGAGGTGGACCGAGGTGTTCTCGCGGCACACGTGGTCGGGGTCGTCGACGACGTTGTGGGAGTCGAGGACGGCCGGGACGGTGATGTCGCGCAGCGAGAGGTGCAGCACCACCGTGCCGGGCGGGCAGGCGTCGAGGGAGGTGTGCGGGGTCGCGGCGGTGGTGGCGACGGACACCAGGTCGTGGGCGGCCAGGGCCTCGTCGAGGGTGTCGCAGTGGCGGACGGCCGCCGACGGCAGCAGCCGTGCGTGGTCCAGGGTGAACCGCCTGGCGCGCTCGGGGTCGGTGTCGTACACGGTGAGCCGGTCGAGGCCCGGGTGTTCGGCGGCGAGGAAGCGGAGCACCTCGCGGTTGATGACGCCGCAGCCGATGAGTGTGATCCCGGAGGGCCTGCGGCCGGCGAGCAGTACGCGCGCGCCCACCGCGGCGGACGCGGCGGTGCGCCGGGCGGAGATCAGGGAGCCCTCGATGAGCGCTTCGGGCTGTCCGTTGCGCAGCGAGTTGAGAAGGATGGCCGCGCTGGCGCGCTGCATCCCGGAGGCGATGTTGCCGGGGAAGGAGGCGATCCACTTCATTCCGGCGATGTCCTCGTCGCCGGTCTCGGTGCCGCCGCCGAGATAGGCGGGCAGTCCGATGATGCGGTCCCGGGGGCGGTCGGGGAAGCGGAGGAAGACGGAGTGCGGCAGGCTGGTGCGGCCCTCGTCGTGGCGCCGGTAGGCCTCGGCGACGAGGTCGACGACCTCCTTCTCGCGGCCTTCGAGGAGGCCCGCGACCGTCTGGTGGCCGATGATCAGCATGTTCCCACCGCCATGGTGTGCTCCGGTTCCTTCCACAGGTGGCTCACTTCGCCGAAGTGGCGGCGCACCCATTCGTCGTCGTAGATCGTGTCGAGGTAGCGGTCGCCGCGGTCCGGGAAGACCAGCACGCAGGTGCTGCCGGCGGGGATGCGGTCGGCGAACCGGCCCAGGGCGGCGGTGACGGCGCCGGACGAGCCGCCCGCGAGGATGGCCTCGCGCTGCGTCAGGGTCCGGCAGCCGACCACGCAGTCGAGGTCCGAGACGAGCACCACTTCGTCGGCGCGTGCCGGATCGAAGAGGGCCGGGCGGACGGCCGCGCCGTGCCCGGGGAGCAGCCTGGGTCCGGCCGGGCCGCCGAACAGCACGCTGCCGAGCGCGTCGACGCCGACCAGCGTCGTGGACAGACCGTGGTCACGGATGTAGTCGGCGCAGCCGGTGAGGGTGCCGCCGGTTCCGGTCGCGCAGAACAGGTAGTCGACCCGGCCGTCCAGCGCCTCGGCGATCTCCCGCATGGTCCGGGTGTGGGCCCGCGGGTTGAGCGGGTTGGCGTACTGGTTGGGCCAGTACGCGCCGGGCAGGGCGGCCACCAGCTCGCGGACCCGGGCGAGCCGGGCGGGGAGGTAGGCGCCGGTGTCGGGGTCGGGTTCGGTGACCATGTCGACCGTGACCTGGTAGGCGCGCAGGATCTTCAGGTTCTGCCGGGTGGTCTTGGGGTCGACGACGCAGATGAAGTCGATCCCGTAGTAGCGGCAGATCTGGGCGATGCCGATGGCCAGGTTGCCGGAGCTGGACTCCACGACCGTGGAGCGGCCGGGGACGAGTTCGCCGCCTCTGATCCGGCCCAGCAGCATGGACAGCGCGGACCTGTCCTTGACGCTGCCTCCGGGGTTGAACCCTTCGAGCTTGGCGAGGACCCGGGAGGGGAAACGGGGCAGCAGGCCGCCCAGTTCCACCAGATGTGTGTCGCCGACGGCGTCGAGGATGCCGTCGAGCACCGGTCGTGGCGTCATGGACGCGGACTCCTGCCGGATTCGTGGGCGGTCTCGGGATGGGCCGGCGCGGCGGTCACGGGGCGCGGCGCCGTGACCGCCGCGGGCCGCACGGCCCCGGCGGTCGCGGGGCGCGGGGACATGACGGTCACGGCGGTCGCGGGGCGCCGGGCCCCGGCGGTCACGGCGTGCCGCCGGAGCCCGCGCCGCCCAGGGCGAGCAGGGCCCGGCGCTCGGCGTCGTCGGTCAGCGGGATGCGGGAGACGCGCTGGTCGGGGTCGTCCGCCGCCGCCTCGACGAACCGCAGGAAGACGTCGAACAGCCGCTCCACCGTGGCCCGTTCGAACAGGTCGGTGTCGTAGCGCAGCGCCATCGTCAGCCCGTACACATCACGGGTGATCTCCAGCGAGAGGTCGCACTGGCCTTCCAGGTGCGGGATCTCCAGGTACGTCGTCTCGATGCCCGCCACGGTCATCGGTTCGCCGGAGGCGGCGCCGCCCATGCCCGGTCCGAACCGGTCGGTGGCGACCATCGTCACCGAGATCCGGTAGAGCGGGCCCGTGGTGCCGGCGTCGCGGGCGACTAGCGGGTACGGGTAGGAGACGCGTGCGGTGGCCTGCCGGACCCGGTCGGCGGCCTGGGTCATGGCGTCCGCGAGGGTGGTGTCGCGGCCGAAACGGCCTCGGATGAGGACGGGGTTGACGAAGTAGCCGACGACCTGGGCCGCGGAGGAGCGGCGGGTCGACGCCGGGCAGGCGAGGAGGAAGTCCCGCTGGCCGCCCCAGCGGTGGAGCAGCGACTGGAAGGCGCCGAGCGTGAGGGCGAACGGGGAGACTCCGCGCTGCGCGGCGGTGCGCAGCACCTTGTCGGAGAGCCGGTCGGGCAGCCGGCGCAGCAGGCTCGCGCCGGTCTGCGAGGACACGACGGGGCGGGGCCGGTCGGTGGGCAGTTCGGCGGCCTGCGCGCCGGCGGCCTCCTCCTGCCAGAACTCGGCCTGCCGCTTGCCGCGCGAGGAGTCGAGAAGCATTTGCTCGCGCTCGACGAAGTCGTCGTAGGCGACGGGCAGCGGTTCCCAGCCGGGATCGTCGTGGCCGGTCGCGAACGCCTCGTAGGCCTGGAGCAGGTCGCGCCACAGCAGCCACTGGGAGAAGGCGTCGGTGGCGATGTGGTGGGTGACGACGAGGGCGACGGCGTCGTCACGGCGGCGCAGCAGGACGGCCCGGAAGGGGCCCTCGGTGTCGAGCCGGAAGGGGCGGCGGACCTCCGCCCGCACCAGTGCGTCGAGCTCCTCGTCCGTCGCGTCCGGCACCTCACGGACCGTCAGTTCGCCGAGCGCGCCGACCGCTTCGACGACGCGGCAGGGCTGTCCGTCGGTCTCGGTGTAGCGCGAGCGGAGCATCGGATGACGGTCCGTCAGGGCGCGTACGGCGCGGCCGAGGATCTCCGGGTCCGGCGCGGGCGTCATGCGGGCCCCGCCGGCGAGGTTGTACGTCGCGCTGTCGGGGGCCAGGCGCTGGAGGAGCCACAGCCCCTCCTGGCCCACCGACAGCGGCAGCGGTGTGTCGAGGACGGTGTCCACCGTCGGCCCCCCGTGGTGGCGTTCCACCGTCAGACCTCGGCCTTCGCGGTCGCGAGGAAGGCGACGACGTCCCGCACGCGCAGCAGTTCGGCGACCGTCTCGTCGGGCACGGACAGGCGGTAGGTCTTCTCCACGGCGGCCAGCAGGTCGACCCGGGTGAGCGAGTCCATGCCGAGCTCCTCGAAGCTGGAGTCCGCGTCGATGTCGCCCTCCAGGTCGGGGGCGGTGCGCTGGACCAGGGCGATGACCTCGGCGGTCAGGGCGTCGGTGGTCGTCTCGTGCGTCGTCATGTGTGGATCCGTCTCTTGAGTGGTGGGCTGGGAAGGGTGGCGGTGCCCTGGTCAGGGCATGCGGACGACCTGTCCGGCGTAGGTGAGGCCGGCGCCGAAGCCGAGCAGCAGCACGTGGTCGCCGGGCGTGGAGCGGCCGCTGTCGTGGAGGCGGCTGAGTGCGAGGGGCACCGAGGCGGCGGAGGTGTTGCCGGTGTCGACGACGTCGTTGACGACGCGCTCGGGCGGCAGTTCCAGCTCCCGGGTGAGGGTCTTGATGATGCGGTTGTTGGCCTGGTGCGGCACGAACCAGTCGATGTCCCGCATGGTGATTCCGGCGGCGGCGCAGGCCCGGTGCGCGACGTCCGGCATGGTGGCCGTGGACCACTTGTAGACGAGCGGGCCGTTCATCGCGACGTACTCGCGTCCGTCGGGCCTCTCGGTGAGGCCGAGGACGTTGTGCCGGGCGCCGTCGCTGCCCCACACGGCGGGGCCGATCCCGGTGTGCTCGGAGCGCGAGACCACGGCGGCGCCGGCTCCGTCGCCGAAGATGACGAAGGTGTCGGGGTCGTCCGGGTCGATCCAGTCGCTGGTGCGCTCGGCGCCGACCACGAGGACGTGCCGTGCCTCGCCGAGCCGTACGGCGCCGGAGGCCATGGCCATCGAGTAGGTGAAGCCCGCGCACACCGCGTTGAGGTCGTACGCGCCCGAGTTGGGCAGGCCGATGCGGCTGGCGACCTCCGGCGCGATGCCCGGCATGCGGCGCTTGCGGGTCGCGGTGGCGACGATGGTGAGATCCACCTCGGTGGGGTCGATGTCGGCCATCACCAGGGCCTTCTCGCCGGCGGCGACGGACATGGTGACCAGGTCCTCGGCCTCGCTCGCGTGGTGCCGGGTCCTGATGCCGGTGCGCTGTTCGATCCACTGCGGGGAGACGGTGGTGCGCGGGGACAGCTCCTCGTTGGACAGCAGCTTCGCCGGCCGGTAGGCGGCGATGCCGGTGATGCGGGATCCGTGGGTCGGCGGGGTCAGATAGGTCTCCAACGGAGCTCCCGCTGCCTCGGGTTGTGCCATGACGTCCTCAACTCCTCCCGTCCGACGGGGCGTCGGACGGCTCGGCCATGGCCACGGCGATCCGCCGGGGCCCGGTGAACGGCTCGCGCGCGTGCGCGGTGAGCATGTTGTCGACGATCAGCACGTCGTCGCGCTGCCAGTCGAAGCGGACGGAGTTGGCCCGGTAGACGGACCGCAGATGGTCCGTCACGGCGTCCGGGATGGCTCCGCCGTCGCCGTAGTACGTGTTGGTGGGCAGGTCCTCGTCGGGGAAGATCGCCCGCAGGCCCGCTCCGACCTCCTCGGCCACGGTGGTGACGTGGAAGAAGGTGGCGTGGTTGAACCAGACGCGCTCGCCGGTGACGGGATGGCGGTGCACGGCCGCACGGGCGGCGGTGGTGCGCAGTCCCCCGTCGGGCCGCCATTCGGCGACGATGTCGCGCTCCGCGCAGTAGGCGGTCACCGCGTCCCGGTCCGTGGCGGCGAACGCCTCCTGCCAGGGCACTCCGAAGCCGGTGTGGAAGTTGCGCACCACCTGCCAGCCGCGCCGCTCGAACTCCTCGCGCACATCGGGGTCGAGGGCGGCGAGCACGCGCCGTGTGTCGGCGAGCGGGGTGGCGCCCTGGGTGGTGGGCGGTTCGGCGCAGTGGAAGTAGAGGGTGCCGGGCCACACGGCCTGGTAGGAGTTCTCGTTGTGCAGGAAGATCTCCTCGGCCGCCGGGTAGTCGGTCGAGGTGTAGACCTGGCCCTTGATGGTGGAGCGGGGCGAGGAGCGCTCCGCGTAGGCCAGTGGCGGCGTGCCGGAGAAGGCACGGACCACGGCGTCGAAGCCGTCGACCCCGCCGATGGCGTAGCCGCGCAGCAGGACGGCTCCGTGTCGTGCGAGGCAGCGGCGGAGCTCGTCGCGGTGTGTGTGGATGTCGGCGAGGACGGCGGCGTCCTCGGTGCGGGCCCGGTGCAGATGGGGCGCCGTGCCGGTGCCGGCCCAGCCGGGCAGCGCGCCGGTTCCGGCGCGGGTCATGTCGTGGGTGCTGGTCATGTCGTCCGTTCCCGGTTCAGTCGGACATCGCGACGAGGACGCGGCGGTCACCGGTGAACGGCCGTCGCCCGTGGGCCAGCAGCACGTTGTCGATGAGGAGCAGGTCGCCGCGGATCCAGTCGACGTCGACGGCGGCCGCAAGGCCCCGGTCCCGGATCTGGGTGACGTACTCGGCGGGGATGGCGCCGCCGTCGGCGAACTTCACCATCTGCGGCAGCTCGTCCTCGGGGAGGATCGCGGCGAGTTCGGCGGCGGTGTCGTCGCCGAGTCCGGCGGGGTGCCACTGGTCGGCCTGGTTGAACCAGACCTCGGCGCCGGTGACCGGGTGCCGGGTGGTGGAGGGTCGGACCGATTCGACGCGCAGGCTGCCGTCGCGCCGCCAGGTCCACTCGGCGCCGGTGCCGGTGAGGAACTCCTCGACGTCGCCGCGTTCCTTGGTCTCGAAGGTGTCCTGCCAGCTCTTGCCGAGGCCGTACCCGTCGTGCAGGTTCTGCACGTAGCGCACACCGCCCGCGAAGGCCTCGCGCACCTCGTCGTCGAGCGCGGCCAGCCAGCGGGCGGCGTCGGTGACGGGGGTCGCGCCCCCGCCGCCGGGCGTGACCTCGCAGTAGAAGGCGAGCCGGGTCGGCCAGGCGTGCGCGTAACTCATCTCGTTGTGCATCGAGATGGTGTACTCCTGCGGGTACTCCGTCGAGGTGTACACATTGCCGCCGACCTTGGTGCGCGGCGAGTTGCCGTGGACGTAGGCGAGCCGGTGCGGCAGCAGCCGGTCGAGCGCCGTGTCGAGCGTGTCGGGCGTGATGCCGAACCCGCGGAAGACCAGGGCCTTCTCGCGGACGAGGAGTTCGTCCAGGCCGGGGTCCAGGGTGTCGAGGCGGCCGAGCAGTTCGCCGGCACCGCCACCGTCCTCGGCCTTGATCTCCAGCGGTGCCCAGGTCTCGGTGTGGGTCATGGAGCTGTCCTCGCAGTCGTGGCGGCCGGTTGCGCGGCCTGGATGGCGGTTGCGGTGGGCGCCCCGGTCGGCCGGGCGAGCCGGGCGGCGATGTCCGCGGTCAGCTCGGCCTCCTGCGGGGCGAGGTAGAAGTGGTCGCCGGGGAACGACCGCAGGTCGAAGCCGCCCGTGGTCAACTCGGCCCAGGCCGAGACGCGTTCGACGTCGCATCCGGGGTCGGCGGCACCGGCGTACGCGGTGATCGGGGTGCGCAGCACGGGCGGGTTCGGGGGCGCGTAGGTCTCGATGAGCCGGTAGTCGCTGCGCAGCACGGGCAGCAGCAGTTCGCGCAGTTCCGGTACGCCGTAGGGGTCGCCGCCGAGGCTGCCCAGGCGCCGTACGGAGGCCAGCAGCACATCGTCGGCGGCCCGGTGCAGCACGGTGCGGGTCGCGCGGTGCGGGGCGTTGCGCGCGGACAGGAACACCTGGACGGGGCCGGGTCCGGTCGCTTCGAGGCGGGCCGCGACCTCGTAGGCCACGGCGGCGCCCATGCTGTGCCCGAACAGCGCGAGCGGGACGTCCCGGTACGCGTCCAGGGCCCGGGCGACCTCGTCGGCGAGCTCGTCCATGGACTCGACGCACGGCTCGGTCATCCGCTCCTGGCGTCCGGGGTAGCGCACGGCGAGCACCTCGACGTCGCCGGGCAGCCGGCCCGGCCAGCCGTGGAAGAGCTGTGCGTTGCCGCCCGCGTGCGGGAGGCACACCAGCCGCACCCGGGCCGGGCGGGCCGCGGGATAGCGGCGGAACCACAGGCCGTCGCCGGTCACAGCGCCATGCCCCCGTCGACGCGGAGCACCTGGCCGGTGATGTACGCGGACTGCGGGGAGACCAGGAAGGAGGCGAGCGAGGCGACCTCGTCGGCCTGCCCGAAGCGGCCGAGCGGGATACGGGTCAGGGCGCCCTCCACGACCTTCTCGGGCAGGTCGGCGACCATCTCGGTCTCGATGAACCCGGGGGCGATGGCGTTGGCCCGGATCCCGTAGCGCCCGGCCTCCTTGGCCAGTGACTGGGTGAGGCCGACGATGCCCGCCTTGGAGGCCGCGTAGTTGGCCTGGCCCGCGTTGCCGGCGACTCCGGCGACCGAGGAGAGGGTGACGACGGCTCCCGCGCGCTCACGGATCATCGGTCGGATCACGCAGCGCAGCAGGTGGTAGGTGCCGTTCAGGTTGGTGCCGACGACGGAGTGCCAGTCCTCGTCCCCCATGAGGGCGAGCGGCCGGTCGCGGGTGATGCCCGCGGACGTCACGACGGCGTCCGGTGTGCCGAGCTCGTCCTCCACGGCCGTCACGAACTGCTGCACGTCCTCCCGGACCCCCACGTCGACACGCCGGGTCAGCGCCCGGCTCCCCCTGTCCTCGATCTCCTTCCGCACGAGCTGCGCCGCCGCCTCGTCCGACCGGTAGCAGATCGCGACGTCGAAGCCGTCCTGCGCCAGTCGCACGGCGACGGCACGGCCGATGCCCCGCGATCCACCGGTCACGACCGCCACCCGAGCCGCGCTGCCGTCCCGCCCCATGTCCGAGCCCCCTCATCCGTTCGAATGAGTCGAGCGTGGGTTCGGTCGCTATATGGGGCCTATACGGTGTCCAGCACGGCCCGCGAGCAGCCGGTGGGGAGGTCCGGGCGGCGCCCGGTGGCCGGGGTCCCGGCGCGGGCATAGCGTGCTGAAGGGGTCTCGCTGCACAAGGAACGCCATGGGCGCCGCGGAAGGAACCTCATGAAGCTGGACAGGCCGGTGACCGGCGGTCCCTGCTGGACCGAACTCGGAACCAGTGATCTGGAGGGGGCCAAGCGCTTCTACGCCGACCTGTTCGGATGGCGGCCGGAGACGGACCCGCGCCAGGAGGCGGGCGGTTACACCGTCGCGCACCTGGGCGACGCCGCGGTGGCGGCCATCTCACCCCGGTACCAGGAGTCCCAGCCCGTCGCCTGGAACGTGTCCTTCGCCGTGGCCGACGCGGATGCGGCCGCCGAGGCGGTGCGAGCGGCGGGGGGCACGATCGTCCTCGGGCCGATGGACGTGTTCGACGTGGGCCGTTTCGCTGTCGCGGTCGATCCCGGCGGTGCCTTCTTCCAGCTGTGGCAGGCACGTGCCTTCCCCGGCGCGGGACTGTTCAACGCGCCGGGCGCGCTGGGCTGGGTCGAACTGCTGACCCGCGCCCCGGGGCCGGTCACGGACTTCTACACGCGGGTGTTCGGCTGGACCGTGAACCCCTCGGAGCAGTACACGCAATGGGGCATCGACGGCGACGACTTCGGCGGCATGCTGACGCTGGACGAGAAGTTCCCGCCGGAGGTGCCCTCGCACTGGCTGCCGTACTTCGCCGTCGAGGACGTGGACGCCACGGCGCACGCGGCCGTGGCGGCGGGCGGCAGCACGCTGATGGAACCCACGACCGTGCCGGAGGGCCCGCGCATCGCGGTGCTGAAGGACCCGCAGGGGGCGCCGTTCGGAATCCACGCGGCGGGCGAGGAAGGCTAGCGGCGGGGACACCGCGACGGGACGGTCCCGGGGCGGCTCCCGCTCCCCGGGAGGCGGGCACGGCTCCCGCTCTCCCTCTGACGGCTTCAGGCCCGCGGCAGCCCGAGCCTGCCTTCCAGCTGGCCGAGCAACTCGCCGAGCAGCCCGGCCAGTTCACGACGGCGATCGGGGTCGACGCCGGACAGGACCGAGGTCTCGTAGGCCAGTTGCTCGGGCAGGACGCCGTCGACGAGATCGCGCCCCTCGTCGGTCAGCCGCACATGAGCGACCCGGCGGTCACGGGTGTCGCCCCGGCGCTCTACCAGCCCGCGTTCGGTGAGCTGCTTGAGCCGCTTGGTGACGGCGGCGCCCGAGGAGAACGTCTCGCGGGCGATCTCGCTGGGGGTGAGTTCGTGTCCGGTGCGCCGCAGGGTTCCGAGGACGTCGAACTCGGGGCGGGTGAGCCCGGCCCGGCGCAACGGCGCGTCCTCGGCCTGCTGGAGGAGCGCGGCACAGCGATTGACGCGGCCGATGACCTCCATGGGCCCGGTGTCGAGGTCGGGGCGCACGGTCCGCCACTGCCGGACGACGGCCGCGACGGTGTCCGCGGGGGTGCCGGCGCCCGTGTCCGAGGGGGTTCCCCTCTCCGAGGGGGCGTCCGTGGAGGTTCCGCTCTCGGAGGGGGCGTCCGTGGAGGTTCCGCTCCCGGAGGGGGCGTCCGTGGAGGTACCCCTCTCCGAGGGGGCGTCCCTGGAGGTTCCGCTCCCGGAGGAGGCGTCCTCACGGGCGGGACCGCTGCCGGAGGCCCGTGCCGCCACGGCCCGCGCACCCGGGGCGGCCTCCTCGCCCGCCGGACCGGCGGGACCGGCGGAACCGGCGGAACCAGCGGAACCAGCGGGACCGTCCAGGCGCTCCCCGCGCTCCCCGCGCTCCCCGCACTCCCCGCTTCCCCCGTGGCCGACGGGCGCCGTCGCGGCGAGGCGGTCGCTCCCGGCATCCGCGGACCCGGCGGGCGCGTCCGCGCCGTCCTCCCGGCCGACGGGCACTCCCCCGACGGCCCCCGGCCCGGCGGGTACGGCCTCCGAGCGGCCCCGCCCCCCGGAAGTGCCCTCCGCGTGCGCCCGCCCGTCCGCTGTCGTCATGCCTGTGCGCCCTCCAAGCAGTGCAGTCCCTGCCGTCGTACCGTCGCCGCGAGCGTACGGTGTCCGAGCTGCTCGGCCCGCACGACCCGCTCCTCCGGCAGGGCGCGCTGCCACCATTCGCCCGCCGCGGCGTCCGCGGCGGCGCGCAGGGCGACCACGGCGGCGGACAGATCCCGTCGGGCCGACTCCAGGGCACCGGGCCCGGGGTGTTCCGCGGCCAGCAGCGCGGCGGCGCGCTCCCGGGCGCCCTCGACGGCGGCGAGCGTGTGCTCGATGCGGTCGCCGGCCCTGCGGTTCGTCACCGCGATCGCGGCGACGAAGCCGACCAGCGCACCCACGAGGGTGTCCACGACACGGTCGGTGATCAGCTCGCCGGGCTGCTGGACCCGCGCGAACTCGGTGATCAGCAGGGCCATCGGGGTCACGCAGATGCTGCCGAGCCAGTAGTTGCGGCCGATCAGCGCCTCGGCACCGAAGTTGAGGGCGAGGCAGCACAGCACGAGGGCCGCCTGACCGAGGTGAGCCAGCGGGGCGATCGCCGCGAAGGCGAGCACGCCGACGAGGTTGCCGACGACGCGCTGCACGCCCCGGCTCCAGGTCAGGGTGACGTTGGCCTGGTAGAGCGACGCGGCGGTGACCAGCGCCCAGTAGGGGCGGCCGACGCCGAGGGCGAGCGAGACGTACCCGGCGAGCGCGCAGCCGAGCGCGGTGCGCAGGGCGATGGGCGCGAGCGGGCCGAGGCGGCGGAACAGCGGCGGTTCCCCGAAGGTCAGCGCGGCCTCGACCCCGAGGAGTTCGTCGGCGGCCCCGGAGAGGTCGCCGGGACGCGGCAGGGGCTGGTTGCCGCGCAGGTCACGGGCCCAGTCGCGCAGCAGTCCGGAGTCCGTGTCGGCGGGCGCGGCCAGCGCGACCTCGGCACGCACGACCAGTCGTTCGAGGGAGCGCCGGGGTGCGGAGCGGGCTCCGGTCGACAGCAGGCACTGCCAGGCGCCGTGCACGGCGGCGGCCGCGGCGGCACGGGCCCGTACGCCGTCGGCTCCGGCCTCCCTGGCCTCGACGTACGCGGCGGCGGCGTCCAGCGCGTGCGCGGTGGCGCGGCGTTCGGGGCCGTGCGGGCGGACGAGGCCCGGGGCCATGCAGACGATCCAGGCCCACACGCCGGCCGCCGCGCCGAGCGCGAGATGGCCGGGCACCTGGCCGAGGGACTGCGGCGCGAACAGGGCCGCCGAGGAGATGAAGGCGAGGACGACGTGTCCGGGCGGCCCGATGCGTGTGGCGTCGCAGAGCGCCTTCTGCGCTGCGGCGAGCAGGGCGCCGACGGTGACCAGCACGACGGCGTTCGTGGTGAGCGAGGCCGTGACGAGGGAGACGGCGAGGCCGCCGAGCATGCCGAGCACCACCCAGGCGACGGCGCGGGCCCGCGCCGCGTAGGGCCGGTTGTGGGCGTACAGGGCACACAGCGATCCGGCCATCGTGTACATGGCGAGGTCGAGGCGGCCGAGCGCCAGGAGCGTCAGGTTGGGCAGGGCGACGGCCACGACGGCGCTCAGCGCGGGCTTGAACCAGATGTCGGACGGTCTGCCGAGACGCAGCACTCCGGTCAGCGGCAGGCGCCGTACGCGGGGGGTCCTGGGGGCGGTCGCACTACTCATACGAACAATATTAGCAGGTGTTTTACTTGTAAAACATATCCTCCGTCACACCCCTCACCAGCGCACACTCCCGCACGCTCCCCCACGTACACCCTTGCGCTCGCTTGCGCACCGGACGCTCGGGGCATGTCCAGACCGACTGCCCGATGTCCGACATCGGAGAGCGGGGAGGTACACGGTGCACGGACCGGCTTCGCCCGGCTGGCTGCTCGTCGCGCTGTGCGCGGCGACCGGCGCCTACTGCCTGCTGCGCATGCGCAGCCGCGTCGAGGAACAGCGCCGGACCGCGGGCGGCGAGGCGCTGATGGGCTTCGGCATGGCCGCGATGGCGGTCCCGGCCGCCGTGGCCGCCCCGCCGCGCTGGGCCTGGCTCGTCTACACCGCCGTGTTCGGCGCCGCCGCCGTGCGCGCCCTGTGCACGTCCCGGTCGGACCCGCACCACCTGCACCATCTGATGGGCGCCCTGGCGATGGTCTACATGGCGGTCACGATGGCCGTCTCCCCCGGCCACCACGGCCACCACGGCGGCTCCGGCATCCCCCTGGTCACCGGCGCGCTCCTGCTGTACTTCGCCGCGTACGTCCTGCGCTCGGGCGCCCGGCTGCTGCCCCTGGGGAGCACCACCGCCGGGAGCACGCGCGCCGTCGGCTGGGGCGACCGGCCCGAACTGTCGCGGGCCTGCCGCCTGTCCATGGGGATCGCCATGCTCGCCATGCTGGTCACTCTCTGAGACCGGCCCGTCGGACACCGCTCCCGGGACGGGCCCGCCGAGCGCGGGACCGGACGCGAGGCGTTAGAGCGCCGTACGAAACCGTGGCGTGCGTCACTTGCCCTCGCGGCCCGTATCCAGCGCCGACACCCCGCTCATAGGCTTCGGACCATGATGGTCCCCGCGGCACTGTTGCTGCTCGGCGCCGTGGTCGCCGTGGTGGCTCCACGACTGCTCGCACGGGCCGACTGGCCGGACCGTGAACCGGTGGTCGCCCTGTGGGTCTGGCAGTGCGTGGTGGCGGCCGTCCTGCTGTGCTGCGCCCTGTCGATGACGCTCAGCGCGGCCGCCGCGTGGGTGGCGGTGCGGGGCCATGTGTTCGGTCCGGCGCCGCGCTCCGTCGTGGACGCGTACGCGCTGAGCACGGGCGGCGCGTGGGCCGCGACGACCGCCGTGGCACTCGCCTGCGGCGGCGTGTGGACCGGCGCGATGCTGGTCCGGGAGATTCTGCGGGCCCGTGCGCGGCGCCGCCAGAGCCGCGCCGAACTGCGCCTGCGCGCCCCGCTGTTGCCCGGCGAGGAGCCGAGCGCCGACCGCCTGGTGGTGCTGGAGGGCGAGCGCCCCGACGCCTGGTGGCTACCCGGCACCGCTCCCCAACTCGTCATCACCACGGCCGCGTTGCGCCGTCTCAAGGGACGGCAGCTGGATGCCGTGCTCGCCCATGAGCAGGGTCACGCGCGGGCCCGGCACGACTGGCTGCTGCACTCCTCGGCGGCGCTGGCCACCGGCTTCCCCCAGGTGCCGGTGTTCGCCGCCTTCCGCGACGAGATGCACCGGCTCGTCGAACTCGCCGCCGACGACGTGGCCTCGCGCCGCTTCGGCCGCCTCACGATCGCCCTGGCCCTGGTGGAACTCAACGAGGACCGGGGCGTGTTCGGCCCCTGCCCCACCCCGGAGGCGCACGTCCCGCAGCGCGTGAACCGCCTGCTCACTCCCCCCGACCGGCTCACCGCGGCCCGGCGCCTGCGCCTGACGGCCACCGCCGCACTGGTCCCGGTGGTCCCGGTCCTGGTGGCGTTCGTGCCGGGGCTGCGGGCGCTGGGCTAAGGGCTGTCCCGTAATCCCTGGTGGATCAGCGCGCGGCGTCAGATGCGGTGCATCGCAAGGCGGAGGGCCGTCCTCATACTGGGTGTATTCGGGCGATCCGACAACGCGGCGAGGTGCCGTAGCTGTCGTCGTGCGCCCGCCAGGGATTACGGGACAGCCCTTAGGGTCCGTCCGACGCATCCCGGCGCCACGCGGAGAGCGGTCCGGCCGGCGGCCAGGCGGGCTCCTCCCGACCGGCCGGAGCCTCCCTCGCCGGCCGCCTCCTCCCGACAGCCCAAGGCCTCCTCCGCACGCCGGGCGCGTCCGGTGCGTCGCGGAGCGGGTGTTGGCCCGGCGCCCCGGGCGTCGGCGAGGATCACTGCATGCACTCCCCGGCAGCCGGCCCTCCCCCCGACGCACCAGACCCTCGTGCCCCCGCCCCGCGCGGCCCGCGCCCGCGTGGTGTCGTGCGGGCCGCCGTGATCCTGGCCGTGCTGTGCCTCGCGCTCGTCCTGCCGGTCGCGCTCTCCTGGCACCCGCTGACCGCCCTCGACGGCGACATCGCGCGCACCACGCACACCTGGGCCGTCGACGAGCCCGGCCTCACCCACGTGTTCCGGGTGCTGACGGACTGGGTGTGGGACCCGTGGACGATGCGCGCGGTGTGCGCCGTCGCGGTGATCTGGCTGGTGTGGAGGCACGGGGACCGGTGGCTCGCCCTGTGGGTGGCGGCCGCGTGCGCGCTGGGCACCGCGGTGCAGCAGACGCTGAAGTGGGCTGTCGGCCGCGAACGCCCCGTCTGGCGGGACCCCGTCGACCGGGCCCACTACGCGGCCTTCCCCTCCGGCCACGCCCTCACGGCCACGGTGGTGTGCGGGCTGCTGCTGTGGCTGCTGTACCGGTACGGCGCGGGACGCGGGCTGCGGCGCACGGTGCTGGCCCTGGCCGTCGTCACCGTCGTGGGCGTCGGCTGGACCCGGATCTGGCTCGGGGTGCACTGGCCCTCCGACGTCCTGGGCGGCTGGCTGATCGGCGCGCTGGTGGTCACGCTCGCCGTGGCCTCGTACGAACGGCGGCACGGCCCGGGACACCCTTGACCTCCGTGCACGGTGCCACGAAGGATCTCCGCCATGAGGATCAAAGGTGTGCTCTTCGACTTCTCCGGAACCCTCTTCCGCGCCGAATCGACCGATTCCTGGCTGCGCGCGGTGCTCCGCGACGCCGGACTCACCCTGCCCGACGACGAGTTGACCGCGGCGGCACGGGCTCTGGACGCGGTGGGCGCGATGCCGGGCGGCGGACGCCCGGGGCGCGTGCCCGAGGGCCTCGACGAGTTGTGGCGCACCCGCGACCGGAGCGCCGAGCGGCACCGAGCGGCGTACACGGCGGTCTCCCGACAGGTGTCCCTGCCCGGTCCCGGCCTGCACGACGCCCTGTACGAGCGGCACATGGTGCCGGAGGCCTGGGATCCCTACCCGGACGCCGCCGAGGTGCTGGCCGCGCTGCGCGGGCGCGGGGTCGCGGTCGGCGTGGTCAGCAACATCGGCTGGGATCTGCGCCCCGTCTTCCGGGAGCACGGCCTCGATCCGTACGTCGGCACGTACGTGCTCTCGTACGAGCACGGCATCCAGAAGCCCGATCCACGGCTGTTCGGGGTCGCGTGCGACGCGCTGGGCGTCGCGCCGGAGGACACTGTGATGGTGGGCGACGACCGGCGGGCCGACGGGGGCGCGGCGGCCCTGGGTTGTGAGGTGTTCTTCGTCGACCATCTGCCGGTGGCCGGGCGCCCGGAGGGACTGCGGCCCGTGCTCGGTCTGGTCGGCTGACGGGCACGTCGCCCGTTCGCCCGCAAGTCCGCCGGTCCGCCTCGGATGATCCCCCGTGTCATCCGAGGCAGACGGCAGGCCGGAGTGGACCCACGAAGGGTCTGCACCGGACGCGTTGAGTATAGTTGGCTGGCAGCCAGTCAACGCAGGAGTTACAGCATGTCCCCGCGCAGCGCCTCGGTCAATGAAGAGTTGCGGCGGCGTTCCCGGGAGCGGCTGTTGCAGGCAGCCGTGGAGTTGGTGAGCGAGCGCGGCTACGAGGCGACGACGCTCGGGGACATCGCGGACCGCGCGGGATCGGCGCGCGGCCTGGTCTCGTACTACTTCCCCGGGAAGCGCCAGCTCCTGCAGTCCGCCGTGCACCGGCTGATGCACCGCACGCTGGAGGAGCGGCTGGAGAGCGAGCCGCGTACCGAGGACGGACGGGAGCGGATGGCACGGGCCATCGACGCGATCCTCGGCCTCACCCGCGACCAGCCCGTCCTGATGCGCCAGCACATGGCGGGCCTGTTGCAGGCCGAGGGCTTCGTGCAGTGTCCCGAGCAGCAGCGGCTCGCCCAATTGCTGCGGGACACGATGGCCGGGTACGGCTCACCGGATGCCGGGGCCGACTACCCGATGCTGCGGGCGCTGCTGATGGGCGCGGTGTACTCGGCCCTGGTGCCGGGTGTTCCGATGCCGATACCGACGCTGCGGGCCGAGTTGTTCAAGCGGTACCGCCTCGACTGGGAGATGGGCGTCCCGCCGGAGACCGAGGCGTCCGACGGGACGTGTGAGACGGATCTGTCACGGTTCTTCGCGACCGGCCGGCAGCCCGAGGACCAGGCCGCGGACCGGCCGGAGGACCGGACCGGCGACCGCCCGGACCGCCTGACGGACGAACAGCCGGTGGGCCGTTCGGACCGGCAGGCGGACGCCCGGGCGGACGGTC
The DNA here is from genome assembly GCF_054729265.1 of Streptomyces krungchingensis. Classification (NCBI taxonomy): domain Bacteria; kingdom Bacillati; phylum Actinomycetota; class Actinomycetes; order Kitasatosporales; family Streptomycetaceae; genus Streptomyces; species Streptomyces krungchingensis. The sequence continues at coordinate 1,974,165 of NZ_JBPUKY010000001.1, forward strand.
AGTCGAAGTAGTCCGGCTGCGTCTGGACGTTGAGCTCGCCCAGTCGGACCCGCTTGGCCGGGTCCGTGCGCCGGTCGTCGAGCTTCAGGACGTCGAAGCCCTTGGCGATGTCGTTCGAGTAGATGTAGCCGTTGTAGTAGTACGCCGACCACGATCCGCCGACCTGGAGCGTGTCGGTGGACAGCGGGCCGCGCTCGAAGTACGCGATCTCCTTCGGGGCCGACGAGTCGGTGAAGTCCCAGACCGAGACGCCGCCCTGGTACCAGGCCTGGACCATGAGGTCCTTGCCCTTGACGGGGATCAGCGAGCCGTTGTGGGCCACGCAGTTCTCGGTGTCCGCCTGGTGACGGGGGATCTTGTAGTAGCTCCGGAAGACGAGCTTGCGCTTGTCGCCCTTGCCGACGATGTCGTAGATGCCGTCGGCTCCGCGGTTCGGGCCGATCGCCGCGTTGCAGGTGGCGGCGCCGCCGCCGCCCAGCTCGTCGGTGAACACGACCTTGTTCGCCTTCTGGTTGAAGGTCGCCGAGTGCCAGAACGCGAAGTTCACGTTGTCCTCGACCTGGTCGATGACCTTCGGGTGCTCCGGGTCCTTGATGGAGAACAGGATGCCGTCACCCATGCACGCGCCCGCGGCGAGGTCCTTGGAGGGCAGGACCGTGATGTCGTGGCAGCCGGTGGTCTTGGAGACACCCGGGTTGGTGGGCCCGCCCGGGTTGCCGCCGCCGTCCGGCCCCTCGCCCGGGAACAGCACCGGGAAGTTGACGACCGCCGCCTTCTCGGGAGCGTTCCGCGGCACCTTGATGACCGAGATGCCGTCGTGCGGCGGCTGGCAGTCGGGGAAGGTGGCGCTCGGCGAGTACGAGGAGACGTAGATGTAGACGTTCTTGCCGTCGGGCACGAGCGAGTGGGTGTGCGAACCGCACGCGGTCTCGACGGCCGCGACGTACTTGGGGTTCGCCTTGTCGCTGATGTCGAAGACCTTCATGCCCTCCCACGACGACTTCTCGGTCGCGGGCTGCGTCGTGCTGTTGCAGGAGTTGTCGCTGCGCGAGGAGTCGGTGGACAGGAAGAGCAGGTTGCCGGAGACGGACACGTCGTTCTGCGAGCCGGGGCAGAGCACCTGCGCGACGGTCCGGGGCGCCTTCGGGTTGCTGATGTCGAAGATGCGGAAGCCGTCGTAGTTGCCGGCGAAGGCGTACTTGCCCTGGAAGGCGAGGTCCGAATTGAGGCCGGTGAAGGCCTCCTTGGGGATGTTGGCGAGGTGTTGGATGTTGTCGGAGTGGACGATCTCGTCCTGGCCGGGTATCTCCCCGCTCGCCACCGCGGCTCTCGCCTCGGCGGCGTCGCTCCGGGAGACCTTCTCCCGTGCCGCGGGGCCGTCCCCGGGGTCGGGGGTGGCGGCCGCCGGCCCGGCTGTGAGCAGCGCGGCCAGGAGTCCCACCGCGGCGGCGGCAACTCCCAGGCGTCTGTGCCGCGTTCGGGGATCGTTCAACAGGGTCACTGTTTCCTCCCTTGTGCCGTTCAAGGTCGAACGGTTCACGGACCCCTGAAGTATCGTCCGTCCCATGCAGAGATCAACAGACGGCAACGTACTCGTCATGAATGTTTTTGATCAGCCACGTTCGGAAGCGTGCTAGGACGGACATCAACACCCCTGATGTATCCGTCGCTTCATGACCCTTCATGAGCCGCAGGAGGTCGCCGTGTCCGCTCGCCGTACGTCCAGCGCGTCCCCGAGACCCACGCCCCGCGCACTGCTGGCCGCGGTGTCGCTGACCGTGGCCGCGCTCGCGCTCGCCGGCTGCGACTCGGACTCCGGCCCCAAGTCCGCCGCGTCGCCGGGCCCTTCGGTCATCGCGCCCGGCAAGCCCGGGGAGGCGGCCGAGACCCTGTCCGCCGAGGAGGCCGCGAAGCAGCGGAGCGAGGACGACTCCCCCAACTCGGCCGACCTCACCTATGCCCGGATGATGATCGTCCACCACACCCAGGCGCTGGAGATGACCGAACTCGCCCCGAAGCGGGCGGAGTCCGGCAAGGTGAAGCGGCTCGCCGCACGGATCGCCGCCGCGCAGGGCCCGGAGATCTCCACCATGAAGAGCTGGCTCAAGACGCACGGCGGCAAACGGGCGGTCACGGAGCACGAGCACGCGACGATGCCCGGCATGGCGACGGAGGACCAGCTCGAGGCGCTGCGCGCGGCGAAGGGGAAGGCGTTCGACGAGCTCTTCCTGAAGCTGATGATCACGCATCACGACGGGGCGGTCACCATGGCCACGGACGTGAAGTCCGAGGGCAACAACATCCAGATCGAGGAGATGGCCGACGACGTGATCGCGCAGCAGACCAGCGAGATCGGCAAGATGCGCGCACTTCAGTGACCGGGCCCCGACGGGCGCCGCTCGATCCGCGTGCTCAGCGCCGTGCGTGACGAGGGGTCAGGAAGCCGGCCTCCCGCGCCCCCGCGATGAGCCTCAGCGACTTGCGCCGGCTGTGGCCGGTGGCGCACATGACCGCCAGCACCGGGTCGAGGCCGTCCTCCTGGGCGGCGCGGTACTCCTCCGCCGCCAGTCTGCGGCCCTCGGTGCCACGCGGCCAGGCGCGCCGGGCCCGGCGCGTCGGCCCCGTCGGCCTGCCCTCGCCCTCGTCACCTTGCGTGCCCTCGCTCGCGTCGCCGTGTGTGCCTTCGCGCTCCCCCGCGGGCCGGGCCGCGGCACCGCACGCCTCGAGGAGCGGCGCCTCGATCCAGCCGGAGAGCACCGCGAGGTCGTCGAGGGAGAGCGGCGGCTGAGCCCGTACGTCCTCGATCGTCACCCCGGCCCCGGACAGCACGGCGAGGACGTCGACCTGGGCACCGTCGGCGAAGACCAGCCGGACGTCGAACCAGGAAGTGGCGGTCCGGTGGTCACGCACCTGCCAGGCGCGCCGCACCGACACCACGCCGTCCGCGCGGCAGCGGCCGTTCAGATCGAGAAAGGATGCTTCCAGCACATGCGGAACGTAACCGCATGATCACATTCCATTCGAACGGACACGCACGGACGCGACACGCGCCGCACCCTGTCAGCCGAGCATCGGCGGTGCGATCCTGGAACCGTCAGCGATCTCCTGTCAGCGTTCTTCCAGAACCCTCGGTTAAGGAGTTCCGCCGTGCTGCATGTCGCCGTCGTCGGCTCGGGTCCCAGCGGGGTCTACACCGCCCAGAGCCTCGTCCAGCAGAGCCAGGTGCCCGATGTCCGGGTGGACGTCCTGGACCGGCTGCCGTGCCCCTACGGCCTGGTGCGCTACGGGGTGGCCCCCGACCACGAGAAGATCAAATCGCTCCAGAACAACCTGCGGACCGTCCTGGAGGACGAGCGGGTACGGTTCCTGGGCGGCGTCCAGGTCGGTCCGGACGGCGTGCCGGCCGCCCGCCTGCGGGACCTCTACCACGCGGTCGTCTACTGCGTGGGCGCCGCCACCGACCGCCATCTCGGCGTGCCCGGCGAGGACCTGCCCGGCAGCTGGTCGGCCACCGAGTTCGTCTCCTGGTACAGCGCGCACCCCGACGCCGCCGCGGAGGAGTTCGTGCTCGGCGTGCGCTCGGCCGTGGTCATCGGCGTCGGGAACGTGGCCGTGGACGTGACCCGGATCCTGGCTCGCGGCGCGGCCGAGCTGAGCCCCACGGACATGCCGCAGGCGGCGCTCGCCGCACTGGCCGCCAGCAAGGTGACGGAGATCAGCATGGTCGGGCGGCGCGGCCCCTCCCAGGCCCGCTTCACCACCAAGGAACTGCGTGAGCTGGGATCCCTGCCCGACACCGAAATCGTCGTGGATCCGCACGAGTTGGAGCTCGACCCGGCCTACCTCGATCCGTCCGGCCTGCCGGCCGCGCAGCGGCGCAACGTGGAGGTGCTGCGGGGCTGGGCCGACGCGCCGGCGCAGGGCCGCCCACGGCGGATCCGGCCGCGGTTCTTCCTGCGCCCCGTCGAACTGCTCGCCGACGGCGGGCGGGTGGGAGCGGTGCGTTTCGAGCGGACCGTGCCGGACGGTCAGGGCGGCGTGACGGGCACGGGGCGGTTCGAGGACATCGAGGCCCAGCTGGTGCTGCGTTCGGTCGGCTATCGCGGGGTGCCTCTCGACGGACTCCCCTTCGACGCCGGACAGGGCACGGTGCCGCACCGGGCGGGCCGGATCCTGCGGGACGACGCGATCGCTCCCGGCGAGTACGTGGCGGGCTGGATCAAGCGCGGCCCCACCGGCGTCATCGGCACCAACCGGCCGTGCGCCAAGGAGACGGTGACCTCACTGCTGGAGGACGCGGACACCCTCGTACGGCGCGACGTGGCCGGGGATCCTCTCGCGGCGCTGCGGGCGGAGGGCGTACGGCCGGTCGAGTGGGCCGGGTGGCAGGCGATCGAGCGGGCCGAGGCGGAACTCGGCGCGTCGCTCGGCCGGGGCGTGGTGAAGCTGCCCGACTGGACGTCGCTGCTGGCGGCGGCGCGTACGGCGGGTTCGTGACAGGTGCGTCGGCACGTACGGCGGAGCGCGGTGGAGTCGACACGGCTTCCGTGGGCATGACACACATCGGCAACAGCCCGGACATCAACAAACTGTTCAAGCCGCTTACGGTCGGGGGCTGTTCACCCTGCTTCACCTTCACCCGCTTCCGCCGCTCCTGGAGTGCCCATGGCCACCGCTGCTCCCGTGCATCCCGTCGACGAGGTTCCACCCGTACGCCAACTCGCGGCCTTCGGGCTCCAGCACGTGCTCGCGATGTACGCGGGCGCGGTGGCCGTCCCGCTGATCGTCGGTGGCGCGCTGAAGCTGTCGCCCGCGGATCTGGCGTATCTGATCACCGCCGACCTGCTGGTGTGCGGCATCGCCACCCTCATCCAGTGCGTCGGTTTCTGGCGCTTCGGGGTACGACTGCCGATCATGCAGGGGTGCACCTTCGCCGCGGTGTCGCCGATGGTGCTGATCGGGACCACCGGCGGCGGACTGCGCGCGATCTACGGTTCGGTGATCGTGGCGGGCCTCGCCATAGTCCTGCTCGCCCCCGTCTTCGGCAGACTGCTGCGGTTCTTCCCTCCCCTGGTCACGGGCACGGTCATCCTGATCATCGGTGTCTCGTTGCTGCCGGTCGCCGGGAACTGGGCGGCCGGCGGAGTGGGTGCGGCGGACTTCGGCGCGCCGAAGAACCTGGCGCTCGCGGGCTTCGTCCTGGCCGTGGTGATCGCCGTGCAACGGTTCGCGCCGGCCTTCCTCGGCCGCATCGCGGTACTGATCGGCATCGCCGTGGGCCTCGCGGTCGCCATCCCCTTCGGATTCACGGACTTCGACGGGGTCGGGGACGCCGACTGGGTCGGGATCAGCACGCCGTTCCACTTCGGCACACCGACGTTCCACGTCTCCGCGATCGTGTCGATGCTGGTCGTCGCCCTCGTCACGATGACCGAGACCACCGGTGACTTCATCGCGGTGGGCCAGATGACGGACCGTCCCGTCGAGCCGCGCACGCTCTCCGACGGCCTGCGCGCGGACGGCCTGTCGACGGTCCTGGGCGGCGTGTTCAACACCTTCCCCTACACGGCGTTCGCGCAGAACGTCGGCCTGGTCGGGATGACGCGCGTGCGCAGCCGCTGGGTGGTCGCCGCCGCGGGCGGCATCCTGGTGCTGCTCGGCCTGCTGCCCAAGCTGGGCGCGGTCGTCGCCGCGATCCCGGCGCCCGTGCTGGGCGGCGCCGGCCTGGTGATGTTCGGGACGGTCGCCGCGAGCGGCCTGCGCACCCTCGCCGAGGTGGACTTCGAGGGCAACAACAACCTGACGGTGGTGGCCGTCTCGGTCGCCGTGGGCATGCTGCCGGTCGGAGTGCCGACGGTGTACGAGAAGTTCCCGGACTGGTTCCAGACGGTGATGAACAGCGGGATCAGCGCGGGCTGCCTGACCGCGATCGCCCTGAACCTGCTCTTCAACCACCTGCCGGGCAAGGCGGATTCGGCCGGGGACGCCGCCGGGCCCACGCCTCCTTCGGTGGCGGCGGAGGCATAGCGGCCGACATCGGCGACCGGCGGACGGGCCACGCCGCCGGACGACCGGGGCTGCGGGGCCGCCGCCGTCAGGGCCACCGGGGGGTCGGCCCGCGGCCGTCGGGCCACCAAGGATCCCGGTACCTCAGCCGTCGGGCCACCGGGGATCCCGGCGCCTCAGCCGCCGAGCCGGTCGGCCTGACGGGCCGCTGCCGCGAGGACGCTGTCGAGGAGCCCGGGGAAGAGGTCGCCCAGATCGTCGCGGCGCAGGCCGTTCATCTTCGCGGTGCCGCGGTAGACCTGCCGGATGACCCCGCTCTCGCGCAGCACCCGGAAGTGATGCGTGGTGGTGGACTTGGTGACCGGCAGATCGAAATGCGAACAGGAGAGCTCGTCGCCGTCGGCGGCGAGCTCTCGCACGACCTGGAGCCGCATGGGGTCGGCGAGCGCGTGCAGCACCGACTCCAGGCGGATCTCCTCGAGTGCGGGGTGCGGCAGGTCGCGGCTGCCGTTGGCACGGGCGGCGGTCGTCACGGCGGCTCCACTTCGTCCGGGAACTTCCTCTTCGTCCGGGAACTTCCTCCGGGGCTGTCGTCCTGCACGCATTGTACGAGATCTCTCGTAGTTTGACATCTCCCGTACTACGATGCCTATCGTACGAGGCGTACACCGGCCCCGTGACGAATGGAGTCCAGCCGTGAGCGCTCTCTTCGAGCCCTACGTCCTGCGCGAGCTCACCATCCCCAACCGGGTGTGGATGCCGCCCATGTGCCAGTACTCCGCCGCACCCGAAGGAGCCGCGGCGGGCGTCCCCCACGACTGGCACTTCGCGCACTACGCGGCGCGGGCCACCGGCGGCACCGGGCTCATCATCGTCGAGGCGACCGCCGTCTCCCCCGAGGGCCGGATCTCGCCGTACGACCTCGGCATCTGGAACGACGCGCAGGTCGAGGCGTTCCGCCGCATCACCGGCTTCCTGTCCGCGCAGGGCACCGTGCCGGCCGTCCAGCTCGCCCACGCCGGGCGCAAGGCGGCCACCGAGCGCCCATGGAAGGGCGGCGCGCCGATCGCCCCCGGCGCCCTCGCCTGGCAGCCGCTCGCCCCCAGCCCGCTCCCCTACGACGAGGGCCACCCGGTCCCGGCCGAGCTGACCGTCGCCGAGATCCAGGAGATCGTCGGGCAGTTCGCCGACGCGGCCCGCCGCGCCCTGGACGCCGGTTTCGAGGTCGTCGAGATCCACGGCGCCCACGGCTACCTGCTGAACGAGTTCCTGTCCCCGCACTCCAACCACCGCACCGACGCGTACGGCGGCTCGTACGAGAACCGCACCCGCTTCGCCCTCGACGTCGTGGACGCCGTGCGCGAGGTCTGGCCCGACAGCAAGCCCCTGTTCTTCCGCATCTCCGCCACCGACTGGCTGGAGGCGGACGGCTGGAGCGCCGACGACACCGTCCGCTTCGCCGCCCAGCTGCACGAGCACGGCGTGGACCTGCTCGACGTGTCGACGGGCGGCAACGCCTCCGGCGTCCGCATCCCCGTCGAGCCCGGCTACCAGGTCCCCTTCGCCGCCCGCGTGAAGAACGAGACCTCCCTGCCCGTCGCCGCCGTCGGTCTCATCACCGAGATCGAGCAGGCCGAGAAGATCCTCACCAACGGGGAGGCCGACGCGGTGCTCCTGGGCCGCGAGCTGCTGCGCAACCCGTCCTTCGCGCGGCTCGCCGCGCGGGAGCTGGGGGGCGACGTGCATGTGCCGGACCAGTACCACCGGTCCGTATAGGCCCCGCCGCGGGGTGCGGCCGGCGCCGGCCGCACCCGTGCCCGGCCGGGCACCGATGGGCCTGTGACCGAGGACACCCACCCCGGACGGGAACTGAGGACCGCTCCCCGCCGGTCCATGAGGGGGAAGACGTCACCCCAGGATCGGTCGGACCCTACGTGAAGTAGGGTCCCGGTGGTGAACCGGCTCATACGCGACGGGGGACCCCTTGAAGGAACGCCACGACGGGCGGGCGGCCCGCGGACCGATGTCCGTGCTGGCCCTTCTGGTACCGAGTCTCGGGATCGCCGCGGTGGGCGTGTACCACCTGTGCGGGTTCGATCTGCACGCCCTCCACGGGCGCCCGCACCTCGACGACGGGCTGACCATGGCGGGTGTCATCCTGGCCGTGGTCACGGCCGGTGCCGCCGTGGGTGACCTCCTGTGGTGGGCGACGACACGCGACCGTCCCGCCGGGGAGAGCGCGAAGCCGTGCCCGCCGCGAGCCCTGGGCCAACCGCGGCCGGGCCGCTCCGAGTGGCTGCGAGCACCGGGCAGGACGAAGAAGTAGGAACACCGGAGGGACCGGGGGCCGCGACCCCGGGGACGGGTGAGGGGCAGTCCGGAATCCGGACGGAACCCGGCCGGGACCCGGCGGGCCGGAGAGGCGACGGGGCGACGGGGCGACGGGGCGACGGGGCGACGGGGCGACGGGGCGACGGGGCGACGGGGCGACGGGGCGACGGGGCGACGGGGCGATTCTCACCGCCTCCTTACCCCTTCACCTCTCCATAACCAGTCTTTTCCCTACACCATGTAGGGTTCCCGGCCGCAGCCCCCACTGCGCTCCCCGGCCACAGTCCGCACCGGTTCGCCCCGGCCTCTCCTCAAGGTGTTGCTCCACGGTGTCCGTACAACAGTCAGTGCTCGTCCCGGAACAGCGGAACACGAGGTCACGCCCGGCCCACCCGCCAGGACAGCGGGCCACCGCCGCACGACTGCGGGCAGCGGGCCTCACCGTCTGGTACCTGCGCCTGCTCGCGGCGCTCAATCTGGTCGCGGTGGTGTCGCTGACCTTCCGCCAGGAGGTGATCGAGCACAACGCAGGCCAGTACTTCACCCCGTACCTCGCCACCGCGGGACTGGTGTCGGCGGCACTGGCCCTGTTCCTCGCCCTGGTGATGCGGCGCCGCAAACGGGCGGCCTGGATCTTCAACATGCTGCTGGCCGGCCCGCTCTTCGTGCTCTACGCCGCCGCACTGACCCAGGACCGCTACCAGCGGCACGGCTTCAACTGGCTCTCCACCCTGCTCACCGGACTCTTCGTCGTCGCCCTGCTGGTGGGGCGCAAGGAGTTCCACGCCGTCGGCGACCGCTCCAACCCCAGGCTGGCCGTGGCCGTCGGCACCGGCGGCCTGCTCGTCGCCGCCACCCTCGGCACCCTGCTGGTGAGCGCCACCAACCAGGTCACCGGGACACCGCTGAGCGACCGTGTCGCGTACACCCTGCTGCGTGGCGTCAGCGTCGGCCCGCTCGCCGACCGCTTCGACAGCGTCGCGGCGCCCCGCTGGGTGGACGTCCTGATCAACGTCATGATGGCCGCGACCTTCCTCCTCGTGCTCTACGCCTGCTTCCGCTCGCCGCGCGGCCGTGAACTCCTCGGCGCGCCCGACGAGGACCGTCTGCGGGAGCTGCTCGTCCGGCACGGCGAACGGGACTCGCTGGGGTACTTCGCGCTGCGCCGCGACAAGGCGGTCGTGTGGTCCCCGACCGGCAAGGCGGCGATCGCCTACCGGGTCGTCGGCGGCGTGACGCTGGCCTCCGGTGACCCGATCGGGGATCCCGAGGCCTGGCCCGGCGCGATCGACGCCTGGCTGCGTGAGGCGCGCCGGCACGCGTGGACGCCCGCGGTGATGGGGGCGAGCGAGGAAGCCGGCACCATCTACGCCCGGCACGGTCTGGACGCCCTGGAACTCGGCGACGAGGCGATCGTGGACCGCGCCGACTTCACCCTGGAAGGGCGCGCGATGCGGGGCGTCCGGCAGGCGCACAACCGCGTCCGCCGCGCCGGCCACACCGTCCGCATCCGCCGGCACGCCGACATCCCCGGAGCCGAGATGGCCGCCCTGACCGACCTGGCGGACCGGTGGCGCGACGGCGAGACCGAGCGCGGGTTCTCCATGGCACTCGGCCGGCTCGGCGACCCGGCCGACGGGCGCTGCGTCATGCTGGAGTGCCACGACGGCGACGGCGAGCCCAAGGCCGTACTGAGCTTCGTGCCGTGGGGAGAGCGGGGACTGTCGCTGGACCTGATGCGCCGCGACCGGAACTCCGAGAACGGGCTCATGGAGTTCATGGTCATCGAACTCCTGCTGCGCGCCCAGGAGATCGGCGTCAGCAGGGTGTCCCTGAACTTCGCCATGTTCCGGTCCGTCTTCGAGCGCGGCGGCCGGCTGGGCGCCGGACCCGTGCTGCGGCTGTGGTGTTCGCTGCTGACGTTCCTCTCGCGCTGGTGGCAGCTCGAATCCCTCTACCGTGCCAACGCCAAGTACCGGCCCGTCTGGGAACCGCGCTACCTGCTGTTCGAGAAGAGCAGCGACCTTCCGCGCATCGGCGTCGCCGCCGCCCGCGCGGAAGGCTTTCTCGCCCCGCCCGCCCTGCCGCGGCCCGGTTTCAGTGCGCTGCGCCGGACGCCTCCGGCGCCGGACGGGGCGTAGCCGGACCGTCGGCGGCCCGGACGGCCTCCGGCACCGCCTGCCGGGCCGCGGGCTGTGCGTTCTCGCCCTTCATCGCCTTCGCCTCGCTCTTGAGGATGCGCATCGACTTGCCGAGTGCACGAGCGGTGTCGGGCAGCTTCTTCGAGCCGAACAACACGACGACCACGATCGCCACGATGAGCAGGTGCCAGGGTTCCAGTCCGTTGCGGAGCATCGCGCCCCCGCCTTCCTCGCGTCGGTCGGGGCGCGTCCGACGGGCCGACACCCCATGATGGTTGCTGTTTTGCGCAACTGTACAACTATGGGCTGAGGCGTCGGCGCGCCCCCGGACCAGCGCTTTCCCTGCCCCGCCCGCCGGGCCGTCATCGCCCGGGGCGGTGGATTCTCAGAACGACCGCGAGAGCCGTCCCGTACAGCGTGAGGACGACGGCGAGGAGCGCGTAGGAGGCGACGGGCAGTGCCGTCATGCCGAGGAGGGGACCGAGCGGCGAGAGCGGCAACAACAGTCCGGCGGCGGCGAGCGCGGCGGCGGCCGAGCCGATCGGCCCGGGGAACCGGCGGTCCTCGGCGGTGCGGCGGCCGAGGCGCAGCAACAGCATCGCGACGGCCTGGGTCATGAGGTTCTCGGTGAACCAGCCCGAGTGGAAGACAGTCGCGTCGTCGATGCCCTCGGGCCCGTCCGTGGCGAGGCCGAGGACCGCGAACGTGGCCAGGTCGGCCACCGCGTTGAGCGCCCCGAAGACGGTGATGAACCGCAGGAAGGACCGGGGCCGGAGCACGGCCGGGCGCCGCAGCGCGTCGGGCTGGGGGCGGTCGTGCACGAAGGCGAGCTGTGCCGCGTCGAAGCAGAGGTTCTGGGCCAGGATCTGGGCGGGGAGCATCGGGAGGAAGGGCAGGAGCAGTCCCGCGGCGAGCATCGCGAGGACGTTGCCGAGATTCGAGGACAACGTGGTGCGCAGGTAGGCGGCGACGGTGACGCTGCCGCGCCTTCCCTCCGTGACCGCGTGGCCGATCGCGCCGAGATCCTTCTCGGCCAGCACCACGTCGGCGCTCTCCCGGACGACGTCGACGGCGTCCCGAGGGGCGATGCCGACGTCGGCGGTGTCCAGTGCGGGCAGGTCGTTGACGCCGTCGCCGAGGAAACCGACCGTGTGGCCGCCGTCCTGCAGGGCGGCGACGAACCTCGCCTTCTGCTCCGGGGTGCAGCGGGCGAGCACCGTCGTGCGGCGGACCGCCTCGGTCAGTCCGCTGCCGGAGAGGCCGTCGAGGCGGTCGGCCGTCGTCACCTCCCCGGGGCGGACGCCCAGTTCGCGGCAGACCCGGGCCGCCGTGCCCGGGTGGTCACCGGTGAGGATCTTCACGGCGACGCCCTGGCCGGACAGGGTGCGCAACGCGTGCGCGGCGGTCGGGGCGAGCGCGTCCCGGAAGGTGACGAAGCCGCGGAAGGCCAGTCCTCGTTCGTCGGCCTGCGTGGGGCGGCGGGTGCGGGCGGGCCGTTCGGCGGTGGCGACCGCGAGCACGCGCAGCCCCTCCTCGGCGTGCCGCGCGGCGACGGCGAGCAGCCGGGCCCGCTCGTCCTCCTCCAGGGCGCACCTGTCCAGTACGTCCTCGAAGGCGCCCTTGATCACGAGGGTGTGGACGCCCGGCCGACGCGGATGCCGCACGACCGCCGTGGCGAGGCGGCGCTCCGGGGAGACCGGCAGCGCCGTGACGCCCTCCTCGTGATCCGTGTCCGGGTCGGTCGCGGCCAGGAGGGCCTCGTCCAGGGCGTCCGGCGCGGGCAGTTCGGCGAGCTGAAGGGTCCACCAGGCGTTCACACCGGCCCAGCGCAGGACGTCGGGGGCGTCCCGGCCGTCCCCGTCGACCGCGCGGTCGACGACGGGCCGGTCCTGGGTGAGGGTGCCCGTCTTGTCCAGGCACAGCACGTCCACCGCGCCGAGGTCGTGCAGTGCGGGCAGCCGTTTGACGATCACCTGGTGGGTGCGGGCGAGCACCGAAGCACCGCGCGCCAGAGCGGCCGTGACGACGACGGGCAGCATCTCGGGGGTGAGCCCGACCGCCACCGCGACGGCGAAGGGCAGGGTTTCCACGCCCCGCCCGCGCAGCGCCGCGTTCGCCATGAGCACCAGCGGCGGCGTGAGCAGCATGAACCGGATGAGCACCCAGGAGATGCCGCGCACGGAGCGGTCGAAGGCGCTGGGCGGGCGGGGAGAGTGGGCGGCGGGAGAGCCGTTCCACGCCGCGGCGAGGCGGGTCCGCGCCCCGGTCGCGAGCACGACCGCGGTCCCGCCGCCGGAGACCACGCTGCTGCCCTGGAAGCAGAGATGGTCCTGCTCCCCGGAGGCGGGGGCGTCCCGCGCGGACTTGGCGATCGCCGTCGACTCGCCGGTCAGCGCGGCCTCCCGCACGGTCAACCCGCCGGCCCGCAGCAGCCGTACGTCCGCCGGGACCAGGTCGCCGGGACCGAGCCGGATCACGTCGCCGGGCACCAGGGCGTCGACGGGGACGTCCCGGACCCGTGGAGCGCCGACCGGCTCGGCGCGCCGCAGCACGGTCGAGGTCCCGGCGACCAGTTCGCGCAGCCCGGCCGTCGACCGGTCGGCCCGGTGCTCCCCGGACGCGCGCAACGCGCAGCCGACGGCCACCAGGCACAGGATCACGCACGCCGTTCCCCAGGCCGCCACGGCCGCCGACATCAGGCCGAGGCAGAGCAGCACAGCGGTGAAGGGGTCACGCGTTCCGCGGACGAACAAGCGCGGCCAGGACGTCGCGCGCCGGTGCGGAGGCTCGTTCGCTCCCAGGCGGACCAGCCGCTCCTGTGCCTCGGCCTCGGTCAGCCCCCGCGGGCCGGTGTCCAGGTTCCGCAGCAACTGGAGCGACGTCAGTGCGGCAAGGCCGTCCGAGGCATACGCCTCTGCGGCGGGCGGCACGCCGGCTCGCGAGCGGTCCTGCCGCGTCGACGTCGCGGTCGTGCCGGGTGCCAAGACGGTCTCAGGCGCCGACGCCGCGGATGCGTCGCAGCGCTCCACGCGCGGAGCGACCGCCGACGGCGGTGCGACCGGCGGCGCCGGTCCGATCGGCGGCGCCGGACCGATCGGCCAGGGCGGCCCGGTCGGTCAGCTGGCCCACCACGAGGCGTACGACGGTCACGACGTCCGGGTCGTCGACGAAGTAGACCTGCCGCCGGCCCTCGCGCCGGGACCGTACGAGACCGGCCAATTTCAGCTTGGTCAGATGCTGGCTCACCGCGGGCAGCGCGCCGCCGACCCGCTCGGCGAGACCGGTCACGTCGCTCTCGCCCTGCGCGAGCGCCCAGACGATGTGCAGCCGCGCCGGCGACGCGAGCAGCCCGAACGTCGCGGCCGCCTCCGCCAGCACCTCGGCGGACGGGTCCTCGAAGCCCCCGGCCTCTGCCGCCACCGCCCTGCCCTCCCGTCCCGGCCGACCCGTCGGCCCACCCGTGCGAATCGCCCCAGTCTAGGACTCCGGCCATGGCGCCCGCGGCCGTCGCCCGGCACGCTTCCCGACGTCACTGTCAGTGCCGTGGTGCACACTCTCGATCAGTTGCCGGATGCCTGGGGAGGACGCCGTGTTCAGGGGGATCGACGAGGTCGGCTGGGCTTCGATGGAGCATGCGTACGGAAGCGCCGAGGACGTGCCGGGGCTGTTGCGCGGCCTCGCCGCGGCGAACCCCGAGGAGCGCGAGCGTGCACTCGACGGGATGTATGGGGCGGTGCACCACCAGGGCGACGTGTACGACTCGACACTGGCCTGCATCCCCTTCCTGTTCGAGCTCGTCACCCATGCGGAAGTCCCCGACCGCGGCGGCATCGTGGAACTGCTCGTCAGCATCGGCGGAGGGGACGATGCCGAGGACGACGATGCCGGGGACGACGAGGAGGGCGTCACCGCCCCGGTCCGCGGCGACGACGACGGCGACGGCGACAATCGGGCGATGGCCCGTGCGGCGATGCGGGCGGGGGCCGCGGCCTTCGTCGGCCTGGTCGCGGACGAGGACCCGGAGGTACGGCGCGCGGTTCCGGCCGCGCTCGTCCGCTTCCTCGACGAACCGGAGCGCGTGCTCGGCCTGTTGAGGGAGCGGCTCGACGCCGAGGAGGAGGGCGGCGTCCGGCTGGCGCTCGCCGAGGGCATCGGACTGCTCGCGCGCCTGCACGCCGGCGTCACCGCACCGGCGGTGGACTGCCTGACCGCGCTGTGCACCGCCCCGCACGACCCGGGACTGCGGCTCGCCGCGCTCGGCCAGCTCGCGGGGTGCGCGCCCGACCGCCTTCCCGCCGACCTGGTGCCCACCGTCGTCGCCCTGCTCCGCGCCCGGTCGCGTTGCGCCCGCGGGCCGGAGGAGCCCGAGCGGACCGGCACGGACACGCTCGTCGGACATCTGCGCCGCATGCGGCCCGCGGACGAAGAGGGCTCCCAGCTGCTGCGCACGCTCCACACGGCGCTCGGTTCCCGCACCGCCGACCGGATCGCCCTGCTCGAAGGTCAGTTGACCGGCGAGGACGCGGCCGACCGGTGCAACGCGGTGTGGATGTCCGCGGGACTGTTCCGCGAGTGGCGCGCCTCGTACGAGGAACCGATCGCCCTGATCGGTGAGCAACTCGCCTCGGACGAGGAGCGTCTGCGCTACGCCGCGGTGTCGGTCCTGGAGTCCCTCTTCACCCTCGCGGCGCCCGCCGCCGACCGGCTCGCCGCCCTGGTGGAGTCGGACCCGCAGGCCTGGGGTTCCGGCACGCCGACCCTGAGCCGCCCGCTGAAGGCCCTGGCCAGGGCCGGGGATCCGCGGGCCGTTCCCGCCCTGGCCCAGGTGCTGACCCAGCCGGTCGTCCCGAACGAGGTAGGTCACGCGATCGAGTACCTGGGCCCGGCCGCCGCGCCCCTGGCCCCGCTGCTGCGGCAGCGCCTCGGCGAGGTGCCCCTGGACTCCCGGGAGACTTACGGCCGGGCCGCACCGCTGCTGTCCGCGCTCGGCAGGCTGCGCCACGACGCCGCGGTGCCCGAAGTGCTCCGACTGCTGCACGGCGCACCCGGCACGCTGTCGCTGCGGGACTCTCTCGTGAGCGCGCTCGCCGGGACGCTCGGGACGTTCGGGGCCGGCGCGCGGACGGCGACACCGGTGCTGCGCGAGCTGCTGGACGGTCCGAGCGCCGTCCCGGCGGCTGCCGCGCTCTGGGCGGTCGAGGGGGACCTGACCGCGGTGCTTCCCCCTCTGATGCGGGGACTCGCGGAGGAGGGCACGGGCCACGCGCGGCCGGCGGCGGAGGCCCTCGGCCGCGTCGGGCCGCCCGCCGCCGCCGCGCTTCCGGAGCTGCGGCGGCTCGCGGAATCCGCCGAGGTCTGGGAGCGGACGGCCGCCGCCTGCGCGCTCTGGGACATCGCCGTCGATCCCGAGCCGGTGCTGCGGGTGTTCCGCACCGCCTGGCACGAGAACGCGTACACGCGCGGCACGATCGCCGCGTGTCTCGTCCGGATGGGCGGCGCGGCGGAACCCGTCCACGACCTGGTGCACGCGGAGCTGGCCGCTCCGCGGCGGCACCGGGCGCGGTCCGGCGGCTACGGCAGCCACGACATCCTGGAGGACGAACGACTGCTGCGGGACTGCCGCACGGTGCTGGACGCGGCGTAGCGCCGGCGGGCCCGCGGAGGGCCCGTGCGGCGTGCTGCGCGGAGCGGCTCACGCCGTCCGAGGAGCGGCCTGCAACACCGAGGGAACCGCCCACGGCGTCCGAGGAGCGGTCCGCGAGGTCGAGCGAAGCGGACCGCGGCCGTCGGCGCAGCGACTCACGACGCCCGAGGAGCGGTCCACGAGGTCGGCGGGGACGCTCGTCCAGGGCTCAGCTCGTCGTCCGGCCCCATCTGGGTCCTATCCGTGCCCACTCCTGGTCCCACTGGTCCATCCGGCGCCGTTCGAGACGGCCTCGTACCAGCCGGCCGCCGACGAAGGGCACGGCCGCCGCGCTCACGCCCACGAGAACACCGACCATGGCGGACCGGGTCTGTGCCTGCGAGGCGGTGGCGGGTTTGGTGACCAGGCGCCCCTGCCGGTCGGTCCACACGGTGACCGGGGTGCCTGCCTCCGTCCCGGCGTAGACCCGCGACTGGCCGGTGTGGGCCGAGCCGTCGGGCGCGGTCCAGCTCACCTTCGCCCAGACGAGGCCGCTCGCGGACTCCGTGGCGCCGGAACCGACCGCGTCCTCGGTGACCTGGGCCGCGACGGAGCGCCACTGGGCGCGTTCCACGGCGAGACCCCGCTCGACGGTCCGCGCGGTCAGCAGACCGGTGAAGACGCCGCTGAGCACGACGAGCACCCAGGCGACGAGCATGATCCAGGCCTCCAAGGCGTCACTGCGGCGCCGCAACGGATTGCGCCGCCACCGCCACAGCCAGACCTTCGGACCTCGGAATGCCGCCATCGATGGCATCCTCCTCACAGCCGCACGGAAACGCCCCGTCCCCCTCCCATACGCGCTCGGCCCGCTGGACGCTCAGGCCGGGTCGGTCGACTCGTCCGTCCCTGGAATCACGGTACGCCGCATGTGTGCCGGGAGGCAGCTCGAAGGAATCGCCGGCAGGGCCCGACACGGCGTCCGCGACCTGCGCGGACGACGAGTTCAGGGGTGACTGTCAGTGGCGGGGTGCAGACTGGCCGGTGTCTGGGACAACGACGTCGCGGAGGTGGTCGGCATGGCCGACGTTCTGCTCACGGTAGGCACGCGCAAGGGACTGTTCATCGGACGACGGCGCGGCGGCGCCTGGGAGTTCGACGAAAGTCCGTACTTCAACGCACAGGCGGTGTACTCGGTGGCGATCGACACCCGGGGCGGGCGTCCCCGGCTGCTGGTCGGCGGGGACAGCGCGCACTGGGGTCCGTCCGTGTTCCACTCGGACGACCTGGGCCGGACGTGGACCGAGCCGGCGCAGCCCGCCGTCAAGTTCCCCAAGGACACGGGTGCCTCGCTGGAGCGGGTCTGGCAGTTGCACCCGGCGGCCGCCGAACCGGACGTGGTGTACGCGGGCACCGAGCCCGCCGCGCTGTACCGCTCCGAGGACCGTGGCGAGTCCTTCGAGCTCGTCCGCCCGCTGTGGGAGCACCCCACCCGCTCGAAGTGGGTGCCCGGCGGCGGTGGCGAGGGGCTGCACACCATCCTCACCGACGCCCGCGATCCGCGCGCCGTGACGGTCGCCGTCTCCACGGCGGGCGTCTTCCGCACCGAGGACGGCGGCGCGAGCTGGACCCCTTCCAACTCCGGTGTCTCCGCAGTGTTCCTGCCGGACCCGAACCCGGAGTTCGGCCAGTGCGTGCACAAGGTCGCGCGGGACGCCGCCAACCCCGACCGGCTGTATCTCCAGAACCACTGGGGCGTGTACCGCAGTGACGACGCGGGCGCGAAGTGGACGGACATCGGCGACGCTCTGCCGTCCACGTTCGGGTTCGCGGTCGCCGCGCATCCGCACCGCGGCGACACGGCGTACAACTTCCCGATCACCGCCGACTCGGACCGCGTCCCCGCCGACCGGCGCTGTCGTGTCTTCCGCACGTCGGACGCGGGCAAGAGCTGGGAGCCGCTGACCGCCGGCCTGCCCACCGAGGACCACTACGGCACGGTGCTGCGCGACGCCCTGTGCACGGACGACGCCGACCCGGCCGGCGTGTACTTCGGCAACCGCAACGGCGAGGTGTTCGCCTCGGCCGACGACGGCGACAGCTGGAAGCAACTGGCCTCGCACCTGCCGGACGTGCTGTGCGTACGGGCAGCTGTCATCGGCTGAGGCGAACAGGGGAGAACGGGGGAGAGACGCCGGTGGGTGTCCCGGGAGAGACAACAGCCAAGTGCCGTGCGGGGGGAGGCCTCCGGGCCTGTCCTGGGGTGCCCGTCGCGTCGGAGGGCGAGCCGGAAGGGAGCGGGCCAGGAAGTCGCGGACCCTGTCCCGGGAGCACTCGATTCGTCGCCGGATCGGTCAGGCCCGGTCGCCGCGGGCCCACCGGTTTGATCTCCGCCGTGTGTACGGCAGTAGGGTGACGCCCGTGGCACCACGACCATTGCATGAAATCGTCGAACCGGGCTGGGCGAAAGCCCTCGAACCCGTCACGGGACAGATCGCCGGGATGGGCGACTTCCTGCGCACGGAGATCGCCGCCGGACGCACCTACCTCCCGGCGGGGGCGAACGTCCTGCGGGCCTTCCAGCAGCCCTTCGACGAGGTACGCGTCCTCATCGTCGGGCAGGACCCCTACCCCACTCCGGGGCACGCGGTGGGGCTGTCGTTCTCGGTCGCCCCGGACGTGCGTCCGCTGCCGGGCAGCCTGATCAACATCTTCCGCGAGCTCAACACCGACCTGGGCCTGCCCCAGCCGTCCAACGGCGACCTCACCCCCTGGACCCGGCAGGGCGTGCTCCTGCTCAACAGGGCGCTCACCACAGCCCCTCGCACCCCGGCCGCACACCGCGGCAAGGGCTGGGAGGAGGTCACCGAGCAGGCGATACGGGCGCTCGCCGCGCGGGGGCGGCCTCTCGTGTCGATCCTGTGGGGCCGCGACGCCAGGAATCTGCGTCCCCTCCTCGGTGACCTGCCCTCGGTGGAGTCCGCGCATCCCTCCCCCATGTCGGCGGACCGCGGCTTCTTCGGGTCCCGGCCCTTCAGCCGGGCCAACGACCTGTTGGCCCGCCAGGGGGCCGAGCCGGTGGACTGGCGCCTGCCGTGACGGCCGGCGCCGCACCGGCACCGACCGCCGTACTCGCCGTCGACTCGGGCGGCTCGGGGCTGCGCGCGGTGCTGGCCGCGCACGGTCGGGACCCGGGCGCGCCCCCCGAGCGACTCGGCGCGCCCCTGACCTCGCGGGAGCCTGTCCGGACGGGACCGCGCGGCATCGACGCGGCTCATCTGGCCGGACAACTGGTGCCGATGGCACGCCGGTTGCTGGCGGTGACGGGCGCCGACGGCATCGCAGCCGTCGCGGTCGGGGCCGCGGGACTCGCCACGCTCGGTGACGAGTTGCGCGCCGACCTTCCGTCCGCGCTGGAGCGTGAACTGGGCGTGCGGCGGCTCGTGTTGGTCGCCGACGCGGTGACGGCGTACACCGGTGCCCTCGGCCTGCGTGCGGGCGCCGTGATCGCCGCGGGCACCGGACTGATCGCGGTCGGCACGGATCTGACCCGCTGGCGACGGGCCGACGGATGGGGCCATCTGCTCGGGGACTGCGGCGGCGGGGCCTGGATCGGTCGCGCCGGACTGGAGGCGGCCGTACGGGCCTTCGACGGTCGCCGGGGCGGCTCCGCGGCCCTGCTGGAGCGGGCGGAGGAGATGTTCGGGCCGGTGCCGGGGCTGCCGGCCCAGCTGTACCCGCGCACGGACCGGCCCGCCGCCCTCGCGTCCTTCGCCCCGGAGGTCGCGGCGTGCGCCGCGGCCGATCCGGTGGCCGCCGAGATCCTGCGCTCGGCGGCGGCGCACATGGCCGAGTCCGCGGCGGCGGTCTGCCCGGACGGCGACGAGGCCCGAGTCGCCCTGACCGGTGGCCTGTTCAAGATGGGTGAGCCGCTGCTCGGGCCGCTGCGCGAGGAGTTGGCACGACAGCTGCCGCACGCCCGGCAGGTCCCGGCCGCGGGCGACCCGCTGGACGGCGCCGTGCGCATCGCCGCCGACCTCGCCGACGACCGGCTCACGCTGCCCAGGGACGAGCGGATGCTGTACGTGGTGACCGAGAAGCCGTAGCGGGGACGCCCGCGCAGGACCGGGCGACCGGGCGCATCCGGAACCAGACGTCTGCGGACGAACTGCCGGAACCATACATCGGCGGATGAACCGCCGGAAACGGATGCGGGCGGATGAACTCCTGGAAACGGACGGCCGGAGACGGGCGGCCGGGCGCATCCGACGACGGTTCACGCCCCGGCATGGCACGCGCGTCCGACCGGCGCCGGTCCGCGACGAGCGGGGGAATCCACCGGACCGCACCCATCCCGCCGGGCGCTCTCCCAGGCCAGCCCCAGGTCAGCGCCTCGCGGCTGAATTCGGTGCCCGACATGGGGGATTGTTCGGCTCTGTCGGACACCTGAAGGTGACACGTGTGCCGGACACCCCCGCATCTCACCCGGCTCACAAGTGGGTTGGTACCGATCACTTCCGATCCGTACGTAACTCATCAGACAAAAGCGGACGGATACCGCTCACCTGCACCCTCCCCGAACAGGGGAGCCCAAGAAGCCAGTAACATGCGGCGCCATGAGCTCCCCCACTGGGCCCGCGTCCGGCCTGCCAGTACGAATGCCGCGACCCCGCCAGCCCGGCCGGCACCGCCGTCCGGAACCCCTGGCGGCTCCTGAGGGCGCGCCCGCGCTCGTCCTCGCGGTGCCGGGCACCCCCAGCGCCGCCACGCGCAGCCTCGCCGAGGAGGTCGTGAGCATCGCGCGCTCCGAGCTCCCCGGCCTCGACGCCCGTATCGGGTACCTGGACGGGGACGACGAATTCCCCACGCTGCAGTCCGTGCTGACCCACGCCGCCGAGGAGCGCACCGCGCGCTTCGAGCAGGCTCGCGCCGCCGGTGCGGACGTGGCCGAGCCCGACGGGCCGGTCGCCGTCGTGGTACCGCTGCTCGCCGGTCCGGACAACGCGCTGCTCCGCCGTGTCCGCCAGGCCGTCATGGAGAGCCGTGTCGCGGCCGACCTGACGGATGTCCTCGGCCCGCACCCGCTGCTCGCCGAGGCGCTGCACGTGCGCCTGTCCGAGGCCGGCCTGGCCCGTGCCGACCGCGCCCGGCTGTTCACCGTCGCCACCGCCGCGGACGGCATCATCCTGGCCGCCGTCGGCGGCGAGGAGGCCGTGCAGGCTGCCGGGATCACCGGCATGCTGCTCGCGGCCCGGCTCGCCGTCCCGGTGATGGCGGCGGCGCTCGACGTGGAGGGCGCGATCGCGGCCACCGCCGAGCAGCTGCGCGGCTCGGGTTCGCAGCAGCTGGCGCTCGCGCCGTACCTGATCGGGCCGGAGCTCGACGCGGGTCTGCTCGACGCGGCCGCCAAGGAGGCGGGCTGCGCCGCCGCCGAGGCGCTCGGCCCGTACCCGGCGATCGGCAAGCTGGCGCTGGCCAAGTACACGACTGCGCTGGGCATCGCCCCGCAGCAGCCGCAGGGCACTCCGACCCACTAGCCGTCCGGCACACCAGCACCCCGACGGGGCCCGCTCCGTTCCTGGAGCGGGCCCCTTCGCATGGGCGGTCGTTCATGACACGCGGCCGGTCAGGTCGTGGACGGGCGAGCCCCGGACGTCACAGACGGGAGGCCCCGGACGTCACAGGCGGGAGGCCCTGGACGGGTTCGTCCTGGCCCGTGGCCGGGCCGCGGGGCTCAGGTCAGTCGAAGACGACGCAGGACGCGGCCGGTGCCGCGACCGAGCCGCCCCGTCGTGGCACGCCGGTGTCCGGGTCGACCACGAACCAGGTCACGTCACCGGAGCGCTCGTTCGCGCAGTACAGGAACCGGCCGGTGGGGTCGAGGGCCAGCGCTCGCGGCCACACGCCGCCGCAGGGCACCGTCGCCACCAGTCGCAGCCCCTCGCCGACCGCGTCCGGGGCGAGCACGGAGACGACGTCCTGGCCCCGCGTCGCGGTCCACACGAACCGGCCGTCGGGCGACACGACGATCCCCGAGGGGTACGCGTCACCGCTCGGGACGCCCGAGAGCACCGGAGTCTCGCCGACCGGCCGCAGCCCGCCGTCGGCGGCGTCCCAGCGGCACACGGTGACGGTGGGCGCGAGTTCGTTGAGGACGTACGCGTGTTCGCCTCGCGGGTGGAAGGCCAGGTGACGGGGGCCCGAGCCGGGCCGGAGGGCGATCTCGCGGTGGAGCGTGAGCGTTCCGCTGTCCAGGGCGCACACGCGTACGGAGTCCGTGCCGAGGTCGACGCTCACCACCCACCGGCCGCTCGGATCGGGCTGCACCTGATGGGCGTGCGGGCCCTGCTGACGCGGGGTGTGCGGGCCGGAACCGGTGTGCTGGAGCACGCCGGAGGCGCCGGCCGCCAGCCCGCCGAGGGGGTCGACCGGCACGGCCGTGACGCTGCCGGAGCCGTAGTTGGCGGTCAGGACGTGGCCGGAGAACACGCTGAGGTGCGTGGGGCCGCTGCCGCCGACCGGCACGGGCGGCCCCGTCAGCTCCGGCTTGTCGTCGTGGACCCGGTAGGCGGCCACGCCGCCGTCGGCCGTCTCGCTCACCGCGTACAGCATGTCGCCCGCGGGCGACAGCGCGAGGTAGGACGGGTCGGGGACACCGTCGACAGCGCTCAGGACGGTCAGGGCGCCGCTGTCCGGGTCCACGGAAGTCGTGAGGACGCCGAGCCCTCCCGCCGCCGTGAACGAGCCGATGAACGCCCGCTGTCGCCGCCTGCCGCCGTCTGCCACTGCCGTCCCCTCTCGGTCCCGCGTAGTCCGGGGCGACGGTAGCAGCAGCGGCGCTGCGGTCTAGACCAGGGGCGTGCCCTTGGCCCGTTCCAAGGCCTCGGGATGGTGCACGTAGGCGGGGCTGCGTTCGACCGTCTCGTAGGTGCGGTGGAAGACCGGGGTGGCGCTGCCGGAGATCGGCGGCACGATCCACGACCAGTCCGCGCCCACCGGCCGCCCCCTGCGCTCCTCGCGCCCCAGGTGGGTGAGGAAGCGCCGGGACTCGGTGTGGTGGTCGGTGACCGTGACGCCCGCCAGGTCGAAGGAGTGCAGCACGGACCGGTTCAGTTCGACGAGGGCGCGGTCCTTCCACAGGGAGCGGTCGGTGCGGGTGTCCAGGCCGAGGCGGTCCGCGATGCGGGGCAGCAGGTCGTAGCGGTCGGTGTCGGCGAGGTTGCGGGCACCGATCTCGGTGCCCATGTACCAGCCGTTGAAGGGCGCGGCCGGGTAGCAGATGCCGCCGATCTCCAGGCACATGTTGGCGAGGGCGGGCACCGCGTGCCAGCGCAGTCCGAGCGTGGGCCACCAGTCGTGCTCCGGATGGGCGAGCTCCACTTCGAGCACCGCGTCGTCCGGCAGGGCGAACCAGCGGGGCTTGTCGCCGGTCCCCTCGATCACCAGCGGCAGTACGTCGAACTCGGTGCCGGGGCCGCCGGGCCAGCCGAGCCGCCGGGCGAGCGCGGTGAGTCCGGCGTTGCGCGGGTCGCCGGTCACGCTGCCGTCCGGGCGCGTGTAGCCCGCGTACCGGACGAGCTGCTCGTTCCAGATCCGCGGGCCGGGCCGCCCCGGGGCGTCGGGCGCGAACACCGTGATCAGCGCCCGGATGCGGCCGTCGCGGGTGGCCTCCCGCAGATGGTCCGCCGCCCCCTCGGCGACGTCCTCCGCGTCCCGCACGTCCCTGCGGTCCCGCACGTGGAGGGAGTGCCAGTAGAGGCGTCCTATGCAGCGGTTGGCGTTGCGCCAGGCCACGCGCGCGCCGAAGACGAGTTCCTCCGTGCTGTGCCGGTACGTCCCCGTGTCCGCCATCTCGGCCCGTACGGCGGCGATCCTCCGGGCCGGATCACCGAGGCGCCGCTCGACGTGATGGAGGGTGAGGAACTCGACGGCGGCCCGGAACAGCGCGTGCGGGCCGGGCACCGGGACCGGGCCGGGCGCGGACGGTGCGGGGGCGGACGTCGACGGTGCGGGAGCGGACCTCGACGGCACGGGGCCGTACGGGGACGGCAGGAGGCCGGACGGGTTCCGCGGCGGGGCGGCGGGGCAGCCGGGCGGTGCGAGCGTGTCGCGCACGGCGTGAGCGGACGGGGCGCTCCCTCCCTGCGCGTCGCGGGAGGCATGCGCGGACGGGGCGCTCCCGCAGTGCGCGTCGTGGCCCGCCGGACGGGCCCTGTCACGGGTGGCGGGGTCGGTCTGCGAGGTCGCGGTGTCCGCGGCCGTGGCGTGCGCCGCATTCGACTGAGCGGCCTTGATCGGCTCCGTCCCGGTCGGCACCTGCCCCGTCCCGACCTGCGGGGGCTCGGCTTGCGCGGGCTCGGCCTTCTGAGCCGTGGTCTGCGGAGGCGTAGTCCACGGAGCCGTGGCCTGGGGAGCCGTGGCCTGCGGAGCCGTGGTCCGCATCGGTGGGGTTCGCGCGGGCAGGGCGTGTGGTCCCGGTTCCGGTGGCCGGGCCGGCCCGTTCGGACCCGGTGCCCTCGTGGGGCGGGACGAGGCGCTGCCCGGCGGGCCGGCGGGCGTCAGCCGCCCCCGGAGCCCCGGTACGGGACCGCCTGCGTCCCGACGGGCGCGTGTCCCGGCGCCGCCCCGCGCCTCCGGGGCGATCGGGGCGCCGTCGTCGGACCGACGGGTGCCGGGCAGCTGCAGTACCCGGGGGTCGATGCCCTCCGGCCGGCGGCCGCCCAGGTCAGGTTCCGGCCATCCCGCCGCGTCCGTGCCGTCGTGCCGGTGAGCGGCGCCCAGGCGGTCCAGACGGTCCAGCCAGCCGCCCGGACCGTCGGCGGCCGGAGCCGCATGCCCCGCGTCCGGATCGTCGGCGCAGCGGCCTTCGTGCGCGCTTCTGCAAGGGACGTCCCGCATTGGTGCCACCCCCAGGGGCTCCGCCCGCGGAGCCCTCCCGCACGGTCCGCGGGTTCCGTGCGTCTGATAGCCGCGGGGTTACCCGGCCCACGGGGTGATCCACCCTATGGATGGCCGGTAAAAGTGCCTCGTTCCGGGGCGCACCGTCCACCGGACGCCGGTGGACCCGAGCCGCTGGACCGTCCGCCGCCCGGCCCGGACGCCGGAAGGGCTCAGGCGCCCATGAGCCGGGAACCGCGCAGCGGCGCGGCGAGCGCCAGGAGCGCACGCTCGAGACCGTGGAGGTGGGCGAGGGCCTGCTCGGCTCCGGGGTGGTGCCCCGGAGCCGCGGGACGGGCCGTCGCGGGACGCCCCGGCACGGCGCCGACCAGGGTCTCCATCGCGGTCTCGACCCGCCCGCACGCAGCTGTCAGACGAGCATCGTGCGAGGCGTCCGGATCGGCGGCCACGGCCGCGAGCCCCCGCACCTCACGGGCGCAGTCGTCGAGCAGGGCGAGGATCTGACGGGCCCGCTCCTTGCGCGCACGCATCGGGTTGAGCGGATGCACCAGGGGCGCGAGCGCCAGTCGTACGCGCCCCAGGAGTGCTTCGAGCTCCCCCGCGCGCGGCGCCGGGTCGGCCTGGTCGTCGCCCGCCAGCCGGTCGGCCGCCGCGGCGGTGCAGTCGTGCACCGCGTGCAGGGCCCGCTCGACCCACCGGTCGGTGACGGCATGGGTCGTGATGGGCAGGACCAGCGCGACGGCGAGCGCGGCACCCAGGGCGCCCGCTCCGGTCTCGGCCAGCCGGAGGCCGAGGAGTCCGGGGTGCAGCACTCCGAGGAGCCCGTACAGCAGTCCGGCCATCACGGTGACGAAGAACATCATCCAGCTGTACGAGGGCGCCGCCGTGTAGAAGATCCCGAAGACGCAGACCGCGACGAGCGCGGCGGTGGGCGCCGGGGCGCCGTGCAGCGGTACGGCGATCAGCAGACCGGCGGCGATGCCGGTGACCGTGCCGACGACGCGCCGGAAGCCGCGGACGAGCGTCTCACCGCGCGAGGCGGTGTTGACGAAGATCCACCAGGCGGTGCCCACGGCCCAGTACCAGCGGTCGTGGGAGATCAGCTGGCCCGCGGTGAGCGCGAACGCGCAGGCGGCGGTCGCCTGGAAGGCCTGGCGCGTGGCGGGGCGAGCGAGTCCGCGTCCGTCCAGCGGCGCGGGCGCGGCGGGCAGCGGGGTGCGCCGCTCCACGCACCAGGCGCCGAAACGCACCGTGGACGACGCGGTGAGCGCCAGCGCCACGGCGCCGAACAGCTGGGGCAGCTGGCCGGGAACGGCGTGCAGGAACTGCGTGGTGAAGAACATCATGAACGCGAAGATGCCGAGCGCGTGGCCGCGCGGGCCCCAGCGGCGGGCGTACACACCGGCGAAGATCACGGCGAGCCAGGTCGCGTCGCGCAGCGCGGGCGTCCCGTGCAGGGCGGTCGCCAGCGCGAGGACCGGGAAGCCGGCCAGCGGCAGCAGCGCGGTGGTGACGGCCTGGCCGCGCACGGTCGGGTCACCCACCGTGAACAGCGCGAGGAGCGCCGCGAGACCGCCCGTGATGGACGCGGGCAGGGAGAGCCCGGCCAGTTCGCACAAGGTCACCGCGAGACCGATACCGAGGACGGCCCGCAGGGAGACCCGCAGCCGGAACAGCCCCGGGTCCGGAGCCATGAACATCTTCTTCACCGTCGGCGGCCCGCCCCCACTTCGCATCGACACCTTCCGCGCACAGGTCCGTGAGGGCCGCGGCCCTCAGGACATGGGAATGGCGCCGCGGGTCCGGTCCGGCGTCCTTGCCGTCCGGCGCTGCGCAGCGCCATGAATACAGACAAGGTAAGCAACAGCCGGGAACTGGCTCAACAGGCGCTGCCCAGAGAGGGCCATTGGTACAGTCGAGAGAGATCACGTAGGACAACAGGAAGACCAACGGACCATGGCCGTGGACGAACTCGACACCCGCATCCTGCGGCTGCTGCTCGAACAACCGCGCACCAGCGTGCGCGAGTACGCGCGCATCCTCGGCATCGCCCGCGGCACGCTCCAGGCGCGCCTCGACCGGCTGGAACGCGACGGCGTGATCACCGGAGCGGCCCCGTCGCTCTCCCCCGCCGCCCTCGGACACCCGGTCCTGGCCTTCGTGCACATCGAGGTCACGCAGGGCCACCTCGACGAGGTCGGCGACGCCCTGGCCGCGGTGCCGGAGATCGTCGAGGCGTTCTCGATCACCGGCGGCGGCGATCTGCTCACCCGTGTGGTGGCCCGGGACAACGCACATCTGGAGGACGTGATCCAGGCCCTGATCAGCCTGCCGGGCGTCGTCCGCACCCGCACCGAGGTGGCGCTGCGCGAGCGCGTCCCGCACCGGTTGCTGCCCCTGGTGGAGTCGATCGGGCGCAGTACGAGGAGCTGACCACCGGACGACGAGGACCGGACCCTCGGGCGGCCGCGGTCCGGAGCCGCGGTCCGGGGCCGTGCTCAGTCGCCGGTCGCGCCCCGGTGGACCCGAGCCGATCCGCCCGCCGCGCACTTGGCATCCTTGTCCGCATGAGCACCCTCGGCACCACGGCGGTCATCTTCGATCTCGACGGAACGCTCGTGGACAGCGAGCCGAACTACTTCGAGGCGGGCCGCCGGACCCTCGCCGAGCAGGGCGTCACGGACTTCACCTGGGCCGACCACGAGCAGTACGTCGGCATCAGCACCCAGGAGACGCTCGCCCTCTGGAAGGAGCGCTACGGCCTGACGGCCCCGCTCGACACGCTGCTCGCCGACAAGAACCGCCGCTATCTGGAGCTGGCCCGCGCCGCCACGCACGTGTACCCGGAGATGCGGAAGTTCGTGGAACTGCTGGCCGCCGAGGACGTCCCGATGGCGGTGGCCTCCGGTTCCTCGCCGGAGGCCTCGAAGCGATCCTGGCGGGCACGGGCCTCGCCCCGTACATGCCGACCGTGGTCTCGGCCGACGAGGTCGCGCACGGCAAGCCCGCCCCCGACGTCTTCCTGGAGGCGGCTCGCCGCCTGGGCGCCGCACCGGCCGACTGCGTGGTCCTGGAGGACGCCGCGCCGGGCGTCGCCGCCGCGCACGCCGCCGGGATGCGGTGCATCGCGGTCCCCTACGTCGCCGCGCAGGCCGACGACCCGGCCTTCGCGACGGCCGGACTGCTGCTGCGCGGCGGCCAGTCCGAGTTCACCGCGCGCGGCGCGTACGACTGGCTCGCGCCGCGCGCGGCCGGCTGACGGCCGACGGGCCAACAGACCGACCGACCGGCTGACGACCGACGCGCCAAAAGACCAACCGCCTGGCCGACGGACCGACGGGCCGACGTGCCGACGAGCCGACGGGCCAGGCGATCCGGCCCGCTCTCGTCCCGCCGCCGACCGCCGACCGCCGACCGCCGACCGGTCATGATGCCCGGACCACCCGTGCGGTCACCCGGTCGTGGTGGATCGGCAGCCCGTTGCCGGTGAGCGGGACGCCCGATCCGCCACGCCGCGACGCGACGATCTCAGCGGCGATCGACAGGGCCGTCTCCTCAGGGGTGCGGGCGCCGAGGTCGAGACCGATGGGCGAGCGCAGGCGCGCGAGTTCCGGGTCGGTGAGGCCCACCTCGCGCAGGCGCCGCTCGCGGTCCTCGTGGGTGCGGCGTGACCCCATGGCGCCGACGTACGCGACGGGCAGACGCAGTGCCGCCTCCAGCAGGGGGATGTCGAACTTGGCGTCGTGGGTGAGGACGCACAGGACCGTGCGGTGGTCGGTCGTGGTGTTCCGCAGGTAGCGGTGCGGCCAGTCGACCACGACCTCGTCGGCCTCGGGGAAGCGGTTCCGGGTCGCGAAGACGGGGCGGGCGTCGCACACGGTCACGTGGTGGCCGAGGAACTTGCCCGCCCGGACGAGTGCCGCCGCGAAGTCCACGGCGCCGAAGACGATCATCCGCGGTGGGGGCACGCTCGACTCCACGAACAGCGTCACCCCGCCCGGGCAGTTCGCCCCGTCCTCGGAGATCTCGACGGTGCCGGTGCGTCCCGCGTCGAGCATGGCCCGGGCCTCGGCGGCCGCGGTCGCTTCGAGCGCGGCACCGCCGCCCCCTTCACCTGTCCACGAGGCCCCGGCGCCCCCGTCCCGCTCCGGCCCGGTCTCCACTGCGTCCCGCTCCGGCCCGGTCTCCACCGAGTCCCGCTCCGGCCCGGTCTCCACCGAGTCCCGGTTCGGCCCGGTCCCCGCGGCGGATCCAGACGGCCCGGCCCCCGCCGCGGAGCCGGACCGTGGCGAGCCGTCCGTCAGGGTTCCCGCGTACGACCCGTCGGCGTGCACGAGCAGCGCGCCGCCCAGGAGGTCGGCCGGCCCTCTGGTCACCCGGGCGAGCGCCACCGTCTCGCCCCGCGCGGCGGCGGCCAGCCAGGCCGCGAGGGCCGGCGTGTCGGCGCGTACCGGCATGACGAGGACGTCGAGCACCCCGCCGCAGGTCAGGCCCACCGCGAAGGCGTCCTCGTCGCTGTACCCGAAGCGTTCGAGGGCCACCCGTCCGTCCTGGAGGGCCTCGACGCACAGGTCGTACACCGCCCCCTCCACACAGCCGCCGGAGACGGACCCGATGGCGGTGCCGTCGCTGTCCACGGCGAGGGCGGCGCCGGGACCGCGCGGTGCGCTGCCGCCGACCGCCACGACGGTGGCGACCGCGAAGTCCCGGCCCTCCTCGGCCCACCGGTGCAACTCCTCGGCGAGGTCAAGCACCGTGCGCTCCCCGGGCCGCGTTCAGGACGCGGTCCGGCCGGATCGGCAGGTTCCGGTGGCGCACACCGGTCGCGTGCCAGACCGCGTTGGCGACGGCCGCCGCGGCTCCCACGACGCCGATCTCGCCGATGCCCTTGATCCCGACCGGGTCGTCCGGGTCCGGGTCGTCCACCCAGTCCGCCTCGATGGCCGGCACGTCGGCGTGCGCGGCGAAGTGGTAGCCGGCCAGGTCGGCGCCGACGTGACCGCCGGAGGCCTGGTCCCGGGTCGCCTCCTCGTGGAGGGCCATGGACAGGCCCCAAGTCATGCCGCCGACGAACTGTCCGCGCGCGGTCAGCGGATTGACGATCCGGCCCGCCGCGAAGATCCCCAGCATGCGGCGCACCCGCACTTCACCCGTGCCGATGTCCACGGCGACCTCGGCGAACTGCGCTCCGAAGGCGTGCCGTTCCTTCTCCGTGAGCGCGCCGACCGCGGCGGAGGTGTCGGACCGCTCGGTGATCCCCTCCGGCGGAAGGGCCACGCCCGGGACGAGCCGTTCCCGCAGGGCGCGCGCCGCGACGGTGATCGCCCAGGCCCAGGAGCGCGTCCCCATCGAGCCGCCGGCCATGATCGCGGCGCCGAAGTCGCTGTCCGCGATCCGCATCCGGATGCGCCCGGGTGTCGTCTCCAGCGCGTCGGCCGCGATCTGTGTCAGCGCCGTCCGTGAGCCGGTGCCGATGTCGGCGGCGGTGATCCGCACGGTGAACGTGCCGTCGGCCTCCGCCGTCACGGCGGCCGTGGAGGGCGCGGAGAGCGTGGGGAAGGCGGAGGCGGCCGTGCCGGTGCCGAGCAGCCAGCGTCCCTCG
Organism: Streptomyces krungchingensis; assembly: GCF_054729265.1. Lineage (NCBI taxonomy): Bacteria > Bacillati > Actinomycetota > Actinomycetes > Kitasatosporales > Streptomycetaceae > Streptomyces > Streptomyces krungchingensis. Next base: position 2,004,766 of record NZ_JBPUKY010000001.1, read on the forward strand.
CGGCGGACGCCGGGACGCGGGTCGCGGTCCGCCCAGCCGAACCGGCGGGCGCCCTCCTCGAAGCAGGCGAGGAGGTTGCGGCTGCTGAACGGCAGCCCGGTCAGGGGCCCCACGGACGGCTCGTTGCGCACCCGCAGCTCGATCGGGTCGATGCCGCACTTCTCGGCGAGCTCGTCGAGCGCCGACTCCAGCGCGAACGAGCCGGGGGCCTCGCCCGGGGCCCGCATCCAGGTCGGTGTGGGCACATCGAGCCGTACGACCCGGCTGGCCGTGTGGTGCGCGTTCGCGTCGTACAGCGGATGCCCGAAGTCCGCGGCCCGCTCCACGAATTCATGGACGGTCGAGGTCAGGCACTCCGACACGTGGTCGACGGCGCGCAGCCGGCCGTCGTGGTCGGCGCCGAGCCTGACCCGCTGCACCGTGGGGCTGCGGTAGCCGACGAGCGAGAACATCTGACGGCGGGTCAGCGTGACGCGGACGGGCCGGTGCAGGACCGTCGCGGCCATCGCCGCCGAGACCTGGTGCGGGCGGGTTCCCTTGGAGCCGAAGCCGCCGCCGACGTGCTCGGAGCGCACCCGCACCGATTCCGCGTCGAGCGAGAACAGCTTGGCGAGCTCGTCGGCCACGAACCTGCTGCCCTGGTTGGAGTCGACGACCTCCAGGCGGCCGCCGTCCCAGCGGGCGATCGCCGCGTGCGGTTCCATGGGGCTGTGGTGCTCCTCGGGAGTGGTGTACTCCGCGTCCACCACGACGTCGGAGGAGGCGAGTTCGCCCTCCAGGTCGCCCCTGCTCTCCTCCGCGCCCTCGGGGGTGTACACGCCGGGGTGTCCGGCGAAGAAGGCCACGTCGTGAGGTTCGGCGTCGTAGCGCACCGTGAGGGCCTCCGCCGCCTCCCGGGCCTGCTCGGGCGTCTCGGCGACGACCAGGGCGACCGGCCAGCCGACGTACGGCACACGGTCGTGCTGGAAGAGCTGGAGCACCGGGTCGGGCGGTCCGAACACGCCCATGTAACCGCCTTCGAGCCGTGGGGCGTTGCCGTGGTGCAGCACGGCGAGGACGCCGGGCATGCCGAGGACGGGCGCCTCCTCGACCGAGCGGACCCGCCCGCGTGCCACGGTCGCGAGCACGAACCAGCCGTGCGCCAGATCGGGGTACGGGACCTCTCCGGCGTAGCGTGCGGCACCCGTGACCTTGGCGAGGCCCTCCACTCGGGTGTGCGCGGTGCCGACGGCCCGGCCCGCCGCCGCGGTCGGGGTGGTCGTGGTCATCGGGCGGCCTCCTCGGCGAGTTCGGTCAGCACGGCCACGACGAGATTGCGCATCAGGGTCACCTTGTAGCCGTTGTGGGGCAGAGGGCGGGCGGCCGCCAGTTCGGCGTCCGCGGCGGCGGCGAACGCCTCCGCGCTCACCGGGCCCCCGGTCAGCAGCCGTTCGGCCTCGGTGGCCCGCCAGGGCCGGGACGCCACCGCGCCGAAGGCGAGCCGTACGTCCCGGACGACGTCGTCCTGGACGTCGAGGGCCGCGGCGACCGAGCCGATCGCGAACGCGTACGAGGCGCGCTCGCGCACCTTCCGGTAGCGCGAGTTGGCGGCGACCGGTACGGCGGGCAGGGTGACGGCGGTGATCAGCGCGCCGGCCGGCAGGGCCGTCTCCAGGTGCGGGGTGTCACCGACGGGCAGATAGAGACCGGAGAGCGGCAACTCGCCCGGCCCGTCCGCCGTTTCGTACGCGACGACGGCGTCGAGCGCGGTGAGGGCCACCGCCATGTCGGAAGGGTGCGTGGCCACGCAGTGCTCGGAGGCTCCGAGGACGGCGTGGTTGTGGTGTTCGCCCTCGACGGCGGGACAACCGCTGCCGGGAGCACGCTTGTTGCACGGCTTGGTCAGGTCGGTGAAATAGCCGCAGCGGGTGCGCTGGAGCAGGTTCCCGCCGACCGTGGCCATGTTGCGCAGCTGCCCGGAGGCTCCGGCGAGCACCGCCTGCGCCAGCGCGGGGTAGTTCCGGCGCACTTCGGGGTGGGCGGCGAGTTCGCTGTTGGTGACGGTGGCGCCGATGCGCAGCCCGTCCTCGGGCGAGAACTCGACACGGTCGAGGGGCAGTTCGCGTACGTCGACGATCCGGGTGGGCCTTTCCACGCCGGCCTTCATCAGGTCGACGAGGTTGGTGCCGCCGCCCAGGAAGCGGGCCTCGGGGTCGCCGCCGAGCAACGCCACGGCGCCCTGGACGTCGTGGGCGCGGTCGTATCCGAACTCCTTCATGCCGCGACCTCCTCGGCGTCGGAACCGGCCCCGGACCCCTGCGCCACGGAGTCCTGCTCCTCCGGGACTTGCGCCCCGGCAGCCCGTGCGACCGCCTGGACGATCGACACGTAGGCGCCGCAGCGGCACAGGTTGCCGCTCATCCGCTCCCGGATCTCCTCGGGGGTGAGCGGTGGCGGGCCGGCTTCGGAGCGGACGTCGTCGGTCACCGCGCTCGGCCAGCCCGCCGCGTGCTCCTCGATCACCGCGATCGCCGAGCAGATCTGGCCGGGGGTGCAGTAGCCGCACTGGTAGCCGTCGAGGTCGAGGAACGCCTGCTGGACCGGATGCAGCCGCTCACCGTCGGCCACGCCTTCGATGGTGGTGATCTCCCGGCCCTCGGCGGCGACCGCCAGTTGCAGGCAGGAGACGGCCCTTCGACCGTCGACGAGCACCGTGCAGGCACCGCATTGTCCCTGGTCACAGCCCTTCTTGGTACCGGTGAGGTCGAGCTGTTCGCGCAGTGCGTCGAGCAGGGTGGTGCGGTGGTCGACGGGCAGCGTGTACTTCTCGCCGTTGATGTTCAGGGTGATGGCGCTGGACGTCGATGGGGCCATGATCAGCCTTCTTTCGCGTGTGTCGTGCGCGTCGAAGTCGAACGGTGGGGTCCGTGGCGGCTCGTCATCCCGCCGGGTGCGCCAGAATGCCTCTCGGCGATCGGTTCCGGCCATCCACACGGAGCGGGTCAGCCACTAGAGTGAGCTCCAAGCGGACACCTGTCCGCTACCTGTAAAAGCTAGCGGACAGGTGTCCGCTTAGCAAGGTCGACCGGTCGACGACCACGGTCGGCCACACCATGACTCCGGAGGGAGTCCGGCCGAGGTTCCGGGAGATCCCCGGCGGGGGCGCGGACGGAGTCCGGCCGGCATCCCGGAAGGCCGACATCCCGGAAGGAGGACGAGTGCGCCCCGAGAAGGACACGCCGACCCGTTCGAGCACGCCACTGCGCTCGGACGCGCAGCGGAATCGCGAGCGCATCCTCGAAGTGGCCCTGGCCGAGCTGACCCGCTCGGCGGACGCTCCCCTGAGCGCGATCGCGAAGAAGGCGGGCGTCGGGCAGGGGACCTTCTACCGCAACTTCCCCAATCGCGAGGCCCTCGTCCTGGAGGTCTACCGCTACGAGGTGCAGCAGGTCGCCGACGCGGCGGCCAAGCTCCTCGAAACCCACCCGCCGGACCAGGCGCTGCGGGAGTGGATGAACCGCCTCGCCCAGTACGCGATGGCCAAGGCGGGCCTGGCCGACGCGCTGCGGACGGCCACCAGCGTGGCGCGCGGCACCCTGACGCGCCTGGGGCACGGACCCGTGGCCGAGGCCGTCACGCTCCTGCTGAAGGCCAACGAGGAGGCCGGCACCATCCGCCCGGGGGTGACTCCCGACGACTTCATCCTCGCCATCGCGGGACTGTGGCAGATCGACCCGCACGGGGACTGGCGGCCGCGCGCCGAGCGTCTCCTCGACCTGGTCATGGACGGCCTGCGCGCGGGCGCCCCCGGCCCGGCCGCGCCGCCCGCACCACCTCGGCCCGCACCCGCCCCCTCCGCACCGGACTCGGCTCCGGGGCAGTCGGCCACCGCCACCGACGGATGAGCCGGCCGGTGGCGTGACCGCCGACCACGACCGGCCTCCACCGACCCGCTGCGCGACTTCGACATCCCGCCGCGCTTCCTCGACCACGCCTCGCGGGGGGAGGTCCTGGCGGAGATCGGGCTGACCGCGCCCGACATCGCCCGCCAGGTCACCGGGCCGGCGGGTTTCCGCCGCCGATGCCCGTCGGGGGTGTCCGGCGGCGGACGCCGGGCCCGGTCGCGCCGCCTCAGCGACGTACCAGTACGGCGTGCGTCACGGCCGGCGAGCTCACCAGCTCGGAGACCCGGTAGCCGTCGACCCCGTCACCCAGATTGTCCAACAGGCGCTCGCCGCTGCCGAGGAGCTTCGGGAAGACGGCCAGATGCAGCTCGTCGATCAGGCGTGCCCGCAGGTACTGCTGTACGGTCGCCGCTCCCCCGCCGATCCGCACGTCCTTGCCCGCCGCCGCCTCGAACGCCCGTGCCAGCACCGTCTCGACGGACTCGTCCGTGAAGTGGAACGTGGTGCCGCCCTCCATCGGGACCGAGGGCCGAAGGTGGTGGGTGTGGACGAACACGTCGTTGTGGTACGGCGGGTTGGCGCCCCACCAGCCCTTCCACGACTCGTCCTGCCACGGGCCGCGGTGGGGTGCGAACATGTTGCGTCCCATGATGGTGGCTCCGATGTTCTCCTCGGAGCGGGCGACATAGTCGACGTCGAGTCCCGTCTTGCCGTCCGCGAGGTCCCGCATCGCGGCGAACATCCAGTCGTGCATCTCCTCGACACCCTCGCCGAGCGGGTGTTCGAGGCTCTGGCGGGGGCCTGCGGCGTAGCCGTCCAGCGAGACCGTGATGTTGTGTACGCGCAGCTTGGGCATGGCCGTTCTCCTCGGGTCGGTGGATTCCCGCTCTCACCCATGCGTCGAACGGGACCCGTGCGGATCGACACCCTCGCCCGAGAATTTCCGCACCCACCTCGTGGTGGGGTGTGAAGGCACGCCGGCCCGAGGGAAGGAAGCGCTCCGCTCAGGAGTAGAAGTTGCGCTGCCAGCGGTGCCCGGCCAGCGCGGCGAGCCGGTCGGCGGTGAGGGCCCGCCCGTCGCTCAGGGCGGTGTTGCGTTCGACGTTGCGCACACTGCGCATCCCCGGGATGACCGTGGAGACGGCGGGCGCGCTCAGGACGAACCGCAGCGCGGTCTCGGCGATCTCGTCGGGTCCGATGCCGAGATCCGCCACGATCGCGGCCACCCGGCGTTCGACCTGGGCGGGACGGTCGCCGCGGAAGTAGCGGTTGCGCCAGTCGCCCTCGGGGAACGTCGTGCCGGCGGTGATCCGGCCGGTCAGGCCGCCCTCGTCCAGCGCCACCCGCACGATGACGCCGACGCCGTGCTCGGCGCACGCCGGCAGCAGCGCGTCCGCGGGTGCCTGGTCGAAGACGTTGTAGATGACCTGGACGCTGTCCACCACGCCGCTGCGCACGAGCGCGAGGGCGTTGTCGGGCTCGTGGTCGTTGACGGAGACGCCGAACAGACGGATCTTCCCCTCCTGCTTCAGCTGGGCGACGGTCTCCAGCCAATCCCCCCGGCCGACCCATTCGTCGCTCCAGACGTGGAACTGCAGGACGTCGTAGTGGTCGAGGCCGGCGACCCGCAGACTGGTCTCCAGGCTGTCGCGGATGTGCGCGCCCGGGAAGGTCTCGGCCGGGTCCAGCCCGTCGGGCGCCGGCCATGTGCCGTTCTTCGGAGGCACCTTGGTCGCGACCAGAACCTCGTCGGCGCCGCGCTCACGTACCACCCGGCCGACGATCCGTTCGCTCTCGCCGTAGCCGCGGGCGGTGTCGACGAAGTTGACCCCCAGATCGACGGCACGGTGCAGGGCACGTACCGACTCGTCCTCCGACGCTCCCACCCAGCTGGACTCACCGATCCCCCACGCTCCGAAGCCGATCTCGGACACGGACAGCCCACTGCGGCCGAGCTCTCGGTAACGCACCATCATCCTCCACGTCAGTACCCCCGCCGGCGACCCGGACGGGTCGCGCGCCCCGCCGGAAATCACGTTGACCATAGGCGAGTTGAGCGATTCGGTCAGGTGAGTTTCACTTGGGTCCGCCACGGGCGGGCGTCGGCCGCGGTGCGCGCGAGCGTGCCCGTCTTCCGGCGCTCCTCGGCGGCGGTCACGTCGACTCCGAGGCTCTCGGCGCCCTCCAGGGGTCAGGCCGCGCAAGGTCACCCGTGACTTAATCGTGGGATAATCCAACATGTCCGATGAAAGGTTACTTTCGTGGCCAACAGCGACCATGGGACCGCGTACGAGAGCATCTGGCTCGACCGCAGCGGGCAGGCCGAGGCGTTCGACGCCATCGGCGACCGCTACGACGAGGCATTCCCTCACAAGGACGGCCAGCTCTTCGCCGGCAAGTGGCTGATCGAGCAGTTGCCGGCCCGGTCCCGGGTCCTGGACCTCGGTTGCGGCACCGGAGTGCCGACATCTCGCCAGCTGGCGGACGCCGGGTTCGAGGTCGTGGGCATCGACCTGTCCGGCGGGATGGTCGAGCTGGCCCGTGGCTATGTGCCGGCAGCGAGGTTCCACCAGATGGACATCGCCGACCTGAGGCCGGGCGGCCCTCAGGACCTCGGCCGCTTCGACGCCGTCGCGGCCTTCTTCTCCCTGCTCATGCTGCCGCGCGCGGAGATACCCCTCGCACTGGCGACCATCCGCCATCTGCTGGTTCCCGGCGGGCTGTTCGTCCTGTCGATGGTCGAGGCCGACGTGGACGACTTCTCGATCCCCTTCCTCGGCAACACGATCCGGGTCTCCGGCTACCTGCGGGAGGACCTGCTCAAGGTCATCGAGGCGGCGGGCTTCGACATCACCGAGGAGTCCTCCTACACCTACGCCCCGGCCGTGTCCGACGTCCCGCCCGAGGAACAGGTGTTCCTCTGCTGCCGTCGGGCGGACTGAGTACGACGATCCATCACCGCGGACCGCGACACCCCCGCGGCACCCACTGGACGGAACGAGAAGCGTGACGGAGCAGCACACACCCCGCGAAGGCTCGGGCGATGCGCCCGGGCGGTCCGGCACCCCGCTGACCCGGGCGGAGCGCCCCGGCACGCCCGAGCCGTCCCCGGGCCAGGTGCGCACGGAGCACGCCTCCCCCTCGTACTCGTCCTCGTCCTCGTACTCGTCCTCGTACTCGTCCGACGGAACGCGACCCCAGCCCTCCGACGCGGAGCGCCCCGCATCCCCCGACCACAACCGGCCCCTCGCCTCCGACGCGGAACGCTCAGCGGGCCCCGACGGGACGCGGCCGGCATCCTCCGACACGGCGCGCCCCTCCTCCCCCGACGAAAAGCGCCCCCAGCCCTCCGGCGCGGAGCGGTCCGCGGTCACCGGTGAGCGCCGGTCCGCGGCACGGCGCCACGCGCCCGCGGACGTCCCGTCCCACGAGGCGGTCCCGGACGGCGCCGGCCCGCAGACCGACCGGCTGCGCTACCTCGACGTGGCGACCCGGCGCATCGCCCGCGGGATGGACCTGGACGAGACGCTGCTCGAATTACGGCGGGCGGCCGTTCCGTCCTTCGCCGACGCGATCTTCGTCCATCTGCACGATCCGCTGCCGGTCGGACAGGAGAAGTCGGCCGCACCCGTCGTCCTCCAGCTGCACAGCGTCGACCGGGCCCCTGAGACATCGGGCACCGGAAGCCCCGCCCCGTCACCGCCGACGGTCCGCCCCCTGCACGCGAACGTGGCCGAACGGGTGCACGTGACGGTCACCGGGCGTCTCGCGGAGCTGCTGCTCGCCGGCCGGCCGGCGTTCGGCGACGCCCCGGGCATCGGGGCCGCGGTGGCCGAGCTGCTCGGCCCGGTGACGGGTGAGCCGGGCACTCTGCCACCGGGACGCAGGCTGATCATCGCTCCCCTGTACGGCCGCCATCACGTCATGGGCACCGTCGTCCTGCTGCGCAGGCCCGAGCACCCCGCCTTCACCGAGGACGACCTGCTCGTCGCCTCGCAACTGGCGACGCACACCGCGATCGGCGTCCAGAAGGCCGTGATGTACGGGCACGAGGCCGCGGTGGCGGACACCTTGCAGCGCACCATGCTCCCGTCGTCGCTGCCCGAACCCACCGGTGTCCGGCTCGCCAGTCGCTATCTGCCCGCCTCCCGGACGGCCCAGGTCGGCGGCGACTGGTACGACGCGATCCCGGTCACCGGCAACCGGATCGCACTGGTCGTCGGCGATGTCATGGGCCACTCCATGACGTCGGCAGCGATCATGGGCCAGCTGCGCACCACCGTGCAGACCCTCGCCGGGCTCGACCTGCCCCCGGACGAGGTCCTGCACCACCTGGACGAACAGGCCCGACGCCTGGGCAGCGACCACATCGCGACGTGCCTCTACGCGATCTACGACCCGATCTCGCACCGGCTGCTCATGGCGAACGCGGGCCACCCGCCCGCCGTACTGCTGCACCCGGACGGACGGACCGAGATCCTGCGCGTTCCGCCGGGCCCTCCCATCGGCGTCGGCGACGTCCTGTTCGAGTCCGTGGAGATGCCCGCGCCCACCGGGGCCACCCTGCTGCTGTACACCGACGGCCTGGTCGAGACCCGCGACACGGATGTGGGCACCGGTGTCGAGGCGCTGCGCAGGCGGCTGGAGACCACCGTCGACGGACGCCCCACACTCTCGCTGGAACTGCTGTGCGACCAGGTGGTGGGCAGTCTGGGTCCGGCCGCCCGGGACGACGACATCGCGCTGCTGGCCGCCCGGTTCGAGGGATTCCCGCCGGACAGCGTCGCGTACTGGTTCCTGGACCCTCGGCCGAGAACCGCGGGACAGGCACGCCGGCTGGCCCGCAGGGCCCTGCACCGCTGGGGCCTGGAGTCCCTGCTGGACACGACCGAGCTCATGGTCAGCGAAGTCGTCACCAACGCCGTCCGCTTCGCCTCGCGCCCCATCTCGCTGCGGCTGCTGCGCACCGACGTCCTGCGCTGCGAGGTGACCGACGACTCGCCCGAGGTGCCCCGGATGCGGCATGCCGCACCGGGCGACGAGGGGGGCCGCGGCCTGTTCCTCGTCAGCCAGCTCGCGCGGCGCTGGGGCGCGACGCGGCTGAGCACCGGAAAGGTCGTCTGGTTCGAGCAGCCGATCCCGCGGGACCAGCAGCCGTCGCGGGACCAGCGGTCGACTCCGCGGTATTAGCGGTCCCGGACGCGGGCACGGAGCCGGTCTCACAGATCGCCGGTCGCCGGTGTGTGATGCACGTAACCACCGATGATCAGCTCGCGTGACACCCGCGTAACGGGCATTTCGTACGGTCGACGGGACGAATCCGGTGACGAGAGGGATCGCCCGTGACCACGACCGCGACGCAGGTGCGCACGGTCTGCTCGTACTGCGGTGTCGGCTGCGGGATGGTGCTCGACATCGGCATGGGACCCGACGGCCGGCGTACGGTCCTCAAGGCGTCCGGCGACAAGGCGCACCCCGCGAACTTCGGCCGCCTGTGCACCAAGGGCGCCACGACGGCCGAGATGCTCGCCGCCCCGGGCCGGCTGGACACCGCTCTCGTCCGGCAGCGCCGCGAGGAGGAGCCGGCGCCCACGGGCGTGCACGCGGCGATCAAGGAGACAGCCCGTCGGCTGCGGTCGGTCGTCGACGAGCACGGGCCGGACGCGGTCGCCTTCTACGTCTCCGGGCAGATGGGGCTGGAGGCGCAGTACCTGGCGAACAAGCTGGCCAAGGGTTTCGTGCGGACCAACCAGATCGAGTCGAACTCGCGGCTGTGCATGGCCGGCGCGGGCACCGGCTACAAGCTGTCGCTCGGCGCGGACGGCCCGCCCGGCTCGTACCAGGACTTCGACCACGCGGACGTCTTCCTCGTCATCGGCTCCAACATGGCCGACTGCCATCCCATCCTGTTCCTGCGCATGATGGAGCGGGTCAAGAAGGCGGGCGCCAAGGTGATCGTGGTGGACCCGCGGCGCACCGCCACCGCGGCCAAGGCCGACCTGTTCCTGCAGCTCAGGCCCGGAACCGACCTGGCACTCCTGAACGGCCTGTTGCACCTCCTGCACGAGAACGGCCACACCGACACGGAGTTCGTCGCCGCCCACACCGAGGGCTGGGAGGCGATGCCGCGCTTCCTCGCCGACTACCCGCCCGCCACGGTCAGCGAGATCACCGGCATCGCCGAGGAGGACCTGCGCGCGGCGGCCCGGCTGATCGGTGAGGCCGGGGAGTGGATGAGCTGCTGGACGATGGGCCTGAACCAGTCCACTCACGGCACCTGGAACACCAATGCCCTGATCAACCTCCACCTGGCCACCGGGGCGATCTGCCGCCCGGGCAGCGGCCCGTTCTCGCTGACCGGGCAGCCCAACGCCATGGGCGGCCGGGAGATGGGCTACATGGGGCCCGGTCTGCCGGGCCAGCGCTCGGTCCTGGTGGACGAGGAGCGGGCGTTCACCGAGGAGTTGTGGGGGCTGCCGTCCGGCTCGATCCGCGCGGACGGGGCCGGCCGGGGCACGGTGGACATGTTCCGGAGGATGGCGGACGGCCACATCAAGGCCTGCTGGATCATCTGCACGAACCCGGTCGCGTCGGTCGCCAACCGCAAGACCGTCATCGAAGGGCTGGAGGCGGCCGAGTTCGTCGTCACCCAGGACGTCTTCGCCGACACCGAGACCAACGCGTACGCCGACGTGATCCTGCCCGGTGCGCTGTGGACCGAGACCGAGGGCGTGCTGGTCAACAGCGAGCGCAACCTCACGCTCGCCCGGCCCGCGGTGGAGCCGCCCGGCGAGGCGATGGCGGACTGGCGCATCATCGCGGCCGTCGCGCGCGAGATGGGTTACGAGGAGGGCTTCTCGTACGGCAGCGCGGAGGAGGTCTTCGAGGAGATCAAGCGCGCCTGGAACCCGAAGACGGGCTACGACCTGCGGGGCGTGTCCTACGAGAGGCTGCGCTCGACCCCCGTGCAGTGGCCGGCGGCAGCGACCGACGGGCCGGACCGCAACCCGATCAGGTACCTGGGAGCCGACGGGCGGCCGTCCTTCCCGACCGCCGGCGGCCGTGGTGTCTTCCACGCCCGCCCGCACGTGCCGCCGGCCGAGATGCCCGACGACGACTACCCGTTCGTGCTGAACACGGGGCGCGTGCAGCACCAGTGGCACACCCTCACGAAGACGGGCAGGGTCGCCAAGCTCAACAAGCTGAACCCGGGGCCGTTCGTGGAGCTGCAGCCGGACGACGCCCTGGCTCTGGACGTGCGTGACGGGGACGCGGTGGAGGTCGCCTCGCGGCGCGGCCGGGCCGTGCTGCCCGCGGTGGTGACGGACCGGGTCCGGCCGGGGAACTGCTTCGCCCCGTTCCACTGGAACGACCTGTTCGGCGAGTACCTCAGCGTCAACGCCGTGACCAATGACGCCGTGGACCCGCTGTCCTTCCAGCCCGAGTTCAAGGTGTGCGCGGTGTCGCTGGCGAAGGTGACCGCGCCGGCTGCCGCACGAGCGGACGGGCCGGGACCGGGTGCGGAGGTGACGCACGTGCCCGCTCCTCCGGCTCCCGGGGCGGGTGGGGCGACACCGCCCATGGCCGTCGGCCCTCCCGTGGCGGCCCCGGTCGCACCGGGCACGGCGGGCACGGGCCCCGCGGCTGCCGTCCTCGGTCTGGCCCCCGTCCCGCCGCCGCCCGTGCTGAGCGAGACCGAGCGCCACTATCTCGTCGGCTTCCTCGCCGGTGTCGAAGCGGGCACCTCGGGTGTGCCGGTACTCCCGCCGACGGCGCCGTTCAGTCCTGAGCACGCGCTGTGGGTCAACGGCGTACTGGCCGGGATGTACTCCAGGGCGGCCGTGCCCTCCCCGGTCCTCTCCGCGTCCGTGTCGGCGGGACGGGAGGTCGTCGTGCTGTGGGCGTCGCAGACCGGCAACGCGGAGGAGTTCGCGGCGGCCGCCACCGAACGGCTCTCCTCGGCCGGGCACAGCGCCAGCCTGGTCCCCATGGACGACGTCGACCTCTCCGCGCTCCCGCCCGCCGCCGGTCTGCTGCTGATCACCAGCACCTTCGGCGACGGGGACGCTCCGGACAACGGCTCCTCGTTCTGGGACCTGCTGGCCTCGTCCGACACCCCCAGCCTGGCGGGCCGGCCGTACGCCGTCCTCGCCCTGGGCGACTCCTCCTACGACGACTTCTGCGGGTACGGCCGACGGCTGGACCAGCGGCTGGACGAGCTCGGCGCGGTACGTCTGGCACCGCGCACGGACTGCGAGCCGGACTACGAGCCCTCCGCGTCGGCCTGGCTGGACCAGATCCTCACCGCTCTGACCGACGAGGCCGCCCCGGCCCCGGCGGCCGCCCCGGTGGCGCCGCCGACCACCCGGAAACCCGCCCCGGTCACCGCACGTCTGGTCGGCAACCGGCTGCTCAGCGGCCCGGGGTCGGGCAAGGAGGTGCGGCGCTTCACCTTCGACACCCGCGACAGCGCCGTACCGCTGACGTACGAGACGGGTGACGCGCTCGGCGTACGCCCCGTCAACGACCCGGAGCTGGTGGCGGAGTGGCTCGCCGTCACCGGTCTCGCCGCGGACTCCGAGGTGACGATGCCGGGCGTCGGCGCGACGACGTTCCGTCAAGCCCTGCTCGAGCACCTGGACATCACCCGCGTCACCACCGACATGCTGCGTTTCCTCGGCGAACGCGTCCACGATCCGCGCGAGCTGAAGAAGCTGCTGCGCCCCGACAACAAGGACGAGCTCGCCAAGTGGTGCTGGGGCCGGCAGGCCGTCGACGTCGTCGCCGACCTGGCCGTACGGGCCAGTGCCCAGGAATGGGCCGACACGCTCAAGCGGCTGCAACCGCGGCTGTACTCCATCTCGTCCAGCCCGCTCACCGATCCCGCCCTGGTCTCGCTGACGGTCTCCGTGGTCCGCTGGGAGAATCTGCACGGCCGCACCCGGCAGGGCGTGTGCTCGCCCTTCCTCGCCGACGCCGCGCCGGACAGCCCCGTGCCGGTCTTCGTCCAGCGGTCCCCGCACTTCAGGCCGCCCGCCGACCCCGCCACGCCGATGGTGATGGTGGGCCCCGGAACCGGCGTCGCACCGTTCATGGGCTTCCTCGACGAGCGTCGCGCACTCGGCCACCGGGCCCCCAACTGGCTGTTCTTCGGCGAACAGCGCCGCGCCGGCGACCACTACTACGAGGACGAGCTCACCGCCCACCTGGACGCCGGCACCCTCGCCCGGCTGGACACCGCGTTCTCGCGCGACCAGCGCACCAAGGTGTACGTCCAGGACCGCATGCGCGAACACGGGCCCCAGCTGTGGTCCTGGCTCCAGGACGGCGCCCACTTCTACGTCTGCGGCGACGCCTCCCGGATGGCCAAGGACGTCGACCGGGCGCTGCGCGACATCGCCGTCCTGTACGGCGGCCTCGACGAGGACGGCGCCGCGGCCTTCGTCAAACAACTCGCCGCCGACAAGCGCTATGTGCGCGACGTGTACTGACACATCGGTGACGTGGGCGTGCGGGGCGCAACCGGCCGGAGGAGGGGGTCCCACGATGTGGGACCCGCTCGACTCACCGCCGAAGACGCATAGGCTCTCAGTGGCCTCCGGGGCGGCCGGAATTCCAGGGACGGGAACAGAGGGCAACTTCCATGGTGACAGCGCGCCGGTTTCCGCTCGGCTCCGCGACCACGCTCACGGAGCTGGAGGACGATCCCCATCCCCGGCTGGCCCTGCTGCGCGCCCATGAACCGGTGTCGTGGGTCCCCGTGCTGGGAGGCTGGCTCGTGACCCGGCGTGATCTCGCACTGCGCGTGATGCGGGACGCGGCGACCTTCACGGTGGACGACCCCCGCTTCTCCACCGCCCAGGTGGTCGGTCCGAGCATGCTCTCCCTGGAGGGTGCCGAGCACAAGCGGCACCGTGCCCCCTTCACCGACCCGTTCCGCACGCACGACGTGCACGACCGGTTCACCGGGTTCGTGGAGCGGGAAGCCGCCCGGCTCGTGGAAGGCATCCGGCCGCGTGGCAGCGCAGAACTGCGCCGGGCGGTGGCCGGGCCGCTCGCCGTCGCCGTCGTCGCCGAGTCGCTGGGCCTGGTCGACGCGGACGCCGAGGCGGTGCTGTCCTGGTACGACGCCATCGTGGGCGCGGTCTCCGACATCACCGCCGGGCTGCCCGCGAATCCCGACGGGGCGACGGCGTTCGACCAGTTGCGGGGAAGCGTCGAGGCTACGGTCGCGGCGGGAACCGATGCGTCGGTGCTGGTCGCGGCGGCCGAAAGCGCACGCCTGAAACTGCCGGAGGTGGTCGCCAACGCCGCCGTGCTGATGTTCGGCGGTATCGAGACCACCGAGGGCATGATCGCCAACGCCGTACTGCACCTGTTGGCACACCCCGGTCAACTCGCCCTCGTGCACGCCGATCCGGGCCTGGTCGACGCGGCGATCGAGGAATCGCTCCGCCTGGAACCCGCCGCTGCCGTCGTGGACCGCTACGCCACGGCCGACGTGACGATCGGCGGGGCCGACGTGCGGCGCGGTGATCTCGTGGTCGTGTCGCTCGCCGGCGCGAACCGCGACCCCGAGGTCTTCGAGGACCCCGACAGCTTCGACCTGCGACGGGCCAACTCCCGCCTCCAGCTGGCCTTCGCGCACGGTCCGCACTTCTGTCTGGGCGCCCACCTCGCCCGACTGGAGACCCGCGTCTGCCTCCTCGCGCTTCTCGACCGCCTCCCCGGCCTGCGGCTCGACCCGGCCTCGCCCACCGCGCCCAGGGGCCTGGTCTTCCGTAAGCCTCCGGCTCTGCACGTCCGCTGGGACGTTCCCGCGCAGCGCTGACTCGACACCCGGGTCGCTCCTGCCCTGCCTTCGGGCCGACGCCGCCGGAGCAGGCCCCATCACGTGCGGCAACACCGAACGACGACCGGCTGTCGCCCGGTTCCTTCAGTCGCGGAACGTAAATGCTTCGACAACACCCCACCGCGCCCGGCACAGTGGCCGCCCGTGACGAGCAGTGAGCGATGGACCCGTGCGACCGCCGACCGCTACGACGCCGAGGAGGCCGAGCTGTCCTCGGCCGCCGTTCTCGGACCGACTCTCGCCTTCCTCGCCGAACTCGCCGGCGACGGCCGGGCACTGGAGTTCGCCATCGGGACCGGACGCGTGGGCGTCCCGCTCCGGGAACGCGGCGTGCCCGTGGTGGGCATCGAGCTCTCCGAGCACATGGCGGCGGTCCTGCGGCGCAAGATCGACGAGCACACTCTTCCGGTCGCCATCGGGGACATGGCCACAACCGTCGTCCCCGGCCGGTTCACCCTGGTCTATCTCGTCTACAACACCATCACGAACCTGCTCACGCAGGACGAGCAGGTCGAGTGCTTCCGCAACGCCGCGCGTCACTTGGCTCCCGGCGGCCGGTTCGTCATCGAACTGGGCGTACCGCCGCTACGGTTCCTGCCGCCCGGGCAGGTCGCGGTGCCGTTCGACGTCTCCGAGCGGCACCTCGGCTTCGACACGTTCGACCTGGTCGAGCAGATCCTCGTCTCGCACCACTTCACCCGCGACGGCGACGACGGCAGCTACCGCCGCGACAACTCCCGGCACCGGTACGCATGGCCGACCGAGCTGGACCTGATGGCACGGATCGCGGGGCTCGAACTGGAACGACGCGTCGCGGACTGGGACGGGACACGGTTCGACCAGGACTCCGCGAAGCACATCTCCGTGTGGCGCAAGCCGGCTCATCCCGAGTGAGGGTGTGACTGCTTCCTGAAGCCGCCGGTCGAACCCAGGCGTACGCGTTGCCGCAACTCGACGCACTCGCGGAGACGGTGGAGCGCAGGACCAGGAGCGGCGACGTCAGCCACGCGAGCCGCGACGGACCCGGGCGGCCTTGCGGGCCTCGGCGATGCGGCGGGCCTCGGCGGACCGGCGGGACTCGCCACCGCCACCGCCACCGCCGCCGTCCCGTCCCGGGCGGGTGCCCAGTCCCCGGAAGGGGGCACCGCCGCGCTTCGGACGCTCGACCGGCGCGCTGCCGCCGACGGGGACACCGGAGGGAGCCTGGGCGCCGGTGATGCGGCTCAGCTCGGCCTCGCCGGAGCGGACCTGCGTGATCCGAGCCCTGATGCCCGCGTCGGACAGGAGACGGGCCATGTCCCGGCGTTGGCCCGGCAGGACCAGCGTGACGACACTGCCGGACTCTCCGGCGCGGGCGGTGCGGCCGCCACGGTGCAGGTAGTCCTTGTGGTCGCTGGGCGGATCGACGTTGACGACGAGATCGAGGTCGTCGACGTGGATGCCCCGGGCCGCGACGTTGGTGGCCACCAGCGTCGTGACGTCACCGGTCTTGAACTGGGCCAGGGTGTGGGTGCGCTGAGGCTGCGACTTGCCGCCGTGCAGCGCCGCGGCCTTCACGCCACTGCTCAGCAGGTGCCTGGTGAACTGGTCGACCGCGTGCTTGGTGTCCAGGAACATGATCACGCGCCCGTCGCGGGCGGCGATCTCGGTGGCGGTGGCGTACTTGTCGGCGCCGTGCACCTGCAGTACGTGATGCTCCATCGTGCTGACCGCGCCCGCCGACGGGTCGACCGAATGAACCACCGGGTCATGGAGGTAACGGCGGACCAGAAGGTCGACGTCGCGGTCCAGCGTGGCCGAGAACAGCATGCGCTGGCCGCCCGGACGTACCTGGTCGAGCAGTTCGGTGACCTGCGGCATGAAGCCCATGTCCGCCATCTGGTCGGCCTCGTCCAGGACGGTGATCTTCACTCGGTCCAGACGGCAGTCCTTGCGTTCCACGAGGTCCGCGAGGCGGCCGGGCGTCGCGACGACCACCTCGGCCCCGTCACGCAGCGCCCCGGCCTGCCGGCCGATCGACATGCCGCCGACCACCGTGGCCAGCCGCACCTTCAGCGACCGGGCGTACGGGGTGAGCGCCTCGGTGACCTGCTGGGCCAGCTCGCGTGTGGGGACGAGGATCAGGGACAGCGGCTTCCGCGGCTCCGCACGCTGCCCGGCCGTGCGCGCGAGGAGCGCCAGGCCGAAGGCGAGCGTCTTGCCCGATCCGGTGCGCCCACGGCCCAGGACGTCGCGGCCCGCGAGGGCGTCCGGCAAGGTGGCGGCCTGGATCGGGAACGGCTCGGTCAGGCCGCGACCGGTGAGCGTCTCCAGCAACTCGACGGGCATGTCCAGTTCACCGAAGGTCGCAGCGGCGGGGAGCGCCGGAGTGACGGTGACCGGCAGCTCCAACTCCCCCTCCAGTGGGGCGGAACGGCGCTCGGTGTCGCCCGGGCCGGCAGCGGGGCGGCCCTGACCAGGCGGCTGAAGACGGTCGTTCGTGCGGGCTGAACGGCTCATGGAGAACCTTCCTCAACAGGGCACGCATCGAGGAATTCCCGACAAGAACGAGCCGGACAAATTGCAAGAACGAGCCGAATATGAATATCGAATAATTCCAGCGGAATGCGAAAAGCACTGAGCTGGGGCCCCGCCACAAGGCGGGGCCCCAGTCATCTCGTCCGCTCGGACGTCAGGCGGGAGTGATGTTCTCCGCCTGCGGACCCTTCTGGCCCTGCGTGATGTCGAAGTTCACCCGCTGGCCTTCCTGGAGCTCACGGAAGCCCTGGGCGGCGATGTTCGAGTAGTGGGCGAACACGTCCGGACCGCCACCGTCCTGCTCGATGAAGCCGAAACCCTTTTCCGAGTTGAACCACTTGACGGTGCCAGTAGCCATGTCACATCTCCTTGGGGGCAGTACCCGGGGACCCACGGTGCGCGAACCCCTTCGTTGTCACAATGCGCCCCGTCCGGAAAGCTCCGGAGATACAAGAAATGCCCGACGCGATACAGGCACCAAGACACTTGAAGTTTCGGGAACCACAACTGCAACTGTGGTCAAGTTTAGCACGGTTCACACATCCGCCCCATTTTTACCGATGCCGCACGGCATCGGCCCGGCGGCAGCACACCGGCGGGTCGACCGACGTGAACTCGACCGAATGAGGAAGGTTAATTTCCGAATTACACAAAGTGCGATCCAGGAAAACTCGCCTCTTCAGTGAGGGCCACCTGGCCGTCACGATCGACGAGGACGAGCCGGCCCGGCAGCCGGACATCGGGCCCGCGGTCGTCGCACCGCGCCGTCTCAACCCAGGAACGACAGGCGGACGTTCCGGTTCGGATTGTCCTTGTTCGTATCCACCAGGCACACCGACTGCCAGGTCCCCAGCTCCAGCCTGCCGCCCAGGACCGGCAGCGTCGCGTGGGGCGGGACGATCGCCGGGAGGACGTGGTCACGGCCGTGGCCGGGGCTGCCGTGACGGTGCTGCCAGCGGTCGTCCGCGGGAAGCAGGGAGTGCAGGGCGGCGAGGAGGTCGTCGTCGCTGCCGGCACCGGTCTCGATGATCGCGATGCCGGCGGTGGCGTGCGGCACGAAGAGATTCAGGAGGCCGTCTCGGCCTGCCGAGACCTCGCTCAGGAACGCCTCGCAGGCGTGAGTGAGGTCGACGACCATCTCGGACGAACCGGTGGCGACGTTCAGGACGCGGGTGCTGAAGGCTTCGGACATGGCTCAATCCTCGCCCATGATCCGGATTCCGTGCCCGAGCCGGATTCCGTGCCAGAGCCCGGTTCGGTGGCCGGTCGTCCGGCCGTCCGGCGCGTGACTCGGGACTCGGGACTCGGGACTCGTCCGCACTGCCGGCCGATCGCTGATCGCTCGCTTCCCGCGGACCCTTCGGGAAGATCCACGGCCCCGGCCGAGTTGGTGGAAGCGTGAACGATTCCGGGATGAGTGTGCGTGAGGTCGCCGTGGTGGTGATCGGCGCCGGGCAGGCGGGCCTGTCCAGCGCCTTTCATCTGCGGCGCACAGGCTTCGAACCCGAGCGGGACTTCGTGGTCCTCGACCACGCCCCCCGTCCGGGCGGCGCCTGGCAGTTCCGCTGGCCGTCACTGACGTACGGCAAGGTGCACGGGATGCACTCGCTGCCCGGTATGGAGCTGACGGACGCGGACCCCGCACGCCCGTCCTCCGAGGTCATCGCGGAGTACTTCGAGACCTACGAGCGGACCTTCGACCTGCGGGTGCGGCGGCCGGTCGACGTCAAGGCCGTCCGGGAGGGCTCCGACGGACGGCTGCTCGTCGAGACCGACGACGGGGTGTGGGCGACCCGGGCACTCATCAACGCGACGGGCACCTGGGACCGGCCGTTCTGGCCGCGCTACCAGGGGCAGGAGACGTTCCGCGGGCGCCAGCTGCACACGGCGCAGTACCCCGGCCCGGAGGCTTTCGCCGGCAAGCGCGTGATCGTGGTGGGCGGGGGCGCGTCCGGCACCCAGCACTTGATGGAGATCGCCCCGTACGCGGCCGCCACCACCTGGGTGACGCGACGGCCGCCGGTGTTCCGCGAAGGCCCCTTCACGGAGGAGTACGGCCGGGCCGCCGTCGCGCTCGTGGAGGAGCGGGTCCGCCGGGGGCTGCCGCCGCGGAGCGTCGTCTCGGTGACGGGACTGCCCCTGAACGAGGCGATCCGGCAGGCGCTGGCCGACGGCGTGCTGGACCGGCAGCCGATGTTCGACCGGATCACCCCCGACGGTGTGGCCTGGGACGACGGCCGCCGCGTGGAGGCCGACGTCATCCTGTGGGCGACGGGCTTCCGGGCCGCCATCGATCATCTGGCGCCGCTGCGGCTGCGCGAGCCGGGCGGCGGCATCCGCGTCGAGGGGACCCGCGTCGTCGCCGACCCGCGGATCCACCTCGTCGGATACGGGCCCTCGGCGAGCACCATCGGCGCCAACCGTGCCGGGCGCGCCGCGGTACGGGACATCAGGCGGCTGCTGGCGGAGGAGCCGGTCGCCGCCTGACGCCCCGCCGGACGGCTCACTCGGCGGGCGTGGCCGCGGCTGCTTCGGAGGAGTCGCCCGTGGAGGCACCCTCGGAGACATCCGAGAAGTCGCCCGTGGAGTCGCCCGTGGAGGCACCCTCGGAGACATCCGAGGAGTCGCCCGCAGTGGCGTCCGAGGAGTCGCCTGTAGAAGCACCGTCGGAGTCACCCGCAGAGGTATCCGAGGAGTCGCCCGTGGAGGCACCGTCCGAGTCACCCGCAGAGGTGTCCGAGGAGTCGCCCGTGGAGGTGCCGGGTGATGCGCCCGCGGAGGCCGCCGGCGACGCGGGGGCTCCGGAGGACGCCGAGGGCGCGGCGGGGGACGCGGGGGCCGCGCTCCTGCGATAGGCGTTGAACTCGGCGACGTTCTTCAGGTGTTCCTCGTAGTCCGCCGTGAAGCGTGTGTCGCCCGGCTTGACGGTCACGAAGTACAGCCAGTCGCCCGCGGGCGGACTGATGGTGGCGCGCATCGCCTCCTCGCCCGGGTTGGCGATCGGCGTGGGCGGCAGCCCCATGCGCTGGTAGGAGTTGTAGGGACTGTCGACCGCGGTGTCGTTCTGCGTGGTGTTCAGGGTGGACCGGTTCAGCGCGTAGTTGATCGTCGAGTCCATCTGCAGCGGCATGCCGCGCTCCAGGCGGTTGAAGACGACCCTGGCCACCTTGCCCATGTCCGCCTTGGTCGCCGCCTCGGCCTGGACGATGCTCGCGATGGTGATGGCCTGGTAGAGGTTCATGGCGTTGCGCTGCGCCCCGGCGGCGACCGGCGCCTTGTTGAACTTCTGGTTCGCCGTGTCGACCATGTACTTCAGCAGCGACTCCGGGGTCGCCTTGTCGCCGATCGGGTACGTCGCCGGGAACAGGTACCCCTCGGGGTTGCCCTCGGCGTCGTTCGGCAGCTTGAGCTTGGCCTTCCCGAGGGCCTTCCTGGTCGTGCCGGAGGGCACCTTGAGGGCCTTGTCGACGGCCTCGTAGACCTGGCCGGCACGCCAGCCCTCCGGGATGACGAGGGTCCTCGGCTTCTCGTGACCGCCTGCCCCCAGGGTCAGCAGCGGCACCGCCACGGCGGTGGCCGCCACGACGGCTCCCGTCGCGATGAGGGCGGCCCGGCCCCGGCGCGTCAGTCGGATCGTGCTCCGTGGCGGAGTGTTCGTCTCCATGCGGGCACGGTAACCCGCAGATCACCGCAAACCCGGCATATCTTCATCTTGTCGGCTCCCGTCAGGTCGTCGGCTCCAGTTGGGCGTCCCTTCGGACGAGGGCGGCGTACCGGCCGTCCAGGCCGAGGAGTTCCTCGTGGGTGCCGCGCTCCACCGTGTGCCCGGCGTCGAGGACCACGATCTGGTCCGCACCCCGGACGGTCGACAGCCGGTGCGCGATGGTGAGCGTGGTGCGGTTCGCCGACAGGGCGTCGATGGCCTCCTGGACGGCGTGCTCGGTGCGGGTGTCCAGGGCGCTCGTCGCCTCGTCGAGGATGAGCACGGGCGGGTCGCGAAGGATCGTGCGGGCGATGGCCAGGCGCTGCTTCTCGCCGCCGGAGAACCGGTGGCCACGCTCGCCGACGATCGTGTCGTACCCGTCGGGCAGGGACGCGATGTGCTCGTGTATCTGGGCCGCGCGCGCCGCCGCGTACAGCTCCTCGTCGGTCGCGTCCGGCTTGGCGAAGCGCAGGTTCTCGGCGACCGAGGCGTGGAAGAGGTACGTCTCCTGGGAGACGACACCGACCGCGCGGGCGAGCGTGTCGAAGTCCAGGTCGCGCACGTCGACGCCGTCGAGGGTCACGCGCCCGCCCGACACGTCGTACAGCCGGGGCACCAGGTGGCTCAGCGTGGACTTGCCCGAGCCGGTCGGGCCGACGACGGCGAGGCTCCCGCCCGCGGGCACGGTGATGTCGATGCCGTCGAGGATCGGCCCGCTCCTGCCGTCGTAGCGGAACTCGACGTCCTCGAAGCGGATCTCGCCCTTGACCTGGTCGAGGTGGACCGGGTGCTCGGGTTCGGTGATGTCGATCGGCAGGTCGAGGTACTCGAAGATCCGCTGGAAGAGCGCGAGCGAGGTCTGGATCTGGACGCCGGTGGAGAGCAGGCTCACCGTCGGCCGGAACAGACCCTGCTGGAGCGAGACGAAGGCGACGAGCGTGCCGATCGATATGGACGGGCCGCCCGTCTGGAGAGCGATGCCCGCGGTCCAGTAGATGACGGCCGGCATGGCGGCCATCACGATGCCGATGACGGACATGCGCCAGCGCCCCGCCATGTTCGAGCGCACTTCGAGGTCGACCAGGCGCTCGGACTCGTCCGCGAAGGAACGGGTGAGCGAGTCGGCGCGGCCCATGGTGCGGCCCAGCAGGATGCCGCTGACCGAGAGCGACTCGGTGACGGTGGCGGCCATCACGGCCATCTGCTTCTGGCGCTGCGTGGTGATCTTCTTGCGTTCGTTGCCGACGCGTCGGCTGATCCACACGAACACCGGCAGCAGGAGCAGCGAGACGACGGTCAGGCGCCAGTCCAGGGCCACCATCGCGACGATGGTGGCGACCACGCTGGTGAGGTTGGAGACGAGCGACGTGGCGGTGGAGGTGACGGTCGCCTGCATGCCGCCGATGTCATCGGCGATGCGCGACTGGACCTCGCCCGTGCGGGTCCGCGTGAAGAAGGCGAGCGACATGCGCTGGAGCCGGCCGTACACGGCGGTGCGCAGGTCGTGCATGACGCGCTGGCCGACCGTCGTGGAAATGAGGGTCTGGAGCACGCCGAAGACGCTGGTCAGGACCGCGCTGAGGATCATGCCGAGCGCGAGCAGACTGAGCAGACCGGTGCGGCCCTCGGGGATCGCGACGTCGAGGATCTCCTTCAGCAGGAACGGCGTCGCGACGGAGACGAGTGAGGCCGCCCCGACCAGCAGGCCGACGATCAGGAGCCGGCCTCGGTAGGGCCGGAAGAGTCTCAGGATGCGGCGCACCTGCCGCGGCTGTTCCGTGTCGGCAGGTGCGGGGGTCCAGGTGGGTTGGTCGGGATGCATGGGCTCCTACGGGAGGTGAGAGGACGATGACGAACGGAGCGTAGCTCATTGTTACCTATACTCACAATGAACGGCATCCTGATATTGTTCCCTCATGACCACCCCCGATGCCGACGGCCTGCTCGCCGAGCAGTTGCTGCGGCTGACGCGCCGCGTGCACCGCATCCAGAAGCGCCATCTGGAGCAGCGGGAGCTGGGCATCACTCCGGCCCAGTCCAGGCTGCTGCGCACCCTCGCCCACTACAGCGCGCCGCCCCGCATGGCCGATCTGGCCGAGCGCCTGGAGGTGGTGCCGCGCGCGGTCACCACCCTGGTCGACGGTCTGGAGGCGGGCGGCAAGGTGCGCCGCGTGCCCGACCCCACCAACCGCCGCGTGATCCGCATCGAGGTCACCGACGAAGGACGCAAGGCGCTGCGGGAGCTGCGCGCCGCGCGCCGTTCGGCCGCGGAGGAGATCCTGGCTCCGTTGACGGACGAACAGCGCGACGTGCTCGGCGGCCTGCTGAACACCCTGGTGGACGGCGTGCCGCTCCCGGAGCACCGCTGCTGAACCAGCTCGTGAGGAGTGGTGCGCGATGCCCCTGCTGGAGCCCCGGGACGACACGCTGCGCCCCGTCGCGCGCCCCGAGACGCCCGCGCCGGACCGCGTCCCGGAGGACCGCGCCGGAGGCACGCCCGAGCCGCTCCGGGGCGAACTGACCGCGCTGCTCGGCGCCGAGAAGGTGCTCACCGGGATCTCCGACCTCGTGCGTTACGCCTCCGACGCCAGCCCCTACCGCTTCGTGCCCCGGGTCGTCGTGATCGCCGAGGACGTCGACGACGTCTCCGCCGTGCTGTCCTACGCGCACGGCAAGCACCGCGAGGTGGTGTTCCGCGCGGCCGGGACGTCGCTCAACGGGCAGGCGCAGGGCGAGGACATCCTCGTCGACGTCCGCAGGCACTGGACGGGGGTGGAGGTCCTCGACGGCGGCGCCCGGGCCCGCATCGCGCCCGGCACGACCGTCGCCCGCGCCAATGCCGCGCTCGCCCGTCACGGACGCGTGCTGGGCCCCGACCCGGCGAGCGCGATCGCCTGCACCGTAGGCGGGGTCGTCGCGAACAACGCCTCCGGCATGACGGCCGGCACCACCCGCAACGCGTACCGCACCCTCGCCTCGCTCACCTTCGTGCTCCCCGGCGGCACGATCGTCGACACGGCCGATCCGCAGGCCGACGACCTGCTGGCGCACGCCGAACCCGCGCTGTGCGCCGGTCTGCTGGAGCTCAGGGAGGAGATCGCGTCCGACCACGCGCTGGTCGCCCGCATCCGCGCCAAGTACACGATCAAGAACACCAACGGCTACCGCCTCGACGCGTTCCTGGACGGCGAGACACCCGTGGAGATCCTGCGGGGCCTGATGGTCGGCTCCGAAGGCACCCTGGGATTCATCTCCGAGACCGTCTTCGACACACTGCCCCTGGACCGGCGGGTCACCGCCGGGCTGTTCTTCTTCCCCTCGCTCCCGGAGGCTGCGGCCGCCGTGCCGCTGTTCACCCGGGCCGGCGCGTCGGCCGTCGAGCTGATGGACGGCAACACCCTGCGCGCCTCCGTGAGCGTCGCGGGCGTGCCCGCGGACTGGGCCGAACTGCCCGGCCCGACCACGGCCCTTCTCGTGGAGTTCCGTTCCCCGGACGAGTCCCGGCAGGAGGCCTGCGAAGAGGCCGCCCGCGCGGTCCTGGAAGGGCTCTCCCTGGTCTCCCCCGTGGCCTCGGCGACGAACGTCCTCACCCGCGACCCGGCGGCCATCGCGGGCCACTGGAAGGCTCGCAAGGCGTTCGTCACGGCCGTCGGGGGCGCCCGTCCGTCCGGATCCACCCTGATCACCGAGGACTTCGCGGTCCCGCCGGAGCGGCTGGCCGAGGCCTGCGAGGCGCTGCTCGAACTGCAGACCCGGCACGGCTTCGACGCGGCGGTGGCCGGTCACGCCGCGCACGGCAACCTGCACTTCCTGCTCGCCTTCGACGCGTCCCACCCGGCGGACGTCCGGCGCTACGAGGCCTTCATGGACGACTTCTGCCGGCTGACGGTCGAGCGTTTCGACGGCTCCCTCAAGGCGGAGCACGCCACGGGCCGGAACATCGCGCCGTTCCTGGAGCTCGAATGGGGGCCTCGGGCGACGGAGTTGATGTGGCGCATCAAGCGGGTCGTCGATCCGGACGGTGTGCTGGCCCCGCGCATCATGCTCGACCGTGATCCGCGCGCCCATCTGCGCGGTCTGAAGACCATCCCCCGGGTCGAGCCGGTCGCCGACCCGTGCATCGAGTGCGGCTTCTGCGAACCGACCTGCCCCAGCCAGGATCTGACGACCACGCCGCGCCAACGGATCGTGCTGCGCCGCGAGATGATGCGCCAGCCCGAGGGTTCCCCCGTCGAGGACGGCCTTCTGGAGGCCTACGGCCACGACGCCGTGGACACCTGCGCGGGCGACTCGACGTGCAGACTCGCCTGCCCCGTCGGCATCGACACGGGCGCGATGATGCGTGACTTCCGGCACGCGCGGCACTCTCCGCGCGAGGAGCGGGCGGCGGCCCTGGCCGCACGCCACTTCCGGTCGGTCGAGGCGGCGGCACGCCTGGCCGTGTCCGCCGCGGACCGGATCGACGACAAGTGGGTGATCGGGGCGACACGCGCCGCGCGCAGGGCCGTACGACCGGATCTCGTACCGGAATGGCTGCCGGGGATGCCGGGAGCGGCCCCCGCCGACCTGCCGCCCACCGCGCGCGTGGGGGCCGCCGCCGTCTACTACCCGGCGTGCGTCAACCGCATCTTCGCCGGACCGGGAGACCTCTCCCTGGCCGAGGCCGTCGTCGCCGTCTCGGCGCGCGCCGGAAAGCCCGTGTGGATCCCGGACGATGTGGTGGGGACCTGCTGCGCGACCATCTGGCACTCCAAGGGGTACGACTCGGGCAACAGGGTCATGGCCAACCGGATCGTCGAGGCGGCCTGGGGCTGGACCGAGGGCGGCGCGCTGCCGCTCGTCGTGGACGCCTCCTCCTGCACGCTCGGCATCACCCACGAGGTCGTGGCGTATCTGACCCCCGAGAACCGCGCCCTGCACGCCGAACTGACCGTGGTCGACTCGCTGGTCTGGGCGGCGCGCGATCTCGTCCCCCACCTCACCGTGCGCCGCACCGTCGGCTCGGCTGTGCTCCATCCCACCTGCTCCATGCGGCACTTGGGGGACGAGGAACAGCTGCGGGCCGTCGCGGAGGCCTGCGCCGACGAAGTGGTCGTCCCCGCCGACGCCGGGTGCTGCGCCTTCGCGGGCGACCGCGGCATGCTCCACAAGGAACTCACCGAAGCGGCCACCCGCAAGGAGGCCGAGTTCGTGCGCTCGCGCCCCTTCGACGCGCACCTCTCGGCGAACCGCATGTGCGAGGTGGGGATGGACCACGCGACGGGCCGCGGCTACTACTCCGTACTGCTGGAGCTGGAGCGTGCGACCCGGCCGGCGGCCGACGGCATCTGACCTGCGCTGTGCTTCCACCGGGCACGGGGCGCGCGCCGACGCCCCCGGGGCCCGCTGGTCAACGGGCCCCGGGGAACGGCGGATTCGCGGGAGAACCCACGTGTTGACGGGCCCCACGCATCGGCGGGCCCACATGTCGGCGGACGCCACAGAACGGCGGGCCCGGGTCTGGGCGGACCCCACGGAACGGCCGTGCCGGAGCAGCCCCGAGGATCAGCAGCGTCTGCGGTCCTGCGTGAGCATGCCCTGCACCGTGACCAGGTCGCGGTCGTAGCACCCGGCCGAACCCAGCAGCCGGTAGCGCTCGCGCGTCGTGCCGACCGCATGACGCTGATCGCGCGGCACGTTCGCCGTGTACGTCGCGTCGCCCGTGTACGTGTCGTCGAGCCGGGACCACGCAGTGCGCTCTCCCGCCCGCGTCTCACTGACGGCCGCCCGGTCGCCGAGCGTCAGGACCGTCCGCAGCCGTTCGTCCGCGCCGAGCGTCGTCGTGCCGTCCATCGTGTACGTGCGCCGGGTGTGCGTGGCCCGCGCCGGCCCGCGACCGTCCACGGTGACGGTCTCGTCATCGGCCCACGTCGCCTCCAGCGCGTCGGTGTTCTCGCCGTCCGTCCATCGGTGCACGGAGGTGTTCGCGAGCGAGCGGGTGACGGTGGTGCGCACCCGGCCGTGCGAGGTGTCCAGGTACCCGGAGACGGTCAGCCGGTGGCTTCCCCGGGTGTCGAGCCGGTGCTCCGCCCCGGGCGTGTACGTCGAGGAGTCGGCGAGGCCGTCGTCCGCGGTCTCGGTCAGCGCCCCGCTCACCCGCTCTCGTCCGGCGTCCTGCCAGACGAGGACGTTGACCGGCGTGCTCCAGCCGGTCTGTCCCTCGGGGACGCCGACGACGGACACGTCGACCTTGTGTGCCCGCCCGTCGTTCAGGAGCCCGGCGAAGGGGGTCAGGTCGTACTCGACGGGCTTGACGTCGAAGGCGCGCGGGCCCGGAATCACGTACCAGAGGAAGGGGTTGGACCAGCCGCCGGTCCACACGGTCGGGACCGGCTCGGCGATGCCCGCGAGCCGGCCGTCGACCCTGATCTGCACCTCACGGTAGGGGCCGTCGTCCGCACGGCAGGAGTACGGCGCGGGGTCCGGCACGGTGAGGTACCAGTACTCCTCGCAGCCGCCGCCGGACCCGGTCGCATAGACCTCGGCGACGACGCGCTCGCTGTTGCGCGGTGTGGTCAGGGTGCCGTCCCGAAGTGTGAGCACACGGTCGGGTGCGGCTGCCGGCATGCCCCCGTAGAACGTCAGCGTGACCTTGACGTCGATGACGCCCGTGTACGTGTCGTCGACGACGTTCCCGATGAGCATCTCGACGTCCTGGCTGCGTCGGAGGGTGTCGCTGTAGCGCGTGACGTCCTTCTCGACGGACCACGCGATGCCGTCGGGCGACGGTTCGGGCGTCGACGTGCGAAGGATCTCCACCTCGCCGACGTGCACGTAGCCGAGCCGGTCGAACTGCCGCCCCTTGACCTTGCCGTCGAGTCGCAGCACGACCTTGATCCAGCGGTCTCCGCACCCGGTCGGCGGCGCATACGTGCCGCGATACGGCGTGAAGTCGCGGAACTGCGCCTCGGCCAGCGTCACTTCACAGGACCGCCCGGCGGTCCTGCCGACCGGCGGGGCCGCCGTCAGGGGGTCGTGCCAGTCCGTCCCGAACTCGGCCGGTGGTTCCGGTGACGAGGCGGCCGACACCGGGCCCGCCCCGAACAGCGTGCTCGCCACGAGGATCACTCCCGCGAGCATGGACATGACCATCCGTCTTCTCATGTGCGGTGTTCTACGGGGCAGTCGGGCCACCCGCAATGGGGCCCACACACCGCGCACGCCGACGAACGCGCCCCTTCCCGCGTGGGGCTGCCCGCCCCACCAGGACGACTAGGCGTTCAGGTCGGCCTCGTCCCCCATCACCACGACAGGATGCCGATGCGGATCGAGCGTGCGCAGCAGGTACTCCATGGCCGGCCGGGACACGCTCACGCACGCCGACGTACCGCTGCCGTGGTCCATGTGCAGCCAGATGCCGCCCCCTTTGGACTGGCCCTCGGGGCGCGTCGGGTCGTTCGGTGCGGTGCCCTTGACACGGTTGTAGTCGATGGCGATGACGTAGTCGAAGTCGTGCCAGTGGGACTTCGCCCAGTAGCGCGGCGCGGCGAACGACGGGGACCGGGTGTACGGAAGCCGCGCGCCGGGGTCGGCGAGCACACCCCCGGCGTCGCTGAGCGTGAACACACCGACGGGGCTGCGGTTGTCGCCCTCGTGGTGGTCGACGGTCCAGCCCTTCTTGCCGTTGTGCGCGGGCCAGCTGCGGGTCTTCTCCCACGACGAGCCCGACTTCGTGTACAGCGTGACCGTGGAGTCCGCGGAGTCCACGCCTTCGCCGTGGACCGCCACCACCTGGCGCGCGTCCGACGGGATGCGGGCCCTCATCGCGTCACCGATGCCGGGGATGCGTTTCAGGTCCGTGCTGTGGCTCGGGGCGTGGGACCTGGCGGGTCCGCCGTCGCCCTCGGCCGGGCGATCGGAGTCCGAGCCGCCGCACGCCGACAGGGAGGCGGCGAGCACCCCACAGGCCACCGCGACGACTCCCGCACTCCTGACTCCGACCGATCGCATGCCGCCCATGGTGACACCCCGGCGAGACGCGGAACGCAGCCGGTCACGGGAACGCCCCTTACCTCACGCTTCATCCCTCTTGGTGTGTTTTCGCGCGAACTTCTCCGGCACGGTGCCCGGCGCCGCCGGACCCGCCCCGCGTCACGGGCCGCGGGCCGAATCCGTGCCGCGGGGCGATAAATCGTTTGCTTCCGACCACGCTGCGACGCGAACCTTTCACGGTTTGTTGTCGGCCTTCAGGGCCGGCCGGCTGCCGAGAACGCGGCTCCCTCCACCCCCCTGACACGAGCCACTGGGACGTCATGCAGATTCAAGACCTTCCGTATCCCGACCCGGGTGTGCCGGACGCACGCTCAGGTCCCCGATTCCTGTGGTGGCTCGGCCGGAATCAGCTCGGCGGGCAGTTCAAGGCCCTCGCCTGGGGTCTGCTGCACTTCGTGGCCGTCTCCGGGCTGCCGTTCTGCGTCGGCCTCGCCGTCCAGGCCGTCGTGGACGCCTCCGGCACCCGGCTCGCCCAGGCGGGCGGACTCATCGGGCTGTGCGGTGTGGGCATCGCGCTGGGCGACACCATGCTGCACCGCGCCGCCGTCACCAACTGGATCACCGCGGCCGCGCGCGTCCAGCAACTGCTCGCCCGCAGGACCGCCGAGCTCGGCTCCGCGCTGACCCGGCGCGTCGCGGCCGGCGAGGTCGTCGCCGTCTCCACCGGCGACGTCGAGAAGATCGGCTGGTTCGTGGAGGCGGTGTCGCGCTTCGCGGCGGCGGCCCTCACCGTGGTGCTGGTCTGTGTCGGCCTGGTCGTCTACCAGCCCGCGCTCGGTGTCATCGTCGCGGTGGGCGTGCCCGTCCTCGCGCTCGCGGTGCTGCCGCTGCTGCCCCGCGCGACACGGCGTGCCGACTTCCAGCGGGAGAAGGCCGGACGCGCCACCGAACTGGCCTCGGACACCGTCGCCGGTCTGCGGGTGCTGCGCGGCATCGGCGGCGAGGAACTCTTCCTCGACCGCTACCGAAGCGCCTCCCAGGAGGTCCGCCGGGCCGCCGTGCGCAGCGCCCGCATGTGGTCGCTGATCTCGGCGATCCAGGTACTGCTGCCGGGTCTGCTGATGATCGCGGTCGTCTGGCGCGGCGTCGGGCTGGCCCGCGACGGCAGCATCACCGTGGGCGAACTGGTCACCGTGTACAGCGCGGTCATGCTGCTGACCTACCCGCTCAGGCACTTCGAAGAGATCGCGATGGCCTACTCCTTCTCCAGGCCGTCCGCGAGGCGCGCCGCCCGCGTGCTGTCCCTCCGGCGCGCCGTGGACAGCGGCGGGACACGGACGGAGCGGACACCGGGCGGGGATCTGTACGATCCCGCGACCGGGCTGCTGGCACCCGCGGGACGCTTCACCGCCGTGGTGTGCGGGGACCCGGACGCGGCCGGTCTGCTCGCCGAACGGCTGGGCGGACACCCGGCCGAGGAAGGCACCTCGGTGCTCCTCGGCGGCGTACCGCTGGACGAACTCCCGCTCGGCACCGCTCGCACCGCCGTCCTCGTCCAGGACAAGGATCCGGTGCTGCTGTCCGGCTCGCTGAGCGAACTGCTCGACGTGCCCTCCTCCGGCAAGGTGAGCGCGGCCCAGGCGCTGGCGGCCGCGCAGTGCGGCGACGTCCTGGACGCGCTCACCCAGGGCTCCCTGGACGCCCAGGACCCGATGGACGCCCACATCACCGAGCGCGGACGATCCCTGTCGGGCGGCCAGCGCCAGCGGCTCGCGCTGGCCCGCTCCCTGATCACGGACCCCGAGGTGCTCGTCCTGGACGAGCCGACGTCCGCCGTCGACTCGCACACGGAGGCCCGGATCGCCGACGGGGTGCGCTCCCTGCGTGCCGGGCGGACGACCGTGGTCTTCACCTCCTCACCGCTGCTGCTCGACCACGCGGACCGGGTCCTGCTGGTCCACGAGGGCGACGTGGTCGCCGTCGGCGTCCACCGCGAGCTGGTGCACAGCGAACCGCGGTACCGGGCCGTGGTGACCCGGGAGACCGAGGACGAGGCGGCCACCGCTTCGAGCGGCGGAGATGCGAAGGGCGAGGCCGCTCCGGCCAATGCCCCCGAAGACGAGGAAGCCGTCCTGAACGGCGTCCTGGAAGACGACGCGGCCCCCCTGGGCGGCGTCCTGGAAGAAATCGAGGAGACCGCATGATCGGCGTGGCGCCCCCGGCGTACGACCCGGCCGCCCCGACGACGGCGAGCACCCTGCCCGTCGGCGCCCCCGAGACCGTACGCGCCTACGTGACCGAGCTCTTCCGGAGGCACCGCACCGCCTTCCTCCTCCTGATCGCCGTCAACACGGTCGCCGTCGTGGCCTCGATGGCCGGGCCCTATCTGCTCGGCTCGGTCGTCGAGCGGGTCTCGGACCGAACGCGGGATCTCCACCTGGAGCTCACCGCCGGACTGTTCGTCGCCGCGCTCCTCGTCCAGGCCGTCTTCGTGCGCCAGGTGCGGCTGCGCGGTGCCGTCCTCGGCGAACGCATGCTCGCCGACCTGCGTGAGGACTTCCTCGTGCGGTCGGTGGGCCTGCCACCCGGTGTCCTCGAGCGGGCCGGCACGGGCGACCTGCTCTCGCGCATCACCACGGACATCGACCGGCTGGCCAACGCCATGCGCGAGGCCGTGCCCCAGCTGGCCATCGGTGTGGTGTGGGCCGCGCTGCTGCTCGGCGGCCTCGCCGTGACCGCGCCGGCACTCGCCCCCGCCGTGCTCGTCGCGGTGCCCCTGCTGGTGGTCGGCTGCCGCTGGTACTTCAAGCGCGCACCGTCCGGATACCGCTCGGAGGCCGCCGGTTACGCGGCCGTCGCCGCCGTCCTCGCCGAGACGGTCGACGCCGGTCGCACCGTGGAGGCACACCGCCTGGGCACGCGCCGCATCGAACTCTCCGACCGCCGGGTCGCGGAGTGGACCGCGTGGGAGCGGTACACGCTCTGGCTGCGGTCGGTCCTCTTCCCCGTCATCAACCTCACCCACGTGACGGTGCTCTGCTCGGTCCTCATGATCGGCGGGACCTTCGCCCTGCACGGGTGGATCACCGTGGGGCAGCTGACGACGGGCGCGCTCATCGCCCAGATGCTCGTCGACCCGGTGGGCCTGATCCTCCGCTGGTACGACGAGCTCCAGGTCGCCCAGGTGTCCCTGGCCCGCCTCGTCGGCGTCCGGGACATCGAGCCGGACGCGGGCGACCCGTCGGTGGCCCCGGACGGACGGGACGTCCACGCGGACCAGGTCCGCTTCGGCTACCGGGCCGGCGTGGACGTGCTGCGCAAGGTGTCCCTGGAGGTCGCCCCCGGCACCCGGCTGGCCCTCGTCGGCCCGTCCGGCGCGGGCAAGTCCACGCTGGGCAGGCTGCTCGCCGGCATCTACGCGCCCCGGGACGGCCGGATCACGCTCGGCGGCGCCGAACTGTCCCGGATGCCCGCGGAGGAGGTCCGCTCCCACGTGGCCCTGGTCAACCAGGAGCACCATGTCTTCGTGGGATCCCTGCGCGACAATCTGCTGCTCGCCAGGACCGGCGCGGTCGACGCCGAGCTGTGGGCGGCTCTCGGCGCCGTCGACGCGGACGGCTGGGCACGGGCGCTCGACGACGGCCTGGACACCGAGGTCGGCTCGGGCGGACTCGCGCTCACCCCGGCCCAGGCCCAGCAGATCGCGCTGGCCCGCCTGGTCCTGGCCGACCCGCACACGCTGGTCCTGGACGAGGCGACCTCGCTCCTCGACCCGCGTGCGGCCCGCCACCTCGAACGATCGCTCGCACGCGTCCTCGACGGCCGCACGGTGGTGGCCATCGCGCACCGACTGCACACCGCGCACGACGCCGACGTCATCGCCGTCGTCGAGAGCGGCCGCATCAGCGAACTCGGCAGCCACGACCAGCTCGTCGCGGCCGACGGCGCCTACGCGGCGCTGTGGCGGTCCTGGCACGGATGACCCCGGCTCCCGCCGTCGCACCCGCGTCACGACCCGCTGCCGTCGCACCCCTGTCACCGCCCGTCGGCGGGGGTGCGGCGGCTTCCGAACCGCCGTTTCGCACCTGCGCCGGTCCCATGGCCGGAGCACGTGCCGTTGCGCGGTGCCGAAGGGGGGTGGAAGGCTGGATGTGGGCACCGGCCCGGGGCACTCCCCCGGAACCACCCGGTTCACGTGGGGCGGCGCCTGTGCCCAGCGGCCCGAGCGCCGACCGTCGAGTGCGGCGGCACCGAGCCCCGCCCGCACCCTCTGGAGGTACCCGTGGACAGCGCCGACGGATGGGGGGACGACGTCTACCAGCCCGACGGATCCGAGGTACAGGACGACGCGGGACTGCTCGACGCCGAGGACACTCTGCTCGCCGACGGCGTCGGCGACCCCTTGGACCGTGGCTGGTCCCCTCCGGAGCGGCCCTGGGCCGTGGAGCACGCCGGGGTGACCGCCGCGGAGGGCCACGAGGGCGAGAGCCTGGAGCAGCGGCTCGCCGAGGAGCTGCCGGACATCGCGGAAGTCGCCGGAGACGGCATCGGCGACGTCCAGGGCACGGACGGTGAGCTCCTCGACAACGAGGTGGGCGATCTGCGCTCCGGCCGTCTCGTCGCCCCCGACGAGGGCGCGCACGAGGACGAGGAGAGCGGGCTCATCGCCACGGACGTGGGCATCGACGGTGCCGCGGCCTCCGCCGAGGAGGCGGCGATGCACATCGTCGACGAGGACTTCCTGTCCGGCTGACCATCCCCGCAAGGAGCATCCATGCAGCAGGACAAACAGCCCGACTACCACCCGGTCGTCTTCCGCGACCGGTCCGCCGGCTACGCCTTCCTCACCCGGTCCACGGCGACGAGCGACCGGACCATCGAATGGGACGACGGCGAGACCTACCCGGTCGTGGATGTGGAGATCTCCTCGGAGAGCCACCCCTTCTACACCGGCAAGGCCCGGACCGTGGACTCGGAGGGACGCATCGCGCAGTTCGAGCGCCGATACGGCGCGCAGGGTTCCGGCCGCGACGGCTCCGCCTGATCGCGTCGTCGCCGGCGAGGTCCGGGGACCGGCCCCGCCCGGCGACGACCGCGTCAGATGACGTTGAGCGCGGCCGCGCAGCCCACTCCGCCGAGCAGCATGAACACCGGCATCAAAACCTTGAGCTCGACCCAGCTGCCGGCCCGGAAGCGCATCGCCTTGGGCGGACCGATCGGGTACCAGCGCTTGCGGCCGACCGGGATCGGCCACAGGATCGGGCAGCCGGACACGGTCAGGGCGTCCCCGATGTCGTGGACCAGGGCCCCGAGAACGATCGGGAGTCCGAGCCACAGGTACTCCTGGCCCGGCGCGGTGAACAGCCAGTCCGAGCCGTTGCCCGGCTTGTCCAGGATTCCGGCGAGGATCCAGGCGCTCGTCGCGGCCAGCAACCAGACCAGCACGTCGCTGCTGGAACCACGGGCGGCTCGCCACAACAGCCCTTCGATGGCGAGCACCATGTGCACGAACAGGATGGCCAGGACCGCCCAGCGGCCTCCGGTGATGGCCAGGACCGACGTGCCCGCGCCGATCAGCACCGCCCACAGCCAGGTGTGCGTCAACGTGCGGTGACCGCCCGACCGCCGGGGGTCGCCCTGCTTCTTCGTCCCCTTGTAGACGGCGTACGAGAGCTTGTCGACGATCTCGCACAGGCCCCGCGACAGCGGTCCGAAGGCCCGCGAGATCGTGGCCGCCTTGTGGTCCAGGTCGGGGGCGAGCGCCGCACCGGCGCAGATCAGGGCGCCGACCAGGAGGACCGGCCAGGGCATGGCATGTCCCGCGGCGGCGGCGGCCGCTCCGACCCCGAGCCAGGCAGCGGCTCCCGACAGTGAGTGTGCTGGTCCCATCATGGCCGCTCCCCGCCCCATTCCTCTTGTGCCGCTGTCCAGTTGCCCGTGCGCACTGATGCTCCGTCGGCGCCACAGCGTAGCGTTCGTGATCTTCGGACCAGCATCCGATTCCCCCATCGGGCGGGTCGACAGGCAAGATGGGGGCGTGACCCTTATCGATCAGCTCCCGCAGACCGCAGATCCCGACGCCCTCTACGAAGCCTTCGAGTCGTGGGCCGGGGAACGCGGTCTCACCCTCTATCCCCACCAGGAGGAGGCGCTGATCGAGGTGGTCTCGGGTGCGAACGTGATCGTCTCGACGCCCACGGGCTCCGGCAAGAGCATGATCGCCGCCGGCGCCCACTTCGCGGCGCTCGCCCGTGACGAGGTCACCTTCTACACGGCGCCGATCAAGGCCCTCGTCTCGGAGAAGTTCTTCGAGCTGTGCAAGATCTTCGGCACCGAGAACGTCGGCATGCTCACCGGCGACGCCTCGGTGAACGCCGACGCCCCGGTGATCTGCTGCACGGCCGAGGTGCTGGCCTCCATCGCACTGCGGGACGGCAAGCACGCCGACGTGGGCCAGGTCGTGATGGACGAGTTCCACTTCTACGCGGAGGCCGACCGCGGCTGGGCCTGGCAGATCCCGATCCTGGAGCTGCCGCAGGCGCAGTTCATCCTCATGTCGGCGACGCTCGGTGACGTCTCGATGTTCGAGAAGGACCTCACCCGGCGCACCGGACGGCCCACGGCGGTCGTCCGCTCGGCGACCCGTCCCGTCCCGCTGTCCTACGAGTACATGCTCACTCCGCTCACGGAGACGCTCACCGAGCTGCTCGCCACCAAGCAGGCGCCGGTCTACATCGTGCACTTCACGCAGGCCCAGGCCGTGGAGCGGGCGCAGGCGCTGATGAGCATCAACATGTGCACGCGTGAGGAGAAGGACCAGATCGCCGAGCTGATCGGCAACTTCCGCTTCACCACCAAATTCGGCCGCAACCTCTCCCGCTACGTGCGTCACGGGATCGGTGTGCACCACGCGGGCATGCTGCCCAAGTACCGGCGTCTGGTGGAGAAACTGGCCCAGGCCGGCCTGCTGAAGGTCATCTGCGGCACGGACACCCTCGGCGTCGGGGTCAACGTCCCCATCCGTACCGTGCTGTTCACGGCGCTCACCAAGTACGACGGCAACCGCGTCCGCACGCTGCGCGCCCGAGAGTTCCACCAGATCGCGGGCCGCGCCGGTCGTGCGGGCTTCGATACGGCGGGTTTCGTGGTGGCTCAGGCACCCGAGCACGTCATCGAGAACGAGAAGGCCCTCGCCAAGGCCGGCGACGACCCGAAGAAGCGCCGCAAGGTGGTGCGGAAGAAGGCTCCCGAGGGCTTCGTCGGCTGGACGGAGAACACCTTCGAGAAGCTCATCGCCTCCGAGCCCGAGCCGCTGACCTCGCGCTTCCGCGTGACGCACACCATGCTGCTGTCGGTGATCGCCCGGCCGGGCAACGCCTTCGAGGCGATGCGGCATCTGCTGGAGGACAACCACGAGCCGCGCAAGCAGCAGCTGCGGCACATCCGGCGGGCGATCGCCATCTACCGCTCGCTCCTCGACGGGGGCATCGTCGAGAAGCTCGACGAGCCCGACGCGACCGGCCGCATCGTGCGGCTCACCGTCGATCTTCAGCAGGACTTCGCGCTCAACCAGCCGCTGTCGACCTTCGCGCTCGCCGCGTTCGACCTGCTGGACCCCGAATCCCCCTCGTACGCCCTGGACATGGTGTCCGTCGTCGAGTCGACGCTGGACGATCCGCGCCAGATCCTCGCGGCGCAGCAGAACAAGGCGCGCGGTGAGGCGGTCGCCGCGATGAAGGCGGACGGCGTCGAGTACGAGGAGCGCATGGAGCGGCTCCAGGACGTGTCCTACCCCAAGCCGCTGGAGGAGATCCTCTTCCACGCGTACAACACGTACCGCAAGAGCCACCCGTGGGTCGGCGACCATCCGCTGTCCCCGAAGTCCGTCATCCGCGACATGTACGAACGGGCGCTGTCCTTCACGGAGTTCGTCTCCTTCTACGAGCTCGCCCGCACCGAGGGCATCGTCCTGCGGTACCTGGCCAGTGCCTACAAGGCTCTTGAGCACACCGTCCCGGACGACCTGAAGTCCGAGGACCTGGAGGATCTGATCGCCTGGCTGGGCGAGATGGTGCGCCAGGTCGACTCCAGCCTCCTCGACGAGTGGGAGCAGCTCGCCAACCCGGAGGAGATGACGGCCGAGGAGGCCCAGGAGAAGGCCGACCAGGTCAAGCCGGTCACGTCGAACGCCCGCGCCTTCCGTGTCCTCGTCCGCAACGCCATGTTCCGCCGTGTCGAGCTCGCCGCTCTCGACAACGTCGACGAACTGGGCGAGATGGACGGCGACTCCGGCTGGGACGCCGATGCCTGGGGCGAGGCGATGGACAAGTACTGGGACGAGTACGAGGACCTCGGCACCGGACCGGACGCCCGTGGGCCCAAGCTGCTCCTCATCGAGGAGGAGCCGGAGAACGGTCTGTGGCGCGTGCGTCAGACCTTCGCCGACCCGAATGGTGATCACGACTGGGGCATCAGCGCGGAGGTGGACCTGACGGCCTCCGACGCGGAAGGACGTGCCGTCGTCCGCGTCACCGATGTCGGCCAGCTGTGAGCTCAGGAGAATCCCACACATGACGAACCCAGCCGAGAGGCTCGTCGACCTGCTCGACCTGGAGCAGATCGAGGTCAACATCTTCCGCGGCCGCAGCCCGCAGGAGTCCCTGCAGCGGGTCTTCGGTGGCCAGGTGGCCGGCCAGGCGCTGGTCGCCGCCGGCCGCACCACCGAGGGCGACCGGCCCGTGCACTCGCTGCACGCGTACTTCCTGCGGCCGGGCCGCCCGGGCGTGCCCATCGTGTACCAGGTCGAACGGGTCCGGGACGGGCGGTCGTTCACCACCCGTCGTGTCACCGCCGTGCAGCAGGGGCGCACGATCTTCAATCTGACCGCCTCCTTTCACAAGCCTGAGGAAGGGAGCTTCGAGCACCAGCTGCCGCCCGCCCGAGAGGTTCCGGACCCGGAGTCGCTTCCGACGGTGACGCAGGAGATCGAGGAGCATCTGGGCGCGCTCCCCGAGGCGTTGGAGCGCATGGCGCGGCGCCAGCCTTTCGACATCCGTTATGCGGACCGGCTTCGCTGGACCCCGGAGGAGATCAAGGACGCCGAGCCGCGCAGCGCGGTGTGGATGCGGGCGGTCGGGCCGCTGGGCGACGATCCGCTCGTGCACACCTGTGCCCTCACGTACGCCAGCGACATGACGCTGCTCGACGCCGTCCGCATCCCGGTGGAACCGCTGTGGGGCAAGCGGGGCTTCGACATGGCCTCGCTGGACCACGCCATGTGGTTCCACCGTCCGTTCCGCGCGGACGAGTGGTTCCTGTACGACCAGGAATCCCCGATCGCCACGGGCGGGCGTGGTCTGGCACGCGGGCGCATCTACGACCTTCAAGGACGCCTGCTCGTCTCGGTGGTGCAGGAGGGGCTCTTCCGGGCGCTGTGAGGGTGTGCCCTGTGCCCGACCGTCCGTGAAGGGCGCCTCCGGCATCGGGGAGAGAGGCGCGCCGTCAGGGGTTTCTGCGACGCAGCCACCCGAGCAGTCCTCGTGGCCGCTCTGGCCCCTCGCTGCCGGCCTGGTCGTCCGTCCCCTTGAGTTCGCTCCCGGAGTGGGCGTCCGTGCCTTCGCTTCCGGGCTCGTCTTCCCTCCCCTCGGCCGCCTCGATCGGCAGCGGTTGCGGCGCGGGGCGCAGTGCCCTGGCCTCGGCGATCGCCTGGCACAGGTCGGCCTTGAGCCAGCCGATCTCGTCGGGCGCGTCGGCCCTCGTGATGCGGGCGGCGACGAGCGCGGCGGGAGAGTCCGGTGCGCCCGGGGAGGGATGCTCGGGCCTGAGACTGTTCAGATGGGCCCGCTCGTACGGGTCGGCGACGACCTCCGCCACATGCGTGGGGTCGAGCAGCGACGCCACGACCGCGGCCCGCGCCCAGGGATCCTCGGTCTGCCGCAGCAGGAAGCCCATGTGACGTCCTCGCCAGTTGCGGGGCCGAAGGTCGACTCCTTCGTCGAGCTGATCACGGAGCCTCTCGGGTGTACGGCCGGTGAGCAGCGGAGCGTTCTGCTCGTCGGTCGCGAACTGGCGCAGTTCCTCGGCGAGATACAGCCAGACCACGGCCCGATAGCGGTTGAGATAAAACCTGACCGGGACGATCAGGCCCAGGCGTGCCAGGCGGGTGAACCGGGCGGTGGTCACGCCCATGAGAGCGGCACCATCCGTCGTGCCGACGGCTTTGACCCGCTCGCGCAGTGCTTCGGGAAAGCCGTCCGCGGTGCGCAGGCGGTCGATCTCGCCGCGAGTGACACGGCGTCCCCCGCCGCCCTCGTCCGGGACGGAGCGGATGCAGCCGAGGTGCAGGGCGAGGTCGAACTCGCCACGCCTGAGCTCCAGCTCTCGTGCGGCACGGCTGAACGACGAGGTGGTGGACTGCGCGATGGTGCGGCCGGACATGACGGTCTCCCCCGTGGAGTCGGTTGCTCGCGCCGATGTGCGCTCGCTTCGGGAAAAACCGTATCCGGCTGGGCGGACATCGCGGGGAGCCTGTGGACAACCTCGACCGCACCTACATTTGCCCAGGTCAGAGATCTACGATGGGCGATCCCTCACGTTGCCGCGCGTCCACTCCGAGGTGCTCGCCGACGCGGTTCACGAGCAGTGTCATCTCGTAGGCGACCTGGCCGATGTCGGCCTCCGCGGCGCTGAGGACGCACAGGCAGCTGCCGTCCCCGGCGGCGGTGACGAAGAGCACCGCGTCGTCGAACTCCACCATCGTCTGGCGCACGTGTCCGGCGCCGAAGTGACGGCCTGAGCCCTTGGCCAGACTGTGCAGGCCCGAGGAGACGGCCGCGAGATGCTCGGCGTCCTCCCGCCTCAGCCCGGTGCTCGCCCCCGTCACCAGTCCGTCGTTGGACAGCACCAAGGCGTGCCGTACGTGTTCGACGCGCTGCGTGAGGTCGTCCAGCAGCCAGCCGAGTCCCGTGTTCTGCGCCATGATCCGGTCTTCCCCCTGAAGTCCTTCCCCCTGGCTGGAGGATCTGACCAGCCAGCCTTCCCCACACCCGTCGTCCGAGCAAGGAGGATGGACGGCATGGCAGAGAAGATGACCGACGAGCAATGGCGCGCGTTCGTTTCACAGGGCACGCGCACCGGAAAACTCTCCACCGTCCGGGCCGACGGAGGCCCTCACGTCGCGCCGATCTGGTTCGTGCTGGACGGCGACGAGCTGGTCTTCAACACCGGGAAGGAGACCGTCAAGGGAAGGAACCTCGCTCGGGACGGCCGGGTCGCCCTGTGCGTGGACGACGACCGGCCGCCTTTCGACTTCGTCGTGCTGGAGGGACGGGCCACGCTCTCGGAGGAGTCCGGCGAACTGCTCCACTGGGCGACCAGGATCGCCGCCCGCTACATGGGCGAGGAGCGCGCCGAGGAGTTCGGCAAACGCAACGGTGTTCCGGGTGAACTCCTCGTCCGGGTGAGGATCGAGAAGGTCGTGGCCTACGCCTCGGTTTCCGCCTGAGCCTCGCGGTCCGTGCGCGAACGGCCGCCCTTTGCCGAGCGGCCGTTCGCCGTGTCAGCCGACCGAGTCGAGCAGCCGGGCGGTGTGCACCCGC
Organism: Streptomyces krungchingensis; assembly: GCF_054729265.1. Classification (NCBI taxonomy): domain Bacteria; kingdom Bacillati; phylum Actinomycetota; class Actinomycetes; order Kitasatosporales; family Streptomycetaceae; genus Streptomyces; species Streptomyces krungchingensis. The sequence continues at coordinate 2,045,290 of NZ_JBPUKY010000001.1, forward strand.
CCGGCGTACTCGACGAGACGAATCAGCACCTCCTTCCCGGAGTCGCGGTCGCGCGCGTCGCAGAGCACCACCGGCGTGCCGCGGTCGAGGTCGAGGGCGCGGGAGACGTCCTGCGCACCGTAGGTGCGTGCACCAGCGAAGCAGTTGACGGCCACGACGAACGGGATGTGCCGGTGCTCGAAGTAGTCCACGGCGGGGAAGCAGTCTTCGAGCCGCCGGGTGTCGGCGAGGACGACGGCGCCGAGCGCCCCCTGTGACAGTTCGTCCCACAGGAACCAGAACCGGTCCTGCCCCGGGGTTCCGAAGAGGTAGAGCGACAGGCCGGACCTGATGGTGATCCGCCCGAAGTCCATCGCGACGGTGGTGGTGACCTTCTGGTCCACGCCGTCCGTGTCGTCCACCGACTGACCTGCCTCACTCAGCAGTTCCTCGGTCCGCAGCGGCCTGATCTCACTGACCGCGCCCACCAGGGTCGTCTTGCCGACGCCGAATCCACCGGCGACCAGAATCTTCAGGGCCAGAGCGGCGGCCGTCTCGCCACTCGGGGCGTCGAGGTTCTCGGAGACCATCGATCACTTCTCTCGGGAGTGCCGACAAGGGTCGACGTCGGTACGGCGGTGCGGGGTGCTCGTGGGGACAGGTGTACGCGGGCTCGGAATCAGCGAATTCAGCATCATGACAACTGCGTTCCTGCTTCGAGGGACAGGACCGCAAGCTGACCGTCGTGACCGGCTCACGTCCGTTCGGTGTCGGATCGGGAGCACGAAAAGCGCATAGGGAGGGCCGATGCTGTTCATCTAGAGCGCCCTCAGGCCGTCGATCACCTCGCGCAGAATGCGCTCGTCGGGTAGTTGGGCGGGCGGCACCGGGCGGCTGACCGTGACGCAGCCGAGCTCCAGGAGGTCGCCGAGGAGCACCCGGACCACCCCGACGGGGAGGTCGGCGTCCGCGGAGAGTTCGGCGACCGACTGCGTCTCGACGCGGCACAGTTCGATCAGCGCCCGGTGCTCCGGACCGAGTGAGGTGTCGTCGTCCGCGCCGGGTGCGCCGGTGTCGAGGGTGACCAGGGCTATCAGGTCGAACCGCACGCCGGTGGGGCCCGGCTTCGTGCGGCCGCCCGTCATGGCGTAGGGACGGACGAGCGGTCCGGCCTCGTTGTCGAACCACTGGCTGCCCGGCATGTCCTCGGTCATGTGTGCCGCCCGTCCTCGGTCACCTGGCCGCGGGCGGCTGCGCGCCGACGCGCGGCGGCGTGTAGAGGTGCTCGCCCACGCGCTTGACCAGCAGCGCCATCTCGTAGGCGACCAGACCGATGTCGGCCGTGACGGCGGTCAGCACGGCGAGGCAGGAACCGTCTCCCGCGGCGGCGACGAACAGGAATCCGTCGTCCATCTCCACCATCGTCTGGCGTACGCCGCCGGCACCGAAGTGGCGTCCCGCGCCCTTGGCCAGGCTGTGGAATCCCGAGGCGACCGCCGCGAGATGTTCGGCGTCCTCGCGGCGCAGGCCGGTCGACGCGCCGACCGCGAGCCCGTCGTTCGACAGCACCACGGCGTGCCGCACGGCGGCTACGCGCAGCACCAAGTCGTCGAGCAGCCAGTCGAGTTCACCGGACCGCTGGCCCTTCGTGCTCGGGTCCTGGATCATGCGGGGTCTCCTTCCCTGCTGTCGCGGCCCGCTGCCGGGCCGGAGGTGGCTCCGCGGCCGGGCGGTCTGCCGCCGCCGCGCACCCAGCCGTCGCGGTAGGCGGCCATGCGGTCACGTACGAGTTCGGGTGTGCGCTTGCCGTCGTGGGGGGAATCCGTGGCTCTTTCCGTGGGCTCCTCGGACCGCTGAGCGCGCAGTTGGGGGGCCAGGTTCGCCTGCCGCACCCGCTTGGGGAGATCGTCGGAGCTGTCGGGGTCGTCCGGCGGACGGTGCAGCCGGAGGGTGCCGACCGGGGGTGTCGGGCTGTCCGGCGGGCCGGGCTCAGGGGCTTCCGGGCCGCTCTGCACCGGCGGCACCAGCGCGGGCCTCTCGGTGATGGCCGGCACGGATTCCTGTTCCGGGACCGCGGACACCCGCGCGTACTCACGCACTTCGGGTTTCTCGGTGTCGGTCCGGCGGGTGGAACGTTCCGCCGGGCCGCTGTGGAGCAGGACGGTGGGCAGCAGGACGACCGCTGTGGTGCCGCCGTAGGGCGAGGTCCGCAGGTGCACTTTGATGTCGTGCCGGGCGGCGAGCCTGCTCACCACGAAGAGGCCGAGCCGGTCGCTGTCGAACAGATCGAGGGCCTCGGACTGCTCGATGCGCCGGTTGGCGTCGGCGAGCCGCTCCTTGCCCATGCCGAGCCCCCGGTCCTCGACCTCGATCACATAGCCGTTGCCGACCGGCTCGCCGGTGATCCGCACCCTGGTGTGCGGCGGCGAGAACTGTGCTGCGTTCTCGACGATCTCCGCCAGGAGGTGCGTGAGGTCGGCCACCGCGGAGCCGACGACGGACGCCTCGGGGAGTTGCCGTACCTCCACGCGCGCGTAGTCCTCGACCTCGGAGACGGCCGCGCGGACCACGTTGGTCAGGGAGACCGGCATGCGCCAGGCGCGGCCCGGTGCCGCCCCGGACAGGATGATCAGGCTCTCCGCGTGGCGTCGCATGCGTGTGGTGAGGTGGTCGAGGCGGAACAGGTCGCTCAGTTCGTTCGGGTCCTCGGACCTGCGTTCCATGCTGTCCAGCAGGTTGAGTTGGCGGTGCACGAGCACCTGGCTGCGGCGGGCGAGGTTGACGAAGACGCCGGAGATTCCGCTGGCGAGTTCCGCGCGTTCGACGGCGGCGCGCAGGGCGGCCCGGTGCACGGTGCCGAGGGCCTCCGCGACCTGTCCGGTCTCGTCCTCGGCGGACGGTCCGGGCGGAGCCTCGGCCCGTACGTCGATCTCCTCCCCCGCTCGCAGTCTGCTCATCGCGTGCGGGAGCTTGCGCCGTGCGATCTCCAGGGCGGTGTTGCGCAGGCTCACCAATTCGACGACGAGGGCCCGTCCGATGCGTACGGAGATCACGAGCGACGCCACGACGGCGGCGAGCCCGAAGAGGACGGCGGCGCCGGCGGGAGTGAGCACACCGCGGGTGACGGGGTCGGCGCGGTCCGCGACGTCCCGGCCCGCGTTCGCCTCGATGGTGCGCATGCCGTCCTGCACGCGCGCGTGAGCCGCGTCCCAGTCGGCCTCCGGTGCGGCGCCGAGCGCCTTGGCGCCCGGCTGGGAGAGGAGCACCTTGTCCTCGACGGCGCGCACGTCGGTGTACGCGCTCCCCTCCACGAGGTCCTGCCAGGCGGCTCGTTCGGTTCCGCGCAGGTCCCCCACCGCGGAGTCCGTCAGGGTCCGGCGGGTGGCCACGGCACCGGTGAACAGCCGTAGCCGCTCGCCGTCGAGACGCCCGGCGAGCCGGGCGCCGGCCAGCACCGCGTCCTCCTGGGCGAGCGCTTCGCCGGCGCGGGAGAATTCGAGCAGCACGCGCGCGTCGGAGCCGAGGTCGTCGTCCGGGATGCCGGTGAGCGCACCGCCCACGCCGAAGGCCGTCGAGATCGTCCGGGTGTACCGACGGTAGGCCTCGTTCCAGTCGGCGTGTCGCTCCAGTACGGCGGTGCGCAGGGACGCGAGTCCGTCGGCGGCGGTGACGAACGCGTCCAGGCGTCCGGCCACACCCGCGGGAAGGTCCGCGCCGTCCGCGACGGTGTTGTGGTCGCCCATCCGGAGCTTCGCCACCGCTCGGTCCGTGCGCCGTGCCGACTCCTTGAGATCGCCGGGCCGTTCGACGGCACGGTCGGTCGCGTAGCGCACGGCGGCGATGCGCTCGGCCTGGAGGGCCGCGACGGCGTCGGCGACCGGGCTCCGGACCGTGGAGTCCACACGCTGCAACTGCCGCAGCCGGGCGACGTCCTGGGCGGTGCTCACCGTGGCGTAGGCCCACAGGGCGAGCAGCGACATGACCGGCACCATGAGGAGGCAGACGATCTTGGCTCGTACGGTGCGCGGGCGGATGTGCCACCGCCCCGCGCGCGTGGTCGCCGCCTGCGGTGGTGCGGCGAGGGTGTCGTCGGTGTCCGCACGCTCGTCGGCCGGCGGTCCGGCGTGCGCGCGGCGGCCGCGTGCGGGTGGCTGGGGCGGCGGCTCGGCGCCGGACGTCGGGGTCCTACGGGGTGTACGCATGGCCTCCTCGCTCGGAGAGGTTCGGGGCGCGCTCCCGGCCGCCGTGGCTCCGGGCCCGCGCCGTCAGCGGGCGACGCTCTCGACCGGCCGCTGTGCCGACGCGGACGCTTCACGCTCTTCGGACGTCGGGGACAGGGCGACGAAGGCCGACGTCAGGAAGAGGTAGGACCCGAGGCCGACGGCGAGGGGGAAGATGAACTGCATCGCCGTGGCCCCGGGGAGTGTCCCGGCGGAGGGGCTGACCCGCACGCCCACCGCCATCATTCCGGTGTAGTGCATGCTGCTCACCGCCCCGCCCATGACGAGGGACGCGAGGGCGACCGCAACCGGTGACTTGATGTTGAGCGCCGCCCACAGAGCCGCGGTCGCCGCGACGACGGCGATCGCGACGGAGAGGGCGACGAGCGTCGGGTCGTAGCGCACGTGGCCGTGCAGCCTCAGCGCGGCCATGCCCAGGTAGTGCATGCTCGCGACGCCGAGCCCGGTGGTGAGGCCACCCAGGACGAGCGCGCGGCCCCGGTCACGGCCGTAGCCGACGGCGAAGACGCCGGCGCCGACGACGACCATGGCGACGATCAGGCTGAGCACGGTCAGCGGCACGTCGTAGCGCATTTCGGTGCCGCTGACACTGAAGCCGAGCATCGCCACGAAGTGCATGGTCCAGATGCCGGTGCCGATCGCGGAGGCCGCGGTGAGCAGCCAGTTGCGGCGGGAGCGTCCGGTCGCGGCGAGCGCGCGGACGGTGCAGCGCAGCCCGAGGGCGGCGCCTATGCAGGCCATCACGTACGACAGTACGGGGGTCAGCCAGCCGAATGCGGCGTGGTCCAGGTGTCCCATGGCCCAGGGACGCTAGTCCCGGCAGGGGCGCACAACGGGGGCGCATTTCGAAAGCTGTTGGAATATGACGAAGAGATGTACCTGGACGATCGCGTCACGCCCGAACGTGTGCACCACGACGTCCATCGTGTCGGTGAGGGATCATGCGGACCATGACCGACGACCACGCACATGTCCAGGAGTTCTTCGCGGCTCGCGCGGCCGACTGGGACGCGCGCTTTCCCGACGACGGGCCGGCCTACGCGGCCGCGGTCGCCGCCATGGGCCTGCGTGAGGGCGACCGCGTGCTCGACGCGGGCTGCGGCACCGGGAGGGCCCTGCCGCCCCTGCGCGCGGCCGTGGGGGCCTCGGGAGCGGTCGTCGGGGCCGATCTGACCCCGGCCATGCTGGAGGCCGCCGTGCGGGCAGGACGCGACCGCGACGGGCAGTTGCTGCTGACCGACGTCGCCGCGCTGCCCCTGCGCACGGAGTCGCTGGACGCGGTGTTCGGAGCGGGTCTCGTCTCGCACCTGCCCGACCCGGCCGCGAATCTGCGGGAGTTGGCCCGGGTGGTGCGGCCGGGCGGGACGCTGGCGCTGTTCCATCCGGTCGGCCGCGCCGCGCTAGCGGCCCGTCAGGGCAGGCAGATCACCCCGGACGACCTGCGCGCGGAGGCCAATCTGCGTCCCTTGCTGGCGGACGCCGGGTGGGAGATGACGTCGTACGTCGACGAGGACACCCGCTTCCTCGCACTGGCCGTGCGACGCGGCTGAGGCGTCCTATGCGAACGTAGCCCGTCGCACGAACGTCAGCGCCACCGGCACGGCGCGGCCGACGCCTCAGAGAGTGCCCGCGACCGCAGCCGCGAAGGCGTCGGGATTGTCGAACATGACGTTGTGCCCGGCGCCCGGCACGGTCACGACGCGCACTCCGGCGTCCTCCAGGGCTTCCCTGCCGGGCAGTTCGTCGCTGCACTCGCCCTGGAGGTAGACGCGCTCCACCGTCAGCGCTTCGAGCAGGCGGCGCATCGTGGGGTTCGTGCCGTGCTTCAGACCGGTCGCCGTGCGGTGCAGGGCGCGGGGGTCCGCGAGTCGCATGGTGGCCGCCCACAGGGGGCCGACCTTCTCCAGTACGCGCGCGTGGCCGCCGTTCTCTACGAAGTCGACCTCCTCGTAGGAGGCGATGCCGCTGCTGCCCGTGGTGCCCGGGGGATACGGATCGAGGTTGGCCTCCACCAGGACCAGCCGTGAGGCGAGATCGGGCCGCCGGTGGGCGAGCACGATGGCGACCGCGCCGCCCATGCTGTGGGCGACGAGTTCCGCCCCGGAGACCCCGGCGGCGTCCAGAGCGGCCGCCAGCGCGTCCGCATGGTCCTCCAGGGTGTACCCGAAGTCGGCGGGCCGGTCGCTGATGCCGTGGCCGGGCAGGTCGACGAACAGAGTGCGACGGCCCGCCAGTTCGGGACGGGCGGCGACGTGCGCGTGATAGACGGTCGAGGCCGCTCCCAGGCCGTGCACGTACACCCGCGCCGGGTCCACGCCCGCAGCCTCCGTCCAGCGGACACAGCTTCCCTTGTCGTCGAACTCGGCCTGCTTCATCCCTGTCTCCCCTGCCCTCATGGTTCCTCGTCCCTCCTAGGAGTATACATCGGAGGCGAGGTATTACGGGTGCGGAGTATTCAGAGGTCGATGTACAGCGGGACTGCGGCACAATGAGGCCATGCTGGAGCTGGCCATCCTCGGTTTTCTGTACGACGCCCCGCTGCACGGCTATGAGCTGCGCAAGCGCATCACCGCGCTGACCGGGCATGTGAAGCCCGTGGCCGAGAGCACGCTGTATCCGGCCATCAAGCGGCTGGAGAAGGCGGAGCTGCTGGAGCGGGCGACCCGCCCCGGATCGGTCGCCGCTCCGCGCCATGAACTGACCCTCACCGAGGAGGGCCGTCGCGAACTGCGGCGCCGACTCGCGGAGCCGTCGCGGAGCGACATCACCGACGAGAACCGCTGGTTCACGGTGCTGGCCTTCCTCCGGCACCTGGAGGACCCGGGGGCGCAGGCCACCGTGCTGCGCCGTCGGCTCGCCTTCCTGGAGGAGCCGGCGAGCTTCTTCTACGACGGCGACCGGCCGCTGCGCGCCGAGGACTTCGACGACCCCTTCCGGCGCGGCATCCTCACGATCGCCCGCGCCACGAGCGAGGCCGAACTGGCGTGGCTGCGGGAGACCGTCGCCTCACTCGACGCCGGCAGCAGGTGATCGGCGCAACGTCACGGCCGTTCCCTCTTCTGCCGCCGGGACTTCAACTCTACGTTGAACAAAAGCAGATGAGCAGTCGACGATGGCAACCGCACTGGGGGAAGGTGGCCCGATGTCCGGCATGTTCGGCAGACTCCGCAAGACCTGGGGCAAGAAGGCGGCCGAGCGGAACGAGGAGCCCAGGCCCGCGGCGCCCGCCGCCCAAAGGCGCACGCACAATCTCTTCGAAGCGGCCGCCGCGTACGTGGAGGCGTGCGCGGAGGACGACCAGGACCGGATCGACGAGGCGGCGGGGTGGGTGTCTCCGGAGGCGCTGTCGTTCGGGGTGAACGAATTGGCGTGCCGTGCCGTGATCGCCTTGGCTCGGGAGCGCGACGAATCGCCGCGGACGGTCGCGCGTACGCTCCTCGGGCTGCCCGTGGTGTGACCCGCGGTTACCCGGACGGCCGATTCGCCCCTGTCCAGCCGGAAAACTGCAGCTCCGCGTGTGTCGGGGACCCGTGACAAGCGGGTTCCGGTCGCATTAGGGTGCGCCGACGGACGTAGCGATCGGGAGGCTGGGATGGCCGGGACGGACGACGAAGCCGTCGCCACCGGGGACGACGACGCACTGTATGTGCTGACGGCGGTGTTGCTGACACCGGCGAAGTTCCCCAGCGTGCTGGGCGACGACTACCCGGAGGCCTGCGCAGCGCTCGACCTCGCGCCGCTCGCCGACGGATACGGCCTGGTGCTCGGCCAGGACAGCGAGGGCGCCAGGTGGACGGTCGTCGTCGACGACGTGTCGCTGGTCGCCGTCGCCATCGCCGCCTGGGACTGCGGCATGGAGCAGGAACTCTCCCCCGACGAACGCACGGTCGTCGCCGCCCTGCCGGGCTGGCCCCTAGACGTGGCGGTGGCGGCCCCCGGGGTGCCCGCTCCGCACGATCCGTCGCCCGAGCTCACGGACTTGCCTCCCCTCGCTCCGCCGGACACGGCGACGTGGGGGCCGGCTCAGCGGCGTCTCGGTGCCGACGAGATCGCCCTCCAGTGGGCGATCTGGCGCGAGCAGATCGACGACGGCGACTTCCTGCAGCCGGGGGACGAGGCGCCGAAGGGTGACGGCGCACCCTCGGAGACCTCCGACGCCGAGACGTCGGAGAGCGCGAACTCCGAGGGCGCGGCTTCCGAGAGTGAGGCCGGGACCGCCTCGAAGGAGGACGGTGCCGGTTCCGGAGAGCGGAGCAGCGGTATCCGGCGGGTCCTCGCCGAGGCCCGCGCCTACGTGGACACACCGCCTCCGCTCGGCCGGGTCCGCTCGTCCTTCGCCACGGGCGACGCCCGCACTCTGCGGGCCGACGGCCCCGGCTGGTCGTTGGTCGCCAGGACCGACGACATCGCGTTCGTCCTCCTCGACGAGGAGCCGGGCGAGGTCCTGCCCGTCGGTCGCGGTCCGGAGCTGCCCGGCCTCCTGGAGGCGCTCGACAAGATGGCCGTACGCCCCAGCTGAGCGGCCACGCCCCGGGCGACCCGGCGGAGTCGCCGTGCCGCCAGGCGACTCCGCAAAGTCGCCTGGCGGCACGGTCGAGTCGCCGCGCGCCGGGCCACCCCGTGACGCGCGGCCCGCCCGGCGGCGCCGTCCTCAGCGGTACTCGTCCGGGTCCACGAGGAGGGCGCTCACGGCCGTCTCACGGTCCTCGTGGGCGCGCAGGGCGTCGAGCTCGGCCCGCCAGGGTTCGCTCCAGCGAGATCCCCGGCCTCCCATGCCGACCAGCGCGAGCGCGAGCGGCCCGCACGAGGAAGTGCGGCGAGCTCGGACGGTCCGCACCGCCGCGAGCAGCGCCGCGTTCACACGGGGACGGCCGACGTCCACGGACAGGTGCTCCATGGACCGCAGGCGCTCGGGCCGTTCCTCGTACAGGCGGAGCAGGCGTTCCCACCGGTGTTCCTCGTGGTCGCCCAGTCGCACGCAGGCCATGGCCGCGTGCCAGCTGAGGCGCGCGGCATCCGCGTGGAGTCCGACGGCTTCGAGGGTGTCCGCGAGCGTGTCGGCGACGGCGAAGGTCTGAGTCGCGCCGCGACCCGGCTGAAGGACGTCGGAGCACTCGTGCAGCCGTCTGAGGGCATCGGCACGGATCCCAGGATCCAGGGAGCGGGCACGCTCCCTCAGGACGTCGAACGCGTCGCACAGCAGGCCTTCGATCGTCGGCCCCGAGGTGAGCAGCGCCAACTGCCGACCGGCTGTTTCCCACACCCTGCGGGGCCTTTCCGGGGCGGTGAAGGCGTCGACGAGCACCTTCATCGCGTCGCGGGCACCTGGTGGCAGCCATACGGGCAGCGCACGACACGCGGCGACGACTGTCTCCTCGTCACCCTTCTCGACGAGTCGTGCCAGGAAGGCCGCGTACGCCTCACGGCCGGCGACGCGCACGACGACCACGCGCGCGTGCACGACGGCGTCCCGCACGGCAGCCTCTCCCGCCGCCTCGACGAGGCGCTGTGCCACGTCGGGCCGGTCGACCCTCGTGAGGAGGCCGCGGGCCAGCACGGCGCGGACGTCGGGATGCTGCCCCGGCACGTCCCAGGCCGTCACCAGCGCTTCGAAAGCGTCCTCCCCGGGGAGAGTGCCCAGCACCCGGGCGGCCTCCTTACGGGTCCCCACCGGAGCACCGGTCGCGGCCGCCACCGGTGCGAGCAGGGGTACGGTCTCGCGGTCGGGAAGCCGTCCCAGGAGCCGCCGGAGCGAGGCCATCGCGGCCCGTCCTCGGACGCCGCCGGCCGCCGCGTGCCGCAGAAGGACGTCGCGGAGGTCCTCGCTCGACTCGGTGCCGGGTCCCTCGGCCAGCGCAGCGAGGGCCGCGGCCGCCACCGGTTGCGGAGCGCTCTCGGCCAGCGCCGTGAGCCGTCCGTGGTCGCGGAGCAGGGCTGCCGCGTCGGCCCTGGAGCGCAGCGGTGCGGCCTCGTCCGCGGCCACGCGCGCGTGGTGCTCTTCCCACTGTTCCCGCTGGCGGGGGAGCCACCGGCCGACGACACCGGCGGGCAGACCGGGCGCCCAGGCCGTGGCACGGGGGCGCGCCTGGCCCGAGAACCGTCCGAGAGCGGCGGTGAGGACGGGATCGAGCAGATCGGTGCGGCGCGCCGCGATCGTGCCCAGGACGACCGGAACGGTCGCGAACGTCGCGTCCGCCGCGATCAGTTCGCCGCACCGCTGCTCCCTCGTCCGTGGTGATCGCACCCAGGCGGCAGCGGCGCGGGCCGCGAGTGCCGGATCGTCCGTCTCGAGCGCGGTCCGGTGCACCTGTGCTTCGAGGTCGGGCAGTGCGGCGAGATGGTGCCCGAGGAGTTCCGCCAGCGCGGTGGTCAGTTCGGCACGGTGCGCAGCGGTCGGAGCGATGGCGGACCACAGGGTCCGGGCGACCTCTTCACCGATGTGGAGGGGCGTCACAGGTCTCGTGTACCGGTCCGCGGAGACGACCTGGCCGAGCAGTTCGACCGCGTACGCGGCCCGTTCGTGACGGCCGGTGGCGGCGGCGCGCTCGGCGACGCGCCGCGCCAGCCGTGCGGCGGCGGCCAGTGAGGCGCTCGTGGAGTCACGGGACTGCACGGTGGTGAGGACGGCGTCACGCAGGACCTGTCGGGGCAGAGCGGTGAGCAGGTGGGGCGCTGCTCCGGCGAGTTGCTGGAGGGCCGCGCGGCGCACCTCGTCCTGGTCGTGCCAGGCCCGTTCACAGTCACGCGCGATCCGTGCGAACCGGTCGGCGTCACCTTCGAGTTCGGCGCAGGCCAGCAGGGCCGGCCAGGCCAGGGAACGATGGTGGACCAGGTGGTCGGCGGCGAGTTCGCGCAGCAGCGGTTCGCCCTGGGCGAGGGGCAGGGCGGCGGCCAGGCGAGCTGCCGACCAGGGGGATCTCCGCTGACGCCGCAGCCAGGGGGTGAGCAGGTCCGCGCGGTCGCCGGGGGCGAGGGCCGCCAGCGTGGTGAGCGCCACCCCACGCAACCGGCCGCGCGCCACCGTGCGCCTCTCCACGATGCGCAACCGCTCGCCGGGCGGCAGGAGTTGCAGCAGTCCGTCGGCCGCCACCTCGCGGCGGCCCGGCGCTCGTTCACGACTGCCGGTGGCCGGAAGGTGTTCGGCCAGCGTGATGAGGTCGTCGACGGCCAGGTCCTTCAGGGCCCTGCGTTGGGACGGCGGCAACGGCCCTGCGGGAATCGTGTACTCCCGGGGCTGTCCGTCGGCCCGTGGCCTGGCCGCGCGCAGCACCGCGAGCGCGTCGGCGGGGCGGAGGAGGGCCGCGACGACGGCCGGCGGGGTGAGCAGGTCGGGTGCCCGCTCCAGAAGGGTCAGGGCCGCGGAGGGGTCTCGTCCGGCGGCGACGGAGGCGACCGCCCGGTGCCGGCGCACCATGGTCGTCGCCTCGTGGGGCGTTCCGTCTTCCCAACGTCCGGCGAGATGTTCCGCCACGGCTGCGGGTGCCGTGCGGGCCAGTGAATTCAGGGCCCCGATCGGTGCGTCGAGCCGGGGCAGCCACGCGAGCACGGTTGCGGGCGGGCAGGCGGGCAGCAGGAAGGCCGCCTCCGGGGCACCGTGGCACTCGTGCACCCGGGGCAGCAGCCGCGCGGCGAGCGAACTTCGGCGGCTGAGCCTGAGGAGCCGGTAGGTGTCGTGGCGGATCGCCCTGATGTCGCTCAGGGCGAGACGTTCCAGAGCGTGTTCGGGAACGGGCAGCCGGAGTGCGGCCGATCGCGCGCGGCGTCCCAGCAGCGGATCCATGAGGGCTTCGGTCACCCGGTCGAGGTCGCGACGTGCGACGGCGAGGAAGAGACCGGTGTGCCGTTCGCCGGGGTCTCCGGCGTCGAGGGCCCGCTGGAGCGATGCGTACGCGTGCGGAGTCAGCGTGCGGGCGTAGCGCGCGAGGGCGCTCATGCGTGCCGGGAAGGGCAAGGGGTCGAAGTGGGCCCTCAGCCAGGCGGGCGTCAGCGGCGCCGGCGGCGTGTGGGGCATGTGGGACGGGGGCTGCGGCGTCTGCGACGCCTCGTGTTCGGCCATCAGCGCTCACCGAGGAGCCGCTGGGCCTCCTTTCCATGCTTCATGCCGGTCATCGTCGGCGACGAGTGATCAAGTGCGCAACGGGTTTTCGTCCATCTGCGCTCCGGTCGCCGAGGTGACGTGCGTCGCTGCCCACGTGGGCCGGCCCGAACCGCTGTCAACTCCCCCTCTGAAAAGTGACGTTCGGCGCAGGCGGGACGACGGCCACGACTGTTCGGCGATGCCCCGGTTTCCCGGGGCATCGCGGTTGCCGGGCTCCGCCCACCCGGTCGGAGCCCGGCCCGTCACACGGATCACTGTCCGTCAGGGAAGCGGTGTCACGCGGGTGATGCGAAGACCTGCACCGCGTACTTGCCGCTGACGGCGACGCCGGTGTCGACGTAGCTGCAGTTCACAATGTTGCGGTGGTGGCCAGAACTCTTGATCCAGCCGTCGACGATGCTCTTGGCGTCGGTGGAGCTGCCCCAAGCCATGTTCTCACCGACACCGATGGACTCTTTCGCGTTGTAGCCCGCGTCCTTGACCCGCTGCGCGTCGGTGGAGCCGTCGGAACCGGTGTGGGTCGTCAGGTTGTTCTTCGACGCGTCGTCCGCGAAGACCTGGGCGGCCTTGGTGAGCTGGGCGTTCTCCTTGAGGGCGGGGCAGTTCGCCTTCGCGCGTTCGGCATTGACCAGATCGAGGATCTCGCTGGGCGTGGCCTGGACGACATTCGGTGTGGTCGCCGGCACGGTGACCGTGGCGGCACCGGCGCCGGCTGCTCCGGCGAGCACCAGAAGGGGTGCCGCGCAGGTGGCGGCGCAGAGACGGCATATTCGTGTGCTGGTGCGCATGGGTATGGCCTTCGATCGGAAGGGTTATTCCCCCGGGGGCCCGGATGCGGTGCGGGACCGCGGTCCTACATGCCCACACTGTGCGGCCGGCCGCGTGCGGCGCCGGCCGGTTCGGCCCGGCCGAGGGAGCGCGGGGTGGACGCGAGCACGGTATGCGACCGTCCGGAGAACCTTGGCCACCGTCGGCCCCACCAGTTGCCCTGCGCCTGCGCTCGTACAACTTCACGTTACGCCCGGTGCGGCCCGGCCACGAATCCAGCCGGAAGGCCGGCTCGGACGCGAGAGGGCGTTGACGGCCCCGTCGGAGGAACGCTGTCCGGAGCGGGCGCTTCGCCGCTTCGCACGCCTCGACCCACGTGCCGGTTCACCCTTCGACCCCTGCCCACAGGATCCCTGGCAGCGCCCCTTGGTGACACTTCATCAGTGGCAACAGGTTGCACTTCCAACGGGTGAATCCGGCCGCTCGGCACCTTGCGTTTCTGTCCCAGCGGGAAGCCCACTCTGCGTACCGGACCGTCGACGGACAGGGAGCGCCCCATGCCGAAGTTCCTCATTCAGGCCACCTACACGCCCGAGGGCACCAAGGGGCTGATCGACGAAGGCGCGAGCGGCCGCCGCGCCGCCGTGGACCAGGTGGTGACCGGTCTCGGCGGGACGGTCGAGGCCATGTACTTCGCCTTCGGGCAGGACGACATCGTGATCATCGTCGACTTCCCCGACCCGGTCTCCATGGCCGCCGCGAGCCTCGCCGTCAAGGCCAGCGGGGCCCTCCACACCCGGGCCACTCCCCTCCTCACACTCGACGAGATCGACGAGGCCGCCCGTCGGCAGGTGCCCTTCCGCGCTCCCGGCCGGTAGCCCAACAGGCTTTCAGACCGGTCTGTTTCACCATATGCGGCGTCCGTTCCATGTGGTCCGACCCCATGGTCGAGCCGATGGCTGTTCCGCACCATGAGGCAGCGCTTCGCTCCCCTTCAGCTCTCGCGCCCTGTCTCGGAGGCCGGTCATGCGTGTGTCTCGTGGTGTCCCCCTGTTCGCCGCCGCTCTGATGGTGCTGACAGTGCCGGGTTCCGCCTCGGCCGACGGCGGCGCGGGGCACTGTGCGCGGCAGGAGAGGGCGACGGTGCCCGGTGCGGTCCATCAGCAGAGTGCGTGCCTGGCCGACCTGACCACCTCGGGGCTCGCCGGGACTCCGTACACGGACTTGGCCGATCAGGCGGGTCTGACGGCCAAGGGCACGCGCAATCCGTCCGGGGTGCCCGGCGTGCAGATCGACGGGTACTTCCCCGACAGTTCGCGCTTCAACGCCACGCACGGCTGGGGGCACGACGCGCAGTTCGTGATCCGGCTGCCCGACCACTGGAACGGCGGTCTGGTGGTCACCGGCGCGCCCGGCACGCGCAAGCAGTACGCGACCGACACGGCCATATCCGACCAGGTGCTCGCCCAGGGATACGCGTACGCCGCCACCGACAAGGGCAACAACGGGGCCGACTTCTACCGCGACGGGAAGCGGCCCGGTGACGCCGTCGCCGAATGGAACGCGCGGACGACACAGCTCACCCGCGCCGCCCGCAAGGTCGTCGCCCAGCGCTACGGCCGGGCGCCGCGACGCACGTACATGACCGGCATCTCCAACGGCGGCTACCTCACCCGGTGGCAACTCGAGAACCATCCGGAGCTGTACGACGGCGGCGTCGACTGGGAGGGCGCGCTGTGGACCGCGCACGGGCCGAACCTGCTCACCTCGCTGCCGGCCGCCGTGGCGCGGACGCTCGGTTCGGCAGGCGACGAGGCTCTCTACGACGCGGGATTCGCCCACGGCTCCGAGTTCCTGTGGCCGTACCACGAGAAGGCCTACTGGGGCGTGACACAGAAGATCTACCGGGCCGAGTTCGACCCTTCGTACGACGCGGACTGCCCTGGCGTCTCGGCCGGCTCCTCCGCCGAACAGATCCTGGCGCCGTGCGCCTCCGACGCCGCGTACGACTACACCGCACGGCCTGCGGCCGTCCACCGCGCCGTGGCCCGGGTCGCCCTGTCCGGACGGATCGGCAAACCCATGATCACGCTGCACGGCGACCTGGACGCGCTGCTGCCCGAGGCGGCCGACTCCGACGTGTACGCGCGGATGGTCGACGAGCAGGGCCGGGGAAGGCTGCACCGCTACTACGTGATCGAGGGCGGCACGCATGTCGACGGGCTGTACGACACCTACCCGGACCGGCTGCGGCCGATCCTGCCCTGCTACCGGTCCGCGTTCGACGTGCTGACCGCCTGGGTGGAGCGGGGCGTCCGGCCGCCCGCGGACCGTACCGTCGGCAGGCCCGCGGGCGGGGACGTGGTCGGCTCCTGCGCGCTGGAGGGCGACGCACGGCGTCGGTGACGCCTCAGCGGCCGAGCTCCTTGCGCGTGACGCGGCGCAGCCTGCGCCGCTGCGAGGGGTCCAGCGCAAGGTACGCGGCGGCCGGGACGCCCAGCACGATCAAGAAGGCGACCCACCAGGGCACCCAGATCAGCAGGATCAGGCCGACCGCCACGCCTCCTGCGGCGATCTTCGCGTTCTTCGACATGTGTGTCGCCTCCTCCGCGGCTGCTGCCGCTCTCTGTTCTGAGAACGGGTCCCCGCGTCCGACGGTTCCGGACCGCGACCCTGATACGTCCCTGAGGCGCGCCCCTTACTCGACCCTGAGGGGCTCACCCACCTCGTGCATGTGGCGCAGGGCCTGCCGGTAGGAGTCGACGAGCCCGGTCTCCGCGTAGGTGATACCCAACTCCCCGCAGCGCGCGCGCACCAGGGGCTGGACGAGACGGAGATGGGGGCGCGGCATGCTGGGGAACAGGTGGTGCTCGATCTGGTAGTTCAGGCCACCGAGGAACCAGTCCGTCAGGGCACCGCCCCGGACATTGCGCGAGGTCAGCACCTGGCGGCGCAGATGCCCCCAGCGTTCACCGTCGGGGTCGGGCATCTCCATGCCCTTGTGGTTGGGCGCGAAGGACATGCCCAGGTGAAGGCCGAACAGTGCCTGATGGAGGGCGGCGAAGGCGAGAGCTTTGCCCGGGGACATGGAGGTCAGCAGCAAGGTGGCGTAGGCGACGACGTGGGCGACCAGAAGCAGTGCCTCCACGGCCCGCTCACCCGGCGGCTGGCGACGCAGGTCCCGGAACCCGTGCACCTTCAGGGCGACGCCTTCGAGCAGGGTGAGTGGGAAGAAGAGCCAGGCCTGGTTGCGGGTGAGCCAGCGCCTGAACCCGGCCCGGCCCTTCGCCTGGCCACTCGTGAAGACCAGCACGTCGGCGGCGACGTCCGGGTCCTTGTCGATGTGGTTGGGGTTGGAGTGGTGGCGGTTGTGCTTGTGGTTCCACCAGGAGTAGCTCATGCCCAGCAGCAGGTTGCCGTGGACGAGTCCGATCAGGCGGCCGACCGCTTTGTCGTCCGTGATCTGCGAGTGGCCCGCGTCGTGGCCTATGAACGCCGTTCGGGCGGAGAGGACGGCGAGTACGGGGGCGAGGAGCAGGACCGCCCAGGAGTCGCCGGTCAGGACGATGCCGGTCACGGCACCGGCCAGGGCCAGCGCGTTCACGCAGATCTCGCGCGCGTACCAGCCACGGCGCCGCTCGAGGAACCCTCGGCCCTTCACGGTGCGCAGGAGCGGAGCGAACTCGCTTCCTGGAGGCCCGCCGTCCGCGACCGTCGAGTGTTCGGCGAGGGCTGTGGCGGTCTGGGGCATGGCGGTCTCCGGAGTCTTGTGAGGCGAGCTGACCTGAGGCGGGCTGACCTGAAGAAACGTACGAATCGGTGACCTTGGGAGGCCATGACGCCACCACCCGAGTGCGTGCGGGGGTCCTCCCCGCCGCCTCAGGGGGGCTGGCAACACCCCCGGGCCCGGTGGTCCACGTCATGACCGTGCCGTCCGCGCCGTCCGCCCCCAGCCGCTGACGCTCGCCGCACGCCGGAGTGATGTACCCTCGGCGGCCCGACCCGGTAGTCAAATTTGAGGAATGCGTCATCGTCGAGCACAGGATTCCCGCGGCGACTCCCGCCGAGATCGCCGAACTGGCCCGCTGCTGTGTCGTGTTCGCGCCGGCCGATCCGCCCCGGACCAGCCGCGTCGCGTTCTGGTGCCCGGAGGGCGACCCCCTTCCCGCCGCGGCGTCCGGCTCCCCCGACGACCTGACGGTCGTGCTGCCCGGCGGGGAGGGCGTCGAGCGTGTGGCCGTGCCCGCCGTGCTGCTGCCGGTGCGAGCCGCTCTGCCGGTGCTCACGCGCGCGCGTGCCGTCGCCGGGGCGCACCGGTCCGCCTCCTTCTGGAGCGCCGCGGCCGTGCTCGCCCTCCAGTTCGCCGCACGCGGACTGCTGCTGCCCGGCCTGACCCCCGGCGACCACGACGCGTGGCGCGCGGGTCCGCTCCGCGCCCAGGACATGGAACGCGTCCGCGAGCTGGCCGCCGCCATGCCGCCCGAGGCGCACGCGATCCCCCTGGACGACGTCGAACCGTTGCGGCTGTCCGATCCCGAACAGCTGTTGCGCGCGTTCCTCGACGCGGTCGCCGATGGGCTGCCCCGCTCGCCGGCGGCGCCCCTCGCGGCGGGCGGACTGGCCTTCGCGGCCCCGGAGCCGCGGCGCGTGCCCCAGCACCGTGCCTGGCTCGACGACGTCGCCGCCGTGCACGACTCGGACGTACGCATCTCTCTGCGCGTCGAGGTGCCGGGGCTGGAGTCGGACGCACCCGAGGACGCGCGGCTGGTGTTCCGTGCCGTCCTGCAGGTGCACGGCGTGAGCGATCCCGCTCTCGTCGCGGACGCCGCCGACGTGTGGTCGGGGTCCACCGGGTTCGGCCCGCGCGCGCGGATGGACGCCCTGCTCGCGCTGCGTCGCGCCGCCCGCGTCTGGACACCGCTGGCTCCGCTGCTCGCGGCGGCCGTGCCGGACTCCATGGAACTCGCCGAGGAGGAGATCACCGAGCTCCTCGGCGAAGGCGCCCGCAGCCTGGCGGCGGCGGGTGTCGACGTGCACTGGCCGAAGGAACTGTCACGAAAGCTGACGACCGGCGCGGTCATCGGCCCGCCGGACGACGCGGACGGTGCCGGCGACGCCGCTCGGAACGCGGGTGGCGGCGGCCCCGGGAAAGCCGGGTCGGACGCTCCCTCGTTCCTGTCCGCGGACGCCATGCTCGCCTTCGACTGGTGGTTCGCACTGGGCGATCAGCAGCTCACCCGCGAGGAACTGGACCGGCTGGCCGAGGCGAACCGGCCCGTCGTGCGACTGCGCGACCAGTGGGTCCTCGTGGACCCCCAGGAGGTGCGACGCGCCCAGGCCCGGCAGGACCGGAAGGTCACGCCCATCGACGCGTTGAGCGCGGCTCTGACGGGCTCCACGGAGGTCGACGGGCGCAGGGTCGACGTACGCCCGACGGGATGGCTGGCGGCCCTGCGGGAGCGGCTGGCGGACCCCGAGGGTCAGGAGCCGGTCGAGCAGCCCGCCGCACTGGACGCGACGCTGCGCGACTATCAGGGGCGGGGGCTCAACTGGCTCGCCCGCATGACCTCCTTGGGTCTGGGCGGCTGCCTCGCCGACGACATGGGTCTGGGCAAGACCGTCACGCTGATCGCCCTGCACCTTCACCGGCAGACGGCCGAGTCGACCGCGGGACCCTCGCTGGTGGTCTGCCCGGCCTCCTTGATGGGCAACTGGCAGCGCGAGATCGAGAAGTTCGCCCCCGGCACCCCCGTACGCCGCTTCCACGGTTCCCGGCGCTCCCTGGAAGGCCTCTCCGACGGCGAGTTCGTCCTCACGACGTACGGCACGATGCGGCTCGACGCACCGCGTACGGCCGAGGTGCCGTGGGGGATGGTGGTCGCGGACGAGGCCCAGCACGTGAAGAACCCCTACTCGGCCACGGCGCGGGCGCTGCGCACGATCGGCGCACGCGCGCGCGTGGCGCTCACCGGCACCCCCGTGGAGAACAACCTCTCCGAGCTGTGGGCGATCCTCGACTGGACGACACCCGGTCTGCTCGGGCCGCTCAGCACCTTCCGCACACGGTACGCGCAGGCGGTCGAGGGCGGACTGGACCCCGCGGCGGCCGAGCGGCTCGCCCGCCTCGTGGGGCCGTTCCTTCTGCGTCGCCGCAAGTCGGACCCGGGCATCGCGCCCGAGCTGCCGCCGAAGACGGAGACGGACCGCGCCGTGGCACTGACCAAGGAGCAGGCGGGCCTGTACGAGGCCGTGGTGCGCGAGACCCTCGCGGAGATCTCCGAGGCGGACGGCGTCGCACGGCGCGGTCTGGTCATGAAGCTGCTGACCGGGCTGAAGCAGATCTGCAACCATCCGGCGCAGTTCCTCAAGGAAGCGCAGCCCAGGATTCCCGGCAGGTCGGGGAAGCTGGAGTTGCTGGACGAGCTGCTCGACACGATCCTCTCCGAGGACGCGAGCGTCCTGGTCTTCACCCAGTACGTGCAGATGGCCCGCCTGATCGAGCGTCATCTGGCGATGCGCGGTGTGCCGACGCTGTTCCTGCACGGGGGAACGCCCGTGACCGAGCGGGAAGCGATGGTGGAGCGCTTCCAGGAAGGTGAGGTCCCGGTCTTCCTGCTGTCGTTGAAGGCCGCCGGCACAGGGCTGAACCTCACGCGGGCCGAGCACGTCGTGCACTACGACCGGTGGTGGAACCCGGCCGTGGAAGCCCAGGCCACGGACCGCGCGTACCGCATCGGGCAGAGCCGTCCCGTCCAGGTGCACCGGCTCATCACCGAGGGGACCGTGGAGGACCGGATCGCCGACATGCTGCGACACAAACAGCAACTGGCCGATGCCGTCCTGGGCTCCGGTGAGGCCGCGCTCACGGAACTGACGGACGCGGAACTGGCCGACCTGGTGGAACTGCGAGGGGGCGCACGATGAAGGACCGTGACGAGGAACGCACGTTCGCCGCGCTGCCGCCCGCGCACGGTCGGGGCTTCGCGCAGACGTGGTGGGGCCTGGCGTGGCTCAAGGCCCTGGAGGACGCGGCGTTGGACTCGGGGCAGGTGAAAACGGGCCGCAGGCTGGCACGCGCGGGTGCCGTGGGTGCCGTGTCGGTCCGCCCCGGACGCATCACGGCCGTGGTCCAGGACAACGACCGTACCGCCCATCGCGCGGACGTGCTGCTCCAGGAACTGTCCGACGAACAGTGGGACCGCTTCCTGGACATGGCCGTCGAGCGCGCCGGGCACGTCGCCGCACTGCTCGACCGCGACATGCCGCCGCATCTCGTCGAGGACGCGGCGACGGCCGGGATCGAGCTCCTGCCGGGGCTCGGCGACCTGGAGGCCGAGTGCGACTGCGACGCCTGGGACCACTGCGGGCACACGGCCGCCCTCTGCTACCAGATGGCGAGGCTGCTCGACCAGGACCCCTTCGTCCTGCTGCTGATGCGCGGGCGTTCCGAGCACGTCCTGCTGGACGAGCTCCAGGAGCGCGGCAGTGCGCGGCGGCGGGAGCCGTCGGACGCAGACCACGCGCGCGTGGAGGGTGTGGACGCGGCCGAGGCGTACGCCGCGGGGGACATCCTGCCGTCACTGCCGCCTGTCGCCGACCTGCCGGGCGAGCCCGGACCGCCGCCCGCACTGGACGCCGAGACCGCCCCCGCGCCCGGACTCGACCCGGCCGCCCTCGAGTTCGTCGCGGCCGCCGCGGCGGGCGACGCGTACCGGCTCCTCCGTGAGGCGCTCACGGACGGGCACGGGCAGCAGGCGGTCGGCCAGGAGCTGTCGCTCGCCCAGGACGCGGTGCGACTGGCCGCCGCGGACCCGGACCAGTCTGTCCTCCAGCGCCTGGCCGAGGGTTCGGGGCGCGACGCCGAGGCTCTGCGACTCGCCGTACGTGCCTGGCGTCACGGGGGCGCTGCCGCGCTGTCGGTCCTTGAGGACACGTGGGCCGTGGAGGGCGAAGTGCTGGCACGCGCGCGTGACGCCCTGGAGTCGGCCTGGGACGAGGACGAGCGACCGCGGCTGGTCTCGGCCGACAACCGCTGGACGGCCGTCGGCATCGGCGGCGGTGGCGTCCAGTTGCGCCTGGGCCGGGACGGCAGGTGGTGGCCGTACCGCGAGGAGCGGGGCCGATGGGCCCCCGCCGGGCCGGCGGGGCGGGACCCGGCGACGGCCCTCGCCGCGGCCGGAGGAGACCCGATGAATGGTTGACGCGCGGCGTTCATCTCAAGGTCGCCCGGCGTTGGGGGTCGAGGCCAACTCTGGCCGCTGACACTGAACTTGTGCCCCAGGAGGCCTGATGTCCCCGCACGCCGTCGGCAGGCGCCGCGTCAACCGTTCCGTCGCAGCGGGCCTGCCGCTCGCCGTGCTGGCCGCCCTCGCGGTGGCCGGCTCCGCGAGCGCAGCCGGCAGCCCGGCGCAGCCGCACGTGACGCGCACCGCCACGCTCGGCGACGTCCCGCTCGGCGCGTTCAGCAACTCGCTGCTGCCGGGCACGGTGGACGACGACCGGGGTGTGGACCTGGGCGGCATCGGCAGCGACATCTACCCGGCGGGACGCAAGGGCGAGTTCTGGACGGTCACCGACCGCGGCCCCAACGGCCAGATCAAGGTGGACGGCAAGAAGCGCCGGACCTTCCCCGTGCCGGGGTTCGACCCGGCGATCGTGAAGATCCGCGTGACCGGTGACAGCGTGAAGGTGATCGACGCGATCCCGATCACCACGTCTTCCGGGAAGCCCGTCACCGGTCTGTCCAACCAGGCGGGACGCGACGAGGCACCGTACTCCTACGACGCCCTGACCCCTCTCACGTTCAACCCGAACGGTGTGGACACCGAGGGGATCGTACGCGCCGCGGACGGCACCTTCTGGCTCATCGACGAGTACGGGCCGTCGCTGATCCACGTCTCCGCGCGCGGGAAGGTGCTCACGCGCTACGTTCCCAAGGGGCTGAACCTGACCGGCGCGGACTATCCGGTGGTGGAGGCACTGCCGTCGGTCCTGCTGCACCGGAAGATCAACCGCGGCTTCGAAGGGCTCGCCCTGCTGCCCTGCGGCGATCTGGTGATGGCGCTGCAGAGCCCGCTCTCCCTGCCGGACGGTGCCGCGGGAGACGCCTCGCGCACCACCCGGCTGGTGCGCTTCTCCCCCAAGAAGCGTGCCGTCACCGCCGAGTACGCGTACCGCTTCGACCCCGTGAACGTGGTCGACCCGAGCGAGGACGACACCTCGGAGCTCAAGATCTCCTCCGTGGTGGCCGTCGGAGGCGATCGGCTGCTCGTCGAGGAGCGCACCGACAAGGCTGCGCGTCTGCACCTGGTGAAGCTGTCGCGGCACGCGGACATCCTCGGCGGCCCGTGGGACGACGACGCGACGTCGCCCTCCCTGGAGCAGCTCGACGACCCCGCTGCCGCCGGTGTCCCGGTGCTGGGCAAGCATCTGGTCGTGGACCTGGGCACCGTCGCGGGGGTGCCCGGAAAGGTCGAGGGCGTCGCGCGCGTGGATCACGACACGCTGGCCCTCATCAACGACAACGACTTCGGGATGACCGACGGGTCGGGCGCGTTCGACGCCCAGGGCCGGCTGGTCGACAGCGGCATCGAGACGACGGTGACGTACGTGCGGCTGCCGCACGGAATCTGACGTCTGCGTGCCGCTCACTTCAGCGGCTTGGTGAGTTTGCGGGTGCCGTTGCCGACGTCCGCCGCCAGACTGCACGCCACTTTGTCGATGCCGATCCGGTAGCCGCCGGAATCCGGGTACTGCACGAGCGTGCCGCGTACGGTGCCCGCGGACTGCTTGGCCGCCTTGCGCTCCAGGGGCACTCGGCAGAGGGCCGACGCCGCCTTCTTGAGGGCGGCGTCGGTGGTGTAGGTGCCTTCGAGCACGGCCACCTTCACCACCTCGGCGTCGTGCGGCTTGCTGCACGAACGCTTGGCGGCCTGTCCGGGCCGGCTGCCGTCCGCGTCGAAACAGTCCCCCGTGGTCAGCATGTAGTACGGCAACTCGTTGCCCGCGGGCGTCGGGAAGAGCGAGCGGAGGTCGCTGGGGACGACGTCGGTGGGCAGGTCCGAGGGGAGGGTCGGCACGGCACTGGGCAGGTCCGAGGGTGCGGAGGGCAGTTCGGACGGGATGCTCAGCGAGGGGCCGGGCGTCCGCCGCGTACTTCCGCTGGCCTCCGGAGACTTGTCGTCCTTCCCGTCCCCGCCGCCTCCCGTCGCCACCGCGATCACGGCCACCACGACACCGACGGTCACCATCAAGGCGAGCACCACGAGAAGCGTGTTCCTGCGCCGCCCGCCCCGGTGGCCTCCGGGTCCGCCGCCCGGCGGTCCGGGAGGTGGCGGTGGCTGCCATCCTCCGCCTCCCTGCGACGGCGGCCCGAAGCCGCCGGGAGCCGGACCGTGGCCCCCTGGAGGACCGTAACCACCGGACTGCGATCCATGGCCACCGGACGGTGGTCCGTAGCCACCGGACGAAGGTCCGTATCCGCCTGACTGCGATCCGTCGCCACCTGTCGGCGATCCATGTCCACCGGACGGTGGGTCGTAGCCTCCCGGTGGCGAGCCGAAGCCGCCGTCATCTGGGGGCGGCGTGTCTCCCGGCGGTCGAGGCGGTACGGGCGGCATGGCCATACCGTCAAGAGTCGTGCCGAACCGGTCATCACGCGAGCCCTGTACGGAAGTTGATACGGACTCATGGCATGGATCGCACGATTCCGCATCATTCGCCCAGGGAACGTTCCGAACCCACCGACCCCCCTGACCCCTCCGAACTCACCGATCCCACCGGAGCCGGCCACGAGGTGGGGGCGGACGCGCCCGGGCGCGAGCCCCGGCCGCGACGTCCCGCTGGGGCAGGCCCGCCCGAAGGCGGGCCCACGCCGCGTGGGACCGGTCAGCCCCGCGCACCCAGCAGGTGGTCCATCGCCAGCTGGTCCAGGCGCTCGAAGGCCATCCCGCGCGCGGCCGCCGCGTCCACGTCGAAGTCCTCGAAGGCCGTCCGGTCACCGAGCAGCCCCTTCAGGCCGTCGGCCGCCGTGGGCTGCGCCAGCTCGTCCAGGCGCGAGGCACGCAGGGCCTCCTGGACCTCGGGGTCGGCGCGGAAGGCCGCGGAGCGCTCCCGCAGGATCAGGTAGTTGCGCATGCAGCCGGCGGCCGACGCCCAGACACCGTCGAAGTCCTCGGTGCGCGGCGGCTTGAAGTCGAAGTGCTTCGGCCCGGCGTAACCGGCGCTCTCCAGGAGGTCGACGAGCCAGAACGCGGCACGCAGGTCGCCCGCCCCGAAGCGCAGGTCCTGGTCGTACTTGATGCCCGACTGGCCGTTGAGGTCGATGTGGAAGAGCTTCCCCGCCCACAGGGCCTGCGCGATGCCGTGCGGGAAGTTCAGCCCGGCCATCTGCTCGTGACCCACCTCGGGGTTCACGCCGTACAGCTCCGGGCGCTCCAGGCGCTCGATGAAGGCGAGGGCGTGACCCACCGTGGGCAGCAGGATGTCGCCGCGCGGCTCGTTGGGCTTCGGCTCGATGGCGAACTTCAGGTCGTAGCCCTGGGAAGTCACGTACTCGCCGAGGAGGTCGAAGGCCTCCTTCATGCGGTCGAGCGCGACCCGGACGTCCTTGGCGGCACCGGACTCGGCACCCTCCCGGCCGCCCCACGCCACATACGTCTCGGCGCCGAGTTCGACCGCCAGGTCGATGTTCCGGATCGTCTTGCGCAGGGCGTAACGGCGCACGTCGCGGTCGTTCGCGGTGAACGCGCCGTCCTTGAAGACGGGGTGCGTGAACAGGTTGGTCGTGGCCATCGGCACCTTCAGGCCCGTGGCGTCCAGGGCCTGCCGGAACCGCTTGATGTGCGACTCGCGCTCGCCGTCCGAGGACCCGAAGGGGATCAGGTCGTCGTCGTGGAACGTCACTCCGTAGGCACCGAGCTCGGCCAGGCGCTGCACCGTCTCGACCGGGTCCAGGGCCCTCCGGGTGGCTTCGCCGAACGGGTCCCTTCCCTGCCAGCCGACGGTCCACAGGCCGAAGGTGAACCTGTCCTCGGGGGTGGGCTGGTAGTTCATGTCGCGGCTCCTTGCTCGCTCCGACTATTTCGTCATGGCGGTTAACAAATTAGTATGCGGACGCATCTCTGGGAAGAGACGAAGTGCGAAACCCGGGCCGAGCCGGTCCGGACAGCCCCACCACCAGGACAGATCCCGCGGAGCCGCGGGAAGAGGGAGAGCCCGATGTCAGCAGCCGAGGGTCCGCTCGTCGTCGGAGTGGACACGTCCACCCAGTCCACCAAGGCCCTGGTCGTCGACGCGTCCACCGGACGGGTGGTTGCCGGCGGGCAGGCACCGCACACCGTCTCCACGGGTGCGGGCCGCGAGAGCGACCCCCGGCAGTGGTGGGACGCGCTCCGCGAAGCGCTGCACCAGTGCGGGGACGCCGCGCACGAGGCCGCCGCGGTCTCGATCGGCGGACAGCAGCACGGCCTCGTCACCCTCGACGCCCAGGGCGAGCCCGTGCGCCCCGCCCTGCTGTGGAACGACGTGCGGTCCGCGCCGCAGGCCCGCCGGCTGGTCGAGGAACTGGGCGGCCCGAAGGCCTGGGCGGAACGCACCGGCAGCGTGCCCGGACCGTCCTTCACCGTCACGAAATGGGCCTGGCTCGCCGAGAACGAGCCGGACGCCGTCCGGGCGACGGCGGCCGTCCGGCTGCCCCACGACTACCTCACCGAGCGACTCACCGGGCAGGGCACCACCGACCGCGGGGACGCCTCGGGCACGGGCTGGTGGACGTCCGGGACGGAGGCCTACGACGACGAGGTCCTCGCGCACGTCGGGCTCGACCCGGCGCTGCTCCCCCGCGTGGTCCGGCCCGGCGAGGTGGCCGGAACGGTCCACGCGCAGGGCGGCCTGCCGTTCTCCAGGGGCACCCTGGTCGCCGCGGGCACCGGCGACAACGCGGCCGCCGCGCTCGGCCTCGGTCTGCGCCCCGGCACCGCGGTGCTGAGCCTCGGGACGTCCGGCACGGTGTACGCCGTGTCGACGCGGCGCCCCGCCGATCCGACCGGCACGGTGGCGGGCTTCGCCGACGCGCGCGGCGACTGGCTTCCGCTGGCCTGCACCCTGAACTGCACCCTGGCCGTCGACCGCGTCGCCGCGCTCCTGGGCCTCGACCGGGAGGCCGTGGAACCCGGGTCCGGAGTGACGCTGCTGCCCTACCTGGACGGCGAGCGCACCCCGAACCTGCCGCACTCGGCCGGACTGCTGACAGGTCTGCGTCACGACACGACCGGCGGGCAGCTTCTCCAGGCGGCGTACGACGGTGCGGTGCACTCGCTGCTCGGCGCCCTCGATCTCGTCCTCGACGCGGACGCCGACCGCACCGCACCTCTGCTGCTGATCGGCGGCGGTGCCCGGGGTGCCGCCTGGCAGCAGACCGTGCGGCGGCTGTCGGGGCGGCCGGTGCAGGTGCCCGAGGCCAAGGAACTCGTGGCGCTCGGGGCGGCCGCCCA
Organism: Streptomyces krungchingensis; assembly: GCF_054729265.1. Lineage (NCBI taxonomy): Bacteria > Bacillati > Actinomycetota > Actinomycetes > Kitasatosporales > Streptomycetaceae > Streptomyces > Streptomyces krungchingensis. Next base: position 2,071,869 of record NZ_JBPUKY010000001.1, read on the forward strand.
GGCCGCGGGCCTGCTCACCGGCGAGGACCCGGCCGCCGTCGCCCGGCGCTGGAACACCGCCCGGGGACCGGTCCTCGACGCCGTCGAACGGGACGACGAGACGCTCGCCAGGATCGCCGGGGTACTCTCCGACGCGGCTCCGCTGCTGGAGCGGCCGTAGTCAGGCCGGCCCGTACGGTGACGGCAGGAGCGTGGGCCCGCGAGGACGACAGGAACGAGGATTGACGGAGGCATGACCGCACCGCTGCACGAGACCCACCCGACCGGATCCGGCCGCCGCCTGCCCGACACTCAGCAGGGCATGCGCCGCCGCAACCTGTCCAGGGTCATGCACACCGTCAGTGCCGAGGGGCCGCTGTCGCGCGCTGCCGTCGCCTCGCGGATCGGCCTGACAAGGGCGGCCGTGTCGACGCTCGTCGACGAATTGATCCGCTCGGGACTTCTCGAAGAGCTGGGTCCCGAACGGCCGGGCCGGGTGGGCCGGCCGGGCTCGGCGCTGGCCGTCAGCGGGCGCGGGCCGGCCGGGATCGGTGCCGAGGTCGGCGTCGACCACCTCGCCGTGTGCGCCGTCGACCTGCGCGGCGACATACGGGCCCGTGCGGTGCGCCACGGCACGAACCGCGGCCGGTCGCCGGAACCCGTCGTCGAGGAGCTGTCGGCCCTGGTGCGGCAGGTCGTCGACGAGGCGGAGCGCGAGGGGCTGTGGCCCGCGGGCCTCGCGGTCGCCGTGCCCGGTCTGGTGGCGCGCGACGCCCGGACCGTGGTCCGCGCCCCGAACCTCCAGTGGCGGGACACGGACCTGGGCGCACTGCTTCCCGCGGATCTGCCGCTGACCGTGGACAACGAAGCCAACTTCGGCGGCCTCGCCGAACTGTGGCTCGGCGACGCGACCCCGCGCGACTTCCTGCACGTGTCCGCGGAGATCGGTATCGGTGCCGCGGTCCTCGTCGACGGGCAGCTGCTGCGCGGAACCCGTGGCTTCGCAGGCGAGTTGGGGCACGTGCCGGTGCATCCGGACGGACCGCAGTGCCCGTGCGGTGGACACGGCTGCCTCGAACAGTACGCGGGAGAGGAGGCCGTCCTGCGTGCCGCCGGTCTGGAGCCGGGCGAAGACCGGGTGGGACTGCTGTCCGAGCGCGCCGCGCAGGGCGACCCGCACGTACGGCGTGCGCTGCGCGACGCGGGCACCGCGCTCGGCATCGCGCTGACAGGGGCGGTCAATCTGCTGGACCCCGAGACCGTCGTGCTGGGAGGCGCGCTGTCCGGTCTCGCACCCTGGCTTCTGCCGTCGCTGGAGGAGGAGCTGGCCCGCCGCACCGCGGGTCCCGCCTGCGCCGTTTCGGTTTCCAGGCTGGGGCCCGAGGGGCCCTTGCTGGGCGCCGCGCATTCAGTGGTGCGCAGCGTGCTCGACGACCCGGCGTCGGTGGCGGAGCGGGCCTAGCCGGATCACGCGGTGGTGGCGGAGCGGGCCCAGCCGGATCGCGCGGTGGGGGCAGAGCGCGTCGGGCTCGATCACAGGGTGGGGGCAGAGCGCGCCCGGCCCGATCCGGCAGCGGTTGCGAAGGCGCGCGAAGCAGGCACGGCCCGATCCGCCGGCGGGCGGTCGTCAGCGCACAGGCGCCACTCCCCCTTTCGAGTGGCCGAGTTGTCCACAGTCACGGACTTGTCCACGGACTGACGCCTCGCTCTTCCGGCCCAACCGGCAAGCGCCGTACCGTAATTCACGCGAGGCGCAGCCGCCCGGTGGGTGGCTGTGCGCCGGGCGGATCGGGGGGTTCACATGTCGGGGGAGACGGTTCCAGGACTGCGGCGTGAGGCGATCGGGCTGCGCGAGGTCCTGTTCCAGAGCATCACGGCCATGGCGCCGGCGGCAGCGGTCGCCGCGTCCATCCCGTCGGGCGCGGCTTTCGCGGGCGGCAGTCTGCCCCTGTCCGTGCTCGTCGCGCTCGTGGCCTGTCTGTTCACCGCCTCGTGCGTGGCCGAGCTGGCCAGGGAGCTGCCCTCGGCCGGTTCCGTGGCCACCTACGCGGCCCAGGGACTGCATCCGGCTGTCGGCTTCCTCGTGGGCTGGGGCTACGTGTTCGTCGAAGCTCTCGTGCCGCCGCTGCTGCTCCTGCAGCTCGGGTTCACCACGGCGGGCACGTTGCACCAGGAATGGTCGTCGTATCCGGACGACCTGTGGTGGCCCTGGTCGCTCGCGGGAGCCGCGATCATCGCCGTCGCGGGCTACTTCGGAGTGCGCGCCTCGGCCCGCTTCGGCACCGTCCTCGGCGTCTTCGAGGTACTGGTCTTCCTGGTGTTCGCGGTGTGGCTGATCGCCAAGGCCGGTGGCGACAACACTCTTTCGGTGTTCGGCACGTCCCACACGGCCGACGGGTACGAAGGCATCAGCGGCGTGTTCGCGGGGTCGGTGTACACCGTGCTCGCCTTCGCGGGGTTCGAGGCGGCCGCCCCGCTCGCCGAGGAGACCAAGGACCCGCGGCGCACGATGCACCGGGCCGTCCTCGGCGCGGCACTCGCGATCGGCCTCGTGTACGTCGTGACGACCTACGCCATGTCCGTCTACTTCGGCCCGGACCGCTTCACCGGGTTCGGCGCCTCGGGGGCCGCCTCGTGGGAGGGCGTGGCACGCGCCTCGTTCGGCCTGTTCTGGGTGCTCGTGTTCCTGGCGGTGGTCAATTCGACGATCGCCAATGCCAACGCCTGTTCCAACGTCTCCACGCGAACCGCCTTCGCCCTGGCCCGGATCCGGGTGTTCCCCGGGCTCTTCGCGAGCCTGCACCCCCGGCACCGCTCCCCCGTCGCCGGCGTCGTCGTGCAAGGTGCGGTGGCACTGGCGGCCATGCTGGGACTCGGTTTCGCCTACGACCCCGTGACGGCGTTCCTCCTGCTCGCGACGGTGATCGTCACCGTGGTCATCGGCGTGTACATCGTGGTGAACCTGGCATGCGCGGGCTACTTTCTGCGGCGCAGGCGGGAGTTGTTCCGCCCCGTGCGGCATCTGCTGTTCCCCGTGCTCGGGATCGTCGCGTTCGTTCCGGCGCTGCTGACCGCGGCGGGGCTGCCGGTCTTCGACTTCGTCTCCGAGCTGACGGCTCCCGTGTCGTACGCCGGACCGGTGGTCGGCGTCTGGATGCTCGCCGGGGTCGCCGTACTGATCGTGCTGCTGCGCCGCCATCCGGGGCGCATAGCCGAGACCGCGCGTGTCCACCTCGACGAGACCCCCACCGCCGAACCTCGGCAGAGCGGAGCCGTGCAGTCATGAGCGACCCCCGGATCCTGACCGTGCGGCCCGCGCCGGGCGAGTACGCGTGGACGTTCGGAGGTGCGCCGCCCGTGGCACGCATCGAGCCCGGTACGGTCCTCGACCTCTACACGGAAGACTGCTTCGCGGGTCGGGTGCGGTCCGAGAAGGACCTGGTGTCCGAGGTCTGCGAGTTCCCCTATCTCAATCCGCAGACCGGCCCCTTCCACGTGGTGGGTGCGGAGCCCGGTGACACGGTCGCGGTGCACTTCGTGTCCATCGAGCCTGCTCGTGACTGGGCGGCATCGACGACGGTTCCCCTCTTCGGGGCGCTGACTTCCACGCACACCACGGCCACCTTGCAGCCGCCGCTGCCGGAGACCGTGTGGATCTGGCAGCTCGACCGGGAGCGTCGCACCGCCCTGTTCAGTGCGCGTGACAGCGACATCGAGGTCGAGCTCCCGATGGATCCGATGCACGGCACCGTCGGGGTGGCGCCGGCGAACCTGGAGGTGCGTTCGGCGCTGGTGCCAGACGCTCACGGCGGGAACATGGACACACCGGAGATGCGGGCGGGCGTGACCTGCTATCTCGGCGTGAATGTCGAGGGCGCGCTGCTGAGCCTCGGCGACGGGCACGCCCGGCAGGGCGAGGGCGAGACCTGCGGGGTGGCCGTCGAGTGCGCGATGAACACGATGGTGATCGTCGAGCTCCTCAAGCAGGTGGCCACGCCGTGGCCGCGCATCGAGTCGGACACGCACATCGTCTCGACCGGCTCGGCGCGCCCTCTGGAGGACGCGTTCCGGATATCGCAGCTCGACCTGGTGCAGTGGCTGGTGCGTGACTACGGCTTCAGCGAGCTGGACGCCTACCAGTTCGCGACGCAGGCCGTCGAATCGCCGCTCGCCAATGTCTGCGACACCAACTACACGTGCGTGGCCAAGCTCCGCAAGGAGTGGCTGCCGGCGCGAGAGACTCACCGCGGACTGCACCGGCAACTGCGCGAGAAGGCCGCCACGCTCCGGCGGTGAGACACGCGAGCGCCGGCTGGACGCCCACCACGATCGAGACCATCCCCCACAAGCGCCCCCCACACGTGAAAGGCGTACACACCATGGAGCGAGCGAGATCGTTCCCGAGCCGGCGGCGGCTGCTGAAGGGCGCGGCCCTGGCCGCCCTCCCCTACGCGTTAGCCCCCGGTACGCGCGCCACGGCACAGACGGCCGTCGACTATCCGAGCGCCGAATGGACCGCGGCGAGCAAGTCCAACTACACGGCGTCCAGTCGGCCGACGACCTATCGGCTCGATTACGTGGTCATCCATGTCACGCAGGAGACGTACAGCGACACGCTGTCCATCTTCGGGAACCCGCAGAAACAGGTGTCGGCCCACTACGTGGTGCGATCGGCCGACGGCCATGTCGCGCAGTGTGTCCGGGAGCGGGACGTCGCCTGGCACGCGGGCAACTGGGACTACAACACCCGCAGCATCGGTATCGAGCACGAGGGCTGGGTGGACCGCCCCGCCTACTTCACCAACGCCCTGTACGAGGAGTCCGCCAAGCTCACCGCCTCGATCTGCACCAGGTACGGCATTCCGAAGGACCGCGCCCACATCATCGGGCACTACGAGGTGCCGGGCACCGACCACACCGACCCCGGGCCGAACTGGGACTGGACGCGCTACATAAGGCTGGTCAACTTCGCCTGACGCCACGGCTCCCGGGCCTTCGGGGATGCCGAGGCCCGCAGGACGACGTCGGCTCCGCGGCCGGACCGGCAGGCGGATGTCAGCCAACACCGACCGGTCCGGCACGGTGAACGCGCAGCTGCTCCGGGCTGGTCCGGCATCGCGAGGGTGCAGGTACCGCGGGCTCGTCCAGCAGGACGGGACGTGCGGAACCGCGGGCCGGTCCGGCAGCGCGGACGTGCGGGCTCCCCGGGTTCGTCGGGCAGCGCAGACATGCGGGCTCCGCCGGCTCGTCGGACGGCGCCGATGTGCAGCACCGCGGGCCGGTCCGGCAGCGCGGACGTACCGGCTCCGCGGGCTGGTCCGGCAGCGCGGACGTGCCGGCTCCGCGGGCTCGTCGGGCAGCGCAGACATGCGGGCACCGCGAGCTCGTCGGGCAGGACGGACGCGCGGGCAACCCGGGCTGGTCCGGCCGGACGGACGCGCGGGTGCGATGGCTGCTCGCACGGTTGGATTCGGTGCAAGGACGGGCACACAGCTTGTCCGGGCGCGCACCGGGAGTGACGATGGTCCCAGCCGCATCGCCTTCCGGGAGGCCGAGTTGACCGATCCCTGGGTGGCCCTGGAGCCAGGAGCCGACCCCGTGCAGCGCATGCGGGTCCTGCGTCGTGCCCATCAGTCGTTCACCGAGGCGGGCACGGTGACACGGCCGGTGCGGTCCGTCGTCGCCGACTCGTGGCGGCGTTCGGCACGGGCCGGGGTGGCCCCCGACGGTACGGCGAGCGTCGAGCTCACCGACGAGGACCTCGGCTCCTACCGGGCGGAGCATCCGCTGGCCAGGGTGATGCCGCTGTTCCGGGAACTGATGGGGACGTTCGCGGCGGACGGGGAGCATCTGCTGGCGGTGTGCGACGCGCAGGGCCGGCTGCTGTGGGTGGAAGGCCATCCGGCGACGCGGCGACAGGCGGACCGGATGAACTTCGTACCGGGAGCGCGCTGGTCGGAGACCGCCGTGGGGACGAACGCGCCCGGCACGTCGGTCGCCGTCGACCGGCCGGTACAGGTGTTCGCGGCCGAGCACTTCAGCCGGCGCGTCCAGCCGTGGACGTGCGCGGCGGCGCCGGTGCACGACCCGCGCACCGGGCGGGTGCTCGGCGCGGTGGACCTGACCGGCGGGGACGGGCTCGCGCATCCGCACAGTCTCGGTTTCGTGCAGGCGGTGGCGCGGGCGGCCGAGTCCCATCTCGCGTTGCTCGCACCGCCCGAGACCAGGACCGACGGCCTGGAGCTGACCGCGCTGGGCCGTGACGAAGCCCAGCTGCTGGCGGGGGGCCGCAAGATCAGGCTCAGCCGTAGGCACAGCGAGATCCTGGTGCTGCTGGCCCGGCATCCGGAGGGCCTGACGGGTGACGAGTTGCTGTGCGCGCTGTACGAGGACGAGTCGGTCACGCCGGTGACGCTGCGCGCCGAACTGGCCAGGCTGCGCCGACTGCTCGGACCGGGTCTGCTGGAGTCGCGACCCTATCGGCTCGCGGTGCCGGTCGAGTCCGATGTCGAGGTCGTGGAGCGGCGGCTCGGGACCGGATCGGTGACGGCGGCCATGGCGGCCTACACGGGTCCGCTGCTGCCGAGTTCGGGAGCGCCCGCGGTGGTCCGGCTGCGGCGCAGACTCGCGGACGGGCTGCGTACCGCGCTCGTCGCCCGCCGCGATCCCGATCTGCTGGCGGACTGGGCGCGCGCACCCTGGGGCGAGGACGACCTGGACGTGTGGCGGGCGCTGGCTTCGGTACGCCCGACGGCGGCCGTCCGGTCCCGGCTGGACGCGCTGGAGCGTGAACTGTCGGCGGCATGGCCTCCGGGACGGGCGCCGGGCGGTGCAACGTCCTCGCAACGTCCGCGCTCCTAGCCTCGCGGCGAGAGCTGCCCAACGGCGGGCAGCGCTTCTCCGGGAGGCAGACCAGCATGACCCGTTACGCGGCGCCCGGCACCGACGGCGCGATCGTCTCCTACCAGGCGCGTTACGACCACTTCATCGGCGGGGAGTATGTGCCGCCGGCTCGCGGGCAGTACTTCGAGAACCCGAGTCCGGTGAACGGGCAGCCGTTCACCGAGGTGGCGCGGGGCACCGCCGAGGACGTGGAGCGGGCGCTGGACGCGGCGCACGCCGCGGCTCCCGCGTGGGGACGCACCTCCGTCACAGCGCGCGCCGACATCCTGCTCAAGATCGCGGACCGGATGGAGGCGAACCTGGAGAAGCTGGCGGTCGCCGAGAGCTGGGAGAACGGCAAGCCGGTACGGGAGACCCTGGCGGCCGACATCCCGCTCGCGATCGACCACTTCCGCTACTTCGCCGGGGCGATCCGCGCTCAGGAGGGCTCGCTCGGCGAGGTGGACGACGACACCGTGGCGTACCACTTCCACGAGCCGCTCGGTGTGGTCGCGCAGATCATCCCGTGGAACTTCCCCATCCTGATGGCGGTCTGGAAGCTCGCCCCCGCGCTGGCGGCGGGCAACGCGGTCGTCATCAAGCCCGCGGAGCAGACCCCGGCGTCCATCCACTACTGGATGAGCCTGATCGCGGATCTGCTGCCCCCGGGCGTGGTGAACATCGTCAACGGCTTCGGTGTGGAGGCGGGCAAGCCGCTCGCGTCCAGCCCCCGGGTTGCGAAGGTCGCCTTCACCGGTGAGACCACGACGGGGCGGCTGATCATGCAGTACGCCTCGGAGAACATCAAACCGGTCACGCTGGAGCTGGGCGGCAAGTCGCCGAACATCTTCTTCGACGACGTGTGGGCCGCCGACGACGACTTCCGGGACAAGGCGCTCGAAGGCTTCACCATGTTCGCGCTCAACCAGGGCGAGGTCTGCACCTGCCCGTCGCGGGCGCTCGTCCAGCGCGGCCAGTACGGCGACTTCATGGCGGCGGCCGTCGCCCGCACCGAGCTGATCAAGCCGGGCCACCCGCTGGACACCGACACGATGATCGGCGCCCAGGCCTCCAACGACCAGCTGGAGAAGATCCTCTCCTACCTGGACATCGGCCGGCAGGAGGGTGCCAAGATCCTCACCGGTGGTGAACGGATCGAGCACGACGGCGAGTTGAAGGGCGGGTACTACGTCCAGCCGACGATCTTCGAGGGCGACAACCGAATGCGGATCTTCCAGGAGGAGATCTTCGGGCCGGTCGTCTCGGTCACGTCCTTCGACGACTTCGACGACGCCATCAAGATCGCGAACGACACGCTGTACGGGCTGGGCGCCGGGGTCTGGACGCGGGACATCAACACCGCGTACCGCGCGGGCCGCTCGATCCAGGCGGGCCGCGTCTGGACCAACTGCTACCACGCCTACCCGGCGCACGCCGCGTTCGGCGGCTACAAGCAGTCCGGCATCGGCCGCGAGACGCACAAGATGATGCTGGAGCACTACCAGCAGACGAAGAACCTGCTGGTGTCCTACTCCCCGAAGAAGCTCGGCTTCTTCTAGAGCGCGAAGTCGGGTGCCTGGAGGCTTCGTTGCCCTCCAGGCACTCCGACGCCGGAGCTACGCTCCGCAATCAACACAGCGCCCAACGCCACTGCACGGGCTCCAAGTGAATCTGTCCCGGGCCAGCCACGGGCCGAACGGCGTCTTCCACGCACGGTCCCGCCCGCCGCCTTCGACGAGGCACCGCAGGGCCTACTGGGCGTCAAGCCCACAGCCCAAAAAACAACGACATTGGTGGCGGCCGACCTAGGGGAAGTCCCCGGCCACGGCGATGTCCTGGGAGAAGCGGCCGTCGCCCTGGGAGGAAATCACGGGCAGGCCCTACCACGTGTCCGCGCCGCTGAGCGCCATGTCGGTGCGGCCGTCGCCGTTGAAGCCGCTACTGACCGCCGTGGTCGAGGAGGCGTCCTGGCCCGGGTTGACGAACACCCCGCCGGGGTAGCTGACATCGCACAGACCATCACTGTCGACGTCGCCGAGCGTCACGTCGGCGAGCCGCGTGGTCGACTGGTTGAGGTAGCTCCAGCGCCCGCCGAGCGAACTGGACTGATACCACCAGGTGATGCCGGTGGCGATGAAGGCGTCGTTGACGCCGTCGCCGTCGAAGTCGCAGTACTTGTGCTGGCCGCCGGTGTACGAGTCGAGGGTGTTGGCGGACTGGTGCAGCCCGGTCTCGGTCTGGTCCAGTGCGGCGTGGATGGGCAGGATCGAACCCACCCACAGGCTCGAATGCCGGAAAACGTTGTGCGACACGGTCATGCCGACACTGGGCGTCCCTCGCAGTTTGACCCCCGTGCCGTTGGTGTACCAGACCGTGTTGTACTCCACGTCCATGTATTCGCCCGCGGAGCCGCACTCGTAGCTGCAGGACGAGTCGTTGCCGTGCATGTCGATCTCATGGGTGTGCCAGACATGGGAGTTGTCTCCGCCGCCGCCCCAGATCAGGTTGCGGTAGGCCAGATAGCCGTCTCCGGCCGAACCGTCGCCGGTGATCGCGTGCCGGTTGTAGTCGAACACGTTCCGCTCGACCAGCGCATAGGCGCCGTGGCCCATCACCACGCCGTAGCCCGCGCCGTGACCGCAGCAGATGATGCCGGTGGGGTGCTGGTTGTGGTGGATGTAGTTGTCGTGCACCCACACGGTCTGGGCGTTCCACAGGCCGATCCGGCTCTGGCCGTCCTGGATGTTCACCGCCGAACCGCGCCAGTGATCGATCTCGCTGTGGTCGATCTCCACGTTCAAGCTCGAGTCCACCCGGATTCCGTCCGAGTCGCTGGTGTCGACCGCCGAATAGGGGTCGTCACTCTCCGCGCCCTGCAACCGGATTCCGCTGAACCGCACGTTGTCGCTGCGCGTACCGTCCCCGTCGTTCCCGACCCTGAAGAGGATGTGCGGGAACGACGTCGTGAACAGCCGCGGGCCCTGCGGGCGCTGCGTCCGGTCACCCAGGATCTGGACGCCCGGGGCGACCGGCAGATACTCCCGTCCGGTCAGGTCCAGATCCACGTTCCCGGCGATCCGCACCACCGCGTCCGGGGTGTCGATCGCCTGCACGAACAGGTCCTGCTGGCTGTTGGAGGTGATGGAGAAGACCGGCCCCGCGGCGGGGGCGGCGGACGCCGCCGGACCTCCACTGAGCAGCAACCCGAAGGCGAACGCCACGGCGCCGCTCAGGGCCGAGCGTCGATGCCCGAAAAAGCCCACGACTGAGTCCCCTTCGAAAGAGTGGACGATTGAATGTGTCACTGCGAGGTGAGCGTTCCACTCCGTGCCCTCCCGTGCCCTCCCGTGCCCTCCCGTGCCCTCGCGTTCCCCCGTCGTCCGCCCCGGGTCCCGGACTCCGGGCCTCATGCGGTGTCCACCTGCCCTACAACTTGGACCTGTTCCCCCGCCGCGGCCTCTGCGCTAGGCTCACTCGTCGTCCCCCGCCTGTGGCAAGGCCACCGATCACGACCCACACGGCGGTCCAGCCGGCTTCACCTGGCGTTGTCGAGTGCACCCAGGAGAGAAATCAGCCGTGAACAATGCCGATGCGCCCGTTCGGGACGCGTCCGGGTCGGACGCCCGGGGGCCCGGTGAACTTCAGACCCTGCTCGACGAGGGCACCCGTGCCGTCGTCGACAACGGCGATCTGCGCACCGGCCGGGACCGCTTCGAACGTGCCTACCGGATCGCCGAGTCGGTGGGCGAGGAACGGTCGATGGCGGCGGCCGCCCTCGGCTTCGGTGGCCTGTGGGTGCACGAGCACCGCACGGTCGCCGGCTCGGTACTCCTGGAATCGCAGATACGCCGGGCGCTGGAGTTGCTGGACCCCGAGTCCTCGCTGGCGCTGCGGCTGCGGATCCGGCTGGCCGGGGAGGGCGACTACCGCAACAGCGACAACACGGCGATACTGGCGCTGCTCGAGCAGGCGAGGGCACGACAGAACCCGATGGCGCGTGCGGAGGCTTTGAGCCTGGCCCATCACTGCCTGATCGGCCCGGAGCACGGCGCACTGCGCCGGGAACTGGCCGCCGAGCTGGTCGCGGAGAGCTTCCGTACCTCCCGCCGCAGCGATCTGCTGATGGGCCTGCTGTGGCAGACGGTCGACATGTTCTTGGACGGCGACTCGCACGCGGAACGCTGCCTGGCGGAGCTGCGCGGCCTGCTGGCCGAGCAGGACCATCTCGCGGTGGGCTTCGTCGTGAGCGCGATGGAAGTCATGCTGGCCGTCCGCGCGGGCCGCCTCGACGAGGCAGAGGCGCTGGCCGGGGCCTGTACTGAGCGCGGGATCGCCGCCGGTGACGTCAACGCCACGGTGTGGCAGGCCGCACAGCTGGTCACCATCCGCTGGTACCAGGGCCGGGTGGTCGAGCTCGTGCCGCTGCTCAGCGAAATGGTCAACTCCCCGACGTTAAGCGCTGTGGACGATCACGCCCTGGCTGCACTGGCGGTGGCCACGGTGACGGCCGGGGACCGGCGGAAGGCCGTCAGCGCGCTGGCCACGCTGTGCGGCCGCGACCTCGGTGACCTGCCTCGGTCGAGCAGTTGGATGGTGACGATGCACGGTGTCGCGGAGGCCGCCTATCTCCTTGACGACACCGCCACGGCGGCGCGGGTCTACGAGCTGCTGAGTCCGTACGGTCACCTGCCGATAGTGGGCAGTCTTGCCGTCGCCTGCTTCGGCTCGGCCCACCACGCGCTGGGGGTCGCCGCATTGACCATGGGAGACGTCGACCGGGCCGTGACCCATCTGCGGGACGCGGTACGGCAAAACCTCGCCCTCGCGCACTGGCCCGCAGTCACGGCCTCCTGGGACCGGCTCGCGGTGGCGCTCGTACGGGCAGGCCGGCAGGAGGAGGCCGACGCCGTCCGGCGGGAGATGGCCGCGGCCGCCGAGGAGGCCGCGGCGGCGCCGCCGCAGAAGGACGGACATGGCGGCGCCGAACCGCATGGCGAGGACGGGCGGGGGCAGCCCGCGGCGTTCTGTACCCGGCTGGGCCGTAAGTGGCGGATCGGGTTCGGCGGGCGCAGCGTCCTGGTGGAGCACAGCGTGGGGATGCTGCATCTGCTGGTACTGATCGCCAACCCGCGCCAGGAGATCCGGTCCGTCGACCTCGTGGCGGGGCTGACCACGCTCAACGAGGCCGCCGAGCGCACGGCCCTGTCCGGGCAGCCGGTACTGGACCGGGTGGCGGCGCAGGAGTACCGCAATCGTCTGGCCCGGCTGCGCACCGAACTGGACGAGTTCCAGGCGGCCGACGACCATGAGCGCGCCGCCGTGGCCCAGGTCGAACACGACTGGCTGATGAGCCAGCTGGCGGGTGCCACCGGCCTGAGCGGACGCGCCCGCCGCTTCCCCGAGGGCGAGGAACGCTCCCGGGTCGCGGTGAGCAAGGCCATCCGCCGGGCGCTGGACCGGATCGCGGCAGCCGATCCGGTGATCGGTGAACACCTTCGGCACGCGGTGCACACCGGGGTGCGGTGCTCGTACTGGCCCGCCTGACGCGTGTCAGGCCGCGCTTCCGCCCGGATCGAAGGGCCGCCCGCCCGGCACCCCGCCGCGGCGCCGGCAGGGCCCGCGAAGTCGAGCCGGGCGCTTCAGGTGCGGCGGCCGGATCGTGCGCTGCGGCGGTTTCCGGGCCGATGTCCCGGCTCTGGATCGTCGCGGCCGCACGGCGGAGTTCGGTGAGTACGATCCGCACCGCTCGTCGTGCCACGCGTTCGGGGCGATGCAGCACGTCGACGTGGTGTCGGCCGGTCGCCGTGGGCAAGGCGATCCGCCGCGCGCTGCAACGGACCACGGATGCCGGCCCGCTGATCGGCGAACACCCGCACCGTCCCGTGCGCATGCGGACGGGCCGGCTCGGCCCGGTCGTGCGGGCCGCCGGCCGGCCCTGTCACGGGTGACGAACCCGTCGGACCCGCCGGCGGTACCGCACCGCTCCCGGTCAGCCGCCCGCGCGGTGCCGCGCCCGCACGCCACGGCACCAGCGGGTCGGCTTCGGCCGGCCGGCGGTCCCGTGGACGGTCCCCTCACAGGACGGTCAGCATCTGCCAGGTCGTGGACGCGACGACTCCGTCGGCCGACAGGCTGTGCGCGGACTGGAAGGACCGCACCGCGCTGCCGGTGGCCGAACCGAACGAGCCGTCCACGCTCAGCGCGGTCCCGTGGGCGTTGAGCTGACGCTGCAACGCCGTCACCGCGGGCCCGCTGCTGCCCTGCTGCACCACAACGGCGAGGGCCCGCCAGGTCGCGGGTCCGACGATCCCGTCGGCGGACAGACCGCGGCTGGACTGGAAGGACCGCACCGCGCTACTGGTGGACGGGCCGAACGAGCCGTCCACGCTCAGTGTGCCCCCCTGAGCGTTGAGCAGGTACTGCGCGGTCCTGACCCGCTCACCGCTCGCCCCCTGCTGAACCACCGGCCAGCCGGCGCTCGGCAGCGGCGTGCCGCGTCCGGCGGGCAGCGAGAAGGGAACGGGAAGGAGCAGCTGTGTGTTGCGGGCGTCGGCTGTTCCACGGCGCTTGCCGATGCCGGCCGCCACCGCCTGAAGGTCGTTGGCCGCCAGCTCACGTCCCAACGAGGCGAGCGCGACGGGGGTGCTGGTGTCCCCGTTGCACGACAGCGGTGCGTCGGAGTCGACCATGGTCGTGAAGATCGACAGGATGCCGCCGCCTTCGGCGATCTCGAGGATCCGGCTCTGGATGGGCCAGTCGATGTGCGAGGCGGTGTTCACCTCCCAGAAGCCGTTGCCGATGACGGACGGCCAAGAAGTCTTGTGGGCCCAGATGTTGTTGGTATGCGTGTGGCCGTCGACCATCAGGATCACGTTCGGGAAGCGCAGCAGCAGGTTGCGCAGTTCCGTACCGCCGTACGGGGACTCGCTGTCCGTGTTGTCCATCGAGTCGAGCGTGTGATGGCAGCAGATGACGATGAGTCTGTCGGTCACGCCGGGCTGGTTGACGACCGTGCGGGCCCGGGTGCCGTCGGAGTCGTCGAGTTCGTAGCGTGAGCTGTTGGCCTTGAGCTGGGCGTTCAGCCAGTTCCACTGGTCCTGGTCGATGGCGCCGTCGGCACCGCCGCTGATGTTGGTCGTGTCCAGCACCAGGAACTGGAATATGTCGTTCGGTCCCGAGGGAATCGCATAGTAGGCCTGGTCGCCGCCGGACGTGAAGCCGTGCCCGCGAGGGGTTCCCGTGGTGTTGAAGTGCTCGCCGATGAATTCGCTGCGCGCCAGCAGCCGCCGGGACGGGTCCCCCGTCACGTGGGCGGTCTGGAGGGTGAAAGCACCCGTCAGTATGTCCTTCAGCAGCTCCACGTAGTACGACGCCGTGTTGTCGAAGACGTCCGGGACTCCCTCGACCTCCGTCAGCTTGGTGGAGCCGGTGGCGATGCTCTTGAGCGGGTCGAAGGGGAGGATGTCGATCGGGACGTTGCCCTGGACGAGCGCGTCATGGTTGCCGTAGGCCGCGTACCAGGGCATGCCCAGCCCGGTCGCCGTGAACGGTCTTCGGGCGCCCTTCAGCAGCCCACTCACGACCGGAAAGCCGTGGAGGGTGTTGTTGTCGGGTGGAGTCTGCCGTGCTTCGGGATGCCAGTAGTGGGTTTCCGTCCCGAACTGGCCGCTTCCCACGCTCTCGTCCTTGGTGAGGTCCCCGGAGTCCGGGCGCACCGTATTGCCGTCGAGCAGGTCGATGTACCACCGCGACTCGTTGTACTGGCAGTTGTCGACCGCGTCGCCCGTGACGACGGTGAAGGCCAGAGGTGTGCTCGTCCGCGGACTCCGGAGGACCTGCCGGACGGCTCGGCACATCGCGTCGGTCGTCTGTGTCGACAGGAATTCGTGCGCGCGGTACGCCGATTCGGTCGGGTACGAGTTGTAGTGCGGAGGTCCGTAGTCCGCGAGCCGGTCGAGGCATTCGACGCGCAGCGGGGACTGGTCGTCGACGATGTGCAGGTCGGACATCTGGGCGAAGGCGATCAGCGATCGGGTGATCTGTGGCGAGGTGGCGAGGGTGAAGTCGTTGCGGGTGATGTGCGGTTCGCCGGGGCCGGCCACCACACCGTGGTATCCCATGCCCAGGTCGGGGCCGATCTGCACCGTCTGGTCCAGAGTGGTGCGCCCGAATGCGACACCGGTGCCGAGGGGCGGCGATGCGGCACTGGCGACGGCGCGCAGACTTCCGACATCGATGGCCGCGGCCACCACAGCCACTCCGGCAGCTGTCAGGATCCTGCGACGGGAGATTGCCATGTCGATTCCTTCGGTGTGGGGGCATGACATGCTGCGAGGTCGTCGTTCGCCCGTCCTGCACCTCCGTTGACCGCGGTGGAGTCCCGAGGGGCTGATGACGGGACGGGTCCGGCGAGGCCGGCACCCGCGTTCAGGCGGGAGAACGGGACGGATCAGGTGTCGCCGGGTCTGTCACAGACCGGCGGAGGTGTGCGTGGCGCGCAGTTGGAACTGGTAGGACTCCCAGGCCGACCAGGTGGTGCTGCTGGGGTCGGTCTGCGTGCAGTGGTACAGCGGGGTCATCTGCGCAAACGCCGCCAACGCCATCGTCGGAGGGCCGAAGCGGGACCAGAGGTCGGTGCGGATGATGTGCGGCTCGCCCGGCCCGGCGACGAGCCGCTGGTAGCCCGCGCCCTGGGCATAGCTCGCCCGCTGCACCGTCTGGTCCCACGTGGTGACCAACGGCGCGTCCGATGTGGAGGCAGTCGCCGTAGCGGCCGACCTGCCGGCGCCCGTCGGCGTCCCGGCTTCGGCGGCGGCGCGGAAACCGCCCGCGTCGATGGCTGCCGCCACCACACCCACTCCGGTCGTCGTCAGTAACCTTCTTCGCGAGATACCCACGCCATGTCCCCCAGGAAAGGTCGGACTCGTCTCCTCTTCCGGTGTTCCATTCCGTTCCGGCTCGTTCCACGGGCCCGTCAGCGGCCGGGCAGCGGAACGTCGCGGCGGAGCGCGACCCCGGCTTCGGCGGCACGGGTGACGATCGTGGCGACGGCGCGTTCGGCGAGGGCCGCGATGGTCAGTGAGGGGTTGACGGTGAGAGAGGTGGGGACGGCGGCGCCGTCGGTGACGAACAGTCCGCTGTGGCCGCGTAGCTCATGGCCGTCGGTGAGCGCGCTGGTGGCGGGATCGTCGCCCATCCGCGCCGAGCCGAGCGGATGGGCCGTGACGGTGCCGGCGACGTCCTCGCTCCACGGGCGGACCCGGGAGAGGCCGTCCTTCTCCAGGATTTCCCGCAGTGCAGCGTCGGCCAGGTCCCATGCCCGGCGGGTACGGGAGGTGGGGTGGTAGGTCATGGTGCCCTGTCCGAGCCCTGGCGCCAGCCGAGTGAAGCTGCCGGTGAGCGGGACGGTCCCGAAGGTGCCTTCGTTGTCGTCCTCGGTCATGGCCAGCAGGGTGAGCCAGGAGCGCCACCGGGCCCGCATGTTCCGCTTCTCGATGCCGAACCAGGCGGGTGACCTGGCGGCTTGGGCCAGCACGTTGGTCAGCGGGGGGAAGTAGATCTGCTGGAGGGTGAAGCGGCTGTACTCCGGGGCGGTCGGGTCCAGGTGGTCGTAGGTGGCAGCGGTGATGGGCCGGCCCACGGGCAGCCCCTGGTAGGCGGAACCGTCGGGACGTGAAAGACCCAGCAGTGAGCGCGCCTTGTCCTCGACGATGTCGGCGACACTGACTCGGTCGCCGTTGCCGGAGAAGTAGCGCCCCACAGCGGCCGGGATGTCCCCGAGGAGGAGAGCGGAGCGCTGGAGGATCACGGGCGTGCCCACGGCGCCGGCGGCGAGTACGACGACCTTGGCGTGGATGACACCGGCCTGGGCTGTGCAGCTGTAGTCGTCGGGGTCCAGGACGGTGTAGCCGACGGCGTAGCGATAGCCGGACAGCGGCGACGGAGTGACGGTCTGGACCTCGTGCAGCGGGCGGATGTCCGCGCCGTGGGCCTCCGCCGCCGGCAGGTAGTTGAGCAGCAGGGAGCGTTTGGCGTCGAAGCGGCAGCCGGAGAGCATCCAGTTGCAGTTGGTGCAGACGTCGGTGTCGACCGCCACCGGCACGGGATTGCAGGTGTGTCCGGCCCGTCGGCAGGCGGCGGCCAGGACCCCGCCCGCGTAGGACACGTCCGGCCAGTCGGTCCGGGTGACGGGCAGCGCCTCCTCGACCCGGTCGTACCACGGGTCGAGGGCAGCCCGGGTCAGGGCGGCCGGCCACAGCCGGCGGCCGAGGCTGCCGTGGCGCTCGAAGACGAAGGACGGTGCGCGTAGCGAGGCGGCGAAGTAGACGACGCTCCCGCCGCCGACGCAGTTGCCGGCGACCACCGCGACTCCGTCACCGCGGACCACGTCCACGATCTTGTTGTATGTGCCCAGGCGCATCGAGTGGGTGAAGTCGGCGGCGGCCGCACGGGGGCCGCGCTCCAGAACAGTGACGCGGGCTCCGCCCGCCGCGAGGTAGTAGGCCGGGATCGCGCCGCCGAAGCCGCTGCCGATCACCAGGACGTCCGTGGTCTGCCCCGTCATGCCGGACTCCCCGAAGCGGTCGTGTTCGGATGAAGTGCCGCGAGCGGGCGGCCGTAGGAGAAATCGGGGAAGCGCCAGAGGCCGTCCGGGTCCGGCGCGGGGAAGCGCAGCCACGCCAGTCCTGGATGGCCCTGGCCGAGAGCCTCGCCGGTGTCCTGCTGTCCGGCGGTGTCGAACGCCAGCCCCACCAGCAGGCTCATCACCTGCCAGATCGGCCGGTCCAGGTCGTCTGGGTCGAACAGGCCGCCGACCAGGGCGGTGCGGTCGGAGAAGGACAGGCCCACGAAAGGCGGGAGGGTCGGTGGCAGCCAGATCAGCCGGAGGGCGGCATAGGCGACGGCGCGGGCGTCCAGCAGCGCCGCGATCGCCGGCAACAGCGGCGCCACCGGCAGTTCGGGCGAGTGGAGGAGGCTGACGGCACCGGCCTGTACCGCACCGGGGCCAGTGACCGCACCGGCGATCACCACGTCGCCGGGAAAGCGGCGCTGGCCCGGGATCAGGGTGTCGGCGAACGCCTCGAGTGTCTGTGTCGTCCAGCTCTCGGAGGCGTCGGCCGCGGCGGCCGCAGGTGTGTCCAAAGCGCCGACGGACAGTCCAGCGAGCGTGGCGACCAGTGCCTTGAGGATGGTTCTCCGGTCGGACCCGGTCATGGTGATCACCCGGCCCATGCGCAGCGCAGGTCGTAGGGCAGTGACACGGTCAGTCCGGTCTCACCCGCGGCCTGACCGTAGTCGCTCAGCGCGCGGGCGACGTCGGGGAAGTCCGGTTCGAGGGCGGTGACCGCGTCTCCGATGCCCACGGTGTGTCCGTCGATGCGGAAATTGGTCAGGCGGGCTCCGGCCCGTCTCGCGGCCTTGTCCCACCAGTACTGACCGTCCCACGCCACCCACGGCATCGCTCCGTGAGTGGACTGCACGCTCCAGTGGTCCTTCTGGTAGTAGTGGCAGGTCACCATGGCGACGGCGAACCGGGAGGGTTCGGCCACCAGGAACCGCAGGGCCCCTCCGTCGTCGATGGTGATGTCCCGCTTGCTGTACTCCACGCACAGCGGGTCGGCGAACGTCAGCCACCACGGCGGCTGCTCCCCCTCCCCGAACTCGTGCCAGGTGCAGCCGGCGGCGAACCCCGGTTCCGTGAAGGGACCCACGGACGTGTCGGCGACCTCTGCGGAGCGGGTCGGCTGCCGGGCCGGGCTCTCGCGGACGACCGGCTTCGACGGTGCTGCGACGGCGGCGTTGCTCGCGAGCAACGCCGCGGACGCTCCCAGAACCAGCGCGCAGCCGGCTGCCGAGACACGAAGGCGCAAGGGAAACACGGGACCTCCCGTAAACGCAGCAGGGTGAATGTCACGCAGGGCCGGCCGCCGCGGCGCGCTGGGCGGGGCGATCGGCATACCGAGGATGGGGCACACCTACCGCCCAGTACAAGAGGTGGGTCAGTGACTGAGCCACTGAGCCTGTGGAAGGAACTGCCGTCAACTAGGCAGTTCCTCATGGTTGTTGGTCTCTCGACCCCGCATCGCGTCCTGACGTGGGCGCCCCCGCCGACGCCTCGCCGCCCACGTTCCGCATCACCGATCCGCCGGAGATAATTGTCATAATCATGCCAAAAAGCTCGGCATGATCCAGTAGCCGATGTTCGCCTGGTTCCGGCAGGCAGATCTCCCGCCATCGGCGCGGCGGTGGACAGCGCGGTCTTCACGTCGAGGTGTGCGCCACGGGTCAGTTGCCCGACGTCCTCGCCCAACGCCTGTGCCACGTCCGCCTGTTTGGGCTAGCCGGTGTTCTTGCTGTCCATCTGCACCAGGGCGAGGGCGTACCTGCCGTCCTGGGAAGGCAGGCCGGGAACGACCCTGGTCGATGTGCTGCCGGGCCGGTTCGGCGGTGATCCGGGCGGTACGCGAGGCCTGGAAGAAGCCCAGCTTCTTCGGAGAGTAGGACACCAGCAGGTGAACGAGTACGTCGCGCGAGACGAGGCGCCCGACCGGCCCTTCGGCCCGTCAGGCGCTTCTCCACGCCGCCGCGTCTCCGCACCGCCGGGCCGCCGGGCGAAGGCCGGTTCGGCGTCCGCGACGGCGGGGAATGTCCAGCGCTCCCCCGTCGACCACCGATGGACGGCCCCGCCGCCCTGGTCCCCGGTGGCGTTCTCAGCGGCCGCTCGTCGGCGCGTTCATGTCGAGGAAACGCTGCGGCACCCTCACGGAGTGCGGGTGTCCCGGCCGGCTGTTCGAGACCTTCGGCTCACGACGGACGTCGGGACCCGGGCGGCCCGGACCGGTCACCGGGACGCGGAAGACACCGCTGTACACGTCCGTACGGGCCCGGCGAACATCGGAGCCGGCTTCGGTCAGCACCGGCCGCACGCCCTGGCCGTCCGCGACCAGGCCCTGGTAGTCGCCGAGGAAGTAGCCTCCGGCGAACGGCGCCTGCAGCCAGTCGAAGACCCTGGAGATCCGCCGCTCGGCCAGGTGTCGCGGATCGCCGTGCGGCAGGGTGGCCAGCTGGTAGGCGGTGGGCAGCGTGGTGGTGTCGCCCGGGCGGAGGAAGCGCAGGTCGTAGTACGTGAGCGCGACCGTGCCCCGCTTGTCGACGGCGATGGACGGGGAGAAGGCGGGGACGCCCTTCGGGCTGATGAGCGTCGGCCTGCTCCAGGTGCGTCCACCGTCGCCGGAGCGCACCAGCTGGACGGAGTTGTGTGCGCCTTCGGAGAAGTCCGAGCCCTGGTAGGCCATGTAGAGGGTGCCGCTCTTCGGGTCGATGGCCGGGCTGGGCAGGGTGGCCGCGGCGCGGAGCAGCTTGGCGGGGTCGTTCGGGTCGACCTCGGGTACGGAGGTGTCCCGGGCCACGGTGATCGCGGCGCTCCACGTCTCGCCGGCGTCGGTCGACGTCACCACGTCGAAGTGGGCGTCGACGACGGTGCTCAGGTCGTCGGAGTAGGTGATCCGGTCGAAGAAGTCGTAGAGGGTGCCGTTGCGCGGGTCGACGACGATGACGTGTCCGATGGTCTGCGAGTTCGGCACGTCGTCGGTGGCGACGAACCGCCGGGCCTCGCTCCAGGTGCGTCCCCCGTCGCGGGTGAGGGAGATGTAGCCGGGGCCGTCGAGGGAGGACGGGCCGTGCGGGTTGTTGTCCAGACGGTCCCAGACCTGATAGGCGGTGCCCTTGCGGGTCGGGTCGGCGGTGACCGAGGGCTTGTCGTTGAAGAACGGCTGCTCGTCGACGTGGGTGGTGGTGAGGTTCCGCCAGGTACGGCCGCCGTCCCGGGAGGTGGCGGCGAGCAGGGCGCTGCGGGTGCTCCTGGTGAAGTCGACGCCCTCCCCGCTCGCGTAGACGGTGCCGTCCGGTCCGGTGCTCACCCAGGGGTCGGTGGCCCGCTCGAAGTCCGCGCCGCCCGGCGCGCAGGCACTGAAGGGCAGCGTGCTCTCCCGGAAGGTCTGGCCGTCCTTGGTCCAGCTGGCCACCAGACCCCGCGCGGCGCCGTCCGACCAGCGGTCCTGCTGGAACACGGTGACGACGCGCTTCGGGTCACGGGGGTCGACGGAGAGGTAGGGCTCGACCTCCGTACCCGGGTACACGACGCTGTCCGGGGACCGTGCGCCGATGGTGCAGTCGGCGTACGGGTCTCCGAAGGACACCTTGCGCAGCGGCCGGCCGTCGGGATTCCGGTCGGCCGCCGCGGGAGGGGCTCCGGCGGCCGCCGTGAGCAGGAACGCGGCGGCGGTGGCGGCGGTCAGAGGCAGGCGGACGCGCATCAAGGATCTCCTCTGCGCCGCGGCGCCCGGGGCACGGCACCCGCGGCATCGGGGCTGCGTGGGGCGCGGAGCCGTCCGGCCGGGGCCGGGCACGACTCCGCTCGATCCTTTTCGGCCTCATGGCCGGTCCCCTTGATGGGCCGGACGGCGGAGTCGTCGAGGTGATCCCGTTCAGGCCTGGATCAGGGCTTCATCTCGTAGGCCCCGGCCAGCGCCTCGACGCGTTCCCAGACACGTGCCGAGCGTGCTTCGTCGACCACGGGACGCCGGACCGCGCCCAGCGCCCAGCGCTGCTGCTCCTCGGTGGCGGAGTCCTTGCCGTGCAGTTCGACGGCGTGTCCGGAGAAGTCGCGGACGAGCACGGAGAACAGCTCGTCGAGCACGGACGCGTCCAGGTCCGTCAGGCGGGCCTGCTCCAGGATCAGCTGACCGTGCACCACCAGGGCGAACAGCTGGCCGACGGAGAGGAGGAAGTCGAGGTCGCGGCTCTGCTTCTCGTCGGGGGCGACGGTGGCCACGAACTCGCACAGGGCGTCGGCCTGCTCGCGGAAGCGGGCGACGTTCGGCAGCTCGGCGTACGCGTCGTAGGCGGCGCGCCAGTCGTGGAAGCGTACGGAGCCCAGACCGCGGGCGGGTCCCTGCCGGAACAGGAAGGCGTCGTCAGCCGCGTCGAGGCGGGTCGGCACGGCGGGGTGCTCGACCGGCTCCAGCAGGTGGTTGCGCATGAACTTGAGGATCAGCGCGAGATTGACGTGGACCGTGCCCTCCAGCTTGGGCAGTCCGCGGATCTCGACGGCGGCCTGGGAGAAGTAGTTGTCCTTCTCGAAGCCCTTGGCGGCGATGACGTCCCACATGAGGTCGATGACCTTCTCGCCCTCGGTGGTCACCTTCATCTTCGTCATCGGGTTGAAGAGCAGGTAGCGGCGGTCCTCGGGACCGGCCGAACGGAAGTAGTCGACGGCGCGGTCGCTGAACAGCTTCATGCCGACCAGGCGGACGTACGCGTCGGCCAGTTCCCGGCGCACGTGCGGGAAGGCGGTGACGGGGCGGCCGTACAGGATGCGGCCGTGCGCATGGGTGACGGCCTCGTACATCGCGTGCTCGCAGATGCCGATGGAGGCGGTGCAGAGGTTGAACTTGCCGACGTTGACGGTGTTGAGGGCCGCGTCGAAGGCGGCGCGGCCGGTGTGCAGGACGTCCTCGGGGGCGACCGGGTAGTCCTCCAGGCGGAACTCGCTGACGTACTTGGAGGAGTCGACCACGTTCTTCACGAGGTGGTACGAGGGGTGGCGGCTGTCGGCCGCGAAGAAGACGTACCCGTCGGGCCCCTCGACGTCGGTGCGGCGGCCGAAGACCGAGACCAGTCCGGCGGCGTTGCCGTTGCCGATGTAGTACTTGGAGCCGGTGGCCCGGAAGCCGCCGTCGCCGTCGGGCTCCAGCAGCATGTCGGTGGAGTAGATGTCGGCGCCGTGGGTCTTCTCGGACAGACCGAAGGCGAAGACCTCTCCCTGGGACAGGAGTTCCGCCGCGCGGCTGCGGGCGGCGGCGTTGTCGCTCTGCCAGACCGGGCCGAGACCGAGGATGGTGACCTGCCAGGCGTACCAGTAGTCGAGCCCGTAGAACCCGAATATCTCGTTGAGGGCGGCGATCCGGGCGGTGTCCCAGCGCTGGTCCTCCTGTCCGGCGGCGGACGCCGGCGTGAGGAAGGTGGCGAACAGGCGCTCCTCGGCGGCGAACTCGAGGAAGTCCCCGAGCCAGGCGCGGGAGCGGTAGTCCTCGATCAGGCGCCGCTTGCCGCGCTCCTCGAACCAGTCGACGGTGGCGCGGAGCAGCCTGCGCGTCTCGGGGTCGAAGTGCGCCGGGTCGTAGGTGTGCGGGTGGAACAGCAGGGGGTCGGCCATGGCGTTCACCTTCTGGGCGGGGGGCGGGGATTCGGGAGGGGGTGCGGTGTTCTTCAGGCGGACGGCGGGGTCGCGCCGAGGCGGTGGAGCGTGGCGAGGACGTCGTCGAGCCAGGCGATGGTCATGCGCTCGTACGCGATGCCGCCGCGCAGCACGACGTGCTGAAGTTCCTGGCCGGCGTCGAGGGGTGCGGGGGCGTCGGGTCCGGTGAAGTCGCGCAGTTCTCCGGCGAGGTAGTGCGCGAGCCGGTCGCTGTGCACCTGGTGGTGGCGTTCGACCTCGCGGACGAGTGCGGCCGGGTCGTCGAAGGCCGCGCCGCGGATCTTCACGGCGAGGTCGTGACGCATGCTCTCCGGTTCGATCGGCTCGTGGAGCCACAGGGAGAGGGCCGCGCGGCCGGGGGCGGCGACGGAGTACTCCTTCTTGTCCGGCCGGCCGTGCTGCGGCACGTCGCGCACGGCGAGCAGGCCCTCGCTCTCCATGCGCTTGAGCACGCGGTAGATCTGCTGGTGCGTGGCGGTCCAGAAGTAGCCGATGGACCGGTCGAACCGGCGGGCCAGCTCATAGCCGGAGCCCGGCTTCTCCAGCAGGGAGACGAGGATCGCGTGGTCGAGCGCCATGCCGGGATCTTGCTATGCAACTCGTTGCATAGACAAGCGCCGCCGCCCGGGTGAGACACGGCTCACCCGGGCGGCGGGGATGTGCGGGCCTTCGCCCGCTACGGCGGTTTGGGGCGCAGCACGTTGAGCACCGCCCAGACGACCGACACGAAGGGGACGGCCACGACGGCTCCGATCACGCCCGCGACGATGCTGCCCGCGATGACGGAGACGGCGACGACGAGGGGATGGAGCCGGACGGCCCAGCTCATCACGAGCGGGTGCAGGACGTGGCCTTCGAGCTGGCCGATGACGACGATGAGGACCACGACGGCCGCCGCCGTCAGCGGCCCGCGGCCGGCCAGGGCGACCACGGTGGCCACACCGAGTGCCACCGGCGATCCCACCAGTGGCACGAACGCGGCGAAGAACTCCAGCAGGGTCAGCGGCAGTGCGAGCGGCACCCGCAGCACGTACAGGGCGATGCCGACGAGTACGGCGTTGGTGGCGGCCACGATGATGATGCCGCGCGTGTAGCCCGCGAACGTCCGCCATGCCGCGTGGCCCGCCCGGTCCCACGCCGGGCGGGCTCCCTGGGGCAGCAGGTCGTCGCGTGCCCAGGCCCACAGGCGTTCCCCGGAGTGGATGAAGAAGACGGAGGCGAAGAGCGCGAGCGCGGCCCCCGCGACGATCTCCACGAAGCGGCCGAAGCCGCTGAGGGCGCTGCTGAGCAGGCTGGCGCGGTGTGCGGTGAAGTAGGCGACGATCTGTTCCTGAAGCCGGGACAGCGCGCCCGGGCCGAGCCGGAACGGAGGCTGCTGGAGCCAGAGTTCGATCCGGTGGACGCCGCCGCGGAACTCGCCGGCCAGCTTGCCCGACTCACCCGCCACGGCACTGCCGACGAGCGCCAGGAGACCGAGTACGGCGCACGCGCTGCCGATGATGGAGACGGTGACCGCCAGCGACCTCGGCAGCCACCGGGCGAGCAGGTCGGCGAGCGGACGCAGGACCGTGGTGATGACCAGGGCCAGGAAGAGCGCCACGGCGATGAGCTGGAAGCGGCCCAGGATGGTGAAGACGCCGTAGACGACGACGCCGACCAGGATGAGGCGCCAGGCGTAGGCGGCCGCGACGCGGAGCCAGGGCACCACCCGCTCGTGGGCCGGGACGGGGTAACGGCCGCGGGGGCGTCGTGGGGGCCGCGCGGCGGGCGCCGGCCGGCTGCCGGGCGTGGCGCCGGACGTCCGTGGACCTCGGCCGCGGCCCGCCGCCGATGCGCCCCCGTCCGCCACTGTGCCTCCCGCTGCCGACTGCCCGTCACGTCGAGAACATTAGGCGCATTCCGGGCAACCGGCCTGGTGTGGCGTTCCGCGTCAGGAGTTCGCGGGCGGCCTGATCCAGCCCAGCGAACGTTCGACGGCGCGCTGCCAGTTGTCGTACTCCGACTCGCGGCGCTCGGGGTCCATGTCCGGCATCCACTGGCCGGCCCGGTGCCAGTGGCGGCGCAGGACTTCCAGGTCCGACCAGTAGCCGGCGGCGAGTCCGGCGGCGTAGGCGGCGCCGAGGGAGACCGTCTCGGCGACCATGGGCCGCACCACCGGCACGTCCAGCACGTCGGCGACGAACTGCATGAGCAGGTTGTCCGCCGTCATACCGCCGTCCACCTTGAGCTGTTTCAGGGGGACCGGGAAGTCGGCGTTCATGGCGTCGACGACCTCCCGCGTCTGCCATCCGGTGGCCTCCAGGACGGCGCGGGCCAGGTGCCCCTTGGTGATGTACGAGGTGAGGCCGACGATGACCCCGCGTGCGTCGCTGCGCCAGCGGGGCGCGAAGAGACCGGAGAACGCGGGGACGATGTAGCAGCCGCCGTTGTCCTCCACGGTCCGCGCCAGCGTCTCGATCTCCGGAGCGTTGTTGATCAGGCCCAGCCGGTCGCGGAACCACTGGACCAGGGAGCCGGTGACGGCGATCGACCCTTCCAGGGCGTAGACGGGGGGCTGCTCCCCGATCTTGTAGGCCACGGTCGCGAGGAGCCCGTGCCGGGACCGCACGACCTCGTTGCCGGTGTTGAGGAGAAGGAAGCTGCCCGTCCCGTACGTGCACTTCGCCTCGCCCGGGGAGAAACAGGTCTGGCCGAACAGGGCGGCCTGCTGGTCGCCGAGGGCGGCCGTGATGCGCACGCCCGGCAGGAGACCGCCGGCCTCGCCGTAGTCCTCGGCGGAGGAGCGGATCTCGGGAAGCATCGCGCGGGGCACTCCGAAGAACGACAGCAGTTCGTCGTCCCAGGTCAGCGTGTGGATGTTCATCAGCATGGTGCGGCTGGCGTTGGTGGCGTCGGTGATGTGCAGACCGCCGTCCACTCCCCCCGTCATGTTCCAGATCAGCCAGGTCTCGATCGTGCCGAACAGCACCTCGCCGTCGATGGCGCGCTGCTCCAGCCCGCTGACGTGGTCGAACAGCCAGCGGATGCGCAGCGCGGAGAAGTAGGTCGACGGGGGCAGGGCGCACCGGTCGAGAAAGAAGGTGTCGCCGGGCCGTTGGCCGAGCTCGTCCACGAGCGGTGCCGTGCGGGTGTCCTGCCAGACGATCGCCCTGCCGAGGGGCGCACCCGTGCGGCGGTCCCAGAGCACCGTCGTCTCCCGCTGGTTCGCGAGCCCGATCGCGGCGATGTCCTCGGCTCCGACCCCGACGTCGGACAGGGCCTCGGGCACGATCCGCTGAAGGTTCCGCCAGATCTCGACGGCGTCGTGCTCGACCCACCCCGGCTTGGGAAAGTGCTGCTCGTGCTCCCGCTGGACGACCGACACCAGCCGCCCGTGGTTGTCGAACAGAATGCATCGGGTGGAGTTGGTGCCCTGATCGATGGACATTACGTACCGTTCAGCCATGATCGGGTCTGCCTTCCGATGTCATGATCAGGTCTGCCTTCCGGTGTGCCGAGGCGGGTTCACCAGCGGGTCGCGCCCAGGTCTCTGGAGATCGCCCGTGCGGCCTCGCGGAGCAGGGTGATCAGGCTCGGCCGGGGGCGGCCCTGGCTGTCACAGATCCGCTCGACGGGTCCGGAGAGCCCGATGGCACCCACCACGAGACCGCCGTGGCCCCGGATCGGCGCGGCCACGCCGGCTTCGCCCATGCTCATCTCCTGGACCTCCGCGGCCCAGCCGAGTTCCCGGACCTCGCCGAGCGCGCGGGTGAGCTGCTCCGCGGTGACCAGGGTGTGCCGGGTGTACGCCTCGAGTCCGGACTCCAGCACCGGCTCCAGGGCGGCGGTCCCGTAGGCCAGCAGCACCTTGCCGAGCGAGGAGGCGTGCAGGGGCAGCAGCGAACCCACGTCGAGGGTCTGAAGGGTGTCGTCCGGGCGGAACACGTGGTGGATGACGAGAACTCTGCCCTCCAGGGGCGTGCCGAGGCGGACCGCTTCACCACTGCGGGCGGCCAGGGCGTCGGCCCAGTTGATCGAACGGGACCGCAGATCGTTGACATCGAGATAGCTGGTGCCGAGGTGCAGCAGAGCGGCCCCGAGCTGGTACTTTCCGGTCGCCTCGTCCTGCTCGACGAAATCCACGTGCTGAAGGGTGCGCAGGATGCCGTGGGCGGTGCCCTTCGCCAACCCGAGTGAGGAAGCAACCTCCCCCAGACCGAGTCGGCGGGGCCCGCCGGCGAGCAGACGCAAGATCGCCGCCGCCCGTTCGATCGACTGGACTGGGCCGGCCATGAATCGAGCCTAGTCCCGCTCTGGGCTGTCCGCTTTTCGTGCAGGTCGCCGGTCCGGTATGCGCCGGACGTCCCCGTTCGGCAATGCCGACCCGCGTTCATTGACCTGCTTTGTCCGGCTCTCTACCTTGCTTTCAGGCCCGGCAACGCGCGCCGGGACCTGGCGCCCGGCCGACTGCGCCCGCGGGAGGAGAGCAGATGGCACTACAGCTCAACACGATGCTTCCGGACACTCTGGAACACGTATGCCCCCTGCCGCCCGTCCCCGGGGCCGTTCCCGCCCTGCGCCGACAGGTGGGCAGGGTGCTCGCCGAGTGGGACATATGCCCGGCGATCGCCGACGACTGTCTCCTCGTGGTGTCGGAACTGCTCACCAACGCGATCATGCACGCGCTGCCTCCGGCGGAGCTGCGGCTGTCCTGGAACCGGGGCTGCGGTCTCGGCACCCTGCACATCGAGGTCAGCGACGCGGGACCGGCGCGCCCGCCGGGCCAGCGCCAGGCGGGAACCGACCCGGACGAGCACGGACGCGGCGAGGAGATCGTGCACGCGCTGGCGGCCCGGCACGGCATTCGCGTTCGTCAGGGCCGGATCACCCGCTGGGCCGAGCTCGTCGCCGTGTGACGAGGCACGGCCGCACCTGACGGCCACGGCTCCCACGCGTGGTGGCGGGTCAGAACACATGCGCCTGCGTGACCGCCGTTCGGGACAGCTCCGGTCCGGGACCGCCCGACACCGACTCCCCCGGCCCGGAGACCTCCGGACCGCCGGCCATCGGCTCGGACAGGGCCGGCTTGCGGAGCAGCAGCAGCGCCGCGTCGTCGTGCAGCCTGCCGCCCACGTGGTCCAGCAGCTCGTCGTGGAGCGCGGTCAGCGTGCGTGCCGGCTCGTCGGACAGGTGGCGGGCCAGCCCCTCGGCCAGCGGATAGAACTCCCGGCTCTGGTTGCGCGCCTCGGTGACTCCGTCGGTGTAGAGCAGCAGCTGGTCCCCGTCGGCGAAGGGCATCACCTGGAGGCTGGGGTCCTCTCCGGAGAACGCGCGCAGCCCGAGGGGCGGCGCCGGGTTCGCGGGCTCCACCGCCACGACATCCCCGGATCCGCGCGCCAGCAGCGGGGGCGCGTGTCCGCAGTTGACCAGCTCCAGATGACCCGACCTCGGGTATCCGGCGACGACGGCGGTGACGAAGTCGTCGTGTCCGAGGTTGCGCGCCAGGCTCCGCTCGATCCTGCCGACGACGTCGAGGAGGTCGGGCTCGTCGTAGGCGGCCTCACGGAAGACACCGAGCACCAGGGCGGCCGTCGACACGGCCGGCAGACCCTTGCCGCGCACGTCACCGACGATCAGCCGGATTCCGTACGGGGTCGGCACCAGGGCGTAGAGGTCCCCGCCGATACGGGCCTCCGCGGCCGCCGCGCTGTAGCGGACCGCCACCCGGAAGGGGCCGACGGTCTCCGGCACGGGCTTGAGCAGCGCGTGCTGCGCGGCCTCCGCGACCGAACGGACGGCGGCGAGCACCCGTTCACGGCGCCCGCGCAGGGCGCTCGTGAGGCCGTTCGCCACGGTGACGGCGCCGACCGCAGAGAGGACGACCGCCAGCTCACGTCCCGGGACGCCGTCCCGGACGCCGAGCGTCGCGCCCACCAGCGCGGCGACCAGACCGACGCACAGGACCCCGCGGGGTCCGTTCGTCGTCGCGGCCAGCGCGGGCGCCGCCGCGAGCAGCGGCAGCCAGATCACACCTGCTCCGCCGAGCAGGTCGACGAGCGCGACGACGCAGAGGAGGATCAGGGGCAGCACCGGCGTTCCGCCGGCCATCTGCACCGCGGCGCTCCTGCGGGACGTGGCTCGCAGCCAAGGGCCCGGGTTGCTGTTCGGCCGCACCGGTCCGTGGCCACCTCCGTGGTCTCGGGAATGTCTCATATCTCCGTCCGAAGTCCTCTTCCCTAGGCGGGAACACTCCCGACATGTCCGTTTTATCTAGGTAATACGTTCGGGCCGGGGTGCCACAAGGACTCGGATTTCAGATAGTGAGCGACAGGCTCCTGGTGACGCGGTCGGCGGTCGGGATCAGCCGCTCCCGGGCCTCGGCGAGCCGGGAGAGCCGGTCCGCCGGGAGCGACACACCGAGCGAGCCGAGCGTCTCGCCGCAGTAGACGGGCACCGCGACACAGACCGTGCCGAGGGCGTACTCCTCCAGGTCCGTGACGGCGGGGGCCAGCGGCGAGGAGTCGATCTGCCGGAGCAGTTCCGGTGTGCTGGTGATGGTCCGCGGCGTGAGGTCGGCGAGGTGGTGCCGGGCGAGGTAGTCGTTGCGGGACTCCTCGTCCAGTTCGCGCAGGACGGACTTGCCCAGCGCGGTGGCGTGTCCCGCGTCCTCGAACCCCACCCAGAGGTCGACACGCGGCGCGCGGGGGCCGTCGACGATCTCGGCGACCCGGATCTCGCCCTCCTCGTAGAAGGTGAGGTAGGCGGCCGCCGCGAGGCCGTCCCGCAGCGCGGCGAGCGTGGGGCGGACACGGCTGAGGAGCGCCTGCTCGCGGCTCCGGGTGTTCAGCGCCTGCACCTTGTCGCCGAGGATGAACCCTCCGTCGGCGAGCTTGCGCACGTATCCGTCGTGGGCCAGCGTGCGGAGCAGGTGATAGGCGGTGGCCAGGGGCAGAGCCGTCTCGCGCGCCAGCTGCTTCGCGGGCGCGCCGTTCTCGTGCGCCCCCACCGCTTCCAGCAGGCGGAAGGCCCGCTGCACCGAGGCGATGAGCGTGGGGCCGTCCTGAGCACCCATGAGACCAGCGTGCGCCGGGTCTCCGGCGTAGGCAAACGTGTGCACGGGCCACGCCGTGCCGGGCGGCCCTGCGGCACCGCGTGACGACCGCCCTGGGCGGGGCCTTCGGCCCCTTCGACTTCTCCCACCGCCGACGGGAGCCGGTCTCCTCAGGGGTAGGATTTTCAGGGGTGAGGGACATGTGCGCGCCGCATGAGCCGCGGCGGAGCAGCACGGTCCCGCGGGTCGTGTGAGGGGACGGGATGGCGGAGCGCAGGGCGACGGCGGATCGGGACGCGGTCGCGATGGTCATCGAGGCCTGGGCGCGCGAACGCCCCGAGCTGGACACCGCCCCCTTGGAGGTCCTGGCGCGGCTGCACCGCTCCTTCCTGCGCTACAGCACCCGCCTGACCACGTCCATAGAGCGGCACGGACTGTCCGTGGCCGGTTTCGACGTGCTGACCGCGCTGCGCCGGTCGGGAGCTCCGTACCGGCTGACCGCGGGCCAGCTCGCCGACTCCGGGCTGGTGTCGTCCGCGGGCGTCACGCTGCGGATCGACCGGCTGGAGAAGGACGGGCTGATCGTGCGCGAGCGGGACGCCGAGGACCGGCGCGTCGTGTACTCGCGGCTCACCGACGAGGGGCTCGCCAAGGTGGACGAGGTGTTCGCCGAACACCTCGACAACGAACGCCGCATGCTCGGCGAGATGTCCCCGGCCGAGTGCCGCCAGCTCGCCCGGCTGCTGCGCAAGCTGGAGCACTCGATCATCGCGTCGGACGGGGAGCTCCCCGGCTGAGGCGGGCCGTCGGGCTCAGCAGGCCGAGGCTGCGGCCGCGGCCTGCTGCTCCGCCTGTGCCCGGTAGAGGCGCCTGAGCCGGACCACCCCCAGGTCGTGCTGATAGAGGTTCTCGCGCTGGTCGGCGTCCGCGGGCATGGCCTCCAGCATGACGCGGTCCTGCTCCAGGACCTCCCAGTGACGCTCCTCGATGAGCGTCTTGTAGAGGAAGCGCCAGGTGTCGCGCTGCCAGTCCTGGACACGGCGGTAGCGCCAGAAGAAGACCCCGGTGCGTTCGGCGTCCACCGGGCACGCCATGCCGACGATGCCGAAGGCGCCGCCCGGTCCGGCCGAGGGCGGGTACGGGATGGAGAGGTCCACCCAGTCGATCCCGGTGCGGCACAGCTCGACCCAGTCGAAGTTGACGCCCCGCTGGTCGGTCTTCTCGAAGAAGTAGCCGCGGCCGGTCTCACGGATGCGGAACTTGGCGGTGGTGTCCCCGTCGTACATGGTGTGGGACTCGTGGTGCAGAAACGCTCCGTGCATGGGGTCGAGGAGGTTCTCCATGGCGTACCGCCACGGGACCTCCCACTCCGCGTAGCACAGGATCGGCTCGACGTCCGGGTCGTCGAGCGGCTCGGGCAACGTCAGTTCGACCGGCTCCGGGTGCTGTTCGTCGCCGAAGTAGGCGAGGATCGCGCCGGCGACCTCGCGGACCGGCAGCGAGGCGACGAGCTTCTTGCCTTCGAGGTTGCAGCCGGGCAGTCCGGGCACGGACGAGACGGTGCCGTCGCTCTCGACCTCGACGCCGTGGTACCAGCAGGCGACGCGGTCGCCGAGGTGTCTGCCCAGGGACAGCGGGGCGCCCCGGTGGGGACAGCGGTCCGCGAGCATCGACAGAACGCCGTCGGAGCGGCGGAACAGCAGCCACTGTTCGCCGAGCGCGGTCACCCGGCGCATCGCGCCCGGCGCGACGAAGTGCGAGGGGACGACGGCGTGCCACTGGTTGCGCAGGCCGGTGGCGTAGATGTGGTCGGCGGTGGCGGTGGTGGACAGCGTCATGGTCAGGCTCCCAGGCGGTGCATCTCGGCGCGGAAGGACTCCTCGGTCCACGCGGCGCCGTCGGGTGCGTGCACCTGACGGGCGTTCAGTCCGGCGATCACGTCGGCGAGTTCGTGGCCGTCCTTGGTGAAGACCTCTTCGAGGGTGGCGGCCAGCTTGTACTCGTAGGGGGTGGGCTCATGCGTACGGGACTGGTGGGCGTCCAGGTACGGCCAGGGGGCGGTGGTCATGGGGGCCTCCAGCGGTCGGGGCACGGGGCGTCGGGTCACGGGTCGGTCGTCGGTCACAGATCGAGGACGAGGCGGCCGGAGGCGCAGCGGGAGACGCAGATCATCATGGTCGCGTTCGCGGTGTGCTCGGCCTCGCTGAGCAGGAAGTCACGGTGGTCGGGCGTGCCGTCGAGCACCCGCGTCTCGCAGGAGCCGCAGATGCCGTCGCGGCAGGAGCTGTCGACGCTGATGCCGGCGTCCTCCACCGCCTGGAGGATCGAGGTGTCCGCGCCGACGGTGAGGGTGCGGCCGGAGGCGCGGCACTCGACCTCGAACGTCTCGTCGTTTCCGGCCCGTTCCACCGTGGGCGCGGCGAAGCGCTCCACGCGCAGACGTTCGGCGGGGCACTTCTGCTCGACGGCCGTCAGCAGGGGTTCAGGGCCGCAGCAGTAGACGAGTGTTCCGGCGGGCAGTCCGGTGAGCGCGGTGTCCAGGTCGATGTGGCCGTGCTCGTCCTGCGGGACGACGCTCACGTCGCCGCCGAGCGCGGCCAGTTCGTCGGTGAAGGCCATCGAGGCGCGGCTGCGGCCTCCGTACACCATGCGCCAGTCGGCACCGCGCCGGCCGGCCTCGCGGGCCATGGCCAGCAGTGGGGTGATGCCGATGCCGCCCGCCACGAAGACGTATCCCGGGGCATCCTCCAGGGCGAAGTGGTTGCGCGGTTCGGAGACCGTGACGGTCCGGCCCGGGCGCAGGCGGGTGTGCACATGACGCGAACCCCCGCGCGACGCGGGCGCGTCGAGGACGCCGATCCGGTACGCCGTCGCCGTCCGGGGGTCGCCGCAGAGGCTGTACTGGCGGACCAGACCGCCCACCTCGACGTCGATGTGGGCGCCGGGGGTCCAGGCCGGGAGGGGTTTGCCGTCGGGGTGGACCAGTTCCACGGAGAGGACCCCCTCGGCCTCCCAGGTCATGCGGTGCACGGTCAGGTGCAGGGACGTCTCGCTCATCGGGGCCGGCTCCTCACAGGTGTCTCGGTCGGCATCTCACTGGCCCGGAATCCGTACGGGCGGGGTGAACGGGTTCTTCATCGGACCCAGCGCCGTCAGGTCGACCTCGACGAGGACGGGCCCGTCCGACGCGACGGCCTCGTCCAGCACCGGACCCGCGTGCTCCTCGGCGGCGATCCGCAGGTACGGCAGCCCGCAGGCGCCGGCCAGCTTCTCGAAGTCGGGGGTGGTGAGGTCGACGCCGGAACGACGCTCGGCGTAGCTGTCCTGCATGTTGCGCAGGACGCCGTAACCGCCGTCGTTGAAGACGAGCAGGGTGAGCCGGGGCCTTTCCTGGGCGAGGGTGAGCAGTTCGCCGAGGTGGACGGCGAGGCCGCCGTCTCCGGCGATCACGACCGTGGGGGTCTCCGGCCGGGCGAGGGCCGCTCCGATGCCCATGCCGAGGCCCTGCCCGATGCCGCCGCCGCGCGGGAAGACGTTGTCGCGCGGATCGTGGATGTCCAGCAGCCGGTTGCCCCAGCTGCTGGACGGGATGGTGACGTCGCGGGCCACGACGGCCGCACGGGGCAGCGCGGCGCGGATCGCGTCGCAGATCGCCGCCTGCGGGCCGATGTTGTCGCGCAGCGTGGCCCGCACCTGTCCGCGGACCGCGGTGACCCGCTCCGTCCAGGACGCCTCGGCCGTACGGGCGTGCGGCCGGAGTGCGGTGAGGACGTCGGCCGCGTCTCCGTGCAGGGGGTGCCGCGCCGGGTAGACGCGGCCCAGCGCGGCGGCGTCGACGTCGATCTGGATGTGCGCGGCGGGGAGTTCGAGCCCGTAGTCGGCGGTCTCGTTCGAGCGGAAGTGGGTGCCGATCGTCAGCAGGACGTCGGCGTCGGCGAGCAGCGCGCGGGCGGCCGGTGCGGTGGCGAAGTTGCCGATGACCTGGGGGTGGTCCTCGGGGACGGTGCCGCGCCCGGAGTTCGAGGTGAGCAGACCGGCGCCGGTGGCGGCCAGCAGCCCGGCGAGTTCGGTGCGGGCGCGGGTCGCGCCGCCGCCCGCCCATACCAGGGGCCGGCGCGCCGAGGCCAGCAGCGCTGCCGCGGCCGCCAGTTCGCCCGGTTCGGCTGCGGGCACAACGGGTGCGGCGGGTTCCGCCGCGGTGTCCGTCTGGGCGGCGTACTGGAGGTCGATGGGCCATTCGACGCTCGCGGGTCCGCCGGGTGCGGTGCGGGCGGCACGGGCCGCCTCGCGCAGGACGCGTCCCGCGTCGTCGGCGGAGGTCACGGTGGCGGCGTACTTGGACACCGCCGTCAGCATGCCCAGCTGGTCCTTGGTCTCGTGGATGAAGCCGCGGCCGCTGCCCAGGAACCGGCTCTCCACCTGCCCGGTGACGTGCAGGACGGAGGTGCCCGCGCTGAGCGCCTCGATCAGTGATCCGGCGGCGTTGCCCGCGCCGGTGCCGGTGGAGGTGAGGGCGCAGCCGATCCCTCCGCGGGCCCGCCCGTAGGCGTCGGCGGCGTTCACGGCGGACGCCTCGTGGCGTACGGGGACGAAGCGCAGTTCCCGGTCGACGGCTTCGACCAGCGGCAGGTTGTGCACGCTGACGATGCCGAAGACGGTGTCGATGCCGAGTCGGCGCAGGACGGCGACGAGGAGATCGCCTCCGGTTTCGTGACGCATGTGAGGTCTCCTCAGAGGATGGAACGGCCGACGCCGCCGCAGACGTCGATGCTGGTGCCGGTGATGTACGAGGCGCGCGGTGACAGGAGCGCGACGATCGCGTAGGCGACCTCCTCGGCGCGGCCGAGCCGGCCGAGCGCGATGCCGCGGTCGGCGGCGAGGTGCGCCTGCCAGTCCTCGTAGGTCTCGCCGGTGTCCGCATCGGCGTGGCGGCGGGTCCACTGGCCGGTGTCGATCAGGCCCAGACACACGGAGTTGACGCGGATGCCGTCGGCGGCGAGTTCGGCGGACAGGGACTTGGAGAGGTTGAGGATGCCCGCACGGGCGGCGCTCGTCGTGATCAGACGGGTCTCGGGCTGTTTGGCGAGGACGGCATTGACGTTGACGACGCTCGGCGCGTGCGAGGCCCTCAGGTGCGGGCGGGCGGCGTGCAGCGGGTTGAGGACGCCGCTGAACTTGAGCTCCAGCTCGTCGCGCCAGTCCTCGACGGTGCACTCGTCGAGGCCCTTCATCCGGGACTGGCCGGCGTTGTTGACGAGCCCGTCGATGCCGCCGAACCTGTCGGCGACCCGATCGGTGAACTCGCGTACGGCGTCGGCGTCCCGTACGTCGCAGACGCCCGTCAGCAGCCGTACGCCGTCGAGGCCGGCCGCCGCCCGGGCGAGCCGCCCGGCGTCGCGGCCGCAGGTGGCGACGTTCGCGCCTTCGTCGAGGAGGGCGCGGACCGTGGCCAGGCCGACGCCCGAGCTGCCGCCGGTGACCACGATGGTGCGGTCGGCGAGGCCCAGATCCATGGCAGTTGTCTCCTGTTGCTCAGTGCATGGTGAAGCCGCCGTTGACGGCGATCACCTGTCCGGTCAGATAGCGGGACTCCTCGCCGAGCAGGAAGGCGACCGTGCCGGTGAGGTCGTCGGGCTGCTGGGGGCGGGAGATGGCCCGGTTCACGCGGTACAGGTCGTGGCGTTCGGCGGGCACGGTCTCGGTCGCCTCGCACTCGGTCAGGCCGGGGGCGACCGCGTTGACGGTGATGCCCTTGTCGCCGAGTTCGCGGGCCATGGCCCGGGTCAGGGCGATCACGGCGCCCTTGGAGGCGACGTAGTGGGCGAGCCGCGGTGAGCCGTACAGGGCCGCGTCCGAGGCGAGGTTGACGATGCGGCCGGGGCCGCCGTGGGCGAGGAGCTGCCGCAGCAGGGCCCTGGACACCAGCCACGGGCTGCGGGCGTTGACCGTCATCAGCCGGTCCCACGCCTCGACGTCGATGTCCTGGAACTCCTTGCCGCCCACGCCGTTGGCGAGCGCCGCGTTGTTGACCAGCCCGTACAGCGGGCCGAGCGGGGCGGTGAGGTCGGCGAGCCGTGCGACCGAGGCGGGGTCCGCGACGTCGCAGTGCGCGAAGCGGGCGTCGAGGCCCTCCGCGCGCAGCAGCGCCTCGGCGGCCCGGCCGCGCTCCTCGTCCACCTCGGCGAGGACGACCCGGAAGCCGTCCTCGCCGGCCCGGCGGGCCATGGCCAGTCCCAGGCCACGGCCCGCCCCGGTGACGACGACGGTCCGGCCGCCGGTCGACCGCTGCTCAGTCACGGGTGACGCCGTGCATCGGCGAGTGCTCGGGGTAGGTCGGCACCTGCGGCTTCTGCGTGCCGATGACGACGCAGAACAGCGCGTCGGTGTCCCCCTCGTTCTTCAGGGAGCGGGCCACGCCAGCGGGGACGACGATCATGTCGCGGTAGCCGAGGGTGCGGTACTCCGCCTCGTCCTCGCCGCGGTGGATGCCGACGCGGACCTGGCCCTCCAGGACGAAGAAGGCCTCCTCGACGTCGTGGTGGGTGTGCTCGGGGCCCTCGGCGCCCGGCGGGAGAAGCATGTTGGAGAACGTGAAGCCGCCGGACGGGATGATCCGGTTGTCGCCCTCGTGGTTGCCGGTGGCGCCGGAGCCGACGTAGCGGATCTGCGCGCGGCGGTACTGGTCGCCGGCCTTCGACTGGAAGGCGAGGGTGTTCCAGTCGGGCTCGCGGGAGTCCTTGGTCGCGATGAGCGAGTCGGTGTACGAGGCGAGGTCGCCGCCGTTGTCGTACGTGGTGGTGGTGAGAGGCACGGTGAGCTCCTAAGCGGGGATACGGGCGGTGATGCGGAGATGGGAGAGCACCCAGGCGTTGAAGCGCTCGGGCTGCTCCTGGTTGGCCAGGTGACCGGCGTCCTTGACGATCACGTAGGCGGTCCTGTGGATGGCGCCGGCGATGGCCTGCGAGGCGTCGACTCCGGTGACCCGGTCCTGGTCGCCGCACAGGACGAGGGTGGGCGCGGCGATGCGGGACAGTTCGGCGCGCAGATCGGCGGCGGCCATCGACTCGGCGGCGTGGGCGTAGCCCGGGAGGCGGATCGCGTCCGCCATGGTGTCGGTCACGCGCTGGACGAGTTCGGCGGGCGCGCGCTCGGACACCAGGCGGGGTGCGCGGCGCTCGGCGAAGGCCCTGGGGCCGGTCTCGGCGAGTTCGGCGGCCCGTGCCCGCATGGCGGCCGCCTTCTTCGGGTCGGTCCCCGACCCGGGGCTGGAGTCGGCGACGACGAGGGACGCAACGAGCCCGGGGTGGCGGACGGCGAGACGCAGCGCGATCACTCCGCCCCAGGACACGCCCAGGACGTGGGCGCTGCCACCACGCGAGCGGATCAGCTCGGCCGCCGTGTCGGCGAAGTCGTCGAGGGTCAACGGGCCTTCGGGGTCGGCGGACCTGGCGTATCCGGGAGCGTCCCAGGCGACGACTCGCGCGTACCGCCCCAGTTCGGCGAGCTGGGGGGCGAACGCTGCCGACGAGGAGCCGATGCCGTGCAGGCAGAGCAGCAACGGCCCCTGGTCCCCCGCCTCTTCGGTGTGCACCGTGTCCGCGGTGCGCGCGGCCGCCGTCACAGGATCTGTCCCGTCCGCCCGGCCAGGGCGGCCAGGCTGCGCAGCACGGCGTACGGGACGACCTGGCTGGTCGCGGGGTTGCCGGGGTCGGGCAGGTGGGCCACCTCGAAGCGGTACGTCCCGTGGGCGCCGGACGCCTCGACGACGTGCCGGGTGTGGTGTGCCCCGGGATCGGCGACGACCCGGACCCGCACAGTGTCCAGGTCGCCGACGGCCAGGGCGACCGACGCGGCGACGTTCGTCGACTTGGGGAACTTCACCGGGACGTCCCGGGCGGTGCCCGACATGACCTCGACGGGACCGGTCGCCGTCCGCAGACGCGTCAGCAACTCCTCGTCCATCCACGGCTGTTCGAGGGTGGTGGGCAGCTTGGTGGTGGTGAGGCGTACGTCGTGCAGCGGGCCGAGGGAGCGTACGGCCTGGAGGAGGTCGAGGCCGCCGACGGCTCCGCCGGTGAAGTACACCCGGCCGGGTCCCGCCGCGAGGAGCCGCTTGGCCAGTTCCTCGTCGGTCAGCGCCCCGGTGGAGGCGATCAGCAGGTCGGTGCCCGACTCCAGGACGCGTTCGCCCCACGCGCGGACGACCGCCTGCCCCGCGGCCTCCACGATGAGGTCGCAGCGCTCAAGGGCCTCCTCGAAGGCGACCTGTGGAGCGGGTGCGCTGTCCCCGAGCGGACGGTTGTCGACGACGCACGCCAACTCGGCTCCGGGGACGGCCTGTTCGGCGAGGGCCGAGCCGACCACGCGGCCGATGGCGCCCCAGCCGACCACGCCGACCCTGCGGACCTTCTGGATGCTCGTGGTCATGCGGAGGCCTCCTCGGTGAGGGCGGGTGCGGCGAGCGGGCCGGGGTCGGGGGTGCCCGCCATGTGGCAGCGGATCTCCTGGGAGGGGGCGCCCGCGGTGCCCCACAGGTCGGACAGTTCGGGGGTGCGCCGCCACACCTTGGCGATCCAGCGGTCCTCGACGACCTGTGCGACCTCGGAGGTGTATTCGCAGACCAGGCCGGTCGGGTCGGTGAAGTAGGAGAAGGTGTTGTCACCGGGACCGTGCCGGCCGGGTCCCCACTGGGGGGTGATGCCGTGGTGACGCAGCCGGCCGAGCCCCCGCATGAAGTGGTCGACGGAACTCATCTCGTACGCCACGTGGTTGAGCGAGGCCCACTCGGCCTGGTTGAAGGCGATGCAGTGGTGGTCCGCGTTGCAGCGCAGGAAGGCCATCTGGTGCTCGGACCAGTCGGAGACGCGCAGCCCGAGGACGTCGCAGTAGAAGGCGACCGACGCGTCGATGTCGGTGGTGTTGAGCACGGCGTGGGTGACGCCGACCGGGACGGCCTCGTCCCGGCCGCGGGGCCTGACCGCCCAGGTCTCGGCGGTCAGCTCGATCAGCCGTCCCTCGGGGTCGGTGAAGCGCAGGCCGTAGCCGCCGCCCACCTGGTCGAGACGGCCGGGTCCGGCCACCGGGGTGATACCGCGGGCGAGCAGACGGCCGGCCGCCTCGTCCACCTCGGCGGGGGTGGCGACCGCGAACGAGATCCTGCCGAGGCCGACGCGGTGGGAGCGCGTCAGCTGGAGGGCGTGGTGCTCCTCGCCGGTGCCGCGCAGCCAGACGGCGTCGCGCTCGGACTCGACGACCGCGAGTCCCCACGCCTCGGCGTAGAAGTCCGCGGCTTCGCCGAACGTGGGCGTGAGCAGCTCGACCGAGCGCAGCGCGCGCAGTCGGGCAACGGGGGGTTGGGGCATGACCGTCTCCGGGGACAGGGGTGCGAGGGGATGGGAGTCGTGCGGGGCGGGCGCGGGCGTCGTCCGGCCCACGGCAGCGGCAGGCGTCATCCGGCCCACGGCAGGGGTGTGCCGGACGTGCCCCAGTACAGGGACTTCTGCCGCTGGTAGGCACGGATCGCGTCCCGGCCCTTCTCGGTGCCGAGGCCGCTGTCCTTCATCCCGCTGAACGGGGTGGAGATGCTGAACTGCTTGTACGTGTTGATCCAGACCGTGCCCGCGTCGACACGGCGCGCCAGGCGCCAGGCCGCCCGGTGGTCCCGGGTCCAGATGCCGCAGGCCAGTCCGTACACGGAGTCGTTCGCCTGGCGGACCAGGTCGTCCTCGTCGTCGTAGGGCAGGGCGATCAGCACCGGGCCGAAGATCTCCTCCTGGCACACCCGGGCGTCGTTGGGGAGGCCGTCGATGACCGTCGGCAGGTAGTAGGCACCGTCCCGGTACTCCTCGCCCTCGGGTGCGGCACCGCCGCACAGGACCCGGCCGCCCTCCTCGCGTGCGAGGTCCACGTACGCGGCGACGGCGTCCCGGTGGCGGTGGTGGACCAGCGGGCCGACCTGGGTGCCGGGTGCGGTGCCGGGCCCGACGCGCAGCTTGCGCACCCGCTCGACGAGTTCGCCGACGAAGTCGTCGTAGATCTCGCGGGCGACGAACAGCCGCGACCCGGCGATGCAGGACTGGCCGCTGGACGAGAAGATCCCGAACATCACGCCGGCCAGGGCCTGTTGGACGTCGGCGTCCGCCCGGACGATGGTCGGTGACTTGCCGCCCAGTTCGAGCGAGGCGGGAACCAGCTTGGCGGCGGCGACCGCGGCGATGGCACGGCCGGTGTCCGTGCCGCCCGTGAAGCCGATACGGCCGACGAGGGGGTGGGTGGCGATCGCGTCGCCGATCGTCCGGCCGCTGCCCGGCAGCACCGACAACAACGCTGTCGGCAGGCCGAATTCGTCGAGCGCGCGGGTGATGATCCGTCCGAGCACGAGGGAGACCAGCGGCGTCCAGGCCGCGGGCTTGAGCAGGACGGCGTTCCCGGCGGCGAGCGCGGGGGCGATCTTCTGCGCATCGCTGGCGACCGGCGAGTTCCACGGGTTGATGGCGGCGACGACGCCGATCGGCTCGTGCACGCTCATCGTGACGTAGTCGCCGCGCGACGGGGTGAGGGCGTCCTCGGCGGTCTCCAGGGCGGCCGCGGTGTAGCGGAAGGTCGCGGCCGCGCTCAGCGCGAGGGCCTTCGTCTCCGCGAGGGTCTTGCCGGTGTCGGCGGTCTGTACCGCGGACAGCTCGTCCGCGGCGGCCTCGATCAGTTCGGCGACGCGGTGCAGCAGCAGGGCGCGCCGGTGGGGCAGCAGGTCGCGCCAGGCCGGGTCGGCGGCGGCTCGCGCACCGGCCCTGGCCGCCTCGTCCACCTCGTCCACCGAGGCCGCGCGGAGAGTGGCGAGAACCCGGCCGGTGGCCGGGTCCACGGTCTCGACCGCGGCGCCCGCGCCCGGGCGCCACTGCCCTCCGATGAGGATGTCGGTGGAGAAACGAGGCACGGCGGACCTCCCGGACCGGTGAGCAGGTGGGGTTGACTCTGAGCGCTTGAAATCTAAGTGCTTAAGTATTTGGCTGGCAAGACCTGGGGCGACGAAAAGTATCTTTGCTCTTAACCATTGACCACTTAGGTAACTACTCCTACTGTCTCCGCAACTTCTCTGTTCGCGGAAGGAACCTCCATGACGACTGTGGCCGGCCGGCCCGCCGTGGGAACAGCGGGATCAATAGCCGCACGGCTCGAACGACTGCCGCACTCCCGCTGGCACGTCAAGGTCCGCTTCCTGATCGGCGCCGTCACCTTTTTCGAGGCGTTCGACCAGCTGCTCGCCGCCTCCGCCCTGCCCGTTCTGATGCGGGACTGGCACCTGACGACAGGACAGGCCACCTTCGCCATGACCGCCGGCTCGGTCGGCATGCTGCTCGGCGCCCTGGGCGCCGGATCGCTGGGCGACCGGATCGGCCGGGTGCGGACCGTCGCGCTGGGGGTCGCGGTCACCGCACTCGCCAGCCTCGCCGTCGCCTTCTCGAACGGCATCGAACTGTTCGCGCTCTTCCGGTTCGTCCAGGGCCTCGGCATCGGCGGTGTCGTCCCCGTCGCCGCCACCTACATCAACGAGATCGCGCGCTCGGACCGCCGCGGCCGTTTCGTCCTGCTCTACGAGATGATCTTCCCGGCCGGTCTGGCCGCCGCGACCCTGGTCGCCGTGTGGGTGGTGCCCCATCTCGGCTGGCGGGCGATGTTCGTGCTCGGCGCGCTGCCCGTCCTGATCGCCGCCGCCCTCCCCAAGCACGTCGCCGAGTCGCCGCGCTGGCTGCTGGCCCGTGGCCGCACGCAGGAGGCCGAGGAGGTCCTCGCCCGGATCGAGGCGGAGGTGTCGGACTCCACGGGCGAGCCGTTGCCGGCGCCGACCGCCGGTGCGGCCACGGAGGAGGGGACCTCCCGCGGACGGCTGTCGGAGCTCTTCAAGGGGCACTATCTGCGCCGCACGGCCGTCGTCTCGGGCCTGTGGTTCGTCGCGTACTACGTCAACCACGGCATCTCCACCTGGCTGCCGTCCCTCTACACCAAGAACTTCGGCCTGGACCTGACCACCGCGCTGGTCTACACCCTGCTCAGCAACGTGACCGGCCTGCTCGGCACGCTCGTGGTCGCGCTCGCCATCGACCGCGTCGGCCGGCGCCCGGCCCTGGTGGCCGCGCTCGGCGGCACCGCGCTGTCACTGGGCACCCTCGCCGTGACCGGAGCCGTCTCCGGCGGTCAGGTCGCGGTGTTCGCGTCCTGCACGACGTTCTTCGTGTACGCGATCAACGCGGGTCTCTACCTGTACTCCCCCGAGCTGTACCCGACCCGCAACCGCGCCAAGGGCGCCGCCTTCGGCGGACTCTGGAACCGCGCGGGCGTCATCCTCGGGCCGATCACCGTCGGCGCGATCCTCGGGGCGGGCGGCAGTCTGGCACTGGTCTTCACCCAGCTCGCCTGCGTCGCGGCGGCGGGTGCGGTCATCGCCCTGTTCGCCGTCGAGACGAAGGGCAGGACGCTGGAGGAGCTCAACTCCTGAGCCGCCAGCCCCCACCGGCGCCGTACACCGAGGCTCCCCGCTCCGTCCCGCACGGAACGGGGAGCCTCGGTCGTCGGGGCCCCCGCCAGGGGCCTTCTCCACGACTCGGGAGAGGCATCCGACGCCAGGGGCGCTCGCGCGAGAGACGGTCCACCC
This sequence comes from Streptomyces krungchingensis, assembly GCF_054729265.1. Lineage (NCBI taxonomy): Bacteria > Bacillati > Actinomycetota > Actinomycetes > Kitasatosporales > Streptomycetaceae > Streptomyces > Streptomyces krungchingensis. The sequence continues at coordinate 2,114,667 of NZ_JBPUKY010000001.1, forward strand.
GCCGTCGTGTGCCCGCCCGGCTCCCCGGGCGCTGCGGCTCCGGCCCCTCCGGGCACTACGCGCCTTCGGGCTCCGCCGCGTCCGTCGTCCTCGTGCGTCGCTCGGTACGCTCCGGTCCTGCCTCGTCCAGCGAGCGGCCCAGCAGGGCGAGCAGGTCCCTCAGCCGGGCCTGTTCGGCGGCGCCGAGCCCGGCCAGCATCTCCCGTTCGCCCGCGGCACGGGCGTCGGCCACCCGTGCGGCGAGGTCCAGCCCGGCGGGAGTGAGCCGCAGACGGACGATCCGCCGGTCCCGGCCGTCCCGCTCCCGCTCGATCAGCCCGGACTCGGCCAGGCGGTCCGCCTGCATCGTCAGTCCGCCCTGGCTCAGCGAGACGACGCCCGCGACCTCCCCCATCGTCCGCCGGTAGGGCGCCCCCGCCCGCCGCAGCGCGTCGAGCACCTCGGAAGCGGCCACGCCGATGCCGAAGTCCTTCACGACGGCACCCGTCAGCGCCCGGTAGCGCTGGAGACAAGCCTGGAGCGGTCCGAAGAGCTCCTCGGGAGCCGGGGCCGCGACGACCGGCCCGGCGTCCGCACGCACGACACCGGCGTCCGCACGCACGGCACCGGCGTCGGCACGCACGGGACCGGCGTCGGCTGCGCGTGCCGACCCGTCGGATCCGGCCCCAGGTGCGGCCTCCCGAGCCCCGACGGCGGTCGCGAGCACGTCCGCGAGGGCGGGTTCGAGCTGCTCCGTCGGCACCGAGCGGGCCGGCTCATGGGCGAACATGTACCGCTCCATGATCACGCCGAAGAGAACGCTGCGGACCATCGCGAGCCGGACGTCGGACCGGGCGGACTCCCCGATCAGACGGACGAGCGGTTCGCTCACCTGCTGGTCCAGGATGCCGCGGAACAGTTCGGCGCTGGGCGGATGGGAGAGCGCCGAGCGGATGAGCGCCGGCCACGGATCCTCGTCGGGAAGGCGGTCCCACCGCTCCAGGTAGGCGTGGGCGAGGGCCCGCGGCAGCCGGTCCGGGTCGTTCGCGACGGCATCGAGCACGGCGCCGGTGACGCCCGTGCCGGCCCCCACCGCCTCCAGGAACAGCCCGTCCTTGGTGCCGAAGTACGCCATGACCAGGCCAGGGGTCACGCCCGCCTCGGCCGCGATGGCCCGGATCCCGGCACCCGCGTAGCCGTGCGCGGAGAACAGTCGACGGGCGGCGTCCAGGACGGCTCTGCGGTTGCCCTCGGGGTCGTGCCCACGACCGCGGCGTGATCGCACCTGTTCGGAATCCACATCGCTCAGATTAAACGAGCGTTCATGAAAACAGTCGTTCAAAAGCCGCTACACACGGTGGACCGGTCCGTCGCATTCCGTGAGCGGGAGCCCGCTGCCGCCGCGGCGGAGCGCGACGATCTCCGCGACGATGGACAGGGCCGTCTCCTCCGGCCCGTGCCCGCCCAGATCCAGGCCGATCGGGGAGCGCAGCCGGGCCAGCTCCGCCTCGCTCAGGCCCGCCTCACGCAGCCGCTCCAGCCTGTCCCCGTGCGTGCGCCTGCTCCCCATGGCCCCGACGTAGGAGGCCGGGCCGCGCAGCGCCAGTTCGAGCAGCGGCACGTCGAACTTGGCGTCGTGGGTGAGCACACAGATCGCGGTGGTCGGGCCGACCCGGTCCGCCCGCGCGGCGAGCCACCGGTCGGGCCGGTCCACGACGACCTCGTGGGCGCCGGGGAAGCGCCGCGGGTCGGCGAAGGCCGGCCGGGCGTCGCACAGGGTCACCCGGTGGCCGAGCAGAGCCCCGAACCGGGCGAGCGGGCGCGCGAACTCGACCGCGCCGAAGATCAGCAGCCGTGGCGGGTCCGCATACGACTGCACCATGAGCTCGCATTCCGGCACACATCCGGGGCCGAGGCCGTCCACGCCGTCGGCGGCCGCACCGGCGCCCCCTTCGCCGAGGCGCACCAGTCCGCTCACCCCCCGAGCCAGCATCGACCGCACGGCATGAGACACCGCCCGGTCGAGCACGACATCGCCGAACACCCCCGCCGTCCAGTCGCGCCCTACGACGATGCCCGTCCCGGCCGTGGCGCCTGCGGTCACCATCGTCGCCAGCGCGACCGGCTCGCCCGTGGCGACACTCTCGGCCAGGCGCGCCATGGAGATCTCGGGGCCCACCTCCCGGACGAAGACGTCGATCGTGCCGCCGCAGGTCAGCCCGACGGCGAAGGCATCGCCGTCGTCGACGCCGTAACGCTCGCCGACCGGGGGGCCACCGGCCAGCACGCCCTCGGCCGCCGCGCACACGGCGGCCTCGACGCAGCCCCCGGACACGCTCCCGACCACCCGGCCGTCCTCCGAGACCAGCATCGAGGCGCCCACCGGGTGCGGGGACGAGCCCTGGGCGCGGATCACGGTGGCCATCGCGAAGCGGGTCCCGACGCGCTGCCACTCGGCCGCCTGGTCCAGCAGATGTCTCATGCCGCTCACCTCGAAGCATCTCGAATCGGCTTCACCCTCTTGCCAAGAAGAAACTTTAGTGTAAATCATTTCAGGCATTAGATAGATGGGATCCCGCCCGACGGATCCGCGCCCACCCACCTGTCCGTGCGGTTCGTCCGCGCGGTCGGCATGCGCGGACCGCACGTGCGGTTCCTCCGTGCGGACCGCGACCCCGTGCCCGCCTCCCCTGCCCGCGCCGGCCTCCCCTCGCCGGAGGGCGACGAACGAGAGTGATGGGAACCAGTTGAAACCAGCACCCTTTGACTACATCGCTCCGCGCCGCGTCGCCGACGTGCTCGCGCTCCTCGCCGACGAGGAGCGCGAGGCGAAGATCGTGGCGGGCGGCCAGTCCCTGATCCCGATGCTCAGCATGCGGCTCGCCCGGCCCGAGGTCCTCGTGGACATCACACGCGTCCCGGAACTCGACCGGCTCGGCGTGGATGCGGCGGGTGCGCTGCACATCGGCGCCGCCGTCCGCCAGAGCGCGGTCGCCGACGACCCCGCCGTGCGCGACGGCTGGCCCCTGCTGGCGGCCGCGATCGGGCACATCGGGCATCCGCAGATACGCCACCGCGGCACCGTGTGCGGCAGTCTCGCCCACCACGACCCGGCCGCCGAACTGCCCGCGGCCGCGCTGGCACTGGACGCCCGCTTCGTCGTCGACGGCCCGCGCGGCCCCCGCACCGTCGCGGCCCAGGACTTCTTCGTCGCCACCTTCCAGACGGCCGTGGAACCGGACGAGCTCCTCACCGAGGTCGTGCTCGGCCCGCAGCCGGGCCGCGGCTGGGCGTTCGAGGAACTGACCCGCCGGCACGGGGACTTCGCCACCGTCGGCGTGGCCGTGCTCCTGGAGCGCGCGGAGACCTCGGGGACCGTCCGTGACGCCCGGGTCGTCTTCTGCGGCGCCGGCCCCGTGCCCGTACGGCTGCCCGCCGCGGAGCAGGCGCTGATCGGCACCGAGGTCGACGAGCGGGCGGTCGCCGCGGCCGCCCTCGCCGCCCGCGATCGCCTCGTACCCGCCGACGACATCCACGCCACGGCCCGCTACCGGCGCGAAGGCGCCGCCCACCTCCTCGCCCGCGCCTGCACCACCGCCTGGGAGCGCTGCTCATGACCCCCTCCTCCCCCACGCCCGCCAAGGCGCCCGCCCCCGTGCCCGGCACGGACGCCCGCCGGGCGGGAACGCCCCCGCTCTCCGAACCGTCCGGCTGGCACGAGGTGCGGCTGACGGTGAACGGCGGCCCCGTGATCGCCGAGGTCGAGTCCCGGCTGTTGCTGAGCGACTTCCTGCGCGACCGGCTCGGTCTGACCGGTACGCACGTCGGCTGCGAACACGGTGTCTGCGGAGCCTGCACCGTCCTCATGGACGGCTCCCCGGTGCGCTCCTGCCTCACGCTGGCCGTGCAGTGCGAGGGCCGCGCGTTGCGCACGGTCGAGGGGCTCGCGCCGGACGACGCCCCGCTGACCCCGGTGCAGCGCGCGTTCCACGAGTGCCACGGCATGCAGTGCGGCTTCTGCACACCCGGGTTCGTGATGACGACGACCGCGCTGGCCGAGAGCGCCGAACGCCCCGCCGAGCCGGAGGTGGCCGACGCCCTGAGCGGGCACCTGTGCCGCTGCACCGGCTACCGCAACATCCGCCGCGCCGTCTGCCAGGCACTCGACGAACGATTCGGGAAGTGAGCCGTATGCCCCGCACCACCGAGCACCGGCACGAGGACGCGCACGCCCCCGCGACGGGCGGCTGGATCGGCCGTCCCGTGCCCCGGGTCGAGGACGAGCGGCTGCTGCGCGGCCACGGCCGCTACGTCGACGACGTCGCTCTGCCGGGCGCCCTCCAGGCCGCCTTCCTGCGCAGCCCGCACGCCCACGCCCGCATCGAGTCGGTGGACGTCCGGGCGGCGCTCGCCGCTCCGGGCGTGGTCGCCGTCTGGACCGGCGCCGACGTGGCGGCGCTGCCACCCATGCTCAACAAGGAGGAGCTGCGCACGCCGCCCGGTCTCGCCGACCTCCTCGACCCGCTGGTCCGGATGACGCCGATGCCGCTGCTCGCCACGGACAAGGTCCTGTACGTGGGCCAGCCCGTCGCCGTCGTGCTCGCCGAGAACCGTTACCTCGCCGAGGACGCGCTCGAACTGGTCGACGTCCGCTACACGGCACTGCCCGCCGTGGTCGACCCGGAGGAGGCGCTCTCCCCCGGCGCCCCGCGGCTCCACGAGGAGCTGGACGACAACACGGCGGTCGCGGTGGCCACCAAGGTCGGTGATCCGGACGAGGCCTTCGCCACCGCCCACATGGTGGTCAGCGAGGAGTTCCTCGCGCACCGCTATGTCGCGTCCCCCATCGAGACCCGCGCCGTCGCAGCTCAAGTAGACCCTTTCAGCGGGAAGTTGACGGTGTGGTCGGGTACGCAGACCCCGCACCGGCTGCGCGAGGCGATCGCCCACACACTGGGCCGGGAGTCCGAGACGGTCCGCGTCGTCGCGGCCGACGTCGGCGGCGGCTTCGGCCAGAAGGGCATCCTGTACGTCGAGGAACTGCTGGTGCCGTACGCCGCGCGGGCACTCGGGCGCGCCGTGCTGTGGCGCGAGGACCGCAACGAGAACCTCACCGCGTCCTCGCACGCCCGGGAGCAGATCCATCGCATCGAGCTCGCCGCCGACGCGGACGGCCGGCTCCTCGCCGTACGCGACCGGATCACCGTCAACTTCGGCGCGTACAACATGACCGGGCTGGTCGTTCCGTACAACTCGCTGTGCCATCTGCTCGGCCCCTACCGGGTGCCCCACGCGGACATCGGCGTCGTGGGCGTGCTGACCAACACCACGTTCTCCACTCCCTACCGGGGAGCCGGGCGCCCCGAGGCGGTGTTCGCGATGGAACGGGCGATGGACCGGCTCGCCATCGAACTGGGCCTGGAACCAGCAGAGTTGCGGGCCCGTAATCTCGTGCGGCCGCACGAGATGCCCTATGCGACGGGTCTGGTGGACCGCTCCGGCAAGCCGCAGTCCTACGACTCGGGGGACTTCCCGGAACTGCTGCGCCGCGCCGTCGCGAAAGCCGATCTGCCGGCGGTACGGGCCCGGCAGCGGTACGGCCCGCAGGGCGGCAAACGCGTCGGGGTCGGCTTCGCGATGTACATAGAGGCGACCGGTCTCGGCCCGTTCGAGACGGCCCGGATGGACATCGCACCCAACGGGCGCGTGAAGCTCGCCATCGGCGCGCCCTCACAGGGCCAGGGACACCGCACCTCCATGGCACAGATCGCCGCCGACGCCCTCGGCGTCCCGCTCGACGTCATCGACGTGACCGGCGGCGACACCGAGGCGACGCCCTTCGGCGTCGGCACCATCGCGAGCCGGGCGCTGGTCAACGCCGGCAATGCCACCCACCGCGCCGGGCGCCTCGTCCGGGAGAAGGTCCTCGAAGCCGCCGCCCGGCGACTCGGCGTCCCCACGGACGGCCTCGACCTGCGTGACGGTGTCGTCGTCCCCAGGACGGGCGACGGGCCGTCCCTCACACTCGCCCGACTGGCCGGGCAGGCGCCGCTGCCGGGCACGCCCGAACCCACCGACGGCAGGCACGGCACCGAGCTGAGCGAGACGGTGCATTTCCGCCCGCCGGGCTTCGCGGTCGCGAGCGGCGCCCACGCCGCCGTCGTCGAGGTCGACGTGCGCACCGGAGAGATCGAGATCCTGAAGTACGCGGTCGTCCATGACGCGGGCGTCATCGTCAACCCGTTGATCGCCGAGGGGCAGGTGACCGGCGGCGTGGCACAAGGCATCGCGGGCGCCCTGTACGAGGAGATGGTCTACGGCCCGGACGGTCAGCCCCGCACCACCACGTACATGGACTACCTCGTGCCGACGTCCTCGGAGATCCCGGACCTCGATCTGGACGAGCTGTTCACTCCCAGCCCCATGAACGATCTCGGCGTCAAGGGCCTCGGCGAGGGCGGCGCCATCGCGCCACAGGCCGTGCTCGCCAATGCCGTGGAGGACGCGCTGCGCCCCCTCGGCGTGGTCGTCCGTCGTGGCCCCCTCTCCCCCAGCCGGGTCCGCGACCTGATCCGCACCGCTCCGGCACCCGACGGCCAGGACTGAGGACTCCGCCGGCACTCACCCACCCACTGCCCTGCCGGCGCCCACCCACCGCCGCCCCCTCCCGCCGGCCGTACGCGCCGGCGGACAAACCCACCCACACGCACCCACCGCCGATTGGACCCGCCATGCGACTCGATCACTCCTTCACCGTCCCGGCCACGCCCGACGAGGCCTGGAAGCTGTTCCAGGACCTGCGCCGCGTCGCTCCCTGCATGCCGGGCGCGACCCTCGACACCCTCGACGGCGACGCGTTCACCGGCCGGGTGAAGGTCAAGGTCGGAGCGGTGCAGATGAGTTACCGGGGCGAGGGCACCGTCACCCGCGACGAGGCGGAACGTTCGATGATCCTGGACCTCACCGGCAGCGAGACACGCGGCGCCGGCACGGCGGCGGCCCGCGTCGTCGCCGGACTCGCCGCCGATCGCGCCGGGACCTTGGTCCGGGTCCGCACGGAGCTCGACATCACCGGCAGGCCCGCGCAGTTCGGCCGGGGCATCATGACGGAGGTCGGTGACCGTATCGTCCAGCAGTTCGCCGCCCGGCTGGAGGAGCTGCTGCGCGACCCGGACCGTTCGACCGCGACCGGCGGGATCGCCGCGACGCCGCTCCCGGCGGCTGCCGAGGCCGACGCGGTGGACCTGGGCGCGGCCGTCCTGCCGGTGCTGCTCCGGAAGGCCGCCGTCCCCGCGGCGGCCGCGGTCGTCGCCGTGCTCCTCGTCGGCGCCCTGAGGCACCGGTCGCGCTGACGGGCCCTGCGGGCGCGGGCCGCCGGGACCGGGTGCGGCCACGGACAGATTAGATGTACAGTACATCAATGCATATGTGCCGGTCAGCCGTCCACTCCTCCACCGAGGCGGGCCGGTGACGGCCTCGACGACGCCCTCCCGCAGAGCACCGCTCGCCACCGCCCTCGCCGAAGCGCTCTGGTTCCCGGCGGCCCTCTTCCTCGGCTTCCTGTTCTGCTTCGCCCCGGCGCTGCACGCGCCCCAGCCGCACCACGCGAAGGTCGTGGTGGCGGGCGCGGCCACGGAGAGCCGGGTCGACGGCGTGCTGCGGCGGCAGCAGCCCGGCGGGTTCGACGTCACCGCCGTGGCCGACGCCGGAAAGGCCCGCGAGGCCGTGCTGGACCGGGAGGCCGTGGCCGGGTACGCGGAGGGCGACCGGCCGGTCCTCTACGTGGCCAAGGCCAACGGCATGTCCCTCGAACAGGCGCTGACCAAAGCCTTCACCCCGGTCGCGGCGCAGCACGGGCACGGGGAGAAGCTGACGGTCGTGGACGTGGCCCCGACCACGCACAAGGACCTGATGGGCACGACCCTGGTCTACTTCGGCATCGCCTGGAGCATCCCCGGCTACATCCTCTCGACGACCCTGCTGCGTGCGGTGGCCCTGGACCGGCGCAAGAAGCTGTCGACGATCGCGGGCACCGCGGCGCTGTTCAGCGTGATCGGCTACGCGGTCGGGGTGGGACTCGGGTACCTCCCGCACGCCCCCTCGACGATGGCGATCGCGTTTCTGCTCACCACGGCCGTCGCCACGTTCGCCTCCGGACTGGCGCCGTTCGCCAAGCAGTACTTCCCCGCCATCGGCATGGGCCTGTTCATCGTGCTGAGCATCCCGACCAGCGGCGGTGTGGCCCCGGCACCGCTGCTGCCGACGTTCTTCCAGTACGTGCACGCCGTCATGCCCCTCGCCAACGCGGTGGACGCCCTGCGCGGAGCGCTCTACTTCGACGGGGCCGGCGTGCTCAAGCCCGTGCTGGTGCTGTGCGCGTGGACCGCGGCGGGCGTCGCACTGCTGGGCCTCGACGCCGGGCGGCACCGCCGAGCAGCGCGACGGGACGCGCACGGCGAGCCCGCGGACGTCGAGGAGCCGCCGCTGGAGGACGCGTCGCTGGAGGTGCCGCTGCCCACCGCGCTTCCCGTGCACGCCCACCACTTCGGCGATCCGGAGCCCGTCCTGGTGGGCACCGTCCTGGACTCCCGGCAGCGGCCCGTGCACCGTGCCGTGGTGACCGTCATGGACGCCCGCGGACGGAGGCTGGTGTCCACGACGACGGACGCGCGCGGCGAGTACGCCGTGGCCGGGCTGCCCGAGGGGTGTCTCAGCGTCGTCGCGTCCTCGGCGGGCCGCACGCCGGTGGTCCACCGGGAACTGCTCGGCGCCGGCGCCGTCCTGCGCACCGACTTCGCGTTGCACGAGCGCGGGACGGCTCCGCGGCAGACGGCCGGCGAGTAGGCGCGGGCGGACGGGCGGCGACGTGTGGACTCCCGTTCGTGGACCCGCCCGCGCGAGGCGCCGGCCCGCGGCCTGGACGCCACAGCCCTCAGGGGGCCGCCTTCACGGTCTTCATCGTGAAGTGCGAGGTGATGTTCTTGATGCGGGGGATGGCCATCACCCGGTGGCTGAGGAACTTCTCGTAGGCAGCCAGGTCGGCGACCGCCACCCGCACGAAGTAGTCCGGGTTGCCGAAGAGCCTGCGCAGCTCGACGACCTCGTCGGCCTGCGCCAGCGTGCGCTCGAAGTGTTCGACGGTCTCGGCGTCCTGCGACTCCAGGCCGAGATCGATCAGGACCTCGAAGGAGCGGCCCACGGCGGCGGGGGCGACGACGGCTCGATAGCCCTGGATCACCCCCTCGCTCTCGAGGCGCTGCACGCGTCGCAGGCACGGTCCGGTGGTCAGCCCCACGCGCTGGGCCAGGTCCACGTTGCTGATCCGCCCGTCCCGCTCCAGCTCGGCGATGATTGCTCGGTCGATCGCATCCACGCGAAAATATTGCACCATGCCAGGACGGGCGAGCAATATTCGCAACCATGTGTCGCGCGTTTTCCGGGATGATTGAACCGTGCAACGAGATGTTCCGACCCTCCCGGCAGCACCGGAAGCCGTACCGGCCCCCGCCTCCCGGCGTCAGCAGATCACCCTGGGCGTCCGCGACTCCTTCTCCGCGGGCCTCGGGATCTTCCCCCTCGGCATAGCCCTCGGACTGCTGATCCTCCAGGCGGGCCTGCCCTGGTGGCTGACCCCCGCCCTGTCCCTGGCCGCCTTCGCGGGCTCCCTGGAGCTGCTGCTGGTGGGCATGATGGCCACCGTCACCCCGCTCGCCGCGATCGCGCTGACCGTGCTCGTGGTCAACTTCCGGCATGTCTTCTACGCCTTCTCCTTCCCCCTCCACCTGGTCAGGCACCCGGTGGGGAAGGCGTACGCCGTCTACGCGATGATCGACGAGGCCTACGCCGTCAACGCCTCCCTGCCCGAGTCGGAGCGCTCGGGGCCGCGGCTCCTCGCCCTGCAGATCGCCTGCGAGACCTACTGGGTCGGCGGCGGACTGGTCGGCGTCGCTCTCGGCGCTGCCCTGGCCGCGCCCGTCGAGGGCCTGGAGTTCGCCCTGTGCGCCCTGTTCACCGTGCTCACCCTGGACGCGTTCCGGTCCCGCAGGGAGATCCCCTCGGTCCTCCTCGCGGGCGCGAGCGTCGCCGTCGCCCTCGTGCTCACCCCGGGCCTCGCGCTGTTCACCGCGCTGCTGCTGTTCGTCGCCCTGCTGCTGGCCCGCCACGCCGTGACCGCCCGTCGTCCCGCCCAGGAGGCCGCCGGTGCCTAGCACCTCGTATCTCGTGGCCGTCCTGGCCATCGTCTTCAGCATCACGCTGGCGCTGCGCGCCCTGCCCTTCGCGGTGCTCGGCCGGCTGCGCGGCTCGGCGGTCGTGCGGCAGCTGTCGGTGTGGATGCCCGTGGGCATCCTCGCGATCCTCGCGGTGACGGCTCTGCACGGCACCATGGCGACCGACCCGCACGGCGCGGGGTACGCGCTGCTCGCGGTCGCCGTCACCGCCGGCGTCCATCTGGCGTTCGGCCGCCGCACCGTCCTGAGCGTCGGCATCGGCACCGCCGTCTACGTCGTCCTGCTCAACACCCTGTGACCCGTACAAGGAGAGACGTCCGTTGACCACCGGCATCCCGGCCCCCGGCAGCTACTACGAGCGCATCGACGAGCACCGCTACAAGCCCACCGCCCACGCGGGCGGCGCCTGGGACCCCGACGAGCTGCACTTCAGCCCGCTCGGCGGGCTCGTCGCACACGCCCTGGACCGTCACACGGCCACGCGTGCGGACTCCGGAATGCTGCTGTCACGGATCAGCTACGACATCCTCGGGAGGCTCGCTCTCGACGAGTGCGAGATCCGCGTGGAGACGGTCCGGCCCGGCCGCACCATCGAACTGCTCGAAGCCGTCGTGCTGATCGCCGACCGCCCGGTGGTCCGTGCCCGCGCCTGGCTCCTCGCCGCCCTCGACACCGCCGACGTCGCGGGCGGGGCCGACGAGCGCCTCGCCGCGCCCGAGAGCCTCCCCCGGCGGGAGCTGTCCGACGTGTGGCCGGGCGGTTACATCGCCTCCCTCGACGTGCGCGCGGTCACCACGCCCCGGCCGGGCCGGGCGACCGCCTGGGTCTCCACGCCCCTCGACCTCGTCGCCGGCGAGCCCAGCGGCCCGCTCGCCTCCTACCTCGCGCTGGTCGACACGGCCAACGGCATCGCCGTGCGGCAGCCGCCGACGGCCTGGATGTACCCCAACGTCGACCTGACCGTCCACCTCCACCGCCGTCCCGAGGGCGGCTGGACCGGTCTGGACACCACCGTCACGTTCGGGCCGACGGGCCAGGGGGTCACCAGCACCGTCCTGCACGACGTGCGCGGGCCGGTGGGTCACGCCCAGCAGATCCTCACCGTCCGGCCGATCGCCGCCGACTGATCACACCCGTGAACAGCCGGCCGATCGCGTGTGCGGAGAGGCGCGCTGGCCGCCTATGACCGACGCACGGGCGCGGAGTGGACCTCCGTCCCCTCCGCCGGACGGATCCGGGACCGGTGAGCGGGCAGAGCCGGTCCGGTCAGCCGGGAAGCAGCGGGCGCAGGGCGATGCGGGCCACCCGCGGCCAGTCGACCTCCGGTCTGTTCACCGGTGTACCGGGGCGGTGGCGCGGCACCCGGACGCGCAGTGCCCCCGGAGCGATCCGGCACAGCACGGGTGCGGGCAGTACGACGTGCTCGCCGTCGATGCCCGCCGGGACGGTGGCGGTGTCGGCCTCGACGACGACCTCCCGGGCCGTCAGCCGCAGGAAGCCAGGGGAACGCGCCCCGCTCACCATCCGTGCCGCCTGCGCGGAGTTCTCGACGCACACGCCCAGCACCCCGAGCAGTCCGGAGTCCAGGCGCTCCCGGCGCCCCGGACGCGCCGCGTCGACGGCGCGCCGGTAGGGGTTGTTGCTGACGAGCAGCGCCTGGAGTCCCTCGGCCCGGGTGTCGCCGGCGCGCATCCGCAGCCGGGGCGCGTCGTCCCCCGTGAGGAGACCGGGCAGCGTCTCCAGGATCGTCTGCGCCTTCGCGTCCCGGTAGGCGGGGTCGCCGACGACGGCCGCGTACGTCCCGAAGGACGCGTTGTTGACGAACACGCGGTCGGCGGCGAACCCCAGGTCGACGCGGACCTCGACGCCGTCGGTCAGGGCGTCCAGGGCGGCCGCGGGATCGTCGCGGTCGAGGCCGAGGTCGAGCGCGAAGTGGTTGCGGGTGCCGGCCGGGATCACCAGGAAGGGCAGGCCGTGGCGCGCCGCCACCTCGGCCACCAGGGCCTGGGTGCCGTCGCCGCCCGCGACGGCGAGGAGGTCGGCTCCGTCGGACACGGCCTGCCGGGCCAGTTCGCTCACGTCCTCGTGTCCGGACCCGAGCAGGACGACGTGGGCGCCCGCCGCCCGCGCCTTCTCCACCAGCCGGAACCGGTCCACCTTGCCGCCGCCGGAGCGGGGGTTCATGAGGATCCAGGGGCGCCGTGGCGGCTCGACACGGGTCCGTTCGCGCACGGGGGCGACGTGCAGTGGCGCCAGGGCCATTCGGGCCGCCGTGACGGCCAGCACCCACAGGGCCAGGCCGACGAAGGCCGGGGCGAGCAGTCCGAAGACGGCGTAGAGCACCAGGACGGTCAGCGGCGCGAGGACGGACAGGGCGATCCCGAGGGCGCGCACCACGCCGGTGTGGGCGAGGGCCCACCACACACCGACGGCGGCGAGTGCCAGCCCGGCCACGCCGATCAGCACCCAGAACACGCTCCGCAGGCCCGCCGCGACAAGCGGGATCAGCACGCCGGCCGTCAGGGCGAGCAGCGCCAGACGCGCCCACCCGGCACGCCCTCTGCGGACGGCCGTGGTGGAGCACGCGTCCGGCGCGCTCGCGTTCTTTCCGTGTCGTCGCACCTGTCCGTCCGCTCCGCTCACCGCGGCGCGCCGACGGCACTCCGGTCCCTCAGACCTTCGCGCTCTCGTCGGGGCGTGCCACGCACAGGGCCCAGATGATGAACCCCGAGAAGGCGATCATCACGATCGACCACACCGGGAAGTACGGCAGGGACAGGAAGTTGGAGATGATGATCAGCCCGGCGACCGCCACGCCCAGGACGCGTCCCCACATCGCGTCCTGGAAGAGCCCGATGCTGACGATCACGGCGATCGCACCGAGGATGACATGGATCCAGCCCCATCCGGTCAGGTCGAACTGGAACACGTAGTTGCGCGTGGTGAGGTAGACGTCGTCCTCGGCGATCGCGCTGATGCCCCGGAGGATGTCGAGGATCCCGGCGATCGCCAGCAGGACGGCTCCGAAGACCACGAGCCCCGTGGCCCAGTGATGCTTGGCCGTGTGTACGTGTGCGGTGTGTGTGGCGGTCATCCTGCTGCCTCGTTTCGTCTCGTCCGGCCCGCTCAGCGGCCGGAGGCGGAGGTGGAGGAAGTGGAGGAGGTGGGGGTTGCGGAGCCCGTACCGGCTGATGCGCCGTGGCCGCTGAGGACCAGTTCCTTGGCGCGGCGGAACTCCTCGTCCGTGATGTCGCCGCGGGCACGGATCTCGGACAGCTTGGCGAGTTCGTCGGCGCTGCTGGCGCCGCCGGCGGTCTCACGGATGTAGGTGTCGAAGGCGCTCTGCTGGGCCTTCGCCGACTCCAGCTCCCGATGGCCCATGCTCTTGCCGCGGGCGATCAGATAGACCAGGACGCCCAGGAACGGCACGATGATGACGCACAGCAGCCAGCCGGCCTTGCCCCAGCCGCCCAGGGCGTCGTCGCGGAAGATGTCGCCGATGATCCTGAAGAGCAGGATGAACCACATGATCCACAGGAAGAACCAGAGCATGGTCCAGAAGGCGCTCAGCAGCGGATAGTCGTACGCGAGATACGTCTGCGCGGTCATGGTCTCTCCTCCGTCCCGGGCGTTCGCCCGGCAGGCGTTCTGTGCCGTTCTCAGCGTGCCGGGGGCAGGACCGGGCGGCCTCACCCCGGGCGGGTGATCTTGTGTTCCACTACGGGTGACGGGGGTGCGTCGGTCCGGGGTCTCAGACCGTCGCGGTCGGACCGGTGGGACCGGTCGGGTAGTCGGTGAGCGTCTTGCGCAGCGCCGCCCGCCAGGCGAAGGCGAGGATCAGCTCGGCCACGCCGAGCAGCACCATCCACAGTCCGAGCAGCCGGGTCAGGGCGCGGGCCGACTCGGTCGGCAGGGCCAGTACGACGATGCCGGCGACGATGCCGAGGACCGCGGCACCGATGACGAACCCGCGGTGCGGCAGGTCCTTGGTGGCGATGGCCGTGTACGCGGTCAGCATGCCGGACACCAGCCAGACGATCCCGACGATCAGCGAGAGCGCGGCGATGGTCTGCATCGGGTTCCGCAGGCAGAGCACTCCGGCGAGGACGAACAGCACCGACAGGAGCAGTCCCGGGAGCCGTTCGCCGTGTTCGTGCCGGGAGAAGGCCGACACGAAGCGGAACCCTCCGGTGACGAGCAGGTAGAGGCCGAGGAGCACCGCCAGGATGTGCAGGGTCTCCTCGGGCCAGACGAGGATCAGGACGCCCGGCACCAGCGTGGTGATCGCCGAGCCCAGGATCCAGGTCCACGAACTGCCCAGTCCCGCAAGCAGTTCCGCCGCGTCCGCGGTCGAGTCGGACGCCGCCTCGTCGGGCATGTGTTCCGGTCCGGTCTGCGGTGCCGGGCCACGCGAAACGGTCATGGCTCCTCCTCGCGCGATCGAACGGGTCGTTCCGGACCGCCGACGCGGCGGTGTGCGGAGACCTCGCCGAGCCAGCGTCCCGCGGGCCACCGGCTTCCGGATCACCCTCGGCGGGTGAACTGCGGGCGGCACCGGCGAGGGGGCGGGGCGCTGCCTCGCCGGGTCAGTCCGTCTCGGGCAGCGGGCGCATCTCCACGACGCGCAGGCCCAGCGACTGACAGCGGGCCAGGAGCGCGTACAGATGCGCCTCGTCGACGACGGGGCCGAACAGCACGGTCTGACCGGACATCACCACATGGTCCAGCTCGGGGAAGGCTTTGGTCAGCGTCTCCGACATGTGTCCTTCGACGCGGATCTCGTAGCGCATGAGCTGCTCTCCCGCATGCGGCCTGGGGGCAGGCGGACGGCGCCCTTCCATCGATCCTCCTTCCCGGCGCCCGGTCCGGCCTCACCCGGTGCAGGTGATACGAGGACCGGCTCTTGCGTGCGCCGCAGGTCAGTGGGTGAGGAACAGCTTGAGCGAGATGATCACGAGGCCGAGCACCAGATTGACCGAGGCGCTGACGGCGACGAGGTTCCACGAGGCACCGGCACGCCGTGCCGCGGTCGCCGACCAGCCGACCTGGCCGGCGACCGCGACGGCCACGGAGAGCCAGATGGCGCCCTGGACGCCCAGCCCCAGCAGCGGGCTGACGGCGACGGCGACGGCCGGTGGCACGGCGGCCTGGACGATCGGCCACTCCTCGCGGCACACCTCCAGGACGACGCGGCCGTCGAGGCGGCGCTGTGCCATCCGCGCCCCGAACAGCTGGGCATGCACGTGGGCGATCCAGAACACGAGACCGGTGAGCAGGAGCAGCACCACCAGCTCGACGATGGGGAAGTCTCCGAGGGTGCCGGCTCCGATGACCACGGACGCGGCGAGCATGGATCCGTAGACGGCACCCGTGTAGTTGGCGTGGGCCCTGCGCTCGGCCCTGCGGGCGCGGCGGGCTGCGGAGGAGTGGCGGGTCCATGGCATGCAAGGTCTCCCGTGGGCATCAGCTCGGGGCGCCGGGCGCAGCGCCGTCGTCGGGCCGCCCCGGACGTCGGGGAGCACCCGGGTCGTGCGTGCTGCCGGCCCGGCCGGCGGGCAGGTGCGGGGTGACGAGGAAGCTGGCCAGCGTGATGCCTCCGGTGGCGAGGATCGCCGCCCGCAGGCCGTCCAGCTGCGCCGACGCGTACGAGTCCGTGACCGCGTCGACCTGGCCGGGCGGCAGCCCGGCGTCCTCGGCCGCCGCGTGCACCTGGGCGGTGGAGACGAAGTTGACCCCGGCTTCGAGAGCGACGCCGGTCTGCCGCCGGGCCTCGTCGGACAGCCGCGGATTCTCCTGCACCTGGGTGGTGAAGGCGTGTGCCAGGGCGCCGATGAGGATCGAGCCGATGAGAGCGGTGCCGAGCGCCGACCCGAGGTTCTGGGCGGTGAACTGGAGTCCGCCGACCTCGCTGCGTTCCTCCTCCCCGGCGCTGGACTGGACGACGTTGCCCAGCTGCGACGCCAGCAGGCCCATCCCCACGCCCAGCACGGCCATGGCCCAGGCGAACCGGGCGTCGTCGATGGCAGGGTCGATGGTGGCCAGCAGCCAGACGATGGCCACCGCCAGCGTCGCGAGCGCCAGCCGCACCACCAGACGCGGTCCCGCCACCCGTGCCAGCGGCGAGCCGCACAGGGAGGCCACGAGCATGGTGACGGACACCGGGAGCAGACGCAGTCCGGTCTCGAAGGCGTCGAACCCCTGCACCACCTGCAGGTAGAGCGGGATGGTGAAGAACAGTCCCAGAAGGATCAGGTTCTGGCTCAGCAGCGTGAGCAGACCGGCGCGCAGCACGGGGCGGCGCAGGAGCGCGAGGTGCATGAGCGGGTCGGCCCCGAGGGCGTCCCTGCGCCGCTCCCAGCGGACGAAGACCGCGAGGACGGCCACCCCTGCTCCGACGACGAACAGCGTCGGGGCGAATCCGAGGACGGTGAAGGGCGGGTTGCGCGGCTGCACCCAGCCCCAGGAGCTGCTCTGCAGCACCCCCAGGACCACGAGCGCCAGTCCGGCCGCCGACAGTGCGGCGCCGACGCCGTCCAGCCGGGGCCGGTGGCCGCTCGGCTCGGGCTCCGCGATGACCCGGTAGGTGCACAGCACGGCCGCGACGACCACGACCTCACCGGCGAAGACGAGGCGCCAGGTGAGGTACGTCGTCACCCAGCCGCCGAGGAGCGGGCCGACCGCGATCCCCGCCCCGGCGAGCCCTCCGATCACGCCGTAGGCGACGGCGCGGTCGGCTCCGCGGTAGGAGGCCGCGACGAGGGCCGCCATGGCGGGCAGCACCAGGGCCGCGCCGAGGCCCTCGATGATCGACCAGCCGAGCGCGAGGACCCACAGGGTGGGCGCCAGGGCGGTCAGGGCCGAACCCGTCCCGTAGACGACCATGCCGATGACGAAGACTCGGCGACGGCCCAGGATGTCCCCGAACCTGCCACCGATGATCATGAAAGCGGCCATCACCAGCGCGTAGAGGGTGATCACCGCCTGGATGGCGGTGACCTCGGTGTCGAAGTCCTCGACCAGCCGGCTGATGGACACATTCATGACGGAGGTGTCCAGGACCATGAGGAACTGGGCCGTCCCCAGCACGATCAGCGCCCGCCAGCGTCTCACTGTGTCCACCTCACCGACTCGGCCCGGGGCCCCGCAGAGCGGGCCGGGCGGCGGCCGGTGCGTACCGTGCCGTGCTCCCATCCCACCGGATGAACGCGCCCTCCGCCTCACCCGCCGCGGGCGACGGTGCGGCGCCCGGCTCGTCGTCGCCCACCTGCGGCGGGACCGCATGGGCGGGCCGCACCGCCGCCCTCCCCCACGCACCACCGCGAGGGGGGCCGACCGTCCAGCCCGACCGACGCCACCGCCGCGGGACCGACACGACCGTCCTCCCGCCCAAAGGCGGCCACACGGCGAGACCGGGTCCGCGGCCGACGGCACCCGCCCACCGCGAGAGCACACACCCGACCGTCCTCCCTCACCGGCAGCACCACGGCGAGGGACCGACCCGGCAGCCGACACCCACCGACGAGCATCTCCGCGAGACCACCTCCGGCCCCCGGCGGCAGGTCCGCGGCGGCGGACCACGCGTTCACAGCAGACGCAGTTCGCGGGCCCGGCGCACGGCCTCGCCGCGCCGGTTGACCGCCAGCTTGCGGTAGACGCTCTTGAGATGGGTCTTCACCGTGTTGACGGACACGAACAGGTCGGCGGCGATCTCCTCCGTCGACATCATCTGTGCCAGCCGCCGGAGGACATCGAGCTCACGGGCGCTCAGTTCCTCCACGACCACGGAGGAGGGCGCGGGTTCGGGTCGCGGCGGCTCACCGGGGCGCGACGCGGCGGCCGTGAGCCAGCCCGCCGACAGTTCCTGGAGCGGCGCGGACTCCATCAGGCGCCGTACCCAGGGCCCGGCTTCGAGGAAGGGGCGCCGCAGCCGTTCGCGGCGGGCCTTGAACAGCGCCTGGGCCACCAGTCTGCGGGCGGTGTCGACGTCCCCGGCCGCCTGGGCGGCCTGCGCGCGCACCAGTGTGGCGCGGACGGTCACCGCAGGACCCGTGCGGCCCTCCGTGTGCAGGCCGTCGAGCATGTCGAGCGCCGCGCCCGGGTCACCCACGGCGAGCTGGACGCGCGCCGCCTCGACGGCGCACGCGGGCTGGTCGTCGGGCGCGTGCCGCAGCACCTGTGCCGCGGTCTCGGGTCTGCCCTCGGCCAGGTGCGCGGCGGAGGCGACGAGCGCGGCGTGGCCCTCGGCCCACGGGGACAGCACGTCGGCGGCGACCGCCGGTCCCGACGCTTCCAGGGCGGCCCGCGGATTGCCGCGGGCCAGCAGCAGGCGCGCCGTGACCAAGGCCCGGCCCGCCGCCAGCACGGGGTCCTCCCGCGGGGGACGGGAGTCTGCCGCCTCGTCGAGAAGCGCCTGGGCCTGCGCGAGTTCGTTGCGGTCGACGGCCACGGCGGCCAGGACCAGCCGGCCCATGCCGGACGCGGTCGGCCGGGACAGTCCGAACCGCTCGGTGTCCGTCGCGGCCTCCAGTGCCTTGCGTTCCGCCCTGCCGATCCAGCCGTCCAGGTAGTCGATGAGCGCCAGGTGGCACAGGGACTCCTCCCTGGGGAGGGCCGTGGACGCCCCGCCGGTGCTCCCGGCCACCGTGGTCAGGGCGGCGCGCGCGTCCTCGAAGCGACCGGCCCACAGCCGTGTGGCGCCCAGGTGAGTGAGGAGCAGGGCGGCGAGTTCCGGGTGCTTCTCCACGAGGTGGGCGGGGACTTCGTGCCGCCACTCCTCCGCGGTCTCCGCCGCCTTCTCCGCACGTACCGGCGAGCCGGTCAGCCGGGCGACGAGGGCTTCCAGCAGGGCTCGGCTCAGCTGGGCCGCCGCCAGATCGGGCATGTCGGCGGCGAGGGCCTCCTCGGCGTGGTGCAGGTGGACCAGACCGCGGTCGAGGTCGAACCGGGACAGGTCACGGGCCGCCCGTACGAGGTCGGTGGCGGCGCTGGTGGCCTCCGGTCCCATCCGTGAGAACAGTTCGTCCAGGCCGTCGGAGCTCAGGCCGGTGAACAGCTGCCCGATCGCCAGATCGTCGACGAGGGCCCGTGCGGTGAACTCCCAGTCGCCCGCGGCGGCGCCGTGCGCGAGGGTCTCCTGGAGGGACCCGGAGTGGCGCAGCCACTGGGCGGCGCTCCGGTGCAGTTCGGGTTCGAGTCCGGGCGAGCGCACCCGCAGATGGGCGCGGAGGATCTCCCCGAACAGGGGGTGCAGCCGGTACCAGGAGTGCCCGAGGTCCTCGACGAAGGCGTTCTCGCGGTGCAGTTCGGCCAGGATGGGTTCGGCGTCGGTCCGCCCGGTCAGCGCGTTCGCCAGGTCGGGGCAGAAGCGTTTGAGGACACTGACGCGCAGCAGGAGGTCCTGGGTCTCCTCCGTCTGCCGCTTGAGCACCTCGGCCAACAGGTAGTCGGCGACCGTACTGCGCCCGGCCTCGAACTCCTTCAGGTAGACGACCGGATCGGGGCTCTCCTGGGCGGCCAGGGCGCACAGGCGCAGCCCGGCGGCCCAGCCCCGGGTGCGGTCCACGAGGGAGGCCGCGGCGTCCACGGGCAGGCTCAGGCCGTGCATCTCCAGGAGTTCGGACGCCTCTTCGGCGGTGAAGGCGAGTTCCGCGTCACGGATCTCGGTCAGGTCGCCGGCCGCCCGGTAGCGGTGCAGCGGCAGCAGCGGTTCGGTGCGGGTGACGATGAGCAGGCGCATGCCGGGCCCGGCGTGGTGCAGGACGAATTCCAGCTGCTCCGCGATCTCCGGGTCGGTGACGCGGTCGTACTCGTCGAGCACGACGATCGCGGGCCGGTCGCGGCCGCTGAGACCCGCGGCGAGGCGGGCCAGCAGGGTGTGGTCCACGCGGCTCGCGTCGGCGGGGAAGCCGATCTCCGCGGGCACCGGTACGCCCGAGACCCGGAGGGCCTGGAGCAGGTAGGCCCAGAACACGCCGCGCCGCTGGTCCGCCGAGTCGTTGGTGAGCCAGGCGACGGGCTGGCCGAGGCCTGCGGCCCAGTCGGCCACCAGCAGGGTCTTGCCCGAGCCCGCGGCTCCGTTGACCATCGTCAGGGGCGTCAGCAGGGCCTGGTCGAGATGGCTGACGAGGCGCTCCCGCCGCAGGAACGTGTCGGGTCTCGCCGGGAGGGCGAACCGTGTCCGAAGGAACGGGTCACCCAGGGGATCGACACACGGAATGCCGGACCCCGCCCCCTCGTCGTCGATCGCAGCCATGGCGCTCACCACCACCGTCCGTCAGGGCATGGGCAGCGATACCCCCCTCAGGATCCCAGCTTTCCGCCGCACCCGCGCGCCGCGCAGTCGGCCGGGCACACACGGCAGCGGCCGGCGCCGGACGCCGACGCGGCCCGCGGCGGGGTGCCGGCGCGTCCGTGACCGGGCGCCGAGACGCGCGCGCTGGTCCTCGTCCGCGTCGTGGGGAACGCTGGGAACCATGACCACCATCGCCATCATCGGAGCCGGCCCCGGTCTCGGCGCGGCCGTCGCGCGGCGGTTCGGCCGTGAGGGGTACGACGTCGCCCTCGTCGCACGCGACCAGGGCCGCCTGGACGCGCTGGCCGACCGGCTCGCGGCCGACGGTGTGCGGGCGCGCGGCTTCGCCGCCGACGTGCGCGATCCGAAGGCCCTGGCGGCCGCCCTGGACGCGGCGACCGCGATGCTGGGACCGATCGAGATCCTCCAGTACAGCCCGGTTCCGCACCGCGACTTCATGCGGCCGGTGCTGGACACCGGACCCGAGGACCTCGTCGGGCCGATCGAGTTCTCGCTGTACGGACCGGTCACCGCCGTCCGGCACGTGCTTCCCGGCATGCGCGCGCTCGGGAGCGGGACCGTCCTGTTCGTCAACGGCGGTTCCGCCGTGGTCCCGCACGCCGAGCGCGCGGGCACGTCGATCGCGTTCGCCGCCGAGGGCGCGTACGCGCGCCTGCTGCACGACACGCTGGCGCCCGAGGGCATCCACGTGGCGCAGCTGATCATCCCGGGCGCGATCGTGCCGGGGCACCACCGCAAGGACCCGACCGTGCTCGCCGAGACCCTGTGGCGCCTCCATCATGAGCGGCACGGTTTCCGGCACTTCGCCGACGACCTTGATTCGTGATGCTCGGTGCGGGCCCCCGCTGCGGGAGCCCGCACCGGGTTGGTGCGCCGGGCCGATAGGGCCGCCGCGCACTTACCGGCGAGGCAACCACGCCGTCACCATGAGAGAGGCAGTTTGGCCAGTGATGCCTGAAATGCGTTGATCTCTAGGAGGGCTCATGGACGCCCCGACCGCCACCACGGCAGACGCCGCCCCGCGGGACGACGTACAGGAAGAGCCGACCGTGCACATCCTCTGGATCAACGCGGGGCTGAGCTGCGACGGGGACTCCGTCTCGCTGACCGCCGCGAGCCAGCCCAGCATCGAGGAACTGGCGCTGGGCGCCCTGCCCGGACTGCCCAAGATCGCGGTCCACTGGCCCCTGATCGACTTCGAGTGCGGGCCCGTGCAGGGTGCCGACAACTTCGTCGACTGGTTCTTCAAGGCCGACCGCGGCGAGCTGGAACCCTTCGTCCTCGTCGTCGAGGGCTCGATCCCCAACGAGCGGGTCAAGCCCGAGGGGTACTGGTGCGGCTTCGGCGACGACCCGGAGACGGGCCAGCCGATCACCACCAGCGAGTGGCTGGACCGGCTGACGCCCAAGGCGCTGGCCGTCGTGGCGCTCGGCACCTGTGCGACGTACGGCGGCATCCACGCGATGGCGGGCAACCCCACCGGGGCGATGGGCGTCCCGGACTACCTGGGCTGGGAGTGGAAGTCCGAGGCGGGCATCCCGATCGTGTGCGTCCCGGGCTGCCCCGTGCACCCCGACAACGCCTCCGAGACCCTGCTCTACCTGCTCTACCAGGCGGCGGGCGCGGCCCCCATGATCCCCCTGGACGAGGAGCTGCGGCCGTCCTGGCTGTTCGGCGCCACGGTCCACGAGGGCTGCGACCGGGCCGGGTACTACGAGCAGGGCCAGTTCGCCACCGAGTACGGCTCTCCCGAGTGTCTGGTCAAACTCGGCTGCTGGGGCCCGGTGGTGAAGTGCAACGTGCCCAAGCGCGGCTGGATCAACGGCGTGGGCGGCTGCCCGAACGTGGGCGGCATCTGCATCGCGTGCACCATGCCCGGCTTCCCGGACAAGTTCATGCCCTTCATGGACGAGCCGCCGGGCGGCCATGTGTCGGCGACGGCGAGCGGCATCTACGGCTCGGTCGTCCGACGGCTCAGGCACATCACCGAGAAGACCGTCGAGAAGGAACCGAAGTGGCGCGGCAAGGGCGAGAAGCTCACGACCGGCTACAAGGCCCCGTGGTGACACCGGTTCCCCGCTGAGGAAGACACCCGACAGGAAGGCGGCACGGCACCATGGCGACGGCGACGAACAAGCCGGCCGGTGACGGCCTGATGGAGATGTCGTGGGACCCGATCACCCGCATCGTGGGCAGTCTCGGCATCCACACGAAGATCGATTTCGCCGCGAAGCGCGTCGCGGAGTGTTACAGCACCTCGTCCGTCTTCCGCGGCTACAGCGTGTTCATGCGCGGCAAGGACCCGCGGGACGCGCACTTCATCACCAGCCGGATCTGCGGCATCTGCGGCGACAACCACGCCACCTGCTCCGTCTACACCCAGAACATGGCCTACGGCGTGGCGCCCCCGCACCTCGGCGAGTGGATCATCAATCTCGGCGAGGCCGCGGAGTACATGTTCGACCACAACATCTTCCAGGAGAACCTGGTCGGCGTGGACTACTGCGAGCGGATGGTCCGCGAGACCAATCCGGGCGTGCTCGAACTCGCCGAGCGCACCGAGGCACCGCACGCGGCCGATCACGGCTACCGCACCATCGCCGACATCATGCGCTCGCTCAACCCGCTGGAGGGCGAGTTCTACCGCGAGGCGCTCCAGGTGAGCCGCTACACGCGCGAGATGTTCTGTCTGATGGAGGGCCGCCACGTGCACCCCTCCACCCTCTACCCCGGAGGCGTCGGCACCGTCGCCACCGTGCAGTTGTTCACCGACTACCTCACCCGGCTCACCCGCTACGTGGAGTTCATGAAGCGCGTCGTCCCGCTCCACGACGACCTCTTCGACTTCTTCTACGAAGCGCTGCCCGGCTACGAGGAGGTCGGTAAGCGCCGTGTGCTGCTGGGCTGCTGGGGCTCGCTGAACGACCCCGAGCACTGCGACTTCCGGTACGCGAGCATGGAGGACTGGGGCCGGCGGATGTTCGTCACCCCCGGCGTCATCGTGGACGGCAACCTGGTCACCAACAGCCTGGTCGACATCAATCTCGGTATCCGCATCCTGCTCGGCAGTTCCTACTACGAGGACTGGGCGGGCATGGAGAAGTTCGTCGAGCAGGACCCCCTGGGCAACCCGATCGACGAGCGGCACCCGTGGAACCAGCACACCGTCCCCGCGCCGCAGAAGCGCGACTTCGACGACAAGTACAGCTGGGTCATGTCGCCGCGCTGGTTCGACGGCACCGACTACTTGGCCCTCGACACCGGAGGCGGCCCGCTCGCCCGGCTGTGGTCCACGGCCCTGTCCGGACTCGTCGACATCGGCTACATCAAGGCCACCGGCCACAGCGTGCAGATCAACCTGCCGCGGACGATGACCAAGCCGGAGATGTCGCTGGAGTGGCGGATCCCGCAGTGGAGCAACGCCATCGAACGCAACCGCGCCCGGACCTACTTCCAGGCGTACTCCGCCGCCGCGGCCCTCCACTTCGCCGAGCAGGCCCTGGAGGAGGTGCGCGCGGGACGGACCCAGACCTGGGAGAAGTTCGACGTGCCGGACGAGTCGATCGGCTGCGGCTTCACCGAGGCGGTGCGCGGAGTGCTCTCCCACCACATGGTGATCAGGGACGGCAAGATCGCGAACTACCACCCGTACCCGCCGACTCCATGGAACGCCAGTGTGCGGGACAGCTACGGCACACCGGGCCCGTACGAGGACGCGGTGCAGAACACGCCCATCTTCGAGGAGAACCCGCCCGAGAGCTTCAAGGGCATCGACATCATGCGGGCCGTCCGCAGCTTCGACCCGTGTCTGCCGTGCGGCGTGCACATGTACGTCGGCGGCGGCCGGACCGTCCAGCAGACGCACATGCCGACGGGGCTGAGCGGCCTGGCCGTCTGACCTTCCGAGGAGAGGGGATCCGATGGCCGGACAGGAAACGGGTGAGCGGATCGCCGCGCTCCTCGACGAACTGGCGCGGCAGGCGGGACCCGAGGCGCGTGACACCGCGGACGAACTCGTGTGCTGCATCGTGGAGTTCTACGGCGAGGGCCTCGCGCGGACGGTACGGCTGCTGCGCTCCGCACCGGACGGCGCGGATCCCCTCGCCGTCCTCACCGCCGACGAACTCGTCAGCGACCTGCTGATCCTGCACGACCTGCACCCCGAGGACACCCTCACCCGGGTGGGCCGTGCGCTCGACAAGGTGCGGCCCTACCTCGGTTCGCACGCCGGCGACGTCGAGGTCGCGGGGCTCGACGCGGAGGGGGCGGACGGGCCGACGCTGCGGCTCCGGCTGCGCGGCAGCTGCGAAGGCTGCCCGTCCTCCACCCAGACCGTGCGCTGGACCATCGAGGAGGCGATCGCCCGGACCGCCCCCGAGATCGCGCACATCGAGGTCGAGGGGATGACCGAGGACACCCGCGAGGCGCCCCTGCTGCAGATCCTTCCGCACCGCCCGGACGACGTTCCCGGCGGCCCTCCCTTCCCCGCCGCCGACGGGCCGGCGCACTGGTACACCGTGGGCCCGCAGGCCCTGCCCGCGCACGAACGGGCCACCCGTGCGACGCGGGTGGCCGGGCAGGCCCTGCTGCTCGTACGGCTGCCGGGACAGCTCTACGCCTACCGCGACCGCTGTCCGGCATGCGGCACGGGCCTCGCCGACGCGGCCCTCGACGGCGATCGGCTGCGCTGCTCACAGTGCGCCGCGGAGTTCGACGTCCGGACAGCGGGCCGCGGCGCGCTCGGACACCTGGAGCCGGTACCACTGTTGGAGGAGAGCGGGTCGGTGCGGGTGGCGCTGCCCGGTGAACTGCTGGGGGCGGGGCCGTGACCGCGGACGTGCTGCGGCAGTTCACCCGCCGGCCGCCGCCCCCCGGGGAGCGGTGCGACCTGTGCGGGGAGCCGCTGCCCGCCGAGCACCGCCATCTCGTCGACACGACCCGGCGGTCCCTCAAGTGCGCCTGCCCGCCGTGCCATCTGCTCTTCACCCGGCCCGGCGCGGGAGTCGGCCGCTTCCGCGCCGTCCCCGACCGGTACCTCACCGACCCCGACTTCGCCCTCGACGAGAGCGACTGGACCCGGCTCCAGATCCCCGTGGGCCTCGCCTTCTTCTTCCGCAACTCCGCCGTCGACCGGCTCGCGGCCTTCTATCCCAGTCCGGCGGGCGCGACCGAGAGCGAACTCGATCCGCAGACCTGGGACGCGGTGCTCGGCCGCACCCCGCTGACCGGCCTGCTCGTACCCGACGTGGAGGCACTGCTGCTGCGCTACGAGCGCGGCGGTCCGGTGACCTGCACCCTCGTGCCCGTCGACGTCTGTTACGAGCTCGTCGGCCGGATGCGGCTGCACTGGAAGGGGTTCGACGGCGGCGCGGAGGCACGCGCGGACATCGACGCGTTCTTCCGCCGGATCGCGGCCGCGGCCAGACCCCTGGACGCGGACTCCCCCGACGCCCCGTCCCCCGCGGAGCCCGGCGACCCGCCCCCGGAGACCGGGGGCGCACCATGACGGACCTCCACTTCCAGTGCACCGGCGTACGGCCGGAGCCCTTCGGCGCCGGGCCGACCCTGCTGTTCGGGCTGCGGATCGAGGAGGCCGACCACCAGCCGGTGCACGCCATCGCCCTGCGCTGCCAGATCCGCATCGAGCCGGCCCGGCGTCAGTACGAACCGGAGGAAGTCGGCATGCTGGGCGACCTGTTCGGTGAGCCCGACCGCTGGAGCAGCACCCTCAAGCCGCTCCAGTTCGCCCACGCCTCGATCACGGTGCCGGGCTTCACGGGCACGACGCACGTCGACCTCCCGGTGCCCTGCACCTACGACACGGAGGTCGCGTCCGCGTCGTACTTCCGGGCGCTCTCCCGGGGCGAGGTCCCGCTGCTCCTGCTCTTCTCCGGCACGGTCTTCACCGGCCGCGACGGCTTCCGCGCGGAGCCCATCCCCTGGCACAAGGAGACGTCGTTCCTGATGCCGGTGGACGTGTGGCGGAGCATGATCGAGCAGTACTTCCCGCACACGGGCTGGCTGCGGATCCGCCAGGACGTGCTGGAAGCCCTGCGGCGCTACCGCTCGGCACGTGCTCTGCCGTCCTGGGAGCAGGTCTTCGAGGAACTTCTCGCCACCGCCGACGCGAAGGGGGGCGACTGAGATGCGCAATCCCCTGGAGGACGGCTTCGGACAGGCCCGCGCGGTCGCCGACGCCGTCCTGTTCGAGGGGTACGTCCTGTACCCGTACCGCGCCTCGTCCGCCAAGAACCAGCTGCGCTGGCAGTTCGGCGTCCTGGTGCCGCCCGGCTGGGCCGCCACCGGCGGGGAGCACGCCGTCCAGCGCACCGAGGTCCTGCTGGAGCCCCGGGCCGGCGACCGGCTCCACGCCGAGCTGCGCTTCCTGCACGTACGGCGGCGCACGGTCGAACGGCTCGGGTCCGACGGCCGCTACACGGGGGTGGCCGAACTGGAGCTGCCCGACCGGGTGCTGGTCCCCTGGGACGAGGGCCACGAGGAACGCGTCCTGATCCACGCGCCCTTCGACGAACTGACGGAGCCTCAAGCGGCCGCTCGTGTGGTGAAGTTCGACCTGCCGCCCGCGACCGAGCGCGAGCCCGTCACGGACTCCGAGGGCCGGACCGTGGGCCGGCTCGTCCGGCACCGGGAGCGGCTGTCCGGTGAGCTGCGCCCCCTCGTCGAGGAACTCCCGGGCCCGTACCGGGTGTTGCGGCTCACGATCGCCGTGCACAACACCACGGACGCGGACGTCGCCGACCGTACGGAGGCACTCGCCCACAGCATGATCGGCACCCATCTGCTGCTCGGCGTGCCCGGCGGACGGTTCCTGTCGATGACGGACCCGCCGGAGTGGGCCCGCCCGGCCGTCGCGGAGTGCCGCAACGACCACACTTGGCCGGTGCTGGCGGGGCCGCCCGGCGCGGAGGAGATCATGCTCTCCTCGCCGATCATCCTGGAGGACCATCCGGCCCTCGCCGACGAGAGCCCGGGCCCGCTGTACGACGCCACCGAGATCGACGAGATCCTCTCGCTGCGCACGGCCGCGCTCACCGAGCGGGAGAAGCGCGAGGCACGGGGCACGGACGCGCGCGCCGCCGAGGTCGTCGACCTCGTCGACAGCATGCCGCAGGCGGTACGCGAGCGGCTGCACGGGGCGATCCGCGGTCTGCGCGAGGTCACGGGGGAACCCGGTCCCGAAGAATTCGCCCCGGCCGGGCCGGTCCCCGCGCGGGCCGGGCCGGGCCTCGCGGCGGCCGGTGCGGGCTCCGGGGCCGCCGACCCGTACCCGGCGCCGGAACCGGGATTCCCGCCCGCCGCGACCGGCCTGACCCTGCCGGACGGCCCGGGACAACCTTGGTGGGACCCCGCGCAGGACCCCGCCGCCGATGAGGAGGTACCGGCCGCCGTCGTCGTCGACGGCCGGACCGTGCGCGCCGGAAGCAGGGTGCTGCTCACACCGGGCGCCCGGCGCTCGGACGCCCAGGACGAGTTCCTCTTCGGCCGGCGCGCCACGGTCGAGGCGGTCGTCGGAGACTTCGACGGCGAGACGCATCTCGCGGTGGTCGTCGACGACGACCCGGGCACCGACCTGCGCCGCGCACAGGGCCGCTTCCTGTACTTCCGGCCCGACGAGGTGGCACCGCTGGAGGAGGAGGCACCATGACCGAGCCGGACGGGGCACGCCGGATCCTGGTGGCGGGAGTCGGCAACGTGTTCCTTCAGGACGACGGATTCGGTGTGGAGACGATCCGGCGTCTCGCGGACCGTGCCGGTGAACTGCCGCCCGGCACCGAGCTCATGGACGCCGGTATCCGGGGCGTGCACCTCGCGTACCGCCTGCTGGAGGGCTATCGCACCCTCGTGCTCGTGGACGCCGTCAGCCGCGGCGGCCGGCCCGGCACGCTGTACACCGTCGACGTCGGGCCCGAGCCGCCCGACACGCCACCCGCGCCCATGGACAGCCACGCCATGGACCCCGCGAGCGTCCTGGCGCTGCTGCACGACCTGCACGCCGGTGCGGGCGGCACCCTCCCCGAGGCGGTGTACGTCATCGGCTGCGAACCGCGCTCCACGGACGAGGGCATGGGTCTGACCGCGCCGGTGGCCGAGGCGGTGGAGGCCGCCGTGGACCTGGTGCTCGACCTGGTGCGCCGCGACACCTCCGTACCCCAGAGGAGCTGACAAACGATGGAGGCAACCATGGAATGGACATGGGTGGGCGTCGCCGCGGGCCTCGTACTGGCCTACGGAGTCGCCAGGAACCTGCCGGACATGCGCCGTTACCTGCGCATGCGGCGCATGTGATCCCGGATCAGCGCCTCGGTCTCCCGCAACTGCCCGTCGGCGGGCCGGGGACCACCGGGCCGCGAACCGTCCACGGGCCGGGCACCGTCGGCGGGCCGGGGGCCGTCGGCGCCTCGCGTGCCCCGCGCGCGTCCGTCGGCGGCCGCCCCGGGCCCGCCCGCGCCCGGCGCCCGCCCGCCGGTACCGGACCCGGACGCGTCGGCGGACGGCCGGCGCGCGGCGGGGCCGGGGGCGCCACCGCGACCGTCCCGGCCGCCGACGTCCTCAAGCTGCACATACCGTTCGAGGAAGAGGTGGAGGGTGCTGTGCAACTCCCCCAGGCGCACGAACCACAGCGCGAGGTCCATCGCACCCTGCTGGGTGATCGCGTAGACACGGCGCGCGGGACCGCTCGCGGAGGCGTGCCAGCGCGAGGTGACCTCGCCGCTGCTCTCCATGCCGCGCAGCAGCCGGTACACGTGTGCCGGATCGGTGTCGGCGCAGCCGAATCCACCCAGGCGTTGCACCAGCTCGTAGCCATGGCCTTGACGCTCGGCCAGGAGCAGGAGAAGCACCGGGGTGAGCAGAGCGCGCCGTTCGACGTCATGCCCAGTCATGGTCCTCTCAGCCTAGCCAGCCGGGCGCGACCCACAATTTCGCGGAGCGCGCGGCCGGCCGGCGCACGGACCCGGGCGGGTGGCGCCCGTGCATGAGCTGTCCATCGCCGTCGCCGTCGTCGAGCAGGTCGAGGAGGCCGTACGGGGACAGGGCTCCGCGGTCGAGTCGCTGACCCTGCGGATCGGCGAGCTCGCCGGTGTGGTGCCCGAGGCCCTGGACTTCTCGTTCGGGCTCGCCACGGAGGGAACCGCGCTGGCGGGGGCACGGCTGCTGATCGAGACTGTTGAGGCGCGGGCGCGCTGCGACGGGTGCGGCCGCGAGGCCCCCACCGGGATGCCTCCCGTGCTGTGGTGTGCCGACTGCGGGAGCACGCTGACCCTGCTCGGCGGCCGGGAGCTGGAGATCGTCCGGGTGGTGGTCGCCGACGGAAGCCCGGACGGTGGAACCCCGCACCGCGGGCCGCGGGCCGCCCCGGCGACGGGCCGGACGGACGACCAGGAGACGAGCCATGTGCCGCACCGTTGACCTTCATCAGGCCGTCCTCGCCAAGAACGACGAGAACGCGCTGACCCTGCGGGGCTATCTGGGTGACCGGGGCACCACCGCGGTGAACCTGCTGTCCAGTCCCGGCAGCGGCAAGACGGCCCTCCTGGAACGGCTGTTGGCCCGTGCCGTGGCCGAGGGCACTCCCGCCGCCGCGGTCACCGCGGACCTGGCCACCGAGAACGACGCGACCCGGTTGGCCCGTTCGGGTGCCCCGGTGCGGCAGATCCTCACCGACGGGCTCTGTCATCTGGAGGCGGGCATGCTCCGGCGGCAGCTGGACGGCTGGCTGCCCGAGGGCACCCGGATCCTGTTCGTCGAGAACGTCGGCAATCTCGTCTGCCCCGCCTCCTACGACCTCGGCGAGACCCTGCGCATCGCGCTCGCCTCGGTGACCGAGGGCGAGGACAAGCCCGTCAAGTACCCGACGGCCTTCGGCCTCGCGCATCTGGTGGTGGTGACCAAGACCGATATCGCGGACGCCGTCGGCTTCGACCGTGGGGCGTTCCTGCGCGGCGTCGAGCAGGTCAATCCCGGGGTGCCCGTCCTGGAGACGTCCGCGCGCACGGGGCGGGGCGTCGACGCGCTGCTGGACCACGTGCTGCGCTGCGCGGCCGGCGAGGCGCCGCACACGCCCGTGCTCGCGCAGGAGCACGCCCGGCACCTGCACAGCCACGAGCACGAGACCGGACCCGCACAGGCGAACGGACACCACCCGCAGACGGCGGGGCAGCGGCCGTCCGGCGCCGGGCACGCGCACACGACGGATCGCCGCGCGTCCGGCCCGGGGGACCCGCACACCGCGCACCGCCCCGTCGGCCCGGGGCACCCGCACGAGCAGGAGCCCGCCAGGTGAGTCCGTCCCCGGGGCGCGAGCGCAGGCACATCACCGTCAGGGGCGTCGTTCAGGGAGTCGGCTTCCGGCCGTTCGTGTACACCCTCGCCGAGCAACTCGGCCTGACCGGCTGGGTCACCAACAACGCGCAGGGCGTCGAGGCCGAGGTGGAGGGGCCGGCCGCCGCCGTCGCGGAGTTCTGCGAGCGCGTCGGGACGCGGCCCCCGCCGCTCGCCGTCGTCGAGTCGGTCGAGCACCGCGTCGTGCCGCCGGAGAACGACGGCTCGGTGTTCACCATCCGGCCCTCCGCCGGCGGCCCGGGCCGCACACTGGTCTCCCCGGACACGGCCACCTGCGACGCCTGTCTGAGCGAGCTCGCCGACCCGGCCGACCGGCGCCACCGGCATCCGTTCATCACCTGCACGCACTGCGGTCCGAGGTTCACCATCGTCACCTCGCTGCCCTACGACCGGGACCGGACCACCATGGCCGGGTTCCCGATGTGCGCCGACTGCGCGGGCGAGTACACCGATCCGGCCGACCGGCGCTTCCACGCCCAGCCGATCGCCTGCCCGGCCTGCGGCCCGCGGCTCACCCTGCGGACCGGGCCCCACGACGCCGACGGGCCGCGCGACGCGGCGGCACTGGCCGAGGCCCGCCGGATGCTGGCCGAGGGCGCCGTGGTCGCGGTGAAGGGGCTCGGCGGCTATCACCTGGCCTGCGACGCGGGCGACCCCTCGGCCGTGCGCACCCTGCGCAAGCGCAAGAACCGGGGCGACAAGCCGTTCGCCGTCCTGGCGGACTCCCTGGCGACGGTGGAGCGGCTGGCCCTGGTGGGCGACGCCGAGCGCGAACTGCTGCTCGGGCCGCGCAAGCCGGTCGTCCTCCTGCGGCGCCGGACGTCCACCTGCGCCGACGTGGCCGCGGCGGTCGCCCCGGGCAGTCCCGACCTCGGGGTCATGCTGCCGTACACGCCGCTGCACCGGTTGCTGCTCGGGCTGCCCGGAGATCCTCCCGGCCCGGCCGTCCTGGTCATGACCAGCGGCAACCGGTCGGGCGAGCCGATCGTCACGGACGACGCCGAGGCACTGACCCGGCTGGAGGGTCTGGCCGACGCCTGGCTCGCCCACGACCGCCCCATCCACGTGCCGTGCGACGACTCGGTGGTGCGGGTGTGCGCCGGGGTCGAACTGCCGGTGCGCCGCTCACGCGGGTACGCCCCCTTCCCCATCGCCCTGCCGGTGCCCGTGGTCCCGGCGCTGGCCACCGGCGGCGACCTCAAGAACACCTTCTGCGCCGGTGACGGCCGCTACGCCTGGCTTTCCGCACACGTCGGCGACATGGACGACCTGGCGACGCTGAACGCCTTCGAGCGGGCCACCGCGCAGCTGACGGACCTCACCTCCGTCGCACCGCGGCTGCTGGTCGCCGACCGGCACCCCGGCTACCGCTCCACCCAGTGGGCGCACCGCGAGGCCCGCGCACGTGACCTGCCGCTGCGTCAGGTGCAGCACCATCACGCCCACGTCGCCTCCGCCATGGCCGAGCACGGGCTGGACGGCTCCGAGCCGGTCATCGGGATCGCCTTCGACGGGACGGGGTACGGCGACGACGGCGCCGTGTGGGGCGGCGAGGTGCTGCTCGCCGACTACGACGGGTACCGCAGGTTCGCCCATCTGGGCTATGCGGCCCTGCCGGGCGGCGACGCCGCCGTGCGCAACCCCTACCGGATGGCGCTGTCCCACCTGCGCACGGCGGGACTGCCCTGGTCGGAGGAGTTGCCGTGCGTCGGGGCCGCCACGCCGGAGGAACGGCGCCTGCTGCGACGGCAGCTGGAGCGGAACCTCAACTGCGTGCCCACCTCCAGCATGGGCCGGCTGTTCGACGCGGTGTCCTCGCTGGCGGGCGTCTGCCACCGGGTGGAGTACGAGGCGCAGGCGGCGATGGAGCTGGAGAACGCGGCTCTGGAGGACCTGTCCGGCGCCTCCGGGTCGCCCGCCGGCCTCCTCGACGACGGGCGAAAAAGTGCGTACCGGTTCATGCTGAGACCGGTCCGTCAGGACCCGGAGGCACCGTTGGTCGCCGATCCGGCGCCGGTGCTGGCCGCTGCCGTCGCGGATGTCCGCGCCGGGGTCGCGGCCGGTCCGGTGGCGCGTCGGTTCCACGCGGCGGTGGTCTTTCTCGTCCAGGAGGTGTGCGCGGTGGCACGGGAACGCACCGGCATCGGCACGGTCGCCCTCAGCGGCGGCGTGTTCTGCAACGCCCTGCTGACCGAGGGCTGCTGCGCCGTTCTGGAACGGGACGGCTTCGCCGTCCTGCGGCACCACAGGGTTCCCCCCAATGACGGCGGTCTTGCGCTCGGACAGCTGATCGTCGCCGCCCGCGCCACGCGGTAGCGCGGGAGTACTGCACGAGCGAGTCAGGAGCGACCCATGTGTCTGGCCGTACCCGGCCGAGTGCTGAAGATCGAGGAACGTGACGCGACGCGGATGGCCAAGGTGGACTTCGGCGGTGTCGTCAAGGACGTGTGTCTGGAGTACGTGCCGGACATGCAGGTCGGCGACTACGCCATCGTCCACGTCGGGTTCGCCCTGCAACGGCTGGACGAGCGGTCGGCGAAGCAGACCCTGGAGCTCTTCGAGAACCTCGGGGTCCTGGAGGAGGAGTTCGGCGACGCCTGGGGCAAGGCCGCCAGGGACGCGGGCGCCGAACGCCCCGCCGGAACCGGACTCCCGGACACCGGACCCGCCCCCACGAACGGCGCCCGGCCCGGCCACGACGGGCCCGCCGCCGAGGACAGTGCCGACAAGGAGGCGCGGTCATGAAGTACCTGGACGAGTTCAGCGACCCGGTCCTCGCCAAGCGGCTCTTCGACGACATCAGGGCGGTCACCACACGGCCCTGGTCCCTCATGGAGGTCTGTGGCGGGCAGACGCACTCGATCATCCGTCACGGCATCGACCAGCTGCTGCCCGAGGAGATCCAGCTGATCCACGGGCCGGGCTGTCCGGTGTGCGTGACACCTCTGGAGATCATCGACAAGGCGCTGGAGATCGCCTCCCGCCCGGACGTGATCTTCTGCTCCTTCGGGGACATGCTCCGGGTGCCCGGCAGCGGTCGTGACCTGTTCAAGGTCAAGAGCGAGGGCGCGGACGTACGGGTCGTGTACTCCCCGCTGGACGCGCTGAAGATCGCCCAGGAGAACCCGGACCGTCAGGTCGTCTTCTTCGGCATCGGCTTCGAGACCACGGCCCCGCCCAACGCGATGACCGTCTACCAGGCCAAGAAGCTGGGCATCACCAACTTCAGCCTGCTGGTCTCCCACGTGAGGGTGCCGCCGGCCATCGACGCGATCATGAATTCACCGGACTGCCGGGTCCAGGCGTTCCTCGCCGCGGGCCACGTCTGCACGGTCATGGGCACCGCCGAGTATCCGGAACTGGCCGAGCGGCACCGGGTGCCCATCGTGGTGACGGGCTTCGAGCCGCTGGACATCCTGGAGGGCATCCGCCGGGCGGTGCGGCAGCTTGAGTCGGGGCGGCACACCGTTGAGAACGCCTACCCCCGGGCCGTTCAGGCCGACGGCAGCCCCGCGGCGCGCGCCATGCTGGCCGACGTCTTCGAGGTGACCGACCGGGCGTGGCGCGGCATCGGCACCATCCCGCAGAGCGGCTGGCGGCTGTCGCCCAAGTACCGGGACTACGACGCCGAGCACCGCTTCTCGGTCACCGGCATCGAGACCGAGGAGTCGACGGTGTGCCGCAGCGGCGAGGTCCTCCAGGGCCTCATCAAGCCGCACGAGTGCGCGGCGTTCGGCAAGGAGTGCACACCGCGCAATCCGCTGGGCGCGACCATGGTCTCCAGCGAGGGCGCGTGCGCCGCCTACTACCTGTACCGGCGGCTGGACGCCCCGAACGAGGAGGCGAGCAGCGTTGTCTGACTCCGCTTCGGCACCCGTCGACTTCTCGTCCTGGACCTGCCCGGCGCCGCTGCGCGACCACGACAGGATCGTGATGGGGCACGGCGGTGGCGGCACGCTCTCCGCCGAGCTGGTGGAGCATCTGTTCGCCCCGGCCTTCGGCAGCGACGTGCTCGCCGAACTGGGCGACTCCGCACGGCTGTACCTGGACGGCGCCCGTCTGGCGTTCTCCACCGACTCCTTCGTCGTCCGTCCGCTCTTCTTCCCCGGCGGCAGCATCGGGGACCTGGCGGTGAACGGCACGGTCAACGACCTGGCGATGGCCGGGGCGGTGCCCGCCTACCTCTCCTGCGGGTTCATCCTGGAGGAGGGCGTCGAGCTGGCCGTCGTGGGACGCGTGGCCGAGGCTCTCGGCGAGGCGGCCCGCTCCGCCGGGGTGACGGTGGCGACCGGTGACACCAAGGTGGTCGACGCGGGGCACGGGGACGGCATCTTCATCAACACCGCCGGGATCGGTGTGATCCCGGCGGGCGTGGACATCCGTCCGCAGCGCGCGACCCCCGGAGACGTGGTGCTCGTCAGCGGCCCCATCGGGGTGCACGGCGTGGCCATCATGAGTGTGCGGGAAGGCCTGGAGTTCGGCGTCGAGATCCAGAGCGACACGGCGTCGCTGGCCGGTCTGGTCGCGGAGATGCTGGCCGTCTGTCCGGACCTCCATGTGCTGCGTGACCCGACCCGCGGCGGCCTGGCCACCTCCCTGAACGAGATCGCGGGCGCGGCGAACGTCGGCGTCAGGCTCGACGAGCGCTCGCTGCCCGTGCCGGACACGGTCGCCAACGCCTGCGCGTTCCTCGGCCTCGACCCGCTGTACGTGGCCAACGAGGGCAAGCTGGTGGCGTTCGTGCCGCCCGAGCACGCCGATGCCGTGCTCGCGGCCATGCGCGCCCATCCGCTCGGCAAGGAGGCGGTGGCGATCGGCCACTGCGTCCCGGATCATCCCGGCATGGTCGTCGCCGCCACCGGGCTCGGCGGCACCCGCGTCGTGGACATGCCGCTGGGCGAGCAGTTGCCCCGCATCTGCTGACGACCGGCACATCGGGTCCCGAGGCCGGCCTCGGTGACGTCTCCCGCGGACGGCGGGCGTCACCGGGGCCGGTCTTCCGTGGGACCGGCCGCGTGTGCAACCCTCTCGCAACCTCCGGGATGGTCGGCTGAGTGGTGGCCCGGCCGTGGTGCGCCGTCGGTGGGGTCACCGCATCCGTGACCCGACCGGGAGAGCCGATGGATGTCGTCCCGCGCGTGGAGCTGACGCCCGCCGCTGCCGAACTGGTACGGCGGCTGAGCGCCCTCCACGGACCGTTGATGTTCCACCAGTCGGGCGGCTGCTGCGACGGCAGTGCGCCCATGTGCTATCCGAACGGCGAGTTCCGCACCGGCGGCTCCGACGTCCTGCTCGCCGATCTGGAGGTCGAGGGGCTCGACGACCCGGTGGCCTTCTGGATGTCCAGGAGCCAGTACGAGCTGTGGAGCCATACGCGGCTGATCGTGGACGTCGTGTCGGGCCGGGGCAGCGGCTTCTCCCTGGAGGCACCCGAAGGAGTGCGTTTCCTGATCCGTTCCCGGGTCGTCGGCGCCTAGCCATCGGCGCGGGCACCGCCGTCTGGTGCAATTTCCCTGAGTCCTGCGAAAGTTGACGAGACCTCAGGGGGCACTGTGACGCGTCGTGACGGACGGCTCAGAACGGTACTGACGGTTTTCACGGCATGCGGAGCGCTGGCCGGTGCCGCCCGGGTGGGGGCGGCACCGGCCAGCGGCGCGGAGGACGGCACCGCGATCGCGCCCGGCGTGGAGTACACCCAGCTGGACATCCAGGGGGCCAAGGGGGTGACGCACGCGCATGTGCTCGACGTCGACCTGCGCGACCCCCGTGTGCGCGTCGGACTGCTCCACCCGGGCGCCGTGGCGGCCCGGGCGCCCGTCTCCCGGCTCGCCGACGCGCAGGGCGCCGTCGCGGGAGTCAACGGCGACTTCTTCAACATCACGGAGACCCAGCATCCGGGCGTGGAGGCGACCGGCGCGACCGTGGGCCCGGCAATCGCGGGCGGGCACGCGCTCAAAGCGGCCGTGCCGAACGGGCAGCGCTTCGGCCCCGCCCTGCCGCCCGGCACGACCACCGAGGACGTGTTCGGCGTGGGTGTCGACCGCAGGGCCCGGCTGGACGGTCTGGCGCTCGAAGGCTCCGTGCGCAGCCACGAGGGGCGGTGGACGCTGGGCGGGCTCAACCAGTACGCGTTGCCGGAGGGTTCGATCGGCGCGTTCACATCGGACTGGGGCAGTGTCTCCCGGGTGCGGGCCACCTGCGGCACGGACACCGAGCGGGCGGCTCCGTGCAGCACGGACACGTACGAGGTGACGGTCGAGGGCGGACGGGTCGTGTCGGCGGCCGACACCCCTGGTGCCGGTCCCGTCGCGTCGGGCAGCACGGTGCTGGTGGGCCGGGAGGCGGGCGCCCAGCTGCTGCGGAAGCTGTCCGTGGGCGAGCGGGTCACGGTACGGCACCGTCTGGTGGCGGACGCCTCCCGCATCCCGTACGGCATGGCGCTGGGCGGCTACCCGATGCTCGTCGACGGCCGTCCGCTGCCGGGGCTGGACGACACGACCGCGGCGG
Organism: Streptomyces krungchingensis; assembly: GCF_054729265.1. Classification (NCBI taxonomy): domain Bacteria; kingdom Bacillati; phylum Actinomycetota; class Actinomycetes; order Kitasatosporales; family Streptomycetaceae; genus Streptomyces; species Streptomyces krungchingensis. The sequence goes on from NZ_JBPUKY010000001.1 coordinate 2,152,056, forward strand.
TGCGGACCGCGGTGGGCATCGCGGACCACGGACGGCGAATGCTGCTCCTCGCCCTGGACGGGGCGCCCGAGTACCGCAACGGGCTCACCATCGCCGAAGTGACGGAGACGATGCGGCAGTTGGGCTCCCAGGACGCGTTCAGCCTGGACGGCGGGGGTTCCAGCACGATGGTGGCCCGGCAGCCGGGTGCGGACGCGGTCGGCGTCCTCAACCATCCGAGCGGTGGCGCCGAACGCCCCGTGCCGAACGGCATCGGCGTGTTCTCGCGTCCCTGACCGCCGGGGGCCGCCCGCACCTGTCAGGGCTTCAGGCTGCCCACGATGTCCGCGGTCGCCGTGAGCCCGCTCTGGATGGTCGGGGCCATGCTCGTGCTGGCCAGGTAGAAGCCGAGCAGCACGCAGACCAGGGCGTGGGAGATCTTCAGCGCGCCGTTGCGCAGGAAGACCACAGCCAGGATCACGAGCAACAACACCACAGAGATGGAAATCGCCATCGTCAACCTCCTCCACCACGTCCGCTTCGCGGCGTTCGGCCGTAAGTGTGGCGTAGCGAAGGGTTCGTCCGGGCGGCTGACCTGTCCTCCGAACGTGTGGTTCTCGCACCCGGCCGCCCGGCGGCGGGCGACCGGGTGCGCGAGAGGTGACTACGCCCGGTGGGCGTCGAGGAACGCCTCCAGGCCGGCCAGGTCGTCCGTGTTCAGGTAGTCGACGTCGGCGGCGAGCAGTTCGCCCCACAGCGCGTCACGGGCCGGGCCCGCCACATCGGGTGTCGCCCAGAAGCGGACCTTCTGCCGGCGGCCGTGCGCCGCCGCCATGATGCCGCGCAGCTTCTCGCGTTCGGCCGCCGGGAACGGGCCGTCGCCCAGCCAGCTGAAGTTCAGGGTCCAGTTGTCGCTGATCAGCGGGACGAACGAGGCGGTGGCCGCGGTGCCGAGGTCGCTGAGCCGCCCGTCGTAGAAGGCGCGCCGCACGGTCTGGGCCTCCATCGGCGTCCGGGCGGCCCGGTCGCCGGAGATCACGGCCGTGACCGGTCCGGGGTGCACCCGGCCGTGCGCGTAGGTGGTGAACAGGTGACGGTAGCGGCGCAGGTGACGGTCGAGTTCGAGGTACGTCGACGCGCCCTCGGTCTTGATGTCGACCAGCAGTTGCAGGGGTTCGCGGTGACCGCGGTACACCGAGCCGTGGTTGGCCCTGACGCGGGCGGCGAGGGGTTCGAGGTAGAGGGATTCGAGGGTGCGGGTCGGGTCGAGGTCGACGGGGTCGTGGGCGACGAGGAGCTGGTCGCCGACGAGGTAGATGTCGGCCTCGACACTGCCGAACCGGTGGTCGAGGGCGTCGTACAGGGGACGCGGGTGCTCGTAGTCGTTGTGGGCGTGGGCACGCCACAGCGGGCGGGGGCCGTGGTGGCCGCCGCCCGCCCACGCCTGCGTGGCCGGCAGTGCCACCGCGCCGGCGAGGGCGGCGCCGAAAGTGGTGAGGGCTCTGCGACGGGTGGTGAGGGCCATGCTCTGCCTCCCTTTGAGGGCCGGGTGGGACCGAAGCGAGTATGCGTTCGATCAGGGCCCAAGAGGCCTCTCCGTGCGGGGAGTTGGCTGGACTGCCGCCCTCTGTTCACTTCTCGGGGCAGCTCGCACGACAAAGCCCGCCCCAGGTGGGGCGGGCTTTCCCGGACGGGCCGAAGGCAGGTCAGGGGGCGCGCAGGTCGACCAGTTCGGCCAGCGCCTCGCGGTGGGCACCCGCCGTGCCGTACGCCAGGGAGTCGGCCTTGGCCCGCTTCAGGTACAGGTGCACGGGGTGCTCCCAGGTCATGCCGATGCCGGCGTGCAGCTGGAGCGCCTCCTCGGCGGCGTGCACGGCGACCGGAGCCGCGTAGGCCTGGGCCACCGCGACCGCGACGTCGGCGTCCGCGCTGCCGGTGGCGAGCGCGTCGGCGGCGTTGCGGGCGGCGGCACGCAGGTTGACGACCTCCAGCCACAGCTGTGCCAGCCGGTGCTTGAGCGCCTGGAAGCCGCCGACGGGCCGGTTGAACTGCTTGCGCTCCTTCAGGTAGCGCACCGTCTCCGTCAACGACCATTCGGCCAGACCGAGTTGTTCGGAGGCCAGCAGTCCGGCACCGGCCCGCAGGGCCCGTCGCACGGCCGGCTCCGCGTCGCCCAGCCGCCGGCCCGGGACCCCGTCGAGGCCGACGGTGGCGACGGGCCGGGTCAGGTCGAGGGACACCCGCGGGGTGACGGTCACCGACTCCGCGTCGACGGCGTACAGCCCGCCGTCCTGTGCGGGCACCAGCAGCACGTCCGCGGCGACGGCGTCCGCGATGCCGGTCAACTCGCCGTGCAGCAGCCCGTCTTCCAGCCGTACGGTGCCGAAGGCGGCGCCGGGCGCGGTGCCGAGACTCACGGCGAGCACGCCGATGGTCCGTCCGGAGGCCAGGCCCGCCGTCAGCTCGTCGTCCGCGCAGGCCAGCACGGCCTCGGTGGCCACCACCGCGCTGCTGAGATAGGGCACGGGGGCGACGGCGCGCCCGAGCTCCTCCAGGACGACGGCGGCTTCACGGTGCGTGGCGCCCTGGCCGCCCCGGGCCTCGGGCACCAGGAGGCCCGCCAGCCCCATCCCGGCCGACAGCGCCTTCCACAGCTCGGGGTCGTGCGGTGTGGCCGACTCGGTGCGGGCGATGACGCCCGCCGCGTCGCAACGGTCGGCGAGGAGGTCGCGGACGGCGGCGCGCAGCGCCTCTTCCTCCTCCGAGTAGAGCAGATCGGGCTGGTGGCTCTGCGTTGTCATCGGGCGAGGTCCTTCCACGCGACGTCCTTGTCCGTGCGCGGCTCGGACGGCAGTCCCAGGACGCGTTCGGCGACGATGTTGAGCAGGACCTCGCTGGTCCCGCCCTCGATGCTGTTGCCCTTGGAGCGGAGATAGCGGTAGCCGGCGTCGCGGCCGGTGAAGTCGACGAGTTCGGGCCGTCGCATCGTCCAGTCGTCGTACAGCAGGCCCTCCTCACCGAGGAGTTCGACCTCCAGACCGGAGATCTCCTGGTTGAGCCGGGCGAAGCCCAGCTTCATGCCGGAGCCCTCGGGGCCGGGCTGGCCCGCGACGAGCTGCTGGCGCAGCCGCTCGCCGGTGATGCGGGCGACCTCGGCCTCCACCCACAGCTTCAGCAGCCGCTGGTGCAGGTCGTGGGTGCGCAGTTCGGGGCGCTCGCGCCAGGTCCTGGAGACCGGCCCGATCATGCCGCCCTCGCGCGGGATGCGCATCCCGCCGATGGACACGCGCTCGTTCATGAGCGTGGTCTGCGCGACCTTCCAGCCGTCGCCGACGTCGCCGAGGCGCCGGGAGTCGGGGATGCGGACGTCGGTGAGGAAGACCTCGTTGAACTCGGCCTCGCCGGTGATCTGGCGCAGCGGCCGGACCTCGACGCCCGGGTCGGTCATGTCGCAGACGTAGTAGGTGATGCCCCGGTGCTTGGGCACGTCCGGGTCGGTGCGGGCGATGAGGATCGCCCAGCGGGCCACATGGGCGCTGGACGTCCACACCTTCTGCCCGTTGACCACCCAGGTGTCGCCCTCGCGGACGGCCCGGGTGCCGAGCGCGGCGAGGTCGGACCCGGCGCCGGGCTCGCTGAAGAGCTGGCACCAGACCTCCTCCCCGGTCCACAGGGGCCTCAGGAAGCGTCGCTTCTGCTCCTCGGTGCCGAAACCGAGGATCGTGGGCGCCGCCATGCCGAGGCCGATGCCGATACGCCGCGGGTCGTTGTCGGGGGCCTCGGCGGCCTCCAGTTCGGCGTCCACGACGGCCTGGAGGGTGCGCGGGGCACCGAGTCCGCCGAGGCCCTCCGGATAGTGCACCCAGGCCAGGCCGGCGTCGAAGCGCGCCCTGAGGAAGTCCGTGCGGTCGGTCGTGGCGGGCGGGTGCGCAGCCAGCAACTCCTGGGTGCGGCGGCGCAGTTCGGCTGCGTCGGTCATGCTGCGGCTCCATTCTCCAGTGCGGGGAGCACGGCGATCCGTCCGGTGGTGACACCGTCGGCGACGCGCTGCACGGCGGCCGCCGCCCCGCTCAGCGGCACGCGCTCGCTCACCAGCGGCTTGACGGCGCCCCGGGCGGCGAGCTCGGTGAGCTGCTCGTGGCAGTGCTGGACCAGCTTCGGGTTCTTGGTGTTGTACAGACCCCAGTGCAGGCCGAGGATCGAGTAGTTCTTCACGAGGGCGTGGTTCAGCGCGGGGCTGGGGATCGTGCCGCTCGCGAAGCCCACGACGACGATCCGGCCCTCGAAGGCGACGACCTTCGTGGACTGGGTGTAGGCCTCGCCGCCGACGGGGTCGTAGACGACGTCGGCACCCCGGCCGCCGGTGGCCTGCTTGACCGCGGCCACGACGTCCTCGGCACGGCGGTCGATCACCACGTCGCAGCCCAGCTCGCGGGCCACGGCGGCCTTGTCGGCGCCGCCGACGACGCCGATGACGGTGGCACCCGCCGCCTTGCCGAGCTGCACGGCCGCGCTGCCGACCCCTCCCGCGGCAGCGTGGACGAGCAGGGTCTCGCCGGCCTCCAGGCGGGCGCGGCGGTGCAGGCCGAACCACCCCGTCTGGTAGCCGATGTGCAGGGCGGCGGCCTCGGCGTCGTCGAGGGCCTCCGGAGCGGGCAGCAGGGCGGCGGCGTCCGCGATCGCGTATTCGGCGAATCCGCCGTGCGGCAGGGCCGGGTTGGCGATCACGCGGCGTCCGTCCTCGGTCTCGCCGCAGATCTCCACGCCGGGGGTGAACGGCAGCGGCGGCCTGACCTGGTACTGACCGCGGCAGAGCAGCGCGTCCGGGAAGTTGATGTTCGCGGCGCGCACCTTCAGCAGGACCTGGCCGTCACCGGGCGTCGGCCGCTGCACCTCCTGGAGGCGCATCGCCTCGCCCGGCTCGCCGTTCTGGTGCACTTGCCATGCCTGCATGCGGGGCCTCCAGGGGCTGCGTCTCGGTGTCCGGCGTCTGGACCGCGGTCGATCGCATACTAAGCGGTCGCTTGCCCGCCTGGGAACAGTCGACGCCGGTCGTCTTCGACACGCCCTGTCAGTCGCCCCGTCCGCGCCGGGCGGGCCGCGCCCTGACATGCATCCGCTCCCCCTGCGCGCCGAACAGGCTCAGGAACTCCACGGGCCCCTCCCCCGTGGACCCGAACCAGTGCGGTACGCGGGTGTCGAACTCCGCGGCCTCCCCCGCCCCGAGCACCACGTCGTGCTCACCGAGCACCAGCCGCAGCCGCCCCGACAGCACGTACAGCCACTCGTAGCCCTCGTGGACCCGCGGGTCCGGCTCCATGCGCCGCTTCGGTTCGAGCACCTTGTAGGCCTGGAGCCCGCCGGGCTGACGGGTCAGCGGCCAGTGGGTGCGCCCGTACCGCACGATGGGCTCGGCCCGTACGCGCGGGTCGCCCACCGGCGGCGCGCCGACGAGCTCGTCCAGCGGCACCTGATGCGCCCGCGCGATCGGCAGCAGCAGTTCCAGACTGGGTTTGCGCAGCCCGGACTCCAGGCGGGAGAGCGTGCTCACCGAGATGCCCGTCGCCTCGGACAGCCCCGCGAGGGTCGCGCCCCGCTCCTTGCGGATCCGCCGCAGCCGCGGCCCGACCTCGGCCAGCACCTCGTCCGTCTCCGTGTCCTCACTCATGCTCGTATTGCAGGATCGGCAAAGCCATTTGTCAATTCGGCGGGACTCGCGGGACCTTCTCGGTGGAGGTGGTCACCATGACCGAGAGGTACGAAGCAGTCGTCGTGGGCGGTGGCACGGCGGGACTGTCCGCGGCGCTGGTCCTGGGCCGGGCCCGGCGCCGCACGCTGGTCGTCGACGCGGGCGAGCCCCGCAACGCGCCCGCCGCGCACATGCAGGGTTATCTGTCGAGGGACGGCATGCCGCCCGCCGCGTTCCTCGCCGAGGGACGGCGCGAGGTCGAGGGGTACGGGGTCGCACTGGTCCGGGACCGTGTGGTGGACGTGGCCCGGGACGGCGCCGGCGAGTTCGACGTCACGCTCGCGGACGGACGCCCGGTGCACGCGCGCCGGCTGATCGTCACGACCGGACTGGCCGACGAACTGCCGTCGGTGCCGGGGGTCGCCGAGCGGTTCGGGCGGGACGTGCTGCACTGCCCGTACTGCCACGGCTGGGAGGTGCGCGACGAGGCCTTCGGCGTGCTCGCCACCACGCCCATGAGCGTGCACCAGGCACTGATGGTGAGCCAGTGGTCGAAGGACGTGACGCTCTTCCTGCACACCGTCCGCGAGGACGAGCTGACGGACGACGATCTGCGCCGGCTGGCCGCGGCGGGCGTCGCCGTGGTGCCCGGCGAGGTCGCGGAGCTGGTGGTCGCGGACGACCGGTTCACCGGGGTGCGGCTCACGGACGGCACGACGCACGCCCGTTCGGTGCTGTTCGTCGCGCCGCGCGCCGTCCCGCGGACCGGCCTGCTGGAGCGTCTGGGCGCCGAACTGCGCGAGACCCCGTTCGGAACGTATCCGGTGGTCGACGAGACGGGGCTGACGAGCGTGCCCGGCGTCTGGGCCGCGGGCAACGCGATCGGCTTCGCGGAACAGGTCGTGAACGCGGCGAGCGGCGGCTACCGGGCGGCGGCCACGCTCAACGGCGAGCTGCTCTTCACGGACCTCGACGCGGCCGTGGCACGGGACTGAACCGGCGAGCCGACCGCCGCCAGCCCGCCGTGGCACGGAACTGACCGGCGAGCCGACCGGCCGCCCGCCACCGTGGCACGAGGTCTGAGCCCGGTCGCGCGTCGCCAGGGAGTGCCCGCACGGTGTGCCCCGCAGGGGTGTGCCCGCGGCGTGCGCGTTGCACCATGGCTGCATGCTGCTGAGCCGGCTCGCCCAAGTCTCGCAGGAGGTCGCCGCCACCTCGGCGCGGACCCGGAAGATCGGACTGCTCGCCGAGCTGTTCCGGGACGCCGACGCGGACGACGTCCCGATCGTGATCCCGTACCTCGCGGGCCGGCTGCCCCAGGGGCGGCTCGGCGTCGGCTGGAAGGCACTGAGCCGGCCCGTCGCCCCGGCCGCCGAGCCCGCACTCACCGTGCGGGAGGTGCACGCGCTGCTCACCGAGCTGGGCGAGATCTCCGGCACCGGCGCGCAGGAGCGCAGGGCACGCCTGGTGGGGGAACTGATGGCGGCGGCCACCGCCGAGGAGCAGCGCTTCCTGCTCGGGCTGATCACCGGTGAGGTGCGGCAGGGCGCGCTGGACGCGGTCGCCGTGGAGGGGCTCGCCCGGGCGACGGGCGCGCCCGCGGCCGACGTCCGGCGGGCGGTGATGCTCGCCGGTTCGCTGCAGACGGTGGCGCAGGCCCTGCTGGCACAGGGGCCGGCGGCGCTGGAGGGGTTCCGGCTGACCGTGGGCCGCCCGGTTCTTCCGATGCTGGCGCACACGGCGGCCTCCGTGTCCGAGGCCGTGGACAAGCTGGGCGTGTGTGCCGTCGAGGAGAAGCTCGACGGCATCCGCGTCCAGCTGCACCGTGACGGCGACGACGTACGCGTGTACACCCGGACCCTGGACGACATCACCGACCGCCTGCCCGAGCTCACCGGGGCGGCTTTGGACCTGAAGGGCGAACGGTTCATCCTGGACGGCGAGGTGATCGCGCTGGACGGGGCGGGGCGGCCGCGGTCCTTCCAGGAGACGGCCGGACGGGTGGGCTCCCGCGTGGACGTGGTCACGGCCGCGCGGACCGTGCCCGTCTCCCCCGTCTTCTTCGACGCCCTGTCCGTCGACGGACAGGACCTGCTGGACCTGCCGTTCGCCGAACGGCACACGGAGCTGGCGCGGCTGGTGCCCGAGCCGATGCGGGTGCGGCGCACGCTCGTCGACGGCCCGGCGGACCTCTCCGCGGCGGAACGGTTCCTCGCCGACACGCTGGAACGCGGCCACGAGGGGGTCGTGATCAAGGCGCTCGACGCCCCCTACAGCGCGGGCCGGCGCGGTGCGTCCTGGCTGAAGGTCAAGCCCGTGCACACCCTCGACCTGGTCGTCCTGGCGGCCGAGTGGGGCCACGGCCGGCGCACCGGCAAGCTCTCCAACCTGCACCTGGGCGCGCGGGAGGCGGACGGGTCCTTCGCGATGCTCGGCAAGACCTTCAAGGGCATGACCGACGCGATGCTCACCTGGCAGACCGGGCGGCTCCGGGAGCTGGCCGTCGAGGACGACGGTCACGTGGTGACCGTACGGCCCGAACTCGTCGTCGAGATCGCGTACGACGGTCTTCAGCGGTCCACCCGCTACCCGGCCGGTGTCACCCTGCGCTTCGCGCGCGTCGTGCGGTACCGCGAGGACAAGGCGGCGGCCGAGGCCGACACGGTCGCGACGCTGCTGGCCGCGCATCCGGAGGTCACGCGATGAGGGGGAAGCACAGCGCGGGGCTGCTGCTGTTCCGGCGCGCCGACGACGGCCTGGAGGTCCTGCTCGGCCACATGGGCGGCCCGTTCTTCGCGCGACGCGACGCCGGGGCCTGGACCGTCCCGAAGGGCGAGTACGAGGCCGACGAGACCCCCTGGGCCGCGGCGCGCCGTGAGTTCCAGGAGGAGCTGGGGGTGCCGCCGCCGGACGGGGAGGCGTTCCCGCTCGGCGAGGTCACCCAGACCAACGGCAAGGTCGTCACGGCCTGGGCGATCGAGGCGGACCTGGACCCGGCGTCCGTCGTCCCCGGCACCTTCGAGATGGAGTGGCCGCCCAAGTCGGGCCGGCGGCAGGAGTTCCCCGAGCTGGACCGGGTGGAGTGGCTCGGCCTGGACCGGGCGCGGACGCTGATCGTGAAGGCGCAGGGGGAGTTTCTCGACCGGCTCGCCGAGCACTCGTCCTGAGCGGCGCACTCTGCGTTGCGGTGTCGGGTGCGGCGCGGGAGGGTCGAAGACACAACCCGCTCCAGGAGGTCGGCCATGCCCATCGCGACGGTGAACCCGGCGAACGGCGAGACGCTCAAGACGTTCGACGCCCTGAGCCCGGAGGAGGTCGAGCGCAGGCTCGCCATCGCCGAGTCCGCGTTCCGCACCCACCGCACCACGTCCTTCGCCGAGCGGGCCCGGCTGCTGCACCGCGCCGCCGACCTCCTCGACGAGGACCTGCAGACCATCGGCCGGGTGATGACCACGGAGATGGGCAAGCCGGTCAAGCAGGCCCGCGCGGAGGCCGCGAAGTGCGCGAAGGCGATGCGCTGGTACGCGGACCACGCCGAGCGTCTGCTGGCCGACGAGGAACCCGACCCGTCCGACGCCAAGGACTCCGGCGCCTCGCGGGTCCTGGTGCGGTACCGGCCGCTGGGCCCCGTCCTGGCCGTCATGCCGTGGAACTTCCCGCTGTGGCAGGTGGTCCGGTTCGCCGCGCCGGCGCTGATGGCGGGCAACGTGGGTCTGCTCAAGCACGCCTCGAACGTGCCGCAGACCGCCCTGTACCTGGAGGACCTGTTCCTCCGGGCGGGCTTCGCCGAGGGCTGTTTCCAGACGCTGCTGATCGGCTCGGGCGCCGTCGAGGGCGTCCTGCGCGACCCGCGCGTGAAGGCGGCCACGCTGACCGGGAGCGAGCCCGCGGGCCGTGCGGTCGCGTCGGTGGCCGGGGACGAGGTGAAGAAGACGGTCCTGGAGCTGGGCGGCAGCGACCCGTACGTCGTCATGCCGTCGGCGGACATCGACCGGGCGGCGCGGATCGCGGTGACGGCCCGGGTGCAGAACAACGGCCAGTCGTGCATCGCGGCGAAGCGGTTCATCGTGCACGCGGACGTGTTCGACGCCTTCGCCGAGCGGTTCACGGCGGGCATGGAGGCGCTGAAGGTCGGCGACCCGCTGGACGAGGACACGGACGTCGGTCCGCTCTCCACCGAGCAGGGCCGCAGCGACCTGGAGGAACTGGTCGACGACGCCGTGGAGAACGGCGCGAACGTGCTCTGCGGCGGTGAACGTCCCGAGGGATACCGCGACCGCGGCTGGTTCTACGCGCCGACGATCCTCGCCGACATCACCCCGCAGATGCGCATCCACCAGGAGGAGGCCTTCGGGCCGGTCGCCACGCTCTACCGCGTGGCGGACCTCGACGAGGCGGTGGCCCTCGCCAACGACACGCCGTTCGGGCTGAGTTCGAACGTGTGGACGCGTGACGAGAGCGAGGTGGACCGGTTCGTCCGCGACCTGGAGGCCGGCAGCGTGTACGTCAACGGGATGACGGCGTCCCACCCGGCGTTCCCGTTCGGCGGGGCGAAACGGTCCGGCTACGGACGTGAGCTGTCCGAGCACGGAATCCGCGAGTTCTGCAACATCACCACGGTATGGCACGGAGCGTGAGCGTTCCGCAGTTACGATCCCCTCTGTGAACCGCGAAGTGACCCTGCCTCTGATCGTCGACGACCGCGGAACGTTGCAGGTGGCGGCCGCCGACGTCAGCAAGCTGCTGCGCACGGTGGGCGGCCGGTGGCTGCATCTGGTGGAGGCCGGCCAGGACGGGCTCGACGAGGACACCGTGGCCGCGCTCACGATCGAACTGGCCAAGCTGGCCGACCGCATCGACGTGGCCTGCATCGCGCACAGCAGCGGCACGAGGGGCGACTGACGCACCCTCGGGCCCGGCCGCGCGGGCCGGGCCCGGCTCAGGCGACCCGCTGGTCCAGCTCCCACAGGGCGTGCCAGAACCTCGACTCGTAGGCCTGGAGCATCCCGCCGAAGCGGTGCACCTCCTCCTCCGAGATCCGCCCGGCGTCGAGCCCCTCCTGCACCGCGGCCAGCGCGCGCCGCTCCAGCTCGGGAGCGGGCTCGGCGAAGAAGTCGAAGAAGCCGCAGGCTCCGTCGTCCAGGCCGTAGTGACGGCGCAGCGCATCGGCGATCGTGTCGCAATAGCCGCCCCATGCGGCGAAGTTGGCGCTGAGCGCCAGGACCACGTCGGCCGGGGAGCCGTTCAGGGCGAGCCAGGCGACATAGGCCGGATAGGCCTGGCAGTCCGGCAGCCACTCGTGCGCCGCCCGCTCCTCGTCGGCCCCGACCGCGGCCGCGTAGGCACCCAGCCGATCCTGGGCCAGGGCCTCACCTTCGGCGAGCAGTGTGAAGTACGCGGCACTCGCCGGGGCCGCGCCCTCGCCCGCCGTGGCCGAGTCCCGGGGGCCCGACTCTCCCCGCACCGCCGCCTCCTGGGCCGCGCCCCGCGGCACCGCGGGCGTCCCCGCCCCCGCCGACCGTTCGGCCAGATGCAGGAAGGCGCGCCGGTCCGCGGCGATCACATGGGACTGTTCGAGGGCCAGCGCGGCCAGCGTGGTCCGCCGCGCGGCACCCCGGGCGATCAACGGCAGAAGACGGTTGGCACGAGGGTCCGGGGCGAGCTTCCCGGTCGTGCTCTCCAGCAGGTCCCTGGCCGTCCGCGTCATCGGGCACCCCTTCGGTTTCGACTGCTCCGAGGCCCTTTCCAACAGGGTCCCACGCCCACACAAAGATCCCCTCAATGGAGTAACCCGACGAGATATCGCCGCTCGGACGGGTGATCGTGGGTGAACCACCCGGAGGGCGCAGAGCCCACCGGAAGGCGAAAGAAGGCGCGCACCATGGCGACTTTGTGCAGACCCTCGGTATCGGTCCCGGAGTACGTGATCACGATGGAGGAGACGCTGGAGCTGGCGCGCTCCCGTCACGAGGATCACCCCCAACTGCCGCTGGCACTCAGGCTCATCGAGAACACAGGAGTCAAGACCCGGCACATCGTCCAGCCCATCGAGGAGACGCTGAAGCACCCGGGTTTCGAGGAACGCAACAAGGTCTACGAGAGTGAGGCCAAGGCGCGGGTACCCGCCGTCGTACAGCGGGCACTTGACGACGCCGAGCTGCTCACCACCGACATCGACGTGATCATCTACGTCTCGTGCACCGGGTTCATGATGCCCTCGCTCACGGCGTGGCTGATCAACTCGATGGGCTTCAGCAGCGACACCCGGCAGATACCCATAGCCCAGCTGGGCTGCGCCGCGGGAGGCGCCGCGATCAATCGGGCGCACGACTTCTGCACGGCGTACCCCGACGCCAACGCACTCATCGTGGCCTGCGAGTTCTGCTCGCTGTGCTACCAGCCGACCGACCTCGGCGTCGGATCCCTGCTGTCCAACGGCCTGTTCGGCGACGGCATCGCCGCCGCGGCCGTCCGAGGCAACGGCGGCACCGGCATCGAGCTCGAGCGCAACGGCTCGTACCTGATCCCCAAGACCGAAGAGTGGATCATGTACGACGTCCGCGCGACGGGCTTCCACTTCCTGCTCGACAAGCGGGTGCCCGGCACGATGGAACCGCTCGCCCCCGCCCTGCACTCGCTCGCGCGGCAGCACGGCTGGGACGCCTCCGACCTGGACTTCTACATCATCCACGCCGGCGGCCCGAGGATCCTCGACGACCTCAGCAAGTTCCTCGAAGTCCCGCCGGACGCCTTCCGGTTCAGCCGGGCGACCCTCACGGAGTACGGCAACATCGCCAGCGCCGTCGTGCTGGACGCGCTGCGCCGGCTCTTCGAGGAGGGCGGCGCCGAGCACGCCTCGCGCGGGCTGCTCGCGGGCTTCGGCCCCGGCATCACCGCGGAGATGTCCCTGGGTCGCTGGAACACCGGCGACAGGACGGCGTGAGGGCCATGGCCGAGGACATCCTCACGGAGGCGTTGCCTCCCGTCCGGCACTGGCCCGCCCTCGACCTGAAGGGCGTGGATTTCGACCCGGTCCTCACGGATCTCATGCGTGAGGGCCCGGTCACCCGGATCCAGCTGCCCAACGGCGAGGGCTGGGCCTGGCTGGTGACCCGGCACGACGATGTGCGCGTGGTCGCCAACGACCCCCGGTTCAGCCGTGAGGCGGTCATGGACCAGCGGGTCACCAGGCTCGCCCCGCACTTCATCCCGACGCGTGGCGCGGTGGGTTTCCTCGACCCGCCCGACCACACCCGGCTGCGCCGCTCGGTGGCCGCCGCCTTCACGGCGCGCGGCGTCGAGCGGGTACGGGCGAAGTCCCGGCAGGTGCTGGACGGGCTGGTCGACGATCTGCTCCAGGGCGGTCCGCCCGCCGACCTCACGGCGACGGTCCTGAGCCCGTTCCCCATCGCGGTGATCTGCGAGCTGATGGGGGTCCCGACCGTCGACCGGCACCGAATGCACGCCTGGACCCAGCTGATCCTGTCCTCCTCGGCCGGCGCCGACGTCAGCGAGCGGGCCAAGGACGAGCTGAGCGCGTACTTCGGGAAGCTGATCACGGACCGGGCCGGGAGCACCGGCGAGGACGTCACCTCGCTGCTCGGCGCCGCCGTGGGACGCGAGGAGGTGACGCTGGAGGAGGCCGTCGGGCTCGCCGTTCTCCTGCAGATCGGCGGCGAGGCGGTCACCAACAACAGCGGACAGCTCTTCTACATCCTGATGACACGCCCGGATCTGGTGGCGCGGCTGCGGGCCGAGCCGGAGATCCGCCCCCAGGCGATCGACGAGCTACTGCGCTACATCCCGCACCGCAACGCGGTCGGGCTGTCGCGGATCGCGACCCAGGACGTGGAGATCAAGGGTGTACGGATCCGGGCGGGCGACGCGATCTACGTGTCGTACCTGGCCGCGAACCGCGACCCGGACGTCTTCCCCGACCCGGACACGATCGACTTCTCACGCAGCCCCAATCCGCATGTGGCGTTCGGCCACGGCCCGCACTACTGCCCCGGCGGGATGCTGGCCAGGCTGGAGTCCGAGCTCCTCGTCGACGCGCTGCTGGACCGGATCCCGGGCCTGCGGCTCGCCGTACCGCCCGATCGGGTCTCCTTCAGGAAGGGTGCGCTGATCCGTGGTCCCGAGGCCCTTCCCGTGATGTGGTGAGCGACCCATGACGAAGACCGAAGGACTGCTTGTGCCACCGGGTCACGGCCGGGTGGTGCGCACACCGGCCCAGCACGTGACCTTCAAGGTGACCGGCTCGCACTCGCGGGCGGCCTCCACCTTCGAGGTGGAGGTCCCTCCGGGCTTCGACGTCGGCGCCCATGTGCACACACGCAGCGAGGAGTTGTTCTACGTGCTCGAAGGCGAGCTGGACGTGCTCGCCTTCGAGCCCCGCGTGCGGACACCCGACAACTGGCAGAAGTGGGAGTCCACTTCCGGCAACCGGGTGGTCCGCGCGACACCGGGCACGGTGATCGTCGTACCGCCCGGGTGTCCGCACGCATTCGCCAACCCGACGGACCGCCAGGCCAAGATGTTCTTCCAGGCCTCCCCGCCGCCCGACCACGAGCGGTACTTCGAGGAGTTGCTGGAGATCCTCGACTCGGGCGGTCCGCCGGACCACGAGGCGATCGAGGAACTGCGCAGCCGCTACGACATCGAGCAGCTCACGCCGCTCCGGATCCGCTAGCGGATGGGCATTCCCGCGAGGGTGCGGGCGATGACCAGTCGCTGGATCTCGCTCGTCCCCTCGAAGATCGTGTAGATCGCGGCGTCCCGGTGCATACGCTCCACCGGGTACTCGCGGGTGTAACCGTTGCCGCCCAGGATCTGGATCGCCTGGGCGGTGACCTTCTTCGCGGTCTCGCTGGCGAAGAGCTTCGACATGGAGCCCTCGGCAGCCGTGAACGGCTTGCCGTTGACCGCCATCCAGGAGGCGCGCCAGACCAGCAGCCGGGCCGCGTCGATCGACGTCCGCATGTCGGCGAGCTGGAAGGCGACACCCTGGTTGTCGATGATCGGCCGGCCGAACTGCTCACGGGTCGTGGCGTACTCGAGGGCGACCTCGTACGCGGCCCGCGCAGTGCCGACCGCCATGGCGCCGACGGCCGGGCGGGAGGCCTCGAAGGTCGCCATCGCGGCGTTCTTCACGCGCTCGCCGCCCGTCCTGGCGCGCTCACGGGCGCGGGCGAGGCGCTCGTCGAGCTTCTCCTTGCCGCCGAGGAGGCAGGACCCGGGGACGCGGACGTCCTCCAGGACGACCTCGGCGGTGTGCGAGGCACGGATGCCGTGCTTCTTGAACTTCTGGCCCTGGGACAGACCCGGCGTGTTCGGCGGGACGATGAAGGACGCGTGGCCCTTGGAGCCGAGCTCGGGGTCGACGACCGCGACGACCACGTGGACGTTGGCGATGCCGCCGTTGGTCGCCCAGGTCTTGGTGCCGTTGAGGACCCACTCGTCCTTGGCCTGGTCGTACACGGCACGGGTGCGCATGGAGGCGACGTCGGACCCGGCGTCGGGCTCCGAGGAGCAGAAGGCCGCGACCTTGACATCGTTGACATCGCCGTACATCTGGGGGATCCAGGTGCCGATCTGCTCCTCGGTGCCGTTGGCGAGGACGCCCACGGCGGCGAGGCCGGTGCCGACGATGGAGAGGGCGATGCCCGCGTCGCCCCAGAACAGCTCCTCCATCGCCATCGGTATGCCGAGGCCGGTGGAGTCGAAGTACTGCTGGGCGTAGAAGTCGAGCGAGTAGATTCCCACCTTCGCGGCTTCCTGGATGACCGGCCAGGGAGTCTCTTCGCGCTCGTCCCATTCGGCGGCCGCGGGGCGGATGACGTCGGCGGCGAAGC
The DNA here is from genome assembly GCF_054729265.1 of Streptomyces krungchingensis. Classification (NCBI taxonomy): domain Bacteria; kingdom Bacillati; phylum Actinomycetota; class Actinomycetes; order Kitasatosporales; family Streptomycetaceae; genus Streptomyces; species Streptomyces krungchingensis. Next base: position 2,167,578 of record NZ_JBPUKY010000001.1, read on the forward strand.
CGTGCAGCCAGTCCCGGACCTCCTTCTGTTCGTCGTTGAGCTCCATGGTGAACTCGGCCATGACCCCTCCAGCACTGCACTAATCTGTTACTTGCGGTAACGGGAGTGTGTTACTGACCAGTAGGAAAAGTCAACTCCCGGATCGAGCTCGGCAGCCCGTTCGATACGCATCCGCCGATGAGTGTTAGTTTGCGCAGGCGTCACCGAAACACCACGGGTGGGGAGAGCACATGGACACCACACAGCGGACCGATCAGCAGAGGTCCGCCGACCGCCGCCGGCGTGAGCTGCTGGAGGCCGCCGACAGGGTGGTGCTCCGCGACGGCCCCGGGGCCTCGATGAACGCCATCGCCGCCGAGGCGGGCATCACGAAGCCGATCCTGTACCGCCACTTCGGCGACAAGGGCGGGCTGTACGCGGCGCTCGCCAAGCGGCACACGGACGCCCTCCTCGGAGCGCTGCGGGCCGCTCTGGACGCACCGGCCGGACGCCGTGAGCGGGTCGAGTCGACGCTCGACACCTATCTGGCGGCCATCGAGGCACGTCCGCAGGTGTACCGCTTCCTGATGCATCCGGCGGAGGGTGCCCAGCCGCCCGGCGACGCGGGCTTCGACGTCGGCAAGCACTCCGCCCCGCTGCTGCGCCGCATGGGCGAGGAACTGGCCGAGGTCATCGAGGAGCGCGTCGACCTGGGCCCGGGCAGTCAGCAGCTGGCACGGGTGTGGGGACACGGGATCGTCGGCATGATGCATGCCGCCGGAGACTGGTGGCTCGGCGAACGCCCCTGCTCGCGCGCCGAGTTGGTCCGCAGCCTGGCCGATCTCCTGTGGGGCCGCCTGGCCGCCGCCGGCGACCGTGTCGGCGGCCCCGGCTTCTGACCCCTGTCGTGCGCTCGCACCCTCGCGGGCGCACGACCGCTGCGCCCGCAAGGGGCGCGAGGAACTGCGCGACCAGCCACGACGAACCCACGGCCGAACGGCCGGGCCGGTCCCGCGAGGGGTACCGGCCCGCACCGGGCGGGACGTCCCACCGAGCGCCGGAGCTGCACCGCCCGCCGCAGGTCGCGGGTGGCGAGGCGCCGGCCTCAACGGCTCCAGGGTGCCCGCGCCGCCTGCCGCAGCACCCGGCGACGGCGCCATCCCCGCAGCCGGTCCACGTACACCTCGCCGGCCAGGTGGTCGCACTCGTGCTGGAGGCAGCGGGCGAACCAGCCGGTGCCGTGCAGCCGCACCGGCTCGCCGTCGGCCGTGAACCCCTCCACGACCGCGTGGTCGTAGCGCTCGGTGCCGGCCTCCAGTCCCGGCAGCGACAGACATCCCTCCGGTCCGCGCAGCACGACACCGTCCGCCTCGACGAGCCGCGGGTTCACCACGTGTCCGCGATGGCGGACGTCCTCGTCGTCCGGGCAGTCGTACACGAAGACCCGCAGCGGTACGCCGACCTGGTTCGCGGCCAGGCCGACGCCCTCGGCGGCGTACATCGTCGCGAACATGTCCTCGACGAGCCGGGCGAGTTCGGGACCGAAGTCGGTGACGTCCTCGCACGGCGTGTGCAGGACGGGGGCGCCGAGCAGGGTGAGAGGCCGGACGCGCCCGTGGGTGCCCGGGATGGAGCCGTGTCGCATGGCGGCAAGGGTACGGTCCTGGAAGGAACGCGAACGTCGCACGGGCACCGTGGTGGTGCCGCGATTCGGGCACCTGAGTGGATCTCGATAGGCTGAGGCCCACACGGTGCCGGGGGCAGAGGCGCGGCGCGTACGCAAGGAGGATCGAGAAACGATGTCAGGCAACTCGGACCCGCTGACGCCGCGGGCCAAGCTGGCCGTGACGGCGGGCAAGGCGGCAGCGGCCGTCTCGCGTGCCGCCGGACGCGGCAGCGGATCGGTGATCGGCGGCCGGGTGGCACTCAAGCTCGACCCAGACCTGCTGGCACGGCTGGCCACCCACCTGGACGTGATCCTGGTCTCGGCCACCAACGGCAAGACCACGACGACCCGGCTGATCGCGGAGGCGCTGCGCGCCGCGGGCCCGGTCGTGTCCAACGCGCTGGGCGCGAACATGCCGGCCGGCATCACCTCGGCGCTCGCCGGCGGCTCGGACGCCAAGTTCGCGGTGATCGAGGTCGACGAGAAGTACCTCGCCGGTGTCGCGCGCGACACCGACCCGAAGTGCATCGCCCTGCTCAACCTCTCCCGCGACCAGCTCGACCGGGCCGCCGAGACCCGCATGATGGCCGAGCACTGGCGCGAGGGGCTGGCCGGCTCCAAGGCCGTCGTGGTCGCCAACGCCGACGACCCGCTCGTCGTGTGGGCCGCCTCCTCCTCACCGAACGTGATGTGGGTCGCCGCCGGCCAGATGTGGAAGGACGACGCCTGGTCCTGCCCGTCCTGCGGCGGTGTCATGCAGCGCCCCGGCGACGACTGGTTCTGCGGGGAGTGCGGCTTCCGCCGCCCCACGCCCACCTGGGCGCTGTCCGGCGACCACGTGCTCGACCCGCACGGCTCCGCCTGGCCGATCCACCTCCAGCTGCCGGGCCGCGCCAACAAGGCGAACGCCGCGTCCTCGGCCGCCGTCGCCGCGGTCTTCGGCGTGCCGCCGCAGGTCGCCCTGGAGCGCATGTACCAGGTGCAGGCGGTGGCCGGACGCTACGACGTGGTGCAGTTCATGCAGCGCGACCTGCGTCTGCTGCTCGCCAAGAACCCCGCGGGCTGGCTGGAGACCTTCTCGCTGATCGACCCGCCGCCGACGCCGGTCATCCTCTCCGTGAACGCGCGGGGCGCCGACGGCACCGACACCTCCTGGCTGTGGGACGTCGACTACACGCGTCTGACCGGGCACCCCATCTTCGTTCTCGGCGACCGCAAGCTGGACCTCGCGGTGCGCCTGGAGGTCGCGAACCAGCACTTCCAGGTCTGCGAGAACCTCGAACAGGCCGTACAGATGGCGCCGCCCGGGCGCATCGAGGTCATCGCCAACTACACCGCATTCCAGGACCTGAGGCGTCGTGTCGGCAACTGAGCCACGGAGGACGAAGAGAATGAGCGACAACAGCCTGCGTCTGGTGTGGATCTACCCTGACCTGCTGAGCACCTACGGCGACCAGGGCAACGCCCTCGTCGTGGAGCGCCGGGCCCGCCAGCGCGGTCTCGACGTGGCCCGTCTCGACGTGCGCAGCGACCAGCCGATCCCGACCTCGGGCGACATCTACCTGATCGGTGGGGGCGAGGACCGGCCGCAGCGGCTCGCCGCGGAGCGTCTGCGCCGCGACGGCGGCCTGCACCGTGCGGTCGCCAACGGCGCGATCGTCTTCTCGGTCTGCGCCGGCTACCAGATCCTCGGCCACGAGTTCATCAACGACCTCGGCCAGCGCGAGCCGGGTCTCGGGCTGCTCGACGTGGTCTCGGTGCGCGGCGAGGGCGAGCGGTGCGTCGGTGACGTGCTCGCGGACATCGACCCGCGCCTCGGGCTGCCCCAGCTGACGGGCTTCGAGAACCACCAGGGCGTCACCCACCTCGGCCCCTCCGCGCGCCCGTTCGCGAACGTGCGGCTCGGCAAGGGCAACGGCACGGGCGACGGCACCGAGGGCGCGTACAACGACACGGTGTTCGGGACGTACATGCACGGGCCCGTCCTGGCGCGCAACCCGCAGATCGCGGACCTGCTGCTGAAGCTGGCGCTGGACGTGAACGCACTGCCGCCGATCGACGACCGGTGGTACGAGGCGCTGCGCACCGAGCGCATCGCGGCCGCGCAGCAGCCCGCGTGACCACGGCCGCCCGGCAGCCCGCCTGAACCGGCTCAGAAACGGTTCGGCAGACCCCGGCGAGGACCCCGCACGACGGTCCCGCCGGGGTCTTCGCGTCCGCTCCCCCGCCGCTGGGGATCCGCTCCGCGAGGGCCCGTCTGACAAGGCCTCCGCTCACCTGTGCGGGCGCGTCCAGCAGGCGGACGCAGGTTACGGAAGGGCCCCCTCCCGCCGGTAGGGTGGCGGGGATCCTGCCGGACAACGTGGTCCGGTCCCCGGCCCACGTTGAGAAGGTATTTCGGGCTATGCGCATTGGTGTCCTCACGTCCGGCGGCGACTGCCCCGGTCTGAACGCCGTCATCCGGTCCGTCGTGCACCGTGCCGTCGTCGACCACGGCGACGAGGTCATCGGCTTCCGGGACGGCTGGAAGGGCCTCCTGGAGTGCGACTACCTCAAGCTCGACCTCGACGCGGTGAGCGGCATCCTGGCTCGCGGCGGCACGATGCTCGGCTCCTCCCGGGTCCAGCCCTCCCACCTGCGGGACGGCGTGGAGCGGGCGAAGGGGCACGTCGAGGAGCTCGGCCTCGACGCGATCATCCCGATCGGGGGCGAGGGCACGCTCAAGGCGGCCCGTCTGCTCTCGGACGGCGGCCTGCCGATCGTCGGCGTGCCGAAGACCATCGACAACGACATCGCGGTCACGGACGTCACCTTCGGCTTCGACACGGCCGTCGGTGTCGCCACCGAGGCGCTCGACCGGCTGAAGACCACCGCCGAGTCCCACCAGCGCGTCCTGGTCGTGGAGGTCATGGGCCGCCACACCGGCTGGATCGCGCTGCACTCCGGCATGGCGGCGGGCGCCCACGCCATCGTCGTACCGGAACGCCCCTTCGACATCGAGGAGTTGGCCGCCAAGGTCGGCGAGCGCTTCGAGGCGGGCAAGCGGTTCGCCATCGTCGTCGCCGCCGAGGGCGCCAAGCCGCGTGCCGGCACGATGGAGTTCGACGAGGGCGGCAAGGACATCTACGGGCACGAGCGCTTCGCGGGCATCGCCCGTCAGCTCTCCCTCGAACTGGAGGAGCGCCTCGGCAAGGAGGCCCGCCCGGTGATCCTCGGACACGTCCAGCGCGGCGGCACCCCGACCGCGTACGACCGTGTCCTCGCGACCCGCTTCGGCTGGCACGCCGTGGAGGCCGTGCACCGCGGCGAGTTCGGCAGGATGACCGCGCTGCGCGGCACCGACATCGTGATGGTCTCGCTCGCCGAGGCGGTCGAGACGCTCAAGACGGTGCCCGACGAGCGGTACGCCGAGGCGGAGTGCGTGCTCTGACACCACCTCCGGCGCGGGCCGTCCCGCCCGGTCGCCGCCGCCGTCGTACGTGGAAGGAACCGCCCCCGGTCGCAGCCGCGACCGGGGGCGGTTCTACTCTGGTGCGGACAGACAGCGCACAACCTCCCCCAGTGGCCCAAAAGCCTGGGAGGCCCCCCACGAAACAGGAGCCGGCGGATGGATCACAGCGGGCACGGCATGACCATGGATCTGCCGCCGTTCACGCTGGGGCGGGGGCTCGAATGGTCCGCGGACCCGTTCTTCCTCGTCGCGTGCCTCGTCGGGCTCGGTCTCTACGGCTGGGGGGTCGTACGGCTCGCGCGGCGCGGCGACAAGTGGCCGGTCGGCCGGACCGCCGCGTTCGTCGTCGGTGTGCTGACCGTGATGCTCGTCATGTGCACCGGGCTGAACGACTACGGCATGGTCATGTTCAGCGTGCACATGGTGCAGCACATGGTGATCAGCATGCTCTCGCCGATCCTGATCCTGCTCGGGGCTCCGATCACCCTGGCGCTGCGCGCGCTGCCGGTCGCCTCGACGCGAGGCACGAAGGGCCCCCGTGAACTGCTGCTGATGTTCCTGCACAGCCGGTACATGCGGATCGTCACCCATCCCGCGTTCACCATCCCGCTGTTCATCGCGAGCCTGTACGCGCTGTACTTCTCGCCCCTCTTCGACTTCCTCATGGGCTCCAAGGCCGGGCACATCGCGATGATGTGCCACTTCCTCGCGGTCGGTCTGGTCTTCTTCTGGCCGATCATGGGCGTGGACCCGGGGCCGCACCGCCCCGGCCATCTGATGCGCATGCTGGAGCTGTTCGCGGGCATGCCGTTCCACGCGTTCTTCGGCATCGCCCTGATGATGGCCTCCGAGCCGATGGTCTCCACGTACAAGCACCCGCCCGCGTCGCTCGGCATCGACGCGCTGGCCGACCAGAGCGCGGCGGGCGGCATCGCCTGGGCGTTCAGCGAGGTTCCGTCGGTCCTCGTGCTGCTCGCCCTGCTCTTCCAGTGGTACCGGTCCGAGCAGCGGCAGGCGAGGCGCACGGACCGGGCCGCGGACCGGGACGGCGACAAGGAACTCGAGGCGTACAACGCCTATCTGGCCTCACTGAACGCGCGCGGTCGCTGAATTAACTTTCCTTTTCTCCTTGCGGGAAAGGCATTTCCATTCAGTAGCATGGAGGAGCGAAGTTCCGCGTCCGGTCGCACGCCCGCGCCGCGGAGTCCACGGGGGAAGCCGCAGGGGGAGCGGTCATGACAATTCGCGTTTCCATGCACAGGGCCGCGATATCGACGGTCCGCAGGGCTGCTCTACTGCTGGTTTTCGTGCTGATAATCGGTGGCTGCGGCACATCCGATCAGATGTTCGCGGTCCGGGCCGTGGCCATGGGCATTTCACAGGCCGATCCCTTCTTCGCGGAGGACGGCCGGCTCGGCCGGGACACCGAGGTTCCCGAGGCGCCGCCGAGCGGTGGGGTGCAGGCCAGCAACAGCCCGGGGCTGTACGGCGGCACACCCGGCGACGGCGGTGACCAGGGTGGGGGCGACTCAGGCGGTGACGGTCCTTCCGGGGACGGCTCCGGCGACGGCTCCGGGTCCGGCTCCGGGAGCGGTTCCGGTGGGGACGGCCCGGACGGGAGCGGGAGCACCGCCGGGCAGAACGGCGGCTCGGCGGGGCAAGGTTCGACCGGTGGGGCCACCGGTGAGTTCGGCGGTTCGACGAAACCCGGCACCTGTGCCGTGGCGAAGCTGAAGCAATTCCTCACCGCACCCGAGAACTCCGCCAAGGCGAAGGAATGGGCGCGCGCCCTGCATATCCGTCCGGATCAGATCTCGGGTTATGTCGATCACCTCACACCCGTAGTACTGCGCCACGACACGCTTGTGACGAACCACCAGTACAAGCACGGCAAGGCAGTCCCCTTCGACGCCTTGCTCCAGGCCGGAATCGCCGTTCTGGTCGACAGGCAGGGGCTGCCCGCCGTGAAGTGCTCCTGCGGCAATCCGCTGCGCCCTTCGAAGGTGAACGTCAAAAAGGCGTCCGTGCGGTTCGAGGACGGCAACAAGAAGTGGTCCGGGTACCGGCAGGACCACATCGTCGTCGTCGAACCGCCGCCCGGGGACCAACGGATCGACCGGCTCCAGCTCATCGACGTGCAGGACCCGGACCGGGGCATCGCCCGTCGGCTCGGCACCGACGGCAGCGACGACGAGGCATTCGACCCGCACGCGGAACACACCGTCCCGACGGTCACCGGCATGTCGTTCGCCGAGGCCACGCAGGCGCTGGCCGCGGCGGGGCTGGCGATGGCGTACGACGGTGACGCCCTTCCGCCCGACGACGCCCAGGTCACCGCCTCGCAGCCCGTCGAGGGCAGCACGCTGGAGTGGGGTGCGCCCGTGACCCTGTCCGTCGCCGGGGACGACGGCGAGGGCGGGAGCACTCCCACGGACTCCGGCGGGACCAGTCCGGACCCGGGCGATTCGGGAACCGGCTCGGGCCCGAGCGGGACCGGTACCGGAACGGGCGGCACACCCACGGACACGGCGGGCACGACCACCGGAAGCGGCGGCACCCCGACCGACACCGCGGGCACCACCACCGGAACCGGCGGCACCACCACCGGAACCGGCGGCACCACCACCGGAACCGGCGGCACACCCACCGACACCGCCGGCACCACCACCGGAACCGGCGGCACACCCACCGACACCGCCGGCACCACCACCGGAACCGGCGGCACACCCACCGACACCGCCGGCACCACCACCGGAACCGGCGGCACACCCACCGACACCGGGGGCGGTACGGGCTACACCAGCACCGGCACGAGCGGTTCGACGTCGTCCTCCCCGCCGCCCGGCACCCCCGCGGAGTCCCTCTCCGCCGGCCCGGGGCCGAGCGACTCGGCCCCGTCCGGATCCGGTGGTGAGGACTCCGTCCCGGCCGACCCGGGTGTCGGCGACTCCGCGACCGACTCCGGTGGGATCACCGGGGACACGTCCTGACCCGCCACGAACGAGCGCAGAACCCGGGGGCAACCGGATGGCACCAGGATCACCGCAGTCAGGGGTGGGTCGGCTCATCGCCGGCCGGTATCTGCTCGTGGACCAGGTCGGCTCGGGCGGCATGGGCCATGTGTGGCTGGCCCACGACCAGCGGCTCGACTGCGACGTGGCACTGAAGGAGATCCGCTTCCGCAATGTGCCGGAGGGCAGCGAGGAGCACGAGGCGCGTATCGCGCGGGCCCGCGCCGAGGCACGGCACGCGGCGGTGCTGCGCGGGCACCCGCACGTGGTGACGGTGCACGACGTCCTGGAGCACGAGGGGCTGCCGTGGATCGTGATGGAGTACGTGGCGGGCGCGGAGGACCTGCGCGGCCTGCCGGCCCGGCGCGGCCCGCTCGCCCCCGACGCCTGCGCCCGCGTCGGCCTCGCCGTCCTCGACGCACTGACCGCGGGGCACGAGCGCGGGATCATGCACCGGGACGTGAAACCGGCCAACATCCTGCTCGCTCCGGACCGCACCGGCGCACCGGGCACCCGGATCCTGCTGACCGACTACGGCATCTCCGTCCAGCCGGACTCCCTGGAGACCCGCTGGACCAGGACGTCCGTCCTGGTGGGCACGGCCGGATATCTGGCGCCTGAGCGGGCGACCGGCGGGCCGCCGACCGCCGCGGCCGACCTGTTCTCGCTGGGCTGCACCCTCTACTTCGGCGTGGAGGGGCACGGCCCCTTCGACCGTGACACCGATCTCGCCGCGATCACCGCCGTCGTCCTGGAGGAACCGCCCGTGCCGCGACGGGCCGGCGCGCTGTGGCCGGTCATCGAGGCCCTGCTGGTGAAGGATCCCGCCCGGCGGATCTCCGCCGAGGACACGGCGGCCGCCCTGGCCCGGATCATCACACCCCAGCCGCATCCGCCGACCCGGCTGGACACGGGCTCGCAGCCGCCGTGGGCGGGGCTCGGCGGTGCCGGCCGGGGGCCCGAGTCCGGGGTACCGGCGGGCGACCGGGGCTTCGCCCTGCCGTCCGCGTACCCGCAGACGGCCGCTGGCCCCGGCCCCGACCGGGCTCCGGCGGCGCCCTCCGGGTACGCCCCGACCTCCCCGGCACCTCAGGCGTACTCCCCCACGGCCCATGAACCGCCCGCGCCCACTCCCCACGAACCGGTCCTCCACCCACCCACGGCACAGGCTCAGGGTCCGTACGCACCCACAGCGCCGGCGTCGGGCCCGTACGCCCCCTCCGCGCGGGCGTCCGGCCCGTACGCCCCGACGCCGGGCGCGCACGACCCGCGCTCACCGCGGGAGTTCCCGTCGCGGTCGCCGGGCCCGACCGGGCCGCCGCAGGGCTTCGGCCCGCCCGGCTCCGGAGGGCCGGCGCAGCCGACGGCCTCTCCCCCGCCGCACCGGCGCAGGCGTCCCCGCATCCTCCAGGCGCTGATGGCGGCACTGCTCGCGCTGGGGCTGACGGCCGGCGGGGTCTGGTACGCGATGGCGCACAAGGTGGTCCGGCCGTACGGCGCGCGGGTCGGGCTCGCCGAACCGCTCGGACTGCGCGACTGCGTGGTGGCCGCGCGGTCCGCCGGACAGGTCACCGGCACCTCGCGGCTGGAGGTGGACCCCGGTTGCGGCCAGGGGACCGACGGACAGGTGCTGGCCCTGTACAAGGCTCCCTCCCTGGCGGCGGCGCGGTCCGGCGGGCCCCGGCGCTGCGCCGAGGCCACCGACGCGACCGCGGCCGGGCTGGCACGGAACGTCGCATCGGTCCCCGTCATCCCCACGAGCGAGGGCTTCGCGCAGACCGGCGGCCGCGTCGCGTGCCTGCTGGTCGGGAAGTACGGCCCGGTCGGGGGTCCGCTCGGCGCGTACCGGGCGTACGGGTCGGCCATCAACGACGTGGGGCAGTTGCAGAAGGGCGACTGCCTCGGCCACATCACCGGGGACGCGCGCACCTCGAACCACTTCGAGCTGGTCGCCTGCGACAAGAAGCACCAGGAGGAGGTCGTGGGCATGACCCATCTCGACGGTCCCGTGGCGGCGAAACGGCTCGACGCGGCGGCGGACGCGCAGTGCGTGGGGGATGCCGCGGCAGGGCTGTTCGGCGACGGGACGGGACGGGAGGTGAACCATGGCCTCCACAACGAACACCCTTGGCCCAATGGACGGTTCCTGGTCGTCTGCACCGTCGCGGGCCGCTTCGACGGCACGCGGTGAGGGCGACGGCTGTCCTACCGGCCCTGGCGAACCTCCTCCCTTCGGGTGAAAATGGCCCCAAGGCCACGGGCCGCGTCGCGGACCCTGCCTGGAGGAGGGTGCTGCGATGCCCGGTACGACGAAGGCGATGGGTGTGCTCACCGTGGGCGGACTCGTCGTGGTGACCGCCTACACGGTGGCGCTCGGCAGCAACGGCTGGCTGTGGTTCGGCTGGGTCGTCCTGGGGCTGATCACCGTGGCGATGGTGGCCTCCCGGAGCACCTGACGGCACGGTCGGCGATCCGTGCGGCCCGTCACCGGCGCCGACCGCCGTCGAGGTGATCCTCGGGGTGGCGTCGGCCGCCGGCCGACCCGGTGTCCGGGCGTGCCCGTCACTGCCTGGGCAGTCGCGCCGCCGAATGCACGCCGGGCTGGTACTTGGGCAGCCTGGCGGTGATCTTCATGCCCGCGCCCACCGCGGTCTCGATGACGAGCCCGTGGGCGTCGCCGTAGACCTGACGCAGTCGTTCGTCGACGTTGGAGAGTCCGATTCCTCCGGAGGGGCTGCCCTCCCCGGCCAGGATGCGGCGCAGCCGCTCCGGATCCATTCCGGCGCCGTTGTCCTCGATGACGACCAGTGCCTCGGCGCCCGCGTCCTGGGCCGTGATGCTGATGTGGCTCTTGTCGGTCTTGCCCTCCAGACCGTGTTTGACGGCGTTCTCCACCAGGGGCTGGAGGCACAGGAAGGGCAGGGCGACCGGCAGCACCTCGGGCGCGATCTGCAGGGTGACGGAGAGCCGTTCCCCGAAGCGCGCCCTGACGAGCGCCAAGTAGTGGTCGATGGCGTGGAGTTCGTCGGCGAGGGTGGTGAAGTCGCCGTGCCGGCGGAACGAGTAGCGGGTGAAGTCGGCGAACTCCAGCAGCAGTTCGCGAGCACGCTCGGGGTCCGTCCGCACGAACGAGGCGATGACCGCGAGCGAGTTGAAGATGAAGTGCGGTGATATCTGGGCCCGCAGTGCCTTGATCTCGGCCTCGATCAGGCGGGTGCGCGACCGGTCGAGGTCGGCCAGCTCCAGCTGGACGGAGACCCACCGGGCGACCTCGCCCGCGGCACGGACGAGGACGGCGGACTCGCGGGGCGCGCAGGCGACCAGCGCTCCGTGCACCCGTTCGTCGACGGTGAGCGGCGCGACGACGGCCCAGCGCAGCGGGCAGGCGGGCTCGTCGCAGCCGAGCCGGAAGGCTTCGCCGCGGCCGGTCTCCAGCGGGCCGCCGAGCCGTTCCATGATCTCGGCGCGATGGTGTGCGCCGATGCCGTCCCAGGCGAGGACCGTCTCCAGGTCGGTGAGGCACAGCGCGTCGGTGCCGAGGAGGCTGCGCAGCCGTCGCGCGGAGCGGCCGGCCGTCTCCTCGGTGAGGCCGGCGCGCAGCGGGGGCGTGGCGAGCGACGCGGTGTGCAGGGTCTGGAAGGTGGCGTGCTCGACGGGGGTGCCGAGTCCGCCGAGGCTCTCGGGCCGCGCGGTGCGTCGGCCGATCCAGAACCCCGCGGCGAGCAGCGGCAGGACGGCGACGCACAGCCCGGCGAGGAATCCGCTCACACCGCCGCCTCTCCCCGTGACCGCCTCATGCCTGGATCTCCTTCGTTTCGGCGCCCGTCCGCGGCGGGCCGGTGGGCAGTGGACCGCCGGTCAGCTCCTCGGGCAGATGGAACCGGGCCAGGATCGCGGCGGTCCCCGCGGGCACCCGGCCGGGTGTGGCCAGCGAGACCAGGACCATCGTGAGGAATCCGAGCGGTACCGACCACAGTGCGGGCCAGGCGAGGAGCGCGTGCAGGGTGCCGGTTCCGGGATAGCCGGCCATGGTCGCGGCGACCGCGACGAAGGCCGCGCCGCCGCCGACGAGCATGCCGGCCGCCGCACCCGGCGGAGTCAGGCGCCGCCACCAGATGCCCAGCACCAGCAAGGGGCAGAACGAGGACGCGGAGACGGCGAACGCGAGCCCCACGGCGTCGGCGACGGGCAGTCCGCCGGCCAGCACGCTCGCGGCGAGCGGCACCGCCATCGCGAGGACCGTGCCGAGCCTGAAGTGCCGTACTCCGCGGGTCGGGAGGACGTCCTGGGTCAGTACGCCCGCGACCGCCATGGTCAGGCCGGACGCGGTGGACAGGAAGGCGGCGAAGGCGCCGCCCGCCACGAGCGCGCCCAGCAGGTCGGCGCCGAGCCCGCCGATCATCCGGTCGGGCAGCAGGAGCACGGCGGCGTCCGCGTCCCCGGTGATGCTGAGTTCGGGGGCGTACAGCCTGCCCAGCGCGCCGTAGACGGGTGGGAGGAGGTAGAAGGCGCCGATCAGGCCGAGGACGGCGACGGTGGTGCGGCGGGCGGCGACGCCGTGCGGGCTGGTGTAGAAGCGGACGACGACGTGCGGCAGGCCCATGGTGCCGAGGAAGGTGGCGAGGATCAGTCCGTACGTGGCGTACAGCGGGCGTTCCTCCCGTCCCGCCGCCAGCGATGTCGACATGCCGCCGTTGCTGCCGCGCTCGGCCACCGGGACCGGGTCGCCCTCGGTGAAGGTGAGCCGGGTGCCGCGCTCGATGCGGTGGACCCCCGCGGGGAGCCGGATCCGCTCGTCCGTGTGGGGCCGGGCGTCGACCGTGCCGGTCGCCGTGACGTCCAGGGGCCGGGCGAGTTTCAGGTCGAGGGTGTCGTCGACGCGGACGACCCGCTGTTCGCGGAAGGTCGCCGGTTCGTCGAAGACGTCGCGGGGCGCGCCGTGCGACTGCCAGGCGAGGACCAGGAAGAGTGCGGGGACCAGCAGGGCGGTGAGTTTGAGCCAGTACTGGAAGGCCTGCACGAAGGTGATGCTGCGCATGCCGCCCGCGGCGACGGTGGCGACCACGACCACGGCGACGAGTACGCCGCCGAACCGGTCGGGGGCGTCGGTCAGCACGGCCAGGGTCAGGCCGGCGCCCTGGAGCTGGGGCAGCAGATACAGCCAGCCGACCCCGACGACGAAGGCTCCGGCGAGGCGTCGCACCGCCTGGGAGCCGAGCCGGGCCTCGGCGAAGTCGGGCAGGGTGTAGGCGCCGGAGCGGCGCAGCGGGGCCGCGACGAACAACAGGAGGACGAGGTAGCCGGCCGTGTAGCCGACCGGGTACCAGAGCATGTCCGGGCCCTGCACGAGGACGAGTCCGGCGATGCCGAGGAAGGAGGCGGCGGAGAGGTACTCGCCGCTGATCGCGGCGGCGTTGAGCCGCGGTCCGACGGTGCGCGAGGCGACGTAGAAGTCGGAGGTGGTCCGGGAGATGCGCAGGCCGAACGCACCGACGAGGACGGTCGCCACGACCACGAGGGCGACCGCGGGGACGGCGTAGTTCTGGTTCACGGGTCAGCGGTCCTCGACGAGTCGCACGAAGTCCTTCTCGTTGCGCTCCGCGCGGCGCACGTACCAGCGCGCGAGCAGGACCAGCGGCGGGTACACGCCGAAGCCGAGCACGCCCCATTCGAGACCGGCGCCGTCCGGCATGGCGGCGAATACCAGTGGCAGTGGTCCGACGAGCAGCACGAGCACGGCGAAGACCAGCAGGGCGACACGGAGCTGACTGCGCATCAGGGAGCGGACGTAGGTGTGGCCGAGCGTGGTCTGTTCGTCGATCTCGGTCCTGGGCCGGTAGTAGCCGGACGTTCTGCGGGTGTGCCGGGGCACCCCGGTGACGACCACGCGGCGTTCGGTCGGGTCCTGTGGCACGCGGCCCTCCTCAGCTCGCGGTCCGGCGCAGCAACAGGTCGCGCAGTTCGCGCGCGTGACGGCGGCTGACCTGGAGTTCCACGGGGCCGACGAGGACGCTCACCGTGCCCGCGTCCAGCCTGAGTTCGCCGATGTGCCGCAGGGCGACGAGGTGACGGCGGTGGATGCGGACGAAGCCGCGGGAGCGCCAGCGCTCCTCCAGCGTGGACAGGGGGATGCGGACGAGATGACTGCCCTGGGGCGTGTGCAGGCGGGCGTAGTCTCCGTGGGCCTCGACGTGGGTGATGTCCTCGACGGACACGAAGCGGGTCACTCCGCCGAGTTCGACGGATATGTGGTCGGGGTCGGGTTCGTGCACGGGTATCAGGGGGGCGGTGTCCCTGAACTGGACGGCCCGTCGGACGGCCTCGGCGAGCCGCTCGCGGCGTACGGGCTTGAGCACGTAGTCGACGGCCTTCAGGTCGAAGGCCTGCACGGCGAAGCCCTCGTGCGCGGTCACGAAGACGACGAGCGGGGGGTTGGCGAAGCCGGTGAGCAGCCGGGCCAGGTCGAGTCCGTCCAGGCCGGGCATGTGGATGTCGAGGAAGACGACGTCGATGGCCTCGGGGCCGCCGGGTCCGGACTCCAGGGCCCGGTTGATCCGGCGCAGTGCCTCGGTGGCGTCGCTCGCGCCGTCGACGCTGCTGACGCGGGGATCGGCGTTCAGCAGATAGAGGAGTTCCTCGAGGGACGGTTGTTCGTCGTCGACGGCGAGCGCGCGCAGCATGAGAGTGGAGTGTAAGAGCGATCGGTCCGCCTGGACATGTCGCGGAGCGTCCGCGTTCTCGCCGGCCGCGTGGGCGTTGACGCTGGATACAGTGCGGTCATGAGCAGCAAGCCCGCGATGTTCGACGAACTCGACCGCAAGATCATCACGGCCCTGATGGCCAATGCCAGGACGAGCTTCGCGGAGATCGGCGCGGCGATCGGCCTGTCCGCCACCGCGGTCAAGCGGCGCGTCGACCGGCTGCGCGAGACGGGTGTGATCACCGGTTTCACGGCCACGGTGAAACCGGCCGCGCTCGGCTGGCGCACGGAGGCGTACGTGGAGGTGTACTGCGAGGGCGCGGCCCCGCCGCGGCGGCTCGCGGAGGTGGTGCGCAACCATCCGGAGATCACCGCCGCGATGACCGTGACCGGAGGCGCGGACGCGCTGCTGCACGTGCGGGCGACCGATGTGGAGCACTTCGAGGAGGTGCTGGAGCGGATCCGTACGGAGCCGTTCATCCGGAAGACGATCAGCTACATGGTGCTGTCCCACCTGCTGCCGGAGGCTCCTGAGGCCGGGGCGACCCACGCCGTCCCGGACGACGCAGGAAACGTGCGCTGACTCCTCCGATCACGCATCATTGCTGCGCAATCACGCAGCTCTCCTCGCTTGTCGCCCGTATCTGCCGTTTCTTACCGTGGAGGAACCCCCAGCCGACACCGCAGGAAGCGGAGGTACCTCTCTGTGCCCGACAGCCGTGTGCCGCGCCCCCGGCGCTTTCTGGTCTGCGAACCCAGACACTTCGCCGTGCAGTACGCGATCAACCCGTGGATGCATCCCGACACGCCCGTGGACGTCGACCTCGCCCGCGGCCAGTGGGAGGCGCTGATCCGCGCCTACCGCGCGCACGGCCACACCGTCGACTCGGTGGAACCGGTCGCCGGCCTTCCCGACATGGTGTTCGCGGCGAACTCCGCGCTCGTCCTGGCGGGCCGGGTCTTCGGCTCGCTCTTCCACGCACCCCAGCGCCGTCCCGAGTCCATCGCCTACGACACCTGGTTCAAGGCGGCCGGCTTCGACGTCTACCGGCCCGAATCGGTGTGCGAGGGCGAGGGCGACCTGGTCCCGACGGGCCGATACGTCCTGGCCGGCACCGGATTCCGTACGACCCCCGAGGCGCACCGCGAGGTGCAGGAGTTCTTCGGCGTCCCGGTGATCGGCCTCAGCCTGGTCGACCCGCGCTTCTACCACCTGGACACGGCGCTGTTCGTCCTGGACGACGACAACATCGCGTACTACCCGGAGGCGTTCTCGCCCGGCAGCCGCGAGGTGCTCGCCCGGCTGTACCCGGACGCGGTGCTCGCCACACGCGAGGACGCCATGGCCTTCGGCCTCAACTCGGTCTCCGACGGCCGCCACGTCTTCATCGCGCCGCGCGCCGAGTCCCTCGCCGAGCAGCTCGACCGCCACGGCTACGTCCCCGTCCCCGTCGACCTCTCGGAGTTCCACAAGGCCGGCGGCGGCATCAAGTGCTGCACTCAGGAGATCCGTTCATGACGGCACCCACCCGCACCCCCGCCCGTACGCGCACCTCCGACGAGCTGATCCGCGCGGAGGCGCCGGTCCTCGCGCACAACTACCACCCGCTGCCCGTCGTCGTCGCCCGTGCCGAGGGCACCTGGGTCGAGGACGTAGAGGGCCGTCGCTACCTGGACATGCTGGCGGGCTACTCGGCCCTCAACTTCGGGCACCGCAATCCGGTGCTGATCGAGGCGGCGCACCGTCAGCTGGACCAGCTCACCCTGACCTCGCGCGCCTTCCACAACGACCGGCTGGCCGGGTTCGCCGAGTCCCTGGCCACGCTGACGGGCCAGGACATGGTCCTGCCGATGAACACGGGCGCGGAAGCGGTGGAGAGCGCCATCAAGGTGGCCCGCAAATGGGCTTACGAGGTCAAGGGGGTCGCCCCGGACCGAGCGACGATCGTCGTGGCCGCCGACAACTTCCACGGCCGTACGACCACGATCGTCAGCTTCTCCACGGACGAGACCGCCCGCACCGGCTTCGGGCCCTTCACCCCCGGCTTCCGTGTGGTCCCGTACAACGACCTCGCCGCGCTCGAAGAGGCGGTCGACGAGACCACCGCGGCCGTGCTGATCGAGCCCATCCAGGGCGAGGCCGGCGTGGTCGTCCCGGACCACGGCTATCTGACCGGCGTACGCGAGCTGACCCGCCGGGCCGGCTGCCTGTTCATCGCCGACGAGATCCAGTCGGGTCTCGGCCGCACGGGGGCCACCCTCGCCGTGGAGCACGAGGAGGTCGTGCCGGACCTGGTGCTTCTCGGCAAGGCGCTCGGCGGCGGCATCGTGCCGGTGTCCGCGGTGGTGGGGCGCCGGGACGTGCTGGAGGTACTGCGTCCGGGCGAACACGGCTCGACGTTCGGCGGCAATCCGCTCGCAGCGGCCGTGGGCTCGGCCGTCGTCGGCCTTCTGGAGACCGGGGAGTACCAGCGCCGGGCGGCGGAGCTGGGCGTGATCCTGCGCGGTGGGCTCGCGAACCTGGTCGGCAAGGGCGTCGAGGGCTTCCGGGCGCGCGGACTGTGGGCGGGGGTCGACATCGACCCGGCCATCGGCACGGGCCGCGAGATCAGTGAGGGCCTGATGCGCGAGGGCATCCTCGTCAAGGACACCCACGGTTCGACGATCCGTCTCGCCCCTCCGCTGACCATCACCGGCGAGGAACTGCAGTCGGCTCTCGGGGCTCTGGAGAAAGTTCTGACGCAAGGGGTCTGATACCGGCCACGAGGCCACAGAGAGTGACACCGGAACGGTTACGCCCGGCGACGGCCGCGCCTACACTGATCGCTCCCCGGGGGAAACGAGGAGTGCCCCAGTGTTTTATTACGTGCTCAAATACGTGCTTCTGGGTCCGCTGTTGAGGCTGGTCTTCCGGCCTCGGATCGAGGGCCTTGAGCACGTACCGTCGTCGGGCGCGGCCATCGTCGCCGGCAACCATCTGTCGTTCTCGGACCACTTCCTGATGCCCGCGATCCTGAAGCGGCGCATCACCTTCCTCGCGAAGGCCGAGTACTTCACGGGTCCCGGCATCAAGGGCCGGCTCACCGCGGCCTTCTTCCGCAGCGCCGGGCAGATCCCCGTGGACCGCTCCGGCAAGGACGCGGGCCAGGCGGCGATCCGCGAGGGCCTCGGCGTACTGCGCAAGGACGAATTGCTGGGCATCTACCCGGAAGGGACCCGCTCGCACGACGGGCGTCTCTACAAGGGCAAGGTCGGCGTCGCGGTGATGGCCCTCAAGGCCGGGGTCCCGGTGATCCCGTGCGCGATGATCGGCACCTTCGAGGCGCAGCCGCCCGGCAAGGTCATCCCGAACATCCATCCCGTCGTCATCCGCTTCGGCAAGCCCCTCGACTTCTCCCGCTACGCCGGCATGGAGAACGAGAAGGCGATCCTGCGCGCGGTGACCGACGAGATCATGTACGCCATTCTCAGCCTCTCGGAACAGGAGTACGTCGACCAGTACGCGGCCGTCGTGAAGGCCCAGGAGGCCGAGGAGAAGGCGGCGAACGCGCGCAAGTTCCGACGGATGCCGTTGAGCTGAGCGGAACGGAGTCCGCCTGCACCGGACGTACGTCCTGTACATTTTTTACGTATGAGACGTGCTGTGGTGATCGGAGCGACCGGACAGATCGGACGCGCGGCCGTGGACGCGCTGGCCCGCGACGGCTGGGAGGTGACGGCCGCGTCCCGCGGCGGCGGCCGCGACGACGGCTGGCCCGCGCAGGTGCGCGCCGTCGGGCTGGACCGTGCGCAGGACACCGCCCTGGCCGCGGCGGTCGGTGACGGCTGCGACGTGCTGGTCGACATCGTCGCCTACGGCGCCGAGCACGCACGCCAGCTGACGGGGCTCGCCGGCCGCGTCGGCTCCGCCGTGGTGATCTCCAGCGTGTCGGTCTACGAGGACGACAAGGGGCGCGGCTTCGACACGCAGTCGGAGCCGGACGGATTCCCCGAGTACCCGGTGCCGATCCCGGAGAGCCGGCGCACCGTGCGGCCCGGCGACGGCACGTACAGCACGCGCAAAGCCGCCCTGGAGCGCGACCTCCTCGCCGCGGGCGACCGGTTGCCGACGACCCTGCTGCGCGCGGGTGCCGTGCACGGCCCCTACTGCCGTACGCCCCGCGAGCTCTACTTCGTCAAGCGCAACCTGGACGGCCGTCGTCGGCGCGTCCTCGCGTTCGGCGGCCAGAGCCGCTTCCACCCGGTGAGTGTCCACACCGTCGCCGAACTGATCCGGCTGGCGGCACGGCGGCCGGGGTCGCGCGTCCTGAACGCCTGCGACCCCGAGGCGCCCACGGTGGCGGAGATCGCAGCGGCGATCGACACGGCGATGGGCGTGCGGGCGGAGGATGTGCTGGTGGACGGTCCGGCCCCGGCGCCCACGGTCGGGGACACGCCGTGGACGGTACCGCTGCCCGTCGTCTGCGACATGCGCGCCGCCGAACGGGAGTTGGGCTACCGCCCGGTGGTCCGGTACGCCGACACGCTCCCCGAGACCATCGCCTCGATCGAACGCCGGCTGGCCGGACGGGACTGGCGGGAGGCCTACCCCGACATGGTCCGCGCGTACGGCGACCTCTTCGACTACGCGGCGGAGGACGCCTGGCTCGCGTCCTGAGCGAGAGGTCCGGCCCGACAGGAGCCGGGGCGCACCGCGTCCTGGAACGGTGAGGGGGCGGCCGGAGTCCGGCCGCCCCCCTTCCCGCTGGACGGGTTACGGCTTCGGCGTGGCGTGCGGCGCGCAGGTCACGTCGGACGCGTCCGTCCTGCCGGTGAGCAGGTAGCTGTCCACCCGCTCGTTGATACAGGGGTTGACCAGCCCGGTCACACCGTGCGAGCCCGCGCCCTGCTCGGTGATCAGGCGGGAGCCCTTGAAGCGCTTGTGCAGTTCGACGGCGCCGGCGTACGGGGTGGCGGCGTCACGCGTGGACTGCACGATCAGGACGGCGGGCAGACCCTTGCCGGTCTTGACGTTCACCGGGGTCTGCTGCTTGGCGGGCCAGGTGGCGCACGGCAGGTTCATCCACGCGTTGGCCCAGGTCATGAACGGGTAGTCCTTGTGGAGCCGGGTGTTGTCCCGGTCCCACTTCTGCCAGCTGGTGGGCCACTGGGCGTCGGTGCACTCGACGGCCGTGTAGACGGCGTTGCCGTTCTCCGAGGCGATGTTGCCCGCGGTGTCCGACAGGTCGGGGGCGGCGGCGTCGACGAGCGCCTGCGTGTCACCGGCGACGTACTTGCTGAACACCGTCGCGACCGGGACCCAGGAGGAGTCGTAGTACGGCGCGCTCTGGAAGAAGGAGATCAGCTCGGCGGGGCCGACGACGCCCCCGAGAGGGCTCTTCTTCGCGGTGGCCCGCAGCTTCAGCCACTGGTCCTGGACCTCGGCCCGGGTGTCGCCGAGGTGGAAGGTGGCGTCGTTCTTCGCGACCCAGTCCTCCCAGTCCTTCCAGCGGCCCTCGAAGGCGATGTCCTGCTCCAGGTTGGCCTGGTACCAGATGTTCTCCCGCGACGGGTTGACGACGCTGTCGACCACCATGCGGCGGACGTGCCCCGGGAAGAGCGTGCCGTAGACGGCTCCCAGGTACGTGCCGTACGAGACGCCCAGGTAGTTGAGCTTCTTCTCACCGAGGGCGGCACGGATGACGTCGAGGTCGCGTGCGGTGTTCGGCGTGGTCATGTGCGGCAGCATCGCGCCGCTGCGCTCGGCGCAGCCGTCGGCGTACTCGGCGGCCAGCTTGCGCTGGGCACGCTTGTCCGCCTCGCTGTCCGGGACCGGGTCGGCCTTCGGCGCCTTCACGAACTCCTGCGGATCGATGCAGGAGATGGGGGCCGAGTGGCCGACACCGCGCGGGTCGAAGCCGACGAAGTCGTACGCCTTGGCGGTGTTCGCCCAGACGGGGCTCTTCGTGGTCACGCGGCGCGGGAAGCGCATGCCGGAGCCGCCGGGGCCGCCGGGGTTGTAGACGAGGGCGCCCTGCCGCTCGTCCTTGCTGCCCGTGTTCCCGATACGGTCCACGGCCAGCTTGATCTGCTTGCCGTTCGGGTGGGCGTAGTCGAGCGGGACGCTGACCCAGCCGCACTGGATCGGCTTCTCCAGGCCCCAGTCCGCGGGACAGTCCTGCCAGTCGATGCCGGCCTTGGCCGCCCGCTCCGCGGCGATCGCCGCTCCGCGCTGCTCCCGGTCCTGCCCGTGACGCGACGCGGCGGTGGCCGACGGAGCCGTGACGGCTCCGGCGATCAGGGTCGCCGTGACGAGCGCTCCGGCCGAACCGAGCGCCGTCATCCGTCTCGACGGTCTCTTAGCCCTCAAGTGTGGCCTCCCCGTACATCGTTGCGATTGGTAGGGGGATCCTTTCGGCTGTGAGGTCCCTGAGAACAGATGCGACAGGGCTTCTTTACTAATCCGATAACCGGTGCGCGTTGTGCCGTTGAGCGGAGACATCTCCGTCCGCCCTCGGAGAGCGGGCCACCACGGCCCACGGTCAGCCGAGCAGGCGCAGCGCCTCGTCCAGCACGCGCCGCAGTCCGAGCCCGTCGGGCGCGAGTGCGGTGACGAGCACGGCGGGCCCGGCGAGCGGAGCCAGTGCCGCGTACTCCCCCAGCATGCGGGGCTCGGGCAGGTGGTCGGCGAACTCCGGTCGTACGAAAACCAGTTGGCCCACCGCACGCAGCCCGGCCAGCACAGCGGGCCCGTCCCAGCCACCGGGCGCGCCCGGACCACAGGCCAACTCCTGGTCCAGCAGCGCCCGTCCGTCCAGTCGCACGACAAGACGGCTGGTGAGCCGGCCGGGTTCCTCGCCCACGCGCCCGAGCACCTGCTCCTCCCGGAACACCAGCCGGGCGCGTCCCTGGAGGTCGATCCGCGAGGAGACGCACAGGTCGCTGCCGCCGGCGGAGATCAACTGCTCGGGGAGCCAGTGCAGTTCGCCGCCGTCGGCGACGGAGAGCCGGACGTCGTAGCGTGCCTCGCCCTTGTTCTGGCCGGGCAGCGCGATCGTCGCGGCGGCCGACCCCACCCTCAGGCGCGCGCCCTCGTCGGCGCGTGCCTCGACGGTGAGGTGGTCGCCGCCGAGCGGGCCGCTCATCGCGCCGACGAGCATGACGCGGGCCTCGTCGCCGTGGGACCGGATGCGGCGCACCGCGAGCGGGCCCTCCCCCTCCAGCACGGGCAGCGAGGTGCCGCCCCTGCCGTCGTCCCGCGCGGCGATCCGTGCGGTCGCCCGCACACCCGCCGTCGTCAGGCGACCTGCCCGGCTCGCGCCGGCCGGCCGAAGCGCACGCCCGGGCCCGCTGCCGTCCGCCGTCGGCGTGGCCCCGCGCGTCGGGCCGGCACCGTTCGCCCGGCCGGCGCCGCCCACGGGTCCGGCACCGTCGGCCCGGCCGACGCCGCTCACCGGACCGACGTCGCCCGTCCGGCTCAGGCCGTCCACCCGGTTCACGCCATCCATCCGGTTCACGCCGTCCACGCGGCGAGTCGCTCCCGCACCCAGCCGGCGACGGCCGCGACCCCGTCCTCGGTGCGCAAGGACTGGAAGACGACGGGGAGTTCGGCTCGCTGCGTCTTCGCGTCCGCCGCCATCCGCCCCAGATCTGACCCCACATGGGGTGCGAGGTCGGTCTTGTTCACGACGAGCAGGTCGGCGGTGGTGACACCGGGCCCGCCCTTGCGCGGAATGTCGTCGCCGCCCGCGACGTCGATCACGAAGATCTGCGCGTCGACGAGCCCCTTGGAGAAGGTAGCCGTGAGATTGTCGCCCCCGGACTCCACGAGGATCAGGTCCAGCGGACCGACCGCGTCCTCCAGGTCCTCCACCGCTTCGAGGTTCGCGGAGATGTCGTCCCGGATGGCGGTGTGCGGACAGGCCCCGGTCTCGACGGCGGCGATCCGCTCGGGCGGCAGCACCGCCTCCCGCAGCAGGAACTCCGCGTCCTCCCTCGTATAGATGTCGTTGGTGACGACGGCGAGGGACAACTCGTCGCGCAGCGACCGGCAGAGCGCGGCGACGGTGGCGGTCTTCCCCGAGCCGACCGGCCCGCCGAGCCCGATCCTCAGGGCCCGGCGCGCCCCGTCCGGACGATGGGCGTCGGCACTGACAGCGGACGCACCGTCATGGGTGTGGTCGAGATGCACGATGAGTCTCCAAGGTGGTGTGGGGGCAGCGGCGGAGCGGGTGCGCGGTGCTCTTACGAAGCGAAGAGGCGTACGGGCCAGGCCGCATGTGCCTGGGCGCCGATCTCCAGCAGCGGGGCCGAGGCCGCGGGCAGCGCGTCGACGCCGTGGTCGAGCACGCCCCGCGCGGCAGCGGCGGCCGTGCCCGCCACCCGGTCCAGTTCCGGCGCCAGTCGGGCCAGCACCGCGCTGGCGTCGAACGGATCGAGGCTCAGCAGCCGCACGGTGGCCGTCGCCGGTCCGCTGACGCTCTCGTACGCGGAGCAGTACGCGGCGTCGTCCGCCGCGAGGCCGGCGGCCCGGGCCGTGACGCCGAGAACGACGGGCTGATGCGCCCCTTTGGGGAACTCCCTTGCCAGCGCGTCGAGTTCGGCCGAGGGCCAGGCCGCCCGGGCCGCTCTCATCAGCTGCCGCCCGAGCCGTCGCGCGGCGACCCGCAGGGCAGGTGACGGCGTCCGGGCGTCGGCGGCGTCGTCCAGGGCCGCCGGGTCGGCACCGAGCGTGGCCGCCGCGGCCAGCGCGGCCGAGACGAGGCCGGTCGTGTGCAGCCGGCCCCGGCAGAAGTCCTCCAGGCTCGCCGCCCCGGTGACCCGTCCGGACTTGACGGCCGCCTCCGCCCCGCCGGAGTGGGCATGGCCTCCGGCGGGGAAGCGTCCGTCGGCCAGGACCAGTAGTGCCGCGCGGGACATCAGAAGAGGAAGTAACGCTGGGCCATGGGCAGTTCCGCGGCCGGTGTCGCCTCGACCAGTTCGCCGTCGATGTGCACGGCGAAGCTGTCCGGGTCGATCTGCACCCGCGGTCGCGCGTCGTTCTCGCGCATGTCCGCCTTGGTCACCGCCCTGGTCGACTCGATGGCGACGAACCGCTTCCCGAGGGAGAGCCGTTCGGGGAGCCCGTCCTCGATGGCGAGCGGTGCGACGAAGTTGAACGAGTTGGCGGCCGGCGCCCTCCCGACGGCGCCGTACATCGGCCGGGGCAGGATCGGCTGGGGAGTCGGGATCGACGCGTTGGCGTCGCCCATCTGCGCGTATGCGATCTGGCCGCCCTTGATGACGAGGTGCGGCTTGACTCCGAAGAAGGCGGGCTCCCACAGCACCAGGTCGGCGAGTTTGCCCGGCTCGACGGAGCCGACCTCGCGGGCGAGGCCCTGCGCGAGCGCCGGGTTGATCGTGTATTTGGCGACATAGCGACGCACCCGGTGGTTGTCCGCGCGCCCGTCGCCCGGCAGGGCACCGCGCCGCCGCTTCATCACGTGGGCCGTCTGCCAGGTCCGCATGACGACCTCACCGACGCGTCCCATGGCCTGGGAGTCCGAGGAGATGATCGAGATGGCGCCGAGGTCGTGCAGTATGTCCTCGGCCCCGATCGTCGACGGCCTGATCCGGGACTCGGCGAAGGCCAGGTCCTCGGGCACCGCCGGGTTCAGGTGGTGGCACACCATCAGCATGTCGAGGTGCTCCTCGGCGGTGTTGACGGTGTAGGGCCGGGTGGGGTTGGTGGAGCTGGGCAGCACGTACGGCTCGGCGACCACGGTCATGATGTCCGGCGCGTGCCCGCCGCCCGCGCCCTCGGTGTGGTACGCGTGGATGCCGCGTCCGCCGATGGCGGCCAGCGTGTCGCCCACGAAACCGGCCTCGTTGAGGGTGTCCGTGTGGATGGCGACCTGGATGCCGGTGCGGTCCGCGACGGTGAGCGCGGCGTCGATCGCCGCGGGCGTCGAGCCCCAGTCCTCGTGGATCTTCAGGCCGAGCGCGCCGCCGCGGATCTGCGACAGCATCGCTTCGTGCGAGACGGTGTTGCCCTTGCCCAGCAGGCCGAAGTTGAGCGGGTACTGCTCCATGGCCTCCAGCATCCGGGCCAGGTGCCAGGGGCCGGGCGTGACGGTGGTCGCCTTCGAGCCCTCGGCGGGGCCCGTGCCGCCGCCCACGAGCGTGGTGATCCCGGAGGCGAGTGCCTCGTCGGCGATCTGCGGGCAGATCAGGTGCACATGGGCGTCGATGGCGCCCGCGGTCAGGATGCGCCCGTTGCCCGCGATGATCTCGGTCTCGGGGCCGATCACCAGATCGGGGTGGACGCCGTCCATGGTGTCCGGGTTGCCGGCCTTGCCGATGCCGGTGATCCGGCCGTCGCGGATGCCGAGGTCGGCCTTGACGATCCCCCAGTGGTCGACGACCACGACACCCGTGATGACGGTGTCGGGCGTGCCGTCCGCGCGCGTGGCACGCGACTGTCCCATGGACTCGCGGATGACCTTTCCGCCGCCGAACACCGCCTCGTCACCGGCGAGTCCGGGACCGCCGGACCGGTCCTCCTCGATCTCGATCAGCAGGTCGGTGTCGGCGAGGCGGATGCGGTCGCCGGTGGTGGGGCCGAACAGGTCGGCGTACGCGGCGCGCGAGATCTCAGGCATCGAGGGCACCTCCGGTCTCACCGCGCAGTCCGGGCACCACGCGGGCACCGGCGAGCGGGACGAGTTCGACGTCGACGGGGATCCCCGGCTCGAAGCGCACAGCGGTGCCGGCGGCGACGTTCAGCCGCTTGCCGCGCGCCGCGGCACGGTCGAAGTCCAGGCCGGGGTTGGCCTCGGCGAAGTGGTAGTGGGAGCCGACCTGGACGGGCCGGTCGGCGGCGTTGAGGACGGTCAGCCGGGTGACTTCGCGGCCCTCGTTGAAGACGACGGGCTCGTCGGCGTAGAGGATCTCTCCGGGAATCATGGCGCTGCTCCCCGTCAGACGATGGGGTCGTGGACGGTGACGAGCTTGGTGCCGTCCGGGAAGGTCGCCTCCACCTGGACGTCGTGGATCATCTCGGGGATGCCCGACATCACGTCGTCGCGGGTGAGGATCTTCCGGCCGGAGGCCATGAGTTCGGCGACGGTGCGTCCGTCCCGCGCGCCTTCGAGGATGTGCGACGTGATGAGGGCGACGGCCTCGGGGTGGTTCAGTTTCAGTCCGCGGGCCCTGCGCTTCTCGGCCACGTCGGCGGCCACGTGGATCAGCAGCCTCTCTTGCTCGTGCGGGGTCAGTTGCACGGCGTACCACCTCACAGTCCTCGCTCCGGACCGTGCGGGGTCCGGTGGCCGCAGCCACCGAAACCCCTGGTGGCGTGGATGCGCACGCTAGTTGGCCGGGGTTTCGGGGACGTTAACCGGCCTGTGGCCGAGTGTCGGCCCTCCGGTGGGCCGTACCGGACCCACAGGGCGCTTCTCGGCGGGCGGGTCGCCGCGGGAATCTCCGGGGGCGCGGGCGCCGGGGCCGGCGTGTCGCATCACAGGTCCCGTGGGGCGTGATCGACGCCCCCGCCAAGCGCCGGGGTCGGCGCGGCCCGGTGGCGGTCCCACCGCGCTCGACCGCCTCAACCGGGCAGCCGCAGCTTCGGAAACAACCCCGGGGCGACGAAGCCACCGTCCGGCACGCCGCCGCGAGCCGGACCGTATACGGCAGGTCGTGGACACCCCCGTACGGCCGATGATGATCGCGCCGGACCGACGGGACGGCGGCGACCCGATGCGGCCGATCGTGGGTCCTGCCCCGCGCGGGCGCGCGTCCGCCCCGCCGTGCGGCGGCGGGCGCACGGCACGCGGACCGCGCCGGTTCCGTCCAGGGGGTTTTGTTTGGATCAAGTGAGATCAGGTCGGATCAGGCCGCGGCTCCGGTGCGGTGCGTCGCAAGGCGGAGGATCACCCGCGTACCGGGCGCACTCGGGTGGTCCGACAACGCGGCGAAGTGCCGTGCCGGACGTCGCGGACCCGGGCTGATCCGAATGAAACCCCTCAGGAGGCGCTCGGCCCCCGGTGCTCGGCGGCGATGCCGAAGCGCTGGCGCTCCCGCGGCGCGGACGCGACCTCGCGAACGCTGGAAAGGGAGCTGATCACCTGCTCGTCGGCGGGGTCCTGGAGTTCCTCGAGGCGTTCCAGGTCGGCGGCGGAGACCAGCGCGACGAGAGGCTTCCCGTGCCGCGTCACCACGACGCGCTCACCGCCGTACACCACGCGGTTGATCAGGTCGGCGAGCTCAGCCCTGGCTTGCGTCACCGGAATCTCGTAGGCCATGCCGTCCAGCTTAGACCGGTGTCCCGATCCGACCCGGAGCGAGCGATCTCCCGCCGGCCGCTCCCGTACACCCCCGGGGCCCCACTCGTGCAATCCGCCGAGCCCTTCCCGCGTACTCCGTCGAGACCTTCGCGTGCACTCCCCCGGGCGCCTCCCGCGGGCCTTTTCGCTGTCAGCGAGTACCCATCGACAAGACCTGTACGTCCTGTACATTTTTTACAGAGTCCCCCAGAGGAGGCGCGCACCATGTCCGAACCGTCCGCCCGCTACGTCCTGCCCGAGTTCACCGAACGCACCAGCGCGGGACACCGGACCCTGGATCCGTACTCGAAGCTGCTCGACGAGCGGATCGTGTTCCTCGGGACGCCGATCGACGACACGTCGGCGAACGACGTGATGGCGCAGTTCATGCATCTCGAATATCTGGCCCCGGACCAGGACATCTCGCTGTACATCAACTCCCCGGGCGGCTCATTCAGCGCGATGACCGCGATCTACGACACGATGCAGTTCGTCACCTGCGACGTGGAGACGACCTGCCTCGGACAGGCCGCGTCGGCCGCGGCCGTGCTGCTCGCCGGCGGCACACCGGGCAAGCGGTTCGCCCTTCCGGGTGCCCGCGTCCTCATCCACCAGCCCTCGTTGCCCGAACCGGTCCAGGGCCAGGCAAGTGATCTGGCCATCCAGGCCGAGGAGTTGATCCGCACCCGCGGACTGCTGGAGGAGATGCTCGTCCGGCACACGGGCCAGAGCCCGGAGCGGGTCGCAGCCGACATCGAACGCGACAAGATCCTCGACGCACCGGCGGCGGTGGCGTACGGACTGGTCGACCGGATCATCCCGAGCCGCAAGGGCTCGCGCAGCACGCCCGGCGGGAGGTGACCGGCCGATGCTCCCACCGGAACTGCCGCCCCTCCCCGCGCTCACGCGCGCCGAGGCCGAGTTGATCGACCGATACCTCGACGTCGTCGACCTGCTCGGCCGCATCAACCCGGCCCGTCCCGGCGACACCTACCGCGGCCTGAGGGCCGCTCAGGCACTGGTGGTCAAGGCGACCGCACTGCGCGACGCGCTGACCCTGATGCACCAGCGCGGCGAGAGCGAGGTGCACGCACCGACACTCGCGCGGGCACTGCGCGTGCTCGACGGCGAGCGGCGCGCGTCCCGGGTCACCGTGCCGCCCTGCTCCGGAAGTTGACGCGCGACCGGTGCGCACGCCCGGGCCGCGACGCACGCCGACCGGCGAGACGTCCGGCCCGGGTTTCAAACGGACCAGAAGGATTACCCCCCGTTGGAGTATCTGCGGGTCCTTTGTACGACGCCCCCGAGTTGCGCAACGCGCGTGGTCACGAGCCGGAATTTGGCGTTCCGTTGCAGGTACGGGCGTCGTCGTACACCTCAACACCCGCCCGAACAAAGGGGTGTCCACCCGAACGGGTGAGTGGTGAGTAACGCCACAAATCACCGGTTCCGCTCGGCATTTCCGACTCTCATGCGTGAAGATCCCTTCCGACGACAAGCCCCCGCCGCAGCGGCGGGGCGGTCCGGGCGGACGCCGAGTCCTGCCGCCGCCCGGATGTCCGGTCGACAGAAGTGGATCGGCAGGAGTGGAGGACCCAGCACGACGGGCCGCCGGAGAGATCCGGGCGGTCCTTGGGGTGAAGCCGCAACACGCGGCCGGGCTACTTCGCCAGCCCGAATCCGACAGGTCATCCTTCACAGGCGGCTGACGAAGGGTTGCGCATGACTGCGCTCAATCGTGTCCCGTCGCTGTGGACCCGGGCCGGTACGGCCTCGGCTCTGACCATCGCCGCCGTCGGCGGCACCCTGGTGGTCCCCGGTGTCGCTCCCGACGCCGAGGCGGCCACCGTGGCGACGAAGGCACTCCAGGTCGCGGCCTCGAAGAAGGGCGCCCCCTACAAGTGGGGGGCCACCGGACCGCGTCGCTTCGACTGCTCCGGGCTGACCCTGTACTCGTTCAAGAAGGCGGGCAAGAAGCTCCCTCGAACGGCCGCGGCGCAGTACAACAAGACCCATCACATCTCGGCCTCGCACCGCAAGGCCGGAGACCTGGTGTTCTTCCACTCGGGCCGGAGCGTGTACCACGTCGGCATCTATGCCGGGAAGGGAAAGATCTGGCACTCCCCGAAGACCGGGGACGTCGTGAAGCTGCAGAAGATCTGGACGAGGAGCGTCTGGTACGGACGGGTGAGCTGATCCACCCTTCGGTGGCGGCGCGGGGCCGCCGCCACCGAAGGGCGTGCGACAGGAGACCGCGAGGGTTCGCTCGGTGTCCCGCCCGCGCGATCGGCGCCGCCGCGCCGGCCCGTGAGGCGAGCGCTCAGCTCCTCAGGGGCTCCAGGACGAGGACCAGACCGAGCACCGTCAGGGCCGTGCCGGTGACCGCCTCCACGGCCCGTGCGGCGCGCGGTGCGCGCAGCCACCGACCGAGCCGGTCCACGAGGAGCGCCACCGCCGGGAACCACACCAGGCCCAGGACCACCACGATCAGTGCCAGCAGCAGGGTCCGCGGCATCGCGGGACTGCCCGCCGGCACGAACTGCGGCAGCAGGCTGAGGAACGTGATCGGGGCCTTCGGGTTGAGCGCGTTGGTGACGAAGCCCTGCCGCAACGGACGCGCGCCGTCCCCGGTGCCCTCCGCGGCCTCCTCGCGCGACCGCCCCAGCGACCGCAGCGTCCGCACCCCGAGGTGGAGGACGTAGACGCCGCCGAGCAGTTGCAGTGCCCGGAAGAGCGCCGGCACGGCGGTGAGCACCGCGGCGACCCCGGCGACGGCGAGCGCCGTGTGCAGGAGCAGTCCACCGACGATGCCGAGCGCGCTGGCGAGACCGGCCCGGCGCGAGACCAGGCCGTTGCGCACCACGACGGTGAAGTCCGCACCCGGCACGGCGACCATGCCCGCGGCGACTGCTGTGAAGGCGATGAGCTGAGCGTCCATGGGCCCCAGACTGCCTCTGCCGGGCCTTCAGCAGGTATGTCGAATATCCTGGGTCGGTCTTAAGCATTCGTTCAGACCGGCGCGGTCGCGGCGAGGTCCGGGGTGGTCCGATGTACGACCCGACGCGGCTCGCGGCGCTGGTCGCGGTCGCCGAGGCGGGGTCGATCACCCGGGCGGCCGAACGGCTCGGTTACACCCCGCCCGCGCTCTCCCAGCAGCTGGCGAAGCTGGAGCGCGAGGCGGGCGCGACGCTCCTCGTCCGGTCCCATCGCGGGACGCGGCTGACGGGCGCCGGCGAGCTGCTGGTGGCGCGGGCGCGCCGGGTGCTGGACGAGATGGAGCGGGCCCGGCACGAGCTGGCGCACCTGGCCGGCCTGTCCGGCGGCACACTGCGGCTCGGCACCTTCCAGACGGCGGGCATCCATCTGCTGCCGCCCGTGCTGAGTGCCTTCCGCCGGACCTACCCGGACGTGGAGCTGGCGGTCGCCGACTACGAGCCGCCCGCCGGGGTCGCGGCCGTCGCGGCGGGCGAGGTCGACCTGGCCCTGACGCACACCTACGAGCCGGCGGCCCCCGTCGCCGTCCCGTCGTCCGTGAGCCTGGAGCCGGTGCTGGTCGAGGAGCTGGTGCTGGTGACCGCCCCCGGGCACGTCCTCGCGGGCGGCTCGGCCCGGCTCCCCCTGGCCGAGCTCGCGGGTCAGCCGCTGATCAGCATGGCCCCGGATCATCCGCCCCGGCAGGGTGTGGAGGCGGCACTCGCCCGCGCCGGTGCCACCCCCGCGGTGCTGGTCGAGACCCCGGTCTACGCGCTCGTGTGCGCCCTGGTGAGCGCCGGGCTCGGGGTCGCGGTCGTGCCGGAGATGGTCGCCAGGACGGCGGCGACTCCGGTGGGGACGCGCCTGCTGGATCCGGGAGATCTGCGCCGTACGATTTCGGTCGTCCACCGGACCGACGAGACGTCACCCGCCGCCGACGCGTTCCGCGCGCTGCTGCGCGGCACCTTCGAACGGGCCGGCCGCCACCGCCCGGACAACTGAGCCGTCGCTCAGGGCTCTTGCGGGCCCCCGGCCACCACCGGCTGGACCCGTGCCGTCCAGGGCAGTTCGATCGAGACGGTCTTGCCGCCCTCACGGGTGGGCCGGACGGTGAGTCTGCCGCCGCACTCGGCGGTCAGCCAACGGATGATCACCATGCCGCGTCCGTTGTCCTGTTGGACGGCCGCCGGAAGCCTCTTGGGGAAACGCGGGTGGCTGTCGGTGACTCCGAGACGGAGCTGCTCGTCCCGTTCCAGCCGGACGTCCACGGTGAAGGTGGGCGACTGCCCGAACGTGTGCTGGACTGCGTTGGTGGCGAGTTCGGAGACGATGAGCCTTACGGTGTCGGCGACTTCGGAGTCGCACGGCAGACCCCATTCGACGAGTACGTCGGCGACGAACGCGCGGGCCGCGGAGACCGAGGCGGGATCGCTCGGCAGGGTGACGGATGCTTCCTGGTGATCTGCCATGGCGACGTCGTCCCTTTCCCACGGGACCGGAGTCCGACACGGAGCGGATGGTTCGAGTACGGTCCCGGACTGGTGCTTCGCGCCAGACTGCCATTACCGGGCCGGTCACGGGTGCGATCCACCAAGATATGCATATATCTGTCGCTCGAAGCGGTGAACTCTGCGACGGCAGAGCGTATTTGGGTGGCTCGGAAGGAGTAAGGAGTACGGCCATGCAGCACGGTCCCGCGGTGCGCCGCCGCAAGCTCGGTGCCGAACTGCGCGCGCTGCGCGCCGGCGCGGGCCTCACGAGCGGTGAGGCCGCCCGGCTCCTGGGCTGGCACCAGTCGAAGGTGAGCCGGATCGAGACCGGGACCAGCGGGGTGAAGTCCACGGACGTGACACGGCTGCTGGACGTCTACGCCGTCGATGACCCCGAACTGCGCGACCTTCTCACCGTGTTGGCGGGCGCCGAGGACGACGGCAGGCATCACTGGTGGCACGCCTACCGCGGGGTGCTGCCGCCGGCGTACCGGGACTTCATCAGTCTGGAGTCGCAGGCGCGCGGGATGCGGACGCTGGAGACGTCCGTCGTACCCGGACTGCTCCAGACGCCCGAGTACGCGCGCGCCGTGACGCGGGCCGCCGTCGAAGGGCTGGAGGACTGCAAGCTCGACGCGCTCGTCGAGGTGCGCCTCGCCCGGCAGGACGTGCTGCGCTCACGCCCGCCGCTGGAGCTGGACGCCGTCCTGGACGAGGCGGTGTTACGCCGCGAGGTCGGCGGACCCGAGGTGATGGCGCACCAGTTGCGGCGGTTGTGCGACGCCGCGGCGCTGCCCCAAGTGCGGCTTCAAGTACTGCCGTTCACCGCCGGAGCGCACATCGGCGTCACCGGGCCTTTCGTTATCTTCTCATTTTCGAACACAACTGATCTGGATGTGGTTGTTCTCGACCACTTGACGAGTAGCCTCTATCTCGAGCGGAAAGAAGACCTTCAGGCCTACAGCGAGGCCTTCGACGCACTTCAGTTCCACGCCCTTTCGCCCGAGGAATCGTTGGACTACATCGCCGGGATAGCTGACGGCGCGTAAGGAGGCACCATGTCTGCACTGCCTCGGAACGTACCTTCCAGTACCTCACTCCACGACGCCCGGTGGCTGCGCAGCAGCCGCAGCACGGGAATGAACAACTGCGTCGAGACGGCACGGCCCGGCCCGGGCCCCTGGTCCGGACTGGTGGCCGTGCGCGACTCCAAGAACACGACGGGACCCGCCCTGCTGTTCGCCCCCGCCGCCTGGGAGGGCTTCATCAGCGGACTGAGCTGATCCCTCGCCCGCACACCGCGATCACCGCGTCCGGCTGATCACGCTCACGGCGTGCTCGATCTGCTCCTCGGTGAGGTCCGCGCGAGCGGTCAGCCTCAGCCGAGAGATGCCGTCGGGCACGGACGGGGGACGGAAGCACCCGACGGCGAGCCCCGCCTCGCGGCAGTCGGCCGCCCAGCGCACCGCTCGCTCGGGGGACGGCGCGCGCACGGAGACGACGGCGGCGTCCGGCCGTACGGCTTCGAGCCCCTCGGCCGTCAGCCGGGTGTGCAGGACCGTCGCCACCGCGCGTGCCCGGAGCGCGCGTTCCGGCTCCCGGCGCAGCAGCCGCAGAGCCCCCAGAGCGGCTCCGGCCGCGGCGGGTGCGAGACCCGTGTCGAAGATGAACGTACGGGCCGCGTTGACCATGTGGTCGATGACGGCAGCCGGGCCGAGGACCGCGCCGCCCTGGCTCCCGAACGACTTCGAGAGCGTGACCGTCACGACGACGTCCGGCGCTCCCGCGAGCCCCGCCGCGTGCGGCGCGCCCCTGCCGCCGTCGCCCAGGACACCGAGTCCGTGCGCGTCGTCGACGACCAGTCCGGCCCCGTACTCCCGGCAGGCGTCCGCGAGTTGGGCCAGCGGAGCGGCGTCCCCGTCGACCGAGAAGACCGTGTCCGAGACGACGACGGCGGGCCCCTGGTGGGTGCCGAGCGCCTTGCGCACCGCGTCGGGGTCGGCGTGCCCGACCACCTGCGTGGTGCCCCGGGCGAGCCGGCAGCCGTCGATCAGCGAGGCGTGGTTGCCCGAGTCGGAGACGACGAGTGAGCCGTGCGGTGCGAGGGCGGTGACGGCGGCGAGATTGGCCGCGTAGCCGGACGAGAAGACCAGGGCGGACTCGAAGCCGCAGAAGTCGGCCAGTTCGCGTTCCAGCTCGCCGTGCAGTTCGGTCGTGCCCGTCACGAGGCGGGAGCCGGTCGCACCGCCGCCCCACCGGTGCGCGGCCTCCGCCGCCGCCCCGGTGACCTCCGGGTGCCGGGCCAGTCCGAGGTAGTCGTTGCTCGCGAGGTCGAGGAGCGGCGAGTCGGCGGGGCGCGGACGCAGCGTGCGGACGAGTCCGGCGGCGCGACGCGCCCGGGCCTGCTCGTCGATCCAGCCGAACGCCATGTGTCCTCCGGACCGTAGGGGCGGGTGTTTTGTAGGCAGTGCACAGACCCTAGCGGCCGGGCCAGCAGGCCAGGGTGTGGCAATACCCACACGTCGAACCGTCTCTGTTGTGCAAACTCTCCTTGGCCGGGAGTGGTCGCATAAGCAAGGATCGGGCCTCATGGACCTGCTGAACACGCTGGTGGACAAGGGGCTTCGGCGCGAGCTGCCGACCCGCGACGAGGCGCTGGCCGTACTGGCCACCTCCGACGACGACGTGCTGGACGTGGTGGCCGCGGCCGGCAAGGTGCGCCGGCAGTGGTTCGGCCGACGGGTGAAACTCAACTACCTCGTCAACCTCAAATCGGGCCTGTGTCCGGAGGACTGCTCGTACTGCTCGCAGCGGCTCGGCTCCAAGGCCGACATCCTCAAGTACACCTGGCTCAAGCCCGACGAGGCCTCGAAGGCCGCGGCGGCGGGTCTCGCCGGCGGCGCCAAGCGGGTCTGTCTGGTGGCCAGTGGACGCGGTCCGACGGACCGTGACGTGGACCGGGTCTCCGACACCATCAAGGCGATCAAGGGCCAGAACGAGGACGTCGAGGTGTGCGCCTGCCTCGGCCTGCTCTCCGACGGCCAGGCCGAGCGGCTGCGCGACGCGGGCGCGGACGCGTACAACCACAACCTGAACACGTCCGAGGGGACGTACGGGGACATCACGACCACCCACACGTACGCCGACCGGGTGGACACGGTGCAGAAGGCGCACGCGGCGGGACTGTCCGCCTGCTCGGGCCTGATCGCCGGCATGGGCGAGTCCGACGAGGACCTCGTCGACGTGGTGTACGCGCTGCGCGAGCTCGACCCGGACTCCGTTCCGGTGAACTTCCTGATCCCCTTCGAGGGCACCCCGCTCGCCAAGGAGTGGAACCTCACGCCGCAGCGCTGTCTGCGGATCCTCGCGATGGTCCGCTTCGTCTGCCCGGACGTCGAGGTCCGCATCGCGGGCGGCCGCGAGGTCCATCTGCGCAGCATGCAGCCGCTCGCCCTGCACCTGGCCAACTCGATCTTCCTCGGCGACTACCTCACCAGTGAGGGCCAGGCCGGCAAGGCGGACCTGGAGATGATCGCCGACGCGGGCTTCGAGGTGGAGGGCGCGGGCGAGGTCACGCTGCCCGAGCACCGGGCGGCCGCGGGCGGCGGCTGCGGCTCGCACGCGGACGCCGGATGCGGTTCGCAGGAAGGCGCCGGGTGCGGCTCGCACGCGGACGCCGGGTGCGGCTCGCACGCGGACGCCGGATGCGGCTCGCACCAGGGCGGCGGCGTGTGCGGCTCCGCCCCGGCGGCCGCCGCCACCGTCACGGAGCAGTCCTCCGACGCGCGCACCGACCTCGTCGCCGTACGCCGTCGTGGGGCCGGAACGGATCTCGCGCCCAATGCCTGAGCTGTCCGTCAGGGAACTGCTCGACCTCGACCGGCGCCATGTGTGGCACCCCTACGGGCCGATGCCGGGGCGTCAGGAACCGCTCGTCGTGGAGTCGGCGAGCGGTGTCCGGCTGCGCATGGCGGACGGTTCGGGCGAGCTGATCGACGGCATGTCCTCCTGGTGGTCGGCCATCCACGGCTACAACCACCCGGTCCTCAACGAGGCCGCACGAGGTCAGCTCGACCGCATGAGCCACGTGATGTTCGGCGGACTCACCCACGAACCCGCCGTACAGCTGGCGAAGCGCCTTGTCGACATGTCGCCCGAGGGGCTGGAGCACGTCTTCCTCTGCGACTCCGGCTCGGTCTCGGTCGAGGTCGCCGTCAAGATGTGCCTCCAGCACTGGCGCTCGCTCGGCCGCCCCGGCAAGCAGCGGCTGCTGACCTGGCGCGGCGGCTACCACGGGGACACCTGGCAGCCGATGTCCGTGTGCGACCCGGAAGGCGGGATGCACGAGCTGTGGCAGGGCGTCCTCCAGCGCCAGGTGTTCGCCGAGGCGCCGCCCGCCGAGTTCGACGAGGCGTACGCCGACCGGCTGCGGGAGCTGATCGGGCAGCATGCCGACGAGCTCGCCGCGGTGATCGTGGAGCCGGTGGTGCAGGGCGCGGGCGGGATGCGCTTCCACTCGCCCGAGTATCTGCGGGTGCTGCGCGAGGCGTGCGACACGCACGACGTGCTGCTCGTCCTCGACGAGATCGCCACCGGCTTCGGCCGGACGGGCGCGCTGTTCGCGGCGGACCACGCCGGTGTCACCCCGGACGTGATGTGCGTCGGCAAGGCTCTGACCGGCGGCTACATGACGATGGCGGCGACCCTGTGCACCCCGCGGGTCGCCGACGGCATCTCGCGCGGCGAGGTCCCGGTGCTCGCGCACGGGCCCACCTTCATGGCCAACCCGCTGGCCGCCGCGGTCGCCTGCGCCTCGATCGACCTGCTGCTCGGCCAGGACTGGCGGACCGAGGTCAAGCGGATCGAGACGGGGCTTCGGGACGGGCTCGCGGAAGCCGCCTCGGCACCGGGGGTACGGGACGTACGGGTCCTCGGCGCGATCGGTGTCGTGCAGCTCGACCACGAGGTGGACATGGCGGCGGCGACGGCTGCCGCGGTCCGCGAGGGCGTGTGGCTGCGGCCGTTCCGCGACCTCGTCTACACGATGCCGCCGTTCGTGACGGGTGACGAGGACGTGGCACGGATCGCTCGCGCGGTCTGCGCCGCGGCACGGGAGGGATGACATGCCGGTACTGGTGATCACCGGGACGGGCACGGAGGTCGGCAAGACGGTCACGACCGCCGCCGTAGCCGCCGTGGCCCTCGCCGCCGGTCGTTCCGTCGCCGTACTGAAGCCCGCGCAGACGGGTGTGGGTCCGCACGAGTGCGGGGACGCGGACGAGGTGGCCCGGCTCGCGGGTGCCCTGACCACGCGCGAACTCGGCCGTTTCCCGGAGCCGTTGGCGCCCGCCACGGCCGCGCGGCGGGCCGGTCTCACCCCGGTGCGGCCGCAGGAGGTCGCGGACGCGGCGGGCAAGCTGGCCGCCGACCACGACCTCGTGCTCGTCGAGGGCGCGGGCGGACTGCTCGTACGGTTCGACGACGAGGGCGCGACGCTGGCCGACGTGGCGCGGCTGCTCGACGCGCCCGTGCTCGTGGTCGCCGCGGCAGGCCTCGGCACGCTCAACAACACGGAGCTGACTGCCCGTGAACTCCGGCGGCAGGGGCTGGGCTTCGCGGGAGTGGTCATCGGCAGCTGGCCCGACTCCCCCGACCTCGCCATGCGGTGCAATCTGGCGGACCTGCCGGAGGTCGCGGGCGGGCCGCTCCTCGGCGCGATCCCGGCCGGCGCCGGCGCACGGGACCCGCTCGACTTCCGTGCCCGGGCGGCGACCTGGCTCGCCTCGCCGCTCGGCGGGACCTGGGACGCGAACGCCTTCACCGCGGCGCATCCCGCCTGAGGCGACTTCGGGGGGCGCGGCATGTCCCGGGCGGCTCCGCGCCCGGACGTGCCGCGCGCACCGGTAGGCCAGGCCGTGCGGAGCCGGAGCCTTGGGCGCGGGACACCGACGTCTTGGGCGCGCGGCTCCGGTACGTCCGCCGGCGGCACCGGCGTCGCGAGTGTGCGGCACCGGCCACCGACCCGCCCGGACGGGCCGAGCCGGCGCCATGGCCGTGCGGCACCGGCGTCCTGGGCGTGCCGCGCCGACCTCATGGGCGGGCCGCTCCAGTGCTTCCGGACGGGCCGAGCACGTCCTGGGCGCGCCGCACCGGTGCACCCGGTTGTGCCGGGTCGGCGTGCTGGGCGTGCCGCACCGATGCATCCGGATGTGCCGAGCCACCCTCCTGGCCGCGCCGCACCGGTGCACCCGGATGTGCCGGGTCGGCGTGCTGGGCGTGCCGATCGGGCGTCCCCGTAGGGCTTTTCCGGTGCGGCGCGGCTCCTCGTGGGCCGGGTCGCGCGTGCGGCGGAGCTCCCGGGGGGACAATCACGGTAGGGCGCATCGTCCCGGGAGGTCCTTCATGCCGTTCACGCCGCTCAGCCCGGCCGGCTCCCGCAAGGTGGCACGAGACGCGGTGCACCATCCCCTCTTCGCCCGCTACTACGCCCGCATCAGCGTGACGGCCGAGACGCGGATGGGCATGGGCGGGATCCGCGACCGGCTGCTCGCCGGACTGTCCGGGCGGGTCATCGAGATCGGCGCGGGCAACGGACTGAACTTCGCGCACTACCCGCACACCGTCTCGGAGGTCGTCGCCATCGAACCCGAGCGGCTGCTGCGGCAGTTGGCGGTCGAGGCGGCGCTGCGTTCCGAGGTGCCCGTCGACGTCGCGCCCGGTACGGCCGAGGCCCTGCCGGTCAAGAGCGAGGCCTTCGACGCCGCCGTGGTGTCGTTGGTGCTCTGCAGCGTCCGCGACGTGCGGCGCGCCCTCGCCGAGCTGCAGCGCGTGCTGCGCCCCGGCGGCACCCTGCGGTTCTTCGAGCACGGCCGGGGCGGCGGGCCCGCGATGACCTTCACCCAGCGCGGCCTGGACCGCACGGTGTGGCCCCGCCTCACCGGAGGCTGCCACCTGGCCCGCGACCCGGTCGCCGCGCTGCGGGACGCCGGGTTCGAACTCGGCCCGTACCGGCGGCTGATGATGCCCGAGAAGGGGCCGCGGCTGCCCACCTCGTACTGCGTGCTGGGCACGGCGTGGCGCCCCCGCCTCACCGAACCGGAGAAGCCGGGGCCGACGCCGTGAACACAACTGCCCGTGCGGCAGGAAGGCTCGGCGCGCCGGGAGCGGTCGGCACGGTCGGCACAGTAGGACCGTCCTGAGCGGCAGGAAGGGTCGGCGCGCCGGGAGCGGCCGACGCCGCCGTCCCCGTCCTCACAGGCTCCAGCGGCGCAGCTCGTGCGCGATGTCGTGCACTGTGGCCTCGCCGCTCTTCACCAGACGCGCCAGTTCGCGCACCTGCTCGGGCGAGGTGACGACCTTCAGCCCGCTCGCGACGAGATAGGCGTACGCGACGGCCGAGGCGAACATGGCGTTGGAGCGCTCCAGGGCGGGGACGTGCAGCAGCAGCTGGAGCAGCGCGGCGGCGCGGGCGTGCGGACTGTCGTAGACGGGGATGCCGAATATCTCCGCCTCGTGCCGGCTGACGGCGGCGACGAGCGCGCCCCAGTCCGTGACCTGGGGATCCCCGGGTGTCTTCTGTTCGGCGATCATGAGGAGCCAGGCAAGGTCGACTCTGAGATTGCTCAACGGATCAACGACGACCTTCGCGCGTGCCTTCGCGGTCCGCGCCGAACTCCTCGGCGAAGACGGATTCGTATTGCTTCATGAAATCGGCGGCGGCCTCCACGAACGTGTGGCCGACCTCCCCGGTGTCCTGCCGGACCAGCTCTTCGATGTAGCGGTTCACACTCATCCCGCGCTCCAGCGCTCGCTCGCGGGCGGCGCGGGCCGTGCCCTCGTCCACCCGTACGTTCAGCTGAGTCTTGGCCATGCTTCGAAGCTAGCGCCGGATCGCTAGCACCGGCAAGGGGGGCGCCGCATCCGGGGGTGGAGTGCCCCGGGTGGAGCATGGCCCTTACACCGGCATCGTGGGCACGACCTGCGGTGGAGGCCGACCGGCACCTCGGGGGGATACCAAGTGTGCCCGCGGTCACATTAGGCTCTGCCGGGACATGAGGAGTCGGGACGTCGATCGCTGAGGAGGCGGCCTTGTCCACACCTGCTGCGGAGCATGCTCTCGGGCGCGCGGAGGGGGACGGGATCGCCGCCCGCGCCCGGGGCCTGACCAAGGCCTACGGCTCGGGCGAGACGACGGTGCTCGCCCTCGACTCGGTCGACGTGGACATCGCGCGCGGCCGCTTCACCGCGGTGATGGGCCCGTCGGGGTCCGGGAAATCCACCCTCATGCACTGCCTGGCGGGGCTCGACACGGTCTCGGCCGGTCAGGTGTGGCTGGGCGGTACCGAGATCACCGGCCTGAAGGAGCGCGAGCTGACCCGGCTGCGGCGGGACCGCATCGGCTTCATGTTCCAGTCCTTCAACCTGATCCCGACGCTGAACGCGGCCGAGAACATCACGCTGCCGATGGACATCGCGGGCCAGAAGCCCGACCAGAAGTGGCTCGACCAGGTCATCGACACACTGGGGCTGCGCGCGCGGCTGAAGCACCGGCCCGCCCAGCTGTCCGGCGGTCAGCAGCAGCGCGTCGCCTGCGCCCGCGCGCTCGCCTCGCGCCCCGAGCTGATCTTCGCGGACGAGCCGACCGGCAACCTGGACTCCCGTGCGGGCCTGGAGGTCCTCGGATTCCTGCGCGAGGCGGTCGACGACCTCGGCCAGACCGTCGTGATGGTCACGCACGACCCCGGTGCCGCCGCCCACTCCGACCTGGTGCTCTTCCTCGCCGACGGACGGATCGTGGACGAGATGGAGCGCCCCTCGGCGGACGCCGTCCTGGAGCGGATGAAACGCTTCGACACGATCCGGGTGACCTTCGACGGCGCGGGCGACGGACCCGGCGCCGACGCGGCGCCCGCCACCGGCAGTGTCGGCCCTCCGGGCGAGCCCGGCGACTCCATCGAATCCAGCGACGTGACCCTGGACAAGGACTGAGGCGGTCGTGCTCAAGGCGACACTGCGAAGCTTTCTCGCGCACAAGGGCCGACTGCTCCTCTCGGCGCTGGCCGTCGTGCTGTCCGTCGCGTTCGTCGCGGGCAGCCTCATCTTCTCCGACACGGTCACCCGCACCTTCGACCGGCTCTTCGCCTCCACCGCGGCCGATGTGACGGTGGAGCCGAAGAACGACCTGGACTCGCAGATCCCGACCGGCGCCACCCAGACTGTGCCCGCCTCGCTCGCAAAGCGGCTGGCGAAGGTCGACGGCGTCGCCGCCACCCATGTGGACGCGGCCGTCGAGAACGCCACGGTCGTCGACGCCGACAACAAGTCGGTCGGCCCCACCACCGGCGCCCCCACCATCGTGACCAACTGGGAGGTCACCGAACGCAGTCCGGTGAAACTGACCTCCGGCCACGAGCCCAGGGGTGACGGCGAGGCGCTGCTGGACGCGGACACAGCCGAGAAGAAGCACGTCGGCATCGGCGACACCCTGACGGTGCAGGCGCAGCCCGGCTCGTTCAAGGTGCGGATCGTGGGCATCGCCACCTTCACCACCACCAACCCCGGCGCCGCGCTGCTGTTCCTCGACACACCGACCGCGCAGACCAAGCTGCTGGGCAGTCCCGACGCCGCGACGAGCGTCTCCCTGGACGCGGCACCGGGGGTGAGCGACGCGGTCCTCAAGCAGCGCGTCGCCGCCGAACTGGGCACCCGGACCTACGAACTGAAGACGGCCGAGGAGCAGGCCAAGTCCTCCGCCGAGCAACTCGGCGGCTTCCTGGACGTCATCAAGTACGTGATGCTCGGCTTCGCCGGCATCGCGGTCCTGGTGGGCATCTTCCTGATCGTCAACACCTTCTCGATGCTGATCGCCCAGCGCACCCGCGAGCTGGGGCTGTTGCGCGCGCTGGGCGCGGACCGGCGTCAGGTGCGCCGGTCCGTGCTCACCGAGGCACTGCTGCTGGGTCTGGTCGGCTCGACACTGGGGCTCGCCGCCGGAATCGGTCTCGCGCTCGGGCTGATCAAGCTGATGTCCGCGTTCGGCATGAACCTCAAGTCGACCGAGATGGTGATCGGCTGGGCCACGCCCGTCTCGGCGTACGTGGTCGGCGTCGGCGTCACCTTCGTGGCGGCCTATCTGCCCGCGCGGCGCGCGGCCGGTGTCTCCCCGATGGCGGCCCTCGCGGACGCCGAGATCGCCGGCGTGGGCCGGCCCCTGCGGATGCGCGCCGTGGTGGGATCGGTGGTCGGCGCGGCCGGTGTGGCCGCGCTCGCGGGATGTGCCGCCGCGTCGAAGACCTCGACGGCCGCCTCTCTGCTGGGCCTGGGCGTCGTCCTGACGCTCATCGCGACGGTGATCGCCGGCCCGCTCCTGGTGCGGCCGGTGATCCGGGTTCTCGGCGGAGCCTTCCCGGCCCTGTTCGGCTCGGTCGGCCGGATGAGCCAGCGCAACGCGCTGCGCAATCCGCGTCGCACGGGCGCCACCGCGGCGGCCCTGATGGTGGGCCTCGCCCTGGTCGGCGGGATGTCCGTGGCGAGCGCGTCGATGACCAAGTCGTTCGACCAGCAGATCGACAAGACGCTCGGCGCGGACTTCGTGATACAGAACAGCAACTTCCAGCCCTTCTCGCAGGAGCTCACGGACAAGGTCCGCGGCACGGACGGCGCCGGGCTGGTGGTCCGTCAGCGGTTCACGCCGGTCGCGGTGCGGCTGCCGGACGGGAAGCGCGTCGAGACGACCGCGGCGGCCTACGATCCGCAACTCGACGAGGTCGCCCACGTCACGTACGCGCAGGGCGACACGGCGGCGGCGCTCGGCGACGGCCGCATCGCCATGGACAGGAAGTTCGCGCAGGAGCACGACGTCCGGGTGGGCAGCACCGTCCCTGTCGAGTTCCCCGCCGGCCGCAACACCCGCCTGACGGTGGGGGCCCTCACCGACCAGGACTCCGGCGACGGCTTCGGCATGCAGGGCGGCCTGTTCTTCGGATTCGGCACCATCGAGAAGTACGTGCCGGGCGGGCAGGACTCCGCGCTGTACGTGAACGCGGCGTCGGGCACCACGCCCGACCAGCTGCGCACGAAGCTGGAGAAGTCTCTCGACCCGTATCCGCAGGTGCAGGTCCGCGACCAGGCCGACTACAAGAAGCTGATCCACGATCAGATCGCGGTACTGCTCTACCTCGTGTACGCGCTGCTCGGGCTCGCGATCGTCATCGCGGTGCTCGGGGTGGTCAACACCCTGGCCCTGTCGGTCGTGGAGCGCACCCGTGAGATCGGTCTGCTGCGCGCCATCGGGCTCGCCCGCCGTCAGCTGCGCCGGATGATCCGGCTCGAGTCGGTGGTGATCGCCGTGTTCGGAGCGGTTCTCGGTCTGGCGCTGGGTGTCGTCTGGGGCGTCTGCATCCAGCAGGTCCTCGCTCTGCAGGGCATGAAGGCGCTCGCCGTCCCGTGGGCGACGATCATCGCCGTCGTCGTCGGTTCGGCGGTGGTGGGCATCGTCGCCGCCCTGCTGCCGGCCCTGCGCGCGTCCCGGATGAACGTGCTGGCCGCGATCGCGCACGAGTGACGTACCCACTTCCTGTCCGCCGCCCGGGCGCAAGTCGACCGTGACCGAGGAGAGTTCATGTCCCGTCTGTTGCGTCCCTTCCGTTTCGGCGTCAGCCTGCTCGCACCCGCTCCTGTGGACGAGTGGCACGCGAAGTGCCGCCGGGCGGAGGCCCTGGGATACGACGTGATCACGGTGGCCGATCACCTGGGCCTGCCCGCGCCGTTCCCGTCCCTGGTGGCCGCCGCTCAGGTGACCGAGCGGCCGCGCCTCGGCACGTTCGTGCTCAACGCGGGCTTCTGGAACCCCGCGCTGCTGGCCCGCGAGGTGGCCACCACGGACGCGCTGACGGGCGGGCGTCTCGAACTGGGCCTGGGCACCGGCTATGTGGAGGCGGAGCACGAGACGGCCGGACTGCCCTGGGGCACACCACGTGAGCGCGTCGACCATCTCCAGCACACCATCGAGGAGTTGGACCGGCTCCTGAGCTCGGAGGACCACGAGCCGCGCCCCGTCCAGTCGCCCCGGGTCCCGCTGCTGATCGGGGCCAACGGCGACCGGATGCTGCGGCTCACCGCCGAGCACGCCGACATCGCGGCATTCACCGGGGCGCGCACCCTGCCGGGCGGCAGGCTGGAACCGGTCACCGCCGCGGAGCTCGA
This sequence comes from Streptomyces krungchingensis, assembly GCF_054729265.1. Taxonomy (NCBI): domain Bacteria; kingdom Bacillati; phylum Actinomycetota; class Actinomycetes; order Kitasatosporales; family Streptomycetaceae; genus Streptomyces; species Streptomyces krungchingensis. The sequence goes on from NZ_JBPUKY010000001.1 coordinate 2,211,333, forward strand.
CCAGCGCGTCGCCGTGTACCGGGAGGCGGCGGCCGGGCGGAAGGAGCCCGCCGAACTCAACCTGCTGATCCAGATCGTCACCGTCGCCGAGGACCGCTCCGAGGCGATCCGCCCGTGGCTGCCCCGTATCCCCCACCTGACGGAGCAGCAGGTCCTGGAGCTGCCCATCGTCCTGGTGGGCACGCTGGAGGAGATCACCGAACGATTGCGGACGCAGCGTGAGCGGTACGGCATCTCGTACCTGACGGTCCTGGAGCCCCACATGGAGGCGTTCGCTCCTGTCGTCGAGGCGTTGCGCGGCGCATGAGTGCCCACCCGCACACCCCGTGCGTCCTCGGCGACGGCGGTGTCGACGACGGTGTCCGGATGATGGAATTCCGTGCCACCGTCCGGACCGGGTGATGGGATCGCCGCATGACTGAGCTGCGGATACGGGCCGCCGAGCCCGCCGACGTCGACGCCGTGCTGGGCTTCTGGAAGGTGGCCGCGGAGGGGACGAGCATCAGCGACGACCGGGACGGCGTCGAACGGCTGGTGGCCCGCGATCCGGAGGCGCTGATCCTCGCCGAGCGCGACGGCGAACTCGTCGGCACGGTGATCGCGGGCTTCGACGGGTGGCGGTGCCATCTGTACCGGCTGGCGGTGCACCCGGAGCGGCGCCGGCTGGGCATCGGCTCCGCGCTCCTCGCGGCCGCGGAGGAACGTTTCGTACGGCTCGGGGGACGGCGCGGGGATGCCATGGTGCTTCAGCGGAACGAGACCGCGCACCATGCCTGGCGCGCGGCCGGGTACAGGTCCGAAGAACACTGGCGGCGCTGGGTGAAGCCGCTCTCCGGCTGAGCGGCGCGGTCGGGGCGCCGCCGCCCGGGGACACCCCCGACCGGAACGCTTTGCCCGTCCTTTACCATTGGAAGATCACTCGATCGTCCGATGACATATGAAAGGTGTGAGCGTCCGCCCATGGGCGAGCCTCCCAGTAGCCGATGCCGTGACCCGCACGGCGGCCGCCGACGTCGCGCGGTCCTCCCGTCCCTGGCCGACCATGGGACGGAGGTGACCCGATGACCGAAGTGCTCCTCCTCCTGGTGGCGGTGCTGCTGTCCCTCGCCTGTGGCGCCTTCGTCGCGGCGGAGTTCTCGCTGACCACCGTGGAGCGCAGCGAGCTGGAGCGCGCCGTGGAGCGCGGTGAACGCGGTGCGTCCGGCGCCCTCAAGGCCGTACGGAACCTCACCTTCCAGCTCTCCGGCGCCCAGCTCGGCATCACCGTCACCAACCTGGTGGTCGGCATGCTCTCGGAATCCTCGATCGCCGAACTGATCGCGGGTCCGCTGGAGGCCGTCGGCATCTCCCCCTCCGCGTCGCGGTCGGTGGCCCTGGTCATCGGTACGGCACTGTCGACGATCTTCCTGATGGTCGTGGGCGAACTCGTGCCCAAGAACTGGGCGATCTCCTCGCCCCTCGCCGTGGCCAAACGGGTGGCGACACCGCAGCGCTGGTTCAGCGCCGCGTTCCGCCCGTTCATCACGCACCTGAACAACACGGCCAACCGTGTCGTACGCCGCTTCGGCCTCGAACCCGCCGAGGAGCTGGCCTCCGCGCGCGGCCCGCAGGAGCTGGTGGCACTCGCCCGGCACTCCGCCAAGCAGGGCGCCCTGGAGGCGGACACCGCCGAGCTGTTCGTGCGCACGCTGAACCTGGCCGACCTGACCGCGGAGAACGTGATGACCCCGCGCGTCCAGGTCATCGCGCTGGACGTCCAGGCGACCGCCGAGGACGTGGCGAACGTGACCCGGGCCACGGGCCTGTCCCGCTTCCCCGTGTACCGCGGCAGCCTCGACTCGGTCGTCGGCGTCGCGCACATCAAGGACGTACTGACCGTGCCGGCGGAGCGTCGCGCGCAGACGTCCGTCTCCCAGATCGTGCGCGAGCCCCTCCTCGTCCCCGAATCGCTGACGGTCGACCGGCTGCTCGACCGGCTGGCCGGCAAGCGCACCATGGCCGTGGTCATCGACGAGTACGGCGGGACGGCCGGGGTCGCCACCCTGGAGGACATCGTCGAGGAGGTCGTCGGCGAGGTGCGGGACGAGCACGACCCGCACGAGACACCGGACCTCGCCCCGGTCGGCCAGGACGAGGACGGCCGCGAGCTGTACTCGGCCGACGGCTCCGCCCGCATCGACCAGCTCGCACGGGTCGGGCTGCGGGTGCCCGAGGGCCCGTACGAGACGCTCGCCGGCTTCGTCGCCGCCGAGCTCGGCCGCATTCCCGCCGTCGGCGACACCGTCGAGGTCGCCGCCTGGCGGCTCGACGTGGTGGACGCCTCCGGGCGGCGTGCCGCGCGGGTACTGATGCACGCGCCGAGCGACCAGGAGGAGGGGGCGCGATGACCGCCGTACAACTGCTGATCGGCCTCGCGACGCTCGTCGTGAACGCCTTCTTCGTGGGCGCCGAGTTCGCGCTGATCTCGGTGCGCCGCAGCCAGATCGAGCCGCACGCCGAGCAGGGCGACCGGCGGGCCCGCAGCGTGCTGTGGGGACTGGAACACGTGTCGGCGCTGCTCGCCGCCGCGCAGCTCGGCATCACCCTGTGCACACTGGTCCTCGGCATCGTCGCCGAGCCCGCCATCGCCCACCTGCTGGAGCCCGTGTTCCACGCGATGGGCGTGTCGTCGAGCGCCGGTCACGCCGTCTCGTTCGTCATCGCGCTGACCCTGGCGACCTATCTGCACATGCTGCTCGGCGAGATGGTGCCGAAGAACATCGCGCTCGCGGAGCCGGTGCGCACCGCGCTGCTGCTCGGCCCTCCGCTGGTCGCGCTCTCCCGGGCGCTGCGCCCGGTGATCTTCACGGTCAACGCCTTCGCGAACGGGCTGCTCAAGCTGTTGCGGGTCGAGGCGAAGGACGAGGTCTCCGCGACCTTCTCCGACGACGAGCTGGCCCGGCTGGTGCAGGACTCCGGCGCCGCGGGGCTCATCGACGACCGCGCCAAGGAACGGCTGCACGACGCCCTGGAGCTCGGCCGCCGACCGGTGTGCGACGTGGTGCTGCCACTGGAACGTGTCGTCTACGCGCGCGTGGGTGTCACCCCGGAGCAGCTGGAGCGGCTGTCCGCCGAGTCGGGCTTCTCCCGCTTCCCCGTCGTCGACGACGGCCGTCGCATCGTGGGCTACCTGCACGTCAAGGACGCGCTCGACGCGACGCCGCGCGACCTGCCGTTCCGTGTCCAGGACATGCGGTCCATCGCGCGGGTCCGCGAGACCACCCCGCTCGACGACGTCCTCACGGCCATGCGGCGCAGCCGCACGCATCTCGCGGCCGTCATGGGCAGCGACGGGCGGCTCGCGGGGCTGGTCACGATGGAGGACGTACTGCGGGAGCTGTTCGGTCAGCCGGCGTAGCGGACGCCCACGGGCGGGCCGTCGCGGACTCCGGTGGTGACGTGGGCGGTGCGCGGGTGGGCCGGGCCGTGCGCGGGTGGGCCGGCCGTGCGCTCCGGCGCGCCGGGACTTCCCGGGGGCGTCGGCGTGCCCCGGCGCTCGGACGCTCCCGGGGGCGGCCGGGGGCGGCTCTGAGGTCCGGGCGCGGCGCGCGTCCCCCCGGGCGTTCGCCTCGAAGGGCGGCTCCCCATGTCCGGACGCGGCACACGCCCCCGGGGCGTTCGCCTCGAAGGGCGGCCCCCGGTGTCCGGGCGCGGCACGCGTTTTCGGTCGAGGTGGGGCGGGGCCGACGGCCCGACCGACCGACAAGTATGTGATCGGGTTACCATCTTTGGCGCCATGCAAACAAATGCCACCTACACCAGCCTCGTCGCGGTCGGCGACTCCTTCACCGAGGGAATGTCGGACCTGCTGCCCGACGGTTCGTACCGCGGATGGGCCGATCTCCTCGCGAGCCGGATGGCGGCCCGAACCCCCGGTTTCCGGTACGCCAACCTCGCGGTGCGCGGCAAGCTCATCAAGCAGATCGTCGACGAGCAGGTGGACGTGGCAGCCGCGATGCGGCCCGACGTCATCACCCTGGTCGGCGGACTCAACGACACGCTGCGGCCCAAGGTCGACATGGGGCGCGTCCGCGGTCTCCTGGAGGAGGCCGTGGAACGGCTGGCCCCCGCCTGCGAACAGCTGGTGCTGATGCGCAGCCCGGGCCGCAACGGTCCGGTGCTCGAACGCTTCCGGCCGCGCATGGAGGAACTCTTCGCCTGTGTCGACGACCTCGCGGCACGGCACGGCGCGCTCGTGGTGGACCTCTACGGAGCGCCCTCGCTCGCCGACCCCCGTCTGTGGGACGTGGACCGGCTCCACCTGACGCCCGAGGGGCATCGCAGGGTCGCGGAAGCCGTGTGGCAGACCCTCGGCCACGAGCCGGAGGACACCGCCTGGCGGACGCCGATGGCGGCCACGCCTCCGCCGCGCTGGCTCGCCCGGCGCACCGCCGACGCGCGGTTCGCCAAGCAGCACCTGCTGCCGTGGATCGGGCGGCGGCTGACCGGCCGGTCCTCCGGCGACGGACGCCCGGCGAAGCGGCCGGAACTGCTGCCGTACGAGGGGCCGGCGGCATAGCCGCCGACGTCCGGGCGACGCCGTGGGGTACACAGGAGACGTACCGCTGAAGGGAGCCCCGTGCCCACGACCGTGATCAACCTGAAGGGCCACATCCGCGAGTTCGGTCCCCGGCTGGAAACCGCCCCCGACGATCTCGTCTACGTGGGCCGCCGCTGGACCATGGGCCATTGGGACCTTCCGCAGCACCCGCTGTACAACCCGTTCGCGCCCGACACCGCCACCAAGCGGCGCGACGGCACCCGCGCCGAGGTCATGGTGAAGTACCGGGCGTATCTGCTGGAGCGGCCCGAGTTGTTGGAGCTGGTGCCCACCCTGCGTGGGAAGACGCTGGCCTGCTGGTGCGCTCCCGAGCTCTGCCACGGTGACATCCTGGCCGAGATCGCGGACGGGTCGGCGCCGGACTCGTAGCTTCCCACGAACAACCCCGCGGCGCTGGCCTGCAGGAATCGCCAGTAGAATCCGTACACGTGACTGCCGCGCCTGCAAAGCCCCGTATCCCCAACGTCCTCGCCGGACGCTACGCCTCCGCCGAGCTCGCCACGCTCTGGTCCCCCGAGCAGAAGGTCAAGCTGGAGCGTCAGCTCTGGCTGGCCGTGCTGCGGGCCCAGAAGGACCTCGGGATCGAGGTTCCGGACGCCGCCATCGCCGACTACGAGCGCGTCCTCGACCAGGTCGACCTCGCGTCGATCGCCGAGCGCGAGAAGATCACCCGCCACGACGTGAAGGCGCGGATCGAGGAGTTCAACGACCTCGCCGGGCACGAGCACGTGCACAAGGGCATGACCTCCCGCGACCTCACCGAGAACGTCGAGCAGCTGCAGATCCGGCTCTCGCTGGAGCTGATGCGCGACCGCACGGTGGCCGTGCTGGCGCGTCTCGGCAAGCTCGCCGGCGAGTACGCCGAGCTGGTCATGGCCGGCCGCTCGCACAATGTGGCCGCTCAGGCGACCACCCTCGGCAAGCGCTTCGCGACCGCCACGGACGAGCTGCTCGTCGCGTACGCCCGGGTCGAGGAGCTGATCGGCCGCTACCCGCTGCGGGGCATCAAGGGCCCGGTCGGCACGGCGCAGGACATGCTCGACCTGCTGGGCGGGGACGCGGCGAAGCTCGCGGACCTGGAGCAGCGCATCGCAGGGCACCTCGGCTTCGCGCAGGCCTTCACCTCCGTCGGCCAGGTCTACCCGCGCTCCCTCGACTACGAGGTCGTGACGGCCCTCGTGCAGCTGGCGGCGGCCCCGTCCTCGCTGGCCAAGACGATCCGCCTGATGGCCGGGCACGAGCTGGTCACGGAGGGCTTCAAGCCGGGCCAGGTCGGTTCCTCGGCGATGCCGCACAAGATGAACACCCGCTCCTGCGAGCGCGTCAACGGCCTGATGGTCATCCTGCGCGGCTACGCGTCGATGACCGGCGAGCTGGCGGGCGACCAGTGGAACGAGGGCGACGTGTCCTGTTCCGTGGTGCGCCGGGTCGCGCTGCCCGACGCGTTCTTCGCGCTGGACGGTCTGCTGGAGACCTTCCTCACCGTGCTCGACGAGTTCGGCGCGTTCCCGGCCGTCGTCGCCCGCGAACTGGACCGCTACCTGCCGTTCCTCGCGACGACGAAGGTCCTGATGGGCGCGGTGCGCGCGGGCGTCGGCCGCGAGGTCGCCCACGAGGCCATCAAGGAGAACGCCGTCGCCTCCGCCCTCGCCATGCGTGAGCAGGGCGCCGAGCGCAACGAACTGCTCGACAAGCTCGCCGCGGACGCGCGCATCCCGCTCGACCGCGCCCAGCTCGACGAGCTGATGGCGGACAAGCTGTCCTTCACCGGTGCCGCGGCCGACCAGGTCGCCGCCGTCGTGGGCCGCGTCGAGGAGATCGTGAAGCAGCACCCGGAGGCCGCCGGCTACACGCCGGGAGCGATCCTCTGACACGGCTCACACCCGCGGACCTCGAGGCCGCCCGCGACCGGCTGGTGCCGGATGTCGTCGCGGACGGCCTCGACGTGCTGTTCTGCGGTATCAATCCGGGTCTGATGACGGCCGCGACGGGTCACCACTTCGCCCGCCCCGGCAACCGCTTCTGGCCCGTGCTGCACCTGTCCGGCTTCACTCCCCGGCTGATGAAGCCGGCGGAGCAGCAGGAGCTGCTGTCCTACGGGCTCGGCATCACCAATGTGGTGGCGCGGGCCACGGCCCGTGCCGACGAGCTCGGTGCCGACGAGTACCGCGAGGGCGGGCTGCTGCTGGCCGCCAAGGTGGAGCGGCTGCGGCCGCGCTGGCTGGCCGTGGTGGGCGTGACCGCCTACCGGGCCGCGTTCGGTGAGCGCGGGGCCCAGGTGGGGCCGCAGGAACGGACGTTCGGAGCCAGCCGCGTCTGGGTGCTGCCCAACCCCAGTGGGCTCAACGCTCATTGGACGGCGGCGACGATGGCCGAGGAGTACGCCCGGCTGCGGGAGGCCGCCGCCGAGGGGTGAGGGACCCGAGGGGTGAGGGACCCGAGGAGTAAGAGGCCCGAGAAGTTAAGTCCAAGGAGTCACGGGCCGAACGGGTCAGGGCGGGTCGATCTCCGTGATCACGGCGAGGAGCTGGAACGGCAGCTCCTTGTCCCACTGGGAGACCCCGAGGGCCACCCAGCGGTCGTGGTGATCGGCCTTCCACAGGTGCACGTCCGGTACGTGCGCACTCAGGTCGCCCCACGGCTCGGGTATGTCCTCACCGCTCGCCGTCCGCCCGAACACGCTTCTCAGGCTGACCCGCTGAGGTGCTCCCCAGCGGAGGGTGAGCAGCTCCGACAGACCGTCGCGGTCGGCTTCGTACTGCTCCTCCGTCTCCTCCCACGCCGTGCCGTCGTCCTCCCAGAAGTCCTCGCTCGTCGCCAGTTCGGCTATGTGGTAGCCGGGTCCTGCGGTGCCGACGTCCGACCGGCCGTGCTCCGCCGGGAAGTCCGCGGAGCACAGCCGCTCGATCGTGGCGAGGTGCTGCGCGCTGGTCATGACATCCAGTAAAGCGGCTGCCACTGACAATTGGCGTCCCGTCAGGCGTCCCGGCGCCGCATGCTCCACGCTCCGGCCGCCAGGGCCCCCGCCGCCCAGAGTGCCGTGACGCCGAGGCCCGTCCAGGGGCCGAGGGCGCCGTCCCACGTCTCGTGCAGCACCACCTGACCCGCCTTGTCCGGCAGGAAGTCCGCCACGGTGCCCGACGCTCCGCCGACGACGAAGGAGACGATCAGGAGGAACGGGATCAGGATGCTCAATGTGGCGACTCCACTGCGCAGGACGGCCGCGATTCCCGCCGCGAAGAGGGCCATCAGCGCCAGATAGATGCCACAGCCGACGGCGCCGCGCAGTTCCTCGCCCCACGTGAGCGTGCTCGCCCTGGAGCCGAGCACCGCCGTGCCCACGACCATGCTCACGCCCCCGGAGACCAGGCCGATCGCGAGGGCCGGGCCGCCGACGGCCACGGCCTTGGCCGCGAACCATCGCACGCGGTCGGGAACCGCGGCGAGCGAGAGGCGCAGGGCACCTCCTTGGAATTCCGCCGAGACCGCCTGCGCGCCGAAGGTGATCGCCGCGATCTGTCCGAAGCTGACGCCGAAGAACGTGGAGAACAGCGGGTCGAACTCCTCCCCGGAGTCGTCCAGTCCGGCGAGTGCGGAGAAGGCGGTGGTCGCGAGGAGGACGGCGGCCAGCCCCCACAGGAGCGACCGCAGCGTACGGATCTTGATCAACTCCGAGCGGAGTGCGGGTGCGAACGTCATGGTCAGGCCTCCTGGGTCTGCGACGTGGTCGGGGTGGCGGCGAACTCGGTCTCGGCGCCCGTCAGGTCCAGGTAGGCCTGCTCCAACGTGGCCTCCTCCGAGGCGAGTTCGAGGACGGGGAGGTGCGCTGCCGAGGTGAGGCGCCCGATGTCCTCCACGCGTGCGTCGAAGGCCGTCCAGCGGCCGTCCTCGCCCTCGACGGCCTCGATGCCGTGCCGGGCGAACAGGTCGCCGAGCGCGGCTCCGTCCATGGTGCGCACCCGCACCCGGGGCTGCACGCGCGCGTGGATGAACTCCCGCATGGGCATGTCCGCCAGGAGCCGGCCGCGGCCGAGGACCACGAGGTGGTCGGCGAAGGACGCGGTCTCGTTCATGAGATGGCTGGAGACGAGGACGGTGCGGCCCTCGCGGGCCAGCTCGCGCAGCAACTCCCGGATCCAGATGATCCCTTCGGGGTCGAGCCCGTTCGACGGCTCGTCGAGCAGCACCACCGGCGGGTCGCCCAGGAGAGCGGCCGCGATGCCGAGGCGCTGGCGCATCCCCAGGGAGTACGTCTTGACCCGCCGCCGGGCGACGGAGCCGAGTCCCGACTGCTCCAGCACCTCGTCCACCCGCCGTTCGGGGATGCGGTTGCTCGCGGCGAGCGCCCTCAGGTGGTCGCGGGCGGTCCGCGAGCCGTGCGCCGCCTGCGCGTCGAGCAGGGCGCCCACGTGGCGCAGGGGCTCGTCAAGCGTGGCGTAGGCGCAGCCTCCGACGGTGGCGGTGCCGGACGTGGGCCGGTCGAGGCCGAGCACGAGCCGCATGGTGGTGGACTTTCCGGCGCCGTTGGGACCGAGGAATCCCGTGACACGGCCCGGGAGAACGCTGAAGGTGAGGTGGTCGACGGCGCGCTTGGTGCCGTACTCCTTGGTCAGGTCCTGGACGTCGATGCTGGTCATGGCGACAGCGTGGCCGGTGCCGACCGGGTGGGGCCTCCCCCACTGGTGGAGATCGTCTCCCCCGCCCGGGGGAGGTCCGTTGTCAGTGGCTCCTGGCACGATGACGCAATGGCCCGCTTTCTGCGCCCGCTGGTCCGGGGGACGACGTACACACGACTGCTGCACCTGTGGGTGCCGATGCTGTTCGTCTCCGTGTGGCTGTTCATCGACATGTCGAAGCCGTGGGTGCCGGCCGCCCTGCTCGTCCCGCTGGGGCTGATCCCCGCGGTGCGCCGGGGTGAGGGAGTACAGGCGCGCTACATGCTGGCGCCCGGGGAGCGGGAGACCTCTGGGGCGACCTTCTCCGTCTCGCCCGCGATCACCTGGCGCGACCGGCTGCGGACGGTGCTCTGGCTGGAAGCGCGTATGGTCCTCGGGTGGGTCCTGGCGCCCGCCACGGTCTGGCTGCCGGCGACGGCGGTCGTCCTCACCCAGGCCTCGTTCCGGTCCGTGTCGATCGACACCCCGGTCGCGACGCTCCACTCCGATCCGCACTGGGCGTACGCGCTGCTCGTCCCGCTGCCGCTGCTCGCGCTGTACGGCGTGGTCGTCGGGCTCGGTGAGCTGATCACGGCGATCGCCCGCCGGCTCCTCGGCCCCTCGCCCACCGAGCGGCTCGCGGCGCTGGAGGAGCGCACCGAGCAGCTGCTGGAACGCAATCGCATCGCCCGCGAGCTCCACGACTCGATCGGACACGCCCTGACCGTCGCGGTGGTCCAGGCCGGAGCGGCCCGCGCGGCCGGCGACCCCGCCTTCACCGAGCGAGCGCTGGCGGCCATCGAGGACACCGGTCGTGCCGCCCTGGAGGATCTGGAGCGCGTACTGGGCGTGTTGCGCGAGGCGGAGCGGCCGGTGAGCAGCCGCCCCACCCTGGCCGACGCCGACCGGCTGCTGGAGTCGGCGCGCTCCTCCGGGGCCAAGGTCGACGCCGACGTGACGGGCCCGTTGGACACGGTGCCCGGTCCGGTGTCCCGGGAGGGGTACCGCATCCTCCAGGAGTCGCTCACCAACGTGTTGCGGCACGCGGGCAGCGTCCCCGTCCAGGTGCGTGTCGAAGTCCGGGACAAGTCGCTGGAGCTGGAGGTCCGCAATCTGCTGACCTCGGACATACCGGGGCCCGGCCGGGGCAGCGGGCTGCGCGGTATACGGGAACGGGCCGCGCTGCTCGGCGGTCGCGCGCGGACGGGTCCGGACCAGGGAGAATGGCAGGTGCATGTAGAGCTGCCGCTGAGTTGATCTAGGCTGGCCGGATGCCGGTCACCGTTCTACTCGTCGACGACGAACCCCTCGTACGCGCGGGTCTGCGCGCCGTCCTGGAGGCGCAGTCCGACATCGAGGTCGTCGGGGAGGCGGCGGACGGTGCCGCGGTGATCCCCCTGGTGCGGCAGCTGCGTCCCGACGTGGTCGCCATGGACGTCCGTATGCCGCTCCTGGACGGCATCGAGGCGACGCGCGCGGTGCTGCGCACGGTGAGCGATCCGCCGAAGATCCTCGTGGTGACGACGTTCGAGAACGACGAGTACGTCTACGAGGCACTGCGGGCGGGAGCGGACGGGTTCCTCCTCAAGCGGGCGCGGCCGGCCGAGATCGTGCACGCGGTGCGACTGGTCGCCGAGGGCGAGTCGCTGCTGTTCCCCGCCTCCGTACGGCAGTTGGCCGCCGAGTACGGCGACACCGCGGGCAATCCCGCCGCCCGGGCCGCCATGGAGCGGGCCGCGCTGACCGAGCGGGAGGCGGAGGTCCTGCGCCTGATGGCCAGGGGTCTGTCGAACGCGGAGATCGCCGCACGGCTGACCGTCGGCACCGAGACGGTGAAGTCCCACGTCAGTGCCGTCCTGGCGAAACTGGGGGCCCGGGACCGCACCCAGGCGGTCATCGCGGCGTACGAATCGGGGTTCGTGGCGCCGGGCTGAGCACGACGCGTCCGCGGTGAGGGGGTCCCGGCACTCGCCGGGGTGCGCCCCGCCGAGTACGATCCGCCCAACACGCGCGCGAGCTGGGAGGACGGACGTTGGGGCGGTTGACCGGCGGGGACCCCTCTCTGCTGCGAAGGATCAATTCCGCGGTGGTGCTGCACGCACTGCGCGCCACGGACTGCGCGACCCTCACCGAGATCACCCGGGTGACCGGACTGTCCCGGCCGACGGTCGAGGGCGTCGTCGAGGGCCTCATCGAGAACGGGCTCGTCGTCGAGAAGGCGGCCGAGGAAGGCGCCGCACGGCGCCAGGGGCGTCCGGCGCGCAGGTTCCGCTTCCGGGCCGAGGCCGGCCATCTGCTGGGCCTGGAGATCGGCCCGCACCGGGTCGCCGCGCTCCTCGCCGACCTGGACGGCCGGGTCATGGGGGCCATGGCGAAGGACGTCGACGAGACCGCTTCCGCGGACGAGCGGCTCGAACGGCTGCGGGTGGCCGTCGCGGAGCTGCTGCGCCGGGCGGGCGTCTCCCGCAACTCCCTGCGCGCGGTCGGCGTGGGCAGCCCGGGGATCGTCGAGGCGGACGGCACCGTGCGACTGGGCACGGCGCTGCCCGAGTGGACGGGCCTGCGGCTGGGCGAGCGACTGAGCCGTTCCTTCAAGTGCCCGGTGCTGGTCGAGAACGACGCCAACACGGCAGCGGTCGCCGAGCACTGGAAGGGCGCGGCCACCGAGTCCGACGACGTGGTGTTCGTCCTCGCGGGACTGAGTCCGGGCGCCGGGTCGCTGATCGGCGGCCGGCTGCACCGCGGGTACGGGGGCGCGGCCGGCGAGATCGGCGCGCTGCATCTGCTGGGGCGCGACGTCACCCCGGAGACCCTGCTGTCCACGACGGACGAGCCCTTGCACCCGCTGGACGAGCAGGCCGTGGCCGAGGTCTTCGCCCTCGCCAGGAACGGCGATCAGCGGGCCCGTGCGGCCGTCGACCGTTTCATCCAGCGCCTGGTGCACGACGTGGCGGCGCTCGTCCTCGCCCTCGATCCCGAACTGGTCGTCATCGGCGGCTGGGCGGCCGGGCTGGACGGTGTACTGGAGCCGCTGCGGCGCGAGTTGGCACGCTATTGCCTGCGCCCGCCGAAGGTGACGCTGTCGATGCTGGGCGAGGCCGCCGTGGCGACGGGCGCCCTGCGGCTGGCCCTCGATCACGTGGAGGAGCAGCTGTTCGCGGTCGAGGGGACCGTGACGGCGCGCCGCTGACCCGCGCAGCACGCCGCGCCCCGGGCGTGACCGGGGCGCGACGTGCGGCTCAGGAGGCGCGGCGCTCCGGGTCGTGGTGTATCTCGACGCCGCCGGAGTCGCCGAACGTCAGCCGGCAGGTGTCGGCCCGGTACGTGGCGACGGAGACCGCGGCGGTACGCCCCTCGGCGAAGAACCGGGTCGTGACGACGAGCACGGGAGCTCCGGGGAGCCGGTCGAGCTCCTTGGCGTCGTCCGCGCGCGCCGAGCCGAGCTCCACCGCCCGGTCCTGGTTCTCCAGGTCCAGCCGCTGGAGCTCGCGCAGCACGGCACGCGCGCGTGCCGCACCCGAGGGCGCGTCTATGGCCGACAGGTCGGGGACCGAGGACGCCGGCACGTAGAGCAGTTCGGCGGCGACCTGCTGGCCGTGGGTCACCCGGGAACGGCGCACCGTGTGGACCTGTTCGCCGTGTGCCGTCTCCAGGATGGCTGCCACCGAGGCGGGCGGTGCCGCCACCGTGCAGTCCGTGGCCTGCCACGCGTCGCCGGCCGCGCCCGGCCAGGTGTGCTGTTCGGATCCCACGGCGACGCCCACGCGCGGCGGCGCGACGGTGGTACCGACGCCGCGGCGGCGCTGGAGCCTGCCTTCCAGTTCGAGCTGTTCGAGGGCCTGTCGCAGGGTGGCCCGGGCGACGCCGAACCGGGCTGCCAGGTCACGCTCGTTGGGCAGGATCTCACCGACCGAGAACTCGGAGTCCAGTGCCTCACTGAGCACGGTCTTGAGATGCCAGTACTTAGGCTCCGGCACCGATTCCAGCTGCGTGGTCCCCACCCTGTCCTCCGCAATCGCCGTGGCCCGGCGGCGTTTTAGCGCCCTTGTTTATTAAAGGTTCTTGCACTATCTCTGCGACGATAGGCCCGCCCCCACCCTTGGTCAAGACCAATCCTCGATCCCTTACGCAGTGCACAGGCGCGTTGCCGCAGAGCGTTCACGGGGCGTTCTCACGGGGTGATCTTCCGGACACGACGCCGAAAGCCCCCGTCCAGAGGACGGGGGCTTTCGAGCACGTACGGGGGCGATCCGGACAGTGCACGCCGGCACGGGCCGGCACGCCCGGCCCACGGCGGCTCAGCCGCGGGTACGGCTCATTCGACGTCGAGCGTCAGCAGCTTCTCCGGGTTGCGCATGATGTAGATGCACTGGATCCGGCCGTCCACGACGTCCAGCTGGAAGACGCTGTCGGGCTTCGTACCGGACATGATGACGAGCGCGGGACCGCCGTTGATCTCCAGGAAGCGGAACGAGACGTGCGGTACGCCCTTCTTCGCGGCGCCCTGCAGGAACCGCCCCACCTTGTCGGCGGACTCGATGATGCGCAGCGGAGCCTGCGACAGCCCTCCGCTGTCGCCGACGAGGCGGACGTCGGGGGCGAGCATGGCCATGAGCCCTTCCAGGTCACCGTCCGCGGCGGCGGCGAGAAACCGCTCGGTGAGGTCGCGGCGTTCGGCGGGGTCGACCTCGTACCTCGGCCGGCGTTCGTCGACGTGCCTGCGCGCCCGCCCGGCGAGTTGGCGCACCGCGGGCTCCTCGCGGTCGAGGACGGCGGCGATGTCCGCGTACGGGTAGCCGAACGCCTCCCTGAGGACGAAGACGGCCCGCTCCAGGGGCGAGAGGGACTCCAGGACGACGAGGACGGCGAGCGAGACGGAGTCGGCGAGGACCGCCCGCTCCGCGCTGTCGGGGACGGTGTCGGCGAAGTGCGTGACGTACGGCTCGGGAAGCCACGGCCCCACGTACGCCTCTTTGCGCGACTGCACTTGGCGCAGCCGGTCGATGGCGAGCCGGGTGGTGACGCGGACCAGATAGCCGCGCGGCTCGCGCACGTCCGAGCGGTCGGCGCCGGACCAGCGCAACCAGGCCTCCTGCACCACGTCCTCCGCGTCGGCGACCCTTCCGAGCATGCGGTAGGCCACCCCCGTCAGCAGGGGGCGGTGCTCTTCGAAGACGTCGGTCGCCGTGTCGGGTGCCACTGCTCCATCCCACCCGACGCGTCCCCCGATGTCCAGGCGGAATCGGCCGCCTCCGGAGCAGAATGACCCGCGGGCCACCGGTGGCCGGCGGCCCCGACCCTGGAGGAGTGACGATGCGGTACGCGGTTCTGGGCACGGGCGAAGTGGGGCGCACCCTCGGCGGCAAGCTGATCGAACTGGGTCACGAGGTGTCGTTGGGTTCGCGGGTGAAGGACAATCCGGCTGCCGTGGAGTGGGCCGACAGCATGGGCCCCGGTGCGGGCCACGGTACGTTCGCGGAGGCGGCGGCCTTCGGCGAGGTCGTCGTGAACGCGGTGGGCGGGCGCGTGGCCCTCACCGTGCTGCGTTCCGTCGACGAGGAGCATCTGGACGGGAAGATCGTCCTCGACGTGTCCAACCCCATCGCCTTCGAGGAGGGGCAGGTGCGTCTGGCCCCGGTCGAGTCGGACAGCGTGGGTGAGCAGATCCAGCGGGCCTTCCCGAACACACGCGTGGTGAAGAGCCTGAACACCGTCAACTGCTATCTGATGGTGGACCCGGCGATGGTGCCCGGGGAGCACCAGATCTTCGTGTCCGGGGAGGATGAGAGCGCGAAGGAGCAGGTGACGGCGCTGCTCGGGGAGTTCGGCTGGCCTCCGCACCGCGTCATCGACCTCGGCGGCATCCGCACGGCGCGGGCCGCGGAGATGATGCTGCCGCTGTGGCTGACACTGTTCCAGCACATCGGGCACCCCGAGTTCAACGTGGAGGTACGCAGGGCGCGTTGAGGACGGTGCGCGTGGGGCCGCGTGGAAACATGCACGCGGCCCCGCGCCGCCCTCAGGAACTCGGGCCACCCTCAGGACCCGTGTCCGCGAATCCCCTTGTCCGGGTGTCCGGGTGTCCGGGTGTCCGGGTGTCCGCGTGTCCGCGAGTCCGCGAGTCCGCGAGTCCGCGAGTCCGCGTCCCAGGGTTCTCGGCGCGGGGGCTACCCGTCGGTAGCAGTTGCTGACAAGCTGTCTACAAGACTGTCCGTCAGCGTGTCCCATGCGTCCCAGACGAGGAGCAGCCCCATGTCCGCCACGGTCTCGTTCAGCCTCCCCACCTCGCGCGGCCCCAGGACCGTCACCGTCTCCTACGCGCGCGTGGGCACCGGTGAGCCGCTCCTGCTGCTGCACGGGATCGGTCACCACCGGCAGGCCTGGGACCCGGTGCTCCACATCCTGGCCGCCGAACGTGACGTCATAGCGGTCGACCTGCCCGGCTTCGGAGAGTCCCCGGCGCTGCCCGACGGGCTCACCTACGACCTGTCGACGGTGGTGCCCGCTCTGGGCGCGCTCTGCGAGGCGCTCGGCATCGAACGGCCGCACGTGGCGGGCAACTCGCTCGGCGGGCTGCTGGCCCTGGAGCTGGGCCGCGAGAAGCTCGTACGGTCCGTCACGGCGCTGTCGCCCGCCGGCTTCTGGTCGCCGGTCGAGCGGCGCTACGCGTTCGGGGTGCTGAGCGCCATGCGGGTGGGGGCCAGGCGGCTGCCGCTCCCGGTGGTCGAGCGACTGTCACGGACGGCCGCCGGGCGGGCGGCGCTGACGAGCACCATCTACGCCCGGCCGGGCCGCCGCTCACCCGAGGCCGTCGTCGCCGAGACCCTCGCGCTGGCCCACGCCGAGGGATTCGCCGAGACCCTCAGGGCGGGCACCACCGTCCAGTTCACGGACGACATCGCGGGCCTTCCCGTCACCGTGGCCTGGGGAAGCCGTGACCGGCTGCTGGTGCGCCGCCAGGGGATCCGCGCCAAGCACATCATTCCGCGCGCGCGGCTGGTGCGGCTGCCCGGGTGCGGACACGTCCCGATGAACGACGATCCCGCGCTCGTCGCCCGCGTCATCCTCGACGGCAGCCGCTGAGCGACGCCCGACGAGAGCCAGGGCACCGGAGCCGAGGGCGACTCCGGCGCCCACCAGGCCGCTTCCGACGGCCTGCGCGGCTCCGTAGGCGCCCGTGCCGACGAGTGGCGCGCTGCACGCCGCCGCCACGGGGATGAGGCCGGAGAACAAGGTCGCGCGCTCCGCACCGATGCGCTGCACGCCCATGTACCAGCACACGAACCCGACGACCGTGACGACCGCCGCCTGCCACAGCAGCGCGGCGGTCTCGGTGGCGTCCGGCACCCGCAGCCACGCGCCGCCGTCGGTGAGCAGTCCCGTCACGGCCGACTCGACGGCGGCGACCCCGCAGACGGTGGCCGACAACAGCCGTGGCCCCAGCGGCCGCAGGACGGGTACGGCCAGGACCGCGAAGCCCACCTCGCCGCACAGCGCGCCCACGGAGCAGGCGATGCCCGCGGCGTCCGTACGGCCCCACCCCTGGACGGTGAAGGCACCCAGCGCCACGAGCAACGCCCCGTGCAGGACGCGGCGTTGGGGCCGGCGTCCGTCCTGGAGGGGCACGAGGACGGCCACGACGACCGGGGCACAGCCCACGAAGACGCCCGGGACAGCGGGTTCCGCCGTCCGTTCGGCGGCGATCACCGCGAGGTTGAAGCCGACCATGCCGACGGCCGCGAGCAGTGCGAGACGGCCCCACCGACGCGCGTCGAGGGAGCGCAGACGTGTCATGGAGCCCCGGCCGACCAGGGGCAACAGCAGCAGGCAGGCCAGTCCGTAGCGCAGGAACTGACCGCCCGCGTACGGGTAGTGGCCCAGGACGCTGTTGGCGGTGAAGGAGCCTCCGACGAGGACACAGGCGAAGGCGGCGAGCAGGGCGCCTCGGGCGGTGGTGGGGTTCATGAGGGCGACGCTATGAAGGCGCGTGGTCCGGTTTAAGGTCCACTTCCATGACGTCATCGGGGACCAATCACAGCCGACCGGCGGTGCCCGGGCCGTCGGACGGTGCTCCGTGGGCGGCCGCCTGGGAACTGCTCCTTCCGGCCGCTTCGGCCCCCGCACGCGCGCGTGGCCGCACCCTTCAGGCGGCGCTCCGCGAGGCGGTCCGCACGGGCCGGCTCGCTCCGGGGACCCGGCTGCCGTCCAGCCGCGAGCTCGCCGCGGACCTCGGCGTGTCACGAGGCCTGGTCACCGAGGCGTACGAGCAGTTGACGGCCGAGGGCTACCTGCGCAGCGACCGGGGTGCCGGGACCTGGGTGGGCGACGCGGTACGGGCGGCCGGTCCCCGCGCGCGCGACCTGGCTCCGCGGAGCTCCGGAGCGCGGGCCGACTTCGTGCCCGGTACGCCCGACCTGTCGCTGTTCCCGCGCGCCGCGTGGGCGGCCGCGCACCGCGGCGTGCTGGCCGAACTGCCGCACCGCGCCCTGGGTTACCCCGATCCGCGCGGGCTGCCCCGGTTGCGCACCGCGCTCGCCGAGCTGCTCGCCCGGCGCCGCGGTGTGGTCGCCGACCCGGAACGGATCGTCGTGGTCTCAGGAGTGGCACAGGCCATGGCCCTGCTCGGATTCGTGCTGCACGCGCGCGGTCTGCGCACCGTCGGCGTGGAGGACCCCGGCAGTCCCGAGCACGGTGCGCTGTACGCCTCCGCCGGCATGGGCACCGTACCGTTGCCGCTCGACGACGAAGGACTGGCCATGGGTCCGCTGGAGGCCTCGGGGGTCCACGCGGTGGTGACGACGCCGGCTCATCAGTTCCCCACGGGCATCGCCTGCTCGGCGCGGCGCCGCGTCCAACTCCTGGACTGGGCACGCTCGGTGGACGGACTCGTGATCGAGGACGACTACGACGGGGACTTCCGCTACGACCGTGCCCCCGTGGGCGCCCTCCAGGGGCTCGACCCGGGACACGTCGCCTACACCGGATCGGTCAGCAAGTCCCTCGCCCCGGGCCTGCGGCTCGGCTGGCTGCTCGTACCGGCCTCGCTCTCCGAGGAGGTCGTCGAACGCAAGCGCACCATCGACCTGGGGAACCCGGTCGTCGACCAGGCGCTCCTCGCCCGTTTCCTGGAGCGCGGGGACTACGACCGGCAGCTCCGCCGCTGCCAGCGCGCCTACCGGGAGCGGCGCGACGCCCTCGTGGCCGCGCTGGCCGCGCACTTTCCCGGTACGGAGGTGTCCGGCATCGCGGCCGGTCTCCACGCCATCGCGGCCCTGCCCGAGCGGTACGGGCCACTGGACCGCTTCCTGGAACGCACCCGTGCGGCGGGGGTGGCGGTGCGTCCGCTGGCGCACTACGGGACGGCGGTCGAGGACGGCTTGCGACTGGTGCTGGGGTACGCCCATCTGTCGCCCGCGCGGATCCGCGACGGGGTGGCGCTGATGGCGGACGCGGTACGCGACTGAACCCGTCGGCGCGCTCCCACCCCGGCGCGCACGAGCGCACGCGGGCCCACCGCCCACGGGCACACCCACCCGGGCGGGCTCGATGGCACGCACCCGCCGCCCGCGACCGGCCCCGGAGGCCCTGTCGCGTTCCGCGACGCACACGGGTGTCGTCATGCCCGGAACAGCGGTTCCCCTGTCCCCGGGGCCAGTTGTTCACTTGTGGTTTCCGTGTGCGCTGCGGCGCACCAGTAGTTGTGGCACTGCACACCGGCCGGATCCGTCCCAGGAGGCGCATTCATGTCGCACCGTCCGCCAAGCCACTTCCCCGGTCGTCGCAGCGTGCTGCGCGGCTCCCTCGCCGCGTCCGCGGCGCTCGCCCTGCCCACCGCGCTCGGCTCGGCACCGGCGTTCGCCCTGTCCGGACGGCCGAAGGCGGGGTGGGGCGTCCAGGCGGGCGACGTGACCGCCGACTCCGGTCTCGTGTGGGTGCGCTCCGACCGCCCCGCGCGCATGATCGTCGAGACGTCGGCGACCGAGTCGTTCCGCCGTTCCCGCAGATGGCAGGGGCCGCTGCTCGGCGCGGACACGGACTTCACGGGGACCACCAGGCTGCGCGGGCTGCCCGCCGGCGAGCAGATCCACTACCGCGTCCTGCTCGCGGACCCCGACGACCCGCGGCGCACCGGCGAACCGGTGACCGGCACCTTCCGCACGACGCCCGCCGGACGGCGGCGTGGCGTGCGCTTCCTGTGGTCGGGCGACCTGGCGGGACAGGGCTGGGGCATCAACCCCGACGTCGGCGGCTACCGCATCTACGACGCGATGGCCCGGCTCGATCCGGACTTCTTCCTGTGCAGCGGCGACAACATCTACGCCGACGGACCGATCGCGGCGACCGCGACGCTCCCCGACGGCAGCACCTGGCGGAACATCACGACCGAGGAGAAGTCCAAGGTCGCCGAGTCGCTGGCCGAGTTCCGCGGCAACTTCCGCTACAACCTGCTCGATGAGAACCTGAAGCGCTTCAACGCCCAGGTGCCGTCGATCATCCAGTGGGACGACCACGAGGTGCGCAACAACTGGTACCCCGGCGAGGTGATCGTGGCCTCGGACACGCGCTACACGGAGAAGAGCGTGGACGTGCTGGCCGCTCGTGCCCGTCGCGCGTTCAGCGAGTACTTCCCGCTCTCCACGCTGCGGCCGGGCGACAAGGACGGCCGCGTGTACCGGGTCATGCGCCACGGCCCGCTCCTGGACGTCTTCGTGCTCGACATGAGGACCTACCGCAACGCCAACTCGCCCGACACCCAGACCACCGACCCTCAGGGCATCCTGGGCGCCGAGCAGCTGGAGTGGCTCAAGCGCGAGCTGTCGCGGTCGCGCGCGGTGTGGAAGGTGATCGCCTCCGACATGCCGCTCGGCCTGGTCGTCCCGGACACGACCGAGGGGAAGCCGAACATCGAGGCCGTGGCACAGGGCGACCCCGGCGCACCTCTCGGGCGCGAGTTGCAGATCGCGGAGCTGCTGCGGTTCGTCAAGCACCGGCGGATCACCGGTACCGTCTGGCTGACCGCCGATGTGCACCACACCTCGGCGCAGCACTACCAGCCCTCGCGGGCCGCCTTCACCGACTTCGAGCCGTTCTGGGAGTTCGTGTCCGGGCCTCTCAACGCCGGGGCCTTCCCGGCGAGCGCGCTGGACGGCACGTTCGGACCGGAGCGGGTGTTCGTGAAGGCACCGACCGCGTCGAACGTCTCGCCCGCGGGCGGCTACCAGTTCTTCGGCGAGGTCGACATCGACGGAGACAGCGGCGAGCTCACGGTGCGGCTGCGTGAGCAGGACGGGACCGTGCTGTTCACGCAGGTGCTCCAGCCGGGGCGCGTGGGCCAGTAGGGTCTCGCGGCTCCCGTACCCTCGAACGGGCGGGCCGCGCACCGGAGTCATCCCCCGGTGCGCGGCCCGCCCGCCTGCCCTGCTCACCGGACCGCCTCGGCGCGGCTCAGGTCGACCTGGCTCGGCTCACCTCGGCCCGGCGCGGCCCCGCTCAGCGCGGCTCACCTCGTCCCAGCGCGGCCCCGCTCAGCGCGGCTCACCTCGTCCCAGCGCGGCCTCGCTCGGCGCGGCTCACCTCGGCCCGGCTCGGGGTGGCTCGGCGTGCCTCGACCCGGCGCGGCGTGGCACGGCTTCCCTCGGCCGACGCGGGGCGGCTCGGCTCAGCGCGGACCGGAGCGGACCGTTCGCAAGTACCCGCAGGTCAGAGCCGATTGTCAGTGGTCACCTCTACGGTTTTTCCATGACGCGATCTTTCCAGGCCGTGGCCTACACCCGACCCTCCGCGCTGGAGTCCGCACCGGGCGGACAGCGGCTGGGACTTGAGACCTCGCGGGGCGCGACGCCCGCGGGAATCCAGGCCCACCCGCGCTTCTTCGCGGGCTTCCTGACCTCCCCTCAGGTCGCCGCGGCCGGGCTGCTGGCGGTGGCCGACGTCGCCGCCGCCCGCTACCACCAGCGGCAGCTGAGCGCGTCTTTGGACCCGGTGGTCACGGGCAACGGCGACCGGCTCCGCTTCGAGTCCTTCTCCGGCTGCGGCGGCGTGTATGCGCGCCTGGACGTCCTGACGCCGGGTCTCGACGGCGGCGAGGTGGGCCACGGCACGACCAATGTCGACGTCAACAACCCGCTGCGTGAGGCGCTTTCCCGTATCGGCACGGACGATCCGCTGCACCTGCGGGTCGGCCCCGACGACATGACGGTGACCACGCTGGACGGCCCCGTCGTCGAGAAGAAGGTGCCGCTGCCGGACCGCTGGTTGCGGGGGTTCGCCGAGGCCCAGGTGACAGCGGCCGGTTTCGACCTGCGGGCCGAGCTGCCGGCGGCCGAGGCGGTGCGTTTCCTGCGCTCGCTGCCGCGCGGCGCTTCGCGTGGAGCCCAGTGGGTGGTGCCGGCGGGGCGCGGCCTGCGGCCCACGACCCGCCCGGTGCCCGGGGCGGTGTGCCTGCCCGGCCCGGAGCGCCTGATCGCCCTCCAGCGGGTGCTGCGCCACGCGACGGCGCTGCGGGTGTACGGCCCTCCGGTGACCGGCGACGCCACCGCCGCGGCCTGGGAGGCCGTCCTGCCGGGGATGCGGCTGACGCTGACGCTGTCACCCGACTCCGCTCGCGGGTTCTCCGGGGAAGGCGGGGTGCTGGACGCCCTCGCGACCGACGCGGCCGCCGAGGACGCGGAGTTGATCGCCGTGCTGCTGGCCTGGGAGCCGCGCGTCGACGTCGGAGACCTGGCCGCCGCATCCGGCCTGCCGGCCGAGCGGGTACGCGCCGCGCTGGTCCGCCTCGGCACCTCGGGCCGCGTGGGGTACGACACCGCGGAGGCGGCGTACTTCCACCGCGAACTGCCTTACGACGCCGAGCGGGTGGAGCGCCACAATCCGAGGCTGCGGTCGGCCCGGGCCCTGGTCGCCGCGGGTGCGGTCGCCCTGGACGGCACGCTCGGCACGGTGACTGCCGAGGACGGCCATGTCCACCGGGTGCGCGACGACGCGGGGACGCTGAGCTGCTCCTGCTTGTGGTGGGCCAGGTACCGGGGAGGACGCGGACCGTGCAAACACGCGCTGGCGGTGCGCATGGTGCGGCGGGGAAGCGCGACGGGGCAGCGGGAGACGCGGGTCGACGGGGGTGTGCGATGAGTCGCGAGGCACTGGTCACAGCGGTACGGGCGGGGCAGACGATCGAGGTCACCGGCCTCCTGGACGGTATGACGGATGCCGAACGGCGGGCGTGCCTGCCCGCGTTGAAGGAACTGCGCAAGGAGTTGCGGGGTGCTCCGTGGAGCGCCCCGTCCCGCAAGGCCTATCCCGCCCTGCACGCGGCCGGCGCGGCATGTCACACGGGCGCCGCGGCGGCGGCCAGCTGGATCGCGGCGGCCGACATGCGCTGGTCCCAGGCCTCCCCCGGCGTGCTCCTGCACGTCCTGGGGGACCGTGAGCCCGAATGGCTCGGCGACGTGGCTCACCGGCTCGCGCAGCGGCCGGTCACCTCCCGGGTGCCGTACGCGTTGACGGCGGGCCTGGTACGGCTGTCGGGCTGCGAGATGCCGACGACCGACGCCCATGTGACGGGCTGGTTCGAGCACATCGGGAGCGCGTGGCACCACGGGGACACCGTGGTCGAGCGCCTCCGCCGGGAGCCGCACCTGCCGGTCATGGTCGCCGCCCTCTTCGACTCCCTGGAGGTGACCGGCCGGGTCGGCCGGCTGTTCGGTGACGGTCCGGACAGCTGGTACAGCGCACTCGCGCGGCTCACCAGGGAAGGCGCCCTCGACCGCAAGGTGATGGTGGACGCCTGCGTCGCCAGGCTGCTGCGCGGTGGCGCGGCCGCCGACCAGCGGCTGTTCCTGCGCCTGCTGACCTGCCTCGACCTGACACGCGACGAGGAGCGGGAGCGGTCGGCGGACTGGACGGCACTGGCCTGCGACGCGGCGTCGCCGGTGGCTTGGCACGCCCAGTCCGTACTGGCTTCCCTCGTCCTGGACGGCGAGCCGGCGCTCCGGCAGCTCGCCGAAATGACCGCGGGGGTGCTGTTCAGGCCGGAGAAGAAGCTCGTGCGGGCCCAGCTCATCCTGTTGGGCAAGGTGCTCAAGCGCGATCCGTCGAGTGCGCCCGACCTCCTGCCGGCGGTGGCGCAGGCGTTCGGGCACCAGGACACGGAGGTGCAGGAGCGGGCGCTCAAGCTCGTGGAGCGGCACTTCGCCCGGCTCGACGGTGCGGACGATGCCCGTGAGCGGATCGCCGAGCTGGCGGCGGAGTTGAGTCCCGGGCCGCGCGCCCGGGCGGAGCGGCTGCTGGGCGCCGGTGTGGTGGATTCCACGCCGGTGGTCCACGCGGAGGTGCTGCCGCCCGTGCCGGAGCGCTCACGGCTCGCGCCGGCTCCGGGATCGGCGGTGGAGGTGGCCGAGGAGGTCGGTGCCCTGCTGGCGTCGGGCGGCGACGTCGCCACGTTCGAGCGCGCGCTGGACGGTCTGGTCCGGCATGCCCACGACGACCGGGAGGCGGTGCTGGAGGCCCTGCGCCCCGCTGTCGCGCGGCGCTGGTGGCTGGACGCCGACGTCTCCGACACGCATGTGGACCGGTACTTCCGGGAGTCGCCCTACGGCTTGGAGGTCGTCCTCGCGGCGCTGCTCGGGCGGGTGCGGACGGCCACGCTCCACGCGGCGGTGCAGCAGAGGTCGGACAGGGGCGACTGCCCGCACCGCGCCCTGTCCCGCGCCTTCGACGCGCGTCTGTGGGAGGTGGCCCATCGGATCCGTACCGATCCGCTGCCGTTCCTGCTGGCCACTCCCAGCTGGTCGACGGGGCTGCTGGAGCCGGACGAACTGGTGGCACGCCTGGCCGAGTACCGGCGGCTCGACGCCCGGCCGGGAGCGGCGGACTTCGCCCAGGCGCTGCTGCGTGTCCGGCGGGACGGCGACGGGGCGCCGGTGGCCGCGGCGGCACGGGCACGGGCGCTCGGCACACCCGAGGGGTACCGGCTGGCCCAGTGGCTCACCGCGCAGGGCCCGCGTCTCCCGCTGAGCCGTCGTCGGACCGCAGGCGCCCGCATCCTGCTGGAGATGGGCGAACTCGACGAGATACAGGGGCAGTTCCCACCGGAGTTCCGGCGGCTGGGACGTCCGCAGTCCGTCTTCAAGAACCGCACGTACTGCCCGCACTGGGACCGGGCGGAGCGGCAGCACTGGTCGGCGGTGCTGCCCGGCCGCCGGGAGATGGTGGCGGCCCGCGTGCTCGGCGACCTCGCCGCGTCCGCCGTGGACGACAGCCGGAAGGAGGCCGCGATCCTGCCCCTGCTCGCCGAGGCCGACGGCGAGGCGGGCGAGGCCCTGCACCTGTGCGTGGCGTACGGGCTGGCGGCACGCGACCCGGAGGACCGGCTGTGCGCCGTGGACGCCCTGCTGGTGCTGGCGGCGCGCGGCCAGCTCGACGCGGAGCGGCTCGGCGTCGATCTCGGCCAGTTGGTGCGCCGCGGTTGTGTGAAGCCGCTGCGGCTCGCCGAGTCCATACGTACCGCGGCGGCGACCGGCGCGTACGCCACGGTGTGGTCGGTGCTCCGTGACGTGCTGCCGATCCTGCTGGCCGACCTCGCGACGGACGGTACGGGCGGCAGCGCCACCCGCGGGCTCGGGGACCTGCTGGCGGTCGCCGCGGACTGCGCCGAGCGGTCGGGGGCACGCGGCGATCTGGCACATCTCGCCCGGGCCGCCGGGCGGCGCGGCTCGTCGCGGCTGGTCACCCAGGCCCGCCGCCTACGGATCGCGCTGACGCGGGAGGCAGCCGCCTGACGTAGGACCGGCCCGTCGGTGGCATGACCCGCGAGGGACGCACCGCCTCCGACGGGACGCGTGACCAGTGCGGAACACGAGCGGTCCGGTCCGGGCAAAGGACCCTTAAAAAGAACTGCAAAAGGGGCAGAACGACACTTAACCGATCAGTCACAAAGCGTTCGTGATCACGCAACACCGTTCCTTCACAGTGACTGTATGACTCCTGACATGTCTCATGTGACCCGTGCGAAGCACGGTCGCCCCATACACCACTGGCGGCGGGACGTCGTCGAACTCGCGGCCCTGTTCACGGCGGTGGCGGTCGCCGACGCCGTCGCCAACCTGATCGGGCACGGGCCCGACGGCCCCGCCCTGCTCGTGATCTCGGCGATGATCCTGGTCGCCACGGCCGGCTTCCACATCTGGTGGGCACGACGCCACGGCCACGCCCCGCCGGCGGACGATACCGGCGCCCGGCGCGGCGCCCACGGGCGACGGGCCGGGCGATCCGAGGAGCCCACCGCGGCCCCGCAGGCCACCGCCGGGGAGACCGTGCTGTGGCGGATGCGTACGACGGTGCAGGACGCGCCGGGTTCGCTGGCGGCGCTGTGCACGGCACTGGCCGGGCAGCGCGTCGACATCCTGAGCCTGCAGACGCATCCGCTGGCGAAGGGCACGGTGGACGAGTTCCTGCTGCGCGCCCCCGCGGACCTGGACGCCGCCGAGATCACCCGGGCCGTGTCCCGGGCGGGCGGCGCCGGGACGTGGATCGAGCGCGCCGACGCCCACGACCTGGTGGACGCTCCGACCCGGGTCCTCGGCCTGGCCACTCGCACAGCACTCGACGCCGCCGAACTCCCCCTCGCTCTGCGGCAGTTGCTCGGCCGCTGCACCATCCGGTCGCTGCCCGGCAAGTCGCCGGTCTCCGGACGGGTGGAGGAGGGGGCGCCCGTCGAGGGTGCGCTGGAGGACACCGTCATGCGGCTGCGGGCCCCGGAGGGCGGTGTGATCACGGTGGAGCGGCCGTACCTGCCGTTCACGCCGACCGAGTTCGCGCGGGCGCGGGCGCTGGTGGAGCTGGACGCGCGGCTCGGTCCGCGGATTCCGCGCAGCCAGGACGTGCTGACGCTGCCCGAGGGCAACGCCATCACCGTGCGACGGGCCGACGGGTCCGACGTCGAGGCGGCCAAGGCGATGCACGAGCGCTGCTCCCCGCGGACGCTGAACATGCGCTACCACGGCCCGGTGGGCGACGCGGACCGCTACCTCAGCCACCTGCTCAGCCCGCGTTTCGGTCGCACCCTGGCCGTGCAGACGGCGTCGGGCCGCATCGTCGGGCTCGGACACCTCCTCTGGGACGGTGACGAGACGGAGATCGCTCTCCTCGTCGAGGACGACTGGCAGCGGCGCGGCATCGGCAGCGAGCTGCTCGGCCGGCTGGTGGCCATGGCCGTCGAGGCCGGCTGCGAGAGCGTGTACGTCGTGACGCAGGCCTCCAACACCGGCATGGTCGCCGCCATGCGCGGCCTCGGTCTCCCCCTCGACTACCAGATCGAGGAGGGCACCCTGGTCATCACGGCCCGCCTGGAGCCGGCCGGCCCGGCGCGGCTGCCGCAGGGCGGGGAGCAGCGCGGGGAGCGCGTCGCGCGCGACTGACCGCGCCCCTTGCGGACACCTCGCCGTCCGGCCCCCCGTGGGTCCGGACGGCGAGGTCGAGCCGGGCGTCCGACGTCACTCGGACCGGCCCGGCCCCTCCCCCGCTCCCACCCCTGGCGCGCCGCTCCCCTGGGCCACGGGCACCGCGTTCCCCAACGCCGAGTCGAGGTCGGCCCAGAGGTCGTCGACGTCCTCCAGACCGACCGACATGCGCAGCAGCCGGTCGCTGACGCCGGCGTCGTGGCGGTCCTGCTCGGGCACGATGCGGTGGCTGATCGAGGCCGGGTGCTGGATCAGGCTGTCCACGCTGCCGAGGCTCACGGCCGGGGTGACCAGACGGACCCCGGCGATCACGTCGTGCGGGTCCCCGTGGACCTCGAACGCGATCATGGCGCCTCCGATGCGCGGGTAGTGGACGCGGGCGACGCGCGGATCGGCGGCGAGGCGCCGGGCGAGTTCGGCGGCGTTCGAGGACGCGGCCCGCACCCGTACGGGAAGCGTGGACAGGCCGCGCAGCAGCAGATATCCGGCCAGCGGGTGCAGGACACCACCGGTCGCGAACCTCACCTGGCGCAGCCGTCGGGCGAACTCCTCGTCGCAGGCCACCACGCCGGCCATCACGTCGCCGTGTCCGCCGAGGTACTTGGTCGCGCTGTGCAGGATCAGGCGCGCGCCGTGTTCGGCGGGGCGCTGCAGCACGGGGGTGGCGAACGTGTTGTCCGCGAGCAACGGCACGGTGCCACAGGCGTGCGCGACGGCCCTGAGGTCCACTTCGGCGAGCGTCGGGTTGGCCGGCGACTCGACCATCACCAGACCGGTGTCCGGACGCAGGGCGTCGGCGATGCCCGCCGGGTCGACCCAGGTGACCTCGCTGCCCAGCAGGCCCGCCGTGAGCAGGTGGTCGCTGCATCCGTACAGCGGGCGTACGGCGACGACGTGCCGCAGACCCATGGCGTTCCTGACCAGCAGGACGGCGCTCAGCGCGGCCATGCCACTGGCGAAGGCGACCGCGCTCTCGGTGCCTTCGAGCCGGGCGAGCGCGGTCTCGAAACGGGCGACGGTCGGATTGCCGAGCCGTGCGTAGACGGGCGGGCCGTCCGGTTCGGCGCCGTCCGCGGCGAACGCGTCGATGCGGGCGGCCTCGCCCCGGCTGTCGTACGAGGGGTAGGTCGTCGACAGATCGATCGGCGCGGCGTGAAGTCCCTGGGCGGCGAGATCGTCCCGCCCGGCGTGCACGGCCTCGGTGGCGAGTGCCCGGACCAGGGGTGCGGCGGACACCTGACGGGTTCCGTTCAGGTTGTCCTGGGCATCGCGAGCGCCATATGCGTCATATGCGTCGTACACAACGGAGTCCATGCGGCGAAGCCTGAACACCGAACGGGCCGTGAGCGCCAGATCCCGTGTTACGTTCGCGCCATGGCCGATTCCGTCGTACTCGATCCGGTGGATCTTCATCTGCTGCGGCTGTTGCAGAACGACGCCCGGACGACGTACCGCGACCTCGCCGCCCAGGTCGGTGTCGCGCCCTCGACGTGCCTGGACCGGGTGACCCGGCTGCGCCGTGCGGGGGTGATTCTCGGCCATCAGCTGCGGCTGGACCCGGCGAAGCTGGGCAGGGGCCTCGAAGCGTTGCTGTCCGTGCAGGTCAGACCGCATCGACGGGAGCTGGTGGGGCCCTTCGTGGACCGGATCAGAGCGCTTCCGGAGTCCCGCACCGTCTTCCATCTCACCGGTCCCGACGACTATCTCGTCCATGTCGCGGTGGCGGACATGGCGGATCTGCAGCGCCTGGTGCTCGACGAGTTCACCTCGCAGCGCGAAGTGGCGCGGGTCGAGACCCGGTTGATCTTCCAGCAGTGGGACTGCGGTCCGCTGCTGCCTCCCCGCCGGGACGCGCATCCGGGCCAGCCGTCCGCGGAACCGTCCGTGAGGTCCGGCAGGGCGCCGGTGCCCGAGCAGCCTGCCAGGCCGGCGGCGGGGGCCGGCTGATCCGGCACAAGAGCCGGATACCGGGCTGACGCGATGCCCGTCCTCATATGAGGATGTCCGCATGTCACAGACGAAGAGCCCGCTGCCCCGCGAGGTCGCCGACACCTATGTCGACGAACTCATCGCCCTCGACCCGGTCCTCGGAACGTACCTCGGTGTGAAGGAGAGTCACGGCAAGCTCCCCGACACCTCGCCCGCCGGCCAGGAGGCGGTCGCGGAGCTCGCACGGGCGACGCTCGCACGGCTCGACGACGCCGAGCGGCTGCCCGGGGCGGACAGTGACATGGAGCGCCGGTGCGCCCGGCTGCTGCGCGAGCGGCTCACCGCCCAACTCGCCGTCCACGACGCCGGCGAGGGCCTGCGCGCGGTCGGCAATCTGCACACGGCGCCGCACGGCATGCGCGAGGTCTTCACCCTGACGCCGGCCGACACGGAGGAGGACTGGGCGGTCATCGCCGAGCGGCTGCGTGCCGTGCCGGCCGCCCTGGCGGGCTACCGCGAGTCCCTCGCGCTCGGCCTGGACCGCAAGCTGTACGCGGGCCCGCGCCCGACGGAGACCTTCATCGGGCAGCTCACCGAGTGGTCGGACACCGACGGGCAGGGCCTCGGCTGGTTCGAGGACTTCGCGTCGGCGGGCCCGGACGCGCTGCGGGAGGAGCTCGACACGGCCGCTCGCG
The DNA here is from genome assembly GCF_054729265.1 of Streptomyces krungchingensis. Classification (NCBI taxonomy): domain Bacteria; kingdom Bacillati; phylum Actinomycetota; class Actinomycetes; order Kitasatosporales; family Streptomycetaceae; genus Streptomyces; species Streptomyces krungchingensis. Next base: position 2,240,668 of record NZ_JBPUKY010000001.1, read on the forward strand.
GCGCCACCGAGGCGATCGTCGCGCTGCGGGACTGGATGCGCGACGTGTACGCCCCCACGATCGAGGGCGCGCCCGACACGGTGGGCCGTGAGCGGTACGCCCGGCTGGCTCGCTACTTCAACGGCACGGACCTCGACCTGGACGAGGCGTACGCCTACGGCTGGGCCGAGTACCACCGGCTGCTCGGGGAGATGAAGTCCGAGGCCGAGAAGATCCTGCCCGGCGCCGCGACCCCCTGGGTGGCGCTCGCCCATCTCGACGAGCACGGCAGGCACATCGAAGGCGTCGACGAGGTGCGGACCTGGCTCCAGGGCCTCATGGACGAGGCGATCGAGGCCCTGGACGGCACGCACTTCGAACTCGCCGAGCCGGTACGGAAGGTGGAGTCCCGCATCGCACCGCCCGGTGGCGCCGCGGCACCGTACTACACCGCGCCGTCGCAGGACTTCTCGCGCCCCGGACGGACGTGGCTGCCGACCATGGGGCAGACCCGCTTCCCCGTCTACGACCTGGTCTCGACCTGGTACCACGAGGGGGTGCCCGGCCATCACCTCCAGCTCGCCCAGTGGGTGTACGTGGTCGACGACCTCTCCCGCTACCAGGCCACCGTCGGACAGGTCAGCGCCAACTGCGAGGGCTGGGCGCTCTACGCGGAACGGCTGATGGACGAGCTGGGCTTCCTCACCGACGCCGAGCAGCGGCTCGGGTACCTCGACGCGCAGATGATGCGCGCCGCCCGGGTCATCGTCGACATCGGCATGCACCTGGAGCTGGAGATCCCGGCCGACTCGCCCTTCCACCCCGGCGAGCGGTGGACCCCGGACCTGGCGCAGGATTTCTTCGACGCGCACAGCAGCCGCCCGGCCGACTTCGTGGAGAGCGAGCTGACCCGCTACCTCACCATCCCCGGCCAGGCCATCGGCTACAAGCTCGGCGAGCGTGCGTGGCTGCTGGGCCGGGAGAACGCGAGGAAGCGTCACGGCGACGCGTTCGACGCGAAGGCCTGGCACATGGCGGCCCTGTCGCAGGGTTCGCTGGGCCTGGACGACCTGGTGGACGAGCTGTCCCGGCTCTGAGCCGCGCGTGCTGAGCGGCCGGGACCGGTACCCGCCCGGCCGCTCAGTTCGTCAGCCGGCGCAGCTGCACGAGGCCGAGCCAGGTCTCGGGGCCCGGCTCAGCGTACGCGGCGCGCACCGCGTACCGGCCGGGTTCGAGCGCGACCCGCACATGGTCGGTGCGCTCCGAGGCGGTGCCGGGCCAGGCCGCGTCGAAGAGGACCACCGGCCCCGGCACCTTCCACTGCACCTCCGGCTCCCAGGCGGCGCCGGCCAGCGCGGCGGGTACGCCGGAGAGGAGCTCCTGCTCGGACTCGGCGGCGCACCACCGTACGAAGGTGCCGTACTCGGGGAGGTATGCCGTGGAGGCGGGCTGGTCGCCGAGGACGAGGGCCCTGGTGTCCCCGACCGGCACGAGGCCGATGAACCCTTCCACGTCACATGCCCGGTCGTAGTCGGAGGACATGTCGTCGCCGTCCGCCCCCGACCAGAACGGCAGCACGACCTCCGGGATCGCTATGAGGGGTCCGCCGCCCGACTCCACCCAATCGACCGCACCTGGGTCCGCGTATCTGGCCATGCGCAGAAGCTACACGCCCGGGACCGCGGGGGTGTTCGGTGTCCCCCACCCTGTCCGATACGAGCGGGTCAGCAGCCGCAGTCGTCCGTGCCGACGGGTGCGGTCAGCGGGTCCGCGGCGCGTCGCTCCCGGCCCTCCCAGGTCTCGAACTCGAAGCCCTCGCGGGCCCAGTACTCGAAGCCGCCGAGCATCTCCTTGACCTGGAAGCCGAGTTGGGCGAGGGCGAGAGCCGCGCGGGTGGCGCCGTTGCAGCCGGGGCCCCAGCAGTAGGTCACGACCGGAACCGACTTGTCGAGGATCTGCCCGGCCTGTTCGGGGATGAGCGCGGTGGGCAGATGGACGGCGCCGGGGATGTGGCCCTGGTCCCACGACTCGGTGGAACGGGAGTCGAGGACGACGAAGCCGGGGTCGCCGCCGTCGGCCAGGGCGGCGGCGACGTCGGACACGTCGGCGTGGAAGGCGAGGCTCGCGCCGAAGTAGGCGGCGGCCGCGGCCGGGGACGCGGGCGCGACCCGCAGGACGGGGTTCGCGCCCGCCGACCCGGTCGTGGTCGCGGCGGTCGCGGTCCCGGCGGTCGCGGTCCCGGCCGTCGTGGCCCCCGCGGTCGCGGTGTCCGCGGTCGCGGTGTCCGCGTCGGACGGCGTCGTCGTCACGGTGCCGGCGGTGCTGGGGGTGCCGGTGGCGGCAGCGGTCGCGGCGGTGGTGGCGGTCGCGGTCATGGTCTGGCCTTCCCTCCCGGGTCCCGCCGGCCGGCGCCGGTGCGCGAACCCTCCGCGCGTCCGGCGGCCCCGGTGCTTCCTGCGCACCCGGCCGGGCGGAACGTTCTGACCAGAAATCTACGGTCGGTGATCGTCTTCCTGAAGTGGCGATCCACGGCCTCCCTCTTGATCCGCCGGGGAATCGCCTGCTATCCATCGCACATGACCGCGTATTCCCCGGACGCCACCGACTGGCGCATCCTCGATGTCCTCCAGCGGGAGGGGCGGGCGACTTTCGCCGAGCTCGCCCGCGCCGTCTCCATGTCCGCGAGCGCGGTCACCGAGCGGGTGCGCCGCCTGGAGGAAGCGGGCGTCATCCGGGGCTACGCGGCCGTCGTCGATCCGGAGAGCCTCGGCCTGCCCATCCTCGCCTTCGTCCGGCTCAGGTATCCGCACGGCAACTACAAGCCGTTCCACGACCTCGTCGCGGCGACGCCCGAGATCCTGGAGGCACATCACGTCACCGGCGACGACTGCTTCGTCATCAAGGTCGCCGCACGCTCGATGAGCCACCTGGAGGAGGTGTCGGGCAGGATCGGCGCCCTGGGCTCGGTGACGACCAGCGTCGTCTACTCCTCCCCGCTTCCCCGGCGGCCCCTCGGCCACTGAGTCCGCCACCCCGGGCGGCCGGGTCGCGTGACGTCCGACGGCCGGCGCGCCTGACACCCGGAGTCCGGGGCGCGGCATGCGAGGGCCGGCCCGTCCGGCGCCCGGCCGTCCGCCGGTGCAGGCGGGCCGCCGCACGACATGGCTGCGGTGCGCCGTGTCAGTCGACGGCGCCCCTCTGTCGTACGACCGAGCCCGTTCTCCCCTTCACCACTTCCAGCTGGGCGTGCACCCGCCGCCGCAGATCGGCGACGTGGCTGACGATGCCGACGCTGCGATCGCGCTCCCGCAACGAGTCGAGGACGTCGAGGACCTCGTCGAGGGTCTGGTCGTCGAGACTGCCGAAGCCCTCGTCGATGAAGAGGGTGTCGAGCCGCACGCCCCCCGCCTCGTCGGTGACCACGTCCGCGAGGCCGAGGGCCAGCGCCAGCGAGGCGAAGAACGTCTCGCCGCCGGACAGCGTCGCCGTGTCCCGCTCGCGTCCGGTCCAGGCGTCGACGACGTGCAGGCCGAGTCCGCTGCGGCCACGGCCGGCACGGTCGGCGGAGTGCACGAGCGTGTAGCGCCCGGAGGACATGCGGTGCAGGCGCGCCGTCGCCGCGGCGGCCACCTGTTCCAGGCGGGCGGCGAGGACGTACGACTCCAGGCGCATCTTGCGTTCGTTGTCCGCCGACGTGCCCGCCGCGAGGCCGGCCATGCGGGCGACGCGGTCGTACTCCTCGCGCAGCGGGGCCAGCCGGCGTACGCCTCTGTCGGCGCGCCCGGACAGCGCGTCGAGCCCGGCGCAGCGCCGGGCGGCGGCGTCCTGTGCGGAGGCCGCGTCCCGCAGGCGGCGGGCGGCGGACTCGGCGGCCCGCTCCGCGGCGGGCAGGTCGGCGGGCGGACGCTGGGCGGCGTGCGCCGTGTCGGCCTCGGCGAGCACCGCGCGCACGGCCGCCTCTTCCGACTGCCAGGCGTCGAGCCTGCGTTGCAGTTCCCGGTGGGCGGCGTCGTCGAGCAGCGCGGCGGCGGCCGCCCGTGGGGTGTCGAACCCGGCACGGAACGCCGCGTCGGCGAGCCGGGCGTCGGCCTCCTTGAGGCGCTGGGCGGTGTCCTCGGCTGCGCGGACGGCGTCAGCGGCCTCCGTCAGCAGCGCGACCTGCCGCTCCAGCTGCGCGGTGCGCGCGGACACGCTGCCCGCGTCGCCCCGTGCCTGCGTCAACTCCCCTTCGAGACCGGCCTTCTCGCGGTCCAGCGCCTCGCGGAGGGAAGCGCGCGAGGCGACGCGGCGGGCGGCTTCCTGCTGGGCGTCCGTCCGCCGCCGGTACTCGCGCTCCGCCTGCTCCCGCGCCTCACGCGCCGCGTGCAGGCCGGAGGCGGCGGAGCGGGCCTCGGCGTGCCGGTGCTCCAGCTCCTCGGTCTCCTGGGCGAGGCGCGCGGTGGGGGTGTCGCCCGCCTCGGCGGTCGCGGCGGCCAGCGCCTCGCGCACGACGCCGAGCCGTCGCTCCGCTTCGGCGCGCTCCTCGTCGGCGCTCTGGAATCCGGCGAGGGCCCGTTCCTCGGTCTCGCGGTCGACGTGTCCGTCGACCTTCTGTGCCGGGGCCGGGTGTTCGGTGCCGCCGCAGACGGCGCAGGGCTCACCGTCGACAAGGCCCGCGGCGAGTTCCGCGGCGATGCCCTTGAGCCGCTGTTCCTTCAGGTCGAGCCAGTGGGCGCGCGCTTCGGTGGCCCGCTCGCGCGCGGCGAGGGCCCGCTCGTGCGCGGCGTCCGTGTCGCGTGCGAACTGGTCCCTCTGCCGGGCCGCGTCGAGCCGCTTGAGGGCCGGTTCGCGCTGGACGGCGAGCTGCTCGGCGCGTGTCGCCGCCTCCTGTGCGGTCCCGATGTCCGACTCGATGCCGGCGCGGGTGTCCTCCCACGCGGCGAGCCATGCCTCGGCCTCCTGGAGGACGTCCTCGTCGGCACGCTCCTGGCGGTCCAAGGAGGCGCGCTCCGTGGTCAGTTCGGCCAGGCGCCGTTCGGCCCGGCGGGCGGATTCCAGGCCGCCGAGCTCCTCGGCCGCCTTGCGGGCGGCGGTGGCGAGTCCGGGCGCCCCGGCGTCGGCGAACGACTGCGGCAGACCGGCACGCGCGCGTGCCTCCTCGGCCGCAGCGCGCTGGTGCTCGGTCCCGGCGAGGTCGCGCAGGTCGAGCGCCGGAGCCACCGTCTCGGCCTTGCGGGCGCGCTGCATGCGCGCCTGGGCCTCCTGGTGGGCGTCGGCGCGCTCCTCCAGGCGCGTGGCCCGCTCCCGAGCCGCGGTGAACCGGCGCTGGAGCCGGTCCACTTCACGTACGTCGTCGAGTGCGCGGTCCGCGGCGGCGTGCGCGGACTCGGCGGCGGTACGTGCGCAGTGAGCGATCGTGAGGCGCTCGCGGGCGGTGCTGCGGGCGACGGCGGCCCAGGTCAGCACGGACTCCGCGAGGCCCGGTTCGCCGGGCTTCAGCTCGGGCAGGGCGACCTCGACGCCGCTCCCGGCCTCCTGCTGCATGCGGTGCGCGTCGGCCAGCAACTCGGCGTCCCCCGCCCGCACTTCGGCCTCGGTGGTGCGGCGCCGCTCGGCGAGGCGCTTCTCGACCTCGGCGAAGCGGTGGGTGTCGAAGAGGCGGCCGAGCAACTTTCCGCGGGCCTCGGCGTCGGCCCGCAGGAAGCGCGCGAAGTCGCCCTGGGGCAGCAGCACGACCTGGCAGAACTGCTCGCGGCTCATGCCGAGCAGTTGGGTGATCTCCTCACCGATCTCCTGGTGGGAGCGGCTGAGGTCCTTCCAGGAGCCCGCCGACGCGTCGTACTCGCGCAGCCAGCTCTGGGCCTTCTCGGTGGTCGTGCCCGTGCCGCGCTTCTTGGGCCGCTCCCAGGGCGGCTGCCGGGTGATCTCCAGCCGGCGTCCGGCGACGGTGAGGTCGAGGCGGATCTCGGTGCGGGTGCCGGGTGCCGCGTGGTCGCTGCGCAGACCGAGGCCCTGACCCGTCTGGCGGGCGCCCGGCACCGCGCCGTACAGCGCGTAGCACACGGAGTCCAGGACGGAGGTCTTGCCCGCGCCGGTCGGTCCGTGGAGCAGGAAGAGTCCGGCGGCGGACAGCTCGTCGAAGTCGACCGTCTGGGGTGCGCCGAAGGGTCCGAACGCGGTGATGTCGAGGCGGTGCAGTCTCACCGGGCGACCTCCCGCACGGCCTCGTCGGCGCGGACGGCGTCGAAGGCGTCCCGCAGCACGGCCTGCTCGTGCGCGTCGGGTCCCGCACCGCGTACATGGGCCACGAAGTCCTCCGCGACCTGCTCCTCGCTGCGGCCCGCCAGCCGCCGGGCGTAGGAGGTGTCGGCTTCCTCCGGGGCGCGCTCCGGGTCGAAGGCGAGGCTGAGGGTGTGCGGGAAGCGCTCGGACAGCCGGGCCATGGGGTCGGCCGGGCGGACCGGGTCGGTGAGGGTCGCCTCGACCCACGCCTCCTCGTGGCGCGCGAGCTCCGGATCGGCGAGGAGGTCGTCCAGGCGGCCCCGGACGCGGGCGAGGGCGCGGGGCACGGGGCAGTCGATGCGCTCCGCTTCGAGGGAGCCGTCGGCGCCCAGGTCGACCAGCCACATGGTCTTGCGGTGGTCGGCCTCCGAGAAGGAGTACGGAAGCGGGGAGCCCGAGTAGCGCACGCGCTCGGTGATGGCCTGGCTGCCGTGCAGGTGCCCGAGCGCGGTGTAGTCGACGCCGTCGAAGACGCCGGCGGGCACGGAGGCGACGCCGCCGACGGTGATGTCCCGCTCGCTGTCGCTGGGCTCGCCGCCCGTGACGAAGGCGTGGGCGATGACCACGGAGCGGGTGCCGGGCGGGCGGGCGGCGAGGTCGGCGCGGACCCGCTCCATCGCGGCGGCCAGCACCGTCTCGTGTGCCGGCTTGTCCACCCCGAACTCGTCCTTCACGAGGGCCGGTTCGAGGTACGGCAGGCCGTAGAAGGCCACGTCGCCGTGCCGGTCGGCGAGGACGACGGGGGTGCCGCACACCGAGGGCTCGGTCCGCAGGTGGATGCCGGCCCGGCCGATGAGTCCGGCGCCGACTCCGAGCCGGCGGGCCGAGTCGTGGTTCCCGGAGATCATCACCGTGGGCACACCGAGGTCGGCCAGCCGGTGCAGCGCGTCGTCGAAGAGCTCGACGGCGGCGAGCGGCGGCACCGCCCGGTCGTACACGTCCCCCGACACGACCACCGCGTCGACGCCGCGCTCGCGCGCGGTCGTGACGAGATGGGCGATGAACTCGGCCTGGGCGCCGAGCATGTTCACCCGGTGGAACGCCCGGCCGAGATGCCAGTCGGAAGTGTGCAGGAGCCTCATGATCCCCGAGACTAACGGGCGGGTCGGACATCACGGGCGGCTACTCCCGTATCCCCCGTCCGCCGCATCGGCGGTGGGTGTCCGCTCGGCCCGTCAGGCGTCCCCGTACGCCTCTCCCCCGAGTTCCAGTTCGGCCGCCCCGGACGTCGCGTCCGCGAGCCAGGCGCGGAAGGCCTCCACGTCGGCGTCCGGCAGCCCGATCTCGATGGTGACCACCTCGCCGTACCGCACGTCGCGGACGTCGCGTCCGGCCGAGCGCAGGTCGTTCTGCATCTTGCCGGCGCGCTGGTGGTCCACGGTCACGGTGGCGAGCCGGAACCTGCGGCGGGTGATGGTCCCGAGCGCGTCCAGGGCCTCCCCCACCGAGCCGCCGTAGGCCCTGATGAGTCCGCCCGCGCCCAGCTTGACCCCGCCGTAGTAGCGGGTGACGACGGCCACGACGTACCGCATGTCGCGGCGCAGCAGCATCTGGAGCATGGGGACGCCGGCGGTGCCTCCCGGTTCGCCGTCGTCGCTCGCCTTCTGCACGGCGGCGTCGGCACCGATCACGTACGCGTAGCAGTTGTGGGTGGCGTCGGCGTGCTCCTTGCGGACCGCGGCGACGAAGTCCTGTGCCTCCTGCTCGGTGGCGGCCGGGGCGAGGGCGCACAGGAAGCGGGAGCGATTGATCTCGGTCTCGTGCACGCCCGCGCGGGCGACTGTGCGGTACTCGTCCTGCATCGGGCCAGCGTATGCGCTGCACGCGTGCGTGCCGTACGCCGCCTCCCGCACCGCACGCCCTCTGCCGGCTCCGGGCCCGGCCTCCCTTGGCGGCCGCTGCGCCGGGTGTCGGCAGTGTCACGTCCGAGGGGCTCGTGCCGGCCCCCCGCCCGACGGCTCAGGACCGCGGCTTCCTCCCCGGCGCCGTCACGTCTTCTTCCCCCTCGGCACCGTCACGTCGGTGAGGAGCGCCACGGAGGGCGCGAGCTCCTGCCAGCTCCCGCCGTGCCAGGCGAGGACGGCGACGGCCGAGGTCGGGAACTTCGTGCGCACCTGGTCCAGGGTGTCGTCCAGGCTGTCCCCGGCCAGGTCGAGGACCAGGTCCTCAAGTCCCGGGTTGTGCCCGATCAGCAGCAACGTCCTGACGCGCTCCGGCACTTCCCGGACGGCCGCCAGCAGCTCGGGCGCGTCCGCCCCGTACAGGCGCCGGTCGAACCGTACGGGAGGCGGGGTGCCCCACTGCTCGGCGGCCAGTTCCCAGGTCTGGCGCGCGCGGACGGCGGTGGAGCACAGCGCGAGGTCGGGCAGCCAGTCGGCGCCGGCGAGCGCCCGCCCGGCGGCCGGGGCGTCACGACGGCCGCGCGGCGCGAGCGGCCGCTCGTGGTCGGGCACGCCCGCGGGCCACGCGGACTTGGCATGCCGCAGGACCACGAGCCGCCGCAACGGCCCGGCGGCCGCACGCGGTGTCACGAGGCCGCTCCGATGTCCCTGGTGAGTTCGAGCCCGAGGAGCCGGTCCGCGTAGGCGTACGTCTCGAAGCGGGCCCCCTCCGGTACGTCGGACTTCTCCACCCATCGCAGGACGCCGAGGACGCCCGGAACGTCCAGGTCGTCCTCCCAGGCGGCGCGCAGTCGCTGCCGTACGTCCTCGGGCACCGGCCGGGAGGGCCGGGTCGCCCAGGCGGCGACCGCGGCGCGCCAGCGCGCCAGCGTGTCCCCGGCCTCGGCCAGGGCGGCCGCGTCCAGGCGCAGCGGGTCGTCCCTGCGGTGCTGGAGCAGGGCGAGGCGCAGGACGGTCGGGTCGGGGGCACCGGTGTCGGCGCCGGGGCCGGCCCCCGCACCGAGGCCGTGTCCGGCCTCGGGCCCGCTGCCGGATTCCACGGGGGCGACTCCCACGCGTACGTCACCGGCGGCCGCATCGTCCGCGGTCCCGCCGGGGGACGCCGCGGCGTCCGTCGCCGCGCTCCCGGGCGTGAGGACCTGGAGGGTGTGGGTGGCGCCGGGGCCGCCCGTGGCGTCGCGGTGGTCCTCGAACGGCCGAATACCGAGCGCCGCCGCACTCGCCCGCAGCGCGTCCGGGTCCGCCACGGAGCCGGACGTCGCCCAGACGGGGGTCCCGCCGAGCTCCAGAGCGCGGACGAGGACGTCGGCGACGAGGAGCACCCGCAGACCGGTGGTGTCGAACCCGGGCGGGCGCGCGTGGACGCGGACCAGGCTGCGGCGGGCCGGGACGGCGTCGGTGGGCTCGCCCGAGCGGGCGTCGATGATACGGAGCACGAGGTGAGCGTAGGCGCGCCGGCAGCCGGACGCAGGGAGACGGAGCCCATTCCGGACAGGTGTTCGCGCTTCAAGATTCCCGTCCGGCGCGCCGGACCCGTGTGCGGGCCGTGCCGGAGTCCACGCACCGGGGTCGGCCGCCGCGCGCGTCAGGCGTCGGGCCTCGCGCGGTTCGGCGATCGCCCGGCCCGACGATCGCCCCGTTCGGGCACCGGGCACCCGGCCGGGCGGCCCGCGCGGCGGACTCACCGCCTCGCGCTCCGGCTGCCGTCGACTTCGGCGGCGCATCACACGGCGTTCATGGGGACGCCACGCATGTGCCCCGGAGACCTGAATGAGTGGTTCCGCTCAAGGAGGCCGCGCGGCAGCGCCGCACGCACCCGACACGGCCGACACCGCCGACACCGGCGCCGCCGACCGTGAGAACCGCCGGAGACCGAAGGGCCGACCCCATGACGGGCACCGAACCCGCCGCCACGCTGAACCGCCGCCGCCTGCTGCTCGCCTCCGGCGCCGCCGTCGCCGCCGGAGCCGCCGGGACGACCGGGGCGTTCCTGCCCGGCCGACGCCGCCCCGCGACGACGGACGCCCCCGGGCACCCGGACACGCGGGCTCCGGCTCCGCGGGACCCGGCCGGACGGCAGACCCGGGCGGTCCGTCGTCCCGCGCCCTACGGCACGACGACGCTGGAGACGACGGCACGGCTCGGCGCAGCTGCGGGGTCCGGCTCGTACCGGCGGCTCGTACCGGGCCCGGGCTGGCCCCTCACCGTGCGGGCGGAGCTCGCCGCCGCCGGCACCGGGCGCCAGGACAGGCGTACGGCACTGGCCTGCTTCGTCCAGTTCACCGACCTGCACCTCACGGATGTGCAGAACCCGCTGCGCACGGAGTTCCTGCGGTCGCGCGGGGCCTCCGCGTGGCGGCCGCAGGAGGCGCTCACGGTGGCGGGCGCGGTGGCGATGGTGGAGCAGGTGAACGCCCTCGGGGCAGGGCCGCACACGGGGCTGCCGCCCGCGTTCGTCATGACGACGGGCGACAACGTCGACAACAACTCGGTGATCGAGCTGGAGTGGTTCCTCACGCTGATGAGCGGCGGCCGGATCACCCCGAACAGCGGTGATCCCGCGGCCTACGAAGGCGTCCAGAACTCCGGGCTGCCGCTCTACTGGCACCCGGACGACGCCGCTCTGCGCGACCTCGACAAGCGGCGGGGGCTCCCTCTCGTCCCCGGGTTCCTCGAGGCCGCCACCCGGACGGTGTCCAGTCCCGGTCTGCACGTCCCCTGGTACTCCACGGTCGGCAACCACGACGACCTGCCCGGCGGTTGCCTCTCGCCGACGCTCCACGACATCGCCGTCGGCTCCCGCAAGCTGCTGTCCGTCCCGGACGCGGACGCCGCCGCCTACGCGCGGGCGCTGCGCACCGGTGACGACCCACGGAGCGAGGTGCTCACGTCGGTCCTGCGCAGGCACGCGGCCTCGGCGCGCACCGTGACGCCCGACGAGCGGCGCCGGCCGTTCACCCCGCGCGACTACCTGGCGGCGCATCTCGACCCCGCGCACACCGGTGCCGGTCCCCGCGGCCACGGGTACACCGAGGACCATCTCGACGGCGAGCGGATGTACTACACCTTCCGGATCGCCGAGAACGTCGTCGGCGTGAGCATCGACACGACGTACCGCGGCGGCCACTACGAGGGCTCCCTCGGCAGCGAGCAACTGCGCTGGCTCGAACGCACCCTGGCGGCGCACAGTTCCCGGTCGTACGACGCCGACGGACGGCTCGTCCGTCGGCCCGGGTCCGACGACGCGCACATCCTGGTGTTCAGCCACCACCACAGCGCCGGCATGACCCGCCGTCCGGACGCCGCCCCCACCGACGAGCCGCGCCACGACGGTGCGGAGGTGGTCGCCCTGCTGAGCCGGTTCCCGAACGTGGTGGCCTGGATCAACGGCCACAGCCACGTCAACCGGATCACCCCGCACGGGCACGCGACGCCGGCGCGTTCCTTCTGGGAGGTCAACACCGCCTCCCACGTGGACTATCCGCACCACGCGCGCCTCTTCGAACTGGCCGACAACGGCGACGGAACGATCTCCTTGTTCACCACGCTCATCGAGTCCGCCGCCCCGCACCGCACCGCCCCCGGCTTCGACGACCTGTCGGCGGTGGGCCTCGCCTCCCTCTACCGTGAACTGGCGTACAACGCGCCCGGCCTCGCCGCGGGCATGGCGGGCGGCGTGCAGGAGGGCTGGGCGGGCGGAGCCGGTGACCGCAACACGGAACTGCTGCTGGGAATCACCGGGTGACGTCCGCTGTTTCCCCGCTGAGCGCCCCGATACGGGCGTTCACCGTGACGAGCTCCGACGACAGGAACACCTAGGAGGCCGAGCATGTACGGCGACCCGGCAACGATCCGCAAGATCCTGACCGAGCTGGGCGACACCTGGGCGATCGTCGGCCTCTCGTCGAACGAGCGGCGCGCCGCGCACGGCGTCGCCGATGTCCTCCAGCGCTACGGCAAGCGCATCGTCCCCGTGCACCCGAAGGCCGAGACCGTCCACGGGGAGAAGGGCTACGCCTCCCTCGACGACATCCCGTTCGAGGTCGATGTCGTCGACGTCTTCGTCAACAGCGACCTCGCGGGTCCCGTCGCCGACGAGGCGGCGGCCATCGGCGCCAAGGCCGTCTGGTTCCAGCTCGGCGTCGTCGACGAGTCCGCGTACGACCGGGCCCGCGCCGCCGGCCTCGACATGGTCATGGACCGCTGCCCGGCCATCGAGATCCCGCGCCTCGGCTGACCCCTGCCCGCGCCCGGGCTCGGGCGAAAGCGGTGACGGGCGCCGGGACTGCGCCGGAAATTGTGGTTGACGGCGTGGCCGCGGCACCGGTTTCCTGCTGCGGTGTCCACTCTTCGTATCGTGCAACCGGACGACGACGCCCGTCTGGAGGACTGGCGGCACGTCCACAACGTGATCGTGCCGGCCGCCGCCATGTCCCTGGAGGACGCGCGGGAGCGTGCCCGGCGGTACCGCCTCGAAGTCGCCTACCTCGGTGACGTCCTGGTGGGGTGCACGACCGTGCGTCCGCCCGCCGACGACAGCGCCACGGCCACGGTCATCGCCCGTGTGCTCGCCGAGCACCGCGGTCGTGGCTTCGGCGAGGAGCTCTACTCACGCGGCCTCCAGGAGGCACGCGGGCTGGGCGCCGAGGTGATCGAGACGGTCGTGCTCGCGGCCAACGACGACGGCCTCCGCTTCGCCCTCAAGCACGGTTTCGTCGAGGTGGAGCGCTATGTGCTGCCCGGCGAGAGTGCCGAGTGGATCGACCTGCGACTGGCCTGACGGGCGCCGGCGGGCGCCCCGACGGACGCCGGGCGCGTCACCGGTCCCGGGCGAGGAACGCCGCGACGGTGGCGCTGAAACCGCGCGGGTCGTCGAGCCACGGATAGTGGCCCGCGCCCGGCCGCACACTCAACTCGGCCCACGGGAAGAGGTCCGCGACGGCCGCGGCGACGCGCGGGAGGGGACCGCCGTCGAGTTCTCCCGCCACGAGCAGTACCCGCGCCTCCCAGGCGGCGACGGCGGCCCGGGTATCGGCGGGACGGAAGGCGCCTGGAGCCGCGTACAGTTCCGCGGCCTCGTCGTTGGTCTCCGCCACCTCGGTCGCGGCATGCGCCCGGGCGATCGCGTCCCAGCTCCCGTAGAAGAAGGGCATGGCGGCGTCCCAGTCGGCGTCGCTCGCGGTGCCGGCCCAGATCCGCTCGTAGGCGGGATACCCGGCCTCGAACCACGGTTCGGCCTTGCGCAGCGCGGCCGCCTCCAGGCGGTGTTCCACGGTGAAGTCGACGCCGAGGGCGCGCGCCCGCCCGGCGACCAGCGTCAGGGTGCGGACACGTCCGGGACGTCCGGCGGCGTACTGGAGGGCCAGGTCGCCGCCCGCGGAGTGCGCGAGCAGATCCACCCGGTCCAGCCCGAGATGCGCGCGGAGCGCCTCGACGTCGTCGGCCTGCCGGTCGCAGCGGTACGTCGCCGGATCGGCGGGAGTGGCGGAGTCGCCGGTTCCGCGCAGGTCGAGCAGGATCAGCCGGCGATGCCGGGACAGTCCTCCGAGGTCGCCCAGGTAGGAGGAGGCCCGCATCGGGCCGCCGGGCAGGCAGAGCAGCGGTTCGCCCTCGCCCAGGACGCGGTAGGCGAGACGGGTTCCGTCGGGAGCGGTGAAGGCCGGCATGCCGCCATCCTCGTGAGCGAGCGCCGTCCGCGGCAATCCGTTTCCCGCGCACGGCCGTTCATTCCCGCGGACGACCGCGCACGCCGTGCGTTCCCGCGAACGGCCGCGCACGCCCTTTGCCTTCGGTTCCCCCGCCGTACGCCTGCGGTTGCTTCTCCGTCTCGCAGAGCGAGCAGCGCACGCGCTTCACGATCCGCCAGGTCGACCCGGTACGGCAGTGGAAGCTCAGCCCCATGGACCTGGCCTCCCTCGACCGCTGGGACGACTACACGGCCGCCAAGGTCGCCATGTTCCGCGAGACGGACACCGCGCAGGCCCCGTGGACCGTGGTCAAGAGCAACGACAAGAAGCGGGCCCGCGTGGAGGCGATGCGCAGCGTCCTGGCGCGCTTCGACTACGCCGACAAGGACGAGGAGGTCGTCGGCAGCCCGGACCCGAGCATCGTGGGCGCGGCGGCGAACCTGCTGGAGGCGGGCGAGGACGACACCGGGCACTGAACCCCGGCGCCGGGCCGAGCCGGGGCGGGCTCGGGCGGGCAGGGCTGCGGGACGGGCCCGGCCCCGCGGCCGTACGGCGAGAGGCCGTCAGTCGTGCGGCGGACGGTCGCTGATGCGGTGGTCGGCCAGGTTCAGGGCCTCGTCGACCACCCGGCGCAGATGACCGTCGCCGAGCGAGTAGATCACCCGGCGCCCCTCCTTCCGGGTGTTCACGAGTCCGGCGAGCCGGAGGCGGGCCAGATGCTGGCTCACGGCCGGACGTGCGGCCCCGCACGCCTCCGTGAGCGTCGTGACGTCGGCCTCGCCGCCGGTCAGTGCGTGCAGCAACGCGAGGCGCGTGCGGTCGCCGAGGAGGGCCAGCAGCTCGGCGGCGAGGGCGAACTGTTCCTCGCCGGGGGTACGCGGGTGCGCATCATGCGCAGGTGATAGGTGCATGCGTGCGCTCATACGCACATAATGGCCTCATGGACGCCGACACGTCCACTCCCGCACACCGGAAGGTGACTCCCGTGAGCGAGCACCGCCACTCGGACGAGGACCACGAGCACGGCCACGGCCACATCCGCGGCCACGACCACGCCGGCGTCCGCCGCCAGGCCCCCTCGGGCGACCCCGGTGGCGGCGCCCGGCAGCGCACCGGCCGTGAACACGAGCACGGCCACGGCCACCCCCACGACCGCGCGCACAGCCACGCCCGCTCCCCCGCGCCCGGCCCCTCCCACGGCACCGGACACGGGCAGGGCCACGAGCACGGGCACCGCCACGCGCACACCCTCGGGAGCCGTCTGCGGCACCTGATCACGCCGCACTCGCACGCGACCGCCGACAAGGTCGACTCCGCACTGGAGTCGTCGGCGCGGGGCATGCGCGCGCTCTGGGTGTCGCTCGTGGTCCTCGGCGCGACGGCCCTGGCGCAGGCGGTCGTCGTCGTGATGTCGGGGTCGGTGGCACTGCTCGGCGACACGGCGCACAACGCGGCGGACGCCCTGACGGCCGTGCCGCTGGGGATCGCCTTCGTCCTGGGCCGCCGTGCCGCGACGCGGCGCTTCACGTACGGCTACGGGCGGGCGGAGGACCTCGCGGGCATCGTGATCGTGCTGACGATCACGGCGTCCGCGGCCTTCGCCGCCTGGACGGCGATCGACCGGCTGCTCGACCCGCAGCCCGTACGGCACGTCCCGGTCGTCGCGGCGGCGGCCGTGATCGGCTTCCTCGGCAACGAGTGGGTCGCCCGCCACCGTATCCGCGTGGGCCGCGAGATCGGCTCCGCCGCCCTCGTCGCGGACGGGCTGCACGCGCGGACGGACGGCTTCACCTCGCTCGCCGTGCTGGTGGGTGCGGGGGGCTCGGCCCTCGGCCTGCAACTGGCCGACCCACTGGTCGGGTTGGCGATCACCGCGGCGATCCTGCTGGTGCTGCGCGATGCCGCCCGGGAGGTGTTCCGGCGGCTGATGGACGCCGTGGACCCGGAGTTGGTGGACCGCGCCGAGCGGGCGCTGCGCGAGGTGCCGGGCGTGCGCGGGGTGGGCGAGCTGCGGCTGCGCTGGATCGGGCACCGGCTGCGCGCCGAGGTCGCGGTGGTCGTCGACGGCGAGGCGAGCGTCCGCGAGGCCCACCGCATCGCGGTCGAGGCCGAACACGCCCTGCTGCACGCGGTGCCGAGGCTCACCGCCGCGCTGGTGCACGCCGACCCGGCGACGGCCCCCGGAGAGGCGGACCCGCACCTGGCGCTGGCGCACCACGCGGCGGCCTGACCGCCGCACAGTGGACGGCCGGGCGAGCCCGCGGGCACGGGCCCGGCCGCCTCGCCGGACGAAGGGTCAGGCGACCCCGAGCCCCTCCAGCACCACCGCGTTCGGCAGCTCGGCGAACATCTTGCCCGGCACCAGCAGCTTGCCCCGCCGCCGCCCGCTGCCGACCAGGACATAGGGCAGTTCGACGACGGCCGAGTCCACGAGCAGCGGCCAGTCGGCGGGGAGCCCCAGCGGTGTGATGCCGCCGTACTCCATGCCGGTCTCCCCGGTCGCCGTGTCCATCGGCGCGAAGGAGGCCTTGCGGGAGCCGAGTTGACGCCGCACGGCTCCGTTCACGTCGACGCGGGTGGCGGACAGGACGACGCACGCGGCGAGCGTGGTCTCGCCGCCCCGCTTGCCCGCGACGACCACGCAGTTGGCGGACTGGTCGAGCAGCTCCGCTCCGTAGTGCTCGACGAACGTGGCGGTGTCGGCCCAGTCGGGCTCGGTGTCGACGTAGACGATCTGGTCCGCGGGGGTGCCGCCCCGCCACGCGCGTACGGCGTCGGCGACCGGCCGGGTCAGTTCGTCGAGGCAGTCGGGGGCGGGCGTGGCGGTGTCGAAGCGTCCGATGGGTGCGCGCATGACGGCACGCTAACAGCCGTGCCGGCACGGTCGGCCGGACGTCTCGGCACGCGAGCGGCACGGCCCGCAGAACGGCCGGATGCACGAGGAACAGGACGCACGGGACGCCTCGATGCACGAGAGAAGACAGGGCCTGCCCGACGCCTCGACGCACGAGGAACAGGACCCACGGGACTCCTCGATGCACGAGAGACGACAGGGCCCGCGCGGCTCCTCAGTGCACGAGGGGGACGGACACCGCCATGACCATCTCGACCGGCACGTCACCGTCATTGCCGTACCGGTGCGGGGTGTTGGCCTCGAAGGACGCGCTGGCACCGGCGGGGACGAGATGCTCGACCCCGTCGACGGTGAGGGTCAGTTCGCCCTCGGTGACGTGGACGAGTTCGACCGTGCCCGTGGGATGCGGGTCCGAGGGGCTGCCCTCGCCCGGCATCAGTCGCCAGTCCCACATCTCCAGCGGACCGGGGGCCTCGGTGCCCGCGAGGAGCCGGTTGTAGCTGCCCGCTTCGGTGTGCCACAGCCGCACGGCCTGCTCGGCGGGCACGATACGGACCTTCGGCCCCTGCTCGTAGTCGAGCAGGGTCGTGATGCTGACGCCGAGGGCGTCGCCGATCTTGACGACGGTGCCCAGGCTGGGGTTGGTCCTGGCCTGCTCGATCTGGATGAGCATGCCGCGGCTGACACCCGCGCGCGCGGCGAGCGCTTCCAGGGTGAAGCCGCGCTCGGTGCGCCAGCGCTTCACGTTGCGCCCCAGGGACTGGGTCAGCAGGTCGAGGTCCGACACTTTCCGTCCAATATTCTGGATGACAGAGTTCAATCAGGTGAACTATTGTGTGGTGCACCCGATCGTTCACCGAACTGTACTGCGAGGGGCCCGATGACGGCACTGCCAGCACTCTTCGCCCTGGCGACCAGCCTCATGTGGGGCCTGGCCGACTTCGGCGGCGGGCTGCTCACCCGTCGTATGCCGGCCCTCACGGTGGTCGTCGTCTCCCAGTCGATCGCCGCCGTGGTCCTGGGCGCGATCGTCGTGGCCACCGGCGGCTGGAGCGCGGCGGGACCGCAGCTGTGGTTCGCGTTCGCCGCGGGCCTGGTCGGCCCGGTCGCGCTGCTCTCCTTCTACAAGGCCCTCGCCCTGGGCCCGATGGGTGTCGTCTCCCCGCTCGGTTCCCTCGCCGTCGCCGTCCCGATCACCGTGGGACTCGTCCTCGGGGAGCGTCCCGGGCCGATCCAGTTCGCGGGGATCGCGATCGCCGTCACGGGCGTGATCCTCGCGGGCGGTCCCCAGCTGCGGGGCGCTCCCGTGCAACGGCAGGCGATCCTGCTCTCGCTGCTCGCGGCGCTCGGCTTCGGCACCGTCTTCGCCCTGATCGCGGAGGCGTCGTCGTCGGTCACCGGACTCTTCCTCGCCCTCTTCGTGCAGCGCGTGACCAACGTGGCCGCGGGCGGCGCGGCGCTGCTCCTGACCGTCGGGCGCGGCGCCCGGGCGCTCCCCGAGGGCGGCTTCCCCTGGCAGTCCCTGCCCGCGCTCGCCTTCGTCGGACTCGCCGACGTCGCGGCCAACGGCACCTACTCCGTCGCCGCCCAGCACGGCCCGGTCACCGTGGTCGCCGTCCTCGCCTCGCTGTACCCGGTGGTCACGGCACTGGCGGCGCGCGGTTTCCTCAGCGAACGGCTCCGCGGAGTGCAGGCCGCGGGCGCCGGCCTCGCCCTCGTCGGCACCGTGCTCCTGGCGACGGGCTGACTCCGGGTCCGACAGGAAGAGCAGGAGGACGAGGCCGCGGCCGGCACCGCTTCAGGACTCCGCGCGCACGTCTCCGGTGGCGCCCTCGGCATCGAGGTCGAGTACCGCGAGCCGGGCCGCGGCCTCTTCGTCGAGCCCGGAGAGGGCCAGCAGCTGCTCCGGCGTCACACCGTCGGGAATCGGCACGGGCGCCGGGGTCCGCAAGGGCGGCTGCCAGCCGGCCACCGGGTCCCAGCGCCGCACGACGCGTGCCGGAGCGCCCGCCACCACCGCGTGGTCCGGCACCTGACCGCGCACCACCGCACCGGCCGCCACCACGACGTTCCGCCCGATGCGGGCGCCCGGCAGGATCACCGCGCCGGTCCCGATCCAGCAACCGGGCCCGATCTCCACCGGTTCCATCCGCGGCCACTGCTTGCCGATCGGCTCGTGCGGATCGTCGTACGAGTGGTTGGTGGAGGTGACGTACACGTACGGCCCGAAGTAGCAGTCGCTGCCGATCGTCACGGTCGTGTCGGCGATGACGTGGCTGCCGCGGCCCAGGACGACACCGTCGCCGATGCGCAGGATGGGGTCGGGGCCGAGGTCCAGGTCGGGCATCAACCCGGCGGTCAGCGTGACCTGTTCGGCGACGATGCAGTGCGAGCCGAGGTGGATCCAGGGTTCCCCGAAGACCGTGCCGAGCGGGAACGCGAGTCTGGTACCTGTTCCCATCGACCCGAAGCGGAAGCGTCCGGGGTGCTCGGCCGAGACGGATCCCGTGCGCTGCACCCAAGCCCAGCCCGCGTGGACGGCGCGCTGAGCGAGGCGCCGCCGCCATGATGAGAACGTGTTCTTGCTCTTGGGCACCCGCTCACCGTACTCAGCGCGAGCTGTGCCGATGAGCTCGTGCGGCTGTGATCTTCACCCCACCGGAGCAGCAGGCGATGACATACGGTGCCGGTGTACCGATGCGACGAGAAGACGGTGGGGCGGCGATGACGCAGCAGGCGTTGATCATGGGGATCGGCGGCAAGGACCCGAAGGTGGACCAGGAGGCCTTCGCGGCACCCACGTCAGTGATCATCGGGGACGTCACCCTGCACGCGGGGGCGAGCGCCTGGTACGGCGCGGTGCTGCGCGCCGACTGCGGTCCCATCGTCATCGGCGCCGACAGCAACGTGCAGGACAACTGCAGCCTGCACGTGGACCCGGGCTTCCCCATCACGATCGGTGAGCGGGTCTCCGTCGGGCACAACGCGGTGGTGCACGGCGCCACCGTCGAGGACGACTGCCTGATCGGCATGGGTGCCACGGTGCTGAACGGCGCGGTGATCGGTGCCGGTTCGCTGGTGGCCGCGCAGGCGCTGGTCCCGCAGGGCATGCAGGTGCCCCCGGGGTCTCTGGTCGCGGGCGTGCCCGCCAAGGTGAAGCGGCAGTTGACCGCCGAGGAGCGCGAGGGCATCTCGCTGAACGGCACGCTGTACGTCGAGCTGGCGAAGGCCCACCGGGCCGCGCACGAGGAGAACTAGCCCCGCCCCTCAGGCTCCGCCCGGTCTCCCAGTCGCTGTCGCTGTCGCTGTCGACGACGGTGCGGCCGGAGCCGAGCAGCGTGGCACGGGAGGGCCGGGCGCACGACCTGCCCGGCCGCGCCCGGAAGCGTCCGGTGCTCGGACGCCCGCCGTCCGGCTCAGTCGCCGGCGGGCGCCGCGACCGGCTCCGCGCCGGCCTCGGCCCGTTCGGCCGACGCCCGCTTCGCCTTGCGCTTGACGATCAGCATCGAGGCGAGGCCGACGAGCACCGCCGCGACCAGACCCAGCCACGAGAAGCGCTTCAGCCAGGACTCCGCGACGACACCGACGTAGTAGATGACCGCGGTGGTGCCGCCGGCCCAGACGATGCCGCCGAGCACGTTGGCGATCAGGAACTTCCAGTACGGCATCCGCAGCACGCCCGCCAGCGGACCGGCGAAGATCCTCAGCAGGGCGATGAACCGGCCGAAGAAGACGGCCCACATGCCCCACTTCTGGAAGGACCGCTCGGCCGTGGCGACGTGCCCCTCACTGAAGTGCCGGGGGAACTTGGCGCCGAGCCAGGCCAGGAGCGGACGCCCGCCCTTGCGGCCGATGGCGTATCCGATGGAGTCGCCGACGATGGCGCCCAGGCTGGCGCAGGCGCCCAGGACGACCGGATTGATGCCCTCGTGCTGGGAGGAGAGCAGCGCCGCCGAGACCAGGATGATCTCGCCGGGCAACGGGATGCCCAGACTCTCCAAGCCGATGACCAGGCCCACGAGCGCATAGATGCTGACCGCGGGCACCGTCTCGAGCCAGTCCTGGACGTGCAACGCCGGTACCTCCCGTTTCACTGTGCCTGGTCCGGGCACATGCGCCGCACATGATCACCCGGGGTGCACTTCCCCCTGAGTACACGCCGGGAAGCCTACCTGGTCGGTCTCGCCCGACGGAGTCCCCGAGGGTGCCGAGGAGCTCACACCGGACCCCTATTGAGCAACCAAAGGTTGCACATCACCGAGGAGCGCTCTAGAGTGATACGCAACTAAAGGTTGCGCATGGAGGTCGGTGGGATGGAGTACGGCAGCATCGAGCGGGAGATCTACGTCGAGGCCACGCCCGAGGTGGTCTACGAGGTGGTCAGCAGGCCCGAGCACCTGCGGGAGTGGTGGCCGGACGAGGCGGAGTTCGAACCGGTGCCCGGCGGCACCGGAGTCATCACGTTCGGCGACGCGACCACCCCCGAGGCGACGGTCGTGCCGCTCACGGTGGTGGAGGCCGACCCGCCGCGGCGGTTCTCCTTCCGCTGGGTGTACGACGAGGGCGTGACCGCGTCGGCCTCCAACTCCCTCCTGGTCACCTTCGACCTGGTCCCGTCCGGTGCGGGCACGCTGCTGCACCTCACCGAGGCCGGGTTCCGCGAGAAGGGCTGGGAGGCCGCCGTCCTCGAGGAGCAGTACCTCGACCACGTGTCCGGCTGGGACCACTTCCTGCCGCGCCTCGTCTCGTACGTCTCCCGGCTGGTGTCGGCGTCATGAGCGTCACCGTCGACGACGACCTCTGGTCGGCGGTCGGGGACCCCATACGACGCCGGATGCTCGACCTGCTGCTGAGCGGCGGCGGTGGCACCGCCACCACGTTGAGCGAGCAGCTGCCGGTCACGCGGCAGGCGGTGGCCAAACACCTCGGCGTGCTCGACCGGGTCGGTCTGGTCCACGTCACGCCGTCCGGGCGCGAGCGCCTCTATCAGGTCGACGAGGCACAACTCGCCCGAGCCGTGGCGCAGTTGTCGTCGGTCGGAGCCGCATGGGACGCCCGGCTCCAGCGCATCAAGCGGATCGCCGAAGCGATCCAGCGCAGCAAGGACAGCTGACCGACCGCGCCCGCACACGGGCGCCTCCGTACGAAAGAGGTATCGAGATGGTGGACATCCTGCACAGGATCGGCGTCACGGCGTCGCCCGACGACGTCTACGCGGCCCTGACCACGATCGACGGGCTGTCTAAGTGGTGGACCGAGGACACGGAAGGCGACAGCGAGGTCGGGGGCGTCATCCGGTTCCGCTTCGCGCCCGGCGGGTTCGACATGAAGGTCCTGGAGGCCCAGGCCGCCGAGCGCGTGCTCTGGGAGGTCGTCGACGGCCCCGAGGAGTGGATCGGCACGCAGATCGCGTTCGAGCTCAAGCAGGAGGACGACTTCACGATCGTGCTGTTCCGGCACGAGGGCTGGAAGGAGCCGGTGGAGTTCATGTACCACTGCAGCACCAAGTGGGCGATCTTCCTGATGAGCCTCAAGAAGCTGGTCGAGACCGGCAAGGGCGATCCCGCGCCGCACGACGTCATGATCAGCAACTGGCACTAGGGGGTCGGCAGAAGGCCCAGGGGCCTTCGGCGGCACGGCAAGGGCCCCGGCCGGGGCGTACGTCCGGCCGGGGCCCTTGCCGACAGGCGGCTCAGCCGTTCGGACGCAGCGTCCAGACGACAGTCATCTCACCGGTGACGGCGCCGTCACCGCGCTGGATGGCGATGGCGACCGGGAACTCGGGCCGCCGGCCGGCGTCGAGTTCGGCGACGACGTCGGCGGCGGGCCGGCCGAGGGTCGCGGTGGCCGTGACGGGCCCCATCGCGAGCTTCTTGTAGGCGATCTCGGCGCTCACCGCGAGCGGCACGGCGCGCGCGAGCTGGTCCCCGAACGCGGCAAGGACGATCGCCCCGCTCGCCGACTCCCCCAGCGTGAACATCGCTCCGGCGTGCGGCCCGCCCACGTGGTTGTGGTAGTCGCTCTGGTCCGGCAGCGCCACCACGGCCTTGTCCGGACCGGTCTCCACGAACTCGAGGTTCAGGGTCCGGGCCATCGGCACGGTGGCGGCGAGCATCTCGCCGATCGTCATCTGGTCTGCGCTCATACCGGCATGTTACCCGCGAGTAGCAACCCTTGGCCAGCGCGCGCCGATCATCGCCGTATCGTTACGCCCCATGTGGCCAGGAGAGCAGCCGCCCACGGGCGGACAGAATCCCCAACAGCCCACCGGGGGCGGACAGTCGAACCCGCAGCCGAACGCCGGAGCGGGAGGAGCGGGCCCCCTGCCGGGCGCCGGAGCGGGGCAGCCGAACCCGTACCGACAGCCGGGGTACCAGCAGCCCCATCCCTATCACCAGGAACCGGCCCCCTGGAACGCCCCGACGGTCACCGCGGACGCCGCGGCACCGCCCGCGGGCCGCGGCGACGGCAGGCGGACGAAGGTCGTCGCCATGGTCTCGGCCGCGGCGGTCGTCATCGCCGCCGGGGTGACCGGCTTCGTCCTGCTCGGACCGGGCAAGGACGACGGGGCAGGACCCGAGCCGACCGGGTCGCCGTCCGCTCCGTCGAGCCCGGCGAGCGATCCACGGGGCACCGAGGACGCCGAGAAGCCGACCGTGGCCGGCTGGAAGACCGTGGTGAATCCCAAGCGCGGCATCGCCTTCGACGTCCCCCCGCAGTGGGGGCTGAAGTCGACGGACTGGGTCACGTACGTCTCCGAGGACGACGACCCCCGGGACGAGCCCCTCGCCGCCGTCGCGGCCCCCGCGCTCCTGAAGGAGAAGTGGTGCGGCTCCGACGACGACAAGGACGGCACCGAGGACTACACGATGCTCGCGGGCGCCGGGACCAAGCGGAACAACGGGGCGAAGACCCCCGAGGAGGCGGCCCGCGACGACGCGGCGGCGTGGGTCTACGGCGCCTACACCCAGCCCGACAGGAAACTGGTGACGTCCGGCGCCGTGGAGCCGTACACGACGAAGTCCGGCATCACGGGCAGTCTGGCCACGGCGTCGTCGTCGGGTGTGGAGAAATCGAAAAAGTGCGCCGGCGACGGGAAGGCGACCGTCTTCTCCTTCAAGGACCCCTCGAACGACATCGTTTCGTGGGAGTTCTTCGGGGCGAAGGGGGTGTCCGAGGAGGTCTCGGACACGACGGTGCGGAAAATCGTCGCCACCGTACGGTTCTACGACGTTCCCCCGGCGTCGTGACTCGTTGCCCGAGTCACTGATCCGGTACACGTCTGACGAAACGCGGTGACCCAAACGTGTCACGGGCGGCACTAGGGTTACTGCCCATGTGGCCAGGACAGCAGCCGCCCGGGGGCGAGCAGAACCCGCAGGACCAGAATCCGTACCAGCAGCCGGGGTACCAGCAGCCGAATCCGTACCAGCAGCCCGGATACCAGCAGCCCGGATACCAACAGCCCAACCAGTACGGGCAGCCGCAGTGGGGTTCCCCGTCGGAGACTCCCGGCGCGCCTCAGCCGGCGGGGGGCAGCGGCGGTGGCGGCGGCAACAAGACGAAGATCACCGCGATCGTCGCGGCCTCGGCCGTGGTGATCGCGGCCGGAGTCACCGGCTTCCTGGTCCTGGGCGGCGGCAACGACGACGACAAGGCGGGCGGCAAGCCGTCCAAGTCGCCGAAGAAGTCCGCCTCCACGTCGGCGAGCCCGAGCGGCGACGACAACCCGCGCGGCGGCGACGAGGAGAAGCCGACCATCGCGGGCTGGAAGGTCGTCGTGAACCCCAAGTGGGGCACCGCCTTCGACGTCCCGGCGGACTGGGAGGTCAAGACTCCCGGCACCTTCATCGGCTTCGAGGACGACAAGAAGGGTGACGGCTCCGCGCTGATCGGCATGTCCGCACCCGCGTTCCTCAAGGAGAAGTGGTGCACGTCCGACGACGACAAGGACGGGTACGAGAGCGACACGTCACTGGCCGCGGCGGGCACCAAGGGCCAGAGCGGCGCCAAGAACACCGGTGACGTCGCGCGCAACGACTCGGCGTGGTGGGTCTTCGGCGGCTACACCGACCAGAAGGACGCCTCGAAGAAGCTGCTCACCATCGGCAAGCCGAAGGACTACACGACCGCGTCGGGTGTCAAGGGCAGCGTCGCGACCACGTACTCGTCCGGTGTGCCCAAGAAGGGCAAGTGCGACTCGAACGGCAAGGCGACCACCTTCGCCTTCAAGAACTCGGCGGGCGACTTCGTGTCCTGGACCTTCTACGGCGCCAAGGGTGTCAGCGAAGAGGTGTCCGACGCGACCGTGCAGAAGATCCTCAGCACGGTACGACTGCACGGTGACCCCACGGGCTCCTGAGCCCCGAGGGGCGGTTCGGGCCCGCCGGACCGCGGCGACCGCCCTCGACGTGGCGACCGTCCCGGCAGAGCGGCTGCGACAGCCGTCCGAGCACGGGGCGGCCGCCCCCGCCCGAGCGCGCATTCCCGCGTCCTTCCCGGCCGCCGCGCACCCGCGCGGCGGCCGGGCGGCGACCCGGCGCTGTCCGACAGCGGTCTAATCGGTTTGGCAAGCAGTGGCTCCTGCGGCGATAGTCAGCCGGTGAACACTGCCGCCGACTCCCCGCGCCACCTGCGCCGTCCCTCCTGGGCGGGCCGGAACTACACCCTCCTGACCGCCGCCGCGGTCGTCACCAACCTGGGCAGCCAGGGCGCGCTGATCGCCGCCGCCTTCGCGGTTCTCGAATCGGGCGGCGACGGCGGCGACGTGGGTCTGGTGGCGGCGGCCCGGACCCTGCCGCTGGTGCTCTTCCTGCTGATCGGCGGTGCGGTCGCGGACCGGCTGCCGCGGCATCGGGTGATGGTCGCGGCCAACGCCCTCAACTGCGCGTCCCAGGCCGTGTTCGCCGCCCTGGTGATCAGCGGTGACGCCCAACTGTGGCAGATGATGCTGCTGTCCGCGCTCGGCGGCACCGGGCAGGCGTTCTTCAACCCCGCGGCGGAGGGCATGCTGATGTCCTCGGTCGCCGGGGAGCAGGCGAGCCGTGCCTTCGCGATGTTCCGGATGGCGATGCAGGGCGCGGGGCTGGGCGGCGCGGCCCTCGGCGGCGCGCTGGTGGCCGTCCTCGGGCCGGGCTGGGTGCTCGCCGTGGACGCGCTGGCGTTCGCGCTCGCCGGAGCGCTGCGCTCGTTCCTCGACGTCAGTCATATTCCGCCGCGCGAGCCCGGCGGCGGGCTGCTCGCCGATCTCCGCGACGGCTGGCGCGAGTTCGTCGGCCGGCCCTGGCTGTGGACGATCGTCGCGCAGTTCTCCGTGGTCGTCGCGGTCGTCGGCGCCGCGGACGCCGTGTACGGTCCGCTGGTCGCCCAGGACAGCCTCGGCGGCCCGGGTCCATGGGGCCTGGCCCTCGGCGCGTTCGGTGCCGGAACCGTCGGCGGTGCGCTGCTCATGACCCGCTGGAAACCCCGTCGGCTGCTGCTCGCGGGCACGCTCTGCGTCTTCCCGCTGGCCCTTCCCGCCGCCGCGCTCGCGATCCCCGTGCCGGTGGGCCCGCTGTGCGCGGTGATGTTCGCCAGCGGTCTGGCCATCGAGGTGTTCGGTGTGTCCTGGATGACCGCGCTGCACCAGGAGATCCCCGAGGACAAGCTCTCGCGCGTCTCCGCGTACGACTGGTTCGGGTCGATCGCCATGGTCCCGCTGGCCACGGCGCTGGCGGGCCCCGTCGAACAGGCCGTCGGGCGCACGACCGCCCTGTGGGGCTGCTCCGCGCTGGTCGTGCTGGTCACGGCGGCGGTGCTGTGCGTGTCCGACGTGCGGAACCTGACGCGGCGGACGAAGGAACTGGCGCACGGCGCACCCGGGCGCGGGTCCTGCACGGCACCCGGTGAGACGGCCGTGGCGGACGGCCTGACCAAGGCCGCGGCCGCGGCCGGCGGTTCCCCCGCGGCGACGGCCGCTGGGGCCGGGTCAGCCGATGCCGAAGGCTCCGGCGGGCGGCTCGGGTGAGGGGACCGCGTCCTCGTCACGGACGGGTTCCGCGGCGCCGGTGAACTCCCGCAGCGCGGGGCCGTGTTCCACCCGCGCGGGGAAGGCGTCGGCGGCCGTCCGCCGGGCGAGGGCGGCCGTGTCGAGGGGGCGGTGGGAGGCCACGAGCACGGCGTTGCCGAAGCGGCGGCCGCGCAGCACG
Source organism: Streptomyces krungchingensis (assembly GCF_054729265.1). Taxonomy (NCBI): domain Bacteria; kingdom Bacillati; phylum Actinomycetota; class Actinomycetes; order Kitasatosporales; family Streptomycetaceae; genus Streptomyces; species Streptomyces krungchingensis. Next base: position 2,267,537 of record NZ_JBPUKY010000001.1, read on the forward strand.
CCGGGTTCGGCGATGAGGGCCAGCTCCTCGAACACCGCGGAGAACGTGGCGAACTGGGAGCGCAGGAAGGCGAACGGCGCGGCATCGGCGAGGTTGGCCAGATAGACACCGTCGGCGCGCAGCACCCGCTCGGCGGCGCGCGCGTACGCCAGGGTGGTCAGATGCGCCGGTACGCGTGAGCCGCCGAAGACGTCCGCGATCAGGATGTCCGCGGAGTCGGGCGCCGCCGCTTCGAGCCAGGCCCGGGCGTCGGCGCCGTGCAGGTCGACATCGGCGTCCTCGGGCACCGGCAGGTACTCGCCGACCAGGGAGAGCAGGGCGCGGTCGGCGTCCACCACGTCCTGCCGGGAACCGGGCCGTGTCGCGGCGACGTAGCGGGGCAGGGTGAGCGCCCCGCCACCGAGGTGCAGGACGTCCAGCGCCCGGCCCGGCGCCGCCACCGTGTCCAGCACATGCCCGAGTCGGCGCGTGTACTCGAACTCCAGGTGCGTCGGCTCGTCGAGATCGACGTACGACTGCGGCGCGCCGTCCACCGTCAGCAGCCATGCCCGTTTCCGGTCGATGTCGGGCATCAGCTTCGCGGTGCCGTGATCCACGGCGCGCGTCACGGGTATCGGCTCGTCCACGCGTCCATTGTGCCGTGGCGGCCGGGTGCGCAGGGCACGCGCCCTTGGCAGGGCGCGGCATTCGGCCCGGCGGTCGTGTGCCGGGACGTCCGGGAGCCGCTCGGCTCAGGCCCGCCAGACCTCGGCGATCCGCGCCGCGTGCGCCGGGGCCTGCGCGCGTCCGGCCTCGGCCGCCGCTGCTCTGGCCGTGGGGTCCAGCGGGTTGCGTCCGAAGGACCGCCGCGCGGTGGCACTCGGGGAGACGACCGCGACCTGTGCGCCGTCCTCGGTCAGCCCGCGGCCCTGGTCGGCGGCGGAGACCAGGGGGCCGCCGCCCGTCGCGATCGGGGCGAGCACGACGACGCGGCCGTACCCGGCGGCGAGGTGGGCGTTGGCCGGTGAGTGGGTGCCGCCGTCCATCCAGCGCCGGCCGTCGGCGGTGACCGGCGGCCACGCCCCGGGCACCGCGCAGCTCGCGGCCATGGCGTCCGCGAGCGGCACGCCGCTGTCCTTGTCGAAGACCCGCAGCTCGCCGGTCGCCGTGTCGACGGCGGGCATCCGCAGCGCCCGCTCGGGCCAGTCGTGCGAGACGAGCCGGCTCTCGATCGCGGTGCGCCGGGTCGCCTCGTCGGCGGTGCTCGCCGCGAGCGCCATCCTGCCGATCTTCCGGCCGTACTCCTCGGGGGTGCGGGAGGTGAACGTCGCCCAGGCGTACCGCAGGTAGGCGCTCGCGGGCAGGCGTGCCGCGACCTCACCGCTCTGGGGGCCGAGTTGGCGCCGGTACAGCTCCAGCGGGGTCAGTGCTCCGGAGGCCAGCTGGGCACCGACGGACGCGCCCGCCGACGTACCGATCACCACGTCGGCGTCGCTCAGGTCGACGCCTTCCTCCGCGAGGCCGTGGAGCATTCCGGCGAGCCAGCCGATTCCCCCGCTGCCCCCGCCGCCGAGCACAAGTGCCTTGTCCGCCACGGTGCTTCTCCCCTCGACGACACTGCCACGACACCGTCCGCGATCAGTCTCGCGCACGGCACCGGCAGCGCGACGAGCGGGTGTCCGCCCCCTCTCAGGGGCGGGCACCCGCCGTCCCGGCGGCGGTCAGCCGACCGATGTCACCGTGCCCGCGCCGACCGTCCGGCCGCCCTCGCGGATCGCGAAGCCGAGACCGGGCTCCAGCGGCACGTCGCGGCCGAGCTCCACCGTCATGGTGACGGTGTCGCCGGGCCGGGCCACCGCCGTCGCGCCGAGGTCGACGTCGCCGACCACGTCCGCGGTGCGGATGTAGAACTGCGGCCGGTATCCGGTGGAGACGGGGGTCGTGCGCCCGCCCTCGCGTGCCGACAGCACGTACACCTGCGCCGTGAAGCGGCGACTGGGCACGACGCTGCCGGGCGCGGCGACGATGTGCCCACGCCGGACCGCGTCGCGGGGCACCCCGCGCAGCAGCAGCGCGACGTTGTCACCGGCCTGGGCCTCCTCCATGGGCTTGCCGAAGGTCTCCAGGCCGGTGACCACCGTGTCCACTGCCGCGCCGAGCACGTCGACGCGGTCTCCGACACGGATCGTGCCGCGCTCCACGGCACCGGTGACGACCGTGCCGCGTCCGGTGATGGTGAGCACGTTCTCGACCGGCAGCAGGAACGGCGCGTCGAGGTACCGCTCGGGCATCGGCACATAGGTGTCCACCGCGTCGAGCAGGGCGTCGATCGCCGCCGTCCATCGCGGGTCCCCTTCCAGTGCCTTGAGGCCGGAGACCCGTACCACGGGTACGGAGTCGCCCCCGTAGCCGTGCGCGGAGAGCAGTTCGCGGACCTCCAGCTCCACCAGGTCGGTGAGCTCCTCGTCGCCCGCGTCGGCCTTGTTGAGGGCGACGACGATGTGGTCGACGCCCACCTGACGGGCGAGCAGCACGTGCTCGGCGGTCTGCGGCATGATCCCGTCCAGCGCGGAGACGACGAGGATCGCCCCGTCGAGCTGGGCCGCGCCCGTGACCATGTTCTTGACGTAGTCGGCGTGGCCCGGCATGTCCACATGGGCGTAGTGCCGGGTGTCGGTCTCGTACTCGACGTGCGCGATGTTGATGGTGATGCCGCGCGCGGCCTCCTCCGGCGCCCGGTCGATCCGGTCGAACGGTACGAAGGTGCCGGATCCGCGCTCGGCGAGCACCTTGGTGATGGCGGCGGTCAGGGTGGTCTTGCCGTGGTCGACGTGCCCCATGGTGCCGATGTTCAGGTGCGGTTTGGTGCGCACGTAAGCCGTCTTGGGCATGGCTGTACCTCGAAGCCTCTTCAGTGTCGGCGGAACCGAGTGATGGCCCCGGCGCGAACGGCCGGGACGGGGACCCCAAGGACTCGCCGACCCTCCCCCTGCGGGGTCCGCCGGACGATCCGGGAAGGGTCAGCTTCGGGCGCCGTCTGCGGCTGCCACGACGATCGGGACGGCAGCCTTCGGCGCATCCGTGACTGCGGATGCTGCGAGGAGGAAGGCGTACCGGAACATGGGGAGATCATCTCCGACGCGTCCGTCCGCGTCGAATGGTTTTCGGTGCGGGGGCGGCGGGTGGTGCGGCAGGTGCCCCTGGGGTGTCAGGGGCCGACGTTCTTGAGCGCCTCACGCACGGACAGCGGAGCGAGAGCGCCGCGCTCGCGGGCGACGAAGTCCCGTACCGCCCCGGGGTCCGTCTTCGCGTACTCGCGCAGACTCCAGCCGATCGCCTTGCGGATGAAGAAATCGGGGTGCCCGGCCCGGCGGGCGCAGTACGCGAAGAGCCGCGCGGTGTCGGTGTCCTCCTTGTAGCGCAGCTGGTGGAGCAGGGCCGTGCGCGCGACCCACAGGTCGTCGTCCTCGATCCAGGCGTCCATGTCGGCCTTCAACTCCGGGTCGGCGGCCACCAGTCCGCCCACCACGTGCGCGGCGAGCGCGTCGACGGTGTCCCACCACGGGACGGTGCCGACCAGGTGGCGGGCCACCGGCAGGAATCCCGACGACAGCCGTTTCACGTGGCGGCGCAGGAAGTCGACGGCGAAGTAGTGGTATTCGCGCTCCGGCAGCTCCCAGCAGCGCAGGGCGAGCGCGGTGCAGTCCGCTTCGTCGGGGCGCGCGGTGCCCGCCAGGACGGTCCGCGACAGGGCGCGGCGGCCGGGCGTCGTCAGACCGAGGAAGGGGGCGACGTCCTTCATGTACGCGCGCATCGACGCGGCCCGGTCGGGGTCGGCCGCCGCGGAGTAGGTGGCGGTGAGACGCGGCAGTACGGCGTCCGCGAAAGCGCTGCTCGGCGTCGCGAACCGTGCACCTGACGTTCCGGAAGCTGTGACGCCCATGAGACGAACCATACGGCGATCACACACATACGTCGGTTAGTGTCACCGAATGCTCGATGCCACCACCCGCTCTGGGGGCACCGCCACGGCCACTCCCCGGGCCGCCGCCACGGAGCTCGCCCTCACCACCGAATCCACCGCCGCCGCGCCCGCGGCACTGGTCGCCGGGCGCACCCGGCCGGCCGGCTGGTGCGGCAGAGTGCTGCTGTCGCCCTGGTCGCGGTTCTCGCTCCTCGTGGCGCTGCTCGCGGCGGCCGCCTCGACCGTTCTGCTGTTCGAACCACAGCGCCTGCTGGCCGACGGCTGGCCACCGCACCTCGGGGGCGCGGCGGCCGCCGCCGCGTTCGCCGTGGCGTACGGGCTGTGCACGGTCGCCTTCGTGCCCCGTCCGCTGCTCAATCTCGCGGCGGGCGCCCTCTTCGGCTCCCAACTGGGCCTGGGCACGGCGCTCGCGGGCACGGTCCTGGGTGCCGGGGTCGCCTTCGGGCTGGGCCGGGTGCTCGGGCAGGACGCGTTGCGTCCGCTGCTGCGCGGCCGTTGGCTGAAGGCCGCGGACGGTCAGCTCAGCAGACACGGGTTCCGCTCGATGATGGTGGCCCGGCTGTTCCCCGGGGTGCCGTTCTGGGCCGCCAACTACTGCGCGGCCGTCTCCCGCATGGGCTGGATGCCCTTCCTCCTCGCCACCGCGCTCGGTTCGATCCCGAACACGGCCGCCTATGCCGTCGCCGGGGCGAGGGCCTCGACGCCGACGTCGCCCGCGTTCCTGATCGCCATGGGCTGCATCGCGGTGCCGGGTCTCGTGGGCGCGGTGGTGGCGTGGCGCAAGCGGCACCATCTGCGCGGCGCCTGACCGCACCATCTGCGCGGCGCCTGACCGCACGGCCGTACTCGGGCGCACGCGGCCGCCTCATGCGGGTCGCGTCCGCCCGTGCGGCGGCCGGAGCCTTTGCGGCCCCTGCCGCGTACGGCGGCGGGCCGTAACGGCTCGCGCCGCGTGCGCGCGGTACCCGGCACGGCGGTTCGCACCGTCCGCGGAAACCGGCCTCGGTGGTCCGCATCGCCGCGAAAACCGACCGCGGCAGTTCGCGCCGTCCGCCGAAACCGACCGCAGCAGTTCGCATGGTCCGTGGAAACCCACCGCGGCGGTTCGCACCGTCCGCAGAATCCGGCCTCTCTGGCTCGCACCACCCGCGGGCACCGACCACGGAGGTTCGCAGCGCCGACCGACGCCGCACCCCACGACCCGGCGGACGCCCGGCCTTCCCGCGCCCCGCCGTGGCGCCCGACCGCGGCCGTTCGCCTCGCACCGGCCGGGCAGGAGCAGCTCAGGTGGCCTGCGGAGGCCCGGGGCGCACTACAGCGCTTCGATCACCATCGCGTTCGCGAGGCCGCCCGCCTCACACATCGTCTGGAGTCCGTAGCGGGCACCGCGGGTCCTCATCGCGTGGACGAGCGTGGTCGTCAGACGGGTACCGCTCGCGCCGAGCGGGTGGCCGAGCGCGATGGCGCCGCCGTGCACGTTGACCTTGGTCAGGTCGGCGCCCGTCTCCTGCTGCCAGGCGAGGACGACGGCCGCGAAGGCCTCGTTCACCTCGAAGAGGTCGATGTCGCCGAGGGACAGTCCGGCCGAGCGCAGCACCTTCTCGGTGGCCGGGATGACGCCGGTGAGCATCAGCAGCGGGTCGGAACCGGTGACGGCGAAGCTGTGCAGCCGGGCGAGCGGGCGCAGGCCGAGGCGGGCCGCGGTCTCGCTCGACATGATGAGCACGGCCGACGCGCCGTCGTTGATGGGGCTCGCGTTGCCCGCGGTGACGCCCCAGTCGATCTGCGGGAAGCGCTCGGCGAAAGCGGGGTCGTGGTACGCGGGCTTGAGCCCGGCGAGTATCTCGGTGGTGCTGCCGGGCCGGACGGACTCGTCGCGCGTCACGCCCTCCAGGGGGGCGACCTCCGCGTCGAACAGGCCGCCGTCCCAGGCCGCGCCCGCCTTCTGGTGCGAGCTCACCGCGAAGGCGTCCATCTGCTCGCGCGAGATGCCCCACTTGGCGGCGATGAGTTCGGCGCTGATGCCCTGGGGGACCAGGCCCTCCGGGAAGCGTGCGGCGACTCCGGGCCCGAAGGGGTCCTTGCCCGCCGGCACGTTGGACCACATCGGGACGCGGCTCATCGACTCCACACCGCAGGCGACGGCGATGTCGTACGCGCCCGACATGACGCCCTGCGCGGCGAAGTGCACGGCCTGCTGCGACGAGCCGCACTGGCGGTCCACGGTGGTCGCGGGCACGGTCTCGGGGAATCCGGCGGAGAGCACGGCGTACCGGGTGGTGTTCATGGCCTGCTCGCCGACCTGGTCGACGGTGCCTCCGATGACGTCGTCGATGAGCGCCGGGTCGACCCCCGAACGTTCGACGAGGGTCCGCAGTGTGTGGGCGAGGAGCTCCACCGGGTGGACGTGGGCGAGGGAGCCGTTGGGCTTGCCCTTGCCTACGGGAGTGCGTACGGCTTCGACGATGACGGCGTCACGCATGTTCGATCTCCAGACTCACTGAGTTTGCTTTCCAAACCCGCTAAGTGACTCAAGAGTAGCTTAGTAGGTTGGATATTCCAACCCACCCGGTAGACTGGCGGCATGAAGGACGCACGCCCCTGCTCGATCGCCGACACCCTGGCCCTGGTCGGCGAGAAGTACTCCCTGCTCGTGCTGCGCGAGGTGTCACTGGGTGCCCGGCGGTTCGACCAGCTGGTCCGCAACATCGGCGCCCCGCGCGACGTGCTGACGGCGCGCCTCAAGCGCCTCGTCGACGCCGGCGTACTGGAGAAGGTCGAGTACAGCGACCGCCCGAAGCGCTACGAGTACCGGCCCACCTCGTCCGGCCTGGAGCTGGTGCCGGTCCTGATGACGCTGATGGCCTGGGGCGACCGCCATCTGCACGCGGACGGTGACCGCCCCATGGTGATCGAGCACAACTGCGGCAATGAACTGGTCCCGCAGGTCGTGTGCGCCGAGTGCCGCGAAGATGTCCACCAGCATGACCTCACGGCCCACCCGCAGGCGCCCGGCTGGACGGTGACGGGCCCCGCGGTGGCCTAAGGGCTGTCCCGTGATCCCCGGCGGGCGCACGACGACAGCTACGGCACCTCGCCGGGTTGTCGGATCGCCGGCATACGCCCAGTACGAGGACGACCGCCCCCTGCCTTCGGCGGGGGACCCCCACCGCCTTGCGATGCACCACATCCGACGCCGCGCGCTGATCCACCAGGGATCACGGGACAGCCCTCAGGCTCCACCACCGCACCGCACCGCACCGCGGAGCCGACAGGGGCCGTGGGACTGGGACGGTCGGCGCCTCCCCGGCCGTCACGGCGCGTCCGGGCAGCCCACGACCGGGACCCCTCAGTCGTTCCCCTTGTAGACGTCGAGCCGCCCGCACATGCCGAACCGGCCGTGCGCGGACGGCTGTTCGGCCCGGACGGCGGCGTCGGCCAGGTGCGACGCGTCGCCGCGCCCCAGCCGGTCGAGCTGGTCCCCCGTGACCGCGGCCGCCGCCCCGGCACCCCGCCGCCACCGCTCGCGCCACTCCGCGAGGCGGGGCCGCACCAGCCGCGCCGCGGCCCGGTGGAACGCGGCGAGCGGCTCGGGCCCGTCCGCGTCGCGCAGCGCCCGGTAGCCGTCGAGGGCCAGGTCCCGCCGGGCGCGGGCGAACCGGGCCTGCTCCTCCTCCGACGCGTCCACCGGGATCACCGTGGCCGCCGCGTACGTCTCGGGATCGGTCAGGTGCTCCGGGGGCAGCGTGAGGACCGCGTCGCCCGCCTCCGGCAGTCCGCCGTTCTGCATGAGGACCGTGATGCGCAGGTCGCCCTCGTTGACCAGCCGGTGGATCGTGCCGGGAGTGAACCACGCGACGGTGCCGGGCGCGAGCGGCGTGACCTCGTACCCCGAGGTGGTGAGCGTCTGCACCGCCCCGCGCCCTCCGGTGACCACGTACGCCTCCGAACACGTCAGGTGCACATGGGGCGTTCCCCCGCGCACGCCGTCGGCGGCGGGCCAGTCGTACACGCGGAGGTGCGAGACGGCCACGGCTCCGGGCAGCCCGGCGAAATCGGCGGTCGCGGCGCTCACCAGGGGTGCCCTTCCAGGTACTTGGCCACCTCTGCGGGCCCCCAGGCACCGTCCGCCACCACCACCCGGTAGCGCCGGGTCAGGGTGTCCCCGGGCGCGAGCTCCAGTTCGTCGAAGAAGGCGAGCGAGGGGGCGACGGCGGCGAAGGGCTCGTTGCGGACGAACCAGTGGGCCGGATGCCCGCCGCGGGCCCCGGCGTGATCGTTCTCCGGGGCGTGCGCGAAGACGAGCGTGGCGTGCCCGTCGGTACCGTCGTGCTCTCCCGAGTACGCGATCCAGGGTGCCTGCCGTCCCATCAGCGCGGGCCCTTCGGCCTCGGGTCCGATGACCCGCCCGCCGCGGAAGGCGCGCGGCCCGCGCCAGAACAGGCCGGTGTAGCCCGCCATCTCCCGCCCCGCGGTGGTCGGACTGCCGAAGCGCAGGGGCTCGGTGCGGCGGTTGGTGACCGCGGTGGACCAGGTCAGTGCCCAGGAGCCCGTCTCCGGGTCGATGTCGTGCACCTCGATGCGCCGCTCCTCGTCGGCCCACAGTTCACCGTCGTACGGATGCCACGTGAGCCGCTCCGCGATCACCGCGCGGCCCCCGCCCGAAGCCACCTCGTCGAACGCGACGTGCGCCATCGACCCGACGCGCTCCGGGAGTTCGCGATAGCCCTGCCCGTGGACGTACGTGTTGCCGCCCCACAGGTTCTGGCCGGAGAGGTGCGAGGCCGTCATCTGCAGGCCCTTGTGCCAGCGGTGGTCGTTGGGCCGGTAGTCCGTGACGACGTCGCCGGCCAGCGTCCGGAGCGGATGCAGATACGGCTTCGGGGCCTCCCAGGCGGCCTCGGGCCGGTAGACGTAGCTCAGCAGCTCGACACCCGTGGTGGCGTCACTGATCGTGATGCGGTCGTCGTGCGCGTGGACGACGCGCGGGCCGTCGGCCGGTGCTCCGGTCATGCCGACACCTCCTGCCCCGCGCCGGGCGTGGTCTCCCCTGTCGCCCCGCCTGGTCCGGACGGATCCGGCGCCTCGCGCGGGCCCGCCGCCGTGTGCGCGCCGGGCGCGGCCGGGGCCCAGCCCGGGGCGCCGCCGTGCAGGGCCGTGTAGTACGGGTCGCCCGGGCCGATCTCCCCGGCCCGGACGGTCGTGTCCGTGAACGCGGACTTGTACAGCGCGCTGATCAGTTCCAGGCTGGTCCGCCCGTCGGCACCGCTGCTGCGCGGCCGTTCACCGGCGCGCATGCTCGCGACCAGGTCCCGCAACTGCGCGAGGTGCGAGCTGGGCACGTCCTCACCGAAGTCCCGCCAGCCCGCGGCCTCCGCGTCCGGCACGTCCGGCGCCGGCGTGATGCGCCAGTTGTCGTTCCGGTGTCCGTACAGGTGGGTGAGCTCCACGGTGGCGCGTTCGCAGTCGACACGGATGCGGCTCACCTCGTCCGGACTCAGCACGCTGTTCACGACGGTGGCCAGCGCGCCGCTCTCGAAGCGCACGAGGGCGGTCGAGACGTCCTCGGTCTCGACGTCGTGCACCAGGCGCCCCGCCATGGCGCGCACCTCGCTCCACGGGCCCAGCAGATCGAGCAGCAGATCCATCTGGTGGATGCCGTGCCCCATAGCGGGCCCGCCGCCCTCGGTGGCCCAGCGTCCCCGCCAGGGCACGGCGTAGTAGTCGGCGTTGCGGTACCAGGTGGTCTGGCAGTGCGCGACGAGGGGCCGTCCGAGGGCACCCTCGGAGATCAGCCGTCTGACGTGCCGGGCGCCGGATCCGAACCGGTGCTGGAAGACGATCGAGGCGTACGGACCGTGGGCGTCGCCCTCCGCCGCCTCGACGGCGTCGAAGTCGGCGAGCGTCGGGACGGGCGGCTTCTCGCACCACACCCAGGCGCCCGCGCGCAGCGCCGCGACGGTCTGCTCACGGTGCAGGGTCGGCGGGGTGCAGACGGCGACCAGGTCGGGTCGCTGTTCCTCCAGCATCCGGTCCAGATCGGTGTAGGCGTGCGGGATCCCCGCCGCGGCGCAGAAGTCCCGCACGGCCTCCTCGGCGATGTCGACCGCGGCGACGACCTCCGTCTCGCCCTCCTCGGCGAGCCGGGCGAGCGCGGGGTGGTGGCTCCCGCGCGCGATGGCGCCCGCGCCGACGACGGCCGCTCTGATGCGGCGGCCCGCGAAGGGGGTGACCGCCGGGCGGCCCGGGAGGGTCTCGGTTGCGATGCGGGGTGTGGGCATGGACCTGATCAGCACTCCATCGGACGCGACGCCGGACGTTGGCCAACGCTTGTCGGCACCGGGTGGAGCCAGGCCGGAGCAAGCGCTTTCCCTCGTGCCGCAACGTATGCGGCGCCGCAGCGGCCGGTCAACACCCCGACCGAGCCCGGGACAAGCACCGCACAGCCGCGGCCGGTGCCCGCCGCCGACCCCTCGCGCCCGCCGCTGCGAAGCCCCTGTGGCCGACCTGTCACCCGCGGGCGCTACGCTGCCCTCATCGCCCGTGATCACCACACAAGCGTCACGGCGCGCCCATCGCCCCTTCCACGATCAGCACTTGGACCACGTAACTTCATGTCTTGGTTTGAATCCCTCATCCTCGGACTCGTCCAGGGGCTGACCGAGTTCCTTCCCGTCTCCTCCAGCGCGCATCTGCGGCTGACGGCGGCCTTCGCCGGCTGGAAGGACCCGGGCGCGGCGTTCACCGCGATCACCCAGCTCGGCACGGAAGCCGCGGTGCTGATCTACTTCCGCAAGGACGTCGGCCGCATCCTCTCGGCCTGGTTCCGCTCGCTCACGAACAAGGCGATGCGCCGGGACCACGACGCCCAGATGGGCTGGCTGGTGATCGTCGGCTCGATCCCGATCGGCGTGCTCGGCGTGACGCTCAAGGACCAGATCGAGGGACCGTTCCGCGATCTCCGCGTCACCGCGACGATGTTGATCGTGATGGGTGTGGTCATAGGCATCGCCGACCGGCTCGCCGCACGCGACGAGACGGGCGGCAGGCACCGGGCGGCCAAGCAGCGCAAGACACTTCAGGACCTGAACGCCAAGGACGGTCTGCTGTACGGCGTCTGCCAGGCGATGGCCCTGGTCCCCGGCGTCTCCCGGTCAGGCGCGACGATCAGCGGCGGCCTGTTCATGGGCTACACCCGTGAGGCGGCGGCCCGTTACTCCTTCCTCCTCGCGATGCCGGCCGTGCTCGCCTCCGGCACCTTCGAGCTGAAGGACGCCACCGAGGGCGGTCATGTGTCCTGGGGCCCGACGATCTTCGCGACGATCATCGCCTTCACCGTCGGCTACGCCGTCATCGCCTGGTTCATGAAGTTCATCTCCCACAAGAGCTTCATGCCGTTCGTCTGGTACCGGATCGCGCTCGGCATCGTCATCATCGCGCTGGTGACGACAGGCGCGCTGAGCCCGCACGCGGCCGAGTCCGCGGGCTGATCCGGCGGCCCGCCGCGCAGCCGGGACACGCCGTCCTGTGGGGGTGACGTACGGTTCACCGCCCCGCGGCACGGCGCCCGGCCGTCGGCCGTGACGAAGCGCATACGGGATGAGTAGCGGTCCGGTAGCGCAGTGTCAGTCCTTGGCCCTACGCTTGTGCGCATGTCCCCCGATTCCACACCCTCTGGTTCCGTGCGGTCTGCGGCCGCGTTAAACGAGCAGATCCGCGCCCTGTGGACCCGCGCCGGCGGTTCCCTGTCCGCCCAGGAGCGCGCGGAGTACGAGCTGCTCGTCGTGAGGTGGGCGGCGGCGATCCGGGGCGAGGTCGTCGAAGCCGCCTGACCGGCCCGCGTACGGCCCGGCCGCACACCGCCCGCGGAGCCCTGGACGCGACCGGGGCACTCTCCCGGAGCCCACGCTCCATGAGCCCCTCCGAGGGCCGCCCGCCCGAGGCATCCTCCGAAGACCGCCCGTCCCGACGCCGCTCGTGGAATCCGGGCAGGCAGCCTCGGCCCAGCGGCCCGTGTCCGGGACCCCGGTGGCCCAGCACCCTCTGACCGACCGGTCGACGTCGGCCGGACCGCATCCCCGGGTCGGCCGCCCCGCGCCCTTCACCCGCCCCCGTCACCTTCCTCCGGACACCCGGAGCACCGCCCCCGTCGTGTACGACGCCTCGGGGGACATCAACCACGCGATGGCGGCGGCGATTTCGTCGGCCGCGCCCACGCGGCGCAGCGGGATCGACGAGGCGGCCCGCTCGGCGCGGCCCGGGTCTCCCATCGTCGCGTGCATCTCCGTGTCGATCATCCCGGGCGCGACCGCGTTGACGCGGATGCCGTCGGGGCCCAGCTCCTTGGCCAGCCCCGTCGTCAGCGCGTCGACGGCCGCCTTGGTGGCCGCGTAGTGCACGAACTCTCCGGGGCTGCCCAACGTGGCGGCCGCCGAGGACACGTTGACGATCACACCGCTCCCCCAGGCGGCCATCGAGCGGGCGGCGCGGCGCGAACAGAGCAGCGTGCCCAGCAGGTTGACCTCCACCACCCTGCGCAGATCGGCGGGGTCGGCGTCCGCGAGTCTGCCCAGCGGACCGGTCACTCCGGCGTTGTTCACCAGGCCGGTGACCGGGCCGAGCCGCTCCGCAGCCGTCTCGAAGAGCCGGTCCACGTCGTCCTCGTCGGACGTGTCCACGCGGACGGTCGCACAACGCGCTCCGGCCGCGCGCACGGCGGTCGCGGTCCACTCGGCGGCCTCGCCGTCACTGACGTACCCCACCACCACGTCGTGCCCGTCCGCCGCGAGGCGCCTGCACGTGGCGGCTCCGATCCCCCGACTGCCACCCGTGACGATCGTGACCGGACGTGCCATAAGAGCCTCCTCGCGTCGGGAATCGGTCGCCTTCGACCGCATGCGGATCACCCACGATCCCAGACCGGCGGACGCCCCTGCCGGGAAGGGAGCGTCCCGGCGCGGGGGCGAGCGCCTCTCTCCGGCGGGCCTGCGGCCGCCCCGGCCGTGGCAGAGGCCCGCCGGGCGACCTCGAAGCGGCCACCGAATGTCGCCGCACGCCCCTTGGCGTGGCACGCCCCGTGGCCAACACTGAGCCGATGACGCAGCGTGTGGAGCTCGCCACCGTGATGGACAGGCTCGCCGTGGACGGACTCGTCACCGAGTACGCCGTGGCCGTGGACGACGGCGACTGGGAGGCGTACCGAGGGCTGTTCACGGCGGACGGACGCGCGGACTACCGCTCGGCCGGCGGCATCGAGGGAGACGCCGCGCACATCGCGGAGTGGCTCGCCCGGAGCATGCAGCTGTTCCCCATGCGGCAGCACCTGATCGTGAACCGCCGGGTCCGGTTCGGGATCCTCGATCAGGACACCGGCGACACGGCACGGGTGCAGGCGGACTACATCAATCCCATGCGGTTCGCGACACCGGACGACGCCTCGTCGGGACCGGACGGGGGTTCCACCGCGCCCGACTTCGTGTGCGGCGGCCGGTACGCCTTCGGTCTGGTGCGTACGGACGACGGCTGGCGGCTGCGGGAGGTGGTCGTCCAGGAGAAGTGGCGCCGCACCCCGGCGCCGACGTCCACGTGAACCCGTGAGCTCACGGGCCCCGGCGCCCACGGGCGGCCCGCCGAACTCCTGACGGCACGGGCGGCCCGCCGAACTCCTGATGGCACCGGCGCCTCCGGAGTCCCTGACGTCCGCCGCGGCTTCCCGAACCCCTGAGGTCACCGCAGGAACGCGCGCCGTCCGAGGCGCTCTGTCGGAGATCGCCGAGGGCGCGCACACTGGAAGTACCACCTGGGGAGGGAGGCGCTGTATGCAGAGGCCGGACGGTCTGCCCGGTCGGCTCGGGCCGTGGCTCGGCTCTCCATGGCGGCGCGGGGTCCTCGCCGCACTGGCGGGCGCACTGCCCGTGTTCGCCTTCCCCGCCCCGTCCTGGTGGTGGTTCGCATACGTCGCGCTGGTGCCCTGGATCCTGCTGGTCCGCTCGGCACCGACCGGGAGACGGGCCGCGTACGACGGCTGGCTCGGCGGGCTCGGCTTCATGCTGGCCGTGCATCACTGGCTGCTGCCCAGCCTGCACGTGTTCACGGTGCTGATAGCGGCACTGCTCGGGCTGCTGTGGGCCCCCTGGGGCTGGCTCGTGCGGCGGTTCCTGGCGGGGGCGCCCTCCGCGGGCCATGTCGCCGCCGCGCTGATCGTGCTGCCCTCGGGCTGGCTGATGGTCGAACTCGCGCGCTCCTGGCAGGGATTGGGCGGCCCGTGGGGTCTGCTCGGGTCGAGCCAGTGGGAAGTGGCGCCCGCGCTGCGGCTCGCCTCGGTCGGCGGTGTGTGGCTGCTCAGCTTCCTGGTGGTGGCGGTCAACGTCGCCGTCGCCGTCCTGATCGCGGTGCGCCGGTCCCGCGTGCCCGCCGTGGCCGGTCTGGTCGCGACCGCGGCCGTGACGTCGGCGGCGTGGGTGTGGTCACCGCGCCCGGACGTCGACGGCCGGGTCAGGATCGCCGTCGTGCAGCCGGGCGTCGTGGACGGCATCGGGAGCGGAAGCGAGCGGTTCACGCGCGAGGAGGCCCTCACCCGCACGCTCGCCGGGAAGGACGTCGACCTCGTCGTGTGGGGCGAGAGCAGTGTGGGCTTCGACCTGGCGGACCGCCCCGACCTGGCGGACCGGATCGCCGCGCTGTCCCGGCTGACGGGCGCCGACATCCTGGTCAACGTCGACGCCCGCCGCTCGGACCGTCCGGGCATCTACAAGAGCTCGGTCCTGGTCGGCCCGCAGGGTCTGACCGGTGACCGCTACGACAAGATGCGGCTCGTCCCCTTCGGCGAGTACGTGCCCGCGCGTTCCCTGCTCGGCTGGGCGACCTCGGTGGGCAAGGCCGCGGGCGAGGACCGCCGGCGCGGCAGCGAGCAGGTGGTGATGAACGTGGGGCACGGGCTGCGCGTCGGCCCGATGGTCTGCTTCGAGTCAGCCTTCCCCGACATGAGCCGGCACCTCGCCCAGGACGGCGCCGGGGTGCTCCTCGCCCAGTCGTCGACGTCGACGTTCCAGCACAGCTGGGCGCCCGAGCAGCATGCCTCGCTCGCCGCGCTGCGGGCCGCGGAGACGGGACGCCCGATGGTGCACGCGACCCTGACCGGCGTCTCCGCGGTCTACGGGCCGAGCGGCGAGCGCATCGGCTCCTGGCTCGGCACGGGCTCGCACGCGGCGACGGTGTACGAGGTCCCGCTGGCCCGCGGGGTCACCCCGTACGTCCGGTTCGGCGACTGGCCGGTGTACGCGGCCCTGCTGGTGCTGGCGGCGCTGTGCGCGACGGAGGGCGTCCGCGCGGTCAGGCTGCGGCGGTCCGTTCCTCGACCTCACGTACCACCCGCTCGCACAGTTCGTGGGTGGCCAGCGCGTCACGGGCGCTGAGCACCTTGCCCGCGCGCACGGCGTCGAGGAAGGCGAGGACCACCTGCTCGATGCCGCGCTGCCGGGCCACGGGGACCCAGTCGCCGCGCCGCCGCACGGTGGGCTGGCCCTTGTGGTCGATCACCTCGGCGAGGTTGACCACCTGACGCTTGGTGTCCTGGCCCGAGACCTCGAGGATCTCCTCGTTCGAGCCGCTGAGGCGGTTCATCACACCCAGGGCGGTGAATCCGTCGCCGGCGAGCTGCAGCACGACGTGGTGCAGCAGTCCGTCCTCGACCCGGGCCCGCACGGTGACGTCGTCGACCGGCCCCGGCGCCAGGAACCGCAGGGTGTCCACGACGTGGATGAAGTCGTCGAGGACCATCGTGCGCGGCTCCTCGGGCAGTCCTATGCGGTTCTTCTGCATCAGGATCAGCTCCCGCGGGTGGTCGGCGCACTGCGCGTACCCGGGTGCGTAGCGCCGGTTGAAGCCGACGGCGAGGCTGACGTTCCGCTCCTCCGCCAGCCGGACCAGCCGCTCCGAGTCGGCGAGCCGGTACGCGAGGGGCTTGTCGACGTACGTCGGTACGCCGGCCTCCAGCAGTCGCGTGACGATCTCCGGGTGAGCGACGGTGGCCGCGTGCACGAACGCCGCGTCGAGGCCCTGCGCCAGCAGGTCCGCCAGGTCGGTGTGGCGCTGCTCCGGCGGCAGGCGCAGGCCGTCGGCCACCCGGTGGAGCGTCTCGGGCGTGCGTGTGTGCAGGTGCAGTTCGATCCCCGGCTGCGCTCCGAGCACCGGCAGATAGGCCTTCTGCGCGATGTCGCCGAGTCCGATGCAGCCGACCTTCACTGAGCTCTCCTCGCGTTCAGGTGCCGGCTCCGGTGACCGGCTCGGGCGCGGCCGGACGGGTGGCCGGCGCGGCCTCGACGGAAGCATACGGCCGCTGCGGCGGTCGCCAGTCGGCGATGCCGTCGAAGCCCCGCAGCAGGAGCCCGGGCCCGGCCTTGGACAGCGCGGCGAGAGCCGCGTTGCGTACGGCGATGCCGGCGCGGTTGGTCATCATGTCGATCCGTGCCACCTGGACGGCCTTGCGGGCGACGGCGGCGGTGCGCGGCGCCCGGACCGCGGAGTAGGCGGCGAGGTCGACGGCGTCCGGGCCGGCGTGATGGGCGAGGACGATCGCGTCCTCGACGGCCTGGTTGCCGCCCTGCCCGAGGGTCGGCGGCATCGCGTGCGCCGCGTCGCCGAGGAGGACCGTCCGGCCGTGGTGGAAGGCCGGCAGCGGTTCGGCGATGTGGTGGACGTCGTGACGCAGCACGTGCCCGGGATCGGCGGCGGCGATCAGGGCGGGGATGGGGTGGTGCCAGTCGCCGAACCGCCGCAGGAGTTCCTGCCTCTCGTCGTCGGCGGCGCGCTGCCCGGCGGGGGCGAGAGCGGCGCCGTACGCGTAGATCCTGCCGTCCTTGAGCGGTTGGGTGCCCCAGATGCGGCCCCTGCCCCAGGTTTCGTGGGCGTCGAAGCCCTGCCGCGGTGCCGGGCTCACGATCCGCCAGGTGGTGAAGCCGGAGTAGACGGGCCCGGGATGCGCGGGGAAGAGCACCTGCCGCACACCGGAGTGGATGCCGTCGGCGCCGACGACCAGTTCGGCCTCCAGGCCGCCGTCCGCGGTGGCGACCAGGGCGGGGCGGGCGGTGTCGCCCGGGTCGGCGAGCCTCGCCTCGGCCGCCGTCCGGACGGTGTCCTCGGGGAGCCGGGCGACGAGCCGTGCGACGAGCTCGGCGCGGTGCACGACCACGAGCGGGCCGCCGAAGCGCTCGGCGAGGGCGGAGGCGCTGGTGCGGGACACCCAGCGCCCTTGCGGGGTGCGCATCCCGCCGTCCCCCTGCCAGGCGGCGAGTCCCCTGATCTCGTCCCCCATGCCGATCACATCGAGGGCGCGGAGCGCGTTGGGTGCCAGGGAGATGCCCGCGCCGACCGGCGTCAGCGAGCGGGAGCGCTCCAGGACGGTGACCTGCCAGCCGCGCAGGCGCAGGGCCACGGCCGCGGTCAGGCCGCCGATGCCTCCTCCGACGATGACGGCGCGGGGCCGGCCGGGCGGTTCCGCCGTGGCGCTCTTCGCGGCGGCCCGGGAGTCGGTGGGCTGCGCCACGGTTCCTGCCGCTTCCGTTCCCGCGGCCACCGGCCGCGCCGGAACCTCGGACACCTCGGGCATGGCTCCTCCTGGCCCTCAGGGGTCATCACCCGACTGCGACGACCGCGCACACCAGGCCACTACACCTGTAGTTGCCCGGCACCTCGACCGTACTACAGATGTAGTGATCCCGATAGGTTGGTCCCATGCCCGTACGCAACACCGGCGCCGGTCGCGCCGAACTGATCGCCGACACCGCGCTGGGCCTGCTCGCCGAGCGCGGGATGCGCGGTCTGACCCATCGCGCGGTCGACGAGGCCGCCGGGCTCCCCCAGGGCTCGACCTCGAACCAGGCACGCACCCGGCTCGCCCTGCTGGAGGCCGCCGTACGGCGGCTCGCCGAGCGTGAGGCGCAGGTGCTCACGCCCGACGAGATGCCGGACCCGCTCGGCGGCCCCGATGCCCTGGCCGACGGACTCGCTCTCGCCCTGCACCGCTATCTGACCCGCCATCGTCAACTGCTCGTCGCCCGCTACGAGCTGGCACTGGAGGCGACCCGGCGCCCCGAGCTGCGGGAGTTCTTCGACGCGGCGGGGCGGCGCTTCCGGGACCCGCTGACCGCGCTGGTCACGGCCGCCGGGTCGAGCGCCCCGGACCGGCACGTGCTGTCCCTGGTCGCCTGGTGCGACGGGATGATGTTCTCGTGCGTGGCCGGCTCGTTCCACGACGCGGTGCCCGGGATCGAGGAGCTGCGCACGAGCTTCCGCGAGCTGTTGCGGGGAATGCTGGCATCCTGATCCCGGGCCGCCCGGCGAGCCGTGCGCAGGCGGTCGGTTTTCCGGCGTCCGCGCCCATCGGAGGAACGGAAGGATCACCCATGTGGGGCAACCTGCGCTTGTCCGCTCCCCAAAGCGGCCGGGACACAGCAGAGTTGCGCGAGTGCATCGAACGACGACCACCGCAACGCTTCTGGTCGCCGCGGCTGTCACCGCCCTCTCGGGCTGTGTGACCGTCCAGCGGCCGCCCTCCCCCGGCCCGCCGCCCGCGCCGCCCCGGCCCGCCGCGCCGCGTCCGGACGGAAAGGGCGAACCGCAGATCGTGCAGGCGCCCGCGAAGGAGGCACTGGAGCTCATCGGGCCGTCCCGGAAGCCTTCGAAGCGTGCCCCGACACCGCACCGGACCACTCCGCCGCCCGCCGCAACGGCACCGGCGGCTCCGCCGCACCGCGACCGGCCGGCCCCGCAGCCCGCGCCGCACCGGCCCGACACGCACCCCGTCGAGCCGTCCGTCCCGACCGGCCTGCCTCGAGGCTCGGACGTGTGCGCCCTGGGCAGGAAGTACGGCGGCTGGAAGGCGGACAGCCCGGAGGCGATCATCTGCAAGAAGGCGTACGGCCCCTGAGGGATTCCGGCCGGTGCCGTGCCCGTCCCGAGGCGGGCACGGCGTCATCGGTCCCCGTGGACAGGCCGGCCGGACCGGAGGCCGTACGCGCCCCAGGACACACCCGGTGCGGAGTCGCAGCCTCACTAGGGGCGTTTTCTCGGCGGTCCCAGCGTCTCGCCTCCCGGACCGCCGAGATGGTCGGGCAGGCTGTCCCCGTCCGGGATCCCCTCCTGGGCAAGTCTCGTCTCCAGGCGGGCGATCGCCGCGCGGATCCCGTCGCCGTAACTGTCGTCACCGAGCGCGCCGACCGCGCCGCGAGCTCTGCGCAGGTGGCTGCGGGCCACCTCGCCGTGGCCGAGCTTCACATAGTCGGCGGCGAGGTTCAGGTGGAGGGACGGGTAGAAGGCGCGGACCGCGAGCGAGTGGTGGTGCTCCGCGAGGCGCCCGTCGCTCAGCTCCTCGGCCGCCGACAACGCGCGCAGGTCCCAGGCGAGTTCGTCCGAGGGGTCGTCCTGGGTGTCGGCCATGTAGTGCGCCAGCGTGCAGCGGTGGAGCGGATCGCCGTCCTCGCCGATCTCCGCCCACAGGTCCAGGAAGCGGCCCCGAGCCTCCTCGCGGTCCCCGCCGTGGTGCAGCATGACGACCTGTCCGATCCGGGTCATCATGGCGTCCGGTGCCGCCTGCTCCTGTTGCTCCGCCACCGCGTCCTCCAGGCTCGTCACTGTCCCCACGACGCTAACCGGAGCCACTGGCATTCGGGCTCAGGCGCCCCCGTACGCCGCTGGGCCAGGCCGGTGACGGGCGGAGAGTCGGCCCCGGGACGGAGACCACGGGCGGACCGCGGCGGCCGGCCCCGGTCACGGGGCCGGCCGCGGGTCCCCCGTCAGCCCAGGTCGGGAATCCGCCAGTCGATCGGCTCGTGGCCCTGACGGGCCACCGCCTCGTTGATCTGCGTGAACGGACGCGAGCCGAAGAACTTCTTCGCGGACAGCGGCGAGGGGTGCGCCCCCTTCACCACCACGTGCCGCTCCTCGTCGATCAGCGGGAGCTTCTTCTGCGCGTAGTTGCCCCACAGTACGAAGACGGCCGGGTCGGGGCGGTCGGCCACGGCACGGATCACCGCGTCGGTGAACTTCTCCCAGCCCTTGCCCTTGTGCGAGTTGGCCTCGCCGGAGCGCACGGTCAGCACCGCGTTCAGCAGCAGCACTCCCTGCTGGGCCCACGGCATCAGATAGCCGTTGTCGGGGATCGGGGTGCCCAGTTCCTCTTTCATCTCCTTGTAGATGTTCCGGAGGGAGGGCGGGGTCTTCACACCTGGGCGGACCGAGAAGCACAGGCCGTGCCCCTGGCCCTCGCCGTGGTAGGGGTCCTGGCCGAGCACGAGGACCTTGACCCGCTCGTACGGAGTCGCGTCCAGCGCGGCGAAGACCTCCTCACGCGGAGGGTAGACAGGACCCTTGGCGCGCTCCTCCTCGACGAACTCCGTGAGTTCCTTGAAGTAGGGCTGCTGCAGCTCCTCGCCCAGGACGCCGCGCCAGGACTCGGGCAGCATGGCGATATCGGTCACGTCAACTTCCTCCGATGTGCGGTCACTTCCAGACCACAGAACCTACCGCCGCCCACTGACAACCGGCTCCGGGCCCCGCCCCACGGGCCCTCGCGCCACGAACGGAGACCGGCCCTCCCTACCAGCTGGTCTTGCGGTGCAGTTCCCACATCGTCATGATCGTCGACGGGTCCAGGGCCCGCTCACCGCCCGAGATGTCCTCGCTCGCGGCCACGTACTGCTTGCCCTGCCACAGCGGCAGCAGCCGGGCGTCGTCGACGAGGATCTGCTGCGCCTCCTCGAACTCCTTCACCACGGCGGCGCGGTCGCTCTGCCGGCGGGAATCGGGCAGCAGCTGATTGGTGATCCGCGGCGACGGATAGGGCGTACCGAGCGCGTTCTGCGTGCCGACGAAGGGCGCGATGAAGTTCTCGGCGTCCGGGAAGTCGGGGAACCAGCCGCGCCCGAAGACCGGGTACTCGCCCTTGCGGTAGCCCGCCTCGTACGTCTTCCAGGGGCGGCTCTTGAGCGTGATGCTGAACAGCCCGGAGCCGTCGAGCTGGGCCTTCAGCTCCCGGAACTCCGGCGCTGTCTCGGAGCCGTAGCGGTCGGTCGTGTACCAGAGGGTCAGCGGCACCCGCTGGGTGATGCCCGCGTCCTTGAGGATCTTCTGCGCCTTGGTCCTGCTGGGGTTCCCGTAGCTGTCGAAGAAGCCCGTGGAGTGCCCGATCAGGCCGGCCGGGACCATGGAGTACAGGGGGTCGACGGTGTCCTTGTAGACCTTGTGCGCGATGGCGGGCCGGTCGACGACCTGGGCGATGGCCTTGCGGACGGCGAGCTTCTTAGCCCACGGGTCCTTCGGGTTGAAGACCAGATAGCTGATCTCGGTGCCCGCGCCCTCGATGAGCTGGATGCCGTGCTGGGAGTCACGGCTCTGGAGCTGGACGATGTCCGAGGAGGCGAGTCCTCGGTAGGTCACGTCGATCTTCTTGTCCCGCAGCGCCTCGACCATCTGGGACGAGTCCTGGAAGTAGCGGATGGTGACCGAGTCGTTCTTGCGGTCGGCGAAGCCGTCGTAGTGGTCGTTCCTGACGAGTTCGGCCTTCTCACCCTCCTCGTAGGACCGGAGCGTGTACGGCCCGGACCCGAACACCTTGCCGTCCTTGCGCAGGGCGTCGGCGGGGTATTCGTCGGGATCGACGATCGACATGGCGGGCGTGGCCAGCACGAACGGGAAGGTGGCGTCGGACTTCTTGAGGTGGAAGACGACCTCGCGGTCGCTCAGGGCCTGGATGCGGCCCAGGTTCCCGAGCAGGCCCGCGGGACCGCCGGGCACGTCGATGGTCCTGATCCGTTCGATGGAGTGCTTGACGGCGTGCGCGTCGAGCGGGTCACCGTCGGAGAATTTCATGTTCGGACGGAGCTCGCAGCGGTACGTCCGCTTGGAGGCGTCCGTGAACCCGCAGCTCTTCGCCGCGTCGGGCTGGGGCGTCACCGCGCCGGTCGGGTAACTGAGCAGCGTCTGGTAGATGTTGCGGAACAGCTCCCAGGAGCCGTCCCAGGAGGCGGCCGGGTCCAGTGTGCTCGGAGCGCTGGTGGTGCCCACCACGATCGGACCCTTGTCGTCGGACGATCCCGAGGAGAGAACGCCACACCCGGCCACCAGGGTTATGGACGTGATCGCCGCCAGCTGCCGCCGCAGACGTAGGTTCCGGTTGAACACGCGCACACTCCTCGATCTGCCGTACCAAGGGTCGGCAGACCATACCGCAGCGCCCCGCCGGTGGAACATGTTCACGGCAGGGCACTTGATCAGCATGAATGTGACTACGTTGTCAGGATTCTGTGATGCCGCGGGCGGTCCGGATATCGAACGCGGTGCCTCTCGACAGCGTCGGTGTTTTTGTCAACTCCCCACAAGATGCGGAGCGCTGCGGTCCGGCGGGGAGCTCACGCTCCGGGGCCACCGGCGGGCCCGGAACGTGCCTCTCGAAGGAGCGGTGCGGCGCTCCGCGGAACCGACGTCGGGTTCCGCGGAGCGGGGCGTCCGCCGCGCCGGGCGTCACCCGGCCCCGGCGCTCGGCGTCACTCGACGCCGGCGTTGAGGAAGATGCCGCCGTCGACGACCAGCGTCTGCCCGGTGACCCAGTCCGACTGCTGCGAGGTGAGGAACGCGGCGGCGCCTCCGATGTCGGAGGGCACCCCGAGCCGGCCGAGCGGGTAGGCCGCGGCGGCCTCGGCCTCACGGCCCTCGTACAGGGCGGCGGCGAACTTGGTCTTGACCACGGCGGGCGCGATGGCGTTGACCCGCACCTTGGGCGCGAACTCGTGCGCGAGCTGCACCGTCAGGTTGATCATGGCGGCCTTGCTGACGCCGTAGGCGCCGATGAACGGCGAGGGGGCGAGGCCGGCGACCGAGGCGATGTTCACGATCGCCCCGCCGTTCTCGCTCTGCCAGGCCTTCCAGGTCTGCTGCGCGAAGCCCAGCGCCGAGATCACGTTGGTCTCGAAGACCTTGCGCGCCACATTGAGGTCGAGCTCGGCCATCGGCCCGAAGACCGGGTTCGTACCGGCGTTGTTGACCAGGTAGTCGACGCGGCCGAACGCCTCCATCGTGCGCTCGACGGCGAGGGCCTGGTGCGCCTCGTCGTGGGCCTTTCCGGCGACACCGATGACGCGGTCGGAACCGAGCGCCTCGACGGCCTCCTTCAGGGCCTCCTCGTTGCGGCCGGTGATGCAGACCCGGTCACCGCGGGCGACCAGGGCCTCCGCGACGCCGTAGCCGATGCCGCGGCTCGCGCCCGTGATCAGCGCGACCTTGCCCGAGAGTTCGGGAAGAGCAGTCATGTCCTTGTCCCCCGGCCTCAGTTGAGCGGTCCGCCGGCCACGTACAGCACCTGGCCGGAGACGAATCCGGCGGCCTCGCCCGTGAAGAAGGCGATGGCGTTGGCGATGTCGTCGGGGTTGCCGACGCGCTGCACGGGGATCTGGGTGGCGGCGGCGGCCTGGAAGTCCTCGAAGCCCATGCCGACGCGGGCGGCGGTGGCGGCGGTCATGTCGGTGACGATGAAGCCGGGCGCGACGGCGTTCGCGGTGACGCCGAACTTGCCGAGCTCGATGGCGAGGGTCTTGGTGAAGCCCTGGAGACCGGCCTTGGCGGCGGAGTAGTTGACCTGGCCGCGGTTGCCCAGGGCCGACGACGAGGAGAGGTTCACGATCCGGCCGAACTTCGCGTCGACCATGTGCTTCTGGCAGGCCTTGGCCATCAGGAAGGCGCCGCGCAGGTGCACGTTCATGACCGTGTCCCAGTCGGTGGCGCTCATCTTGAACAGCAGGTTGTCGCGGAGCACGCCCGCGTTGTTGACGAGGATGGTCGGCGCGCCGAGCTCCTCGGCGATCCGCGCGACGGCGGCCTCGACCTGAGCCTCGTCGGAGACGTCGCAGCCCACCGCGATGGCCTTGCCACCGGCGGCGGTGATCTTCTCCACGGTGTCCTTGCACGCGGCCTCGTCGAGGTCGATCACCGCGACGGCACGGCCCTCGGCGGCCAGTCGTACGGCGGTGGCGGCACCGATGCCGCGCGCGGCACCGGTGACTACGGCGACCCGCTGCTCAGTGGTGGACATTGCTGGTTCTCCTCGCCCTTGGAAAGCCTGTCGGAAAGCCCGTCCCGGCAACCTTGGCACCTTCTCGGCGCCTCGGCGGTGCGGAATGGCCTGCGGCTCACGGTACGCCCCTCGGGTGAGCGACCGCTTAGTACCTTCAGCAGACGTGACGCTAGAAGCCCTGGCACTCGGTGTCAACGGCACACCGCGCGCATGTGATCCATTACCTGACCAGCAGCTCGAGCAACCGCTGCGTCTCGGCCTCCGGATCGGCGGTCAGGCCGGTGTGCACGGGGCCCGGCTGCACGACCGTCGAACGCGGCGCGATGAGCCAGCGAAAGCGCCGCCCGGCATCGTCCCGTGCCGCCTGACCTGCCGCTTTCCCTCCCGCACAGACACCCTCGACGGCTCGCAGGGCAGCGCGCACGCCCGCCACGTCCGCCTCCGGGTCGAGCGCCCGCAGCTTGGACTCGTCCAGATGCGTCCGAACGGCGACGAAGGACTTGGCACGGCAGTACACCAGCACTCCGGCGTTGAAGCACTCGCCGCGTTCGACCCGCGGCACCACGCGCAGCAGCGCGTATTCGAAGACGTCCCGCTCGCTCACGCGTCCCCCTTGCCGGCCGTGACGGCCTCGATGCCCTTGATCCGCTCGTGGATGACGGCGGCCCGTGCCAGAAGCGGCTGCGCGTAGGCGTGCCGCAGCGCGTCGGCCGACTCGAAGCCCGGCTCGTCGGCCAGCCACGCGTCCGGGATCTCGGCGGTCACCTCGGCGAGCAGTTCCTCCGTGACCAGCGGTGCCAGCTCCGCGGCGGCCGAGGCGACGTCCGGCCCGAAGGGCGCGAGCGCGTGCTCGGAGACGTCGTACGGCTTGGCCGCGGACGTCTGCGCGCCGGGCCAGTGGTGGTGCCAGATCATGGTGGCGCCGTGGTCGATGAGCCACAGGTCTCCCTGCCACATCAGCATGTTGGGGTTGCGCCAGGAGCGGTCCACGTTGTTGACCAGCGCGTCGAACCAGACGACCCGCCCGGCCTCCTCGGCGCTCACGTCGAAGGCGAGCGAGTCGAAGCCGATCGCGCGGGAGAGGAAGTCCATCCCGAGGTTCAGCCCGCCACTGGACTTCAGCAGCTCCTGGACCTCCTGGTCCGGTTCGCCGAGTCCCATGACGGGGTCGAGGCCGATCGTCACCAGGCCCGGCACCCTGAATCCGAGCCGGCGGGCGAGTTCACCGCAGACGACCTCGGCGACGAGCGTCTTGCGCCCCTGCCCGGCGCCGGTGAACTTCATGACGTACGTCCCCAGGTCGTCGGCTTCGACGAGCCCCGGCAACGAGCCGCCCTCACGCAGGGGCGTGATGTAGCGGGTCGCGATGACTTCCTTGAGCATCGCCCCAGGTTACTGGGGTGGACGGAGGGCGAGGACGCGACCCGTGGGTGTCCGCCGCGCCCGGCGGCCGGGGGTCCGGCGGTCCGCACCGGCCGGGCCGCCACCTGTCGGCCCGCTGTCGATCCTGTCGGCGCGCTGTCGATCCGGTCAAGAAGTCGCCAACCCCCTGAACAGGGCACACGCCCGAACCGTACTTGTCTACGGATCACCATCACGTCCGTTGAAGGGAAAGTCGGCATGACCAGCGAATCGCTTCACCCCG
Organism: Streptomyces krungchingensis; assembly: GCF_054729265.1. Lineage (NCBI taxonomy): Bacteria > Bacillati > Actinomycetota > Actinomycetes > Kitasatosporales > Streptomycetaceae > Streptomyces > Streptomyces krungchingensis. The sequence continues at coordinate 2,293,208 of NZ_JBPUKY010000001.1, forward strand.
TCCCGGCACCGGCCCGGCGCACCGTCGTGGCGGCGGTCGGCGCGGCGGGGCTCGCCGTCGCGCTGACCGCGTGCGGGGACGACAAGAAGTCGTCCGGCTCCAGCGAGGTGAACGGGGGCGGCTCGGGAGGCGGCGACAACGCGGCGGCCGGAAACGCCGGTGGCACGGTGCTCGCCAAGACCAGCGACATCCCGGAGGGCGGCGGCAAGGTCTTCGCGGACCAGGGCGTCGTCGTGACCCAGCCGACGGCGGGCACGTTCAAGGCGTTCTCGTCCAAGTGCACGCACCAGGGCTGTGCCGTGAAGGGCATAGCGAACGGCGTCATCAACTGCCCCTGTCACGGCAGCCAGTTCTCCGCCGCCGACGGCAGCGTGAAGAAGGGGCCCGCGACGACCGCCCTGGCCGCCGCGACGATCACCGTCGAGGGCGACTCCATCAAGCTCGCCTGAGCCCCCTGGGCTTCGGCGGCGGCCTCAGCGGCGTGGACGCTTGAAGCAGGCCAGCACGTCGTCGGTCGTCGCGATGGTGGCGACGAGGGCGAGCGTGTTGCGGATCATCGCGGGGGTGTAGTCGGAGGGCACCCCCGCGATGGCGTCCGCCGGCACGACAGCGGTGTAGCCGAGGTTCACGGCGTCGAACACGGCGTTGGGGATGGCCACATTGGCCGAGACACCGGTCACCACGAGGGTGCGGCAGCCCAGATTGCGCAGCAGCGGGTCCACGTCGGTGCCCGCGAGGGGGGACAGTCCGTGCAGCCGGCGTACGACGAGGTCCTCCTCGGCGACCACGACGGGCGGCGCGATGCGGACGGCCGTCGTGCCGGTGAGCTGCTGGACGGGCAGCCGGGCCGCGGCGCGGAAGAGGCGGGCGTTGTGGTTGGCGCCCCGGCCGTCCGGGCGCCGTTCGGCCACGGCGTGGACGACCTGCACTCCGGACTCGTGGGCCGCGGCCACCAGCCGTGCCACGTTGACGAGCGCTCCCGACGACCGTGCTGCCTCGGCGAGTTCGGGCAGGGCGCTGTCCTGGCCCACGACACCCTGTTGGCACTCGACGGTGAGCAGCACCGTGGTGGCGGGGTCGAGGAGTTCACTGAGCTGTTCGTGCGACGGCATGGCTCCCCCTGGTCGTCGAGGTCGGGGCGGGCGAGCGTAACGACCATTGCGTGGGGACGGAAGACGGCCCATGCTTTTCTGACGTGATGTCAGAGGATCTCTGTCGGCGCCGAAGCGGGCCGACGCGGAAGAAGAAGGAGACCGCATGGCCGTCACTCAGCGCAGGGGCCGGAAGATCATGATGACCCCCGGCGAACTGGACGAGTTCCTCACCACCGAACGGACCTGCCGGGTCGCCACCGTGTCGGAGGACGGCGCGCCGCATGTCAGCGCCCTGTGGTTCGCCTGGGACGGCACATCGCTGTGGCTGTACTCGGTGGTGCGCAGCAAGCGGTGGGCGGAGCTGCGCCGCGACCCCCGGGTGGCCGTGGTGATCGACTCCGGTGAGCAGTACGGGGAGCTGCGCGGGGTCGAACTGTCCGGCACGGTGGAGTTCGTGGGCGAGATACCCCGCGTCGGAGACCTGTGCGCCGAACTCGACGTCCCGGAGACGCTGTTCGCCCGCAAGAACTTCGGTCTGGAGGAGATGCCGCACGACGGCAGGCACGCGTGGATGCGGCTGACTCCGGAGGCCGTCGCCTCGTGGGACTTCCGCAAACTCCCGTTGCTCTAGGGGGCGTCCACCGGCCGGCCTGCCCGCCGACGCCGAACGGGCCGCTCGCCGCCGGGCTCTTGGGGTGCCCACCAGGGAGCGGCGACCGGTCGCATGTCGCATGTCCAGGGAGCGGCAACCGGTCGCATGTCTCAGTGTCCCGGGTCGCCCGCCCGCGCGGGGCGCCCCGGCCCGTCGCCCCAGGGTCCTCGCGCCGACGCTCGGACGTGATGCCGCGGCACGGCGGGCGGGCCACCGGGCCGAGCGGCCACGGCCCCGCCCGCGAGGTTCACTTGACGGCCTCCCCCGCTCCGCGCAGGGCACGGACCGCCGCCCTGATCGACGGCCGGCGGTCGGCGTCGGCCCGCCACACGACGTACACGTGCCGGCGCACGCGCTGCCGCACGGGCACCGTGACCACGCCCTCGGGCATCGGGTGCCGCCCGAGGAGCGGCGCCACGCAGACGCCGAGCCCCGTGGCGACCATGGCCAGCTGGGTGTGCGTCTCGGCCGCACGATGGCCGATGTGCGGCTCGACGCCCTTGGAGCGGAGCGTGAACATCAGCCACTCGTGGCAGAACTCGCCTTCGTTCCACGTGATCCACTCGTCCTCGGCGAAGTCGGCGAGGTCCACCTCCTCGCGGTCCGCGAGCCGGTGACCGACCGGCATCGCCACGTCGGCCGGGTCGTCCAGGATCGACGCCTTGACGAGGCCGTCCGGCAGGGGCATCGGCTTGTTGTACCAGTCGAGCACGACGGCCAGATCGAGGTCGCCGCGGATCACTCCGGCCACCCCGGCCTCCGGCTCCAGCTCGCAGGAGCGCACCCGGAGCCCCGGGTGGTCCGTGCGGAGTGTGGCGAGCGCGGCGGGGAACAGCCCGCGTGCGGCGGTGGGGAACGCCGAGAGCCGCAGCTCGCCCACGACCTGACCGCGCTGCGCCTCCAGGTCCGACTGCGCCAGCTCCACCTGGGACAGGATGCGCGCGGCGTGGTCGGCGAGCAGCCTGCCGGCGTCGGTGAGGCGGATCCCGCGGCCGTTCTTCGCGAGCAGTTGCTGCCCCACCTCGCGCTCCAGCTTCGACATCTGCTGGGACACGGCCGACGTCGTGACGTGCAGCCCCTCGGCCGCTCCGCTCACCGAGCCGTGCCGGGCGAGGGCGTCGAGGGTGCGAAGGCGCTCCAGGTTCAACATGTAAGCAATGCTACGAGATACCGCTCCGAAAATCTCGCTTGTGCTAAGAGATCGTCGTACCCCATGGTGGTGTGTATGAGCACCGTCACCAGCGCCCGCGCCCTGTCCCCCGCAGAGGCTGGGCCCCGTCGCCGCGCCGCCCTCGACTGGCGGGTGCGCTTCGGCGTTCTCGCCCTGATCTGGGGCTTCAGCTTCCTGTTGATCAAGGTGGGCACGGACGGGTACGCGCCGTTCCAGGTCACCTTCGGGCGGCTGCTGTTCGGCACGGCGGTGCTCGCCGCGGCGATGGCGGTGAAGCGCGAGCGGCTGCCGCGCGGGGTGCGGACCTGGGGGCACCTGACGGTCGCGGCCCTCCTGCTGAACGCGCTGCCGTTCTCGCTCTTCGCCTATGCGGAGCTGACCGTCCCGTCCACGCTCGCGGGCATCTGCAACGCGACCTCGCCGCTGTGGGGCATGGCCCTGTCGCTGGTCGCCCTCTCGGAGGACCGGCCGACTCGCAGCAGGGTGGCCGGGCTCGGCATCGGCTTCATCGGCGTCCTGACGGTCCTCGGCGTCTGGCAGGGCTTCCACGGCCTGGACGCCACGGGCACGGCGATGGCCCTGCTGGCCTCCCTGAGCTATCCGGTCGGCTGGATCTACGTCCGCCGCGCGCTGGCCGGTACCGGCCACTCCCACCTGTCGATGACAGGCGCCCAGCTCCTCCTGGCCACCGCCCAACTGGCCATTGTGACGCCGCTGTTCACCACCCTCCCGAGCCACTTCGCGGTCGTCCCGCTGCTCGCCGTCGTCGCGCTGGGAGCCCTCGGCACGGGCCTGGCCATGCTCATCCAGTACGGCATCGTCGCCGAGGTCGGCCCGACGACCGCGCAGATGGTCACCTACTTCATCCCGGTGATAGCCACCGCGGCGGGCGTCGCGATCCTCGGCGAATCGCTGTCCTGGTCGACTCCGGTCGGCGCCGTGGTCGTGATCGCGGGCGCGGCGCTCACCCAGGCCAAGCCGCGCCCCTGATCGGCCTCCGCCCCCGCCGACACCGGCGGGGGCGGCGTCGGCGGTCCCGGCCGAGATCGCCTCACACGTAGCGGCGGGCCGGTGCGGGGCCGACCGCGGACGCGACGGCATCGGCGAGCGGTTCCATGTCGTGCGGAGTCAGCGTCGACACGGTGATCCGGATGCCGGGCGGCGCGCTCATCCGGAAGCGGGCGCCGGGTGCGACCGCCCAGCCGGCGTGCAGCAGCCGCGCGACCGCCCCGGTCTCGTCCGGCACGGGGATCCACACGTTCATCCCGCTGCGCCCGTACGCCTGCACGCCTCGTTCCCCGAGGGCGTCGATCAGCGCGTCCCGTCGCCGCCCGTACTCCGCCGCCACTGCCGCCGCGTCCACGGCGCCGGAGGTCCACAGATGGACGACGGCCTTCTGGAGCAGACGGCTCACCCAGCCCGGCCCGAGCCGCTGGCGCCCGTGCACCCGGTCGACGGTGACGGGGTCGCCGGTGAGGACAGCGAGGCGCAGGTCCGGGCCGTACGCCTTGGCGACGGAACGGACGAAGGCCCAGCTGTGCGTCACGCCCGCGAGGGGATGGAGCGGCTGGTCCACGATGCGGTGCCCGTGGTCGTCCTCGATGAGCAGGGTCTGCGGATGCTCCTCCAGAACGGCGCGCAGGGCACGCGCCCGCGCGGCGCTCACCACGGCCCCGGTCGGGTTCTGCGCCCGGTCCGTGACGATCAGGGCCCGCGCTCCGGCCTCCAGGGCGCGGCGCACGTCGTCGGGGAGCGGCCCCTCGTCGTCGACGCCGACGCCGGCCGTGCGCAGTCCGAGCGCCGGGGCGAGGTCGAGCAGGCTGCCCCAGCCGGGGTCCTCGACGGCCACGGTGTCCCCGGGCTTGAGATGAGCCGTCAGCACACGCTCGACGGCGTCGAGCGATCCGGAGGTCACGACGACGGGCCCGCCGGGGACGCCGTCCTCGTCGAGGTCGGCGCGGGCGATCCGGTCCAGCTCCGGTTCGACGGCGGCCTCCCCGTACCTCACGGGCTCACGGTCCGTCCGCCCGGCCGCCACGGCGAAGGCCTCGGCGAGACCGGGCAGCAGTGCGGGGTCGGGATTGCCGTCCGCCACGTCCCGTACGCCGTCCGGCACCTCGACCCGGATGTCCTCACGGCCCGTGGTGGCGGGCTTGGGCCGGACCCTGCTGCCGCGGCGGCCCGCGGTCTCGATGACCCCCCGTTCGCGCAGCGTGCGATAGGCGGCCGCGACCGTGTTCGGGTTCACTCCGAGCTGTTCCGCCAACTCCCGCATCGGAGGCAGCAGTTGACCGGGCTCGAGGTCGCCCGATCCGACCGCGCTCTCGACACCTGCGGCAATCTCGGCTGCACGTCGTCCTGTGATCCGATACTCTCCTAGCACAAACCAGATTATGCACTAGTGCAATGGAGTACGCAATGTCGGAGACGAGCACCCAGCCAGGGACGCCGCGGGCCACCGCCTACACCCCGACCGAACGCACCGTCCCCACCCGCTCCAAGGAACGCGCGGCGTACGACCGCGAGCTCGTGCACGCGATACTCGACGAGGGGTACGTCTGCCATCTCGGTTTCGTGCGCGACGGCGCCCCCGTCGTCCTTCCCACGCTCTACGGCCGTGTCGGCGACCGCCTCTACGTGCACGGCTCGACGGGATCACGCCCGCTGCGCATGACGGGCCAGGCCGACCCGGGCCTGCCCGTCTGCCTGACGGTCACCCATGTCGACGGGCTCGTCCTGGCCCGCTCGGCCTTCCATCACTCGATCAACTACCGCTCGGTGGTGGTGCACGGCATCGCCCACCAGGTGACCGACCCGGACGAGAAGCGTGCGGCTCTGGACGCCCTGGTGGACCACGTCGTCCCCGGTCGCTCGCTCGACTCGCGCCCCGCCAACGCCAAGGAACTGGCGGCCACCGCCGTGATCCGGCTCGACCTCGACGAGGTGTCCGCGAAGCTGCGCGCCGGCGGCCCGAACGACGAGCCCGAGGACCTCTCGCTCCCCCACTGGACCGGAGTGCTGCCGCTGGCCAAGGGGTTCGACGCCCCGGTACCGGCCGACGACCTGGCTCCCGGCATCGACCTTCCGGACTACCTCGCCGCCTTGTGAGACCGCCGGGGCTCAGCGCTCACGGGGTGGGGGTGACGGGTGCGAGCCCGGCGGGCCCGCACCCGTCACCGCGGAGGATCCCCGGTCCTCGATCGGACGAGGTCCGAGGAGCGCCTCGGGCGCCGGGCGTGGTCAGGCCGTCGGCCCGCTGTCGACGGCACCGGTGCCGGACCCGGCCGGGGTGGCATCAGCGCCGGACCCGGCCGTGACCGCCCCGTCGCCGGACCCGGCCGTGACGGAGTCCGGGCACGCCACGGCATCGACCGTGGCCTCGTCGGACCCGACGGCGACACGTCGGTCGTCGGACCCGGCGGCGACCGGTCCGTCGTCGGCCCTGCGCCGGTCGGTCGCCACGGCGCGCGTCTCCGCGACCGCGAGGCCGGTGACCGACCCCAGCATCAGCAAGGTGCCCACCAGCGTCGCCGCCGTGAGCCGCTCACCGAGCAGTCCGACCGCGAGCACCGCCGCGCTCACCGGCTCCAGCAGCATGATCACGGACACGGTCGCCGAACGGACCACGGCCGCGCCCGCGAAGAACAGGGCGTAGGCCAGCGCCGTGGGGATGGCCGCGATGTACGCCAGCAGCGCCAGTACGTGCACCGGCTGGGCGGCGTGCGGGACCAGTCCCTCGGCCACGCCGAGCGGCAGCAGGCAGACCGCGGTGACGGCGAACGTCCACACCGTCGTACCGGCTCCGTCGGCGCGGCCGTCACGCCCCCACCACCGGGTGAGCAGCGTCATCACGGAGTACCCGGCCGCGGACAGCACCGCCAGCGCGACACCCCAGGGACGCACCGTCGCGCCCCCGCCGCCCAGCACCAGCACGCCGAGCCCGGTGAGCGCCCCGGCGACAGCGGCGATCCCGCCGCGTCCGAGCCGCTCGCCCATGGTCAGGCGCGCGCCGAGCGCGATGAGCACCGGCCCGGCCCCCAGGGTGACGACGGTCGCCACGGCGAGGCCCGTCGCCTCGACGGCGGCGAAGTAGGCGGTCTGGAAGACGGCGAGCCCCAGGCCTGTGCTCCCGATGCGCAGGGCCTTGCTGCGCAGCGGTTCCCGCACGGCGGGCCGGACCCGTCGGCGGGACCGCACGCGTGCGGCGAGCAGCAGTACGAGCCCGCCCGCGCAGCGCCAGAAGGAGAGGGCGATCGGCCCCATGTCACTGGCCCGGTAGACCAGTGAAGCGGCCGCGCCCGCGGTGCCCCAGGCGGCACCGGCGACGATCAGATAGAGGAGGCCTCGCCCGATGGGCAGGCCGGAAGCAGTGTGCGACACGTGTTCTCTCCGCAGAATCGCAGAAGTTCGGGAAGGGACCACGTCGCAGCCGGCGCACGGGACACCGGGCGCGGGCGCGCGTCACGGAGCACAGAGCTCGGGGACGCGCGACACGGCGCACAGGACACGGGGCACAGGGCTCAGCACGAAACTCGGGACACGAGACTCAGTGGAGGGCTCGGGACGCGAGGCTCGGAGCACCGGCGTACGAAAGGTCCTCGGACTTCTTCCGCGGGCAGCACCGTCCCGCCCGGCACGTGGCCGGGCGTGGATCCGGAAGGGCCCGCCTCAGGCGGCCGGGGGCGGGAGAACGAGCGTCAAAGGCATGACCTGCACTTTAGGCGACCATTCCCGGAGTGGACAACTCCCTCTCGGCGTCGCTCCCGCCACTGGCGACCGGCCCGTCCGAGGGCTTCGCGGGCGCCGACGACTGCGCGATGAACGCACCCAGCAGCACCACCGCACCGCCCACGATCTGCGGCGCCGAGAGGTGCTCCCCCAGCAGGACCCAGGCCAGGACGGTCGCGATCACCGCTTCGAGGCAGGCGACGACGCCCGCGACCTGCGGGGAGAGCCTGCGCACGGAGAGCACTCCGGTGACGTACGCGACGACGGTCGCGATCAGCACGATCCAGCCGAGGAGCAGCGCGGCGAGCACGGAGGTCCCGTTCATGTCGGCGCTGCCGCCGAGCACGGACCAGTCCATGGTCCAGGGACGCGCGACGGCCGTCAGTACGAGGGTGCCGACGAGGAGCCCGTAGGCGATCACGCCGAGCGGGTCCGGTGCCTCGTCGCCGGCGTCGCTGCCCTGGTCGGACAGGACGAAGTAGCCGACCTGGCAGCAGGCGGCACCCAGTGCGAGCAGCAGTCCGAAGGCGTCGAAGCTCAGCCCCGACCAGACCTCGACCACGCAGGCGAGTCCGCCGACGGCGAGCACCACTCCGAGGGCCGCGGCCCGGGTCACGGGGCGACGCTGCACGAAGCGGACCCAGCCGAGCACGAGTGCGGGCGCCAGGTATTCGACGAGCAGTGCGACGCCGACCGGGATGCGGGAGATCGCCGCGAAGTAGCAGGCCTGCACACCGGCCACACCGAGCAGGCCGAAGCCGGCGAGCAGCGCCGGGCGGCTCCGCAGGAGCGACCGGTGGCGCACCGCCACCGGCAGCATCACCAGTGCGGCGCCCGCGACCCTCAGCCACACCACATGGAGCGGGTCGAGACCCGCTTCGATCAGCGGCTTGGCCGCGACACCCGATCCGCCGAAGGCGACCGCCGACACGAGCGCGAGGCCTAGGCCGACGCTCTTCACACGGTTGCCCTGACTGCCCTGAGACGTATGCACCGCCACATGATGACAGGCGATGACATGAGCGTCACCCCCGTTGACACCTGTCTCAACGGCTGGACTCCGGTGGGGTCCGCCGGAGGCCGCGGGCACGGGCCCGGCGGCCCCTGTGGGCGCGCGGCCTGGGTCGAAGGGTGCGGGTACCGGCGCGACGGTCGCCGCGGGGGCGGGGCGGGTGCAGGTGCAGGTGCAGGCATGGGGCAGTCCCCAAGGGGGCACGGCCACTCGGAGGCTGCAGGCACCAGTCCGACGCAGCGGTCGCCGCGCGCGAGCCGAATGAGAACTCAGGGCACAGAACAAGCGGCTGCCGCGGACGCGAGGCCGACCGCACGGCCGACCGCTCCGGTTCAGCGCCCGCCGTCGGCCCGGCTCACCTGTCCGCCGCAGCCGGCCGCGACGCGCTCCAGCAGCGCGGGGGTGTCGACCCCCGCGCGTCCGAGGACCTCGACGGCCCGCGACCGGGGGTCGGCGACGAGCGTCGCGAGCAGGTCGAGACCGCGGGCCTGTTCGTCGCCGCGCAGCACGGCACGCTCGTACGCCAGCTCCATCGCCCCGGCCGCCACCGGGGACCAGCCCGCCTCGGTGACGACCGGTACGGCACCGGAGTCCTCGACGGAGCTCTGCCAGCGCAGCCCGTAGCCGATGCTGCGCTGCACCAGGTAGCCGAGGAGCCGGGCCACCTGAGCGGCGCCGTCGAAGGCGGCGCGCACCTCCGGATCGGACTCCAGCAGCGAGTGCAGCAGATGCGCGGTGTCGATCTGCCGGTCCCCGTCCCGCAGTGCCCGCCTGCGCGCACCCGAGACCACCGAGGCCAGCTCGGCACTGAGCCCGGCATCGAGTTCTGTTCGGTTCGGGCCGCTCTCGGCGGCGGACTGCTGGGGAATACGGGACGGCACAACCCCTACCCCATCAGTCTCCCGAAGCCGGGACATCCTCGGCGGGCAGCATCTTCGCGTCCGACACAGGTTGGGCATCCATGGGGATGTTCTCCTCCTTGCGGATGACTTCGGGCCGATTTCCCCCTGGGGAGCGCGCCGCCTTGCGCTGCGCCCCACCCACGGCCGCGCCGCCTTGCGCTGCGCCCCACCCACGGCCGCGCCGCCTTGCGTTGCACCCCGCCCACGGCCGCGCCGCCTTGCGTTGCACCCCGCCCACGGCCCCGCCGCCTCGGCGCTCCCCTCGAAGCGCGGCGGGCGAGGCCGACCCCGCGCGGGGCGAGCGGGCCACTCTCCACAATTTCTGACAGTTCATCAGTATTGAATGTTCCAGGGCCTCCGGCTACGTTCCGCGACACCGTAGCTGCGCCGGGCGCAGCGCCCGACACGAAGGGGTGGTCGCATGGCCGAAGTCAGCGCGGAAGCACGCATCGAGGCGCCCGCCGAGAAGATCTGGGCCCAGCTCACGGACTGGCCCGCGTACGGCGAGTGGAACGCGACCCACACCAGCTTCCCCAAGGGCGGACCCGAGACCCTCGAAGTGGGTGGCACCTTCGAGGAGAACATGAAGCTCATGGGCTTCCCCGCCGAGGTCACCTGGACCATCGACGCACTGGAGCCGGGGCACCTCCTGGGGATCCGCGGCAAGGGCCCGATGGCCGTGAACGTCGCGACGCGCTACACGCTCACCCCCGACGGCGGGGCGACGACCGTGCGGATCGACGGGGAGTTCACCGGCGCCGCGGTCTCGCTCATGGCGGGCAAGCTCAAGGACTCGGCGACGGCCGCGCTGAACGAGTCGCTGCGCAAGCTCGGCGGCCTGGTCGCCTGAGCCACGGGCGGCCCGGCCCGCTCGGACACGGCGCTCAAGGACAGCCCCTGCGGAATCGCTCGCCGGGGCTCGGGCACGCACGGACGGCGCCCCGCGGAATCACTCCCCCGGGCCCGGCCACACATGGACGGCGCCCCGCGAAATCGCTTCCGCGGGGCGCCGTCCGTTGTCACAGCGTGCCGTCAGTCCTCGTCGGCGAGGATCAGGTACAGCTTCTTGCGGGCTTCGTTGATGACCACCAGCGCCTTGTCGCGCTGGTCCTTGCTGCCGGTCTTCCAGACCTGGCCGAAGGCCTCCATGAGACCGAAGCCGGCCTGCCGGATCTCGTGCAGCGTCTCCCAGTCGACCCCGCGCCCGGCCTCTTCCCAGGGCGCGTCGGGTCCCTCGTCCGCCGCGGCGCGGCCGGACTCGGTGAGCGAGAACAGCTTCTTGCCGCCCTCGGCCGCACTGATGATCAGCCCCTCGTCCTCCAGCATCTGGAGGGTCGGGTAGACCGAACCGGGGCTGGGCTTCCACGCCCCGCCACTGCGCTCGGCGATCTCCTGGATCATCTCGTAACCATGCATGGGCCGGTCCTTGAGCAGGGCCAGGATCGACGCGCGCACGTCGCCGCGCCGCGCCCTGCCGCGCGGTCCGCCCCGACCGCCACGCCCGCCCCAGGGACCCGGGCCGAAGCCCGGTCCTCCGAAGCCGAAGCCGGGGCCGCCCGGGCCACCAGGACCGCCGGGACCACCCGGACCGAAGGGCCCGAAGGCCCTGCGCCGCCCCTCGAAGCCGCCCCGACCCCGATGGCCGGGGCCGCCGTGGTGCCCATGTCCGTGTTCGTATCCGAAGTCTTCTCCACGGGAACGCATCGCCATCACTCCATTCCATCGTTGATCGATCGCGATGTCTCAACGATATATCGGAATAGTTCGACTGGCAATCCTCCGAGTCCAGATCCTCGTGATTGGCCTTGTTCCGCCGCTCCGACCTGCGGCTAGCGTCGGGCCATGCGGATTCGAATCGTCGACGCGTTCACCGACCGACCCTTCGCCGGCAACCCGGCCGGGGTCGTCCTCCTCGACTCCTACCCCGACGACGCCTGGCTCCAGAACGTCGCTCTCGAGGTCAACCACGCCGAGACGGCGTTCGCCCACCGCCTGCCCGAGGGCGGCGAGGCCGACTGGGCGCTGCGCTGGTTCACGCCCGCCACCGAGGTCGCCATGTGCGGGCACGCGACGCTGGCGACCGCGCACGTCCTGCACAGCACGGGCACGCACCGGGGCCCGGTGCGGTTCGCGACGCTCAGCGGCGTCCTCGTCGCGACACCGCGGGAGGACGGTTCGATCACCCTGGACTTCCCGACCGCGCCGCTCACGCCGGTCGACGTCCCCGACGGCGTCGCCGAGGCACTGGGCGCCGAACCGCTCGCGGCCTGCGACACCGGCCCGCAGGTCGGCGACCTGGTGGTCGAACTCGCCGACGAGAAGACGGTCCTGGGCCTCACCCCCGACCACAAGGGGCTCTCCCGCCACTCCCGGCGCGGCATCATCGCGACCGCCCGCGCCGAGGACGCCTCCCGCGGCTACGACTTCGTCTCGCGCTGCTTCTTCCCGAACGTCGGCATCGACGAGGACCCGGTCACCGGCAGCGCCCACACGGCCCTCGCCCCGTACTGGTCCGAGCGCCTGGGCCGGACCGACCTCACCGGGCTCCAGGCCTCCCGCCGCTCCGGCCTCGTCCGCACCGGGCTGCGCGGGGACCGCACGCTCCTGACCGGCCGCGCGGTCACGGTCATCGAGGGCGAACTGTTGGCCTGACGGCGCGGCTCACAGCACGGCTCACGGCACGGCGAGAAGGGGCGTACGGACCTGCCGTACGCCCCGCACCGCAGGCCACCGGTGCTTCCGCCCGGAGCACGTCGCCGGCAGCGAGGACGTCAGGCCCGCGCCCCGCACCGCCCGGCCGCGCTCACGCCGTCGGCAGCCACCCCACCTTCCCGGCCAGCAGCGCGTATCCGACGAAGGCGCCGATGTCGAGCAGCGAGTGGGCCACCACGAGCGGGCCGACCCGTCCCCAGCGGCGGTACAGGTAGACGAAGACGACGCCCATCACCATGTTGCCGATGAACCCGCCGATGCCCTGGTAGAGGTGGTACGAGCCGCGCAGCACCGCGCTCGCCACCAGCGCGGTCCCCGGCGTCCAGCCCAACTGCCCCAGCCTGCGCAGCAGATAGCCGACGACGATGACCTCTTCCAGCACCGCGTTCTGCACGGCCGAAAGGATCAGCACCGGGTACTTCCACCACACGTCGGGCAGCGCCTCCGGCACCACCGTGAGGTTGAAGCCGAGTCCCCGGGCCGCCAGGTAGAAGGCGATGCCCGCACTGCCGATCACCGCCGCGACGGCCGCCCCGCGGCCGAGGTCCGGCCACGGGCGCGTGCGGTCGAAGCCGATGACGCGCAGCCCCGTGCCCTCCCGCAGCAGGAAGTGCGCGACGAGCGCCACCGGCACCAGGGCCGACGCGATGCCGAAGAGCTGCCAGGCCAGATCGAGCCACGGCCGGCCCGGCGCGGCCGAGGCGTTGAGGGTGGCCGCCTGGTCCTTCAGACCCCCCGGTTTGGTGACTGATCCGACAAAGCTGATCAGCGCGGACACCCCACTCGCACCGAGCGAAAGCCCCAGAACGAGCAGCGTCTCGTCCCGCAGAATCCGCCGTGTCAGCCCCTCCTTCGGAAAAGATTCGGCCACCGACCCCGCCTCCACCTGCACTCCCGCCTCCAGTTGAGTAATCCCGCCGCATCCCCATCTTGACCCCGCTAGGGTCTCGAAAGAAGTTACGAAGATCGTGCGCGACAGGCCGTCCAGGGGACGGACACCGTACGGGGCGTACCTCCCCTTTCCCCTGCCTTACGGCTGTTTCGCGGCTGCGGGCTCAACAGGGAGGGCACCACCGTCATGGGACGTCACAGCTTGCCCGACGAGTACGGGGCGGGTGCCGCCGACCCCCGCCCACGCGCGCGCCGCCGCAACGTGGCCATCGCGACGGTGCTGGTCCTCACGGTCGCCGCGGGCACGGCGGCCGCGGTCCGTGGCGGCCTGCTCTCGTTGGGCGGGTCGTGCCAGGACGACGCCGTGCACCTGGAGGTGGCCGCCTCGCCGGACGTGGCGCCCGCCCTCCGGGCCGCCGCCGAGTACGCCCGCGAGAACAACATCACGTCCGACGGCCGCTGCCTCGACGTCGGCGTGAGCGCACGCGAGTCGTACAAGGTCACGGATGCGCTGCGGGCGGGCCGGAAGTCCGACGTCCAGGCATGGGTGCCGGACTCGGACGTGTGGGTGCAGCGTGTCGCCGCGGACAGCTCCGCGACCCAGGTGACCAACGCGGGCAACATCGCCTCCTCACCGGTCGGTGTCGCCATGGTCCCGTCCGCGGCGAAGTCGCTGGGATGGCCCCGGAAGACGTACACCTGGACCGAGTTGACCGGGGCCGCGATGCAGGACGACCGGCTGAAGCTGGGCGCGGCCGATCCGGCGCGCAGCGCGACGGGTCTGCTGGCGCTGACACAGCTCAGCAGTGCCGCGGCGGGTCAGGACGACGGGGACACCCAGGCGGCCGCCATGGCGAAGGCCCTCTCGCAGCGCACCTCGGACAGCGACGGCCAGGTCCTGGACACGCTCCCGCGTGACTCCTCGGGGACCGAGCGGGGCAACCCGAAGCGCAATCAGGCGCTGATCCTGTCCGAACAGGCAGCGTTCGCGCACAACGCCGCGGCGGACGGCGGCGAGACGCTCGACCTCTTCTACCCCAAGGACGGGGCACCCCGGCTGGACTATCCGTTCGCCCTCGTCGACGAGCCGGAGCTGAGCACCGACGAGAGCCGCGCCGCCCTGCGGTTCATGACCCTGCTGGGCGAGCCGGAGCCGCAGCGCATCCTCGCGAAGCACGGGTTCCGCACGGACTCGCAGACCCCGCCCGACGCCCTGGTCAGCGGGGCGGGCGGCAGCCCCGAACAGCCGTACGCCCAGGCCTCGGTGGAACCCGCGTCGGCGAAGGCGCTCCAAGAGGCTCTCGGCATGTGGACCATCACGGTGCAGAGCGCCCGGATCACGACCGTGGTCGACGCGTCCGCCTCCATGTCCGAGCCCGTCCCGGGGACCGATCAGTCCCGGATGGACGTCACCAAGGCCTCCTTGTTGCAGGCCCTCGCCACCTTCACCCCGGAGGACGAGATCGGACTGTGGAAGTTCTCCACCCGTCTCGACGGCGACCGCGACTACCGCGTGCTCGTGCCGACGGAGCGGCTCGGCGACCGCAAGGGCACCGACACCCAACGGGACCGGCTCTCGGCGGCCTTCAGCGCCCTCGAACCCGTCCCCGGCGGGGCGACCGGGCTCTACGACACCACGCTCGCCGCGTACAAGGCGGCCGTCTCCTCCTACGCGAAGGGGAAGTTCAACGCCCTGGTCCTCCTGACGGACGGCGTCAACCAGGACCCCGGGAGCATCTCGCGCTCCAGCCTCGTCGACCAGCTGCAACGGCTCACCGACCCGCAGCGGCCGGTACCGCTGATCGCGATCGCGGTGGGCCCCGACGCCGACAGGCAGGAGATGGAGCAGATCGCCAAGGCGACCGGCGGCTCGGGCCATCAGGTCGACGACCCTTCGCAGATCCACTCGGTGATCCTGAAGGCGATCGTGGCGGCGGGCAGCCGAAGCTGACCCGCCCCCTGAGCCGGCGGACCGATCAGCCGAGCGGCACCGGTTCGGGCAGCCCGACCGGCCAGGTGTGCACCGGCTCGCCGAGATGCATCAGCTCGCCGTAGCGCCGTGTGGTCGCGGCCAGCGCGGCCTCCCGGCCGAGCCCCTTCTCCAGGGCCCGGTGGAAGGTGGCCGCCTGCCACGTCGCTCCGTTGGCGCGCAGCCGGCACCGGTCCTCGATCACGCCCAGGTAGAGGTCGCGGTCCGCGGGTTCGACACCCCAGGCATCCAGCCCCGCGGCGGCCAGGGGCAGCAGCTCGTCACGGACCAGGTTGACCACGTCCACCTGGGTCGTCCCGCCGTACCGGCCCCGCCGCGGCCACTCCAGACGCGCGTCGATGCCGTGCCGGCAGGCGGCGTCGAAGTTCGCGGCCGCCGACTCGAAGGACAGCCGCGTCCACACGGGCCGCGCCTCCTCGGCGAGCGCGCGGACGAGCCCGTAGTAGAAGGCAGCGTTGGCGATCACGTCGACGACGGTGGGGCCGGCGGGCAGGACCCTGTTCTCGACGCGCAGGTGGGGGACGCCGTCGGCGATGCCGTACACGGGCCTGTTCCACCGGTACACCGTGCCGTTGTGCAGCACGAGTTCGGCGAGCTTGGGGGTGCCTCCGCCGTCCAGGACTGCCAGCGGGTCCTCCTCGTCGCAGATCGGCAGCAGCGGCGGGAAGAAACGCAGGTTCTCCTCGAACAGCTCGTACGCCGAGGAGATCCACCGCTCGCCGAACCAGGTGCGCGGTCTGACCCCCTGGGCCTGCAACTCGGGCGGCCGGGTGTCCGTGGACTGCTGGAAGAGCGGAGGCCTCGACTCACGCCACAGCTCGTGGCCGAACAGGAAGGGCGAGTTGGCCCCCACGGCGACCTGCGCGGCGGCCACCGCCTGCGCGGCGTTCCACACGTCCGCGAACCGGCCCGGCGTGACCTGGAGATGCAGTTGTACCGAGGTGCAGGCGGCTTCGGGCGCGATGGAACGCGACCTGCACACCAGGCGCTCGATGCCGTCGATGTCCAGGGCGAAGTCCTCTCCCCGGGCGGCCACGATCTGATCGTTGAGCAGCGTGTAACGGTCGACGTCCGACAGATTCGCGAGGACCAGGTGGCGCTGGCCGAGCGTCGGCAGAATTCCGATCATCACGATTCCGGCATCGACCTCGCCCGCTTTTCGGTGCGCGTACGCGAGTGAGGTGCGCAGCTCCTCGGCGAGCCGGTCGAATACCCGGTCACCGAGCCGGTGTGGGGCTATGTTGACTTCCAGGTTGAACATGGCGAGTTCTGTTTGGAAATCGCGGCTCGCAATGCGATCGAGTACTTGCGCATTCATCATTCTGGGCATGCCGTCCGGCCCTGCGAGATTCAACTCGATCTCCAGGCCCATCAGGTTCTTGGGGCGATCGAACCTCTTCTCCTCCAGCAGTCGCTCCAGCACCGCCAGACACTGGCGGAGCTTGTCGCGGTGGCGCTGGCGATCGGACAGGTCGAACGGCCCTGCCACGACCTTCTCCCCCATCGAAGTGTCCCTCCTCGGATGGGCGGCCGATGCTCCGGCCCCTGGCGTCCCGGGTCACGTGGGATGATGCCCCGGCATCGCCATTCATAACGCCCCCGGACGAGCCCGCGGACCGCTACGCTGAAGTTCTGGCCCCGGGCACATTCACGAGGCATGCGGCAATATGCAAGTTACATCCGACATGATCTCGTGAAAAACGCCGACGAGAATCGGCCGACCGCTTCGGCGAAGCGTTCCGAGGTCATCGCGCCACCCTCGCGCCGAATCGGGATGAACCTCCTCTTTTCATCGACCGAATAGCGCCTTGTTCTTCATATTCGGGACGACTAGACGAAACACCGTCTGAACACGTGTCGTATAAACTCCGCAAACGAGGCAGAGAATTGGCGCTCGCGGTCGTGGTACCTGTCGGCAGATCCAGACCCCACGCCCCTCTGACCCCGAGAGCTGACAGCGCCGTCCGCCCCCGCCCTCGTGCTGCCATGCCTGTCGAATGAGAGGCGACCCACCATGCCGCTGCATGTCCCCCCGGCTCCCGCGCCCGCCCTTCGCACCGTCCTCACGGCACTCGGTTCCCCCACCGCAGTCCGCGAGGCCCGCACCCCGTCCCTGCGTCTGGCTCAGGGACCCGTCACACCCGAACTCCCGCTGCCCGTCCACGTCCTGGACCGGACCACTCCCGAGGGCACGCCGGCCACCCGGCTCGCCGGCTGGCGCTTCCTGATCCGCAGCGGCGATCGCGCGGTGGCCGCGGCCGACACCATGCTGACACCCGACGGCTGGGCGTTCTCCCGCTTCTTCGAGGGCCCGTACATCACCGCGACCGAACGCGCCGTGCGTCAGGCCGAGTCCATGCAGCAGCCGTACCAGGCACGCCTGTTGTCCGTGCCCGAGCTGTACATGCTCACGCTCTGGCTGCACGGCGACTGCTCCGCGGACGCCGCCACCGGGCTCCCCGCCGCCACCGACCTCCTCGTCCCGCTGGCTCCCGCGCCGCCCGGCATCGCCGCGCACCGTCCGCACAGCGTCGCCGAGCTGCTGCCGGTGCTCACCCACCGGCTCGCTCCCGCACCACTGCTCATCACACCCGCGTAGCACCGCGAACACCCCGCCCGCACGGGCGGACACCCTCGTGAACCGCGCACGACAGGCACCGGCTCCCGTGCCCCGCCGCCGCTCCGCCGGCCGCGGGGCACGCCGCTGCGTACCGCCCGTCCGGGACCGCCGCGCCGGCGCGCTCGTCGGTGCTCGACACCGCTCGTACGAGGCAGGACATGCCCGGCGCCCCGACCGGACTAGCCCTATTCGACCACCTCGAACCACCCGAAGTGACAGTGCAGTTGGGATGAACCGTCCGCACGGGTGATGCGTCATCAACCTGTAAGAAGCGGTGCCGCGAAATCCCTGCGGATTGACGTCCGTAGAGCAACACTGGTTTCCAGACCACACACCAACGGGGGGCGGCCATGAACTCATCGAGCCGCGGGACAGACACCACAGCCATCACTCACATCTCGACCCAGCGAAAGATCCCATCCATGTGCCAGCACCAGCCACCGTGTCCGTCAGCCGAATCAGCCGACCGGGAGTCCGCCCGTCTCGTGGCGCACCACCCGGAGCAGGGATGGAGCCTGCTGTGCAACGGCGTTCTGCTCTTCGAGGACACCGGTGAGCTCCTGCCCGACGGCCAGATCATCGCCCCGCACCGCCCGCTGGGCAGCGCACAGGTGATGACGGCCGCCTGAGGCACCACGGGTCGCAGGCGCGCGGCCCGGACACACGAGGGGCCGGCCCGGAGACGTACTCTCCGAACCGGCCCCGACGCATGTCCGTGGGCGACTACTCCTCGTAGCCGCCCGCGTCCGCGGTGTCGATCAGTCCTCGTAGGCGTCCAGCGGCGGGCAGGAGCAGACGAGGTTCCGGTCGCCGTACGCCTGGTCGATGCGGCGCACCGGCGGCCAGTACTTGTCCGCGGCCGAGACACCGGCCGGGAAGACGGCCTCCTCGCGCGAGTACGCGTGGTTCCACTCGCCACCGAGCGCGGCGGCGGTGTGCGGGGCACCTCGCAGCGGGTTGTCGTCGACCGCCCACTCGCCCGAGCCGACCTTGTCGATCTCCGCGCGAATCGCGATCATCGCGTCGCAGAAGCGGTCGAGCTCGCCCAGGTCCTCGGACTCGGTCGGCTCGATCATCAGCGTCCCGGCCACCGGGAACGACATCGTCGGCGCGTGGAAGCCGTAGTCGATCAGGCGCTTGGCGATGTCGTCGACGCTCACGCCGGTCGCCTTGGTCAGCGGGCGCAGGTCGATGATGCACTCGTGCGCGACGAGCCCGCCCGGACCGGTGTAGAGCACCGGGAAGTGCGGCTCCAGACGCTTGGCGATGTAGTTCGCGGACAGCACGGCCACCTGCGTGGCGCGCTTGAGGCCCTCGCCGCCCATGAGCCGGACGTAGGCCCAGGAGATCGGCAGGATGCCCGCGGAGCCCCACGGAGCTGCCGAGATCGGGCCCACACCGGTCTCCGGACCGGCCGCGGGCTGCAGGGGGTGGTTGGGCAGGTACGGCGCCAGGTGCGCGCGCACGCCGACCGGGCCGACTCCCGGGCCGCCGCCGCCGTGCGGGATGCAGAACGTCTTGTGCAGGTTGAGGTGCGAGACGTCACCGCCGAAGTGCCCCGGCTTGGCCAGACCCACCAGCGCGTTGAGGTTGGCGCCGTCGACGTAGACCTGACCGCCGGCCTCGTGGACCTGCGCGCAGATGTCGGCGACATGCTCCTCGAACACTCCGTGCGTCGAGGGGTACGTGATCATCAGTACGGCGAGTTCGTCGCGGTACTGCTCGATCTTGGCACGCAGGTCCTCGATGTCGACCTCGCCGTCGTCCGCGGTCTTGACGACCACGACCTTCATGCCGGCCATCACGGCACTCGCGGCGTTGGTGCCGTGCGCGGAGGACGGGATGAGACAGACGGTGCGCTGCTCGTCGCCGTTGGCGCGGTGGTAGCCGCGGACGGCCAGCAGACCGGCCAGCTCGCCCTGCGAACCGGCGTTGGGCTGGAGCGAGACCTTGTCGTACCCGGTGACCTCGGCGAGCCGCTCCTCGAGCTCCGTGATCAGCGTGAGGTAGCCCTGTGCCTGCTCGGCCGGGACGAAGGGGTGCAGCTGGCCGAACTCGGGCCAGGTGACCGGCTCCATCTCCGTGGTCGCGTTGAGCTTCATCGTGCAGGAGCCCAGCGGGATCATGCCGCGGTCGAGCGCGTAGTCGCGGTCGGACAGCTTGCGCAGGTAGCGCAGCATCGCGGTCTCGGAGCGGTGCTGATGGAACACCGGGTGGGTGAGGTAGTCGTCGGTGCGCAGCAGCGCGACCGGCAGGGTGTCCTCGGCGGTGGCGTCCAGCGCCTCGACGTCGCCCTCGACACCGAACGCGGTCCACACGGCGCCGAGCTCACGGCGCGTGGTGGTCTCGTCGCAGGAGATCGACACGTGGTCGGCGTCCGCCTGGTGGACGTTGACGCCGTGCTCGCGGGCGGCGGCGACGATCTCCGCAGCCCGGCCCGGGACCCGCACGGTCAGCGTGTCGAAGTACGCACCGTGCACGACCTCGGCTCCGCCCGCCGTCAGACCCGCGGCGAGCACGGTGGCGTAGCGGTGGGTGCGTCGCGCGATGGTCCGCAGACCGTCGGGGCCGTGGTAGACGGCGTACATGCCGGCCATCACGGCGAGCAGCACCTGAGCGGTGCAGATGTTGCTGGTGGCCTTCTCCCGGCGGATGTGCTGCTCGCGCGTCTGCAGGGCGAGGCGGTACGCCTTGTGTCCGTCGGCGTCGACGGACACACCGACCAGGCGACCGGGCAGGCTGCGGGCGAACTTCTCCTGGACCGCCATGTAGCCGGCGTGCGGACCGCCGAAGCCCATCGGCACACCGAAACGCTGCGTCGTACCGACGGCGATGTCGGCGCCGAGGTCGCCCGGCGAGGTGAGCAGGGTCAGGGCGAGGAGGTCGGCGGCCACGGTGACCACCGCGCCGAGCTCGTGGGCCTGGTCGACGACCGCCTTGATGTCGCGTACGGCACCGGAGGCGCCGGGGTACTGGAGCAGCACGCCGTTGATGTCGCGCTCGGCGATCTCGGCCGGGATGCCCTCGCTGAGGTCGGCGACGACGACCTCGACGCCGGTCGGCTCCGCGCGGGTCTCTATGACGGCGATGGTCTGCGGCAGGGCGTCCGCGTCGACCAGGAAGAGGCCCTTCTTGTTCTTGCCCATGCGCCGGGACAGCGCCATCGCCTCGGCGGCGGCGGTGCCCTCGTCGAGCAGCGAGGCGCCCGAGGTCGGCAGCCCGGTCAGCTCGGCGACCACGGTCTGGAAGTTGAGGAGCGCCTCCAGGCGGCCCTGCGAGATCTCCGGCTGGTACGGCGTGTACGCGGTGTACCAGGCCGGGTTCTCCATGACATTGCGCAGGATCACCGGCGGCGTGAACGTGCCGTAGTAACCGAGGCCGATCATCGAACCGAGCACCTCGTTGCGGTCCGCGAGGGAACGCAGCTCGGCGAGGACCTCCGCCTCGGTACGCGCGCCGGGAAGCTTCAGAGCCTCGGCATTCTTGATCACGTCCGGCACCGCGGCGGCCGTCAGATCGTCGAGCGAGCCGTATCCGACGTGGGCGAGCATCTTGGCCCTGGCCTCGAGGTCGGGCCCGATGTGGCGCTGCTCGAAGGGGATTCCCTGTTCGAGCTCGGAGAGCGGAATGCGGTGGACGGTCATTGCGGAGGCCTCCTGGTCTGACGCGACCTTCGAGGGGCACCCCGGCACGGGTACCCCGACGGCCTCCCCCTCTGTCATCTCAACCTGAGAGTTTCACCGGCCCGTCCGACGTGCCGGTTTTCACCGTCGGTGAGAGCGGAAGCCGTCGGCGACCGCCCTGCTTTCCAGAGTGACCTCGTCCGTGCGGTACGTGAGCCTGAGAGATTCCGGGGAGGATTTGCTCCTTCGGCGCCTCCGATGAAGTCTGGAGGACTCTCCCGCACGGGGTCAGCAGCCGCTGTCAGCCTACCAGCGAGGACAAGACACGATCCTTCGAGTGGCCGCCTGCCTGAATGTGCTCTTTTGTAGTGCTTACGGATGAGTTGCGACCAAGTGGAGGGCACGTGCAGACCGACATCGATCCGCGCAACCTGATCGGCCGCAAGGCGTTCGACCGCAATGGCACCAAGATCGGCACGATCGACGAGGTGTACCTCGACGACGCGACCGGTGTTCCGGAGTGGGCGGCCATACGCACAGGCCTCTTCAGCAGGGACGCTTTCGTGCCTCTGGAGCCCAGTGAACTCGTGGAAGGGGCCCTGCGCATCCCCTTCGACCGGGCCCTGATCAAGGACGCTCCCGACTTCGGCGTGGGCCGGCACCTCTCGCCCGAGCAGGAGCTCCAGCTCTACCACCACTACGGACTCGACGTGGCGGCCCCCTCCCCGCCTCCGCCGGACCGTGACTTCGGCAAGGTCGCGGGCTCGGACGAGCCCTGACCCGGATGCTCCAACGCGTCCGGGGAAACCACCGGAGCGACCAGGGGCAGCGGATCGGCCGGCTCCAGCCCGGGGTCGTCGGTCCGGAACGTCTTGACCCGCCCCGGCGCGGAGTAGGGCGTCTCGAACCGCACCGTGACCCGCCCCAGGCCGCTGCCCTGGACCCAGCCGTGCCCGTGCTCGGCATGCCGCACGTCGTGCCCGGCGGGCCACCGGCGCTCGGCGGGCGCGTCCGGTGACGCCCCGGACTCGCGCGACCCCTCGTCTGCGGGGTGCGCCTGGCCGGGGGGCTCCTCCGCCGCGGCATGGGCCTGCGCCTGCGCGAACAGGTCCTCCTGCGTGTAGTCGGCGAGCCCCGAGACCCCGACCCCCAGCAGCCGCACCCCACCGGTCGTGTCCACGGCCTCCAGGAGCCGCGCGGCGGCCTCCCGCACGACCGCCGGATCGTCCGTGGGCCCCCGCAGCGTCTCGGACCGGGTGAGCGTCGAGAAGTCGTACCTCCGCACCTTCAAAACGATGGTCCGCCCCGACAGCCCCGCCCCGCGCAGCCGCTGCACGCAGCGGTCGGCGAGCCGCTGCACCTCCAGACCGACCCGCATCCGGTCGTGGATGTCCACGTCATAGGTGTCTTCGACCGAGACGGACTTCGTCTCCCGCTCGGCGACCACGGGCCGCTCGTCGTGCGCCAGCGCCATCGCGTACAGCGCGTGTCCGTGCGCCTTCCCCAGCAGCCGTACGAGCTCGTCCTCGCCGGCCTCGGCGATCTCCTCGACCGTGGTGATCCCGGCCCGCCGCAGATGGTCTCCGGTCGCGGGGCCCACGCCGGGCAGCGTCCGCACCGACATCGGCCCCAGCAGCGCGCGCTCGGTGCCGGGCTCTATCAGGACCAGTCCGTCGGGCTTGGCCTGCTCGGAGGCGATCTTCGCGAGCATCTTGGACGCGGCGAGGCCCACCGAGCCCGTGAGTCCGGTGACGGCACGGATGTCCGCGCGCAGCTTCACCCCGGCGCGCCGTGCGGAGCCCTCGTCCCAGGCCGCGTCTCCCGCTTCCAGGTCCACGAAGGCCTCGTCCAGGCTCAGCGGCTCCACCAGGGGCGACAGGGCCCGCAGCAGCGCCATCACCTGCTCGCTGACCTCCTTGTAGAGGCCGAAGCGGGGCACGAGATACGCGGCGTTCGGTGCGAGGCGGCGGGCCTGGGCCATGGGCATCGCCGAGTGGACACCGAAGACCCGGGCCTCGTACGACGCGGTGGCGACGACTCCGCGCGGTCCGAGCCCGCCCACGACGACCGCTTTCCCGCGCAGGCTCGGCTTGGACGCCTGTTCCGCCGAGGCGAAGAAGGCATCCATGTCGAGATGCAGGATCGTGGGCGCGGTTCTCACATGTCCGATGCTGCACCACGCCACTGACAATGCCCCTGCGCGGCCCGCCGCCCACGGGACGGCCCGCGAAGCGGCACGCCTCTCACGGGGACGCCCAGCGGGTCACACAGCCCGGTTGCGCCGCCGTGCCAGCTCGTCCGCGGGATTGTGCCCGACGAGCGTCTCGCCGGTGTCCACACGCTCTCCGTGCAGCTGCGACAGGGCGCCTTCGACGTCCCGCCACACCACTCCCACGGCGATCCCGAAGACTCCCTGGCCGCCCTGGAGCAGCGCGTGGACGTCGTCGGGCGAGGTGCACTCGTAGACCGTCGCGCCGTCGCTCATCAGCGTCATCCGCTCCAGGTCCCGGAAGCCGCGCTCCCTGAGGTGCTGGACCGTGGTGCGGATGTTCTGCAGCGACACACCTGTGTCGAGGAACCGCTTGACGATCTTCAGGACGACGACGTCACGGAAGCTGTAGAGCCGCTGCGTCCCGGATCCGTAGGCGGGCCGCACGCTCGGCTCGACGAGCCCGGTCCTCGCCCAGTAGTCCAGTTGCCGGTAGGTGATGCCCGCGGCGGCACATGCCGTGGGACCGCGGTAGCCGATCTCCTCGGTAACGGCCCCTCCCTCGTCCGGGACCGCCGTCGGCCGCATCGGAGCGTGCTCGCCCGTGCTGCCGTGGTCGGGATACCCCCTGCTCGAGCGGAGCCGAGCGCTGGTGGGAGGGTACGGGCCGCTCTCCCCCGGACCGTGTCCGGGGGCACCCCCAGCCGTACCGTCGCCGCTGTTTCTCACGCCGACCTCCGTCCTTGACCTGCCTTCTCGACGGTAGGCAGTCACCACGGGTGCGTCAACGATCGCCACACTCGGCACGCCGAGTGATAATCACCCTAAGAGTGGTTTCTCGTGCCCCACCGCGGGGAAAGGCTAGCCGAATGCTCGCGGCCCGGGCCGCGGCGCACCACACTGGCCACGGGCAATTGCCGCCGGGACCGGCGCGCCTTCGCGGACACCACCGACGAGCGGTCGCGGGGCCTCACTGGCTGTTGGTGCCGAAGTCCTCGGGCGAGATCTGGTCGAGGAACTCGCGGAACTTCTCGACCTCGTCCTCCTGCTCGTCCGGGATCGCGATGCCGGCGTCGTCGAGCACGCCGTCGCTGCCGTAGATCGGCGTCCCGGTGCGCAGTGCCAGCGCTATGGCGTCGGACGGCCGTGCGCTGACCTCGACCCCGCTGGCGAAGACCAGCTCCGCGTAGAAGACGCCCTCACGCAGGTCCGTGATGCGTACCTCGGTGAGCTCCTGGCCCACGGCCTCCAGCACGTCCTTGAACAGGTCGTGGGTCAGCGGTCGCGCGGGGGCCATGCCCTGCTGGGCGAAGGCGATCGCGGTCGCCTCCCCCGGTCCGATCCAGATGGGGAGGTACCGGTCGCCTCCCACTTCACGCAGAAGCACGATCGGTTGGTTGGAGGGCATTTCGACCCGGACACCTACGACATCGAGCTCGTTCACACAGCAACCCTAGGCCGTGCCCGGGACGTTTGGGTAGTCGGGCACAGAACGGGTGGACGATCCGGAGCCCCGGCCGGCGCCCCGGTTCAGGGCAGTCGTACGCCCAGCGCGGTCTGCACGAGCGCCGCGTGCAGCTTCACCGTGAGCCCCGCGAGCTCCTTCGTACGGGCCTCGGCGTGCGCCCGCGTCTGCGGGTTGCGATGGCGCCGCAGCGGGGCCACCACCTGGTCCACGAGCCCTGCGTCACGCTCCGCGGCGGCCTTCATCGCACGCAGGTGACGCGGCTCGATCCCGAACCGCCCCAGCTCGACCACCAGCGTCGCGACGGTCACCGCCTCGGCGTCGTACACGCCGTCCGCCAGCGGCGCGATCAGCCCGTACGACTCCCACTCCGCCAGGTCCCGCTCGTCGATCTCCGCTGCGGCCAGCAGCTCGGCACGGCCCACACGGGCCGCCGTGGGCGCCTCGGGCTCGCCCAGGAAGTCGCCCAGGGGTTCGCCGTCCCCCGCGTCGCGCTGACGGCCCACGGACGGCAGACGTACGGGCTCACCGCGCTCCAGGGCCTCCAGGTGCTCGCGGATCACCTTGAGGGGCAGATAGTGGTCCCGCTGCATCCTCAGGACGTGACCGAGGCGCTCGACGTCGTGGGCGCTGAACTTGCGGTACCCCGAGGGAGTCCGCCGCGGCTCGACGAGCCCCTCCGACTCCAGGAACCTGATCTTGGAGATGGTGACTTCGGGGAACTCGTCGCGCAGTGCGTTCAGGACCACGCCGATGCTCATCAGCCCACTGTCCGTGGCGGCGGTACCGCTGCCGGCACCGCCGCTCGGTGTTTGAAGCATGGACCTTCCCTGGGGTCCCCCCTGACCGAGTCTGGGGGAGGGTCAGATGGCCCGCTGGCTCGCGTAGAAGACCAGCCGGTACTTGCCGATCTGCACCTCGTCGCCGTTCGCCAGAGCGACCTGGTCGATCCGCTCGCGGTTGACGTACGTGCCGTTCAGGCTGCCGACGTCGGCCACCGTGAACGAGCCGTCCGCCGCGCGACGGAACTCCACGTGGCGACGCGACACCGTCACGTCGTCCAGGAAGATGTCGCTCTGCGGATGACGCCCCGCCGTGGTCAGCTCACCGTCCAGCAGGAAGCGGCTGCCCGAGTTCGGGCCGCGGCGCACCACCAGGAGCGCCGAGCCGAGCGGCAGCGCGTCGACGGCCGCCTGCGCCTCCGGGGAGAGCATCGGCGACGGCGTCTGCCCCGTCACCTCGGCGTCGTAGGCCTCGATGCCGGAGATGGAGATCGTGGACGTCGTCTCGGACGGACGCTCGGCGCCGCCCCGCAGCGGCGCACCGCAGTTGGAACAGAACCGGCTGTTCTCCGCGTTGCGGTTACCGCACCTCGTACACACCAGGGCCATGGACGGATCCTCCTGCCGCGGCTGCCCACCGGGGGCATGGGACGCATACGGGTCGGAGGCAAACCCTCCACCCGCACTTGAGGTCGACGGATCCCCGAAACCTATGCGGCCGGACTGGGCAGGGTCAACAGACGGCGCGCCCTGACCACCGGAAATGTCACCGCCCGGACCAGCGACCTGGTCACGGAACAGCGGGCGGTCGCCGCCATGGGCCTCCGCGTCTCCCTGGCGCGGTGCACGGTGCCGGGCGGTGGCGTTGTCACCACTGCCCTCTCGCGCGCTCTTGCCGAACAACTTCGCAAACAACTTCACGGGCGATTCCCCTTGACCGAAACAGACCCGCCCGTGGGGCAGGACGAACCCTGATTGAACACACCGGTCGACCCGGACATCCTCACAACGTCCGTATCCACCAGACAGTTTCCACCACGCACCACCCAATCGGTGCGCCGACCCCCCGCAACCTCATGCCCTCGCCGGACGACCCTCATGCAACCCCGGCTCACTGGGAGGACGACCGAGCGTAGTCAGGCCGCTTCGCCGGTCGCAAGGCGTCCACCACGATCTTGGTCGCACGGTCCACCGTCACGGTGGCCTGCTCCTTCTCCAGTGTCTGCACCACACCTCCGGGGATGTTCAGCGCCGGCTCCAGATCCTGCGGCTTGCCGATGACCTTGAAACGATAGGGCTGGGCGATCTTGTTCCCGTCGACCTTCACTCCGCCGTCGGCATCGCTCAGGAAGGTGTCGGCGACGACGCGTACGCCGTTCACCTGGATCGCCTCCGCGCCGGCCGCGCGCAGCTCCTGGACCGCGTCGAGCAGCATGTCCGCCTTGACCGTCCCTTTCGCGTCGTCGATCGTCACGGTGATGCCGGGCCCCTGCGCCGCCACGGTGCCCGCCAGAATGCCGAGTTGCTTCTCCTTCTCGACCGTCTGCTTGCGGGCCTCCTCGGCCTGGTTCGAGCTGTTCTCCAGCTCGGTGCGCTGATCTTCGAGACCCTGCTTCTCGTCCTCAAGACGCTGAGTTCGGTTGTCGAGTTCATCGAGGATGCGTACGAGATCTTCCTGACGTGCTCCGCGCAGGGCGCTGCCGCTGTCGCTGTTGGAGGCGACCTGGACGGCGAGACCGAATCCAAGGCCGAACAGCAGCAGGGCGACGATGAGTTGGGCACGCGAGACACGCGGCGGCCACAGTCCGTCGACCAGGCGCTGACGTCCGGTCATCGAAGGCTCTGTGCCCTCTTCGTCCGGATGTGAACCGGAATTTCCGGAACGGGCCGCGGCGGGTACTTCTTGGGGAAGTTCCTTGCGCAGCCGGTTCTCCGGAGCACCGGGCGGCTGAACGTTGCGCGGGGGCTCGGAGTTCCTGGACGCCTGAGGGCCTTCGAAGGGACGGGCGGCCTGCGGCGGCCGCCCCGACGGCGACTGCGACGGCTGCGTCGGACGCGACTGCCGGCCGGGGTGGGGCTGCTGTACGGGACCCGGCCGCTGCGCAGGGCGGGGCTGTTGCGCGGGACCAGGCTGCTGCATGCCCTGGGCCGACCGAGCCGGGTGCGGGGGCCGACCAGCCTGTCCCGGCTGCACCGGACGCCCGGGCTGAGCACCCTGAGGGGGGCGGACCGGCTGCGACTGCCTCGGGCCCTGAGCCGGCCCACCCGGCTGCTGCGGCTGGGCGCCCGGCATCGGCCGCGCGGGCTGCGGCGGCTGGGCGCTCTGCGTCGGTCCCGCGGGCTGCGGCGGCTCCGCGTCCTCGGGCAGCCGGAAGTGCTGAGAGGGCCGAACAGGATGAGTCGGCTGGGCAGGCCGAGGCGACTGGGGCATCCGGGGCTGCTGGGGAGCCTGCGGCGACGTGGGCCTCTCTGCCGGCCTCCGGTCCTCCGCACGCCCCTGGTTCCCGGAGGAAGCCTGGTTCTCGGAGGCAGCCTGGTTCCCGGAGGAAGCCTGGTTCCCGGAGGAAGCCTGGTTCTCGGAGGAAGCCGGGTTCTGGGCGGGCCTCCGCCCCTCGGGGGACCTTGGGTCGGCCGCAGAGCTGGTGTCCGCGGCGGGCCTGCGCTCCTCGGGCGGGGTCCGGCCCTCGACGGGCCGCTCGCTCTCGGAGGGCCTCGCGTTCTCGGAAGCCTGGGGGTTCTCGTCCTCGTTGCTCATCGGCCTCACGCCCGGAACACGTGCCGACGGATCGCCGCGGCGTTGGAGAAGATGCGGATGCCGAGGACGACCACGACACCCGTGGAGAGCTGCGCGCCGACGCCCAACTTGTCGCCCAGGAAGACGATCAGCGCGGCCACGACCACGTTCGACAGGAACGACACCACGAAGACCTTGTCGTCGAAGATCCCGTCGAGCATCGCCCGCAGACCGCCGAACACGGCGTCGAGCGCCGCCACGACGGCGATCGGGAGGTAAGGCTCGACGACCGCCGGAACCTCGGGCCGGACCAACAGTCCAGCCACGACTCCCACGACGAGGCCCAGTACGGCGATCACGATGTGCCCTTCTCTGTGCTCGGCTGTGCTGTACGTACGATCACACTCGGTGCGGCGGACAACCGGATGTCGTCCTCGACGGAAATGCCGGTCCGAATGCCGTAGTTCTCCTGCAGCGCATGCAGGTACAACCCGTCGGCGCTGTTCTGGAACCTGGTGCTGAGGCGCTTGCCGTCCCCCACCGCGAGCACCGTGTACGGCGGCACCAGCGGCTTGTTGTCGACCAGTATCGCGTCTCCCGCGGCACGGATCGCCGACAGGGCTGTCAGACGCTGTCCGTTGATGGAGATGGCCTCCGCGCCCGACTCCCACAGGCCGTTGACGACGCGCTGCATGTCACGGTCGCGGACGCGTCCGGTGTCGGAGAACCCGGAGGTCTCGCGCGGGTTCCCGCCGCCCCCCGTACTGGCTTCCTTGGCGTCGTTCACGACGAGCTTCACGCCGGGGCCGTGCACATCGGTCGCGCCCGACAGGATGCTCACCAGGTCGGCCTGGTCACCACCGCTCTTCTTGAGCGCCTCACGCTGCCGGGCGTTCACGTCGGCTCGCAGGGAGTCGACGGTGCTCTCCAGCTCGTCCGCGGTCCTGGTCTCGCGTTCGACCCGGTCGATGAGCTCCTGGCGTTCCTTGGCGACGACCGGGGCGGCTATGCGTGCGTTCGCCGCGCCCACGGTGACCACGAGAGCCGCGAGGACGAGGCCGGCGGCGAGCCCCAGCTTCGCCCGGACCGTCTTCGGCATGCCGCCGGCGTCCTCGGCCTGCTTGCGGGCGGCAGCCTCGGCGTATCCGTCGTCGAGGCTGTGGTCCATGACGTTGGTGAGCAGCGACATGGAGGCGTCCGGGCGCGAGGGGCGTGGAGCGCTGCTCCGAACGGGGGGCTGCTGCGGCATGCCGCACATCGTCGCACGTCGCGGGTGCTACCTCCGAATGGCCCCACCGACGTGCCGGACAGGCCCCCTTGGGGGCACTTGTCCGGCACGCACGCGTGCTAACGGCCGGCGCTGTCCACGACCGCCGCCCACTCGTCGAGCAGGGCCTCCGCGGAGGCGTCGTCCGGGCCTTCGGCCCACAGATGTGTGACGGCCTCGGCGGGGTCCGGGAGCACCATCACCCAGCGCCCGTCGGTCTCCACGACCCGTACGCCGTCAGTGGTGTCCACGAACCGGTCTCCGGCCTCCTCCACGACACGGCGCATCACGAGGCCCTTGACGGCCCAGGGAGTCGCCAGGTCACGCTTGAGGACGTGCGCCCGCGGAATCCGCGCGTCGATCTGGCTGAGGGTGAGCTGGGTCCGTGCCACGAGCCCGATGAGCCGTACGAAGGCGGCCGCGCCGTCGAACACGCTGCTGAACTCGGGGATGATGAAGCCGCCGCGCCCGTCGCCGCCGAAGATCGTCGACTCTTCGCCGCCGACCCGTGTCAGGTCGTCGGGCGACGTGGTCGTCCACTCCACCTGCGTGCCGTGGTACGCGGCCACCTGCTCGGCGATCCGCGTGGTCGTCACCGGGAGCGCCACGCGTCCGCTGCGCCGTTCCGCCGCCACCAGGTCGAGCATGACCAGCAGGGCGCGGTCGTCCTCGACGATCCGCCCCTTCTCGTCGACGAGGGAGAGCCGCTCGCCCACCGGGTCGAAACGCACCCCGAACGCGGCGCGGGCCGACGCGACGATCTCGCCGAGGCGCACCAGCCCGGCCCGCCGGGTGTCCGCCGTCTCCGTCGGCCTGGACTCGTCGAGACCGGGGTTGATGGTCAGCGAGTCGACCCCGAGCTTGCCGAGGAGGCTGGGCAGCACCAGTCCGGCGCTGCCGTTCGAGGCGTCCACGACGACCTTCAACCCGGATTCCGCGATCCCGGTGGTGTCGACGTTCCTCAGCAGTGATCCGGTGTACGAGTCGAAGACGCTGGCCGGGAAGTGCAGGTCCCCGATCTCACCGGGGAACGCGCGCCGGTACTCCTGTCGTGCGAAGACCCGGTCCAGCTTGCGCTGTCCGCCCTGCGACAGGTCGGCGCCCTGTCCGTCGAAGAACATGATGTCGACGGAGTCCGGGACCCCTGGCGTGGTGCGGATCATGATGCCGCCGGCACTGCCCCTGGCGGTCTGCTGCCGGGCCACCGGCAGCGGCACGTTCTCGAGGTCGCGTACGTCGATGGCGCTGGCCTGGAGTGCCGAGATCACCGCTCGTTTCAACGCCCGCGCGCCTCGGGAGTGGTCACGGGCCGTCGTGACCGTGGAGCCCTTCTTCAGGGTCGTCGCGTAGGCGCCGGCGAGACGCACGGCGAGTTCCGGAGTGATCTCCACGTTCAGGATCCCGGTGACCCCTCGGGCACCGAAGAGATGCGCCTGTCCCCGGGACTCCCAGATCACCGAGGTGTTGACGAAGGCGCCGGCCTCGATGGTCTTGAACGGGTAGACGCGGACGTTGCCCTGGATGATCGATTCTTCGCCTACGAGGCACTCGTCGCCGATGACGGCGCCGTCCTCGATCCGCGCGGCGCGCATGATGTCGGTGTTCTTGCCGACGACGCAGCCACGCAGGTTGCTGTGCGGACCGATGTACACGTTGTCGTGCACGACGGCCCGGTGGAGAAAGGCACCGCTCTTGACGACGACGTTGGAGCCGACCACGGTGTGTTCGCGGATTTCGGCGTTCGCCTCGACCTTGGCGTAGTCGCCGATGTAGAGCGGTCCCCGCAGTACGGCGTCGGGGTGCACCTCTGCACCCTCGGCGACCCACACGCCGGGCGAGATCTCGAAGCCGTCGAGTTCGACCTCGACCTTGCCTTCCAGGACGTCGGCCTGCGCCTTCACGTAGCTCTCGTGGGTGCCGACGTCCTCCCAGTAGCCCTCGGCGATGTAGCCGTAGATGGGCTTGCCTTCCTTCATGAGCTGCGGGAAGACGTCACCGGACCAGTCGACCGGCACATCGGCCTCGACGTAGTCGAAGACTTCGGGCTCCATGACGTAGATGCCCGTGTTCACGGTGTCGGAGAAGACCTGGCCCCAGGTCGGCTTCTCCAGGAAGCGCTCGACCTTGCCCTCTTCGTCCACGATGGTGATGCCGAATTCCAGCGGATTCGGTACGCGTGTCAGGCAGACGGTGACGAGCGCGCCCTTTTCCTTGTGGAAATTGATGAGCTCGGTGAGATCGAAGTCGGTCAACGCGTCACCGGAGATCACGAGGAAAGCGTCGTCCTTCAGCGCCTCTTCGGCGTTCTTGACGCTCCCGGCAGTACCGAGTGGCTTCTCCTCATTGGCATAAGTGAGCTCCATGCCGAGCTCTTCGCCGTCGCCGAAGTAGTTCTTGACGAGTGACGCCAGGAACTGAACGGTTACGACGGTCTCGCTGAGCCCATGCCTTTTCAGCAGCCTGAGCACATGCTCCATGATCGGGCGATTCGCCACGGGCAGGAGCGGCTTGGGCATGCTCGAGGTCATGGGGCGAAGGCGTGTGCCTTCGCCTCCGGCCATCACGACGGCCTTCATGTCGGAAGCGTCCTCCTTGAAGAGACGACGGTCTAGCCGACTTCACCCGTCCAGATTGTCCCGCAGATTTCGAGCGCGGGCCATCGGGGCGTCTTCGCCACCGAGTCGGGCCGAGCTCAATCGGCCATGGCGTCCGCCCTGACAAGCCGGCGGACCTGTACCACGTAGAGGACTCCTGCCCACCAGTACAGGGTTGTACCCCACCCTGCGAACGCCCATCCGAAAACGGCGGCGAGTGACGCGATCCATCCGCTTCCATCGCTCAGCAACAGCAACGGGAAGGCGTACATCAGGTTGAACGTGGCCGCCTTGCCGAGGAAGTTCACCTGCGGCGGCGGATAGCCGTGCCGGCGGAGGATGCCCACCATCACCAGGAGAACCAGCTCGCGCGCGAGAAGTGCGGCCGTCAACCAGAGGGGGAGAATCTCGCGCCAGGTGAGGCCGACGAGAGTGGACAGAATGTAGAGCCTGTCGGCGGCGGGGTCGAGCAGCCGGCCGAGACTGCTGATCTGGTTCCAGCGGCGTGCGAGCTTGCCGTCGAGATAGTCGCTGATACCGCTCAGCATGAGCACGAGCAGCGCCCAGCCGTCGCTCTTGGGGCCGCCGAACTCCGGCCTGAGGATCAGCCACAGGAAGACGGGTACGCCGACCAGGCGCGCCATGCTGAGGATGTTCGGGATGGTGAGGACCCGGTCCGTCTGGACGCGGGTCTCCTGGACCTCCACCCGGGGGCCTCCTGTGGGAAAAATGAGCCGATGATGCCCCCTGACCTTACCCGCAGCCTTCGAGCCGCGGCGCGGAGGGGGTGGAGCGCCGCCGACGGAAGCACTCCTGAACGCAAAAAAGCTCCGGCTCTCGGGCTGTGTGCCCAAGAGCCGGAGCTCCAATATTAGTTCGGCGGCGTCCTACTCTCCCACAGGGTCCCCCCTGCAGTACCATCGGCGCTGTAAGGCTTAGCTTCCGGGTTCGGAATGTAACCGGGCGTTTCCCTCACGCTATGACCACCGAAACACTATGAAACTGTCAACCGCACCATAGTCGTGGCCCGACTACGGGGTTGTTCGTGGTTTCAGAACCAACACAGTGGACGCGAGCAACTGAGGACAAGCCCTCGGCCTATTAGTACCAGTCACCTCCACGCCTTACGGCGCTTCCAGATCTGGCCTATCAACCCAGTCGTCTACTGGGAGCCTTACCCCATCAAGTGGGTGGGAGTCCTCATCTCGAAGCAGGCTTCCCGCTTAGATGCTTTCAGCGGTTATCCCTCCCGAACGTAGCCAACCAGCCATGCCCTTGGCAGGACAACTGGCACACCAGAGGTTCGTCCGTCCCGGTCCTCTCGTACTAGGGACAGCCCTTCTCAAGACTCCTACGCGCACAGCGGATAGGGACCGAACTGTCTCACGACGTTCTAAACCCAGCTCGCGTACCGCTTTAATGGGCGAACAGCCCAACCCTTGGGACCGACTCCAGCCCCAGGATGCGACGAGCCGACATCGAGGTGCCAAACCATCCCGTCGATATGGACTCTTGGGGAAGATCAGCCTGTTATCCCCGGGGTACCTTTTATCCGTTGAGCGACGGCGCTTCCACAAGCCACCGCCGGATCACTAGTCCCGACTTTCGTCCCTGCTCGACCCGTCGGTCTCACAGTCAAGCTCCCTTGTGCACTTACACTCAACACCTGATTGCCAACCAGGCTGAGGGAACCTTTGGGCGCCTCCGTTACCCTTTGGGAGGCAACCGCCCCAGTTAAACTACCCATCAGACACTGTCCCTGATCCGGATCACGGACCCAGGTTAGACATCCAGCACGACCAGAGTGGTATTTCAACGACGACTCCACAACAGCTGGCGCTGCCGCTTCAAAGTCTCCCACCTATCCTACACAAGCCGAACCGAACACCAATATCAAACTGTAGTAAAGGTCCCGGGGTCTTTCCGTCCTGCTGCGCGAAACGAGCATCTTTACTCGTAGTGCAATTTCACCGGGCCTATGGTTGAGACAGTCGAGAAGTCGTTACGCCATTCGTGCAGGTCGGAACTTACCCGACAAGGAATTTCGCTACCTTAGGATGGTTATAGTTACCACCGCCGTTTACTGGCGCTTAAGTTCTCAGCTTCGCCAAGACGAATCTTGACTAACCGGTCCCCTTAACGTTCCAGCACCGGGCAGGCGTCAGTCCGTATACATCGCCTTACGGCTTCGCACGGACCTGTGTTTTTAGTAAACAGTCGCTTCTCGCTGGTCTCTGCGGCCACACCCAGCTCAGAGTGCAAGACTCATCACCAGACATGGCCCCCCTTCTCCCGAAGTTACGGGGGCATTTTGCCGAGTTCCTTAACCATAGTTCACCCGAACGCCTCGGTATTCTCTACCTGACCACCTGAGTCGGTTTAGGGTACGGGCCGCCATGAAACTCGCTAGAGGCTTTTCTCGACAGCATAGGATCATCCACTTCACCACAATCGGCTCGGCATCAGGTCTCAGCCACAAGTGCGACGGATTTACCTATCGCACGGCCTACACCCTTACCCCGGGACAACCACCGCCCGGGATGGACTACCTTCCTGCGTCACCCCATCACTCACCTACTACAGATCTGGTCCGTCGGCTCCACCACTCCCCTTTGCCCGAAGGCTCCGGGGCGGCTTCACGGACTTAGCATCGCCTGGTTCGATGTTTGACGCTTCACAGCGGGTACCGGAATATCAACCGGTTATCCATCGACTACGCCTGTCGGCCTCGCCTTAGGTCCCGACTTACCCTGGGCAGATCAGCTTGACCCAGGAACCCTTAGTCAATCGGCGCACACGTTTCTCACGTGTGTATCGCTACTCATGCCTGCATTCTCACTCGTGAACCGTCCACCACTGCCTTCCGGCGCGGCTTCACCCGGCACACGACGCTCCCCTACCCATCACAGCGGGCGTTGGCCCTCTTGCTGCAATGACACGACTTCGGCGGTACGCTTGAGCCCCGCTACATTGTCGGCGCGGAATCACTAGACCAGTGAGCTATTACGCACTCTTTCAAGGGTGGCTGCTTCTAAGCCAACCTCCTGGTTGTCTGTGCGACTCCACATC
Source organism: Streptomyces krungchingensis (assembly GCF_054729265.1). Classification (NCBI taxonomy): domain Bacteria; kingdom Bacillati; phylum Actinomycetota; class Actinomycetes; order Kitasatosporales; family Streptomycetaceae; genus Streptomyces; species Streptomyces krungchingensis. The sequence continues at coordinate 2,328,723 of NZ_JBPUKY010000001.1, forward strand.
CTTTCCCACTTAGCGTACGCTTAGGGGCCTTAGTCGATGCTCTGGGCTGTTTCCCTCTCGACCATGGAGCTTATCCCCCACAGTCTCACTGCCGCGCTCTCACTTACCGGCATTCGGAGTTTGGCTAAGGTCAGTAACCCGGTAGGGCCCATCGCCTATCCAGTGCTCTACCTCCGGCAAGAAACACACGACGCTGCACCTAAATGCATTTCGGGGAGAACCAGCTATCACGGAGTTTGATTGGCCTTTCACCCCTAACCACAGGTCATCCCCCAGGTTTTCAACCCTGGTGGGTTCGGTCCTCCACGACCTCTTACAGCCGCTTCAACCTGCCCATGGCTAGATCACTCCGCTTCGGGTCTTGAGCGCGCTACTAAATCGCCCTGTTCGGACTCGCTTTCGCTACGGCTTCCCCACACGGGTTAACCTCGCAACACACCGCAAACTCGCAGGCTCATTCTTCAAAAGGCACGCAGTCACGAGGCAAGCACAAGTGCTTGCCCGACGCTCCCACGGCTTGTAGGCACACGGTTTCAGGTACTATTTCACTCCGCTCCCGCGGTACTTTTCACCATTCCCTCACGGTACTATCCGCTATCGGTCACCAGGGAATATTTAGGCTTAGCGGGTGGTCCCGCCAGATTCACACGGGATTTCTCGGGCCCCGTGCTACTTGGGTGTCTCTCAAACGAGCCGCTGACGTTTCGACTACGGGGGTCTTACCCTCTACGCCGGACCTTTCGCATGTCCTTCGCCTACATCAACGGTTTCTGACTCGTCCTGTCGCCGGCAGACGACAGAAGAGAGATCCCACAACCCCCCAAGCGCAACCCCTGCCGGGTCTCACACGCTTGAGGTTTGGCCTCATCCGGTTTCGCTCGCCACTACTCCCGGAATCACGGTTGTTTTCTCTTCCTGCGGGTACTGAGATGTTTCACTTCCCCGCGTTCCCTCCACACTGCCTATGTGTTCAGCAGCGGGTGACAGCCCATGACGACTGCCGGGTTTCCCCATTCGGAAACCCCCGGATCAAAGCCTGGTTGACGACTCCCCGGGGACTATCGTGGCCTCCCACGTCCTTCATCGGTTCCTGGTGCCAAGGCATCCACCGTGCGCCCTTAAAAACTTGGCCACAGATGCTCGCGTCCACTGTGCAGTTCTCAAACAACGACCAACCACCCATCACCCCACTGGAAACCAGTGAGTGCACTGGGGCCGGCACTGAAGGTAGCCATACGGCCGTACCCTCAGACACCCAACAACGTGCCCGGCCGGAACCGTCCGGAGATCATGCTTTCCACGCTCCTAAGAGCAGTACTTGCAAGCCTCCGACCCGAGAAACCGGCCGAATAATCAACGTTCCACCCATGAGCAACCAGCATCGGACATTCGCCGATGTACTGGCCTCTGACCTCGTCCCGAAGGACTCGGTAAGAAGTGCTCCTTAGAAAGGAGGTGATCCAGCCGCACCTTCCGGTACGGCTACCTTGTTACGACTTCGTCCCAATCGCCAGTCCCACCTTCGACAGCTCCCTCCCACAAGGGGTTGGGCCACCGGCTTCGGGTGTTACCGACTTTCGTGACGTGACGGGCGGTGTGTACAAGGCCCGGGAACGTATTCACCGCAGCAATGCTGATCTGCGATTACTAGCAACTCCGACTTTATGGGGTCGAGTTGCAGACCCCAATCCGAACTGAGACAGGCTTTTTGAGATTCGCTCCGCCTCGCGGCTTCGCAGCTCTTTGTACCTGCCATTGTAGCACGTGTGCAGCCCAAGACATAAGGGGCATGATGACTTGACGTCGTCCCCACCTTCCTCCGAGTTGACCCCGGCAGTCTCCTGTGAGTCCCCATCACCCCGAAGGGCATGCTGGCAACACAGAACAAGGGTTGCGCTCGTTGCGGGACTTAACCCAACATCTCACGACACGAGCTGACGACAGCCATGCACCACCTGTACACCGACCACAAGGGGGACCCTGTCTCCAGGGTTTTCCGGCGTATGTCAAGCCTTGGTAAGGTTCTTCGCGTTGCGTCGAATTAAGCCACATGCTCCGCTGCTTGTGCGGGCCCCCGTCAATTCCTTTGAGTTTTAGCCTTGCGGCCGTACTCCCCAGGCGGGGCACTTAATGCGTTAGCTGCGGCACCGACGACGTGGAATGTCGCCAACACCTAGTGCCCACCGTTTACGGCGTGGACTACCAGGGTATCTAATCCTGTTCGCTCCCCACGCTTTCGCTCCTCAGCGTCAGTAATGGCCCAGAGATCCGCCTTCGCCACCGGTGTTCCTCCTGATATCTGCGCATTTCACCGCTACACCAGGAATTCCGATCTCCCCTACCACACTCTAGCCTGCCCGTATCGACTGCAGACCCGGGGTTAAGCCCCGGGCTTTCACAACCGACGCGACAAGCCGCCTACGAGCTCTTTACGCCCAATAATTCCGGACAACGCTTGCGCCCTACGTATTACCGCGGCTGCTGGCACGTAGTTAGCCGGCGCTTCTTCTGCAGGTACCGTCACTTTCGCTTCTTCCCTGCTGAAAGAGGTTTACAACCCGAAGGCCGTCATCCCTCACGCGGCGTCGCTGCATCAGGCTTTCGCCCATTGTGCAATATTCCCCACTGCTGCCTCCCGTAGGAGTCTGGGCCGTGTCTCAGTCCCAGTGTGGCCGGTCGCCCTCTCAGGCCGGCTACCCGTCGTCGCCTTGGTGAGCCACTACCTCACCAACAAGCTGATAGGCCGCGGGCTCATCCTTCACCGCCGGAGCTTTCCACCCGCCGAGATGCCTCGGCAGGTCGTATCCGGTATTAGACCCCGTTTCCAGGGCTTGTCCCAGAGTGAAGGGCAGATTGCCCACGTGTTACTCACCCGTTCGCCACTAATCCACCCCGAAGGGCTTCATCGTTCGACTTGCATGTGTTAAGCACGCCGCCAGCGTTCGTCCTGAGCCAGGATCAAACTCTCCGTGAATGTTTACCGGTAATCCGGTCGAACACCACGAGAGCGGAACCAAGGAGAGGAATGATCCCCTCGGTTCACAGCGTCCTCGCTGTGCGCCTGCCAGGCAGTGCCCGGCAGGACTTTTTCAAAGGAACCTCGCCCCAGCCGAATGACTGGAGACGGGGTATCAACATATCTGGCGTTGATTTTTGGCACGCTGTTGAGTTCTCAAGGAACGGACGCTTCCTTTGTACTCACCCGAGAGACTCTCTCAGGCTTTCCTCCGGGCGCTTCCCTTCGGTCTTGCGTTTCAAACTCTATCAGTGTTTTTCCGTCTCCCTGACCACCGTCCCGCAGACATGCGGAAGGGACCCCGAGATAGGATCTGACAAGTTGGGTGCTGCCAGGCAAGGACGCTTGGTGGCGTCGCTCGGCCCCGGGCAGGTCTACGACTCTACATGCGGGCCTGGAGCGGGCGCAAATCGTTTCCGCTGTGTCCTTCGGTCTCCAAGCGGGATCACTCGCGCGGAACCGCCACTTCATATGACATACCCTGCTCAACAGTGCGCCGTCCGGGACAGGCAGTGACGGCCCATATGAATCTCCACCCCTGGGAGGCTTCCCATGACCACCGTGACGTCCCCTATCGCAGGACGCGCCATCGGGCTCTCCGCGGTACCGGACCCCGTGTTCTCCGGAGCCATGGTCGGCCCCGGCATGGCGATCGAACCCGTCCGTGAGCCCGCCGAGGCTGTCGCGCCCGTCGACGGAGTCATTGTCTCGCTCCACCCCCATGCTTTTGTCGTCGTCGACAGTGAGGGCCACGGCGTCCTCACTCACCTGGGCATCGACACCGTCCAGCTCAACGGCGAGGGCTTCGAGCTCCTCGTGAACAAAGGGGACACCGTGACGCGCGGCCAGGGCGTCGTGCGCTGGAACCCGGCCGCCGTGGAAGAGGCCGGCAAGTCCTCGGTGTGCCCGGTCGTGGCCCTCGAGGCCACGGCGGACTCCCTCTCCGACGTCCGCGAGGACGGCGACGTGAAGCCCGGCGACGCGCTCTTCAGCTGGCAGTGACTTCGGCGCCGTCCAGCACGGCGGCTTGTACAACCACCGCGGCGGCGGAGCCCGCCGCACTATCGGAGACGGGTGAGATGGAGACAACGCTGCGAGGCGTCGGCGTGAGCCACGGTGTGGCGATCGGCGAGGTTCGGCACATGGGGACGGCGGTTCTCGAACCGCCTGCCAAGCAGATCCCGGCGGAGGACGCGGAGCGCGAACAGGGGCGTGCCCGCAAGGCCGTGGAGGCGGTGGCAGCCGATCTGATTGCGCGCGGCAATCTGGCGGGGGGCGAAGCCCAGGCGGTGCTCGAGGCGCAGGCCATGATGGCCCTGGACCCCGAGCTGATGGCGGACGTGGAGCGGCGGATCGCGGTTGGCAGCACGGCCGAGCGCGCGGTGTACGACGCGTTCGCCGCGTACCGGGCGCTGCTCGCCGGTGCCGGTGAGTACCTCGCCGGGCGCGTCGCCGACCTCGACGACGTGCGGAATCGTATCGTCGCCCGGCTCCTCGGCGTGCCGATGCCCGGTGTGCCGGACAGCGACGAGCCGTACGTTCTTATTGCGCGTGACCTCGCGCCCGCGGACACCGCGCTGCTCGACCCCACTCTGGTGCTCGGTTTCGTCACCGAGGAGGGTGGGCCCACCAGCCACAGCGCGATCCTGGCCCGTGCGCTCGGCGTCCCCGCCGTGGTCGCGCTGCCGGGTGCGGGTGAGCTCGCGGAGGGCACCGTGATCGCCGTGGACGGCAGCACCGGTGAGATCTTCGTGGAGCCGAGTGCCGAGAAGAAGGCGCAGATGGAGGCCGCGGCGGCGGAGCGCAGGGCGGCGCTCTCCGCGGCGACGGGTCCCGGTGCCACGTCCGACGGTCACAAGGTGCCGCTGCTGGCGAACGTCGGTGGTCCGGCGGACGTGCCGGCCGCGGTCGAGGCCGGTGCCGAGGGCGTGGGTCTGTTCCGTACCGAGTTCCTCTTCCTCGACGACAGCAAGAAGGCGCCGTCCGAGGAGAAGCAGATCGAGGCGTACCGCCAGGTGCTGGAGGCGTTTCCCGAGGGCCGTGTCGTGGTGCGGGTGCTGGACGCCGGTGCGGACAAGCCGCTCGACTTCCTCACCCCGGCCGACGAGCCGAACCCGGCACTGGGTGTGCGGGGTCTGCGGACGCTGCTCGACCACCCGGAGGTGCTGCGCACGCAGCTCAGTGCTCTCGCGAAGGCTGCCGAGGGGCTGCCGGTCTACCTCGAAGTGATGGCTCCGATGGTGGCGGACCGCATCGACGCCAAGGCGTTCGCGGACGCGTGCCGTGCGGCCGGGCTGCAGGCGAAGTTCGGTGCGATGGTGGAGATTCCGTCGGCCGCTCTGCGGGCGCGGTCGATTCTGCAGGAGGTCGAGTTCCTGTCGCTGGGGACCAATGACCTCGCGCAGTACACCTTCGCCGCCGACCGGCAGGTGGGTGCGGTGTCCCGTCTGCAGGACCCGTGGCAGCCGGCGCTGCTCGACCTGGTCGCGCTGTCGGCCGAGTCGGCGAAGGCCGAGGGCAAGAGCTGTGGTGTCTGTGGCGAGGCCGCCTCCGATCCGTTGCTCGCGTGTGTGCTGACCGGTCTCGGGGTCACCTCCCTGTCGATGGGTGCGGCATCGCTTCCTTATGTACGGGCGACGCTGGCCAAGTACACGCTGGCCCAGTGCGAGCGTGCCGCCGCTGCCGCTCGTGCCGCGGACACGGCGGAAGAGGCGCGGGCTGCGGCGCAGGCGGTGCTGTCCGGCGAGTAGCCGGTCCGCGTCGTCGACGATCGTCGTCCTCGGGGCGCTCCACCTGCGGGTGGGGCGCCCCTCGGCGTTCAGTGCGTGTGGCCGGTGGCTTCTCCTGCGTCCCCGAGGTCGGGGGGTACGCAGTAGTCGACGCCGGACTCCGGGGAGACGAGGTCTCCCGTGTCGGCGTCGGTGCAGTAGGCGTCGAAGACCTCTGCGGCGGTGAGGGGCTCCAGCCGTTCACCGCGCAGGCGCCATCCGTAGACCCGGTCGGTGGTGCCCGCGGCGGTGGTGCGCATGACGAGTCCGCCGGAGCTGCGGGTGGCGATGCCGAGGGCGAGCACGGTGGTGAATTCGAGGGCTTCCGACTCGTCGACGCGGTTCGCGGTGTCGGGGGCCTCGTCGGCCCGGAGCGCGGCCACGAGGGTTTCAGGGTCGGCCGAGACGCTGCAGACGAGGTGGAGGTGGCCGGGGCTCGCTGTTTCGAGGATGCGGGTGAGGAGCCGTGCGGCTCGGGCGAAGGCGGCGCGGCCGATGTCGACGCCGCAGGAGGCGCAGGCTCCGATGCGGGCGAGCAGTGTGGTCGCGTACTCCCAGGTGGCCTTGCGGACGGCCTCGTCGACGAGGGTCGGGACGAGTTCGTCGAGGGGCTGGCCTTCGTAGGGGACGGTGGCTCCGGTGGCGGCGAGTTCCGCGGTGAAGCGGGTGCGGCTGGCCGGGGTGTCGGGTTCGAGGCCGCTGGTCGCGCAGTACTCGGCGTACTCCTCGGGGTCGAAGAGGGCCACTGTGGTGTGGCTGCCCTGTGCGGAGAGGGTCCTGAGCAGGGACTCGATCTGCTGGAGATAGGTCGCGTGGTCGTCGAAGGCGAAGGTGCGGTACCGCCGCATCGCGGTGAAGTCCTCGTCGTCGGTCAGCAGGCCGATGGTGCCCGCGATTTCGCGGCGCAGGACGCGTCGCATGCGCTGGGCCTGGGTGTTGGTCATGTTTCCCCCTGTGCACAGTCGATCAATGCTCACTCACAGTAACCGGAGGCACTGACAATGCCGGTCGGGGAAGGCGTTCGCGCACGATGCGGTGCTGGAAGAGGCAGGTCACGGCGATGGTCGCGCCGAAAGCCGTCCAGCCGAGGGGGCCGGCGGCGATGGCCGCGGTGACGGCGAGTGGTCCGACGCTGCGCTGCGCGGACTGCGCCAGTCCGTGCACGCCGAGGTAGGCGCCCTGGGCGGTGGCGGGGGCGAGGGCGACGGAGAGTTCCCAGGAGACGGTCGCGTGGATCATCTCGGCCACGGTGAAGGCGATCGCGGCGCCGGTGAGGACCAAGGTCGTGGTGACGGCTCCGCCGGTGGTGGAGAGGGCCATGGCCGTGCCGCCGAGGGCGAACACGGCGGACAGGGGGATCAGCAGGGCGCGTGCCGCGGCCGTCGTGGCGCCGAAACGGGCCAGGGGGACCTGGAAGGCCACCACCATCACGTTGTTGAGGACCATGAGCAGGGGTGCGAGGCCGTGGGGTGCGTGGTCGGAGTGGGCGATCCACAGCGGCAGTCCGACCTTGAATACCGCGTCGTCGAGGAAGAGCACGGTGTCGCTGGCGACGTAGGTGAGGTAGGCGCGGTCCCGCCAGGGGCTTCGAGGTCGCTGGGTGGGGGCCGGGTTCTTCGACGTGGTGACGGTGCGGGTGGCGGAAGGAGGTTCGCCGCAGCGTGTGGTGACGAGGGCGACGGCTGCGAACGAGAGGGCGTCGCCGAGGAGGAGCCATCGGTAGGCGCCGGTGGTGCCGACGGCGAGGGCTCCGGCGGCGGCGAGGCCGCCGAGGGCCCATCCGGCGTTGGCGACGGTGCGGTTGACGGCCTGGTAGCGGACGCGGTCCGGTCCGGCGACGCGGGTGGCGTACAGCTTGGTGAGGACGTTGGCGGCGCGGTCGCCGAGGCTGCCGACGGCCGAGAAGGCCATCAGCAGGAAGTAGTTGTCGGTGGTGAGCAGGGCGACGGAGGCGAGGGCCCGCAGGATCTGGAGGGCGGTCAGTACGCGGGTGAGGGGCAGTCGGTCGGCGATGCGCCCGCCGAGGGGTGCGCCGGCGATGCCGACCGCTCCGGAGACGGCGACGAGGGTGCCGACCTGGGCCACGGACAGGTCGCTGACGTAGGTGAAGTACAGGACGGAGACGGAGGCCCACAGACCGCTTCCGGTCCGGTCGACCAGGGCGATCCAGAGCATTCTGCGGCCGTCTCGGCCTCCTGGGACGCGTGTCCACCATGCTGCGGTGCGGGGCGTCGCACTCACTGCTCCCCCTTGCCCGAGATTATGTATTGATACATACTTAGCAACGTGGCAACACAATATGGGATCAGTGGCGCGACGGCCAAGGGAATTGCGTCGTCCGTCGAACGAGGCGTGGCCGAGGGCGCGTTGGAGCCGGGGAGCGCGCTGCCTCCGGTGCGTCGCCTCGCCGACGACCTCGGTGTGAGTCCGGGCACGGTGGCGACGGCCTACAAGGAGCTGCGGCGCCGCGGCATCGTGACCACCCGCGGACGGGGCGGCACCGTGGTCGCCGCCGCTCCCGCGGTCGCCTCGCGGAGGCCGCCCAAGGTGCCGGACGGTCTTCGTGACTTGGCCGGCGGGCATCCGGACCCCGGACTGCTCCCCCGTCTCGTGCCGCCGTCGCGGCTCTCCCCCGGTGCTCGTTCGCACCGGTCCACTCCACGGCTGGCGCGCCTGGAGGACGCGGTGCGGGAGTGGCTGGAGCCCGACGGAGTGCCCACGGACCAGGTGACGTTCGCGCACGGCGCGCTCGACCTCATCGGGCGGCTGCTGTCCGTGGAGCTGCGGCCGGGCGACGGCGTGGCCATGGAGGACCCGGGCTATCACCATCTGCTGGACCTGGTCACCGCGTTGGGGCTGCGCACGGTGCCGGTCGCGGTGGACGACCAGGGCATGCGTCCCGAGGCGTTGCGCACCGCCCTGCGGGCCGGCGTCCGTGCGGTGGTGTACAGCCCGCGGGCGCAGAACCCCTACGGCGGGTGCTTCTCGGCGGAGCGCCGGGGCGCCCTGATCGACGTCGTACGGGAGCAGCCCGACCTGCTGGTCGTGGAGAACGACCACGCCTCCGCCGTCGCGGACGCGCCGTTGCGCTCACTGACGTCGGGCGGCCTGACGCGGTGGGTTCATGTGCGGACCGTCAGCAAGTTCCTGGGGACCGATCTGCGGTGGGCTGCGGCGGCCTGCGATCCGACGACGCTCGCGCGGCACGACGGCCGGATGCTCCTGACCTCTGGCTGGGTCAGTCACCTGTTGCAGGAGACGGTGTACGGGCTGATGACGGACGACGGCACGCGCGCGTTGGTCACGCGCGCCCAGGACGCGTACGGGCTCAGGCGGAGGGTCCTGGCGCGTGAGCTCGCCGAGCGGGGTGTGCAGGCCCACGGCGTGAGCGGAATGAACCTCTGGGTGCCGGTGCGGGACGAGTCGGCCGTCGTGAACGGTCTGCGGTCGCACGGATGGTGGGTCGCGGCGGGTGCCCGCTTCCGGATCACCTCCGCCCCCGGTGTCCGGATCTCGGTCGCGGAGCTCGAGCCCGCCGACGCGGCACGGCTGGCCTCGGACTTCGCCACCGTGCTGGGCGAGTCCGAGGCCACCTACGGGGGCTGATCAGACGCGCTTGCGGGCCAGGTCCTCGTAGAAGCGGAGCAGTTCGACGTTGTCCACGGAGCCGACGTTGACCGCCTTCTCCAGAGTGGCACCCTGGAGGAGGCGCTTGACGGGGACCTCGATGCGCTTGCCCGTGAGGGTGTGCGGCACTCCGGGGACCTCGATGACCTCGTCCGGGACGTGGCGCGGGGACAACTGCTCGCGGATCGTCTGCTTGATGCGGCCCAGAAGGGCTTCGTCGAGCACGGCACCGGGGGCGAGGTGGACGAAGAGGGGCATCCAGTAGCCGCCGTCGGGCTGCTCGACGCCGATGACGAGCGACTCCTTGATCTCGGGGAGGCGCTCGACGGCCTCGTAGATGTCGGCCGACCCCATGCGCACGCCCTGCCGGTTGAGCGTGGAGTCGGAGCGGCCGTGGATGACGACGGAACCGCGCGAGGTGACGGTGATCCAGTCTCCGTGCCGCCACACTCCGGGGTACGTGTCGAAGTAGCTGTCGTGGTAGCGGCTGCCGTCCGGGTCGTTCCAGAAGCGGATGGGCATGGACGGCATCGGATTGGTGACGACCAGCTCACCGACCTCGTCGACGAGGGGCTTGCCGCTGGGGTCCCAGGACTGGAGGTCGGTGCCGAGGCCCGGGGCCTGGAGCTCGCCGATGTGCACCGGCAGGGTGGGGACGGCTCCCGCGAAGCAGGAGCACACGTCGGTGCCGCCGCTGACGGACGCGATCCACAGGTCCGCCCCGGCCTCGGTGAACTCGTCGTGGAGCCAGCGGAACCCGTCGGGCGGCAGGGGTGACCCGGTGGTGGCGACGCACTGCACGCGCGTGAGGTCGAAGTCCCGGGCGGGGTGGACGCCCGCCTTGCGGCAGGCCATGACATAGGCCGCCGAGGTGCCGAAGAGGGTCGCTCCCGTGCGTTCGGCGATGCGCCACTGGGCACCGGTGTCCGGGTATCCCGGGCTGCCGTCGTACAGGACGACGGTGGTGCCGGTGAGCAGGCCGGAGACGAGGAAGTTCCACATCATCCAGCCCGTGGACGTGTACCAGAAGAAGCGGTCCTCGGGGCCCAGGTCGCAGTGCAGACCGAGCTGCTTGAGGTGCTCGACCAGGATGCCTCCCTGCGACTGGACGATGGCCTTGGGCAGGCCGGTCGTCCCGGAGGAGTAGAGCACCCACAGGGGGTGGTCGAAGGGCACCTGCTCGAAGACGGGGTGCACGTCGGCGGAGGTCAGCACGGACCACTCCAGGGCGCCCTCGGGTGCCTGGGTGCCGAGCAGCGGGATGTGCACGACGGCACGCAGGGTGGGCAGCTCGCGGCGCAGTTCGGCGACGGTGTCGCGGCGGTCGTGCTCCTTGCCGCCGTACCGGTAGCCGTCGACCGTGAACAGCACCACGGGTTCGACCTGCTGGAAACGGTCGAGGACGCTGCGGGCCCCGAAGTCGGGGGCGCAGGACGTCCAGACGCCGCCCACGGCGGCCGTGGCGAGCAGGGCGACGACAGCCTGCGGGATGTTCGGGAGGTAGCCGCTGACGCGGTCTCCGGGGCGTACGCCGAGGGCGCGCAGCTCCGCTGCCAGGGAACCGACCTGCCGGCGCAGCTCCGACCAGCTCACGGGGGTCGGCTCGTGCGTCTCGTCGACATGCAGGAGGGCCGGTTCGTCCGGACGGGTCTCCGCCGCGCGCAGGGCATGCTCGGCGTAGTTGAGAGTCGCTCCCGGGAACCACTCGGCGCCGGGCATCGAACGGTCGCCCAGCACGCGCGCGTAGGGGGTGGAGAACCGTACGTCGAACCATTCGGTGACGGATTTCCAGAAGGTGTCGAGCTCGTCCACCGACCAGCGGTGCAACGCCGCGTAACCGCCGTCGGCCGGCGCTCCGTGCTGCTCGGCCGCCCAGGCCTGGAACCTCGTGATCTGGGCTCGCGCGATGCCTTCCTCTGTGGGCTGCCAGAGCGGCGTGGCGTTCGCGGTGGACATGGGGCGGCTCCCGGTCTGTGCGCGTCGTGTGCGTCTGTCGCGCACGAGCGGGGGTGTGCGCGTCACGCGGCTGACACGGACGATGCCATGTGATCGACTTCAGCACCAGGGTGCGCCACACATAGTCAGCAACGTGAAGATGTGGCGTCGCCATGGGTGAACGGCAGTTGAACGACTCACCCGTACGGCGCTGTCAATGGCAGGGTGAGCAGCATGGACGGTCGTGACCTGGTGCGTTCGGTGAAAGCGGTCGGTTCGGGGGGTACCGCCCAAGGGTGGCGCACGGTCCGGGCCGCATGGCGCAGGAGGCGTGCCGACGCCGCCGGGCTGCCGCAGCGGCGCGCCGAGCGGGCGCGGGTGCCGGGCCCGGTACAGGGTGTGGAGCCGGAGCCCGGTGGCGGTGTCGTCCGTTTCGCCAGGTCCGAACTGCGGATCACGGTCACGGCCGGCGGCGCGGTCTTCTGGGGCTGGGACGGGGCCGGTCCGGAGCCGTCCTACGCGCTCGCGGGCGGCTCCCCCGAGCCCGACCCGCGCGCGGTCCTGGAACCGGACAAGGACGGCGGCTGGCGGGTCGTCGCCGAGCGGGTGACCGTCGCGGTCTCGCTGCACGGCGCGGTCGAGGTGCGGACGCCCGGAGGCGTGGTCCTGCGGCGCGATCTGCCGCCCCGCTGGTGGGAGCCCGTCGACGGTGGCGCGGCCCGCTGGATGCAGCGCTCCGAAGTGGCGGCCGACGCCCGCTTCTTCGGTCTCGGCGGGCGCGCGACGGGGCCCCGGCTCCGCGACGGCACGTACCGGCTGTGGAACACGGATCCGGGCCGGCCCTTCGGACCCGAGGACGACCCCCTGTACATCACCATGCCGGTGCAGATGGTGGTGTCCGACGCGGCCACTCACCTCGTGTTCCACGACACGACGTGGGACGGCACGGTGACCCTGCGCGAGGGCGAGGAGGGCGCCGGCTCCGGGCACGACCGGGCCGGGACGTGCGAGGTGCGCATGGACGGCGGCCCGCTGCGCTGCTGGGTCATGGTGGGCACCCCCGCGCGCGTGCTGCACGCCTGGGCCTCGCTCACCGGGGCGCCCGCGCTGCCCCCGGCGTGGGCTCTGGGGCACCATCACGCGCGGTGGGGTTTCGGCAGCGAGCAAGAGGTACGGCGGATCGTCGCGGGCTACCAGGAGCGTGGTCTTCCGCTCGACGCGGTCCACCTGGACATCGACCACTACGACGCGCACCAGGTGTTCACGGTCGACACGCAGCACTTCCCGAAGCTCCCGCTGCTCGCCGAGGAACTGCGCCGCGACGGCGTCCACCTGGTGTCGATCATCGATCCCGCGGTCAAGGCCGAGCCGGGCAACGCGGTGTACGACAGCGGGCTGGACGTGGACGCCTTCGTCCGGGACGCGTCGGCGCAGCTGGTGCGCGGTGTCGTGTGGCCCGGGGAGTCGGTCCATCCAGACTTCACGCACGCGCGCGTGCGTGAGTGGTGGGGCAGACTCTACGAGGAGCGGCTCGCGCTGGGGTTCGCCGGGTTCTGGCACGACATGAACGAGCCGACGTCGTTCACGGCCTTCGGGGAGTCGACGCTGCCCCGTTCGGCGCGGCACTCCCTGGAGGGGCGCGGCGGAGATCATCGCGAGGCGCACAACGTGTACGCGCTCGGCATGGCCCGGGCCGCCTACGAGGGACTGCGGGACCTCGTGCCCCAGGAACGGCCGTTCCTGTTCTCCCGGTCCGGCTGGGCCGGGATGCAGCGCTACGGCGGGACCTGGTCGGGGGACGTGGCCACCGGCTGGCCGGGACTGCGGGCGTCGCTCTCCCTGGTGCTGGGGCTCGGGCTGTGCGGGGTGCCCTACTCGGGACCCGACGTGGGCGGCTTCGACGGGAGCCCGTCGCCCGAGCTGTACCTGCGGTGGTTCCAGCTCGGCGCCTACCTGCCGCTCTTCCGCACCCATGCGAGCCTGCGCGCGGGCCGCAGGGAGCCCTGGGAGTTCGGTTCCGAAGTCCTGGAGCACGCGCGCGTGGCACTCGTCGAGCGGCGGCGCCTCGCGCCGTACTTCATGACGCTGGCGCACCTGGCACGGCGTACGGGTGCGCCGTATGTGAGGCCCCTGTGGTGGGGCGCGCCCATGGACCGGGCGCTGCGCGACTGCGAGGACGCCTTCCTGCTGGGCGACTGCCTCCTGGTGGCACCCGTGCTGGATCACGGGACGGACCGGCGTGCGGTGCAGTTGCCCCGCGGGCGGTGGTACGACACGGTCACCGAGGAGGCGTACGAGGGGCCGGCCCAGGTGCTGCTCGACGCCCCGTTGTCCCGTGTCCCGGTGCTGGCGCGGGCGGGCTCCGTCATCCCCGTGCGCGGTGCCGACGGCGGCCTGGAGCTGGAGGCGTGGGCTCCCGCGCGCGGGCGCACCGGCGGCGGGCTCGTCGTGGCGGACGCGGGCGACGGGTGGGACGAGCCGGAGATCGAGCGCTACGTGACGCGGTGGGAGGGCCGGCGGGTGGTGGTGCTGCGGGACGGCGAGGACGGCCGGACCGAGCCGTCCTGCCCGGTCCGGGTACGGGGGCTCGGTGTGTGACGGGGACTGAGGGCGGCGCCGGCCGGTGACGGCCGGCGCACCGCGTGACGTGAGGCAAGCGCGCGTGGGGGGGGCGACGTGACCACGCGCGTGAGGCACGATGTCCCCGCGCGCGTCAGGCGACCAACCCGCGCGCCGGCGACACGCCCGTGCGTGCTGTGGGCCGTCTCAGATGTACCGGCCCTCGAACCACGCGCGAGCAGCCAAGGTGTGCAGCGGGAAGGCGAGTTCGACCGGCCTGCGCAGAAGGTGCCAGCCCTCCGTCTCGTCGGTCGCGGCCGATGGGGGCAGCTCGGCCGCCGGACGCTCCGGAAGGAGCCCGAAGAGCAGCAGATGACCGGCCGGAGAGCTCATCGCGTCGGCGAGGCGGACGTCCCGGCTCGCCACGTCGATGCCCGTCTCCTCCTTGAGCTCGCGCGCAACCGCGTGCCGCCAGTCCTCCCGGTGGTCGATGAAGCCCCCGGGCAGGGCGATGCCTCCGCGCGCGGGGGCGATGGTCCGGGTGATGACGACAAGGGCCGTACCCCTGTCGTCGTAGACGGGCTGAAGGGCCACCGCGACGGGGAGCGGATTGCGGTACGCCACGGTCCCGCAGGCGGCACAGGTGCGGGGCCAGCCGGAGACGCCCTCTTCGTAAGGGGCGCCACAGCTCGAACAGTGGGAGTCCGGCGCGAAGTCGGCGGGTGGATGCGGGGTTGCGGACACGCCGCGGACTGTAGCCGATCATCGGAGGAACGTCTTCACCTGTGGCCGCCCGGCCTGCGACCGGTCCCCGACGGGGCACCGACGGCGGGGACGGCCGGGACCACCCCCGTGGGCCCCGGCCGTCCCCACGCTTACAGCGACGCCGTGGAGGCCCGCGTGGTTCACCGTGACGGCCTGCCCAATTCTCGTTGCCCGTGGCACACTTCTGACGTTCCGTCAGATACTGGGCCGGGGAGGGATCTTGTCGCGTACACGCACGCCAGTGGTGACCGGGTGGTTCGCAGGAGAGGGGGACGACTTCCGCCTCCTCGGCACACGCTGCTCGGCGTGCACCTCGGTCTTCTTCCCCCGCGAGGACACGTTCTGCCGCAATCCCGGCTGCACGGGCGCCGAGCTCGTCGAGGTGCCGCTGTCCCCGCGCGGTCGCGTCTGGTCGTACACGGACAGCCGGTACCGCCCGCCGTCACCCTATGTGACGGACCCGGAACTCTCGTGGGAGCCCTACACGTTGATCGCTGTGGAGCTGGAATCCGAGCGCATCGTCGTGCTCGGCCAGGCGGCTCCCGGGATCACCGTCACCGATCTGACGGTGGGCATGGAGGTGGTGGTCGTCCCGGGTGTGCTCAATGAGGACGCGGAGACGACCTGGACGACCTGGCACTGGCGGCCGACGGGGGTGGCCGCATGAGCGGCGCACGGTTCAGGGAGGTGGCGGCATGACCGGCGAGGTGGCGGTGCTCGGCGTGGGCATGCACCCGTGGGGCAAGTGGGGCCGCGGATTCGTCGAGTACGGAGTGACGGCCGCGCGGACCGCGCTGGCCGACGCCGGGATCGACTGGCGCGACGTCGGGTCGATCGTGGGTGCCGACACGGTCCGCGGCGGCCATCCGGGGTATGTGGCGGGAGCGACGTTCGCCAAGGCACTGGGCTGGCAGGGAGCACGGGTCGCGAGCGTGTACGCGGCGTGCGCGTCGGGGGCGCAGGCCCTGAACACGGCGCGGGCGCAGATCCTCGCGGGCCTCGCGGACGTCGTCCTCGTGGTCGGCGCCGACGCGGCCCCCAAGGGGTTCTTCCGGCCGGCCGGCGGGGATCGGCCGGACGATCCGGACTGGCTGCGGTTCCGGGTGCTGGGGGCGACGAATCCGACGTACTTCGGGCTGTACGCACGACGGCGCATGGCACTGCACGGAGACACGCTGGAGGACTTCGCGCAGGTCAAGGTGAAGAACGCCGCATTGGGTGCGCTCAACCCGCACGCGCGGTACCGCAAGAAGGTCACCGCGGAGGAGGTCGCGGGGTCCGCGGTCGTCGCCGATCCGCTGCGGCTCCTCGACATCTGCGCGACCTCGGACGGCGGCGCGGCCGTGGTGCTGTCCAGCATGGACTTCGCGCGCCGGCACGGAGCGGCCGGTCCCGTGCGGATCCGCGCGGTGTCCACGGTCACCCCGAGCTATCCCAACACGGTGCTCGACCTTCCGGACATCGCCACGGACTCCGCGGCCGCCGTGGAGCCGGCCGACGGCACCTTCCGTGCGTCGATCGCGCGCGCGGCGTACGAGGAGGCCGGCATCGGGCCCGGGGACCTCTCGCTCGCCGAGGTGTACGACCTGTCCACAGCCCTGGAGTTGCAGTGGTACGAGGACCTCGGGCTGTGCCGCGAGGGCGAGGCGGCGAAGCTGCTGCGCGAGGGTGCCACCTCGCTCGGCGGACGCATACCGGTGAACGTCAGCGGTGGTCTCGCCTCCTTCGGGGAGGCCGTTCCGGCGCAGGCGATCGCCCAGGTGTGCGAGCTGACCTGGCAGCTGCGCGGCAGCGCGGGCGACCGTCAGGTGGCCGGGGCCCGCGTGGGGATCACCGCGAACCAGGGGCTGTTCGGACACGGCTCCTCGGTCGTCGCGGTGCGCTGAACCGACAGGTGCTGGGCGGCGGTTCCGCGGACCCGGCCCCGCCGGGCGCGCACCGCTGGGGGCGCGCACGCCGGTCCGGTCGGCGGCAGCGGCCGTCCGGCCGGAGCCGCCCCGGCCGTCCGCACCCTGTGTGACGACCTCGGAATGCTGCGTGAACAGCTCATGAATCGGCCCCGGGCGCGGACGGGCGGCGACATCATGCTGCCGTGCCCTCCTGGACGGATTCGGTCCGCTTCGCCTTCCAACCGGTCGTCAATCTGACGACCGGAGGGGTCTCGGCGCTGGAGATACTCGCCCGCCCCGAGGCCGGCGACATCCTGGCACAGGCCCGCCGCGACCCCGAACTGGACGGCCGGCTCGCCGCGTTGGCCATCCGGGCCGCCGCGCGCAAGGAGACCCTGCTGCCGCTGCACGTCAATGTGTTCGCCGGAACCCTCGCCGACCTCGGCGGTCTGGCGGCGCTGCGCGAGGCGGTGCGCGAGGCCGGACGGCTCCCCTGGGAGGTGACCGTCGACATCGGCCCGCCGTACACGCACGTGCCGCAGCACGCCCTGCTGGAGGCGGTGACCGCGGTGCGGGCCGAGGGCTTCCGGATCTGCGCGGACGGGGTCGGTGACGGCGACGTACCGCTGCGGCTGCTCACGGACCTCGCTCCCGAGCTGATGAAGCTCGACGTTTCCCTGCTGACGCGGCCCGCGGCGGTACGGGCGATGCGGACGCTGTGCGAGCAGTTGGGCGCGCTGCTGTCCGTGGAGGGGGTGGAGACGGAGTCGCAGTGCGCGGCAGCGGTGTCGGCGGGCGCGCAGCTGGCACAGGGCGACCTGTTCGCGCCGCCCGCCCGGCTGCCCGCGGCAGACGTATACGTTCCGGCCCTCTCCCCCGCGCACTCCGCCTCGCCGCGGTCGGGGCCCTCCGTACGGCAGTTCGTGCGACCCGCCGCGCTGCTGCCCGCGATGGCCTCGGCGGGACAGGTACGGGCGCTGCTCACCGGCTCGCCCGAGGTGTCCGGGGTGCTGCTCGTGAACGCCTCCGGGGTCCCCGTACGGTCCGTGCACCGCTCACGGTTCCTGCTCTCGATGTCCGCCCGCTACGGTCACGCGCTGTACGCGGACCGCCCGGCCGCCAAGCTCGGCGACCCGCCGCGCACCGTCGGCGTCGACGCCACGGCCTGGGAGGTCCTGGACGTGGTGGCGGACGGGGACCGCGACCGTACCTCCGACGACGTCGCCGTCGTCGACCGGTACGGGCGGTGCGTGGGCGTGGTGCGCCTCGCCGACCTCGTGCGCGCCCTGGCGGAGAGCCGGGTCGAGGAGGCCGCGGCGCTCAACCCGCTGACCCGGCTGCCCGGTTCGGACGCGATCACCGGTGAGGTGGACCGGCGGATCGCGGACGGCCGGCTGTTCGCGCTCAGCTGGCTGGACGTCGACCACTTCAAACAGGTCAACGACGGGGCGGGGTTCGCCGCGGGGGACGAACTGATCCGCTCGGTGGGGCGCGCCCTGCAGCACGCGGCGTCCGGGGCCACCCGCGTGGGGCACATCGGCGGGGACGACTTCCTGGTCCTCGCCGATCCGGACACCCTGGACCCCCTGGCCACGTCGCTCCTCGACGCGCCGTGGTCCGCGGGCGGCCGGGCGATCACCCTGTCGCTGGCCACGGTGCTGTGCGCGCCCGGCAGTGTCACCGACCATCGGCAGGCCGCCGCCTGTCTGGCGCCGCTCAAGAAGGCCGCGAAGGCGCTGAACGGGGCCAGTTGGGTGCTCGGGCGAGCGGGGCTGCCCGGCCACGAGGTGCGGCGCGGCCCGGGAACGGCAGCGGTGCGGCCGTCCGGGCAGGCCATGGCGGGCTGAGCGGCCGTGGCGGGCTGAGCCGCCCGTCTTCGCGGTGCCGAGCCGCACGGCCGCCCCCTACGGACGGGCCGCCACGGCGGTGCCGAGCCGGACCGCCCAGGCACACGGACAGGCCACCGTCGCGATGCCGAGCCGCACGGCCGCACCGCACGGACCGCCACCGTCGCGACGTCGAGCCGTACGGGCCGCCCCTACGGACGGGCCGCCGTCGACGGACCGGGCGCGTCCGGTGCCCTCCACGTCACGCCCCCTTTGCGGCCTTCGAACCGTTGCAGTCCGCTACCTTGACGCCCCCTGGGCACCGGTGAACACTTCCGGGTGTCAGTCGGCATCGCCGCATTCGGGCGTCTTCAGGCACCGCACCGCTCGGGTTTCGACCTGCACCCAGGCCGTCCCCCCACGGGCGATTCCGCTGCGACGGCACGCTCGTCACGGACGCCGGGCGGGGCGCGGGACATCCCTGCCTTCGGCTGAAGTGGCCATGGGAAACGCACCCTGCACGGTGGCCCGGGGCCAATCCCCCGGGCGAGGGCCTAGGAGCCGCCATGAGCAACGGAGACATCTTTGTCGGCGAGTTGATCGGCACCGCGATCCTGATCCTTTTCGGCGCGGGAGTATGCGCCGCCGTCACCCTCAACAAGTCCAAGGCACAAGGCGCCGGCTGGGTGGTCATCGCGTTCGGATGGGGCTTCGGTGTCCTGGCCGGCGCGTACACCTCGGCACCGCTTTCCGGAGGCCAGATCAATCCGGCGGTCACGATCGGCTTCGCGATCGAGGGCTCCACGAAGTGGGAGGACGTGCCCTTCTACATCCTGGGCCAGTTCGCCGGAGCCATGATCGGGGCCGCCCTCTGCTGGCTGCTCTACCTCGGCCAGTTCAACCTCAACGCCGAAGAGGACAAGGCCATCGAGACGCTGGGGATCTTCTCGACACGGCCCGAGATCAACAACCCCGTGCAGAACCTGATCACAGAGATCATCGCCACCATCGCGCTGATGCTGCCCATCCTCGGGCTGGTCGGCGGGAGCAAGCACGTCGCGGGCATCGGCGACGCGGGCCTGCCCGTCCTGCTCATCTCCCTCCTCGTCGTGGGCATCGGCCTCTCGCTGGGCGGCCCCACCGGGTACGCCATCAACCCGGCCCGCGACCTGGGACCGCGCCTCACCCACGCGCTGCTGCCGATCCCCAACAAGGGCACCTCGGAGTGGAGTTACTCCTGGATCCCGGTGGTCGGCCCGATCGCGGGCGCCGCCATCGGGGCCGCGATCTACAACGCAGCCTTCTGACGAAGGGGACGTCATGACGGACCATGCCGAGAAGTACGTCGCCGCAATCGACCAAGGCACGACCTCGAGCCGCTGCATCATCTTCAATCAGGCCGGCGCGATCGTCGCCGTCGACCAGCGCGAACACCGCCAGATCTTCCCCAAGCCGGGCTGGGTGGAGCACGACGCCACGGAGATCTGGTCCAAGGTGCAGGCCGTGGTCGCCGGCGCGATCGCCAAGGCCGGCCTGCGGGCCGACCAGCTGAGCGCGCTCGGGATCACCAACCAGCGCGAGACGACGGTCCTCTGGGACCGGGCCACGGGCAAGCCCGTCCACAACGCGATCGTCTGGCAGGACACCCGTACGTCCGCGCTGTGCAACGAACTGGGCGGCACGGACGGGCAGGACCGCTTCCGCGAGCAGACCGGACTCCCGCTGGCCAGCTACTTCTCGGGCCCCAAGGCGGCCTGGCTGCTGGACAACGTGCCGGGACTGCGGGCGCGGGCCGAGCGCGGTGAGATCGCCTTCGGCACGATCGACTCCTGGCTGATCTGGAATCTGACCGGCGGCACGGACGGCGGACAGCACGTCACCGACGTGACCAACGCCGGGCGCACCATGCTCATGAACCTGGACACGCTCCAGTGGGACTCGTCCATCCTGTCCGCGATGAACGTCCCCGAGGCGGTGCTCCCGGAGATCAGGTCCTCGTCCGAGGTGTACGGCAGCGCCGTGGGCCAGCTCTCCGGCGTGCCGGTCGCCTCCGCACTGGGCGACCAGCAGGCCGCGATCTTCGGGCAGGCCTGCTACGACGTCGGCACGGCGAAGAACACGTACGGAACGGGCAGCTTCCTGCTGCTCAACACCGGCAACCGGCCGGTCCCGTCGAAGAACGGGCTGCTGACGACGATGGGGTACAAGATCGGCACGGAGGCGCCGGTCTACTGCCTCGAAGGGTCCATCGCGATCACGGGCGCACTGGTGCAGTGGTTCCGCGACCAGCTCGGCATCATCCGCAGCGCCGACGAGATCGAGACGCTGGCGGCGAGTGTCGAGGACAACGGCGGCGCATACATCGTGCCCGCCTTCTCCGGCCTGTTCGCCCCCTACTGGCGCTCCGACGCACGCGGTGTCGTCACCGGGCTCACGCGGTACGTCACCAAGGCGCACCTCGCCCGTGCGGTGCTGGAGGCGACCAGCTGGCAGACCCGCGAGGTCGTGGACGCCATGTACCAGGACTCCGGGGTGCAGATCACCACCCTCAAGGTCGACGGCGGCATGACCAAGAACCAGCTGCTGATGCAGCATCAGGCGGATGTGCTAGGTGTGCCGGTGATCCGTCCGAAGGTCTCCGAGACGACGTGCCTGGGCGCGGCGTACGCGGCCGGGCTCGCCACGGGGGTGTGGAACGACCTGGACGAGCTGAAGTCGCACTGGCAGAAGGACGTCGAGTGGACTCCGTCCATGGAGGCCTCGGTGCGTGACCGCGAGTACCACAACTGGCGCAAGGCGGTGGAGAAGAGCTTCGGCTGGCACGAGGACGACGTCAGCTGAACGGGGTTCACGCGCGCGTGCCTCTCGGGACGCTCCACGCGCGCGTGCTCGACTGCGGCCCGTACCCCGGTCGGCGAGGGTACGGGCCGTACCCGTGCGCGGATCGTGGCGGCGACGGCCGGGGCCGGTCCGGGCGCTGTCAGGGCGCGACGGTCTCGCGGCGGCCGGCGGCGTGGGCCATCGCGTGCTGGACGACCGAGATGAGGACTTCCTTGACGGATTCGCGGTCGCGCGCGTCGCACAGGACGACCGGTACTCCGGGGTCGAGGTCGAGTGCCTGGCGGACGTCGTCGGTGGGATACCGCGCGGCGTCGTCGAAGCAGTTGACGCCGACGACGAAGGGTATGGAACGCCGCTCGAAGTAGTCGACGGCGGCGAAGCAGTCCTCCAGCCGGCGGGTGTCGGCGAGGACGACGGCGCCGAGCGCGCCGGTGGCGAGCTCGTCCCACAGGAACCAGAAGCGGTCCTGGCCGGGTGTCCCGAAGAGGTACAGCACCAGGTCCTCGCGGAGCGTGATGCGACCGAAGTCCATCGCGACGGTGGTGGTGTGCTTGCCTTCCACGCCACTGGTGTCGTCGACCGGCCGGCCCGCCTCCGTGAGGAGTTCCTCGGTGCGCAGCGGCTTGATCTCACTGACCGCGCCGACGAGAGTCGTCTTGCCCACGCCGAAGCCGCCCGCCACCAGGATCTTGAGCGTGACGGGCTCGACCGGGGGCTTGCCGCGCTCAGAACGCCCGAAGATCATCGATCTCTTCTCCTGCTTCATCATGTTCGCGCGGTGGAGGACCGTAGCCTCCGCCGCCGGGGGTTTCGATGACGAGTACGTCGCCGGGGCCGACGTCCGCCGAATCACTTCCGCCAAGTTCGGTGACCGTGCCGTCGGCACGTTCGACCCGGTTGGCACCGAGGCCTCCCGGTTCGCCGCCCGCCATGCCGTAGGGGGCGACCCTGCGGTGCTGGGAGAGCGTCGAGACCGTCATGGGCTCCAGGAAGCGGAGGCGGCGCACACCGCCGTCCCCGCCCCGCCAGCGCCCCGCGCCACCGCTGCCGCGCCGGACCGCGAACTCGTCGAGCCGGACCGGAAGCCGCCACTCCAGGACCTCGGGGTCCGTCAGCCGCGAGTTGGTCATGTGGGTCTGCACGACGGGGGCGCCGGGGAAACCGTCGCCCGCGCCCGACCCTGAGGCCACGGTCTCGTAGTACTGGTGGCGCTCGTTGCCGAACGTCACGTTGTTCATGGTTCCGGAGCCCTCCGCCTGCACCCCCAGAGCGGCGTAGAGAGCACCGGTGATCGCCTGGGACGTCTCCACGTTGCCCGCGACGACGGCGGCCGGGGGCTCGGGGGCGAGCATCGAGCCGCGCGGCACGACGATGTCCAGGGGCCGCAGGCAGCCGTCGTTGAGCGGGATGTCGTCGGCGACCAGGGTGCGGAAGACGTACAGGACGGCGGCGTTGACCACGGAGAAGGGCGCGTTGAAGTTCGTGGTGAGCTGTGCCGAGGTGCCGGTGAAGTCCACCGTGGCGGTGCGTTGTTCCCGCTGCACGGACACACGGACGCGGATGACGGCACCCGAGTCGGTCTCGTAGCTGAACTCGCCGTCCTCCAGGGCGTCGATGACGCGGCGCACCGCCTCCTCGGCGTTGTCCTGGACGTGCTTCATGTAGGCCTGCACGACGTCGAGCCCGAAGTTCGTGATCATGCGGCCGACTTCGTCGACGCCTTTCTGGTTGGCGGCGATCTGGGCGCGCAGGTCGGCGAGGTTGGTCTTCGGGTTGCGCGAGGGGTAGCGCGCGCCGGTGAGCAGGTCCAGGGTCTCGGCCTCGCGGAAGCGGCCGTCCTCGGCGAGCAGCCAGTTGTCGAAGAGGATGCCCTCCTCCTCGATGGTGCGGCTGTCGGCGGGCATGGAGCCGGGCGCGATGCCGCCGATCTCGGCGTGATGGCCGCGGGAGGCGACGTAGAAGAGGATCCGCTCACCCTCCGTGTCGAAGACCGGGGTGATCACGGTGACGTCGGGGAGGTGGGTGCCGCCGTGGTACGGGTCGTTGACCGCGTACGTGTCGCCCGGCCGCATGCTGTCGCCGCGCCGCCGGATGACCTCCTTCACGCTGGTGCCCATGGACCCCAGGTGGACGGGGATGTGCGGGGCGTTGGCGACGAGGCTGCCGTCGGGGTCGAAGAGGGCGCAGGAGAAGTCCAGGCGCTCCTTGATGTTGACGGACTGGGCGGTGGACTCCAGGCGGGCGCCCATCTGTTCGGCGATGGACATGAAGAGGTTGTTGAAGACCTCGAGGAGGACGGGGTCCGCTTCCGTGCCGAGATCGGAACTCTGCGTGACCGCCACCCGTTCCATGACCAGATGCCCCTCGTCCGTCGCCGCGGCCCGCCAGCCGTCGTCGACGACGGTCGTCGCACTGGCCTCGGTGATGATCGCGGGTCCGGTCACGGCCTGGCCGGGCGGCAGTTCCTCGCGGCGGTGCAGCGGCACGTCGTGCCACGCCCCGCCCGTGTGCAGGCTGACCGACTCGGGGGCGGTGGCGGGGCTGTGCGGTGTGGAGCGCTCGGCGAAGGGGGCGAGCGCGGAGAGATCGGGGGGTTCGGTGAGACCGGTGGCTTCCACGGAAAGGGCTTCGACGACGACCGGGCGGTCGAGGGTGAAGGAGTAGGTGGCGCGATGACGTTCCTCGAAGGCTTCGATCATGGTGTCGGGCTCGGTGAGCTCGACGGTGAGGGCCGTGTCGGTGCCGTCGTAGCGGAGTTGGGCGCGGCGGGTGACCCGGATGCGGTCCTCGGGCACGTCCTCGGCGAGCAGTTCGGAGCGGGCGGCGCTCTCCAGGTCGTCGGCGGTCTTCAGGATGCCGGGCATCGCGGAGGCTTCCACAGGTGCCTCCACGGACTGTTCGCGCATGGCCGTGGTGTCGGCGAGTCCGATGCCGAGGGCGGACAGGACGCCGGCCATGGGCGGGACGAGGACGGTGCGGATGCCCAGCGAGTCGGCGACCATGCACGCGTGCTGGCCGCCCGCGCCGCCGAAGGTGGTCAGCGCGTAGCGGGTGACGTCGTGGCCCTTCTGGACCGAGATCCGCTTGACCGCGTTGGCGATGTTGGCCACGGCGATCTGGAGGTAGCCCTCGGCGACCTGCTCGGGGGTGCGATCGTCGCCGGTCCTGTCGCGGATCTCGCGGGAGAGCGCGGCGAACCGCTCGCGGACCAGCGCGTCGTCGAGGGGCTGGTCGCCGTCCGGTCCGAACACCGTGGGGAAGTGCGCGGGCTGGATCCGCCCGAGCGCGACGTTGGCGTCCGTGACGGTGAGCGGGCCGCCGGCCCGGTAGCAGGCGGGGCCCGGGGCGGCGCCCGCCGAGTCGGGGCCCACCCGGTAGCGGGAGCCGTCGAAGTGGAGGACCGAGCCGCCGCCGGCGGCGACGGTGTGGATGTCGAGCATGGGCGCGCGCAGCCGGACCCCGGCGATCTGGGTGGTGAAGACGCGCTCGTACTCCCCCGCGAAGTGCGAGACGTCCGTGGAGGTGCCGCCCATGTCGAAGCCGATCACCCGGTCGAAGCCGGCGAGCTGCGACATCCGGGCCATGCCGACGATGCCGCCCGCGGGCCCGGACAGGATGGCGTCCTTGCCCCGGAACTGTCCGGCTTCGGCGAGCCCTCCGTTGGACTGCATGAACATCAGCCGGACGCCCTGGAGCTCGTCGGCGACATGCTGGACATAGCGCCGCAGGACCGGCGAGAGGTAGGCGTCGACGACCGCGGTGTCCCCGCGCGGGACGACCTTCATCAGGGGGCTGACCTCGCTGGAGAGCGAGATCTGCGGGAAACCGGTGCGGGCCGCCAGCTCACCGACCGCCTGCTCGTGGGCCGGGTGGAGGTGGCTGTGCATGCAGACGACGGCCACGGCACGGATGCCGCGGTCGTAGGCCTCCTGGAGGGGGCCGGTGAGCGCGTCCAGGTCGGGGGCGCGCAGGACCGTGCCGTCCGCGGCGATCCGCTCGTCGACCTCGACGACCCTCTCGTAGAGCAGCTCGGGCAGCTCGATGGCGCGGGCGAAGATGCGGGGGCGGTTCTGGTAGGCGATCCGCAGGGCGTCGCGAAAACCGCGTGTGATCACCAGGAGGGTGCGTTCGCCCGTGCGTTCCAGGAGGGCGTTGGTGGCGACGGTGGTGCCCATGCGGACGGCGTCGATGTGCGGGCCCGTGGCGCCCCGGCCGTCGCGATCACGGTCGCCCTCGTCGCGGTCGCCGTCGAGGAGCTCACGGACGCCGGCGACGGCCGCGTCCGCGTATCTCGCCGCATTCTCGGAGAGCAGTTTGTGCGTGAGCAGGCGGCCGTCCGGGCGTCGCGCGACGATGTCGGTGAAGGTGCCGCCCCGGTCGACCCAGAATTGCCAGCCTGTCACGTCTGTTCCCCGCTTCCGCCCTGCTCAGAGCGCCCGGAGGCCGTTGATCACGTCGCGCAGAATACTCTCGTCCGGCAGCTCTGCGGGCGGTACGGGACGTGTCACGTGGACCATTTCCTCGTCCACGAGGTCCCCGATGAGGACCCGTACCACTCCGATCGGCAGGTCGAGTTCGGCGGCGAGCTCGGCTACCGACTGCGGCGCGTCGCGGCAGAGTTCGACGATGTCCACGTGCTCCGGGGACAGCGTGTGGTCCGCTTCGGGGTCGTCGGCGTGGGGTTCCGTGACGACCACCGCGATCAGATCGAGGCGATGCTGGGCCGGACTGGTGGTGCGGCCACGCGTCATGGCGTACGGACGGACCACCGGTCCGGCTTCGTCGTCGAACCAGTGGCGTGTTCCCTGACCGTCTCCGCTCATGTCATCCCACTACCCGCCCGAGGGCAGATCGGAGCGCGGAGTGGCGGCCAGATGTACGCCCACCCGCTTCACGAGGAGCGTCATCTCGTACGCGACCTGACCGACGTCCGAGTCGGCGTCGGCGAGCACGGCGAGGCAGCTGCCGTCACCGGCCGCCGTGACGAACAGGAAGGCCTCGTCGAGCTCCACGACGGTCTGGCGGACGCTGCCCGCCTCGAAGTGGCGGCCTACGCCCTTGGCGAGGCTGTGGAAGCCGGAGGCGACCGCGGCCAGGTGCTCGCTGTCCTCCCGGGTGAGGTCCTTGGAGGCGCCGGTGGGCAGACCGTCGCCGGAGAGCACGATCGCCTTGCGGATGCTGGCGACGCGGTCCACCAGTTCGTCGAGCAGCCAGTTCAGCTCGCCGGATGCCGTGCTGGTCTCGGAGGGCCCTGCGGCCTTCGGTGCGGTCATCGACCGTCCCCCTTTGTCGTTCCTCTTGCTGTGCCGTCCTGGGCGTCGTCGCCCACGGCGTTCTCCTCGCGGCCGCGCTGCCAGCCCCGCTGGAGCGAGGCCATCCGGTTGCGTACCTCGTCGGCGTCGCGCTCGGCGACGTCCGGACCCGTGCCGGTGCCGGTCCGGTCGCGCTCGGCGCGCCGGTCGGGT
Source organism: Streptomyces krungchingensis (assembly GCF_054729265.1). Taxonomy (NCBI): domain Bacteria; kingdom Bacillati; phylum Actinomycetota; class Actinomycetes; order Kitasatosporales; family Streptomycetaceae; genus Streptomyces; species Streptomyces krungchingensis. Next base: position 2,355,414 of record NZ_JBPUKY010000001.1, read on the forward strand.
CCTGCTTTCAACTGCGGGGCCAGATTGGCCTGGCGGACGCGGCGGGGCAGGCGCGCCGCGCCCGCTTCCGCCTCGCCGGTGGCGGCCTCGGGTCGCGCGGCGGTCCCGGAGCCTGCCGTGGCCCCGCCGGTGCCCGCCGGCGTGGCGCCGCGCCGGGTGCGTCTCGGGAGGGCCGGGGCCTCTCCGGAGCCGCGGGTGCCGGGAAGGCCCGGTGTCCCCGGCAGGTTCGCGGACTCCCGGAGGCCGGACGCGTCACGCAGCCCGGGAGCCTCGCGAAGGCCGGGGCCCTCCGACCGCTCGCCGCCACGCCGCGTCGAGGCCTCGGAGCGCGCCCCGCGCCGCGCGGGCAGCGGCTTCGCGCCGTCCAGTTCCCTGGTACGCCGTTGCGACGGTTCCCGGTTCCCGGCAGACTCCCGGCTCGACACGGGCTCCGTGTACGGCACCGGCGCGAAGCTGTCGTCGGGCTCGTCCGTCTCCTCGCGCCGGGACCTGGTCCGGGTCACCGGACGGCCGTGGGAGCTGACGAGCTTGGGAGCTCCGCGCCGCGGCAGCGGGACGGCGGGGGCGCCCGGAAGGTCCTCGCTCACGAGCGCGGGCTCGTCCTCACCGTCGCGCTCCTGCTCCTCCTCGCCGACCGGTACGCCCGCGATGGAGCGACGTGGCCGGAACAGACCGCCCCGCTCGCTGTCCTCGTCGTCGAGGGCGCCTGGGAAGCCGGTGAGGGTGTCCAGGTCGACGGGTGCGTCCAGCTCGACCGGGCCGTCCAGGATCGAGGCGGGCAGGCCGGGGAGACGCACGGGCGCCTCGGAGAGCGCCGCCTTGCGGCTCTCCTCCACCTCCGCCTCCTTCGACGGGAGCGCGCGGTCGAGCCTGAAGCCGATGCCGTTGGTGTCCGGGACGTCGTCGGTGAGGAGCATGTCGGGAATGAACACGACGGCGGTGGTTCCGCCGTACGGGGACGGCTGAAGGGAGACGCGCACGTTCTGACGCTGGGCCAGTCGGCTCACCACGAAGAGACCGAGCCGGTCGGTGTCGGAGAGCTCGAACTCGGGCGTCTCGGCGAGCCGCAGGTTGGCGTCGAGGAGCGCCTCGGCAGCCATGCCGAGACCACGGTCGTGGATCTCCAGGGTGAAGCCGTTGGCGACGCGTTCGCCGACGACGTGGACTGCCGTGTGCGGGGGCGAGAACACCGTGGCGTTCTCGAGGAGTTCGGCCACGAGGTGGGTGACGTCGGCGACCGCGGGACCGGTGACGGCGACGCGCGGCAGGCGGCGCACCTCGATGCGCTCGTAGTCCTCGACCTCGGCGACGGCGGCACGGACGATGTCCATGAGCTGGACGGGTTTGCGCCACTGCCGGGAGGGCGCGGCGCCGGAGAGGATGACCAGGCCCTCCGCGTGACGGCGCATGCGCGTGGTCAGGTGGTCGAGGCGGAACAGGTCGGCCAGTTCGTCGGTGTCCTCGGTCCGGCGCTCCATGGTGTCGAGGAGCGTGAGCTGCTTGTGGAGCAGCACCTGGCTGCGGCGCGCGAGGTTGACGAACACCTCGGAGACGCCGTCGCGCAGTTCGGACTGCTTGACGGCGGCCTCGACGGCGGCGCGCTGGAGGGTGTTGAGGGCCTGACCGACTTCGCCTATCTCGTTCTTGTCGTATTCCAGGCGCGGCACTTCGGTCTCGACGTCGACCTCTTCGCCGGCGGAGAGCCGGCGCATGACGCTGGGCAGGCGGACGCCGGAGGCCTCGTGCGCCTCCAGTCGCAGTCGGCGCAGGTCGCGGATGAGGCTCCGGCCGATGCGCACGGACATGACGAGCGACACCAGCACCGCGATGAGCCCGACGACACCCGCGACGACCGCCTTGACGATCACGCCCATCGCCACCGGCCCGACCCGGTCCTGGTAGCGGTCGCCCGCCTGGTCGTCCATGTCGCCGAGATCGTCGAGGACGTGTCGGGCCGCCCCGTCCCAGCTCTTCGCCGTGACGCCGCGCGGCGAGCCGTCGGTGGCGGTGACGACCGACTGTTCGGCCACCCGCAGGGGCGCCGTGTCGGCGTTCTTCCAGTAGCGCTGGAAGCGTTCACGCTCCGAGGACGGCAGCAGCGGCAGGCTGGTGTCGTACAGCAAAGTGCGCTGGGCCACGAGGTCGGAGATGTCGCGGGCCTCGTCGCGGGTCAGCCGGCCCACGACCAGGGCGGAACCGAGCAGGGCGTCCTCGCGGGAGAGCAGCTCACGGGCGCGGTCCACGTTGACGAGGGCACGGCCCTGCTTGTCCATCTCCACGTTGTCGAGCACGTGCAGGTTGGCCAGCAGGACGTAACAGGGGTCGACGAGACGGTTGTAGAGGTCGAGGGCCTGGGACCGGTTGACGGTGCCCTCCTCGACACTGCGGCGCAGCGAGTCGATACCGCCGACGGCGTCGAGGAGCGAGGTGAGGCGCTCGCTGGTGCCTCCGCCCATCTCGTCGCGCAGGTCCCCGTCCATGGAGTTCTTGCGGACCTTCGCCACGACCCGGTCGGTGGCGGTCCTGCTGCGCTTGAGGGCGGCGAGCGCGTCCGAGGCGCGAGGATCGGCCAAGTAGACGAGTGTCTGTCTGCGTTCCTGCTGGAGGACGCGGACGGCGTCCTCCGTGGGGAAGCCGATCTTCTCCACGACATCGGCCACGTTGAACAGCTGCTTGGCGGCGCGGCCGGTGAGTACGGTCGCAAAGCCCCAGATCGCTGTCAGGGAAACCAGCGGCACGAGGAGCAGCGCCACGATCTTCCGGCGGATGGACTTCCCGCGAAAGCGCATGGCCTCCCCCAGCTCGACCCCCTCCCGGGGGTACACATGTGCGTCAACAAACGGCGTGAGCCTACTACCGACGCACAGGTAACTCGAAGACCCGTCCGGGTGCAGCCCGCGCGGGTCGGGAACGAGACATGGGCAGTTGTCCGTTCATTGGGGGAGATTGCCTCCCCCAATCCGGCACTTGGGGCCGGATCCCATCGGAGCGGTGAAGTTGGTCAGTTGGCCGGAAATCTTCGCTCCTTGGGAATCTTCGGGACACGTCGTTCGTCTGTCTGTACGGGAAATGGGGGCGGAATCGGCCACAGGGGCCGCATGCCGCGCTCAGGCGGCGTAAAAGAGCGCAAGCCGGGCAGCCAACTGGGGAGCGGGTGTCGCGTGACACCTGTGCGAGGAGCCTGCTGGGCGGTGGGGAGTGACGAGTTGATGGGCACGGCGGAGCGGAGCGGGGCGCTCGGGGAGGACATGACGACGCCCGAGGCGGGGCAACTGGCCGTCCAGGCACCGGATCACGACATTCCGACGGACGAGTACGAGGTGCGCGAGCGCGAAGCGCCCTCGCACTACCGGCCGTTGTGGATCGAGGAGCCCGCGCGCAGGCGGCGGTTGCCCGACCCGGTGCGCACGGCGGCGGTGCGGGCCGTCCTGATCATCGCCGTGACCCTGATACAGGCGGTCGTGGCCTTCTTGTGCACCCTCGCGGGGTCCTGGCTGGCGTTCCCCATGGTCCTCAGCGGCATCGCCAGCACCGTCGTGGCCACGTGGGCGGCGCTCGACGTCTGGGTGACCCGCCAGGTGTGGAACCAGCGCAACGGAGTGGTGTCGGTGCCGAGCAGCACCGCGCGGGCCCTGCGCCGGGAGCGACGCAAGGCCAGGCGGCAGGCGCGGGCGACGGAGCGGTCGCAGGAGCGCATACGCCGGCGCGGGAGCGCCGGGCAGCTGTCGCACTCCTGACGCGACGCATGGGCGACCGCGGGCCGGGGATGGGTCCCTGACCTGGCGGTCCCCGTCTCAGGTGCACGGGGGACGGGACGGTCCGCCACAGGTACACCCGGGTCGGAGCCGTCCATCGCGGGCCCATCGGCCGCGGACGGAGCGGTCCGCGACAAGCACACCCGCGACGGAGCGGTCCGCGACAAGGACACCAGGGACGGAGCATCCCGCCACCAGCGCCTCGACGGCACCGCTTCAGAGTCGGGCCGTCGGTGCGACCGGCATGTCACTTCGGGCGAGTTCGCGGCGGATCCGCGTGAACGGACGGGGGCGGTCCACGGAGAGCACGGCCGTCGTCCGGCCGTCCCGTTCGTAGAGGGCGAGGAATCCGCCCTCGGCGGGCCCTCCCTCCTCGATCCCGCCCTCGACGATCCGGACGGTGTCCGACTCGTGCCGGCGTCCTGCGAACTGGATCCGCGCCCCGTACTGGTCGGACCAGAAGTAGGGCAGCGAGCGTCCGGTGGCGACGGTGCGTCCGGCCAGCAGGTTGCGTACGGCGACCCTGGGTTGCTCGGTGGCCGAGGTCCAGTGTTCGGCGCGGGTGCCGCCGACACGGGCGACGTCACCGACGGCGACCACCTGCGGCAGCGCGGTCGCACAGCCGTCGTCGCACAGCACTCCGTCGTGCAGGGCGAGGGTCGAGCCGGCGAGCCAGCCGGTGTTCGGTGTGGCCCCGATGCCCACGATCACGACGTCGGCGTCCAGCACCCGGCCGTCGGACAGCCGGACACCGGTGACAGCGGGCAGCGACGTACCACCTCCTCCGCCCCCGCGGAGGCCGGCGACACCAGTGCCGGTGACCAGGGCGACGCCGCCGCGGCGGTGCAGTGCGGCACACACGGCCGCCATACGGGGGCCGAGTTGGGGGACGAGGGGCAGTGCCGCTGCCTCGACGACCGTGACGTCGTGGCCGAGAGCGGCGCACGAGGAGGCCGTCTCGGCGCCGATGAAGCCGCCGCCGATGACGACGATCCGGCGCGGACCCCGGGTGAGTTCCGCGCGCAGGGCGCGGGCGTCGTCGAGGGTACGCAGCGTGTGCACCCCGGCGAGATCGTCGCCCGCCAGGCGGCGGGCGCAGGCACCGGTGGCGACGACCACGCCGTCCGTGGAGATGGTGCGGCCGTCGTCGAGAAGGACGGTGCGGCCCCGGGCGTCGAGACCGCGGGCCCGCACGCCGAGGTGCCACTCGGCGTCGAGTTCCGTGGTCTCCTCGGCGTCGGTGAGGGCGAGTTGGGCTTCGTCGGCGCGGCCGGCGAGGAAGTCCTTGGACAGGGGCGGACGGTCGTACGGGCGGTGCCGTTCGTCGCCGATGAGCACGAGTCGTCCGTCGAAGCCCTGGGCCCGCAGCTCGCGGGCCGCGTACAGGCCGGCGAGGGAGGCGCCGACGACGGTCACGGTCCTCATGGGACCCGCGCCGCGTCGCGTACGGTCACGGCGCTCATGCGGCGGTGCCCTCCTCGGCGGCTAGGTGGACGTGGATCATTCCGTCGTCGACGGTGACGCGGTGGGTACGGACCGGGCGTCGCGCGGGAAGGCAGGTCGGCAGGCCGGTGCGGAGATCGAATGAGGCCGCGTGCAGCGGGCACTCGACGAGGCAGCCCTCGAGCCACCCCTCGGAGAGCGACGCGTCCTGATGCGTGCAGGTGTCGTCGATGGCGTACAGCTCGCCCTCCGCGTGGAACACGGCGACGGGCGGTGTGGTGTCGACTCGTACGGATTCGCCCTCGGGGAGGTCTTCAAGGCGACAGACGGGAATCATGGGCCCCCCTCTCGGTCCGGACGGATTCGTCCAGGACCTCTCAGGTCCAGGTCGTCGGGAACCTTCCGGGTTCCGGACGCTTCGGTAACATGATGTTTCGTATGGCGCACGAGGGAGCGCTATGCGCAACAGAATCCGCGCGGGGGTCCCGTCACGTCAAGGGCTTCCCGCAGATGCGGCCCAAACAGGGCCGTCAGGTGGTGAGAGTTGAGCTATGACCCGCACTCAGAAGCAGGCTGAGCACGCCGAGGAGACGTCCGACAAGCCCGGCGGCAGGGGCGCGGGCAGCGCCGTTCAGTCGGTGGACCGCGCCGTGAGTGTCCTGGAGATCCTCGCCCGGCTCGGCGAGGCAGGCGTCACCGAGATCGCCGAAGAGCTGGACGTGCACAAGTCCACCGCGTTCCGGCTGCTGGGGGTGCTGGAGAACCGCGGCCTGGTGGCTCAGGCCAAGGACCGGGGGAAGTACTACCTGGGGGCTGCCGTGCTGCGCCTCGCCGGGGCGGCGGCCGTCCGTCTCGACATCTCCCAGGAGGGCGTCCCGGTCTGCCGCGAACTCGCCGACGAGCTGGGCGAGACGGTCAACATAGCGGTGCTGGACGACGACGCGGCCGTCAACATCATGCAGGCCCGCGGCACCGCCTCGGTCACGGCGCAGAACTGGCTGGGCAGGCGCACCCCCTTGCACGCCACCTCCAGCGGCAAGGTACTGGCCGCGCACATGCCGCCCACCCTGCGCGAGGGTCTGCTGGCGCGCCCGCTGCCCCGCTTCACCGAGCGCACGGTCACGGGCCCCTCGTCGCTGCGCGCCGAACTGGAGGCCGTGGTGGAACAGGGCTACGGCATCACCATCGAGGAGCTCGAGCTGGGACTCGCCGCGGTGGCGGCGCCCGTGCGGTCGCACGACGGCAAGGTGATCGCCGCGATCAGCGTGTCGGGTCCGGTGTACCGGCTGAACGCCGACCGGCTGCCGGAGCTGACCAAGCGGACGGTGGCCGCCGGAGCGGAGCTGTCGCGCCGCATGGGCTACGGCTTCTGAACCCGGCGCCGGGCCGGCCGGCCCGGCTTCCGGCGCGACGACGGGACCGCCCCGGCGCCACCACCGACCCCGACACCGACACCCCCCACGAGCCTCGACCCCAACCCCGGCTCGCACCCGAGCCCCTGCCAACCCCCTGGGCCGATCCCCCCTCGGCCAAGCCCAACGGCCCCCGTCCCCACCCCTCCCCCGCGGCAACTCCCGTGCCGTCCGGCACCCCTGAGCCGCCCCACCACGCCTGACGCGGGGCCGGGACTCCCCGGCCCCGCGTCCCGTGTATCCGCCAGGTTTCGGGCGCCCCGTTCCTTTTGCCAAGGGTTAACTCCCACCCCTTGACGGCCCCGTGACGGCGTTCTCAGTATGTTCCTCATCGCGCAACCCATCGTGCATTGCGCAACAGCAGAGGAGCTTGTCGTGCCCCACGAGGTCCGTGCCGTAGTCGCTGTCAAGAAGGGCGCACCCGTCGAGGTGCAGACGATCGTCGTTCCCGATCCGGGACCGGGCGAGGTGCTCGTCGCGGTGCAGGCCTGCGGGGTCTGCCACACGGATCTGCACTACCGGGACGGCGCGATCAACGACGACTTCCCGTTCCTGCTGGGCCATGAGGCGGCCGGTACGATCGAGGCGGTCGGCGAGGGCGTCACCGACCTGGTCCCCGGCGACTACGTGGTCCTCGCCTGGCGCGCCCCCTGCGGCACCTGTCGCTCGTGCCGCCGTGGACGCCCCTGGTACTGCTTCGACTCCCGCAATGCCACCCAGTCGATGACGCTGCTCGACGGCACCCCGCTCAGCAACGCCCTCGGCATCGGCGCCTTCGCGGAGAAGACCCTGGTCGCCGCCGGACAGGCGGTGAAGATCGACCCGGCCGCCCGGCCGGAGGCCGCGGGTCTGATCGGCTGCGGTGTGATGGCCGGATACGGCGCCGCGGTGAACACCGGGAACGTGGGGCGCGGGGACACGGTCGCCGTCATCGGCTGCGGCGGGGTCGGCAACGCGGCCATCGCGGGCGCCTGCCTCAACGGCGCCATGAAGGTCATCGCGATCGACATCGACGACAAGAAGCTCGACCAGGCGGAGAAGTTCGGCGCCACACACACCGTCAACTCCCGCGGCACCGACGCCGTCGAGGCCGTGCGCGCGCTCACCGACGGCTTCGGGGTCGACATCGCCATCGACGCGGTGGGCCGACCGGAGACGTACAAGCAGGCCTTCTACATGCGCGACCACGCCGGTGTGCTCGTCCAGGTCGGTGTCCCGGACCCCGAGATGAGGATCGACCTCCCGCTGATCGACTTGTTCTCCCGCGGCGGCGCCCTCAAGTCGTCCTGGTACGGCGACTGCCTGCCGAGCCGCGACTTCCCCTTCCTCATCGACCAGTACCTGTACGGCCTGCTCGACCTCAACGCCTTCGTCAGCGAGACCATCTCCCTCGACCAGGTCGAGGAGGCGTTCGGGAAGATGCACCGCGGTGAGGTGCTGCGGTCCGTGGTGGTCCTGTGAGTCACGAAGTCACCGTCCGTCGCGTCGTCACCTCCGGCACCTTCAGCCTCGACGGCGAGACCTTCGGGGACACCCTGTTCCGGGGCGGGCCCGGTGCCACCGGCCGTTCCTACTTCGACCGGTCCACCATCGAGGCCTCCCTCCGCAACCGCCCGCTCACCCTCGCCGGCGGCACGGTCGTCCGCACCGGGCACGGCGAGGACACCACCGTCGAGGCCGAACGGCCCCACATCCCCACCCCTTGAGCACGTCCGCTCCCGCACCCCGGCAAGGAGGGGCATGTCCACCACGCCCGCAACCCGCCCGCGCGGTCCCCGGGTCGTCGTCATCGGCGCCGGCATCGTCGGCTGCTCGCTCGCCGACGAACTGACCGCACGCGGGTGGACCGACGTCACCGTTCTCGAACAGGGGCCGCTGCCCGCGCCCGGCGGCTCCACGTCCCACGCACCGGGCCTGGTGTTCCGGACCAGCCCGTCCAAGACGCTCACGGAGTTCGCGCGGTACACCGTGGAGAAGTTCGGATCCCTGCGGGTGGACGGCGTCTCCTGCTTCGACCAGGTCGGCGGTCTGGAGCTCGCGACCACCCCCGGGCGCCTGGCCGACCTGCACCGCAGGGCGGGATACGCCGCGTCCTGGGGAGTGCGCGGCGAGGTCGTCGGCGCCGCCCGCTGCAAGGAACTCTGGCCGCTGCTCGACGAGTCGGCGGTGCTCGGCGGCTTCCACACCCCGGACGACGGGCTGGCCCGCGCCCTGCCCGCGGCCCGCGCCCAGATGGAGCGCGCCGAGAGCCGGGGCGCCCGATTCCTCGACCGCCACACGGTCACCGGAATCGAGCGGGAGGACGGCCGTGTCACCGCCGTCGTCACCGACCGCGGTTCCTTCCCCGCCGATCACGTCGTCTCCGCCGCCGGATTCTGGGGCCCGGTCATCGGGCGCATGGCCGGAGTCGACGTGCCCCTGCAACCGCTCGCGCACCAGTACGCGAAGACGCGGCCGTTGCCCGAACTGGCCGGCGCGGTCGCCGAGGCGTCCCGGCCCATCCTCCGCTTCCAGGACCGCGACCTGTACTTCCGTGAGCACCACGACCGGATCGGCATCGGCAGCTACGCCCACCGGCCGCTGCCGGTCGACCCGTTCGCCGTCCTCGCCTACGACGAGGCGCGCGCGAACGACATGCCGATGCCGTCGTCGTACCCGTTCACCGCCGAGGACTGGGCACCGAGCTGGGACGACTGCCGCCGGCTGCTGCCCGCCCTGCGTGGGTCGGAGGTCGAGGAGGGCTTCAACGGCGTGTTCTCGTTCACGCCGGACGGCATGCCCGTCCTGGGCGAGTCCCGTGAACTGCGCGGTTTCTGGCTGGCCGAGGCCGTCTGGGTCACCCACTCCGCGGGTGTGGCGAAGGCGGTCGCCGAATGGATGGTGGACGGGCGCGCGTCCCTCGACCTGCACGAGTGCGACCTCACGCGTTTCGAGGACGCGCAGCGTTCACCGTCGTATGTGCGTGAACGCGGTTCACAGCAGTTCGTCGAGGTGTACGACGTCCTGCACCCCCTCCAGCCGATGGAGCAGCCGCGTCCCTTGCGCGTCAGCCCCTTCCACGCCCGGCAGCAGGAGCTCGGCGCGTATTTCCTGGAGGGCGGCGGCTGGGAGCGCCCGCACTGGTACGAGGCGAACGCCCCGCTCGCGGACGGCCTGCGCCTGCCGGAGCGCGACGCCTGGTCGGCCCGCCACTGGTCCCCGATTGCGGCGGCCGAGGCGAAGGCGACCCGTGAGAAGGTCGCCCTGTACGACATGACGCCGCTGCGCAGGCTGGAGGTCACCGGCCCCGGCGCCCTCGGCTTCCTCCAGCGCATGACGACCAACAACCTGCGCAAGAAGCCCGGAGCGGTCACCTACACGCTCCTGCTCGACGAGACCGGCGGTGTGCGCTCCGACCTGACCGTCGCGCGTCTCGCCCCCGACCGGTTCCAGGTGGGCGCCAACTCTCCCGCCGACCTGGACTGGCTGATCCGCCACGCACCCGGCGACGTGCACCTCCGCGACATCACCTCCGGCACCTGCTGCATCGGCGTGTGGGGGCCGCTCGCCCGCGACCTCGTCCAGCCGCTGACCCACGACGACTTCTCGCACGAGGGCTTCGGCTACTTCCGGGCCAAGCAGACCCACCTGGGCCATGTCCCGGTCACCGCCCTGCGGTTGAGCTACGTCGGCGAGCTGGGCTGGGAGCTGTACACCACCGCCGACCTGGGGCTGCGGCTCTGGGACACGCTGTGGGAGGCGGGGCGGCCGCACGGCGTGATCGCCGCGGGACGCTCGGCGTTCAACTCCCTGCGGCTGGAGAAGGGTTACCGCGCCTGGGGCGTCGACATGACGGACGAGCACAACCCGTACGAGGCGGGCGTGGGGTTCGCGGTCCGCATGGACAAGGACGGCTTCGTCGGCCAGGAGGAGCTCCAGGGCCTCGCCGGGACGGAACCCGCGCGCAGGCTCACCCCGCTGCTCCTCGACGATCCCGCCTCCGTCGTCCTCGGCAAGGAACCCGTCCACGTCGGCGGCACCCCCGCCGGCTACGTCACCAGCGCCTCGTACGGCTACACGCTCGGCCGCTGCGTCGCGTACGCCTGGCTGCCCGCCCTGGCGACGGGCACCGGCGTGCACATCGACTACTTCGGCGAGAAGATTCCCGCGACCATCGCCGAAGAGCCCCTCTTCGACCCGAAGATGACCCGCATCCGCCGCTGACACGCCCTCAGGAGGCCTTCGTGTCCCCCACCTACGACGTGATCGTGATCGGTCTCGGCGGCATGGGCAGCGCCGCCGCCCACCACCTGTCCGCACGCGGCGCGCGTGTGCTCGGTCTGGAGAAGTTCGGCCCCGTGCACAACCGCGGTTCCAGCCACGGCGGTTCACGCATCACCCGGCAGTCCTACTTCGAGGACCCGGCGTACGTGCCGCTGCTGCTGCGCGCGTACGAACTGTACGAGGAGCTGGAGCGGGAGACGGGACGCGACATCGCCACCCTCTGCGGCGGTGTCATGGTCGGTCCCCCGGACTCCCGGACGGTCTCCGGCTCGCTGCTCTCGGCCCAACGGTGGGACCTGCCGCACGAGATGCTGGACGCCGCCGAGATCCGCCGCCGTTTCCCGACGCTCGCCCCGCACGACGACGAGGTCGCGCTCTACGAGGCGCGCGCCGGCCTGCTGCGCCCCGAGAACACCGTCGCCGCCCACCTCCAGCTCGCCACCCGGCAGGGCGCCGACCTGCACTTCGAAGAGCCGATGACGCGCTGGGAGCCGTACCGGGACGGCGTGCGCGTCCACACGGCCGAGAACACCTACACCGCGGGCCAGTTGGTGATCTGCCCCGGCGCGTGGGCACCACAGCTGCTCACCGACCTCGGTGTGCCGTTCCGGATCGAGCGGCAGGTCATGTACTGGTTCCAGCCGCGCGGCGGGACCGGGCCGTTCGTCCCCGACGCCCATCCGATCTACATCTGGGAGGACGCGGCCGGCGTCCAGGTCTACGGCTTCCCCGCCATCGACGGCCCGGAGCTGGGCGCCAAGGTCGCCTTCTTCCGCAAGGGCGTCGAGTGCACCCCGGAGACCATCGACCGGACCGTGCACGACGAGGAGGTGCGGGCCATGGCCGACCACATGTCCCGCTGCATCCCGGACCTGCCCGGCAGCTTCCTCAAGGCCGCCACCTGCCTGTATTCCAACACTCCCGACGAGCATTTCGTCATCGCCCGGCATCCCGCGCACCCGGAGTCCGTCACCGTCGCCGGCGGATTTTCCGGACACGGCTTCAAGTTCGTGCCGGTCGTCGGCGAGATCCTCGCCGACCTCGCGCTGAAGGGCACCACCGAGCACCCCATCGGCCTGTTCGACCCCAGCCGCCTCGCCGCCGCGCCCGCCTGAGGAGTCCGCACGTGACGACGATCCCCGTCTCCCCGTCCCCCCTCCCGCCCAGCCTGATCGCCACCCTCCCGGGGCGCTCCTACACCGATCCGGAGATCTTCCGGCAGGAGCAGGAGCGGCTCTTCGAGTCGATGTGGTTCTGCGCCGTCCGCTCCGCCGACCTGGCCGGGCCCGGCGCTTTCCGCACCGTGCAGGTCGGCCGCGAGAGCGTCCTCGTCACCCGTTCCCGCACGGGCGAGCTGCGCGCCTTCCTCAACATCTGCCGCCATCGCGGGGCCCGGTTGTGCACAGAGGAGTCCGGGGAGGTCCGCCGGAGTCTCCAATGCCCGTACCACGCCTGGACGTACGACCTCGACGGCAGGCTCGTCGCCGCGCCGAACCTGACGAAGATGCCGGACGTCGACCGCGCCGAGTACGGCCTGGTCACGGTCGCCCTGCGCGAGTGGCTGGGATACGCCTGGGTGTGCCTGGCCGACGAACCGCCCTCCTTCGAGGAGACAGTGACGGGCGCGGCGGTGGAACGGCTCGGCGACGCGGCGGCCATCGGGCACTACGGCACCGAGAACCTGGCGCTCGGCCGCCGCATCACGTACGACGTGAAGGCCAACTGGAAGCTGATCGTCGAGAACTTCATGGAGTGCTATCACTGCGCGACGATCCACCCCGAACTCACCGACGTGCTGCCGGAGTTCGCCGACGGGTTCGCGGCCCAGTACTACGTGGGCCACGGCGCCGAGTTCGGCGAGGGGATCAAGGGGTTCACGGTCGACGGCAGCGAGGGCTTCGCCCGGCTCCCCGAGGTCTCCGACGACCAGGACCGCCGTTACTACGCGATCACCGTGAAGCCGACGGTCTTCATCAACCTCGTCCCGGACCACGTCATCCTGCACCGCATGTTCCCGCTCGCCGAGGACCGCACGGTCGTCGAGTGCGACTGGCTGTACGCGCCGGAGGTCGTCGCGTCCGGCGCGGACGTGTCCAAGTCGGTGGAGCTCTTCCACCGCGTGAACGAGCAGGACTTCGCGGCCTGCGAGCGGACGCAGCCGGCGATGGCGTCGCGGGCGTACCGCAGGGGCGGTGTGCTGGTCCCCACCGAGCACCACATCGGCATCTTCCACGAGTGGCTGACGACGCAGCTGGGAGGCCCGCATGCCTGATCTGTTCATCGACGGTTCCTGGCGGGGCGCGCTGGACGGGCGCACCCGGGAGATCCGCTGTCCCGCCGACGGCTCCCCGGTCGGCGTCGTCGACGAGGCGGGCGGCAAGGACACGGCCGACGCGATCGCCGCCGCGCGCCGCGCCTTCGACGACGGACCGTGGCCCGCGACCGCGCCCGCGGACCGCGGCGATCTGCTGCTGCGCGTCGCCGGCCTCCTCGTGCGCGACAAGGACGCGCTCGCCCGCGCCGAGTCCCTCGACACCGGCAAGCGGCTCGTCGAGAGCGAGTACGACATCGACGACGTCGCGAACTGTTTCCGCTACTTCGGTCGGCTGGCCGCCGCCGAGGCCGGCCGGGTCGTCGACACGGGCTCGGCGACCGTCGACAGCCGTGTCGTGTACGAGCCCGTCGGGGTCTGCGCGCTGATCACACCGTGGAACTACCCGCTCCTGCAGACCGCGTGGAAGGTCGCGCCGGCCCTCGCGGCGGGCAACACCTTCGTCCTCAAGCCCAGCGAGCTCACCCCGCACACGGCGATCCGTCTGATGCGCCTCCTGGACGAGGCGGGGCTCCCGCCGGGCGTCGCCAACCTGGTGCTGGGCGCGGGTCCGGAGGCGGGCGCGCCCCTCGCCGACCATCCGGACGTGGACCTCGTCTCGTTCACCGGCGGCCTCGGGACCGGCCGTGGGCTGATGGCCGCGGCGGCCGGGACGGTCAAGAAGGTCGCCCTGGAACTCGGCGGCAAGAACCCCAACATCGTCTTCGCGGACGCCGACTTCGAGACGGCGGTCGACATGGCGCTGACGGCCGTCTTCCTGCATTCCGGGCAGGTCTGCTCGGCGGGCGCGCGGCTCCTGGTCGAGGACGTGCTGCACGACCGGTTCGTCGACGAAGTGGTGCGGCGCGCCGGGCGGATCCGGCTCGGCGGGCCGTTCGACGAGCACGCGCAGACCGGTCCGCTGATCTCGGAGGCGCACCGCTCCAAGGTCGAGGCGTACGTCGCCCGGGGCCTCGCGGAGGGCGCGGTGCTGCGCTGCGGCGGCGCCCGTCCCGAAGGGCTCGACGAAGGGTTCTACTACCTGCCGACGGTGCTGGACGAGTGCACCGGCGGCATGTCGGTGGTCCAGGACGAGTCGTTCGGGCCCGTGCTCACCGTGGAGCGCTTCCGCAGCGAGGCCGAGGCGGTGCGGCTCGCGAACGACACGGTCTACGGTCTCGCGGGCGCGGTCTTCACCACCGACGAGGCCAAGGCCCAGCGGGTCGCCGCCCGGCTGCGCCTCGGCACGGTGTGGATCAACGACTATCACCCGTACGTCCCGCAGGCCGAGTGGGGCGGATTCAAGCAGTCCGGCTCCGGGCGCGAGCTCGGGCCGTCCGGCCTCGCCGAGTACCGCGAGGCCAAGCACATCTGGCGGAACACCGACCCGTCCCCGCAGGGGTGGTTCGCCTGACGTCGCCCTGACGCCACAATGCGCACCACGCACGCACGACACCGCGTACGACCAAGCGCACCACACCGCACAGCACGCGGTGCACCGTCCCGCACCGCACACGGCGCACCATCCCGCACACCGCACCGCGCACCATCCCGCACACCGCACCGCGCGCAGTCCCCGCACCGGTCCCGGCACCCGCAGGAGCCGCTCCCTCATCCCTCCCCCAGGCCCACCTGGAGTCCGCTCATGACGACAACCGAGCAACCGACAGACCCACAGGGTCACGACGACGCCGAACTCGCCGAGTTCGGCTACAAGCCCGAACTCAAACGCACCCTGGGCAACTTCCACACGTTCGCCGCCGGCATCAGCTACATCTCCATCCTCACCGGCACCTTCCAGCTCTTCTACTTCGGCTACGGCAGCGGCGGCGCCGCCTACTGGTGGTCCTGGCCGATGGTCTTCGGCGGCCAGTTCATGGTCGCGCTCTGCTTCGCGGAACTCGCGGCCCGCTATCCGGTCGCGGGCTCGGTCTACAACTGGTCGAAGAAGATAGGCAATCCGCACCTCGGCTGGCTCGCCGGCTGGATGATGCTGATCGCCTCCATCGTGTCGATCTCGGCCGTGGCGCTCGCCTACCAGCTCACGCTGCCCCAGATCTCCGACGTCTTCCAGTTCGTCGGGGACGGCACCGGCACGTACGACGTCGCCACCAACGCGGTCGTCCTGGCGACCGTGCTCATCCTGTTCACGACCCTGGTGAACGCCTTCGGTGTGAAGCTGATGGCCACCATCAACAGCGCCGGCGTCTTCATCGAACTGATCGCCACCGTCGTCCTCATCGTGCTGTTCGCCGTCCACATCACGCGAGGACCGCAGGTCGTCACGGACACCGCCGGCACGGGGGCCGGTCATTCCACGGGCTACCTGGGCGCGTTCCTCGTGGCCTCGCTGGCGTCCGCGTACGTGATGTACGGCTTCGACACGGCCGCCTCGCTCGGCGAGGAGTCCCTGGACCCGTCCCGCAACGCCCCGCGCGCCATCATCCGCGCCATCGTCGCCTCGTTCATCCTCGGCGGACTCGTGCTGCTGCTGGCGCTGATGAGCGTCTCCAGCCTCAAGGGCGACAAGCTGTCCACGGACGGCCTCCAGTACATCGTGCTCGACGTGCTCGGTCCGACGGCGGGCAAGGCGATGCTCTGGTGCGTGCTGATCGCGGTCACCGTCTGCGCGCTCGCCGTACACACCGCGGCCATCCGGCTGGCCTTCGCGATGGCCCGGGACAACAATCTGCCCGCGTCCGCCCTGATGGCGCGGGTCAGTCCGCGGTTCAAGACCCCGGTGCTGCCCGCGGTGATCATCGGTGTCCTGGCGGTGGCGATCCTCGTCGTCAACATCCGCCAGCCGCAGATCTTCACCGTCGTCACCAGCATCGGCATCATCATGATCTACCTCGCCTATCTGGGTGTCACCGCGCCGATGCTGGTGGCCAGGCTGCGCGGCACCTGGCAGCCGGCGGGCGAGGGCCGGTTCAGCCTGGGCCGCTGGGGTCTGCTCGTCAACATCGTCGCCGTGGTGTGGGGCGCGGCCATGACGCTCAACCTGATCTGGCCCCGCGCCTCCGTGTACAACGCCGCCGCGCCCTTCCACTGGTATCTGCGCTGGGGCGCGGTGCTGTTCGTCGCCGTCATCGCGGGCGGCGGCTTCGCCTACTACTGGTTCGTCCAGCGGCACCGGACCGGTGTGCTCGCCGAGCACCGGTTGGAGTCACCGGCCGCCACGTCTCCCCTCGCCGCCCCCACGGCCGACTGAAGGAGGTCACCCGCTCATGAGCATCGACGAGTTCGACTATGTGGTGGTCGGCGGCGGCACCGCCGGGAACGTGGTCGCCGCCCGGCTCTCCGAGGATCCGTCCGTCACCGTGTGCGTCCTGGAGGCCGGTCCCAGCGACGTCGGCGACGACAGCGTCCTCAAACTGGAGCGCTGGATGGGCCTGCTGGAGTCCGGCTACGACTGGGACTATCCCGTCGAGCCGCAGGCGAGCGGCAACAGCTTCATGCGGCACGCCCGCGCGAAGGTGCTCGGCGGCTGTTCCTCCCACAACTCGTGCATCGCCTTCTGGGCCCCCGCGGAGGATCTCGACGACTGGGCGGCCGCCGGGTGTTCGGGCTGGAGCGCGGCCGACCTCTTCCCGCTCTACCGGCGGCTGGAGTCGAACGACGCGCCGGGCGACCACCACGGCCGAGGCGGCCCGGTGAAGCTGCGCACGCTGAAGGGCGAAGACCCCTGTGGTGCGGCGCTGTTGGAGGCCTGCGCGCAGGCGGGCATCCCGATCACCGCGTTCAACACCGGTACGACCGTGATCCGCGGCGCCAACTGGTTCCAGATCAACTCCGACGAGAACAACATCAGGCAGTCCTCGTCGGTCGCCTACCTCCATCCGGTCATGGGCAAGCGCCCGAACCTGGAGGTGCGCACCGGGGTGCGGGCCAAGAGGCTCGTGCTCGACGGCCGCCGCTGCGTGGGCGCGGAGTATCTCGACCCGGACCTGGTCCACACGTGGACGGTGCGCGCCCGGCGCGAGGTGATCGTGTCCTGCGGGTCCATCGACACCCCCAAGCTGCTGATGCTGTCCGGCATCGGGCCGGCCGGGCATCTGCGCGAGGTGGGCGTGGAGGTCGTGGTGGACGCGGCCGGCGTCGGCGATAACCTCCAGGACCACCCCGAGGGCGTCATCATGTGGGAGGCCCGTCAGCCGATGACCACCACGTCCAGCCAGTGGTGGGAGGCGGGCATCTTCTACGACACCGAACCGGGCCTGGACCGCCCGGACTTGATGTTCCACTACGGCTCGGTGCCGTTCGACATGAACACGGCCCGGCACGGCTTCCCCACGTCGGAGAACGCCTTCTGTCTGACACCGAACGTCACGCGCGCCAAGTCGCGCGGCACCGTGCGGCTGCGCACCCGCGACTACCGGGACAAGCCGATGGTCGATCCGCGCTACTTCACTCACGAGCACGACGTGCGGGTGATGACGTACGGCCTGAGGCTGGCCCGCCGGATCGCCGGACAGCCCGCGCTGAGCGGCTGGACGGGCGCGGAGCTGGCTCCCGGTCCCGATGTGCGCACGGACGACGAACTGCTCGACTACATCCACAAGACCCACAACACCGTCTATCACCCGTCGTGCACGGTGAAGATGGGTGCGGACGACGACGCCTCGGCGCCGCTCGACGCGCGACTGCGGGTCAAGGGTGTCGCGGGTCTGCGGGTGGCGGACGGCTCGGTGATGCCGGACCTCATCTCCGTCAATCCGTGCATCACGACGATGATGATCGGCGAGAAGTGCGCCGACCTGCTGAAGGAGGACGCCTGACGGCACCTCCGCGAGGGGGCGTCCGCGGGGCGTCCCGTCGGAGGCGTCGGGGAGCCGCGCGCCGGGCCGGCGCGCGGCTCCCCGCCACGGCTCAGGGCTGCGGAGTGCTCGGCGCGGGGCGCTTGTACATCCGTGTCGCCGTGATCTCGCTGTGCACGGCCTCCCCCGCCTGTGCCTGCTGCGGCAGGCCCGGCCGCAGGTGCTCCTCCACGCTGATGTACTTCAGACCGGCACGCAGATCGGCGTCGTTGCGCAGCCGGATCACCAGTGGGAACTCGGCGAGCGCCGTCGTGTCGAACAGGCCGGTGGTGTACAGGAGCTGGACGCCGAGCGCGTCCGAGACGGCCCGCTGGAGCTCCAGCAGGTACGTCGCGTTGGCGCGGCCGATGGGGTTGTCGAGGAAGAGCGTGCCGGCGTGGCGGTGCTTGTCGCGGCCGCGGTCGTTGCTCCGCAGCGCGGCCATCGTGCAGTACAGGGCGATGGCCGCGGTGAGCAGCTGTCCGCCGGAGAAGACGTCTCCCATCTGCCCGACCGGGACGCGCTCGGCGCGCAGCACCGCGTCCGGCTTGAGGATCTCGACGGCGATGCCCTTCGGCTGGAGCGCCGCACCGACTCCGCGCAGCAGCAGCGACATGCCGTCGCGGCGCATGTCCGAGTTCTTCCTGACCGCCGCGCGGGTCGCCTCGTCGACGACCTCGCCGAGCCGCTCGGTGAGCGTGGCCTGGTCGGGTTCCTCGAAGCGGATCCGCAGGAACTCCTGCCCGGACCACTCGCCGAGCCCTTCGGGGAGGCGGGACAGCCGCTGCGCGGACCGCAGGGTGGCGAGCGACGACTCCACGAGCCCGCGCAGCCGGTCCACGATCGAGTCGCGGTTGCGCTCCAGCTGAGCCAGCTCGTCGGTCAGCACCCGCAGCCGGGGCGCGAACGCGTCCGCCCACTTCTGCGCGTGCTCCGGCAGCGCGGCGGCGGGAAGCTCGCGGATCTGCTGCCGCGCGGGGGTGCGCACCTGCTCGTACCGCGTGGAGTTGGCATGCCGTACGAGGACGTCACCGGCCTCGCGGACGGCGGACTCGGCGGCGGACAGGTCGGCGGCGCAGCCACGCAGTGAGCGGCGGGTCTCGGCGGCGGAGTGGCGTGCCTCCTCGAGTGTGCCGGGGTAGGGCTCGGGCTCCTCCTGCTCCTCGTCGGTGTGCTCGCGCAGGAGGTCCCTGAGCAGGGCGGACGTCTCGTCGAAGCCGCCGGCCGCGTCCTCGGCGGCGCGGTGGGCGGTGAGCAGTTCGGCATGGGCCTCGCGGGCCTGGTCCAACGCCTCGACACGGGAGGTCAGTTCGCCGGTGGCGGTGCGCAGCAGGCTCTGCGCGTGCTCGGCGTCGCGGGGCAGCATCTCCTCGGGCAGCCGGGTGTGGGCCTCGCCGTCCTCGGGCGCGTGCCGCTCGGCCTCGCCGCGCAGTCGTCCGAGCTGCTCGCTCGCGGTCGACATGCGGGTCTCCAGGAGCTGCACGAGCTCCTCGGCACGGGCGGCGGCGGCCTGCCGGGAGGGCCCGTCGGAGCCGTCGGGCGATTCGAGGAGCTGGGCCGCGCGCGTGCGTACCTTGTTGCTGAGCCGGTCCAGTTCCGCGAGCGCGGCGCTCTCGTCGCTCTCGGCGCGGGCCTGCTCGGCGCGGAGGTCGGCGCCGACGCCGACCTTCTCGTACACCTGGGACGCGGCGCGGTAGGCCTCGCGCAGCGCGGGCAGCGGGGACTGCGACGCTGCCGTCCCGTCCTCCGGTACGTCGTCGGGAGCGCCGGCGATCTCCGCGCGCTCGGCGCGCAGCGCGCGGGCCGTGCGCCGGGCGTCGTCGGCGGCGCGCTGGGCGGCACGGCGGTCCTCGTCGGCGGCGCGGGCGCGCTCCAGGCAGACCTGGGCGCGAGCTTCCGACTCCGCGGCCTCGTCGGCGAGTTCACGGACCTTGACCTGCCAGCCGGCGCGCTCACGCAGCCGGAACGCCAGCCCGGCGAGCGCGTCGGCGGCACGCCGGGCACGCTGCGCGGCCTCCTGGCGTTCGTCGCGCACGTGGGCCGCTTCGGCCGCGGCCTCGTCGGCCTCCGCCCGGACGGTGCGGGCCTCGGCCAGCTCCGCCTCGGCCTCGTCGGCGAACGCGCGTGCTTCCCCCGCGGCGGTCGCGAGCTCGGTGAGCCGCCCGGCCGGGCATCCGGTGCGCCACGACGCGAGGCGTGCCGCCAGCTCGCGGTCCTTGGCGAGCCGTCCGGCCAGGACGCGGATCTCCTCGTCCCGCCGGGTGGCGCGGCTGCGCAGCGTCTGCCGCTCCTCGTCGGCGGCGTGCTCGTCGTGCATGGCCGGGTTCGGCGGTACGAGGAAGACTCCGCCGTCTCCCGTGTCGGGGGCGGGAGTGGGGGCGAGCAGCGCGGCGGCGGTGCCGACGGCCACGGCCGAACGGGGCAGCAGCGCGGCGTCGCCGAGCACCTCGCGGGCCCGTGCGTGCGTGTCCGGGTCGGTGATGATCACGCCGTCGACCAGCTCCGGGCGGGCGGCGAGCACGCGCGCGTGGTCGGCGGGGTCGACGGCCTGGGCGAGATAGCGCCAGCCGGGCAGGGCGGGGATGCCGTGTTCGCCGAGGTACTCCACGGTGGCCAGCACGTCGGGGCCCGGCGGCAGCAGGCCGCCGTCACCGAGGGCGCCGAGGATGCGCGCGTCGTCCGCGGCGGCGGTCCGCAGCTCGAACAGCTGGCGCTCGGCGGCGGCGACCCCGTCGTCGAGGAGCTCGCGGAGCTCGTCGGCGTAGTGGTCCAACTCGTGCGGGGCCAGGGGGCTCTCGGCCGTGTCCCAGGTGTCGTCCGCGCCGCTCCGCCCCTCCCCGGCACCGTCTTCCTTGCCGTGGGCGGCGCCGCGGCGGGCGTCCTCGGCCCGGCCGTCGCCGGTGCGGGGTACGGGCACGGTGCCGCGGACCGTGCGGGCGGCGCCCGGCAGACCGAGCAGCTCGGCCAGCCGCTCCTCCTCGGCCAGCGTCTCCGCCGTACGGCGCTCCGCCTCGTGGGACCGCTCGGCCGCCGTGGCGGCGTCCGCCGCGCGGGCGGCCGTCAGTTCCGCGCGGGACTCGGCGGAGGCCGCCTCGCGGGCGTGCTCGGAGGCGCGGCGCGCGGCCTCGCGGGCGGTGTCCCAGGAGGCGACGGCCGTCTTCTCGGCGTCGCTGGCGGCGAGCGCGGCGCGGGCCGGGTCGGCGTCGGGAGCGCTGTCGTCGAGCCAGCCGGCGCGCACCGCCTCGGCGGTCTCCTGCGCGACCTCGGCGAGGCGCTGGCGAAGATGCCCGACCTCGCTGCGGGCGCGCTGTGCCGCGGTCGCCGCGGCGGTCGAGTCCGCGTAGGCCGTCTCGCCGGCCTCCTGGAGACCGGCCGAGCGCTCCTCCTCCTCGTTGGCGAGGGTCTCGGCGCTCTCGGCGGCGCGGTGCAGGGCGCGGACCAGGTCGACGGCGGCCTTGGCGCGCGCGGCGAGCGCGGGAGCGGCGTCGCGTTCGGCCTCCCGGATCGCGGCGGCCACGCGCGTGGAGCGGTCGGCGGCCGCGCGGTGCCGCAGCACGGCCTCGGCGGCCTGCCACGCGGAGTGCAGGGTGCGCGCGTCGGCGAGCTCGCGCTTCTGTGCCGTCGCGGACTTCTCGGCCCCGGCCAGCGCCAACGAGGCGTGCCGGTAGGCGAGTTCGGCGGCGATCAGGGCGCTGCGCTCGCGGGCGCCCTCGGCGTGGGTGACGGCGTACGCGGCGGCGGTCACGCGCTGGGCGAGCTCACCGGCCCGCACGCGCTCCTGCACGGCACGGGCGGACAGCCGGCGTGCCAGTGTCCGGGTGCGCCGCTCCGCGCCCGCGTGGATGTCACGCGCGCGTGCGCGCGCCTCGCTGACCTCGACGATCCGCCCGAGCAGCTCGACGGAGCCGGCCGTGAAGTCGCGCTCGGCGATGAGTTCGGCGCGGCGCCCCAGCTTGTTGCCGAAGCCTCCGACCAGGTCGGCGAGTCCGTCGGTGTCCCGGGTGTCGGTGACCGCGCGGAGCAGCAGGTCGGTGAAGTCGGAGTCCTTCTTGACCGCGAAGAGGCCGGCGGCCTCACCCTCGTCGGCATTCATCTCCCGCTGGTAGCGGAAGAGTTCGGGGTCCAGGCCCAGGTCGCCGAGGTGTTCGTTCCACCGGTCGTGGATCTCCTCCCAGTGCACTTCGAGGTGCGGGTACGCCTTCCCGGCCTCGGTGATCGCGTCCCGGAAGCCCTTCATGGTGCGGCGTCGTCCCTGTGCCCCGGAGGCGCCCTCCACGGGCGGGCGCACGGCGGTGGACTCGGCGACGGGCAGATTGTCCAGGCTCAGTCCGGGGCCGGGCCGGAAGGAGTACCAGGCCTCGGCGAACTTCCGCGGGTCGTTGGAGACCTGCCGGCCCCGCCATTCGCTGGCCTTGCCGACCACGACGCACTCGCCGGTCAGCGTGTGCTGCCACTCCAGCGCGACGTGCCCGCAGTCGTCGGCGAGCAGGAACTTGCGCAGGACGCCGGAGCTGGCGCCGCCGAGGGTGTTGCGGTGGCCGGGGAGCATCACGGAGAAGATCAGCTTGAGCAGCACCGACTTGCCGCCGCCGTTCTCCAGGAAGAGCACGCCCGCGGGAGCGGGCCGGCGCGGCGGCCCGACCGGCTCCTCCTCGAAGAACTCCGCCTGGATGGGCGCGGGGTCGGGCACGGGCTCGCCGACACCCCGCAGGTCCAGCACGGTGTCGGCGTAGCGCGCACCGGCAGGCCCGATGGAGTAGAGGCGGACCCGGGACAGCTCGTACATGGCGGCGGACTCTCGTAGTCGTGAGGGGGGTGAGTCGGTCAGGAGTGGAAGGGCAGTCCGGCGTCGGCGGCCAGCTCGAGGTCGTCGGTGTCCTCGGCGGGCATCAGGGTCGCGGTGCCGTCGGTCACCGGGACGACGCCCAGTTCCAGGAGTTCGGCCATGGCCGCGCTGCCCGCCATGTCGCGGACCTGGAGCTGATAGCGGGCCGTGGTGCGGTAGGTGCCTCCTGCGTCGTCGCCGGTGCGCTGGAGGAATCCCGAGTCGGTGAGGAAGGCGGCCGCCTTGCCGACGATGCCGGTGGTCGAGCCGGCCAGTCGTCTCGCGTCCTTGGTGGCGCCGGTGGAGCTGCGGCGCGCCCAGATCCGCCAGGCCGCCTCCAGGCCCGGGGCGTCCGTCGCCGGGTCGGTGTTCTCGCCCTGGTCGCCCGCCCGCTCCTCCAGGCGCCGGCAGGCCTGTCGGACGAACGCGTCGACGCCGTTGACCGAGACGCGTCCGATGTATCCGTCGTCCGCGAGGTCCTCCGGGCGGGGGAAGGCGAGGGCGGCGATCGCGAGGTGGGCGAGCCCGTGCAGGAAGCGGTCGCCGGAGTCGGCCGAGGCGCGGCGGGCGTAGTCGCCCATCCGGACGGCGAACACGGAGTCCTCGGCGGCGGTCACCGCCATCCCCGCGCGCGGGGACACCTCCAGCACGACCAGCCCGAGTCCGGCGGCCACGGCGTCGGCGAGGCGTGCGAACGGCGGGTCCTCGCGGTAGCGGCGCAGCAGCTCGGTGTACTCCTGGTCGCGGGCGGGCTGGAGCTTGGGCTGGAGCCCGAAGGCGACGAGCCGCGCCGCGTCGGCGGCGTCGGCCGGGGTGACGGGGGCGTGCGCCGGGGCGGCGGTGGCCTCCGCTTCACTCCACTCGACGTGCTCGGTCACGGCTGGGGCTCCTTGGTCGGGGTCTGCTTCATCACGTACGTCAATGTCAGGGGGCTGTCGCCCGGTGTCTCGTGCGGCTTGCGCCGGGCCGGGTGTCCTGGCCGCTCACGCGGCTCCCGGCCGGCGTCGCCCAGGCTCCGTCGCGGGGCCGGGCGCCGCGTCCGGCCGGGGTCAGGCGGGCGTCGGTCCGGTCCCGCGTCCGGATGCGGTCCGGCATCTCATGCGGCTTCCGTGCGGTCCGCCGCCATCCCCGCCGCGTCCAGCAGGGCCGTGCCGACGATGAGGTCGGCGCCGCCGAACTCCGGGTCGTCCAGCTCCGTGCCGTCGTCCACCGCGAAGAGCAGCTTCTCCTCGCCCTGCCGGTAGGCGGTGCCGACCGGCGGGCTGGCCGCGTGGACGGCCAGCAGCGCGACCAGGTAGGGCAGTTCGGGGTCGCGGCGGCGGGCTTCGGCGAGGAGTCCGGACAGCCGGCGCGGCGCGTCCGCGGGCAGGTCGAGCAGCTCCGTCGCCGAGGCGAGCTGCTCCTCGCTGAACCGGCTGTCGTCCGGCGTGGCGATCAGATCGGGCTCGGGCATCTCGGCGCCGAGGTGCTCCCGCTCCAGGGGCGGTGTCAGGAGCAGGTCGACGAGATCCCCGACGCGTACGGCGACGGGGGTGCGCAGCCCCGTCCCGCGGGCGAAGAAGGCGTCGGTGACGCGCAGTGCCCGCTCCACCGGCAGGGGCAGCACGGGGGCGACGAGATGTCCGTACAGGTCGATGCCGGACGTCGTCATGGGGGTCGCGAAGGCCTGCCGGTCCTGCTCCGCGCGGAACAGGGGGCCCGCCTCCAGCAGCCGGGACTGGAGCTGGGTGTGCCTGCGGATGCAGTCCTTGACGATGTCGACGAGCTCGGCGGCCCGCCGCTTGTGCTCCGGATCCTCGGACTCGTCCCGGGCCTTGCGGATGTTGGTGAGGATCGCGTTCTCGTGGCGGTACCGGTCGGCCACGTGGTCCAGCGCCTCGGCGATCATGTCCGGGACGGCCTGGAGCCAGTCGACGGCCCGCACATTGCGGCGGGTCGCGTCCAGCGCCCGGCGGAGCGTCTCGGAGTACTGCACGGTGCGGTAGCGGGCCTGCTCGGCGGCGAGCTGGGCGTCCGCGAGCCGGCCCCTGCTGATCAGCACCTCCAGCTTGACCTCGGCGGCGATCTGCGCGCTGGTGACGTCGGTGTCGAGGGCGCCGACGAGGACGTTGACCGCTTCGTCGGTCGTACGGAGGTAGACGCTGCCGCCGTATCCGGGCACCTCCTCGATCAGCTTGAAGTCGTAGTCGCGGCGGACGTAGGAGCCGTCGGGCGCGAAGGTGCCGTACACCGCGCGGAAGCCGCGGTCGACGCTGCCGACGTTGATCAGGTTCTCCAGGACCCAGCGGGCCACGCGCTCGTGCTCGGCGACGGGCCGCCGCGGGGCCTGCGCGGCGATGCGCGGGATGAGCCTGGCCACTATCTGGTCGTGGTCGGCGCCTGTGTCGAAGTCCATGTTGAGTGTGACGAGGTCGATGGCGGCGAGGGCGATCTCCGCCATTCCGTAGACCGTGTACTCACCGGCGAGGTTCGCCTTGCGTGCGTCGAGGTCGTGCAGCGGCGCGGTGCAGGCGAGCGCGCGCAGGCGCCGCGCCAGACCCTCGTCGGCGGCCGGGCCCGGTGCCGGGCGCGGCCCCGCGCTGAGCTGGGGCGGAACGCTGTCCGTCGATGCAGGCGAAGTCACGGTGCACAGACTAGGTCCTCGGTCTGACAACGGTCGAAACGACGCAGATGCGACCGGCGGTCACGACGGGCCCGGGGGTGGCCCCCCGGACCAGGTCAGGCGGTGCCCTGCGCCGCGTCGGCCACCCGCCGCCCGTACACCTCGACGAGGCCTCTGAGCGAGTCGTCGAGGTAGACCGCGAGCAGTCGCTCGGCGCCGTCCCGGTCGCCGTCCTGGAGGGTGCCGAGGATGTCACGGTTGCGGACGAGGTAGGGCTCGTGGAGCCGCCGGGGGTCGTCCACGACATGGAAGGCGAGGCGGAGTTCGGCGAAGACGCTGCGCATCAGCTCGTCGGTGCGGTCGCTCCCGGCGAGCGCCACCAGTTCCCGGTGGAAGTGGATGTTGGCGGTGGAGACGCCCTTCCAGTCGCCTTCGCGCGCCGCCCGCTGTCCGTCGGCGACGGCGTGGGCGAGGCCGTCCACGGCGTACGGCGGCTCGCCGAGGCCCCGGACCACGGCGCACTCGACGAGGGAGCGGGTGCGGTAGATGTCCTCGACGTCGTCGACGGTCAGCACCCGCACGAAGACGCCGCGGTTGAGCTCGTGGACCAGCAGCCGTTCGTGCGTGAGCAGCCGGAAGGCCTCCCGCAGGGTGTTGCGGGAGACGCCGAGCGCCCCGCCGATGCTGTCCTCGGACAAGCGCGTGCCGGGCGGGAAGAACCCGTCGGCGATACGGCTCCTGAGGATGTCCGAGACCCGCTCGGCGGTGCTGGTGCGGCCCAGCAGGGCGCGATCGTCGGCCAGTCCCGTCAGCTCTGCCATGCCCGGAATTCAATCGCAGATACAAGAACGAAACAACATGGGTATTGAGGGATCGTTCAACGATCCTCTACCTTGACGGTCAGGCGTCATCCGCTCGGCTTCACCGCACCACCAGAACGACTTCGAGCAAATCGCCCATAAAACCGCATAGGTGTTGAACGTTCGACTTGCTCGATCGGCTTGCTCGATCGGCTGCGGACGCACGTGCGGCGCAGCCACGAACCGCAGACGCACGCACCTGCTCGCACGACCGCACACGACAGGCCGCAGGACCCGCACACGCCGGACCGCAGGACTCGCACCCGCACCGCTCGCACGACCGCGCACGGCAGGCCGCCGACCCGCACACGCACCGCTCCGGCGTCCGCCGCCGCGCGCCGCACCGCTCAGCCCAAAGCACCCTCCGTCCCCTCACTGTGAGGTGCCCATGAGCACAACCCCTCCGTCCCAGGCCCTGACCCCCGACGCCCGGCCGGGCGCACCCGAACCCGCCGATCAGGACGGCGCGTTCGGCTGGCTGCGGGCGCTCGGCCCGCGGGGCCGCCGCGCCTTCACCGGCGCCTTCGGGGGCTACGCCCTCGACTCGTACGACTACTTCACGCTGCCGCTCAGCATGGTCGCGCTCGCCGCGTACTTCGGCCTGGACAGCGGCCAGACCGGCCTGTTCACCACGGTCACGCTGGTCGTCTCGGCGATCGGCGGCGCGGTAGCCGGCGTCGTCGCGGACCGTATCGGGCGCGTGAAGGCGCTGCTGCTCACCGTGGCCACCTACGCGGTGTTCACCGTGGCCTGCGGCTTCGCGCCCAACTACGAGACGCTGCTGGTGTTCCGGGCCCTTCAGGGCCTCGGCTTCGGCGGCGAGTGGGCGGTCGGCGCGATCCTGGTCGCGGAGTACGCGAGCCCGCGCCACCGCGGCCGCACGCTCGGCGCGGTCCAGAGCTCCTGGGCCGTCGGCTGGGGGCTCGCGGTCGTCGTCTACACGCTGGTCTTCCAGTACGTCGACGACGACCTCGCCTGGCGCGTGATGTTCTGGACCGGCGCGCTGCCCGCACTGCTCGTCGTCTGGGTCCGCCGCAAGGTGCAGGACGCGCCCGAGGCGGCCGCCCAGCGCGAGAAGAGCGTCCGGAAGGGCTCGTTCGCCGCCATCTTCAAGCCCGCGGGCGCCGACGGTCCCGGCCTGCTGCGCACCACGTTCTTCGCGGTCCTGCTCTCCACCGGAGTCCAGGGCGGCTACTACACGCTGGCCACCTGGGTGCCCACCTACCTGAAGACGGAACGCGGTCTGTCCGTCGTCGGCACCGGCAGCTATCTCACGTTCCTGATCTCCGGGGCCTTCATCGGCTACCTCACCGGCGGTTACCTCACCGACAAGCTCGGCCGCAAGCGCAACATCCTGCTCTTCGCGATCCTGTCGGCGGCCTGCATCCTCGCGTACGCGAACATCCCCAGCGGCGCCAACGACCTGCTCCTGGTGCTCGGTTTCCCGCTGGGCTTCTGCATGTCGGCCATCTTCAGCGGCTTCGGCTCGTTCCTGAGCGAGCTGTACCCGGCGGCGGTGCGCGGCACGGGGCAGGGCTTCACGTACAACACCGGGCGTGCCGTGGGCGCGGTCTTCCCCACCACCGTCGGTTTCCTGGCGGACAGTTGGGGTGTGGGCGGCGCGCTGGTCTTCGGCGCGATCGGCTACGCCCTCGCCGCGGTGGCCCTCCTCGGGCTCCCCGAGACGCGCGGGAAGGAACTCCTGTGAAGGACACCCTCCAGATGCGCCCTTCGAGCCTCCCCGGCCGGCAACTGCGCGCGCCGGACGCGCCCGACCGCGACGGCCACGCGCACGCGTGGACGCCCGCACAGGCGCGGGCCCGCTACCGTTCGGGCCTGTCCGGCCCCACCGCGGGGGTCGCCGCCGGCCACACGCAGGCGAACCTCATCTCGGTCCCCGCCGACTGGGCGTACGAGATGCTGCTGTTCTGCCAGCGCAACCCCAAGCCCTGCCCGGTGCTGGACGTCACCGACGCCGGCGCCTGGACCACTCCGCTCGCCGAGGGTGCCGACCTGCGCACCGACCTTCCGCGCTACCGGGTGTGGGAGCACGGCGAGTTGGTCGACGAGCCGACGGACGTGCTGGACCGCTGGCGTGACGACCTGGTGTCCTTTCTCATCGGGTGCAGCTTCACCTTCGAGTGGGCGCTGAGCGAGGCGGGGGTACCGATGCGCCACATCGAACAGGGCCGCAACGTCTCGATGTACGTGACGGCGCGTCAGTGCCGGCCCGCGGGGCGGCTGCACGGCCCGATGGTGGTGTCGATGCGCCCGGTCCCTCCCGAGCACCTGGCCGCGGCGATCAGGGAGAGCAGTCTGCTGCCCGCCGTGCACGGCGGGCCGGTGCACTGCGGTGAGCCGTCGGGGCTGGGCGTCGAGGACCTCGCGCGCCCCGACTTCGGCGATCCCGTGGACTTCGCGCCGGACGACATCCCGGTGTTCTGGGCCTGCGGTGTCACGCCCCAGGCGGCCGTGATGGCCTCCCGACCCCCTTTCGCGATCACCCACGCACCCGGGCAGATGTTCCTCACGGACACCCGTGACGAGCAGTACCGCGTGGCGTGACGCGGCCCACGACGACCGAACAGGAGGGACCGCTCCCCATGACCCCGATCGATCTCAACGCCGACCTCGGCGAGGGCTTCGGCCGCTGGCGGCTGACCGACGACGAACAACTGCTGTCCGTCGTCACCAGCGCCAACGTCGCCTGCGGCTTCCACGCCGGGGACGCCGCCACCATGCGGCGGGTGTGCGCGCTGGCGGCCGAGCGCGGCGTGCGGATCGGTGCCCAGGTCTCCTACCGGGACCTGGCGGGGTTCGGGCGGCGCGCGATGGACGTGCCGCCGGACGAGCTGGCCGCCGAAGTGGCGTACCAGATCGGTGCCTTGGAGGTCTTCGCGCGCGCGGCCGGGGCACGTGTCGCGTACGTGAAGCCGCACGGCGCGCTCTACAACCGGGTGGTGCGCGACGAGGAGCAGGCGGCGGCGGTCGTCGAGGGCGTCCGGCTCGCGGACGCCGCCCTGCCCGTCCTCGGCCTGCCGTCGTCCCGCTTCCTGAAACTCGCCGAACAGGCCGGACTGCCCACCGCCACCGAGGCGTTCGCGGACCGCGCGTACACCGAGGAGGGCACGCTGGTGCCGCGGGGCCAGGACGGCGCGGTCATCACGGACGCCGAGGCCGTGGTCGAGCGCTCGGTGGGGCTGGCCCGCCTCGGTGAGGTGAGCGCCCTGTCCGGGACCCGCATCCCCGTCCGGGCACGCTCCCTGTGCCTGCACGGGGACACCCCGGGCGCGGTCGACCTGGCCCGCCGCGTGCGCGAACGCCTGGAGTCCTCCGGCGTCCGCGTGGAGGCGTTCGCATGACGGCCACGACCCTCGGCGAAGGCTCCGCCCCGTCCGCCGGGACCGGGACGGCGGCCCGGCTTCGGGGGGACGGCGTGCGGGCGCTGCCCGTCGGGGAGAGCGCCCTGCTCGTCGAGGTCCCCTCCGGCGACGCCGCCCAGGCGCTGCACGCGGAGCTGCTGCGCCGTCGCGCCGAGGGGTCCCTGTCCGTGCGGGAGATCGTGCCGGCGGCCCGTACCGTCCTCCTGGACGGTGTGGACGACCCCGTGGGACTGGCCGGGCGGCTGCCCTCGTGGCACATCCCGCCGCTGCCCGCGCGCGCGGACGGCGCCGTCGAGATCCCCGTGCGCTACGACGGCCCCGACCTGGCGGACGTCGCGGCGCTGTGGGGTGTCGACGAGCGGGAGGTGCCCGCGATCCACGCGGCGGCCGAGTTCCGGGTCGCCTTCTGCGGGTTCGCCCCCGGCTTCGGCTATCTCACGGGGCTGCCGTCCCGGTACGACGTGCCCCGCCGGGCGACCCCGCGTACGGCGGTCCCGGCGGGTTCCGTGGCGCTCGCCGGCCCGTACACGGGCGTGTACCCACGTGCGTCGCCGGGCGGCTGGCAGCTGATCGGCACGACCGACGCGGTACTGTGGGACCACGCGCGCGTGCCCGCCGCGCTGTTGACACCGGGTGCCCGCGTCCGCTTCGTCCCGGCGGGGCGCTCATGACGGACCGTGCCCTGTCCGTCGTCCGCTCCGGAGCCCTCACCACCGTCCAGGACGAGGGCCGCCCCGGCCACGCACACCTCGGCGTACCGCGCTCCGGCGCGCTCGACCCGCCCGCGGCGGCACTGGCCAACCGGCTCGTCGGCAATCCGGCGGAGGCGGCCGTCCTGGAGACGACGCTCGACGGCTGCGCCCTGCGGCCGCGTTCGGCGGTCGTCGTGGCGGTGACGGGAGCGCCGTGCCCGGTGACCGTGGACGGCGCTCCCGCCGCCTGGGGCGCCCCTGTGCACGTGCCCCCCGGGGCGCTCCTGGACATCGGCTCGGCGCGCGCGGGGCTGCGCAGTTATATGGCCGTCGCGGGAGGCGTGTCCGTGGATCCGGTCCTCGGGAGCCGTTCCACCGACCTCCTCTCGGGCCTCGGCCCGGCGCCCCTCACGGACGGCACGGTGCTGCCCGTGGGCCCGCCCGGCGTGCTCCACGCGCGCGTGGACGTCGTCCCGCACGTCGCGCCGCCCTCGGAACTGGTGCTGCGTGTGACGCCCGGTCCGCGCGACGACTGGTTCACGGCGTCGGCGCTGCGCACCCTCACCACACGCCCGTACCGGGTGTCCTCCGCGAGCAACCGCATCGGCCTGCGGACGGAGGGGCCCCCGCTGGAGAGGGCCGTCTCCGGCGAACTCCCCAGCGAGGGCCTGGTCCTGGGCGCCGTCCAGGTACCGCCGGACGGCAGACCGGTGGTGTTCCTCGCCGACCATCCGACCACCGGCGGGTACCCGGTGATCGCGGTCGTCCGGTCCGCCGACCTCCCGGCAGCCGCTCAGGCGGTGCCGGGCACGCCGGTGCGCTTCATGCTCGTACGCCGCCGCTGAGCACACGGCCGACGAGCGCGGGCACGCCGCCGGGGAGCGATCGCACCCCGGCACCGAGCACTCCTGTGCCGATGTCGCGCGGTCGCAGGCCGGCACCGCGCGTCCGTACGCCGATGCCGTGCCGACGCACACCGACGCCCAGCAGCCACACGCCGACGCCGCGCAGTCGCACACCCACGCCCAGCAGCCGTGCGCCGCCCCGAGAAGGTCGCGCCCCGCTCCTCACGCCACGTCCGGCTGTTCGGCCGCCGTGAGGGCGGCGAGCGCGGACGCCACGGCGTGCGAGGCGCTCAGGTCGAGCCGGGCGCTGGTGCCGCGCGCCCGGTGCCGTACTTCGGCGGCGGCGAGGGTGAGGAGCTGCGGCAGCAGGTCCGTGCACCGCCGGGCCACCCACCCCGTGCCCGCGGTGGCCAGCCACCACAGGCCGGCCGACCGGGTGGGCGGCGGGAACTCGGGCTCGGCGCCGGGCGCCGTCCCCTCGGCGATGCCCTCGTGCGTGAGCAACGCGTGGAAGCGGAGGGCGAGTTGCCGGTGCCCCCGCTCTCCGGGGTGCAGCCGGTCCGCGCTCCACATCGCGCGGTCCCGCAGCCACGCGCCCTCCGCGGCGTGCAGGTGCACCGCCCCGTACCGTTCCGACAGCGCGTGCACCACGGTGTTGACGGCCCGCTGCCGCCGGGCCAGGGGGCGGGCCAGGGCGCCCGGCAGCCCGAGCATGGCGCCGGGATCCGGCAGGCACGCCGTGAGCAGGACGGCGTCCTGGCCCCGGAAGGCCGCGTACACCTTGTCGAGCCGGGCGGCCACGGCATGGATGTCGAAGGTGCACCGCAGGGTGTCGTTGACGCCGATCACGACCGACACCACGTCGGGCCGCAGGGCCAGCGCCGCCGGTGTCTGCCGCTCCAGCACGTCGCGGGTCTGCGCCCCGCTCACGGCGAGGTTGGTGAAGTCGACGGACCGGGCGAGGCCGTCGGCGAGCAGCGCGGCCCATCCCCGCCGGCGCTCGCCCACCGGGTCGCCCACACCCTCCGTGAGCGAGTCGCCGAGGGCCACGAACCGAAGCGGTCTCATCCCACGCCCTCCTGGAGACGCGGCCGCACCTGGACCTCGGCGTCGTGTGCGGCGAGGAAGCCCGCCACGGCGTCGTCCCAGCCGAAGCACTCCGCACGCGCGCGTGCCGCTTCCCTGCGCTCGCGTTCCGGCCGGCCGAGCAGCAGCCGTACCGCGTCCGCGAAGGACTCCCCGCTGTCCGCCGCGGTGGCGCCGGCCGCGCCGACGATCTCCGGGAGGGCGGACAGCGCGCTGGCCACCACGGGGGTCCCGCAGGCCATGGCCTCCAGTGCGGCGAGCCCGAACGTCTCGGCGGGCCCGGGCGCCAGGCACACGTCGGCGCCCGCCTGCAGAGCGCCCAGAGCGGCACGGTCGGCGACGTGCCCGAGGAACGTGACGGGCAGGTTCCGCTCCCGTGCGCGCTGTTCGAGCCGGGCCCTGAGCGGCCCGTCCCCGGCGACGACGAGAACGGCCCGCTGTCCGCGCCGCAGCAGCGCCTCCAGCGCGTCGAGCGCCGTGCCCGGCCGCTTCTCGACCGACAGCCGCGAACACATCACGAGCAACACCTCGCCCCCGCGCGCGTGGCGGGCCCGCAGCGCGTCGTCGCGCAGCGCGGGATGCCGCCCCACCAGATCGACGCCCAGGGGTGCGCGTACGACGTTGCGGGCGCCGATCCGGACGAACTCGCGCTCGGCGAACTCGGTGGTGCACACCACGCGCGCGTAGGTGTGCGCGGTGCGGACGTTGAGGGCGTCGGCGGTCCGCCGGGCCACGCCCTCCGGCAGCCCCCAGGTCCGCAGCACCCCGTCGGCGGTCTCGTGGGAGACCATCACGGCGGGCACCCTGGCCCGCCGTGCCCACACCCCGGTCCAGCGCAGGGTGGTCCGGTCGGAGACCTCCAGGCGGTCGGGCGCGAGGGACTCCAGGAGCCCGGCCACCCGGCGCTTGTCGGTGAGCACCCGATAGCCGCCCGTCCCGGGCAGCAGCGGTCCGGGCAGCGTGATCACCCGGCCCTGTTCGGTCTCCTCGTCGCTCGCGCGCTCACCGGGGACGACGAGGACCGGTTCGTGCCCGGCCGCCCGGTAGCCGGCGCCCAGTTCGCGCAGCGCGGTGCGCAGGCCTCCGGAGGCCGGGGCGACGAAGTTGGCGAGCCGTACGATGCGCAGCTTCATGCCGCCACCGGCTTCCGCGCGAAGAGCACGTCCGTGTAGTGCCCGATGAGCTGGTCGCCCACGGCGGCCCAGGTGCGGCCCTCGACCATGTCCCGTGCCGCGCTGCCGTAGGCCCCGCGCAGGCCGGGGTCGGCGGCCAGGGCGGCCACCGCGTCCCGTACGGCGCCGGCGTCACGCGGCGGCACCAGCAGTCCCGTACGGCCGTGGGCGACCAGGTCGAGCGGTCCGCCCGCGGCGGGTGCGACGACGGGCACGCCGCTCGCCATGGCCTCCTGCACGGTCTGGCAGAAGGTCTCGAAGGGGCCGGTGTGCACGAAGACGTCCAGGGAGGCGAAGATGCGGGCGAGTTCGTCACCGGTGCGACGGCCGAGGAAGACGGCGCCGGGGAGGGCGCCCCTCAGGGTCGTCTCACTCGGGCCGTCGCCGACCACGACCACGCGCACGCCGTCGAGGCCGCAGGCGCCGGCCAGCAGTTCGATGTGCTTCTCGGGGGCGAGCCTGCCGACGTAGCCCACGATCAGTTCCCCGTCGGGCGCCAGTTCGCGGCGCAGCCTCTCGTCCCGGTGTCCGGGGCGGAAGCGGACCGTGTCGACGCCGCGCGGCCACAGTCGCACCCGGGGCACACCGTGCGCCTCCAGGTCGGCCAGGGCGGCGCTGGACGGGGCGAGGGTCCGGTCGGCGGCGGCGTGCACGGAGCGTATGCGCCGCCAGGCGGTGGCTTCGCCGGCGCCCATGTAGGTGCGGGCGTAGCCGGCGAGGTCGGTCTGGTAGACGGCGACGGCGGGGATGCCGAGCCGGGCGGCGGCGGCCATGCCGCGCACGCCGAGGACGAAGGGGCTGGCCAGGTGGACGATGTCGGCGCGGTGTTCGGTGATCGCGGCGGCGACGCGTCGGCTGGGGAGGGCGACGCGGACCTGGGGATAGCCCGGGAGCGGGAGGGAGGGGACTCGGACGACGGGGCACGGCGCCGAGGCGTCGGCCCCCGTCCCGACGACGGGTTCACCGCCCCGTCCGTGAGCGTCCTCCCACCCGGGCGGAGCGGAGAACGGGGAATCGGTCGAGGCCGGGACGGACTTGGCGGACACGGCGGACTTGGGGGTCGCGGCGGACTTGGCGGACGCCGGGGACTTGGGGGACGCCGGGGATTTGGGGGACGTCGGAGCGACGACGAGGGGAGCGTGACCGCGATCGACGAGGTGCCGGGCGGTCTGGAGCGCGCAGTGGGCCACGCCGTTCACATCGGGGGGAAAGGATTCGGTCACGATGACGACACGCATACCGGTGTTGTCGCCGTGCCGGACGTGGACGCGTCAAAGTGGATCTTTCCGCTCGGGGAACGTCCCATGAGCGTTGCGCTGCGCCCCTGTCCAGGTCAGCCCGCGTCCACGCCCCCCTGACTCACGGGTCACCGAACGTTCATACGGCGGGCATGTCGGGTCCGATCCGGCTGCGGACCGCTGTCTGGACATCGGCCTCCTCGGCCGGATCCGCGGCCAGTCGGCGCAATTGGTCCACCACGCGCGCGTCACCGGTCTCGGCGTGCCGTGCGGCGACCTCGCGGGTGGTCTCCTCGCAGTCCCACAGGCATTCGACGGCGAAGCCGGCGGGGAACGAGGGGTCGGTGGCGGCCAGGGCGCGTGCGGCGCGCCCGCGCAGATGGGACGACGCCGTCTCCCGGTAGATGTGCCGCAGCACGGGGGCGGCACAGGCGATGCCGAGCCGTCCGGCACCGTCGACGAGGGTCCACAGGGTGGGCGCGTCGGGCCCTTCGCCGCGCACCGCCTCGCGCAGTGCGTCGAGGACCAGTTCGCTGTCCTGGGCTCCGCCCCGGCAGGCGAGCATCCGCCCGGCGGCGGCCCCCAGGACGTCGGGCCGGTGCACCCAGCCGCGCGCCCGGTCGACGGCGGCGACGCTGCGCATCCGCTCGAAGGCGTCGACGGCGGCGTCCACGACGGCCGTCGAACCGGTGGCGACGGCCGCCTCGATCAGGTCGAGGGCTTCGGGGTCGTTGCCGTCGGCGAGATAGCGCAGGGCCGTACAGCGCGCGCCCTCCCCGCCGTCGCGTGCGGCCGCGACGATCTCCGCCCGGTCCTCGGGACCCGCGACGGCCATGAGGCAGCGGGCGGCGGGGACGTGCAGTGCCGCGCCGCGGTCGATGCCCTGCTGCGCCCACTCGAAGACCGCCTGCACGCTCCAGCCGGGCCGGGGCCCGCTGGGTCGCATCTGGCGCTGCCAGCGGTCGAAGGAGCCGGCTTCCTGGGCGGCACGCACGCGCGCGCCGACGGATGCGCGGGGATCGTCGGCCCACAGCCGCCAGGGCCGGGGCTCGAAGGCGTCGCGCACGGCGGTGGCGAGGGCGGCCTCGCCCTCCGGATCGGCCGGGAACCGGGCGAGCACGGGCTCGGCCAGGGCGCGCAGTCCCGCGTCGTCGTCACGCAGGGCCAGCTCGTCCAGGGCCCAGGCCCAGCTGGTGCCCACGGCGGCGTACCTGCGCAGCAGTTCGAGCGCGTCGCGCCTGCCGTACGAAGCGAGGTGGCCGAGAACGGCCAGGGCCAGCCCGGTGCGTGACTCGCACTCGTCGAGGGTGTCCTCGACGTCGAAGAGATGGCGCTCGATCTCGTCGAGCTCGCCGCTCAGGTCGAGGTAGAGACGGGCGTAGTAAAGGGAGCGGTTCTCCACCTGCCAGTCGTGGCGGGGGTCCCGCAGCACACAGTGGTGGAGAGCCGCGAGCGCTTCGGCTCGCGGTGCGGTGAGCGCGTGCAGCGTGCCGTCGCCGCGGCCCCTCTGGAGCAGGCCGAGCAGCGTGGCGCTGGGCGCTATGACCGGATCGAACATGGGAAACAGCCTCACATCAAGCGTCGACGCAACCGGGAACCTGGATTACCTGGCCGCGTGACAACACGTCGGAGCGCCCGCCGTTTCTTGCTTGCTGTAGACCATCTTCCTCTGCCTCTCGTCGGTGGCCCATGCGGGCCGCATCACGGCCCGCGCGGTGCGGCAACACCTGCCCAGCCATCGCGTCCGTGAATCACGACGTCATGATGACTCGGCAGTTCTTCCTGCCGCGACCGTATTTCCGGCGGCCCCGTACCGCCTCCCCCGTTTTCTGCGTTTCGCCTGGTCAGGACGTATGCGTCACTGCGCGCCGAACAATTCGAGCAGTTCGGTCTTGCCGAACATGCGCGCGGTGTCGACGGCCGAGGGCGTCCCGGCGGCGGGATCGGCACCGGCGTCCAGGAGCACCCGGATCACGGCCTCCTCGCCCTTGAAGACCGCACCGGCGAGCGGTGTCTGGCCTCGGTCGTTCACGCGGTCGGCCTCGGCGCCGCGCTCCAGCAGGGCGCGGACGGCCTCGGCGTGGCCGTGGTAGGCGGCGAGCATCACGAGCGAGTCACCGCGGTCGTTGGTGAGGTTGGCCGGAACACCCGCGTCGACGTACGCCACGAGCGTCCCGGTCTCGCCGCGGCGGGCCAGATCGAAGATCTTGGTCGCCAGCTCCACGACCTCGGGGTCGGGGGCTTCACTCATCGGCCGGACCGCCTCTCACAACGACTACAACGGGGACTGCGGGAGCTTACGACAGCGAGCGGAGCTGTCACGCCCGGACCTGCACGGGGCCGGGGATGCGCCCGTACGGGTGAATCGCCAGCGTACTGGCTCCGGCGGCACATGACCGGCCCCGCCGACGGCAAAGATCACAGCGGCTCCACGGGCCGACGGCGGACGCATCAGGCCCGCTCGGGCGCCTCAGGACGGCTCTGCCACTTGGATGAAATCGCCAGGAAATCACCCAGTTGCACCTTTTATCGTATGGATACATCCTGTGATCCTGGAAGTACTCATGGTGACTGTCCCCACGAACCAGGAGAGCTCAAATGATCCTGTCCATCTCAGGTGTGGTCCTGCTCGGCGTCATCGTCTTTCTCTTCTTCCGCAAGGACGGCCTCAAGGCGTCGCACTGCCTGGTGTCGACCCTGTTCGGCTTCTACCTGGCGAGCACGGCCATCGCACCGAGCATCAAGGCCGGTGGCGAGAGCCTGGCGAGCCTCCTCGGCGGGATCAAGTTCTGACGCCCCTCCCCCTCGCACGCACCACCAGGAGACAGCAGTGGCCCGGCGCCCCCTCCCCCGCATTCTCAGCAACGGCAGCGCGCAGATCGCCCGAAGCCGGGAGCTGGCCAGGACGGCGGCCGACAGCGCCACCGATGTCCTCCACCCGCTGATCACGATCACCCGTGGACTGCGCCGGCTGGCCGGGGCCGGACGGCGCAAGTGGGCCGACACCCCCAAGGACCGGCGCGGGCCGCTGCTGTTCCTGGCGGCCTCCGCGGTGCTGGTCGTGGCTCTGCTGCCGTACGGACCGCTGCTCGCCGCCATCAGCCTGATGGCGGCGGCGGCGTGGACCGGACGCGAACGCGTGGCGCCCGAGCCCACGGGCCCCGACGAGTCCCAGATCCAGCGCCTGCAGTCGCTGTACGAGGCCCTGGTCCCGTACTTCTCGACGGCCGAGGACCCCGCACCCCTGTACGCCCACGGCGGCGACTGGGAGAAGGCCTTCCCCTCGTTCGAGTTCGACGACGACGGGCGGGTGTCCCGTCTCCTCGTCCGCTATCCGGCGTACTTCACGGACGGCGAGGCGGAGGCCCGGGCCCGGATCGAGCAGTTGCTGCACGCGAAGTCGGGGCGCGGCCGCGAGTACCACTTCGTGTGGGACGAGGAGGGCAACGAACTCACGGTCGACGTGCTTCCTCCCCTCCCCACCGACATCGCCGCCCAGCGCTTCGTCACCGCGCCCGGCGAGACGGTCCTCGGCTTCACCGACCCCGCCGACGTCCAGCGCACGCTGCCCCTCACCCACGGCGAGGAACAGCGGGACGTCCCGCCGGTCGTCTGGCGCACGGGTGTCCGCTCGACCGAGCCGCACCTGCTGATCGCGGGCCAGCCCGGCAGCGGCACGACCACCCTGCTGCGCTCCATCGCCCTCCAGGCCCTCCAGCACGGCGACGTGGTCGTCGTCGAGGGCGCGGGCACCGGCGAGTACGCCTGCCTGACCGGCAGGGACGGTGTGCTGGCCGTCGAGTGCGCGCCGTCCGGGGCCCTCGCGAGCCTGGAGTGGGCGGCGCACGAGACGGAGCGGCGGCTGATCGCCGCGAACCGCGCCCGGCAGGCGGGGCACCCCGCTCCGGACGACGTCAAGAACCCGCTGTGGATCCTGCTGGACCGGCCCAGCGCTCTGGGTCACCTCGCCGCCGCCGACGGGCGCAACGACCCGCAGGGGCTCCTCCAGGTCCCCCTGCGCCACGGCAGGGCGGCCGGCGTCATGGTGGTGGTGGCGGAGCACCTCGACAGCCTCGACTGCCTCAGCGACGCCGTGCGGCAGCACACCCGCGCGCGCGTGGTGCTCGGCGCGGCGTCCTCCGAGCAGCTGGAAGCGGTGCTCGGGGCCCCGCCGCACACCACGCCGACCCGGGACGTCCCGCCCGGGCGCGGCTACGCCCGGCTCGGGAACGGGCCCGTCCTCCGGCTCCAGGTTCCGGCGACTCCGGACCCGTACGACGACACGACCAGCGAGGCGCAACGGCAGGCCGTGCTCGACCTGCTTCCCGGACGGACGACTCCGGGTGCCCCGGACGCTCGGCCCGTCGAGGCGCTCCCCGTGGAGGCACAGCCCGCGAAGTCCCTCACGGCGGACGCCCAGTCCACGGCGTCCCTCCCGGTGGTGGCCGAGGGCTGAGACCCCGTCCCGTTCCGCACCTTCTCATCAGGCCTGAGCCGAAGTCCCTCGGCTCAGGCCTGATGCCGTCGAAGCCCGGTGCGCGTGGCTGGGGGCCTCGGCCGTACGGCTTCGGAGGCTTCGGAGGCTTCGAGGGCTTCGAGGGCTTCGAGGGGCGCTACGCCACGAACGTGCGCGGCGCCTCGTTCCCCGTGCTCGCGCCGCTCTCGACCAGGCGGGCCGCCGCCGCCAGGCGCACCGCGGCCTCCTCGGCCACCGCGCCGCCCACGGTGAACGGCAGGCGCACATAGCCCTCGAAGGCGCCGTCCACACCGAAGCGGGGGCCGGAGGGGACGCGTACGCCGACGCGTTCGCCCATCTCGGCCAGGCGGGAGCCTGACAGCCCGCCGGTCCGCACCCACAGCGTGAGGCCGCCGCGGGGCACCGAGAACTCCCATCCGGGCAGCTCACGCCGCACCGCGGCCACGAGGGCGTCGCGGTTCTCCCGGGCCTGCCCGCGCCGGATGTCCACGGCCTGCTCCCAGCCTCCGGTGCTCAGCAGCCAGTTCACGGCGAGCTGCTCCAGCACGGGTGTGCCCAGGTCGGCGTAGGCGCGGGCGGCGACCAGGCTGCGGATGACGTCGGGAGCGGCGCGCACCCAGCCGATCCGCATCCCGGCCCAGAAGGCCTTGCTCGCGGAGCCGACGGTGATGACGGTCGATCCCGCGGGGTCGAAGCCGCACACCGGGCGCGGCATGTCGAGCCCGTCCTCCAGATGCAGCTCGCTCATCGTCTCGTCGACGACGAGCACGGTGCCAGCCGAGCGTGCGGCCTCCACGAGCCCCCGCCGCCGGCTCTCGTCCGCGAGGGCGCCGGTCGGGTTGTGGAAGTCGGCGACCACGTAGGCGAGGCGGGGGGCCGCGTCGCGCAGGACCTGACGCCAGCGGTCCATGTCCCAGCCCGCGAGCCCCTCGGCCATGGCGACGGGCACCAGCCGGGCTCCGGCCTCGCGCATCAGCTGGAGGATGTTGGCGTAGGAGGGGGACTCGACGGCGATGCGCTCGCCGCGTCCCGCGAACAGGTGGCAGATGGCGTCGATCGCGCCCATCGCCCCGGTGGTCACCATGATCTGCTCGGGCATGGTCGGGATCCCGCGCGCGGTGTACCGCTCCGCGATCATCGAGCGCAGCGCGGGCAGCCCGGCGGGATAGTCGCCGTGCGTGTGCGCGTAGGGCGGCAGCTCCTCCAGGGCGCCCTGCACGGCGCGGGTGAGCCACGGCTCGGGCGCGGGCAGCGCCGCGCAGCCGAGGTCGATCACGGACCCGAGGGCCTCGGGGGGCAACGGTTCCAGGCCGCGCGCGGGCAGCGGGTTGCCGGCCGGCACGGCGGTCCAGCTGCCCGCGCCGCGCCGGGACTCCAGGAATCCCTCGGCACGCAGCGCCTCGTAGGCCGCGGCGACGGTCGTACGGCTGACGGAGAGGGACAGGGCCAGTTCCCGCTCCGCGGGCAGCCGCGCGGCGACCGGCACCCGGCCCTCCAGCACCAGCAGCCGGATGCCGTCGGCGAGGGCGCGGTAGGCGGGCGGGCGGCGGGTCCCGGGGCCCGCGGGCCGCTCCTGCTGCGAGTTGAGGAGCCGGGCGAGCTGTGCGGCGCCCACCGCCGAGGTCCACTGCGCCATGATTTCCAGTCCACCTTCCCCGAATTGGCCATGGATGGCTTTTCTTCTCAAGCCACAGAGTGTCACGAGCCAGGCCAGTCCGACCACAGGGGGCACCACTTGTCCATCCGCTTCGCGCGTTCGCACCCCGTCGAAAGCCCCTCGGGCCCCCAGCCCCGGCGGCTCCCGCGCCGCCTCGTCCAGCTGTACGTGGGCCTGGCCCTGTACGGCGCGAGTTCGGCGCTCCTCGTGGAGTCGGGGCTCGGCCTGGAGCCCTGGAACGTGCTGCACCAGGGGCTCGCCGAGCTGACCGGTCTGACGATCGGCGTGGTGTCGATCATCGTGGGGGCGGCGGTACTGCTGCTGTGGATCCCGCTGCGCCAGCGCCCGGGCCTCGGCACCGTCTCCAACGTCTTCGTGGTCGGCATCGCCATGGACGGCGCGCTGGCGCTGCTGCCGGACGCGCGCACACTGGCGGTGCGGATCCCGCTGCTGGTGGCGGGCGTCGTGCTGAACGGCGTGGCGACCGGCCTCTACATCTCGGCGCGCTTCGGCCCGGGTCCCCGCGACGGTCTGATGACGGGTCTGCACCGGCGCACCGGCCGCTCGATCCGCGTGGTGCGCACGGTGCTCGAACTGGCCGTCGTCGCCACCGGCTTCGCGCTCGGCGGCACGGTCGGCGTCGGCACGGTGCTGTACGCGGTCGCGATCGGCCCCCTCGCCCAGCTCTTCCTGCGTGTGTTCGCCGTCCCGACGGCACCGGCCGGAAGCGCCGTCGTTGCCGCCGGGCAACCGGAGCGCGCGATACTGCCCGGGTGAGCACGCGTATACGCCATCCGTACCTCGACCATCCCGGCCCGATCGCGTTCGCGCACCGGGGCGGGGCGGCGGACGGCCTGGAGAACACCCTCGCCCAGTTCCGCCGCGCGGTGGAGACCGGCTACCGCTACATCGAGACCGATGTGCACGCGACGGCGGACGGCAGGCTCGTCGCCTTCCACGACGACACCCTGGACCGGGTGACGGACGGGGCGGGCCGGATCGCGGACCTCCCGTGGGACGACGTGCGCCACGCGCGCGTGGCGGGCGAGGAACCGGTGCCGCTGTTCGAGGAACTGCTCGACGCCTTCCCCGACGTGCGCTGGAACGTGGACGTGAAGGCCGAACCCGCCCTCCGACCCTTCCTCGACCTGGTCGAGCGGACCGGGGCCTGGGACCGCGTGTGCCTCGGCTCCTTCTCCGAGGCGCGGGTCGCGCGCGCCCAGCGCCTGGCCGGGCCGCGCCTCGCGACGTCGTACGGCACCCGCGGCGTCCTCGGCCTGCGGCTGCGCTCCTGGGGCGTGCCCGCGCCGCTGCGCCGCTCCGCGGTCGCCGCCCAGGTGCCCGAGTCGCAGTCCGGTGTGCCGGTGGTCGACCGCCGCTTCGTACGGGCCGCGCACGCGCGCGGGCTCCAGGTGCACGTGTGGACCGTGAACGAACCGGAACGGATGCACCGGCTCCTGGACCTGGGAGTCGATGGCATCATGACCGATCACATCGACACGCTGCGCAAGGTCCTGGAAGACCGGGGCACCTGGTTCTGAGCCTCCTCGCGCGGTCCGTCCACGGGGAAGCGAGGGGCACGGGTGAGCACTGACACCGTGCGCACGGAGCCGGCCGACGAGGCCGCCGAGCGCCGGCGCGAGCAGCGCGGCTGGTACTTCTACGACTGGGCGTGCTCCGTCTACTCGACGAGCGTGCTGACCGTCTTCCTCGGCCCCTACCTCACGTCGGTGGCGGAGCACGCGGCGGACGCGGACGGCTTCGTCCACCCCCTGGGCGTCCCGGTCCGCGCCGGCTCCTTCTTCGCCTACGCGGTCTCGGCGTCCGTAGTCCTGTCGATCCTCGTGATGCCGGTGGCGGGCGCGGCGGCGGACCGGACGGGCCGCAAGAAGCCGCTGCTCGCGGCCGCCGCCTATCTGGGCGCCGCGGCCACCACCGGCATGTTCTTCCTGGACGGCGACCGCTATCTGCTGGGCGGGGCGCTGCTGGTCGTCGCCAACGCCTCGGTGGCCGTGTCGATGGTCCTCTACAACTCCTACCTGCCGCAGATCGCCCCGCCCGAGGAACGCGACGCCGTCTCGTCGCGTGGCTGGGCCTTCGGATACGCGGCCGGATCCCTGGTGCTGGTCGCGAACCTGGTCCTGTTCACCGGCCACGACTCCTTCGGCGTCTCCGAGTCGACGGCCGTCCGCATCTGTCTGGCGTCGGCGGGCATCTGGTGGGGCGCCTTCACCCTCGTCCCCCTCAAACGGCTGCGCGACCGCCGTACGACCTCCGCCGGGGGGCCGTCGGTGCACGGCTGGCGGCAGCTGGCGGCCACGGTGCGGGACATGCGCGGCAAACCGCTCACCCTCGCGTTCCTGCTCGCGTACCTCGTCTACAACGACGGCATCCAGACCGTCATCTCGCAGGCCTCGGTGTACGGCTCCGAGGAGCTCGGACTGAGCCAGTCCACCCTGATCGTGGCCGTCCTGCTGGTCCAGGTGCTCGCCGTCGGCGGCGCGCTGGGCATGGGGCGGCTGGCCCGCGTCTACGGCGCGAAACGTACGATCCTCGGCTCGCTCGTCGCCTGGACGGTGACCCTGGCGGCCGGGTTCTTCCTCCCCGCGGGCAGGCCCGTCTGGTTCTTCGTGCTCGCCGCCGGCATCGGCCTGGTCCTGGGCGGCAGTCAGGCGTTGTCGCGCTCCCTGTTCTCGCATCTGGTGCCGCGCGGCAAGGAGGCGGAGTACTTCTCGGCGTACGAGATGAGCGACCGCGGGATGAGCTGGCTCGGGCCGCTGCTGTTCGGTCTGACGTACCAGCTCACCGGAAGTTATCGGGACGCGATCATCTCGCTGGTGGCCTTCTTCGTCATCGGATTCGTGCTGCTCGCCCGGGTCTCGGTGGGTCAGGCGATCCGCGACGCGGGGAATCCCGTACCGGACAGGATTTAGCACCCGGCGCCAAAGAGCGGT
The DNA here is from genome assembly GCF_054729265.1 of Streptomyces krungchingensis. Lineage (NCBI taxonomy): Bacteria > Bacillati > Actinomycetota > Actinomycetes > Kitasatosporales > Streptomycetaceae > Streptomyces > Streptomyces krungchingensis. The sequence goes on from NZ_JBPUKY010000001.1 coordinate 2,399,185, forward strand.
AGTGTACGCGTTTGGCCTGCCAGGCGTACCGTTACTGCGCGTCAAAGATGCTGAAGCGTTGGGTGACATCTGTTCCCAGATGTGACAAACCGGGCGGCTGTGGGTACAACAAGGGGCGGCTACGACGGCGACGCATGACCCGGAACGGGAATCTTTACCGCCGACCGGACGTTGACCGGATGACGACGACAGCGACACCTGTCCTGTGGGCGACAAGCCCGGGAGGCACGATTCATGAGTGAGCGAGCTCTTCGCGGCACGCGCCTCGTGGTGACCAGCTACGAGACGGACCGCGGCATCGACCTGGCCCCGCGCCAGGCCGTGGAGTACGCATGCGAGAAGGGGCACCGGTTCGAGATGCCCTTCTCGGTCGAGGCGGAGATCCCGCCGGAGTGGGAGTGCAAGGTCTGCGGGGCCCAGGCACTCCTCGTGGACGGCGACGGCCCTGAGGAAAAGAAGGCCAAGCCTGCGCGTACCCACTGGGACATGCTGATGGAGCGGCGTACCCGAGAGGAACTCGAAGAGGTCCTCGAAGAGCGCCTGGCCGTCCTGCGCTCCGGCGCGATGAACATCGCGGTGCATCCGCGGGACAGCCGCAAGTCCGCCTGACCCCTCGGGGCCGGACGGCATACACAACGCACGCCGAGACCGCGGGCACGTACGTCACTCGTACGGACCCGCGGTCTCGTGCTGCCTTGGGCCACGTCTCACGTGCTGCCCCGGGCCACGCCCGGCTGGCCCGGAGCACGTCTCGGCCGGCCTGGGCCACGTCTCGGCTGGGCTGAGGCACGTCTCGGCCACGTCTCGGCCGGCCTGGGCCACGTCTCGGCTGGGCTGAGGCACGTCTCGGCGTGCTGCCCCGGGCCACGCCCGGCTGGCCCCGAGCACGTCTCAGCTGACCTGGGTCACGCCGGGCCATGGCAGCGCGCCCCAGCCCCCCGCAGTCGCCCGGCACGGCCCCGCCCATCCCCGCCCGCGCACACCCCGTCGCGCCCCGCGGGCGCCCCGCTCCGCATACGCGAGGACCCCGCCCTCGGCCGGGCGGGGTCCTCGCGGCGGGCGTGCGGCGCCCGGAGGTCAGCGGGTCAGCGGCGGGTACTCACCGGGCTGCGGGCTCGGCCGGTCCTCGTCCCTGATGACCTCGCCCGGAACCACCTTGCCGTCGGGGCGATGGATGCGGGCCTGCTGGAACGCGTCGCCGAAGGTGCCGGGGACGGCCTCCCGCATCTTGCGGTCGAGGGTGCGCTCCGCGTACCGGCCGACGGCCTTCTGGACGGCCGGGATCAGCAGGAGAAGACCCACGGCGTCGGAGATGAGCCCCGGGATCATCAGCAGCAGACCGCCGAGCATCATCAGGCCGTTGCCCCGGCTGCCCTGGCCGGCGGACGCGACACCGCTCTGCTGCTGTTGCAGCGTCTCGCTGAGGTTGCGGAAGGCACGGCGCCCGGCGCGCTTGATGACCACCCCGCCGAGCACGAACCCGGCGGCCAGCAGCAGGAACACGGCGAAGCCGCTCGCGGTCCCCGCGACCATGGTCAGCAGCCAGATCTCCAGCACCAGCCACGCCGCGATGCCGAGCGGCAGGAAGGTGCGCAGCCGCGATCGCCGCGGCCGGGCGGGGTAGGAGGATGTCGGAGCGCCAGTCGTCATGCTCCCAGTGTGCCTGGGCCCGGCTCAGCACGGGATAAGCGAATGATCGGCCGCACCCGCCCTCCACAGGAGAACGCCCCCCCGCCTGGGCGAGGGGCGCGACGGAGGGCGGCCGGGCGCCGGGGATGCCCCGCGACGGCGGCCGGGGTGCGTCAGGAGGACTTTCGCCCGGTGATCCGTCCGACCCGCTCCCCCACACCCCACGTGGTGACGCGCCACAGCGCCTCCACCAGGATGTCGCGGCTCATCTTGGAGTCGCCCAGTTCCCGCTCCACGAAGGTGATGGGGACCTCCACGACGTGGTAGCCCGCCTTCACCGCGCGACGCGCGAGGTCCACCTGGAAGCAGTACCCCTGGGAGGCGACCTCGCCGAGCCCGAGGCCTTCGAGGGTCTCGCGCCGGAAGGCGCGGTAGCCGCCGGTGACGTCACGGATCGGCACGTCGAGCAGCACGCGCGAGTAGAGGCTGCCGCCGCGGGAGATGAACTCGCGGGACTTGGGCCAGTTCACCACCCGGCCGCCCGGCACCCAGCGGGAGCCGAGCACGAGGTCCGCGCCCTTGAGCGCGGTCAGCAGCCTCGGCAGCTCCTCGGGCTGGTGCGAGCCGTCGGCGTCCATCTCGATGAGCACGCCGTAGCCGTGGTCGAGGCCCCAGCGGAAGCCCGCGAGATACGCGGCGCCGAGCCCTTCCTTGCCCTTGCGGTGCATCACCTGGACGTTGTCGTCCTCGGCGGCCAGCTCGTCGGCGAGCTTGCCGGTGCCGTCCGGGCTGTTGTCGTCGGCCACCAGGACGTGGGCCTCGGGCACGGCGGCGCGTACGCGACCGACGATCCGCTTGATGTTCTCCGCCTCGTTGTAGGTCGGGATGATCACCAAGGCCGTGCCGAGCGGGCCGAACTGCCTCCCCTGGGCTTGTGCCGCGAGGGTCCCGTCGCCGTCGTTCACTGCTGCCCCTTCATGTCCGTACGCAGAGGTCCACCATAGTGCGCCCAACCTGCACTGCTGCGTCGGCTCGTCAGTACCGGGATGTCGATTCGGCAAGAACGGGGTAAGACTGCGTTTCCGGAGGCTGGAGGCGTGTGTGCTGCGGGATCGGGGCCCGGCGCCCTTCGGGCCGACCAGGGACCCGCTGGCTGCGAGTCGACCGAAAGCCGTTGTCTACTGAACGTCCGGGCCCCACCCGGGTCACACCTGCCGACTTGTCGGAACGTTCCCTCGCCTCGTGGCGCGGGCGCTGGGCCTGGCTCCCAGTGGTGGTGCGCCGGTGCGGCACATCACCCCTGACCCAGCGGCGCCTCGACGGCCGCGCGGAAGTTCCCCGGTCGGACGTCCGGTGGTGGACCCGGCCGAACCTACCGGCCCCCTGCGGCCCGGTGTCAACAGTCGTTTGAGCTGCGGTTTTCCACACAAACCCCTGGTCAGTGCGGAGGATGCGCAGGTCGCGCGACGAAGCCGCGGACGACGACGGGGGCCACGCCACCCCCGGACATCACTCGTTAGGCCGTACGAATACCGTCCGACCGCCGACGACGGTGCGCAGGCAGACGGGCAGGTCGCCTCCCGGGGTCAGATCCGGCAGTCCGGGCGTGCCGGACCGGGGGTCGGTGGACCAGCGGGCGACACGGTCGTCCGGGGCCTGCACGACGAGGTCGCCGGTGCGCCATACGGCGTAGTCGGCGGGCGCGCCGGGCACCAGGATGCCCGCGTCGTCACGCCCGACGGCCCGCCAGCCGCCCCGCGTATGCGCCGTGAAACCGGCGCGTACGGACACCCGGTGCTCAGGTGTGCGGTGGAAGGCGGCGGCCCGTACGGTGCCCCACGGGTCGAGCGGGGTGACGGGGCTGTCGGAGCCGAACGCGAGCGGTACGCCGCTGCGCAGGAGGGCGGCGAAGGGGTTCAGCGCGCGGGCGCGTCCGGCGCCGAGACGCTGCGCGTACATGCCGTCCTCGCCGCCCCACAGGGCGTCGAAGGCGGGCTGCACGGAGGCGGTCAGACCGAGCTCGGCGAAGCCCGCGATCGTCTCGGGGGTGAGCATCTCGGCGTGCTCGACGCGGTGCCGTGCGGCCCGGACCCGGGCCAGGCCCACCTTCTCGGCGGCGGCGCGCACGCCCTCGACCACAGCGGTCACGGCGGCGTCACCGATCGCGTGGAAGCCCGCCTGGAGGCCGGCCTCGGTGCAGGCCACCACGTGCGCCGCGGCGGCGGCGGCGTCGAGGTAGGCGGTGCCGGTGTGCCCGGCGTCGGCGTAGGGCTGGTGCAGGCAGGCGGTGTGCGAGCCGAGGGAGCCGTCGGCGAAGAGGTCGCCCGCCGCGCCCAGCGCGCCGAGCGCGCGGGCCCTCTCGATGCCCTCCTCGCCCGCCTCGGCCCAGTAGCCGACGACCCGGGGGCCGGGCTCCTCGGCCGCGAGCCGCAGCAGTGCGGCGAAGTCGTCCTCGGAGGAGATGTCGGGGCCACCGCATTCGTGCACGGAGCCGATACCGAGCGAGGCGGCGTGCGCGAGGGCGGCGCGCTGGGCCCGGGTGCGCTGCTCGCCGGTGACGGCACCGAGGGCCGCGGCGCGCACGGCGTGGTGGGCGTCGCGGGTCAGCGGGCCGTCGGGCGAGTAACCGGCCTGGCCCGTGACGCCCGGGACCAGGTCGAGGAGCGCGGTGGTGACCACGGCCGAGTGCACGTCGATGCGGGAGAGGTAGAGGGGCCGGCCGCCGGTGGCCTCGTCGAGTGCGGCGCGCGTCGGCGGCTGCCCGCCGGGCCAGCGGGCCGCGTCCCAGCCGTGCCCGAGCAGCACCCGGTCGCCGGGGTGTGCGGCGGCGAAGTCGCGCACCAGGGCGAGGGCCGTGTCCAGGGAGCGGGCGCCGGACAGGTCGAGGCCGCTGAGCGCGAGCCCGGTGGCGGTGGTGTGCACGTGCGCGTCCGTGAACGCCGGGGTGACCAGGGCGCCTTCGAGGTCCACGACCTCGTCGACCCCGTCCACGAAGGCGTCGGCCGCTCCCTCGGAGCCGACCCAGGCGACTTGTCCGCGCTCCACGACCATCGCGGTGGCGAACGGGTCGGCGGGACTGTGGACCTCTCCACCGCGCAGCAGCACGGTGTCCGACGAGGCGGTGCTCTCACTCATGGGAACAGTCTCGCGCCTGCCGGCACGCTCTCCGCGCGCGGGGCCCGCAAAAGGGGGCGAACGGCGTCAGATCCTGGGCGGTCGCGCCTCGTAGGGGGTGGACAGCACGACCGTCGTGCGGGTCGACACACCCGCCAGGGTGCGCAGCCGGGCGAGGAGCTCCTCCAGCTCGTGCGGGGTGGAGACGCGCACCTTGAGGATGTAGTTCTCGTCGCCGGCGACGCTGTGGCAGGCCTCGATCTCCGGGACGCCGGCGAGCCGCTCGGCGATGTCGTCCGGGGCGCTGGGGTCGAACGGTTTCACCGAGATGAAGGCGGTCATGGGCAGCCCGACGGCCTCCGGGTCCACGACCGCCGCGTAGCCGCGGATGACGCCGCGCTGCTCCAGCCGGCGCACCCGCTGATGCACGGCGGACGTGGACAGGCCCGTGGCCTTGCCCAAGTCGGTGTAACTCATCCGCCCGTCTGCGACGAGCAGCTGCACAATCTGTCGGTCCAGCTCCTCCATGACGCAAGAACCTACAGGGCGCTTGATCCCCCGGATACCTCAGCAGCGCAGGTCATACCCGGTTTGTGATGTGTCTGTGCGTGAGCCGTGCAGCGCGCGGGGGACAAATCGACCGCGCCGGGCACCTGCACACGGCATGTGACGAACACCACACGGATGCAACCGGGTCCGTGATGTTCTCGTGATTACCGCAGAGACCGGACGGGAAGTGCTTGCTGTGGTCGAGGCCGCAGCGCCTTGTCGGCCCACCCGAGGGGGAGAATCCCATGCAGAGTCTTAAGTGCCCTGGCCGTACGGCACCCAAGCGGCAGCAGCCGGTTGTCGAGCCCGAGCCGGAGGGTGTCGAACCGGACGCCCTGGACGGCGAGGAGTTCGACGCGTACGACACCTTCGAGATGTACCGGGTGATCTGCCCGGACTGCGCGCAGCCCATCGCGCTCCTGGCGGACGAGGAGTTCCTGCCGGAGCACGCGCTGTGCGCCTCGCCGTGGAACCCGTTCGGGCTCACGGTCTGCTCGGGCACCGGCCGCGCGGCGACCGAAGCACGACCCGCGGACGAGTCCGCGGAACCCCAACAGCAGGACATGGCCCTGCTGTTGACGCTCCCTCAGGGGCTCGACTGGCGGACGCAGCCGTTCTCCCACGTGGGTGGTCCGGGCTCGCGCCCGATGCGCATCCCCGTGATGCCGCGCCAGGCCGCCTGACGCCGCGGACTCAGCGGCCGACGCCCGGCCCGTCCCAGTAGCTGCCCTGCACCATGGCACGCAGGCTGCCGTGGTGCAGGATCAGTGTGTCCGGGTCCGCGGGTACGGCGACCTCGCCGAAGTGCGCCTGGCGGTAGGCGACACGCAGCATGACGATCGCGTGCCGCAGCGCGGCGTACAGGGTGTAGAAGTCCATGTCCCGCGGTACGTGGCCGGTGAGTTCGGCGTAGCGCCGCTCGACGCGGTCGCGGCGCAGGAAGCCGGGCAGGCCCGCCTGGCCGAAGCCCACGGTGAGGTCCTGGAAGAAGCGGTGCAGATAGACGGTCCAGCCGAGGTCGACCTCGCGCGGGGCCGGTGCCGCCATCTCCCAGTCGAGGACGGCGGCCGGTTTGAAACCGTCGTAGACGACGTTCCCGATGCGCGCGTCTCCCCAGTTGAGCACGGCCTCGCCCTCCTCGCCCGGCCAGAGCTCCTCAAGACGGTCGAAGGCGCTCTCGATGAGCGGCGAGCGTGACAGGCCGTCAGTCACCCATGCGTAGTAGGCGTGTTGGGATGCGACGTGCCGGCGCAGCGGACTTCCGTCGCCGGGCAGCGCCAGGAAGTCGGCCTCCTTCAGGGGCACCTGGTCGTGCAGTCGGGCCAGGAGTCCGATCGACGCCGCCTCCAGGTGCGCGCGCTCGTCGTCGCTCGCCGCGTGCAGCCAGTTCCCCTCGTACGTGTAGGGCATCACGTCCGGTGGCACGCGCCCGTCGACCCGTTCCATGACGAAGAAGGGCGCTCCGAGCGGCGCCGGGTCCTCCTCCAGCCAGAGCACCCGCGGCACCGGCAGGTCGGTGCGCTCGCCGACCAGGCGCATGGTGCGGTACTGCCGCGGCATGTCGTACACGGGGAACACGGTGTACGCCGACGGGTCCGCCGCGAGTCTCAACGCACAGCTCCGCAGGGGTGGTTCGGGATGCCCGATGTCGAACAGGAGGGTCTCGCTGGACATTCCGTTGGACGCGGGGACGGTCACGTCGACGGCCTCGGCGCCGGGCAGCCTCGTGTGCAGCCAGGCGGTCAGCCGGCGCGCCAGTTCCTCGGGTTCGCGGGTGGTCGTGCGGGGGCGTGGTGCGGTGGCCATCTGACCACTCCCATCAGGGGGCTACGGAGTCGAAGCCGGTGAAGCCGCTCGGGTCGTGGCGGCCGAACGAGCCGTGCTCGAAGATCCCGTGACCGACCTGCCCGTCGAGGGTGAAGCGGGCCGCGTGGTCGACGACCCCGTACGCGGCGAGCGGATGCGCGGCGGGGTCGGCGAGGCCGTAGACGCGGCGGTCGGTCCAGTCGCGACCGCGCCAGGTGCCGTGCTGCCAGTCGTCGGCGGGTGGATAGCCCGCGCCGACGGCGAGGGGCGACGAGGTCAGCACCTGCACGCCCAGTTCCAGGGGCTTGCGGTCGACGGGGTCCGTGAGGTGGACGACGGCCGAGGTGGGCTCGCGCGTACCGGACCGGTAGGTGATGTCGGCCTGGGGCCAGCCGAGTTGGAGATCGCGGTGGCCTTCGCGCACGAGGGTCGCGTCGCTGAGCGTGCGATGCCCGTCGGCGTCCTCCTGCACGACGACCATGAGGAAGCGGTCGTCGAAGCGGACGGGGCACCAGATCCAGTGGAACCCCTCGGTGGGGTTCTCCGCCGCGAGTCGCCCGCCCTCCTCCCCCGGGGTGGGGCGCACTCCCCAGCTGCGGTCGCGGGTGCCGGTCCACTCGCCCGCCGAGACGGGTATCTCCTCTCCATCGACCCGGATGACCCCCTGGACGCCGCCCGCCTGCACGAAGCGGCGCCCCTCCAGCGTCAGACGGCCACCACGGCGCTGGATGTGGTGCGGCTCCCACAGGGCCGGGAAGCCGGCGGTCCAGGTGATGTCGTAGGACAGGGAGTCGTCGTCCGACTGGAGGCGCAGGCGGCGCAGCGGCTCCTCGACGGTGATCCGCAGCGGGCCGACGGCGAGGTTCATGCGGTCGTCGCCGAGCGCGTCCGACGCCCGTACCGCGTGCAGGCGGTCTCCGAGGCGCAGGGTGGCGTAGGCGTCGATCACACCGAGGTTCGGATAGACGCCGAGGCCGAGGATCAGCAGCGTTCCGCCCTGGTGGTCGAGGACGTGGAAGATGCAGCGGTCGTACGCGTTCCGGTCGCCGGTGGCGACGTGCCTCATGGACAGGGGCACCTGGTGCACCGGGTACTCGTCGAGGGCAACGGGACGGTCGTCGGGCACGGCAGGCCTCCCTGGACGCACGGCGGTCGACATCGCGCGACAGGGTGCGGCCCGGGCACGACGGCGAATTGACGGTACGTCAGATATCGCCGCACGGCCAGATCCCGCACGCCGGGCGATACGCCCCGCGACGACACTCCTGACCGAGCACGACACCCGCCCGGGCCGGCGAGCCCGCGGGGCGACGCCCGCGCGAAGGGCGGGGAGAGCGCCATCGCGGGCCGCCCCACCGGATGCGCGCGCCCGCAGGCCCGATGCGCATGCACCGGTCACGGGCGGGCCACGCCAGATGTGCGCGCTCCCGCGGGCGCCCGTGAGCACGCCGGCCGCGCGCTGAGCCACGCCGGCCAGGGGGCCCGTTCGCCGGCGTCCAGGCGCCGCGCCCGACAGGCCCCCGTACGGGCTTCGACTGAACTCACGGTCGATTCCGTGCGCGGGTGACCTGCCCGGCGGCCCGCGCGTTGCCCCGGTATGACCCCCACCTACTCCGCGACCGGTCGTCGGCGCCGGATCTTCGTCCCCGCTCCGACAGAACCGGTTCGGCAGGGGCCCCCGCCGAACCCGGATCCGCCCATCTACCGCGCCATGATGCGCACCTGGGCCGATCGCGGGCGCACGCTGCCGGGGCGGCACGACCCGGAGTGGGTCAGGCTGGCCGCCCCGTCGGCGATGTACGGGTACGCGCAGCTCAGCGCGAGTCGGGACCCGCGAGGTGACGCGCGATGACCATGCGCTGGATCTGATTGGTGCCCTCGACGATCTGGAGCACCTTGGCCTCGCGCATGTAGCGCTCGGCGGGGAAGTCGGCGGTGTAGCCGTAACCGCCGAGCACCTGCACGGCGTCCGTTGTCACCTTCATCGCCGTGTCCGTGCACAGCAGCTTGGCCATGGCCGCCTGCTTGGAGAACGGCCGTCCCGCGTCGCGCAGCCGCGCCGCGGCCAGGTACAGCGCCCGGCCCGCCTCGATCTGCGTCGCCATGTCCGCGAGCATGAAGCGCAGTCCCTGGAAGTCCGAGATGGGACGCCCGAACTGCTGACGGCCGGTCGCGTAGGCCAGGGCCTCGTCGAGCGCCGCCTGGGCCAGGCCGATCGCGCAGGCGGCGATGCCGAGACGTCCGGAGTCGAGCGCGGACAGGGCGATGGCGAACCCCTGACCCTCTTCGCCGAGCCGGCGGTCGTCGGAGATCCGCACCCCGTCGAGGTGGACCTGGGCGGTGGGCGAGCCCTTCATGCCCATCTTCTTCTCCGGCGGCGCGGCGCTCAGCCCCTCGGCGTCCCCCGGCACCAGGAAGGCCGTGATGCCGCGGGGCCCCTCGCCACCGCTGCGGGCGAGCACGGTGTAGAAGTCGGCGACACCGCCGTGCGTGATCCACGCCTTGGTGCCGGTGATCACCCACTCTCCCCCGCTCCCGGCTCCGCCCGGACGGGACGGGTCCCCCTCCTCGCGCACGGCCTTGGTGCGCAGCGAGGCGGCGTCCGACCCGGAGGACGGCTCGGAGAGGCAGTAGGCGCCGAGGAGTCCGCCGCCGAGCATCGCGGGCAGGTGCTCGACCTGCTGCTCCTTGGTGCCGTAGTTCGCGAGGGCGTGGCAGGCGAGCGTGTGCACGCTGACGCCGAGGCCGACGGTGAGGCGGGCCGCGGCGAGCTCTTCGAGCACCTGGAGGTAGACCTCGTACGGCTGGTCGCCGCCGCCGTACTCGGAGGCGTAGGGCAGACCGAGCAGACCCGATTCGGACAGCAGCCCGAAGACGTCGCGCGGGAAGCGTCCGGCGTCCTCCTCCTCGGCCGCCTTCGGGGCGATCTCACGCTGCGCGATGTCGCGGACGAGCGAGATCAGATCCCGGGCCTCGTCCGTGGGCAGTTGACGGTCCACCGGCTGCGGGGCGCGGTCGGGCATGGCGACGCTCTCCTCCCTGTCGGGCACATCGGCGGACGCACACCTGGGTGGGGCTGCTCCGCCGGGTCTCACCTGGCCCAGCCGATGCTCCCGCTCCGGGTTGCGGAACGCGCTGATCAGCGGCTGTGGCGCTGTGAGTATGCCCGATCGGAGGCACCGAGTCACCAGTTAACGACCGCTTACTAAAAGAAAGGGAAATTGGTCCGAACCATTGACGCACTGGTCTAGTCCTCCTAGGGTTCCCCCAACGCGTTAACGCGTTCATGCCAAGCGGCATCGGCAGGCCCCCGTGGCCTGGCACCCGACAGGCCGAGCGGCCCGCAACCGGCGGGCCCCGCGGCCGCCGGCAGGTCCCAGCACCATCGCCCCCACACGCTCCCCTCCCCCACGAGGAGACACGATGCTCAGACCGCACCGCTCCCGCGCCTCCTTCCGGGCGCTCCTGTCCGCCGCCTGTTGCGCCGTCCTGGGCGCGGGACTGCTCGCCGGTGCCGGCACCGCGACCGCCACACCCGAGTCCCGCACCGCCGGCACCGCACAGGCCGGCACCGCGCAGGCGGCCGCGGCCGGATCCAAAGTCGTCGGCTACTTCACCGAATGGGGTGTCTACGACCGGAACTACCACGTCAAGAACATCGAGACCTCCGGCTCGGCCACCAAGCTGACCCACATCAACTACGCCTTCGGCAACGTCACCGGCGGCAAGTGCGCCATGGGAGACGCGTACGCGGCGACGGACAAGGCCTATACGGCCGACCAGTCCGTGGACGGCGTCGCCGACACCTGGGACCAGCCCCTGCGCGGCAACTTCAACCAGCTGCGCAAGCTCAAGAAGAAGCACCCGGGCCTCAAGGTCCTGTGGTCCTTCGGCGGCTGGACCTGGTCGAGCGGGTTCGGCGAGGCCGCGCGGAACCCTGCCGCGTTCGCCCAGTCCTGCTACGACCTGGTCGAGAACTCCAAGTGGGCGGACGTCTTCGACGGCATCGACATCGACTGGGAGTACCCGAACGCCTGCGGCAACACCTGCGACACCAGCGGCAAGGCGGCGTTCAAGAACCTGATGTCGGCGCTGCGGACGAAGTTCGGCAGCGGCAACCTGGTCACCGCGGCGATCACCGCCGACGCCACCGCCGGCGGCAAGATCGACGCGGCCGATTACGCGGGCGCGGCGCAGTACGTCGACTGGTACAACCCGATGACGTACGACTTCTTCGGGGCCTGGGACGCGGCGGGCCCGACGGCTCCGCACTCGCCGCTGAACTCGTACACCGGCATCCCGAAGGCGGGCTTCCACACGTCCGCGACCATCGCGAAGCTCAAGGGCCTCGGCATTCCGGCCTCGAAGCTGCTGCTCGGCATCGGCTTCTACGGACGCGGCTGGACCGGTGTGACGCAGGCGGCGCCGGGCGGCACGGCGACGGGTCCGGCGGCGGGCACGTACGAGCAGGGCATCGACGACTACAAGGTGCTCAAGACCAAGTGCCCGGCGACCGGCACGGTCGGCGGCACCGCGTACGCCAAGTGCGGCAACAACTGGTGGAGTTACGACACCCCGTCGACCATCGCCGGCAAGATGAGCTACAAGAACGCGCAGGGCCTGGGCGGCACCTTCTTCTGGGAACTGAGCGGTGACACCTCGAACGGCGAACTGATCAAGTCGATCAACTAGCCGCGGCTGTACGGCGGCAGGGGCGGGGACCTACGGCGGTCCCCGCCCCTGTCGCGTGCGCGCGGATGCTCGGTGATCCCGGCGTGGGGACGCTCAGCCGTCGTCCCGGCGGGCGGCGTCGGGGGCCGGATAGGACGGGTCGAGCTCCTCGACGGCACGCATCGCGCCGCCCAGCATCTTCACCAGCAGTTCGCGCATGGTCTCGCGCGGCAGCGCCGGGTCGCCGATCCAGTCGAGGGTGGCCCCCTCGACGCTGTACAGCCACCCGAGCAGGGCCATGCGCGGCAGCGGGGCGATGCCGCGCCGCCCGCCCGCGCTCCCGGCCTCGCCGCCGCAGCGGCGCGCACCCCACGCCCCTTCGGCGATGGTCTCGACGATGACCTCGCGCACACCCTCCCGGATGGACTGCACCTCGGTGTCGAAGCCGACGCCCCCGGTGATGATCGTGCGGTACGCGGCCTGGTTGTGCTCGGCGTAGCGCAGATAGCCGTCGATCGTGCGGTGCACCCGCTCCTCGGGGGGCAGTTCGAGGCCGCCCGCCGCCCGGGAGATCAGATCCGCCACGGAGTCCTGGACGATGGCGAGGTAGTAGCCGCGCTTGGACTTGAAGTAGTAGTAGATCAGCCCCTTGGCGACATGCGCCTGCCGCGCGATGTCGTCCATCGACAGCGCGTCGTACGACGTGTCGGCGAAGAGCTTCCGTCCGATGGCGATGAGTTCGGCGCGGCGCGCCAGTGAGCGGTCGGTGCCGCGCGCCTGGGGACGGTCGACGTCGCGTTGTTGACTATTATTCAATTCCGGCCCAAGTCTCCACCTGCCGACAGGACATCGGAAGTATGGCAGACCTGGGCCCCCTGCTCGTTCGACTCCCGTCGATCGCCCCGGCGCCCGCCCGGCGCGCGGGCCGGGAGCGGAGGTCACAGGCGCGGGAGCGATCCGAGGCGGGCGCCGCCCCCGCAGGGTGCGGCGCCGTCGGCGCGGATCAGAGCAGTCCGAGCTGGGTGATCAGCATCGCCACGACCACCACGAGGGTCCAGCCCAGGACGTGCTCGAGGATCTTGGGGCCGTCTTCCTGCGGCCCGCCGGTGCGGGCGCGGGCACGGGAGCTGGTGGCGGAGGTCGCGGTCATGGCATCTCGCTGACGTAGTGGTGCGGTGGCGTCCCCCCGCTTCGGCCGGCTCCCCACCGGCTCGTCCACCTTGCCACCGGCAGGGGTCGCGGCGGTAGAGACCTCGGTCACCCCCACACTTCGACGTGGTTCGAATGGCCCGTGATTCCACAACGATGCGCGAGGACTGTGCGTCTCCTCACACGAAAGCGGTCAGCCAACCGAAAGGTCTTCGATGAGCACGCTCCGGACGCCCCGTCGCAGAGCTCGCCCGGCCCTCGCGGCGGCGATCACCGTGGCGGCCGCCCTGACGGGTCCCGTCTCCCAGGCCGCGCCTGCCGCGTCCGCGGCCCCGTCGCCCGGTGCGGCCGGGCTCGGCGACCCGGTCTTCCCGCTCGACGGCAACGGCGGCTACGAGGTCGGCCGCTACACCCTCGACTTCGACTGGCAGGCCCCGAGGACGCCCTTCGAGGCCTCCGCCACGATCAGGGCGACCGCGACGCAGGCCCTGTCCCGCTTCGACCTGGACTTCGCCGGCAACACCCTGCACTCGGTCACCGTGGACGGGAAGACGGCCACCGCCGTGCGCGACGGGGACGAGCTCGTGATCACCCCGAAGGCGGCCCTGCCCCGGGGCAAGGTCTTCACGGTCAAGGTCACCTACACGGCCGACCCGACCCAGATCCGGCACCGCGACGACGCCATCGAGGACTACGGCTGGATCTCCACACCGGACGGCACGGTGCTCTATCCGCAGCCCGACGGCGCCAAGATGATCTTCCCGTCGAACGACCATCCGAGCCGGCGCGCGCCCATCACCTTCCACATCACGACTCCGCCCGGGCTGTCCGCGGTCGCCAACGGCAGGCTCACCGGACGCACCGAGCAGGCCGACGGGCGCGTGAAGTGGACCTACGACTCCGAGCAGCCGCTGGCCACGCAGCTCGCGCAACTGGCGATCGGCCGTTTCACCTTCGTCGACGGCACCGGCCCGCACGGGCTGCCGATACGTGATGTGGTCCCGGACGACCTGGTGGCACCGACCGAGGAGTACCGCAAGCTCACCGCCGACCACATCGCCTGGCTGGAGGAGCGCCTCGGCCCCTACCCGTTCAACCGCTACGGCGTCCTCGTCGGCGACACCGACCTGGGTGTGGCGCTGGAGACGCAGTCGCTCTCCCTGGTCCCGAAGGCCGATCTGCTGGGCACACGGGTCGACGCCGAGCGCAATCTCGTGCACGAGCTGGCCCACCAGTGGACCGGTGACAGCGTCGGCATCAAGACCTGGTCCGACCTGTGGCTGAGCGAGGGCCACGCGCGGTTCTACGAGCGGCAGTACTCCCAGGAGCACGGCGGCGACAGCTTCGAGACCGCCATGAAGACCGCGTACACGAGCCACGACCAGTGGCGCCACGACTACGGCGCCCCGGCCGAGCCGACCGAGCCGAACCTCTTCAAGCGAATGCGCTACGACGGCTCGGCGCTCGTCCTGTACGCGCTGCGCGAGAAGGTCGGCGAGCAGACCTTCGGGAAGATCGAGCGCGCCTGGGTGACGACGTACAAGGGGAAGACCGCGAGCACGCAGGACTACGTCGACCTGGCCTCGAAGGTCGCGGGCGAGGACCTCGACGGCTTCCTGCACCCGTGGCTGTACGGGACGAAGACCCCGCCGATGCCGAACCACCCCGACTGGGTGGTCGCCCCGGTCCAGGGCTGACCACCCGGGGCGGCCCCTCCACGGCGGGGTGGAGGGGCCGCCCGTGCGGGGTCAGCGGATGCCCACCGCCGCGAGCGCCTTGCGCTGCCGCGCCGAGGGCTGTGCCGGGAAGTACAGGTAGCAGACGCCGCCCGTGCCGGAGACGACGTTGCCGGAGGCGTTGTACCGCTTGGTCCGCAGCCAGATGTTCTCCCACTCGCGCCGCTTGTAGACGCGGCGCACGGCCTGGTCGCTGGGCGACGCGGGGTCGTTGGCGATCACGTCGCCGTCCGCCGTGAACCCTATGACGGTCATCAGGTGGCCCGAGGTGCCGTAGCCCGCGCCCGTCAGTTCGGTCTTCAGGAACGACTGGGACGTTATGGCCGGGATGCCGGCGGCGATCAGCGTCTCCAGGTCGGTGAGCGAGCCGAGTCGGGTCACCACCCCCTGGAGGTCGGGGTACGTCGCCGCGTAGGCGGCGTTGAAGGGCCAGTTGCCGCAGCCGGCGTACTGGTGGTCGTACGTGAAGCGGGCCGCGTGGCACACCTGGGGGTCGGCGTACGCGGGGTCGACCCAGGACAGTTGCTCGGCGGTGGGCCGGCGGCCCCAGTACTCGATGATCATCTGCGAGGAGGTCGGACTGCACCATGCCTCGCCGCCGTTGTCGTACTCGGGGTACTGCCCCGCGTGGATCTCCTGGGACAGGCGCGGGACCGCGAGTTCCTGGGCGAGGCCCGGGGTCGAGGCCGGGACGGTGAAGCGGTCCGGGACGTCGGAACCCATCGCGCCGAGCCGCCACACGACCGGCGTGATGCGGCTGCCCGGGGCCCGGTACAGGGTCAGGCGCAGCCGGTAGGAGACGAGGCGCAGGCCTGAGGCGGCGTCGTCGATGGAGAAGGTGTCCGTCCAGATGCTGCTCTTGCCGTCGCTCTGGTCGTCCAGGGACGTCCGCTTGATGTCCTGGTCGCCGGCGGCCCAGCGGCCCATCACGTACCAGGGGGTGTTCGTGTCGTCGGAGTACGTGCCCGTCAGTTCGACCTGGAGCCAGGTGCCCGCCGGTGTGTCCGCGTTCCAGGAGGCGATGGCCTCGGTGGCGGGGACCGCGAGTCTGTGGACCGGCGAGGTCCAGGTGGCGTACTCCCAGGTGGAGGTCCTGCCGGTGTGCGGATCGGTGTAGTCCGTGGTGCCGACCGGGGCCGCGAACACCACCCCGGGGCGGGCGCCGGACACGCTGCGCGTGCCCTTCGCGGTGCCGCCGCGCCAGTCGGAGTACGAGGTCCAGGCGCGGTTGTCCACGAGGCCGCCCGGTGCTTTCCCGTGGCGCGCCGGTGCGGCGGCGGCCGGCGGGCTCGCGGCGCCCACGGCCGCCGCGGCGACGGCGGCTGCCAGGACGGTTCTGCGGGACGGCTGTTCGGCTCTGCTCATGGGTGGATGACCCCCAGGTGTCCGGAACGGGCGGGCCCAATGCACGGTGGTGGGCCAACTATGGACGCCGGACACCGAGTTCTGCCAGCACTTCGGCTCGCGTCGCGCTCACCAATATTGGTCGGGACCACTGGCATGACCTGCGGAGCCTCTTCCCGGCCCGGCGGGTGCCGGGCCGGGAAGAGGGTGTCGGACGGACCGTGCGGAGGCGGTCGGACACCGAGGGCGCGGCCGTCAGATGAGGTCCATCGCCGCGACCTCGTCGGGCCGGCCGTAGCTGACCGGTCCCTGGAAGCGGCGGCGGGCCGTGGCGAACCACCAGACCGTGGCGACCACGAGCACCACGGCCAGGGCGATGGGCGCGTAGTTGAACGTGTCGCTGGTGATGGGCGAGACCTGCGGCAGCATGAACAGCACACTGCTGGCGAGGATCCAGATCACCGCCACCCAGCCGATGAGCCTGCTCCAGCGGCCCAGGTTCCAGGGGCCGGGCCGGAACTCGTCGCCGAGCCGCAGCCGGAGGAAGATGGGCACGGCGTAGGCGAGGAAGAGTCCGACGACGTTGACGCTGACGATCGCGGTGAAGGCGGTGTGCGACCACCAGCCGGGCAGGACGAGCGCCAGCGAGCAGCCGACCGCCAGCCAGACGGCCTTGACGGGCGTACGGGTGCGCGGCGAGACCGAGTGCCACCACCGCGAGCCGGGCATCGCGCCGTCCCGGGAGAAGGCGAAGATCTGCCGGGTGTTGCTGGTCAGGTTGGCCAGGCCGCAGAAGAGCATGGCGCCGATGACGATGAGCAGGATGGCCTTTGCCGTGCCCATGCCAAGTCCGTCGATGAGAATCTGCACCGGCGGCGCCGAGGAGCCCGCCACCTGGTCATAATCATGAATGCTGTACACAAGGGCGAGCATGAGGATGAGTCCGGTGACCGCCGAATAGCCGATCGCGCGCGTGATCCCCTTGGGCGCGTTGACCGTGGCCCGGACCGTTTCCTCGGACATGTGGAAGCTGCCGTCGAAGCCCGTGAAGGTCCAACTGGTGACCAGCAGGCCGAGCATCCCCCCGTAAAGGCCGTTGGTGAAACCGGTGTTGTTCTCGAAATGCGTGACGAACGAAGCCGACTGGTGATGATCGGGCATCACGACGAGTGTGCTCACGATCACAACGAGCCCGATCAGCAGCCACCACACCGAGATCCGGTTGAGCACGGCGACCAGTTGCACCGTGTAGGTATTGGCCAGACCCTGGAGCACGATGATCACCATCGTGATCAGGACGGTCTGGTGCGCGGTCGGCTCGTACGAGTCCCACTGGAGCGCGATGAAGGCCTGGATGAACGTGGCGGCCGCGTACCCGGTGGCCGCGGTGCCGCCCACCTGACCCACGAAATTCAGCCATCCCGTGTACCACGACCACGCGCCCTTGTGACGCTTGGCGAGCTTTCCGGCGGAGAAATAGAGCGCCCCGCTGGTCGGATAGGCGGATGCCACTTCCGCCATGGCGGCGCCGATGAAAAGCACCATCACGGACACGCCGATCCAGCCGAACACGAGAATACGCGGACCGCCGGCATTCATGCCGAATCCGAAGGACGAGAAGATTCCCGAGATGATGTTGATGATGGTGAAGGAGATCGCGAAATTGTCGAACGCCTGGAATCGGCGCGTCAGTTTCCGCGGATATCCCATCGCATGAAGTGTCGCGTCGTCGTCGAGCGCCGCGGATTCCTCACCCGTGCGCCCTCCGGTACGTGGAGCCGATATCCGTTCTGACACAACTGACCTTTCTCTGGGGGGTTGGCCGGAAGACTGTGGGGGCCGGCCCGGGCAGCCGGTCGGTCAGGTGGCTCCCGGCACCGGCATGCCGCACGTCCGGCGGGCACGGGAGAGTTGCTCCTCGGGCTCGCCGAACACGCTCCAGGGCATGCGGCAGGCGTACGGCCCCATGGCGGTGAAGACCGCGCGCGCCTCGAACTCGCGCTGGGACATGAACAGCGCGTGTGCCAGGTAGGAGAGGTCGAGCACCGGGGTGAACCGGTAGCCCGGCACCTCGGGGAGCCAGTTCTGGTAGATCGCGAGCGCGGTGGACCGCCACTGGGGCTGCTCCCAGGTCCGGTCGACCAGGAGCTGCGAGGGGTTGTAGCTCTCCACCAGGGCCACCAGCGGAAGGAGCCGCAGCGGCGAGGAGGCGGGGGCACGCTGGCTCAGGAAGGCGGCCACGTCCCAGGCGGCGTTGACCGAACCGCCGTGGCGGGTGAAGAAGAAGGCCAGGAATCGATGGTGGCCCTCGCGGTGCCACGGGTCGAGGCGGAGGATGTGCGAGAACAGCCGCCAGGGACCGGGCGGCGCGGTGAGCAGCCCCTGCGGGGCGGGTTCGCGCAGATCGTGCAGCCGGGCCATGGACAGCTTGGCGGCCCAGGGCGTGGGATCGGCGGGGATCATGACGGCGGCCCGCTCGCAGGCGGTCAGCGCGATCCGCTCCAGGGCCTCGGCCCGGCCGTCCTTCGCGTCGGCCGCGCGCAGTGCCCGCAGCACGGCCACGCGCGCCCACAGGAGCGCGGCCTCGGGGGACGGCTCCTCGGCCAGCCAGCGTTCGGCGAGGTCGGAATCGGCGGCCTCGGAGGCCACCACCAGGGAACGGTGGGCGCGCAGTCCGAAGTCGGTGCGTGTCTCCTCCAGGGCCTCACGGGCACTCAGATAGCGGCCGGCGCGGACATCCACACAGACGCTCGCGAGTCTGCGGTCGTCGGCCGCCGGATGCCACACATACTGCCCCTCGAATAAGCCCGCGGCCATCTTCCCCTGTCCGTCCCCGTACGACACTTCGCAGTTGCGCAACAGGCACCCTACTCAGCATCAAGGGGAGCCGGAACGGGGTTTCCGAAATACCTGGTTCCGCTGTGTCGACATCTTATGGAGGAAGCGAAAGCGAGCCCTGGGGATTGTTCAAAAGGTAGTTCAACGCGGCACTATTGTGCGGCCGCGCATCCGCCGCGAACAGCACTCGATAGAATGTTCCCCAGGAATATGCCCGAAACCTCCCCCGCACAGCCGTCCCTACCCTTGCCGACCGCACACCTCCCCCGGGAAACGCCATTCACGACCTCGCCGCACAGCTGCTCCGGCTGCCGCCGTCCTGCGGCCCCGTCCGCCTCGTCGGCATCGACGGGCACGCGGGCTCCGGAAAGACCACATTCGCCGGGCAGTTGGCGGCGGCACTGGACGGCGCCCCCGTGCTGCACCTGGACGACGTCGCCACGCACGAGGAGCTCTTCGCCTGGACCGGACGGCTGCTGCGCCAGGTGGTCGAGCCACTGCGCCGCGGGGAGCCCGCCCGGTACGCCCCCTACGACTGGACGGCCCGGAGCTTCGGACCGTCCCGCGAGCTGCCGGCCGCGCCGGTGATCCTGCTGGAAGGGGTCGGCGCCGGCCGCCGCGCGCTGCGGCCGTTCCTCGCCCGACTGCTGTGGATGGAGTTGTCGCACGAGGAGGCCTGGACGCGAGGGCAGCGGAGGGACGGCGAGGCGCAGAGCGAGTTCTGGGACGGATGGGTCCGCGCCGAGCGCCGGCACTTCGCCGACGACCCTTCGCGCCCCTTTGCCGACCTTCTGGTGCGGCAGTGTTCCGAGGGATACGAGGTGCTGAAGGGACCTGTTGGGACCCTCGGACCGGACGCCTCCATCACTCACGGTGACGGACCATCCGCAATGTGCTGAACTTGTGAAGACCCTTGCGAACGAACTTCCGTGAGTGCTCCAACTCGGCTTGACCGAGGGGCCGTACAGGACTTACGTTCTGAATGTGCGGCCTTTCGGAGCCGCCCGCATTCGCGAAGCCCCCGGTTGTTCCCCCGTGATCGGGGGCTTCGTTCTGCCCGCTCCCCCTTTTTCGGACGCCACGCGCCGCGATTCGTTCACCCTCGGTGACCGAGCACAGTGCGCCCCATCTGCTCCCACCTCGTGGAACGGGGTGTGCGGCACCCTTCGGCCCGCCCCTGTGCCGCAGGTACGATGCCCTCGGTGCGACCTTCGGACGGCTGCTCTGCGCACCGGTGCAACTCCCGTCCGCGGCACAGCAGTTCGACCAAGTCGCCGACGGGTACCGGCCCGGAGGCGAGGGGGTGCCGGTCCACGAGGCACTCCCCGATCATCGGGGGCACGGTTTGTGGGGGGACGCGATGGACTTCGGCACGCAGGGCCCCGAGGCCCCGGCCGACCTCGCCTGGCTGCGAGGCGTGGACGCCTACACGATGGGCGCCTATCCGCAGGCGGAGGAGGAATTCCGTACCGCGGTCCGGATCGACCCGGGCATGGCGGACGGCTGGCTCGGCCTGCACGCGCTGCGCGTGGACACGACGACCGCGCTGCTGCGGATGTTCCGCCACCGCGACCGCTTCGGCGAGCAGCGCGCCCGCCACCGGCGCACGCTCAACTCCTGGTACTGGCTCGGCTGGTGGGTCCAGCCGGTGCTGGAGAGCCCGCGCGACCTGCTGCTGGCGCACTCCTCGCACTGGCTCGACGGACGCCATGTCCCGGAACTGGACCGGGCGTTGGCCGGTCTGCCGCCCGTGGACGCCGATCATCAGGTGCGGTTCCTGCACGCCTGTCGCGCCTATCTGGTCAAGGACTGGGAGCAGCTGGTCCGGCACACCGACCCGCTCATCGACGATCCGATGCTCGGCATAGAGGCCGGGCTCTTCGGCGGCATGGCACGGGTGCGTCTGGAGATGTACGGGCAGGCGGAGCCGCTGCTGTCCTCCGCGCTGATGCGCTGCCGCAGCGAGCAGCCGCAGCGCAAGGAGCTGCGGTACTGGCTGGCCCGGGCCCACGAGGGCACCGGACGGTCCGCGGCGGCGCTGCCGCTGTACCGGGCGGTGCACAGGGTCGACCCCTCCTTCATGGACACCTCGGCCCGGCTGGCCGCCATCGCCGAGGGCGACGGGTACGACGACGCCGCCGCCGACCTCGCGGCGATCAGCCTGGCCGGCATGGGACAGGACGTCATGGAGGGCCCGGACGGCGTGGACCCGCTGTTCGGCGTCGAGGGGCGAGACCTGAAGATCTCGGAGCCCGGACTCGCGCCCCCGGGCGGTCTGCCGCCCGAGACCGACTCGGTGCGGGAGAAGGCAGTCCTGCCGGTGCAGCCGCTGCCCACGGGCCCGACCGACCCCGCGTTACTCGAGGAGGCGCTCGCCGAGCTGGAGCGCATGGTGGGCCTGGAGCCCGTGAAACGCCAGGTCAAGGCGCTGTCCGCGCAGCTGAACATGGCGCGGCTGCGGGCCGGTCAGGGCCTGCCGGTGCAACCGCCGAAGCGGCACTTCGTCTTCTCCGGCCCGTCCGGCACCGGCAAGACCACCGTGGCCCGCATCCTCGGCCGGGTCTTCTACGCGCTCGGGCTCCTCGGCGGAGACCATCTGGTGGAGGCCCAGCGCGCGGACCTGGTCGGCGAGTATCTGGGGCAGACGGCCGTGAAGGCCAACGAGCTGATCGACTCCGCGATCGGCGGCGTCCTCTTCGTGGACGAGGCGTACTCGCTGTCCAACTCCGGCTACGGCAAGGGCGACGCGTACGGCGACGAGGCCCTTCAGGTCCTGCTGAAGCGGGCCGAGGACAACCGCGACCACCTGGTCGTCATCCTCGCCGGCTATCCGGAGGGCATGGACCGGCTGCTGGCCGCCAACCCCGGTCTCTCCTCCCGGTTCACGACCCGCGTGGACTTCCCCTCCTACCGCCCGCTCGAACTCACCTCCATCGGCGAGGTGCTGGCCGCCGAGAACGGCGACGTCTGGGACGACGAGGCCCTCGACGAGCTCCGCTCCATCAGCGGTCACGTCGTCGACCAGGGCTGGATCGACGAGCTCGGCAACGGCCGCTTCCTGCGCACGCTGTACGAGAAGAGCTGCGCGTACCGGGACCTGCGGCTGTCGGGCTACCCGGGGACCCCGTCGCGCGACGACCTGTCCACCCTGCGGCTGCCGGACCTGATGCAGGCGTACGGAGAGGTGCTCTCCGGCCGCGGCCCCCAGGACCCGTCGGCGCTGTGACCGCCCCCCGCACCCCGCTTCGGGGCGCCGCCTCCGGGCCCGACCATGAACGCGCGGTTCCCCGGGCCCCTTCAGGGGCGCGGGGAACCGCGCGACGAACCCCTGCCGGCCCGCGGCCGAGCGGGCGGCCGGAGACGGCTCAGCCGGCCAGCGCCTCCTCGGGAGCCTCGCTCGGGCGCGGCTCCGAGACACGCAGCGGCAGGGCTTCCCGGTGCGCCGGGTCGCGGACCTCGCCCACCAGCAGCTCCAGGACGTCCTCCAGCGCCACCAGCCCCAGGACCTTGCCGGACGCGTCCGCGACCTGAGCGAGGTGCGTGGCCGCGCGGCGCATCACCGTGAGGGCGTCGTCCAGGGGAAGTTCGGCCCGCAGAGTCGTCATCGGTCGCCACATGTGCTGCGGCACCGCCCGTTCGGAGTCCTCCAGGTCGAGGACGTCCTTCACATGCAGGTAGCAGCCCATGAAGGCGCCGTTCTCGGCGACCACCGGGAAACGCGAGTACCCGGTGCGCGCGGTGAGCGCGACGACCTGGCCGGGAGTGACCGAGGGATCCACCGTGATCAGCAGATCGCGGTCCAGCAGGACGTCGGTGACCGGGCGTGAGCCCAGCTCCAGGGCGTCCTCCAGGCGCTCCTGCTCCTCCGGGTCGAGGAGACCGGCCTGGCCCGAGTCCTCGACGAGACGGTTGAGCTGTTCGCTGGTGAAGACCGCCTCGACCTCGTCCTTGGGCTCGACGCGGAACAGCTTGAGGATGACCCGCGCGCAGGCTCCCAGGGCGACGGTCACCGGACGGCACAGCCGCGCGAAGGCCACCAGACCGGGGCTGAGCCACAGCGCGGTCTTCTCGGGCGCGGCCATCGCCAGGTTCTTCGGCACCATCTCACCGATGACGAGGTGGAAGAAGACGACGAGGGCGAGCGCGATCACGTAGCCGAGCGGGTGGATCAGCCCGTCCGGCAGACGGGCCGCCTCGAAGACCGGCTCCAGCAGGTGGGCGACGGTCGGCTCGGCGACGGCGCCGAGCGTCAGCGAGCAGACGGTGATGCCGAACTGCGCGGCGGCCATCATCTGCGGGAGGCGTTCGAGGCCGTACAGGACCTGTCGGGCCCGTGCGGTCCCGAGCGGTTCGATCTGGCTGCGCCGCACCGAGACCAGGGCGAACTCGGCACCGACGAAGAAGCCGTTGGCGAGCACCAGCAGGGCGGCGAAGAGGAGTTGGAGCACGCTCATCGGACGGCCTCCGGGACGGGCGCGGTCCGCACCAGGCGGACGCGTTCGGCGCGGTAGTGCCCGACCTGGCGTACCGACAGACGCCAGCCCGGCAGTTCGGCCCGGTCGCCGGGGGCCGGGATCCGGCCGAGCAGATCGGCGACCAGGCCGGCCACGGTCTCGTACGGTCCCTCGGGCACGTCGAGGCCTATGCGCTGGAGGACGTCGACGCGGCAGCTGCCGTCGGCGTCCCACGCGGGCCGCCCGTCCTCGGGCGGGGCGGGGGCGAGCTCGGGGAGTTCGTTGAGGACGTCGTCGTGCTCGTCGTGGACCTCGCCGACGAGCTCCTCGACGATGTCCTCCAGGGTGACGACGCCCGCCGTACCGCCGTACTCGTCGACGACGACGGCGATGGGCTGTTCGCTGCGCAGTTGTTCCAGCAGCGGCTGCACGGGCAGCGTCTCCGGGACGAGCAGCGGTGCCTGGGCGATCCGGCCCACCGGGGTGCGCAGCCGGTCGTGCGAGGGGATCGCCAGGGCGTCCTTGAGGTGCACCATGCCGACGATCTCGTCGATCCGCTCCCGGTAGACGGGGAATCGGGACAGGCCGGTGGCGCGGGTGAGGTTGACGACGTCCTCGGCGGTCGCCGACGACTGGAGCGCGCTGACCTTCACGCGGGGTGTCATGACGTGCTGGGCCGTCAGGTCGGCCAGCGAGATGGTCCGCACGAACAGGTCCGCGGTGTCCTGCTCCAGGGCGCCGGCCTGTGCCGAGTGCCGGGCCAGGGAGACGAGTTCGCCGGGGGTGCGGGCGGAGGCCAGCTCCTCGGCGGGTTCCACGCCCAGGGCACGCACCAGCCGGTTGGCGACGGTGTTGAGCGCGGCGATCACCGGCCGGAAGAGGCGGGAGAAGACGTGCTGGGGGCCCGCGACGAAGCGGGCGACCTGGAGGGGCCTGGAGACCGCCCAGTTCTTGGGCACCAGCTCACCGACCACCATCTGCACGGCCGAGGCGAGCAGCATGCCGACGACCACGGCGACACCGGGCACGGCACCTTCGGGGAGGCCGATCGCGCTGAAGGGGCCGTGCAGCAGCTCGGCGAGCGCCGGTTCGGCGAGCATGCCGACCACGAGCGAGGTGATGGTGATGCCGAGCTGGGTGCCGGAGAGCTGGAAGGACAGCTCCTTGAGGGAGTCGACCACGGTACCGGCCCGTCGGTCGCCTTCGGCCGCGGCCTTCTCGGCGTCGGGGCGCTCGACCGTGACGAGGCCGAACTCCGCCGCGACGAAGAAGCCGTTGGCGAGGATCAGCAGGAACGCCGCTCCCAGGAGCAGCAGGGGGATGGTCATGCCGCCGCCTCGGTATGTCGGGAGGGGGCGGCGCAGGTACTACAGGACGATCCGTCCATCGCTGGAGGGAGTCACTCCTCGGGTAGCAGGGGGCCTTGGAAACGCCGGGTGGCAGATCGAAGGCGGAGGCGCAACGAAAACGCCTCCGCCAACAGGTTAATCAAGACATGGGCCCTCGGGGCAGGGTGGAAGGGCGAGAGTCAGCCCTGATGTTCGTCACGTCGTCCGTGCGGCTCGCCGATGGCCCGGGCCTCCGCGAGGGCGCGCAGGGCGCGGGCGTCCTCGATCGCGCGCTGTTTGGCGATGCCCGGCTGGATGCCGAGCGCGGGCAGGCTGGTGCCGTCGCTCAGGTCGAGGAACACCCAGGGGTCGCCGGGGCGCAGGTTGACCTGGAGGATCTCGGCCCACTCCAGGTGCCTTCTGCCGGCGATGTTGACCACGGTGACGCCCGTCTCGTCGGCGACGACCTTGGGCCGGGCGAGCAGCAGGAGTACGCCGAAGAGCAGTGCCGCGGTGAAGACGAAGCTGGTCCGCTCCCCCGGGCTGAGCTGTTCGAGGAGGAGTGCGACCGTCGTGATGACCACGAAGATGGCGGCTCCGCCGATGAGCAGCACGGCCCGGGTGCGGGACGGCCGAAAGGTTACGGGGAGCGCGGGAGGCGCGGAGTTGTCCGACATGTTCTGCGTCCCGTCAGAGCCGGCAGGCGTGGATGGCCGTGGTCAGGATGGCCCGCGCGCCGAGGGCGTACAGGTCGTCCATGATCCGCTGGGCCTCCTTGGCGGGGACCATGGCGCGGACGGCCACCCAGCCCTCGTTGTGCAGCGGCGAGATGGTCGGCGACTCCAGCCCCGGGGTGAGCGCGACGGCCTTCTCCAGGTGTTCGGCGCGGCAGTCGTAGTCCATCATCACGTACGTCCGCGCGACCAGGACGCCCTGGAGGCGGCGCAGGAACTGCTGGACCTTGGGCTCGGCCTCCTCCGAGGTGTCGGCGCCGACACGGCGGATGACGACGGCCTCGGACTTCATGATCGGGTCGCCGAAGACCTCCAGGCCCGCGTTGCGCAGCGAGGTGCCGGTCTCGACGACGTCCGCGATGACCTCGGCGACGCCGAGCTCGATGGCGGTCTCGACGGCGCCGTCGAGGTGGACGACGGAGGCGTCGACGCCCTTGTCGGCGAGGTGCTTGGCGACGATGCCCTCGTAGGAGGTGGCGACCGTCATGCCGGACAGGTCGGCCACGCCGTTCGCGGTACCGGGCTTGGTGGCGAAGCGGAAGGTGGAGCGGGCGAACCCGAGCGGGAGGATCTCCTCCGCGTTGGCGCCCGAGTCGATGAGCAGGTCCCGGCCGGTGATGCCGATGTCGAGGCGGCCGGAGGAGACGTAGATCGCGATGTCGCGGGGGCGGAGGTAGAAGAACTCGACCTCGTTGGTCGGGTCGACGATCCGCAGCTCCTTGGACTCCCGGCGCTGCTGGTAGCCGGCCTCATGCAGCATCTCCGCCGCAGGGCCTGACAGGGAACCCTTGTTGGGGACGGCGATGCGCAGCATGAGGTCGGCTTCCTTCGTTCGTTCGTGTGGTGTGCGGATTGCTGGTGCGGCTCAGAGGTGGGCGTACACGTCGTCGAGGGAGATCCCGCGCGCGACCATCATCACCTGGACGTGGTAGAGCAGCTGCGAGATCTCCTCGGCGGCGGCGTCCTTGCCCTCGTACTCGGCGGCCATCCAGACCTCTGCGGCCTCTTCGACGACCTTCTTGCCGATGGCATGGACACCCTTGCCGACCAGCTCGGCGGTACGCGAAGTGGCGGGGTCGCCGTTGGCGGCCTTGTGCTGGAGCTCGGTGAAGAGCTCCTCGAACGTCTTCTTGGACATGGTGCTGCCCACCCTACGCGCTCGTGGCCGTACCTCAGCGCCAGGGTTCGGATACTGAGCGGAGCGTGGCCGCCGTCGCGACGGCGGCCGTCACCGCCTCGTGGCCCTTGTCCTCGTTCGAGCCCTCGATGCCCGCGCGGTCCAGGGCCTGTTCCTCGGTGTCACAGGTCAGCACGCCGAAGCCGACGGGGACGCCGGTGTCGATGGAGACCTGGGTGAGGCCCTGGGTGACCCCCTGGCACACGTAGTCGAAGTGGGGGGTTCCGCCGCGGATGACGACTCCGAGCGCGACGATCGCGTCGTAGCCGCGGCCGGCGAGGACCTTGGCGACGACCGGGAGCTCGAAGCTGCCGGGGACCCGCAGCAGGGTCGGCTCGTCGATCCCCAGCTCGTGCAGGGCGCGCAGCGCGCCGTCGACGAGGCCGTCCATCACCTTCTCGTGCCACTGTGCCGCGATGACCGCGACGCGCAGGTCGCCGCAGTTGCGTACGGACAGTTCGGGTGCACCCTTGCCGCTCACGTCTCTCCTCAGTGCCGCTGTGCTGTGTTGCCGTTGCTGCTGCTTGTTCGGTGGTGTTGCCGTCTTACTGGTTGCTGCAGGCCGACACGGTGGTCGTGTCGAGCCAGGGCAGATCGTGTCCCATCCGGTCCCGCTTGGTGCGCAGGTAGCGGAGGTTGTGCTCGCCCGCCTGGACGGGCATCGGCTCGCGTCCGGTGACCTGGAGGCCGTGCCGGACGAGCGCGTCGGTCTTGTCGGGGTTGTTGGTCATCAGGCGCAGGCTCCGCACGCCGAGATCCTCCAGGATCTGGGCGCTCGCGCCGTAGTCCCGGGCGTCGGCGGGCAGGCCCAGCTCCAGGTTGGCGTCGAGGGTGTCCCGGCCGCGTTCCTGGAGTTCGTACGCGCGCAGTTTGGAGAGCAGCCCGATGCCGCGCCCCTCATGACCGCGCAGGTAGACCACGATGCCGCGGCCCTCGGCCTGGATGCGCTGCATGGACGTCTGGAGCTGGGGGCCGCAGTCGCAGCGCTGCGAGTGGAAGACGTCGCCGGTGAGGCACTCGGAGTGGACGCGGACGAGGACGTCCTCGCCGTCGCCGACGGTGCCGTGGACGAGGGCGACGTGCTCGACGCCGTCGACGGTGGAGCGGTAGCCGTAGGCCGTGAACTCGCCGAAGGCGGTGGGCAGGTGCACCTCGGCCTCGCGGCGCACGGTGGGCTCGGCCGCGAGTCCTCCCTGCTCGGGCGGAGCCGAGAGCTTGAGGGAACGCCGGTAGGCGATCAGGTCCTCGATGGAGATGATCGTCAGGCCGTGCTTGCGGGCGAACGGGATCAGCTCGGGCAGCCGGAGCATCCGGCCGTCCTCGCCGGCGATCTCGACGATCGCGCCGGCGGGGCGCAGTCCGGCGAGACGGGCCAGGTCGACGGCGGCCTCGGTGTGGCCGTTGCGGACCAGGACACCGCCGGGCCTGGCGCGCAGCGGGAAGATGTGCCCGGGGCGGACGAAGTCGTCGGCCCCGGCGGTCCCGTCGGCGAGGAGCTGAAGCGTGGTGGCCCGGTCGGACGCCGAGATGCCGGTGGTCACACCGTGGGCGGCGGAGGCGTCCACGGACACCGTGAACGCGGTCTTCATCGACTCGGTGTTGTCGTCGACCATCTGCGGGAGCCGGAGCCGGTCGAGTTCGTCGCCCTCCATGGGCGCGCAGATCAGGCCGCGGCACTCGCTCATCATGAAGGCGACGATCTCGGGGGTCGCCTTCTCGGCGGCGATGACGAGGTCGCCCTCGTTCTCCCGGTCCTCGTCGTCGACGACCACGACGGGACGGCCGGCCGCGATGTCGGCGATGGCCTGCTCGATCGGGTCGAGAGCGAAGTCGGAGGCATCCTGGTCGTGCCCGGTGCTGTACCGAACCGGCGCGGTGGTCATGCCGGGGCTCCTTCCATGACGGGCTGCCCGGCCTTTCGGGAGCGCAGCCACCAGTCGCGCATGCCCCACAGGACGAGCGCGCCGTACAGGACGTAGACGAATCCGGAGAAGGCGAAGCCGTTGGCGAAGTTCAGCGGTACGCCCACGACGTCGACGAGCAGCCAGGCGAACCAGAACTCGACCATGCCGCGCGCCTGGGCGTACATCGCCACGATCGTGCCGACGAAGATGTACGCGTCCGGCCAGGGGTCCCAGGACAGGGACGGGTAGGCGAAGAACAGGCCGGCGACGGCGACCGTGCCGACGGCGGCGGCACCGGCCATCGCCGCGCGCTCGCGCCAGGTGGCGAAGCGGACCGCGACGGAGCCGTCCTGGCCCTTGCCGCGGTTCCACTGCCACCAGCCGTACACGGCGACGACCATGACGACGACCTGCTTGCCCGCGCTGCCGGAGTAGTGGGCGGTCGCGAAGGCCGCGAAGAGGATGACGCCCGAGACGAACTGGGCGGGCCAGCTCCATATGGAGCGCCGCCAGCCGAGGGCGAGGGCGATCAGACCGATCACGTTGCCCGCCATGTCCGACCACTTGATGTGCTGGTCGAACAGGACGAAGGCCTCGGAGTTGAGCCAGTTCACCGGGTGGCTCCCTCGGTGCCGGGCAGGCCGGCCGGCTGGTCGCCGCGTCCGCCGAGCAGCCGCTCGACGTACTTGGCGATCACGTCGACCTCGAGGTTGACCGGGTCGCCGGGCTGCTTGTGGCCGAGCGTGGTCAGGTCGAGGGTGGTGGGGATGAGGCTGACCGTGAAGTGGTCGGGGCCCGCGTCGACGACCGTGAGGCTGATGCCGTCCACGGTGATCGAGCCCTTCTCGACCACGTAGCGGGAGAGGTCCGCGGGGAGCGAGATCTTGACGATCTCCCAGTTGTCGGACGGCTTGCGCTCGATGATCGAGCCGGTGCCGTCGACGTGCCCCTGCACGATGTGTCCGCCGAGGCGCTCGCCCACGGCCATGGGGCGTTCCAGGTTGACGCGGGAGCCGACGGCCAGGGCGCCGAGGCTGGAGCGGTTCAGGGTCTCCGCCATGACGTCGGCGGTGAACTCGTCGCCCTCGTGCTCGACCACCGTGAGACAGACGCCGTTGACGGCGATGGAGTCGCCGTGCTGCGCGCCCTGCGTGACGACGGGGCCGCGCAGACGAAAACGGGAGGCGTCGTCGAGGATCTCGACGGCGGTGACCTCACCCAGCTCTTCGACGATTCCGGTGAACACTTCCCGGGTCCTCCTGCCTCATGGGGCACGGACTCCGGGGCCTGTCGATGACGACAGAATGAGCGGACGAGAACACCGGGAGCGTCGCCGACAGGGGCACGTCCGACAGGACGTGCCGCAACAGACGGCGGCGCGCACGAATGCCCGCCCGCCGCGCACTGCCTCCCATCCGGACTTTAACCGTCGGTCCAGGAATTTCACCTGGTCAACCGGCCGCTGGAAGCGACCGGGTCGCGGACTGTAACCGCCGGTTCGGAATTTCACCGACCCCGGAGTGCGCTGCTTCTGGTACACGGCCAGTGTGCCACGCCTGATCGACGTCCATGCGGGTGAACCCCTGTGGGGTGCCTCACAGGCCAGGCGAATGGACTTCTGCGACAGGCCTGTCGACCCAACTCCCGCGCCACGAAGGCATCTTGTTATTGGTCCATACCTATTGACCCTGCTGGTCTAGTCCACTTAGGGTCTGCGATCACTGCACTGTGCCCCCAGATCGACCCGGCGGCGGTGACGAAGGCCCTTGCCCCGCCGCCGGGTCCCCCACCCCGGCCGCCTCGCGTCCGCCGGCACGGGCGCACCGGCCCGAAGACATGTACGGGCCCGGGGAAATGGCGTGAACCGCCTCTGCCAGGCTGGGAGCGTGACGACAAGCCTCGCCGACGAGTTCGAGACGCACCGCCCGCGGTTGTTCGGGCTCGCCTACCGCATGCTCGGCTCCGCCGCGGACGCGGAGGACGTCGTGCAGGACGCCTATCTGCGTTTCAGCAGGACCGACCGGGCGGCCGTCGAACAGCCGCGCGCCTGGCTGGCGAAGGTCGTCACCAACCTCTGTCTCAACCTGCTCGCCTCGGCCCGCGCGCGGCGCGAGCGGTACACGGGGACATGGCTGCCCGAGCCCGTCGTCACCTCGGACGGGACGCTCGGCCCCCTCGAGTCGGCCGAACGGCGCGACGCCGTGTCCCTGGCCCTGCTCGTCCTCCTGGAGCGGCTCACCCCGACGGAACGCGCCGTGTACGTGCTGCGCGAGGCCTTCGCCTACGACCACCGGGAGATCGCCGGCGTGCTCGCGCTGGGCGAGGCCAACTGCCGCCAGCTGTACCGGCGGGCGGTGCAGCGGCTCGCCGTTCCCGAGGCCCGCTTCGAGGCCCCTCCGGAGCAGCAGGAAGGGCTCGTGGCCTCGTTCCTCACGGCGGCGCGCGAAGGGGACCTGGCCGGCCTTGAGCGGCTGCTGGCGGCGGACGTCACCTGGTGGTCCGACGGCGGCGGCAAGGTCAGAGCGGCACTGCGGCCGATCCAGGGCAGGGACAAGGTCCTGCGCTTTTTCGCGGGCGTCACGAACAGGATCGAAGCGGGAGCCGAGTTCACGACGGCCGAGGTCAACGGGAGTGCGGCACTGGTCGGACTGCACGACGGCCAGGTCTTCGTCGTCGTCTCCTTCGAGGCGCACGACGGCGTGTTCACACAGATGCGGGGCGTTCTCAACCCGGACAAGCTGGCCTTCGTGGGACGCCAGCTGGCCCGGGCGTAGCGCGCCGTTGTCACATCGCACGGGTGCTGCCCGGTCTCAGTCGGTGAAGTGCGCTCCGCACCGGAGCGGCCGACGTCGAAAGGGCTGAGCAGCATGACCACGATCCTGGTGACCGGCGGTACCGGAACCCTCGGGCGGCTCGTCACCGCGCGACTGCGGGCGGACGGCCACGACGTGCGGGTGCTGAGCCGGCGCACCGAGCCGTACGCCGTCGACCTGCGCGAGGGCGGTGCCGGGCTGGACACGGCGCTGGCCGGCGTGGACACCGTCGTGCACTGCGCGAGCTCTCCCCGCGGGGGCGACGAGCGGGCGGCGGCGCACCTGATCGCGGCCGCGCGGAAGGCCGCGGTGTCCCATCTGGTCTACATCTCCATCGTCGGGGTGGACGTGGTGCCGCTCGGTTACTACCGGGCCAAGCTGGCCGTGGAGAAGCAGGTCGAGGAGTCGGGGCTCGGCTGGACGATCCTGCGCGCCACCCAGTTCCACGACCTCGTGGCCCAGGTCCTCGGGTCCCTGGCCAAGATGCCCGTGCTGCTGCTCCCCGCCGGTGTCTCGGACCAGCCGGTGGAGGTCGCCGAGGTCGCCGACCGGCTCGCCGCACTGTCGCTCGGGGCACCCGCGGGCCGCGTCGACGACATGGGCGGGCCCGAGGTCCGCGGCTTCCGCTCCCTGGCCGACGCCTACCTGCGCGCCACGGGCAGGCGACGCCCGCTCGTCGATGTGCGCCTGGCCGGCAAGACCTACCGGGCCTTCAGGAACGGCGGGCACCTCGCTCCGGACCACGCGGTGGGCAAGGGGACGTTCGAGGAGCACCTCAAGGCGCACGTCGGACGGACCGAGGCCTGAGGCGGGCGAGGCGCCCTCGGCGTACGGGAGCATGCGGGGACGCGCACCTTTTCCGCGTACGGGCACGGCGCGGGGGGCAACGCCTCCCGGCGTTCGGGCCTGTGTGGCCAGCGTGCCCCCGGCGCCGGGGAGCGAGCGGGAGGCCCGCCCGACCGGCGTCTGCGAGCGTGCTGCAGAAACGCCCTCCCGGCGTACGGGACCGTGTGGGCAGCGTGCCACCCGGCGGCGGAGAGCGTGCGGGAGGCCTGCCCGACCGGCGTCTGCGAACGTGGACGAGGAGCGCCCTCCCGGCATACGGGACTGTGTGCCCCCGGCGCCGGGGAGCGAGCGGGAGCCATGCCCGACCGGCGTGCGGGAGCGTGCGGGCACCTTGCCCTCCCAGGCGCGGGCAGCCGCCCTTCGAGCGCCCGCGACCCGCGCCCGCGCCCGGGTCCGGGTCCGGGTCCGGGTCCGGGTCCGGGGCGCGGGGCGCGGGGCGCGGGGCGCGGGGCGCGGGGCGCGGGGTGCGGGGCGCGGGCTAAAGGAGGTCGCGCCCTCCGGCGCTCCCCGGCGCCGCGAAGAGCTCGTCCTGCGCGCCGTCGCGTGCGGTGAGCAGCGCTCCGCGCAGCACCGCACCCCCGCCGAGCGTGCTCGCGCGCACCTCGGTGGGCAGCGGCGACATCCGCCGCAGCCGCTCCTCCACCCGCGTCGCGAGGGCGTCGCCGCCCGCCTGCCCGACCTCGCCGCCGAGCACCACGCACCCGGGGTCGAGCACGGCGATCACGGACGCGGCGCCGATGGCGAGCCGGTCGGCGAGAGTGTCGAGGAAGCGGGCGGCGCCGAGGTCGCCCGGAGCCGCCACGGCCGCGCGCACCAGCGCCGCGGCGTGCGGTTCGTGCGCGGCGGACTCCGCCGCGAGGCCGTGCTCCGCGGCGAGTGCCGCGACGGCCGCCGCGCCCGCCAGCGAGTGGAAGCCGCCCTCGCAGTCCGTCGCCGAGGGGAGCGTGCGGGTGCCGGGCACGGGCAGGAAGCCGATCTCCCCGGTGCCGCCGGAGGCGCCACGGCGCAGGGCGCCGTCCAGGACGACGGCCGCGCCCGTGCCGTGGCCCAGCCACAGCAGCACAAAGGTGTCGCGGTCGCGCGCGGCGCCGTCGCGCTGTTCCGCGAGGGCGGCGAGGTTGGTCTCGTTCTCGACGAGGACACGGGCGGGCAGGCGTTCCTGGAGGGCGGCGACCAGGCGGCGGTGCCACGCGGGCAGACCCGAGGAGTCACGCAACTCACCGCTGGCGGGGTCGATCAGGCCGGGCGCGCCGATCCCCACCGTGTGCAGACGCTCGGCCCCGGCCTCCTTGGCGGTGCGTTCGACCAGGGTGACCGCCTGTTCGACGGCGGGTCCGGTGCCCGTGTCGTCGGCGATCGGCAGGGACGCCCGCGCGAGCTCGGCGCCGAGCAGATCACTGACGACGACGGAGACGCTCTCGGTGCGGACGTCGAGGGCGGCCAGCTGGGCGCGGTCGGCGACGATCCCGTACACCCGGGCGTTCGGTCCGCGCCGTTGCTCCCCGGACTCCCCGACCACGGAGACGAGCCCGGCGGCGGTGAGCCGTTCCACGAGGTCGGCGACGGTGGGCCGGGACAGTCCGGTGAGCTGTTTCAACTGCCCTGCCGTCAAGGGGCCTTCCTGCTGGAGGAGCCGCAGGGCGAGCCGGTCGTTGATGGCTCGGGCGGTGCTCGGGGATGCGGGCATGCCGGGATCCTCCCAGATCACGGAATCCTCCCGGGTCGGCAGGGCACACGGCCCGGACGGCCGGGGTGCGGGCCCCGGCGTCCGGCGCCCGGTCCTGTCCTCCGGTACCGGCGTCCGAATCGTCGACTATTTATCAGGCAGGGTTCCTGATAGTTTACGGCAGCAGTATGGGGAGGACGTCCGGGAGGGGCAGCGGCACGATGGGTGAAGTGGTCTACGACATGAGCGACTTGAAGCGCGCCCGGTACGCCGTGGCCGCCGTGTTCGCGGTGCACGGGGCGGTCACCGGCTCCTTCGCGACCCGTGTCCCCTGGATCCAGGACCACGCCTCGCTCGGCGCGGGGCAGCTCGGCCTCGCGCTCGCCTTCCCGGCGATCGGCGCGTCGGTCGCGATGCCGCTGGCGGGCCGGATCAGCCACACCTTCGGCGCCCGCAACGCGCTGCGCGGTCTGATCTCACTGTGGACGCTGGCGCTGATCCTGCCCTCCCTCGCACCGAACCTGTACACCCTGTGCCTCGCGCTCTTCATATACGGCGCCACGGCGGGCATGGCGGACGTCGCGATGAACGCGCTCGGCGTGGAGGTCGAGAACCGGCTCCACAAGTCGATCATGTCGGGCCTGCACGGGTGGTGGAGCGCGGGCGCGCTGATCGGCTCGGCGGGCGGCACTCTGGCCGCGCACCTCGGTTCGGACGCGCGCCTGCACCACGCGCTGGCCGCCGCGGTACTGACCGCCCTCGGCCTGGCCGCGTGCCAGTGGGTGCTGGACCTCAAGCCGACCGAGGACGAGGAGCCGCCGCCGCGCTTCACGCTGCCGCCCAGGTCGGCGCTGCTCATCGGGGCGGTCGGGTTCTGCGCGGTGTTCGCGGAGGGCGCGAGCCTCGACTGGTCGGCGGTCTACCTGAGGGACCAGCTGGGCACCTCGGCCGGTCTCGCGGCCGCGTCCACGACCGGCT
The DNA here is from genome assembly GCF_054729265.1 of Streptomyces krungchingensis. Classification (NCBI taxonomy): domain Bacteria; kingdom Bacillati; phylum Actinomycetota; class Actinomycetes; order Kitasatosporales; family Streptomycetaceae; genus Streptomyces; species Streptomyces krungchingensis. The sequence continues at coordinate 2,433,921 of NZ_JBPUKY010000001.1, forward strand.
TCATGCTCACGATGGCGGTGGCCCGGCTCCTGGGCGACACGGTGGTGAACCGCTTCGGCGCCGTCCGCACGGTACGGGCGGGCGGGGTCCTGGCCGTGCTCGGCGGACTGCTGGTCGTCGTGGCCGGCCATCCGGCCGTGGCGATGGGCGGCTTCGGGCTGCTCGGCCTCGGCATCGCGGTCGTGGTGCCGCTCTGCTTCGCGGCGGCCGGGCGCAGCGGCCCGAATCCGAGCCAGGCCATCGCGGGCGTCGCCACCATCACGTACACCTCGGGCCTGGTCGCGCCGAGCGCGATCGGCACACTGGCCCAGGCGACGAGCCTGGTGGTGTCGTTCGGGCTGGTGACGGTACTGGCCTGCGGCCTGGCCGTGCTGGCGGGCGTGCTGCGCGCGGGCGACCGGGACCGCCCGACGGTCACCCCTGCGGGCGCAGCAGTTCCTGACCCAAGGCCCTGAACCGGTCGCTCCACGAGGTCGGACGCAGCGTCCCGGCGTCGAGCCGGACCAGGACACGGGTGCCGTGCGCGTACGTCACCGCGCCGTCGGCCGAGCAGAAGCGGAAGCCGTAGGTGAGCCCGGTGTTGCCGAGCCGTTCCAGCCAGATGTGCACGGCGTAGGCGCCGGGCTTGCTGACCGGGGCCTCGTAGCTGACGCGCAGCTCCCGCACGGCGTTGCAGAAGTCGCCCGCCGCCTCCCAGTCGCCCTCGAAGCCGAAGCCGAGTTCGCTCCACAGCGCGGTCCAGGCGCGCTCCACCATGACCGGGTAGCGGGCGTTGTGGAGCAGTCCGAGGGCGTCCAGGTCGTCGAAGTGGACGGTGACGGGCAACAGCCGCCCGTACGGCAGGGCGGGGGCGACGGGGGCTTCGGCGGTCACGGGCGGGGCTCCTGAGACGTACGGGACGAACGGGACATGGCCGAAAACGGCACCCTCTCATCCTAAGCAAACGCTCAGAAGCCCCGGCCGGGCGGGCTCAGCCCGCGATGGAGTCGAGCTGCTCGGCGGCGGGCCGCAGCGCCCACAGGTCACCGCCGGGAGGCGCCTCCAGCCTGGGCAGCGCGGCCCGGGCGGCCCGGTCCCCCGCGTCGGCGGCCGCGTGCACGACGTCGCTCGCCGCGAAGCGGTGGAACTCGAGCTCGGGGTGCTCCCAGGGCTCGGCACCGGTGGCGGCGGGCAGCAGGTAGTCGACCGCCTTGAACAGACTCTGGCCGTCCGGCCCCCGGTACGACCACAGGTTCACCCCGACGTGCCGGCCGATGGCGGCGAGCCGGGTGTAGGCGACCAGGTCGAAGGTCGAGTAGTGCCAGCTGCGGGTGCGCGCCAGCTCCTGGGGCTGACTGCCGTCGCCGGCGATCTGCGGGTCGATGCGCCGGGCACGGGCGTCGAGGACGGTCCGCCGGGCGAGATCACGGTCGCCGGTCGCGTAGGCCAGGGCGGCGAGCTGCATGTCGTAGAAGGTGCCGTGGTTGTTCTGGGCGGCGCCCTCCTCCTTGCCGAAGGCGCTGTCGGCCAGCCAGTCACGGAACGCGGTGTTCCAGGCGCGCATCGCGCCGCGGTCCCCCTCGGACCAGCCGGGAGCGCCCGTGTCCAGGATGGCGATGGCGTCCAGGACGCTGGTGTAGGACTGCGAGAAGTCGATGATGCCGATGGCCCGGCCGTCGTACTTGCAGGGGATGAACTGCCCGTGGTCCAGGTTCGGGTTCATCCGGCTGTCCGGGGCGAGGAACCAGGTGCGCAGAACCTGCCCGGCCTTCTCGGAGTACCGCTTGTCGCCGGTGTAGTACCAGGCGAGAGCCAGGTCGTACGTCGAGTCGAAGACCTTCTCGACGTCCTGCCGGTCGGTGCCGGTGTCGACCTCGGGATTGCGCTGGCCGTCGCGCTGGACGTAGGGGCATCCCCAGGGGTTCTCGGCGGTCCTGGGCTGGGACGGCCACCAGTAGGGCGCCTGGCTGAGGTAGTCGTGGACGTCACCGCCGGGGGCGGGCTTCGGCTTGTCGACGACCGTCCAGGGGCCCTGGCCCAGCCAGTTGTCGGCGCGGGCCGTCAAGTCCTTCAGGGTGCGGGCGAGTTGTGGATCTCCATGGTCCAGACGGATCTTCGTCCGCTGGAGTGCGGCGCCGTCGAGGACCGCCGTCCGGGGAACCCTGGGCCCCGCGTGGGCCGTGGCCGAGGGGACGACGGTGGCCGCCAGGGCGATCACGGCGGCCACGACCACGCCCAGTCGGGATCTTGCACTCATTGACCACTCCGATCAGACATGTGAACGAGGTTCATGAGTAAGACCGTGCGAGCGTAGGGCGGCTGGTTACCCCTGACAATGGTCCGGACAGATTCACGTACAGAGAAAGCGAAGCCACACCATGGACCTCGGCGTGCGCTGGAAACTGCACGGCGACGGGCGCAGGCCCGAACCCGGAGCAGTCGTCCGCCCCGATGAACGCCTCTCCTGGCCCCGCACGATCGGGCTGGGGGCACAGCATGTGGTGGCCATGTTCGGGGCGTCGTTCGTCGCGCCCGTCCTCATGGGCCTCGACCCCAACCTCGCGATCATGATGTCCGGCGTCGCGACGGCCATCTTCCTGCTCGCGACACGCGGCCATGTGCCCAGCTACCTGGGCTGCTCCCTGTCCTTCGTCGGCGTCGCTGCCGTGATCCGCGCCCAGGGCGGCACCAGTGCGACGGTGACCGGCGCCGTGTTCGTCGTCGGTGTCGCGCTGTTCCTGGTGGGCCTCGCCGTGCGGCGGTTCGGGGCACGGATCATCCACGCGGCGATGCCGCCGATCGTGACCGGCGCGGTCGTCATGCTGATCGGCTTCAACCTCGCTCCGGTCACCGCCTCCACGTACTGGCCGCAGGACCAGTGGACGGCGCTGCTGGTCATGCTGTTCACCGGCCTGGCCGTGGTGTGCCTGCGCGGCTTCTGGTCACGGATCGCGATCTTCCTGGGGCTGCTCTTCGGATACGGAATCTCCTGGGCCTTCGACCGGATCTTCGGCAAGATCCACTCGGTGGACGCGAGCGGAAAGCTCACGGACCACTGGCGGCTGGACCTCTCCGCCGTCGGCAAGGCCGACTGGGTCGGACTGCCGTCCTTCCACGGCCCGTCCTTCCAGTGGTCCGCGATCCTCGTCGCGCTGCCGGTGGTGATCGCGCTGGTCGCCGAGAACGCGGGCCATGTGAAGGCGGTCGGCGAGATGACCGGGGAGACCCTGGACGACAAGCTGGGCACCGCGATCTCCGCGGACGGCGTCGCCTCGATGCTCTCCACCGCGGTCGGCGGCCCGCCCAACACCACCTACTCCGAGAACATCGGCGTGATGGCCGCGACCCGTGTCTACTCCACGGCCGCGTACTGGGCCGCCGCCGGCTTCGCCCTCCTCTTCGGCCTCTGCCCCAAGTTCGGCGCGGTCGTCGCGGCGATCCCGGGCGGTGTCCTCGGCGGCATCACCGTCATCCTGTACGGCATGATCGGCCTGCTCGGCGCGCAGATCTGGCTCAACGCCCGGGTCGACCTGCGCAACCCGCTGAACCTGGTGCCGGCCGCCGCGGGCATCATCATCGGCGTCGGCGGCGTCACGCTGAAGTTCACGGACAACTTCTCGCTGAACGGCATCGCGCTGGGCACCCTCGTCGTCATCACCGGCTATCACGCGCTGCGCGCGATGGCACCGGCGCACCTCAAGACGCAGGAACCGCTGCTGGACGAGGGCACCTCCTCGTACGACGCGGACGGCGAGCCGGAGTCGAGCGCGTCGGGCAGGGATCAGCGCGCCAGCTCATAGGCGTACTCCGCCGAGAAGCTGCCGGGCGAGCCCTTGCAGCCGTCGGACTCGCCCGGCAGCTTCACCCACAGATAGGCGTCGATCCTGGACTCGTGCGTGTTCAGGGTCGGCGCCTGTCCGATCTTCCGGCCCGCCGGATCGCACCACTCGCCGTCGGGCGGCGCGCCGTTGCCGTTCCTGCTGGTGTCGACGACCGCGCCCAGGCTCGCGGGACCGCCGAGGGCGGAGAGCACCTGCCTGGCGTACCCGATCTCGTCGGCCGTTCGGTGGAAGTTGGACACGTTCGTGAAGATGCCGTCGGAGGAGCGGGGCGAGGCGGCCCCGGCCTGATCGAGCAACGAGGCCTGCTCGGCGGCCGGGTTCCAGTCGGAGTGTCCCGCGTCGTAGTAGACCCGGGCCTTGGGATTCGCGGCCTTGAGGACACGCCCCGCGCGGGCCAGCGAGGCGAACCGGTCGGCCTGCTCGCCCTCCGAGAGGCAGTCGGACTGAGCGATCGCGTCGGGCTCCAGGATCACGACGACCTCGCCGGAGCCCAGCCCCGCCGCGAACCTGTCGATCCAGCCGTCGTAGGCCGCCAGGTCCGGCGCCCCGCCGTCCGAGGCGCCGCCGCAGTCGCGCTGCGGGACGGCGTACGGCACGACGACCGGGACCCGGCCCTGCGCGGCGGCGGCCGACGTCACGGCCCTGACCCGCGCGGTGATGGTCGACGGGGTGAAGTCCGCGAACCACACCGCCGCCGGGCGGTCGGCGATCCGGGACTCGATGACCGCCCGCCGGGAGTCGCCGGGGTGGGCCCGGACCCAGTCGAGGACCTGCGAGTCGGGATGCCGGTAGAGCAGGGGCGTGGCCGCGACGGTCTTCGTCCGCTTCCTCGTCGGAGAGGGATCGGGGCGCGGCTTCGGGGACGCGGACGCCGAAGGGGAGGGCGAGGCCGAGGCGGTCGTCGGCGTCGGCACGGCGGGCAGGGGCAGCAGGCGAGGTGAGCTCGTCACCGCCGGCCCCGCCTCGTCGGAGGGCTGATGACCGTCGAGCGCGGACAGGACTCCCGTCGCACTGCCCACCGCGACCACGACCGAGGCCGCCGCCACCATCGCACCGCGCCGGGCGGTGCGCCCGCGCTCGGCCCTCCGCGCGGCCAGCCGCTGGGCACGCAAGCCTGACACGTACTGCTCCCCCCACTCCCGCCACGGACGGTTCCCCCGTTCTGGGGAAGCGTCCGGCCCGGCGGCACTGCGGCCAGCCTAGGACTGGGACGCTGCCCCCATGGCGCAGTCGGCACAGTTCAGCGATCCCGTCGGCACGGTGGACACCGTCGTCTCCCGCATGCGCGCCCTCGACGCGAGGCTGCCCGGGCGGGACGGTGTCGCCGTCTTCAACCGCGTCTACCTCGCCGTCACCGAGGAGGTCGGCCGGCGCCTGGAGGCCGGTGACTTCCCGGACCGGCGGGCCACGACAGCGCTGGACGTACGGTTCGCGGAGCGCTATCTGACGGTGGCCGAGGAGGGGCGCGCGCCCGCCTGCTGGCGGCCCCTGCTCCAGTTCCGCCGCCATCCGGGCGTACGTCCGCTGCAGTTCGCGCTCGCGGGCATCAACGCGCACATCGGGCACGATCTGGCGCTCGCCGTGGTGGACACCTGTCGTACGCTCGGCTGCGAACCGGCCGATCTGGAGGACGAGTTCGACCGCGTGGGCGACCTCCTCGTCTCGTTGGAGGAACGCGTCCGCGAAGATCTGATGCCGGGCCCCGACCTCCTCCAGATCGCCGATCCGCTCACCCATCTGCTCGGCTCGTGGAGCCTGGAGCGGGCGCGCGACGCCACCTGGGCAGCGGCACGGGCCCTCTGGGCGCTGCGCGAACTGGCCGACCTGGCGGATGAGTTCGCCGAGCGCCTGGACACGGCGGTCGGGTTCGCCGGCCGGATGCTGCTCACGCCGCTGCCCGACTGATCCGGCCACGCCGCGCCCGGATCGCCGGAACTCCCCGGAGATCGCTGTACGTTGATCGACGGGCACACCCGGATGCGAAGGAGCAAAGGTATGGCGACTCGGCTCGGCCTCGGTCTCCCCCAGATGAAGCAGTACGACCTCGGGCGGGACGTGCCCGACGTCGCTCGCACGGCCGAGCGGATCGGGTACGACAGCCTGTGGGTCTTCGAGCGGGCCCTGTTCCCCGATCCCCCGACCCAGGGGCTGTACGGCATCGAGGGGCTGCCCTGGCCCGAGTCGTACCGCGGGGTCGCCGAACCGCTCGTCACACTGACCCTGGCGGCCGCCGCCACCGAGCGCGCCCGGCTCGGCACCAGTGTGCTGATCGCCCCGCTGCACGTGCCGTTCCAGCTCGCCAAGTCTTTCGCCACGCTCGACGCGGCGAGCGGTGGACGTGTCGTCGCGGGCCTCGGCACGGGCTGGTCGCACGACGAGTACGCGGCGGCGTCCGTACGGCCCTTCGCCGAGCGCGGCCAGGCCCTCGACGAGCTCATCGCCGTGTGCCGCGCCGTGTGGGGCCCGGACCCGGTGGTCTACGACGGCAAGGTCACCAAGATCGCGTCGGCCGCGGTCGGGCCCAAGCCGGCCCGTCCCATCCCGGTCCTGCTGGCCGCGGGCTCGCCCAAGGCCCGGCGCCGCCTCGTCGACGTGGCGGACGGCTGGATGCCCGTGGGCCTCGGCGTCGGACAACTGACCGAACAGTGGCGTCAGTTGCAGGACCTGGCGGCCGAGCGCGGTCGGACCAGGCCGATCGAGACGGTGCTGCGCACCAATGCCCGGTACTCGGCGAAGGCGTACGAGGGCGAGCACCGCCACCCCTTCCAGGGCAGCGTCGACCAGATCGTGGAGGATCTGGCGGCGCACGCGGAGCTCGGCTTCGACGAGGTCTTCCTCGACCTCCAGAGCTCGGTACGGGACGCCGAGGAGCTCAAGGACGTGGCCGCCGAGGTGTACACCGCGGCCCGGGCGGCCGGAATCTGACGTCGCCGCGGGAGGGCGGAGTCCGGCGCCGGCACGGGCGGACGGAGTGTGACTCCGGCATGGGGGGCGGGGCTTGACTCCGGCACGGGCGGGCGGGATCAGGCCGCTCGCCCGCGCCGGACGTTTCTCAGTCCTCGGGCAGTTCCACCGGCGCGATCTCGTCGTAGACGTCGCCGGGACCCGGGTTGGTCGCGTCGGTCTCGCCGCCCAGCTGGTGCATGACGCCCCACACCGCGTTCAGCGCGGTCTGCACGGCGCCCTCGGCCCAGCCGGCCGTCCAGGAGATGTCGTCTCCGGCCAGGAAGATGCCCCGCTTGTCCTCGGGCAGCCCGTCCTGCATGAAGTGCGTGAACAGACGCCGCTGGTAGCGGTAGTGGCCGGGCAGGTTGGCCTTGAACGCGCCCATGAAGTAGGGCTCGTTCTCCCAGGAGACGGTCACCGGGTTGCCGATGATGTGCTTCCTGATGTCGACCTTCGGGTAGATCTCGCCGAGCGACTTGAGCATGACCTCCATCCGCTCGTTCGCGGACAGCGGCAGCCACTTCAGGCTGTCGTCGCACCAGGTGTAGGAGAGGCAGATGGTGGCCGGCTTGTCCGGGCCGTCATCCAGGAGGTAGGTGCCGCGCGTCATTCGGTCGGTGAGCGTCATCGACATGACGTCCCGGCCGGTCTGCTCGTCCTTGTCCAGCCAGAACGGCCGGTCGACGGGCACGAACAGCTTCGAGGACTCCATGTAGTGGGTGCGCTCGATGGCCGTCCAGTGGTCGATCGGGAAGAGCGAGTCGTCGCAGGCGATCTTGGAGAGCAGCATCCAGGACTGCGCGGTGAACACGGCGGCCTTGAAGGTGCGGATGTCGCCGTCCGCGTCGGTCACGGTGATGCCGTTGCCCGCGGTGCGGTGCAGCCGGGTCACGGCCGGGCGCGGCTCGCCGTTCTCGTGCAGGCTCGCCAGCGAGGTGCCGTACGCCCAGTGGACGATCTTCTCCGGCTCGCGCTCCCACAGGCGCAGCGGCAGCTGCTGCGAGCCGCCGACGATGCCGCGGTGGTGGTCGTCGGCCTCGGTGTAGACGACGCGCAGGATCTCCAGGATGGAGTTCGGGAAGTCGGTGTCCCAGCCGCCGGTGCCGAAGCCGACCTGGCCGAAGATCTCCCGGTGCCGGAAGGACTTGAAGGACTCGGAGTCGCAGAGGAAGCCGTAGAAGGTCTGGTTGTCGAGCTTCTCGACGAGCTTCGCCCAGATCTCGCGGATGCGCGGCACGTCGCGCTCGCGCATGGCCTGGTTCATGTCGGAGAAGTCGGCGCCCTCTTCGAGGCACTTGTTCCAGGCCTCGGCGACGTCGCGGTAGACCTGCGGCAGGTCGTCGATCGTCTCGGCGTAGTGGGACTCGCCCTTGAGGTCGACGACCGTGGAAGGCGTCGACTCGGCCAGCGGATTGGGGAACGGCCGGGTCTCGAGGCCCACCAGGTCGATGTAGTGCTGGAGCGCGGTGGAGGAGGGCGGGAAGCGCATCGCGCCCATCTCCGCGCTCAGCGACGGGTCGCAGCCGTCGAAGCCCACGGTGCGCAGCCGACCGCCGATCTGGTCGGCCTCGTACACGACGGGCTTGAGACCCATCTTCATCAGCTCGTAGGCGGCCACGATGCCGGAGAGACCACCGCCGATGATCGCGACCTCGGTGCCGTGCTCGGTCGCGGGTATCTGGCCGAGCCCCGCGGGGTGCGCGAGGAAGTCGTCGTACGCGTAGGGGAAGTCCGGGCCGAACATGGTGATCGGCGGCTGCTGCACGTCGGCGTGCTGGACGGCGTTGGGCACCGTGGACGTCATGGGGTACGGACTCCTTGCGGGAAAAGCGTGCGGGGCGGGCCGGTGGGGCGGGTGCAGGGCGCCGGGACGGCGGGGCGTCAGATCAAGGACCCGTAGAGGCCGGGGCGGCGGTCCTTCAGGTACGGGTTCGTCTCGCGCGAGTCCGCGAGCAGGACGGGGTCGGCGTCGGCAAGGACCAGTTCCTCTCCACGGCCGGCCCGGGTGCGGGCGATCCCGTCGGGCCCGGCCAGCGTGGAGAGCCCGACGAACTCGAACTCGCCCTCGGGACCGGTGCGGTTGACGTACGCGACGTACATCTGGTTCTCGAAGGCCCGCACCGGGACGACGGACTCGGCGACGAACTGGAACGGATGCATCTGCGCGGTCGGGACGACCAGCAGGTCGGTGCCGGCCAGCGCGTGCGCGCGCACGTTCTCCGGGAACTCGACGTCGTAGCAGATCATCAGACCGACGCGCAGTCCGCCGAGCTCGGCCTGTACGACGGGCTGCTCGCCGGGCGTGAAGTGGTCGCGCTCGAAGCAGCCGAAGAGATGCGTCTTGCGGTAGTTCGCGAGGCGGGTGCCGTCGGCGGAGATCAGCTGCGCGGAGTTGAAGACCCGCTCGCCGTCGCGCTCCGGGTAGCCGTAGGCGACGGCCACGCCGTGCCGGGTGGCGATCTCGGCGATCGCGTCGGCGGAGTCGCCGTCCGCGGGCTCGGCGAGGCGGGCGATGTCGTCGCCGATCGCGTACCCGGTGAGGAACATCTCCGGCGTGGCCAGCAGCCCGGCGCCCGCTTCGGCGGCACGGCCCGCGGCCTCGTCGAGCACCTTGAGGTTCTCGACGACCGAGCCGGGGCGGCCGGAGCTCTGGAGCAGGGCTGTGCGCATGCGTGTTCCTCACCGGTACGGAGGGGTTTGGGGGCCAGATAGACGGTACGGTCGGCGGGCTCGGCCGGACAAGAAGGACCCGTTGCGCGCCACTGGACGAATCGTTGCGTGCCCATGGCCTTCGGCGGTGATTCGTTGCGCGCCCTCGGAAGGGGCTCTGTTGCCCTTGAGGCGCAGGTCACAGGCGTATTGCCCGCCGGCGACACCGAAGCCGCGCCCTGGCCGCCCGCACTCCGGGCCTGACGCTCATGTCCGGCCCGCCGGCTGCCGCCGGCCGGCTCCGGCGGCGCGGTCCGCACCGGCCCCGGCAACCGGGCACACACCGTCCCGGGAGGCCGGGCTGGGACCGGCACCGACGCCTGGGCTCGCCGTCGCCCCGATACCCCGATGCCCCTCGCGCCGGCGCTCGGACCACGTCGGCACCGCAGATGAGACCCGCCCGCCACGGCACGGCACACGTCGGCACCGGAGACCGGGCCCACCCGCCACGGCACGGCACACCTCGGGTCCTCAGAGTTCGCGCAGGCGCTCGACGATCTCGCGCAGCAGTTCCGGGTCGGCCACCGGTCCGCCCGGGGCGTGCCGCGGCGGGCCGTCGACACGTACCAGACCGGCCTCGGCCAGGTCGTCGAGCAGGACGCGCACGACGGTCAGCGGCAGGTCGGCGTCCGCGGCGAGCTCGACCACGGGCCGGGGGCCGCGGCGCACGAGCTCCAGCAGGGCGGCCCGGGCATGGTCCACACCCGGGAGCCCCGCGTCCGTGTCCAGGGCGGTGACCCGCGACATCAGATCGATCGCGTGCCGGTCCGAGGGCCGGGTCCGCCCCCGCGTCATCGTGTACGGCCGCACCATCGACCCGGTCTCGTCCTCGTACCAGTGGTCGTCGGACACGGCGGGCTCAGGGACCCGCCGGTTCGGCGGCCGACCGTACGGCGGCGGCCATGTGCCGGCCGACGCGGCGGACGAGCAGCGCCATCTCGTGGGCGAGCTGTCCCACATCGGTCTGCACGTCGCTCAGTACGGCCAGCCGGCTGCCGTCCCCGGCCGGGGTGATGAAGAGGTACGCGTCGTCGAGCATCACCATGGTCTGGCGCACCTCCCCCGCGGCGAAGCGCTCCCCGGCCGAGCGGGCGAGGCTGTGGAAGCCGGCGCAGACGGCGGCGAGGTGCTCGATGTCCGCGCGCCGCATGCCGTCCGAGCGGCTCAGCGGGAGACCGTCGGCGGTCAGCAGCACGGCCTGACGGACGTGGTCGGTCCTGGCCACGAGGTCGTCGAGCAGCCAGCCGAGGTCCGCTCCGGGCGGCTCGGCGGCCGTGCCCGGAGGTCCGGAGACCTCGGCGGGGCCTTCGGTGGTCTGGTCACTGCGCATCGTCGGCGTCCGTCCCTTCCTCGGTGTCGGTTCGCGGCGCGGATCCGGGGTCCGTGGGCAGGCCCCTGCGGCCCCGGTCGAGGCCACGCTGGAAGGCGCCGAAGACCGCGCGCATCTCCTCGGGCGTGACCTCGCGTTCCGGAGCCTCCTCGGCGGCCGGCTCGTCGGTGCGCAGCCCGGCGGCGAGGGAGGCCTGGCGTACGCGGGTCGGCAGGGCGGGAGCGCCCGCGGCCGCACCGGCTTCCGTTCCGTGCCCGGTCTCCTGCCACCGGTCCGGCTCACGTCCGGCGTCCCGCAACCGCACGGGCTCCCGACCGGCGTCCCGCAGCCCCTCGGGCCCCCGACCCGTGCCACGCCACCGCTCCTGCTCGGGTACTCCGTCCCGGCCGGGCTCCCGCTCCCGGGCTCCGTCCCGCGGGGGTTCTTCGCGGGCTCCATCCCAGCCGGGCTCCCGCTCCCGGGCACCGTCCCGTGGGGCTTCCTCGCGGGCTCCGTCCCGGCCGGCCTCCGGCTCCCGGGCGCCGTCCTGCCACAGCTCCCGCTCGCGGACCGTGTCCTGCCCGGCCGTCGGCGCCGTGTCCGTCGCCTCGCCCGGTCCCCCTGTCCGTTGCTGGGGCAGGACCGCCGTCCGGGTCCGGGAGGGCAGTGGCCGGCGGTCCGGTTCCGTCGTCCCGGCCGACCGGCCGGAACCGGCCGCAGGGCGCTCGGTCACCCGGTGATCGGGTGCCGTCGCCGGCCGTGCGGGCTCCCGTCGTGCGAGCTCGGGTCGGTCCGGCGCCGGTCCTTCGGGCTCCACGGAGGCGAGGACCGTCCGGGGCAGCAGGACGACCGCCGTGGTGCCGCCGTAGGGCGAGCGGCACAGCGTGACCTCGATGCCGTGCCGTGCGGCGAGCCGCCCCACCACGTACAGCCCGAGCCGGTCGTGCCGGGTCGGGTCGAAGTCGTCCGGCGTGGTGAGGGTGCGGTGGGCCTCCTCCATCTGCTCGGGGTCGAGGCCGAGGCCCCGGTCGTCGATCTCCAGGACGAAGCCGCCGCCGGCCCGGCTCGTGCGCAGGGTGACCTGGGTGTGCGGCGGCGAGAACACCGTGGCGTTCTCGACGAGTTCGGCGACGAGGTGGACCACGTCGGCGACGGCGTCCGCGGCGATGCCCGTGTCCGGCATCGGCGGGACCACCACGCGCGCGTACTCCTCGATCTCGCTCACCGCGGAGGACACCACGTCGGCCACGGGCACGGGCGCCCGCCATCGGCGGCCCGGTGCGGCGCCGGAGAGGATGATCAGGCTCTCCGCGTGGCGGCGCATGCGCGTGGTGAGGTGGTCGATCCGGAACAGGTCGTCGAGCACGTCCGGGTCGTCGGTGCGCCGCTCCAGCGTGTCGACGAGTTTGAGCTGCCGGTGGACGAGCGCCTGGTTGCGGCGCGCGATGTTGAGGAGCACGGCGAACAGTCCGCGGCGCAGGGTGGCCTGCCGGACGGCGGCCTCCACGGCGGCGAGGCGCGCCGTGTTGAAGGACCGGCCCACCTGGCCGATCTCGTCGGCTCCCGCCTCACCGTCGGCCAGGGGCGGTGCCTCGGCGGCGGCGTCCACCTCCTCGCCCGCGCTCAATCGCCGCATGACGTCGGGGAGTTGGCGCGTGGTCAGGCGGTCGGCGGCGTCCCGCAGCGCTTCCAGGCGGCGCGAGATGCGGCGGGCGCCGCGCACGGCGAACCACAGGGACAGCCCCACCGCGGCGAGGCCGAGCGCGCCGACGATCGCGGCCTTGGCCAGCTCCCGGTAGGCGAACGCCCGCCCGCGCTCGGCGGAGTTGACCGCCGCCCGGGTGCACAACTGCATGTAGCGCTTGACGGCACGGTCGGTCGTGGTGCGCCAGGAACCGGCCGCGACGGCCTCCCCGGCACGCTGCGCGCCGGCCCGCAGCAGGAAGTCCTCGCCCCGGGTCAGCTCCCGGTGCACGTCCGCCCGCTGGAACCCCTCGAAGAGTGCGCGCGAGTCGGCGGGGAGGTCGGGCACATAGGTCCGCTCGAAGACGCGGCGGTCCTCGATGGTCGCGGTGAGCGTGTCGTACTGCCGGTCGGTGAGCGATCCGGCGGCCCGCGCGCCGGCGACGAGGGCGTCCTCCCGCGACACGAACTCCCGTACCCGCACCAGCTCGATCACGACCTGGGCCTCGCGCGCGAGCTGTCCGGCCTGGAGCGCGGTGAGCGCCGACTGGACGTCGAAGCCCGGTTCCACGAGGGCGCTGTACTCGGTGACGGCGCGGTCCCAGGAGATGTCGCGGGACAGCACGCGCTGCCGCAGCCCGTCGAGGCCGTCCACGGAGTCGAGCATGGCGTCGAGGACTTGGCGCTGCCGGTCGGAGAGCGTGCCCCGGTCGCCGCCCCGGATCGCCTCGCGCATGGCCGTCACGGCACGGTCGGTCCGGCGCTGCTGCTCCATCAGGTCCAGGGCCGCGGCCGTGCGGGGCTCCGCGCCCAGGTACGCGGCGGCGAACCGGCGTTCGATCTGGATCTGCCCGATCGCCGTGTCGACGGGGGTGCCGAAGGACTCGTACACCCCCTGGACCCGTACCAGCGCGCGGAGTTCGCCGGTCACGGAGACCATGGCGAAGCTCCACAGCGCCATGAGGGCGACGACCGGGGCGAGCGCGAGCGCCACGATGCGGGTACGGACCGTGGAGGGACGGCCGAAGGGCCAGCGCATGGACTCCCCAGGACGGCAGGACGGTCGGGTGGCCGGGCGACGGTTCGTTACCCATCGGTGTTACTCGCTGGTAGCGAGTGCGCGGATCAACCTAGGGGATGGCGTACTCGAAGCGCAATGGCTGTCCACGCCGACTCCCGGCTCACCCACCTGCCGTCGGGCCGGCCGGCTGGACCGCGCCAGGACCGGCGGCCGGGGGCAGCGCGAAGGTCGTGACGACCGCCGCGTGGTCCGACGGCCAGTCGTTGCCCGCGACGTCCGGCCAGCATCGCGGGGTGCCGCTGACGACCGTGCGCGAGTCGAGCACGCGCAGACCGCGGTGCAGGACGAAGTCGATGCGGTCCTGGGGTTCGGGCCGCCCGCTGCCGTCCTCGTGCAGCACGTGGACCGGCGACCAGGTGTGGCCCGGTTCCCGCGCCGGGTCGGGGTGGGCCTCGCGGTACGAGTCGCGCAGGCCGGCCTCCTCGGCGGCCCTCGTCACCGGCCACTCGACGTCCTGCCGGTCCAGATGCGAAGGCGCGTTGAAGTCGCCGGTCAGCACCACCGGGAGCGCGCCGTCGGCCGCGTCGTCGATCCGTCGGAGGACCTCCCGCATCTGCTCCAGACGTACGCCCTCGTGGGCGATCAGCTCGTCCGCCGCGAGCCCGTCGAAGCAGGCTTCGTACGGACCGTAGGGCGTGTAGTCGAGGTGGGCGGTCCACACGTCCAGCTGCTGTCCGTCGTCCAGCCGGATCCGCACTCCCGTCCCGCCGTAGAAGCCGACGTCCGGGTCGCCCAGACGGGCCGTGACGGGGTACCGGCTGATGACGCCGAGGTTGTCGCCGGCGCGGTGGTGGTGCCAGCCGAGTGCGTCGGCGAGTTCCCGGGCGGAGTCCCCGTACGTCTCCTGGAGCCCGACGACGTCAGCGCCCGTCTCGGTGATGACCTTGAGCTGCTTCGCCCGGTGGTCGTCGACCTTGGTGCCGCCGCACCAGAGGTTCCAGCTCATCACGCGCAGCTCGCGCGGCGCGACCATCGCCCGCAGCCCGTCCGGGGTCACCTCCTCCAGACTGGCGAGGACGGTGCGTCCGGCGGCGGGGGCGATCGGCGCGAGGGAGGGCACGGCGAGCACGGCGCAGCCCGCCGCCTCGGCGGAGGTGACCCCGGTCGGGGTGTCCTCCACGGCGACGCAGGCGGCGGGCTCGACGCCGAGGGCGCGGCAGGCGGCGAGGTAGGGATCGGGGGCCGGCTTGGTGTGTTCGGTGTCGTCGGCGGTGACCGAGACGGCGAAGCGTTCGGCCCCGAGAGCCCTGAGGACCGTGTCCGCCACGGCCCGGGGCGACGCGGTGACCAGCGCGGTCGGGACGCCGTCACGGGCCAGGGCGTCCAGCAGCCGTGTCGCCCCCGGACGGGGCACGATGCCGGTGCGGACGCGGTGCGCGAACTCCCCGTGCAGTTCCTCGGCGATCTCCCGCACCGGGGCTCCGGTGATCCCGCCGAGCCATGCGGCGGTGTGCTCGACGGGCCGTCCGAGCACCTCGGGCTGGTCGGCGCCGGTCAGTCCGTGCCCGAGCCCGTCGGCCACCTGCTCCACCGCCTCCCACCACAGCCGCTCGGTGTCCACGAGCGTGCCGTCCATGTCGAACAGGACGGCCTGGAGGGTGGGCCGCTGGATGGTGCGGTGGGTCACGGGGCTCTCTTTCGTCGGTGGGGGGTGCCGGTAGGTGGGACGCGTGCGGGTGTCTGTGTGGGGGGCGCCGGTGCTCTCGCCGGCGCGTGCCCCGCGCCGTTCGGGCGGAGCACTCGACGCGGGGTTCAGGCGGAGCGCTCGCGCGCCGTTCAGGCGGAGCGCTCGGCGACCAGGACGGGCCTGTCGGGCAGGCTCACCGTGACCGCGCCGCCCGGGCCGAGTGCCGCGGCCTCGTGCGTGGGCAGGTCGGCCTTGACCTCGGTCCCGTCGGCGAGCCGCACGGTGACGCGGGTGGCCGCGCCGAGGAACGCGGTGGCCACGACCTGGGCGGCACCGCCGTCGTCGGCGCGGACCCGGACCGCCTCGGGCCGTACGAGCACGTCGACCTCCCGTGCGGCCGGGGCATCGCCGTCCACCGGCAGCCGCAGGCCGAGGACCTCGACGGTCCCACCGTCCAGCTGCCCGGGGATCCGGCTCATCGTGCCCACGAACTCGGCGACGAAGGCGGTGGCCGGGCGCCCGTACAGCTCGGCGGGTGCGGCGCACTGTTCGAGCCGCCCGGCGCGCATGACGGCGACCCGGTCCGCCATGGAGAGCGCCTCCTCCTGATCGTGCGTCACGAACACGGTGGTGATGCCGAGTTCCTGCTGGAGGCGGCGGATCTCGTCGCGGAGGGTGAGCCGCACCTTGGCGTCCAGCGCGGAGAGCGGCTCGTCCAGCAGCAGGACGCGGGGCCGCAGCGCGAGTGCCCGGGCGAGGGCGACCCTCTGCTGCTGTCCGCCGGAGAGCTGGTGGGGGAAGCGTTCGCCCTTGTCGGCCAGGCCCACGAGGTCGAGCAACTCGGCCGCCCGGGAGCGCCGTTCCGCCGTGCGCACCTTGCGCATGCGCAGCCCGAAGGCCACGTTGTCGAGGGCGCTCAGGTGCGGGAAGAGGCTG
Source organism: Streptomyces krungchingensis (assembly GCF_054729265.1). NCBI lineage: Bacteria > Bacillati > Actinomycetota > Actinomycetes > Kitasatosporales > Streptomycetaceae > Streptomyces > Streptomyces krungchingensis. Next base: position 2,450,033 of record NZ_JBPUKY010000001.1, read on the forward strand.
TAGGACTGGAAGACCATCCCGGCGTCCCGGCGGTGCGCCGGGACTCCCGTGACGTCCTCGCCGTCGACCAGCACCTCGCCGGAGTCGGGGTGTTCGAACCCGGCCAGCATGCGCAGGGCCGTGGTCTTGCCGCAGCCGGACGGGCCGAGGAGGGCGAGGAGTTCACCCGGCCGCACCGTCAGGTCGAGGCCGTCGAGGGCGACGGTCGGACCGAACTCCCGTCGTAGACCCCGGAATTCTACGGTGGCGGCCTTTTCGAGCGTGGCGACGGTCATGGGTTCATCCCCGGTCTGCCGAAGCGGTTGCGGTACGGGAGCGCCCGCCGAGGACGGCGAGCGTGAGGAGCAGTGCCCAGGTGACAAGGAGGCTGAGCACGGAGACGGCGACGGACAGCTGGGCCTGCGAACCGCCGACGCTGTAGATCCACACGGCGAACGGCTGGAAGCCGAGCAGCTGGGCCACCGTGAACTCGCCCAGGACGAGGGCCAGGGTGAGGAAGGAGGCGTTCAGCAGGGCCCCGCGCAGATTGGGCAGGACGACCCGGACCAACGCCTGCGGCCAGCCGGCGCCGCAGCTGCGGGCGGCCTCGACGAGGGTGCGTACGTCGACGGCACGCAGCCCCGCGTCCAGGGCACGGTGCACGAACGGCAGCGCCATCACGACGTACGCGAGGACGAGCACGAACGGGAAGCCGGGGTTCTGGAGGGCCACGAACGTCTGGAACAGCGGGGTGCGGGAGAGGTGTTCGGGACCCCACTTGAGCACGGTGGAGATCCCGGCCACGAACGCGATCGGCGGGACGACCAGCGGCAGCGAGCAGACCACCTCCACGACCGGCCGCAGCCGGGGCGCGCCGAGCCGCAGCGCGACCATGGCGGGCACCATCAGCAGCAGGACGACGGCGATGGTGGCGGCGGCCAGTTCCAGCGAGAGCAGCAGGCTGGAGCCGAAGCCGTCGGTGGAGACGATCTCGCCGTACGCGTCGAGGGTGACACCCCGGCCGGGCACGTCCACCGTGAAGATCACGGACGCCGCCAGGGGCACCAGGAAGTACAGCCCGGCGAGGGCCAGGACGGCCCAGCGCCACAGGTTCAGGCGAGCCATCGCGCGCTCCGTCGTTGCAGGGGCAGGTACACGGCCATGACCAGTCCGGCGACGAGGACCATGTCGAGGCTGAGGGCGAGCGCCACGTTCTCCTGGCCGACCAGGACGTTGCCGGAGATGGCGTCGGCGATCTGGAGGGTGACCAGCGGGACCGCGCTGCCCACCATGGCCGCGGCGGTCGCGTACGCGGCGAAGGCACTGCCGAACAGCAGCACCAGGCCGCCGAGGAGCGAGGGCGCGAGGACGGGCAGGGCCACGTGCCGCCAGTACTGGAAGGCGGTCGCGCCGTTGTTCTGCGCGGCCTCGCGCCACTGGGAGCGCAGTCCGTCGAGGGCGGGCGTGATGGTGAGCACCATCAGCGGGACGAGGAAGTACAGGTAGACGACCACCAGGCCCCAGAAGCTGTACAGGTTCCAGCCCTTGCCGGTCAGGCCCAGATGCCGGGTGAGCACACCGGAGTTGCCGAGGGTGGCGACGAAGGCGAAGGCCAGCGGGACACCGCCGAAGTTGGCGAGGACGCCGGACGCGGTGAGCACGGCCTCGCGCAGGGCACGCGAGCGGGAGGTCACCACCGCCTGGGCGAGCGGCAGTCCGAGGACGGTCGCGAGGGCCGCGGAGACGGCCGACAGCTTGACGCTGCCGACCAGCGCGGTCAGATAGGCACCCTGGAGCGAGGCGGTCAGGTTGGCCGCGGTGTACGACGTGGTGCCGGTGGCCTGATCCTTGACGGTGAACGCGCCGTTCAGCATGGCCAGGGCCGGGATGCCGAACGCGACCGCGACGAAGACGAGCAGCGGGACGACGGCGAGCGGGCCGGAGGCGCGGCGCCGCCGCTGCTGCTTGACTGCAGCGGCGGGCGCCGTGTCGGTCTCGGTGAGGACGGCGGTCATCCGGAGACGGCCTTGCCCCAGCCCTGGGCGAGGACCGTCTTGGCCTTGCTCTGCTGGGCCTCGCTGGGGAAGCTCGGGGTGCCGGAGACGGCGGGGAGCTTGCCGGCGGCGGTCTTGTCGAGCGTGCCGGCCTTGTCCATGGCGGTCATCAGGGCCGGGCGGGCGTACCCCTCGAGCCAGAGGTTCTGGCCCTCGGCGCTGTACAGGTACTCCTGCCACAGGCGCGCGGCCGCGGGGTGCGGGGCGCCCTTGTTGACGGCCTGCGAGTAGTACTGGGAGAACTGGCCGTCCGCCGGTACGGCGACCTTCCAGTCGACGCCCTTGGACTTGAACTCGTCGGCGTAACCGGCGTTGAGGTAGTCCCAATCGATGCTGATCGGCGTCTCGCCCTTCTCGACGGTGGCCGGGGTCGACTCGACGGGCGTGTAGTTGCCGTTCTTCTTCAGCTCGGCGAAGAAGTCCAGGCCGGGCTGGATGTCGTCGAAGGAGCCGCCGTTCGCGAGCGAGGCCGCGTAGACGCCACCGAAGGCCGAACCGGACTTGGTGGGGTTGCCGTTGAGCGCGACCTTGCCCTTGTACTGCGGCTTGAGGAGGTCCTTGAAGGTCGTCGGGCACTCCTTGACCTTCTTGGCGTCGCAGCCGATGGAGATGTAGCCGCCGTAGTCGTTGTACCAGCGGCCCTCCGCGTCCTTCTGGCCCTCGGGGATGCCACCGAACCCGGCCACCTTGTAGGGAGCGAGCAGCCCCTGCTGGGCGGCGCTCAGCGCGAAGGAGCTGCCGAGGTCGAGGACGTCGGGGGCGCGGTCCTGGCCCTTGCGGGACGTGACGGCGTTGATCTCGTCCTGGCTGGAGCCGTCCGGGTTCTCGACCTCGACCCGGATGCCGTACTTCTTCTTGAAGCCGTCGATGAGGGCGCCGTAGTTCGCCCAGTCGCGGGGCAGCGCTATCGCGTGCAGCGTGCCCTCCTTCTTGGCGGCCCGGACGAGGGCGTCGAGGCCGCCGAGGTCCGCGGCGGAGGTCGCGGTGGCCGCGCTCTTGCCGTCGGCGGTGGTCGCCTTGTCGTCGGGGGCGGCGCCGCAGGCGCTCAGGGCGAGTGCGGCGGCGACGGCGAGGCCGCCGGTGAGGAGGGCGGTCCTCGGCAGGAACACGGTCACGGTCTCTCCAGGAGTACGCACGAGGGTGTGATGGAGCGGAGAACTTGTCTGAACAAGTTGGCCTCAGTAGGCCCGCCAGTGGTGTCCTGTCCGTAAACTTTGGCGAAACCGTGACCCCCGATTCCCTGCACAATCCCGGGCATGCCCGAACACGTCCCGATCTCGATTAGGCTGATCACGCTGTGCACAGCAGCCGGATCCGAGGGGAAGCATGGCGGCGCGACACGAGGAGATCGCCGACGCACTGCGGCGGGCGATCGACCGCGAGCAGTACACGGTGGGCAGTCTGCTGCCCGCGGAGACGGACCTCGCGGCCCGGTACGGCGTGTCGCGCGGCACGGTCCGCCAGGCGGTGGCGGCGCTGACCGCCGAGGGGCTCATCGGCTCACGGCAGGGCGCCCGGCGCGTGGTCCTGGCCAGCCGGCGCAGCCAGAGCTTCGCCGAGCTGCGCAGCTTCGCCGAGTGGGCGCGCGCGATGGGGCGCGAGGCGACGGGGCATGTGGTGGCGCAGGAGTACCACCCGGCGACGACGGAGGACGCCGTACGCCTTCAACTCCGCGAGGGGACGAGGGTGTTGCATGTGCTGCGGGTCCGCGGCCTGGACGGCGAGCCGGTGCTGCTGGAGCGGACGGTGTACGCGGACTGGGTCTCCCCCGCCGTCGAGGTCATCGAACCGGACTGCCCGTCCGTCACCCAGCGGCTCTTCGAGGACACCGGCGTGGTCTTCGCCTACGGCGAGCACGTCATCGACGCGGTCGCGGCGGGCGCCCAGGACGCCGAACTGCTCGGCGTGCGCCGCACCAGCCCGCTGCTGCGGGTCCGCCGGGTCACCACGACACGCGAAGGGCGCCCGGTGGAGTGGTCGGACGACCGCTACCGCTCGGACGCCGTGAGCTTCAGCGTGCACAACTCGACGGGAAACAACGCCCTGGCGAGGAAGACGGCGGAATAGCCCCGCGAGAGACGCGGGAACCGGCGAGCCCGGCCCGGAACAACTCCGCACGGGGGCGCGAGGAACGGCGCGCCCAGCGCGGACGGACCTCGCACCCGAGCACCGCCCGACCCCCACCCCATGGGCGCACAGGGCCACTTGAAGGGACGCCGACTACGTGGGCGACCCCGAGGAGAACCTCCGCAGCAGGGGCGACAGCACCAGAACCGACTTCGTCCGCTCCACGAACGGCTCCCCGGCGATCCGCTCGAGGACCCGCTCGAAGTGCCGCATGTCGGAGGCGAAGACCTGCACGACCGCGTCCGCCTCCCCGGTGACGGTGGAGGCGGCCACGACCTCCTGATAGCGCTCCAGCCCCCGCTGGATGGTCTCCGGAGAGGTGTTGCGACGGCAGTAGATCTCGACGAACCCCTCGGTCTCCCAGCCGAGTGCCGCCGGGTCCACCCGTACGGTGAAACCGGTGATGGCGCCGGTCGCGCGCAGCCGGTCCACGCGCCGCTTCACGGCGGGCGCGGAGAGGCCGACGAGTTGCCCGATGTCGGCGTAGGAGCGGCGGGCGTCCTCGGCGAGGGCGTGCACGATGCGTTCGTCGAGATCGTTCAGCACTGCGGGTGGTTCACTTTTCTACGGTGGCGATACGGGAGCGGCGGTAGCCGTAACTGAAGTAGAACACGAGCCCGACGGCCATCCAGACTCCGAAGACCACCCAGGTGACGGCCGAGAGGCTGCCCATCATCCACACGCACAGCGCGAAGCCGATCGCGGGCAGCACGGGCGACAGCGGCACCCGGAAGGTGCGCCGCATGTCCGGGCGGGTCCGGCGCAGCACCACCACGGCGACATTGACCAGCGCGAAGGCGAAGAGCGTGCCGATGCTGGTGGCGTCGGCCAGCTGGCCGAGCGGGATGCAGGCGGCGAGGACGCCGCAGAAGAGCGAGACGATCACCGTGTTCGCGCGGGGCGCGCCGGTCTTCGGGTGAACCCTGGAGAAGACCTTGGGCACCAGGCCGTCGCGGGACATGGCGAACAGGATGCGGGTCTGGCCGTACAGGACGGTCAGGACGACGCTCGCGATGGCGATGACGGCGCAGGCGGCCAGCAGGGTGCCCCAGAAGGTCTGACCGGTGACGTCCTTCATGATCTCGGCGAGCGCGGCCTCCGAGTCGCCGAACCGCCGCCAGGGCTTGGCACCGACGGCGACGGCCGCGACGAGGACGTACAGGGCCGTCACGATGACCAGCGACAGCATGATCGCGCGGGGCAGGTCGCGCTGCGCGTCCTTCGCCTCCTCGCCGGCCGTGGAGGCGGCGTCGAAGCCGATGTAGGAGAAGAAGAGGGTCGCACCCGCGGCGCTGACGCCCGCCATGCCGAGCGGCATGAAGTGCTCGTAGTTGCCGGAGCGGAAGCCCTGGACGCCGATGGCGCAGAACAGCACCAGCGCGGCGATCTTCACGATCACCATGATCGTGTTGGCGCGCGCCGACTCCTTCGCCCCGCCCAGCAGAAAGGCCATCGCGAGCAGCACCACGATGAGGGCCGGCAGGTTGAAGACGCCGCCGTCGCCGGGCGGCGCGGAGAGCGCGTCCGGGATGGTGACGCCGATGGTGCCGTCGAGGAGCTCGTTCAGGTACTCGCCCCAGCCGACCGCGACGGCCGCGACGGAGACGCCGTACTCCAGGACGAGACACCAGCCGCAGATCCAGGCGATCAGTTCGCCCATGGTTGCGTACGCGTAGGAGTACGAGGACCCGGCGACCGGGATCGTGCCCGCCAGCTCGGCGTAGGAGAGGGCGGAGAAGAGCGCGGTGAGTCCGGCGATCACGAAGGACAGGGTGACCGCGGGCCCGGCCTTGGGGACGGCCTCGCCGAGGACGACGAAGATGCCGGTGCCGAGCGTGGCGCCGATACTGATCATGGTGAGCTGCCACAGCCCGAGGGAGCGCCGCAGCGTTCCTCCCTCGCCCTGGCCGCCCTCGGCGACCAGGCGTTCCACCGGCTTGCGGCGCATGAGGCGCGCGCCGACGCCGGGGGACGGTGGGGAGGATGTGGTGCGGGACTGCGGGGGTGCGCCTTGGTCGAGCACGCGCTGGCTCCTTGATCGCTGCCGGTCGGAACAGCGGGGACCGGCGGCACCCCTGCGAGCAGGAACCCACCGAGCGGGGTCCCCGCCACGCCTATGTACAGCGCATGACCCTACGAGTCCGGCCTTCACGGGCGTAATGCAGCAACCTTGCGCATCTCCGCAAGATCGTTGCGTTCATCGCATGCCGGCGCGTGTTCGTTGCGCGACCCCTTTCGATGGTTGCGTGAGGCGCCTTTTCGCACGTCGCGCGGGGGTTCGCGACGGCCTCGCGGGGTCGGGCACGGACCGCGCCGGGCCCTCCCGCGGACACCGCTCCACGACCCCCGAACTGCCCCCGACCGAAAGCGATCTCACGACCCGTCACCACCCTGCGGCCGACCCCGCCCCCGTCCGCCGCGAGCCGTACGCCGACAGCCACGCCGCCGCCGCGTGCGCGGCCGGCCACCGCGAGCCCACACCGGCCGCAGCACACTCACCAGGCCACCACGCGCGGGCAGCCGTCAGGCCACCCGTGCGCCCGGCCGGCCGGTCTCCGCGGCGCACAGCCGACCGGGCACCGTGTGTACGCCCCCGCCGATCACGGCCGCACACCGGTGCCGGTGCGCTCCCGGCCGGACCCGTCGACGGTCTCAGCTCTCGTCCGGATCCCCGGCCAGCTCCCGCGCCCGCGCCGTGTCGTCCTCGTCGAAGCCCATCAGCCCGGGCTGCCCGTAGGCCGCCGCCTGCGTGTCGATCCAGCGCGTATGCGCCTCCCAGGCGGCCTGCTTGCTGGTGCCCAGGGCCGCGCCGATCTGCGACCAGGAGGCACCGCTCTCACGGGCGGCGCGGACGGTGAGCTGACGGCCGTGCGCCGCCTTGCGGGCGACCACCTCGCTCAGTGCGAGGAGTTCGAGGAGCTCGGCCCGGTCGAGTGACTCGGCGTCGCTCCCCGCCCCGGCCAGCGAATCCCGCACCCGCAGGTCGTCGAGGCGGGCCACGGCCGTCAGCAGGGTGTGCTGCGGTTCGATGCTCTGTGGCGTCGTCATGTCTCCAGCGTCACGTCAAGCGAGCTTGACGTCAAGAGAACCTGACGCCCGCCGGTCCGCCCCTCCCTCGACCGACCTTCCCCCGACCGACCGCCGCCCGGTCCCCCCGTCACCCACCGGCCCGTCCGGGGCACGACATGCGTACGGCCCCTCTCCCCCCGCAGCGGGGAAAGGGGCCGTACGGCGGGTGCGGGCGTCAGCTCCAGCTGGCGTGCAGCGGCTTGCCCTCGGCGTAGCCGGCCGCGCTCTGGATACCGACGACGGCCTTCTCGGCGAACTCGTCCAGCGAGTTGGCACCGGCGTAGGTGCAGGAGGAGCGGACACCCGCGATGACCGAGTCGATCAGGTCCTCGACACCCGGACGGGCCGGGTCGAGGAACATGCGCGAGGTCGAGATGCCCTCCTCGAACAGCGCCTTGCGGGCCCGGTCGTACGCCGACTCGTCGCTGGTGCGGTTCCGGACGGCACGCGCGGACGCCATGCCGAAGGACTCCTTGTAGAGACGGCCGTCGGCGTCCTGCTGGAGGTCGCCCGGGGACTCGAACGTCCCGGCGAACCAGGAGCCGATCATCACGTTCGACGCGCCGGCGGCCAGCGCCATGGCGACGTCGCGCGGGTGCCGGACACCGCCGTCGGCCCACACGTGCTTGCCGTACTTCTTCGCCTCCGCGGCACACTCCAGGACGGCGGAGAACTGCGGCCGGCCGACGCCGGTCATCATGCGGGTGGTGCACATGGCGCCCGGCCCGACACCGACCTTGATGATGTCCGCGCCCGCCTCGACGAGGTCCTTCACGCCCTCGGCGGCGACGATGTTGCCCGCGACGATCGGCACCTGCGGGTCGAGCCCGCGCACCGTCCGGATCGCGCTGATCATCGACTCCTGGTGGCCGTGCGCGGTGTCGATGACGAGCGTGTCGACGCCCGCGTCGAGGAGCTGCTTGGCCTTGCCCGCGACGTCGCCGTTGATGCCGACGGCGGCGGCGATGCGCAGCCTGCCGCCCGCGTCGGTGGCCGGCGTGTACAGCGTGGCGCGCAGGGCGCCCTTGCGGGTGAGGATGCCGGCGAGCCTGCCGTCGCCGTCCACCGCGGGGGCGTAGCGGCGGTTGGCGGCGTCCAGCCTGTTGAAGGCCTCGCGCGGCTCGATCTCCGCGTCGAGCAGCAGCAGGTCCCGGGACATGACCTCGGTCAGCTGCGTGAAGCGGTCCACGCCGGTGAGGTCGGCGTCGGTGACCACGCCGACCGGGCGACCGTCCTCGTCCACCACGACACCCGCGTTGTGCGCGCGCTTGGGCAGCAGCGCCAGCGCGTCGGCGACGGTCTGGTGGGGCGCCAGGACGATGGGGGTGTCGAGCACCAGGTGGCGTCCCTTGACCCAGCTGATGACCTCGGTGACGACCTCGATCGGGATGTCCTGCGGGATGACGACGAGGCCGCCGCGGCGGGCGACGGTCTCGGCCATCCGGCGGCCCGCGATCGCCGTCATGTTGGCGACGACGAGCGGGATCGTGGTACCCGTGCCGTCCGGGGAGGTGAGATCCACGCCCTGACGCGAACCGACCGCGGAGCGGCTCGGCACCATGAAGACGTCGTCGTACGTCAGGTCGTAAGGGGGCTGGATGTCGTTGAGGAAACGCACGTGCTGCACATCCCAGTCGATCAGAGGTGGCCCCCGGACAGGTCAGCCAGGGGGAAGAGCACGTACTTCATTGTCCCATGCCGTCCTGTATGCGGTGCCCGCACAGATCATCCAGGCTGGTCAGGGAGGAGTTCGTCGGATCCTCCGAGAGAGAGGACGACGGAGAGTGCCGCGTCGAACCGTTCGTAGTGCCCGGCGGCCGACTCCAGCACCTGCTGCGCGACCTCCCACTCGTCGGGCCGCGCCTTCGCGTACTGCCGCCAGCCGGTCACCACGAGCAGTCTGCCCGGACTCGCGGGCCCCCAGTCCGGGTCGCCGAGGACGTCCGCGAGCGCGTCCCAGTTCCGCCCGAACCAGTCCGGCAGGTCGAGGGCGCGCACGCAGCGCGCCATGAAGCCCGCCTTGTCGGTGATCCCCGTCAGGTCGAGCACGCTGACCTGCCAGCCGGCCGCGTGGCAGACCTCCGCGAGGGGGCTTCGGGTCATCTCAGCACCGCCCTGAACGACTCGTAGTGGTCATCGGTGTAGTACACCTCGCCGTGCAGCCCGGTGACCAGCCGTCGGGCGCCCCGGTCCCGCTCGCCCGGGGTCCGGACCGTGTACTCGTGGTAGTACCCGCGCTCGTGCGGCGGAAGCAGCCGTTCGAAGTTGCCGAAGACGGATCCGTCCTTGGCGTACGGGAAAGGGCCGCCCCGGTCGATGAGTACGAGGGTCCGGCGTGCCTCGGCCGGGAGCCGGGACTCGGCGACGGTGGGCATGCCGCCGGCCCACGAGGGGGTCGCCGTCGGCGTGCCCGCGCCCGTCGGTGCCGACGTGTCGGAGGACGCCCGCGTGCCGCTGGAGTCGTGCGTGCCGGTCGGCGTGGCCGTCGGCGTCGTGCCCGTCGAGGGGTTCGTGTCCGTCGACGCGCAGCCCGTCAGAAGAACCGCGAGGCACAGCAGGAGGCCGGAGAGCGCACGGGGAACGGACCGCAGCAGCATGCCGCCGATGCTGCCACGGCCACCCCGGACGGGCGCGTTGTCAGGACCCGTCCGGGTCCGCCCGGTTGAGCGCGGGACGCGGCGTCGGCCCGGCCGTCATCAGATAGTCCGCCGCGGAGGTGTCCGTCACCAGGCTGGTGACCAGCCCGGAACGCAGCACCGCGTCGATCGCGGCGGCCTTGCGCTGCCCGCCCGCGATGGCCACGACCTCGGGGATGCGCCGCAGCCGGTCGGCCTCGACCGTGATGCAGCGCTCGCCCAGATCGCGCCCGACCCGGCGCCCCTCCGCGTCGAAGAGGTGCGCGGACATCTCGGCGGCGACACCGAGGGACGCGTAGTGCGCGCGCTCCTCGTCACTGAGCATGTCGTGCACCGTGGAGATGCCGGGCTCCCAGGAACCGATGGAGACGCACGCGACCGTGACCTTGTCGAAGTACTCGAAGGCGCGGGCGATCCCCGTCTGGTGGCGCAGCGCGGCCGCGGTGGCCGCGTCGGGCAGCAGCATCGGCGCGTAGATGGGGTGCGCGTCCCCGCCCGAGACCTGGGCCGCGCGGCGCACGGCCTCCACCGAACCGCGCTCGGCGGTCCCGGCGTCGTACACGCCCGTCAGCTGCACCACGGTGCACGGCGGCAGCCGGTCGAGCGCTGCCGCCATGTGGATGGTGGAGCGGCCCCAGGCCAGACCCAGCACATCGCCCTCGTTGACCAGCTCGCCGAGCAGGTCGGCGGCCACCTCGCCGAGGTTCTCCGGGTCGGGCGACTCCTCGGCCTCGGCCGGGGACTCGACGACGACGGCATGCCGCAGCCCGTAGCGGGCACGCAGCGCGTCGGAGCGCTCCGCGTCCAGCTCTGCGGGCACACGGATCTCGATCCTCACGAGATCCCGTTCGAGAGCGGTCTCCAGGACCCGGGCCACCTTGAAGCGGCTGACGCCGAACTCCTCCGCGATCTGGATCTTGGATTTGCCCTCGAGGTAGAAGCGGCGGGCCATGGCCGCCGCCTGCACCAGCTCAGCGGGTCCCATCCGCATGGCTGACCGGCCCGCCGACATACCCGACACGGCGATCTCCTCACTGCTGTTCACATTCTGGATTCGCCGTTCATCCTTGCAGATCCGGCGTACTTGATCAGCCCGGATGGGCGCCGTTCACGTTCCCTTGGCTCAGTGGTCGCACGCCCATGCCGCCTGGGCAGTGGCGTCCCGGGCCTGGGTGCGCAATGCACGTACCGCCTGCGCCGGGTCCGCCGCCCCGTACACCGCCGAGCCCGCGACGAACACGTCGGCCCCCGCCTCCGCGCACCGCTCGATCGTGGACGCCGACACGCCGCCGTCCACCTGGAGCCACAGTTCGAGGCCGTGCTTGCTGATCAGCTCACGGGTGCGACGGATCTTCGGGAGCATGATGTCGAGGAAGGCCTGGCCGCCGAAGCCCGGCTCGACCGTCATGATCAGCAGCATGTCCAGCTCGGGCAGCAGATCCTCGTACGGCTCGATGGGGGTCGCGGGCTTCAGCGCCATCGAGGCGCGGGCACCCTTGGCGCGGATCTCCCGGGCCAGCCGCACCGGGGCCGCGGCGGCCTCGACGTGGAAGGTGACGGATCCCGCCCCCGCTTCGACGTACTGCGGTGCCCACCGATCTGCGTCCTCGATCATCAGATGACAGTCCAGGGGCGTGTCCGTCGCACGGGCCAGGGACTCTACGACCGGCACACCGAGCGTGAGATTCGGGACGAAATGGTTGTCCATGACGTCGACATGGAGCCAGTCCGCCCCTTCCACCGCTTTTGCCTCCTCGGCAAGACGGGCGAAGTCGGCGGACAGGATGCTGGGGTTGATCTGCACGGCCATGCCCCAAGCCTGCCATGCCCCGGGCCGGTTGCTCTCCCCGGTCCGTACCTGGACCCTCAGGCGGATGTTGCGGGGCCCTTCGTCATGCCATGCTGGCCGCCGACCGGATCCAGGAAGGGCTACGGGGGTGGCCATGACGGACGGACAGGGGCGCCATGCGCGCCAGGGACTCATCGGCTTCGTGTGCGGTCGCCGCAGCAAGTGGCTGATCGTCGGACTGTGGCTCGTGGTGCTCGTGGTCGCGGCGCCGCTCGCCTCGAAGCTCACCGACGCACAGGACAACGACGCGGCCTCCTGGCTGCCCGGCTCCGCCGAGTCCACCCAAGTCCTGGACGCTTCCAACCGGTTCAGGCCCGAGCAGATCCCCGCGGTCGTCGTCTACGCCCGCGACGGCGGGCTCACCGACCGGGACCGGCAGCGGATCACCGAGGACGTCCGGGAGATCAAGGCGCTCACGGCCCACGGCGTACGCGGCGCCGAGACCCGCGGTCCCGTCTACGACACGCCGACCGCCCCCGAGGCCGCCCAGATCTTCGTCCCGATCACGATGGACGAGAAGGGCTGGGAGGAGATCACGCCCGCGGTCGACTCGCTGCGCGACCGGGTCGGCCGGAGCGGCGCCGGGCTCAGCGTGCACATCACGGGCCCGGGAGGCACCTCCGCCGACTTCTCCAAGGCGTTCGAGGGCATCGACTCGACGCTGCTGTTCTCCGCGATGGCCGTCGTGATCGTGATGCTGCTGCTCACCTACCGCAGCCCGACCCTGATCTTCGTACCGCTGATCGGCGTGGTCGCGGCGCTCTTCACGGCCCAGGCGCTGATCTACCTCCTCGCGAAACACGCGGGACTGACCGTCAACGGCCAGAGCGCGGGCATCCTCACCGTCCTCGTCTTCGGTGCGGGCACCGACTACGCACTGCTGCTGGTCGCCCGCTATCGCGAGGAGCTGCGCCGCCACGAGGACCGCCACGAGGCGATGGCGCTCGCCCTGCACCGCGCGGGCCCCGCCGTGCTCGCCTCCGGCGCCACGGTCGTCCTCAGCATGCTCGTGCTCCTGGCCGCCGAGATGAACTCGACGCGCGGCCTCGGTCCGGTGGCCGCGATCGGCGTGGCGATCGCCCTGCTCGCCATGCTGACCCTCTTCCCGGCCCTGCTGCTCGTCTTCGGCCGCTGGATCTTCTGGCCGGTGATCCCGCACCTCGGCTCGGCCGACCCGACCGCGAGCGGCGTGTGGGCCCGCATGGGCGGGCGCATCGCGCGCAGTCCGCGCGTGGTGTGGGTCGCCACCGCGCTCGCCCTCGCCGTCCTCTCGCTCGGTCTGCTCCAGCTCCGCGCCGGTGGGATCGGCAACGCGGACGCGTTCACCGGCAAACCGGACTCGATCACCGGCCAGGAGGTGTCCGCGCGGTACTTCCCGGCCGGCAGCGGCGACCCTCTGGTCGTCATCTCCGACCAGGCACGGGCGGACCAGGTGCGCGCCGCGGTGGCCGGCACGAAGGGCGTGGTGGCGGACAGCATCGCCGTGCCCGAGGGCACGAAACCCTCGTACGACGGCAAGGTGCTGTTCGAGGCGACGATGACCGACCCGGCGGACGGCGACGCCGCGAAACGGACCGTCGAGCGGGTGCGCGACGCGGTGCACGCGGTGCCCGGCGCCCACGCCGAGGTCGGCGGCGGCACCGCGTCCCTCCTCGACATGGAGGAGGCGACCACCCACGACAACATCCTGGTCATCCCGGCGGTCCTGGTGGTCGTGCTGCTGATCCTGGGTGTCCTGCTGCGCGCCCTGGTGGCCCCGCTGCTGCTGATCGGCACCGTCGTGCTGTCCTTCGCGGCGGCGCTCGGCGCGAGCGCGCTGTTCTTCCGGCACGTCTTCGACTACGCGGGCGAGCAGACCGACTTCCCGCTCTTCGTGTTCGTGTTCCTGGTGGCCCTGGGCATCGACTACAACATCTTCCTGACCACCCGGATCCGTGAGGAGGCCGCCCGCGAGGGCACCCGCACGGGTGTGGTGACGGGCCTGGCCGCGACCGGCGCCGTCATCACCTCCGCCGGCCTCGTCCTGGCCGGCACCTTCGCCGCCCTCGGCACCCTGCCGATGGTCGCCTTCGCGGAGATCGGCTTCGCGGTGGCGCTGGGCGTGCTGCTGGACACCTTCGTCGTGCGCTCGGTCCTCGTGACGTCCCTGTTCCTGGACGCGGGAGAGAAGGTGTGGTGGCCGCACCGCCTCGCCCACGAGGAGCCCTCCGCGCGTACGGAGCCGGACTCCCCCGCGGCCCCGGAACCGGCGGCACGGCAGGAGTAGGCCGCGTGGCGGCGCCCCGGGTGGTGGCCTCCGGCCCGTCCGGGCGCTGTGGCGGCGCCGGCCGGGTCCCCGCCGGGAAGGGATCCGACGCCACCGTCCGGCGGTGAACCGGCGTCACCGTCCCGCGCTGGACGGGAACCATCGTCCGGCGGTGGACCGGAGCCTCGGTCCCGCGACGCCCGGTGCCGGCTGACGAGGAGCCCGCGTCGAGTCTGCGGGCGCAACGGCGCGGCCGCCGATCGCGCGCGGCCGGCCGCTGCTCGTCCACCGTGCCGGGTCGGTCGCGGCGCCAGGCGCAGCACCACGGTCGGGGCGGGTGAACCGGCGTCACCGTCCCGCGGTGAACCGGCGTCAGCGCCCGGCGGCGTTCACCCGGTCCGGCGGATCAGGGCGAGGTACATCGCGTCCGTGCCGTGCAGATGCGGCCACAGCTGAACGTCGGGGCCGTCGCCCAGGGCGGGAACGCCCGGCAGGAACGGGCGGGCGTCGAGCAGTTCGGCGGAGCCGGCGTCGTAGTGCTTGAGCACGTCGTCGACGACCGCGCGGGTCTCGGCGAGGTGCGGCGAGCACGTCGCGTACCCGACGACACCGCCGACCCGCACCGAGTCGAGCGCCGTCCGCAGCAGCCCGCGCTGGAGCGGGGCGAAACCGTCGAGGTCGTCGGGGCGACGCCGCCAGCGGGCCTCGGGACGGCGGCGCAGCGCGCCCAGACCCGTGCAGGGCACGTCCATGAGCACACGGTCGAAGGTGCCGGGCCGCCACGGCGGCCGCGTGCCGTCGGCGGCGATGACCTGGTAGGGCCCGGGGTTTCCCGCGAGGGCCTTCGCCACCAGACCAGCGCGGTGCGGCTGCTTCTCGGAGGCCAGCAGCACCGCGCCGCGTTCGGCGGCGAGCCCGGCCAGCAGGGCGGCCTTGCCGCCGGGACCGGCGCAGCCGTCCAGCCAGGTCCGGTCGGGCCCGTCCAGCGGCGCGTTGGCGAGGGCGAGCGCGACCAGCTGGCTGCCCTCGTCCTGGACACCCGCGCGCCCCTCCCGCACGGCGTCGATGGCGCCCGGCTCGCCGCCCTCGGTGAGCCGCACCGCGTACGGCGACCAGCGGCCCGGGAGCGCGGACTCCTCGCCGAGCGCGTCGAGCAGTTCGTCCGCGCCGAGACGGCCGGGGCGGGCGACGAGCGTCACCTCGGGCCGTTCGTTGTCCGCTTCGAGCAGGTCCTCGATTCCGGCACGGCCGCCGCCCAGCGAGTCCCACAGCGCGGAGACGACCCAGCGCGGGTGCGAATGCACGACGGCGAGATGGTCCTCGGGATCCTCGTCGTAGGGCGGTGCGACCTGCTCCAGCCAGCCGTCGAGATCCTGCTGCGCGACCTTGCGCAGCACGGCGTTCACGAACTTGGCGCGCCCGTCGCCGAGCACGACCCGGGCGAGTTCGACGGCGGAGGAGACGGCGGCGTGCGTGGGGATCCGCGTCCCGAGCAGCTGGTGCACGCCCAGGCTGAGCACGTCGAGCACGGGCGGGTCGACCTCACGCAGCGGCCGGTCGACGCAGGCCGCGATGACGGCGTCGTACGTGCCCTGCCGGCGCAGCGTGCCGTAGACCAGCTCGGTGGCCAGCGCCGCGTCCCGCCCGTCGAAGTCGCCCTTCTCACGGGCCTTGCGCAGCAGCGGCGGCAGGACGAGGTTCGCGTACGCGTCACGCTCGTCCACGGCGCGCAGCGCTTCGAAGGCGAGCATGCGGACCGGGTCCTTCTGGGGACGGCGGTAGGGCTTGCCGGGCTTGCGCGGCCGACGGGACTGCTCACTCACGAAAAAGGTGCTCCGGATCCTGGATGGTTCGACCCGTCCAGCCTACGTCCGGACGGGCACGCCCGACCCCGCGGGCCGGGTGCGCCCGTGTGCGCGCACCCGGCCCGCGGGGACGTCGTCGTCAGACGCCGAGGCGCTCGCCGGAGGGGATGCGCACGCCGCGCGCCCAGTCCGCGGCGCGCATCGGCTTCTTGCCCTGGGCCTGGACCCAGAGGAGCTCCACGGCGTACGAACCGGTCCCCGCGTACACGTTGTTCTTGCCGACGGCCAGCTCGCCCGGGGCGAGATCGGTGTGGTCCGGGAGCGGGGCGACCTGGATGAGCTTGAGTCGCTCGCCGCGGAAGACGGTCCACGCGCCGGGCGCGGGCGTGCAGCCCCGCACCAGCCGGTCGACGCGGAGCGCCGGGGCTGACCAGTCGACGTGGGCGAGCTCGACGGTGATCTTCGGCGCCGTGGTGACGCCGTCGGCGGGCTGCGGCACGGCCTTGAGGGTGCCGTCCTCGATGCCGTCCATCGTCGCGGAGAGCAGCCCCGCCCCGGCGAAGGCGAGCCGCGTGAGCAGGTCCCCGCTGGTGTCGGTGTGCCGGATCTCCTCGGTGACGGTGCCGTAGACCGGGCCCGAGTCGAGGCCCTCCTCGATCAGGAAGGTGGAGGCGCCGGTGATCTCGTCCCCCGCCATGATCGCGTGCTGCACGGGGGCCGCGCCGCGCCAGGCAGGGAGCAGTGAGAAGTGCAGGTTGACCCACCCGTGCGTGGGGACGTCCAGCGCGACCCGGGGCAGCAGCGCGCCGTAGGCGACGACGGGGCAGCAGTCCGGCGCGATCTCCCGCAGCCGGGCCAGGAAGTCCTCGTCACGCGGCTTGACCGGCTTCAGCACCTCGATCCCGGCCTCCTCCGCGCGCTGGGCGACCGGACTCGCGACGAGCCGACGGCCCCGTCCGGCCGGGGCGTCGGGCCGCGTGACGACGGCGGCCACCTCGTGGCGCCCGGAGGCGATCAGGGCGTCCAGGGCGGGAACGGCGACCTCGGGGGTACCTGCGAAGACGAGCTTCATGGGTGGCGGCTGGCCTCTCGGGCGGGAGTTCGTATCGGCTCGCACGACAGCCGGCGAACCGGGTCGTGCGGGGCAACGCACCAGTCTATGCGGCACGGGGGCCCATGGCTCGGGAGTATCCGCGCGGGGCGCGCACGCCCCCGGGGTACGGGCCGGACGGCGCGCCGCTCCATCCGCCTCCTGGGGGCGTACGCGTCAAGACGCGCCCCGTGCATATGCCCTTACGCGCCCGCAGCGTGACCACTCACCCGGAAACGCGTTGGTCAAGAAAGAGTTGACCACAAGGGCCGCATTCGCGGCCCGATCCTTTTCAACGCCGGTTCGAGAGGCTTGTTCATGGCCGACCACGCAACCCACGACGCCCAGGCTCGGGCCAGCCTTCACTTGCTGGTGCGCGACATCGAGCGGGTCCGCCGGCAGGTGGACGCGCTGCGCACGCTCACCGCCCAGTTGGGCAACGTCTACCGCCCGCGCCGCTCCGGACCCTCCACGGGCTTCGTCGTCTACGGGCGCGCCCCCGCCCCGACCGTCCGCCTCGCGCAGGAGCTGCGGGACAGCGTCGAGACCCTGGTCACGGCCGCCGTGGACTTCGACCGCTCACTCGGTTTCTCGTGGGACGCGGTGGGTTCGGCCCTCGGGGTCACCAAGCAGGCCGTGCACCGCCGTTACGGCGCCCGCCGCGCCGCCGCCCAGGCCGCCGCGGAGGCGGAGCGCGCCACGGAGACGGCGGGCACCCGGGCGGTGGCCGTCAACACCGGCATCCCCACGGTGCCTACGGTCCCCGCCGCCCGCTCCATGCCGACCCAGCCGACGGGGAGCCCCACCCTCCGTGAAGAGGTCAGGCCCACGGCGTTCCCGGGCCCGCGCAACGGCTGATCCGCCCGTCCCTGCCTCCCGGTGTCCACAGGCGACCCGGGAGGCAGCCGCATGCCGGCGCCACGTCCTGCCGGGCGCCCACCTGAAGCGGGCCCGCGCCGGAGACGTACCGGGCGGGCGGGCCCGGCAGCCAGACGTCTGAAGTCGCCCTGCCCGGGTACGGATCCGGGCCGCAGGCCCGCCGGGTGCGCACCCTCAGTCGGCCCGGGCCGGACGCGCACCCGGCGTGCGGGCCCGTCGGGCGAGCACCGGTCGAGGGCCCCGGCGGAGCGCACGGACCGACGCCCGCCTCATGCCGGGCGGAACGCCCGTCGCGAGACCCACGCCCTGCCCAGCGGAACGCCCGGCGCGAGCACCGGCGCCACACCGAACCGCACGGCCGACACGAACACCCGCCCCACACCGAACCGCACGGCCGACACGAACACCCGCCCCACACCGAACCGCACGGCCGACACGAACACCCGCCCCACACCGAACCGCACGGCCGACACGAACACTCACCCCACACCGAACCGCACGGCCGACACGAACACTCACCCCACACCGAACCGCACGGCCGACACGAACACTCACCCCACACCGAACCGCACGGCCGACACGAACACTCACCCCACACCGAACCGCACGGCCGACACGAACACCCGCCCCGCACCGAGCCGCACGGCCCCGGCGACCGCCGACGCATCGCGCCGAGCGGCACTCACCCGATGTCGAGCGGATCGATGCGGATCCGTATCGGCTCGCTCCCGCCGCGCGCCAACCGCGCCGCCTGCGCGGTCTTCAACGCGGCCGCCAGCGCGGCTCCGCTCCCCGGCGGCACCCGCACGAGGGCCCGTTCCCAGTGTTCCCCGGGCGGTGGCCCACCGGCCCGCCGAGGCCGCCCCGCCTCCGTACCGGGCACCGGGACGGGCCCCAACACCTCCGCATCATGGGGCAGTTGGGCGGCCGTGAGGAACTCCGCGAGCGCCTGGGGCGCACCGGACACCGCGGCCATCCGCGACACCGGCGGGAAGCCCAGCTCGGCCCGTTCGGCGAGCTCCCGCACGGCGTGCCCGACGGGGTCCCAGCGGACCAGTGCCTGCACCGGACGCAGCGTCGGCTCGGCGACGACCACCACGGTCCCGCCGGCACCCTGCGGACGGACGAGCGCCGCCGCTGCCAGCCAGCGCCGCAACGCGTCCTCGCCGGCCCGCAGATCGGGCCGCCCGAGCATGGCCCAGCCGTCCAGGAGCAGCGCGGCCGCGTACCCGCCCTCGGCCACCGGTTCGGCGCCCGGAGTGCTCACGACCAGGGCGGGCGCCTCGGAGACCGTGTCCAGCACCTGCTCCCGCCCGGACGTACGGACCGGGACGGCCGGGAAGGCCCGCCCCAGCTCCTCGGCGGTGCGCCGCGCCCCCACGATCTGTGCCCGCAGCCGGAAGCCTCCGCATTCGGGACAGTGCCAGGCAGGCTCGCCGCGCCCGCACCAGTCGCACCGCAGCTCCCCCGCGTCCTGCGCCTGGAGCGGTCCCGCGCAGTGGCGGCAGCGCGCGGGGGCCCGGCACTGTGCGCAGGCCATCCGGGGCACGTAGCCGCGGCGCGGCACCTGCACCAGCACGGGGCCGTGCCGCAGGCCCTCCCTGACGGTCTGCCAGGCGAGCGTGGGCAGCCGGGCCGCGCGGGCCGCCTCGTCCCGGGCGAGGTCCCCGTCGCCGACGGTCCGTACGAGGGGTGCCGCC
Source organism: Streptomyces krungchingensis (assembly GCF_054729265.1). Lineage (NCBI taxonomy): Bacteria > Bacillati > Actinomycetota > Actinomycetes > Kitasatosporales > Streptomycetaceae > Streptomyces > Streptomyces krungchingensis. The sequence goes on from NZ_JBPUKY010000001.1 coordinate 2,469,466, forward strand.
GCACGGACCTGGTCGCGGTCCGCGACCAGCGGCAGCGCCCACCCGCTCTCGACGAGCTGCGCGGCCTCCACCGTGCAGCTCCAGCCGCCCAGCAGGAACCCGCACCGGTCGCGCGAGGCCCGCAGCTCCAGCACCTCCCGGACATGCGGGAAGGGGGCATTGTCGTCGCTGTGTCCGGCGTCGCCGTCGTCCCAGACGACGACGAGCCCCAGGTCCCTCACGGGCGCGAACATGGCGGCCCGGGTGCCGACGACGGCCCGCACGGCCCCGCGCCGTACGGCGAGCCATTCGCGGTAGCGCCGCTCCTGCCCGGCGTCGGCCGTCAGCACGGCGTGCTGCCCCTCCCCCAGCAGCGCCGCCAGGGCGGCGTCCACGCGGGCGGCGGGCCGGCCCGCCGGTACGACGACCAGTGCCCCGCGCCCGGAGGCCAGCGTCGCCTGCACGGCCCGGGCGATCTCCTCGGCCCACTCGGGCCCGGGCAGCGCGGTCCACACGGCCCGTGGCGCTCCGCCGGAGGCGAGCGAGGCGAGGAAGTCCGGCCCGCGGCCGTACCTCTGCCAGGTGCCCGGTGCGGGCGCCGGGGGCGGAGGCGGTGCGGGGGCGGACTCCCGGGCCTCGGCCCGCGCGTGCCGGGGCGGGACGGCGAGTTGCAGCACATCGGCGAGGGAGCCGGCGTAGCGGTCGGCGACGGCCCGGGCGAGCCCCAGCAGTTCGGGGTCCAGGACGGGTTCGGGCGACACGACCTGCGCGAGCGCGGCCAGCGGCCCGCTGTAGTCGGATTCGGCGATCCGCTCGACGACGAACCCGTCGATGAGTCCGCCGCCCTCACGGCGCCCGTCGCGCACATTGCGGCCGCCGGCGCCGAACCTGACCCGGACCCGCACGCCCGGCTGCGCGGCCTCGTCGAGCTCCTCGGGCACCGCGTAGTCGAAGTACCGGTCGAGATGCAGCACGCCCTTGTCGACCAGCACCCGCGCCACCGGCAGCTCCTTGGCCAGCGCGGCCCCCCGCCAGGTACGCGGCTTGGCCTTCGGTGCCTTGGCCTTGCGCACGGCCTCCCGGATCAGCGCGAGCTGCTCGGGCGGCGCACTCTCCGCGCCGCCTTCCCCCTGACCGTTCTCGCTGCTCACAGCAGCATTCCTACCAGACCCCACTGACACGGGACGGGCGTCCCGGGCCCCCACCGGCACGGGCCGGGCATCCCACACCTCAGCGGCACGGGCCGGGCGTCCGAGTCCCGCGGCCCGGGCCGGCCGGACGCCGTTCTCCGTCACGAACGCCGAGGCCCGGCTCCCCCGAAGGGCAGCCGGGCCTCGTGACGGTACCGGTCGGGCCTTACAGACCCGCGGCCCGGCGCAGCGCGTCCACGCGGTCCGTGCGCTCCCAGGTGAAGTCGGGGAGCTCGCGGCCGAAGTGGCCGTACGCGGCCGTCTGCGAGTAGATCGGGCGCAGCAGGTCGAGGTCGCGGATGATGGCCGCCGGGCGGAGGTCGAAGACCTCGCTGATGGCGGTCTCGATCTTCTCGGCCTCGACCTTGGCGGTGCCGAAGGTCTCGACGAAGAGGCCGACGGGCTCGGCCTTGCCGATGGCGTAGGCGACCTGGACCTCGCAGCGGGAGGCGAGGCCCGCGGCGACGACGTTCTTCGCGACCCAGCGCATGGCGTAGGCGGCGGAGCGGTCGACCTTGGACGGGTCCTTGCCGGAGAAGGCGCCGCCGCCGTGGCGGGCCATGCCGCCGTAGGTGTCGATGATGATCTTGCGGCCGGTGAGGCCGGCGTCACCCATCGGGCCGCCGATCTCGAAGCGGCCGGTCGGGTTGACCAGCAGGCGGTAGCCCTCGGTCTCCAGCTTGATGCCGTCGTCCAGCAGCGCCTTCAGCTCCGGCTCGACCACGAACTCGCGGATGTCCGGGGCCAGGAGCGAGTCCAGGTCGATGTCGCTCGCGTGCTGCGAGGAGACGACGACCGTGTCCAGACGGACCGCCTTGTCGCCGTCGTACTCGATGGTGACCTGGGTCTTGCCGTCGGGGCGGAGGTAGGGGATGGTGCCGTTCTTGCGGACCTCGGACAGGCGCCGCGAGAGCCGGTGCGCCAGGTGGATCGGCAGCGGCATCAGGTTCGGCGTCTCGTCGGTCGCGTAACCGAACATCAGGCCCTGGTCGCCGGCGCCCTGCTTGTCCAGCTCGTCCTCGTCGCCCTCGACCCGGGACTCGTACGCCGTGTCGACACCCTGCGCGATGTCCGGGGACTGCGAGCCGATCGACACCGAGACGCCGCAGGAGGCTCCGTCGAAGCCCTTCTTGGACGAGTCGTAGCCGATCTCGAGGATCTTGTCGCGCACCAGCTGCGCGATCGGCGCGTACGCCTTGGTCGTGACCTCGCCGGCCACGTGCACCAGGCCGGTCGTGATCAACGTCTCCACGGCGACGCGGGACGTGGGGTCCTCGCGCAGGAGCGCATCGAGAATGGTGTCGCTGATCTGGTCAGCGATCTTGTCGGGGTGACCTTCGGTCACGGACTCCGAGGTGAACAGGCGACGGGACACAACGCTCCCTGTGGTTGCAGCGGCTGCTGGCTGATCATTGGTGGACGGGACGGGGGCTGCGCCCGGCGTCGTCCGAGAACAGTTTATCTGTCGTGCCCACCGGCAGGTCCCCCTGTCTCGCTTGTCGGAAGCGCTGTGACCTGCGGCACGGGCATTCTGCGCCATGGCGATCCGCCTCCGCCAGGGCCGTCGCACCTGTTTTTGCGCGCCGGGAGGCATCTGCCGGGACGGGTGAGAAAGCTACTCCAATCGGCGCGTCACGAGGTCCCACACGGTATCGGCCAGGGCTTCCTTGGGCCCGTGGGCCACCGGGGTCTCACTGCCGTCGGCTCCGAGCACGACGGCCTCGTTCTCCTCGGAGCCGAAGGTCTTGCGCTCGCCCACCTCGTTCACCACGAGGAAGTCGCAGCCCTTGCGCTCCAGCTTCTTCCGGCCGTTCGCGAGGACGTCGTCCGTCTCGGCGGCGAAGCCGACCACGACCTGGCCGGGGCGTGCCCGCGTGGCGGAGATCTCCGCCAGGATGTCGGGGTTGCGGACCAGGGCGACGGGCTCGGGCTCCTGGCCGTCCTTCTTCTTGATCTTCCCCGCCGCGTACGCCGCCGGGCGGAAGTCGGCGACCGCCGCCGCCATCACGACGACGTCGGCGTCCGGGGCCGCCTTCAGCACGGCCTCGCGCAGCTGTACGGCGGTGCCGACCTGGACGACGTCCACGCCCGCGGGGTCCGGCATGCCGGTGTTCGCGGCGATCAGTGTGACCCGGGCTCCGCGCGCGGCGGCGGTGCGGGCGAGGGCGTACCCCTGCTTGCCGGAGGAACGGTTGCCGAGGAAGCGGACCGGGTCGAGGGGTTCGCGGGTGCCGCCCGCGCTGACGACGACGTGCCGGCCGGCGAGGTCGGGCTCGGTCACGCCCCGGGCCAGCACCCGGCGGCAGACCTCGAAGATCTCCGCGGGCTCGGGCAGCCGCCCCTTGCCGGTGTCGACGCCGGTCAGCCGCCCGACCGCGGGTTCGACGACGACGGCGCCGCGGCGGCGGAGCGTCGCCACGTTCTCCTGGGTGGCGGGGTGTTCCCACATCTCCGTGTGCATGGCGGGCGCGAAGACGACCGGGCAACGGGCGGTGAGCAGGGTGTTGGTCAGGAGGTCGTCGGCCAGGCCGTGGGCCGCCTTGGCGAGCGTGTCGGCCGTCGCGGGGGCCACCACGACGAGGTCGGCCTGCTGTCCGATGCGGACGTGCGGGACCTCGTGGACGTCCGACCAGACCTCGGTGGACACGAGGTGGCCGGAGAGGGCGGACCAGGTGGCGGCGCCGACGAAGTGCAGCGCGGACGCGGTGGGCACGACGCGTACGTCGTGACCGGACTCCGTCAGCCGTCGCAGCAGCTCACACGCCTTGTAGGCGGCGATGCCGCCGCTGACCCCCAGAACGACCTTCGGCTTGTCCACCGGGCCTCCCCACACTCGACTACGTACAACCCCATGACACACCACAGGCCCGACAGTCGCGCTGCCGGGCCTGTGGAAAAGACTTCTGCGATCTGCAGGTCTTGCTTACGGTGTGAGATTGCCGACTACGCCGGGCCCTCGATGGCCTCGGAGGTCAGCAGACCCGCGTTGATCTCGCGCAGGGAGATCGAGAGCGGCTTCTCGTGGACGTGGGTGTCGACGAGCGGACCGACGTACTCGAGGAGGCCCTCGCCGAGCTGCGAGTAGTACGCGTTGATCTGGCGGGCACGCTTGGCCGCGTAGATCACGAGGCTGTACTTCGAGTCGGTGGCCTCAAGGAGCTCGTCGATCGGAGGGTTGATGATGCCCTCGGGCGCGGTGATGGAAGAGGACACGCTCTGCCTTCCGAAAGGTGGGATTGATCAGTGAAGATCACACAACGTCCATCAAGGCTAGCAGCTCGCGCGCCACGTCCTCGACGGAGGTGTTGACCAGGGTGACATCGAACTCCGGCTCGGCCGCCAGCTCGATCTTGGCCGCCTCCAGGCGGCGCTCGATCACCTCGGGCGGTTCCGTGCCCCGCCCGGTGAGCCTGCGCACCAGCTCCTCCCAGGAGGGCGGAGCCAGGAACACGAGCAGAGCCTCCGGCATGGACTCGCGAACCTGACGTGCGCCCTGGAGGTCGATCTCCAGGAGGACCGGCACGCCGGCCTCCAGGTGCTCCAGGACGGCCGTGCGCGGCGTCCCGTAGCGATTGCCGGCGAATTCGGCCCACTCCAGCAACTCACCGTTGGCGATGAGCTTGTCCATCTCCTCGTCGGAGACGAAGAAGTAGTGGACTCCGTGCTTCTCACCGGGGCGCGGCTTGCGTGTCGTCGCCGACACGGAGAGCCAGACCTCGGGGTGTTCCTTGCGCATATGGGCGACGACCGTGCTCTTGCCGACCCCGGAGGGGCCGGAGAGCACGGTCAGCCGCGGACGTTCACTCATGCAGCGATTATTCCAGCAATCCCGGAGTGCCCAGGACTCAGGCGCCGGAGCCGCCGAACTCGCGCTCCAGGGAGGCGATCTGGTTCGAGCCGAGGCCACGCACGCGGCGGCTCTCGGAGATCCCGAGTCGCTCCATGATCTGCTTGGCGCGGACCTTGCCCACGCCCGGCAGGGACTCAAGGAGGGCGGAGACCTTCATCTTGCCGATGACGTCGTTCTCCTGGCCCTGCTTGATGACCTCGTGAAGGGAGGCGCCGGAGTGCTTGAGTCGATTCTTGACCTCGGCCCGCTCCCGGCGAGCCGCGGCGGCCTTTTCGAGCGCGGCTGCGCGCTGTTCAGGGGTAAGGGGCGGAAGAGCCACGCCTACGTCACCTCGGATGTCGAACTGTCGGATACGGACCGGTGAGGAACCTAGTCGCCCCTCACCTGGGGAGCTACGAGCAACACGCTTGCCCGTTCTCCCCCACTGCCTTGAAGTGTGGGAGGTGCCCCCACTCGACGGAGACTAGCGGGCAAGTGCGCCAGAGTCAGCGAGAACAGCGGAAAAGTCCTGGTCAGCCTCCCTGGAGCCAGACATTTCCGACATACTGCCCCGGATTTGAGAATGTATTCAGACTCAAGGCGCTCCGCGGACACTCATCGGAGGACTTCCGATCGAGGCTCGGAGTGCTCGCCGGACCGATTCGGCGGTCCGGCGAGCGGCGGCCGAAGGCTCTCAGGCGGCCTCGACGGCGGCCCTGATCTCCTCCGCGAAACGCTCCGCGGCCTCCCGCAGGGCGACGACGTCGGGACCGTGACGCAGAACACCCCGGCTCACGTTCGGGACGACGTTGCGCACGGCCGCTCCGAAGACGCCCGCCAGATCGCCGGCCGTCGCTCCCTGGGCCCCGATCCCGGGCGCGAGGAGGGGGCCGTTGATGTCGAGGTCGTAGGAGGACAGATCACCGAGCGTGGCACCGACCACGGCGCCGAAGGAGCCGAGCGGCGACTCCCCCGCGTTCTCGGCGGCCAGGTGCCCGAGCACGGTCGCCCCGACGTTCCGGCCGTCGGCACGGACGGCGTGCTGGACCTCGCCTCCCTCCGGGTTGGACGTCAGCGCGAGCACGAAGAGGCCGGCGCCGTTCTCACGGGCCAGTTCCACCGCGGGCTTCAGCGAGCCGTAGCCGAGATACGGCGAGACGGTCAGCGCGTCCGAGAAGAGCGGCGCGTCCTTGCGCAGGAAGGTCTCCGCGTACGCGGCCATGGTCGAGCCGATGTCGCCGCGCTTGGCGTCCATGACGACCAGGGCGCCGGCCGCCCGGGCCTCCTCGACCGACTTCTCCAGCACCGCGATCCCGCGTGAGCCGAAGCGCTCGAAGAACGCGCTCTGCGGCTTGAGGACCGCCACCCGGTCGGCCAGCGCCTCCACGACGGTGCGGCTGAAGCGCTCCAGGCCCGCGATGTCGTCGCCGAGGCCCCAGTCGGTGAGCAGGGACGCGTGCGGGTCGATGCCCACGCACAGCGGCCCGCGCTCGTCCATCGCGCGGCGCAGGCGTGCGCCGAAGGGTTCCAGGCTCATGCGGACTTCCTCACGTCGGCGCCGACCGCGTCGGCGAGGGTGGCGTACGGGCTCGTACGGAGGCGCGCGGCGAGCCCCTTGTGGATGGCGCGGCCCCAGAAGGGGCCCTCGTAGATGAAGGCGCTGTAGCCCTGGACCAGCGTGGCGCCGGCCAGGATGCGCTGCCAGGCGTCCTCGGCGTTCTCGATGCCGCCGACGCCCACCAGGGTGATCCGGTCGCCCACGCGCGCGTAGAGGCGGCGCAGGACCTCCAGGGAGCGCGCCTTCAGGGGCGCGCCGGAGAGGCCGCCGGTCTCCTTGACCAGAGAGGCGTCGGACTTCAGACCGAGGCCCTCGCGCGCGATGGTGGTGTTGGTCGCGATGATGCCGTCCAGACCGAGTTCCACGGCGAGGTCGGCGACCGCGTCGACGTCCTCGTCGGCGAGGTCGGGAGCGATCTTGACGAGGAGCGGCACGCGGCGACCGGTGACCGAGCGGTCGGCGGCCTCCCGCACGGCGCTCAGCAGCGGGCGCAGTGCCTCGGTCGCCTGGAGATTGCGCAGACCGGGTGTGTTCGGGGAGCTGACGTTGACGACGAGGTAGTCGGCGTGCCGGGCGAGTCGCTCGGTCGACTTCACGTAGTCGCCGACGGCCTCCTCCTCGGGGACGACCTTGGTCTTGCCGATGTTGACGCCGACGACCGTCCTGAAGACGGGCGTGCGGGCGGCCAGGCGCTCGGAGACGGCCGCGGAGCCCTCGTTGTTGAACCCCATGCGGTTGATCAGTGCCCGGTCCTCGACGAGGCGGAACAGTCGCTTCTTCGGGTTGCCGGGCTGCGGCTCGCCCGTCACGGTGCCGATCTCGATGTGGTCGAAGCCCAGCATCGACATGCCGTCGATGGCGACGGCGTTCTTGTCGAAGCCGGCCGCCAGCCCGAAGGGGCCGTGCATGCGCAGGCCGAACGCCTCCGTGCGCAGTTCCTCGTGGCGGGGCGCCAGCGCGGCCGCGACGAACGTGCGCAGTACGGGGACGCGGGCGGCCAGACGGATCCAGCGGAAGGCGAGGTGGTGGGCCTGCTCGGGGTCCATCCGTTTGAAAACCAGACGGAAGAAAAGCTTGTACATCTCTGTGTCCTCGTCAGACGTGTCCTCGTGAGACCCGTGGACCGGGACCTCATGAGGACCCTCATGAAGAGGGGGACACCGTTTCCGGTGTCCCCCTCGGGGCTGCTAGTCGCGGGCCGCGGTCAGATGCTCGGCGTGTTCCTGGAGCGAGCGCACGCCGACGTCGCCGTGGTTGAGCGCGTCGATCCCCTGGACGGCGGCGGCGAGCGCCTGGACCGTGGTGAGGCAGGGGACGGAGCGCGCCACCGCGGCCGTACGGATGTCGTAGCCGTCGAGGCGGCCGCCGGTGCCGTACGGCGTGTTGACGATGAGGTCGACCTGGCCGTCGTGGATCAGCTGGACGATGGTCTTCTCGCCGTTCGGACCCTCGCCCTCGCTCTGCTTGCGCACGACCGTGGCGTTGATGCCGTTGCGCTTGAGGACCTCGGCGGTGCCGGACGTCGCGAGCAGCTCGAAGCCGTGGGCGACGAGTTCACGCGCCGGGAAGATCATCGAGCGCTTGTCGCGGTTGGCGACCGAGATGAAGGCGCGGCCCTTGGTCGGCAGCGGACCGTACGCGCCCGCCTGCGACTTGGCGTAGGCCGTGCCGAACACCGAGTCGATGCCCATGACCTCACCGGTGGAGCGCATCTCCGGCCCGAGCACCGTGTCGACGCCACGGCCGTGGATGTCGCGGAAGCGCGACCACGGCATGACGGCCTCCTTGACGGAGATCGGCGCGTCGAGCGGCAGCGTGCCGCCGTCGCCGTTGGCCGGCAGCAGGCCCTCGGCCCGCAGCTCGGCGACGGTCGCGCCCAGCGAGATGCGGGCGGCGGCCTTCGCCAGCGGCACCGCGGTCGCCTTCGAGGTGAAGGGGACGGTGCGCGAGGCGCGCGGGTTGGCCTCGAGGACGTAGAGGATGTCGCCGGCCATCGCGAACTGGATGTTGATCAGACCGCGGACGCCGACGCCCTTCGCGATGGCCTCCGTGGAGGCCCGCAGGCGCTTGATGTCGAACCCGCCGAGCGTGATCGGAGGCAGCGCGCACGCCGAGTCGCCGGAGTGGATGCCGGCCTCCTCGATGTGCTCCATGACGCCGCCGAGGTAGAGCTCCTCGCCGTCGTAGAGCGCGTCGACGTCGATCTCGATGGCGTCGTCGAGGAAGCGGTCGACCAGGACCGGCCGCGAGGGGCTGATCTCGGTGGACTCGGCGATGTAGGACGACAGCCGGGTCTCGTCGTAGACGATCTCCATGCCGCGCCCGCCGAGGACGTACGAGGGGCGCACCAGGACCGGGTAGCCGATCTCGTCGGCGATGGCCTTGGCCTCGGCGAAGGTGGTGGCCGTGCCGTGCTTGGGAGCCGGCAGGCCCGCCTCGGCGAGGACGCGGCCGAAGGCGCCGCGGTCCTCGGCGGCGTGGATCGCCTCGGGGGACGTGCCGACGACCGGCACGCCGTTGTCCTTGAGCGCCTGCGACAGGCCCAGCGGGGTCTGGCCGCCGAGCTGCACGACCACACCGGCGATCGGGCCGGCCAGCGACTCCGCGTGGACGATCTCCAGGACGTCCTCGAGGGTCAGCGGCTCGAAGTACAGCCGGTCGGAGGTGTCGTAGTCGGTCGACACGGTCTCCGGGTTGCAGTTGACCATCACGGTCTCGTAGCCCGCGTCGCTGAGCGCGAACGAGGCGTGGACGCAGGAGTAGTCGAACTCGATGCCCTGGCCGATGCGGTTCGGGCCGGAGCCCAGGATGATCACGGCGGGCTTCTCGCGCGGCGCGACCTCGGTCTCCTCGTCGTACGAGGAGTAGAAGTACGGCGTCTTCGCGGCGAACTCGGCGGCGCAGGTGTCCACCGTCTTGTACACCGGGCGCACGCCGAGCGCGTGCCGCACCTCACGGACGACGTCCTCGCGCAGCCCGCGGATCTCGGCGATCTGGGCGTCGGAGAAGCCGTGCCGCTTGGCCTCGGCGAGCAGCTCCGGGTCCAGCTTCTCGGCTGCGGCCAGCTCGTCCGCGAGCTCCTTGATCAGGAAGAGCTGGTCGACGAACCACGGGTCGATCTTCGTCGCCTCGAAGACCTCCTCGGGCGTGGCGCCCGCGCGGACGGCCTGCATGACGGAGTTGATGCGCCCGTCGGTGGGCCGGACGGCCTCGCGCAGCAGCTCGGCCTTGTCGCCGGGCTCGCCGACGAAGGTGAACTGGCTGCCCTTCTTCTCCAGGGAGCGCAGTGCCTTCTGGAGCGCCTCGGTGAAGTTGCGGCCGATCGCCATGGCCTCGCCGACCGACTTCATGGTCGTGGTCAGCGTGGAGTCGGCGGAGGGGAACTTCTCGAAGGCGAAACGCGGGGCCTTCACGACGACGTAGTCGAGGGTCGGCTCGAAGGACGCCGGGGTCTTCTCGGTGATGTCGTTCGGGATCTCGTCGAGCGTGTAGCCGACGGCGAGCTTGGCCGCGATCTTGGCGATCGGGAAGCCGGTCGCCTTGGAGGCGAGCGCCGAGGAGCGCGACACGCGCGGGTTCATCTCGATGACGATGATGCGGCCGTCGTCGGGGTTGACCGCGAACTGGATGTTGCAGCCGCCGGTGTCGACGCCGACCTCACGGATGATCGCGATGCCGATGTCGCGCAGCCGCTGGTACTCGCGGTCGGTCAGCGTCATGGCCGGGGCGACGGTGATGGAGTCGCCGGTGTGGACGCCCATCGGGTCGAAGTTCTCGATGGAGCAGACGACCACGACGTTGTCGTTCTTGTCGCGCATCAGCTCCAGCTCGTACTCCTTCCAGCCGAGGATGGACTCCTCCAGGAGCACCTCGGTGGTCGGGGAGAGCGTGAGGCCCTGGCCGGCGATGCGGCGCAGTTCCTCCTCGTCGTGGGCGAAGCCGGAGCCGGCGCCGCCCATGGTGAAGGAGGGGCGGACGACGACGGGGTAACCGCCGAGCGTCTCGACGCCCTTGATGACGTCGTCCATGGAGTGGCAGATGACGGACCGGGCGGACTCGCCGTGGCCGATCTTCTCGCGCACGGCCTCGACGACGCCCTTGAAGAGGTCGCGGTCCTCGCCCTTGTTGATCGCCTCGACGTTGGCGCCGATGAGCTCGACGCCGTACTTCGCGAGCACACCCTGCTCGTGCATGGAGATCGCGGTGTTGAGCGCCGTCTGGCCGCCGAGGGTGGGCAGCAGCGCGTCGGGGCGCTCCTTGGCGATGATCTTCTCGACGAACTCCGGGGTGATCGGCTCGACGTAGGTGGCGTCGGCGATCTCCGGGTCGGTCATGATCGTCGCCGGGTTGGAGTTCACGAGGATGACCCGCAGGCCCTCGGACTTCAGGACCCGGCACGCCTGGGTGCCGGAGTAGTCGAACTCGGCGGCCTGGCCGATGACGATCGGGCCGGAGCCGATGACCAGGACGGACTGGATATCGGTGCGCTTAGGCACGCTGGCCCTCCATCAGGGATACGAAGCGGTCGAACAGGTAGGCGGCGTCGTGCGGGCCGGCTGCCGCTTCGGGGTGGTACTGGACGCTGAAGGCCGGCTGGTCGAGCAGCTGGAGGCCCTCCACCACGTTGTCGTTGAGGCAGACGTGGGAGACCTCGGCGCGGCCGTAGGGGGTGTCGGACACCTTGTCGAGCGGGGCGTCGACGGCGAAGCCGTGGTTGTGCGCGGTGACCTCGACCTTGCCGGTCGTACGGTCCTGCACCGGCTGGTTGATGCCGCGGTGGCCGTACTTCAGCTTGTAGGTGCCGAAGCCGAGCGCACGGCCGAGGATCTGGTTGCCGAAGCAGATGCCGAAGAGCGGGGTCCTGCGCTCCAGCACCGCCTGCATGACCGCGACGGGGCCGTCGGCGGTGGCCGGGTCGCCGGGGCCGTTGGAGAAGAACACGCCGTCGGGGTTCACGGCGAAGACGTCCTCGGCCGTGGCCGTCGCGGGCAGGACGTGCACCTCGATGCCGCGCTCGGCCATCCGCTGCGGGGTCATGCCCTTGATGCCCAGGTCGACCGCGGCGACCGTGAACTTCTTCTCGCCGATCGCGGGGACGACGTACGTCTCCTTGGTGGCGACCTCGGCGGAGAGGTTCGCGCCCTTCATCTCGGGCGCCTGGCGCACCTCGGCGAGCATGGTGCCCTCGTCGGGCAGGGCGTTGCCGGAGAAGATGCCGACGCGCATGGCGCCGCGCTCGCGCAGGTGGCGGGTGAGGGCGCGGGTGTCGATCCCGCTGATGCCGACGACGCCCTGGTGGCGCAGCTCCTCGTCCAGCGAGCGCTTGGCCCGCCAGTTGGAGGGCACGCGGGCGGGGTCGCGTACGACGTAGCCGGAGACCCAGATGCGCTGCGACTCGGGGTCCTCGTCGTTGACGCCGGTGTTGCCGACGTGCGGGGCGGTCATCACCACGACCTGGCGGTGGTACGACGGGTCGGTGAGGGTCTCCTGGTAGCCGGTCATGCCGGTGGAGAACACCGCTTCGCCGAAGGTCTCCCCCACGGCCCCGTAGGCACGGCCGCGGAAGATCCGGCCGTCCTCCAGGACGAGTACCGCGGGAACCTTCGAGGCTCCCCTTGTGGAGGTCGTCATCGTGCGCCTTCCGTTTCCGTCTTGTTGATCATGGAGTTGATTGCGTCGGCCCAGTCGCCGTGCTCGGCCGAGCGGTCCGAGCGGAAGCCGGAGTCGATCAGCCTCTCGCCGTGCGCCCAGGTGACGACCAGCAGCCCGCCCTCGGTGAGGACCTTGCCCGCGATGCCCTTGTCGAGCCGGGCCTCGCGCAGCGCGGCGGCCGGGACGAAGAAGTCGGTGGCGCCGGGGCGCACGACGTCCAGTCCCTCGTCCGTCAGGGTGAGCTCGACCCGGCTGCGGGTGCCCAGGCCGTGCGCCACGATCCGGTCGAGCCACTGCCCGGCGGTGGTGGAGCCGTGGTAGCGGCCGCTCATGCCCAGTCTCGCCGGGCCGGGGTGTTCCGGCACTCCAGGCGTCTGCGGCTCACCGGCTGCGTCGGGGGTGCCGGCCGACGGGCGGGTGGGCAGCTCGGGCAGGTCTCCCTGGAGGGTGCCGCGCCACTTCCAGCCCTCGCGCATCAGCCAGTAGACGAGTGCGACGAACAGGGCGAGGCCCACGAGCCAGCCGATCCGGGCGGCCCAGTCGGTCACTTCCGCCGACTTCTGTTCGGCGGCCATCGAGATGAGAGGTGTCACGCGAGCTTCCCGTCGACGAGGGTGGCCTTGCCCCGCAGCCAGGTGTGCGTGACCCGGCCCGGCAGCTCGCGGCCCTCGTAGGGGGTGTTGCGGCTGCGCGAGGCGAAGCCCGCGGGGTCCACGGCCCCACGGTATGCCGTGTCCACCAGCGTGAGGTTCGCGGGCTCACCAGCCGAGACGGGACGTCCGTGACCGGCGGCCCGGCCGATTCGCGCGGGCTTGACGGACATGCGGTCGGCGACACCGGCCCAGTCGAGCAGTCCGGTCTCCACCATCGTCTGCTGGACGACGGACAGGGCGGTCTCCAGACCGACCATGCCCATGGCCGCCGCGGCCCACTCGCAGTCCTTGTCCTCGTGCGGGTGCGGCGCGTGGTCGGTGGCGACGATGTCGATCGTGCCGTCGGCGAGCGCCTCGCGCAGGGCCATGACGTCGCGCTCGGTACGCAGCGGCGGGTTGACCTTGTAGACCGGGTTGTAGGTGCGCACCATCTCGTCGGTGAGCAGGAGGTGGTGCGGGGTGACCTCGGCGGTGACGTCGATGCCGCGGGACTTGGCCCAGCGGACGATCTCGACGGAGCCGGCGGTCGAGAGGTGGCAGATGTGGACGCGGGAGCCGACGTGCTCGGCGAGCAGGACGTCCCGGGCGATGATCGACTCCTCGGCCACCGCCGGCCACCCGCCGAGGCCCAGCTCGGCCGAGACGACGCCCTCGTTCATCTGGGCGCCCTCGGTGAGGCGGGGCTCCTGGGCGTGCTGGGCGACGACGCCGCCGAAGGCCTTCACGTACTCCAGCGCGCGGCGCATGATCACCGCGTCGTCCACGCACTTGCCGTCGTCGGAGAAGACGGTCACGCCGGCCGCGGACTCGTGCATGGCGCCCAGTTCGGCGAGCTTCTTGCCCTCCAGGCCGACGGTGACGGCACCGATGGGCTGCACGTCGCAGTAGCCGTGCTCCTGCCCGAGCCGGTAGACCTGCTCGACGACGCCGGCGGTGTCGGCGACGGGGAAGGTGTTGGCCATGGCGAAGACGGCGGTGTAGCCGCCGGATGCCGCGGCGCGGGTGCCGGTGAGCACGGTCTCGGAGTCCTCGCGGCCCGGCTCGCGCAGATGGGTGTGCAGGTCGACGAGTCCCGGAAGGAGCACCTTGCCGTCGGCCTCGACGACCTCGGCGCCGTCGGCGGACAGCCCGGTGCCGACCGCCTCGATGACCTCGCCGTCGATGAGGACGTCCTGCGGCTCGCCCCCGAGCACCTTCGCACCACGGATCAGGATCTTGCTCATGGTCTTACTTCTCCTCGGTACGGGTGTGGGTGACGGCGGGCTCGTTGCCGCCGAGCAGCAGGTACAGGACGGCCATCCGGATGGAGACGCCGTTGGCGACCTGCTCGACGACGGTGCAGCGGTCGGAGTCGGCGACCTCGGCGGTGATCTCCATGCCGCGGACCATCGGGCCGGGGTGCATCACGATGGCGTGCTCGGGCATCCGCGCCATGCGGTCGCCGTCGAGGCCGTAGCGCCGCGAGTACTCGCGCTCGGTCGGGAAGAACGCCGCGTTCATCCGCTCGCGCTGGACGCGCAGCATCATCACGGCGTCGGACTTGGAGAGGGTGCTGTCGAGGTCGTACGAGATCTCGCACGGCCAGGACTCGACGCCGACGGGCACCAGGGTCGGCGGGGCGACGAGGGTGACCTCGGCGCCGAGGGTGTGCAGCAGGTCGACGTTGGATCGGGCGACGCGGCTGTGCAGGACGTCGCCGACGATCGTGATGCGCTTGCCGGACAGGTCCTGGCCGATGCCGGCGTCACGGCCGACGAGGCGGCGCCGCATGGTGAAGGCGTCGAGCAGGGCCTGGGTGGGGTGCTGGTGCGTGCCGTCGCCGGCGTTGATGACGGCGGCGTCGATCCAGCCGGAGGTGGCCAGCCGGTAGGGGGCTCCGGAGGCGCCGTGCCGGATGACGACGGCGTCGACACCCATGGCTTCGAGGGTCTGGGCGGTGTCCTTGAGGGACTCGCCCTTGGAGACGCTCGACCCCTTGGCGGTGAAGTTGATGACGTCCGCCGAGAGGCGCTTCTCGGCGGCCTCGAAGGAGATCCGGGTCCGGGTCGAGTCCTCGAAGAAGAGGTTCACGACGGTGCGGCCGCGCAGGGTCGGCAGCTTCTTGATCGGCCGGTCGGCGACCCTGGCCATCTCCTCGGCGGTGTCGAGGATCAGGACGGCGTCGTCGCGGGTGAGGTCGGCGGCCGAGATGAGATGACGCTGCATCTGTCAGGCTCCGTAAGGCAGTTCAGGAGGATTCGGGCATGCGGGGGCGCGCAGGGCACTCGTTCGGCGTACGGCGGTGCCGTACGGCGGAGTGCTACTGCCGCTCGCCCGGGGAGGTCCGCTTCGCGCCGAGCAGCACGGTGTCGCGACCGTCCTCCTCGGCGAGCTGGACCTTGACCGTCTCCCGCAACGACGTGGGGAGGTTCTTGCCGACGTAGTCGGCACGGATGGGCAGTTCGCGGTGGCCGCGGTCGACGAGCACGGCGAGCTGCACGGCACGCGGACGGCCGATGTCGTTCAGCGCGTCGAGCGCGGCGCGGATGGTGCGGCCGGAGAAGAGCACGTCGTCGACGAGGACGACCAGGCGGCCGTCGATGCCGTCACCGGGGATCTCGGTGCGGGCCAGCGCGCGCGGCGGGTGCATGCGCAGGTCGTCGCGGTACATGGTGATGTCGAGGGAGCCGACCGGGATCTTTCGGCCGGTGATCTCTTCGAGCTTGTCCGCGAGCCTGCGGGCCAGGAAGACGCCTCGGGTCGGAATGCCGAGGAGCACCACGTCGTCGGCGCCCTTGGCGCGCTCGACGATCTCGTGGGCGATACGGGTCAGCACCCGCGCGATGTCGGGGCCCTCGAGAACGGGCCGTGCATCGGACTCGTGCTGCGGCTTGTCCTGCTCTGTGTCCATACGAAACGGACCTCCTTCTCCGCCTCACGGGACGGATCATTAAAGGACGTCGGAATTGCGCCATCGACCATACCAGCCCGGCAACGCCCCTGATCACATCCCTTTGAGCCACCGCGCGTGACTCCCACGGAAGGGTCGGTGCGAACCGTTCGGCTTGACGGGGAAGAGTAACGCTGCGTAACCTCACAGTGAGTCACCAGAGTCACCAGCCGCGCGGCGGAGCCGCACGTTGATACAGCGTCCGGGGAGCTATATGTCCAGCGAATACGCCAAACAGCTCGGGGCCAAGCTCCGCGCCATCCGCACCCAGCAGGGCCTTTCCCTCCACGGCGTCGAGGAGAAGTCCCAGGGTCGCTGGAAGGCGGTCGTGGTCGGATCGTACGAGCGCGGAGACCGCGCGGTCACCGTGCAGCGCCTCGCGGAGCTGGCGGACTTCTACGGAGTGCCGGTGCAGGAGCTGCTGCCGGGCACCACCCCGGGCGGAGCCGCCGAGCCGCCGCCGAAGCTCGTCCTCGACCTGGAGCGTCTTGCCCACGTCCCGGCGGAGAAGGCAGGCCCTCTCCAGCGGTACGCGGCCACGATCCAGTCGCAGCGCGGTGACTACAACGGCAAGGTGCTGTCGATCCGCCAGGACGACCTGCGCACCCTCGCGGTCATCTACGACCAGTCGCCCTCGGTCCTCACCGAGCAGCTGATCAGCTGGGGTGTCCTGGACGCGGACGCGCGTCGCGCCGTCACCCACGAAGAGGCCTGAGCCCTTCGCACCACTCAGCAGAAACGTGCCGCCGGGGTGGCCGGAACCATGGTGTTCCGGCCACCCCGGCGGCTTTCTGAGCGCCTCAGGAGCCTCCCGGGTACCAGAACGCCGGAGGGCCCGCAGCATGATCTGCTGCGGGCCCTCCGGCGTTTCGTGCCTCTGCGCGCGAGACGTGCGTGGTACCGCGCCTACGCGTGCGCCACGCACCGGTGGCGCACACCCGCGGGCACGGCCCTTGCGGGCGCACGCCCGGGTGCGCGTCGAGCGGCCAGGGGGTTTCGTCTGGATCAGGCCGGGCTGATCCAGACGAAGTCCGCTAGGCCTCGTCGCGGCGGAGCGACGGCTTCAGGTCCTTCAGCCGGCCCAGCAGGCCGTTCACGAACGAGGGCGAGTCGTCCGTGGAGAACTCCTTGGCCAGCTGCACCGCCTCGTCGAGCACCACGGCGTCCGGGGTCTCGTCGACCCAGATCAGCTCGTAGGCGCCGAGGCGGAGGATGTTGCGGTCGACGACCGGCATCCTGTCCAGCGTCCAGCCGACGGCGTACTGCGCGATGAGCTCGTCGATCCGCGACGCCTTCGCGGCGTAGCCCTCGACCAGCTCCATCGTGTACTCGCTCACCGGAGGCTGCCGGGTGTCGGTCCGGGAGTGCCGGATCCAGTCCGCGAGGACCGTCAGGACGTCCACGCCGCGCTGGTCGCCCTCGAAGAGGATCTGGAAGGCGCGCTTGCGTGCCGTGTTGCGGGCAGCCACGGTTAGCTGTTCACCCGGCCGAGGTAGTCGCTCGTGCGGGTGTCGACCTTGATCTTCTCGCCGGTGGTGATGAAGAGCGGCACGTTGATCTGGTGGCCGGTCTCCAGGGTGGCGGGCTTGGTGCCACCGGTGGAGCGGTCGCCCTGGACGCCCGGCTCGGTCTCCTGGATGACGAGCTCGACGGCGGCCGGCAGCTCGACGAAGAGCACCTCGCCCTCGTGCTGCGCGACGGTGGCGGTGAAGCCCTCGATCAGGAAGTTCGCGGCGTCGCCGACGGCCTTCCGGTCGATGTGCAGCTGGTCGTAGGTCTCCATGTCCATGAAGACGAAGTACTCGCCGTCCATGTACGAGAACTGCATGTCGCGCTTGTCGACAGTGGCCGTCTCGACCTTGACACCGGCGTTGAACGTCTTGTCGACGACCTTGCCGGAGAGCACGTTCTTGAGCTTGGTGCGCACGAAGGCCGGGCCCTTGCCGGGCTTGACGTGCTGGAACTCGACGACGGACCAGAGCTGGCCGCCTTCGAGCTTGAGCACCATGCCGTTCTTGAGGTCGTTCGTGGAAGCCACGGTTGCGGAATCTCCTGGACTGACGTGGACGACCCCGGGACACGCGCACAGCTCGAAGCTAGAGCGCGAGCAGCTCCTTGGTCGTGATGGTGAGTAGCTCGGGTCCGCCGTCCGCCTCGGAGCGGACGACGAGCGTGTCATCGATCCGGACACCGCCCCGGCCCGGGAGGTGGACCCCCGGTTCGACGGTGACCGGCACACAAGCGTCCAGTTTACCCATGGCCGCGGGGGCCAGCTGCGGGTCCTCGTCGATTTCGAGCCCGACACCGTGCCCGGTCAGCGGAGGAAGTGCCTCCGCGTACCCCGCGGAGTCGAGTACCTGACGGGCGGCCCGGTCCACGTCACGGTAGGCGGCGCCGGGTGTCAGCGCCTCCCGCCCGGCTCGCTGGGCGGCGAAGACCAGGTCGTAGAGCTCGATCTGCCAGTCCGCGGGCGAGGTGCCGATGACGAAGGTGCGGCCGATCTCGCAGCGGTAGCCGCGGTAGGTCGCGCCGAGGCAGACGGAGAGGAAGTCGCCCTCCTCGACACGCCGGTCGGTGGGCCGGTGGCCGCGCCGCCCGGAGTTCGGGCCGGTGCCGACGGCGGTCGGGAAGGCCGGACCGTCTGCACCATGGTCGACGAGGCGGCGCTCCAGTTCCAGCGCGAGGTGCCGCTCGGTGCGGCCGACGAGGATGGACTCCAGGAGCTCCCCCAGAGCCTGGTCGACGATCTCGGCGCCGATCCGCAGCGAGGAGATCTCCTCCTCGTCCTTGATCACCCGCAGCTGCTCCACCGCTCCGCCCAGGTCTCCGAGACGCAGCTGCGGCGCCACGGAGAGGATGGCGCGGTGCCGCGCCACGGTCAGATGGTGCTCCTCGATGGCGACGGACTCGGCGCCCTGGGACGCGGCGACGTCGGCGGCGGCGACGGCGGCATCACCGCCGGCGCGCGGCAGCACCCGTACGAGCAGGGTCTCGTCAGGGCGTCCTTCCCCGGCCTCGCCGCTCGGCGGACTGCCGCACAGCAGGAGGTCCTCGACCACTCCCAGCAGGAGCACGGCACCGGCCGGGGCCGCGCCGGCGAGGTACCTCACATTGGCCGGGCGGGTGACGAGCGCCGTCTCGCTCCCGCCGGCCGCACAGCGCTCCCGGAGCCGCTCTCTGCGGGCCGCGTACACCTCTGGCATGAACCGAGCGTACGAGCGGTGGCCGGATGTCGCCGGTCCAGAGAGGCCGGACGGGTCCAGAGGAGCCGTTCCGGTGAACCCGCGGGAGTGCGCAGGGGCCGTCCGACGGGAGTGCGCAAGGACAGGGCACCTCGGCGACATCGGCCTGGTGGGCGGGCCGGCCGGCGTGCGCAGGAGCCGCCGCGGCGGCTGTCCGTCACTTCCGCGGACGCGGGTCGCCGCCCGTCATCGCGACGGCGGGCCGGGGCCCATACCGCGGCAGACCCGCGCGGCTCACCCGTGCCGCGGGGAAGTACGCGTCACCACTGCGGCGGGCTGGCGATCGAGCGGGCGAGCACGTCGTCCAGGACGCGGGCCGTGGTCGGCACGTCGAGCTGGGAGTTGTCGATGATGGGCAGCCCGGAGCCGTACCACCCGGCCATGCGGCCGTGGATGCGGGCGACCTCCTCGTCGGACAGACGGCGGTTTCCGGAGCGCTCGGCATTGCGCTCCAGGACTATCTCCAGGCCGGGCAGCAGGACGACCGGCATCAGGCCGGGCCCCACGTGCCGCTTCCAGCCGCCGAGGCCGACGACGGGGCGGTCCGGGAAGACGGCGTCGTCCAGGATGCAGGAGATGCCGTTGGCCAGGAAGTTCCGCGCGGCGAAGCCGCAGGTGCGGCGGGCGAGACGGTACTGCGCCTCCGAGTTGTCGTTCCACCCGGACTGCGGGTCGGCGAAGCCCGAGCGCACCCATTCGCGTACGTCGTCGAGGCTGATGTGCGCGGTGGGGACCCGGCGGTGGTCCGCCCAGTACTTGGCGACGCTGGTCTTGCCGGCACCCGCGGGGCCGATGAGCAGGACCGCGAGCGTGGTGGCCGCGGGGTCGGGCGCTTCCGCGGCGGGCGACGGCGCGGGCACCGGCACCGGGGCACCGGACGGCAACTGCACATGTCCGGTGGTGTCAGGCGTCGGCGGAACCGGTGCGTGGTGCCCATGCTGCGGCGCGCCCTGGTGGGGAGGCTGCGCGTGAGCGTGGTGCGGGGGCACGTGCTGCGGAGCCGGGGCAGGTGGCACCCCGGGAGGTACGGGCGCTCCGGCGAAACCCGGGGCGGGTGCGGGACCCGGGTGTCCCGGGTGGTGTCC
This sequence comes from Streptomyces krungchingensis, assembly GCF_054729265.1. NCBI lineage: Bacteria > Bacillati > Actinomycetota > Actinomycetes > Kitasatosporales > Streptomycetaceae > Streptomyces > Streptomyces krungchingensis. The sequence continues at coordinate 2,489,583 of NZ_JBPUKY010000001.1, forward strand.
GGCCGACGACCAGCCGGCGGCCGGTCCGTGCCCCGGCTGGTGGGGCGGCGGCAGCGGAGCCCCCACTGCGTCCTGCATCCGGTGCCACTCCGTCTCGTTCTTCTCGGGCTCGGTCCACGTCCGGGCGCAGGAGCCGGTGCCGGGAGTCCGGCCGTGCGCGACCCCACGGGCCCTCGCACGCTCGTCCTCTTCGCACCGGCGCGACCCTTCGGCTCACTCGCCGCAGGCAATGCGCGCCGGCAGCGGGGCGCGAACCCCGCTTCGCTACCGAACGGTACCGTCCCCGGCCGTCGTTTGGTGAACGGCCGGGGTCGGCCCGAAGTGCCCGTGCCGCAAGGCGAATCGGACGGACGGTGCCTCGGTGGGACTTACTCGCCCACTTCGCCGTACGCGGCGAGCAGCACGGCGGGGTCCGGTCCCTCCATGACGGTGGGCTTGGCCAGCCCGTCGAGGACGATGAAGCGCAGCAGGTCGCCGCGGGACTTCTTGTCGACCTTCATGTTCTCCAGGAGCTTGGGCCACTGGTCGTAGCGGTAGCTCAGCGGGAGGCCGACGGACTCCAGGACGGTGCGGTGGCGGTCGGCGGTCGCGTCGTCCAGGCGGCCCGCCAGGCGGCCGAGTTCGGCGGCGAAGTGCATGCCGACGGCGACGGCCGCGCCGTGCCGCCACTTGTAGCGCTCGTTCTTCTCGATGGCGTGCGCGAGCGTGTGCCCGTAGTTGAGGATCTCGCGCAGCCCCGACTCCTTGAGGTCTCCGGAGACGACCTCGGCCTTGACCTTGATGGAGCGCTCGATGAGCTCGGCGGTGTGCGGGCCCGCGGGGGTGCGCGCCGCCTGCGGGTCGGCCTCGATGAGTTCGAGGATCACGGGGTCGGCGATGAAGCCGGCCTTGATGATCTCCGCGAGCCCGGAGACGTAGTCGTTGACGGGCAGCGAGTCGAGCGCGGCCAGGTCGCAGATCACACCGGCGGGCGGGTGGAAGGAGCCCACGAGGTTCTTGCCCTCGGCCGTGTTGATGCCGGTCTTGCCGCCCACCGCCGCGTCCACCATGCCGAGCACGGTGGTCGGAACGGCGATCCAGCGCACGCCGCGCAGCCAGGTCGCCGCGACGAAGCCCGCCAGGTCGGTGGTGGCGCCACCGCCGACGCCGACGATGACGTCGGTGCGGGTGAACCCGGACTGGCCCAGCGCCTTCCAGCAGTACGCGGCGACCTCCGCGGTCTTGGCCTCCTCCGCGTTGGGCACCTGGATGGCGACCGCCTCGAAGCCCTGCTCGGCCAGATCCGCGCGGAGCGCCTCACCGGTCTCGGCGAGCGCCTCGGGGTGGATGACCGCGACGCGCTTGGCACGCTCGCCGATCAGTGCGCCCAGTTCACCGAGGAGCTGACGGCCGACCAGGACCTCGTAGGGGTCGGTGCCCGCCGTGCCGCCGACCTGGATACGGGTCACTGCCTCGCTCATGCTTCCTTCAACTCCAGTGCGTCGAGGACCGCTTGGGCGACCTCTTCGGGGGTGCGGCCGTCGGTGGCCACGACGGCTCCGGCGACCTCGGTGTACAGGTGGCGGCGTGCGTCCATCAACTCGCGCCACTGGCGGCGCGGGTTGACGGCGAGCAGCGGCCGGGCGGTGTTGAGGCCGGTGCGCTTGACCGCCTCCTCGACGTCCATCGAGAGATAGACGACCAGGTGCGCGGCGAGCAGCGTGCGGGTGTCCTCGTCGAGGATCGCGCCGCCGCCGAGCGCGAGGACTCCCTCGTGCTCGGCGAGGGCCCTGTGCACGGCCTGCTTCTCGATCGCGCGGAAGGCCGGCTCGCCCTCGTCGACGAAGATGTCGGCGATGGTGCGGCCCTGCGCGGCCACGATGTCGTCGTCCGTGTCACGGTAGACGCAGCCGAGCCGCTCGGCGACGAGTGCGCCCACGGTGGACTTGCCGACGCCCATGGGCCCGACGAGGACAACGCGCGGGGCGGTCACCGGATGGCCAGGTTCTCAAGGTACGACTGCACGTTCCGGCGGGTCTCCGGGACGCTGTCGCCGCCGAACTTCTCGGCGACGGCGTCGGCGAGGACGAGCGCGACCATCGCCTCGGCGACGATGCCCGCCGCCGGGACCGCGCAGACGTCGGAGCGCTGGTGGTGGGCCTTGGCGGCCTCGCCGGTGGCGACGTCGATGGTGGCGAGCGCGCGGGGCACGGTGGCGATCGGCTTCATCGCGGCGCGGACGCGCAGCAGCTCGCCGGTGGTGAGGCCGCCCTCGGTGCCGCCGGAGCGGCCGGTGCTGCGCCGGATGCCGTCCTCGGTGTGGACGATCTCGTCGTGGGCCTTCGAGCCGGGCACACGGGCGAGCTCGAAGCCGTCGCCGACCTCGACGCCCTTGATGGCCTGGATGCCCATGAGCGCGGCGGCGAGCCGTGCGTCGAGGCGCCGGTCCCAGTGGACGTGGGAGCCGAGGCCGACGGGCACGCCGTACGCCAGGACCTCGACGACACCGCCGAGGGTGTCGCCGTCCTTGTGGGCCTGGTCGATCTCCGCGACCATCGCCTTCGAGGTGTCGGCGTCGAGGCAGCGCACCGGGTCGGCGTCGAGGCGCTCGACGTCCGAGGGCTTCGGGTAGACGCCGTAGGGGGCCTTCGCCTGGGCCAGCTCGACGACGTGCGAGACGATCTCGATCCCGGCCGTCTCCTTCAGGTACGAGCGGGCCACCGCGCCGAGAGCCACGCGGGCCGCGGTCTCGCGGGCGGAGGCGCGCTCCAGGATCGGCCGGGCCTCGTCGAAGCCGTACTTCTGCATGCCGGCGAGGTCGGCGTGACCGGGGCGCGGCCGGGTCAGCGGGGCGTTGCGGGCCAGTTCGGCGAGGACCTCGGGGTCGACCGGGTCGGCGGCCATGACCTGTTCCCACTTGGGCCACTCGGTGTTGCCGACCATGACGGCCACCGGCGAGCCGAGCGTGAGGCCGTGGCGCACGCCGCCCAGGAAGGTGACCTCGTCGCGCTCGAACTTCATGCGGGCACCGCGTCCATAGCCCAGGCGCCGCCGGGCGAGGTGGTCGGCCACCATCTCCGTGGTGATCGGCACGCCGGCGGGAAGGCCCTCCAGCGTCGCGACAAGTGCGGGACCGTGGGACTCCCCCGCGGTCAGCCAGCGCAACCTGCTCAACGGTGCTCCTCATGCTCGCGCCCTGGTACTGCTGCTGCGTACGCGCGTCCTCGCGTACGGCGACGGCGTGACCGGGTGCGCGGCCCTGGCCCGCCACCTCCGATCCTCCCACGTCCGGGGCTCGGATCCGGTCGCAGGTCCATCAGGCGGACGCACATCGTCACGTGCGCGCGACCGGACGTCACCTGTGCGCGACCGGCGAATTCCGGCCATATTTCCGGGAAACCCATCCCTTTCCTCCCGCATTCCCTTGACCGATTCCTCCCGCATTCCCTTGACGGAAATGACGGTCACATGCACGCGAAAGGATTCCCGGGTCCGGCCCGCCAGGAGAATCCGGGTCGCTCGTCGAGGGCGGCGGTCCACCGAACCTCGAAACCCTCCGGGCCTAGTCTGTGGGGCGTGAAGGCGAGACGTTTCCTGAGATCGGTCGGCGGCCAGTTCCTCCTCGCGACGCTGGCGGTGCTGCTTCTCTTCCTGCTGGTCGGAGCCGGGGTCTCGTACCTGCTCGGAAGCGTCTTCGGGGGAGGCTGGTTCGTCTTCTGACCTGCGCGGCCGGGGTGCGCGCCCATGGTGCGGGCGGCGCCCCGGCCGCCTGTCGTCAGTGCAGGGTGCCGTTCAGGGCGTCCTCCAGCACCTGCGCATAAGCGGTGGTGCCGAGATCATTGGGATGAATGGATCCACGACTGGGCATCGCGGCCTCCTGGAAATCTCCCGGACCGTTCGGACTCATCTGAATGGGATTGATGTAGTGCGGCCCGTCACAGAAGGCGTGGCCCTCGAACTTGTACTGCGGGTTCGTGTAGACGATCTTCGGGTCGCCGAAACTCGTCGCCGACTGCTTCATCACCGTGGCGAGTTTGTCCGCCCAGGAGTTGAAGATCGCGACCTCACGGTCGTTGTACTCGACCGCGCACGCCGTGGGGCTGAACAGCCGGGGGTACCCCATGAGCACGATCTTGGCGTTGGGTGCCTGCGCGCGGATCTCGGTCAGGGTCTCCGAGACCCAGGGCCCGACACTGTTGGCGATGAACTCCGGCTCGTACTCCGTGAGCGGCTTGGGGTCGCTCTTGTACGTGTATCCGCTGTCGGAGCAGTCCGTGGCCGCGCAGGCCGCCGCGAGGGGCGAGAACCGCGCGTCGTTGCCGCCGATGGAGATCGTGACCAGGGTCGTGTCCGCGCTGAGCACACCGGAGCCCAGCTGCGGGATCTCCCCGAACTCCCCGTCGTTCCCCCAGCCCCAGGGGGCCGTCTGGTCGTCGCGGCCCGCCGAGTACTTGCCGAGCGCGTTGTCCGTGTACGCGCCCGAGCAGGCGACGAACTGGTAGTCCAGGGTCGGGTCGTTCGCGTCGGCGAGCGCCCCGACGGAGGACGAGCGGCCCGGCAGGACGGCCTTGCGGCTCCAGGCGTTGGCGCTGCGGTGGCAGGCGTTCCACGTCCGCTTGCCGTAGTCCATGTCCGACTCGGGAGCGTACGACCCCGCGCCCTCACCGGACGAGAACGAGTCGCCCATCGCGACGACGAAGTCCTTCGGCTTCGCGGACAGCGGCACGAAGGCGACCGCGTCCCAGGCCACGTCGTCGTCGGCCGTGCCGTCGCCCGCGGCGTTGCTCAGGGCGACGCTCTGCGGCTTGGAGCCGTTCACGAAGTGGTACGTGCCGAGCGGGTACCACTCGTTCTTCGACGTGACCTGGTTGATCGTGCGGTGCCGCGTCGTGCCGTCGCCGAGGGTGATGTCGTACCTGGCCTGCTGCGACTCGGAGCCGGTGGACGGGAGGTGCACCATGACCCGTGCCCACTGGTCGAGCCGCTGGGTCAGCGTCCAGGTGCCGGTGACCTTCATCTGCGAGATGCGGTTGGCGCTGTTGCGTGTGTGCGCGAACCAGAAGTGGGCGCCGAACCCGCCGCCGACCTGGTGGAAGTCCTCCTTGCCCTCGTACGTGGTGACGGTTCCCGGGGTGTCGGCGAAGTCCCAGGACATGGTTCCGGCGTTGCTCCAGGTCTTGGAGCAGTCGGTGCGCATGGTCGGCACCCCTGCGTCGACGTCGTCGACGATCCGGGCGCCCGAGGGAAGTCCGCTCGTGGAGCAGTTGGGCTGGCCGCTGTTGCCCCGGCCGAGCTCGGCACGCAGCGTCTTGTAGGTGAGGGTCTCGTTGCCGCACTCGAGGGAACAGGTCGTCTTCCAGCTGGCGTTGGCGTGGTACCAGTACTGCTTGTAGCAGTCCTCCGTGGTGCACTGCGGCGGGTTGCCCGAGTCACAGCCGTTGCTGCCGTTGCAGAAGGTGTCCAGGGACGGCTTGACCCGCGTGCGGGCTCCCGCGTTGCCCCACCACGCCGCCTGGAAGCCGTGGGTGTTGCCGCTGTCCTGCACGCCGGCGTCGCTGTAGGAGCGGCCGGTGTCGATCGGGAAGGCGGCCCAGCCCATCACCTTCTCCGGGTAGGGCCACTTCTGCGGCTGCGCGGCGTCCGCGTAGTGGTTGTTGTCGAGGAAGGCGAACCGGTCGGCCGGGTACTTGGGGTTGGCCGGGTTGTTCAGCCAGCCGAGGCCCCATTTGCCGCTGGAGTCGGGCGTGTTGTAGCCGAGGTTGTAGTTCCAGGCGGCGGCGAACCAGTTCTCGATGTACTTGGGGTCGTCGTCGTTGATCTTGATCGTCTGGCCGTCGGTGTGCAGCTCGTTCCACTTCTTCGCGAGCGTCTGCGCGGCGACGGCGATGTTCGCGGCGTAGTCGAGAGCGATGGCCCGCTGCTGGTCCGCGGGGAGGGCGCCCGGCTTGCCGGGCTGCTGACGGGTGGCGACGCTCATGCCGTCGGTCTGCTGGCCGATGCCGTAGCCGCAGTCGGCCTTGGCCCAGTCGATCGACCAGATCTTGGTCGGGTCGTAGCCGGTGGTGCCCGGGTAGATGTTCGTGCCGTAGAAGTTGCCGATCAGCGCGTTGCCCGTCTGGCCCGGCAGCGCGTGGTACGACGCCTGCCACAGGTTGGACTCCTGCGCCAGGATGCCCAGCAGCACCTGTGCCGGGATCCGCGAACCCGAGGCGGCTCCCTTCAGCGCGGGCACCGGGAACATCGTCGAGGGCGAGACCGAGGAACCGAGGCCGTCGGCCGAACGCCAGCCGCCCTGGGTGATGTAGCCGCTGGTCAGGTTTCCGCGGATCGCCATGTCCGCGGCCCACTCGACCTGGTTCGGGGTGGGCTGGAGGGCCTGCTGCGACTCGTCGTTGCGGGGGACGGCGCAGGTCCGCTCGGGGTCGGACGTGGTGGTGGACGAGGCCGCGGCGGTGGCGGCGAGGGCCTGCTTGGTGGTGCCGCCCGCGGCGGCGGTCCGCAGCGCGGGCGAGTGCTGCCCGGCCCCGGTGCTGGTGTCCGGCGGGACGGTGAAGTCGACCTTCTTGTCGGTGGCGGGCACCCGTGCCTCGACGGTGAACGGCAGCGGGCTGTCGTCACCGGTGGCCGCGAGCGGGCTGGTCACATGGGAGCGCAGCCCCGTGGAGACGGCCCGCTCGATGACCAGACGGCCGTGCGAGGACACCTCCGTACCGGCTTCGGCCTCCAGCCGCCTTATGCCGCTGGGCAGTTGGGCGACGCCTTGCGGCTTCCCGGTGAGGAACAGCCGACCGCCGGTGCCGGCGGACAGCCCCACCTTGCCGAGGGCTCCGTGCGCCAGCTCCGTGACCTTGCCGCCCGCGGCCCGGCGGACCGCGACATCGTTGCCGTGCCGGTCGAGGAAGCCGACGCCGCCGTCCGCGTCGGGGTGCAGACGGAACGCGGGACCCGAGGTCCGGCCGATCAGCTGGGTGGAACCGCTGCCCGTGATGCGGGTGAGCCGGTTGCCGAGGGCCGCGACCGTCGCGTCCCCGACCGGGACGGCGGACGTCGCCTCGCCGCGCACGGTGACCGTGCCGCTCACCTTGCCGGTGACGGTGTTCAGCCGCAGCAGCCGCGTCTTGCCGACCTCTTCGTCGGCGGACTGGGTCAGCACCGCCGTCTCCCCCGCGCCGCAGCCCGGGTTGAAGTAGGCGAGTGAGACCTGCTGCGGCAGCTTGGTCACCTTGTGGGTGCCGAGGTCGACCACTGCGGCGAAGGCGCCGCGGTCGAACAGCGCGGGAGTGTTGGTGAAGGTCCGCGGCGCGTAGGCCACCACAGCCCGCTTGCCGGAGCCCGTGACGCACACGTTGCCGATCCACGCGTCCGCGTCGAAACCGTCCTCCCGCAGCGTGGCCGCCTCCTGCCACTGGTAGGCGTCGGCGCTGTCGGCGACCAGGACGTGCAGTCCTCGCGCGTCGCCCGCCACGGTGACGGCGCGGTCGTCCGACGTCCGCCAGCCCTTCGGCAGCGTACGGTCCGGATCGGCGACCTTGGACGGACCCGACGGATCAGCCGCCGCCCCGGCCGTCCGGGCGGCCGTGTTCGGGGCCTTGCCCGCCGAGGCCCCGCCGTCGCCCGGCGCCTGGGGTGCGGCGAGGGCGTACGCCGAGGGCAGCAGGCCCACGGTCAGGGCCGACGTCAGTACAACGACCCATCTCTTTCTTGCCGTTCGGAGTTTCACCTGTCAGCCGTCCTGCTCCCTGTCGGCCCGCGGGTCACGCGGGAAACGGATGGTCCATGCAACATCCGCTGGGAACAGTAGGAGGCCGTCGAGGTGACGGTTCTGCGATCAGGGGCACTGGCGCAATGCCGCCAGCCCGTGCGCGCGTTCGGGAAAGCCCCGGCGACCGGGGCCGGATCCGGCCATTCCCGGCGTCGCGAAAGGCGGGCGGGAATGGCCGGTGGGGACCTGAGGGCGGGACAGCCCTCAGCGGGCGGCGAGCGCGTGCTCGCCCGCCTTGCGCATCGCGTCGAGCGGAGCGGGCGACCGCCCGGTCATCTGCTCGACCTGGAGGACCGCCTGGTGCAGCAGCAGGTCGAGTCCGCTGACCACGGCCCCGCCGTAGGCGGACCAGCGCGCCGCGAGGTCCGTGGGCCACGGGTCGTAGAGCACGTCGAAGAGGGTCGCCGGCCGTTCCGGGACCGCGGCGGCCAGCGCGTCCGTGGTCCCGGCCGGAGTCGTGGCGATCACCAGCGGCGCGCGCAGCGCCTGCTCGGCGTCCGCCCAGTCCGCGGTCCGCACCTCGACGTCGAGCCGTTCGCCCCACTGCCGCATCTCCGCGGCGCGCCCCTCGCTGCGGACATAGGCGACGACCTCACCGGTGCAGATCCGGGCCAGCGCGGCCAGCGCGGACGAGGCGGTGGCACCCGCGCCGAGGATGGCGGCGGAGTCCACCTCCTCGATGCCTCGCTCGCGCAGGGCGGCGACCATGCCCGGAATATCCGTGTTGTCGCCGACGCTGCGCCCTTCCTCGGTGAACACCACCGTGTTGACGGCCTCGACGGAGGCCGCCGTGTCGCTGATCTCGTCGAGCAGCGGCATGACGGCCCGCTTGAGCGGCATGGTCAGCGACAGCCCGGCCCATTCCGGGCCGAGCTCCGCGAAGAACCCGGGCAGCGCCTCCTCGTCGACCTCGAAGCGGTCGTACGACCAGTCGCCGAGCCCCAGTTCCGTGTACGCGGCCCGGTGGAGCACCGGGGACAGCGAGTGCGCGATGGGGGAACCGAGGACGGCGGCCCGACGGGCGTCAGTTCTTGCCCGAGCTGTCATTGAATTTTTCCTTGAGCTTCTGGAAGTCGGCGTACGTCTTGGCGAACTCGGTGTTGCTCTGGCCGTCGGTCGCCACGAAGTAGATCCAGCCGTCGTCCGTCGGGTTGAGCGCGGCCCGCAGCGCCTCGTCGCCCGGGTTTCCGATCGGACCGGGCGGCAGCCCCTTGCGCGTGTACGTGTTGTACGGGTCCTGGTTGCTGTTGATCTCCGACTCGCTGATGTCGATGTTGCTCTGCTTCTTCAGGTAGTTGAAGGTCGAGTCGAACTGCAGCAGCTGGTTGGTCTCGGTGTTGGTCGGCTTGAGGCGGTTGTAGACGACCTCGGCCATCTTGCGGAAGTCGTCGTGCGTCTTGCCCTCGGCCTGGACGAGGCTCGCGACCGTGACGAGCTGGTACGGGTCCTCCAGGCCGAAGCTCTTGGCCTTCCCCTTGAGGTCGAGTTCCGTGTACCTCTGGTTGGCCTGGGCGACCATCTTCTTCAGGACGTCCTCGGGCTTCATGCCCTTGGCGGCCGGATACGTGGCCGGGTACAGGAACCCTTCCAGCGGATCCTTGACGTCCTTGCCGGCCTTCGCCCAGTCCGGCAGCCCGAGGTTCTTGTACTCCTTCGCGGCCACCTTGCCGGTGGTACCGGCCTTCAGGGCGAGCTTCTTGTCGATGGCCTCGTAGACCGCGGAGTTCCGCTGCCCCTCGCTGACGGTCAGGTTGTTCTGACTCTTGGGGTCGAGCATCCATTTCACGGCGCTCGCGGCGGACATCTCCTTCTTCATGGTGTACGCGCCGGCCTGGATGGAGCCAGACTCGGAGTTCTGGGTGAACGCCGACACGAACGCGTCGACGCTCTTGACGACGCCGGCGTCCCGCATGAGGCGCCCGATCTCCGCACCGCCGGCACCCTTGGGCACCTGGACGTTCACGGTCTCGCCGGTGCCTTCGCCGGCATAGTCCGGCGCCGGGCCAAAACGATTCTGGTAGAACTGATATCCGTAATATCCGACTCCGCCGAGTCCTCCTCCGAAGACCAGCACGACCACGAGGCAGGCGCAGCCGCTGCGACGTTTCTTCCCTTTGCTCCCGCCCTTGCCGCGGCGGTCCCCGCGGCCCCGGCGGCCCTGCGGGTCGTCGTCGAAGTCGTCGTCGTCATCGTCTCCGCCACCGGCGAAGAAGGCGTGTTCGCCCTGGTCGGGACCGGGGTCCCAGTCCGTCTTCGGCTCGGGTTCGGCGCGTCGGCGGGCCGGCGGCTCCGGCGGCGGATAGGCGTCCGGAGTGTTGTAGTAGTCGGGCTGCCCACCGCTGTACTGGCCGCCGTACGGGTCGGCCGGATCGGCGGCGTACGGGACCTGGGTGTGCGACCCGGTGTTCCAGTTGCCGTCGTTGTACTGCTGCTGCCCCTGACCTGCGTACTGCTGCTGCCCGTGGTCGACGTACTGCTGACCCTGGCCCGCGTACTGCTGGTCCGGGTACTGCTGCTGGCCCTGGCCGGAGAACTGCTGCCGGCCCTGATGCGGGTACTGCTGCTGGCCCTGGTGCGGGTACTGCTGCTGCCCCTGGCCGTACGCGTCCTGCTGACCCGTGCCCCAGCCGCCGTACTGCGCCTGCTGCTGCGGCTCCTGCGGGTAGTGCTGTGGCTGGCCGCCGTAGGGGGACTGGCCGTCGGCGGCCTGTCCTCCCCATCCGCCGTCCCCGTACAACGGGTCCTCCGGATGCCACGGTTCGGAGCCTGCGCCCCGGCCATACTCAGTCATCGATCCCCTACGAGCCGCGAGACGGCGGCTGCTGGTGCGGTGAGCCCGGCTCCCGTCCGCCTCTTTGCTGTGCGGCGGCTGTTCGAACACCACCGCATCGCGCGGAACGTTACCGTATCGCGATCAGATGACCACTTCGACGCCCTCGCCGGGAGATTTACCTGACACCCGTTCGGATTCCAAGGCCTGCTGCAGGATGATGACGGCCGCCGCCTGGTCGATGACCGACCGGCCCTTCTTGGATTTCACGCCCGAGGCCCGCAGTCCCTGACTCGCCGTCACCGTGGTCATCCGCTCGTCCACGAGCCGCACCGGGACGGGCGCGATCCCCCGGGCGAGTTCCTGGGCGAAGGCGCGGACCTTCACCGCGGCCGGGCCCTCGCCCCCCTTGAGGGAGCGAGGCAGCCCCACGACGACCTCGATCGGCTCGTACTCCTCGACGAGCTGCTTCAGCCGGCGGTGGGCCGCGGGGATGTCACGCCCCGGGACCGTCTCCACCGGAGTGGCGAGGATCCCGTCGGGGTCGCACGAGGCGACCCCGATCCGGGCGTCCCCGACGTCGATCGCGAGTCGACGTCCTCTGCGCATGGTCCTGACCGTTCTCTACTTGGCGGTCTCGGCGACGAGGCGCTCGACCGAGTCGATGGCCTCACCGATCGCGCCCGGGTTCTGGCCGCCGCCCTGGGCGACGTCCGGCTTGCCGCCACCGCCGCCGCCGAGGGTCTTGGCGGCCGTGCGGACGAGGTCACCGGCCTTGAGGCCGCGCTCACGGGCGGCCTCGTTGGTGGCGATGACCGTCAGCGGCTTGCCGTTGACCGTGGTGAAGAGGGCGACCACCGCGGCCCGTCCGCCCTGGATGCGGCCGCGCACGTCGAGGACCAGCTTGCGCAGGTCGTCGGCGGTCGTGCCGTCCGGCACCTGGCCGGTGACGAGGGCGACGCCGTGGACGTCCTTGGCGGAGTCGACGAGACCGCCGGCGGCCTGGAGGACCTTCTCCGCGCGGAACTTCTCGATCTCCTTCTCGGCGTCCTTCAGCTTGCCGAGCATGGCGGAGACCTTCTCCGGGAGCTCCTCGGAACGACCCTTGATCAACTCCTGGAGCTGGGCGACGACCGTGTGCTCGCGGGCGAGGAAGTTGTAGGCGTCGACGCCGACCAGGGCCTCGATGCGGCGCACGCCGGAGCCGATCGACGACTCGCCGAGCAGCTTGACCAGGCCGAGCTGGGCGGTGTTGTGGACGTGCGTGCCACCGCACAGTTCCTTGGAGAAGTCACCGATGGTGACGACGCGGACGCGCTCGCCGTACTTCTCGCCGAACTCGGCGATGGCACCCTGCTTCTTGGCCTCGTCGATGCTCATGATCTCGGCCTGGACGTCCAGGTCGCGGGCGAGCACCTCGTTGATCTGCTGCTCGACGTCGGTCATCACGGCCGTCGGTACGGCGGACGGGGAGCCGAAGTCGAAGCGGAAGCGACCGGGCTGGTTCTCCGAACCGGCCTGGGCGGCCGTCGGGCCGAGGGCGTCGCGCAGGGCCTGGTGCGTGAGGTGCGTGGCCGAGTGGGCGCGGGCGATGGCCTTGCGGCGGCGGACGTCGATGGAGGCCTGGGCCTTGGCGCCGACGGTGACCTCGCCCACCTGGACGACGCCCTTGTGGACGTACACGCCCGGGACGGGCTTCTGGCAGTCGCGGATCTCGATGACGGCGCCGGAGTCGACCTTGATGCGGCCCGTGTCGCCGATCTGACCGCCGCCCTCGGCGTAGAACGGGGTGCGGTCGAGGACGATCTCGACCTCGTCGCCCTCCGTGGCGGCCGGCGAGGACGCGCCGTCGACGAGGATGCCGACGATCGTCGACTCGCCCTCGGTGCGGTCGTAGCCGATGAAGTCGGTCTCGCCGGCGGCGTCGGCGATCTGCCGGTAGGCGCCGAGGTCGGCGTGGCCGGTCTTCTTGGCCTGGGCGTCGGCCTTGGCGCGCTCCCGCTGCTCCTTCATCAGGCGGCGGAAGCCGTCCTCGTCCACGGAGAGGCCCTGCTCGGCGGCCATCTCCAGGGTGAGGTCGATCGGGAAGCCCCAGGTGTCGTGGAGCAGGAACGCCTTGTCACCGGCGAGGACGGTGCCACCGGACTGCTTGGTCTCGGTGACGGCGGTGTCGAGGATGTTGGTGCCGGCCCTCAGTGTCTTGAGGAAGGCGGCCTCCTCCGCGAGGGCGACCTTCTCGATGCGCTCGCGGTCGGTGATGAGCTCGGGGTACTGCTGGCCCATCATCGCGATCACGGTGTCGATCAGGTCCTTGACGACCGGACCGGTGGCGCCGAGCAGGCGCATGTTGCGGATGGCGCGGCGCATGATGCGGCGCAGCACGTAGCCGCGGCCCTCGTTGCCCGGGGTCACACCGTCGCCGATGAGCATCACGGACGTCCGCATGTGGTCGGTGACCACGCGCAGGGAGACGTCGGAGTCGTGGGCGGCGCCGTACTCGACACCGGTCAGCTCGGTGGCCTTCTTGATCACGGCCATGGAGGTGTCGATCTCGTACATGTTCTGCACGCCCTGCAGAATCATGGCGAGGCGTTCCATGCCGAGACCGGTGTCGATGTTCTTGCTGGGCAGCTCGCCGAGGATCTCGAAGTCCTCCTTCGAGGTGCCCTCGCCACGCTCGTACTGCATGAAGACCAGGTTCCAGATCTCCACGTACCGCTCGTCGTTGACGGCCGGGCCGCCCTCGACGCCGAACTCGGGGCCGCGGTCGTAGTTGATCTCGGAGCACGGGCCGCAGGGGCCCGGCACGCCCATGGACCAGTAGTTGTCCTTCTTGCCCAGGCGCTGGATGCGCTCGGCCGGGACGCCGATCTTGTCGCGCCAGATGGTCTCGGCCTCGTCGTCGTCGAGGTAGACCGTGATCCACAGACGCTCGGGGTCGAGTCCGTAACCACCCTTGTCCTGGGGCGTGGTGAGCAGCTCCCAGGCGTAGGTGATGGCGCCTTCCTTGAAGTAGTCGCCGAAGGAGAAGTTGCCGCACATCTGGAAGAACGTGCCGTGGCGGGTGGTCTTGCCGACCTCTTCGATGTCGGGCGTACGCACGCACTTCTGCACGCTGGTGGCGCGCGGCCACGGCGCCTTGACCTCACCGAGGAAGTACGGCTTGAAGGGCACCATGCCGGCGGGGACGAGGAGCAGAGTCGGGTCGTCCGCGATGAGCGACGCCGAAGGGACGACGGTGTGACCGCGCTCCTCGTAGAAGCTCAACCAGCGGCGGCGGATTTCAGCCGACTCCATCAGTGGTCCTCATTCCGGTTGTACGAGTACGTCGTGTTCTCGATGTACTTGATCTGCTTGTCGTTGCCGATGGCGGCGATGCCCCGCTGCGCGGGGAGCTCGGCGTCGGTGCGGTGGTTCAGACCGAGTGCCTCGCCGAGTTCGGCCTCTCGCTGGACCATGCCGTCGCGGACGTCGAGCGCGAACTCCTTGAGCCGGTGGCCCGCGTCGATCGCCTTGTTCGCGGCCTGCGCCGCGAGGCTCTCCGGGGTCAGCTGCCTGAGTTTGCGGTTGACCTTGGTGGTGGCCCATACACCCGCGGCTGCGCCGGCGGTGAACCAGAACGTACGGCGGAACATCGCTGCGTCAGTCCTTCTTCCGCTTGCTCCGTCGCGCGGACGGGACGGTGCGGCCCACGATCACGGTACGTCGGGGGGCCTTCTCGGGCACATTCTCACGACGGCCTCCGATGGCACGCCGCACGCCGTAGCCGAACGCCGCGACCTTCACCAGGGGGCCGCCGAAGGTGGAGGCGACGGTGGTCGACAGCGCCGACGCGTTCGACGTGACCTCCTGGACGTCCGACGCGATGGCGTCGACCCGGTCGATCTGCGTCTGCGCGGACCGCACCGCGGCGGACGCGTCGGCCAGGAGCGGGACTGCCTGTTCGGTCACGTCCGCGACGAGCTTCGTCGTCGCCCTGAGCGTCTGGGCCAGCCTCGCCAGAGCGACGGCGAGGAAGGAGACCAGGATCGCCCAGAAGACGGCCACGAGGATCCCGGCCACCTCTCCACCGGACACTGTGCACCCGCTCCCTGACTGCATGCCTGAACATCGAAAAGTCGTCCCCCGAGCCTATCGCGCCGGGGCCGCCGCTCCGTACCGCATTACCGCCCGCCCCGTGCGGAGTTGCGGGAAGTGATTGTACGGAACGCTTACGGATCAGTACTCTCCGTGTCTCATGCAGCGCTCTCACCGCCCTCGCGGCGCCGGTGGTCCGGTGCCCGGCAATCTGCCCCTGGAACTCGACGCGTTCGTGGGGCGCTCGGCCGAACTGGCCGGACTGGCCGGGGCCCTGGGCACGGCGCGGCTGGTGACCGTCACCGGCATGGGCGGCGTCGGCAAGTCGAGACTGGCGGCGCGTGCCGCGGCCCGGACCGAGCGGCGCGACGGGGTGTGGCGCGTGGACCTCTCCGCGATCCGCGACCCGGGCCTTGTCGAGTACGCGGTCGTCGAGGCCCTCGGCCTGACGGACCAGACGTCGCGATCGCCGCGCGAGGCACTCCTCGACCACCTCGCCGAACGCCAACTCCTCCTGGTCCTGGACGGGTTCGAGCATCTGGTGGACGCGAGTGCCTCGCTGGTGGGCGCTCTGCTGCGCGGGACGCCGGGACTGCGGGTGCTCGCCGTGGGGCGCAGGCCGCTGGGTGTCGCGGGCGAGCGGCTGTTCCCGCTGGCGCCGCTGCCCGGGCCGGACGCCGCCGAGCTGTTCGCGGACCGGGCCGCGGCCCGGCTGCCCGGCTTCGCGGTGCACGACGGCAACCGGTCGGAGGTGGCGGAGCTGTGCCGGCGCCTCGACGGGATCCCGCTCGCCGTCGAGCTGGCGGCGGCACGTCTGAACACCCTCTCCCCCGCGCAGCTGCTCTCCCGCCTGGAGGACCGCTTCCGGCTGCTGACCGGGGGCGCGCGCGACGCCCCGGCGCGGCACCAGACGCTGCGCACGGCGATCGGCTGGAGCCACGAGCTGTGCACGCCCGAGGAGCGGCTGCTGTGGTCACGGCTGTCGGTGTTCGCCGGGCAGTTCGACCTGGAGGCCGCGGAGTACGTGTGCAGCGGTGAGGGACTGGCCGCCGACTCCGTGCTCGACGTGCTGGGCGAACTGCTCGCGCAGTCCGTGGTGTCGCGCGAGGAGACGGTGGCGGGTGTGCGCTACCGCATGCTGGAGACGGTCCGGGCGTACGGCGCGGACTGGCTGGAGGCGACGGGCGACGCCGACCGGCTGCGCCGGCGCCACCGCGACTGGTACATGGGCCTGGCCACCTGGTGCGAGCTGGACTGGTTCTCGCCCCGGCAGGGCGAGGTCGCCGCGCGCGTCGAGTCGGAGCTGCCGAATCTGCGCCGCGCCCTGGAGCACTGTCTGACCGAGCCGGGCGACGCGCATCTGGGCCAGTACCTGGCGGGCACCCTGTGGTTCTACTGGGTCGGCTGCGGGCGGCTCTCGGAGGGCAGGCACTGGCTGGAACGCAGCGTGGACCTGGACGGCGACCGCGACCAGTCGCGGCTGAAGGCGCTGTGGGTGCTCGGCTACGTCGCGGTCCTCCAGGGCGACACGGTGCCCGCGCTCTCCGCGCTCCAGGAGTGCCGGGAGGAGGCGGAGCGCACCGGGAACGCCACGGCGGTGGCCTACGCCGAGCACCGCACCGGCTGTCTGGCACTGGTCACCGACGACATGGCGCGCGCGGAGACCCTGCTGCGCTCGGCGCTGGACCGCTATCACGAGATCGGCGAGCTGAACAGCAATGTGCTGATGGGCCAGGTCGAACTCGCGATGACGCTGGCCTTCCAGGGCGATCTGCCGGGCGCGGTGAGGCTGTGCGAGGACGTCCGGCGGGTCTGCGAGGACCACGGGGAGCGCTGGGCCCTGGCCTATGCGCTGTACGTCCTCGCGTACCAGGCGCTGGCCGAGGGCGACGCGGCGCGGACCCGGCACCTGCTGCGGGAGTGCCTGGCCATCGCGCACACCTTCCACGATCTGCTCGGCACGGTCCTCGCGGTGGAGGTGCTCGCCCTGGTCACGGCGGTGGAGGGCGATCCGGCCGAGGCGGCGGTGCTCCAGGGGGCGGCGTCGCGGATGTGGCCGTCGGTGGGGCTGCCGCTCTTCGGCTCGACGTACTACAACGCGCCGCACGAGCGGTGCGAGGCGCTGGCCCGGGAGCACCTGGGGGACGCGCGGTACGCGGAGTGCGTCCGGGAGGGTGCGCTGCTCGGGCGGGAGGCGGCGGTGGTCCGGGCGCTGGGCCGGACGGGGCCGCCGCCGCTCGGTGCGGTCCCGTCGCCGCCCCGGCTGCCCCCGGACATGCGCGAGCCCGCCGTCTCGCCCACCTCGAAGGGCGGGGAGACGACGGGCTGACGCGCAGGTGGTGCTACGTCCGCGGGTGGATCAGCGGGCGTAGTACTCGACGACGAGCTGCTCGTCGCAGATCACCGGGATCTCCTTGCGGTTCGGCTCACGGTCCAGGCGGAAGGCCAGGGCGCGGAGGTTCACCTGGAGGTAGCGCGGGGTCTCGCCGTCGGGGGCGAAGCCACCCTCACGCGCGACCTGGAACAGCGGCTTCTCGCGGCTGCGCTCGCGGACCATCACGACGTCGTCGGGACGGACACGGAACGAGGGCTTGTCGACCTTCTGGCCGTTGACCTCGATGTGGCCGTGGACGACCATCTGGCGGGCCTGGTAGATCGTGCGGGCGATGCCCGAACGCAGGACCAGCGCGTCGAGACGGCGCTCGAGCTCGATGACCAGAGCCTCACCGGTCTTGCCCTGCGTCTTGGCGGCACGCTCGTAGGCGCGGACGAGCTGGCGCTCGGACACGTCGTACTGCGCGCGCAGACGCTGCTTCTCGAGCAGACGGACCTTGTAGTCCGAGTTCTGCTTGCGGCCGCGGCCGTGCTCACCCGGCGGGTAGGGACGGGCCTCGAAGTACTTGACGGCCTTCGGGGTCAGCGCGATGCCGAGGGCACGCGACTTCTTGACCTTGGGGCGGGACTGGTTCGCCATGAACCAAACACCTCATGTTTCTGATCTGAATACGGCTTCACCAGGGTTAGGGGAGGTCGCATCCGCAGCCTGGGAAACCCCGCGGGTCCTTGCGGACCTGCCGGGCAGCCGCTCCCTGGTCTGGGCACATACGTGCAGCACGCGAGTGGCCCACCGACCGTCCCGGTGACCGGGTGGTGGTGGGCTGCCCGCGACACCTTCGACGGTGCGCGACGCTCCTGGAATCCCCCCGTGGAGGCGGGGGCTCCGGCTGCATGTCCCGTTCTGGTGGTGCCGACCGGAGCCGGACACGGGACGCAGCGCTGGGGGTCATCCTACAGGGGGTTGCGGGCCCCTCTCGACCGGAGGGTGCGCCGGGCCGGTGTCAGGGTCTGCCCCGCCCGAGATGCTTGCGGGTCCACTCCACCGCGTCCGCGTACCTCGCCTCGGCGCCGTGCCGGGTCGGGGTGTAGTACTCGCGGTCCTTGAGCTCCTCCGGCGCGTACTGCTGGGCCGCGATGCCTTCGGGCAGGTCGTGCGGATACACGTACCCCTGGGCGTGGCCCAGCTTGGCCGCGCCCTTGTAGTGGCCGTCGCGCAGGTGCGGCGGCACCGGGCCCGCGTGCCCCTTGCGCACGTCCTCCATCGCGGCGCCGATCGCCGTGGTCGCGGAGTTGGACTTGGGGGCCAGGGCGAGGGCGATGGTGGCGTGGCTGAGGGTGAGCGCGGCCTCGGGGAAGCCGATCATGGCGACCGCCTGGGCGGCGGCGACGGCTATGGGCAGCGCGTTCGGGTCGGCGAGGCCGATGTCCTCGCTGGCGGAGATCATCAGGCGCCGGGCGATGAAGCGGGGGTCCTCACCGGCCTCGATCATCCGGGCCAGGTAGTGCAGCGCGGCGTCGACGTCGGAGCCGCGGATGGACTTGATCAGGGCGCTCGCCACGTCGTAGTGCTGGTCGCCGTCGCGGTCGTACTTCACGGCGGCGCGGTCGACGGTCTCCTCCAGGGTCTGGAGGCCGATCTCCGTCTCGCCCTTGTCGAGCGCCGCGCCCGCGGCGGCCTCCAGGGCGGTCAGGGCGCGGCGGGCGTCGCCGCCGGCGATCCGCAGCAGGTGGTCCTCGGTGTCCTCGGGGAGGGTGACGGCCTCCTTGAGGCCGCGCTCGTCGGCGAGGGCGCGGCGCAGCAGGCCGCGCAGGTCGTCGTCGGTGAGGGGTTCGAGGGTGAGGAGCAGGGAGCGGGAGAGCAGGGGGGAGATCACCGAGAAGTACGGGTTCTCGGTGGTGGCGGCGATCAGCGTGACCCAGCGGTTCTCCACGGCCGGGAGCAGGGAGTCCTGCTGCGCCTTGCTGAAGCGGTGGATCTCGTCGAGGAAGAGGACGGTCTCCTTGCCGAATCCGCCGGTGGCGCGGCGTGCCCCGTCGATGACGGCGCGTACCTCCTTCACGCCCGCGGTGATCGCCGACAGCTCCACGAAGCGCTTGTTCGTGGCCTTGGACACGACGTACGCGAGGGTGGTCTTGCCGGTGCCGGGCGGGCCCCAGAGGATCACCGAGGAGGGACCGGCCGGCCCGCCGTTCCCCTCGCCGACGAGTCTGCGCAGGGGGGAGCCCGGCTTCAGGAGGTGCTGCTGGCCGACGACTTCGTCGAGGGTGCGCGGGCGCATCCGGACGGCCAGGGGGCTGCTGGACGGGTCCTTCTCCTGGCGTTCTTCGGCTGCGGCGGTGAACAGGTCGGGCTCCACGGGGAAAACCCTATGTCACGCCACTGACAATGCCGTCCGGCCCGGGTCTCGGGGACCGGGGCGGGGTCAGCTGGTCCAGAAGTCCCACCAGCGGGTCAGGATCAGCATGCCGATGATGCCGATGTGCAGGGTCGGCAGGACCCAGGTGAACTCGCCGAGGAAGCTCTTCAGCCAGCGCGGGGCGGGCAGGAAGTCGTTGCGCACGTTGGACGAGGTCACGTACCAGAACATGATGATCGTGGCGACCCAGGCCAGGCTGCACCAGAGGCAGAGCGAGTTGATGCGGTAGAGCGACTGGAACTGCAGCCAGGTGCAGAATCCGACGCCGAAGAGCGTGCCGGCGTTGAAGGTGAGCCAGTACCAGCGCGGGAAGGTGGCGCGGGCGAGCAGGCTCATGCCGACGCAGATGACGATGCCGTACGTCACCAGTCCGAGCATCGGGTTGGGGAAGCCGAAGGCGGAGGCCTGGTCGCTCTTCATGATGTTGCCGCAGGAGACGACCGGGTTCAGGCTGCACCCGGGCACGAAGTTCGGGTTCTCCAGCAGTTTGAACTTGTCGATCGTGATGACCCAGGCGGCGAGCAGCCCGGCGGCTCCGGTGATCACCAGCATCAGCGCGAACGCGCGGCTGCCGCCGGTCGTACGCGGGGCGACGCCGTCTTCCCGGCCGGTCGAGACGTCCTTCACTGTCGTCTTGCTCATCACGCCGTTTCCGTAGTTCGAAGGGGGCCTGCGGGCACGGTCATTGTGCCGCACCCTCCCCCGTGTCCACCGTTCGCTGGACATAAGGAGGTACGCACGGAGGTCCCGGAACGTTCGGTTCGGGGGGAGGCTCGTCGGCATGACAGCACACGCGAAGCAACTCGCGGTGGACGTACGGGGGCTGCGCAAGCAGTACGGGGACGTGACCGCCGTCGACGGCATCGATCTCGGCATACGGCAGGGCGAGGTGTTCGGCCTGCTCGGGCCGAACGGCGCCGGCAAGAGCACCACGGTGGAGATCCTCCAGGGCAACCGCGGGCGGGACGCGGGCGAGGTGTCGGTGCTCGGTTCGGACCCCGCGACGGGCACGCGCGCGTGGCGCTCGCGGGTCGGGATCGTCTGGCAGGACGAATCGGCGCCCGCCGAGTTGACGGTGCGCGAATCCGTGCGGCATTTCGCCCGGTATTATCCGAATCCCCGTGATCCGGAGGAGGTCATCGCGCTGGTCGGCCTCCAGGCGAAGGCCGACAGCCGGATCAAGGCGCTCTCGGGCGGCCAGCGCAGGCGGCTCGACGTCGCCCTCGGCGTGATCGGCGGCCCCGACCTGCTGCTCCTGGACGAGCCCACCACCGGCTTCGACCCGGCCGCTCGGCGGCAGTTCTGGGATCTGATCCGCCTGCTGGCCGACGAAGGCACGACGATCCTGCTCACGACGCACTACCTGGAGGAGGCGGAGGCGCTCGCGGACCGGCTCGCCGTCGTCGCACGGGGCCGGGTGGTCGCCGAGGGCGAGCCGGCCGCGCTGCGCGAGCGCTTCGGCACGGAGACGACGGTCGCGTGGACCGAGCACGACGGCACCCCGCGCACCGAACGCACCGCCACCCCGACCCGGACCGTCGCCGAGCTCATGCACCGCTTCGACGGGGAGATCCCGGGGCTGCGGGTGACCCGCCCCACCTTGGAGGACGTCTATCTGCGGCTGACCGGACAGGAGAACGCGCGATGACCACGACCGCCGTACGCGCACGTGGCGGGACCCGCTCGGACCGGCTGCCCGGGGCCTGGGGACTCGGCCTGCACCGGGGCGCCCTGGAGATCAGGCAGTTCTTCCGCCAGCGCGACCAGGTCGTGTTCACCTTCGCCTTCCCGGTCGTGTTCCTCTTCCTCTTCGCGTCGATCTTCAGCGACGACGTGCGGGGCGCGGGCATCACGGCCTCCCAGCTCTACGTCCCCGCGATGATGGCCGCCGGCATCATGTCGACGAGTTTCCAGTCCCTCGGCATCTCCATCGCGATCGAGCGGGACGAGAAGGTGCTCCGCCGGCTGCGCGGCACACCCATGCCGCCGGCCGCGTACTTCCTCGGCAAGATCTGGCTCGTCCTGGTCACCGGCGCGCTGGAGACCGCCGTACTGCTCACCGTGGGCACCACGCTGTACGACGTGGAGCTGCCCTCCGACCCCGGCAAGTGGGCCGAGTTCGGCTGGATCTTCGTGCTGGGACTCACCGCGTGCGCCCTGCTCGGCATCGCGATCAGCTCGGTGCCCAAGTCCGGGAAGAGCGCCACCTCGGTCGTCGTCCTGCCCTTCCTGGTGCTCCAGTTCATCTCCGGGGTGTACATCTCCATCGACACCATCCCGGACTGGATGCTGAACATCGGCGCCGCGTTCCCGCTCAAGTGGATGTGCCAGGGACTGCGCGGGGTGTTCCTGCCCGAGTCGGCGAAGGTCCTGGAACAGGCGGGTGACTGGGAGTTCGGGCGGATCGCCCTGGTGCTCGGGGCGTGGTGCGCCGGCGGACTGCTGCTGTGCCTGCTGACCTTCCGGTGGAAGAACCGGCGCGACGGATGAGCCCCGCCGGCGCTCCCGCCGGCTCCCGAACGCCGGAGGGGCCGGTGCGCGGCCCCTCCGGCGTTCCCGGAGCGGGGCCCCGGGAGGCGGTTCAGCCCAGCCGGGACGTCAGCTCGGCGACGAGGTCGTCGAGCCCCACCGCGACCTGCTCGCCGGACTCCATGTCCTTGAGCTGCACGACGCCCTCGGCGAGATCGCGCTCACCGGCCACGACCGTGTAGCGGGCCCCGGACCGGTTGGCGTTCTTCATCGCGCCCTTCAGCCCCTTGCCGCCGTACGAGAAGTCGGCGGCGACGCCGCGCCTGCGCAGCTCCGTCACCTTGGCGAAGAGCACCCGGCGGGCCTCCTCGCCGAGCGGCACCGCGAACACACTGGTCGACGCGGGGAGTTCGAGCGAGACGCCCTCGGCCTCCAGGGCGAGGACCGTGCGGTCGACGCCCAGCGCCCAGCCCACCGACGGCAGCGCGGGACCGCCGATCATCTCGGAGAGACCGTCGTAACGCCCGCCACCGCCGACCGCGGACTGGGAGCCCAGGCCGTCGTGGACGAACTCGAAGGTCGTCCGGGTGTAGTAGTCGAGCCCGCGCACCAGCTTCGGGTCGTCCTCGAAGGAGACGCCCGCGGCCGTGATCAGCTCGCGCACCTCCTCGTGGTACGCCTTGCACGCGTCGCACAGGTAGTCCCGCAGCAGCGGCGCGCCGACCAGCTGCTTCTGCACGTCGTCCCGCTTGTCGTCGAGGACGCGCAGCGGGTTGATCTCCGCACGGCGCAGGGTGTCCTCGTCCAGGTCGAGGCCGCGCAGGAAGTCCTGCAGGGCCGCCCGGTACACGGGGCGGCACTCCTTGTCGCCGAGCGAGTTGAGCAGGATGCGGAAGTTGCGCAGCCCGAGCGACCGGTAGGCCTGGTCCGCCAGGATGATCAGCTCGGCGTCCAGAGCCGGGTCCTCGGCACCGATCGCCTCGGCACCGACCTGCGAGAAGTGCCTGTAACGGCCCTTCTGCGGGCGCTCGTAGCGGTAGTAGGAGCCCGAGTACCAGAGCTTGACGGGGAGGTTGCCCGCCTTGTGCAGGTTCGCCTCCAGCGCCGCGCGCAGTACGGAGGCGGTGCCCTCCGGACGCAGGGCCAGCCGGTCGCCGCCCTTGGTCTCGAAGGCGTACATCTCCTTGGTCACGATGTCGGTGGACTCACCGACGCCGCGCGCGAACAGTTCGACGCTCTCGAAGCCGGGCGTCTCGATGTAGCCGTAGCCGGAGTTGCGCAGCGGTGCGGCGATGGCCTCGCGGACGGCCAGATACGTCGCGGACTCCGGCGGGATCAGGTCGTACGTGCCCTTGGGGGCCTTGAAGGTGCTCACGGAAAGTCTCTCGTCACATTCCTCGTCGGGGAGCGTCCACGCTCCCTTGGCCGGCGGCCACCTGCCGCAGATACGGGTTGGTGGCGCGCTCCTGGCCGATGGTCGTCTGGGGGCCGTGGCCGGACAGCACCACGGTCGAGTCGTCGAGCGGCAGGCACACACGGGCCAGCGAGTCGAGCATGTCGGCCATGTCGCCGCCGGGCAGGTCGGTGCGTCCGATGGAGCCGGCGAAGAGCAGATCCCCGGAGAAGAACACGGACGGGATGTCCGCGGCCTCCGGCATCCGGAACGTCACCGACCCCTTGGTATGGCCGGGCGCGTGCGCGACGGAGAGGTCGAGGCCCGCCAGCTCCAGCCGCGCGCCGTCGGAGAGCTCCTTGACGTCGTCCGGCTCCCCCACGGTCAGCTCGCCCATCAGCGGCATGCCGATGGAACGGCCGAGCGCCTTCTCCGGGTCGCTCATCATGTACCGGTCCTCGGGGTGGATCCAGGCCGGTACGTCGTGCGCTCCGCAGACCGGGACGACCGAGGCGACGTGGTCGATGTGGCCATGGGTCAGGATGACCGCGACGGGCTTGAGCCGATGCTTCTTGAGTGCGTCCTCGACTCCCTGGGCGGCCTGATGGCCCGGGTCGATGATCACGCACTCCTCACCCGCGGCGGGGGCGACCAGGTAACAGTTGGTCCCCCAGGCCCCGGCGGGGAACCCGGCAATGAGCACGATCGTCCTTCGTGGTGGCGTACGCGCTGGTGTCGTACGGGGTGGGCGGCTGTGGTCAGAGCCTACCGGCGCTGCCGATTCCTCAGCGAACCCATATACGGTACGGGGCACACGCAGGCGGTCGGCTCACAAGACGCACGCGTCCCACTTGACGTACGAGACGCATGAGGAGAAAACCCGGTGGTCAGCCAGGAACAGCGGCGGCGTCAGCTCGCCCGGGAGAAGTTCTTGCGACAGCAGCAGCGGCGCACGGCCGCACGGCGCAAGACGCACACGCGCAACGCGATCGTCGCCTCGGTGCTCGGCGTGGTCGTGGTGGGCAGTGTCGTGTCGTACGCGACCGGGGTCTTCAAGAACGACGACAAGAAGGCCAACGCGGGCGCGGAGGTGACGCCGACCCCCTCGGCGACGAGCAAGGCGCCCGACCCGTGCCAGAAGCCCGCGGAGGGCAAGGTGAAGCAGCTGAGCTGGAAGAAGGAGCCGGCGCTCACCATCGACAAGTCCGCGGACTACACGATGAAGATGGCGACGACCTGCGGTGACATAGACATCGCGCTGAAGGCCTCGGCGGCCCCGCACACGGTCAACTCGTTCGACTTCCTCGCCGGCAAGGGCTACTTCGACCACACCAAGTGCCACCGGCTCACCACCGACGGCATCTACGTGCTCCAGTGCGGCGACCCGCAGGCCACCGGCGCCGGCGGCCCCGGGTACACCATCCCGGACGAGAACCTGAAGGACAAAAGCCTGAAGGGCAACGTGTATCCGGCGGGCACCGTCGCGATGGCGAACCAGTACAACCCCCAGACGCAGAAGGGCCGCAACACCGGTGGCAGCCAGTTCTTCCTGGTCTACCAGGACAGTCAGCTGCCGCCCGACTACACACCGTTCGGCACGGTGTCCGAGGCGGGGATGAAGGTCCTCAAGAAGATCGCCGCCGCCGGTGCGCAGCCCGCCGATCCTCAGACCGGCAACACCGCACCGAACGCGACCGTGGTGATCGACAAGGCGACCATCACCAAATCCTGACCGTCAACAGGGGAACTTCGGTCGCGCGGGATGCGGACAGGCAACCCGCTGGTCGCCTATGTTGGCGGTGACGAAACTGTGGACGATGCCAGGGGGCTACGACGCCCCTCACAGGCATCATGTGGAGGAGGCGCTGTGAGCAGCGACCCGTGGGGCCGCGTCGACGAGACGGGGACCGTGTACGTGCGTACGGCCGACGGCGAGCAGGTCGTCGGTTCCTGGCAGGCCGGCTCCCCCGAGGAGGCGTTGGCCTACTTCGAGCGCAAGTACGAGGGCCTGGTTGTCGAGATCGGCCTCCTCGAGAAGCGAGTGAAGACCACCGACCTGTCGGCGAAGGACGCCCAGACCGCCATCGATCACATCCGCGAGCAGGTGGACGCCCACCACGCGGTCGGTGATCTGGACGCGCTGCGCGGACGGCTGGACAAGCTCGTCGAGACGGTCGAGTCGCGCCGCGAGGAGCGCAAGGCCCAGCGGGCCAAGCAGTCCGACGAGGCGCGGCACGCCAAGGAGGCGCTGGTCGTCGAGGCCGAGGAGCTCGCGCAGAGCGACCAGTGGCGGGCGGCCGGCGAGCGGCTGCGCGCGCTGGTGGACACCTGGAAGGGTCTGCCGCGGCTCGACCGCAAGTCGGACGACGAGCTGTGGCACCGCTTCTCGCACGCGCGCTCGGCGTTCTCCAAGCGTCGCAAGGCGCACTTCGCGTCGCTGGACGCGCAGCGCGAGGAGGCCCGCAAGACCAAGGAGAAGCTGGTCGCGGAGGCCGAGGCGCTGTCCGGTTCGACGGACTGGGGTCCGACGGCGGCCCGCTACCGCGAGCTGATGGCGGACTGGAAGGCCGCGGGCCGGGCGCAGCGCGAGCACGAGGACGACCTGTGGAACCGCTTCCGCGGCGCCCAGGACGTGTTCTTCGCGGCCCGCAGCTCGGTCTTCGCCGAGCGCGACGCGGAGCAGTCGGAGAACCTGAAGCTCAAGGAGGAGCTGGCCGAGGAGGCCGAGAAGCTCGTCCCGGTGACCGACCTGAAGGCCGCCCGCGCCGCCTTCCGCTCGATCAACGAGCGCTGGGAGGCCATCGGTCACGTGCCGCGCGACGCCCGCCCGAAGGTCGAGGGCCGGATGCACGCGGTGGAGCGGGCTCTCCAGGAGTCCGAGGAGGCCGAGTGGCGCCGGACCAACCCGGAGGCACGCGCGCGTGCCGAGGGTCTGACCGGGCAGCTCCAGGCCGCCGTGGACAAGCTCCAGGGCCAGATCGACGCGGCCCGCTCCGCGGGCAACACCGCGAAGGCCGACAAGCTCCAGAAGGAGCTCGACGGCCGTCAGGCGCTGCTCGACCAGGCCCTGAAGGGTCTGCAGGAGTTCGGCGGCTGACACTTCGGCGACACGAGAGGGGCTCCCGTACGGTGCGTACGGGAGCCCCTCTCATGTGCCGTCCGGGCGCGGCCCGCCGTTACGGCCTGCGGGCCGAGGTCACGCGGTAGACGTCGTACACGCCCTCGACGCCCCTGACCGCCTTCAGGACGTGCCCCAGGTGCTTGGGGTCGCCCATCTCGAAGGTGAAGCGCGAGGTGGCGACCCGGTCGCGGGAGGTCTGCACGGCCGCGGACAGGATGTTCACGTGCTGGTCCGACAGGACACGGGTGACGTCCGACAGGAGCCGCGAGCGGTCCAGTGCCTCGACCTGTATGGCCACCAGGAAGACCGAGGACTGCGTGGGCGCCCACTCGACGTCGAGGATGCGCTCCGGCTCGCGGGACAGCGAGTCGACGTTGACGCAGTCGCTGCGGTGCACCGAGACGCCGCTGCCGCGCGTGACGAACCCGATGATCGGGTCGCCGGGCACCGGCGTACAACAGCGGGCGAGCTTGACCCACACGTCCTCGACGCCCTTGACGACCACACCGGGGTCGGCGTTGGAGCGGCGCTTGCGGCCACGTCCGCGGGCCGGCGGAACGGCCTCGTCGATCTCCTCGGTGGCCGCTTCCTCGCCGCCGAGTGCCTGCACCAGCTTCTGCACGACGCTCTGCGCGGTGACGTGGCCCTCGCCGATCGCCGCGTACAGCGACGAGATGTCCGGGTAGCGCATCTCGTGCGCGAGGGTGACCAGGGAGTCGCCGGTGAGGATGCGCTGGATCGGCAGGTTCTGCTTGCGCATCGCGCGCGCGATGGCGTCCTTGCCGTGCTCGATCGCCTCGTCGCGGCGCTCCTTGGAGAACCAGGCGCGGATCTTGTTGCGGGCGCGCGGCGACTTCACGAAGCCGAGCCAGTCGCGGGAGGGTCCCGCGCCGGTGGCCTTGGAGGTGAAGACCTCCACCAAGTCGCCGTTGTCCAGGGTGGATTCGAGCGGTACGAGGCGTCCGTTGACGCGTGCGCCTATCGTCCGGTGGCCGACCTCCGTGTGGACCGCGTACGCGAAGTCGACCGGTGTGGCACCCGCCGGCAGCGCTATGACGTCGCCCTTGGGGGTGAAGACGAAGACCTCGTTGCGGGACAGGTCGAAGCGCAGGGACTCCAGGAACTCGCTCGGGTCCTCGGTCTCCTTCTGCCAGTCGAGCAACTGGCGCAGCCACGCCATGTCGTTGACCGTGTCCTGGCCTGCGCTGCCCTTCGCGGCCCGGGGCACGTCGGTGCGGATCTTGGAGGTGCCGGCGACGGTCTCCTGCTTGTACTTCCAGTGCGCGGCGATGCCGTACTCGGCGCGGCGGTGCATGTCGAAGGTGCGGATCTGCAGTTCGACCGGCTTGCCGTTGGGGCCGAT
Organism: Streptomyces krungchingensis; assembly: GCF_054729265.1. Taxonomy (NCBI): domain Bacteria; kingdom Bacillati; phylum Actinomycetota; class Actinomycetes; order Kitasatosporales; family Streptomycetaceae; genus Streptomyces; species Streptomyces krungchingensis. The sequence goes on from NZ_JBPUKY010000001.1 coordinate 2,517,271, forward strand.
CACCGTGGTGTGCAGCGACTGGTACATGTTGAACTTGGGCATCGCGATGTAGTCCTTGAACCGGCCGGGGACCGGATTCCATCGCGCGTGCACGGTGCCGAGAGCGGCGTAGCAGTCCCGGACGGTGTCGACCAGGACGCGGATGCCCACCAGGTCGTAGATCTCCGCGAAGTCACGGCCGCGGACGATCATCTTCTGGTAGACGGAGTAGTAGTGCTTCGGGCGGCCGGTGACCGTCGCCTTGATCCGGGCGGCCCGCAGGTCGGACTGGACCTCGTCGGTCACTATGGCGAGGTACTCGTCACGCTTGGGGGCGCGCTCGGCGACCAGGCGCACGATCTCGTCGTACATCTTGGGGTAGAGGATCGCGAAGGCGAGGTCCTCCAGTTCCCACTTGATGGTGTTCATGCCCAGGCGGTGGGCGAGCGGCGCGTAGATCTCCAGGGTCTCGCGCGCCTTCTTCTCCTGCTTCTCGCGCTTGAGGTAGCGCATGGTGCGCATGTTGTGCAGACGGTCGGCGAGCTTGATGACCAGGACGCGGGGGTCCTTGGCCATGGCGACGACCATCTTGCGCACGGTCTCGGCCTGTGCGGCCTCGCCGAACTTGACCTTGTCGAGCTTGGTGACGCCGTCGACGAGGAGGGCGACCTGGTCGCCGAAGTCGCGGCGCAGGGTGTCCAGGCCGTACTCGGTGTCCTCGACGGTGTCGTGCAGCAGGCCCGCCATCAGCGTCGCCGGGTCCATGCCGAGCTCGGCGAGGATGGTGGTCACGGCGAGCGGGTGCGTGATGTACGGGTCGCCGCTCTTGCGCTTCTGGCCGCGGTGCCAGCGCTCGGCGACCTGGTAGGCCTTCTCGATCTGCCGGAGGGTCGCCGTCTCGATCTTCGGGTCGTTGCTGCGCACTATCCGCAGCAGCGGCTCCAGAACCGGGTTGTACGGGTTGGAGCGCTGGACGCCGAGACGGGCGAGGCGGGCGCGCACACGGTTGGAGGAACCGCCGCTGCGCGCGGGCTGGCCCGGCGCGGGGCGGACCGCCGACGTGCCGGAGGGGCGCTCGGGAGGCGCGGGCTTGGGACGTGGCTGCTCGGCCGCCTTGCGGTCGGGCGCCGCCTGGGCATGCTCGACCGGCCCGCCGGTGGTGTTCTTGGCGGGCCTGTCCGCGGGCGCCGAGGCACGCTCGGGCTTCGCGGACGGCGTGACTCCCAGGCGTTCGGCGCTGGGGGCGAGTGGCTGGGCCTCGTCTGGCAAGAGGGCTCCTCGTGCGCGTTCCGGGTCCCCCGGTCAGGCTCCGGAGACCCCATGGTAGCGATCCTGAGCGTCGGACTCGCTGTCGGCCGATGGGACGGCCTCATACAGAAGCAACGCAAGAGGCGGGCGCCGGATTCCTCCGGGCCCGCCTCCGCGGTGTCCTACGGGTGTCTCAGGGCTTTCCAGGGCCTTTCCCGGGGGTTTTCCCACGGGGTGGCCGGACTCGCCGTCCTGGGTCCGCTCAGACCTTGAGGAGCGCCTCCAGCGGAGCTCCCTGGAGCGCCGGCTCCAGACGGCCCCGGCCGCCCAGGAAGCCGAGCTCCATCAGCACGGCGACGCCCGCGGTCTCGGCGCCCGCCCGGCGGATCAGCCGGAGGGAGGCCTCGGCGGTGCCGCCGGTGGCCAGGACGTCGTCGACGACGAGCACGCGGTCGCCCGCGCTCAGGTCCTCGGCGTGCACCTCGATCTCGGCGGAGCCGTACTCCAGGTCGTACGCCTGCGACAGCGTCGCACCGGGCAGCTTGCCCGCCTTGCGGACCGGGATGAAGCCGAGCCCGGCCCGGATCGCGACCGGGGCGCCGAGGATGAAGCCCCGGGCCTCCAGGCCGACGATCTTCGTGGCGCCGTTGCGCACGGCGATGTCGGCGAGCGCGTCGGTGAGCGCCCCGAAAGCTGCCGGGTCCGCCAGGAGAGGGGTGATGTCCTTGAACATCACACCCGGCTCCGGGTAGTCGGCCACATCACGGATGCGGCTGAGCAGCAGTTCTTCGATGTCCGTCATCGGCGCTTCCCCGAAGGACGGCCGCGGCCGCGGTTGCGGGACGCGGGCTGGTTGCGCGGGCCGACGACCGCCGCCGCGACATCGTCCGGCTCGTCGTCCGCCGGCACCCCGGCGGCCTGGGGCTCCAGGGACTCGCCCTTGGCGGCGGCCTGGGCCCGCTTGGCGAGGACCCGCTTGCGCAGGGCCTTCATCTGCGGCTCGCGCTCCTTGAGGTCGGCGACGAGCGGCGTGGCGATGAAGATCGACGAGTACGCACCGGCGGCGAGACCGACGAACAGCGACAGCGAGATGTCGTTCAGCATGCCGGCACCGAGGACACCGCCACCGATGAACAGCAGGCCCGCGACCGGGAGCAGCGCGACCACCGTGGTGTTGATCGACCGGACCAGGGTGCCGTTGATCGAGCGGTCCGCGACCTCGCTGTAGGTGAAGCGGGTCTGCTTGGTGATGTCCTTCGTCTGCTCCTTGAGGCTGTCGAAGACGACGACCGTGTCGTAGAGCGAGTAACCGAGGATCGTCAGCAGACCGATCACGGTGCCCGGGGTGACCTCGAAGCCCACCAGGGCGTAGATGCCGACCGTGATGGTGATGTCGTGGATCAGGGCGACCAGCGCGGCGACGGCCATGCGCCACTCGAAGGCGATGGCCAGGTAGATCACCACGAGGACCATGAAGATCGCCAGGCCCTGCCAGGCCTTGTTGGCGATCTGGTCACCCCAGCTGGGGCCGACCAGGTCGGCGTTGATCTTCTCGGAGTTGACGTTCAGGTCCTTGGCCAGCGTGTCCTTGATCTGGTCGGACTTGTCGGTGTCGATACCGGCGATCTGGATGCGCAGGCCGCCGTTGCCGAGCTTCTGGACGATCGCGTCGTGGCCGGACGCCTCCTCCGCGAACGTCTCCGCCTGCGTGACCGAGACGCTGGTCTTCTCGGTGGTGAAGACCGCTCCGCCCTGGAACTCGATGCCCATGTTCAGGCCGCGCACCGTCAGGCCGAGGATGGCCGTGATGGTGATCAGGATCGAGATGCCGTACCAGATCTTGCGCTTGCCGACGAAGTCGTAGCCGATCTCGCCTCGGTGGAGCCGGGCGCCGAGGGTGCCGAGTTTCGACATCTCACGCCTCCTTCGTGTCGACGGGGGCGGACGCGCGACGGGTGCGGCGCAGCGGCGGCTGGGCGCCCAGTCGCTTCGGGTCGAGACCGGACCAGCTGTGGCCGCTCGCGAAGAACTTCCTGCGGGCGAGGATCGTCATCAGCGGCTTGGTGAAGAAGAAGACGACGACCACGTCGAGCAGGGTGGTCAGGCCGAGGGTGAACGCGAAGCCCTGGACCTTGCCGACCGTGACGATGAAGAGCACCGCGGCGGCGAGGAACGACACGAAGTCGGAGACCAGGATGGTGCGCCGCGCGCGCGGCCAGGCGCGCTCGACGGCGGGCCGCAGGGAGCGGCCCTCGCGGATCTCGTCACGGATGCGTTCGAAGAACACGATGAACGAGTCCGCCGTGATACCGATCGCGACGATCGCACCGCAGACGGCCGGCAGGTTCAGCGCGAAGCCGATGGTCGGGCCGAGCAGCGACATGATCACGTAGGTGAGGACCGCCGACACCAGCAGGGACGCGATCGCGATGAGCGACAGGCCCCGGTAGTAGACCACCAGGTAGATGACGACCAGGCCGAGACCGATCGCACCGGCGATCAGACCGGCGTGCAGCTGCTCACCGCCGAGCGCGGCGGTCACGGTGGTGACGCTCGCCTCCTTGAAGGTGAGCGGCAGGGCGCCGTACTTCAGCATGTTGGCCAGGTCCTGGGCCTCGGTCTGGCTGAAGCTTCCGGAGATCTCCGCGTTGCCGCCGGTCAGCGCCTGGTTGACGTACGGGTCGGAGACGACCTCACCGTCGAGGACGATGGCGAACTGGTTCTGCGGGGACTGGTTCTGGGCGAGCTTGCCGGTGATGCTGGCGAACTTCTTGGAGCCACCGGACGTGAAGTCCATGGTGACCTTCCAGCCCGCGGCGCTCTGCGTGTCGTAGACCGCGGCGGCCTTCTTGATGTCCGTGCCAGACACCTCGGCCGGGCCGAGGATGTACTTCTGCCACTGGCCCGACGAGTTCTGGCCGCAGGCCACGGTGGGGTCGGACGGCTTGACGCCGTCACCGGCCGTGGCGCGGACCGCCTTGTCGGTGCAGTCGAGGGCGGCGTACTGGGCCTGGAGCTTGGCCGTGGCCGGGTCCACGCTGCTGCTCGCGGACGGCGAGGCGCTGGAGGAGGGCGACGTGCTCGCGGAGCCGCTCGCGGACGGCGTGGTGTCGGCCTTCAGGGCGTCGCTGACCGCGCGGCCCTGGGAGGTGGCGCTGGCCGACGGCGTCGCGGAGCTCGACGACGTCGCCTTGTCCGTCGCCTTGTCGGTGGCCTTGTTCGACGAGCTGGTGCTCGGCGACGGACTGGCCGACGCGCCGGGTCCGGAGACCTCGGTGGTCAGGACCGGACGGAAGTAGAGCTTTGCGGTGGTGCCGACCTGCTCCCGGGCCTGCTTGGAATTCGTGCCCTTGGGAATGTTGACGATGATGTTCCTGTCGCCCTGCGTCTGGACCTCCGCCTCGGACACGCCGAGACCGTTGACACGGCGGTTCATGATGTCGACCGCTGTGTCCATGTTGGTCTTGTTGATCGCGTTGGGCTGACCGGGCTCGTTCTTCGCCTCGAGCGTGATGCTGGTGCCGCCGGCGAGGTCGATGCCGAGACGCGGGGTGGGGTGCCCGGAGAGGAACATCCCCCCGGTGAGCGCCGCGATGGCGATCAGGATGAGGGCCAGCGAGCGCCCCGGCCTGCTCTGGGCGCTCGCGCTCCGGCCCTTCTTCGGTGCTGCCACCTTCTCGTACTCCCTCTCGGGCCACCGTGCGCCGGGTCAGCGCGCGGGCGGCCATGACATGGTGTCGGGACTCCGTGCGAGAACAGCACGTCCCGGATGCGCGGGGCGCGAGCGGGTCGCGCCGCGCCTCCGGGGCGTGACTACTTCGCTTCGGCCTCGCCGTCGGTCTTCTTCGGCTCCGCCGCGCCGGCGTCGTCGGCCTTCGCCTCGGCGGGCTTGTCGGCCGGCTCGTCCGCCGCGTCCTTCTTGCCGAGGTCGAGCGGCTTGTCGTCGGAGGCGTCGGAAGAGGCGTCGGCGGCGGGCTCGTCGGTCTCGGTGAGGGAGGAGGCATCGTCCGGGACGACGGTTCCGTCGGCCTTCAGGTCGTGCTCGATGCCGTGGACGATGCGGTTGTACTCGTCGTCCGTGAGGACGGCGCCGATCGCGTTCTTCGCGAAGAGCAGGTCGACCCCCGGGGCGGCGTCAAGGAGGACCGTGTCCTCGTTGACCTCCTTGACGGTTGCGTACAAGCCACCAATCGTGCGGACGCCGGAGCCGGGCTGCATGTCGTTGCGCATCTGCGCAGCCTGCTGCTGCTTCTTCTTGGCCGACCGGGTCATCAGGAACATGGCCCCGATGAGCACGATGAACGGGAGGAGGGTCACGAGACTCACGGGTCGGAACTTCCTTCTACGACCGCAATGGGGGGCGGCCTCAATGGTTGGGGGTATGTATGCCGTCGACAAGGGCGGCATCGGCGGAGTCTAAGCGAGTCCGCACTCAGTGAACAACGCTCAGCATGGCACCGGGGTTCCTGCCCCGACACATCCCCGCGCCGTCACGCCCCGAACAAGTCCTGTTGTCCGTTTCCACCGGTGGCCTGGCGGGGCGGGGTGAGGCCGAGATGCGCCCATGCCGCCGGTGTGGCCACCCGGCCACGGGGCGTACGGGCGAGCAGTCCTTCCCGGACGAGGAAGGGTTCGGCCACCTCTTCCACGGTCTCACGCTCCTCCCCCACCGCGACGGCGAGCGTCGACAGGCCCACCGGGCCGCCGCCGAAGAGCTTGAGCAGTGCCTCGAGGACACCGCGGTCCAGGCGGTCCAGGCCGCGGGCGTCCACCTCGTACACCTGGAGGGCCGCCGCGGCGATCTCCCTGGTGATCACACCGTCCGCCTTGACCTGGGCGTAGTCGCGCACGCGGCGCAGCAGGCGGTTGGCGATGCGGGGCGTGCCCCGGGAACGTCCGGCGATCTCCGCGGCGCCGTCCGGGCCGATCTCGAGGTCGAGGAGGCTCGCGGAACGGTGGATGACCCGCTCCAGCTCGGTGGGCTCGTAGAACTCCATGTGGGCGGTGAAGCCGAAGCGGTCGCGCAGCGGGGGCGGCAGCAGGCCCGCGCGCGTGGTGGCGCCGACCAGGGTGAACGGCGGCAGTTCCAGCGGGATGGCCGTGGCGCCGGGGCCCTTGCCGACGATGACGTCGACCCGGAAGTCCTCCATCGCCATGTAGAGCATCTCTTCGGCGGGCCTGGACATGCGGTGGATCTCGTCGAGGAAGAGCACCTCGCCCTCCTGGAGGGAGGAGAGGATCGCGGCGAGGTCACCGGCGTGCTGGATGGCGGGGCCGCTGGTGATGCGGATCGGGGCGCCCATCTCGGCCGCGATGATCATCGACAGGGTGGTCTTGCCGAGTCCCGGGGCTCCCGACAGGAGCACGTGGTCGGCGGTGGCGCCACGCGCGCGTGCGGCCCGCAGGACCAGGTCGAGCTGCTCGCGGACCTTCTCCTGGCCGATGAACTCGTCCAGGTCCTTCGGGCGCAGCGCGGCCTCGACCGCCTGGTCCTCGCGGTCGGCGGACGCACCGACGAGCCGCTCCGCGGCGGTCGCGTCGGTCGTGTCGTCCCAGTTCATGTGAAGTGCCTCGGGGTGTGGTGGGGGTGCCGGCGGTTCAGCGGGCGCGGTTCAGGGTCTGCAGGGCGGCCTTGAGGAGCTGTCCCACCTGCGGGGCGCCTTCGGCGGCCTCGGCCTGCGGGGCGACGGCGCTGACGGCCTCGTCGGCCTCCCGGGTCGCGTACCCGAGACCGATGAGCGCGGCGTGCAGCTGGTCGCGCCACCCGGCGGTCACCGCCGTCCCGATGGCGGGGCCGCCCGTGCCGAGCGGCTCACCGAGCCGGTCCTTCAGCTCCAGGAGGAGCTTCTGGGCGCCCTTCTTCCCGATGCCGGGGACGGCGGTGAGCGCCTTCTCGTCCCCGGTGGACACCGCGCGGCGCAGGGCGTCGGGGCTGTGCACGGCGAGCATCGCCTGGGCCAGCCGGGGGCCAACGCCGCTGGCGGTCTGCAGCAGCTCGAAGGTCTGCCGCTCGTCGTCGTCCGCGAAGCCGTAGAGCGTGAGCGAGTCCTCGCGGACGACGAGGGAGGTGGCAAGCTTGGCCTGCCGGCCGGTCCGCAGCGTCGAGAGGGTGTTGGGCGTGCACTGGACGGCGATGCCGATACCGCCGACTTCGACCACCGCGGAGTCGGGGGCGAGGGCGGCCACCGGGCCGCTGACGAAGGCGATCATGCGGTACGGCCTTTCGATGCGTGGGGCTGTGCGTGGGGCTGCTGGTGCTCGGCGGCGGCCTGCTGGAGCCGGTTGCGTGCGGCGGCCTGCTGGAGCCTGTTCTCGGTGACCGCCTGCTGGAGCCTGTTCTGGGCGGGGGCGCGCCAGATGTGGCAGATGGCGAGGGCGAGGGCGTCGGCCGCGTCGGCGGGCCTGGGGGGTGCGTCGAGCCGGAGCAGGCGCGTGACCATGGCACCGACCTGGGCCTTGTCCGCCCGACCGTTGCCGGTGACGGCGGCCTTGACCTCGCTCGGGGTGTGCAGGGCGACGGGGATCCCCCGGCGGGACGCGCACAGCATGGCGACCGCGCTGGCCTGGGCGGTGCCCATCACCGTGCGTACGTTGTGCTGGCTGAACACGCGCTCCACGGCGACGAATTCGGGCTCGTGCTCGTCGAGCCACTGCTCGATGCCCTGCTCGATCGCGACGAGGCGCAGCCCCAGTTCGGCGTCGGCCGGGGTGCGCACGACGCCGACGCCGCGCAGGGTCAGGGGCCGTCCCGCGACTCCTTCGACCACTCCCACACCGCACCGGGTCAATCCGGGGTCGACACCCAGTACCCGCACGCAGCCCCCTCCTTCGGTCCGACCCGGCAATCGCCGGGCTCTGCCCCCAGTTCGTGCAGGTTATCGGGTGCCGCTGACAAAGCGACGGGCCGACGGGGTGTGTTCCCGTCGGCCCGTGGCCCAGCCCGTGCGATCAGGCGTCGACCTTCTCCATGACGTCGTCGCTCACGTCGAAGTTGGCGAAGACGTTCTGCACGTCGTCGCTGTCCTCCAGGGCGTCGATCAGCTTGAAGATCTTCCGGGCGCCCTCCTCGTCCAGCTCGATCTGCATGGTCGGGACGAAGTTGGCGTCGGCGGAGTCGTAGTCGATGCCGGCCTCCTGGAGCGCGGTGCGCACCGCGACCAGGTCGGTGGCCTCGGAGATGACCTCGAAGGACTCACCGAGGTCGTTGACCTCCTCGGCGCCCGCGTCGAGCACGGCACCCAGGACGTCGTCCTCGGTCAGCTCGCCCTTGGGGACGATCACGACGCCCTTGCGGTTGAACAGGTACGAGACGGAGCCCGGGTCGGCCATCGAGCCGCCGTTGCGGGTCATCGCGACGCGGACGTCCGAGGCGGCACGGTTGCGGTTGTCCGTGAGGCACTCGATGAGCACGGCGACGCCGTTCGGGCCGTAGCCCTCGTACATGATCGTCTCGTAGTCGGCGCCACCGGCTTCGAGACCGCCGCCGCGCTTGATCGCGGAGTCGATGTTCTTGTTCGGGACCGACGACTTCTTCGCCTTCTGCACGGCGTCGTACAGCGTCGGATTTCCGTCGAGATCCACGCCGCCCATGCGCGCCGCGACCTCGATGTTCTTGATCAGCTTCGCGAAGAGCTTGCCGCGCTTGGCGTCGATCACGGCCTTCTTGTGCTTCGTCGTGGCCCATTTAGAGTGGCCGGACATCTGCCTGTCTCCTTCGCGTAACCCATCCCGTACGAACTCCCCCAGACCTTGAGGCTCTGGGGGGACCCCCAGATCCTACAAGGACTCCGGTGTCCGGTTCGCGCGCACCATGTCGACGAACAGCCCGTGCACGCGGTGGTCGCCGGTCAGTTCCGGGTGGAACGACGTGGCGAGCGCGTTGCCCTGGCGTACGGCGACGATGTGGCCGCCGTGCTCGGCGAGCACCTCGGCCTCGGCGCCCACGGACTCGACCCAGGGGGCGCGGATGAAGACGCCCTCTACAGGATCGCCCTCGACACCGCGGACGTCGACCGCCGCCTCGAAGGACTCGTTCTGGCGCCCGAAGGCGTTGCGGCGCACGATCATGTCGATGCCGCCGAAGGTCTCCTGACCGGACCGCGGGTCGAGGATCTTGTCGGCGAGCATGATCATGCCGGCGCAGGTGCCGTAGACGGGCAGGCCGTCTCGCACGCGCGCGCGGAGGGGCTCCATCACTCCGAAGAGGACGGCCAGTTTGGAGATCGTGGTGGACTCGCCGCCGGGGATGACGAGGCCGTCCACCTCCGCGATCTCTTCGGGGCGCCGCACCGGCCTGGCCACGGCGTCGGCCGCGGCCAGGGCGATGAGGTGCTCCCGTACGTCGCCCTGGAGAGCCAGGACGCCTATAACAGGAGTGTTCATGAGGTGATTACCAGCCGCGGTTGGCGTAGCGCTCGGTCTCGGGGAGGGTGTCGCAGTTGATGCCGACCATGGCCTCGCCCAGGTTGCGGGACGCGTCCGCGATGATCTTCGGGTCGTCGTAGAAGGTGGTGGCCTTCACGATGGCGGCGGCACGCTTGGCCGGGTCGCCCGACTTGAAGATGCCGGAGCCGACGAAGACGCCCTCGGCTCCGAGCTGACGCATCAGAGCGGCGTCGGCCGGGGTGGCGACACCGCCGGCGGAGAACAGGACCACGGGGAGCTTGCCGAGCTCGGCGACCTCCTTGACGAGCTCGTACGGGGCGCGCAGCTCCTTGGCGGCGGCGTACAGCTCGTTGTTGTCGAAGCCGCGCAGCTTGGCGATCTCGTTCTTGATCTGGCGCAGGTGGCGGACGGCCTCGACGACGTTGCCGGTGCCGGCCTCGCCCTTGGAACGGATCATGGCGGCACCCTCGGCGATACGGCGCAGGGCCTCACCGAGGTTGGTGGCGCCGCAGACGAAGGGGGTGGTGAACGCCCACTTGTCGGAGTGGTTGACCTCGTCGGCCGGGGTGAGGACCTCGGACTCGTCGATGTAGTCGACGCCGAGGGACTGGAGCACCTGGGCCTCGACGAAGTGGCCGATGCGCGACTTGGCCATGACCGGGATCGAGACGGCGTCGATGATGCCCTCGATCATGTCCGGGTCGGACATGCGGGCCACTCCGCCGTCCTTGCGGATGTCGGCGGGGACCCGCTCCAGGGCCATGACGGCGACGGCGCCCGCGTCCTCGGCGATCTTCGCCTGCTCCGGCGTGACGACGTCCATGATCACGCCGCCCTTGAGCTGCTCGGCCATGCCGCGCTTCACGCGGGCGGTGCCGGTCTCGGGGGTCTGGGCGGGGTTGGAGAGCGTGCTGGACACGGGTTGACCTCACTCGGTGAAAGAGGGTTTGTGCTGCACCGAGGAAACGTGAGGCGACCAGGCCACTGCAAGGGCCAATGGAGAGGCGGTGGATTTTTTTCGCCCATGCCACGGGGTGGCCGGACCGTCGCGATGCGTCAGGGTCAGGCCGCCTGGCGCTCCGCCAGTGCCGCCGGGGGCTCGTCGTCCATCTCGAAGGCCATCGGGAACGGCGCGTGGCCCGCGAGGCGGAACCAGCGCACCTTGCGATGACGGCGCAGGGCCCTCGCGGCGCGTACGGCGTCGTTGTGGAACCGCCGGGCCATCGGCACCCGGCGCACCGCCTGCGCGAGCTCGTGGGCGGCCTCCTCGCCGCCGGGCGCCTCGCGTACCGCGTCGACCTGCTGCGCCTCCCCGAACACGGCGCGCAGGGCCTGGCTCAGCTCGCTCTCGGCCACCTCGCGCTGGTCCTCCTCGGCCTGCCGGGCCGCGTGGGCCGCCTCGTACAGCACGATGGAGGCGGCCGGATCGAGCACCCCGGACGTGGCCAGTTCCTGTGCCACGGAGGCGCGGCGCAGCAGCTGCGCGTCGAGGGCCGCGCGGGCGGCGTCGATGCGGGCGTGCAGCCGGTCGAGCCGGCCGGCGGTCCAGCTCAGGTACAGGCCGATCGCGACGAGGCCGACGACGATCCAGATCAGGGTTGCGGTCACGGGCGGCAAGGCTACCGCTGCGCGGTGACGGCTCCCCACGGTCCCGGATCACGGGACAGGCGCGGCAGGCTCACCGCTCCCGTCCGGCACGCTCACCGGGCTCCCTGCGGCAGGCGCCCTCGTCGCTCCCGTCCCGGACGCTCACCGGACCCGGCCGGCGCGGGTCAGTCCCGGGCGAGTCCGAAGCGCGCCCGGAGCCCCGTGCGTTCGTCGGCGGCCACCGCCGCCGCCCCGTCCGTCACGGTCTCGTACACGGACAGGATGTCCGCGCCGACCGTCGACCAGTCGAAGCGCCGTACGTGGCTGCTCCCCCGCTCGCGCAGTTCGGCGCGGCGGGCGGGGTCGCCCAGGAGCCGGACCGCGGCGGCGGCCAGCGCGTCCGCGTCCTCGTTGGCGAACAGTTCGCCCGCGGCGCCCTGGTCGAGGACCTGGGCGAACGCGTCGAGGTCCGACGCGAGTACCGGTGCCCCCGCCGACATCGCCTCGACCAGGATGATCCCGAAGCTCTCGCCACCGGTGTTGGGCGCGACGTACACGTCGACACTGCGCAGGAAGCGGGCCTTGTCCTCGTCGCTGACCATGCCGAGGAACTCGACGCGCGAGCGCATCTCGGCGGGCAGGGACTCCACGGCCTCCTCCTCGTCGCCGCGTCCGGCGACCAGCAACCGGGTCTGCGGACGCTCGGCGAGGATCTTCGGGAGGGCCTTCATGAGGACGGGCAGGCCCTTGCGGGGCTCGTCGATGCGGCCGATGAAGCCGAGGGTGTCGCCCTGCCACTCGGGCTTGGGCTTGGCCCGTGCGAAGAAGTCGACGTCGACGCCGTTCGGGATGACGACGGCGTCGCCGCCCAGGTGCTCGACGAGGGTGCGTCGCGCGTACTCGCTCACCGCGATCCGCGCGCTGATCTTCTCCAGTGCCGCCTGGAGGATGGAGTACGCGGCGACCATCGCCCTGGAGCGCGGGTTCGAGGTGTGGAAGGTCGCGACGATGGGGCCCTGCGCGGCCCAGCACGCCAGCAGACCCAGTGACGGGGAGGCCGGCTCATGGATGTGGATCACGTCGAAGGTGCCGTCGTGCAGCCAGCGCCGTACCCGGGCCGCCGAGAGGAAGCCGAAGTTCAGACGGGCCACCGAGCCGTTGTAGGGCACCGGGACCGCCCGGCCGGCCGAGACGACGTAGGGCGGCAGGGGCGTCTCGTCGTCCGCCGGGGCGAGGACGGAGACCTCGTGCCCGAGACCGATGAGGTGCTCGGCGAGGTCGCGGATGTGGAACTGGACGCCGCCCGGGACGTCCCAGGAGTAGGGGCAGACGATGCCGATCCTCACGGGGTCACCTCCCCGGGATCCCGGCCGGCGCCGTCGCTCCGGATCGCCGCGGGGTCCTTGGCGGGATCCAGGTCCTTCAGCCACAGCCGTTGCAGCATGTGCCAGTCCTCCGGGTGGTCGGCGATCCCCGAGGCGAAGGCATCGGCCAGCGCCTGTGTCATGACAGACGTCTTTTCGGCGCGGGTGCCTGTCTCGGGAACCTCGACGGGGGGATGCACACGGCCCTTCATCACCGGCGAGTCGTCGTACCAGAGTGTCACGGGCAGGAGCAGGGCGCCGGTCTGCTGGGCGAGCAGCGCCGGTCCCGCGGGCATCCGGGTGGCCTCGCCGAAGAACTGCACCTCGACGCCGGACGAGGACAGGTCGCGCTCGGCGACCAGGCAGATCAGCCCGCCGTCGCGGAGCCGCCGGGCCAGCGTGCCGAAGGCGCTGCCGCCGCTGTGCGGCAGGACCTCCATGCCGAGGCCCTCGCGGTAGGCGACGAAGCGGTCGTACAGCGATTCCGGCTTGAGGCGCTCGGCGACCGTCGTGAAGGGCGTACGGAGCTTCGTGGTGACCCACGCGCCGGCGAGGTCCCAGTTGCCCATGTGCGGGAGGGCGAGGATCACGCCCTTGTCGGAGGCGAGCGCGTCGGTGAGGTGGTGCACGTCCTTCGGGTCGAAACCCGTCTTCACCCGCTCCTCGCTCCAGGCGGGCAGCCGGAAGGACTCCATCCAGTAGCGCAGGTAGGAGCGCATGCCGGCCTTGGACAGCTCGGCCAGCCGCTCGGGCGTCGCGTCGGGCACCACGCGCGCGTAGTTGCTCTCCAGACGCTGTATGCCCTTGCCGCGGCGCTTCCAGGCGATGTCGGCGATCGTGCGGCCGAGCCGCTCGGCGACCGGCTCGGGGAGCTTCTTGACCGTGCTCCAGCCGAGTGCGTAGGCGCCGTCGACCAGCCTGTCCTGGAACCTGGTCACGAGGTGGCCTCGCTGTTGTGGGCCGCGGCCTCGGCGTCCGCCTCGGCGGACTCCCGGCGCACCGTGACGACGCGCTGGATCAGCGTGACGAGGCTGCCGACGGCGACGATCCACAGCGCGACGGGCAGGAGCACCTGGATACCGGGCACGCCGAACTTGTGCAGGCCCGCGAAACCGGCCGCGACCAGCGAGATCACGAGCCGCTCGGCCCGCTCGACCAGGCCGTTGACCGCCACCGGCAGGCCGATCGACTCGCCGCGCGCCTTGGTGTACGAGACCACCTGGCCGCTGGCCAGACAGAAGATCGAGACGGCGCACAGGATGTTGTCGTCGCCGTTGCCCGCGTACCAGAGGGCGAAGCCGCCGAAGATCGCGCCGTCGGCCACCCGGTCGAGCGTCGAGTCCAGGAAGGCGCCCCAGCGGCTGGAGCGGCCGAGCTGGCGCGCCATATTGCCGTCGACGAGGTCGGAGAACACGAAGAGCGTGATGACGACCGTGCCCCAGAAGAACTCTCCGCGGGGGTAGAAGACCAGCGCGCCCGCCATGACTCCTGCCGTGCCCAGGAGGGTCACCGTGTCGGGGCTTACCCCCCGGCGGATGAGAAACGCGGCGAACGGTGTGAGGACACGCGTGAAGAATGCACGCGCGTACTTGTTCAGCATGGCCTTCCCGAGGGTCGGTGTCGCCGCGCGGCCCCTGCTGGCCGCCGGCTGGCCCATCGTAGCCACGCGTGCGCGTGTGCGACGGTCGGGCACCCGCACGCCCCGTGTCATGACGGGATGCCGTCGACGGCACGGCGGGATCACGTCCGCTGTATGGACGCACCGTGACACGAGTGCAAAGCTCGAAGGACCGCGGGCGTCATCGGAGCCGCCACCGCACGCGGATCCGTAACGCCCGCGCCCACAGAGACCTCACCGTGCACGGGAGGCAAGGCCATGGGCGACAAGGCGAATGCACACCCCGGAGCCGCCGGCAGGGCTACGGCGGCCGACCACCCCGCGTCCGTACGGAATGTGGTGCTGGTCGGCCACTGCGGATCGGGCAAGACGACTCTGGTGGAAGCTCTCGCGCTGACCGCGGGAGCAGTGAACCGGGCGGGCCGCGTCGAGGACGGCGGCACCGTCTCGGACTACGACGAGATCGAGCACCGGCAGCAACGCTCGGTGCAGCTCTCGCTGGTCCCCGTCGAATGGGGCGGGTACAAGATCAACATTCTGGACACCCCCGGATACGCCGACTTCGTCGGGGAGCTGCGGGCCGGTCTGCGAGCCGCGGACGCGGCCCTTTTCGTCGTCTCGGCCTCGGACGGCGTGGACGGCTCGACCCGCATGGTGTGGGAGGAGTGCGCGGCCGTGGGGATGCCACGGGCCATCGTGGTCACCCACCTCGAATCGGCGCGGGCGGACTTCGAGGAGATGACACGGATCTGCGCGGAGGCCTTCGGCGCGGACGACCCCGACGCCGTCCTGCCGCTGTACCTGCCGCTGCGCGGCGCGGAGGCACCGGACGGGCACGCGCCCGTGACGGGACTGATCGGGCTGCTGTCCCAGCGGCTGTTCGACTACGCGTCCGGGGAGCGCAAGGAGGCGGAGCCGGGTCCCGAGCAGCTGCCGCTGATCGAGGAGGCCCGCAACCGGCTGATCGAGGGGATCATCGCCGAGAGCGAGGACGAGACCCTCATGGACCGCTATCTCGGCGGAGAGGAGATCGACCTCAAGACCCTGGTGGAGGACCTGGAGCGGGCCGTGGCCCGCGGGACCTTCTTCCCGGTGCTGGCCGCGGCTCCGGCCGCCGAAGGCGCCCGCCAGGGACTCGGCACGGTCGAACTGCTCGAACTCGTCACGGGCGGCTTCCCGACCCCGCTGGAACGCGCGGCGCCCGTCGTGACGACACCGGACGGCGCGGCACGCGAGGTGTCGGCCTGCGACCCGACCGGGCCGCTGGTCGCCGAGGTCGTGAAGACCGCGTCCGATCCGTACGTGGGCCGGGTCTCCCTGGTCCGTGTCTTCTCGGGCACGCTGCGACCCGACGAGACGGTGCACGTCTCCGGGCACGGGCTGTCCGACCGCGGTCACGAGGACCACGACGTCGACGAACGCATCGGCGCCCTGTCCACGCCGTTCGGAAAGCAGCAGCGCGTCCTGTCGCACTGCATCGCGGGTGATCTCGCGTGCGTGGCGAAACTGAACCGCGCGGAGACCGGGGACACCCTCTCCGCCAAGGACGATCCGCTGCTCATGGAGCCGTGGCAGATGCCCGACCCGCTGCTGCCGCTCGCCATCCAGGCGCACAGCAAGGCCGACGAGGACAAGCTGTCGCAGGGGCTCGCCAGGCTGGTCGCCGAGGACCCCACGATGCGCCTGGAGCAGAACCAGAACACGCATCAGGTCGTCCTGTGGTGCCTGGGCGAGGCCCACGCGGACGTCGCCCTGGAGCGGCTGCGCAGCCGGTACGGCGTCCAGGTCGACGTCGTCCCGCACAAGGTGTCGCTGCGGGAGACGTTCGCGGGCAGGTCCGGCGGGCGCGGGCGCCATGTGAAGCAGTCCGGCGGGCACGGCCAGTACGCGATCTGCGAGATCGAGGTCGAGCCGCTGCCGAACGGCTCGGGCATCGAGTTCGTGGACAAGGTCGTCGGCGGCGCCGTGCCGCGGCAGTTCATCCCGTCCGTCGAGAAGGGCGTGCGGGCCCAGGCCGCCAAGGGTGTGGCCGCCGGCTATCCGCTCATCGACGTGCGGGTCACGCTGCTCGACGGCAAGGCGCACTCCGTGGACTCCTCCGACGCCGCGTTCCAGACCGCGGGCGCGCTGGCCCTGCGCGAGGCCGCGGCCGACGCCAAGATCCACCTGCTGGAACCGGTGGCCGAGGTGACCGTCCTGGTCGGCGACGACTACGTGGGGCCCGTCATGAGCGATCTGTCGGGCCGCCGCGGCCGGGTCGTGGGCACCGAGCAGGCGGGCGGTGGGCGCACCCTCGTACGGGCCGAGGTCCCGGAGATCGAGATCGGGCGGTACGCCGTCGATCTGCGCTCCCTGTCGCACGGCACCGCGCGCTTCAACCGCAGCTACGCGCGGCACGAGCCGATGCCGCCTCAGGTCGCCGAGAGGATCCGCGAACAGGCCCGCGACACCTGAGGGTTCGCCGGGTCACACGTCGGCGGACGGCTTCGGCCGTCCGCCGACGAATGTCGGTCGGGGCCGTTACTCTGAGAACCTGATCAAGGCAATGACCTGATCAACAGGTGTGCGAGGGGCGGAAGTCGGGAAAAGCCGCAGCAGCGGACGGCGGCGATGGGGGCGGAAGTGGCATTCGACGGTTTCGATTTCACTCCCGGGGCGCAAGTGCCGCTCACGGGCTCCGCGGGCCAGACGGCGGCGACCTTCGCCCTGGCCTCCGCGGCCTACCGGGACAATGGCATCGAGGAGATCCTCAAGGCCGACAACGAATGGCACAAGTCCACCGTCAAGACGGGCAAGGTCAAGCTGTTCGCGCCGAATCTGGGCGAGGCCTTCGCCCGGGCCGTGGTGGACCGGATGCTGGGCGCCGGCCGCAAGCCCCTCATCCAGTCCTTCGGCACCGAGCCGCAGGTCGTGGTGGAGCACTGCCTGGCGGCGAACAACATCCGCCGCGAGCGGGACAACTGGCTGGCGGCCGTGATGGTGCTGTGCGGGCTGCTCTTCCTGCCCGGACTCGTCGTCTGGCTGCTCGTCTTCCAGATCCGCACCCAGATAGCCAAGCGCGAGGACAAGCGTGCCTCCGCCCTCGGCACCACCCTCCTCGTCGCCGTCGGCGCCCTCGCGGTGCTCTTCCTGCTCCGTATGCCCTTCTCCGGCTTCTGGGCCTGGTACGCGCGCGCTTCGGTGGTCCTGCCGGTCGTCGGCTGGCTGTGGGCCCGGCAGATCTGCGAGCGCACGGCCAAGGACCTGCGCGACCGCTGGGACGGGCTGCTGTCCGGCGGCGGCATCGGCGCGAAGATCCCCGAGGCGGTGCCCGGCAGCCCCGGTGAGACCGCGGCGGAGCGGCTGCGCCAGTCCCTCGCCCGGCTCAGCGCCGAGCAGCAGTCCAACTCGGTCTTCTACGCGGGCCCCAAGGGGATACTCGGCATGGGCACCCGGTGGGGCAGCTGGCAGCTCGCCGAGGAGCTGGTGCCGCGCGAGGCGGACAAGGAGATCCACCCGTTCCGCAGCTGGGACGTCATCCGCTCCATCCACGACCAGCTGCGCATGCTGGAGCGCGGTCCGCTCAACACCGGTGGTTTTCCCGCCCCTTCGATCAAGCACTGGATCGTCACGCCGATCGGCGAGAACGCGAAGGCGGTGTCCCGGCCGGCCGGCACGGACGTGGACGCGTACACGATCAAGACCCACGCGATACAGGACATCTGCAACAAGCAGCAGTTCGGCAGCGGTGACCGGCACTACCTCGGGGTCCAGTGGACGCTCTGGGACGGCCAGTTGATCATCACGATGCTGATCACGGTGACCGTGCTGCACGAGACCCTGCGCATCGAGGTCACCGGGCATGCGTTGGGTCCGGTGAACCCGCTGTTCACCACCAAGCCGGAGGCGCCCACGAAGGAGGTCGCCAAGGCGGTGAAGTTCTGGGAGACCCGCAAGGTGAGCCTGCCGCTGGTCACCACGGACGAGGTCGTGCGGCTCGCGGCGCGGGCCCCCTTCACCTGGTACCCGCCCTTCCTGAACTGGCTCGGCGGCACCGTGGCGCTGCCCGAGCCGTTCGGCCTGCGGCACGCCTGGGCCGACCAGCCGTGGCGGCACCGGTTCATGGCGGACGACGCCCTGCGTGCCGCGACGCCCGTGCTGCGCGTGGTGCACGCGGCGGCGATCAAGGTCCTCGACGAGAACGGCGTCGACACGGAGAAGTTCGGCAACCGCTCGGCGTTCCTCAGCACGGCGGTCCAGGACCCGATGCCGCGGAAGGCGGACGTGTACGACGCGTAGCCGCGGACCGGCGGGAGGGCGGTGCGCCGCTCTCCCCCGGACGGCCCCTGCTCCGGAGCCCGGCGGGCCCGGCGGCGCACCGGTGCCGAGCGGGGGCACGGCGGGGCGTGGCGACGGGCCGGCCCTTGCCGGAGCCGGGCGGCCCGTGCGACGTCAGGCGGTCGGCCAGGCGTCCGCCAGCATCTTGCGGGTGTCGGCGAGCAGCTGCGGCAGCACCTTGGTGTGCCCCACCACCGGCATGAAGTTCGTGTCGCCGCCCCACCGGGGCACGATGTGCTGGTGGAGGTGGGCGGCGATACCGGCGCCCGCGACGGTGCCCTGGTTCATGCCGATGTTGAAGCCGTGGGCGCCCGAGGCGGTGCGCAGGGCGGTCATGGCCTGCTTGGTCAGCTCACCGAGCTCGACGGTCTCCGGGCCGGTCAGGTCCGTGTAGTCCGCGACGTGACGGTAGGGCACCACCATGAGGTGGCCGCCGTTGTACGGGTAGAGATTGAGCACGGCGTAGACCTGCTCGCCGCGCTTCACGATCAGCCCGTCCTCGTCGGACTTGGCCGGAATCGAGCAGAACGGACAGCCGTCGTCGGCCCCCGGGCCGGTGGGCTTGTTCTCGCCCTGGATGTAGGCCATCCGGTGGGGTGTCCACAGGCGCTGGAACGCGTCCTGCGTTCCCACTCCGATCTGCTGCTCCGGCTCACTCGTCATGATGTGCAGCATATGGCTTCGCCCGTTCGCGGCGTGTCGGCGGGGCGGCACGAGGGCGCTCGGCGGCCAAGCTGGGCCGGTGGACGATGACAGCCCCGAGGCCCGCTGGGCGGAACGCACCGAGGTCGCCCTCTTCACGGCGTCGCTTCTGTTCATGGCCACGTACGCGACGCGCGTTCTGGCGACCGGCCTCCCGCCCGGCTGGCGGGACCTGTGCGGTCTGGTGCTGCTGGTTCTCTGGTTGCTGTTCGCCGCGGACTACGTGGTGCGCTGGCGGCTCAGCGGACAGCACTGGTGGCGGTTCGTCCTCACCCACGTGGTGACCACGGTCTCGGTCGTCCTGCCCCTGCTGCGCCCCCTGCGGATGGTGCCCCTGTACGAGGTCCTCCAGAAGAAGCGCGGCGAGCCCCGGCTGACGCTGCACGCGCGCGTGATCTCCTACGCGGGTCTGTCCACCCTGCTGCTCGGGTTCTCCGGCTCCCTCGCGGTCTACCAGCAGGAGCGGGGGGCGCCCGGCTCGACCATGCGGACCTTCGGCGACGCCGTGTGGTGGGCCTGCTCGACCCTGAGCACGGTCGGCTACGGCGACATCACCCCCGTGACCCCGCTCGGCAGGACGATCGCGGTCGGGATGATGGCCGGCGGGCTGGCCCTGCTGGGCGCGGTGACGGGGTCGTTCTCGTCCTGGCTGCTGCAGACCTTCACCCGGGAGGGCGACGAGAAGCCGCCGGGACGCTGAGCGTCCCGGCGGCGTGCGCGTCCGCAGCGTCCCGGGTCAGACCTGGGCCCGCTCCTCGACGATCTTCGCGATCTTGGCGATCGCCTCGTCGACCGGGATGCCGTTCTCCTGCGAGCCGTCGCGGTAGCGGAAGGACACCGCGCCGTTGGCCATGTCCTCGTCGCCCGCGATGACCATGAAGGGCACCTTCTGCTTCTGGGCGTTGCGGATCTTCTTCTGCATGCGGTCCGAGGAGGAGTCCACCTCGACGCGCAGGCCCCGCTTCTTCGCCTCGGCGGCGAAGGTGTGCAGGTAGTCCACGTGGGCGTCGCCGATCGGGATGCCGACCGCCTGGACGGGGGCGAGCCAGGCCGGGAAGGCGCCCGCGTAGTGCTCCAGGAGCACGGCGAAGAAGCGCTCGATGGAGCCGAACAGGGCGCGGTGGATCATGACCGGGCGCTGCTTGGAGCCGTCGGGGCCGGTGTACTCCAGGTCGAAGCGCTCCGGCAGGTTGAAGTCGAGCTGCACCGTCGACATCTGCCAGGTGCGGCCGATGGCGTCCTTGGCCTGTACGGAGATCTTCGGGCCGTAGAACGCGGCGCCGCCCGGGTCCGGGACCAGCGGGAGGCCCTGCTTCTCGGCGACCTGCCGCAGCGTCTCGGTGGCCTCCTCCCAGACCTCGTCGGAGCCGACGAACTTCTCCGGGTCCTTGGTGGACAGCTCCAGGTAGAAGTCGGTCAGACCGTAGTCGCGCAGCAGGTTCAGGACGAAGGTGAGCGTCTTGTCGAGCTCCTCCGCCATCTGCTCCTTGGTGCAGTAGATGTGCGCGTCGTCCTGGGTGAAGCCGCGGGCGCGGGTCAGGCCGTGCACGACGCCGGACTTCTCGTACCGGTACACGGTGCCGAACTCGAACAGGCGCAGCGGCAGCTCACGGTAGGAACGCCCGCGCGCGTCGAAGATCAGGTTGTGCATCGGGCAGTTCATGGGCTTGAGGTAGTAGTCCACGCCCTCGTCGAGCTGCATGGGCGGGTACATGCCGTCGGCGTACCAGTCCAGGTGGCCCGAGGTCTCGAAGAGCTTCCCCTTCGTCGCGTGCGGGGTGTAGACGAACTCGTAGCCCTCCTCCTCGTGGCGGCGCCGCGAGTAGTCCTCCATGACCCGGCGGATGATGCCGCCCTTGGGGTGGAAGACGGCGAGGCCGGAGCCGATCTGGTCCGGGACGGAGAAGAGGTCCAGCTCGTTGCCCAGCTTGCGGTGGTCGCGCTTCTCGGCCTCGGCGAGGAAGTCGAGGTGCGCCTTCAGCTCGTCCTTCGAGGGCCAGGCGGTGCCGTAGATGCGCTGGAGCATGGGGTTCTTCTCGCTGCCGCGCCAGTACGCGGCGGCGTTGCGCATCAGCTTGAACGCCGGGATGTTGCGGGTGGTGGGCAGGTGGGGACCGCGGCAGAGGTCCTTCCAGCACAGGTCACCGGTCTTGGCGTCCAGGTTGTCGTAGATGGTGAGCTCGCCCGCGCCCACCTCGACGTCGGCGCCGTCGTCCGAGGACGCGGAGCCCTTGATGCCGATGAGCTCCAGCTTGTACGGCTCGTCGGCGAGCTCCTCGCGGGCGGCCTCGTCGGTGACGACGCGGCGCGAGAAGCGCTGGCCGCGCTTCTGGATCTCCTGCATCTTCTTCTCGACGGCCTTGAGGTCCTCGGGCGTGAAGGGGCGCTCCACGTCGAAGTCGTAGTAGAAGCCGTCCTTGACCGGCGGGCCGATGCCGAGCTTGGCCTCGGGGAAGAGCTCCTGCACGGCCTGGGCCATGACGTGCGCGGTGGAGTGGCGCAGGATGTTCAGGCCGTCCTCGGAGGAGATCTCGACGGGCTCGACCTCCTCGCCGTCCCGCACCTGGTACGCGAGGTCCTTCAGCTCGCCGCCCACGCGGGCCGCGACGATGGTGCGCTCACCTGCGAAGAGGTCGGCGGCCGTAGTGCCCGTCGTCACCACGCGCTCTTCCCGCTCGGAATCGCGTTGGATGATCACACGGACGTCTGACACCGGACTCTCCTGCCTGAAGGGGACGTGCGCGTCGTCGGTCGCGCACGCAGTACAGGCGATCGTACCGAGCCGGGGGTGCCCTCCGCGAAACGGTTCCGGTCGGTGCCGCCGGGAAAGTGCCGCGCCGGCCGTGCCCCGCCGTGACACCGGCCGGGGTCCTCGCTCCCCCGCGCCCCGTCAGTCCGCGCTGCACGCCTCCTCGAAGAAGTCGAGGTTCTCCTGGAGCGACTTCATCAGCCGGTCCCGTTCGGCCTCGTCGACCTGCACGGGCACGACCCCGGAGGCATCGGTGAGCCTGCGGAAGCCGCCGCGGCTCTCCAACCGTCCGTGCACCCGCACCGGCAGCCCGACCAGATGGGCGTGGCCCGCTATCCGGTAGGCCTCCTCGTCCAGTGTCATACGGACGTGCGGTACCTCGGCGCCGGCGAGGACGCGCAGCCGCACGGTGCCCTGCCCGCGCGGTCCGGAGCGGCGCATCCGCACCACCGCACCGGTGAGGCGCACCGGGACGGACGGCTCCTCGCGCAGGTAGCGCGCGCCGGCCGCGCGCAGCACGGACAGGTCGCCGGGCGAGAACTCGACGGGTTCGGCGGGGGCCGCACCGCCCTCGGGGACGCCCGCGGAGGGTGCCCACTCGACGGCGATCCTGGCGCCCTCGGTGCCCCGGACGAGGGCGACCAGGGCCTCCATGAGCTCGTGGCTGACGCCTGCCTCGACGGCGGCGTCGAAGGCGTCCATGCCTCCGGTGGCCCGCTGGTAGTCGATGGCCTCGCGGGCGGCGTACAGCGCCTGGTGCAGTCGTACGGCGAGCGGCCGGCCCGTGGTGACGGGCACGAAGGCGGTGAGCCGGCGTCCGCCCGGTTCGGCACCGACCAGGACGTTCTCCAGCGAGGCCGCGGCGGACCTGCGGTGGCGGGCGCCGTAGTAGCCCGCACGCGCGCGGGTGGCCAGCGCGCCGGCCAGGAGCATCTGCCGGGCCGCGGCGCGCAGCTGTTCCTCGACGGTCCACGGGGCCGCGCCCACGGGACCGGTCGGCACGTCGCGCCACCAGCGGATCTCGTCACTGGGGACGGCGAGCGCGACCAGCACGTCGCGGGCGGACGGGGAGCCGCTGCGGGAGAGCGCGACCAGGGCTTCGCCGAGCAGGTCGTCGCTGTCGGGGAAGGCCCGGCTCTCCGGCACCAGCAGGCTGGTGCCGCCGCCACCGGGCCCGGGTGGGGTCCACCGGCCGTACCGTCCCGCGGCTCCGCCGCGCCGCTGCCAGCCGTGCCGGTGCAGCAGCGCGCTGAGGACCGCAGGGTCGACCTGGTCGGGGGTCGGCGGGTCGTTCCAGAGGGCGTCGACGGGATGCGGCCTGACCGGTCGCAGCGACTCGTCGAGGGGGCGGTGGGTCATGGTCTGCCTCCCGTCCCGACCCGGGTCATGATCTCGCAGAGCGCCCGGTCGTCGAAGATGCGGGCCGTCGGTATGCGGACGGTGGTCCTGCGGCGGCCGGTGACGGCGTGCCCGGCGAGGTTGATCCAGTAGCAGCAGTGGCGCAGGTCGAGGCGGTCGTGGCTGGCGCGCAGCCAGTCGTCCTGGGAGCGCGGCACGAGCATCACGACCAGGATCTTGTGCACCGAGACCGGGGTGCGGGCGAGCTTCGCCAGGTGCTCGTTGTCGAGGGTGAAGGAGAAGGCGGGCCCGGGCGGGTTCGGCGGGATCTGGTACGTGCACTTGAGCTGCACCTTGATGGTGACTTCGTCGTCGACCGTGTGCCCGGGGGCGCTGTGGCTGACGTGCCAGTCGATGCCGTTGTCCGGGAAGGGCTGGGACAGCGAGCAGCCCGCCGCCGCGGCGACCGCGTGCAGATAGCCGACCTGCAACGTCTCCATGCAGGCGGTGGTGGCGAGTGAGCCGCGATGGGGTGCCGTCCGCTGGGGCAGCAGCCCGCCCCGTTCGGGCTGGGCGAGTGCCATGAGTCCAACAGCCTTCCAGACCAAGAGATTCCCCGTGACGGGCCGCTGAACTGCAAAGACCCGTACCTCTGTTGTCTCCTTCCGGCGTACGCCGCAAACAGCCCGGGTATCACCAAACGGGCAGAAGACGGTGCGTCAGCTGCCGTGGGTGAACGAGGAGTTGTGTACGTATGACGTGCTGGTACGAGGGCCCTTTGGCCGCGTTCGACACGGAGACCACGGGCGTGGACGTCGAGACCGACCGGATCGTGTCGGCCGCCGTCGTGGTCCAGGACGCCCCGGGTTCCCGTCCGCGGGTGTCCCGGTGGCTGGTGAATCCGGGGGTGCCGGTGCCCGCGGGGGCGACGGAGGTGCACGGTCTCACCGACGAGTATCTGCAGCACAACGGCCGCTGGCCGTCGCCGGTGATGGAGGAGATAGCCCGGGAGCTGGGCGAACACGCGGCGGCCGGGCGGCCGCTCGTGGTGATGAACGCTCCGTTCGATCTGACGCTCCTGGACCGGGAGTTGCGTCGCCACCGGGCCTCGTCGCTGGACCGGTGGTTCGCGTCGACGCCGCTGACGGTGCTCGACCCCCGGGTGCTGGACAAACATCTGGACCGCTACCGCAAGGGCCGCCGCACCCTCGCCGATCTGTGCGCGCACTACGGCGTGGCGCTGGAGGGCGCGCACGACGCGGCGGCCGACGCGCAGGCCTCGCTGGATGTCGTACGCGCGGTGGGGCGCCGTTTCGCGGCGCGTCTGGAACGGCTCTCGCCGGCCGAACTGCACACGCTCCAGGCGGTGTGGCACGCGGCACAGGCCCGCGGGCTCCAGGCGTGGTTCGCGCGCAGCGGCTCGGAGGAGGCGGTGGACCCGGCGTGGCCGCTGCGTCCGGAGCTGCCCGCGGCGGCGTGAGGACGGCCCGGACGGCGAGGCGCGGTCGACGGGGAGTACGGAAGACAAGCAGCACAGATGGTCCGGGAATACGGAAAGGCCGGTCCGTCTGTGACGGACCGGCCTTCTCCCGGTGGGCGATACTGGGTTCGAACCAGTGACCTCTTCGGTGTGAACGAAGCGCTCTCCCACTGAGCTAATCGCCCGGGAACGGACTGAACAATACAGGTCCCGGCGGGTGTGGTTCAAACCGCTTGGAGACAAGCCGTCAGTCCCCGGCGTCCGGCGCGCATCATCAGGGCGTGGTTGGCCCGGAACAGCGGCCGTCCGGGCACCGCGAGCCGGCGCAGCAGCGGCTTGCGCACGTCGACCTCCTGGTCGTACCGGGCGCGCGTGCCGGTGCCGTGCGCGGTGAGCGTCCAGCGTGCCCAGCCCTCCATGTCGCCGGACAGCGCGATCTCCAGGACGCCGCCCGCCGGATCACGGCGCACCTCGCGCGCGGTGAAGGTCATGCCGTACGGGAGGAGCGAGCGGACCCGGATGACGCCGCTGCGGTCGTCGATGCGGGTGACCTCGCGCACCTGGGGCCACCAGTGCGGGTAGTTCTCGGCGTGCTCCAGCACCACGTAGACGGCGGCGGGGGGTGCGGGCAGCTCCCACTCGCTGCGGAAGCGGTAGTGGCTCCAGTCCATGTGGGGAGTGTGCCCGATCGTGGATATGAGTACGTCGTGAGTACGCGCACTCATGCCGCGAAGGGTGACCGGGACCACACTCCCAGGCATGACCTCGATCCCGCCCCCGGCGGAGGAGCTGCGGCTCCTGGACGCCGAGCTGCGGCAACTCGACGCGCGCCGGGCTCTGTTGCTGACGCGTCGTGCCTGGCTGATCAGCGCCCTCCGGACGGCTCCGGCGCCGTCCGGCCCGCCGTCGGCCGCGGCTCCCGGACCGTTCGCCGCCCCCGCGCACCGGCCGGAGGCCACGGCCCCCGGCGTACAGAACGTGCTCCTGCTGCTCGGCGGCATCCTGCTGACCGTGGCCGCCGTCGCGTTCACGGTCGTCAGCTGGGGACATATGGGGATCGCGGGCCGGGCGCTGGTGCTCGCCGCGCTGACGCTGACCGCGCTCGGCGCACCGCTGCCCCTGCTCCGGCGCGGGCTGCGCTCGACGGCCGAGTCGGTGGCGGGCCTCGGTCTCGCGCTGACGGTGCTGGACGCCTACGCGCTGTACGAGGTCGCCGTCCCGGACGCCGACGGACTCGGGTACGCCGCCGTCACCTCGGCGGCGCTGGCCGCGGTGTGGGCCGCGTACGGCCTGGCCGTGGGCACGCTTCATCTGCCGGCGGGACCCTCGGCGGTCACCACCCCGGGCGAGAAGCCCGGGGGCGCCGGCGAGGGACCGGTCGGCACCCGGGTCCGTCTCCCGCTGCGGCTGCCCCTGCCGGCGGCGCTGGCCACCGCCCAGTTGCCGCTGCTGCTGTGGGTGGCGGCGGCCGACGGGGGCGCGCACGCCGTCACCGCCGCACTGCTGGCGACCGCCGCGTTCGACACGGCTGTCGCGCTCCTCGTCCCCGTGAAGCCGGTCCGTGCCGTCGCCGCCGTCGGCGCGTACGGACTGGGCGGGTGGGGCGCCTTTGCCGCCGGCTGGCTGTCCTGGACGGCCTCCGGCCCGAGCGCCGCCGCCCGTGCGGCGGCGCTCCTCCTCCTCGCCGCGTCGATCGCACTCGTGGCGGCGTGGCGCACCCCGAAGCCGGGCGTCGCGGCCGGCGGCGCGCTGACGGGAGGTCTGCTCACGGTCGCCGCGGTCGGCGGCGTACTGCGTGTCTCGCTGCCGGCGGACTGGACCGTGGTGGCCCATCTCGTGTGTGCCGTCGCCCTGTTGGGCGCGGTGCGCACGCCCCTCGCCGAGCCGATGAAGCGGGGCCTCGCGTGGGCCTCGGGTGCGGTGCAGGCCGTCGCGGTGGTGTGGGCACTGCCTCCGGTCGGCCTCGCCCTGCTGGGCCCGGTCGACTGGGCCGCCCGGATCTGGTCCGGTGCCCCGGCGACCGCCCGGGAAGCGGTCACGGCGGACGTCCCGTGGCCCGCGCACGCGATCACGGCGCCCCTCGTGCCGGCGCTGGTGGCCCTCGTCCTGGTGATGGCGGTCCGCGGGGCGGACTGGCGTCCGCAGGCCCTGGCCGCCGCGACGGCGCTGGTCTGGGCCGCGGTCCTCGTCGTCCCGGCCTCGCTCGAACTCCCCTACGCGGCAGGGCTGTCGGTGCACGGCCTGACGGCGGTGGCGGCCCTGGCCCTGGCCACCCGTGCGCGGCCCGTGGTGACGCCGCTCGTGCTCGCCGTCCTCACGTCCGCGAGCCTCGCGTTCCTCTCCCTCGCCGCCGAGGGCGCGACCCTCACGGTCCTCGGGGGGCTGGTCCTGTTGTTCGCGGCCGCCGCCCTGCGGCCGGGCCTCGGTCCGGTCGCCGCACCGGTCTCGCTCGGGTACGCGACCGCCCTGGCCTGCGCCGCGGGCGCTTCCCTGGACCTTCCCGCGCATCGGATCGCGCTGCTGGTGCTCGTGGTGCCGGTGGCCGCCGCCGTGTCGGCGGCGCGTACGGACGACGCGGCGACGACCGTGTCGTGCGAGGTGGCGGGGGCCGCCGCCGGGCTGCTCGCCATCGGGCTCGCGGTGACCGATCCGCCGGTGCTGGCCCTGGTCCTGGCCCTGTGCGGGGTGATCGCCGCGGGCACGGCCGTACGGGAGGACCGGCGCCCGGTGGGGTACGCGGCCGCGGCGCTGTTCGTGCTCGCCGCCTGGGTCCGCCTGGCGTCCTGGGACGTCGGCTCTCCGGAGGCGTACACGGTCGTCGTGAGTGTTCCGGCGCTGGTCGTCGGTGTGGTCCGGCGTCGCCGGGACGGGGCGGTCTCGTCGTGGACGGCGTACGGGCCGGGTCTGACCGCGACGCTGGTGCCGAGTCTCTTCGCGGCATGGGGCGACACGCACTGGCTCCGCCCGCTGCTTCTGGGCACCGCGGCCCTGCTGGTCACCCTGGTGGGTGCCCGGCACCGTCTCCAGGCGCCGCTCGTGGTGGGCGGCGCGGTCCTGGCGCTGGACGCGCTGCACGAACTCGCCCCGTATCTGGTGCAGGTGGTCGGCGCGCTCCCCCGTTGGGCGCCTCCCGCACTCGCCGGTCTGCTGCTGCTCGCGCTGGGTGCCACGTACGAGCAGCGGATCCGCGACGCGCGGCGAGTGCGGGAGGTGCTGGGGAAGATGCGCTGACGGCCGGGGGCCTACGGCATCCTGTCGCCGAGCAGCGCCAGGTTCTCGATGGCGGCGAGCCCGTAGAGCGCGGTGTCGTTCGTGTACACCCAGTCGGCCTCGCTGCCCGGCACCAGGGTGACCGGACCGCTCAGCTTCGTGGTCCTCCAGGGCGAGGACTCGGTGTAGCCGTCGGAGCTGTAGAACTTCGTCCATGCGCGCGTGGCGAGCTTCGCGTCACCGGTCTGCACGGCGGCGTACGCGTCCAGGCGGGAGTGGCCCTGGAAGAGCAGCAGGGAGCCGAAGTCGGAGCCGTAGCGCTCCCGCTGTTCGGCCTTGGTGGCGTTGAAGTAGCGGCAGTAGTCGAGGTAGGCCTCCTTGAAGGCGGGCATGTCGACGAGGTCGATGAGCTCGGCGCACAGTTCGTTGAGGCCGAAGACCGCGGAGAGGTGCGAGACGCCGACCGCGGGCGCCGCGGCTACGGCGAACCTGCCCGTGTCGAGGTCGTACAGTCCGGTGCCCTGGACGAAGCCGTTCGGCTGGGCGGCGATGGTCTCCATCGTCGACAGCACGCGTGCCTTGGCCTTCTCCCACTTCGGGCCCTTGCGCTCCCATTCCGTCAGCCAGGCGGACACGAGTCCGCTCCAGTCCGTGCCGAAGCCGATGGACAGCGCGTGCCGGTCGGGTGTGTAGGGCTCGGTGCGGATCTTGCGGATCGGGTCGAGGACCAGGAACGTCTCGTCGGAGTCGACATTGGCGTGCATGAGGTCGCCGACGCGTTCGTCCGCGGTGAGGAAGTAGTAGTAGCGCCGGTAGGTGGTGTTGGCGATGCGCTGCTGCTTGGCGCTGTCGGCATAGTGCTGGACGCCGTGCCGGGTGCCGAGGCCCGCCCACTGGCCGAGGTGGTAGACGTCGACCTCGCCGGTGTGCCGGGTCATCGCCTCGGCGAAGCGGAAGATGTCCGCGCGGCCGCTGCGGAGGTAGGCGAACCAGAGCCAGAGGTCCGGCGACAGCTCGGAGTTGTCCCAGGCGTAGCCGCCGACGTCGTAGCGCCACTGGTGCCGGACCGGGTCGTAGGAGTGCATGACGTCCCCGTAGTCCCAGAAGCCGTACCACCGGCGCATCTCCACCTGGTCCTTGTAGTAGGTGAAGAGGAAGTCGAGGTGGTCCTCGATCTTCGCCTTGGCGGGCGTGGAGCGGTCGGGCTCGGAGTAGAGGCCGGGGCCGAAGACCTTCGCACCGATGAGCTGCTTGGGAGGTGCGGCCAGTTGCGGCAGCACCCGGACGGCCGCGACCTGTTCGGCGAGCTTCTCCGGGGCGGGTGTCGACCCGTTGGCCCAGAAGAGGAGTTCGGAGGTGCGGGCGATGCCGTACGGGGTGCCGAAGCCCGGCTCGTAGTCCTCGTAGGTGATGTTGAGGCCTTCGAGCTGTTCGGCGTACGTGTCCTGGCCCATGCCGTCGTGGTAGAAGCGCAGATCCATGGGCTGGGCCTCGGGCGACCAGAGCCACAGGGTGACCTCGGCCTCGTCGGTGTGCGCGTCACGGATGTCGAGCTGCGCGGGGAACTTCTCCCAGAAGTCCCTGAGGCCGAAGGAGAGTCCGCCGGTGGGCCCGCCGACGTAGCCGAAGCCGGAGGCACGCCGGCCGCCGCCCGCGCCGATCCAGCCGTGCCCCTTCTTCGTGCGCTTGCGCAGCGTGAAACCGTCGGCGGACAGCTGGGCGAGGGTGTAGTCGCCCCATTCGGGGATGTACTGGAGCCGGGTCGTCACCCGCTGGTCCCAGGTGGACGGGTCGGGCAGCTTCTGTCCCGCGAACTGGGCGGCCTGCACGGCGGCTCCCGGGTCGCGCCGCAGGCCGGTGACGCCCTTGACCGCCTCGCGCAGCAGACCGCTGTCGTCGCCGCCGATCCTGATGTGCCGGTCGTAGGACGCGTCGCGCATCGGAACGCCGAAGCGCACGCCCAGGCCGCGGATGAAGTCGCCGCTCGGCTTCCCCGGTTCCTGCTTCCCGTCGAAGGTGATGGTGTGCACCATGCGGAAGGAGTCGGCGCCCGCGTAGAAGTACAGCCGGATCGAGAAGGGCAGCCAGCTCCGGTCGCCCTTGCGGTGCTTGCCGTCGATACGGACCACGGCGCGCACCGGGCCGTCCTGCTCGACCTCGGTCCGGGAGATCGCGCTCTCGAAGCGCTCGTACTTCTCCGCGCCCTGGTCCTCGTCCTCGATCTCCGGCTGGCGGACGAGGACGAGGCGGCCGTTCCTCGCGATCTCCGTGGAACCCCGGGTCACGGACTTGACCAGGACCGAGCCGCTCTTGCCGATCTTCGCGGCGATGACGCCGGTCGACACGTCGACGGTGGCGCCGTTGCTGTCGACGGTCACCTTCTTGTCGGGGGCGGCCGGTGCGCCGGCGGTGAGCGTGTAGGTCCCGGCGTCGGAACTCACTGCGTGCGCGGTCCACTTGAGGGAGCCGTCCGGCCAATGGGCGAGCGGCCAGGTCTGCACGGGGACGGCCCTGCCGTCGGCGTCCGTGAGCGCGAAGGTCTGGTCCTCCCGGTGGACCCCCTTCGGCCAGGGCACGCCGACGGTGGAGCCGGGGGCGGCGCCGAGGCCGCCGTCCTCCAGCCACTCCAGGGTGACGGGGTCCGTGCCGGTGGCCGCGGCCGCGGGCGCGGCCTGGGCGCCCTGGGTGCCGAGCGCCCAGCTGAACTGCGCGGCGGCGCCGGCGACGGCGGCCGCCTTGAGGAGGGATCTGCGAGGGATGGGAGACATGGCCTTTCCTTTCCGAGCGGGGAGGTCAGGGGCATGACAGAGAGAGGCGCGGCGCCCGGGGCGCCGGCCTTGCGTGGGGTTCCCGGTGCCGTCGCGGGGTGCGGCACGGGGCGCGGGGCCCGCGTGCTGTTCCCGGCGCCGTGGCGGGGCACCGGTCGTGCGTGACGTTCCTGGTGCCGTGGCGGGGCACCGGTCGTGCGTGACGTTCCTGGTGCCGTGGCGGGGCACCGGTCGTGCGTGCTGTTCCCGGTGCCGTTGCAGAACCGGCCGTGCGTGAGGTCGTTCTCCGGGCCGCCGGTCAGCGGCCGTGCCGGTGTCGCTCCTCCACCGCGACGGCCGCCGCCGCGACGAACCCGAGCACGGGCACCGCCAGCGGCGCGACGAACCAGGCGGAGGAGACCACCACGGCCAGCCCGCCGACGAGCAGGAAGGAACCGGCGGGATCGAGCACGGTGCGGCGGCCCGCGGCCGCGAGCAGCTCGCGCCAGGACGCCCCCGGTTCCCAGGACGCCGCCGCGCGCAGTCCGGCGACGGCACCCGCGATCAGGGCGAAGAGGCCGACGGCCCCGACGACCGGTCCGCCGGGCAGCCCGGCGCGCACGGCCTGGACGTCCACCCAGACCGCCGCTGCCCCGGCCCATCCGGCGAGACCGGCGATCCAGCCGCCCCGGACGGCCGCCCGGAAGTCGGCGACGAACTCCTTCCATCCGCCGGCTCGGTGGGTCGTCCGCCGCCGCAGGTGCCGGGCCCCGGCCGCGAAGGCGGCGGGGCAGGTCACCAGGGGCAGCGCGGCCACCGCGATCCACACCCCGGTGAGCAGGCACTCCGCGAAGACGGCGAAGCGTTCGGCCAGGACGGACTCCTTGGGCGTACGCCCCGCGCGGGCCCCGGCCCGCGCCCGTGGCTGGGTGGTGGCCATGTCAGCCCTTCAGTCCGGACGTCGCCATGCCGTCGATCAGATACCGCTGGAAGGCGAGGAAGAACAGGAGCACCGGCAGCAGCGCCACCAGCGACATCGCGATCATCCCGCCGTAGTTGGCGACGCCCTCCTGGTCGCGGAACATCATCATGCCCAGCGAGACCGTGTACTTGCTCGGCTCGTTGAGGTAGATCAGCGGACCCATGAAGTCGTTCCAGGCGTTGATGAACGTGAAGATCGCGCTGGTGATGAGGGCCGGGCGGCACAGCGGCAGCACGATCGACCAGTAGATCCGCAGGTGTCCGCAGCCGTCGAGCCGCGCCGCCTCGTCCAGCTCACGGGGCAGGTTCCGCATGAACTGCACCATGAGGAAGACGAAGAACGCCTCGGTGGCCAGGTACTTGCCGATCAGCAGCGGCACGTAGGTGTTGACCAGTTCCATCTTCTGGAACATCACGTACTGCGGGATGAGCAGCACGTGGTACGGCAGCAGGAGCGTGCCGATCATCAGCGAGAACAGCAGGTTCCGGCCGGCGAACCGGATCTTGGCGAAGGCGTAGGCCGTCAGCGAGCAGGAGATCAGGATGCCGACGACGGAACCGAGCGCGTAGAAGAGGGAGTTCTGGAAGAAGGTCGCGATGGAGATGTCGGCGATGCCGTCGGCCAGTCCCTCGAAATTGGTGAGGATGGGCCGGGCCGGGAACAGGTCGAGGCTGCCGATGATCTCCCGGCCGGGCTTGAACGAGGCCCCGACGACCCAGACGACGGGATAGAGGACCACGGCGAGGACCAGCAGGGCACCGAGGTGCCAGGCGAGCGAGCCGCCGTGCCTGCGTCCGAGCCGCAGGGGCCTGCGCGCGGTGGTCGTGGTGGTGCTCATCGGGCGTCCTCCTCGTAGTGCACCCACCGTTTCTGCGACCAGAAGAGGACGGCCGTCACCAGCGCCACCGCCAGCAGCAGCATCCAGGCCATGGCGGACGCGAAGCCCATCTGGGACTCCTTGAAGCCCTTCTGGTACAGGTAGCAGGTGTAGACGAGCGTGGCGTCGGCCGGTCCGCAGGTGGCGTTGGAGACCACGTACGCCGAACCGAAGATCTGGAAGGAGTGGATGGTCTCCAGGAGCACGTTGAAGAACAGCACCGGCGAGATCATCGGCAGGGTGATGTTCCAGAAGCGGCGCAGCGGTCCCGCGCCGTCGACCTCGGCCGCCTCGTACAGTTCCTTCGGCACCTGCTTGAGCCCGGCGAGGAAGATCACCATGGGCGCGCCGAACTGCCAGACGGTCAGGGCGACCAGGCTGTAGAGCACCCAGTTCGGGTCACCGACCCAACCGCCCGTGTGGAAGCCGAGGAAGGACTGCGTACGGTCCACGACGGCGTCGTCGGAGAACAGGGCGCGCCAGACGAAGCCGACGGAGACGCTCGCGCCGATCAGCGACGGGGCGTAGAACGCGGCGCGGTAGAAGGCCTGGCCGCGGCGGCTCTGCGCGAGCAGCAGGGCGACCCCGAGCGCGAGGAGCAGTTTGAGCGGGGTGCCGATGACGACGTACTTGGCCGTCACCTCCACCGACTTCTGCCACCGCGGGTCGTCGAACATCTTGGTGAAGTTGTCGAAGCCGATCCACCGCGGCGAATTGAAGAGGTTGTAGTCGGTGAACGCGAAGTAGAGGGACGCGGCCATCGGGCCGGCCGTCAGCAGCAGGAAACCGGCGATCCACGGGGACATGAAGAGATAGCCGGCGAGGTTCTCCCGGCGGCCCCGCCGTTTTCCGGCGGCGGGGGCTGCGGGGCGCTTCTCCGGGGCGTCGGGCGGAGAGTCCTTGACGAGCGTCACGGCGGTTCCCATCAGGCGGCGAGGGCGGTCTTCGCCTCGGAGAAGAACTGCTTCACCGCGTCGGAGACCTTGGTCGTCCCCTGGGACATGTCGCCGCCGATGCGCAGGAACGCGGCCTCGACGGTGTCGGCCCCGGCCGGGTGCGGGGTGATGGCGCCGAGGACTCCGGCGCCGGCCACATCGGTCTCGTACTGCGCGATCGCCTTGTTGGGCGCGTCGGTCGGCTTGTACGCCTCGAACTGATCGGTGGTGGCGAGGATGCCGCGGTCGTAGCCCATGATTTTGCCGACCTCGGGGTCGTGGACCATGAAGTCGATGAACTGTGCGACTTCCTTGGGGTGCTCGGTGCGCGCGGACGCGCTCAGCATCAGGGAGGCGAGGTACTGGCCGGTCTGCTTGCCGTCGGTCGTGGGGATCGGGGCGAGGCCGTAGCTGCTGTCGCCCTCCGCCGTGTAACGGACCGTGAAGTTGTCCCAGGTGAACTCGGAGGCGGCGTGGCCCGCCGAGAGCGACGACTTCGGCTTGTCCTGCTCCACCCGCTTGGGGTCGGTGACGATGCCGGCTTTGACGCGGTTGTAGCCGTCCGTCCACCACTCCGTCAGATCGGCCTCGTCGAAACCGAGTCCGTCCTTGGTGAAGAACGCCTTGCCGTTCTGCCGGAGGTAGAGGTCGTAGAGGTACATGATGCTGAAGTAGCCGGTGTCGCCCGGCACTTTCTGGGTGTCGTGGATCTTCTTGAGCGCGGCGAAGTACTCGTCCCAGGTCCAGCCCTGCTTCGGCTTGATTCCCGCCTTCTCAAAGACCTTCTCGTCGATG
Source organism: Streptomyces krungchingensis (assembly GCF_054729265.1). Classification (NCBI taxonomy): domain Bacteria; kingdom Bacillati; phylum Actinomycetota; class Actinomycetes; order Kitasatosporales; family Streptomycetaceae; genus Streptomyces; species Streptomyces krungchingensis. The sequence goes on from NZ_JBPUKY010000001.1 coordinate 2,551,584, forward strand.
ACAAGTGACATGGTGTTGGATCCGACGGGAATACCGAGCTGCTTTCCGTCGACCTGCCCGACCTTCTCGACTCCGGCACGGAAGTTGTCCAGACTCAGATTTCCCGCGTCGATCTGCGACCTGAGGTCGAGCAGTACGCCCCTCTTGTCGTACTTCCGAAGAAATCCGACGGCGTTCTGGAAAACGTCCGGCGGATTCCCGCCCGCGGCCTGGGTCTGGAACTTCTCCCAGAACGCCACGTAATCCTGGAAGTCCGTCTTGACCTTGATCTTCGGGTACTTCTTCTCGAAGAGCTTGATGGACTCGTTGATCCTCTTCGCCCGCTCGTCGGCGCCCCACCAGGCGTAGCGGATGGTGACCGTCCCGTCCCCGGCGCTGCCGCTGTCCCCGCCGCAGCCCGTCGTCGCGGCCAGCCCCAGCGTGGCCAGCGAAGCTCCGGCCGCCTTGAGGACGGTCCGCCTCTCAACACTCCCGTTGTTTCCCACAGTCGGGCCTCCCCGCAGCGTCGTCTCCGCCTGCCTGAATCGTTTCAAGTAAGCGCTTGCTGGCACAAGGTACGGAGGGCTTCGGGGCGCGTCAATGATTCGGACAGGAATTGATGTGCCGCGGCACTCCGGCTCGCTGACGGGCATGCCGGGACGGAGCACGAAGGGGCACCTGACCTCGCAGGTCGCACGCCCGCGGCCGACCCGTCGAACGCGACGGGACCCGCGCGGCGGGTTGTGAACGGCGCCGAGCCCGGGGGTACGTCACGAGGCCGAGCCCGGGGGTACGTCACGGAGGGGCTCACCAACGCCGGAGGCGAGGACGACACCCACCGCCGTCGCAGCCACCGGCTTCGGCAGCACGCCATCGACTGGCCACGCGCCGACGCAGCCGGCACTCCCGGCCACGCCTCCCGCAGCCGCCTGCCGGGCTCGCGCTCCGGTCGGGCTCGCCCTCCGGTCGAGGCACCGGTGGGGCGTCGGCGGGCGCCTCACCGGCGCGCCAAAGGGCTGTCCCGGTCCGGGTCGCTCCCGGTCGTCGGGGGCGGCCCCGACGGGCGCCCAGCGGTGTCAGGAGCGCCCGGACCGGACCGTCGGCGGCCCGGCGCCGGACGCGGCTCGGACAGACACGCGGCGCCGTCGGAGCCGCGTCCGGCGCCGTCAGGGCCACGGGTCGGGCGGCCCCACCCGCCCCGGTGGCTGGATTCGAGCGCCCACGCCCCGTCCCGTCGATCCCTCGGGCGCCGACGCCGTCCGGCGGCGGCCGACATGTCACTCCCCGTATGCCGGTCAGGTGACGCGAAGGTCTCCACGGAGGTGCGGGGCGGACACGCTCATGAAGCGGCCGGGCTCGCACGCCGGCACCGCGGCACGACCCCCGCCCCGCCCTCGCCGATCGCCCGCGCACCGCCCGCCGCCCGCCCGCCCGTCCACGCGAACACCCAGGTGGCGAAGGTCGCGCCCGGCCCGACGCGGACGCACGGGAATGACGAAGGCGGCCGGGTCCACGTCGTGCGTGGACCCGGCCGCCTGTCGTACTGGTGGGCGATACTGGGTTCGAACCAGTGACCTCTTCGGTGTGAACGAAGCGCTCTCCCACTGAGCTAATCGCCCGGGCGCAGGGAGAACATTACCCCATGTCAGGGGGTGCCCCGACCAACGGCGGAGCGCCGGAACGACGTCCGGACGAGCCTCGTCACTCCTTGATGTTCCAGGGCATCTCGATGCCGAACTTCCACACGTAGACGCCGACGAGCACGGCCACGATCACGAGCCCGACGGTCGTCAGGATGATGTTGCGGCGACGCACCTTCGGGTCGAGCGCGCGCTGTGTCGCCTCCGTGACCTTGCGCTTCGTCCAGCGGAGCACCAGCTGCGCCCAGACGAACTCGGTCGCCCAGATCGCCATGCCGCCGAAGATCACCAGCCAGCCCGGACCCGGCAGCGGCAGCATGATCACGCCCGCGACGACCACCGCGAGCCCCACCACGAAAACGCCGACCTGCCAGCTCAGGTGCAGTGCACGGCGCGCCTTGATGAATTCCGGCGCCCGCGAACCGAGCGGTCGCTCGGAGTTCTCCCCGTCGTCGGCCATGGCGATCCCGCCCGGCCCGTCACTCCCCGTATTCATACGGCCAAACCCTACCGGAGGGAAACCGGTCACCGGAATGGCCCTATCCGACGAACGCACTCTCGGCCGGATGAGTTACGTAAAGACACGCAAAACACTCAGAGGGGTTTACAACGGCACCGTAGGTGGCATGTCGATTTCGCCGACGTGCGAATCCCCGAGCGCACACTGAGCGAAAGGCCCTGGCGCTTATGAACACCACGGTCAGCTGCGAGCTGCACCTGCGCCTCGTTGTGTCGAGCGAGTCCTCACTGCCTGTACCCGCAGGACTGCGGTATGACACGGCCGATCCCTATGCCGTGCACGCAACCTTCCACACCGGAGCCGAGGAAACCGTCGAGTGGGTGTTCGCCCGCGACCTCCTCGCCGAGGGCCTGCACCGGCCCACCGGTACCGGAGACGTCCGAGTCTGGCCGTCCCGGAGCCATGGTCAGGGCGTCGTATGCATCGCCCTGAGCTCCCCGGAGGGCGAGGCCCTGCTCGAAGCCCCGGCGCGGGCCCTGGAGTCGTTCCTGAAGCGGACGGACGCCGCCGTGCCCCCGGGCACGGAGCACCGGCACTTCGATCTCGACACCGAGCTCTCCCACATCCTGGCGGAGAGCTGAGGAGGCCCCACAGAGCCGCCCGGCGCCGTCCACTCGGGGAGACGGCTCGGGCCTAGACAACCGCATAGGGCACACACCGGCGCCGTCGCCGTGGGACCACCACGGAGGCGGCGCCGGTGCGCGTCCACGGCCCTGCACGCACCGCCCTCACCGCCCCTCACCGCGCCGCACCGATCCGTGACACAGCGTGATCCAGGTTCCGGCCGCACGGCTCCCCCGCTTCCGGCCGATTCCCCCGCCCCCCGACGCCCCGTGCCGACTCTCCCGCGCCGGAACGCACTACCATCGGCCTGCATCGGGCGGGCGCCAGCCCGACCCCCCAGGCCAGGGAGCGAAACGTGCTGATCACCCACGACACCCGGTGCGCGCTCGACGCCGTGGTGGATCTGGTGAACTCCGCGCCGGACGAGGAGACGACGGACGCGCTCGCGGATGTCGCGTCCCTCATCGATTTCGTACGAAAGCACGAAATCAGTGACGTCGGGGTGCTGTCGGAGCACGACCTGGCGGCCGTGCAGAAGATCCGCGGCCGGTTCGCGGGGATCTTCGCCGCCGACGATCCGCGGACCGCCGCCGCGCTGATCAACGAACTGGTCGCCGCGGCCGGCACCACGCCCCGGCTGACCGATCACGACGGCTACGACTGGCATGTGCACTACTTCGCCCCGGGCGCCTCGGTAGCCGACCACCTCGCGGCGGACTGCGGCATGGCGCTGGCCTTCTTCGTGGTCGCCGGTGAGCAGGAGCGGCTGCGCCGCTGCGAGGCCCCGGACTGCCGGCGCGCCTTCGTGGATCTCTCCCGCAACCGTTCGCGCCGCTACTGCGACAGCCGCACCTGCGGGAACCGTCTGCATGTGGCTGCCTACCGGGCGCGTCGCAAGGAAGCGGCGAGCTGACCGGACGCTCACGCGCCACGGGTTCGCGCACCAAGACGCGACGGCCCGTTTCGGACATGGGCGCGCCCTGACGGCCGGGCCGCGGCGGGGGTGGACTGACGGAGCCCTCGGCGGGTGGCGCCAGGGGCTCCGTGTACGGCTCAGAGCAGCAGCAGGTCGTGCAGCGAAGCCATGAGCAGCAAACAGCCGATCACCGCAAGGAAGATCATCAGCGGCGGCTGGGAGAGCGCGAAGAGACAACCGCGCCGCTCCTCGGGAGGAGCGGCGGTGTCGCTCTGTGTTGTGTCCAGCATCTCGCGGCGATGATGACCCAGGCGGCACCCCTCGCGCGATCAACACGCCCGGAATGTACGGGAGTTCGCTGGATCATGTTACGAGCGGATCCGAACGTGACCGGTTCGGCGCCGGACGCGTGCCGCCTTGTGTCGTTTCAGCCGGTCATATGCCGTGCTTCTTGAGAATGGCCTCGATGTCGCTGAAGTCGTCCGACGAGGAGCCGGCGGCGGGCTTCGCCGCGGGACGGCCGGCCGGGCCGGTGCTCGGCGCCAGCGACGGCGCGGACGCCGCGGGGGCCACCGCGTCGCGCTGGGCGGCCTTCGCCGCCTTGCGCTCCTTCCGGGTCCCGCCGCCGCGCCGCTCCACGGCCCGCGTGGTCATGAAGAGCAGCCAGGAGACGCCGAGCACGGCGAAGCCGGCCCACGCGGTCGGGCTGAACGCGGTGTCGGCCAGCCAGCCGACGACGCCCGTCATCACGAGCCCGAGCGGCACCAGCGAGTAGGCGGCGATACGGGCGGCGGACAGGAAGCGCTTGCGATAGGCCGTGACCGCGGCGATGCCCAGGCCGGCCGCGGCGACGGCGGAACAGACGGTCTCGGCAATCATCCGGGCCTCCAGGCGGGCATGCGGGTCGGGCAGGGCGGTTCGTCCCTTCCATCGTGCACCGCCCGGCGCCCGATATGCCATGGTCCGGGTACACCTCAGGGACATCTCCGGGTCGCTGTCCTCCCCAGGTCCCGCTCGGGGAGCCGCACGGGTGCGCGGGGTCCCGGTTGGGGCGGCCCCGGCGGGGCTGGGAGACTGGCCGTCATGAACGACTCCTCCTCCGCGCGCCCCGTCGTCCTGGACGTCTGGTGCGAACTCCAGTGCCCCGACTGCCGCGGCGCCCTCGCCGACCTGCGCGCGCTGCGCGACCGCTACGGCGACCGCCTGGAGCTGCGGCTGCGGCACTTCCCCCTGGAGAAGCACAAGCACGCCTTCGCCGCGGCCCAGGCCGTCGAGGAGGCCGCGGAGCAGGGCCGCTCCTGGGCGTACGTCGAGGCAGTGCTCGACCGGGTCGAGGAACTGGACCGCAAGGGAGAGCCCTTCCTGATCGAGGTCGCCCGGGAACTCGGCCTGGACGCCGAGGAGTTCGACACGGCGCTGATCGACGGCCGGCACATCCTGATCGTCGACGCCGACCAGGCCGAGGGCAAGGCGATCGGGGTCACGGGCACCCCCACGTACGTCATCGGCGGCGAGCGTCTCGACGGCGGCAAGAGCCAGGAGGGTCTGCGCGAGCGCGTCGAGGAGATCGCCGACCGTCTGCTGGCCGAGCGGCAGGCCTGACACCGAAGGCCCGGCGAAGGCCCCTGTAGTACCTACAGCAGGCTCTTGTAGAGGTGGTGCGTCGTCGTCCCGTAGCCGAGTGACGCGTAGAGCCGCTCGGCCGGGGCGTTCCCGGCGAACACGTTGAGGGCGATCCGGCGGTCTCCCGCGGCCACCGCCTGGGCCTCGGCGAGGAGCATGAGCGTACGGCCGTGGCCCCGGCCGCGACGGGCCTCGTCCACCTCGACGTCGTAGACGAAGGCCTTCCCGGCACGCCGGCCCAGCCAGAGGTTTCCGACCGGCACGCCGTCGTGTTCCAGGACGCTGAGCCGCATGCCGTCGGTGGCGGTCCCCTGCGGCAGCAGCAGGTCGTGGTCCCGGTGCGCCTTGGCGTACGCCTCGCCCGCCGGCATGCCCCGCCGGATCCAGTCCTGCGCGTAGGCCTCCCGGCGCTCCCGGTCGCGGACCTCGTACTCGGCGGCCGTCATGGGGCGGCCGGCGCTCCCCGCGGGCAGTTCGGGCGGGGTGTCGCCGAGCGCCTTCTCCATGGTGCGGTTGCGCGTGACGTACCCGAGTGCTCCGGCGAGCCGGAGCGCGGCCGCGGCGTCGGCGGGAACGGCCACCTCGATCTGCTCGCAGCCCCAGCCGCGCAGCACCTCCTCGGCGGCCAGCGCGGCGACGGTCCCCCGGCCGCGGCCGCGGTCCGGTTCCTCGATGCGGAGGTCCCGGATCACTGCGACGGACGGCACGAGGGGGTCGGTCGCGAGGTGGATCGCCCCGACGGGACGACTGTTCACGCACACGTTGTAGTGACGTGAACGCGTCCCGTCGGCAGAGCGCTGAAGCGGCTCGGTCGGCCGCAGGGTGGTCGTCATCACGGGTGTTCTACCCGTTGCCGCGACCGGCAGCAGCCGATTTTTCTCAGGCGGGGTCGAGGTCGTGCCCGGCCCGCTCGTCGAAGATCCGCATGGCCTTCGCGGTCACCGGCCCCGGGGCGCCCGGGAGTTCACGGCCGTCGACCCGGTGCACGCCCTGCACGTCGCGCAGGGTGGAGGTCAGGAAGACCTCGTCGGCGCGCTCCAGGACGTCCAGCGGCAGATCGGTCTCCTTGGCGCCGGTCCATTCGACGGTGAGCGCGCGGGTGATGCCGGCGAGACAGCCGGAGGCGATCGGCGGGGTGTGGATCTCGCCGTCGAGGACGACGAAGACATTCGAGCCGGTGCCCTCGCACAGCTGCCCCACCGTGTTGCCGAACAGCGCCTCGGTGGCGCTCTGTTCGCGGGCGCGGGCCAGCGCGACGACGTTCTCGGCGTACGAGGTCGTCTTCAGGCCGGTGAGCGCGCCGCGCTCGTTGCGGGTCCAGGGGACCGTGACGACGGCGGTGGTGTCGGGGCGCCGGGCGGACTCCCCCACGGCGACGACGAGGGTCGGGCCGTGCTCGCCCCGGTCCGAGCCGAGGGGGCCGTGCCCGCCGGTGTAGGTGATGCGCAGCCGGCCGAGCGGCATCGGGTTCGCGTCGAGCACGGCTTCGCAGGCGCGGCGCACCTCGTCGCGGTCGGGCTCGGGCAGGCCGAGGCCGTGTGCCGAACGGGCGAGCCGGTCGAGGTGGCGCGTGAGCGCGAACGGCCGCCCGTGGACCGCCTTCACGGTCTCGAAGATGCCGTCGCCCACGGTCAGTCCGTGGTCGAAGACGGAGACGCGCGCGGACTCGGTGTCCTGCAGCCGGCCGTCGAGCCAGATCTTCACGAAAGGGTCCCTCCACTTGCCTCGTACTCACCCGACGCTACCGCGAGCAGGCGGGCGGCCTTCAGTTCGGTCTCCCGCCACTCCCCGTCGGGGTCGGAGCCCCAGGTGATGCCCGCGCCGGTGCCGAACCGCAGGACGCCTTCCTCCCGGTCGATCCAGAAGGTGCGGATGCCCACGGCGAGCTCGCCGGTGCCGCGGTCGGCGTCGACCCAGCCGATACCGCCGCAGTAGGGGCCCCGGGGCGCGGTCTCCAGGGAGTCGATGATCCGCAGGGCGCTCGACTTGGGGGCGCCGGTGACCGAGCCGGGCGGGAACGCGGCGTCGAGGAGCTCGGGCCAGCCCGCGTCGTCGCGCAACTCGCCGTGCACGGTGGAGACGAGATGGACCAGCCCCGGGTGCTTCTCCACGACGCAGAGGTCGGGGACGCTCACGGTGCCGGTGGCGCAGACCCGGCCGATGTCGTTGCGGACGAGGTCCACGATCATCACGTTCTCGGCGTAGTCCTTCTCCAGGAGGTCCGCCTCGGTGCGGCCGGTCCCCTTGATCGGGCCCGACTCGACGCTCCGGCCCCGGCGGCGCAGGAAGAGCTCGGGGGACGCGGTGGCGATCTCCACGCCGTGCGCGGGCAGCCGAATCGTTCCGGCGTACGGGGCCGGGTTGCCGCGCGCCAGCAGTGCGGTGAGCGCGTCGACGTCGGCGTCGGGTGCGACGGGCGCGGTGAGCACCCGGCAGAGGTTCGCCTGATAGACCTCGCCGGCCGCTATGTGCTCGCGGATGCGGCGCACGCCCGCGGTGTACGCGGCGCGGTCGAGGGACGACGCCCAGTCACCGGCGGCGGGTCCCCGCCAGCGGCCCGGCACCGGGGCGGGTACGGGCTCCTCCCGTACGTCCCGGAAGCGGGCGCAGGTCAGACGGCCTTCGAAGTCGGCCGAGACGGCCCAGAAACCGGTGGAGTCCAGGGCGGCGGGGTCGCCGGTGACGTCGATGAGACCGGTCGCGACGAGGCCGCCGAAGCGAGCGAGAGGAGGGAGGTCGAGCACGCTGACGAGTCTAGGGCGGGTGACCTGCGGGTGCCCTGACCATGTCCTCGGGCGGTCGGACCGCAGCACGCTGCACAAACGCGTTTTTGTGCTGGCCCGGGAATCCGCTAGAGTTCAACACGTCGCCGGGACGCGCAAGCGGAACGGAAACGACAAGCGGACGTAGCTCAGTTGGTAGAGCGCAACCTTGCCAAGGTTGAGGTCGCCAGTTCGAACCTGGTCGTCCGCTCGCAGGAAGTGGGGGATCTTCCCGAAACCCCGCACTCCTGGTGGAGTGGCCGAGAGGCGAGGCAACGGCCTGCAAAGCCGTCTACACGGGTTCAAATCCCGTCTCCACCTCCAAGGACGATTAGCTCAGCGGGAGAGCGCTTCCCTGACACGGAAGAGGTCACTGGTTCAATCCCAGTATCGTCCACTGGTCCGCAAGGATCCCCCGCGCGATTAGCTCAGCGGGAGAGCGCTTCCCTGACACGGAAGAGGTCACTGGTTCAATCCCAGTATCGCGCACGCAGTACCAGCAGCAAGCGTGGCTCCGGCCGCGTGACCTGCGCGATTAGCTCAGCGGGAGAGCGCTTCCCTGACACGGAAGAGGTCACTGGTTCAATCCCAGTATCGCGCACCAGCCGAAGCCCCCGGCCGTCTCGACGGTCGGGGGCTTCGTCGTGCACGCACGGGGAGGGGCCCCTCGGCTCAGGGAGAGGGGCCCCTCCACCGGCAGGTCTCCCGCGGCCCCGCCCGCTCCCGGACGGGAGAGGTTCTCTCGTCCGGGACGCGCGGGGCTCAGGAGACGGCAGGGGTTCAGGACGAGAAGAGCATGTGCCCGAAGCTCTTGTGGCGGTGGTGGCCGCCGTAGTGACCGCCGTGGCCGCCGTGCTGCGGGGCGCCCCAGGCGGGCGCGGGCGCGGACGGGTAGGCCTGCGGCGCGGCCGGGGGCGGCGCGGGCTGCGACCACTGCGCCTCCACGCGGGTCAGCGCCTCCAGCTCGCCGTAGTCGAGAAATATCCCGCGGCAGCCGCTGCACTGCTCGATCTGGACGCCGTTGCGGTTGTACGTGTGCATCGGCGCGTGGCACTTCGGACACTGCATGCTCGGCTCAACTCCTCGCCGCTCGGTACTGCTTTCGCCAGGACAGACATCACCCGGCCTCGGTCGGTTGCACCTTACGACGCGAAACCGCGTGCCAACTCGGGCGGGACGGTGCTCATTCGGTCACAGGCGTCGATCACCGCCTGCTGCACCTCGTCCAACGGCTGCCCGGCGGCCACCGATTTGGCGATCGCCAGGGCCGCCGTCTGCACGGTGAGCGCGCGGGCCGCGACGTCCAGGGCGGGCCAGGGATCGCCGTCCGCGGGAACGGCCGGGCCTCCGTGCCGCCGGTACGCGGCCAGGAAGCGGAGCCACTCGTCGGGCGGCAGCAGGCCGCAGGCGTACCAGGCGGCCGGTCGGGCCAGGTCCCAGGCCGGGACGCCCACGCCCAGGTCGTCGACGTCGATGAGCAGCCAGGGTCCGGCGGGCTCGGGCCGGCGTACGAGCTGGCCCAGGTGCAGGTCTCCGTGGCACAGGGTCGTCGTGTCGGGCATGGGCGCCTCGGCGCGGGCCCAGCCGGGCAGGGCGGCCCAGGCGCGCAGGACCGGTGCGGCGGCCGGGTGCGGGCCGGCCGCGCCGAGCCGCGCGACCGCGCGGGCCGCTTTCGCGGGGCCCCGCATCGGTGGCAGCCCCGCGGGGGCCGCGGCCCGGTGCAGGCGCGCCAGGAGGGCACCCACCGCCTCCCAGGGGGCGGCTTCGGGTGTCCCGGGGTCCACCGGGGTGCCGTACGGCCAGAGGGTCGCCGTGCGGTCGTGGACGCGGGCCGGGGTCGGCGACAGCGGGGGGAGGAGGACGTCCGGGAGCGCGGCGGCCACGGAGACGCGGAGGGCGAGCTCTTCGGGGTCGGTACCCGGGGCGTGGGCCTTGGCCACGGTGTCGCCGTGGCGGACGACGGTGCCGTCGACACGATCGGCGAGAACCGTGTCCGTGACCACGCAGGAGCAGTCCTCGGCACCGGGATGCGCCGCACGGCGCGCGTGTGCGGCGAGCCCGGTGGGCAGAGCGTCTGTGGTCACGGATCCCCCTGGCTGGTGCGACTCCGCCGCCGAGCGTACGCAGCCGCCGTGCGGGCGGTCGCACCGCACCGGTCCCTCGCCCCGTCCGGTGGGCCGGCGCGAGCACCCCGCGGTACGCGCAGGTCGGTCCCCTCCGCGGAGGAGAGTCCGTCGGTGAGCGGGGCGGCCGACTGCGCCAGGGCCGGGGGCGGGCGTTCGGATCAGGCCGCGGCGTCCCATGCGGAAGGGGCTCGTCGCCCGCCGCCGGGCGCAGTCAAAGAACCCGCCGCCCGGGCGCGGGAAAAGAAAATGCCCGCGCAGCTCCCCAGCTGCGCGGGCATTTGTGCCGTCCGCCGCACCCCCGTCCCCACGGGGTTTCATGGCCGGATGTCCCCGCCCGGACCGCTCTTCCGGGCCTGGGGCGCCGCTCAGCGCCCCAGCATCACGCCCACGGACGACGCCTGTGTGACCACTGCGTCCCAGCCGCCGAAGACGACCACGAGCAGGGCCGCCAGAGGAAGGACCATCGCTGTCGCCACCAGCGGGTGGCGGCGGCCCTGGCGGCTGTCGCCGAACGCCGCGGCGTACGCCTTGCGTCCCTGCGTGCGGATCGCTGTCCGCGGTGCCGTGTGGGCCATGGTCCCTCTCCTGACCGAATTTCTGTTGTGGTTGGCAGCGGCGGGCGTCTGACCTCGGGGGACGAGTGCTGCACCCGCCGCTTGACCTCAAATCTAGGGGCGCGGCCCCCGGGGGTCGTCATGCCTTCGTACCGATTGCCGGGCCTCCCGGAGGATGAGCGATGACCTGCGGTGTACTCCCCAGGGTGGAGATGAGGACCTAGGACTCAGGGTCTTCCCCGAGGGGACGTCCGGTCTGCCCCGACTGTTCCGAGCTGTCCTCCCTGGGGACCGGCTGCTCCACCAGGGCCAGCACCCGGGTCGCCATGAAGCGGGCGGTACGCACCACCGATCCGCTTCGGGTGACTTCGCTCACTTCCACCACACCTCGGCGTACCGCCGTCTCCACCCGGCGGCCCGCCCTGCTCGCCACCACCTCGTACGTACGCGTCGTGTCACCGGCGTCCACGACTATCTCCACACGGTCACCCTTCACGGGCCCAATCCCCCTTCTGCGACGGATGGTTGGGATCACGGGCAGCCCAAAGCGGTGCTGCCCGCAAGCTCCCTGACCACCCTTCAAGTTTCCCACCCGGCACTGACAATCGATCGGGCCGAGAGGGCGCGGCCTCTGCGCGCACCCGGCCGCGGAAACGTAAGCTGTGGCTCGTCAAACGGACAGGGCAGCGGGGATGGACATGGCGATGATGCGCCTGAGGCGCGAGGACCCGCGTGTCGTCGGATCGTTCAGGCTTCACAGGCGGCTCGGCGCGGGCGGGATGGGCGTTGTCTACCTGGGCTCCGACCGGCGTGGCCAGCGGGTCGCACTGAAGGTGATCCGGCCGGATCTGGCGGAGGATCAGGAGTTCCGGTCGCGTTTCGCCCGCGAGGTCTCGGCGGCCCGGCGCATCAGGGGCGGCTGTACGGCACGGCTCGTCGCCGCCGACCTGGAGGCGGACCGTCCCTGGTTCGCGACCCAGTACGTGCCCGGCCCCTCGCTGCACGACAAGGTCGCCGAGGAAGGCCCGATGGCGGCCGCGGACGTCGCCGCCGTGGGCGCCGCGCTGTCCGAGGGTCTCGTCGCCGTGCACGAGGCCGGTGTCGTGCACCGCGACCTCAAGCCGTCCAACATCCTGCTGTCCCCGAAGGGGCCGCGGATCATCGACTTCGGCATCGCCTGGGCGACGGGCGCCAGCACGCTCACGCACGTCGGCACGGCGGTCGGGTCCCCCGGCTTCCTCGCCCCCGAACAGGTGCGCGGCGCCGCGGTCACCCCGGCCACCGACGTCTTCGCGCTGGGCGCCACCCTGGCCTACGCCGCGACCTCCGACTCACCCTTCGGGCACGGCAGTTCCGAAGTGATGCTCTACCGGGTGGTGCACGAGGAGCCCCATCTCCAGGGTGTCCCGGACGCCCTGGCCCCGCTGGTCAGGGCCTGTCTGGCGAAGGACCCCGAGGAGCGGCCCAGCACGCTCCAACTGTCTCTGCGGCTCAAGGAGATCGCGGCCCGCGAGGCCCAGGGCATGACGGACGCACGGCCGCCCGCGCCCCGCACGGACCCCGACCGGCCGACCGGCCGCCTGGCGGAGCAGTACGCCGAGCAGCGCACCCAGCGCCGTACGCAGGGCACTCCCCCGCCGCGCACGGGCGGCACGAACGGCGGCTCCCGGTCGGGCTCGCGGCCGACGCCCGTGCGGAACACCGGCCGCTCGGGGGCCAGGCCCGCCCCGCGCAGCGGTGCCGGGCGCCCGGCGCCCCGGACCACCGGCACCGGCAGGCGGCCCGCCAACCCGCGGCTGCTGCGCCAGCGGCTGTTCGTGTTCGTCGTCGTGACCCTGCTCGTGGCGCTGGGCATCGCGGCGGCGCAGGGCTGCCAGGGGCCCGCCCGGGGCCTGGACGGCGACGGCGGACGCAAGGACGTACGGCAGGAGCAGGCCTCGCCCCCGGCGCCGTCCGCCGCGAGGGCCACGGCCGAGCGGTATCACGAGGACGCCTGACCGGTGCGGCGCGCCGTCGTGGAGTGACGGCGGGCCGCGCCACCGTCGGGTGCGGACGTCCGGTGGGTCCGAGGGTGTCAGGCCTGGGGGCGGCCCGTGGCCACCGCGTAGAAGGCGACGGCCGCCGCGGCGCCCACGTTGAGGGAGTCGACGCCGTGGGCCATCGGGATGCGGACCCACTCGTCGGCGGCCATCAGGGCCTTCGTGGACAGGCCGTCGCCCTCCGCGCCGAGCATCAGGGCGACCCGGTCCATGCGGTGGGGGGCGGCCTCGTCGAGGGACCTGGCCTTCTCGTCCGGGGTGAGGGCGAGCAGTGTGAAGCCCGCGTCGCGCACCGTCTCCAGGCCCTTGGGCCAGGAGTCGAGGCGGGCGTACGGGACGGAGAAGACGGCGCCCATCGAGACCTTCACGGACCGCCGGTACAGCGGGTCCGCGCAGTCCGGCGAGAGCAGGACCGCGTCCATGCCGAGGGCGGCCGCGGAGCGGAAGATCGCGCCGATGTTGGTGTGGTCGTTGACCGACTCCATGACGACGACGCGGCGCGCCGACCGCAGCAGTTCCTCGGCCGTCGGCAGCGGCTTGCGCTGCATGGAGGCGAGCGCGCCGCGGTGCACGTGGTAGCCGGTGACCTGCTCGGCGAGCTCCGGGCTGACCGCGTACACGGGGGCCGGGAGCTCGTCGATGACGTCGCGCATGACGTCGACCCACTTCGCGGACAGGAGCATCGAGCGCATCTCGTACCCGGCGTCCTTGGCCCGTCTGATGACCTTCTCGCCCTCGGCGATGAACAGGCCTTCGGCGGGCTCGCGCTTGCGGCGCAGCTCCACGTCCGTGAGGCCCGTGTAGTCGCTCAGACGCGGGTCGTCGGGGTTCTCGACGGTGATGAGATCGGCCACAGGGTGATACTGCCTTGTCCTGGGTTCGGTGCCAACGGCTGGGAACGGGTTGGGTTACCCGTGGTTACTCGGATGTCTTCGGGGAGCTCTGCACGCCCACGTTCACGACCTCTCCGACGACGATCACCGCCGGGGGCTTCACGTCCTGCTCGCGGACGGTCTCGGCGACGGTGGCCAGGGTCGCGTCGACGCGGCGCTGCGCGGCGGTCGTGCCCTCCTGCACCAGGGCGACGGGAGTGTCGGCCGGCTTGCCGTGCGCGACGAGGGCCTCGGCGATCCGGCCGATCTTGTCGACGCCCATGAGGATCACGAGGGTGCCGGTCAGCTTGGCCAGGGACGGCCAGTCGACCAGGGAGCGCTCGTCGTCGGGGGCCACGTGTCCGCTGACCACGGTGAACTCGTGGGCGACACCGCGGTGCGTGACGGGGATGCCGGCCGCGCCCGGCACCGAGATCGAGCTGGAGATGCCGGGGACGACCGTGCAGGCGATGCCCTCCTCGGCCAGCGCCTGCGCCTCCTCCATGCCGCGGCCGAAGACGAACGGGTCGCCGCCCTTGAGCCGGACCACGGACTTGCCCTGCTTGGCGTGCTCGATCAGCGCGTTGTTGATGGCCTCCTGGGCCATGTAGCGGCCGTAGGGGATCTTCGCCGCGTCGATCACCTCGACGTGCGGCGGAAGTTCGGCGAGCAGGTCGCGCGGGCCGAGCCGGTCCGCGATGACCACATCGGCCTCGGCGAGCAGCCGACGGCCGCGGACGGTGATCAGGTCCGGGTCGCCGGGACCGCCGCCGACCAGGGCCACGCCCGGTGTGCGGGTCCGGTGGTGCGGCGCGACCAGGGTGCCGTCACGCAGGCCCTCGACCACGGCGTCCCGGATCGCGGCGGTGTGGCGGGGGTCGCGGCCCCGGGCGTCCGTCGTGAGGACGGCGACCGTGACGCCTTCGCTGTGGCCGGTCGCCGGGGTCCAGGCGGTCGCCGCGTCCGCGTCGTCCGAGCGGACGCACCACACGCGGTGCCGCTCGGCCTCGGCCGACGCGGCCGTGTTCGCCCCGTGGTCGCTCGTGGCGATCAGCGCGTACCAGGCGTCGGCGAGGTCGCCCTCCTCGTACGCACGCCGCGTCCACGTGATCTCGCCCGCGTCGGCCATCGCCTCGACGGACGGGGTCGCCTGCGGGGACACGAGGTGGATGTCCGCGCCCGCCGCGATGAGGGCCGGGAGACGGCGTTGGGCCACCTGACCGCCGCCGAGGACGACTACGCGGCGGCCGGCGAGGCGGAGGCCTACGGGGTAGGCGGGGTGTTCGGCCATGGGAGGTGCGGCTCCTCGTGCAGGGCGATGCGGGGTGAGGCCGCTGCGGCGTTGGAGTGGCCCCTGACGTGCGGATTTTATGGTGCGGGGCGGTGAGCGGCGGGGGCGGGTGGGATTTTTCACCCGCCGGACCGCCCCTTTCCGGACCGCGGGACCGCGCCCGGGGCTCCGCAGGTCCGGACGGGCGCGTGGTGCTGTCCGGGCGCTTCGCGCGAAGCGCCCGGACAGCACCGCCGATCGCCTACTTCTCAGTTACTCCCGCGGAGTCGAACGTCGCCACTTCGTGCATCGCGCGCGCCGCGCTCTGCACGACCGGCAGGGCGAGCAGCGCGCCGGTGCCCTCGCCGAGGCGCAGGTCCAGGTCGACCAGCGGGCGCAGGCCCAGCTTGTTCAGGGCGGCCACGTGGCCCGGCTCGGCGCTGCGGTGACCCGCGATGCAGGCGGCGAGGACCTCGGGGGCGATGGCGCGGGCCACCAGGGCGGCGGCGCCGGCGCTGACGCCGTCCAGGATCACCGGCGTACGCAGGGACGCGCCGCCGAGGAGCAGCCCGACCATCGCGGCGTGTTCGAGGCCGCCGAGGGCCGCGAGCACACCGATGGGGTCGGCCGGGTCCGGCTGGTGGAGCTCGATGGCGCGGCGCACGACCTCGGTCTTGCGGGCCAGGGTCTCGTCGTTGATGCCGGTGCCGCGGCCGGTCACCTCGGAGGGGTCGGTGTCCGTGAACACCGAGATGAGGGCGGCGGACGCGGTGGTGTTGGCGATGCCCATCTCGCCGGTGAGCAGCGCCTTGTTGCCGGCCGCCACTAGGTCGCGGGCCGTCTCGATACCCACCTCGATGGCGGCGACGACCTCCTCGCGGGTCATCGCGGGGCCCGTCGTCATGTCGGCGGTGCCCGCGCGGACCTTGCGAGGCAGCAGGCCCGGCGTGGCCGGCAGGTCGGAGGCGACGCCCACGTCGATGACGCAGACCTCGGCGCCCACCTGGTTGGCGAACGCGTTGCAGACGGCTCCGCCGCCCAGGAAGTTGGCCACCATCTGCCCCGTGACCTCCTGCGGCCAGGGGGTGACGCCCTGGGCGTGCACGCCGTGGTCGCCCGCGAAGATGGCGACGGCGGCCGGCTCCGGGATGGGCGGCGGGCACATCCGGGACAGGCCCGACAGCTGCGCGGAGATGATCTCCAGCATGCCGAGGGCGCCCGCGGGCTTGGTCATCCGCTTCTGGCGCTCCCACGCCTCGCCGAGCGCCTTGGCGTCCAGGGGGCGGATGTTGGAGACGGTCTCGGCGAGCAGGTCGTGCGGCTCCTCACCGGGCAGCGCGCGACGGCCGTAGGTCTCCTCGTGCACGACCCAGGACAGCGGGCGGCGCTTGGACCAGCCGGCCTGCATCAGCTCGGGCTCGTCCGGGAATTCGTCGACGTAGCCGACGCACAGGTAGGCGACGACTTCGAGGTGCTCGGGCAGACCGAGGGCGCGGACCATCTCGCGCTCGTCGAAGAAGCTGACCCAGCCGACGCCGAGGCCCTCGGCGCGGGCGGCGAGCCAGAGGTTCTCGACCGCGAGCGCGGAGGAGTACGGGGCCATCTGCGGCTGGGTGTGGCGGCCCAGGGTGTGGCGGCCGCCGCGGGTCGGGTCGGCGGTGACGACGATGTTCACCGGGGTGTCGAGGATGGCCTCGATCTTCAGTTCCTTGAACTGCTTGGCGCGTCCCTTGGGCAGCGACTTCGCGTACGCCTCGCGCTGACGTGCCGCCAGTTCGTGCATCGCGCGCCGGGTGTCGGCGGAACGGATGACGACGAAGTCCCACGGCTGGGAGTGGCCGACGGAGGGTGCGGTGTGCGCGGCCTCCAGGACGCGCAGCAGCACGTCGTGCGGGATGGGGTCGTTGCGGAAGCCGTTGCGGATGTCGCGGCGTTCGCGCATCACGCGGAGCACCGCCTCGCGCTCGGCGTCGTCGTAGCCGGGGGCCGCCGGGCCGGTGGACTCTCGTGCGTCTTCCACTACGGCCGTGCTCTCTTCCTGGTCGGCGACCTGGGTGTCCAGGTCATCCGCTTGCTGTGCGACTACGGGCTCCGGGTCCGCGGTGAGCGGCTCGGGTTCGGCGGTGGGTGCCTCGGCCGGGGCGTCGGCCCCGCTCTCGGGCTCGCCCTCGCGGGGCGCCGGCACGACGACCGGAGCGACCGGCTCCGGCTCGGCGGCGGGGGCCTCGGCGAGGTCTCCGGCGGTTTCCTCCACCGGCGCGGGCGCGACCACGATCATCTCGTCGGCCGGTTCCTCGGCCACGGGCCGCTCCTCCTCGGGGAGCGGCGGCACGGTCATGGCGTGCGGCGGGGTCGGGGCCAGGTGCGGGGTCGTCGGCACGGTGCCCTCCACGGGCACGAACTGGCCGAGCGTGTGGTCCTCCTGGGCCTCCGGCGGGGTACCGACCGGGAGACCGGCGCCACCGGCGCCGTCGCCGGAGAGGTACGGCTCCCCGTGCGGCCGGCCGGCCGACGCCTGGGCGATCTGCCCGTGCGCGGCTACACCCACCGGGACGCCGTGCAGCGACTCGGCGGGCCCGCCCTGCGCGAACACTGCGGGGTCCTCGAACTGCTGGGCCGCGACGGCGTCGAGGCCGGGGACCGGCTGCCCGTGCGAGGTGTCGGCGGAGAGCGCGTGCTGCACGGCCTCGGGGGCGTGCGCGACAGCCGCCGGGAACGTCTGCGCGGCGTCGGCGTGGGCGGCGACGTCCGCGTACTGGACGCCCTGCTCCGGGGCGTGGACGGCAGGAGCCCCGAGCTGATCGGCCTGGGCCACCGGCTCGGCCACCGGTGCCTGGTCCTGCGGCGGCACCTGGTGCACCGCGTCGGCGGGTGCGAAGTCCTGGACAGGGGTGCCCTGAACGGGCGTGAAGTGCTCGCTCTCGGACGGTGGCAGGCCGGGCACGGGGATGTGGACGCCGGCGGTGTGCCCCGTCTCCTGCGGCACCGGCGGGAGGAGCGGAGCGTCCGCGGCGGGGAAGGCCGTCGGCTCGGGAGCGTGCGCGACGCGCGGGTCCTGGACCCGCGGGTCCTGCGGGGCCGAGGCGTCCTCGGCGTGGTGCGTCTCCGCGGCCGGCGGCGCGATGTGCGGGTCCTGCGGCGCGTCGGCGACGGGTGCCTGCGCGTCCGGCGCGTCCTGGACGACCGGCGCAACGTCCACGGCCTGGACGGCGTCCGGGGCCTGCACCTGTACGGGAACCTCGACGGCGTCCGGCACGGGAGCCTCGGCGGGCTCCGGGACCTGGCCCTGAGCCGGGATCTGGACCTCGGGGGCCTGCTCGAACCCGGGCGCCGGGGTGCCTTCGGCGGCCTGCGGGGCCTGGGGCGTCTCGATGCCCGGCACGGGCTCCGGGACCGGCATCTGTTCCGGCAGCGGCGCCGCCTCAGGGACGACCGTTTCTGCGGCACCCGCCTCCGGGGCCACGGGCGGAGCGCCCCACGGCACCGCGCCCTGCGGCGGGGTCTCGCCCAACTGCGGGACGTCGAGGTACTCGGGCCCGACCGTCGGCGGACCGGCGTGCCGTACGGGCGGCACGGGCGCGGCGGGAGCCGGCGCACCCGCGGGCCCGCGGTCGGCCAGCGAGCGCACCGGGCTCGTGGAGACGTCGGGGGTGGGCGGTCCGAGGTGCAGCGGGCGGCGCGGGGTCACCGGCTGCGGGGCGGGCCCCGGCTCGGGCGCGCGGACGGCCCCGAGGTCGACCGCGCCGCTGTCCCGGCCGGAGGTCTCGTGCGGGCCGGGTTCGTGGACGAAGGGCATCGGCGCCGGGGGCGCCACTTCGTTGCCCCACGCGCCCTGCGCTCCCGGCATCAGGAGCAGGTCGTCGTCCTCGGCGGGGGTCTCGGAGGGGTCGAGGTAGGTGTACGCGCCCGGCGCGGAGACGCCCGGCTGCTCCACCATGCCTGCGCTCTCCGGCAGCCCGTCGCCCGGGACCTGGCCGGTGTCGGTCATGCGTACCCCTCGCCCATCGGTTAGTGCTTCCAAGTCCAGCTCGCCCGGAACGGCGCACCGACCGCCCCACAGTGAAGAACGAGCGTGCGTGCCCAGCGGCACGAACGACCGGCCAACAAAGACGACAAAGCCATTAACTGGCATTGTCCCGGTCGTTCCGCCCTCGCGACAGCGTGATCCGCGAGTGCCCGCTGTGGACTGCGCCACGTTGCGCGCCCTCCGGCTCTGCCGTACCACACACGCCTCAAAACGGGCGCGTTTTCCGGACATTGACCTACGAAAGGCTGATCACCCGGGAGCGGTACAACGATCGGCCAGCCTACCGCGCGCAGTACGACAACAGGATCACGGGGCGCGATCCGGCAGACGGCCGCTGAGCAGGAACGCGACGCTCCGTTCCTTCTCCGTCCAGGCCCTCGTGTCGAGTTCGACGGACTGGATGAGCGCGCACTCGACCTCGTAACCGTGTTCGGTCAGGTTCCGGCCGACGAGTTCGGCGTCGTCGCGGGTCGCGGCGTGCGTCACGATGCGCTGGGGACGCCGGTCGGCGACGGCCGAGACGACCGCCGCTCCCCCGCCACCGACACGTACTACGTCGGGTTCGGGAAGGTTCTCCAGGACGTGCGGGGCGGTCCCGTGCACGATCTGCATCTGGACGCCGAAGCGGCGGGCACAGCCCTCGGTGCGCGCGCAGGCGCCCGGACTGCGGTCGACCGCGATGACGGCGGCGCCGGTGCGCGCGGCCTCGGTGGCGAAGGCTCCGCTGCCGGAACCGATGTCCCAGACGAGGTCGCCGACGCGCGGTCCCAGACGGGCGAGTTGGGCGGCACGGAGCAGATCCGTTTCGCCTTCGCCGAGCGCGCCGCCGTACGCCGCGGCGGGCAGCCCCCAGCCGCGGGGTCCGTGGGCGGGGTCGCGTCCGGCGATCCAGCCACCGTCCTCCGCCGCGGCCACGAAGCCGCCGATGACGATGACGACGTTGGGGTCGCGCCAGGTGTGGTCGGCGGCCTTGTCCGAGGTCAGGATCGTGACCTGTTCGCGGGCGGTGCCGAGTTCCTCGCAGATGACGAAGGTGCGGTGCACTCCTTCGAGGAGCAGGCCGAGTTCGGCGGGCCCGGCGCCCGGTGAGGTGAGTACGGCGACCTTGGTGTGGGCTCGGCACACATTCACCGCGCGTCGCAGGGTGCGGGGGTGTGCGACGACCACTTGAGCGTCGTCCCAGGGCATGCCGGCCCGGGCGAACGCGGCGGCCACCGAGGAGACGGCGGGCACGACTTCGACCTCCAGGCCGAACTCGGGGGCCCGCAGGGTCCGTACGACGCCGAAGAAGCCCGGGTCGCCGTCGGCGAGGACCACGGCGGTGCCCCGGTGGTTCGTGATCCGGCGGGCGGCCAGGGCGACGCTGCCGAGGCGGATGCGCTCGGCGGCCCCGGGGACTTCGGGCAGCGCCAGGTGGTGGGCCGCGCCGGCCACCAGCGTCGCGGCGCCGAGGGCGGAGCGCGCCGCGGCGGTCAGCGGCGAGCCGTCCCAGCCGATCACCGTGACCCGGTCGGCCATCGTCGTCAGTCTCCAGAGGGTCTTCGCAGGTAGTCGGGCAGCCCGAGGGCGGGCTCCGTGAGGGTACCTGGTGCGCCTGGGCGGGGCGCCGCGAGGGTCCGGGCCGGTGGGAGCGGTCCCGCGGTCCGGGGCCGGTGTCAGTTCCAGTCGGAGAACGACGTGAACCCGCCGGCGTCGGCGAGCTGATCGGCCACGCCTTCGAGGTCCTCCGGCAGCAGGCTCCACACGATGAAGTCGGTACGGACGTCGGCCCAGCCGTCGTCCGTCCGCACGTGCACTATGCAGGCGTTGCGCAGGACGCCCTCGCTGATGCAGCCGATCTTCTGGGCGACCTGCTGGGACGCGGTGTTGTCGGCCGCGGTGCGGATCTCGATGCGCTCGAACTTCTGGTCGCCGAACAGCCATTGGGCGGTGGCGAGCGACGCCTCGGAGGCGTAGCCCTCGCCGCGGGCCCAGGGGGCGATGATGTACGACAGCTCGGTGGAGCGGATGTGCCAGTTCGTCTGGCCGAGCTGGACGATGCCGACGAGGCGCTGGGTGAGGAACTCGGTGACGGCGAGGTCGAGGCCACGGCCCGCGGCGCGTTCGGTGGGCGCGTACTCGGTGACCCAGTTGCGGGCCCCGTCCTCGCTGAAGGGCTGCGGCACGTCGGTCCAGGCCGCGACCTGCTCGTCGTTCATCATCTCGGCCAGCGCGGGGACGTCGTCCTCGTCGAGGGGACGCAGCACCAACCGCTCCGTGCTGATGGAGATGCTGGGGAAGGTGCTCGTCATGCGCCGCTCCGTAACCGTCGGGAACTTCGGGCCTTCAAAAACCGTCGGTCCTGCTGAACTGCCCAGCATGCAGCATGAAAGCACTGAACCGCACCACGGGGTCCACCCCGGGCAGGGAGTGGACCCCGTGCGGTGACGGAGGGGCCGGACGACGGGGACGGCTCGGGGGCCGTCCCCGTGGCGCGGCGGCCTGCGGGACGACTAGAACGACGGCAGGACGGAACCGGCGTACTTGTCCTCGATGAACTTCTTGACCTCGGGCGAGGTGAGGAGCTTGGCGAGCTTCTCGACGCGCGGGTCCTTCTCGTTGCCCTGCTTCACGGCGAGGACGTTGTTGTACGCGTTGTCCTTCGTGGACTCCAGGGCGAGGGCGTCCTTGGCGGGCGAGAGACCGGCACCGATGGCGTAGTTGCCGTTGATCACCGCGGCGTCGACGTCCTTCAGGGAGCGCGGGGTCTGGGCCGCCTCGATCTCCTTGAACTGAAGGTCCTTCGGGTTCTTCGCGATGTCCTGCGGGGTCGCGGTGCCCTCCGAGCCGCTCTTGAGCGTGATGAGGCCGCTGGCCGCGAGGAAGCGGAGGGCTCGCGCCTCGTTGTCGGCGTCGTTCGGGAGGGCGACGGTGCCGCCCTTCTTCAGGTCACCGGCCTTCTTGACCTTCTCGGAGTAGAGGCCGAGGGGCTCCAGGTGGACCGTCGCGACCGAGGCGAGGTGCGTGCCGTTCTTCTTGTTGAAGTCTTCCAGGTACGGCTGGGTCTGGAAGTAGTTGGCGTCCACGGACCCGTCCTCGGTCGCCGTGTTCGGCGTGACGTAGTCGGTGAACTCCTTGACCTCCAGCTTGAGGCCGGCCTTCTTCGCCAGGTGGTCCTTGACGTACTCGAGGATCTCGGCGTGCGGCACGGGGGTGGCCGCGACGACGAGGGGGTCGGACGCCTTGGCCTTGGTGTCGGCCTTGTCGGAGCCGCACGCGGTCAGGCCCAGGGTGAGGGCGCCGGTGGCGAGGACAGCTGCGGTGATCTTGGTGGTGTTACGCACGAAAAGTGCCTTTCTCCATGGGTGGTGCAACCCGCCGGGTGGGACGGGGAGTCGGGGGTTGGGCGGCTCCTGGCCGGCATGTGCCGGCCGGGCCGCCGGGTGGGGCGGGAAGCCGGGTGTCAGCGGGTCTTGGTGGGTGTGGAGCCGACCGGGCCGCCGGGCAGGAATCCGGCGAGGACACGGAAGCGGAGCGGCTCGCCGCCCTTGCCCGCGCGGCGGTGCAGGACGCGGGCACCGGAGTCGCCCGCGAACTGGATGACGGCGATGACGACGGCGAGGACGGCCACGATGAGCCACATCAGTTCGGACTCGAAGCGCTGGTAGCCGTACCGGATCGCGAGGTCGCCGAGGCCGCCCGCGCCGACGGTGCCGGCCATCGCGGAGTAGCCGATGATGGCGACGACCGTGGTCGTGGTGGCCGAGATCAGCGACGGCAGGGACTCGGGCACGAGCACCTTGCGGACGACGGTCCAGGTGTTGCCGCCCATCGACTGCACGGCTTCGACCAGACCGCCGTCGACCTCACGCACGGACGTCTCGACGAGCCGCGCGAAGAACGGGATGGCGCCGACGGCGAGCGGCACGATGGCGGCCTCGCGGCCGATGGTCGTACCCACGATCCAGCGGGTGAAGGACATCAGAGCGACCATCAGGATGATGAAGGGCATCGAGCGGACGATGTTCACGACCTGCCCGATGACCTTGTTCACCACGGTGTTCTGCACCAGGCCGCCGCGGTCCGTGAGGACCAGCAGGACACCCAGCGGAAGGCCGGCGAGGACGGCGATCAGCGTGGACCAGCCGACCATGTAGAGCGTGTCCCAACACGCCTGGGACAGCAGCGGCTGCATCTCGGACCAGGTCACTTGGCACCTTCCTCGACCAGTACGGGCTCCTGGCCCAGGACGTCGATCTGCAGACCCTGCTCGCGGAGGAAGCCGATCGGTACGACGTTGTCCTCGTAGCGGCCGGGCAGTTCGATGCGCATGCGGCCGACCTGCTTGCCGCCGACGGTGTCCATCGCGGCGCCGAGGATCGAGATGTCGATGTTGTACGTGCGGGCGAGCTGCGAGACGACGGGCTGGGTGGCCGCCTCGCCGTGGAAGGTGACGTCGATGACGGTGCGGTCGTCGCCGGAGGCGTCGCCGCTGACCGGGAAGAGCGCGGAGGCGAGCTCGGAGCCGGGCGTGGCGAGCAGTTCGCTGACGGTCCCGGACTCGACGATCCTGCCCTTCTCCATGAGCGCGGCCGAGTCGCAGATGCTCTTGACCACGTCCATCTCGTGGGTGATGAGCAGGACGGTCAGGCCCAGCTGCCGGTTCAGGTCGCGCAGCAGCTGGAGGATGGAGCGGGTGGTCTCCGGGTCGAGGGCGCTGGTCGCCTCGTCGGACAGGAGCACCTTGGGGTCGCCGGCGAGGGCGCGGGCGATGCCGACGCGCTGCTTCTGGCCGCCGGAGAGCTGCGCCGGGTAGGCCTTGGCCTTGTCGGAGAGGCCGACCAGGTCGAGGAGTTCGAGGGCCTTGCGGCTGCGTTCCCGGCCGGAGACGCCGAGGATCTCGAGCGGCAGCTCGATGTTGTCCTGGACGGTGCGCGAGGACAGCAGGTTGAAGTGCTGGAAGACCATGCCGATGCCGCTGCGCGCCTGACGCAGTTCCTTGCCGGCGCGGGGGCCGCGGCCGGCGAGTGCGGTGAGGTCCTGTCCGGCGACGGTGACCGTGCCGGAGGTGGGGCGCTCCAGGAGGTTGACGCAGCGGATGAGCGAGGACTTGCCGGCGCCGGACTGGCCGATGACGCCGTACACCTCGCCTTCGCGGACGTGCAGATCGACGCCGTCGAGGGCGATGACCTCTCGGCCGCGCGAACGGTAGACCTTGGTGAGGCCCGTTGTCGTGATCACTGGGTTTCCGTCACTGTCGAGTGCAGGGCGTGGGTGTGCGCCGGGCACGGGTGCATGCGGTCGGGAACGCGGCACGGTTCTCGCGATGGCGAAGGAACCGGAAGGAGAAACGTGTGCGCGGGGCAGCCGGAGTCACGTACGCGGTACGGACGGGGCGCGGCGGTCTCGCTTCGGGGCGCGAGATCAGGCGGTGGTGCGGGGGCCCTCTAGAAGGCGCACATTCGACACATACAACGAGCACCGGGCGTCATGGTCGCCTCGGTCGCAAGGATGCGGCTGCTCGTCGTGGTCATGGGTGCAAGTAAAGCAGACCCACAGGCGGGTCCTGCCACCGCTGTCCGAATAGCGGACAGCGGTGGACACACCGTTCCGTCAGGCGGAGATCTCCACGCCGTGGCCGGTGACCAGTACGGACAGGGCGGAGAGGTCCTCGACCACCAGGTCGGCGTCCAGCTCGTGGGCGCGGTGCGTTGTGGTCAATGCCACTGTGGTCATTCCGGCCGCGCGGCCCGCCTGGAGACCGGCCGGGGCGTCCTCGAAGACGACGCAGCGCGCCGGGTCGACGCCCAGCTCACGGGCCGCGAGGAGGTAGGGCTCGGGGTCGGGCTTGCCGCGGGTGATGTCGTCGGCGGCGATCATCGTCTTGGGGCGGATGCCGACCTCTTCGAGCCGGGCCTCGGCCAGCCGGCGGGTGGCGGAGGTGACCACGGCCCAGCGCTCGGCGGGCAGCGCGTCGAGCAGCGCGAGGGTGCCGGGCAGCGCCACGACCCCGCCGGGCACGTCCTCGACCTCCAGCTGTTCGATGCGCGCGAGGGCCTCGGGCACGACGTCGGCGGGCAGCAGATCGGCGGCTATCTCGACGGCGGGGCGGCCGTGCAGCTCGATCCGGGCGAAGTCGTCGGCCGTGATGCCGTACTCCGTCGCCCAACGCGTCCAGCAGCGGTTCACCGACTCGAGGGATGAGACGAGCGTTCCGTCGTTGTCGAACAGGAGGGCATCTGCGTGGATCTTCATGCCGTCGACCCTACGGGGCACCCCGGGGGCGAGCGCATCGGGCCTTTTGGCCCGTAATAGGGTCACGGCATGCTTGATGCCCTGACGGTCGCCACCGCCGTCGCCGCGCTCGCGCTCGCCGCCTGGTGCGGCTGGGCCGCCTACCGTGATCAGCCCACCAAGGACTGGCACTTCATCGGCATGGCCGTGGTGTCGCTGCTCGCCGTGGTCCAGCTGGTGATCGGCATCGTCCAGCTCGCTCGCGGCGAGAAGCCGGAGCAGGGCACGACGATCTTCGTGGCGTACCTGCTCGGCGCCTTCGCGTGCATTCCCGCCGCGGGCTTCATGTCGCTCGCGGAGCGCACCCGCTGGGGTTCGGTCACGGTGGCGGCCGGCGGTGTGGTCCTCGCCGTCCTCGAGGTGCGGCTCTACGACATCTGGGGAGGCTGAGATGACGGCCACGGACGAGAACGGGATCGTGCCCGGCGGGACGGGCGTGCCGGACGGGACGCCGAAGAAGCGGACACGGCTCATCAGCGGCCCCGGGATACTGCTGCTGTGGCTGTACGGCGTGATGGTCGTCGGCGCCGTCTCCCGGTCCGCCGTGCAGATCTCCACCGAGTTCGACAAGGCACCGCTGGCCTACTCGCTGTCCGCGGTGGCGGGTGTCGTCTACGGCTTCATCACGTACTCACTGGTGCGCGGCGGCGAAAAGGCCCGCAGGGCGGCGCTGGTGTGCTGTGCCGCCGAGCTCGCGGGCGTGCTGATCGTGGGGACCTGGACGCTGGTGGAGCCCTCCGCCTTCCCCGACGCCACGGTGTGGTCGGACTACGGGATGGGCTATCTGTTCATTCCGGTGCTGCTGCCGCTGTCGGCGATGTACTGGCTGCGCAAGGCCCGCACGACGACCCGGCCGGCCTGACGCCGAACTGGTCTGAAGCCGCACCGGTCCGACGCTGAACAGGCCTGACCGCTGAACAGGCCTGCCTGCTGCCCCCGGCGGGCCACCGGGTCCGACGGGCCGCCCGGCCACGGGAGTCGGGCGCACCGGAGAGCCGGCCCCTCGCCGCCCCGAGTCGCGGTGACCCCCGGCCGTTCGCGGGCGGGGCCGCGGTGGCCCCGGTCGGCGACCGGGGCCCGGAGCCGGTCAGGCGCTGGTCGCGTACGCGCTCGCGTCGGCGCCCTTCGCCAGTGTCACCAGCGTGAGCCGCTCGTCGACGCGCTCCGTGGAGACGGGCGCGTAACCGTGCTTGCGGTACAGGCGCAGATTGCGGTCGCTGCGGTGCCCGGTGAAGAGCTGGAAGGACTTGGCCGTGCCGTCCGCGCCGAGCTGTGCCTCGATCGCGGCGAGCAGCCGTCCGCCGAGCCCGTGCCGCTGCATGCGCGGGTGGACGATGAGCTTGTTGATGCGGGCCGTGCCGTCGTCGTCCACCGCGCCGCGGACCGAGGCCACCACCTCCGCCCCGAGCCGCGCCACGAGGACGGTGCCGGTGGTGAGTTCCGCCCGGAGGGAGTCGAGCGGCTGGGTGAGCGGCTCG
Source organism: Streptomyces krungchingensis (assembly GCF_054729265.1). Taxonomy (NCBI): domain Bacteria; kingdom Bacillati; phylum Actinomycetota; class Actinomycetes; order Kitasatosporales; family Streptomycetaceae; genus Streptomyces; species Streptomyces krungchingensis. The sequence continues at coordinate 2,578,227 of NZ_JBPUKY010000001.1, forward strand.
ATTCCGTAGTCGCCATAGAGCTCGGCCTCGCTCTGGTAGCAGAGGTACTGCAGCTTGAGGATCTGTTCGGCGTCCTCGTCGGTCGCCGCCGAGATGGTCACGCTCATGCCCATGTGTGCATGCCTCCCGCTCACCTGTTCCGCCGGTAGTCCCTCACTCCTATCCCCGCCGTCAGCGAGCCGCAACCTCCACCGTCAGCAATCGCCGCAGACATCCCAGGCATCTGGAACGTTCCGGGCCCAGACTGCCCTGTGAGATACCCAACTCCCCCGCGATCTCCCGGTATGTGAGGTCTTTCGGCGAGAGCAGCGCCGCCATGAGGCTCGGGCAGCGGCCCGGCAGCCGGCCCACGGCGTCGTGCAGCGCGCGCCGTCGTTCGGACGTCATCGCCTGCTGCTCGGGCCCGGGCCCGCCGAGGTCCGCGGGCTCGGCGGCGTAGGGCTGCTCGACACGGGCGGTGCGACGGCTGCGACGGGCCTCGGAGCGCACGGCGCGGCGCAGCCAGCCCTGCGGGTCCTCGGGCGGACCGGCCGCGTCGAGGCGCTCCAGCAGGCGGAGCCAGACGGCCTGTTCGAGGTCTCCCTGCTCGGCACCGGAGGCGTACGCCTCGGCCGAGGCCTCGGCGGCGAGGAGCGGGCGCAGGGTGGAAACCATCTCGTGGGTCATGTGCGGCACGACGCGGCCGCCCCGGCGCCAGGTTGCCGGGGCGGCCGTCTGTCACCCCATCCGGGGTGGCCGGGTCATCCGTTGACGAAGTCGGCGCGGGCCAGCAGCGCGGTGTCCGCGTTGTCGGAGAAGACGCCGTCGATGCCCGTCGCGAAGTACGTCTTGAAGGCCCCGAACGCGTCGCCGTAGGCGGTCGGGTCGGTGCCCTTGCGGAAGTTCGCGGGGAGGAAGGGGTTCTCATTGCGCATGGTGTAGGGGTGCAGGATCAGGCCCGCCTTGTGCGCGTCGGCGACGAGCGTGGTCGGCGTGGTGAGGTTGCCGCTCGCGTCCTTGGGGATGACCAGGTCGAGGGTGGGGCCGATGCCCTGCGCATACGAGGCGATCCACTTCAGGCCCTCGGGCTTGACCAGGTCGGCGACCGTGCGCGGGTCGCCCGCCTCGACGAAGTCCCAGGGACGGCTGCTCGCGCCGGACAGCAGCACGACGAGCGGGTTGTCGACCAGCTTGTTCAGCCGCTGCATGCTGCTCGGCTCGAAGGACTGGAGGATGACCGGCGCGTTCTTCCCGTCCTTGCCGTACTTGCGCAGCAGCTTGGCGACCCGCTCCTCCAGCCCGAGACCGAGCTTGCGGAAGTAGGTGGGGTGCTTGGTCTCGGGGTAGATCCAGACCTGCTTGCCGCGCTTGCGGGTCTGCTCGTCCTGCCAGCGGAGCACCTCCTCGAAGGTCGGTATCTCCCAGCGGCCGTCGTAGAGCGTGTTGTGCGGACGGTTGGCGGGGATGCGCTCGACGGCCCGCAGCGTCTTCAGTTCGGCGAGGGTGAAGTCCTCGGTGAACCAGCCGGTGGTGGCGACGCCGTCGAGCGTCTTCGTGGTCTTGCGGTCGGCGAACTCGGGGTGCGCCGCAACGTCCGTGGTCCCGCCGATCTCCGGTTCGTGCCGGCACACGAGGTGGCCGTCCTTGGTGGGCACCAGGTCGCCCGCCTCGACGACGTCCGCACCCATGTCGAGGGCCAGCTGGTACGAGCCGAAGGTGTGCTCCGGCCGGTAACCACTCGCCCCGCGATGTCCGATGACGGTCGGTTTGGGCAGGCTGCGGTAGCCGCCCGACCCCTGCCGCCCGTCCGCTCTCGCCGTGCCCGTCGCGCCGAGGACGGCTCCGCCCGCACCGAGCACCGCCGCACCGAGCAGCGCCCGACGCGCCGTACCCCGTCCCTGTCCGTCCGACTCCTGCGCCACCATGAGCGCTCCTCCCGCTGTAGGGCCCCCGCCTGTCGAAATCGGGACGATCGTAGGTGCCGCGGTGTGACCGGAGGGAGGCCTGCGGTCGAACACGTGGGTGACCCTGGATGTCGTACGGGATGCGGAAGATGACGGTCCGTCGGCTTCGCGGCGGCAGCGGTGGGTAGGCGGGAAGGCAGCGGTGGAGGACGGCCGACCGCGACACGTTCACTCGTTCGCCGCCGCGACGCGCGATGTCCGTCACATCGTGTCGACCGCGTGACAGCCGCCCGCTGAGGCGGCACCGCAGGTAAACAGGCGTCAACAGTGCGTATCCACTCGGTGAACCCGATGTGCAATCACCGGGGGGCCGCGAGTATCGTCCTCACCTGCACAGACTTCATACCGATCCCTTGACACCGGAGGGCCCGTTGTCCCGCTTCGCGCTCATCAAGGCAGTGCTCGGACCGATCATGCGCCTGATGTTCCGCCCACGGGTGGAAGGCGTGGAGAACATCCCGGGCGACGGCCCGGTGATCCTGGCCGGCAATCACCTCACCTTCATCGACTCGATGATCATGCCGCTGTTCTGCGACCGTCAGGTCTTCTTCATCGGCAAGGACGAGTACGTCACCGGCAAGGGCGTCAAGGGCAAGGTGATGGCCTGGTTCTTCACCGGCGTCGGCATGATCCCGGTCGACCGGGACGGCGGCCGCGGCGGTGTCGCGGCGCTGATGACCGGCCGCCGGGTGCTGGAGGAGGGCAAGGTCTTCAGCATCTACCCGGAGGGCACCCGCTCCCCCGACGGCCGGCTCTACCGGGGACGCACGGGCATCGCCCGTCTGACCCTGATGACCGGCGCTCCCGTCGTCCCCTTCGCCATCATCGGCACCGACAAGATCCAGCCGGGCGGCGCCGGCATCCCGCGCCCCGGACGGGTCACGGTCCGCTTCGGCGAGGCCATGGAGTTCTCTCGGTACGAGGGCATGGACCGCGACCGCTACGTCCTGCGGGCGGTGACCGACTCCGTGATGGCCGAGGTCATGCGGCTGTCCGGCCAGGAGTACGTGGACATGTACGCCACGAAGGCGAAGGCCGCCTGACGCCTCGCACGAGGCACCGCGCTTCTCACGGGTGAGCCCCGGCCGGCAGTCGCCGGCCGGGGCTCACCCGTTCCGTGCCGTCACGCCTCCAGCTTCTGCCCGCGCAGCAGGAACCACGCGGCCACCGCCGTGGCGAGCAGCACCAGCGCTCCGGCGCCCGCCGCGATCGCGAGGCCGTCGACGAACGCGGTACGGGCCGAGTCCATCAGTGCCGCCGCGGTGTCGGCCGGGAGCTCCGCGGCCGACTCGACGGCGCCGCCGAGCGATTCATGGGCCGCGGCCGGTGTGCCCGCGGGGCCCGCGAAGCCGGCGTAGACGCTCGTCACGATGGAGCCGAGCAGGGCGATGCCCAGTGCGGCGCCGAGCTCGTACGCCGTCTCGGAGACCGCGGAGGCGGCACCCGCCTCCTCCTTCGGGACGCTGGAGAGGATGACGTCGGCGGTGACGGTGAAGGAGAAGCCCGCGCCGAGGCCGACCACCAGCAGGGCGGCGCCCAGCAGCGGATAGCCGGTCGACTGGCTCAGCAGGGTCAGCGAGCCCAGCGCCAGGCCCACCGCGGCGAGACCGCCGGAGACCACCGCGCGCACCGAGAAGCGCCGGGCGACCGTGCCCGCGACCAGACCGGCGCCGACCGCGCCCACGGCGGCCGGGACCTCGGCGAGACCGGCCTCGAACGGACCCCTGCCCTGCACCAGTTGCAGGTACTGGGAGAGGAAGAAGACGAGCCCGGACATGCCGAGGACGGTCAGCAGGTCGGCGAGCACGGCTCCCGAGAATCCGCGGTTGCGGAACAGCCTGACGTCCAGCAGCGGCGCGGGCAGCGTGAGCTGGCGGCGCACGAACCAGTAGAGGGCGGCGGCGCCCAGCAGGCCCGCGGCGGCCGACTCCGTGGAGAGTCCGTGCGCGGCGGCCTCCTTGACGGCGTAGACGACGCCGATCACGCCGACGAGCGAGAGGACGACGCTGGACAGGTCCCAGGGCCCGTGGTCCGGGTTCCTCGACTCGGGCAGCAGCTTGCTGCCGACGAGGACGAGGACGACCATCACCGGCAGGTTGATGAGGAAGACGGAGCCCCACCAGAAGTGTTCGAGCAGGAACCCGCCGACGACGGGGCCGACCGCCGTACCGGCGGAGGCCGTCGCGCCCCAGATGCCGACGGCGAGGCTGCGCTCGCGCGGGTCGTGGAAGAGATTGCGGATCAGGGCCAGCGTGGCGGGCATCAGGGTCGCGCCCGCGACACCGAGCAGCGCCCGCGCCAGGATCATCATCTCCGGTGTCGTGGCGTAGGCGTTGAGCACGGATATCAGGCCGAACACCGTGGCACCGACGAGCAGCAGCCTCTTGCGGCCGATGCGGTCGCCGAGGCTGCCCATGGAGACGAGCAGTCCGGCGATGACGAAGGAGTAGACGTCGCCGATCCACAGGAGCTGGGTGCCCGAGGGCCTCAGGTCCTCGCTGATGTACGGGGTGGCCAGGCCGAGGACGGTCGCGTCGACGGCCACCAGCAGCACGGCCAGGACGAGGACGCAGAGCGCGAGCCAGCGGCCCGGACGCTTCTCCGCCTCCGCCGTGAACGCCGGCTGCAGGGTGCTGGTCATGGTTCCTCTCTCCGTAGTGCGCCGCCGAGCAGCAGCTCGGCGATCATGTGGTGGAAGTCCTTGGCGGCGACCCGGCCCTCGGCCACGGCCCAGGCCGCCGAGGCCATGAGTCCGTAGAGCGCCTCGGTGAGCCAGGCAGGGGTGAGGTCGATGCGGAACTCGCCGCTGTCCTGGCCGCGCCGGAACAGTGCGGCGATCCGGGCGTCGAGCCGGGCCCAGCCCTCGTTCTGTCCGTCGCCCTCGAAGAGCTGGTTCTCGGTGTAGAGGAAGGCGAGCAGGCCTGCCGCCGTCTCCAGCTCCTTCACCAGGCGGCTCACGGCCTCCTGAGCGGTGCCCTCGTCGAGGCGCGCGGCGTCCAGGGCCGCCTCGCACTCGGCGATGCCGAGTGACTCCAGCGCGCGCACGAGCACGTCCCGGCCCGCGAACTGGCGGTGCAGGGTGGCCCGGCTGATCCCGGCCGCCTTGGCGACCTCGTCCATGGTGGCGGTGGATTTGCGGGTGAGCAGGGCGGCTGCGCTGCGCAGCACGTGTTCACGGTCGACGGCCATGAGACAAGGGTAATGCATATGAGACGTGAATGTCTCATTCAATAGGCGAGCGTCTCACCGAGGTGTGCGGGTGGGACGCCTGCCGCTCAGTGCCAGGGCAGCCGGCCGCGCCGCTCCCAGTAGGCCTGCGGGGCCTCGACGAGGCCGTCGAGGCGGGCGAGCTGGTCGTCGTCGAGGTCGACGACCGCGGCGTGCAGGTTCGACGCGAGCTGGTTCGCGGTGACCGCGCCGGAGAGGACGACGCCGGCCCAGGGCTGCCGCAGGACCCAGGCGAGGGCGACGGCGTCCGTGCCCATGGAGGCCTCGGCGGCGACGGCCTTCAGCTCGTCCGGCGCGTTCGGGTCGGCCAGCCGGCCGTTCCCCAGACCCTCCTTGACGATCACCGTCAGCCCCGCGTCGTGGGCCTCGGCGAGCGCGGGGGCGGCTGAGTTCTCCAGGATGTTGTACGTCGACTGGACGGTACGGAAGAGGGGCTCGCCGTCGACCGTCACGGCGAGCGCGGCCCGGATGGCGTCCGCCTGGGCGGGCCCGCTGGTGGAGAAGCCGACGGTGAGGCCCTCCGCGGCGGCCTCGGCCAGCCTGGCGTGCAGTTCCTTGTCGGTGAGGGCCGGGCTGTCCGGGGTCACCGAGTGGATCTGGTAGAGGTCGAGCCGGTCGCCGAGCAGCTCGGCGGTCTCCGCGCGCTGGCGCTCGTACGTCGCCGCGCTGTGGTCCTTCACCTCGTGGTGCTCGGCCTCGATGGTCCAGCCCGCCGTGTAGGTGTAGCCCCATTTGCTGCCGACCACGACGTCGTCGACGTCCGGGCGCTCGTTCAGCCACTCGGCGAGGAACTCCTCCGAACGGCCGTAGGAGCGGGCGACGTCGACATAGCGCACGCCCTGCGCGTAGGCGGCGTCGAGGAGCTCGTGGGTGCGGGCGCGCAGGACGTCGACGCTGCGCACGGAGGGCAGGTCGGCCTCGCGGCCGAGGTTGATGTAGCCGGGGCGGCCCACGGCGGCGAGCCCCAGACCGATGTGGCAGGTGGGAGTCGTCGCAGTGGCGAGACGGGCGAAGGGCATCGCTGGCTCCGTTTCGGTCGGCTCCGGTACGGCTCATGACCAACGTAACCGCGATGACGGTGCTTCACGCGTGGGTCGGGCCCGCGAATGCGGTGCGGCCGCCCCTCGACGGCGCGCGGTGGGCGCCCGCTCCATGGTGGGCCCGCGCGCGTGCGGTCCGCGCTGGGCGGGCGACGCATGCGGTCCGCGGTGGGCAGGCGCGCGGTCCGCGACCTGCGCACGCGCACGGGGGGGCACCGAGCGGAGCGTCTCGTGCGGCCCACGAACAACCCGTACGGGACCCGGCGAACGGCATGCGCTCGCGGTGTCCGCGAACACCCGTACGGGGCAAGGCGAACGGCACGCGCGCGTGGGGCCCCGTGAACCCCACGCGCGCGTGCCGACCGTCTCAGCCCTGCCGCGCGTCCTTCGCCGTGGCCCACACGTGCTGGGCCGCCACGTCCGCCTTGACCTCGGCGAGCTGGACGGCGACCGCCTCGGGTGCCGTACCGCCGCGCCCGTTGCGGGAGGCGAGGGCGCCCGGCACGTTCAGGACGGAGCGCACCTCGGGGGTGAGGTGGGCGGAGATCTTCGCGAACTGCTCGTCGGTCAGGCCGTCCAGCTCCTTGCCCTCGGCCTCGGCGACCTTGACGCACTCGCCGGCGACCTCGTGCGCGACCCGGAAGGGCACGCCCTGCTTGACCAGCCACTCGGCGATGTCGGTGGCGAGCGAGAAGCCGGCCGGGGCCAGCTCCTCCATGCGCTCGCGGTGGACGGTGAGCGTGGCCATCATGCCGGTGAAGGCGGGGAGCAGGACCTCCAGTTGGTCGCAGGAGTCGAAGACCGGCTCCTTGTCCTCCTGGAGGTCGCGGTTGTACGCGAGCGGGAGGGCCTTGAGGGTCGCCATCAGGCCGGTCAGATTGCCGATCAGACGGCCCGACTTGCCGCGCGCCAGCTCGGCGATGTCCGGGTTCTTCTTCTGCGGCATGATCGACGAGCCGGTCGAGAACGCGTCGTGGAGGGTGACGAAGGAGAACTCCTTCGTGTTCCAGATGATGACCTCCTCGGCGATCCGGGAGAGGTTCACGCCGATCATCGCGGTGATGAACGCGAACTCCGCCACGAAGTCGCGGGAGGCCGTGCCGTCGATGGAGTTGGCGGCGCTGCCGTGCTCGAAGCCGAGGTCCTTCGCCACCGCCTCCGGGTCCAGGCCGAGGGAGGAGCCGGCCAGGGCGCCCGAGCCGTACGGCGACACGGCCGTCCGCTCGTCCCACTGGCGCAGCCGCTCCGCGTCCCGGGAGAGGGACTGGACGTGGGCGAGGACGTGGTGTGCGAAGAGGACCGGCTGGGCGTGCTGGAGGTGGGTGCGGCCGGGCATGGCCACGTCCGGGTGGGCCTCCGCCAGGCCGATCAGCGCGTCCTGGAGCTCGGCGACGAGTCCGCCGATGATCCGGGCGTGGTCGCGCAGATACATGCGGAAGAGGGTCGCGACCTGGTCGTTGCGGGAGCGGCCGGCGCGCAGCTTGCCGCCGAGGTCGGGGCCGAGGCGCTCCAGCAGGCCGCGCTCCAGGGCGGTGTGCACGTCCTCGTCGGCGATGGTGCCGACGAAGGAACCGTCGGCGACGTCGGCCTCCAGCCGGTCGAGCCCCGCGATCATGCGCGTGAGCTCGTCCTCGGTGAGCAGGCCCGCCTGGTTCAGCACGCGCGCGTGGGCCCGCGAACCGGCGATGTCGTACGGCGCGAGACGCCAGTCGAAGTGGACCGACGCGGACAGCTTGGCCAGGGCCTCGGCGGGACCGTCGGCGAAACGGCCGCCCCAGAGCCGAACGTCACCGCTGTTGCTGCTCACTTGCGTTGCTCCTAGGAAGGTCTGGATGTGCCGCCGCCTCCCCACCCAGGAGTGAGGAGGCGGTTGTCAGGCTAGTGCGTGTGAGGTGTCTCGCAGGCGGTGCCGGGCCCTAGCCGAGGTCCCGCTTCGCGGCGATCTTCGACGACAGGCTGTAGATGTCGATGAAGCCCTTGGCCGCGGCCTGGTCGAAGGTGTCGCCCGTGTCATACGTCGCGAGGTTGAAGTCGTAGAGCGACGACTCGGAACGCCGGCCGGTGACGACGGCGCGACCGCCGTGCAGGGTCATCCGGACGTCGCCGTTGACGTGCTGGTTGGCCTCGTCGATGAAGCCGTCCAGGGCGCGCTTGAGCGGGGAGAACCACTGGCCGTCGTAGACCAGTTCGCCCCAGCGCTGCTCGACCTGCCGCTTGTAGCGGGCCAGTTCGCGCTCGACGGTGACGTTCTCCAGCTCCTGGTGGGCGGTGATCAGGGCGATCGCACCCGGAGCCTCGTACACCTCGCGGGACTTGATGCCCACGAGCCGGTCCTCGACCATGTCGATCCGGCCGATGCCCTGGGCGCCGGCGCGCTCGTTGAGCTGCTGGATGGCCTGCAGGACGCTGACGGCCTTGCCGTCGATGGCGACCGGGACGCCGTGCTTGAAGGTGATGATCACCTCGTCGGCCTCACGGACCTCGGCCGGGTTCGAGGTGTACTCGTAGATGTCCTCGATCGGCGCGTTCCAGATGTCCTCCAGGAAGCCCGTCTCGACGGCACGCCCGAAGACGTTCTGGTCGATGGAGTACGGGGACTTCTTGGTGGTGGCGATCGGGAGCTGCTTCTCCTCGCAGAAGGCGATCGCCTTGTCCCGGGTCATCGCGTAGTCACGGACCGGGGCGATGCACTTGAGGTCGGGGGCGAGGGCGACGATGCCGGCCTCGAAGCGGACCTGGTCGTTGCCCTTGCCGGTGCAGCCGTGCGCGACCGTGCTGGCGCCGTGCTTCTGGGCGGCGGCGACCAGGTGCTTGACGATGGTCGGCCGCGACAGGGCGGAGACCAGCGGGTAGCGGTCCATGTAGAGGGCGTTGGCCTTGATCGCCGGGAGGCAGTACTCGTCGGCGAACTCGTCCTTGGCGTCGGCGACCTCGGCCTCGACGGCACCGCAGGCGAGCGCGCGCTTGCGGATGACGTCCAGGTCCTCGCCGCCCTGGCCGACGTCCACGGCAACGGCGATGACCTCGGCGCCCGTCTCCTCGGCGATCCAGCCGATGGCGACGGAGGTGTCCAGGCCGCCCGAGTAGGCGAGTACGACGCGCTCGGTCACGGGTTTCTCCTCACAGTGCATTCGCTGACATGCATGAGTATGCAGGAGTCTGCATGGTTCGTCAATCCGAGTGGGCCGGACGCGCCGGACCGGACGACGGAGGCAGCCCGCCATGGATGCCGGAAGGCCAGGTCAGCCGGGTGCGCGCGGGTCGGCGACCGCACGGCGGGGACACGGCGGGATGCGCCGCACGGGTGACGGCCCGGACGCGCCGGACCCGCGGCACGGGCGCCGGCTCGACGGCCGGGCCGGTGCCCCGCGGACACGCCGGATCGAGATGTCGACCGGCGTCTGAACGGTGGAACGCGCTTACCCGTACCTCTCCCCGGACGCAGGCGCCGCGCCCGTACACCCGGAACGACCAGGACCGACCGAGGACCGAACAGACCGACCGGACGACCGCCGGACGGTCCCCCACCCCCGAGGACAAACGCGTCGCCACCATCAACCGCATCGCCACAGCCATCGGACGCACCGCCACCAAACCGCAGGGCCTCGACTCCCTCGCCCCCTGCACGCTCACGAAGTGACGTGACAGGCGCCGTGGCCGCCCCGCGGAGCGCCGGCCGGGGCGGCCACGGGCCATCGGAACGCGCAATTCCCTTAGACAGGCGAAAGACTTTCCCCGATAATCGTTAGACATGGGAAAGACCTATGAGCGCATAGACGGCCGCCTGCGCACCTTCATCGAGGCGCAGCCCCTCTTCTTCACCGCGACCGCGCCCCTGTCCGGGGACGGCACCATCAACCTCTCCCCCAAGGGACTCAGCGGATCGTTCGCCGTCCTCGACGAGCTCACCGTGGCCTATCTGGACTTCGCGGGCAGCAACGCGGAGACCATCGCGCACCTGCGCGAGAACGGCCGTATCACCCTCATGTGGTGCGCCTTCCAGGGACCGCCGAACATCGTCCGGGTGCACGGCCACGGCGAACCCGTCTTCCGCGACGACCCGCGCTTCGGCGAACTGCTCGGGCACTTCCCGGACATCGACCCGGCCTCGCACGGCCTGCGCGCGATCGTCGTGGTGAGCGCCGAGCTCGTCCGGGACACCTGCGGCTACGCGGTGCCCTTCATGGCGTACGAGTCGGACCGCGATCTGCACGGCAAGCGCTTCGCCCGCGAGGACGACGCCTCGCTGAGCGCGTACTTCACCAAGAAGGAGCACATCGCGAGCAGCCTGGACGGCCTTCCCGGACTGCCGTTGCCGCTGCCGCCCAGTACGTTCTGAATCATGCGCCTCGGAGCCGTCGCCCTCGCGTCCGTGTCCCTCCTCGCGATGGCTCCGGGCGGTCCGCCGCTCCTGCCCGAGCGGATGGCGGACACGGGCGGCGGCACCCAGCTGATCACCGCCGAGGCGTCCCGCGCCGACGCCACGTCGGGCACGCTCACCTGGTGGGACCTGCGCGACGGGCACTGGGTGAAGTCCGGTTCGGCGGCGGCCCGCTTCGGCGCGAAGGGGCTGGCCGAGGGCGGATCACGCCACCAGGGCACGAACACCACCCCCACGGGGCTGTACGACCTCCCGTACGCCTTCGGCATCGGGCCCGCGCCCGGCGGGACACGGGCCTCGTACCGCCGGGTGCACCAGGACTCCTGGTGGTGCCAGGACAACGACTCCCGCTCGTACAACCGCTGGACCGAACCCCGCCCCGCCGACTGCCGCGCCGCCGAGTCCGAGCACCTGATCGCGTACACGAGGCAGTACGAGCACGCCTTCGTGATCGGCTTCAACTACGCGCGGCCCGTGCGCGGGCGCGGCGCCGGAATCTTCCTGCACGTCAACGGACGCGGCGCGACGGCCGGTTGCGTGTCCGTGTCCCGGGAGGCGATGCGGCGCGTGCTCGCGTGGGCCGATCCGGCGCGCGACCCGCACATCGCGATCGGAACGGCGGACGGCCCCACGGCGATCACCAAGTACTAGCCCCGCCCCGCAACGGCACCGGCACCGGCACCGGCACCGGACTCCGGTCGGCACGTCCTCGGCCGTCCGCTGAACACACAGCGGTCGTGGGCCGTATCTCTGGGCCAGGGAGCCACTCCCCTCGCCCCGTCCCCACGGACGCACACGGAGGAACCGTGTCCACGATCGCCGGTGGTCGCGCCGCGCGGCGCCAGACCATGCGCCGAATCCGCCCACGCCGCTCGCCCGCCGTCCCCTTGCTCGTCGCCGTCTGGGCGGGCGCGGCAGGAGTCGTCTGGCTGTGGTGGAACAACACCCCGTCCATCGCGGACGACAACAGCAGGATCCTGAACGCGGGCCGGATCACCGGGCTGCTCGCCGGCTATCTGATGGCACTGGTGGTGCTCCAGATGGCGCGGGTGCCCGCCCTGGAGCGGCGGGTGGGCTCGGACCGGGTCGCCCGCTGGCACGCCATGAGCGGCCGGTACACGATCTGCCTGGTCCTCGCCCATCTCTTCCTGACGATGTGGGGCTACGCCCTGCAGTCCGGCAAGGGGCTCGGCGGGATCGTGCAGCAGACGGTCGACTCCGTCAACCAGCTGCCCGACATGGGCAAGGCGGCGATCGGCACGGGCCTGCTGGTGCTCATCGCGTTCATCTCGATCGGCGGTGTCCGCCGCCTGATCCCGTACGACACCTGGTACCACGTCCACCTGCTGACGTACGCGGCCGTGTTCCTGACGTTCTGGCACCAGCTCTCCACCGGGAACGACTTCGCCGTCGAGCCGACCGCGAAGACCGTCTGGTACGGGCTGTACGGATCGGTGACCGCGCTCGTGGTCTGGTACCGGATCCTCGCCCCGATCCGCCTCAACCTGAAGCACCGGCTGCGGGTCGAGGCGGTGATCGAGGAGACGCCCGGGATCGTGTCGGTGCTGATCAGCGGGCGCAAGCTGCACCGGATGGGCGCGGAGGCGGGACAGTTCTTCCGCTGGCGCTTCCTGGCGCCCGGGATGCGGCTGAGCTCCCACCCGTACTCGCTGTCCGCGGCGCCCCGGCCCACCATGCTGCGCATCACCGTGAAGGCGATCGGCGACCACAGCGAGGCGCTGCGCGACCTGCAGCCCGGCACCCGGGTGTGGGCCGAGGGCCCGTACGGGGCGCTGACGGCGTCCAGGCGCAGCCGCGGCAAGGTGCTCCTGGTGGCGGGCGGCGTCGGCATCACGCCGATGCGGGCGCTGTTCGAGACGCTGCCCGGCGCGTCCGGCGACCTGACGCTCCTGTACCGGGCCAACAGCACGCAGGACCTGGCCCTGTGGGACGAGCTGGCCGCCATCGCCAAGGAGCGCGGGGCCCGCCTGATGTACGCGGTGAACAGTCCCGAGGGCGAGCGTCCGGACATCTCGCCGGACAGCCTGCGCCGGAAGCTGCCGGACATCGAGCGCCACGACGTGTTCCTGTGCGGGCCGCCCGGCTTCGCACAGCAGGTCTACGAAGCACTGCGCGGGGCGGGAGTTCCCGCCCGCCGCATCCATCACGAGTCGTTCGAGATGTGAGCGACGGGAGTCAGGAGCGATGAAGAAGAGCCACCCCATTCGGCGCGTCGTGCTCGCCACCGCCGCCACCGTGTCCGGGATCGTCCTGCTGCTGTCGCTGAAGCCCGCGTCCGACCCGGCGTCCGCGTCGGCGGCGGGCGGAGCGGCACCGCAGCAGAGCGCCGCGGCCCAGGAATCGCCCCAGGGAGGTGCCTCGGACGCACAGTCCGGCAGCGTCACCGGAGACGTGGTGAAGACGCAGTACGGGCCCGTCCAGGTCCGCATCACCATGAGCGGCGGGAAGATCACCAAGGCCGAGGCCGTGCAGGCGCCGAGCGGCGGGACCAGCGACCAGAAGACCGAGCTGGCCGTGCCCAGGCTCAACCGGGCGGCGGTGACGGCACAGAGCGCGGACATCGACGCGGTCTCCGGAGCCACCTACACCAGCGGCGGCTACAAGCAGTCCCTCCAGTCCGCCCTGGACAAGGCCCGGGCCGCGGGCGGCGGTGCGGCGGCCACGCCGTCCTCCCCCGCGGGCGGCGGTGCGGCGGCGCAGGCGAAGACGGTCACCGGAGAGGTGGCGAAGACGCAGTACGGGCCCGTCCAGGTCCGTATCACCGTGAGCGGCGGGAAGATCACCAAGTCGGAGGCCGTGCAGGCCCCGAGCGGCGGACGCAGCAGCGAGGTGACGAACGATGCCGTACCGAAGCTCGACCAGGAGGCCGTCGCCGCCGGCAGCGCGGACATCGACGCGGTCTCCGGAGCCACCTACACCAGCGGCGGCTACAAGGAGTCCCTCCAGTCCGCCCTGGACAAGGCCGGTGGCTGAGCCGGCCGGGGCGCCGCCCGCGCTGCGTCACGCCGAGGAGGTCATGGGCACGGTCTTCTCCTTCGACGTACGGGGAGGCGAGCCGCAGGCCGTGCGGACGGCACTGGAGGAGGCGGTCGCCGGACTCCACCGGGTGGACGAGGTGTTCAGCACCTACCGCGACGACAGCCAGATCACCCGGCTCGTGCGCGGTGAGCTGAGCGTCGAGGAGTGCGACCCGGAGGTCGCCGAGGTGCTCGGCCTCGGCGCGGAGGCGGAGCGGCGGAGCGACGGCTGGTTCAGCACGACGTACGAAGGGCAGTTGGATCCGACGGGGATCGTCAAGGGCTGGGCCACCGAGCGTGCGGCGGAGCGTCTCGTCGCGGCCGGGGCGAGCGGGGTGAGTGTCAACGGCGGCGGTGACGTGCAGCTGTTCGGCGTTCCCGGGCCGCACCGCCCGTGGCGGGTCGGGGTGTCGGACCCGTTGCGGCCCGGGTCGCTCGCCGCGGTGGTCTCGGCGGCCGGCGTCGCCGAGCTGGCCGTGGCCACGTCCGGGACCGCCGAGCGCGGCGCCCACATCGTCGACCCGCGCACCGGCAGGTCCGCCGTCACCGACCTCGTCGCGGTGACCGTGGTGGGTCCCCGGCTCACCTGGGTGGACGCCTGGGCCACGGCGGCCTTCGCGATGGGCTCGCGGCAGGCTCTGGACTGGCTGGAATCGCTCCCCGACGTCGAGGCGCTGCTCATCACGGCGGGCGACGAGGTCAGGTGCACGGGCGGTCTCGCCCACCGCCTGGGGTGAGCAGAGGAGCCCGCGGGCCGCGCGACCCGGCGCCGCGTGGGCGCGAAGGGCCCGCGGCCGGGATCACGAACGCGGGAAGCGGAGGGGCGCCCCCTGGACAGGGGGCGCCCCTCCGCTTCTCACGGATCAGTGCCCGTTGCCGTTCTGGGCCAGCCGCAGCAGGTGGTCGGCCAGTGCCTGGCCGCCCGTGGGGTTGCGGCTGATCAGGAGCAGCGTGTCGTCACCGGCGATGGTGCCGAGGATGTCGTGCAGTTCGGCCTGGTCGATCGCCGAGGCCAGGAACTGCGCGGCCCCCGGCGGGGTGCGCAGGACCACGAGGTTCGCGGACGCCTCCGCGGAGATCAGCAGCTCCGCGGAGAGGCGCCGCATCCGCTCCTCCTTCGCCGACTCGCCCAGCGGCGCGCGCGGGGTGCGGAAACCGCCCTCGCTCGGCACCGCGTAGATGAGGTCGCCGTCGTTGTTGCGGATCTTCACCGCGTTCAGCTCGTCCAGGTCCCGGGAGAGCGTCGCCTGGGTGACGCTCAGTCCGTCGTCGGCGAGGAGTTTCGCCAACTGGCTCTGCGAGCGCACCGGTTGCCGGTTGAGGATGTCCACGATCCGGCGGTGGCGTGCGGTGCGGGTCTGCGGCACGGCAGGCCCGACGGGCTCGTGGTCGTGCGCCTGACTCATCGTCGTCGTCCCATTTCTCAGGATCCGTCCCCGTTGGCTGCGTCGAGGACGCCGGGAAGGGCCCGGAGAAACGCCTCCACCTCGTCGTCGCCGAGGTTCAGCGGTGGCATCAGCCGTACGACATCGGGGGCGGGCGCGTTCACCAGGAAACCGGCGTCCTGAGCCGCCTGCTGCACCTGCGGCGCGAGCGGCTCGGTGAGCACGATACCCAGGAGCAGCCCCGCACCCCGGACATGGTCGACCAACGGGTGGCCGAGGGACTCGATCGAGCCGCGCAGCTTCTCGCCCTGCCGCTTCACGTTGTCGAGCAGACCCTCGCCCGCGATCGTGTCGAGCACGGCGAGCCCGGCGGCGCACACCACCGGGTTGCCGCCGAAGGTGGTGCCGTGGTGGCCGGGCTTGAGCAGGGCGGCGGCCCGGCCGAAGGCGACGGTGGCGCCCAGGGGCAGCCCGCCGCCGAGGCCCTTGGCGAGCGTGACGACGTCGGGCAGGACGCCCTCGTGGGCCTGGTACTCGAACCAGTGTCCGGTCCGTCCGATGCCGGTCTGCACCTCGTCCAGGACGAGGAGGGCTCCGGTGGCGGCGGTGATCGCGCGGGCGGCCTTGAGGTAGCCGGCGGGCGGCACGACGACACCGTTCTCGCCCTGGACGGGCTCGATGATCACCAGCGCGGTGTCCTCGGTGACCGCTTCGGCGAGTGCCTGCGCGTCGCCGTACGGGACGTGCGTGACGTCGCCGGGCAGCGGCAGGAACGGCTCCTGCTTGGCCGGCTGCCCGGTGAGCGCGAGGGCGCCCATGGTCCGGCCGTGGAAGCCGCCCGTGGTGGCGACCATGTGCGTGCGGCCGGTGAGCCGGCCGATCTTGAAGGCGCCCTCGTTGGCCTCGGCGCCCGAGTTGCAGAAGTAGACCTTGCCGTCTCGGCCGAAGAGCTGGAGGAGCCGTTCGGCGAGGGCGACGGGCGGTTCGGCGATGAACAGGTTGGAGACGTGACCGAGGGAGGCGATCTGCCTGCCGACGGCCTCGACGACCGCGGGGTGGGCGTGGCCGAGCGCGTTGACCGCGATGCCGCCGACGAAGTCGACGTACTGCTTGCCGTCGGCGTCCCAGAGCTTCGCGCCCTCGCCGCGCACCAGGGGCAGCCGCGGAGTGCCGTAGTTGTCCATCAGCGCGCCCTGCCACCGCTCGGTGAGTTCGGCGTTCGTCGCGTTGCCGGTCATACGGCGTCCCCCTCTGCGTCCGGCACGACCATCGTGCCGATGCCCTCGTCGGTGAAGATCTCCAGCAGGATCGAGTGCTGGACCCGGCCGTCGATGACGCGGGCCGTGGTGACGCCGTTGCGGACGGCGTGCAGACAGCCCTGCATCTTCGGCACCATGCCGCTGGCCAGCTCGGGCAGCAGCTTCTCCAGCTCGGAGGCGGTGAGGCGGCTGATCACCTCGTCGCTGTCGGGCCAGTCCTCGTAGAGACCCTCGACGTCCGTGAGGACCATGAGGGTTTCGGCGCCAAGTGCCGCAGCGAGAGCCGCAGCCGCCGTATCAGCATTGACGTTGTAGACATGTCCGTCGTCCTGGGAGCGGGCGATCGATGAGACGACCGGGATCCGGCCGTCGGCGAGCAGCGCCTCGATGGCACCGGTGTCGATGCCGGTGATCTCGCCGACCCGTCCGATGTCGACGCGTTCGCCGTCGATCTCGGGCCGGTGCTTGGTGGCGGTGATGGTGTGGGCGTCCTCGCCGGTCAGTCCGACCGCGAGCGGTCCGTGCTGGTTGAGGAGCCCGACGAGCTCGCGCTGCACCTGTCCGGCGAGCACCATCCGTACGACGTCCATGGCGTCCTCGGTGGTGACGCGCAGGCCGGCCTTGAACTCGCTGACGATGCCGTGCCGGTCGAGGGCGGCGCTGATCTGCGGGCCGCCGCCGTGCACCACGACGGGCTTGAGGCCCGCGTGCCGCAGGAAGACGACGTCCTGGGCGAAGGCGGCCTTCAGCTCGTCGTCGACCATGGCGTTGCCGCCGAACTTGATGACGACGGTCTTGCCGTGGTGCCGGGTCAGCCAGGGCAGCGCCTCGATGAGGGTCTGTGCCTTGGGCAGGGCGGTGTGCTTGCGGGTCACGTTCGTCATGAGGAGTACGCGCTGTTCTCGTGGACGTAGTCGGCGGTGAGGTCGTTGGTCCAGATCGTGGCGGTCTCGGCGCCCGCGGCGAGGTCGGCGACGATGTGGACCTCGCGGTAGCGCATGTCGACGAGTTCGCGGTCCTCGCCCACGCCGCCGTTCTTGCAGACCCAGACGCCGTTGATGGCGACGTTCAGCTGCTCGGGTTCGAATGCGGCGCCGGTGGTGCCGATCGCGGACAGCACGCGGCCCCAGTTGGGGTCCTCGCCGTGGATCGCGCACTTGAGGAGGTTGTTGCGGGCGATCGAGCGGCCCACCTCGACGGCGTCGGCCTCGCTCGCCGCGTTGACCACCTCGACCTTGATGTCCTTGCTGGCGCCTTCCGCGTCGCGGATGAGCTGCTGGCCGAGGTCGTCGCAGACGGTGCGGACGGCCTCGGCGAACTCCGCGTGGTCGGGGGTGACGCCGGAGGCGCCGGAGGCGAGCAGCAGCACCGTGTCATTGGTGGACATGCAGCCGTCGGAGTCGACCCGGTCGAAGGTGACCCGGGTCGCGTCGCGCAGCGCCTGGTCCAGGGTCCGGCTGTCGACGTCGGCGTCCGTGGTGAGGACGACGAGCATGGTGGCGAGCCCGGGGGCGAGCATGCCTGCGCCCTTGGCCATGCCGCCCACGGTCCAGCCGTTCTTCGTCACCACGGACGTCTTGTGGACGGTGTCGGTGGTCTTGATGGCGATGGCGGCCTTCTCGCCGCCGTGCGCGCTGAGCTGGCCGACGGCCAGGTCGACGCCCGGGATCAGCTTGTCCATGGGCAGCAGGACGCCGATCAGGCCGGTCGAGCACACGGCGACCGTGCCCGCGCCCACCTCGCCGGTGCCCGCGGCGGTGAGGGACTCGGCGACCTTCTCGGCGGTGGCGTGCGTGTCCTGGAAGCCCTTCGGTCCGGTGCACGCGTTGGCGCCCCCGGAGTTGAGGACGACGGCGGTCAGCTCACCGCTCGTGAGGACCTGCTGCGACCAGAGCACCGGCGCGGCCTTCACGCGGTTCGAGGTGAAGACGCCCGCGGCGGCGCGGCGCGGACCGTCGTTGACCACGAGGGCCAGGTCCGGGTTGCCGTTCTCCTTGATCCCGGCGGCGATGCCCGCCGCCTGGAATCCCTTGGCTGCCGTGACGCTCACGGTGCGACTCCGATCGTGGAAAGCCCTGTGGTCTCGTCGAGGCCGAGGGCGATGTTCATGCTCTGGACGGCACCGCCCGCGGTGCCCTTGGTCAGGTTGTCGATGGCGCTGATCGCGATGATGCGGTGCGCGGCGGCGTCGTACGCGACCTGGACCTGAACGGCGTTGGAACCGTAGACGGACGCCGTGGCGGGCCACTGTCCCTCGGGCAGCAGGTGCACGAACGGCTCGTCGGCGAGCGCCTTCTCGTACGCGGTCCGCACGGACTCGGCGGTGACGCCGTCCCGCGCCTTGGCGCTGCACGTGGCGAGGATGCCGCGGGGCATCGGCGCCAGGGTGGGCGTGAAGGAGACGGTGACCGGCTCGCCGGCCGCCCCGCCGAGGTTCTGGATCATCTCGGGGGTGTGCCGGTGGACGCCGCCCACGCCGTACGGCGACATGGAGCCCATGACCTCGCTGCCCAGGAGGTGCGCCTTGGGCGCCTTGCCGGCACCGGACGTGCCGGACGCGGCGACGATCACGGCCTCGGGTTCGGCGAGCCCGGCCGCGTACGCCGGGAAGAGCGCGAGCGTGGCGGCCGTGGGGTAGCAACCGGGCACCGCGATGCGCTTGGACCCCTCCAACGCAGCGCGGGCACCCGGCAGTTCGGGGAGGCCGTAGGGCCAGGTCCCGGCGTGCTCGGAGCCGTAGAACCGTTCCCAGTCCGCCGGGTCCTTCAGCCGGAAGTCGGCACCCATGTCGACCACGAGGACGTCCGGGCCGAGCTGCTCGGCCACGGCGGCGGACTGTCCGTGCGGGAGGGCGAGGAACACGACGTCGTGACCGCCGAGCACCTCGGTCGTGGTCTCCTGCAGCACGCGGTCCGCGAGCGGCAGCAGATGCGGCTGGAGCGCGCCCAGGCGCCGGCCCGCGTTGGAGTTGCCGGTCAGGGCGCCGATCTCGATGCCGGGATGCACGAGGAGCAGGCGCAGCAGCTCTCCGCCCGCGTACCCGCTCGCTCCCGCCACTGCCGCTCGTACCGTCATGGAACCCTCCTCTTGGATGGCATGACTATACGTTTCGCTGCACGTTTATGCAATCCACTGCATGAATACACGCGAGCGCTACTCATGCTCATGACAATCGCCGCGCCCGGAAGCCCGCCGACACACCGGGGGCACGGAGCGGGACGTGCTCGGACGACGGGACGGCGCGCGCGGGCACCGCCGCCCCGCCGACGGCGGCGGATCAGGAACGCGCGTCGCCGGATCCCTCGGCGCGGGCCGCCTGCTCCGCCTTCTTCTCCTTGATCCGGGCGGTCTCCTTGCGGACGTCCGCCTGCGTGGCGCGCTCACGCCGCAGCCACTCCGGGTCCTCCGCCTTCAGTGCCTCGATCTGCTCGGTGGTGAGCGCCTCGGTGACCCCGCCCCGGGCGAGACCGGAGATGGAGACGCCCAGCTTGGACGCGACCACGGGCCGCGGGTGCGGGCCGTCACGGCGCAGGTCCCGC
Source organism: Streptomyces krungchingensis (assembly GCF_054729265.1). Taxonomy (NCBI): domain Bacteria; kingdom Bacillati; phylum Actinomycetota; class Actinomycetes; order Kitasatosporales; family Streptomycetaceae; genus Streptomyces; species Streptomyces krungchingensis. The sequence continues at coordinate 2,598,040 of NZ_JBPUKY010000001.1, forward strand.
AGCCACTGCGGCGGGTCGGTCTGCAGCGCACTCAGCTCGGCACGCGAGACGACACCCTCCCGGAACTCGGCGGGGGTGGCCTCGAGGTACACGCCCAGCTTCTTGGCCGCGGTGGCGGGCTTCATCGTCTGGGTGGTCTGGTGCGACGTCATGCGTCAAGGGTAACGAGCACGAGAGGCGCCGCCGACCAGGACCGCTGCCCGCCGCCGCGGCCCTCACGACCGGTAACCTGACGAGGTGACTGGCTCCGAAGCACCCCCCTCGTTCCGGCTCGCCTACGTTCCGGGGGTCACACCCGCCAAGTGGGTGCGGATCTGGAACGAGCGGCTTCCCGACATCCCCCTGACCCTGGTCGCGGTGACCGCCGCCGAGGCGTTCGGGCTGCTGCGCGGCGGGGGCGCCGACGCGGGCTTCGTCCGCCTGCCGGTCGACCGGACCGATCTCAGCGCGATCCCCCTCTACACCGAGACCACGGTGGTCGTGGTCCCCAAGGACCACGTCGTGGCGGCCGTCGACGAGGTCAGCACGGAGGATCTCGCCGACGACATCGTGCTGCACCCCCTGGACGACACCCTCGAATGGGAGCGCCTGCCGGGCAAGCCCGCCCTCGAACGGCCGGCCACCACGGCGGACGCCGTCGAGCTGGTGGCGGCGGGCATCGGCGTCCTCGTCGTGCCGCAGTCGCTCGCCCGGCTCCACCACCGCAAGGACCTCACCTACCGGCCGGTCACGGACGCGCCGGAGTCGCGCGTCGCCCTGTCCTGGCCGGCGGACGAGACCACCGACATGGTGGAGGACTTCATCGGGATCGTCCGCGGCCGCACCGTGAACAGCTCGCGCGGCCGCACTCCGGCCGCGGCCTCGCAGAAGGCCGAGCCCGCCGCCAGGACGTCGCCCAAACGGTCCGGCACCGGTGGCGGCACGCGGCAGAAGCCCGCGGGCGGCGCGTCGGGCGGGCAGGGCCGGCGCGGCGGCAGCGCGAAGGGCGGGTCCGGCGGCGCGAAGGGCGGGGCACGGCGGGGCAAGCCGCGCCGCCGCTCCTGACCCGGGCGGCCGCGCTCACCGTTCGTCCGGCGGAAGCCTCGGGCTGCGGCCTACGGGGGCGGAGTGGGCCGCCGACAGCGCGGCGCAGCGGTGCGCCGTGTCCGGCGCCCGTGCACGGAGGAGGCCGGTGCCGAGCACTCGCCCGCCCCTCCCGGAGCCTTGCGAGCGGCCCGTCGGAAGTGATCGCCGACGGCGCTTGACCTGGAGCGCGCTCCAGGTTCTACGGTCTTGTCATGACCAGCGGACAGCCCCGCCCGGGCCGCCAGGAACCGACGCTCACGATCTCCGAGGTCGTGGAGCGCACGGGCCTCTCGCACGACACGCTGCGGTACTACGAGAAGGCCGGCCTCATCGAACGGGTCGGCCGGACCACCGGGAACCAGCGGCGTTATGCGGCGGCCGACCTGGCCTGGCTGGAGTTCCTGATCCGGCTGCGCGGGACGGGCATGTCGATCGCGGACATGCAGCGGTTCGCCGAGCTGCGCTCGCGGGGCGGGGCCACCGTCCCGGAGCGGCTGGCGATGCTCCGCGCGCACCGCGCCGACCTCGCGGACCGCATGAGCGCGCTGCGCCGCAACGCGGCCGCCCTCGACGACAAGATCGACCACTACGAACGGCTGCTCGCCCAGCCGGGAACGGACGACGAGACATGAGCGACGCCACCACCCGCGAAGAGCGTTTCGAGCACGGCATGGACGTCCTGAAGCGGGTCGACGGCGAGGTCGGGCAGCGGGTCGTCGACTCGCTCTCCGACATCAGCCCCGAACTCGGCCACCAGATCGCCGCGTGGGCCTTCGGCGACATCTACGACCGGCCCGGACTCGTCGCGCGCGACCGCCAGTTGGTGACGCTCGGCATGCTCACCGCCCTCGGCGGCTGTGAGCCCCAGCTCGAAGTGCACGTCAACGCGTCGCTGAACGTGGGGCTTTCGCCCGAGCAGATCGTCGAGGCGATGCTGCACTCGGTGGTGTACTGCGGGATACCGAAGGCGATGAACGCGACGCTGGTCGCGAAGAAGGTGTTCGCCGAGCGTGGGCTGCTGCCCGTCGGGCAGCGGCCCACGCCGGCCACCGCTACCTCTGCCTGATCCGCAGGAAGGTGACGGAGTTCGCCGGGAAGGTGTACGTGAACCTGTCGGCGACCCCTTCGAGGGTGGACGTCACCGGAGCGACCGGTGTGGCCGTCTCGGTGTTCACCGCCTCGGGCGCGGCCGCGAGAGTGGTCACCCGGGCCTTGGAGGCGACCTTCGCGCCGCCGAGGTCGATCGCCGTACGGGCCGCCGCCGCCTGGGCGTTGACCACCTTGACGACGAGGTCGCCGCTCTTCGCGTCGCGCGTGACGACCTGGCGGAACGGCTCGGCGGGCTTGTCGTCCGTGAAGCTCCCCCACTCCTGGCCGTCCAGGTAGAGGGTGACCTGGCGTCCGCGGATCTTGACGTCGACGTCGTAGGCGCGGCCCGTCTCGATCGAGCCGGGCTTGGAGATCAGCGACGACTTGCCGCCGTCCACGGCCTGTTCGACCGCGGAGGTGGTGTTGTTCCAGCCGCCCAGGTTCCACCAGTAGTAGTTCCCGGTGTCCTTGACGCCGAAGGCGACGAGGAAGCCCTCCTTACCGGACTTCTTGGTGGCCTTCACGTGCAGGTCGTAGTCGTGCCAGGCCGGGTCGCCGGCCGTGACCATGGTGTTCTCTGCGGCCACGTCGGTCTGCACGTACTGCCCGTCCTGCACGCTCCAGCTGCCGCCACCCGTGTGGGTCCACTGCGAGGCGTCGCCGCTGAAGTCGTCGCCGAACAGCGTGCCGCCGTCTGCTCCGGTGACCGACACGTCGTCGTACGCCGCCGTGGTCGCCCAGGTCGACAGGCCGACGGCGCCCGAGAGGGGGCCGTTCAGCGCGGGTGTGCCGGTGGCGGTCGACGGTACGACGCGGTCGCCGACGTTGTTCATGAAGAGCTTCTGCACCTCGTAGTCGGCCGAACCCCAGGAGGCGTGGTTGTTGAACCAGATCATGTCCGGACGCCACTGCACGTAGTCCTCGTTGGCGAGCAGCGGGGCGTACGAGGCGAGCTTCACGACGTCCGCGTTGCGCTCCAGGCCGGTCATGTACGCGGCTTCGGAGAGGGCGTTCTTGAAGGTGTTGCCGCCGGAGGCGTACTCGCCGAGGAAGACCTTGGGGCCGTTCCTGTCGTAGGAGTCGTAGCGGTCGTTGTTCTGCAGGAACCACTGCGGGCTGTTGTAGTAGTGCTCGTCGACCATGTCGACGTTCGCGTCCCTGTTGAGCTGCCAGGCCGTGTCGAAGGTGCTTCCGGAGTCGTCGGGGCCCGCGTTCGAGATCACCGTGACGTCGGGGTACGCGGCCTCGACGGCGGTGCGGAACCGCTCGAAGCGGGTGAAGAACTCGCGGGGCAGGTTCTCCTCGTTGCCCACTTCCAGGTGGGTGAGGTGGAAGGGCTCGGGGTGGCCCATGCGGGCGCGTCGAGCGCCCCACTCGCTCGTCACCGGCCCGTTGGCGAACTCGATGAGATCCAGGGTGTCCTGGATGTGCCGCTGGAGCAGGGCGTCGTCGTCGACGGCCTTGTTCTGGCCGCAGCCGGTGACGAGTGCGGGCACCACGGGCAGCGGCATCGCGCCGATGTCCTCGGCGAACTGGAAGTACTCGTAGTAGCCGAGCCCGTAACTCTGGTTGTAGCCCCAGAAGTTGGCGTTGGTGGCGCGCTGCTCGACCGGGCCGATGGTGTCCTTCCACTGGTACGCGCGCTTGCGCTGATAGCCGGACGCCTCGTCGTACCCCTGCATGCTGCCGGTGTTGACGAGGCAGCCGCCCGGGAAACGCACGAAGCCCGGGTGCAGGGCGGCGACCTTCTCGGCGAGGTCCTTGCGCAGACCGTGCCCCTTATAGGTGTCGCGCGGCAGCAGCGAGATCATGTCCAGCGCGACGGAGCCCTCGGCGGCGACGGTGAGGCGGCCGGTGCTCGTGGTGCGGTCGGGGGTGAACCGCGCCCGGTACTGGGCCCAGCCGCCGCGCACCGTGAGCCGGCGGGCCTCGGCGAGCGTGCCCTCGGCGTCCCGCAACGTCACGGTGAGGGGCGTTCTCACGTCGGCGCGGGCCCAGACGGAGAAGTCGTACGCCTTGCCGCTCTCGACCCTGATGCCGGTGTTGTAGCCCGCGTTGGTGACGGACGAGCCGCCGTCCAGGGCGAGGTAGGTGCGGTTGCGGGCGTCGAGGCGTCCGTCGTCGCTGACGGCGCGGGCGGTGCCGGAGACGGTCCACGAGGTGAGTGGCGTGTAGGAGGAGTTGTCGGCGGTGCTGTACTCGAACGACCGGTTCTGCACGAGCTCGGGGTAGAGGCCGCCGTCCGCGGCGCGGTTGATGTCCTCGAAGAAGACGCCGTACATGGTGTCGTCGATCGTCGCGCCGGATCGCTCTGGGTGGACGGTGATCGCGTAGTCGGTGACGTCGTCCGCGGCGGCTCGCGCCGGTCCCGGGACGACGGTGGAGGCCACCAGGAGGGCGGTGGCGGTGAGTCCGAGTCTCCAGCGGGTGCGGGTGGATGACATGAATACTCCGCGGCTCTGTGGTGTGGAGTTGTTCGAAATATCGGACATCGATCAGTACTTCGAACGGCAAGATAGGGAGGGGGCAGGAGCGCGTCAATGGGTCGCGCGGCATCGCACGGGACGGAGAGCGGGACACCATGGGCGAGTTCTGGCCAGTGCCGGATGTGCTCTCGTACCTGGCCGGGAGCTGGCGGGTGAGCCGCACCGTGCGCGACCTCGCGGGCGGCGCGGAGGGGCACTTCACCGGTACGACGGTTTTCGGACCGCCGGAGGGTGCGGAGCACGCGGGGCTGCTGCACCACGAGTCGGGCACGTTCACCTGGCAGGGCGTCGCCCGGCCCGCCGAGCGGACGCTGCGGTTCCTGCCGGGGGCGGTCCCGGCTGCCGCCCTCGTACAGTTCTCCGACGGCCGTCCCTTCCACGACCTGGATCTGACGACCGGCCGGCACATCGCCAACCATCCCTGCTCGGCCGACCTCTACCGGGGCGAGTTCTCGGTCTACGCGGAGGACCGCTGGCGCACGGTGTGGCGGGTCGGGGGACCGGCCAAGGACCTGGTCCTGACCACGGACTACGCGCGCGCGGACTGACCGCTCGGGGGCGAGGTGCCGGGGCGCGGCGGACGGACGGGGTCGGCGGACGCACGTGAGCGCCAGGGACCCCTGCCCGCGGATGCTGCGAGCGCTGCGCGCGTTGCTACGCCGCCTCCAGGCGCATGTTCCAGCGGCGGTTGTTGCCGGTGAGGGTGACGGTCGACAGGGGGCGCACGTCGATGTTCCAGTACGTCGACGGCTGGGCCTTGAGCGCGTAGACGAGGGCGGCGCGCACCACCGACGGCTCCGCCACCGCGACGATCCGGCTCCCGTCGTCGACGGGCCGGGTGTCGAGCCATCCGCCGACGCGCTGGATGAAGCCCAGCAGGGACTCGCCGCCGTGCGGCGCCGAGCGCGGGTCGGCGAGCCAGGCGTCCACGGCGTCGGGCTCGCGGGCCATCGCCTCACCGAGCGTGAATCCGCGCCACCGGCCCATGTCGCAGTCGCGCAGCGCGAGCTGCACCAGGGGCGCGTAGCCGAGGGCGTCGCCGGTGGCCCTGCTGCGGGGGGTCGGCGAGCAGTAGCGCAGCTCGGACGCCGCCAGCGGCACCAGCCCGGCGGCCGAACGCTGCACCTCGTCCCAGCCCGCCTGGTCCAACGGCCTGTCGTCCTCGAAGCGCTCCGCGAGCAGCGAGGAACTGCGCGCGGCGGCGACGAACGTGACCCGAAGATGCATGGGCAGATCGTGGAACGCGGGACTCCGCAGGTCAAGGGCCGTTACGCAAGGTATACGCGGGCTTACGGAACCATCAGCGCCATCCACTGGTCCGGCCGGTCGAGCAGCGTGAAACCCAGCTTCTCGTAGACGCCGTGCGCGTCGTGCGTGGCGGGCAGGACGCGGCGCAGCCCGAGCGGGCCGAGGTGGTCGCGGCTCCGCGTCGGCCGTCAGCCGAGCACCTCGTCGCAGGCGGCCCGGAGCCTGCGCACACCCTCGGCGATCTCCTCCGCGTTCGCGACCGCCGCGAAGCTCAACCGGAGGTGCGCGGCCGGGGGTTCGGCGCTGAAGTAGGGACGGCCGGGCGTGACGGCCACGCCGCTGCGCAGGGCCGCGGCGACCAGCGTGGCCTCGTCCATGCCGTCGGGCAGCCGCAGCCAGAGGTGGTAGCCGCCGGACGGGACGTGGGGCAGGGCGAGTTCGGGCAGTCGCAGCCGCAGCGCGGCGGTCATCGTGTCGCGGCGTGCCTTCAGCTCGGCCGACAGGGAACGCAGATGACGCGGCCAGGCGGGCGAGCCGACGAGTTCGAGCGCCGCCTCCTGGAAGGGGCGCGGCACGAAGAAGCTGTCGACGATCTGGATGGCGCGCAACCGCTCCAGGACCGGACCGCGCGCCACGAGCGCGGCGACCCGGAAGCTCGGCGAGGTCGCCTTGGTCAGGGAGCCGACGTGCACGACGACACCGTCGGGGTCCTCGGCGGCCAACGGGCGGGGCAGCGGACCGCTGTCCTCGTGCACGAGGCGCCGCACGAAGTCGTCCTCGACGACGAAGGCACCGGCGTCGCGCGCGATGCGCACCACCTCGCCCCGGCGCTCGTGGGCGAGGACGGCGCCGGTCGGGTTCTGGAACAGCGGCTGGCAGACGAACACCCGCGCGCCGGTCGCGGCGAAGGCGTCGGCGAGCAGGGCGGGCTTCACACCGTCGGCGTCGACCGGCACCGGTACCGGCCGCAGCCCGGCCGCTCGGGCGATCGCCAGCATGCCCGGATACGTGGGCGACTCGACGAGCACGGGTGCACCGGGCGGTGCGAGCGCGCGCAGGGCGGTGGTCAGCGCCGACTGACCGCCCGCGGTGACGAGCACCTCGGCCGCGGTGATCGTGCCCCCGATGCCCCGCGCGAACCATTCGCGCAGGTCCGCGAGTCCCTCCATGGGCGGCCGCGACCAGGCGCCGGGGCGGCGCCCCGCCCGGGACAGGGCCGCGCCCATCGCCCGCTCGGGCTGGAGCGAGGGGTGCAGATAGCCGCCGTTGAACTCGACGACGCCTGGCGCCGGGGCGTCCAGGGAGACCAGGACTCCGGACGCGTCCACCGTGCGCGGTACGAGTTCGGCGGCGGCGTCCGCGCTGAGTGCCACCTCCTGCCAGGAGGTGTCCCCGGTGGGCTCGGCGACGGAGCGCGGCCGGGCGCGGAACGCCCCCGCGCCGGGGCGGGTGACGACGAGCCCTTCGGCCGCGAGCTGTGCCAGTGCCCGTGACACGGTCACCGGGCTGACGCGGAACCGCTCGACGAGCGCACGACTCGACGGCAGCTTTCCACCCGGCGAGTAGCGGTCGAGTTCTCGCCGCAGCTGATTCGCCAGCTCGGCCACACTGCTACGCTCTTGCATGAGAGCACAGGATAGCGCTACTGCCGAAACCCCGATAGCGGTCACCACCGCCGGGACGGGCGCCGCCGGAGACGGGTCCCAGGCCGCGGACAGCGGCGCCGCGACCGCTCGGAATGGCCGCTCCGCCGGTCCCGTCACCACGGCACGCACCACCGCTACCGCCACCGCCGGGAGCGCCTCCGCCGCCACCGCCACCGCCGGGAGCACCTCGGCCGTCACCGCCACCGCCGCCGGAAGCACCTCCGCCGCCGCGGGCCGGGAGCAGCTGCCGGGCGGGACCGACGCCGGCCGCACGCGCACGGACCGCAGCGCACCCCCCGCCGGCAGTGGAGTCACCCCCGCGGCCCGCCGCGCCGGCACCCTCCAGGCCGCCCTCGGAGTCACCGCCTTCTCTCTCACCTTTCCGGCCACCGCCTGGGGTCTGGAAGGCTTCGGCCCCTGGTCCCTCGTGGCCGTCCGCAGTGTGCTGGCGGCGGTGATCGCCGGCGGCTGCCTGGTGGCGCTGCGGGTGCCGTTGCCGGGCCGCCGGCACTGGGCGGGGCTCGCCGTCGTGGGCGCCGGCGTCGTGCTCGGCTTCCCCCTGCTGACGACGCTCGCCCTGGAGACCTCGACCACCGCGCACGCCGCCGTGGTGGTGGGGCTGCTGCCGCTGACGACGGCGCTGTTCTCCACGCTGCGCACCGGCGCGCGGCCCTCGCGGATGTTCTGGTGCGCCGCCCTCGCGGGAGCGGCGGCGGTCATCGCGTTCACCGTGCAGCAGAGCGGCGGCGCCCTGACCGGCGCGGACGCCTATCTCTTCGGCGCACTGCTGATCTGCGCGGTGGGCTACACGGAGGGCGGCCGGCTCGCCCGGGTCATGCCCGGCTGGCACGTCGTCGGCTGGGCGCTGGTCCTGTGCCTGCCGCTTACCGTGCCGGGCATGCTGATCGCGCTGTCCCACGAGCCGGTCCGGCTCACCGCGCACAGCGTGACGGGTCTGCTGTGGGTGGCGGCCGGTTCGCAGTTCCTCGGTCTGGTCGTCTGGTACCGGGGCATGGCGTCCATCGGGATTCCGAAGGCCAGCCAGTTGCAGCTGGCGCAGCCGCTGCTCACACTGGTGTGGTCGGTACTGCTCCTCGGCGAGCAGCTCACACCGGCCGCACCCCTGACGGCCGCCGCCGTTCTGGTCTGCATCGCGCTCACCCAGCGGGCGCGGAGCTGACCGGCACGCACGGGCCGGTCCAACCGGCGCCACCAGCCGTAGACTTGCGGCCACGGACCGCACACTCCCGTACACGACGAGGAGACCGTTCAGATGCGTGCAAACAAGGGCGACCAGCTTGTGCAGCACGGCAGGGTTGTCGGTCAGCACGACAAGGTCGCGGAGATCACCGAGGTGATGGGGGCGCAGGGCGCTCCCCCTTACCGCGTGCGATTCGAGGACGGGCACGAGGCCGTGTGCTCACCGGGCCCCGACTCCGAGATCCGCCACAAGGACATGAGGCAGCAAAGGACCTGAGGCAGCAGTGACCATCGGCTCTCACGCCCGGCGCGCTCGGCGCGGAGGTGTCGCCGACCGCTGGTAGTGGTCGGCGACGACCCGCGCCATCGCGCCGATGCGGTCGGAGCCGGCCTCCGTCGCCGAGAAGAAGGCGTGCCCGCGCACCTCGGCGCAGTCACCGGCGAGGGTGAGGTGCCGGGAGAGTTCGGCCGGGTCCCGCCAGGCTTCCGGCTGCCCCGGTGCGCCGGCCTTGTACAGCGCCTCCCCGACGTAGAGCCGCACGCACGTGCCCCGGGTGACGTCCGCCCACCAGGGCAGCAGATCGGCGTAGTCCGCGTCGGCGAAGCCGATGTTCCAGTAGAGCTGCGGACAGATGTAGTCGATCCACTGCTCCCTGACCCACTTCCTGGTGTCGGCGTGCAGGTCGTCGTACGTCTGGATGTGGGCCGCCGTCGCCGATCCGAGCGGGTCGGTCGCGGCGTTGCGCCACACCCCGAAGGGGCTGATCCCGAAGCACGCGGCGGGCCGGGTGCGCGCGAGGGCCTCCGCCATCTCCCGCACCAGCCGGTCGATGTTGTCACGCCGCCAGGAGGCCCGGTCCGGGAAGCCTGCGCCGTGTTCCGCGAACGCCGCGTCGTCGTCGAAGACCTCGCCGTCGACCGGATACGGATAGAAGTAGTCGTCCCAGTGGACGGCGTCGACCGGGTATCTGCGCACCGCGTCGAGCATCGCGTCCTGCACGAAGGCGCGGACCTGGGGCAGTCCGGGGTTGTAGTAGAGCCGCCCGCCGTACGGCACGATCCAGTCGGGGTGCCTGCGGGCGGGGTGCGCGGGGGCCAGCCGGGCCGGGTCGGTGTGATTCGCGACGCGGTACGGGTTGAACCAGGCGTGCAGCTCCAGACCGCGCGCGTGCGCCTCGCGGACCGCGGTGTCCAGCGGGTCCCAGCCGGGGTCCTGGCCCTGGACACCGGTGAGGACCTCGGACCACGGCTCGTACGGCGAGGGCCACAGCGCGTCGGCCGCGGGGCGCACCTGGAACATCACCGTGTTCAGCCGCAGCCGTACGGCCGTGTCGAGACGGTCGAGGAGCTCGGCGCGCTGCTGGTCGCGGCTCAGTCCGCCGCGCGAGGGCCAGTCGCGGTGGGCGACCGTGGCCAGCCACATGCCGCGGAACTCGCCCGCCGTCCGGTGACGCCGCGCCGGGGCCGGCGCCGGCGCCGGGGCGGCGTCCGCGCCCGCCGCGTCGTCCCCCTGGGCCGCCAGTCCCGACAGTGCCGCCACCGCGGTCGCCGCGAACGTCCGGCGTGACAGCAGCCCCATCTCCGCATCCCTTCACGCACCCGGTCCGCGCCGTCACGGACCGCCATTTCGCCCCAGGATGCCGGACCCCGACGATCGATCATCGATACTTGGCGGTAACGTGCACGTTCGGAGCAGGCACCGAAACACGGAGATCCTGCCGGCCGTGCAGATCAGCGAAGGGGACGATGTGACCGACATCGAACGCGTCGGAGTGGTGGGCTGCGGGCAGATGGGTGCGGGCATTGCCGAGGTGTGCGCCCGCGCCGGTCTGGACGTCAAGGTCGCCGAGACCACCGGCGAGGCCCTGGAGATCGGCCGTACCCGGCTCTTCAACTCCCTCTCCAAGGCCGCCGAGCGCGGGAAGATCTCCGAGGAGGAGCTCAAGGCCACCCAGGACCGGCTCAGCTTCACCACGGACCTCGGCGAGTTCGCCGACCGCGACCTGGTGATCGAGGCCGTCGTCGAGAACGAGCAGGTCAAGACCGAGATCTTCCAGGTCCTCGACCAGGTGGTGACACGGCCCGACGCGATCCTGGCCTCCAACACCTCCTCGATTCCGCTGGTGAAGCTCGCGGTCGCCACCTCGCGGCCCGACCAGGTCATCGGCATCCACTTCTTCAACCCGGCGCCGGTCCAGAAGCTCGTCGAGCTGATCCCGGCGCTGACCACCTCCGAGGGCACCCTCAGCCGGGCCCAGCTGTTCGCCGAGAAGGCGGTCGGCAAGCACGCCATCCGCGCCCAGGACCGTTCGGGCTTCGTGGTCAACGCGCTGCTCATCCCGTACCTCCTGTCGGCGATCCGGATGTTCGAGTCGGGCATCGCGAGCCGCGAGGACATCGACAACGGCATGGAGCTCGGCTGCGCCCACCCGATGGGCCCGCTCAAGCTGTCCGACCTGATCGGCCTCGACACGGTCGCCTCGGTCGCCCACTCGATGTACGAGGAGTACAAGGAGCCGCTGTACGCCGCTCCCCCGCTGCTCCAGCGCATGGTGGACGCGGGCCGCCTGGGCCGGAAGTCGGGATCGGGCTTCTACACCTACGGCTGACACCCGGACCGCACGGTCCACGGCCGACACCCCTGGCCGACTACGGATCGTGAGCTGATCACGAGCATCGGCTCGCGCGGGCCCGGCACCCTTTTCGGTGCCGGGCCCGCGCCATTCACACACCGTGTGCGCGCCGGGCCCGCATATGCCCCTCGCACACGCTCCCCACGCGTCCACCAGGCGAGTTGACTTTCCGTGCGCATGTAAGGGATGGCACGACTACGGAAAGGAGCGGACTCGTGACCGCCGACCCCGAGCATCCCGTGGTCCCAGGGGAACTCGCAGAGTTACGCCGGTCCCTCGAGGTGGGGCTCACTCGCATAGAAGGGGGACTCGCACTGCTCACTCAGCGCGACGACCAGACCGCCAAGGATCTCGACGACCTGAGCGCACGGGTCGTCGCCCTCGAACACACCCGCTGGCCACTGCCCACCCTCGCCGTCCTCGCGGCCGTGGGCGCGCTGGCCGTGGCGGTCTGGCAGGCTCTGGGCCACTAGGTCCCCGGACGCCGTGGGGGGACGGATCAGGGCAAGGCGTCCTGCCCGAGCCTGAGATGGTGCAGAAGGAGCAGTGCGGCAGCCATGTTGGCGGCCGGGACCTCGCCGCGGGCGACCATGTCGGGGACGAGCTTCAGGGGAACCCATTCCCGACGGTCGGACTCGAAGTCGTCCACGGGGTGTCCGATGTACGCACCCTCGTCGGCCCAGAAGATGTGGTGCCGGGCGTCGGTGAGCCCGTTGGAGGGCTCGACGCTCATCAGATGCCTCAGGGGTCCCGGCCGCCAGCCGGTCTCCTCCTCCAGTTCGCGGGCCGCCGCGACGGCGATGTCCTCGCCGTCCTCGACGACACCCGCCGCGAGCTCCCATCCCCAGCTGTCGGTGATGAAGCGGTGCCGCCACAGGAGCAGCACTTCGTTGGCCTCATTCACCACAGTGGCCACGGCCACGGGCCGCAGCCGTATCAAAAAGTGATCGAGGTGCCGACCGTCCGGCAGCTCCACATCTGCGAGATTGACGCTGAACCAGCGGTTTGCGTACACAGTTTGTTCGTTCTGTTTCGTCCACTGCACGGTTCTGCCACCTTCCGCCGAGTAGATGGCAATATCGCAGCAGGAGCGTCCTGACAGCAGGCTCACAGCGGTCGGGGCACGGTGCAGCGGCGGTCGAACCTTTTTGTGGCGCCTTCCCTACAGCGGTACGCGCAATGCCCCGTCGATGAGCTCGGCGGCCTCGGCCGTGCCCGCACAGCCGCTGCGCACCAGGTGCTCGCGCACCGCGCGCAGTCTGTCGCGCAGCCGCTGGGACTCCATCCCCCGCGCCTGTTCGGCCATTTGAACGGCGGTGGCCACCGCCTTGTCGGCGTTGCCCTGACGCAGCTCGATCTGGCTGAGCATCGCCAGCCGGTGCACTCTGCCCCGGTCGTGCGCCGGGTTGTCGACGGCGGCCGCGGCGTGCTCCCCCGCCGCCACCAGGTCGCCGAGGCTGAGCAGGGCCTCCGCCACCTGCACATTGACCAGGCCCGGTTGGACATAGCCGGTCTCGTCGGGCTCGTACCCGCGCCGGATGCGCTCGGCGGCCTGCTCGGCACGCCGTATGCAGGACAGCGCGCTGCTGCCGTCGCCGAGGTGTGCGTACGCCTTGGCCTGCATCGCGTAGAGGTCGGAGGCGAGCGCCGGCGTGATGTGCCGCCCGGCGGCGCGCAGCGCGGCCTCCGCGAAGGCCACGGCCTGCCGGTACTCGCGCATGAACAGCGACTGGTTGACCAGCAGGGCTATGACGTAGGCGCCGAGTCCCCTGTCGCCGCTGGCCTTCGCCAGGCGCAGCGCCTGGTGGAAGTAGCGCTGGGCGAGGCCGTGCGCGTCGGAGTCGTAGGCGCAGATGCCCGCGATGGCGACCAGGCCGCCCGTGGCGCGGTGCAGCTGGCGGCCGGTGGCATCGGTGTAGCTGCCGCGCAGCAGCGGCGCCGTCTCGGAGTTGAGGAACCCGACGATGCGGGTGCGGGTCGCTATGCCGCCCGCCTTGCGGTACATCTGCTCGTAGTGGGCGCGGGCCGCCCGCAGCATGTCGATGTCCGCCATGCTGACGCGGTGCCGTCCGCCGCGCGAGACGTCCACGTCCTCGGGCGGGTTCTCCCACTCCCACACCGGCATCACGGCGGGTGTACCGGTGACGGCGGGCGCGCCGAGTATGTGCGGGCGCTGCTGCTCGTCGGAGCGCCACAGGGCGGTGGCCCGCTCCACGAAGCCGGACAGCGAGGTGCCGTGCGGGGTGGCCGGTTCACCGGGCACGCCCAGTCCGATGTCGTCGAGCGTGACGGGCCGGTGCAGCCGGCCCGCGAGCACCTCGCAGATCAGGTCGGGTACCTGCCCGCGGGGGCGCTGCCCCTTCAACCAGCGCGCCACGGCCGTGTGTTCGTACCGCAGCGCGAGTCCACGTGCTCTGCCCGCCTGATTGACATGGGCGGCGAGTCCCGCGTGCGAGATGCCGGCCTCGTCGAGTATCGCGTCGAGCAGTGTGTTGGGCTGCATGGAGGCCCCCCGGGTGGCTCGGTGCCGTCAGAGTAGTGCGTCCGCTTTCACACGGGGTGTGAAGGGAATGCCCGTATCCGGGCAGTGCGCGCGCTGTCGCAGAGGGTTTCTGGCCGGTTGACTGAAATGCCTCGCAAGAGGCCGGCCGGGCCGCCGGCTCCCCCTCGTACAGTGCGGCGGCCCGCTTCCGCGCCGTCCGCCCAGCTGCCTGCCCGACACTCCGTGGCGGGGCGGACGGCGCACGCCGCGGCGTCAGGTCACCTGCTGGGCGACGGAGGCGCCCTGTTGCACAGGGACGCGTCGGCGGTCGTTGCGCAGCACGAGCAACGCGACGTCGTCGGCGGGCGATCCGCCGGCATGGCGCAGGACCCGGGCGAGCACACCACTGAGGACGGATCGGGGTGAGGCGGGCTGGACACGGACCACGTCGGCGAGCACGGCCTGCAACGGGAAGAAGCGGCCGTGCCCGTCGCGCGCGTCCTCGACCCCGTCGGTGTACAGGAAGAGCCCTTCCCCGGGCAGCAGTCGGCCGCAGTGCTCGGCGGGCAGCTCGGCAGGCAGCGGGAACGGGCCGAGCGGCGGCAGTGGTTCACCCGTGGACAACCGCTCGACGCGACCGCGCGCCGCCGCCCGTTCCGTGGGGCCGCGCAGCAGAAACGGCCAGGGATGGCCGCAGTTGAGGGCGTACACCTCGCCGTCGCGGCGGATCTCCAGCAGCAGCACGGTGACGAACTCCTCGGCGACCGGACTGTCCGGATCGGTCCCGGCCGACGGGTGCTCGGCCCGGGCCCGCTCACGCAGGTACCGGGCCAGCGCGCGTTCCAGCCGCTTGAGGACGCAGCCGAGTTCGGGCTCGTCGTGCACGGCCTCGCGGAAGCTGCCGAGGACGGCGGCGACGGTTCCGATGGCACCGATACCGTGGCCCCGGACGTCACCCATGACGATCCGTACGCCGTGCTCGGTGGCGATCACCTCGTACAGGTCGCCGCCCACGTTCGCGCCGCGGTCGGCGGACAGTTGTGCCGCCGCGACGTTCAGCCCGTCGATGCGTGGGGGCAGGGGGCGCAACAGCACGTTCTGGGCGGCGCCCGCGACCTTGCGGATCTGCCGCAGCTCTCGCAGCAGCGCGCCTCTGACGTGCAGTATCAGGCCCGTGCCCACCGCGAAGAAGACCGCGCTGGTGACGATCCGCGCGCCCAGCCCGTCCTCCTGAGCGAGCGGGCAGGCCATCTTGTACGTGATCGCCATCGCGCCCCAGACCGTGGGCAGCCCCAGACTCAGCGCCCGGCGCAGCGGGCGCCGCTCGGCGCGGCGGACCGTCCTCTCGGGGCCCGGGTACGCGACACGCCCCCGGCCGATCCGGGGCCCTCTTCGCCGCACGGCCCGGGTGAGCCCGGCTCGCAGTCCGTCGCCCCTGCCTCGCGGCCCCAGGCCCGCCCGGGCCAGCACCCGCGAATGCGTCCGGGGCTTCGCCCTGCGGGGAGCCCCAGCCTTGATACGGATCATGCCGATTGGCCCCCCAATAGGCCCTGACAGCGCAGAAGGCCTCCGAGAGACCGGTCCGATTCTGTCGACCGCATGCCCCGATCGGGCCAGATCGCCCGGAGTTGTCACCCCAAAGAGTGAGGGGTACATCCGGACCACCGGATGTACCCCTCATCACGCCCTCGACTGTGCCGGGCTCACGCCCCGCGCAGCACCGCCCCGGTGCGCTCGGCCGCCAGGGCGACGGCCGCGTCACGGGCCGCGGAGGCCTCGTCGACGGTCAGGGTGCGGTCGGTCGCACGGAACCGCAGCGCGTAGGCGAGGGACTTCTTGTCCTCGCCGAGCTGCTCGCTCTCGTAGACGTCGAAGAGCCGGATGGACTCCAGGAGCTCACCCGCGCCCTCGCGCAGCGCCGCCTCGACGTCGGCGTGCGGGATCTCGCGGGAGACCACCAGCGCGACGTCCTGCGTGGCGACCGGGAAGGTGGAGATCTTCGGGCCCTTGGGCAGGCCCGCGCTCGCCTCCTCCAGCGCGTCCAGGTCCAGCTCCATCGCACAGGTGCGCGGGGCCAGGCCCAGGGTCTTCAGAACGCCGGGGTGCAGCTCACCGGCGTATCCGATGACCTTCTCGGTGCCGTCGACGAGCACGGCGAGCTCGGCGCAGCGGCCCGGGTGCCACGGCCCGTACTGGCCGGAGCGGACGAGGAGTTCGGTCCCCGCCTCGCGGGCCAGGATGCGCGCGGCCTCGACGGCGTCCGCCCAGTCGGCCGGGCGGCCCTTGCCCCACCAGCCGGCCTGCTCGCGGGCGCCCGCGAGGACGACGGCGGCGTGCCGGGGCTGGACGGGCAGCGCGGCGGTGAGCGACGCGATCTCCTCGTCCGTGGGACGGCGGTCGACCGGCAGCCGTCCGGCGACGCGCAGCTCCCGCTGCGGGTGGAAGACCAGACCGGTCTCGAAGAGCGCCAGGTCGTGGCTGCCGCGGCCGTCGTTGCGGCGCAGTGCGCCGAGCAGGCCCGGCAGCAGCGTCGTACGGAGCGCGGGCTCCTCGTCGGAGAGCGGGTTGACCAGCTTGACGACCTTGCGCTTCGGGTCGTCGGCGGCGAGGCCGAACTGGTCGAAGACGTGCTCGCCGATGAACGGGTAGTTCAGCGCCTCGACGTATCCGGCACCCGCCAGGGCGCGGCCGATACGGCGTTGCAGGCGCTGCCGGCCGGTGAGGCCGAGGCCCGCCGGGGGCTTGGGCAGCGTGGAGGGCAGGTTCTCGTAGCCCTCCAGCCGGATGACCTCTTCGGCCAGGTCGTTCGGGTCGGTCAGGTCGGGCCGCCAGGACGGCACGGTGACGATCAGCTCGTCCTGCCCGTAGACGTCGCAGCCGACCTGCTGGAGACGGCGGACGACGGTCTCGCGGCCGTAGTCGACGCCCGCGACCTTGTCCGGGTGGTTCGCCGGGATGGTGATGGTGTGCGGCGCGGACGGCGCGATGACCTCGGTGACGCCGGCGTCGGCGGTACCGCCGGCCAGCAGCACGAGCAGGTCGACGGTCCGCTGGGCCGCGGCGGACGCGGCCTGCGGGTCGACACCGCGCTCGAAACGCTTGGACGCCTCGGACGCCAGCTTGTGACGGCGGGCCGTCCGCGCGATCGAGATCGCGTCGAAGTGCGCGGCCTCGACGACGACCTCGGTGGTGGTGCCCTCGGTGTCGTCGATCTCCGTGTTGGCGCCGCCCATCACGCCCGCGAGGCCGATGGGGCCGCGGTCGTCGGTGATCACCAGGTCCTCGGCGTCGAGGGTGCGCTTGACGCCGTCGAGGGTGGTGAGCTTCTCGCCCTGCTCGGCGCGGCGCACACCGATCGCGCCCTGGACGCGGGAGCGGTCGTAGGCGTGCAGGGGCTGGCCGAGCTCCAGCATCACGTAGTTGGTGATGTCGACGGCGAGCGAGATCGGGCGCATGCCCGCCTTCTGCAGGCGGCGCCGGAGCCAGATCGGGGAACGGGCCTCGGGGTCGAGACCGGTCACCGTGCGCGCCGTGAAGCGGTCGCAGCCGGCCGGGTCGCCGACCTGCACCGGGTAGCCGAACGCGTTCGGGGCCGGTACGTCGAGGAGCGCCGGGTCGCGCAGCGGCAGGCCGTACGCGATGGCGGCCTCGCGGGCGATGCCGCGCAGCGAGAGGCAGTAGCCGCGGTCGGGGGTGACCGCGATGTCGAGGACCTCGTCGACGAGCTGGAGCAGCTCGATCGCGTCGGTGCCGACCTCGACCTCGGGCGGCAGCACGATGATGCCGCCGCTGCCGTCGTCGCCCATGCCGAGCTCGTCGCCGGAGCAGATCATGCCGTGCGAGGTCTTGCCGTACGTCTTGCGCGCGGCGATGGCGAAGTTGCCGGGCAGGACGGCGCCCGGCAGCACCACGACGACCTTGTCGCCGACCGCGAAGTTGCGGGCGCCGCAGACGATCTCCTGGGGCTCACCGGTGCCGTTGGCCGTGCCGACGTCGACGGTGCAGAAGCGGATGGGCTTCTTGAAGCCCTCCAGTTCCTCGATGGTCAGCACCTGGCCGACGACGAGGGGGCCCTTGAGGTCGGCGCCGAGCTGCTCGACGGTCTCGACCTCCAGGCCTGCCGAAATGAGCTTGGCCTGGACGTCGCGCCCGGTCTCCGTCGCCGGCAGGTCGACGTACTCCCGCAGCCAAGAAAGCGGGACCCGCATCAGATCTCCATCCCGAACGGCCGGGTGAACCGGACGTCACCCTCGACCATGTCTCGCATGTCTTCGACGTTGTGGCGGAACATCAGCATCCGCTCGATGCCGAACCCGAAGGCGAATCCGCTGTACTTCACCGGGTCGACGCCACAGGCGACGAGCACCCGCGGGTTGACCATGCCGCAGCCGCCGAGCTCGATCCAGCCCTCGGAGGAGCAGGTCCGGCAGGGGCGGTCGGGGTTGCCGACGGACTCGCCCTTGCAGACGTAGCAGAGCATGTCCATCTCGGCGGACGGCTCGGTGAAGGGGAAGTAGTTCGGGCGCAGCCGGGTCTTCATGTCCGAGCCGAAGAGCGACTGGACCATGTGGTCCAGGGTGCCCTTGAGGTCGGCCATGGTCAGGCCCTCGTCGATGGCCAGCAGCTCGATCTGGTGGAAGACCGGGGTGTGCGTGGCGTCGAGCTCGTCCGTGCGGTACACGCGGCCGGGGCAGACGATGTAGACGGGCGGCTCGCGGTCGAGCATGGCGCGGGCCTGCACGGGCGAGGTGTGCGTCCGCAGGACGACACCGGACTCGCCGTGGTCACCCGTGGGGCCCTCGACGAAGAAGGTGTCCTGCATCTGCCGGGCCGGGTGGTCCGGGCCGAAGTTCAGGGCGTCGAAGTTGAACCACTCCGCCTCGACCTCGGGGCCCTCGGCGATCTCGTATCCCATGGACACGAAGACGTCGGCGACCCGCTCCATCATGGTGGTCAGCGGGTGGCGGGCGCCGGCCGGCACACGGTCGTAGGGCAGCGTGACGTCCACCGCCTCCTCGACCAGGACGCGGGCGTCGCGCTCGGCCTCCAGCTCGGCCTGGCGTGCGGCGAGGGCCTTGTTCACGGCGCCGCGGGCCTGGCCCACGCGCTTGCCGGCGTCGGCCTTGGCGTGCGGGGGCAGGGCGCCGATCTCGCGGTTGGCGAGGGCCAGCGGCGAGGTGCCGCCGGTGTGGGCGACCTTGGCCTCCTGGAGCGCGTCGAGGTCACCGGCGGCCGCGAAGGCGGCGAGCGCCTCGTCCCGCATGCGCTCGATCTCTTCCGGTTTCAAGGCCTCGACCTCTACAGGGTCGTACGACTTATTCGGTGCCGACATCTCTTCCCGTGCTTCCGGTTGGCTGGCTGAGGGTCCCCGTCCCGACTCGGGGGACGCGTCGTCCCTGAAACGGGGACGCAAAGGTGCCAAAGGCCGAGTCTAACGGGGTGGGAGACAGCCTTGGACGCGCAGTCCAAGGGGTGGCTCCCTGATGCGTGCGCCCGTGGGGCCTCTTCGGCGTCAGAGGAGATGCGCCGGGGTGCCCACGGGCAACGTAAATCGGAACTCGGCGCCGCCGCCGGGGGCGCGGCCGACCGTGATGGTGCCGCCGTGGGCTTCGACGATGCCCTTGACGATGTAGAGCCCGAGGCCGGTGCCGCCGCGCTTGCTGCCCCGCCAGAAGCGGGTGAAGACGCGGTTCATGGACTCCTCCGGGATGCCGGTGCCCTCGTCGCTCACCGTGACCGACGTGGCGGTGTTCTCGCCGTCCTCCCGCTCGTGCGGGGACACCGAGGGTGCCAGATCAATGGTGACGGTTCCCTCGCCGTGACGCACGGCATTTTCGAGCAGGTTGCTGAGCACCTGGTCGATCTTGTCCGGGTCGGCCCACAGGGCGGGCAGCGGCTGCTCGATGCGCAGCAGGAAGCGGTCGGCCGACTGGCCCGAGGCGACGTACGCCTGGATGTGCCGCCCGACGGCCGCGCCGATGTCGACGGGCTGGCGGCGCACCTCGAGACGGCCCGAGTCGATGCGCGAGATGTCGAGCAGTTCGGCGATGAGCCGGGTGACCCGGTTCGCGTCGGCGTCGACGGTCTCCAGCATGAGCTTCTTCTGGTCGTCAGTGAACCTCTCCCACTTCGCCAGCAGCGTCGCGGTGAAGCCCTTGACGGAGGTCAGCGGCGAACGCAGCTCGTGGGCGACCGTCGCGATCAGTTCGGCGTGGCTGCGCTCGGTGCGGCGGCGGGCCTCGGTGTCACGGAGGGAGACGACGACGCGGTGCACGGGGCCGGTGGGGCGCGTCCGCACGTAGCGCGCGGAGACGAGGACCTCGCGCGCCCCGGGGAGCAGCAGATTGCGCTCGGGCTGGGCGTTGCGGATGGCGAGACCGCCGTACGGGTCGGTCAGCTGCCACCATCGGCGGCCCTCCAGGTCCTCCAGCGGGAGCACCGTGTCGAGCCTGCGTCCGAGGGCGTCGGCGGCGGGGACCGCGGTGATCCGGGCCGCGGCGGCGTTGAAGCAGATCACCACGCCGTGCTCGTCGGCCACGACGAGCCCGTCGGGCAGGTCGTCGGGGTCGACGCCGAGGTCGGCCGGGGCACGTCCGGTGGGGTCGCCGTGCCGGGACGTGGGTGTGCCGCGCACCTCCCGTGCTCGCGGCGCCTTCTGCGCACCGCTCGTGCCGACACTCATCCCCGTACCCCACCTCTCGTCTGGCGCAGGGCCCCCGAGCCCGTCACCCTACTAGCTGTCGGTGACGGAGCGGCACCCTCCGGAGGCGCGCTGTGCACGGGCGGACGCGTAGAGACATACGGCGGCGGCCGTGGCGAGGTTCAGACTCTCGGCCTTTCCGTGGATGGGCACGCGCACGACGGCATCGGCCAGCGCCCGGGTCTCCTCCGGAAGCCCCCAGGCCTCGTTCCCGAACACCCAGGCGGTGGGGCCGCCCATGGTGCCCTTGTCCAGCTCGTCGTCGAGGTCGTCGTCGCCCGCGCCGTCCGCGGCGACGATCCGCACCCCGGCGTCCTTGAGGCCCTGCACGGCCCGCTCCACGGGCACGCCGACCGCGACGGGGAGATGGAACAGCGAGCCGACCGAGGCGCGCACGGCCTTGGGGTTGTACAGGTCCACGGACGCGTCGGTCAGGACGACGGCCTCGGCGCCGGCGGCGTCGGCGCAGCGCAGCACGGTGCCGGCGTTCCCGGGGTCCCGGACGTGGGCGAGGACGGCGACGAGCCTCGGCCGGGCTTCGAGGATGTCCTCGAAGGGGGTGTCGAGGAACCGGCAGACGCCGACGAGTCCCTGCGGGGTCACGGTGGTCGAGATGTCGGCGATCACCGTCTCGTCCGCGAGGTGCACACGGGCGCCGGCGTCCCGGGCCTCACCGATGATGTCGGCGTACCGCTCCGCCGCCTCGACGGTGGCGAAGAGTTCCACGAGGGTGGCCCGACCGTGCGCCCGGTGGGCCGCCGCCTCCCGTACGGCCTGCGGGCCCTCGGCGAGGAACAGCTGCTCCTTGCCCCGGAAGTTCCGCTTGGCCAGCCGCCGCGCGGCGAGGACGCGGGGCGAACGCGGGGAGATCAGCTCGGGGGCGGCGGAGGGCATGGGCTCACCTTCGGAAGTTCACGGGTACTTGTCGGGCGCGGGCCCGCGGTCGACGGGTACGGGCAGGGATGCGGGCCGCCGTGTGCACGACGTGTCCGGCCGCCCGCGCGCACGGGCCGCCGCCCGTCCGGACGCAGCAGGACCCGCAGGCCTCGGGCCTGCGGGTCCTCCGGTCGCACCGGCCTAGAGCCGGTGCAGCGTCACGCGGCCTTCGGCGCGTTGACGTCCGACGGCAGCGCCTTCTGCGCGACCTCGACGAGCGCGGCGAACGCGTTGGCGTCGTTGACGGCCAGCTCCGCGAGGATCTTGCGGTCGACCTCGACGTTCGCGGCCTTCAGACCCTGGATGAAGCGGTTGTACGTGATGCCGTTGGCGCGGGCAGCGGCGTTGATGCGCTGGATCCACAGCTGCCGGAAGTCGCCCTTGCGCTTCTTGCGGTCGTTGTAGTTGTAGACCAGCGAGTGGGTGACCTGCTCCTTGGCCTTGCGGTACAGGCGCGAACGCTGACCGCGGTAACCGGAGGCCTGCTCCAGGATCGCCCGGCGCTTCTTGTGGGCGTTGACTGCCCGCTTGACGCGTGCCACTTTGTTTAACTCCTTGTAGCGGGGCCGTGGTGGTCGTCACACGGCCCGAAATCGATTGGGTCCCGGTCCAGACGCGCGGCGCCGAGGCGCCGGTGCGTCACTTGCCGAGAAGCTTCTTGATCTTCTTGGCGTCGCCCGGGGCCATCTCGGCGTTGCCGGTGAGGCGGCGCGTCAGGCGCGACGACTTGTGCTCGAGCAGGTGGCGCTTGCCGGCGCGCTCACGGAGCACCTTGCCGGAGCCGGTGACCTTGAAGCGCTTGCTGGCACCGCTGTGCGACTTGTTCTTCGGCATAGCGCCGTTATCTCCTCGTCAGTGGCGTTCCGGTGCCCGGTCGTGAAACCGGGCACGATGGAACGTCATATGTATCGATTGACATCCCCGGACTGCTGTCCCGGGCGCCCAGGACCGGTGTCCTCGACGTGCCCGGGGCGTAGGTCCTGGGATCAGGCCTCGGCGGAAGCCTCGGCCGGAGCCTCGGCGGTCTCGGCCTCGGCGGCGTTCTGCGAGCGACCGGGGTTGGCCTTCGCTTCCGCCTTGCGGGCCGCCTGGGCCTCACGGGCCTCGGCCATCGCCTCGGTCTTCTTCTTGTGCGGACCGAGAACCATGATCATGTTCCGGCCGTCCTGCTTCGGGTTCGACTCGACGAAACCGAGGTCCTGGACGTCCTCCGCGAGACGCTGGAGCAGTCGGTAGCCCAGCTCGGGCCGGGACTGCTCGCGACCACGGAACATGATCGTGATCTTGACCTTGTCGCCCTGCTTGAGGAACCGGACGACGTGACCCTTCTTCGTGTCATAGTCGTGCGGGTCGATCTTCGGCCGGAGCTTCATCTCCTTGATGACCGTGTGCGCCTGGTTCTTGCGCGCCTCACGGGCCTTCATGGCCGACTCGTACTTGAACTTCCCGTAGTCCATGAGCTTGCAGACGGGCGGGCGAGCGTTCGCCGCCACCTCGACCAGGTCGAGGTCGTACTCCTGAGCAAGCTCAAGGGCCTTGGCAAGCGGAACAATCCCGACCTGCTCGCCGCTGGGACCGACAAGTCGCACTTCGGGAACGCGAATCCGGTCGTTGATGCGGGGCTCGGCGCTGATGGATCCTCCTCGGTAGCACCACACGGCGGTCTGGCGGACAGCCGCGTATGTCTCTGATGACACGTGGACCAACCACCGCGGGGCATGAAAAATGCCCCGGGACGGGACACAGGCGGGGCTCCATGACTACCGGAGCACCGCCGCGGTGAACCGCGGGGCGCACTATCGGGCGACTCCACCGTCCGTACGGAACGGTGGTGGCCGCCTGACCGGGTGACCCGCCGCCCCGGAGGACGGTCAGGTGGGAGATCGGAGCCTCCACTTGTGGGTCGAGCACATAGGTGTCCGACCGGTCGTTACACAAGGTTAGCAGTTCCCCGGGGTCCGCGCTAACCGGGCGCCCCGGACTCCCCCGCGCGGACGGCCGCGCACCTGGGCCTATCGTGTCAGGTATGAGTGACACCCCTCCCCAGACTCCCGACTACGACACCATGGCCCGCGACATCGCCGAGGTCCCGGCGGTCGAGGTGATCGTGACGGTCGCCGTGAACCTGATGAGCGCCGCCGCCGTGAAGCTCGGTCTGACCGAGGAGGGGGACGAGCACAAGGACCTGGACGAGGCGCGCAAGCTGGTCACCGCGCTCGCCGGGCTGCTCGACGCGAGCACGACCGAGATCAGCTCCTTCCACGCGGCGCCGCTGCGCGACGGTCTGAAGTCGCTCCAGCTGGCGTTCCGCGAGGCGTCGATCGTCCCGGACGAGCCGGGCCAGGGTCCGGGCGAGAAGTACACGGGCCCGGTCTACGGCTGACCTTCACTCACCGACGTACGTACAGGGGCTCGCCCGGCGGCGTCGCCTCGGCCGGCAGCAGCGCCAGGTCGAGGCCGCGCACCAGGCGGGCCCTCAGTGTCTCGTCGGCCGCGAGCCGCTCGGCGACCGAGCGGGCCGCCTCGGCCGGGGCGGCGGACGGGTCGAGCACGAGGGCGAGGGTGCCGTCGGCGTGGCCGGGCCCGAGGTGGGCGCGCAGGACCAGCGGTTCGGCGGCGACCGCGGCCCGCACCGCGGCCACGACGGCCGGGTCGGCGAGCGGGTCGGTCGAGGTGCGTCCCTCGGCGAGCGCGAGCAGCGCCGGGCCCGTCAGCTCGTAGGGCACGGGGCCCGCCATGTCCAGGACGATCGTGTCGGCCTTCTCGTGCGCGGCGGCCTGTAGCGCCTGGTGCAGGGGTACGGCGACGGGGCGGGCGGCGGGGTCCCAGCGGGCCAGCGACTCGGTGGACGTGAAGGCGGGCAGCGCCGTGCGGTGGCCGGCCTTCAGGGTCGGCACCGCCATGTCGCTGGTCTTCTCGTGGCGCAGTCCGTTCTCGTCCTCCTCGACCTCGCCGAGGACGGCCACCACGGGCACGAGCAGCCGGGCGCCCTTGAGCGCCTCCAGGACGGGCCCGACGGCGGTGCGGTCCTCGGCCCAGGCCGCGAGCGCCGCGCTGAGCCTCGGGTCGGCGCTGCCGTCGTCGTCGGAGAAGCCGGAGTCGGGAATGTTCTTGTTCGCCACGGTCCCGACCCTATCGGGGTGATGCTGCTGCGCTTGTGCGGGCCCGGTAACCCGGTGGTGACAGGGCTCATGCGTTTCTCAGCCTTCCCTGACACACATCTCACATGCGTCTAACCACGGGCACAGCCCCGGCGCCCAGCATCGCGGGATGGACCGTCACAGAGCCCGAGGGCGCCGCGCCCGCACCGCCCGACGCACGCCGCTGCTGTCCGCCCTGGTGGCCTCCGCCGTCCTGGTGGGCGGCACCGCGGCCGGCACCTTCTACATGAAGGCCCAGGCGCACGACGGCTCCGGGCCCGTATCGTCGTCCGGGTCCCCGGCGGCGTCCTCGGCGTCGCCCGCCGTCAGCGAGGAGGCGTCGGTGGAACCCGTGGCGGAGCCCTCGGTCGATCGCGAGGCGTTGCTCGCCGCGGCGATGAAGTCGGTGACGGCGGAGAACGGGGCGAAGGTGTCGGTCGCCGTCCTCGACCTCACCTCCGGCGAGAGCTCCGTGTACGGCGACGGCTCCTTCGACACCGCGAGCATCGTGAAGGTGGACATCCTGGCGGCGCTGCTGCTCCAGGTCCAGGACGCGGACCGGCATCTCACGGCGCAGGAGAAGGCCTACGCCACCGCGATGATCGAGCACAGCGACAACACGGCGGCGTCCGCGCTGTGGGACGAGATCGGGCAGGCGGACGGCCTGGACTCCGCGAACGCCCGCTTCGGCCTGTCCGGCACGCAGGGCGGCGACGGCGCGCTGTGGGGGCTGACGCAGACCACGGCGACCGATCAACTCACCCTGCTCCGGCAGGTGTTCGGCGTCGGCGACACCGAGCTCTCGAAGAGTTCGCGCGCCTATGTGCAGGGCCTCATGGGCGGTGTCGCGGCCGGCCAGCACTGGGGGGTGTCGGCGGTCGCGGACGGCTCCGCCTGGGCCCTGAAGAACGGGTGGCTGGCGCGCAGCACGACCGGGCTGTGGGACATCAACAGCATCGGGCGGGTCACCGCCGACGGACGCTCCTACCTGGTGGCGACCCTGTCGAACGGCAACTCCACGCAGGCGAAGGGGATTTCGCTGGTCGAGGCGGCGGCGCGGGCGGCGGTGTCGGCGTTCCGGGACACGGACGCGGGCTGAGGCCCCGGTCGCTCGGGGCGCTGCCGGGGAGCGTGCGCCCGCAACACCCGTACCGCCTGCACGGCTTGCCCGGGGCCCATGCTGCCCGACCGGTCCTGCCGGTGAGCTGCGGCAGGCGCGGTTCCGTTCAGGTCCCGCGGTCAGGCGCGGGCGCTGGGCGCCGACGTACCGGCCCGGGTCTCGCCGTGACGCGCGGGCGGCTGGGTGTCACCGTACCGGCCCAGGTCCCGCCGTCACACGTGTGCAGTTCGCCGCCGCCGTCCCGGCCCCGGTCTCGCGGTCAGGCGCGGGCGGCCGGATGCCGACGTACCCGCCCGGGTCCCGCCGCCAGACGTGTGCAGTTCGCCGCCGCCGTCCCGGCCCCGGTCCCGCGGTCAGGCGCGGGCGGCCGGGCGCCGACGTACCCGCCCAGGTCCCGCCGTCAGGCGTGGGCGGCTAGGCGTCGCCGTAGCCGTCCGGGGCACGGCGGCCGCGCCACAGCACGACCGCCGCCGCCAGCAGGGCCGCGCCGATGCCGCCCGCGAGCGGGCCCGCCCAGCCCGAGGAGTCGTCGTCGCCCTTGGCGGCGTCGGGACCCGAACCGAAGTACTTCCCGCGGTACGCCTGCGAGTGGAGCCCTTCGGGCTTGAGCCGGCCGGCCGCCTTGATGGCGGCGGCGGGGTCGACGAAACCGAACCCTCGGGAGTCGTCGTGGCCACCGGCGGGGGCGTTCCGGGCGGTGTCCTCCAGGAGCTGCTTGATCTGCGCCGGGGACAGACCGGGGTGGGCCGCCTTGATGAGGGCGACCGCGCCGGAGACGAAGGCGGACGCCGCGCTCGTGCCCCAGCCCTCGTAGTAGCGGTCGTCCGGGTCGGCGATGACGACGTCGACGCCGGGCGCGCTCACCGTGGCGTACCAGCGGCGGGTGGAGAAGGAGGCGCGGGTGCCGTACCGGTCCACGGCGGTCGCCGCGATCACACCCGGGTAGGCGGCCGGGTAGGAGATGTGGTCGCCCTTCTCGCCCCCGTTGCCGGCCGAGGCGACGACGACGGCGCCCTTGCGCAGGGCGTACTGGACGGCCTCGTCCTCCGCCGGTTCGGGGTGGGCGGACTTGGAGTCGTCGCCGAGGGAGAGGTTGATGACGTCGGCGCCGTGGTCGGTGGCCCAGCGGATGCCTTCGGCGAGGGCGTTGCCCCGGGTGTTGCGGGCCTTCGTCCGGGCGGAGTCGCCGTCCTCCAGGATGACGCGGACCGGGAGGACCTTCGCCTCCGGGGCGATGCCCATGACTCCGTCGTCGTCGCCCGGGCCGTGACCGTGCCCGGCGATGATGCCCGCCATGGCCGTGCCGTGCCTGGCCCACGCCCGGTCGCCGCGGCTCGCGCCGAAGCCGACCATGTCCTTGCCGGTGAGGACGTTCCCGTCGAGGTCCGGGTGCCGGGCGTCGACGCCCGTGTCGAGGACGGCGACGGTGATGCCCTTGCCCTTGGTGGTCCGCCAGGCCTCCTGGGTGTGCATCGCGTCCAGGGCCCACTGCTTGGCGCGTATGCCGTCGGCGTAGGCGGTGGTGGACGGCACCAGGGCCAGGGAGCCGGCCAGCAGGGCACCGAGCAGCCCGGCCCGGCGGGTCGCCCCGGTCGGGCGGCCCCGCCCCGCGGTGCGGACCGGTCCGGCCTTGCGGATCATGACGGCTTCTCCGTGGCCGAGGTGACGGTCTTGCGGAAGCCCCGTTCGACGCGGTCGGCGAGTCCCTGTGCCTCGTGGCCCAGGCCCGCCTGCGCCGGGGTCGTGGTCGCGCCGGGCTCGATGGCGTCCTCGGCCGCCTGCGGCGTGGTGACGGCACGGCCGTCCGCGAACCCGGAGACGGCGTAGACCACGACGGGGGCGTCGGTCAGCACCGACACCGTCCAGGAGGCGCGCTGCGCGTCGCCGAAGTGGTCGGCGACGGTTCCCTCGGCGGCGTACGGGCGGGGCATCAGGTCGGTGCGGCGCTCCAGGCCCTCCTTCTCGAAGCGGGCCTTGAGGGAGGTCATCGCCGCCGCGTCCGCCTTGGTGAACAGCAGGCCGACGGTCGTGACATGGCTGCGGGTGGCGTCCGTGTACGTGGCGCGCAGCAGCCGCAGACAGCCGACCGGGGCGAGGGCCTTGCGCAGGAGCGGGTCGAAGGCGTCCTTGCAGCCGGTGTCCGGCGCGACGGCGATCCGGGTCCAGACGCGGTCGGCGCCTCCGGGGCCGGCTCCGTCCCCCCGCACGGTGGGCGGGAAGAGCCGGTCCACGGGCACGCTGTGCCACAGGTCGCCCGCCGACGCGAAGGCGTCGCCCGAGCCCTCGCCGTCGGTGCCGCCGGTGAGCCAACTGCCCGTCACCGCGCCGCCGATGAGCCCGGCTCCAAGGACGACGCAGGCCGCGGCGGCCACGATGCGGGGGCGGGTCCTGCCGCCGCGGGAGGTGCGCGGACGCTCACCGGTCCCGTCGTGGGTGTCCGGCTCGGCGAACGAGACGAAGGGGCGCTCCGCGCGCGGGGTGGGCGACGGGGGTACGGGGGCGCGGGGCGGGGTGTGCGGGGGTGCGGCCGGCTCCTGGGCCGGGACGGGCCGCAGTCGCCTGGTCGTCTCCGTGCTGTGCTCCTCGTGCGGGCCGGTGCGCGGCGGCACCCCGGGCCGGGCGGACCCGGGGGTGGCCGGCGGAGCGTCCGGGAAGCGGGCGGAGGCCGGGGGCGGCGGCGGGGTGACGGTGCCGGGCCGGCGCGCGGCGGGCAGGCCGGACGCCGCGCCGGTGGGGTTCTCCGCGTCCCGCCCGGGTGCGCCGGAGGGACGGGCGGGCCCGTTCCCGGGCCCGTGGGCCGACGTCCCGGGCCGGTTCGCCGACCGGTCACCGGGGGTGCCGGTCGCTTGCGCCGCCACGTCGGTGGCCGGCGCGAAGAAGTCGTACGAGCTCGGTGGCGAGGGCACACGCGAAGTGCTTGCGGCCCGCGGCGCCGCGCCGGTGCCCGTGGAAGGGGGTTCCACCGGGCGGGGCGGGAACGTGGGTCCGTCGGCGGGGCGGGGCGGCGTGGGCCGCGGCGGGGCCGCCGTGTCCTGCTGCGCGCCCGCGCGCAGGGACGGGAACGTCGGAGCGCCGTCCGGCAACCGGTCCGCCGCGCGCGGCGGAGCGGCGTCCGCCACGAACCGGTCCTGCCGGTGGGGTGCCGGGGTGTGCCCCGCGGGGGCGCCGGCGGGACGCGGCGGCACCTGGCGCTCCGGGCCGGACGCGGCCGGGCGGCCGGACGTCTCCGCACGGAAATCGGTCCGACGCGGCGGCACCTGGCGCTCCGCCTCGGACGCGGCCGGGCGGCCGGACGTCTCCGCACGGGCATCGGTCGCGGGGCCCGCCTCCCGGGACTCTTCGCGGGCCGGGGGCCACGGCGGGGCCGTCCCCTCCGCGGTGGCCGACGGGGTCTGCGCGGCCGGCTCCGGGAGGGCGTCCCGGGACGACTGCGAGGCGGCCGGGGACGACTGCGGCGGGGTCGTCGGGCGCGGAGGGATGGAGGCGCGACGCGCTTCCGTGCTCATGCACCCCCCGTTTCCTCGTACCCGGGCAATCGGTCCGCCGCGGAGCTCGGCGGGACCGTTTCGTGTCTGCGGAGGCCCGCCACGGGCACGCATACCCGCACCGATGGACCGTCACCCCGGGCAGGGCCCGCCGGGGCAAGGTCGTTCCTCCCTGCGTGCGCGTCACTCTACGGGTTGACGCGCGTCCGGAGGGAACCAGTCCGGGGCCCCGGGGCATCTGCCCGGAACGTCCCCCTACCCTGCGGTAATCGAGTCTGGCAGGCTTCGGACATGACTGCCCGCGCCGCAGACCGGGCCCGGTACGACCGGGCCACCGCTCACCTCGACGCGCCCGTCGCGATCGTGGACCTGGAGGCCTTCGACGCGAACGCGGAGGATCTCGTCCGCAGGGCCGGGGGCAAGCCGATCCGTGTCGCCAGCAAGTCCGTCCGCTGCCGCGCCCTCCTGGAACGCGTCCTGGGCCGCGACGGCTTCGCGGGCATCATGTCGTTCACCCTCGCCGAGTCGCTGTGGCTCGCGCGCTCCGGCTTCGACGACGTGCTCCTGGCCTACCCGTCGGCGGACCGCGGGGCCTTCGCCGAGCTGACCAGCGACCCGAAGCTCGCCGCCGCGGTGACCGTCATGATCGACGACCCGGCACAGCTGGCCCTGATCGACGAGGCCCGGCAGGGCGGTGCCGAAGTCGTGCGTGTCTGCCTGGAGTTGGACACGTCCCTCAAGCTGCTCGGCGGGCGGGTCCGGGTGGGGGCCCTGCGCTCGCCGCTGCACTCCCCGGCCCAGGTCGCCGATCTGGCCCGCGCCGTCGCCCGGCGGCCCGGATTCCGGCTGGTCGGGATCATGGCGTACGAGGGGCACATCGCGGGCGTGGGCGACGCCGTCGACGGGCGGCCGCTGCGGTCGCGCGCCATCCGGCTGATGCAGGCCACCGCCCGCAAGGAGCTGGCCCGGCGGCGCGCCGAGGTCGTCCGGGCCGTGCGGGCGGTGGCACCGGACCTCGAATTCGTCAACGGCGGCGGTACGGGCAGCGTCCAGCACACGGCCGCGGAGGACTCGGTCACCGAGATCGCGGCGGGGTCCGGGCTGTACCTGCCGCGGCTGTTCGACAACTACACGTCGTTCAGCGGGCGTCCGGCCGCGCTGTTCGCGCAGCCCGTCGTCCGCAGGCCGGGCGTGGGGATCGTGACGGTCCTCGGCGGCGGCTACCCGGCCTCGGGGGCCCCGGGCGCCGACCGGCTGCCGGTGCCCCACCTGCCGGAGGGACTGAGGTACGACCCGCAGGAGGGCCCCGGCGAGGTGCAAACGCCGCTGATCGGGGCGCCCGCGGACGACCTGCTGATCGGCGACAAGGTGTGGTTCCGGCACGCCAAGGCCGGCGAGCTGTGCGAGCGGTTCGACACCCTGCACCTCGTGGAGGGCGACGCGGTGACGGCCACGGTCCCGACGTACCGGGGCGAAGGGTACACCTTCCTCTAGGGGGTTTCGTTTGGGTCAGGTCGGATCGGGCCGCGGCGTCCGGTGCGGTGCGTCGCAAGGCGGAGGATCACTCGCGTACTGGGCGTACTCGGGTGGTCCGACAACGCGGCGAGGCGCCGTGCCGGGCGTCGCGGACCCGGGCTGATCCAAACGAAACCCCCCTAGGCCGGCTCGCCGCGGGGTGTCACGTCGACGGTCCGATGCTGCTGCCCACTCCCCCGCCGGTGCCCGAGTCACCGACCGGGCGGATGCCCTTGGTGATCCTGTCCATGTCGGCCAGGGGCGGTCCGTCGGGGCCCGCGTCGAAGGCGAAGCGGACGATGACGAGGGACTCCGAGCCGACGCTGGACGGAAAGGCCAGCGACTCGACGTACCCACCCGGCCCCACACCGGTCCTGACGCGCCAGCGCACGAAGTAGCCGGCCCGCCCCGCGACGGCGACCTGGCCCGACTTCACCACCTGGTGGGAGGTGATGCCGCGGTAGGGCCTGCTGTCGACCAGGTCGCGGTCGTACGAGGCGTCCGCCGCGTCCTCGATGTCCTGCTCGGCGAGGATCTTCGGGGACTTCTCGTCGTTGGCCGTGACGGTGCGCGACAGGACCCGGCCGTGGCGGCAGAGGCCGGGGTCCCCCGGGCAGTCGTAGGTGCCCGGCGTCGTCATCACCATGTCGTCCTCGGCGACGTACTTGGGCCGGACCCAGCCGTCGAGCAACGGCAGGGTGATGCCGTTGAGTTCGTCCACGACCTTGGACGGGTCCTCGGACGGGCTCGCGGAGGCGGAGCCCGAGGGCGACGGTGAGCCGGTCCCGGTGGCGGGTGCCGGGGCGGTCGGCGTGGTCTTCGTGGCCGCCTCCCCCTTCCCGTCGTCCTTGCCGAGGAGCACGGCGCCGGTGGCGATCGACGCGACGAGGACCGCTCCGGCCGCGGTCAGGGCGACGGCCTTGGCCCGGCCCGAGCCCCCGTTCCCGGACGGCGCCGGGGGTGCCGGGGGCTGCGTGGGGACCTCGGGCTGGCGCCGGTGGTCGGTCCACGCGGTTCCGTCCCACCAGCGCTCGACGAGCGGGTACGACGGGTCGCGGTACCAGCCGGGCGGAGGTGTCATGCTCATCCCGGCACTCTAAGGGCTGTCCCGTGATCCCCGGCGGGCGCACGACGACAGCTACGGCACCTCGCCGCGTCGGAGGGCCGCCCGAATACGCCCAGTACGAGGACGACCGCCCCCTGCCTTCGGAGGGGGACCCCCACCGCCTCGCGATGCACCGCATCCGACGCCGCGCGCCGATCCACCGGGGATCACGGGACAGCCCTTGGGACGTGGCCCTGAAGATCAGTACACGGTGTCCGTCCGGTCGGGCACGACGGAGCCGTCCGGTCTGCGTACGGGGCCCCGGCCGCCGTCCGGCGCGTTGTAGGCGGTCGTCGCGCACGGGTAGTCGTCCGGCTTGCGGGGCAGCGGCTCGATGAACATCGGGTTGACCAACCAGCGGCCGTCCGCGTCGTCGTACGCCCTGCACATCAGTTCGCTCTTGTTGCGGTTGAGGACCAGGTGGGCGCCGGTGGCGTCGCCGACGAAGGCGACGTCGGTGTCGGCGTCGCCGCCCGCGACGACGGGGCGGTGGCGGGCGTCCTGCCGCCGCCAGGCGGCGGCACCGCGCACTCCGTAGATCTCCTGGTTGATCCAGCAGCGTTTGCCGTCGATGTACGGGATGGCCTCACCCCTGCTCGCGGGGACGCCACCGCAGCCCTCGTTGCGGGTGGTGATCCGGCCGTGGCGGTCGAGGACGGAGCGGATCGCGAGGGTGTGACGGGCGTCGACCCCGACTCCGCGGGACCAGACCTCGGTGACGGGTTCGGAGCCCGCCGAGACGATGTACACGTCGAATCCGGCCCGTTGCAGGGTGCGGATCAGGTCGCGCTGCTGGGCGTAGTAGCGGACGTACGCGGGAACGGTGCGGGTGCCGACCCGCTGCACCGCGCCCACGGGGGCCGCGAGGGCGCGCTCGCGTGCCCGGCGGGCGTAGGAGGAGAGCTCCGCGGGGGTGCGGCCGGCGAAGAGCTGGGGCACCCATGCGTACTGGGGCACCGTGCGCCGGTGGTTCCAGGTGCCGACGAAGGCCGGGGCCCCGCTGACGGTGGTGGCGTTCTCGCGGATCTGGAGGATCTCGTCGGCGCAGCGGGGGTTCTCGGAGGTTCTCAGGGGGGTGCCCGCGCCCGAGCCGCAGGCGGCGGTGAGGGCCTCGTCGGCGGCTGTGGTGAGCCAGGCGCTGGTGTCCTTCCAGCGGGCCGGGCGCAGGAGTCTGTCGTGGGTGAGGGCCCAGACGAGGGTGGCGTCCGTGACGTCGTTCTTGGTGATCGTGTTGTCCCAGTCGAAGGCGGCGACCGGGCGGGTGTCCAGGGGGCGGCCGGCGCAGGTGCCGTGGGCGTCGATCACCTGTTGCAGACGGGCGCGGTTGTCTCCGTACCAAGTGCCGGACAGTCGTGGGCAGTCGGCGCGGCCGGACGCGGCCGGGCCGGCGACGGGGGCGGTGGGCGCGGCCGCCAGGGCGGCGGCCGCTGCCAGGGTCCACACGAGGAGGTGTCGCATATGACGTGGACCGTACACCTTTGTCCGCTAGAGGGGTGTCACGTACGCGCCCGAGATCCCGCCGTCGACCAGGAAGTCGGTCGCGTTGACGAACGAGGAGTCGTCGCTGGCGAGGAACGCGACCGCCGCGGCGATCTCGTCGGCCTCCGCGAACCGTCCGACGGGGATGTGCACCAGCCGCCGCGCGGCCCGTTCCGGGTCCTTGGCGAACAGCTCCTGGAGCAGCGGGGTGTTGACCGGTCCGGGGCACAGGGCGTTGACCCGGATGCCCTCCCTCGC
Source organism: Streptomyces krungchingensis (assembly GCF_054729265.1). Classification (NCBI taxonomy): domain Bacteria; kingdom Bacillati; phylum Actinomycetota; class Actinomycetes; order Kitasatosporales; family Streptomycetaceae; genus Streptomyces; species Streptomyces krungchingensis. The sequence continues at coordinate 2,631,627 of NZ_JBPUKY010000001.1, forward strand.
GAACTGCACGCCCAGTTCGCGGGACATGGCCAGCACACCGCCCTTGGAGGCGGTGTACGAGATCTGCGAGGTCGCCGCACCCATCCGGGCCACGAAGGACGCCGTGTTGATGATGGAGCCCCTGCCCTGGCGCCGCATGTAGGGGATGGCGGCCTTGCAGCACAGGTACACGGAGGTGAGGTTGACCTCCTGGACGCGCTTCCAGGCCTCCAGTCCGGTCTCCAGGATGGAGTCGTCGTCGGGCGGCGAGATGCCGGCGTTGTTGAAGGCGACGTCGACGGAGCCGTACGTGTCGTACGCCGTCCTGAACAGCGCCTCGACCTGTTCCGGGTCGGTGACGTCGACCTTGACGAAGGTGCCGCCGACCTCGTCGGCGGCGGCCTTGCCGCGCTGTTCGTCGACGTCGCCGCAGACGACGCGCGCGCCCTCGGAGGCCAGCCGGCGCGCGGTGGCGAGGCCGATCCCGCTGCCGGCGCCGGTGATGACGGCGGTACGGCCGACCAGACGGCGGCAGATGTTTCCCTCGGTGGCTTCGGTCACTGTGCGGGGCCCTCCGTACTGATGAAGACGTTCTTGGTTTCGGTGAAGGCGGTGAGCGCGTCCGGGCCCAGCTCGCGGCCGATCCCCGATTGTTTGAAGCCGCCGAAGGGGGTCCAGTAGCGGACGCTGGAGTGGGAGTTGACGGAGAGGTTCCCGGCGCGCACGGCGCCCGAGACCCGCAGCGCCCGGCCGATGTCCCGGCTCCAGACGGACCCGGCGAGGCCGTACGGGGTGTCGTTGGCGAGCCGGACGGCGTCCGCCTCGTCCTCGAAGGGGAGGACCACGGCGACCGGGCCGAAGACTTCCTCGACGGCGACGCGGGCGTCGGGCGCGACCGCGGTGAGCACGGTGGGCGGGAACCAGAAACCGGGTCCCTCCGGGGCCTTGCCGCGGATGCCGGGCGCGCCGGCGTCGACGTAGGAGCGCACGCGTTCCAGCTGTGCCCGGGAGATCAGCGGGCCCATCTGTGTCTGCTCGTCGGCGGGGTCGCCGACCCTGACGGACTCGATCGCGGGGGCGAGCAGGTCCAGGAAGCGGTCGTGCACCGAGCGCTGGACGAGGATGCGGGTGCGGGCGCAGCAGTCCTGGCCGGAGTTGTCGAGGAAGGACATGGGTGCGGCGGCAGCGGCGGCCTCGACGTCCGCGTCGGCGAACACGATGTTGGGGCTCTTGCCGCCGAGTTCCAGGGTGACGCGCTTGAGGAGGGCGGAGCCCTTCGCCAGCACCTGCTTGCCCACGGCCGTCGACCCGGTGAAGACGATCTTGGCGACGCCCGGGTGCTCGACGAGGGCGTTCCCCGCGACGGGGCCGGCGCCCGGCAGTACCTGGAAGAGGTGCTCGGGAAGCCCTGCCTCCAGGGCGAGTTCGGCCAGCCTGAGGGCGGTCAGCGGCGTCGTCTCGGCGGGCTTGAGGACCACCGCGTTGCCGGCGGCGAGGGCCGGTGCGGTGCCCCAGGCTGCGATCGGCATGGGGAAGTTCCAGGGCGCGATGACGCCGACGACGCCGAGCGGTTCGAGGAGGGTGACGTCGAGACCGCCGAGGACCGGGATCTGACGGCCGGTCAGTCGCTCCACTCCCCCGGCCGCGTAGTCGAGCAGATCGCGCACGTTGCCCGCCTCCCAGCGGGCGTTGCCGAGGGTGTGGCCCGCCTCGCGGACCTCCAGCCGGGCCAGTTCCTCGATGTGCCCGTCGACGACGGACGCGAAGCGGCGCAGCAGCCGGGCGCGGTCGGCGGGCGCGAGTGCCGTCCATGCCGTCTGGGCGCGCGCGGCCCGCGTGACGGCGGCGTCCACGTCGTCCGCGGTGGCGGCCGGGACGGTGGCGACGACCTCCTCGGTGGCCGGGTTGAGGACACGGAGTTCGTGCTCGTTCGACAAGTGGGGCCTCACATGCGTTCGAAGGAGCGGCGCAGCTCCCAGTCGGTCACCGCGGCGTCGAAGGCGTCCAGCTCGACGCGCGCCATGTTGCGGTAGTGCGCGACCACCTCGTCGCCGAACGCGGCCTTGGCGATGGGGCTGTTCTCCCAGAGCTCGGCGGCCTCGCGCAGGGTGGTGGGCACGTGCTCGTACTCGGCGGCGTACGCGTTGCCGCCGCATGCCTCGGGGAGCTCCAGCTGCTGCTCGATGCCGTACAGACCCGCCGCGACCAGACCGGCGACCGCCAGGTGCGGGTTGACGTCACCGCCCGGCAGGCGGTTCTCGAAGCGCGTCGACCGGCCGTGGCCGACGACACGGAGCGCGCAGGTGCGGTTGTCGTGGCCCCAGGCGACGGCGGTCGGCGCGAAGGAGCCCGGCTGGAACCGCTTGTAGGAGTTGATGTTGGGGGCGTAGAGGAGCGAGAAGTCGCGCAGGGCGGCGAGCTGCCCGGCGAGGAAGTGCCGCATGACCGGCGACATCCCGTCGGGGTCCCGGTCGGAGCCCGCCATGACGTTCCTGCCGTCGGCGTCCGCGAGCGAGAGGTGGATGTGGCAGGAATTGCCCTCGCGTTCGTTGTACTTGGCCATGAACGTGAGCGAGACGCCCTCCTGGGAGGCGATCTCCTTGGCGCCGGTCTTGTAGATCGCGTGCTGGTCGCAGGTGACGAGGGCCTCGTCGTACTTGAAGGCGATCTCGTGCTGGCCGGGGTTGCACTCGCCCTTCGCGGACTCGACGGTGAGGCCGGCGCCCTGCATCTCGTTGCGGATGCGGCGGAGCAGGGGCTCGATGCGCCCGGTGCCCAGGACCGAGTAGTCGATGTTGTACTGGTTGGCCGGGGTCAGGCCGCGGTAGTGGGCGTCCCAGGCCTGCTCGTAGGTGTCCTTGAAGACGATGAACTCGAGCTCCGTGCCGACCTGGGCGGTGTAGCCGAGCTCCGCGAGGCGGTCGAGCTGGCGGCGCAGGATCTGGCGGGGCGCGGCGACGACCGGTGAGCCGTCGTTCCAGGCGAGGTCGGCGATGAGCAGGGCGGTGCCCGCGTTCCACGGGACGCGGCGCAGGGTGCCGAGGTCGGGGCGCATCGCGAAGTCGCCGTAGCCCCGGTCCCAGGAGGACATGTCGTATCCGTCGACCGTGTTCATCTCGGTGTCGACGGCGAGGAGGTAGTTGCAGCCCTCCGTGCCGTGGTGCAGGACCTCGTCGAGGAAGAAGCGCGCGGCGAACCGCTTGCCCTGGAGTCGCCCCTGCATGTCGGGGAAGGCCAGGACGACCGTGTCGATCTCGCCGCCCGCGACGAGGGTGTGCAGTTCCTCTACGCCGAGCGGGGGTGTGCGGTCTGCCACCGGAAAAGCCTCCTTGGGTCAGCCGAGAGCCATAAGGTATTGCCGAGAACCTTTGCTTGGGAAGGGGGCACGACCGGATGGCGCAGGCGAGTCCAGACAGCGGCCCGGGGCGCGGTCCGGGCCGCGCCGCGAGGGGTCCGGGCGACGGGCTGACGACCGTGCTGCGGCCGGTGCGGGCGGGCAACGGCTTCGAGGAGGCGCTGGAGCAGATCCTCCAGGTCGTCCGGCTGGGCCTGGTGCCCGGCGGCGAACGGCTGCCCGCCGAACGGGACCTGGCGGAACGGCTCGGGATCAGCCGGGTCACCCTGCGCGAGGTGCTCAAAGTCCTCCAGGACCAGGGCCTCGTCGAGTCGCGGCGCGGCCGGTACGGCGGCACGTTCGTGCTGCCGCGCGCGCAGGCCCCCGGCGAGCAGGAGCTGCGGCGCCGGGTCGCCGCGGTCGACATCGAGGACGTCCTGCGCTTCCGCGAGGTCCTGGAGGTGGGCGCGGCCGGACTGTGCGCCGCGCACGGGCTCGACGGCGAGCGGGCGAAGCGGCTGCGCGAGGCGCTCGCCCGCACGAACGACGCTCCGCTGACCGAGTACCGCCGGCTGGACACCGGGCTCCACCTCACGCTCGCGCAGCTGTGCGGTTCGCCCTCGCTGGCGGCCCAGTACGCGTCCGTGCGCGCCTGTGTCAACGACCTCCTCGACTGCATCCCCCTGCTGGTGCGCAACCTGGAGCACTCCCAGCAGCAGCACACGGCGCTGGTCGAGGCCGTGCTCGACGGGGACGCCGACGGGGCGCGGGAGATGATGCGGGAGCACTGCGCGGGGACGGCGGCGCTGCTGCGGGGGTTCCTCGCGTGAGCCGGACACGACGCACACCCGGCCGCCTTGTCGTCACGCGTCCCGCAAAGGTATGCATGCGTTCCATTGATCAGGGATCGATGCGAGGGAGAGCCGCGTGGACAGGCCGCTGATCGGCGTCAGCACGTATCTGGACGGTGCCCGCTGGGGTGTGTGGGAACTGGAGGCCGCGCTGCTGCCCGCCGGGTATCCGCGGCTCGTGCAGCGGGCCGGCGGGCTCGCCGTGATGCTGCCGCCGGACGATCCGGACCGGGCCGCGGCGGCCGTGGCCCGCCTCGACGGGGTGGTCGTCGCCGGGGGGCCGGACGTCGACCCCGGGTGCTACGGCGCCGAGCGGTCGTCGCGCACGGGGCCGCCGGCGCCCGCGCGCGACGCGTGGGAACTGGCGCTGATCCGGGCCGCGTTGGCGTCCGGCACCCCGCTGCTCGGGATCTGCCGCGGTATGCAGCTGCTGAACGTCGCCCTCGGGGGCACGCTCGTCCAGCACATCGACGGGCACACCCAGGCCGTCGGGGTCTTCGGGCAGCACGAGGTGACGCCCGTGCCGGGGACGTTGTACGCCGGTGTCGTGCCGGAGGCTTCGGCCGTGCCCACCTATCACCACCAGGCGGTGGAACGGCTCGGTGCGGGGCTGCTCGCCTCGGCGCACGCCGCGGACGGGACGGTGGAGGCCGTCGAACTCCCCGGGCCCGGGTGGGTCCTCGGGGTGCAGTGGCATCCGGAGATGGGCGAGGACGTGCGGGTGATGAGGGCGCTGGTCCGGGCGGCGGCCTGACGACACACCGGAAAGTCAGCCGCTCCGCCCCTCGACGAGGGGCATCCGGGGCGAGCGCCGAGGACGGGACGGCGGGGCGGCCGTCAGTGGAACGAGCGGGTCAGGGCCAGGAGATCCCGGGCGGGACCGGTGGGGCGGTGACCGGTGGGCCAGACCGCGCGCAGGGCACGGTCGAGCCGGACGCCGGCGAGTTCCACGGTGACCAGCCGACGGGCCGACAGCTCCTCCCCGAGCGCGAGCTCGCTGAGGACGGCGGGCCCGGCCCCGCTGACCGCGGACGCCTTGACCGCGGTGGTGGAGGACAGCTCGATCAACGGCCGGGCGAGCCCTCCGAGCGCCGCGTCCAGCACCTGCCGCGTACCCGACCCTTCCTCCCGCAGGATGAGCGGCGTCGCCGCGAGCTCGCCCGCGGACAGCGGCGCCCGCCGCCGCGCCCACGGGTGCCCGGGCGCCGTGACCACGATCAGCCGGTCCCGCGCGACGACCACCGAGTCGAGGCCCACCGGAACGGACAGCCCTTCGACGAAGCCGAGGTCGGCCTCGCCCGCGAGGAGCCGCTCCGCGACGGCGGCGGAATTGCCGGCGAGGAGCGACACCGCCGTGTCGGGGCGCTGCGCGCGCAGCGCGATCAGCCAGCCGGGGAGCAGGTATTCAGCGATGGTCATGCTCGCGGCCACCCGGAGCCGGGAGTCCCGCCGGTCGCGCAGGGCCTGCGCCCCGGCGTCGAACGCCTCGGCCGCCTCCACCACCCGCCGGGCCCAGTCGGTGACGAGCGCGCCCTCGTCGGTGAGCCGCGAGCCGCGGGGTGAACGGTCGACGAGGGCCACCCCGAGCTGGCGTTCCATGGAGCGGATGCGGCTGCTGGCCGCGGGCTGGGTGATGCCCAGTTCACGCGCCGCGCGCCCGAGGCTGCCGAGCCGCGCCACGGCGAGCAGCAGTTCCAGCGCGCCGAGCTCCGGCACCCGGTGCGCGATGCCGCTGCCGGCCGTCTCTCCGGCTCTGCCCGCGGCCGCTTCGTGCTCGCTGGTCCCGGTCGCCGATTCCGTCCTGCCCATAAATCCAGCTTATGCCCTCATAGAACAGTGCTCCCTGGTGGGGAGGCCTTCGGCGCGGGACGGTGGAGCCATGGTCACCGCTGCCCAGCCCCTCGCCGTCCGCACATCGGGATCCCCTCGCACGGTCGGAACCCACCGCGCCGCCACCGTGCGGCACCTGGGCCCCAACTGGTACGCCTCGGTGATGGGCACGGCCATCGTGGCCACAGCCGGCGCCGGACTTCCCGGACACGTGCCGGGCCTCAGAGCCGTGTGCGCCGGGGTGTGGGCGCTGTCGCTCGCGATGCTCGTGACACTGCTCGCCGCTCGCGCCGTGCACTGGACCCGTCACCGCGACCAGGCCCGCGCCCATCTTCTCGACCCGGCCATGGCGCCCTTCTACGGCTGTCTCGCCATGGCCCTGCTGGCCGTCGGCGGCGGGGCGCTGGTCGTCGGCGAGGACTGGATCGGACCGCGGGCCGCGCTCGCGCTGGACGTCGTCCTGTTCACCGTCGGCACGGCGGTGGGACTGCTGGCCGCGGTGGCCGTCCCGTACCTGATGGTCGTGCGGCACCGCATCGAGCCCGGACAGGCCACACCGGTGTGGCTGCTGCCGCTCGTCGCCCCGATGGTCTCCGCCGCCCTCGGCCCGCTGCTCGTACCGCATCTGCCGGCCGGGCAGGCCCGCCAGACCCTGCTGCTCGGCTGCCTCGCGATGTTCGGGCTGAGCCTGCTGGCCACGTTCCTGGTGCTTCCGCTGATCTTCGCGCGGCTCGTCACGGCGGGTCCGCTGCCCCTCGCGCTCACCCCGACCCTGTTCCTGGTGCTGGGGCCGCTGGGCCAGTCGACCACCGCGACGGGCAAGTTCGCCGACGTCGCCCCGGGGGTGATGCACGCCCCCTACGACCAGGGATTCGGCCTCCTCGCCGTCCTCTACGGGGTTCCCGTGACCGGCTTCGCACTGCTGTGGCTCGGGCTCGCCGGCGCGATGGTGCTGCGGGCCCGCCGCCGGGGCATGGGCTTCGCGATGACCTGGTGGGCGTTCACCTTCCCGGTCGGGACGTGCGTGACCGGCGCCGAGGGGCTGGCCCGGCACACCGGCCTGCTCGCCTTCGACGGCCTCGCGGTCGCCCTGTACGTGCTGCTCGTGGCCGCGTGGGCGGTGGCGGCCTGGTGCACGGTCCGCGGGCTGCTCAGCGGCGAGCTGCTCACAGCGCCTTCGCGAAGGTAGCTTTCTGTGTCTGCCTTTCCCGGTGTTCATCGCACGGATCGGCGTGGCCAGGGCTCATCGTTCGGTGGGTCTTCCAGCGATGCGCGGATCGAATTGAGGTTCCTCTGGCGGATGGCGGTGGTGGGGTGGTCCGGGCCGAGCGCGGCCTCGGTGACGGCCAACGCCCGCTCCGCCAACGGCAACGCCTCCGCATGACGCCCCAGACCACGGAACGTCGACGCGAGACTACCCAGACGGATCGCGGTGGTGGGGTGCTCGGGACCGAGCGCGCTCTCGGTGACGGCCAACGCCCGCTCCGCCAACGGCAACGCCTCCGCATGACGCCCCAGATCGCGAAACGTCGACGCGAGATTGCTCAGACGGATGGCGGTGGTGGGGTGGTCGGGACCGAGCACGGACTCGCTGACGGCCAACGCCCGCTCCGCCAACGGCAACGCCTCCGCATGACGCCCCAGATCACTGAACGTCGACGCGAGACTACCCAGACGGATCGCGGTGGTGGGGTGCTCGGGACCGAGCGCGCTCTCGGTGACGGCCAACGCCCGCTCCGCCAACGGCAACGCCTCCGCATGACGCCCCAGATCGCGAAACGTCGACGCGAGATTGCTCAGACGGATGGCGGTGGTGGGGTGGTCGGGACCGAGCACGGACTCGCTGACAGCCAACGCCCGCTCCGCCAACGGCAACGCCTCACCATGCCGCCCCAGATCACTGAACGTCGACGCGAGATTGCCCAGACGGATCGCGGTGGTGGGGTGCCCGGGACCGAGCGCAGCCTCGCTGACGGCCAACGCCCGCTCCGCCAACGGCAACGCCTCACCATGCCGCCCCAGATCACTGAACGTCGACGCGAGATTGCCCAGACGGATCGCGGTGGTGGGGTGCTCGGGACCCAGCGCGGACTCGGTGACGGCCAACGCCCGCTCCTTCACTGGCAGCGCCTCCGCATGCCGTCCCAGAGCGCCGAGCGTTGACGCGAGGTTGCTCAGACGGATGGCGGTGGTGGGGTGGTCGGGACCGAGCACGGACTCGCTGACGGCCAACGCCCGCTCCGCCAACGGCAACGCCTCACCATGCCGCCCCAGATCACTGAACGTCGACGCGAGATTGCCCAGACGGATCGCGGTGTCGGGGTGCTCGGGACCCAGCACGGACTCGCTGACGGCCAACGCCCGCTCCGCCAACGGCAACGCCTCACCATGCCGCCCCAGATCACTGAACGTCGACGCGAGGCTGCCCAGACGGATCGCGGTGTCGGGGTGCCCGGGACCCAGCACGGACTCGCTGACGGCCAACGCCCGCTCCGCCAACGGCAACGCCTCACCATGCCGCCCCAGAGCGCCGAGCGTTGACGCGAGGTTACCCAGACGGATCGCGGTGTCGGGGTGGTCGGGACCGAGCACTGACTCGCTGACAGCCAACGCCCGCTCCGCCAACGCCAACGCCTCACCATGCCGCCCCAGATCGCGAAACGTCGACGCGAGATTGCCCAGACGGATCGCGGTGTCGGGGTGGTCAGGGCCGAGCGCGGCCTCGGTGACGGCCAGTGCCCGCTCCTTCACCGGCAGCGCCTCCGCATGCCGGCCCAGAGCGCCGAGCGTTGACGCGAGGTTGCCCAGACGGATCGCAGTGGTGGGGTGGTCTGGACCCAGCGCGGCCTCGGTGACGGCCAACGCCCGCTCCGCCAACGGCAACGCCTCACCATGCCGCCCCAGATCACTGAACGTCGACGCGAGATTGCCCAGACGGATCGCGGTGTCGGGGTGGTCGGGACCCAGCGCGGCCTCGGTGACAGCCAACGCCCGCTCCTTCACTGGCAGCGCCTCCGCATGCCGCCCCAGAGCGCCGAGCGTTGATGCGAGGTTGCTCAGGCGGATGGCGGTGGTGGGGTGCCCGGGACCGAGCACGGACTCGCTGACAGCCAACGCCCGCTCCGCCAACGGCAACGCCTCACCATGCCGCCCCAGATCACTGAACGTCGACGCGAGATTGCCCAGACGGATCGCGGTGGTGGGGTGCCCGGGACCGAGCACGGACTCGCTGACGGCCAACGCCCGCTCCGCCAACGGCAACGCCTCACCATGCCGCCCCAGATCACTGAACGTCGACGCGAGGCTGCCCACGCGGATGGCGGTGGTGGGGTGCCCGGGACCGAGCGCGCTCTCGGTGACGGCCAACGCCCGCTCCGCCAAAGGCAACGCCTCCGCAGGCCGCCCCAGATCGCGAAACGTTGTGGCGAGGTTGCTCAGACGGATGGCGGTGTCGGGGTGCTCGGGACCGAACACGGACTCGCTGACAGCTAGCACCCGCTCCGCCAACGGCAACGCCTCCGCATGCCGTCCCAGAGCACTGAACGTCGACGCGAGATTACTCAGACGGATGGCGGTGTCGGGATGCTCGGGACCGAACACTGCCTCGCTGACGGCCAACGCCCGCTCCGCCAACGGCAACGCTTGTGAGGCCTGTCCGCGGGCCCTCAGATAGAACGCGGTCCGATTGAGCAGCGCGGCGAGGGCAGAGAGCTCCGACACGGCTTGGTGGTACTTGTCTACGGCCTGCACGTGTGGCAGCAGCTGTTGCCAATCCGGCCAGCTCTGCACGTCCTCGGGACTACCCAATGGCATGGCGGCATGTAGCCAGTTCACGGCGGCTTCGCTGGGGTGAGGTGGGCCGGCCGGCCGGGATCGGTGCAGCGCTGTCCAGAATTTCCTGGGGCGCGGCCTCGGAGTGGGCGTGGGAGTGGTGCTGCGCAGCACTGTCTGCACGAGGCGGTGGACGGTGACGGTCTCATGGTCGAGGGTGATCATGCTGTAGGCGGCCAGTACACCCAGTGCCTGATCCACATCCCGATCCGCGGGCAAAGAGCCGCGCAGTACGCGTCTTGGCAGGGAATCGGGTGCGCAGTAGGCCAGGACCCGCAGCAGCTCCACTGCGTGCGGATCGGTCGTGTGCAGGGCGTCGAGGGTGACGCTCCACAGTCGGGCAATGGTCCGCTGCTGGGGATCTCCGGGGGCCGTGGTGGCGAGCACATCCGTCGGGTCGGCGCGCAGTCGGGCGATGTAGCCGGCAGCGCTGCTGCGAGTCTGTGCCAGGTACGCGCCGGCCTGCTGCAAGGCCAGGGGCAGGTGACCGAGTTCCTCGGCCAGCTCGGCCAGGCCCGCAGTGTCGCTGTCGGCCCGGCGTCCGGTGATCTCCTGAAGCACTTTCACCGAAGCTTCAGCTGTCAGGGTGTCCAGGCGCAAGGGCGTGCCGAGGTCGCGCCAGGGCAGGTCACGTCGGGTCGTGACCAAGGTTTGGCCGGTGCTGAGTCGGCCAAGGTAAGGCTGCAGGTCGGCGGGCTCTTCCGCATTGTCGAAAACCAGCAGCCACCCCGTACGGCCCTGCAGCCAGGTGATGGCCCAGTCGGCGCCCTCGTCCAGCGGCAGCGCAGCGTGCACCGGATTGACAGCCGCGGCCAGGGAAGCCAGCCCGGCCGAAATGGTGGCGGTCGACGACGCGTCGATCCACCACACCGGCCCATGTCCTGCTGCCAGGTGCGCATGGGCATGGTGCAGGACCAGGGTGCTCTTACCGACTCCACCCATTCCCCGCACGGTCTGCGTGACGATCCCCGTCCCCGTCGACGGCAGGCCTTGCAAAGCGGCGAGCGTGCTGTCACGACCCTCAAAGGCACGGCTGTCCAGTGCGGGCAGGTTGTTCAGTTGCGCTATCGCCTCGTCAGCGACCGCCGGCTGCAGCGCACCGGGAGGCAGCACAAGGTTCCGCAGCTCGATCTGGGCCCGGTCGCCGTTGGCGATGATGCCCGAGTTGTTCGCTGCGGCGGCGGACCGGTCTCCCGAGACGTGTGATGCGGGTGGCTCGGTCATCGCTGAACAGTGCCGTTGTCCCCCGTGATGATCACCCCGGAATTGTCCTGAGTGGCCACCGAACGTTCACCCGACGCGGTCGACGTGCCGGGCGTCGTGGCAGCCGACGGGGTCGAGGAGCCGATCAGGGACGATGCCCAAGCGCCCAACACGCCCGCGATGACGGCGCCGGCACCCGCACCCGTCCCGATCCGCGTCGACTGATCCCACGGCAACAACAGATCGCCCAGCAGCACGCACAGCCCGAACACCACCAACGAGCCGGCAACCACCATCAGCCAACGCCCTGCCCGACCCATCTGACGCCCCCTCACTCTCCATCAGCGAACGAACCATGCTTCCACGACGACAGACACGACCCCCACGGTTCCAGCAAACCAACGCTGAACCGACACTCACCTCTCCGGCAACCATCAGCCCTCCTCCGCAAGGCCGCGGGAAGCTCCGTCCCAAGCTGCTCGCAGCGCCGCGCTGAGCACGGCCGGTGCCTCGGCGAGCGAGGGGCCGTACCAGGTCAGCATGCGGCCGTCGACGAGCGCGCAGGGCAGGCCCTCGAAGGCCTCGGGTCCGTCGTCCGCGGTGAAGCGGTACGGCTCGTCGGGCAGGACGACGAGATCCGCCGCCGCTGCCCTGAGGTCGGGGAGCGGCACACGGGGGTAGCGGTCCGCATGGCCGGCGTACGCGTTGTCCACGCCCAGGCGTGCCAGGACGTCACCGGCGAAGGTGTCCCGGCCGAGGACCATCCAGGGCCGCCGCCAGATCGGCACGATCGCGGTCGCGGGGCGGGCCGGTTCCGGCAGTTCCGTCCAGGCCGCCTCGGCCTCGTCGAGCCAGCGCGGGCGTGTTCCGGGGCGGCAGGCGTCGAGCACGCGGGCCAGTTCGCGGAAGGCTCCCGGCACGTCGCGCACCTCGGTGACCAGCACCTCGATGCCGGCCTCGCGCAGCGCGGTCAGATCGGGTTCCCGGTTCTCCTCCTCGTTGGCGACCACCAGATCGGGGGCGAGTCGCACGATCCGGCCGACGTCCGGGTTCTTCGTGCCGCCGACGCGCACGACGTCGAGGTCCGCGGGACGGCTGCACCAGTCGGTCGCACCGACCAGTGCACCGGGCACGGAGAAGGCCACGGCCTCGGTGAGCGAGGGCACGAGCGACACGACACGCGGCGGGGTGCGTCCCGGCCGCGGAGCGGCGGTCGGTTCGTCGGCAGGCGTGGCGGCGGACGCGGACGCGGGTGTGGCGGCGGACGCGGACGCGGGTGTGGCGGCGGACGCGGACGCGGGTGTGGCGGCGGAGGTGCGGACGGTGTCACCGGAGGTGCCGGACATGGCGTCAGTATCGCAGCGGGCCGCGGCACGTGCGGCGGCCGCCCGGCGGGGTCAGCGCTTGCCGGAGCTGCGCCGGTCCTCGACCGCGTCGATGTGGTCGGCGACCTCGACGACGACGACCCGGGTGTCCGGCACGGTCGCCCGCCAGCGGTGACGGACCCCGCCCGTCAGGTAGAGCGTGTCGCCGCGTCCGAGGCGATGGGCGCGCCCTTCCGCCTCGACCTCCACGGCGCCGTCGGCGACGAACATCAACTTGTCGTTGCGGTGCTGGAGTTCGCGTCCCTCGTCGTGGTCGCCGGTGAACTCCGTGGCGTGCATCTGGTGGTGACCGCGCACCAGGGGGCGCACCTGCGCCTCGGGGGTGAACTCCGCGCCCACGTCGGCGCGCACGACGTCGACGCTGCATGCCGGATCGGCCGCGGCGAGCAACTCCACGGCGGTGGTGCCTAGCGCGTCGGCGACCCGCTCCAGGGAACTCCTGCTGGGCCGGGCCCGTTCGTTCTCGACCTGGCTGAGGAAGGGGACCGACAGGCCGCTGCGCTCGGCCACGACGGCGAGAGTGAGCCGCAGTGCCCGGCGTCGCCGCCGGACGGCCGCGCCCACCCGAAGGGGCTGATCTTTGTGGTCGCCCATCGCTCCGGCTCCCTCCCTCGCGTCGTCGGTCCGATACGGATGCCGCGGTCCGCCGGTTCGACGGGCCACTACTTCTGATGAGTTGTTTGCACCCTACGCATGTTCGGCAAACCGTTTCATGCACCCGTCACATCGCTGTCACATCGATGCAGGGCCAGGGTTACAGTTCGCGCCATCGGACGAGTTGCCCGGACCCGTCCGGCACGCACCCGTCGCACGGGGCGAAATGGCTGGCCGGCAGGGCCGGATGCCGCGGCGGGGCGCGCGGCGGGTCTGCCGCGGGTCCGGCGGGACCGGACCGGGGCCGCGGGGGCGGGGAGTTCTCCGGCAGGCCCGACCGGCCGCGGGATCGTAGGCACGGGTGCGAGGGGTTCCGCACCGCTCGCCGCGCGGGCGCGCATCGGCCAACTCCACGTCCGTACGGCCTGGTTCGGGCCGTCGGGCGACGTCCGGAGCGCCGGCGCCCCTCCGGGGCCGAGGACCGGCCGGGAGCCGGGGCGGACGCCCGTGCGGCGACTCGTGAAGTCTCCCCGCGGACACCTGAGTTGACGGTCCGTCGAGGGGGCCGGTGCGGCTGGGTCCGCGGCGGCCGCGCGGGCGATGCGGTTGTCCGGATCTTTCTCGTACGCCAGTGCGTCGCCGTCGCCGCCGTCGGGCGCGAGTACGGGCCCGCGTCCGAGCCGGACCGAAGCCGGAGTCACCGGCGGTGCCGGACCGGAGGCGGAGGCGGAGTCGGAGTCGGCCCGTTCGTTCGCGCCCCCGCGTGCGTCCGCCGGCGGCGCGGGGCCGGAAACGAGGGCGGGGTGGCCTTCGGCACGGGACCCGTGCGACGAAGACCACCCCTGGGTGGATCACATGCGGTGGACGACCGGTGGAACTACTGCGGCGTCATCCGCCCCACCATGTCCGGGTGCTCCTTGAGCCACGCGGCGACGGCGTCCTCCTCGTGCCCCTGTCCGCGCTGCTTGATCTCGCTCTCCAGGCTGCCGAGTTCGTCCTCGGTCATCCGGAAGTTCTTGATCCACTCGGTGAGCTGCGGGTACTGGTCCGGGAACTTCTCGCTGGAGATCGTCCGGATCGTGTTGCCCTCTCCGAACAGCTTCTTGTCGTCCGCGAGCTTGGTGAGCTTGTACTCGCTGTAGGCCCAGTGCGGCGACCACAGGACGACGGCGACGGGCTCCTTCTTGGCGTACGCGCGCTTCAGCTCGGCCAGCATCGCGGGCGTGGAGCCGTCGACGACCTTGTACTCCTTGTCGAGGCCGTACCCCGGGAGCACCTTCTTCTTGAGGAGGTTCATCTCGCCGGTGCCCGGCTCGATGCCGATGATCTTCCCGCCGAAGGTGCCGGACTTCCCCTTGAGGTCGGCGAGGGACTTGACGTCCTTCACGTACGACGGCACCGCGATCTCCAGCGAGGTCGGCCGGTACCAGGTGCCGAGGTCCTTGAGGTCGTCCTTGTGCTGGTCCCAGTAGTTGGCCTGGGCGTACGGCAGCCACGCGTCGAAGTTGAGGTCGATGTCGCCGGAGGCCAGGCCCGTGTAGACGGGACCGACGTCCATCTGCTTGAGGTTCAGCGTGTAGCCACGGCGGGCCAGCACGTTCTTCCACAGGTAGGTGACGGCGACGTCCTCGTCCCAGGGGAACCAGGCGACGTCCAGCGGGCGCTTCGCCTCGGCCGGGGCGGCCGCGCTCTTGACCGGAGCCAGTTTGTCGACGACACCCGGGTTCTTCTTCAGCCAGGCACGCACGGCGTCCTGCTGCTTGCCCTTGCCCGCCTTGTTGATCTCCGCTTCCAGACTCGTGAGCTGCTGCTCGCTCATCCTGAAGTTCTTGAGCCACTGGCCGACGACCGGGTTGTCCTGGGCGAAGCCCTTGCGGGAGAGGGTGTGCACCCCGTCGCCCTTGCCCCAGGCGCCCTTCGGGTCCTTGAGCTTCTTCAGCTTGTAGTCGCTGTAGGCCCAGTGCGGCGACCAGAGGGTGACCACGATGGGCTCCTGCTTGGCGTACGCGCGCTTCAGCTCGGCCAGCATCGCCGGCGTCGAGCTGTCGACGACCTTGTACTCCTTGTCGAGGCCGTACTCCTTGAGCACCTTGCTCTTGAGCAGGCTCATCATCCCGGCGCTGGACTCGATGCCGGTGATCTTGCCGCCGAACCGGCCGGCCTTGCCCTTGAGGTCCGCCAGGGAGTCGACGTCCTTCATGTAGGCGGGCACGGTGAGCTCCAGGGAGGTCGGGCCGTACCAGGAGCCCAGGTCGTCGAGCTGCTTGCCGTACTTCTTCCAGTACTGCTCGTGCGTGGTGGGCAGCCAGGAGTCCGTCTCGAAGTCGATGTCGCCCTGGGCGAGGGAGGTGTAGAGCGGACCCGCGTCGAACTGCTTGGCGTCGACCTGGAATCCGCGCTGTTCGAGGACCTCCTTCCACAGGAAGGTGGAGGCGACGCCCTCGTCCCACGGGATGTAGCCGATGGTGACCTTCTTGCCCTGTCCGATGTCCTTGCCGTCGGCCGCGGTGGACTCGCTCGCCCCGCCGCCGAAGACGCCCATGCCGCCCGCGACGAGCGCGAGCACGACGACGCCGACCACGGCCACCGCGGGCCGGGGACGGTAGGACCAGATCTTCAGGCCCTGCGCGGCACGCAGCTTGGCGGCGGCACGGCGGCCCAGCGGCGAGACCTGGCTGCCGAGCGAGCTGGTCATGCGGTCGAGGTAGATCGCCAGGATCACGATGGCGACACCGGCCTCGGAGCCGAGGCCGACGTTCAGCTGGCCGATGGCCTCGTTCACGTCGCCGCCGAGACCGCCGGTGCCGACCATGCCCGCGATGGCGGCCATGGACAGGCCCAGCATGATGACCTGGTTGACGCCCGCCATGACGGTGGGCAGCGCGAGGGGCAGCTGGATGCGCAGCAGCGTGCTGCGCGGTGTGGTGCCGAACGCGTCGGCGGCCTCGACGAGTTCCTTGTCGACCTGGCGGATGCCCAGCTCGGTCATGCGGACGCCGGGGGCCAGCGCGAAGATCAGCGTGGCCACGATGCCGGCGGGGCCGCCGGTGCCGAAGAACAGGATCGCCGGGATGAGGTAGATCATCGCGGGCAGCGTCTGCATGAAGTCGAGCACCGGCCGGACCAGGCCGCTGACCCGGTCGGAGCGCGCCGCCCAGATGCCCACGGGCACGGAGATCACGAGTGCGATGAGCGTCGACACGAGGACGAGCGACAGGGTCACCATCGCGTCCTCCCACAGGCCGAGGGAGTCGATGAAGGCGAATCCCGCGAAGGCGAGCACACCGGCGGAGGCGCCGCGCAGCCAGAAGGCGACGACCGCGAAGATGCCGGCGAGGAGGAGCGGCTGAGGGGCCTGGAGGACGGCGTTGATGCCGTCGTAGGCGCCTTCGAAGACGACCTTGAAGAAGTCGAAGAGCCACGCCATGTGGTGCAGCAGCCAGTCGACCGCGTCGTTGACCCAGTCGCCGAAGGGAATCCTAGGCATCGGCCTGCACCGCCTTGTTCAGCTTGCCGTCTCCGTCACGCGGGGTGACGCAGGGCCCGGGCGCCCCCTGCTCGTCGCCGAGGAAGCCGACCAGGCGCTGCCGGGGCACGACGCCGACGAGGTCGCGCTTCTTGTCGACGACGGCGACCGGGTGCGACAGCCGGGCGCTGATGGCGCACAGGTCCACGAAGGAGGTGTCGGGCGTGGCGGTCTCGCAGGAGCAGTCCGCCTCGTCACCGCGTACGTCGGTGTCCATGACGGCTCCCGCGGTCAGGACGCGCGAGCGGTCGACGTCCTGGATGAAGGAGGCGACGTAGTCGTTGGCCGGGCGGACCAGGATGTCCTCGGCGGTGCCGATCTGGACGATACGGCCGTCGCGCATGACGGCGATCCGGTCGCCCAGCCGCATCGCCTCGTTGAGGTCGTGCGTGATGAACACGATGGTCTTCTTGAGCTTGCGCTGGAGCTCGATCAGCTGGTCCTGCATGTCGCGGCGGATCAGCGGGTCGAGCGCGCTGAAGGACTCGTCCATCAGCAGCAGGTCGGCGTCGGTGGCGAGCGCGCGGGCGAGGCCCACGCGCTGCTGCATGCCGCCGGACAGTTCGTCGGGCCAGGACTTCTCCCAGCCCGCGAGTCCCGCGAGTTCGAGTGCCTCGGTGGCCCGCTTCCGGCGTTCGGCGGTCGGTACGCCCTGGACCTCCAGGCCGTAGGCGGCGTTCTCCAGGACACTGCGGTGCGGGAAGAGAGCGAAGTGCTGGAAGACCATGCTGATCTTCTTCGAACGGACCTCGCGCAGCTCACGGGCGCTGAGTTCGGTGAGGTCCTGGCCGTCGAAGCGTACGTGTCCCGCGGTGGGCTCCAGGAGTCCGTTCAGCATGCGCAGGAGCGTGGACTTGCCGGATCCGGACAGGCCCATGACGACGAAGATCTGGCCGGGCTCCACCGTGAAGGATGCGTCGATGACCGCGGCGGTGGTGCCGTCGGCCCGCAGCTCCTCGCGGTCGGTCCCCTCGCGGAGCCGTTCCACGGCCTCTTTCGGTCGTCTGCCGAACACCTTGTGCAGATGTTCGGCTTCTAGCCTGGATGACACGTGTACCTCTCGTTCGCACGGTTGGAACGGTCCGCACGGCCGCACGGCCTGTGCGGTTGAAAGCGCAACCGACTTCGCTCAGAGGCGGCGCCTGCCCCCGCTTACGCGGAGCAAACACGAGAGTGGCCCACGTCACCGTCGGTGCCACGGCACTGTCGGTGGCGTACGGCATGATGCGGAGCGTGACAGAGCAGACGCGACGACTCATGCTTCTCGACACCGCCTCGCTGTATTTCCGCGCCTATTTCGGTGTCCCGGAATCCGTGAAGGCCCCCGACGGCACACCGGTCAACGCCGTGCGCGGGCTGCTGGAATTCATCGACCGCCTCGTCAAGGACCACCGCCCCGACGCCCTGGTGGCGTGCATGGACGCGGACTGGCGCCCGCAGTGGCGGGTCGACCTCATCCCGTCCTACAAGGCCCACCGGGTGGCCGAGGAGCGCGAGGGGGGTCCGGACGAGGAGGAGGTCCCGGACACGCTGTCACCGCAGGTCCCGGTCATCGAGGCCGTCCTGGACGCGCTCGGCATCGCCCGCGTGGGCGTCGCGGGGTACGAGGCGGACGACGTGATCGGCACGTTCACCGGCCGCGCCACCGGCCCGGTCGACATCGTCACCGGCGACCGCGACCTGTACCAACTCGTGGACGACAAGAGGGGCGTTCGCGTCCTGTATCCCCTGAAGGGCGTCGGCACGCTCCAGCTCACGGACGAGTCGTGGCTGCGTGAGAAGTACGGCGTGGACGGCGCCGGGTATGCGGATCTGGCGCTGCTGCGCGGCGACCCGAGCGACGGTCTGCCGGGCGTGCCGGGCATCGGCGAGAAGACGGCCGCCAAGCTGCTCGCCGAGTTCGGCGACCTCGCCGGGATCATGGCCGCCGTCGACGACCCGACGTCCCGGTTGACTCCGTCGCAGCGCAAGCGCCTCGACGAGTCGCGTCCGTACGTCGCGGTGGCGCCGAAGGTCGTCAAGGTCGCGGGCGACGTGCCCCTGCCGGACGTGGACACGACGCTGCCGCACGCGCCGCGGGATCCGGCGGCCCTGGACGCACTGGCCACGCGCTGGGGTCTGGGCGGCTCGCTCCAGCGACTGCTCTCCACCCTGCACGCATAGCTGAACTCTTCCGGCATAAGTGATACCGCCGTACGCATAGGTGACGCAGAGAAGAGGGTGCTAACTTAGGTAAACCTAAGCATGTGATCCAGGAGGCCGTCATGGCAGAACGCCCCGCACGCAAGCCCCGGAAGCCCCACTCCGCGCAGGTGGTGCGGACGGAGCGGCTGACCCCGCACATGCAGCGTGTCGTGCTGGGCGGCGACGGTCTGGCCGACTTCACCGCGGGTTCCTGCACCGATCACTATGTGAAGCTGCTGTTCGGCCCCGAGGGCGTCACGTATCCGGAACCGTTCGACATGGAGCGCGTCCGGGCGGAGTTCCCGCGCGAGCAGTGGCCCGTGACCCGGACGTACACGGTGCGGGCGTGGGACCCCGAACACCGCGAGCTGGCCCTGGACTTCGTGGTGCACGGCGACGAGGGGCTGGCGGGGCCCTGGGCGCTGCGGGCCCGGCCGGGCGAGGTCGTCCGGTTCATGGGTCCCGGTGGCGCCTACGCCCCCGACGCGGGCGCCGACTGGCATCTTCTGGCCGGTGACGAGAGCGCGCTGCCCGCGATCGCGACCGCCCTGGAGGCGCTGCCCGACGGCGCCGTGGCCCATGCCTTCGTCGAGGTCGCAGGGCCGGAGGAGGAGCAGAAGATCGACTCCGACGTGGAGGTCGTCTGGCTGCACCGCGGAAACCGGCCGATCGGCGAGGCGCTGGTGGAGGCGGTTCGCGCGCTGGAGTTCCCGGCGGGCCGGATGCAGGCGTTCGTGCACGGCGAGGCGGGCTTCGTGAAGGAGCTGCGCCGGATGCTGCGTGTCGAGCGCGAGATCCCGCGTGAGGACCTGTCGATCTCCGGCTACTGGCGCCTCGGCCACAACGAGGACGGCTGGCAGGCGTCGAAGCGGGAGTGGAACGCGCAGGTGGAGGCGGAGCAGGAGGCGTCCGCGTAACCCGCGCGGGGCGGCCACGCACACGTGATCGCCCCGGCAGGCACCGATGGGACCGTGTCGGCCTCCGCCCGGCTCGACCGGTGCGCTCTGCCGCACCGGCCGCCGGCCCGAGCCCACAGCCCACAGCCCACAGCCCACAGCCCACAGCCCACAGCCCACAGCCCACAGCCCGTCCTACACCGACCGCTGGTACGAGCGGAACGTGCGGATCGACAGCCACACCGACACCACCGCCAGCGCGAGCAGACCGCCTCCCCTGCCGGCCACGTCGCCCCAGTCGGGGTGTTCGGACATCGCCGAGCGGCCCGCGACCATCGCCCAGTCGAGCGGGTTGAAGTCGGCGATGTGCCGCATCCAGCCGGGCATCTGGGACGGGGCCATGAAGGCGCTGGACAGGAACGTCAGCGGCAGCAGCAGGAAGGTGTTGATGCCGATGATCGACTCCCGCTCCCGGACCAGCATGCCGAGCGCGTTGGACAGTGCCCCGAAGACCGTGCCGAGCAGCACCGAGGCGACGACCAGGACCGCGACGCCACCGAGGCCGCCCGGAAAGTCGGCGCCGCCGAGCAGTCCGAGCAGCACGATGACGACCGACTGCAGGGCGGTCACCACGCCGTTGTTGACGACATTGCCGTTCATCAGGGCCGCCCGGCTCACGGGTGTCGTGAGGAAGCGGTCGAGGGTGCCGCGCTGGATCTCGTCGAGGGTGGTCATGCCCGCCCACATGTTGGAGCTGAGCGCGCTCATCACGACGACCCCGGGCACGAGGTAGTCGAGGTACGAGGTGGTGCCGAAGCCGCCGAGCTCGACGACCTTCTTGAAGAGGCTGCCGAACAGGAACAGCCAGACCACCGGCTGGATCAGGGTGATCAGCAGGTACGCGGGCTGCCGTACGAACACCATGAGCTGACGCTGGGTCATGTACCAGGTCTGGGAGACGGCGGTGCTCATCGCACACCTCCGGCGACGGCGAGGTCCCGGGCGGACTCGGCGTCCGCCTCGGAGTAGCGGCGGCCCGCGTAGCGCAGGTAGACGTCGTCGAGCGAGGGCCGGGCGACGGTGGCGGAGGCGACGCCGACCCCGGCACGCTCCAGCGCGCCCAGCAGGGCCGGCACCGCGCCGGCCCCGTCGTCGGCGCGGACGCTGACACGACGGCCGTCGAAGAGCGCCTCGTGCACACCCGGCAGCGCGGTGAGGGCGCCGCTCAACAGCGTGCGACCGGCTTCACCGACGACCTCCCGCAGCTCCACATGGACGGCGTCACCGCGCAGTTCGCCCTTCAGGCCGTCGGGGGTGCCCTCGACGACGACCCGGCCGCGGTCGACGATCGCGATGCGCTCGGCGAGCCGGTCGGCCTCTTCGAGGTGGTGCGTGGTGAGCAGGACGGTCAGTCCCTCGTCACCGGCGAGCCGGGCGATCTCGTCCCACATCGCGGTGCGCGCCTGCGGGTCGAGGCCGGTGGTCGGCTCGTCCAGGAAGAGCACCTCGGGGCGGTGGACGAGCCCCAAGGCCACGTCCAGACGCCGGCGCATGCCTCCCGAGTAGGTCTTGACCTGGCGGTTCGCCGCGTCGGCGAGGGTGAAGCGGTCGAGCAGTTCGTCCACGCGGCGGCTCAGCGCCGCTCCCTTGAGGCCGTACAGCCTGCCCTGGAGCCGGAGGTTCTCCCGGCCGGTGGCCACCGGGTCGGCACCGGAGTTCTGGGCGACCACGCCGATCGCACGGCGCACCCGGTCCGGGTGGCGCCGCACGTCGTGGCCCGCGACGGTGGCGGAGCCCGAGTCGGGGCGGGCCAGGGTGGTGAGGATCTTGACCGTGGTGGACTTGCCGGCGCCGTTCGGGCCGAGGAGTCCGAGCACGGTGCCGGTGGCGACGGTGACGTCCATGCCGCTGAGCGCGGTGACGTCGCCGGGGTAGGTCTTGGTCAGTCGGCGCGCCTCGATGGCGGGCGCGCGGGTGGTACTCATGTCGACGGCTCTCCTGGGTGAGCGGTGTTCTCGGGCAGGGCCGAGCCGATCCGCGTGAAGAGCGCCGGGCTATCCTGGGTGTGCCGCACCTCGATGGCCCGGTCTGCCGCACGGCGGAGCCGGTTCGGGGTTCGAGACCCTGGCGGGGCTGCTGCAACAGCTCTGCCGGGGTCTGTCTTCTCGGTTACTTTCCTTCGAGGCCGCCGCCCTCCGGATCCTGGAACTCCGGCGGAGCCTCACCTGTTTCGAGGAAGGTCCGCCATTCCTTGACGCCGGGGAACGTGCCGTCCTTGATCTCCGTGAGGAAGCCCCGGACCCAGACGGCCTGCGCCTCGATCATGTGCAGCTGGTACTCGGACTCGACGAGGAAGAGCCGGGGAAGTGTCTCGGACAGCTTCGCCAGGCCGCCGCGCAGGCTCGCGGCCTGCACCTCCAGCATGGTGAGCCGCTCCGCGAGCAGCCGCGCCACCTCGTCGGGGTGCAGCACGCACATCAGGGAGAGCGCGGCCTCGAAGATCGGATACTCCCGCGCCGGGACGGCGAGCAGGTCCGACAGCCACTCCGTGGCCTCTTCGCGTCCGGCGTCCGTGATGCCGTACAGCGTGCGCTCGGGGCGGTTGCCCTCCCGCTGCACCTCGGCGACCTCGACGAACCCGTGCTTCTCCAGGTTCTGGACGACGGTGTAGAGCGAGCCGTAGTTGATCTTCAGGCTGGCGTCCTTGCCGCGTCGGCGCAGGGTCTGGGCGATCTCGTACGGATGCATCGGCCGCTCGGTGAGCAGCACCATGACCGCGAGGGCCAGCGGGTTGCCGAGCTTCCGACGCTTGGCCGCCACGGCATCCACCCCCTTCGCCGGCAGCGATCGCCACCGAGCAGTGGCAACTCGTCACCGAATATCCGTGGCCGAACATATCGCGACCGTCGCGACCCGTCAATACACACGATGTATCGCGTTCTGCGGCTCCCCGCAAGAGCGTGAGGAGTTAG
This sequence comes from Streptomyces krungchingensis, assembly GCF_054729265.1. Taxonomy (NCBI): domain Bacteria; kingdom Bacillati; phylum Actinomycetota; class Actinomycetes; order Kitasatosporales; family Streptomycetaceae; genus Streptomyces; species Streptomyces krungchingensis. The sequence continues at coordinate 2,654,212 of NZ_JBPUKY010000001.1, forward strand.
GTGCGCCCCGGACACGGACGCGTGACGCCGGCGAAACAGCCCCTCCCTAATTTCTGTCGCTCGACAGGAATCCTCGCGCCGCTGTGCGAAAGCAGGTTGCCGCCATGACGAGCACCGCCCCCGCCGACGTCCGCCCCGACCCGCCGCGGCCCGACGGGGCCACGGGCCTCGCCGAGTTCGGCTACCGCCAGGAGCTGCACCGCAGCCTCGGCCGGTACGCCTCGTTCGCCGCCGGCTTCTCCTTCATCTCGGTCCTCACGACCGTCTTCCAGTTCTTCGCCTTCGGGTACGCGTTCGGCGGCCCGGTCTTCTTCTGGACGTGGCCGGCCGTGCTGGTGGGCCAGTTGGCGGTCGCCGCCTGCTTCGCGGAACTGGCCGCGCGCTACCCCCTCTCGGGCGCGATCTACCAGTGGTCGTCCCGGCTGTCGAACCGGTCCTTCGGCTGGTTCGCCGGCTGGATCATGGTGATCGGGCAGATCGTGGTGGTGGCAGCGGCGGCCCTCGCGCTCCAGATGGTGCTGCCCGCGATCTGGTCGGGCTTCCAGCTGGTGGGCGACGACCCGGCACCCACCAGCGCCGACGGCGCCGCCAACGCGGCCGTCCTCGGCGTGATCCTGCTGACCCTCACCACCCTGGTCAACATCGTCGACAACCGCGTGATGTCGGCCGTCAACCGGATCGGGGTGACCGCCGAGATCATCGGCGCGGTCCTGATCATCGTGCTGCTGTTCACCCACTCCGAGCGCTCCCCCGGCATCACGTTCCACGCCGGCGAGGGCGGCAACGGCCTCTTCGGCGCCCTGATGGTGGGCTCGTTCATGGCCGCGTACGTGATGATCGGCTTCGACAGCGCGGGCGAGATGAGCGAGGAGACCCACAACCCCCGCCGTACCGCGCCCCGTACGATCCTCACCGCACTCGGCGCGGCCGGCCTGCTCGGCGGCCTGATCGTCCTCGGCGGGCTGCTGGCCGCGCCCAGCCTCACCGACGGCCGCCTCGGCGTGGACGGCCTGAGCTACGTCCTGACCAGCAGCCTCGGCGACGGGGTCGGGCGCGCGCTGCTCGCCGACGTGGCGGTGGCCGTCGCGGTGGCCACCCTGGCCATCCAGACAGCCGCCTGCCGCATGCTCTTCTCCATGGCGCGCGACGGACAGCTGCCCTTCTCCGGCCGGCTCGCGAGGGTCGCCCCGCGCACCGGCATGCCCGGCGCGCCCGCCCTCGTCGTCGGTGTCCTCGCGGCCGCGCTGCTGCTGCTGAACTTCGCCTCTCCCGACGCGTTCCTGGCGATCGGCACGACCTGCATCGTGATGCTGTACCTGGCGTACGCGATGGTGACCGGGCCGCTGCTGGTGCGCCGGCTGCGCGGCGGGTTCCAGGCGGGCGGCAGCGACGAGACCGGCGCCCCGCTCTTCTCCCTCGGCCGCTGGGGCGTCCCCGTGAACGTCCTCGCCCTGCTCTACGGCCTCTTCATGACCGTCAACCTCGCCTGGCCGCGGGCCGCCGTGTACGACCCGGCGGGCGGACACTGGTACTTCCGGTGGTTCACCCTGCTGTTCCTCGGAATGACGGTGCTCGCGGGTGCGGCGTACCGCGCGTACCGGGTGCGGGCGACGGTCACCGAGGCTCCCGAGGTCGTACCGGCCTCGTACGCTTGACCAGGTGAGACGCAAGCCCCGGATTCCGCCCTCCCCCCTCCCGCAGCGCGACGGGGTCGACCCCGTGCGGGTCAGGCTGCCGTGGGACGGGGGCTGGGCCACCGTCCGGGACCATCTGGTCGAGCGGCTCGCGGCGGGGACCGGCGTGATCGACGCGATGATCGACGCGGGGCTGATCGTCGGCGAGGACGGACGGCCCGTGACGGCCGACGCCGCGTACGTGCCGGGGATGTTCGTGTGGTTCCACCGCGAGCTGCCCGACGAGGAACCGGTGCCCTTCGCGCTCGACGTGGTGTATCGCGACGAGCACATCGTGGTGGCGGACAAGCCGCACTTCCTGGCCACCACCCCGCGCGGCAGTCATGTGGCCGAGACCGCGCTCGCCCGGCTGCGACGCGAGCTGGAACTGCCCGCGCTCGGTGCCGCGCACCGACTGGACCGGCTCACGGCCGGGCTCGTGCTGTTCACCGTGCGGCCCGGGGAACGCGGCGCGTACCAGACGCTGTTCCGCGACAAGCTGGTCCGCAAGGAGTACGAGGCCGTGGCGCCGTACTCCCCCGGTCTCGCGCTGCCGCGGACGGTCCGCAGCCGGATCGTGAAGGAACGCGGGGTGCTGGCCGCCCGTGAGGTGCCCGGCGAGCCGAACGCCGTCAGCGCGGTCGAACTGCTGGATCGGCGCGGCCCGCTGGGGCGCTACCGGCTGACGCCCAGCACGGGGCAGACCCATCAGCTCCGTGTGCACATGAACGCGCTGGGCGTGCCGATCCTCGGCGATCCGCTCTACCCGGTGGTGACCGGCCCGGTGCCGGCCGGCGACTTCCGCCGCCCGCTCCAACTGCTGGCGCGGGTCCTGGAGTTCACCGATCCGGTCACAGGGCACGAGCACCGGTTCGCCAGTGCGCGGGCGCTGGAGGCCTGGACGTCGTACGAGGCGTGGGCCGGGGCGGACGGGGTCGCGTCGCACCCCGCCGGGCCCTGATCCGAGGCCGGTCCCCCGCCTGCGGAGCCGGCCACCGCCGCCCGCGCCGGGCGTGACCGCCACCGCCGCCCGCGCCGGGCCCGACCGCCCGCGCCGGGCCCGACCGCCCGCGCCGGGCCCGACCGCCCGCGCCGGCCATGCCCGGCGCGGGCGGCGACACGCCACCACGGTGCGGTGACGTCCTGTCAGTAGCCGCGCCACCACCGCAGGAAGCGCTGCCAGGCGCCGAGGCGGACGGCGGGTTCGGGCGTCGGCGGGGCCTGCGGCGCCACCGGCTGCGGCGCGGGACTCGGCTCCGACGCCTCGGTCGTGACCTGCCAGTTCGACCGCTGGCGGGGCAGCGCGTTGACCGAGGGCCGCTGCATGACGTCCTGCGGCGGCCGCGGCGCGAACGTCACCGGCAGCTCCACGAGGTGACGCGACGACATCGACGCCCGCCAGCGCAACTCGTCCTCCTTGCAGTCCAGTTCGGTGTCCGGCAGCCGCAGCAGCAGTGCGTCGACCCCGACATCGGCGATGGCACGGCCGATGTCCTGTCCCGGACACTCGTGCGGACCGCCGCCGAAGGCGAGGTGCGAGCGGTTGCCCTGCATGCTGGCGGCGAGGTCGGGTCGGACCCGCGGGTCGACATTGCCCGGGGCGATGCCGAAGAGCAGTCCGTCGCCCTTGCGGATGCGCCGGCCGCCCAGCTCCGTCTCCTGCTTGGCGAAGTAGCCGAGGACCGCGCTGAACGGCGGCTCGTCCCACAGGGACTGCTCGACCGCCTCCGGCACCGTCATCTGCCCGCCGTTGAGCTGGGCGCGGAAGCGCGGGTCGGTGAGGACCATGCGCAGCACGTTGGCGATGAGGTTGGCGGTCGCCTCGTAGGCGGCGAGCAGGACGAGGCGCAGGTGCTGGGCGACCTCGTCGTCGGTGAGCCCGGCCGGGTGGTTGATGAGGTGGCTGGTGAAGTCCTCCTCGGGGTTGGCGCGGCGCCGCAGGGTGTGCTGGGTCAGCACACCCATGACGTACTCGTTGCTGGCGATCGCGGTCTCGGTGCCCTTGAGGAGGTCGCGGGCGGCGTGCACCATGCGGTCGTTGTAGTCCTCGGGCATGCCGAGGATCTCGCACAGCACGGACATCGGCAGGTGCTCGGCGAACTGCCCGACCAGGTCGGCCTTCCCGAGCTCGCAGAACTCGTTGACCAGGCGCTGCGTGGCCCGGTTGATGTAGCGCCGCAGACTGCGGAAGTCGATGGTCGACATGGCGCCCATGACGGCTCCGCGCAGCCGCAGGTGCTCGTCGCCCTCGGCGTGCGAGCAGATGGGCTGCCAGGCGATGTGCGGCGCGAGCGGATGGTCGGCGCCCGCGGTGCCGTCCTGGACGGCGGTCCACAGCCTGCTGTCGCGCGCGTAGTGCTGCGGCGTGCTCACCATGTGCAGGTTCTCGCCGTGGCCGAGCACCACCCAGATCGGTACGTCGTTGTGGAGCAGCACGGGGGCCACGGCGCCGTGTTCCGCGCGGAGTTTCTCGTAGAGGGCTCCCAGGTCCTCCGCTTCGGGTCCGTACAGGCGGTGCAGTCCGCCGGGTCCGAGGCCGTGGGCGGGGCAGCCGGGCGGCGGTCCGAGCGTGGGGTCGTCCGTACCGGTCGGGGTGTGGGATTCAGACGTCACGGTGATCGCTCCGAAACTGAGGGGGATCCGGGTCTTGGGGAGTGGCAAAAGGGATGTACGGCACCGTCGTCGAGGTCGCGTCAGACACGCGCCGAGGTGAGAGCCAGGGAGTGCAGGAAGCGCATCAGCGTCATCAGGGTGTCCCGGCTGGAGGCCCTGCGGCGCGCGTCGCACTTCACGATCGGGATCTCCTCGGGCAGGTCGAGCGCCGTCCGCAGGTCCTCGATCGGGTAGCCGGGGGCGTCGGGGAAGTCGTTTATCGCCACGACGAACGGCACACCGCGCTCCTCCAGGCGGCCGATCACGTCGAAGCTGACCTCCAGACGGCGGGTGTCGATGAGCACCACGGCGCCCAGGGCTCCCTCGAAGAGCCCGTTCCACAGGAACCAGAAGCGCTCCTGTCCGGGCGTGCCGAACAGATAGAGCACCAGCTGGTCCGTGATGGAGATGCGTCCGAAGTCCATGGCGACGGTGGTGGCCGTCTTGCTCTCGGAGCCGTAGTTGTCGTCGACACCGATGCCGGCCTGCGTCATGGTCTCCTCGGTGGTCAGCGGTTTGATCTCGCTGACGGAACCCACCATGGTCGTCTTGCCGACCCCGAAGCCGCCCACGATCACGATCTTCACCGCGGCCTGTGCCGTGTGCGGCAGGTGGTCCTCGGCGCGAGGGCCCGTGATGGTGTCAGAGCTTTTGAAGTCCATGCATCACCGCTTCGAGGAGGGAACGGTCGGGCAGCGCCGAGCGGACGATCGGGGCGCGCGCGTGTACCAGTTCGGCCGCCAGCATCTCGGTGAGCAGGACGGTCACCACGCTGAACGGCAGGTTGAGATAGGCCGAGAGCTCGGCCACGGACAAAGGGGCCTGACAGAGGCGAAGCAGCGCGGACTGCTCCGGCTGGGCGACGGGGGGCGACGCGTCGGCGCGCGCCACGACCAGGGTGACCAGGTCGAGTTCGGCCCGGTCACCGGCCTCACCGCCGCCCGTGAGCACGTACAGGCGCTCCGGGTTCTTCGACTTTCCCTCGCCCTCCTCGTCCGCGCCCTCCGCGCCTTCCTGGACCTGGGGGGACTCCGGTGTCGGAGGATCCGGGGCTTCTTCCTCGGGATGGCGCCGCCGGCGCTGCGGAGGAGTCATACGGTCTGCCCGTTGCGCCGCGGCGGGCTGGTGAGATGGGCGCCGATCCGGACGACGAGGTCACGCATGCGGTTGCTCATCAGTCCGGGCTCCGCGGTCTGGTTGGCGAGGACCGCGAGGTAGGCGTTGGGTCCGGCGGACATCAGGTAGAAGTAGCCCCCGTTGATCTCGATGATGACCATGCGCATCCGGCCGTCGCTGTTGGGGATCTCGCCCGCGACGGCTCCGGCCAGGCTCTGCAGGCCCGCACAGGCCGCGGCGACCCGGTCCGCGGCGTCCGGCTCGCCGCCGTAGCGGGCGATGCGCAGGCCGTCGGCCGAGAGCACCACGATCTGCCGGATGCCCGGTACGCCGTCGGCGAGCTCCTTGAGCATCCAGTCGAAGTTGGCTCGCTGCTGGATCACTTGAGGTCCCCCTCGTCGTCGGCCTCGGCAGGGGCCGCCTGGTTCTTCATCGTGAATGCGGTCGGGTCCGGGTCACCCTTGAGGCCGTTCATGAACGCTTCGACCCACAGGCCGGGTTCGGGCTCCTTCTCCTGCGGTTCGGGCTCCTGCGCCCAGGCGGGAGCGGCCGCCGCGGCGGCCTCGGCGGCCTCGGCCTCGGCCCGGGCCTCGGCGATCCGCTGACTGAGCGGGACCTTGACGCGACTGCGGCGCTGCGGCAGCCCGTTGGGGGTCCATTCGGTGACCACGGGCACGTCGTCGTCGTGGGACCCGCCGTTCGAGGAGGGGATGCGCGGTCCGGTGGTCGGCTTGCGCTTCTTCGGCTTGCGCGCCGGTCCCTCCACACCGCCGGTGTCGATGCCCGCGGTGGAGTTCACCCCGATGCCGTGCGCGAGACCGGGGGCGAAGTCGTTGGTGAGCATGTCGCGCGGGGCGACGAGGACGGCTCGGACACCGCCGTAGGCGGACTGCCGCAGCGAGACCTGCATGTTGTACATCTGGGCGAGTCGTCCGACGACCGCCATGCCGAGCCGGGGGGCCTGGCCCATCACGTTCGGGTCGACGCCGGCCGCGGCCAGCCGGAGCAGTTCCTCGATCTTGCCGCGGGCCTCGTCGCTGAGGCTGACGCCGCCGTCCTCGATCTCGACGGCGATGCCGGTCTGCACCTCGATGGCGGTGACGTGCACCTTGGTGTGCGGGGGCGAGTAGCGCGTGGCGTTGTCGAGGAGCTCGGCGAGCGCGTGGATGATCGGTTCGACGTGTTCGCCCTTGACGGCGATGTCGACGATGTTGTGCAGCTCGATGCGGCGGTATTCGAGGATCCGGGACATCGCGCCGCGCAGCACGCTGAACAGCGGTACGGCGTTGGGCCACTGGCGGCTGGGACGGCCGCCGCCGAGCACGGCGATGGAGTCGGCGAGACGGCCGATCAGCGCGGTGCCGTGGTCGATGCGCAGCAGGTCGTCGAAGACCTCGGGGTTGCGCCCGTGGTCCTCCTCCATCTCGCGCAGTTCGTTGTTCTGCTGGTGGACGATGGCCTGGACGCGCCGGGCGATGTTGACGAAGGAGCGCTGCGCGGCGTCGCGCATCGACTCCTCGACGTCGATGGCCTTGAGCATCTTCTTCAGGAGCTGGCGCTGCGACGCGGGGATGTCCGCGTACTCCGGGTTGGCACGGTCCAGGGTGCGGACCACTTCCGCGGGTGAGTCACCGCCGTGCAACCGGTCGAGCGCAGTCGGCAGGACGTCCTCGGAGAGGCGCACGATCTCCTGGTCGTGGGCGGCGATGCGCTGTTCCAGCAAGGCGGAGCGCTGCGCGAACTCGGCGCGCAGGTCACGGGCGACGCGGCCGCGGCGTACGGCCTCGGCGCCGATCGCGATGACCAGCAGTGTGGCGATGCCGCCGCACACACCGACGGCTGGTCGCGCCGACTCCGTCACCAAGGCGACGGCGGCGCCGGTCACCGCGGCCATCAGTATGGCCGGCAGCAACAGGACGCGCGCGTAGGGAAGTTCACGGCCACCGGGAGGCGATTGAACACTCACCATGTATGCCCTCTGAGACAGGTCGACTGGGGGTGGGGAGGTTTGTGGGGGAAAACGCACGGATCAAACTGAATCTTCGGAACTTTTGGGAACAAGCGCCCGAATACATCTCAACTCGGTGCGCTGCGGGCGAGCTTAGTCCGACCGGATCATCGCTGTGTCATATTCAGCAAGCACCTGAATTCGCCCTCGCGACAGGAGTACTCTCAGCCCCATTTGCACGCTGCGGCTTCGTTCGCACACGGTGTGTAACGGGGTACGGGCATGCGAAATCCACAGCTCGACCAGGTGAAATCGCCGCCGTGGGCGGAACTCCGGAGGAGATCCGGAAGGTACGGAAGGGGGCGGCGGCGGGCCCGCTCAGGCTCCGGCCGGCACCCCGGCGATGCGCAGAGCCGCGTCCGCGGTCGCCTCCGCGAAGGCCGACACCGGCCGGTCCGGATCGGAGCGGCGCACCAGGATGACTCCCTCGATCAGACCGAACAGCAGATCCGTCCGCAGATCGAGCTCGCTCTTCGCAAGGGCTCCCCCGGCCGCCGTCGCGGCGAGCAACTGCCGGTAGGCGTCCTTGAGTTCGGCCCGCACGGCATGGAAGCCGGCGAACCGCTCGGCCCGCACCTCGGGCAGCAGATAGAGACCGCCCAGGTTGTACGGGCCGCTGCACAGGAGCGCCACGTCGGTGCGGCAGAGCTCCCACAGCCGGCCCTCGGGCGGCGCGGCGTCGTCGGCGAGGAGTTCACGGGCGAGGGTCAGTGAGGGCGTGACCGTGGACTCCAGGAGCTCGGCGAGCAGCTCCTCCTTGCCCGACACGTAGTGGTACATGGACGCCTGGCGCATGCCGGCGCGCTCGGCGACGGCCCGGGTGGTCGTGGCCGCGTATCCGCGCGTGGTGAACAACTCGGCCGCGGCGGCGAGCAGTTCGTCGCGCGGCGACAGCCCGCTGTCCGGCCGCTGCGCGGCGCGCGGCCTGCCGACCCGCCGTCCTCCCGGTGCGCCCGCCGATCCCATGCGTTCGATCCTCGCACAGGGCGCCGCCCGGCGATCTCCGGCCGCTCCCGGTGAGGGATCGGTAACCGGGTGGCAACAGCCGGGCAATGCCGGCGACCCGGCCCGCCCCTAATTTCTGTCGCGCGACAGAAATGACACCCGGAGCCGGAGGTCCCGCGATGGCGACAGCGACCACGTACGGAGCCCGCGCCCATGCGCGGGCCCAGGAGGGCACGCGCACCGAGGCCATGCCCGTCGTCCCGGCGAGCGCCTGGCCCGCCCCGCCCTGCGAGGCGGGCCACCTGGTGTGGGCCGAGACGGTGGCGGGCGGCAACTACACGCACAAGGTGCTGGCGCGCGGCACCGAGATACGGCTGACCGACCTGACCGGCGACGCCTGCGCGCACCTCCTGCTCCATGTCGCCGGCCGTCCCTGGGAACGGCTGAACGTGGCGGACACCGTCAAGGTCCAGTGGAACGCCTACCTCGGCGAGGGGCAGCTGCTGCTGTCCGACCAGGGCCGGGTGCTGGCCTCGGTGGTCACCGACACCTCGGGGCACCACGACGCCCTGTGCGGCACCTCCACCCTGCTGCGCAACACCGAGCGGTACGGGGACGGGACACCGCAGTCCGCTTCCCCGGCCGGCCGTGAGCTGTTCAAGCTGGCCGCCGCGAAGAACGGACTCGCCCCGCGAGATCTGCCGCCCTCACTGTCCTTCTTCCAGGGAGTGGAGGTGGGCGACGACGGCTCGCTGCACTTCACCGGCTCGTCCGGACCCGGCGGGAGCGTGACGCTGCGCGCCGAGCAGGACGTGACCGTGCTGATCGCGAACGTGCCGCACCCGGCCGACCCACGCCCGCGGTACGTGAGCGGCCCGCTGGAGGTGCTCGCCTGGCGGGCGGCGCCGACCGAGCCGGGCGACCCGCTGTGGGAGGCCACGCCCGAGGGCCGCCGCGCCTTCCTGAACACCGCCGAATTCCTCGCCGCGAGGGGGCTCGCATGAGCACGACCGTCGTTCCCGCCCGAGCCGCCTGGTCGGCCGTCGTCCGCGCCGGCGAGACGCTCACCATCACCGATCTGCACGGCAACCAGGCCGTCGACTTCCTGCTGTACGACGCCGAGGACACCGCCGTGCGCTACAGCGCGCCCGACACGATCCACGCGCAGGGCACCATCTTCCTGACCACCGGAAGCGTTCTGATGTCGAACGAGCACACCCCGCTGATGACCGTCGTCGACGACGAAGTGGGCCGGCACGACACGGTCGGCGGCGCCTGCTCCAAGGAGTCGAACACCCTCAGGTACGGGCACCACACCTGGTCCCAGCACGCGTGCGTGGACAACTTCCTCGCGGAGGGCGCCCGTTACGGCCTCGGCAAGCGGGACCTCGTGTCGAACATCAACTGGTACATGAACGTGCCGGTCGAGAAGGACGGCACGCTCGGCATCGTCGACGGCATCTCGGCCCCCGGGCTCAGGGTGACCCTGCGCGCCGAGCGCGACGTGATCGTCCTGGTCTCCAACTGCCCGCAGATCAACAACCCCTGCAACGGCTTCGAGCCGACCGCCGTGGAGATGACCGTCGGAGCGGCGCGATGACCTTCGACACGCTGCTCGTGGCCAACCGCGGGGAGATCGCGGTACGCATCATCCGCACGGCGCGCGAACTCGGCCTGCGCACCGTCGCGGTGTACTCCGACCCCGACCGCGGCGCGCCCCACGTCCGGCTCGCCGACGAGGCGGTACGCCTGGGCCCCGCGCCCGCCAAGGAGTCGTACCTCGACGCCGACCTCGTCCTGAAGGCGGCGAAGGACACCGGCGCCGGCGCCGTCCACCCCGGGTACGGCTTCCTCTCCGAGGACGCCGCCTTCGCCCGCCGCTGCGAGGACGCCGGGATCGTCTTCGTGGGCCCGACGCCGCAGCAGCTGGAACTGTTCGGGGCGAAGCACACGGCCCGCGCGGCGGCCCGGGCCGCGGGGGTGCCGCTGGCACCCGGCACCGGCCTGCTGGACTCCGTCGGGGAGGCGCTCGACGCGGCCTCCCGGATCGGCTATCCCGTGATGCTCAAGGCCACCGGCGGTGGCGGCGGAATCGGCATGTCGGCATGTCGCTCCGCCGGCGAGCTGACCGAGGCCTGGGAGCGGGTGCAGCGCGTCGTCTCGGCGTCCTTCTCCTCCGCCGGTGTCTTCCTGGAACGCCTCGTCGAGGACGCCCGCCATGTCGAGGTGCAGGTGTTCGGCGACGGCGCGGGCCACGTCGTCACCCTCGGGGACCGGGACTGCTCGCTCCAGCGGCGCAATCAGAAGGTCCTGGAGGAGGCGCCCGCCCCGGGACTCCCGCCGCAGGTGCGCGACCGGCTCGCCGCCGGCGCCCGTGACCTGTGCGCGAGCGTCGGCTACCGCTCGGCCGGCACGGTCGAGTTCGTGTACGACGCGGCCCGCGAGGAGGCGTACTTCCTGGAGGTGAACACCCGCCTCCAGGTGGAGCACCCGGTGACCGAGGAGGTCCTCGGCATCGACCTCGTGGCCTGGATGCTGCGGCTGGCACGCGGCGAGTCGGACGTCGTGCGCGACCCGGGGCCGCCCCGCGGTCACGCCGTCGAGGCACGCGTGTACGCCGAGGACCCGTCCCGCGGTCACCGGCCGAGCGCGGGCCTGCTGACCCGGGTCGAGTTCCCCGGCGGTGTCCGGGTGGACGGCTGGGTCGAGACGGGCACCGAGGTGACCACGTCGTACGACCCGATGCTCGCGAAGGTGATCGCCCGCGGTCCGGACCGGGCGCAGGCGCTGCGACGGCTCGACGAGGCCCTGGCCCGCACCCGGATCGACGGCATCGAGACGAATCTGGGCCTGGTGCGGGCAGCGCTCGCGGAGCCGTCCTTCCGGGCGGCGGCGCACTCGACGGCGACGCTGGCCGGCGTCACCGACCCGACGCCGCGCATCGAGGTGGTGTCCGGCGGAACACTCACCACCGTGCAGGACTGGCCGGGCCGCACCGGTCACTGGCAGGTGGGCGTACCGCCGTCCGGCCCCATGGACGATCTGTCGTTCCGGCTGGGCAACCGGGCGCTCGGCAACCACGAGGGCGCGCCGGGCCTCGAATGCACGCTGCGGGGACCGTCGCTGAGGTTCACCCACGCCACCACGGTGTGCGTCACGGGCGCCTCCGCCGCGGTCACCGTGGACGGCACAGCGGTCGCCCAGTGGGAGCCGGTGACGGTGCCGGCCGGGGCCGTGCTGGACGTCGGTGCGCCCGACGAGCACGGGCTGCGGACGTATGTGCTGTTCGCGGGTGGCGGTCTGGACGTGCCCCTGTTCCTCGGCAGCGCGGCCACGTTCACGCTCGGCCGGTTCGGCGGGCACGGCGGACGGGCGCTGCGCACCGGCGACGTGCTGCACGGCGGCTCGGTGGTCTGTGGAACACCGGTTCCGGCCGCCGACCGGCCGGTCCTCGGCTCGCGATGGCAGGTCGGCGCGCTCGAAGGCCCGCACGCCGCACCCGACTTCTTCACCGAGGACGACATCCGCGACTTCTACGCCGCCGACTGGAAGGTCCACTTCAACTCGGCGCGGACGGGGGTGCGGCTGGTCGGACCGAAGCCCCGCTGGGCACGCAAGGACGGCGGGGAGGCGGGCCTGCACCCGTCGAACATCCACGACACGCCGTACTCGGTGGGCGCCGTCGACTACACGGGCGACATGCCGGTGCTGCTCGGCCCCGACGGCCCCTCGCTGGGCGGCTTCGTCTGCCCGGCGACCGTCGTCAGCGGCGAACGCTGGAAGCTCGGGCAGCTCCGCCCGGGAGACACGGTGCGCTTCACCCCGCTCGCCGAGGACGGCTCGGTGCGCCCGGCGATCGTGGACGGCGGCGTGCTCGCGCGGGACGGCGACGTGACCTTCCGGCGCAGCGGCGACGACAACCTGCTGGTCGAGTTCGGTCCCGCACAGCTGGACCTGGCCCTGCGGATGCGGGCGCACGCGCTGATGGAGGCGGTCGCCGCGGCCGGGATCGACGGCGTCACGGATCTGACGCCGGGCATCCGCTCGCTGCAGATCCAGGCGGACCCGGGCAGGCTGCCGCAGCGCGAACTCCTCGCCTCCGTGCGGGAGATCGCACGGACGCTGCCGACCGGGGACCAGTTGACCGTTCCGTCCCGGACGGTCCACCTCCCGCTGTCCTGGGACGACCCGGCGACCCGTGAGGCGATCGCCCGCTACATGGCGGGGGTCCGCGACGACGCGCCCTGGTGCCCGTGGAACATCGAGTTCATCCGCCGGGTGAACGGCCTGGACTCGGTCGCCGACGTCTACCGCACGGTCTTCGACGCGGAGTACCTCGTCCTGGGCCTCGGGGACGTGTACCTGGGCGCGCCGGTCGCGACGCCGCTCGACCCGCGCCACCGGCTGGTCACCACCAAGTACAACCCGGCACGTACCTGGACCGCCGAGAACTCGGTCGGCATCGGCGGGGCCTACCTCTGCGTCTACGGCATGGAGGGGCCCGGCGGATATCAGTTCGTCGGGCGCACCACCCAGGTGTGGTCGGCCTGGCAGCAGCGCGGCGCGTTCGAGCCGGGCTCACCCTGGCTGCTGCGCTTCTTCGACCGCATCAAGTGGTATCCGGTCGAGGCGGACGAGCTGCTCGACCTCCGGGCGGACATCGTCTCGGGCCGGTTCGTCCCCCGGGTCGAGGAGGGCGAGTTCTCGCTCGCCGGCCACCAGGCCTTCCTGGCCGAGCACGCCGAGTCCATCGCGGGGTTCCGGGCCCGGCAGGGGGCGGCGTTCGCGGCGGAGCGGGACGCGTGGGAGGCGGCGGGCGAGTTCGCCCGCGCCGAGGCGGCGTCCGCCCCGGCGGCCCCCGCGGCCCAGGTCGCCGTGCCGGAGGGCGGCCGTCTGGTCGAGGCCGAGTTCGCGGCGTCCGTCTGGCAGCTGAACGTCCGCCCGGGCGACACGGTGACCGCCGGTCAACCGCTGCTGGCCCTGGAAGCCATGAAGATGGAGTCGCGGATACCCGCGCCGATGGACGGCCTGGTCCACGAGGTACTCGCCAGGCCGGGCGACCAGGTGGAGGCGGGCACCGCGCTGCTGATCCTGGCTCCGCACGAGTCGTAGCACCACCGCCCGTCCCGCCGTACCTCCAGCGCAAGGAGCACCGATGTCCGCCGTGACCAGGGTCCGCATGGCATACGCCCGCATCGAGGCGACGGACCGCCCGGAGATCTGGATCGACCTCCGGCCCCGCGCGGAGGCCGAGGAGGAGGCCCGGGGGATCGACGAACGCGTGGCCGCGGGCGAGCGGCTGCCGCTCGCGGGCCGCCTGTTCGCGGTCAAGGGGAACATCGACGTCGGGGGCATGCCGACCACCGCGGGGTGCCCGGCCTACGCGTACACCCCGGAGGTGGACGCCCCGGTCGTCGCCCGGCTGCGCGCCGTCGGCGCGATCGTGCTCGGCACCACGAACCTGGACCAGTTCGCCACCGGCCTGGTCGGCACCCGCTCCCCCTACGGTGCCGTCCGGGGCGCGCTGGACCCGGACCGCGTCAGCGGCGGCTCCAGTTCGGGTTCGGCCGTCGCGGTGGCCCTGGGCATCGTCGACTTCGCCCTCGGCACGGACACCGCGGGCTCGGGCCGCGTCCCCGCCGCCTTCAACGGCATCGTCGGACTCAAGCCGACCCGGGGTCTGGTCCCCACGGCCGGGGTCGTCCCGGCCTGCGCCTCGCTGGACTGCGTGACCGTGTTCGCCCGGACCCTGCCGGAGGCCGAGCGGGTGCTCGCCCAGATGGCGTCCCCGCCGGGCCGCGACCTGCCGGCACTCCCCCAGCGGCTCCCCGGCCCGTGGCGGGTCGCCGTGCCGCCGACGGCGCAGCTCGGCGACCTCGACGAGGGGTGGGCACAGGCGTACGAGGCGGCCGTCGAGCGGCTCGTCGCGGCGGGCGCGGAGGTGTCCACGCTCGATCTCACCGTGTTCACGGAGGCCGCCGAGATGCTGTACGGCGGTGCGTTCGTCGCCGAACGCTACGCCGCCGTCGGGAGCTTTGTCGACAAGTTGCTGAGCGAGGGCGGCGGCGGGCTCGATCCGACCGTCGCCGGGATCATCACCCGCTCCCGGGACATCCCGGCCCACCAGGTGTACGCGGACCAGGAGCGGCTGGACGGGCTGCGCGCCCGGGCGCTCGCCGAGCTCGGCGACGCGGACGCCCTGCTGCTGCCGACCGCGCCCGGCCACCCCACCCTCGCCGAGGTCGCCGCCGACCCGCTCGGCGCCAACGCCCGGCTCGGCCGCTTCACCAACTCGACGAACCTCTTCGATCTGGCGGCCGTCGCGGTACCGGCCGGTCCCACTCCCTCCGGTGCGCCGTTCGGCGTGATGCTGATCGGCCGCGCGTTCACCGACGAGCGCCTCGCGCACATCGCGCGGCTGCTCCAGCCGCCGCTGAGGATCGCCGTGGTCGGCGCGCACCTGTCCGGACAGCCGCTGAACCCGCAGCTGCTGTCCCTGGGCGCCGAACTGGAGCGGACGACGACCACCGCACCCGTCTACCGGCTGTACGCGCTGTCCACGACGCCGCCCAAGCCGGGGCTGGTCCATGTCGGCCCCGAGGAGGGCGGTGCCGTCGAGACCGAGGTGTGGCGGCTTCCCGCGGAGGGGCTCGGCCGGCTGCTCGACGCGCTGCCCCGGCCGATGGCGCTGGGCCGGGTGGAGCTGGCCGACGGCAGCGACGTCCCGGGCTTTCTCTGCGAACCGGCCGCGATCGAAGGCGCCCAGGACATCACGGCGCTGGGCGGCTGGCGCGCCCACCTGCGCGCCGAGGACTGATCCCCCGGGCGTGCCCACGGCCGGCCCGGGGCCGGTCACCCGGGTCGGGAGCCCGACGCGTCGCGCCGCCTCCGTCCGGGGAAGACCTGCCTTGAGCCGAGGCCCAGGAAAGTGCGCCGCCGCCCGGTCCGGAAGGCGGCGCGCCCTGCGGGGACGTCACGGCGGGCGGCCGTCGCGGTGTCCCGGCGTCCGTCGCGCTGTCCAGGCGGCCGTCGAGGTGTCCCGGCGGCCGCCCGTCACCAGGTCCCGCCGGACGCCCCCCTCCGGACGCCCGGCCCGGTCTCAGCCCACCGAGGAGTAGGCCACGACGCCGCGCAGCAGGGCGTCGACCGCCTTGCGCGCGTTCTTCGCGACCGTCGACCCCTCCGCCCCGGAGGGCGCCGCGGCGGCGATCTGGCCCAGGACGTCGATGACCTGCTTGCACCAGCGCACGAAGTCGCCCGCGGGCATCTCCGCCTCGCGCAGCACCTCGTCGAGCCCCTTGCCGGAGGCCCACTCGTGCGCGGCCCAGGCGAAGCCCAGGTCCGGCTCGCGCTGGCCCACGCCCTCCGTCTGGGTGATCCGGAACTCCTCCTCCAGGGCGTCGAGCCGGCCCCAGATGCGCACCATCTCGCCGAGTGCGGCCTTCGCCTTGCCGGACGGCACCTTGGGCGCCATCGCGTCGTCGGCGACCCGGGACTCGTACACCAACGCCGAGACGCAGGCGGCGAGTTCGGCGGGGCCCAGTCCCTCCCAGACCCCGGCGCGCAGGCATTCGCTGGCGAGCAGGTCCAGTTCGCCGTAGAGCCGGGCGAGCCGCTTGCCGTGTTCGGTGACGTCGTCGCCGCGCAGATAGTCCAGCTCGGTCAGCAGGGCCACGATCCGGTCGAAGGTGCGGGCGATGGTGTTCGTCCGGCCCTCGATGCGGCGCTCCAGCTGCGAGGTGTCGCGCAGCAGCCGGTGGTAGCGCTCGGCCCAACGCGCGTGGTCCTCACGGTCGTTGCACCCGTGGCAGGGGTGGGCGCGGAGCTCCGTGCGCAGCCGGGAGATCTCACGGTCGTCGGCCGCCTGCGAGCGCTTCTTGCGGTGCCGGTCGGGGACGATGTGCCCCGCCTTCGTGCGCAGCGCCGACGCGAGGTCACGACGGGACTGCGGCGAGCGCGGGTTGAAGGACTTCGGGATGCGCATCCGCTCCAGCGCCTCGACCGGCACCGGGAAGTCCATGGCGGCCAGCCGCTTGACCTGGCGTTCGGACGTGAGGACCAGGGGGCGCGGGCCGTCGTGCTGCTCGAAGCCGCGGTGGCCGTTCGACCGGCCCGCGGGCAGGCCGGGATCCAGGACCAGTGCCAGGCCCGCGTACTTCCCGGTGGGCACGTGGATCACGTCGCCGGGCTTGAGCTTCTCCAGCGCGACCGCCGCCTCGGCGCGACGCTGCACCGCGCCCTGCCGGGCGAGGTCCGTCTCACGGTCCTTGAGCTCGCGGCGCAGCCGCATGTACGAGTCGAAGTCCCCGAGGTGACAGGTCATGGACTCCTTGTAGCCCTCGAGTCCCTCCTCGTTGCGCTGGACCTGCCGGGAGATCCCGACGACCGACTTGTCGGCCTGGAACTGCGCGAAGGACGTCTCCAGGAGCTCCCGCGAGCGGTGCCGCCCGAACTGCTCGACCAGGTTCACCGCCATGTTGTACGACGGCTTGAAGCTGGAGCGCAGCGGATAGGTGCGGGTGCCGGCGAGGCCCGCCAGGTGCTCGGGGCTGAAGCCGCGCTGCCACAGCACGACCGCGTGGCCCTCGACATCGATGCCGCGGCGCCCGGCGCGGCCGGTGAGCTGGGTGTACTCGCCGGGAGTGATGTCGGCGTGCTGCTCGCCGTTCCACTTGACGAGCTTCTCCAACACCACCGAGCGGGCGGGCATGTTGATGCCGAGTGCGAGGGTCTCCGTCGCGAAGACGGCCTTGACCAGGCCCTGTACGAAGAGTTCCTCGACGACCTCCTTGAACGTGGGCAGCATGCCCGCGTGGTGGGCAGCGATGCCGCGCTCCAGACCCTCCAGCCATTCGTAGTAGCCGAGGACGTGCAGGTCTTCCCTCGGGATGGAGGAGGTGCGCTCCTCCACGATGGCGCGGACCTTGGCGCGTGCCTCGTCGTCGTTCAGCCGCAGGCCCGCGTACAGGCACTGCTGGACGGCGGCCTCGCAGGCCGCGCGGCTGAAGATGAAGGTGATGGCGGGCAGCAGGCCTTCGGAGTCGAGCCGCTCGATGACCTCGGGGCGGCCCGGCGTCCAGATGCGGGAGCGCTGTCTGCGCTCCCGCTCACGGTCGGCCTCGCGCATCGCCCGGCCCCGCTTGCGGTCCTGGTACGACGGCCGGCTGGCCTCCATGCGCGCCATCCGCGTGAGGTCGGGGTTGACGGCCTTCTTCTGGCCCTCGCCCTCCTCGAAGAGGTCGTGCATCCGGCGCCCGGCCAGCACGTGCTGGAAGAGGGGCACGGGGCGGTGCTCGGAGACGATCACCTGGGTGTCGCCACGGACGGTGTCCAGCCAGTCACCGAACTCCTCCGCGTTCGACACGGTCGCGGAGAGCGACACCAGCGTCACGGACTCCGGGAGGTGGATGATCACTTCCTCCCAGACGGCGCCGCGGAAGCGGTCGGAGAGGTAGTGCACCTCGTCCATGACGACATAGCCGAGTCCGAGGAGGGTCTGCGAGCCCGCGTACAGCATGTTGCGCAGCACCTCGGTGGTCATGACGACCACCGGCGCCCCGGAATTGACGCTGTTGTCACCGGTGAGCAGGCCGACCTTGTCCGTGCCGTAACGGCGGCACAGGTCGGCGTACTTCTGGTTTGAGAGCGCCTTGATCGGCGTCGTGTAGAAGCACTTCTTGCCCTGCTGGAGGGCGAGATGGACGGCGAACTCGCCGACGATCGTCTTGCCCGAGCCGGTGGGCGCGGCCACGAGCACACCCTTGCCCGCTTCGAGCGCCTGGCAGGCCTCGATCTGGAAGGGGTCGAGGCCGAAGTCGTACATCTCGCGGAAGGAGGCGAGCGCGGTGGCCTGCTCGGCAGCGCGCCTGCGTGCTGCCGCGTACCGCTCGGCCGGTGAGAGGTCCTCTGTCATCGTGCTTTCGAGACTACCGGGCGGCACTGACAACACGACGATCAATATCCGGATCAGATGCTGTGAGACACGAGGTCCCCGCAGCTCAGGCGAGCACCACCCGCACCGCCGCGGGTATGCACTCCGCGGTCAGCGGCAGCGGCCCGAGCGGCTCCCCGTCCGCGTACCCGGTGATGCCCTCGGCGAGCAGTTCGACCTTCGCGGCCCGGTGCACGCTCACCACCGGATGATCGAGGTGCGTGCCCTTGTAGACCTTCGGGAACACCTTGAGCAGCGTCGTCCGGCTGCAGTCGCCGACGACGGTGACGTCGAACAGCCCGTCCTCCAGGTCCGCGTCCGCGCAGATCCTCATGCCGCCGCCGTACGACGTTCCGTTGCCGACCGCCACGAGCGTCGCCTCGATCTCCCGGGCCTCGCCGTCGTCGAGCGTGATCCGGAACGGGAAGGGCTTGAAGGCGGCGAGCTCGGCGAGGATCGCGAGGTCGTACTTGAAGCGGCCGGCGGGCAGGCGCATGCGGTTGCCGCGGTCGTTGACGCGGGAGTCGAAGCCGGAGGCGAGGACCGTGCCGAACCAGGTGCCGTTCACCCGGCCCAGGTCGATGTCGCGCAGGCGGGACGCCTTCAGGGACTCGGCGATCCGCCGGCCCGCCGCGGCGGGGTCCTGGACGGGCAGGTCCAGGGCGCGCGCGAAGTCGTTGCCGGTGCCGACGGCGATCAGACCCAGCGGGGTGCGGGTTCCGGCGACCGCCTGGAGGGCGAGGCTCACCATGCCGTCGCCGCCGACCGCCACGAGGGCGTCGGTGCCGCTCTCGACGGCGGCACGCGCCTGCGCGAGGGCGTCGCTCGGGTTCTCGCCGAGGATCGTCCGGACGGTGAATCCCGCCGCCCGGAGAGCCGAAGCGGCCGGCTGCGCCGCTCGGGCGCCCCGGCCGCGTCCCGCGGTGGGATTGACGAAGAGGGTGATCTCGCTGGCCACAGGGTGACCCTACGAGCTCGGCGGGCTTCGTCAGGTCACGTCGTCATAACCGTTCACCCGGTCCGAGCCCGCCTGCTCGGGCAGGGCCCGGCTGGCCGACACGGATTCGACCGCGCCGATGTCCTCGGGCGTCAGGTCGAGGTCGGAGGCCTCGTCGTCGCCCGGTCCCTCGGCCTCGCGCCGCTTCTTGCGCCGGTCGTTGAGGAGCGAGAAGACGACCGCGCCGAAGTACAGGATCCAGATCGGCCCGGCGAGCGCCAGCATCGTCAGCGGGTCGGTGCTGGGGGTGGCGAGCGCCGCGAAGACGGTGATGCCCATGATCATGCCGCGCCACCAGCCGAGCATCCGCTTGCCGGTGAGGACGCCCGTGAGGTTGAGCATGACCAGCAGCAGGGGCAGCTCGAAGGAGAGGCCGAAGACGACCACCATGCGCGTCACGAGGTCGAGCAGGTCGTCGAGCGGCAGCAGGTTGCTGACGCCGTTCGGCGTGAAGTCGATCAGCACCTTCGCCGTGGTGGGCAGCACCTTGTAGGCGAAGAAGGCGCCGCCGAAGAACAGCGGGACGCCGGTCCCGACGAAGGCGTACGCGTACTTCTTCTCGCTCTTGTGCAGGCCCGGCGCGACGAACGCCCAGAGCTGGTAGAGCCAGACCGGCGAGGCGAGCACGACACCCGCCATCAGCGAGACCTTCAGCGCCAGGGTGAACGGGGCCAGCAGACCGTTGATGGTGATCTGCGCGCACTGGCCGTCGTCGCCCTTGGGCATCTTGGCCAGCTCGGCGAAGCTCTTCGGACACCCGACCGAGTCCAGGACCGGCTTGGTGAAGAAGTTGATGATGTCGTTGTAGTAGAAGGCAGCGACGATCGTGACCAGGACGATGGCCAGCATCGCCTTCGCGAGCCGGTTTCTCAGCTCACGAAGGTGCTCCGCGAGGGGCATTCGCCCCTCGGGATCCTTCTCCGTGTTGCGGGCAGACTTGAGCAACCCACGTTCCCATCTCGTGCAGCGGACCGGACGTCACCGGCCCTGCGTCAGCGCTTGGTCGTGTCCGTGGGCTCGCTGACCGGACGGGAGCTGGTCACGTCGCCGGGCGCGGCCTGGATCGTGCGCTGAGCCGGGGGCTGCTCGTCGGTGTTCGGCGGGCCCGCCGGAGCAGGGTTGCTGCCCTCGTCCTTCATCGCCTTGGCCTCGCTCTTGAGGATCCGGGCGGACTTGCCGAGGGAGCGCGCCATGTCCGGAAGCTTCTTCGCGCCGAACAGCAGGATGATGACGACGAGGATGAGAATGATCTCGGGAGCTCCGAGCCTTCCGAACATAAGTCTTTACCTTCTCACCGAGGCTGCATGGTCGGGGTGCTGTCCGATCGGCCGGACATGTGTCCGATCGTCGTGCTGACAGCGATCGTAACGCTCAGGGGTGAACGCGCGGCAATCCCTGTGCGTACTCCCAGTTCGCGACCCGCGCCTCGTTCTTCGGGCCGCGACCAGCAGCGTACCTGTCGTTGCCCGAAAGGTGACAGGGCGAAAGCCACTCGAAACGCATCACACCCACGTCTTACAGTGCGTCGACCGAGCCCGCGGCGCGTGCGGCGGCGGTCTCCAGTTCCTCGGCGGCCCCGCCGATCCGGCGCGCTGACTCGGAGACCTGGCGGCCCAGACGCTCCGCCTCCACGAAAACACGGACGGCGAGGACACCGAGCACGGCGATTCCCAGGAACCCCGCAGCGATCGCAAACATCGGCCAGAACATGTCGTCGACCCTAGAGGTTCTAGACGGTGGAGTGCAGACGCAGGGTGCGCACCCCACCGCCGGTGAGCAGCTCGACGATGCGCTCCCCCGCCGGCTTGCGGACGGCCGAGCCGCACTCGGGGCAGGTGAAGGAGTAGAAGGTGGTGCGGCTGCTGGCGCCGATGGCCAGGCGCAGGGCGCCGGCCCCGAGCTCGAAGCCCGCCCGGCAGTCGGGACAGGCGGCCTTGAACATCACCTCGACCACCCTGCGCATCCCCGCGAAGGCCGTCACGGCCGACATCTCGGGCGCGCCGGCCAGGCCCGCGCGTCCGGGTCCGCCGGTCCGCTGCGCCACGGTCGCCTTCTCCTGCCCGCCAGACTTCGACGACGTGCTCAAAGCTCCTGCTCCTGCCTGTCGTACGGCCCGTCCTGAACCCCTCGCGGCGCGTCGAGCCCGTCGTAGGCCGCGAGCGCGTCGCGGGCCGCCTGACGGGCGCTGTCCGCGAGGCCCTGCGGCGACACGATCCGGCCGTCGCGGCCCAGACGCAGTGCCAGCCGCCGCAGCGACGCCGGATCGGGGGTCCGCAGGGTGATACGCAGCCCGCCGTCCGGAAGCTCATCCGCACGGTCGTGCGGGTAGTACTCGGCGACCCAGCGCCCGCCCGGGCCGACCTCGACGACCACCTCGGGGTCCTCCGCGGCGGGCTGCACGAGCCCCTCGGAGAGATCCCTGAGCTCGATCTCGGGCGGCGCCGACGGCTCGTCCAGGATGCGGATCTCGGCGACCCGGTCGAGCCGGAAGGTGCGGCGCGCCTCGGAGCGGCGGCACCAGGCCTCCACGTAGGTGTGACCCACGCTGACCAGCCGGATCGGGTCGATCTCGCGCTCGGAGAGCTCGTCGCGTGACGGCGAGTAGTAGCGGATCCACAGCCGGCGCCGCTCGGAGATCGCCCGGTCGACGTCCGCGAAGACCCCGCCCTCGGACTCGAAGGTCACCGACAGACGGGAGCTCGCGCCCGCCGCCTCGCCCGAGGCGGCCTCCACCTTGGCGGTGGCGCGCAGCAGCGCCTGCCGGTCGCCCTCGCGCAGGCCGGGCAGCGTGGCCACCGCGCGGGCCGCCACGAGCAGCGCGGTCGCCTCGTCGGCGGCGATGCGCAGCGGCTCCGCCACGTCGTCCGGGTTGTGCCACCAGATCCGGTCGCCGTCGGTGTCGATGTCCAGCAGGTCGCCGCCGCGGAAGCTGGTCCCGCACAGGGGCAGCACGTCGAGGTCGGAGATCAGCTCGTCCTCGGTGATCCCGAAGGCACGCGCGACGTCGCCGACGCGCGCGCCGGGGCGCTCGCGCAGATAGGTCACCAGGGAGAGCATCCGCCGGGTCTGGTCGATCGCGTTCGCGGGCCTGGCCGGTTTTCCTGCCACTTTCTTACGTTCCCCCTCAGCCCTTGGCCACGGCGCGCAGCCGGTCCACGACGTCGGCCCGCAGCTCCGCGGGCTCCAGGACCACCACGTCGGGCCCGAACTCGACGAGCCAGGCGTCCAGGCCGTGGCCGTACGGAATCTCCAACTCATCCCAGCCGTCGCCCAGTTCCCGTACGGAGACGGCCTTGGCCCGCAGCGGGTAGCCCGCGCCGCTCCGCAGCCGGATCAGCGCGGAGCGGTCGGCGATCTCCCCCGCCCAGCCCGCGACGGTCTCACGCACGGTGACGACGTCGGGCACCTCGGCCGTGAAGCGTCCGGCGCGGGTGCGGACCCGGCCGGTGATCCGGGAGAGCCGGAAGACGCGCTCGGCTCCGCGGTCGCGGTCCCAGCCGGCCAGGTACCAGTGGCCGCGCCAGCACTCGAGGGCCCACGGCTCGACCTGCCGGGACTCCGGGTGCGCCGCGGTGGCCTTGCGGTAGTCGAAGACGACCGGGCGCCGGTCGCGGCAGGCGAGCATCAGCGGCTCGAAGGCCGCCTCGTGGACGGGGATGTGCGGCTCCAGGGCGCCATGGGCCTCGTACGGGTCCACGTCCTCGGGCAGTCCGGCCGCGCGCAGCTTCTGCAGGGCCCCGCTGGCCGCACCGGCCAGCCGGGCCTGCTGCCAGACCTTGGCGGCCAGGCCGAGGGCGGCGGCCTCCTCGGCGTCGAGCGTGATGGGCGGCAGCCGGTTGCTGTCCCGGCGGGCGAGGTACCCGACCTCGCCGTCGAGGTTCTCCACCGTCTCGATGACCAGGCCGAGTTCGCGCAGATCGTCCTTGTCGCGCTCGAACATCCTGTTGAAGGAGTCGTCCGAGCTCGCTTCGAGGTAGGCCTCGATGGACTCGCGCAGCTCGCGCTTGCTCAGCGGCCGACGTGTCCCGAGCAGACACAGCGCCAGGTTCATCAGCCGCTCGGCCTTGGCAATGGCCATCGACGCCCTTCCCTATGGTGCTTCCGATCGTCGACCGTACCGCCCCGGGGTGTCGTGGCAAAAGCCGAGGGCCCATGCCCGTACAGGCATGGGCCCCAGGTGATCGGGTCCGGTCGTAGGACGATCAGACCGCGACCAGGTCCACGACGAAGATCAGCGTCTCGCCGGGCTTGATCGCCGGCGTCGGGCTCTGGTTGCCGTAGGCGAGGTGGGCCGGAATGGTCAGCTGACGACGGCCGCCGACCTTCATGCCCTGCACGCCCTGGTCCCAGCCCTTGATGACGCGGCCGCCGCCGAGCGGGAAGCGGAACGGCGTTCCGCGGTTCCAGCTGGCGTCGAACTCCTCGCCGGTGCTGAAGGCGACACCCACGTAGTGAACGGTGACGTTCTGGCCCGCCTGGGCCACCTCTCCGTCACCCTCCCAGATGTCCTTGATCTCGAGGTCCGCCGGGGGCTCGCCGCCCGGGAAGTCGATCTCGGGCTTCTCGATGCTCACGTCTTTGGCTCCTGCTTGTTCGCTTGGTTGCCTTACGGCAACACCGACAGTCTCACATCCCCGGGAGGGTTACATCTTCGCCAGGATGTCGACGGAGAAGACCAGGGTGGAGTCCTTCTTGATGCCGCTGCCGCTCGGCGGGTTGTCGCCGTAGCCCAGGCTCGGCGGGACCACGATGAGGACGCGGCTGCCGACCTTCTTGCCCGTCAGGCCCTGGGCCCAGCCCTTGACGACCTGCTGGAGGGAGAACGAGGTCAGCTGACCCCTGCCGTAGGTCGAGTCGAACTCCTTGCCGCCGTCCCAGAGCACGCCCTTGTACTGCACGAGCACGCTGCTGTCGGCCTGGACCTGCTCGCCGTCGCCCTCGATGACGTAGTTCGCCACGAGCTTGGTGGGCGCGTCGGCCTTGGGCACCTCGATGGAGGGCGCCTTGCCGTCGGTGTTGGTGCCGACCTTCGGGAGGTTCGCGTCCGTCTGGGGGACGTCCTTGCCCTTGGCGGAGCTCTTCGCGTTGAAGGTCTGCTGGATGTCGACCACGAACACCAGCGTGTCGGTGCCCTTGATGCCCGCCTGGCTGTTGCCCTGCTTGCCGTACCCCCAGGTCGGCGGGACGGCCATCTCGACGCGGCTGCCCGCCTTCTTGCCGACCAGGCCGTACCGCCAGCCGTCGATGATGCCGCCCTGCGCCAACTGGATGACCAGCGGCGTCTTGCGGTCGTAGGAGTTGTCGAAGACCTTCGCCGTGTCCCAGATCTGGCCGAGGTAATTGGCCTGGATGTAGTCGTTCTCGGCGACGGTCTGGCCGTTCCCCGCGATGACCGTGCGGACGGCGAGGTTCTCGGACGGCTCTCCGGTGCCCTTGGCGACGGTCGGCTTCTCGTCGAACTTCGTGCCGGCGGTGATGCCGGGCAGCGGACCGTCGACGATCTTCGGCGGCGGCGCTGCGGAGGCGGAGCCCGAAGGAGAGGGGCTGGCACTGGACTTCGCCGTGTCTGACTTGCCGTCGTCACCGCATCCGGCGAGTGTGACCAATCCAGCGGGTACGGCAAGAAGGAGTGAGCGTCGGCGCACGGTGGGGGCCTCGTATCGGTCGATCTTGGTTGATGGCGTGCGCGCAACTCTACGACGTGAGAAGGGCGCCGTACGGAAAACGTACGGCGCCCCGCGTTGCGTTCCGGAATCACTTTCGGAACATGCGGCTCACATTCCCGCGATCAGCTTCTCCACCCGGTCGTCGACGGAGCGGAACGGGTCCTTGCACAACACGGTTCGCTGCGCCTGGTCGTTCAGCTTCAGGTGGACCCAGTCGACCGTGAAATCGCGGCGCTGTTCCTGGGCGCGCCGGATGAAGTCGCCGCGCAGTCGCGCCCGAGTGGTCTGCGGCGGCACGGACTTGCCCTCGAAGATCTTCAAGTCGTTGCAGATCCGGGCGGCTTGGCCCTTCTTCTCCAGCAGGTAGTACAGGCCTCGGCGACGGTGGATGTCGTGGTAGGCGAGGTCTATCTGCGCGACCCTCGGGTGAGACATCGTCATGTTGTGCTTGGCGCGGTACCGCTCGATGAGCTTGTACTTCATCACCCAGTCGATCTCGGTGCCGATCCGGTCGAGGTCCTCGGCCTCGATCGCGTCCAGCGTGCGGCCCCACAGCTCCAGGACCTGCTCGACCGTCCCGGTGCGGATGCCGCGGCGCTCGCAGAAGTCCACGGCCTTCTCGTAGTACTCGCGCTGCACTTCGAGGGCGGACGCCTCCCGCCCGCTGGCCAGGCGCACCTTGCGGCGGCCGGTGATGTCGTGGCTGACCTCGCGGATCGCCCGGATCGGGTTCTCCAGGGTGAGGTCGCGCATCACGGTGCCCGCCTCGATCATGCGCAGCACGAGGTCCGTGGCCCCCACCTTGAGGAGCATCGTCGTCTCGGACATGTTCGAGTCGCCGACGATGACGTGCAGGCGGCGGTAGCGCTCGGCGTCGGCGTGCGGCTCGTCCCGGGTGTTGATGATGGGACGCGAGCGGGTCGTCGCGGAGCTGACGCCCTCCCAGATGTGCTCGGCCCGCTGGCTGACGCAGTACACCGCGCCGCGCGGGGTCTGGAGCACCTTGCCCGCACCGCACAGCAGCTGCCTCGTGACCAGGAACGGGATGAGGATGTCCGCGAGCCGGGAGAACTCCCCGTGCCGGGCCACCAGGTAGTTCTCGTGGCAGCCGTAGGAGTTGCCCGCCGAGTCGGTGTTGTTCTTGAACAGATAGACGTCGCCCGCGATTCCTTCCTCGTGCAGGCGTCGTTCGGCGTCGACCAGGAGTCCTTCGAGAATGCGCTCGCCGGCCTTGTCGTGGGTGACGAGTTCCGTCACGTTGTCACATTCGGGTGTCGCGTATTCCGGATGTGATCCCACGTCGAGATAGAGGCGGGCACCGTTCCGCAGAAAGACATTGCTGCTGCGGCCCCATGACACGACACGGCGGAAGAGGTACCGCGCCACCTCGTCGGGAGACAGGCGGCGCTGTCCCCTGAACGTACACGTGACGCCGTACTCGTTCTCCAGCCCGAAAATGCGGCGGTCCATGACTGAACATTACGCCCGATCCTCCGAGCTGAAACGGGGTTCGACGGCACGGTTTGGATCATTTTCCGATGAGACCGCAACGACCGCACCCCGTCCGGCAGCTGCGAGGACCCGCCCCGTGGCCAGCAGAACCACCAGTGCGGCGGCCCCGGCGGCGCTCGGCACGGCGAAGCCCCACACGGCCCCGCCCCGCTCGACCACGGGGCCCGCCAGGCCCGTTCCGACCGACGCGCCCACGGTGAACGTGGTCACGAGCCAGGAGAACGCCTCGGTGACCGTCCCCTTCGGCGCGTGCCGGTCGACCAGGACGAAGGCGCAGGCGATGCAGGGTGCCAGGAACACACCGGCGAGGGTGGTGAGCGCGGTCATGGCCACGGGACCGGGCACCAGCGTGAGCGGCAGGTAACACACCGCCAGAAGGGCCACGAGCCCGCGCAGTCGCCGCTCCGGCGCGCCGCCCCACTGCCGCATGCCGTACACGGTGCCGCCGACGAGCGCGCCGAGGCCGATGCCCGCCATCAGCCAGCCGTACACCGCGTCCCCGCCGTGGTCGTCGGCGTACGACACGGCGGCCACGGTGATGGAGCCGAGGGCCACCCCGATGCACAGGAAGGCGGCGAGCAGGGCCAGCAGGCCGGCGGAGCGCAGCGCGCCGAGCCAGTGCGCCTCGCGCGGGGCCGAGCGCCACGCGCGCGAGGGCGGCGAGACGACCACGGAGAGCGCGCCGAGCACCCCGATGACGTTCAGGACGAGCAGCGCGGCCTGGGCGGACCAGAGCGCCACGCACAGCGTCACGAGCAGCGGTCCGACGGTGAACATGACCTCCTGCGCCACCGCGTCCATGGCGTACGCGGTGTGCACCTGCTCCTCCCTGCGCAGCACGGAGGGCCACAGTGCCCGCAGACCGCCTTCCAGGGGCGGTGTGAACAGTCCCGCGACGGCCATGGAGACGTGGGCGAGCGGCAGCGGCTCCGTGCCCACGAAGGCGAAGACGCCCATCCCGAGGGCCGAGACGAGCGCGGCGGGCAGCTGGACGCGGGGCTGGCCGTGCAGGTCCACCAGACGTCCGAGCAGGGGCTGCCCCACGGCGTTGGCCACCCCGTACACGGCGGCCAGCGCGCCGGCCAGGCTGTAGGTGCCGCCCTCGGCGCGGACGAAGAGCACCACGGCGATGGCGGCGGTGGCGTTCGGCAGTCGCCCGACCAGGGTGCCGACGAGGAGCCGTGCGGCATGCCTCGCCCTGAGGATCTCCAGGTATCCGGCGGCCATGCCCTGCCCTTCCGTCGTGCGTGACGTATGAGGTTTTACGTATAACGTCGTCTTCCATACGTACCATGTGCGCTGACCGGGAGTCCAGACGAGGGAGCAGGTCGACGGTGGCACGAGGTAGCACGCGCCCCACGAGCCGGGACGTCGCCCAGGCCGCCGGGGTGTCCCAGGCCGCGGTCTCCCTGGTGCTCGGCGAGAAGTGGCGCGGGCGGGTCTCCGAGGCGACCGCGGAACGCGTCCGGGAGGCGGCCCAGGAGCTCGGCTACCGCCCGAACCTGGCGGCCCGCAATCTGCGCCTGGGCCGCACCCGCACCGTCCTCCTGGTCGTCCCGGCGCTCACCACGGAGTTCTTCGCGGGCGTCTACACCGGTGCGGCCCGGGTGGCGGCCGCGCACGGCTTCGGTGTGGTCCTGTACCCCTCCCCCGAGGGCATCGGCCCCGCCCGCGACCCCTTCGGCTCGGCGGCGGCCGCGCTGGACGGCGTGATCGCCTCGTCCATGGCCGCCGACGCCCTCACCGCGATCCGCGGCGACCAGCTCCCGCTCGTGATGCTGGACAGCGATCCGGCGGGCAGCCTCGGCGCGGCCACGGTCAATCTCGACATCGCGGACGGGGTACGGCAGGTCGCCGATCACCTGCTCGCCCTGGGACACCGCCGGTTCCTGCACCTCGCGGCCGACATCGCCTCGTGGACCTTCGAGGTACGCGCACGGGAGCTGGCCGCGCGCCTCGCCGCGGTCCCCGGCACCGAGCTGCGCACGACGCGCGCCCCGATCTCCATCGAGGGCGCCCTGACCGCCGCCGCGGCCGCGCTGGCCTCCGATCCGCGGCCCACCGCGCTGGTCTGCGACGACGACAACCTGGCGGCCGGCGCCTACAAGGCGGCGCGGCGCCTGGGGCTGCGTGTCCCCGACGACCTCTCCATCACGGGCCTGGACGATCTGGCCCTGGCCCGGGCCATCGATCCCGAGCTGACGACCGTGCGGCTGGACGCCGAGCTGTTCGGGGAACGGGGCATGGAGGCCCTCCTGGCGGTCCTGGAGGGCCGGACTCCCCCTCGGGGCGACATCCCGGTCTCCCTCGTCGTACGGGGCTCCACGGCCCCGCCAGGCGCTCCCGCCGGCTGACCGGCCCCACACAGGCACCCCGAGCCCCTCCGGGCACAGCGGAGCGCCCCGGCCGAACGGGCGGCCGGGGCGCGGAGCACTGCGGAAGAAGCCGAGGTCACTCCTCGTCTTCGGCCGACTCCTCGGCCTCCGTGGCGGTGGTGGCGCCGCCCGCCTCCAGCAGGCGGGCGAGCTGACGTCCGACGATCCGCTTGAACTTGCGCTGCTGCGGGCGCGTGCGGTCCAGCACCGCGACCTCCAGGCGCTCCGCGGGGATCTCCCGCTCACCGCCGTTCGGTTCGCGGGAGAGCGACTGCACCGCCAGCTTCAGGGCTTCCGCCAGCGACATGCCGTCCTGGTGGCGCTGGTCCAGATAGCTGCTGATCTGCTCGGCATTGCCGCCGACGGCGACCGAGCCGTGCTCGTCGACGATGGACCCGTCGTGGGGCAGCCGGTAGATCTGGTCGCCCTCGGGCGTCTCGCCCACCTCGGCGACGACGAGCTCCACCTCGTAGGGCTTCTCGGCCGCGCTGGAGAAGATCGTGCCCAGGGTCTGGGCGTACACGTTGGCGAGACCGCGGGCGGTCACGTCGTCACGGTCGTAGGTGTAACCGCGCAGGTCGGCGTAGCGGACGCCGCCGATCCGGAGGTTCTCGTACTCGTTGTACTTGCCGGCGGCGGCGAAGCCGATCCGGTCGTAGATCTCGCTGAACTTGTGCAGCGCGCGGGACGGGTTCTCACCGACGAACACGATGCCGTCGGCGTACTGCAGTACGACCAGACTGCGGCCGCGGGCGATGCCCTTGCGGGCGTATTCCGCCCGGTCGGCCATGGCCTGCTGGGGTGAGACGTAGAACGGCGTCGACACCGGTTATCCATCCCTTTCTGTCGAAGTCACTGGATCACCTTGATGAAGAGGCCGGGCTCAGAGCAGTGCGGCCCGCGGGCCGTCGGGCTGCTCCAGACGCCGCTCCAGGATCGAGCGGGCGATCTCGGAGGACTCCTCGTCGGTGAGCCGGCGGAAGCCGTCCTCGGTGATCACGGTGACGATGGGGTAGATCCGGCGGGCGACATCGGGACCACCGGTCGCCGAGTCGTCGTCTGCCGCGTCGTACAGGGCCTGGACGACCAGGGTCGTGGCCTGCTCCTCGGTCAGGTCCTTGCTGTAGAGCTTCTTCATGGCACCGCGCGCGAAGATCGAGCCGGAGCCGGTGGCGGCGTACCCCTGCTCCTCGGAGCGGCCGCCGGTGACGTCGTAGGAGAAGATGCGCCCCTTGCCGCGGTCCACGTCGAACCCGGCGAAGAGCGGCACCACGGCGAGGCCCTGCATGGCCATGCCGAGGTTGGAACGAATCATCGTGGAGAGGCGGTTCGCCTTGCCCTCCAGGGAGAGCTGGGCGCCTTCCACCTTCTCGAAGTGCTCCAGCTCCAGCTGGAACAGCTTCACCATCTCGACGGCCAGACCGGCCGTGCCGGCGATGCCCACCGCCGAGTACTCGTCGGCCGGGAAGACCTTCTCGATGTCGCGCTGTGCGATGACATTGCCCATGGTGGCGCGCCGGTCACCGGCGAGGACCACACCGCCGGGGAACGTGGCGGCGACGATGGTCGTGCCGTGCGGGGCCTCGATCACGCCCTGGGTGGGCGGCAGCTGCCGCATGCCAGGGAGCATGTCCGGCTGGTGCTCGGCCAGGAAGTCCATGAACGAGGACGAGCCGGGCGTCAGGAAGGCAGCCGGCAGACGCCCGGTGCTGCGAGGGTTGGCTTCCACGCGATTCCTTCCACGGAGGCTGCGGCCCGACGTGGACGGCCGAGCCGATCATCAAATCTGTGCACGGACCATACCCGCGCGTACGCCGGTCATCCGTCCCGGCACCGACCTAATGGATCAGACCGGCCCCGGGACGGACAACTGGCGCTACTCCCCGCCCTTTTGGACGAAGGAACGCACGAAGTCCTCGGCGTTCTCCTCGAGGACGTCGTCGATCTCGTCCAGTACGGAGTCGACGTCGTCCGACAGCTTCTCCTGGCGCTCCTTGAGGTCGTCGGAGGCCTGCGCGTCCTGCGCCTGCTCCTCGACCTCCTCGGTGGAGCGCGTCGCCTTCTGCTGTCCGCCGCCGGTGTCCTTGGTCGCCATAACCCTCACCCCGCTCGGTTCGACGTTCTTGATCAGACCCTACAAGCAGGGTCCGACATCGGCCCCGCAGTTGCTACAACGTACGGGGGCCACCTCGATGATTCCCGTGCGCCGGGTTTTCCACCCTGTCCGGCCCCTCCCCGCACGGGCGGCCGGTCAGCCGCCGGAGAGCACCCTGACCAGGTCCTCGGCCGTGCGACAGCGGTCCAGGAGCTCCTTGACGTGATTACGCGTTCCGCGAAGCGGCTCCAGGGTTGGGACGCGCTGGAGCGAGTCCCGGCCCGGCAGATCGAAGATCACCGAGTCCCAGGACGCGGCCGCCACGTCGTCCGCGTACTGCTCCAGGCAGCGCCCGCGGAAGTACGCGCGGGTGTCCTCCGGCGGCTTCGTACGGGCCCGGTCGACCTCGGCCTCGTCCAGCAGTCGCTTCATGCGCCCACGGGCCGCCAGGCGGTTGTACAGGCCCTTCTCGGCGCGCACGTCCGCGTACTGGAGGTCGAGGAGGTGGAGCTTCGCGGCGTCCCAGTCCAGGCCGTCACGGCGCCGGTAGCCCTCCATGAGCTCCCGCTTGGCGACCCAGTCGAGCTCTCCGGCGAGGCTCATCGGATCGTTCTCCAGGCGGTTCAGGGTGTCCTCCCAGCGCAGCAGGACGTCCTTGGTCTGCTCGTCGGCGTCCGCCCCGAACCGTTCCTCCACGTACTTGCGGGACAGCTCGAAGTACTCCATCTGCAACTGGACGGCGGTGAGTGTCCGGCCGCTGCGGAGCGTGACGAGCCGCTTGAGCGTCGGGTCGTGGGAGACCTGGTGGAGGGTGCGGACGGGCTGGTCGACGGCGAGGTCCACGGCGATGAAGCCGTCCTCGATCATGGACAGGACCAGGGCCGTCGTGCCCAGCTTGAGGTAGGTCGAGATCTCGGAGAGGTTCGCGTCGCCGATGATCACGTGGAGCCGGCGGTACTTCTCCGCGTCCGCGTGCGGCTCGTCGCGGGTGTTGATGATCGGGCGCTTCAGGGTCGTCTCCAGACCCACCTCGACCTCGAAGTAGTCGGCGCGCTGGCTGAGCTGGAAGCCGTGCTCGTGCCCGTCCTGGCCGATGCCGACGCGGCCCGCTCCGGTGACGACCTGGCGCGAGACGAAGAAGGGCGTCAGGTGGCGCACGATGTCCGAGAAGGGGGTCTCCCGCTTCATCAGGTAGTTCTCGTGCGTGCCGTAGGAGGCGCCCTTGTTGTCGGTGTTGTTCTTGTAGAGGTGGATCGGCTGGGCGCCCGGGAGCTGGGCGGCCCGCTCGGCGGCCTCGGCCATGATGCGCTCGCCGGCCTTGTCCCAGAGGACGGCGTCGCGCGGGTTGGTGACCTCGGGAGCGCTGTACTCGGGGTGCGCGTGGTCCACGTACAGCCGCGCGCCGTTGGTGAGGATGACATTGGCCAGGCCGATGTCCTCGTCGGTGAGCTGGCTGGCGTCGGCGGCCTCCCTGGCGAGGTCGAAGCCTCGCGCGTCCCGCAGCGGATTCTCCTCCTCGAAGTCCCAGCGGGCGCGGCGCGCCCGGTGCATCGCCGCCGCGTACGCGTTGACGATCTGGGACGAGGTGAGCATGGCATTGGCGTTGGGGTGGCCGGGGACGGAGATCCCGTACTCCGTCTCGATGCCCATTACTCGCCGTACGGTCATGCGGCCCTCCTTGCCCGGCGGCGCCCTCGGTCGGGGGCGCTGCTCAAGTACCGCTGGCGCTCCGGTGCGTGTGCGGTGCCCGTCCCCGCACTGCGCGACTCGGCGGTACGAAAGAGCCTAGAACGCCTCTGCGCTGGTGGGGAGATCATTTGCGTCATTGCTGTGCTCCAGCCGTGACCCGCAAAACAGTCGGCTGCGGGTACCCGTGAAGGGCACCCGCAGCCGCCCTGTCTTTTACAGGTACTGACCGGTGTTGGCCACCGTGTCGATGGAGCGTCCGGTGTCTGCGCCCTGCTTTCCGGTGATGAGGGTACGGATGTACACGATCCGTTCGCCCTTCTTTCCGGAGATCCGGGCCCAGTCGTCCGGGTTCGTCGTGTTCGGCAGGTCCTCGTTCTCCTTGAACTCGTCCACGCAGGCCTGGAGGAGGTGGGAGACCCTCAGACCCTTCTGGTTGTGTTCGAGGAAGTCCTTGATCGCCATCTTCTTGGCACGGCCGACGATGTTCTCGATCATGGCGCCGGAATTGAAGTCCTTGAAGTACAGGACTTCCTTGTCACCGTTGGCGTAGGTGACCTCCAGGAAGCGGTTCTCCTCGGTTTCGGCGTACATCTGTTCCACGGCGGTCTGGATCATTCCGTGGACGGTGGCAGCCTTGTCGCCGCCGTGCTCCCCGACGTCCTCGGAGTGCAGCGGGAGGCGCTGGGTGAGGTACTTCCCGAAGATGTCCTTCGCCGCCTCGGCGTCCGGACGCTCGATCTTGATCTTCACGTCGAGCCGGCCGGGCCGCAGGATGGCGGGGTCGATCATGTCCTCGCGGTTCGAGGCACCGATCACCACCACGTTCTGCAGGCCCTCCACACCGTCGATCTCGGCGAGCAGCTGCGGGACGATGGTGTTCTCCACGTCCGAGCTGACACCCGAGCCGCGGGTGCGGAACAGGGACTCCATCTCGTCGAAGAAGACGATGACGGGCGTGCCCTCGCTGGCCTTCTCCCGAGCACGCTGGAAGACGAGGCGGATCTGCCGCTCGGTCTCACCGACGTACTTGTTCAGGAGCTCGGGGCCCTTGATGTTCAGGAAGAAGCTCTTGCCCGTGGCCTGACCGGTCACCTCGGCGACCTTCTTGGCCAGCGAGTTGGCGACGGCCTTGGCGATGAGCGTCTTGCCGCATCCGGGAGGCCCGTACAGCAGCACACCCTTCGGCGGCCGCAGCTCGTGCTCCTTGAAGAGGTCGGGGTAGAGGTACGGGAGCTCGACCGCGTCGCGGATCATCTCGATCTGGTTGCCCAGGCCGCCGATCTGCTCGTAGCCGATGTCGGGGACCTCTTCGAGGACGAGTTCCTCGACCTCGCTCTTCGGGACGACCTCGTAGACATAGCCGGAACGGGGTTCGAGCAGCAGGGCGTCGCCGGGACGGATGGTGACGTCCAGCAGCGGCTCGGCGAGCCGCACCACCCGCTCCTCGTCGGTGTGCCCCACCACGAGGGCGCGCTCGCCGTCCTCCAGGATCTCCTTGAGGGTGACGATGTCGCCGACGCTCTCGTACTCCATGGCCTCGACCACGTTGAGGGCTTCGTTGAGCATCACTTCCTGGCCGCGCCTGAGCTCCTCGAGCTCCACGCTGGGGCTGACGTTCACCCGGAGCTTGCGGCCCCCGGTGAAGATGTCCGCCGTGCCGTCCTCGTTCGCCGTGAGGAAGACACCGAAGCCCGCCGGCGGCTGTGCCAGCCGGTCGACCTCCTCCTTGAGGGCCACGATCTGATCGCGGGCCTCACGGAGCGTGTTCGCGAGTCGCTCGTTCTGTGCGGACACGCCGGCCAGGTTGGTCTGCAGCTCGACGATCCGCTCTTCGAGAATCCTCGTGTGACGCGGAGAGTCGGCGAGCTTGCGTCGCAGGACGGCGATCTCCTGCTCAAGGTAGGCAATCTGTCCGGCGGGGTCATCGGACCCCCGTCCCGGGCGGATGCCGCGGTTCATGTCGTCGTCGTGGGCTGCCACGGTCCTCACCTCCTCCAAGGGGAGCTGGACGCTTCCAGACCCTACCTGGGTGGGTGTCGATTGAAACCCCTAGATCACAAAGACTGTCGGGGTGTGTCCGATCTTCACCCTTGCGCTCTCCCTCACGCCAGGGGAATACCCACCCAACATGATTGGGAAGCGGACGGAGGTAGGGTCGAAGCGTTCAACACCCGTCAGAGCTGGCCCGACTTGCAGCCACTTCGGGTCGCTCGACGCAGGAAACGGCAGGAGAAATGACCGTGCAGCAGGAGGCCGGGGTAAACGGCGAGGCGCTCGAGGTCTGGATCGATCAGGACCTCTGTACCGGCGACGGGATCTGCGCCCAGTACGCGCCGGAGGTCTTTGAGCTGGACATCGACGGTCTGGCGTACGTGAAGAGTCCCGAGGACGAGCTGCTCCAGGCCCCCGGCGCCACAACGCCCGTGCCGCTGCCGCTTCTGCGCGACGTGCAGGACTCCGCGAAGGAGTGTCCCGGCGAGTGCATCCATGTACGTCGGGTTTCGGACAGGGTCGAGGTCTACGGTCCCGACGCGGAGTGATGGCCCGGACACCCCGGGTCACCGGCTGTCCGGTTTCTCACACCCCCCGCTCCGCGGGGGGTGTTCTTTTTTGTTCGGAACCGGTCGGGCCACGCCGGGATCACCGGGACGACGTCGGGACTACACGGAGTGTGCTCACACACTCCGTGCTTCGGACGGGGTGGAGCGGACGAAAGCGCCGCCCTTCCACTGCCACTTGGCGAGGTCCTTCACGTCCGGACAGCAACTCGGTACATCGGCAGAGGAGTAGCCGAGCAGAGTGGCGGTGACCGCCCGGTCGCGCACCGCGAAGTCCGTGACGCTCAGCCGGTCCTTGGGATCGACCAGGGTGGCCACGACGCGGGGCTTCTTGTCGCCCGTGCCCTGGGTGAGGACGTAGACCCCGTTGGGCGGGGTGCCCGAGCCGGCGTCGCACCGGACGACGGCCACGGTCTCCGGGCGGCCGTCGCCGTCGAGGTCGCCGGACGCCTTCTTCTGGACGACGGCCTCGGCCGGGCCGCACTCGATCGGGAAGGCGACGCCGGCCGGGTCGGGGGCCGCCGCCGGGGCCGCCGCGGTCCTGGCGCCCGGGCGCGGCTGGGCCGCTGTCGCGGAGTCGGGCTGCAGGACGGAGGAGAGCGCGACCACACCGGCGATGGCGGTGGCCGTGGCGACCCACTGGATGGGGCTGGTGTGCGTGTGTGCCAGTTCCGGGACGGCGGATTGCTGCACTAGGAGTGTCTCCCGTGAGGGCTGTGCCGGTGGGGGTGTCCCGCATGGTGCCACACGTCACACCGTGGTGGAACGGCGGGGTCCGTACTTCTGGCTGCGTGTCAACAGAAAAGGGCCGTGGCCGAGTTCCCGGTCGCTTTCGGGAACTCGGCCACGTTCGTGGTGCGTTGGGCGGGTGTGTACCGCTCGCGTCAGCGGGCGGCTCCACCGTCGGCGTTGGGGCCGGCGTAGTCCTCGCCGTAGGCGCCCTTGGCCGGGCGGCGTCGGCGCATGGGCGGCTCGACGCCGTCCGCGAGGCGACGGGCGGTGAGCAGGAAGCCGGTGTGGCCGATCATCCTGTGGTCCGGGCGGACGGCCAGGCCCTCGATGTGCCAGTTGCGGATCATCGACTCCCAGGCCGTCGGCTCGTTGAAGCAGCCGATCTCGCGGATGGACTCGACGGTCCGCGCGAGCTGGGTGGTGGTCGCGACGTAGCAGCAGAGGATGCCGCCGGGGACGAGCGCCTTGGAGACGGCCTCCAGGCACTCCCAGGGGGCGAGCATGTCGAGGATGACGCGGTCGACGTCCGTGTCGGACAGGTTGTCCTGGAGGTCGCCGACGGTGAGCTGCCAGGCGGGGTGCGGGCCGCCGAAGTAGCGCTCCACGTTCTGCTGGGCGATCTCTGCGAAGTCCTCGCGGCGCTCGTAGGAGTGCAGCATGCCCTGGTCGCCGATGGCACGCAGCAGGAAGCTGCTGAGCGAGCCGGAGCCGACCCCCGCCTCCACGACGCGTGCGCCGGGGAAGATGTCGGCGAAGGCCAGGATCTGCCCCGCGTCCTTGGGGTAGACCACGGCGGCGCCGCGGGGCATGGACAGGACGTAGTCGGGGAGCAGGGGGCGCAGCGCAAGATAGGCGACGTTCCCCGTGGTGCGGACAACGCTGCCCTCGGGAGCGCCGATCAGCTCGTCGTGCGGGAAGGAACCCTTGTGGGTGTGGAAGTTCTTCCCCGCTTCGAGCGTGAACGTGTAGTGGCGGCCCTTGGGGTCGGTCAGCTGAACCTGGTCCCCGACCTTGAAGGGCCCGCGCCTGCGGGCGGCACCGGTCGGTTCGGACATGTGAACAGCCTACCGGTCCCGGCGGGGGCCACCGACCAGCCCGCGGGAGACAGGCCCCGGGGGCTGTCCGACCGTTCCCGGCGTCGCCGGGCCGGCGGGAACTGTCGGGCAAGGGCCTAGGACGGCTGCCGCGCCATGGCCTTCACGAAGGCGCGCTCCACGTCCGCGGCCGACAGCACTCCGTAGATCTCGCCGGACTCCTCGACCACCAGGTACTCGGTGGCCGGCGTCGCGCGCAGCACGTCCAGGAGTTCCTCGCCGGCGAGCTCGGCGGACACCCGCATCCCGTCGGTCAGGTCCTGGGCGAGGCCGCTGACCGCGACCCAGGGCCGGCGGTGCTCCGGTACGCCGACGATGGCGGCCTCACGGACGAGGGAGAGCGGTTCGCCGTCGGCGTCGACCACGACCAGGGCGCGGGCGCCGACCTCGTTGGCGCGGCGCAGCGCCTCAGAGAGCGGGGTGTCGGTCTCCACCGGGACCGCGCGCCGGGTGAGCGAGCGGGCCCGCAGCTCGGGCAGGTGCTCGCGCAGGCGGGCCATCCGCAGGCTGTTGCCCGCGCCGGTCCAGATGATCGCGGCGAGGATCGCGGCGAGCAGGGCGTCCGTGACGGTGTCCATGCCGCCGAGGTCGTCCGGGGCGTCGCCGATCATTCCGGACTGGGTGAGCAGGGGAAGCCCGATCAGTACGGAGACGGCGAGGGCCCGGCCGAACCAGGCGGCGGCGACGGTGCCGCTCATCGGCTTGCCGGTGAGCTTCCACACCACGGCGCGGAGCATGCGGCCGCCGTCGAGGGGCAGGCCGGGCAGCAGGTTGAAGGCCGCCACGATGAGGTTGGAGATCATCAGCCCGGCGAGCAGGACGCCCGGTACGGTGCCCGGTTCCACGGTCTGCATGGCCAGGTAGAAGACGCCGGACAGGACGAGCGAGAGCAGCGGGCCGACGAAGGCCAGCACGAACTCCCGGCCCGGGGTCTCGGCCTCCTTCTCGATCTCCGACACCCCGCCGAAGAACTGGAGCTGGATCCGGCGTACCGGCAGCTTGAAGCGGAGGGCGGCGACGGTGTGGGCCAGCTCGTGGACCAGTACGGACGCGTAGAACGCGACCGCGAAGAAGAGGGAGACCAGGTAGCGGGCGGCGCCGAGGTCCGGCAGCACGCGGTCGAGCTGGCCGCCGAACACCCAGGTGATCAGCGCGGCCACGAGGAACCAGCTCGGCGCGACGTACACCGGGACGCCGAAGGGCCGCCCCATGAGCAGTCCGCCGCCGGGCTCCCGGCCGCGCCGCGGGGGCTGTCCGCCGCCGCCCTCCGAGCGTGCCCGGGTCCGGGACTCCCCCGCCGGGGCGGCGGACGCGGACGTCGGGTGCTCCCGCGGTTCAGCGGTGCCGGCCGGCTTCGTCAGGATGGTCGTGGGGGCGTCGTCGGGATCGTCGCCGCCGGACCGCGCCTCGCGTACCGGGCCCGACGGGGCGCGGGGTCCGTCGGGAGCTTCGGTGACGGTGCCGCGCCCGGACGAGTCAGGGGTGCCGCCGGCCTGCTCGGAGTCGTCGGTGCGGGACCGCTTCCCGGGCTCCTGGGTGCCGTCCCCGGCACCGCGCGGGGCACTCTCGGCGCCTTCTTCGTCCGTGTCGCGCGCGGCGCCGCCGTCCCCGGCGCTCCCGGCCGGCTTGTCCGAGGCGGACGCGCGGGCTCCCGGGCCGCCGTCCGCCGCCGCCGTGTCCGCGCCGTTGGCGCCGGAGGAGGGCCGGGGCTCGTCGTCGCCCGGTGCCGCGGGCTCCGACCCGCCGTGCGGGTCGGACCCTGCCGGTCCGGGGCGCGGGGCGTCCGCGGCCGGCCCCGGGGAGGCCTGGGGCCTCTCGTGGCGCTCGGTCGCTTCGTCGGTACGCGGCTGCCCGCTCCCGCCGCTCTCGTCCACGATGTCCCCTCGTTCGAAGCGTCCCCCGCCCCGGTCCTGCGGAACGGGAGGGTCTCTGCTCGATGGTATGCGGCCGTCGCGATGCGTTCCGCCCCGGCACCCCCTCCGTTTTCCGTGCCTTCGCCCGCACCCGGGCCCTCTGCCGTCACGGCCGTCCGCGTCACGGCCGCGCAGGGGTGCGGCACTGTCAGTGGCGGGCCGTAAGGTCTTCGTCATGGAAACCAGCACCGAGGGCACGGGGACGGGCGCCGACAGCCCCGCGGGCCCGGCCGCCGCGCCGCCCGCGTCGCTTTCGCCCTCGCGCGCCAGTGACTTCATGCAGTGTCCGCTGCTGTACCGGTTCCGGGTGATCGACCGGCTGCCCGAGAAGCCGAGCGAGGCGGCGACGCGCGGCACTCTGGTGCACGCCGTGCTGGAGCGGCTCTTCGACGCCCCGGCGGTCGACCGGACCGCGCCGCGCGCCAAGTCGCTGATCCCGGGTCAGTGGGACCGGCTGCGGGAGACCAAGCCGGAGGTCGCGGAGCTGTTCGCCGACGACCCGGAGGGCGAGCGGCTGGCCCGCTGGCTCGGTGAGGCCGAGCAGTTGGTGGAGCGCTGGTTCACGCTGGAGGACCCGACCCGGCTGGAGCCCGCCGAGCGGGAGCTGTTCGTCGAGGCGCGGCTGGACTCCGGGCTGAAGCTGCGCGGCATCATCGACCGCGTCGACGTGGCGCCCACCGGTGACGTCCGGATCGTCGACTACAAGACGGGCAAGGCCCCGCGCCCCGAGTACGCGGAGGGTGCCCTGTTCCAGATGAAGTTCTACGCCCTGGTGGTGTGGCGGCTGAAGCAGGTGGTCCCGCGCCGGCTCCAGCTCGTCTACCTCGGCAGCGGTGACGTGCTGACCTACGACCCGGTGATCGCGGACCTGGAGCGTGTCGAGCGCAAGCTGCTGGCCCTGTGGGACGCGATCCGGCAGGCCACCGAGACGGGCGACTGGCGGCCGCGGCCGACCAAGCTCTGCGGCTGGTGCGACCACCAGGCGGTGTGTCCGGAATTCGGCGGTACTCCCCCGCCGTATCCGCTCCCCGTCAGGGCGCCGCAGTCCGGTGTCACCGAGCAGGGCAGAATGGGGCCGGACTAGCGAAGGAGACTTACGTGGCCATCCGCGTCCTACTGGTCGACGACCAGCCGCTGCTGCGCACCGGCTTCCGGATGATCCTGGAGGCGGAGCAGGACCTCGCGGTCGTCGGCGAGGCCGGAGACGGCCTCCAGGCCCTCGACCAGGTCCGCGCACTGCAGCCCGATGTGGTTCTGATGGACATCCGTATGCCGCGGATGGACGGTGTCGAGGCGACCCGGCAGATCACCGGTCCCGGCCGGGACGGTCCGGCGAAGGTCCTCGTGCTGACGACGTTCGACCTCGACGAGTACGTGGTGGAGGCGTTGCGCGCGGGCGCCAGCGGCTTCCTCCTCAAGGACGCGCCGGCCAATGAGCTGGTGCAGGCGATCCGGGTGGTCGCGGCCGGTGAGGCGATGCTCGCGCCGAGCATCACGCGCCGCCTGCTCGACAAGTACGCGGGCCATCTGCCGTCGGGCGACGAGCCGGTGCCGGACACCCTGCACACGCTGACCGAGCGCGAGGTCGAGGTGCTGAAGCTGGTGGCCCGCGGCCTGTCGAACGCGGAGATCGCCGCCGACCTGTTCGTCAGCGAGACCACGGTCAAGACGCATGTGGGCCATGTCCTGACCAAGCTGGGGCTGCGCGACCGGGTGCAGGCCGCGGTGTATGCGTACGAGAGCGGGCTGGTGCGCCCGGGCGCGCAGTAGGGCCCGCACATCTGGAGCGGCGCGCAGGTGGCCGCACCTGGACGGCACGAAGGGCGCCCCTGTCCGGAGAGAACCGGACAGGGGCGCCCTTCGTCGTCCGCGCGGACCGCGCACGGCGGCCGCGCGGAGCGGTCAGCCCTTGCTGATCTCCCAGAAGCGGAAGACGGTCGAGGCGTCGAGGCAGTACTCCAGGCCGTAGACGTTGTCGCGGACGACGGCGTACTGCTTGGCCTGCCAGATCGGGATCATGGGCAGCTCGTCGGCCACCACGTCCTGGAGCTTGCCGTAGTCGGCGTCGGTGGAGGCGCGGTCGCTCTCGGCCGCCGTCTTCGGGATGAGGTGCCCGGTGATCGTGCTGTTGGTGAAGTTGTTGCTCAGCACGTTGCCCTTGCCGAAGAAGGGGGCGGTGAAGTTGTCCGGGTCCGGGTAGTCCGGCACCCAGCCCTTCACGTACACGCCGTACTTGCCCTTGGCGATGTCCTTCTCGTACTGGTCGTAGGGGACGGACTTCACGGTCGCGTCGAACAGCCCGCTGGCGTCGAGCTGCTTGGCGATCGCGTCGAACTCCTGGTCGGTGGCCGGTCCGTAACGCGAAGGAGTCGACCAGAGGGTGAGGCGCACCTTGCCGGTGATGCCCTCGGCACGCAGCGCGGCCTCGGCCTTGGACTTCGACGGGCGGGCGCCGTAGGTGTCGAAGAAGGACGTGTTGTGGCCGGTGATGCCCGCCGGGATGATCGAGTAGAGGGGCGTCGCCGTGTCCTCGTAGACCTGGCTGACCAGGGCCTCGCGGTCGAGGAGGTAGGCGATGGCCTTGCGCACGCCCAGTTTGCCGGTCACCGGGTCGTCCATGTTGAAGACGAGGTGCTGGACTTCGGCGCTGCTGCCCTCGACGACGTTGATGCCCAGGCCGGTCGTGGTGTCGTCCTCGATGTCCGCGATGTCATTGGCGGAGAGGCCTCGGTAGGCGAGGTCGATCTGGTCGCTCAGCAGCGCGTTCTTCAGGGCGGCCTGGTCGCCGTGGAAGAACTTGAGCGTGACACCGGAGTTGTTGACCTCGGCGTTGCCACGGTAGCCGTCGTTGACGGAGAAGACGGCCTTGTCCTTGCTGAACGAGTCCAGCTTGTACGGGCCCGAGCCCACGGCCCGGTTGTCCTTGCGCAGTCCGTCCGAGGAGTACTGCCGGTGGTCGACGATCGAGCCCGCGCCGGAGGCGATCTTGCTCGGGAAGGTGGCGTCGGCGTACTTGAGGTGGAAGACGACGGTCTTCTCGTCCGGAGTCTGCACCGAGCCGAGCATGGGGAACATGATCGCCGGTCCGGCCGCGTCGTCGATCTTCAGCAGGCGGTCGAAGGAGTACTTCACGTCCTTCGAGGTGAGCGCGTCGCCGTTGCTGAACTTCAGCCCGTCGCGCAGCGTGCACTTGTAGACCGTGGTCGCGGTGTCGGTGAACGCGCAGTCCTTGGCCGCCTCGGGCTCCGGTTCGGTGCCGCCCTTGGGGAAGCTCAGCAACGACTGGAACACGTTGTTGAACAACAGCCAGGAGCCGGGGTCGTAGCCGGAAGCGGGGTCGGTCGCCAGGACGTCGTCCGACATTCCCATGACGATGGCGGAGCCGTCGCCCGAGGAGCCGCCCGTGTCCGAGCCGCATCCGGTGAGAACGCCGACGGCCAGCCCCGCCGCTATGGACAGAACCGGCCACTTCTTGCGCATGTTCACGTGCATGAGCCTTGTCGTCGGGTCCCGGCACCCCGGGGCCGTGAAGGCCCCGGGGCGGGGAGGTCTGTCAGCCGCTCACACCTCGGCCGAGCTCCCACAGCTGGAGCGTCGAGGAGGAGTTGAGCGCCCACTCCGAACCGGTGATGTCGTCCCGGGTGGCGATGTACTGCTTACCCTGCCACAGCGGCAGCACGGGCACATCGTTGGCCACGATGTCCTGGATCTCGGTGAGACTCTTCGACGCGGTGAGGCGGTCCGCCTCGCGCCGGGACTCCGGGATCAGGTTGTTGTTGACCTGGCTGTTCGTGTACGGCGAGCCGAGGAAGTTGTCCTTGTCGAGGAACGGCGCCAGGTAGTTGTCGGCGTCCGGGAAGTCGGGGAACCAACCCATGCCGTAGACGTCGTAGTCGCCCGCCTTCTCGGCCGGACGGAACTTGTCCCAGGTCGTGCCGGCGATGCTGACGTCGAACAGACCGCTGTCGTTCAGCTGCTTCTTCAGCACCTGGAACTCGGGCTTGGTGGCCGCACCGTAGTGGTCGGTCGTGTAGTGCAGGGTGAGCTTGACCGGGGTGGTGATGCCGGCCTTGGTCAGCATCGACTTGGCCTTGTTGACGCTCGGGTCCCCGTACTTGTTGAAGAACGAGTTGGAGTGACCGGTGATGGTCGCCGGGACGAGCGAGTAGAGCGGCTCGGCCTGGGAGCCGTACACCTTGGCGACGAGCTCGCCGCGGTTGATGATCTGGGCCATGGCCTGGCGGACGGCCCGGGTCTTCACCGTCGGGGCGTCGGTGTTGAAGGCCAGGTAGCGGATCTCCAGACCCGGCATCTCGTTGAGGTCGATGTCGCTGTCGGTGGCGGTGCCGAGCTTGTTGATCTGGTCGGGCGTCATCGAGCGGGTCATCAGGTCGATGTCGCCCTTTTCGAGCGCCGTGCCCATGGCGTCGGCGCTGTCGAAGGAGCGCATCTCGACCTTGGAGTTCTTCACCTTCAACTGCCCCTTGTAATTGGGGTTCTTGGTGAAGACGGCCTTGACGAGCTTGTCGCCCTCGACCTCGGACTCCAGGGTGTACGGGCCGGAACCGTCCACGGCGAAGCCGTCGCGGAGCTTGTTCTTCTCGTAGTCCTTGGCGCTCACGATGCCGGCGACCGGCGTCGACAGCTTGAACGGGAAGGTGGCGTCCGCGGTCTTGAGGTGGAAGATCACCTCACGGTCGCCGCGCGTCTCGACGGTGTCGATCGTGGACAGCAGCGCGAACACGCCGCTGTCGGCCTTGATGGACCGGGCGCGGTCGATCGAGAACTTGACGTCCTTGGCGGTGATGCTGTCGCCGTTCGCGAACTTCAGGCCCTCGCGGAGCGTGCAGGTGTAACGCTCGTTGCCGGTGTCCGTGAAGCCGCACTTCTCGGCGGCCTCGGGCTCGGGCTCGCCGTCGCCGCGCGGCTGGATCATCAGCGTCTGCACGGTCTGGCGGAGGATGTTCCAGGTACCGACGTCGTAGGCGTAGGCCGGGTCGACCGGAGCCGGCGCATCCTTCGATTCGGTGAACACGTCCGTGGTACCGACAACGATGGCATCGCCGCTGTTGCTGCCGCTGTCGGACCCACCACACGCGGCGAGCACAGGGGCGAGCAGACCGACCACGGCCGGCAGCACCAAAGTCTTGCGGTTCATGCTCGAAGTTCTCCAGAGCTGTAGATTCCACGGGCCCGCGGGCGAGGGTGTGCGGCGGGTCACGGGGATACGGCGATGTTCTCGCGATGAGATTAGTCCGCACCAGCACGACCGCCCGCAGGTACCGGAGTTGAGCCCCCATCACGCTGCGAAACCGGGCGCGGACGCACCGATAACCCGACAGTGGAAGGTTTAGTGCAGCATTCCACCAATCGGGACACAAGGGCGCGCCGACCACCCAGAATTGGCGGATGGCGGCATATGGGGGACCGGTTGTCGACCCCCTGGA
Organism: Streptomyces krungchingensis; assembly: GCF_054729265.1. Taxonomy (NCBI): domain Bacteria; kingdom Bacillati; phylum Actinomycetota; class Actinomycetes; order Kitasatosporales; family Streptomycetaceae; genus Streptomyces; species Streptomyces krungchingensis. Next base: position 2,698,615 of record NZ_JBPUKY010000001.1, read on the forward strand.
AAGTGACGAACGTCACAGCATCAACTGGGTTGGCGAGTACCGGAATTCAGCCATCCGGTCGGGAAATGCATCACCCGGGAAGCCTCCCCCGGGTCACTCCGGGGGTCCTTGCGGGCTTCCTGTGAGCCCCCTGTGGGACTCCTCCGGCAATTCCGTGGATTCGGCCCCACGTGCTCGCCGATTCGGGTAGACACGCCAGGTGGCGCGGATTCACACACTGAGTGATTCCATTTCGCCCACTCCGACCCTCGGGCCGGTACGCAGGGTGTTCCCCTTTCGCACGCAGGGTGATTCCGCTTCCCCTGCCGAAGCGCTCGTTCCGCACGGTCGGTGCACGGGTCAGTGCATGTACGTCATCAGACCGTGGAGAAAGGGCAGGTCCACCTGTTCGAGCGAGTCGACCACGGTGCGTCCGGCGGCCGGCGCGATCGGCGCGACCGAGGGGACCGCCACCACCCGGCAGCCCGCGGCCTCGGCGGCCGCGACACCCGTCGCCGTGTCCTCGACGACGGCGCATCGGGCCGGGTCCGCCCCGAGCCCCGCGGCCGCGAGCAGATACGGGTCCGGGAACGGCTTGGTCCGCTCCACCTCGTCGCCCGCGACGCTCAGGGCGAAGTACTGGGGGCCCAGGGAGCCCAGGATGCGGTCGATGATCCGGCGGTGCGAGGCGGAGACCAGGGCGGTGGGGATCTCGTGGGCCGCCAGCTCGGCGAGCAGCCTGGCCGCGCCCGGCATCAGCGGCAGTGAGTGGCCGATACGGTCCTCGAACCCGTCGTTCAGCAGGACGGTGAGCTCGGCGAGGGGGATGTCGGCTCCGGTGGCCTCGATGAGGAAACCGGCGCTGCGGGTCATCGGACCGCCGACCACCACATGGCGCCAGGACTCGTCGAGCGTGTGACCGAGGGCCTTGAAGACCTCGACCTCCACGTCCCACCAGAAGCCCTCGGTGTCCACCAGGGTGCCGTCCATGTCGAGGAGCACGGCCTGCAGGGCGGAGCCTTCGGCCGTACGAGTACCGAGCGCGGGGACCGTACTGGTCATCCGGGCGCACCTCCTTAGAGGGACGATCAGGCCGACCGCCCCTTTTCGGCAAAGGGACAGCCGGCCTGCAGTGGACCGACCAGTGTACGACTTATCCGATCAGTGCGCGTTGCGACGCGCGGCGGTGTGCCGCGCGGCACACTCAGCGGGCGTTGAAGTACTTCGCCTCCGGGTGGTGGATGACGATGGCGTCCGTGGACTGCTCCGGGTGCAGCTGGAACTCCTCGGACAGGTGGACGCCGATGCGCTCCGGCTCCAGCAGACGGGCGATCTTGCCCCGGTCCTCCAGGTCGGGGCAGGCCCCGTAGCCGAGCGAGAAGCGGGCCCCGCGGTACTTGAGGTCGAACATGTCCTCGATGGCGGCCGGGTCCTCGCCGGCGAAGCCCAGCTCGGACCGCACGCGCGCGTGCCAGTACTCGGCGAGCGCCTCGGCCAGCTGCACGGACAGGCCGTGCAGTTCGAGGTAGTCGCGGTAGGAGTTGGACTCGAAGAGCTTGGCGGTCTCCTCGCCGATGCGCGAGCCCACGGTGACGACCTGGAGGCCCACGACGTCCGTCTCACCGGACTCCTCCGGGCGGAAGAAGTCGGCCAGACACAGCCGGCGGCCACGGCGCTGACGGGGGAAGGTGAACCGGGTCCGCTCGTTGCCCCGCTCGTCCAGGATGATCAGGTCGTCGTCCTTGGACACGCACGGGAAGTAGCCGTGGACCACCGCCGCTTCCAGCAGGTTCTCGGTCTGGAGCCGGTCCAGCAGTCCGCGCAGCCGCGGCCTGCCCTCGGTCTCGACCAGTTCCTCGTACGTCGGCCCGTCGCCCGTGCGGGCCTGCTTGAGGCCCCACTGCCCCTTGAACAGGGCGCCCTCGTCCAGCCAGGAGGCGTACTCCTTGAGCTGGATCCCCTTGATGACGCGGGTCCCCCAAAACGGCGGCGTCGGCACCGGGTTGTCGACGGCGACGTCGGAGCGGACGTGGCCCTCCTCGGGCCGCTCCTCGACGACCGTGTTCGCCGCGGCCCGCACCCGGCGCTGCTTCAGCTCGGGCAGCACCGCGCCGGGCACCCCGCGCTTGACGCCGATCAGCGCGTCCATCAGGCGCAGGCCCTCGAAGGCGTCCCGGGCGTAGCGCACCTCGCCCTGGTAGATCTCGTGCAGGTCCTGCTCGACGTACGCCCTGGTCAGGGCGGCGCCGCCGAGGATCACCGGGTAGTCGGCGGACAGGCCCCGCTGGTTCAGCTCCTCCAGGTTCTCCTTCATGATCACCGTGGACTTGACCAGGAGCCCGGACATGCCGATGACGTCGGCGCGGTGCTCCTCGGCCGCTTCCAGGATCGCGGAGACCGGCTGCTTGATGCCGAGGTTGACGACGTTGTAGCCGTTGTTGGACAGGATGATGTCGACGAGGTTCTTGCCGATGTCGTGGACGTCGCCGCGCACGGTGGCGAGCACGATGGTGCCCTTGCCCTCGGCGTCGGACTTCTCCATGTGCGGTTCGAGGTAGGCGACGGCCGACTTCATGACCTCGGCGGACTGGAGCACGAAGGGCAGCTGCATCTGGCCGGAGCCGAACAGCTCACCGACGACCTTCATGCCGTCGAGCAGTGTCTCGTTGACGATGTCGAGGGCGGGGCGGTCCGTCAGGGCCTCGTCGAGGTCGGTTTCCAGGCCGTTCTTCTCGCCGTCGATGATGCGCCGCTTGAGCCGCTCGTCCAGCGGCAGCGCGGCCAGTTCCTCGGCCTTGCCGGCCTTCAGCGACTTGGTGGTGGCGCCCTCGAACAGGGCCATCAGCTTCTGCAGCGGGTCGTAGCCCTCGGCACGCCGGTCGTAGATGAGGTCGAGGGCCGTCTTGACCTGCTCCTCGTCGAACCGGGCGATCGGCAGGATCTTGGACGCGTGGACGATCGCCGAGTCGAGGCCCGCCTTGACGCACTCGTCGAGGAAGACCGAGTTCAGCAGGATGCGGGCGGCCGGGTTGAGTCCGAAGGAGATGTTGGACAGGCCCAGCGTGGTCTGCACGTCCGGGCGGCGGCGCTTGAGCTCACGGATCGCCTCGATCGTCGCGATGCCGTCGCCCCGCGACTCCTCCTGGCCGGTGCAGATCGTGAAGGTGAGGCAGTCGATGAGGATGTCGGACTCGTGGATGCCCCAGTTGGCCGTCAGGTCCTCGATGAGCCGCTCGGCGATCGCCACCTTGGTCTCGACGGTGCGGGCCTGCCCCTCCTCGTCGATGGTCAGCGCGATCAGCGCGGCTCCGTGCTCCTGCGCCAGCCGGGTGACCTTGGCAAAGCGGGACTCGGGGCCGTCGCCGTCCTCGTAGTTGACCGAGTTGATGACCGCGCGGCCGCCCAGCTTCTCCAGGCCGGCGCGGATCACGTCCACCTCGGTGGAGTCGAGGACGATCGGCAGCGTGGACGCGGTGGCGAAGCGTCCGGCCAGCTCCTCCATGTCCGAGACGCCGTCGCGGCCCACGTAGTCGACGCACAGGTCGAGCATGTGCGCGCCCTCGCGGATCTGGTCGCGGGCCATCTCCACGCAGTCGTCCCAGCGGCCTTCCAGCATGGCCTCGCGGAACTTCTTGGAGCCGTTGGCGTTGGTGCGCTCGCCGATCGCCATGTACGCGGTGTCCTGGCGGAAGGGCACGGTCTGGTAGAGGGAGGCCGCGCCGGGCTCCGGCTGCGGGTTGCGCTCGCCGGGCCGGGCCTCGCGGACCCGCTCGACCAGCCGGCGCAGGTGCTCGGGGGTGGTACCGCAGCAGCCGCCGACGAGGGAGAGGCCGTAGTCGCGTACGAAGGTCTCCTGGGCGTCGGCCAGTCCCTCGGGGCCGAGCGGGAAGTGCGCGCCGTCCTTGGTGAGGACGGGCAGGCCGGCGTTCGGCATGCACAGCAGGGGGATGCGGGAGTGGCGGGTGAGGTAGCGCAGGTGCTCGCTCATCTCCGCGGGGCCGGTCGAGCAGTTCAGACCGATCATGTCGATGCCGAGCGGCTCCAGCGCGGTGAGCGCCGCGCCGATCTCGGAGCCCAGCAGCATCGTGCCGGTCGTCTCGAAGGCCATCGAGCACAGCAGCGGCAGGTTCGCTCCGGTCGCGTCCATCGCCCGGCGTGCCCCCAGCAGCGAGGCCTTGGTCTGCAGGAGGTCCTGGGTGGTCTCCACGATCAGGGCGTCGGCGCCGCCGGCGATCAGGCCCTCGGCGTTCGCCTGGAAGCCGTCGCGCAGCGTGGTGTAGGAGACGTGCCCGAGCGTGGGCAGCTTGGTGCCGGGGCCGATGGAGCCGAGCACCCAGCGCTGTCGGCCGTCGCGGGCGCCGAACTCGTCGGCGACCTCACGCGCGATCCGGGCGCCGGCCTCGGACAGTTCGTGGACGCGGTCGGCGATGTCGTACTCGGCCATCGCCGAGTGGTTCGCGCCGAAGGTGTTCGTCTCGACGCAGTCGACGCCCACCTCGAAGTAGGCCTCGTGGACGGAGCGGACGATGTCGGGGCGCGTGAGGTTCAGGATCTCGTTGCAGCCTTCGAGGTTCTCGAAGTCCTCCAGCGTGGGGTCCTGCGCCTGGAGCATCGTGCCCATCGCGCCGTCTGCCACCACGACTCGGGTGGCCAGCGCCTCTCGGAGGGCGTCGGTTCGCCTCCGGCTCCCGGAGAGATCGGACGAAAGGGACGGGTTCGGCAACGAGGCCATGAAGGTGCTCCCTGGAGTGCGACGGCTGTCGGCTTTGCGCTTCCCATGGAAGGCGCACGCCGTCAGGGTAGCCCGGAGCGCCGCTGGAGGGTCAGGGGCGTCCACGGGGCGGACGGGTGTGGCGCGCGGGGCGGGGGTGCGGGCACGGACCGAACATGTGACGAGCACCCATTAGCGGGAGATCGGCAACGACCGGTAGTGTTCGACATTGCCGAACGGCGGCAGTGAGTTGCGCGCCGACGGTCGAAGGGGACGGAGGCAGCACGGCGATGGCACGGAACATCCAGTCGCTCGAACGGGCGGCGGCGATGCTGCGGCTGCTCGCGGGCGGCGAGCGGCAGCTGGGCCTGTCGGACATCGCCTCGTCGCTGGGCCTGGCCAAGGGTACGGCCCACGGCATACTGCGGACCCTCCAGCAGGAGGGGTTCGTCGAGCAGGACACGGCCTCCGGGCGCTATCAGCTGGGCGCGGAGCTGCTGCGGCTGGGCACCACGTACCTGGACGTGCACGAGCTGCGGGCGCGCGCGCTGGTGTGGACCGACGACCTGGCCCGCTCCAGCGGGGAGAGCGTCTATCTGGGCGTGCTGCACCAGCAGGGCGTGCTGATCGTGCACCACGTGTTCCGGCCCGACGACAGCCGTCAGGTCCTGGAGGTCGGGGCCATGCAGCCGCTGCACTCCACGGCCCTCGGCAAGGTCCTGTCGGCGTACGACCCGGTGGCCCACAGCGAGGTCCTGGAGGCCGAGCGCAAGACGTTCACGCCGCGTACGGTCAGCGAGCTCGACCAGTTCGAGGGCGTGCTCGACATGACCCGGGCGCGCGGGTACGCCGAGGACGTCGAGGAGACCTGGACGGGGGTCGCCTCGATCGCCGCACCCATCCACAACAGGCGGCGGATGCCGGTGGGAGCGGTGGGCGTCACCGGTGCGGTGGAGCGGGTCTGCAAGGACGGTGAGCTGCGGCCGGACCTGATCGCGGCGGTACGGGACTGTGCGCGTGCGGTGTCCCGGGACCTGGGCGCCGGCCGCTTCTGACGCCCACGCGGTCCCCGGAACCTGTGTGTTCCGGGGACCGTCTTTTGGTGCCGCACACCCGCCCCGGGGGGCCGTCTGCACACGCGCCTGCGACCCCGTCAGGGGCGCGAGGAACTGCGCGAGCAACCCACCACAACCCGCACCCGCCGACAGGCCACCCCCGGCAGACACGACCGCGGCCCCGCGAGGGCTGAGCGCACAGTCCCCCCGCGCCCCTCACCGGAGCCCCTCAGGGGCGCGAGGAACTGCGCGAGCAACCCACCACAACCCGCACCCGCCGACGGGCCACCCCCGGCAGACGCGACCGCGGCCCCGCGAGGGCTGAGCGCACAGTTCCCCGCGCCCCTGACGGGGCGCTGTCCACCGCAGCGCCGGCCCGCCCGCCAAGGGGGCGAGCAACCCGCCACGACCCGCCCCCGCCCAGGGACCACCCCCGCACCCCGCGGCAGCGGCCCGCAGGGGCCGGGCGCAGAAACACCGGCAACCGAGCGGAGCGCAAAGTGGCCGGTCGGACGCGGTCCGGAGCCCCCTCAAGATCAATAGCCCGCATCGATCAATAACGATCGAGTTTTCGATACCAGAGCTCTTGACGAGGCGCTTACACGAGAGCAAGACTCCCGTCCATCGGTCGGCATTGTCGAACACCTACCGGCAATACGCGCTAGAGTGTGGCAACGCCAAGGGCCGGCATCGCTCTCATTCCCCGAGAGCACGAACCACCGGAGGGACCCGGGGTTCGGCTTCCCCTGGACGAAGGACAAAGGAGTCGCGGGTGTCCAGCTCCGACATCTTCATCGGCGAGACCATCGGTACCGCCGTACTCATCCTGCTGGGCGGCGGCGTCTGCGCCGCCGTCACACTGAAGGCCTCCAAGGCGCGCAACGCCGGATGGCTCGCCATCACCTTCGGGTGGGGCTTCGCGGTCCTCACCGCGGTCTACATCTCGGCGCCCCTCTCCGGCGCGCACCTGAACCCGGCCGTGACGCTCGCGCTCGCGATCAAGGACAACGACTTCAGCAACGTCGCCACCTACTTCGCCGGACAGATGCTCGGCGCGATGATCGGTGCCGCACTGGTCTGGGCGGCCTACTACGGCCAGTTCCACGCACACCTCACCGACCGCGAGATCGTCGGCGGCCCGGGTGCGCAGGCCACCAAGACCAAGGCCGTCGAGGCCCAGGAGACCGGCGCGGGCCCCGTGCTCGGTGTCTTCTCCACCGGCCCCGAGATCCGCAACGTGGTGCAGAACCTCGCCACGGAGATCATCGGCACCGTCGTACTCGTCCTCGCGGTCCTCACCCAGGGCCTGAACGACAACGGCAACGGCCTGGGCACCCTCGGCGCCCTGATCACCGCGCTCGTGGTGGTGAGCATCGGCCTCTCCCTGGGCGGCCCCACGGGGTACGCGATCAACCCGGCCCGTGACCTCGGTCCGCGCATCGTGCACGCCCTGCTCCCCCTGCCCAACAAGGGCGGTTCCGACTGGAGCTACGCCTGGATCCCGATCGCCGGTCCGCTCATCGGCGGCGCGATCGCGGCAGGCATATACAACGTCGCCTTCGCTTAAGAGGACAGCCTGTAAGCGCACAGCTTGAGCAAGGCTCGGAGCACCCGCTCGCAAGCCAGCAAGCCGTACAGCACCACAGCACCGCTTGAAGCACCGCGCCGTAGAAAAGCCCCTCTCATACGGAACTTCCAGGAGCACACCGTGACCGACGCACACACCGCCGGCCCCTTCATCGCCGCCATCGACCAGGGGACGACCTCGTCCCGCTGCATCGTCTTCGACCGCGACGGACGCATCGTCTCCGTCGACCAGAAGGAGCACGAGCAGATCTTCCCGAAGCCGGGCTGGGTCGAGCACAACGCCGCCGAGATCTGGACCAACGTCCAGGAGGTCGTCGCCGGGGCCATCGAGAAGGCCGGCATCACCCGCGACGACATCAAGGCCATCGGCATCACCAACCAGCGTGAGACCACGCTGCTCTGGGACAAGAACACCGGTGAGCCCGTCCACAACGCCCTCGTCTGGCAGGACACCCGCACCGACGCGCTCTGCAAGGAACTGGGCCGCAACGTCGGCCAGGACCGCTTCCGCCGCGAGACCGGCCTGCCGCTCGCGTCGTACTTCGCCGGCCCCAAGGCCCGCTGGCTGCTCGACAACGTCGAGGGCCTGCGGGAGCGCGCCGAGGCCGGGGACATCCTCTTCGGCACCATGGACACCTGGGTCATCTGGAACCTGACCGGCGGTGTCAACGGCGGCAAGCACGTCACCGACGTGACCAACGCCTCCCGCACCATGCTGATGAACCTGCACACCATGCAGTGGGACGAGAAGATCGCCGAGTCCATCGGCGTTCCGCTGGCGATGCTGCCGGAGATCCGTTCCTCCGCCGAGGTGTACGGCGAGATCACCGGCGGGAAGCTCGGCGACCTGCTCGGCGGCATCCCCGTCGCCTCCGCGCTCGGCGACCAGCAGGCGGCCCTGTTCGGCCAGACCTGCTTCTCCGAGGGCGAGGCCAAGTCCACGTACGGCACCGGCACCTTCATGCTGATGAACACCGGTGACAAGATCATCAACTCGTACAGCGGACTGCTGACCACCGTGGGCTACCAGATCGGCGACGAGGCGCCGGTCTACGCCCTGGAGGGCTCCATCGCCGTCACCGGTTCGCTGGTGCAGTGGATGCGCGACCAGATGGGCCTCATCAAGTCCGCCGCCGAGATCGAGACCCTCGCGTCGTCGGTCGAGGACAACGGCGGCGCCTACTTCGTGCCGGCCTTCTCCGGTCTGTTCGCCCCGTACTGGCGTTCCGACGCCCGCGGTGTGATCGCCGGCCTGACCCGGTACGTCACCAAGGCGCACATCGCGCGCGCCGTCCTGGAGGCCACCGCCTGGCAGACCCGTGAGATCACCGACGCCATGACGAAGGACTCCGGCGTCGAGCTCGCGGCCCTCAAGGTCGACGGCGGCATGACCTCCAACAACCTGCTGATGCAGACCCTGGCCGACGTCCTGGACGCCCCCGTGGTGCGCCCGATGGTCGCCGAGACCACCTGCCTCGGCGCTGCCTACGCCGCCGGTCTCGCCGTCGGCTTCTGGTCCAACACCGAGGACCTGCGCGCCAACTGGCGCCGGGCCGCGGAGTGGACCCCGAACATGGCCGCGGAGACCCGCGACCGTGAGTACAAGAGCTGGCTCAAGGCCGTCGAGCGGACCATGGGCTGGATCGAGGACGAGGAGTAAGAACCCGCATGACCAGTCAAGCCACCCTGCAGTCCGTGCCTGCCCTCGGTACGCACCCGGCCTCCGGCTCGAACCCGAGCCGCGCCGAGACCCGGGAGCAGCTCTCCAAGGCGACGTACGACCTCCTCGTCATCGGCGGCGGCATCCTGGGCATCTCCACCGCCTGGCACGCCGCGCAGTCCGGGCTGCGGGTGGCTCTGGTGGACGCCGGCGACTTCGCCGCCGCCACCTCCTCCGCCTCCTCCAAGCTTCTCCACGGCGGCCTGCGCTACCTGCAGACCGGCGCGGTGAAGCTGGTGGCGGAGAACCACTTCGAGCGCCGTGCGGTCTCCCGCCAGGTGGCCCCCCACCTGGCGAATCCGCTCACGTTCTACCTCCCCGTGTACAAGGGCGGGCCGCACGGCGCCGCGAAGCTCGGAGCGGGCGTCTTCGCCTACTCCGCGCTCTCCGGATTCGGTGACGGCGTGGGCCACCTGCTGAGCCCCTCGAAGGCCGCGCAGGACGTGCCCGAGCTGCGCACCGACAACCTCAAGGCCGTCGCCGTCTACGGCGACGACCAGATGAACGACTCCCGGATGGCCCTGATGACGGTCCGCGCGGCCGTCGAGTCGGGTGCCGTCGTCCTCAACCACGCCGAGGTCACCGGCCTGCGCTTCACCAAGGGCCGGGTCACCGGCGCCGACCTCAAGGACCGGCTGTCCGGCGACGAGTTCGGCGTGAACGCCCGTCTCGTGCTGAACGCCACCGGCCCCTGGGTCGACCACCTGCGCAAGATGGAGGACCCGAACGCGGCTCCGTCCATCCGGCTGTCGAAGGGCGCGCACCTGGTCCTCAAGCGCACCTCCCCCTGGAAGGCCGCGCTCGCCACGCCCATCGACAAGTACCGCATCACCTTCGCCCTCCCCTGGGAGGACATGCTGCTCCTCGGCACCACCGACGAGGAGTACGAGGGCGACCCGGCCGAGGTCGCCGTCACCGAGAAGGACACGTCCCAGATCCTGGACGAGGCCGCCTTCTCCATCCGCGACCAGCAGCTGTCCCGCGATCTGATCACCTACTCGTTCGCCGGTCTGCGGGTGCTCCCGGGCGGCCCCGGTGACACCTCGAAGGCCAAGCGCGAGACGGTCGTCACGGAGGGCCGGGGCGGGATGCTGTCCGTCGCGGGCGGCAAGTGGACGACCTTCCGGCACATCGGCCGTACGGTCATGAAGAAGCTGGAGTCGCTGCCGGGCCACCCGCTCGGCGAGGACTTCGAGCCGATCTCCGAACTGCCGAAGAAGCTTCCGCTGCCGGGTGTCGCCAACCCGCGCGCCGTGGCCCACCGGCTGCTCGTGGACGGACCCGCGCCCGGCCCGCGCATGGCGGCCGACACCGCCAAGCACCTGGCCACGCACTACGGTTCGCTGGCCTTCGACATCGCCCGCCTGGCGAACGAGAGCCCCGAGCTCGGCGAGCGCGTCCACCCGGACGCGCCGGAGATCCTCGCGCAGGTCGTCTACGCCCGTGACAACGAGTGGGCCCAGACGGCGGACGACGTGCTGCGCCGGCGGACGACGCTGACGATCCGCGGTCTCGCCACGGACGAGGTCCGGGGCAGGGTGCAGGACCTGCTCGACGAGAAGTAGGCGTCCGCCCGGCCCGAAGGGGCGGCTCCCACGGGGGAGAGCCGCCCCTTCGGCGTGTCCGGCACGGCAGGCACCGGCCCGCGGGGCCCCGGCGGCGCTGCCACACCGCATACATACGCCCGCAATGTCCCGCGGCGAGAGTGGGAGGACGCCTCCGGTTCCCCTCCGGGCCGGGGCGGCCTCGCCGAAGGGACGCCATGAAGTTCCAAGTACTCACGATCATCGGGCACTCCCCGCACCCCCTGAGCGGTGATCTCCCCTCCCCCGCCGACCGGTTGGCGCAGGTCGTCGACGTGGGGACGGCCGCGGAACGCCTGGGATACGACGCCTTCGCGGTGGGTGAACGGCACGCGGGAGCCTTTCTGTCGTCCGCCCCGACCGTGGTCCTGGGCGCGCTCGCCGCCAGGACGCACCGCATCAGGCTGCTCACGGGCGTCACCGTCGTCGCGATCCTCGACCCCGTGCGCGTCGCGGAGGACTACGCGACGCTCGACCAGCTCTCCCGGGGCCGGATCGAGCTGGTGGTCGGCAAGGGCGCGGAGGCCGGGCACTTCGACCTGTTCGGCCTCGCGGAGGAGCGCCAGTGGGACCTCCAGAAGGAGAAGTACGAGCTGCTGCGCCTGCTTTGGAGCGAGGAGAACGTCGACTGGGAGGGCGAGTTCAGGGCCCCGCTGAAGAACGTGACCACCGTGCCGCGGCCCTACGCCGGGCCGCCGCGCGTCTGGCACGGTTCGGCGACCTCCCTCAACTCCCCCGAACTGGCGGCGCGGCACGGCGATCCCCTGTTCACCGCCAACGCGATCCAGCCGCGCGCCGCGTACGCCCGGCTGATCGACCACTACCGGGAACGCTTCGAGGCCCACGGGCACGATCCGGCACGCGCGCATGTCGCGGCCGGTTCGGGCGGGCTGCTCATCGCGGACACGCACGAGCAGGCCGTCGCGCGCTACAAGGACCTCTACGAGGCCAGGGTGCGCCAGTCCTTCCGTCCGCACCTGGAGGGCCGGGCCGGCTACAACACGCCGTTCCGCACCATCGAGGACGCCATCGCGGACGGGCCCCAGCTCATCGGCTCGCCCCAGCAGATCATCGACAAGATCCTCGGCTGCCACGCGGTGCACCGGCACGACCTCCAGTCGATCACCGTGGACGCCTTCGGGCAGTCGACGGCGGAACAGGTCGAGACGCTGGACCGGTTCGCGCGGGAGATCGCGCCGGTGGTGCGCAGGGAGGCGCCGAGCACCCTGTGGGAGTAGGCGGCCCGCGGTGGCACCGTCCCGTCGTGCGAGTGCGCCCCGGTGCCTCGGTTTTCGTCCCGTTCAGCCTGCTGAAACCCCATAATGAGGCTGAGACATCGGATGTCTGAACGGCATTCTGAGGACCAGGGAGGCCCGGCATGGCAGTCACCGACGAGGCGATCGAGAAGATCAAGGGAATGATCGTCTCCGGCGCGCTGCGTCCCGGTGACCGGCTGCCGAAGGAGAGCGAGCTCGCCGCCGAGCTGGGGCTGTCCCGCAACTCCCTGCGGGAGGCGGTGCGCGCGCTCTCGCTGATCCGCATCCTGGACGTGCGGCAGGGCGACGGCACCTACGTGACCAGCCTGGACCCCCAGCTCCTGCTGGAGGCACTGAGCTTCGTCGTCGACTTCCACCGCGACGACACGGTCCTCGAATTCCTCGCCGTGCGCCGCATCCTGGAGCCGGCCGCCACGGCCATGGCGGCCACCCGCATCGGCGAGCAGCAACTGGACGCGCTGACCGCCCAGCTGGACGCCCTCGGCACGGCGCCCTCGGTGGAGGAGCTCGTCGCCTGCGACCTGGAGTTCCACCGGGGCATCGTGCAGACCTCCGGCAACTCGGTGCTGTGCTCCCTCCTCGACGGCCTCTCGGGGCCGACCACCCGGGCCCGGATCTGGCGCGGCCTGACCCAGGAGGACGCGGTCAGCCGCACCCTGCACGAGCACCGCGCGATCCTGTCCGCCCTGCGCGACCGGGACGCGGAGGCCGCCAGGTCGTGGGCGACGGTGCACATCGCGAGCGTGGAGCAGTGGCTGCGCTCGACGCTCTAGCACCTGTCCGCCGGCCCTCCCGGGACAGCTCGGATGACTGAGGGGCGGCGCGCGGCGGCGATCAAGGGTGTTTCCGGCCCCCGGGCGGGGCAGTGATCCGTTCACTCCCCCGTGCAAGGGGGCTGCGGTGGGCCCCTCGGCACGCCGTAAGGTTGGGGCGTACGCGAGGGCACGTCGGAAGGAGGCGCTGGGTGATCGAGCTGGAGGGGGTTCCCGAGCTGATCGACCCAGTCATGGTGGCCGCGTTCGAGGGCTGGAACGACGCCGGCGACGCCGCCTCCACGGCTGTCGCGCACCTGGACAAGGAGTGGAAGGGCGAGGTCTTCGCGGCGCTGGACGCCGAGGACTACTACGACTTCCAGGTGAACCGTCCCACGGTGTGGCTGGACGCCGGTGTCCGCAAGATCACCTGGCCGACCACACGCCTGTCGGTGGTCCGGGTCGGCGGCGAGAAGCCACGCGACCTGGTGCTGGTCCGCGGGATCGAGCCGTCGATGCGTTGGCGCTCGTTCTGCAACGAACTCCTCGGCTTCGCGCACGAGCTGGGCGTGGAGCTGGTGGTCATCCTGGGCGCCCTGCTCGGTGACACCCCGCACACGCGTCCGGTGCCGGTCAGCGGGGTCACGTCGGACCCCGACCTGGCCCGCACGATGGACCTGGAGGAGACCAAGTACGAGGGTCCTACGGGCATCGTCGGCATCCTCCAGGAGGCGTGCACGCACGCGGGCGTCCCCGCGGTGTCGCTGTGGGCGGCCGTGCCGCACTACGTGTCGCAGCCGCCCAACCCGAAGGCGACGCTGGCCCTCCTCAACCGCCTGGAGGACCTCATCGACCTGCGCATCCCGCTGGGCGAACTGCCCGAGGACGCGCGGGCCTGGCAGCTGGGCGTGGACCAGCTGGCCGCAGAGGACAGCGAGGTCGCCGAGTACGTGCAGACGCTGGAGGAGGCCCGGGACACCGCCGAGCTGCCGGAGGCCTCGGGCGAGGCCATCGCCCGCGAGTTCGAGCGCTATCTGCGCCGACGGGACGGCGGCGGTCCGACGGCGCAGGCGGGCGGTCACGCCACGGAGGGCGGCGAGTCCGCGTCGTTCCTGCGGGACGGCCCCGCCGGCCGCACCCGGCCGCCGAAGCCGCTGCGTCCGGACACGGAGACGGGCGCCGGTACGGATTCCGCCACGGACACCGGTGCGGAATCGGGGTCCGCCGGGGACTCCGGCCCGGGATCCGGATCCGCCGGGGACGCCGGCTCGGCATCCGGTTCGGACTCGGCCGCGGACACCGGTCCGGACGCGGGCAGGGACCTGGACGGCGACTCGTCCGAGGACTCCTCGGAGGACTGACCGTCCCCGGGGGCTGACGCTCCCGAACGACCGGCCAGAAGGGGCGGTGCGCACCAGGCGCACCGCCCCTCGGTCGTCCCCGGAGTCGGCTCACGGCACGAACACCCCTGCCACCGCGGCAGTTGCCGTACACCTCGGCAGCCTTTGGCCGGATTGCGACGGGACAGCTGTTTCCAGGCAGATTGCACAGGTTTCCCAATTCAACTTGTTTTCAAACCAAGTTGGCGAAGACGGGGTGGACGAGTCGCCGTGGGCGTGCCAGGTTGTGCCCCGAAGACGCGGACCGGGGACGGAACACGGCAACGCGTCGCCCCGCGACAGCGGACGGCACAGGGCAGGACAGCGGCCCGCGGCACGGCACCGCACAGGACAGCGCACTGCACAGCACACGCAGGGACCGGCACCCGCAGAAATCGAAGGGAGCGGTACGCGATGACCGACCAGGTACAGCCGGCGCAGGGCCCGGGGACCTCCGGGCCGGGGCCCGACGGAGCGGGATTCACCTACCGAGGAGCCGAGCAGGAGCTGATCGTCGTCGCACGTCCCGAGGCCCGGCTCCGCGCCCGGGCCGAGGGCGTCCGCTCGGCGGTGGGCGCGGACGTCTCGGCCCTCAACATGTTCCTCAGCGACGAACAGCTCGCCCTGGAACCCTTGTTCGGCAGCGAGGACCGGCTGTACCAGCAGTCCGTGGCACCGGGGGCCGAGAGCGGGCCCGACCTCGCGCTGTTCTACCGGGTGCGCGGCGGCACGAGCCGGGCCCAGGAACTGCGCTCGCGGATCGCGGCGCTGCCGGAGATCGACACGGCGTATGTGAAGCCCGGTGCCGTTCCCGCCTCGGCGGGCCCGGCCGGGTGGACCGACGACAGCACGGACGAGAGCCGCCGGCTGAAGGAAGGGGCGCCCGTCACCCCCGACTTCACCAGCCGTCAGGGCTATCTGCGTCCGGCGCCCGAGGGCATCGACGCGTACTGGGCCTGGCAGCGGCCGGGCGGTACGGGCCAGGGCGTGACGGTGATCGACGTGGAAGGTGCCTGGCAGCTCGGGCACGAGGACCTGGCGGCGAAGCTCGCCGGAGTCGTCGTCGGCACCCCGTTGCAGGACGTGGCCTGGCGCAACCACGGCACCGCCGTCATCGGGGTGATCGGCGGCGACCGTGGCGAGCACGGCGTCACCGGCATCGTGCCCGACGCGGTGACGGCCGCCGCGTCCTTCCAGCCCGGCGGCACCGCGGCGGCGATCCACGCGGCCGCCGACCGGCTGGGCCCCGGCGACGTGCTGCTGGTCGAACTGCACGCCCCCGGGCCGCGGTTCGACTTCGAGCAACGCGACGACCAGCGTGGCTACATCGCGATCGAGTGGTGGCCGGACGACTTCGCGGCCATCCGGTACGCGACCGCCAAGGGCGTCCTCGTGGTGGCGGCCGCGGGCAACGGCGGCGAGTCGCTCGACGACGCGCTGTACGAGCGCCGCCCCGCCGAGTTCCCCGAGTGGTGGCGCAATCCGTTCAACCCCTCCAACCAGTCCTCCGGCGCGGTCCTGGTCGGCGCGGGCGCGCCGCCGCCCGGCACGCACGGCCGCGACCACGGCCCGGACCGTTCACGGCTCGCGTTCTCCAACTACGGGGCGCGCGTGGACGCGCAGGGCTGGGGACGTGAGGTGACGACCACCGGCGGCTTCTGGGACCGGCCCGGCGATCTGCAGGGCGGCGCCGAGGAGATCGCCTGGTACACGGACACGTTCTCCGGGACCTCCTCCGCCTCCCCGGTGGTGGTCGGCGCCCTGGCCGCGCTGCAGGGCATGCTCAAGGCGGCGGGCCAGGAGCCGATGTCCCCGGAACGTGCCCGCGCGGTGCTGCGGGCCACAGGTTCCCCGCAGCAGGACGCGCCGGGCCGGCCCGCCTCCCAGCGGATCGGCAGCCGGCCGGACATCAAGGCGGCGGTCACCCATCTGCTGCCGGAGGCGGTCGGCTCGGGCCAGGCCGAACGGTACTGGGACGAGTTGCTGCCGTATCCGCGCGAAGTCCCGCCCAGGCTCCGGCTGTACGTGGCGGGCGCATGGCGCAACCTGAACGACCCGTCCCCCGAGATCCGCCAGGCGGTGCACTCCGCCTTCGCGGGGGGACGGCCCGACGTACGTGTCTGGTTCTCGGACGACGAGATCGTCGGCCTGGTGGTCACGGGCTGACGGCATCCGACCACTGCTCACACACGCTCGACCAATGAGGGAAGGTGGCACCCGTATGAGCACCACCCCGCAGATGAGCCAGCTGGGACAGCAGCACGGGCAGCAGGGCCCGAGCACAGCTCCCCCGCAGCAGTTCGGACCGCAGCAGAGCATGGGCCAGCAGCAGCCCTTCGGCCCGCAGATGCAGCAGCCGTACGGGCCGCAGATGCAGCAGCCGTACGGGCCGCAGGGCATCGGCCAGCAGATCCAGCAGCCGTACGCCCAGCAGGGCATCGGCCAGCAGATCCAGCAGCAGATCCCGCAGCAGCACATTCCGCCGCACCTTCAGCAGCAGCTCCAACAGCTCGGCCAGCAGCAGCCGTTCCAGCAGCTGCTCCAGCAGCTCGGCGGGCAGCAGGCGCAGCAGCCGGGGCAGCCGCTCGTGCTGCCGAGCGCCGTCGAGCGGGCGGCGCTGGTGAGCGGCATCGCCACGAAGTTCTGGGACGTCGTCACCCCGCTGCCGGGGCAGCCGTCGATCCTCTACCTGTACATCGACAACGGCTGGCGCCAGCTGGTGAATCCGAACCAGGTGACGCATGACGAGGTCCAGGAGGCCTTCGCCTTCGGGCAGCAGGTCATCGGGATCTACGACTCCGGCACCGGCACCCTCCAGGCCGTCATCGTCAACAGGCAGTAGCACGGCCGGCAACGGGGGACGGCTCCACGCACAGGGCGCCGGGCGGATCGATCCGCCCGGCGCCCGACCGCGTTCGGGGTGCGGGAACCGCTACAGCGCCACTCCCAGGAGGGCGTCCACGGCACGGGACACGACGCCGGGGGCGCCCTCGTCCGTGCCGCCCGTCTCGTGCTGGCGCGCGGCCCAGCGGTCGACCGCGGCGAGCGCGGCCGGCGCGTCCAGGTCGTTGGCGAGGGCGTCGCGGATCTCCTCGACGAGCGCGTCGGCGGACGGCCCGTCGGGGCGGGAGACCGCGGAGCGCCAGTTCTCCAGCCGCGCGACGGCGGTCTCCAGGACGGCGTCCGTCCACTCCCAGTCGGCGCGGTAATGGTGCGCGAGCAGCGCCAGGCGGATGGCGGCCGGGTCGACCCCGTCGCGCCGGAGCGCGGACACGAAGACGAGGTTGCCCTTGGACTTGGACATCTTCTCGCCGTCCAGCGCGACCATGCCGGCGTGCACGTAGGCTTTGGCCATCGGGAACTCGCCGGTCAGCACCTGGGCGTGCGAGGCGCCCATCTCGTGGTGCGGGAAGGCGAGGTCGGAGCCGCCGCCCTGGACGTCGAAGCCCATGCCCAGGTGGTCGAGGGCGATGGCGACGCACTCGATGTGCCAGCCGGGCCGGCCGCGGCCCAGCGAGCCGCCGTCCCAGCTCGGCTCACCCTCGCGGGCGGCCATCCAGAGCATCGGGTCGAGCGGGTTCTTCTTGCCCGGACGGTCCGGGTCACCGCCCCGCTCGGCGGAGAGCAGCCGCATGGCCGCGGCGTCGAGGCGCGACACCTGACCGAAGTGCGGGTCCGACTCGACGGAGAAGTACACGTCGCCCTCGAGTTCGTAGGCTGCGCCGGCGTCCCGCAGCCGCTCCACGAGCGGCACGATGCCGGGTATCGCCTCGACGGCGCCTATGTAGTGCCGCGGCGGCAGCATCCGCAGGGCGGTCATGTCCTCGCGGAAAAGTGCGGTCTCCTGCTCGGCGAGCCCGACCCAGTCGACGCCGTCGCGCTGCGCCCGCTCCAGGAGCGGGTCGTCGACGTCGGTCACGTTCTGGACGTAGTGAACCTGCCGCTTGGTGTCGAGCCACACGCGCTGAACGAGGTCGAACGCGTTGTAGGTCGCCGCGTGACCCATGTGGGTCGCGTCGTACGGCGTGATGCCGCATACGTAGATACGGGCGACGGGACCGGGGTCGAGGGTGACGAGCCCACCGGTCGCGGTGTCGTGGATCCGGAGGTCGCGGCCCTCACCAGGCAGGGCGGGGACCTCAGAAGCGGGCCAGGCATGCATGTCATGAGCCTAACCGGACGGAAGTTCCGTATACGAACCGGCCGGCGTCTGATGGCTCGGAAGGCGCTCTTGCGCCGCGGCCCGAAGGTGTGCTGCTACACCGGCGGCCAGGGGATCGCGGGCCATTCCCCGCCCGGTTCCGGGTGTTTCCCGGAGTCGAGCAGCTCCTGCACGCGCGCGCGTGTGGCGTCGGTCTCGTTCACGGTGATGAGTTCCGCCAGCCGGGTGGCCAGCGGCGCCCCGGGCAGCAGCCCGTCGCGCAGCGCGACGAGCACGTCGACCGCCTCCGCAGTCAGGGGTTCCCCGGCCCACCCCCACAGCAGGGTGCGCAGCTTGTTCTCGGCGTTGAAGGTGACCCCGTGGTCGATGCCGTAGAGGCGGCCCTCCCCGTCGGGCAGCAGATGTCCGCCCTTGCGGTCCGCGTTGTTGATCACGGCGTCGAGGACGGCGAGCCGCCGCAGCCGGTCGTCGTCGGCGTGCACGAGCAGCGCCGTGCGCCCCTCGCCCACCTCGGCGAGGCCGATGGCCTTCCAGCCCTCGTCGGGTTCTTCGCCGTCCACCAGGGCGAGCAGCTCGGCCTCGGGGGCCGCCTCGATCCACAGCTGGCACATGCCCTCGCCGTACGGTCCGTCGCGCAGCACGGTGGGCGGCACGAGCCCCCAGCCGGTCGCCTCGGAGACCTCGTACGCCGCGACCTCGCGCTGCGCGAGCGTGCCGTCGGGGAAGTCCCACAGCGGGCGTTCCCCGGCGACGGGTTTGTAGACGCAGAACGCGTCGCGTCCCTCGTACGACACGGAGCAGTACAGGACCGCGTTCGAGGCTTCACGGATCTGTCCGCGCACCTTCAGCTCACCCTTGGCGAGCAGCTCGGCCGTGGTCACGCTCCGCGGCGGTATCCGTTCTGGCGCGGACATACGTGTCCTTCCGGGTCGAGCGGGAGGCTGCAGAGCGGGCAGGGGGGCCGGCCCGCGTTGACGACGTCGAGAGCGCGCTTGGCGAAGGCGCGGGCCTGTGCTCCGGTGAGCCGGACCCGGAGCATCGGCGGACCGTTCTCCTCGTCCTGGAGGAGCCGTTCCTCGGCCTCCGCGAGGTCCTCCTCGGAGTCCGCGTCCAGCTCGACCAGCGCCTGAGCCTCGACGATCATGCGCTGTTCGTCGCCGTCCCAGGCCAGCGCCATGGTGCCGACGCGGAACTCCTCCTCGACGGGCGAGTCGAGGGGTGCGGTGTCGGACACCTCGGTCGGGGCCATGGCCGGCACGGGCGCGCTGCCCCCGGTACGGCGTACGACCTCGTCGAGGAGCTCGTCCATGCGCTCGGCGAGCGCTGCGACCTGGGTCTTCTCCAGAGCCACGCTGGTCACCCGGTGGCCTGAGGAAGCCTGCAGGAAGAAGGTACGGCGCCCGGGCAACCCGACCGTACCGGCCACGAAACGGTCCGGGGGGTCGTAGAGGAACACCTGACGGGACACGTCCTGTCTCCATTGGATCGGCATGCGGACCGGCTGACTGCACCGGCCCGCATCGGCTGCTGAGAAACCTGCTGACAACTACTGTGCTGCTTCGACCGCTTCACCCTACTGCGGCCGACGATCACGGTGCGCCCGCACCGCCCCCCACCGGAGCGTCGCCGCCCGGGGGCTCCTCGCGCGGCGCCAGGGAGGCGAAGTCGCCGGTGTCCCCGAGGCGCACGAGGAAGGGCCTCAGCCGTGTGTAGCGGATCGCGGTGATCGAACACGGTTCGACAGAGATCCGCTGGAAGAGATCGAGGTGAAGTCCGAGTGCGTCGGCGACGAGGGACTTGATGATGTCGCCGTGCGAGCACATCAGGTAGACGGCGTCACCGCCGTGGTCGCGCTCCACGCGCGCGTTCCACTCGCGGACCGCCTCGGCGGCCCTCGTCTGCATGGCCCGCATCGACTCGCCGCCGGGGAACGCCGCCGCCGAGGGGTGCGCCTGGACGACCTCCATCAGCGGCTCGTCCTTCAGCTCGGCGAGCTTGCGGCCGGACCAGTCTCCGTAGTGGGCCTCCCCGATGCGCTCCTCGGTGTGCGCGCGCAGCCCGGGGCGGGCGTCGAGCAGCGGCTGGATCGTCTCCTGGCAGCGCTGGAGGGGGCTGGAGACGACCTCGGAGATCGGCAGCCCGGCGAGCCGGCCGGGCAGCGCCGCGGCCTGCTGGGCGCCGCGTTCGTCGAGGGCGACGCCGGGCGTCCACCCGGCGAGCAGTCCCGCGGTGTTGGCGGTGGAACGTCCGTGCCGGACGAGGATCAGCGTGGGCATGCGGCCCAGGGTAGACGGGCACCCGGGCGACCGGTCCGGGCCGGGCGGGACGGCGGCCGGAGTGCGGCGCGTCCCCGGCGGCGGGAGAATACGCTCCGTGATCGTCGACTGCGCCATCTACCGTCACGGGCGGCGGACGGAGGACCCCGAGGACCTGTCCGACGCCCTGGCGGAGGCGCGGGCCGAGGGCGACGCCTTCGTGTGGATCGGGCTGCACGAGCCGACGGAGAAGGAGTTCGACCTCGTCACGAGCGAGTTCGGGCTGCATCCGCTGGCGGTCGAGGACGCGCTGAAGGCTCACCAGCGGCCCAAGCTGGAGGTGTACGACGACTCCCTGTTCATCGTCCTCAAGCCGGTCTTCTACGAGCCGGACAGTGACGAGGTGTCCACCGGCGAGGTCATGGTCTTCATCGGTGACGCCTTCGTGGTGACGGTCAGGCACGGCAGGAGCTCACCGCTGGCCGCCCTGCGACGGCGGCTGGAGTCGGAACCCGAGGTGCTGCGCAAGGGGCCCACGACGGTGCTCTACTCGCTCGCGGACGTCACGGTCGATCACTATCTGGAGGTGGCGACCGAGCTGGGGACCGACCTGGAGGAGCTGGAGGCGGAGGTGTTCTCGCCGTCCGGCGGCGACTCGCGGAACACCGCGTCCAGGATCTACCGGTTCAAGCGGCAGATCCTGGAGTTCCGCCGGGCCACGGTCCCGCTCGCGATGCCGCTGGCCCGGCTGTCCGGAGGGGGCTCGTACAGCACGGGGGTGCCGTTCGTGAACGAGGCGGCGCAGCCCTTCTTCCGCGACGTCAACGACCATCTGACGCGGGTGAACGAGACCGTGGAGGGCCTGGACCGGCTGGTCTCCGACATCCTCGCGGCGCATCTCGCGCAGATGGGCGTGCGGCAGAACGACGACATGCGGAAGATCTCGGCGTGGGCGGCCATGGCCGCGGTCCCCACCCTGATCGCGGGCATCTACGGGATGAACTTCGACCACATGCCCGAGCTGCACTGGCTCCTGTCGTACCCGGCGGTGATCCTGGGGATGGTCGTTCTGGAGGTCCTGCTGTACCGGACCTTCAAACGGCGGGGCTGGATGTAGGACGCGGTACGGCCGTGCGGCCCGGACTCAGGCGAGTTCCGGGGCCGCCGCGGCGGGGCCGCCCAGGGCGTCGCGCCGCTCGGGCATCTTCAGGGAGACCATCCGGCGCCAGCCGGCCAGCCGCTCGTACGCGTAGACGGCGTGGATGCCGGCGGCGAGCACCGCGGCCCTGGCCCTCGACCAGCCGAGGATGCGCCCCATGTGGGCCATCACGGCGAGGCTGACGTCGCGGTAGATGTGGATCTCGGCGAGGGCGCACTCGCGCAGCACGCGCTGGATGGCCCGGCCGTGTCCGGCGTACGCGAAGCGCAGCAGCTCCTCATGGCAGTAGGCGAGGTGGTTGTCCTCGTCGTTGGAGATCATCCTCACCGCGCGGCCGATGTCGGGATGGTCGGCGAAGTGCTTGCGCAGCAGCTCCATCTGTTCGGAGGCGCGCTGCTCGGTGACCCGGCTGTGGGCGAGGTAGGTGACGATGTCGTGCACGGTGAGGGGCTGGTCGCCCTTGAGCTTCTCGTGGGCGAGGCCGATGCCGTGCCGCTCCAGGAGCATGGTGTAGTCGGTGTCGGGCGGCACCGCCACGGGCTGCAGACCGCGCTTCTTCATCAGCGCGTCGAAGATCCTGCCGTGCTTGTCCTCGTCGGCGCCGTGCCGGGCGATCTTGGGCGCGAGTTCGCGCTGCTCGCTCGGGACCAGCGCGGCGATCCGCCCGTTCTCCCATCCCCCCTGCGATTCCCCGCTGGCGGCGATGGAGCAGAAGAGCCGGAACGACTCGTCGTTGTCGAGGATCTCCTCGAAGAGACTCTTGGCCGAAAGCATCTCTGACACCTCTCTGCAGGGCTCCGCAGAAAACGAGTCAAATGGGATGCCAGGAGTGCGGCAACCGATGTGTCGGACAAATCCGCCAAACGACGGACGGCCGGGGTGGCACAGGCGCGTAACCAAGGGGGTGGCGGCGCGTTGTTCCCTGTGACGGCCGTGGCGGGGTAGACCCCCGAGCCCCCACCACGGCCGCAGAACTTTCCGGCGCCCCGCGCCGTCCCGCTACGCGAGCCCGGCCCGCTCCAGCGCCTCGGAACCGGCGCGCAGCGAGGCGAGCCGGTCCTCCAGCGTGAAGCCGGCGGGGGCCAGCGTGAGCGTGGTGACGCCGGCCGCGGCGTACGCCTTCATACGGTCGGCGATGCGGTCGACGGAGCCGAGCAGGGTGGTCTGGTCGATCAGCGCGTGCGGGATGGCGGCGGCGGCGCCCTCCTTGTCGCCGGACAGGTACTTGTCCTGGATCTCGGCGGCTTCCTTCTCGTAGCCCATGCGCTGGGCGAGCTGGTTGTAGAAGTTCTGCTTGCGGCTGCCCATGCCGCCGACGTACAGCGCCGTGTAGGGCCGGAACATGTCCGCGAGCGCCGTCACGTTCTTGTCGTCGCCGAGGGCGAGCGGCAGCGTCGGGCAGACGTCGAAGCCGTCCATGGTCTTCCCGGCCTTCTCCCGGCCCGCGCGCAGATGCCTGATCGCGGTGTCCTCCAGGTGCTCGGCGGAGGGGAAGATCAGCAGCGCGCCGTCGGCGATCTCGCCGGTCTGCTCAAGGTTCTTCGGGCCGATCGCGGCGATGTACAGCGGGATGTGCTCGCGCTCCGGGTGCACGGTCAGCTTGAGCGGCTTGCCCGGGCCGCCGGGCAGCGGCAGGGTCCAGTGCTCGCCTTCGTAGGAGAGCCGCTCCCGCGTCATCGCCCGGCGCACGATCTCCACGTACTCGCGCGTGCGCGCCAGCGGCTTGTCGAACTTGACGCCGTACCAGCCCTCGGAGACCTGCGGTCCGGAGACGCCGAGGCCCAGGCGGAACCGGCCGCCGGAGAGCGAGTCGAGGGTCGCGGCGGTCATCGCGGTCATCGCGGGCTGGCGCGCCGGGATCTGGAAGATGGCCGAACCGACGTCGATCCGCTCGGTCTGCGCGGCGACCCAGCTGAGCACGGTGGCCGCGTCGGAGCCGTAGGCCTCGGCCGCCCAGCAGACGGAGTATCCGAGCCGGTCGGCCTCCTGGGCCACGGCGAGATTGTCCGCGTCCATTCCGGCGCCCCAGTAGCCGAGGTTGATCCCGAGCTGCATGGCCGATTCCCCTTACCGATCAGTAACGTCCCTTGTGCCGGAGACCCTAGCGCGCTGCCGGGCGGCGCGGCAGGCACGGGTTGCGGTCCCACCGGTCCCGGTTGTCCACAGGGCCCCCACGCCATGAGTTCCGGACAGTAATCTCGGCGTCCATGGAGCAGAGGCATCTCGGCCGTACCGGCCTGCGTGTGTCCCGGATCGGACTCGGCACCCTGACGTGGGGCCGGGACACCGACGAGCATGACGCCGCGGACCTCTTGAAGGCGTTCTGGGAAGCGGGCGGGACCCTCGTCGACACCGCGGACGTGTACGGCGACGGGGAGGCGGAGTATCTCCTCGGGCGCCTCATAGAAGGGCTCGTGCCGCGCCGGGACCTGGTCATCTCGACGAAGGCGGGGAGCGTGCCCGACCCGTACCGCCGCTTCGACGGGTCGCGCGGCCATCTGCTGTCCGCCCTCGACGCCTCCCTCGCGCGCCTGGGCACGGACTACGTGGACCTGTGGCACGTCCACGCGTACGACCCCGACACTCCCCTCGAAGAGACCCTCCAGGCCCTCGACATGGCCGTCAGCAGCGGCCGCGCGCGCTACGCGGGCGTGTCCAACTTCTGCGGCTGGCAGCTCGCCAAGGCGGCGACCTGGCAGCTCGCGGCGCCGGGTGCGCGCACCCGGCTGGCCAGCACCCAGATGGAGTACTCCCTCCTCCAGCGGGGCGTCGAGCGCGAGGTCCTGCCCGCCGCCCTCGACCTGGGCGTCGGCCTGCTGCCCTCCTCGCCGCTCGGCCGGGGTGTGCTCACCGGCAAGTACCGGGGCGGGACGCCGTCGGACTCACGGGGCGGCTCCGAGCACCTCGCCCCGTTCGTCGCGCCCTACCTGGACGACACCGCGAGCAGCATCGTCGACGCGGTGACCACCGCGGCGGACGGCCTCGCGGTGACACCGCTCCAGGTCGCCCTCGCCTGGGTCCGCGACCGGCCCGGCGTGGCCGCGCCCATCGTCGGCGCACGCAACGCGCAGCAGCTCACGGCCGCGTTGTCAGTGGAGACCCTTAGTCTTCCTGACGAGATCTGCCGGGCGCTCGACGACGTGTCGGCGCCGGTGCACCACTATCCCGATCACGACTGGAGCACGCTGTGAGCACGGAGCCCGAGACCACGGAGGACACCGGGCCGGGGACGCCGGGCGCGGACACGGCCGCCGACACCCCGCAGGCCGGTGGCGACGACGCCGACGCCGGGGCCACCGGGCAGGAGACGGACGCTCCCTCCGAGGACGGGTCGGCGGACGGCGACGCCGCCGGACGCGGGGACGACGACACCGAGACCTCCGCGGACGGGGACGACGAGAGCTCCGCGGACGGCGGGACCGGCGCCGAGGGCTCCGCGGACGCGCCGCAACTGTCAGAGGCCGAGGCCGAGCTGGCGGCCCAGCGCGTGGAGCGGGAGCGGATCGAGCGGCGGAGGGCCGAGAAGCAGGGACCGGTCGAGGCCGGGGGCAAACTCAGCGGCAAGGCCGCGGACCTGCTCGCCGCGGTCCGGGCGGTGGAGAGCGGCGAGAAGCCCGTGGCCGCCGCGTTCCACGATCCGGAGCCCGCGCCGCGCAGGGTCGTCGTCCCGGAGCCGGAGCGGCGGCCCCAGCCGGTGACCGCGTCGGCCACCGGGCCCGCGGCCGCCGCACCGGAGGCCGTCGCGGCCGTGCGGGCCGTACTTGCCGCCGCCGGCGCGCCCGACACGTTCGCGCCGCAGGTCGCCGCCGCCCTGGGCGAAGACGCGGACCGGCAGCTGCGCGAGGACCCGTGGCAGCTGCTCCGGGTCGCCGGGGTGCGGCCCGAGCAGGCCGACGGGTTCGCCCGCGCGCTGCTCGGCGCCGAGTGCGGCCCGGAGGACGAGCGGCGCGGCCGGGCGCTGACCGTGTGGCTCCTGGAGCAGGCGGCCCTCGCCGGGCACACCGCCCTCGACGCCCCGGCCCTGACCGCGGCGCTCACCCAGCGCTCGGTGCCGGACCCGGACGCGGCCGTGCAGAGCACCCTCGCGGAGGGCGAGGCCCTGGTGTTCCAGGACGCCCTCGACACGGCGGCCCCCGCCCGGGAGGACACCGAGGAGCCCGAGGAGCGCCCGGTCCGCGTCCTCATCGGCCTGGAGCGGTACGCGCTGGCCGAGGAGAGCCTCGCCGACGGCCTCGCCCGGGTGATGAACTCCCTGCCCAAGGACGACGGCCCCGCCGCCGACTGGGAGCACGCCGCGACGTCGGCGCCACGCCCCGCGGCTGAACTGATCCGCGCGGTCGCGGGCCACGGCCTGGTGCTCCACACCGGCGGCGACGCCTCGGGGGCCGAGGTCGCGGGGCTGCTGCACGCGGTGCGGAGTCTCGGCCTCCGCGGCTGGGCCGCCACGCACGCCGCAGACGGCCGCCGGCGCCTCGCGTCCCGGGCGGCCGAGGACGGCCCCGAGGCGGCACCGGACCTTCAGGTCACCACCGTCGCGGGACTCCTGTCCGGCGCCGAGGGCCCGGGCCGGGACGCCGACGGTGCCCTGGACCTCGATCTCCTCGTCGTCATGGACGCGCCGCAGCTGGACGTCGAGACGGCGGCCGTGCTCGCCGAGTCACTGCCGGACGGGGCGCGGCTCGTGCTGAGCGGCGACCCGGGCGTGCTGTGGTCGGCGGGACCCGGCCGAATCTTCGCGGACCTCCTCGCCGCTCACGTCTGTCCGGCGGTCGCCTCGCGCACACCGGACCCCGGGCCCATCGGAGAGCTGGTCTCCGGCATCGGGGTCGGTGAGCTCCTCCAGGTGGAGGCGCCGGGCAAGGAGGTCGTGATCGTCCCGGTGCGCGACGCGGGCGAAGCGGTGCACCGGACCGTGCAGCTGGTCGCGGACTCGGTGCCGCGGGCCATCGGCATCCCGGCCGAGCAGACGCAGGTGATCACGCCGGGACACGGCGGCGCCGTCGGCACGCGCGCGCTGAACGCCGCGCTCAAGGAGCGGCTGAACCCGGGCCCCGGCCGTTTCGGCGGCTTCGACCCCGGCGACCGGATCGCCTACTCCCCCGCATCGGGCCGTTCGGTGCCCGGGCACGTGGTGAAGGCCGACGCCGAGGGACTGCATCTGGAGTGCGCCGGTGTGCCCGTCGTCGTACCGAAGGAGCGGGTGGAGCAGTCCGTACGGCACGGCTGGGCGCTCACGGCGCACCAGGCGGTGGGCATGACCTGGCCCGCCGCGGTCGTGGTGCTGCCCGGTGACGCGGCGCAGTCCCTGACCAGGCCCTGGGTGTACACCGCGTTCGGCCGGGCCGGGCGTCATCTGTCCGTGGTCCACGGGGTGGAGCAGGCCCTGCCGCGCGCGGTGGCCGAGGTCCCCCAGAAGCCGCGCACCACGCGGCTGCCGGCCCTGCTCAAGGCGCAGGTCCCGACGGCGGGCTGACGGCCGCCCGGGAGGCACCGCGGGCGGGCGCCACAGCGGGGCTCCGGCCCCGCCCGCCCGCTCCCCGCACATGACAGTGGCGGCCACCGGTTCCGGTGGCCGCCACTGTCATGTTTCCCGTGCCGTGCCCGGCTCAGCGATCCGCGTCCAGCGGCTCCAGGTCCCCGTGGGGGCCGAGGCCGTCCTCCAGGTCGTCGTCCGCCTCCTCGTCGAAGACGGCGCTGACGTCGAATCGGCAGACGACCCGCTGCGGGTCGGTCGACTCGAAGGGGGCCTCCAGCCACTCGCCGGGCTCCGAGGGTTCGTCCGCGGCGGTCACCCAGAGTGTGGAGTCGCCCTCCTCCAGGCCGAACTCCTTGTGACGGGACGCGATCTCGTCCGGTTCGAACTCGCCGAAGAGGATCCCGAGAGCCCCGTGGACGGTGCCGGACGCCGCGTCGAAGCCGGCGTCCGCGGTGGCTCCGTCCTCCTCCACGGCCTCCACCCGCTGGGCCTGCGCCAGCAGCCGCTGCGGCTCCACCACCGAGTAGTCCCGGCGGATCAGCACGCTCAGCGCGTTCGGCTCCTCGGGGCCCGTGTACGGCGGCAGCGTGTCGTCGGTACCGGGGATCTCGAAGGGGGTGACCTCGTCGTAGCGGTCGTAGAGCAGCTCGTCGTACTCCTCGGCCGCGGCGGCCAGCTCGTTGAACGCCTCGTAGACGGCCGGGTCGTCCTCACCCGTCCTGCGCTCGACCGCGGCCAGGTGGCGGTCGAGCGCGGTCTTGACCGCCTCGGCGGCGGCGCGTACCTCGGCAGCGGTGGGCTGCGCAGCATCAGACATAGTGCAGACGCTATCCGTACCGGGCCCCAGCCCGCACAATAGATGCGATGCCGGAATACGAATTTGTCGACGTGTACGTACCTCGCGGGGTCTCCCGCAAGGAGACGACACGTCTGCTGACGGACCATGCCGAGTACGGACACTGGGAGTTGGACCGCCTGAGCCTGCTGCGCGACGGCAGCCGCAAGGTGCGGCTGCGCCGGCGGATCATCCGCCAGGTGCGCGCCACATGGTGACGACGGGCGGCTGAAACGGAGCGGGCCCCGCCAGTGGCGGGGCCCGCTCCGTTCTCGACACCACCGGGGAAGTGTGTGGCGTCGTGGTCACACCTGCACCGGCCGGATCCGGCGGCCTCCGGGCTACGCCGCCGATCGTGCCCGGCGGTAGAGCACCGCGCCGGCCAGCAGCGCGCCGGCGCCCGCGGGTACGACCACGCCGAGCGGCAGCTCACTGCCGGTGTGGGCGAGCACCCCGGCGCCACGGGGCTGGGTGACGGACTGTCCACCCGGCTGATTCACGTGCGAGGAACCGCCGGGGTGATGTCCTCCGGAGCCGGGCGGGGTACCCGGGTTCCCCGGCTGACCCGGCGTCCCCGGGTTTCCGGGCGTGCCCGGGTTCCCCGGCGTGCCCGGGTTCCCCGGTGTGCCGGGATTTCCGGGCTGGCCCGGGTGCCCCGGCGTACCCGGGTTTCCGGGGTGCCCCGGCTGCCCGGGGGTACCCGGCGGCGTCTCGTGTCCGCCGCCGGGCGGGGTCGTGGAGTGTCCGCCGCCGGCACCGCCGGTGCACTCGTCGCCCGCCGCGGCGTTGCCCACTCCGACGACGTTCACGCTGTTCCCGCAGACGTTCACGGGAGCGTCGACCGGTACCTGCACGTGGTTGCCGGAGCCGACGCCCGGCGAGCCGGCGGCGTGACCGTCGGCCCGGGAGCCGCCGGAGTGCGGGTTCGTGTCGCCGTACCCGCCTCCGTGCGCGCCGTCGCCGCCGCGGTCGGCACATGTGTTGCCCACCGCCGGGTTGAGCACCCCGACGACGTTCACGGTGTTGCCGCAGACGTTCACCGGCGCGTGCACCGGCACCTGCACCGTGTTGCCCGAGAGCACGCCGGGCGAGTTCGCGGTGGAGCCGTTCGCACCCGAGTCGGCGTGTGCGTAGCCGCCGGTGACGGCGAGTACGCCGCTCGCCGCCGCCACGGTCATCAGGCCCTTGCGGGTGACCTGTCGCATAGCTGTAATCCCTGCCTTAGCCGTTGGCTTGGACCGTCCGGAACGCGCACACACCCACCCGACGCGTGCGCGGAAAGCCGGTCGGCCCCGGAGCGCATGGTGCGGACTCCGGGGCCGACGGGCTCAGACCCTCACGAAGTGACCCTCATGGGGTGAGGCACGACGTCACTTGTTGACGCAGCTGTTGCCGAAGGCGGGGTTCAGCAGCCCGATCACGGAGACCGTGTTGCCGCAGACGTTCACCGGGATGTGAACGGGCACCTGAATCACGTTGCCGGACACGACGCCCGGGGAGTGCACGGCAGCACCCTGGGCACCCGAGTCGGCGACGGCCAGGCCCGCACCCGCGAGAACCAGACCACCAGTGGCAGCCGCAGCAGCGACGACCTTCTTGATCATTATTCCTCCATTGTTGGCACATGCGATCCCAGCTTCGGTTCGCATCACGTGTAACGAGGAGGGAGTAATGGAGCTACGAGCTTATCGTCGGATTCACTCTTCTCAGTGGGGCCCGCACGCGCGGTCGATTACAGGAGTTTCGTTTTACCTGAGCAATTCAGGACGCATCGATGAAGCGGTCGAGCACGCGCACCCCGAACTGCAGGGCATCCACCGGGACCCGCTCGTCGACGCCGTGGAACATGCCCGCGAAGTCCAGCTCCGGCGGCAGCTTCAGCGGGGCGAAGCCGAAGCAGCGGATGCCGAGGTCGGCGAAGGACTTGGCGTCGGTGCCGGCCGACAGCATGTAGGGCACGGCGCGCGCGATCGGGTCCTCCGCGGACAGCGCGGTCTGCATGGCGTCGACGAGCGCGCCGTCGAAACTGGTCTCCAGCGCCTTGTCCGCGTGCACGTCCTCGCGCTTCACCCGCGGGCCGAGAATATGGTCCAGGTCGGCGAGGAATTCCTCTTCGTACCCCGGCAGATAACGGCCGTCGACATGCGCGGCGGCCTGTCCGGGAATCACGTTGACCTTGTATCCGGCGCCCAGCTGGGTCGGATTGGCGGTGTTCTGGAGGGAGGCGCCGATGAGCTTGGCGATGCCGCCGAGCTTGGCGAGCGTCTCGTCCATGTTCTCGGGGTCGAGCTCGGTGCCGAGGGCGTCGCCGAGTTCGTCCAGGAAGTGCCGCAGCGTCTTGGTGACGCGGACCGGGAACCGGTGGCGGCCGAGCCGCCCGACGGCCTCGGACAGCTCGGTGATCGCGTTGTCCCTGTGGATCATCGAACCGTGACCGGCGGTGCCGTCCACGGTCAGCTTCATCCAGTGCATGCCCTTCTGGGCGGTCTCGACGAGGTAGAGCCGCAGCTTCTCGTTGACCGTGAAGGAGAATCCGCCGACCTCGCCGATCGCCTCCGTGACGCCCTCGAAGAGGTCCGGGTGGTTGTCCACCAGGTGCCGCGCACCCCAGGTGCCGCCCGCCTCCTCGTCCGCGAGGAAGGCGAGGACGATGTCGCGGGGCGGCTTGCGCCCGGTGCGCAGCCGGTCGCGCACGACGGCCAGCGTCATCGCGTCCATGTCCTTCATGTCGACCGCGCCGCGGCCCCACACCATCCCGTCGGCGATCTCGCCCGAGAAGGGGTGGTGGGTCCAGTCCGTGGCATTGGCCGGTACGACGTCGGTGTGGCCGTGGATGAGCAGCGCGGGCCGCGAGGGGTCCTCGCCCTCGATACGGGCCACCGTGGAGGCGCGGCCCTTGTGCGACTCGAAGATCTGCGGTTCGAGCCCCACCTCGGCGAGCTTCTCGGCCACGTACTCGGCGGCCTTGCGCTCGCCCGGACCCGAGTGGTCGCCGTAGTTGCTGGTGTCGATCTGGATCAGCTCGCGACAGAGGTCGACGACCTCGTCCTGGCCGGTGACGCTCCTGGCCGTGTTCGACTCGCTCACGCTGCTTCCTCCCACTGTCACTGCTGGTGGTCTCCCTCATCCTCTCCCCGACCGCTTCCGGGCCCCAAGGCAGGACCCGGCCCGTCACACGCCGTTCACGCGACGACGGGGGGTGATCGGGGGCCCTCGAAAGCCTGGTAATGTTTCCTCTGTCGCCGCGAGGGAAACCCCGCACGACAGACACCTTGTCCGGGTGGCGGAATGGCAGACGCGCTAGCTTGAGGTGCTAGTGCCCTTTATCGGGCGTGGGGGTTCAAGTCCCCCCTCGGACACACAGGAAGAGCGAGGGCCGCGACCATCAGGTCGCGGCCCTCGCTCGTTGCGCCGACGCCGTCGACCCGCCCCTCGCTCGCCGTGTCCGGCGTGTTACGCACAGATGTGGGGCAGATCTCGTCACGGTGACGTATCTCCATGTCAGAGCCTCGGAAGCAGGCCCTCCGGACCCCCGGAAGGCCGCCTCGCATGGCTGACGCCCAGGTCCGCGGCTAGCGTCGTACTAAAATTCCACGCTTGTTTGGAGCTGGACCGGAATATCCCCAGGCATACCTGCGGGCCCACCAGCGCCCCGGACTCTCCGGGAAACAACACGTGAGGACCCGATGGCAGCCCTCCAGCAAGACCCCGTGCTCGCGTTGTCGGACGACGAGGTGCGTGCGGAGTTCGGTGACCAGGCTCGCTTCTCCGCCTCCTCCGCCGCCTCGCCGCGCACGCTCGTCGACATCCTCGACGCCTCCGTGCGGGCCCACCCCGACGAGCCCGCGCTCGACGACGGCCGGCGCTCGCTGACCTACCGCGCCCTGGCCGTCGAGGTCGAGGCCCTGCGCGGGCGGCTCGCCGCGGCCGGGGTCGGGCTCGGCGACCGGGTCGGTGTGCGGGTCCCCTCCGGCACGAATGACCTGTACATAGCCGTCCTCGCCGTGCTCGCCGCCGGTGCCGCGTACGTGCCGGTGGACGCCGAGGACCCGGACGAGCGGGCCGAGCTGGTCTTCGGCGAGGCGCAGGTGTGCGCGGTCGTGGGGGCCGGGCACGAGCTGACCGTCACCGGTGCCTCGGGCGCCCGCGCCGCCCGTCCCGGCGTCGAGCACGACGCCTGGATCATCTTCACCTCCGGCTCCACCGGCAAGCCCAAGGGCGTCGCCGTCTCGCACCGCAGTGCCGCCGCCTTCGTGGACGCCGAGGCCGCGCTGTTCCTCACCGAGGACCCGATCGGCCCGGGAGACCGGGTGATGGCGGGCCTGTCCGTCGCCTTCGACGCCTCCTGCGAGGAGATGTGGCTGGCCTGGCGGTACGGCGCCTGTCTGGTGCCGGTGCCGCGCGCGCAGGTCCGCAGCGGCGCCGACCTCGGACCCTGGCTGGTCGAGCAGGACATCACGGTCGTCTCGACCGTGCCCACGCTGGCCGCCCTGTGGGAGCCGGAGACCCTCAACGAGGTCCGCCTCCTGATCTTCGGCGGCGAGGCATGCCCGCCCGAGCTCGCGCAGCGGCTCGTCACGGAGGGCCGGGAGGTCTGGAACACGTACGGGCCGACGGAGGCCACCGTGGTGGCCTGCGCCTCGCTCATGAGCGGGGAGGAGCCGGTGCGGATCGGGCTTCCGCTCAACGGCTGGGAGCTGGCCGTCGTCGACGACGACGGGGAGCTCGTGCCGATGGGGTGCAGCGGGCAGCTCGTCATCGGCGGGGTCGGGCTGGCCCGGTACCTGGACGCGGAGAAGGACGCCGAGAAGTACGCGCCACTGGACGCGCTCGGCTGGGAGCGGGCGTACCGCAGCGGCGACCTGGTCAGGGCCGAGCCCGAGGGGCTGATCTTCCTCGGCCGGGCCGACGAGCAGATCAAGCTCGGCGGGCGCCGGATCGAGCTCGGCGAGGTGGACGCGGCGCTGCAGGCGCTGCCCGGTGTGGCCGGCGCGGCCGCGGCCGTGCGCACCGCGCGCGGCGGCAATCAGCTGCTGGTCGGCTATGTCGTCACCCAGGACGGCTGGGACCACGCGACCGCCGTGGAGAAGCTGCGGGCCGAGCTGCCCGCCGCGCTGGTCCCGCTGCTCGCCCCGATCGCGGACCTGCCGACCCGGACGTCGGGCAAGGTCGACCGGGCGGCGCTCCCCTGGCCGCTGGAAGGCCTGGAGACCGGCGGTGCGCGGGAGGAGCTCTACGGCACCGAGGCCTGGCTCGCCGAGCAGTGGAGCGAGGTGCTCGGGATACCCGTGGGCAGCGGCTCCGACGACTTCTTCGCCATCGGCGGCGGCAGCCTGGCCGCCGCGCAGCTGACAACGAGGCTGCGCACCCGCTACCCGACCGCCGCGGTGCTCGACATCTACGCGCAGCCCGTGCTGCGCAAGCTCGCCCGGCGGCTGGAGAAGTCCGCGCAGGAGGACGGCGCCGCGCGCTTCGTGGCCCCGGTCCCGCTGCGGGCGAAGGTGACGCAGCTCCTGCTGCTGGTTCCGTTGTTCACCGTCCTCGGGCTGCGCTGGGCCGTGGCGCTGGCCGCGGTCGGGAACGTACTGCACTGGTTCGGGCCGTATCCGTGGGCGCCGGGCGCCTCGTGGTGGCTCGTCGCGGCGGGTGCGGTCGTCCTCTTCAGTCCGCCGGGCCGGCTCGCGATCGCGGCGGGCGGGGCGCGGCTGCTGCTGCGCGGGGTCCGGCCGGGCCGCTACCCGCGGGGCGGCAGCGTCCATCTGCGGCTGTGGACGGCCGAGCGGCTCGCCGAGTTCAGCGGCGCGACCTCGCTCACCGGCTCGTGGCTGGAGCGGTACGCCCGCGCCCTGGGCGCCAAGGTCGGCAGGGACGTGGATCTGCACTCGCTGCCTCCGGTCACCGGCATGCTCAAGCTGGGCCGGGGGGCGGCGGTGGAGTCCGAGGTGGATCTGTCGGGGCACTGGCTGGACGGTGACCGGCTGGAGATCGGTGCGGTGAAGGTGGGCGCCGGGGCGGTGGTCGGGACGCGGAGCATGCTGTTCCCGGGCGCTCGGGTCGGCAAGCGTGCCGAGGTGGCGCCGGGTTCGGCGGTGGCCGGCCAGATCCCGACCGGGCAGCGCTGGGCCGGGGCGCCCGCGGTCAAGCTCGGCAAGGCGAAGCGGGCCTGGCCCAAGGAGCGTCCGCAGCGCGGCACGGCGTGGCGTGCGATGTACGGGGCGACGGGACTCGCGCTGAGCGGACTGCCGGTGTCGGCGGGGGTGGCCGCGCTGCTGGTGGCCCGGGTGTTCGTGAGTGCGGACGCCGGGCTGGGCGGCGCGCTGCGCGGGGCGGCGCTCGCCCTGGTCCCGTCGGCCCTCGCCTTCGGTTTCGCGTACGCGCTGCTGCTGCTGGTCCTCGTACGGCTGCTCAGCCTCGGGCTGCGGGAGGGCACGCACCCGACGCACAGCCGGGTCGGCTGGCAGGCGTGGACGGTCACCCAGCTGATGGACCGCTCCCGGGAGACGCTGTTCCCGCTGTACGCGGGGCTGATCACGCCGGTGTGGCTGCGGCTGCTCGGCATGCGGGTCGGGCGGGGCGCCGAGGTGTCCACGGTGCTGGCGCTGCCGAGTCTGACCACGGTCGGTGAGGGCGCCTTCCTCGCGGACGACACGCTGACCGCTCCGTACGAGCTGGGCGGTGGCTGGATGCGGATCGGGCGGGCCGAGATCGGGCGCCGGGCGTTCCTCGGGAACTCCGGGATGACGGCGTCGGGCCGCAGTGTGCCCGACGGCGGCCTGGTCGGGGTGCTGTCCGCGACGCCGAAGAAGGCGAAGAAGGGCAGTTCGTATCTGGGGCTGCCGCCGGTGAAGCTGCCGCGCGCGACGCAGGACGGTGACCAGAGCCGTACCTACGAGCCGCCCGCGCGGCTGCTGTGGGCGCGCGGTCTGGTGGAGCTGTGCCGGATCGTGCCGGTGCTCTGCTCGGCGGCGCTGGTCGTGCTGACGGTCGCGGCGTGGTGCGCGCTGGGTGCCTGGGCGCCGTTGTTCGGCGGGCTGGTGCTGCTGGGCGCGGGCGGCGTCGCCTGCCTCGTGTCGATCGTGGCGAAGTGGCTGCTCGTGGGGCGGCACCGGAGCGGTGAGCATCCGCTGTGGAGCGGCTTCGTGTGGCGCAACGAGCTGGCGGACACGTTCGTCGAGGTGGTGGCGGTGCCGTGGCTGGCCGGGTCGGTGCCGGGTACGCCGCTGATGACGGCGTGGCTGCGCGGGCTCGGTGCCCGGATCGGCCGGGGCGCCTGGGTGGAGAGCTACTGGCTGCCGGAGACGGATCTGGTGTCGCTCGGGGACGCGTGCACGGTCAATCGGGGCTGTGTCCTGCAGACGCACCTCTTCCACGACCGGATCTTGCGGACGGATACTGTTGTCCTCCGTGAGGGCGCCACCCTGGGCCCGGGCGGAATCGTCCTTCCCGGCAGCACCATCGGGGCTCGCTCCACCCTGGGTCCGGCGTCGCTGGTGATGGCGGCGGAGTCCGTTCCCGACGAAACCCGCTGGCTGGGCAACCCGATCGAGGCATGGCGTTCCTAGCGGACACGACCGGATCGGAGACGAAGGGCGGTACAGCGGCACGTCGTACGAGCACAGGGCAGGGAGCAGACGCAGCAGTGAGCGTTCAGCAGACACCGGATTCGGACCCGTACTTCCCGGCCAACGGTGATCCCCGCTACCGGGCGCACCGGTACGAGCTCACGCTGGACTACCGCCCCGGGCCGAACCGGCTCTCCGGCACCGCGCGCATCAACGCCATAGCCGGCCGCGCCCCGCTCGCCGAATTCCAGCTGAACCTGGCCGACTTCCGGATCGGCCGGGTCCGGGTGGACGGCAAGGCGCCGCACTACACGCACCGGGGCGGCCGGCTGCGGATCCGGCCGCCGAAGCCGGTCCGGGCGGGGGCCGCGTTCACCGTGGAGGTCCACTGGTCGGGCAACCCCAAGCCGGTCAGCAGTCCCTGGGGCGGTCTCGGCTGGGAGGAGCTGGAGGACGGGGCGCTGGTGGCGAGCCAGCCGGTCGGCGCGCCGTCGTGGTACCCGTGCAACGACCGGCCGGCCGACAAGGCCTCGTACCAGATCTCGGTGACGACGCCGTCCGCGTACTCGGTGGTGGCGGGCGGACGGCTGCTCACCCGGACGACGAGGGCGTCGACGACGACCTGGGTGTACGAGCAGTCGGCCCCGACGTCCAGCTATCTGGTCGGGCTGTCGGTCGGCAAGTACCAGACGGTGCTGCTGGGCGACCCGGGCCTGGGCGGCGTGCCGCAGTCCGGCCATCTGCCCGCGCACCTGCTCGCCGAGTTCTCCCGGGACTTCGCACGGCAGCCCGCGATGATGGAGCTGTTCGAGGAGCTCTTCGGGCCGTATCCGTTCGGCGAGTACGCGGTCGTCGTGACGGAGGAGGAACTGGACGTCCCCGTCGAGGCGCAGGGTCTGTCGATGTTCGGCGCCAACCACGTGGACGGGGCGCGGGGTTCGGAGCGGCTGGTGGCGCACGAGCTGGCGCACCAGTGGTTCGGCAACAGCGTGTCCATCGCGGACTGGCGGCACATCTGGCTGAACGAGGGTTTCGCGAAGTACGCGGAGTGGCTGTGGTCGGAGCGCTCGGGCGGCCGTACGGCGCACCAACTGGCCGCCGCCGCGCACCGGAAGCTGGCCGCGCAGCCCCAGGACCTGGTCCTCGCGAACCCGGGCCGCAAGCTGATGTTCGACGACCGGCTCTACGAGCGCGGCGGTCTGGCGCTGCACGCGGTCCGGCAGGCCCTGGGGGACGACGCGTTCTTCCGGATGCTGCGCCGCTGGGCCGCAGTGCACCGGGGTGGGGCGGTCACGACGACGACGTTCACCTCGCACGTCTCGCGCTACACGGCCGAGCCGCTCGACGAGTTGTTCGCGGCGTGGCTGCACGAGAGGGCGCTTCCGCCGCTGCCGGTGCCCGGGGCGGCGATTCCGGCGCGGCCCGCCTACCCGCCGGGGAAGGCCGACTCGGCGTAGGCAGAATGGCAGCCATGACGAGTCGTTCCTGCCCTTGCGGGCTTCCCGAGCCGTATGCGAAGTGCTGCGGGCGGTTCCATCGCGGTGAGGCCGCGGCACCGACCGCCGAGGCGCTGATGCGGTCGCGGTACTGCGCCTTCGTGAAGGAGGACGAGGGGTATCTGCTGCGGACCTGGCATCCGCGGACGCGGCCGTCGCGGGTGGAGTTCGACCCCGGGATGCGCTGGACCGGTCTGGAGGTCCTCGCCACGGAGCAGGGTTCGGCGTTCCACGGCACCGGCACCGTCACCTTCCGGGCCTCCTACCGGGGCGGTTCGCTGCACGAGCGGAGCCGGTTCGAGCGGGTCGACGGCGCGTGGGTGTACGTGGACGGGGACTTCCAGGAGTAGGCGGCGGGGCAGGAGTGGCCGTGGCGGCGGCGCGGCGCCCGTGCCGCCACGACGGAGGTCACGGCGGCGCCGGCATGGCGCCCCTGCTGTCTCCGCGGGGTCACGATGACAACGCCCGTGCCGCCGCACCGGGTCACGGTGCCAGGATGTCCAGCTCCTGGAGCGCGCCGACGGTGATCTCGCGGGTGAGCTCCTCGGCGCGGGCCGCGTCGCCCTCCCGGACGGCCTCGGCGACCTGGACGTGCAGGGTGACGGCGGCCGGGTCCGGGTCCTCGAACATGACCTCGTGGTGTGTGCGCCCCGCCAGGACCTCCGCGACGACGTCGCCGAGGCGTGCGAACATCTCGTTGCCCGACGCGCAGAGGATCACCCGGTGGAAGGCGATGTCGTGGACGAGATACGCCTCCAGTTGATGGCCGCGTGAGGTGGCGACCATGCCCAGGGCGCACTCGGTGAGCTCGGCGCACTGCTCGGCCGTCGCGTGCCGGGCGGCCAGGCCCGCGGCTACGGGTTCGACGGCGGAGCGCAGCACGGTGAGGGAACGCAGCTGGTGCGGGCGGTCGGCACCGGCCAGCCGCCAGCGGATGACCTCGGGGTCGTAGACGTTCCACTCGGCCTTGGGGCGGACGGTGACGCCGACGCGGCGGCGGGACTCGACGAGGTGCATGGATTCCAGCACCCGGACCGCCTCGCGCATCACGGAACGTGACACCTCGAAGCGCTGCGCCAGTTCGTCGGTGCGCAGCACACTCCCCGGCGGATACTCGCCCGCCGTGATGGCCGGCCCGAGGGTCTCCAGTACATGTCCGTGCAGCCCCCGGCCCCGTGTGGTCATGGGGTCAGCGTACGAGGCAGGGGCCGTGAACAAAAAGTCAGACTTATACGTCACACACTCTTGAATTCGTCGTACCTAATAGGTTTCAGTGTCGTCGACATCAGATGTCGACGAAGACAGCGAGAGCACGATGCAGCAGACGCGTACCCCCCACGTGGTCGTGGTCATGGGCGTGGCAGGCACCGGGAAGACCACGATCGGTCCCCTGATCGCCGCCCGGCTCGGCGTTCCGTACGCCGAGGGCGACGACTTCCACCCCGAGGCCAACATCGCCAAGATGTCGGCGGGAACGCCGCTGACCGACGAGGACCGGTGGCCCTGGCTGGACGCCATCGGCCGCTGGGCGCACGACCGGGCCGGGCTCGGCGGGGTGGTCAGCAGCTCGGCGCTCAAGCGCAGTTACCGGGACCGGCTGCGGGCGGCCGCCCCCGGAGTCGTCTTCGTCCACCTCACCGGTGACCGCAAGCTCATCGAGGACCGGATGTCGCACCGCCAGGGCCACTTCATGCCGACGGCGCTCCTGGACTCGCAGTTCGCCACCCTCCAGCCGCTGGAGGCGGACGAGGCAGGCGTCGGCGTGGACGTGTCCGGCGGCCCCGAAGAGATCACCGAGCGGGCCGTGGCCGCGCTGCGGGATCTCGACCTGCCCGCGTAGTCGAGCGCGGAGGCGACTCCGCCGGTGCGGCGATCCCGCCCCGCACGGCGTCGCCACCGGCACGGCACAGCAACGGACATGACGTGGCCACCGGCGCGGCCGGTTCGGCCTGTCACGCGCCGTCGCCCGCGAACCCCGTTCCCCCGTCCCCCATCCCCTGTCTCCCTCCCCACTCTGTCCCCCCTCCCGCGTACCTCACTCAAGCAAGGGATCAACCGTGACCAGACTCAGCGTCGAGATGCTGGCAGCGGACGCCGTCGAGCCGATCACCTCGGCGGGCCACGCTCAGCTGGGCATTGCCGTACTGACGGGCATCGCCGTCATCGTGCTGCTCATCACCCGGTTCAAGCTGCACGCGTTCCTGGCCCTGACCATCGGCTCGCTCGCCCTCGGTGCCGTCGCCGGGGCCCCGCTCGACAAAGTCATCGTCAGTTTCACCGGCGGGCTCGGCTCGACCGTCGCCGGTGTGGGTGTCCTGATCGCGCTCGGCGCGATCCTCGGCAAGCTGCTCGCCGACTCCGGGGGCGCCGACCAGATCGTCGACACGATCCTCGCCAAGGCGGGCGGCCGCGCCATGCCGTGGGCGATGGTGCTCATCGCCTCCGTCATCGGTCTGCCGCTGTTCTTCGAGGTCGGCATCGTCCTGCTGATCCCGGTCGTGCTGATGGTCGCCAAGCGCGGCAACTACTCCCTGATGCGCATCGGTATCCCGGCGCTCGCCGGTCTGTCCGTGATGCACGGCCTGATCCCTCCGCACCCCGGCCCGCTCGTCGCGATCGACGCCGTCAAGGCGAACCTCGGCGTCACCCTCGCGCTCGGCGTCCTGGTCGCCATCCCCACGGTGATCATCGCCGGTCCGGTGTTCTCCCGCTACGCGGCCCGCTGGGTGGACGTTCCGGCCCCCGACCGCATGATCCCGCAGCGCGCCTCCGAGGACCTGGACAAGCGCCCCGGCTTCGGCGCCACCCTCGCCACGATGCTGCTGCCGGTCGTGCTGATGCTGGCCAAGGCCCTGGTCGACATCGTCGTGGACGACCCCACGCACATGGTCCAGCGCGTGTTCGACGTCATAGGCTCGCCGCTGATCGCCCTCCTCGCGGCCGTCATCGTCGGCATGTTCACGCTGGGCCGGGCCGCCGGGTTCACCAAGGAGCGACTGTCGACGACCGTCGAGAAGTCCCTCGCCCCGATCGCCGGCATCCTGCTCATCGTGGGTGCGGGCGGCGGCTTCAAGCAGACGCTGATCGACTCCGGCGTGGGCCAGATGATCCTGGACATCTCCAAGGACTGGTCGATCCCCGCGCTGCTGCTGGCCTGGCTGATCGCGGTCGCGATCCGGCTGGCGACCGGCTCCGCGACCGTCGCCACCATCTCGGCGGCCGGACTCGTCGCCCCGCTCGCGGCCGACATGTCGACCACCCACGCCTCCCTCCTGGTGCTGGCGATCGGTGCGGGCTCGCTCTTCTTCAGCCACGTCAACGACGCCGGGTTCTGGCTGGTCAAGGAGTACTTCGGCCTGAGCGTCGGACAGACCGTGAAGACCTGGTCGGTGATGGAGACGATCATCTCGGTGGTGGCCGGCGGACTCGTCCTGCTGCTGTCCCTGGTGATCTAGCCCTGTCCCTCGTGATCCGGTAGGCACCACAGGAGTGCCGGAACCCAAGGAGTACGGCAATGGCCCACCCCCTCTTCGACATCAGCGGCCGCACGGCGCTGGTCACCGGCTCCAGCCGCGGCATCGGGCTCGCGCTCGCCCGCGGACTGCTGGAGGCGGGCTGCACCGTGGTCCTCAACGGGCGGGACGCGCGACGGCTCGACAAGGCCGCCGCGGAACTGCCCGGCGACGTCCGCACCGCGGTGTTCGACGTCACCGACGGGCCCTCGGCGGCCGCGGGCATCGCGGACGTCGAGGAGCGGGTGGGCCCGCTGGACATACTCGTCAACAACGCGGGCATGCAACTGCGCGCCCCGCTCCTGGAGTTCACGGACACGGACTGGCACCGCGTCCTGGACACCAATCTGACGAGTGCCTTCCTCGTGGGCCGCGAGGCCGCCCGCGGGATGACCGCGCGCGGCCACGGAAAGATCATCAACATCTGTTCGCTGCAGAGCGAGGTCGTCCGCCCGGGCATCGCGCCGTACGCGGCCACCAAGGGCGCGCTGAAGATGCTCACCAAGGGCATGTGCGCCGACTGGGGCCCGCACGGGGTACAGGTCAACGGGCTCGGTCCCGGCTACATCGAGACCGAGCTCACCCGGCCCCTCGTGGACGACGAGGAGTTCAGCTCCTGGGTGCGGCGGCGCACCCCGGCCGGGCGGTGGGGCCGTACCGACGACCTGGTCGGCGGGCTGCTCTTCCTCGCCTCCCCCGCGGCGGACTTCGTCGGCGGGCAGGTGCTGTACGTCGACGGCGGTATGACGAGCGTGCTCTGAGAGGGACGTGACGATGCTCGGCTGTGTGATCCACGGACAGGGCGACCTGCGGGTCGACGAGCTCCCGGTGCCCTCCCCCGGACCCGGACAGGCGCTGGTCGCCGTCCGGTACGGCGGGGTGTGCGGTTCCGACCTGCACTACTGGCGGCACGGCGGGGTCGGGGACTTCCGGCTCCGGGAGCCGATGGTGCTGGGCCACGAGGTGGTCGGCACCGTCGTCTCGTACGGTGCCGGGGCCGGCGGACCCGTGCCGGGCACGCCCGTCGCGGTGCACCCGGCGACCCCCTGCGGCGCCTGCCCCGAGTGCCTCGACGGCCGCCCGAACGTGTGCCGCGACACCCGGTACCTGGGCAGCGCGGCACGCACGCCGCACGTCCAGGGTGGTTTCGCCGCGCGGTTCGTGGTGCCGGCCGGACAGTTGCGGGCCCTGCCCGATGGGCTGGACCTGCGGCGGGCCGCCCTCGCCGAGCCGCTCTCCGTCGCGCTGCACGCGGTGCGGCGGGCCGGAAACGTGGCGGGCCGGCACGTGCTGGTGACGGGGGCCGGACCCATCGGCTGTCTCGTGGTGGCCGCCGCCCGGGCCGCGGGCGCGGCGCGCATCACCGTCACGGACCTGCTGCCCCGGGCGCTGTCGTACGCCGTCGCGGCCGGAGCGGACGCGGTCGTACGGGCCGACGATCCCGACGACCCCGCGTGGCCCGCCGAGGTCGACGTCGCCGTCGAGGCGTCGGGGGTCGCCGCGGGCCTGGACACCTGTCTGCGCCTGGTGCGGCGCGGCGCGGTCGTCGTGCAGCTCGGCATGCTGCCGCCCGGCCGGAGCCCGTTCGCGGGGAATCTGCTGGTGAGCCGGGAGATCGAGCTGCGGGGCGCGTTCCGCTTCGGCGCGGAGTTCGACGAGGCCCTGGCGCTGCTCGCGGCGGAGCCCGCCTTCGACGAACTGGTCAGCGCCGTGGTGCCGGTGCGGGACGCGGAGTCGGCGTTCGCTCTCGCCGCCGACCGCGGCCGGTCCTGCAAGGTGCTGCTGGACTTCACTCCCTGAGCACCGGGGTCCGGCCGCTCAGGGGCGCCACAGCGGGTGTTCCCGGTCCGCCCACAGGCGGCTCACCGATCCGGTGCGCAGCCCGCGGCGGGCCTCCGGGTCGCCCAGCGCCATCCCGATGTGTCCGGCGAGGACGATGCCGATGGTCAGGGCGAGCCAGTCGTGCACGAAGGTGGCCGAGGTGCGCCAGATCAGCGGGGTGAGATGGGTGAACCACATCAGCAGGCCGGTGCCCAGCATCACCAGCGTGGCCCCGGCGATCCAGGCGGCGTAGACCTTCTGCCCCGCGTTGAACTTGCCCGCGGGACGCGACTGACGGCGTTTGTCGCGTCGCAGGGCCGCCCGCAGCCAGACCCGGTCGTGCGGCCCGAAGCGGTTCAGGAAGCCCAGGTCGGCGCGGAAGGCGCGGGAGGCGAGTCCCGCCAGGACCGGTACGGGAAGCAGCAGTCCGGCCCACTCGTGGACCCGCACCACCAGCTCGCGGCGCCCGACGAGCGCGGCGAACTCGGGGATGTACAGGAACGCCGCGGTGACCACGCACGTGCCCATGAGCGCGGCCGTCGTCCGGTGCACCCAGCGCTCCGCACGGCTGAAGCGCCGTACGCGTGCGGGGGACCCGAGGTGCGCCGGCCGGGCGGGGGTGTCCTCAACTCGTGGGTTCATCGTCGCGTCCGTTCGAACGGCCGACCCAGGCGTCGACGTCGTAGCCCCGTTCCTCCCAGTACCCGGGACGGACGTCCTCGGTGACGGTGATGCCGGAGAGCCACTTGGCGGACTTGTAGAAGTACATCGGGGCGACGTAGAGCCGGACCGGGCCGCCGTGGTCGTGACCGAGGGGCTTGTCCTGCATCCGCAGCGCCACCAGCACGTCGGAGCGGCGGGCCTGCTTCAGCGTGAGGCTCTCCGTGTACGTCCCGTCGAAGCACTTGAAGCGGATCGCGCCCGCGGCGGAGCGCACCCCGGCGGCGTCGAGGAGGTGGGACAGGCGTACGCCCTCGAAGGGGGTGCCCGGCACCCGCCAGCCGGTGACGCACTGGACGTCGTGCACGAGCCGGGTCTGGGGCAGGGCGCGCAGGTCCGCGAGGGTGTAGCTCCTCGGGCGGTCGACCAGGCCGTCGACGGTGAGGCGGTAGTCGGCGGCGGTCTTGTGCGGGACGGACGACGCCACCGAGTAGTAGCGGAAGCCTCCGCCGTTGGGCAGCAGGCCGGTGAGGCCCGTGGGGTCCTTCTCGGAGGCTCCGGCGAGGAAGGATTCGAGGGCGCGCTGCAGTGGGGACGCGGCGAGCACGCCCAGCGCGCCGAGTCCGAGCGTGCCCAGCAGGACCCGGCGGCCGATCGGCGCGCCGCGCTCCTCGGGCCGTTGGGGGTCCGCTTCCCCGGGCCGCTCGGGGTCCGGCCTCGCGTCGCGGTCCGGGCCCGGCTCCTCGGACGGTTCTGGCTTCACACACTGATTCGAGCACCCGCGACCCCCAAAAAGCCAGCGGTGGCGGGTGCCCGTCAGAGTTCCGTCATCTTTTCCCACGAGCCGTCCGGGAGGAGCCGGTCCGGCGTGGCGGTGTCAGGACGCGGATTCGGCCGCCTTGTCCAGCTGGAATGCCTCGTTGCCGAGACCGATGCGGGCGTGCGCCTCGGGCTTGCGGGCGCGCAGGACGAGCCCCTGGACGACACCGATCACCAGGGCGGCCCCGATGATCGACGGAAGCAGCCAGCTCAGCGACGAGTCCGGGCCCGCGCCGACGAGGACGTCGAAGTCCTTGACCGTGTAGACCGCGATGACGAGCAGGGCGATGCCCGCGAGCGCCGAGGTGACCAGGCGCCAGGCCTGGGCGCCCGCCGCGCCGCGCCGGGCGAAGAAGACGATGACGGAGAGCGAGGCGATCGCCATCAGCACGATGACGCCGAGCGCGCCGATGTTGCCGCCCCAGGTGAACAGGTGCAGCACGGGTGCGGTCGGGTCACCGGTGGGCTTGTCGTCGGCGACGGCGAAGGCGATCACGAACACCAGGGACACCGCGGTCTGCAGCAGCGAACCGGAACCGGGGGCGCCGCTCGATCCGGTGGTGCGTCCGAAGGCCGCGGGCAGCAGGCCCTCGCGGCCCATGGCGAAGGCGTACCGGGCGACGACGTTGTGGAAGCTGAGCATGGCGGCGAACATGCCGGTCACGAACAGGATGTGCAGCACGTCGGTGAAGGTGCCGCCGAGCCGCGACTCGGTGAGGAAGAAGAGCAGGCCCGCGCTCTGCTTCTGGGAGGCTCCGACGATGCCCGAGGGGCCGGTGGCCACGGTGAGCGCCCAGCAGCTGACCGCGAAGAACACGGCGACGCCGCCGACGGCGAGGAACATCACGCGCGGCACCAGGATGTGCGGACGGCTGGTCTCCTCCGCGTACACGGGGGCCTGTTCGAAGCCGAGGAAGGCCGCGATGCAGAAGCACAGCGCGGTGCCGAC
Organism: Streptomyces krungchingensis; assembly: GCF_054729265.1. Lineage (NCBI taxonomy): Bacteria > Bacillati > Actinomycetota > Actinomycetes > Kitasatosporales > Streptomycetaceae > Streptomyces > Streptomyces krungchingensis. Next base: position 2,743,364 of record NZ_JBPUKY010000001.1, read on the forward strand.
GCCCGCGCCGGTGAGCGTGTCCGGGTTGAAGGCGTGCAGCGACAGTCCTTCCTTCGCCGGGTCGGCGACCGCGGCGACGTCGAAGATGACGACGAGGGCCACCTCGATGACGAGCAGGACGCCCAGCACGCGCGCGTTGACGTCGATCTTCAGCCAACCGAGCGCGCCGACGAGCAGGACGGCCACCAGCGCGGGGATCCACCAGGCGATCTCGAGGTCGAGGTAGGTGGAGAAGAGCCCGGAGACCTCGAAGCCGAAGATGCCGTAGATGCCGACCTGGAGGGCGTTGTAGGCGACGAGGGCGACGAGGGCCGCCGCCGCGCCCGCGGTGCCGCCGAGGCCGCGCGAGATGTACGCGTAGAAGGCGCCCGCGTTGTGGACGTGCCGGCTCATCTCGGCGTATCCGACGCTGAAGAGCACGAGGACCACGCCGAGGATGACGAAGAGCAGCGGCTGCCCGACGATGCCCATCACCGCGAATGTGGTGGGCATGACACCCGCGACCACCATGAGCGGCGCGGTGGCGGCCAGGACGGACAGCAGCAGTCCCCCCGTGCCCAGCCGGTCGGCGCGCAGCGCGCGGTCCTGTCCCTTGAACGTGCTGATGCCGGCGCCGTCGGCGTCCGGTCTGCCCGTGCTCGACGTACTCGATGTGCTCGAACTGCCCGTCGTCATCGCGGGTCGTCCTTTCGGGGTGCGGTTTTCCGGGGGTCGCGGGTGCTCGCGGAGGTGCTGTTCAGACCGTGCCGAGCGCGCTGTCGCGTGCGGCACGGAAGGCTCGGTGGGGATCGCGGTCGGGGTACGACCACGGCGCCTCGGTGGCGTGTTCGCCGATGCGGTGGAACAGGGCGGCGGCCTCGGCGCCGCGCCCCTCGCAGAACTTGGCGTGGGCGAGGAAGTTGAGGTCGACCAGGCGGCGCGGGTGGTCCTCGTGCTCCCACTCCAGCCACCAGTCGAAGGCGGCCTTCATCACCTGGCGGGCCCGGCGTCCGATCCAGTGCCCGGAGGCGACCGGGTCCGCGGGTTCGCTGCCGGCGCCGGCGAGCACGCGGTAGCGCTCGGCGTGCGCGACGACCGGCAGGACGGCGAGGGGCGAGTCGGCGGGGGCCTGTTCGGCGGCCCAGTTGGCGAAGTCGTAGACCTCGTGCAGCGGGTCCTGGCCCGCGGCGGCACGGCGCTCGGCGAGCCGGGCCACCATCAGATGGTGGGCGTGATGGTGGTCGGCGTAGCGGTGGCGGACCTCGTCGAAGAGCCGCACCACCTCGTCTTCGGTGCCGAGGGTCCGCTCCAGGACGAGCAGGCCGAGCCACGGCGTGGGGTCGGCGGGCGCGAGCGCGGCGGCGGCGTGACAGGCCTCGCGGGCGCGCTCCGGCCGCGCCTTGCCGTCCAGCGCGCGCTGGACGGTGGCACAGCCGAAGAGCACGGCGGCGTCGGCGGACTCGGGCTCCGCGAGCTGCCAGTCGCGGACCCAGGCGAGCGCGGCGGGCGCCTGCGCCAGCACGGTGACGCGGTGGCCTCGGCGGTCCCAGTCGTCGCCGGTCGCGGCGAGCAGTGCGCGCACGGCGGTCCAGCGGCCCTGGTTCAACGCGGTGCGTGCCGTGGCGAGTTCGGCGTCGTCGAGCGCGGGGTCGAAGGCATGGGCCGCGCGCTTGCGACCGCGGCCGAGGGGAGGCGGGGGTGGTGACACCGCGGGGTCGTCCTCACAGGCGCGGTTCGTCGGGAGCCGATCACGCACAGCCAACCGGCAGCCAAGGCTTCACGTCAAGGGCGGCCGGTCCGCTACACGTGTCAACTCCCCTTACGGGCCGCGGGGTTGCCCCCGCGGCCCGCTGCCGGCACCCCGCTTTCCGGTCAGCCGACCGCCTTGGCCGCCGCCCGGCCCGCGGTACGTCCGGAGAACAGGCAGCCGCCGAGGAACGTGCCTTCGAGCGACCGGTAGCCGTGGACCCCGCCGCCGCCGAACCCCGCGGCCTCGCCCGCGGCGTACACGCCCTCCAGCGGGTCGCCGCCCTCCGTGAGCACACGCGAGGAGAGGTCCGTCTCCAGCCCTCCGAGCGTCTTGCGGGTGAGGATGTTGAGCCGGACGGCGATCAGCGGGCCCGCCTTGGGGTCGAGGATGCGGTGCGGCGCGGCCGTGCGGATCAGCCGGTCGCCGAGGAACCTGCGGGCACCGTGGATCGCCGTGACCTGGAGGTCCTTGGTGAACGGGTTGGCGATCTCGCGGTCGCGGGCGACGATCTCGTGGCGCAGCGCGGCCTCGTCGATGAGCGGTTCCTTGGTGAGCGCGTTCATCCCGCGCACCAGCGCCCCGAGGTCCTTCTCCACGACGAAGTCCGCCCCGTGGTCCATGAAGGCCTTGACCGGCCCCGGCACGTCGGCGCGCGCCCGGCCGATCACGTCCTTGACCGACTTGCCGGTCAGGTCCGGGTTCTGCTCCGAGCCGGAGAGCGCGAACTCCTTGCCGATGATCCGCTGGTCGAGCACGAACCACGTGTGGTCGTACCCGGTCCGCATGATGTGTTCGAGCGTGCCCAGCGTGTCGAAGCCGGGGAAGAGCGGCACCGGCAGGCGGTTGCCGCGCGCGTCGAGCCAGAGGGAGGACGGGCCCGGGAGGATGCGGATGCCGTGGTTCTCCCAGATCGGGTTCCAGTTCTGGATGCCCTCGGTGTAGTGCCACATCCGGTCGCGGTTGATGAGGCGGGCACCGGCTTCCTCGGCGATCCCCAGCATCCTGCCGTCCACGTGCGCGGGCACGCCGGCGATCATCCGCTCGGGCGGGCTGCCCAGCCGCTCCGGCCAGTTGGCCCGTACGAGGTCGTGGTTGCCGCCGATGCCGCCCGACGTGACGATCACCGCCTGGGCCTTGAACTCGAAGGCGCCGGTGACCTTGCGGCTGCTGGCCTGGCCGCGTTCGATGCCGGACGGTTCCAGGATCTCGCCGGTGACGGTGTCCACGGAGCCCCCGCTGCGGGACAGGCCCGTGACGCGGTGGCGGAACTTCAGCTGCACCAGACCGCGGGCGGCACCCGCCCGCACCCGCCGCTCGAAGGGCGCCACGAGGCCGGGCCCCGTCCCCCAGGTGATGTGGAAGCGGGGTACCGAATTGCCGTGCCCGTTGGCGTCGTAGCCGCCGCGCTCGGCCCAGCCCACCACGGGGAAGAACCGCACGCCCTGCCGGTGCAGCCAGGACCGCTTCTCGCCGGCCGCGAAGTCGACGTAGGCCTCGGCCCATTGCCGGGGCCAGTGGTCCTCGGGCCGGTCGAAGGCGGCCGTGCCCATCCAGTCCTGGAGGGCGAGCGCGTGGCTGTCCTTGATCCGCATGCGGCGCTGCTCGGGCGAGTCGACGAAGAAGAGTCCGCCGAACGACCAGTGCGCCTGCCCGCCGATCGACTGCTCGGGCTCCTGGTCGAGGAGGATCACCCTGCGGCCTGCGTCGACGAGTTCCGCGGTCGCCGCGAGCCCGGCGAGGCCCGCTCCGATCACGATCACATCTGCGTCGTAGGCCATGGGCCCGTCCTCTCGGCATTCCGACTGGTCGGATCGGTGTCGTCATGGGGGTATTCATGACGTTTGTCACGAACCGATCGGCTTCGTCGTTGGTTGATGAGACATTGGTGGAGGTTGACGTCGCCGTCGACCACAGCTTGTTACTGGTCGGTCGATCCTTCGGCAAGAAGAGTGACCGAGTCAACTGCCTGATTCCGGGTACTCCCGGGGGCAGGCCCCGACCCATGGCACTACAGTCGGCGGGAACGCAACCGTGGCCCGCCTGACGTCAAGAGGTACTCAGCGTGTCGGTTCTCGTTCTGATCCTTGCCGTGAGCGCGGCCTGCTGTCTCGGCTTCGGCTTCGTGCTCCAGCAGAACGCGGCCTCGCACGCGCCGCTCAGCGACTTCCTCTCCCCCCGGCTGCTGCTCGACCTGATCCGCGTTCCGCGCTGGCTGGGCGGCATAGGGCTCATGGTCTGCGGTCTGGTCCTCGGTGCGATCGCCCTGGGCAAGGGCGAGCTCTCCCTCGTGGAGCCGCTCCTCGCGACGAACCTCCTCTTCGCGCTCGCCCTCTCCCGTCACCAGACGAAACAGCCGCTGGGACGGCAGGGATGGGCCGGGCTCGCGCTGCTCGCGGGCGGCGTCACCGCGTTCATCGTGGCCGGACAGCCGGAGGGCGGCGACGCCGTCACCGATCCGCTGCGCCATTGGCTGATCATCGGGATCATGATCGGCCTCGCGCTGCTCCTCACCACGTACGCCAAGCGGTCCCGGCTCAGCGCGGCACCGGTGCTGCTCGCCGTCGCCGCCGGACTGCTGTACGGCGTCCAGGACGCGCTGACCCGGGTCAGCGGACAGCGGTTCGGCGAGGGCGGCTGGGGCGAACTGCTCACCGGCTGGCAGCCCTACGTGGTGCTGGTGCTCGGCGTGACCGGTCTGATCCTGGTGCAGAGCGCCTTCGAGACCGCGCCGCTGCGGATGTCGCTGCCCGCGCTCACCGCGGCCCAGCCGATCGCGGGCATCGTCTGCGGGGTGGGCTTCCTCGGGGACCGGCTGCGCATGGACGCCGGGGCCCTCGCATGGGAGGCCGCGGGCCTCGCCGCCGTCGTGGTGGGCATCGTGCTGCTGGGACTGCACCCGGCGATGCCCGCCGGCACGTCGGAGACGGAGCGGTCGCGGGACCTCCAGCCGCGTTGAGGAGCACGCTCCGGACGACGCCGACCGCGTAGAAGCGGGGGCAGGCCCGGACGACGGGGACCGCGGGACCTCCGCGGCGGGCGGCGGGCGCACCGCCCGCGCGTCGCCCGGGACTGCTTGGATGGGGGCATGAGCGCCGCCGACGAGATCCTCGACATCGTGGACGAGAACGACCAGGTCATCGGGCAGTCCCGGCGAGGGGAGGCGTACGCGCGCGGGCTGCGCCACCGGGCCGTGTTCGTCCTGGCGCGGGACGCCGAGGGCCGTGTCTTCGTCCATCGCCGCACACCCACGAAGCTGGTCTTCCCCTCCTTCTACGACATGTTCGTCGGCGGGGTCGTCGGCACGGGCGAGTCCTACGACGACGCCGCGCTGCGCGAGGCGGAGGAGGAGCTCGGCGTCCAGGGACTCCCCCGGCCCGTGCCGCTGTTCAAGTTCCTGTACGACGACGGTGCCGGGCAGAGCTGGTGGTCGGCCGTGTACGAGGTCCGCTGCGAACTGCCGGTGAACCCGCAGGTGGAAGAGGTCGCCTGGCACGACTTCCTCTCCGAGGAGGAGCTGGAGAGCCGTCTGACGGACTGGACATGGGTCCCGGACGGCCTGGCCGCCTACGAGCGCCTCAAGGAGCACCGCGCGGCGGACTGAGGAACCGGGGCCGGGCGGAACGAGGACCCGGGCGGCGGACCGCGGGCCGGGCCACTGGACCGCCTCGGACGGATGGGCCGGAGACTCGGGCGGAGGGGCCGGACAGCAGCCCGCCTCGGACGGAGGCCGGGCCTCGCGCAGAGGGCCCGCGATGGGCCCCGCACCGGACCGGTAGGGTCCTGGGCGTGATCGAACTCGTGCGGAATGTCCGGTTGTGGTTCGCGCCCCAGGAGATCCGCCAGGAGGGCGGGACGCCGGACTACCGGTTCTCGCTGGCGAACGAGCGGACCTTCCTCGCCTGGCTGCGCACGGCGCTGGCGCTGATCGGCGGCGGCTTCGCGGTGGACCAGTTCCTGCCGGACCTGCGCTGGGCCTGGCGCGTCGGCCTCGCGCTCGCCCTGCTGGGCGCGGGCGTGCTCTGCTCGCTGCGCGCCGTCAATCACTGGGTGCGCTGCGAGCGCGCCATGCGCCGCGGCGAGGACCTGCCGGTGTCGCGCTTCCCCGCGCTGCTGAGCATCGCCGTCGCCGTCGTCGCGCTCGCGATGGTGTTCGTGGTGCTCGCCGGGTGGGCGGGGTGACGTCGCAGGCCCAGGACGAGCGGGACCCGGGCCTCCAGCCGGAACGCACCCGCCTCGCCTGGCGCCGTACGACCCTGTCGAGCACGGTCGCCGCCCTGCTCGCCATGAAGACGGCACTGCACGCAGGCCGCTCGGTGGCCGGACTGCTGGCCTGTGCGCTGTGCTGCGCGCTGTGGCTGGGCTTCCTGGCGCTGGCCCATCACCGCATCCGGACCCTGTCGACGGCCGGCCCGGGCGGCCCGGCGGCACTCGCGCCCCGGCACGCGACCGCGGCGGCCCTGTGCACCGTGGCGCTGGCCGTGTGCGCGGTGGCGCTCGTGTTCTGAGGGACGGCCCCGCCGGTGCTGCGGACCGCTCCCTCCGGGTACTCCGGGCCCGCCCCCGGTCGGCCTGCCGATCGGCCCATCGGTCGGCCCACTCGCCGACCACGACGACGGGGCGAGTCACCGGCGGGACGGCACGTCCGGCGGCCCGGCCCACCGGGCGCGTCGGCTCCGCGGGCGTACGGCGGTCTCGACCCTCCGGGGTACACGGACGGCACGCATGCCCGAAAAACCACAATTGCCCCGTTTCTCGGCGCTAGCCTGAGCCGTCATTCCACGCCACTTCCGAAGGTGAGCAGCATGACCACCCTTCACCAGGAGCACCCGACCCACGAGCACACCCACGGCCCGGACTGCGGTCACCCCCAGGTGCGGCACGGGGACCACGTCGACTACGCGCACGACGGACACCTGCACCGCGAGCACTCCGGGCACTGGGACGAGTGCGAGCCGAGCGGCCACGTCACGCACGAGGAGCACGGACACCAGCACGGCGAGGGCTGCGGGCACACGGCGGTGGCGCACGGCGACCACCTCGACTACCTGCACGACGGCCACCGGCACGCCCGGCACGACGGGCACTGGGACGACCACTGAGCAGTCGCTCCCCCTGGCGCCGACCCGGCGCCGCTCCCCTCACGGCGTCTCCCCTCGGCCGCGCGGCCCGCACGTCCGCGCGACCCCGGGGAGACGCCGATCACGTTTCGCGCACCCACTGGACGACATACCGACCGGTCGGCATCATGGTCGACATCCGGTTTCCATGTGCGTAGGAGCAATGATGAGCCCAGACCACCCGCCAGGTCTCGATCTCGACCAGCTGCGCGGCCTGCTCGACCGTGAGCGCCCGGGACTGGTGCACGGCCCCCTGACCGGCCGGCTGATCGAAGGCGGACGGTCGAACCTCACCTACGCGGTCACCGACGGCACCGCGAAGTGGGTCGTCCGACGGCCTCCGCTGGGCCATGTGCTGGCCACCGCGCACGACATGAAGCGCGAGCACCGGGTGATCAGCGCCCTGCACCCGACGGCCGTGCCGGTACCCGCCCCGCTGCTGCTGTGCGAGGACGAGTCGGTGCTCGGTGCGCCGTTCTACGTCATGGAGTTCGTGGAGGGGACGCCGTACCGCACCGCGCAGCAGCTCGCCCCGCTCGGCGCGCAGCGCACCCGCGACGCCGTCCTCGGGCTGGTGGACACACTGGTCGAGCTGCACGCGGTCGACCCGGCGGAAGTGGGCCTCGGCGACTTCGGCCGCCCCGAGGGCTTCCTCGACCGGCAGCTGCGCCGCTGGGGCAAGCAGCTGGACGCGTCCAGGAACCGTGAACTCTCGGGGATCGACGAGCTGCACGCCGCGCTGGGGCGCGAGCTGCCGCACTCCCCGGCGCCCGCCGTGGTGCACGGCGACTACCGGCTCGACAACGTGCTGATCGGCACCGACGACCGCATCAAGGCCATCCTCGACTGGGAGATGTCCACGCTCGGCGATCCGCTCACCGACCTCGGCCTGCTGGTGATGTACAGCGCGCCGCTGGACCTGCCGAACTCCCCCATCAGCACGACCGCCTCGGCCGCCGGGCACCCCGACCCGGCCGAGCTCGTCGAGCGGTACGCCGCGCGCTCGGGGCGCGACGTGTCCGCCGTCTCCTGGTACACGGCCTTCGCCTGGTTCAAGCTCGCCGTGATCCTGGAGGGCATCCACTACCGCTACACGCTCGGCCAGACGGTCGGCGCCGGCTTCGACCGCATCGGCGAGCTGGTGCCCTTCTTCATCGAGCACGGCCTGACCACCCTTCAGGAAGGCTGATCCGCCATGGACTTCGCATTCGACGCACGCACCGAGGAACTGCGCGCCAAGCTGCTCGCCTTCATGGACGAGTACGTCTATCCGGCGGAGGCCGTCGCCGAGGAACAGCGCGCCCGGCTGGCGTCGCCCTGGGACACCTCGGCCGTCGTCGGGGAGCTGAAGGCCGAGGCCCGCAGGCAGGGCCTGTGGAACCTCTTCCTGCCCGACTCGGAGTACGGCGCCGGGCTGACCAACCTCCAGTACGCGCCGCTCGCCGAGATCACCGGCCGCAGCCCGCACCTGGCGCCCACCGCGCTGAACTGCGCCGCTCCCGACACCGGGAACATGGAGGTGCTCGCGCAGTTCGGCGACGAGCAGCAGAGGAAGCAGTGGCTGGAGCCGCTGCTCGCCGGTGAGATCCGCTCGGCGTTCGCGATGACCGAGCCCGAGGTCGCCTCCTCCGACGCCACGAACATCACCACGCACATCCGGCGGGACGGCGACGAGTACGTCATCACCGGCCGCAAGTGGTACATCTCCGGGGCGATGAACCCGGACTGCAAGATCTTCATCGTGATGGGCAAGACGGACCCCGAGGGGTCCGACATCCGCCGTCAGCAGTCGATGGTGCTGGTGCCGCGCGACACCCCGGGCGTCGAGGTCCGGCGCGCCATGCAGGTGTACGGCTACGAGGACCATTCGCACGGGGGGCACGCCGAGGTCGTCTTCGACCAGGTGCGGGTGCCCGTCGCCAACCTGGTCGGCGAGGAGGGCGGCGGCTTCGCCATCGCCCAGGCGCGGCTCGGGCCGGGGCGCATCCACCACTGCATGCGGCTGATCGGCATGGCCGAGCGGGCGATCGAGCTGATGTGCCGGCGGGCCGTGTCCCGTACGGCGTTCGGCAAGCCGCTCGCCCAGCAGGGCGTCGTGCAGAACTGGATCGCCGACGCCCGGGTCGCCGTCGAGCAGCTGCGGCTGCTGGTGCTGAAGACCGCGTGGATGATGGACACGGTCGGCAACAAGGGCGCGCACACCGAGATCCAGGCCATCAAGATCGCCACGCCTCGTACCGTGGTCGACATCCTCGACAAGGCCGTGCAGTTGCACGGGGCCGGGGGCGTCAGCCAGGACTTCCCGCTGGCGGAGCTGTGGGCGAGCGCGCGCACGCTGAAGCTGGCCGACGGCCCGGACGAGGTGCACCAGCGGTCGCTGGCGCGGCGGGAGATCAAGCAGTACCTGTGACGCGGGGCTCCGCGGGCGCGGCGGGGGCGACCCGGCGGGGTTCTCGCCCCCGCCGCCCCTGCCCGTCCCTTGACCCGGGGGGCAGCCACCCCCGGACCCCCGCATCGGGCTGGACGGCCTCGTCCTCGAGCGCCGGACGGGCTACGACTCTCCGGCCCGGGCCGACGGAACATCGGTCCCCGGCGGTTACGGCCTCAGCGCCCGGAGCAGGAGATCCGCGAGGTGGTCGGCCACCTGCTGCGGCGTGAGCGGGCCGTCGGGGCGGTACCACGTGGACAGGTGGTGCACGGAACCGAAGTGGTAGTCGACGACCAGGTCCGCGGGCGTGGCCGTGGAGAAGACGCCCTTCTTCTGGCCCTCCTCGATCAGCGCACGGAAACGCTCGTGGTAGCGCCGCCGTTCCGCACGCACCTGCTTGTGCTTCTCGGGGCTGAGGTGGTGCATGGAGCGGAAGAAGATCGACGCGTCGTCGAGGTTGTCGATCGTCGTGACGACGACGTCGGCCGCGGCCCCGCGCAACCGCTCCTCGACGGGCGCGTCCGCGTCGGCGAAGGCGTCCAGCCGTTCCTGCTGGATGCGCAGCACGCGCGCGTAGACCTCGTGCAGGAGGTCGTCCTTGGATCCGAAGTAGTGGTACAGCGCCCCCTTGGTGACGCCGGCCGCCTCGACGATCTCCTGCACGGAGGTCCGGTCGTACCCCTGCTCCGCGAAGAGCCGGGTGGCGGCGGCCAAGAGCCGCTGCGGGACGGGCGTGCCGTCACCGTCCGTCGTCCTGGGCACTGCCGCCACCTGCCTTCCGAGGGTTGTCTTCGCGTTGTCGTCTACTGGGACTCATGGGAGCGGGAACGCAGTTCCCGACGGAGGATCTTCCCACTTGCCGTCTTCGGCAGGTCGGGGAGGATCTCCACCTCCCGCGGGTATTTGTAGGCGGCCAGTCTCTCCTTGCAGTACGCGGCGAGCGCGTCGGGGTCCTCCTCGGCACCCGGACGCAGGCTGATGTACGCCTTGACGGTCTCGCCCCGGTAGCCGTCCGGCACCCCGACCACGGCCGCCTCGCGGACCGCCGGATGGGTGTAGAGGACGTCCTCGACCTCTCGGGGCCACACCTTGAAACCGGACGCGTTGATCATGTCCTTCTTGCGGTCGACCACGTACAGCCAGCCGTCGGCGTCCATGAAACCGATGTCACCGGTGCGCAGCTCGCCGTCCGGGAAGGTCTCCGCGGTGGCCTCGGGGCGTTGCCAGTAGCCGGGGACGACCTGCGGTCCCCGTACGACGATCTCGCCCTGCTCGCCGAACGGCACCTCCTGCCCGAGGTCGTCGACAATGCGGACGACGGTGTCGGGGCCGGGCACACCCACCGCGAGCGTCCCCGAGACGGGGTCCACCGGCGCTTCGCGGCTCGGGGGCACGGAGGCGCAGGGCGCGGTGCACTCGGTGAGGCCGTAGCCGTTGCGGATGTACGGCCCGAAGCCGGCGCGGAACTTCTCGACGAGGGCGGGCGGCAGCGGGGCGCCGCCGGAGGAGATGACCGTGAAGGAGGCGAAGTGCCCGGGAGTGACCGCCGGGTGCGCGGCCAGGGCCATGAAGGCGGTCGACGGGCCGACGGTGTAGTGGGGCGCGTGCTCGGCGAACGCGTCGAGGACGACCCCCGCCTCGAAGCGGTAGGCGAGGACGAGCGTGCCGCGGCTGTTGAGGCAGGCGGCGAGCTGGCAGACCATGCCGGTGATGTGGAACAGGGGCGCCATCGCGAAGTACACGGGCGACTCGGGCAGGCCGAGGCCGGTCCGCTGCCGCTCGGCGTTGTACATGATGTTGCCGTGCGTGTTGGTGGCTCCCTTGGGGGTGCCGCTCGTGCCGGAGGTGTAGCTGATCAGGGCGATGTCGTCGGGTCCGAGGGCACGGCCGTCGGGTGCCGGGTGGCCCTGCCGGGCGACGGTCACGAGGTCGGCGGTGCCCGCGGCGGCGGGCAGCCGCTCGAAGTTCAGTACGCGGGTGTCGTTGCGCGTCTGGAGGTCCAGCTCGCACGACGTCAGGACGAGGCGTACGGAGGAGCCGGCGGCCGTCTCCCGCAGGTACGAGCCCCAGGCCCGGTCGGAGCAGACGAGGGCGACGACCGCGGCGTCGTCGAGCACGTGCCGGACCTCGGCCGACTTGTACATCGGGTTGACGGGGACGACGGTCGCGCCGGCCTTCCAGGCGCCGAGCAGGGCGACGACGAACTGCGGGGAGTTCTGGAGCAGGATCGCGACCCGGTCACCGCGCTCCAGGCCGCCGGCGGCGAGGTGCCCGGCGACGGAGTCGCTCAGTGCGTCGATCTCGCGGTAGCTGAGCCGGCCGTCGAAGTAGGCGAGCGCGGTGCGGTCGGGGGTGTGCGCCACGGCCGCGCGGACCGCGTGCACCAGGGTGTCGGGCGGGCTCACGGGGGCACGCTGGGCCTCGTCGAGCAGCGCGAGCCACGGCTGGGCGGCGTAGCCGGAAGTGGTCACCGGCCCGCCTCCCACTTCTGCTGGATGTGGTTCATGTTCGTCATCCAGCGGTCGGGGTCCGCGGCCCGTGCCGCGTAGAACCCGGCGACCTCGGGGTGCGGCAGGATCAGGAAGCGGTCCTCCTCGATGCCCTTGAAGAGCGCGTCGGCGACGTCCTCGGGCTCGATGGCGGTGGGCTGGAGCACCAGGTCACCGGCGCTTCCGGTGGCGTCGAGCATGTCGGTGCGCACGCCCTGCGGGCAGATCGCGTGGACCTTGAGGCCGCGGTGGCGGTACGTCAGGGAGAGCCATTCGGCGAAGGCGTACGCGCCGTGCTTGGTGACGCTGTAGGGCGCTGCGCCGATCATGGTGAGCAGTCCGGCGGCGGAGACGGTGGAGACGAACCGGCCGCTGCCGCGCTCCAGCCAGGCCGGGAGCAGTTCCTGGGCGGCGCGTACGTGGGCCATCACATTGACGTCCCAGGCGAGCTCCCAGACCTTCTCGCCGGCGGCCTCGGTACCGGCGGAGGCGAGACCGGCGTTGGCGCAGTAGACGTCGATCGTGCCGCCGAGGGCGTCACGCGCCTCGGCGACGATCCTGGACGCGTCGCCCGGGACCGCGACGGCGCCGACCTCGTCGGCCACGGCCTTGGCCTTGGCGGCGTCCAGGTCGTTCACGACGACCCTGGCCCCCTCGGCGGCGAAGCGCCGGGCCAGGGCGGCTCCGATACCGCCTCCCGCTCCGGTGACGACCACTCGGGCATCCTGCACGGCTTCCACCATCGGTCTCCTTCGACGCGACGCGAATCGGCTCTGCTGCAGCGCCAGACTAACCAGTCGGTATGTTGCGAGGGAAGGGGTGTCCGGCGTCGTGGCGGGCCCGAGCGGTGTGACCTGTGCGGCTCCCCCGCGGCGCGGCGAGGCGGTCCGGCCGTACGTCCCCGACGGCGTCACCCCTGCGGCGCGGCTCTCCCGGACACGCGGAAGCACGCTCGCGTGGGCCACGGGAACGGGGAGGACGGTCGGGCGGGCGACCCTGTTGCGCCATCCGGCACGCCTGACAGGCGCCGCCCACCGATCGCGGTCAGGGTGAAGTGGTCCGGGTGCGACACCCCACGGCCTCACCCGGGCGGCACCAGGCGCGGTCCGAGGCACGTCCCGGGCGACACCTCACGGACCCGGCGGTACCGGCGCGGACTCGGCGGTATCGGCGCGTACCCGGCGGGACCGTCCCGGACCTGGCGGCGTCGGCTCGGGGCGGCTCACGGAGCGCGGTTCGCGCCGCGTTCGCGGGTATTCCGGATCACCCCGCGGAGCGCGTAGCGTGCCCATGCCAGCTTCCGCGATCACGGAGGTCACACCATGCGCCCCGACGCTTCCGGCTCCGCACGACGTGGGGGGACCCCCCTGTCCAGACGGGCCGTCCTCGCTGCCGGCACCGCCGCGGCGGCCCTGGCTCCGGTACCGGCCGCGGCGGCCCCGGGCGGCCGCGCCAAGCTGCGCACCGGCTTCGAGCGCCTCGAAGGGGACGGCTACGCCCTGCTGGACGGCGAGCGGGTCGGCGTGGTCACCAACCCGACGGGCGTCACCCGCGACGTCCGGCACATCGTCGACGTCATGCACACCGACGCCCGGGTGAACGTGATCGCCGTCTTCGGTCCCGAGCACGGCTTCCGCGGCACCGCGCAGGCCGGTGGTTCCGAGGGCCGGTACGACGACCCGGCGACCGGGCTCCCGGTCTACGACACGTACCAGAAGAGCGGGCAGCCGCTCGCCGACGTCTTCACCGCCTCCGGTGTGGACACCGTGGTCTTCGACATCCAGGACGTGGGCGCCCGCTTCTACACGTACATCTGGACGCTGTACGACTGCATGGAGGCCGCGCAGCTCGCCGGCAAGCGCTTCGTGGTGCTGGACCGGCCGAACCCGGTGACGGGGCGGGACGCGTTCGGGCCCGTCCTGCACAAGGAGTTCGCGACCTTCGTCGGACGGCAGCCCGTCTCCCAGGCGCACGGGATGACCGTGGCGGAACTGGCGCGGCTGTTCAACAAGGAGTTCCTGGCGAAGCCGGTGAAGCTGGACACGGTCCTGATGTCCGGCTGGAAGCGCTCGGACTTCTACGACGCCTCCGGGCTGCCCTGGGTACCGCCGAGCCCGAACATGCCGACGCCCGACACGGCCCTGGTGTACTCGGGGTCCTGTCTCTTCGAGGGCACCAACCTGTCGGAGGGGCGGGGCACCACCCGCCCGTTCGAGCTGCTCGGCGCCGAGGGCGTCGACGGGCGGTGGGCCGCGGCGGCGGAACGCCTCGGGCTGCCCGGCGTGCACTTCAGGGAGGCGTACTTCGCCCCCACGTTCTCCAAGTTCCAGGGCAAGACCATCGGGGGCGTGCAGATCCATGTGCACGACCGGGCCGCCTTCGACCCCGTACGCACCGGCATCGCGCTGCTCGTGACGGCCAAGCAGGTCTGGAGCGGCTTCGCCTGGCGCTCCGACAACTGGATCGACAAACTCACGGGCTCGACCCTGGTGCGCACGAGGATCGACGCCGGGGCGTCGGCCGACGAGGTCGTGGCGGCCTGGCAGGACGAGCTGAAGGCCTTCCGGCAGATGCGCAAGGAGTATCTCGTCTACAAGTGAGTGAGCCGTGACGTATGGCCAACCTCGTGCCCCGGTAGGACGATGCGCCCATGTCGCACCGCCCACGGGGGACGAGGGGGTCTGTCATGGCCGATCCGGAAGTGAGTGTCTCTCCCTACTGGGAACTCACCTTCGACGCGGACGGGGACGCCGACGGCCGGGAGCTCGACCGGCTCCTCGCGGAGGTGCCCCGGCGCAAGGTCCGCGATCTGATCGTGTTCGCGCACGGCTGGAACAACGACCGCTCGGGTGCGACCCGCCTCTACAGCCGCTTCTTCGAGCCCGTCCCGGGACTCGCCCCGAACGCGCGCCTGGGGTACGTGGGTGTGGTGTGGCCGTCGATGCGGTTCTCGGACGAGCCGATTCCCGACTTCCCCCGGCCGGTGGCCGCGCAGGACACGGCGATCGCGCAGCCGGTGCTGGACAAGAACACCCGGCACGCGCTCCTGGAGGTCTTCCCCGGGCGGGCGACGGTGGTCGAGCAGATCGCGCGGCTGCTGGACCAGCAGCCGGACGAGGGCGCCTCGCTGGAGGAGTTCGGCCGTCTCGTGCGGCTGCTCGTCGAGGTCCGGCCGCAGGGGCCGCAGACGTCCTTCGCCGCGGACACACTGGCGGAGGGGGTCCCGGAGGGCGATCCGCTGATGCTCTTCGGGGACACGGCGGCGGTGTGCGACGAGTTCGCGCGGGCGCTCGCCGGGCCGGGGGACGCTGAGGGCTTCGCGCTGCCCCGGCTGTGGGACGGTGCGCACGAACTGCTGCGCCAGGCCACGTACTACGCGATGAAGCGGCGCGCGGGGACGGTCGGCGAGCGGGGGCTCGGGCGGGCCGTGGGCCAACTCGCGCAGACGGCCCCGGACGTGCGGGTCCATCTCGTCGGGCACAGCTTCGGCGGGCGGCTGGTCTCCTTCGCCCTGCGGGGGCTGCCGCAGGGCGTGCGTTCCGTGAAGTCGGTGACCCTGCTCCAAGGGGCCTTCTCGCACTACGCGTTCGCCGCACGGCTGCCGCACGACCCGCGGGCGAGCGGGGTGCTGGACGGCCAGCACCACCGCATCGACGGCCCCCTGGTGTGCTGCTACTCCCACTTCGACTCGGCGCTCGGGACGATCTATCCGCTGGCCTCGCGGATGGCGGGCGACTCCCGGACGGCCACGGCGGAGTTCGGCCTCGACCGGCTGCTGGGCGCCAAGTGGGGTGCGATGGGGCACGACGGGGTGCAGGCGGTGCCGGGGACGAAGAAGTACGCGCTGGCCGAGGCCCTGCGCACGCGACTGCCCGCCTCCGGCTGCGTGAACGTGGACGCCGCGGCCGTGGTCCGGCGCGGCGGTGCGCCCTCCGGGGCCCACAGCGACATCTGCCACCGGGAACTGGCGCAACTGGTGCTGACGGCGGGCCGCGTCCGCTGACCCGCCGCCCGCGAGGACGCCGGCCACCGTGAGGACGCCGGCGCCCCCCGGGGCCGCCGGCGTTCTCGGGCCGGTCGGCTACCGGTGCGAGGTGTACTCGACCACCTGCTGGTAGGTCGGCCGGTTCTGCCAGCTGATCTTGCCGTGCTTGATGCCGCCGAGGGTGCGCTGGACGATCGAGTCGGCGCACCACTGGTCGCCCGCCGAGCACTGGTCGTCGCCGGGGTAGACCTGGGCGGCGGTCTTGCCCGCGGCTTCCTTCAGGGTGCTGATCAGCGCGTCACGGCAGGCTCCGAGGCTGCCGGAACCGCAGTACTTCTGCGTCAGGCCGCCTTGTACCGACTCGCCGAGCACGGCCCGGATGTCCTTGTCGACATAGCTCCACCAGCCGTACTGGAAGGAGCTTCCGGCGTGCGAGCCGGTCGGTCCGTGCCCGGCCGACGGCGCCTCGTCGACGGGGATGCTGCCGGTGAACGCGGCGTACAGGTCGCTGCCGAGGACCGGCTCGAACTCCGCCTTCACCAGCAGCGGCCACCAGGCGTCCAGGATGCGGATCGCGTCGGCGTCGGCGTACGTGTGGGATCCGGCCGAGGTCTCCGTGCGCTTCGCGCCGGCCGTGACCCAGGCCGAGAGCTTGCTCACGGCCGCCGCGGCGGCGGGGTCGGTGACCGTCGAGCTGTTGATCACCTTCAGCAGTTTCGGCAGCACGTCCTCGGCCCGCAGGTCGGCGAGGGCCGCGTCGGCCATGGCCTTCACCAGCGCGGACCTGGTCACCCCGCCCGCGGAGACGAGCTTCTTGACCCGGTCCTCCAGGAGGTTGCCGCGATGCACCGAGCCCTCGCCCCAGGGGGCCGCGGCGTAGTCCTTGGCCTGCTTGTTGTTCCAGGAGATGTAGTAGTCCTGGTCCACGGAGTTGGGGTGCGCGGAGGCCGGGGTGTACTGGGCGGTGTTCGTCGCGGCGTCCCAGTTCCGCCACTCGTACGCGGGCTGCGCCCACACCGGGAAGTCGGCGTCGACCCCGGTGGCGCGCACCGGGTTGTCCCCGCTGTTGTAGTACGCGGTGTGCGAGGAGTCGGCGTAGAACCAGTTGAAGGTGTAGTTGATGTGCTGCACCGCGCTCTGGAAGGTCTGCGGGCTCTTCACGTAGTCGGGGTCGTTGAGCATCTGGAAGCCGATGATCGAGTCGGCCTCGTGCATGAAGGACGAGCGCAGCGTGGTGTACGCGACCTTCTTCCCGCCGACGGTCGCGCGGTACTCCACGGGGCCGTACTTGGTCCGGTAGACCTGCATCCGGTACGAGCCCGCCGCGGTGCCGTCGGCGACGGTCGGCTTCCAGGAGTTGGTCCGCTCGACCTTGTCCATCGCCGTGCAGGTGCCGTGGTACAGGTAGTGGTAGTCGTCCTGGCACAGCTCGACGGCGTAGGTGTCGATGATGTCCTGGCCCGACGTCGTGGCGCTCCAGGAGTAGTCCTGGCCACGGCCGAGTTCGACGTACATGCTCAGGCCGGCGAAGGAGGCGCCGCGGGCGCTCAGGCCCGGCCCCTGTATCTCCTGGAGCATGAGCAGCTGCGGCGCGAAGTAGCCGGTCTGCGGGCCGAAGACGGCGATCGGGTGGCCGCTCGCCGTGTGCTTGCCGCTCACCACCAGGGCGTTGGACATGCCGCGCTTCGCCGAGCTGACGGAGCTCTTGGCGGCCTTCGTGGAGGCGCCGGTGGCGGCGGCGGTCCCCGCGCTGCCGGTGCGGTCGTAGACGAGCGGCTCCCGGGTCACCGAACCGGCGTCGGGCAGGGCCTCGCCCTGGGCGTCGTCCGGTTTGACGGCGTACGGGAAGCTCTCGCCGTCGTGGACGGTGAGCACGGCCTCCGGGTCGTTGCGCTGCCGGAAGGACTCCCAGACCTTGGTGCCCTCCGCCACGCCGTACTTGGACTGGGCGGCGAGCAACGACAGGGCGTTGTTGACCTCGCCGCCGCCTCCGGAGCCGAAGAGCGCGCCGATGACGGAGGCCAGTGCGACCAGGTCGGTGAGCTTGAAGTGGTCGATGGTGCCGGCGTTGGTGATGGAGTCCTTGTGCCCGGTCAGGACGTACTCGCCGGGGAAGTAGCGACCGCTGTCGGAGGCGTCGATGTAGGCGTTGATGCCGGCGACGTAGGCGTTGGCGTCGGCGAGGGCCTGCTTGCCGCGCTCGCCGGCCTGGGCGGTGGCGTTGTCGATCTGGGCCTGGAGGTCCGCCTCGGTGTAGGGGGCGTTGCGCCAGAACTCCTGCTCCAGACCCTGGTTGGACGGGGCACCGCCGGCGAAGGAGGTCAGCTGGCCGCGTCCGACGTGCCGGAAGACGTCCATCAGCCACAGCCGGTCCTGGGCGGCGGCGTACCCCGCGCCGAACTCGGTGCCGTAGCGGGTGGTGCCGGTGATGTGCGGGACGCCCGTCTTCTTGTCCCGCACGATCGTCACGTCGCTGCGCGGCTTGACGGTGGAGGCGACCTGGCCCGAAGGGACGCCGAAGGACGCGTCGTTGAAGAAGTCGTTGATCTTGGCGTCGGTGAGCCCGGAGTAGCCCTTGGCCAGGTTGCCGTAGGGGGCGAGCTGGTCCTCCGCGTGGCCCGGCTGGGTGCCGAAGGCCTGGTTGAGCAGGATCTCGACGAGGGTCGCGTTGCCGTTCTCACCGGGCGGGAGGATGTCGGAGCACTGACCGCCGCAGTAGTCGTTCGTGGCGGCGGCCGAGGGTGCGGCGGTCGCCGCCGCCTGGGAAAGCGGTGACAAAAGACCGGCAATGAGCACGCATACGGATGCGCTCTTGAGGAACTTGGGGAATCGACGGGGAGTTCTCAGTCTGTCGAGGACGGTACGTGGGGTGCGCCGTGGCATGGCAGCTCCTCCCGACGGGGGTGGGCCGGACGTTACCGCCGGTATCCCCGAGTTGGAAGATGAACATGCGTCAGTTTTTTGGATTCATCACACCCCGACCCGGCCGCCGACAGGCGGCTGACAGCGGTGGGAGGCAGGCCGGGAGGGACTCGGCGGTCGGCTGGTGGCGGTCATCGGAAAAAAGGATGGAGCCGAATCGCTTGTCGATACGTCTATTCGGCGACGTCCGTACGACGACGCCGAAGTGACCGAAGTTCAGGTGCAGGTGTGACGGAGGTGCAGGGCGATGGCGGGTTTCCGGAGTCTGGCGAGACAGGTGCGGGATCCGAGGTGCGATCTGGCACTGCGGCGGTACTCGCTGCGCAAGTGCCTTGAGAGGTTCGCCCCTTATGGGCACCGGGCGACCTGGGACCATCTGTGCTCCCGGGCCGGGTTCGGCCCGGAGGACCGGTCCCCCGATCCGGCGCGGCTCGTGGCCGCGCTGGAGGAGTTGGAGGAGGCCCGCTCCGTCTGGCTCGCCTACGAGGTCGAGTTCGCGCAGCGCCGCAAGAAGGAGAAGCACGACGGACTGCGCAGGCCGGGCAGTGTCGACGACTGGCACCGGCTGACCTGGGGCGGCTTCGGCGTCGCGTGGTGCGACGACCCCCGTGTACATCCCCGTGAACCACTGGCCGAGGTGCTGCGCCGGCTGATCGCCGCGCTGGAGCGCGAGCCGGGCACGGTCTGCCCGGTGTGCGCCGGAGAGCGCCTCACCTGGAGGTACGACCTGGCCCACGAGCCGTCGTCGGGACCCGTCTGCACGCGCTGCGGAATCGTGGTGCCGCGGCCCGTTCTGACACCCGAGGCCCTGGCGGAGTCGAGGCGTGGACGGCTGCTGATGTCGGCCTGAGCAGGACGGGGGTGCGTCGACGGAGCCGCACCCCCGCGCGAACGCGCTCGGCCAGCCGACCCGCCGGTCGCCCTGGACCGTCGGGGGCCGTCGACGCGGTGGGCCGCCGCGGCCCGTCGACGCCGAGGGGCCACCTGGGCCGAACCGCCGGCCGGGGCCGCCCGCGGCTCGCCGATCCCCCGCGCACCGCGCGCGGCTCGTCGACGACGTGCCGCCGTCCTGAAGCCTGTCCACGCGGTGGGCCGCAGCGGACTGTCGACCCTGTGGTGCCGACTCGGCCGAGGGCACTCCCAGGGCCGCCCGCGACTCGTCGATCCCCGCGGCGCCGTCCCCGGCCGGACCGTCCCGCAGGACTGCCCGCGCCGTGACGACCCGCCGGACTGCCCGCGACTCGTCGGCCACCCGGGGCCGCCCTGAAGCCAGTCCATGCGGTGGGCCGCCGCGGACTGTTGACCCCGTGGGGCCACCCCGACCGGCCGCTCCGCCCTGCTGCCCTCGGCCGAATCGCTCCGCAGGGCCGCCCTCCGGTGCCTCGGTCCTGTCGGGCTCCCGGCCGCTCGTCGACGACGTGAGGCCGATGCGCGAGCGTCCGGGGCTGCCCCGGCTGGACGGCGCCGCGGTCGCCCACGGGGTGCGGTCGGGCGCCCGGGCGTCGGGGTCCGGTTGTCGGTGGTGGGTGGCACCATCGAGGCATGGTGCAGGTCTGTCTGAACGGAGCGCGCGGATCGGCCGACGGTGCCGTCGTGCCGATGTCGCCGGAGGCGATGGCCCGGTCCGCCGCCGAGGCCGTCGCAGCCGGGGCGTCGGACATCCATGTCCATCCCAAGTCCCCCTGCGGCCACGACACTTTGTCGCCGAAAGCCCTGGCGGCCACTCTGGAGGCCATACGGGCGCGGGTGGACGTCCCGGTCGGCGTGACCACGGGCGCGTGGGCCGAGCCCGATCCGGCGGCGCGCGTGGAGCGGGTCCGGTCCTGGACCGTCCTGCCCGACCACGCCTCGGTCAACTGGCACGAGCCGGGCGCCGAGGACGTGGCGGCGGCGCTCCTCGACCGGGGCATCGACGTGGAGGCGGGCATCTGGTCGGGCACGGACGGCGCGGAGCGCTTCGCCGCGTCGCCCCTCGGGCCGCGCGTCCTGCGCGTCCTGGCCGAGGTCATGGACGACTCGCCGCGCTCGGCGCGGGAGTCGGCCCTGACGCTGCTCGCCGACCTCGGCACAGACCCTTCACGTGCCGGTGGTCCCACCCGCACGGAGCGGCACCACGGCCGGCCCGTGCTGCTGCACGGACTCGACGGCGGCACCTGGCCGGTGCTGCGGCTCGCGGGCCGGCAGGGGCTGGCCACGCGTATCGGCCTGGAGGACACCCTGACCCTGCCGGACGGGCAACGGGCTGCGTCCAACGCCCAGTTGGTGACGCGGGCACTGGCCGAGTACCGCACCGCGAGCGACGGAAGCGCCACACGCTAGCAGCACCAAATCCGCTCGATCCAGCACTTTCCCGTCCGGACAGTGGGAGGCGATGAAACACAGCTGAGGAACCGAGGAGTCCCGATGTCGACGCTGCGCGTCACCGCCGAAGTGCTGACCATCCACGAGCATCCGAACGCCGACGCCCTCGAACTGGCCCAGGTCGGTCTCTACCGGGCCGTGGTCGCCAAGGGCGCCTACCGCACCGGCGAGCGAGCCGTCTACATCCCGGAGCAGTCCGTGCTCCCGGCCGGACTGATCGAGGAACTCGGGCTGACCGGCCGCCTGGCGGGGAGCGACTCGGACCGGGTCAAGGCGGTACGGCTGCGCGGTGAGCTGTCGCAGGGCATCGTGTGCCGTCCGCGGGCGCTGGCGGACGTCGACCTGGCGCGGGCCGCCGAGGAGGGGACCGACTTCGCCGAGGTGCTCGGCATCGTCAAGTGGGTGCCGCCCGTCCCGCCCACGATGAACGGTGACGTGGAGTCCGCGCCCGACCTGCTGCCCTGGGTCGACATCGAGAACCTCCAGCGCTATCCGGACATCTTCACGCCCGGCGAGCCCGTCGTCCTGACCGAGAAGCTGCACGGATCGGCCTGCCTGCTGACGTATGTCGCCGACGAGGACCGCGCGTACGTCTCCTCGAAGGGATTCGGGGCCAAGTCCCTCGCCCTGAAGGAGGATCCGCGCAATCTGTACTGGCGGGCCGTGCGCGGGCACGGGGTCGCGGAGGCCGCGGCCCGGCTCGCCGGCCACCTGGGCGCGCGCCGCGTCGGCGTCTTCGGGGAGGTGTACGGGGCGGGCGTGCAGGACCTGTCGTACGGCGCCGACGGACGCCGCGAGTCCCTCGGCTACGCCGTGTTCGACGTGTCCGCGGAGATCGACGGCGAGGTCCGCTGGCTGGACGCGGCGGCCCTGCTGGAGGGCGAACTGCCGCTGGTGCCACGGCTGTACGAGGGGCCGTACGACATCGCGAAGGTCCTGGAGACCGCGACCGGCCGGGAGACGGTGTCCGGGCGCGACCTGCATCTGCGCGAGGGAGTGGTCGTCCGCACGTCCACCGAGCGCTACAGCCCGGTGACGGGCGGCCGCGCCATCGCGAAGGCGGTCAGCCCGGCCTACCTCACCCGCAAGGGCGGTACGGAGTACGAGTGACCCACCGCGCCCACCGGTCTCGGGCCCTCGGCGCCCCGGCGCCCCGGCGCCCCGGCGCCCCGGGACCGGACGTGGCGCAGGCGCGCCGCCGCGGCCCGCCCGGACGCGGGGCCCTGCGGCGATGCCCGGCGGCCGTCGCGGCCCGGTCCGGTCCCGCGAGGCCGGTGACCGGGACCGACAGCCGTCGCACACCGGCTCCCGTCAGGCCGGTGACCAGGACCGGCGGCCGTCGCACACCGACTGCCGCGAGGCCGTTGACCGGGACCGACAGCCGTCACGCACCGACTGCCGCGAGGCCGGTGACCGGGACCGACAGCCGTCGCACACCGGCTCCCGTCAGACCGCCGACCAGGACCGGCGGCCGTCGCACACCGGCCGCCGCGAGGCCGGTGACCGGGCTCAGCGGCAGTCGTTCGCCGGCTCCGGCCGCGCGGTGCGGCCGGAGCGTTCCACCATGAGCCGGGAGCCGGTCTGGCGCTCGCCGAAGACGTCGTCCGGGTTGGAGAGCACACAGTTCTCCAGGGACAGGCAGCCGCAGCCGATGCAGTCGGTGAGGTGGTCCCTCAGCCGGCCCAACTGCTTGATGCGTTCGTCGAGTTCGGAGCGCCAGGCCTCCGAGAGCCGGGCCCAGTCCTCCCGCGTCGGGGTGCGCTCCTCGGGGAGTTCGGCGAGGGCCTCACGGATCGTGGCGAGCGGGATGCCGACCCGCTGCGCCGCCCGCACGAAGGCGACGCGCCGCAGTGCGTCACGGTGGTAGCGGCGTTGGTTCCCGCTGGTGCGGCGGCTGCTGATCAGGCCCTTGGACTCGTAGAAGTGCAGGGCGGAGACGGCCGCGCCGCTGCGGGCCGACAGCTGGCCGACCGTGAGCTCGTGGATCTTCTCTGGAATCTGGGGCACCCCTCGAACCTAACCCACCCCGGCATCCCCGCGGTGCGTTGACAGGAGCCCTCCACCCGACCATGCTAAGCAGTTGCTTAGACATTGCGACGCGGGAGGCCAGGGACATGGCAGAGCCGAGGATCTTCACGTCCGCCGACGACCTGAAGGCGGCGGTGGGCGAACAGCTGGGACACAGCGACTGGCTGGAGGTCGACCAGAAGCGGATCGACCTGTTCGCGGACGCCACGGGCGACCACCAGTGGATCCACGTGGACCCGGAGAAGGCGGCCGCGGGCCCGTTCGGCACGACCATCGCGCACGGCTACCTCACACTGTCGCTGCTGCCCGCGCTGGTGCCGCAGGTCATGCGCGTCGAGGGCATGAAGATGGGCGTCAACTACGGCAGCAACAAGGTGCGCTTCCCCGCCCCGGTGCCGGTGGGCTCGCGGCTGCGCGCCACCGCGGTCATCACGGAGGTCACGGAGGCGGGCGGCGGTGTGCAGATCACGGCCGCGGTGACCGTCGAGCGCGAGGGCGGCGACAAGCCGGTGTGCGTGGCCGAGTCGGTGTCCCGCTACTACTTCTGACCGCCGCCGCCCGGTGCGCCCGGGCTACTTCCCGGCTCCCACCATCCGCAGCACGAGGTCGGCGTAGAGCGCGCCGACCTCGTCCGGCGTCCGGGGTCCGTTCACGTTGAACCAGCGGGCCACGTCGATGCAGAGGGAGAGCACGGCGAGGGTGGTGCCGGGGACGTCCGGCACGTCGAAGTCGCCCGCGGCCACGCCGTCCTGGATGATCCCGCGCACCTCGGCGTCGACCTGTCGGCGCAGGCCGATGATCTCGGCGCGGGCGTCGGGTCCGAGCGAGTCCAGTTCGTACTGCACGACCCGCGCGGTGGTGCGCCCTCCGGCGTGCCAGCGCACGAAGGAGCTGACCGCGTCCGCGAGGCGCTCGGTGGGGTCGCCCTCGCCCCGGGCAGCGGTCCGCAGGATGTCGAGGGCCTTCGCGTGGCCGATCCTGCTGATCCGGTGGAGCAGCTCTTCCTTGGTCTTGAAGTGGATGTACAGCGCGGCCGGGCTCATGCCCGCGCGACCCGCGATGTCCCGGGTCGTCGTCGCGTGGTACCCGCGCTCGGCGAAGGCCTCCACGGCGGCGACGAGCAGCCGCCGGGCCGCGTCCGGGGTGACCTCGGCCCACGGCTGCATCTCGCCGCCGGCCGTCTCCTCCGCCGTACTCATCGCTGTTCGCCCCTTCTCCACCGACAGGGTGAACACCATACCCCCGAACCTGAGCGCCCGCTTAGATCCCCCGCTCGGGACGGAGGCCCCCGCCCGGCGCGAAATCATCCGTGCCGGGGCGGATCAGAGCTTCTCGAAGGGGTCGTACACCCGCCCGCCGGCGCGCGTGCCGTCCTGACGGTCGCGGATCACCTTGGCCAGGGTGAAGGCGGACGTCACCAGATACAGGACGGCGATGGCGAGGAAGCCCCGCACCCAGGCGTCGGCCTGGAGCTTGAAGATGCCCAGGGCGGTCGCGGCCATGGCGACCGAGAAGGAGGCGACGGCCTGTCCGTAGAAGGCGGCCGTGTTCTGCTGCTTGACCGGTGTCTCACTCATGGGGAAAGCGTCGCCGCCGGGGCCGGGCCGTCGCATCCGCCGAGATACTCAGGAACGCGCGGGACGTACTCAGAAGGCCGAAACCCCGGTCAGCGCACGGCCGATGACCAGCTTCTGGATCTGACTGGTGCCTTCGTAGAGGGTCATCACGCGCGCGTCGCGCAGCAGCTTGCCCGCCGGGTACTCGTCGATGTAGCCGTAGCCGCCGAAGACCTGGAGGGCGTTGTTCGCGGCGCGCACGGCGGCCTCGGAGGCGAACAGCTTGGCCTTCGACGACTCGGTGGCGAACGGCAGGCCGCGGTCGACGAGATCGGCGACCCGCCAGGTCAGCAGCCGTGCGGCGTCCACGTCGACGGCGATGTCGCTGATCAGCTCCTGCACCAGCTGGTGCTGGGCGATGGGCTTCCCGAACTGCTCCCGTTCGGACGCGTACCGCACCGCGGCGTCCAGCGCGGCCTGGGCGATGCCGACGCATCCCGCCGCCACCGACATCCGGCCCTTGGCGAGCGCGGACATCGCGACGGCGAAGCCCTTGCCCTCGGGCGCCATCATCGCGCTCGCCGGTACCCGTACGTCCTCCAGGACCAGTTCCGCGGTGGCCTGCCCGCGCAGCCCGAGCTTGCCGTGGATGGTGCGGCGGCTCAGGCCGGGGGTGTCGGTCGGTATCAGGAAGGCCGAGACGCCCTTGTGGCCGGGCGCGTCGGTGGAGCGGGCGAACAGCAGGACGACGTCGGCCCAAGTGCCGTTCGTGATGAACATCTTGGTGCCGTTGACGACGTAGTCGTCGCCGTCGCGCACGGCCCTGGTCGCCAGGCTGCCCGCGTCCGATCCCGTGCCGGGCTCGGTGAGCCCGAAGCAGCCGACGGAGTCGCCGGCCGTGAGCCCCGGCAGCCAGCGCCGCTTCTGCTCCTCGGTGCCCCAATGGGCGATCGACTTGGCGACCAGGCCCAGCGAGACGGAGACGATGCCGCGGACGGACGAGTCGCCGCGTCCCAGCTCCTCCGTGACCAGACAGTACGCCAGGTGGTCGCCGCCGCTTCCGCCGTACTCCTCGTCGATGGTCAGCCCGAGGAAGCCGACCTCGGCCAGCTTCTTCACGATGGACCGGTCGACCTCCTCGGCGCGGTCCCACTCGACGACGTGCGGGGCGATCTCGCGGTCCACGAAGTCCTTGGCGAGCTGCCGGACGGCGGTCTGCTCCTCGCTGAGCTCCAGGTTCATACCGAGTCACCCCACAGATTGCGGACATTGAAAGCAGTACATTTAAATTAGCACTGCTAGTTTCCGAATGCAGCCCTACTATGTGCGCCATGGCCCGACCGCGCAAGCCCCTGCTGAGCACCGACCGCATCGTGGACACGGCGCGGGAGCTGGTGGACGCCGAGGGCCTCGCGGCCGTCTCGACGCGCCGGCTCGCCGCCGAACTCGGGGTCAGCGGGCCGTCCCTGTACAACCACTTCCGCACCAAGGACCAGATCCTGGAGGCGGTCGCGGACTCGGTGAGCGCACAGGTCGACCTGACGATGTTCGAGGACGGCCGCGAGTGGCGCACCGCGCTGCACGACTGGGCCGTCTCCTACCGGGCCGCCCTGCGCGACCACCCGAACATCGTTCCGGTGCTCGCGCGTGGCCCCGGGCGGCGGCCCGCGGGCCTGCGTCTCGCCGACGCGGTGTTCGGCGCGATGGTCGAGGCGGGGTGGCCGCCCTCCCAGGCCACCTCGATCGGGGCGCTGATGCGGTACTTCATCATGGGCTCCGCGCTGGGGTCGTTCGCCGGGGGCTTCGTCGACGACGCGGACGCGTACGACCCCGCGGACTATCCCCACCTGGGGCAGGCGCACCTGCTCGCCGAACAGCAGGAGAAGATCGACGAACGGGCCTTCGAGACGGGCCTCACCGCCCTGCTGGACGGCCTGTCGGCCCAGTACGCGCACCTCACGGTGGGGAGCTGAGCGGACCGGTCCGGGCAGACCGGCGGCCAGGCCCGTGGCCGCGCCCGGGACGGCGGAGACACCCCGCCGTCCCGGCCTCCGCCGGCCCCGCAGGGCCTGCGCGGCCGCTCGACGCCCGGGCTCCCGCCGCCACGCCGGGACTCCGCGCACGTCCCGGCACCTCGGCGGCCGACGGCCACACCGGTCCGGGGCGCCCGCCCCGGCACCTCGCCCCCCGTCTCCAAGTCCGGGCTCCATGGACATACCCGCACCTCGGCCTCGGACGGCCGCGCCCGGGGCGGAGGCCTCCCGAGGCCTCCCCCTCCGGCAGCCACACCAGGCCCCGCGCGGCCGTCCCGGCGCCACACCCCCGCTCCCACGCCCGGGCCCCACGGACATGACCGCACCCCGGCCCCGAGCGGCCGCGCCCAGGGCGGAGGCCTCCCGAAGCCTCGCCTTCCGGCAGCCACACCAGGCCCCGCGCGGCCGTCCCGGCGCCACACCCCCGCTCCCACGCCCGGGCCCCACGGACATGACCGCACCTCGGCCTCCGGCGGGCGCGCCCGGCGGCGTGGACGTTTCGGTGGGGGCCGTAACGTCCGTGGCGCATGCTGGAGGGCATGACGAGGCCGACGCACAGCAGGGCAGCGGGGCTCGCGGGGTTCGCGGCGCTGATCGCGGACGAGACGCGGGCCGGGTTCCTGCTCGCCCTGCTCGACGGGCGGGCCTGGACCGCGGGCGAGCTGGCGCGCCACGCCCAGGTCGCCCCCTCCACGGCCAGCGAGCACCTCGGCAGGCTCGTCACGGGCGGGCTGCTCACCGAGGAGCGGCAGGGCAGGCACCGCTACGTACGGCTGGCGGGCCCTCGCGTCGCGCAGATCGTCGAGGATCTCGCCGCCCATGTCGGGCCGGCCGGGACCGAACGCCCGCGCACGCTCCGGGAGTCGAGCGCGGTGTCGGCGATGGCCCGCGGCCGCACCTGCTACGACCATCTCGCCGGGCGCCTCGGCATCGCGCTCACCGATGCCCTCACCGCCCGCGGCCTGCTCCGCCAGGACACCGGGTTCGCCCTCACCGACGCCGGACTGCGGTGGTTCGAGTCCGTGGGCATCGGCCTCGACCTCACGGCCCGTCGCCCGCTCACCCGGGCCTGTCTGGACTGGACCGAACGCCGGCCGCACCTCGCGGGCGGCGCCGGCGCGGCCCTGTGCCGGCACGCCCTGGACGCGAAGTGGTGTGTGCGTGTCGGCACGGAGCGGGCCGTCAAGGTGACCCCCGAGGGCGAACGGGCGCTCGCGGAGCTCCTGGGCGTCGAGGCGGCCGCGTTGCGCTGATCTGCCCCTGCCCGCCTTCTGCCCGCCCCCTTCCCCGCGCACGGCGAGCGGCGCCGGCGTCGGCGTCGGCGCTCCAGGCAGGCGTCCGAAATCCGCGAGACCTCCGCCCGCCCCCCGCCTAGCCTCAGGAGCATGATGAACACCTCCCGGCCCGCCCCGCCCACCGGACGCACGCGGTTGCTCGCCACGGGCGCCGCGTCCGTCACCGTCGGACTGTGGGCCTCCGCCTTCGTGTCGATCCGCAGCGCGGGCGAGGCGTACTCGCCGGGCGCGCTGGCACTGGGGCGGCTGCTCGCCGGGGCCCTCGCGCTCGGGGCCGTCTGCCTGATCCGCAGGGAGGGGTGGCCGCCCCGGGCGGCCTGGCCCGGGATCGCGATATCCGGGCTGCTGTGGTTCGGCTTCTACATGGTCGTCCTGAACTGGGGCGAGCAGCAGGTGGACGCGGGCACGGCGGCACTCGTGGTGAACATCGGCCCGATCCTCATCGCCCTGCTCGGATCCCGGCTGCTCGGGGACCCGATGCCGCCCCGGCTGCTGGCGGGCATGGCCGTGTCGTTCGCGGGTGCCGTCGCCGTCGGCCTGTCGATGTCCGGCGAGGGCGGCTCGTCGGTCCTCGGGGTCGTCCTGTGTCTGCTCGCCGCGGTGGGCTACGCGGGCGGTGTGGTGGCGCAGAAGCCGGCGCTCGGCCGGGCCGGCGCGCTCCAGGTCACGACGTTCGGCTGCCTGGTCGGTGCCGTCACCTGTCTGCCCTTCGCCGGGCAACTCGTCACGGAGGCGGCGAAGGCGCCGGCCTCCGCCACGCTCAACATGGTCTATCTGGGCCTCTTCCCGACCGCGCTGGCGTTCACGACCTGGGCGTACGCGCTGGCCCGCACCACCGCCAGCCGTATGGGCGCGACGACGTACGCGGTGCCCGCCCTTGTCGTGCTGATGTCCTGGCTGTTCCTCGGCGAGGTGCCGGGGCCGCTCACCCTGGCGGGCGGGGCGCTGTGTCTGGCGGGTGTCGCGGTGTCCCGCTCCCGGCCCCGTGCCGGGACGGCGGCGGCCCCGGAACTGGTGCCCCCGGACGCCGGGACGGCGGCGGCCGCCCAGGAGCGCAGCCCCGAGCCGGAACAGGCCTGATCCCGGACCGGCTCCGGTCCGCCTGATCCCGGACCGGCACCGGCCCGGAATCGGGCGGGCGCCACTAGAACACCACCAGGGCCCGGCCGCCCTTGCCCGCGATCATGTTGTCGAACGCCGCCGGGATGCCGTCGAGGGCGATCCGGTCCGTGACCAGGCTCCCGAGGTCCAGGCGCCCGGCGCGGACGTGCTCCGCGAGGACCGGCAGGTCCCGCGCCGGGTCGCAGTTGCCGTAGACGCAGCCCGCGAGGGTCCTGCCCCAGTGGAAGATCTCCAGCGCGTTGAAGGTGACCTGCTGGTCCTTGCCGCCGATGCCGACGACGGTGGTGCGGCCGCCGCGCCGCGTGGAGTCCCAGGCGGTGCGGATGGTCACGGCGCGCCCCACGCACTCGACGGCGACATCGACACCCTGCTTGCCGGTGAGGCC
The DNA here is from genome assembly GCF_054729265.1 of Streptomyces krungchingensis. Lineage (NCBI taxonomy): Bacteria > Bacillati > Actinomycetota > Actinomycetes > Kitasatosporales > Streptomycetaceae > Streptomyces > Streptomyces krungchingensis. The sequence continues at coordinate 2,772,814 of NZ_JBPUKY010000001.1, forward strand.
GCGGATCTCGCGCGCGGTGGTGTCGGAGGCGACGACGTAGTCGGTCGCTCCCGCGTCCCGCGCGAGGGACTCCTTCTCGGGCGAGACGTCGACGGCGACGATCTTCGAGGCACCCGCGATCCGGGCGGCCTGGAGGGCCGCGAGCCCGACCCCGCCGACACCGAACACCGCGACCGTCTCGCCGGGACGTACCCGCGCGGAGTGGTGGACGGCGCCGTAACCGGTGAGGACGGCGCAGCCGAGCAGGGCCGCGTCGGCCAGGGGGACTCCGGCCGGTGCGGGCAGGACGCAGCTCGCGGCGACGACGGTCTCCTCGGCGAACGCGGCCACGTTCAGGCCGGGATGGAGGTCGCTGCCGTCCGAGGCACGGCGCGCGTACACGTCCGCCGTGCCGGCCAGGGCGTTGGCGCACAGCCACACCTCGCCGAGCGAGCAGGCGTGGCAGGCGCCGCAGGACGGCGCCCAGTTGAGCACGACGCCGTCGCCGGGCGCGACATGGGTGACGCCCTCGCCGACGGAGACGACGGTGCCGGCGCCCTCGTGTCCGAGGACGGCGGGGACGGGCACCCGCATGGTGCCGTCGGACAGGGACAGGTCGGAGTGGCAGACCCCTGCGGCGGCGAGCCTGACCCTGACCTGGCCGGGGCCCGGTTCGGGGAGGTCGATCTCGGCGATCTCCAGGGGAGCGCCCACGGAGGGAAGGACGGCGGCGCGAACCATGTGTGTGCTCCTGGGGCCTAGAACTGCAGGGACTTGGTCTGGAGGTACTCGGACAGGCCGTGCGATCCGAGCTCACGCCCGACGCCCGACTGCTTGTAACCGCCGAACGGGGCGAGGGGGTTGAAACGTCCTCCGTTGATGTCGACCTGCCCCGTGTCGAGCCTGCGCGCGAAGGCGACCGCCTCGGCCTCCTCACCCGCCCAGACCGCGCCCGCGAGCCCGTACACGGTGCCGTTGGCGATCCGCAGGGCGTCCTCCTCGTCCTCGTAGCGGATGATCGACAGCACCGGTCCGAAGATCTCCTCCTGGGCGATCGACATCTGCTCGGTCACGTCGGCGAAGACGGTGGGGCTGACGAAGTACCCCTGTGCGTGCGGGGTTTCGGTGCCTCCCGCGACGAGCCGGGCGCCTTCGGCCAGGCCCTTGTCGATGTAGCCGCGGACGCGGTCGCGCTGCTTGGCGTTGACGACGGGGCCGATGCGGTCGCCGTACTTCGCGGCGGCGGCCGCGGCCAGTTCGACCGCCTCCTCGTACTGTCCGGTGTGCACGAGCATCCGGGTCCAGGCGCTGCACGTCTGGCCCGAGTTGGACATCACGTTGGCGACCCCGACGGCCACCGCCTTGGCCAGGTCGGCGCTGGGCAGGATGACGTTGGCGGACTTGCCGCCCAGTTCGAGGGCGACCCGCTTGACGGCGGCCCCGGCCGTGGCGCCGATCCGCCGGCCGACCGCGGTGGAGCCGGTGAAGGAGACCAGGTCGACGTCCGGGTGCTCGGCGAGGGCCTGGCCCGCGACCGGGCCGAGGCCGGTGACGAGGTTGAACACACCGGCGGGGACGCCCGCGTCGGCCACGGCCTCGGCGAAGAGCTGTGCGGTGAGCGGGGTGTCCTCGGCGGGCTTCAGGACGACGGTGCAGCCCGCCGCGAGTGCCGGGGCGACCTTGGCGACGATCTGGTGCAGCGGGTAGTTCCACGGGGTGATCGCGCCGACGACGCCGACGGGCTCCTGGTAGACGGTCGAGTTGCCGACCTTCTCCTCGAAGTCGTGCGTCGCGGCCAGTTCGGCGTAGGAGCCGGCGACCAGGATCGGCACGCCCGCGTGCACGGTCTGCGAGAACGCGAGCGGCGAGCCCAGCTCGGCCGTCACGGTCTCGGCGATCTCGTCCTTGCGCGCGACGAGTGCGTCGCGGAGCGCGGCGAGCCGCGCGGCCCGTTCGGCGGGCGGGGTCGCGGCCCAGCCCGGGAAGGCGGCGCGGGCCGCGCGTACGGCGGCGTCGATGTCCTCGGCCGTGCCCGCCGGGACCCGGCCGATCACCTGCTCGTCGACCGGGTTCACGACCTCGATCGTGTCCCTTCCGGCGGCGGGGCGCCAGGTGCCGTCGATGTACATGCCGTCATGAGCCTTCATCGTGTTCCTCCCGGGCGGGGCCGCTCGTCCGGACCCTAAACTAGCGATGATAGTTTTGGGACGCCAGGGGGGCCGGCCCCAGGGCATCCTCGGGGGCCGTCCGTCAGAAGTCGACCTGCTCCCGGTCGTCGACCCGGCCCACCGACTCCTGGGCGAACGTCCGCTCGTAGGCGCTCCGGATCTCCTCGATCCTCCGGTCGCTCGCGGCGGCCCGCGCGACCGGGTAGAGCAGCACGAGCTCGTACGACCGCTCCCGCTCGATCACGCCGTGCGCGTCCCGCCACTGGCCGCGCCCCTCCCGCACGGTGAGTCCGTCGGGGAACTCCGGCGTCACCTCGTGGTCGACGAAGTCCATGAACTGCCGGTCGGTGACGGCGGATCCGCCGCCGGGCCGCGCCGTGCCGAAGAGGAGCCGGGTCTCCACGTACGCGGCTCCGCGCACCGCCGCCCGCGGTTCCTCGTCGCCGAACACGGCTCGGGCGGCGGGAGCGGCGGCGAGGAGCAGGACGGTGGCGGTGGCGGCGACCGGACGGGCGCGCAGGCTGTACGGGGTCATGCGGGTCTGCCTAGCGGAACTCACTCCTCCAGGTCCGGCAGCCGCGCCGGAGCCGGACAGATGCGTTCACCGTGCTGGTCGAAGACGAACAGATGGGCGAGGTCCACGAGGAGGGGGACCTGCATGCCGTGCCGCAGCTCGATGTCGGGCGTGGTGCGGACGACGAGGTCCCCGGGCAGCCGCCCCTCGGGCGGGGCCAGGTCGGAGACGTCGGGTTCCGCGTCCCCCGGATGTTCCAGGACCACCACCGGGCCGGCCCGCAGGGCGCCGGCGCGGTCCCGCAGCCGGTCGAGGACCGTGCCCTCGCGCCGCCGTCGCCGGACCGGCCGGGCGGGACGCGGCGACTCCAGCTCCGGTACGACGGCGGGGCGCGACCCCGTGTTGAAGTGGACGAGGACCTCGTGCCCCTGGTACTCCACGTGCTCGACGAGCCCGCTGATCGCCACCTCGCCCGGCCGGGCGGCGGACGGCTTCGCGAGCCGTACGGCCTCGGAGCGCAGTCCGACGATGACCTCGCGGCCCTGCTGGACCCGCAGCAACTGGTGGTCCAGGGACAGGGGTTCGGGCAGCCGGAGGTACTGCTTGCCGAGGCTGATCGACATCGCTCCGTCGAGCGGCGCCCGGACCAGGCCGCGCAGCAGGTTGATCCGCGGGGTGCCGATGAAGGCGGCGACGAAGACGTTCGCGGGCAGCGAGTAGACCGTCCGGGGCGTGCCGAGCTGCTGCAGCACCCCGCCGCGCAGCACGGCCACCCGGTCACCGAGCGACATCGCCTCCGCCTGGTCGTGGGTCACGTAGACCGTCGTCGTGCCCAGATCCCTGGTGAGCCGGGCGATCTCGGCCCGCAGGTGGTTGCGGAGCTTGGCGTCCAGGTTGGACAGCGGCTCGTCCATCAGGAAGGCGGACGGATGCCGTGCGATCGCCCGTCCCATGGCCACCCGTTGGCGTTCGCCGCCGGAGAGCTGGTTCGGGAAGCGGTCGAGGAGGTCCTGGATGCCGAGCATCCGGGCGGTGGCGTCCACCCGCGGGCGCGGGTCGTCGCCGGGCGACTCGATCCGCAGCGGGAAGCCGATGTTGTCGCGGCTGGTCATGCTCGGGTACAGGGCGAAGTTCTGGAAGACCATGGCCATGTCACGCCCGGACGGCGGCAGGTCGTTGGCGTACTCGCCGTCGAGACGCACCTCGCCCTCGGTGACCTCTTCGAGTCCGGCGATCATTCTCAGCACCGTCGACTTGCCGCAGCCGGAGGGCCCGAGCAGGACCAGGAACTCGCCCGGGCGGATGTCGAGCGACAACCGCTCCACCACGCGGACGCCGCGTGTGTACGACTTGCTGACGCTGTGCAGGGAGATGGCGCGTGTCATGAGAGGTGCCCCCGGGGGCTCACTGGACGCCAGAGCGTGGTGTCGAACGTCCCGTGCGGGTCGTACGGGACGTATGAGTCACGGAAGTTAACGGACCGCGCACGCCCGGGGGAAGACATCCGGCGGGATCGGACCATCCGGTTCGGCACGGGCGTAAACGGACGATCAGGTACCGGCGCCCGGGTGCCCGGCCCGGTCCTGGCACCGGCACGCCGGGCACCCGGGCGCCGGACGGCAGGGCTCCCGGCCGTCGGGCGCGGGACCGTAGGCCACGGCGCGGGCGGGGCACCGGACCGCGGTGCCCCGCCCTGCGCGACCGGCCGGGTGCGGCGCCCGCCCTCACGTGGTGCGGGCCGGCCCCCGCGTCCGAGTGAGGTGGGCGAAGACGACGATGTTGCCGGCGTAGCCCTTCCTGCGGTCGTAGGCACCGCCGCATGTGATCAGACGCAGCTCGGGGCGGTTCCTTTCGCCGTACACCTCCTTGTTGGGGAAGCGTGCCTTCTCGTACGTCCTCACGGCGTCCACCGTGTAGACGGCGACCCGTCCGTCGGCGCGACGGGCCTCGATCAGCCGGCCGGCCGGCAGCCGCCCGAGCGCCGCGAAGACCGCGGGTCCCGTCCTGGTGTCGCGGTGCCCGACGACGACGGCCGTGCCCCGCTCGCCCGGCGTGGCTCCGCCCTCGTACCAGCCGACCACCTTCGGGTCGTCCACGGGCGGCACGGTCAGGCGCCGCTCGCGATCGAGCCGGACGGCGACGGCCGGGGCCGCCAGCCGGAAGTACGGGATCTCGATCGCCGTCGCACGCGAGCGCGGGAGCGGTCTCGGCGGCCGGACCGGCCGGGCGGGAGCGGTCCGGCCGGCCCGTGCGCCGCGCGGCCCGACGCCGGGCCGCTGCGCGTTCGCCCGTTCCGTACGTCCCGCGTCCCTCCCGGGCCCCGCGGCGGCGGCCGGGCCGGGGGACTCGGCCACGGCCACCGCCTCGGACCCCGTCGGCTCGTCGCTCCCCGCCCACCGGACGCCGGCCGCCACCAGTGCGGTGGCGAGCACGGCGGTCCGCGTCAGACGGTAGGCGCGCGTCCGGTACCAGGGCCTCCGGGAGCGCCTACGCCGCACCATCGGTACGCCGGCGCAGCCTGAGGTACACGACTCCTCCGGTCACGACCAGACCCACGGCCGCCGCGCCGGCGACCGGCGAGAAGTCCTGGGTGCGCGCGAGTCCGCCGCCGCCCGCGGGAGGTCCGCCGTTCGGTCCGCCGTCGAGCCCGCCCGGTCCCGCGCCGGGACCGCCCGTCCCGCCGCCCGGAGCGGTCACCGTCGGGCTGGGGGTCGCTCCGCCACAGTCGACCTTGAAGACCTTGTGCTTGCCCGCGCCGTTGCCGCCCACGATCGCCCAGGTCAGCTTGTACTGGCCGTCGGGCAGCACCAGGTCTTCGGTCCGGCCGTGGCCGGACGCGGGGAGGGCGAGCGTGCCCGAGCGGACGGCACCGTCGACCACGGGGGGCTGGGCCGCGATCGACCAGCTGATGGACTGGTTCGCGTCGAAGTTGAAGGCGTCCAGGTAGAACCCGCACACCTTCGGTTCGTCCCGCTGGTCGTCGACGGAAGTGGTCGTGCTGTGGACTTTGACGTCGCCGTTGTCGCCGGGAGCGGCGAATGCGGCCGGGGTCCCCAGTACAGCGGCGCCGGCGGCCGTGAGCGCCGCCAGGGCGACGGTGGCGCCCGCGCGTGCGGCGGCGGTGCGCGACGGCACCGGCCGGAACGACAGAGGCGAGGTGGGCATGCACGTCCTCCAAGTCAGATGATTTTCATACAAATCAGGCGTTCATCTGACTCTCTTTCACATCCGCCCGGAGAAGAGCGGCAACACCGCCCGGCACCCCGTCAGATATCGCTCTTGCGGCGCAACGGCACCCCCGTCCGCGCTCCCCCGGCGCGCACCCGCCCGGGCTTCGCCGGCGAACGCAGCGCGATCCCCGAGGACAGCAGCAACAGCGCGCCGAGCATCACGAACGGTGCGGCCACGCCCGTGACCCCGGCCACCAGCCCCGCCGCGGCGGGCGCCGCCACCTGCCCCAGCCGGTTGCCCGTCAGCCGCAGCGCGAGCGCCGTGGAGCGGGCGCCGTCGGGGGCGGCCTGCACCACCGTCGTCATGGACAGCGGCTGACCGACCCCGAGGCAGAAGCCCAGGACGACGAGCACCACGCCCAGCGCCCACACCGGCAGCGGCAGCGCGATGCCGGCGCACAGGACGGCCGCCAGCAGACAGGTCACCGTGAGGAGCAGCGCGCGCCCCAGCACCCGCAGCAGGGGGGTCAGCACCAGACGGCAGGCGATGGTGGCCGCCGCGCGCAGGCTCAGCAGCAGCCCCACCACGGACGGCGCGATCCCCCGGTGCTCACCGACCACCGGGAGGTACGCCGTGAGGATGTCGGTGGCGGACAGCACGGCGAGGCTGACGAAGATGCCCGCGGGCACGCCCCTGGTGCGCAGGATGCGCCCCACGGGGACCCGGTCGCCCTCCCTGCCGGGTGACTTGACCGCGGTACGGTGCTCGATGCGCCACAACGAGGTGAGCGCGACCGCCGCGAGCACGCCCGCGACGAGCAGCGCGAGCGCACTGGTGCCCGCCATGTCGGGGCCGCCGATCAGGGCGCCCGCCGCGACGGGTCCGACGAGCTGGCCGAGCGAGGCCCCGATGGTGAAGTGCCCGAAGTTGCGGTCCTGTTCGTGCGCGGCGGACTGGCGGGCGACGAGCGACTGCGCGCCGATCACGAAGCAGAGGTGGCCGAGTCCCATCACCCCGCTCCACACCGCCATCGACCACAGGGTGCCGGCGACGCCGCTCAGCGCGCAGCCGCCGGATATGAGGACGACGCCCAGCGGCAGCAGTGGCGCACACCGGCCGTGGTCGGTACGGCGGCCGAGCGGCACCGCGGCGAAGAGGGGCAGCAGCGCGTACACACCGGCGATCACGCCGATCGCGCGCTCGTCCGCGCCCAGCGCGAGGGCCCGGTAGGAGACGGCGGGCCGGGCCATCGACACCGCCCCCTGCGCGAAGCCGAAGGCGATGACGAGGCGCAGCAGCCAGCCCCTGCCGGGCCGCTCGCGAGGTGAGGCGTCGGGCATCAGATGATGCCGAAGAGGATTCCGGCGCCGAGCACCACCAGCGAGATGAGCGCCGCCCACTTCACCACGAACCGCGTGTGGTCGCCGAACTCGACCTTGGCCATGCCGACCAGGACGTACACGGCGGGCACCAGCGGGCTCGACATGTGCAGCGGCTGGCCGACGATCGAGGCGCGGGCGATCTCCAGGGAGGAGACGCCGTGCGCGTGTCCGGCCTCGGCGAGGACCGGGAGGATGCCGAAGTAGAAGCCGTCGTTGGACATGAAGTACGTGAGCGGGATGCTCAGGACGCCGGTGACGAAGGCCATGTGCGGGCCCATGCCGTCGGGGATGTTGTCGACGAGCCAGCCGGCCATGTGGTCGACCATGCCGGTGCCCTGGAGGACGCCGGTGAACACGGCGGCGGCGAAGACCATGCCGGAGACGTTGAGGACGTTCTCGGCGTGGGCGCCGAGGCGGGCCTTCTGGTCGGGCATGTGGGGGAAGTTGACGGTGAGTGCGAGCGCGGCGCCCAGCAGGAAGAGCACCGGGATCGGCAGCCACTCCATGATCATGGCGGTGAGGAGGGTGACCGTGAGGAGCGCGTTGAACCAGTAGAGCCTGGGGCGCAGGGTGGCGCGTTCGGGGTCGAGTCCCTTGAACGCGTCGTCCTCGCCGGACGGGTCGGTGTCCGCGTCGGTTCCGGAACCGGCCCCACCGGTGCGCACGGACCTGCCGGCGTCGCCGCCGCCCGCGGCGACGAGCACCGTCTCGGTCTCCTGCGGCTCCAGCACCTCGCCGAGGGTGAGCACGCCGAGCCGCTTGCGCTCGCGGCGGCCGAGGACGTAGGCGAGCGCCAGAACGCCGAGCAGGCCGACGGCGAGCGCGGGGATCATCGGCACGAAGATGTCGGACGCGTCGACCTTGAGCGCGGTGGCGGCGCGGGCGGTCGGGCCGCCCCAGGGCAGCGTGTTCATCACGCCGTTGGCCATGGCGGCGACGCCGGTCATCACGACGAGACTCATCTTCAGCCGCTTGTACAGCGGGTACATCGCCGAGACCGTGATCATGAAGGTGGTCGAGCCGTCGCCGTCCAGCGACACGATCGCGGCGAGGACCGCGGTGCCGACGACGATGCGCAGTGGATCGGCCTTGCAGAACCTGAGGATCCCCCGGACGATCGGGTCGAAGAGGCCGACGTCGATCATCACACCGAAGTAGACGATCGCGAACATCAGCATCGCCGCCGTCGGGGCGAGATCGGTGACGCCGTCGATGACGTAGTCACCGAGGTCGGCGCCCTTGCCGACGAAGACACAGAAAAGTGCCGGGATCAGCACGAGCGCCGCGATCGGCGACATCTTCTTCAGCATGATCAGGACCAGGAAGGTCGCGATCATGGTGAAGCCGAGGATGGTCAGCATGAGTGGATACCTAACGTTCGCCCTTGAACATCCCACCGGGCAGGCGGTGCGACGACGTTAGGTCCCGTCAAACGGCGTTAACAAGACGTTGACACGCGAGCAATAAGCGCAAAACTCCAGGTCACGACGTTGCGGTGAGTTCGACCGGTACTCCGTTGAGGACCGCGTTGCCCGACAGCGGGTCGAGCAGGCTGCCGTCGAGGAGCTGGTTGACGTTGACTCCGGGGGCGGCGGAGGCATGGCGCATGCGGGTGCCGGGGCGGTCGTGGCCCCAGCCGTGCGGCAGGCTCACCACGCCCGGCCGGACACCGTCGGTGACCTCGGCCGGGGCCACCACCTCTCCCCCGGCGCCCTTCACCCGTACGTCCGCTCCGTCGCGCACGCCGAGGCGTTCCGCGTCCTCGGGGTGGATGTGCAGGGTGCAGCGGTTGGTTCCGCCGGTGAGGGCGGGCACGTTGTGCATCCAGCTGTTGTTGGAACGCAGGTGGCGGCGGCCGATCAGGACGATCCCGTCGGGGCGCTGCGCCAGTGCCTCCCGCAGGCGCGGCAGATCGTCCGCGAGGGGCCGCGGCAGCAGTTCGACCTTGCCGCTCCTGGTCTTCAGCGGCTGCGGCAGGCGTGGCCCCAGCGGGCCGAGGTCGATGCCGTGCGGGTGCGCGAGCAGCTTCTCCAGGGTCAGCCCGTCCGGTCGTACGCCGAAGCCGTCACCGTAGGGGCCGAGGCGCAGCATCATGTCGAGCCGCCTCTCGGGGCCGGTGTCCCCGGTGAGTTGTGCGGCGAGCTGGCCCGGGTCCCGGCCGTGCACGGGCGAGTGCTCCTCGCGGACCGCCTTGCCGAGGGTCTGGTCGATCACCATCGTGTCGACCGCGGACGGATCCGCGCCGTGCATGCCGGTGGCGGCCAGGATCAGCCGGGCCAGGATCTCCGACTCGGCCATCCGGCCCGGCTCCAGGGGGACGGCGGGGCGGGTGTAGCGGACCTGGTTGCGTACGGCGAGGGTGTTGAAGGCGAAGTCGTGGTGCGGGCTCTGGGCGGGCGGCGGCGGGGGCAGGACGACGTGGGCGTGGCGCGAGGTCTCGTTCAGGTACGGGTCGACGCTGACCATGAAGTCGAGCGAGTCCAGGGCCTTGTCGAGCCGCGCGCCGTCGGGCGCGGAGAGCACGGGGTTGGCGGCCACGACGACGAGCGCGCGGACCGGCTCGCCCTCGGCGGTGGCGGTGTCGATCTCCTCGGCGAGCGCGGACAGCGGCAGCTCGCCCTTCGCCTCGGGATGCCGGCGCACGCGCGAGTGCCAGCGGCCGAGCGCGAAGCCGCGGCCGGGTCCCGCGGGCCGGGGCGACTTGTCGGTGGCGGCCTGCGGGAACAGGGCGCCGCCGGGGCGGTCGAGGTTCCCGGTGAGGATGTTGAGGACGTCCACGAGCCAGCTGGCGAGCGTGCCGTGCGGGACGGTGCAGCTGCCGATGCGCGCGTACACGGCGGCGGTCGGGGCGGCGGCGAGTTCGCGGGCCAGGGCCCGGACGGTGTCCGCGTCCACGTCGCAGGCGCCGGCGATCGCCTCCGGGGTGAAGTCGGCCAGCTCTGCGCGCAGTTCGGCGACGTCCTGGACGTGCGGCGCGAGGTCCCCCAGGTCGACGAGGTCCTCCTCGAAGAGGACCTGTGCCATCGCCGCGAGCAGCAGCGCGTCGGTGCCGGGCCGGATCGCGATGTGCCGGTCGGCGAGCCGTGCGGTACGGGTGCGGCGCGGGTCGATCACCGTGAGGGTGCCGCCCCGGGCCTTGAGCGCCTTGAGCTTGCCGGGGAAGTCGGGGGCGGTGCACAGGCTCCCGTTGGACTCGAGCGGGTTGGCCCCTATGAGGAGCAGGTGGTCGGTGTGGTCCAGGTCGGGCACGGGGATCGCGTTGGCGTCGCCGTACAGGAGCCCGCTGGAGACGTGCTTGGGCATCTGGTCGACCGTGGAGGCGGTGAACAGGCTGCGGGTGCGCAGGGCGGCGAGCAGCACCGGCGGGTAGAGGGCGCCGGCCATGGTGTGCACGTTGGGGTTGCCGAGGACGATGCCGACCGCGTTCGGGCCGTACCGCTCGGCGACGGGGCGCAGTCCCGCGGCCACGGCGTCGAAGGCCTCCTCCCAGGTGGCCTCGCGCAGCTCGCCGTCCTTGCGGACGAGGGGCACGCGCAGCCGGTCCGGGTCACCGTCGACCGCGCCGAAGGAGGCGCCCTTGGGGCAGATGAACCCCTTGCTGAACACGTCGTCGCGGTCACCGCGGGCACTGGTGACACGGCTCCCCTCGACGGTGAGGGTCAGCCCGCAGGTGGCCTCGCACAGGGGGCAGATCCGCAGGGCGGTGCGGGCGTCGGAAGTGGTGCCGGAGGTGCGGGACACGGGTCCTCCCGGAGGGCTGTGGCGGCGGTGGCACACGAACTGGGGCCTGAGCATACCGACCGGTATGCATGGAGGGGAGGGCTGTCGGGGACCCGGTCGGAAATTCGCCGGCCGATCGGCCCGGTCCCGGACTCCGCACGCCTGCCGTACGCCGCACCGCGCGGACGTCGCACGCCCACCGGCGCGACACCGGCCCGGCGCCCGCCGGCACGCACCTCGTCCGCCGGCCCGCACGCACGTCGTCCGCCCACCGGCACATACTTCGCACGCCCGCCCGGCACATACCTCGTACGCCGCCCGCCCGGCACCGGACCGTCGGCAAGGTGCCGGACCACCGCGCGCCTTCCCGCATGCCCGCACGCCCGCACGCCCGCATGCCCGCATGCCCGCATGCCCGCACGGGCGACGTCTGCGCACTTTCCCGCAGACCCCGCACGGCCGACGTCCGCGCGTGTCTGCCCGAGCACGGTCGGCCGCCCGCCCACCCTCGTACGGTTCAGTCGAGGACCCGGGCCAGGTACGCGCGCAGCAGCTCCCGCGTCTCCTCGATGATCCGTTCGTCCCCGTCCGGAAGGACCCGGAAGGCGAGGTGCACCAGGGTGTCGGCCGTCTCGACCGCGATCAGGAAGGTACGGCGCAGATCGTCGTCCGGGGTGCGTCCGAGGTAGCCGGAGAGCAGGTCGGTGAGGCGGTCGGCGACACGGGTGTTGGGCTCGGAGTAGCGGGAGCCGACGGGGATCTGGTTGCCGAAGTCGACGAGGGAGAAGCCGGGTGCGGTGCGCTTCATGGCCAGGTACTCGTCGAGCACGGCGTCCATGGCCGTGCGCCAGCCGTCGCCCTCGGCCGCCGCCAGGCGCGCCGTGACGCGCTCGGTGTAGCGCTCCAGATTGCGCTGGGCGAGCGCGTCGGCCATGGCGCGCTTGTTGCCGAAGAAGCGGTACACGGAGCCGATGGGGACGCCGGCCCGCTGGGCCACGGCCCGGGTGCTCAGGCCGTCGTAGCCGACCTCGTCGAGGAGGTCGGCACACGCGTCGAGGATTCTGGTCAGTCGTTCGGCGCTGCGCCGCTGTACGGGCGCTCTGCGCAGCGAGGTCGCATGGGGCACGGGCTTCATGATGCCTTTCCGCCGGGATCCGGTGAACCTCCCGTATCAGTACGGCCCTCGATGCGGTGGGCACTCATCTTCTCGGCGGAGCCGGGTACGACGGCACGCGAGACCCATGGGGCCGACGTGAGGCGCGCGCCGCGCGGGACCTCGCCCGCCCTGGTGGACCCGTCGGCGTACGGGGATCCGTCGCGGGGCACGGACCCGTCGGCGCGCGCGGATCCGGCAGCGGATGTGGACACATCGCCGCGCGCGGATCCGGCCACGGACGTGGATCCGGTCGCCGAGGCGGAACCGGGCACGGGCGCGGACAGCGATCCGTCGGTGGCCGTGTCCGGTGACCCTCCGGTCGGCGTGGCCCCCGCGGCGCCCGGCGTCCCGGCCTCCGACGCCGTGATGTCGGCGGTGCCCTCCACGGGCTTGCCGCGGACGGCCCACACGGTGCCGTCGTCGGCGTACAGGCGCGCGGTGACGTGATGGGTGCCGCGCGGGACGAGCCGCCCGGCGAGGTGGTACTCGGCGCTGCGGAGCCGGGCGATGGTCCGGCCGTCGACATAGAGGTGGGCGATGCCGCGCCCGGCCGCCGGGACGGGGCGCGTACCGGCCGGCGAGAAGCGGAAGTTGCGGACCTTCAGGGTCACGTCCCAGCTGTCGTCGGAGTCGGGCTGGACCTCGATCGCGACATACGGCGCCCCCTCCTTGTCCACCTCGCGGTAGTTCCGTCCCTCTTCGTCCATCTCGTCCAGCACCTTGCCCACGGGCGAGACCGACGGTCCGTCCTCCCGCTCGTGCGCGTCGCCGGAGCCGCAGCCCGACGGCCCGCCCAGCAGGGCGCAGACCGCGAGCGCGGCGAGCAGTCCGCGCGTCCTCGACATGCCTGGGAGCGTAGAACACGGGCCCGACGGCCGGATCCCCCTTGAGTCGGGTTCTTGCACGGTACAGCTGCCCCTGAGGACTACGTCGGCGCGCCGACCGGACCGGGGCCGGCCGACGGAGGTTGGCCTGAGTCGACCTCTTGCGCACGGAATCCGCGAATCCTACGGTGATGCATAGGAATCAGGCACGAGGGAGCGATCATGAGCGGGGACGCCAGGAAAAGGGCCGAGGGGCTGACCTACCTCTCCGGTTTCGGCAACGAACACAGCTCGGAGGCGGTGCCCGGGGCCCTGCCGCACGGCCGCAACTCGCCACAGCGGGCGCCGCTCGGGCTGTACGCGGAGCAGTTGAGCGGCACGGCGTTCACCGAGCCCAGGGCGCACAACCGGCGCTCCTGGCTGTACCGGATCCGGCCGTCGGCCGCGCACCCGGCGTTCACCCGCACGGACAACGGAGCCCTGCGCACGGCCCCGTTCACGGAGACCGTGCCCGACCCGAACCGCCTGCGCTGGAACCCGCTGCCGGAACCCGCCGAGGGCACCGACTTCCTCGCGGGCCTGTGGACGCTCGGCGGCAACGGCGACGCGACTCAGCGCACCGGCATGGCGGTGCACCTGTATCACGCCAACTCCTCGATGGAGCGGGTGTTCAGCGACGCCGACGGCGAGCTGCTGATCGTGCCCGAGCGCGGCGGGCTCCTGCTGCACACCGAGTTCGGGCTGCTGCACGCGGAGCCGGGCCATGTCGCGCTGATCCCCCGTGGCGTGCGCTTCCGCGTGGAACTGCTGGACACCGCGCCCGACGGCGGGGCGAGCCCGGCGGCCCGCGGCTATGTGTGCGAGAACTACGGGGCTCCCTTCCAGCTGCCCGACCTGGGCCCGATCGGCGCCAACGGCCTGGCCAACGCACGCGACTTCTTCGCGCCGGTCGCCGCCTACGAGGACGTCGAGGGCCCGGTCGAGGTGGTGAACAAGTTCTGCGGCAATCTGTGGACCGCGACGTACGACCACTCGCCGCTCGACGTGGTCGCCTGGCACGGCAACCACCTGCCGTACGTCTACGACCTGCGCCGTTTCAATGTGATCGGCACCATCAGCTACGACCACCCGGACCCCTCGATCTTCACCGTGCTGACCTCTCCCTCGGACACCCCGGGCCTGGCCGGGGTGGACTTCGTCGTCTTCGCGCCGCGCTGGCTGGTCGGCGAGGACACCTTCCGGCCGCCGTACTTCCACCGGAACGTGATGAGCGAGTACATGGGGCTCATCGAGGGCGCGTACGACGCGAAGGCGGAGGGCTTCGTGCCGGGTGGTGGTTCGCTGCACAACATGATGTCGGCGCACGGCCCCGACCGGGAGACCTTCGACCGGGCGAGCGCCGCGGAGCTGCGTCCGCACAAGATCGACGACGGGCTGGCGTTCATGTTCGAGACCCGCTGGCCGGTGACCGCGACGGCACAGGCGGCGCGGGCGGAGCACCTGCAACAGGCCTACGACGACGTGTGGCAGGGCCTCCAGCGGCACTTCCGTCCGACGGACTGAGATTCACCACCCGTTGCATTCGACGCCCGCGACCGGTACGGATACCCTCGTGACCTCCTTCGCCCCGGACTCGATCGTCCTGAACCGCAAGCTGCCGCTCTGGTATCAGGTGTCGCAGTCCCTGCGCGCGTCGATACTCGGCCGCTCGCCCCAGGACCCGCTGCGCCTGCCCACCGAGGAGCAGCTGGCGGGCCACTACGGGGTGAGCGTGCTCACCATGCGGCAGGCGCTCAAGGAGCTGGAGGACGAGGGGCTCATCACCCGCCATCGCCGGCGGGGCACGTTCATCGAGCCGAGCGCGCAGCGTGGCGCACCCGTGCGGCTGCTCGGCTCGGTGGACGCGATCGTGGCGCAGCAGTCGGGCATGACGACGCGGCTGCTCGACCACGGGTCGGTGCCGGTGTCCGCCGAACTCGCCGAGCACTTCCCGGATCTGGCCGAGGTGGGCACGTACCACCGGCTGCGCAGCGACGAGAAGACGGGCGAGCCGACGAACCACGCGCGCAACTACGTGCGTCCCGAACTGGCCGCGCTGATCGACCCGGAGGATCTGGTGCGCTGGCCCATGACCAAGGTGCTCCGGGACGTGGTGGGGGTGCGCATCAGCCGGATCACCGACACGGTGGAGGCGCGGCTCGCGGACCCGGAGACGGCGCGCCTGCTCCAGGTGCCGCTGCTGAGCCCCATCCTGCATTACACGGGCATCGTGCACGGCGAGGACGGCCGCGCCCTGGACGTGGCCCGCATCCACTACCGCGGTGACCGGTTCTCCTTCACCGTCACCCTCGACGCCCACTGACGCGTGCCGCACCAAGGCGGCGGCCGGCGGCCACGTCGTACGATGCCGGGCGTGACGCACGACGACGCCCCGCTGCTCGCGGACCTCATGCCGTGGTCCGTCGCACCGCCGAGGCTGGGCCGGGGGTGGCCGACGGCCCCCGACGCGGCGTCCCTGAAGGCGCGGTGGGACGCCCTGCTGAAGGCGGAAGGCCCGGACCGCGAGGCGCTGTTCGAGCCGACGCGCTCGCGCACGACGCAGTCGGCCGTCGGCCAGCTGCCGGGGCAGGCGACCGGGACGGGCCGGCTGGCCCGTGAGTCGGGTCCGTGCCCGGAGCCGGTGCGCGTGGTGCACGGCCCCTTCGACGAGCAGTGGCTGATCCCGGACCACCGGCTGATCGATGCGGCACGGCCCGAGTTGTGGCGGGTGGCCGACGCACGGCAGGTGTTCGCGGTCGAGCAGCCGGCCGGGTCCGAGCCGTCCGGGCCCGTGCTGCTCGTCTCGTCGGTACCGCCGGTCGTCCCGCCGCCCGCGAAGGCCGTCCCGGGCCGGACGCCGACGCCACGCTCCGGGCGCGTCCGCCCGCTGTACCGGAGGCCCGGCGGCCTGGAGCCGAACCTGGCGCCCGGCCTGCTGGACCATCTCGGCACCCGGCTGGGCCACTCCCCCGAACCCCTGGACTTCCTCGCCTGGACGGTGGCCGTCGCGCGGTCCGGCCCGGACGGGCCGGTGGTCCCGCTCACGGCGGACCCCCAGGAGTGGGCGTACGGCGTCGAGTTGGGCCGCCGGATGCTGTGGCTGATGCGCCGCGACGGGGAGCGCCCCAAGCTTCCCGGCGGCCGTCGCCCCTATGTGCGCGCCCCGTTGCCCGCCCGCCCCGTCGGTCTGCGCTACGACCGTGACGAGGAGGCCCTGCTGCTGGACGAGGGCCGGATCTCTCCGGTGCCCCCGCAGGCCTGGGACTTCGAGACGGGCGGAGTACGCGTGCTGGAGCAGTGGTTCGCGGCCAGGACGACGGCGGCGGAACCTGGCACCCTGGAAGCGGTGCGGCCCGCCGGCTGGCCGCAGGCCTGGACGTCCGAGCTGCTGGAACTCGTCACGGTGCTCGCCCTGCTGACCGAACTCCGGCCGCAGCAGCGGGACCTGGCCGTCGGGGCGCCCGTCACCGCGGACGGGCTGCGCACGGCGGGCGTCCTTCCGGTGCCGGACGCGGCCCGCAGGCCCGCTTCCGTCCTCGACCACCACGAAGAGGGACCGGAAGGCCAGTTCGCCCTGATCTAGCGCACCGGGCGGGCGGACCCCGCGGTCTCCGCCCCGAGCGCGCACACCGGACGCGCGGTCCGCGCGGGGGTCAACCGGTCCGCGCGGGGTCGAAGGCGTCGAGGACCCGGCTCAACGCCCTTTCGAAGACCGCCTCCAGGTCGATCGGGCCGGCGTCCTGCGTGACGGCCGCGGCCATCCGCGGGTAGGCGCCGGTCGACACCTGCCCGATGAGGTAGGAGATCCGCATCGCGTTCTCCTGCTCCTCGGACCACGGCAGGGTGCGGGCGCGTTCGGCGGTGGCCAGTTCGTTGCCCACGTACGTCGTCACGACGCCGTTGAGCATCGCGATCAGCTCCATCTTGGTGCCGTAGGGCATGTCGAGCGGGTCGAGGCAGGCCAGACAGTGCTCCAGGTAGCGCAGGGCGTTGGGGCTGAAGCCGTAGACCGGTGACATCAGGCGCGGCATCCAGGGATGGCGGTGCATGAGGGCGCGGGTCTGGTGCGCGACCCTCGTCATGTCGGCGCGCCAGTCGCCGGAGGGTTCCCACATCTCGTGCTCGCCGCTGATGGCGTCGACCATCAGCTCGTACAGGTCCTCCTTGCGCGGCACGTAGTTGTAGAGCGACATCGTGCCGCAGCCCAGTTCGGCCGCCACGTGCCGCATCGAGACCGCGTCGAGTCCCTCCGCGTCCGCGATCCGCACGGCCGCCGCCGCGATGTCCGCGCGGCTGCGGGCCGGCCGCGGGCCGCGGCCCGCACGCTCCGGACGGGCCCAGATCACTTCGGGTACGGCGTTGCGCCCTGCCATTGGTCGATCACCTCGCGACCATCCTAGTTACGTACAGCGTACGTAGTGCGCTATGGTGCCCCCATGACTACTACGTACGCTGTACTTAGTGAGGGTCTGGAGAAACGGTTCGGAGAGGTTCGGGCACTGCGGGGGCTGGACCTGGCCGTGGCGCGGGGCACGGTCTGCGGAGTGCTCGGGCCGAACGGCGCGGGCAAGACCACGGCCGTACGCGTGCTCACCACACTGCTGCGGCCCGACGCGGGTTCCGCGCGTGTCGCGGGCCACGACCTCGTCCGGGAGGCCGGCGCCGTCCGCCGCGCCATCGGGGTCACCGGGCAGTACGCGTCGGTCGACGGCGATCTGACCGGGCGGGAGAACCTGCGGCTGTTCGCACGGCTGCACCGGATGCGGGACTCCGGGGCGCGCGCCGCCGAACTCCTCGCGCGCTTCGGGCTGACCGAGGCCGCCGACCGGCCGGCCTCCACCTACTCGGGCGGCATGCGGCGCCGTCTCGACCTGGCCGCGAGCCTGGTCCGCCGCCCCGAGGTGCTGTTCCTGGACGAGCCCACCACGGGGCTCGACCCCGCGAGCCGGAACCAGATCTGGGAGGCCGTGCGCCACCTGAAGGACGACGGCACGACCGTGCTGCTGACCACGCAGTACCTGGACGAGGCCGACCGGCTGGCCGACGACATCGTGCTCGTCGACCGGGGTCGCGTCGCCCACTCCGGCACGCCCGCCGGACTCAAGGCGCTGATCGGCTCGTACGCCGAGGTGGTCGTGGCCCACGCGGACGCGCTGACCGGGGCGGCCGGGGTGCTGGACCGGCTCACGGGCAGTGAGCCGTCGTTCGACCGCGAGCGGGGCGCGGTGGGCGCGGTCACCACCGACCCGACGCTGACCCTGCCGCGCCTGGTGCGCGAACTCGACGCCGCGGGCGTCCCGTTGCTCGACGCGAGCCTGCGCCCGCCGACCCTCGACGACGTCTTCCTCCGGCTGACCGGGGAACGGACCGGCACCCCGGCCCACGTGAAGGAGCCCGCGGCATGAGCACATTGGCGTACGACGGCGGCGCGATGCTCGGCCGGCAGCTGCGGCGCATCCGGCACAACCCGGGTCTGCTGATCCTCACCCAGACCATGCCGATCACGATGCTGCTCTTCTTCGGCTACGTCTTCGGCAGCGCGCTCGCCACGCCCGGCCAGGAGTACCGCGCCTTCCTGGTACCGGGACTGATGGTGGCCACCGCCGCCAACGGGATCATGACGGGCATGTTCCAGGCCGCGCAGGACTCGCACCGCGGCGTCATGGACCGCTTCCGTACGCTGCCGATGAGCCGGGCCGCCGTGCCGCTCGGGCAGGCGGCCGCGGACGTGGTCGTCACCGCCGCCGGCACGGTTCCGCTGATGCTGGTGGGATTCGCCGTGGGCTGGCGGATCGAGGGGTCGGCCCTCGAAGCGGCCTGCGGGGTCGGGCTGTTGCTGCTCTTCCGGTTCGCGACCACATGGATCGGCATCCTGCTGGGCCTCCTCTCGCGGAGCGAGGAGGCGGCGGGCCAGCTGGGCGGGGCCACCTTCGTCCTGCCCCTGCTGTCGAACGCCTACATCCCCACGGACAACCTGCCGGGCTGGCTGCGCACGCTCGCCGAATGGAATCCCATCAGCGCGGTGACCACCGCACTGCGGGACCTGTTCGGCAACGCCCCGGCCCCGGCCGACGGCGCCTGGCCGGTGACGCATCCGGTCGCGGGTTCCCTGGCCTGGTGCGCCGTCGTCGTCGCCGTGTTCCTGCCGGCCGCCGTCCGCCGGTACGCGACGGGCGGACGGTGATCGGCGTGCGGAACGCCCGCATCTGGTCCCCGTGCCGCGTGGTGCCGGTCGGGCCCCGGGTGCTCACGCGTGGGCGGTCCGCAGCATTCCGGGAGCGCACCTCCCTCGGGTGCGGCAGCCACTGAATCGCGCGGGCGATCAGTCACCCCGGGCCCCAGAAAGTTGCCTCGTCAACATCCATGCATGACAAAGGTGTGAAGCGCAGGCCATGATCCACGGCATGCAGTCACACCCGAAGTCCCAGCCGCTGCCCCTGGAGGGCATCACCGTCGTCGCCGTCGAGCAGGCCGTCGCCGCCCCCTTCGCGACCCGCCAGCTGGCCGATCTCGGCGCGCGGGTCATCAAGGTCGAACGCGTCGACGGCGGGGACTTCGCCCGCGGCTACGACACCGCGGCGGCGGGGCTCGCCTCGCACTTCGTGTGGTGCAACCGGGGCAAGGAGTCCGTCGCCCTCGATCTGAAGGACCCGCGCGGGCTCGACGTCGTGCACCGGCTCGTCGCGGACGCGGACGTGTTCGTGCAGAACCTCGCACAGGGGGCGGCGGCGCGGCTGGGCCTGGACGCGGCCACCCTGTGCGCGCGGCACCCGCGGCTGGTCGCCGTGGACATCTCGGGGTACGGGGCGTCCGGGCCGTACGCCGGCAAGCGCGCGTACGACATGCTCGTGCAGTGCGAGGCGGGGCTCGTGTCGGTGACGGGCACGCCCGAGCAGCCGGTCAAGGCAGGGATCCCCGCGGCGGACATCGCGGCGGCCATGTACGCCTTCTCGGGGGTGCTCGCGGCACTGGTGCGGCGCGGCACGACCGGTCACGGCGGCCCGGTGGAGGTGTCGATGCTGGACGCCCTGACGGAGTGGATGGGGCATCCGCTGCATCACGCGATGCACGGAGGAACACCCCCGGCGCGCACGGGTCTGGCACACGCCGTCATCGCGCCGTACGACGCCTATCCGACGGCGGACGGCGGACGGGTGCTGCTGTCGGTGCAGAACGACCGGGAGTGGCGGCGCCTGGCCCACCAGGTGCTGGGGCAGCCGGACCTGGCGGACGACCCGGCCTACGCGACGAACGCGGCGCGCGTCGACCATCGCGAGCGTACGGACGCGCTGGTGGCGAAGGCCCTGGAGGTGCTGGACACGGACGAGGCGGTGGCCCGGCTGGAGAGCGCGGGTATCGCGTGCGCGCGGCTCAGGGACCTGTGGGAGGTGGCCGAGCACCCCCAGCTGGCCGCCAGGGACCGGTGGCGCGAAGTGGAGTCACCGGTGGGGCCGTTGCGCGCGCTGCTGCCGCCGATCACGCTGCCGGGTGGGGAGGAGGCGCGGATGGGGTCCGTACCCCGGCTCGGGGAGCACACCGGGCCGGTGCTGCGGGCGCTGGGGATGGCGGACGCGGACGTCGCGGAGCTGCTGCGGGAGGGGGTGGCCCGCTGAGTCCGGTGACTCGACGAGGGGTGGTGACCCGCGCCCCGGTGTGGTGACCCACCGGGCGCGGCTGCCTGCCGTGGGGATGACGGACGCGGAAGGGCAGCACTGTGCCGGGGCGGTGGGGCCGCCGGAGCACGGGTCGGGGAACGCCGGTGCCGACGGCCGTCAGTGGCCGCCGAACAGCGAACGGCGCAGCCGCCTCAGCGGTGCGAAGAGCGAGACCCGCCGCACACGCGCGACCCTGCCGTTGCTGTCGTGCGCGGTGTCACGCGCGGTGAGTTCACGCATCAGCGACGTCGCCTCGGCCGTCTCACGCTGCGGGACGGCAGGACCGCCCAGCACCGCGAGATGGCGGTCGAGACGCGAACTGGTCGCGCTGCTCCCGCAGGTGATCGCAGGGACACGGGCCCTGCTGCGCACTGTTATCTGTTCCATGTCACTCCCCACCCGTACGAGTCCACCCGGCCCGGGCAGGCTAACCCTATCGCCCCCTCATGGCACTCGTGTATCGCGGGCGCAGGATTCGCCTTCCCCGTAAGGGTGTTGACGATTACTCTCCGAATCCAACCGATTCCAGGGCGAGTTGGACAACCGGCTGCGTAGTGGGCTGTGCTGACCCTCCGTGAGGCTCGACCGTCACAGCGAGTGACGTCGCACGGGTGCTGAGATCGTCGGCGACCAAGGGCGTGTCGCCGTCGAAGAGGCCGAGGGAAACCGGATTCCCGTTGGGGCGCATGAGCCACAGCTGATGCACGCGCCCTCCCGGGGGAGTGCCCAGTCCGCTCACTGTCACGACGGCGCGCCGCTCGGACGCGGAGGCGACCACTCCGATTCCTCGCCCCTGCGCGTCGCGTTCACTGGTCGCACGCGCGTCGGGCGCCGCCAGAACGTGGGCGATCTCACGTGCCTGCGCGCGCTCCCGGTCGAGTTC
Organism: Streptomyces krungchingensis; assembly: GCF_054729265.1. NCBI lineage: Bacteria > Bacillati > Actinomycetota > Actinomycetes > Kitasatosporales > Streptomycetaceae > Streptomyces > Streptomyces krungchingensis. The sequence continues at coordinate 2,794,305 of NZ_JBPUKY010000001.1, forward strand.
GTCCCGGGTCTGTGTGGCCTGCACGGCGAAGAGGGAGGCGACGACGAGGGCCGCCGCGGCCGTGGCGGTGGCGAGCGGCGCCATCAGGGGCCGCAGACGGGGGGCACGCGCGCGTGCGGGCTGCCGGTCGTCGCGGGCACGCGAGGACGACGGCGCCGGGCGGGCCCGGGACGGCTGCGGGGCGGGTTCCTGCGGCATGGTGCGCACGGCGGCCAGCACCCGTTCGCGCAGCGCGGCGGGCGCCGGTGCCGCCGTCGACCAGGCCAGCCGTACGGCGTCCTCGGTCAGCGCGCGCACCTCGGCGGAGCAGCGCACACAGCCCCGCAGATGGCGTTCGAAACGGCGCCGCTCCTCGGGTTCGAGGGCGTCGAGGGCGTACGGGGCGGCCAGCGAGTGCAGATCGCGGCGCGTCAGCCGGTCGAGGAAGCTCATGCCGCACCTCCCAGGCACTCGCGCAGCCGCGCCAGACCGTCCCGCATGCGGGTCTTGACGGTGCCCAGCGGCAGCGAGAGCCGTTCGGCGACTTCACGGTACGTGTAGCCGTCGTAGTAGGCGAGGGTCACCGACTGGCGTTGCAGCGAGGTCAGACGGTCGAGACAACGGCGCACCCACTCGCGCTCCAGACCGGCCTCGACCTCCTCGGCGACCTGGTCGAAGGCCGGGTGATGCGCGCGCCGCCCCTCCCGCTGCTCGCGCTCGGTGGCCGCGCGGGCGCTGCGCACCCGGTCGACGGCCCTGCGGTGCGCGAGGGTGAGGATCCAGGACAGCGCACTGCCACGCCCCGGGTCGAACCGCGCGGCGGAACGCCAGAGTTCGAGCAGCACCTCCTGGGCCACCTCCTCCGTCTGCGCGGGGTCCCGGACCACACGGCGCACCAGTCCGAACACCGGACCGGACACCAGTCCGTAGAGCTCCTCGAATGCCTTCTGGTCACCTCCGGCCACGAGCACCAGAAGTTCGTCCGCCTCCACCCGTCCCCCTCTCCGGCCGCACACGGCCCGTCCTTTCCCCTACGTGTTCGCAGCGAGCGCGTCTCTGGATGGGTTACGGATCAGCGGACCGAAAACGCGGGTCCGGCACCGAAGAAACGAGCGCCCGGTGAAACGAGCCGCGCGAGCCGCCGTAAAGACGTTTGGGATTCGACCAATCCACCCCGGCGACCGCTCCGAATGGCGTGCGTCAGGCAATTGGGACGTGAGGACGGACGGCATGACACCTATCTCCAGGAGTGACGCGGGACGCAGGAGTCTTGCGACTCTCATCTGTGGTGCGCTGGCCGCCGGGGGGCTCGCAGCCGCCGGTGTGACCGCGCTGGAACCGGGGGCGGCATCCGCCTCCAGCCACCGGGAAGCCCCGCTGATCTCGGGGCAGCCCCAGTACGACAACACGGACGTGTACGCGTTCGTGAGCCCGGACAAGCCCGACACGACCACCATCGTGGCGAACTGGATCCCCTTCGAGGAACCCGCCGGCGGACCGAACTTCTACACGTTCGCCGACGACGCCCAGTACGACCTCCACATCGACAACAACGGCGACGCGCAAGGTGAGTTGGTCTACCGCTACACCTTCAAGACGCACCGCAAGAACGGCGACACCTTCCTCTACAACACGGGTCCGGTCACCAGCCTCGACGACCCCGACCTGAACATCACGCAGACGTACGACATCGACCTGCTGCGGCTGCACAACCAGAAGCTGGTGTCGCGGACCAAGGTGGCCGACGACGTCCCGGTGGCGCCGTCGAACGTCGGCAAGGCCTCGATGCCGGACTACGGCAAGCTCCGCGACCAGGCCGTGCACAAGCTCGCGGGCGGTTCGACGACCTTCGCGGGCCAGGCGGACGACCCGTTCTTCCTGGACCTGCGCGTCTTCGACCTGCTCTACGGCGGCAACCTGAGCGAGGTCGGGCGGGACACGCTGAAGGGCTACAACGTCAACTCCATAGCCCTCCAGGTGCCGAACGACATGATCCGGGAGTCGGCGGGCCAGCCGGTCGTCGGCATCTGGTCCACCACCCAGCGCAAGGACGCGCGCGGCGACTGGACCCAGGTCTCCCGGCTCGGCATGCCGCTGGTCAACGAGGTCGTCAACCCGCAGAAGGACAAGGACAAGTTCAACGCGTCCGCCCCCTGGAACGACGGCCAGTTCCTGAAGAACGTGACCAACCCCGAGCTGCCGAAGCTCATCGAGGGGATCTACAAGATCAAGGCGCCCGCCGAGCCCCGCAACGACCTGGTCGACGTCTTCCTGAAGGGCGTGAAGGGCCTCAACCAGCCGCCGAACGTCCGCCCGGCCGAGGAACTGCGGCTCAACACCTCGATCAAGCCGACCATGCACCCCAAGCGGCTCGGCGTGCTCGACGGCGACAACGCGGGCTTCCCGAACGGACGCCGGCTCTCCGACGACGTGATCGACGCCTCGCTCCAGGTCGTCGAGGGTGAACTGGTCGGTTCCAAGAACGACTTGGGCGACGCGGTCGACAAGAACGACAAGAAGTTCGAGAAGTACTTCCCGTACGTGGCCGAGCCGACCTCGGGCTCGCGCGGCGCGCTCGCCAAGGGCACGTCCAGCGGGACCGACGTGCGCAGCCAGCTGGGCGACGCGCTGAAGCCCGCGGGTGCGGCCGGCGGTGGCACCGACACCACGCTGATCGCGGCCTCCGCCGCGGCCGGCGCCGCCGGGTTCCTGCTGATCACCACCGGATTCCTGTGGTGGCGCCGGCGGATGCACAACCGGGCCTACTGACCCGGTCCACCGACAGGCGCGGCCCGCACGCAACCGTCCCCCACGGCGCGGGCCGCGCCGTCATCAGCTCGGCAACGACCGTTCCCGCACAGGTGTTTCGCACCGGACCTTGAGGAGAGGGCATGTCCCCGCGTACGAACGAGAGCGCGCCGGAGAGCGAACGCGGCGAGCCGTCGGTCGCGGCGCCCGAGACGGACGCCGTGCCGGAGACGGACGGCGCATCTGTGACGGACGGCGCGTCCGTCACGTCCGCCGGGGCCGTACGGGCCGACAGGGGCGACGGGAGCACACCGGTCGGCGTGTCCACCGGGGGCACGGAAGGCCTCGCGGGCGCCGGGCACATCGAAGGCGGCGCGGACGGCGCTCACCGCGAGGGCGGCGGGCACGCCGGAGGTGCGGCGGGCGTCCGGCACACCGAAGACGTCGCGGGCGACGAGCGCGCTGAAGACATCGCGGGTGCCGGGCACGGTGGGGATCCCGCGGGCGTCGGCCACGGCGGGGACCCCGCGGGTGGCAAGGACGACGGCGTCGCGGGAGGCGCGCCCGCCGAGGGCACCGCGAGCGGCGCGCGCGGGCAGGGCTCCACGCAGGGCGACGAGCGTGTCGCCGCCGTGCGTCGGCTGTCCGCTGCCGGACGGCGCCGACGTGCGGCCCAGCTCGCCTTCTGCGCGGGAGCGTTGGCCGTGGCCATGACGGCCGGAGCGATCGTGCTCGGGGCGGCCCGGGACAGCGACGGCCGCACCGTCGCCTCCGTGCCCGGCGCCGTCTCGCCGCAACTGCTCGCCGGCGGCGACCTCGACACGAGCATCAGTTCCCTCCAGACCCATCTCAAGGCTCAGCCGAAGGACTACGGCGGCTGGGCGACGCTGGGGCTCGCCTACGTGGAGCAGGCCCGCACCAAGGGCGACCCCTCCCGCTACCCGCAGGCCCAGGAGGCGCTCGACCGTTCCCTGCGGCTGCGCCCCGACAACGATCCCGCGCTGGCCGGCCGCGCGGCCCTCGCGGCGGCACGGCACGACTTCACCGGCGCCCTGAAGTACGCGGACGAGGCCCTGAAGCAGAACCCCTACAGCGAACGCGCCCTCTCCTCCCGCATCGACGCCCTCGTCGAGCTCGGACGCTACGACGACGCGTCGAAGGCCGCCGACCTCGCCAACGGGCGACGACCGGGCGTCCCCGTCTTCACTCGGTACGCCTATGTCCACGAACTGCGCGGCGACACCAGGACGGCCCGCCGGGTCCTGCGCCAGGCGCTCGACTCGGCGACCACCCGTGGCGACGTCTCCTACGTCGCCACCGCGCTCGGTCAACTCGCCTGGAGTCAGGGCGACTACGACACCGCACTCACCTACTACGCACGGGCGCTGAGCGCCGACGACAGCTATCTCCCGGCTCTCGAAGGCCGCGCCCGCGCCCAGGCCGCCCAGGGCGACCGAGCGGCGGCGATCCGCGGCATGGAACAAGTCGTCGAGCGCTACCCGCTCCCGCAACCCCTGGTGGAACTGGGCGAGTTGTACGAGGCCCGGGGTGCGGCGGGAGACGCGCGGAAGGCCCACGACCAGTACACCCTGGTGCAGGCATGGGTCTCGCTGGCCCGCGCCAACGGCGTCAACGCCGACCTCGACACGGCCCTGGCCGCCGCCGACCACGGGGACCACGCCGCCGCGCTCAAGGCGGCGCGCGCCGAGTGGGCCCGCCGCCACACCGTGCACACCGCGGACGCGATGGCCTGGGCGCTGCACGTCAACGGACGCGACGCGCAGGCCCTGCCCTACGCCCGCAAGGCCACCGCGACCGGCTACCGCAACGCGTCCTTCCTCTACCACCGCGGCATGATCGAGCGCGCCACCGGCCACAAGAAGGAGGCGGGCGCGTCGCTGAGGGCCGCCCTCGACCTGAACCCGGGCTTCTCCCCGCTCGGTGCCCGCGAGGCCCGTACGGCACTGGAGGCCATGAAGTGAGGACCCGCCGACTGCTCGCCTCCTGCGCCGCCGCCTTCACCGCGGCCTGCGCGCTCGCGGTCGTCCCGGCCGGCCCGGCGAGCGCCCACCCGCTCGGGAACTTCACCGTCAACCGGTACGACGGACTCGTCGCCGCCCAGGGGCAGTTGCGGATCGACCACGTCGAGGACCTGGCCGAGATCCCGGCCACGCAGGCCCGGCCACGGATCGACGAGCTGGGGATGACCGGCTGGGCGCGCGAGCGGTGCGCGTCGGCCGCGCACGGCAGCGAACTCTCGGTCGGCGGGCGCGACGTGCCCCTCGCGGTCGGCGGGAGTCACGCACGCGTGCGGCCCGGACAGGCCGGGCTCGACACCCTGCGCGTGGAGTGCCGGCTGACGGCGCCGCTGCCCGAGGCGGACACCGTGTCGCTGCGCTTCCGCAGCGCGGGGAGCGACCGGGGGCCCGGCTGGCGCGAGATCACCGCGCGCGGCGACCGGATGACGCTCACCGCGTCGGACGTACCGAGCAAGTCGGTGTCCGACGAGCTGACGGACTACCCGAAAGCGCTGCTCTCCTCGCCCGCCGACACCGCCACCGCCACCCTGCGGATCCGCCCCGGCGGGCCGGCGCTCACCGAGGAACGGCGGAACGCGCCCGCCGCGTCGGTGCTGCCGCGCGGCGCCGACCGGTGGACGGAGGCGCTCGACGGACTGGTGGCCCGCCACGACCTCACCTTCGGTTTCGCCGCGCTGGCCCTCGTCATCTCCGTAGCGCTGGGCGCGATGCACGCGCTCGCGCCCGGCCACGGCAAGACGCTGATGGCCGCGACGGCTGCGGCCCGCGGGGGCCGGGCCCGGCTCAAGGACGTCCTGCCGCTCGCCGCCTCGGTGACGGTCACCCACACGATGGGCGTGGTCGCGCTCGGCCTGCTGGTCACGGCCGGTTCCGCCGCGGCGCCGACCGTGATCGCGTGGCTGGGCGTGGCGAGCGGGGTGCTGGTCACGGCGGCCGGAGCCACCCTCGTACGACGCGCCTGGCGGAACCGGTCGCACGGCCCCGCACACGACCACCGGCACGGTCACTCCCACGGCCACGACCACGACCACAGCGACGGGCACACGCACGCGGGCGCGCACGAGCACCCCCACGGACATGGGCACGGACACGGACACACCCACGAACACTCTCCGGGCCACGGCCTGGACCACGACCGACCGCACGGGCACGGGCGCGACCACGACCACGACCACGACCACGACCACCATCACGACGACGACCACGACCACAGCCACGCATCCGGTGGGACCCGTGCCCCCGAGCGCATCCGGCACCGCCAACGGCCCCTGGTGCTCGCGCACTCCGCCGTGCCCACCGCCACCGGCACCGCCGCCGCGCCGAGCACGGCCGGCGCCTCGGACGCGTCCGGCACACGCGAACGCACCGTCGACAGCGCCCCCGAGCACCAGCACAGTCACGACCACAAGCACAAGCACGACCACAAGCACCACCACAAGCACGACCGCGCGCACGGGCACCCCCACTCCCCCGGCGCCCCCCGCTCCCGCACCCTCGAACACACCCACGGCGGCTTCACCCACACGCACGAGATCGCGCCGACCCTGCGCGGCACGATCCTGCTCGGCTTCGCCGGCGGCCTCGTGCCCAGCCCGTCCGCGGTCGTGGTGCTGGTCGGTGCCGCCGCGCTGGGCAAGGCGTGGTTCGGGTTCCTCCTGGTCCTCGCCTACGGCGCCGGGCTCGCGCTGACGCTCACGGCTGCCGGCTTCGCCGTCGTCAGGCTCGGCGGCGGGATGAGCCGGGTCCTCGCCCGGCGTCCACGCTGGGCCGCGGGCCGCACCGCGGCCCTGGTGCGCAGGGCCGCGCCCCTGGGATCGGCGTTCGTCGTCGTAGCGCTTGGGGCTGGATTGGTGTTCAGGGGGGCCGCATCCGTACTCGGCTGAGCTACTTTTGTGGAGAAATCGCGCGGATGCGAAGAGGGGGCGCACGTGTCCGAAGACCCGGGCAGTGAACGTGTGATCGCGGGGCGCTACCGTCTGCTGTCGCCCTTGGGCGAGGGCGGCATGGGAACGGTGTGGCGCGCCCGCGACGAGGTGCTGCAGCGCGAGGTGGCGGTGAAGGAGGTCCGTGCCCCGGCCGGACTTCCGGACTCCGAGGTCGAGCGGATGTACGCCCGGCTGGAGCGGGAGGCCTGGGCCGCCGCACGCATCTCGCACCGCAATGTGGTGACGGTGTACGACGTGGCCACCGAGGACGGCCGACCGTGGATCGTCATGGAGCTGGTCCGCGGCCTCGCCCTCTCCGATCTGCTGGACGCGGAGGGCCCGTTGGCCCCGGCACGCGCCGCACACATCGGCGCCGAGGTGCTCGCCGCGCTGCGCGCCGCGCACGAGGCGGGGGTCCTGCACCGCGACGTCAAGCCGGGCAACGTCCTGATCGCGAACGACGGGCGGATCGTCCTCACGGACTTCGGGATCGCCACGGTCGAGGGCAGTTCGGCGCTGACGATGACCGGTGAGGTCATCGGCTCCCCCGAATTCCTCGCTCCGGAGCGGGCGCTGGGCCGCACACCGGGCCCGGAGTCCGACCTGTGGTCGCTCGGCGTCCTGCTCTACGCGGCGGTCGAGGGCAATTCGCCGTTCCGGCAGAACACTCCGCTGAGCACACTGCGGGCGATCGTCGACGAGCCGTTGCCGGCGCCGCGGCGAGCGGGTTCGCTCGGCCCCGTCATCGAGGGCCTGCTGGCCAAGGACCCGGCCGAGCGGATGAACGCGGACCAGGCCGAGCACGACCTGCGCGTCGTCGCGGCGGGCGGCGCGGCGCCGCCCACGCGCCGCAACACGCTGCCCGTCACGCCTCCCGGGCCGACGGGCTCCGACGCGACGACACTCGGCACGTTCGGCCCCGCTCCCCAAGGTCCACCCGGGCCCGGGAGCCCCGGCGTTCCGCTGTCGAGCACCGCGCCCACGACCGCCGCGACGCGGGAACCGGACCGCAACCGCCGCGCGGCCGTGGTCCTGGTCGCGGGCCTGGTCGCGCTGGCGCTGGCCCTCGGAGGGCTGACGTACGCGCTGCTGAACCGGGACGGCGGGGACGGCGACCAGGGCAGTGGCGGCAGCAGCAGCGCCGCTCCGGGCAACGGCGGCGGGAGTTCCGGCGCGAGTGGGACGCACAGCGAGAGCGGCAGCACCGCCTCGACCGGGCCGAGTCCCTCGACGAGCGCTCCCGGCGGCGGCCACGCGACGACCACTCCGCCCGCGCAGTCCGTGCAGGTGACGGTCACAGGTCAGCACACCGACTATGCGGGCGCCTGCCCGCCGCCGGGGGACGGGGCGCCCTCGTTCACGGCGACGTTCACGGTGGGCCGTGTCCCGGTGGACGTCGAGTACCGCTGGGTGACGGAGTCGGGCGAGGTGACGGACCCCGGCTGGAAGACGCTGTCGTTCCCGGCGGGGGGCGGCAGGACCCGGCAGAAGACGGTCGTCGCGACGACGTACGACACGAGCGGGACGTTCCGCAACGAGATCGGCGTGGAGGTGCGGGCACCGGTCCGGGTGACGTCGAATTCGGTCGCGTTCACCATCACCTGTGCGACGGAGACCCCGACGGACGGGGCCTCCGCCTCCGTGTCGCCCTGAGGGTCAGGCCGTTGAGGTGAGGACCGGCAGGTAGCCGCCGGAGTGACCGGACGCGGTCGGGTGGTACGACTCGCCGATGTTCAGCCAGTTCAGGCTGTGCAGCCAGGCGGCGCCGGAGCAGATCTCGTGCCCGGTGAAGGTGCCCCTGACGTCGCCGAAGGTGAAGCCGTGGTCGGCGGCACGCTTGGCGATCGCGCTGTCCAGGTAGTCGGCCGCGCCGTTGATCGCGGCCCGTTCGGTCTCCGAAAGGCCTGTGATGCAGCTGCCGTTGAGCTTGTAGAAGCGGGGGTAGCCCAGGACGACCACATGGGCGGCCGGGGCCTTCGCGCTGATCGCCGAGTAGACGGTGTCGAGGTTGCCGGGGAGCGTCGAGTCGACGTACGCCTTCGCGGTGGCGATCCGCGAGAGGCAGGAGCTCTCCGACTGGAGCACACACGTCGTCATGACGTCGGAGAAGCCGGCGTCGTTGCCGCCGATGCTGATGGTGACCAGGCCCGTGGAGGAGCTGAGCGGGCCCAGCTGATTCGCCGTGACATCACCCGTTCGGGCGCCGGAGCAGGCGGTGAAGTCGAACGACGAGGGTGAATGGGCGGCTGCCCAGAGGTAGGGGTAGGCCTTCGTGCTGCGCTTGCAGTCGCCGCTGGAGCCGATGTAACTGCCCGCGCCGACACCGGAGGAGTAGCTGTCGCCGAGCGCCACGTATCCGGTGGCCGCGGCGGTCGAGGACGCCTGCGCCGTCGCAGCCCCGGTGAGGGCGAAACCGGCGGCGAGGAGGAGCGAGGTCACGTATGCCGTAATTCGGGAACGTCTCATGGAACCTCCCTTTAGCAGGATCTCTGCCACAACTTTGGTAGCAGCTACGCGTGTTGACTGGAAGTGTCCATGCCAAGAATTTTCGGCTCTTACCGTTGTTGCCCGAACTTGTTCACCGGCCTGTTCGTTGCCCTGACGACACCTTTGTGACTGTGCGTCAGATCGCGTCGGCGCACGTCCGGGCGGACAGGACCGCCACCCGGAAGACCGCGGGGCCCAGGAGCCGAGTCGCCGGCGGAGGACCGGGCCACCGGCACAAGGACTCGATCAGCGGCAAGAGCCAGAGCTCGATCGCCGACAGGAGAAACGAACCGGATCCCGGACCCGGCTTCCGAAGATCGTCCCGAACGAGGCGGAGCGAGCCGATTCCGCTTGGCAACTCCGTTGATCTGCAAGGCCGTTGCCCACCGCGAGACAGCGCCTTCGGGTAACGCATGTTCAAAGGAACCCAAGAACCGCCATGGGCGCCTTCCGCATCTTGACGACCCCCCGCCCGCTGCGCGACATTGAAGCCCGGCATCCGGCGCTTCAGGGGGCAAAGTCGCCAATGCAGACCATACGCATCAAGCCACCTTCATCAGGTGAAACAGAGGGGCCACGGCAGCATCCGGGGAGGGACCTGCTGCCATTGCTCGCGGGCGCGGCCACCGTGATCGGCGGCGTCGGCGCGGTCCTCGCGCTCGCCGACGTGGACTCACCGCTGCGCGGCCCGTTCACGCTGTTCTTCCTGCTCGCGGCGCCGTCCGTGGCCATCGCGGCCGCACTGCGCGGACTGGAACCGCTCGGGCGCGCAGTGGCCTCACTGGCCGGCGCGGTCGCCCTCAACATGCTGGTGGCCCAGGGAATGCTGGCCGTGCACCGCTGGTCGGTCCGCGGCGGAATCGCGGCGGTGACCGCGCTCAGTTCCCTCATCCTGCTGCTGGTCCTCGCGCGTCGGCTGCGCCGTCGGACGGCGAACGGAGGCGCCACCTGAATTGATCACGAAATACGCAAACGGATGAGGAAAATCCGTTCGAGTCGTTAGGTAACGGCCAAACCAACAAAAACGTGAGGCCTCGTTCCAGGTCTTGCCATACAGACTCAATCGTCAATACCGTCGTACATCTCACCCGCATCGGTCCATCATCAGCGGCTCTAGGGGAGGGCTCAAGGACCGCGATGGTTCCCGGCGCGGGGCGCGGTTGGGGGGTGCCGTACTCGGTGGCCAGACGTGTGCCGAGTCGTGCCGCGCGACCGGTTCCCGATTCCGGGGCCGGCCAGCTTTGCAAGCTCACGCGGCATGCACGGAGATCCATTTCGTCATGCTCAAGTGAGAACCCCCCTTTCGAACCGGACAAAGAACCGGACCGCCCAGGGGCGGGCGGTCCACCGGACGAGAGGGACCAGACTCATGAGCTCAGTCCTGCGGCCCGCCTTTTCGGGCCAAGATCCGTCAACGTCACACAAGTACCGGCCGATCTCTTCTCACCTGGCCATCGCGCCTCCGGTGAGTGTCGTCATTCCCGCCATGAATGAGGCAGAGAATCTCCCGTACGTCTTCAAGACGCTTCCCGACTGGATACACGAAGTCGTTCTTGTCGACGGCAATTCCACCGACAACACCGTCGAAGTGGCCCGTGACCTGTGGCCCGACGTCAAGGTCGTCGAGCAGCGCGGAAAGGGCAAGGGCGACGCCCTGATCACCGGATTCGAGGCGTGCACCGGCGACATCATCGTGATGGTCGACGCGGACGGCTCGGCGGACGGTCAGGAGATCGTGTCGTACGTGTCCGCGCTGGTGTCCGGAGCCGACTTCGCCAAGGGTTCGCGCTTCGCCAACGGCGGCGGCACCTCCGACATGACACCGATCCGCAAGCTCGGCAACAGAGTCCTGTGCGCGACCGTCAACGCCAAGTTCGGCGCCCGATACACCGACCTCTGCTACGGCTACAACGCGTTCTGGCGGCACTGCCTCGACAAGATCGAGCTGGACTGCACGGGCTTCGAGGTCGAGACCCTGATGAACATCCGGGTGGTCAAGGCCGGTCTCAAGGTGCAGGAGATTCCCAGCCACGAGTACCTCCGCATCCACGGCACGAGCAATCTGCGCGCCGTGCGGGACGGACTCCGGGTGCTCAAGGTGATCCTCAAGGAGCGCTCCAACCGGCGCGCGCTGCGCCGCAGGCCGCACGCCGCCCAGCTCGACTCGGGCCAGGGAGAGATGTCTTGAGCGAGCCGGACATCTCCGTGGTGATCTGCGTCTACACCGAGGACCGCTGGGAGGACATCCTCGCGGCGGTCTCCTCGGTGCGGGCGCAGTCGCTGCCCGCCCTGGAGACGCTCCTCGTCGTGGACCACAACGCCACGCTGCTGGAGCGGCTGACCAGGGAGTACAAGGAGACCGATGCGGTTCGGGTGCTCGCCAACGCGGGCCCCCGCGGTCTGTCCGCGGGCCGCAACACCGGGATCGCCGCCTCACGCGGCGAGATCATCGCCTTCCTCGACGACGACGCCGTGGCCGAGCGGGACTGGCTGCGGCACTTCGCCGAGGGGTACGCGGACCCGCGGGTCATGGCCGTCGGCGGTCGCACGATGCCGATCTGGGCCTCGGGCCGCCGGCCGGCCTGGTTCCCCGAGGAGTTCGACTGGGTGGTCGGCTGCACCTACAAGGGGCTGCCGCCGGGCCTGGTACGCGTCCGCAATGTCCTGGGCGGCAACGCCTCGTTCCGTCGAACGGCGTTCGACGCGGCGGGCGGATTCGCCACCGGCATCGGCCGGGACGGCGACAGACGCCCGCTGGGCTGCGAGGAAACCGAGCTGTGCATCCGGCTCACCCGCGCCCGGCCCGACGCGGTCCTGCTGATCGACGACCGGGCGGTCATCCACCACCGGGTGCCCGAGGTGCGCGAGCACTTCCGGTACTTCCGCACGCGTGCGTACGCCGAGGGCCTGTCCAAGGCGCTCGTCGCGCGAAGTGTCGGCGCCGACAAGGGACTCGAGTCGGAGCGCCGCTACACGACCAAGGTGCTGCCGGCCGGCATCCTGCGCGGGCTGCGCGACGCGGCACTGGCCCGGCCGGGCGGAGCGGGCCGCGCGGGCGCGATCGTCGCCGGGGTTCTCACCGCGGCCGGAGGGTACGTACTCGGGAGCGTCCGGGCGCGCAGGGGCGGAGCCGTGTTCTCGGTGGTCCCGGTGGGCACGGCCGACGGCGGCCGCGGGGACGAGGAGGTGGCGGCGTGAACGAACCGGTGCCGATCCTGATGTACCACTCGATCGCCCACTCCCCCAACGACGCGACCCGCGCCCTGTCCGTCGCGCCCGAGGCGTTCACCGAGCAGATGGCGCTGCTCGGCGACCGGGGCTTCACCCCGGTCGACACGGCGCGGCTGGCCGCCGCCTGGCGGTCGGGCGCCGCACTGCCTGCCCGTCCCGTGCTGATCACCTTCGACGACGGCTACGAGGGCGTGCACCGGCACGCGCTGCCCGTGCTCGCCAAGCACGGCTTCGCCTCCACCCTGTTCGTCTCCACCGGCTGGCTGAGGGGCCCGTACGACACCGGGGGCGGCCTCGACGCCATGCTGGACTGGGACCAGGTGCGCGAACTCGCCGGGGAGCAGGTGGAGATCGGCGGGCACAGCCACACCCACCCGGAGCTGGACCAGATCGCCGACGAGGCGCTCTGGTCCGAGCTGCTGCGCTGCAAGGAGATCATCGCCGACGAACTGGGCGCGCGCCCGGTCTCGTTCGCCTACCCGTACGGCTATTCCAGCCGCCGGGTGCGCCGTACGGTGCGGGAGGCGGGGTTCGCCCAGTCGCTCGCCGTCGGCAATGCCCTCGCGCGCCGCCGCCAGGGCCCGTACGCGCTGCAACGCGTCACCGTGCGCCGCACGACCGGCATCGAGGAGTTCGAGCAGCTGGTCGAAGGCCGTGCGATCACCCGCAACTTCGCCCGGGACCGCGCCCTCACCAAGGGGTACGCCATGGTCCGAAGAGCACGACAGGTCCGCCGGAAGGCCATCCGTTCCCGTGTCTGACACGACGACCACAGCCCAGGCCTCCACGCCCGCCGAGGCACCCGAGCAGCCGCCGGCGCGCCGGTTCCGCCTGCCCGGCCTTAAGGGCAAGGGCGCCGGCGGCGGAAACCAGCTGTTCCGCAACGCCTACGCGCTGATGCTCAACACCGGCATCTCCGCCGTGCTCGGGCTCGGCTACTGGCTGATCGCGGCCCGCTACTACTCCGAGTCGGCGGTCGGCCAGGGCTCCGCCGCCATCGCCGCGATGAAGCTCCTCGCCGGCCTCACCGCGGTGACGCTGACGGGCGCGCTCGCCCGCTTCATCCCGATCGCCGGGCGCAGCACCGGGCGCCTGATCCTGCGTACGTACGCGGGCAGTTCGGTGATCGTGGCGCTGGCCGCCGGGATCTTCCTGCTCACGCTCAACCTGTGGGGCCCGTCGTACCGCTTCCTGCACGGACCGCTCAACGGCCTCGGGTTCGTCCTCGCGGTCGTCGCCTGGTCCCTGCTCACGCTCCAGGACGGTGTGCTGACCGGGCTGCGCAGCGCTCTGTGGGTGCCGGTGGGCAACACCGTGTTCTCCGCGGCCAAGCTGCTGCTGCTCGTCGGTCTCGCCGCCGCGATCCCCACGACGGGCGTCTTCGTCTCCTGGGTCGCCGCGATCGCCCTGTCGGTGGTACCGCTCGGACTGCTGGTGTTCCGGCGGCTGGTGCCCCGCCACGTGAAGGCGACCGAGGACCACGCGAAACCGCCCTCCCTCAAGGAGATCGGCCGGTTCCTGGCCGGGGACTACACGGGCTCCCTGTTCTCGCTCGCCGTGGTCTACCTCGTCCCGGTGATCATCGCGTCGCAGGTCAGCTCCACCGACAACGCCTACTTCTACATCACCACCACGATCGGCGGCACGGTCAACCTGCTGGCGATCAACATGGGCGCCTCGCTGACCGTCGAGGGCTCGCACGACCCGGCACGGCTGGCCGCCAACACCCGGGCCGCCCTCAAGCGCATGGCCCGGATCATGCTGCCGGTGTGCGGGCTGCTGTTCCTCGGCGCTCCGTTCATCCTGCACGTCTTCGGTGAGGGGTACGCACACGCGGCGACCCCGCTGCTGCGCTGGTTCGCCGTCGGCGCGGTGCTGCGGGTCGTGATGGAGACGTACTTCGCGGTCCTGCGCGCGCAGAGCCGCACCGCGGGCCTGGCCTGGCTGCAGGGCCTGTTGTGCGTCCTGGTCCTCGGCCTGACCGTGCTCCTGCTGCCCCGGATGGGTCTGACCGGCGCCGGCGTCGCGGAGATCTCCAGCCTCGCGGTGATCGTCATGATCGCCTCCCCCAGGCTGTACCGGATCGTGCGCACCGCGCCGCCCGCCGAACTGCCCGCGGACGCGGCGCCGGACGGCGACCTCGCCGACCTGGGGGCCGGCGAGGCTCCCGCCGCCAAGCCCCGCGAGGGGCGGCACGGACCCGCGTGGGCGCTGGACTCGGACACCCTCGCCCTGGGCGTCCACGTCGACTTCGACCACCAGGAGCGCAGGCCGGACGTACGGCCGGGCCCGGGCACCCCGCCCACCGGGACGCCCAAGGCCCGGCCGGAGCACCGCCCGACCTGGGCGCTGCGGGTGCAGCCCGGCCCCTCGGTCGGGCTGCCCGTCGAGGCGCGCGAGCCGGGTTCCGAGGCGTCGCTGGGTCCTGCGGAGGCACCCGAGGTCGACGCGCCGTTCGAGACGGACGGCACGGACGGCGTCGTCGCGCCGGCACGCAAGCCGGTGCCGAACGTCTCCGCCGCCGCGGCGCGGCCGGACGCGGACCCGCCCCAGCCGCCGGACGACGCCCTGCCGTCGCTGCGCGAACGGCTGCGGCACCCGTCCCGGCCAGGTGTGGTCCTCGGCTGCCTGCTGATCTCGGCGCTGCTGCTGTACTGGGTCCCGGCGCTCGCCCTGGACGACCGCTCCCTCGACGAGATGGGCGGCCTGGGCCTCATCTCCGTACTGCCGCTCCCGACCCTGGTCGGGGCCGCCCTGCTGATCGTCGTCTTCGCGTCGCTGCTGTGGACCGCCCGCGAGCACCGCGGACTGCTGTGCGTCACGCTGCTCGCCACCGTGGTGTCGCTGCACGCGCTGCCCGCGGTGATCGAGACCGAGCCGCGGTTCGCGACGGCGTGGCAGCACCTCGGCTTCCTCGACTACATCGACCGGACCGGGTCCGCGGTGCCCGACCTGGACGCCCGCTGGAGCTGGCCGGGCTTCTTCGCGGTGGCCGCGTTCGTCGCGAAGGCGTGCGGGGTCAGCGACCTCACCGAGGTCATCCGCTGGTGGCCGATGACCGTCCAACTGCTCTACCTGGCCCCGATGTTCCTGCTGGTGCGCTCCCTGCGGGCCGGCTGGCGCGCCAAGTGGACCGGCATCTGGATCTTCGCGCTCAGCGGCTGGGTCGGCCAGGACTACTTCTCACCGCAGGGCTTCACCTATCTGCTCTACCTCGTCTTCGTGGCCATCCTGCTCGTGTGGTTCCGGGCCCCCCGGGTGCTGTGGACGAAGGCGCGTCCCGGCGAGGCGGAGGTCGAGCCGACGAACCGCCGCCAGCAGGCCGTGCTCCTCATGGTCCTGACGGGGCTGTTCGCGGCGACCGTGCCCGCGCACCAGCTGACCCCGTTCGTGATGCTGGGCGTCCTCGCGGTCCTCGTGCTCATCGGCCGCTGCGAACTGCGCGGCCTGCCCATCCTGTTCGCCGTGCTGGTCGCGGTCTGGCTGAGCTTCATGGCCGAGCCCTATTGGTCGGGGCACTTCGACGATCTGTTCGGCGGCGTCGGCGGCGTGGGCAGCAATGTGTCGACGTCGGTCTCCGGGCGCATCCAGGGCGGCAGTTCCTCGCACAAGCTCGTCCTGTACACCCGCGTCCTGCTCGCGGGCGGCGTGATGGCCTTCGCCTGCTGGGGCTGGTGGCGGCGGCGCGACCACAAATACCGCGAGCGGTCCCTGCTCGTCCTCACCTTCGTGCCGTTCCTCGGCTTCGGCATGCAGTCGTACGGCGGCGAGATGGCCCTGCGGGTCTTCATGTTCGCGCTGCCGGGCGCGGCCCTGCTGGCCGGACTCGCGTTCTTCCCCCGTACGGGCGTCACCGCTAAGGAGCGCGAGCGGGACCGAGTGAGCCTCGCACCGGTCGCCGCCCTGATGGCGGGACTGCTGCTCATGGGCGGCTTCCTGGTGGCCCGTTGGGGCAACGAGCCCTTCGAGCGGATCAGGTCGGGCGAGGTCGCGGCCATGAACTACGTGTACGAGCACGACGATCCGACGGTACGGCTGCTGTGGCTGAGCAACGACACGGTCGACAACGTGACGCCGGCGATGCCGTGGGGCGCGAAGGACATGGAGAAGGTGCAGTACGTGCCCACGCTGGCGCCCGCCGACCCGGTGCTGGTCTCCGGGCTCGTGAAGGCCCTCAAGGACGCGGGCCCGAACTCGTACCTGATGATCAACCGCAGTCAGGTGGTCTACCTCGAACTGGACGTGGGCTATTCGGCGACATGGGAGTCGCGGCTGATCACCAACCTCGACGACCGCCAGGAGCTGAAGAAGGTCCTGGCCAACGACGACGTCACCATGTACGCGCTGCGCAAACAGCCCTCGGGCAAGGTCGAGAAGGCCGATCCCGGACCGATCGGGCCGCAGATCACCTGGACGCCGTGGTCGGTCGTGGGCGGCCTGGCGGCGGTCGCGCTCATCGTGCTGCTGGCCGCCCGGGAGGTCGTCCGTGTCGCGGCACGGCCGAGCGTGCGGCAACTGCGGTGGCTGCAGAGCAGTTTCTGGTTCTCGCTGCCGCTGCTCGCGGTGCTGCTGGCCTCGATGGTGCAGCGGTTCCTGACCATGAAGTAGCGCCCGTACCGAGGACGAGGGGGCTCGCGCGGTTCTCCGCGCGAGCCCCCTCGCCCGTGCGGGTCAGCGCGGCGGCGCCTGCACCGCGTACGGGGCTCAGCACGTCGGCGCCCGCACCTCGTACCGGTTCAGCACGGCAACGCTTGCACCACGTACCGGCGGCTCAGCGCACCACGTACCGGCGGCTCAGCGCACCACGTACCGGGGGCTCGGCACGTCGGCGCCCGCACCGCTTACCCGGGGGCTCAGCGCGTCAGCCACTTCACCTCGTACGCGCCCATCTCGAACCGTTTGCCGTCGACCTTCGCGCTGATCGAGCGGTCGAGCGTGTTGACCACGAGCACGGTCCTGGCGGTGGCGAGGACACGGACGTTGGGCACGTCGTCCGCGGCGACGGACACGGACCTGTACGCCGTGCCCGGTGCGAACTCCTTGCCGAAGCGGGTCACCAGGTCGTACATGGGGAGCTTCCCGCCGCCGGCGGCGGTGTCCGTCGGTGTCCACAGGCAGCCCGGACAGTCGGTGCCCTTCTCGTCCTCCGGGTTCCAGTAGAAGCCGGACGACGCGCCGCCCTTGACCATCGCGATCATGCCGGCGGCCTGGACCGCCACCCGGTGGGTCTCGGACCAGCCGTTGCGCTCGTCCTTGCCGTCGGCCGGTTCGACGTAGTACTCGGCCCACCACAGCGGCAGGTCGTGGGTGCGCGCCCGTACCCACTCCCCCACCGCGGTGAGTTTGTCGGTGGCCGCGAACTCGTCGGGCAGCATCTCGTCGTCATTGGTGTAGCTGGAACCGTCGACGACGACGAAATCCGCTCCCGCCTTGTTCTTGTTCCAGTAGTCGAAGGCGTCGAGGACCCGCTGGTCCATGGCTCCCCAGGTGCCCTTCACCGTCGTGGACGCGCCGTCCTCCTGCCGCGGGTCGAGACTGTCCATGACCAGGTAGGGCCCGCCGACCATGATGTCCTTGTCGACCTTCTTCAGCGCCTTGTAGACGAGGTTGTAGAGCTCGGTGTAGCCCTCGTAGTCCCAGCGGCCCTCGCCGTTGTTCCAGAAGCCCTTGAACTCGTTCCAGACGATGAAGTGGCGTACGTCCGGATAGCGCTTGGCGACGGTCGCGGCGAGCGCGGCGAAGTCCTTGTAGTGGGACCGCTCCGGGGCCGTCTCCAGGGAGGACTGGCTCCAGTCGGTGTTGCCGGCGCCCGCCTTGCCGCCCTTCATCCAGTCCGGTGCGCAGCACAGGGTGACGACCGGGGTGCCGCCCGTCTTGCGGACGAAGTCGATGCGCCGGTCCATCGCGGAGAAGTCGTAACGCCCCTTGGACGGCTCGGGATTGTCCGCGCCCCAGCCCATGATGTGCTGGTTCTGCGGCACCGACTGCTTCTCCAGCAGCCCCTCGGCCCGCTCGACGGCCGCGTCGCTGCCCTCGTCGGCACTGAACTGGGTGTGCGTGAAGCCCCAGCCCACGTCCGGCCGCGGCGATCCGGGCGGCGTGACGGGCGTGCCGTGCACCTTGTCCCCGTCGCGGGTGGTGCCGGCCGTGCTCCCGCCGTCCCCCGGAAGCGTGTTGAGCAGGGTCACCACCAGGGCCAGAGCGGCCACACCGACGCCGAGCAGCGCGGTGAGCCGCCACCGCCGTGCCCCCGAATTCCACCCATGACGTCCCATCATGGGCAACAGTAACCGCGGGCCTCCGCCGTCGGACAGATCCCGTGAGTGCACAGCCCTGTAACAGGATGGAAGGGACACACCGGAAGCACCGGACCTCGGGTGACACGCGCGGCGCACTACGGAAACCGGGTGCATGCGAAGCCCGCGTGACGGATCATGGCGGCATGTCTGCCAACCCGCACGACGCTCTGCCGATCCGGCTCAACGTCGACGACAGCGACTCACCGTCGGACGTCGTCGACGCGCTGTTCCTCGGCCGCTTCGCGACGGGCGAGCAGCCGCACTCGCACGCGGCGAACATCGACCGCGTACGGTCCGGGGCGACCCTGCTCCCGCCGGGCGCCCGCGTACTGCGCTCCGCGCGTGACGACGACCGCAGCGCGACCCTCGCCGAGGGCGACGGCTGGACCCTCCTGGTCTCCCGCTGGAACCGCGGCGCCGACGTGACCGTGACCGCCACCAGCGCGGAGCTGGCCGAGAAGGTGCTCGGCCAGGCGACGGACGGCGCCACGGACGAACCCGAGCCGCAGCCGGAGAACGTGACGATGGGGTTCTGGTACGTGTCGCCGCGTCGCGGCCCGTACCGCACGACGCGTCAGATCTCGGCCGGTACGTGGGAGGAGGTCCGCGCCAACTACACCGAGCCGGTGGCCGACGCGATGGACCGCCTGATGAAGACGACCCCCGAGGACATCGCCGGCCGGCTGCTGCTCCTGCACGGCCCGCCCGGCACCGGCAAGACCTCGGCGCTGCGCACACTGGCCCGCTCGTGGCGTGACTGGTGCCAGGTCGACTGCGTCCTCGACCCCGAGCGGCTCTTCTCCGACGTCGGCTATCTGATGGACATCGCGATCGGCGAGGAGGACTCCACGGGCAAGGGCCGCTGGCGGCTGCTCCTGCTGGAGGACTGCGACGAACTGATCCGCGGCGAGGCGAAGCACACGGCGGGCCAGGCGCTGTCCCGTCTGCTCAACCTCACGGACGGGCTGCTCGGCCAGGGCCGCAACGTCCTCGTGGGCGTCACGACGAACGAGGACCTGGAACGTCTGCACCCCGCCGTGGTCCGTCCCGGCCGCTGCCTCGCCCGTATCGAGGTAGGGCCGCTGACCCGCTCCGAGGCCGTCGGCTGGCTCGGCACGGAGGAGGGCGTCCCGCGCGACGGCGCGACCCTCGCGGAGCTGTACGCGCTGCGCCGGGGCACCAGCCCGACGTCGGTGCCGGACCAGCGCGACGGCGCGGACGCGGGGCTGTACCTGTAGGCCGACGCCGGGTGCGGTGCGTACCTGGAGGCCGCACCCGGGTGGTGCGTACCGCGCCCGGGTGGGGCGGACGGTCCGGTGCTTTCATGGAGGCATGACCCTGTACGTCGGCACGTCGGGGTGGCAGTACAAGGACTGGCGCGGCGTCCTCTACCCGGACGGACTGCCCCTGCGGCTCTGGCTGGAGGAGTACGCGGCGCGCTTCGCGACGGTCGAGATCAACAACGCGTTCTACCGGCTGCCGTCGCGCGAGACGTTCGAGAGCTGGCGCGAGCGCACTCCTGACGGCTTCGTCGTGGCCGTCAAGGCGAGCCGCTATCTGACCCACATCAAGCGGCTGCGCGACCCGGAGGAGCCGGTGCACCGGCTGATGGAGCACGCCGCAGGACTCGGCGACCGTCTCGGACCGGTCCTGCTCCAGCTGCCGCCCACGCTGCACGCCGACCCCGGGCTCCTCGACGACTGCCTCGCCCGCTTCCCGTCGGGCACGCGGATCGCCGTGGAACCGCGTCACGACTCGTGGTGGACGCCCCGGGTGCGCGAGGTCCTGGAGGCGCGGGGCGCGGCGCTGTGCTGGGCCGACGTGCTGGCCCGGCCGGTGACCCCGCTGTGGCGGACCGCCGCGTGGGGCTATGTCCGCTTCCACGAGGGACGCGCCCGGCAGTGGCCGCGCTACGGCCGGCGGTCCCTGGCCTCGTGGGCGGGGCGCATCGCGGACGCCTGGCCCGAGGGGCACGAGGTGTACGCGTACTTCAACAACGATCCGAACGGGGCGGCGGTCCACGACGCGGTCGCCTTCGCCCGCGTGGCACGCGCGGCGGGTCTGACCGTCACGCGGACTCCGTAGCGCCGCCCGTCGGCGGACCGGGGCCGCGGCCCTCCGGACCCGGCCACGTGCCGCCCTCCGGACCCGGCCGCGCGCCGCCCTCCGGACCCGGCCACGTGCCGCCCTCCGGACCCGGCCACGTGCCGCCCTCCGGACCCGGCCGCGTGTCGTCCGTCGGCCCCGGCCGCGGTCCCCGTGGACCCGGCGCGAGGGCGTCACGGGGCAGGGCCCACGGCCCTTGCGCTTGTGCTTGCGTCCGGGACCGCAGCCGCCGGCGAGGTCGGCGCCAGGAGGTGCCGTCCGGCTCACCTGAGGGCTGTCCCGTGATCCCCGGTGGATCGGCTGATCCCCGGTGGATCGGCACGCGGCGTCGGATGCGGTGCATCGCAAGGCGGAGGGCCGTCCCCGTACCGGACGTATCCGGGCGACCCTCCAACGCGGCGAGGTGCCGTAGCGGTCGTCGTGCGCCCGCCGGGGATCACGGGACAGCCCTCAGGCGCCGTACGCCGCCCGCAGGGCGTCCCGTGCGGCGTCGAGGGCCGCCGCCTCGCTCAGCCCGAGACGGCGCACGCGTTCGGCGTACCCCTGGGCCGCGGTGGCGGCCTCGCGCGAGGCGGCGTCGCCCGCGGCGGCCACGAACGTGCCGTTGCGGCCCCGCGTCTCGATCACCCCGTCCGCCTCCAGGGCCCGGTACGCCTTGGCGACGGTGTTGGCGGCCAGGCCGAGCGACTCGGCGAGCCCCCGCACCGTGGGCAGTTTGTAGCCGACCGGCAGCGCACCGGAACGGGCCTGCTCGGAGATCTGGGCGCGCACCTGTTCGTAAGGAGCGGCCCCCTCATGAATGTGGATCTTCAAAGTCACGCAGCGATTGTCCCGTACGCGCCCGAAAATGAGAGGCATCCGCCGTGACGCACGCGTAGCGTGCGGCCCCATGACAGTGATCGTCCGTGAGCTGCTCCTCGGAGACCCTGCGGACGCCGAGGGCTTCGCCCGCATCCGTCACCTGGCGCTCCCCTTCATGCTCTTCACGCCCGAGTCCATCGCCCATGACGTGGAGCACGCTCATCCGGACTCCCACTACCGGCTGTTGCTGGCCGAGGAGGACGGCGAACTGATCGGCACCGCGCAGGTGGGCATGGTGTACGACAGCCCCGAGCCGGGTCAGGGCTCCCTCACCGTGTACGTGCACCCGGAGCGGACCGGACGCGGCGCGGGCGCGCTGCTGGTGAGCACCGCCGAGGAGCGGCTCGGCGCCCTGGGTGCGAAGAAGCTGCACACATGGGTGCTCGACAGGCCCGCGGACCGCGCGTTCGCCGAGAAGCGCGGCTACCGCGCCGGCCGCTCCGCGCACTTCCTCCGCTTCGATCTGGCGAACACCCCCCTGCCGCCGCTCCAGGAGACGCCCGCGGGCGTCGAACTGCGCACCGCCGCCGACTTCGCGGACGACCCACGCGTTCTGTTCGAGCTGGACGCGGAGACGCTGCTGGACGAACCGAGTGATCTCGACCGCGAGTTCACGGACTATGAAGCATGGCTGAAGGAGACCTGGCACCACCCGCTCCTCAGCCATGAGCTGACGTCGGTGGCCGTGGTCGACGGCCGGCCCGCCGCGTTCAGTGCGGCCCGCACCGACGGCGGCACGCGCTACGGCACGGTGATGACGGGCACCGCCCGCGCCTTCCGTGGCCGCGGCCTGGCCAAGCTCGCGAAGAACCACTCCCTGCACCGCGCCCGCGCCGCCGGCTTCACACAGGCCTTCACGGGCAACGACTCGGGGAACGGCCCGATGCTCGCGATCAACCAATGGCTGGGCTACAAGATCTGCGCGACGGAGGTGACGTATGCCCGCGAACTCGTCCGATGAGCGGCGATCGTTGAGGGTCGTGCTCGTCAAGTACGGGCGTACGAAGATCAGTTACCCGGCCGAGCTGCTGCGGGACGACGGCAACCGGGTGACCGTGCGCGCTCCCTGGGCGGGCGACGACGCCCGCGACTTCGGCTTCGTGCGGTTCGAGCGGGGCGATGTCTTCACCGAGCACTACTGGCGGGACCGCTGGTACTCGGTGAAGGAGGTCCGCGACGCCGAGGGCGTGCTCAAGGGCTGGTACTGCGACATCACGCGCCCGGCGACGGTCTCCGGCGACGAACTGATCGTCGAGGACCTCGACCTCGACCTGTGGCGCTCGGCCGACGGCAGGACCGTACTGCGCCTGGACGAGGACGAGTTCGCGGCCAGCGGTCTGGCGACCACCGATCCGGGGGCCGCCACCGCCGCGGAGCACGCCCTGGACGAGCTCGAGCTCCTGGCGCGCGAAGGTGACTTCGAGTCCCTGCTGGCGTAGGGGGTGCCGTTCGGGTCGGCTCGGGTCCGTGACGCCTGGCACGGCCCGATCCGACCTGACCCGAACGACGCCTCCCGGCACCGGCCCGGCACCCGCCGGGCGGGGCTCGACCCGGGTCACACGGTGGCGACCACCGCGTACCGCTCGTCGTCGACCTCGCGACCCCACAGTCGCGCGTCGCCCGACAGCGGCTCCACGGTCAGGCCCGCCACCAGGGGCTCCACCAGGGCGGCCAGTCGCTCGGCGGGCAGGCCGACCGGGCTCAGGGTCCCCCACCGGCCCTCGACGAGCACGAGCCGCCCGCCCGGGCGCAGCAGCCCGTGCCAGTGCCGCAGGACGCGCCCGGGCTCCGGCAGCGCCCACAGCACATGGCGGCAGATCAGCACGTCGAACCGCTCCTCGCCGACGGGCGGTGCCGCCGCGTCACCGAGGAGGAACACCGCGTCACGACCGGCCAGTTTGGCGCGGGCGAGCTCGACCATGCGGGGCGAGGCGTCGATCCCGGTGACCCGGTGCCCGCGCTCGGACGCGAGCAGTGACAGGCTGCCGGTGCCGCAGCCGACGTCGAGGACGTCGGACGCGGGACGCGGCAGCCACGCCGCCATCCTGGCCGCCCACGCCTCGCGTACGACCGGGTCGCGCAGGCCGTGGTCGGGCTCGTCGTCGAAGGTGACGGACTCCGCGTCCCAGTCGACGCCCGCTCCCGGATTCGTGTCAGTGTGATGCGTCATGGGCCCCAGGGTGACAGCCACCACTGACAGTCGATTCGTGACAGGCGCCACAGACAGATCCCGGCCGATGAGTAACTCTCCCGGAAAGGGTCTACCTCCGTACGACCGCGGAAATCGGTAGGCACAAGGAGGCAGCGATGCGCCGTGTGACCGTGCAGAAGCCCCAGAGGAAGTCGGACTCCCGCCGCGTGCGGGAGGAGATCGACGAGCGCCCCGCCGGGCGCCCCGAAGTCCGGAAGGACATCGCACGAACGTGGTGGCCGGACGGCTGATCCGGCGGCCCGACAACCCAGGGATCGTGCCGGCCGCCCGTGTCAACGGGCCGGGCCGTCACTCCGGCCGCGCGCCGCGCCGGACACCGGCCGTCACTCCCGATGCGCCCCGCGCCGCACTCCGGCCGCCGGTCCGGCCTCGCTCGGTGACAGGAACTGCCGTCGCCCCGTCGGCCCGTCGGCCCGTCGGTGCCGCGGTGAGCCGCCCGATGCCCGGCTGCTCGGTCCGTCCGCGCCGCAGTGGCTCGCCTTCGCCCGCCCGCTCAGTCCAGCCGCTTGCGGTAGTGGATGCGGTCGTACGGGCCGTCCACGCGGCGCTCCACGACCTCGTACCCGTACTTCGGGTAGATCTTCTGGTTCTCCCACATCTTCGCGTTCGTCAGCAGCCGGATCTCGGGGAGCCGGAGCTCGCGCGCGTGTGCCTCCACGAAGTGCAGAAGCCTGCGCCCCACGCCCGTGCCGTGCGCGTCGGGGCGGACGGCGATGATGTCGAGGTACAGATGGTCCGCGCGCGCCTCGACCACGACGAGCCCCGTCAGCGGCTCCCCCGTGACGAACACGTGGCCCGCGGCCACGTTCGCCTCGTGATCCGCCTCCATGGGCGCCGGAACCAGCCCGATGCGCTCGATGTACGGATGGAACGCCGTGTCGATCACGGCCTTCACGGCCGGCACGTCGGTGGCGACGGCCGGCCGGATCTCCTCTTCTGTCATGCCGCGAACGCTACCCACTTGATCGTCGCGCCAGTACACCCCCGGCGCCGCCCACGTCCCCGCCGGCGCCGGCGTCCGTACTCTGCCGGCGCCGGCCGACTCCCCTGCCGGCGCCGTCCGCGAGATCCGCGGTACCGGGTGGTACTCAGCCCCTGGCGTGCTCGGCGTCCGGTGTCGTCGCCGCCTCCCGCTGTGCCGGGATGACCGGGAGCGCGCGCAGTGCCATGCCCGCCCGGTGTCCGTCGGCCGCCGCGCACAGCGCACGGGCGGCCTCGTCGAAGCGGACGACGGACGGCGGGTCGGAGGGGCCCAGCAGGTGCTGCTTGAGCTCGCCACGGGCCTCGGCGTAGGTGTCCTTCTCCGGATCGCGCACGGACTCCAGCAGAGCCGGTATGCCCGAGGCGTCCGGGGTGAGGACGGCACCGGCCCGGACCGTCGGGAAGGCGTCGCGGAAGTCCTGCTCGAAGAGCCCGCTGGTGTTGGCGACCGCGTAGGGCTTCTCGCTCGCCAGATAGTCGGATATGACGCTGGAGACGTCGCTGATCAGCAGGTCGGCCACGTTGAAGCAGGCGTAGACGGTCGGCCGCGCCCCGACGACGATCTGGTGCTCCCACGCCGGGAACGAGGCCCAGTACGCGGCCTCCCAGGCTGCGGTCGCGGCGGCCACGGCCGCGGCCCGGCCGGGTGCGGGCACCGTCTGGACGAGCATCCGTTCCGCGTCGTCCGCGCTCGCCCGGAACGAGGACGTGGTCAGCCCGTCGAGTTCGGCGGTCCGCCGGGCCAGTTCCGCCGCCGCGGTGGGTGCGGGCCGCTCGTCGGCGTGCTCCGTGGCACGCACGGCGTTCGCGGCGCGGATCATCTCCAGGATGCGGGTGTTCGCGGCTCCCGCCCGGGGATCGACCGATCCGGTCAGCGGGTGCGGCTTGTACAGGAGACGGACCCGGGGATCGGCGAGGAGGGCGCGGACGATGTTCTCGCCGGCCTCGACGACCGAGGTGTTGCCCGGGTTGCCGTCCCAGCCCTCCCACGTGGGGGCGTAGAGGACGGTGGTGTACGGGCCCGCGGGCGCACCGGAGTACGGCTCGATCGCGTCCAGCTGCGGACGTCCGATCTCCACGACGTCCCGGTCGTCGACCCCCACGGCCGCCAGGGCGTACCGTTCGCGCGCCGCGGGACCGGCCACCCACACCTCGTCGTAGGCCTTCGCGTACGGGTTGCAGCTGGACAGCTTGTCGCTCTCGCCGTGATTGACGAACGCGTGCTTGATGGTGGGGATCCGCAGCACCTGCGAGGTCTTCCCCGAGTTCGACGGGTGGATCAGCGTCTCCAGCGAGGAGTGCTCCAGCCTCATCAGGTCGGCGACCTTCGGCAGGCACACGATCGGGATGTCGGTGGACGCGATGTGCTTCACCATGAAGCGCTCACGCAGCACGATCAGCGGGCGGCCCTCCAGCCGGGCCAGCGGCTCCAGCCACATGTTCGCCTGGTAGGCCGAGCTCGTCCCGCCGGAGAAGTACATGCCCACGGTCGGCCGGTACTCGGCGAGCCATGCCTCGAACCACTCCAGCGCCTGCTCGCTCGTCGCCGGCCTGCGTCCCGGGCTCAGCCGCACCACCAGCACGCCGACGCCCACCGTCGCGCAGGCGACGGACAGGGCGATTCCCGCGGCGGCCCACCAGGCGGAGCCGCCCGCCGCGGTGATCACGAGGCCGGCCGCCGAGGGCAGGCCGAACAGGAGGAGCCGCTGCCCGGGGCGGCTCATCAGCAGCGCGGGCGGAGCGGCGCTCAGCCGCAGCGCCGAGGCGTCGATGTTCCGGGTCACCACGGGCAGGGTGCGGGTGCGGCGCACGAGGATCGCGAGCGCCTGGCAGGCGGAGTGCAGGGCGTAGAAGAGCAGCAGGCCGCAGACGAGAGCCAGGTACTTCTTCTCGTAGTCCTGATCCTCGATGCGTATCAGGCCGGCCACCATCAGAAGGTCCCGGACCACTTGGCGCACGAAGACGGTCGCGTGCAGCTTGCCGAGGGCGGCGGCCATGCTCCGCTGCCACCGGTGCAGGGCGATGTCCGCCGCGAGTCCGACAGCGGCGGAGGCCACGAGGAGGGGGACGGAGGGCAGGAAGGCGCCCACCGCCTGAACGGCGAACGACACCGCGAGCACCGTGGGCAGGAAGAAACGTGCCGCTGCGGTGCGCAACCGGGCGGGCAGGGGCGATGCTGACACTTGGGGGGCTCCAGGCAACTCAACATCCTCGCGCGCGCTCGCCGACCGGCACGATCGGACGACCGCGGCCGGACGGAGCTGTGGGCGGATGTTCTCTCTTCAAAAAGGTGGTCGGACTTTATCTGCTGGGTGGCGGGAATCTACCTGCTGCTGGGCTGAAATTTACCTGGCGGTGTCCGACGTCACC
Source organism: Streptomyces krungchingensis (assembly GCF_054729265.1). Lineage (NCBI taxonomy): Bacteria > Bacillati > Actinomycetota > Actinomycetes > Kitasatosporales > Streptomycetaceae > Streptomyces > Streptomyces krungchingensis. The sequence continues at coordinate 2,821,543 of NZ_JBPUKY010000001.1, forward strand.
TCCAGCGCCGTCCCGCCGGTCCTCAACCCACCAGCTCACACGGGATCCGCCACTTCCGGTGTGTGCCAGAACACGGAAGGCGACATCGCGCCCCCCTGGCAGCCACCGCCCAGAGCCGCTCCACCGACCGCGCGGGCATGCATACGCCCAGGAGCCTTCAGGACGCTGTTCGGTCTGTCTCCCCGACCTCGGCGGGCGCGGTCGAAGCGGCGCGCTCCAACCGGCGAACGAGCTGCCAGAGGACGATGATCGACAGCACGGCCGCGCAGATGTACAGACCGTCGCCAATGATGATCTGCCGCAGGGCATGACGAGCCTGGTCCGTGGTGACAGCCTTCTTCAAGTCCTTGGAGACGTCGTCGAACGCATACGAATTCGCCGCCACCAGGACGGACAGCCACCACACCGTGAGCAGGGGATGTCCGCGTCTACGCGGCGATTCCGGCTGGCCGGCGGCCCACAGATCGTTGACGAACATCTTGGGCACGAAGAGCTGCGCAACCGGTATCACCCAGCCGAAGACCAGCCACGCCCGGTGCCGACGCTGCCCCTGACGCCAGAGCACATCCGCGACGTCGCGCATGGTGGCGAGCCAGATGCTGAACTGCAGCAGGGCCACGAGGAGCAGCCCCGTTCGCCAGCCCGTCAGGTTCCTGAAATACGTGTCGACCTCGACCAGCGGGTTGTCGACGTACGGCCCGGGCGTCATCGGCCCCGCCAGCAGTCGGTACTTGTGCCATGCCGCCAGCCCGGCCGCGACGGTCACCAGCGCGAACGCGGCGAGCGCGACGCCGGCGAACCAGGCCTGCGCGCGCGGCACCCTGACCGTTCCGACCACTTCCCACCTCCTGGAGGCCGCCCGTCCGGACTCCTCGCAGGTCGGCAGCGGATCTTAACCCTCGGGGAGCGGATGGACCACGGACGGTGCAGCCAGTCGGGCACAGGCGGACCGGGCCGCCACGCCGCGTCTTCGTGTCGCCGTGTCGCTATGTCGACGCACGGAGCGCCACACGTTCACGTGCGGCTTCTCCTTGGGGGCCGTGATCACTCGCTCCAAGGCAGCTCCGGCCCAAGGCAGTTCCGCCGACCTCACGTAGTGTCCGGCGCAGCTCTCTCGACCGGCTGGAGGACACCATGACGGACCCCTTGCTGATCACGCTGGCCGATGCTCTGGCGAACCTCATGGTCTCCATCGACATGACTGATGACGATGACGTTGACCCGGACGTCTGCGTGCCGTGGTTCGAAGACGTCGCACACAAGCTCAGCCGGCTCTCCGCCGATGACCGGCACAGACTTGCCCAGGTGATCCGAGAGGTGGCCGACCGGGAGCCCGATGCCCAGAGACAGACGGCACTCCTCGAAACGCCGGACCACCTCGGCCTCGAAGATCAGGATGATGAATGAATAGTCCGTGCCCCTCCCCTGCCCGTTCGGTCGGGACACAGCGGGGAGTCACAGTCGGTGGCGGACAGCGGGCATGAGAACGGCCCCTGACCGATCTACCTGGTCAGGGGCGTTGCACTTCAGAGCTGGATACCTCGCCGCCGACCGCGCGACGCCGACCCTAAAGGTTGTCCTGGAGCTGTGCCGAGTAGATCGCGAGGCAGTCCAGGGAACTCACTTCACTACGACGTTGTCGCCGGCCGAAGTCGACGGCCCGGTGGTGGTATTGCCGTAGTACGCCCAGCGCCAGGTACCGGTCTGGGATGCCTTCACGGTCGTCCTGAGATCACCCGAGCCGTTCGCGTACACCTTCTTCACCGTGGTGTAGGAGGTGGCTCCGGTGGGCTTGAACTGCAGGCTCACCAGGCGGCCTCCGTAGGAGGCGTACTTCCTGGTCTCCCAGTTGGCCCGCGTGACCTTTCCGGTCACGGTGATGGTCCTGCCCTTGGCCACCGGCTCGGGCGAGGCATTCACCGTCAGGCGGGAGTTGCGCTTGACGTAGACAGTGAGGCCCTCATCGTCAGTGTCACCGCCGCCGCCCTGGAAGGACACCTCGGCCGCGACCTTCCAGGCTCCGGCCTCGCTGTTGTGCATATCCCACACGCTCGGGTCGAAGTACATCGTCTCCTTGAAGTCGCACACGCCGGTGCTCACCTTGATGCAGTCGCTCGTCTCGATGGCGTGCCACAGCCGATCACCCGTCGGATCCGCATTGCCGCGGTACAGGAACACCGCCGGATACTTCCACTCGTGGGTGGTCGCCATCCGGAAGGAGGTGGGCGCCGCGACCTCGTTCGACACCCCGATCACAATGGGCTTGCCGCCATTCACCTGGACACGGGTGAACGAGACCCCGCCCTCGGCCGCCCCGGCCGGCACCGCGACCACGCCCGTGAACACCACCGCCGCGCCACCGGCCACGACAGCTCTCCAGACGTTCTTCCCCACCTGATCCCCGATCTCTGCACCGAAAGGCGCCGGCGACTCATCTTCCGGCGCCTTTCAGACAGTCGGGATCCACACGGGGTTGTACACCCCTGGATCACGATCGGGCATCAGGCGATCTTCGCCTCGCACGAGGCGGTCGACACCGGTCGAAGATCATTTACGGGACAACCTTGAGGGCCTCACACGGACAGCAGTAGCGGTGAGTGTCCAACTGCGGGACAACCTCGACGCACAACCACGAACAACCGTGGACGTCAGCGGACCATCAGCCAAGGACGGGTTGGAGCGAACTCAGAGGGCAGTGGTCACACACCGGTTGGTCGCCCCGTGGGGAGCCAATCCGGGAGCCGATCCAGGCATCTCACCGCAGACAGATATGGACGACCACGGACGGTGCAGCGAGTCCGGCGCAGGCAGACCGGCTGCCACACCCCCCTTCCTCAGCCCCCCGTTAGCCCCGCCTTAACAGCGCCATAAGGATCTCCTCCACCCCGCTCCAGCAGGCGATTTCCCGGTTTCTTGGGGCTAGTTTGCTGATCGCCCCCACGGGATCCACCCCACGCACCGAGGACCGTTTCCGAGGAGTTCCCTCATGTCTGCACGCCGCAAGGCCGCCGCCGTCGTCACCGTCGGCATCGCCCCGCTCACGCTCTCGGCGCTGGCCGCCGCCCCCGCGTCCGCGCACGGCTCGATGGGCGACCCGGTCAGCCGGGTGTCCCAGTGCTACGCGGAGGGCCCCGAGAGCCCGAAGTCGGACGCCTGCAAGGCGGCCGTCGCCGCGGGCGGGACGCAGGCGCTGTACGACTGGAACGGCATCCGGATCGGCGACGCGAACGGGCGGCACCAGCAGCTGATACCCGACGGGAAGCTGTGCAGCGCGAACAACGACGAGTTCAAGGGGCTCGACCTGGCCCGCGCCGACTGGCCGGCGACCTCCGTGAGCAGCGGCGCGTACACCTTCAAGTACCGCGTGACCGCGCCGCACAAGGGCACGTTCAAGGTGTACGTGACCAAGGCCGGCTACGACCCGTCGAAGCCGCTCGCCTGGGACGACCTGGATCTGGCGCACCCGGTCGCGACGGCCACCGACCCGGTCGCCTCGGGCGGCTTCTACACCTTCTCCGGCACGCTCCCGGAGCGTTCCGGCAAGCAGCTGCTGTACGCGGTGTGGCAGCGCTCGGACAGCCCGGAGGCCTTCTACTCCTGCTCCGACGTCACCTTCGGCGGCAAGAGCGGCAGCGGCGACAACGGCGGCAGCGGCTCGTCGGGCGGCACCGCTCCGGCGCCGACCGCCTCGGCGCCCTCCGAGGAGCAGATCGAGGACGGCACCGACAAGTCGACGGTCGAGCACCACGGCCACGGCGACAACGACGCCCGTACGTCCGCGGAGCCGAAGGCGGCCACGGACGCGGCCGGCGCGGACACCTCGGCCGAGCCCTCCGGAGCGGGCACGGACGGCTCGAACCGGCCGGAAGCGGCCGGCTCCTCCGGGAACCTCGCCGAGACGGGCGGCGACGCGGGCACGCCCTACATCGCGATCGGCGGAGCCGCCGCCCTGGCGCTCGGCGCCGCGGCCCTGTTCGCCTCGGTCCGGCGCCGCGCGGTCACGGGGGGCCGCCGCGTTCGCTAGGCACGGGGAATCCGGGGGCTGTCCGGCGGCTCAGGCCGGACAGCCCCCGTCGGCGTGCTAGCTGAACGCGGAGGCGCAGGTGGTGGCCTTGGCGTGCGCCGGGTCGAGGGCGTTCGCCACCTCGTGGAAGGCGATGCGGTCGAAGAGACCGATCGCCACGTGCTCGGAGAGGTCGAGCCCGCACAGGTCCTGCAGCAGGACGTTGTTCACGTCGGGCCCGCTGAGGAACTGCGAGCGGTACGGCGTCGCCACCTCGTCGTACTTGGTGGCGATGACCGTGTAGTGGACGCCCGCGACGGTGTCGCCGCCGGCGTTGAGCTTGGTCAGGAAGTCGGAGCCGGCGATCTGGTCCGCAAGTCCGGGAGTGGTCGCCTTCAGCAGGTCCTCGGCGCCCGGGAAGTACGGCAGCAGGTTGGTGAGGCCGCTGAGTGTGGTGCCGTGGTTGTCGGGCGCGATGCCGACGAGGGCGTTCACCTTGGCGGCCCCGCCGAGGAACTTGAGGTAGTAGCGGGGCATCATGCCGCCCTGCGAGTGGCCGACGAGATCGGCCTTGGCGGCGCCGGTCGCGGCGAGCACCTTGTCGACGAAGACCTGGAGCTGTCCTGCCGACTTGTCGATGGGGCCGAGGCCGTTGAAGAAGGGCACTCCGGGCAACTGCCCGTAGTCGAGGGAGAAGACGCAGTAGCCGCGGACCTCGAGGTAGGGAGCGAGGGCCAGCCAGTTGTCGACGGAGTTCCCGAAGGTTCCGTGGACGAGGACGACGGGGCGGGGGTGGGCGGCGGACGGCTTGCAGGAGTAGTCGTTCCAGCCGTGGCTGGGGGCGGATTCCGCCTGGGCGGTGGCGGCGGGGACGACGGCGACCGCGGCGGTCAGCAGCAGCGCGGCGAGGGGTCTGAGCACTCGTTTCCAGGGCAGCATCGGGTGATCTCCTTGCGGCTCAAGGGAGTTGCGACGGCGTACGCCCTGTGATCCGGATCACGAGGATGCTGTTCACTCGTCAAGTTACGGGCGAGTAGCTCCGGTGTGAAGTTACGCGCGAGTAAAAACTTCCAGCGGTAATTAAAGGTGGCGGCTACACCCGATGAACCGTCACCAGGCGGGCCTGATGGGACCATAGGGCGCGATGCGCGCCAAACGGTCGTGCAACGCGCGCATTTCACCCTCGCCCAGCAGGTCACCCCACGCGCGCACGACGTCGGCGGCGGCCTCCTCCGCGGCGCGCGTACAGGCCCGGCCCCGCTCGGTCAGCACGATCAGCCGGGCGCGCGCGTCGGCGGGGTGCGGGTGCCGCTCGACGTACCCCTTGCGGACGAGTTCGTCGACCAGCTGACTGGCGGCCTGCTTGGTGACCCCGAGATGGGCGGCGAGGTCGGTGACCGTCGCACCGCCGGCGGCGAGGCGGGCGAAGGCGAAGCCGTAGGCGGGCCGCCCCTCGAACCCGCGCTCCACGACACCGTCGTTGATGCGCTGCGTCAGGTCACCTGCGGCGGCGAGCAGGGCGACCGCGAGTGCCATGGCTTCGGAGTTCTGCACGGGTGCATTGAAACACCCTTGACGAATTGGTCAAGCAGCTTGACCATGGAGACCGTCGAGATGGTCAAGCTGCTTGACCATCTTCCCTCGATCCAGGAGTCGCCCATGCCCGTCGTCCGTTCGTCCGAGGCCGTCGTCCACGAGATCCACGGCGCCCGATTCGTCTCGTACGCCACTCCCCGCAGCGGGAGCAAGGAGTTGTGCGCCTGGCGGGGAGAGATCCCCGCGGGGCTCAAGGCCCCGGAGCACACCGTCAGCCACGAGGAGATCTTCCATCTCCTCTCCGGCGAACTGCTGATCACGCTCGACGGCCGCACCGAGCGGGTGACCGCGGGCGACACCGTGATCATCAATCCGGGGGCCACCCTCGGCGTCGAGAACCCGACCCGGGAGACCGCCGTCTCCTGGGTGACCACGTCGATCGGCCTCCGGGCGGAACTGGCCGACGGCTCGGTCCTCACGCCTCCGTGGGCCAACTAGGGGGTTTCGGCTGATCCGAACGAAACCCCCTGGCAACCCCCGGCCGGACCCGGGACGTCACGCGGCCAGCGTCCCGGGCCCGATCACATGCGGTCCGAACCTCGCCCGCGCCCTGTCCGCGACCTCCTCGATACGGCGGACCTTCTCGTCCACCGGGTCGAAGGTGAGCTGGTACGAGGCCTGTTCGGCCGGGGTGAGCCCCTCGGCGCGCAGGGCGATCCCCCGGACCCGGGCCCGCTGGAGGCCGAGCGCCTCGTACATGCGGTACGCCGTGTCGGTGAGCGCCGACGAACGGGCGGTCGGTTCCTCGAGGGTGCGGCTGCGTGTGGTCGTGGAGCGGTCGGCGTACCGGACGGTGAGGGTCAGCGTGCGGCAGACCTTCTCCAGGGCGCGCAGCCGGGCACCCAGGTCCTCGGCCGCGCAGAGCAGCGCGCGGCGATGCCGGGAGGGGTCCAACTCGTCCCTCCGGAAGGGGTGTTCGGTGGCGAGGGAGCGTGAGGCGGCGTTCGGCACGACCCGGCCGCGGTCGACGCCGGACGCCTTCTCGCGCAGTTCGCGGCCGGCCCTGGCGCCGGTGAGGCGTTGCAGGGTCGACAGGGGTGCGGCGGCGACCTTGCCGATGGTGTCGAGGCCGTACTCGCACAGGGTGCGGGCGGTGGCGCCGCCGACTCCCGGCAGCGCGGCGACGGGCCGCTCGGCGAGGAACCCGGCGACGGCGTCCGGCTCCTCGGGCACCACGGGGGTCACGCCCGGCGCGGCGTCCCGCAGGGCCATCCGTGCGAGCATCGGACCGGGCCCGGCACCGATCACGCAGTCGATCCCGTGCAGGGCGAGCGCCCGCAACCGGATCAGCGAGGCCAGCTCCACCGCGCCGCGCCCGAAGTACCGCTCGGCGCCCCGCAGATCCAGCAGCGCCCCGTCGGGCGGCAGCGCCTCGACGACGGGGGTGAAGTCCTCCAGGAGCCCCAGGAGTCGAGGCAGGGCCGCCTCGTACATCGGAGGCAGCTGGAAACGTACGCAGAGGATGGTCATCCCGCACTCCCCGGACTCTGGTGCCACAACTTCTTTCCACCCGCGGGCCCTTCGCCCGCGGGACGCAGATCGGCCCAGGGGTGCATCTCGTACCCCGTGGACATGCGGATCGTGCGGCCCTTCGCCGGACCGCCGCCGGACTTCCCGGCCCCGGCAGCCTCCCCGCGCTCCCCCGGCTCCGGCTCCGGCTCGCGCGGTACGGGCTCGGCGAGATGCGAGGCGACCACGTCGAGGCCGCCCCGGGCGCGCAGTTCGACCAGTTCGGCGAGGTTCCAGGCCGCCGCGCCCACCACGCTGAGGCTGCGCGGGCCGCGGCGCTGCACCACTCCGCGCACCAGCAGCAGCCAGGAGTGGAAGACGGTGTGGGCGCAGGTGTCGTGCGAGTCGTCGAAGAAGGCGAGGTCGACCAGGCCGGTGCCGTCGTCCAGGGTGGTGAAGATGACCCGCTTGCCGGACCGGATCGGCGGGGTCTGGGTGGCCGCCTTGGCCCCGGCCACCAGGACGGTCTCACCGTGCCGCGCCTCCCGCAGCCGGCGCGCCGTGACCACGCCCAGCTCCTCCAGGAATCCGCGGTGGTCGTCCATGAGGTTGCGGGAGGCGTCCATGGAGAGCACACCGAGCTCGGCGCTGAGCCGCTCCGCCGAGGAGAGATCGGGCAGCCCGGCCGGTGCCGTCGTCCGCCCTCCGGCCGAGGGTGCCTCCCCCATGCCGAGGAGTGCGGGAGGGAGCTGATCCGCCCGCCCGCCCCGCGCGCCCCGGTGCAGTTCGGTCAGGTGCAGTTGCAGATCACGGCGGTTGGCGCCGAAGGCGTCCAGCGCGCCGACCTGGGCCAGCCGCTGGGCGAGCGGGCGGCTCGGTCGGGCCCGCTCCCAGAAGTCGAGCAGCGAGCCGTACGGCTGCCCGTCCGCGATCCGCGCGGCCTCGGCCTCGCTGATGCCGTGCACGTCGGAGAGCGCCAGCCGGAGGCCCCAGCTCTCGGACCCCTGCGAATCAGACACCAGTTCGATACGATGGGCGACCGCGGACCGGTTCACGTCCAACGGCAGGATCGGCACCCCTCGCCGCCGCGCGTCCGCCAGCAGCAGCCGCTTCGGGTACATCCCGGGGTCATGGGTGAGCAACCCCGCGTAGAAGGCGGCCGGGTGATGGGCCTTCAGCCAGGCCGACTGGTACGTCGGCACGGCGAAGGCGACCGCGTGCGCCTTGCAGAAGCCGTACGACCCGAAGGCCTCGACGATCTCCCAGGTGCGCGCGACGGTGTCGGCGTCGTACCCCTTCGCCGCCGCGTGCTGCGCGAACCAGAACCGGATCCGCCCCTGCGACTCGGGGTCGGAGAGCCCACGCCGCACCCGGTCCGCCTCGTCGCGTCCGCAGCCGGTCATGATGTCGACGATGTCGATGATCTGCTCGTGGAAGACGACGACCCCGTACGTCTCCTTCAACGGCCGCTCCAGGTCGGGGTGCGGATAGCGGATCGGCGCCCGGCCGTGCCGCGCCTCGATGAACGGCCGGACCATGTCGGCGGCGACCGGCCCCGGCCGGAAGAGCGAGATGTCGACCACGAGGTCGTGGAAGGTCGCGGGCTGCAGCCGTCCGACCAGGTCGCGCTGGCCCGGGGACTCGATCTGGAAGCAGCCCAGCGTCTCGGTCGACTGGATCAGCCGGTACGTCGCCGGGTCGCCCGGCGGCACCGAGTCGAGGTCCGGCCGGTCGCCCGTCGCCCGCTCCACCTCGGCCACCGCGTGCGCCATCGCGGACTGCATCCGCACGCCCAGCACGTCGAGCTTGAGCAGCCCGAGGTCCTCCACGTCCTCCTTGTCGAACTGCGACATGGGCAGGCCCTCGCCGCTGGTCGGCACGACCGGCGTCCGGGCGAGCAGGGAGGCGTCGGAGAGGAGCACGCCGCACGGGTGCATGGCGATGCCGCGCGGGAGGGCGTCGAGCGCCTCGACCAGCTCCCACAGCCTCCCGTACTTCTCCCCGTCCCGCCGGCATTCCTGTGCCAGCTCCCGCAGTTCGGGCAGTTCCTCCATCGCCGCGCGGGCGTCGCGGGCACGGATGTGCGGGAAGGACTTGGCGATCCGGTCGATGTCGGCCGGGTCCAGGGAGAGGGCGGCGCCCACGTCGCGGACGGCGTGCCGGACCCGGTAGGTCTCGGGCATCGAGACCGTGGCGACCCGCTCGGTGCCGAACCGGGCGATGATCGCGCGGTAGACCTCCAGCCGGCGCGCGGACTCGACGTCGATGTCGATGTCGGGCAGTACCGCGCGCCGCTTGGACAGGAAGCGTTCCATCAGCAGCCCGTGCTCGACGGGGTCGGCGTGCGCGATGCCGAGGAGGTGGTTGACGAGGGAGCCCGCGCCGGAGCCGCGCGCGGCGACCCTGATGCCCATGTCCCGTACGTCGTCCACGACCTGGGCGACCGTCAGGAAGTAGGAGGCGAAGTCGTGGTGGGCGATGATGTCCAGTTCCTGGTGCATCCGCTCCCAGTAGGCCCGGTCACGGTCGTAGCCGCGCAGCACCATGCCCGCCGCCGCACGGGAGGCCAGGGCCCGCTGGGCGGTGCGGCGGCCCGCGCCGACGAGGTGCGCTTCGGGGAAATGGACGGTGCCGATGCCCAGGTCGTCCTCCGGGTCGACGAGACAGGCGGCGGCGGTGGCCCGGGTCTGTTCGAGCAGGTGGTACGCGGTGTCGCGGCGGTAGCCCGCGGCCTCGACGATCCGTTCGGCCGCGCCCAGCATGGCCGCCTCGTCCTTGAGCCAGGCCTCGCCCGAGTCCAGCCCGCGGCGCGGGTCGACCGGGACGAGCAGCCGGGCGGCGTCCAGGACGTCGGCGACCGGGCCCATGCCGGGGTCGGCGTACCGGACGGCGTTGCTGAGCACCGGGCGCACCCGCTGTTCGGCGGCGAAGCCGACCGTGCGGGCGGCCAGCCGCAGGGATCCCGGCCCGGTCCCCTCGCGGCCGTGCCACACCGCTTCCAGCCGCAGGGCGTCGCCGTAGACCTCCCGCCAGGGCACGAGCAGCTTCGCGGCCCGGTCGGGGCGTCCGGCGGCCAGCGCGCGGCCGACGTCGGAGGCGGGGCCGAGGAGTACGGTCAGGCCTTCGGCGTGATTGTCCGGCCAGGACAGCCGGGGCCGGTCGCCCGGGTCTCCCGCATGCGCGGCCGTAACGATTCTGCAGAGGTCGGCCCAGCCCGCCGCGCCGTCCCGGGCGAGGAAGGTCGCCCGAGGTGCCGACTCGTCGACGAAGGCGCCGCCGCGGACCGGGGCGCGCCGCTTCCCGCCGCGCTCGGGCTCCCCCACCGCGAGCTCGGTGCCGAACAGCGGACGGACGCCCGCCCTGGCGCACGCCTTGGCGAACCGGACCGAGCCCGCGAGGGTGTCCCGGTCGGTGAGGGCGAGGGCGTCCATGCCCCGCTCGGCGGCACGCTCGGCCAGCCGCTCCGGGTGCGAGGCCCCGTACCGCAGGGAGAACCCGGACGCGGTGTGCAGATGCGTGAATCCCGGCACACGCACCTCCCGCACCCGTGAGCCCGCACCGGCTCTCGAACATTCGTTCCCAATTACCTCACCCCCACCATAGACCAATTTTCGAACTACTGTGCGACATCCGTCCGAGCCCTTCCCACCTGCGCAAACGCCGGCCGGCCTGGGCCGCGGGGACCTCTCCGGTACACACGGCGGAGTCCCGCCCCCGCAGCCTGCGCGGGGACGGGACTCTGCCGGGACGGTGAGCCGTCAGCCGATCTGGGCGCCGAAGGCCGAGAGCGCCTCGGTGACCGGCTGGAAGAAGGTCTCGCCGCCCGAGGTGCAGTCACCGCTGCCGCCGGAGGTGAGTCCGATCGCGGTGTCGCCGGAGAAGAGCGAGCCGCCGCTGTCACCGGGCTCGGCGCAGACGTCGGTCTGGATGAGTCCGTTGACGACGTCGCCGTTGCCGTAGTTCACGGTGGCGTCCAGACCCTTGACCGTGCCGTCGTGCACCTGGGTGGTGGAGCCGCTGCGGGTCACCTTCATGCCCACGGTGGCGTCGCCGGCCTTGGCGATGGCCTGCGTGGAGCCGTTGTAGAGATCGACCTCGCTCGGGTGGTCGACGTTCCCGGTGTACTTGACCAGACCGAAGTCGTTGTCCGGGAAGCTGGACTGCTCGTTCTTGCCGATCTCGTTGCCGCTGGAGTCCGACCAGGTCGAGATCGCCTCGGTGCAGTGCCCGGCGGTGATGAAGTACGGCTGCCCGTCCTTGACCACGTTGAAGCCGAGCGAGCAGCGCCCGCCGGAGCCGGTGATGGCGTCACCGCCGGCGATGAAGGGCTTGAACTCTCCCTTGGTGCGCTGGAGTTCGGCCTTGGCGCCGAGCCCCTTCACGACCTTCGAGAGCTTGGTCCACTCGGCCGCGGAGACCGTGCGGTCCGCGGTGACGACGACCTTGTTGGTCTCCGGGTCGGTCGCCCACGACGTACCGGGGATGGTCGCGTCGCTGCTGAGCGTCGCGCGGGCGCTCTTCAGCTCGGCGAGGGAGTTCTCGACGACTCTGGCCTTGGCGCCGGCCTTCGTGACGGCCTCGGCCGCCGTCTCGTCGAGCACGTTGACGACGAGGTGCCGGGACTTCGCGTCGTAGTACGTTCCCGCCGCGTCGGCGCCGAGGTCCTTGCCGAGGGTCGAGGCGAGCTTTCCGGCCGCCGTGACCGAGAGGGTGTGCGGCGTGCCGGTCTTCGGCGCCTCGCTCGCGTTCGCAGTCTGGAAGGTGACTCCCGCGGCGACGAGCGCGGCGATGCCCGCACCCGTCATGACGGCACGCCGCCTGGGTATGCGTCGGTGCTTCAACTGACGTCCTCCTGTGGGGGGTTGGCCGCGAAGGTCGAGGGGGACCTCCGAGACCGGAAGGCGTACGCGCACGGGCCCGGCGCACGACAAAAAGCCGCGTCGAACCGCGTCCGTGCCGGTTGTTCCCGGCCCACTATTCCCAGGCACACAGGGGGCACACAAGGTCGACTTCAGGACGCGCGTACGCCAATGGGCGTACGCCCCCTGCGCCTTGACTGAGCGTGGTAGTGCCACGTGGGTTTCCGGTGCAAACACTGCGTGCAGGTGACCGTTGTGCGGACGGTGAGGACTAGTCCTGTCCTGTTTTCGATCCCTCGGGCTCTTCGCTCAAGCGAACTTCGGGGGAGGGAAGTTGCTCCCGCACCGGTCGACCGGACTCCTGGACCTCGGCCGGTGAAGGTGCCGACGACGATGCCGGGGCCGGGACGGACGGCCGCAGCGCCTCGACCGACTGCTGCGCTCCGGCCGACTGCGGTGCGTCCTGGAACCCTGCCGACCGCCCTGCCTCGACCGGCTGTTGCGTCACGGCGGGCTGCTGCGCCCCGACCGACTGCTGCGCCTTCTCCAGGAACCTGAGGAGCTCCACCGGGAACGGGAGCACGAGCGTCGAGTTCTTCTCGGCCGCGACGGCCACCACCGTCTGCAGCAGCCGCAACTGGAGCGCGGCAGGTTGCTCGGACATCACCCCGGCCGCCTCCGCCAGCTTCTTCGATGCCTGGAGCTCCGCGTCCGCGTTGATGACCCTGGCGCGGCGCTCGCGGTCGGCCTCGGCCTGCCGGGCCATGGACCGCTTCATCGTCTCCGGCAGCGACACGTCCTTGATCTCCACGCGGTCGATCTGCACACCCCAGCCCATGGCCGGGCTGTCGATCATCAGCTCCAGCCCCTGGTTGAGCTTCTCGCGGTTGGACAGCAGGTCGTCCAGGTCGCTCTTGCCGATGATGGACCGCAGCGAGGTCTGCGCCATCTGCGAGACCGCGAACCGGTAGTCCTCGACCTGGATGACGGCATCGGCCGCGTCGACCACCTTGAAGTAGACGACCGCGTCCACCCGCACGGTCACGTTGTCCCGTGTGATGCCCTCCTGCGCCGGCACGGGCATCGTCACGATCTGCATGTTGACCTTGCGGATCCGGTCCACGAACGGAACGATCATGGTGAATCCCGGGCCGCGCACGTCCGAGCGCAGGCGGCCGAGCCGCAGCACCACGCCCCGTTCGTACTGTTTGACCACTCGGGCACCGGCCAGCGCATAGACCAGCCCCGCGGACGCGACGGCGACTCCCGCCGCCACCAGCTCCTCGACCATCACGGCCCCCCAGGGTCCGAAGTGGGCGCATCAGGTGCGTACAGCGCGTACGGCACGCACTTCGAAGGTAACTCCGTCACCTGAACAAGGGCGAGCCCCCGCACGCCGGTTGGGTGCGAGAGCTCGCCTGCTGCTGGCTGCTGGTCCGGCCGGGTGACGTGGGGGGTTGCCGGTCCGGTCGATGGGTCAGTCGGTCGGTGGTCCGAGGGCCGGTGATCCGACGGTCGGTGATCTGTCGGTCAGCCGACGCTCACGCCGTAGTAGTTCAGCGCCTCGACGACCGGCTGGAAGAAGGTCGTGCCGCCGGAGGTGCAGTTGCCGCTGCCGCCGGAGGTGAGGCCGTAGGCCGTGGAGCCGGAGTACAGCGGGCCGCCGCTGTCGCCGCCCTCGGCGCAGACGGTGGTCTGGATCATCTGGTAGACCACGTCGCCGCCACCGTAGTTGACCGTGGCGTTCAGCGCGGTGACCCGGCCGCTGTGCGTACCGGTGGTCGAGCCACGACGGTAGACGGTCGTGCCGACGCTGGGCGTCGCGGCGCGGGTGATGGTCTGGCTGCCGACCGCACTCGGGTGCGCGATCGAGGAGTTGGTGTAGCGGACCAGCGCGAAGTCGTTGGTCGGGAAGCTGTAGCTGACGTTCGTGCCCAGCGTCGTGGTGTGGCCCGAGTTGGAGTACCAGGTGGAGGCGACCTCACCGCAGTGGCCGGCGGTCAGGAAGTAGTAGGTGCTCCCGCTGTGCACGTTGAAGCCGAGCGAACAGCGGTAGGAGCCGCCGTAGATGGCGTCGCCGCCGGTGATCAGCCTCTTGAACTTGCCCGGGGTGTGCTTGATGGTGATCGCGTCGGCGTTGCCGCCCGCGTCCTGCTTGATCTTGGCGATCTCGGCCTTGGAGACCGTGCTGTCGACGGTGACGACCACCCGGTTCGTCTTGGCGTCGACCGCCCATGCGGTGCCCGCGACATCGGACTTGAGTACCGACTTGTTGACACTGCTCAGCTGAGTGGTGCTGAAGGTCTGGGCGTCGGATGCGTTCGCGTTGGGGACCGCGAACGCGGCCGCGGCCACGAGTCCGGTGGTCACGGCGATCAGCCGGGTCCGTCTCGCTATGCCGCTGCGGGGGGTGGTGCGCTTGATCCTCACGTTTCGTTCCTCCGAAGGGAAGTCGGGGGTCCTCGTCTCGTGGGGTTGAGGGCCCGTGAGGCGCAGCCGGGGGCCCGCTCATCCGGATTCCGGACAAGCCGTGCTCCTGACAAGCGCTGGGGGGAGTATTCGGCCGCACGGCCGACCGGCGCAAGGGCACCTTTCGGCCGTGCAGCGTTCAACTTGCGTATGTCCCCGTGCTGTCGGCGCCCGGCCCCGGCACGTGCGCGGCCCCCCGGCCGCCTTCGGATTTCCGGCGGTCAGCGCAGCCGGCGCTCACCCGCCTCGACGGCCGTGTCCAGCGTATTGCCGGGCGGCGGGAACGGGCAGATGAAGTGATCGGCGAACGCGCACGGCGGAAGCACGGCACGGTTGAAGTCCACCGTCGTACGCCCCTCGTCGTCGGGCGCCGCCGGGCGCAGGAACCGGAAGCGGTAACTGCTGTCCCCGCTGGTCGTGTCGGCGAAGACGGCCCACAGCGAACCGTCGCTCTCCACCGACACCTGGAGCGTCAGATCCTGGTCGTCCAGGGTGAAGGCGAGGACTCCGCCGAGCCCGAGGCCGCGCGCGACGCCGTCCGCGTTCTCGACGCGCACGGTGCGGTCCTCGCCGTACGGCGTGAAGTGCCCCGGCACCGACCAGCGCGGGTCGTAAGGGGTCGCCTCGATGCCCTCGAAGGCCTGGCGCGTGGCCGCGGCGGGGTCGTAGTCGCGCACGCCCCAGACTCCCTCGCGCACGAGGACGACGAACCGGCGCTCACCGTGTCCCACTCGCGCCCCGGCGGCCGGCCCGTGGTCGGCGTCGAGCACGACCTCACCGGTGAAGGGCTGTCCGTCGAGGGTGAGTCCGTCCTCGTCCACCGCCTCCAGCACGACGCCGTCGTCCTTGGCCGTCCATTGTCCGGGGATGTCCGGAAGTCGACCCTCCGGATAGTCCTCGATCCAGTGCGTGCCCGTGAGGGCGAGCGGTCCGTAGGGTTCGGCCACCGTCCTGGTGCGGTGTTCGTGCCAGTGCTTCCAGTCCTCGGATGCGTCCGTCGTCATGTGATCAACCCTTCCATACGGGCTCCGGCAACCCGAGGTGTGAGCGCAACGTGGTGCCCGTGTATTCCGTGCGGAACGTGCCGCGCTCCTGGAGCAGCGGCACCACCCGGTCGACGAACTCGTCGAGTCCACCGGGAGTCGGATGCGGTAAGAGGACGAACCCGTCGGCGGCGTCCGTCCGGACCAGCTCGCCGAGCTCGTCGGCGACGGCCTGCGGGGTGCCGACGAAGGACTGCCGGGCGGACGCCTCGATGACGGTCTGCCGGATGGACAGGCCCTTCTCCCGTGACAGGGTCCGCCACTTCTCGGCGACCGCGAGGAGTTCGGCGGCCCGTGCCCGGTCCCGCACGAGGGTCGATCCGGGGTCCGGGGCGATGTCGGGAAGGGGGCCGTCGGGGTCGTACGCGGAGAGGTCCACGCCCCAGATCCGTTCCAGGGCGACGATCGCGTGCCGCGGGGAGATCCGCTGTCGTCTGGCCGTGGCGGCCCGTTCCTGTGCCTCGGCGGCCGTGTCACCGAGGACGACGCTGACCCCGGGCATGATCCTGAGGTCCTGAGGCGCCCTGCCGTACGCGGCGAGGCGCCCCTTCACATCGGCGTGGAGCGCGCGGCTCTCCTCCAGCGTTCCGTGCCGCGTGAGCACGACGTCGGCGGCGGACGCGGCGAACTCACGCTCCTGCGGCGAGTCCGCGGAACCGATGACCACGGGGTGCCCCTGCGGCGCGCGCGGCACGGTGAACTCGCCCGCGATGTCGAAGTGCCGGCCCTGGTGCGCGAACGGGCGGGGCGTCCCGTCGGGCGTCCAGGAGTCCCACAATTCCCGTGCGACCTGTACGAATTCGGTGGCACGGGCGAGGGGGTCGCGCACCGTCCCGGCGGAGTCGAAAGCTTCCGGAGGGCCTGCCGGGTCCGGGTGGCCGAGGCGCCGGAAGTTCTCGGCCGTCCGGGCGTCCGGCGACGTCACCGCGTTCCAGGCCGCCCGGCCCCCGCTGAGGTGGTCGAGCGTGGCGAGCCGGCGGGCGAGTTCGTACGGCTCGTGGAAGGCCGTACAGGCTCCGGCGGCGAGTCCGAGCCGCTCGGTGACCGCGGCGAGCGCGCTCAGCAGGGTCAGGGGCTCCGGCCGTCCCACGACGTCGAGATCGTGGATGCGTCCCTTGTGCTCGGGCAGCCGCAGCCCCTCCGCCACGAGGAGGAAGTCGAAGAGTCCGCGTTCGGCGGTGCGCGCCAGGTGGACGAAGGAGGCGAACTCGGCCGGAGATCCGGAGCGCGGGTCGGACCGGACGGTGTCGTCGGTGCCGGGGACGTGCACGGCGAGATGGATCTGCTTGCGTACGGTCATGACGCTCCCCCTGTCACGGCGTACTGGTTGGCGGGCCGCGCCAGCCCCAGGTGTTCCCGGAGCGTGCTGCCCGGATAGAAGGTGCGGAACAGTCCGCGGTGCTGGAGCAGCGGAACCGTTCCGTTGACGAGCCGTTCCAGGTCACGGTGCGGCTCGACGGGCGTGAGGTGGAAACCGTCGACGGCGTCGGCCCGGTGCCAGGCCGCGATCAGTTCGGCGAGGTCGACGGGGCCGCCGCGGTACAGCGCGCCCTGCGCGGTCTGCCGTGGTCCGCCGCCGCCGTGGCCCGGCTCGGCGGCGCGCTCGCCGGCGCCGAGGTCGACCGAGAGGCCGGCGAGCACGCGCAGGCCGTCGGGGTCGCGTCCGGACTCGGCCGCGGCCGTCCGCAGTTCGTCGCGCACGGCACGCGCCTGCGCCGGGCCCGCGAACCGGACGAGCGCCACGTCCGCGTACCGGGCGGCCGTCCCCCGGGCGTGCCGCTCGGTGGCGTCGACCACCCGCACGGGGTGGCCCTGCGGGGGGCGCGGAGCGGTCGAAGGGCCCCGGACGGCGAAGGCGCTGCCCTCGAAGTCGACATGGTGCAGCTTGTCCCGGTCGACGAAGCGGCCGGTGGCCTCGTCGCGGATCACCGCGTCGTCCTCCCAGCTGTCCCAGAGCTTGGCGGCCAGATCGGCGGCCTCCCCCGCTTCCCGCCACAGGGCGTCGGCGGGCGCGGCGTGGCGCCGGCCGAACAGCCGGGCCTCGCCCTCGGTGGTCGAGACGTCGATGTGCCATCCGGCGCGGCCCCGGCTGACCCGGTCGAGGGTCGCGACGGCGGCCTGGACGTGGAAGGGCACGGTGTGGGTGGTGGTCACGGTCGGCACCAGACCGATCCGCCGGGTGGCGGGCGCGAGCCGGGCGAGGACGGCGAGCGCGTCGAGTCCGGGCCGCGCGAAGGAGTCGCCGAGCGTGACGAAGTCGAGCGCGCCAATCTCCGCGAGCCGCACCGACTCCTCGAGAACGGCGGCGTCGTGAACCCCCTGCCGGTCGAGGGCGGCGGCCAGATGCAGAAGCGCCCGGCCGGGCTGTGCGGTCATGACGCGGAACCTTTCGGTGGGGGTGGGGGGATCCATGGGGCCAGGACCGCTCGGGGCCCGTGCTCACGGGGCCCGTTCACAGGACCTTGGCGAGGAACGCCCGGGTGCGTTCGTGCGCGGGGCGCTCCAGTACGTCGCCGGGGGCGCCCTGTTCGACGATGCGGCCGTCGTCCATGAAGACCACGGTGTCGGCGACCTCGCGGGCGAACCCGATCTCGTGCGTGACGACGATCATCGTGGTGCCCCGGCGGGCCAAGTCCTTGATGACGTCGAGGACTTCGCCGACCAGTTCGGGGTCGAGGGCGGAGGTCGGCTCGTCGAAGAGGAGCAACTTCGGTTCGAGGGCGAGGGCACGGGCGATGGCGACGCGCTGCTGCTGGCCGCCGGAGAGCTGCTTCGGATAGGCGTCCGCCTTGTCGGCGAGCCCGACCCGGTCGAGCAGCCTGCGCGCCGCGGCGACGGCGTCTTCCCGCGCCCGCTTCAGGGCGTGGACCGGCGCCTCCACGATGTTCTCCAGCACCGTGAGGTGCGGAAAGAGATTGAAGTTCTGGAAGACGAAGCCGATCCGGGTGCGCTGTCCGAGGATCTCGCGTTCGGGCAGCTCGTACAGCTTGTCGCCGGAGCGGCGGTAGCCGACGAGCGAGCCGTCGACGCTGATCCGTCCCTGGTCGACCTTCTCCAGGTGGTTGATGGTGCGCAACAGCGTCGACTTGC
Organism: Streptomyces krungchingensis; assembly: GCF_054729265.1. Classification (NCBI taxonomy): domain Bacteria; kingdom Bacillati; phylum Actinomycetota; class Actinomycetes; order Kitasatosporales; family Streptomycetaceae; genus Streptomyces; species Streptomyces krungchingensis. The sequence goes on from NZ_JBPUKY010000001.1 coordinate 2,840,052, forward strand.
CGGAGCCGGAGGGCCCGATGACGACGGTGACCTCCCCGGCACGCACCTGGAGGTCGATGCCCTTGAGCACCTCCAGCGACCCGAAGCTCTTGCGGACGGACTTGATGTCGACCATGGCGGCGGCCCCGGCCTGGTTCGTGCCGGGCTCCGCGGCGGAGACGGCCCTCTCGCCGGTGGCCTCGTCGGGCGCGTTCATCGGTGGTGGTTCCCTTCACGGAGGACAGAGGACGGAGGACGGAGGACGGAGGACGGAGGACAGAGGACGGAGGACAGAGGACGGAGACGGAGACGGGTACGGCGTCAGGCGGCGGCGCGGCGGGGCAGTGCGCGCAGGAAGTCCAGCGCGGCCCGCGCCGTCGCGTCGTTCTGCCGGAAGGCAGGGCCGCCGGTGCGCGGCCGGGTGAAGGCGCCGGAACCCCGGGCGTCGGTGTGCGGGCCGAGCGCGAAGCGCCGGGGGTGCGGGGTACCGGAGGCGTCCAGGATCCGGCCGTCCGCGGGGTCGACGGCGAGCAGTCCCTCGGGGGTGGTGGCGGCCCCGTCGGCGTGCAGCTCGCGCAGCAGGGGGTCCCGGCTGCGTGCGACGGTGGGGTGGGGCAGGCGGGCCTCGACGAGTGCGCGGGCCTCGACGGTCGCGCCGGGCACGCCGGCGCCGCTCGCCCGGAAGACGCCGTGCTCGGCGGTGACGGTCATGCCGGCGCCCACGAATCTGAGGATTCCGGCGCGGGACAGGGCCAGCATCTGCCGCAGCCGCGGGCCGGGCGGGCCCGACGCCAGATAGCTGAAGAAGCCGTGCCACCACGAGCCGATGTCACCGAGCCGGACCAGCTGGCCGTAGACCGAGAGCAGCCCGAGAAAGACCGCCAAGTCAGGGCTGTACGTTGCGTCGTGACGTCGGCTCAGGTCCCGTTCGATGTACCCGCGCAGGCCGCTCTGCAGCTCCTCGGGCGAGGCGTACCGCACTCCCTCCAGCGGATGGTCGAGGACGGTCAGGTCCAGCCGGTCGGCGGGGTCGGGCACCGCGGCGGCCACCAGGGCCCGGATCCCGGCGGCGTCGGCGGCCGCGTACGTCTCCTCGAAGTCCGTCCACGCGGCGCGGGTGCGTTCGGGATGTGCGGCGAACAGCCGGTGGTAGTGGGCGAAGCCCAGTTCCTTCTCGACGAGGGGCCAGACGTCCTCGCGGAAGTCGAATCCGTCGGGCCGCGCGAGGAGCGCGTCGACCTCGGCCGGCCCGAAGAACCGTGGCAGCGGGGGCCGTTCGCCCTCCCAGTCGTAGCCGATCTTGGAGTGGTAGGGGACGCCGCGCCGGGACCCGACGTACAGGATGGGCTCGCGGCCGGACGGGTGGTACGTCTCTCCGTCGTGGCGTCCGCCGCGTCCCTCCGTGAGCAGCACCAACAGGTCGACGAAGGCCAGTCCGAAGCCGCGCACGAGGACGGGTTCACCGGGGGCGAGGACGGACAGGTCGCTGTCGGCGGTGAAGTCGGGCGGCAGATGGACCAGGCCGTGCTCACGGGCATGGGCCGACAACGCCCGCTGCTCGTCGTCGAGTTCGGCGTCGAGGTGGCCGAGGGTCAGGACGACGAGGTCGGCGAGGAGCGGCCGGGGCCGGCCCTCCAGCCACACCTGCTGGCGGCCCTCGGCGGGACCGCCGACCCGCAGGGCGCGCCGCGCGTGGTGGCGCACCCGGATGCCCGGCGGCAGTGCGGCCACGGCACGCTCGTACACCCAGCGCATGTAGGCGCCCTGCCGCGGCCTGTCCGCGAAGGTGCGTCCGTCCAGGCCGGCCCATTCGTGCAGGGTGGGGCCTTCGAGGACCGGGCCCGCCATGTCCACCGTCGTGTCGGTGAACATCGTGACGTCCTGGGCCTGCGAGTTCATCCACAGCAGCGGTGACTGCGCTTCGCGCCAGATGCGTCCGGCGCCGGGCGGATAGGGGTCGACGAGATGGATGTCCAGGTCCTGATCCCCGTACAGCTCCGTGGCGTTGGCGGCGATGCGCTCCAGCAGACCGGTCCCCCGCGGCCCGGCTCCGACGATCACCAGCGAGGGCCTCATCGCGTGCGCTCCGAGCCACGCGCATAGTGCTTCTCGACGTAGTACTGGCCGACGCTGAGCACGGAGGTGACGACGACGTACCAGAGCGTGGCCACCATGAGCAGCGGCATGACCTGGTAGGTGCGGTGGTACACGAGCTGCACCGAGTAGAGCAGGTCCTGTACGGCGATGACGCTGACGATGGACGTGCCCTTGAGGGTGCCGATCAGCATGTTCCCGGCCGGCGGCACGATGGAGCGCATCGCCTGCGGCAGCACGATCCTGCGCCAGCGGCGCCACCGGCTCAGGCCCAGCGCCTGTGCCGCCTCGATCTGGCCGCGGTCGACGGAGAGGATGCCGCCGCGCACCACCTCGGCGGCGTACGCGGCCTCGTGCAGGGTCAGTCCGAGGACGGCGACGGTGACCGGGCCCAGCAGGTTCACCGTCTTCACGCCGAGGATCTGCGGATACAGCGCCCCGATGTTGAACCAGAACAGCAGCTGCACCAGGATCGGCATCGACCGGAAGAGCCAGACGTACCCCCAACTGACCGCACGCAGCACGGGGTTGGCGGAGAGGCGGAACGCGGCGAGCAGGGTGCCGAGGGTGAAGCCGAGCGCCATGACGACCGCGGTCAGCCAGAGGGTGAGCCAGAGGCCGCGCAGTACGGAGGCCGAGGTGAAGTACTCGCCGACGACGTCCCACTGGAAGGCGTCGTTGTGCGCAAGGGAGTTGAGGGCGAGCCCGAGCAGGGCCAGGACCGCGACCGCGGTGGTCCACAGTCCGAGACGGCGTTGCGGGACGATGCGCAGGGGCGCCGCTTCCTGTGGTGCGGCCGCGGCGGCCTTGGTGAGTGTGTCGGAGGACATGCGAAGGCTCCGTGATACGTCGGATCGAACACGGTGGATGCCTTCACACGGAGCGCCTCGGGGCGCCGACGGCCGAGCCCCTCAGCAGGGCCGTCGATCGAGAGTACGGTGCCGTTTCCGTTCACTGTCAAGCGTGTCCACACTGTGAGCCGTACGTCTCAGGCCAGTTGACGCGGAAACGGATGCCTGTTCCACTTGGCCCATGCATCCGCAGCAGTGGCTGGTCACGCGCTCCCACATCGACTTCGGTCGAGTGTGGTCCTCGTCCTGTTGAGCTGACCCCCTGCGCGCACGCCCCGTCGGGCAGCTGTCGCGCCTCGCCTTTCGCCGTTCTCCCGGCCTTCCCCGCCTTCACACGCGCACCCCCTCCCCTCCCGGCCTCGCGCCGCCTCGCGTCACGCCTTCTCGCTTCTCGCCGCCTGCCTTCAGGAGACCGCACACGATGAGTACGTTCACGCGTACCCGAAATCGGTATTTTGCGACGTTTACCCTTCTCGCCTCCGCGACACTGCTGCTCACCGCCTGCGGCTCCGGCTCGGACGGCACCGGCGGGGCGGGTACCGCCCAGGCCGCGGCCAAGGCCGACAAGATCCCCACCACGGACGTCGTCTCGGCCGTCCGCAAGGACGAGGCCGCGGCCCGGCTGCTCCCGGCCGGCACCACCTCGCTCACCGTCGGGGTCAGCATCTCCGGCGCCCCGCCCGGCACCACCTACCTGACCGACGGGAAGACCCTGACCGGCCAGGACGTCGACTTCGCGAACGCGGTCGCGAAGACGCTCGGCATCGAGCTGAAGCAGGAGCCGGCGAGTTTCGAGGCGATCCTGCCGGCTCTGGACAGCGGCAAGTACGACTTCGGCGCCAGCAACTTCGGCGTCACCGACGAACGCCGCAGGACCATCGACTTCGTCACCTACATCAACGACGGCCAGGGCTTCGCCACCCGCGCCGACAGCAAGCTCTCGAAGATCACCGAACTGACGCAGCTGTGCGGCCTGAACGTCGCGACCGCCGCGGGGACGACCTTCGAAGCGACGCTGGAGGAGAACAAGAAGGCCTGCGCCGAGGCCGGCAAGAAGCCGTACAAGGTGCAGACCTACAGCGAGCAGGGCGCCATCTGGTCGTCGCTGCAACAGGGCCGCAGCGACATCGTGATGAGCACCATCAACGGCCTGCGCTACGCCGTCGCCCACCAGCAGGGCGTGAAGTTCCTCAACGAGTTCCACCGCCTCGACGTCGGCTTCGCCTTCAAGAAGGGCACGAAGCTGGCGCCCGCCTTCCGGGCCGCGGTGAACAAGCTCATCGCCGACGGGACCTACGCGAAGATCCTCGACAAGTGGGGGACGACCGGCTCGGCCATCGAGACGTCGCGGATCTCGCCGCCGGAGCTGAAGGACTGAGCCGACTCACCGCCGTAGGGCAGCACTTGGCCGCTCCGGGGGCCGGGGAGCATGTACAACCCGGCGTCAGGGGCCGGGGCACGCCCCCGGCCCCTGACGAGCACGCGGCTCACTCCTGCCCCCGGACCCTCACAGCCCGCAGTCGCAGCACGAGCAGCATTCACAGCACTCGCAGCACTGGCATGCCTCGCAGCAGTTGCAGTCGCAGTCGCTGAGGCAGCCCTCGCGCTTCTTGCGCGACCAAGGGCCCTCGTACTCGTCGGCGCAGCAGACCTTGCAGGTGCAGCACAGGCCGATCGCGGCGGCGCACCCGGCCCAGAAGCCGCGCTTGCCGGGACCGGGCGGCTGGAAGGAGGGTCCGCCGCCGAAGGGGTTGCCGCCACCGGCGTACGGGTTCTGCGGATCGTAGGGACCGTGCGGGGCGTGGGGGTTCTGCGGGCCGTACGGACCACCCTGCTGGGGCGGTCCGAACGCACCCTCGGCCGGGTGCGCGCCGACGGCCCGCCCGGTCGGTGGCGCCAGGGCACCTCCAGGCCCGTGCGCGCCCGCGCTCCCGTGCGCGCCGTCCGCCGCGTGCCCGCACGCGGACGAGCCGAACGCGCGGTCCACCGACCGGCCCAGCTCGTGCGCCAGCAGCAGGTGCGCCAGCTTGCCGTCGGTGAACTCGACCTCGCGCAGCGCGAGCCGGATCCCGTGCAGGGCGTCGTCGGCGAGCCGCCGCGCCTCGGTGAGCGACGTCCCGGTGGCCGTGAGCGGGTTCCACGCTCCCGACGCGGCGTCAGTTTCCCTGTCCTCGACGGCGTCCAGCAGATGCGCCAGCCGTCCGAAGAGCCGTCCCGCCTCCGCGAGCGGCTCCGCGTTGCCGGGCCGGCCGGCGAGTACGGCGGTGTGCGCGAAGGCCGCGGCCGTGGCGGTCTCGGTCGGTTCGGTGACGGTGAGCAGCGGCGTCCCGGGGCCGGCCAGCGCCTCGATGCCGATCTGGCGGTCCACGGCGTCGACGAGCACGGCGGTGTCGAAGCCGACGTCGGAACCGGTGCGCGCGCCGGCCCTGCCCCAGCTCGCGGCGACCCGGCGGGCGGCGAGCGCCACGGGCCTGCGCGCCAACAGCCCGTCCCCGTCGGCCACGTGGTCGCGGACCTTCGCCGAGGCGAGCACCAGCGAGACGGCGGCGGCCAGGCGCGCTCCCTCGCCCTGAGCGACGGAGGCGGTGCGCATGCCGCGCAGCGGGCAGGGCCCGGCGGTCCGGCGCCATCCCGTCGCCCGCTCCGCCTGAGCCTCCGTCAGAACGGATATCAGCAGACCGTCATAGTTCGTGACGATCCGCGCGAACTGCCCGTGGTCACCGCGCAGCGCGAGGCACAGCCCGCACAGGTGGGCCATCCACTGGGCCTTGAGCCCTTCACCGAGACGGTGGCTGCAGGGCCTCACGATTCCGAACACGACACTCCCCCGTGACACGTACGACGTTGAGCGGCGGCATCCTAACGACCACTCCGTTCACCCGTACGCACCGACCGTCACCCGAACGCCGCGGGAAATCATATTTCACTCTCAGTCAGCAGCCGTACACAGCAAGACCCTTGGGATACCGGGGCTCTCGACGGATTCGCTGTGCACCAGTACCGTCACGAAACCCCCGCGCGGCGTCTATCCACTTGGCGCGACATCCGCATCATGGACGACCATGGGGATGCGGAAAGCACGAAAGACCGCTGTGAGAGGAGGCGTCCATGGGATCGGTGCGCAAGGCGAGTGCCTGGCTTGGCCTCGTCGACGACAACGATGACGAGCGTTACTACGACGACGACTACGCCGAGGGACAGGAGTCCGGCGAGGCCTGGGTCACCGACCCGCGGGTGAAGGTCGCGTCCGAGACGGCGGAGGAGAAGGGCCGCCGGATCGGCACGGTCACCCCGGACAGCTTCCGGGACGCGCGCGGCATCGGCGAGCTCTTCCGGGACGGCGTCCCGGTGATCATCAACCTCACGTCCATGGAGCCCGCCGACGCCAAGCGCGTGGTGGACTTCGCGGCCGGCCTGACCTTCGGCCTGCGCGGCACGATCGAGCGGGTCGCCACCCGGGTCTTCCTGCTGACCCCCGCCAACACGGAGATCGTCAGCGGCGAGGCCGCGGGCCGTCAGACGGACGGTTTCTTCAACCAGAGCTGAGGCAGGGCCGCTCACCGGCCCTGCCCCACGGGGTCCCCAGGGCTCTACCGGAAGGCGTCGAGTCCGGTGAGCGCCTTGCCCAGCACGAGTTGATGCATCTCGACGGTGCCCTCGTAGGTGAGCACCGACTCCAGATTCGTGGCGTGCCGCATCACCGGGTATTCGAGCGAGATTCCGTTGGCGCCGAGGATCGTCCGCGCGGTGCGGCAGATCTCGATCGCCTCCCGCACGTTGTTGAGTTTGCCGAAACTGACCTGTTCGGGACGGAGCCGTCCCGCGTCCATGCGCCGCCCGAGGTGGTGGGCGAGCAGAATTCCCTTGTGCAGCTCGACCGCCATGTCGGCGAGCTTCGCCTGGGTCAGCTGGAAGCCACCGATGGGCCGGCCGAACTGCTCGCGCGTCTTCGCGTACTCCACGGCGGCCTCGAAACTGGCCCGCGCCGCGCCCATGGCTCCCCACACGATCCCGTACCGGGCGTGCGAGAGACAGCTGAGCGGTCCCTTCAGCCCGACGACGTCCGGCAGCACGGCGTCGGCGGGCAGCCGTACGTCGTCGAGGACCAGCTCGCTGGTGACGCTCGCCCGCAGCGACCACTTGTGCTTGATCTCGGGCGCGGAGAAGCCCGGCACGTCGGTGGGGACGACGAAGCCGCGGATTCCGTCGTCCGTCCGGGCCCAGACCACGGCGACCCCGGCGACGGACCCGTTGGTGATCCACATCTTCCGCCCGTTGAGGACCCAGTCTCCGCCGTCACACTTGGCGTGGGTGCGCATGGAGGCGGGGTCGGAGCCGTGGTCGGGCTCGGTGAGCCCGAAGCACCCGATGATCTCGCCGGACGCCATCCGCGGCAGCCAGGTCTGCTTCTGCTCCTCGCTGCCGAACCGATGGATGGCGTACATGGCGAGGGAGCCCTGCACGGAGACGAGGGAACGGATGCCGGAGTCGGCGGCCTCCAGTTCCAGGCAGGCCAGGCCGTACTGCACCGCGGACGCCCCGGCACACCCGTACCCCTGGAGCGACATGCCGAGTGCCCCGATGGCGCCGAGCTCCCGCGCCAGCTCCCGGATGCCGGGCAGTTCGCCCTTCTCGTACCACTCGGCGACGTGCGGCAGCACCCGGTCGGCCGCCCAGGTCCGCACGGTGTCGCGGACGGCGAGGTCCTCCGGGTCCAGCAGGTCGTCGATGCCGAGCGGGTCGGCGGGGTCGAAGGGCGGGAGCTTCGAGGACGCGGACATGGGGCAGCCTCCGGCACGCTAAAACTAGCGGTGTTAGTTACGACGTCGCGGCCGACGTTACGACGCAGTCTCCCGCACGTCCAGGGTCCCTCCCCCACACGACCACGAACACACGGCCGCGAACGCATGGCCACACACTCACGGCCACGAACACACGGCCACCCGCCACTGGCACGCGCCCTGCCGGAAGACCCGCGCGGGCCGGCGGGCGGAGCCGGTGGGCGCACGGGCGGGGAGAGCTACGCGGTCACGCGGGACTCGGCGACCTCGCGGGGTGCCGGGATCTCCGCCGGACCCGCCGCCGGCGCCGGGCACTCCATGACCCGCGGCAGCCGCAGCGCCATCACCGCGCCCAGCATCAGCAGGCCCGCGCTGACCAGCAGGGTCACATGCAGTCCGTGCACGAAGGAGTCCCGCGCGGCATGCCGCAGGGCCGCACCGGGCGCCCCGCCGAGCCGGCCGGCGACCTCGTACGCCTCCCCGAGGGAGTGCCCCGCCGCGGTCGAGTCGGCGGCCGAAACCCCGGGAACCGACGAGAGCCCCGGCTTGTACGCGGCGTTCATCACACTCCCCAGGAGCGCGATCCCGATGCCCGCACCCAGCTGGTACGAGGTCTCGCCGATGGCGGCGGCTCCACCGGCCTGCGCGGGCGGCGCCTCGCTCAGCATCGACTCGTACGCCCCGAAGAGCGTGGTCTCCAGGCCGAAACCGAGCAGCACGAAGCCGAAGAGCAGCAGCCCCGTGTTGTCGTTCCCGCCCATCGCGGTCAGCGTGACGACGGCGGCCGCGGTCAGGCAGAAGCCGAGGCTGACCATCGTGCGCGGGCCGAACCGGCGCAGCATCTTCGCCCCGGCGAGCCCGGCGGCCATCGCCGCGACGGTGAGCGGCAGCAGCCGCAGCCCCGTCTCCAGCGGCGAGAGGCCGAGCACGAGCTGGAGGTACTGCGCCGCGATCAGCTCCAGACCGACCAGGGCGAGCATGGCGAGGACGATGCATCCCACCGAGGTGCTGAACGCGGGCCGCGCGAACATCCGCAGATCGACCAGCGGGTGCGCACGCCGCCGCTGGCGCCGGACGAAGCCGGTCAGCAGCGCGCCGCCCAGGAGGAGGGGGCCCAGCGTGAGCGGGCCGAACGGGGCCTCCCCGCCGCCGAGCCGCTTCACGCCGAGGACGAGCCCGAAGAGTCCGGCGGCGGCCATCAGGGCACCGACGATGTCCCAGGGACCGTTGCGGTCGCCCTTCGACTCGGGCAGCAGCATCCGCCCGATCGGCAGGCTGACCAGCATCAACGGGATGTTGACCAGGAAGACGGACCCCCACCAGAAGTGTTCGAGGAGGAAGCCGCCGAGCAGCGGCCCCACTGCCGCGCCGACGGCGGCGACCGCGCTCCAGATGCCGATCGCCAGGGCCCGCTCCCGCCGGTCGGGGAAGACCTGGCGCAGGATCGAGAGGGTGGCGGGCATGATCATCGCGCCGCCGACGCCGAGCAGGGCTCGCGCGAAGATCAGGACCTGCGCGTTGTCGGCGCAGGCCGCGACGGCCGAGGCGACGCCGAAGAGGGCGTATCCGAGCAGGAGGACGCGCCGGCGGCCGACGCGGTCACCGAGCGTGCCGAACAGTATGAGGAGCGAGGCGCAGACCAGCGGATAGATGTCGACGATCCAGAGCAGCTCTATCGCGCCGGGCCTGAGGTCCTCGGTGACGGCGGGCACCGCGACGTGCAGCACCGTGGCGTCGAGCGCCACCAGCAGCAGACTGACGCACAGGACGACGAGGACGACCCAGCGGTTGGCACCGGCCCCGGTCTCCCGACGGCATCGCGCAGCGGCCGTGGTCGTCCCGGACATTACGTACCTCCCAGATGTTCCCTCGCGTTCGGCGGAAACCTCAGGGTGGGGACTCCCTGGGGCTGTGGCCTGGGGGAGCGGAGCCCCGGCCCACGCAACAAAGGCGAGTGAGCGGCCCACAGTACGCGAGTTCCCGGCGATGTCGCGTGGCAGACCTCTCACGTTCTTCCTGCATTGCGTGTGGCGTACGCCACGCTCCCCCGGGACCACCACGCCCCGCCGGGCCGGGCGGTTCCGGGCCGCATCGATAATCGAGCCCGTGACCGATCTTGAGACACCTGTCGCGAAGCCGCCCCGCGCGGGCGCCCTGCGCCGCGCGGCCCCCGCCCTCCTCGGGTACGCGGGCGTCCGCGCGCTGGGGCTCGTGGTCCTCGCCGCGTGGAGCGCGGCGAACGGCAAGAGCGCGCACACCCTGCTCACGGCCCGCTGGGACGCGCTCTGGTACACCCGGGTCGCCGACCTCGGCTACGGCTACGAGGTGCGGCTGCCGAACGGCGACCTGCACTCGAACCTCGCCTTCTTCCCGCTGCTGCCCTGGCTGGAGCGTCTGGGGTCGGCCCTGACGCCGCTGTCGTCCGCGGACGCGGGTCTGCTCGTGAGCACGTCGGCGTCGCTCGCCGCGGCCTGGGGGATCTTCGCCGTCGCGGAGCACGTGTACGGGCGGCGGGCGGGCGTCTGCGCCGTGCTGGTGTGGGCGGTGCTCCCGGTCGGTGTCGTGCAGTCGATGGCGTACAGCGAGTCACTGTTCACGGCGCTCGCCGCCTGGTCGCTGTACGCGGTGCTGACCGGCCGCTGGGTCACGGCGGGCCTGCTCGCCGCGCTCGCGGGGCTGACCCGGCCGGTGGGGGTGGCGGTGGTCGCGGCCGTCTGGGTGACAGCGGTCATGTCGTTCGTACGGGACCGAAGCGCGCCCGGCCCGGACGGCGCACCCCGGTGGCGGCGCGCCGTCGGCATGCTTCTCGCGCCGCTCGGCGCCACCGGCTACGTGCTCTGGGTCGGCCGTCGCACGGGCAAGGGTCCGCTCGGCTACCTCGATGTGCAGGCGGGCTGGCGCAACGGTTTCGACGGCGGCTACGCCTTCGCGCGCTTCGTGGCCGACAAGTTCACGTCCTTCCCGTCGGCCCTGGCCGGCGTCGGACTGATCGTGGGCGTCGCGCTGGTCGTCTGGCTGTACGTGACATGCGTGCGCCAGGGGCAGCCGCTGCCGCTCCTGGTGTACTCGGGGATCGTCACCGCGCTCGCCCTGTGCGCGTCGAGCTATTTCGGCTCGAAACCGCGCCTCCTGCTGCCCGCCTTCCCCCTTCTGCTGCCCCTCGCGCTCGCCCTGTCCCGGCTGCGTACGCCCAGGTCGGCGGCGGTCCTGGGCGGCGTGGCGGCGGCCTCCGCGGTCTACGGCGCCTTCTGGCTGAACGGCTCCGGTCCGCCATGATCGACTCCCGGACGCCCGGTGAGCTGCCGGAGAATTCCAGCCCAGCATTCGGTGAACGAATATATAAGCGTCATAAAACCGAACCACGGACGGATCAATGGAATTACGGAGTCCACTCTCCGAGGATTAGACATTCATAGAAAATAAACACGGACCTGAGAGGAATCCCACATCACATCGTCATCACAAAGCGAGTGATTCGGCCTGGAACGCAGCTCACTCGCTGTAACGTCGATTGAGTGCGTACCGAACGAAACCTGACCCGTCTGGACCGGGTCTTCGCCCGGCTCGACCGTGAACCTGAACGGCCGGCCCACATCGACGTGCCGAGGATGAGCCGGCACAGGGTCGTGCTGTTCGCGGCGACCCTGGCCTTCTACCTGGCCATCGTGTGGGCCGTCGCCATCACTTCATGGCTGGTCAGATTCGACTGGCAGGTCATGTTCTTCCGGCCCTACCAGCAATGGCCGGAGATCCACGCGTTCCTGGACTACTACGTGGTGCTCGGCCAGCGCGGCCCCACCGCCGTGATGGTCGCCGCCTGGCTGGGCTGGCGCTCCTGGCGGCAGCACACCCTGCGCCCGCTGCTCACGCTGGGTGCCTCGCTGCTGCTCCTCAACATCACCGTCGGCGCCGCCAAGTTGGGCATGGGCCGCCTCGGCCCGCACTACGCGATCACCATCGGCTCGAACGAGATGGGCCTGGGCGGCGATATATTTCCTTCGGGCCACACCGCCAACGCCGTTGTGACCTGGGGCATCCTGGCCTATCTGGCCTCGACCCCGCGGGCCCGGCGCTGGCTGTCCGCGCTGTCCGCGGTGACCTCGCTCGGCGTCGGTCTGACCACCGTGTACCTCGGCACGCACTGGCTGAGCGATGTGCTCCTCGGCTGGGCCGCGGGTCTGCTGATCCTGCTGGCGCTGCCCTGGTGCGAGCCGCTGATCGCCCGCGCCGAGGCCGGGATCTTCTCGCTGCGCGACTCCTGGCGCGCCCGTCGCGGCCGTGTCGTGCCCGCACCCGCGGCCTCGCCGGTCGGCGCGCCCGCCATGGTGCCGCACCCCGCCACCGCGGAGGGCGAGGTCCCCGCGCGGGAGCCGGCCGCCTCGGTCCGCGCGCCCCGGGCGCCGGTGTACCTGGCTCCCGGCCCGCACACGGGCCGCTCGGAGCGCACCCCGGTCACCCCGGTCGGCAGCCGCCGCCCGCCGCACGCCGACCGGGTGGCGCGCTCGGCCACCACCTCGGCACGCCCCCTGGCGGGCGGCTGAGGACAACCGAACGGCGGGGCCGGTACGCACACCTCTCCCCGCACCGCGAAGGCCCCCGGCTCCTGACAGCCGGGGGCCTTCGCGTGTCGGTCGGTCCTGCCGGGACCGCGGGGTCCCGTCGGCGCGGTGCCGTCAGCCCTTCCAGCAGCGCGTGACCCTGCCGTCCGTGACCTCGAAGTTCAGCCGCCCCACGAGGTACTCCATGGTGATGATCGCGCCCGGGGGCAGCGAGCGCACCGTGGTCCAGCCGTGCTCCTCGGCACGGCGCTCGGCGCTGCTCGCCTCCAGTCCTACATAGTTCTCCGGACTGTCCTGGGGTTCTGCGGAATGAGGGGGAATGGGTGCCATGACGGCCACGTTAGGCGGCGTCGCCCCGGCCGGGGAAGTCCGGATCGCCACCCAGCGTCACCCATACCCCTCCGGTCACGCTTCTGTCACAGGATCACGACACGTGTTTCGGCCGAACTCCGTCACACGCACGAGGGGTTCCCTACGCGTTCTGCACTCCTTCGAACGTAATTCGGAGCCGACCCGACGCCGTCCCGAACAGCTCGATGGAATGTGCGGATCCAATGCCTCGGCGCGGCCTTTTCATTCCGATTCCGGGGCCCGCCGTGGAATCTGACGCCCCATGGGAAATACCCGTTCCGGCACGGGAACCCCGCGCGCGGCGGGCCGGCCCACGGCGCCCGGTGCGCATCACTGCCGTGGCGGTGAACTCCGTTCCAGAGCCCGGGACAGCCGGTCCCGGGCCGCGGTGAGCGCGTCGGTGAGCCCGGCGGGTTCGAGGACCTCGAACTCGAATCCCGTCATCGTCACGTGCACGACCATGACGTCGAGACTGGCCGCCCCGGTACGCAGGAGACAGCTGTCCGGACCGGCGGCTTCGAGCGTGCCGGCGGACGGCGAGATCCGCTCGGCCGCCTCCTCCAGGGGCACCAGCAGCCGGACGACGGCGTGCGTGGCGTACGCGCCGGTGGAGACGCCTTTGGAGACGTAGGCGGCGAGGTCCTCGGCCGGTGGGGTGCGGGGCGCGAACCGCGGTCCGTGCGGCGGTCTGGGCGTGACGCGGTCCACCCGGAAGGTGCGCCAGTCGTCGCGGTCGACGTCCCAGGCGACCAGGTACCAGCGGCGTTCGGTGCACACCAGGCGGTGCGGCTCGACGGTGCGGCGGGTCGAGGAGCCGCCGTGGTCGCGGTACTCGAAGCGGAGCCGCTCCCCGTCGCGGCAGGCGTTGGCCAGTTCGGTGAGGACGGCCGGGTCGACCGCCGAGGGTCGCGGGCCGCGCAGCATCGGCACGGTGAACGCGTTCAGGGCGCCGATCCTGCGGCGCAGCCGGTGCGGCAACACCTGTTCCAGCTTGGCGAGGGCGCGTACGGAGGTCTCCCCGATGCCCTCGATGCCCTGGCCGGCGGCCGTGCGCAGGCCGACCGCGACGGCCACGGCCTCGTCGTCGTCCAGCAGCAGCGGCGGGAGTTCGGCTCCCGCGCCGAGCTGGTAGCCGCCGCCCGTGCCGGGGCTGGCGTTGACCGGATAGCCCAGCTCGCGCAGCCGGTCCACATCGCGCCGGACCGTCCTCGGCGTGACGCCGAGACGCTCCGCGAGATCGGCACCCGACCATTCCCGGTGGGCCTGGAGCAGTGACAGCAGACGGAGCAGCCGTGCGGAGGTGTCCAACATGGGCCCGAGTCTGTCAGTCCTTGCGGACATCTTCTGTCCGCAAGGACTCGGTCCCGCGTCGGCAGGGACTGCCCCTCGGTCCCGCGTCGGCAGGGACTCCCCCACGGCTGCCGGTCCGCGTCGGGGAGTCCTGGCGGCGGCCCGGGGGCTCAGGGCCGGTAGGACAGTTGCGGGACCTGGAAGCAGGTGGAGTTCATGTCGCCCTGGGAGACCCAGCCCCGGCCGTCCTTCCAGCGGGCCACCGACAGGCAGGCCCGCCGTGTCGTCGGAGGCTCGGCCAGCCGCTCGTACGTGACCGGGAGCAGCAGCCCGCCCGCGGTGTAGGGCTCGCCGCGGTTCATGAAGGCGTCGACGCAGGCGCGGGTGACCCCGGCCGCCGTACAGGACTTCGCCGCGTCGGCGAACCACCGCGCGGCCGCCCAGCCCTCCAGCTGCCACTGGGAGTGCGACCCGAACCCCTTGGTCGCGTCCCGGAACTCGCGTACGGCGGGGTTCGCGGTGTCCTGGTAGTCGCGGCTGGACCCGGTGGCCCACAGGGCGTTGCGGCACCGCGGGGAGTCCTTGTAGTCCTCGGCCACGGTGGACGTCCAGTTCTGCACATTGGTGACCTTGGCGATGACCTCGGCGTCCACGTCGTCCATCGCCTTGCACAGCTGCGCGTTGCCGTGCGTGTCGACGGCGTCGAAGACGAGGTCGGCTCCCCGGTCCTTCAGATCGGCGGCGGCGGCACGGAAGTTGGGCAGCGCGAAGTCGACCTGTTCGGTGACCACCTTGTAGCCCTCGGCCTTCAGGCCCTGGGTGACGAGCCGGGCGTAGGCGGCCGACGCGGACTGGTTGTAGGAGACGACGGCGGCCGTGCGGGCGCCGTGCACGCGCTTGAAATAGCGGTAGACCTCGGTGCCCCCGTACAGCTTCCCGCCCCAGCCCGGCGTTCCGTCCCGGGGCGCGAGACTCCCGTAGATCCCGTACAGGTGCGGGTAGGTGTCGTACGCCGGCCCGATGGGCTGGCCGCCGATGTCGGGCACGCGCGCGTGCGACACGCGCGGGGCGCCGGCGTAGTCGAGGGCGGTGGTCGCGACGAGGGCGACGACCTTGTCCTCGTCGATCAGCCGGTGCACGCACTCGTTGTTGCCGACACCGCTGCCGCCGTCGTCGCACAGCCGCACCTCGACGCGGCGCCCGTCGATGCCGCCCCGGGCGTTGAGGCGGTCGAAGTAGGCCTTCGCCCCGTCGCGCGGGCCGGTGAAGGCCGAACCGCCGACGGGGCTGGTGGCACTGGTGACGATGCCGACCCGGATCGGGGCGGTGCCTCCCTGCCGGGTGGGAGTGGACCGGTTCTCGAAGTCGCTCTCGGGGAGGCGGCTGCCGCAGGCCGTGCCCAGCAGGAGGACCAGCGCGAGGGCGAGCGCCTCAGCAGCCGGGGCCGGGCGACTCATTGCCGCTCAACTGGACCAGCGCGCACAGGGTCTTGACGGAGACCTTCCAAGTGCCGTCCTGTTCGACGGCCGTCCCGGAGGCACCCGGCAGCGCGGTCGCGCCCTTCAGGGTCAGCGAGTACGTGACGTCCGCGTCCCGCGGTGACGTGAACGCGACCTTCTCGACGTGCGCCTGCACCTCCTGGCCGCGTTTGTCGCCGTTGAAGCTCTTCAGG
Source organism: Streptomyces krungchingensis (assembly GCF_054729265.1). Classification (NCBI taxonomy): domain Bacteria; kingdom Bacillati; phylum Actinomycetota; class Actinomycetes; order Kitasatosporales; family Streptomycetaceae; genus Streptomyces; species Streptomyces krungchingensis. The sequence goes on from NZ_JBPUKY010000001.1 coordinate 2,855,629, forward strand.
ACCTCGGTCATGGCGTCGCCGTTCTCCAGGACGCTCTGCTTGTCCTTCTGGGGGACGGCGGGATCGAAGAACTTCTCCCAGTTCCGCTCGATCTCCTTCTCGGCCGCCGCCGGGTCGGACGGGGCGGTGGCGCTGGGCGACGGGTCGGCGGACCGCTCCACGGAGGGCGCGGGCGGGGCGCCGCCTCCACCGCCGCTGTCGTCGCCGCATGCCGTGAGGGCGGCGGCGAGGACGAGAACCGCCGCCGCCGCCCGGCCACTTGGCCGCCTGAGTTCGCTCCCGAGAACCATCTGGCTCACCACCGGGTGTAGTCCGGGCCATGTGCGCCCGGTGCTTTCAGGGTCAGCTTCCAGAAGGCATAGTGCAAGCCATTGGCTGACATGGACAGACACACGACGTGTGGGAGCCCGGATGCGGACATCTCGACTGCGGACCGTGCACCCCGTCCTGTGGGCCGGGTGGGCCGCGCTCGCCGCCGGAGCGGTGCTGGGCGTCATCGGCTGGTACGGCATCTCGGGCGAGCGCTACGCGGAGCGCCAACTGCCGTACCTCGCCTCGTGCACGGTGCCCGGCGCGGCGCTGATCGTCGCGGGCGCGGTGCTGCTCACGCACGGCAGGAACGCACTGGCATCGGCGCGCGTCGAGGAGTTGTACGGACTGCTGGTGGCGGCCGAGCCCGCCGGGGCGGCGGAGTCCGGGCCCGCCGTGAGCATGCCCCTGGCCTCCAGCGGCGACCTGTCGATGGTGCCGGGCGGCACGCTGTGGCATCGCGCCGACTGTCCACTGGTCGCCGGGAAGGCGGAGGCGGTGCCGGTGGACTCGCGGGTCCTGGCGAGCGGGGAGCTCGGGCCGTGCCCGATCTGCGAGCCGTCCGCAGCCGGTCCGGACGACTGACGGCCCTCCCGTGGCCTCGCTGACGTACGACCTCACCCTCGCCGGTCTCTCGGTGGGAAGTGCCGCCGCGCTCACCGGGACCGGTCTGATCGTCACTCACCGCGCCACCGGGGTGCTCAACTTCGCGCACGGCGCCGTCGCCATGGTGTGCGCCTTCCTGCTGCGCCAGTTCACGGTCGAGTGGGGCTGGCCGCTCGCGCTCGGCACCGCCGTGACCCTGCTCCTGGTGGCCCCGGCCATCGGTGTGGCGCTGGAGCGCTTCGTGTTCCGGCCGCTGGCCGTGCTCGGCGGCGACCCGACGCAGACACTGGTCGCGTCGATCGGCGTCTTCGTCCTGCTGGTCGGCGGGGCGGCACTGGTGTGGGGCACCGGGGCACGGGCGGACGCGCCGACCGTGGTGTCGGCCGACCCCTGGGGGCAGTTGGCGGTGGCCCTCGCGCTCGCCGCGGGCGTGGGCGCCGTACTGCGTTCGCCGAAGGGACGCCCGCCGGGCTCGCGACGGCGGACCCGCTTCGCCACCGAACTGCGCGCCGTCGTCGACGACCGCCCGCTCGCCGTGCTCGGCGGCATCGACGCCGACCGGGTGGCGGCGGCCGGCTGGGCCTTCGGCTCCTTCACGGCCGGTCTGACCGGCGTGCTCCTCGCCCCGTACGTGCGCCTGGACCCGTACGGGATGCCGCTGCTGGTCATGGAGGTGATGGCGGTGGCGGTGGCCGCGCGGATGCGCAGTCTCCCCGTCGCCGTCGTGGTGGCCCTCGGTGTGGCGGTCGGGCAGAGCCAGTTGACCCGGCTGCACCCCGCGGGCCGGGCCGAACCGCTGCTCCAGGCGGTCGGCGCGAACCTGTTCGTGGTGGCGCTGCTCGTCTCGGCGCTCGTCCTGCCCGGCGTCGGCACCCGTGACGCGCTGCCGCGCACCGCGACGGCCCGCGTGGCGACGCCGCCGGGGGCCTGGATCGTCGCGGTCGTCCTCTTCCTGCTGCCCCTCGGGTTCGCGGGCTCGGATCTGCACACGTCGGTCCAGGTGCCGGCGTTGGGCGTGGTCCTGCTGTCGCTGGTCGTCGTCACCGGCCGCGGCGGCCAGATCTCGCTGGGACAGGCCGCGTACGCGGGGCTGGGTGCCCTGTTCACCGCCCTGCTCGCCGCGGGCCGCTTCCCCGGCCTGCCGCGCCTTCCCGAACTGGCCGCGCTCGCGGTGGCCGTGCTCCTGGTCGCGCCGCTCGGTGTGCTGACCGGGTGGCCGGCCATCCGGCGGCACGGCCTGGCGCTCGCGCTGGCGACGTTCGCCGTGGGGGTGGGGGTCAGCCGGTTCGTCTTCGCCCAGCCGTACGCCACGTCGGGGCTCTCCCTCGGCCGCCCGGCCGGATTCGGCGGCGACCGGGCGTACTACGTGCTCGAACTGGGGCTGCTGACGGCCGCGTTGCTGGCGGCGAACGCTCTGCGCCGGGGACGTACGGGCCGCGCCCTCGCCGCCCTGCGCGACCACGAGCCGGGCGCCTCGGCCGCGGGTGTCCGCGTCCCGGCCCTGAAGCTGACCGCGTTCGTCACGGGTGCCGCGCTGGCCGCGCTGGGCGGCGGGATGCTCGGCATGGGGCTGCGCGCCTTCGACGCCACGGCGTACGACCCGGTCCGCGGGCTGCTGTGGTTCGCGGCGGTCGTGGTCCTCGGCGCGGACAGCGTCCTCGGCGCACTCGCCGCGGCGGCGCTGCTGGTGGGCCTCGACGCGGGGGCCCGCGGCGGCGTCGCGGCGGCCCTGGTCGGCGTCCTGGCGGTCCTCGTCGGCCGCTTCCCCGGCGGTCCCTACGAGGCGCTGCGCACGGCGGCCTCCCGCCTCCGGCTGCGCCGCGAGGTGTCCTTGACCCCGCTGGGGTCGCGGGTACGCCGACGTCTGCTGTCCGCGGCGCCCCGGCGGGCGGACCACCCCGCGCCCCTCTCCGGCACGCCGGGCCCCGCCGTCGTACCCGCACCCCGCAGCGGCCGGAGCCACACCACCCCACCCGGCCCACACACGCGGCCGGGAGCCACTCCCCCGCCGTCCCCGCACACCCGGCGGGAGGCAGCGGCACCCTCGTCGCCCCGCGGCCTGACCGGAGCGGCTGTCCCGGCGGGGCACCGCAGCGGGCCGGGGGCCGTCTCCGCTCCCTCCGCGGGCGCCGAGCCGCGGGCTCCGCTCTCCGTCTCCCTGCGCGCCCGCGGCCTGCGCGTCGGGTACGGCGGGTTCACCGCCCTCGACGGGGTCGACCTGGACGTCCGGCCCGGACGCGTCACGGCCGTCGTCGGGCCCAACGGAGCCGGGAAAAGCACGCTCTTCCACTGCCTCGCCGGCACGCTGCGCCCGTCGGACGGGCGGGTGCTGCTCGGCGGGCGGGACATCACCCGGCTCCCCGCGCACGCGCGCACCCGGCTGGGGGTCGCGCGGACCTTCCAGCAGCTCGCCGTCTTCCCCTCCCTGACGGTGGCCGAGAACGTCCGGGTCGGTGCCGAGCAGGGCCGGACCGCCGATCCGGAAGCCGCGGAACGGGCGTTGCGGCTCCTCGGCCTCGACGGGCCGGTGCGGGCGTTCCCCGCGGCGGGGCTGCCCACCGGCACGCTCCGGCGCGTCGAGCTGGCCCGGGCGCTCGCGGGGAGTCCGCGGGTGCTGCTGCTGGACGAGCCCGCGGCAGGACTCGACGCCCCCGAAGTGACCGCGCTGGCACGGGTGCTGCGGGCGCTCGCCGCGGACGGCACCGCCCTCCTCGTCGTCGAGCACGACCTCGACCTCGTCGCCGACCTGGCGCACACCGTCCACGTCATGGTGGCGGGACGGATCGTCACCTCCGGCCCCGCCGACCACGTACTGGAGAGGGGGTACGGCGGTTGAGCATCGCCCTGCGCCACGCGCGCGTGCGCTACGGCCCGCTGGAGGCCCTGCACGGCGTGACCCTGGCCGCCCCGGGCCCGGGTCTCACCGTGCTGCTCGGCCGCAACGGGTCCGGCCGTACGACGGCGCTGCGCGCGCTGGCCGGAACCGTGCCGCTGTCCGGCGGGGCGATCGTGTGGGACGGCGTCGACGTCACCCGCCGGACCGCGCACGAACGCGCCCGGCTCGGCCTGTGTCTCGTCCCCGAGCGCCGGGCCGTCTTCGGTTCGCTCACCGTGCGCGCGAACCTGGAGCTCGCCGCGGCCGACTTCTCCCCCGCCCTCGACGCCTACCCGCGGCTGGAGCCCCTGCTCTCCCGTCGCGCGGGCACGCTCTCGGGCGGTGAGCAGCGGATGCTCGCCGTCTCCCGCGCCCTGCTCGCCCGCGCGCGCGTGGTGCTCGTCGACGAACCCGCGCAGGGCATGTCCCCGGCGGTCGCGGCACGGACGTACGACCTGCTGGCCGGTCTCGACGCGTGCGTGGTGGTCGCGGAACAGCGGCTGCCGCCGGGGCTGCGCGGACGGACCGACCGGACGACGTTCGTGTACGAACTGAGCAGGGGCGCGGTCGTGTTCAGCGGAGAGGCGGCGGAGCCTGCGCGAGGAGCGACGGGTGCAGCGGCGGACCGAACAGGACGAGGCCCAGGTGGCGGGAGCCGGCCGAACCCTCCGGGATGACCAGCAGGGTGCCCTCGTTCAGCTTGTCCGGCGAGCTTCCGACGATCTGCTTGTTGGCCTTGTACAGCGCCTGCCAGCCGCCCTTGACCTTGTACTTGCGGGCGATCGAGGCGAGCGTCTCGCCGTGCTTGACCACGTGCATGCGGCCCTGGAGCGCGTATCTCCGGGAGCAGACGGGCCAGGCCCCCCACCCCTGGGAGGCCACCACCTTCTCGGCGATCTTGATCTGCTCCGCGCGGGTGGCGAGGTCGGCACGCCGGGCGTACTTGAGTCCGCCGAACGCCTCCCAGGTGGGCTGCCAGAACTGCAGCCCGCCGTAGAAGCCGTTCCCCGTGTTCGCGTCCCAGCGGCCGCCGCTCTCGCACTCGGCGACGCAGCCCCAGGGCCACTGGTCCTTCGCGCAGTCGTACGACACCCGTGTCATGTCGGGGCCGGGAAGCGGCGGCGGGGGCGCGGCGACCGCGTCCGAGGGCACGAGGACGGCCAGCGCGGTGACGGCGACGACGGTGGCGGCCGCGACCGCGTGCCCGAGGCGCCCGGCCGCGTGTCCGGCGTGCTCGGCCGCCTGCCGGAGGCGGTTGATCGACGGGGGCGGCGTGACCGGCCGGGTCGGCATGAGGAACATCGCGCCCACGCTAGGCGGCCCCTCGGCCCGGCCGGTCGAGCCGCGCCCGGTGCGGGCGCGGCCCCACCCGGTCGGAGGACCGGGTGGGGCCGCGTGCCCGGGACGAGGGGGAGCGCGACTCAGAGGTCGAGCCGCAGCCCGGGCACGATCAAGTTGGGGTCGTCGCCGATGACGGCCCGGTTGGCGCCGTAGACCTTCCGCCAGGTGGTGCCGTGCCGTCCGGCGATACCGCTCAGGGTGTCGCCGCTGCGGACGGTGTAGTCACCGCGCGACGCGTCACGGTTGGTGTGGCCCGTCGGGCGTGCCGGCGTCTTCGACGGCTTCGGCTTCGACGGGGCCGACTTGGGTGTCGACTTGGTGGCGGCCGTCCCCGCGGCCGATCCGGCGCCCGAGGACGCGGGCGCGTTTCCGTAGGCTCCGGCGCGCGCCGCGCAGGTGGGCCACGCGCCCCACCCCTGCGCCCGCTGGACCTTGGTGGCGACGGCGATCTGCGCGCTCCTGGAGGCCTGGTCGGCCCTCGACGCGTAGGCGGTGCCGCCGTACGCGCGCCAGGTGCCCGCGGAGAACTGGAGCCCTCCGTAGTAGCCGTTGCCGGTGTTGATGTGCCAGTTGCCGCCGCTCTCGCACTGCGCGATGCGGTCCCACACCCCACTGTCGGCCGCGGCGGCGTCACCGCTCGCGGCGAGCAGTCCGAGCGGGGCGAGGAGTACCGCCCCGGCGAGGACCGCCGTCGTACGGGCCTTGCCGGCCGTACGAGCCTGATGGGTGTTCTCGGCACATTCGGACATGTAATTCCCTCTCGAAACACCCGGGGTCCCCCAGGGCGGGGCGCGACGGCCCGCGCATGGGACGCGGTCGGCGCGCTCCGCCCCGTCCGCCGGAGGCTGTACTGAGAGCTGGTTGGTTCGGCCGGCGGACCTGCCCGAGCGGTGCTCGTTGCACACGGCCGAGGAATCTAGGGAGCCGACCGCCCCGATATCAACCAACTCCTTGTCATTCGAGGCCAGTTCGCCGTTACCGCGAGTATCGTCGATTTTCGGCCACCCACTTCATTGGGTGATTTCAGGATTTATCGACCTGCCATCTTCGCGATCTGTGACCCACTTCACCGACTCAACTTCCTTGGCATTCCGACAAGTTGACTGGGAGTGACCGATTCCGCGGGCGATCTCACGCTGGGCTTCGGATGGTTCGATTCCGTTCGTGCTCGGGCGTGACTCCGGCCACAGATCGGCCGTTGTCATCTTCATGAGCCGGGATCCCCCGGGTTCATGGGCCGGGAGCCACCCGGCATCACCGCGCACCGCCTTCCCGAGGAGCCACCGTGCCGCGCATGCTCGACGTCAGCGACGACGTACGCGCCGAGATCGGCGACGATGAAGCCGACCGGCTGCTCGCCGGAGAGAACGCCCCCGGCAGTTACGACTGCACGTCCTGCCGCACCCCGGGCGACTCGGAACAGGAGCGGACCAGCACCGTCCTGTTCATCGGCGACGAGACCGCAGTCCTCGCCTTCGCCCACGCCACCTGCCTGCCCTCACAGGTCGTGCAGGTCACCGAGGAGCAGCTGCAGGGCGCCGTCCGCTCGATCCACCCCGACGGCATCCCCACCGAGTTCGTTCCCGAGCAGGCCGTGCTGGGCGTCACCAGCGGACTCGTCCTGATCAACGGCGAGTTGCACCCGGCGCTCGTCGTCGAGCCGACCGGCCCCATCGTGCGCCCCGGCTCGACCGACATCGGCGACGACTTCCTCCCCCTCCTCATCGAGCAGGGCTTCATGCCGGTGACCGCGGTGAACGGGGTGCCCCCGGTCCTGCACGGCTGGTCCGTGCTGCTCGCCATGGGCCAGCTGCACGCCGTGCTCCAGCCGGGCACCGGCGGTGGCTCCCCCGTCGCCTGGTGGCAGGCCCACCAGGCGCTCCAGGTCGCCGAGAGCTGGCGGTCGGCCGCCAACAAGCACCAGCAGGTGCTCCTGTTCGCGGCCCCGGTCGGCTCGATCGGCCGCCAGCCCCGCGAGGACCTGCTGCGCGACGCGCTGGACAAGGCGGCGGCGAACGGAAAGCTCGTCGCCGCCACCATGCCGCTCGCGGGCACCTGAGCCGGCCCCGGGGAGCCCGGGCGCGAAAGTGCGCCGGGCACACTCCGGTTGACCTGCGAAAGCGACGTGGTGGCCGCATCCGTTGGGCGGCGGGGTCGTTGGCACATACGTGCACACCTACGAAGCCCCCCGCCGCCGGCCCTTCCAGCCGGATCCGCCCGCGCGTTCGGCGCAGGACACCTCGGGCGGTCCATCGGCCACACCGATCTACGACGCGCTGTGCGCCGAGTGGGTCAGGGCCTTCAAGGCCCTGCCCGGTGACCGGCACGGCGAAGAGGATCTGGGCTTCACGGCCTTCGGGAGCATGCCGCGCGGTGCGACCTCGTACGGCGCGTACAACTCCTACAGCGCGGGGGCGCACTCCGCGCGGCACAGTGCCGTGCAGCAGGGTCACACCACGACGGCGACGGCCATCTGGCAGCCGAGCGGGCGGCAGCACAGCACCGGGATGCACCACATCCCGGCCGCGCTGCCGCCCGCACCGCGTCGGGGTCTCTGACCCCGCCCATGAGGAAGGGCCGGCTCCCCCGGGGGAGCCGGCCCTTCCTCATGTCCTGCTACTTCTTCTTCGCGCCGCGCTTCTCGCGCACCCGCACCGAGATGTGCAGCGGCGTGCCCTCGAAGCCGAACTCCTCACGCAGCCGACGCTCGATGAAGCGACGGTAGCCGTGCTCGATGAAGCCGGAGGCGAAGAGCACGAACCGCGGGGGCTTGGTGCCCGCCTGCGTGCCGAACAGGATGCGGGGCTGCTTGCCGCCCCGGATCGGGTGCGGGTGGGCGGCGACCAGCTCACCGAGGAAGGCGTTCAGCCTGCCGGTCGGGACGCGGGTCTCCCAGCCGGCCAGGGCCGTCTCGATCGCCGGGACGAGCTTCTCCATGTGACGGCCCGTGCGCGCCGAGACGTTGACGCGCGGCGCCCACGCCACCTGGCCGAGCTCGGTCTCGATCTCGCGCTCCAGGTAGTAGCGGCGCTCCTCGTCGAGGGTGTCCCACTTGTTGAAGGCGAGGACGATCGCACGGCCCGCCTCGACCGCCATGGTGACGATGCGCTGGTCCTGCACGGAGATCGCCTCGGACGCGTCGATCAGGATGACGGCGAGCTCGGCCTTCTCGACGGCGGCGGCCGTGCGCAGCGAGGCGTAGTAGTCGGCGCCCTGCTGGAGGTGGACACGCTTGCGGATGCCCGCCGTGTCCACGAACTTCCAGGTGACACCGCCGAGTTCGATGAGCTCGTCGACCGGGTCGCGAGTGGTGCCCGCGAGTTCGTTGACGACGACGCGTTCCTCGTTCGCCACCTTGTTGAGCAGCGAGGACTTGCCGACGTTCGGGCGGCCGATGAGGGCGATGCGGCGCGGGCCGCCGACCGCGGAGCCGAAGGTCTGCGCCGGGGCCTCGGGCAGCGCCTCCAGGACCGCGTCGAGCATGTCGCCGGTGCCGCGGCCGTGCAGCGCGGAGACGGGGTGCGGCTCGCCGAGACCGAGGGACCACAGGTACGAGGCGTCGGCCTCGCCGCTCGGGCCGTCCACCTTGTTGGCGCACAGGACGACGGGCTTGCCCGCCTTGCGCAGCAGGCGCACGACCGCCTCGTCGGTGTCGGTGGCGCCGACCTTGGCGTCGACGACGAAGACGACCGCGTCGGCGGCCTCGATCGCGTACTCGGCCTGCGCGGCCACCGACGCGTCGATGCCGAGGACGTCCTGCTCCCAGCCGCCGGTGTCGACGACCTTGAAGCGACGGCCCGCCCACTCGGCCTCGTAGGTCACGCGGTCACGGGTGACGCCCGGCTTGTCCTCGACGACCGCCTCACGGCGGCCGATGATCCGGTTCACCAGAGTTGACTTGCCGACATTGGGACGGCCGACGACGGCGAGGACGGGCAGCGGGCCGTGGCCCGCCTCCTCGATCGCGCCCTCGACGTCCTCGATGTCGAAGCCCTCTTCCGCGGCGAGCTCCATGAACTCCGCGTACTCGACGTCGCCGAGTGCCCCGTGGTCGTGCTCTGCCGAGCCCTCGGGCTGGATGTGGTCGTTCATGAAGTCCGTACCTCGTCGTTCATTCGTGGTGATCGGTGGACCGCCCGCCTCCGGGAGATCCACTACTCAAGTGTCGCCTAGTGCCCGGTGGGGCGCCCGGCGTTTTCCCGGCGTCCGGTCAGACGCCGGGCCTCGTCCAGATGGGCGCTCAGCTGCTTCTGGATGCGGGTGGTGGCCTCGTCCAGCGCCTTGCGCGTACGCCGTCCGGTGCCGTCGCCCGCGTCGAACGGGTCGCCGAAGACGACGTCGACCCGGCTGCGCAGCGGGGGCAGCCCCTTTATCAACCGGCCCCGCCTGTCGGAACTTCCCAGCACCGCCACCGGCACGATCGGGGCTCCGCTGCGTACCGCGAAGTACGCGAGGCCGGCCCGCAGCGAGGCGAAGTCGCCCTCGCCGCGCGTGCCCTCCGGGAAGATCCCGAGGACGCCGCCGTTCTCCAGGACGCCGAGCGCCTGGGTGATGGCCGTGCGGTCGGTGGTCTCGCGGTCCACCTTCAGCTGGCCGATGCCCAGCAGGAAGGGGTCGAGCGGCCCGATGAACGCTTCCTTCTTGATCAGGAAGTGCGTGGGCCGGGGCGCGACACCCATGACCATCGGTCCGTCGATGTTGTGCGAGTGGTTCACGGCCAGGATCGCCGGGCCCGTCGCGGGTACCTTCCAGGCGCCCAGGACACGCGGCTTCCACAGCCCGTACATCAGGCCGACGCCGATGCGGCGCCCGACCTCGGCGCCCCTCTCGGAGGGTGCGGTCACTTGGCGGCCCGCTTCTCCTCGACGAGGGTGACCACACACTCGATGACCTGCTGGAGCGTGAGGTCCGAGGTGTCCACCTCGACCGCGTCGTCCGCCTTGGCCAGCGGGGACGTCTTGCGGCTGGAGTCGGCCGCGTCCCGCTTGATGAGCGCCTCGCGGGTGGCGTTGACGTCCGCGCCCTTCAGCTCACCGCTGCGGCGGGCGGCACGGGCCTCCGGGGAGGCCGTGAGGAAGATCTTCAGGTCGGCGTCCGGCAGCACGGTGGTGCCGATGTCGCGGCCCTCGACGACGATCCCGTACGCGGCGGTAGCGGCGAGCGAGCGCTGCAGCTCGGTGATGCGGGCGCGTACCTCGGGCACCGCGCTGACCGCGCTGACCTTGGAGGTGACCTCCTGCGTGCGGATCGGGCCGGCGACGTCGGTCCCGTCGACCGTGATGGTCGGCGCGGACGGGTCGGTGCCGGAGATGATCTCCGGCTTCTCCGCCGCGGCGGCGATCGCGGAGGGGTCGGCGACGTCGATGCCGTTGCTCACCATCCACCATGTGATCGCCCGGTACTGGGCGCCCGTGTCCAGGTAGCTCAGGCCGAGCTGCGCGGCGACGGCCTTCGAGGTGCTCGACTTGCCCGTGCCGGAGGGGCCGTCGATGGCGACAATCACAGCCGGAGCGGTCCGGGCGGCCTTTTCCACGGTGACGGACACCTTCCTGGTACGGGGTGATGGGTGTGGGGGCACGATCGCGCCCCGCCCAAGGTTACTGGCTCCGCGGACCCCTTATCACTGGCCCTTCCCGCGGCCGGACCACCGGCGCGCGCCGCGACCGGCCGCCGTGCCCGCCCGCGGACGCCTCAGCGCGCCCCCGGGAGCGCGCTCGGCCGCCGGGGTCACCGCCGCGGAGCGCGGGACGGCCACGGCCGGCCGGGGGGCCGTCATTGCCGCAGTGCCCAGCCCCGCTCGCGCAGCGCCGCGCTCAGCACCGGCACCGCCTTGGGCTCCACCATCAGCTGGACGAGTCCGGCCTGCTGGCCGGTGGCGTGCTCGATGCGTACGTCCTCGATGTTGACCCCGGCCATCCCGGCGTCGGCGAAGATGTGGGCCAGCTGACCGGGCTGGTCGTCGATGAGGACGGCCACGGTCTCGTACACGCGCGGAGCCGAACCGTGCTTGCCGGGGACCCGGACCTGGCCCGCGTTGCCCCGGCGCAGCACGTCCTGGATGCCGTCGACGCCCTCGCGGCGCTTTTCCTCGTCGGAGGACTGCAGGGAGCGCAGTGCCTGGACGGTCTCGTCGAGGTCGGAGGAGACGTCCGCGAGGAGGTCGGCGACCGGCCCCGGGTTCGCGGAGAGGATGTCGATCCACATCCGCGGGTCCGAGGCGGCGATGCGGGTCACGTCACGGATGCCCTGCCCGCAGAGCCGTACCGCCGCCTCCTCCGCGTGCTCCAGGCGCGCGGCGACCATGCTGGAGACCAGGTGCGGCATGTGCGAGACGAGGGCGACGGCCCGGTCGTGGGCGTCGGCGTCCATGACGACCGGCACGGCACGGCAGTGCGACACCAGCTCCAGGGCGAGGTTCAGGACCTCGGTGTCCGTGTCGCGGGTGGGGGTGAGCACCCAGGGCCGGCCCTCGAAGAGGTCGCCGGTCGCCGCCAGCGGGCCCGACTTCTCACGGCCCGACATGGGGTGCGTACCGATGTACGAGGACAGGTCGAGGCCGAGCGCCTCCAGCTCACGGCGCGGTCCGCCCTTGACGCTGGCGACGTCGAGGTAGCCGCGCGCGACCCCGCGGCGCATGGCGTCCGCGAGCGTGGCCGCGACGTGCGCGGGCGGGGCCGCCACGATCGCCAGGTCGACGGGCCCCTGCGGCGGCTCGTCCGTGCCGGCGCCGAGCGCCGCCGCCGTACGGGCCTGCTCCGGGTCGTGGTCGGCGAGGTGGACGACGACTCCGCGGGCAGCCAGCGCGAGCGCCGCCGACGTGCCGATCAGCCCGGTCCCGATGACGAGCGCGGTCCTCACTGGGCGATGTCCTTGCGCAGTGCGCCGGCGGCGCCGAGGTAGACGTGCACCACGTCGGCGCGCGGCTTGTCGGACTCGATGTGCGCGAGGACCCGTACGACCCGGGGCATCGCGCCCTCGATGTCCAGTTCCTGCGCGCAGATCAGCGGGACGTCGACGATGCCGAGTCCCCGGGCCGCGGCCGCCGGGAAGTCGCTGTGCAGGTCGGGCGTGGCCGTGAACCAGATGCTGATCAGGTCGTCCGCGGTGAGCGCGTTGCGCTCCAGGATGGCGGTGAGCAGCTCGCTGACCTGCTCGTCCATGTGCCCGGCCTCGTCCCGTTCCAGTTGGACGGCGCCCCGGACCGCTCGTACCGCCACGGTGATGCTCCTCGCTGATGTACGTACGTGTCTGAACGCACCAGCGTAGTCAGCCCGCGACACGCGGGTGCGGGGCGCCCGCCTGCCGAGACGGGCAAAGGCCCCCCGCGGACCGGTGGTTCTCAGAGGTTCTGCGCCCTGATGATGTCCTCCAGGGACCCCGCGGGCATCTGTCCCTGCGGCGTCAGCTTGTCGACGGCCGTGGGCAGGTTCTCGGCGATCTGGGTCGCGGCCTGGTCGGTGGTGATCCCGGCCTCGTCGGCGACCTGTTTGAGGGCGTCGTCGGGCAGCGCGTGCTGAATCTGCGCGCCGGTCACGGACTGGTTCTCGCCCGTGCCGACCCAGGAGTCCTTCTGCTCCGCCAGGCCCGCCTTGGTGAGCATGTCCAGCAGGCCGCCCAGCGGATTGCCGCCCGCGGCACCCGAGCCGCCGCCGCTCAGGGCTCCGAGCAGGGCGCCGAGGATGTCGCCCGCGCCGGGGGCACCCGCGGCGCCGCTCCGGCCGGAGCCGCCGAGGAGGCCGCCGAGCAGGCTGCCGAGATCGTTACCCGCCATGGTCACGCCTTTCCAGAGGAGGGCCGGGGGCAGGTCGCCTCCCGGCCTCAGACTCTGCCAATCTCACGCGAATCGCCGTATTCCGCCACTTGTGGTGAGAACGCCTCTGTGCGCCTCTGGACGCGGGGGCGCGCGTCCGCTGTCATGGCAGGAGGCTCGCCTCGGGGGAGGCCCGTATGACCCGCATGAAGCGTCCAGGACCCCTTCTCACCCTGCTGGCGGGACTGCTGCTCGGGGTGTTCATGCTGTCGCTCAACGCGACGACGGGGACGAGGAACGCGTCCTCGACGCAGGAGGAACCCGCCGCGACCGTGTCGCCCGGGGCGACGGCCGGCCCGGGCGAATCCGCGCCCGCGTCCCCGGCCGCGCCGTCGACGGCGTCCGCGAGCCCGTCCCGGGGCGTCGCGGCCGACGCCGACTACGCGGGCCGTACCGACGACGACTCGTCGGCGGTCGCCGTCTCACTGCGCGACGGCAGGGCGATCGCCTACTTCTGCGACGGACGGGACAAGGAGTCCTGGCTGAAGGGCGACGTCGAGGACGACGGCACCATGAAGCTCACCGGGAAGAACGGCGCGGAGCTCGACGGCACCCTCCAGGACGGCAGGCGGATCCGCGGGACCGTCGACCTGGGCGGGCGGCGCTACGGATTCACCGCCGACAAGGCGGTCAAGCCGTCCGGTCTGTACCGGGCGACCGCCACGGTGCGCGGCGCGAAGATCGACGGCGGCTGGATCGTGCTGCCCGGCGGCCGGCAGGTCGGCGTCCTCGACCGCGACGGCAGGCCGTCCGCCGCGCCCAGGATCGACCCGGAGACCGGCGCCGTGACGGTCGACGGCCGGACGATCACGGCGAAGCCAGTCACTCCCTGACCCGCACCGGGCTCCGTCCGCCGCCCCACGGCGGCAGAGGCACCCACACCCCGACCGGTGCCGGTACCCGCCCCGTCCTCCACCGGACCCCCGTCCTTCCTGACCAGGGAACCGATATGACCGTGGACCCGAACGCCGCCACCCAGGGCTTCCCCTCGCCGGGACCCGTCCGACGCCGCTCGCACCCGGCCCGCTACCTCGTCCCGGCCCTGGCCGCCGCGGCGGTCGCCGTCGGGCTGGGCGCCTACGCCAAGGTGCACGACCCGGCCGGGACCGCCTTCAACATCGCCGGCTTCAGCAGCACGGGCGCCGTGAAGTCGTGGCTCGCGACGACCGCGTTCTTCTTCGCGCTCGTCCAGGTCGTCTCGGCGTTCATGGTCTACGGCAAGCTGCCGGGCCCGGGCTGGGCGCCGGCGCTGCACCGCTGGTCGGGCCGGATCGCCTTCCTCGTGGCCGTTCCGGTCGCCGTGCACTGTCTGTACGCATTGGGCTATCAGACGTACGAATCGCGCGTCTTGTGGCACTCCCTCCTGGGTTGCTTCTTCTTCGGCGTCTTCAGTGCCAAGATGCTGCTGCTCCGCTCGGAGCGACTGCCCGGCTGGCTGCTGCCGATCATCGGCGGCCTCGTCTTCGCCGTGCTCACGGCCATCTGGCTGACCTCTGCCCTCTGGTTCTTCCGTACGTTCGGAGTGACGACATGACCAACCGCTCGACGCGGCGCACGGTTCTCGCGACAGGGACGGCCGCACTGCTCGCGGGGTGCAGCAAATACGGCGACAACAGCAGCAGCGAGTCGGAGTCGTCTCCCTCCGAGGCCCCGCTGGCCGACACGTCGAAGGCCCCCTCGGCCGCGCCGTCCGCGGCGGCGTCCGGTGGCAAGGAGCTGACCACGAAGGCCGCCGTCCCGGTGGGCGGCGGCAAGATCTTCAAGGAGCAGAAGGTCGTCGTCACCCAGCCGAAGAAGGGCGAGTTCAAGGCCTTCTCGGCGATCTGCACCCACCAGGGCTGCACGGTGAACACCGTGGTCGACGGCCTGATCGACTGCCCCTGCCACGGGAGCAAGTTCAGTGTCGTGGACGGCGCGGTGAAGGCCGGCCCGGCCCCGCGTCCGCTGCCGGCCAAGAAGATCACCGTCGAAGGAAATTCGATCCGGCTGACCTGAGGCAGCACGTACGCTCCGGGAATGGATGCCGCGGCCCTGGTGCGTGACCACACGATCTACTCCTGCGTGATGGGTTCACGCGCCTTCGGGCTGGCCACCGACACCAGCGACACCGACCGCCGGGGCGTGTTCCTCGTCCCCACCCCGCTCTTCTGGCGCTTCGAGAAGCCGCCGACGCACGTGGAGGGCCCGGCCGAGGAACAGTTCAGCTGGGAGCTGGAGCGGTTCTGCACCCTGGCGCTGCGCGCCAACCCGAACGTCCTGGAGTGCCTGCACTCCCCGCTCGTCGAGTACGCCGACACCACCGGCCGCGAACTGCTCTCCCTGCGCGAGGCCTTCCTGTCCCGCCAGGCGCACGAGACGTTCGCGCGCTACGCCATGGGGCAGCGCAAGAAGCTCGACGCCGACGTCCGCAGGCACGGCGCCCCGCGCTGGAAGCACGCCATGCACCTGCTGCGCCTCCTCACCACGTGCCGCGATCTCCTGCGCACCGGCGAGCTCCGGATCGACGTCGGTGAGGAGCGTGAGCCGCTCCTCGCGGTGAAGCGGGGCGAGGTCCCGTGGGAGCGGGTGGAGGCCTGGATGACCCGGCTGGCGGCCGAGACGGACGAGGCGGCCGCGGGCAGTCCTCTCCCGTACGAGCCGGACCGGGCCCGTGTGGAGGACTTCCTGTTCCGGGTGCGCCGCGCCTCAGCCCTCCAGGCGTACCCGGACGACGAAATCGTGCAGGGCGTCGTGGGCGGTTGAGGCGTCGGGCAGCGCCGAGGCGTCCTGGGCCTCGTCCAGCAGGGTGTGCAACCGCTCCACGTCGTCCCGCACCCGCGCGTGGTCGACGTCGGCCGCGCCGTGCTCCCGCTCCGCCTTCACGGCGATCAGATCGGGCAGCCGGGCGGGGGCCTCGGCCACGCACCCGAGCAGCGTGGGCAGATGGGCCTGCACCTCACCGCTGCGCATCAGATGGACGCCGGTGAGCAGCACACGGAACGTGTAGAGCAGCGGCTTGAGTTCGCCGGTCCGCTCGAACAGCCGCCACTGCGTCGCGGCGAAGCCCCGGTAGTGGTGGGCGTGATGGCGGGTGAGCACGGCGGGGGCGAGCGCGACCAGCTCGCGGTGCGCCGCCGTGGTGTGCACGACCAGGGGGGACAGGAGCTGTTCCAGCACATAGCCGTTGCGCCGCAGCATCAGCCGGACGAACTTGCGCAGGTCGTGGGTGACGAGGTCCATCTCGACACCGTCCTCGAACCACATGCGCGACCGGGTCTCCTCCGGTTCGCGCAGCCCGACGAGTTCGGCGGTGGGGAGCAGGTGGACGCCCCGCAGGTCGACGTCGGAGTCGCGCGAGGGGAAGCCGTAGAGGTGGGCTCCGGAGACCGTGGCGAAGAGCACCGGGTCGGGCTGCTGCGCCACCACGGCCTTGAGGTCGATGTCGAGGACGTCCGTCATCCGTCAAGCGTCCCAGAGCGCCCCCAGCGACATGAGGTCGCCCTGGTACTCGATCCGGTCGGCCCAGGAGGTCGGCCAGGCGTCCGAGCCGTGGTAGGCGCCGGCGAAGGCACCCGTCAGGCAGGCGATGGAGTCGGAGTCGCCCGAGGTGCAGGCGGCCCGGCGCAGCGCGGTGAGGGGCTCGTCGACGAAGAGCAGGAAGCACAGCAGGCCGGTGGCGAGGGCCTCCTCGGCGATCCAGCCGCCGCCGGTGGCCATGCAGGGGTCGCTCTCGGGCGAGACGGTCCGCACGGCGTGCCGCAGCTGGTCCAGGGCGGCGAGGCACTCGTCCCACCCGCGGGTGATGTACGCCTCGGGCGTGGGGTCCTCGCTGTAGGTCCACAGGTCGCCGAGCCAGCGGGAGTGGTAGCGGTGGCGGTTCTCGTACGCGTACGACCGCAGCCGGCCGACGAGGCCCATCGGCTCGACGCCCTGGGTGAGGAGCCATATCGCGTGCGCGGTGAGGTCCGCGGCGGCGAGGGCGGTGGGGTGTCCGTGGGTGAGCGCGGCCTGGAGCTGCGCGGCACCGGCGCGCTGTTCGTCGCTGAGTCCGCGGACCAGTCCGACGGGAGCCACGCGCATGTTGGCGCCGCAGCCCTTGGAGCCGATCTGGCTGGCCTCCTGCCACCGGCGCTTCTCGTTCTTCAGGAGGTTGCAGGCGACGAGGCAGGTGCGGCCGGGCGCGCGATTGTTGTCGGGCGACTGGTACCAGTCCACGAACTCCTCGCGCACCGGCCGTTCCATGCGCAGCGGGCCGAGCAGTCCGCGGTCCATGGCCGTGCGCAGCCCCCGCGCCAGCGCCAGCGTCATCTGGGTGTCGTCGGTGACCTTCGCGGGCGTGGGCAGTGCCATCTGCCGCCAGGGTCCGCACTTGTCGAGGATCGCGGGGACGGAGTTGAACTCGGTCGGGTACCCGAGCGCGTCGCCGAGGGCGAGGCCGATGAGAGATCCGGTGGCGGCGCGCTTGGCGAGAGTCGTGGCGGTCATCAGGGCCGTCCTTCCGAACTGGGACGCAGCAGGGGCGGGTGCAGGGCTTTGGCGCCGCCCGCGCGGTAGAGCGCGGCGGGCTTGCCGCGGCCGCCGGTGAGGCGCGCGGCGCCGGGGACCTGCTCGACGAATCCGGGCGTGGCGAGGACCTTGCGCCGGAAGTTGGGCCGGTCGAGGGCGGTGCCCCACACGGTCTCGTAGACCTGCTGCAGCTCGCCGAGGGTGAAGCGGGGCGGGCAGAAGGACGTCGCGAGACAGGTGTACTCGAGCTTGGCGCCGACACGTTCGTGGGCGTCCGCGAGGATCCGGTCGTGGTCGAAGGCGAGCGGGCCCAGCGCGTTGAACCGCAGCCACTGGGCCTGTGCGGCGTCACCGCCGCCGCGCGGCTCGGGAGGGTCCGGGAGCAGCGCGGCGAAGGCGACGGAGACGACGCGCATCCTGGGGTCGCGGTCGGGCTCGCTGTAGGTACGCAGCTGCTCCAGGTGGAGTCCGGAGAGGTCCGACAGCCCGGTCTCCTCGGCAAGTTCACGGCGGGCCGCCGCCTCCGCCGACTCGTGCGGCAGCACGAAGCCGCCGGGCAGTGCCCAGCGGCCCGCGTACGGTTCCTGACCGCGCTCGACGAGCAGCACCTGGAGTGCGCCGGCGCGAACCGTCAGGACGGCCAGGTCGACGGTGACGGCGAAGGGTTCGAACGCGTACTTGTCGTAGCCCTCCGGTGCTGTGCCGCCCGGCGCACGGCTCTCCTTCCCGCGCACGCCCCCACCTCCTGCTCACCGCCACTTTTATGGTCACTCTGACTATGGTCAGTACGACTATAAAGGGGTGAGTGGGTGCCAACAAGCCCCTGAGCGCCCGAATGTGACGCCGGGCGGACGGAGCCGGGGTGCGCGGTGCCCCGGCTCCGTCCGCCCGGCCCCGGTGTCAGTCTCCGGCGCGCGACGGCGCGAACGCGGCCACCACCGCGCCCGCCGCGGCGGCCCCCGCCGAGACCCAGAGCGCGGGTCCGCAGCCGTCGACGAAGGACCGCGCCGAGCCGTAGCCGCCGTACCGCGTGAACACGGCCGCGGCCACGGCGACTCCGAAGACCCCGCCCAGCTCGCGCAACGCGTTGTTGACCCCGGCCGCGACGCCCGCCTCCTCGGGCGGTACCGACGAGGTCACCGCGTTCGCCACGGTGGGGAAGACCATGGAGATGCCGACACCCGCGACGACCAGCGGCAGGACCAGACTGCCGTAGGAGACGCCCGGCTCGACCTGCCGGGCCAGCAGGCCGATCCCGACGGCCTGCAGGACGAGTCCCGCGAGCATGAAGGGCCGGTTGCCGAACCGGTCGGCGAGCGCGCCCGCGAGTGGCGCGACGAGCAGCGGCATCCCCGTCCACACCAGGATGCGGACGCCCGCCTCCAGCGGGGAGTTGCCGAGGCCGAGCTGGAAGAGCTGCGAGATCATGAAGAGCGAGCCGAGCAGGGACATGAACGTCAGGAACGCGGCGCCGTTGGCGGTGGAGAAGCCGCGCCGGCGGAAGTGGGTGAGCGGCAGCATCGGGTAGCGGGCCCGTGTGTGCTCCCAGCCGAGGAAGGCCGCCACGAAGACCACGCCGACGGCCAGCGCGCCCAGCACTTCGACACTCCCCCAGCCCGCCTCCGGGGCCCGCACCGGCGCCCATGAGAGTCCGGTCAGCCCGACCGCCGCCAACAGCAGGCCCACGACGTCGAGTTGTGGACGGGGACCGTGGCTCTCCCGCAGCCTGCGGGCGGCCGCCGGCAGCATCGCGAGCCCGATCGGCACGTTCAGCCAGAAGATCCACTGCCAGGACAGGCCCTCGGTGACCGCGCCGCCGAGCACCGGTCCGGCCGCCACGCCGAGCCCGGTCACCCCGCCCCACAGGCCGATGGCGACGCCCCGCTTCTCCGCCGGGAACGCGTCGCTGATGAGGGTGAGCGTGAGCGGCAACAGGACGGCGGCGCCGGCGCCCTGGACCACGCGCGCGGCGATCAGCTGTCCGGGACTTCCCGCGAGCGCCGCCATGGCCGAGGCCGCGGTGAAGACGGCGAGTCCCGCGACGTACATGCGGCGCCGTCCGAACCGGTCGCCGAGGGCGGCACCGGTCAGGGTGAGACAGGCGAAGACGAGGTTGTAGGCGTTGATCGTCCACTCCAGGTCGGACAGGCTCGCCCCGAAGTCCGCCCGCAGGGCGGGCAGCGCGGTGGAGACGACGACCACGTCCAGGGAGCAGAGCAGCGCCCCGAGTCCGGACAGTACGACGGTCCACGCGCGTCGTGGCGGTGCGGCACCGGAAGCGGGTTCGCGGACCGGGGCGCGCAGGGTGTCAGCCATGTCGGTTCCTTCCGTGAGGTCGAGGGATCACTCACGGAAGGCAGACCGGGCCCCGTCCGGAAAGGAATCGCGGCGGGCCGGGGCGCCGCCCGAGGAAGGCCACCAGACGGTCGCCGGGCCGGAGCCACGACGCCGGCGCTCCGACCGGTTCGGCGAAGCGCACCCCGCGGTCGGCGTCGTCCACGACGCACCGCGCCACGGGCAGCAGTTCGGCGGCGAGCGCCGGCGGGATCGGCCGGGACGTCCCGCACGCCTGCGCCACGTCCCAGCCGTGCACCGCGATCTCGACGGCGCCGACCGCCGCGAGCACGCCCAGCCCGAGTGACCGGTCGCCCACGCCCACGAGGGGCGCGCCCGTGCCCGGGAGGCTGCGCGCGAAGGCCCCGCCGCGGCTCGCGGCGCCCCCGGCCGAAGGCCCGTCCGTGCCGGGCGGGTCGCCCGCGTGCGGCAGGTCGCCGAAGGCCACCGCCCAGGCGCCGAGCAGCGCGCGGGCACGCTCCCGGAAGGCGCACACCGGATCGGCGGCGCCCGCGGTGGGACACAGCCCCACCTGCCCGTCGGTGACGCCCTCGTACAGCGCGTCCACCGAGTCGTCGAGGTGCCGCAGCAGCTCCCCCAGGTCCCAGCGCACGCAGGGCGTGGCCCGTCCCAGCGTGCCGGGCGCCACCACCGCGACGCTTCCGAGCGCATAGGCGAGTGAACGCTCCAGGAGCTCGCCGGAGTTCACCGGAGCACCTGCGGCAGCACCTTGGGCAGGCCGAAGCGCGCGAAGAGGTCCGGGTCGAGGAAGGCGGTGATCCGCGCGATGCGCGCTCCGCGTACGCCGAGCGCAGGCGCTGCGTGCGCGTCGCGCAGGTCTGGGACATGTGCGCCGGTCACATCGAGCACCTGCAAGGAGTGCGCCCGGTACGCGCCGTCCGCGCCCCTCTCGTACGACCCCACCGCGGGCTGTCCGTTGGCCCCCGTCGGCAGCATCCGGACCCGTCCCGGCTCGCCGACCCGCACCCCCAGGAAGCGCAGCACGTCCTTGGTGCCGCGGAACCAGTCCAGGTGAGGAGGCATCTCCAGTTCGACGCCGTCCTGGAGGAGCTCCAGCAGGGCGTCCATGTCGGCGTGCTCGAAGGCCGCCATGTAGCGGTCGATCAGCTCGCGGTCCCGGGCGACGTCCGGTTCGGTCACCAGGTCCTCCTCGGGCGCCACCTCGTCGAGCCGGGCACGCGCGCGCTGGAGGGTGCTCTTGACGGCCGCGGTCGAGGTCCCGAGCAGCGCGGCGACCTCGGGCGCGCGCCACGCCAGCACGTCCCGCAGGATGAGCACGGCCCGCTGCCGGGCGGGCAGGTTCTGGAGCGTGGCGACGAGCGCGAGCCGCAGGCTCCCCCGGGCCGCCACCACGGTCGCCGGGTCGACGAGGGCGTCGGGCAGCGGCTGGAGCCACTCGACGTCCGTCGCGGGGGCCCTCAGCGGCTCCTCGGGGGCGTCCGAGGGCCCGCCGAGGCCGGCGGGCAGCGGACGGCGCACACGGCCCTCCAGGGCCGTCAGGCACGTGTTCGTGGCGATCCGGTGCAGCCAGGTCCGCAGGGACGCCCGGCCCTCGAACCCGCCGTACGCCCGCCAGGCCCGCAGATAGGTCTCCTGGACGAGGTCCTCGGCGTCGTCCACCGAGCCGAGCATGCGGTAGCAGTGCGCGAGCAGCTCCCGCCGGTACGGGTCCGTGAGCCGTACGAACTCCTCGCGGTCGGTCGTCGCAGCCATGCCCGCTCCCTTCCCGCCGGCCCACACCCGGCGGCTCCCGCGCCGGTACGGACCGGCGGCTCCCGCGCCGAACCGGATCCGGCGGAGGGCACACCGGCGCATACCGGCGCGTTCCCCGCCGGCGCAGACCGGCGGATCGTTCACCGGTACAGACCGGCGGGGCGGCGAAAACGAATCGGCCGGCCCCGGAGAAGTTCCGGAACCGGCCGTCGTGGGTCGCGAGAGTCCTAGAGGCCGACCTCGTTCATCAGCATGCCGACCTCGGTGTTCGACAGGCGGCGCAGCCAGCCCGACTTCTGGTCGCCCAGGGTGATCGGACCGAAGGCCACCCGCACCAGCTTGTCGACGGGGAACCCGGCCTCGGCGAGCATGCGGCGCACGATGTGCTTGCGGCCCTCGTGGAGGGTCACCTCGACGAGGTAGTTCTTGCCGGTCTGCTCGACGACACGGAAGTGGTCCGCGCGCGCGTAGCCGTCCTCCAGCTGGATGCCGTCCTTGAGCTGCTTGCCCAGGTCGCGCGGGATCGGGCCCACGATGTGCGCGAGGTAGACCTTCTTCACGCCGTACTTGGGGTGGGTCAGGCGGTGGGCCAGCTCACCGTGGTTGGTGAGCAGGATGACGCCCTCGGTCTCGGTGTCGAGCCGACCGACGTGGAAGAGCCGCGTCTCACGGTTCGTCACGTAGTCGCCGAGGCACTGACGGCCCTCGTTGTCCTCCATGGTCGAGACGACACCGGCAGGCTTGTTCAGCGAGAAGAACTGGTACGACTGCGTCGCGACCGTCAGCCCGTCGACCTTGATCTCGTCCTTCTCCGGGTCGACCCGCAGGCCCTGCTCCAGCACGATCTCGCCGTTGACCTCGACGCGGGCCTGCTCGACCAGCTCCTCGCAGGCACGGCGGGAACCGTAGCCCGCGCGCGCGAGCACCTTCTGCAGGCGCTCGCCCTCCTGCTCGGCGCCGGGGAAGGTCTTGGGCAGCTTGATGTCCTTCTTGCCCGCGTACCGCTCCCGGTTGCGCTCCTCGGCCCGCGTCTCGTACTCGCGGGAGCGCGCGGGCTCCGTACGGCCGCCACGCTGCTGGCCCTGCTTGGGTCCACCCTTGGCGCCGCCGCGGGCAGCGCTGCCGCGCCCGGACTTCGGGCCGTCCTTGGAGGCGCCGGGGCCCACGTCGTAGCGGCGCTCCTCGGGGCGGGGCTTGCTGGGGCGGCCCTGCCCCTGCTTCTGGTCCCTGCTGTTGCCGGCACCGCGGTAGTTACCGCGCCCACCGCTCTTGCCGCTACCGCTGCCGCTGCCGCTGCTTCGCATCAAAATTCCGTCTGGTCGTCTGCGTCGTCTGTCCCCGGAGCGTCAGGTGCGTCCGGGTCGAACGACGGAACACCTTCCTGCGTCTCGGCCTCGATCGCGTCCGCCTCGGGGAGGAAGGGCGCGAGCTCCGGGAGCTCGTCCAGGCCGCGCAGGCCCATTCGCTCCAGGAAGTAGTTCGTCGTCGTGTACAGGATCGCACCTGTTTCGGGTTCCGTGCCCGCCTCCTCGACCAGACCGCGCTGGAGGAGGGTGCGCATCACACCGTCACAGTTCACCCCGCGGACCGCCGAGACCCGGGATCGGCTGACCGGCTGGCGGTACGCGACGACCGCCAGCGTCTCCAGCGCCGCCTGGGTGAGCCGGGCCTGCTGCCCGTCCAGGACGAAGCGTTCCACGGCCGTGGCGAACGCGGGCCGGGTGTAGAACCGCCAGCCGCCCGCGATGAGCCGCAGCTCGAAGCCGCGGCCCTGAACCGTGTACTCGTCGGCCAGCTCCCGCAACGCGTCGGCGATCTGCCGCTTCGGCCGCTCCAGGATCTTGGCGAGGTGCTCCTCGGTGGCCGGCTCGTCGACGACCATGAGGACGGCCTCCAGGGCCGGCTTGAGATCGAGGTCGGCGACGGTGCGCAGCCCCGCCGGGATCTCGCTGATGTCCTCGCTCACGCCTTCTCCTCCTTGCCCGTGCCGGTCCCCTTGGCGTCGTCCTTGCCCGTCGGTTCCTCGGGGGGCCGGTCGAACTCGTCGGTGACCCGGGGCTGCTCGTCGCCCTCGCCGCCCGTCCAGCGCACCAGCAGGTCCCCGAGGGCCTCCTCCTGGTCGAGGGCGACGGCCTTCTCCCGGTAGAGCTCCAGCAGGGCCAGGAAGCGGGCCACGACGGTGAGGGTGTCGTCGGTGTCCTCGACCAGCGCGCGGAAGCTCGCCTCGCCGAGTTCGCGCAGCCGCGCCACCACGATCCCGGCCTGTTCCTGCACGCTGACCAGCGGCGCGTGGATGTGGTCGACGTAGACCTGCGGCTTGGGCTTCGGCTGCATCGCCTTGACGGCGAGCTTCGCGAAGCCCTCCGGCCCGATGCTGATGACGACCTCGGGCAGCAGTTCCGCGTGGTGGGCCTCGAGGCCGACCGTACGGGGGTACCGGCGAGCCTCCTCCTCCAGCCGCGCGTTGAAGATGTCCGCGATCTGCTTGTACGCGCGGTACTGGAGGAGCCGCGCGAAGAGCAGGTCCCGGGCCTCCAGCAGCGCCAGGTCCGCCTCGTCCTCGACCTCGGCGGCGGGCAGCAGCCGGGCCGCCTTGAGGTCGAGCAGGGTCGCCGCGACGACCAGGAACTCGGTCGTCTGGTCGAGGTCCCAGTCCGGTCCCATCGCCCTGATGTGCGCCATGAACTCGTCGGTCACGCGGGACAGCGCCACTTCCGTGACGTCCAGCTTGTGCTTCGAGATCAGCTGGAGCAGCAGGTCGAAGGGGCCCTCGAAGTTCGAGAGCCGCACCTTGAAGACCCCGTCACCGGCGTCGTCGGAGCCCCCGGAAGGTGCAGGTACGGCATCCGCACCGACGTCCCCGGGCACGGCTCCGGCAGGACCCTCGACGGCGAAGGGCTCCAGGACCTCGACGGAACCCACGGCAGTCTCGGACCGCACGAGCCCGACGGATTCCACGCCCGCCTCGGTCTCCACGGCCGCTTCGGTCGCCACGCCCGCCTCGGACCGCACGACCTCGACGGATTCCACGCCCGCCTCGGTCTCCACGGCCGCCTCGGTCTCCACGACCACTTCGGTCGCCACGCCCGCGGCAGGCTGCTCGCCCCCGGCGGGCGACTCATCCGCGCGGCCCCGCACGGCCGGTCCGACCACCTCGGTCGACGCGGCCGGCTCGACCGGCTCGCTCGCCTCGTCCACCTGCGCGGACACGGCCGCCTCGGCTTCCACCTGAAGCGCGGACGCTTCGCCCGGAGGCTGCGGCGGAGGGGCCGCGGCCGGCGTCTCGGGCGGTGGCGTCGCTCCGGGGCCCCGCCCCAGGACACGCCGACGCCCGCCGGAACCGGCGGCGGGGACAGGGGCGTCGTTCGAGGTCATAGCCGTGGCAGGCTACCGCTACCGCCCACGCAGCCGTCGTACGAGGATGCTCGCGTCCCCCCGGGACTCCAGGTCGGCCAGCACCACGGCCACCGCCTCGCGGACGATCCGCCCGCGGTCGACCGCGAGACCGTGCTCGCCGCGGAGCACCAGCCGGGCGTGCTCGAGGTCCATGAGCTCCTCGGCGGACACGTACACCGTGATCTTCTCGTCGTGCCGCTCCCGGCCGCTGGGCCGGCGGTTGGCGGCCCGCCCCCGCTTGCGGGACGGCTGGGCGGCGGCGGAGCCCTCCTGCGGCGCCTGACGCCCTCCCGTGCGCTCCGCGGCGGCACCCCGGCTGCGGGACTCGCCCGCGTCGGCGGGTTCGGCGTCGGCCGCGACGTGTTCGTCGCCCTCGCCGTCGCCGCCCTGGACGGGCACCGACTGAGGCGCGTCCTCCCCCGCGGCGGCCGCGTCGCTGTCACCCGCGGGCGCCGGAACCCGCGCCTCGCCATTGGCCCGGCGTGAGGGCGTGGACGCCTGGAGCGCCATTCCCCCGGTGGTACGGAACAGTTCGTCGGCCCCCGGCAGACTCACTCGGCGTGACACCGGGCGAGCACCTCCCTGGCGAGCTGGCGATAGGCGGCGGCACCGACGGAGTTGGAGGCGTACGTGGTGATCGGTTCACCGGCGACCGTGGTCTCCGGGAAGCGGACCGTGCGGCCGATCACCGTGTGGTAGACGTGATCGTCGAAGGCCTCGACCACGCGCGCGAGCACCTCACGGCTGTGCACCGTGCGGGAGTCGTACATCGTGGCGAGGATGCCGTCGAGCTCCAGCTCGGGGTTGAGCCGCTCCTGGACCTTCTCGATGGTCTCGGTGAGCAGCGCGACACCGCGGAGGGCGAAGAACTCGCACTCGAGCGGCACGATCACCTTGTGAGCCGCCGTCAGGGCGTTGACGGTGAGCAGGCCGAGCGAGGGCTGACAGTCGATCACGATGTAGTCGTAGTCGGCCATCAGCGGCTTCAGGGCGCGCTGCAGCGTGGACTCACGGGCGACCTCGCTCACCAACTGCACTTCGGCGGCGGACAGGTCGATGTTGCTGGGCAGCAGGTCCATGTTCGGGACCGCTGTCTTCAGGAGCACCTCGTCGGCCGCCATGCCCCGCTCCATGAGCAGGTTGTAGACGGTGAGGTCGAGCTCCATGGGGTTGACGCCGAGACCGACCGAGAGCGCGCCCTGCGGGTCGAAGTCGACGAGCAGGACCCGTCGGCCGTACTCCGCGAGCGCGGCGCCCAGGTTGATGGTCGACGTGGTCTTGCCGACGCCGCCCTTCTGGTTGCACATCGCGATGATCTTCGCGGGGCCGTGGTCGGTCAGCGGGCCCGGGATCGGGAAGTACGGCAGCGGGCGGCCGGTCGGGCCGATGCGCTCGCGGCGCTGGCGGGCAGCGTCGGGCGCGAGCGTGGCCGCGTACTCCGGATCGGGCTCGTACTCGGCGTCGGGGTCGTAGAAGTGCCCCTCGGGCAGTTCGTCGTAGTCGGCGAAGTGGGTGTGGTTCTCGCCACTTCCGTTGCCGGCCATGGCGTTCACGTGATGGCCATCCATGCTCTGGTGTGCTGTCTGAGTCATCCGGGGACTCTGGTGGGCTGCGAAGGTTCGGACAGCGACGGAGCCGACAGCCTTGAGCTCCGTGGGGCCCTGGCCCCGCGCCGGCATTCCTGGTTGACCACCCCCGGGAGTAAATGTCGACTCATTCACAAGTCGTCTTACCTCCTTGGTGACCAGGAAACTTCTAGATAGGTCAGCGTGGCACCATGCCGACGGTTGGCGACTCTATGGCGTGTCACCGGTCCGCAGCAACACAATCCGCCGGACCCGACCCGATGTGTCGGCAACCGAACACCCCTCTGTCAAGGGCGTAAGGCCGTCGCACGGCAGGTTTCACCGGTGTGCGAATCGGTCGAAGGGTTACGTTCGCGGCGAGTTGAACGAGTGTCGCAAAGTGACCCGACACACACCCGGCCGGACCTTGTCGGGCAAGGTCCGGCCGGGTGCGCGGTGTTGACGACCTGTGACGTTTTCCCCCCGATCGAGCGAAGTGCGGACCGGGAAGTATCGACTTTTTACCGGTCGATGACTCAGCCGAGCAGCGTCTCCAGCTCGACGTGCTCGAGGCCGTGCGCCTCGGCGACCTCGCGGTAAACGACCTTGCCGTCATGGGTGTTGAGACCCTTGGCCAGCGCGGGGTCACGGCGCAGCGCCTCGACCCAGCCGCGGTTCGCGAGCTCGACGATGTACGGCAGCGTGGCGTTGGTCAGCGCGTACGTGGAGGTGTTGGGCACCGCGCCGGGCATGTTGGCGACGCAGTAGAAGACCGAGTTGTGGACCGGGAAGGTCGGCTCGGCGTGGGTGGTGGGACGCGAGTCCTCGAAGCAGCCGCCCTGGTCGATCGCGATGTCGACAAGGACACTTCCCGGCTTCATCCGGGACACCAGCTCGTTGGTGACCAGCTTCGGGGCCTTGGCGCCCGGGATGAGCACGGCGCCGATCACGAGGTCGGCCTCCAGGCAGGCCTTCTCCAGCTCGAAGGAGTTGGACATGACGGCCTTGACCTTCGTGCCGAAGATCTTGTCGGCCTCGCGCAGCTTGTTGATGTCGCGGTCGAGCAGCGTCACCTCGAAGCCCATGCCGATGGCGATCTGCGCGGCGTTCCAGCCGGAGACGCCACCGCCGATCACGACGGCCTTGGCGGGCAGCACGCCCGGGACACCGCCGGGCAGCACGCCACGGCCGCCGGCCGCGCGCATCAGGTGGTAGGCGCCGACCTGCGGGGCGAGACGGCCCGCGACCTCGGACATGGGGGCCAGCAGCGGCAGCGCGCGGCTGGGGAGCTCGACCGTCTCGTACGCGATCGCCGTGGTGCC
Organism: Streptomyces krungchingensis; assembly: GCF_054729265.1. Lineage (NCBI taxonomy): Bacteria > Bacillati > Actinomycetota > Actinomycetes > Kitasatosporales > Streptomycetaceae > Streptomyces > Streptomyces krungchingensis. Next base: position 2,883,406 of record NZ_JBPUKY010000001.1, read on the forward strand.
GGACTCCAGGAGCGCGTCCGTGCACTCCTTGGAGGCGGCCAGGTGCAGGTAGGTGAAGAGCGTCTGGTCCTTGCGGAGGCGGTGGTACTCCTCCGCGATCGGCTCCTTGACCTTGAGCAGCAGGTCGGCGGCGGCCCACACCTCGTCGGCCGTCTCCAGGATCTGCCCGCCTGCGGCGGTGTACTCCTCGTCCGGGATCGACGAGCCGACACCGGCGCCGCGCTCGATGACGACCTGGTGGCCGTGGCGCACCAGCTCATGCACGCCGGCCGGGGTGATGGCCACCCGGAACTCGTTGTTCTTGACCTCGCGGGGGATGCCGACCTTCACGTCGATCACGGTCCTTGGCTCAGAGGGTTCTGGGGCTATGCATGCCGAGGCGATGCAAGCCAGGCAATGCATGTCATACCTGACGCACCGGAGCACATCGGGAGACACCACGAAAGAACGCGGCGGAGCCAGTCTAATGAAGGGATTCTCTCTGTCTAGCCTTTCAATACATCAATCTTCAGTGGATGCACTGCGGATTTCGTAGGCGTTAGCGTCGTGTTCCCGGCTGGATGTGCCCTCGGGGAGCTCGTCTCCCAGCATGCGCTCCGCCGCGCCGCGGTGCAGCCGGGCGGCCGCCGGGTCGCCGAGCCGGTCCAGCGTGTCGGCCAGCCTGAGCTGGAGCGCCGCCTGCAGGCGCACGTCGTCCGCGTGCCGCGCCCACTCGACGGCCTCCTGGCAGGTGCGCAGCGACTCCTCGGGCCGCCCCGCGTACTCCTGCACCCGGGCCATCTCGCTCAACGCCCGTGCCTGCGCGGCCACGTCGGCGTTGCGCCGGTGTCCGGTGACGGCGGCGCGCCAATTGCGCAGGGCCTCGCCGTAGCGGCCCGCGTAGGTGTGCGCGGTGGCGATGCGGCCGTACAGCCGGGCGGCGTCCACCCGCTCCCCGCGGGCCAGCCGCTGGGCGAGCGCCCTGCCGTACCAGTCGGCGGCCCGGTCGAAGTCCCCGAGCTCCTGGTGGGCACCGCCTACGGATTCCATCGCGCGGCCGGTCGCATACGGGTCGTTCGCCTCGCGTCCGGCGTCCAGCGCCGCCCGGTAGCGGACCAGGGCGTCGGCGGTCCGGCCGGTCTGCGCGTCCAGGTCGGCCAGGTTCAGCAGCGCAGCGGCCTTCTCGCGCGGCAGGCCGCGCCGCTCGGCGACGTCCAGGACGAGCCGGTGGATGCCGTACAGCTCGGGGGCGGCGGCCCGCGTCCCGACGTGCGCGACCATCGCCCTGACCAGCGCGGCCATGAGGCGGCGGGCCAGCGTGTCCAGCTCCCCGTCGGCGACCGCGAGCCGGGCCGAGGCCAGCAGCGCGGGCTGCCGGATCTCCAGCCACTCGGCGGCGGCCCGGGGGGTGGGGAAGCGCAGCGCGCGGGGCATCCCGGCGAGCTTCTCGCGGGCCGGCGAGCTGTCGGTCTCCGTGATGGCGCGGCAGGACACCAGCAGCCGCACGGTCCGCTCCAGCATGCGGGCGCGGGCCAGCTGGAGCTCGGACGGGCGGTCGTGGATCTCCGTCATCGCCCGCAGCAGGGGCAGCAGACAGCCGGGCACCTCGTACTGCGGCAGCGGCGACTCGACGGCGCGCAGCAGACCGAGCGTGACGAATTCCTCCAGGGCGGAGCGGGCGGCGCCGACCGAACAGCCGGCCAGCGCGGAGGCGGTGTGCGGGTCCACGAGGCCCGCGGGGGCCAGGGACAGCAGACGCAGCGTCCGCGCCGTGGCGGCCTGGAGCGAGCCGTACGAGAGGCGGAAGACGCGGTCGAGGGGTGTGCCCTCCTCGCCGTCGGTGCGCAGGTGCTTGGTGAGGTCGGCGACGGCCGACGCGGGCCGGGCGGCGAGCCAGCCGCCGGCGAGCGCCAGCGCCGCGGGCTGGCCCGCGCACAGCTCGACCAGGCCCTCGGCGGCCAGCGGGTCGACGGTGATGCGGACCGAGCCGGTGTACCGGCCGATGAGTTCGAGGGCGGACTTGGTGTCCATGCCGCCCAGCGTGCAGGGGCGGACGTCCGCGATGCCGGTGAGAGGCCCTCCGGAGACGGCGACGGCCAGGCACTCGGGGGCGTCCGGGAGCAGGGCGTCGACCTGCTCGGCGTCGGCCGCGTCGTCGAGCAGCAGCACCACCCGGCGCACGGCGAAGGCCTCGCGCAGGGCCTCGCCGAGGTCGTCGGCGTCGGCTCCGGGAGGTGTCGTCAGACCCAGGGAGACGAGCAGCTCCCGCGCGGTGCGCTCGGTGGGCACCCGGGTGCCGTCGGGTTCGGTGAGCCGCGCGCGCAGCACACCGTCGGGGTAACGCTCGGCAACCTGCCGGGAGAGCTCCTCGGCGAGCGCGGTCCGGCCGGATCCGGGCTTGCCCGCGATGAGCAGCACGCGCGCGCGAGGCGCCTTCCGCCCGGAGAGGGTGTCCAGGCCCGCACGCTCGATGTCGGCCCTGAGTTCCTTCAACTCTCTTGTACGGCCGAGGAACTGACCCTGCGTGGAAACTGACTCGACAGCCGGCGGCTGCCCTTTCGCCGACACGTTCGTGCCGTCGTCATCCACGGCCGGTTCCGTCACGGGCCACACTCCCGTCCCACTGCACGCGCAAGCCCGCCGGGACTCCGGTTCGGGCGTTTCCAGAGCCTAGTTCACGCTCTGCGACGAACCGTGCGGAGCGCGGCGGACACATCCCCCGATCGGATCAGGCGATCGTAGGACTGGTGGTGTGCCGCGCGCGGCGGCAGGAACCCGTGGGCGGGCGTCAGACCTCGAAGGGGCGCGCGGGCCAGGGCGCCTCGGCCGGGCGCAGCGCGTCGAGGCCGTCGCCCTGCCGTGCGGCGATCAGCGAGAGGACGCCGACGACCAGACAGTTGTTGTGCAGGTCACCGCCGAGCACACCGCGGACCAGGTCCGCGACGGGCACCCGGGCCAGCTCCATGTCGGCCTCTTCGTCCTCGACCTCGAAACGCTCGCCCTCCGCCTCGGAGAGGTCGCGGGCGAGGAAGATCCGCACGGCCTCGTCGCAGCCGCCGGGCGTGGTGTAGACGTCGGTCAGCACGCGCCAGTCCTCCGCCTTGACGTGCGCCTCTTCGTAGAGCTCGCGCTGCGCGGCGTGCAGCGGGTTCTCGCCGGGGATGTCGAGCAGGCCCGCGGGGATCTCCCAGAGCTTGTGGCGCACGGGGTGGCGGTACTGGCGGATGACCAGGACGCGGTCCTCCTCGTCGAGGGCGAGGACGGCCACGGACCCGGGGTGGACCTGGTAGTCGCGGCGGACCACCGAGCCGTCGGGCATGACCACGTCGTCGGTGCGCACCGAGGTCTTGTTGCCCTTGAAGGGGGTCTCGGTCGCCCGGACCTCCCACTCCTCGGCGGTGTCCTTGATCGTCATGGCCTGTCCTCCCACACGTGCGAAAGATCCGGTCCTGTGACGGCACCGGGGCGCACACCTCGCAAGACGCGCACCCCGGCCACCGTACAACCCTTGTGTTACTTGCCCGTCTTGCGTGCCACGGCCGCCTTGACCAGCCCCGCGAACAGCGGGTGCGGGCGGGTCGGGCGGGAGCGCAGCTCGGGGTGGGCCTGGGTGGCGACCAGGTACGGGTGGACGTCGCGCGGGTACTCGACGTACTCGACCAGCTTGCCGTCCGGGGAGGTGCCGGAGAACTGCAGACCGGCCTTCTTCTCCAGCTCGGCGCGGTAGGAGTTGTTCACCTCGTAGCGGTGACGGTGGCGCTCCTCGACGTACTCCTTGCCGTCGTACACCTCGCGCACGATGGACCCCTCGGCGAGCTTGGCCGGATACATGCCCAGGCGCATGGTGCCGCCCATGTCGCCCTCGCCGGCGACGATGTCGAGCTGCTCGGCCATGGTGGAGATGACCGGGTGCGCGGTGCCGGAGTCGAACTCGGTGGAGTTGGCGTCCGGGATGTCGGCCAGGTTGCGCGCGGCCTCGATCACGATGCACTGGAGGCCGAGGCAGAGGCCCAGCAGCGGGATCTTGTTCTCGCGGGCGTACTGGATGGCGCCCACCTTGCCGGAGACACCGCGGTCGCCGAAGCCGCCGGGGATGCAGATCGCGTCGACGTCGCCGAGCTGCTTCGCGGCGCCCGCCGGGGTCTTGCAGTCGTCGGAGGTGACCCACTTGATCTTCACGCGGGCCTTGTTGGCGAAGCCGCCGGCGCGCAGCGCCTCGGTGACCGAGAGGTAGGCGTCGGGCAGGTCGATGTACTTGCCGACCAGGGCCAGGTTGATCTCGTGGAGCGGGCTGTGGACGCGGTCGAGCAGGTCGTCCCAGGTCGTCCAGTCCACGTCGCGGAAGGGCAGGTCCAGCTTGCGCACGACGTACGCGTCCAGGCCCTCGGTGTGCAGGACCTTCGGGATGTCGTAGATCGACTTGGCGTCGATGGCCGCGACCACGGCCGCCTCGTCGACGTCGCACATCAGCGAGATCTTGCGCTTGATCGCGGTGGGCACCTCGCGGTCGGCGCGCAGCACGATCGCGTCCGGCTGGATACCGATGTTGCGCAGCGCCGCAACCGAGTGCTGCGTCGGCTTCGTCTTCAGCTCCCCGGACGGGCCGATGTAGGGAAGGAGCGAGATGTGCACGACGAAGACGTTGTCGCGGCCGACCTCGTGACGGACCTGGCGGACCGTCTCCAGGAACGGCAGGGACTCGATGTCGCCGACCGTGCCGCCGACCTCGGTGATGACGACGTCGACGTCGTCGGTCGCCATGCGCCGGATGCGGTGCTTGATCTCGTTGGTGATGTGCGGGATGACCTGCACGGTGTCGCCCAAGTACTCGCCGCGTCGCTCCTTGGCGATCACCGTCGAGTACACCTGACCGGTGGTGACGTTGGCCGAGCCGTCCAGGTCCACGTCGAGGAAGCGCTCGTAGTGACCGATGTCCAGGTCGGTCTCGGCGCCGTCGTTGGTGACGAACACCTCGCCGTGCTGGAACGGGTTCATGGTGCCGGGGTCGACGTTCAGGTACGGGTCGAGCTTCTGCATGGTGACCCGAAGGCCCCGCGCCTTGAGCAGCGCGCCCAGGCTGGAGGCGGTGAGGCCCTTGCCGAGGGAGGAGGCGACACCCCCGGTGACGAAGATGTGCTTGGTCGTCGTGGATTTGGGCGGCATGGCCAAAGGGGGGCTCCCGTGGTCGCGGTCTGGGGTGCGTGCCGGCGTGGGGTCCGGAGATTTCCGGAGGTGCCGTCGCTGCGGTTCGGGGGTTTCTTGCCCACCGGTCCACGGGCTACCAGGGTATCAGCGACAGAACAGGACCGCTTCCGGCCACGCTCCGCGCACACCTGGGCACAGAGCCCGCACAGCCCTCACTCGATCGGCCCACCCGGGTTGCCGTGAGCGGCACGCGGATCTTCCAGGTGCGTCGTATCCTGCTCGGACACTCGCTGCCGAGCCCGGCCGGCACACGGCACCATCCCCGCCCGTATCCCGGAACAAAGAGAGCTCGTCAGTTCGTTTCGCAACGACAATCGCACCGACAATTGACGTTCCGCAGCGGCGCAACACCGACGTTCCGCAACAACAGACGCTTCGCATTGCAAACGTTCCCTCTGACCGTTACATACGTTCCCCTGACCGCAAGAGCGACCGCCCCTGACGGGGGGCGACGTGGCCGTTCGACTGGAGATGCACGTGGCCGGGCGCATCGAGGACTACGCACTCATCGGAGACATGCAGACAGCCGCGCTGGTCTGCCGGGACGGCACAGTCGACTGGCTGTGCCTGCCCCGCTTCGACTCGCATGCCATCTTCGCGGGGCTGCTCGGCACGGAGGAACACGGGTTCTGGCGGCTCGGCCCGGCGCACGCGTCCGACGCCGAACCGCCGACGGCGGCACGGCGCAGGTACCGCGGCGACTCGCTGATCCTCGAATCCGAGTGGGACACCCCGCGGGGCACGGTCCGGGTGACCGATTTCATGCCCCCGCGTGACGGCGCGCCGCAGCTGATCCGGATCGTCGAGGGCGTCACCGGCCGGGTGCCGATGCGTTCCGCGCTGCGGATGCGTTTCTCGTACGGGCGAGTGGTCCCCTGGGTGCACAAGCACGAGGGACGCACCGTCGCCGTCGCAGGACCCGACTCCGTGTGGTTCGACACGGCCTGCGAGACCTACGGCAAGGCGCTGACCACGTACGCCGACTTCACCGTGGCGCCGGGCGACCGGATCGCGTTCACCATCTCGTGGGAGCCCTCGCACAAGGAGCCGCCCGCGCTGCCCGAGCCGGAGCAGTCCCTGGTGGCCACCGAGGAGTTCTGGCGCGACTGGGTCGAGCAGTGCACGTACCACGGGCCCTACCGCGAGGCCGTGGTCCGCTCGCTGATCACGCTGAAGGCCCTGACGTACGCGCCGACGGGCGGAATCGTCGCCGCCCCGACGACCTCGCTCCCGGAGGAGATCGGCGGCGTACGCAACTGGGACTACCGGTACACGTGGCTGCGCGACGCGGCGATCACCCTCTCCTCGCTGCTGCGCACCGGCTACCGCGAGGAGGCGCGCGCCTGGCGCGAATGGCTGCTGCGCGCCGTCGCGGGCGACCCGGAGAACCTGCAGATCATGTACGGCATCGCGGGCGAGCGGGAGTTGGGTGAGGCGGAGCTCGACTGGCTCCCCGGGTACGAGAACTCGATGCCGGTCCGCGTGGGCAACGGCGCCGCGCACCAGCTCCAGCTCGACGTGTACGGCGAGGTCACCGAGGCCCTGCACCTGGCCCACATGACGGGCCTGTCCCGCAACGACTACGCCTCGCTGCTCCAGTTGAAGCTGATCCGCTACCTGGAGGACCACTGGGACCAGCCCGACGAGGGCATCTGGGAGGTGCGGGGTCCGCGCCGGCACTTCGTGCACTCCAAGGTGATGGCCTGGGTCGCCGTCGACCGCACCATCAAGCTCATCGAGTCCGGTGACGCGGACGGTCCGCTGGAGAAGTGGCGCGAACTGCGCGACGACATCCACCGGGACGTGTGCGAGAAGGGCTACGACAAGGAGCGCAACACGTTCACGCAGTCGTACGGCTCCAAGGAACTGGACGCCTCGCTGCTGCTGATTCCGCAGATGGGCTTCCTGCCGCCGGACGACAAGCGGGTGATCGGCACGATCGAGGCGATCCAGCGCGAGCTGTCCACCGCGGACGGGTTCATCCTGCGCTACCCGACCGCCGGTGAGGACGCGGGCGTGGACGGTCTGGAGGGCGACGAGGGAGCCTTCCTCGCCTGCTCGTTCTGGATGGCCGACGACCTCGCGATGATCGGCCGGGTCGACGAGGCCCGCAAGCTGTTCGAGCGCCTGCTGGCCCTGCGCAACGACCTCGGGCTGCTCGCCGAGGAGTGGGACCCGAACCTGCAGCGCCAGGTGGGGAACTTCCCGCAGGCGTTCAGCCACGTCCCCCTGATCGACACGGCACTGCGTCTGACGGCTTCGGGAGCGTACGGCGGCTGACCCGGCGCACCCCGCCGAACAGGAGGGATCCGCCGTGCCCGCCTAGGCTTGAAGCAGTCCTGTCCCCTGCCGGAAAGGGGGCGGCTGCGATGGCTCCCCTTTCGAAGGCGGGCGCGGCGCTCGCCGCGCTCCGCACGGATCTGAGCGGCGAGGTCCTCGCCCCGGACGACCTGGGCTACGACGAAGCCCGGGTCGTCTTCAACGCGATGATCGACCGGCGGCCCGCCGTGATCGCCCAGTGCGAGAACGAGGCCGATGTGATCCGCTCGGTCCGCTTCGCACGGGACCTGGACCTGGCGGTCGCGGTCCGCGGCGGCGGGCACAGCGTGGCGGGGATGGCCCTCGGCGACGCCGCCCTGGTGATCGACCTGCGGCGGATGCACGAGGTCACGGTGCACCCCGGATCGGCGAGCGTACGCATCCAGGGCGGCGCCACGATGAGGCACATGGACACCGCCACCCAGCCCCACCACATGGCGACCACCGGGGGCCGCGCCTCCACGACCGGTGTCGGCGGCTTCGTGCTGGGCGGCGGCACCGGCTGGCTGGACCGGGCGTTCGGCCTCGCCATCGACAATCTGCTCGGCGTCGAGCTCGTCACCGCGGACGGTACGGCCGTCCGCGCGAGCCACGAAGAGAACCCGGAACTGTTCTGGGCGCTGCACGGCGGCGGCGGGAACTTCGGTGTCGCCACCGCGATCACCCTGCACCTGCACGAGCTGCCCGAGTTCTCCTTCGCCCTGGTGATCTTCCTCCCCGAGCACGGGCCCGACGTGCTGCGCACCTACCGCGAGCTCATCACGACCGGCCCGCAGGAGGCCGGCGGCGGCATCCTCTACCTGACCGGTCCCCCGGAGGACTTCATCCCCGCCCACCTGGTGGGCACGCGGCTGCTCGCCGCCGTGGTGACCTACACGGGCGGCGAGGAGGATCTGCGCAAGGTCGCCCAGCCGCTGCTGGCGCTGCCGCACGAGGCGGAGATCGTGACGGCCATGCCGTACGCGGAGTTCCAGACGATGTTCGACGACCCTCCCGACATGCGCAACTACTGGTCCGCGGAGTACATGGCGGCGGCCCCCGACGCCATGCTCGACGTCTTCCACTCCCTCGGCGAGAGGGTGCCCGTGCCCACGGGAACCCAGCACGTGCTGTTCCCGCAGGGCGGCGCGATCACCACCGGGCCCGCCGACTACCCGGTGCCGTACCGGGACGCGCCCTGGGTGGTGCATCCCTTCGGCGTCTGGGAGGACCCCGCCGACGACGAACGGTGCATCGACTGGGTCAGGGAGGTGCGGGAGAGCGTACGGCGCTGGAGCACCGGCGCCGTCTACCTCAACTTCATCGGCGACGAGGGCGCGGACCGGATCGTGGCCGGTCTGGGCGCCGAGAACCTCAGACGTCTGGCCGCGGTGAAGGCCTCGTGGGACCCCGACAACGTCTTCCGTTTCAACCACAACATCAGGCCCGTGCCGGAGTGAGCGCGGCGGCCGGCACCGGGCCCGGCACTCTCCGACCGGTCCCGCGGCGCCTGCCGAGGCCGGTCCCGGGAGCTTTCCCGGAACCCCGGAAGATGCCCCCGGAACGCATCCACGGGTAGCGTCCGCCGTATGGACAGCCGTTACGACACCCAGGGCGCCGGAATCACCGTGCAGCGGGCCCTCGAGCTGCCCGGACTGCGCAGCGGGCTGCCGGAGATCCTCGCCGGAGCCGACCGCCTGCAGCGCACCGTGCGCTGGGTGCACGCGGGCGAGGTCCCGAACATCGCCTCGCTGCTCAAGGGCGGCGAGCTGCTCCTGACGACGGGATACGGGCTCGGCACCCGCCCCGCGGACCAGCGCGCCTTCGTCCGCACCCTCGCCGAGCGCGGTATCGCCGCGCTCGTCGTGGAGCTGGGGCCACGCTTCACCCGGCTGCCCTCCGCACTCGTCGACACGGCACGGGCCGCCGGTCTCCCGCTGGTGCAGCTGCACCGCGAAGTGCCGTTCGTGACGGTCACGGAGGAGGTGCACACCGAGATCGTCAACGGTCACTACGCGCTGCTCCAGCAGGCCGAGGAGGTGCACCGGCGCTGCACGGAGGCGCTCCTCGGCGGCGGCGGTGTGCCCCAAGTCCTGGACATCCTGGCGGACTTCAGCGGCGACCCGGTGTTCCTGGAGACGGCGGACGGACAGCTGCTCTACGCCGCCGGGGCGAGGTCCGCCGGCGCCGACCCGCTCCAGGTGTGGGAGGGTCTGCGCGGCCAGCACAAGGAGGAGCCGCCCGCCGGTACGACTCTCGTGGACGTGCCCGGGGGCGGCCCCGGCTCGGGCTCGGTGCGGGCACGTCTCGTCCTGCTGCCGGTCAGCAACCCCGTCGCTCCGGTGCACCGGATCGCGGCGGAGCGGGCCGCCGGCATCCTGGCCGTCGTACTGATGCAGGCCCGCCAGGAGGAGGAGCTCGCGGCGCGCGGGCGCGGCGACTTCCTCACCGATCTCGCCGAGGGCCGTATCGCGGCCGAGGACGCGCCCGCGCAGGCCAGGGTGCTCGGCTTCAAGCCCGGTGCCGGACCGCTCCTTCCGGTCGTGATGCGTCTCGCCGACGGCCCCTCCCCCGGCGGCGGTTGGGCGGTCCTGGCGCGCGCGGTCGCCGAGGAGCTGGCCTCGGTCGGAGTCCCCCTGCTGCTCGGCGTGCGCCCCGTCGAGGGCCGCGTGCCGCTGCTCGTGGGCCTGCGCTCGGAGTCCGAGCGTCCGGCGGTGGCGGACCGGGTCGCCGCGGCGCTGCGGGCCGGTGTGGAACGCGCGGGCATGCAACGGCCCGGTGCACAGCCGCCGGTGGTGGTCGTCGGCGTCGCGGGCGGCTGGGCCGCCGCCTCGGCCGGTCTGCGGCACGCCGCGGAGACGGCGACGGCGGCGCAGGGCCTGTCGGACCGCCCCTGGTACGACGCGCGCCGTCTGGACATCGACCTGCTGCTGTGGCGGCTGCGCGACCATCCGGACCTGGCGGCCTTCGTGGACCGCGCGATCGGCCCGCTGCGCGACCACGACAATCGCTCCAAGCCGCCTCTGCTGCCCACTCTGGAGACCTACTTGGCGCACGCGGGCCGCAAGGCGGAGACCGCCCGCGAGCTGCATCTGAACCGGCAGACCCTCTACAACCGCCTCGCCAGGATCGGCGAGTTGCTCGGCACGGACCTGGACGACCCGCAGACGGTCATGGCGTTGAGCCTGGCGCTGCGGGCCCGCCGCCACGTCCCGTAGCAGGGCCTGGGCGCGGGGACTCAGGCGAGAGGCTGAGCCTGCGTCAATTCGTCGTAGACGCTGAGCACTTGGGCCACCGTCTCGTCCTCGGTCGGCCAGCCGGCGGCCTGCCGGGTGCCTCGTTCCTTCATGAGTTGGCGGTGTGCGGGGTCGCCGAGCAGGCGCACCACGGCGTCGGCGAGCGCGTCCGCGTCGCCGTACGGGACGAGTTCGGCGGCGTCGCCCACGAGTTCGGGGATGCCGCCGACCGCGGTGGCGACGAGCGGTACGCCCGCGTGCAGGGCCTCCTGCGCGAGCACCGAGCGCGCCTCCCAACTGCTGGGCAGCAGTGCGAGATCGGCGGCCGACAGGAGGTCCGCGACGTCACCACGCCGTCCGATCAGGCGGGCGGGCAGTTCTTCGTCCTCGATCCGCCGCTGGAGCACCGTCCGCAGCGGTCCCTCGCCGGCGATGACGAGGAGCGGCACGGGATCGAGGCGCCGCCAGGAGCGTGCCGCGTCCAGCAGGACGTCGTAGCCGCGATGCCGGTCGAGCGAGCCGACGGCCATGAGCAACGGGCGTTCGGTGGCGCCGAGTTCGGCCCGCACCTTGAGCGGCGAGAGGTCGGGGTCCTGCGGCTCCGCTGAGGTGCGGGGTGCGGGCAGGGCGACGGCGGCGAGCCGTGCGTCGCGCGCGCCCCTTCTGCGCGCCCGGTCCACCAGATCGGAGGAGGTGCCCAGCACCACTGCGGCCGCCCGGGCGACCCTCCGCTCCAGCAGCCGCAGCAGATGGGCCCGGGCTCCCTCGGCGTGCGCGCGCGTGTGCCAGGTGACGACGAGCGGTACACGCAGTCCGCTGAGGGCCAGCGTCGCCCGCAGCGCGGCGTGCAGTCCGTGCGCGTGGACCAGGTCGGCGTCCGCGCACGCCGCCCGCAGCGCGGCCACGGAGGCGGGGTCGCCGCTGCGCGGCACGGGCACGTGCTGAGCGCCCACGTGCGTGAAGCCGTACGCCTGGTCGGCCTCGGCGGGAGCGCACACCGTGACGCGCACCCCTCGGGCCACCAGGCCCGCGGCGAGCGACCGCACGTGCGCGCTGCTGCCCGCGCTCCCGCCGCCGAGCACCTGCACGGTGCGCAGGGCGGACGGGCCGTGCGGCGGGTGGCTGCTCACGTGGGTCACGCGGCCGGGGCTCCTGGTTCGGCGTCGGACGGACACGAAGAAACGTACAGAAGGTTCGTGCGGGAGTGTGACGCACAGCGTGCTCCGCGTGCTTCGCGGACGTCGCGTACTCCGCCAAGGATGCCAGGCCGTACGGGTGTTCCGGGACCGTCGCCGGTACGGGGCGCGGCGGACGGGGCGACTCGCCGAGGCCGATCACTCACACGGGTGAGAAGTCCCCTGCATGTGGGAGGGGTTGGCGGGGTGCGCCGACCCCTCCGTGAGGCGCGCGACAACATGTTCACGCCGCCGCACCCCCCAACGCGCCCGAAGTCCCGCGTACGGCCCGGCCGAACCGACGGCGGCACGGGCGGGCGGGCCCGCCGCGGGGAGACCCGCGGCGGCGAAAGGTCCGACGGCGTACGCCCGCGGGCTGCGGCACGGCGAGGTGCCGTGCCGGGCGTCGCGGACCCGGGCCGATCCGGACGAAGCCCTCAGCCGTCGGCGCGTGCCGTCGCGAGCAGCTCCTCCGCGTGGGCCCGCGCCGTCTCCGAGTCCTCCTGACCGGCGAGCATCCGGGACAGTTCACGGATCCGCTCCTCGCCCTCCAGGACCTTCACCCCGGACCGGGTGACCGACCCGTCGTTGGTCTTCTCGACGAGCAGCTGCCGGTCGGCGAACGCCGCGACCTGCGGCAAGTGCGTCACGACCACGACCTGGGCGGTCCTGGCGAGCTTGGCGAGCCGTCGCCCGATCTCCACGGCGGCCTTGCCGCCGACGCCGGCGTCGACCTCGTCGAACAGATAGGTCGGGACCGGGTCCGTGCCCGCGAAGACCACCTCGACGGCGAGCATGACGCGCGAGAGCTCACCGCCCGACGCACCCTTGGCGATGGGCCTCGGTGGCGCACCGGGGTGGGGGGCGAGCAGCAGCTCGACCTCGTCGACGCCCGCGGGCCCGTACGCGACGGTGCGCCCGCCGAGCTCCACTCCGTCCGGGTCGTCCGTCTGCCGGATGTCGAAGGACACGCGCGCGTGCGGCATGGCGAGCGAGGCCAGTTCGGCGGTGACGGCGGCGGCGAACCGTGCGGCCGCCTCCGTACGGGCGTCGGTCAAGGCCTGTGCGAGTCCGCCCAGTTCGGTGCGCAACGCGTCCCGTTCGGCGGTCAGTTCGTCGATCCGCTCGTCGTCGCCGTCGAGTTCGGTGAGCCGCGCGGCGCCCTGTTCGGCCCAGGCGAGTACGGCGGCGATGTCCTCGCCGTACTTCCGGGTCAGCTGGGTGAGCGCGGCGCGGCGCTCCTCGACCGCGGCGAGCCGCAGCGGGTCGGCGTCGAGGTCGTCGGCGTATCCGGCCAGTTCGCCCGCGACGTCGCCGAGCAGGATCCCGATCTCGCCGATGCGCCCGGAGAGGGCGGCGAGCGCGGAGTCGTGGGACCGCACGGCCTCCAGCGCCCGGTGGGCGCCCGCGACGAGCGTGGTGGCGTCGATTCCCTCGGGGTCCTCGGGATTGCCCGCCAGCGCGGCGTGCGCGGCGGTGGCGGCCGAGGCCAGCGCCTCGGCGTGGCCGAGCCGCTCGGCCTCGGCGGCCAGCTCGACGTCCTCGCCGGCCCGCGGCTCGACACCCGCGATCTCGTCGAGTCCGAAGCGGAGCATGTCGGCCTCCTGGGCCCGCTCGCGCGCTCGCGTGGTGATCTCTTCCAGTTCCACCGAGACGGCCCGCAGCCGCCGGTAGGCGCCCGCGTACTTGGCGAGCGGCACCGCGACGGCGTCCCCGGCGTACCGGTCGAGCGCCTGCCGCTGCCGGGACAGCTTGAGCAGCCCCTGCTGGTCGGTCTGGCCGTGCACGGCCACGAGCTCGTCGGCGAGCTCCGCGAGGACGCCCACCGGTACCGAGCGTCCGCCGAGGTGCGCCCGTGAACGTCCCTCCGCGGAAACGGTACGGCTGATGAGCAGGGCTCCGTCGTCGAGCTCCGCCCCGGCCTCCTCGGCCCGTACGAGGGCGGTCCCGCCGGCGGGTACGGCGATCCGCCCCTCCACGACCGCGTTCTTCGCGCCGATCCGTACGAGGGCAGGGTCCGCGCGCCCGCCCAGCAGCAGCCCGAGGCTGGTGACCACCATCGTCTTGCCCGCACCGGTCTCACCGGTCACGGCGGTGAAGCCGGGCGACAGCTCGACGACGGCGTCGTCGATGACTCCGAGCGACCGTATCCGCATCTCCTCCAACACGGACACGACCTTACGAGGTCGGAGCCCGTGTGTGCGACGGGCCCCGCCCCGCCGGAGCGAAGACGCAGGTGACAAGGGACCGCAAAGACGCCCTTGTCACCCGCGGGAGTGGGTTTCCGAGCGGCCCGTCGCACGGACGGAGGGCCTGCCGCACGCGTCAGGCAGGCCCTCCGCGCGCCTAGTGCGGGGCTCCGCGCCACCCCGAGACCGGCAGCGCGAACTTCGCCACGAGCCGGTCGGTGAAGGACGCGTGGTGCAGCCGTGCGAGCCGTACCGGCACGGCGCCCCGCCGGACCTCCACACGGGCCCCGGGCGGCAGCTCCACGGTCCGCCGGCCGTCGCACCACAGGACACCCGGCGGGACGTGCGGCAGCACCTCCACGGCCAGCACGGAGTCCGGCGAGGTGACGAGGGGCTTGGCGAACAGCGCGTGCGCGCTGATGGGCACCATGAGCAGCGCCTCCACCTCCGGCCACACGACGGGCCCGCCCGCGGAGAAGGCGTAGGCCGTGGAGCCGGTCGGGGTCGCGCAGACGATGCCGTCGCAGCCGAAGCCGGTCACGGGCCGCCCGTCGATCTCCAGGACGACTTCGAGGAGCTTCTCGGCGGACACCTTCTGCACGGCGGCCTCGTTGAGCGCCCAGTCCGTGTGCACGATGTCGCCGTTGCGGTGCACGACGACGTCGACGGTCATGCGCTCCTCGACCTCGTACGCCTTGGTGACGACACGGTCGACGACCTTGTCGAGGTCGTCCCGCTCGGCCTCCGCGAGGAAGCCGACGCGGCCGAGGTTGACCCCGAGCATGGGCACTCCGGAGGCCCGGGCGAACTCCGCGCCGCGCAGCAGCGTGCCGTCACCCCCGAGGACGATGAGCAGCTCGCAGCCGTCGAGACACTGCGGCGTCGCCTCCCCGATCAGCTCCACCTCGTCGGGCAGCGGCAGGTCGGCCGCCTCCGCCTCCAGGACCCGTACGCCGATTCCGGAGCGCAGCAGCCCCTGGACGACCAGCTCGGCGCTGCGGATGGCCGCCGGCCTCCCCGTGTGGGCCAGCAGGAAAACAGTACGAGCTCGGGTCTGTGTCAACGCGGCCCCTCCGCCACTGCACGGTCAACGTCGGCCGGGTCGAGTTCGGGTGCCCCGGCACGCAGCCACAGAAAGTACTCGACATTGCCCGAGGGTCCGGGCAGTGGGCTGGCGGTCACACCCTTCACTCCGAGCCCCAGCTCCCGGGCTCGTCCGGCCACCCCGCGCACGGCCTCGGCGCGCAGCTCGGGGCTGCGGACGACACCGCCGCTCCCCAGCCGTTCCTTCCCCACCTCGAACTGCGGCTTGACCATCATCACCAGGTCGGCGTCCGGCGCCGCGCACCGCACCAGGGCGGGCAGCACCAGTCCGAGCGGGATGAAGGACAGATCCCCGACAACAAGGTCCACGGGCTCCCCATCGATCGCCTCCAACGTCAACTCGCGTACGTTCGTACGGTCCTTGACGGTGACGCGTTCATCGCTCTGCAGCGACCAGGCGAGTTGTCCGTATCCCACGTCCACGGCGACGACATGGGCGGCGCCCGCGCGCAGCAGGACGTCGGTGAAGCCTCCGGTGGACGCGCCGGCGTCCAGCGCCCGCCGTCCCCCGACCTTCAGCCCCTGCGGTACGAACGCCTCCAGGGCGCCGGCGAGCTTGTGCCCGCCGCGCGAGACGTAGTCGGGGTCGCTGTCGTCCTGGGTGACCACGATCGCGGCCGCCGTCTCCACCTGAGTGGCGGGCTTGGTCGCGAGTGTCTTGCCGACGGTGACCCTTCCCGCGGCGATCAGCTGGCCGGCGTGCTCGCGCGAGCGTGCGAGCTTCCGGCGGACCAGCTCGGCGTCGAGGCGGCGGCGTGCCACTCCTGCCACGTTCGGTTCAGCTCCTAGTGCCATACGTCGTCGGGGGCGCCGGAGGTCCCGGGCGGGCGTCGAGCGCGGTGAGCGCGTCGCGCAGCCCCCGGTGTACATCCTCGTACACCTCGACATGTCCGTCCGTGGCGAGGTGGTCGGCGTCGGTCAGCCGGTCCAGCTGGGCGTCCACGTCGGCGTTGCCGGTCGGGGTGCGCGGGACGTCCAGCGGGGCCGGGGCGGCGGGATCGTACGCGGGTTCGACGTCGGGGACGGTGTCCCGCGCCTCCTCGCCCTCGGGTCCGGCCGTCCGGGAGGGCACGCCGGACGGCCCGCTCTCGGGCGCCGTCACCTGCGGCGCGGGCTCCACGGCCGCCGGCTGCGCCGGGGCCCCGGCCTCGGGAACTGACTCGCTCATGCCCCGACGCTACCGCGAAGCGCTGCGGTAACGTCGATCGCGATGGCGACGATTGAGGAGTGCCGCACCGCACTCGACAAGCTCTCTGACAACCTGGCGGGTGCCGAGGGGGACGTACGCAGCGCGGCGGCCCTGAACCGCTCGCTCAGCTGCCGTATCACCGACCTCGACATCACCTTCGTGGGCCGCCTCAAGGACGGCCGGATCGAGGTCCTGGACACGCTGCCCGGCGCGCCGCGCGAGCGAGCCCAGATAAGGCTCACGATGAGCGGCGACGACCTGGTGTCGATGGTGAACGGCGAGCTGAACTTCGCGAAGGCCTGGGGTTCGGGCCGGGTACGGCTGGAAGCCGGCCTGCGGGACCTGTTCCGGCTCCGCTCCCTCCTCTAGCCGCCGCGGCGCGTGCGGGCCCATGGTCGTCGCGGCCCGTCCCGTCCGTGGCCGTCGCGGCCCGTACGCGCCCGGAACCCCTTCTCTCAGGCCCCTTCGGCGGCCGCGGCGGCCACGGTCGCCCGCCGTGCCCTGCGGGCCGCCGGCACCACCAGCGGAGTCCCCGTCTCCGGGTCGTCGATGATCTGGCAGCGCAGTCCGAAGACCTGCTCGACCAGCTCGGCCGTCACGATGTCGTTCGGCGCGCCCTCGGCGATGACCTCGCCGCCGCGCAAGGCGATGAGGTGGGTGGCGTACCGGGCCGCGTGATTGAGGTCGTGCAGGACCGCGACGAGGGTGCGGCCCTGCTCCTCGTGGAGCTGCGCGCACAGGTCGAGCACGTCGATCTGGTGCTGGATGTCGAGGTACGTCGTCGGCTCGTCCAGGAGCAGCAGAGGGGTCTGCTGGGCGAGCGCCATCGCGATCCACACGCGCTGGCGCTGGCCGCCGGAGAGCTCGTCGACGTAGCGGTCCGCGAGTTCGGCGACACCGGTCGACGCCATGGACTCCTGAACCACCCGCTCGTCCTCCGCCGACCACTGCCGCAGCAGTCCCTGGTGCGGGTAACGGCCCCGGCCGACCAGGTCGCCGACCGTGATCCCGTCGGGGGCGATCGACGACTGCGGCAGCAGCCCGAGCGTGCGGGCCACCTTCTTGGCGGGCATCGACTGGATGACCTGGCCGTCGAGGAGCACCCGGCCGCGGGTGGGCTTCAGCATCCGCGACAGGGCGCGCAGGAGCGTCGACTTCCCGCAGGCGTTCGGGCCGACGATGACGGTGAAGGAGTTGTCGGGGATCTCCACCGACAGCTTCTCCGCGATGACGCGCTGGTCGTAGCCGAGGGTGACGTCGTCGGCGGACAGGCGGTTCACAGTGCTCCTCTGGTTGTTCATGTCCGGTCCGCTGGTGCTCATATGCGTCCCGCCTTGCGCTCGGTGACCAGGAGCCACAGCAGGTACACGCCGCCGAGTACGCCGGTGACCACGCCGACGGGCAGCTGGTCCGCGCCGAAGGCCCGCTGCGAGGCCCAGTCCGCGATGATCAGCAGCGTCGCGCCCATGCACATCGACGGCACCAGGTTGGGTCCGGGCGAGCGGGTCAGCCGCCGCGCGAGCTGCGGCGCGGTGAGTGCCACGAAGCCGACGGGGCCGGCGGCGGCGGTCGCGCCGGCGGTGAGCAGCACGGCGGCGAGCATCAGCAGCAGCCGTGTCCGCTCGACGCGCACTCCGAGCGCGTTCGAGACGTCGTCGCCCATCTCCATCATGCGCAGCCCGCGGGCGTTGGCCAGGACGAGCGGGACGAGGACCGCGCACAGGACGAGCAGGGGCCACACCTGCTCCCAGTCACGGCCGTTGAGGGAACCCGTCATCCAGACGACCGCGCGGGCCGCGTCGACGATGTCCGCCTTGGTCAGCAGATAGCCGTTGACGGCGGTGACGATCGCGGAGACGCCGATGCCGACCAGGACCAGCCGGTAGCCGTGCACGCCCCGCTTCCAGGCGAGCAGGTAGATGGCGAGGCCGGTGACGAGTCCGCCGACGAGCGCCCCGACCGCGACCTGGTCCGCGCTCCCCGAGAAGAGCACGATCATGATGAGGGCGCCGGCCGTCGAGCCCTGGCCGAGGCCGAGCACGTCCGGGCTGCCCAGCGGGTTGCGGGAGATGGACTGGAAGAGCGCTCCGCCGAGGCCGAGGGAGGCTCCGACGAGCAGGCCGACGATCACGCGCGGCAGGCGCAGGTCGTTGACGATGAACTCCTGGCCGGGGTCTCCGTCGCCGAACAGCGTCCTGAGCACGTCCGCGGCCGGGATCGGGAAGTCGCCGGTGCCGATCAGCACCACGCTCGCACCGAGTGCGGCCACCAGCAGCAGGACGACGACGGTGAACGCCCGGACGTCGAACCGGACGGAGAGGCCGCCGCGTGCGCGGACGGCGCGGACACCCCGGATGCCCGGTGCCGCGGCGCCGCTCTCGTCCGCGGGGGCCGGAGTGCCGGTGTCGTTCGCGGTGTTCTGCACGCAGGCCGGGTTGCCGGTGTTCTTCACAGCTGTGCCGTCCTCCGTCGCCGTACGAGAAAGATGAAGACCGGGCCGCCCAGGACGGCGGTGACGATGCCGACCTGGAGCTCCGCCGGCCGGGCGACCAGCCGTCCGACGACGTCGGCGCCGAGCAGCAGCACGGGCGAAAGGACGGTGGCGTACGGCAGGATCCAGCGCAGGTCGGGGCCGGTGAAGGACCGTACGACGTGCGGGACCATCAGCCCGACGAACACGATCGGCCCGCAGGCGGCGGTCGCGGCGCCGCACAGCACGGTGGCGGCGGCCATGGACAGGGCACGGGTCCGGTTCAGGTCGGCGCCGAGCGCGCGGGCCGTGTCGTCCCCCATCGCGACCGCGTTCAGCGGCCGGGCGAGGGCCAGCGCGACGACCGTGCCGACCACCAGGAACGGCAGCACCTGCTTGATGGTCGAATCGGTGGCCGAGGCGAGCGATCCCACCGTCCAGAAGCGCATCTTGCCGAGCGCGGCGTCATCCATGATCATCACGGCCTGGAGATAGCCGTAGAGCGCGGCGCTGATGGCCGTGCCCGCGAGCGCGAGCCGCACCGGGGTCGCGCCGCGGCTGCCGCCGAGGAACCAGACCAGCGCT
The DNA here is from genome assembly GCF_054729265.1 of Streptomyces krungchingensis. NCBI lineage: Bacteria > Bacillati > Actinomycetota > Actinomycetes > Kitasatosporales > Streptomycetaceae > Streptomyces > Streptomyces krungchingensis. The sequence continues at coordinate 2,902,836 of NZ_JBPUKY010000001.1, forward strand.
CCGACGGCCGCCGCGCCGAAGAAGGCGAACCAGACGTAGCCACTCAGGCTCGTGACCCCGAAGTACGTGATCGCGGTGACCACCGCCGCGGACGCGCCCGCGTTGATGCCCAGCAGTCCGGGGTCCGCCAGGGGGTTGCGGGTGAGCGCCTGGAGGACGGCACCCGACAGCCCCAGCGCGGCACCGACGAGCAGGCCGAGCACGGTACGGGACATCCGGTCACGCACCACGACGTCGGCGTACGTCCCCGAGTCGTGGAACAGGCCGTGCCAGACCTGGTCCAGCGGCAGCGCTTTTGCACCGACCGCGATGCTCGCCAGGGCGACGAGCACCAGGATCCCGGCGGAGGCGAGGAGCCCAAAGGCACGTATCGTCCGGCGGGTTGGGGGCGCGGGGGCGGGCTCCGCGCGCTGTTCGGGAGGACTGTCGACCAACACGAGGTTAGGTTAGCCTACCCTCCCATTGCGTCTCGATCCCCCGTCAGCACCCGTCGGGGCGACGCCTGCTCAGAGCCCCGGCCGGGCCGGCTGCTCAGAGCCCCAGTCGGGCCAGCGCCTTCCCGCCGTCCAGCGCGCAGGTGCCCTCGCCGGCCGCCGTCCACGCCGCGGCGCACAGCGCCCGCAGCCCGTCGATGGGCTCGCCGTCGCCCTCCAGCTCCAGCCTCCCCGCGTCGCCCGGCTGCGCCTGCCCCGGGGAGCCGCTCGACCGGCGGGCCGTCGCCGTCCAGCCGCCGCAGCGGAAGCCCTCGCCCGCCTCGACGACCTCGGGCTGGCCGGTGAGCAGACCGCGCAGATCCGCGTCCACGTACGTCGGCCGGTGCTGCGGCGGCGCCGCGAGGAGCTGTGCGCCGTCCGTCACGCCGGTCAGGACGAGCAGCGAGTCCACCTCGCCGTTGAACGCGCCCTCGATGTCCGTGTCCAGCCGGTCCCCGACCACCAGCGGGCGCTCCGCCCCGGTCCGCAGGATCGTCTCGCGGTGCATCGGGGGCAGCGGCTTGCCCGCCACCTGCGGCTCGGCACCGGTGGCGATACGGACCACCTCGACCGCCGCGCCGTTACCGGGGGCGATGCCTCGCGCGCTCGGGATCGTCAGATCGGTGTTGGACGCGAACCACGGCACACCGCGCGCGATGGCGTAGCACGCCTCCGCGAAGCGGCCCCAGGGCAGGTCCGGCCCGCCGTATCCCTGGACGACCGCCGCCGGGTCGTCGTCGGCGGACTCCACCGGCTCCAGCCCGCGTTCGCGCAGCGCGACCCGCAGGCCGTCACCGCCGATGACCAGCACGCGCGCACCGGCGGGCACCTGCTCGCTGATGAGCCGTGCCACGGCTTGCGCCGAGGTGATCACGTCGGCGGCGTCGGTCCGCGTCCCGAGCTCGGTCAGATGCGCGGCCACCGCGTCCGGCGTCCTGAGCGCGTTGTTCGTGACGTACGCGAGATGCATGCCTCCGGAGCGGGCCGTACCGAGCGATTCCACGGCGTGAGCGATCGCGCCGCCACCCGCATAGACCACTCCGTCCAAATCGAGCAGAGCGGTGTCGTACGCCTCGCTCAATGCCTGGTCACTGCCCTTGGGACGGGTCCGGACGGTCTGGCTCATTGCGTATCGCTCCTCGTTCGACCACTTTCCCCCGATCATCGCTCATGCCACCGACGCACTTACGATGCCCCAATGAACTATGCAGGTCCCGCGGAGGAAACACCGGCGCGCAGCGGCCTCGAACTGACCCCGTTCCGGGGCCTGCGCTACGACCCCGACCGGGTCGGCAGCCTGGCCGCCGTGACGTCCCCGCCGTACGACGTCATCGTGCGGCCCGACGGGCTGATCGAACTCGAGTCCGCCGACCCCCACAACATCGTCCGGCTGATCCTCCCCCAGGACGTCACCCCCGAAGCCCGCAACCGGCAGGCGGCCGAGACCCTCGGCCGCTGGCTGTCCGAGGGCGTACTGACGACCGACTCCGATCCGGGCCTGTACGTCTACGAACAGCGCGACGGCGACCATCTGCAACGCGGTGTCATCGGCGCCCTGCGCCTCTCCGAGCCCTCGGAGGGGGTCGTCCTCCCGCACGAGGACGTCATGCCGCACGTCGTCGCGGACCGCGCGGACCTGATGCGCGCCACCTCCGCCAATCTCGAACCGCTGCTCCTGACCTACCGGGGCAACGGTTCCCGCGTGGGCACGGCCGCGGTCATCGAGCGGACGGCCGAACTCCCGCCGCTCCTCGCGACCGTCACCGAGGACGGCATCGGCCACCGGCTGTGGGCGGTCACCGACCCGGCCGAACTGGCCGAGATCCAGACGGATCTCGGCCACCACCAGGCGCTCATCGCCGACGGCCACCACCGCTGGGCCACCTACCTGCGGCTGCGCGCCGAGCACCCCTCGCCCAGCCCCTGGGACTTCGGCCTCGTCCTGCTGGTGGACACGGCGCGCTATCCGCTGCGCGTCCGCGCCATTCACCGTCTGCTGCACCAGCTGCCCGTGCCCGACGCCCTGGCCGCGCTCGGGGACTCCTTCCGCGTACGCCGCCTCGACGCGCCCCTCCCCGAGGCGCTGAAGGCCCTGGCGGTGGCCGCCGGCGACGGGAACGCCTTCCTCCTGGCGGGCGACGGCGCCTTCCACCTGCTCGACCGCCCGGACCCGGCCCTCCTCGCCCGGACGATCCCGGCCGACCGCCCCGAGGCGTGGCGCACCCTCGACGCGACCGTCCTGCACGCCACGCTCCTCGACCACATCTGGGCCATCCCGGAGGACTCGCCCGCGCACATCGCATACATCCACGACACGACCGCCACGGTCGAGAAGGCGGAACGCGACGGCGGGACGGCCGTGCTGATGCATCCGGTCCGCGAGGAGGTCGTACGCGACCTCGCGCGCCAGGGGGTCAAGATGCCCCGCAAGTCGACGTCGTTCGGGCCGAAACCGGCCTCGGGGCTGGTGCTGCGGGCACTGGCCCGCTGAACCCACGCGGAAACGCCGACGGGCGGCGGGACTCCTTCCGGAGTCCCGCCGCCCGTGCGTGTCGTGCGCCGTCCGCCCCGCTCTCGCGGGGCGGGGCAGGGTGTCAGCCGCGCGGGGCCTCGCCGCCGTCGGAGTCCGCAGCGTCGCGGTCCGCCGCGTCGCTGCCGGCCTCCGGCTGCGCGTCGAGGGCGGACTCGGCCTCGTCGTCGGCGTCGTCCTCGTCCTCGTCCTCGTCCTCGTCGAGCTGGTCCTCGTCCTCGAAGTCGGCGTCGAGGTCGGCGTCGGCTTCGGCAACGGTCCCGGCCGTCTCCTCGGCCTCGGCCTCCGGCTGCGGCGCGACCGTCTCGGCCACGTCCGCGTCCTCGTCCTCGTCCTCGACGAGCACGTCGACGAACTCGACACCGTCGAGCTCGGCGAGCCGGTCGGAGGCGTCGGTGCTGCCGTCCTTGTCGGACTCGACGGCCTTCGCGAACCACTCACGGGCCTCGTCCTCGCGGCCGGCGGCGAGGAGCGCGTCGGCGTACGCGTAGCGCAGGCGCGCCGTCCACGGTTGCACGGAGTTCGAAGCCAGTTCCGGGCTCTGGAGGGTCACGATCGCGGCGTCCAGCTGGTCCATGTCGCGGCGCGCACCGGCCGCAACGAGCCGCATCTCGACCTGACCGGCCTTGTCCAGCTTCTGCACCTCGGGGGCGCCGGCCATGTCCAGCGCCTTCTCGGGCCGTCCGAGGCCGCGCTCGCAGTCCGCCATGACGGGCCACAGCTCCACGCTGCCGGTCATCCGCCGCGCGGCGCGGAACTCGGCGAGCGCCTCGCTGAACTTCTGGTTGGCGTACGCCGCGAAGCCGGCCGCCTCACGGACGGCGGCGACGCGCGAGGCCAGCCGCAGCGCGATCCTCGAGTACGCGTACGCGCCCTCGGGGTCCTCGTCGATGAGCCGGGCGACCATCACCAGGTTGCGCGAGACGTCCTCGGCAAGGCCCTTCGGCAGGCTCTGGAGCTCCTGCTGCACGTCCTTGTCGATCTCGTGGCCCGTGACGTCGTCAGGGATCGGGAGCCGCTTGATCGGCTCGCGGTCGCGGTCCCGCTCCTCGCGGTAGCGGCCGCCACCGCCGCGCCGGTCGTCGCCGCCCCTGCGGTCGTCGCGACCGCGGAAGCCTCCGGGGCGTCCGCCCCGGTCGTCCCGGCGCGGGCCACCGCGTCCACGGTCGTCTCGGCCACGGTCGTCGCGACGGAAGCCACCGCGGTCGTCGCCGCGGCGGTCGTCACGCCGGTCGTCACGCCGGTCGTCCCTGCGGTCGTCGCGGCGGTAGGCCGGGCGCTCGTCACGCCGGTCGTCGCGACGGAAGTCGCCACCACGGCTGTCGTCACGGCGGAAGCCACCGCGGTCACCGCTGTCACGACGGTCGTCGCGGCGGTAGGCCGGGCGCTCGTCACGCCGGTCGTCGCGACGGAAGTCGCCACCACGGCTGTCGTCGCGACGGAAGCCACCGCGGTCACCGCGGTCACCGCTGTCCCGGCGGTCGTCACGGCGGCCGTAGCCGCCACGGTCGTCGTCGCGGCGCGGGCCACCGGGCCGGTCGTCACGGCGGTACGCCGGACGGTCCCCGTCCCTGCGGAAACCACGGTCACGGTCGTCCCGACGGAAGCCACCGCGATCTCCGCGGTCTCCGCTGTCACGACGGTCGTCGCGACGGAAGCCACCGCGGTCGTCGCCGCGGCGGTCGTCCCTGCGGTCGTCGCGCCGGTCGTCGCGGCGGTGGGCCGGGCGCTCGTCACGCCGGTCGTCGCGACGGAAGTCGCCACCACGGCTGTCGTCGCGACGGAAGCCACCGCGGTCACCGCGGTCACCGCTGTCCCGGCGGTCGTCACGGCGGCCGTAGCCGCCACGGTCGTCGTCGCGGCGCGGACCACCGGGCCGGTCGTCACGGCGGTACGCCGGACGGTCCCCGTCCCTGCGGAAACCACGGTCACGGTCCCGGTCGTCGCGGCGAGGCGCACCGGGCCGGTCGTCACGACGGTACGGCGGGCGTCCGCCGCGGTCGCCGTCGCGACGGTCGTCACGCCGGTCGTCGCGACGGAAGCCACCGCTGTCACGGCTGTCCTCGCGACGGTATCCGCCGCGGTCGTCGCCTCGACGGTCATCGCGTCGGTCATCGCGCCGGCCGTAGCCGCCACGGTCGTTGTCGCGGCGCGGGCCGCCACGGTAGCCGCCGCGGTCACCACTGTCCCGGCGGCGCTGGTCGCGCTCCGGACGCTCATCGGGAGAGTTGGGGGACATGGTGACTCCTGTCTTCGGTACCGCAAGTCATTCTCGCGCAGTCGGGTACCCGGCGCGCTTCGGAAAAACAAAAAAGGACCTCTGGTCCCAGCGAGTCGCTGGGACCAGAGGTCCTCCAAAAATTGTTCGGCGGCGTCCTACTCTCCCACAGGGTCCCCCCTGCAGTACCATCGGCGCTGAAAGGCTTAGCTTCCGGGTTCGGAATGTAACCGGGCGTTTCCCTCACGCTATGACCACCGAAACCCTTTCAGACACCCTGCGAAAAACAGGGTCTTGAACGGGCAGCGAACTAGCACACTTTTCAATTGATCAAGTGGAACTGTTCAGCCAGCACAACCGTTCGTTGTCTGGGAACAACACAGTGGACGCGAGCAACTGAGGACAAGCCCTCGGCCTATTAGTACCAGTCACCTCCACGCCTTACGGCGCTTCCAGATCTGGCCTATCAACCCAGTCGTCTACTGGGAGCCTTACCCCATCAAGTGGGTGGGAGTCCTCATCTCGAAGCAGGCTTCCCGCTTAGATGCTTTCAGCGGTTATCCCTCCCGAACGTAGCCAACCAGCCATGCCCTTGGCAGGACAACTGGCACACCAGAGGTTCGTCCGTCCCGGTCCTCTCGTACTAGGGACAGCCCTTCTCAAGACTCCTACGCGCACAGCGGATAGGGACCGAACTGTCTCACGACGTTCTAAACCCAGCTCGCGTACCGCTTTAATGGGCGAACAGCCCAACCCTTGGGACCGACTCCAGCCCCAGGATGCGACGAGCCGACATCGAGGTGCCAAACCATCCCGTCGATATGGACTCTTGGGGAAGATCAGCCTGTTATCCCCGGGGTACCTTTTATCCGTTGAGCGACGGCGCTTCCACAAGCCACCGCCGGATCACTAGTCCCGACTTTCGTCCCTGCTCGACCCGTCGGTCTCACAGTCAAGCTCCCTTGTGCACTTACACTCAACACCTGATTGCCAACCAGGCTGAGGGAACCTTTGGGCGCCTCCGTTACCCTTTGGGAGGCAACCGCCCCAGTTAAACTACCCATCAGACACTGTCCCTGATCCGGATCACGGACCCAGGTTAGACATCCAGCACGACCAGAGTGGTATTTCAACGACGACTCCACAACAGCTGGCGCTGCCGCTTCAAAGTCTCCCACCTATCCTACACAAGCCGAACCGAACACCAATATCAAACTGTAGTAAAGGTCCCGGGGTCTTTCCGTCCTGCTGCGCGAAACGAGCATCTTTACTCGTAGTGCAATTTCACCGGGCCTATGGTTGAGACAGTCGAGAAGTCGTTACGCCATTCGTGCAGGTCGGAACTTACCCGACAAGGAATTTCGCTACCTTAGGATGGTTATAGTTACCACCGCCGTTTACTGGCGCTTAAGTTCTCAGCTTCGCCACCCCGAAGAGTGACTAACCGGTCCCCTTAACGTTCCAGCACCGGGCAGGCGTCAGTCCGTATACATCGCCTTACGGCTTCGCACGGACCTGTGTTTTTAGTAAACAGTCGCTTCTCGCTGGTCTCTGCGGCCACACCCAGCTCAGAGTGCAAGACTCATCACCAGACATGGCCCCCCTTCTCCCGAAGTTACGGGGGCATTTTGCCGAGTTCCTTAACCATAGTTCACCCGAACGCCTCGGTATTCTCTACCTGACCACCTGAGTCGGTTTAGGGTACGGGCCGCCATGAAACTCGCTAGAGGCTTTTCTCGACAGCATAGGATCATCCACTTCACCACAATCGGCTCGGCATCAGGTCTCAGCCACAAGTGCGACGGATTTACCTATCGCACGGCCTACACCCTTACCCCGGGACAACCACCGCCCGGGATGGACTACCTTCCTGCGTCACCCCATCACTCACCTACTACAGATCTGGTCCGTCGGCTCCACCACTCCCCTTTGCCCGAAGGCTCCGGGGCGGCTTCACGGACTTAGCATCGCCTGGTTCGATGTTTGACGCTTCACAGCGGGTACCGGAATATCAACCGGTTATCCATCGACTACGCCTGTCGGCCTCGCCTTAGGTCCCGACTTACCCTGGGCAGATCAGCTTGACCCAGGAACCCTTAGTCAATCGGCGCACACGTTTCTCACGTGTGTATCGCTACTCATGCCTGCATTCTCACTCGTGAACCGTCCACCACTGCCTTCCGGCGCGGCTTCACCCGGCACACGACGCTCCCCTACCCATCACAGCGGGCGTTGGCCCTCTTGCTGCAATGACACGACTTCGGCGGTACGCTTGAGCCCCGCTACATTGTCGGCGCGGAATCACTAGACCAGTGAGCTATTACGCACTCTTTCAAGGGTGGCTGCTTCTAAGCCAACCTCCTGGTTGTCTGTGCGACTCCACATCCTTTCCCACTTAGCGTACGCTTAGGGGCCTTAGTCGATGCTCTGGGCTGTTTCCCTCTCGACCATGGAGCTTATCCCCCACAGTCTCACTGCCGCGCTCTCACTTACCGGCATTCGGAGTTTGGCTAAGGTCAGTAACCCGGTAGGGCCCATCGCCTATCCAGTGCTCTACCTCCGGCAAGAAACACACGACGCTGCACCTAAATGCATTTCGGGGAGAACCAGCTATCACGGAGTTTGATTGGCCTTTCACCCCTAACCACAGGTCATCCCCCAGGTTTTCAACCCTGGTGGGTTCGGTCCTCCACGACCTCTTACAGCCGCTTCAACCTGCCCATGGCTAGATCACTCCGCTTCGGGTCTTGAGCGCGCTACTAAATCGCCCTATTCGGACTCGCTTTCGCTACGGCTTCCCCACACGGGTTAACCTCGCAACACACCGCAAACTCGCAGGCTCATTCTTCAAAAGGCACGCAGTCACGAGATGGAAGCAAGCTTCCATCCGACGCTCCCACGGCTTGTAGGCACACGGTTTCAGGTACTATTTCACTCCGCTCCCGCGGTACTTTTCACCATTCCCTCACGGTACTATCCGCTATCGGTCACCAGGGAATATTTAGGCTTAGCGGGTGGTCCCGCCAGATTCACACGGGATTTCTCGGGCCCCGTGCTACTTGGGTGTCTCTCAAACGAGCCGCTGACGTTTCGACTACGGGGGTCTTACCCTCTACGCCGGACCTTTCGCATGTCCTTCGCCTACATCAACGGTTTCTGACTCGTCCTGTCGCCGGCAGACGACAGAAGAGAGATCCCACAACCCCCCAAGCGCAACCCCTGCCGGGTCTCACACGCTTGAGGTTTGGCCTCATCCGGTTTCGCTCGCCACTACTCCCGGAATCACGGTTGTTTTCTCTTCCTGCGGGTACTGAGATGTTTCACTTCCCCGCGTTCCCTCCACACTGCCTATGTGTTCAGCAGCGGGTGACAGCCCATGACGACTGCCGGGTTTCCCCATTCGGAAACCCCCGGATCAAAGCCTGGTTGACGACTCCCCGGGGACTATCGTGGCCTCCCACGTCCTTCATCGGTTCCTGGTGCCAAGGCATCCACCGTGCGCCCTTAAAAACTTGGCCACAGATGCTCGCGTCCACTGTGCAGTTCTCAAACAACGACCAACCACCCATCACCCCACTGGAAACCAGTGAGTGCACTGGGGCCGGCACTGAAGGTAGCCATACGGCCGTACCCTCAGACACCCAACAACGTGCCCGGCCGGAACCGTCCGGAGATCATGCTTTCCACGCTCCTAAGAGCAGTACTTGCAAGCCTCCGACCCGAGAAACCGGCCGAATAATCAACGTTCCACCCATGAGCAACCAGCATCGGACGTTCGCCGATGTACTGGCCTCTGACCTCGTCCCGAAGGACTCGGTAAGAAGTGCTCCTTAGAAAGGAGGTGATCCAGCCGCACCTTCCGGTACGGCTACCTTGTTACGACTTCGTCCCAATCGCCAGTCCCACCTTCGACAGCTCCCTCCCACAAGGGGTTGGGCCACCGGCTTCGGGTGTTACCGACTTTCGTGACGTGACGGGCGGTGTGTACAAGGCCCGGGAACGTATTCACCGCAGCAATGCTGATCTGCGATTACTAGCAACTCCGACTTCATGGGGTCGAGTTGCAGACCCCAATCCGAACTGAGACAGGCTTTTTGAGATTCGCTCCGCCTCGCGGCTTCGCAGCTCTTTGTACCTGCCATTGTAGCACGTGTGCAGCCCAAGACATAAGGGGCATGATGACTTGACGTCGTCCCCACCTTCCTCCGAGTTGACCCCGGCAGTCTCCTGTGAGTCCCCATCACCCCGAAGGGCATGCTGGCAACACAGAACAAGGGTTGCGCTCGTTGCGGGACTTAACCCAACATCTCACGACACGAGCTGACGACAGCCATGCACCACCTGTACACCGACCACAAGGGGGACCCTGTCTCCAGGGTTTTCCGGCGTATGTCAAGCCTTGGTAAGGTTCTTCGCGTTGCGTCGAATTAAGCCACATGCTCCGCTGCTTGTGCGGGCCCCCGTCAATTCCTTTGAGTTTTAGCCTTGCGGCCGTACTCCCCAGGCGGGGCACTTAATGCGTTAGCTGCGGCACCGACGACGTGGAATGTCGCCAACACCTAGTGCCCACCGTTTACGGCGTGGACTACCAGGGTATCTAATCCTGTTCGCTCCCCACGCTTTCGCTCCTCAGCGTCAGTAATGGCCCAGAGATCCGCCTTCGCCACCGGTGTTCCTCCTGATATCTGCGCATTTCACCGCTACACCAGGAATTCCGATCTCCCCTACCACACTCTAGCCTGCCCGTATCGACTGCAGACCCGGGGTTAAGCCCCGGGCTTTCACAACCGACGCGACAAGCCGCCTACGAGCTCTTTACGCCCAATAATTCCGGACAACGCTTGCGCCCTACGTATTACCGCGGCTGCTGGCACGTAGTTAGCCGGCGCTTCTTCTGCAGGTACCGTCACTTTCGCTTCTTCCCTGCTGAAAGAGGTTTACAACCCGAAGGCCGTCATCCCTCACGCGGCGTCGCTGCATCAGGCTTTCGCCCATTGTGCAATATTCCCCACTGCTGCCTCCCGTAGGAGTCTGGGCCGTGTCTCAGTCCCAGTGTGGCCGGTCGCCCTCTCAGGCCGGCTACCCGTCGTCGCCTTGGTGAGCCACTACCTCACCAACAAGCTGATAGGCCGCGGGCTCATCCTTCACCGCCGGAGCTTTCCACCCGCCGAGATGCCTCGGCAGGTCGTATCCGGTATTAGACCCCGTTTCCAGGGCTTGTCCCAGAGTGAAGGGCAGATTGCCCACGTGTTACTCACCCGTTCGCCACTAATCCACCCCGAAGGGCTTCATCGTTCGACTTGCATGTGTTAAGCACGCCGCCAGCGTTCGTCCTGAGCCAGGATCAAACTCTCCGTGAATGTTTACCGGTAATCCGGTCGAACACCACGAGAGCGGAACCAAGGAGAGGAATGATCCCCTCGGTTCACAGCGTCCTCGCTGTGCGCCTGCCAGGCAGTGCCCGGCAGGACTTTTTCAAAGGAACCTCGCCCCAGCCGAATGAGCTGGAGACGGGGTATCAACATATCTGGCGTTGATTTTTGGCACGCTGTTGAGTTCTCAAGGAACGGACGCTTCCTTTGTACTCACCCGAGAGACTCTCTCAGGCTTTCCTCCGGGCAGTTTCCCTTCGGTCTTGCGTTTCCGACTCTATCAGATCTTTCCGATCCGATTTCCTCGGCGCTTTCCAGGTTCCCGCTTTCGCGTTTCCCTTTCCGGCGGTTCCGACTCTATCAGACTCTTTCGTGTCCGATTCCCTGTCGACGGGGGTTTGTCTTCGGGCCTTGGAGGGCTTTCGCCCCGCGGCCTTTCGACATTCACTACGTTAACCGATTCCCGCGTCCACTCATAATCGAGTTGCGCGAGTTCGAATTCGGGCATGCGGGCACGCCGAATTCGCCCCCGCTGAGGGGAAGTCGTAGGTAGTGGGTTGGCCACTTCCGGCTGCTGGCTGAACGCCGTACCCGGTTCAAGCGGCTCGGGCTACATTACGGATCCCCCAGGGACGCGTCAAGTTGAGCGCCGACGGGGCGTATGGGCCCGATAAGGGCTCACCGTAGGGTCGTTGGCGATCCAGAAGCGCCAGGGGTGGACGCCGCCGTCGCCGGACACTCCGGTGCGCGGACCGTTCCGTACCTGGTCGGAGTGGACGGGCGTGCCCACGCGCAGGGTCAGCGGGGAGCCTTCGGGGCCGCAGGCGTCGGTGCCGTCGAGCGCGCGGTCGACCCCGAGGGCCGTGGCGAGGCGCGCCGGTCCTTTGGCCAGTTCCTTGTCATTGCGGGCCGAGATTCGACGTTTGCGAGCCAGGTCGACGCCCTCGGTGATCTCGCCGGCCCGGAGCAGGACGGCGCTGGGCCTGTCACCGGGACCGCACACCAGGTTCATGCAGAACCACATGCCGTAGGTGAAGTAGACGTACACATGGCCGGGCGGACCGAACATCACTCCGTTGCGGGCCGTGCGGCCGCGATAGGCGTGTGAGCCGGGGTCGTTCGGGCCGTCGTACGCCTCCACCTCCGTGATGCGGAGCTCGATCGGACCGTCCGGGGTGGAGCGCACGAGGATGCGCCCCAGGAGGTCGGGGGCGACGTCCAGTACGGGGCGGTCGAAGAAGTCACGCGTGAGAGGCGTACGGTCAGGGGCCACGATCATGGCGTACGAGCGTAGTCCAGGAACCGGGGCGGGAGCCGGGAGCGGTCCTGGGCCGGTACGGGCGGATGCTCGCCGACGGGGTGGTCAGGTGCTCTCCTCCTTGGAAAAGTGTGGGCACGGAACCGGCCGCGGCTGGATCGCGTTTGTAGGGATCAAGGAATCCAGACGGACATCAGGACGGAACAGGCGTTGCCTGGGGAGGTAGTGACATGGGGTTCAAGCGACTGCTCGCGAGCATGGGTGCCGGTGGCGCTTCGGTCGAGACGGTACTGACGGAGGCCAACACCGTCCCGGGCGGCGTCGTCCAGGGCGAGGTGCGGATCCAGGGCGGGTCGGTGAACCAGTCCATCGAGGGCCTGTCCGTCGGTCTGCAGGCCCGGGTCGAGGTCGAGGGCCACGACGACCAGGAGCACAAGCAGGACATCGTCTTCACGAAGGTGCGCCTCGGCGGTGCCTTCGAGCTCCAGGCCGGCGCGGTGCACGCGGTGCCGTTCGGTCTGGAGATCCCGTGGGAGACGCCGGTCACCATGATCGACGGTCAGAGCCTGCGGGGCATGAACATCGGTGTGGTCACGGAGCTGGAGATCGCGCGCGCCATCGACTCGGGTGACCTGGACCCGATCAACGTGCACCCGCTGCCGGCGCAGAAGGCGATCCTGGACGCGTTCATCCAGCTGGGCTTCCGCTTCAAGAGCGCGGACATGGAGCGCGGTCACATCCGGGGGACCCGGCAGAAGCTGCCGTTCTACCAGGAGGTCGAGTTCTACCCGCCGTCGCAGTACCGCGGTCTGAACCAGGTGGAGTTGAGCTTCGTCGCGGACGAGCACGCGATGGACGTCGTGCTGGAGATGGACAAGAAGCCGGGCCTCTTCAGCGAGGGCAGCGACTCGTTCCGCTCCTTCCAGGTGGGGCTGCACGACTACCAGAGCACGGACTGGGCGGCCTACCTGAACCAGTGGCTGTCGGAGGTCGGCAGCAAGCGCAGCTGGTTCTAGGCTCGGGTCGGGAGATTCCGTTTCCGGAACCGCCCGGCAATCGACCAGGAACCGATCAGGAGGTACCGACGTGACCGAGCTCAAGCGGCCGCCACTCCCCCACGACTTCCATCCGCCCGTGCCGGCGTTCACGGTCACGAGCGAGGACGTCGAGCAGGGTGCGACGCTCAAGGACGCTCAGGTCTACGCGGCGGGGAACACCTCTCCGCAGCTGCGCTGGGAGGGTTTCCCGCCGGAGACCAAGAGTTTCGCCGTGACCTGCTACGACCCGGACGCGCCGACGGGGAGCGGATTCTGGCACTGGGTCCTGTTCGACATCCCGGTGTCGGTCACCGAGCTGCCCACAGGCGCGGGCACCGGCAAGTTCGAGGGCCTGCCCGAGGGCGCGGTGCACGTGCGCAACGACTACGGCTCGAAGGACTTCGGCGGTGCGGCGCCGCCGTCCGGGGACCCGGCTCACCGGTATGTGTTCACGGTCTACGCCGTCGATCAGGAGAAGCTCGGTCCTGACTCGGACGTGTCGCCCGCCGTGGTGGGCTTCAATCTGCGGTTCCACACGCTGGGGCGCGCCCAGCTGATCGGTGAGTACGCCGCTCCCGCGTGAGGCACCTCGCGGTGTCGAAGACTGACGTTCATTGAACGTTTGCCCGCCTCTGGTCTTGGAAGTGATCAGGGGCGGGCATTTTTTATTGCGTTGTCCATCTCGGCGTGCCCGGCCAGAGTTGATCCAGCCCGCCAGGGGGTGGGCCGGTGCGCACAGGAGGTGGGCTGGATGCGGGACACGCTGGTACTGAACGCGAGCTTTGAGCCGCTGTCGACGGTGACGTTGAACCGAGCCGTCGTTCTGGTGCTCCAGGACAAGGCCGTCGTCGAGCAGGCCCACCCCGAGCTGCGCATGCGCGGAGCCGACCTGGACATACCCGTGCCCCGGGTGATCAGGCTCTGCCGCTACGTCCGGGTGCCCTTCCGAAGACAAGCCCCGTGGTCGAGGCGGGGTGTGCTGGTGCGGGACCGGCACAGGTGCGCGTACTGCGGGCACCGGGCGACGACCGTGGACCACGTGGTCCCGCGGGCGCAGGGTGGTCAGGACTCGTGGCTGAACACGGTCGCCTCGTGTGCGGTGGACAATCACCGCAAGGCGGACCGTACGCCGGAGCAGGCGGGGATGCCGCTGCTGCGGCAGCCGTTCGAGCCGACGCCCGCGGACGCGATGCTGCTGGCGCTCGGGCAGGACGACTTCGACGCACTGCCTCAGTGGCTGGTGCAGCCGGCCGCCTGATCCGCGCGGCTCGGCCCATGACCGGTACGGCGACGGGGCCCACCTCCACGAGGGAGGTGGGCCCCGTCGCCGTATGCGGAGAGGTCAGTCGGTGATCGACGGCTTCTCGCGGCGCTCCGTGCCGCCGCCGGAGCCGCCCGGCGTGCCGCCGTTGCCCGAACCGCCGCCCATGGCGCCGAAGTTGCCCATGGCGCCGCTGAGTCCCTTGAGGGCGTCGCCGATCTCGCTGGGCACGATCCAGAGCTTGTTGGCGTCGCCTTCGGCGATCTTCGGGAGCATCTGGAGGTACTGGTAGGAGAGGAGCTTCTGGTCCGGGTCTCCGGCGTGGATCGCCTCGAAGACCGTACGGACGGCCTGGGCCTCGCCCTCGGCGCGCAGTGCGGCGGCCTTGGCCTCACCTTCGGCGCGCAGGATGGCGGACTGCTTCTCACCTTCCGCGGTGAGGATCTGGGACTGCCGGATGCCTTCGGCGGTGAGGATCGCGGCGCGCTTGTCACGGTCGGCGCGCATCTGCTTCTCCATCGAGTCCTGGATGGAGGTGGGCGGCTCGATGGCCTTGAGCTCGACGCGGTTGACGCGGATGCCCCACTTGCCGGTGGCCTCGTCGAGGACGCCGCGCAGGGCCGCGTTGATCTCCTCGCGGGAGGTCAGTGTGCGCTCCAGGTCCATGCCGCCGATGATGTTGCGCAGCGTGGTGACGGTGAGCTGCTCGATCGCCTGGATGTAGCTCGCGACCTCGTACGTCGCGGCCCGGGCGTCGGTGACCTGGTAGTAGATGACGGTGTCGATGTTGACGACCAGGTTGTCCTGGGTGATCACCGGCTGCGGGGGGAACGGCACGACCTGTTCGCGCAGGTCGATGCGGTTGCGGATGGAGTCGATGAACGGGACGACGATGTTCAGGCCGGCGTTCAGTGTGCGTGTGTAGCGGCCGAAGCGCTCGACGATGGCGGCGCTCGCCTGTGGGATGACCTGGATGGTCTTGATCAGGGCGATGAAGACCAGCACCACCAGAATGATCAGGACGATGATGATCGGTTCCATCGTTGCTCCCCGTACCCTTCTCCGCCTCGGTGATTCCGAAAGATCTTATGGTTGTTGAAGATCTTGCTGGACGAGTCTGACAGACCGCCGTCTGCCACGTGGGGCGTTCGGTTCACTTGCGTCGTACGAGGTCACATGATGATCGCGGTAGCTCCTTCGATGTCCACGACGTCCACTTCCTGACCTACCTCGTAGGACTGTCCGGCGTCGAGGGCACGTGCGGACCAGATCTCCCCGGCGAGCTTGATCCTGCCGCCGTCGGAGCCGTCGATCCGCTCCATGACGACGGCCTGTCTCCCCTTCAATGCTTCCACGCCCGTGGCCAGTTGAGGCTGCTGGGCGCGGTGCCGGGCCGCGATGGGCCGCACCACGGCGATCAGGGCGACCGAGACGACGGAGAAGACGAGGACCTGGAGGACGACACCGCCGCCGAGGCCGGACGTCGCCGCGGCGGCGACGGCGCCCACGGCGAGCATGCCGAACTCCGGCATCGCGGTCACGACGAGCGGGATGCCGAGTCCGGCCGCGGCGACCAGCCACCACACCCATGCGTTGATGTCGTTCACACGGTCATGGTAGGACCGCGTGCCCTCGGCGGACAGGGCGCACGATCAACCGGGACGCGCGGCCCGTGGGGCGCGTCCGGGCGGTCGGGTGCTCGGGCGGCCGGGTGCTCGGGCGGTCGGGTGCTCGGGCGGTCGGGTGGCCGGGTCGGGCGCTCAGGCCATCGGGAGGCCCTGCGCCGTCCAGCGCTCGCCGACCTGCTCGACGACGAGCGGGAGTCCGAAGCAGAGCGAGAGGTTGCGCGAGGTGAGTTCGAGCTCCAGCGGGCCGGCGGCGAGGACCTTGCCCTGACGGATCATCAGGACGTGGGTGAAGCCGGGCGCGATCTCCTCGACGTGATGGGTGACCATGATCATGGAGGGGGCGATCGGGTCGCGGGCGAGGCGGCCGAGGCGGCGTACGAGGTCCTCACGCCCGCCCAGGTCGAGACCCGCGGCGGGCTCGTCGAGCAGCAGCAGCTCGGGGTCGGTCATCAGGGCGCGGGCGATCAGGGTGCGCTTGCGCTCGCCCTCGGAGAGCGTGCCGAACCTGCGGTCCAGGTAGTCGCTCATGCCGAGCCGGTCGAGGAAGGCGCGGGCGCGCTGCTCGTCGACGTCCTCGTAGTCCTCGTGCCAGCCGGCGGTCATGCCGTAGGCGGCGGTCAGCACGGTCTGCAGGACGGTCTGGCGCTTGGGGAGCTTCTCCGCCATGGCGATGCCGGCCACGCCGATGCGCGGGCGCAGTTCGAAGACGTCGACCTTCCCGAGGGTCTCGCCGAGGATGGTGGCGGTGCCCTGGCTGGGGAAGAGGTAGCTGGAGGCGACGTTCAGGAGGGTCGTCTTCCCGGCGCCGTTGGGGCCGAGGATGACCCAGCGCTCGCCCTCCTTGACCGACCAGGAGACCTGGTCCACCAGAGCCCGGCCCTCGCGGACCACGGACACGTCCTCCAGCTCCAGTACATCGCTCATGAGCGCGTTGTCTCCCATTGCAGTCTCGGCCGTCGCTGACGTCTGTCGACGCAGCCCCCAGGCAAACCTACGCCACCGGTCGGCCGCTCCAATCCATCGGTCGGTCCTTAGGGTGGAGGCATGCTCTCGGAACCACGCTCAGGACGACTGGCCGCATGGGGAAATGCCCTTTTGGCCGGACTTGTTTCACCGGACGACGCGGTGCTCGCCGTCGTCGGGGAGGACGCCGTGCACCGGGTCGAGGGGCTGCCCGGCGAGTCCGGGCCCGTGGGCCTGACGCTCGCCCTCGGACGGCTCCGCGCGCTCGGCGTGACGGGACTGCGGGTCGCGCTGCCGGCGCCGGGTCATCCGCTCGGTCTGAGCGGTCCGCCGGAGTTCAACGCGCGCGCCCTCGACGCCGAGGAGGCCGTCGTCTGTCACGGCGCGGCGCTCGGGCTCGTGCCCGAGGTTTATGAGGCCGGGCCCGAAGGCGATGTGCACGTCGAGGTCCTCTGGCACTGTCTCGCCGTGCGGGAGGCGCCGCCCGCCGACGTACCGTCCCTCGGCGAGGCGGAGCGGGAGCTGGCGGAGGCACTGCGCGAGGCGACCGAGGTGTTGTCGCGCCTGGACGTGGCCGGATCGGGGCCGGTCGCGGAGGCGGCGATCGACGCGTACCGCGCGCGTGCCGAGCGTGGTCGCGAGGTGCTCGCTCCCGGTTATCCGCCGCGCGCCGTGCGCGTACTGGAGCTGGCCCAGCGGGTGGGGCTGCTGATCTCCGTCGCCCATGAGAACGGCCACGGCGGAGCGGTGAGCGCCTCGGAGATCGGCGCACGCTCCCTCGCGCTGCGCCCCGTGGAGCGGACGGCCCGACGGGCGCAGGTGGCCGCGTACAACGCCTTCGTGGAGGAGCGGGAGCGGGGGGCTCGGTGAGCGTCCTGGCGGCGGAACAGGGGGCCTGCCCACCGGGGTGAGCGGGGGACGTCAGGGGGCTCGGTGAGCGGGACCGAGCCCGAGCAGTGCGGGGGCGGTGAGCGGGACCGAGCACGAGGTGCCGGGGGCCGGCAGCGGGCCCGAGCCCGAGCTGAGCAGGACCGAGCTGGAGCACTGCGGGGACGGTGAGCGGGACCGAGGTGCCGGGGCCGACGGCGGGCCGGGGGCTGTGCGAGGTCCGGGCGGACTGGGGGCCGGGCGGACCTGGCTGCGCAGGGCACGGCCCGGGATCCCGAGTCGCGCCCCCGCGCGAAGGCGACCTGTCGCCCCGCGGCGGCGCTCATGGCGTACGGGGCAGGGGCCCGTGCCGCGCGGGAGCCCTCACGGCGCGAAGGAGCCTGAGCTCGACCGGGGCGTTCACGGCGCGTGGAACACGAGCCCGTGCCGCCCGGGAGCCCTCACGGCGCGCGGGACGCCGGAGCGCTCACCGCGCGCGGGACAGGAGCGTGCGCGGCGCCTGAGCACCGGCGCTCACGGCCCACGAGACCCCGGGCCGACGCTCCCGGCCCGCCGGGCGGGCGCTCCCGGGTACGCGAAGGGCCCCGCGCGTTTCCGGCGCGGGGCCCTTGGCGACCGTACGGATCAGTCGTTGACGGCCTGGTTGCCGAAGGCCGGGTTCAGGAGACCGATGACGTTCACGCTGTCGCCGGACACGTTCACGGGGACGTGGACCGGGACCTGCACGGTGTTGCCCGAGGCGACGCCCGGGGACTGCGCGGCAGCGCCTTCGGCGCCGGAGTCGGCGACGGCGGCACCGGCCGAGGCACCCGCGGCGATCCCGGCGATGGTGAGGGCCAGGGCTGCCTTCTTGGCGATCTTCATAAAAAACGTTCCTCCTGCGTTCGCTTATCCGACCCGGCCGAGGGTCGTACGCTGAGCAACGCGAGGAGGCCCGACGCGGCACGGGATGCCGCGACGAAAGGCCCGATCGGGCCAGTCATCTGATCGGTCGACAACCTGACCGGCCTCCCAGGAACCCCTGGAAGGCCGGTGGTCACGAACGGTCCGGCGCGGGCCTCAGTGGTTGATGCCGAGGTTGCCGAAGGCCGGGTTCAGGGCGCCGATGACGTTCACCGTGTTGCCGACCGCGTTCACCGGGACGTGCACCGGGACCTGGACGAGGTTGCCCGAGACGACACCCGGGGAGCCCGCGGCCTTGCCGCCCGCCCACGCGCCGTCGGTGGCGGAGGCCATGCCGGCTCCCGCGGCGACCAGGCCGCCGGCCACCATCGCGACTGCCGTGGCCTTCTTCAGGTTCTTCACTTCTTCAACCCCTCCTGGCGATCACCGCGGCAGGTCGCCGCGGCACGCACTGGAGAACGGCCGAGATCCACGGAGGATGCGCCATTCGGGGGACATACACACGACGGTATGAATCTCATCCCGGAGCGGAACCCTCCGAATTGCCGGCCGCCGACCGTCCAGGGAGGTGCGCCATGAGCGCCCTCTCCCTGGTGATCGGCACCGGCCTCAGCCCCCGACGCCGTGCCGCACGGCCCAGAGCGCGGCCTGGGTCCGGTCGGCGACGTCGAGTTTCATCAGGATGTTCGAGACATGGGTCTTCACCGTCTTCTCGGACAGGACGAGGGCGCGGGCGATCTCCCGGTTGGAGCGGCCGTCCGCGATCAGGCCGAGCACCTCACGCTCCCGCTCGGTGAGCGAACCGCCCCTCCCCTGGGTTGAGTTGGCCTCGTCCTGGGACAACAGGGCGCCCGCGACCTCCGGTTGCAGCAGGATGTGTCCGGCGTGCACCGAACGGATGGCGCCGGCCAGGGCGTCCGGGTCCACGTCCTTGTACACATAGCCGGCGGCTCCGGCGCGCAGCGCGGGCACGACCGTGCGCTGCTCGGTGAAGCTGGTGACGATCAGCACCCGTGCCGGGTTGGCGAGTTCGCGGAGCCGGCGCAGCGCGTCGATGCCGTCCATGCCGGGCATCTTGACGTCCATGAGGACGACGTCGGGTTTCAACTCCTCGGCGCGCTCGACCCCTTCGGCGCCGTCGGAGGCCTCTCCCACGACCTCGATGTCGTCCTGTACTTCGAGGAAGGTGCGCAGACCGCGGCGGACCACTTGGTGGTCGTCGACGAGCAGCACCTTGATTGCGTCAGCCACCAGGGACCTCCATCTCGATCGTGGTGCCCTTTCCGGGCGCCGATTCCACGGTGAGGTTGCCGCCGACCCCGCTCGCCCGGTCGCGCATCGACACCAGTCCGAGGTGGCGGCCGGCGCTGCGTATCGCGGCGGGTTCGAAACCGCTGCCGTCGTCCGTGACGCGCAGGACGGCCCCCGGGCCGTGCTTCTCCAGGGTGACGTCGACCCGGGCGGCGCCGGAGTGCCGCAGCGCGTTGTGCAGGGCCTCCTGGGCGACGCGCAGCAGGGCCTCCTCCTGGGCCGCGGGCAGTGCCCGGACCCCGCGGCTGGAGAAGGCGACCCGCGCCGAGTGGGCGCGGTCGAGGACCTGGATCTGATTGCGCAGGGTGGCGACCAGGCCGTCCTCGTCGAGCGCGGTGGGGCGCAACTCGACGACGGCGGCGCGCAGTTCGTCCGCCGCCTCCGCGGCGAGCGCGGCCACCTGCTGGAGTTCGCCCTTGGCGCGGGACGGGTCGCGGTCGACGAGTGCGGCCGCCGCCTGCGCGGTGAGGCGCAGGGAGAACAGCTTCTGGCTGACCGCGTCGTGCAGTTCATGGGCGAGCCGGGACCGCTCCTCGGCGATGGTGAGCTCGCGGCTGCGCTCGTACAGGCGGGCGTTGGTCAGGGCGATCGCCGCGTGCTGGGCGAGGATCGTGAGCAGTTCCTCGTCGTCCTCGGTGAATCCGCAGCCGCCGCCCGCCCGGGGCGCCGGGACGTCCTGTCCGCGGCCCGCGGAGGGGCGCACCTTGTTGGCGAGGAACAGTGCGCCGATGACCTCGTCCCCGTCGCGGATGGGCAGGCCCAGGAAGTCGGACATGTTCGGGTGGGCGGAGGGCCAGCCCTCGAAGCGGGGGTCCTTGCGCACGTCGGCGAGGCGTTCCGGGCGGGCCTCGTGGAGCATGGCGGCGAGGATGCCGTGCTGGCGCGGGAGCGGGCCGATGGCCTTCCACTGCGCGTCGCTGACGCCGTCGACGACGAACTGGGCGAAGCCGCCGTGGTCGTCGGGCACGCCGAGCGCCGCGTACTGCGCGTCGAGCAGCTCACGGGCCGAGGCGACGATCGTCTTGAGGACGTCGCGCACCTCGAGGTGCCTGCTCATGGCCAGCAGCGCGGAGCTCACCGCGGACAGGCCGGAACGGGGTCCTTGGCTCATGACCTCAAGGTACCGGCGGGGTGTGACGGCGCGTATCGGACCTGTGGTGGCCCCTGCCTAGGCCGGTGGGCCTAGGACGAAGGAACCCGGATCATTGCGGCCCGCGCACGAGGCGCCGGGGTGGGCCCGGTTCCTACCTTGAAGACACCCGCCGGGAGAGGCGGTCAAGGGATGAGGGGACGGTTGTCATGCCGGTAGCGATCATCACGGGGGCTTCGAAGGGGCTGGGGCGGGCGCTCGGTGCGGCCCTGGCGGAGCGCGGCTGGGACCTGGTGCTCGACGCCAGGACGGCCGGTGTTCTGGAGGAGACCGCGGTGGCACTGTCCGCGTACGGGACCCGTGTCGAGGCTCTGCCCGGGGACGTCACGGACGCGGGACACCGTGCGGAGCTGGTGGCGGCGGCCCGCAAGCTCGGGGGTGTCGACCTGCTGGTGAACAACGCGAGCGCGCTCGGCGCCGAGCCGCTGGTGCGCTTGGAGGACCTGACGCTGGACGGGCTGCGGCAGGCGCTGGAGGTCAATGTGGTGGCCGCGCTGGGCCTGGTCCAGGAGGCGCTGCCGCTGCTCCGGGCCGCGGAGGCGGGCACGGTCGTCGACATCAGCTCGGACGCCGCCGCCGAGGCGTACGAGACGTGGGGCGGCTACGGCGCGTCCAAGGCGGCGCTCGATCATCTGTCGGCGGTCCTCGGCGAGGAGGAGCCCGGTCTTCGGGTCTGGGCCGTCGACCCCGGGGACATGGGTACGGACCTGTACGCGGCGGCCGTACCGGAGGACGACGATCCACGGCCGGCACCGGACAGCGTGGTTCCTGCCTTTCTGCGACTGATCGACGAACGGCCGGCGAGTGGGCGCTACTCCGCTCCGGCCCTCCTGGAGGAGCGATGACGACGGCGGTGCAGGTTCCGGAGGAGTTGTCTGCCCGGGTGCCGGCCGAGCAGCGCGGTCCCGGCCTGGACCGGGACTCGGTGCGGCTGCTGGTGTCGCGCGGTACAGAGGTGTCGCATCACGAGTTCGTGGAGCTGCCCCGGGAGCTGAAGGCGGGTGACCTGCTCGTGGTCAACACCTCCGCCACCCTGGCGGCGGCGGTGGACGGGCGGGTGGGGGACGCGCGGGTGGTCGTCCACTTCTCCACGCGAGGGGACGACGGGCGGTGGGCCGTCGAGCTGCGCGATCCCGACGGTGCTGGTACTACGCGCGCGCGGGCGGGCGGGCCTGCGGGTACAGAGGTGTGTCTGCCCGGGGACGTACGGCTCGTCCTGGAGGAGCCGCTGACCTCGCGGAGCCCGCGGCTGTGGTGGGGGCGGGTGTCGGAGGCCGACGTCCTGGGACTGCTGCGGCGGCACGGGCGGCCCATCCGTTACTCGTACACGGACAGGGACCAGCCGCTGTCCGTGTACCAGACGGTGTTCGCGCTGCCGTCCACCGACGGCGCGGGCAGTGCGGAGATGCCGAGCGCGGCGCGGCCCTTCACCTCTCGGCTGGTGGCGGAGCTGGTGAGCCGGGGCGTGCAGTTCGCGCCGATCACGCTGCACACGGGTGTGGCGTCGGCGGAGTCCCATGAGCCGCCGTATCCGGAGAGGTACGAGGTGCCGGAGGCGTCGGCCCGGCTGATCAACGCGGCGAAGGCCGGCGGGGGCCGGATCATCGCGATCGGCACGACCGCGGTGCGTGCCGTCGAGTCCGCGACCGGCACCGACGGGGTGGTGCGGGCGGCGAAGGGCTGGACCGATCTGGTGGTGACCCCGGAGCGCGGGGTGCGGGTCGTCGACGGGCTGCTGACCGGGCTGCACGAGCCCGAGGCCTCGCATCTTCTGATGCTGGAGGCGATCGCGGGCCGCCCCGCGCTCGACAGCAGCTACGACCAGGCGCTGCGCGGGCGCTACCTCTGGCACGAGTTCGGGGACGTCCACCTCATCCTCCCCGAGGAGAGCCCTCGCTCTCGGCATTGCTCCGGCAACTGTTGGTGACATCGGGGAGGGACCGGTGTGAGCCCGCACATAGGGCGCACATCACGTACGAGGGAGCATAGGAGATAAACAGGACGCGGCGACCGGGGCAGACGTATCAGTCTGCCCCGATTTGCCCGTTACGGCTCCACTACCCGGCTTCGTACGTCACACCTTTGCCATGGGATTTTGCGGCCGCTAAGAATTGCCTCCGTCGCTCAGCACCGAGGGTTTCGTCCCACGGTGTTCGTTCCGGAAACGATTTGTCCCCCACCGGGCCCCGAGCGACCTCCGCGCTATTCGAAGAGGTCCATCAGCCATGCCCAAGAACAACACCACTCCTGGACATAGTCCGAAGCTGACCCAGGTCCGCAAGCTCTCGATCGCAGGTGTCGCCACCCTCGGCGCCGCTGCCCTCGCGTTCTCGCTGGCACCGGGTCACTCGGGGACCACCGCGACCGACGCCGCCGTCGCCGCGGCCCCGGTCGCCTACAGCGAGACCCAGATCAAGGACGTCAAGGCCCGCATCACCGACCAGCTGGCCGTCAAGGACCTGAAGACCCAGGACATCGCCGCGAAGCAGAAGGCCGTCGCCGACGCCGCCTCGAAGAAGGCCGCCGCCGACAAGGCCGAGTCCCTCGCGAGGCAGCAGGTCGCGGAATCCCGTGTGACGACGCTGGCCGCGGGCCGCTCCGCGCCGATCCACGTCCAGACGGTCGCCGCGACGACCTACTCCAACAACCTCGACGGCTGGATCCGCAAGTCCCTGTCGATCATGGCCAAGCACGGCATCCCGGGCACCTACAACGGCCTGTACCGCAACATCATGCGGGAGTCCTCGGGCAACCCGAACGCCATCAACGGCTGGGACATCAACGCGATCAACGGCATCCCGTCGAAGGGTCTGCTGCAGGTCATCCAGCCGACCTTCAACGCGTACCACGTGCCCGGCACCTCGTGGAACATCTACGACCCGGTCGCCAACATCACCGCCGCCGCCAACTACGCGGCCGACAAGTACGGCTCGATGGACAACGTCAACAGCGCCTACTGAGGGCTTGGCGCGGAGCTCCCACGCAGACGCCGAAGGGCGGCACCCCGGTCGGGGTGCCGCCCTTCGCCCGTGCCGGCCGGTCCGCACGACTGCGGGCGGCCGGTCCGCGCGACTACTTGCGCATGACCTCGGGCTCGTGGCGGCGCAGGAAGCGGGCCACGAAGAAGCCGCAGAGCACGCCGAGGACGATCAGGGCGACCATGTCCAGGGTCCAGGCCCCGGCCGTGTGGTCCCACAGCGGGTCCGTGCTGCTCGGGTCGTCCTGGTTCGGGAAGATGTTGTTGAAGTCCAGCGTGGTACCGGAGGCGGCGACAGCCCAGCGGGCCGGCATCAGGTACGAGAACTGATTGACGCCGGGCGTGCCGTTCAGGATGAACAGACAGCCGGTGAAGACGACCTGGACGATCGCGAACATCACCAGCAGCGGCATGGTCTTCTCGGCGGTCTTCACCAGCGAGGAGATCACCAGGCCGAACATCATCGACGCGAAGCCGAGAGCCATGATCGGGATGGTGAGCTCGACCTTGGGCAGGCTCGTCAGGATCAGGCCCTCGTCCGGGACCGTGCGGCTGCCGAAGCCGATGGCGCCGATCAAGGCACCCTGCAGCATGGTGATCACGCCGAGGACGATGACCTTCGACATGAGATACGCGGAACGTGACAGACCCGTCGCGCGCTCCCGCTCGTAGATCACCCGCTCCTTGATCAGCTCGCGGACGGAGTTGGCGGCGCCGGCGAAGCACGCGCCGACCGCGAGGATGAGGAGCACCGTCGTGGCCGTGCCGTTGGCGACGTGGAAGCCCCCCTTCGTGATGATCGGGTTGACCAGCAGCGTCTTGTCCGAGTCGATGAGCAGGCTCACCGCGCCCAGCACCGCCGGCAGGATCACCGTCAGCGCCAGGAAGCCCTTGTCGGAGGCGATCACCGAGACATAGCGGCGGATCAGGGTCATCAGCTGGGAGCCCCAGCTCTGCGGCTTCGGCGGCTTCATCGCCTGCGGCGGCGGCATCTGCGTCGACTGCGGCGCGACCGCGTCGATGTCCGCGGCGTACATCTGGTAGTGCTGCGAGCCCTTCCAGCGGCCCGCCCAGTCGTAGTCGCGGTAGTTCTCGAAGGCGGAGAACACATCGGCCCAGGTGTCGTAGCCGAAGAAGTTCAGCGCCTCCTCCGGCGGGCCGAAGTAGGCCACGGAGCCGCCGGGCGCCATGACGAGGAGCTTGTCGCAGATCGCGAGCTCGGCCACGGAGTGCGTGACGACGAGGACCGTACGGCCGTCGTCGGCGAGGCCGCGCAGCAGCTGCATGACGTCGCGGTCCATGCCCGGGTCGAGGCCGGAGGTCGGCTCGTCCAGGAAGATCAGCGACGGCTTGGTGAGCAGCTCCAGGGCCACCGAGACACGCTTGCGCTGGCCACCGGAGAGGGAGGTGACCTTCTTCTCCTTGTGGATGTCCAGCTTCAGCTCGCGCAGCACCTCGTCGATGCGGGCCTCGCGCTCCTCGGCCGTGGTGTCGGCGGGGAAGCGCAGCTTGGCCGCGTACTTGAGGGCCTTCTTGACGGTCAGTTCCTTGTGCAGGATGTCGTCCTGCGGGACCAGACCGATGCGCTGCCGCAGCTCGGCGAACTGCTTGTACAGGTTCCGGTTGTCGTAGAGGACGTCGCCCTGGTTGGCGGGGCGGTAGCCGGTGAGCGCCTTCAGCAGCGTCGACTTGCCGGAACCGGACGGGCCGATGACCGCGATGAGCGACTTCTCCGGCACGCCGAAGGAGACGTCCTTGAGGATCTGCTTGCCGCCGTCGACCGTCACGGTCAGGTGGCGGGCCGAGAAGGAGACCTCACCGGTGTCGACGAACTCCTCGAGGCGGTCGCCGACGAGGCGGAACGTCGAGTGGCCGACGCCGACGATGTCGTTCGGGCCGAGCAGCGCCGAACCGCCCTTGGCGATCGGCATACCGTTGACGTACGTGCCGTTGTGCGAGCCGAGGTCACGGATCTCGAAGCGGCCGTCGGGCGTCGCGTGGAACTCGGCGTGGTGGCGCGAGACCTGGAGGTCGGAGACGACCAGTTCGTTCTCCAGCGCACGGCCGATGCGCATCACGCGGCCGAGCGAGAACTGGTGGAAGGTCGTCGGGCTGCGGTCGCCGTAGACCGGCGGCGCCCCCGCGGCTCCACCGGGTCCCTGCTGCTGCGGCACGCTCGGTGCCGACTGCTGCGGCTGCTGCCAGCTCTGGTCGGGCGCCTGCTGCTGCGGCTGCTGAGCCCAGCCGGGGCTCGCGCCCTGCGCGGCGTACGGCTGCTGCTGGGGCTGCGCGACCGAGGCGGCGGCACCCGACACGTTCAGGCGCGGCCCGTCGGTCGCGTTGCCGAGGTGCACGGCCGAGCCCGGGCCGATCTCCATCTGGTGGATCCGCTGGCCCTGCACGAACGTGCCGTTGGTGCTGCCATGGTCCTCGATGACCCAACTGCGGCCGCCCCAGCTGATCGTGGCGTGACGCCAGGACACCCTGGCGTCGTCGAGCACGATGTCCCCCTGCGGATCGCGTCCGAGGGTGTGTGGCCTGGACGCATCGAGCGTCCAGGTCCGTCCATTCAATTCCAGTACGAGTTCCGGCACTCCATGCCCCACTGAGTTGTCCCCCGAGTTACCCCCATCACAGGGAGTCTAGGGATGTCGAACATCGTGGGGAACTATTTCAGTAGGAGCCCCCTGACCGAAAGTCGGGCCTTGTGAAGGATGAGTACGGGCGGGTTGCCCGTTTCCGTTGACGGGGTTGAAACCGGCCCGGAGAGTGGTAATCCCACGCGAGGGGGACATCCGCGGTGGATCGCCGCGGCGCGGATCGGGGGGTCTGACGATGAGCATCGGGACCGCGGACCACGAGGCAGGCACCAGGAGTGTGCCGTGGGGAGACGTGGCACTGTCCGCGATCGCCTCCGTGAGCTGGGCGTTGATCGGCATGGCCGGTACGGCCGCGCTCGGTCTGCATCTGCTCGGGGCGGACTCGGCGGGCTCGCTGGGGCCGATGACCGCGGCGGTGGTGGCACTTGGGGCGAACGGCGCGGTCAAGCCGTCGGGCGACGTGTCGGCCTTCGGTCTGAAGGGGGCGGAGGCGCACACCGCGATCCAGATCACACCGCTGGGTGTGGGCCTGGTCGGTGCGCTGCTGCTGGCCTGGTTCTTCCTGAGGTCCTTGCGCGGGGCGGGAGTTGTGATCTCTCCGTCCGAACTCCTCGCGCGCGGGGCCTCGGTGGTGGTGCTCTTCGTCGCCACGCTGGGCGGTCTCGCCTGGGCCGGTCATGACGTCATCACGATCGACGGGAGCAAGCTCGGGCTCGACCGGGTCGCGGGCGGGGGCGGACTCGGCGACATCACCGACAAACTCCCCGGCGGACTGGGCGACCTGGGCGGACTGCTCCCCGACAAGATCGGTGACCTGGTCGACGCGAAGGCGGCCGTGGGGTTCACCGTCGACACGGTGCCCACGCTGCTGGGCGGTGCGGCGTGGGCGGCCGGGGTCCTGGTGATCGCCCTGCTGGCCTCGCGGCGCACACCGCTGCCGCGCGGCTGGGAGGCCGTGCACCGGGTGGTGCGGCCGGCCGCCTCCGCGCTCGTCACGGTGCTGCTGGTCGCCGTCCTGGCGGGACTCGCCGCGGCGGCGTACGCGGGGATCGGCGACGACCACCCCAGGCGGATCGCCGGGGCCGCCCTGCTCGGTGCGCCCAACGGCGTGTGGCTCGGCGTGCCCATCGGCCTCCTCGTGCCGTGGGACGGCAGGGCCACGGGCGAACTCGCCAAGCTGCTCCCCGACCCGCTGGACCGGTTGCTCAGTGTCGACTCCGACCGGCCCGTCACCCTGGGCCGTCTCGCCGAACTCGACGGACGCGTGTGGCTGCTGGGTGTCGCGACCGCCCTCATGATGCTGTTCGCGGGCGTCCTGACGGCGACGCGTACGCCTTTTGTACGGGAGCGGGGTGCCGCCGACGCGGGAGGAGCGACTGCCGCAGACGTACGGGGCGGGGGTGCCCTCTCCTTCGCAGGGCGCTGCGCTCTTCCGCTCGCGGTGGTGACCGCGGCCGCACTGCCCCTGATGGCGTGGCTGACGGAGGTGTCCGCGGACGCCTCGCTGTCGGTGCTCGGCTTCGACGCGTTCGGCGCGGGGATCGAGTTGCACGGACGCCTGGGCATCGCGCTGCTGCTCGGCGCCGCGTGGGGCGCGGGGGCGGGCGCGGCCGGGGCGCTGCTGGCGTACGCGAGCGGCGCCGCGGGACGACGGGCCGCGCCTTTGGCACTGGGTGACTTCGGGGGGCACCCGGTGGCGGTGGCCGAGTACGCCGTGCCCGCCGGGGAGTCCGGGCCCTACCGCCCGCAGGCCTCCTACCGGCCGCCGAACCCGGACACGAATCCCTATCTCCAACTGCCGGAGGAGTTGCGGAGGCCGGGCGGCGCGAGGCCGCGGGGGCCCGTGCCGGGCACACCGGGACGTGACGGGCGGCCCTCGCCGGGAGCCGGACCCAGGGACGGCGGACCGACCTCGCGGGGAGCCGGACCGCGGGACGGCGGACCGCCCTCCGAGGGCACGCGGTCGCCGGGGAACGGACCGGCGCCCGGCGATGTGTACGGTGCGCCGACGGTGGTCGGGCCCATCGGTCCGCCGCCCCCGCGTCGGCCCCGGCCGGGCGGGCAGGGCCTCGGCGGGACTCCGCCGCCTCCCCCGCCGCCGCCTCCGGACGAGGGGACGCCCCCTCCGCGCCGGCCCCGCGGAGGACGCTGACGCACTCGCGCCGCGCGCGGGCGGACGTGCGGCACGACCCCGTTCCCGCTGGGTGCGGGGGCCTCGCGCACGAGAGGGCGGTGCGGCGTCGGCGGGCGGTCATGAGCGCGCCACTCAGGTGACATCCAGTGTTCCCCGTCCGCCAGGCGGACCAGGAAGGCGGAAGGCACTCGGTGCCGGATACGGTGGAAGCACCATGAGCGCTTCGCAGACCTCCGACGTCCCCACTCTCCTCGTCAAGATCTTCGGCAAGGACCGGCCGGGCATCACCGCCGGACTCTTCGACACCCTCGCCGCCTACTCCGTCGACGTGGTCGACATCGAGCAGGTCGTCACCCGTGGCCGGATCGTGCTGTGCGCGCTCGTGACCGAGCCGCACGTCGGGCTCGAGGGTGATCTGCGGGCCACCGTCCACAGCTGGGCGGAGTCGATGAAGATGCAGGCGGAGATCATCTCCGGCCACGGCGACAACCGGCCCCGCGGGCTCGGACGTTCGCTCGTCACGGTGCTCGGGCATCCGCTGACCGCGGAGTCGACCGCCGCGATCGCCGCGCGGATCACGAAGTCCGGCGGCAACATCGACCGCATCTTCCGGCTCGCCAAGTACCCGGTGACGGCCGTCGAATTCGCCGTGTCCGGTACGGGGACCGAGGCGCTGCGCACCGCGCTGGTGACCGAGGCGGCGGCGCTCGGTGTCGACATCGCGGTCGTCGCGGCCGGACTGCACCGCAGGGCCCAGCGTCTGGTCGTGATGGACGTGGACTCGACGCTCATCCAGGACGAGGTGATCGAGCTCTTCGCGGCGCACGCGGGCTGCGAGGCCGAGGTCGCCGAGGTGACGGCGGCGGCGATGCGCGGGGAGCTGGACTTCGAGCAGTCGCTGCACGCGCGCGTGGCCCTGCTCAAGGGGCTCGACGCCTCCGTGGTGGACAAGGTGCGCGAGGAGGTGCGGCTGACGCCGGGCGCACGCACCCTCATCCGTACGCTGAAGCGGCTCGGGTTCCAAGTCGGCGTCGTGTCCGGCGGGTTCACCCAGGTCACGGACGACCTGAAGGAACGGCTCGGGCTCGACTTCGCGCAGGCCAACACGCTGGAGATCGTCGACGGGAAGCTGACCGGCAAGGTCACCGGCG
Organism: Streptomyces krungchingensis; assembly: GCF_054729265.1. Taxonomy (NCBI): domain Bacteria; kingdom Bacillati; phylum Actinomycetota; class Actinomycetes; order Kitasatosporales; family Streptomycetaceae; genus Streptomyces; species Streptomyces krungchingensis. The sequence continues at coordinate 2,932,690 of NZ_JBPUKY010000001.1, forward strand.
AGATCGTGGACCGGGCGGGCAAGGCGCGACTGCTGCGCCGGTTCGCCGCCGAGGCGGGGGTCCCGCTCGCGCAGACCGTGGCGATCGGTGACGGCGCCAACGACCTGGACATGCTCAACGCCGCCGGGCTCGGCGTCGCGTTCAACGCGAAGCCGGTGGTGCGCGAGGCCGCGCACACGGCGGTGAACTTCCCGTTCCTCGACACGGTCCTCTATCTGCTGGGCGTCACCCGCGAAGAGGTCGAGGCGGCGGACATGCACACGGACGACCACTGACCCGTCCGGTGATATGACGAAGGGGGTCCGACACCGGGTGTCGGACCCCCTTCGTCACGAGGAGGGGCGGGTCACTCCGTCGGCGCCCAGTAGTCGACGAGGGTGGCCGTGCCGGGCTCCAGGGTCTTCCAGGAGCCGTCGAAGGTGAGCACCGCGAAGGCGGCGGCGGGGAACCCCCTGCTGTTCATCCGGGTGCGGGCGTCGCCCTCGGCCTGGCCGGCGAGGATCTCGGCGAGGCCGTGCACCCCGGGGTTGTGGCCGATGAGGACCACCTGGCGCGCGTCGTCGGGGGTCTCGTTGAGCACGGCGATCAGCTCACCGGGCGAGGCTTCGTAGAGCCGCTCCTCATAGACTGTTTTCGGCCGGTGCGCGAGTTCGTGGACCGCGAGCTTCCAGGTGTCGCGGGTCCGGATCGCGGTGGAGCAGAGGGCCAGGTCGAAGGTGATGCCGGTGTCGGCCAGCTTGCGCCCGGCGGTGGCCGCGTCCATGCGGCCCCGGTCAGCGAGCGGCCGCTCGTGGTCGGACACCTGCGGCCAGTCGGCTTTCGCATGCCGGAAGAGGATGATCCTGCGGGGGTCTGCGACGCTCATGCGTTCCAGCTTCGCATGAAACACGCCATGGGGCGCTGGGAGTTGACGTGCTCACCCGCCAGGGGTGATGAGGTCCCCCGGACGGCACGGGACCGGGCCTGACGCGTGGTGACTCAGGGCGCCCGGTGCAGCACTGTCTGCTGGACCTGCTCGAAGACGTGGGTGATCGCCGGGTCGCCGCCCGCGGCGTGCGCGTCGGCGGGATTGAGGATCAGGAGCAGCAGGGTGACGAAGGCGAGCGTGGGCAGGGCCAGGGCCCACCAGGGCAGACGGATGTCGACGCGGCCCGGGGTCGCCGGGTGGGGCCGGGTGTGCGTTCGGGCCGACATGCCGCCTCCGTGGTCTTCGAGTGCTCCGTGGCCGGCGTCCTCGCGGCCACATCTCGAAACTACGGACTCGGGGGCGCTCAACCCATCCGGTGATCCACCCACTTGACCCTGACACTCACCCCCTAGGGGACAGGGGGGTTAGCCCCACCATCGCGGTGGGACGCGTGGCCCGGGTGGCCGAGGGGGCCTCGGGTCACGGCGAGGCGATCGACGCGATGATGCCGATGATCACGGTGATGGCCAGCATCGCTCCAAACACGAGCAGGAGCTTCTTCTGGCCGTTCTGGGGGTTCGGGTCGAGCGCAGGCATACGGCCAGTCTCGCACCCTTCGTCCGGGCCTCGGAGGGTGGGGTCCGGGACGCCGGCCCCCGGTGCCACCGCGCAGTCCCCGTCGTCACGCCCGGAGCCGTGGCCTCGTCCCCTACCGTCACACCCGGAGGCATGGCCCCCCCGGCGGACCACCGCATCCCGCGTGGGCCACCGCCCACCCCGTAGGCCATGGACTCATCCGGGGAGCCGCGGTCTCAGCCCTGCGCGCCCGGCGCCGTCGCCTCGTCCTCCACCGTGCGGTCGCGGCCCGCGAGGACGCCCACCGCCATCTGCGGGACCATCAGCGCGGTCATGAGGGCGAGCGGCATGCCCCAGCCGCCGCTGTGCTGGTAGAGCACGCCCACGAGCAGCGGGCCCGGGATGGAGAGCAGGTAACCGGTGCTCTGGGCGAAGGCGGACAGCTTGGCGACGCCCGCCCCGGTCCTGGCCCGCATGCCGACCATGGTGAGCGCGAGGGGGAAGGCGCAGTTGGAGACGCCGAGGAGCAGCGCCCAGGCCCAGGCTCCGCCCGCCGGAGCGAAGTAGAGCCCGGCGTACCCGGCGAGCCCGCAGACGCCGAGGGCGAGCACGATCGGCCCCTGGTGGGGCAGGCGCGTGGCGAGACGCGGAATGACGAAGGCCAGCGGCACGCCCATGACCATGGTGACGGCGAGGAGCAGTCCGGCGGTGCCGGCCGAGACGCCCGCGTCGCGGAAGATCTGCGGCATCCAGCCCATCGTGATGTAGGCGGCGGTGGCCTGGAGACCGAAGAAGACGGCGAGTGCCCAGGCCGTACGGCTGCGGGTGATGCGCAGCCCGTCCGGCACGGACCCCGCCGACGCGGCGGCCCCGGAGTCCGCCCGCGCGCCCGCGACGTCCTGGGCACCGGTGCGCCGGGCGCGGCCGGCACCGGCTTCCGCGTCCCGTGTGCGCACGAGCGGGAGCCACGGCAGCACGGCCGCCGCCGCGAGCCCCGCCCAGACCGCCAGCCCGGACTGCCAACTGCCGCCCAGGACATCGGTCATGGGGACCGTCACCGCCGCGGCGGCCGAGGTGCCGAGCGCCAGGGCCATCGAGTACAGGCCGGTCATGGAGCCGACCCGGTCCGGGAACCAGTGCTTGACGATGACCGGCATCAGGACGTTGCTGACGGCGATGCCCATGAGCGCGAGCGCGGTCGCGGCGAGGAAACCCGCGGTGTTCCCCGCGTAGGGGCGGACGGCCAGGCCCGCCGCGATGGCGGCCATGCCCGCGCAGACGACCGCGCCCGGCCCGAAGCGGCGGGCCAGCCGCGGTGCCATGACACCGAAGGCCGCGAAGCAGAGCGGCGGTACGGAGGTGAGCAGCCCGGCGAGGCTGCCGCTCATGCCGAGGCCGTCGCGCACCTCTTCGAGGAGGGCGCCGAGGCTGGTGATCGCCGGACGCAGGTTGAGCGCGGTGAGGACGATACCGACGACCACGAGTCGCGTCGTCCACGCGCGCGTGGCGGGCGATCGGGGTTCCGTGCTCCCTGCGGAGCTGCGTATCGGTGTGGACGTCATCGTCCGGGTCTCCTCGCTTGCCATGCCGCCCATCATAGAATCATGGGATGATTGGTTGTCCAATCCGCCTGCGTTAATCTCCGAGACCTCCGCCCCCGCGCGACCGACCACACCGGGCCCGTACGAAGGACCGACATGCCGCTGAGCCACCCACGCCGTTCGGCCCTGTCCGAGCAGGTCATCGACGAGCTGCGGACGCAGATCACCTCGGGCGAGTGGCCGGTCGGCTCACGCATCCCCACCGAGCCGGAGCTCGTCGAGCAGCTGGGCGTCGCCCGCAACACCGTCCGCGAGGCGGTCCGCGCCCTCGCCCACAACGGCCTGCTCGACATCCGTCAGGGCTCGGGCACCTATGTCGTGGCGACCAGCGAACTGGCCGGAGTGATGCACCGCCGTTTCGCGGACGCGGACCCGCGGCACATCGCCGAACTGCGCTCCACGCTGGAGTCGAGCGCGGCGAAGCTGGCGGCCGAGCGGCGCACCGAGCGCGATCTCAAGCAGCTGGACACCCTGCTCCTGCGCCGCGAGGAGGCGTGGGAGTCGGGCGACACGGAGGCGTTCGTGACGGCGGACGCGACCTTCCACCTGGCGGTGGTGGCCGCGTCCCACAACGACGTCATGAGGGCGATGTACGCGGACCTCGGCGAGGTGCTCCGGGACTGGCTGCGCGAGGACGTCGGCGAGGAGCTGACACCGGAGACGTACATGGACCACACGCGACTCGTCGACGCGATCCGCACGGGCGACGCGGAGGCGGCGGCCACGGAGGCCGCGGGTTATCCGTTCCTGTGCCGTCCCGGGAGGTTCAGCTCGGCTGCTTCTGGTGACTGATCCAGACGGAGCGGATCTCCTTCCAGCACCGGCCGGTGAGCTTCACCGTGGCCGCGGCACCGGCGTCGGCGGGGGCGCTGTCGGTGTCGATGTCCCACCAGCGGTCGCACTCGACGTGCAGACGGACGCGATCGGTGTCCACATAGGGGTTGTGGCAGTACGCGACGGCGTGCGAGCCGTCGATGGTGGTGCGGCACTCGGCGCCGAACGGTTCGGGGTCGGCGGGTCGGCCGTCGTCGGTCGGGAGGTTCTGGGCGTCGTCGTGTCCCACGCGCGCGTGGGGTATCGCGTCGTACGGCACGGCCATCACGAGAGCGACAGCTGCGAACACCGGGGCAAAGCGGCGGGACAGGCGCACAAGGGGACCTCCTCGGCCGTACGGCTGCGGGGCGGTGCTACTCCAATCGTGCGTGCCTGGCCACCCCGGGCGCCCGGTCTGTTGGGCCGAACGGGGGACGCCCCGCCCCCCGCGGCTGCGGGGAACGGGGCGTCGGGTGCGGACGTCCGCGGGAGTGTGCCGGGAGGCTTCGCCGGCGTCCCGGGGCGACGCGTCGCGAGGTGTCAGGCGCCGATCGCGTGCAGACCGCCGTCGACGTGGATGATCTCGCCCGTGGTCTTCGGGAACCAGTCGCTCAGCAGGGCGACGACACCGCGGCCGGCCGGCTCCGGGTCCTTGAGGTCCCACTCCAGGGGCGCGCGGGTGTCCCACACGGCGGCGAGCTCGCTGAAGCCCGGGATGGACTTGGCGGCCATGGAGCCGATCGGGCCCGCCGAGATGAGGTTGGAGCGCACGTTCTGCTTGCCCAGGTCCCGGGCGAGGTAGCGGTTGGTGGCCTCCAGGGCGGCCTTGGCCGGGCCCATCCAGTCGTACTGCGGCCAGGCGTACTGGGCGTCGAAGGTGAGGCCGACGACCGAGCCGCCGTTCTGCATGAGCGGCAGGCAGGCCATGGTCAGCGACTTCAGGGAGAACGCCGAGACGTGCATGGCCGTGGCGACCGACTCGAACGGCGTGTTGAGGAAGTTGCCGCCGAGTGCGTCCTGCGGGGCGAAGCCGATGGAGTGAACGACGCCGTCGAGGCCGCCCAGCTCCTCACCGACGACGTCGGCGAGGCGGGCGAGGTGCTCCTCGTTGGTGACGTCGAGCTCGATGACCTTGGTGGGCTTGGGGAGCTTCTTGGCGATGCGCTCGGTCAGCGTGGGCCGCGGGAACGCGGTCAGGATGATCTCGGCACCCTGCTCCTGGGCCAGCTTGGCGGTGTGGAAGGCGATGGAGGACTCCATCAGCACACCGGTGATCAGGACGCGCTTGCCCTCGAGAATTCCGCTCATGGTGATCAGTGACCCATTCCCAGTCCGCCGTCAACGGGGATGACGGCTCCAGTGATGTACGAGGCGTCGTCCGAGGCGAGGAACCGCACCGTCGCGGCGACCTCCTCGGGCTGCGCGTAGCGGCCCAGCGGCACCTGCGACACGATGCCCGCGCGCTGGTCGTCGGTGAGTGCCTGGGTCATGTCGGTGTCGACGAAACCGGGCGCGACGACGTTGAAGGTGATGTTGCGCGAGCCGAGCTCCCGGGCGAGGGAGCGCGCGAAACCGACCAGGGCGGCCTTGGAGGCGGCGTAGTTGGCCTGCCCCGCCGAACCGAGCAGTCCGACGACCGACGAGATCAGGACGACGCGGCCCTTCTTGGCGCGCAGCATGCCGCGGTTGGCGCGCTTGACGACGCGGAAGGCGCCGGTGAGGTTCGTGTCGATGACCGAGGTGAAGTCCTCCTCGGACATGCGCATCAGGAGCTGGTCCTTGGTGACGCCGGCGTTGGCGACGAGGACCTCGACCGGGCCGTGCTCGGCCTCGATCTCCTTGTAGGCCTGCTCCACCTGCTCGGTGTCGGTGATGTCGCACTTGACGGCCAGGAAGCCGGACGGCGGCTCACCGGAACGGTATGTGATCGCGACCTTGTCGCCGGCATCGGCGAACGCGCGGGCGATGGCGAGGCCGATGCCCCGGTTGCCTCCGGTGACGAGAACCGAGCGGCTCAACGGATCACCCTTTCGATAGCGGACTGGAACCCCTGCAAGACAGGCGCCTTCCTCGGAAACCTATCGGTCCGGCAGGCCGCTCGGAGAATCGGGCACCGACAGTGGCGCCGGGGAGTCGCTGTCGGATCCCTACAGAAATCCCTGCTCGGCGGGGGCCGAGGCCCGGCCGGCCCGCCGAATCCCGCGGCCCGCCGGACGTACCGGCCCGAAACCTGCGCCTGCTGGAGGAAAGACATGGCCGCCGGGCCCGCCCGCGCGACATGATCGGATCCGACAGGCCACGACAGCAGGGAGACCTCGGTGCCTCATTCCATCGACGAAGCCTTCACGGCGCTACCGCTGCGCGCCCTGGCCGACGCCGCGCTCGCGCGGGCGCGGGCCCTGGGCGCCGAGCACGCGGACTTCCGCTTCGAGCGGGTGCGCAGCGCGTCCTGGCGGCTGCGCGACGCCAAGCCCGCCGGGTCGTCGGACACCACGGACCTCGGGTACGCGGTGCGGGTGGTGCACGGCGGGACCTGGGGCTTCGCGTCCGGTGTGGACCTGACGATGGACGCCGCCGCGAAGGTCGCCTCGCAGGCCGTGGCGATGGCGAAGCTGTCCGCCCAGGTGATCAGGGCCGCCGGGTCCGAGGAGGTCGTGGAGCTGGCGGACGAGCCCGTACACACCGAGAAGACGTGGGTCTCCTCGTACGACATCGATCCCTTCTCCGTGCCCGACGAGGAGAAGGCCGGGCTGCTCGCGGACTGGAGCACGCGGCTGCTGGCGGCCGACGGCGTCAACCACGTCGACGCCTCGCTGCTGACCGTGCACGAGAACAAGTTCTACGCCGACACCTCCGGGACCGTGACCACCCAGCAGCGGGTCCGGCTGCACCCGCAGCTCACGGCCGTCGCCGTCGACGAGTCCAGCGGCGAGTTCGACTCGATGCGGACCCTCGCGCCGCCGGTCGGGCGCGGCTGGGAGTACCTGACGGGCACCGGCTGGGACTGGGAGTCGGAACTCGCGCAGATCCCGGAGCTGCTCGCGGAGAAGATGCGGGCGCCGAGCGTCGACTCCGGCGTGTACGACCTCGTGGTCGACCCGTCCAACCTGTGGCTGACGATCCACGAGTCCATCGGGCACGCCACCGAGCTGGACCGCGCGCTGGGCTACGAGGCGGCGTACGCCGGTACCTCCTTCGCCACCTTCGACCAGTTGGGCAAGCTGCGGTACGGCTCCGAGCTGATGAACGTCACCGGCGACCGCACCGCCGAGCACGGACTCGCGACCATCGGGTACGACGACGAGGGCGTCGCGGGGCAGTCCTGGGACCTGGTCAAGGACGGCACGCTCGTCGGCTACCAGCTGGACCGGCGCATCGCGCGGCTGACCGGCTTCGAGCGGTCCAACGGCTGCGCGTACGCCGACTCCCCCGGGCACGTGCCCGTGCAGCGCATGGCCAACGTGTCGCTCCGGCCGGACCCGGCCGGGATGTCCACCGAGGATCTGATCGGGAGCGTGGACCGCGGCATCTACGTGGTCGGCGACCGCTCCTGGTCGATCGACATGCAGCGGTACAACTTCCAGTTCACCGGCCAGCGCTTCTTCAAGATCGAGAACGGCCGGCTCACCGGCCAGCTGCGGGATGTCGCGTACCAGGCCACGACCACCGACTTCTGGGGTTCGATGGCCGCGGTGGGCGGCCCGCAGACGTACGTCCTGGGCGGTGCCTTCAACTGCGGCAAGGCCCAGCCGGGCCAGGTCGCCGCGGTCTCGCACGGCTGCCCGGCGGCCCTCTTCAAGGGCGTGAACATCCTCAACACCACGCAGGAGGCCGGTCGATGACCGCTCGTACGAACAAGCCGCACGAGGTCGTCGAGCGCGCCCTCGAACTGTCCCGCGCCGACGGCTGCGTGGTGATCGCCGACGAGCACTCCACGGCGAACCTGCGCTGGGCGGGCAACGCGCTCACCACGAACGGCGTCACCCGCGGGCGCACGCTGACCGTCATCGCGACCGTCGACGGCCGTGAGGGCACCGCGTCCGGGGTCGTCTCGCGCTCGGCCGTGACCGCCGACGAGCTGGAGCCGCTGGTGCGGGCCGCGGAGGCCGCCGCGCGCGGTGCCGGTCCCGCCGAGGACGCACAGCCGCTCGTGACGGGGGTGCCGGAGTCCCCGGACTTCACGGACGCGCCCGCCGAGACGTCGTCCGCCGTCTTCGCCGACTTCGCGCCGGCGCTCGGCGAGTCCTTCGCCCGCGCCCGGCACGGCGGCCGCGAGCTGTACGGCTTCGCCAACCACGAGCTGGTCTCCAGCTACCTCGGCACGTCGGCCGGGCTGCGGCTGCGGCACGACCAGCCCAACGGCACACTGGAGCTCAACGCCAAGTCGCCGGACCGTACACGGTCGGCGTGGGCGGGGCGCTCGACCCGGGACTTCAAGGACGTGGACCCGGCGGCGCTGGACGCGGAGCTCGCGGTGCGGCTCGGCTGGGCGGAGCGTCGCGTCGAGCTGCCCGCGGGGCGCTACGAGACGCTGCTGCCGCCGACCGCCGTCGCCGACCTGCTGATCTACCAGATGTGGTCGGCCGCGGCCCGGGACGCGGCCGAGGGCCGCACCGTGTTCAGCAAGCCCGGGGGCGGCACCCGCGTCGGCGAGAAGCTCACCGAGCTGCCGCTGACGCTGCGCAGCGACCCGAACGAGCCGGGTCTGGAGTCCGCCCCGTTCGTCCTCGCGCACTCCTCGGGGGACGACGCCTCCGTGTTCGACAACGGGCTGCCGCTGGCCGCGACGGACTGGGTGCGCGAGGGCACACTGCACCGTCTGTCCACCACCCGGCACAGCGCGGACCTGACCGGGCTCCCGGTGGCACCGTCGATCGGGAACCTCGTCCTGGACGGGGGCGAGGACCGCTCGCTGGAGGAGATGGTCGCCGCCACCGAGCGTGGTCTGCTGCTGACCTGCCTGTGGTACATCCGTGAGGTCGACCCGGCGACGCTGCTGCTGACCGGGCTGACCCGGGACGGCGTCTACCTCGTGGAGAAGGGCCAGGTCGTCGGCGAGGTGAACAATTTCCGGTTCAACGAGTCGCCGGTGGACCTGCTGGGGCGGGCCACGGAGGCGGGGCGCACGGAAAAGACATTGCCGCGTGAATGGAGCGATTGGTTCACTCGTGCTGCGATGCCGGCGCTGCGGGTGCCGGACTTCAACATGAGCTCGGTCAGCCAGGGCGTGTGACGCGCCTAGACTGGCCGGTGCCCATCCTTCGCTCTCAAGGAGACACAAGACCGTGACGGACATCGTCGACGAACTGAAGTGGCGCGGGCTGATCGCCCTCTCCACGGACGAGGACGCATTGCGCAAGGCGTTCGCGGACGGTCCCGTCACGTTCTATTGCGGCTTCGACCCGACCGCGCCCAGCCTGCACCTCGGCAACCTCGTGCAGATCCTGACGATGCGCCGCATCCAGCAGGCGGGCAACCGTCCGCTGGGCCTGGTCGGTGGTGCCACCGGTCTGATCGGTGACCCGAAGCCGAACTCCGAGCGCACGCTGAACGCGCCCGAGGTCGTCGCCCAGTGGGTGGAGCGGCTGCGCGCCCAGATCCAGCCGCTGCTGGACTTCGAGGGGCCGAACGCGGCGGTCATGGTCAACAACCTGGACTGGACCCAGGGCCTGTCGGCCATCGAGTTCCTGCGTGACGTGGGCAAGCACTTCCGCGTGAACAAGATGATCACCAAGGAGGCCGTCGCCCGGCGCCTGGAGTCCCAGGAGGGCATCAGCTACACCGAGTTCAGCTACCAGATCCTGCAAGGCATGGACTTCCTGGAGCTGTACCGCAGGTACGGCTGCACGCTGCAGACCGGCGGCAGCGACCAGTGGGGCAACCTCACGTCGGGCACCGACCTGATCCACCGGGTCGAGCCGGACGCCGTGGTGCACGCGCTGGGCACTCCGCTGATCACCAAGGCGGACGGCACCAAGTTCGGCAAGACGGAGTCGGGCACGGTCTGGCTCGACCCCGAGATGACGACGCCGTACGCGTTCTACCAGTTCTGGCTGAACGCGGACGACCGGGACGTCTCCAAGTTCCTGCGCATCTTCAGCTTCCGGTCCCGTGAGGAGATCGAGGAGCTGGAGAAGCAGACCGAGGAGCGTCCGCAGGCCCGTGCCGCGCAGCGTGCGCTGGCCGAGGAGCTGACGACGCTGGTGCACGGCGCCGACCAGACGGCCGCGGTGATCGCCGCGTCGAAGGCCCTCTTCGGCCAGGGCGAGCTGGCGGAGCTCGACGAGAAGACGCTGGCCGCGTCCCTCTCCGAGCTGCCGCACGTCCGGGTCACCGAGCTCGGTCCGGTCGTGGACCTCTTCGCGGAGGTCGGCCTGGTGGCGAGCAAGTCGGCCGCGCGCCGCACGGTCAAGGAGGGCGGCGCGTACGTGAACAACGTGAAGGTCGTCGGCGAGGACGCGGTCCCCGCCAAGGAGGACCTGCTGCACGGGCGCTGGCTCGTGCTGCGCCGGGGCAAGAAGAACCTGGCGGCCGTCGAGGTCACGGGCGGCTGAGCCGGAAGGCGCACGAAGGGGCGGTCCCGTCGGGGCCGCCCCTTCGCCGTGCGTACGCGCCGCGCTCAGGCGCGCTGCTTCCTCTTGTTGCCCCACACCGCCATGTAGGCCATGTCGCCGAGGAAGACGATGATGATCGCCGCCACGAGCTGGAAGGCGTGCCGGCTCCAGTCGATGCCGCGGGTCTCGGCGACGCCCAGCCCCTGGGCGATCGCGTTGCCGGCGATGGCGCCGAGCATGCCGAAGATGGTGGTCAGCCAGAGGGGACTGTGCTGCTTGCCCGGGAGGACCGCCTTGGCCAGCAGACCCAGCACGAACCCGACGATGATGGCCCACAACCAGCCCATGCCTGCCTCCTAGTGCGGCTCCGTATGAGCAGTACGCCCAGTCTCGGCCTGTCCGCCATACGGCGCATGTCGGGCGGCTCCGTACGCGCTACGGCGCATCCGGTCCACCCCGCCGGGTCTCCGCCCCGGTCTCGAAGGCGGCGCAGCCGCGGCGTAACGTGGAGCTGTTCGGACCTGCTTCCTCGACGGGGTCCGGGACGGGTACGGACCGGGGAGCGTCCGACACAGGCGGGTGGTGGAACGTGATGCGGAAGCAGAGCAATGGCCAGGTCTTCCGGATCACCGGAGCCAGGCAGGGACTGGACGAGGACGTACGCGGACGGCAGCGCCGCTACGTCATCTCGATGTCCGTGCGCACGGTCTCCGTGATCCTTGCGGCCACCCTGTGGAACGTGGAGCGGCACGTCGCGATCGTCGCGCTGGTGCTCGGCTTGGTGCTCCCCTACATCGCGGTGGTCATCGCCAACGCGGGGCGCGAGAACGCGCCGTCGCTCCCCTCGACGTTCGTCGCCGCCCCCACCCGTCCCATGATCGCGCCGCCGCGTGAGGACGACCCTTCGGAAGACGTTCCGGAGGACGTCACGGCCGATCCCGGGAGGGGTCCGCGGGCCGAGCGACAGGACTCGAACTGACCTCGGCCCGGCCACCGGAACTCCTCCCGAAACGGAACGCCGTCGCGCATCAAGCTCAAGAAAAGCTCAGATCAATCATGTTGTTCCGGTGCCGGGCGACGGGTTACCCGTGACATACTTCGTACGCGCTCCGCATCCCCCGTCGGAGCGACGGACCGACGCCGGGCAGCTCCCCCCGTGGCTGCTCGGCGTCGCCTTTTGGGGGCCGTCTAGGGTTGAGGCGTGAACCTCCCGCTGCCCGATCCGTCATCCGCTCCCGCCACCGCGCAGTGCTCCGCCAAGGGCTGTCGTGCCGACGCCGTGTGGGTGCTCGCCTGGAACAACCCGAAGCTGCACACGCCGGAGCGGCGCAAGACATGGCTCGCGTGCGAGGAGCATCGCGAGCACCTGTCGCAGTTCCTCGGAGTGCGCGGGTTCCTCAAGGACGTCGTGAAACTGGCGGACTGGGAGGCGCCGGAAGGGGCTTAGGAGTGTCGGACGGCCTCGTCGCCCCGGACTAGCCGCCGATCGCGGACATCGGCCGGTCGGGCTGGAGGAACGACGGGTCGTCCAGGCCCGAGCCCGCCTTCTTGCCCCACATCGCGAGCCGCCAGATGCGGGCGATCTCCTCGTCGGGGGCGTCCGAGCGCAGCGCGGCCCTCAGGTCGGTCTCCTCGGTGGCGAACAGGCAGGTGCGGATCTGGCCGTCGGCCGTGAGCCGGGTGCGGTCGCAGGCCGCGCAGAACGGGCGGGTGACCGAGGCGATCACGCCGACGCGGTGCGGTCCGCCGTCGACGAGCCAGCGCTCCGCGGGGGCGGATCCCCGCTCGCCGGAACCCTCCGGGGTGAGCTCGAACCGGGTGCGCAGCGAGGCGAGGATGTCACCGGCGGTGACCATGCCCTCGCGCTTCCAGCCGTGCTGGGCGTCCAGGGGCATCTGCTCGATGAACCGGAGTTCGTAGTCGTGCTCCACCGCCCAGGCGAGCAGGTCGGGTGCCTCGTCGTCGTTCAGTCCGGGCATGAGGACCGAATTGACCTTGACCGGGGTCAGGCCGGCGTCCCGGGCGGCCTCGAGGCCTTCCAGGACGTCCTTGTGGCGGTCACGGCGCGTGAGGGTCTTGAAGACGTCGGGGCGCAGGGTGTCCAGCGAGACGTTCACCCGGTCCAGGCCCGCCGCCTTGAGGGCCGTCGCGGTGCGCTTCAGACCGATGCCGTTGGTCGTCAGGGACATCTGGGGGCGGGGGCCGAGCGCGGCGACCTGCTCCACGATGCCGACCAGACCGGGGCGCAGGAGGGGCTCACCGCCGGTGAAGCGGACCTCGGTGATGCCGAGGTCGGTGACCGCGACGCGTATCAGCCGGACGATCTCGTCGTCCGTGAGCAGGTCCGGCTTGGAGAGCCACTGCAGGCCCTCCTCGGGCATGCAGTACGTGCACCGCAGGTTGCAGCGGTCCGTCAGTGAGACACGCAGGTCGGTGGCCACCCGGCCGTAGGTGTCGATGAGCACGTGGGCCCCCTCCCGCTATGCGGATCGCTTCGCCTGACACTGCGAGCCTACGTGACGGGACCGACATCGACAGCGGCCCGATCCCACGAGGTGCGACGCGACCGCGTCGTAGGGATCTACGACGCGGCCGCGAGCGGTGCGGTCCGGGTGGGGACCCGGTGCGGTCCGGACCGGGGCCCGGTGCGGTCCCGGTGGCCGGGGCGGCGCGTGCTCAGTGCGCCCCGGTTCCGGTGAGCGAGCGGACCTCCAGCTCCGCGTACTTCCCGGCGTCCGGCTCCTCCTTCGACAGGATCGTGCCGAGCCAGCCCAGCAGGAAGCCGACCGGGATCGAGATGAGCCCCGGGTTCTCCAGCGCGAACCAGTGGAAGTCGACGTCCGGGAACATCGAGGTGGGCTTGCCGGACACGACCGGCGAGAACAGCACCAGGCCGACCGCGGTGACCAGACCGCCGTAGATCGACCAGAGGGCGCCCTGCGTGGTGAACCTCTTCCAGAACAGGCTGTAGAGGATCGTCGGCAGGTTGGCGGAGGCGGCGACGGCGAAGGCCAGTGCGACCAGGCCGGCGACGTTCAGGTCGCGGGCGAGGGCACCCAGCAGGATGGACACGGCGCCGATGCCGACCGTCGCGTACCGGGCGGCCTTCATCTCCTGCCTCTCCGACGCCTGGCCCTTCTTGATGACGTTCGCGTAGATGTCGTGCGCGAACGACGAGGAGGAGGCCAGCGTCAGTCCCGCGACGACGGCGAGGATCGTGGCGAAGGCGACGGCCGAGATGGTGGCGAGGAGGATCGCGCCCCAGTTGGAGTCGACGCCTCCCAGATGCAGCGCGAGCAGCGGGGCCGCCGTGTTGCCCGCCTTGTTGGAGGCGATGATCTCGTCCGGTTTGATCAGCGCGGCGGCGCCGAAGCCGAGGGCGAGGGTCATCAGGTAGAAGGCGCCGATGAGGCCGATCGCCCAGTTCACCGACTTCCGCGCGGTCTTGGCCGTGGGCACGGTGTAGAAGCGGATCAGGATGTGCGGCAGGCCCGCGGTGCCGAGGACCAGCGCCATGCCCAGCGAGATGAAGTCCAGCTTGGTGGTGGAGGTCGCGCCGTACTTGAGCCCGGGCTCCAGGAAGGGCGCTCCCTTGCCGCTGTTGTCGGCGGCCTTGCCGAGCAGGTCGGAGATGTTGAAGTTGAACTTCAGCAGGACCAGGAAGGTGAGCAGGAGGGCGCCGACGATGAGCAGCACCGCCTTGACCATCTGCACCCAGGTGGTGCCCTTCATGCCGCCGATGGTGACGTACACGATCATCAGGACGCCGACGAGGGCGACGATGCCGATCTTGCCGCCGTCGCTGGTGATGCCGAGCAACAGGGACACGAGGACGCCGGCGCCCGCCATCTGGGCCAGCAGGTAGAAGATCGAGACGACGATCGTGGAGGTGCCCGCGGCGGTGCGCACCGGACGCTGGCGCATGCGGTAGGCGAGGACGTCGCCCATGGTGTACCGGCCGGAGTTGCGCAGCGGCTCGGCGACCAGGAGCAGCGCCACCAGCCAGGCGACCAGGAAGCCGATGGAGTAGAGGAAGCCGTCGTAGCCGAAGAGGGCGATCGCGCCGGCGATGCCGAGGAAGGACGCGGCGGACATGTAGTCGCCGGAGACCGCGAGACCGTTCTGGAAGCCGGTGAACTGACGGCCGCCCGCGTAGAAGTCGGAGGCGTCCTTGGTCTGGCGGCCGGCCCAGACGGTGATGACGAGGGTCGCGGCGACGAACACCGCGAACAGGGTGATGATCAGCGGCCGGTGCTCGCTGGCCTCGCCTGCGGCCAGGGTGATCGCGGGGCTCATGCGCCGCCCTCCATCCGGGACTTGATCGCCTCGGCCTTGGGGTCGAGCTTGGCGGCGGCGTGCCGCGAGTACCACCAGGCGATGAGGAACGTGGTGAGGAACTGGCCGAGGCCGAGCACCAGGGCGACGTTGATGTTGCCGAACAGCTTGGTGCCCATGAAGTCGCCCGCGTAGTTCGACAGCAGGACGTACAGCAGGTACCAGACGATGAAGCCGACGGTCAGCGGGAAGGCGAAGGAGCGGTAGGAGCTGCGCAGTTCACCGAACTCGGCGCTCTCCTGCACCTGGACGAACTCCTCGGTGGAGGGGAGGGGTGTTCCGGCTTTCGAGGGTGGCGGTGCGTCGGTGGCCACGTTGTCTCCTCGCGTTGCGGGTGCTGTTGCGACGGTGGACGGGGGCGAGCCGGGGCTCGCGGACGGGGACGGCTCGCTTACGGACATGCAGTTCTGACCTCACAGTGATATGGATCACATGACGGGGCGTGATCATAAGGCTCCCGTAAGTGATCCTTCAGGGGGCTCGATCGTCCTCGGGCTCCCTGCTCAAGGTCACGGCGCCACGCGTGGACCGGTTCAACTCCCCCGACTTCTTTCGGAAGTCATCGCCGGAAGTCGTTGCTGCCCAGCTCGGACCGGGGATAGCTTTCGCCCTGCACCACTCCGTCATGCACCTGCCCGGGCACCACCTGTGTTCGGGCAGCTTCGTTTTCCGGATGATGTGGAGATCCCATGGCTCATCTGCGATCCAGACGCCGCCTCGGCCTCGCCGTACCGGTCGTGCTGTCGCTCACCGCCTCGCTCGGCTTCCTGCCGGGTGCCGCCTCCGCCGCCCCCCTCGGCGCTCCCGCCGCGACCACCGCGGACGGACCCAACCTCTCGTACGTGGTCAACACCCGGACGGACCACCGGACGATCGAGTCGGTGACGAAGGCGATCAAGGCGGCCGGTGGCAGTGTCGTCATCGCGTACGAGCAGATCGGTGTCATCGTCGTCCACTCCGCCAACCCGGACTTCGGGAAGCAGATCCGGACGGTGCGCGGAGTGCAGTCCGCGGGTGCGACGCGCACCTCGCCGCTGACGCCCGCGGGGACGACGGACGAGGGTTCCGCGCAGGTGCTGTCGGCGGCCGAGGCCGCCAAGGTCTCGCGCGCCGCCACGGCGGACGAGGAGCCCCTCGAGGCCGACCAGTGGGACCTGCGGGCGATAGGCGCCGACAAGGCGGCGAAGATCAACCCGGGCAGCAAGAAGGTGACCGTCGCCGTGATCGACGTCGGCGTCGACGACACCCACCCGGACATCGCACCGAACTTCTCGCCCTCGCAGTCCGCGAACTGTGTGGGCGGCAAGCCGGACACCACGTACGGTTCCTGGCGTCCGGTCGACGCCGACCACTACCACGGCACGCACGTCGCGGGCGAGATCGCGGCGGCCCGCAACGGCATCGGCGTCGCGGGTGTCGCGCCCGGCGTGAAGGTCTCGGGCATCACCGTGGCCCAGCCGGACTCCACGCAGCTCTTCTACCCCGAAAGCGTCGTCTGCGCCTTCGTGTTCGCCGCCGACCACGGCGTCGAGATCACCAACAACAGCTACTACGTGGACCCGTGGCTCTACAACTGCCTCGACGACCCCGACCAGCGGGCCATCGTCGACGCGGTGAACCGGGCCCAGACGTACGCCCAGAAGAAGGGCACCCTGAACGTCGCCGCGGCCGGCAACTCCAACGACGACCTCGACTCCGACGCCCTCACCGACGCGTCCAGCCCCGACGACTCGACACCGGTCACCCGCACCGTCGACCCGCACAAGTGCTTCGACGTGCCGACCCAGTTGCCGGGGGTCGTCACGGTCAGCTCGACCGGCGTCAAGGGCGCCAAGTCGTACTTCTCCAGCTACGGCGACGGCGTCATCGACGTGTCCGCGCCCGGCGGCGACCGGTACCAGATCCCGGACACGCCGTCGAAGAACGGCCGCATCCTGTCCACCATGCCCAACAACCAGTACGCCTACCTCCAGGGCACCTCGATGGCGACGCCGCACGTCGCCGGTGTGGCCGCGCTGCTCAAGTCCAAGTACCCGTGGGCCGGTCCGGCACAGCTCCAGGCGCTGCTCAAGGCGCAGGCGGACAACCCGGGTTGCCCCACCGACCCGTACGACGGCAACGGCGACGGCGTCGTCGACGCCACCTGCTCGGGCGGCAAGCGGGTGAACGGCTTCTACGGCTGGGGCATCGTCAACGCGCTGCGGGCGGTCAAGTAGCCGTCACCGCACGGCCGGTCGCGCCGTGAAGGCGGCACGACCACGACGAACGGGCCGGGCGGTGCGACCGCCCGGCCCGGTTCGTCCACGGGGAAGGAAGTCCTCGGACGCGCGCGATGAGCCGCGCCCGCGGAGGGGGCGGCCACCTCTCATGTTGATCCGGTCCACCCTGCATAGTGCCTGGTATGAAGCATTCACCGATGGCTGCCGTGTGGGAGGGACTGGGCGGCGATCCCGCGCTGCTCTCCCGGGTGTCGACCGTGCCGCGTGAAGGCGCCCTGGAGTCGCGGCTCCCCGTACGTGAGATGGCCCGGGCCTGCGTGGGCGGCTGCGCGCTGGCCGCGGCCGAGCTGGGGGCGCTGCGGGCGGGGCGCACGGACGTACCGGAGGTCCGGGTCGACGACGGGGCCGTCGCGACCGCGTTCGTCAGCGAGCGGCATCTGCTGATCGACGGACGGGCGCCCGTCACCTTCGCGCCGGTGTCGCGGTTCTGGCGCACCGCCGACGGCTGGGTGCGCACGCACGCCAACTATCCGCACCACCGGACACGGCTGCTGGGCGCGCTGGGGTTGCCCCGGGACGCCTCCGTGGACACGGTCGCCGCGCATCTCGCGGAGCGGTCCGCCGTGGCGGTGGAGGACACGGTGTACGCCGCCGGGGGCCTCGCCGTGGCGCTGCGGACGGCGAAGGAGTGGAGGGCGCACGAGCAGGGCGCCGCCGTGGCGCACGAACCGCTGCTGAGCCGGGAACGACTGGACGACGCGCCGGTACGCGGTCTCCCCGCGCTCCACGGTGATCCGCTGCTGCCCGCGGCGGGTCTGCGCGTCCTCGACCTCACCCGGGTGATCGCGGGGCCGGTCGCCACCCGGACGCTCGCCCTGCTGGGTGCCGACGTGCTGCGCGTGGACTCGCCGCGGCTGCCCGAACTCGCCGACGCGCACGCCGACACGGGCTTCGGCAAGCGGTCCGCCGTCCTCGACCTCGCGACCGACCGGCGGGCCTTCGAGGAGCTGCTCGCCGCCGCGGACGTCGTCGTCACCGGGTACCGCCCGGGCGCCCTGGACCGGTTCGGTCTCTCGCCCGAGGCGCTGGCCGAGCGCAGGCCGGGACTGGTCGTGGCGCAGCTGTCGGCCTGGGGCGACCGAGGTCCGTGGGCGGGACGCCGGGGTTTCGACAGTCTGGTGCAGGTCGCCACGGGCATCGCGGCCGTCGAGGGGTCGCCGGAGCAGCCCGGCGCGCTGCCCGCGCAGGCGCTCGACCACGGGACGGGATATCTGCTCGCCGCGGGAGTGCTGCGGGCGTTGACGGAGCAGGCCCGTGACGGCGGCAGCCGGTCCGTGCGGCTCGCCCTGGCGCGGACGGCGGCCTGGCTGATGGAAGGGGTGGAGGGCGCGGACGGCACCACGGACGGCACCACCCTCGGGGCCGTGCGCGCGAGCGCGTACGCGGGCACGAACGGGACGGTGCCCGGGAGCGGGACCGTGCCCGCGGACGAGAACGCGGCCGCGAACAGGACCGTACCCATGGGCGGGACGGGTGGTGCGGGGCCGGCCGACGGCGCGGGCAGGACGGACGGTACGGGGCCGGCCGACGGCGCGGGCCGATACGGCACCCCCGATGCGTGGCTCGCCGTGACGGACAGCCCGCTCGGGAGTCTCAGGTACGCCCGCTCCCCCGTCTCGTTCGCCGGCGGACCGGCCGACTGGGCGCGGCCGCCGGGGATCTTGGGTGCGGACCCGGCCCGGTGGTCATGAGTGTCCCGCCGACCGGAGACGTACCTCTGGGCGGAATGGGGCTGCACCAGTTGTTCCTCCGTCCTTGCCCGCATCAGCGGCACCTGGTGAGGATCGTGAAGTGACGTCGACGGGACCGACGGCCCGGCCGGCGGACGCGGGCGGGCGGGCCCGGCCGGGCTCCGCCGGCCGGGCCGTCGCCGTGCTCGTCCTGGTGGCCGTCGCCGCCCTGATACCGCTGCTGGGCCCGCGGGGCGCCCTGCAGGGGACGGGCGAGGCGGCGGCCCCCGGCGCCGGCGGCATAGCCCTGCTGCGTACGGTGCTGTTCGCCGCGCTGTGCATACCCGTGGGCGAACTCCTCGCGGCCCGGCTGGCCCGCCGTGTGCCGGGCGCCCCACAGGCGGACGCGCCGCGCAGCTGGGCCTCCTACGCGGCCGTCGCCGGGCTCGTGGCCTCCCTGGGGCTGGCGTCGGTCGTCGCCACGGGCAATCTGCTGCCGAGCCACCTCTCCGACATGGACGTCGGGGGGCTGTACCGGACCAGGGACGGCAAGTCGGCTCTCCTGGAGGTCAACGCCTTCGCCGTCGCCTGGCTGTGCGCCCGCTCGCGCCGGCCGGCCGTCCGGGCGTGGCCGTCGGCGGTGGTGGCGGTCGCGGAGGCGCTGCGCGTCCACCCCGCGGCGGAGCACCACCCGCTGATCGGCTCCGGCCTGACGTTCCTTCACGTGACCTGCGCGGCCCTGTGGGTGGGCGGTCTGCTGCACGTCCTGCGACTGCTGGGGACCTGGCGCGCGGCGAAGGCCGGGGCCGCGCTCCTCGGCCTCTACGCGCGCGTGGCGGCCGTCCTGTTCGCGGTGCTCACCGCGACGGGCACGTGGAGCGCGCTGCGCCGCATGCCGCCGGGCACGGTCCTGGAGCAGCTGACGACGACGGCGTACGGGCGCACCCTGCTCGCCAAGGTGCTCGTCGTGGCCGTCGTCGCCGTGCTGGCCCTGTGGGCCCGTCTGCGGATGCGCCGGGCGGCGGACCCGCTCGGGGCCTGCTCCCCCGCGCGCGCGGAGGTGGTCGCGCTGGGCGTGGTCGTCGCGGTCTCGGGCGTACTGACGGCGCTGCCGCTGCCCATCAGGTGGTGACCACGGCGACGGTGGCCGGCCTCCGCGCGCGAGACGGACCGGGCGCGGTCCCGGCTCGCGGTGCGGGCCGGGTGGTCCAGCGGTGCTTCAGCTCGCGACGAGGACCTTGAGGGCCGTGCGCTCGTCCATGGCCTTGTAGCCCTCCGGCACGCCTTCGAGGCCGATGGTCATGTCGAAGACGGGCGACGGGTCGATGGTCCCGTCGAGGACGTCGGGCAGCAGCTCCGGGATGTAGGCGCGCACCGGCGCCACACCGCCGCGCAGGGCGATGTTCCGGTCGAACATGACGCCCAGGTCCAGGCCCGTGCCGCTGCCGTGCGGCACGCCGACGAAGCCGATGGCGCCGCCGTCACGGGTGATGTTCACGGCCGTCCGCATGGACTGCTCGGTGCCGACCGCCTCGACGACGCAGTGCGCGCCCTGCCCGCGGGTCAGCTCACGGACGGCCTCGACCGCCGCGTCGCCGCGCTCGGCGACGACGTCCGTGGCGCCGAAGCGGCGGGCGATGTCCGTCCGCACCTGGTGACGGCCGAGCGCGATGATCCGCTCGGCGCCGAGCCGCTTGGCGGCCAGCACGGCGCACAGCCCGACGGCCCCGTCGCCGACGACGGCGACGGTGGAGCCCGCCCGGACACCGGCGCCCAGGGCCGCGTGGTGGCCCGTGCCCATGACGTCGGAGAGCGTCAGCAGCGCCGCCAGCAGGTGGTCGTCGGAGGCCGCCTCCTTGGGCAGCTGGACGAGGGTGCCGTCGGCGAACGGGACGCGCACGGCCTCGCCCTGGCCGCCGTCGTATCCGACGGAGCCCCAGAAGCCGCCGTGCTCGCACGAGGTGGTGAGTCCCTCGCGGCAGTAGTCGCACACGCCGTCGGACCACATGAAGGGCGCGACGACCAGGTCGCCGCGCCGGACGGTGCCGACCTCGGAGCCGGTCTCCTCGACGACGCCGAGGAACTCGTGCCCGATGCGCTGGCCGGCCTGCCGCTCCGACTCACCGCGGTACGCCCACAGGTCGCTGCCGCAGATGCAGGAGCGCAGCACGCGCACGACGGCGTCGGTGGGCAGCTGCACCACGGGCTCGGGAACGTCCTCCACGCGCATGTCGAACGGGGCGTGGATGGTGGTGGCGCGCATGGCGAGGGTCCTTCTCGTGCGGGGCGTCGGTGGATGCGCTCAGGGGGTGGTTGAGCGCATCTCACCGTACGCCGCCGCGGGCGCGGGCCGCGCGCCGAGGGTGCCCAGCACGCCACGGACCAGCAGGAACTGGGCGGCGGCGTACGTGAGCATGATCCAGAAGGCTGGTTCCGGAAGCTGCGGCCAGTCGGCGACGCCGGTGGCGATGAGCGTGTCCGAGACCATGAAGAGCGCACCGCCGAGACCCGCGACCGGTCCGAGCCGCGTGGCACTGTACGCCATCGCGGTGAGCAGCAGGCTGTAGCCGGCGACGGGAACGCGGAGGCCGGCCGGGAGACCGGGCCACAGGAGGACGACGAGGGCGGTCAGCGCGAGGGCGTACGCCCCGGCGAGCGGCAGGTCGGCCCGTGCGGGTGCGGTCCTCCGGAAGAGCAGCAGGTAGCAGACGTGGCCCGCGGCGAAGGAGGCCATGCCCGCGAGGAAGGCGGCGTCCGCGTCGGACAGGAGCAGCACGTCGCCGCCCCAGCCGCAGAGCAGCGCCGCGACGAGCAGGCGCGGGCCGCCGCGTACGACCACGTGGGCGGCGAGCAGCGGCAGCAGGAGGGGCTTGGCGACCGTGTGCCCCGGGTCGAAGCCGGCGACCAGGGAGACGAGGTCCACGGCGATCGCCGCGGCGAACGCGGCGATCAGCACGCGCGCGGGGCTCTGGTTCACGCGACGGACTCCGTGACGGACGGCTCCGCGACGGGTGTGCCGGCGGCCGCCGGCTCGGGCTGCCAGCCAGGCCCGCGCAGGACCCGCCCGGCCCGCTCGCGCCAGCTCGTCGCCGCCTTCACGTCCCTGGCGATGGCGGCGTACTCGTGGGTGGCGACGCGCAGGGGGTTGTACGTGGAGATGTTCTTGGTGAGTCCGTACACGGGCCGCTCGGTCTCGGCGACGAACGACCGGAAGAGGCGGTCCCAGACGATGAGGATGCCCCCGAAGTTGCGGTCCAGGTAGCCGCCCTGCGAGGAGTGGTGGACGCGGTGGTGGGAGGGCGTGTTGAAGGCGAACTCGAAGGGGCGCGGCAGCTTGTCGATGCGCTCGGTGTGGATCCAGAACTGGTAGACGAGGTTCACCGACGAGCAGAACGCGAGCGCGGCGGGATGCACGCCGAGCGCCACGAGCGGCAGGTAGAAGGGCCACGACGTCCAGGACGTCCACGGCTGGCGCAGCGCGGTGGTGAGGTTGAACTTCCGGCTGGAGTGGTGGACGACGTGGCAGGCCCACAGGATGCGGATCACGTGGTGTCCGCGGTGCTGCCAGTAGTAGAAGAAGTCCTGCGCGAGCAGCATCAGCGGGATCGTCCACCACAGGACGGGCACCCGCAGCGGCGTCAGTTCGTAGACCGCCGAGTAGATCGCGACGATGGGGATCTTCCAGAAGAAGTCGAAGAGGAGACTGCCGAGGCCCATGCCGACGCTGGTCGCGGCGTCCTTCGCCTCGTACCCCGCCGCGTCCTCGTCGGGGTGGATGCGGACGCTGATCATCTCGATGACGCTGAGCAGCACAAAGGCGGGGATCGACCAGATCACGACGTCGGGGAGGTTCGGCATGGGTGCACCGTAGAGCCGCTGATCGGCTGCGGCTAGGGGTGGTTACCGACAAGTATTACCGCCGGTACGCGCTTGCTTGTTGGCGATCTCCGCCAAAGTCCCGGTGCTCACCGGCCGCACGTCGCCCACCAGCGGGTTCACCGGCCGGCTGCCCGGCGGGGATCGCCCGCCACCACGCCACGCGACACCGCGTGCTCCACACGCCCACCACGCCGGGCGTCTCACGGGGTTCTCCTGGCCATCGCGCCGCGCGACACCGCGGGCTCCCCGCGCCCCTGCCCCCGTGTCCGGCAAGTCCGGTGCGTCCGGCGGGGTTCACACCCCCGCGGCACCCAGCAGGCTTCCCGCCGCGTACGTCACCGCCATCGCCAGCGCGCCCCCGGCCGCGTTGCGCAGCACCGCGCGCCTCGCGTCGGCCGCCCCCAGCCGGGCGCTGCTCCACCCGGTGAGCACGAGCGCCGCGAGCACCGACAGGACCGTGACCCCGAGCCGCCAGTCCGCGGGCGGCAGCACGATCGCCAGCAGCGGAAGCAGCGCCCCCACGGTGAACGCCAGGAAACTGGCCCACGCGGCATGCCACGGATTGGTGAGCGCGTCGGGGTCGATGCCGAGCTCCACGCGCGCGTGGGCCCTGAGCGCGTCCCGCTCGGTGAGCTGCTGCGCCGCCTCGCGGGCCACCTCCCGGGACAGGCCGCGCTCCTCCAGCAGTTCGGTCAGTTCCTCCAGTTCGGCCTCCGGCTGCTCCTTCAGCTCGCGCTTCTCCGTCGCCAGGGCGGCCAGCTCCGAGTCGCGCTGGGTGGAGACGGACACGTACTCGCCCGCCGCCATCGACATCGACCCGGCCAGCAGGCCCGCGAGGCCCGCCGTGAGCAGCGCGGCGCGGTCGTCGGTGGCGCCCGCCACACCGACGACGAGGCCCGCGGTGGAGACGATGCCGTCGTTGGCGCCGAGGACGGCGGCCCGCAGCCAGTTCAGCCGGGTGCCGAGTGCGCTTGGGTGGGCCTCGTCGTGCGTCGGTTCCGTCACACGGCGAGGATCCCACCCCGGGCGCCGCCGTCGGCGTACCGACGCCTCGGTCACCACACCCGTACCGAGCCCCCCTTCGCGAACACCGGGCTGGTCGCGTCCGCGGGCGGGGTGCCGAGCGGCTCGGCGATCTCGGCCACCGTCGGGCCTGCCTTCGCCGCGATCTCGTCCAGCCGGTCCAGGTCGAAGCCGTACACGCGCGCCGCGTTGCCGCCGACCATCGCCGCGACCTCGTCCCGCGGCAGGCCCGCGTAGGCGATGCGCAGCCCTTCGCGGGAGTACGGGTGGGTGCCCTCGTCGTGCGGGTAGTCGCTGCCCCACATGATCTTGTCGAGGCCGATGCGGTCGCGCAGCGGCACCTCGTGCGGACGCATGAAGCTGGCGCCGACGAAGCAGTTCTCCCGCCAGACCTGCGAGGGCCCCTTGCCCATCGCCGCGGCGAGTCCCGCGCCGAACTTCGACTCGGCCGTCGACGCCTTCGTGGCCGCGGCCACCAGTCGCCCGTGGTAGTAGTCCAGCATGTCCAGCACGCCGGGGATCCAGCCGGAGCCCTGCTCGGTGAGGACGAGCTTCAGGCCGGGGTGGCGGCGGAACGCGCCGCCGAACACGAGGTGCCACAGCGCCCGGTGCGAGAACCACGTCGTCTCCACCATGAACACCGCGCGTGCGGCGGGCTCGTCGCCCAGGGGCGGTGACGCCGAGCCCGCGTGGTGGTTGACGGGGACGTCCAGTTCGTCGCAGACCGCCCAGATCGGGTCGTACGCCGAGGAGTAGAGCTCGGGCAGGCCCGAACCCGGCGGTGTGCCGGGCAGCAGCAGGCCGCCGCGCAGGCCCGCGCCGACCGCCCACCTGATCTCCTTCACCGCTTCGTCCACGTCGTTCAGGAGGATCTGGAAGACGCCCGCCCGGCGGCCCGGGGCGGCCGCGCAGAAGTCCGCGAGCCAGCGGTTGTGGGCGCGCAGTCCGGCCCACCGCTGCTCGAACTCCTCCGCGGTCGGGGCCGGCGCCATCAGGGAGGCGGAGGGGAAGAACGGCGGGATGGTGTTGGGGAAGACGACCTCCGCGACGATGCCGTCCGCCTCCAGCTCCGCGACGCGCCGCTCGGAGTTCCAGTTCCGGTCGGCCGTGTCGGCGAGCAGGTCCGCGTAGGGGTTGACGTAGGTGGCCGCCCAGGCGTCGAAGGCGTCGTGGTGCTTCGCCGCCAAGTACGGCCGGTAGTCGAGGAGATCGGCGCCGGCGTGGCAGTCGGCGGAGATCACCGTGTACCGGTCGTCCGGCCCGCCCGGGTCGTGTCGGGCTTCCGTCACGGGGTCACCCCCAGGGCGGGGAAGTCGTGGTCCGTGAGCCAGTGACGGCCCACCTCGCGCGAGTGCGCCCAGGAGGCCTCGACCGCCGACTGGTCGTCCGGCTGGCCGAGTTCTGCGGGCGTCGGGCCGATGCGCCGGGCGAGCGGTGCCAGCCGGTCGACGTCGAAGCCGAAGACCTCGGCGGCGGCCAGGCCGAGCATGCGGCGCGTCTCGGCGACGGGGATGTCGTGGAAGGTCCTCTTCAGCCACGCGCGCGTGTCGGGCCAGGTGCCCTCCGGGTGCGGGAAGTCGCTGCCCCAGAGGATGTTGTCGACGCCGATCTCGTAGCGCTGGGCCAGTTCGCGGCGCTTGGTGTTGGTCGCGCAGATGAAGAGCTGACGGTCCAGGTACTCGTGCGGGGGCCGCTTCAGCTCGGCGAAGGGGGACAGCTTCTTGCCGCCGTGCGCGCCGAGGTAGAGGCGGTCCATGAACCACAGCAGGTTCGGCAGCCACCAGCAGCCCGACTCGGCGACCCCGAACTTCAGGCCCGGGTGCCGTTCGAGGACGCCCGACCAGAGCAGGAACCACAGGGGGCGGGCGGGCCACCAGGTCACCTCGCTGACGTAGATGCCGAGGTGGTCGCCGTACTCGTGGCGCGGGGCCGCCCCGGAGTGGGTGACCACCGGCATCCCGCATTCGGCCGCCGCCGCCCACACGGGGTCGTAACGGCGGTCGTGGTAGGGCTCCTTGTCCACCCACATGGACGGGATCATGAGGGCGCCGAGTCCCGATTCCTTGGCCCGGTGCACCTCGGCGACGACGCGCCCGGTGTCCGCGGTGACCGGCAGCAGGGCTACCCCGCAGTGCCGTTCGGGGTTCTCGGAGACGAAGTCGGCGAGCCAGCGGTTGTGGGCCTGCGCGCCGGCCATGCCGAGCTCCGGGTCGTGGTCGCCGGACAGGCCGAGTCCGACGCCGAAGGGGGCGGCGGTCCGGCTGTCCACGGCGTCCGCGTCGGGGAAGACCACCTCCGCCGCCACACCGTCGCCGTCCAGCTCCTTGAGGCGCTGCGCGGTGTCCCAGCCGCCGCGCAGCCCCTCCTCGTTGTCCTGGAACCACTTGTTCGCGAAGGACTCGTTGCGGATGCCGAGCCGTGTCATCTCCTCGCGGCGCCGGTCCCGGCCCGCGAGGAAGTCGTCGAAGTCCCGGTGGAAGCGGGAGTCCAGATAGGGCCGGTACTCCTCGGTGGGGAGTCCGGCGTGGCAGTCGGAGGAGATGATCAGGTAGGGGTCCTGGTCCGGCATCACGGCTCCCTCAGTCCAGGATGAAGTGTTCGAGATACGACGGGTCGGCCCGGTCGAGCATCGACTGCGACCGCGCGCGGATCTGCCGGTCGCTGTGCTCGCTCTCGGGCAGCAGCCAGAAGCGACCGGCGCGGATGCCCTCGGCGACGAGGTCGGCGACGTCCTCGACGGGCGTGAACCGCACCTCGTGGCCGGCCTCCTTCATCGCGGCCTCCCACTGGCCGAGGCTGCGGTACGGGGTCTTCCTGGGTTTCTGCTTCGCGTAGCGCGCGGGCCGGTTGCGGTGCGACTCCCACAGGCCGGTACGGAGCATGTGGGGACCGGGGAAGAGCACGGACGCGCCCACGCGCGCGTGCTCCGCCTTCAGATGCGCGTAGAGCGACTCGGTCATCGTCACGACGGCCGCCTTGGTGACGGCGTACACGGACGCGGTGGGCAGCGGGGCGATACCGCCGTCCCCGGACGAGGTGTTGACGACGTGTCCCGGCTCTCCCCCGGCGATCATCCGCGGGACGAACGCCTGGACGCCGTGGAAGACGCCCCACACGTTGACGGCGAACGCCCACTTCCAGTCGTTGGGGTCGTGCTCCCACATGCGGCCCTCGGCGCCGGAGCCGACACCGGCGTTGTTGCACAGGACGTGGACGGCGCCGTACCGCTCGTACGTCTCGGTGGCGAGCGCCTCCACCTGCGCGCGGTCCGCGACGTCCACCACGCACGCGTGCACGTCGGCGCCGTCCTTGCGCAGCCCGGCGGCGGCCTCCTCCAGGGCGCCCTCCTCGACGTCCGCGAGGACCACCTTCAGACCGTCCGCGGCGAAGCGGCGCGCCATCGCGAGACCGATGCCGCTCGCGGCCCCGGTGACGACGGCGACCTGTCCCGGTGTCAGTTCCATGTCCGCTCGTCCTTCCGTGCCGGCCGCGTGGGGCGGTGCTGGGAGTGGTGCGCACCGGGAGGACAGGGCATCAGACGCTCCCCTCGGGCGGTCCGTCGAGGATCTGCTGCGGATCGTCGTAGCGCTGGTGGATGTACGGCATCAGGGCCTGGGCGCTGACGCGTTCGACGACCCTGCCCTGCTGGTCGGTGGTCTTCTCGCCGATGGTGATCTCGACGAGTTCGCGCACCGGGAGGTCGGCGACCGGGTCGTACATGGACTCGCGCAGGACGACGTCCCCGGTGACGCGCTCCAGCCTGCGCACCTTCTCGTTGCGCACGCAGTGCACGAGGACGGGATCGGCGTCGAAGCCCGAACCGTCCACCGCGGGGAGGAACTTGAAGTAGAAGTCGGTCTTCTGGACGGGCCCGGGCAGCGGCAGGTCACCACTGACCGCGCCGCGCACCTCGACGAACGCGATGCCGTGCCGGGCGAGGGCGGCGTGTACGACGAGGCCGTCCCGTTCGACCGTCACCTCGCCGAGCTTCTTGGGCTCCCCGAAGACCTCACGGCCGCCGATCAGGGCCCGCTCGTGGGTCATCGGCATGACGAGCGGATACCAGCCCTCGACACCGTCGTGCGCGGCGGCGACGGCGAACGAACCCGCACCCAGCGGATATCCGGGCAGGTCGACCTTGCTGATGTTGATCCGCACCAGGGGGCGTCCGGTGGGTTTCAGCGGCGGCGGCAGGACCGCCGCGACCGCGTCCGGATCGCTCTCCCAGACGGCCACCACACCGGTGGACCAGATGTCGGGGAGCCTGGAGCTCGCGGAGCGCGCGGCGGCGATCTCCGCCCCGGTCCGCGCGCCGTACCTCACGCGTGCCATGTCGTACCGCCCTTCGTCAGGTGCTTCGGAAGGTTTCTGATGGTCCGTCACTGGCGCCTGTAACACAGTTACAGCAGAGTCCGCGAAGGGTAAATACGTGTGCGTGACAAAGCCTTGGGGGCGCCCGTGAGCAGACCGGTACTCACCCGCGAGCGGGTGCTCGACACCGCCGCGAGTCTGGTGACGCAGCACGGCCCGGACGCTCTGACGATGCGCAAGCTCGCCGCCGAGCTGGGCACCGCGGTCACCTCGATCTACTGGCACGTCGGCAACCGCGAGTCGCTGCTCGACGCCCTCGTCGAGCGGACCGTCGCCGACCTCGGCGCGCTGCGTCCCACCGGGCGCACCCCGGCGCAGCGCATCGTGTCGCTGGCCCGCGCCCTGCGCCGGCAGCTGCGCGCCCATCCGCACCTCGTCGCGATGGTGCACGAACGCGGTCTGACCGAGCGGATGTTCCTCCCCGCCCGGCAGGCCCTGGTGCGCGAGGCGCACGCGGCGGGGCTGGAGGGCGCGCGGGCGGCCGAGGTGGTGCGCGCGGTGCAGTTCCAGGTCGTCGGCTTCGTCCTCGTCGAGCGCAACCGCGAACGCGCGCCGGCGCAGCGGCCCGCCGAGGAGGAGTCGTGGGACGCCGAGACCGCCGGGCGGGACGCGGCCCTGGCCCGTGCGCTCGCCCGACCGGTGGACGAGGAGAGGCTGTTCGTCACCTCCGTACGGGCGTTGGTGGACGGACTCCTCGCGCGCTGAGCGGCGGCCCGGATCGGCCGTGCCGCAGCGGCTCGCGGCGCGCCGGAGCGCTCTCCGCTTCCGGGAAGGCGGGGACCGGGCTGTCAGTCGCGGCCCGTATCCTCATGGACCATGCTCGAAGACCTCACGACCGCAGCGTCCCCAGCCTCCTGGCCGGCCGCGTATCCGCAGGGATACGCGGTCGTTGACGTGGAGACCACCGGACTGGCCCGCGACGACCGGATCATCTCCGCCGCCGTCTACCGGCTGGACGCGCGCGGCGAGGTCGAGGACCACTGGTACACGATGGTCAATCCGGAGCGCGATCCGGGCCCCGTGTGGATCCACGGGCTGACGAGCGAGATGCTCGAAGGGGCCCCGTTCTTCCACGAGGTCGCCGAGGAGTTCGCCGCCCGGCTCGCGGACCGCGTGCTGGTCGCGCACAACGCGGTCTTCGACTGGTCCATGATCGCCCGCGAGTACGCGCGCGTGGAGCGCGAGGCCCCGGTACGGCAGCGGCTGTGCACCATCGCCCTCTCCAAGGAGCTGCGACTGCCGCTGCCCAACCACAAGCTGGAGTCGCTGGCCGCGCACTTCGGCGTCGTGCAGCAGCGCGCGCACCACGCGCTGGACGACGCGCGCGTGCTGGCCGAGGCGTTCCGGCCGAGCCTGCGGGCCGCCGCCCGCGACGGTGTACGGCTGCCGCTGCTGGAGTGCCGGCCCCTCAAGGAGTGGTCCGACAGCCCGGCCGCGCCGCGGATCGGCCGGCAGGCCGGCGGTTATCCGTCCGGGAGTTGGCGCCCTTCGCGCAAGCGTCCCGCATGCCCCTATCCCAACCCGGGGCGGTACGAAGAGGGCAAACCTCTCAAGCAGGGCATGCGGGTGGCGTTCTCCGGGGACACGTCCGTCGACCGCGAGCTGTTGGAGGACCGCGCCGTCGAGGCGGGACTGCACGTCGCGACGAGCCTGTCCCGGCTCACCAGCCTGCTCGTCACCAACGACCCGGACTCCGGCACGTCCAAGGTGGTCAAGGCCAGGCAGTTCGGCACACCGGTGATCGACGAGGCCGCGTTCGGCCAGCTCCTGCGGGACGTGGAGCCGGCCACCGAAGGCTGACCGGCCGCGGGGACGGGTCCGCCGCGCGAGGGCCCCTCGGCCGGGGAAGGGCGCCCCGCCGCGGGGACGCGAGCCCGCCGCGGCGGGCGGAGCCGGGGTGCGGGCCGCTGACGGACGTACGGGTGATTGGCGCACGACTCGCCCGGCGCCCGCTCGCCCGGGCCGCGTCGGCGCCTCACCCTGTGGCGCATGGCGAGATGCGAAGTATGTGGCAATGACTACGGCATGACGTTCGAGGTGCACGCGCAGGGTTCGGTGCACGTCTTCGACTGCTTCTCCTGCGCGATCCACCGGATGGCCCCCATCTGCGAGCACTGTCGCGTGCAGATCATCGGCCAGGGGGTCGAGGTCGAGGGCCACTGGTTCTGCGGGGCGCACTGCGCCCGCGCGGAGGGGAAGGTGGGGATCATCGACAAGGTCTGACCGCCGGGTCGCACGGCCCCCGACGGGACCCTCCCGTCGGGGGCCGAATCGTGCCGAGTACCGTCAATGGGGTGTACCGCTTCCTGTTGTCCCGGCAGTGGGTGATCCTCACCCTCGTGACCCTCGCGCTCATCCCGACGATGATCAAGCTGGGCTACTGGCAGCTGCACCGGCACGAGCACAAGGTCGCGCTGAACAAGGTGATCTCCGACTCGCTCGCCGCCGATCCGGTGCCGGCCGCGTCACTGACCGCGCCGGGACGGCAGATCGCCCACGACGACCTGTACCGCCGGGTGACCGCGAAGGGCCACTTCGACACCGCGCACGAAGAGGTCGTACGCCGGCGCACCAACTCCGACGGCGAGGTCGGCTACCACGTCCTCACCCCGTTCGTCCTCGACGACGGCCGGGTGCTCATGGTCAACCGGGGCTGGGTCCCGGCCGACGGCGCACAGACCGTGTTCCCCAAGATCCCGGCCCCGCCGCGCGGCGAGACCACCGTCACCGGACGGCTGATGGCCGACCAGACGACCGCCGACAGCGGCATCAAGAACGTCAAGGGCCTGCCCGACCGCCAGGTCATGCTGATCGACAGCGGGCAGGAGGCCCGGCGGCTCGGCAAGCAGGTCCTCGGCGGCTACATCGAGCAGACCGCGCCGCGCCCGAAGGGCGGCTCCCCCGAGCTGATCCCCGATCCCGAGCACAGCGACATCGGCCCGCACATGGCGTACGCGATCCAGTGGTGGCTGTTCTCCGCGGGCGTCCCCGTGGGCTGGGCGGTCCTGGTCCGCCGTGAACGCCGTGACAGGGCGGCGTCCGCACAGGCTCAGGCCGCTCCGGAGGCGGCCCCCGCGGGCGTGTAGCCCGTACGCCCTCGGCCCGGACCGGCGGCCGCCCCCTCGCACCGCCGAGCCGGACGCTCCCGGCCGGAGGTCACCCGGTCGGCCCCCGCCCGGATTGGCTCGGGCCCCGACCGGGGAACTCGCCCCACGTGGACCCACGCATCGAGGACTACGCGCTCATCGGGGACGAGCAGACGGCGGCCCTGGTGAGCCGGTACGGCTCCATCGACTGGCTGTGTCTGCCTCGGTTCGACTCGGCGGCCTGCTTCGCCGCGTTGCTGGGCGACGAGGACAACGGCCACTGGCGGATCGCCCCCAAGGGCGCCGGCCCCTGCACCCGGCGCGCCTACCGCCCGGACACACTCGTGCTCGACACCGAGTGGGAGACCGACGAGGGGGCGGTCCGGGTGACCGACCTGATGCCGCAGCGCGACGTCGCCCCCGACGTCGTACGCGTCATCGAGGGGCTGAGCGGCCGGGTCACCGTGCAGAGCCAGCTGCGGCTGCGCTTCGACTACGGCTCGATCGTGCCGTGGATGCGCCGCGCGGAGGGCCACCGGGTGGCGATCGCGGGCCCCGACTCGGTCTGGCTGCGCAGCGAGCCGCCGGTGCGGACCTGGGGCAAGGACTTCCGCACGTACTCGGAGTTCACGGTCGAGGCCGGGCAGAAGGTGGCCTTCGTCCTGACCTGGCACCCCTCGCACGAACCGCGTCCGCCGCTGGGCGACCCCTTCGAGGCGCTGCGCAGCAGCGTGGAGGACTGGCGGGCGTGGGCGGCGGGCTGCCGCTACGACGGCCCGCACCGGGACGCCGTCGTGCGCTCCCTGATCACCCTCAAGGCCCTCACCTACTCGCCGACCGGCGGCATCGTGGCCGCTCCCACCACCTCGCTGCCCGAGGAACTCGGCGGCGTCCGCAACTGGGACTACCGGTACTGCTGGCTGCGCGACTCCACCCTCACCCTGGGCGCCCTCCTGTCGGCCGGCTACCACGAGGAGGCCGAGGCCTGGCGCGACTGGCTGCTGCGCGCGGTCGCGGGCGACCCGGCGGACCTGCAGATCATGTACGGCCTGTCCGGGGAGCGCCGGCTGACCGAGTTCGAGCTGCCGTGGCTGTCCGGCTTCGCGGGCTCGACCCCGGTCCGGATCGGCAACGCCGCCGTGGAGCAGTTGCAGCTGGACGTGTACGGCGAGGTCATCGACTCGCTGGCGCTCTCACGGCGTTCGGGTCTGCCGTTCAAGCCCCACATGTGGCGGGTGTGGTGCGCCCTGATGGACTTCGTGCGCACGGCGTGGCGGCAGCCCGACGAGGGCATCTGGGAAGTGCGGGGCCCGCGCAGGCACTTCGTGTACTCCAAGGTGATGGCCTGGGTGGCCGCCGACCGCGCGGTGCGCGCCCTGGAGAGCGAACCGGCACTCGGCGGCGACCTGGAGGGCTGGCGCGCGATGCGCGACGAGGTGCACCGCGAGGTGTGCGAGCGCGGCTTCGACCCGGAGCGGAACACGTTCACCCAGTCCTACGGCTCGCGCGAGCTGGACGCCTCCTTGCTGCTGATCCCCCGCGTCGGATTCCTGCCGCCCGACGATCCGAGGGTCGTCGGCACGATCGACGCGGTCCGCACGGAGCTCGACAACAACGGCTTCCTGCGTCGCTACGACATCGACCCGTCCGGCGCCGTCGAGGTGTCCGTCGACGAGGCCGAGGTGTCCGTGAGCGAGACCGAGGTGTCCGTGAGCGAGACCGAGATGTCCGTCAGCAGCCCCGGCAAGCACGTCGTCGACGGGCTTCCCGGCGGCGAGGGGACCTTCCTCGTCTGCTCGTTCTGGCTGGCGGAGGCGCTGCACGCGACGGGCCGCAAGCAGGAGGCCCGCGAGCTGTTCGACCGGCTGGTGGCGCTGACCAACGACGTGGGTCTGCTGTCCGAGGAGTACGACCCCGTCACCGGACGCCAGCTCGGCAATTTCCCCCAGGCCTTCAGCCACATCGGCCTGGTGGGCACCGCCCTCGCCCTGTTCGGGGGCGACCGGGCAGGATAGGGGGCATGGATCTTGGACTGAAGGACCGTGTGTACGTCGTCACGGGAGCCACCCGCGGGCTGGGCAACGCCGCCGCGCGTGAACTCGTCGCCGACGGCGCGAAGGTGATCGTCACCGGGCGCGACGAGAAGAGCGCCGCCGAGGCGGCTTCCGCGCTCGGCCCGAACGCGGTCGGTGTCGCCGCCGACAACGGCGATCCGGCGACCGCGACCCGGCTCGTCGCGGCGGCCCATGAGCACTTCGGTGGTTTCGACGGCATCCTGATCAGCGTCGGCGGACCGCCGCCGGGATTCGTCGCCGACAACACCGACGAGCAGTGGACGGCCGCGTTCGACTCGGTCTTCCTCGGCGCGGTGCGGCTGGCCCGCACGGCCGCCGCGGAGCTCGGCGAGGGCGGGGTCATCGGATTCGTGCTCTCCGGCTCGGTGCACGAACCGATCCCCGGGCTGACCATCTCCAACGGTCTGCGTCCCGGCCTCGCGGGCTTCGCCAAGTCCCTCGCGGACGAGCTCGGTCCGCGCGGCATCCGCGTCCTCGGGCTGCTGCCGTCGCGCATCGACACCGACCGCGTCCGCGAGCTGGACGGTCTGTCCGCCGACCCGGAGGCCACCCGCGCGGCCAACGAGGCACGCATCCCGCTGCGCCGCTACGGCACTCCCGAGGAGTTCGGCCGCGCGGCCGCGTTCCTGCTCTCGCCGGCAGCCTCCTACCTGACCGGCATCATGCTGCCGGTGGACGGCGGCATGCGGCACGGCTTCTGACCGCCGGCGGGCGGCTCCGTCCCTGAACGCCGTTGTGCGGCACGGGTTCTCGGCACCGCCGTGCGGCACCGCTGCCCAACGCGGTCGTGCGGCACGGCTGCTGACGGCGGACGGCCGGTTCCGCCTCCGACCCCACCGCCGCGCGGTACGGCCTCTCGGCACCGCCGTGCGGCACGGCTTCCGGCCGGCGCACGGCCGGCTCGGTGGGTCAGCTCACGCGCTCGGCCCGGTGCTTGACCCCGCGCAGGCGCGCCTCCGCGGGGAACGAGGCGAGGCCCGCCGAGTCCCGCGCGTGCGCGAGCGCCTCCGTGGTGAGCAGATGCAGCGCGTCCCCGGGATCCACGTGCGGTTCCAGGTGGAGCTGCACGCGTGCCTCCGGTGTGCTGCGCCGTCCGGTCAGCAGCACGTGCGCCTGCGCGACGCCGTCCAGCCGGCCCGCCTCGGCGGCCAGTACGCCTTCGAGGGCCCGTCCGCGCAGCAGCGCTCCCTCGCCGTCGCCGGTGTCCACGAGCACCTCGGCGAGCCGGCGGCGTCGCAGCACGGCCACCAGCCACCACAGGGCGAGCAGCAGCAGGACCGCGAGGCCGGCGACGACGGCCGGCCACCACCACCCCTGGTCCCGCCAGCGGGCCCGGTCGGCGTCGCTGAGCAGCACGTCGTGCCGCCCTTCGTGGATCCACCACGACGGCGGGCGCACGCCGAGCCCGACGGCGAGCACGGATCCGCCGAGGACGAGCAGCGCGAGACCGATGATCCCGATCAGTACGCGGTTGACGATGCGCAGCACTGCCTCACCCCTTCCGTCCGGGACGCCTCACGTGCACCGACAGGGAGGGCGGCCGGGCGAGCCCGAGTCCCCGGATGCCGTCGGCGAGCGTGGCGTCCAGGTCGGCACGTACGTCGTCGAGTTCGCGGAAGTGCGAGAGCGCGCGCACGGCGGCCTTGCGCCGGCCCATGTGGACCCGGACCGACTGCACGCCGGCGACCTCCATGGCCCGGTCGCGCAGCGCCATCGCCGCGGCGCCCCGGTGCAGCCCCGCCCGCACGTCCGTGTGGGTGCGCCGCATCGGCAGGACGTCCCGCAGTCCCGGTGTGGCCGCGAGGACGATCAGCCACAGTCCGACGGCCGCGGCGACACCCGCACCGACGAGCACCCAGGTGTCGTCCAGGGGCCGTTCGGCGAGCGAGTCGGCCAGGGTCCTGCGCCAGCGCATGGCGGGCTGGTGCGCGCGCACGGCCGCCACGTCGTACAGGAAGGCGGCAGCGCAGAGGAGGATCAGCACCGCGAGGACACCCGCCGGGATCCGGCGGGCGGACCAGAAGCGGCCCTGGCCGCCGTCCTCGTCCTCCGCGGTGTGCAGTGGTTCGTAGTCCGCCGCGGAGGCGGACTGGCCGAGTGCGCTCTCGCCGGCCTTCTCCATGACGGGCATGCGCCGGGTGTTCTCCGAGCCCTGGGGCTCGCTCATCGCGTCCTCCCCTGTGCCGCGCCGGCAGTGTGTGCCAGGTGCAACCGCTCCACCTGGACGGCCACCTCCGGAACTTCCATCCCCGCCAACGCCTCTACCCGCTCGGCGACGTGCCGACGCACGGCGCCGCAGCGGCCGCCGATGTCGGAGGGGTAGTCGAGTTCGAGGCTGACCCGGACGTGGGCGCTCTCGGCCGGGGTGCCCGCCGGCCGGCCCGAGTCCTTCTCGTGGCGGCGCACGACGACGGTGGCGTGCGGGGCTCCGGCCTCCGCGGGCAGCGCGGGAAGCACCTCGCGGGCCGCCTGTGCGGCGATCTTCGCGACCACCCGGTCGGCGATCCGGGTCGCGCCGCGCTCGGCCGCCGGCACGACCGTCGGCGGACGCCGCGTCTCACCGAGCCGGTCCGGCTGACCTGGCACGCGTCACCGCCGCCGGTCGTCGCGGGTGCGGAACAGGTCACCGACGTCCAGGTCCCCTTCCAGGAACCTCCCGACGACGAAGCCGACGGCGCCCAGGGCGGCCACCAGGAGGAAGGCTCCGAAACCCCCGAAGTATCCGGCGAAGCCCAGCGCCATTCCGGCGATCATGCCGATCACGGCCAAACTCATGGTGCGCTCCTCAGCAGTTCGGTGGCCGAGTGATCACCGGTGGTCCGGTGGCCGGGTGGTCACTGGAGCCGCGACTCCGGCTCCTCGTCTTCTTCCTCGGGAAGCTTCACATCACTCACCGCGATGTTGACTTCCACCACCTCCAGTCCCGTCATGCGCTCGACGGCCGCGACGACGTTCTCCCGTACGGCACGGGCGACATCGCCGATCGAGACGCCGTAGTCGACGACGATCTCCAGGTCGAGCGCGGTCTGCAACTCGCCGACCTCCGCCTTCACGCCCCGTGTGACGGACTTCGAGCCGCCGCCGGGCACCCGGTCGCGGACCGCCCCGAAGGTCCGGCTCAGTCCGCTGCCCATCGCGTGCACGCCGAGCACGTCACGGGCGGCGAGCCCGGCGATCTTCTCGACCACGCCGTCGGCGATGGTGGTGCGTCCGCGCGTCGCGGGGTCCCCGCCGCCGCGTCTGGTGGGCTTGCGGATCTGGGGCGACTCCGTCCCGCCTTCGGGGCTCCCCGTCCGGTTCGGCTCCGTCATGTCGGTCATGGCCGTACGTCCCTTTCGGTCGTCCTCCTGAGCCCACAGTAAGTGCGGTTGCGTGGTCGCGCGCCGGGGATGGGGCAGGCTGGAGCAATGACGGCGGACCGGTGGACTCAGGTGGTGCGGCATCAGCTCGGGCTCGGCAGACTGCTGCCCCTGGGGCTCCCGCAGGACGGCGCGTGGATCGCGGAGGCGGCGGCCGGACCGGTCCTGCGGAGCGCGGCGGAGCGCGTGCGCGGGGTACGGGTGGGCGCGCTCAGGATCGCGCTCGCCGATCCGGACGAGGTGTACGACCCGGTCGTGGTGCCCCCGCCCGGCGCGCTGCCGCCCGGGCCCCTGCGGATCGACGCCGAGTTCCGGGCCGCCGTGGATCCGACGGCGCCGGGTGCCGAGCCGCTGCCGGCCACCGCGGCGCGGCTGCGCTCGGCCCTCGCCGGGGCGGCGGACCGTCTCGGCCTGGTGGTCACACGGGTCGACCTGCGGATCACGGGGCTGTGGGAGGAGGACGAGGTGCCGGTCGCCGAACGCCCCGACGCTCCGCGGCCGGCGCCCGAGCCGACGGACCCCGAGGAGGCGCGGGTGGCCGCGGCGGCACGGTCCGTGCCGGGGGTGAGCCGTCTGACGGACGTCCTGGGTCACCCGGTGCACATCGAGGTCCGTCCCGGCGGTGACGCGGCGCTGCCCCGACGCCATGTGCGCGTCGAACTGGCGGTGGCCGCGCGCAGCCACGCCGTCGAGGTGGTGGGGGCCGTCAGGGCGGCGGCCGCCCGGACCCTCCCGGACGCCCCGTCGGTGACGGTCCTGGTGACGGCGGTGACGGAGTGATCGCGGTGGTGGAGCGCGATGCCGCCCGGGAGTGAGGCGGGACGTGCGAAGGGCACCACGGCATGCCGGGGTGCCCTTCGTGCGTACGGCGAGTGCGGGGGCGCCGGCCCACGGGAGCGGCGCGGGTCACCGTGCAGACGGTGCCTCGCTCCTGGTGCCGTGGTGTCAGTCGCCCACGCCGGCGAGGTCGCGGAGGCGTCGGGCCTGCGCCGCCCGCTCGGCGACGCGCTGCTCCTCGTACGTCCGCTCCTGGGCACCGCGCAGGAGCGCCTTCGTCTCGATGACGGCGTCGCGCGGCGCGGCGAGCAGCGCGGCGGACAGGTCCCGTACCGCCTCGTCGAGCTGGTCGGCGGGCACGGCGAGGTTGGCGAGTCCGGTGCGCTCGGCCTCGTCGGCCGTCACGAGCCGGCCCGTCGCGCAGATCTCGAGCGCACGGGCATAGCCCACCAGGCCCACCAGCGGATGCGTCCCCGTCAGGTCGGGGACGAGTCCCAGACTGGTCTCACGCATGGCGAACTGCACGTCGTCCGCGACGACACGCAGATCACAGGCGAGGGCGAGCTGGAACCCCGCACCGATCGCGTGACCCTGGACAGCGGCGATGGACACGATGTCGCTGCGCCGCCACCAGGTGAACGCTTCCTGGTACTCGGCGATGGTCGCGTCGAGCTCGGCGTCGGAGCCGCGCGCCAGATCGATGAACGACGGTTCCCCGTCGAACCCCTCCGGCGTGAAGGCCTGCCGGTCGAGCCCCGCGGAGAAGGACTTGCCCTCGGCACGCAGGACGACCACCCGGACGGAGCCCGGCAGTGACCGTCCGGCCTGCGTCAACGCCCGCCACAGAGCGGGACTCTGGGCGTTGCGCTTGGCCGGGTTGGTCAGCGTCACCGTGGCGATCGCGTCGTCGACGGTGAGCCGTACGCCGTCCTTGTCGAGTACCGGGTCGAGCGAAGCCATGGGGCGCCTCCGATGGGTGCGGTCGGATCAGGTGCGTACCCAGAGGAGACACACCTAAGTGACTGCACAGTAACCACCCGGCCGATCGCGCGACCGACCGGGTGGCCACCACCGAAGCCGATGGGGACGCCCGGCCTCAGGCCGAGGCGGCCTTCTTGCCCCTCGTCGCTCCGCCACGCCCTCGCAGCGTGACGCCCGACTCGCTGAGCATCCGGTGCACGAAGCCATACGAGCGGCCGGTCTCTTCGGCCAGCGCCCGGATGCTCGCACCGGAGTCGTACTTCTTCTTCAGGTCTGCCGCGAGCTTGTCGCGCGCGGCGCCGGTCACCCGGCTGCCCTTCTTCAGAGTCTCGGCCACCCGTGCCTCCTCATGGGAAGTGCGCTCTGGACTCTCATGATCACCCCTCCTGGGCGTCATGGCCACCCATTCGGCAAGGTCCGTAAGACAAGGTTTTGACGACAGGAGCCCGTCCCCACGAGTGGAATCTTTCGTTCCGGCTGCCGCGTTCCGTACGCCCGAACGGGTTCTTCGGCGAAGTACCTGGTCAGCGACGCAGGACGGCCGAGCCCTTGGGAACAAAGGGCTCGGCCGCAAAATCGATGTACGACACACCTCGGTACGAGGAGATCTCACACAGATGATGGATCACGGATCGGCCGAATGATCCATACGCAGTGGATCAGTCATTCGATCAAGCGCGGCTGACCCGCCCGCCCATGGCGGAGGCGGGCCGTGGCCGCGTCTCAGGGGTCAGGCGAGGGCGACCAGGTCCGCGTAGTCGGCGCCCCACAGGTCCTCGACGCCGTCCGGCAGCAGGATGATCCGCTCCGGCTGGAGCGCCTCGACGGCACCCTCGTCGTGGGTGACGAGGACGACGGCGCCCTTGTAGGTGCGCAGCGCGCCGAGGATCTCCTCGCGGCTGGCCGGGTCGAGGTTGTTCGTCGGCTCGTCGAGCAGCAGCACGTTCGCCGAGGAGACCACGAGAGTCGCGAGGGCGAGACGGGTCTTCTCGCCGCCGGAGAGGACACCGGCCGGCTTGTCGACGTCGTCGCCGGAGAACAGGAACGAACCGAGCACCTTGCGGACCTCGACCAGGTCGAGGTCGGGGGCGGCGGAGCGCATGTTCTCCAGGACCGTGCGCTCCGGGTCGAGGGTCTCGTGCTCCTGCGCGTAGTAGCCGAGCTTGAGGCCGTGGCCCTCGACGACCTGGCCGGTGTCGGGCTGCTCGGCGCCGCCGAGCAGCCGCAGCAGGGTCGTCTTGCCCGCGCCGTTGAGGCCGAGGATGACCACGCGCGAGCCCTTGTCGATGGCGAGGTCGACGTCGGTGAAGATCTCCAGCGAGCCGTACGACTTCGACAGCCCCTCGGCCATCAGCGGCGTCTTGCCGCAGGGCGCGGGCTCGGGGAAACGCAGCTTGGCGACCTTGTCGGAGACGCGCACCGCCTCCAGGCCGGCGAGCAGTTTGTCGGCGCGCTTGGCCATGTTCTGCGCGGCCACCGTCTTGGTCGCCTTCGCCCGCATCTTGTCGGCCTGCGCGTTCAGCGCGGCGGCCTTCTTCTCGGCGTTCTGGCGCTCGCGCTTGCGGCGCTTCTCGTCGGCCTCGCGCTGCTGCTGGTAGAGCTTCCAGCCCATGTTGTAGACGTCGATCTGGGAGCGGTTGGCGTCGAGGTAGAAGACCTTGTTGACGACCGTCTCGACCAGGTCGACGTCGTGGGAGATCACGATGAAGCCGCCGCGGTACGTCTTCAGGTAGTCGCGCAGCCAGACGATCGAGTCGGCGTCGAGGTGGTTCGTCGGCTCGTCGAGCAGCAGGGTGTCGGCGTCCGAGAACAGGATGCGGGCGAGCTCGATACGGCGCCGCTGACCGCCGGAGAGCGTGTGCAGCGGCTGGCCGAGCACGCGGTCGGGCAGGTTGAGCGCGGCGGCGATGGTCGCGGCCTCGGCCTCGGCGGAGTACCCGCCCTTGGTGAGGAACTCCGTCTCCTGGCGCTCGTACTGCCGCATGGCCTTGTCACGGGTGGCGCCGGTGCCGGTGGCGATCCGCTCCTCGTTCTGCCGCATCTTGCGGATCAGGGTGTCCAGGCCGCGCGCGGACAGGATGCGGTCGCGGGCGAGCACGTCGAGGTCGCCGGTGCGCGGGTCCTGCGGCAGATAGCCGACCTCGCCGGAGCGGGTGACGGTGCCGCCGGCGGGGATGCCCTCCCCCGCGAGGACCTTGGTGAGGGTCGTCTTCCCCGCGCCGTTGCGGCCGACCAGACCGACGCGGTCGCCCTTGGCGATACGGAAGGTGGCGGACTCGATGAGGACACGGGCGCCGGCGCGCAGCTCGATGGCGGAGGCGGAGATCACGGACATGCTCCTGGGGCGGATGGGTGACGGGATGGGCGGCTGAGGACGTTCCCGCCGTCTATTGCGCGAGGAGAATGGCCATGGGGCCAAGTCTAACGGGGCCGTGCAAGCACTTTTTCTGCGTGCGGGTGTTCGGCGCTGTGATGCTCGCCCCGCCGTTCGCCGCCCAGGGGGGTGCGGTGGGGGGTGATCCTGCCCAGCTCGTCGACGGCGACGATCTCGCCGGTCCAGTCGTCCGTGGTGGCGCACGGCTGGGCGATCAGCAGGGCGCCGTCGTGGCGCACCCCGCGCGCGGGGGCGAAGGCGCAGCCCGGGCGGGCGGGCAGCACCCAGCGCAGGTCGCCGTCGGCGAGGCGGTACGCGGCGACGCGCCGCGGGGTGACGACGGCGAGCACCCGGGGGCCGAGGACACGCAGCACGCCCGCTCCTCCGCGGCCCGCGAGCCAGGGCGCCGCGTCGGGCAGCGCCCGGTGCCAGCGGACCGCGCGGCCGTCGTCCCGCACGGTCGCGGTGACCAGTCCGTCGTCCCAGAGGGCGATCGCGTCCCCGCGCGCGGGGAGCACGACCAGCGGTCGCCGCCCCTCGCGCGCGTAGGTCCAGCGGGGGTGCCCGGTCGCCGTGTCGTACGCCTCCACCGTCGCCCCTCGCGCGCGCAGCGCGGGCCGCGGGCCGTGCTCCACGCGTGCGTGGACGGTGAGGCGGTCCCCGAAGGGCGCGGAGCGTGCCTTGTGGGCCGCCACGAGAAGCGGCACCGCCAGGAGGAACGCGAGGGCGGCGGGCAGGAACGCCCGGGCGGTGCGGCGCCCGGCGTCCCGGCGCGGAGGCCGCCCGGCGCCGCGCGGTGCGACCGCCGGGGTGGCCGGAGGAACCGTGCGAGGAAACGGGGCGACCGGGGCGCCCGGGACGGTGGGCGGGGCCGGGGTCACCGGGCTCGCGGAGCCAGCCGGGGTCACCAGGCCTGCGGGGGCGGGCGGGGTCACCAGGCCTGCGGGGGCGGGCGGGGTCACCAGGCCTGCGGGAGCGGGCGGGGTCACCAGACCTGTGGGGCCAGCCGAGGTCACCAGACCTGCGGGGCCAGCCGAGGTCACCACACCCGTGCAGGCGGCCGAGGCCACCAGACCCGTGGAGGCGGCCGAGGTGTCCGGGGCCGTGGGCGGCGCGTCCGGGACACCGATGCGCGCGACGACCACCTTCTTGCCCCCTCGCCCCGACGGCCACGTTCGGCGGCCCGCGCAGGGAGCACGGACCGTCCCGGGTGTTCCGACGGTCACGGACCGTCCCACCCATGGGACAGGCGCAGAGCGTAGACGCGCGGGCCGCGGGAGGCCGACGACACGACGGGCGGGGGCGGGCGCGTAGCCCGTTCGGACCTCCGCCCGAATGGCCGGGCGTCCGGGGGCGTACGAGGATGGCGGCAGGGAGTGACGTGCGGCAGAGGGTGGTGTGCGCATGCAGTTCGACGACGACGCCGACCTGGACACCTCCGAGGTCCAGGATGTGCGCGGCAGTCGAATCCCCGGCGGCAGAGCGACCGTCGGCGGCGGCGTCGCCGCGCTCATAGCCCTGATCCTCGGTCTGTTCTTCGGGGTCGGCCCCGACCAGCTCGGCCTGTCCTCGGGCGACGGCCAGCCGGACGCGGCGAGCTCCTCCCTCGCGCAGGTCCAGCAGACCTGCAAGAAGGGAAGCGACGCGAACACCAAGGAGGACTGCCGCATGGTGGCGGTGGTCAACAGCGTCCAGGACTTCTGGACACAGGAGTTCGAACGGCGCAGCGGCACCTACACGCCCTCCCCGACGGTCTTCTTCACCAACCGGGTCGGCACGGCGTGCGGCACGGCCACGTCCGCCGTCGGGCCCTTCTACTGCCCTGGCGACCGGAAGGTCTACCTGGACCTCGGCTTCTTCGACGAACTGCGCGACAAGTTCGGCTCCAGCGGCGGGCCGTTCGCCCAGGCGTACGTGGTGGCGCACGAGTACGGGCACCACGTGCAGGACCTGATGGGCACGCTGGCCAAGGCGCAGGACGGCGTGACCGGCGCGAACAGCAACTCGGTGCGGACGGAGCTGCAGGCCGACTGCTACGCCGGGGTGTGGGCGAGCCACGCGACGACCACGAAGGACCCGGTGACCGGCAAGGCGCTGCTGACCAGCCTCACGGACGCCGACATCCGCGACGGCCTGGACGCGGCGGCGGCCGTCGGGGACGACCGGATCCAGGAGAGGTACCAGGGCCGGGTGACCCCGGAGACCTGGACGCACGGCTCCTCCGAGCAGCGGCAGCAGTGGTTCTACCGGGGCTTCAGCAGCGGCGACATGGCGCAGTGCAACACGTTCCGCTGAGCCGCCGTTCCCCCCGTCCGTACGCCCCGTCAGATCACGTGCTCCGGCGGCTTGCAGGCTCGTCCGGGTCGCACGTGCGGCCGGTCGCCGTCGTGGCGGCCCGCGATCGGCGGGGCGTTGTCAGTGGCCGGTGCAAGACTGGGCGACAGGTCGAGATCCGGCGGCGGGACCAGAGGAAGTGATCGGCATGGCAGGTTTGGACGGCGGGCGCCCGAGCATCTACCCGACCCTGCTGTACGCGGACGCGAAAGCGGCCATCAGGCAGCTCACGGAGGCCTTCGGCTTCACCGAGGCGTCGGTGTACGAGGGCGAGGACGGCACGGTGATGCACGCCGAGCTGGTCCAGGGCCACGGCGCGGTGATGCTGGGGTCCAAGGGCCGCGGCGGAGTGTTCGACACCGCGATGAAGGACGCCGGCCCCGCCGGGGTGTACGTGGTGGTGGACGACATCGACGCCCACCACCAGCGGGCCGTGGACCACGGCGCCGAGATCGTGATGCCCCCGACCGACCAGGACTACGGCTCCCGCGACTACATGGCCCGCGACCTGGAGGGCAACATCTGGAGCTTCGGCACCTACGCCCCGGAGACAGGGGCGTAGGGCTC
Source organism: Streptomyces krungchingensis (assembly GCF_054729265.1). NCBI lineage: Bacteria > Bacillati > Actinomycetota > Actinomycetes > Kitasatosporales > Streptomycetaceae > Streptomyces > Streptomyces krungchingensis. The sequence goes on from NZ_JBPUKY010000001.1 coordinate 2,976,251, forward strand.
CAGGACCGGCTCGCCGAGCGCGTCCGTCAGCTGCCTCCGGTGTGCACCTGGAAGGCCGCGCGGCGTACGGCCTTGGCGAGCGCCGGATCCGGGTGGGCGGCCGCGAGCGCGACCAGGACCTGCACCGTGCGCGGGTGTCCGACCGCGCGGACCGCGTCGAGCAGCGCGGGCACGGTCGGCTGCACCGCCGACTCCAAATGCCGTACGAGGAGCGGGGCTTCGCCGTGGTCGGCGACGGCGGCGGCGGTGTCCACCCACAGCCAGGTCGCCTCCTCCCGGGTGAGCACCTCGTGGGCGTCCTCGGGGTCGTGGCCGTCGTGCTCGGCCAGCCACAGCAGGGCGTACGGACGCAGCGGGGTCTCCCCGGCCACGGCACGCACATCGGGCTCGGCGGGGGCGCCGACGACGCGCAGGGCTTCGAAGGCGAGGCCGCGGGTGAGGGCGTCCTCGCCGCGGGCGGCGTCGAGGAGTTCGGTGACCGCGCTGCCGACGGGACGGGCGGCGAGCCAGGCGCGGTACTCGGCACGGGCGGCGTTCGGGCGCAGCTGGGCGCAGCCCCGGAGCATGTCCTCGGCGGACTGCTCGATGTTCCCGGCGGGGCTCTGCGCGGCGACGCAGATCTGCTCCAGCTTGACCCAGACCGCCCAACTGCCGAGCGGGGTGAGGGTGGCCTGTCCGTCCCCGTAGGTGAGGGCACCGACGGAGGCCAGGGCGTGCAGGGACCAGTCGAGGAGGGGGGCGAGTTCCGCGTCCGGGACCTCGGGGCCCTCCGGCGCGGCCTCGGGCTGGGGGCCGTAGGAGACCTCGCAGCGCGCGGTGCGCAGTTCCGTGACGCGCTGCTCCAGCAGGTCGAGAAGCTGCTCCATCGGGACGGGGCCGGCGGAGAGCTGGAGGAAGGAGAGCACCTGGGGCATCGCGGAGACGACCTCGGCGACGGCGGCCGGTTCGCGGTCCTCGGGTTCCGGGTGGGCGAGCGACCAGGCGTCGAAGAGGGCGACCCAGCCGCGCAGGACGGCGCTGTCGTCGCGGTTCCAGGCGCGCAGCCGCCATCCCGGGCGGGCGCTGTCGCCGTGCACCTCGACGAGGCCCGCGAGGCGTGCCGTGTCCCAGTCCGCGCGGACCTGAGCCGTGCTCAGCCCGAGGTCGGCGGCCGCGCGTTCGGCGGTGGCCTCGGACAGGATGCCCTTGCCGTCGGGGGTTCCGCCGTCACGGCCCGGGCGCAGGGCGGCGTCCGCCCAGCGGGCGACGCGGGCCGCGCCGGCCAGGAGGCTGCGCGCCGTGCGGGCCAGCTCCGCGGGCGGGGGCGTGCCCTCGGGCGGCCGCGGTGCGGGGCGGCGCGTGCGGCGCTGGGTCACCGCTCGGGGGGCGGCGGCCAGGGGCCGTGGGCTGACGAGTCGGAGCCTGGAGTCGCGCGGATTACGGGACGTCACGGGTGCAGTCTTCCGGTTGACGGTCCGAAAACCCAAACGGAATGCCACGGAGGGCGACGGGGGTGCTCGCGGGGCGGGGCTCCGGGCGCTCTTCACACGCGGGAACGGGCCGTCGCGGGAGTCGTCCGAGGCCGAACCGGAAGCGGGTGCGCGGCCCCCGCCGGAGGGGTTCTCGCGAAGCGGCGGAAGAGCCCGCCCCGGGCTACATCAAGGGGGTGAGGAAGCGGCGCAGCGCCTCCTCGTAGGTCTCCGGGTCGGCGTTCCACATGGCGCCGTGCGGGGCCTGCGGGACGGTGTGCAGGGTGACCAGGTCGGGGCGGCGCTGCGCGAAGCGGCGCGAGGGCCCCCAGGGGGCGATGGTGTCGTCCGGCCCGTGCACCAGCAGGGTGGGCACCTTGAGGTGGTCGGGATGCGCGCCGTCGAGCCGCTCGTCGCGCAGACCGGTGCGGCCCTGGGCGGCGCGCACCGCGAGGGGCAGCAGGGCGCCCGGTGTGTGGCGGGCCGTGGCGAGGGCGCGCAGCGTGGCCTTCCAGTCGAGGACCGGGGAGTCCAGGACGAGCCCGGAGATCCGCTCGCGCAGGGCGGAGCGCGTGGCGGCGAGCAGGGCCATGGTGGCGCCGGTGGACCACCCGTACAGGACGACCTGTTCGGCGCCGTACCGCACGGCGTAACGGATGGCGGCGTCGAGGTCGCGCCACTCGGTCTCGCCGAGGTGGCTCAGCCCGTCCTGGGGGCGGGGGGCGCCGAGGTCGCCGCGGTAGGCGATGTCGAGCACCGGGAAGTGGTAGCGGTTCAGGAACTCCATGACGTTCATGGGGTGCTCGCGGGTGGTGCCCAGGCCGTGCACGGCGATCACCCAGGTGTCGCGGACGGCGGGCACGAACCAGGCGGGCAGTGCGCCGAGTTCGCCGGGGATGTCGACGTCGGCGGTCTCCAGGCCGAGGGCGGAGCTCGGGTCGCCGATGTGCAGGTTGGGGGTGAGCCACACCTTGTCGCCGGGTTCCAGGGCGCCGTGGGTGACGCGCTCCAGACGGCGCACGACCGTGTCGGCGGGGTGGGGCGTGCCGCGCAGGACCGGGCCGACGACCGCGTGGGAGCCGTTGCCGGCGAGGCCGTAGGTGCCCGGACGCAGTGAGGCCAGATCACGGGTGAGCGTGATCCCGCCGGACGTCGTGGCGTGCACGGTGAGCCGGGGTTCGGTGGGCAGGGGCCGACCGGGTGACGCCTTCAGTGCGGCGTCGCTGGCGAACCGGCCCGCCGCCACGGAGGCTGCGCCCGCGGCGATGGCTACGGTGACGGCTGCGGCCGTCGCTTTGACAGTGCGCACGGGTTCAGTCTCCCGGGGGAGCCCGCGGTCGGCCAGTGGGAGCGCGGGGGCACGCCCGCGGAAGAGGGGTCGTCTCCGTGGGGCTGGGCGCGCCGGGCCCGGCACCGCCGGAGTGGTCCGCGCGGGCCGAGCGCCGCGTCGCTGGGAGGGAATCCCTCCCCCGGCCGGGCGGGCAGGGCTCCGCCGGAGCGCGGGCTCGGCACCGCCGGAACAGTCCGTCTCGGCAAAGCGCCACGGCGGTGGGAAAGGCTCTCCCGGCCGAGCGCCACGGCGGAGGGAAGGGCACCCCCGGCCGGGGATGCCCTGTTCTGCGTGGCCTCCGTGTCCGGAGTCGGCCGGAGGAGTGATGGTGGCGGTCGGGGCTACGGTTTCTGGCCGTAGGTCTTCAGCTGTTCGGCCGCCCGGGTCACCTGGGCCGGGGTCAGCAGGTTCGGGGTGAGGCCGGGGACCGACGCGGCGAGGAGCCAGACGCGGGACATCCACTCCAGCTGGGCCGTGCGGTCGTACGCCTGGGACAGGGAGGCGCCGTGGGCGACGGTGCCGTGGTTCTGGAGGAGGCAGGCGCTGCGGCCGTCGAGGGCCCGGAGCATGTTCTCGGCCAACTCCGCGGTGCCGTACGTCGCATAGGGGGCGACACGGACCGGTCCGCCGAGGGCGCCGGCCATGTAGTGGATCAGCGGGAGCTCGGGGACGAGCGTCGAGACGGCCGTCGCGTGGGCCGCGTGGGTGTGCACGACGGCGACGGCGTCCGTGGCGCGGTAGACCGCGAGATGCATCGGCAGTTCGCTCGTCGGCAGCAGCGAACCGAGCACCTGCCGCCCGTCGAGGCCGACGCCGACGACGTCCTCGGGCGCGAGACGGTCGTACGGCACTCCCGTCGGTGTGACCAGGACGGTGTCGCCGACCCGGACCGACACGTTGCCCGACGTTCCGACGACCAGCCCGTCGGCCACTGTCCGACGGGCCGTCGCCACGAGCTCCTCCCAGGCCCGCGCCACCGCGTCCCGCGCGCCCCTCGTGTCCCGCGCACCCGTGGCCTGTGCTTCCTCCCGCACGTCCCGTGCGTCCCGCCGCTGTTCAGCCATGCCGCGATCCTGCCAGCAGGCGACCTCGACATGGCGCGGGCGAGGGCACTTTAGGCCGGAGCCCACGCCTCCGTAAGGGCACATATGGGCACGGATCACCCTCCCAGGCGGATTGGCCGGTGATCGACCTCTGATCACGGATCTTCCAGTAGCCTCTGGGGGATTTGTCGTACACGTCGCCATTCCGGGGGGAAATATGGCCCGTGATCACAAACCACTCCGTCGCCACGTCCGCGCCGCCGCCGCGACGGCCGTCGTAGCGACGCTCACCGCGGCGGGCACCGCCCTCACTTCGCTCCCGGCCGTCGCCGCGGGCAAACCCAAGGGGCACGACGTCTCCTCTCACCAGAAGAACGTCGACTGGCAGAGCGCCAGGGCGAAGGGCGCGCGGTTCGTCTACGTCAAGGCGACGGAGTCCCACACGTACCGCAACCCCTATTTCAGCCGGCAGTACAACGGCGCGCGCAACGCGGGCATCCTCCGCGGCGCCTACCACTTCGCGGTGCCGGACAAGTCCTCCGGCACCACCCAGGCCGCGTACTTCGTGCGCAACGGCGGCGCCTGGCGCGCGGACGGCTGGACGCTGCCGCCCGCACTGGACATCGAGTACAACCCGTACGGCAAGCGCAAGTGCTACGGCCTGAGCAAGGCCAGGATGGTGAGCTGGATCAAGGCGTTCAGCGACGAGGTCAAGCGGCAGACCGGCCGCCGCCCGGTGATCTACACGACCACGCACTGGTGGAACACCTGCACCGGCGCCAGCCGGGCCTTCGGCGCGAACCACGCCCTGTGGCTGGCGCGCTACGACTCCGCGGACGCCGGCACCCTGCCCGCCGGCTGGTCGTACTGGACGTTCTGGCAGTACGACAACAGCGGCAGCCTGCCGGGTGACCAAAATCTCTTCAATGGGTCCATATCCGGACTCAAGCGGCTCACCCGAGGCTAGACACTGGTAGCGGAGCCCGATATTCCACCTGCGTTCGAGGAACGGGGACCCCTCCGGCACAAACGGAGGGGCGTCCCGCCGATTGAGACACCCCACAGTCCGCCTCAGTTCATCTTCCGTTCACCCAGGTTGCTTACGGTCCACATGCCACTGACGTCCAACAGAAGCCTGGGTAAATGGAACACATCACGCTCCTCCTCGGAATCGTGATCGTCACCGCTCTCGTGTTCGATTTCACGAACGGTTTCCACGACACTGCCAACGCGATGGCGACGACCATCTCGACCGGCGCTCTCAAGCCCAAGACGGCGGTGGCCATGTCCGCCGTGCTGAATCTCGTCGGTGCGTTCCTCTCGGTGGAGGTCGCCAAGACGATCTCCGGCGGAATCATCAACGAAGAGGGCATACGCACCGAAGTGATCTTCGCGGCGCTCGTCGGCGCCATCCTCTGGAATCTGCTGACCTGGCTCCTGGGTCTGCCCTCCAGCTCCTCCCACGCGCTCTTCGGCGGCCTCATCGGTGCCGCCGTCATGTCGGCGGGCTGGTCGTCGGTGAACGGTTCGACCGTCGTCACCAAGGTGCTCATCCCCGCGGTGGCCGCGCCGCTCGTGGCCGGAATCGCCGCCATGCTGGCCACCCGGCTGACCTACCGCATCGGCGGTCGCGCCGAGGGGAAGGCGACCGCCAAGGGCTACCGCGCCGGCCAGATCGCCTCCGCCGGCCTGGTCTCCCTCGCCCACGGCACGAACGACGCGCAGAAGACGATGGGCATCATCACCCTGGCCCTGGTCACCGGCGGCGTCATCGCCCCCGGCTCGAACCCTCCCACCTGGGTCATCGTCTCGGCCGGTATGGCCATCGCGCTCGGCACCTACCTGGGCGGCTGGCGCATCATCCGCACCATGGGCAAGGGCCTCACCGACCTCGCGCCGCCGCAGGGCTTCGCCGCCCAGACCAGCGCCGCGACGGCCATCCTGGCCTCCTCGCACATCGGCTTCTCCCTCTCCACCACCCAGGTCTGCTCCGGCGCCGTGATGGGCTCGGGCCTCGGCCGCAAGGGCGGTGTGGTCCGCTGGTCGACCGCGACCCGCATGTTCGTGGCCTGGGGTCTGACCCTGCCGGCCGCGGGCCTGGCCGGTGCCTCCGCCGAGTTCCTGACCAAGCAGGGCACCTGGGGCATCGTCCTCACGGGCGTGCTGCTGGTCGCCGGCGCCGGCGTCATCTGGACGCTGTCGCGCCGCCAGCCGGTCACCGTCGACAACGTGAACGACGTCGACGCCGAGCCCGCGGGTGTCGTCACCACGGCGATGGCCGCCGTCGCCGTGCCGCCGGCCGGCCCGGTCACCGCGGCCGACACCGAGCTCAAGGCCACCATCCCGGTGCCGGACCCCGGTCCCTCCGCCGAACCCACCCGCCCGGCCACGGTGTAAGGAACGAACAGCATGAACATCGACTGGGCAGCTCTCGGCTCCGTCTTCGGAGTCAGCCTCGGGGCCACCGTGGCACTCGTCGGCCTCTTCACCCTCGGCATCGTCGGCCTCTCCAAGCGTGAGTCGGCGTCCGCCCGGGGCGACTCGGCGGCCCTCGCGGTCACCGGCGCGTACGCCTGCTTCGCGGCCTGCGCGGCGGCGGTGGCGTACGGGATCTTCATCATCGTCTCCTGACACGGGCGACGCTCCGGCGCACGAAGGGCGGGTACGGGACACGTTGTCCCGTACCCGCCCTTCGTCGTGCCGGGGCCCGCGCGCGAAGGGACGACAGGTGGTCGCGCGCAGCGGGATGCGTTCCGGGTCGCCGGAGGGCGGTCCGCGGGCCCGCGCAACGGCCCCGGCACACGGCGCAATTCGGTCTTGGCGGGCAGCCGGGCGTGGTGGCGGTGTGGGGCTCAGCACACTCTCTCCTCGCAGGTCAACAGCAAGTTGACGGCTGTTCTCGCCCCGTGGTGGACTGCCGGAGCCAAGTACGGCGGCAAGAGAGGAAGCCGGTGCAAGTCCGGCGCGGTCCCGCCACTGTCACCGGGGAAGAGATGTCCCGGGAGCCAGGAACTCTCACCGCCGGTCTAGTCGAACCAGGGCGTGGACACCCTGAGTGAGGACATGTCGCCATGCACGGCTGCCCAAGTGCTCTGCGCAGAACGCGAACGACGGTTGAGACCGACCTGACGGCCGGCTGAACCGATGCGTGCCGATCGCGTCTTCGCGTACGGCGCCGCCGCCGGCCTTCTCGGCGACCTGCTGCTCGGCGATCCTCGCCGGGGGCATCCGGTCGCCGTGTTCGGGCGGGCCGCGGGCGCCGTGGAACGGGTGTTGTGGCGGGACGACCGCGGACGGGGTGCGCTGCACACCGTCGTGTGCGTCGGCGGTGCCACCGCCCTCGCCGCCCTCGCGCACCGTGCCGTCCGGCCCTCCCCCACCGCCTCCGTCGCGCTGACCGCCGCCGCCACCTGGGCCGTCGTCGGCGGCACCACACTCGGCCGTGAGGCGCGGGCGATCGGCTCGGCGCTCGCCGCCGGCGACGTGGAGGCGGCCCGGGAACGGCTGCCGCACCTGTGCGGACGCGACCCCCAGGCGCTGGACGCCGACGGGATCGCGCGGGCCGTCGTCGAGTCCGTCGCCGAGAACACCTCCGACGCCGTGGTGGGAGCCCTGGTGTGGGGGGCCGTCGGCGGTGCCCCCGGTCTGGTCGCGTTCCGCGCCGTGAACACGCTCGACGCGATGGTCGGGCACAAGTCGCCCAAGTACCGGCGGTACGGCTGGGCTTCCGCGCGGCTCGACGACGTCGCCGGCTGGCCGGGGGCGCGCCTGACCGCCGTTCTCGCGACCGTCGCCGGTGGCGCCCCGCGCAGCGCCGCCCGCGCCTGGCGCACCGACGCCCGCAAGCATCCGAGTCCCAACGCCGGTCCGGTGGAGGCTTCGTTCGCGGGGGCGCTCGGGGTGCGGCTCGGCGGGACGCTCTCGTACGCGGGCCGGGTCGAGCACCGGCCCGTCCTCAACGGCGACGGCCGTGCGGTGGCCGTCGCCGACATCGAACGGGCCGTACGGCTGTCGCGTCGCGTGGGCTGGCTGGCGCTGGGCGCGTGCGCCGTCGGGCGGACGCTCGTCGGGCGCGCCGCCGCACGGCGGCGAGGGGCCGGGGCATGACCGGGGAGGGGTACGCCATGGATGCCGGAGCGCGCGAAGGAGCCGAGTCATGAGCGGCGGACTGCTGATCGCCGGAACGACCTCCGACGCCGGCAAGAGCGTCGTCACCGCCGGGATCTGCCGGTGGCTGGTGCGACGGGGCGTCAAGGTCGCGCCGTTCAAGGCGCAGAACATGTCCCTCAACTCGTTCGTCACCCGTGAGGGCGCCGAGATCGGGCGCGCGCAGGCCATGCAGGCGCAGGCCGCGCGCGTGGAGCCGACCGCGCTCATGAACCCCGTGCTGCTCAAGCCGGGCAGCGACCGGAGCAGTCAGGTCGTGCTCATGGGCAAGCCCGTGGGCGAGATGAGCGCGCGCGGCTACCACGGCGGCCGCCAGCAGGCGCTCCTCGGCACGGTCCTGGACTGTCTGACCGAGTTGCGGGGCACGTATGACGCGGTGATCTGTGAGGGGGCCGGCAGTCCTGCCGAGATCAATCTGCGGCGCACCGACATCGTGAACATGGGCATCGCCCGCAATGCGGGGCTGCCCGTGCTCGTCGTCGGCGACATCGACCGCGGCGGTGTGTTCGCCTCCTTCTTCGGGACGGTCGCGCTGCTGTCGCGCGAGGACCAGGCGCTCGTCGCCGGGTTCCTCGTCAACAAGTTCCGCGGTGACGTGTCGCTGCTGGAACCCGGACTCGACATGCTGAAGGACCTCACCGGGCGGCCCTCCTACGGTGTGCTGCCGTTCCGGCACGGCCTCGGTATCGACGAGGAGGACGGGCTGCGGGTGTCGCTGCGCGGAGCGGTCCGCGAGTCGGAGGTCACCGCCCCCGTCGGCGAGGACGTCCTGCGGGTCGCCGTCTGCGCGGTGCCGCTCATGTCGAACTTCACGGACGTCGACGCGCTGGCCGCCGAACCGGGCGTGGTCGTGCGGTTCGTGGACCGGGCCGAGGAACTCGCCGACGCCGACCTGGTCGTGGTGCCCGGGACGCGGGGGACCGTGAAGGCGCTGGAGTGGCTGCGCGCACGCGGACTCGCCGACGCGCTGCTGCGCCGGGCCGCCGAGGGGCGGCCCACGCTCGGCATCTGCGGTGGCTTCCAGCTGCTCGGCGAGCACATCGAGGACGACGTGGAGAGCCGCGCCGGGCACGTCGACGGGCTCGGACTGCTGCCGGTGCGGGTGCGGTTCGCGCACGAGAAGACACTGACCAGACCGGTCGGTGAGGCCCTGGGTGAACGGGTCGAGGGATACGAGATCCACCACGGTGTCGCCGATGTCACCGGTGGGGAACCCTTCTTGGACGGATGCCGGGTCGGCTCCGTGTGGGGCACCCACTGGCACGGCTCGCTGGAGTCGGACGGATTCCGGCGGGCCTTCCTGCGCGAGGTGGCCGCCGCCGCGGGCCGCCGCTTCGTGCCGGCCGCCGACACGTCGTTCGCGGCGCTGCGCGAGGAGCAGCTGGACCGGCTCGGCGATCTGATCGAGGAACACGCGGACACGGACGCGCTGTTGCGGCTCATCGAGTCGGGCGCGCCGCAAGGACTGCCTTTCATTCCACCGGGAGCGCCCGCATGAGCACAGTGTTGTTGTTGTCGACCGCCGACACGGATCTGCTGGCGGCCCGTGCCTCCGGTGCCCCCTACCGGATCGGCAATCCGACCCGGGTGGACGTCGTGGCGGAGCTGCCCGCTCTGCTCGACGGCGCCGACGTCGCCGTCGTACGGCTGCTGGGCGGAAAGCGCGCCTGGGAGGAGGGCCTGGCCGTGCTGCGGGCGTCGGGTGTGCCGACCGTCCTGCTCGGCGGCGAGTCCGTGCCCGACGCCGAGTTGATGGCCGAGTCGTCGGTGCCCGCCGGTGTGGTCGCGGAGGCGCTGCGCTATCTGGTGGAGGGCGGCCCGGCCAACCTCACCGAACTGGCGCGGTTCCTCTCCGACACCGTGCTGCTCACCGGGGAGGGCTTCGAGGAGCCGCACCGGACGGCCGAGTTCGGTGTGCACGGCGAGCGCGCGGTCACCGAGGGCCGCCCCACGGTCGGCGTGCTGTTCTACCGGGCCCACGAGCTGTCCGGGAACACTGCGTTCGTGGACACGCTGTGCGACGCGATCGAGGCGCGGGGCGCCAACGCGCTGCCGGTGTTCTGCGGTTCGCTGCGCGGCGCGGACCCGGGCCTGTACGAGATCCTCGGCAGGGCCGACACGCTGGTCGCCACCGTGCTCGCGGCGGGCGGCACGCACGCCTCGCGGGCGTCCGCGGGCGGCGACGAGGAGGCCTGGGACGTCGGCGCGCTCGCCGACCTGGACGTGCCCGTCCTCCAGGGGCTGTGCCTGACCTCCTCGCGGAGCGCCTGGGCAGCCTCGGACGCCGCCCTGTCCCCCATGGACGCGGCGATGCAGGTCGCCATCCCGGAGTTCGACGGGCGGCTGATCACGGTGCCGTTCTCCTTCAAGGAGCAGGGCCCGGACGACGTCCCGGTGTACGTCGCCGACCCCGAGCGGGCGGCGCGGGTCGCCGGGATCGCGGTGCGGCACGCCCGGCTCAGGCACAAGCCGAACGAGGAGAAGAAGCTCGCGCTGGTCTTCACCGCCTACCCGACCAAGCACTCGCGGGTCGGCAACGCGGTCGGTCTGGACACGCCCGCCTCGGCGGTGCGGGTCCTGGACGCGCTGCGGGGCGCGGGGTACTCCCTGACCGAATACCCCGACAACGGCGACGAGTTGATCCACCGGCTGATCGAGGCGGGCGGCCACGACGTCGAATGGCTCACCGAGGACCAGCTGGCCGCCGCTCCCGCCCGGGTGCCGCTCGCCGACTACCGGGCCTGGTTCGACGAGCTCGACCCGAAGCTGCGGGACGCCATGCTGGAGGCATGGGGCGAGCCGCCAGGCAGCCTGTACGTCGACGGGGACGAGATCGTGCTCGCCTCCCTGCAGTTCGGGAACGTCGTCGTGATGATCCAGCCGCCGCGCGGCTTCGGCGAGAACCCCATCGCGATCTACCACGACCCCGACATGCCGCCCTCCCACCACTACATGGCGGCCTACCGGTGGCTGGAGAACAGTTTCGGCGCCGACGCGGTCGTCCACATGGGCAAGCACGGCACGATGGAGTGGCTGCCGGGCAAGGGCCTCGGCCTGAGCGGGGGTTGCGCGCCGGACGCCGTGCTCGGCGAGCTGCCGCTGATCTACCCGTTCATCGTCAACGACCCCGGCGAGGGCACCCAGGCCAAGCGCCGCGGGCACGCCACCGTCGTCGACCACCTCGTGCCGCCGATGGCGCGCGCGGACACCTACGGCGACCTGGCCAAGCTGGAGCAGCTGCTCGACGAGTACGCGCTCGTCTCCGACCTGGACCCGACGAAGGCCCCGGCGGTGCGCGCGCAGATCTGGACGCTGGTCAAGGCGGCCGAGCTGCACCACGACCTGCACGTCGACGAGCAGCCGGGCGACGACGACTTCGACGAGTTCGTCATGCACATCGACGGCTATCTGTGCGAGATCAAGGACGTGCAGATCCGGGACGGCCTGCACGTCCTCGGTGGCGGTCCCGAGGCCGAGCCGCGCGTGAACCTGGTGCTGGCCGTGCTGCGCGCCTCGCAGGTGTGGGGCGGCACGGCGAACGCCCTGCCGGGTCTGCGGGCCTGTCTGGCCGCGCACTTCGGCCTGGTCGAGAAGGAGCTGCTCGCCGAGCCGGGCGCGCCGGTCAAGGTGCCGGACGGGCTGACCGGCCTGGTCGCCGGCCCCTCCCGGACGGGAGCCGACGCGATCGACCTGCTGGAGCAGCTGTGCCGGCGGATCGCGGAGGGCATGGAGGAGCGCGGCTGGGCGGTCGCCGAGGGCCCGGGCCTCGTCCGGGAGGTCCTCGGCACCGAACTGCCGGACGCGGTGGCCGTGCTGGAGTTCGCCTGCCGTGAGGTGGTGCCGCGGCTCGCCCGGACGACGGACGAGATCGGCCACATCCTCAAGGCGCTGGACGGGGGTTACGTGCCGGCGGGGCCCTCGGGTTCGCCGACGCGCGGACTCGTCAACGTCCTTCCGACGGGACGGAACTTCTACTCCGTCGACCCCAAGGCGATCCCCTCCAGGCTGAGCTGGGAGGTCGGGCAGTCCCTCGCGGACTCCCTCGTGCAGCGCTACCTCCAGGACACGGGCGCGTACCCGACCTCCGTCGGACTCACCGTGTGGGGCACCTCGGCGATGCGCACCCAGGGCGACGACATCGCGGAGATCCTCGCGCTGCTGGGCTGCCGTCCGGTCTGGGACGACGCCTCGCGCCGGGTCACCGGCTTCGAGATCGTGCCCCTGAAGGAGCTCGGCCGGCCGCGCATCGACGTGACGGTCCGTATCTCCGGCTTCTTCCGGGACGCGTTCCCGCACGTCGTCGGGCTGATCGACGACGCGGTGCGGGCGGTGGCCGAGCTGGACGAGTCCGCCGAGCAGAACTTCGTGAAGGCGCACGCGGACGAGGACACCGCCGAGCACGGGGACCGGCGGCGGGCGACCGCCCGGGTCTTCGGCTCCAAGCCGGGCGCGTACGGCGCCGGTCTGCTGCCGCTGATCGACGCCCGCAACTGGCGTTCCGACGCCGACCTCGCCGAGGTGTACGCGGTGTGGGGCGGTTACGCGTACGGGCGCGGGCTCGACGGGCGGGCGGCGCGCGGGGACATGGAGACCGCGTTCCGGCGGATCGCGGTGGCCGCGAAGAACGTCGACACCCGCGAGCACGACCTCGTGGACGCCGACGACTACTTCCAGTACCACGGCGGCATGGTCGCCATGGTGCGGCACCTGACGGGGGCCTCCCCCGAGGCGTACGTCGGCGACTCGGCCGTCCCGGACCAGGTGAAGACCCGCACGCTGGGCGAGGAGACCCACCGCGTCTTCCGCGCCCGTGTGGTCAACCCGCGCTGGATGGCGGCGATGCGCCGTCACGGCTACAAGGGCGCCTTCGAGATGGCGGCGACGGTCGACTACCTCTTCGGCTACGACGCCACCGCCGGGGTCGTGGACGACTGGATGTACGAGAAGCTCAGCGCGGAGTACGTCTTCGACGCCGAGAACCGGGACTTCATGAAGAAGTCCAACCCGTGGGCGCTGCGCGGCATCACCGAACGGCTCCTGGAGGCCGCCGACCGCGGGCTGTGGGCCGAGCCGGACGCCGACACGATCGAAGAGCTGCGCGCCACCTATCTGGAGCTCGAAGGCGACTTGGAGGGCGACGAGAAGTGAGTACCCCGTTCCCGTTCACGGCCGTCGTCGGCCAGGACGACCTGCGGCTCGCGCTGCTGCTGAACGCCGTGTCGCCCGCGGTGGGCGGCGTGCTGGTGCGCGGCGAGAAGGGCACCGCCAAGTCCACGGCCGTGCGCGCCCTTTCGGCTCTGATGCCGGTGGTGGACGTCGTCTCCGGATGCCGGTTCTCCTGCGACCCGGCGGCCCCCGACCCGGCGTGCCCGGACGGGCCCCACGGGCCGGGGGCGTCCGAGTCGCGTCCGGCCCGCATGGTGGAACTGCCGGTCGGCGCCTCCGAGGACCGGCTGGTCGGCGCGCTCGACATCGAGCGGGCGCTCGCCGAGGGCGTGAAGGCCTTCGAGCCGGGCCTGCTGGCCGACGCGCACCGCGGCATCCTGTACGTCGACGAGGTCAACCTCCTCCACGACCACCTGGTCGACCTGCTGCTGGACGCGGCGGCGATGGGCGCCTCGTACGTGGAGCGCGAGGGCGTCTCGGTGCGGCACGCGGCCCGCTTCCTGCTGGTCGGGACGATGAACCCGGAAGAGGGCGAGCTGCGGCCGCAGTTGCTCGACCGGTTCGGGCTGACCGTCGAGGTCGCGGCGTCCCGGGAGCCCGACCAGCGCGTCGAGGTCGTCCGGCGCAGGCTCGCCCACGACGACGACCCGGAGGCCTTCGCCGCGCGCTGGGCCGACGAGGAGGCCGCGGTGCGGGCCCGGATCGTGGCGGCGCGCGCCCTGCTGCCGTCGGTGCGGCTCGGCGACGGGGCGCTGCGGCAGATCGCGGCGACCTGCGCGGCCTTCGAGGTGGACGGCATGCGGGCGGACATCGTCATGGCGCGGACCGCGACCGCGCTCGCCGCGTGGGCGGGGCGCACCGAGGTGCTCGCCGAGGACGTGCGCCAGGCGGCGCTGCTGGCGCTGCCGCACCGGCGGCGCCGCAATCCCTTCGACGCGCCCGGGCTGGACGAGGACAAGCTCGACGAGACGCTGGAGGAGTTCGGCGGTCAGGACACGGACCAGGGCGACGACGACCCGGACCCCGGGCCGGACGGACCCGGTGGCGGTGGGCAGCCGGCGCCGGACGAGGGTCCGGCCGGCGGCGACACGGCCGCCCGCCCCGAGTCCGGGGAGGGCGGGGAGCCGCAGGCCTCCGGTGCGGGCGAGCAGTCGCCGGTGCGGGCCGCGGAGCCGTTCCGCACGAAGATGCTGAGCGTTCCCGGGCTCGGTGAGGGCGCCGCCGGGCGGCGTTCGCGCGCGCGGACCGAGCACGGCCGCACGACCGGGTCGCGGCGGCCCCGCGGCGCCCTGACCAAGCTGCACCTGGCGGCGACCGTACGGGCGGCGGCGCCGCACCAGCGGGCACGCGGACGGTCGGGGCCCGGCCTGGTCGTCCGGCGCGACGATCTGCGGCAGGCGACGCGGGAGGGCCGCGAGGGCAACCTCGTCCTCTTCGTGGTGGACGCCTCCGGTTCGATGGCGGCCCGGCAGCGGATGAGCGCGGTGAAGGGTGCCGTGCTGTCGTTGCTCCTCGACGCGTACCAACGGCGGGACAAGGTGGGGCTGGTGACCTTCCGCGGTTCGGCCGCCGAGGTGGCGCTGCCGCCCACGTCGTCGGTGGACGCGGCGGCGGCGCGGCTGGAGTCGCTGCCCACCGGCGGGCGCACGCCGCTCGCCGCGGGGCTGCTCAGGGCGCACGAGGTGCTGCGGGTCGAGCGGCTGCGGGACGCGGCACGGAGGCCGCTGGTCGTGCTGGTGACGGACGGACGTGCCACGGACGCAGGGGCGGCGCGAGGCGCCTCGGGCCGGGGTGGTGGCCGGGCGACGGGCGGGACGGAGCCGGTCGCGCTCGCGGGGCGCGCGGCGCGGCTGTTCGCGGCCGACGGGATCGCGTCCGTGGTCGTCGACTGCGAGACGGGGCCGGTACGGCTGGGTCTCGCCGGGCGGCTCGCGGGTGAGCTGGCCGGTACGGCGGTGACGCTGGACGAGCTGCGGGCGGACTCGATCGCCGGGCTGGTCAGGGAAGTTCAGGGCGACAGGAGGGCCGCGTAATGCCGCAGGGACAGCCGAGCGTGGTGCCGGACGACGGTCTGACGACACGTCAGCGCCGCAACCGTCCGCTGGTCGTGGTGCACACGGGCGTCGGCAAGGGCAAGTCCACGGCTGCGTTCGGGCTCGCGCTGCGTGCCTGGAACCAGGGGTGGCCCATCGGGGTGTTCCAGTTCGTCAAGTCGGCGAAGTGGAAGGTCGGCGAGGAGAACGCGCTCAAGGTGCTCGGCGCCTCCGGCGAGGGCGGGACCGTCGACTGGCACAAGATGGGCGAGGGCTGGTCGTGGGTCCAGCGCGACGAGCAGCTGGACAACGAGGAGAAGGCCCGGGAGGGCTGGGAGCAGGTCAAGCGGGACCTGGCCGCCGAGACGTACCGGCTGTACGTGCTCGACGAGTTCGCGTATCCGATGCACTGGGGCTGGGTCGACACCGACGAGGTCGTCGACGTGCTCCGGAACCGGCCGGGGACCCAGCACGTGGTGATCACCGGGCGGAACGCGCCGGAGAAGCTCGTGGACTTCGCGGACCTGGTGACCGACATGTCCAAGGTGAAGCACCCCATGGACGCCGGTCAGAAGGGCCAGAGGGGCATCGAGTGGTGATGTCCGTCCCCCGGCTGGTCGTCGCCGCGCCCTCCTCGGGCAGCGGCAAGACCACCGTTGCCACGGGGCTGATGGCGGCGTTCGCCGCGCGGGGGCTCGCCGTGTCCCCGCACAAGGTGGGGCCGGACTACATCGATCCCGGGTATCACGCGCTCGCCACCGGGCGCGTGGGACGGAATCTCGACGCGTACCTGTGCGGGCCGGAACTCGTCGCGCCGTTGTTCGCGCACGGTGCGCGCGGCTGCGACCTGGCGGTCGTCGAGGGCGTGATGGGTCTGTACGACGGGGCCGCCGGGGAGGGCGAACTGGCGTCCACCGCGCAGGTCGCGAAGCTGCTCCGGGCGCCGGTCGTGCTCGTCGTGGACGCCTCGTCGCAGTCGCGGTCGGTGGCCGCGCTGGTGCACGGTTTCGCGTCCTGGGACCCCGAGGTGCGGGTCGCCGGGGTCGTCCTGAACAAGGTCGGTTCCGACCGGCACGAGGCGCTGCTGCGCGACGCGCTGGACTCGGCGGGGGTGCCCGTGCTCGGTGTGCTGCGCCGCGCTCCGCAGGTGGACACGCCGTCGCGGCACCTCGGGCTGGTGCCCGTCGCCGAGCGGCGGGCCGCCGCCGTCGAGGCCGTGGCGGCCATGGCCGCGCAGGTGGCCGAGGGGTGCGACCTGGAGGCCCTGGCCGCGCTGGCGCGGGGCGCCGGGGCGCTGCCCGGCGCCGCGTGGGACCCGGCCGAGGCCGTGGCCGGTCCTGTCCCTCAGACCTGGCCCGGCCCGTCTCCGGAGACCGGGCCCGCGGACCCCTCGGGGCCGCCCGGACGCTCCCGCCCCCGGGCGGCGGACGGACCGCGGCCGAGGATCGCCGTCGCGGGTGGCGCCGCGTTCACCTTCTCCTACGCCGAGCACGGTGAGCTGCTGACCGCCGCCGGTGCCGAGGTCGTCACCTTCGACCCGCTGCACGACGAGCACCTGCCGGACGGCACCGCGGGGCTGGTCGTCGGCGGCGGTTTCCCCGAGGTGTACGCGGCCGAGCTGTCCGCCAACGAGCCGCTGCGCAAGGCGGTCGCGGAGCTGGCGCTGAGCGGCGCTCCCGTCGCCGCCGAGTGCGCCGGACTGCTGTACCTGTGCCGTGAGCTCGACGGGCGGCCCATGTGCGGGGTGCTCGACGCCACGGCGCGCATGACGGAACGGCTGACGCTGGGCTACCGCGATGCCGTCGCCGTGTCCGACAGTGTGCTCGCCACGGCCGGAACACGGATGCGTGGGCACGAGTTCCACCGGACCGTCGTCGACCCCGGCGCCGGGGCGGCTCCCGCCTGGGGTGTGCGCGCCCCTGAGCGGCGGCTCGAAGGTTTCGTACAACAAGGTGTGCACGCGAGTTATCTGCACACGCACTGGGCGTCCGAGCCCGGTGTCGCCCGTCGGTTCGTGGAGAGGTGCCTGACGTCATGAGCAGCAAGCTGATCGGAGTCGGGGTCGGCCCCGGTGACCCCGAGCTGGTGACCGTCAAGGGTGTCAACGCCCTGCGCGCCGCCGAGGTCGTCGTCGTACCCGTCATGGCCGCGCCGGACGGGCAGGACGGCGGCGAGCCCGGGCGCGCGGAGGCGACCGTGCTGCACTACGTGCCCGAGGAGAAGGTCGTGCGGGTGGTGTTCGCGCTCAACGAGCGGACCGACCGGGCACGCCGCGAGGCCGCCTGGGACGCCGCCGGCGGGCGGGTCGCGGAGCTCCTCACCCGGCACGCCACGGTGGCCTTCGCGACCATCGGCGACCCCAACGTGTATTCGACGTTCACCTATCTCGCGCAGACGATCGGCGAGCTGGTGCCGGGGACGGTGATCGAGACCGTGCCCGGGATCACCGCCATGCAGGACCTGGCCGCACGGTCGGGCGCGGTGCTGACCGAAGGGACCGAGCCGCTGGTGCTGGTCCCGGTGACCGCGGGGGCCACCGTGCTGAAGGACGCCCTCGGCGGACCGGGCACCGTGGTCGCGTACAAGTTCGGGCGGCAGGCGCGGGAGGTGGCCGAGGCGCTGCGGGAGACCGGCCGGATCGACGACGCCGTGTGGGGTTCCGCGCTCGGCCTGGAGGGCGAGTCCATCCGCTCCGCGGCCGAACTGGACGGCGCCGTCCTCCCTTACCTGTCCACGCTCATCGCGCCAGCGCGACGTGACGGCACCCGCGGCGGAAAACTGTGAACCGCCCGGGCTCAGCCCGCGACACCGACCACCAGCCAGATGAAACCCACGCCCGCGACCGTGCACAGCAGGGTCGAGCGGGCCGGGTGCTCGTGGTGCGCCTCGGGGAGGATCTCCGCGGCGGCGAGATAGAGCAGGACGCCGCCGAAGAGCCCGAGATAGCAGCCGAGCACCTGCTCCGGGATGGTGAAGAAGAGCGTGGAGGCCGCGCCGACCACGGGGGCGCAGGCGTCCGCGACGAGCATCATGATCGCCTTGTGACGGGCGTTCCCGTACAGGCTCGTGATCGTGTACGTGTTGAAGCCGTCCGCGAAGTCGTGCGCGACCACCGCGAGGGCGACCGCGAGACCCATCCCGCCGCCGATCTGGAAGGCCGCGCCGATCGCGACGCCGTCCATCGCGCTGTGGCCGACCATCGCCGCGGCCGCCGTCAGGCCCACCTCGGGCGCGCGTCCGCCGTCCTCCTCGCCGCCGTGCGCGGCCTGACGATGGGCCAGCAGCCGCTCCACCAGGTGCGCCAGCAGGAATCCCGCGACGAACAGCAGCAGCGCGGCCGGTACGCCGAAGACCTCCTCGCCCGCCGCCCGGTGCGCCTCGGGCAGCAGGTCCAGGCCGACCACGCCGAGCATCAGCCCGCCGGCCAGGCCCAGGACCAGGTGGCGGCGGTCGGTCACACGCTGTGCCGTCCAGCCGCCGGCCAGCGTCATCAGGAACGCGCCGAGCGCTACGAGGACCGCCATACGCCCTTGCTATCCGATCAACCCCCGTTCGCGCACGTCCGACGGCGGATCATCCGCTGACTTTTCGCGATCACCGCATCCGCGGTGCCCGCAGCCGTAGTACTCGCACTGTGTAGGAGAGGACCGATTCCCATGGCCGAAGCCCCCACCGGCAAGGTGACGTTCGTCGGTGCCGGCCCCGGCGCCGCCGACCTGCTGACGTTCCGCGCCGCGCGCGCCATCGCCGAGGCGGACGTCGTGATCTGGGCGGCCAGCCTGGTGCAGGCCGAGGTCCTCGACCACGCGCGGGAGGGTGCCGAGATCCTGGATTCCGCGACGATGTCCCTGGAGGACGTCGTCGCCGTGTACGAGCGGGCCGCGGCGCAGGGACTGCGGGTGGCCCGGATCCACTCCGGCGACCCGGCGCTCTGGGGCGGCACGCAGGAGCAGGTCGACCGGTGCGCCGCCATCGGGATCGAGACGGAGATCGTGCCCGGCGTCTCCTCCTTCTCCGCGGTCGCCGCGATCGCTCGGCGCGAGCTGACGATCCCCGAGGTCGCGCAGTCCGTGATCCTCACCAGGCTCGGCGGCGGCAAGACGCCGATGCCGCCCGGGGAGGAGGTGCGGGAGTTCGCCCGGCACGGGACGACGATGGCGTTGTTCCTGTCGGCCGCGCGCAGCGGGCAGCTCGTCCGGGAGCTGCTGGAGGGCGGCTATCCGACGTCCACGCCGGTCGTGGTCGCCCACCAGGCGACCTGGCCCGAGGAGCTGGTCGTCAGGTGCACGATCGGCACCCTGGAGGAGACCGTCAAGGAGCACAAGCTGTGGAAGCACACGCTGTTCCTGGTCGGTCCGGCGCTCGACGCGAGCGGCACCCGCTCGCACCTCTACCACCCCGGTCACTTCCACGGCTTCCGCAAGGCCGACCCGCAGGCGCGCGCGGAGCTGCGCGCGGCACGGAAGAGCGGTTCGTCGTGATCACCGTCGTCGGTACGGGGACGGGGGCGCCGTTGCCCCCGGACGCCGAGGCCGCGCTCGCCGGGGCCGGGCTGGTGGTGGGCGCCCGCCGTCATCTGGCGGCGGCACGGCTGCCGGACGGGGTGGAGCGGATCGTCCTCGGGCCGCTGGCGCCCGCGCTGGACGCGATGGAGCAGTACGTGGAGAAACGCTCCGCGGAGCGGGCGGCGGGGTCCGCGCGGCCGGACGGGGCGGGACCGGACGGCACGCACGGCGACGGGGTCGTGGTGCTCGCCTCCGGCGACCCGGGGTTCTTCGGGATCGTGCGGGCGCTGGCCGGGCGGTTCGGGCCTGACCAGCTGGACGTGCACCCCGGAGTCTCGTCCGTCGCCACCGCGTTCGCGCGGCTCGGAGTGCCCTGGGACGACGCGGTGGTGGTGAGCGCGCACGGACGTGATCTGCGCACCGCGGTGAACGTGTGCCGCGCCCATCCGAAGGTGGCCGTGCTGACCGGCCCGGGCTCCGGGCCGGCCGAACTGGGCGCGGCCCTCGCGCACCGCTGCGGGACACGTGTCCTGGTCGTGGCGAGCGCCCTCGGCGACCCCGGCCGCGAACGCGTGGAGCGGGTGACGCCCGCCGAGGCCGCCGCCCGTGACTGGGGGACGGCGGTGAGCGTCGTGCTGTGCCTGGACGAGGCGCGCGCCCTCGGCCCGGTGCGGACCGTCGCCGGGCCCCGGCCGGGGCCGGACCGTTGGGCCCTGGACGAGAGCGAGTTCACCCACCGCGACTCGATGATCAGCAAGTTCGAGGTGCGGGCGCTCGCGCTGGCCCGGCTCGGTCCGCGCCCGGGCGACCTGGTCTGGGACGTCGGCGCGGGCTCCGGGTCCGTCGCCGTCGAGTGCGCGCGGTTCGGCGCCGCGGTCGCCGCGGTCGAGAAGACCGTGGACGGGGTCGGGCGGATCCGCGCCAACGCCGAGGCGCACGGCGTGGACGTAC
Source organism: Streptomyces krungchingensis (assembly GCF_054729265.1). Classification (NCBI taxonomy): domain Bacteria; kingdom Bacillati; phylum Actinomycetota; class Actinomycetes; order Kitasatosporales; family Streptomycetaceae; genus Streptomyces; species Streptomyces krungchingensis. The sequence goes on from NZ_JBPUKY010000001.1 coordinate 2,996,894, forward strand.
GCGTCGTGCATGGGGCGGCGCCCACGGTGCTGTCCGATCTGGACGATCCGGACGCCGTGTTCATCGGCGGCGGCGGACGTGAACTGCCCGCCATCGTCACGGTCTGCGCGCGGCGGGCCCGGCGTGCCGTGGTGGTGGCCATGGCCGCGCTGGACCGGGTGCCGGCGGCCCGCGACGCGCTCGTCGCCGCCGGGTTCGACTGCGACGGAGTGCTGTTGCAGTCGTCCCGGCTGGCACCGCTGCCCGGTGGTGTCGACCGGCTCGCCGCCACCAACCCCGTCTTCCTGCTGTGGGGTGTCAGGCCCCCGGCCCGTATCGAAGGAGTCCCCCAGTGATCGGCCTGATTTCCGCCACGGCGGCCGGCGCGGCGGCGCGTGACCGGCTGGCCGCGGCCTGGCCCTCCCGTACGCGGGTGTACGACGGGTCCGTCGCCGACGCCGTGCGGCGGGCGTTCGCGGAGTGCGACCAGCTCGTGTGCTTCCTCGCCACCGGCGCGGTCGTACGGCTCGTCGCACCGCTGCTGGGCGACAAGACGTCGGACCCGGGGATCGTGTGCGTCGACGAGGCGGGGCGCTTCGCGGTGTCCCTCGTCGGCGGTCACGGCGGCGGGGCGAACGAACTGGCCCGCGAGGTCGGCGAGGTGCTCGGCGCCGCGCCCGTGGTGACCACGGCGACCGACGCGGTGGGCGTCCCCGGTCTGGACACCCTCGGCTTCCCCGTGGAGGGGGACGTCGCCGGTGTCACCCGCGCCCTGCTGGACGGCGAGCCCGTCGGGCTGTCGGCCGAGCTGGCCTGGCCGCTGCCTCCGCTGCCGGTCACGGACGAGGGCGTGTGCACGATCCGGGTCACCGACCGGCTCGGGCCGGCCGCCGACCGGGAGGTCGTGCTGCGTCCGCCGTCCCTCGTCGTGGGCGTCGGCGCGTCCAGCGGCGCGCCCGTCGACGAGGTGCTGGGTCTCGTCGAGGACGCCCTGCGGGAGGCCGGGCTGTCGGTGCGGTCGGTGGGCGAACTCGCCACCGTGGACGCCAAGGCGGGTGAGCCCGGCATCGTCGGGGCCGCCGAGCGCCTCGGGGTGCCGCTGGCGACGTACGCCGCGGACGAACTGGCGCGCGTGGACGTGCCGAACCCGTCAAGCGCACCGCTCGCCGCCGTCGGCACCCCCTCGGTGGCGGAGGCCGCCGCCCTCGTCGGCGGAGGCGAACTCCTCGTCCCCAAGCGCAAGTCGGAACGCGCGGACGGGCGGCCCGCGATGGCGACCTGCGCGGTCGTGCGGCGGGTGGCCCGCGGCCGGCTCGCGGTCGTCGGTCTCGGACCGGGGGCCCGCGACCTGCTCACCCCGCGCGCCAAGGAGGAGCTGCGGCGTGCGTCGGTGCTCGTCGGGCTCGACCAGTACGTCGACCAGATCCGCGATCTGCTGCGCCCGGGCACCCGGGTCCTGGAGTCGGGGCTGGGCGCCGAGGAGGAGCGGGCGCGGACCGCGGTGGCCGAGGCCCGGCGCGGGCAGGCCGTCGCCCTGATCGGCAGCGGCGACGCGGGCGTGTACGCGATGGCGTCGCCCGCGCTGGCCGAGGCGTCCGACGACATCGACGTGGTCGGGGTGCCCGGGGTGACGGCGGCGCTGGCGGCGGGAGCGATCCTGGGTGCCCCGCTCGGCCACGACCACGTGTCGATCAGCCTCTCCGACCTGCACACGCCCTGGGAGGTCATCGAGCGCCGGGTGCGGGCCGCCGCCGAGGCCGACATCGTGGTGACCTTCTACAACCCCCGGAGCAGGGGCCGCGACTGGCAGCTCCCGAAGGCGCTGGCGATCCTCGCCGAGCACCGCGAGCCGCGGACACCGGTGGGTGTCGTGCGCAATGCGTCGCGTCCGGACGAGTCGAGCCGGCTCACCAGCCTCTCGGCGCTCGATCCGGCGACGGTGGACATGATGACCGTGGTCACCGTGGGGAACACGGCGACCCGTGACATCGCCGGCCGCATGGTGACGCCGCGCGGCTACCGCTGGCAGGAGACGGCCGGATGAGCCCGCGCTCCCCGCGGGCACGGGCCGCGCGCGCCGACGGACCGGCCCACCCGGCGCGGCCCGTCGGACGGGCGTCCTGCCGGCCCGGCGTCCCGGCATCCGAACCGCACGTCGCGAGCGGCCGGACCGCCGCCCGCACCAAGTCCGGCGGGCTCCGGCCGGCGGTCGCCGCCGCAGCCGGCGTCCCGCCGTACCAACCCGTTCCACAGGCCACCGAGGCTTCACAATCCGCCAAGGAGACATCGTGACCACCCCTGCCCCCGCCCTGCTCATCGCCGGACACGGCACCCGGGACGAGGCCGGAGCCGAGGCCTTCCGCGACTTCGTACGGGAGTTGGGCCGCCGCCACCCCGACCTGCCCGTCGCGGGCGGGTTCATCGAGCTGTCGCCGCCGCCGCTCGGCGAGGCCGTCGCCGAACTCGTCGGACGGGGCGTGCGGCGCTTCGCGGCCGTACCGCTGATGCTGGTGTCCGCCGGGCACGCCAAGGGCGACATCCCGGCGGCGCTCGCCCGCGAGAAGGAGCGGCACCCCGGCATCTCGTACACGTACGGGCGTCCGCTGGGCCCGCACCCGTCGCTGCTCGCCGTCCTGGAGCGGCGGCTGGACGAGGCGCTCGGCGGGACGGCGCGGACGCCGGAGGACCGTGCCGATGTGACCGTGCTGCTCGTGGGGCGCGGTTCCACCGACCCGGACGCCAACGCCGAGGTGCACAAGGCGGCCCGGCTGCTGTGGGAGGGCCGCGGATACGCGGGGGTCGAGACGGCGTTCGTGTCGCTGGCGGCGCCGGACGTGCCGTCCGGGCTCGACCGGTGCGTGAAGCTGGGCGCCCGCCGGATCGTGGTGCTCCCCTACTTCCTGTTCACCGGCATCCTCCCCGACCGGGTGCGGCAGCAGACCGAGGGCTGGGCCGCCGCGCACCCGGAGGTCGAGGTGCGCTCCGCCGATGTCATCGGCCCCGAGCCGGAGTTGCTCGACCTCGTCATGGAGCGGTACGAGGAGGCCGTCAGGGGCGATCTGCGGATGAACTGCGACTCCTGCGTGTACCGGATCGCGATGCCCGGGTTCGAGGACAAGGTGGGGCTCCCCCAGCAGCCGCACTTCCACCCGGACGACGACGGTCACCACCACGGACACCACCACGGTGGCCACGCGCACTCGCACTCGCATGCGCACTGACGGCGGGCACGGCGACGGTGCGGGCCGCGTGGACGCGCCCGGGGCGGACGCTCCGGCCGCGGGCGACGGCGGCCACGACCTGCGTCACCACGGTGACGCCGAGGTGCGCGACGACGGCTCCGCGCTCACCGATCTCGCCGTGAACGTCCGTGCCGGCACGCCTCCCCCGTGGCTGCGCGAGCGGATCGCCGCGTCGCTGACCGGGCTGGCGGCCTACCCGGACGGGCGGGCGGCGCGGGCCGCGGTGGCCGCGCGGCACGGGCTCCCGGTGGAGCGGGTGCTGCTGACCGCCGGGGCCGCCGAGGCGTTCGTGCTGCTCGCGCGCGCCCTGAAGGTGCGCCGGCCGGTGGTCGTGCATCCGCAGTTCACGGAGCCGGAGGCCGCGTTGCGGGACGCCGGGCACACCGTCGACCGGGTCCTGCTGCGGGCCGAGGACGGTTTCCGGCTGGATCCGGCGGCCGTGCCCGAGGACGCGGACCTCGTCGTGATCGGCAATCCGACCAATCCGACGTCGGTGCTGCACCCGGCCGCGTCCATCGCGCGGCTCGCCAGGCCCGGGCGGGTGCTGGTCGTCGACGAGGCGTTCATGGACGCGGTGCCCGGTGAGCGGGAGGCGCTGGCCGGCCGCACGGACGTCCCCGGGCTCGTCGTGCTGCGCAGTCTCACGAAGACGTGGGGACTGGCCGGGCTGCGCGTCGGGTACGTGCTCGCCGATCCCGGGACGGTCGAGGAGCTGGAGCGGGCCCAGCCGCTGTGGCCCGTGTCCACGCCCGCGCTCGCCGCCACCGAGGCCTGTGTGTCCTCCCAGGCGCTCGCGGAGGCCGCGCACGCGGCGCACCGGATCGCCGCGGACCGGGCCCATCTCGTGGCCGGGCTCCGGGAGTTCGCCTCCGACGGCCTGTACGTCGTGGAGCCCTCGGAGGGGCCGTTCGTGCTGGTCCGTATTCCGCGGGCGGCCGCGGTGCGCCGGCATCTGCGCGACCTCGGGTTCGCGGTGCGGCGCGGCGACACGTTTCCCGGGCTCGACAAGGACTGGCTCCGGATCGCCGTCCGGGACAGGACGACGGTCAACCGGCTGCTCCAGGCCGTCGATCGCGCGATCACGCTGTCGCGGGACTGAGGGATCTTCGCCCCCCGGCCCCGCGACGCCGGTGCCGGACGGGCCGGGAAGCCCGCCGGCACCCGGGGACGGGGTCGTCGTTCAGGCCGGCCCGACTCCTCGGCGGGGCCGCCCCGGCGGCCTCAGCCCCGGCGGCGACGGGCCAGGACCACCACTCCGGCGCCCGTGGCGAGGAGCGCCGCCGCCCCGGCGGCGATGTACGGGGTCGTGGAACTTCCCCCGGTCTCCGCGAGGTTCGCCTCCGCGGGCGCGCCCTGCGGCTTCACGTCGGCCACCGGGTCGTCGGGCTTGGCCGGTGCGGCCGGCGCCGACGGGGCCTCGCAGGTCGCGCCCGCGAGGGTCAGGGTGCCCTCGACCTCGGCCACGTTCAGCTTCAACGGGTTGATGGAGACCTTGAGTTCGAGGGCGGAGGCGGCGGCCGTGCGGGTCGTCGTCCGCGTCGTGGACAGGTCGAGGCGGACCTCTCCGACGCCGGGCACCTCGACCTTCGTCGGACCGCCCGCCGAGAGCGTCACCTTCTTGCCGAGCACGGTGACCGATCCGAGCAGGTTCGCGGTGGCGACGGGCTTCTTCCCCGCCTCGCACGTCGCTTTCGACGTCACCTGCTCGACCTCGATGACCGAGAGCAGGGGCAGTCCGGGGACATGGACCGCCGCGTGCGCGAGGGTGGTGGAGCCTTCGGCCTTGTCCGCGGACACGGTGGCCCGGGCGGTGGCGACGTCGGCGCGCAGCACGCTGAACGGGCGTCCTCCGTCGACCCCGTCCAACTGGGCGGTGAGCGCGGTCTTCTGCGCGCTCTGCGGTGCCTGGACCTCGTTGAGGGAGACCGCGAGCGGGACGTCGACGGTCTTGTTGAGCAGGGAGACGTCGAGTCCGGTGCGGAGCACGACGGCGCTCGCGCGACCGTGGTCGGTGGTCGCGTGGGCGGTGCCCGCGCCGGCCAGTGCCGCGGGACCGGCGGCGAGGGCGGTGGCGGCCGCGGTGGCGGCGAGACGGCGTGCGGGCAGGCGGAAGCTGTTGGTGTTCACGGGTGGGACCCCCAGGGGAGAAAAGCTCGGGACCCGGAAAGAATTGCGCACTGAGAGTGAACAGTCAGCGACCTTCCGCCACTTCACTCCAACGTGGGAATTCCGCGAACGCATTCGATTCTCCCGGCACGCTTGTTCCCCACCGTCACCCGGACCACCGCGCGGAGACGAAAGCGCCGGTCGGAGCGCCGGAGCGCGCGCAGGAGTGCACAACGAGCGGTCCGCCCCGCTCGTCACCGTCAGTCAACGGGCGGGGTGCCGGCCGACGAGCACGTGGAGGCCGCCCCGGGTCGGCGGACGGGCACCGGTCCACGCGGCCGGCGGGTGGACGCCGGCCGAGCCGGTCGACCGGGGTGGGCCCGAGGGCGCCGGGTCAGCCGACGACCCGCCCGTTCAGGACGACCCGCCGCGGAGCGGCGAGGACCCGGACGTCCTCGCGGGGGTCGCCCTCGTAGACCACGAGGTCCGCGGGCGCTCCCTCGTCGAGGCCGGGCCGCCCGAGCCAGCGCCGGGCGCCCCACGTGGTGGCGGAGAGGGCCTCGACGGGCGGGATGCCCGCGGTGACGAGCTCGGCGACCTCGGCCGCGACGAGCCCGTGCGCGAGGGTGCCGCCCGCGTCGGTGCCCACGTACACGGGGATTCCGGCGTCGTAGGCGGCGCGCACGGTGTCGTGGCGTCGTGCGTGCAGTTCTCGCATGTGGGCCGCCCAGCGCGGGTACTTGGCCTCGCCGCCGGCCGCCAGGCGCGGGAAGACGGCGATGTTCACGAGGGTCGGGACGATGGCGACGCCGCGCTCGGCGAACAGCGGGACGGTGTCCTCGGTCAGCCCGGTCGCGTGCTCGACGCAGTCGATGCCCGCCTCGACGAGGTCCCGGAGCGAGTCCTCGGCGAAGCAGTGTGCGGTGACCCGCGCGCCGAGCCGGTGCGCCTCGGCGATCGCGGCCTCGACGGCGTCGCGCGGCCAGCAGGCGCTCAGGTCGCCGGTGCCCCGGTCGATCCAGTCCCCCACCAGCTTGACCCAGCCGTCGCCGCGCCGGGCCTCCCGGGCGACGTAGGCGACGAGGTCCTCGGGTTCGATCTCATGGGCGTAGTTGCGGATGTATCGGCGGGTACGGGCGATGTGACGGCCCGCCCGGATGATCTTCGGCAGGTCCTCGCGGTCGTCGATCCAGCGGGTGTCGGACGGCGAGCCCGCGTCCCGGACGAGGAGGGTGCCGGCCTCACGGTCGGTGAGGGCCTGCTTCTCGGCGACGTCCGGCTCGACGGGGCCGTGGGCGTCGAGCCCGACGTGGCAGTGCGCGTCCACCAGGCCGGGCAGCGCCCACCCCTCGACGGTGCGGACGTCACGGGCTCCCGCCGGGCGCTCGTACGTGACCCTCCCGCCGACGACCCAGAGGTCGTCCCGGACGTCGTCGGGCCCGACGAGCACCCGCCCCCTCACGTGCAGCACCGCGCGATCGCTCATGCACCGCACCTTAGTTCGTGCCGTACGGGCGGGCGCTACGAGCCCTTTTCGGCCGCGTCCGGCGCCTCCTCCTCGACGTCCGCCATCGCGGGGTCGAGGAGCCGGGACAGGAAGTGGCGGGTGCGTTCGTGGCTCGGGGCACCGATGACCTGCGCCGGGGTGCCGTCCTCGACGATCACGCCGCCGTCCATGAACACGACCCGGTCGGCCACTTCGCGGGCGAACGTCATCTCGTGGGTGACGACCATCATGGTCATGCCCTCGTCGGCGAGCATCCGCATGACGGCGAGCACGTCGCCGACGAGCTCGGGGTCGAGTGCCGAGGTGGGCTCGTCGAAGAGCATCACCTCGGGGCCCATGGCGAGCGCGCGGGCGATGGCCACGCGCTGCTGCTGGCCGCCGGACAGCGAGGAGGGGTAGGCGTCCGCCTTCTCGGCCAGGCCGACACGGTCCAGGTCGGCCGCCGCGATCCGGGCGGCCTCGGCCTTGTCCCGCTTCAGCACGCGCCGCTGGGGCAGCGTGAGGTTCTCGGTCACCGAGAGGTGCGGGAAGAGGTTGAACTGCTGGAAGACCATGCCGATGCGGCGGCGTACGGCGTCGATGTCGACGTCGGGGTCGGTGACCTCGGTGCCGCCGACGAAGACCTGGCCCTTGGTGGGCTCCTCCAGCAGGTTGACGCAGCGCAGCAGCGTCGACTTGCCGGAGCCGGACGGGCCGATCACACAGACGACCTCGCCCTGCCGGATCTCCAGGTCGATGCCGCGCAGCACCTCGTTGTCGCCGAAGGACTTGTGCAGGTCGCGGACCTGGATCTCCGGAGTACCGCTTGCACTCATCGGGTGGCCTCCCCCGCCTTGGCCTCAAGACGTCGTACGACGAATCCGAGCGGCACGGTCACCAGCAGGTAGCACAGGCCCGCCACCAGGATCGGTGTGGAGTTGGCGGTCTGGCTGGCCAGGTCGCGCCCGAACTTGGTGAGTTCGCGCTCCTCCAGCGTGACGCCGAGGAACAGCACCAGGGAGGAGTCCTTGAACAGCAGGACCAGTTCGTTGGTGAGCGGCGGGATCACGATGCGGAACGCCTGCGGGATGACGATCGAGACCATGGCCCGCGCGTGCGAGAAGCCCAGGGAACGGGCCGCTTCCATCTGTCCCTTGGGGACCGCCTGGATGCCGGCGCGGATCGTCTCGGCCATGTACGCGGCCGACACCAGGCCGAGCGCGAGAGCGACCTTGCCGTAGGTGCCGCCGGGGATCTCCGTGCCCGGGAAGGCCAGCGGCACCGCGACACCGACGAAGACGAAGATCAGCAGGGCGGGCAGGCCGCGGAAGATCTCGATGTAGATGCCGGCGACCCAGCGGTAGGGACCCACCGGGGAGAGCCGCATCAGGGCGATGACCATGCCGAGCACGAGGCCGACGACGAAGCCGGACATCGTGTAGAGCACGGTGTTCTTGAGCGCCAGCGTGATGACGTCCGGGAACATCTGCTGGACCAGGTCCCACTGGGCGAACTGGTTCTTCAGACGTGCCCAGTCCGCCGTGGCCGCGAAGACGGCCACGGCGGCGATGAAGACGGCGTACTGGACGCCGCGCGACAGCGCGCGCTTCTGCCGGCGGGTCAGGCCGGACCTGCGGGGCTGGACCCGTGTGTCGGCACCGCTCATGAGGCGGACGGGGAGGCGGTGGCCGCGGACGCGTCGTACGGGCCGATCCACTTCTCGTAGAGCTTCTTGTACGTGCCGTCGGCCTTCGCGTCCTTGATCGCCTTGTTGATGGCGTCGACGAGCTCGGTGTTGCCCTTCTTGACGGTGAAGCCGTACTGCTCACCGGTGTTGAGGTTGTCGACGACCTTGAAGGCGTCGGCGGTGGCCTTGTCCTTCAGCCAGCCCTGCACGACCGGATAGTCGATGACGACGGCCTGGACCTGGCCGGTGCGCAGGCCGTTGATGACGGCGTCGGAGGACTCGAAGGAGACCGGGTCGAAGCCCTGCTTCTTCGCGTACTCCTCGCCGGTGGTCTGCGCCTGGGCGCCGAGCTTCTTGCCCTTGGCCTTCACGTCGGCGAGCGAGTCGATGCCGCTCTTCTTGTCGACGAGGACGGCCTGGGTGGCGTCGAAGTACGGGTCGGAGAAGTCGACGTTCTTCTTGCGCTCCTCGGTGATCGTCATGCCGGCCGCCGCGAGGTCGCACTGGCCGGAGTTGAGGAACGCGCCCGTCTTGAAGTTCTCGAAGGGGGTGTCGACGATGGTCTGCTTCACGCCCAGGTCCTTGGCGACCAGGTCGATCAGCGACACGTCGAAGCCCTGCACCTTGCCGTCGATCTCCGACTGGAAGGGCGGGTACGGGAGGTGGGTGCAGGTCGTGAGCTTGCCCGCCTTGACCACGGGGACGCCCTTGGCGGTGCCGCCGTCTCCGCCGTCCGAGGAACAACCGGCCACGAGCAGCAGCCCGGCCGTCGCGGTGGTGGCGGCCAGAATGCGCGTCCGGCGTCCGAGGACCGAGTTCACGGGGGACCTCCTGTGGGGGAACTGTGGGTTCCGATTATAAGGAAAGGTTTGGGTTGCTCAAACCAATCCGATGGCCACACGGCCGTCCGGCCTCGGATCCCGCGCCCGCGAAGGACCGTCCGGCCTCCTGTCACGCGTCCCGCGCGGGCGGCGACGGCGGTCCGGTCGCGGGGAAGACCTCCGGTTACGCTCACGACGAGTCCCCCCGCGCAGCCGTGCGGGAGGCACGCACCCGCGTACCGGACCCGTGAGCGAAGAGAGCACCGCCGTGACCCACCCCTTCCTGGACCTGGCGCCGCTGAGCGCCGCGCACTTCGCCTCGATCGAGGACCGCGTGGCCGGGCTGCTCTCCACCGAGCAGGACGTCGTGATCATGCAGGGCGAGGCGCTGCTCCCGCTGGAGGGGGCCATCCGCGCGACGGCCGGTCCCGGCACGACGGCGCTCAATGTGATCACCGGCCCGTACGGGCAGACCTTCGGCGACTGGCTGCGGGACTGCGGCGCGACCGTGATCGACCTGGCGGTGCCCTTCCACACGGCGGTCACCGCCGAGCAGATCCGCGAGGCCCTCGCCGAGCACCCGTCGATCGACTTCGTCTCGCTCGTGCACGCGGAGGCGGCCACCGGCAACACCAACCCCGTCGCGGAGATCGGGGAGGTCGTCCGGGAGCACGGCGCCCTGTTCTATCTGGACGCGGTCGCGTCGATCGGCGCCGAGCCGGTGCTGCCGGACACCTGGGGCGTCGACCTGTGCGTGATCGGGGCGCAGAAGGCGATGGGCGGACCCGCGGGTGTGTCGGCGGTCTCGGTGAGCGAGCGGGCGTGGGCGCGGATGGCCGCCAACCCGGCGGCGCCGCGCCGGTCGTACCTGTCGCTGCTGGACTGGAAGCAGCGATGGGTCGACGGCGGCCGCAAGGCGCTGCTGCACGCGCCGGCGCAGCTGGAGATGCTGGCACTGGAGGCCTGTGTCGAGCGCATCGAGGGCGAGGGACTGGGCGCGGTGATGGACCGCCACGCCTCGGCCGCGGCGGCGACCCGGGCCGGTGCGCTCGCTCTGGGCGGCGGACTCGAGCCCTACGTGTACGTGGCCTCCGACGCGGCGCCGGTCGCCACCACGCTGCGGGTGCCCGCCGGGGCGGACGCGTCCGCACTGGTCGCGAAGGCGCTGGCCGCCGACCCGGTGCTGCCGCTGGTCGCGGGCGGGGGTGCGCTCGCCAAGGAGATGATCCGGGTGAACCACTACGGGCCCGACGCGACGCGGGGCGTCGTCCACTCCAGCCTCGCGGGACTGGGGGCCGCGCTGGCCGAGTCCGGCTTCCCGGTGGATCTGGAGGGGGCGCGCCGGGCCGTGGCACAGGCCTGGGGCTGAGCTCCCGCCGGTTCCCCGGCGTCCGGCGGAGCGCCTCCGCCGGACGCCGTCCTGCCCGAAACGACCCGCGGTGCTCCGGAAGGGCGCCGGGAACGGGTCGGACGGAACACTCTCCGAAAAGAATTTCAGGGCCACTCCGTCCGCTTATCCATATATTAATCAAGCGCAGCTTCCCGTATTCTTCTGCCCGCTTTTCCTGGCCCTAAACGCAAAGATTTCGCGAACGCCAACCGGCGTAATTCGGGCAGGTCTCTTACACATTAAGCGCCTGTGACGCACTCCACAACGCACCCCTTTTGTGCGGTATTTTCCGGACAGAACCGGATCTAACGTCGCCTTTTCGCGCGCTCACGCACGGGCGCGTGATAACACACCGACGCGCCTCCCGTAACCCCTATCGGCGATGCAATTTCAGCTTTCCCTCGGTAAATTCAATTCGCATGACCGCCGCACAAGCAGACCTGCAAGCGGAATTCCGGGAAATGCCGGAGGGCCTTCGGATCGACCGTCCTGAGGTGGCCGACGGGGCCGCGCTCTGGCATCTCGCCAAGAACTCCGGAACCCTCGACCTGAACTCCTCGTACAGCTATCTCCTCTGGTGCCGTGACTTCGCCCGCACGTCCGCGGTGGCACGCGACGCGCAAGGGACGCCGGTCGGCTTCGTCACCGGGTACGTCCGCCCCGAGCGCCCCCGCACCCTGCTCATCTGGCAGGTGGCCGTCGACGAGGCGCATCGGGGACGCGGGCTGGCCGCGGCCCTGCTCGACGGCCTGACCGCCCGGCTCGCCGAGGAGAGCACCCAGGCGCCGACCGCCCTGGAGACCACCATCACCCCCGGCAACACCGCCTCCGAGCGCCTGTTCGCGTCATACGCCCGACGCCACGGCGCGACCGTCGAGCGCGAAGTGCTGTTCGGGACGGACCACTTCCCCGACGGACCGCACGAGCCGGAAGTGCTGCACCGCATCGGTCCGCTCTCCCTGTGACCCGCGCCGGCCTCCCTCCGAGACTTCGCCGATCCCCCTCCCCCCACGTTCCGAGGAGCGATTCGCTGTGACCATCACCCAGCCCGACCTGAGCGTCTTCGAGACCCTGGAGTCCGAGGTGCGCAGCTACTGCCGCGGCTGGCCCACCGTCTTCGACCGGGCCCGGGGCAGCCGGATGTACGACGAGGACGGCCACGAGTACCTCGACTTCTTCGCCGGCGCGGGGTCCCTGAACTACGGCCACAACAACCCCGTACTGAAACGGGCGTTGATCGACTACCTGGAGCGCGACGGCGTCACGCACGGCCTCGACATGTCGACGACGGCCAAGCGGGGCTTCCTGGAGACCTTCCAGAACCTGATCCTGCGCCCGCGCGACCTGCCGTACAAGGTCATGTTCCCCGGGCCGACGGGCACCAACGCCGTCGAGTCCGCGCTGAAACTGGCGCGGAAGGTGAAGGGGCGCGAGGCCATCGTGTCCTTCACCAACGCCTTCCACGGCATGTCCCTCGGGTCGCTCGCCGTGACCGGCAACGCGTTCAAGCGGGCCGGCGCGGGCATCCCGCTCGTGCACGGCACCCCGATGCCCTTCGACAACTACTTCGACGGCCAGGTCCCGGACTTCCTGTGGTTCGAGCGGCTCCTGGAGGACCAGGGCTCCGGCCTCAACCAGCCCGCCGCGGTGATCGTCGAGACCGTGCAGGGCGAAGGCGGCATCAACGTCGCCCGCCCCGAGTGGCTGCGCGCCCTCGCCGACCTCTGCGCCCGCCGCGACATGCTGCTCATCGTGGACGACATCCAGATGGGCTGCGGTCGCACCGGCGCCTTCTTCTCCTTCGAGGAGGCGGGGGTCGTGCCCGACATCGTCACCGTCTCGAAGTCCATCAGCGGATACGGCCTGCCCATGTCCCTGTGCCTGTTCAAGCCCGAGCTGGACATCTGGGAGCCGGGCGAGCACAACGGCACCTTCCGCGGCAACAACCCGGCGTTCGTCACCGCCGCCGCGGCCCTGGAGACGTACTGGACCGACGGCTCCGCCATGGAGAAGCAGACCCGCGCCCGCGGCGAGCAGATCGAGCAGGCGCTCATCTCCGTCACCGAGGAGAACCTGGCCGACGTCAAGGAGTACCGCGGCCGGGGACTCGTGTGGGGCCTGGAGTTCAAGGACAAGGCGCGTGCGGGCCGCGTCGCGCAGCGCGCCTTCGAACTGGGGCTGCTCATCGAGACGTCCGGTCCGGAGAGCGAGGTCGTCAAGCTCCTCCCGGCACTCACCATCACCCCCGACGAGCTGGACGAGGGGCTGCGCACCCTCGCCCGCGCCGTCCACGAGACGGCCGCCTGACCGCGTACGGCAGCCGTACGACGCGCCCACGGCCGCCGTACGCCCCCGCGTACGGCGGCCGTGCGCAGCCCGCACCAGCAGAGCAGAAAGGCAGCAACGCACCGTGATCGTCCGATCGTTCAAGGACATCGAGGGAACCGACCGTCATGTGAAGGCGAAGTCCGGCACCTGGGAGAGCAAGCGCATCGTGCTCGCCAAGGAGCGGGTCGGCTTCTCCCTCCACGAGACGACTCTCTACGCCGGTACCGAGACGTCGATGTGGTACGCGAACCACATCGAGGCCGTGCTCTGCGTGGAGGGCGAGGCCGAACTGACCAACGACGAGACCGGCGAGAAGCACTGGATCACCCCGGGGACCATGTATCTCCTGGACGGTCACGAGCGCCACACCATGCGCCCGAAGACCGACTTCCGGTGCGTCTGCGTCTTCAATCCGCCCGTCACCGGACGGGAGGACCACGACGAGAACGGCGTCTACCCGCTGATCACCGAGGAGGTGTGAGACAGATGACCACCGTCGCCGAAGTCACCGATCTTTACCCCAGCCGCGGCGCCACGGAGGTGTCCGTACCCCGCAAGGCCCCGGTCGTGTGGAGCGCGCCGGGCGAGCCCGGCCCGATCACGGTGCACGAGCTCCAGTGTTACGAGCGCGACGGCTTCCTGCCCGTCGGGGACCTGCTCGCCGACGACGAGGTCGCCGTCTACCGGCAGGAGCTGGAGCGCCTGGTCGCCGATCCGGCGATCCGTGCCGACGAGCGGTCCATCGTGGAGCCGGCGTCCCAGGAGATCCGCTCCGTCTTCGAGGTGCACCGCATCAGCGAGGTCTTCGCCCGGCTCGTGCGCGACGAGCGCGTGGTCGGACGGGCCCGCCAGATCCTCGGCTCGGACGTGTACGTCCACCAGTCGCGGATCAACGTGAAGCCGGGCTTCGGGGCCAGCGGCTTCTACTGGCACTCGGACTTCGAGACGTGGCACGCCGAGGACGGTCTGCCGAACATGCGGACGGTGTCCGTGTCGATCGCGCTGACCGAGAACCACGACACCAACGGCGGACTCATGATCATGCCGGGGTCGCACAAGACGTTCCTCGGGTGTGCGGGGGCCACGCCGAAGGACAACTACAAGAAGTCGCTGCAGATGCAGGACGCGGGCACGCCGTCCGACGAGGCGCTCACCCGTTACGCCTCGCGGCACGGCATCAAGCTGTTCACCGGCAGGGCCGGTTCGGCGACCTGGTTCGACTGCAACTGCATGCACGGCTCGGGCGACAACATCACCCCGTTCCCGCGCAGCAACGTCTTCATCGTGTTCAACAGCGTGGAGAACGCGGCGGTGGAACCGTTCGCGGCGCCGGTGCGCCGGCCCGAGTTCATCGGGGCACGGGACTTCACCCCGGTGAAGTGACGTCCGTCCGTGGCCGGTGCCTCCCGGGTGGGGAGGCACCGGCCACGTGCGTGTGCGCGCAAGAGACGCCGTGGGTCTGCAAGTCGGATCCCACCGGTGGGCCGGGGAGTCGGTTTCGGCCCGCCGGCGGTCCGGGTGCTACAGCCACGCCAGTGACGCGGCGCGCTCCAGCACGGCCGTGACGGCGGCGGTGTCCCCCACGGCGCCCCGGGGCACCTCGCCGGGCGCGTAGCGTCCGCCGATCAGCAGGCAGAAGTCGACGGGGTCCAGCACCAGTTCCGCGGCCACGGGCTCGTCCTCGGAGCCGAGCACCCACTGCGCGTCGCGCCCGCCGCCGGCCGGCGCGAACAGGACCGGCGCCGCCGTGGGACCCAGCGCCCTGCCGAGGATGCGCACCGCCAGCCGGACGAGCTGCCACAAGTGGGGCTCGGGCGGCGGGGGCACGGTGAGCCCGAGGGCCCGCCCGATGTCGTCGGTGTGGATCCACGCCTCGAAGGCCCGCACGACGAAGTGGTCGGCCACGGGCAGCCGTACGCCCATCAGCGTGGTCGCGTGCGCCGCCCGTCCGGCGTCCGCCGCCTCCGGCACGGCCAGCAGCGCGGCGGCCTGCGCGGACCAGACGGCGACGGTCTCGGCGGGGGTCCGGGCCCGCTCGTGCGCGATCACCTCGGCGGTCCGCGCGGCCCAGGCCGCTTCCCATCCCGCCTTCTCGGCGCCGGCGGACCAGGGCACCCGCGGCGCGAGCCCCAGCCGTCTCGCCAACGGCTCGTCCGCCGCGATCAGGTGGGCGACCGTGGCCTGCACGTCCCAGTCGTGCACGACCGGCGTCGACCAGCTCCCGAGTGCGTCCAGCTCCGACAGCAGCGCCCCGAGCCCGGCGACGGCCGCCGCGTACGGGGCGGCGTGCGCGGCGACGCGGGGAGCGGCGGGGCGGGCGCGCCGGGCCGCGGCGAGCAGGGCGAGCGGAAGGCCTGCCGCCCGCCCAGGTCCGGCCGGGCGGCCGCCCGGACCGTCCCCTCCCGTGGGCCGGCCCCGTCCGGCCGGTGCCGTGTCCCGGGTGCCCCGTGCCGCGCGGCCGGTCCCCGCTCCGTTCACCGGGCCGGTCGCCGGGCCGGGGGGTGTGGTGCGCGGCCCGTCCAGGAGCCGTACCGTCTCGCGCAGGCGTTCCGCCTCCGCCGCGCAGGACTCGCACGCGGCGAGGTGCCGGGGGACGGTCCTCTCGTCGGCGGGGGTCAGCGCGCCGACCGCCCAGGCCGCCAGCAGGTCCCGTACCGCCTCGTGCTCGCCGCTCATCGTCCACCGCCCTTCCGGGGTGCGGCCGGCAGGACGGCCGGGCCCCGCCCCGCTGTGGCCACGATACGCACGCCCGGCCCGGCCGGGACCGTCCGCGCCGCCATCACGCACCCCTTTCCAGGGCGGGGTCCGGTGGATCGGCCAGTGACTCGGCGAGCTTGCGCAGGGCCGCTCGCAGCCGGGTCTTCGCGGTGCCCTCCGGGATGCCCAGTTCCACCGCCGCCTGGCGGTAGGTGCGGCCCGCGAAGTAGGCGAGATG
The DNA here is from genome assembly GCF_054729265.1 of Streptomyces krungchingensis. Taxonomy (NCBI): domain Bacteria; kingdom Bacillati; phylum Actinomycetota; class Actinomycetes; order Kitasatosporales; family Streptomycetaceae; genus Streptomyces; species Streptomyces krungchingensis. The sequence goes on from NZ_JBPUKY010000001.1 coordinate 3,012,868, forward strand.
GACCACCTCCCGCTGGGGCAGCGGGAGTTCGGCGAGCGCGCTGTGCAGCAGCAGAGCGCGCTCGCGGTCGACGACGGTCTCGTCGGGGCCGGGCCCGGAGTCGGGGATGGCGTGCAGCGCGGAGTCGTCGGCGCGGGCGTCCTTGCGGTGCCGGGCCTCGCTGCGCACCCAGTCCACGGCCCTGCGGTGGGCGAGCATGGACAGCCAGGTGCGCAGCGAGCCCCGGCGCGCGTCGAAGGCGTAGGGCCGGCTCCACAGATGGGCGAAGACCTCCTGCGCCACGTCCTCGGCGGCGGCCTGGCTGCGCGTGACGCGCAGGGCGACCCGCCGGACCAGCGCGCCGTAGGCGGCATACGCCTCGCCCAGCGCGGACTCGTCCCCGTACACCAGCCGCCGATGCAACTCGGCGTCGACGAGCGTAGGTTCCACCGGCACCACCACCTCGTGGTGCCCTTCCTAGCGCCCCGCCGCACCCCGCGCCAGGGGGCCGGGGCGGGCGTACGGTCGCTCAGCCGGACAGCACGTCCAGCAGCCGGTCGACGTCCGCGGCCGTGTTGTACAGGTGGAAGGCCGCCCTCAGGTTGCCCGCGCGGTCGGAGACCTCGACCCCGGCCCGGCTCAGCTCGGGCTGCCGGTGGCCGAGCCCGGGGACGGAGACGATGGGCGAGCCGGGGGCCTCGACCGGCTGCCTGCCCAGGGTGAGCAGGCCCGCCCGGAAGCGGTCGGCGAGGGCGAGGTCGTGGGCGTGCACGCGCTCCACGCCCAGCTCCTCGACGAGTTCGAGCGACCGTCGCGCGCCCGCGTAGGAGAAGAGCGCGGGGCTCTCGTCGAACCGCCGTGCGGAGTGCGCCAGTTCCTCGACCGGGCCGTAGCAGCTGTCCCAGGGGGCCTCGCCCGCGACCCAGCCCGCGAACACCGGGGTGAGCCCGCCGAGGTCCTCCGGGACGACGAGGAAGGCCACGCCGCGCGGGCAGACGAGCCACTTGAAGGCGACGGAGGAGACGTAGTCGTGGGCGTCCGCCCGCAGGGGCAGCCATCCGGCGGCCTGGGACGCGTCGATGTACGTACGCGCCCCGTGCGTCCGCGCGGCGTCGCGGATCGCCTCCAGGTCGGCGATCCGGCCGTCGGCGGACTGCGCGGCGCTGACGGCGACGAGCGCCGTGCCGGGACGGACCGACTCGGCGATCCGCTCCAGCGGCACGGAGCGGACCTTGAGGTCGCCGCGCACGTGGAAGGGGGTGACGACGGAGCTGAAGTCCGCCTCGGCGGTGAGGACTTCGGCGCCCGGCGGCAGTGAGGCGGCGATCAGGCCGCTGTACACGGCGACGGAGGCCCCGGCGGCCACCCGGTTCGCCGGAACCCCGGCCAGCCGCGCGAACGACGCGCGGGCGGCCTCCACGTCGGCGAACATGTCGGCGGGCTGCCCGGCGGCGACGGACTCCACGGCGGCCCGCATGGCGGTCACCGTGCGGGCCGGCACGAGTCCGGTGCTCGCGGTGTTCAGATAGGTGTTCTTCGGGGCGAACTCGGCTCGGACGAGGGTCTCGAAGGTCTCCATGGGTCCACTCTGCGGCCCCGGGAACCCCCCGTCCATTGCGGATTTCTGCGTGGTTCTGCCAAGGAACCCTTATACGTCCGCCCCGACCTGCGGTTTTCAGTGCCCGGGCACGGCGCAGCCGTCGGGCCCGCAGGCCTCCACGTCGGCGGATCCCTGCTGGATCAGCTTCAGCGGCTCGCGCTCGCCCCACGCCTGGGTGAGCGCCTGGGAGAAGACCTCGGCGGGCTGGGCGCCGGACACGCCGTACTTGCGGTCGAGGACGAAGAAGGGGACGCCGTTCGCGCCCAGCTCCGCCGCCTCGCGCTCGTCGGCACGGACGTCGTCGGCGTACGCGGCCGGGTCGGCGAGCACCGCGCGGGCGGCGTCGGCGTCGAGCCCGGCGGCGACGGCCAGTTCCACGAGCCGCTCGTCGTCGTCGAAGACGGTCCGCTCCTCCGCGAAGTTCGCCTTGTAGAGCAGGCCGATCAGCTCGTCCTGGCGGCCCTGCTCCTTGGCGAGGTGCAGCAGGCGGTGCATGTCGAAGGTGTTGCCGTGGTCGCGGCCCCGGGTGCGGTACTCCAGGCCCTCGGCGGCGGCCTGCGCGCCCAGGTTCTCCTCGCCGGCCTGTGCCTGCGCCTCGCTCATGCCGTACTTCTTGGTGAGCATCGTGAGCACGGGCTGGATGTCGCCCTTGGCACGGCCCGGGTCCAGCTCGAACGACCGGTGCACGACCTCGACGTCGTCGCGGTGCGGGAAGGCCTCCAGCGCCTTCTCGAAGCGGGCCTTGCCCACGTAGCACCACGGGCAGGCGATGTCGCTCCAGATCTCGACGCGCATGTCTCGGCTCTCTCCAGGTCGTGCGGGTACCGGTGGACCCTCGGACGGGTCGGTGTGTGAACGTTCAAGCGGCTCGTTCTATTCCGTGCCGGCAGGTCCGCACTCGAGGCGCCGCGAGACCGCACCCCGGGCCCCGCGCGACCGCTCCCCCTGGCGTCGTGGGCTCGCTCCGCGAGGGCCGCCCGGTCACTTCCCCGGCACCGGCACCTCGTACCGCAGGTGGAGATGGTGGTCCCCCTCGGCCGGCGCGTTCTCCGGGTCGGGGACCCAGCCCTGGCGGGTGTAGAAGGCCTGCGCGCGCCGGTTGTCGACGTGCACGTCCAGGGTGGCCGTGCGCTTCCCGTCGGCGCTCCACTCCTCGACGCACGCCCTGTGCAGCTCGGTACCGACCCCGGCCCGCCAGTGGTCGGGGTCCACGTGGAACTGGAACAGCTTGACGGTGTCGGCCGCGGCGCCCTCGTCGGTGCGGAAGGAGGCGACGCCGGTGATCCGGCCGCCCTCGACGACGCAGAGCACGTGCCCGTCCGGCCGCTCGATGGCGCCGCGCCAGGCGGCGAGCCAGTCCGTGCCGTCCTGCGGTACGCCGTCCGGGTAGTAGGTGGCCCGCGCACGGGCGTGCAGTGCCGCGACGACGTCGGCCTCGGCGGGCAGCGCGGTTCTGATCACACGGCTCACACAGCTGACACGGTCTTCGATCATGCAGGCCAGGACGCTCCCGGTCAGGCCGCGGTTCCCAGCCTGCTGAACTGGGCGCGGTAGCCGCTCGGGGTGAGCCCGGTGCGCCGGACCATGTGTCCGCGCAGCGAGTCGGCCGCGCCCAGGCCGCTGGCGCGGGCCACCTGGTCCATGGGAAGGGCGGTCGTCTCCAGGAGTTCCTTGGCCCGTTCGACGCGCTGGTGCAGGAGCCACTGCAAGGGGCTCACTCCGCTCTCCGCATGGAAGCGGCGGGTGAGCGTGCGCACGCTCACGCCCGCGTGCCGGGCGAGGTCGGTGAGCGTGAGCGGCTTGTCGAGGTTGCGCATCGCCCAGCCGCGGGTGTCGGCGCAGGCCTCGCCGCGCTCGGGCGGCAGCGGGGTCTGGGTGAACTGGGTCTGTCCGCCGGGCCGTACGGGGGCGACGAGGGCGAGCCGTGCCACCCGGTTGGCCACCGCGGCACCGTAGTCGGTGCGGATGATGTGCAGACAGAGGTCGATTCCGGCGGCGTATCCGGACGAGGTCATGATCCGGTCGTCCTGGACGTACAGGACGTCGCCCTTGAGGTCGAGGGCCGGGTAGCGCTCGCGCAGCTCGTCCGCGAGCTGCCAGTACGTGGTGGCACTCCGGCCGTCGAGGAGTCCCGCCTCGGCGAGCACGAAGGCGCCGCTGCAGATGGAGGCGATCCGCTTGCCGGCGGCGTCCGCCTCGCGCACGGCGGCCACGGTGGCCGGATCGGGCGCGTACCGCCGCCCGGTGCCCGCGACGATCACCGTGTCCGCGCCGGCCACCGCGTCCAGGCCGCGCCCGACGTGCAGGTCGAGTCCGCCGGTGGTGGCGATCGGGCCCGGGTGCGGGGTGCACACGGCCAGTTCGTAGCCCGGCCGTCCGTCGACCTCGACCTCTCCGAAGAGGAGCTCGGGGATGGCGAGGTTGAACATCGACACGGGGGACGGGGCGATGACGGCGATGCGGTGCGGTGTCCCCTGCGTGACGGGCATGGCCAGAACCTCCGGACGTATGGCATTCGGGCCACTACTGTAGGCCGACGCTCTTCCGCAGCATGAGGGCATGTCAACGAACCCGGCCACCGAGGCGCCCCCGCTCGACACCCGACTCCCCTCCGTACCGGGCCGGTCGCCCGGGCGGTCCGCCTCGCTCACCCTCGTCGCCGCCCTGCTCGGCTTCGCGCTCATCACCCTCGACGCGTCCGTGGTGAACGTGGCGCTCCCGTCGATCCGGGCGGATCTCGGCGGCGGGATGTCGGGCCTGCAGTGGGTCGTCGACGCGTACACGCTGGCGTTCGCGGCGCTGATGCTGTCGACCGGGGCGTTCTCCGACCGGGTCGGGGCTAGCCGGGCCTACGGCATCGGGATCACGGTGTTCACCCTGGCGTCCATGGCCTGCGGGCTGGCGCCGAACCTGCCGGTACTGGTCGGCGCGCGGGTCGCGCAGGGCGTCGCGGCGTCCGTGGTCCTGCCCGCGTCGCTCGCCCTGGTGCGTCAGGCGTATCCGGACGCGGCCCGTCGGGCGCGGGCGGTGTCGCTGTGGGCCGCGGGCGGCTCGGTCGCGGTGGCGCTCGGTCCGGTGGCGGGCGGTGCGCTGACCACGGTGTGGGACTGGCGCGGCATCTTCTTCATCAACGTGCCGCTCGGCGTGGTGGCTTCGGCCCTGCTGGTGCGAGCGCCGCGGTCCCGTCCCCGGCCCGCGCCGCTCGACCTGCCCGGTCAGCTGACGGCCGTCGTGGCGCTCGCCGCGCTGACCTTCGCGGTCATCGAGGGCGGCGGGACCGGGCTCGTCGCCCTGGCGGTGGCGGTCGTCGCGGGCGCGGTCTTCGTCCGCGTCGAGGCGCGGCAGCCGCATCCGGTGGTCCCGCCCGGCCTGTTCCGCAGCCGGCAGGTGACCGTCGCGGTCGCGGCGGGCGCCGCGTGCAGTGTGGCCTTCTACGGTGTGGTGTTCGTGTTCTCCCTGTTCTTCCAGCAGGTCCAGGGCCGCTCCCCGCTGTACGCGGGGCTGATGTTCCTGCCGATGACCGGCCTGATCGCGGTCACGAACGTCGTGGCGGGCAAGCTTGCGGGCCGGTTCGGACCGCGGCTGCCGATGCTGCTGGGGCAGTCGCTCGCCGCCGCGGGACTGCTGCTCCTGCTGGTCGTCGATCCGGCGACGCGCCCCTGGGCGGTGGCGCTGCTGCTGGTGCCGACGGCCCTGGGGTGCGCCCTGACCGTCCCGCCGCTGACGGCCGCGATGATGGACGCGGTGCCGTCCGCGCGGGCGGGGCTGGCGGCGGGCGTCCTCAACTCGGCACGCCAGGTGTCGGGCGGGCTCGCGGTCGCCGCCTTCGGCTCCCTGGTGGCCGGGGACTTCGAGTCCGGGATGCGGGTGAGTCTGGCACTGAGCGCGGGGTTGCTCGCCGCGACGGCCGCGGCGACGGTCGGCCTGCGGACGCCTCGCTAGCCGGTGGCCGCGGGCGCCTCGTCCAGGGCCGGTCCTGGCGGGCGCCCTGCTTCCGGCATCTCCCCGCCAAGGGCTGTCTTCGGCATCTCCCCGCCAAGGGCTGTCTCCGGCTGCTCCCCGCGGGTGACCTGACACCTGCTGTTCCCCGCGGGTGACCTGTCACCGGCCGCTCCCCGCGGGCGCGCTGCCGGCCGCCGCCCGTGGGTCAGCTGCCGTCGCGCAGGTCCTTCGGCCAGTGCGGGCGGTACTCGATGCCGTCGTAGGTGACGACGCAGCCCTCGCCCATGGGCGACTGGGTCATGAAGCCGACGAGGGCCGCCCCGGTCTCCTTCTCCTCGCCGAGCGTGAAGAGCCGGACGAAGGTCCACCGCTTTCCGTCGCGCGAGGCGTGGAAGGCGAAGGCCCGCCCGGTCCGGCTGACCCGGAACCAGACCGAACTTCCCTCCACCGTGAACGAGTTGGCGTCGTCGGAGTGTCCACGGGTGACCACCGTGCACACCGTCGGCACGTCCGGCGAGTACTCCAGGCAGAGCTTCGCCCAGGCCCGCTCGCCCACGTGGACGTAGAGGACACCCGCGTCGAAGGCGGCCCCGAAGCCGACCGTGACCCGGGCGATCAGCTGGAAGTCCCCCTCGGGCGCGCCCAGCAGTCGGGGCGCGTCGGAGGCGGGATCGAGCCCCTCACCGGTGGGCGGCACGAACCGGTCCTGGCGGGGGCCCGCCCAGCCGGCGAGCACCCCGTCCTCGTAGGACCAGTGACCGTCGGGTCCGTACGTGCGCAGGGAGAAGGGGAGTTCGGGGAGTTCGACGTCCATGGCGCGAGTCTCTCAGGTCCGCCCCCGCGCCCCGGAGGGGGCGCGGGAAAGTGGCATACGCGGCTCCGGCGCGGCTACCGCTCCAGGCGTCCGTCGAAGCGGCGCGGCAGCCCCAGCGGGTTGTCGTCGCGCAGTTCCGGCGGCAGCAGCGCCTCGGGGGCGTTCTGGTACGCCACCGGACGCAGCCACCGCTCGACGGCGGTGCCGCCGACGGAGGTCGAGGTGGACGTCGTCGCCGGGTACGGGCCGCCGTGGTGCTGTGCCGGGGCGACGGCGACACCGGTCGGCCAGCCGTTGACCAGGACGCGTCCGGCGAGCGGGGTCAGCTCGGCGAGGATCTCGGCGCCGCGGCCCTCGCCCGCGGCCTCCTCGGTGGAGAGCTGGACGGTCGCGGTGAGGTTGCCGGGCAGCCGGGACAGGACCGCGCTCGCCTCGGACTCGTCCTCGTAGCGCGCGACCACCGTGAGGGGGCCGAAGCACTCCTCCAGGAGCAGGTCGTGCTCGCCCTCGGTGGCGAGCCGGTGCGCGGGCACGGTCAGGAAGCCGGGGCTCACCGTGTGCTCGCTGCCCGCGCCCGGGGTCACCGGGGTCTCCACCTCGGGGAGTTCGGCGCGCTCGGCGACCCCGGCGATGAAGTTGTCGCGCATGCGGTGGTCGAGCAGGACACCGGCGTCGGTGTCGCTGACGGCGTCGGTCAGGGACTTCACCAGCCGGTCGCCGGCGGCCCCGGCGGGCGCGAGCACGAGGCCGGGCTTCACGCAGAACTGGCCGACGCCCAGCGTCATCGAGCCCGCCAGGCCGGCGCCGATCGCCTCGGCGCGCTCGGCGGCGGCGGCCTCGGTCACGACCACGGGATTGAGCGAGCCGAGTTCGCCGTGGAAGGGGATCGGCACGGGGCGTGCGGCGGCGGCGTCGAAGAGGGCCCGGCCGCCGCGCACCGAACCGGTGAACCCGGCGGCGGCGATCAGCGGGTGCTTGACCAGGTCGACGCCGGCCTGGAAGCCGTGCAGCAGGCCGATGACGCCCTCGGGGACGTCATGGCGGGCGGCGGCCCGGCGCAGGACGGCCGCGACCAGCTCGGAGAGGGCGGGGTGGTCCGGGTGGGCCTTGACGACGACCGGGCAGCCGGCCGCCAGCGCGCTCGCGGTGTCGCCGCCCGCGACCGAGAACGCGAAGGGGAAGTTGGAGGCGGAGTAGACGGCGACGACGCCGAGCGGCACCTTGTAGCGGCGCAGGTCCGGGACGGGCGGGGTCGCCGTGTCGTCGGGGTGGTTGATGATCACGTCGAGGAAGGCGCCCTCGTCGACGATGTCCGCGAAGGCCCGCAACTGGTAGCAGGTGCGGGCGAGTTCCCCGGTGAGCCGGACCGGGCCGAGCGCGCTCTCCGCGTCGGCGGCCTCGACGAGCTGTTCGCGGGCGCCTTCGAGGAGTTCCGCGGCGGTGCGCAGGAACGCGGCGCGTACGGTTCGGTCGGCGAGGGCCGGGCGGGCGGCGTGGGCGGCGCGGACGGCGTCGTCCACCTCCTGGGCTGTGGCCTCCACCGCAACCTGTTCACGCTGCTTCCCGGTACGGGGGTCGACACTCCAGACTGGTGCTGCTGCCACCGCGGGTCCCTCCAGATGTGATGCCGCAGTTCTTGTGTCACTCACCAGGGGCGTTCGATATACTGAACGCTGTCTCTGATGATGAATATGCTGTCGGAGACTATTTCCCGTCCAACGAAGGGGTCAAGGGCGATGTCGGCAGGCGAGACAGGCGGCGGGGCGCAGGTCAAGTCCGCGGTGCGGACCGTGGAATTGCTCGAGTACTTCGCCGGCCGGCCCGGAATGCACTCCCTGGCCGCGGTCCAGGAGGCCGTCGGCTATCCCAAGTCCAGCCTGTACATGCTGCTGCGCACGCTCGTGGAGCTCGGCTGGGTGGAGACCGACGCGACGGGCACGCGGTACGGCATCGGGGTGCGCGCGCTGCTCGTCGGCACGTCGTACATCGACGGCGACGAGGTGGTGGCCGCGGCCCGCCCCACACTCGACCGGCTGTCCGACGACACCACGGAGACCATCCACCTCGCGCGCCTGGACGGCACGAACGTGGTCTACCTCGCCACCCGCCAGTCCCAGCACTACCTGCGCCCGTTCACGCGGGTGGGCCGCCGGCTCCCCGCGCACTCCACGTCGCTGGGCAAGGCGCTGCTCGCCACGCACACGGACGAGCAGGTCCGCAAGATGCTCCCGGAGACCCTGCCGGCACTGACCGAGCACACGATCACCGACCGGGAGAAGCTCATCGAGGAGCTGCACCAGGTACGGGAGCAGGGCTTCGCGGTGGACCGCGAGGAGAACACGCTGGGGCTGCGCTGCTTCGGCGTCGCCATCCCCTACCGCACGCCGGCCCGCGACGCCATCAGCTGCTCGGTGCCGGTGGCCCGGCTCACCCCGGCGCACGAACAGATGGTCAAGGACGCGCTGTTCGACGCGCGCGACCGGCTGACCCTGGCGACGCGCAGGCTCTGACGGGTGAGACGCGCCTCCCCCGCGCGGCGGAGGCGGATCGTCGCCGGGCACGACGTGCGGCGGGACCCGTCACGGCAGCGTGGAGGGCATGACGCAGACATCAACCGCCGGGCCGGGCACGCCGTCGCAGTCGGAACCGTCCTGGGGAGGGCCCGGCCGGGCGCGCCGGGTCCTTCGCGCCGTCGCCGTCGTCTCCTGCGTGCCCTATCTGTCCCTCAAGACCGCCTGGGTGGCGGGAAGCCGTATCGGCATCCCTGACGGCAGCTCGCTGCTGGACCACCGCGTCGGCATGGCCGTCGCCAACGGTCTGAGCGTGCTGCTCGACAGCGCCGTGATCGTGCTGGCGCTGCTGCTGACCCGGCCGTGGGGCCTGCGCGTCCCCGCCTGGCTGCTCGCCTTCCCCATGTGGGTGGCGACCGGCCTGCTCACGCCGATCATGACCGGCTATCCGATGCAGCTCCTCGTCCGGCTCCTCGGCGGTTCGGGTCGCGAGCCGGCCGCCCCGGGCCGCGAACCGTTCCTGGACGAATGGGTCTTCGGCGTCGTCTACACCGGGTTCATCGTGCAGGGCCTCACGCTCGGCACGCTGTTCGTGCTGTACGCGCGGGACCGCTGGGCCCACCTGTGGCGGGGCCGGGTCCGGGAGCTGACCACCGGTCCCGTCGGCGCCGCCCGGCGGGCCACGGCGGTCGCCGCCGCCGTGCTCGCGCTGTTCCCGCTCACCACGCACCTGATGTGGGCCTGCGGCGGCACGTCGGGGCTGAGCGCCGGGCGGATCGCCGACCGGTCCGGCGACTTCCGGGTGCTGGAGGCGATGTACGTGGTCTATCTGCTGTGCGCCGTCGCGGGCGCCTGGATGCTCGCCTTCCGGCGCGGCCGGGATCTGCCCGTGGCTGTGCCGCTCGCCCTCGGCTGGGCCGGTTCCGGCGCGGTGGCCTGCTGGGGCGGCTGGATGTCGCTGGCGGGCCTGGGCGGTGGGGACGACGTCGCCGATCGCCCGACGGGCCTGATGAACCTCACCTACTCTGTGCAGATGATCGTCGGCGTGCTCGTGGTCACCCTCGGCGCGTACTTCTTCGCGGAGCGGTCCGCTGCCGCCGGGGCCCCGCGGCGTACCACGTGAGGGGGGTCGCGTGAGGGATGCCGCCCGCTTCCTGTTCGGCCGGCGGGCCCGTCGGCGATGGGTCCACCTGATCCTCGGCGGCGCGCTCGCCATGCCGTACGTGCTGGTCGGCGAGGTGATCGTCGGGCCCGCCACCGGAGCGCGGCACGTGTTCGACTCGCTGCCGCTCCAACTCCTCTCGTTCGCCGTCGGGTTGCCGCTCGCCGCGGTCACCGCGCTGTTCCCCCTGACCCGGCCGATGTCGGTGGCCGCGGTGCGCGCCCTGTGCGGCATCGGCGGCGACGTGCTCGCCGAGGGACCCGCGCGGACCTGGGCGGCCCGTCGGCGGGCGGCGGCCTGGTTCACGCTGCACCTCGGGTTCGGCGGGATCATCAGCGGGATGTCGCTGGCCGTACCGCCGTTCGCGGCCGTCCTCATCGCGCTGCCCGCCGTCTCCCTGCTGCGCGACTCACGTCTCGGGCTGCCCGAAGTCCTCGACCACGGCTGGGCGTTGGCGCTCTCCCCGGTCGCCGGGACCGTCACGCTGATCGCGCTCGCGGGCTGCGCCGCCGGGTCCGGCGGGCTGCTGGCCCGCTGGGCACCGCGGCTGCTCGGCCCCACGCCCGAGGACCGGCTCGCCGCGGCCGAACGCCGGGCCGCCGACCTCGCCGTACGCAACCGTCTCGCCCGCGAGCTGCACGACTCGGTCGGCCACGCCCTCAGCGCGGTCACCCTCCAGGCGGGCGCCGCCCGCCGGGTCCTCGACACCGACCCGGACTTCGTCCGGGAGGCGCTCACCGCCATCGAGGACACCACGCGGCGCACGGTCGGCGAACTGGACGCGGTCCTCGGCATGCTGCGGGAGGGCGACGACCGGGAGCGGCGGCCCGGCCCGGACGCGGCGGCGGGATCCGGCCACAGGGAACCCGCCACCCCCACGCTCGACGCCGACCTCGACGGCCTGCTGCGCCGCACCCGGGCCGGTGGGCTGTGCGTCACGGCCGCGGTAGAGGTACGCCCTGAAACCCTGCCGCCGCTGGTGTCCCGCGAGGCGTACCGCATCGTGCAGGAGGCACTGAGCAACGCGCTGAAGCACGCCGGTCCCGGCACCCGTGTCACGCTGCGGATCGCGCTCACCGGCGACGGGCCGCGCACCGAGCTGTGCATGACCGCGGAGAACCCGGTGTCCCGGGCGGTCCCCGCGCCCCGTCCCGGCGGCGGGCACGGTCTGCGCGGCATCGCCGACCGTGCCCGCCTCCTCGGCGGAACGGCCGAGGCCGGCCCCGCCGACGGGCTGTGGCGCCTGGCCGTGCGCCTGCCCGTACGACCGTCCGCCGAGAGAAGCGAGGAGCCCGCATGACCGGCACGTCCCCCGGCACCGCTCCCCTGCGCGTCGTCGTCGCCGACGACGAGCGCATGGTGCGCACCGCCCTGCGCGCGATCCTCGACGCCGAGCCCGGCCTGGAGGTGGTCGGCGAGGCGGCGACCGGCGCCGAGGCCGTGTCGGTCGTGCGGGAGCTGGCCCCGGACGTCGTGCTCATGGACGTGCGGATGCCCGAGGTCGACGGCATCCGCGCCACCGAGCAGATTCTCGCGACTCTGCCGGACCCCCCGCGCATCGTCGTCGTGACCACCTTCGAGAACGACGCCCACGTGTACGAGGCGCTGCGCGCCGGAGCCGCGGGCTTCCTGCTCAAGCGGGCCGACGCGGACGCGCTCGTGCAGGCCGTGCGGCTGGTGGCACGCAGCGACACGTTGCTGTTCCCGTCGGCGGTGCGCGCGCTGGCCGCCGGGTACGCCCGGTCCCGTCCCGCGCCGCCGCCGTGGGTGGCGAAGCTCACCGCGCGGGAGGGCGACGTGCTGCGGCTGATGGCGACGGGGCTCACGAACGCCGAGATCGCCGCACGCATGGGAGTGGGTCCCGCGACGGTGAAGTCGCACGTGGCGGCGGTGCTGGCGAAGACGGGGACGCGGGACCGCACCCAGGCGGTGATCGCCGCCTACGAGGCCGGCTTCATGAGGGACGGATGAGAAACCGGGGCGGAAGGGAACGATCCGCCCTCCTCCGCTCGTCCTTCTGAGCGGGATGAACAAGACGATCAGGCGGGCCGCCGTCTTCTCTCTGCTGCTCGTGCTCGCCCTGCTGGTCAGGGCGACCTGGGTGCAGTTCTACGACGGCAAGGCGCTCGCGGAAGACAAGGACAACCGGCGGAACGCGATCTCGCTGTACGCGAACCCGCTCGGGAACATCATCGTGGCCGGCGACGCGATCACCGGTTCCGCGCCGACGAAGGGCGGCGACCTCAAGTACAAGCGGACGTACAAGGACGGCAGCCTGTACGCGGCGGTCACCGGATACAGCTCGCAGGTGTACGGGGCGACCCAGCTGGAGGGCATCTACCGGGACCTGCTGGACGGCACGGACACCCAGCTGAAGAACCCGCTGGACGCGCTCACCAACAAGCACGCCGACCCGGGTGACGTGATCACGACGATCGACCCGGACGTGCAGAAGGCGGTGTACGACGCGCTCGGCGACAAGAAGGGCGGAGCCGTCGTGATCGACCCGAAGACGGGCAAGATCCTCGCGGCCGTCTCCACACCGTCGTACGACCCGACGACGATCTCCGCGGGCAACGACAGCACCTGGCAGAAGCTGAAGAAGGACGCCGACAAGCCGCTGGTCAACCGCGCGATCCGGCAGCCGCTGCCGCCGGGCTCGACGTTCAAGCTGGTCGTCGCGGCCGCGGCGCTGGAGGACGGGCTGTACTCGGACGTGGACACGAAGACCGACAGCCCCGACCCGTACACGCTGCCGGGCACGAGCCGTGTCCTGAAGAACGAGAACAGCTCGGCCCCCTGCGAGGACGCCTCCATCCGCGTCGCGCTCCAGTACTCCTGCAACAACGTCTTCGCGAAGATGGCCGTCGACCTGGGCCAGGACAAGGTCAGGGCGATGGCGGAGAAGTTCGGCTTCAACGACGAGAAGCAGGACGTGCCGGTGCGCGCCTACGCCAGCGTGTACCCCTCGGGCATGGACAGGTCCTCGACGGCGCTGACCGGCATCGGCCAGTTCGACGTGACGGCGACGCCGCTCCAGATGGCCATGGTGTCCGCCGCGATCGCCAACGACGGCAAGCTCGTCTCGCCGCACATGGTGGCGCAGACCAGCGACGCCGACGGGAACGTCCTGAAGAACTACGACGACAACACGCGGACGAAGGAGATCGTCAGCTCGTCCACGGCGCAGCAGCTCCAGTCGGCGATGCAGACGGTCGTCGAGGACGGCACGGGCACGAACGCCAGGATCTCCGGCGCGACCGTGGGCGGCAAGACGGGTACGGCCCAGCACGGCGAGAACAACAGCGAGACGCCCTACGCCTGGTTCACGTCGTACGCGAAGTCCGACTCCAACGGCAAGGAGGTCGCCGTCGCGGTGATGGTCGAGCAGTCCGACGCGGCCCGTTCCGAGGTCAGCGGCAACGGCCTGGCGGCGCCGGTCGCGAAGGCCGCCATGCGGGCCGCGCTGAAGGGCTGAGCGCCACCCGCGAAGGGCCCCGCACCCCCGTCCGGGTGCGGGGCCCTCGTCGTCACTTCACGCCGAGGATCTGCTCGATCGGGTCGATCGCGAAGTACACGAGGAACAGCGCCGAGGAGGCCCACAGCAGCCAGTGGACCTCCTTCGCCCTGCCGAGGACCGTCTTGATCAGGACGTAGGCGAGGAAGCCCGCGCCGATGCCGTTCGTGATCGAGTAGGTGAACGGCATCACGGCGATGGTCAGGAAGGCGGGGATGGCGATCTCGTACCTGTCCCAGTCGATGTGCTTGACCTGGGTCATCATCAGGAAGCCGACCGCGACGAGCGCGGGCGCGGCGGCCTGCAGCGGGACGATCGTGAGCAGCGGGGTCAGGAACAGCGCGAGCGCGAAGAGCCCGCCGGTGACCAGATTCGCGAAGCCGGTACGGGCTCCCTCGCCGACACCCGCCGCCGACTCGATGTACGAGGTCGAGGAGGAGGCCGAGGCGGCACCGCCGGCCACCGCGGCGGCGCCGTCGATGAGCAGGACCCGGCCGAGGTTCGGCACCTTGCCCTCCTCGTCCAGCAGGCCGGCCTCGGCGCTGATGCCGACGACGGTGCCCATCGTGTCGAAGAAGTCGGACAGGACGAGCGTGAAGATCAGCAGGACGACCGTGATCGCGCCGGTCTCGCCGAAGGCACCGAACAGGCTGAAGTGACCGAGCAGTCCGAAGTCCGGTGAGGCCACCACGTCGTCGGGGAGCTTCGGCGTGGTCAGGCCCCAGCTCTTGATGTCGGCGGCGGAGTTGATGACGATCGCCACGATCGTCATGGTCACGATGCTGATCAGGATCGCGCCCTTGACCTTGCGGGCGAGCAGTCCGATGGTCAGCAGCACGCCGAAGCAGAAGACGAGGACCGGCCAGCCGGTCAGCGTGCCGGTGCCGCCGAGCTGCACCGGGACCGTGGTGCTCGCGACGTCCGGGATGCGGGTGACGAACCCGGCGTCGACGAAGCCGATGAAGGCGATGAACAGACCGATGCCGACACTGATCGCCTGCTTCAGCGGTTGCGGGATGGCGTGCATGACCGCTTCGCGCAGGCCCGTCACCACCAGTACGCAGATCAGCAGGCCCTCCAGGACGATCAGGCCCATCGCGTCGTCCCAGCTCATCAGCGGGGCGATCTGGAAGGCGACGACCGCGTTGAGGCCGAGGCCCGCGGCGAGCGCGAGCGGGAGGTTGCCGCCGAGGCCCATGACGACGGTCATGACGGCGGCCACCAGAGCGGTGGCGGTGGTCAGTTGGACGGCGTCGAGCTGGTGGCCGAACTTGTCCTTGGCGCTGCCCAGAATGATCGGGTTCAGGACAAGGATGTAGGCCATCGTGAAGAACGTGGCGAAGCCGCCGCGTATCTCCCGGCCGAAGGTGGAGCCCCGGGCGGATATCTTGAAGAACCCGTCGACGCTGTTCGCCGCGGGGGGCACGGCACTTGGCCGGTCGGCCACCTTCTGGGATTCGGACATGGCGTTGCTCCTCGATGCCTGCGTGCTGGGTGTGCGGATGCTGGCTGGATTGTTCCCGCGTCGCACCGGTTTCAGGTTTTCTCCGTGTTACGGAATCGAGTTCGGCCCGCCATACGGCGTTCGAAGCTCCGTACGGACGCTGATACGCTCTCGCATCCCGCCCCACGGACACGCCACTTCGTCACGGGTGGCACACGGGGGCCGCATGACCACGCACCTGCAACGGTGCCGGGATCCGCAGCGAGGAGAGGTCACCCGTGGGCACGGTCCTCGACGACAACGCCTCCGTGGAGTTCCACGCCTTCTTCGAGCGGCACTACGCCGAACTCTCCCGCCTCGCGGCCCTGTTGACGGGCGAACCGGACGTCGCGGACGATCTGGCGGCGGACGCGCTGCTCGCCCTGTGGCACCGCTGGGACCGGGTGCGTGCGGCGGACCACCCGGTGGCGTACGCGCGCGGTGTGGTCGCCAATCTCGCGCGCAGCCGCATCCGCAGCGCGGTGCGCGAGCGGCGGCGGATCACGCTCTTCTGGTCGAGCCGTGAGGACAGGGCCGAGAACCCCGATGTGCCGGGTGCGATCGACGTCCAGGAGGCGCTGCGCAGACTGCCGTTCCGCAAGCGGGCGTGCGTCGTGCTGCGGCACGCGTTCGACCTCTCGGAGAAGGACACGGCCCTCGCCCTCGGTGTGTCCGTGGGTACGGTGAAGAGCCAGACCTCGAAGGGCGTGGCGGAACTGAAGCGGCTCCTCGGCACCGACGGGACGCCGGTGCGGGTGCATGCGGGAGCGCTGCCCGCGGGTGGAACCGGAGGGTCGGACCGATGAGGAAGGCGCGGGACGTGCACGACGAGCTGCGCGCCGGGCTGCGGGACGCCGCCGAGGCGCACCGGCCCGACCGCGCGCACATCCTGGCCCGGGTGGAGCGCGGCATGGCGGGCGCTCGGGAGCGGCGGCCCGCACGGCGCGGGGCAGGCACCCGCGGCTGGCTCCGGGTCGCGGGTGCCACGGCGGCCGTCGCCGGAGTCCTCGCGGTGGGCGGCTACACGGTGGCCTCGGCCGTGCGGGACGGGACGCCGCAGCAGACCGTCGCGGTCTCGCCGACCCCCGAACCGTCGCCGGAAGCGACGGGCCGCCCGCCGGCCACCGGCAGCGAGGACGGGCCGCTGCGGTCCGACGGCTCGGTCGACCCGCACAGCAACGACTTCTGGGCGCAGAGCAGTGTGACGGTGAGGACGAACCGGCAACTGACGGCGCTCACGGTCCGGTTGAGGATCCGGCAGACCGGCGGGGTGAACGAGACGGGCGCCTGGCGGTCCCTGCCCGAGGACGACTTCACGACGACGGTCCGGGAGCGGGACGGCTTCCTCGTCTACACCTGGGTGCTGAAGCCGGGGCGCACGGTCTGGCCCGGCGAGTGGGTCTTCGCGGGACAGTACGACCACGAGCGCGGCGGCCGGGACGCGAAGGACGACCGGTACACGGCCACGGCCGTCTCGGGCGGTGAACGGTCCGCCGTCGCCGGTGACTTCGCGGTCCACGCGGACGACGGCACGGCGTCCGGCGCCGCCTCGTGATCCCGCCCCGCACACGGCAACCCTTTTCCCTCACGGACTCGCGTTCCGCGGGCCCTCGGACCTCGCTTACGGGATCGATTGCCCGGGGGAAACAACCGGACGTTCGATTCCGGCGTCCTCTCCCTTGCACGGACCTGCCGACCTGAGCCCCCCTCGGTCGGCAGAGAACGCCCCCGCCGGTGACGACCGGCGGGGGCGTTCGTCTCCCGGAAGGGCTCAGCTCACGAAGTACGTCGGGTTCGGGAGCTTGTACGTCCTGTCGGCGTAGCCGCCGTCGAGGTCGGAGTACTGGTCGCCGAAGTTGGCGACGATCTCGTACCCGAGGGACTCGATGTGCTTGCGGGTGCCGGACTTGTACTGCACGGTCGTGCAGTTCCAGGCGGTGGCCGTGGCACAGTCGCTCAGGTAGGCGGGCGGGTTGGCCGCGTCCTTGAGGAACATGTGGCCGGCGTCGAGGTTGACGTCGGCGCCGACCTTCTTGAGGTTCTTGACGGCGTCGGCGCGCTGCGACTCCTTCAGGCCCGAGTTGTAGAAGACCTCGACACCCTTGGACCGCGCGTACTCGACGAGCGCGGGGGTGCCGAAGACGGCCGGGCGGTCGGCCTGGGCGACGTACGCGGCCCAGGAGGCCGAGTTGTACGTGTAGTTGGTCTTCTTCTCGTAGTCGAGGGAGAGCAGCAGCGTGTCGTCGATGTCGAAGACGACCGCGGGCTTCTCGCCGTGGTGGCGGGCCTTGCGCGCCGCCTTGTCGATGTAGCGCTCGGCGTCGGACTCGATGCGCGCCAGGTCCTTGGCGTACGGGCTGTCCGGGGAGGCCTGGTACACGCCGTTGCTGTCGAGCGTCGTGCCGTAGTAGGTGTCGATGTCCTTGACCAGGACCCCGATGTTGTAGGGCTCGTGGGTCGAGTTCGCGGTCGACTGGCCGGCGGTGGCCGCACCGGCGCCGTACAGGGCGGCGCCGGCGACGGCACAGGCGGCGGCGATGGCCGCGATGCGTGGCTTATGCATGACAGGTTTCTACGCGCGTCACCCAGGGGAACGCGAGGCCCGTTGCCCGATCGATACATACTCCACAGGCAACGGGCCCC
Source organism: Streptomyces krungchingensis (assembly GCF_054729265.1). Lineage (NCBI taxonomy): Bacteria > Bacillati > Actinomycetota > Actinomycetes > Kitasatosporales > Streptomycetaceae > Streptomyces > Streptomyces krungchingensis. The sequence goes on from NZ_JBPUKY010000001.1 coordinate 3,030,518, forward strand.
GCCGGCACCGGAGAGCCCGGCGCCGGCGGCCGGCGGGTCAGCGGTCCTGCCAGGGCGCCCAGTCGCCGAGATGTGTCTCGCGGGTGGCGGACTCGGCCTCCTCTGGGGTGAGTTGGGGCCGGTCGGCGGGGACCGTGACGGCCGCGCCCGGTCCCGTGTTGCGGTACTCGGCGAAGCGCTGGTTCTGCCAAGGGTGGGCGGACGACATGTCGGCGTAGGGTGCGACCGCGTCGGTCCCGGCGTCCAGACGGGTCTCGCGCACCGTCAGCATCGGCCGGGCGGTGGTGTCCGAGCTGGGCACCCAGGGGCGGGCCAGCTTGTAGTACCCGTCGGGGGCCGCGCTGGTGATCCGGCTTCGGACGACCAGGTAGCCGTGCGGAGCGGCGACCGCGGTGGACGGCGCGAAGACGAAGCCGTACGGGGCGGATGCCAGGTCGGTGCGGTCGAGCGTGTGGAAGTGGCAGTGCTCGTACACCGCCGTGGCCCGGCCGAAGACGAAGTCGACGTCGCCCTCGACGTAGCAGTCGCGGTAGTACTGGCGGGCGAAGGTGCCGAGCGCGATCGAGTCGGCGTAGAGCGTGTCCTGATGGCCGAGGAACCGGCAGTGGTGGAAGGCCGAACGGTCGCCCTGGACCTTGACGGCGACGGCCTGGGTGCCGGTGATGCCGGGGTGGTCCGCGCGCAGCCAGTCGTTGGCGAAGGTGATCCAGCGGGCCGTGAAGCCGTCGGTGCGCACGGTGGTCGTGGCCGAGCCGGAGGTGCCGTAGGTGCCCGAACCGTCAGGCTTCGTCGTGCCGGCCGCGTTGTCGTACACGACGACGACGTCGTGCGGGTCCTCGGAGGCGCCGATCCACGTCATCCCGGTGCCCGCGACGCCGGGCAGGCCGGTGGCCGGGTCGGTGACACCGACCGAGACGGTCTCGCGGTACACACCGGGTGCGAGGACCAGTGTGTGTCCGGCGCCCGTCGCGGCGTTCACCGCGGCCTGGACGGTGGTGTGGTCGCCGAGGCCGCCGGGATGGACGTACAGGGTCCGCTCGGTGAGCCGCGCGGACGGCGATCCGTACCGCCCGAAGGGCCTGCCGTGACGCCGTGCCGCCGACGGCGGCACGGCGGTCGCGGGGGCCGCGAGCAGCGGAGCCAGCGCGGCTCCGGTGCTCGCGGCGACGAACGCCCGTCTGCTGAGCGAGGGCCCGGCCATGTCAGCAGATCCTTCCGGCGCCCGCCCGGTGGTCGACGAGGCCCGGGACGGCCTTCGGCGGGTCGACCTTCGTGCGCAGGGTGGGAGTCCAGCCGGCACCGGACTGGAGCGTCTCGGCCGGGATCTCCGCGTTGTGCACGGCGATCAGGTCGGTCTTCCTGCCGTTGACGTAGTTGTCGGCGGCGGTGAGCGGCGCCTCCTTCCACTTCTTCAGGACGGTCGCGGCGCTGATCCCGTCGGGCAGCGTGAACGCGTTGTGCTCGGCCACGAGTTGGGACTCCATGCCGATGCCGAAGCTGTAGGAGTACGTGGAGTCGGCGACGAAGTGGTTGTTGTAGGAGTCGACCTGGCCGAAGCGGACGCGGGGCGCGCGCTCGACGAGACCGGTGAACAGGTTGTGGTGGAACGTGGTCTTCAGGTGTCCCCGGTCGACAGCGGCGGTCGCCGCGCTGTCGCTGTTGCCGATCAGGATCGTCTTGTCGTGGTCGGCGAACACGTTCCAGGAGGCGGTCACGTAGTCCGCGCCCTTGACGATGTCGAGTTCTCCGTCGTGCTGTTCGTAGATCCGGCCGTAGTACGTCGGCAGGGTACTGTCCGGGTGCTCCCCGTCGGTGAACGTGTTGTGGTCCAGCCAGACATGCGTGGAGCCGTACACGACGGCGCTGTCGTACTCGGAGTTCCAGTTCCCGGTGTCGCCGTCGGTGGGGTCCCACTGCGGGAAGCAGTCGAGGGGGCTCTCGAAGGCGAGGTTGCGGACGATGACGTTGTCGACGTCCTTGATCTGGAGGCTGGCGCCCTTGAAGCCCGCGTCCTCGCCGATGCCGATCAGTGTCGTGTTGGCGGGGACGGAGGCCTTGATGGCGGTGTCCTGGCGGGCGGCGGAGGCGCGGCGCAGTCCCTCGGGGCTGTCGTCGGGCTCGGCCGACAGGTCGGTGCCGTAACCCCAGTTCTCCGGCGAGTACTTCTGCAGGTAGGCGTCGAAGTCGTAGCCGTCGGTGGCGAAGGAGTCGCAGCCGACGGCGTTGGCGTCGATGGTGCCCTTCACCTTGATGATCTTCGGGGCGGTGCCGCCGGCGGCCAGGGCGGCCTTGAATCCGTCCCAGGTGGTGACGGTGTAGACGTGCGCGGCGTCGGCGGTGGACCCGCCGGTGGTGCCGGTGCCCGCGGAGGCCCATCCGTCGCGGGCCGCGAGGGTCTGGCGGGCGGGGTCGGCGGAGCGGGCCTCGGCGGTGGTACCGGTGACGGCGAGGACGAGGGCGGTGCAGCCGATCAGCGCCGCGGCACGTGTCGCCGAACGTCGTGCTATGGCATGCCCATGCCATTCCTGTGCGTTCATGGTGCGGCTCTCTTCCCGTCGGGTCGGGTGGCGGGTGGTACTCGGTCAGGCCGTGGGCCAGGTGATCCAGGACTCGGGGATCTCGTCGTGCCTTTCCCCAGGGGGTGGGAACCGCGCCCCGGCAGGGGCGCGGGGCACTGCGCGACCGGCCGGCCCGACGGCCGGACGACGGTCGCGCAGTCGCTTCACCGCGCGTGCGGGCGGGTCATCCGTGGTTCTTCTTCCAGTCCGCCTGCGCGGCGTTGAGCTGGTCGGCCAGCGTGTCCAGGAACTGCTTCGCGGTCATCTTGCCGAGCAGCAGCTTCTGGAAGTTCGGCTCGTTGTCGGCCTTGGAGATGGTGTTCCAGTCCGGCAGGTAGTACGGCAGCTGCACGATCTTGGTGCCGGTCCCGTTGAGCGCCTCGGCCGCCAGCTTGGTCGGCTCGGCCTGCTGGATCCATGCGTCCTTGGCCGCGTCGGTGTTCGCCGGCACCTGGCCCGCGGACTCGTTGAACTTGGAGTTCTCCTCGGCCGAGAGCGCGAACTCGATGAACTTCCAGGCGGCGGCCTTGTTCTTGCTCGACTTGAACAGGCTCAGCCCGTCGACCGGGTTGGACACCTGGACGCGCGTGCCGTCGTCCTGCGTCGGGTTCGGGATGCCGCGGAACTTGTCCGCGCCGAGGGCCTTCAGGTGGTCCTGGTAGGAGCCGAGGTTGTGGCTGAGCATGCCGATGGTGCCGCTGTCCCACTGGGCGACCATCTTGGTGAAGTCGTTGTTGACGTCCGCGGACGGGGTGTCCTTCTTGTACAGGGCCACGTACTTCTCCAGCGCGGCCACGTTCTTCGGATCGTTGACGGTGGTCTTGTCGCCGTTCCAGAACGAGGTGATGCCGGTCTGGCCGTACACCGCGTCCAGGGCCGGCGCGATCGCGCCCTCGCCGCCCCGGATGGTGAAGCCGAACGCGTTCTTGCCCTTGGCGGTGAGCTTGTCGGCCGCCGAGTAGAACTTCGACCAGGTCGTCGGGGCGTCCAGACCGGCCTTATCGAACAGGTCGGTGCGGTACCACAGCGTGCCGTTGTTGGCGGAGGTCGGCACCTGGTAGAGCGTGTCGCCGCCGCCCGCGGCCCGGCTGCTGTCGAGCAGGTTCTTGCTCAGCCTGCCGTTCAGCGCGCTCTTCTCGACCCGGCTGTCCAGCGGCTCCAGCGCGCCCTGGACCGCGACCTCGGCGAGCATCGCCGTGCCCACACCGCCGACGTCGGGCAGGCCGCCGCCCTGGATGGCGGTGTCGTACTTGGACTGGGCGCTCGCCGCGGGGATGCCGACGTAGTTCACCTTGATGTCCGGGTACTTCTTCTCGAAGTCGGCGATGATCTGCTTCCAGATGTCGGTGCGGACACCGCCGTTGTTGTCCCAGAAGGTGATCTCGCCCTTGCCGGAGCCCTCGCCGCCCTTGTCACCGGCCGAGCCGCTGCCGTCGTCGCCGCAGGCGGTGGCGGTCAGCGCGAGCACGGAACCCAGGGCGACGGCCGTCGCGGCACGCCTGCTTCTACGGATGCTGATCTTCATTGGTCGGCTCTCTTCATCTGGATTCAACGGGGTTGTGGGGTTTTCCGGGTGTGCGGCGACTGCGGTGTCGCCGCACCGGTGTGCGTGCGTCGGGAGCGGCCCTCAGGGGGCCGCGGTGACACGGAACTGCGTGAACGTGGCGGCGCCTGCATGACCCGCGCCCGCCGGGGCGAGCGCGAAGAGCCCGAGCAGGGCACCGACCCAGCGCCAGGGCGTGGCGGCGAAGACCTGTCCCGAGGACTCCCGGCCGTCGCCCACGTCGTACGAGAAGCGGCAGCGCGCGCCCGCGCCGATCTCGATCCACAGCCGGGCCGACCCGTCGGGTGCCACCCGGGAGTGCGCGGCGTCACGCTCGTACTCGGCGGCCGACTCGGCGAACCGGTGCACGAGCCGCACCGATCCGTCGGCCTCCCGCTGGAGCCCGATCCAGCCGAACGCGTCCCCGAGCACGGCGAGTCCGGCCCGGGCGCCCGGCTCCTCGCTGTCGAGCCGCAGCCCGACCTCGACGCAGGCGGCGCCGCCGGGCAGCCGCTGGGTGAGCACGTGCGGCAGTCTGCGCAGGTCGTGCGCGTCGGCCGTGCGCACACAGCTCAGCCGCAGCCCGTCCCCGGAATGCTGGGTGGCCCAGCCGTCCCGCGGGTTGGCCGTCCACTGCCACTGGCGCCCGAAGCGGCCCCCGGGGAAGTCGTCGTCCGTGGCGGGCACGGACGACGGCTGCGGCGGCAGAGCGGGCTTCGGGTGCACGGCGACCGGCGCTCCCCTGTCGCCGATCACCGGCCAGGCTCCGCCGGCCGGGGTGCCGTCCTCCTCCCAGCGCATCGGCTGGAGGTGGACGACCCGCCCGTAGGGGCCGCGCTGCTGGAAGTGCACGAACCAGTCCTCACCGCCGCCGGTGCGCACCCAGCCGCCCTGGTGGGGGCCGTTGACGTCGGTGTCGCCCTGCTCCAGGACGACTCGCTCCTCGTAGGGCCCGAAGAAGCCGCGCGAGCGGAAGACGCCCTGCCAGCCGGTCTCCACTCCCCCGGCGGGCGCGAAGATCCAGAACCAGCCGTCGTGCCGGTAGAGCTTCGGGCCTTCGAGGGTGAACCAACCGGGGATCCGGTCGGCGTCGACGACGACCTTCCCCTCGTCGAGCAGGCCCGTGCCGTCGGGGCGCATGCGGTGGCCGGTGAGCCTGTTCTTGATGCCCGAACGGGACTTGGCCCACGCGTGCACGAGATAGGCCTCGCCGGTCTCCTCGTCCCACAGCGGACAGGCGTCGATGAGCCCCTTGCCCGCCTCGACCAGATGCGGGCGGGTCCAAGGACCCCGGATCTCGGGGGCGTTGACCTGGAAGACCCCATGGTCGGGGTCTCCCCAGAAGATCCAGAAGCGGTCGTCGTGGTGCCGCAGCGACGGGGCCCACACCCCGCAGTCGTGCCGGGGGGCGCAAAAGTCCGCCGCGGGCTCCAGGCGGGGCAGGGCGTGTCCGACGAGCGTCCAGTTGACCAGGTCGCGGGAGTGCAGCAGCGGCAGGCCCGGAGCACGGCCGAAGCTGGAGGCGGTGAGGTAGAAGTCGTCGCCGACCCGCAGGATGTCGGGGTCGGACCAGTCGGCGTCCAGGACGGGGTTGCGGTAGGTCCCGTCGCCGAGGTCGGCGGAGGGCAGGGCCATCAGGGACTCACCGCCTTGCGGACGAGCGCGGCGGCCTCGGACCGGTCGAGCCGGCCGTCGGCGACGACGGTGACGATCCGCCGCACGACCGTGTCACCGGCGGCGACGGGCAGCCTCTCCTCGTGCGCGAGCGAGGAACCCACCCCCGGGTACTCGGCGGTGCGCACGAACCACGGGTCGTGACGCGTCGCCGCGGTGGCGCCGGCGAAGACGAGCGTCCAGGTGGCGCCCGCGAGGGCGAGCCAGTCGGCGCGCCGGCCGTGCACCGCGGTCACGCCCTCCGCGTCGGCGGTGAACACCCGTGGTGCCTCGTCCTCCTTGCGGGCGCGCCAGAAGAAGCCGCCGTAGGCCGCGCCGGGCCGCCCGTTGGTGGCCGGGCTGCCGATGGACAGCGTGCCCCGGGTGGTGTTCGTCAGCGAGAAGGTGAAGTCCAGCGCCCAGGCGGACCCGGTCAGTGCGGTGGTCGCCACCGTGCGCCGCTCGCGCAGCAGTTCGCCGCCGGCGGCCACCCAGCGCAGTTCCTCCACGAAGCCGTCGGGGTCGCGCAGCTGGAAGGCGGTGTGCCGCTGAGCGCCGTGGTTGTCGAGTTCGGTGGGTCCCCGGTCGCGGACATAGGTGCGTCCGCCCCAGAAGTTGTGCCCCTCGACGTCGGGTACGGCCACACCGACGCCGAGGTGGTGTGCGTGGTCGGCGGGGCTCAGCTCGGTGACGGCGGTGCCGGCCAGCGTGGTGACGGGGTGCAGGTACGGGCGCGGCGACAGCCGGGCCGGCAGTGCGGGCCGGGTGAGATAGCGGCCGACGGGGCGGCCCGCCACGCGCAGGACGAGCGACTCCTCGTTCATCCGGTGCTCACCTCCTTCGGCGGCGCCCAGACGGCGCCCAGCTCGGAGTAGAGGGCGAGGGTGTCGGCGGCGGCCGCGACCAGGCCGTCGACGCCGCGCACGACCCGGCGGTTCTCGCCGGGCACCCGGGTCCAGCTGTCCTCGGGCAGGGCGCGGGGATCGGGCGCCTGTCGAATCGCTTCAACGACCTTCATGAAGGCACCCGTCGACTCGGGCGTGACCAACAGGTCCGTGCCGTCCGTCAGATGGGCGACCAGGTTCTCCAGCAGGTCCGTCCGGCCGAAGGCGGTCTCCTCGGGGCCGTGCCCGGAGCGCTGTACGAGAACGCGGTCCTGCTTGTACCAGAAGGTGATCCGCCCGGCGCTTCCGTGCACCACGACGTACGGCTCGTCGGGCCGTTCGGCGCACAGGGTCGCGGCCACGGTGACCCGGCCGCCGGCCGTGGTGACGCGCACGCACGAGGTGTCGTCGGACTCGATGTCATTGGCGCGCAGCAGCTCGGTCTCGATCCCGGCGACGTCCTCGGCGCGGGTGGCGCCGTCGAGGGCGAGCGCCGTGGCGACGGCGTGGGCGAGGGGGTTGGTCAGCACACCGTCGACGACGTCCACGCCGTTCAGGCGGCGCTTGCCCGCCCACGGCGCACGCCGGTAGTACGCCTCGTCGCGTGCCCACGCCCCGGCCCCGCCGATCCCGAGCACCCGGCCGATCGCACCCCCGGCGATCAGTTCCCGGACGGCGGGCACGGCGTGCGAGCCGAGCGACTGGAAGCCGATCTGGCAGGCGACGCCGGCCGCGGCGACCCCGTCGGCCATCCTGCGGAACTCCGCGTACGAGGGGGCGGGCGGCTTCTCCAGCAGCAGGTGCACGCCCTTGCCCGCGGCGGTCAGCGCCAGGTCGGTGTGGGTGGGGATGGGGGTGCAGATCACGGCGATCGCCGCGCGGGTGGAGTCGAGGAGGGCGCCGAAGTCGGCGGACTGCTGGACCTGCCGGCCGTCCAGCTCCGCGTCCGTGAGCGGGGTCAGCTCGCAGATCCCGGCGAGCCGTACGAGGCCCTCGTCCTGCAGGCGGCGGATGTTGCGCAGGTGCCAGTCGCCGTGGCCGCGGGCGCCCGCGAGGACGACGGGCAGCGGCAGGTCCCGGGCGGGCGGGCTCGTCGGCCCGCCGGCGGCGGACGCCGCAGGCTGGTGGCTCATCCCTTCACCGCCCCCGCGCTGAATCCCGTGATCAGCCACTTCTGGATGAAGGCGAAGACGATGACGACGGGGACGGCGGCGATGATTCCGCCGGCGGCGAGCGCGCCGAGGTCGACACTGTCCGAGCTCATCAGGGTGTTCAGGCCGACCGGGATGGTCTGCTTGCCCTGGTCGCTGAGGAACATCAGGGCGAACAGGAAGTGGTTCCAGGCGTGCACGAAGGCGAAGGAGCCGACGGCGATCAGGCCGGGCCGCAGCAGCGGGAGCACGACGATCCGGAAGGCCTTGAAGCGGTCACAGCCGTCGACCCAGGCCGCCTCCTCCAGGGAGTACGGCACGTTCCTGATGAACCCGCTGATGAGGATCATCGACAGCGGCAGCTGGAAGACCGTCTCGGCGATGATGACGCTGCCCAGCGAGTTGATCATCTGGAGCTTGGCGAAGATCTGGAAGAGCGGCACGAGGAGCAGCGCCCCCGGCACGAACTGGGAGCACAGCAGCGCCAGCATGAAGCCGCGCTTGATCCTGAAGTCGAAGCGGGCGAGGGCGTATCCGCCGGCGAGGGCGACGACGGTCGTCAGCACCAGGGTGGCTAGCGCGATGAGCACGCTGTTCTGGAAGTAGGTCCCGAAGCTGCGCTCGGTCCACACCTTGTCGAAGTGGTCGAAGGTCATGGGCCACGGCACGAGCGAGGTGGAGCCGGCCGGGCGGAGCGCGAACAGCAGGATCCAGTAGAAGGGGACCAGGGTGAAGAGCAGGTAGACCGACAGCGGGAGGTAGATCTGCCAGCGGGGCACCTCGTCCCAGGCCCGCCTCGTCCTCCGTACGGTCGGCCGGGGTTCCTCGGCGGCCGGTGCGGGTGCGGCCGGAGCGATCGTCCCGGCGTCCTTGGTGATCACTTGTCCCCGCCTCCGAACTTGCTCAGTCGCAGGTAGACGATCGAGCAGAAGAGCAGAATCACGAACGCGACCGTGGTCAGGGCCGACGCGTAGCCGAAGTTGTGGGCGTCGACACTGGTGTTCGCGATGTAGAGCGGCAGTGTCGTCGTCTCGCCCGCGGGGCCTCCGCCGGTCAACGTGTAGAGCAGGTCGACGTTGTTGAACTCCCACACCGCGCGCAGCAGCGTGGACAGGACGATGGCGTCCTTGAGGTGCGGCAGTGTGATGTGCAGGAACTGCCGGACCCGGCCCGCGCCGTCGACCTCGGCGGCCTCGTACAGATCCTTGGAGACGGACTGGAGGTCGGCGAGGATGAGGATCGCGAAGAACGGCACGCCACGCCACAGGTCGGCGACCACCGCGGCCGGGAAGACGGTGGAGGTGTCGGAGAGCCAGCTGGTGCCGTACTGTCCGATGCCCGCGTCGGCGAGGTAACGCGTGATGCCCGTCTGGGAGTTGTAGAGCAGCACCCAGATCGCGGAGGTCAGCACGCCCGAGACGGCCCACGGTGAGAAGACCAGCGCGCGGCCGACCGCCCGTCCCACGAAGGTCTGGTTGACGATCAGCGCGAGCGCGAGGCCGAACAGCAGCTGGAGGCCCACCTCGACGACGACCCACTTGGCGCTGAAGGTCAGCGTGTCCCAGAACTGGGGGTCGTCGGTGAAGGCGTGCACGAAGTTGTCGAAGCCCGCGTAGCCGTTGCGCCAGGGCTTGGTGGGGTTGTAGTTCTGCAGGCTGTAGTAGAAGACGCTGATGACGGGGTAGGCGATGAAGCCCAGCATCAGCAGCGCCGCCGGGGCGATCAGCAGATACGGGAGCCTGTGCGGCGTCGCGGAGGCACGGCGTCGCCGGGCCGGCGCGGGCGGTTTCGCCACGGCTGCGGCTTGGGCCATGACTGTTCTCCGTTCGCTTGCGGTGGGTCTGTTCGGTGGGTGCGACCGGTCGTTCACGGACTGTGCAGGAAGCGCTTGCTACGTACATCTGGTTGAAGCGCTTCGCGGATCTCGTTCGGGATGTCGGCCGTGCGGACGTGCGGTCCGAGGACCCCGGGTGCGGATCGGGGTCCCCGTGTGCGGGGGCGGGCATCCCCGCCCCCGCTCGGGGTCACCCGGCGTACGGGTCCGGCACCTTCCCCGGCCTGGCCAGGAACTCGAAGTCGCAGCCGGTGTCGGCCTGCGTGATCTGGTCGTTGTAGAGCGCGCCGTAGCCGCGCTCGTACCGGGCGGGCGGCGGCGTCCACCGCGCCCCGCGGTTCTCCAGCTCCTCGTCGTCCACGTGGAGCCGAAGGGTGCGGGCCTCGACGTCGAGGGTGATCGTGTCACCGCTGCGCACCAGGGCGAGCGGCCCGCCGACGTACGACTCGGGCGCCACGTGCAGCACGCACGCGCCGTAACTGGTCCCACTCATCCGGGCGTCGGAGATCCGCACCATGTCCCGGACGCCCTGCTTCAGCAGGTGGTCGGGGATGGGCAGCATCCCGTACTCGGGCATGCCGGGGCCGCCCTTGGGGCCGGCGTTGCGCAGCACCAGCACGCTGTCGGCCGTGATGCCGAGCCCGGGGTCGTTGATGGTGCGCTGCATGGTCCGGTAGTCGTCGAAGACGACCGCGGGACCGGTGTGCTTGAGCAGGTGCGGTTCGGCGGCGATGTGCTTGATGACGGCGCCGTCGGGGCAGAGGTTGCCGCGCAGCACGGCGACCCCGCCCTCCGGGGCGACCGGGTTGTCGCGGGTGCGGATGACGTCGTCGTTGTGCACGCGTGCGCCGTCGAGCTGTTCGCGCATGCTGTCGTGCGACACGGTCGGCCGGTCGAGGTGCAGCAGGTCGGTGATCCGGGACAGGAACCCGGGCAGGCCGCCGGCGAAGTGGAAGTCCTCCATCAGGTACTTCTGTCCGCCGGGCCGGACGTCGGCGAGCACCGGCACGGTCCGCGCGATGCGGTCGAAGTCGTCGAGGGTGAGGGGAACCCCGGCTCGGCCGGCCATGGCGATCAGATGGATCACGGCGTTGGTGGAGCCGCCGAGCCCGAGGACGGTGGTCACCGCGTCCGTGAAGGCGTCGGCCGTCAGGATGTCGGACAACTTGCGGTCCTTGCGGACGAGTTCGACGATCCTGAGCCCGGACGCGGCGGCCATCCGGTCGTGTCCGGAGTCGACGGCGGGGATGCTCGACGCGCCGGGCACGGTGACGCCGAGGGCCTCGGCGGCGGCGGTGAGCGTGGACGCCGTCCCCATGGTCATGCAGTGCCCCGGCGACCTGGCGAGCCCGCTCTCCAGTTCGCTCATCTCGCAGTCCCCGATGAGCCCGGCGCGCTTGTCGTCCCAGTACTTCCACATGTCCGTGCCGGAGCCGAGGACCTCGTCGCGCCAGTGCCCGGGGAGCATCGGCCCGGCGGGCACGAACACGGTCGGCAGGTCGACGGAGGCCGCGCCCATCAGCAGGGCGGGAGTCGACTTGTCGCAGCCGCCCATCAGCACCGCGCCGTCGACCGGGTACGACCGCAGCAGTTCCTCGGTCTCCATCGCGAGCATGTTGCGGTAGAGCATCGGGGTCGGCTTCTGGAAGGTCTCGCTGAGCGTCGACACCGGGAATTCGAGCGGGAACCCGCCGGCCTGCCACACTCCGCGCTTCACGGCCTGCGCGCGGTCGCGCAGGTGCACGTGGCAGGGGTTGATGTCGCTCCAGGTGTTGAGGATGGCGACGACCGGCTTGCCGAGGTGCTCCTCGGGCAGATAGCCGAGCTGCCGTGTCCGGGCCCGGTGGCTGAACGAGCGGAGCCCGTCCGTGCCGTACCACTGGTGGCTTCTGAGGTCTTCCGGGCGCTTCATATGGACCACCCCGCGGCGATGGCCGCCACCTCCGCGCGCTCGGGTCCGGGCAGCGGCTTGCTCGGCGGGCGGACGTCACGGCGGCACAGGCCGAGCGAGGCCAGCGCCTCCTTGACCACGGTGACGTTGTTCGCCGAGCCGTTGGCCGCGCGCAGTTCCTCGAAGCGGCGGATCTGTTCCCAGACCTTCATGGCGGCCGGGTAGTCCCCGGACCGAAGCGCTTCGATCATGTTCAGGGAGACCGCCGGGGCGACGTTGACGAGCCCCGAGGTGAAGCCGGTGGCACCGGCCGAGAAGTACGAGGGCGCGTAGGGCTCGGCGAGTCCGGCCACCCAGACGAAGCGTTCGAGTCCGGCGTCCCGCGCGAAGGCGGCGAAGCGCGCGGCGTCCGGCACGGCGTACTTCACCCCGACGACGTTCGGGCAGGCGTCGGCGAGTTCGGCCAGGCGCGCGCCCTCCAGCAGGGGGTTGCGGAGGTAGGGGACGACACCGAGCTCGGGCACGGCCTCGGCGATGGCCCGGTGGTAGTCGACCCAGCCGCCCTCCGAGACGTACGGGTGCACCGGCTGGTGGACCATCACCATCTGTGCGCCGAGTTCCCGTGCGTGCCGCGCGGAGGCGATCGCGGTGGGCACGTCGTGTCCGACGCCGACGAGGATTGCGGCCCGGTCCCCCGCCTCCTCGATGGTCAGCTCGGTGACGAGTTGCCGCTCTTCGGGCGTCAGCGCGTAGAACTCCCCCGTGTTGCCGTTCGGTGTCAGGGTTCTGACTCCGCCGTCGAGCAGCCGGCGCAGCAGGGCCCGGTGAGTGTCGCGGTCGATCGTGCCGTCCTCGGCGAACGGGGTCACGGGGATCGCCACGACCTCGGCGAGCGCCGCCCGCTGGGTCTCGTACGTCGCTGTCATTCCTGTCCATCCTCTTCCTGGCCCTGGGGGAAGGCCCGTTGCACGAACGACGCGATGTGGGCGTGCAGCGCCCCGGCCGCGCCGTCGGCGTCACCGTCGAGGGCGAGCCGCAGGATCTCCCGGTGCTCGCTGGCCTCGCGCTCCCAGGACGGGTTCGCGGCCCAGGCGACCGTGGAGACCAGGGCGGCCTGGTCGCGCACCTCGTCGAGCATCCGGCCGAGCAGCGGATTGCCGCAGGGCACGTACAGGGCGCGGTGGAACTCCCGGTTGGCGAGCGAGCGTTCCGCGGTGTCGGCGGCCCCGTCGGCGCGGGTCAGCGCGTCCCGCGCGGCGTCGAGGGAGGCCCCGCGGCGCACCGCCCGGCGCAGCGCCTCCGGTTCGAGGAGCAGCCGCACGTCGTACACCTCGCGCGCCATGTCCGCATCCACCATGCGCACCGTGACGCCCTTGTACTGGTTCATCACGACAAGACCGGTACCGGCCAGTGTCTTGAGCGCCTCGCGCACCGGTGTCTTCGACACCCCGAACTGCGCGGCGAGCTCGGTCTCGACCAGGGCCTGTCCGGGCGTCAACTGCCCGGTGAGGATGCGGTGTTTGATCCCCTCCAGCACGAATTGCGTGCGGGACGGGATCGGGGTGGGCACAGAGGTCATGCGCGCCTCTCGGATCTCACGTGTCGGATCGCGTGTATCGGATCTCGCGTATCGCGTCTCATATATGACGTACGAAGTACGACGCGATGAAGGTAAGAGCGGTGCAGTGTTTCGTCAACGCTTCGGACAAAAGAAGTTGGGGTGACCGGCAGGCCGGGGACGGTGCCGGGCGAGTCGGGGTGCGTGGCGCAGGGGCTGTTCAGGGGGCGCGCGTCCGGGCCGGATTCGGTGGTGCGCACGGGGTGTTCGGGTGCAGGTCATGGCCGGACCAGCCGGTGCGCACCGGGTGTTCGGGCGCTCGTCTCGGCCGGAATCCGTACTGCGCACGAGGTGTTCGGGCGCACGCCACGGCCGGACTCGGCGGTGCGCAAGAGGTGCTCGGGCGAACGCCACGGCCGGACTCCGCACTGCGCACGGCACTTCAGGGGTGCGCCGCCGGGGCGGAGTGGCCGGTGCGTGGTCAGAAGGCCCGGGTGCCGCCCTCGCGGGCGGTCGCGGTCCGGCCGCCGAAGGCGTCCGCGGCGCGCGTGGTCGCCGTCTGCGGCGTCAGCGTCGGCCCCACGTGGGTGACGAGCAACTCGCCGACCCCGGCCCGCCGGGCGACCGCGCCGGCGTCCTCCGGCGTGAGGTGCACCGGGCGTTCGCTTTCGCCATGCCGGTCGATGTCCGCCTCGCACAGGAACAGGTCTGCGCCGGAGGCGAGTTCGTCGAGCGCGGGGCACGGCCCGCTGTCTCCGGAATAGGCGAGGACGCTGCCGCCGCACTCGGCCCGCAGCCCGTAGGCCTCGACGTCGTGCACGACGGCCCTGGTCCGCAGCACCAGTTCGCCCACGCGCTCCTCGTGGCCGTCGTACAGGGGACGGAAGTCGAACACCCCGGCCATGAAGCCGACATCGGGCTGTCCGAAGAAGCCGGCGAGCCGGCGTGCGAGCTCCGGCGGCCCGTACACGGGCAGGGGCGAGGGAAGCGTCAGCCCTCCGTAGGCGAACCCGTACAGGGCGGCCGTCAGGTCGGCGTAGTGATCGGCGTGCAGATGCGAGACCCATATCGCGTCCAGCCGCGTCGGATCCGTGTGCCTTTGCAACGCGGCGAAGGTCCCGGGCCCCGCGTCGACCCACACCTCGGCGCCTCCGCCTCGCAGCAGATGGCCGGAACAGGGACGGCCGGGCTGCGGGTGCGGAGAGGCGGTGCCGAGGACCGTGAGGGCGATGGCCATGCGGGGAGCGTACGCGCGGGCCGCGTTGCGGGGCCCGGCATTTCACCGGGACCGGAGCACGCGGGACCGACGCGCGGGGCCGCCGCATACGGGCCCGCGCCGTCACGCGGCACACGCCGGCCCGACGGTGCCGGGCCGGCGTTCCGTGGACGCCGGCCGCCGGACGCCGGGGGGCGCGGGACGTCGGACGCCGGGGGGGCGCGGGACGTCGGACGCCGGGGGGGGGCGCGGGACGTCGGACGCCGGGGGCGCCGTCGAGCGGCGCGGGCGCGCTACGCCTTCCAGCCGGGGTCGCGCCCGCTCAGCCCGAGCACCCGGTCGAGGAGCGGCGCGTCGTCGGGCACCGGCACCACGGGACCGAAGATGCCCCCGCCCCTGCTCGGATCCTCGGCAGCCGCGACGAGGAAGCCGTACGACGCCTTCAGGGCGACGGGGTCCGGCTCGTACGCCTGGCCGGTGGCGCGGGCGAGGTCCCAGCCGTGCACCACCAGTTCGTCGGCGGCGACGGCGGCGGCCACCGCGCCCGGCAGCGGCACTCCGCCCGCCCGGGTCTCGCCCGTCCAGGCAGCCGGGTCCCGCCAGGCCTCGGCGAGCTCGTCGAGCGCCTTCGGCAGGGTCTCCCGCCAGCCGGCCGCGATGTCCGGCAGCGAGGTGTCGGGGCTGCTGTCCGTCGTGGGGCCCAGGTCCTTGCGGCCCGCGTCGCGGAAGGCCACGGACAGTCCGGCCAGATGTCCCAGCATGGTGTGCACCGGGTACCTCGGACAGGGCGTCTCGTTGTCGAGCTGCCCGTCCATCACGCCCTCCGCGAGCCGCGCCACGATCAGGGCCTGCGGCCCGAGGTCGAACATCTCGACGGTCATCCACTTCTCCTCAGCGTTCGTGTCCACTGACGGGTGGACCGGAGTCGCGCCCGAAACTCATCGGTCGCGCGCCGGCCCGGCCCGCGCAGGCCGGACCCTAGGGCGATCGCCCGATCCCCGGGCAGCCGCCTTAGAACCACGATCACCGGCCATGACATGGACAGTGACCCGGGTGCTGAGCGACCGCAACGCGGCGCTGTACCTCACCGGAGCAGCGGTCTCCGGTTTCGGCTCGTCGGCGATGTGGCTGGTCTGCGGCATCTGGGTCAAGGACCTGACCGGCTCGGACGGCCTGGCGGCCCTGTGCGTCTTCACGCTGTGGGCCCCGACGCTGATCGGCCCCGCGCTCGGCACCCTCGCCGACCGCACCCGCCGCAGACCGCTGCTGATCGCCTCGAACCTGGCCCTCGCCGCGCTGCTGCCCCTGCTGCTCACCGTGGACGCGCCGGACCGCCTGTGGGTCCTGTTCGCGGTGCTCCTGGTCTACGGCGCGACGGGGGTCGTGCACGACGCGGCCGAGTCCGCCCTGCTCGCCTCCGTGGTCGGCGCGCCGCTCCTCGGCGACTTCAACGGTCTGCGCATGGCGGTCAACGAGGGCATGAAGCTGGTCGCCCCGCTGACCGGGGCCGGCCTGTACGCGGCGTACGGGGGCGCACCGGTCGCGCTGCTGGACGCGGCGACGTTCGCCTCGGCCGCGGGCGTGTTCGCGCTGCTGCGCGTCCGTGAGACCCCGCCGCCCAGGGGGACGACGGAGGGGTGGCGGGCCCGCACGGCGCTGGGCGCGCGTGCCCTGTGGCGCCACGGCGGCCTGCGGACCCTGGTCCTGGCCGGAGGCACGACCATGCTCTTCGCGGGCCTGAACGGCGCGACGGTCTACGCCGTGGCCGAGGGGCTGGGGCACTCCCCCGCGTACGTGGGCGTGCTGTACGTCGCCCAGGGCGTCGGGTCCGTCGCCGTCGGGCTGGCCTCCGGGCCGCTCCTGCGCCGTCTGGGCGAACGGCGGTTCGCCGGGTACGGGATCGCGCTCACCGCCGTCGCGGTCGCACTGCGCGCGGTCCCCTCCGACGCCGTGGTGCTCGGCTCGTGCCTCGCCGTCGGTGTCGGACTGCCGTGCGTCCTGGTCGCGGCGTACACCGCGATCCAGCGGGAGACTCCCGGTCATCTGCTCGGCCGTGTCACGGCGACGGCGGGCACGCTGCTGTACGCACCCAACGCCGTGGGGCTGGCCGTCGGTGCGGGGCTGGTCGAGCTGGTCGACCATCGGCTGCTGCTGGTGGCGCTGGGGGTCGCCCGTCTGGTCACGGTGGGGCCGTTGCTGCGGCGGTCCGGGGCGCCGGTGCCGGATTAGCACCGGGTGGCTCGCCCCCCTTCGCCCCGGCCCGTCACCCCCGGAACGGGGGGCGGCCCCCCGGCTCCGGCTGCCTGAACGGCCTAAGCCCCCGGACGCCGTACGGGCTCCCGCACTCCCCCTAGGTCAGCCCCGCCAGGGCCTCCCGTACCGCGGCCAGGTCCGCGTCCGACGCCAGCCCTGCGTGGTAGAGGCGGAGTTCGGTCGCGCCCAGCGCCGCCGCCCGCTCCGCGTCCGCGGCGAGCGTCCCCGGGTGGCCGCCCATCCCCGACACGACGGTGAAGTTGGCGGCCAGCACGCTCTCCCGGCCGGCCGGGCGGGCCTCGGCGAAGGGGGTCAGCAGCCCCGCGCCGCCGGTGCACGGGACGACCACCCCGTCCGCCACGGACAGGACGCGTGCGGGGTCGACACCGGCGTTCGCGCCGCAGTGGTAGGACACCGGGTCCGCGTGCAGCAGCACCTGGAACCCGTCGGGCGCCGCGGCCCGCACCGCCGCGACCGCCGCCTCCTGGAGTTCCCCGGCGACCGCGTCACGCCACGCGTGCGTGCCCGCCGCCGCCTCCGCCCCGAGCAGCTTCTCGACCCCGGCCCAGCCGCCGTCCGACGGCGCGCCGCGCCACACCGCGTCCAGCGCCTCCCGTACGGCGGTCGGCAGCCGCCGTGCGTCGAGGCCCTGTCCGGCGTAGCCGTCGAGGCACGCCGGACAGAAGCACAGCGACATCAGGTACTGGCCGGCGTCGCCGAGCGCCACTCCGCCGATCTTGTCGTGTGCGTGCAGGTGGGCCAGCCCGTACCAGCCCAGCGACTCCAGCTCCGTACCGTGCGCTCCGGGGCGCACGGCGGCCTCCGCGGCGAGGTCGACGAGGTAGGCCCGCGTCGCGGGCTGCGCGATGCACGGTGCCCAGGGGTAGCGGTCGCCGTACGCGTTGACCACGGACGTCGACGGATGGTCCGCTCCCATACGGGAGTTGTGCGCGAGGACCACCCATGTGTGGACCTCCAGGCCGGCGCCGGCGAGCTCGGCGGCGGCCGTCCCGAACGCGTCGCCGGGCGCCCAGTCGCCGGCCGCGTACGGCCGCGGGGTGCGCCCCTGCCAGCGCGCGTCGTCCGCCGGGTACAGCACGGCCGCGTGCGAGGCGGTGACGACGCGGTGCCGGGGATGCCGGGGCGTCAGGGCCCGCGTGGAGTGGTAGGCGGAGGCCAGCGTGACCTGCCGGACGCCGAGTCCGGCCGTGCGCGCGGCGGCCTCCGGGTCTCCGTTGACGTCCCACGGGTAGAGGAACGCGGACGTCTTCACAGGCCCTCCTCCAGCAGCGCGTGGCCGCGCTCGATCAGCTGCGCCAGTTGCTTGACGTGGTCCTCGGCCGGTTCGTGCAGCGGCGGCCGCACCTCGCCCACGTCCAGGCCCCGCAGCCGTACGCCCGCCTTGACGAGTGCGACGGCGTAGCCGCGGCCCAGGGCCCGCAGGTCGACGAAGGGGCGGTAGAAGCCGTCGAGCAGCCGGTTCACCGTCTCGTCGTCCCCGGTGTTCAGCGCGCGGTGGAAGGCCTGCGCGATCTCGGGGGCGAAGCAGAACACCGCGGACGAGTAGAGCGTGATGCCCACGCCCCGGTAGGCGAGCCCGGTCAGCTCCGCCGTCGGCAGTCCGTTGAAGTACAGGAAGTCGCCCGGGGCCTCGCTGCGCACGGCGCTCACGATGCGCTGCATCAGGTCGAGGTCGCCGAGCCCGTCCTTGAAGCCGATGATGCCGTCCGTGCGGGCCAGTTCGACGACGGTCTCCGGCGTGAAGACGGCGTTGTCGCGCTGGTAGACGACGATGTCGAGCGAGGTGGCGGCGGCGATCTCCCGGTAGTGCCGCAGCAGTCCCTCCTGGCCGGCCACGACGAGGTACGGCGGCATGGCGAGCAGCCCGTCGGCCCCGGCGGCCTCCGCCAGCCGCGCGTAGCGGACGGCCAGCGCGGTCCCGTATCCGGCGCCCGCGACGACGGGCACGCGTCCCGCGGCCGCCTCGACCGCCGCCCGCACGCACGCCTCGAACTCCTCCGGCGTGAGCGCGTGGAACTCACCCGTGCCGCAGCAGGCGAAGACGGCCGCGGCTCCGGCCTCGACACCGCGCCGCACGTGTGCGCGGTAGACGTCGAGGTCGACGGAGCCGTCGGGGCCGTACGCGGTGACGGGGAAGAACAACGGCCCGCTCGGGATACTCAGTCGAGCGGCGAGAGGGGCTGAGGTCACGGGCTCTCCCTAGACAGGTGCTCACCGGTGCACGTTTCTGATCCACGTCTATATTTCTGAACGCGCCCACGCTAATTCGCGACCTCAGGACGGGTCAAGCGCGCAAACCCGCAACACCGCAGCGGATTCGCCACCTCCGCGCGACACTTGACGGGGCAGGTCGGCACTCCCTAGCGTGTCCACGGATGTGAATGTCGTACATGAATACGGCCGCCCGTCGTGGCACATCGCCCCGCACCGAGGAGACACCCGCATGCCCGCTCCCCGCACCGTTCTGCTCACCGGCGCCGCCGGCGGACTCGGCACCCTGATGCGGGGACTGCTGCCGGAGTACGGCTACGAGCTGCGCCTCCTCGACCTGCTGCCCGTCGAGGGCGAGCCGGACGCGATCACCGCGGACCTCTCCGACCGGGCGGCGCTGCGCGAGGCGGTCCGGGGCGTCGACGCGATCATCCACCTCGCGGGCATCTCCCTGGAAGCCTCTTTCGACAAGATCCTCAAGGCGAACATCGAGGGGACGTACAACCTGTACGAGGCGGCGCGCGAGGAGGGCGTACGCCGGATCGTGTTCGCCTCCTCCAACCACGCGGTGGGATTCACCCCGCGCCCGCAGGGCGAGGACCCGCTCATCCCGGTCGACACCCCGCGCCGCCCGGACACCTTCTACGGACTGTCCAAGTCGTTCGGTGAGGACCTCGCGCAGTTCTACTGGGACAAGCACGGTCTGGAGACCGTCTCGGTGCGGATCGGCTCCTGCTTCGCCGAGCCGACGAGCGTGCGCATGCTCTCCGTCTGGATGAGCCCCGAGGACGGGGCCCGCCTCTTCCACGCGGCGCTGACCGCCGAGGACGTGCGGCACACCGTCGTCTACGGCTCGTCCGCCAACACCCGCCTGTGGTGGGACCTGTCGACCGCGCGGTCCCTGGGCTACGAGCCGCGGGACGACTCCGAGCCGTACGCGCCGAAGCTGATCGCCGAGCAGGGCGAGCTCGACCCGGACAACCCGGACCACGCCCACCTGGGCGGCCACTTCACCACCCGCCCGCCGATCTGGCCGCACTGACGGCGGTTCGGCACAGCGACACACCGGCACACCGGCACACCGACACAGGACGACGACCCGGGAGCGGGCGGGCACCGAACGGGCCCGCCCGCTCCCGCGTTCGGGCACGCACCCTGCCCGATCTCCCCCCGGCCCCCGCTCCGCCCCAGGTCCGCCGCGGGCAGCCGTCGCGCGAAACGGGCACGACCGGGCACCATCGGGCACGCAACAGGCCTGGTCAGTGGCGAAAACCCGCTGTAGAACTTCCCTCAAGGGCCCGCCGGGCCCGAACGGGCAGTGTGCGACGGAGCGCGAGGGAGCGGGTGACGGCCATGACGGCGGAGGAACGGCAGCGCGAGATCGTCCGGGCCGCACGCCGCGCGGGCTCGGTCGACGTCACCGCGCTCGCCGCCGAACTGGGCGTCGCCAAGGAGACCGTACGGCGCGATCTGCGCACCCTGGAGGACCACGGTCTGGTGCGCCGCACCCACGGCGGCGCCTACCCCGTGGAGAGCGCCGGCTTCGAGACCACGCTCGCCTTCCGCACCACGAGCCATGTGCCCGAGAAGCGCCGGATCGCGGCCGCGGCGGCCGAGCTGCTCGGGGACGCCGAGACCGTGTTCGTCGACGAGGGCTTCACCCCGCAGCTCATCGCCGAGGCACTGCCCAGGGACCGGCCGCTGACGGTGGTCACCGCGTCCCTGGCCACGGCCGGCGCGCTCGCCGAGGCGGACCACACCAGCGTCCTGCTGCTCGGCGGCCGGGTCCGTCCCGGCACGCTCGCGACCGTGGACCACTGGACGACGAAGATGCTCGCCGGCTTCGTCATCGACCTCGCCTACATCGGCGCGAACGGCATCTCCCGCGAGCACGGCCTCACCACCCCCGACCCGGCGGTCAGCGAGGTCAAGGCACAGGCGATCCGGGCCTCCCGGCGCACCGTCTTCGCGGGCGTGCACACCAAGTTCGGCGCGGTCAGCTTCTGCCGGTTCGCCGACGTCACCGCCCTGGAGGCGATCGTCACCAGCACGCTGCTCCCGGCGTCCGAGGCGCACCGCTACTCCCTGCAAGGCCCCCAGGTCATCCGAGTCTGAGAACCCAACTCACCCGCTCTCCCCCACCCCTCACCCCCTCCCCTCCTCACATCCAGAAACCCAACCGACCCTCCCCAGGGGCCCGTCCGCGCCCGGTCGCGCCCCTTATCTCCCCATACGTCCAGGAGTGATCCATGCGAATCCCGAGCCGACGGAGGCCGCGCGCGCTGCTCGCCGCGGTCGCCGCAGGGACGCTGCTCACCCCGCTGCTCTCCGGCTGCTGGACCGGAGCGGGCGGCGCGGGCTCCGGAGGCAACTCCATCAACGTCCTGATGGTCAACAACCCTCAGATGGTGGAGCTCCAGAAGCTCACCAAGGCGCACTTCACCGCGGAGACCGGCATCAAGGTGAACTTCACCGTGCTGCCGGAGAACGACGTGCGCGACAAGATCAGCCAGGACTTCGCCAACCAGGCGGGCCAGTACGACGTCGCCACGCTGAGCAACTACGAGATACCGATCTACGCCAGGAACGGCTGGCTGCACGAGATGGACTCGTACGTGCGCGACGACGGCGCGTACGACGAGCAGGACGTCCTGAAGCCGATGCGGCAGTCCCTGACGGCCGACGACGGCAAGCTCTACGGGCAGCCGTTCTACGGCGAGTCGTCCTTCCTGATGTACCGCAAGGACGTGTTCGCGAAGAAGGGGCTCACGATGCCCGCGCACCCCACCTGGGAACAGGTGGGCGAGCTGGCCGCACAGGCCGACGGCGCTGAGTCCGGCATGAAGGGCATCTGTCTGCGCGGCCTGCCCGGCTGGGGCGAACTGATGGCCCCCCTCACCACCGTCGTGAACACCTTCGGCGGCACCTGGTTCGACAAGGACTGGAAGGCGCGCCTCGACTCCCCCGAGTTCGAGAAGGCGACCAAGTTCTATGTGAACCTCGTCCGCGAGCACGGCGAGTCGGGCGCGGCCCAGTCCGGATTCGCCGAGTGCCTCAACAACATGACGCAGGGCAAGACCGCCATGTGGTACGACGCCACGTCGGCGGCCGGCCTGCTGGAGGCGGCCGACTCCCCGGTCAAGGGCAAGCTCGGCTACGTCCCGGCACCGGTCGAGAAGACCGACTCCTCCGGCTGGCTCTACACCTGGGCCTGGGGCATGCAGAAGGCCTCCCACAACTCGGACAAGGCCTGGAAGTTCATCTCCTGGGCGTCCGGCAAGCAGTACGAGCAACTGGTCGGGGACACCACCGGCTGGTCCAACGTCCCGGCGGGCAAGCGCGCCTCGACCTACACGAACGCCGCCTACCGCAAGGAGGCCGCCGCCTTCCAGGACATGACCCGCGAGGCCATCGAAGGGGCCCGGCCGCGCGACCCCGGGGTGCAGCCGCGTCCCGCGCCGGGCATCCAGTTCGTCGGCATCCCCGAGTTCACCGACCTCGGCACCAAGGTCTCGCAGGAGATCAGCGCGGCCATCGCCGGACACCAGTCCGTCGACTCGGCCCTGAGCAAGTCCCAGAAGCTCGCCGAGAAGATCTCCAAGGAGTACGAGGGACGATGACCGCCACGACGACGGCCCCCGTGGCCGCGACTCCCGTACGCACCCTGCGCAGGCCGTCCTCCCGGCTGCGCGCCTGGGCCACCCGCGCCCCGCTGCTGCCCGCCCTGATCTTCATGATCGCCGTGACCCAGCTGCCCTTCGTGGCCACGCTGGTGATCTCCTTCTTCGACTGGAACGCCCTCTACCCGAAGGCCCGGCACTTCACCGGCCTCGGCAACTACTCCGACGTCCTGACCGACGCCGACCTGCGCCACTCGGTCTGGACGACGATCGTGCTGACCGTCACCGTGGTGCTGGTCAGCCTGGTCGTGGGCCTCGGCCTCGCCCTGCTCCTGGACCGCAGGTTCCGGGGCCGCGGCGTCGTCCGCACCCTGTTGATCGCGCCCTTCCTGATGGTCCCGGTGGCGGCGGCACTGCTGTGGAAGCACGTGCTCTACAACCCCGAGTACGGCCTGCTCAACGGGCTCCTGCACATCGTGGGCGGCCCCCAGCCGGACTGGATCTCGGACACCCCGCTGCCGGCGGTCGAGGCCTCCCTGGTCTGGCAGTGGACGCCGTTCATGATGCTGATCCTGCTGGCCGGGCTGCAGAGCCGCGACCATCAGCAGATCGAGGCCGCGCGGGTGGACGGCGCGAGCGACTGGCAGATCTTCCGCCACCTCACCCTCCCCCACCTGCGCCGCTATCTCGAACTGGGCGCGCTCCTGGGGTCGATCTACATCGTGCAGAACTTCGACGCGGTCTTCACCCTCACCTCCGGCGGCCTGGGCACCGCGAACCTGCCCTACACCGTCTACCAGAGCTTCTACCAGGCCCACGAGAACGGCCTCGCGTCGGCCGCGGGCGTCCTGGTCGTCATCGGCTCGATCATCATCGCGACCTTCGCCCTGCGCGTGGTGTCGTCCCTGTTCCGCGAGGAGGCGTCCCGCGCATGAGCGCCACCGCCGTACCCGTACGATCCCGCCGCACCCGCGGTCCCCGCCGCACCGTCCGCGCCCGGGGTGCGGGCCTGGGCCTGGTGGCCTGGCTGGCCGGAGTCGTCTTCTTCCTGCCCATCGCGTGGATGGCCCTGACGTCCTTCCATTCGGAGCCGGACGCCGCGACCAACCCGCCCTCCCTGGGCGCCGCGCTCACCCTGGACGGCTACCGCGAGTTCTTCGGCACCGGAGGCGGTGCGAGCCCGTGGCCCGCGCTGGTCAACTCCACGGTGGCGTCGGTGGTCTCCACCCTCTGCGTCCTGCTGCTGGCCCTGCCGGCCGCGTACGCGCTGTCCATCCGGCCGGTGCGGAAGTGGACCGACGTCCTGTTCTTCTTCCTGTCGACGAAGATGCTGCCGGTGGTCGCGGGCCTCCTGCCGATCTACCTCTTCGCGAAGAACACCGGGATGCTGGACAACATCTGGCTCCTGGTCATCCTCTACACCTCCATGAACCTGCCGATCGCGGTGTGGATGATGCAGTCCTTCCTCGCCGAGGTGCCGGTCGCGGTGATCGAGGCCGCGCAGATCGACGGCGCCAGGCTGCCGACGATCCTGGCCCGTGTGGTCGCCCCGATCGCCCTGCCCGGCATCGCCGCGACGGCACTCATCTGCTTCATCTTCAGCTGGAACGAGCTGCTCTTCGCCCGGGTGCTCACGGGGGTGGTCGCGGAGACCGCGCCCGTCTTCCTGACCGGCTTCATCACCAGCCAGGGGCTGTTCCTGGCGAAGGTGTGCGCCGCGTCGCTCGTCATTTCCCTGCCGGTGCTCGCCGCGGGGTTCGCCGCCCAGGACAAGCTGGTCCAGGGCCTGTCGTTGGGAGCCGTGAAATGAAGGCCGCCGTCATCGAGTCCGTGGGCAAGGCCGTCGTCGCCGAGGTCCCGGACCCGACGCCAGGCCCCCGCGAGGTCGTCGTCGAGGTCGCCGCCTGCGGCCTGTGCGGCACCGACCTGCACATCCTCCAGGGCGAGTTCGCGCCCGAACTGCCCATCGTGCCCGGCCACGAGTTCGCGGGCGAGGTGGTCGGTGTGGGCAACCAGGTCACGGAACTCGCGGTCGGCGACCGGGTGGCGGTGGACCCCTCCCTGTACTGCTACGAGTGCCGGTACTGCCGCACGGGCCACAACAACCTGTGCGAGCGGTGGGCGGCGATCGGCGTCACGACGGCGGGCGGCGCCGCCCAGTACGCGGTGGCCCCCGTGGCCAACTGCGTGAAGCTGCCCGAGCACGTCCGCACCGAGGACGCCGCCCTCGTCGAGCCGCTCTCCTGCGCGGTCCGCGGCTACGACGTGCTGAACGCCCGTCTCGGTGCCCATGTGCTCGTCTACGGCTCCGGCACGATGGGCCTGATGATGCTGGAGCTCGCCAAGCGCACGGGCGCGGCGAGCGTGGACGTGGTGGACGTGAACCCGCAACGGCTGGCCACGGCCCGACAGCTCGGCGTGTCGGCGGCCGCGGCGGGGGCCGACGAACTGGACCGCCCGCAGGGCTGGGACGTGGTGATCGACGCGACGGGCAACGCGGCGGCGATCCAGGACGGCCTGGACCGGGTGGCGAAGGCGGGCACCTTCCTCCAGTTCGGCGTGGCCGACTACGCGACCCGGGTCACCATCGACCCCTACCGCATCTACAACCAGGAGATCACCATCACCGGGTCGATGGCGGTGCTGCACAGCTTCGAACGGGCCGCGGAACTGTTCGCCACGGGGGTGCTCGACCCGGACGTGTTCATCAGCGACCGGCTGCCGCTGACGAGCTACCCGCAGGCGCTGGAGCAGTTCGCGAAGGGAGTGGGGCGCAAGATCGTCGTGGTCCCGTAGCCGCTGTCGACGGGACCGAGGGACTTGCGAGACCGACGGGACGGATGGGACGGACGGGGCCGCTCGAATCATTCCTTGGGTAAGGGAACGGTAAAGCGGCCCCGCTCGTTATCCCCGGCATGACAGCTATGACCCCCGGCTCGAACATCCCTCTCCCCGTCTCCCGCGTGACGGTGGACGTCACCGCCCCGGTGCGGCTCGACGTTTCGGGCCTGCTGCTCACCGCCGACGGCAAGGTGCGCTCCGACGACGACTTCATCTTCTACAACCAGCCCGCGGGCCCCGGTGTGACCTACCGCTCCGGTGGCGGCACCGCCCCGGACGCGATCACGGTCGACACGACCGCGGTCCCCCCGGGCATCGAGAAGATCGTCGTCACGGCCAGCCCGGACGCGGCGGGCCAGACCTTCCAGGGCATCGAGCCCACCGCCACCGTGCGCAATGCGGACGACAACGCGGTCCTGGCCACCTTCACCCCGCCCCGCCTGGGCACGGAGACGGCCCTGGTGGTCATGGAGATCTACCTGCGCAACGGCGCCTGGAAGGCCCGGGCGGTCGGCCAGGGCTATGCGAACGGCCTGGCGGGCATCGCCACCGACTTCGGCGTGAGCGTGGAGGAGCCGGCACCGGCACCGGCCCCCGCGCAGCCCCTCGCCGCGCCGCCCGCGCCGCCCGTCGCCCCGCCGGCCCCGCCGCTGGACCCGCGGACGGCCGCCGTCCCGCCCGCCCCGGCCGCTCCCCCGGCTCCGCCCGCCGCCGCGCCCGGCACCGGGAAGATCAATCTCGACAAGGGCCGGGTCAGCCTCCAGAAGAACCAGACCGTCTCCCTGGTCAAGGGCGGCCGTCCGCTCCTCTCCCAGGTGAAGATGGGCCTCGGCTGGGAGCCCGCGTACCGCGGCAAGGACATCGACCTGGACGCCTCGGTCATCGCGTACGGCCCCCAGCGCAACCACATCGACAGCTGCTACTTCGGCAAGCTCTCCATCGTGAACGGCGCGATCAAGCACTCCGGCGACAACCTCACGGGCGAGGGCGGGGGCGACGACGAGGTGATCGTCGTGGACCTCGGCCGCCTGCCCCAGGAGGTCACCGGCCTGGTCTTCACGGTGAACTCCTTCTCCGGCCAGAAGTTCACCGAGGTCGCCAAGGCCTACTGCCGTCTCCTCGACGCCGCCACCGGCGAGGAACTGGTCCGCTTCGACCTCACCAACGCCGAGGCCCAGACCGGCGTCATGATGGCCAAGCTGATCAAGCAGTTCTCCGGCGAGTGGGAGATGACGGCCATGGGCGACTTCGTCAAGTCCCGCACGGTCCGCGGCATGGTGAAGCCGGCGGCCCAGGCGCTCTGACCCCCTTCCGGCCACGCCCGCGAAGGCAGCGCAAGGGCACATCCGGGAACACAAGTCGCAGACGGCGGTGGTGACTTCGGGTCACCACCGCCGTGCTTCACATCCCGGACGGTTCGTCCTGCGCAATGCCCTTTCTTGTCCTAGTCTGCTTCAGTCCGTGCGCTCCACGGAGTCACCACCGTGGTGACAACCGCCGCAGGCACCGGACGGGGGGGTAGATGGATCCCGCTGCCATTGGCGCGCGTCTCGCGTCAAGCGTTGTCGCACCGCTGATCAGGAAACTGTTCGTGGCGGAGGGACCCGGAGCGGGGCTGATCGACAGACCGGTACGCATCTCCGGCCTCGTCTCGTTCACCGGCGAGAAGCGCGTCCTGTCCGAAGTCGACCTGCACAAGATCGCCAAGGAGCTGGTCGGACGCGCGGCGCAGTCGACAGGCGTGGCGGAGCGACTCCCCTCGTACGAACTGCGGGCCGTAGCCCACGCGGTCGCCGATTCACTGCGCGCCATGGACAGCATCGACATGGACGACGTGCAGGCCGTCCAACTCGGCCACACGGCGCTGGCGCAGCATCTGCGGGCGCAGAGCCCGTCCGCCACGCTCGGCCTGTCGAGCGACGCGGTCTACCTCTATCTGAGTGTGCTCGACACGGCCTGTCTGCATATCGTGCACTTCTTCACCCAGAGGTCGGCCTTCGTCGCCCGCACCCTGGTGGAGCAGAGCCGGCGGATCGACGAACTGTCTGCCAAGATCGATGTCTTGATCGCGCGGACCCCGTCGCCCGCCGACGCCCCGTTCGAGGAACGCTACGCCCAGTACATCGCAGCCAAGCACGGCAAACTCACCATCTTCGGCCTCGATCTGTCCGAGTCACCAGGCACCTGGCCGTTGGATGCCGCGTATCTGAGCCTGGACGCGGTGGGTGATACGACAAACCCGATGCTCCTCCCCGCCGACCAAGTGCTCGCGGGCCGCAACCGGGTCCTGCTGCGCGGGGTGGCCGGTTCCGGCAAGACGACGCTGGTGCAGTGGCTGGCCGTGTCCACCGCACAGAAGGACCTCGACGAACGACTGCTGTACCTGTACGGACTCGTGCCCTTCGTCCTGCCACTGCGCACGCTGACCCGGGGCGGTCAGGCCCTGCCCACACCCGACGAGTTCCTGTCCGAGGTGGGCTGCCCGATCGCGAGCCTCCAGCCGACGGGGTGGTTCGACCGCGTGCTGCGGTCGGGGCGCGGCCTCATCCTCGTCGACGGTATCGACGAGATTCCGGAGAACGAACGCCAAGAAGCGCGCCGCTGGCTCCAGGACCTGGTCGGCTCCTACCCCAGCAACCGGTGGCTGGTCACGTCGAGGCCGTCGGCGGTGCGCGAAGACTGGCTGGTCGGGGACGATTTCGCCGAGCTGGACCTGGCCTCGATGAGCCGGGACAACGTGATCGAGTTCGTCAAACGCTGGCACAAGGCCGCCGGTACCGGCGACCAGTACGCACAGGACCTGCTGCGTGCGATCCGCGCGAAACAGGATCTGGGGCGGCTCGCCACCAACCCCCTGATGTGCGCGCTGATCTGCGCCCTGCATCAGGATCGACGCGGCTATCTGCCTGACGGCCGCAAGGAGATCTACGACGCCGCCCTGTCCATGCTGCTGGCCCGTCGCGACCGTGAGCGGGGAATCTACAAGCCCGGCACCATCCGCATCGGCGAGGCCCATCACGTCCAGCTGATCCAGAAACTGGCGTACTGGATGATCCGCAACGGGCGATCGGAGATGGACAGGTCCGATGCTGTCCGCCTTCTGGCGCACGCCTTGCCGTCGATGCCGCAGATCGCCGGGCAGGGCACCGCCGACGACATCTACCGCCACCTGCTGATCCGCAGTGGCCTGCTGCGCGAGCCGACCGAGGGCTCTATGGACTTCATCCACCGCACTTTCCAGGACTACCTGGGTGCCAAGGCCGCAGTGGAGGACCTTGACTTCGATTTCCTGATCCAGCATGCCCATCTCGACCAGTGGGAGGACGTCATCCGGATGTCGGTCGCCCACGCGAGGATGTCGGAGCGCGCGCGTCTGCTCACCGGGCTCGTGGAGCGCGGCGACGGCTCGGAGAGGGAGGGCCGCCGGCTGCATCTGCTGGCCGCGGCCTGTCTGGAGCACGCGACGGAGCTGGACCCGGCGGTACGGGCCGAGGTGCAGCGACGCGCGGCGGACCTGATCCCGCCTCAGTCGGCTGAACAGGCGCGCGCCCTCGCCGACGTCGGCCCGGTGGTCCTGGATCTGCTTCCCGGACCGGAGGGACTGACACCGGACGAGGCGTACTTCACCGTTCTGACTGCTACACGGATCGGCACGGACCCTGCGATCCCCGTGCTGGCCGCGTACGGGGAGCTGCTCGACATCCGGGTCCGCGCCGAACTGGCCCGGGTCTGGAGCCGGTTCGACTGCGACCGCTACGGTGAGGAGGTCATCGCGCGCCTGAGTGACGAGTACCTGTACTTTCCCGTCTCCAGCCCGGCCGAACTGCGGGCACTGCGGAGCTTCGGCGGACGGCCCCACATCAAGATCTCGGGCCCGTTCACCCCGGAGGCGTTCCTGCGCGCGTGCGATCCGGGCAGTCTCCGCGACCTGTGGGTGGAGGTCGATCCGGGGTGCACCTGGGAGTGGCTGAGCGAGTTCCCCCGACTGACCACCGTGTTCTTCGAGGTGCCGGTCTCCGGCACGGAGACACTTCCACGATCCGTACGAGTCCTCGACGAACCGCTCGGTCCGCCACCCGAATCGTCGGCAGCGGGCGACGGTGGCGCGCAGCCGTGGGGCAGTCGGCCGCGTCCGGCTTCGGGGCTCTAGGGACGCAGCCCCTCCGTCAGCAGGGACAGGTAGCGCCGGATGTGCTTGCCCTCGCCGTTCGCCAGTTCCGACGCCGTGGCGACGCCGTGGGCCAGGCGCAGGATGTCGATCGGCTCCACGTCGGCGCGCAGGGTGCCCTCCCGCTGGGCCGCGCCGACCAGGCGGGCCGCGGCCCCTTTCACCGAGTTGCCGCAGGCCGTGACCACGGCGGAGCTGCCGTCGGTGACCGCCGATCCGAGGAGCGCCTTGAGGCCGCGGACCTGGATCATGCCTTCGCTCAGCTCGTTCAGCCACTCCACCAGCGCCGCGCCGGGCGGGAGTCCGGCGGCGAGAGCGTCGGCGCGGGCCGCGATCTCCTCGATGCGGTCGACGTACACGGCCTCCAACAGCGCCTGCCGGTTGGGGAAGTGCCGGTACAGCGTCCCGGACCCGACGCCGGCGCGTTTGGCGATGTCGTCGAGGGACGCGCCCTCCCCGTGCTCGGCGAAGGCGAGCGCGGCCTCCTCCAGGAGTCGCTCGTAGTTCCGCCGCGCGTCCGCCCGCATCGGCTTGACCTGCGCCATTCAGATACTCCTTGCCAACCGGGGACCGTCTCCGTATCTTAACGAGGACTAAACGGAGACAGTCCCCGCTTACCTTCGCGGGCGGTCGGTGCTGCCCGCACGCATCCGTCGGGGACAAGAGACAGGGAGCATCCCATGTCCACCCCGTCCGCACCGCCCACCACAGCCGACGCACCCTCCGCGTCGTCCGGAACCGCCGGGCTCGGCCCCGCCCTGCTCGTCATCGTCACCGCGTATCTGATGGTCGGCGTCGACTCCACCGTCGTCAACGTCGCCCTGCCCGACATCCAGACGGACCTGCGCTTCACCCCGACCGGCCTGTCCTGGGTCCTGAACGCCTACACCCTCGCCTTCGGCGGTCTGCTCCTCCTCGGCGGCCGGGTCGGCGACATCGCGGGACGCCGCCGCACACTCACCACCGGCGTACTCCTCTTCGCCGCCTCCTCGCTGCTCGGCGGACTCGCCACCGAGAGCGGCTGGCTGCTCGCCGCCCGCGCGCTGCAGGGCGTCGGCGCCGCCCTCATCGCCCCGAGCACCCTCGCCCTGATCACCACGAACTTCCCGGACGGCCCCCGCCGCCACCACGCCCTCGGCGTCTACTCCTCCATGGCCGGCATCGGCGCCTCGGTCGGGCTGGTCCTCGGCGGCATGCTCACCTCCTGGGCTTCCTGGCGCTGGGCCCTGCTCATCAATGTGCCCATCGGCCTCGCGGTGGCCCTCGCCCTCCCCCGCTTCGCGGCCGAGACCCCGCGCCACGCGGGCCGCTTCGACGCGGCGGGAGCGCTCACCGGCACGGCCGGGTCGACCTCCCTCGTCTACGCGTTCATCCAGGTGTCGGACCAGGGCTGGAGCGACCCGCAGGCGCAGCTCGGCTTCGGCGCCGCGGCGGCCCTGCTCACGGGCTTCGCCCTGATCGAGTCGCGCGCGCAGCAGCCGATCATGCCGCTGCGCCTGTTCGCCGACCGCGACCGGGCGGGCGGTTACGCGGGCGTCCTGCTGCTGCCCGCGGGCATGTTCGGCGCGTTCTACTTCCTCACCCTGTTCAGCCAGCGGGTGCTGGAGTACAGCCCGCTGCGCGCGGGCTTCGCCTTCCTGCCCATGACGCTGGCGATGTTCACGACCGTGCGGTGCGTGCCGCGGCTGCTCCAGCGCCTCGGTGCCAAGCCGGTACTGCTCACCGGTATGGCCCTGCTCGTCGCCGCCGGAGCCTGGCTGTGGCGGCTGGCACCGGGCGACGGCTACCTGGCGGGGCTGCTCGGCCCGCTGCTGCTGCTCGGCGTGGGTGTCGGCCTGAGCTTCATGCCCCTGAACGCGACCATCCTCGCGCGCGTCGAACCCCACGAGGCGGGTGCCGCCTCCGGCCTGCTCCAGACCCTTCAATGGCTCGGCGGCACCCTCGGGCTCTCCGTCCTGGTCACGGTGTTCGGCACGACGACACGGCACACGACCGGCTCCCCGGCCGAGATCCTCACCGCGGGCGCGGCCCGCGCGTTCGGCATCGGCTCGCTGATCGCGCTGGCCGCGCTGCTGGTGTCGGCGGTCGTGATCAAGGGACGGCGGCGCGCCGTCTAGAAGAGCGCGCTGTACGCGTTCAGGGCCGGCTGTCCGCCGAGGTGGGCGTAGAGCACGGCGGAGTCCCGGTCCAGCTCGCCGCGCGCGACGAGGTCGATCATCCCGGCCATCGACTTCCCTTCGTACACAGGGTCGGTGACCATGCCCTCGGTCCGCGCGGCGAGCCGCATCGCCTCCAGCGTCGTCTCGTCGGGGATCCCGTACGTGCCCGCGTGGTAGCGCTCGTCGAGCTCGACGTCCGCCTCGGTGAGCTCCCTCCGTACGCCGATGAGCCGGGCGGTGTCGCGCGCGATCCTCGCGATCTGTTCCCTGGTGCGGGCGGGCTCTGCCGACGCGTCGATCCCGAGGACACGCCGCGGCCTTCCGCCCGCCTCCTCCAGGGCGGCGAACCCGGCGATCATGCCCGCCTGGGTCGACCCGGTCACCGAGCACACCACCACGGTGTCGAAGAAGGTCCCCAGCTCCCGCTCCTGTTCCGCGACCTCGTACGCCCAGTTCGCGAAGCCGAGCCCGCCGAGCCGGTGGTCCGAGGCGCCGGCGGGGATGGCGTACGGCTTGCCGCCCGACTCCTCGACCTCGCGCAGTGCCTGCTCCCAGCTCTCCTTGAAGCCGATCCCGAACCCGGCCCGCACGAGCCGCACGTCGGCACCGGCGAGCCGGCTGATCAGGATGTTGCCGACCTTGTCGTACACGGAGTCCGGCCACTCCACCCAACTCTCCTGGACCAGCACGCACTTGAGTCCGGCGCGGGCGGCGCAGGCGGCGACCTGGCGGGTGTGGTTGGACTGCACTCCGCCGATCGAGACGAGCGTGTCGCAGCCCTCGGCCAGCGCGTCGGCGACGAGGTACTCCAGCTTGCGGGTCTTGTTCCCGCCGTACGCGACACCGGAGTTGCAGTCCTCCCGCTTGGCCCACAGCTCGGCCCCGCCGAGATGCCCGGTCAGCCGCTCCAGCCGGTGCACCGGGGAAGGGCCGAAGAGCAGCGGATAACGGGCGTACGAGGAAAGGGACATGGGGCCTCCCGGATCAGTGGGTGTCTTCGTCGGCGAGCTCCTCCAGGCCCCGCCAGATCTCCGCCGTCACACGGACCGCGCCCTCCGTGTCGCCGGCCGCGCAGGCTTCGATCAGTCGCTCGTGCAGTCCCGCCGAGCGGCAGCTGCCGCCCTCGCCGAAGCGCCGGCGCTCCAGACGGCGGATGAGCGGGGTGTAGCGGGTGACGGTGGCGGCCGCGGCACGGTTGCCGCTCACCCGGACGAGGACGTCGTGCAGTGCGTCGTCGGCGCCCAGGGCCGCGTCCACGTCGCCCGCGCGCACCGCGGCGGCGAACCGGTCGTTGGCCGCGCGCATGGCGTCCACGTCGGTGTCCCGCAGCCTGGGCACGGCGACCCGGGTCACCAGCTCGTGCATGGCGCCGACCACCGCCGCCGCGTCCCGCACGTCGGCGGCCACGACCGGGGTCACCCGTGTGTAGCTTTGCGGCTTGGTCTCCAGCAGGCCTTCGTCGACCAGCCGCGCGAAGGCCTCCCGCACGGGGGCCCGGGACAGTCCGAGCCGCTCGGCGAGTTCGGCGTCGCGCACCACCGCGCCCGGCTCGATCTCCCCGGCCACGATGGCGTCGCGGATCGCTTCGTAGGCGCGGTCCCTGAGCAGGGTCCGCCGCACGGGTCGCAAGGCCTCCATGAACTGAAATGTTAGATGTCAATCCGCCGGGCCGACAAGAGCGGGGCCCGCACCGATGTGCGGACCCCGCTCCCCTCATGCCTCAGGCAGGCACCCCCGCCGTCACACCGCCCACGGCCAGTCGGCGTCCCGCGCGCTCTCCAGCAGCGGCACCATCCGGAAGGCCGCGTCCGACAGACCTCCGAAGGTGTGCCGGCCGGGGCGCCCGGAGGGGCCGTGACCCGGCCGGTATCCGGCGAGGTTCCAGGTGTAGACCGGCACGTCCGCCGGTACCTGCTCGGTCGGGTCGCCGTAGTGGCTGTACGCGGCCTGCTCGTCGGTGACGATCAGGACCCGGTCGTGCTTCCTGTAGTGCTTGCGCACCGCCCCGCTCGTGTCGGTGCCGCCGAGGTCGCCGAAACGCTCCAGCACCTTGAGCACCGACTCGCCCCTGCGGTACTTCACCCGGCCGCTCGTGGTGCCGAACTCGACCAGATCCGCGTCGGCCGCCCGCAGCGCGAGCGCCGTACCGAAGATCGCCGCCGCGTCGGCCCGGTTGAGCTCCGAACGGTCGGACATCCGCGAGTAGAACATCGATCCCGAGCGGTCCACGAGCACCAGCGTCCGGCCCGGCAGCGCGGGCACGTTGGCCAGCGAGTGACCGAGCGCCCGCTCCAGCGGGTACGACCAGCGCAGCGAGGGCGCGTGCCGGTACGCGGCGAGGTAGCGGAACGGGAACTGCCGCGAACGCGCCACCTCTGCCGGGTCGCTGATCCGCGCGGCGACCTGCTCGGCCACCTCGTCGGACACACCGGCCTCGTCGAAGTTGCGCAGATTGCGCACCAGCGCCATCACACCCATGGACGGGATCACGGCCTCCCAGGCCGCCTTGTCCATCGGCCCCTGGAGCCAGCCGGCCAGCGCCTCCCACGTGATGCCCGCGGCCGCGAGCCGCTCGGCACCGTCGGGCGCCGTCACGACGGCACGCCGCTCGGCGACGGGCAGCGCCATCAGCGCGCGATGCGCGCTCAGCACACGGTCCGACGCGGGCGGCACCGCCGCGTCCGGGTGGTGCCGCCGGTCCAGCGCGTAGCGGAACAGCTCGCCCTGCCACGGCTTGTCCGGGTCCGGCGCCGCGTGCACCAGGTTGAGGATGTCGCCGAAGCGGTAGCCCTTGGACGCCGTGTCGTACTTCAGCAGCGACTTGCCGCTGTAGAGACGGCGTACGGCATCGGCGACACCGCGCTTCACGGGCTTCGGCACGTTGCGGCCGTAGGTGGCGGTCCAGTAGGCGAGCAGCTCGCCCGGCTCGTCCGGCCGGCGCAGCACGGAGGCCACGACCTGGCGGTTCGAGGGGCCGTCGGTGGCGCCCGCGTCCAGCCGTGCCTTCACGTACTCGGCGGCACCCACGATCGAGGCGGTCCGCAGATTGCCCTCGCCGCGCAGCCAGCCGAGCAGACCGGCGGTCCACGACGGGTCGGCGACCGCGAGGTCACGGACGAGCGCGGCGAAGCGGTCGTCACGGTCGGCGCCGGTCTCGTAGAAGGTCTGCTGGGACACGAAGTTGGCGACGGCGAGCAAGAAAAGCTCGGAGCGCGCGTCACGCTCCTGACCGCGCCCGCCCTCGTACGTGCGGAGCACGCGTCCCGTGGACGTCACGCGGGAGGTGGGCCGCGCTCGGGCCGCCTTGGTGTTGAATCGCGCCATGATGAATTCCCCCGAATTCGTTGCTGTTTCGGAGGGAGGCGCAGCAAAAGGAAGGTGACCGAGATCGGGATCGGCGACGGGCTATAACCTGGCGCGTCTGCCATTTCCGCCACACCGGCACTGAACCGGTGACGGGACTCGAACCCGCACCAATTTCTTGACCAGGTCCCTGAAGTATCCGCTGCCTGCGCACCGGGCACCCACCTTGTGCTGCGCCTCCCGAGATCAGGTCGGCGGCGGCTCTGGATTCTTTTGAGAGAAGAAGTAGCCGCAGCCCGCGCACCGGGAGGTGCATGAAGTTGTGGTGTCCAGAGATCGAGGTCGGCGGAACCGACAAGGTGCTCTGACCCCTGAGCTACACCGGCGCGTCGTACCGGTGGCGGGACTCGAACCCGCGGCCGCCCCATTATGAGTGGAAGTAGGTCCTGCCTTCGCACCTGGACGTGCATCACTTTAGGAGGACGGCCGCGGGCCGGGCGAGCGAATTAATGCGTGCTGTCGTCCGAGGGAGTTCAGCCGCGCTTCTGGCGCTTCCAGGGGCCGGTGATGGCGAGCATGATGCCCGGGTCCTGGATGTTGGCGAAGAGGGTGCTGCCGTCGGGGGAGAAGGTGACGCCGGTGAACTCGCTGTACTCGGGCTCCTCCTCGCTGCCGATGTTCAGTTCGTTGCGGGCGATCGGGTACGTACGGCCGCTGTCCGTGGCGCCGAAGAGGTGCTGGATGCCCTCGCCGTCCTCGGCGATGACGAGGCCGCCGTACGGGGAGACGGTGATGTTGTCGGGGCCGTCGAAGGCGCCGTCGACCGACGGGTCGGGGTTGACGCCGATGAGGACCTTCAGCGTCAGGGTGCGGCGCTTGGGGTCGTAGAACCAGACGGCGCCGTCGTGCTGGACGGGGCTCTCGCCGCGGGCGTACGAGGAGACGATGTAGACGCCGCCGTCGCCCCACCACATGCCTTCGAGCTTGCGGGCGCGGGTGACCTGGCCGTCGGTGAACTGCTTGCGCACGGAGGTGGTCTTCGCATCACGGTCGGGCACGTCCACCCAGTCCACGCCGTAGACGGTGCCGATCTTCGTGGCGCGGGACAGGTCGTCGACGAACTTGCCGCCGGAGTCGAAGCACTTGAAGGCCTGGAGCGAGCCGGCGTCGTCGGCGAGGGTGGCGAGCTGCCCGTGGCCGTGCTCGAAGCCCTGCGGCGGGGTCCAGCGGTAGAGGAGGCCGTTCGGGCCCGCGGCGTCCTCGGTGAGGTAGAGGCGGCCGCGCTTGGGGTCGACGACGACGGCCTCGTGGGCGTAGCGGCCCAGCGCCTTGATCGGCTTGGGGCCGCGGTTGCGGCGGCGGTCCACGGGGTCGACCTCGAAGACGTACCCGTGGTCCTTGGTCATGCCGTTCTGGCCGGCCTTGTCCTCGGTCTCCTCGCAGGTGAGCCAGGTGCCCCAAGGGGTGTTTCCGCCGGCGCAGTTGGTGGAGGTGCCCGCGATGCCGACCCACTCGGCGACCTTGTCGTGCCGTACCTCGACGACCGTGCAGCCGCCGGACGCCGCCGGGTCGTAGACCAGGCCCTCGGTGAGCGGAACGGGGTGCGGCCAGTCGGCGCGGGGGCCCTTGAGCTCGTGGTTGTTGACGAGGAGGGTGGCGCCGCGCGGACCGCGGAAGGTGGACGTGCCGTCGTGGTTGGAGGGCGTGAATTCGCCGGACTCCAGCTTGGTCCTGCCGCTGTAGGTGATCACGCGGTAAGAGAACCCGGCGGGCAGGGCGAGCAGGCCGTCGGGGTCGGGGAGCAGCGGACCGTAGCCGACGCCGCCGTGCTTCGCCCCCGAAGCCTCGCCCGCGCCGTCGGTGTCCGTCTCCGTGGAGGCGAGGGCGTTCGGAGCGGTGGCCAGCGCGCCTACGCTGCCGGCCAGGGCGACTCCGGCACCGGTGATCGCGGATCGTCTGGCGAAGTCCCTGCGGGTGAGCGACATGTGGTGTCTCCTGTGACGGTGGAGGGGGACTGTCGTGGGGGGCGGGGGCGACCTCGGTTGCGGCCACACGCTCCCGCCCGCGCCTGAACGGGAGTTGAACACCGGCCGACTTCACCGGTCCCGCTTCCATGAATCCACCGGAACCCGGACTCCGGTCGCACTGGATCGCGTGGACGGGGAACTCCTCCGTGATGACCGGCGCCGCGGGCCTACGGGCACCGGCTCACCCCACGACGGCGCCCGGGCCGGGCGCCGTCGGGCGACGACTGCGCCGGGCGCAGCACGCCGGCGCATCCTCGACGGGGTCGCGCCCGGCGTACCGCGCATGCCGCGCGTGCCGCTAATTGCCCTGCTGCGAACGCGCCTTGAACGCGGCCTTGCGGGCCTCCTTGGCGACCTTCTTGTCGGGGTGCAGGCGCCCCATGGCCTCCAGGACCTCCGCGGTAGCCGGATGGTCGACCCGCCACGCGGTGGCGAAGAAGCCGCTGTGCTGCTGGGCCAGCCCCTCCACGAGGGCCTGGAGTTCAGCGGAGTTGCCCTCGGCGGCGAGCTGGGCCGCCACCGTGTCGACGGTGAGCCAGAAGACCATCGCCTCGGACGGCGGGGGCACGTCGGGCGCACCGTGTTCGGAGAGCCAGACCCGGGCGAGGCCTCCGAGCTCCGGGTCGTCGAGGACGTCCCGCAGCGCGGGTTCGGCCTCCAGGCCGACCAGGGAGAGCGCCTGCTGACAGCGCAGCCGCCGCAGCGGCCCACCGGCGTCGCCGCCACGGGCCGCGGCGAGCAACTCGTGTGCGGCGGGCAGCGGTTCGCGGCGGGCGAGCCACTGCTCGGTCTCGGCCTGCGCCGCCGTCGGCGGGAACACGGCCGTCCCGTCCAGCAGCGCGTCCGCCCCCTTGTCGGCGAGGTCGCCCACCGCGGGGGCGTCGAGGCCCGCTTCGAGGAGCCGGGCGCGCATCCCGTACAGGCCGAGCGGGGTCAGCCGGACCATCCCGTACCGGGACACGTCCGCGTCGTCGGCGTCGGCGGCCGCGTCGTCGGCGTCCGCCATGAGCGCCTCGTCGACGGGCTGGAAGTCGACCAGCCCGGCGGGCTCCAGCAGCCGGAACTGGTCGTCGAGCCGCATCATCGCGTCCGACACCTGTTCCAGGACGTCGTTGCTGGGTTCTCCCATGTCGTCGGGCACGATCACCGACGCGGCGAGCGCGGGCAGCGGCACCGTCCCGTCGCCGGCCCCGTCGTCGCCCACGGTGAGCAGGTACAGGTTGCCGAGCACCCCGTCGAGGAACTCGGCCTCCGCCTCGGGGTCCCAGTCCAGGGAGGAGAGGTCGAGTTCGCCGCTCTCCCCCATCGCGTCGACCAGGTCGTCGAGGTCGGGCACGCTCGCGTCGGCGAGCACCGTGTCGAGCAGGGCGAGCCACACGCCGAGGACGTCCTGCGGGGCGCCGGAGGTGAGGAGGGCGAGGTCCTCGCCCGGACCGACGGTGCCCTCCTCCTCGTCCACGATCTCGACGAGCCCGGTGTCGACGGCCATCCCCCAGGCCGCGGCGGCGAAGGCCTCCGCGTCGTCCCCGGAGAGCCCGAGGAGGGCGGCGGCCTCGGGCAGCTGCTCCTCGACGAGCTCGCCCCCCGCGCCGACCCGTGTGTCCGGACCCGCCCAGCGGGCCAGCCGGGCGGCGCGGGAGAGCAGCGGGGTGGCGAGCGCGTCCCGCGCCAGCTGCGCTTCGGAGTGCAGCCGCACCGGCGGCAGGGGGGAGCTGTCTGACATCGGCTGGGTTCTCCTCCGAACAACCAGGACAAGCAGGGCAATCGTAAAAGCAGCGGCGAGCAGTGACAAGAATCGGCAGAGCGCCCGAAAACGGGCGTCGAGCGTCTCCCTGTCACCGCACCGGACCCGAGGAGGTGTCCCCGGACGCGAGGGTCCGAGGGCCGCCGGGGAATCCGTGCCGACCGCTCAGCCTAGACGGATTTCCACCCATGCCGCCTGGTTCATGTCCCCGACAACCCCCGTACACCACGGAAACCTTGACAACTCCCCCCGCCACACACGAGATTGACGCGCGTAGAAGTCGAACGGGTCAGCGATCCGTCGACTTCTACGCGCGTCACCGGCCCGCACACAGGACGCGTTGACCACAGCTCCACCCTCGTCCCGGCGCTCACGTACGTCCCCGGAGGGATTCCCTTGCCGAGCAGGAGAACCGCGCGCACAGGCGCGCTGACCGTCGCCGCGGTCTGTTCCACCCTTTCCGCCGTGGTGCTCACCACGCCCGCTCACGCGGACACCGTCCACATCCACGACATCCAGGGAACCACCCGGATCTCCCCGCTCGCGGGCCAGAAGGTCACGGACGTGGCCGGCATCGTCACCGGTGTGCGCACCTACGGCTCGTCCAAGGGTTTCTGGATCCAGGACCCCACCCCGGACGACAACCCGGCGACCAGTGAGGGCGTGTTCGTCTTCACCAGCTCCACCCCGAAGGTCGCGGTCGGCGACTCGGTCACGGTGACGGGCACGGTCTCGGAGTACGTCCCGGGCGGTGCCTCCAGCGGCAACCAGTCGCTGACGGAGATCACCAAGCCGACGGTGACCGTCGTCTCCAGCGGCAACGCCGTCCCGGCCGCGACGGTCGTCGACGCCCGGTCCGTGCCGGACGCCTACGCGCCCGCGGGCGACACCGCCGCGAGCGGTTCGATCAACGCTCTGACCCTGGAGCCGGCGAAGTACGCCCTGGACTACTACGAGTCCCTCGAGGGCATGAACGTCCAGGTCAGCGACGCCCGCGTGGTCACCGCCACCGACCCGTACAGCGAGCTGTGGGTCACGGTGAAGCCGCGCGAGCACGCCAACCAGCGGGGCGGCTCGGTGTACGGCTCGTACACCTCGCAGAACACGGGCCGGATCCAGATCCAGTCCCTGGGCTCGACGGCCGACTTCCCGGTCGCGAACGTGGGCGACGAGCTCGCCGGCGACACCGCGGGCCCGCTCGACTTCAACCAGTTCGGCGGCTACACGCTCGTCGCCGGGCAGCTCGGCACCCTGGAGCAGGGCGGCCTGGAGCGCGAGACGACGAAGAAGCAGGCGCGCGGCGAGCTGGCGGTCGCGACCTACAACGTCGAGAACCTCGACCCGGGCGACGCCACCTTCGCCGCCCACGCGTCCGCGATCGTGAACAACCTCCGGTCGCCCGACATCGTGTCCCTGGAGGAGATCCAGGACAACAACGGCGCGACGGACGACGGCACGGTCGCGGCCGACCAGACGGTGAACAAGCTGATCGACGCGATCGTCGCGGCGGGCGGCCCCAAGTACGACTGGCGCTCCATAGATCCGGTCAACGACCAGGACGGCGGCGAGCCCGGCGGCAACATCCGCCAGGTCTTCCTCTTCAACCCCGAGCGGGTGTCCTTCACCGACCGCGCGGGCGGCGACTCGACGACCGCGGTGGGCGTCACCAAGGTGCACGGCAAGGCGCAGCTGACCGCGTCCCCGGGCCGGATCGCCCCCGCAGACACGGCGTGGAAGAGCAGCCGCAAGCCGCTCGCGGGCGAGTTCGTCTTCCGCGGCAGGACCGTCTTCGTGATCGCCAACCACCTCAACTCCAAGGGTGGCGACCAGGGTCTGACCTCGCAGTACCAGCCGCCGGTACGCAGCTCGGAGACCCAGCGCCACGCGCAGGCGACCCTGGTGAACACCTTCGTGGACGAGATCCTGAAGACGCAGAAGAACGCGGACGTCATCGCCCTCGGCGACATGAACGACTTCGAGTTCTCGGACACCGTGAAGATCCTGGAGGGTGACGGCGAGCTCTGGTCGGCGATCAAGTCGCTGCCGAAGAGCGAGCGTTACACCTACGACTACCAGGGCAACAGCCAGGTCCTCGACCAGATCCTGGTCAGCCCCGCGATCCGTCGGGACTGCGACTTCGAGTACGACAGCGTGCACATCAACTCGGAGTTCCACGACCAGATCAGCGACCACGACCCGCAGGTGCTGCGGTTCAGGCCGTAGTCCGGCGCGGGCAGGAGCCCGGCCCCGTCGTCCGGGGGGCCGGGCTCCTGCCCTGTCCGCTCGCGGTGGCGACACCGCGGCACGGGCCGGTTCCCCGCGGGGGGCCGGCCCGGCGCGTCTACGGGGTGTCGAACACTCCGTTCAGCCAGCCCTGCCAGGCGGCTTCGTCACGCCCGGCGTCGGCGTCCGCCGCGAAGTCGTGGACGCTGATGCCGACCGGCGCGCCCCAGTGGTTGCGCCCGAAGAAGCGGATGAGGGCGTCGTCGGTGCGCAGGCCGATGAAGTACGGGTTGCGGTAGTCGACCACCGCGTCCAGGGTCCGGCCGCCGGGCCCCCGGGCGGCCACCTTGGCCCCCTCGGCCGTGTCGTCGGACAGTCCCAGGGCCCGGCCCACGACGGTGAACGCGTCGGACGCCTGCGAGGCCTCGGGCCCGTTGAGCGTCGTGAACGCGACCGGGCGGGGCGCGAAGTGCGTGAGGTACTGGCGCAGGGTGTGCAGATAGAAGTCGGTGTGCTTGCTCGCGCCGTCGTACTGGTTGTCCCAGTCGTCGGTGAAGATCCCGCTGTGCACGTAGCGCACCCAGGCCCGGCGGCCCTCGTCGCGCGGCTCGATGGTGTTGTCCAGCTGGTTGAGGCTCTGGGTGGGGAACCCGACGTCCTCGCTGCGGGAGGTCAGCCGGTGCGGCGGGTCCCAGTTGGTGAGGGTGGACCCGAAGGGGCCGACGCGACGCTCGCCGTCGAACTCCATGGGCCACAGCCAGCCCCCGGTACCGGTGGTGAGGGCGTCCCACACCTGTTCGGGCGTGGCGTCGACCTCGTACTCGCGGGCGATCTCGAATTCCTTGGACATGGGGGCTCCTGCTCAGTGGGTCTCGGGGTCGTTCTCGGGGGTGGGCCGGCCGGTGTCGGCGGCCTCGGCGATCGCGGTCCGCGCGCCGGCCGCCTCCGTCACGGCCTTCTGCGTCGCCGTGGGGTCCGTCGTGGCGGCGCCGGTCCCGGCGGGGTCCTTGACCGTCGGATGGAGGGCGACGACGATCCGGTGGTCCCGTCCGCCGTCGGCGCCGGGAGCGTCGTACTTGCGGATCAGGGCGCTCACTCCGGCGGTCAGCTCCTGGACGAAGGCCGCGCGGTCGGCGGCCGAGGCGAAGCGGACCTCGCCGTCCAGCGCGTAGGTCGCCAGCCGTTTGCGGGCCTTCGCCGCGCCGGTGACCAGTGAGCCGACGTCCCGGACCAGCCGGGCGCCGAGGGCGAGCAGCCAGCGGGC
Organism: Streptomyces krungchingensis; assembly: GCF_054729265.1. Taxonomy (NCBI): domain Bacteria; kingdom Bacillati; phylum Actinomycetota; class Actinomycetes; order Kitasatosporales; family Streptomycetaceae; genus Streptomyces; species Streptomyces krungchingensis. The sequence continues at coordinate 3,072,640 of NZ_JBPUKY010000001.1, forward strand.
GGAGAGCTGGTCGCGGAAGCGGTCCGGATCGGGCTGCACGGCGGACAGGGCGAGGGGGGAGATGACGTACGAGGCGGCGGTGGCGCGCATGAGCCGCTCGGTGACGTTGCCCTTGCGGCGCTCCCCCGCCAGCTCGACCAGGCCGTGCCGCTCCAGCGCCTTGAGGTGGTAGTTCACCTTCTGCCGGGGCAGCCCGACCTTGCCGGCCAGCATGGCGGCCGACGCGGGCCCGGCGGCCAGCTCGGCCAGCAGCCGGGCCCGTACGGGGTCCAGCGAGACGGCGGCGGCCTCTGCGTCCTCGATCACGGTCACGTCCAACATGACTCCACCGTCTCACCGAAAACTTTTTTTGTCCAGACGGATGAAGTGTTCGGTGAGTCGGGGCGATGGCCGTCGCCTCGGAGGCGAGCCGTGGGCCTGCGGCGGCGCTCCTCTCGCGCACGGCGGCCGGGCGCGCCGCGGGCCGGCGACGCGGGGGTCAGTCCGGTACGAGCCCGAAGAGGTGCTCGTACCGGGTGACCGTGCTGCTCTTCAGCCCCGGCCAGGTCTGGACCCGCTCCCACAGGGCCGTCGTGGAGCCGATCCCGTCGCCGGGCGCGGCAAGGGCCTCGATGTGGGCCTCGGCGCTCTCCCATTCGGCGTAGTTGAGGACCCGGGTGCCGTCGGTGCCGAGGTGGAAGTGGGCGCCGATGCCGCCGGGATGCGGGTTCGGCTCGCCCTCCAGCGCTTCGAGGACGGCGTCGACCCAGGCACGCTGCCGCCCGGGGTCCGGGCTCTCGAACTCCACGTCGACGATCACGACGCAGCCGGGGACACGTCCGCCGCGGTCCGCCGGACCGACGCTGCGGTAGCGCCGGAAACGGCCGGGCCCCAGCCGCTCGATGCCGGGGACGGCGGTGTCGATCTCGTCGGCGCGCTCCTGGCGGTGCGTCTTCACGAAGGCCTCGTGGGCCTGTTCGCTCGTCCACTGCGCGTAGTGCAGCAGGCCGGCGGCGTCGTGCGCCGCGTACACATGACGGCCGAGCAGGCCGTCGGCGGGCCAGGGGCGGCGCTGCCAAGTCCGGGCGACGGCTTCCGCCGCCTGCTGCCGGCGCAGCGGTGTGCCCAGCCTCCAGACGCTGAAGAAGGGCGCGCCGACGCGCGGGTCGGCGGGATCGGGGTGGGTGTCGGTACGACGGGTCATACGTGCCTCCGGTGGTCGGCCGTCACGGACGTACCGACCACCCTTCGACCTCGACCGTGGTCGAGGTCAACCCCGTCCCGGCGACCCCCTCACTCCTCTCCGCCGGACGGCCGGTCGTCGAGCCGGGTCAGCTGCGTCTGGAACCAGTCGAGCCTGGCCTGCAACAGAGCTGCCTCCGCGACGAGTTCGGGGACACCGAGCCCCTCGGGCAGGTCCGTGGCGGGCTGCACACCGCGGCCCGCCACCACCCGCAGTCCGTCCCCGGCCAGCCGGGCGAACGCGGCGAGCGACACGGACGTACGCCCGCGCACACAGCCCGCGCACGCCGCCGCGAGCGCGCGCCGACCGGGCCTCCCCCAGCCGGCGTCGGCGAGGGCACCGGCCACGGCGCCGCACGCGCACGGGCCGACGGTCGCCGTCCGTACCCGCTGACGGGCGTACCGGAAACCCCGCTCGAAGCGGATGTAGGCACCCAGGACGGCGACTTCGAGAAGCACGGCCGCCCGGTGCTCGGCAGTGCACAACAGGGCCTCGGCGGTTGCCCGGTCGTGCACGCAGTGGAAGCCGCAGTCGCAGCGGCGGTGCGGTGCCCGGTGCCGCCGTCCGTAGACGCAGCGCGCCTCGTCCAGCACTCCGTACGGCAGCGCACCGCCCAGCGACACACCGGTGAACCCGGCCCGGGTGCCGTCCTGGGACAGCATCGGGTGGGCGATCTTGTATCCGGTCGGCGGCTCCGTCGGGCGTTCCTCGGGGAGCCGCAGCCTCATCGGCCGGCCGTGACCTCTTCGGGCACGGACGTCTCCGGCTCCTCGACCGCCTCGGGCACTCGAAGTCCGTCGTCCCGCGTCCGGTCCTCTTCTTCCGCGACTCCGGTGGCGAGTGCCTTGCCCAGCCTCATGACGCCTCCCGCGATCTGCTGACGACTGTCGTCCCGGCCATAGTGACCCACAACAGGGCGAGTTGGCACCAGGGCCTCCGCCCCTCGCGGGCGCACGCCCGGCGGACGGAGCCGGAACCCCTTAGCATCTGTTGCATGTACTTCGTAGAAGAATTAAGTGGAGCTTCACGGTCGAGGTGCCGAGACTACTGTCATGACCACTGCCACGACCGACTCCACGGCGCCGGCACCGGCGCACGCCGCACCGTTCGGCCGCGCCCTGTGCGCCATGATCACGCCCTTCACCGAGAGCGGCGCGCTCGACCTCGACGGTGCCCAGCTGCTCGCCGACCGGCTGGTCACCGAGGGCTGCGAGGGGCTGGTGCTGTCCGGCACCACCGGTGAATCCCCGACCACGACGGACGCGGAGAAGGCCTCCCTGGTGCGGGCGGTGCGGGAGGCGGTGGGCGACCGGGCGGCGCTCGTGGCGGGCGTGGGCACCGCCGACACGCGGCACACGGTCGAACTGTCGCTCCAGGCCGAAAAGGCGGGAGCGGACGGCCTGTTGGTGGTCTCCCCCTACTACAGCAGGCCGCCGCAGGAGGCGCTGGAGGCCCACTTCCTGGACATCGCGGACGCCGTCGGGCTGCCCCTCGCGCTGTACGACATCCCGGGACGCACCGGCACCCGCATCGAGCCGGACACCATGATCCGGCTCGCCCGGCACCCGAGGATCGTGGCGGTCAAGGACTGCGCGTACGACCTGCTGGGCACCCAGAAGGTGCTGGCCCGCACCGAGCTGGCGTACTACGCGGGCTGCGACGAGTACGTCCTCGCGCTGTACGCGATCGGCGCGGCCGGGTACGTCAGCACCGTGGCCAATGTGGTGCCTCGTCAGTTCCGTTCCATCGTCGACGCGTTCGACGCCGGGGACACCGCCGGGGCCGCTCAGGGCCAGCGGCAGGTGCTCCCGCTGGTGGAGTCGATGATGTCCGCCGGTCTGCCCGGAGCGGTCACGGCGAAGGCGTTGCTCAACTCGCTCGGGCTGCCCGCCGGTCCGGTGCGGGCGCCGCTGCGGCCCGCCGGCCGGGAGGCGGTCGACGGGCTGCTGGCGGTTCACCGGGAGGCGAGCGGTGCGGGCGGAACGGCGGTCAGCGGGCGCTGAACAGGGGCTCCCAGGAGCCCATTTCGTTCATCATCTGCGGCCCGTAGGCGGTCAGCGGTACGACCTTGGACGAGCCGAGGGTGAGCAGGGCGAGCCGGTGGGGATGGTCGCCGTGCCGGCTGTTCTCGAAGACGATGAGCCTCTTGTTGTCGGCCCAGGCCAGAAGCGCCATGTAGTCGGACACCTTGGGCACGTCCTTGCCGGTCGTCATGTCCCGCACTCCCGACGGATGGACCAGGAACTTCTTGTCGGGTGAGTATCCGGCCAGGTCGAGCTCGAACTTCCTCTCGTTCACGGGCGTGGCCACGCTCCTGCCCGAAAGATCGTGGTACTGGCGGTGGGGCTGGGTGACGATGTGCTCGTAGAGCAGGGTGCTGTCGGCGCTGAAGCTGAAGTCCCAGCGGCCGCCCTGCGAGCGTCCCCACTCGTCCTTCCAGTCCGGCGCCCGGTGCCATTCCGTACGCCCGGAGGCCACGTCGATGATGCTGAAACCGGTGCGGCAGGCCACGCCCTGCAGCATCCAGCCCTTCTCGCCGCCGGGTCCGCTGGTCTCGATCCGGTGGCTCCAGTAGCGCCGGTCCGGATCACTGGAGTACGTCGTCGCGACGATCTTCCTGCCGTCGGGCGAGAGCGCGACACCGGCGACGCCCTGCGGGACCGGGATCCAGCGGCGGATCTCACCGGTCGTCAGGTCGAGCAGTCCGACGCGCCGGGCGGGGAGCGTGCGTTCCAGCACGGCCGCGGTCCGTGAGCTCGGCGCGGTGTCGATGACGGACCACCGGGTGTCCTTCACATACCGCCCGGTCTTCCGGTCCAGCCGTTGGTAGGTGCGGGTGAGGACCTCGTCCTTGTCCGGCTGCTTCACCAGCGACTGGACGCTGAACGCGGCGAGCACGGTGCCGCCCGCGGCGACCATGTCGCGCGGCGGATACTGATCGGGCCGGGCGACGATGTCAGCGCTCCGGTCGACCGGGCCCGCCGGACGCACGTCCTGCCCGCCGCCGTCGAGCCGCGGGACGCCCACCGTCACGGCGATGGCCGCCACGGTCGCCAGCGCGGCGCCGGCGATCGTACGAGCCCTGCGGCGCCGGCGGACGGCGAGCACACGGTCGGCGAATCCCGGCGGAGTGCGCGGATCGTCCTCGGCCTGCTCCCGGAACGTGTCGCGGATCAGTTCTTCGACGTTCACCGGTGTACCTCCACGGGCGAGAAGTCACGGGACGGCGGCTGCGGCTCGCGCCCCTGGCCGAGCGCGGCCAGTTCGGGAGCGAGTCTCCGCAGCCGGGCGAGCGAGCGATGGGTCGTGGAGCGCACGGTTCCGACGGAGCAGCCGAGGAGCCGGGCCACATCGGCCTCGGGCAGGTCCTCGAAGTAGCGCAGCACCAGCACGGTGCGCTGCCGTGCGGTCAGCCGGGCCAGTGCCCCGCGCATCACGACGCGCAGCTCGGCGGCGGAGGAGAGGTCCGCGCCGGGCGCGGTCTCGGGCAGCTCCGCGACGCTCAGTTCGCGTCGCGGCCACTTCAGCCGCCACCGGCCCACCTGCTGCCGGTACAGGATCTGCCGTACGTACGCCTCGGGTTCGTCGATCTGGTGCCAGCGTCCGGCGGCCTTGATCAGGGCGTTCTGCAGCAGGTCCTCGGCCGCGTGCCGGTCGCCGCCGCTGAGCAGCACCGCGGTCTTCAGCAGAGCCGACGACCGGTTGGCCACGAACTGTCGAAAGCTCTCCTGCGCCTCGGCATCCATCGTCACCTTCTCTTCCCCGGCGGCCCCGGTGAACCGCCCCTGTGCCCCTTGTGACGCCCCTGCCCGGGCGCCGCTATGCCTGGCCCCGGAAAGAATTTCCGAGCCGGTCCCGGCAGGTGTCCCTTACGGTGACGGGGTGAGCCGACCGCTGCTGTTCCTCGACGTCGACGGGCCTCTCAACCCGTACGCCGCCCAGCCGGAACGCCGTCCGGCGGGCTACACGACGATCCGGGTGGCCCTGACGCCGGGCAGGCCGCTGCGGGTGTGGCTGCACCCCGACCACGGCCGGGCACTCCTCACCCTCGACTACGACCTGTGCTGGGCGACCACCTGGATGGACGCGGCGAACCGCTGGATCGGTCCCGTCATCGGGCTGCCCGAGATCCCGTACGTCGACTTCACCGGCGCCCTGTTCGCCGAGCGGCCCGACGGGGTGCACTGGAAGACGGAGCGGATCGTCGCGTACGCGCAGGACCGCCCCTTCGCGTGGGTGGACGACGAACAGAGCCCGGCCGACGACGCGTACGTCGCCGCCCGCCACCCCGCGCCCGCGCTGCTGCGCCACGTCGATCCCCGGCTGGGTCTCGACGAGGACGACTTCACCGCGCTCGCCGAGTTCGCCGCGGGCCTGACCCGATGACGCGTGTGCCCTCCCGCGGACGGCGGGAGGGCACACGGCACGGGTCAGGCGGGTGGGGCTAGTTGTGGCTGTGCAGGACCTCGTTGAGTCCGCCCCACACGGCGTTGTTCGGCCGGGCCTCGACCGTGCCGGTGACCGAGTTGCGGCGGAAGAGGATGTTGGAGGCGCCGGAGAGCTCGCGGGCCTTGACGATCTGGCCGTCGGGCATCGTCACGCGGGTGCCCGCGGTGACGTACAGGCCGGCCTCGACCACGCACTCGTCGCCGAGCGCGATGCCGACGCCCGCCTCGGCGCCGACCAGGCAGCGCTCGCCGATGGTGATGCGGACGTTGCCGCCGCCGGAGAGGGTGCCCATCGTGGAGGCGCCGCCACCGATGTCGGAACCGTCGCCGACCACGACGCCCGCGGAGATGCGGCCCTCGACCATGGAGGTGCCGAGGGTGCCCGCGTTGAAGTTCACGAAGCCCTCGTGCATGACCGTCGTGCCCTCGGCGAGGTGCGCGCCGAGGCGGACCCGGTCGGCGTCGGCGATGCGGACGCCCTTCGGGGCGACGTAGTCCGTCATGCGCGGGAACTTGTCGATCGACGTCACCTGGAGGTGCAGCCCCTCCGCGCGGGCGTTCAGCCGGACCTTCTCGACGTCGTCGACGGCGACCGGGCCGAGCGAGGTCCAGGCGACGTTGGCGAGGTGGCCGAAGATGCCGTCCAGGCTCTGGCCGTGCGGCTTCACCAGGCGGTGCGAGAGCAGGTGCAGCCGCAGGTAGGTGTCGTGCGCGTCGAGCGGCTTGTCGTCCAGGGAGGCGATGACCGTACGGACCGCGACCACCTCGACGCCACGACGGGCGTCCGGGCCGACGGCCTTGGCCGCACCCTCGCCGAGCAGCTCCACGGCGCGCTCGGCGGACAGCCGCTCGGTGCCGGCCGGGCCGGGCTCGGCGGACAGCTCGGGAGCGGGGAACCAGGTGTCGAGGACGGTGCCGTCGGCGGTGACGGTGGCAAGCCCGGCGGCGACGGCGCCGGTGGTGCGAGTAGCAGTCGTGTCGGTCATGGGTGAAACCTAACTTGGCGGGGGCCGCGCGGGCGAACCGGTGCGCCCGGCGTCTCAGCGTGCGGGCGCACCGCCCGCCCGGCTCCGCGTCAGGGCCGCTCGCCTCCTCGCCTACCAGGGCGACATCGGGCACTGCTTCGACGTCCTCGGCGGCGACGTGGGTCCGGGTGCCGTCCCTTCAGCGGCCGGCCGCACCCCGCCGGACAGCGTCCCCGTGCCCGGCGCCGTGCGGTCAGCCGATGAGCCGGCGCAGTGCCTCGCGGGCGTACGCCTCGTCGTACGGCGTGCCGGTCAGCAGCACCTGGAGGCAGATCCCGTCCATCAGGGCGACCAGCGCCCGCGCGGTCACGGGGTCGGTGCGCCGGGCCAGCGGGTCCACGAGGCTCTGGACCCACTCGGCGGCGACGGGACGCAGGGCAGGGCGGCGCAGCGCCGCGAGATACAGCTCGTACTCCAGCTCCACCCCGGTCGGGTCGCCCGCGAGCCACTCGCCCACCAGGCCGGCGAGGTCGGCGGCGAGGTCGGTCCGGGGATCCTCCAGCGCGCCGCGCGCGGCGACGACCTTGGCGAAGCCCTCGTTGGCCTGGCGCAGCGCGGCGACCATCAGTTCGTCGAGTGTCCTGAAGTGGTAGGTGGTGGAGCCGAGCGGCACATCGGCCTCGGCCGCGACGGTCCGGTGGCTCAGCCCGGCGATTCCCCTGGCGCCCACGACACGGATCGCCGCGTCGATGATCCGCTGCCGTCGCTCGGGGTCGTACCGGCGGGCCATCAGTGCGCGCCGCCGAGGTTCAGCAGCACGACCCCGCCGATGATCAGGGCGATACCGGCGAGCTTGGCCGCGCCGATCCCCTCCCCGAGGAACACCATGCCGATCGCGGCGATGACCGCGGTGCCGACACCCGCCCATATCGCGTAGGCCGTGCCGACCGAGACCGTCTTCAGGGTCTGGGCGAGCAGCGCGAACGCGACGACGTACCCGAGGAGGGTCACCAGCGACGGCCACAGCCTGCTGAAACCCTCGCTGTACTTCATGGCGGTGGTCGCGGCCACCTCCGCGGCGATGGCTCCGCCGAGCAGCACATATCCCATGCGTACGAGTGTACTTATCGATGCGTACGCCCGTACGCAAACTGCGGCCCCCTCCCCCATGGGCACCGGGCGGCGCACCGGATATCGTTCGCGATCATCACAGTGGGGGCGGAGTCGTCGGACTCCCGGAGCATGGGAGCGCAAGAAGAATGTCGGACACATCGGGGTGGGGACCAGCGGGGCCGTACGGAGGCCCTCCGGCGGGCTGGGGCTGGACACCGCCGCCCCCGCCGCCCAAGCCGGGCGTCATACCCCTCGCCCCGCTCGGCGTGGACCATGTCTTCGGCGGTGCCTTCACGACGATGCGCCGGTACGCCAAGCCGCTGTTCGGGCTCGCCGCACTGGTCCAGCTCGCCCTGGTGGTGCTGATCGGGGGCGCGGCCGTCCTCGCGTACTTCTCGGTGAGTGACCGGCTGGACGCCCTGTACGACAGCGACCGGCCGCGCTGGAGCGACGTCCAGCCCGTCCTGGTCGCCTTCGGCAGCGTGTGGGCCTTCGCGATGATCGCCGTGCTGGTCGCGAGCGCCTTCGTACAGGCGTCCTGTGTCGCCACCCTGCACGACGCGGTCCTCGGCCGACGGGCCGGCATCGGCCAGGTGTGGCGGCGTTCCTGGCCGCGCACACTGTCCGTGCTCGGCGTGAACCTGCTCATGGGGCTGATCCTGCTGATCCCCATGCTGCTGTTCGCCGCGATGGCCGTCTCGCTCTTCGCGGCGCTGCTCGTCGGCAGCGACAGCCTGTTCGGGATCTTCTTCCTGCTCCTGCTGCTGGCCATGCCGCTGACGGTCTGGCTCTGGGTGCTCTTCTCCTTCGCCCCGGCCGCCGCCGTGCTGGAGGCCGCCCGGCCGGTCGAGGCGCTGCGGCGGTCGATGCGGCTGATCCGGGGCGCCTGGTGGCGCACGTTCGGGATCACGCTGCTCGGCGGACTGACCGTGCTGATCGTCTCGCTGGTGCTGCGCATCCCCACGGTGTTCACGACGCCCGGCCCCCAGCCCTACGACCCCTCGTCGCCGCAGCGCACCAGCATGTCGGACGCGTTCGCGCAGAGCCTGCCGCACCTGGGCCTGTCGTTCACGCTCTCGACGGTCCTCAGCGTCGTCGCCCAGGTGTTCACGATGGTGTTCATGCCGCTGATCACCACCCTGCTCTACATCGACCGGCGCATCCGCCGCGAAGGTCTCGCCGACGTCCTGCTGCGGGCGGCGGAGGCCAACCCGCGCGGCTGAGGGACCGCCGGGTCACGAAGCACTCCGCGCCGCCCCGGACAGGGCGGCCGGACTGCAGGCGACGGGATTCGGTTCCCGCACCCGCGTCACGCGGTCGAGCAGCCGCCGCTTGGCGTGGGCGGCCCGTCGCGAGAACTCCACGCGCCGGTAGCGCAGCAGTTCGGCGGGGTCGGGCCGGACGGCTCCGGCGAGCGTGTACCCCCGGGAGACGAGGCGGTCGCCCAGCACGTCGTCGCACAGCGCGATCTGAGCGGGCGTCAGCCGGGTCGCCCAGCTGCCCGCGCGTGAGGCGTCCAGCTTGCCGTGGGTGCGCCGGTGCCAGGTCTTGCGCGCGGGCACCCCCACCCCGGCCATCCGGTGCGGCTCGCTCATCACGGGGTGGTACTCCTCCCCCAGGAAGCCGCAGACCTCCCGCAGCCGGCCCTCGGGATCGGCCACCAGGTCCTCGAAGCGCAGCTCGTGCCAGCTGCCGGGGCCGAGCGTCTCGGCGTGCCCGCGGGTGGCGTCCATGACCTGCGACCAGGTCGCCACGGCCTCGTGGAATCCGCGGTGCCACCATGGCATGCCGAGCAGCGAGGCGACGCAGTCCCGTCCGTCGCGGACGAGATGGACGAACTGCGCGTCGGGGAACAGCCGCAGCAGCTCGGCGACATGGAGGGCGTACGCGGGCCGCTTGTCGCCCCAGCGGACCTTCCCGTGCTCCTCGGCGTACGCCTTCAGGGCGATGCCGAGTGCCGAGCCGAGCGTCGGGGGACCGTCGGTGATGCGCCGCGCGACCTGCCCGGCGTCCACGCCCAGTTCGTGGAACCGCGTCTGCCGGCGCCCGGTGATCCACCGCGCGAGTCCGGCCCGGTTCGCGCGTTCCACGAGGTCACCGAAGCCCAGCCGCCCCTCGTAGGCCGGCAGGACGAACCGCGTCTCGGGCGGCAGCGCGATCCGTGGATGCGCATGCAGCATCAGCTGGAGAAGGGTGGTCCCGGAGCGGGGACAGCCGAGGACGAAGACGGGGCGCACGGATTCTGGCACGGCCCCACGCTGTCGCGCCCCGATGAGCCCGCTCTGGGAGGCCGCTGAGAAAGCCGTGTGAACCCCGGCCGTGCGGGGAGAGGACCGGCACGACACGACGACGGCCCCCGGCACGGTTGCCGGGGGCCGTCGTCGACTCGCGCGTCGGACGCGGGGGTTGCTCAGACGTTGAAGCCGAGGGCGCGAAGCTGCTCGCGGCCGTCGTCCGTGATCTTGTCCGGGCCCCACGGCGGCATCCAGACCCAGTTGATGCGCAGTTCGTTGACGAGGCCGTCCGTGGCGGACTTGGCCTGGTCCTCGATGACGTCGGTGAGCGGACAGGCCGCCGACGTCAGGGTCATGTCGATCGTCGCAATGTTCGCGTCGTCGATGTGGATGCCGTAGATCAGACCGAGGTTGACGACGTCGATGCCCAGCTCGGGATCGACGACGTCGTACAGCGCCTCGCGGAGTTCCTCCTCGGAGGCCGGCTTCGTCGTCAAGGTCTCGTTCTCGCTCATGCCGTCTTCCTCGCAGCCTTGTCGGGCTCGTCACCCAGTGCCTGGGCCGTCGCGTCCTTCCACGCCATCCAGCTCAGCAGGGCGCACTTGACCCGGGCCGGGTACTTGGAGACACCGGCGAACGCGACCGCGTCCTCCAGCACCTCCTCCATCGCGTCGTCGGGCTCGACCCTGCCCTTGGACTGCATCAGTTCCAGGAAAGTCTCCTGGACCTTCTGCGCCTCGGACACGTCCTTGCCGACGAGCAGTTCGTTCAGTACGGAGGCCGAGGCCTGGCTGATCGAGCAGCCCTGGCCCTCGTACGAGATGTCCTCGATCCGCTCGCCGTCGTACTTCACGCGCAGCGTGATCTCGTCGCCGCACGTCGGGTTGACGTGGTGCACCTCGGCATCGCCATCCCGCAAGCCCCGCCCGTGCGGGTGCTTGTAGTGGTCCAGGATGACTTCCTGGTACATCGAATCAAGCTTCACGTTCCAGCCAGCCCCTCAGCCGAAGAAGTTCCGGACGTGCTCCAGGCCGTCGACCAGCGCGTCGATCTCGGCCGGAGTGGAGTACAGATAGAACGACGCTCGCGTGGTCGCAGGAATTCCGTACCGCAGGCAGACCGGACGTGCGCAGTGGTGCCCGACACGGACGGCGATGCCCTGCTCGTCCAGGACCTGACCCACGTCGTGCGGGTGGATGTCACCCAGCGTGAACGAGATCGCGGCACCGCGGTCCTCGGCCGTGGTCGGGCCGATGATCCGCAGGTCGGGGACCTCCGCGAGCCGCTTCACCGCGTACTCGGTGAGCGCGTGCTCGTGGGCGAGGATCTTGTCCATGCCGATCGAGGACAGGTAGTCGATCGCCGCGCCGAGTCCGACCGCCTGCGCGATCGGGGGCGTGCCCGCCTCGAACTTGTGGGGCGCCGGCGCGTAGGTCGACGAGTGCATCGACACGGTCTCGATCATCTCGCCGCCGCCGAGGAACGGCGGCAGGTCCTCCAGGAGCTCCTGGCGGCCCCAGAGCACGCCGATGCCCGTGGGCCCGCACATCTTGTGACCGGTGAAGGCCACGAAGTCGGCCTGGAGTGCCTGGACGTCGAGGGGCATGTGGGGTGCCGCCTGCGAGGCGTCGATCAGGACCAGGGCGCCGACCTCCTGGGCGCGGCGCACTATCGCCTCGACCGGGTTGACGGTGCCCAGGATGTTCGACACCAGCACGAAGGAGACGATCTTCGTCTTCTCGGTGATGACCTCGTCGATGTTGGAGAGGTCGAGGCGGCCGTCGTCGGTGAGGCCGAACCACTTCAGCTTCGCGCCCGTGCGCTGCGACAGCAGCTGCCACGGCACGATGTTGGAGTGGTGCTCCATCTCCGTGATGACGATCTCGGTCTCGTGGTCGACCCGGTAGGGCTCGTCGGCCCAGCCGAGCATGTTGGCCACGAGGTTGAGCGACTCGGAGGCGTTCTTGGTGAAGATCACCTCGTCGCGGCTCGGCGCGTTGATGAACGCGGCGACCTTGTCGCGCGCGCCCTCGTACAGCGCCGTGGCCTCCTCGGCGAGCACATGCACACCGCGGTGGACGTTGGCGTTGTAGCGCTCGTAGTACTCACTGAGGGCGTCCAGCACCTGGCGCGGCTTCTGCGAGGTCGCCGCATTGTCCAGGTACACGAGCTTCTTGCCGTCGTGGACCAGTCGGTCCAGGACGGGGAAGTCCTTGCGGATCGCCTCGGTGTCGAGGAGGCCCGGCAGCTGTGTCACGCGGATACGCCACCCTTCGTGTAAGCCTCGTAGCCCTCGTTCTCCAGCTTGTCGGCGAGCTCGGCGCCGCCGGACTCGACGATCCGGCCGGCGGAGAAGACGTGGACGAAGTCGGGCTTGATGTAGCGCAGGATGCGCGTGTAGTGAGTGATCAGCAGGGTGCCGACCTCGCCGGTCTCGCGGACGCGGTTGACGCCCTCGGAGACGATGCGCAGGGCGTCGACGTCCAGGCCGGAGTCGGTCTCGTCGAGGATCGCGATCTTCGGCTTGAGCAGCTCCAGCTGGAGGATCTCGTGGCGCTTCTTCTCACCGCCGGAGAAGCCCTCGTTCACGTTGCGCTCGGCGAAGGAGGGGTCCATGTTGAGGTGCTCCATGGCCTCCTTGACCTCCTTCACCCAGGTGCGCAGCTTGGGGGCCTCGCCGCGGATCGCGGTGGCGGAGGTGCGCAGGAAGTTGGAGACGGAGACGCCGGGGACCTCGACCGGGTACTGCATCGCCAGGAACACGCCGGCGCGGGCGCGCTCGTCGACGGACATCTCCAGGACGTCCTCACCGTCGAGGGTGACGGTGCCGCCGGTGACCGTGTACTTCGGGTGGCCCGCGAGCGAGTAGGCGAGAGTCGACTTGCCGGAGCCGTTGGGGCCCATGATGGCGTGGGTCTCGCCCTGCTTCACGGTGAGGTCGACGCCCTTGAGGATCTCCTTCGTGGCGTTGTCGGCCTCGACGGTGACGTGCAGGTCGTGGATTTCAAGCGTTGCCATGGGTTCCTCAGGACTCCTGGGTGAGGGAGACGAACACGTCGTCCCCTTCGATCTTTACGGGGTATACGGGGACGGGGCGCGTCGCGGGAAGGCCGGACGGCTTGCCGGTGCGGAGGTCGAAGCTGGAGCCGTGCAGCCAGCACTCGATCTGGCAGTCCTCCACCTCGCCCTCGGAGAGGGAGACGTTCGCGTGCGAGCAGATGTCGTGGATCGCGAACACCTCGCCCTCGGTGCGGACGACCGAGACCGGCGTGCCGTCGAGCTCCACCCGCTTCGGGGTGTCGTCCTCCAGCTCGCTCAGTCCACAGGCGCGTACGAAGGTGGTGGTCATCAGACCGACGCCTCCAGCTCCTCGTCGATCTTCACGAGAAGGCGCTCTTCGATGTCGTCGACGCCGATCTGCTGGACCAGTTCGGCGAAGAAGCCGCGGACGACCAGGCGGCGGGCCTCGCCGGCCGGGATGCCGCGGGCCATCAGGTAGAACAGCTGCTCGTCGTCGAAGCGGCCGGTGGCGGAGGCGTGGCCCGCGCCGACGATCTCGCCGGTCTCGATCTCCAGGTTCGGCACGGAGTCGACCCGGGCGCCGTCCGTCAGGACGAGGTTGCGGTTCATCTCGTAGGTGTCGGTGCCCTCGGCCTTGGCCTCGATGAGCACGTCACCGATCCACACCGCGTGCGCGCCGTCGCCCTGGAGCGCGCCCTTGTAGGCGACGTTGGACTTGCAGTGCGGGGTGTTGTGGTCGACGAGGAGGCGGTGCTCCTGGTGCTGGCCCGAGTCCGTGAAGTACAGACCGAACAGCTCGGCCTCGCCGCCGGTGCCGGAGTAGGCGACGCGCGGGTGCAGCCGGACCACGTCACCGCCGAAGGTGACGACGAACGACTTGAAACCGGCGTCCCGGCCGATCAGCGCGTTGTGCTGGCCGACGTGGACGGCCTTGTCGTCCCAGTCCTGGACCGAGACCACGGTGAGCTTGGCGCCGTCGCCGAGGATGTAGTCGACGTTGGCGGCGAGCACCGCGTCACCGGTGTGGTCGATGACCACGACGGCCTCGGCGAAGGCACCGAGCTCGATGACCTGGTGGCCGTAGGCGACGCCGCCCTCGCCGCGCACGGCGATGCGGATCGGCTCGGTGAGCACCGTCTCCTTGGGGACGGTGACGACACCGGCCTTCTCGAACGCCGAGTACGCCTGGGCGGCGATGCGGTCCACGGGGGTGCCGGCCCTGCCCAGCCGCGCGTCGTCGCGGCCGACGGTCTCGACGACGACGCCCTCGGGCGCGTCGATGTCGACCTTCACGCCGTCGCCGGTCGCGACGGCGGTGCCGTCGTGCAGCCCGCGCAGTCGCTCCAGCGGCGTGAACCGCCATTCCTCCTCGCGGCCGTGGGGGACGGGGAAGTCCGCCACGTCGAAGGACGGGGGCGCGCTCATGCGCGTGGCGACGGTCGACTCGGCGGCCACCGCGATCTGGCCGGCGGTGGTGGACCCCACCGGAATATTCTGAGCCTCAGCCATGGCTGTCGGTCTGCTCTCTTCCTACGTCAGAAATTGCTGGCTGCTGTCGAGGGGGCGGTCCTAGCCGACCGCGCCTTCCATCTGCAGCTCGATCAGCCGGTTGAGCTCAAGGGCGTACTCCATGGGCAGCTCCTTGGCGATCGGCTCGACGAAGCCGCGCACGATCATCGCCATCGCCTCGAACTCGGTCAGACCACGGCTCATCAGGTAGAAGAGCTGGTCCTCGGAGACCTTGGAGACGGTCGCCTCGTGGCCCATGGACACGTCGTCCTCACGGACGTCGACGTACGGGTACGTGTCGGAGCGGGAGATGGTGTCGACGAGCAGCGCGTCGCACAGCACGTTCGACTTGGAGCCGGCCGCGCCCTCGCCGATCTCGACCAGACCGCGGTAGGACGTACGGCCGCCACCGCGCGCCACGGACTTCGACACGATGTTCGACGAGGTGTTCGGCGCCATGTGGACCATCTTGGAGCCGGCGTCCTGGTGCTGGCCCTCGCCCGCGAAGGCGATGGACAGGGTCTCGCCCTTGGCGTGCTCGCCCATCAGGTAGACGGCCGGGTACTTCATGGTGACCTTGGAGCCGATGTTGCCGTCGATCCACTCCATGGTCGCGCCCTCGTACGCCACGGCGCGCTTGGTGACCAGGTTGTAGACGTTGTTCGACCAGTTCTGGATGGTCGTGTAGCGGCAGCGGGCGCCCTTCTTCACGATGATCTCGACCACCGCGGAGTGCAGGGAGTCCGACTTGTAGATCGGCGCCGTACAACCCTCGACGTAGTGGACGTAGGCGTCCTCGTCGACGATGATCAGCGTCCGCTCGAACTGGCCCATGTTCTCCGTGTTGATACGGAAGTAGGCCTGGAGCGGGATCTCGACGTGCACGCCCTTCGGCACGTAGATGAACGAGCCGCCCGACCACACGGCGGTGTTCAGCGAGGCGAACTTGTTGTCACCGACGGGGATGACGGTGCCGAAGTACTCCTTGAAGAGCTCCGGGTGCTCCTTCAGCGCCGTGTCGGTGTCCAGGAAGATGACGCCCTGCTCCTCCAGGTCCTCGCGGATCTGGTGGTAGACGACCTCGGACTCGTACTGGGCCGCGACACCGGCGACGAGACGCTGCTTCTCCGCCTCCGGGATGCCGAGCTTGTCGTACGTGTTCTTGATGTCCTCGGGCAGGTCCTCCCAGGACTCCGCCTGCTTCTCCGTGGAACGTACGAAGTACTTGATGTTGTCGAAGTCGATGCCCGACAGGTCCGAGCCCCAGTTGGGCATGGGCTTCTTGTCGAAGAGACGCAGGCCCTTGAGGCGGAGCTTGGTCATCCACTCCGGCTCGTTCTTCTTGGCCGAGATGTCCCGGACGACGTCCTCGCTCAGACCGCGCTTGGCAGAGGCGCCGGCCTCGTCGGAGTCGGCCCAGCCGTATTCGTACTTGCCCAGACCCTCGAGTTCGGGGTGGGCAGTCTCCGTGGGGAGCGTCATGCGGGGTTCCTCCCGGCCGTGCTTGCAGATGCGTTGTCGGTGTTCTTGGAAATCTTGGGGATGAACGTGGTGCACACCCCGTCGCCGTGGGCGATGGTCGCCAGCCGCTGGACGTGCGTGCCGAGCAACTGGGAGAAGAACTCGGTCTCCGCCTCGCACAGCTGCGGGAACTGTTCGGCGACGTGGGCGACCGGACAGTGGTGCTGGCAGAGCTGCTCGCCCCGCTGGGGGTGCGGCGCGCTGCGCGCCGTAGCAGCGTACCCGTCGGCGCTCAGGGCCTTGGCCAGCGCTTCGGTGCGCTCCTCGGGGTCCGCGGCGTCGACGGCCTCGCGGTAGGCGCGGGCCTGCGCGGCGATCCGGGCGCGGGCGAAGGAGAGGATCGCCTCGTCCCCGCCCTCGCGGGCCGCGATCCAGCTCAGGGCGTCGGCGGCGAGCTTGTCGTAGGACTGGTCGAAGGCGTCCCGGCCGCAGTCCGTCAGGGCGAACACCTTGGCGGGACGGCCGCGGGTACGCGCTCCGTAGACCCGCTGCTCGCGCGCGACCACGACGTCGTCGGCGACGAGTGCGTCGAGGTGACGGCGCACGGCGGCCTGGGTCAGCTCCAGCCGCCCGGCGAGGTCGGCCACGG
Source organism: Streptomyces krungchingensis (assembly GCF_054729265.1). Lineage (NCBI taxonomy): Bacteria > Bacillati > Actinomycetota > Actinomycetes > Kitasatosporales > Streptomycetaceae > Streptomyces > Streptomyces krungchingensis. The sequence continues at coordinate 3,089,262 of NZ_JBPUKY010000001.1, forward strand.
TCGACGGGCCGTGATCCAGGATGGACCGCGCGACCCGGTTGCGTGTGGGCAACCCGGCCGCGAGATCCTCTCGCGGAGCCTCGCCAACGTTTTTCACAACGCCATTGTTGCGTAATTCCTCAGAGCCTGACAAGCCGCGCCCTGACAGGCCGACGGTGCCGTGCATCACTTAGGTATACCTAAGATGACCTGGGGAAACGATCTTTGATCGATCAATTCGGTGGCGCCGGGACAGGCCGTCCGGGAGACTCCCGAACCATGCCCACACCCCCTCCGACCGGCCCACTCGTCACTCGGGACACCCTCGCCGCGGACCTTCGCACGCTCGGGGTACGGCCCGGGGAGACACTGCTCGTGCACTCCTCGCTCAGCGCCCTCGGATGGGTGAACGGAGGCCCGGTCGCCGCCGTCCAGGCACTGCTCGACACGCTCGGCCCCGACGGCACTCTGGTGGTCCCCACGCAGTCCGGCGACCTGTCCGACCCGGCGCTGTGGAGCAATCCGCCCGTGCCCGAGGAGTGGTGGGCGACCATCCGCGCCACCATGCCCGTGTACGACCCGCGGGTGACCCCCACCCGGGGTGTCGGTGTGATCCCGGAGACCGTGCGCAACTGGCCGGGCGCCGTGCGCAGCGCGCACCCGGAGACCTCGTTCGCGGCGCTCGGTCCACGCGCCGCGGCGGTCCTCGAAGGCCACGCGCCCGACTGCCGGCTCGGCGAGCGGAGCCCGCTGGCCCGCCTGGAGGCCGACGGTGCGCGCGTCCTGCTGCTGGGGGCCGGCTACGACGCCTGCACCAGCTTCCATCTGGCCGAGTACCGCATCGCGTCGCCCGTCGTCGACGTGGGGCGGCCGTCCCCGCGGGGCTGGCGGACCGTGCGTGAGGTGTCGATCACCTCGGACGGGTTCGACGCACTGGGCTCCGACTACGAACGGGACCGCCCCGTCGTCCGGGGCGCCGTGGGCGCCGCCGTCGCCCGGCTCTTCCCGGTCGCCGACGCCGTGGCGTACGCGGAGCGCTGGCTGGCGCTGCACCGCCCGCGCGAGCTCGCGGTCGATACGGCCCCCGGCGCCCCGGCACCCCGACGACGTCCTTAGAATTGCGCCTCATGCGAAGCGAGCCCGTCGTCCAGGTCCAGGCCCTGGTGAAGCGGTACGGCACGAAGACCGCGGTGGACGGTCTCGACCTGGTGGCCGAGGCGGGTATCACCGCCGTACTCGGCCCCAACGGCGCCGGCAAGACCACCACCGTCGAGACCTGCGAGGGCTACCGCAGACCCGACTCGGGCACCGTGCGCGTCCTCGGCCTCGACCCGGTCCGGGAGGCGGCCGCGCTGCGCCCCCGCATCGGCGTCATGCTCCAGTCCGGCGGCGTCTACTCCGGCGCCCGTGCCGACGAGATGCTCCGCCACGTGGCCCGGCTGCACGCCCACCCCCTGGACGTGGACACCCTCATCGAGCGGCTCGGCCTCGGCAGCTGCGGCCGTACCAGCTACCGGCGCCTGTCCGGCGGCCAGCAGCAGCGTCTCGCGCTCGCCATGGCCGTGGTCGGCCGCCCCGAGCTGGTCTTCCTCGACGAGCCGACCGCCGGCCTCGACCCCCAGGCCCGCCACGCGACCTGGGACCTGGTCCGCGACCTGCGCAACGACGGTGTCTCCGTCATCCTCACCACCCACCACATGGACGAGGCGGAGCAGCTCGCCGACGACGTCGCGATCATCGACACCGGCAGGGTCATCGCCCACGGCACCCCCGAGGAGCTGTGCCGGGGCGGCGCCGAGAACACCCTGCGGTTCACCGGCCGCCCCGGACTCGACGTGGCCTCCCTGCTGAAGGCCCTGCCCGCGGACTGCACGGCCGCCGAACTGACACCCGGCGCCTACCGGGTCACCGGCAAGGTGGACCCCCAGCTGCTGGCGACCGTGACCTCGTGGTGTGCCCAGCACGGCGTGCTGCCGGAGAAGATCTCCGTCGAGCGCCACACCCTCGAAGACGTCTTCCTCGAACTGACCGGCAAGGAGCTGCGCGCATGACCCGGGTTCGCCTCTCCGCCGGCCAGGCGTCCGGGGGCCGTCCCCCGGGACGGCACAGTCTCGAACCGACCGGCAAGGAGCTGCGTCCGTGACCACCGCCGGCACCTACACGCCCAAACCCGGCGCCGCACCCCTGCCCCGCATGATCGGCACGCAGGCGGCGCTGGAGACGAAGATGCTGCTCCGCAACGGCGAGCAGCTCCTGCTCACCGTCGTCATCCCGACGCTCCTGCTGGTGCTGTTCAGCTCGGTCGACGTCGTCGACACCGGCAAGGGCGAGGCGGTCGACTTCCTCGCGCCGGGCATCCTCGCCCTCGCCGTGATGTCGACCGCGTTCACCGGGCAGGCCATCGCCACCGGCTTCGAGCGGCGCTACGGCGTCCTCAAGCGGCTCGCCTCCTCCCCGCTCCCCCGCTGGGGCCTGATGGCCGCGAAGACCGTGTCGGTCCTGGTCACCGAGGTCCTCCAGGTCGTGCTGCTCACGGTGATCGCCTTCGCGCTGGGCTGGTCGCCACACGGCAACCCGCTCGCCGTGCTGCTCCTGCTCGTGCTGGGCACGGCCGCCTTCTCCGGGCTCGGCCTGCTCATGGCCGGCACGCTGAAGGCGGAGGCCACGCTGGCCGCCGCCAACCTCGTCTTCCTGCTCCTGCTGGTCGGCGGCGGGGTCGTCGTACCGCTCGACAAGTTCCCGTCCGGCGCCCAGGACGTCCTCGGCCTGCTGCCGATCTCCGCGCTCTCCGACGGGCTGCGCGACGTGCTCCAGCACGGGGCCGGCATGCCGTGGGGCGACCTCGGCATCCTCGCCGGGTGGGCCGTCGTGGGCCTCGCCGCGGCGGGCCGGTTCTTCCGCTGGGAGTAGCGATATGCCCGGGTGCGGGGCCCTCGTGAAGACGTGCACAAGCGGCCCCCTACGATGGTGTGCGTGCCAAACGTGACCCGAGCCGACGCGATCAGCGCGGTGCGCAACCCTCTCGCCTTCATCGCCGGACGCTGGACCCCGACGTCCCGGACCGTCCGGCGCGCGGCCCTCGCCGCGCTCGTGATGGCGGTCGTCATCGTGGTCACCGGTGGCGCCGTACGGCTCACCGGCTCCGGCCTCGGCTGCCCGACCTGGCCGAAGTGCACCGACGACTCGCTCACCGCCACGAGCGCGATGGGCTTCCACGGCGCGATCGAGTTCGGCAACCGCATGCTGACGTACGTGCTGTGCGCGGCCGTCGGCTGGGCGATCATCGCCGCCCGCTCGCAGAAGCCGTGGCGGCGCAGCCTCACCCGGCTCGGCTGGGCCCAGTTCTGGATCGTCATGAGCAACGCGATCCTCGGCGGCATCGTCGTGCTGGTCGGCCTCAACCCGTACACGGTCGCCGCCCACTTCCTGCTCTCCACCGCGCTCATCACCGTCGCGGCCCTCATGTGGCAGCGCACCCGCGAGGGCGACGCCGAGGCGCGTCCGCTCGTCGGCAAGTCGGTGCAGCAGCTCGTGTGGTTCCTGGTCGCCGCCGCGGTCCTGCTGATCGCGGTCGGCACGGTCGTCACCGGTGCGGGCCCGCACGCCGGTGACTCGAGCGAGGTCGACCGCATGCACGTCGGCTGGGAGAACGTGGCCAAGCTGCACGCCGTGCTGGCCTGGATCGTGGTGACGCTCACCTTCGCCCTGTGGTTCGTGCTCAAGGCGGTCGACGCCCCCAAGGGCCCGCTGCACCGGACCCGCGATCTGTTCCTCGTGCTGCTCGCCCAGGGCGTCATCGGCTACGTCCAGTACTTCACGGACCTGCCCGAGGCGCTGGTGGGCCTCCACATGCTCGGGTCCTGCCTGGTCTGGATCGCGGTGCTGCGCGTCCTGCTCTCGCTGCGCGAACGCCCGGACGTCGTCGCCGACCTGCCCGGCCCCTCGGCGGAGTCGGCGCTCACCCGCGCGTGAGCCCCGCGCCGCGGCCCACGCGCACGTGGGCCGCGGGCCCTCGTCGGCGGGCCGTCAGCCCCGCGTGACGGGCTCGTACGCGGCCACCAGACCGTCGATCGCCGGGCCCAGAAAGCTCCGCGTCAGGCCGGCCCGCCGTGCCGCCCACCCGTCGTCGTGCGGCGCCGGGTCGCCGTAGCGCCGCCGCCGGATGTCGTCGACGACGACGCCGGGCGCGCCGAGATCCGGCAGCAGCTCCAGGGCCTCGCGCTTGGAGATCAGACGCCCGTCCTCCAGCGTGACCGTCGCCCGCGCGAAGGTGACCATGCCGAGGTCGACCCACACGTCCTGCTCCCACCGCCGGGCCTTGTCGAGCGCGGGCCGCCAGAACTCCTTCTGGTCGCGCACGACGAAGGCACGCAGCTCCGCGTCCGGCACGGGCGACAGCAGTTTCTCGGGCGGCTCACCGTGCAGGACGAGCCCGAACGCCTGGAGTTCGCGGCGCGTGACCGGGGTGACCGGCCGCCTCATCAGACCGTTGTGCGCCCAGGTGACGTGCGGCAGTCCCGCGCCGGCCGTGCTGCCGGGGGTCAGATAGCTGCAGTGCAGCTTCACGGCCAGCGGTTCGGCGGTGCGCAGACGCCGGTGCAGCCGGGTCAGTCCGCGCAGCGTGCGCAGCGTGACGGGCCCTTCCAGGACCGCGATCAGGTCGAGGTCGCTGTGCCCTTCCTGGTAGTCGCCCCCGGCCAGCGAGCCGTGCGCCCAGAGGGCGACCGGGGCGAAGGGGCGCAGATCGGTGCGGAAGCGGTCCAGTAACCGGGTGGTGGCGGCGTCGTCGGTCATCCGCACAGTCTGGAGTGCCCGCACCGGCCGGTGAAAGGGCGTGGCGCTATTCGACCCCGTAGACCCGCTGCGCGTTGCCCGCGGCGATCAGGCCGGCCACCCGCTGCGCGTCGGCCGGCGACCACGCGCCCTCGGCGACCCAGGTGCCGAACACCCGCGCCAGCGCGTCACGGAACAGCCGGGCACCCACCACGTGCAGCTCGGGCAGACCGTGCGCGCCGCTGGAGAACAGGAGCTTGCCGAAGGGTGCCAGCTCCAGGATCTCGGACAGGACGGCCGCCGCCCGCGCCCCGGTACGGACCAGGGCGGCGCCGAGGTCCGCGTACACGTGCGGGAAGACACCCGCGAGATGGGCCGCGTGCCGGTGGTACGGGTAGCCGTGCAGCAGGACGAGATCGGTGCCCAGGCCGGCCGTGGCGCGCACGAAGTCCGTGAGCAGGACCGGGTCCGTACGGTCGATGCGCAGGCCCGGTTCGCCGAGGCCGGCGTGGAGTTGCAGGGGCAGGCCCGAGGCGACCGCGATCCACAGCAGATGGCGCAGCAGCACCGGATCGCTGAGCGTCCCGCCCACGCGGCGGCCGGCCAGCCAGCGTCCCGCGGCGCCCCGCACCTCCCCGGGGCCGGGCGGTTCCGGTGCGAGCGACAGACCGTGCCGCACTCCGGCCACGGAGGTGAAGGCCACCGCGTTCCCGGCGGCCCCGTGCACGGACTCGGCGAGATTGGCGAGAAAGGACTCGACGGTGCCGGAGGTGTCGGCGACCTGCTCGGCGAGCAGCTCCAGCCGGACGATCTCGTGTGCCCGGGCGGCGCCCGCGGAGGCCATCTCACCGGGTCCGGTGAGGTCGCCGGGCAGTCCGGTGTCCACGAGATAGGTCGTGATGCCGCTGCCGCGCAGCAGTCTGCGGCCCGACTCCAGAACGCCGAGCTCGCGCCGCCGCGCGAGATAGCGGGCCGGCGGGCAGTGCGGTTCCAGGCCCAGCAGGGGTGGACACCAGCGGCGTACGGCGAAGCCCGTCTGGGTGTCGAAGAAGGTGGTGCCGGGGGCCGGCGGCCCCTCGGTCCGGGCAAGGTGGGCCTCGAACGTGCCGAGGCCCAGCTCCGTCCTCAGTACGCCGTGGCAGTACTGGTCCACGAGGGACGGCGTTTCGATCATCCGGACTCCCGCGACTGGACCGTGGCTTCTCAGGTCCTAACGGGTGAACCGGGTGTCAGGTGTTGCTCTCGCACACCCCGTACGAACGGTCGACGGTTGTCAGCCGTTGCTCGGTCCGCCGACCTGGATGCCCGCCATCCGCGTCCACTCGTACCGGCCGGTCCTCACCTTGGCGGCGAACTCCCCGTCGAACTCCTCGTGGACGGTGATCCCGGCCTTCTGCACGGCCTGCTCGGCGATGGCGTAGGTGGGTGCCACGAGGTCGCCCCAGTCGCCGTCCTCGCCGACGAGGACGATCCGGGCGCCCTTCTGCCCGATGTACGCGACCTGTCCCTCGGCCCCGCCGTGCTCCTTGGAGAACGCGGAGATCCGCTGGGCGAGCTTGGCCGCCTTGCGCTCGGCCTTGGCGTCCTGGACGGCGCCGTTGCTCTCGTCAACCTGCTGCGTGTCTGCCATGGCCAGGATGCTACCGACGGGTAGATCGAACGGCGACGGGTGGGGTGCGTGGCTTTGGCCACGCACCCCACCCGTGGTGTGTCGTCAGTGGGGAATCAGCGCAGGAAGGGGTCGACCGCGACGGCGACGAAGAGGATCGAGACGTAGGTGATGGACCAGTGGAACAGGCGCATCTCCTTGAGCTTCGCGCCCGTCACCTCGGCCTTGGCACGGTTCTGCAGACCGTGCGCCTCCCACAGCCAGAACCCGCCGGCCGCGAGGGCCACCGCGGTGTAGAACCAGCCGGTGTAGCCGAGCGGGGTGAGCAGCAGGGAGACCACGACCATCACCCAGCTGTAGAGGACGATCTGGCGGGCGACCACCTTGTTGCTGGCGACGACCGGCAGCATGGGCACGCCCACGCGCGCGTAGTCCTCCTTGACCTTCATGGACAGCGGCCAGTAGTGCGGCGGCGTCCAGAAGAACATGACGAGGAAGAGGATGACCGGCGCCCACGACATGGAGTTCGTGACGGACGACCAGCCGATGAGCACCGGCAGACAGCCCGCGATGCCGCCCCACACGATGTTCTGCGACGTACGGCGCTTGAGGATCATCGTGTAGACGACGACGTAGAAGAGGAGCGCGCCGAGCGACAGCCACGCCGACAGCCAGTTGACGGTGAGGCCGAACAGCAGGGTCGAGACGACCGCCAGCGTGACTCCGAAGGCGAGACACTCGCGCGGGCTCACCATGCCGGTGACCAGCGGGCGCTGCGAGGTGCGCTCCATCAGGGCGTCGATGTCACGGTCGATGTACATGTTCAGCGCGTTGGCGCCGCCCGCGGACAGATAACCGCCGAGGCAGGTGAGAAGCACCAGCTTCAGATCGGGCACACCCTGCTGGGCCAAGAACATCACCGGAACGGTGGTGATCAGCAGCAGTTCGATGATGCGCGGCTTGGTCAGCGCCACGAACGCTTTCACGCGGGCCCCGAACGGCTGCCGGCCCCGGCTGCTGCTGGACTCGAGCTCCCCCGCGGCCTCGAGGGCGCGGGAGGTGCCCACACCCGCTGGACGGGATTCGACGGCCGTCACGCACACCCCTGACAGAGACATCCCAGCAAGCCTCCCCGTGTGAAGTCCCGGTAAAGGCTCGCGCGTACCACGCCACTGTAGACGTTGCCCAGACCCCGACATTCGCGGGGGTGGGGTCGTGTTGGGCGGCGCCGCTGGAAGAGCCGAGCGGCACTCGATTGAGCACTCGGACGAGCGGCTCCGTATTCAGTTGCCGGACACGGATCGGCCCAGTCGGGAGGCGGATCCCGAAGAGTCCCGGCAGTCTGGAATGACTCGAAAAAACGCACGTACTTACGGGGGTAGGCTCGACAACGCCGGTGGGCGCCCAGTGCACCGGTATTCGACATGCGTGACATGTGGAGAGGAGCCCTGACCCAGGGTGAGCACCAAGCCGACCACCACAGACCTGGACTGGACCGAGCTGGACCAGCGGGCCGTGGACACCGCCCGCGTCCTGGCCGCCGATGCCGTACAGAAGGTCGGCAACGGCCATCCCGGTACGGCGATGAGCCTGGCTCCGGCCGCGTACACCCTCTTCCAGAAGGTGATGCGACACGACCCCGCGGACCCCGAGTGGGTCGGGCGAGACCGGTTCGTGCTGTCCGCGGGCCACTCGTCCCTGACGCTCTACACGCAGCTCTACCTGGCCGGCTTCGGCCTCGAGCTGGAGGACCTGGAGTCGTTCCGCACCTGGGGCTCCAAGACCCCCGGCCACCCGGAGTACGGGCACACGAAGGGCGTCGAGACGACGACCGGCCCGCTCGGCCAGGGTGTCGCCAACGCCGTGGGCATGGCGATGGCCTCCCGTTACGAGCGCGGTCTGTTCGACCCGGACGCCGCGCAGGGCGAGTCGCCCTTCGACCACTTCATCTACTGCATCGCCGGTGACGGCTGCCTCCAGGAAGGCATCTCCGCCGAGGCGTCCTCGATGGCCGGCCACCAGGAGCTCGGCAACCTGATCCTGCTGTGGGACGACAACCACATCTCGATCGAGGGCGACACGGAGACCGCGGTCTCCGAGGACACGGTCAAGCGGTACGAGGCGTACGGCTGGCACGTGCAGCGCGTGGCCCCGAAGCCGGACGGCGACCTGGACCCGCACGCGATCTACAACGCCATCGAGGCCGCGAAGAAGGTGACCGACAAGCCGTCGTTCATCGCGATGCGCTCGATCATCGCCTGGCCCGCCCCGAACGCGCAGAACACCGAGGCCGCGCACGGCTCGGCGCTCGGCGCCGACGAGGTCGCGGCCACCAAGCGCGTCCTGGGCTTCGACCCGGAGAAGTCGTTCGACGTCTCCGAGCAGGTCCTCGCCCACACGCGCGGGGCGCTCGACCGGGGCCGTGAGGCCAAGGCCGAGTGGGAGAAGGGCTTCGCCGCCTGGCGTACCGCCAGCCCGGAGCGCGCGGCCGAGTTCGACCGCATCTCCGCGGCCGAGCTGCCGACGGGCTGGGAGGAGAAGCTCCCGCTCTTCGAGGCGGGCAAGGGCCTGGCCACGCGTGCCGCGTCCGGCAAGGTCCTCCAGGCGCTCGGTGCCGTCATCCCCGAGCTGTGGGGCGGCTCCGCCGACCTGGCCGGCTCGAACAACACGACCATCGACAAGACGTCGTCGTTCCTGCCGGCGGACAATCCGCTGCCGGAGGCGAACCCGTACGGCCGCACGATCCACTTCGGTATTCGTGAGCATTCGATGGCCGCGGAGATGAACGGAATCACGCTGCACGGCAATACCCGTGTGTACGGCGGTACGTTCCTCACCTTCTCGGACTACATGCGCAACTCGGTGCGCCTCTCCGCGCTGATGCACCTGCCGGTCACGTACGTGTGGACGCACGACTCGATCGGTCTGGGCGAGGACGGCCCGACCCACCAGCCGGTCGAGCACATCGCCTCGCTGCGCGCCATCCCGGGTCTGAACGTCGTCCGTCCCGCCGACGCGAACGAGACCGCGATCGCGTGGCGCGAGATCCTCAAGCGCTACACGAAGGTGTTCGGCAAGGGCGCCCCGCACGGCCTGGTGCTGACCCGCCAGGGCGTGCCGACGTACGAGCCGAACGAGGGTGCCGCCAAGGGCGGTTACGTGCTGTTCGAGGCCGAGGGCGGCGCTCCCGAGGTCATCCTGATCGCCACCGGTTCCGAGGTGCACGTCGCGGTGGAGGCGCGCGAGCAGCTCCAGGCCGCGGGCGTCCCGACGCGGGTCGTGTCCATGCCGTCGGTGGAGTGGTTCGACGAGCAGGACCAGGGGTACCGGGACAGCGTCCTGCCGCCGTCGGTGAAGGCGCGGGTCGCGATCGAGGCGGGTATCGGTCTGACGTGGCACCGCTTCGTCGGGGACGCCGGCCGCATTGTTTCGCTGGAGCACTTCGGCGCTTCGGCCGACGGCAAGGTGCTCTTCCGCGAATACGGATTCACTGCCGAGAACGTCGCCGCCGCCGCACAGGAATCGATCGCCGCAGCCCAGCGCTGACGCTGAAATACGACACGTAGGAGATGCAATTTCCATGACAGACGCACTCAAGCGCCTCTCCGAGGAAGGCGTCGCGATCTGGCTGGACGACCTGTCGCGCAAGCGGATCACGTCCGGCAATCTCGCGGAGCTGATCGACCAGCAGCACGTCGTCGGCGTCACCACCAACCCGTCGATCTTCCAGAAGGCGATCAGCAGCGGTGACGGTTACGAGCAGCAGCTCGCGGACCTCGCCGCCCGCAAGGTGACCGTCGAAGAAGCCATCCGCATGATCACGACGGCGGACGTCCGTGACGCCGCCGACATCCTGCGCCCGGTCTTCGACGCGACCGGCGGCCAGGACGGCCGGGTGTCGATCGAGGTCGACCCGCGTCTGGCGCACAACACGAAGGCGACCGTCGCCGAGGCCAAGCAGCTGGCCTGGCTGGTGGACCGTCCCAACACCCTGATCAAGATCCCGGCCACCAGGGCGGGCCTCCCGGCGATCACCGAGACGATCGGCCTCGGCATCAGCGTCAACGTCACGCTGATCTTCTCGCTGGAGCGCTACCGCGAGGTGATGGACGCCTACATCGCCGGTCTGGAGAAGGCCCGCGAGCGGGGTCTGGACCTGTCGAAGATCCACTCCGTGGCGTCCTTCTTCGTGTCCCGCGTGGACACCGAGATCGACAAGCGCATCGACGCGCTGGGCACCGACGAGGCCAAGGCCGCCCGCGGCAAGGCCGGCGTCGCCAACGCGCGGCTCGCCTACGAGGCGTACGAGGAGGTCTTCTCCTCCGACCGCTGGGCGGCCCTGGACAAGGCGCAGGCCAACAAGCAGCGTCCGCTGTGGGCCTCCACCGGTGTCAAGGACAAGGCGTACAAGGACACTCTGTACGTGGACGAGCTGGTGGCGCCGAACACGGTGAACACCATGCCGGAGGCCACTCTGCTGGCCACCGAGGACCACGGGCAGATCAGGGGCAACGCGATCGCCGGTACGTACGAGCAGGCCCGCGCCGAACTCGACGCGGTCGAGAAGCTCGGGATCTCGTACGACGAAGTGGTCCAGCTCCTGGAGGACGAGGGCGTCGAGAAGTTCGAGGCGTCCTGGAACGACCTGCTCAAGTCGACCGAGGCGGAGCTTGAGCGCCTCGCCCCGTCGGAGGGCTGAAATCTTGTCGAGCAGCAATCCGCTGCGTGACCCCGCAGACCGACGGCTCCCGCGTATCGCGGGGCCGTCGGGCCTGGTCATCTTCGGCGTCACGGGCGATTTGTCACGTAAAAAGCTGATGCCCGCGGTGTACGACCTCGCCAACCGGGGTCTGCTGCCGCCGGGCTTCTCGCTCGTCGGCTTCGCACGCCGCGAGTGGGCCAACGAGGACTTCGCCCAGGAGGTCCACGACGCCGTCAAGGAGCACGCCCGCACGCCCTTCCGCGAGGAGGTCTGGCAGCAGCTGGTCCAGGGCATGCGCTTCGTGCAGGGCACCTTCGACGACGACGACGCCTTCGAACGGCTGCGCTCCACGATCGAGGAGCTCGACAAGGCACAGGGCACGGGCGGCAACTTCGCCTTCTACCTGTCGGTGCCGCCGAAGTCGTTCCCCGTGGTGATCCAGCAGCTGAAGAAGCACCGGCTCGCCGACCAGGAGAACGGTTCCTGGCGCCGCGCGGTCATCGAGAAGCCCTTCGGCCACGACCTCAAGTCGGCCGAGGAGCTCAACAAGGTCGTCCACGAGGTCTTCGCCTCGGACCAGGTCTTCCGTATCGACCACTACCTGGGCAAGGAGACGGTCCAGAACATCCTGGCCCTGCGGTTCGCCAACACGATGTTCGAGCCGATCTGGAACCGGTCCTTCGTGGACCATGTGCAGATCACGATGGCCGAGGACATCGGCATCGGCGGCCGGGCCGGCTACTACGACGGCATCGGCGCGGCCCGTGACGTCATCCAGAACCATCTGCTCCAGCTGATGGCGCTGACCGCCATGGAGGAGCCCGCCTCCTTCGACGCGGACGCGCTGGCCGCGGAGAAGACCAAGGTCCTCGGCGCGGTCCGGCTGCCCAAGGACCTGGGCAAGCACACCGTGCGCGGGCAGTACGCGGCCGGCTGGCAGGGCGGCGAGAAGGTCACCGGCTACCTCCAGGAAGACGGCATCGACGCCAAGTCGAAGACCGACACGTACGCGGCGGTCAAGCTGGGCGTGGACAACCGCCGCTGGGCGGGCGTCCCCTTCTATCTGCGCACCGGCAAGCGTCTGGGCCGTCGCGTCACCGAGATCGCGGTCGTCTTCCAGCGCGCCCCGCACTCCCCCTTCGACACCACGGCCACCGAGGAGCTCGGGCAGAACGCGATCGTCATCCGCGTCCAGCCGGACGAGGGCGTCACGGTCCGCTTCGGCTCGAAGGTCCCCGGCACCTCGATGGAGATCCGGGACGTGTCCATGGACTTCGCCTACGGCGAGTCGTTCACGGAGTCGAGCCCGGAGGCGTACGAGCGGCTGATCCTGGACGTGCTGCTCGGCGACTCGAACCTCTTCCCGCGCACCGAGGAGGTCGAGCTGTCCTGGAAGATCCTCGACCCGATCGAGGAGTACTGGGACCGGCACGGCAAGCCCGCGCAGTACCCGGCGGGCACCTGGGGGCCCGTCGAGGCCGACGACATGCTCGAGCGAGACGGACGGAGCTGGCGTCGCCCATGAAGACCGACCTCACGGACACCACGGCCAGCAAGATCAACAAGGCGCTGGTGCAGGGCCGCCGTGCCATCGGCACACCGGCCGTCGGCATGGTGCTCACCCTCGTCATCGTCACCGACGAGGAGAACGCCTACGACGCCCTGAAGGCAGCGAACGACGCCTCGCGCGAGCACCCCTCGCGCACCCTGGTCGTCATCAAGCGGGTCTCGCGCTCCCCCCGCGACCGCACCAAGTCACGGCTCGACGCCGAGGTGCGGCTCGGGGCGGAGGCGGGCACCGGTGAGACGGTGGTGCTGCGCCTGTACGGCGAGGTCGCCGACCACGCCGACTCCGTGGTCCTGCCGCTGCTGCTGCCGGACGCGCCGGTCGTCGTGTGGTGGCCGGTGAACGCGCCGCTGGACCCGGCCAAGGACCCGCTGGGCGCGCTCGGCCAACGCCGGGTGACGGACACCTACGCGGCCGAGTCACCGGTACGGGAGCTGAGCGCCCGCGCCGACGCGTACACCCCCGGTGACACGGACCTGTCGTGGACCCGCATCACGCCCTGGCGTTCGATGCTGGCCGCGGCCCTGGACCAGGTCTCCTGCGAGGTGGAGGCCGTGGAGGTGGAGGGCGAGGAGTTCAACCCGAGCTGCGAGCTGCTCGCCATGTGGCTGGCGAACCGCCTCGACGTGCCCGTCACGCGCTCCGTGTCCTCCGGTCCCGGCCTCACCGGTGTCCGGCTGGGCACGAGCTGTGGCCCGATCGTCCTGGACCGCGCCGACGGCACCCTGGCGACCCTGTCCATCCACGGGCAGCCCGACCGTGCCGTGGCGCTCAAGCGCCGCGACACCTCCGAGCTGATCGCGGAGGAGCTGCGCCGTCTCGACCCGGACGACACGTACGCCTCGGCGCTCCGCTACGGGGTGGACCGGCTGAACGTGGACGGCGCGGCCGACGAGGGGGTCCCCGCCCCGGCCGGGACCACCACGAAGGCGCCCGCCGCCAAGTCGCCCGCGGCCAAGGCCCCCGCCGGGAGGAGCGGCTCGGCCGCGGCGAAGAAGGCCACCGCCAAGAGGGTCCCGGCGAGGAAGGCGGCGGCCGAGTGAGTACTCCCCAGCTCGTCGTGCACCGCGACAAGGAGCTGATGGCCCAGGCCGCCGCGGCCCGGCTGATCACCAAGGTGGTGGACGCGCAGGCCTCCCGCGGTTACGCGTCGGTGGTGCTCACGGGCGGCCGCAACGGCAACGGGCTGCTCGCGGCGCTCGCCGCCGCGCCCGCCCGGGACGCCGTCGACTGGGGACGTATCGACCTGTGGTGGGGAGACGAGCGGTTCCTGCCCGAGGGCGACCCGGACCGCAACGACACCCAGGCCCGTGCGGCGCTCCTCGACTCGGTGCCGCTGGACCCGGCCCGGGTGCATCCGATGCCCACGTCGGACGGCCCGTACGGCGCCGACGCGGACGCGGCTGCGGAGGCGTACGCCGCCGAGCTCGCCAAGGCCGCGGGACCGGAGAACCACGGTGCGGTGCCGACGTTCGACGTCCTCATGCTGGGCGTCGGGCCGGACACCCATGTGGCCTCGCTCTTCCCGGAGCTGCCCGCGGTGCGGGAGACGGAGCGGACGGTGGTCGGCGTGCACGGTGCACCCAAGCCGCCGCCGACCCGGATCTCGCTGACCCTGCCCGCGATCAGGTCCGCGCGCGAGGTGTGGCTGCTGGCCGCCGGCGAGGACAAGGCGCAGGCCGCCGCCATCGCGCTGTCGGGAGCGGGTGAGATCCAGGCCCCGGCCGCCGGGGCTCACGGCCGCTCCCGCACGCTGTGGCTCCTGGACGCGGCGGCCGCCTCGCAGCTGCCGCGCTCGCTGTACCCGCCGGCTTCGGCATGACACGGGGGCGGCGGAGGGGTTCATCCCCCTCCGCCGCCCCACCGGCCGAGTGACCCGCGACCGGGTCACTTGACCGACCCGGCCATCACCCCCTGCACGAAGTGCCGCTGGAAGGCGAAGAACACGATCACCGGCACCACCAGCGACAGGAACGCGCCGGGCGCGAGCACATCGATGTTGCTGCCGAACTGCCGTATCTGGGACTGGAGTTCCACGGTCAGTGGTTGCGAGGAGCTGTCGGCGAAGAGCAGCGCGACGAGCATGTCGTTCCACACCCACAGGAACTGGAAGATCGCCAGGCTGGCGATCGCCGGGCGGCCGACCGGCAGGACGAGCCGCGTGAAGATGCGCCACTCGGTGCCGCCGTCCATGCGCGCCGCCTCCAGCATCTCCCGCGGCATCTCGGCGAAGTAGTTCCGCAGCAGGAAGATGGCGAACGGCAGCCCGTAGGAGACGTGGAAGAGGACGACTCCGGGGATCGTGCCGAACAGCCCCAGCTCACCGAAGAGTTTGGCCACCGGCAGCAGGCCGATCTGCACCGGCACCACCAGCAGGGCCACCACGAGCAGGAAGAGCGGCTCCCGGCCGGGGAACTCCAGCCAGGCGAAGGCGTATCCGGCGAGTGCGGCGATGACGACGACGAGGAACGTGGCAGGGACCGAGATCAGTACCGTGTTCCAGAAGGCCTGCGTCATGCCCGCGTTGCCCAGCAGCGCCGAGTAGTTGTCGAAGGACAGCCGGCCCGGTTCGGCCAGCGCGGTCCACCAGCCGCCCTTCGCGGTGTCCTGGGCGGATCGCAGCGAGGACAGGAACAGCCCGGCGAGCGGGGTGAGCCAGATCAGCCCCACCACCACGAGGAACGCCTGCACCAGGCTGTTGCCGAGCCCTCGCCTGAGCGCGTTCATCGTTGACTCCCTCGGAAGCGGCGGACGTTGAAGACCATGGCGGGGATGACGAGGAGCAGGAGCAGCACTCCGAGCGCGCTGCCCAGCCCTTGGTCGTTGCCCCCGCCGAAGGACACCAGCCACATCTGGGTCGCGAGCACGGTGGCGTCCTCCTGCACCGGGCCCGGCGCGATGATGTAGACGAGGTCGAAGACCTTCATCACGTTGATCACGAGGGTCACGAAGACCACGGTGAGGACGGGCCCGAGGAGCGGCACGGTGATCCGGCGGAAGACCTGCCACTCGTTCGCGCCGTCCATCCGCGCCGCCTCCAGCGCGTCGCGCGGCAGCGAGGCGAGGCCCGCCCCGATCAGCACCATGGCGAATCCGGTCCAGATCCACAGGTAGGCGCCGATGATGGCGGGGGTGACGAGCGCGGGCCCGAGCCAGGAGATCCCGTCGTACGGCGGGGCGAAGTTCGACGCCGGCAGCCGCAGGGCGTACGAGCCGGAGTCCAGGCCGCCGAAGCGGAAGGAGCCGTCGGCCGCCGTGGTGGTGCTCGCGACCGTCCTCCCGTCGCGCACGGCCTCGACCTCGATGCCGGGCAGCCCGCTCTCCTTCTTGTCGACCTTGCCCTGCTCCCCTCCCCCGCCGCGCGTGAAGTCCAGGTAGACGACGCCGCGCAGTTCGTCCGGAGCGGCCTTCCGCACGGCCGCCGGGTAGGCGGGCCGTGCGTCCCCGGGAAGGTCGTCGGCGAGGACACCGACCAGCCCGAGGTCGACCGCGTGACCGGGCGACGCGGCGGCGGTGCGGTAGGAGCCGTCGGCCCCCTTGGTCAGGCCCTGGCCGTCGCGGGCACGGGCGGTCGGGTAGGACGAGGTGCCCTTGAAGGCGTCGTGCACGGAGACGACAGCCGCATTCAGGACGCCCTTGTCGGGGTCCTCGTCGTAGGCGAGCCGGAAGATGATGCCCGCGGCGAGGAAGGAGACCGCCATCGGCATGAAGAGCAGCAGCTTGAAGGCCGTGGCCCAGCGGACCTTCTCGACCAGCACGGCGAGGATCAGGCCCAGGGCCGTCAGCAGCGCCGGCGCCACGACCACCCAGATGGTGGTGTTGCGGATGGCCTTGATCGTGGCGGGGTCGTGGAACATCGCGCTGTAGTTGTCGCCGCCCACGAACCGGGTGCCCGAGGCGTCGAAGAAGCTGCGCCCCACGGAGAACAGCACCGGGTAGACGACCAGGGCACCGAGCAGGAGCAGCGCCGGGAAGACGAACGCGATCGCGATGATCCGGCCGCGGCGGCGGGCCCGGCGCCTGCGGTCGGCCATGCCGACGGGCGGGGGGCTTGCCTCTTTCAGGAGCGTGGCGGTCACGTCGATCAGCCCTGGTACGCCTTGGCCGCCGCGCTCTCCAGAGCGGCCGCGGTGCCCTTGGGGTCGGACGGGTCGCGCAGGAAGTCCTGGAGGATCTTCCACTCACCCGTGCCCTTGGTGCCGCCGAACGCGGCGGGGGCCTGGTCGGACATGTCGAAGCGGACCGAATCCCCCGCGGCGACCAGCGACTTGGCGGTCTCACGGGTGACGTCGTCGCCGTAGGAGGCGAGGTCGAGCTTCTTGTTCGGGGAGAGGAAGCCGCCCGCCTCGGCCCAGACGGCGGACGCCTCGGGGGTCGCCAGGTACTCCAGGAACTGCTGGGCGGCCTTCTGGTTCTTGCCGTCCTTGAGCACGACGGCCGCGTCGCCGCCGCTGACCACGGGCGCCTTGCCGCCGCCGACCGCGGGGAAGGGGAAGAAGTCGGCGTCCTCGCCGATCTTCTTGCCGAACTGGTCCTTCGCGACGCCGGCCACGAAGTCGCCCTCGTACACCATGCCCGCCGCGGGCTTGGGTCCGAAGACCTTCTCCACGGAGCCGGGGAAGTCGGTGTTCAGCGCCTCCTTCTGGCCACCGGCTATGAGCTGCTTGTCCTTGAACAGCTTGCCGAGGGTGGTGAGCGCCTCGACGACGGTCGGGTCGGTCCACTTGATCTTGTGCGCGGCCAGCGCGTCGTACTTCTCGGGTCCGGCCTGCGAGAGATAGATGTTCTCGAACCAGTCGGTGAGGGTCCAGCCGTCCTGTCCCGCGACGGAGAAGGCCGCGAGACCCGACTCGGAGACGGTGTGCCCGGCCTTCAGCATCGCGTCGTACGTCGTCGGCGGCTTGACGCCGGCCTGGTCGAGGGCGTCGGGGCTGTACCAGACGGTCGACTTGTGGGCGGCCTTGAAGTACAGCCCGTACAGGGTGCCGTCGACGCTGCCGTAGTTCTTCCACACGCTCGCGTAGTTGGCGTCCACGGCCTGCTCGGTCTTCTGGGACAGCGGCCTGAGCCAGCCCTTCTTCGCGAACTGCTGGAGCACGCCGACCTGCGGGACCATGACCACGTCCGGGGCGTTGCCGCCCTCGATCTTGCTGCCGACGACGGTGGAGACGTTGTCGCCGGTGGAGGTGAACTGGGTCTTGGCGCCGGTCTTCTCGGTGAAGGCGTCGAGGACCTTCTGGAAGTTCTTCTGTTCGCTGCCGGACCAGACACCGGCCACGGAGATCGTCTGTCCGCTCAGCGACTTGCCGCCGCCCGCGGAGACGGGGCCGCCGCCGCAGGCGGTCGCGCCGAGGGCCAGGGCGAGGGTGGTGCAGCTCGCGAGCAGGGTCGTACGTCGTCGCATCATCGTTGATGTCCCTTCGAGGGCAGGAGGATTGACGTGCGTGCAAAGAGCAGGCGACTCAGGGGTTGGTGCAGTCGCTGATCCACCAGGCGGCCGTCGAGCCGGGCAGGACGCCGGGCGCGCAGGGGCCGCTGGACAGCAGGGGGGTGCCGGAGACCGGCGCGGAGGTGGGTGCCGTACCGAAGTTGACGGCGCAGACGAGGCCGTCGCCGCGGACGAAGCCGAGGACGCCGGGCGGCGTCTCCAGCCAGCGCAGCGTGCCCTCGCCCAACTGGGGCAACCCGGCGCGCAGTTGGAGCCCGTCGCGGTAGAGGTGCCAGAAGGAGCGGGTGTCGGCGAGGGCGCGGTCGGTGGCGTACTCGGCGAAGTAGGCGGGCTGCGGCAGCCACGGCTTGGCGCCCTCGACACCGGAGGTGAAGCCGAAGGGCGAGGCGGCGCCCGACCAGGGCAGGGGCACACGGCAGCCGTCGCGGATGCGGGCGCGGCTCCCGGTGCGGCGGTAGATCGGATCGGTGAGCACGTCGTCCGGCAGGTCGACGACCTCGGGGAGCCCGAGTTCCTCGCCCTGGTAGATGTACGCGGCTCCGGGCAGGGCCAGCATCAGCAGCGCGGCGGCGCGGGCCCGGGCGGCGCCCAGGCCGCTCCCCTCGGTGGTGGGTTCGCCGTAGCGGGTGACCGTGCGGACCTGGTCGTGGTTGTTGAGCACCCAGGTGACCGTGGAACCGGTGCCGGCGATGTCCTGCATGGCCTCGGAGACGACCTTGCGGAAGGCGTCGGCGTTCCAGGGGGCGCTGAGCAGGTCGAAGAAGAAGGCCTGGTGCAGCTCGTCGTGGCGCACGTACTCGGCGTGCTCGCGGGCGGTCGGTACGGAGACCTCGCCGACGAGCAGCCGCTCGTGGCCGTCGCGGGCGGTGTACTCCTCGCACACCGACCGCCAGTGGCGCCAGACGTCGTGCACCTCGGGCTGGTTCCAGGCGAGCGGGTTGACCGAGTCGCGGGTCCGCGCGTCGGCCTCGGGGTCGGGCGAGTCGGGCAGGTCGGGGTGCTTGAAGAGACCGGCGGCGACGTCGATGCGGAACCCGTCGACTCCCCGGTCGAGCCAGAACCGCAGGACATGCTCGAAGTGGGCGCCGACCTCGGGGTTGCGCCAGTTCAGGTCGGGCTGTTCGGGCGTGAACATGTGCAGGTACCACTGGCCCGGGGTGCCGTCCGGCCCGGTGGTCCGGGTCCAGGCGGGGCCGCCGAACATGGCGTGCCAGTTGTTGGGCGGTTCGACTCCGTCCGGTCCGCGGCCCTCGGCGAAGTGGAAGCGGGCGCGCGCTCGGCTGCCGGTCCCGGCGTCCAGCGCCTCCCGGAACCACGGGTGGTCGCTGGAGCAGTGGTTGGGGACGATGTCGAGGAGGACCTTGACGCCGAGCCGCCGGGCGTCCGTCATCAGCAGGTCGAACTCGGCGAGGTCGCCGAACAGCGGGTCCACGTCGCAGTAGTCGGCGACGTCGTAGCCGTGGTCGTGCTGCGGCGAGGGGTAGAAGGGGCTCAGCCAGATGCCGTCGACCCCGAGCTTCTTCAGGTAGGGAAGTCCGGCCCGGACCCCGGCGAGATCGCCTATGCCGTCCCCGGTGCTGTCCAGGAAGCTCCGGACGTACACCTGGTAGATCACTGCGTCGCGCCACCAGCGGTGCGTGTTGAGCGTCACCCGTTGACCTGTCTGTGCGTGCCTACGGTTATGCATGCATGTTAAGTAGGCGTGTCGCGCGGGTGTCAACGAAGAGGCGGAAGCTACTGAGAAGTTGGCCCCGAATATGCGGACTTATTCGGGCATCCGGAGACAGGTTGAGACCTTGGCGTTACTTAACAAGTAACTAGCGCTGGGAGATGGCGGCCAGCTCTCGCGCCAGCCGGCGCACCGCGCTCTCGGGGGTCTGGTGCCCGGTCAGCGCGTCGTGCACGACGGCCTGCACCACCAGGCTGACCTGGTCGTAGTGCGGGCTCTTGGGGCGCGGGGAGGCCGTCTCCACGGCGGCGCGCAGCGTCGGCAGATAGGGGAAGCGCCGGATCAGTTCGGGGTCGTCGTAGAGCGAGGCGCGGACGGGCGGCAGCGCGCCGCGGGTCAGGACCTGGCGCTGGACGCGCTCACCGGTCAGGTACGCGATCAGCCGCGCGGCCGAGTCGGGATGCCGGGCATGGGTGTTGACGGCCAGGTTGGACCCGCCGAGGACACTCCTGCCGGGACCGTCCGGTCCGGGCAGCGGTACGGCACCGACCTTGCCGGCCACCTCGGAACCCTTGGCCGAGGCGGCGACGTACGCGTAGGGCCAGTTCCGCAGGAAGAGCAGCCGGCCGTCCTGGAAGGCCTGCTTGGACTCCTCCTCCTTGTACATCAGCGCCCGCTGCGGGATCCAGCCCTCGCGCACCCCGCGGGCGAGGAAGCCGATGCCCTCGCGGGCCGCGTCGGAGTTCACCGTGACCCGGGTGCCCTCGTCGCCGAGGATCGTGCCGCCCGCCGAGTACACCGCCTCGGCCGCGTTGACGGTGAGGCCCTCGTAGGGCAGGAACTGGCCCGCGTAGCCGTCCAGCCCGTACTTCGGCGCGATGGTCCTCGCGTCCCGCTCCAGTTCGGCCCAGGTGCGCGGCGGCGGGACGCCCTCCTTGGCCAGCACGTCCTTGCGGTACAGGAGCAGCCCGGCGTTCGTGACGTACGGGACGGCGTACAACTGCCCGTCGTAGGTGGCCGTGTCGGTCACCGGGTCCAGGAAGGTCTTCAGCGGGAAGCGGTCGCGCGGCAGCGGCCGGATCCAGCCCGCCGCCGCGAACTCGGAGGTCCAGTTGACGTCGATGTTGAGGACGTCGAAGCGGCTGCGGTCGCCGCCGCGCAGGTCGGTGGTCATCTGCGCGTGGGTCTCGTCCGCGGAGTCCGGCAGCTCGACGAGGGTGACCTTCTCACCGGGGTGGGTACGGTTCCAGCCGTCGAGCAGCGGCCCCAGATAGCCGGTGAGGTCCCCCGCGGTGGCCAGGGTGAGCGGGCCGCGCCCCGTGCCGCGCCCTTCGGCGGCCCGCGCCCCGGAGGCGACGTAACCGGTCAGCACGACAGCCATGACCAGGAGGCCCCTACCGGCGGCATGCATCCACCGCATAGGTTCCTCCCTGTACACCGGCGCCGGGCGCCTTCGCCCGGAGTCAGAGGCCATGTATACCTGTTAGGTATGGGCGATACTAGGGCCTGCGGCACATTACAAGGATCCGAGGAGGAGAGCACGAGTGCGGCTGCCCCTCCTGGCCCTGCTGGCGCGTGGCCCGGCGCACGGCTATGAGCTCAAGCAGGACCTTGAGCAACTGCTGGGCTCCGCGTACCCTCAGCCGAACGTCGGCCAGGTCTATGTGACTCTCGGCCGCCTGGAGAAGTCGGGCCTGATCGAGGGCGAGGAAGTCGAGCAGTCGAGCCGGCCGAACAAGAAGATCTATCACCTCACCGACGCCGGGCGTGAGGCGCTGCGCGCCTGGTACGAGGAGACGGCGGACGAGCCGCGCGTCCGGGACGAGTTCTTCATGAAGCTCGCGCTCGCACCGCAGACCGGTCTCGCCGACCAGATCGCCCTGATCAACAAGCAGCGGCGCCAGTACCTGAACACCATGCGCAATCTGTCGAAGCTCGCCGCGGCCGAGAACCGGGACAACCGCATCTCCCAGTTGCTCATCGAGGGGGCCATGCTGCATCTGCAGGCCGACCTCGACTGGCTGGAGCGCTGCCAGGAGGAGCTGGAATGAACGCCGCCGATCCCGTTCCCGGGCCGCACGCCACGAGCGACCCGGTTCCGCTGCTGCGGGCCGAGGGCCTGGCCAAGACGCACTACGGCGAGGGTGCCCCCGCCCATGCCGTACGCGGTGTGGACCTCGCCGTGCGCAAGGGCGAGTTCGTGGCGGTCACCGGCCCGTCCGGCGCCGGGAAGTCGACCCTGCTGCATCTGCTCGGCGGGCTCCAGCGCCCGGACGCCGGCAGCATCTGGCTGGACGGCGAGTGCACCGACGGGTACGGCGAGGCCCGCTGGGCCGTGGAGCGCCGACGCCGCATCGGCATCGTCTTCCAGTTCTTCAACCTCGTCTCCAACCTGTCGGTCGCCGACAACGTGGAACTGCCCGCCCTGCTCGCCGGGGTCTCCCCCCGTCAGGCCCGCGCCGAACGCGAGCTGCTGCTGGACGAGCTGGGCCTGAAGGACAAGGAACGCAGCATGCCGGGCGAGCTGTCCGGCGGCGAGCAGCAGCGTGTGGCACTCGCCCGCGCCCTGGTCAACCATCCGCCGCTGCTGCTCGCCGACGAACCGGCCGGCAGCCTCGACAGCAAGGGCACCCGCGAGGTGACCCGGCTGCTGTCCCGCTTCCACCAGCGGGGCCAGACCATCGTGCTCGTCACCCATGACGCCCGCCTCGCGAGCGCCGCGGACCGGGTGATCAGTTTCTTCGACGGCCGTATCGCCGACGACGCGGAGCTCGGCGGCACTCCCTCGCGTGCGCCGGGCATATCCGGCGTGCTGGAACTGAAGGACTGAGCCGTCGTGCGGGCCACTCTGCGCTGGGCTCACGCCGATCTGCGCACACATCGCGGCGAGGCGCTGTTCATCGTCCTCGCCACCGCCGGCATCGTCGCCTCCCTGCTGCTGGCCGCCGCCCTCTTCGGGTACGCGACCAACCCGTGGCAGCGCGTCTTCAGCCAGTCGCAGGGCGCGCACGTGTGGATCCACACCGGTCCCTCCGCCGACCCGCGCAGACTCGCGGAGGTGGACGGCGTCACGTCCGTCGCGGGCCCCTATCCGACGGCCGGCGCCACCCTGGAGTCGCGCGGCACCCGTGCCTCCGTGGAGCTGCGCGGCACCGTCGAGCCTCCCGCCATCGGCCGGCCGCTGCTCACCGCGGGCCGCTGGCTCGACGTCGGCGCGCCGGACGGCGTGGTGCTGGAGAGCAGCCTCGCCCGGGCGCTGTGGGCGGAGCCCGGCGACATCCTCACCCTGCCCGGCACCTCGCGGACCCTGACCGTCCGGGGCGTCGCCGACAGTGCCGAGCCCAGCTACAGCCCCGGGGAACGACCGGGTCTCGTCTGGGCGCTCCCCTCGGCGCTGCCGCGCGCCACCGGCGGGCAGGTGACCGGGCTGCGGCTGGCCGATCCCGGGGACACGGACTACGCCGTACAGCGTGCCGTCACCCTGCTCGGCGCCGGAGCGGTCACCGAGGTCTCCGCCTGGCAGCAGGCGCGGGCCGAGGCGCAGGGCGACAACCGGCTGCTCGGCCAGGTCCTCGGCCTGTTCGGGCTGGGCGCCCTGGTCGCCGCCGGTCTCGCCGTGCACGGCGCGATCGGCACCCGGGTGCGCGGCCACCTCCGGGACATATCGGTCCTGAAGGCCATCGGGTTCACCCCCGGCCAGGTGGTGCGGATCTTCCTGCTCCAGCACGTGGCGTTCGCCCTGCTGGGCGCCGTGCTCGCGGCGGCGCTCACCGAGGGCCTCGGCAGCCGGATCCCCGGGCGACTCGGGGATGCGGTCGGCGTGTGGCAGGGACTGCCGGGGTACACGGCGGCGCTGTTCGCGGTGCCGGTCGCCGCGGTGCTGTTCATCGCCGCGACGACCGGGCTCGCGGCATGGCGGGCAGGCCGGGTGCCGCCGGTTCCGGGGCTGCGTGCCGCGGCACCGCTCGGCGGGCCGCTCTCGGGCCTGGCACGCGGGGCGCTCGGGCTGCGGCTGCCGTCGGCCCTGGTCCTGGGCTGGCACAAGGCGTTCACCCGGCGGCTCCGCTCGCTGGCCACCGTCGCCCGGCTGGCGCTGCCGCTGCTGCTCATCGTGGTGGCCATGAGCGCCTGGACCACCATGGACCGTTTCCACAGCGAGCCCGAGCAGATCGGTCTCGCCGCCGGTCTCACCGTGCGGGCCGACGACAGTCTGGGCGAGCCCGGTGTCCGGGCCCTGCTGGCCCGCAATCCGCAGGTCACCGCCGTCCACCCGGGCATCGAGGTGGCCGCACTGGCGCCCGGCCAGACGGGCACGATCGCGCTGCGCGGGCTCGGCACGCACGAGCACCCCTACCCGTTCTCCCTCGCGGAGGGGCGCCTCCCGAGCGGCCCCGACGAGGCCGTGGCGGGCCAGGGGCTGCTGGACCTGCTGGACGTGAAGGTCGGTGTCTGGATCCGGATGATGGTGGGTGACCGCCCGCAGATCCTGCACATCGTGGGGCGCAGCATCGAGCCGGAGAACAGCGGACGGGTCATCTCCACCTCACTGGACTCGCTGCGCGAGAACGACCCGGAGCTGCGGCCGAGCCTCTATCTGCTCCAGCTGCGCCAGGGCGCCGACCAGCACCGTGTCGCCGCCGCTCTGACCGCGTCCGGGCACGGGCACATCGACGTGCACGCGGTGACGAACCCCGCCGACGGGCTGTCGCCACTGCGCGCGGTCGTCGCGGGGCTGATCGCCGTACTGGCACTGATCGGCCTCATCGAACTGCTCACCGCCATCGGCGGGACCGTGCGCGAGGGCGAGCGGGACCTGCTGGCGCTGAAGGCGATCGGGCTGACCCCGCGGCAGATCACCGCGGTGACGGTGACGGCCACCGGATGCACCGCACTGGCCGCCGTCGTCGTCGGCACGGCGCTGGGGCTGCCTCTCGCGCACTGGCTGATCGACGCCCAGGGCAGATCGAGCGGCATCGGCGCCGGCATCGCCCGGGGGCCGTCCCCCGTCCTGCTGGTGCTGTTCGGCGTGGCCGCCGTGCTGGGCGCCGCGGCCGTCGCCGCCCTGCCCGCCGCCCGCGCCGCCCGCAGGCGGCCGGCGGACACGCTGAGCGCGGTGGCCTGAGCGCGGTCAGGACCCGGACGCTCCCGGACCGTAGGGATACGGGTACGGGTTCTGCGGCGTCCTCGGCGCGTAGGGGTTGCCCTGCGGGTTCGGCGCGTACGGGTGTCCCTGGGGCGGGAACGGGACGTACGGGGACCCCTGCGGCGGGTGCGGGGCGTACGGCCGGCCGGGCGGCGGTGCGAACCCGCCGGGCGGTGGGTACGCGGGCGGCTGCGCGGGGCGCGGCGTCGGCAGCGTCGCGGGATGCGCGCCCAGCCGGATCCCGTACCGGCGGCGCAGCCGGCTCATCTCCAGCGCCGCGATGGCCGTCACCGTCACCGGCGCGCCCAGGATGAAGACGATGCCCATCGTGAAGCCGAGCCCGTGCAGATCACCGGTGACCAGGTCGGGGATGGCCATCAGCCAGGTCGTCACCGTGGCCAGCAGCGGCGGCAGACAGCGGTGCACGGCGGCGGAGCCGAAGAAATTCCCCGACACCTGCACCGCGCCGTAGGCCACGACGCCGGTCAGCCACATGGCCGACAGACCGACCACGAGCAGCGCGGCCATGCCGAGCGAGGTGGACAGCTGCCACAGGAAGACCGTGAGGACCACCGTGCCGATGAAGAACAGCAGCAGCTTGAGCGAGTTGACCAAGGGGGTCCTGAGCTGCCGCACGGTCCCCGTGCGCCGCCATACGAAGAGCATCACGCCCACGGTCAGAGGCGTGATGAACAGCAGCACGGCGGACGCCGTGAGCATGTTCTCCAGCACTTCCGTGAAGTCGAACCTGCCCTGCACGAAGGTGTACACGCCGAACGCGGCGATCGCTCCCGCGATGACGCGTACGCGCTTGAGCCGTTCCACGGACGGGTCGAGGGACTCCGGGATCCACGCCGGGTGGAACAGCGCCTTCGCCACCTGCTTGGGTTGCAGGACCGACCTCGCCGACAGCCGCTCGCTCGTCCAGCGTCCACGCGTGCCGGCCAACCTCTGCTCCCCCGAGTCATCGCCTGCATGATCGCCCGGGGATTCTACGGGAAGCGGACGGACTCCCGCCGCCCGCTTCCCGCGATTCGGTGTGCCCTACCGTCCGCGCAGCTCGCGGTACTTGGCGACGAGGGCCTTCGTCGACGCGTCCAGACCGGGGACGTCGGCGCCTTCGGTCAGGGCCGGTTCGATCCGCTTGGCGAGGACCTTGCCGAGTTCGACGCCCCATTGGTCGAAGGAGTCGATGTTCCAGACGGCACCCTGGACGAACACCTTGTGCTCGTAGAGGGCGATCAGCTGGCCCAGCACGGAGGGGGTGAGTTCGCGCGCCAGGATGGTGGTGGTGGGGTGGTTGCCGCGGAACGTCTTGTGCGGCACCAACTCCTCGGGCACGCCCTCCGCGCGGACCTCGTCGGGGGTCTTGCCGAAGGCGAGCGCCTGGGTCTGCGCGAAGAAGTTCGCCATCAACAGGTCGTGCTGGGCGACCAGACCGGGCTGGAGGTCCTCCACCGGGTCGGCGAAGCCGATGAAGTCGGCGGGGATGAGCTTGGTGCCCTGGTGGATCAACTGGTAGTAGGCGTGCTGGCCGTTGGTGCCGGGGGTGCCCCACACCACCGGGCCGGTCTGCCACTGCACGGGGTTGCCGTCGCGGTCCACGGACTTGCCGTTGGACTCCATGTCCAGCTGCTGCAGATACGCGGTGAACTTCGACAGGTAGTGCGAGTACGGCAGCACGGCGTGCGACTGGGCGTCGTGGAAGTTGCCGTACCAGATGCCCAGCAGGCCGAGCAGCAGCGGCGCGTTGGCCTCGGCGGGCGCGGTACGGAAGTGCTCGTCGACCAGGTGGAAACCGTCGAGCATCTCGCGGAACCGGTCCGGACCGATCGCGATCATCAGGGACAGGCCGATCGCGGAGTCGTAGGAGTACCGCCCGCCGACCCAGTCCCAGAACTCGAACATGTTGGCGGTGTCGATGCCGAACTCCGACACCTTCCCCGCGTTCGTCGACAACGCCACGAAGTGCTTCGCGACCGCTTCCTGATCCGCCCTCAGCCCGGTCAGCAGCCACGAGCGCGCCGAGGTGGCGTTGGTGATGGTCTCGATGGTGGTGAAGGTCTTGGACGCGATGATGAACAGCGTCTCGGCCGGGTCGAGGTCATGGGTGGCCTCGTGCAGGTCGGCGCCGTCGACGTTGGACACGAAACGGACCGTGAGGTCGCGGTCGGTGAACGAGCGCAGCGCCTCGTAGGCCATCGCGGGGCCCAGGTCGGAGCCGCCGATGCCGATGTTCACCACGTTCTTGATGCGCTTGCCGGTGTGACCGGTCCATTCACCCGAGCGGACCCGGTCGGCGAAGCCGGCCATCTTGTCCAGGACCGCGTGCACGGCCGGCACCACGTTCTCACCGTCGACCTCGACGACCGCGTCCCGCGGGGCACGCAGCGCGGTGTGCAGCACCGCCCGCCCCTCCGTGACGTTGATCTTCTCGCCCCGGAACATGGCGTCCCGTAGCCCGAACACGTCCGTCGCGGCCGCCAGGTCGCGGAGCAGGCGCAGGGTCTCGTCGGTGACGAGGTGCTTGGAGTAGTCGATGTGCAGGTCCCCGACCTGGAGCGTGTAGCCGGTGCCACGCCCCGGTTCGGCTGCGAACAGGTCCCTCAGACGGGTGTCCGCGAGTTCCTCGCGGTGCTTGGCCAGAGCGCTCCACTCGGGCGTCTGGTTGAGCCTGGTACGGCTTTCTGCGTTCATCTCGGACTCCAGCCTTCTTTCCTGCCTGTGCTGCTGCGTACCTTGCCCCACTGCCGGTCCCAACCTAATTGATCAGGGCTTGACACGAGCTGTCGTCGCGCCGTCGTCCGGCTCGACAACAGATACGTCCGGCTTGAGCGCAGGTATCAGCGAGGTGACGGCGAGGGCGAAGAGGGCCGCCGCCAGGAGGGCGGGCTCGTTCAGCCCGTACGCCCCTGCCACGGCGCCGCCCAGCAGGGCGCCGAGCGGGGCCCCCGAGGTCGAGGTGGTCCGGAAGGCGGCGCTGATGCGGCCCACCATGGATTCCGGGCTGCGCTGCTGCATCAGCGTGACCTGGTTGACGTTCCACACCATGTTCATCAGTCCGAGCAGTGCCATGCCCGCGAGGAGGGCGCCGAGGTGCCGGACGGTGCCGATGAGCAGCAGCGACGACGTCTGCACGCATCCGGCCACCAGCAGGCTCCGGGCCCGTCCGACCCGCCCGGCGACACGCTGGGCGAGGAAGCCGCCGCAGAAGCTGCCGACCGCGTACGCCGTCATGGCCGCCGCGTACCCCGCGTCCCCCGTGTGCAGCCAGTGCGTGACGTGCAGGACGAGGGTGGCGATGAGCGCGCCCATGCCGATGTTGCACAGCAGGGTGGCCGTGCACACCGCGCGCAGCACCCGGTCGCGCCACAGGGCGCGCAGGCCGACGGCCACCTCGGCACGGAGCGTGCTGCCCGCGGGGCGGGGCTCCCTCCGGGGCGGCCGTATCCGCAGGGAGGCGACGAGCGCGGCGGCGAGGAGGTAGGTGACGGCGTCCGCGGTGAACGGCACGGCGGCCCCGGCGGCGAGCAGCAGCGGCACGAAGGGGCCGGCGAGCAGGCCGCCCGCGAGCTGCTGGCCGGTCATCAGCCGGGCATTGGCGCTGCCGAGGGCCTCGCGGTCCACCAGGGACGGCAGCAGGGCCGTGGACGCGTTGTCGAAGAGCGTCTGGAGGGTGGTCAGGCTGAAGGCCAGCGCGATCAGCAGGACGATCGAGGCGTGTCCGAGCGCCACGGTCAGGGCGAAGCCGGCCACCAGTGCGCCGCGCACGGCGTCCACGGCTCCCATGGCCCGCCGCTGGTCCACCCGGTCGGCGATCGCGCCCCCGAGCAGCCCGAACAGGAGCCAGGGGAGATAGCCGCAGGCGGTGACGGAGGCGATGACGAGCGGGGCGTCGGTGAGCCGCACGGCGAGCAGGGGCAGGGCGGAGTTGCGCAGCGCGTCCCCGAACCGCGACACCACGGCCGCCGTCCACAGCCTGCCGAATCCGCCGCGCCACGCGGGCGGGCGCACGCCCGCCGCCTCCGCCGTCGTCACAACGCCCCCTCCGGTTCCACCACTTCGAGAACCGTAAGGGCCGCCACTGACAACCGGCTTCGGAGCGGCCGGGGACACAGCACGTCCGGCTCCGCTGCCCGGCCACGCAGTCCGGCACAGACCGAGCCACCCGGCTGCGCGCCCCGGCACGACCAGAGCCAACGGGCCACGCGCTCCGGCGCGGCGCGAGCCAACGGGCCACACACACCGGCACGGCGCGAGCCACTCGACGGCGCACACCGGCACGACCCGAGCCACCCGGCCACGCACATCGGCACGGCGCGAGCCACCCGGCCACGCACTCCGGTCCGGCCCGCCGTCACGTCATGGCCCGGCTGCCCCGTACCACGTCGGCTCCGGGCGCGGGACCGGCGAGGCCGTACAGCGGCCGCTTGCGGCGGTGCGTGCCGCGGGGGGCGCGGAACAGCTCCGGCCAGGCACCTGTCGGTACCCGGCCGGTCTCAACTTCTAGATCTCGCCCCGCAGTTTGGCGAGCGCCTCGGCGAGGATCGCCTCGCCGTCCGCGTCGCTGCGGCGTTCCCGTACGTACGCGAGGTGCGTCTTGTAGGGCTCGGTGCGCGGCGGGTCCGGCGGGTTGTCCCGGTCCTGTCCTGCGGGGAAGCCGCAGCGCGGGCAGTCCCAGGTCTCGGGAACCTGCGCGTCGCTGGCGAAGCTGGGCTGAGTCTCGTGTCCGTTGGAGCACCAGAAGGAGATGCGCAGCCGGGGTGCGGACTCGCCGCGCTCGGCCTCACCCATCGGCCCCGCCCCGACCCGGCTTCCTCGGATCGCGTTGCCACTTGCCACGGTCGTAACTCCCTGCGTGATGGTGCCGCGAAGCGAGTCGGCGTGACGCTTCGCTGCGAGCGCCTCAGTCTACGTAAGGCCCAACGCGCGTCCAGTGATTGGAGTTACATCCCCACCCCTAGACGCAAGCCCCATGATAGGCCGCGCCTGAGGACGCGTACCGGACATGGGGCCATACGTGCGGAATGTGCTTGCGTAATGTGCAGTTGTGCTGCCGTACCGATGTCGGTCGGTGATCAGTTGTTGACCTTCATCAGGATGCCGAGCACGACGATGCACGCGAACCAGAGCAGACCGATCAGCAGGGTGATGCGGTCGAGGTTGCGCTCGGCGACCGAGGAGCCACCGACGGACGACTGCATGCCGCCACCGAACATGTCGGAGAGGCCGCCGCCCTTCCCCTTGTGCATCAGCACGAGCAGCATCAGCAGCAGGCTGAAGACGATCAGGGCGATCGAGAACCCCAAAACCACGGCTGGACTCCCTTTCCGAGAAATTCCCTCGGATCTTGATGGACGACGGGGGCCGAAGCCTACTGGGTGAGCGGTCCGCTCACTTTTCGAGGCTCCCGGCCCCCGCAAGGGTACGACGTATCGCGGCTACCGCATACTCACTGGTCGCGGAACCGGACGATCTTGACGAACTCGTCGGCGTCCAGGGAGGCGCCGCCGACCAGGGCACCGTCGATGTCGGGCTTCGCCATGATCTCGGCGACGTTCCCGGACTTCACGGAGCCGCCGTACTGGATGCGGACCTGGTCGGCCAGCTCCTGGGTGTACAGCTCGGCGAGCTTGCCGCGGATCGCCGCACAGACCTCCTGGGCGTCGTCGGCGCCGCAGACCTTGCCGGTGCCGATCGCCCAGACGGGCTCGTACGCGATCACGACGGACTCGGCCTGCTCGGCCGACAGGTCCTTGAGACCGCCCTCGACCTGCGTGAGCGTGTGCGTGACGTGGTTGCCCGCCTCGCGGACCTCCAGCTCCTCGCCGACGCACAGGATCGGGGTCAGGCCGTGCTTGTAGGCCGCCTTGACCTTGGCGTTCACGATCTCGTCGGACTCGGCGTGGTACTGGCGGCGCTCGGAGTGCCCGACGGCCACGTAGGTGCACTTCAGCTTGGCCAGCATCGAGCCGGAGATCTCGCCGGTGTAGGCACCGGAGTCGTGCGCCGAGAGGTCCTGGGCGCCGTACTTGATCTTCAGTTTGTCGCCGTCGACCAGCGTCTGCACGGAGCGCAGGTCGGTGAAGGGCGGCAGGACGGCGACCTCGCAGGCCTCGTAGTCCTTGTCGGCCAGGGCGAAGGCGAGCTTCTGGACGTGCGCGATGGCCTCAAGGTGGTTGAGGTTCATCTTCCAGTTGCCCGCCATGAGCGGCGTGCGCGTGCTCATGCTTGGTCAGTCCTCCAGTGCGGCGAGGCCGGGGAGCGTCTTGCCCTCGAGGTATTCGAGGGAGGCGCCGCCACCGGTCGAGATGTGGCCGAATGCCTTCTCGTCGAAGCCCAGCGTGCGGACGGCGGCGGCGGAGTCGCCACCGCCGACGACCGTGAAGGCCGGGCAGTCGATGAGGGCCTGGGCGACCGCCTTGGTGCCCTCGGCGTAGTCGGGGTGCTCGAAGACGCCCATCGGACCGTTCCAGAAGACGGTGGCCGCGTCGGCGAGCTTCGAGGCGTACAGCTTGCGGGTCTCGGGACCGATGTCCAGACCCTCCTGGTCGGCCGGGATGGCGTCCGCGGCGACGGTGGTGGGGTTGGCCGGGGCCTTCGTCTTGAGGTCGGGGAACTCCGTGGAGACGAGGACGTCCACGGGGAGGACGAGTTCGACGCCGTTCTTCTCGGCGCGCTCCATGTACTCCTTGACGGCCGGGACCTGGTCCTCCTGGAGGAGGGAGATGCCGACCTCGTACCCCTTGGCCTTGAGGAAGGTGTAGGCCATGCCGCCGCCGATGAGCAGGCGGTCGGCCTTGCCGAGCAGCTCGTCGATGACGGCGAGCTTGTCGGAGACCTTGGCGCCGCCGAGCGCGACCACGTAGGGGCGCTCGACGTCGTCGGTGAGCCTCTTCA
The DNA here is from genome assembly GCF_054729265.1 of Streptomyces krungchingensis. Classification (NCBI taxonomy): domain Bacteria; kingdom Bacillati; phylum Actinomycetota; class Actinomycetes; order Kitasatosporales; family Streptomycetaceae; genus Streptomyces; species Streptomyces krungchingensis. The sequence goes on from NZ_JBPUKY010000001.1 coordinate 3,121,053, forward strand.
GGACGCCGACCTCGGTGGCGATGAGGTAGCCGGCGTAGTGCGGGAGGCGGGCCGGGAGGTCGTACACGGAGGCGTGCTTGCGGTGCACGGCGCCGAAGCCGTCACCGACGTAGACGTCGGCGAGGGCGGCGAGGCGGTCCGCGAACTCGCCGCGCTCGGTGTCGTCCTTGGACGTCTCACCGGCGTTGAAGCGGAGGTTCTCGATGACCGCGACCTGGCCGGGCTGAAGGCCGTCGACGGCGTCGTGGGCGGCGGGGCCGACGGTGTCCTGCGCGAAGGCGACGGGGGCACCGAGGAGTTCGCCGAGCCGCTCGGCGGCGGGCAGCAGCGAGAAGGCCGGGTCGGGCGCGCCCTTGGGGCGGCCCAGGTGCGAGGCGACGATCACCTTGGCACCCGCGCCGGCGAGAGCCTTGACGGTGGGCAGGACGGCACGGATACGGCCGTCGTCGGTGATGCGGCCGTCGGCCAGCGGCACGTTCAGATCGGCGCGGACGAAGACCCGCTTGCCGTCCACGCCCGCGGCGAGAAGTTCGTCGATCGTCTTCATGAGTGGACTCCTAGGAGGGCTCTATCCGGAGAGCTGGACGATACGTGCACAGAGCAGGGCCCGGGCAACGCGCCCTTGCGCTGCCCGAGCCCTGCTCTCACGTCTGGGTACCTGCTCCGGACCTAGAGCTGGCCGCCGACGAAGACCGTGAGGTCGACGAGACGGTTGGAGTAACCCCACTCGTTGTCGTACCAGCCGAGGATCTTGACCGAGTTGCCCTCCTGGACCATGGTCAGGGAGGAGTCGAAGGTGCAGGAGGCCGGGTCGCCGACGATGTCCGAGGAGACGATCGGGTCCTCGGTGTAGGACAGGTAGCCCTTGAGGTCGCCGTCGTCGGAGGCCTTCTTGAACGCGGCGTTGACCTCGTCCTTGGTGACCTCGCGCTGGAGCGTCACGACCAGGTCGGTGGCCGAGCCGGTCGGGACCGGGACGCGCATCGCGATGCCGTCCAGCTTGCCCTTGAGCTGCGGGAGCACCAGGGCGGTGGCCTTGGCGGCACCGGTGGTGGTCGGGATGATGTTCTCGGCGGCGGCGCGGGCGCGGCGCAGGTCCGAGTGCGGGAAGTCAAGGATGCGCTGGTCGTTGGTGTACGCGTGCACCGTGGTCATCAGGCCCTTGACGATGCCGAAGTTCTCGTCGAGGACCTTCGCCATCGGCGCCACGCAGTTGGTGGTGCAGGAGGCGTTGGAGATGACGTTGTGCTTCGCCGGGTCGTACTTGTCCTGGTTGACGCCCATCACGATCGTGATGTCCTCGTCCTTGGCCGGAGCCGAGATCAGGACCTTCTTGGCGCCGCCGGCGATGTGCTTCTCGGCGTCGGCCTTCTTGGTGAAGATGCCGGTCGACTCGATGACGATGTCGACGCCCAGCTCGCCCCACGGGATGTCGGCGGGGTTGCGCTCGGACAGCACCTTGATGGTGTGGCCGTCGACGGTGATCGTGTCGGCGGTGTGCGACACCTCGGCCTTCAGACGGCCCAGGATGGTGTCGTACTTGAGCAGGTGAGCGGTGGTCGCGGTGTCACCCAGGTCGTTGACAGCCACGATCTCGATGTCAGCACCCTGCTCCAGCAGCGCGCGGAAGTAGTTACGACCGATGCGGCCAAAGCCGTTGATGCCTACGCGGATCGTCACGAACCGATCTCCTCGTTGGTACGCCGGTTGCGAGACCGGCGAGCTGTATGGGATGTCCCCGACCGCCTACGACCCTACCTCCCTGAGGCGGCTGTGGTGACATCCAGATGCCCCATACACGGCAGGGCGTTCCGTACCCGCCAGTAGGGGTACGGAACGCCCTCCGCGTTGACGACGCTGTCACACAGGGTCAGCCGCGCAGCGCCGTGAGTGCCTTGCCGACGAGGGCCGCACGGTCGGCCGCCGCGGTGACGTGCTCAAGGCCGAAGCCGAGCAGCACGGTGTCCTTCGTGGTGACCGCTCCATATGTCTTGAACAGCTCCCCGTAACGCGCCCAGTCCTTCAGGACGGCCGGGCTGCCCGGGGGCGGACCGGAGACCTTCCAGGGGCCGAAGGATGTCTCGAAGCCTTCGGTCTCGGTGGCCGTGCCGCCGACGACGACGGAGGCGTCGTCCGCGAGGACGCCGTGCCCGCCGCTGCCCGGGTCGGTGATGTAGGCGAGGGAGACCTCGACCGACTTGCCGGCGTACGCGCTCAGGTCGAAGGAGACCTGCTGCCATCCGCTGGAGGCGCCCGTGAAGCTGTTCCACACACCACTGGTGCCGGTGTTGGTGCAGCCGGTGGAATTCACCGTCAGGTACCGCTTGAGCCAGGGGTGTTCCCTGACGAGGAACCCGGCCTCGCACTCCGTGGGCACCGCGGTGCTGGTGGCGCCGCCCGCCTCCGGGAGTGTCGTCCAGTCGTCGGCCCCGCTCGTGTGGGCCTCGAGCACCGCGTGGTCGTAACCGGGCTCGGTGTCCCACAGCAGTTGGGTGCGCAGCGTCGGCCTGTCGGCGGCGCTGACCCCGGTGAGGTCGATGGTGCGGGTGAGTCGCTTGTAGCCGTCGTCGGTGTGCACGGCGGCGGCCATGGAGGAGCCCGCGTAGGGCCCGTACGGGTTGACGGTGCCGGCGAACTGGCCCGCTCCGGCGCTGGACCCGAACTGCGGGTACTGCGTGGCCGACAGCGAGTCCGAGGTGACGGCGTACGTGCCGGCCGCGTTCAGCGGGTTGCCGGGCGCGTCGCCGAGCGTCCCCGTGGCACCGGCGAGCTTCCCGGCCCCGTTGAAGCCCTTGGCGCCCGGCGTGGACGTACGCGAGTAGGCGCCCAGGTAGTACTGGCTGAAGTCGTTCGAGAGGGTGCCGCCGCCGAGGTCGACGCTGCCGCCGGCCAGCTCGCCGGCCTCGATCAGCTTGCCGCCCTCGTTGAGGAACGCCCGCAGCTGGAGCTGGGTCGCGTTGCCCGGCCGTACGCCGCCCGTGTAGTGGACGACGGTCTTGACGTGGGCGAGCACGCCGAGCGCGTCGGGCGCGCCCTGCGTCGCGACGTCCCAGACCAGCGGCTTCCTGCCGTTGGCCTTGAGCGCGTCGACGTACGTCTGGGCCTGCGAGGCGGTCGCGCCCTCCTCGGCGACGACGAGCGTGTCGACGCGGGGCAACTCGGCCACGGTGTAGGTGAAGTGCGTGCTGGAGGTGGGCTTGCCGCTCTTCGTCTCACCGGTGAACCAGACCTCGACCTTGTCGCCGGGGCCGCCGTCCTGGACCTTGGCCCGGTACTCGTCGAAGTAGAGGTTGTCGTCACCGCCGTAGGTCTCGCCGCCGCGCCAGGGCCGCAGCGTCATGTCGTGCGTGCGTCCGCCGTTGACCCGGTACTTGAGCTCCTTGTCGCGCACGGACTTGCGGACGACGACGGAGACTTCCTGGTCGGCGCCGCGGGAGTACGAGGTGGTGAACGCGGCCGGCGTGAAGTCGGGCGCGGCGATACCGACCGAGGACGACGGCTGGTCGGGGTGGCTCGCGGTCTCGGCGACGGAGAGCGCGAACGGGACGTTCTTCTGGAACTCCTGCTGGATCAGCTTCTCGTCGTCCGGGAAGGTGAAGACCGAGGCGCAGTCCGCCGCGTTCCAGGCGTCGTTCGGGTCGAGGTTCGACACGGTCTGGCAGGTCGACATCTCGGGGGTGAACATCGCGATGCCGTTGACGTTGCCCGCGTGGCCGTCCGCCTCACCGTTGGTGGTGTAGAGCTCGGAGGAGACCTGCGGGTGATATCCGGGGATCGCCGAGTTCTCGGGCGTCCCGGCGAGCGACTTGTAGAGCACGTCGTCGGGCGTCGGCGTCGCGACCTGCCAGCCGACTCCGTACAGGAGCAGTTCGGCGGCCGAGTGGTAGTTGATGCCGTACGTGAAGCCGATGCGCTTCTCGAAGGCGTCGACGGCCTTGGTCTCGGGCTCGGAGGCGGGGCTCGTGCCGCGGTAGGTCTCACTGGTGGGGTTCGGGGACGAACCCTCGTCGTCGTAGCCCCACTTGTAGGCGAAGTTGCGGTTGAGGTCGACGCCGTCCCCGGTGGAGATGACTCCGTCGCCGTTCACGTCGCGGAGATTCTTGCGCCACTGGCGCGTGTCCTCGCTCTGGAACGTGTAGTCGTAGCCGTCGGGGTTGGCGGACAGCACGAACCACAGCTCGGTCGAGTCGACGATCTTCTTGACGCGCTTGTCCGTCTTGTAGTTGTCCAGGTAGTAGTGCATCAGACGCCGCGTCATCTCCGGCGTGATCCACTCGCGCGCGTGCTGGTTGGACATGTACAGCACCGACGGTTTGGCGCCGTCCGAGGTCTTCTTGGCGCCCTTGGTGAGCTTGAGCGCCAGAATGTCCTGGCCCTTGATTGTCTTGCCGATGGAGACGACCTTGGTGAGGCCGGGGTTCTCCTGCGCCGTCCGGACGATCTCCTCCTGGAGATTGCCCTTGCCGCTGTACGGGCGGAACACGCCCTGGGCGGCGTCCTCGACGCGGTCCTCGGCCTTGGCCGAGAGGGTGTGCTCGGTGAGTTCGACGCCCTGTTGCTCCAGCTTTCCGGCCTGCTGGTCGGTGGCGTAGACCTCGACCGTCGTCTTCCCGTTCTTCCAGGTCTGGTCGCCGAGTTCGTGGCCGTCCTGTCCGGCCGCGAGCAGCAGGGGTATCTGCTGCTTGGTGACCTCGGCACGGAACACCTTCACGGCGTTCGCGTCGGGCTTGGGTGAAGTGCCGTTCTGCGCCTGGGCGATGGGTGTCGTTCCCGCACCGCCCAACAGGAGCGCGCCGGTGGCGAGGATCGCTCTCGCTCTTCGTCTCATGAGCCCCCCTTGCACTGGTCCGCCACAGCAGCGAACAGATGCCAGGCTCATGACACTTCATGATCGAGTCAAGAGTGCCTCAAGGACGAACAAACGCCGGTGCCGGCACCCAAGTGGGCGTCGGCACCGGCGTATTGACGATCGACACGAGGCGGGACCTCCGGGCTCCGGGCTCCGGGCTCCGGGCTCCGGGCTCCGGGCTCCGGGCTCCGGGCTCCGGGCTCCGGGCTCCGGGCTCCGGGCTCCGGGCTCCGGGCTCCGGGGATCGTGGGCCGCCCGGCGTCAGCCGACGAGGTTGTCCGCCATCTCCTCGGTGAGGTTCGACTCCGTACCGGGGATGCCGAGGTCCTGGGCCCGCTTGTCGGCCATCGCCAGCAGGCGGCGGATACGGCCCGCGACGGCGTCCTTGGTCAGCGGCGGGTCGGCGAGCGCGCCCAGCTCCTCCAGGGAGGCCTGCTTGTGCTCCATGCGCAGCCGGCCGGCGGCGGCGAGGTGCTCCGGCACCTCGTCGGCGAGGATCTCCAGGGCACGCTGCACGCGGGCCCCGGCGGCGACGGCGGCACGGGCCGAGCGACGCAGGTTGGCGTCGTCGAAGTTGGCGAGGCGGTTCGCGGTGGCGCGGACCTCGCGGCGCATCCGCCGCTCCTCCCAGGCCAGCACCGACTCGTGGGCACCCAGCCGGGTGAGCAGCGCGCCGATCGCGTCACCGTCCCGGACGACCACGCGGTCCACGCCGCGCACCTCGCGGGCCTTCGCCGCGATCGAGAGCCGGCGGGCGGCGCCGACCAGGGCGAGCGCGGCCTCCGGACCGGGGCAGGTCACCTCCAGGGAGGAGGACCGGCCCGGCTCGGTGAGCGAGCCGTGGGCGAGGAACGCTCCGCGCCAGGCCGCCTCCGCGTCACAGGTGGCCCCCGAGACCACCTGTGGGGGCAGTCCCCGGATCGGGCGGCCGCGACCGTCCACAAGACCCGTCTGGCGGGCCAGCTGGTCGCCGCCCGCGACGACGCGCACGACGTAGCGGGAGCCGCGGCGCAGTCCGCCGGGCGCCATCACGATCAGCTCCGAGCTGTGGCCGAAGATCTCCAGGATGTCCCGCTTCAGGCGGCGTGCCGCCATCGCGGTGTCCAGCTCCGCCTCGATCACGATGCGCCCGCTCACCAGGTGGAGGCCGCCGGCGAACCGCAGAATGGCGGAGACCTCCGCCTTTCTGCAGCAGGTCCGCGTGACGGGAAGCCGGGAGATCTCGTCCTTCACCGCTGCCGTCATCGCCATGGGCCGATCCTTCCATGCATCCGAAAAATACGGTCGTACGCGGCTGCCAACAGCTCCGGGTCGTGCCGCGGAGATCCGTCGGTCCGGGCCACCGGCGCCAGCTCGACCGCGGCGCCGAACCCCTTGGCGGCGTCGGTGAGTGAGTCGCGGTCGGGCACGGCGGCCTCGTCGGCCAGCACCACGTCCAGGGCGAGTTTAGGGGCGTGTCGCCCCAAAACCTCCAAATGACGCTGCGGGGAGAAGCCTTCGGTTTCTCCGGGCTGCGGGGCGAGGTTCAGGGAGAGTACCCGGCGGGCCTTGGTCTGCGTGAGCGCGTCCAGCAGCTCCGGGACCAGCAGATGCGGGATCACGGAGGAGAACCAGGAGCCCGGGCCGAGGACCACCCAGTCCGCGTCCAGGACCGCCGCCACCGCCTCCGGGACGGCCGGCGGGTCGTGCGGCACGACGTGCACGGACTGCACCTCGCCGGGCGTGAGCGCCACCGTGGCCTGGCCCCGTACCGTGTCGACGTCGTCGGGCCGGTCCGGGTCGTGGCCCTTGACCAGGGCCTGCAGCTCCAGGGGTACGGCGGACATGGGCAGCACCCTGCCCTGTGCGCCCAGGAGTCTGCCGACCAGGTCCAGTGCCTGGACGTGGTCGCCGAGCTGCTCCCAGAGGGCGACGATCAGCAGATTGCCGACGGCGTGTTCGTGCAGGTCGCCCTTGGACTGGAAGCGGTGCTGGATGACCCGCGCCCAGGTCTGGCCCCAGTCGTCGTCGCCGCACAGCGCGGCCAGGGCCTTGCGCAGGTCGCCGGGCGGCAGGACGCCCAGCTCGTCGCGCAGGCGCCCGCTGGAGCCTCCGTCGTCGGCCACGGTGACGACGGCGGTGAGGTCGCCGGTGATCCGGCGCAGCGCGGCGAGCGAGGCGGACAGGCCCATGCCGCCGCCGAGGGCGACGACCTTGGGCTGGGTGCCCCGACGGCGCGGGCGCCCGCCGCGCGCCTCGGCGGGCGTACCACCCCGTCCGTCCGGGGTGGTACGCCGCAGCCTGCTCAGCCGCAGTGCGGCACGTCCTGTCATTCGCGTCCCATGTCACGGTGCACGACGACGGTCTCCACACCCTGGGAGGCGAGTCGCGCGGCCAGCTTCTCGGAGGTGGCGACCGAGCGGTGCTTGCCGCCGGTGCAGCCGACCGCGATGGTCACATACCGCTTGCCCTCGCGGCGATACCCGGCGGCGATGAGCTGGAGCAGCTCGGCGTAGCGGTCGAGGAACTCCTTGGCACCGGGCTGGTTGAAGACGTAGGCCGCGACCTCTTCGTTCAGGCCGGTGAAGGGGCGCAGCTCCGGGACCCAGTGCGGATTGGGCAGGAAGCGCATGTCCACCACCAGGTCGGCGTCGACCGGCAGGCCGTACTTGAAGCCGAAGGACATGACGGTGGCCCGCAGCTCGGGCTCCTCCTCGCCCGCGAACTGGGCGTCCATCTTGGCGCGCAGCTCGTGCACGTTCAGGCTGGAGGTGTCGATCACCAGGTCGGCGTCGCCGCGCAGCTCGCGCAGCAGCTCGCGCTCGGCGTCGATGCCGTCGACGATGCGGCCGTCGCCCTGGAGGGGGTGCGGGCGGCGCACCGACTCGAAGCGGCGCACCAGGGCCTCGTCGGAGGACTCCAGGAACACGATCCGCCGGGTGACGTGCTTCGACTCCAGGTCGGCGAGGGACTCGCGGAGGTTGTCGAAGAAGCGGCGGCCGCGTACGTCGACGACGACCGCGATCCGCGCCACATTGCCCTGGGACCGGGCCCCGAGCTCCACCATGGTGGGGATCAGGGCGGGCGGCAGATTGTCGACGACGAACCAGCCGAGGTCCTCCAGACACTTGGCCGCCGTCGAGCGGCCGGCTCCGGACATGCCGGAGATGATCACCAGCTCGGGGATGGCCGCGTCGGGGACCCCGGCCGTCTCGATGCCCGTACCCACTTGTGCTCCGTCTTCCTGGGGTGCTTCGCCCGCCAGGTGATCCTCGCCTGCTTTCCTGTGCGCCTCGTCCGCGGGCGCCGCGTGCGGCGCTTCGTGTGCGGGCGCTTCGTGTGCGGCACCGGCTCCTGGGCCCTGCGGCTGCTGTTGTTCTTCGCGCGCGTCGTGCTCGGTCATGTCTCCTGCCCCCGTCGCTCGTCAGAGGCGCCCGCGGTCACGGGCTCCTCCGGGGAGCCCGCCGTCGATTCGGGCACCCCGTCTTCCTCGTCTCCCATGATCTCTCCAGTCGCCGTGTTCACGGCGGGCGCGGCCGGGGCCGCCTGGGCGAGTGCCACGGCGATGGTCTCCGCCGTCTTGCGGCCTATGCCGGGAACCTCGCAGATCTGGTCGATTGTCGCGGATCGCAGCTTTTTGACCGAACCGAAATGCTTGATCAGCGCCTGCTTGCGCGTCTCGCCCAGGCCCGGCACGTCGTCCAGGGGGCTGGACCGGAAGCGCTTGGCCCGCTTGGCGCGCTGGTACGTGATCGCGAAGCGATGGGCCTCGTCACGGACCCGCTGGAGCAGGTAGAGGCCCTCGCTGGTGCGCGGCAGGACGACCGGGTCGTCCTCCTCGGGCAGCCAGACCTCCTCCAGACGCTTGGCCAGGCCGCACACGGCGATGTCGTCGATGCCCAGCTCGTCGAGGGCCCTCTTCGCCGCCGCGACCTGCGGCTGTCCGCCGTCGACCACGACGAGCTGGGGCGGGTAGGCGAACCGCTTGGGACGGCCGTCCTCCTCGGTGAGCGCGCCCTCGCCGTCGGCCCACTCCCCCGTCTTCTCCTTCTCCGCCAGGTAGCGCCGGAAGCGGCGGGTGATCACCTCGTGCATCGACCGGACGTCGTCCTGGCCCTCGAAGCCCTTGATCTGGAAGCGGCGGTACTCGCCCTTGCGCTGGAGCCCGTCCTCGAAGACGACCATCGAGGCCACCACGTCGTCGCCCTGGAGGTGGGAGATGTCGTAGCACTCGATCCGCAGCGGCGCGCTGTCCAGGTCGAGGGCCTCGGCGATCTCCTCCAGGGCACGCGAGCGGGTGGTCAGGTCGGACGCGCGCTTGGTCTTGTGCAGGGCGAGCGACTGGAGCGCATTGCGCTGGACGGTCTCCATCAGCGCCTTCTTGTCGCCGCGCTGCGGGATGCGCAGCGACACGTTCGAGCCGCGGCGCTCGGTGAGCCATTCCTGGACCGGCTCCACGGGGGCGGGCAGCGCCGGGACGAGCACCTCCTTGGGGACGGAGTCGCCCTTCTCCTCGCCGTAGAGCTGCTGGAGCGCGTGCTCGACCAGGTCACCGGTGGTGACGGCCTCCACCTTGTCCGTGACCCAGCCGCGCTGGCCGCGCACGCGCCCGCCGCGTACGTGGAAGATCTGCACGGCGGCTTCGAGCTCGTCCTCGGCGACGGCGATCAGATCGGCGTCGGTCGCGTCGGCGAGCACGACCGCGCTCTTCTCCATGGCCTTCTTCAGGGCCTCGATGTCGTCGCGGAGGCGCGCCGCCCGCTCGTACTCCATCTCCTCGGCCGCGTCCGTCATCTGCTTCTCCAGGCGGCGGATGTACGTCCCCGTACGCCCCGCCATGAAGTCGCAGAACTCCTCGGCCAGTTCGCGGTGCTCCTCGGCGGGGACACGGCCCACGCACGGGGCGGAGCACTTGCCGATGTAGCCGAGGAGGCAGGGGCGGCCGGTGCGGGCCGCGTTCTTGAAGACGCCCGCGGAGCAGGTGCGGACGGGGAAGACGCGCAGCAGCAGGTCCACGGTGTCGCGGATGGCCCACGCGTGGCCGTAGGGGCCGAAGTAGCGCACGCCCTTCTTCTTCTGGCCGCGCATCACCTGGACGCGGGGGAACTCCTCGTTCATCGTGACCGCGAGGTACGGATAGCTCTTGTCGTCGCGGTACTTGACGTTGAACCGGGGGTCGAACTCCTTGATCCAGCTGTACTCCAGCTGAAGCGCCTCGACCTCCGTGGACACCACGGTCCACTCCACCGACGCGGCCGTCGTGACCATGGTGCGGGTGCGCGGGTGGAGATTGGTCAGGTCCTGGAAGTAGTTCGCCAGGCGCTGGCGCAGGCTCTTCGCCTTTCCGACGTAGATCACCCGGCGGTGCTCGTCGCGGAATTTGTACACCCCGGGCGAGTCCGGGATCTGTCCCGGCTTGGGGCGGTAGCTGGAGGGGTCGGCCATGTCACACACCCTACTGGCGGGGACCGACAGCGCGGCGGGCTCCCGGCCGTGCCTGTGGACAGAACCCCCGGGGCGGCTCGGACGCTCCCGCGGGGCCGTGTCACCGGCCCGCGACCGCAGGGTGGCGACGACCGGCACGGCCACCCCGTCAGCGCGACTCCAGGAACGTCAGCACCGCGAGGACCCGGCGGTGGTCGTCGGTGTCCTCCTGAAGCCGCAGCTTGCCCAGGATGCTGCGGACGTGCTTCTCGACCGTGCCCTCGGTGACCCACAGCCGACGGCCGATCCCGGCGTTCGAGCGGCCCTCGGCCATCAGCGACAGAACTTCGCGTTCCCGGGTGCTGAGCAACGACAGCGGATCGTCGCGCCGTCGCGCCGAGAACAGCTCCTGGACCAGCGAGGGGTCCACGACGGAGCCGCCCTTGTGGATCCGGTCGAGCGATTCGGTGAACTCCTCCACGACGGTGATCCGGCTCTTGAGGAGATAGCCGACCTTGTGCCCGCCGGCCAGCAGCTCCAGGGCGTCCTCGACCTCGACGTACGCCGACAGGACCAGGATGCCGGTGGCCGGGTGGCGCTCCCGGATCGTGCGGGCCGCCTTGAGTCCCTCGGTCGAGTGGTCGGGCGGCATCCTGATGTCGACGATCGCCAGGTCGGGCCGCCGGTCGTCCACCAGCTCCAGGAGCCGCGCGGCGTCCCCCGCCTGACCGGCCACCTCGTAACCGGCCCGCTCGCACAGGCTCGCCAGGCCCTCCCTGAGCAGGACGTCGTCGTCGGCGAGCACGATCCGTCCCCGCGCGGGCTGCTGCGCTGCGTCCATGGTCACGGCCCCCTTGCCCGTCCCAGGCCGGACCGCCGGGTCCGACGGGCTGGTGCGGTGCGTTCCCGACAGCGTCCCGGACCAACGGTGTTACGGCTAGCGGGAAGGAGCTCTGGGGGCTGCCCATGACGACACCGGGGTCTTCCGGGGCGATGCTCGTAGCAGTGCCGACGCAACGGCCGGCCGCTCCGGGCGAGGGGCGGCCAGGCGCGCCCGAAGGGCTGCGGGAGATACGCGGCGGACACGGACCGAGGGATGACGGTGGTCGGTCCGTGTCCGCCGGTACGCGCGCGTACTTTCGGTACGTCCGCGGTCCCGCGCCGGTACGCCTCGCTGCCGCAGATCGGCAGGGGCGCGTGGGGGTGGTCCGAGGCCCGGCTATCCAGGGCTCTTTCCCGGCTCCGTGGCGGGGGTGCTCCGTGCGGTGTCCGTGGTCGTCGGGAGCTCCAGGTGCCGCGGGTTCTCGGGCCGCGGGTCCCGCAGCGGCAGTCGGACGGTCACGGTGGTGCCGCTCCCCCGCGGGCTGCCGACCGCGAGCCTGCCGCCGATCGCCTCGACGCGGTCGATCAGACCGATCAGCCCCGAGCCGCCGCCCGGTTCGGCTCCGCCTGTGCCGTCGTCGCGGATGGACACCGCCAGGACGTCGTCGTACGCGTGGGCCTCGACCTGTACGACCGTGGCGTGCGCGTGCTTGACGGCATTGGTGAGGCACTCGGAGGTCACGTAGTAGACGGCGACCTCGGTCCGTTCCGGGAGACGGGCGGCGGGCAGCCGCAGGTCCAGTTCCACCGGGACGGCGGAGCGGCGGGCCAGGGCTCGCAGCGCGGGACCGAGGCCGCCCTGCGAGAGGATCGCCGGGTGGATGCCGCGCGAGATCCGCAGAAGGTCCTCGAAGGCGTCGTCCAGGCCCTTGCCGAGGAGTGCCAACTGTTCGGCGAGCCCGGCGGGCTGGCCGTCCGTCAGGGACTCGGCCATCCGCAGCCCCAGCCGCAGCGTCACCAGTCGCTGCTGCACGCCGTCGTGCAGGTCGCGCTCGATCCGCCGCCGGGAGGCGTCCGCGGCGGCCACCACGCGCGCGCGTGACGCCGTGAGTTGGCCTCTGCTGTCGGCGTTGGCGATCGCGGTGGCGACGAGTTCGGTGAAGTCCGCGAGCCGGTGCTCGGTGCCCGGGGGCAGGGGCTCCGGGCCCGTCGGGGCCGCGACGACGGCACCCCACAGACGGTCGTCCACGACGATCGGCGCACCGACCGAGCGTCCTGCGCGGGCCGCCCGGCGGGTCGAGGCCACGACGCGCGCCACCTCCTCGCCCGCACCGCCCGCACCGCCCGCAGCGCCCGCACCACCTGCACTACCTGCACCGCCCGCACCACCTGCACTACCTGCACCGCCCGCACTACCTGCACCGCCCGCAGCGTCGGCAGCGTCGGCAGCGTCGGCAGCGTCGGCAGCGTCGGCCGGGAGTGGGCCCGGCGCAAGGCCCGTCACGGGTGCCGGGTCCTGCGCCGGGCCCGTACCGCGTGCCGAGCCGAACGCCGGGCCCGTACCGTGTGCCGGGCCCGGTGCGGGCCCCGCCCCCGGTGCCGAGCCGAGTACCGTGGCGGCGCCGTCGGCCCCGTACCTCAGGACGGCGACGGCCCCGGTGCCCAGGACGAGTCCCACCTCGCGCGCGACCGCGGAGAACACCTCGCGCGGCGGATCACCACGGGCGACCAGCGTGGCGACGCGGCGCAGCGCGGCCTGCTCGCGGTCGGCGCGGCGGGTCCGGGTGACGTCGCGGGCGGCGGCGTAGACGAGGCCCTCGCCGGTCACCGGGCGGGCGCTCCACTGCAGCCAGACCTCGGTTCCGTCGTCGCGCACGCAGCGGTTCTCGAACTCGGCGAGCGCGATGCCGTCGGCCAGTCGGTCGAGGGCGGCACGCGTGCGTGCCCGGTCATCAGGGTGGGCGAGGTCCGTCCAGGAGGTGCCGGAGAGCGTCGCGGCGCCGTGGCCCAGAGTCCGCTCGAAGGCCGGGTTCACGCGCTTGAAGCGGCCGTCGGTCCCGCAGATGCACAGCAGGTCGGGGGAGAGGTTGAAGACGCTCGCCAGTTCCCGTTCGGCCCTGCGGCGTCTGCCGTGCCCGGCGGCGAAGGCCGCCATGGTGGCGTTCATGTCGTCGAGCAGCCGGGCCCAGGTCCCGTGGAAGGCCGCGACGTCCGCGCGGTGGCCGAGGCGGTTGTCGTCGATCGCGGTGCTCATGGCACGGACCTCCGCGGTGAGCCGCGTGCTGGTGAGGTGGAGTTCGCGCAGGCTGTCGGCTACGACACCGGTCTCGTCGTGCCCCCGGTAGTGGACCTCGTACGAGAGGTCTCCGTCGGCCAGGGCCCGGGCGCCCCGGGACACCTCGGTCAGCGGCCGCACGACGGAACGGCGCAGTGCCACGGCGGGGACGAGGACGGCGCAGAGAACCCCTGCGAAGAGGGCGAGTTCGCGCTCACTCCGCTCCCGGGCGCCGGCCAGGTCGCGGTCGGTGTCGTCGGCGAGCTCGGCCGCCGCGGCGTGGGCGACCCCGCGCAGGGCGGTGAGCCGGTCGGCCGAGGCCGTCAGCCAGCCGTCCGAGGACGGGAGTTGTGTGCCGGAGTCGGCGGCGTCCACGAGAGCCTCCCGGAACCCGCGCACGGCGCGCCCCGCGGGCTGTTCCAGCGCCGCCGAGAGACGCTCGCGCAGCGGCCCCGAGGCCGCCTGGCGGAAGGCGTGGAGCCGAGCCGCCTCCAGGGCGGGCCAGCCGTCGGCAAGGCCGGTGTACGGGTCCGGGCTCTGCGCGGCGAGCAGGACGCCGAGTCGGGCGCGTTCGCGTTCGGCGGCCTCGACGGCGGCCAGGAGGGCCGTCCAGGCGTCACCGGATCGACGCGAGGCCCCTGCGGGCCGGCCGGAGACCAGGCGGCCGACGGTGTCGAGCAGACGCGTCGCCACGGCCGCGTACCGCTGCTCGGTGCGCAGCGGCGCACCGGCCCCGTCGCCCGGCTCCAGCCGCGCGGTTCGTAGTCGACCGTGCACGAAGTCGAGGGCGCGGAGCATGTCGGGCCGGCCCCCGCGCCGCGCCACGGCGTCCTGCGCGGCGACGTCCTGTGCGGCGGCGAGGGCGCGGTCGGTGGCGTTCCTGGCGGCCGTCCGTTCGGCGGACAGGCCGGCCCCGTCCGGGACCGTCCGTGCGAGGACCTCCGCGAGACGCTCCCGGGCGACCGCTTCGTAGAGCCCTGCCGTGGCGAAGGACACCCGCGTCGCGGACCGGTCCTGCTCCAGAGCGCGTGTCTCGTGCCATCGGGCCAGGGCCGGGACGATCGCGCAGGCGAGCAGCCCGGCGACCGGCAGCAGGACGAGCAGCGTCAGTCTGGTGCCCACCCCCACTCGTGCGAGCAGCGGCGGCCCGGTCCCGCACTCGCGCGTCCGGTGCCGGGTGGGGGCCGTCCCGCGCAGCCCCTGCCGGGTGCGGGCTCCCTCGCACGCCCGGTACCGGGCGCGGGCCTCGCGCGTCCGGCGCCGGGTGCCCGCTCTCATGGCGCACCGGCCGGGTGGGCGGCGATGGGCACCTCACCGGCCGACCGTGCCGTGCCGCCGGCGCGTCGCCGCGCGACGGCGGGCGCGATCCCGTGGTTGTCGCTTCGGAGTGACGTCATCGAGCACCCCCATCCGGCCGACGGGACAGGGCCACTCCAGGGCACGGACATGCTACCGCGCGTGACCCGCCGGACGCTTTGCGTGAACGCGGATCGGCTTTTCCGGCACAGGACTTCAGCACTTTCCGGGTAGCCGGAAGGCGCGCGGGCTCGGCCTGTTGGGAAGCTGTCCGCATGTCCATGCGCTGTCTCCTCGTCGACGACAGCGCCCACTTCCTGGAGGCCGCGTGCGCCCTGCTGGAACGTGGCGGGATGCAGGTCGTCGGTACCGCCTCCACGGGCGCGGAGGCCGTCGCGCGCGCCGGTGAGCTGGTTCCGGACGTCGCGCTGGTCGACATCGACCTCGACGGGGAGAACGGCTTCGAGGTCGCGGGCAGGCTCGCGGTGACCGTCCCCTCCGTCATCCTCATCTCGACGCACGCCCTGGAGGACTTCCAGGAACTCGTCGTGGCCAGCGCGGCCCGCGGCTTCCTCCACAAGTCGGCGCTTTCGGCACGGGCGGTGCGGGAGTTGCTGGGGCGCGCGGACTAGGGCCGGCGGGGACGACGTACATACGGCTGCGGTCTCGGCGAGGTCGACGAAGGGGCCGCCGCGCCCGCGGCGGGAGCGGCCTGGGCGGGAGCAGCCGGGGCGGGGAGCGGCCGGGCACCGCAGATCAGCGGCGCCTCCGGCGCACGGCCCGCACGGCGCTCAGGACGAGGGCGACGAATGCGCCGACGCCCGCGATGACGGACGCGACGACGACCGCCGGGTCGGTGTGTTCCGCGCGCGCGGCCAGCACGCACAGCACGCTGTGGCGCATCGCGATGCTCCCGGGTGGGGGGTGAGGAGTTGAGGAGCGCTCCGGACGCCGCGGTGGAGCATGTTGAGCATCAGGTGTTGTCGCGGCTTGGTCAACACGCTTCAATGCGGGGGAACTCGGGGCGTGAACGGCTGCACTTGCGTGTGAACGGGCTCCCATGCGCCGACCTGGCGACCCTTGCGCCCCACACGAACGGCCTGACCAGCCGTTGTGAACATTCACAGAAAGGCCCCTGCATGCGGCACGGCACACAGCAGGCGGACACCGCCGCGGCGGAACTGGAGACGGCCCTGCGGGGCGGCCCTTTCCACGTCGCGCTCCGCGCCGCCATCACCGCCCGCGGCCTCCCCCTCCAGCGCGTACAGCACCACTTGTCCCGGTACGGGGTCAAGGTGGGGGTGACGAGCCTCAGTTACTGGCAGCAGGGCGCCCGGCGCCCGCAGCGCCCCGAGTCGCTGCGCGCCGTACGCGCCCTGGAGGAGATCCTGCGGCTTCCGGACGAGTCGCTGATCCGGCTGCTCACCGAGGCCGACGAACGGTCCGACCCGGAACGCCCCGCGGGCCGCACCTACCGTTCCCTGGTGGCGGCCTCCAGCGTCCAGGAGCAGCTGCTGGCCGAGCTGGAGTCACCGCTCGACGGCGGTCTGCACACCATCGGCCACCACGAACGCGTACACATCGGCGCGCACCGCGAACTGCTCGGCCGCGAATCGCACCACATAGTGCGGGCCCACAGGGACGGCGTGGACCGCTATGTCGCGATCCACCACGGCGATCCGGGCTGCGTGCCCGAGCGCATGACGGTGCGGGCCCTGGAGAACTGCCGTACGGGGCGGGTGCGCCGGCACCACGACACCGGGTTGCTCGTGGCCGAGCTGCTCTTCGACACACGCCTGCGCGCCGGCGACACGTTCCTCTTCCGCTACGGCTTCGACGACGGCACGGCCGGCGCGTCCACCGAGTACGTGCGCGGGTTCGGCTTCGCGGGCGGGCAGTACGCGCTCCAGGTGCGGTTCGCCGAGGACGCCCTGCCCGTGCGCTGCCACCGCTTCACGCAGCACTCGGCGGCCGCTCCGCGCAGCGGCCGCCAGGAGCTGACGATGAGCGGCCACCACCGTTCGGTGCATCTGGTCGAGCCGCGTGTGCGGTCGGGGATCGTGGGGATCGGCTGGGACTGGGAGTGACCGGAGCCGGGCGCCGGCTCAGGCGTCCGGGCCCGTGACGATCTTCCCGCCCTTGACCTCGACGGACAGTTCGTCGAGCGGCACGGTCGCCGGCGCGTGCAGCACCTCGCCCGTCGCGGCGTCGAACGCGCTGCCGTGGCACGGGCAGGTCAGCGTCGTGCCCTCCAGCTTGTTGATGGGGCACCCGGCATGGGTGCAGATCGTGCTGAACGCCTTCAGTGAACCGTCCTCGGCACGGCTGACCACGACGTTGTGATCGCGGTACAGCTTGGCGCCGCCCTTGGCGATCTCGGCCTCCGCGCCCAGCTCGACCGGCGCGGTCGGTGTCGCGGGGGCCGCGCCGCCCGTGCCGCCGGAGCAGGCGGTCAGGGCGAACCCGGCGACCGGGACTGTCGCGGCTCCCCGCAACACGGTGCGGCGGCTCGCGGACGGACGGCCAGGCATGGCATCTCCACTGGTCGAGGACGTTTCGAAGGACATCGGGCGGCACGGAGCGAGCCGTGTGCGTCCTCGCCTTCGACGCGCGCGAGCGCGCCTGGGCACGCTTCGGGCCGTTTCGGCCGCCTCGACGGACGCGATGCGTCGTTCGTCGACGATACCGGTACCGGTCATTCCGCCCGAGCCGGGGCAGGTCGGAGCCGGAGCCGCGGCGAACGCCGGTACAGGCCTTCGCGTAAACGCTTACGCGCATCCATGCGTAAGCGTTTACGTGCCGCCGTGGATGAGATACGTTCCCCGGCTAGGAACCGGCTACCGGCGAGGGGAACGCCATGGCGACGATGGTCGATGTGGCTCGGCGCGCGGGCGTGTCCATCGCCACCGTCTCGCACGTGCTCAACGCCACGCGCCCCGTGCTGCCCGCGACGCGCCAGGCCGTCCTCGACGCCATCGACGAGCTCGGCTACACACCCAACACCCTGGCCCGTTCACTGGTGACCTCCCGTACGCGGTCCATCGGGCTCGCGGTGTCGGCGATCAGCAACCCGTACTTCACGGAGATCCTCCAGGGCGTCGAGGCCGGCGCCCTCCAGCACGGCTACAGCCTGCTCATCGCCGATCCTCACGACGACCCGGAGCACGAGCGCAAGGTCGTCCAGCTGCTGCACGAACGACGTGTCGACGGCATGATCATCGCGCCCTCGGCAGAGCCGCAGGGGCTGCTGCGTCATCTCGCGCAGCACGAGGTACCCACCGTGTTCCTGGACCGACTCGTCGACTCCCCCGCCGGCTCCCCCTTCCGTTTCGACCAGGTGTGCACGGAGAACACCGAGCCCATGGCGCACCTGGTCACCCACCTCGCCGAGCGGGGGCACCGGCGCATCGCCCTCGTCGCGGGCCTCCCGGGGCTCAGCACCACGACCGAGCGGATCACCGGCTACCGGCACGGCCTCGCACAGGCCGGGCTCTCCCACGACGAACGGCTCGTGGCCCACGGCAACTCCCAGGCGGACGCCGCCGAGGAAGCCACCCTCGGCCTGCTGTCGCTCCCGGCGCCGCCCACCGCGCTCGTCACCGCCAACAACGCGATGACCATCGGCGCCCTGCGAGCCCTGCGCGGCCTGCATCTGTCCGTGCCCGACGACCTGGTGCTGTGCTGCTTCGACGACTTCGCGTGGGCCGACCTGTTCACCCCGCGGCTGACCGCGATCTCCCAGCCCAGCAAGGAGATCGGCGCCCAGGCCGTACGCCTGCTGCTGGACCGGCTGGCGTCCCCCCAGCGGGCGGGCCGCACCCTTCGGCTGCCCTCCTCCTTCGTCCACCGCACCTCGTGCGGCTGCCCCGACAACTCCCCCGAGCCCGAGCACCACAGGAAAGGACCCGAGTCGTGATCGTCGTCGCCGGTGAGGCCCTGATCGATCTGGTACCGCAGGGCGCGGGCGCCCTCGTGGGCCTGCTGCCGCGCCTCGGCGGCGGACCGTACAACACGGCGGTGGCCCTCGGCCGTCTCGGCTCCCCCACCGCCTTCTGCTCCCGCGTCTCGGACGACGCCTTCGGCGAGGCTCTGCTGGGCGGGCTGCGCGAGGCGGACGTCGACGTCTCCCTCGTGCAGCGCGGCGCGGAGCCGACGACGCTCGCCGTCGCGACGATCGGCCCGGACGGCTCGGCGGGATTCTCCTTCTACGTCGAGGGCACGGCGGACCGCCTCTTCTCGGCGGCCGACGGGCTCCCCGACGCCACGAAGGCGGTGTCCTTCGGTACGTGCTCGCTGGTCCTGGAGCCGGGCGCGACCGCCTACGAGGAGTTGATGCGGGCCGCCGCCGCGCGCGGCGTGTTCACCGCGCTCGACCCGAACATCAGGGCCGTGCTCATCCCCGACCCGGACGCCTACCGGGCCCGGTTCAAGAGCTGGCTGCCGTCCGTTTCGCTCCTCAAGCTCTCGCAGGAGGACGCCGAATGGCTCGGCGGGACCCCGCGCGAGTGGCTGGCGTCCGGCCCCGGTGCCGTGGTGATCACCCGCGGCGGCGACGGACTGACCGTGTTCACCCGCGACGGCCGGGAACTCTCCGTGCTCGGCGAACCGGTCGAGGTCGTGGACACCATCGGCGCGGGCGACACGGTGAACGCGGCGCTGCTGCACGGTCTGGCCGCCCGGGACGCCCTGTCACCGGCCGCACTGACGGAACTGGGCCCCGAGGACTGGACCCGGCTGCTGCGCTTCGCGGCCCGCGCCGCGGCGATCACGTGCTCGCGCGCGGGGGCCGAACCGCCGTACGCGTCCGAGCTCGGCGGCGTGTGACGGACGCGCTCAGCCGCCGACCGCCCGCAGCGCGCCCGGCTGCCGCCCGTCGAGCCGGTCGAGTGCGGCGGCCGTGGCCTCGTCCGCGGGCAGGTGCACGACCATGCGGTGACCGTCGTCCGGCAGCGCGAGCGTCTCGTACGACAGCCGCAGCGGTCCGACCTCGGGGTGGGTGACGAGGTCGATCCCGGCCCGGCGGGGCATGGCCGGTACCGCGGCGAGCCGGTCGGCGAAACGGGCTCCCGCCGTGACGGTCAGCTCGTCGGCCAGGGCGGCGACATGGGGGTCCTGGAGGGGCGCCTCGTGCCGCAGGTGCGCGACCTGTGTGTCGGCGACCTGGTCCCAGTCGGCGAAAGCGGTGTGGGCCCGCTCATCGGTGAACACGTACCGGAGGATGTTCGGCTGCCGGCCGTCGAGCATCCCCAGCGGCCCGGTGAGGCGGCGATAGCCGTTGGTGTACGCCAGGATGTCGCCGATCCAGTTCAGGAGGACGGCCGGTGTGGGTTCCAGCCGCTCCAGCATGGCCTGGACGGTGGGACGCACCGCGTGGGTGGGCGCCGCGGCCGTCGAACAGAGGATGGCGTCGTGACCGGACTCCTTGGCGAGCCGGCGCAGCAGGATCCGTTCCGTCACGGGCAGTTGCAGGGCGTCGGAGAGCGCGCCCAGGACCTGGGGCGAGGGGTTGCGGTCGCGGCCCTGTTCGAGACGGATGAGGTACTCGACGCTGATTCCGGCGAGCGTGGCCAGCTCGGCGCGGCGCAGTCCCGGCGTGCGGCGGCGGGGGCCGGCCGGGAGCCCCGCCTGCGCGGGTGTGATCGCTTCACGTCGTGTGCGCAGGAAGGTGCCCAGTTCGTTGTCGCTCACCTGTCGAACGTACAGCGCGCGTGGCCTCGGATCGTGGCCCTGTCACTACCACCATCCGCCCGGCCTCCCTCCTTTCCCTCCGGCCGCGCACGGTGGAGCCATGACTTACGACAACTCCCCTGCCACGCACGCTTCGCTGCCGCTGTCCGCCGGCGACTGGGAGCTCGATCCGCTGCACTCGGCGGTCAACTTCACCATCCGCCACCTCGGGATCGCCAAGGTGCGCGGACGTTTCGCCGATGTGCAGGCCTCGCTCCACGTCGGTGAGACGGCCGACGCCATCAAGGTGGGCGCGGAGATCGCCCTGGCCTCCATCGACACCGGCAACCCCGACCGGGACGCGCACACCCGCTCGGCCGACCTGCTCGACGTCGAGAAGCGGCCGACGATGTCCTTCGCCTCGACGCGGGTCTTCGGTGACGGCGAGGAGTGGTCGATGGAAGGGGACTTGACCATCGGGGGCGTGACCCGGCCGGTGACGCTCGCCGTCGAGTTCGGTGGGGTGGTGGACTCCCCCGCCGACCAGCGCAGGCATGCCGGGTTCGAGGCGACGGGTGAGATCCGGCGCAGTGACTTCGGTCTGGACTTCGGGACCGGTTTCCTCGGTGATGTTGTCAAGGTGCAGTTGGACATGCAGTTCGTCGAGCCGCAGGGACAGGGCGGCTGACTGTTCAACGGGCGGCGCCCCACGGGGAGTTCCCGTGGGGCGCCGTATTTCTGGTGACTTGTCGGACTCGACCGCCGGGCGTCGCGCCTGCGGACGGCCTGCGTTCGCACCGGCGGCGGAAAGGTCTTCCCGCCGCCGGCCGACCGGCCGGGGCCGAGGCCGCGGCCGGTGCCGGCCGGTCAGGCCTGGCGGGCTCGCGTGGTCTTCTTCGCGGGCGTCGCCTTCTTGGCGGCCGTCTTCTTGGTCGCCGAGGCCGCCTTCTTGGTGGCCGTGTTGTTGACCGCCTTCGTGGCCGTCTTCCTCGTCGTGGCCTTGGCCGCCACCGTCTTGGCCGCGGTCTTGCGCACGGCCTTCACGGGAGCGGCGTCGCTGATCCGGTCGGCGCCGAGGATCTCCCGCAGGAACTTGCCGGTGTGGCTGGCCGGGACTCCGGCGACCTGCTCGGGGGTGCCCTCGGCGATCACTAGACCACCGCCGTTGCCCCCCTCGGGGCCCATGTCGACGACCCAGTCGGCGGTCTTGATGACGTCGAGGTTGTGCTCGATGACGATGACCGTGTTGCCCTTGTCCACCAGGCCGGACAGCACGGAGATGAGCTTGCTGATGTCCTCGAAGTGCAGACCGGTGGTCGGCTCGTCGAGCACGTACACCGTACGGCCGGTGGAGCGCTTCTGGAGCTCGCTGGCGAGCTTGACGCGCTGCGCCTCACCGCCGGACAGCGTGGGCGCGGACTGGCCGAGCCGGACATAGCCGAGACCGACGTCGTTCAGCGTCCTGAGGTGGCGGGCGATCGCCGGGACCGCCTCGAAGAAGCCGAGGGCCTCCTCGATCGGCATGTCGAGCACCTCGGAGATCGACTTGCCCTTGTAGTGGACCTCCAGGGTCTCCCGGTTGTAGCGCGCACCGTGGCAGACCTCGCACGGGACGTACACGTCGGGCAGGAAGTTCATCTCGATCTTGATGGTGCCGTCGCCGGAGCAGTTCTCGCAGCGGCCGCCCTTGACGTTGAAGGAGAAGCGGCCGGGCAGATAGCCGCGGACCTTCGCCTCGGTCGTCTCGGCGAACAGCTTGCGAACGTGGTCGAAGACGCCGGTGTACGTCGCCGGGTTGGACCGGGGCGTACGGCCGATGGGCGACTGGTCGACGTGCACGACCTTGTCGACGAGGTCGTCGCCGTCCACGCGCGTGTGCCGCCCGGGGACGTTCCTCGCGCCGTTGAGCTCGCGGGCGAGGTGCGTGTAGAGGATGTCGTTGACCAGGGTGGACTTGCCGGAGCCCGAGACGCCGGTGACGGCCGTGAGGACGCCCAGCGGGAAGGACACGTCGATGTCCCGGAGGTTGTTCTCCCGGGCGCCGTGCACCGTGAGCCTGCGGCTCGGGTCGGTGGGGCGGCGGATGTCCGGGGTCGCGATCTCCTTCTTGCGCGACAGGTACTGGCCGGTCATCGACTCGGCGTTGGCGAGGAGCTCCTTCAAGGGGCCGCTGTGCACGACCTTGCCGCCGTGCTCGCCCGCGCCGGGGCCGATGTCGACGACCCAGTCGGCGACCTTGATGGTGTCCTCGTCGTGCTCGACGACGATGAGCGTGTTGCCCATGTCGCGGAGCCGGACCAGCGTCTCGATCAGCCGGTGGTTGTCCCGCTGGTGCAGACCGATGGAGGGCTCGTCGAGGACGTAGAGGACGCCGACGAGTCCGGAGCCGATCTGGGTGGCCAGCCTGATGCGCTGGGCCTCGCCGCCGGAGAGGGTGCCGGCCGCGCGGTTCAGCGACAGGTAGTCGAGGCCCACGTCGACCAGGAAGCGCAGCCGTTCGTTGACCTCCTTCAGGACGCGTTCGGCGATCTTCTTGTCGCGGGCGTTGAGCTTCAGCTCGCCGAGGAAGTCCGCGCAGTCGCTGATGGACATCGCGGAGACCTCCGCGATCGACTTGTCCATCACGGTGACCGCGAGGACGAGCGGCTTCAGTCGCGTGCCCTCACAGGTGGGGCACGGCACCTCGCGCATGTAGCCCTCGAAGCGCTCGCGGCTGGCGTCGCTCTCGGCCTCGCTGTGCCGCCGCTTCACGAAGGGGACGGCCCCTTCGAAGGGCGTGGTGTAGACCCGCTCGCGTCCGTACCGGTTGCGGTAGCGGACCTCGATCTGCGTCTTGTGCCCGTAGAGCAGGGCCTTTTTGGCGCGCTGCGGGAGTCCCGCGAACGGGATGTCGGTGCGGAAGCCCAGGGCGTCCGCGAGGGCTCCGACGAGGCGCCCGAAGTAGTCCTTGGTGTGTCCGTGCGACCAGGGGTGGATGGCGCCCTCGTCGAGGGACTTCTCCTCGTCCGGGACGATCAGCTCGGGGTCGACCTCCATGCGCGTACCGATGCCGGTGCACTCGGGGCAGGCGCCGAAGGGCGAGTTGAAGGAGAAGGAGCGGGGCTCCAGCTCCTCGAAGGACAGGTCGTCGTACGGGCAGTACAGGTGCTCCGAGTACATGCGCTCGCGGTCGGGGTCGTCCTCGGCGAGGTCGACGAAGTCCAGCACGACCATGCCGCCGGACAGACCGAGGGCCGTCTCGACGGAGTCGGTGAGGCGGCGCTTGGCGGAGTCCTTCACCGTGAGTCGGTCGACGACCACCTCGATGGTGTGCTTCTCCTGCTTCTTGAGCACGGGCGGCTCGGTGAGCTGGATCGTCTCGCCGTCGACCCTGGCCCGGCTGTACCCCTTGGTCTGGAGATCGGCGAAGAGGTCGACGAACTCTCCCTTGCGCTCGCGCACCAGCGGCGACAGGACCTGGAAGCGGCTCCCCTCCGGCAGCTCCAGGACCTTGTCGACGATGGCCTGCGGCGACTGACGCGCGATGGGGCGGCCGCACTCGGGACAGTGCGGCTTGCCGATACGCGCGAACAGCAGACGTAGGTAGTCGTAGACCTCGGTGATCGTGCCGACCGTCGAGCGCGGGTTGCGCGAGGTCGACTTCTGGTCGATCGAGACCGCCGGGGAGAGGCCCTCGATGAAGTCGACGTCCGGCTTGTCCATCTGACCGAGGAACTGCCGGGCGTACGACGAGAGCGACTCGACATAGCGGCGCTGGCCCTCGGCGAAGATCGTGTCGAAGGCGAGGGAGGACTTGCCCGACCCCGACAGGCCCGTGAAGACGATGAGCGAGTCGCGCGGGAGGTCGAGCGAGACATTCTTCAGGTTGTGCTCGCGCGCTCCACGGACGATGAGACGGTCGGCCACGCCGGTCCGCACCTTTCTTGAGAGAAGTGACAGGGGCCGAGGCCCCGGTCTTTCTCAGACTAGGGGGAGCCACTGACAGCGCCGGTCGGTATTCGCTGGTTCACAACAATCCCGGGCCCTCCAGCATGCCCGACGCCGCATCCGAGCTTATAGCACGCACATTCGATTTGCGGGGGCGGTCGACCACCTTCACCCGAAGGAGTGGCGGGACTAGGGTCGACCTCATGATTGATCATGTGCGCGACCTGGCGTCTGTACGTGACGCGACGGAACGACTGCTCACCGCAGCCACCAAACTGGACAACGCTTCCGCGGCCGAGCCGTCACGGCTGCCCGGCTGGAGCCGTGGCCACGTGCTCGCCCACCTCGCCCGCAACGCGGACGCTCTGGTGAACGTCCTCGAAGGACGCCCCATGTACGCCTCCGGCGACGCGCGCGACGCCGACATCGAACGGGACGCGCCACGGCCCGTGGACGCGCAGCTCGCCGACGTGCGGGCGAGCGCGGCCCGCTTCCAGGACGCGGGGGCCGTTCCCGCGGACTGGTCGCGCACGGTGGAGCTGCGCAACGGGGTCACCGACACAGCGGCCCGGGTTCCGTTCCGGCGGTGGATCGAGGTCGAGCTGCACCACGTGGACCTGGGGATCGGCTACGAGCTCGAAGACCTCCCCGAAGATTTCGTGGCACGGGAGATCGCGTTCCTCACCGACCGCTTCCGCGGCCACCCCGAGGTGCCGGCCACCCGCCTCACCGACGGCACGCGCGCGTGGAGCACGGGACGTGCCGCGCAGGGCGACCCCGGTATCACGGTGACCGGTGCGGCGCCCGCGCTGCTCGGCTGGCTGGCGGGACGCCGTGACGGCGCCGGACTGACCGTCGGCGGCGGCGCGCTTCCCACCCTCCCCCCGCTATAGGCTGCCGCCATGACGTACAGCGGAGCGGTGAAGGTCGGCGGCCCTGCCGATGTGCATGAGCTGCGGGACCTGATGATCTCCAAGATCGCGGTCGGCCCGATGGACAACAACGCCTATCTGCTGCGCTGCCGGGCCACCGACGAGCAGCTCCTGATCGACGCGGCGAACGACGCCTCGGCGCTGATCGGTCTGATCGGTGACGACGGCATCGCGTCCGTCGTCACCACCCACCAGCACGGCGACCACTGGCAGGCACTGGCCGAGGTCGTGGCGGCCACGGGCGCGCGTACCTACGCGGGCCGGGACGACGTCGACGGCATCCCGGTGCCGACCGACGTCCCCGTCGACGACGGCGACACGATCCGGGTGGGACATGTCGAGCTGACCGCGCGCCATCTGGTGGGACACACGCCGGGCTCGATCGCGCTCGTCTACGACGACCCGCACGGGCACCCCCATGTGTTCACGGGCGACTGCCTGTTCCCGGGCGGTGTGGGCAACACGCGCAAGGATCCGAAGGCGTTCGCGAGTCTCATCCACGACGTCGAGACCAAGATCTTCGACGCGCTGCCGGACGAGACCTGGGTCTACCCCGGTCATGGCAACGACACGACGCTGGGCGCGGAGCGGCCCCATCTGCCGGAGTGGCACGCGCGCGGCTGGTGAGTCACGCGCCGGGCCGTTGCATGACCCGAAGTCTGCGGCCGGGACCCCGGGCGCGATGCCGCCGAGTCTGCCGAGCCGCCGGGCGACCCGCGGGTCGATGCTCTCCACGCACGGGGCGCGCGCACTGAACACGCGCCCCGTGTGAACCGAGCGCAC
The DNA here is from genome assembly GCF_054729265.1 of Streptomyces krungchingensis. NCBI lineage: Bacteria > Bacillati > Actinomycetota > Actinomycetes > Kitasatosporales > Streptomycetaceae > Streptomyces > Streptomyces krungchingensis. The sequence continues at coordinate 3,147,007 of NZ_JBPUKY010000001.1, forward strand.
GCGCCGGTGTCACGCGTGCGCTCCCGGCGCCGTCACTGGTGCAGTCCACTGGAGCCAGCCCCGCGCGGGATGACGGCTCCGGCGCGGAACGGGCCGCCGGCCTTCGATCCCCGCCCTCGGCCGGCGGCCCCGGCACACTCGGGTGACCGTACGCGGGTTCGTGCGCACCCCACGTCCTCGGCGTGCTCCGCCTCCGACGCCCGCTGCCGGTTCAGGCGTCCGCCTTCCCCGTCCCGGCCAGCGCCGCCACCCGCTCCACCGCGAAGGCGTACCCCTGCACACCGCAGCCGGCGATGACCCCGTCGGCGCGCAGCGATACGTACGAGTGGTGCCGGAACTGTTCGCGCTGGTGGATGTTGGAGATGTGGACCTCCACCACCGGAAGGCCGTCACAGGTGTTGAGCGCATCCAGGATCGCCACGGAAGTGTGCGAGTAGGCAGCGGGGTTGATCACGATCCCGGCGTGATCGAGGCGGGCCTCGTGGATCCAGTCGACCAACTCGCCCTCGTGGTTGGACTGCCGGAAGTCCACCGTGCCGCCGTGCACGGCCGCCGCCTTCGCGCACAGCGCTTCCACGTCCGCGAGGGTGTCGGACCCGTAGATCTCCGGCTGGCGCTGCCCGAGGAGGTTCAGGTTGGGCCCGTTGAGGATCATGATCGGGGCGTTGGCGAGGGTGCGGGGCACGGTTCCTCCGGTCCTTCCAGGTTGACGGCCCGTCGAGGACCGCTGCTCGGACCCGGTTTATCACGGTGCGACGAAGCGGCGACGGCCCGTACCCTCCGGTCATGACGACGCCCCGTTATCCCCCCAAGCCCTCGCCCGGCGACCGCGTCGCCGTGCTCTCTCCCTCCGCGGGCCTGCCGGAACTCTTCCCGCGCCCCTACGAGCTGGGCCTGGAGCGACTGCGCACGGAGTACGGCCTGGAACCGGTCGAGTACCCGACCACCCGCAAGATGGGGGCGACGCCGCAGCAGCGCGCCGACGACATCCACGCGGCGTTCGCGGATCCGGCGGTCAAGGCCGTGGTCTCGTCCATCGGCGGTGCGGACCAGATCACCGTGCTGCCGCTGCTGGACCGGGAGTTGATCCGCGCGAATCCGAAGCCCTTCTTCGGATACAGCGACAACACCAACCTGCTCGCGTACTTGTGGAACGCCGGAATCGTCGGCTACCACGGCGGGAGCGTGATGTGCGAGCTCGGCCGTCCGGCCGCGATGCACCCGCTGACCGCGGAGTCGCTCCGCGCCGCGCTGTTCACCTCGGGAACGTACGAATTGCGTCCCACCGACCGGTTCGGCGACGTCAACGGCCCCTGGGAAGACCCCGCGACGTTCGAGTCCGAACCCGCGTCGGAGCCGGGCGGCGGCTGGACGTGGCACCGCCCGGACCGGATCGTCGAGGGCCGCTCCTGGGGCGGCAACATCGAGATCCTCTCCTGGCTGCTGATGGCCGACCGGGAGATCGCCCGCGATCCCGCCGTGTACGAGGGTCATGTGCTGTTCCTGGAGACCTCGGAAGACATGCCGAAGGCGGACGACGTCTTCTGGATCCTGCGCAGCATGGGCGAGCGCGGTCTGCTGCGCCGCTTCCCGGCGCTGCTGATGGGCCGTGCGAAGGCCTGGTCGTTCGAGCACCCCAACGATGCCGACGCCAAGGCCCGTTACACGCGGGAGCAGCGCGAGGCGGTGCTGCGGGCCGTCGACCAGTACGCGCCCGACACGATGGTCGTCTTCGACGTGGACCTCGGGCACACCGATCCGCAGATCGTCATCCCCTACGGGGGCACGGTCCGGGTGGACGGCCCGGCCCGGCGCATCACCGTGACGTACTGACACGGGCGCACGACGATCGCGACCGGGCCGGCCGCCGTGCGCCGGACGCGTAGGCCGGCACCGAGGAGAGCACCCGCACGCCCCCGTAACCGCCCGTCACCCTGGGTAGTTGACGCGGCATGCACGACGTACGCACCGTAAGGGCGCCCTCCATGCTGCGGCTCGCGGCCGCCTCCCTCGCCGGGACCGCAATCGAGTTCTACGACTTCTTCGTGTACGGGACGGCGGCCGCTCTGGTCCTCGGGCCGCTGTTCTTCCCGACGTTCTCACCGCTGGCGGGGACGCTGGCGGCCTTCGCGACGTTCGGTGTCGGGTTCGTCGCCCGCCCGCTCGGCTCGGTGCTCTTCGGGCATCTCGGGGACCGGCGCGGGCGGCGTCCCGTCCTGGTCGCCTCACTGCTGCTGACCGGTACGGCCACCGTCGCCGTGGGCTGTGTGCCGACGTACGAGCACATCGGCGTGACCGCTCCGGTGCTCCTTCTCGTGCTGCGTTTCCTCCAGGGCCTGGGCCTGGGCGGCGAGTGGGGCGGGGCAGTGCTGCTGACCGCCGAGCACGCGCCCGCCGAGCGGCGAGGACTGTGGTCGAGCTTCCCGCAGGTCGGCCCGTCGCTGGGGTTCGTGCTGGCCAACGGCGTGATGCTGGCGCTCTCGGCGACGCTGTCCGACGCGCAGTTCGCCGCGTGGGGGTGGCGGGTGCCGTTCTGGGCCGCGGGCGTGCTCGCGGCGGCGGGACTGTGGCTGCGCGGTTCGCTGGCGGAGAGCCCGCAGTTCCTGGAGATGCGGGACCACGCGCGCGTGCCGCTCGCCGAGGTGGTGCGCGACCACTGGCGGCTGGTGCTGCTGACGGCCGGCGGACTCGCGGTCGGCTACGCCGTGTTCTACGCGGTGACGACGTGGGCGCTCGCGTACGGCGTCGAGCGACTGGGCGTGAGCCGTACCGTCATGCTGACCTGCATCATGGCCGCGGTGGTGGTCAAGGGCTGTCTGACACCGGTGATGGCCCTGCTCGGCGACCGGTTCGGGCGGCGTCCCCTGTGTCTGGTGGGCTGCACGGTCGCCGCGCTGTGGATGTTCCCCATGGTCGCCCTGCTGTCGACCGGTGAACCGTTGCTGATGTTCGCCGGCTTCCTGGTGGCCCTGATCGCGTTCATCACGATGTTCGCCGTCATCGCCGCGTATCTGCCGGAGTTGTACGAGCCCCGCGTGCGGTGCACGGGCGCCGCCGTGGGCTACAACCTGGGCGGGGTTCTCGGTGGCGCGCTCACACCCGTCGTGGCGACCGCGGTGGCGAGCGGACCGGGTGTCCCCTGGGGCGTGGCCGCGTATCTGACCGGGATCGCGCTGCTCAGCCTGGGATGTTTCGCGCTGCTCCCGGAGACGCGGTCGGTGCCACGCCTCGCGGTCGTGCAGGCGGCCGACTGAGGGGGCGGGTGCCGTCCCTGGTGCGAGCCGCTCAGGGGTTGACCGCGAGTTCCAGATAGGCCGCGAACAGAACCAGGTGGACACCGCCCTGGAGCGGGGTCGCGCGGCCCGGAACCACGGTCAGGGAGCTCACCACCACGGTGAGCGCGAGCAGCACCATGTGTGTGGCGCCGAGGCCGAGGACGAGCGGTCCGGACAGCCAGATGGACGCGAGGGCGACGGCGGGAATGGTCAGTCCGATGCTGGCCATCGCGGAGCCGAGAGCGAGGTTCAGGCTGGTCTGCACGCGGTCGCGGCGGGCCGACCGGAGTGCGGCGATGGTCTCGGGCAGCAGGACCAGCAGGGCGATGATCACACCGACCACGGCGGCCGGCATGCCGGCCGCCTCCACCCCGGACTCGATGGTCGGCGACACGCCCTTGGCGAGTCCGACCACACCGACGAGGGCCAGGGCCAGCAGTCCGAGGCTGAGCGCCGCGGTACGGCCCGACGGGGCGTCCGCGTGGGCGTCCGCGTGGATGACCTCGCCCTGCCGGGTGATCGGCAGGAAGTAGTCGCGGTGCCGCACGGTCTGGGTCGTGACGAACAGGCCGTAGAGGACGAGCGAGGACAGGGCGGCGAAGGTGAGCTGGGCCGAGGAGAATTCGGGGCCCGGCTTGCTGGTGGTGAACGTCGGCAGGACGAGGCTGAGCGTGGCGAGCGTCGCGACGGTGGCGAGGGCCGCTCCGGTGCCTTCGGCGTTGAAGACGGCGAGCCCATGGCGCAGGGAGGCGACGAGCAGACAGAGACCGACGATGCCGTTGCAGGTGATCATCACTGCCGCGAACACCGTGTCGCGGGCCAGCGTCGCGCTCTTGTCGCCGCCGTCCGCCATCAGGGTGACGATCAGGGCCACTTCGATGATGGTGACGGCGACGGCGAGCACCAGGGACCCGAAGGGTTCGCCGACCCGGTGGGCCACCACCTCGGCGTGGTGGACGGCTGCCAGCACGGCCCCGGCGAGCACCAGCGTCACCAGGACCACCACCGCGCCGGGCACGTCGCGTCCCCAGGTGAAGACCAGCAGGACCACCGCGAGCAGGGGCACGATGGCCGTCCACTGCGTGAGGGGTGACCGGAGCCGATCGATCATGCTGCGATCGTCGCAGCCCTTCGCGGGGCCCGCACTCCGGTCTCCCGGTGCCCGCGCCTCTGCCATGGAGGACGATTCGCTTCCGGGATCGGCCGCCAGGTCGGCTCGGTCGTGTCCCGTGTCTCGCATCAGTCATCTCCCGTGTGTCGCGTTCGATGGGCGGACGGCGGGCCGGTGGGCCTTCGGGTCGTCGGCGTGCCGTCCTGTTCGGTGTCGTGGGGTGTGTTCGGGGCTCCGTGGGGTCGGTGCGCTCGCGGCCGTGGCCGGCGTGCCTGGTCGACGTCATGGGTGTGCTCCTCCGGACGGGTCGGGAGGAGCGGATGTCAGGGCGGTCCGTCGCTGTGCCCGGACATGCTCCGGGAGCGGTGGTCGGCTCCTCGCCGCACGCCGCTCCCGGAGGCTGTTCGCGCAGTCGACGCCGTCAGACGTCGACGCTCTTCGGGCTCTTGTCCCCGGCGCTCTCCTCCTCGTCGCGCGCCGCCTGCTTCCTGGAGGCCATCAGGCTGGTGATCGTGGTGACCACCAGGACCGCGCAGATCACGCCGAGAGAGACCGGGATGGAGATCTCGGGGACGTGGACGCCGGACTCGTGCAGCGCGTGCAGGACGAGCTTGACGCCGATGAAGCCGAGGATGACCGACAGCCCGTAGCTCAGGTGGACCAGCTTCTTGAGCAGCCCGCCGATGAGGAAGTACAGCTGTCGCAGACCCATCAGCGCGAACGCGTTCGCCGTGAACACGATGTACGGGTCCTGGGTGAGGCCGAAGATCGCGGGGATCGAGTCGAGGGCGAAGAGCACGTCGGTGGTGCCGATCGCCAGCATGACGACGAGCATCGGCGTCATGACGCGCTTGCCGTTCTGCTGGATCCACAGCTTGGTGCCGTGGTACCGGTCGGCCACGCCGAAGCGTCGCTCGGCCGCCTTCAGCAGGCGGTTCTCCTCGAACTCCTCGTCCTCCTCCTCGGCCCTGGCCTCCTGGATCAGCTTCCAGGCGGTGTAGATGAGGAACGCGCCGAAGATGTAGAAGACCCAGGCGAAGCTCGCGAGGATCGCGGCACCCGCGGCGATGAATATCGCGCGCAGGACGAGGGCGATGAGCACACCGACGAGGAGCACCCGCTGCTGGTACTGCGAGGGCACCGCGAACTTCGCCATGATCAGCACGAAGACGAAGAGGTTGTCGACGCTCAGCGACTTCTCGGTGATGAAGCCGGCGAAGAACTCTCCGGCGGGCTGGCCACCGGAGAAGACGAGCAGGCCGAGTCCGAAGAGGCCGGCCAGGGCGATCCAGACGATCGTCCAGATTCCGGCTTCCTTGATCGACACGTCGTGCGGTTTACGGCCGATGAAGAAATCGACCGCGATGAGGGCGGCGAGGCCCACGATCGTCAGGACCCACAGGGTCAGGGAAACATCCACTGCGCCTCCGGCAGTACGTAACGGCAGGTCTCAGCGTCGTCGCTGCCGGAGGTCTCTTCCACCCGGGACGGCCGGGGCGCGTGATGCGCCCGGTGTACGCGGGCCGACGCCCCGGGATCTGGCCTGATCCGTATTGACGGGCACGTCGCCATAGGTAGGGAGTACTCCCCTCCGTACGAACGAGAGTACCCAACCACCAAGGAAAGGTAAAGCGATTGGTAAAAGAAGAGCCAAATCCCCAGGTCAGAGGGGCTTTACTGTTACTTGGCACACTCCAGGCGCTCGGCCCCGCGCATGCTCATCGGTTCCACGGACGCCGGGCCGCGGCCACCTGGGCCAGCACCTGCTGGAGCACCTGACTGCCCGGCGGGACGAGCGTCGGCTCGTACGTCCAGGCGTGCCCGACCCAGGGGTCGGCGAGGTGGTCGTCGGCCACCGGCGTGAGCCGCAGCAGCGAACGCCAGAGCGGGTCGAGCAGCGGCCCGTAGGCAGCGGCCTCCTCCCGGTCGGCGACCATCATCAGGTGCACCCCGACGGCCGGGCCCTCGTCCGCGAGATAGCGCAGCTGGGTCACGGCACGGTCGTCGAACCCGTGCGGGAAGTCATTGACGATCAGCAACTGCTCGGCGGTGTCGAACCCCGGCGGCAGCGAGTCGGACGCTCCGCCGCGGATCGCCATCTGCACCAGGTCGACGCGCTGGGTGAGCCGGGCCAGGACCTCGGAGACCCCGGCGGCGCCGACAGCGGGCGGCACGTCGAGCACCCCGGACTGCGTCAGCGGTGCGAGGGAGGACGCTCCGGAACCGGCCGGGTCGATGACGTGCACCGTGAACTCGCCGGCCGGATACACGGCGAGCAGCCGCGCGGCGTGAGCGACGGCCGTGTCCATCGCCAGGCGGCGCAGCTCGTCGGCGTCGGCGAGGCCGCCGTCCGCGGAGGTGCGGCCACTGTCGATCCACAGGCCGCGCTCCAGCGGCAGCCGCAGCAGCATCGGGATGCTCAGGCGTTCGCTCTCGGGCAGGCTGAGATCGCCCAGACGCAGGGCCATGGGGATCTCCATCGGTACCCGGTAGCCGTGCCAGACAGGGTTGTCCCAGCGTGCGTACGCCGGGGGGAGCGCGGGCTCGACGACCTCGGACTCGGCGACGAGCTGGGCGAGGTCCCGGTCGAGCGCCTCGCGGGCCTGGTCGACGAGCTGGGCGTGCCTGGCGCGCGCCGCCTCACGGGCCGCGTCGCCCTGGCCGCCGATCCGGCTGCGCGGGTCAGACAGCACCTGGTCGAGTTCCTTCTCCATACGGGAGTCGGCGAAGTCGACAGCGCTGCGGTAGGCGGCGGTGGTGCGGGCGAGGTCCTCGAACATGCCCCACACCTGGTTGTAGAGCCGCTCGTCCATGGACCAGCCGGTCGCGTCGCCCGCGACGGGCTGGGCGGGGCGGCCGGGCTCGGCCGGTGGCGCGGTCGGCGGAGGAGGGGGCGGCGCCGCGGTCTGCCGGCCGGGGTGGGTGTAGTTGATCCCGCCGCCGGCGGAGGCGGACGGCTGGGTGACGGCGGAGGGGTCGGGCGGTGTGGTGCCGCCCGGGTAGCCCTGCCCCGGCGTCGCACCCCCCTGCGGACCGGGGGTGTCGTACGGGGACTGCGGTGGCGTGACGGTCCCCGGGGCGCCCTGCGGTCCTGGGTACGGCTGGTCGGCGCCGGGCGCCGAACTGGCCGCCTGCCGCGACCGGTCCACGTCCGCCGTACGCGGCGGGGGCGCGGCGACCGAGCGGGCCATTCCGCGCGCCACCGCTTCATTGATGCTTCCGGCGAGCTGCTGGGCCTCGGGAAGGCCCTGGTCGGCGAGGAGTTCGGCGAGGCCGCCCGCGTACCCCTGGCCGACCGCGCGTACCTTCCAGGCGCCCTGCCTGCGGTAGAGCTCCAGGGCGACGACGGCGGACTCGGCGTCCAGGCCGGTGACGGTGTAGCTGGCGACCTCCGCGCCGTCGAGGCCGGTGACCGCGACGAAGGGGGCGGCGACGGCGCCGAACCGGACCGGGCCGCCGACTCCGGACGGCAGTGCGAGGAGCACACTGACCCGGTGCACGTGCTCCGGCAGGGCGTCGAGGTCGAACGCCAGGCGGTGATCGGCCGCCGCCTGCCTGGAGACCTCCAGCCCCGGCAGTGTGGGCGCGCCCGGGTGGGCCACCCACTCGACGCCGCGGATCTTGCCCTGCTCGTCGCTGAGCGTGGCCCCGGCCACGACCGGTTTACCGGCCGAGATCCGGACCTCGAGACGGACCTGGGAGAGCGGGTGGTTCTGCCCCCGGACCAGCTCGGCCGTCATCGCCTTGTCCCCCTGTGTCGCTATGTCGCTGTATCGCTTCGTGCGGTGTGGGCGCGTGCCTACAGGTGCGGCAGGATCGCCGGCATCAGGTCCTGGAACGTGCGGCCGTTGGCCGGCGTGCCGAGGGCCGTCATCTGCCAGCCGGCTCCGGCACGGTGCACCTTCGCCATGATCTGGGCCGTGTACTGCCCGCCGCCCGCGAGCGTGTAGCGGGCGAGCTCCTGGCCGTTGGTCTCGTCGACCAGACGGCAGAACGCGTTCTGCACTTCCTGGAAGGTCTGGCCCGTGAAGGAGTTCACAGTGAAGATGATCTGGTCGATGTGGACCGGGACGCGCTGCAGGTCGACGAGGATCGACTCGTCGTCGCCGCCCTGGCCCGCGCCGCCGACCAGGTTGTCACCCGTGTGCCGTACGGAGCCGTCGTCGCTGACGAGGTGACGGAAGAACACCACGTCGACGGGCTGCTTGTCCGCGAACAGCACGGCGGACGCGTCAAGGTCGATCTCCCGGGTGCGCGAGCCGAACAGACCGCGCCTCGGAGCGGCCTGCCAGCCGAGGCCCATGCGCACCGCGGTCAGCGTGCCCCCGTCGTTCTTCTGCAGACTGATGGCCTGACCCTTGGTCATGTTGACCGTCACGCGCTGTTCCCCTCTCGAACTGTCCCCTGTTGCCGCGGAGTCCGCGGATGACCAGAACACTACGCAGGGGCACCGACAGCACCGAACCCTGGGGCGCACTTTGTGTCGGTCTTGCAACACAGTGCGCATGTCCCGAGGTCCGGCGCCTCGGCGGGAGCGTCAGGCCAGGCCCGCTTCCTTCATCTGCCGCAGCTCCTTCTTCATCTCGGAGACCTCGTCGCGCAGCCGGGCCGCGATCTCGAACTGGAGGTCGGCGGCCGCGGCACGCATCCGCTCCGTCAGCTCCTCGATCTGCTCGGTCAGTTCCGCCGCGGGCCGGTCCGTGGGCACCGTCTCCTTGGCCTTGCCCTTGGCCGCCTTGCCGGCCTTTCCGAGCGCGGGGACCGGGGCCTTGGCTCCCTTGCCGTCCTTCGACTTGCGGTAGCCCGAGCCGAGCAGCTGCTCCGTGTCGACGTCCTCGCGGGCGATCTGCGCCACGATGTCGTTGATCTTCTTGCGGAGGGGCTGCGGGTCGATGCCCCTCTCCTTGTTGTAGGCGATCTGCTTCTCCCGGCGACGGTTGGTCTCGTCGATGGCCTTCTCCATCGCCGGGGTGATCTTGTCGGCGTACATGTGGACCTGACCGGACACGTTGCGCGCCGCGCGGCCGATCGTCTGGATCAGTGAGGTGCCGGAGCGCAGGAAGCCCTCCTTGTCGGCGTCGAGGATCGCCACGAGGGAGACCTCGGGCAGGTCGAGCCCCTCACGGAGCAGGTTGATGCCGACGAGGACGTCGAACTCTCCCGCGCGCAGCTCGCGCAGCAACTCGACACGGCGCAGGGTGTCGACATCGCTGTGCAGATAGCGCACCTGGATGCCGAGCTCCAGGAAGTAGTCGGTGAGGTCCTCGGCCATCTTCTTGGTGAGCGTGGTGACCAGGACGCGCTCGTCCTTCTCGACACGCGTGCGGATCTCGTGCACCAGGTCGTCGATCTGCCCTTCGGTGGGCTTGACCACGACCTCCGGGTCGACGAGGCCGGTGGGCCGGATGATCTGCTCGACCTGGCCGTCCGAACGGGAGAGCTCGTACTGCCCCGGGGTCGCCGAGAGGTACACCGTCTGCCCGATGCGCTCCTGGAACTCCTCCCACTTCAGGGGGCGGTTGTCCAGGGCCGACGGAAGCCGGAAACCGTGGTCCACGAGCGTGCGCTTGCGGGAGGCGTCGCCCTCGTACATGGCACCGATCTGGGGCACGGTCACATGCGACTCGTCGATGACGAGCAGGAAATCGTCCGGGAAGTAGTCCAGCAGCGTGTTGGGCGGGGAGCCGGGCTCACGGCCGTCGAAGTGCATCGAGTAGTTCTCCACACCGGAGCAGGAGCCGATCTGGCGGAGCATCTCGATGTCGTACGTGGTGCGCATCCGCAGGCGCTGGGCCTCCAGGAGCTTGCCCTGCTTCTCCAGCTCGGCGAGGCGCTCCTCCAGCTCCTTCTCGATGTCGTTGACCGCGCGCTCCATGCGCTCGGGGCCCGCCACGTAGTGCGAGGCGGGGAACACGTAGAGCTGGTCGTCGTCGCTGATGACCTCGCCGGTGAGCGGGTGCAGCGTGGACAGGGCCTCGATCTCGTCGCCGAACATCTCGATGCGGACCGCGAGCTCCTCGTACACGGGGAAGATCTCGATGGTGTCGCCGCGGACCCGGAAGGTGCCCCGGGCGAACGCCACGTCATTGCGCGTGTACTGGATGTCGACGAAGCGGCGCAGCAGGTCGTCCCGGTCGATCTCGTCGCCGACCTTGAGCGCGACCATGCGGTCCACGTACTCCTGCGGCGTACCGAGGCCGTAGATGCAGGAGACCGAGGCGACCACGACGACGTCACGGCGGGTCAGCAGCGAGTTGGTCGCGGAGTGGCGCAGGCGCTCCACCTCCTCGTTGATCGAGGAGTCCTTCTCGATGTAGGTGTCCGACTGCGGGACGTACGCCTCGGGCTGGTAGTAGTCGTAGTACGAGACGAAGTACTCGACCGCGTTGTTCGGGAGGAGTTCGCGGAACTCGTTCGCCAGCTGGGCGGCCAGGGTCTTGTTCGGAGCCATCACCAGGGTGGGGCGCTGGAGCTTCTCGATCATCCAGGCCGTGGTGGCGGACTTGCCCGTGCCGGTCGCGCCCAAGAGGACGACGTCCTTCTCGCCTGTGCTGATGCGCTTCTCCAGCTCGGCGATGGCGGCGGGCTGGTCGCCATTGGGCTGGAAGGGGCTGACGACCTCGAAGGGCGCCACCGAACGTTCGATCTTGGATACGGGCCGCATGGAATCCACCGTACGACCCCGCACTGACAACGGGGCCTGATCACCAGTTCTGCGGAGTGCGCGACCTCCGCTGCGGGCGGACCCGCCCGGGACGGACCGGGGGCCGGCCGCCGGTGCGCCGCGCCGCCGTATGGGCCGGGACTCCCGGCCGGTTCTCCGCGGGAGTCCAGTCGGGCTTGCCCATGACCATCAGCGGGTCGAACATCACGACCACGCCCGCGAGGCACAGGAAGGCGAGTGGGCCGATCATCATGGGCGCGAGCAGGGCGGCGGCCGAGTCCCCGCCGGGAGTGCTTGACGTGCCATGGAGATGGACGCTGAGGGCGGCCATGCCCGTGTAGTGCATGCCGGTCACCGCCAGTCCCATCACGAGGCTCGCGCCCACGCTCCAGAGAAATCCCCGGACCTGTCCCGCCGCCCACAGGGCGGCTGTGGCGGCGACCACGGCTATGACGACGGAGGCGGACACGGTGAGGGTGTTGTATTCGAGTTTCCCGTTCAGCCGCATTCCCGCCATGCCGAGATAGTGCATCGAGGCCACGCCGAGGCCGGTGATCGTGCCTCCCGTGAAGAGCGCCGCCCCACTGGCACCGCGGTAGCCGACGATGAAGATCCCCATGCCCACCATCACGATGGCAACGCCCAGACTCGCGAACGTCGTCGGTCTGTCGTAGTGGACCGGCGTCTGCTCGACGCTGAATCCCATCATCGCGATGAAGTGCATGGTCCAGATGCCGGAGCCGATCGCGGCCGAGCCGAGGGCGAGCCAGCCGGCCCGCCACGAGCGGGCGACCAGCATCGATCTGGTGGTGCAGCGCAGTCCGAGCGCTCCGCCCAGGCAGGCCATGAGATAGGCCACCAGCGGTGTGACGAGTCCGTAAGTGAAGCCGTCTACCGTGCCCTGCATGCGCGGATGCCCTCCCCGCCGTGTTGCTCCTGAAAAGCCCTGAAATTCCCCCACCCGGAGGACCGCACGAGCGGACTGGGCCGAGGCGAAGAGTATGACTCCCACCGGAATGGTCGAACGATTTTCCGGCAAAGAATCACGGCCTCGCCGCACCTGTGCGGCGCCGGTGAGCGGACTTGGGCAACTCCATTCAATTTGTGGCCACCTCACACACCATCTTCATTGACTCTCTGCTGTCACTCTTGTGCTGTCCGTGATCACACGACGCGAGGAGGACGCATGTACGCGCGCGTAACCGCCGCCACGACCGCCGCGTTTCTTGGAGGCGCCGCGGTGATACTGCCCAGCCCGCACGCGCGCGCGGGGTCCCAGGGGACCGGTCCGGTCGTCGTCTCGCACCGCGGCGCCTCCGCCTACGCTCCCGAGAACACCCTGGCCGCCATCGACAAGGCCGCCGACCTGGGGTTCGACTGGGTCGAGAACGACGTCCAGCGCACGAAGGACGGCGAACTCGTCGTCCTGCACGACGCGGGTCTGGCGCGCACGACCGATGTCGAGGAGCTCTACCCGGACAGAGCTCCCTGGAACGTCAGGGACTTCACCGCGGCCGAGATCGCCCGCCTGGACGCCGGGAGCTGGTTCGGCTCCCGGTACGCGGGCGCGCGCGTGCCGACGCTCACGCAGTACATGGAGCGCGTCGAGCACAACCACCAGAAGCTCGTCCTGGAGATCAAGAACCCCCAGCTCTACCCGGACATCGAACGGGAGACCCTCAAGCTGCTGAGCAACGAGGGCTGGCTCGACCGGGCACACGTCACGGGCCGGCTGCTCGTGCAGAGCTTCAGCGCCGACAGTGTGCGAACGGTGCACGACCTGCGCCCGGACGTCCGCACGGCCTTCCTGGGCACGCCGTCGGTGGCGCAGCTGCCGCAGTACGCGCGATTCGCCGACCAGATCAACTCGGATCACACCACGCTCTCCTCCGGCTACGTCTCGGCGGTCCACGCTTTCCACGGACCGCACGGCACGCCGATGAAGGCCTTCGCGTGGACCGTGAACGACGCGGACGGCGCCCGGCGGGTGGCGGGCTTCGGTGTCGACGGGATCATCACCAACGCTCCCGACGTGGTCCGCGAGGCGGTGGACGACTAGCGGGCTTCCCCGTCCGGGGCGGCGCGGCGGCCTCCTCACCCGGGGCCCCGCGCGGCCGCTCTGCCGTCCCGGGCTCCACGGCTCCCCCGCCCGTGGTGCGGACACACGCCGGGTCCGCGCCACGGGCGGTCCGTCGGCGCGACGGGCACTGTCAGTGGCACGCCGTACGGTGGGGCGCATGGACAGCCACGGGCAGTACGGGCAACAGGTCGTGTGGACCGTCGTCGGCACGGACATAGGTCCGCTGCTGCTCGCGGCGACACGCGACGGCCTGGTGAACGTCGTGTTCCACGCCACGGAACCGGTGCGCGACAAGGCACTCGACCGGCTCGCGTCCCGGCTGGGCACCGACCCCGTCGAGGCACCCGGATCCCCCCTGCTCGCGGAGGCGATACGCCAGGTCTCGGCGTACTTCGCGGGCGAGCGGCACGACTTCGAGCTGCCGCTCGACTGGTCCCTGATCTCCGGGTTCAACCGTCAGGTGCTGCGCGAACTCGCCTCGGGCGTGCCGTTCGGCTCGGTCGTGGGCTACGGCGACCTGGCCGGACGGGTCGGCCAGCCGGGCGCGGCGCAGGCCGTGGGCGTGGCCATGGGCTCGAATCCGCTGCCGGTCGTGGTGCCCTGCCACCGGGTGGTCGAGAGCGACGGCGGCATCGGCGGGTTCGGGGGCGGCCTGGAGACCAAGCGGAAACTGCTCGCGCTGGAAGGCGTGCTGCCGGAGCCGCTGTTCTGACGCCGGCACCGCCGTTGACCGGGACCTCCGGCGGATGTTCGTACAGGGGTGCGAGTTGGGACACTGCGCCGGTGACCAGATCCTGTACCGCGTCCTGTTCCGTCGCGCCCCGGTGTCCCGCGTGACGTCCGTCGAGCGGCAGGCCGGCGTCCCCGTCGACGCCGAGGCGATACCCGCGCTGCGCCGCCGCATCACCGCCGTGCTGATCGCCGGTCAGATCCTCGGCGGGCTCGGCGTCGCCACCGGCATCGCGCTCGCCACCGTACTGGCACAGCAGGTCAGCGGCACCGAGTCGCTGTCCGGACTGGCGCCGACCGCGACCGTGACCGGTACGGCGGTGCTCTCGGTGCCGCTGGCGGCGCTGATGACGGCGCGAGGACGGCGGCCTGGCCTTGTGCTGGGGTATCTCATCGGTGCGGCGGGCGCGGCGGTCGTCGTGGTCGCCGCGAGCGTCGGAAACTTCCCGCTGCTGCTGCTCGGCATGGCGGGTTTCGGCGCGGCCTCGTCGGCGAATCTGCAGGCGCGGTTCGCCGCCGCCGACCTGGCCGAGCCCACGATGCGGGCCCGCGCCATCTCGAACGTGGTGTGGGCGACGACGATCGGCGCGGTGCTGGGCCCCAACATCGCCGCGCCCGCCGGACGCAGCGTCTCGGGACTCGGCATCCCCCAGGCGGCGGGACCGTTCCTGTGGGCGTCCGGGGTGTTCCTCGCGTCGGCGCTGCTGGTGGCCGTACTCCTGAGGCCCGATCCGCTGCTGACCGCCAGGGCGCTCGCCCCGGTCGAGGAGAGGTCGGCCCACGCGCGCTCGCTGCGGGCCGGGTTCGCCGCCGTCGCGGCCTCGCCGCGGGCCAGGCTGGCACTCGTGACCGTGGCGGTCGCGCACACGGCCATGGTCTCGGTCATGTCGATGACCCCCGTGGACCTCGGGCACCACGGGGCGAGCATCGATCTGATCGGGCTGGTGATCAGCGGACACATCGCGGGCATGTACGCGTTCTCGCCGCTGATGGGGCGGCTCTCGGACCGGCTCGGCCGGCTGTCCGGGATAGCGCTCGCGGTGGCCCTGCTGGCGGTGGCGACGCTGCTCGCGGGGACGGCGGGTGCCCGCCACGAGCAGACGGCGGTGCGACTGTTCCTGCTCGGCCTCGGCTGGTCTTCCGCGCTCGTGTCGGGCTCCGCGCTCCTCACGGACTCCGTGCCGCAGGCGGCACGGGCCGCGGCCCAGGGACTGTCCGACCTGACCATGAACACGGCGGCCGGGCTCGGTGGAGCGACCGCCGGAGTCGTCGCCGCGCAGGCGGGCTACGGCTGGCTGAACCTCGCCGCCGCCTGTCTGCTGGTGCCGCTGGGCGGCTTGGCGCTGTTCACCCGGAGCCGCCGCGGCCGATGAGCCGGGCCGGCGGATGCTGTCGAGCCCCAGAGGCCCTGCGACGTGCAAAGGCCTCTGGACTTCGTGGCTTCAGGGGTCCAGGACTTCAGCAGCTTCAGGAGCTTCAGGAGCTGCGAAGGCTCCGAAGGTTTCGAGGACTTCAGAGGCTGATGTGGTACGCCTTGCGCAGCGTCTCGTGCACGGTCCACGTCGTGCGGTCGCCCTCGCGCAGGATCGCCGCGTCGCCCGGGCCCACCTCGATGACGTCGCCGCCCTCGACCTCGATCGTGGCGCGGCCGCTGACCACGACGAAGAGTTCGTTCGCCTCGGTGTCGGTCACCACGCCGGGCGTGATCTGCCAGATGCCGCGCAGCTGCTTGCCGTCGGGGGACTCCCACAGCACCTTGCCCGTCACGACCGGCTCGCCGGAGACGATCTGGGCCGGGTCCAGCGGCTCCGGTTCGAGCTCGGCGTCGGGGATGTGCACGGCGAAGGACGGGGTGGCACCGGTGTTCGTGGTCATGAGCGGTCACCCTAAGGGCAGGGCCGTCGGGAGCGGCGGCGAGGGTGCCCCGCCGCTCGACCGGCCGGATTCGCCGAGGGGGCCAGGGGGACTACTCGTAGTGCCGGGCCTCGAAGACGTTTCCGTCCGGGTCGCGGAAGTAGAAGCTGCGCTTGGCCGGCCCGCGGGCGCCGGAGGCGTCGTAGGAGAAGCCCGAGACGGAGACGGACCGTTCCTCCAGACGGGCGCGCAGGGCGTCGAACTCGTCCTCCGGGAAGGACAGGCAGACATGGTTCACCGGGTGTCCGGCACTCTCCGTGCCGCCCGGGACCATGTTCATGTACTCCGCCAGGGGCAGCGGCGCCAGGTCGAGGATGGTCTCCTCGTTGACGCGCACGGAAGGGAAGGACGCCTTTCCGGCGGCGTATTCGGCGACCATCAGGGGCTCCAGGCCGACGGCGTCCTCGTAGAACGCGGCCGCGGCGGCCGGGTCGCGCACCCAGAGGACGACATGGTCGAGACGTGTCGAGTTGTCCGTCATGTCCCCAGGCTGGTGGCGTACGGCGCGGCTCGCAAGAGTTTGACCGGGTGCGCCGCCCGCCAGAGATCCAGATACGGGGGACCCTCGACCGACAGGAGGCAGACGCGTGATCGTGGTGTCCGAAGAGGTGCGAGAGGCGCTCGACGCGCGCCGGCCGGTGGTGGCTCTGGAGTCGACGATCATCGCGCACGGGCTGCCCCGCCCGCGCAATCTGCAGGTCGCGCTGGAGCTGGAGGACGCCGTACGGCAGGAGGGCGCGGTACCCGCGACGATCGCGGTGCTCGACGGGCGGCCCCACGTGGGGCTGGACAAGGACCAGGTGGAGCGGGTCGCCAACGAGGAAGGGATCCGCAAGCTGGGCCATCGCGACCTGCCCCTCGCCATGGCGGCGGGCGCGAGCGGGGCGACGACGGTGTCCGCGACGGCACTGCTGGCCGCGCGGGCGGGTCTGCGGGTGTTCGCCACGGGCGGGCTGGGCGGGGTGCACCGGGAGTGGACGGTGACGCAGGACGAGTCCGCCGACCTGGGCCTGCTGGCGCGCACCAGGATCACGGTGGTGTGCGCGGGCGTGAAGTCGATCCTCGACGTGCCGGCGACCCTGCAGCGCCTGGAGACGCTCGGTGTGGCGGTGGCCGGGTACGGCACGGACCGGTTCCCCGGCTTCTATCTGTCGGACTCCGGTCATCCCGTCGACTGGACGGTGGACTCCCCCGAGCAGGTCGCCGAGGTCATGCGCGCACAGGACGTGCTGGACGCCCCGGACTCGTCCCTCATCGTGGCGAACCCGGTCCCCGAGGAGGAGCAGCTCGATCCGGGGCTCCATGCGCGCGTGCTCGCCGACGCGCTGCAGGCGTGCGAGGCGGAGGGCATGACGGGGCAGGCGGTGACGCCGTTCCTGCTGGACTACTTGGTCCGGCACACCGACGGTGCCTCGCTGAGCGCCAATCTGGCCGCGGTGCGCGGCAACGTACGCCTCGCGGCACGGATCGCGGCGGCCTGGGCCCGGGTGTGAGCGGGACGGGCCGCGGGGAAGCCGGGCGGGGCGCCGGGAGCTCCTCGGGCGCGCTGCTGGTCGTCGGGGACGTGGTCACGGATGTCGTCGCCCGGCATCGGGGGCCGCTCACCACGGGCACGGACACGGCTGCCGCGATCCGGACCCTGCCGGGCGGGGCCGGCGCCAATGTCGCGTGCTGGGCGGCGCATCGGGGCTGCCCGGACGTACGGATGCTCGGCCGGGTGGGCACGGACGCGGCCGAGTGGCACGGACGCGAGCTCGCCGCCTGCGGGGTACGTCCGCTGCTGGTCGTGGATCCGCGGGCACCGACCGGGACGGTGATCTGTCTGGTCGACCAGGGCGCCGCGGCCGAGCGGACGTTCCTCACGGACAGCGGGGCGTCCCTGCGGCTCGAACCGGCCGACTGGTCGTCCGCGCTCCTCGACGGTGTGGCGCGGCTGCACCTGTCGGGATACCTGCTCTTCTCCGAGCCGGGCAGGGCGTTGTTGCCGGTGGCGCTGGAGTCGGCACGCGCGCGTGGCGTGCCGGTGAGTCTGGATCCGGCGTCGGCGGGTTTCCTCGTCGAACTGGGCGTGGACCGCTTCCTCGGGCTCGTCGAGGGCATCGACGTCCTGCTGCCCAGCCGTGCCGAGGCGCACCTGCTGACCGGGCTGCCGGATCCGGCCGACGCCGCGGCAAAGCTCAGCCACCACGTGCCCCTGGTCGTCGCCAAACAGGGCGGCGACGGGGCGCTGGTGGCCCGTTCGGGGCGCATCCTGGCCCGTGTCCCGGCGGCGCCCGCGACCCCTCGCGACACCACGGGTGCCGGGGACGCCTTCACCGGGGCGTTCCTGGCCGCCCTGCTCGCGGGCGCGGACCCCGAGGAGGCGGCGGTGGAGGGGTGCGCGGCGGGAGCGAGGGCGGTCGAGCGGGTCGGCGGCAGGCCTCCGACCCGCCCCTGACGACGGTCACGAGCAGCCGGCGACGGCACGATGGCCGCGCCGGCTACTTCTTGCGCCCCCACGCGGAGATCATCGGTGCCGTCGCCAGGTCCATGCTTCCGGAGGCGACGTTCGTGAGGTGCTGGTCGATCTCCTCGTGGGTGGCGAGGCCCGCGCCGACCAGCCGGTCGCGGATCTGCTGGACCGTCGCCGTCTCCAGCGCGGTGCAGGCGGGTGAGGCGACGGGGAAGTACGCGTCGGCCTCGACGCCGCTCAGGCCGGCCTCGCGGAGCAGGCGCGGGAGCTTGCGGCCGTACGCGAGGTCGGCGCCGCGCTCCGCGAGCAGACTGCGGAACCCCTTGCGCAGCCGGTTCGCGAGCTGCTGTTCGGGGCCGTACTCATCGGGGCAGAGCAGGGGCTGCAGGGCGGGGTCGGCGTCCTCGACGAGGAGTCGGCCGCCGGGCCGCAGGGCCCGGATCATCGAGCGCAACGCCCGCTCCCGGTCGGGCACATGGACCAGGACGAGCCGGGCGTGCACGAGGTCGAAGCCCTCCCCCGGCGGTTCCTCCGCGCCCACGTCGTGGACGCGGACCTCTACGGGCGAGCGCGCGGCCGAGGCCACCCACGAGGTGTCGATGTCGGTGGCGAGGACCCGGCCGGTCGGGCCGACCTTCTTGGCGAGCCAGGACACCACGGACGTGCCGCCCGCGCCGACCTCCCAGCAGCGCCAGCCGGATCCGATGCCGAAGCTCTCGAAGTGCCGGAACGTCGTGGGGTCGAAGACGGTGGCGAAGGCGTCGAAGCGCTGCCCCGCCTCGTTCTGCCGGTTGTCGAGGAGGTATCCGTCGGTTCGCGTCATGGAGAGATCATCCCAGTTGACCGGCTTGCCGGGAATCGGCGACGCTCCCGTCGTCGGCACCGGCGGGACCGCTCCCACCCCCCAGCGACACCCGCCGGCCGCTCCTCGCCCACTCGCCCGCATGCGCGAGCGCCCCGCGGGCACACGTCCACCCGCAGGTCCATGCGGTTCTCGACCGGGCACGCCTCGCCGGCACTCGCGAGACGCTCACCTCGGCGGCGTCGGCGCGGACCGGCGGCGCGGTCCCGTACCCACCCACATTCAACGGAACGGAATATTCCGTTCCCACAGGCTTTTCCGGCATCCGATCAGGACTGGCAGACTGGCGCGCCAAGGCGCAAAGTGCGGCGCGAGGAGATCCACGCAAGGAGATCCAGATGTCCATGGCAGGGAATCTGCGGAAGGTGACGGCCCTCGGCGCGGTCGGCGGCCTCCGCAAGGTGGCACGGCTGACACGGCGGCGTGCCCGTGTCGACCTGAGCCACCCCGCCCGGTCTCCCCTGGGCTCCGCCGTGGTGAACTGCGTCGCTTATCGGGACGGCGCCAGAGTCCCCGGCGGCCGCGACCTGGTCGACACCGTGGAGCGGATCCGCAAGGACGAGGAAGGTTTCGTCTGGCTCGGGCTGCACGAGCCGACGGATCGCGAGTTCGCCGGCATCGCCGAACTCTTCGACCTGCACCCGCTGGCCGTCGAGGACGCGGTGGAAGCCCATCAGCGCCCGAAGCTGGAGCGGTACGGCGACACGCTGTTCGCGGTGTTCAAGACCGTCTGCTACGTCGAGCACAAGGAACTGACGGCGACCAGCGAAGTGGTCGACACCGGCGAGATCATGGTCTTCGTCGGACCGGACTTCGTCATCACGGTGCGGCACGGACGGCACGGCTCCCTGGGGCCGTTGCGCGAGGAGTTGGAGGCCGACCGTCTGCAGCTGTCCAAGGGGCCGGCGGCCGTCCTGCACGCGATCGCCGACCACGTGGTGGACGAATATGTGAGCGTCACGGACTCGGTCCAGTCGGACATCGACCAGGTCGAGGCCGATGTGTTCGCTCCCAACGGAGCCCGTGCGGACGCCGGCCGCATCTATCAGCTCAAACGCGAACTCCTGGAGCTGAAGCGTGCGGTGGTGCCGCTCGCACGCCCCGTCCAGGAGCTCGCCACCCGGCCGATACGCGTGGTCGACCCGGAGATACAGGCCTACTTCCGCGACGTCTCCGACCATCTGATGCGCGTCGCCGAACAGATCGCGGCCTTCGACGAACTGCTCAACTCGATCCTCCAGGCCCACCTCGCGCAGGTGACCGTGTCGCAGAACGAGGACATGCGGAAGATCACGGCATGGGCGGCGGTCATCGCGGTGCCGACCATGGTCTGCGGCGTCTACGGAATGAACTTCGACAACATGCCGGAACTGCACTGGAGGTTCGGCTACCCCCTGGTCATAGGCGTGATATCCATCGCCTGTGTCGTGCTGTACCGGGGATTCAGGCGCAACGGCTGGCTCTGAGACGCCCCTCGCCCGGCACGGCCGGCCGGACGAGAGTGCGCCCTCGGGGACGACTGGACATCCGTGTCAGCCGGCCAGGCTCCTCGCGTAGACGCCCTCGACCCAGTCGGCGAGTTGTTCCTCCGTCAGATGCTGGGCCAGGTCCGCCTCGCTGATCATGCCGACCAGCCGCTTGTTCTCGATCACGGGAAGCCGGCGGATCTGGTGCCCCTTCATCTCCTGGAGCACTTCGTCGACATCTGCGCTCGAATCGATCCAGCGCGGTGTGCCCTGGGCGAGGTCTCCCGCGGTGATCTTCGCCGGGTCGTGACCCCTGGCCACGCACCCGACGACGATGTCGCGGTCGGTGAGGATGCCGCAGAGCCGTTCGTTCTCGTCGCTGATGGGCAGGGCGCCCACGTTGAGCTCGCGCATCAGCTGGGCGGCGCGGTCCAGGGTCTCGTGCGCGGGGATCCATTGGGCACCGCGGTGCATGATGTCTCCGGCGGTGGTCATGTAGTACCTCCCAGTGCCGGACGGCCGGCGCGGCGCGGGACGCACCGCTAGTCCCGGCGCCCTCAATTCTCGCCGTGTCGCCGGACGAACGCACCCGGAACTACGGGATTTCCGGCGCTGCCGGAGCCCCCACCCGCGCGGTGGCCCACGGGATCAGGCGGAGAAGCCGACGACCTTCCGCGGGACGACGCGGACGATCACGCGGACCTCGTCGTCCTTCTCCGCCGGGGGGTCGATCCCGAGGTACTTGTGGGAGAGCTCGTACGGGAGACGCTTGCCGTCGTCGGGGAGGATCTCGGCGGTGCCGCGGATCTCGACCGAGGAGTAGGGGTTGGCGAGATCGAAGACGGAGAGGCTGATGCGGGGGTCGCGCCGGAGATTACGCACCTTCTGGCGTCCGGCGGTCGACGAGAAGAGGACGGTGTCGCCGTCGCGCTTGATCCACACCACGGAGTTCTGCGGAGCGCCGCCAGGTCCGAGGGTGGCGACGCTGGCGAAGTTCTTGCCGTCGAGGAGGGCACGAACCGAGTCGTCGAAGGATGCCGGGCTCACAGCGGAGGTCGTCATGGACAACAGGCTAACTATATGCACGTGCATATAAAAGCCTTTTCGCGTCAGTGGCCGTGAGCGATCGTTCAGCCGTTCCAAGCCGGATGGCGTGGATCGTCGGCGCGCACCATGAGGTCCGCCGTGGCGCCCGGGTCCACCTCGGCCTCGTAGCGCGCGAAGGCGGGGAGGGTCCACTGATCCGCCTCGGGGGAACGGCGTCGCAGGGCGCCCGGAGAAAGGAGCACGTGAACGCTGAGGTCGAAGGGGAACCAGTGGCGAAGGAGGAAGGGGCCGTGCATCAACAGGATTCCGCCGGGCGGGAGTTGCACGTAGGGGCTGCGGGTGGCGCGGTCGCTGACCGGGTCCCAGAGGTCGGGCAGCACGCGCCCGTCGCCGTCCGGATCCAGGGGGCCGAAGACCTCGCGCCAGAGGGCGCCGGTGTCGAACCAGCCGTCGTAGTAGCTGTCGGCGTCCTGGTGACCGTATTCGAGGCGGAGCGACGCGGGGCGCAGGAAGCCCTCGGTGCCGACGACGAGCGAGGTCCGGCCGCGTATGCGCAGCGCTTCGGAGACGCGGTGCGCGAGTTCGCCGGGGCGGGCGGCGGGGGCTCCGTCGAAGGCGATGCGCGGCCACGGACTGCCGTCGTCCGGCTTCATGTCGAGCAGGCGATCGGCGAGACGGTCGCCGAGCCGTTCCCAGGTGATCGCTTCGAGTCGCACAGAGCCCATGATGCCCCGGGCGGGCGAGGTTCTCGTCGGCCGACGGGGACGGCGGCAGGGCTCCGGGGGCAGCCGATACGGCCCGGGGGCCGTATCGGCCGGGAAAGACGGCATGCCCCCGCATTCCGTACGGGGCGAAGGGGGGAATGAACCGCGTATGGCACCGATGGCAACTCCCCTGCAAGGGAGCGGACTTCTCGTCGTCCAGCCGCTCAAGAGGCGACACTGCGGTGACTGCCGGACCGGACCGCTGGCGATGCTCGTGGTGGAGGAAGGGGCACCTCGGTGCCTGGACTGCGCCGATCTCGGGCACCTGGTCTTCCTGCCGCGTGGGGACACCGCGCTGACGCGGAGATCGCGGGAGGGCAGTGCGCTGTCGGCGGTGGTGGTGCGGTTCAACCGGCGGCGTGGCCGCTACGAACGGCAGGGCCTGCTCGTGGAGGAGGAAGCCCTCGCCCGTGCCGAGGCACGGTGTCTGGCCGACGCGGAGGCGAGGAGGCGGCGCCGGGTGCGGGAGGCACGACGGCGGGAGAGGGAGGACGTGCGGTTCACGGACGCGTTCGCACGGGAGATACGCCGGCTGTTCCCGCGCTGTCCGGCCGACCGTGCCCGGGCGATCGCCGGCCACGCCTCGGTGCGCGGAAGCGGACGGGTGGGGCGCAGTGCGGCGGGCCGTGCGCTGTCGGAGGGGGCGGTGACCGCGGCGGTCCGGGCGTCCGTACGGCACGTGGACACGTCGTACGACCAGTTGCTGATGGACGGCGTGCCGCGCCACGAGGCACGCCGCCGGATCGAGGCCGTGGTGGAGGCGCGGCTCGGCACATGGCGCGAGGGAGGCACGGGTCACGCGTGAGGGCGTGGCCCCGGCGCACGGCACAAGGGCTCACGGCCCACAGACCACCACCGCCCACGGCCCACGGCCCAAAGGCCACGGGTCACGCGCCACGGGTCACGGCTCACGGCTCACGGCTCACGGCTCACGGCTCACGGCTCACCAGCCACCGGCCACGGCTGACGGCTGACGGCTGACGGCTGACGGTCAGGGGTGACGGTGAGGGGTGAGCGAGGCCCGGGCAGCCCGTGCCGGACAGGGCCGCAGGGCTCGTCTCCGGCCCCGGCAGCTCATGCCGGACGGGACGGCAGGGCCCGTCTCCGGCCCCGGCGGCCCGTGCCGGACGGGGCGGCAGGGCTCGTCTCCGGCGCGGGTGAGGAGCGTGCCCCACCCGTTTCCGGCGGATGCGGGGCGTGTGAGCAGGGAACCCGCTCTTTGGCGCACGGGCGCGGCGCGCGGTCTGGACGTTCACGCATGTGCCCGCGCTCCTCGGTGATGGTCACTGTGGACGCAGGGGGCTTCACTTGTGGTGACGGTCGGTGCAAGATCTTTGGTCTCGGGGACGGGGGAGTGAACATGATCGATGGACCGTATTTCGTACTGACGGTGCTGGGAGTGCTCGGCTGCGGGGTGGTGGCCGGGGTCTTCTGCGGATTCTCGACCTTCGTGATGAGGGGGCTCGCCGACCTGCCGCCCGCGCAGGGGGTGGCCGCGATGAACGCGATCAATGTCGCGGCGGTGCGACCGCCGTTCATGCTGGTGTTCGTCGGCTCGGCGGGGCTGTGCGCCGTGCTCGGAGTGGTCACGTTCGTGCTGCTGCCGGACGAGGGGACGGTGGAGCTGCTGCTGGGCAGCGCGCTGTATCTGTTCGGGTCGTTCGGAGTGACGATCGTCGCGAACGTGCCGCGCAACGACACGCTGCTCAAGCTGGACCCGGGGACGCAGGAGGCCGCCGCGTACTGGCGCACGTACGTACGGGAGTGGACGTGGTGGAACCACGTCCGCACGGTCGCCTCGGCTGCCGCCGCCGTGTCGTACACGCTCGCCCTGACCTGAGCCCTGGTGCTCCGCCCCGGACCGTCCGGACCGTCCGGACCGTCCGGCTCGGCCCCGGGGACGCCCTCCCGACGACCTTGCGAGCGGCCCTCCGGCCGACCCTGTGAACGGCCCTCAGGACGCCCCCGGGCGGCCCCGAGGGAGCGGCCCCTCACCTGAGCGGCGGGGCTCCTGAAGGGGACGTATCGTGGCGGGAAAGGAGTGTCGCGCGGAGGTCATGGCCCGTTCACGTGCGCCGGCGCGCGGCTCCCTGCCGGTACGCGTACGCGAGGGAGACGGCCATGGCCGATCCCAAAGGGTTCATGACCACACCGCGCGAGGAGTACCCGCGCCGGCCCATCGAGGAGCGGGTGCGGGACTGGAACGAGGTGTACGTCCCGGGAGCCCTGCTGCCGATCATCAGCAAGCAGGCCGACCGTTGCATGGACTGCGGAGTCCCCTTCTGCCACGACGCCTGTCCCCTGGGCAATCTGATCCCCGAGTGGAACGACCTGGTCTCGCGCGAGGACTGGCGCGCGGCGAGCGACCGGCTGCACGCCACCAACAACTTCCCGGAGTTCACCGGGCGGTTGTGCCCGGCTCCGTGCGAGGCCGGCTGCGTCCTCGCGATCAACCAGCCGGCGGTGACCATCAAGAACGTCGAGGTCGCCATCGCGGACCGAGCCTGGGAGGACGGCTTCACTCCCCCGCGCCCGCCCGACCGGCTGTCCGGGCGGACCATCGCCGTGATCGGCTCGGGGCCCACCGGGCTCGCGGCGGCGCAGCAGTTGACGCGGGCCGGGCACACCGTCGCCGTGTACGAGCGGGCCGACCGGGTCGGCGGACTGCTGCGGTACGGGATCCCCGCGTTCAAGATGGAGAAGCGGCACCTCGACCGGCGGCTCGCCCAGATGCGTGCGGAGGGGACCCGCTTCCGTACGTCGACGGCGATCGGCAGGGACATCCGTGCCACGGATCTGAAGGCGCGGTACGACGCGGTGATACTCGCCGTCGGCGCGACGGCCTGGCGTGAACTGGATGTGCCGGGCAGAGAGTTGGACGGGATCCATCAGGCGATGGAGTACCTGCCCCTCGCCGACCGGGTGTGCGAGGGGGATCTGGAGGTCTCGCCGCTGTCCGCGGCCGGCCGGCACGTGGTGATCGTGGGTGGCGGTGACACGGGCGCGGACTGCCTGGGGACGGCGGTACGGGAGGGCGCCGCGTCGGTGACCCAGCTCGACATCTACCCGCTGCCGCGGGCCGAGCGCGACGAGGACGTCGAGCCGTGGCCGACGTATCCGAAGATCTACCGGCTCTCGGCCGCGCACGAGGAGGCCGGGGCGCTGGAGACGGCACCCGCGGCGGACGCGGACGCACGGCTCTTCGCCGCGTCCACGCTCCGCTTCGCCGGGGACGCGGACGGGCACGTGCGGGAACTGCACCTCGTCGAGGTCGACGAGCGGCGCCGCCCGATCGCCGAGTCGGGGCGCACGCTCCCCGCTGATCTGGTGCTGCTCGCCCTCGGGTTCTCCGGCCCCGACCGCCGGGACGGTCTGATCGACCAACTCGGTCTCGCCCTCGACCCGCGCGGCACGATCGCGCGCGACGCGGACTTCCAGACCAACGTCCCCGGGGTGTACGCCGCCGGGGACGCGGCGCGTGGCCAGTCCCTCATCGTCTGGGCGATCGCCGAGGGCCGTGCGGTGGCCGCGGCGGTGGACCGTGCCCTGACAGGAACGTCCCGGCTGCCGGCACCGATAGGCCCGTACGACCGCCCCATGACGACGTCCTGACCCCGGGGGCCTGCCGCGCGGTCGCCGGTCACGGCTCCCGCCGAGGGCGCGGGCCTTCGCGGGCCGCGCGCTCAGCGCCGCCGTCTCCCGTCGCCCCGGGGCCGTACCCGCTCAACGCGACCCGTCCCGTCACCCCCCGTCGCCCCGCCGCGCGGGCCGTGCCGCGCGCGGCCCAACTCCCTTTCGCGCCGCGGCCCAACTTCCCTTCGCGCCGCGGCCGGGCCGTGCTCAGCGGCGTTCGTCGGTGCCGGCGACCTTCGCGGTGGACAGCGCCACTCGGTTCCAGGTGTTGATCGTGAGGATCAGGGCCAGGACGTGGGCCAGTTCGTGCTCGTCGAAGTGGGCCGCGGCCTGCGCGTACACGTCGTCGGGCACGCCCGCGTCGGCGACACGCGTGACGGCCTCGGTGAGCGCCAGGGCCGCCTGCTCCCGCGGCGTGAAGAAGTGGCGGGCCTCGCGCCACACGGCGACCATGTGCAGCCGGTTCTCGCTCTCCCCGGCCTTGCGCGCGTCGTTGGTGTGCATGTGGAGGCAGTACGCGCAGTGGTTCAGGTGCGAGGCGCGGATCTGGATCAGTTCGACGAGCGCCGGGTCGAGGCCCTCACGGGCCGCCGCGTCGAAGCCGATGAGGGCCCGGAAGACCTTCGGGGCGGACTTCGCGAAGTCGAGGCGGGTGTTTTCGGCCACGACCGCTCCCGGGACGCCGGTGGCGCCGGTCCCCCCGGTCGCTCCGGCCGTCTCCGCCGGCCCGACGTTGTGGGCGGCGTCGTGGGCGGTGTTGCGGGCGGCGTCGTGGGCGGCGTCGGTGGCGGTGGTCGTGTGCATCGTGTTCGTCGTCATGACCATGAATCTACGGACCTGAAAGACCGGCTGTAGGGTTCATTTCCATGGTGGAATCATGGGTCAATTCGGCGCAGCGGATCGGCGCCGACCTGCACCTGGAGCTGTCCGGTTCGGGCGGCCGACGAGCCGCACTGATCCGTGCGCTGCGTGAGGCGGTGCGCAGCGGGAGGCTCGCCCCGGGCAGCCGGCTGCCGCCGTACCGTTCGCTCGCCGCCGACCTGGGCGTCGCGCGCAACACCGTCGCCGACGCGTACGCCGAACTCGTCGCCGAGGGCTGGCTGACCGCCCGGCAGGGCTCCGGCACGCGGGTCGCGGAGCGTGCCGCGCCGTCGGGCACCGCCCCGGCACGCGTCCCCAAGAAGGCGCCGGCCCGCGCGCGTGGACCCCGCCACGATCTGCGACAGGGCACGCCGGACGCCTCGTCCTTCCCACGCGCGGCATGGCTCGCGTCGTATCGGCGCGCCGTGCAGCAGGCGCCCAACGAGGCCTTCGGGCCCGGCGATCCCGCGGGCCGCGTCGAGCTGCGCGAGGCGCTCGCCGAGTACCTGGCACGCGCGCGCGGCGTCCGTACGGAGCCCGGGCGGATCGTGATCTGCTCCGGCTTCGCGCATGCCCTGCGTCTGCTCTTTCCCCAGGTCCTGCGAGGTCCGCTGGCCGTCGAGGCGTACGGTCTCGGCTTCCACCGGGATCTGCTGGCCGCCGCGTCGGTACGGACCGTGCCGCTGCCCCTGGACGAAGACGGGGCGCAGGTGGGTGAGTTGGGCCGGGAGCGGGCCGTACTGCTCACTCCCGCACACCAGTTCCCGACCGGTGGCCCGCTGCATCCGACGCGCCGCGCGGCGGTGATCGACTGGGCACGCGCGCGTGACGGGGTGATCCTGGAGGACGACTACGACGGGGAGTTCCGTTACGACCGCAAGCCCGTGGGCGCGGTCCAGGGGCTGGACCCGGAGCGGGTCGTCCACATCGGTTCGGTCAGCAAGAGCCTGTCGCCCGCGCTGCGGCTTGGCTGGATGGTCCTGCCCGAGCGTTACGTCGACCCGGTGCTCGCCGTGAAGGGTGAACGGGAGGCGTGGGCCGGCACGTTGGACCAGCTGACGCTCGCCGACTTCATCGTCTCCGGGGCGTACGACCGCCATGTGCGGCGGATGCGGCAGCGGTACCGGGCGCGGCGGGACCGGCTGGTCGCCGCGCTCGCCGAGCGGGCGCCGCACATCGAGGTGACGGGGATCGCGGCCGGGCTGCACGCGGTGCTGCGGCTGCCACCCGGGACGGAGCGGTCGGCGGTGAAGGCGGCGGTGTGGCAGGGCATCGCGCTCGACGGACTCGACGAGTTCCGGCATCCCGGTACGGACATGTCCGCACCGGACGGGCTGGTGGTGGGGTACGCGACGCCCGCGGAGCATGCGTACGCGGCGGCGCTCGACGCCTTGTGCGGAGTACTGCCGCCGGGCTGACCAGGGGACCGCACCCGGGCCGCGCGCTGGCCGGAAAATGACCTCTGGTCGACCAGGAGCGGAACAACGGTGGGATCGTTGGGGACAGGAGGCGTGTCCCTGTCGCGGCCCGCACCGGCGCGACCGTGACCGCCCCCATCCTTCGTTCCGCCGTCAGGCGCAGGGCCACCCCCGCGCGTCCCCCCTGTTGGCGGTCGGTCCTGGAGGGTGTTTCGATGACGACGCTCGACGAACGTCATGAGGACGGTGCGCGCGACGGGGAAGCACTCCGCGACGGCATCGCGTCCGGACCGCACGGCCTCCGTGCCGTCCCGCTCGACCACCCCGCGGCGGCACAGACCCGGTTCGCCGGTTCCAAGGCCGCGCACCTCGCGCGCGCGGCCCGCGCGGGACTGCCGGTGCTTCCCGGCTTCGTCGTGCCCTACGAGACCGCGGCCGACGCCGAGGGCGCCACCGGTCCCCTGCCTCTCGGGAGCGCCTGGTACGAGCTGTCCCAGGACGGCACCCGCCCCCTCGTCGTACGGTCCTCGTCCCCGCAGGAGGACACCCAGGAGTCCTCCCTGGCGGGCCAGTTCGCCTCCGTGCTGGACATGCGGGGCCGACATGAGTTCGGTGAGGCGATACGGACGGTCCTGGAGTCGGCGCACCGCCCCGACGGCAGCACCGCACCGATGGCCGTGCTCGTCCAGCCGATGCTGGCGGCGCGTGTCGGGGGCGTGCTGTTCGGGGCGGACCCCGTCGAGGGCCGCACCGACCGGATGCTGGTGAGCGCGGTGCGCGGCGGGCCGGACTCGCTGGTCAGCGGTGAACAGCCCGGCACGAACTACTGGTTGAGCCGACGAGGACGACTGCTGCGGACGGAACCGCCGGAAGGGGCGGTGCCGACGGAAGGCGCCGTGCCGACGGCAGGCGCCGTGCCGACGGCAGGCGCGGTACCGACGGCAGGTGCGCTGCCGGTGACAGGTCCGGTACCGACAGCGCGTCCGGTGCCGACGGCAGGTCCGGTGCCGACGGAAGCCGCGTCGCCGGTGGAAAGCACGGTGCCGTTGGAAGGCACGACGCCGGTGGAAGGCACGACGCCGGTGAAGGGCACGATGCCGGTGGAGGGCGCGATATCGCCGCCCGGTGCGGTCCTGTCCGACGGCGCGGCGCCGTCCCAGGGCCCGCCCCCGCCCGGGACCGCGGTGCCGCCACACGCCCCGCTGACGCCCGAGAGTGCGGTACCGCCGCAGGGCCCGCCGTCGCCCGACAGCCCGCTGCGGCCGCACAACTCGACCTCGCCCGTCTCCGCCGTACCGCCCGAAGGGCCGCTGCTCACATCCTCCGAACTGCGCCGACTGGCCCGGCTCGCCCGCCGTGCCCAGCGGGTCTTCGGCGGCCCCCAGGACATCGAATTCGGATTCGACGGGGACGGGCGGCTGTGGTTGTTCCAGAGCCGCCCGATCACGGCGATGGCGGCCCGGCCCCCGCGCCGGTCCCGGCTGCTCGGGCCCGGCCCGGTGGCGGAGACGCTGCCCGGACAGCTGGAGCCGCTGGAGGAGGACCTGTGGCTGGCCCCCATGGCTCGGGGGCTCGCCGCCGCGCTGGACATCGGGGGCAGCGCGCCACGACGGCAGTTGCGCACACTGCCGGTCGTCACGGCGGTCGGCGGACGAGCCGCCGCGGACCTGCGGCTGCTCGGGGCCGCGCCCGCGGTCCACCGGCGGCTGGCGTTCCTCAACCCGGCGCCGGGCGCCCGCAGGCTCGCCGCGGCCTGGCGGGTGGGCCGGCTGTCCGCGGCGCTGCCCGGTCTCGCGGTCGACCTCGTCGCGGACGTCGACCGCCGCCTCGCCGAGACACCCTCCCCCTCCTCGCTCTCCTCCCCCGCCCTGGTCTCCGCCCTGCGCTGGGCCCGTACGGCACTGGTCTCGCTGCACGCGCAGGAGGCCCTGGCCGGTGCCCTGCTCCCGGACGGCGGGACCGCCACGGCGGCGGGCGCGGCCCTCACGGCTCTGGCGGACGCCCGCGCCGAGGGCGTCCCGGAGGACCGCATCGCGGCCGTCGAACCGGTGGTCCTGGCCCTCGTGGCGCCCAGCCTGCGCGCGGAACTGCGACTGCCGGGAGCCGCCGACGGGACCCGGCGCCACGACCGTACGGTCAAGTCGACGGCGGGCGGGACCGGTTCGGCGCGCGGGACCGCCCTGCCCTCGCTGCCGCCGCGCGAGTCCCTGCGGCTGCGGGTGCGCTGGGTGCAGGAGTTGCAGGTCCGGCTGGTGCGCGAGGGGGCGCGCAGGCTGGCGGTGCGCGGCGGGCTGGGCGACCCGGCGCGGGTCGGGCTGCTGCGGTGGGAGGAGTTCACCGCGGCGCTGGAGGGCGGACGACTGCCCGGCGACCTGGAGGAACGGCTCCCCCGGGCCGTCTCCGCCCCGCTGCCCGACACCTTCCGGCTGACGGAGGGCGGTGCGGTCGTCGCCGAGCGGGGGCGGACCGGCGAGACGGACGGACGGGGCGTCGCCGGTGGGCGCGCGGCCGGTACCGCCTGGGACGGCACCGGGCCCCGCCCTCCGGACGCCGTGCTCGTGGTCCGCACCCTCGACCCGGCGCTCGCACCGCTCCTGCCCGGTCTCACCGGACTGGTCGCCCAGACCGGCAGCCCGCTGTCCCATCTCGCCGTCCTCGCAAGGGAATTCGCCCTGCCCACGGTCGTGGGGGCCTCCGACGCGGTACGCCGTTTCCCGCCCGGTTCCCGCCTCACGGTCGACGGCACGACCGGCGACGTGGGGATCACGCGCGACGACGCGGTCGACGACGTGCGGGAGCTCCGGTGAGGCGCCTCGCGTACTTCTTCGGGGGTGCGGCCGCCGCCGGCGCGGGTGCGTACGTCGTCGTCTACCTGTACCGCTGGCAATGGCAGCGGGCCATTCTCTGCGGGGTGCTGCTCCTCGTCGTCGAGGTGATGCTGCTCGGGATCGTCCTGCTCGGCCGGCTCTCGCGGATCGAGGAGCGGATGCGGGACAGCGACCGGCGCCAGCAGGACGTCCTCGCCCGGCTCCGCCAGGACCGGCAGGACTCGGGTGGTGAACGGTTCCGGTGGCTGGAGGACCCCACCAGTCGCTCCTACGTCTTCGTGCCCGTGCTCATGGTCACCGGCGTCCTGCTGTCCGGGCTCGCCTGGCTGGTCCAGCGGATCGCGTCGGCCACCGCACGTCCCTCGGCGGAGCGGCGGCTCGCCGGGCGGCTGGCCGTCCTGGCCGCACCCGATCCGGCGGGCACGGCCGACCTGGACGATCTGCCGCGCGTGGGCGCCCGGCGCGAACGGCGCGGGACCGTGCGGCTGGTCGCCGTCGGGGTCGTCGGTGCCGCCCTGCTCGCCGCCCTGGTCGGCGGGCTCGCCGAACTCACGCAGACCCGCGAGGAGCACGTGAACGAGCAGGAGGCGACCTCTGTGCTCGTCCGGGTCGACATGCGCGGACAGGGGATGACGCAGCAGCGACAGTCCCTCGCGGCGCACCAACTGTGGGAGCGCTGCCGGGACTCGACGTCCGCACCGCTGAACCGGGCCACCCTCGGCAGTCTCGGCGACGGCCTGTACGCCGGTGTCGTACGCCCCGCGCTCACCGACCACGACCGCATGCGGCTGACCGGATGCCTGGAGGACACGAGCATCGACCGAGCCCACCTGACGGTCGTCGGCGTCGGTGACGCGGACGCCGACGACGACGACTGAGGACGACCAAGGGCCACGGACGACTGCGGGGCGACCAGCCAGGACCACGGACGACCGAGGACGACGAGCCAGGACCACGGACGACCGAAGACGACGAAACCGGGCCACGGACGACCGAGGACGACGAGCCAGGACCGCGGACGAGGACGTGGACCGCGTCCGCGCGGCTCGGCCACATGCGGGCGGCTCAGCCGGTGCGGGCGGCCACCCGGCATGCCGGGTACAACACCCTTGCCCCCGGCCCGGGTTACGATGCCAAGGCGCCCCTCGTCCCCGAGCATCCCGGGTCGCCCATGGCTGTCGCCTCCGTTCCACCGCCCCGCGTCACCGTGCCCACGGGCCGATCACCGCGATCGGCGCGATCCCGCAGATGGCTCCGCACCGGCCTGCGCACGCTCGCCGGCGTCACCCTCGGCTATCTCGCCCTGTGGGCCACCGGCGCGCTCGGCATCCTTGCGCTGTCGTACTGGGCCCGTGAGGAGACCCCGCCGCCGGAGGGCGCGTACGCGGTGCGGGGCATCCACCATTTCCAACCCGTCGACGCCAGAAGGACGTTGTGGCGGGGCGGCGCGCCGTCCCCCGACGGGTACCGGGCGCTCGCGCGACGGGGGTTCAGCACCGTCGTGGATCTGCGCGCCGAGGATCTGACCGCGGCGCAGCTCGCCGGGCCCCGCAAGGCCGGGCTCGATGTGGTGCGCCTCCCCGTCCGTGACGGGCAGACCCCGACGCCCCGCCAGGTGGAGCGATTCCTCCGGGTGGTCGGCGAGGCCCCGGGTCCGGTGTTCGTGCACTGCGGCGCGGGCGTGGGGCGCACGGGGGCCATGGTGGCCGCGTATCTCGTGCGGACCGGCCAGGAGTCGGCACCGGCGGCGGTCAGGCGGAACCTGGCGGTCGGACCGCCGTCGGTGGAGCAGATCTACTACGGGCTCAGCCTGGGACGGGACCGCGCGGACCAGCCGCCGTTGCCGGTGGTCGCCGTGAGCCGTCTGGTGGACGCCCCACGGCGTATCTGGTCCCGGCTCTGACACCTCATCCGCGGGCCCTGGCGCTCGGCGCCATGACAGCCGTGCGGCCGGAAGGCGTTCAGCCGGCCGACGGGTCCCGGCCAGTGGATGTCGGGTCCCGGCCAGTGACTGTCGGGGGCCGGCCAGTAGGTATCGGGGGTCGGCCAGTGGATATCGGGTTTCGGCCTATGGGTATCGGGTTTCGGAAATCGGGTGTCTGGTTCAGGAAAGTCGTGACGTCCTCTGGGGAATCGGGAGACAGAGGACGCCCGTAAGCGTCAAGTAATCGTGAAATCAAGGCAGATCGGGAAACCGGAGAACGCGCGAAAGGCGGACCGCAAGTGCCTCAGGACAGCAGGAAGTCGGCCTCCCCCGCCTTCGCGCCCTGGATGAACGCGGTGATCTCGCCGGGTGTGTAGATCAGCGCGGGGCCGTCCGGATCCGCCGACTGACGGACCGCGATGCGGCCGTCGGCGAGCTTCATCGCCTCCAGGCAGTTGCCGCCGTTCCCGCCACTCCACGGCTTGTGCCAGCCCTCGCTGCCCAGTTCACGGGCCGGCATTCCGTTGTAGATGCGCACGTTGCCTATTGCGGGCTTGATGCGTTCCATTCACAGCTCCTTGCGGAGATCACGGAGGATCTCCTTCGTGCGATGTGCCGTAGCGGCCTGAGCCGCCATGCGGTCCATGACCTCGAGATGGGTCGCCACCTCTGAGCGCGCGTCCAGGTAGACGGCGCCGGTCAGGTACTCGCTGTAGACCATGTCCGGGAGTTCCGGCATGGCGAAGCGGAACAGCACGAAGGGCCCGTAGGTGCCGGGGTGCGGGCCCGAGGAGAACGGGATCACCTGCAACGTCACATGGGGCAGTTTCGTGGCCTGGAGCAGCTTGTCGATCTGGGCGCGCATCACCTCGGGGCCGCCGATGGGACGGCGCAGGGCCGTCTCGTCCATCACGGCCCAGATCCGGGGTGCGTCCTCACGAGTGAGCAGATCCTGGCGTTGCATGCGCAGCGCCACATGGCGCTCGATGTCCTCCGGCTGGGTCTGGCCGATGGCCCCCGCCTTCAGGACGCCGCGCGCGTAGTCCTCGGTCTGCAGCAGCCCGGGCACGAAGTGGGGTTCGTACGAGCGGACGAGGGCGGCGGCGCCCTCCAGGCTGACGTGCATGGAGAACCAGTCGGGCAGGATGTCATGGAAACGCTGCCACCAGCCGGGCTTGTTGGCCTCCTCGGCGAGACGGACGAAGGCCTCGGCCTCCTCGTCGCCGACCCCGTACGACTTCAGCAGGAGCTGGAGGTACGGGATCTTGAGGGAGACCTCGGCCGTCTCCATGCGGCGGACCGTGGCGGGCGCGACGCGCAGGATGCGGGCCGCCTCCTCGCGTTTGAGACCCGCGCGTTCCCGCAGGTCCAGCAGGCGCCGGCCGAGGACGACCTGGCCCACCGTCGGCGCGGACCGCGGTTCGCTCACGCCCCACCTCCACTGTGTCCGGACAGGCCGGGCGGCGCCGTCCGGGAACTCTTCGACTGGTCCCAACTGGCGCCGCTCGACGTGCTGTTGCGAGCAGTGTGCCACGCGCGCTCACCGAGTCACACGGCACTCTGCAATTTTCAGAGTGACACTTGCCAAGTGTTCACGTCGGGGCGATAGTGGCAAGCGTGACTCCGTCCGCGCCGTTAGGAACAGACGCCGCCGAAGACCGGTCCGGTCTCCGCGCCGCCCCAGGGCTCCGCCCCGGCGCGGCTGCCGAGCGCCGGTTCCGTTTCGAGCTGTCCGCACACCCGGGCTCCGTGGCTCAGGCAAGACGCCTGACCCGTGCCCGCCTGGCCCGCTGGGCGGTGTGCGAGGACACCTGCGACACGGCGACGCTCGTCGTCTCCGAGCTGGTCACCAACGCGATCGTCCATGCCGCCGGTGAACGTGTCGTCTGCGAGCTGCACGACGGCGACGACCTGGTGCGGATAGCCGTGCGCGACGAGGGATGCGCTCCGGGTGAGCCGCACCCCTCCCCACAGCGGCCCGAGGAGGAGCACGGGAGGGGATTGCTCCTCGTCGCGGCCATGTCCAGGGCCTGGGGGGCTCAGGACACCGGCCCCGGCCTGCTGGTCTGGGCCGAGCTGGACCGTTCGGCCGGGTCCGGGCACCCGGCGGCCTCCGAGCACGGGACGGCGTCCGAGCTGCCGGCGGACTACGACCGGCCGGCCGGAGGGGACCACTCGGCGGGCATCGAGCGCACCGCGGCGCGGGAGCACTCGGGCACCGGCCAAGGGCGTATGACGGTGCCGTCCCAGGCCAAGGCCGCGACGCAGCGGCCGTGCACGGCCGGTCGGCCCGGCGTGGACACCGAGGTCCGGTCGGACCTGGGCTGGAGCGCCAAGAAGCCCCCGGCCGACGGCCGGGGTTCCGGGGCCGAGGCGTCCTGGGGAACGGGGACCGCATGGGTGTGAGGGGATCGTCGGCGACGGGGCCCTCGGCAGGGGTCCTGAGCCTGGACACGCTGGTGCGCGTGAGGCGCGCGCGGCCGGGGTCCGGGCAGCCGAGGCGTCTCCTCGTACCGGAGGACATGACGGTGCCGCTGGGCTGCGACGCCGTGTCGGTGCCGGCCCGGTTCGGCCCGCTGCTGCTGCCCCGACTGCCCCGGGTGGGCTGCGTCTACGCCGACGGGGCGCACTGGTGGTGGATCGTGCCCTCGGATTCCGACGTCGCGCTGGAGTGGCCCGCGCCCGCGCACTACGCCACGGGAGCCGTCGTCGTGGACGCGCCCGCCGAACCCGGCCTGATCCACCGGCCGGAGGGCACTGTTCCGTACACCCCGCCGATCCCCCTCTACCTGGCCGTGTGCCGGGTCACGGGGACGACACCCGTCTGGTCGCGTCCGATCAGCGCGTGAGGCCCGGCTCCGGACCGGGGGCGCCGCTCCCGACCGAGGCCTCGGGACGCCCGCCGAAGGCCGCCGGTCACCAGCCGCGGACGCCGGGTGCGCCGGTCAGGGGCTGCCGGTCACCGGCAGCGCCGTGGGGCGCACGGGGTGACGACCCGGCACCCGGCTGAGGGCGACCCGGCACCCGGCCGAGGGCGCACAAGGTGACACCCGGCACGCGGCTGAGAACGCGAGCGCCGCCCGGAGCCCGTACCGCGTGTCCGAAGTGCGCCGGTCGCCGCAAAACCCCGTTGCCGCCAGGGGTGGAGCGCTGCGTTCCTGGGAATTGCACCGTTCGTGCGTTCTCGGGGGAGGCCATCGGTGGAGAAACCCGCACGGAAGAAGAACGGCGACGCCGACGAGCCGCCGCCGTCCGACTCGGAACATCTGCTCTTCGGCGGCCCGCTCCGGTACGACATGGGCTGGTCACAACACTCCGACGCGTTCCTGGAGTTGAACTTCCGCGCGATGGTGACGCGGCTGCCGTCCCTGCTCGCGTCCAGTTTCCGGCTCGCCTGGAAGGCGGACCGGCGCGCCGCCCGGGTGGTGCTGGCCGCCGAGCTGGCCCGCGGCGGAGCCCAGGCCATCAGCCTGCTCGCGGTCAACAGCGTGCTGGGGCGGCTGATGGCGGGCGGCCCTGTCGAGGACCGGCTGCGCGGCGCGCTCCCGGCGCTGGTCACGGTCGCCGCCGTGATGCTGGTCGCCGCACTGCTGCGGGCCGCGTCGACGTACGCCACCGGGCGCCTGGAGCCGAAGGTGGAGCGGGTGGCGACCGAGCTCTATCTGGAGCGGGCCGCGGCCGTGGAGCTGTCCGCGATCGAGGACGACGCCTTCCACAAACTGCTGGACACCGCGCAGTACGGCGCCCAGTCCGCACGCCGCATGATCAGCATCGCAACCCGGGTCGTGAACGCGCTGATCTCGCTGTGCGCGGCCGCCGGTGTCCTGACGGTTCTGCACCCCGCGCTGCTGCCGCTGCTCGTCACGATGACGCTTCCGAGCGCCTGGAGCGCCCTGACGAACGCCCGGCGGCGCTACGAGTCGTTCCACACCTGGGTGCAGCACGCCCGCGCCGGGCACCTGATCAGCAGTCTGCTCACCGAGCCGGCCGCGGCTCCGGAGATCCGGGTGCACGGTGTCGGGCCGTTCCTGCTGCGGCACTTCCGCTCGATGTCGGAGACCGCCGAGGCCGAACAGGCGCGCCTGGCACGGCTTTCGGCCCGCACCGGGCTGATCGCCGCCGCCTGGACGGGACTTGCCACGGTGGCGACGTACGCGACGCTGGGCGGGCTGCTGCTCGCCGGGGCGATGGCGCTGTCCGTCGCCGGGACGGCCGTGATCGCGATCCGCACCGGTTCGGCGAGCCTCGACACCCTCGTCCTGGAGATCAACTCCCTGCACGAGGAAGCCCTGTTCGTCGGTGACCTGCACCGCCTGTACGTGGAGGCGGCCGAGCGCGCGATCCCGGTGGGCGGCGATCCGCTGCCCGAGCGCCCCCGGGAGATCCGCTTCGAGAACGTCACGTTCACCTATCCGGGCGCCTCGGCGCGGCCGGCGCTCGCGGACGTGACGCTCACCGTGCCGCTGGGCAAGATCGTGGCCCTCGTCGGCGAGAACGGCTCGGGCAAGACGACCCTGGTGAAGCTGCTCGCCGGGCTGTACGCGCCCGAGAGCGGGCGCATCCTGTGGGACGACGTGGACGCGGCGACCGCGGACCGGCAGCAGCTCGCCGAGCGCATCGCGATGGTGGCGCAGGACTTCAAGCGGTGGCCCTTCACGGCCCGTGTCAACGTCGCGATCGGCCGCGCCTCGGCGCCGCTGACCGGGGAGCGCGTCACGGCGTCGGTCGCCGAGGCGGGGGCCGAGGAGGTCGTGGCCGACCTCCCGAGGGGGCTGGACACGCTTCTGGCCCGCGGCTTCAGCGGCGGTCACGAACTGTCGGGCGGGCAGTGGCAGCGCCTCGGCATCGCCCGCGCCGCCTACCGGCGCGGCACCATCCTGATCGTGGACGAGCCGACGGCGGCGCTCGACGCCCGTGCCGAGCTGGAGGTCTTCGAGAAGATCCGGGCGCTGGCGGGCACCGGCCAGACCGTCATCCTCATCACGCACCGGCTGGCGTCGGTGCGCCACGCCGATCTGGTCCATGTGCTCGACCAGGGCCGTCTCGTGGAGTCGGGGAGCCCGGACGAGCTTCTGGCGACGGGCGGCGTCTACGCGGAGCTGTACTCGCTCCAGGCGGAGCAGTTCGCGGCGCGGGTACCGACCGGGGAGGCCGGCTGACGCGGCGCGGGCACCGGCCCTGAGGCCGACCGACGCGGCGCGGGTACCGGACCGGACGCCGACCGACGCGGCGCGCGTACCGGCCCGGACGCCGACCGACGCGGCGCGGGTAACTGCCCGGACGCCGACGGACCCGACGCGCCGTCACGCCCTGTCACTCCACGGACTCGCCTCCGCGCACGACGACCAGGAACGCGTCCGTGGCGAGGTCCATCACGACCTCCGCCGCCTGGCCCTCCTGGCGGCGCGCCTGTGCGAACTCCTCAGCGGGCCACGAACCGCGCGGCCCACCGGCGGGAAAGCGCTCCAGCACCGTTCGCCCGTTCACCCTGCACCTCCATGTCGCGCTGTACTCGAAGAGTTAAACGCCCGGCATGGGGTCGGCGGCTCGGGAAGTGACGGTACTGAGACATTGCCGACACTTGGCTGTGGGTGCGGCGTGACGGATCTGACGATTCCGGTCACTCCTGGTCACCGGTGGTGTCGATGCGGACCTGTCCGGTCAGTCCGCGTACTCGTCGTGGTAGCGGATGCGTGCGCTGCCCGCGGGCGCTCCCAGAGAAGACGCGCGCCCCTTGGGCTCCTCCCACTCCTCCTGCCGGCCGAGGGCCGTGAGGTCGAGGAGGCTGGTCGTGGAGCCCAGCACGTCGAGGCCGCGTTCGTAAGTGGAATACGTGTGGAAGACACGGTCGCGGTCGCGCAGGAAGCAGCTCATCCCCGGGCGCTCGTAGGGTTCGCCGCCGCCGTCGCCCTCGTCGCCCGTGAAGGACACCTGGAAGTCGTGGTTGAAGTCGCTGTCGTACGACGAGTACCAGGGCACCGTCCAGCCCATGCGGGCCTTGAAGGGCAGGATCCTGGTGTACGGCGCCCTGGACACGGCGGCGAACTCCGTGCCGCGGGCCCGCAGATGGGCGAGGTGCCCGATCTGGTCGAGGAAGGCCGAGCAACTACGGCAGCCCGCGTCCCACTCGGGCGCGAACATGAAGTGGTAGACCACCAGTTGCTGCCGTCCCCGGAAGAGGTCGAGCAGCGTCGCCTTCCCGTCGCCGCCCTCGAACACGTACTCCTTGTCGATCTCGACCATCGGCAGGCCGCGACGTTCCGCGTTGAGCGCGTCACGCGCGCGGGTGGCGGCCTTCTCCTGGACCAGCAGTTCCTCGCGTGCGGCGCGCCACTCCTCGCGCGAGACGATCCGCGGAAGCGTCATGTGC
Source organism: Streptomyces krungchingensis (assembly GCF_054729265.1). Taxonomy (NCBI): domain Bacteria; kingdom Bacillati; phylum Actinomycetota; class Actinomycetes; order Kitasatosporales; family Streptomycetaceae; genus Streptomyces; species Streptomyces krungchingensis. The sequence goes on from NZ_JBPUKY010000001.1 coordinate 3,186,405, forward strand.
TCCTCCTACGCAACAGTGTCTTCTCTGTGGTGACCGGCGGGAGAAGCAGAACTCATCGGCGTATCGGGGAGATTTTTCGTCGGTGCGTCGCCAAGAGCGCGAGCGGCGCCCGGGCGCACCGGGCGGATCAGGTGTCGTACTCCTGGATCCGCCTGCCGTGGCTCCGGTCGAGGAGCGCGGGCAGCCGCTGCCCCAATTCGGCGACGGTGGCGGGCAGATCGATCGTGAGCAGGCGCCGGTCCCGCATCAGCACCCGCCCGTCGACGACGGTCGTGCGCACGTCGGCGGAGCGGGCGCTGTGCACGAGCGTGGCCGCCAGGTCGTGGACCGGTTGAGTGTGTGGTCCGGTGAGGTCGACGAGGACGATGTCGGCCCGGCGCCCCGGGGCGAGGCTGCCGATCCGCTCCCCCAGTCCGACGGCCTGCGCGCTCTGCAGCGTCGCGTGGTGCAGGGCCTGCCGGGACGTCAGCCAACGGGGGTCGCCCTCGGCCGACTTCTGCACGAGCGAGGTGAGCGCCATCGACTCCCACACGTCCAGGGAGTTGTTGGAGGCGGCCCCGTCCGTGGCCAGGCCGACCGGGACGCCGATCTCGCGCAGCGCCCGCACGGGGGTGGGGCCCCAGGCGAACTTGAGGTAGCCGCGCGGGGCGGTGGCGACGGCGATCCGCCCGGGCGCGTCGCGCAGCACGGGAAGGTCGCGCTCGACGATGCCCGTGCCGTGCGCGATGAGCACGTCGTGGTCCAGGAGCCCGGTGCGCTCCAGCACCTCGACGGGTGTCACACCGTGGCGGGCCAGGCTGGTCTCGGTCTGCGCGAGGTTCTCGGAGGCGTGCAGGTGCACGGGAAGCCCGTGGTCGCGGGCGAGTTCGGCGGTGGCGGCGAGGTCGGCGTCGTCCACCGTGTAGGGCGCGTGCGGTGCCAGGGCGGTGGTGATGCGGCCGTCGGCGGCACCGCGGTGGCGCAGCGCGAACTCCAGTGACCTCTCACGCCCTTCGAGCCCCTGCGAGGAGAAGAAGGCCTGGCCGAGGTGTGCGCGCAGCCCGCTCTCCGCCACCACCGCGGCGACGGCGTCCATGGAGAAGTAGTGGTCGGCGAAACAGGTGACCCCGCCGAGGATCATCTCGGCGCACGCCAGCCGCGCGCCCAACTCCACGTCCTTCGCGGTGAGGTTGGACTCGATGGACCAGATGTGGTCGTTGAACCACTCCTCGGCCGGCAGGTCCTCCGCGACTCCGCGCAGGGCGACCATCGGCGCGTGGGTGTGGCAGTTGATCAGGCCGGGCATCGCCACCTGGCCGCGGCCGTCGATGTGTTCGACGGCGTCCGGGCGGGGCAGGCCGCCGCCGGTGACCGTCTCGATGACGCCTCCGCGTACGACGATCGAGGCGTCGTCGACGAATCCGGCCTCCCCCCGGTCGTCGTGCACCAGCGCGGTGCATCCGCTGATGACGAGATCGGCGGGCGTGGGTGTTCCACCGGACCGGGTCATTACGTCACCGTACGACGGCGTCGTGCCGTCGGGGGACGTGAACCGCTCATCCCGTACGAGCTCTGTCGCGACGGCGGACGGGCGAGCACTCTGACGTCACCACCGTCGCCCTCGGTGCGTGTCATCACTGTCGCCCTCGGCGCGCGGCACCGCCGTGGTGCGCGGTGCGTCCGTCGCCCCGGTGTGCGTCACCACCGTCGTCACCGGTGCGCCTCAGCCCGTCTCCGCGCGCCTCGGCGCGCCTTTCGGAAGGAGCCCGCATGCTCCTCGGCACCTGGAACCTGGAGAACCTGTACCGGCCCGGCGGCCCCTTCGGGCCGCCGGACAAGGCCGCGTACGAGTCGAAGCTCGCCGCCCTGGCCGGCGTCGTCGACGGACTCGACCCCGAACTGCTCGGTGTACAGGAGGTCGGGGACCCGGACGCGCTCGCGGACCTGGCCGACATGCTCGACGGCGACTGGCAGGTCACCGTCTCCGAGCACCCCGACGACCGGGGCATCAGGGTGGGCTTCCTCAGCCGCGCGGCCCCGCGGGTCGTCGCCGACACCGTCGCCTTCCCCTCGAAGCTGCGCCCCGTGCAGGCCGACGACAGCGGTGGCACGGCCGCGCACGCGGGCCGCGGCTTCCTCGCCGTGGAGGTGTCCACGGGTGCGCTGACCCTCACGGCGGCCGTCTGCCACCTGAAGTCGAAGCTGCTCTCGTACCCCGGCGGGCGGTTCCAGCCGCGCGACGAGGGCGAGCGGGCCCGATACGGCGCCTACGCCCTGTACCGGCGCGCCGCCGAGGCAACGGCGCTGCGCGCGCTGGCCGACGAACTCCTGGCCGGAGAGGGCCGCACCCGGGACGTGGCGGTGCTCGGCGACCTCAACGACGAGGTGCAGGCGGCGACCACGCAGATCCTCCTCGGCCCGCCCGGGTCCGAGATCGGCACCTCGGGGTACGACCGCCCCGACGCGGGCGACGGGATGCGCCTGTGGGACGTCGCTCCGCTCATCCCCGCCGACCGGCGCTACTCCCGTGTCAGTTCCGGGCGCCGTGAACTGATCGACCACATCCTGGTCAGCCACCACCTGGTCCACCGGGTCACCGCGGCGGGCACGGGCCTGCCGGACGAGCAGCGGCTCCGGCTGCCGTCGGTGGCCGCGGACCCGGTCGAGCGACGCGGTGCGCCGGGGTCCGACCATGCGCCGGTGTGGGTGCGCGTGCGGACGTGACCGGTGCGCCGGCCGCTCCCGACACGGGGGCCGGCGGCTGAGGACGGACGGTCGCACCGCGCCGGGGCTACACCGCGATCGGGACCTCGGGGGCGGACCCCGGCGCCCCGTGCGCGTCCAGGCCGGCGCGTTCCCGGCGTTCGGCCAGCTCGTCGAGGAGTTCGACGAGCCGGCCGGTGTGCCGGGGGGTGAGCCGCCCGGTGTCGTCGAGGTGCACGGCGCACGCCGTGGTCGTGTCGACGAGCCGCTCCAGCGTGGCCGCCACCGCGTCGGTCCCTTCGGCGTGCCGGGCCAGGGCGGGGAGTTCGGCGGCGGCGAGGTCGATCGCGGTGCGGGCCTCGGCCAGCGTGCGATACGCCTCCCGGCGCAGGACCCAGCGCCCGGCCCGGACGTCGGCCGCACCACCGCCCAGGGCCCACTTGTCCGACCCTGCCTCTCCCCCGCCCCCGTGCCGGCCTTCGCCGGGTGCTCCGTGTTCGCCGCGGCTTTCGCCCGGCCGTCCCCCGTCCGCGTCCCGTCGTCCCCCGTCCGCGTCCCGTCGTCCCGCATCCTCGCCCCGGCCCTCGTCGAGGACGTGTGCGAGATAGGCACCGGCGGCCCGTTCGGCGTGCCGGAGCCGTGCCCGCACGGCTCCCCCGCGCCGGCCGGGCATCGGCAGATGGCCCACGAGGAGCACGATCGCGCAGGCGAGCAGGGTCTCGCCGAGGCGGCTCCACGAGGCCTGCGGTTCCCCTCCCAGCATCACCAGGGCGAGGACGAGGACGGTGACGACGGCGGTCTGCGCGGCGAAGTGCCGGGTGGCGACGGGGAGGAGGGCGCCACTGACCGCGACCAGGGCGACGAGGCCCTCGGGCCGCGGCAGCAGGGCCGCGAGCCCGGCGAAGGCGAGGGCGCCGAGCACCGTTCCGGCCGCGCGGCACAGCACGCGCGAGGCCAGCGGCCCGAGGTCGGGCTTGACGAGGAAGACGGCGGTCGCGGGCAGCCAGTACCAGTGCGTGTGGTGGCCGTACCAGTGGGCCTGGTGCAGGGCCTGTGCGACGGCCGCGGCGGCGCCGAAGCAGAGCGCGACCCGGATCCCGTATTCGCGTCCGGCGGAGCCGAGGACGGTACGGACGGTGGAGGCGAGTGTGCGCGTCCGGGTGTGCAGGCCGCCGCCCTCCGCCCGGTCGAAGGTCTCGGCGGCGTGCAGAAGGGCGTTGTCGAGAGCGCGCAGGGCGGGCGCGGTGCGGGTGGGGGCGGGCAGCGGGCCGGTGCGGGTGTTGCCCCGTACGGCGTCGGCGAGGCGCCGGGGCCCCGCGGAGGCGCGGCCGGAGCGGGCGTCCCCGGACCAGGCGAGCGCGGTCGCGGCCTCGGCGAGCGGCAGCGCGGCGGCGTACTGCGCGTGCAGCCGCCGCTCGGCCGCGGAACTGGCGTACCGCCGCAGCCGGGGTCCGGCGAGCGCGTCCTGCGCGTGGTCGAGCGCGGCGGTGAGGGCGACCCGGCGACGGTTCGCCTCCGGCCCGCCGGCGGCGTCGAGCAGGTCGGCGATCGCGTCGTAGACGGCGCCGACGGCCGCGCGCTCCCCGTCGAAGCGGTAGTCGCCGGCGGTGGCGCCGGGGGTCGGCAGCGCGAGCCGGAGCAGGAGAAGCCAGCCGGCGCCGCCGAGGAAGAAGAGGGCGCGCTGCCATCCCGGTTCGGGCAGCGGCATCCCGGCTCCGATCGCGGAGGCGACGAGCAACTGGGTCCCGGCACCGGAGGCGACGGGCCCGACCGCGCTGACGGCTCCGGCGACGAGCCCGAGCCCGGTGAGCAGGATGGTGAGCGCGACCGCGCCCATGTGCTGTCCGGCGTACGACCCGACCAGCAGGCCGGCGGCTCCGGCCAGGGCGGGCACCCCGAGCCTCCAGACGGCGGCGCGCCTGCTGCCCGGCCGGTCGTTGACGCCGGCGAGCATGGCGCCGAGGGCGGCGACGACGCCCGCGGAGACGTGCTGGGCCGGCACGGCCACGAGGAGCAGGGGCCCGGCCGCCAGTGCGCCGCGCACGACGGCGCTCCAGGACACGGGCCCGCGCTGTGTGCGCAGGGCATGGGCGAGCCAGGGCGGTGGGGTGAAGCCGGGGCGGGACACGGGGCTCCTGTCGGCGAGGGCGGGCATCTGCTGGCTGCCTTCGGGCGACGTCGGCCGGGCGGTGTCGTTCCCACGATAGGCCGTGTCGCGTACGGGAACGGAACGTACGCATTTCCACGGTGTGACGGCGTGCGGGAATTCCGCGTCCTTCATGAACGCGATCGGAGGCAAACGCCGGCGGTGGGAAACCGGAGCGGGCGGAAGGACGCGCGGAACCTCCGGACGCGGAGCGGGCCCGAGGGCGTAGCCGGCCCCCGGACCCTGTGATGCCGCCCATTTCACACACCGGACACTGTGCGGACCAGGTCAGTCGTTATGTCGCCGCGTCCTGCCTTTGGACCACCACGCATCGAGCTGCGCGGGCCGGACTTGAACCGGCATTTCGACGTACTGGGGCCTGGGCCGTTCGATCCGGTGATCGGCGGCGAATACTGAGTCTGGAGCAAGAGTCTGAGATTGACCGCGTCCCGTCCCTGACTTCTGTGGCGGGTACGGAACGCTCATCACGACAAGCTTCAGCTTCAGCTTGCGCTCCTCGCGCACCCCGGCCGTACTGAGCCGGCCGGGGAGTTCGGAGGCTACCCGAAGAGGTAGCCGAACACGGCGTCCCCGACCCGCTGGTCGACGACGTCGACGCCGTTCGCCTCCTCGCGGGCGAACTTGACGGCCTGCTGCAACTTCTCCACGCGGTCCAGGAGTTCGTTGACCCGTCGTGCGGGAAGGGCGCCGGAGAACTTCACGGTCGTCCAGTAACCGACGTGCACGTCCTCGTAGTACACCTCGACCTGGGCCGGGTGCTTCTCGGTGGCCTCGGCCTTGACGTGGTTCCGGGGCACCTTCTTCGTACGGACCGTCCGCACGGGCTCGGTCTTCCACGCATCGGTGGACGGGTCCTGCGCCCACGACTCGGAGGTGTCGAGAACGGGCAGTTTCCGCACGAAGGAATTGAGGTCGGTGAGCTGCTTCTCCAGGAACAGCAGATAGGACACGGGTACATCGGCGACGAGCACGCGCCCGTCCACCTTCACGTCCGCGCGGGCCGTGCAGTTGGCCCAGTCCTTGGTGGCGGTCATGTCGAACAGTCGCGTGAGGGTCGCCGCGGTGTCCCGCAGTACGTCCTCGGCCTTCACCTGCACCCGGGTCGACTCGGGCGGCAGTTGCTCGCCCTCCTCGTCCTTCGGCTGATAGGTCCGCGATATTCCGGCCAGGAGAGCCGGCTTCTGGAGCCCATGGTGAGCAGCCGTCAGGTCCTGGTGGGACTTGGACTTGACGCCCTTCTCGACTGCGATGATCTGGTTGAGTTTCGCCACGCTCGGAACGGTAACAGCGGCAACCGGTCCTTCTCGAAGCATTATTCGAGGGCATCGCGCGGGGCTCGGGATCGCTTTTCGCCGGATGGACGAGGACGAGAGCGACGGAACGGAACGGCCGCACGCGCGTGTTCGGTGACCTGCCACCGCCGGCGGGTCAGCCTTCCCAGAGATTCCGGTGGCGGTGGCGGGTCGGTGGATGGTCCAGGTCCTGCGCCGCACCGAGGAGTTCGCCCGGCGGTGCGGCGTGCAGGAGTTTGCGGGCGGCCGTGCGGAAGGCGCGCAGTTCTGCTCGGGCCGTGGATTCGTGGGCGGTGTCGAAGGTCTCGTCGAGGGCGCGGGGGTAGGTGTAGGCGGCGAAGGAGCGGACCAGCCGGGCCGGGACGGCTCGACGGCCCTCCCGCCGGGCCCTGGCCGACTCCGCGCCGCTGAGCCGGAGTTCGGTCAGCCGGTGCGCGGTGAGCGGGCCCGGCAGTCCGGCCGTCCAGTACGGAGGCGTGGCGCGGCGTCCGGCGGGGACATGGTGAACGGTGCGGGACATCAGGGGCTCCCACCGGGATCGCCGGACCCTCCGGCGTGACCCGGTCGGGAGCCGGCGCCGAGGAGAGAGCGGGAGGTGCGCATCGGGTCAGGATGCGGGTGGCGCGGCCGGGGTGTCGAGCGAAATTCGGGTGCGGGGTCCGGCCGTCCCGCCGCATCATCGGCGGGTCGCCCGCCGACGACAGACCGGGCCGAGCGGGCCCGGCGTCGAAGACCCCTTCAGGAGCTCCCGTGGTCCAGCGCGTCACCGTCCCCACCCTCTTCGCACCGCCCGTCTATGCGCACGCGTCCGTCGTCGAGGCGGGGACGAAGCTGGCGTTCCTCGCCGGGTCCGTACCCCTCGACGCCGACGGGAAGATCGTCGGTGAGGGCGATCCCGTGCGGCAGGCCCAGCAGGTGCTGGCCAACCTGGACGAGCAACTCCGCGCGGTCGGCAGCGACATGGCGCACGTGGTGTCGACCGACGTGTACGTCGTGAGCAGCGAGCCGGCGGTGCTGTCCGCCGTGTGGAACGTCGTCGAGGCGTCCGGGCTGAGCGTCGGCCCGCACTCCTCGACGCTGCTCGGGGTGGCCTGCCTCGGGTACACGGGGCAACTGGTGGAGATCACGGCGACCGCCGTCGTGCCCTAGTACCCGACCGACCAGTCCCGCCTGCCCGGCGACGCCGAACCCGGCCTGACAGGTCCTGGCCGGGTTCGGGGCCGGGCACCGCTCCGGACCGGCGTCGGCTCCCGCGCCGTGGGGCTGCGGGGGCGACGCGGGAACGGCGTCACATCGGGGCCGGCGCGGCGTCGGGATCGTTGCCGGAATCGGGGGCGGGGCCGGAATCGGGGCCGGGGTCGGGGCCGGAATCGGGGTCGGGGCCGGGGCCGGGGCGTCCCCACGCCCGCCGTTTCGGCAGTGGTCGTGCGAATCCCCCCGCCCGGCTCGTCCGCAGTCCGAGCTGCACGAGGGACTCGGCCAGTTTGACGGCCGCGGCGACCCCGTCGACCACCGGCAGCCCCAGCTTCTCCCCCACCGCCCGCTGGAGTCCCGTCATGCCGGCGCAGCCGAGGACCAGTACCTCGGCCCCCGCCTCACGGGCCCGTTCGGCGGCGGTGACGAAGGCCTCCTCGGTGCGCTGGGCGTCGCCGAGGTCGAGGACGCCGAGGCCGGTGCCGACGACGGCGGCACAGTTCTGGGCGACACCGGCCGTGTGCAGGCTGTCCTCGATCTGCCCGCGCGAGCGTTCCAGGGTGGTGACGACGCCGTAGCGGCGGCCGAGCAGACAGGCGAGGTGGGCGGCCGCCTCGGTGATGTCGACGACCGGCACGTCCACCAGCTCCCGTGCGCCCTCGCGCCCGTGTTCCCCGAAGCCGGCCATGACCACGGCGTCGTACCGGCCCTCGTACGTGCGCAGGGTGTCGAGGACGGCCGCCGCCGAGAGGTAGCTGTCGAGCCAGCCCTCCGCGGATTCGGGCCCCCAGGCGGGGGTCAGCCCGGTCACGGTGGTGCCCGGGCCCGCGGCGGCCCGAGCACCTCGTACGATCTCCGCGGTCATCTCCTGCGTCGTGTTGCAGTTGGTGACGAGGATGCGCACGTTCAGCCCTCCACGGGTGCGGGCTCGGGCTCCGCGGCGGCACGCTCCGCGCGGCACAGCACCGCGTAGAGTCCGGCCGCCAGTGCCGTGCCGATGAACCAGGAGTACGGGGCGACGTCGCTGAACGCCTTCACCAGGGCGAGGACCGCGGCGACCGCGGCCGAGGGCAGGAACGCCCACAGGGCCTTGGGGTTGACGCCCTTGCGGTAGTAGTAGCGCGAGCCCGGCCCGGCGTCGAAGAGCTGGTCGATGTCGACGTGGCCGCGCTTGACCCAGTAGTAGTCGAGCATGATCACGCCGAACAGGGGGCCGAGGAAGGCGCCGAGTCCGCCGAGGAAGTAGTTGACGACGGTGGGGTTGGAGAAGAGGTTCCAGGGGGTCACGACGAGCGCGGCGACCGTGCTGATCATGCCGCCGACCCTGAAGGTGATCTTCTGGGGCCAGACGTTGGCGAGGTCGTAGGCGGGTGAGACGAAGTTGGCGACGATGTTGACGCCCATGGTGGCGATGGCGAAGGTCAGGGCGCCGAGGACCAGGACCCAGGTGTTGCCCACCTTGGCGACGAGCAGCGCGGGGTCGGTGATGGCCTCGCCGAACGCCTCGATGGAGCCGGCCGTGACGACGACGGACACGATGACGAAGGCCGTGGAGTTGATCGGCAGGCCCCAGAAGTTGCCGCGCTTGACGGTCCGGTAGCTGGGGGCGAACCGCGAGAAGTCGCAGAAGTTGAGCATCAGCGTGCCGTAGGTGGCGAGGATGAGTCCGACCGCGCCGAACCACTGGCGCCACTGCTCGCCCGCGGAGACCGGGTGCGGCGTGGAGGAGAGCGGGATGCTCCAGCCGGCCTTGGCGAGGACCCAGATGGCCAGGGCGATCATCACGAGCCAGATCGCGGGGCCGCAGAAGTCCTGGAACTTGCGGACGGATTCCATGCCCTGACTGATGATCAGCGCCTGGAGGAGCCACAGGGCGAGGAACGACGTCCAGCCGAGCGCGTCCAGGCCGACGAAGGAATGGTGGGTCCAGGACTCCAGGCCCGGCCAGGCGGCGAGCAGCATGACGTTCACGGCGACGGAGGCCAGATAGGTCTGGATTCCGTACCACATGATGGCGATGACCGCCCTGATCAGTGCGGGGATGTTGGCGCCCCAGACCCCGAAGCTGATGCGGCTGACGACGGGGAACGGCACGCCGGTGCGCTGTCCGACGCGGCCCATCAGGTTCATGCCGGCGTAGATGAGCACGAAACCGACGAGCAGGGACGTGAAGATCTGCCAGACGTTCATGCCGAGGACCAGCAGGCCCGCCGCGAAGGTGTAGTTGCCGAGGTTGTGGACGTCGGACATCCACATGGCGAAGAGGTCGAAGACCTTCCAGTTGCGCTTGCCCGCGGGTGCGAGGTCTTCGTTGGTGAGGCGGGGGTCGGGGACGAACGCTGCTGTGCCGGTGGCTTCGGCGCGGTCGGCGAGGGACACGGGGCCTCCAGGGACGACGTGAGCGAGGGACGGCGGAGGGCGGCTAGCCGGATGCGTTTGGTATACCAAACTGCCGTCATGGTCCTCCCGTCAAGCGTCGCGACCGATGTCGTTGCCGTTACGGCTCCGTAAAAGCCCCCTCGCTTCGGCGAAGATGGCCCCATGACGAAGATCGAACCCCTTGGCGCGGTGCGCGAGCGCGTCCTCGCGACCCTGCGGCAGGACATCATCGCGGGCCGGATGCGCCCGGGTGACCGGCTCGTGGAGCGTGAGCTGGCCGAGCGGTTCGGAGTCTCCCGGGTCCCGGTCCGGGAGGCGATCCGGGCCCTGGTCGCGGAGGGATTCGTCCTCTTCGAGTCGGCACGCCGCACCGTCGTGCGGCGTCTGACCCCCACCGACGTCAAGGAACTCTTCGAGCTGCGCGAGGCGTTGGAGGTGTACGCGGCGGGGCTGGCCGCGTCACGGGCCACCCCTCAGGGTCTGGCGGAGCTGCGGGAGCTGCTCGGCCAGGCGGCGTCGGCGACCCGCGCCGGGGACGCCGAGGCGATCACCGACATCAACACCCGCTTCCACGACCGCATCCTCGCCATGGCGGGCAACAGCCTGCTGATCTCCGTCATGGAGCCGGTCGACGGCCGCCTGCGCTGGCTCACCCGGCAGAACGAGGAATGGCCGCAGCTGCTCACCGAACACGGCGAGTTGTACGAGGCCATCGCCTCCGGAGACCCCGACCGGGCCCGCGCCCACGCGCTCAGCCACGTGCGCGCCAACTACCGCTCCACGGTCCGGCATCTGTTCGGCGAGACCGAGGTCCCTGATCCCGGCACACCGGACACGTGACGCCGTCCGCGAGCCCCCTGACGTCGTGCGGGTCCGCTATCCCCGCGCGTACCTGTCGGTGGCCGCGACCAGCGCCTCCGCCATGCCCGGAGCGCCGGCACCGTGCCCGGCGTCGTCCACGACGACCAGCTCGCTGTCGGGCCAGGCCCGGTGCAGCCGCCAGACGATGCCCAGCAGGTTCCCGAAGTCGAGACTGCCCTGCACCAGCGTGCCCGGGATGCCCTTGAGCAGGGGCGCGTCCCGCAGCACCACGCCCTCGGCGTTCCCTTCGCCCAGGAAGTGGTCGTTGCCCCAGTAGTGGGTGACGGTCCGGGCGAAGCCCATGCGGAAGGCCGCGTCCTCGTAGCGTGCCACCGAGCGGGGCGGCGCCGGGACGGTCGCCGTCTCCCAGTCGGTCCACGCGCGCGCCGCGCGTTCCCGCACCCGCGGGTCGGGCGACTCGATCAGCCGGTTGTACGCGGCGGCGAGGTTCCCGTCGCGGTCGTGCGCCGGCAGCTCGCCGAGGAACCGCTCGAACGCCTCCGGGAAGATCTTCCCCAACCCCCTGGTCAGCAGCGCCACTTCGGGGTCCGAACCGGTGGCCACTCCGGTCAGCACGAGTTCGGACACCGCGTGCGGATGGGTCTGCGCGTACCGCAGCCCGAGCACCGACCCCCATGACACGCCCCACACCAGCCACCGCTCGATGTCGAGCCGCCGCCGCAGCAGCTCCAGGTCCCGCATCAGACGGTCCGTCGTGTTGACGCCCATGTCCGTGCCGTAGGCGCTCGCGTGCGGGGTCGACCGTCCGGAGCCGCGCTGGTCGAGCAGCACGATCCGGTATGCGGCCGGGTCGCAGTAGCGCCGGTAGTGCGGGGTGCAGCCGGAGCCGGGGCCGCCGTGCAGCATCACCGCCGGCTTGCCGCGCGGATTGCCGCAGACCTCCCAGTACACCTGGTTGCCGTCCCCGACATCGAGCATTCCGCCGTCGTGGGGTTCGATCTCCGGATACAGGCCCATCCGCGCACCGTAACGCCCGTACCGCGGCGCCGTCTCGGCGATTCACGCCAACCCGGCCGCCTCCTTCGCCGTTCGCAGGACGTCCCGCAGCATCTCGGGGGTGAGCTTGCCGGTGAAGGTGTTGCGCTGGCTGACGTGGAAGCAGCCGAACAGCTCCAGCCCGTCGAGCGACACCCGCGTCCCGTGCGCGAAGGCCGGCCTCGGCTTCGGCACCGCCCATCCCGCCTCGGCGAAGGCCGGCAGCGCGGCCTGCCAGCCGAAGGCGCCGAGGACCACCACCGCGCGGAGCGAGGGCCGCAGCAGCTCCAGTTCCCTCACCAGCCAGGGTCGGCAGGTGTCCCGTTCCGCCGGTGTCGGCTTGTTGCCGGGCGGGGCGCAGTGGACGGGCGCGGTCACGCGGACGCCCCGCAGTTCCAGGCCGTCGGCGGCGGACACGGAGGTCGGCTGCGAGGCCAGACCCACGTCGTACAGGGCCTGGTACAGCACGTCCCCGGAGCGGTCGCCGGTGAACATGCGGCCGGTGCGGTTGCCGCCGTGCGCGGCGGGGGCCAGACCGACGATCAGCAGCCGGGCGTCCGCCGGGCCGAAACCGGGCACCGGCCGTCCCCAGTACGTCTCGTCGGCGAAGGCGGCACGCTTGGTGCGGGCCACCTCCTCGCGCCAGGCGACCAGGCGCGGGCATGCCCGGCAGCCGGAGATCCGCGCGTCCAGTTCGGCCAGGCCACCGGTGTCCATGCCTCCACCGTACGACCAGGTCATCACCGCGCCCGCGGCCACGAACCCGAGGACCGGCAGGAGGAAGGTGAGGAGCGGCCTGAAGGGAACGGGGGTGCTTGTCGTGCCCGACCTTCGCGAGGGGCGATGCCGCGGAAGGTCACGGTGGCGGGGGGAACCCAGAGGTTCGGCCGGCCGCCGGTGGGCCTGCCGGGCGGTGACGACGGCGCGGGAGACGCCCGCGGTCCACGGGGGAGGCGAGGGTCGCCCCTCCTCCTCCGCGGTCTCGCCGAGGTCCCCGGCCTTCGTGCCACGGGCGCCCGGACGACAGCCTCCGGACTCGCCCGGCCCGCCGCATCCGGGGCGGTCCGTGCGACGGAAAAACCCGGAGGTGTCCGGGCCCAGGGGGACTAAAGTCGACGACATGGCTTCTCAGGGTGCTGACGGGGAGAAGAAGGACACGGGCGCGGACGCTGCGCCCGGCTCGGGCGACGCGGCGGCCTCCGCCAGGGCCGCGGGTCCGGCGAGCGGCGAGAGCGTGCGCGTCGACAGCTGGATCTGGTCCGTGCGGCTCGTCAAGACCCGCTCACTGGGCGCCACCGCCTGCCGCGGCGGACATGTCCGGGTGAACGGCGAGCGCGTCAAGCCGGCGTACTCCGTGCGCGTCGGCGACGAGGTGCGCCTGCGGCACGAAGGCCGGGAGCGGGTGGTCGTCGTCAAGCGGCTCATCCGCAAGCGGGTCGGTGCGCCCGTCGCCGTCGAGTGCTACGTCGACAACAGCCCGCCGCCCCCGCCGCGTGAGGCCGTCGCCCCGGCGGGCATCCGTGACCGCGGCACGGGCCGTCCGACCAAGCGGGACCGCCGCGACATGGAACGGCTGCGGGGGCTCGCCGCCGGCACGTCCGGTTTCGCCGACGCGGCCCGTGCGGGCGGCGCTCCCGGCAGCGGCCCCGCCCCGACGGCCCACCCGGGCAGGTCCCGCCCGTCGGGCTCGTCCCGGTCCTCGGGCTCCTCGCGATCCTCCGGCGCGCGCGGCGGGCAGGACGGTTTCGGCGACGCGGACTCCTGAGCCGTCCGGTCCGGCCGGGGCACCCGACCGGACCGTCCGACGGCGGGACATCAAGCCCCACTGACGCTGACACACCCCGTGACGCCGTACGGCGGCGAGGGCACCCCTTGTTGCCGGGGTGCCCTCGCCGCCGTACGGCCGTCATGCCCGTCGGCGCACCAGGCGCAGCAGTTCCGTGGTGTGGCTCCGCCTGGCCCAGGCGATCAGGGCGAGCGGCAGGACGAGGATGAGCGGGGTCGCCACATAGGGGCCGTGGATGGCGGTGATGTTGGCGATGAACGCGCCCACCATCAGCGCGCCGAGCGCCATCGCCGCCACGGAGTCGAGCAGCGGGATCAACAGGGCGATGCCTCCGGCGAGTTCGAGCGCGCCGATGATGTACATGCCCGTGTGGCCCCAGCCCAGCTTGTCGAAGGTCTCGGCGGCCGACGGGTGCGCGATCAGCTTGGGCAGGGCACTCGCGATGGCGTAGAAGAGGCCGAGGACGATCTGCAGAGCGGTCAGGGAGACGCGTGCGCCACGGCTGCGCGGGGCGTTCACGGAAGCGGCGGAGGCGACTCGGGAGGCGGGGAGGGTGGTCTCGGACATGCTGGTCTCCTGTGGGAAGCGGTGGCTCGTGCTTTCACAGAGGTAGACCGGGCGGGCCCGCGGAACTCATCGCCGCCGGACGACATTTGTTCGCCCCGTTCGCCCCTTGCCCCGCCCCCCGCTCCCCGAGACAGCCCCACACCCTCGGAGTCAGCCCCGCGTCGCCTTCACCGCCCTCATCCACACGCCGTCCTCGGTCAGGCGACGATCCACTCTCAGCCCGGCCTCCCGCAGGGCCTCCTCGAACTCGTCCTCCGTCAGTGGGCGGGCCAGGAACGTCTGGGTCCAGGTGGCGTCGGGGAATTCGTACTCCGCGCGGACCGAGTTCACCGCGTCGCCGACCGGATCCGCGGACAGGATGCGGACGGTGAAGCCGGACGCGTCCACCCGCTCACGCGGCACACGGGTGTGCCAGTCCTGCCCCTCGCGCTGGATCAGCACACAGCCGTCGTCGGCGACATGGCGGACGCAGGTGTCCAGCAGCGCTCTGCGCTCTCTCTCGTCACCGGTGTGCACGAGGAACGACGCGAGCATCACCACGTCGAAGGTCTCACCGAGCTCGAGGCCCTCGATCGTGCCGCATATCGTGCGGGCCCCACGGACGCGCTCCAGCATCTCGGCGGACTCGTCCACGGCGGTGACCGTGAAACCCCGCTCCAGGAGCGGATGGGTCACGCGGCCGACCCCGCTGCCGAGTTCCAGGATGTGAGCGCCCGGAGGCACCGCGGCGGTGACGATGTCCGGCTCGTCCCCGACGGGCAGGCGCGCGTACAGCTCGACGGCGCAGCCGTCCGGTGTGATCGCGCCCGGTCCCGTCCCCGCGTGTCCCTGCCGCATCTCTGTCTTCTGACGCTTCTCGATGCTCATACCCGTCCAACGGACGGTCTCCGGCGCCCCGTTCCGGCTCACCGCCACTCGTTCGGGTGATGTGTTCGAGGGATACCGGTTCGAGAACGGCCGGTTCGAGGAGGACCGGTTCAAGAAGGACCGGATCGAGAGGGGGGCGGTTCGAGGAAAGCCGCCCGGGGCCGAGGGCTCGGGTCGGTCACGGCACCCACCGTCCGGCTCAGACCGCGAACCAGCCGTGCCCGCCGTACCAGTGGCCGCCCGCCCGCAGATGGTCGACGACCGCCCGCTCCACGCTGTTGCGCCGGGGCAGCGTCTCCAGCGGCAGCTCGGGATCGCCGAAGACGAACCCGACGGGCACCCCGTCGTCCGGGGTGCCGTCCTGGTGGACGAGCGCGAACCGGTCCTGGAAGCGGACGATGTTGGACTCGGCGGGCAGATAGCGCTTGAGCTGGGGATCGAGCAGCCAGGAGTGGCAGACGGCCACCTCGTAGCGCTCGTCGGGGAAGTGGCGGGCGAAGAAGTCGCGGGCCAGGGCGAGCGAACGGTCGCAGGCGGCGGGCGTCAGCGGCCCGCGGAAGTCGGTGATGTGCAGGCTCAGGCACGGGTCGCCCGGGCCCAGGTCGAGACCCGCGTCGGCGACGGCCCGGCCCGTGCGCCGGCCGAGCCGCGCCCGCTGGAACTGGAGCCGGCCCAGCTGGAACAGCTCCCCGTGGAAGTGCAGGGCTATCCACCAGGGGAACAGCAGTCCCGGCGTCCCGGCCCTCCTGTGGTGGACGGCCACGTGACGGCCGAGGTCGGCGAGGGTGCGCCGGGACACGTCCTCGGGGATGCCGCGCTCCTGGTGGTAGGCCCGCACGTGGGGCAGCGCCGCGATGAAGACGTACACATGGAAGCACCGTCCGAGTGCTCCGGCGGACTCCGGGAAGGCGGGCGGCTCCCAGCCCTTGCCGATCTCCCCCATGTCCCGCACGAAGCGGGCGACGCAGCGCGCGAGGAGGGTCATGGCCTCCGGGTCGGCCACCAACCGGGCGCGCAGCGCGACGAGTTCGTTGATGTGCTCGTGGGCCACGGTCAGGTCGAGCAGCACGTCGGCCAGCTCGTCGCCGTCCGGGAGCACCGCTTCCACCCCTGGCGGACCTTCGCCCTCCAGGCCCTTCAGCCACTCCGCGAGTCCCGCGTCCGCCCGCAGCGCCTCCAGCAGCACCGTCGCCTCCCCCGGCGGTCGCCGTACCGACCGCTCTCACTTGGTGAACGTGCACCACGAAGAGTACGTTTCCCAGTAGGAGTGGTGATCCTGATGCGTACGGGCAGTGAACCGACGACAGCGCGCAGTGCACTGCGGGCACGCTTCTGGCTGAGCGTGTGGGGTCTGGTCTGGGCGATCTTCGGGACGGTCGCGTTCGCGCTGGTCGGGCGGCCCGGCTGGGCTGCCGCGTGCGGCGTTCTGTGGCTGGTCGTCACCGTCGACATGGCGATGATCCTGCGGCACATCCGCCAGGGGCCGCACTATCAGCCGGGACGCGACGTGCCGCCTTACGCTCCGCCAGAGACGCGGCCGCCGTACCGGCCTCCGGGCAGCCGGCCGCCCTACCGACGGCCACCGGAGCACCGCCACCCCTGACCGCCCGGAGCACCGGCACCCCCGCACGGCTCGGCGCCTACGCGTCGAAGCGCGCCGCCTCCAGGTACTGCGGCTTCGGGTCCAGCGCGGCCGCCAGCCTGAAGTGACGCTTGGCCTGCTCGGGGCGGCGCTGACGCTCGTAGGTGCGGGCGAGCGCGAAGTGCGCGAACGCGTTGTCCGGCTCGCGCTCCAGCACGATCGTGAACTCCAGCTCGGCAGGGCGCAGTTGCGCGGCGGCGAAGAAGGCCCGTGCGCGCAGCAGCCGGGCCGCCGTGTTCTCGGGATGGGCGGCGATGACCGGGTCGAGCAGCTTCACCGCGCCCCGCGGGTCGCGCGCGGCGAGCAGTTGCTCGGCGGCACGGAAGTCGATGACATGCGTCTCCGGAGTACGTCCGGTCGAACCGCTGGTCTCGGGCACGGCTGAGTCCTTCCCTCACTGCACGGGTTCAACGCCCCCGTCGGGGGCCGCTATTCCCCGGGTCGGTGGGCTCGGCGCACGAGACCGTCCCATACGTCCCGTACTCGGCGTTCCAACTCGTCCAGGGCCACGTCGTTGTCGATGACGACGTCCGCGACCTCCCGGCGCTTCTCGCGCGTGGCCTGGGCGGCCATGCGGGCGCGGGCGTCCTGCTCGGTCATGCCCCGCAGCCGTACGAGCCGGTCGAGCTGGGTCTCGGGGGCCGCGTCGACGACGATCACGAGGTCGTACAGCGACGCGAGGCCGTTCTCGGCGAGCAGGGGCACGTCGTGCACGACGACGGCGTCGTCGGGGGCGGCGTCCTCCAGTTCGCGCGAGCGGGCACCCACCAGCGGGTGCACGATCGCGTTGAGCACGGCGAGCTTCTCGGGGTCGGCGAAGACGATCGCCCCCAGCCGGGGCCGGTCCAGGCTCCCGTCCGGGGCGAGGACGTTCCGCCCGAAGGCGTCCACGACCGCCGCGAGCCCGGCGGTTCCGGGCGCGACGACCTCCCGCGCGATCCTGTCCGCGTCGATCAGTACCGCTCCGTGCTCGACGAGGAGCCGTGACACCTCGCTCTTGCCGGCGCCGATACCGCCGGTCAGACCCACCTTCAGCATGCCCAGCAGCTTAGGCCCTGACGACGGCACACCCCTCGGCCGGGAGGCATCCCTCGGCCCGGAGGGAGGGAACAGGCCCGGTCGTCCGCGCGGTCCGTGATCCGGTCAGGAGTCGCCCTCGCGCTCGGCCAGGAACCGCTCGAACTCCAGGCCGATCTCGTCCGCCGACGGGATCTCCACCGGCTCCGCGAGCATGTTGCCCCGCGTGTCGGCGCCCGCGGCCGCGTCGTACTGGTGCTCAAGGCCCTGGACGAGGGAGACGAGCTCTTCGTCGCCCTCCTGGATCTGCCGGTCGATCTCGGTCTGCGTACGGTGCGCCTCGGTGCGCAGGGAGTGCGCGATGCCGGGGAGCACCAGGCCGGTCGCGGCGGTGATCGACTCCAGGACGGTCAGCGCGGCGTCCGGGTACGGCGAACGGGCGATGTAGTGCGGTACGTGAGCGGCGACGCCCAGGACGTCGTGTCCGGCCTCCATGAGGCGGTACTCGACGAGGGACTCGGCGCTGCCGGGGACCTGGGCCTCGTCGAAGGGGCTGCGGTGGCCGGGGACCAGTTCGGTGCGGTTGCCGTGCGGGGTGAGGCCCACGGGCCGGGTGTGCGGGACGCCCATGGGGATGCCGTGGAAGTTCACCGACAGACGGACGCCGAGCCGCTCCACGATCTGCTGGACGGCGGCGGCGAAGCGTTCCCACTCCACGTCCGGCTCCGGGCCCGACAGCAGCAGGAAGGGTGCTCCGGTGGCGTCCTGGACGAGCCGCACGTCGAGGGTCGGCTCTTCGTAGTCGGTCCAGCGGTCGCGCTTGAACGTCAGCAGCGGCCGGCGGGCACGGTAGTCCACGAGCCGGTCGTGGTCGAAACGGGCCACGACCTGGTTGGGCAGCGAGTCGAGCAGCCGGTCGACGATCTGGTCGCCGGTCTCGCCCGCGTCGATGTATCCGTCGAAGTGGTAGAGCATGACAAGACCGGCCGACTCCTGGGCCAGCGCCACGTCGACGACGGCCAGGCCCTTCGGCTCCCATGCGTACAAACCCTGCGGATCAAGCACTGTGACCGCTCCTCCTCGTGTTCGTACAGCACAACATGGTGCGGAGCGCGGGCATTCCCGGCCCGCGCCCCTCACCACCATCCTCTTACCCCTTTGCCGGCCGCCGCCGGACGGTCACGCGGACAGCACGCGCGCGTGGAGCGCGGTCACCGCCTTGCGGGCGGACGTGAAGGCGCCGTGCTGCCAGGCGTCGGTGTAGCTGAGCCAGTCGCCCGCGAAGTAGACCCGCCCGGTGGGCTCGTTGAGGGGTTTGTAGCGGATGTCGTCGGGCCCGCCCGGGGTGTCGTGCCAGGCGGCCTCCAGGTGCGGTGTCTGACGCCAGTGGTGGGAGAACGAGGAGGCGAGTTCGGTGCGGTACTTCTCGCCGTAGATCTTCACGCCCGCGGCAACGGCTCGCTTCTCGCGTTCCCGTGGGGTGAGCTTCGCGTACGCGTCGGCGTCACCGCCGTAGTTGTAGTAGCCGATCAGGACGCCGCGTTCGCCGTGGAAGCCGTAGGAGGGGTGCCAGATGTGGGTGACGTCCTGGTCGGTCTCGGTGATGCCGCCGTAGATGCGGTGGTCCAGTTCCCACCAGCGGGAGCGGTACTCCAGCCCGATCTTGCCCGCGGACTGCGGGGTGATCGCCTCCAGGGCGCTCTGCACTCCGGGACCGAGGTTGTGCGGGATCCTGGCGAGGATGTTGGGCGGCAGGGCGCCGATGCAGTAGTCGGCGTCGATGGACCTGGTCCGCCCGCCCTGGGTGTACGTGACGGTGACGCCGCTGCCCTTGTCGGTGATCCGCGAGACGACGGCTCCCGTCCGGATGCGACGGGCGCCGACCGCCTCCGTCAGCGCCCGCGGTATCCGGTCCATGCCGCCCACCGGCTGGAACATCAGCATCGCCTGGTCGAACCCGAACTCGAAGGAGAAGTACCGGCCGACGCCGCTGGCGAAGACCTCGGACGCGGTGGGGAGGCCGTCGAGGAGCACTCCGGGGGTGCCCGCCGCGGCGGGGACGGTGGTGTAGCCGCGCCGCTCACCGCCCTCGTACGTCAGCTTGTCGCCGAGCTCGCCGAAGTCCTTGAGGAACTCGACGAGTTTCTCCTGGTCGGCGGCGGTGAGCTCCTTGTCGAGGGCGCCCTTGTCGGTGGCTTTGGCGAGCAACTCGGAGACGTAGCCGTAGACATCGGCCTTGGCTGTGCGGTACCGCATCGGCTCGGTCATGCCGGCCGACTCGTTGAAGAGGTACGCGTCCGCGTTGGAGTTGGTGAACACCTCGACGGGGACGCCGAGTTCACGGCAGTAGTCGAGGGTGACCATCCACTGCGGCAGGCGGGCCGGGCCCGCGTTCATGTACTGGCCCTCGCTGAAGCGCGCCGTCTGGGTGTTGCCGTAGAGGTCGGTGGTCGAATCCCCGCCCCGCACGGTGAAGTTGCGCCCGCCGGTGCGGTCTCTGGCCTCCAGGACCGTACAGTCGTAGCCGGCCTTGCCGAGTTCGTACGCGGACGCCAGTCCGGCGATGCCGCCGCCGACGATGACGACCTTCGCCGCGCCGCGTCCCGTGAGTGTGAAGTCGCTCGGCTTCAGGGCGCGGAAGGGCTGTTCGCGCGGTGCGGCGTGGGCGGTGGGAGCGAGACCGAGGGCTCCCATGGTGGCGAACATCGTGCCCGCGCCACCGGTGAGACCCACCGTGCGCAGGAACGAACGCCGGCTCGTACCAGGACGGCTCTGAGGCTGTGGCATGACAGGGCTCCCCTTTCGATCTTGAACGACCGGGGAAGCCTCCCAATGGCCGGTTACGGCCCATCGGCAACTCGTGTATCCCGCACGTTTCTGCCCGCGCACGCGTCCAGCCGGGTGGACACCGTGCGCTTCGAGACCGCCGGGCAGCCGCCGCCCGCGCGCCCGGGGCGCCGCGATCACCGGGAACGGTCAGCCGTCGTCGCGCGCACCGCGCGCACCGGGGACTGTCGCCGGAAGGGGCGCCCGGCCGCCGTGACCGGCAGGGGTGACGGGGGCGACGGGACAGCCGACGTGACCCGCGCGGGTGGCGGGAAACGCACTGCGGGCCCGCACCCTGATGGGTGCGGGCCCGCAGTCATCGGCTAGCGCCTAGCGGTGAGCTTTCAGCTCTGGCCGCCGGCGAGCTTCTCGCGGAGGGCAGCCAGGGCCTCGTCCGACGCCAGGGCGCCGGAGTTGTCCGCGGACTCCGAGGAGTACGAGCCACCGCCGGACGCGGCCGGAGCCGCACCCGCCGCGTCGCCGCCTTCGGCCGCCGCCTGGGCGTCGGCCTCGCGGGACTTGATGACCTGCGCCTGGTGCTGCTCGAAGCGCTGCTGCGCCTCGGCGTACTGGCGCTCCCACTCCTCGCGCTGCTTCTCGTAGCCCTCGAGCCAGTCGTTGGTCTCGGGGTCGAAGCCCTCGGGGTAGATGTAGTTGCCCTGGTCGTCGTAGGACGCGGCCATGCCGTACAGGGTCGGGTCGAACTCGACCGAGGCCGGGTCGGCACCGAAGGACTCGTTGGCCTGCTTCAGCGAGAGGCTGATGCGACGACGCTCGAGGTCGATGTCGATGACCTTGACGAAGATCTCGTCGTTGACCTGGACGACCTGCTCCGGGATCTCCACGTGGCGCTCGGCCAGCTCGGAGATGTGCACCAGACCCTCGATGCCCTCGTCCACGCGGACGAACGCACCGAACGGAACCAGCTTCGTGACCTTGCCGGGCACGACCTGGCCGATCTGGTGGGTGCGGGCGAACTGCTGCCACGGGTCTTCCTGCGTCGCCTTCAGCGACAGGGAGACACGCTCGCGGTCCATGTCGACGTCGAGGACCTCGACCGTGACCTCCTGGCCGACCTCGACGACCTCGGAGGGGTGGTCGATGTGCTTCCAGGACAGCTCGGAGACGTGGACCAGACCGTCGACGCCACCCAGGTCCACGAAGGCACCGAAGTTGACGATCGAGGACACGACGCCGGAACGGACCTGACCCTTCTGCAGGGTCGTGAGGAACGTCTGGCGGACCTCGGACTGGGTCTGCTCCAGCCAGGCACGGCGGGACAGGACCACGTTGTTGCGGTTCTTGTCCAGCTCGATGATCTTCGCCTCGAGCTCCTTGCCCACGTAGGGCTGGAGGTCGCGGACACGACGCATCTCGACGAGAGAAGCCGGCAGGAAGCCACGGAGGCCGATGTCGAGGATGAGACCACCCTTGACGACCTCGATGACGGTACCGGTGACGATGCCGTCCTCTTCCTTGATCTTCTCGATGGTGCCCCAGGCACGCTCGTACTGGGCGCGCTTCTTCGAGAGGATCAGGCGGCCTTCCTTGTCCTCCTTCTGGAGGACCAGGGCCTCGATCTCGTCGCCGACGGCCACGACCTCGTTCGGGTCGACGTCGTGCTTGATCGAGAGCTCACGGCTCGGGATGACACCTTCGGTCTTGTAACCGATGTCGAGCAGGACCTCGTCCCGGTCGACCTTCACGATGACGCCGTCGACGATGTCGCCGTCGTTGAAGTACTTGATCGTCTCGTCGATCGCGGCGAGGAAGGCTTCCTCGTTACCGATGTCGTTGACCGCAACCTGCGGGGTGGTGGCGGTGGTCTCGGTGCTGCTCGTCATGTGGGAAAGGGCTCCGGTACGGACATTGAGTCGTAGGTACTGCTTGCGCCGGGAGCCCGTTTCGCTCTGCAGAAGCCGGACAGCCAAGGAAGCGCCTAACCCGGTGACCCGGGGGCGCCTCGACAACCGAGGGGACATACATACAGATGCGAGCGCAGCCTGCTACGTCTGAGGAGCGCAGGCCCGCAGCGCAACTTGTAGCATACGGGGGCAGCCGGGCAGGGTCAATGCGCGAAGGCGCACACCCGGGGCGGATCGCCGCATTCCCGGCACAAAACCTGTCACACGAGGCCACGCGGGCCCTGGGACACCCCTGTCGTGACACCCCCGAGGCGGGTCGGACGGTGGCCCGCAGACTATTACGAGGGAGCCGATCATCCAAGAGCCCGAAGCGTTCGAACCGGAAGCAACCCGTCGTACCGCGGACGCCGCGGAGAGCTCCCGCGCGAACCGCGGCTGGTGGGACCGGAACGCGGACGAGTACCAGGTCGAACACGGCACGTTCCTCGGCGACGACCGGTTCGTATGGGGCCCCGAGGGCCTCGACGAGGTGGAGGCCGAGCTCCTCGGACCGCCGGAGGATCTCAAGGACAAGGACGTCCTGGAGATCGGCGCCGGCGCGGCCCAGTGCTCGCGCTGGCTGGCCGGGCAGGGGGCGCGGCCCGTGGCCCTGGACCTCTCCCACCGCCAGCTCCAGCACGCGCTGCGCATAGGCGGCGGCGTGCCGCTGGTGGAGGCCGACGCGGGCGCCCTGCCCTTCGCGGACGGCTCCTTCGACCTGGCGTGCTCGGCGTACGGGGCGCTGCCCTTCGTCGCCGACCCGGTGCGGGTCCTGCGGGAGGTGCGCCGGGTGCTGCGGCCGGGCGGCCGTTTCGTCTTCTCCGTGACGCACCCGATCCGCTGGGCCTTCCCCGACGAGCCCGGCCCGGAGGGGCTCAGCGTCTCCGCGTCGTACTTCGACCGCACTCCGTACGTGGAGCAGGACGAGGAGGGCCGCGCGGTGTACGTCGAGCACCACCGGACGGTCGGGGACCGCGTCCGTGACGTCGTGGCCGGCGGCTTCCGGCTGGTGGACCTCGTCGAGCCGCAGTGGCCCGCCTGGAACACCCAGGAGTGGGGCGGCTGGTCACCGCTGCGCGGGAACCTCATCCCCGGGACGGCGATCTTCGTCTGCGAGCGCGACTGACACAGGCGCCTGCCGCCCGTGCCCTGGTGCGGCACGCGCGCGTGGAGGCCGCTTCCACCCGCGTACGAGACTGGGGGGCGTGATCCGCTACGACGCTCTGGACGCGCTGCCCGTGCGCGGCGCCCTGCCCGGCCTGGACGACGCCCTGGAGGGCCACGGCACCGCGGTGCTCGTGGCGCCGCCGGGCACCGGCAAGACGACCCTGGTGCCGCTCGTGCTCGCCGGTCTCCTGGACGACGGGCGGCCGGCGCGCCGGGTCGTCGTCGCGGAGCCGCGGCGGATCGCCGCCCGGGCCGCGGCGCGCCGCATGGCGTGGCTGCTCGGCGAGAAGGTCGGCGAGAGCGTCGGCTACACGGTGCGCGGGGAACGGGTGGTCGGCCGCCACGCGCGCGTGGAGGTCGTCACGACCGGTGTGCTGTTGCAGCGGCTCCAGCGGGACCAGGAGCTGGCGGACGTCGACGTGGTCGTGCTGGACGAGTGCCACGAGCGGCATCTGGACGCCGACACGGTGGCAGCCTTCCTGTGGGACGTCCGGGCCGCCCTGCGGCCGGAGCTGCGGCTGGTGGCGGCCTCGGCGACGACGGACGCGCAGGGGTGGGCCCGGCTGCTGGGCGACGCGCCGGTGGTCGAGGCCGAGGGCGTGTCGTATCCGGTCGAGGTGGTCTGGGCGCCGCCCGCCCGCCCCGTCCGGCCGCCGCACGGCATGCGGGTGGACCCGGCGCTCCTGACGCACGTGGCGGCGGTGGTGCGGCGGGCGCTGGCCGAGCGCGAGGGGGACGTCCTGTGCTTCCTCCCCGGGGTGGGGGAGATCGCGCGGGTCGCCGGACAGCTGGGGGACCCGACGGGCCGGGGCGACGTGGACGTGCTCCAGGTGCACGGGCGGGCGCCGGCCGCCGTGCAGGACGCCGTGCTCTCCCCGGGGGCGCGGCGCCGGGTGGTTCTCGCGACCTCGGTCGCCGAGTCCTCCCTGACGGTTCCCGGGGTGCGGGTGGTGGTCGACTCCGGGCTGGCGCGGGAACCGCGTGTGGACCACGCGCGCGGGCTGAGCGCCCTGACGACCGTACGGGCCTCGCAGGCGGCCGGGCGGCAGCGGGCCGGACGGGCCGGACGTGAGGCCCCCGGAGCGGTGTACCGGTGCTGGACGGAGGCGGAGGACGGGCGGCTGGCCCGCTTCCCCGCCCCGGAGATCAAGGTGGCGGACCTGACGGCGTTCGCCCTCCAGGCGGCCTGCTGGGGCGACCCGGACGCGACGGGGCTGGCTCTCCTCGACGCGCCGCCGGGCGGGGCGATGGCCGCGGCGCGCGCCGTGCTGTCGGCGGTGGGCGCGGTGGACGACTCGGGGCGGGCGACGGACCGGGGTGTCCGCATGTCCCGGCTCGGACTGCACCCGCGGCTCGCCCGCGCCCTGCTGGACGCGGCGCCCGAGGTCGGCGCGGACCGCGCCGCCGAGGTCGTCGCCCTGCTGAGCGAGGAGCCGCCGAGGGAGTACGGCGACGATCTCGCCGCGGCCTGGCGTGCCGCCCGGCGTGGCGGTGACGCCTACGCCGGGCGGTGGCGTGCGGAGGCGAAGCGGCTGCGGACCATGTCGGCACCGGGTCCCCGGCAGCAGGGCCCCGCCCTGGATGAGTCCGCCCAGGAAGAGTCCGCACGGCAGGTGCAGGAGCTCGCCTCGCAAGGGGCCGCCCGGCCGCCGCGGGAGCCCGCCCCGGAGGAGTCCACCCGGCAGGCCCGGGGTGGGTCCGCCCGGCCGTCGCCGGGGCTGTCGTCGTCCTCCGCGGGCGGCCGGGGCGGCGCGGCGCGGACCGGGGACGATCACGTCGCGGGCCTCGTCGCCGCCCTCGCCTTCCCCGAGCGCGTCGCACGCTCGCACGGCGGGTCCTATTTGATGGCGTCCGGGACCCGGGCCGAGCTCGGGGACCACACGGGTCTGCGGGCCGCTCCCTGGCTCGCGGTCGCCGTGGCCGACAGACCCGTGGGCGCCGGGCACGCGCGCGTGCGGCTCGGCGCCGTCATCGACGAGGAGACGGCCCGGCGGGCAGCGGCGCACCTGTACGCCGAGGGCGACGAGGTCGGCTGGGCCGACGGCGACGTGGTCGCGCGCCGGGTCGAGCGGCTCGGGGCGGTGGAGCTGGCGGTGCGTCCGCTCCGGGACGCCGGCTCCGGACTCGTACGCGAGGCACTGGTGGAGGGGCTGCGGGCCGAAGGGTTCGGGCTGCTGCGGTGGACGCGGGACGCCGAGACGCTGCGGCAGCGCCTGGCCTTCCTGCACGCACACCTGGGCGATCCCTGGCCCGACGTGTCCGACGACGCCCTGCACGCGCGCGTGGACGAGTGGCTGGAGCCGGAGCTCGGCCGGGCGCGTCGGCGCGCCGATCTGGGGCGGATCGACGCGGGGCAGGGCCTCACCCGGCTGCTTCCGTGGGCGAGCGGGGACGCCGCGCGGCTGGACGAGCTCGCGCCGGAGCGCGTCGAGGTGCCCAGTGGGTCCGGAATCCGGATCGACTACACCGACCCTGAGCGTCCGGTCCTCGCGGTGAAGCTCCAGGAGATGTTCGGGCTGGCCGAGACGCCGCGGATCGCCGGTGTGCCCCTGCTCGTGCACCTCCTCTCCCCCGCCGGGCGTCCCGCCGCCGTGACGGCCGACCTCGCCTCCTTCTGGAAGGACGGCTACCGGGCGGTGCGGGCCGAGCTGCGCGGGCGGTATCCCAAGCATCCGTGGCCGGAGGACCCGGCGACGGCGGAGCCGACCCGGCACACGAACGCCCGGCTGCGCAGGACGTGACCTCCCGCCGGTGAAGCGGAAGCGAGAAGCAGGTCAGGCGCCGACCGGCTGACGTGACCGGTCAGGCGCCGACCGGTTGACGCGATCGGTCAGGCGCCGACCGGCTCCGGTTCGGTGACCCCGGCGGGTTCCGGGTCGCCCGGCCGCCGGCTGCGGGCCTCCAGGTAGAGGGAGAGGGAGAGCAACCCGGCGCCGAGAGCGAGGAAGCCCCAGGGAAGGTAGGAGGTCATCAGGAGGACCAGGGTGCGGTTGGAGTCGACCAGGTCGACCGTGTGCTCGATGTAGTCCTCGCGCATCTTCACGTGCCCGGCGAACGCCGTCACCTTGTCGCGGTCGCCGAGCAGGGTGCCGCCGCGGAGTTCCTCCTTGTGGATCTCCTCGCCGTACACGGGCGCTCCGGTGACCGGTTCCACCCAGAACTTGCGGACCGTGGTGTACCAGCGGGTGGTGCCGGTCTTGGCGACCGACTCGGGGGTGATGCCCTCGACCGGCATGACCTTGGGGAACTTGACCTTGGTCCAGGGGATGGTCTGCTCGAAGTAGTAGACCTTGATGCCGCGGAAGGTCCGGGTGCCCTTGTAATGGATGGGGGCCGAGGTCCGGGTCTGCGCGTCGAAGTACTCGTAGTCCCGCTTCTCCGTCTGGAAGGGCCACTTGAACTCGATGCCCTGGCGGGTGACGGGGTCGCCGTCGACGGATTCGCCGGTGGCGTGGACGGGCTCCTGGCTGTGCGCGTCGAAGATGTAGCGCTCGGGCAGCTTGGAGACCATCTTCCCGTCGGGGCCCTGGACGTAGGAGAGAGAGTCCCAGACGACGACGTCGCGGCCCGCGGTCCTCTCGATCTTCTCGGACGCTTCGACATTGCCCCTCAGGGTCTGCACGATGGTGACCTTGGGGACCTTCCTGGCCTTCATGGTGCCGTAGTCGAGGAGGGTCGCGTCCTTCGCCTCCAGGACCATGTCCTGGTACTGGCCGGCTGGGATCTTCGCCAGGCGCGGGAAGGCGTACCAGCGCAGCAGCGGGGACAGCGCCGTGAAGAACACGGCGAAGGCGAGCAGGATCAGGCTTGCCTTGCGGCGCATCTCGGCGTCCCTCCCTGGGTGTTGCGGACGGGCCGGCACGGGCCTCGGGGCCCGGGGGCGGGCCTCGGGCGCGGGCCGCGGGCTACGGGTGTGCGGGCACGGTGGTCAGCAGCGGCTTCGGCGAGGTGCTGCCGGCCGGCGAGCCGAGGGCGGTGATGGTCAGCACCAGGGCGAGGGCCACGGCGAGACCGGTCGCGGCGGCGATGAGGGCACGCATACGGGCCTCCCGGGAACCATGAGCTGATACACCGTCAGGTCCGGCACCGTAGCAACGGCGGGGCGAGATGAGAACACGTCGCACACACACGGCGGCGCCCCTCCGGAGGAAACCGGAGGGGCGCCGCGGTGCAACGGGTTCTACGAGGCGGCCGCCGCCACCTTCAGTTCGACGGTCAGCGTCGCGCCGCCCGCGGTGTCGATACGGAGCAGGAAGGTGCCGGTGGTGTCGTCCGCGTACAGCTTGGGGAGCTTGAGCACGCCGTCGGCGTCCGTGGTCAGGTCCGTGAGGGTGCGTACGGTCTTGCCGTCCGCGTCCTTGAAGTAGGGGCCCTTGTCGTTCGCGGTGGCGTCGTCGGCCGACTTGACGAGGGTCGCGGTGGCCGCGACCTTGTCCGCGACGGCCCCCTTGTACGTGGCCTTGACCTCGATCTGCTCGGCGAACTCGCCGCCCGGCACACAGGTCGGCGCGGCGTCGCCGGTGCGGGTGAGGGTGTCGGCCTGGCGCGCGGTGACGGTCGCCGTGTAGTCGAGGCCGGACATGACGCGGCCGACCACGGTGGCGCGGACCGTGAAGTCACCGGTCTTCTCGCCGGCCACCAGCGCGGGCGCGGTGGCCGTGCCCAGCTTGTCGGTGACCACCGTGGCGACCGTCTCTCCACCGCTGAACGTGGCGTCCGTGGCGTCGCCGACGATGGTGAAGCGCACCCGGACCTTCGCCACGGCCTTGCCGTCCTTGGTCTCCGTCCGCACGGCGACCTTCCGGTCGAAGGAGTCACCCGCCATGGCGGTGAGCTTCCCGGTGCCCGCGTCCTCCAGGTGATCCACCGTCTGGGTCGGCGTCGGGGCGGGGGTGGTCGGGGGCGGAGTGGTCGACGGCGGCGAGGTGGGCGGGGTCGGGGTCGACGTGCCGTCGCCCGGCTTCGGCTTGCCCGGCTCGGACGGCTCGGCGGGCTTGGACGGCGGCGCCGAGGTGGCGGGCGGAGTCGGCGTCGGGAGGCTCCCGGAGCTGTCGTCGCTGTTGTGCGACGGCAGCGTTCCGGTGCCGTCCGGCACCTCGTGCGTGCCCTTGCGGTAGTACTCCAGCCAGGACAGGACGGTGTTGAGGTAGGCCGTCGAGTTGTTGTAGCTCAGGATCGACGCGTTCATCTGCGCCTGGACCGACATGTCGTGGTCGAAGCGGCACAGGTAGTGCCCGGCGGCGAGCGCCGCGTCGTAGATGTTGTTGGGGTCCTTCTTGCCGTCGGCGTTGCCGTCGCGGCCCGCCCACTCCCAGGTGGACGGGATGAACTGCATCGGGCCCACCGCGCGGTCGTGCGTCCTGTCGCCGTCGTACGCGCCGTTGTCGGTGTCGCTGATGTTCGCGAAGCCGTTGCCGTTCAGGACGGGTCCGAGGATCGGCGAGTACGTCGTGCCGGAGGCGTCGACCCGGCCGCCGCGGGCCTGGCCCGACTCGACCTTGCCGATGGCGGCGAGCAGCTGCCAGGGCAGGTTGCAGCCGGGCTTGGACTCGCGCAGGGACGCCTCGGCCTTCTTGTAGGCGTCGAGGACGGTCGCGGGGATGCCCGCCTCGGCCTCGCCCCGGGACACCGGGGTGCCGACGGTCGGCGACGGGCTGGGGCTGTCCAGCGGCGGAAGGTCGGTGTAGTAGCGCGAGTTGCCGGTCGCGGTGTCGTCGTTGTCCGGGCTCGGCGTGGAATCGGAGCCGGTCGTCTGTCTGCCGCGATTGTCGGTCGTCACTCCCGGGGCCTGGGACGCGGCCAGAGCCGCGACCGCGACCGCGGCCACAGCGGTGGTGGCCGCCCCCTTGCGCAGCCTCCTGCCGAAATGCGCCTGCGCCGACATCGAGTGAACCCCTCCCGTGGACGACCGCCCGTACACCTGTGGTCCGCTGTGCGGTTGTGCGTCTGTGCGGTTGTGCTGTGCGATTCTCTTGTATTCAGAGATTCTCTTGTGCTTCGCGGTTCCCCGTGGGCCGCTTCGCGCTTTTGCTCTGATGTTCGACGTTCCCGTGTCCCCAGCACGGCAACCCAGGTGACCCTACGACAACTTCCGTCGCGCGGGCACCCGTTCGCGCCCGATTTTCACCGGTTGGCCATGTCCCGACGTCCCTCATACTGGGCGTCGGTGATCACCGTGCCGGGCATGCTCGGCCAACCCTAGTCGCAGGGGGACGACTTGCCCTTCACTCTCAGCCACGCGGCTGCGGTGCTGCCGGGCGTCCGCGGCGACGGGACGGGGCGCGGCCGGCTGGTCCCCGCCGTGCTGGTGGCCGGCTCGTTCGCTCCCGACATGACCTACTACGCGGCGAGTGTGCTGCCCGGGGCGATGGATTTCGGCACGTTCACGCACTCGTTGCCCGGTGTCCTCTCCTTCGACGTGTTCGTCGCGTGGGCACTCGTGGCCGCCTGGCTGGTGCTGCGCGAGCCGCTGGTGGCGCTGCTGCCGGCCGCCGCGCAGGGGCGTCCGGCCCGGCTGCTGCGCTGCGGCACGCCCCGTACGCGTCCCCGGTGGTCGACGGCCCTGCGGTGGTACGTCTCCGCGGTGCTCGGCGGGCTGACCCATGTCGTGTGGGACGCCTTCACGCACCACGACCGGTGGGGCGTGCGGCTCGTCCCCGTCCTCGGGCGGGACGTGGGCGGCTCGCCACTGTTCTGGTACGCGCAGTACGGCAGTTCGGCCGTGGCGGCCATCGTGCTCGTGGTCTTCGTGGTCGTCGCGCTGCGCCGGACGCCCCACGGCGAGCCCGTGGGGGTGCCCGTGCTGTCCTCGTCCGACCGGTGGCTCGCCGCCGCCGTGCTCGGGTGCTGCGCGCTGCTGGGCGCGGTGCAGCGGGCGTCGCGCTGGTGGGCCTACTGGGGCTCCACCGCCAAGCCCTGGGAATTGATCCCGACGGTGTGCTTCGGCGCGGGTGCCGGGCTGGCGCTCGGACTCGCGCTGTACGCGGCCGGGATCAGGGTGTGGCGTCCTGCTCCGGCTCGTCCCGGCCCGGCAGCGGTTCGTACGGAACCGGGCCGTCCGGCTCCTGACCGATCACGCTCTGCGGGCTGAGTCCCTGGATCAGGCCGCGGCCCTGGTTGAGGCCGCGGTGCACGGCCTGCGCGATGCGCCCGATGGTCGCGATCCGTCCGATGGTGCGGACCTGGTAGGGCGTCGTCGGGTTGTCACGGGTCAGGACGACCATGCGATAGGTGCGGTGGGTGCCCTTGAACGCGCCGACGCCGTGCACCCGCCACCCGTGCCGGGTCCTGAGCAGCGGGCCGTCCTCGGAACGGGTCGCCGGCTCGCGCGCCG
Source organism: Streptomyces krungchingensis (assembly GCF_054729265.1). Lineage (NCBI taxonomy): Bacteria > Bacillati > Actinomycetota > Actinomycetes > Kitasatosporales > Streptomycetaceae > Streptomyces > Streptomyces krungchingensis. The sequence continues at coordinate 3,217,085 of NZ_JBPUKY010000001.1, forward strand.
CGCCGGAGGGCACACGTCGCCCGTCGCCGCGGATCCGGCCGGGCGGCATCAGTCCGTGGGTGCGGGTCTTCAGGAAGGAACGGGCGTCGGTGAGGACGCCCGGCAGCCGTGTCTCCGCGAGGCGCAGGACGGCCTCCATGAGCACGCCCCGGGCTCCGCTCACCTCGTCGATCTGGCGCTCGCTCGCGCGGGCGCAGCTCAGCCCGGTGTCGTCCTCGTGGACCGCTGCCGGGGCGGTGCCTGTGCGGGACGACAGCGCCGCCCGGGTGTCGCGGGACATCCGGGCGGCGCGTTCGGGGTCACGGGGCGTGCGGTACGTGGCGGGCACCTGGGCGGTACCGGCTCCCGCGGCGACAGCGGGCATCGGCGCGAGCAGCGCCGGGACGACGGCCGTGGCCGCACAGACGACGGCGGTGGCCATGACCGTACGGCGGTGGAGCATGCGTATACCCATGCCCGCATCCTTGCGGCCGCTGCGGCCCGGGGGCGTCTTTGCGGGGGCCACGCGGGTGACGCCCCCGGAGCCGACGCGGTCCCCGCGCCTGCCCTGCCGGGCCGGTCCCCAGGGTGCCGGCCCTCCCGGCGGGCCCTCCGGCACGGGCTTCCCGACGGAGCCCGCCCACGGCCGTCCTCCCGGCGGAACCTTCCAGCACCGGCTCACCCCGCCGGGCCCGCCCCGTACCGCCCCCGGCGGAACCTTCCAGCACCGGCCCTCCCGGCGGGCCCTCCAGCACGGGCTTCCCGACGGGGCCTGCCCGCGGCCGTCCTCCCGGCGCGGCGGGTCCTTCCTGCACCGGCTCACTCGGCCGGGCCTGCCCCGTACCGGCCCTCCCGGCGGAAACTTCCTGCACCGGCCTTCGCGGCGGAACCTTCCAGCACCGGCTCACCCCGCCGGGCCCGCCCCGTACCAGCCCTCCCGGCCGGACCTTCCGGTACCAGCCCACCCGCTGGGGCCTCCCGTACCGGCTCTCCGGCGCTGGACGTACCGGGGACCACTCCCCCAGGGATCATCGGCCTCGGGACATCAGGCCTCCCTTGGACCGGCCCGAGGACCGGCTCGCAAGGGCGGCGCCCCTCCCGTTGACCGGCCCCCTGGGACCGGACCCCGAGGGCCGGCTCGCCCGGAGACAGGACCCCCTCCGGAGACAGGACCCCCCTCCGGAGACTGCACCCGCTCCGGGGCCGGCGGCCCGCCCGATGAGCGGAGCGCCCCGCCCGAAGCCCGCCATCCCCGCCGGAGCCCGGCGGGGATGCCGGGGAACGGCTCAGTGCGCCGCCGACTCCCAGTCCGTGCCCGTGCCGACGGACACGTCGAGGGGAGCCCGGAGCTGCACCGCCGACGCCATCTCGCGGCGCAGCAGCTCCTCGGTCCGCTCGCGCTCGCCCGCGGCGACCTCCAGGACGATTTCGTCGTGCACCTGGAGGAGCATCCGGGACTTCAGATCCGCCTCGCGCAGCGCCCGGTCCACATTCAGCATGGCGATCTTGACGATGTCCGCCGCCGTGCCCTGGATCGGCGCGTTCAGCGCCATCCGCTCGGCCGCCTCGCGGCGCTGCCGGTTGTCGCTGTTGAGGTCCGGCAGGTAGCGGCGGCGGCCGAAGAGCGTCGCCGTGTAGCCCGTCGCGCGCGCCTCGTCGACCACGCGGCGCAGATAGTCCCGCACCCCGCCGAAGCGCTCGAAGTAGGTGTCCATCAGCGCACGGGCCTCGCCCGCCTCGATGTTCAGCTGCTGCGAGAGGCCGAAGGCCGACAGCCCGTAGGCCAGGCCGTACGACATCGCCTTGATCTTGCGGCGCATCTCCGCGTCGACCGCGGACCGCTCCACGGAGAACACCTGGGAGGCGACGGTGGTGTGGAGGTCCTCGCCGGAGGTGAACGCCTCCAGCAGCCCCTCGTCCTCGGACAGGTGGGCCATCACGCGCAGTTCGATCTGGCTGTAGTCCGCGGTCATCAGGGACTCGAAGCCCTCGCCGACGACGAAGCCACGGCGGATCGCGCGTCCCTCGTCCGTGCGGACCGGGATGTTCTGGAGGTTCGGGTCCGTGGAGGAGAGACGGCCCGTCGCCGCGACGGTCTGGTTGAACGTGGTGTGGATGCGGCCGTCCGCAGCGACCGTCTTGATCAGACCCTCGACCGTGGAGCGCAGCTTCGCCTGCTCGCGATGGCGGAGCATGATCACGGGCAGTTCGTTGTCGGTCTGCGTCGCGAGCCACGCGAGGGCGTCCGCGTCCGTCGTGTAACCCGTCTTGGTCTTCTTGGTCTTCGGCAGGGCCAGCTCGCCGAAGAGCACTTCCTGGAGCTGCTTGGGCGAGCCGAGGTTGAACTCGTGCCCGGCGGCGGCGTGGGCCTCCTTCACCGCCTGCTGCACGGCACCCGCGAACATCTGCTCCATGGCCTCCAGATGGGCCCTGTCCGCCGCGATGCCGAAGCGCTCCATGCGGGCGAGCAGCGCGGACGTGGGCAGCTCCATGTCGCGCAGCAGGTCGGTGGCGCCGACCTCCTCCAGCTTGCCCACGAACGTCTCGCCCAGGTCGAGGATCGTGCGGGCCTGGGCCATCAGCGCGTCGGCCTCGGCCCGGTCGTCGGTGCCGAAGGCGAGCTGCCCGTCGGCCGCGGCGGCGGGTCCGAGCTCCCGGCCCAGGTACTCCAGGGACAGCGCGTCCAGCGCGAAGGAGCGACGGCCGGGCTTGACCAGGTAGGCGGCGAGCGCGGTGTCCATGGACACGCCCTCGATGCTCCAGCCGTGCTCGGCGAAGACCCGCATCGCGCCCTTGGCGTTGTGCATGATCTTGGGCTTCGCGGGGTCGGCGAGCCATGTCGCGAACGCGTTCTCGTCGGCCTCGTCCAGCTGCGAGGGGTCGAACCAGGCGGCGGCGCCGGCGCCTGCGGCGAGCGCGACCTCGGCCACCGAGCCGGTGCCCAGGCCCCACGAGTCGACGGTGGCCACGCCGAGGACCGCCGTGCCGTGCTCGGTGAGCCACGGCTTCAGCTCGCCCGCGCCCAGCACCGTGCCGTCCACCTCGACGCCCTCGGCGACCGGCTGGGCCGCCTCGGCCTCGTCGGACCCCGGGTCGACGGCGAGGAGCCGCTCGCGCAGCGAGGGGTTGCGGATCTCCAGGGTGTCCAGGACCATCGCGACGGCCTTGCGGTCGTACGCCGCGCGCTCCAGGTCGGGGACCGTGCGGGACAGCTCCACGTCCTTGACCATCTCGGTGAGGCGGCGGTTGAGCTTCACCGCTTCCAGGTGGTCGCGCAGGTTCTGTCCGGCCTTGCCCTTGACCTCGTCGACGCGCTCGACGAGGTCCGCGAACGATCCGAACTGGTTGATCCACTTCGCGGCGGTCTTCTCGCCGACGCCGGGGATGCCCGGCAGGTTGTCGGACGGGTCGCCGCGCAGGGCCGCGAAGTCGGGGTACTGGGCCGGCGTCAGTCCGTACTTCTCGACGACCTTCTCCGGGGTGAACCGGGTCAGCTCCGAGACGCCCTTCGTCGGGTACAGCACGGTGGTGTGCTCGGAGACCAGCTGGAACGAGTCGCGGTCGCCGGTGACGATCAGCACCTCGAAGCCCTCGGCCTCGGCCTGGGTGGCGAGCGTGGCGATGATGTCGTCGGCCTCGAAGCCCTCGACCGCGAAGCGCTGGACGTGCATCGCGTCGAGCAGCTCGCCGATCAGCTCGACCTGCCCCTTGAACTCGTCCGGGGTCTTCGACCTGTTCGCCTTGTACTCGGTGAACTCCTCGGAACGCCAGGTCTTGCGCGAGACGTCGAAGGCCACCGCGAAGTGCGTGGGCGCCTCGTCGCGCAGCGTGTTCGCCAGCATCGACGCGAAACCGTAGATTGCGTTCGTCGGCTGGCCGGTCGCGGTGGTGAAATTCTCCGCGGGCAGCGCGAAGAACGCGCGGTACGCCAGCGAGTGCCCGTCCATGAGCATCAGCCGCGGACGACCCGCACCTGCGGTTTTCTCGGTCTTCTTCGATGCTGTTTCTGCCACGCCCCCGATCCTGCCACGCCCCACTGACATCGAGAGCCCTCCCGGCCCGGTGCGGGCGTCCGCGGGGCCGGACACCGTGGGCCCGGCGGGGGGCCCGCCGGCACGACATGCGAGGATTTCGGCCGGGGTACGAGGTGTCGTACAGCTGACTGTGCACGTGAAGGGGTGGGCGATGGCCAGCAAGCCTCCGAAGAGCGATCCGGTCCAGGACGCACCGAAGGTCGCCGAGCCGAAGCACGCGGCCGCCGGGCTGCCCGCGATCGGGCACACCCTGCGCGTCGCGCAGCAGCAGATGGGGGTGCGGCGTACCGCGCTCACCCTCCTCAGGGTCAACCAGAAGGACGGCTTCGACTGTCCGGGCTGCGCGTGGCCCGAGCCCGAGCACCGGCACACGGCGGAGTTCTGCGAGAACGGCGCGAAGGCGGTCGCCGAGGAGGCCACGCTGCGCCGGGTCACCCCCGACTTCTTCGCCGCGCACCCCGTGGCCGACCTCGCGACCCGCAGCGGCTACTGGCTCGGCCAGCAGGGCCGCCTCACCCACCCCATGTATCTGGCGGACGGCGCCGACCGGTACGAACCGGTGACCTGGGAGCGGGCCTTCGACATCGTCGCCGAGGAGATCACCGCGCTCGGCTCCCCCGACGAGGCCGTCTTCTACACCTCCGGGCGCACCAGCAACGAGGCCGCGTTCCTGTATCAGCTGTTCGCCCGTGAGCTCGGCACGAACAACCTGCCGGACTGCTCGAACATGTGCCACGAGTCGTCGGGGTCCGCTCTCTCCGAGACCATAGGCATCGGCAAGGGCAGCGTCCTGCTCGACGACCTCCACCAGGCGGATCTGATCATCGTCGCCGGGCAGAACCCCGGCACGAACCACCCCCGGATGCTCTCGGCGCTGGAGAAGGCCAAGGCGAACGGCGCGAAGATCATCACGGTCAACCCGCTGCCCGAGGCGGGCCTGGGGCGCTTCAAGAACCCGCAGACCCCCCAGGGGATGCTCAAGGGCGCGGCGCTCACCGACCTGTTCCTGCAGATCCGCCTCGGCGGCGACCAGGCGCTGTTCCGCCTGCTGAACAAGCTGATCCTGGAGACGGACGGCGCCGTCGACGAGGAATTCGTCCGGGAACACACGCACGGGTACGAGGAGTTCGCCGCGGCCGCCGGCGGCGCGGACTGGGACGAGACGCTCGCCGCGACCGGCCTGACCCGTGAGCGGATCGACGAGGCCCTGCGCATGGTCCTCGCCTCACGGCGCACCATCGTGTGCTGGGCGATGGGCCTCACCCAGCACAAGCACTCGGTCCCCACCATCCGTGAGGTCGTCAACTTCCTGCTGCTGCGCGGCAACATCGGCCGCCCCGGCGCGGGTGTCTGCCCGGTGCGCGGCCACTCGAACGTGCAGGGCGACCGCACGATGGGCATCTTCGAGCGGCCCGCCCCCGCCTTCCTGGACGCCCTGGAGAAGGAGTTCGGCTTCGCGCCGCCGCGCGAGCACGGTTTCGACGTCGTACGCGCCATCCGGGCCCTGCGGGACGGCGAGGCGAAGGTGTTCTTCGCGATGGGCGGCAACTTCGTCGCGGCCTCCCCCGACACGGACGTGACGGAGGCGGCGATGCGCCGTGCCCGGCTGACGGTGCACGTGTCGACGAAGCTGAACCGTTCGCACGTGGTCACGGGCGCGCGTGCGCTGATCCTGCCCACCCTGGGCCGCACGGAGCGCGATCTCCAGGGCGGGGGCGAGCAGTTCGTCACCGTCGAGGACTCCATGGGCATGGTGCACGCCTCACGCGGCCGGCTGGAGCCCGCGAGCCCGCGGCTGCTGTCGGAGCCCGCCATCGTGTGCCGGCTGGCCCGCCGGGTGCTGGGCGAGCGCAGCGCCACCCCCTGGGAGGAGTTCGAGAAGGACTACGCGACGATCCGCGACCGCATCGCGCGCGTCGTCCCCGGCTTCGAGAACTTCAACGCGCGCGTGGCGCACCCCGGGGGGTTCGCCCTCCCGCACGCCCCGCGCGACGAGCGCCGCTTCCCCACGGCCACCGGCAAGGCGAACTTCACGGCCGCGCCCGTGGAGTACCCGGAGGTCCCCGAGGGCCGTCTGCTGCTCCAGACCCTGCGCTCGCACGATCAGTACAACACGACCATCTACGGCCTGGACGACCGATATCGGGGCATAAAGAACGGTCGTCGCGTGGTGCTGGTGAACCCCGAGGACGCCCGGGAGCTGAAGCTCGCCGACGGTTCGTACGTGGACCTCGTCGGCGAGTGGAAGGACGGCCTGGAGCGGCGCGCGCCCGGCTTCCGCGTCGTGCACTATCCGACGGCGCGGGGCTGCGCGGCGGCGTACTACCCGGAGACCAACGTCCTCGTCCCGCTGGACGCCACCGCGGACACCAGCAACACCCCTGCCAGCAAGTCCGTGGTCGTCCGTCTGGAACAATCGGCAACCGACTGAGCGTTTGCTCAGACACAGCGATCCACGACGACGTGATCCACGACGAACGGAGCCGGGCCCGATGGGCGAGCAGCACCCCGTGAAGTTCCCGCAAGAGGTCATCGACGAGTACGCCGCCCTGGGCGTCGACCTGCCCGCGCTGTTCTCCGCGGGCCACCTCGGCACCCGGATGGGCGTGCAGATCGTCGAGGCCTCCGCGGACCGGGTCGTGGGCACCATGCCGGTCGAGGGCAACACCCAGCCCTACGGCCTGCTGCACGGGGGCGCCTCCGCCGTCCTCGCCGAGACCATCGGCTCCGTCGGCGCGATGCTGCACGGCGGCATCACCAAGATCGCCGTGGGCGTCGACCTGAACTGCACGCATCACCGCGGAGTGCGCTCCGGTCTGGTCACGGGCGTGGCCACGCCCGTGCACCGGGGCCGCACGTCGGCGACGTACGAGATCGCCATCACGGACGAGGACGGCAAGCGCGTCTGCAGCGCGCGGCTCACCTGCGTCCTCAAGGACGCGCCCGGCATCTGACGTCCGGCGGCGCCCCTCGCCCGACGACGGACCAGGGGCGCGCACCCCCTTCCTGGCGTGCGCCCTGGCCGGGCCTGCGGCGCGCCGCCTCCTTGCGCGCCCCTCCCCACCGGCGGGCGCGCCCCTTCCCGCGGCGCACGGGTCGCCGCACCGGAGCGCACCGACGACGCACGCCGCCGGAGCGGATGAATCCGACACAACGGATGAATCCGACACGGCAGATGAGTCCGGCGGAGCGGATCGGCCTGATCGAGCCGATCGGCCCGGCGGACCCGATCAGTCCGATCGAGCCGATCGGCCCGCGGAGCGGCTCAGCCCGGGAAGCGCTCGGTGAACAGGGACCAGCCCTCCGGCCAGTCGTCCAGTCCCGACTGCGCGTTGATGTGCCCCTTGGAGCCGACGTTCACCAGCGGGGCACCCAGCCGTCCGGCGGCCGCCACGGCGTACTCCATGGATCCGTAGGGATCGTCCTCACTGGCGACGAGCACGGCCGGGAAGGGCAGCGGCTCGTGCCGGGGAGCGTCGAAGCCGACCGCCTCCGCGGGGAACCCGGGCCCGTGCGGATCGGGCATGGCGACCAGGAACGCCCCGACGACGCCCTCGTCGGCGTGGTCGACGGCCCACTCCGCCAGCACCGAACAGCCGAGGCTGTGGGCGACGAGGACCTTCGGCCCCGCGATCGAGCGGAGCGCGGAGTCCAGGTCGCGGACCCACGCGTCGCGGTCGGGCTCGTCCCACGTGTCGTGCTCCACCCAGACGCTGCCGGGGAGCCGACCGCGCCACAGGGACTGCCAGTGTTCCGGCCCGGAGTTGCCGATACCCGCGAGGAACACACAGGTCGCCGACCGTTCCATGCCCGCCTCTCGTGTGCGCGGGACCCGGCCGGCGGTCCCCCGCCGACGTCTTCGTGCGGAGACGGGGCTCGGTGCCCGGTCCGTCCGGCTCGTCCGCCGTTATAGCAACCCGGGGCGATCAAGGGCCAGCACCGCCCGCATGCCAAGACGGCTCGGCGGCGGGTGCGGCCAACTCTTCTCGCCGAGAGGACCATTGGCGGAGTCACCGGCTCCGGCTTAGCGTGAGGCATGACCGGCATCGGGCCCGTCGAGTCGTACCACCCCGATGACCCCGACGGCCCCCACCAGGACCCGCCACCCGACCTCCTGTGGTCGAACTCCGCGCGCGCCCACACCCGTTGGGATTCCCTGCCGCGCTCCCGGCAGCGTCTCGCCCAGGCCCTGGTGGTCACCGCGGCCGTCACCGGCGCATTCTTCCTGCTGCGCCCCGACCCGGCCACAGAGGCCACCCCGAATCCGTACCCCTGGCCGGCAGGCGTCACGAACGTGTACTACAAGGGCCGGGGGCCGGCACCCGCCACCTTCCGCTTCGAGGTCGACGTCTCGCGCGGCAGCCCGGTCACCGTCCATCAAGTGGGCGCAGGGCTGCCGGAGTTGGGGGCGGCCACGACACCCCGCCTGCCACTGACAGTGAAGGCGGGCTCGCCCCGGCTGATCACGGTGCGCATCTCCGTATACAAGTGCAACGCGCTGCCGCCGGCCCTCGACCTCCCGCACCTCGACCTGCTCCTGAGCAACAGGACCGCTCGGCAGCAGCAGAGCTTTCTCTTCGGCGGCGCCTACCCGCGGGACCTGTGGGCCGACCTGCACGCCGTCTGCTTTCCCAACCCCAGCTCACCCGCGCCCACTTCGTCCCATCGGGACACCCGCCGCCGCCTCATACGGCGGTAACAGTGGGTTACCTCTGCCGTAATGAAGCAATGGCCCGGCCGGGACCGTGTCCGGATCTCGCCCCACGGAAGGCCGCGGCGACCCGCCAGGTCTACCGGGTCCGGCCGACGCCATGAACCGGAACAGGGCGTTCTCAGCATGCGAACACACGGTGCCCCCGGACCGCGGTGCCCAAATAGTCCGATCGTCCGGCCCGCACCCACCGGGACAGCCCCCGCATAACAAGAGCGTCACAGCCTTCCCCGCGCTCCTCCCCATGCCCCCTACCTGCGCTTAGAGTCACGGCCAGTCACCGCGCCGCCGGGCGCGTCTGCTGCACGGCCTGTTTCACCCAGTACGGCCCGGCGAGACTCACGGCCCCCACCTTGGGGTGCCGCGCCAGGGAGAGGAATCAACGTGCGACACCGTTCTTTGGTCATACTCACCTCCGTGCTCACCACGGGAGCACTCACGCTGACCGCCTGCGGCTCGCGCGACGACGGCGGGGACAGCAAGGACAGCGGCAAGAAGACCGAGATCATCATCGGCGTCGACGCGCCGCTGACCGGCCAGAACTCGGCCACCGGCCTCGGTATCCAGGGCGGCGTCCAGATCGCCGTCAACGACGCCAACAAGAACAACACCGTTCCCGGCGTGACCTTCAAGGTCCAGGCGCTCGACGACAAGGCGATCCCGGCCCAGGGCCAGTCGAACGCCACCCAGCTCGTCCAGAACGACAAGGTCCTCGGCGTCGTCGGCCCGCTCAACTCCGGTGTCGCCACGCAGATGCAGCAGGTCTTCGCCACGGCCAACCTGGTCGAGATCTCGCCGTCCAACACGGCGCCCGAGCTGACCCAGGGCAAGAACTGGCAGACGTCGAAGTCGCGTCCGTTCAAGACGTACTTCCGCACCGCCACCACCGACGCCCTCCAGGGCGGCTTCGCGGCCGACTACGCCTACAACACGCTGAAGAAGCGCAAGGTGTTCGTCGTCGACGACAAGCAGACCTACGGTGCCGGCCTCGCCAAGCTGTTCAAGGCGGGCTTCACCAAGTCGGGCGGCAAGGTCGCGGGCGAGGACCACGTCAACACGGGCGACACGGACTTCTCGGCCCTCGTCACCAAGATCAAGAAGTCGAAGGCCGACCTCGTGTACTACGGCGGCCAGTACGACGAGTCGGAGAAGCTCACCAAGCAGCTCAAGGACGGCGGAGCCAAGATCCCGCTGTTCGGTGGTGACGGCATGTTCACCCCGACCTACATCGAGACCGCCGGCAAGACGTCCGAGGGCGACCTCGTGACCTCCGTCGGCCAGCCCGTCGACTCGCTGCCCTCCGCCGCCGAGTTCATCAAGAAGTACAAGGCCTCCGGCCTCAAGGGCGACTACGGCACCTACGGCGGCTACTCCTACGACGCCGCGACCGCCATCATCAAGGCGATCGGCAACGTCGTGAAGGACGGCAAGGTCCCGGACGACGCTCGCGCCAAGATCGTCGCCGAGGTCCAGAAGACCAAGTTCGACGGCATCGCCGGCCCCGTCTCCTTCGACGAGTTCGGTGACACCACGAACAAGCAGCTCACCGTCTACCAGGTCGTCGACGGCAAGTGGAAGGCCGTCAAGAGCGGCACGTTCAACGGCTGATCCACACTGCCGCTAGCACCATCCAAGGGCCGCGCGGCCAGACCACCCGTCACCGCGCGGCCCGCTTCATACGCCCTGCTCAACTCTCCCCACCACATGGAGGCCATGCGGTGAACACCCTGCCGCAGCAGCTGGCCAACGGGCTGTTCCTCGGCTCGATGTACGGGCTGATCGCCATCGGCTACACGATGGTGTACGGCATCGTCCAGCTCATCAACTTCGCCCACGGCGAGATCTTCATGACCGGCGGCTTCGGCGCGCTCACGGTCTACCTGTATGTCCTGCCCGACGGCACCACCATGTGGATAGCCCTCCCAGCGATGCTGATAGGCGGCGGCCTCGTCTCCGTCCTCATCGCCGTCGGGGCGGAACGCTTCGCCTACCGACCACTTCGCGGAGCACCACGCCTCGCACCGCTCATCACCGCCATCGGCCTCTCACTGGCACTCCAGCAGGCCGTCTTCAACTGGTACCCGAACGCGAAGAACGACCTCAAGTTCCCGCAACTCCCCTTCGGGCCCTTGCACATCGGTTCGGTCAGCATCCAGAGCGGCTCCTTCTTCGTCATCATCGCCGCCCCGATCTGCATGGCCGCCCTCGCCTTCTTCGTCCGTCTGTCGCGCACCGGCCGCGCCATGCAGGCCACCGCGCAGGACCCGGACACCGCGCAGCTGATGGGCATCGACACGAACCGCATCATCGTGGTCGCCTTCGCCATCGGCGGCTTCTTCGCCGCGGTCGCGGCCGTCGCGTACGGCCTGCGCTACGGCACCATCAAGTACGACATGGGCTTCCAGATGGGCCTCAAGGCCTTCACCGCGGCCGTCCTCGGCGGCATCGGCAACATCTACGGCGCCATGATCGGCGGCCTCGTCCTCGGCCTCGCCGAGACCCTGGCCACCTCCTACATCGACGGCATCCCGGGCATGCAGCAGCTCGGCGGCGGCGGCTGGTCCTCCGTCTGGGCCTTCGTCCTCCTCATCCTCGTCTTGCTGTTCAGGCCACAAGGCCTGGTCGGCGAACGCGTCGCGGACAGGGCGTGAGCACCATGGCATCCATCGACACCACGTCCCCGGAGCGCGGGCTGATCGCACTGCCGCAGGCCGCCGCCCGCGTCCTCGTCGCGGTCGGCGCCGTCGCCACCATCGCCAGTACGTTCATGTCCTGGACGTACACGGACGAATTCCCCGGGGACCTCACGTACTACGGCTCCCCGGCCGGTCTCCAGATCCTCGACCTCGTCGCGGGCATCCTCACCCTGCTGTTCGCGCTGACCCTGTGGAACGTGCGGGGCCTCGGCTGGCTCAACCCGTCGGGCGCCACGCAGCCCGTCGTCCTCGCGTCCTGCTCCGCCTTCGCGGTCAGCTGGTTCAGCGCCATCGCCATCGCCGTGGACCTCAAAGGCCTCGTCGCCCTGGACCCCGGCGCCTACATCACCGCCGTCGGCTCCCTGATCGCGGTCCTCGGCGCGCTCGCGCTGCCCAAGCCGGGCGACACGTTCAAGGACTACGTCACCAAGCCGGAGAACATCCCGCCGGCCGCCAAGCTCCCGGTCTGGGGCGAGCGCCTCGTCATCACCGGCGCCACCGCCGCGGCACTGATCATCTTCGCGTACGGCATCGGCGTCGACCCCGAGGCGAGCGAAACGTTCCTCGGCTATCTGCTGCTGGTCGTCTTCGGCGTCTGGGCGCTGATGACCGCGGGCCTCTTCGACCGGTTCTCCGCCCTCAACGCCCGCCACAAGGGCTTCGCCACCTCGATGGCGTTCCTGGCCGCGGCGCTGTTCCCCTTCGTCGAGAACAACGAGCACAACTCGAACCTCGGCGTGAACATCCTCGTCGTCGCCACCGTCGCCCTCGGCCTGAACATCGTCGTCGGCCTCACCGGTCTCCTCGACCTCGGTTACGTCGCCTTCCTCGGTGTCGGCGCCTACGCCGCGGCCCTCGTCTCCGGCTCGGAGTTCTCCCGCTTCTCCGGCGTCCAGTTCCCCTTCTGGGCCGCGATGCTGACGGGCATGGCCGCGTCGCTCGTCTTCGGTGTCCTCATCGGAGCGCCGACCCTGCGCCTGCGCGGTGACTACCTCGCCATCGTGACGCTCGGCTTCGGAGAGATCTTCCGTATCTCCGTCAACAACATGGACGGTTCCTCCGGGCCCAACCTCACCAACGGCCCCAACGGCATCTCCATGATCCCGGACCTCAGCATCTTCGGGTTCAACTTCGGCAGCAGCCACGACGTCGGCGGGGTCACCCTCGGCCGGTTCGCGAACTACTTCCTGCTGATGCTGATCATCACGGCGATCGTGGTCGTCGTCTTCAACCGCGCCGCCGACTCCCGTATCGGCCGCTCGTGGATCGCCATCCGCGAGGACGAGACCGCCGCCACCGCCATGGGCATCAACGGCTTCCGCGTCAAGCTCATCGCCTTCGCGCTGGGCGCCTCGCTCGCCGGCCTCGCGGGCACCGTCAGCGCCCACGTCGGCTACAGCGTCAACCCGGCCCCGTACCAGTTCGCCGGCTCGGTGCCGCCGAACTCCGCCTTCCTGCTCGCCGCGGTCGTCCTCGGCGGCATGGGCACCGTCAACGGCCCGATCCTCGGCGCGTCGCTGCTCTACCTCCTCCCCGAGAAGCTCGGCTTCCTGAGGGAGTACCAGCTCCTCGCCTTCGGTCTCGCGCTCGTCATCCTGATGCGCTTCCGCCCCGAGGGCATCGTGGCCAACCGCCGCCGTCAGCTCGAATTCCACGACACCGGCCAGCTCGACATTCCGGAGCAGGCCCTGCCCGACACCACCGTCGGCGTCACGAAGGCAGGGGCGTGACCCACATGACCACCACCACAGCCCCCACCCCGGTGCTCGAAGCCAGCGGCGTCACCATGCGCTTCGGCGGTCTCACCGCCGTCCGCAGCGTCGACCTCACGGTCAACTCGGGTGAGATCGTCGGCCTCATCGGACCCAACGGCGCGGGAAAGACCACCTTCTTCAACTGCCTGACGGGCCTCTACGTCCCCACCGAGGGCAAGGTCGCGTACAAGGGCAAGGTCCTCCCGCCCAAGCCCCACCTGGTCACCAGCGCGGGCATCGCCCGTACCTTCCAGAACATCCGGCTGTTCGCCAACATGACCGTTCTGGAGAACGTGCTCGTGGGCCGGCACACCCGGACGAAGGAAGGCCTCTGGTCCGCGCTCCTGCGCGGTCCGGGCTTCCGCAAGGCCGAGGCCGCGTCCCGTGAACGCGCCATGGAGCTGCTGGAGTTCATCGGCCTCGACCACAAGGCCGACCATCTCTCCCGCAACCTCCCCTACGGCGAGCAGCGCAAGCTGGAGATCGCCCGCGCCATGGCGAGCGACCCGGGCCTGCTGCTCCTCGACGAGCCGACCGCGGGCATGAACCCGCAGGAGACGCGGGCGACGGAGGAACTCGTCTTCGCCATCCGTGACCGGGGCATCGCCGTGCTCGTCATCGAGCACGACATGCGCTTCATCTTCAACCTGAGCGACCGCGTCGCCTGTCTCGTCCAGGGCGAGAAGCTCGTCGAGGGCACGTCGGAGGTCGTCCAGGGCGACGAGCGCGTCATCGCCGCCTACCTCGGTACGCCGTTCGAGGGCGCCCCCGGCGACGAGGAGGCCGCGGAGGTCGAGGCCGCCGAAGCCGGAGCCGCCGAGGCCGCCGAGGCCGCCGAGGCGTCGAGCAGCACCAGCAAGGAAGGAACCGCCCAGTGACCGCACTGCTGGAGGTCGAGGACCTCAAGGTCGCCTACGGCAAGATCGAGGCCGTCAAGGGCATCTCCTTCACCGTCGAAGCCGGTCAGATCGTCACCCTCATCGGCACCAACGGTGCCGGCAAGACGACGACTCTGCGTACCCTCTCCGGGCTCCTCAAGCCCAGCGGCGGGCGCATCCTCTTCGACGGTCAGCCCCTCGCCAATGTCCCCGCTCACAAGATCGTCGCCCTCGGACTCGCCCACTCCCCCGAGGGCCGGCACATCTTCCCCCGTCTGACCATCGCGGAGAACCTCCAGCTCGGAGCGTTCCTGCGGAGCGACAAGGCGGGCATCGAGAAGGACATCCAGCGGGCCTACGACCTGTTCCCCATCCTGGGCGAGCGGCGCAAGCAGGCCGCGGGAACCCTCTCGGGCGGTGAGCAGCAGATGCTGGCGATGGGCCGGGCGCTGATGTCCCAGCCCAAGCTGCTCATGCTGGACGAGCCGTCCATGGGCCTCTCGCCGATCATGATGCAGAAGATCATGTCGACGATCGCCGAGCTGAAGGCCGCCGGCACGACGATCCTGCTCGTCGAGCAGAACGCCCAGGCGGCGCTCTCGCTCGCCGACCAGGGGCACGTCATGGAGGTCGGCAGCATCGTCCTCTCCGGCACCGGTCAGGACCTGCTGCACGACGAGTCCGTGCGGAAGGCGTACCTGGGCGAGGACTGAGGCACCCCGCCCGGCACGTCCCCGGACGCGCGAAGAGGCCCGCACCCCTCGGGGTGCGGGCCTCTCGCGTGTGCCCGGTACGGGCTCCGCTCGCCGCGTGCCCGGCCGCAGGGGTGCGGCGGTGCGGCGGACTAGCCCTTCGCGGCCTTCTTCTCCGCGGCGTCCTGGATGACCGCCTCGGCGACCTGCTGCATGGACATCCGACGGTCCATGGACGTCTTCTGGATCCACCGGAAGGCGGCCGGCTCCGTCAGCCCGTACTCCGTCTGCAGAACGGACTTGGCCCGGTCGACGAGCTTGCGCGTCTCCAGCCGCTGGGTGAGATCCTCGATCTCCTTCTCCAGCGCCTTCAGCTCGGTGAAGCGCGACACCGCCATCTCGATGGCGGGCACCACGTCGCTCTTGCTGAAGGGCTTGACCAGGTACGCCATCGCGCCGGCGTCACGGGCCCGCTCGACGAGGTCGCGCTGCGAGAACGCGGTCAGCATGAGGACGGGGGCGATGCTCTCCTCGGCGATCTTCTCCGCCGCGGAGATCCCGTCCAGCCTCGGCATCTTCACGTCGAGGATCACGAGGTCCGGCTTGTGCTCGCGGGCCAGCTCGACGGCCTGCTCACCGTCGCCCGCCTCGCCCACGACGGTGTAGCCCTCCTCCTCCAGCATCTCTTTGAGGTCGAGTCGGATCAGTGCCTCGTCCTCAGCGATGACGACACGGGTCGTCAGCGGAGGCACGTGCGACTTGTCGTCGTCGGGCGCGTCTACGGGCTGGGGCGACTCGGGGGCGGTCACGGGGGCTCCTCGTTCAGGGCGCGGGTACTGCTCCCAAGAGCCTACCCAGCTGCGGTATGGTGGTCAGGCAGCGGGTCGGGGTAAACCTTCGATTCAGCGGGCCCCGGTAGCCCAATTGGCAGCAGGCAATGGATTCAAAACCCATACAGTGTCGGTTCGAGTCCGACCCGGGGCACTTTTCTTTCGATTCCAAGGTCGCCATCCAAGAGTGGATGTTTCCTTTCCCTTGAACATCCGCGCCTTTTGCGCGCGTCATGGCGATCAGTTCTCCGGCGCATTCGCCCCTGGTTCCAGGACATGACGGCCCCGCACCCCTGTCCGTGAACCGGGCTGTCCGCGCGTACCCGTTGGGGCTTCGTCCCGGCCCGGAACGGCACCGCCCGATCACCACCCGGCCGCGACGTCGGGGTACACCGACGGGCCCCTGGTTACGATTCCGCAGGGGCCTGTCGCCGTACCGCCTACTTGGGGCTGTCGTCCTCACCGATGTGGTGCACGCGGACCAGGTTGGTCGAACCGGAGACCCCGGGCGGCGACCCCGCCGTGATCACGACGATGTCGCCCTTCTCGCAACGGCCGTACTTCAGGAGCAACTCGTCCACCTGTTCCACCATGGCGTCGGTGGAGCCGACGTGCGGGCCGAGGAAGGTCTCCACGCCCCAGGTGAGGTTGAGCTGGGAGCGGGTCGCCTGGGCCGGGGTGAAGGCCAGCAGCGGGATCGGCGAACGGTAGCGGGACAGCCGGCGGGCCGTGTCCCCGGACTGGGTGAAGGCGACGAGGAACCGGGCGCCTAGGAAGTCGCCCATCTCGGCGGCGGCGCGCGCCACGGCACCGCCCTGGGTGCGGGGCTTGTTGCGCTCGGTCAGCGGCGGGAGCCCCTTGGCGAGGATGTCCTCCTCCGCCGCCTCCACGATGCGTGCCATGGTGCGCACGGTCTCGACGGGGTACTTGCCGACGCTCGTCTCGCCGGACAGCATCACCGCGTCCGTGCCGTCGATGACGGCGTTGGCGACGTCGGACGCCTCCGCGCGGGTGGGCCGGGAGTTGTCGATCATCGAGTCGAGCATCTGGGTGGCCACGATGACCGGCTTGGCGTTCCGCTTGGCCAGCTTGATGGCGCGCTTCTGGACGATCGGCACCTGCTCCAGCGGCATTTCGACGCCGAGGTCGCCGCGCGCGACCATGATGCCGTCGAACGCGGCGACGATGTCGTCGATGTTCTCGACGGCCTGGGGCTTCTCCACCTTGGCGATCACCGGGAGGCGGCGGCCCTCCTCGTCCATGATCCGGTGGACGTCCTCGATGTCCTTGCCGCTGCGGACGAACGACAGGGCGATGACGTCGAATCCGGAGCGCAGGGCCCAGCGCAGGTCCGCCTCGTCCTTCTCGGAGAGGGCGGGGACGGAGACGGCGACACCGGGGAGGTTGAGGCCCTTGTGGTCGGAGACCATGCCGCCCTCGACGACCGTGGTGTGCACGCGGGGACCGTCGACGGCCGTGACCTCCAGGCAGACCTTGCCGTCGTCGACGAGGATGCGCTCACCGGGCGTGACGTCGGAGGCCAGCCCTCCGTAGGTCGTACCGCAGGTCTGGCGGTCGCCCTCGAAGCCGTCCTCGACGGTGATGGTGAAGCTGTCTCCGCGTTCAAGGAGTACGGGACCTTCGCTGAAGCGGCCGAGCCGGATCTTCGGGCCTTGAAGGTCGGCGAGGATGCCGACGCTGCGGCCGGTCTCGTCGGAGGCCTTCCGCACGTGCTGGTAACGCTCCTCGTGCTCGGCATGGGTGCCGTGACTGAGGTTGAAGCGGGCTACGTCCATTCCGGCGTCGACCAGTGCCTTGATCTGGTCGTACGAGTCGGTGGCGGGGCCCAATGTACAAACGATCTTTGCTCGGCGCATGATTCGAGCCTAGGCCTTACCGGCGGGTAGAGAATTGGTCGCGTGTGACTACTCAACAACGCTTGCGTGAAGCGTTATTGACAAGTGTTGAATTGTGCGCCGGGGCGCTCCGATGAGCATTCGGAAGCGCCCCGGAACAATTCGAGGGATCCGTCGCCCCTCTATTCGAAATACCGGACCATCGGCGGTCACAACCGCGGCGGCGCCATCGTGAAGCGGGCGTTGACCTGGGCGTAGACGTGCTGGCGCTGCGGTTCGAGGTCGAGGGGCGCGGCTTCCTCGTCCGCGGACGCGGCGTACACGGACCGTGAGCGCGCGGCGCCGGCGAGACCGTACGGCTGGACGTTCTCCGCGCCGATGTCCGCCAGTTCCACCAGGGCCGTAAGGGTGGTGCCGAGTGCCTCCGCGTACTCGCGGGCGCGCTGCACGGCCTCGCGGACCGCCTGCTGCCTGGCCCTGCGGTGTTCGGGCGAATCCGGGCGCAGGGCCCACCAGGGGCCGTCGACACGGGTGATCTGGAGGTCCGCCAGTCGTGTGGTGAGCTCGCCGAGCGCGGTGAAGTCGGTGAGTTCGGCGTCGATCCGGACACGGCCGACGTAGGCGTGGACGCGTTCGCCGCGGCCGTGCCGGGTCAGTTCCGGGGCGATGGAGAACCCGCCGGTCTCCACGCGCTCGACGGCGTCGCCGTAGGACTTCACCAGGTCGAGTGCGGCGGCGTTGCGGCGGGTGAGGTCGGCGAGCGCCTCCTGCCGGTCCTTGCCGCGCGCGGCGACGGTGACGCCGATCCGGGCGATCTCCGGGTCGACCTCCAGGTGGGCCTCGCCGCGCACGGCGATGCGCGGGGACTCGGGCGTCCTGTACGGGACGGCGAGTTGGGGTTCTTCCGGGGTGGAGTCTGCATTGGGGGCCATACGTCCCACTCTGTCACCGAGGCGGCCGGTTGTGGCGCCCACAGGTCATCAGAAAGAAACCTCACGGACCTGTTGCCGCCGTGACGCGTGGGCCAGAATCTACGCGCGTCGTCGACCCATTTCCTAGGAGCCACAGACATGCCGTTGAACCGCAGGAAGTTCCTCAAGAAGTCCGCCGTGACGGGTGCGGGCGTCGCGCTCGCCGGTACGGCGGCGGCTCCGGCGGCGCAGGCCGCCGAGACCAAGGGCGGCAAGAAGCCCAAGCGGTACTCCCTGACGGTGATGGGCACGACGGACCTGCACGGCCACGTCTTCAACTGGGACTACTTCAAGGACGCGAAGTACAAGGACGCGGCGGGCAACGCCCAGGGCCTGTCCCGGATCTCGACGCTGGTGAACCAGATCCGCGAGGAGAAGGGCCGCTGCAACACGCTCCTCCTCGACGCGGGCGACACCATTCAGGGCACCCCGCTGACGTACTACTACGCGAAGGTCGACCCGATCACCGCCAAGGGCGGTCCGGTGCACCCGATGGCGCAGGCGATGAACGCGATCGGCTACGACGCGGCGGCCCTCGGCAACCACGAGTTCAACTACGGCATCGAGACGCTGCGGAAGTTCGAGTCGCAGTGCCACTTCCCGCTGCTCGGCGCCAACGCGCTCGACGCGAAGACCCAGAAGCCCGCCTTCCCGCCGTACTTCATCAAGACGTTCCACGTGCCGGGTGCCGCGCCGGTGAAGGTGGCCGTGCTCGGTCTGACGAACCCGGGCATCGCGATCTGGGACAAGGCCTACGTGCAGGGCAAGCTGACGTTCCCCGGCCTCGAGGAGCAGGCGGCCAAGTGGGTGCCGAAGCTGCGCTCCATGGGCGCGGACGTCGTCGTCGTGTCGGCGCACTCCGGTTCCTCCGGCACCTCCTCGTACGGTGACCAGCTGCCCTACGTCGAGAACTCGGCGGCCCTGGTGGCCCAGCAGGTGCCGGGCATCGACGCGATCCTGGTCGGCCACGCGCACGTGGAGATCCCCGAGCTGAAGGTCACCAACACCGCCACCGGGAAGACGGTCGTCCTGTCGGAGCCCCTGGCCTTCGCGGAGCGGCTGTCCGTGTTCGACATCGAGCTGGTCTTCGAGAAGGGCCGGTGGCAGGTCGAGTCGGTGGCGTCGTCGGTCCGCAACTCGAACTCGGTCGCCGACGACCCGAAGATCACCAAGCTGCTGAAGGACGAGCACGCGGCGGTCGTGGAGTACGTCAACCAGGTGGTCGGCACGGCGACCGACACCCTGACGACGGTCGAGGCGCGCTACAAGGACGCCCCGATCATCGACCTGATCACCAAGGTGCAGGAGGACGTGGTCAAGGCGGCGCTGGCGGGCACCTCGTACGCCTCGCTGCCCGTGATCGCGCAGGCGTCGCCGTTCTCGCGGACCTCGGAGATCCCGGCCGGCGAGGTGACCATCCGCGACCTGTCGAGCCTGTACGTGTACGACAACACCCTGGTCGCCAAGGTGATGACCGGCGCTCAGATCCGTGCGTACCTGGAGTACTCGGCGGAGTACTTCGTGCAGACCGCGGCCGGCGCGCCGGTCGACGTGGAGAAGCTCACCAACGCGAACAACCGCCCCGACTACAACTACGACTACGTGTCGGGGCTCCAGTACGACATCGACGTCGCGCAGGCGGCCGGTTCGCGCATCAAGAACCTGACCTACAACGGGGCCGCGCTGGACGACGCCCAGCAGTTCGTGCTCGCCGTGAACAACTACCGCGCGAACGGCGGCGGCGCCTTCCCGCACGTCGCGTCGGCCACCGAGGTGTGGTCGGAGTCGACGGAGATCCGTACGCGGATCTCCGAGTGGGTGACCGCCAAGGGCACGCTGGACCCGAAGGAGTTCGCCTCGGTGGACTGGAAGCTGACGCGGAACGGCACGCCCGTCTTCTAGCCCACGAGGCCTGTCCTCACCCCGGGTGGCCCGTTCTCGGGCTTCCTGCCGGCCGGCGGCGTCGGCGCGGAACTCCGCGCCGACGCCGTCGGTCTTCCGGCGGGCGGGCGGCGCCCCGGCCTATCGCCCGTCGACGAGCGGGGTGAGCGTCAGCTCGTCCCGGCGCGCACCCGGGACGTGCTGCTGCTCCAGTCCGAACGTGGTGAAGGCGGTGCGACCGGGCAGCGGGTAGGGGTCCTTGCCCGTGAGGGAGTTGAGGATGGTGGCGCTGCGCCAGGCGGCGAGACCGAGATCGGGCGCACCGACACCGTGGGTGTGGAGTTCGGCGTTCTGGACGTACAGGTGGCCCGTGACGGAGGGGTCGAGGACGAGGCGGAAGTGGTCGTCGATCCGGGGGCGCTCGGCGCTGTCACGGCGCAGGTAGGGGTCGAGTCCGGCGAGGATGCGGCCGAGCGGGCGTTCGCGGTAGCCGGTGGCGAGGACGACGGCGTCGGTGGTGAGCCGGGAACGGGCGCCCTGCTGGACGTGTTCCAGGTGGAGTTCGACCTTGGTGGTGGCGACCCGTCCCGCGGTGCGCACGGTGACGGCGGGGGTGAGGACGGCGTCGGGCCAGCCGCCGTGCAGGGTGCGGCGGTAGAGCTCGTCGTGGATGGCGGCGATGGTGTCGGCGTCGATGCCCTTGTGGAGCTGCCACTGCGCGGCGACGAGCCGGTCGCGGACCGGTTCGGTCAGGGCGTGGAAGTAGCGGGTGTAGTCGGGTGTGAAGTGTTCCAGGCCGAGCTTGGAGTACTCCATGGGCGCAAACGCCTCGGTACGGGCCAGCCAGTGGATCTTCTCGCGTCCGGCGGGGCGGTTGCGCAGCAGGTCGAGGAAGACCTCGGCACCGGACTGTCCCGCGCCGATCACGGTGATGTGTTCGGCGGTGAGGAACCGCTCCCGGTGCTGGAGGTAGTCCGCGGCGTGGATGACGGGCACGCCGGGTGCTTCGACCAGGGGTCTGAGGGGGTCGGGGATGTGCGGGGCGGTGCCGACGCCGAGCACGATGTTGCGCGTGTACGAGCGGCCCAGCGCCTCGGCCTCCCCGTCGGCGTCGAGCCGGCTGAAGTCGACCTCGAAGAGGGCGCGTTCGGGGTTCCAGCGAACGGCGTCGACCTGGTGGCCGAAGTGCAGTCCGGGGAGGCTGTCGGCGACCCACCGGCAGTAGGCGTCGTACTCGGCGCGCTGGATGTGGAAGCGCTCGGCGAAGTAGAAGGGGAAGAGGCGGTCGCGGTCCTTGAGGTAGTTGAGGAACGACCACTGGTTCGCCGGGTCGGCGAGGGTCACCAGGTCCGCCAGGAAGGGGACTTGGAGGGTGGCGCCGTCGATGAGCAGGCCGGGGTGCCAGTCGAAGCCGGGGCGCTGTTCGTAGAAGACGGTGTCGAGTTCGGCCAGGGGGTGGGCGAGGGCGGCGAGGGAGAGGTTGAAGGGGCCGATGCCGATGCCCACCAGGTCGCGGGGTGCTTCGGCGGCGGGACGCGGGGGGTTGGGCGTCTGGCTCATCGCGATGTGTGTCCTTCCACCAGTTTCAGGAGGGTGGCCAGGTCGCCCGGCCGGGTGTGGGGGTTGAGGAGGGTGACCTTGAGCCAGAGGCGGCCGTCGAGAGCGGCGCGGCCGAGGACGGCGCGGCCCTCGTGCAGGAGGACGCGGCGCACCGCGGCGACGGAGGCGTCGGAGGCGCCCGCGGGCCGGAACAGGACCGTGCTGATGACCGGCCGGTCGTAGAGCTCGAAGCCGGGATGTGCGTGTATCAGGTCGGCCAGTTCGGCGGCATGCGCGCAGACCTGGTCGACGAGCGCGCCGAGTCCGGCCCGTCCCAGCGTGGCGAGGGTGACGGCGATCTTGAGGATGTCGGGGCGCCGGGTGGTGCGCAGGGAGCGGCCGAGGAGGTCGGGGAGGCCGGCCTCGGTGTCGTCGTCGGCGTTCAGGTAGTCGGCGCTGTGCCCCAGGACGGCGAGGTCGCTCGCGTTCCGTACGGCGAGGAGTCCGGCGGCCACCGGCTGCCAGCCCAGTTTGTGCAGGTCGAGGGTGACGGTGTCGGCGCGGTGGAGCCCGTCGAGCCGCGCGCGGTGCCGGTCGCTGAAGAGGAGACCTCCGCCGTAGGCGGCGTCGATGTGGAGGCGGGCGCCGTGCGCCGCGCACAGGTCGGCGATGTCGGCCAGCGGGTCGAGGAGTCCGGCGTCGGTGGTGCCGGCGGTGGCGGCCACGAGGAGGGAGCCGCGGGGGCCGGGGAGTTCGGTGAGCGCCTCGTCGAGGGCGGCCGGGTCCATGGTGCCGGCCGGGGCGGGCACGACGACGGGCTCGGGCAGGCCGAGCAGCCATGCGGCACGGTGCAGGGAGTGGTGGGCGTTGGCGCCGCAGACCAGCCGCACGCCCCCGCGGGCCTCGCGGGCGAGGAGGAGGGCGAGTTGATTGGACTCGGTGCCGCCGGTGGTGACGAGGGCGTCGGCCCGTCCGGGCGGCCCGTCGGCGCCCGCGTAGACCTCCGCGGCCAGGGCCGCGGTGACGAGGGCTTCGAGCGCGGAGGCGGCCGGCGCCTGGTCCCAGGAGTCCAGCGACGGGTTGAGCACGGTGGCGGCCAGGTCGGCGGCGGCCGCGACGGCGAGGGGCGGGCAGTGCAGGTGGGCGGCGCACAGCGGGTCGGCGGGGTCGGCCGCGCCTGCCGCCAGGGCGCGCACCAGGACGCGCAGGGCGTCGTCGCGGCCCTCCCGGGGCAGCACCTCGCCCACCGCGTCGCGCACGTGCCGCGCGACCGCCTCCGGGCCCCCGGCGGGCAGCGGGCCCCCGCGCAACGCCGCGCCCTCGCGCAGGGCGTCGAGGACGGCGTCGAGCAGTGGCCGCAGAACGCCGGGACCTTCGGGACCTGAGGCGAGGGGCGGCGTGCTCATGGGGTGTCCTCCGGTGGGCGCGCGGCGGGGCGATTCCCAGGGTGTACGCATTTCGGGTCGGCGCGCCCGTATGGGACAACGATCCGACCCGAAAGGGGGTACTGCCGTGCGGAGGAAATGTGTCGGGGCGGCCGGGGTGCTACGCGCCGCGGTCCGCTCCCAGACCGTACGCGCCCGCCGCCCCGGTCCGCCCGAGGGGCCTGCGCACCCCACCGCCCCGGTCCGCCCGCACGCCCTGCACGCCCAGCCGCCCCGGTCCGCCCGCACGCCCCGCCGCCCCGGTTCGCCCGGTGCTCGGCGCGCCTCAGGTTCCGGACGGGGCGGGAAGCGGCACGTCCGGCACCCGGGGCGCGGCACGTCCGGCGCCGCGCCCGGAAACGAGACGTCCGTGCCCGCCCTCGGAGGGCGGGCACGGATCGCCCGGGATCAGGCCTCGCGGACCCGCAGCGCCCGTGCGAGATCGTCGAGTTGGTCCGCGAGCTTGCGCCGCAGCGCCGGAATGGGCTCGGCGTCCCGCAGACATGCCTCGCCCAGCGCCAGCGTCCGGTCGGAGATCGCGTGCACGGGGAACGCCCAGCGTCCCGCCGCCTCGGCGATCGCGGGACCGCGGCGGGCGGCGACGGCCACCGCGTCCGGCCAGTACCGCTCGACGTACTCCCTTACGAGCTCGGCCTGTTCGGGCTGCCAGAAGCCCTGGGCGGTTGCGGTGAACAGGTAGTTGGACAGGTCGTCGGTGGTGAACATCTCCTCCCACGCCCTGCGCTTGGCCTCCGGGTCGGGCAGCGCGGCCCGGCAGCGGGCGGCGCCCTCCTGGCCGGTGGCGCTCGGGTCCTGGACGAGTTCGGCGTCGATGACGGCGTCGTCGACGGCGCCGAGCACGGCGAGCCGGCCGAGGATGCGCCAGCGCAGCTCCGGGTCGAGTTCCGGGCCGCCGGGCACGGTGCCCTCGGAGAACCAGGCACTGATGGTGTCGGGGTGGGCCGCGACGTCGATGAAGTGGCGTACGGCGGTCAGGCGCAGCCCCGGGTGGGACCCGTCCTCGGTGCGGCGGATCAGGTCGCGGCACAGGTCGGTGAGGCCGGCGAGCGCGGCGGGCCGCTCCTCCGCGGACACGAACCGGTCGGCGACCTGGGCGGCCGCGAACGACAGGACGCCCTGGACGAGGGCGAGGTCCGTCTCGTGCGGGAGGTGGGCGCGGGCGGCCTCGACATAGGCCATGGCGGGCAGTTCGCCGTCGCGCACGGCGTCCCGCAGGGCGTTCCACACGACCGCGCGGGTGAGCGGGTCGGGCAGGGCCGACAGGGAGCCGCGCACGGCCCGGAACGACTCGGTGTCGAAGCGGACCTTGGCGTAGGAGAGGTCCCCGTCGTTCAGGAGGAGCAGGGCCGGCCGCTTGCCGATGGCCACCGGCTCGGCCTGCGGGACGTCCAGTTCGAGCCGCTCGCGGAGGGTGAGGCGGCCTCCGTCGGACAGGTCCGGGTCGTAGAGGCCGACGGCGATGCGGTGCGGGCGGCTGCCGCGGTGCTCGACGGTGAGGGTGTGGCCGCCGTCGGCCGCCGCGGTGATCGTGGGCACGAGGGTGTCCACGCCGGTGGTGCGCAGCCAGGAGTCGGCCCAGGCGTGCACGTCGCGCTCGGTGGCGGAGGCGAGGTTGTCGATGAAGTCGGCGAGGGTGGCGTTGCCGAACTTGTGGCGGGCGAAGTGGGTGTTGATGCCGGCGAGGAAGTCCTTCTCGCCGAGCCAGGCCACGAGTTGGCGCAGGGCGGAGGCGCCCTTGGCGTAGGAGATGCCGTCGAAGTTGAGCATGGCGGACGCGGTGTCGGGGACGGCGTCCGGGTCGGGGGCGACGGGGTGGGTGGAGGGACGCTGGTCCGCGTCGTAGCCCCAGGACTTGCGGGCGACGCCGAAGTCGGTCCAGGTGTCGGTGAAGCGGGTGGCCTCGGTGAGGGTCTGGTAGCCCATGTACTCGGCGAAGGACTCGTTCAGCCAGATGTCGTCCCACCAGCGCAGGGTGACGAGGTCGCCGAACCACATGTGGGCCATCTCGTGGGCGATGACCATGGCGCGGGTCTGCCGCTCGGTGTCGGTGACGGCGGAGCGGTAGATGAATTCGTCGCGGAAGGTGACGAGCCCGGGGTTCTCCATGGCGCCGGCGTTGAACTCGGGGACGAACGCCTGGTCGTAGGAGTCGAAGGGGTAGGGCTCGTCGAACTTCTCGTGGTAGCGGTCGAAGCAGGCGCGGGTGACGTCGAGGATCTCGTCCGCGTCGGCGTCCAGGTGCGGGGCGAGGGAGCGCCGGCAGTGGATGCCGAAGGGGAGGCCGCGGTGCTCGGTGCGCACGGAGTGCCAGGGGCCCGCGGCGACGGCGACGAGGTACGTGGAGACCAGCGGCGTGGGGGCGGCCGTCCAGCGGCCGTTGCCGAGGTGCTCGGTGACGCCGTTGGCGAGGACGGTCCAGCCCTCGGGGGCGGTGACGGACAGCTCGAAGACGGCCTTCAGGTCGGGCTGGTCGAAGGCGGCGAAGACGCGCTGCACGTCCTCCATGAACAGCTGGGTGTAGAGGTAGGTCTCGCCGTCGGTGGGATCGGTGAAGCGGTGCATGCCCTCGCCGGTGCGGGAGTAGCGCATGACGGCGTCGACGCGCAGCTCGTGCTCGCCCGCGGTCAGGCCTTTGAGGGGCAGCCGGTTCTCGGCCAGGGTCTCCGGGTCGAGCGGCTGCCCGTCGAGGGTGACGGAGCGCAGCTCGGCGGGCTTCAGCTCGACGAAGGTGTCCGCGTCGGCGCGGGCGGTGAACCGGATGACGGTCCGGGAGTCGAAGGTCTCGTCCCCGCGGGTCAGGTCGAGTTCGATCCCGTAGTGGTGGACGTCGAGGAGCTTGGCACGGGTCTGCGCTTCGTCGCGCGTCAGTACGGACATGAGGACATGCTGCCTGATGGCTCCGACAGGGCACAGAGGTGGTCCGGTACGCGGCATATGCACCCCACCGCTCCACCGCGCGGTCCTCCTCCCGCGGAGCGGGTCCCTACGGGGTGCGGCCCTGCTCCAGTGTGCCGTTGCGGGGCTCGCGCTGGACGGGGAAGCGGGTGTCCGGGCGGGGCAGGACCGGGCCGGCGGCGCGCGGGGTGGCGCCCCTGGCCTGTGCGCGCAGTTCGCGCAGCTCCTCCTCCAGGGCCTGGTGGCGCCGGTGGCTGTCGAACAGGTAGCGGACCTTGGTGCGCAGCGCCCAGGGGTCGACGGGTTTCATGAGGAGGTCGGCGACACCGAGGCCGAAGGCGGTGGAGGTGAGTTCGGCGTCGGGGCCGAAGCCGGTGAGCAGGATGATCGGGATGTGCTGGGTCTGCTCCACCCGGCGCATGTAGCGCACCACGTCGAGGCCGCTGACGCCGGGCATGCGCACGTCGAGCAGGAGCAGCCCCACCTGGCCGCGCAGGACCTCCTTGAGCGCCTCGTCGCCGCTGGTGGCCCGCGCCACCTCGTAGCCCAGCGGTGCCAGGGCGCTCTCCAGGGCGTACAGCGTGTCCTTGTGGTCGTCGACGATGAGGATCTTGGCATCCGACGGCATGGCCCGACGTCCCCTCGGTTGGGCGTACAGCTTATGCCCGTACGGACTCACGGGCTGCGCCCGTGGCCTGACAGCGCGTGCCCGGCAGGGCGTGCTGGGCGTGTGTTCGGCGCGTGCTCTTGTTCCCGGCATGTGCCCGGCGTGTACCCGGCACGGAGTGTTCAGGCAGGATGCACGCTCGGACCGCCCGGTGTCACTCCCCCGCGTCCGCCGCGGCGCCTCCCGCGTCGTCCGCGATGCGCTCGTGGTGCCGGATGACCTCGGCAATGATGAAATTCAGCAACTTTTCGGCGAAGGCCGGATCCAGCTTGGCGCTTTCGGCCAGCCTGCGCAGCCGCTCGATCTGCTGGGCCTCGCGGGACGGGTCCGCGGGCGGCAGCTGGTGGGCGGCCTTGAGGTGTCCGACCTGCTGGGTGCACTTGAAGCGCTCGGCGAGCATGTGCACGACGGCGGCGTCGATGTTGTCGATGCTGTCGCGCAGCCGGGCGAGTTCGGCGCTGACGGCGGGGTCGACTTCCTGGGGCTTGCTCGTGGTCATGAGGTCCCACCCTACGTGGCCTGCGGCCGCTCGATCATGGGCGGATCGTCGGGGTCGGGTATCCGGTCGCTCCAGCCACCGGGGACGGTCCGTCCCTGCTGGGCCCGGAAGCGGACGGGAGCCATGCCGACGCGCCGGGTGAACAGCCGGGAGAAGTAGGCGGGGTCGTCGTAGCCGACGCGGCGGGCGACGGCGGCGACCGGGAGTTCGGTGGCGGCGAGGAGTTCCTTGGCGCGTCCCAGGCGGATGCCGAGGAGGTAGTCCTTGGGACTGCAACCGGCGCCGCGGCGCACGGCGCTGCGCAGTTCGGCGGGGGTCATACCGTGCCGGGCGGCGTGGTCGGCGACGGACATCGCCTTGAACGCGTCGCGGGCGAGGGCCTGGAGGACCTCGTCGCCGTCGGGGGCGAGGTCGGCGCGGGCGCGGCGCAGCGCGACGAGGAGCTCGTGGACGGCCGCGCCCGTCTCCACCTCCAGCAGGGGGTTGCCGCGGCGGGCGGCGCGCGCGATGCGGCCCACGACGGCGCGGGCGGCGGCCGCGTCGGAGAGGGGCACGACGGGCCGGCCGGGCTCGATGTAGCCGAGCTCGGTGTACGTGGCTGCCGCGGGTCCCGTGAAGTCGACGAAGCACTCGTCCCAGCTCGGGTCGGGCCCGTAGTGGTGCGGCACCCCGGGGGTGAGCCAGATCAGGGCGGGCGCGGTGACGGGATGGCGGTGTCCGTCGGGGGTGCGGTACCAGCCGCTGCCGGCGCCGATCACGACGGCCACGTGGTGGTCCAGGGTGCGGGGGCCGACGGCCGGCAGCTCGCCGTGCTGGAGGCCGACGCCGAGGCAGGCGAGGCCGAGCCGGTGATGGACGGGGCCGGGGGTGAAATAGCGCATCCAGGTGTGGTACATCCGCTTTCCTCCCGCCTGTCCGGCCGCCTCTTGCGTCCAATCAGCGACGATCTTTGTCCATGGACGCCACTGCCGCCAGGGCTGATCGTGGGGGCCATGAGCGAGTTCACGGTGGGGGACACGGATTTCCAGCTGGACGGCCGCCCGGTGCGGCTGCTGTCCGGCGCGCTGCACTACTTCCGGGTGCACGAGGAGCAGTGGGCGCATCGCCTGGGGATGCTGCGGGCGATGGGGCTGAACTGTGTGGAGACGTACGTGCCGTGGAATCTCCACGAGCCGCGCCCCGGCGGCTTCCGGGACGTGGAGCAGCTGGGCCGTTTCCTGGACGCGGTCGCCGAGGCCGGGCTGTGGGCGATCGTGCGGCCCGGGCCGTACATCTGCGCGGAGTGGGACAACGGCGGGCTGCCGCACTGGCTGACGGGCGGGCTCCGCACCCGCGACGAGGAGTACCTGGGGCACGTGGAGCGCTGGTTCCGGCGGCTGCTGCCCCAGGTCGTGTCCCGGCAGATCGACCGCGGCGGCCCGGTGCTGATGGTGCAGGTCGAGAACGAGTACGGCAGCTACGGCTCCGACCAGGTGTATCTGCGCCGGCTCGCGGATCTGCTGCGCGCCACGGGCGTGAGCGTCCCGCTGTTCACCTCGGACGGCCCCGAGGACCACATGCTGACCGGCGGCTCGGTCCCCGGCGTCCTGGCCACCGCGAACTTCGGCTCGCACGCCCGGGAGGCCTTCGCGACGCTGCGCCGGCACCGGCCGACGGGTCCGCTGATGTGCATGGAGTTCTGGTGCGGCTGGTTCGACCACTGGGGCGCCGAGCACGTGGTGCGCGATCCCGGAGACGCGGCGGACGCCCTGCGGGAGATCCTGGAGTGCGGTGCCTCGGTCAACCTCTACATGGCGCACGGCGGCACCAGCTTCGCGGGCTGGGCGGGCGCCAACCGGGGCGGTGGCGCGCTGCACGACGGGCCGCTGGAGCCGGACGTCAGCTCGTACGACTACGACGCACCGGTCGACGAACTGGGCCGCCCCACGGAGAAGTTCTGGCGGTTCCGGGAGATCCTAGCCGCCTACGCGGACGGGCCGCTGCCGGACGTGCCGCCGGCCCCCGGGACGCTCGGTGCCGCCACACCGGTCGTCCTCGGGGAGTGGGCCTCCCGGGACACGCTGCTGGAGACGCTCGGTGGCGCGGGGGGCGAGTACGCGGTGCCGCCCACGTTCGAGGACCTGGACGTCGGCCAGGGGCTGGTCAAGTACGAGGTGAACGTGCCCGGCCCGCGGCAGCCGTACCCGCTGACCGTGCGCGGGCTGCGCGACCTGGCCGTGGTGTACGTCGACGGGGTGGCGGCCGGGGTGCTCGGCGAGGACTCCGCACAGCTGAAGGAGCCGGTGGCGGGGCCCGCCCGGGTGGAGCTGTGGGTGGAGTCCCTGGGGCGGGTCAACTACGGGCCGCGCACGGGTGAGCCGAAGGGCATCACCGGGGGCGTGCTGCACGAGCGGCAGTATCTGCACGGTGTGCGGGCGCGGGGGCTGCGGCTGGACGCGCTGGACGACGTGGCGGGGGTGCCGTTCGGCCCGCTTCCCCCGGGCGGCGCCCCCGGCCTGTACCGCGGCACCTTCGAGGTGCGCGGCGCCGGGGACGCCTTCCTCGAACTCCCGGGATGGACCCGGGGGTTCGTGTGGGTCAACGGTTTCTGTCTGGGTCGCTACTGGTCCGTCGGCCCGCAGCACGCGCTGTACGTGCCCGGTCCCGTGCTGCGGGAGGGGGTGAACGAGGTGCGGGTGCTGGAGCTGGAGGCGGCCGCTCAGCCGGCCTCGCTCACCTCGAACGAGTCGAGCACGAACTCGGCCGTGCCGTCGTCCCCGGTACTGCGCAGCCCCACCCAGGCCTCGCCGTCGGCGGGCGCCGTGAACTCGTAGGAGTGCAGAGTCGGTTCGGTGGCGACGGGGAGGGCGGTCCGTTCGAGCTCGGTCGTCGTCGCTCCCCGGTCGACGGCGGTGATCCAGGCGTACTGCCCGGCCTTCTCGTTCTCGTGACGGAACGAGACCCGGTAGCGGTGCCCCGGAGCGAACCGGACGGTGTGCGGCACGGTCCGGTAGACCAGACCGTCGTTCTCGCCGCGTGACTTGAGCGACTCGGAGCCGTCGACGACGTCATCGATCGCCTTGCCGTTCCAGCTCCGCTGGGTGAACGGCGCGTGCCGCTGGGCGATGTGGGTGCGCGGGTCGGTGGACCCGCCCGCGTCGCCCTTCACGAAGGGGCCCCAGCCCTGCGGGACGTTCTCGAAGTCCTCGAAGACCAGCGTCCCGGGCTTGGCCGGGCGCCGGGCGGGCACGACGCGGACGTTGTCGAACCGCACCCGTGCCTGCCCGGCTTCGGCGCACAGGGCGAGCTCGACGGGCCCGCCGCCCTCGGGCACGGTGAACCAGGTGAACATCCGCTGGAAACGGGTCCCGTGCTTGCGGTCGGCGGCGACGAAGTTGCCCGCCGTCGAGGTCTCGGTCCAGTTGGCTGCGGTGACGCCGTCGGCGGTGCGGACCCGGAGGGACGCCCTGCGGGTGCCGTCGGCGCTCTCGCCGACCTCGACCTGCACGGACGCGGCGTACTGGCCGGGCCTGAGGCGGGTGAGCCGCTGGGAGACCGTGGCGGCCCCGCCGGGGGCGATCACCAGCTCGTGGTCCCCGAGGTCGCTGCGCACCACTGAGGCCGGGCCGCTGACCGTCCAGCCCTTCAGGGAGCCCGAGTTGAAGCCGGGGTCGTAGAGCGGGGTGCCCTGTCCCCAGCGGGGGGCGGGGGGCTGGGCCACGCGGGTGCGGTACACGACGTACGGCTGGGCGGGCTCGGCGTCGAGCGTGATCCGGCCGTCGCGCACGGGGACGTCGGCGACGAACACCCGGCCCTGGTCGGTGAGCCGGTACAGGGCGACCCGGGAGAGGCCTTCCCAGTCGCGCGGCAACCGCCACGCGCCGCTGCCGCCGGCCGGGTTGTAGTGGTAGAGCTTCGTGGGCTTCTTCGGGTCCCAGGGCAGCAGATAGGCGCCGCCGTCGTAGACGAGCCGGCCGTCGGTCGTGATGCGGCGTACGCCGTCCGCGTCGGAGACCGAGGTGCCGCCCGGCCCGGAGAAGGTGATCGTGTGCTCGCCCCATGTGCTGATCGGGTGGGCCTGGAGGTACTTGGCGGGCAGGGAGTGCGTCCAGATCAGCGCGTAGAAGGAGTTCCAGTCGGTCTTGCCGGTCCAGCCCTCGAAGTTGCCCATGCGGGCGATGCCCAGCAGCGTGGGCCACTTGTCGGCGAAGACGTCCTTCTGGTGGTTGCGGACGAAACGGATGAGGCGGGAGTTGATCCCGCGCGAGGTGTCCGGGCCGTAGTCCGTCTCGGTCGCCCAGTGCGACCACAGGCTGGAGCGCTCCAGGCCGTGACCCCACTCGGAGGTGACGTGCCAGCCCTGCTCGCGCAGCGCGCGCTGGAGGCGGTCCGAGGTCCAGCCGGACTCGCGGAAGACGTCGATGTACAGGGAGTTGAGGGCCGGGTGCGTCTCCGCGCGCAGGTCGGCGAAGCGCTTGACGATGTCGCCGGAGACGAGGTCGCGCCGCTGGTCGATCCGGTACGACTGGTCCAGCCAGTCCCACTGCTCATTGGTCCTGTCGACCAGGGTCTCGGAGAAGGCGTGGGCGACCGGGTAGGACTCGGTGGCGTTGACGTGGACGGCGAAGTCGCTGTTCCACTTCCTGCCCTCGGCGACCAGGGTGTTGAGATCGGCGAGGCCGCCGGCCCGCTTGTTGTGGTTGCCCGCGTAGTCGGGATGGGCGGAGTCGTGCCCCTCGGACTGGTAGCCCTTGAGAAGGGTGAACTGCCCGAGCCCGTCGGTCGCCAGGGAGATCCGCTTGACGTCGTCGAGGGTGGCGAGGAACGGATGGGTGGCCTGGGAGGCGAAGTTGAACGGGATGTGCGGCACGACGCGGCGGTACGTGCCGTCGGCACCGAGCGGGTCGACCATGATGTCCCGGAAGGCGATCGCGGCGTCCTGCCAGTCGATCACGCCGTCGCCGTTGCGGTCGCCGGTGACGATCACGGTGGCGTACGGGAGCGGCTCGGTGTCGGTCGCCGTCGCGGCCCGGTGGGTCCACTCGCCGGGGACGAGCTGGGCCTTGACGTAGCCGTCGGCTCCGTCCGCCGGTTCCTTGCGGACGGTCTGCCGCCACAGCCGGCCGTTCTCCCACGAGCTGGTGCTGTCGGGCTTGTCGTAGACCGTGTTGGTCTCGACGGCGCCCGCGAGGCCATGGTGCGCGACGACGGCGTACGCGCATCCGGTCGCCGCCTCCGCCGGGGTGTCGCGGGCCGGGGTGACGAGCGTGTCACCGCTCTTGGACTTGTCCAACTGGATCCGGGCGGCGAGGAGTTGCGCGCCGGGCTGGTCGCTGCGGACGGAGAGCAGGGCGAGGCCGGGGATGCGCAGGGTGCCGACGGGCAGCGCGGCGGTCTCGGTGATCTTCGTGATCCGCCAGGTCACCCGCCGGTCCGTGACGGCGATCTCGGCGTCGATCGTGGTGCCGCCGTCGAAGACGAGGCGGTACGCGACGGTGTCGCCGCCGGCCGTGGCGGTGACCGTCGGGGTCCGCTCGGTGCCGTCGACGAGGACGGAGGTGACCTCGTCCTCCTGGGCGTGCAGGACGGCGCCGGTCGCGCGGTCGGTGTAGGAGACGATCCGCGGGAATCCGGCGGCGACCCGGACGTCGAGGGCGCGGGAGCGCAGGACGAGGTCCGCACCGGGGGCGGCGGCCTCGGCGGAGGCCGGACCGGCCGCGCCGAGTGCGGCCCCGACTCCGGCGGCGGCGCCCGCCGCGACGACCGCGCGGCGCGTGGGGGCGAATGCGGGCGAGGGCATGGCTGAGGGCTGCAAGGCACTCCTCCTGGGGGCTGCGATCGGTGCCGTCAGCCTGCGCCGGGTGAGGTGAACGTGCCCATGGACAAAGGAGGGAGAGGAGTTGGACTAACCGACCGGCGCCTTCAGCTCCTTGTGGAAGTGCACGTCCTGATGGCCGCCCGGGATGCCTTCCGTGCGGCCCGTCTCGCGGTAGCCGTGTCCGCGGTAGAAGTCGGGGGCCTGGAAGGTGAAGGAGGAGACGATCACCTCGGTGCAGCCGCGCCGCGCGCTCTCCTCCTCGGCGGCCCTCAGCAGTTTGCTGCCCCAGCCGGCGTGCCGCTGGTCCTCGCGCACCCAGAGCATGTCGACGGCGCAGCAGCTTCCCCAGACCCAGGCGGTCAGTCCGCCGACCAGGTCCCCCGCCTCGTCGGTGACGCGGACCGAGAGCGGCTGGGGTGTGCCGGCTCCGGTCGCCTCCGCGTTGAACGCGGTGAGCTCGTCGTCGAGCCGCCGTTCCAGGGCCGCGTCCTTGGCTCCCACCTCCAACGACGCGGTGGCGGCGGGCTGCTGGGCGTGGCCGGTGGGCTGCTGGGCGGTCATGGCCGGGAGTATCGCAGCGCGAGGGGGCGGTGGCCGAACGCTTTTTCGCTCCCGGACGGGCGCCCGCGACCTGGTCGCGGGCGCCCGCACCGCACGAGGTGCGGCGACGGTTACAGCCCGGACGCCGCGCGGGCTATGTCGGCCGCGAACGTGGAGACCTCGCTGTAGACGCCGGGGTAGCCCGGCTCCGCGCAGCCCTGGCCCCAGCTGACGATCCCGACCTGGATGTACGCGCCCGTGTCGTCCTTGCGGAACATGGGCCCGCCGGAGTCGCCCTGGCAGGTGTCGACCCCGCCCTGCTGGACGAACCCGGCGCAGATCTCGTCACCGGGGACGAGATCGCTGCCGTACGCCCGCTGGCAGGTGGCGTCGTCGACGAAGGGGACGGTGGCCTTGCGCAGGTAGCGCTGCTGGGCGCCGCCCTCGCGGGTGGCACCCCAGCCCGCGACGGTGAAGTTCCCGTTGTTGTACGCCGTGGTGGTGGCGATCTTCAGGGTGGGCTGCTCGATCGGCCTGGCGAGCTTGATGAGGGCCCAGTCCTTGCCCTTGCCGTTGTAGCCGGGCGCCTGGAGCACCTTCGTCGACTTGACCTTGATCGCGCTGCTGCTCTGCAGGTCGACGACCCCGGCGGTGGCGGTGATGGAGGTGTTGTTGCCCGAGCCGTCCACGCAGTGCGCGGCGGTCAGGACGATGCTCTTGGTGTACAGGGCGCCGCCGCAGCCCATGGACAGGCGGACCATGAACGGGAACTCGCCCTGGGCGGCGCGGGTCCCGCCGACCACGGGCGCGGGGGCGGCCTGGGCGGACAGCGGCTGGAGGGACGCGGCGGCGAGCGCCACCGCGGCGACGGTGAGCAGTCTTCTGATGACGCCGTGCTTCTTGAGAGACTTCAACGCGCTTCCTTTCGTGGGGGGTTGAACGCCGGGCGGAAGGCACGCCGAAATGTCCTGGCATGCTCCTGCCAAGCTGTGCGGATTATGAGGACCCGGGCACGGCAGGGGCAAGGGCCGGATTCCGGCCAGACGCGGCTCCGGGCGCCCGCGCACCCCCCCGTCACCGGGAGGGAACCCCGCTTAGAGTGGAAGTCGGTTCCGGCGTCTTCAGGGGGTGCGGACGTGGCGAACGGCGGTCCCGTCGAGCACGGATACCCGCATCTGGACACGGTGCGGGCGTCGATCACCGCGCTCTACAGACGGCTCTCGTACGACACGATCCACACGTTCGCGGCCAGCGTCGCCCCCGCCGACGTCGCCTTCGCCGACACCGACGACCTGCACCTCGGCGCGCAGCGCGTGGCCCGCGAGATGGTCCGGCACTACCGGCTGCCCGACGCCCGGATGATCATCGGCTTCCGCGAGATGACCCACGCGGCCAACGTCGAGCTCGCCGCGGGACCCGAGTACTTCGTCGACCTCAACGACCGCTTCCGCACCCACCGCAGGGACATCGGGGCCGCGCTCGCCCACGAGGTGATGCACGTCTATCTGCACCGTCTCGACCTCTCCTTCCCCGGCACCCGCGACAACGAGATCCTCACCGACACGGCCGCGGCCTACCTGGGCGCGGGCTGGCTCCTCCTCGACGCCTACCGGGAGGACGCGGCGTCCTCGCAGAAGCTCGGCTACCTCACCCCGGAGGAGTTCGGGTACGTCCTCGCCAAACGCGCCCTCCTCTTCGGCGAGGACCCCTCCGTCTGGTTCACCAGCCCGCAGGCCTACACGGCGTACACCAAGGGCATGGCACAGGCCCGCCGCGACGAGCAGCAGCCGCCGCTGACCGCGGCCGGCTGGGCGGGCCGCCACCGCTACGCCAAGGACCGCCGGTACGCCCAGGACCACCACTCCTCGGCCCACCGGCCCGGCGCCCCCTATTCCTTCACGCCCGACAGCCGGGGTCCCCTGCGCGTCTCCTTCCCCTGCCCGACCTG
Organism: Streptomyces krungchingensis; assembly: GCF_054729265.1. Classification (NCBI taxonomy): domain Bacteria; kingdom Bacillati; phylum Actinomycetota; class Actinomycetes; order Kitasatosporales; family Streptomycetaceae; genus Streptomyces; species Streptomyces krungchingensis. The sequence goes on from NZ_JBPUKY010000001.1 coordinate 3,252,697, forward strand.
CCACCAGCGGATCAGGGTCCCGGTACGCGGCCGGGTACGGGCCCGCTGCACGTTGTGCAGGACGGTGCTGGAGTGCGACACGTGACGGGTGAGTCGCGTGCGAGGACGAGCGAGGGGTGAGACAGAACACCTCAAAAGCCTTTGCCTCGCGCCTCCTTCGCGCGCGAGGGTCGAAGGATGAGCACGAACGACCCCGCGGCGCGTCTCCTCACCGCTGTGTACGAGGGTGACGAGGACGCGGTCGTACGGTCGCTGCGCTCCGGAGCGAGCCCCGAGTCGGTGGACGAGGACGGTCAGACGGCGCTGTACCTGGCGGCGGTCAGCGATCAGCCCGGCATCGTACGGCTGCTGCTCGTGGCCGGGGCCGACCCCGACCGGCTGAGCCAGGGCAGCGACGCCCCGCTGTGCGGCGCGGCCTGCGGCGGGCACACCGAGGTGGTGCGCGCACTGCTGGCGGCCGGGGCCGGGCCCGACACGGTGGAGGCCTTCGGATTCACCGCCCTCACCTGGGCGCTCAGGCGCGGCCACTCCGCGGTGGCCGAGGCCCTCCTCGCCGCGGGCGCCGACCCGGACCGGCCCGGCCCCCAGGGCGAGGCGCCGCTGGTGGCCGCCGCCCACCGGGGCTCCCCCGGCTGCGTCCGCGCCCTTCTCGCGCGGGGCGCGGGGTCCAGGCGCGCGGCACTGGCGGAGGCCCGCCGCCAGCTCACCCTGGACGTGGCGGCCGAGCTCCTCGCGGGGCTGGCCCTGACCCACGGCGCGGGACACCCCTCCACCACCCACCTCTCCCGGCAGGACGGCCGGACGGTCGTCGAGGTCCAGCTCCTCGACGCGCAGGGCCACCCCTTCGCCGGCGACGACCGCGACACGGGCCACGCAGAGATCGCCGCCCTCCTGGAAGGCCCTTAGCGGGCGTCGAGGACGGGCGGCGCTCCGTGCACCGCGGCCGGCCGCCGCGACCGGGTGGTCACGGCGACGCCGCAGGGGCCGGAAGCCCGCCTCGCGGCACGCCCCCGGCCCCTCCGTCGCTCGTGGCCACGGCCGTTCACGCCGACCCCGAGGTCACGCCTCGTACGCGGCCACGGCGCTGCGGGGCAGAGCCGCGCACAACCCGGCGCAGAGCACGAACCCGGCCAGCACCCAGGGCATCGCCGAGGTCAGCGCGCTGGTCAGCCCGTGCGACGCCCGCCCGAAGAACACGCTCCCGATCACCGCCGCGCCGAGCGCCCCGCCGAACTGCTGGGCCGTGGAGAAGATCCCCGACGCGGCACCGGCGAGCTCGCCGGGCACGGCGGACAGCACCACGTTCACCAGGGGGACCACGAGGAAGCCGAGGCCCGCCCCGGCGAGCACCAGCCCCGGCACCAGCGGCCATGCCCCGGCACCCGCGGCGGAGGAATCGGCGACGGCCGCCCAGATCCACCCGAAGCCGCCGGCCATGAGCAGCGCGCCGAGTCCCAGCACCAGCCGGCCGAACCTCACGGCGAGTCCGTCGGCCGCGGGCGCCGTCAGAAAACTCCCGGCGGAGAACGCCACCGTCAGCACCCCCGCCTGGGTGGGCGTGTACCCCTCGCCGCCCTGCAGCCAGATCGCGAAGACCAGGAAGAAGCCCTGCATCCCGACGGAGAAGAGGAGCTGGACGAGGACGCCCACCGAGAACGCGGGGAGCCGGAAGGCGCGCACCGGCAGCAGGGGCACCGTCACCGACGTGTGCCGCCGCGCCTCGTACACCCCGAGCCCGCCCACGGCGAGCACCCCGGCCGCGAGACAGATCCAGCCCCACAGCGGCCACCCGTTGCCACGCCCCTGCACCAGGGGGAGCACGATCGCGACCAGGCCGCCGGCGAGGAGCGCGCTGCCGAGCACGTCGGGCCGTCCGGCGGACCGCTCACGCGTGGCCGGTACGAGGACGAACCCGGCCACCAGGGTCGCCGCGGCGATCGGCACGTTCACCAGGAACACGGACCGCCAGCCCCACCCGAACAGGTCGGCGTCGGTGAGCACGCCGCCGAGCAGCAGTCCGACGGCGGAGGCGAAGCCGGCCACGGCGCCGTACATCCCGAAGGCGGCACCGCGCTCCTTGCCCTGGAACAGCGTGCGGAACGAGCCGAGCACCTGCGGCATCAGTACGGCCGCCGCCACCCCCTGCACGGCGCGGGCGGCGATGAGCTGCCCCGGCGACTGGGCCAACCCGCAGCCGAGGCTAGCGAGGCCGAAACCTGCCGTGCCGGCGAGGAAGAGGAAGCGCCGCCCGACGCGGTCCCCGAGGTGCCCGGCGAGGATCAAAGTGGCGGCGAAGCCCAGGAGATAGGCGGAGACCAACCACTGCAGGGCGCTCTGGGAGGCGTGCAGATCACGGCCCACGGACGGGATGGCGACGTTCACGATCGTCACGTCCAGCAGGTCCATCAGTGCCGCGACCATCATCACGACGGCCGCGGCCCAGCGGCGCGGGTGGGGTTCGGACACCGGCGGGGCGGTGGCGGCGAGGGTCGTGGACATGGGTTCCCCCTGACTCGAAGGCGTGGGTCACCGGTGTTCCGTGGCGGAGTGACCGGGTGATTTATTTCGTTCGGACTAACGAAAGACTTGCATCGACCCTGCCGTGATCGCAAGTCCTTAGTTCGACCGAACGAAATATTTGCTAGCCTTGCCGTCATGAGCAGCGAGGAGAGGGGCGGCAGCGCGAAGCGCTCCGGCGCGACTGCCGATGCGGCGGGCGATCCCCCCGACGCTCGGACCGGCGACCGGACCGGGCATGTGCCTGCCGACGACACCGACGCCCGGCGTGCGCAGACGCTGGAGCGGCTCATGACCGTCGGCCGTGAGCACAGCGGGGTGACCGTGATGTTCCATGCGGCGGTCGCGGCCCGTCAGGGTCTGAACGCCACCGAGACCAAGACCCTCGACCTGCTCCAGCGGTTCGGCCCGCTGACCGCCAAGGACCTGGCCGGACACACGGGCCTGGCCCCCGCGTCGGTCACCGGACTCATCGACCGGCTGGAGGCCAAGGGCTTCGTCCGCAGGGTCGAGCACCCGACCGACAAGCGCCGGGTCGTCGTCGAGCTGGACGACGGGAAGATCGCCGAACTGGCCGGGTTCTTCGAGGACTGGGCGCGCGACGTGGTCGACGCCTGCGAGGAGTTCAGCACGGACGAGCTGGACACCGTGGTCCGCTTCCTGTCCGTCATGTCGGAACGGCAGCGCGAGGCCGCCGCCCGCCTCGCGCGGTAGCGGGTCCGGCCGCACGGCCGCCGCGGGGACTTCTCGCCGCGCCCGGGACGACGGCGCGGCCGGGCCTTCGGCACCGGCACACGACCCCGCGCCCGGACGGCCGGGCCAGGGCGCGCCCGGGGAAACCGGGTGCCCCTCGCCTCGGAGAGGCCGAACTCCCGCCCGCTCCGAGGGAGATCAGGATGCCCGCTCGCCGGGATGCACGCCCACTCAGGGAGAGAGCCGGGCCGCGGCTCACCCCACCCAAAAGGCCTGCTCAAGGGGCCGGACCGTGGCGCACCGAGGAGCCGGGCCATGGCGCGCGGGACTACCCCGCTCCGTACACCGCGCCGGGCGTCTCCGCCGCCGCCAGCAGTTTCAGTGCCGTCTCGCCCGCCTCCGACGGGGTGCGGCGCGCGCCCCTGTCCGCGCTCGGGCCCGGCCGCCAGCCCTCCATCACGGTGATCCGTCCGCCTTCGGTCTCGAAGACGCGGCCGGTGACCCCGGCACTGGCGGCCGAGCCCAGCCACACGACGAGCGGTGAGACGTTCTCGGGGGCCATGGCGTCGAACCCGGTCCCCGGCGCGGCCATGGACTCGGCGAACGTCCGCTCGGTCATCCGCGTACGGGCCGCCGGGGCGATCGCGTTGACCTGGACGCCGTAGCGCCCCAGCTCCGCGGCGGCGACGAGGGTCAGCCCGACGATCCCCGCCTTGGCCGCGCTGTAGTTGCCCTGCCCCACCGAGCCCAGCAGCCCGGCTCCGCTGCTGGTGTTGACGACGCGGGCCGACGGGGTCCGTCCCGCCTTGGCCTCGGTGCGCCAGTGCGCCGCCGCGTGCTTCAACGGCAGGAAGTGCCCCTTCAGGTGGACGCGCATCACGGCGTCCCAGTCGTCCTCTTCGAGGTTGACGAGCATCCGGTCGCGCAGGAACCCGGCGTTGTTGACGAGGGTGTCGAGGCGGCCGTACGTCTCCAGGGCGGTACGGACCAGCGACGCGGCGCCCTCGGCGGTCGCGATGTCGCCGCCGTGCGCGACCGCTTCGCCGCCCGCCGCACGGATCTCCTCGGCCACCCGCGCGGCCGGACCCCCCTCCCCCGGCGTGCCGTCGAGGCCGACACCGAGGTCGTTCACCACGATCCGGGCACCCTCGGCGGCGAACGCGAGGGCGTGCGCCCTCCCGAGCCCGCGGCCCGCCCCCGTGACGACGACGACCCGCCCTTCGCACAGCGGCCGTGCGCTCATCGCACGTCTCCCTTCTCCTTGTTGACCGTCGCGGCGTCCAGGAACGCCGGCCGCTCCCCGCCCCCGTGGACGAGGAGCGAGGCCCCGCTGATGTACGCGGCGGCGTCCGACGCGAGGAAGACGGCGGCCTCCCCGACGTCGGACGGCCGGGCGAGGCGGCCCAGCGGGACGGTGCCGGCGACGGCCGCGACCCCGTCCTCACCGCCGTAGTGCAGATGGGCCAGTTCGGTGCGGACCATGCCGACGACCAGCGTGTTGACCCGGACGTCGGGGGCCCATTCGACGGCCATCGAGCGGGCGAGGTTCTCCAGACCCGCCTTGGCCGCGCCGTACGCCGCCGACCCGGGTGACGGCCGTGTCCCGCTCACGCTGCCGATCATCACGATGGAGCCCCCGGCCCGCCTGAGGTGCTCGTACGCGGCGAGCGAGGCGGTGAGCGGCGCGGTGAGATTGAGCTCGATCACCCGGGCGTGCCGTGCCGCGTCCGCTCGTGCCAGCGGCCGGTAGGGGGCGCCGCCCGCGTTGTTGACCAGCACGTCGAGTCGCGGCAGGGCGTCGAAGAAGGCGTGCACGGCGGCCGTGTCGCGCAGGTCGACGGAGACGAAGTCGACGCCCTCCAGCGGCACTTCGGGTGGTCTGCGGGCACAGACCACGACCCGCGCGCCGGTCCGTGCGAAGGCCCGGGCGATCCCGGCCCCGACACCACGGGTGCCGCCGGTGACGACGACCGTCCTGCCGTCGAGATCCAGGTTGTCCACAGGGCCTCCCGCGCGGATGCATTCGCTGCTAGCTTCGAGATTGCACCTAACAAACGTTTGGTGGAAAGGTAGCTGATGCGCCCATGGGTGTCTCCACCTCGTCCCCGGAAAAGGGGATTTCCGTCGTCACGGTCGACTACCCCCCGGTGAACGCACTGCCGGTCAGCGGCTGGTTCGCCCTGGCCGACACGATCCGCGCGGCGGGCCGCGACCCCGGGCATCGCTGTGTGGTGCTGGCGGCCGAGGGACGCGGGTTCAACGCGGGAGTCGACATCAAGGAGATGCAGCGCGACCAGGACGGCCACAGCGCGCTCCTCGGCGCCAACAGCGGCTGCGCGGAGGCCTTCGCCGCGGTGTACGAGTGCGAGGTCCCGGTCGTGGCCGCGGTGCACGGCTTCTGCCTGGGCGGCGGCATAGGCCTCGTGGGGAACGCCGACGCGATCGTGGCCAGCGACGACGCCACCTTCGGCCTCCCCGAGCTGGACCGGGGCGCGCTCGGCGCGGCCACGCATCTGGCCCGGCTGGTCCCGCAGCACCTGATGCGCGCGCTGTACTACACCTCACGCACGGCGAGCGCCGCCGAACTGCACGCGCACGGCTCCGTGTGGCGGGTCGTCGGGCGGGAGCGGCTGCGCGCCGCCGCGCTGGAGCTGGCCCGCGAGATAGCCGCCAAGGACGGCCGGCTCATCCGCCTCGCCAAGGCCGCGATCAACGGCATCGATCCCGTCGACGTGCGCCGCAGCTACCGCTTCGAGCAGGGTTTCACCTTCGAGGCCAACCTGAGCGGGGTGGCCGGCCGCGTCCGCGACACCTTCGGCAAGGAGGCCGTCCAGTGACCGACAAGACCATGTCCGCGGACCAGGCCGTCGCCCGCCTGGAGAGCGGGATGACCCTGGGCATCGGCGGCTGGGGCGCACGCCGCAAGCCGATGGCCCTGGTCAGAGCCCTGCTCCGGAGCGAGGTCACGGACCTCACCGTCGTGTCGTACGGCGGCCCGGACGTGGGCCTGCTGGCAGCCGCCGGACGCATCCGCAAGCTCGTCACCGCCTTCGTCACCCTCGACTCGATCCCCCTCGAACCGCACTACCGCGCGGCGCGGGAGAGCGGCGCCATCGAGCTGACGGAGGTCGACGAGGCGATGTTCATGTGGGGGCTGCACGCCGCCGCGAACCGGCTGCCGTTCCTGCCGGTGCGGGCGGGCCTCGGCTCGGACGTCCTGAGAGCCGACCCGGGCCTGCGGACGGTCACCTCGCCGTACGCCGACCCGTCCACGGGAGTGCGCGAGGAGTTCGTCGCCATGCCCGCGCTGCGCCTCGACGCGGCCCTGGTCCACATGAACCGCGCGGACCGCCTGGGCAACGGCCAGTATCTGGGCCCCGACCCGTACTTCGACGACCTGTTCTGTGAGGCGGCGGACGCGGCGTACGTCTCCTGCGAGCGGATCGTCGACACGGCGGACCTCGTCAAGGAGGCCGCCCCGCAGACGCTGCTGCTCCAGCGGTCGAGTGTGACGGGCGTCGTGGAGACACCGAACGGCGCGCACTTCACCTCCTGCGCCCCCGACTACGGACGCGACGAGGCCTTCCAGAAGCTGTACGCCACCACGGGGCACGCCGAGTTCGCCGAGCGCTTCCTGAGCGGCGACGAACACGCCTATCAACGCGCCGTCGAAGCCTGGCAGAAGGAGGGGACCCCGTGAGGACGACCCGTGCCGAGTACTGCGTGATCGCCTGTGCCGAGGCCTGGCGGGGCGACGGCGAGGTGCTCGCCAGCCCCATGGGCCTGATCCCCTCCGTCGCCGCCCGGCTCGCCCGGCGCACCTTCTCGCCCGACCTGCTGCTCACCGACGGCGAGGCCATGCTCGTCGGCCCCGACGGCACGCCCGAGGGCTGGCTGCCCTACCGCCGGCATCTGACGGCGGTCACCGGCGGGCGCCGGCACGTGATGATGGGCGCGAGCCAGCTCGACCGCTTCGGCAACCAGAACATCTCCCGCATCGGCGACCGGGAGCGCCCCGGGCGCCAGCTGCTGGGCGTGCGCGGCGCCCCGGTCAACACCCTGAACAACCCGACGAGTTACTGGATCCCGAAGCACTCCCCGCGCGTCTTCGTCGAGCGGGTCGACATGGTGTGCGGCGTGGGGTACGACCGCGCCGCCGCCGCGGGGCCGAGCGCCACCCGCTTCCACCGCCTGCCACGCGTGGTGACCGATCTCGCCGTCCTCGACTTCGCGACGCCCGATCGCTCGATGCGGCTGGCCTCGGTGCACCCGGGTGTCACGGTCGACGAGGTGCGGGCGGCCACGGGCTTCGCGCTGACCGTCCCCGACGAGGTGCCGTCCACCCGCGAACCGACGGATCAGGAACTGGAGTTGATCCGTGAGGTCATCGACCCGGCCGGGGCGCGGGACCGTGAGGTCCCCCCGGCGGGACGGGGCGGGCGCTGATGGAGACCGCGCTGACCCGGCTCGTCGGGGTCCGCCACCCCCTCGTACAGACCGGGATGGGCTGGGTGGCAGGCCCCCGTCTGGTCTCGGCGACGGCGAACGCCGGCGCACTGGGTGTCCTGGCCTCCGCGACCATGACGCCCGACCGGCTGCGGGAGGCCGTGCGGGAGGTCAAGTCCCGTACGGACCAGCCGTTCGGGGTGAATCTGCGCGCCGACGCCGGGGACGCGGGAGACCGGGTGCGGATCATCATCGACGAGGGCGTCCGCGTCGCGTCCTTCGCGCTCGCCCCCTCACGCGAACTGATCGCCGAGCTGAAGGAGGCCGGCGTGGTCGTCGTCCCGTCCGTCGGCGCCCGGCGGCACGCGGAGAAGGTGGCCGCATGGGGCGCGGACGCCGTGATCGTGCAGGGCGGCGAGGGCGGCGGCCACACCGGGGAGGTGGCGACGACGGTGCTGCTGCCCCAGGTGGTGGACGCGGTCCGTATACCGGTCGTCGCCGCCGGCGGCTTCCACGACGGGCGGGGCCTGGTGGCCGCGCTGGCGTACGGCGCGGCGGGCATCGCCATGGGCACCCGTTTCCTGCTCACCTCGGACTCCACCGTCCCCGACGCGGTGAAGGCGAGATACCTGGCGGCGACGGTCAAGGACGTCACGGTGACCAGGGCGGTGGACGGGCTGCCGCACCGCATGCTGCGCAGCGAGCTCGTCGACTCCCTGGAGCGGTCCGGCCGTGCGCGGACGCTGGTCCGGGCCGTGCGCCGGGCGGCCGGCTTCCGGCGGCTGTCCGGACTGTCCTGGTCGCGGATGATCCGCGACGGCCTGGCCATGAAGCACGGCCGGGACCTGACGTGGAGCCAGGTCCTGCTCGCCGCCAACACCCCCATGCTGCTGCGGGCGTCGATGGTGGAGGGGCGCACGGATCTGGGGGTGATGGCGTCGGGGCAGGTCGCGGGTGTCATCGAGGACCTGCCGTCGTGCGCGGAGCTGGTCACGCGCGTGATGGCCCAGGCGCACGAAACCCTCGGCGCCCTGCCGGACCCCGGTGCTTCAATGCCCGCATGAATCAGTCGATCAATGAGCCGTGGGGCCTCAGTGTCTTCGGTGCGGGAAGCGTCCGGCTGGAACCCCAGCTGGTGCGGGTGCGACTCACCATCGATGTCCTGGAGCCTTCCCCGGACCGGGCCTTCCAGGAGGCGGGCACGGCGGTGTCCCGGCTGCGGGAGACACTGCGCACGCACGGCATACCGGACGCGTCGGTGTCCGGTTCCCGCCTCAAGCTCAACTCGGAGTACGAGGGGTACGGCAGCGACCGCAAGTTCCTCGGGTACCGCTGCCGGGCTTCGTACGCGGTGGAGACCGAGGCCATCGACACCCTCCAGCAGCTGATCGTGGACGCGGTCGAGGCGGGCGCCAACCGCGTCGAGGACGTCGTCTTCGACGTCCGGGACAAGCCGGCGGTCCGCGACGAGGCGCGTCGCAGGGCGGTAGCGGCGGCCCGCCGCAAGGCCGAGGTGTACGCGGAGGCCGCGGGGGTCGAGCTGGGCACGGTGGTGCACATCCAGGACGTGGACCCGGAGTCCTGGGAGCTGCGCGGCGGCGGGCGCGGGCACGGCAGCGGCGGCGGGAACTCCGACGGCGACCTGGCGCCCGGCATGGTGGAGGTCCACGGAGCGGTGCTGCTGGGCTTCTCCCTCGTCCGCTGAGGCCGCTGCGGCGTCACCCGGCCCGCCCCGGGCCCGGGTGACGCCCCCTTCGGTGAACTGCCGTTCAGGTCAGACCCGTTCGACGATGGTGACGTTGGCCTGCCCTCCGCCCTCGCACATGGTCTGGAGGCCGAACCTGCCGCCGGTGCGCTCCAGTTCGTGCAGGAGGGTCGTCATCAGTTTCGCTCCGGTGGCGCCGAGCGGGTGGCCCAGTGCGATCGCGCCGCCGTTGACGTTGACCTTGTCCGGGTCGGCTCCGGTCTCCTTGAGCCAGGCGAGGACCACCGGGGCGAAGGCTTCGTTGATCTCGACGAGGTCGATCTCGTCCAGGGACATGCCGGTCTTCTTCAGGGCGTACGCCGTCGCGGGGATCGGGGCCGACAGCATCCGGATGGGGTCCTCGCCCCGGACGGAGAGGTGGTGCACGCGGGCGCGCGGCGTCAGCCCGTGTTCGCGGACCGCCCGCTCCGAGGCGAGCAGGATGGCGGCGGCGCCGTCGGAGACCTGCGAGGAGCAGGCGGCGGTGATGGTGCCGCCCTCGACGACGGGTTTCAGTCCCGCCATCTTCTCCAGCGAGGTGTCACGGCGCGGGCCTTCGTCGGCCGTCACCTCTCCGTAGGGCACCGTCTCGCGTGCGAAGCGGCCCTCGTCGAGCGCGCGGACCGCCCGCCGGTGCGAGCGCAGTGCGAACTCCTCCTGGGCGCGCCGGTCGATACCCCACTTCCGAGCGATCGACTCGGCGCCGTGGAACTGGTTGACGGGAAGGCTGCCGTAGCGCGCCCGCCAGCCCGCGCTGCCGGCGAAGGGTCCCTCGGTCAGGCCGAGCGGTTCGGCGGCCTGCCGGGAGGCGAAGGCGATGGGTATGAGGGTCATGTTCTGCACTCCGCCCGCGACCACCAGGTCCTGGGTTCCGGAGAGCACCGCCTGGGCGGCGAAGTGCACCGCCTGCTGGGAGGATCCGCACTGCCGGTCGACGGTGACCCCCGGCACCTCCTCGGGGAGTCCGGCGGCGAGCCAGCAGGTGCGGGCGATGTCCCCCGCCTGCGGTCCCACCGCGTCCAGACAGCCGAAGACGACGTCCTCGACGGCGGCCGGGTCGATGCCGGACCGCTCGATCAGGGCCTTCAGGACGTGCGCGCCGAGGTCGGCCGGGTGGACACCGCCCAGGCCTCCCCCGCGGCGCCCGACGGGCGTGCGGACCGCTTCGACGATGTAGGCCTCGGCCATGGCGACTCCTTGGCAGACATGGGGTGTTGGCGTACGGCTACTCCCGTGCGGAGATGCCGTCCAGCACCATCGACAGGTACTGCCGGGCGATCTCCTCGGGGCTGTGCTGTCCTCCGGGCCGGTACCAGGACGCGGCGACCCACACGGTGTCGCGCACGAACCGGTAGGTGAGCCGGATGTCGAGGTCGGCCCGGAAGACCTCGGCGACGACGCCGCGTTCCAGTGTGCTCAGCCACGCCTTCTCGAAGTTGCGCTGCGACGCGGCGAGGAACGCGAAGCGCTGCTGTGCGGCGAGCTGCCGGGACTCCTTCTGGTAGATCGCGACGGCCGCCCGGTGCCGGTCGATCTCCCGGAAGGACTCCGTGACGAGTGCCTCCAGGGTCTCGCGGGGGCCGAGACCGGCGTCCAGGACGGCGTCGTACCCGCTCCAGAGCTCGTCGAGGAAGGTCCGCAGGATCTCCTCCAGCATCGATTCCTTGGAGTCGAAGTGGTAGTAGAGACTGCCCGCGAGCATCCCGGCCTCGTCCGCGATCTTGCGTACGGTGGTGGCGTTGTAGCCCTGCTCGGCGAAGACCTCGGCGGCGGTGTCGAGCAGTTCGCGGCGCCGCTCCGGTGTCGCGGTCACCTGGGGCTTCTTCTTGGTAGGCACGGGTCCATTGTGGTCCCGCGGGCCCCGGGGCCCCGCACCCCGGGCACCGCTGCGCGGGCGGTGCCCGTCCGACGGATCGCGCCGGGTCGGCGCCTAGGCATGCTGGCTGCTGACGGAGACGACCTCGCCGGTCAGGTACGAGGAGTAGCCGGAGGCCAGGAAGACGATCACGTTGGCCACCTCCCACGGCTGCGCGTACCGGCCGAAGGCCTCGCGTCCGGTCAGCTCCTCCAGCAGTTCGGGGGTGGTCACCTTCGCCAGGTGGGGGTGCATGGCGAGGCTCGGCGACACCGCGTTGACCCGCACTCCGTAGGCGGCGGCCTCGATCGCCGCGCAGCGGGTGAGCGCCATGACCCCGGCCTTCGCGGCGGCGTAGTGGGCCTGGCCGGCCTGGGCGCGCCAGCCGACGACGGACGCGTTGTTGACGAGGACTCCCCCGCCCGCCTGCGCCCGGAACAGCCGCAGGGCCGCCCTGGTGCACCGGAAGGTGCCGGTCAGTGTCACGTCGAGGACCTTCGACCACTGCTCGTCGGTCATGTCGACGAGGGGTGAAGTGCCGCCCAGCCCGGCGTTGTTGACGACCGTGTCCAGGCTTCCGTGCAGGTCCGTGGCCGCCTCGAGGAGCGCCTGGACCTGGGTCTCGTCGGTGACGTCGCAGGGCCGTGCGGCGACGCGCTCGGCGCCGAACTCCGCGGCGAGGGCCTGCTCGGTCTCCTTGAGCCGGCGCGTGTGGGCATCGCTGATCAGGACGCGCGCACCCTCCTCCAGGAACCTCCGCGCCGTGGCCCCTCCGATGCCCGCGCCCGCCGCGGCCGTGATGACGGCGGTGCGCCCCTCCAGCAGCCCGTGCCCGGGGACGTACGCCGGGCTCTCGACGTCGCTCATGGCTCCACGCTAACCTACCAAACACTTGTTAGGGAAGGTTGCCGCCGGAAGGTGCCGCCGATGGATCTCGCCCATTCCCGCGCCGACGAGGCGTTCCGCGCCGAGGCCCGCGCCTGGCTCGACGCCCATGTCCCGGCCGTCCCCCTGCCCTCCCTGGAGACCGCGGAGGGATTCGCCGCCCACCGCGCCTGGGAGGCCGAACTGGCCGCGGACCGCTGGTCGGTGGTGTCCTGGCCCGAGGAGTACGGCGGGCGCGCCGCGGACGTGGTGCGCTGGCTGGTCTTCGAGGAGGAGTACTGGTCCGCGGGCGCCCCCGGCCGGGTGAGCCAGAACGGCATCAGCCTGCTCGCCCCGACGCTCTTCGGCCACGGGACGGCGGAGCAGCGTGCGCGCGTGCTGCCGTCGATGGCCACGGGCGAGGTCGTCTGGGCGCAGGCGTGGTCCGAGCCGGAGGCGGGTTCCGACCTGGCCTCGCTCACCTCCCGCGCGGTACGCACGGACGGCGGCTGGCTGCTGCGCGGCCAGAAGACGTGGTCGTCGCGGGCCGCGTTCGCCGACCGCGCGTTCGGCCTGTTCCGCAGCGAACCGGACACCCCGAAGCCCCATCAGGGCCTGACCTACCTGATGTTCGACCTGCGGGCGCCGGGGGTGACGGTCCGCCCGATCGGCCGGCTGGACGGCAAGCCGGCCTTCGCCGAGCTGTTCCTGGACGACGTGTTCGTCCCGGACGCGGACGTCATCGGCGAGCCGGGCGCGGGCTGGCGGGTCGCCATGGCGACGGCGGGCGACGAACGCGGGCTGACCCTGCGTTCGCCGGGCCGCTTCCTGGCCGCCGCCGACCGGCTGGTGGGCCTGTGGCGCGACCGTGCCGACCCCTCGGACACGGCCCTGCGCGACCGGGTGGCCGACGCGGTGATCGGCGCCCGTGCCTACCAACTGTTCACCTACGCCCACGCCTCCCGCTTCCTCGACGGGGAGAGCGTCGGGCCGGAGTCCAGCCTGAACAAGGTCTTCTGGTCCGAGTACGACATCGCGCTGCACGAGACGGCACTCGACCTGCTCGGCCCGGCGGGCGAGCAGGCGGACACCGAATGGTCCGAAGGGTTCGTGTTCTCCCTCGCCGGCCCCATCTACGCGGGCACCAACGAGATCCAGCGCGACATCATCGCCGAGCGGCTGCTCGGCCTGCCGAAGGGCCGCCGCTGATGCGTTTCCTGCTCGACACCGAACAACGCGCCTTCGCCGCCTCGCTCGACGCGATGCTGTCGTCCGCGGACACCCCGGCCGTCGTACGCGCCTGGGCCTCGGGCGACCACGGACCGGGCCGCGCCGTGTGGTCCCGGCTCGCCGACGCGGGCGTCTTCGCGCTGGCGGCGCCCGAGGCGTACGAGGGGGTGGGCCCGCTGCCCGTCGGCATCGCCGTCGCCTTCGTGGAGCTGGGGCGCCACGCCGTGCCGGGACCGCTGGCCGAGACGGTGGCGGGGGCCGCCCTCCTCGCCGCTCTCGGCGCGGAGGGGCCGGCCGAGCGGCTCCTGCCGGCGATCGTGTCGGGCAAGTCCATGACGACGCTGGTCCTGCCGGGCGGGGGCCCCTTCGCCCTGGACGGCGACGCGGCGGACCTGCAGCTGACGGTGCGCGGCACCGGCGCGGCGGTGGAGCTGCGGGCGTCGTCCCGGGCCGCCGCCGGGCCCGTCGGCCTCCCGCGGACGTCCCTGGACCCCGCCCGCCGGCTGGCTCTCCCCCGCTCCGGCGGCGAACGCCTCGCCGACGGACCCCGGGTGGCCGACGCGGCCGCCCGCGCGCTCGACTGGGCCCGTCTCGCCACCGCGGCCCAGGCCCTCGGCGTCGGGCAGGCGCTCCTCGACCGGACCGTCGGGCACGTCCGGCGGCGCACCCAGTTCGGTGTGCCCATCGGCTCGTTCCAGGCCGTCAAGCACCGGCTGGCGGACGCGAGGATCGCCCTGGAGTTCGCGCGTCCGCTGCTGTTCGGCGCCGCCCTGTCGATGACCCCGGCGGACGTGGCCGCCGCCAAGGTCACGGCCTGCGAGGCGGCCTGGACGACGGCCCGGTCCGCGTTGCAGCTGCACGGCGCGATCGGCTACACGGCGGAGTACGACCTCTCCCTCTGGCTGACCAAGGCCCGTGCGCTGCGCACCGCGTGGGGCACTCCCGCCGAGTGCCGGGCGGAGGTCCTGCGCGGGCTCAGTGGTGCCGGTCCCCGCTCGTGATCTCCCGGTACTCCTCCGCCGTCGGCTTGGGTATCCGTGTCCCGGGTCCGTACAGGGCGCGGGCCAGCCGCGCCCGCAGCCGGTGCGGGACGGGGATCCGCCGGGTGACGCCGTTCGCGTCGACACGCGGCCCCACCTCGTACGGCGGCGCCTGTTCGTGCTGGGTGAGCGTGAACCGCCGGGCCGGCGTGAGCGGTTCGTGCACCTCCACGTACTCGCCGTGCGGAAGGCGCTTGATGATCCCGGACTCGCGCCCGTGCAGCACCTTGTCGCGGTCCCGGCGTTGCAGCCCCAGGCAGATCCGTTTGGTCACGACGAAGGCGAGCACGGGACCGACGAAGACCGCCACCCGTACGAACCAGGTGATCGCGTTGATCGAGAGATGGAAGTGGGTGGCCCACAGATCGTTGCCACCACCGACGAGCAGCACCGCGTACAGCGTCAGCCAGGCCACGCCGAGCGCGGTGCGCGTGGGCACGTTGCGCGGCCGGTCCAGGATGTGGTGCTCGCGCCTGTCGCCGGTGATCCACGCCTCGACGAAGGGGTAGACGGCGATCGCGGTCATGATGAGCGGGAAGAGCATGAAGGGGATGAAGACGCCCAGCTGGAGCGTGTGTCCCCAGGCGTTGATCTCCCATCCCGGCATCACCCGGATCAGGCCCTCCGAGAAGCCCAGGTACCAGTCGGGTTGCGCGCCGGTGGTGACCAGGTCGGGACGGTAGGGGCCGAAGGCCCACACGGGGTTGATCGTCGCGATCGCGCCCACGATCGACAGCACGCCGAAGACGAGGAAGAAGAACCCCCCGGCCTTGGCCATGTAGACGGGCATGAAGGGCATCCCGACGACCGACTTCTCGTCCCGTCCGGGGCCGGGGTACTGCGTGTGCTTGTGGTAGAAGACCAGGATCAGGTGGGCGACGACCAGGCCGAGCATGATGCCGGGCAGCAGCAGCACGTGGATCGGGAAGAAGCGCGAAATGATGTCGTGCCCCGGGAACTCCCCTCCGAAGAGGAAGAAGGAGAGGTACGTCCCCACGACCGGGACCGAGAGGATGGCGCCCTGCGCGAAGCGGACGCCGGTGCCGGACAGCAGGTCGTCGGGGAGCGAGTAGCCGGTCAGCCCGGTGATCAGGCCGAGCATCAACAGGGTCCACCCGAAGAGCCAGTTGACCTCGCGCGGCTTGCGGAACGCACCGGTGAAGAACACCCGCATCATGTGCACGAGCATCCCGGCGAGGAAGACGAGCGCCGCCCAGTGGTGGATCTGCCGGATCAGCAGCCCGCCGCGCACGTCGAAGCTGATGTCCAGCGTGGACTCGTAGGCCCTGGTCATGATGACGCCGTTGAGCGGCTCGTACGAGCCGTGGTAGACGACCTCGACACCGCTGGGTTCGAAGAACAGGGTGAGGTACACGCCGGTGAGGATCAGCACGAGGAAGCTGTAGAGGCAGATCTCGCCGAGCAGGAAGGACCAGTGGTCCGGGAACACCTTGCGCATGTTGGCCTTGGCCAGCGCGTAGATGCCGAGCCGCCCGTCGGCCCAGTCCGCGAGCCGTTCGCCCTTGGCGGGCTCGGCCGCCCGCCCGGCCCGGGAGGTGCCGGCTCCGGGCGCGACGGGCCGGGAGGTCGTCGTCCCGGTCGCGGCGCGCGCCGTCCCGTTCCCTGCGCCGACCGTGGTGGACCCGGCCGTCCCGTTCCCTGCGCCGACCGTGGTGGACCCGGCAGCCCCGTTCCGGGTGCCCGTCGTCGCGGACCCGGCCGTCCCGTTCCCGGTGCCGGCCGGCGCCGACCCCGCGGCCTCGGACGCGCCGGTGCGTGGTGCCCCGGCGTCCGAAGTCTCCGCAGCCCGCCCGGAGTTGGTCTCTCGTGCGCCCATACGCCGCTCCCCTCGGCCCCCAAGGGTGGCATGTCGTCCCGTCGAAGCCAACGGGGCGTCACCGGCCGGCCGGAGCCGCCGATGCGCTCCCGCGATCCCCGCTCACCACTCGCCCCGAGGAGGTCGGCCGGTTCAGCGCACTCCGGTGAGGTCGACGACGGCGGTGCGGCCCGTCACGCGCGGCACGGCCGACTCGCCGGTCAGCAGCGCGGCGTCGTACCGCCCGAGGGTCAGCCCGGCCACCTCGGCGGTCCCGTCCAGCACGACGACCAGCGCGGCCGGGCCGGCGGGCGGCGAGCCGGGGTGCGCCACGATGACGGCCGGGGCCGCCTCGCCGCCCCGGCGCCACATGACGTTGAGGTTCACGACCGGTCCCGCGATGAGCCGGCAGTCGGTGGGCAGGTCGCCGGGGAAGTGCTGGGGCACGTACCGCGTGTCGACCCGCCGGTGCGCGCCGCCGACGGTGAGGTCCATTCCCGCGCCCTCGACCATGGTCAGGATGCGGTCGACCCCCGCGAACGCCGAGAAGGGCCCGTCGGCGCGGACGTCGGCGAGGCTGACGCGCCAGGCGAAGTCGTCCATGCCCGCGCCCTCGGGCCAGGCGGCGATCTCCCGGGTGACCCCGCCGCCGTTCTTCCAGGGCACGGCGGCCCGCCCGGCGGCGGGCAGCAGGCGCACGGTCATCGCACGATCCCCCGCGCCCTCGCGGCGGTCAGCCACTGCGGGAACTCGCCGACCATCCGGTCGTACAGCTCCTCGTCGGACACCTTCAGCGGATCCGAACCGGCGTGGAAGAACCCGGCGTTGTCGACCACCCGCTTCTCGGGCACGGCCAGCTCGTCGAGCTTGCGCAGGAACTCGAACTGCCTGCTGCCCGGATCACCGAACCCTATGAACTGCCAGAACAGCGGGAGCTTCGCCGCCTTGCACAGGTACCGCTCCGCGGCGAGCTTGTTGATCGGGCCGCCGTCGGTCTGGAAGACGACGAGGGCGGGGGCCTTGGAACCGCTGTCCAGGTAGTGGTCGATGACGGCGTCCATGGCCAGGTGGTAGCTGGTCTTGCCCATGTGCCCGAGCCCGGCCACGATCCGTTCGACCCGGCCCTGGTGGTTGTCGAGCCCGATGTCGGTGACGGCGTCGACGTCCGTGGAGAAGAAGACGACCGGGACCGAACCGTCGTCGTCGAGGTGCGCGGAGAGGCCGAGCACCCGGTCGGCGAGCGCCTGCACGCTGCCGTCCCGGTAGTACGGCTTCATCGACCCCGAGTAGTCGACCACGAGGTACACGGCGGCCCGCTGACCGCTCAGCCCGTGCTTGGTGAGGGAGACTCCCGCGCTCTTGTACGGACCGACCAGGGCCGGCGCGGTCTCCTCCACCTTGGTGAGGCTGATTCCGGCCATACGGATCTCCGATCGCGCGCTGGTGACGGGACCGCCGAGATTACGGCACCACGGCCCCCTGCCGTCCCACCTGCCCACGGACGTTCGCTATTTTGTTCGCCGCCGCACCGTCGGCACCCGTCGCACCGCCCCCACACCCGACTTGTCCCGAACTATCTCCCGAGGAGCCGGCCGTGGAGCCCGAGTCCGCCGTCACCACCTGCTATCGCCATCCCAAGGTGGAGTCCCATGTGCGGTGCACCCGGTGCGACCGCTTCATCTGCCCGGACTGCATGCGCGAGGCGGCCGTCGGCCACCAGTGCGTGGAATGCGTGAAGGAGGGCGCCCGGTCGATCCGCCAGGCCCGCACCGCCTTCGGCGGCCGGATCTCGACGGTCCCCGCGGTGACGTACGTGCTCATAGGCCTCAATGTGCTGGCCTACCTCGCCCAACTGGCGCGCTCCTCGGTCACGGACCGGTTCGAGATGCTCGGCGCCGATCTGGTGGGGCCGGACGGCGGCCACTACGTCTGGCAGGCCCTGTACCCGGCGGGCTACCACCCGGAGGGCCTCGTCGACGGCGAGTGGTACCGGCTGCTGACCGGCGCGTTCCTCCATCTGCCGCCCACCGAGGGCACGTTCGGCATCCTGCACATCGTGATGAACATGGTCTCGCTGTGGAACATCGGCCGCGTGGTGGAGGCCCAGCTCGGCCGTGCCCGCTACATCACGCTGTACCTGCTGTCGGCGCTCGGCAGTTCGGTCCTCGTCCTGCTGATCTCCCCGCAGGACCACACGCTCGGCGCGTCCGGCGCGATCTTCGGCCTCGGCGCCGCGTACTACGTGATGGCCCGCCGGCTCGGCGCGGACATGCGCGCCGTCAACCGCGTCATGGTGGGGCTGCTGCTCTGGCTGGCCGTCTCGGCCGCGGTCACCTCCTGGGAGGGGCACCTCGGCGGTCTGCTGGCCGGCGGCGCCGTGACGGCCGCGTACGCCTACGCGCCCCGCGGCCGGCGGCGCACGGCGGTGCAGGCGGCCGCCTGTGCGGGCCTCCTGGTGCTCCTCGTGGTGCTGACCGTGGTCAAGGTGTCGTCGCTGAAGAGCGGTATGGCCTAGAGCGTGGCCCGTGACGGCTCGGCGGCGGGACCGCCGTCCCCCGCAGGCGGGAGGGGGTGCACACCTGTGCGCCTCCCCGCCGTAACCTGTGCGCCATGAAGAGAGCTGGCTGCCTGCTGTTCGGCGCGATCCCCGTCCTGGTCACGGCGGTGGTGTACTTCGCCACGCCCGAGCACCCGGCCACGGCCGACGGCAAGGGCAGCACCTCGGCGTCGAGTCAGGCCCGCGAGGAGGCCAAGGCCAAGGCCGAGCGGGCCGCCGACGACGAGGTCATCGCCGACATGCCGCCCGGCCTCGCCGCTCCGGGCAAGAAGGAGCTCGCCCAGCAGATCGTGGCGAGCGCCGAGAACTCCACCCTGAACTGGCGCGAGGCGTACGGCTACATCGAGGACATCGGCGACGGCCAGGGCTACACCGCGGGCATCATCGGCTTCTGCACGGGCACCCACGACCTGCTCACCCTCGTCGAGCGCTATACCGACGCCCACCCGGACAACGGCCTCGCGCGCTATCTCCCCGCGCTGCGCAAGGTCGACGGCACGGACTCCCACGAGGGCCTCGACCCCGGCTTCACCGCGGCCTGGAAGCGCGAGGCCCGGCTCCCCGCCTTCCGTGACGCCCAGGTCAGCGAACGCGACCGCGTCTACTTCGGCCCCGCCGTCCGGCTCGCCAAGCTCGACGGCCTCGGCACCCTGGGCCAGTTCGTCTACTACGACGCCATGGTCCTGCACGGCCCGGGCACCGGCCCCGACGGCTTCTACGGTCTGCGCGAACGCGCCATGCGCGAGGCCGACCTGCCCTCCGAGGGCGGCGATGAGAAGGCCTACCTGGACATCTTCCTGGACATCCGCCGCAAGGCCATGAAGTCCAAGAACGCCGACCGCGACACGACCCGCATCGACACGGCCCAGCGGCAGTTCCTGTACGACGGGAACCTGGACCTGAAGACGCCGCTGGAGTGGAAGGTCTACGGGGAGGCGTACAGGATTCCCTGAGCCGCGTGTCGAATGCGCGGGTTCCCGATCGACGTGAGGGTGGAGGCAGTACACCCCAGGAGTTCAGGAGCACCGACCGTGACCGTGACCGTGACCGCGGACCTCGCCATCTCCCTGGACGGCTTCGTCGCCGGCACCGGGGTCGCCCTCGACAACCCGGGAGGCGACGGCGCCGAACCGCTCTTCGAGTGGATCCACGACCTGGCGAGCTGGCGCGAGCGCCAGGGCATGACCGGCGGGCACGAGAACCGCGACTCCGAGCTGATGCGCGAGTGGTTCGACGCCACCGGCGCGGTGGTCATGGGCCGGATGATGTACGACACCGGCGAGGAGTTCTGGGGCGACAACCCGCCGTTCCGCACCCCGGTCTTCGTGCTCACCCACCGGCCCCGGCCCACCCTGGTCAAGGAGGGCGGCACCGTCTTCACCTTCGTCACCGACGGCATCCACAGCGCCCTCGACCGGGCGAGGGCCGCCGCCGGGGACAGGAATGTCGACATCGCGGGCGGGGCGAGCACCGTGCGGCAGTACCTCCGCGAAGGGCTCATCGACGAGCTGCAACTGCACGTCGTGCCCGCGCTCCTCGGCGACGGGCTGCGGCTCTTCGACGGACCGGGCGCCGGACGGCGGGACCTGGAACAGGTCAGGGTGGTCGAGACGCCCCTCGCCACCCACCTGAAGTACCGCTTCGTGAAGTGACCGCCGTCGTGAAGTGACCGTCGTGCGCGGTGCTCCGTGGCCGCGTCCCGGTCATGTCTTGGAACCGGTGGGGTGGCCCCGGGCCGGGGACGGCCCACCGGACATGTGGCGGCGCCTGCCAGGTCGTCCGGTCGGGGACAGTGAGGCAGGCGCCGTCTGTGTTCCGTACGCCTTTGTACGGGACGCAGATGAGTGACCGTCAGGTCACCGTTCGGGGGGTCAGACCATCAGCGAGCGGTCCGTCGGGCGGATCGGGGCCGGGAGGTCGCTGACGCCCGTGAGGAACCGGTCCACCCCGCGGGCGGCCGAGCGGCCCTCGGCGATCGCCCAGACGATCAGCGACTGGCCGCGGCCCGCGTCACCGGCGACGTACACGCCGGGGACGTTCGTCGCGAACTCGGCGTCGCGGGCGATGTTGCCGCGGGCGTCGAGCTCCAGGCCGAACTGGGAGACCAGGCCGTTCTCCACGTCCGTGCCGGTGAAGCCCATGGCCAGCGTCACCAGCTGGGCGGGGATCTTGCGCTCCGTGCCCGGCTTGGCCGTCAGCTTGCCGTCGACGAACTCCACCTCGGCGAGGTGCAGCCACTGGACGTTGCCGTCCTCGTCGCCCTCGAAGTGGGTGGTCGAGACGGAGTAGACCCGCTCGCCGCCCTCCTCGTGCGCGGAGGTGACCTTGTAGAGCATCGGGAAGGTGGGCCAGGGCTGGCCCGCGTTCCGCTCCTCGCCCGGCCGCGGCATGATCTCCAGCTGCGTGACCGAGGCCGCGCCCTGGCGGTGGGCGGTGCCCACGCAGTCCGCGCCCGTGTCGCCGCCGCCGATCACGACGACGTGCTTGCCCTCGGCGCTGATCGGGGGCGCAACGTAGTCGCCCTCCTGCACCTTGTTGGCCAGCGGCAGGTACTCCATGGCCTGGTGGATGCCGTTGAGGTCCCGCCCGGGCACGGGCAGGTCGCGGGCGGTCGTCGCACCGGCGGCGATGACCACGGCGTCGTACCGCTTGCGCAGGTCCGTCGCCTTGAGGTCGCGGCCGATCTCGATGCCGGTGCGGAAGCGGGTGCCCTCCGCGCGCATCTGCTCGATGCGGCGGTTGATGTGCCGCTTCTCCATCTTGAACTCGGGGATGCCGTAGCGGAGCAGGCCGCCGACCCGGTCGGCGCGCTCGTAGACCGCGACGGTGTGGCCGGCCCGGGTCAGCTGCTGGGCGGCGGCCAGACCGGCGGGGCCGGAGCCGATCACCGCGACCGTCTTGCCGGACAGCCGCTCGGGGGCGCGGGGCGCGACGTCGCCGCTGTCCCACGCCTTGTCGATGATCGAGACCTCGACGTTCTTGATGGTCACGGCCGGCTGGTTGATGCCGAGCACGCACGCCGACTCGCACGGAGCGGGGCACAGACGGCCCGTGAACTCCGGGAAGTTGTTCGTGGCGTGCAGACGCTCGGACGCGGCGGACCAGTCCTCACGGTACGCGTAGTCGTTCCACTCCGGGATCAGGTTCCCCAGCGGACAGCCGTTGTGGCAGAACGGGATGCCGCAGTCCATGCAGCGGCTCGCCTGCTTGGAGATGATCGGGAGCAGCGAACCGGGGACGTAGACCTCGTTCCAGTCCCGGACCCGCTCCTCGACGGGGCGGGACCGGGCGACCTCACGGCCGTGGTTCAGAAAGCCCTTGGGATCAGCCATTGGTCGCCGCCTCCATCATCTTCTCGGTGATCTCGGACTCGGGGAGTCCGGCTCGCTCGGCGGCGTCCTTGGCGGCGAGCACTGCCTTGTACGTGCTGGGGATGATCTTGCTGAAGCGGTCCACGGACACGGACCACTCGGCGAGGAGCTTCTCGGCGACCGTGGAGCCGGTCTCCTCCGCGTGCCGGCGCACCACGTCGTGCAGCCACTGCTTGTCGGTGTCGTCGAGTTCCTCGACGGCGTTCACGTTGCCGACGTTGACGTTGTCGCGGTCGAGGTCGATGACGTACGCGATGCCGCCGGACATGCCGGCCGCGAAGTTGCGGCCCGTCTCGCCGAGGACCACCGCGTGACCGCCGGTCATGTACTCGCAGCCGTGGTCGCCCACGCCCTCGGAGACCACCAGCGCACCGGAGTTGCGGACGCAGAAGCGCTCGCCCGTGCGGCCGCGCAGGAAGAGCTCGCCGCCCGTCGCGCCGTACGCGATGGTGTTGCCCGCGATCGTCGAGTACTCGGCCAGGTGGTCGGCGCCCCGGTCGGGACGGACGATCACCCGGCCGCCGGAGAGGCCCTTGCCGACGTAGTCGTTGGCGTCGCCCTCCAGGCGCAGCGTGACACCGCGCGGCAGGAAGGCGCCGAAGGACTGGCCCGCCGATCCCGTGAAGGTGATGTCGACGGTGTCGTCGGGCAGGCCCGCCCCGCCGAACTTCTTCGTCACCTCGTGGCCGAGCATGGTGCCGACCGTGCGGTTGATGTTGCGGATCGCGACCTGCGCGCGGACCGGCTGGGCGTCGGTCGCGGAGTCCGCGGCCAGCGCGTCGGCGGCCAGCTTGATCAGCTCGTTGTCGAGCGCCTTCTCCAGACCGTGGTCCTGGGAGACGGTCCGGTGACGCACCGCGCCCTCGGGCAGCTCGGGCACGTGGAACAGCGGGGACAGGTCCAGGCCCTGCGCCTTCCAGTGGTCGACCGCCCGCGTGACGTCGAGGTTCTCGGCGTGGCCGACGGCCTCCTCGATGGAGCGGAAGCCCAGCTCGGCGAGGATCTCGCGGACCTCCTCGGCGATGAACCGGAAGAAGTTCACCACGTACTCGGCCTTGCCGGCGAAGCGGTCGCGGAGCACCGGGTTCTGGGTGGCGATGCCGACCGGGCAGGTGTCCAGGTGACAGACGCGCATCATGACGCAGCCGGAGACGACGAGCGGCGCGGTCGCGAAACCGAACTCCTCGGCGCCGAGCAGCGCGGCGATGACGACGTCGCGGCCGGTCTTCAGCTGGCCGTCGGTCTGCACGACGATGCGGTCGCGCAGGCCGTTGAGCAGCAGCGTCTGCTGGGTCTCGGCAAGGCCGAGCTCCCAGGGACCACCAGCGTGCTTCAGCGAGGTGAGCGGCGAGGCGCCCGTACCGCCGTCGTGGCCGGAGATCAGGACGACGTCCGCGTGGGCCTTGGAGACACCCGCGGCGACCGTGCCGACGCCGACCTCGGAGACCAGCTTCACGTGGATGCGGGCCTGCGGGTTGGCGTTCTTGAGGTCGTGGATCAGCTGAGCCAGGTCCTCGATGGAGTAGATGTCGTGGTGCGGGGGCGGGGAGATGAGGCCCACGCCCGGGGTGCTGTGCCGGGTCTTGGCGACCCAGGGGTACACCTTGTGGCCGGGCAGCTGGCCGCCCTCGCCGGGCTTCGCGCCCTGGGCCATCTTGATCTGGATGTCGTCGGCGTTGACCAGGTACTCGGAGGTCACGCCGAAGCGGCCGGAGGCGACCTGCTTGATCGACGAGCGGCGCGCCGGGTCGTACAGGCGCTCCGGGTCCTCGCCGCCCTCACCGGTGTTGGACTTGCCGCCCAGCTGGTTCATGGCGATGGCGAGGGTCTCGTGCGCCTCCTTGGAGATGGAGCCGTACGACATGGCGCCGGTGGAGAAGCGCTTGACGATCTCGGAGGCGGGCTCGACCTCGTCGACGGAGATCGGCTGCCGGCCGGACGTGAAGCCGAACATGCCGCGCAGCGTCATCAGACGCTCGGACTGCTCGTTCACGCGGTCCGTGTACTTCTTGAAGATGTCGTAGCGGCCGGTGCGCGTCGCGTGCTGGAGGCGGAAGACCGTCTCCGGGTCGAACAGGTGCGGCTCGCCCTCGCGGCGCCACTGGTACTCGCCGCCTATGTCGAGGGCGCGGTGCGCGGGCGCGATGCCGGAGGCCGGGTAGGCCTTGGCGTGCCGGGCGGCGACCTCCTTGGCGATGACGTCGAGACCGGCGCCGCCGATCTTCGTCGCCGTGCCGTTGAAGTACTTCTCGACGAAGGCCTCGTCCAGGCCGACGGCCTCGAAGACCTGGGCGCCACGGTAGGAGGCGACGGTGGAGATGCCCATCTTGGACATGACCTTGAGGACGCCCTTGCCGAGCGCGTAGATCAGGTTGCGGATGGCCTGCTCGGACTCGATGCCGGACAGGAAGGTGCCCGCGCGGACGAGGTCCTCGACGGACTCCATCGCCAGGTACGGGTTGACCGCCGCGGCGCCGAAGCCGATGAGCAGGGCGACGTGGTGGACCTCGCGGACGTCACCGGCCTCGACCAGCAGGCCCACGTGGGTGCGCTGCTTGGTGCGGATGAGGTGGTGGTGGACGGCCGCGGTGAGCAGCAGCGACGGGATCGGCGCGTGCTCGGCGTCCGAGTGACGGTCCGACAGGACGATCAGCCGGGCGCCGTTCTCGATCGCGGCGTCCGCCTCGGCGCAGATCTCCTCGATCCTTGCGGCCAGCGCGTCGCCGCCGCCGGAGACCCGGTAGAGACCGGAGAGGGTCGCGGCCTTCATGCCGGGCATGTCGCCGTCGGCGTTGATGTGGATGAGCTTGGCCAGCTCGTCGTTGTCGATCACCGGGAAGGGCAGGGTGACCGAGCGGCAGGAGGCGGCCGTCGGGTCCAGCAGGTTGCCCTGCGGGCCCAGCGAGGAGCGCAGGGAGGTGACCAGCTCCTCGCGGATCGCGTCCAGCGGCGGGTTGGTGACCTGCGCGAACAGCTGGGTGAAGTAGTCGAAGAGCAGACGCGGACGCTGCGAGAGGGCGGCGATCGGCGAGTCCGTGCCCATCGAGCCGATCGGCTCGGCGGCCGCCTTGGCCATCGGCGCGAGGATGACGCGGAGCTCTTCCTCGGTGTAGCCGAAGGTCTGCTGGCGGCGGGTGACCGAGGCGTGGGTGTGCACGATGTGCTCGCGCTCGGGCAGGTCGGAGAGCTCGATCTCGCCGGCTTCCAGCCACTCCGCGTACGGGTTCTCGGCGGCGAGATCGGCCTTGATCTCGTCGTCCTCGATGATGCGGTGCTCGGCGGTGTCGACGAGGAACATCCTGCCGGGCTGGAGGCGGCCCTTGCGGACGACCTTGGCGGGGTCGATGTCGAGGACACCGACCTCGGAGCCGAGGACGACGAGGCCCTCGTCGGTGACCCAGTAGCGGCCGGGGCGCAGGCCGTTGCGGTCGAGGACCGCGCCGACCTGGGTGCCGTCGGTGAAGGTGACACAGGCCGGGCCGTCCCAGGGCTCCATCATCGTGGAGTGGAACTGGTAGAAGGCGCGGCGGGCCGGGTCCATGGAGTCGTGGTTCTCCCACGCCTCCGGGATCATCATCAGCACGGAGTGCGGGAGGGAGCGGCCGCCGAGGTGCAGCAGTTCGAGCACCTCGTCGAAGGAGGCCGAGTCGGACGCGTCCGGAGTGCAGACGGGGAAGATCCGGTCCAGGCCCTTGTCGCCGAACAGGTCGGAGACGAGCTGGGACTCGCGAGCGCGCATCCAGTTGCGGTTGCCCTTGACCGTGTTGATCTCGCCGTTGTGCGCGACGAAGCGGTACGGGTGGGCGAGCGGCCAGCTCGGGAAGGTGTTGGTGGAGAACCGGGAGTGCACGAGCGCGATCGCGGAGGCGAAGCGGCGGTCGGACAGGTCCGGGAAGAAGGGCTCCAGCTGGCCGGTGGTCAGCATGCCCTTGTAGACGATGGTCCGCGCGGACAGCGACGGGAAGTAGACGCCGGCCTCGCGCTCGGCGCGCTTGCGCAGCACGAACGCCTTGCGGTCGAGGTCGATGCCCGTGCTGCCGCCGTCGGCCACGAAGATCTGCCGGAAGGCGGGCATCGTGGAGCGAGCGGTGGCACCGAGCAGCTCGGGGGCGACCGGGACCTCGCGCCAGCCGAGGACCGTCAGGCCCTCGTCGCCCGCGATCGTCTCGATCTGTGAGACGGCGTCGGCCGCGGCGTCCTCGGGCAGGAAGGCGATGCCGACGGCGTAGGCGCCGGCCTCGGGCAGCTCGAATCCGGCCACCTCACGGAAGAAGGCGTCGGGCACCTGGGAGAGGATGCCGGCGCCGTCGCCCGAGTCAGGCTCGGAGCCGGTCGCGCCGCGGTGCTCCAGGTTGCGCAGAACCGTGAGCGCCTGCTCGACCAGCGCGTGGCTCGCCTCGCCGGTGAGGGTGGCCACGAAGCCGACGCCACAGGCGTCGCGCTCGTTGCGGGGGTCGTACATACCCTGCGCAGCAGGGCGAGCATCCATGAAGGACCAGTTCTGGCCATTCGCGGAGTGCTGGGACGGCTGGCGCGGCGTACGCATCGGCTCTCCCGTCGTCGTCGTGGCATATGACATCTGCCGAGGGACGACGTTGGCCCTCTGCTGGGGGTTCAAAATTTCACGCAGGTTACATGATGGAGTGGTTCTCGAAAACCGGATACACCGTTCCAACATGCGGACACCGCGGGGTCGCGGTCGGGTTCCGCGCCAGACGGTGGAATCAAGGGGGACCTAAGCGGACAGATCAGTGCCCGTCGGTCCGGTTCGCAGCGGGCATCATCGCTCGTCACGAGGGTTGCGGGCGCAGGCGTCATTGCCTGCGGTGCTTACGGCTCATGCCCGGTGGTTAAGGAATCGAAACCGCCGAGTAACGGCTACTTATGCAGTCCCTTGCATAAGTGCTCGGCATCTCATCCTACGGCGGTACCGAACAGACTGCCCAGGGCGTACGTCACACCCGCCGCCGCGCCACCGAGAGCGAGCTGCCGCAGTCCGCTGAACCACCAGGACCGGGCGGTCACCTTGGCCACGACCGCACCGCACGCGAAGAGCCCGATGAACGCGAGCACCAGGGCCGGCCACAGGGCCGTCGCACCGAGCAGATACGGCAGCACGGGGAGCAGCGCGCCGAGGGCGAAGGAGCCGAAGCTCGACACGGCGGCGACGGACGGAGAGGGCAGGTCGCCCGGGTCTATGCCCAGCTCCTCGCGCGCGTGGATCTCCAGGGCCTGCTCGGGGTCGCGGGAGAGCTGCCGGGCGACCTCTCGCGCCAGCTCCGGCTCGACGCCACGCGCCTCGTACAGGTCGGCGAGCTCGCGCTCCTCGTCCTTGGGGTGCTTGCGCAGCTCCCTTCTCTCCACGTCGAGCTCCGCCTCGACGAGTTCGCGCTGCGAGGCGACGGAGGTGTACTCGCCGGCCGCCATCGAGAAGGCGCCCGCGGCGAGCCCCGCGAGTCCCGTGATCACGATCGTCCGGTGGGAGACGGCACCGCCGGCGACGCCGGTCATGAGGGCGAGGTTCGAGACGAGTCCGTCCATCGCGCCGAACACGGCGGGGCGCAGCCAGCCGCCGTTGACATCGCGGTGCGTGTGGTTGTCGCGGTGCGCCTCGTGCAGGGTCGCTTCGGTCTCGATGATGGCCATGCCGGGGTCCCCCATGATGCTTGATTGGACTGTTTCCACTTTTCGACAACCCTCAAAGTACGCCTCGGAATTCCCGCTCGCCAGCAAGGAAAGGCTGGGCTTACCTGCGGCTTTCCTTCTTTCCGCTCATCCGAGATATGAGACGCACAGATGTCGACCGGGTGACAGCGGGGCCCGTGAGGCTCTTGTCAACCGCCGATGTGGGACAGATCCGCAAAGGGCTCCGCGCACCGAAGTCCGCGCACCGGCAGGGGTCCTCGGAAGAGAGGCACGTATGGCTTCCATCGCCTGCATTCCCTCGGTCCCGGCACCCGGGGACGCCGCCGAACTCCGTGAGCGGGCGCGCGGCGCGCTGCTGGGACTGGCCGTCGGGGACGCGCTGGGCGCGCCCGCCGAGAACATGAAGCCGTCGGAGATCCGCGCGAAATGGGGCCGGATCACCGGGTACGTCACCGAGCACCCGGCCGGGACGGACGACACCGAGTACGCGATCTTCTCGGGACTGCTGCTGGCCCGGCACGGCTCGGCACTCACCGTCGCCCATGTCGAGGCGGCCTGGCACCAGTGGATCGCCGACCGCGACGAGGGCCCGTTCCGGGGCGCCGGATTCAGCGAGCGCGGCACGCTGGAGAACCTGCGCCGGGGGCTGGCGGCGCCGATCTCGGCCCAGCACCGGCACGCCTGGAGCGACGGGCTGGCGATGCGGGCGGCGCCCTTCGGGGTCTTCGCGGCGGGCCGGCCGGCGGAGGCCGCACGGCTCGTGGCCGTCGACGGTTCGGTGAGCCACGACGGCGAGGGCATCTACGGCGGCCAGGCGGTCGCGGCGGGTGTCGCCGCGGCCATGGCGGGCGCCCACACCATCGCGGTCGTCGCCTCCGCGCTGGCGGTGATCCCGGACGACTCCTGGACGGCCCGCTCGCTGCGCCGGGCGGTCGCGGTCGCCCACCGGGGCGAGCGGGCGGTCCGCTCGGCGGTCGTCATCGGCGGCTACCCCTGGACCGACCTGGCACCGGAGGCGGTGGCCCTCGCCTTCGGCGCCTACGCCGCCGCCGACGGCGCCTTCGAGGAGTCCGTGCTCACGGCCGTCAACATGGGCCGCGACGCCGACACCACGGCCGCGGTGGCCGGTGCCCTGGCCGGGGCGACCCGCGGCGTCTCGGCGATCCCGGCCGCCTGGGCGGCGGCGATCGGCCCGGCCCGGGGCAGTTGCCTGCCCTCCATGAAGGGCCACCACATCCTGGACGTGGCGGAGCTGCTGACTCCGGAGGACGCGGGCAAGTGGGGACCTCAGGGGCGTGCGCGGGTCGAGCCCGGCGCCGGGGGCGAGTGGCCGCCGCTGGAACCGGGGGCGTACCTGCCGCCGCTCTCCGGCCGGCGCCCGCTCACCACCGCGGGCAGGCGCCCGCCGGGGTCCCCGGGCGGACGTCCGCCCACCACCCCGCACCCGTGCCCGCCCCCCGGCGCCGACGCGTACGCCGACGCCTACCTGCCGGCCGCCGAGGACGAGGAGGTGCGCCCGTGAGGCCCGGCCTGGTCGGAGACGAGCCCGCGAAACGCGCGGGCGAGGGCGCGGCGTCCGCCCCGGAGACCGCACCCACGCCTCCCGCCGCCCCGGAGACCATGCCCGCGCCTCCCGTCGCCCCGGAGACCATGCCCGCGCCTCCCGTCGCCCCGGAGACCACGCCCGCGCCTGCCGCCGCCCCGCAGACCGCGCCCCCGCCCCCGCCTCCGCCCCCGGCAGCGGGAGCCGGCACGGCGGCCATCGCCGCCCCGGCGACGACTCCCACGCTGCCGGCCGTCCCGGTGACCAACCCGGCGTCCCTCGCCGCCCCGGAGGTCACCGCACCCGTTGCCGTCCGGGAGACGACCCCCGCACCCGCCGCCCACAAGGCCGTGCCCGGGCGCTCCGAGCGCCCGGTGCGGATCGTCGTCGCGGAGGACCCCGCTGCGGAGCCCGGTCGCGAGGTCCGTGCGGGCGTGGCCCGGCGGCCACGCGTCCGGCGCATCGAGGGGCTGCTCCTCGGGCTGGCCGCGGGGGACGCGGCGGGATGGCCCGCGGCCCGGCACCGGGCCGCGCGGATGCCCGAGTGGACGCGGCGGCTGACCCGGGAGCTGGACACGTTCGCGGAACAGAACGCGACCACGACACTGCCCGTGCCGATCGCGCTCAACCAGCCGCCGGAGCCGCTCAGGCTCGGCCCGTCGGACGACGCGGAGTGGGCGGCGTTCGCGGCGGAGGCCGTGCTGCGCGCCGGGGAGGGCGCCGCGCTCGGCGACCTGAGCCGGGAGCGGCGGATGCGGGCGTCCATCGACCTGTCGTGGAACGCGATCGCCAGCGAGGTCGCCGCCGCCGCGGAACGCGCCCCGGAGGTCGAGTCCGCCCTGCTCCCGCTGCGCGCCCGGATCTCCGTACGGGCCGGGCTCGGCAACCTCGCCACCGGACTGCGCCCGCCGGCCACCGGCCACGACAATCCGCACTACTTCGACGACGCGGCCTGCGTCCGGGCCTGCGTGCTGGCCGTGGCCCACCCGGGCGACCCCCGACTCGCCGCCGAACTCGCGGAGTTCGATGCCCGCTACACCCAGGACGGCGACGGTGTGCACGGCGCCCGGGCGATGGCGGCGGCACTGGCGCTGGCCCTCGCCGGGGCCGACGTCGACGCCTGCGCGGACGCCGCGCTCGCGGAACTCCCCGAGTCGACGGAGATCGGCCGCAACGCCCGGCACGCGCTCACCCTCGCGCGCGCCAGCGAGGACACGTTCGCCCTGGTCCCACTGCTGGAACACCAGATCGTGGATCACGTGTACAGCTACGGCATCGCCGCCGCCGAGACCGTCCCGGTGGCCCTCGCCCTGGCCACCGCCGCGCGCGGCCGGATCGCCGAGGCGGTTCCGGCCGCCGCCTGTCTGTCCCGGGTCGCCGACTCCGCCCCGGCGCTCGCGGGGGCGCTGACCGGCGCGCTCGGCGGGAGCGCGGCGATCCCCGCCTCCTGGCGCGACGCCTGCCGCACGCTGTCCGGCTGTGCGCTGCCCCGGCTGACCGGGACGGACCTCATCGGACTCGCCGATCTGCTCGAAGCGACGGAACTGGCCCACCCAGAGGGATGATTCGGGCATGACGCCCAAAGGAGAAGGAACGGGAACCCTCGACGAACGGATCACCGGAGCCCTCGTCGGAGCCGCCGTCGGCGACGCGCTCGGCGGCCCCGTCGAGGGGTACTCCCCCGAGCAGATCACCGAGCGCCACGGCGGCCGGGTGCACGGCATCGTCGGCCCCTGGAACGGCGACGCGTGGCGCACCGCCCGCCCCATCGCCCCGTACCACAAGGGCGACGGACACGTCACCGACGACACGTTGATGACCCATGCGCTGGTACGGGTGTACGCGACCGTCCGCGACCACCTCGACGCGTACTCCGTCGCCGAGCACCTGGTGCCCGACCTCATGGGCACCCCCCGCTGGATCCCCGAACTGGAGGCCGAGGCGCTCCCCCTGCAACGGATCTTCCTCGCGGAGAAGTGGCTGGTGGCCCGGCTGCACTACGGCCACGTGGACCCCCGTGAGGCGGGCACCGGCAACATCGTCAACTGCGGTGCGGCGATGTACATGGCCCCGGTCGGCCTGGTCAACGCGGCGAACCCGGCCGCCGCGTACGCCGAGGCGCTCGACGTCGCCGGCGCCCACCAGTCGTCGTACGGCCGCGAGGCCGCGGGCGTCTTCGCCGCGGCGGTCGCGGCAGCCTGCGCCCCAGGGGCGACCCCCGCCTCGGTGGTCGACGCCTGCCTGGCTCTGGCGAAGGACGGCACCCGCGACGCCGTCGAGGCGGTCTGCGAAGTCGCCGCCCGCCACACGGACTTCGAGTCCGCGCTGGCCCCGCTGCGCGAGGCGGTGGCCCCCTACGACACCGTCGGCCCCGACTACCGTGCCCCGTCCCTGGGCGCCCGCCGCCCCTCACGCCTGCACTCCATCGAGGAACTCCCCGTCGCCCTTGGCATGTTGGTGGTCGGGGGCGGCGACTACCGGCACGCGGTCCTCGGCGCGGTCAACTACGGACGCGACTGCGACTCCATCGCGACCATGGCCGGGGCCCTCGCGGGCGCCCTCGGTTCCGAGGTCCCGCACGACTGGGCGAAGACGGTGGCGGAGTCGAGCCGCCTCGACCTGGACGGTCCGGCCAGGACGCTCGCGGAGGTGACCCGGGAGATCTTCGAGCGGGACGTGCGCCGCCGCCGGGCCCACGAATCGGCGTACGCGGCTCTGGCGGGACCACGGTGACCGGCTCCGCCGGGTCGCCGGCGAAGGCGCTCCGGCTGACCTGGGTCCAGCCCGAGGACCTCCTGGGCCACGAACTGCACCAGGCGGTCCAGGACGGCCGCTCCCCCGCGGCCGTCGCGGCCCGCTGGCGCGCGGCGGGCGGCTCCGAGGCCCCGCTGCGCGCGGGTTCCTCCCCGATTCCGGTCTCCCCGTACCTGCGGGTCCTGGCCGAGGACCTGCTCGACGAGCTGGCGGACCTGCCCAGCACGTCGGCGCACCAGGAGCCGACCGGCCTGACGAGGATCAGGGCCCACTGCGCGGACTGGCCGGCGCCACCACCGGTACCGCCGCCGGTCCCCGGCCAGGCCCGCCTCGAAGCGGCCTGGCTGGGCAGGGCGGTCGGCTGCCTGCTGGGCAAACCGGTGGAGAAGCTGCCTCTGCGGGGCATCCGGGAGCTGGCCCGGGCCACCGGGAACTGGCCGCTGCACACCTGGTTCACGGCGCGCGGACTGCCCGGGCACCTCAAGGAGGCCTACCCCTGGAACAAGCGGTCCGCGCCCACCTCCCTCGCCGAGAACATCGACGGCATGCCGGAGGACGACGACCTCAACTACCCGCTCCTGAACCTCCTGTTGCTGCAACGCCACGGCAGGCGGTTCACCACCGCGGACGTGGCCCGGCTCTGGCTGGACGAACTCCCCGCGGGCCGCACGTTCACCGCGGAACGCGTCGCCTACCGCAACCTCCTGTCCGGCATCGAACCCCCGCGGACGGCCCGCCACCGCAACCCGTTCCGCGAGTGGATCGGCGCGCTGATCCGCGCCGACGTGCACGGCTGGACCAACCCCGGTGATCCGGGCGCCGCCGCGGCACAGGCGCACCGGGACGCCACCCTCACCCACACCGCCAACGGCGTCTACGCGGCGATGTTCACGGCGGCGGTCGTCGCCGAGGCGGCCGGCGGGACGAGCGACGTCCACCGGTGTCTCGGCACCGGACTCACCGTCGTGCCGCCCGGCTCCCGACTGGCCCGCGCGGTCCGGCACGCCGTCCGGCTCGCCCGTACGACGGACGACTTCGACACGGTCGTGGACGAACTGCACGCCGTCCACCACGACTGCCACTGGGTGCACGCCGTGCCCAACACCGCCCTGATCGCCGCCGCCCTCACCCACGCGGACGGCGACTTCACCGGGTCCATCTGCCGGGCGGTGTCGGGCGGCTGGGACACCGACTCCAACGGCGCGACGGCCGGCAGCGTCGCGGGCCTCCTCGCGGGCGACCCCCTGGCCCTGCCCGACCGCTGGACCAGCCCCCTGAAGAACCGGCTCGCCACCTCGATCGCCGACTTCGACGGCATCGGCTTCGACACCCTCGCCCACCTCACACAACGGGAGATCCGTCGCCCATGACCCACATCGCCGTGCTCGGCAGCACGAACATGGACCTCGTCGCGTACGTCCCCAAGGCCCCGCAGCGCGGGGAGACCGTGACAGGACGGGAGTTCCGTACGATCCCCGGCGGCAAGGGCGCCAACCAGGCGGTGGCCGCGGCGCACGCGGGCGCCGACGTCTCGCTGATCGGCGCGGTGGGCGCGGACGCCTTCGGCAGCCAGCTCCGGTCCACGCTGGAGCACTCGGGCGTGGACACCGACCACCTGCGCACCACCGAGGGCCCGTCGGGCACCGCGCACATCGTCGTCGACGACGAGGGCGGCAACGCCATCGTCGTCGTCCCCGGCGCCAACGGCACCGTCACCGCCCTCGCCCCCGGCGACGAGGGACTCATCGCCACCGCCGACGCCCTCCTGCTCCAGCTGGAGATCCCGCTCGACGCCGTCGTCGCGGGCGCCCGGGCCGCGCGCCGGCACGGCGTCCGCACGATCCTGACGCCCTCCCCCGCCCAGCCGCTGGCAGCCGAACTGCTCGGCGCCATCGACCTGTTGCTGCCCAACGAGCACGAAGCCGCCGCGCTCACCGGCGTCACCGACCCGTACGAGGCCGCCGCGGCCCTGCTCGAACAGGTCCCGCAGGTCGTCGTCACCCTGGGCGCGGCGGGCAGTCTGTACGCGGCCCGGGGCGCGCGGCCCCTCACCGTGCCCGCTCCCCGGGTCACCGCCGTGGACTCGACCGGTGCGGGCGACACCTTCGCGGGCACCCTCGCCGTGGCGCTCGCCGAGGGCCGGGAGATGCCGGAGGCGCTCGTCCGGGCGTCGGCGGCCGCGGCGCTCTCGGTGCAGCGGCCGGGGGCCTCCTCCTCGATGCCGTACCGGTCGGAGATCGACGCCCAGGCCGCACAGGCGAACGGCGCGCGCTCATGACCGCGCGCCCGGCCCGCCCGGTGGGCCCGCAGGGCACCGGTCCGGCGAGCACGGACCCGGAGCGCACCCGGCCGCCGCATCGCGCGAGCGCCCGACCGGAACGCGACGGCCCGCTCGCCGGGCTGCGCGTCCTGGACCTCGCGACCCTCTTCGCCGGACCGCTGGCCGCCACCATGCTCGGCGACTTCGGCGCGGAGGTCATCAAGGTGGAGCATCCGGCGAAACCGGATCCGTCGCGAGGCCACGGCCCGTCGAAGGACGGCGTCGGCCTGTGGTGGAAGCTCCTCGGCCGCAACAAGCACACCATCACGCTGGACCTGTCCAAGCGCGGCGGCCGCGCGACCCTGCTCCGGCTCGCCGCCACCGCCGACGTGATCGTCGAGAACTTCCGGCCCGGCACGCTGGAGAAGTGGGACCTGGGCTGGGACGAACTGTCGGCCGCCAACCCCCGCCTGCTGCTGGCCCGGGTCACCGCGTTCGGCCAGTTCGGCCCGTACGCGCACCGCCCCGGCTTCGGCACGCTCGCCGAGGCGATGAGCGGCTTCGCCGCGGTCACCGGGGAGCCCGACGCGCCGCCGGTCCTGCCGCCCTTCGGGCTCGCCGACTCGATCGCGGGCCTGGCGACGGCGTACGCCGTGATGACCGCGCTGCGGGCCCGCGACCGCACCGGCGAGGGCCAGGTCATCGACATGGCGATCATCGAACCGATCCTGACCGTCCTCGGCCCGCAGCCCATCTGGTACGACCAGCTCGGCCACGTCCAGCCGCGCACCGGGAACCGCTCCGCGAACAACGCCCCCCGCAACACCTACCGCACGGCGGACGGCTCCTGGGTGGCGGTCTCCACGTCGGCGCAGTCGATCGCGGAGCGGGTGATGCGGCTGGTGGGACGCCCGGACCTGATCGACGAGCCGTGGTTCGCGACGGGCGCGGACCGGGCACGGCACGCGGACGTCCTGGACGAGGCGGTCGGCTCGTGGATCGCCCGGCACGACCGGACCGAGGTCCTGGAGGCCTTCGAGAAGGCGGAGGCCGCGGTGGCCCCCGTGCAGGACGTGCGGGACGTCATGACCGACCCGCAGTACGCGGCCCTGGACACCGTGACCACTCTCGACGACCCCGACCTCGGACCGCTGCGCATGCAGAACGTCCTCTTCCGGCTCTCCGGCACGCCGGGCGCGATCCACTGGGCGGGCCGCCCGCACGGCGCGGACACGGAGCGCGTCCTCACCGAGCTCGGTCTGACCGGGGCGGAGATCGGCGCGCTGCGCGCGGAGGGCGCCCTGTGACCGCGGAATTCCCCCTCACCTGGCTGTACGCCCCCGGGGACCGTCCTGCCGTGGTCGCCAAGGCCCTGGTCTCCGGGGCGGACGTCGTGCTGGTCGACCTGGAGGACGCGGTGGCCCCGGACCGCAAGGCGTACGCCCGCGAGGCCACGGCCGACCTGCTGTGCGATCCGCCGCCCGTCCCCGTCCACGTCCGCGTCAACGCCCTGGACAACCCGCTGACGGAGACCGACCTGAAGACGCTCTCCCCGCTCCCCGGACTGTCCGGCATCCGGCTCCCGAAGGTGACCTCGCCCTCCGACGTCGTACGGGCCGCGCAGGAGGCCACGCCCGCCGACGGCGCCGCGATTCCCCTGTACGCGCTGCTGGAGACGGCACTCGGCGTGGAGCACGCCTTCGCCATCGCCTCGTCGCACCGGGCACTGCACGGCATCGCCATCGGGGAGACCGACCTGAGGGCCGACCTCGGCGTCCGCAACGACACGGGCCTGGACTGGTCGCGCGCCCGTGTGGTCGTGGCCGCGCGTGCGGCGGGCCTGCCCCCGCCCGTCCAGTCGGTCTATCCGGACATCCGCGACGTGGAGGGGCTGGCCTCGTCCTGCGGGCACGGCCGCACGCTGGGTTTCCTCGGGCGTGCGGCGATCCATCCCCGCCAGCTGCCCATCATCGAGCAGGCCTACCTCCCCACCCCGGCGGAGATCGAGTCGGCCGAGGCCGTCGTGAAGGCCGCCGAGAGCGACGCGGGCGCCCAAGCCCTGCCCGACGGCCGGTTCGTCGACGCGGCGGTGGTGATGGCCGCCCATCGCACCCTCGCGCTGGCGCGCCGTCTGACGTAGCGGGCCCCGCACACGAAGGGGGCGCCGCGTCCGGGACGCGGCGCCCCCTTCGGGGTACGGAAGGTCAGCCCTTCTTGGCCGACCCCGCCTCGTCGACGGTGGCCGGCGCGACGTCCTCGACGGCGTCCGTGTCCTCGGCGGAGCCGGGCTCACCGGGTCGGTCGGCATCCGGGTCGACGGGCTTCGCCCGGACGGCGGAGTCGTCGGCGTCCTCGGCGGAGTCGTCCGCGTCCTTGCCGGAGGCCTCGGTGGCCGCGGCGGTCTCGCCGTCCTTGTCGCCGGGGGTGTCCGCGCCCGGCTCCACGACGGCCTCCCGGCCGGGACGGCGGCGCGCGGAGATCACGATGTACAGCACCGCGAGCAGGAAGACCACCATCGCGGTCCAGTCGTTCAGACGCAGACCGAGGATGTGGTGGGCGTCGTCGACGCGCATGTACTCGATCCAGCCGCGGCCGACGCAGTAGGCGGCGACGTACAGCGCGAAGGCGCGCCCGTGGCCCAGCTGGAAGCGGCGGTCGGCCCAGATGACCAGGAGTCCGACGCCGATGCACCACAGCGACTCGTACAGGAACGTCGGGTGGTAGTAGCCCGGGACGCGGCCGTCCGCGGAGGAGGTGATGTGCAGCGCCCAGGGCACGTCCGTGGCCTTGCCGTACAGCTCCTGGTTGAACCAGTTGCCCCAGCGCCCGATGGCCTGGGCGAAGGCGATGCCGGGGGCGATGGCGTCGGCGTACGCGGGCAGCGGGATGCCGCGGCGGCGGCAGCCGATCCAGGCGCCGACCGCGCCGAGCGCGATGGCACCCCAGATGCCGAGCCCGCCCTCCCACACCTTGAAGGCGTCCACCCAGTCACGGCCCTCGCTGAAGTACAGCTCGTAGTCCGTGATCACGTGATAGAGCCGGCCTCCTAGGAGACCGAAGGGGACGGCCCAGACCGCGATGTCGGCAACGGTGCCGGATCGCCCGCCCCGGGCGATCCAGCGCTTGTTGCCGAGCCAGACGGCCACGAAGACGCCGATGATGATGCAGAACGCGTACCCGCGCAGCGGAATGATGCCGAGATGCAGCACACTGCGCGACGGGCTGGGAATGAAGGCAAGTTCCATGGCAGGGTCGACGCTACCGTGCCGGACCTCACCTGAGGCAAGCAGCCCGGCAACGGGTCCATAACGTGCGGCTGCCCCCGGGCCGGGCGGCGGGCCGGGGGCAGCGGGCGTGCGGGGAGCTCAGGACTTGTTCTCCGCCTCCACCAATTGCTTCAGCTTGGCGGGCGTCATCGTCTGGTCCGCATAGATGTTCGTCGCGCCCAGCAGCACGGTCGGGGTCGAGTGCAGGCCGTTGTTCTGGAAGGCGGTGTTCGACTTCACGACCCAGCTGTCGTGCGTCCCGTCGTTGACGCACTTGCGGAAGGCCGGGGTGTCCAGGCCGTCGACCTTGCCCGCCAGCTCGATGAGCTTGGCGTTGTCGGCGAAGGCGTCGTCGGTCTCCGTGGGCTGGTTCTCGTAGAGCACGTCGTGGTACTCGGTGAACTTGCCGGCGTCCTGGGCGCAGGCCGCGGCGTTCGCCGCGCGCAGGGAGCCGCTGCCGCCCATGTTCCCGTCGATGAGGGTGACCAGGTGGTACTCGACCTTCAGCTGTCCGGCGTCGACCAGCTCGTGGATCGTGGGCCGATACATGGCCTCGAAGGCCTGGCAGGCGGGGCAGCGGAAGTCCTCCCACACCGTGAGGGTCGACTTGGCGCCGTCCTTCCCGACGGGGATGGCGAGACCGTCCTTGCCGGTGGCTCCCGACGGCGACACGGCCGGACCCGCCGTCTCGGTCTTCTTGGTCTCCTTGCCGGAGTTGGCGGCCAGGACGCCGACCACCGCGGCAAGGGCCAGGACGCAGACCACCGACGCCCCCACGATCAGCGCGCGCCGGCGCTTCTCCGCGGCCTTCTGCTTCTCTCGCTCGACCGCCAGCCGCTCGCGGGCATTGCGCTTTACGTCACGGTTGTTCTCGCTCACATCCGGCAGAACGAACCGGGGAGGCGCAGCGCGCCTCCCCGGTCCCAGGTCCACCCCTTCGAGTGAGCGGATTGTCCGTTACGCACCTGTCGGGGGGCCGGCGCGACAGCTCCGCCGGCTCCCCCGGTGCAGGCCTCACGCCTTCTTGCGCACGCCCTCGGCGAGGTCGCCCGCGAGGGCGCGCACGGCGTCGAGACCTGCGGCCTCGTCCGGCGCGTCCAGCATCCGCTGCACGAACGCCGAGCCGACGATCACACCGTCGGCGAACCCGGCCACCTCGGCGGCCTGGGTCGCGTTGGAGACGCCGAGGCCGACGCAGACGGGCAGCTCGGTGGTGGCCCGGGTGCGCCGCACCAGGTCCTGGGCCTGGGCGCCCACCGACTCGCGGGTGCCGGTGACGCCCATCAGCGAGGCGGCGTACACGAAGCCGCTGCCCGCCGCGGTGATCTCGGCGAGCCGGGCGTCCTTGCTGCTGGGCGCGACGACGAAGACGGTCGCCAGGCCGTGCTTCTCGGCGTGCTCCCTCCACAGCGCCGACTCCTGGACGGGCAGATCGGGCAGGATGCAGCCCGCGCCGCCCGCCTCGGCGAGCTCGGCGGTGAAGCGCTCCACGCCGTAGCGGTCGATGGGGTTCCAGTACGTCATCACGAGGACCGGCTTCCCGGTCGCCTCGAAGGCCTCCCGGACCGTCCGCATCACGTCGGCGATCTTGACGCCGCCGCGCAGGGCGATGTCGTCGGCGGTCTGGATGACAGGGCCGTCGAGGACGGGGTCGCTGTGCGGCAGGCCCACCTCGACGACGTCCGCGCCGCCCTCGAAGACGGCCTTGATCGCGGCGATGCCGCCGTCGACGGTCGGGAAACCGGCCGGCAGGTAGGCGATGAGGGCGGAGCGCCCTTCCGCCTTCGCACCGGCGAGGGTGTCGCTCAACAGCTGGATGTTGCCGCTCACTTGGCGTCCCCCTCGATCTCGGCGTTCTCGCCGGCCGCGTCCGCGGGGACGACCGCGTCGGTGCCCTCGTCGTACAGGCCGAAGTAGCGGGCGGCCGTGTCCATGTCCTTGTCGCCGCGGCCGGACAGGTTGACGATGATCAGCCCGTCCCTGCCCAGCTCCTTGCCGACCTCCAGGGCCCCCGCGAGCGCGTGGGCGCTCTCGATGGCCGGGATGATCCCCTCGGTGCGGGAGAGCAGGCGCAGCGCCTGCATGGCCGCGTCGTCGGTGACGGCGCGGTACTCGCCCCGGCCGCTGTCCTTGAGGTAGGAGTGCTCGGGGCCGATGCCGGGGTAGTCGAGTCCGGCCGAGATCGAGTAGGGCTCGGTGATCTGCCCCTCCTCGTCCTGGAGGACGTACGACCGCGAACCGTGCAGGATGCCGGGCTCGCCGGCGGTCAGGGTCGCGGCGTGCTCTCCGGTCTCCACCCCGTGCCCGGCGGGCTCGCAGCCGATCAGGCGGACGTCCGCGTCCGGGATGAAGGCGTGGAAGAGCCCGATGGCGTTGGAGCCGCCGCCGACGCATGCGACGGCGGCGTCGGGGAGGCGTCCGGCGCGCTCCAGGATCTGCCGCCGCGCCTCGACGCCGATGACCCGGTGGAAGTCGCGCACCATGGCCGGGAAGGGGTGGGGGCCCGCGACGGTGCCGAAGAGGTAGTGGGTGCGGTCGACGTTGGCGACCCAGTCGCGGAACGCCTCGTTGATGGCGTCCTTGAGGGTGCGGCTGCCGGACTTCACGGCGATGACCTCGGCGCCGAGCATCCGCATCCGGGCCACGTTCAGTGCCTGGCGCCGGGTGTCGATCTCGCCCATGTAGATGGTGCATTCGAGACCGAAGAGCGCGCAGGCGGTCGCGGTGGCGACGCCGTGCTGGCCGGCGCCCGTCTCCGCGATGACGCGCGTCTTGCCCATCCGCTTGGTCAGCAGGGCCTGGCCGAGCACATTGTTGATCTTGTGGGAGCCGGTGTGGTTGAGGTCCTCCCGCTTCAGGAAGACACGGGCGCCTCCCGCGTGCTCGGCGAACCGGGGCACCTCGGTGAGCGAACTCGGCCGCCCGGTGTAGTTGACGAGCAGGTCGTCGAGCTCGCGGGCGAACTCGGGGTCCGCCTTCGCCTTGTCGTACTCGACGGCGACCTCGTCCACGGCGGCGACGAGCGCCTCCGGGATGAACTTGCCGCCGAACGCGCC
Organism: Streptomyces krungchingensis; assembly: GCF_054729265.1. Taxonomy (NCBI): domain Bacteria; kingdom Bacillati; phylum Actinomycetota; class Actinomycetes; order Kitasatosporales; family Streptomycetaceae; genus Streptomyces; species Streptomyces krungchingensis. The sequence continues at coordinate 3,293,355 of NZ_JBPUKY010000001.1, forward strand.
GAAGTAGCCCTCGGCGCTGGGAACTCGACCCTCCGGGTCGGGAATGAAGAACTCGCTGGGCATGCGATTACCTCGCAGGGGCTGTCGCCCCGGTTGAAGGCCGGTCAGTGGTCACGTTAGCCACGTACGCCCGCGATGCACCCGCGGCACGGGGCCGAGCCGTCCCGTCCACCCTCCACGGCGGACACCCCGCCGCATGACGGCCGGGCGGACCGGAAGAGTCACCGGTCGGGTGGCGAGGACCGCCACGACGGCATGCGGCCGTGCGGCGGTGATCGGCGGTGCCGCGCCGGGCGGAGCCACTCGACGGCGGGACGGGCGGAGCCCGTCCCACGCCCGGAACCGCGCCCGGCGGTGTGACGGGGCGGATCTCCTGGAGTGGCCGGTGCCGGACTCCGGCTCAGACCGCCCGAAGGGAGGACGTGGCCGGAAGGGGCGCGAGCGCGCGTACGCGCTCGGGCCATCGCATGCCGTTGACCTGGCCCGGCTCGTCGCCGATGACGTAACGGACCCGGCGGCCGTGCACGCGCCGCGCGGGCGCCCGGCAGCCGCGCGGACGGCAGCCGCGGGCGAGACGGGCGTACGGGCCCCGGACCGCCGAGGCGGGGGACGGTGCCGCGGCGGAGCGCACGGCGGGCCGGCCGGTGTGGGTGCCCCCGCGCCCCGGGCGTGCCGCTTCACCGTCGGGGCGCAGGCCCGGACGGGAGTCGGCGACGGCGCGGGGCGCGACGGACACGGGCGGGTCAGTCCCGTCCGTGGCGCAGCGCGGGGTGGGCCCCGGCCGCGACGAGGTCGGAGACCGCGGTCTTCGGGTCACGGCCGGTCACGAGCGACTCGCCCACCAGGACCGCGTCGGCGCCGGCGTTGGCGTACGCGATGAGGTCGTGCGGGCCGCGGACGCCGGACTCGGCGATCTTGACGATGGAGTCGGGGATCTCGGGCGCGACGCGCTCGAAGGTCGTGCGGTCGACCTTCAACGTCTTCAGGTTGCGCGCGTTGACACCGATGACCTTGGCTCCCGCGTCCACCGCGCGCTCGACCTCGTCCTCGTCGTGCACCTCGACGAGCGGGGTGAGCCCGATGGACTCGGCGCGCTCGATGAGGGACTCCAGGGCGGGCTGGTCGAGGGCGGCGACGATCAGCAGCGCGAGGTCGGCACCGTAGGCGCGGGCCTCCCACAGCTGGTAGGACGTGACGATGAAGTCCTTGCGCAGGACCGGAATGTCCACGCGGGCGCGGACGGCCTCCAGGTCCGCGAGCGAGCCGCCGAAGCGGCGCTCCTCGGTCAGCACGGAGATGACGGCGGCGCCGCCCGCCTCGTAGTCCGCGGCGAGGCCGGCCGGGTCGGCGATCGCGGCCAGCGCACCCTTGGAGGGGCTGGACCGCTTGACCTCGCAGATGACCTTGACGCCGTCACCGCGCAGGGCCGCCACGCCGTCCTTGGCCGCCGGAGCCTTCGCCGCGCGCTCCTTGAGCTCGTCGAGGCTGACGCGCGCCTGCCGCTCCGCGAGGTCGGCACGGACTCCGTCGATGATCTCGTCGAGCACGCTCACGCGAGCGGCCCCCTTCCTGCGGTGGAGGGTTGAAGCAGTCGACCCGGGTGGACCGTCCCGGACGGTTCGGACGGGTCACTTGTGATGGTATCCGGAGGAAGGCGTAGGCCTTGCATCCGGTTGACGCCGGTCCCACTACCTGGACGTTTGCCCGTTGATCAAGGATGCAACCAGCCGCCGAACGGCAGGTTCCGGACAACGGTGAAGACGAGCACCAGCGCGCCCAGGCTCCACAGGTGGACCGGTCCGAGATCCAGCCGCACCGGCCGTCCGCGGACCGAGCGGACCACCCAGACGGCCCACACCACCGCGAAGACCAGGTATCCGGCGACGGCGAGCACGTTGTCGGTGAGCGCCGTCGCGATGTCCCCGTGCACGAAGGCGTGCGCGCTGCGCAGACCTCCGCAGCCGGGGCAGTACACGCCCGTGAAGCGCAGCAGCGGGCAGACCGGGTAGTGGCCGGGCTGGTTCGGGTCGACGGCCCCGACGTACGCGAAGGCACCGACGACAGCGGCCAGCACCCCACCGGGGACGAGGAGCCGGCGCAGCGCGTCCGGAAGTCCGGCCGCCCGCGTCACCCTCTGGGTTTCTGCGTTCACCCCACGCATTGTGCCCCTCTCCCGCGTCGCGCGCCTGTCGCGCGAACGCGAGAGGCGGCCCCGGCCGTGCCGGGACCGCCTCTCGGGAGGTTCGCGGGCCGGTCAGCCCTGGGCACCCGCCGTCTCGCGGACCGGGGTGGACTTCTGCTGGCCGAGGCCCGCGGACTTCATGATGTAGCCGACGACACCGCCGAGCGCGACGACGACCATGCCCGCCCAGAAACCCAGCGGCTGGGCCATCACCATGAAGGCACCCGCGACGCAGAAACCGATGAAGGCGATGATGACACCGGTCCAGGCGGCCGGGGTGTGACCGTGGCTGCTGCCCGCCATGACTTGCTCCTCGTTGCTGTATGCGTATGTGAGTCGGACGCTCACATCCATTGTCCCGTACTCGGGCGCGTGCCGTGAGCGGGGGGTCCTTCCTCGCGCGCCGCCCGTGCCGGTGCGTGACCGGGGTGCCGGGCGGGCCGGGGACGCTGCGGAGCGCTCAGGTCCCGGCCGGGTCGGGACCCGTCGGGTCCTCACCGCGGTCGAGCGCCTTCCACAGGTCCTCGGGGCGGTCGGGGTCGACCGGCTCGGCCTTCCGCGGCCGGGGCGTCCCGTCGCGTTCGTAGCGGCCCGACATCGCCGGCCACAGGCTGCCGTAGCGCAGCGCGAGCAGACCCGCGAGGAGGATCAGCGCACCGCCCACGGCCGCGACGTACGGCCAGGCGGTGTGGCTGAGCGCGTCGGCGGTGGCGGCGGTGTTGCCGGAGGCGGCGGCGGCCTTCTCGTCGAGTGCGGAGCTGTCGTCCGCGCCGAGCACGGCCGCGACGACGGTGCCCGCGCCGGAGAGGGCGAGCAGCACGGAGACGAGCAGGCGCCCGGAGCGGCGTACGGCGAACACGGCGACGAGCGCGGCGAGGCCGACTATGGCGAGCGCCGCGGGCACGCCCGTGACGTCGCTGCCCTTGGCGGTCAGCGGGAAGTCGCCGCCGGCCACCGTCGCGGTGCCCTCCGCCCAGCTGCGCCGGGTGGACAGCAGGGCCACGGCCGCGCCGAGCGCGCCGCTGAGCAGGGCCACTCCGAGGCTGCGGCGGCCGGACCCGGCGGGGCCGGCGGCTTCGGATCGGGGGTGAGGTACAGCAGTCACGTACTCCACTATCGCCTGAACCCCGGGCGAACCGTCACCCGGGGTTCACGTGAGCCTCGTCCTATTGCCGGGAGCCGGACGGTCCGGCAGCCCCCCGCGGCCGGGGGCCAACGGCGCTACCGGCCCAGGCGGTTCGCGGTGTGCACCGCGCGCAGGACGGCCGCCGCCTTGTTGCGGCACTCGTGGTCCTCGGCGACCGGGTCGGAGTCGGCGACGATGCCCGCGCCCGCCTGGACGTACGCCGTGCCGTCGCGCAGCAGGGCCGTGCGGATCGCGATGGCGGTGTCGGAGTCGCCCGCGAAGTCCAGATAGCCCACGCAGCCGCCGTACAACCCGCGCCGGGACGGCTCCAGTTCGTCGATGATCTGCATCGCGCGCGGCTTGGGCGCTCCGGACAGGGTGCCCGCCGGGAAGCAGGCGGCCAGGACGTCGAAGGCCGTGCGCCCCCGCGCGACCCGCCCCGTCACCGTCGACACGATGTGCATGACGTGCGAGTACCGCTCGATGGACATGAAGTCGACGACCTCGACGGAGCCGGGTTCGCAGACCCGGCCGAGGTCGTTGCGGCCCAGGTCGACGAGCATGAGGTGCTCGGCGCGCTCCTTGGGGTCGGCCATCAGCTCGTCGGCGAGGGCCTGGTCCTCCTGGACGGTGGCGCCACGCGGCCGGGTGCCCGCGATGGGGTGGACCATCGCCTGCCCGTCCTCGACCTTGACGAGTGCCTCGGGGGAGGAGCCGACGACGTCGAAGCCGTCGAAGCGGAACAGGTACATGTACGGCGACGGGTTGGTCGCCCGCAGGACGCGGTACACGTCCAGGGCGCTCGCCGTGCACGGCGTCTCGAAGCGCTGGGAGGGGACGACCTGGAAGGCCTCGCCCGCCCGGATGCGCTCCTTGACGTCCTCGACGGCGTCCCGGAAATCGGCGCCGCCCCACAGGGCGGTGTACTCGGGCAGTTCGGAGGGCGGGAGCGCGGCGGGCGGCTGGGACACCGCGCGCGACAGGTCGGCCTCCATGGCGTCGAGGCGGGCGACGGCGTCCGCGTAGGCCTCGTCGACGCCGGTGTCGAGGTCGTTGTGGTTGATCGCGTTGGCGATCAGCTGGACCGAGCCCTCCCAGTGGTCCATGACGGCCAGGTCGCTGGTGAGCAGCATGGTCAGCTCGGGCAGCTTCAGGTCGTCCCGCTCGCCGGGGCCGATCTTCTCCAGACGCCGCACGATGTCGTAGCCCAGATAGCCGACCATGCCGCCGGTGAACGGGGGCAGGCCCTCGCCGTGCGGGGTGTGCAGCGCCTCGATGGTGGCGCGCAGGGCGGCCAGCGGGTCGCCGTCCACGGGGACGCCGACGGGCGGGGTGCCGAGCCAGTGCGCCCGGCCGTCCCGCTCGGTGAGCGTGGCGGCCGAGCGGACGCCCACGAAGGAGTAGCGGGACCAGGACCGGCCGTTCTCCGCGGACTCCAGGAGGAAGGTGCCGGGGCGCTCGGCGGCGAGCTTGCGGTAGAGCGCGACCGGCGTGTCGCCGTCCGCGAGGAGCTTGCGGCTGACGGGGATCACACGGCGGTCCGTGGCCAGCTTGCGGAAGGTCTCGAGGTCCATGGCGGCTGACCCTACTGATCCAGTGACGGTACGCCGGAATCGGCGTCCTTGAGCAGGACGTCGGCGTCGAAGCAGGTGCGGGCGCCGGTGTGGCAGGCCGCGCCCACCTGGTCGACCTTCACCAGGAGGGTGTCGGCGTCGCAGTCCAGGGCCACGGACTTCACGTGCTGGACGTGGCCGGAGGTGTCGCCCTTGACCCAGTACTCCCGTCGGCTGCGCGACCAGTACGTGCAGCGGCCCGTGGTGAGGGTGCGATGCAGCGCCTCGTCGTCCATCCAGCCGAGCATGAGCACCTCGCCGGTGTCGTACTGCTGGGCGATGGCGGGGACGAGCCCGTCGGCGCTGCGCTTGAGGCGCGCGGCGATCTCGGGGTCCAGGCCGCTGGGGCTGCTGGGCTGAGGCGTGCTGGTCATGGGTGCCATTCTGCCGCGCCGGGACGACGTGTCCCGCCGTCGTCCACGGGCCGGACGCCGCCCGGGCCGTCCGGCGCGGGCACGCCGTCCCGGCGGCCGGCGTCCACTGGGCGGACGCGGGGGGCGGTCGTAGGCTTGCCGCATGTCGACCCATGCCAAGCGTGAACGACTTCTCCTGGCCGATCTGTTGGAGGCCGTGGGCCCGGACGCCCCGACGCTGTGCGAGGGCTGGAACGCCCGGGACCTCGCCGCGCACGTGGTGGTCCGCGAACGCCGTGCCGACGCGGCCGGCGGAATCCTGATCAAACCGCTCGCACCACGGCTGGAGCGGGTGATGGCGGAGTTCGCCGAGAAGCCGTACGAGGAGCTGATCCAGCTGATCCGTACGGGGCCGCCGCGGTTCTCGCCGTTCTCCCTGAAGCAGATCGACGAGGCGTCGAACACGGTCGAGTTCTACGTCCACACCGAGGACGTGCGGCGCGCGCAGCCCGACTGGACGCCGCGCGAGCTGGACACGGTGTTCCAGGACGCCCTGTGGTCCCGGCTGGAGCGCACGGCCCGGCTGGCCGGCCGCGGCTCCCCGACCGGCCTGGTGCTGCGCCGCCCGGACGGCCAGACCGCCGTCGCGCACAAGGGCACTCCGGTCGTGACGGTCACGGGCGAGCCCTCGGAGCTGCTGATGTTCGCGCTCGGCCGGCAGCAGGCGGCCGATGTGGAGCTGGACGGCGACAAGGACGCGATCACGAAGCTGCACGAGGGGAAGCAGCTCGGGATCTGAGCGGCCGGCGGACGGGCGGTCCGCCCGTGCCGCCTCCGGTGTCCGTCAGGGGTCCAGCAGGTTGCGGGCGGCCAGGGCGAGCGAGAGTTCCACGACGTCCGCGGGCCGGGTCAGGGAGCGGCCGGTGAGCTGCTCGCAGCGGCGCAGCCGGTTCAGGACCGTGTTGCGGTGGCAGTAGAGCCGGCCGGCGGCACGCTGGGCGGAGCCGTCGCAGGCCAGCCAGGCCGTCAGGGTGTCCAGCATGATGTCCCGGTCGGAGGCGTCCAGCCGCAGCAGCGGGCCCAGGACCCGCTCGGCGAGCGCCGCCCCGAGGGCCGGGGCGGACACGACGAGGGCGGCGGGCAGGTGCTCCTCCAGCACGACCGTGCCCCCGGAGCGCGGGCAGGCCCGGAGCGCCGTGTCGGCCAGGCGGCGGGCGTCGCCGATCGCGGCGAGGCCCTCCACCACCGGGCTCACCCCGATCCGTGAACCGGGCGGGCAGGCCAGCCGCCGGGCGATCTCCCCGGCGTCCGCGTCGGTCCCGTGCGTCCGGGCGTGCTCACCGTCGGGGCCGTCGCCGCCGCCCGGGCCGCCGGCCTCCGGCACGGCCGCCGCGCGCCCCGGGCCCCGGGCGCCGAGACCGCCGTCGTGGCCGTGGCCCGGCTCACCCCCGCCGTGCGGCACGTCGAGGTCACCGCCGAGCAGGACGATCCCGTAGCTCCCGCCGCCGTCGTGATCACGGGACCACAGGACACGCAGGCCGGGCAGGTGCGGCCGGACCCGTACGTCCGCACCCGCCCGGACGGCGGGCAGGCGGGCCAGCACGACGGCGTACCGGCCCTCTTCGGGAAGCCCCAGCGCGGCCGCGGTGGCCGGCAGGTCGGCGATGCGCGCGGTGCCGTCCAGCAGCGCGGTCGTCATCAGCCGCAGCCGGTTCTCCCGGCGCCACGTCAGCTCGCGCTCGGTCTGGCGGTAGGCGTCGGCGACGATCGCGCAGTGGTCGTCGACGAAGTTCCACACGTCGGCGGCCACGTGCACGAGCAGCCGTACGTCGGCGGGGTCGCGGCGGGCCGTCTCGTCGACGAGCCCCTGCCAGACCATGCCGCCGCCCAGCCGGAAGGCGCGCAGCAGGGCGTCCAGCGGGAGGCCGTCCTCGGCCCGGGCCCTGCCGATGGCCCAGGAGCAGCGGTGGGCGGCCTCGCGCAGTTCGCCGGGCCGGATGAGGGATCCGACGTTGAGCCGCAGCGAGCGCTGCACCTCGTCGCGCACGTTCTCCGGGTCGGTCCGCACGGCCGTGCGGTAGGCGGGTTCGCACTCGCTCAGGAGGGTCATCAGGCGTTCGGTGAGCTCGGGCAGCCCCGCCATGAGCGTCCGGGCCGCGCGGTGCAGTACGGAGAGTGCCTCCGCGTCGACGGCCGGGCGTGCGGCGGGTACCGGGGGCCGCGGTCCGGGCAGGGGCCGGACGTGGGCGGGTACGAGGTGCTGCATCGCTGTCCTCCACCGGAGTCGGCTCGGTCCGGGCGGCCCGGTGCGCCGACGCGCGGCACACGGGTGCTCCGGACCTCCTGATCCCGCAGGATGACATACCGCCCGGTCGGTACCTAGGGGTGTGCGATGGTCTTCTCGGCCCGGTCCACCAGTCGGGAGAGCTCGACGCGGGAGCGGATCCCCAGGACGGCGAAGACATTCCGCAGGTGGTGGTCGACGGTGCGGGGACTCACGGACAGGCTGAGCGCCACCTCGCGATTGGTGGCGCCCTCCGCCACGCACCGCGCGATCCGCAGCTGCTGGGGCGTCAGCAGCGCCAGCGGGCCGGACGGTTCACGCGGTGCGGCGTCCCCGGTGGCGCGCAGTTCGGCCCGCGCCTGCGCGGCCCAGCCGAGTGCGCCGCCCCGCTCGAAGGAGACCAGCGCGTCACGCAGACGACCGCGGGCCTCACCCGGTCTGCGCCGCCGTCGCAGCCACGACCCGTACAGCAGCTGGGTACGGCCGCGTTCGAAGTCCCCGGTCGCCTCCTCGTGGCGGGCGAGCGCGGCGACGAACAGCGCTTCGCGTTCCTGATGGCTACTCAGCAGGGCGCGACAGCGGGCCAGTTGGGCTGGCGCCTGCGGGTCGGCGCCCTGACCGGCCCACCGGGCGAACTCGGCCACCGCCGAACGGGCGGCCTCCGCCTGGCCGGTGCGGGCCGCCGCCTCCACGAAACAGGGGACGGCGAGCATCCGCACCGCGAAGTGACCGCGGCGCGGGCCGGGTCCGACCAGCGGGCCGAGTCGCGCGGCGGCCTCGGCGACCCGGCCGCGGGCCAGGTCGGCGCGGGCCCGCGCCCACTGGGCCAGGGTGGCCGCCTGCACGAGTCCGTGGGGCGCGGCGACACGTTCGGCGGCGTCGGCGTGCTCGGCGACGGCCTCCGCGGAACCCTCGACCGACGCCACCAGCGCGAGGATCGCGTGGTGGTGGGCCGCGAGGTTGTCCTGGCCGGCGTCGCGGGCGGTGCGCAGTCCCTCCTCGGCGTGGGCGCGGGCACGGGCGTGCCGGCCGGCGCGCAGTTCGGCGTAGGCCAGGCGTTCCAGCGCCTGGGCGACGAGCAGGCGCGGGCCCCTGGCCCGGGCGACGGCGAGGGCACGGGAGCCGGCCCGGCAGGCGGCCGGCAGATCGCCCGCCACCAGGGCGGCACCCCCGGCCCGCAGGAGCGCCTCCGGGCTCTGCGGAGCGGTACCGGACGCGCCCGCCACCACCTCGCGCAGCCGCTGCCGTCCGGCCTCCAGACGGCCGTGCATCACCTCGGTCATCCCCTCCCGGTACGCCGTGAGCCGGCGGTCGGCGCCGGGCTGTGCGGAGGAGGGCTCCAAGGCCTCCAGGCAGGCCGCCGCGTCGCCCGCCGCCCAGGCCGCCTCCATGGCGGCGAGCCGGGCGGCCTGGGCACGGCCCGCGTCGGCGGGAGCCAGTAACTCGGCCGCCAGGAGCAGCGCTTCGCGCGCGTCGGCGACCGGGCCGTCCTGGAGGGCGAGCCGTCCGCCGACCAGTTCCGCCGCTCCGCGCACGGCGTCCCGCGCACCCTCGTAGCCGGCCTGCGCCAGCAGGTCCCGGGCGCGCCGCGGCAGCCCCGCCAGCCGGGCGTGCTCGGCGGCGTGGATCAGCCGGAGGGCGCGTACACCGTCCTCGGCGGCGAGTTCGGCGGACCGCGCCCAGGCCGCCGACAGCTCCGCGGAGTCCGTCCCGGCCTGCGCCCGGGCCGCCGCGGCGGCGGCGAGCGCGTCGCCGAGGCCGGGTGCGGGTGCCGTGGCCGCCGCGGCCCGGTGGAAGAGCACGGGCAGCGCATGCGGGCCCCCGGCGTGGGCCTCGGCCAGCAGACGGTGGGCCGCGCGCCGCCGGGCGGCCGGCGCGGTCGCGTAGAGGGTGCGGGCCGTGCCCGGGTCCACCACGCCGATCCGGCCTCCGGTGAGCCGGACGAGACCCGCGGCCTCCGCCGCGTCGAGGACACCCGCGTCGAGCCCGCCCGCGCCGGCGGCTCTGCGGACCACCGCGGCGTCCACTCCGGCGCCCCTCACGCCCCGCTCCCCCTCGGCAGCCGCCAGCAGCATCAACTCACCCTCCCCCACGCACCGTTCACCGGGCCACACGGCCTCACCCCCGACGACCGGCACGGCGGGACCGGACGGCCCGGCGGAGCTCGCGGCGCCCGCTGAACCCCTGCGGCTGGACCCCGGCGGCCTGTCGGCCCGGGCGGGGCCCTCCGCGTCGAGTACCGGAGCGGCGGCGGGAGTCGGACCGGTGCGGCCCCGCCCACTCCCCGCCCGCGCCATCGACGGGTCCGGGAGGGGGACCGCCGTCACTTCCGCACTCGGGGGCGGCGTCGCGCCCGCGCCCGGGACCGCCGTCGCCTCCGCCGCCGGGGGCGGCTGAGTCTCCGTGCGGCCCTCCGGTGGTTCGGTGGCCGCGGCGGTCGGCGCTCCGGGCGTACGGCTCCGGGGCGGTGGATCCGACGCCCCCCGCACGGGTGGGGGTGACGCGCTCCGGCCCGCTGTCCGGAGTGGACTTCGCGCAGTCGTCATTCCGGTCACGAGCGTCACGTTACTTCCGCGTAAACGACGGCGGAAGTGCCGGGTTCGCTTGCCCCGCACTCCCGGAGACCCCCTGTGACCAGGGAGAAGAGGGCCGTCGGGGAGGCACGGGGCGGGCGCGGGCTGGGCGCGCTCCCAGACCCGGCGGGTCTTGCCTGTGCGCCCGCACAAGCGGTGCGCCCGGGGTGCCGTGAGAGCACCCCGGGCGCGGACTCGACGACGCCGGGACGGGTCAGGAGGTGTGCGGGCAGTTGCCTCGGTACTCGTCGATCGTGAGGGACGGCCGCGGCAACGGGCAGAGGAACTGCTCGTAGCGGGTGTCATTGTCGATGAATCGCTTCAGCCACGAAATGCTGTACTTCGCGATCGTCGTGTTCGAGCTGTTGGGCGTGAAGTGGGTGGCGCCGTTGAGCTCCAGATACGCCTTGTCGAGCGAGCTCGGCAGGCTCTCGTAGAAGGGCTCGGAGTGGGTGGCGACCGGAGCGATCGTGTCACCGTCGGCGCCCACGATCAGGGTCGGCGTCTTGATCTCCGGCCAGGTCTTGTCCAGGTTCCAGCCGGTCAGCGGGATCGCCGCCTGGAGCGAGGGACGGCTCTTCGCGGCCTCCAGCGTGCCGCCGCCGCCCATCGAGTGCCCCATGACGCCGAGCCGGCTGCTGTCGATCCTGGTCCGCACGGAACTGCTCTGCGTCAAGTAGTCGAGCGCGGCCAGCAGTTGACGTCCCCTGCTGTCGGGCTGGTCGAGGGTGGTGAGGGTGTCGATGGTGAACACCACGAAGCCCTGGGAGGCGAGCCGGGGTCCGAGCCAGGCGATGGACGACTGGTACGCGGTGTACCCGGGCGAGATGGCGACCGCGCCGAAGGTGCCGTCGCTGGTCGAGGTCGGGTAGTAGACGGTGCCGCCGCCGAATCCGGACACGGACAGCGAGGAGACGGTGGTCTGCGAGACGGCGTACGGCCCGCGGGCCGCCTCGATGCTCGACTCGGTGGGCGCGGGGCCGCGCTCGTACGGGTTCGCGGCGGCCGCCCCCGCCGGGACGGCCTGCGCTCCGGCGGCCTGCGCGGCCACCAGGCCGCCCGCGGCCAGGAGCACCGCGAGGCCGGCCCGCACGAGACGGTTCGTGAACCGGTGCGGGCGCGGGGCGGACGGGTCGGGGCCGACGGGCGCGGCGGGGGAAGCGTTGTTCGGCTGCTGCACGGCGGGTGCGTCCTCTCGGTGAGGGGTGACGGACCCGCGCCGCGGGTCGCTGCGCGGCCGGGGCGTGGGTGTCGGACGGCGCACGCTCCGAAGCGGCGGGGTCCGTCTCGGTGGGTTGCGGTGGCAACTGTCCGCCCGTGCCCCGGCCGCGCACATCGGCAGAATCACCGGCCTTGGCCCGCACCCGTGCCCGCGCCCGCCCTCCCGGGGAACCCTCCCGCGCCGCCCTCCCGGGGCCCCCTCCCGGGGAGGCGCCCGCCCTCCCGGGGACCCCCTCCCGAGACCTCCGGGCCGCGCACCACGCCGGTGACGGCGGCAACGACGACGGCAGCGGCGGCAGCGACGACGGCGCACGTCCGCCGGCGCACTGTTCAGCGCGGCAGTTCGGCGCGGCGCAGGTCGCGGACGCAGAGGGTGACCACCCCGCCGAGGCCGCACACCGCGGCGCTGACGACGAAGACGGGCCCGGTGCCCCACCAGCCGATCGCGGCGGCGGTCAGCGGCATGCTCAGCGGGGCGAGCCCCAGGCTTCCGATGGTGGCGACGGAGCTGACCCGGCCCAGGAAGGCGGGGTCGGCGTGGGTCTGCAGCAGCGCGCCGCACAGGGCACCGCTGAGCCCGGCGAACAGACCGACGACCAGGGCGACTCCGACGGCCGCGGCCACGGTCGGCACGAAGGCGAGCCCGCCGATGGCGACCGAACCGGCGAGGATCGCCACCGCGGCCACCCGGCCCGCGTACGGCAGCCTGCCGCGCACGGTGAGGAGCAGGGCCGCGGCGCCCGCGCCGATCCCGAACCCGGCGAGCACCCAGCCGATGCCGGAGGCGCCCCAGCCGCGCCGGTCGGCCAGCAGGGTCAGGCCCACGTTGAGCGGTCCGACGAAGCCGAGATCACCGAGCGCGATGGCGATCACGAGGGGCGCGAGGACCCGATGGCGCCGGATGTAGCCGAGGCCCTCGCGCAGGTCACGCCACGGGGTGCGCTCCGCGGCCGTGTCGTCGGCGGGCAGTTCCCGCACGCGAACGGAGACGAGCAGCGGCACGGACAAGGCGATCAGCGCCCCCGCGAGCGCGAACGCCGCGGCGGCGCCGCCGAGCGCCACGCCGAGGCCGCCGAGCGGGGCGCCGGCGACGTTGGCGAAGCGGATCGCGAGGCCCCTCATGCCCTGGACGCGGGCCAGTTGGCCGCGGCTCGTGATGCGGGCCGGGAGGGCGCCCACGGCGGGCATGAAGACCGCGTCGACGGTGCCGAAGACGAGGCCCAGCAGGGCCAGCGGCCACAGCCCCGGGGAGGTCGCGAACAGCAGGGCCGCGACCGCCAGCACGGCGGCGCAGCGCACGGCGTCGCTCCCGATGACGACCTTCCGCGGTCCGAACCGGTCGGCGACCACTCCCCCGCCCAGCATCAGCAGGGCCCGCGGAATCGCGCTGACGGTCATCACGAGACCGGCCTGCGCGGGCGTCCCGGTCTGCACGGCGGCCCAGGACAGCGCGATGTAGTAGACGTTGTCGCCGATCATCGACGAGGTGTAGGCACCGAGCCAGCGCAGTACGTTGCCGTCGCGGTGGGCGGGGCGGCCATCGGCGGCGGGGGCCGGTGTCAGGACGGTCGTGGTCACGGTCCAGGTCCTCTCAGACGCTGAGACGAGCACGGAAGCAGGCATGTGCGGGGTACGGGCCGGGAGCAGGTCCCGGGATGCGGGCGAGGTCCCGCGCGGGCGCGGCTCTCGCGGCGGACCGCGTCGCGTGCCGGACGAGGTCCCTGCGAGGGGGTCAGGCGCGGAACGGGAAGCCGTACAGGTGCACCGCGACGTTCTCGCGGCCCTCGGTGTCGCCGGCCTCCTCGGCCGCGCGGCCCCGCTCGTCGTACTTCCTGACGAGGTCGAGCAACTCCTCGTTGAGCTCGGCGAGTTCGGCCGCCGTCAGACGCAGGCTGGACTCGGAGTCGGAGGAGGCGGTGCGCCACTCGGGCGCCCAGGCGTGCCGCTCGTCCAGGTAGCGCCGGTAGAGGTCGGCGCGCTGGTCGACGAGGAGCCGGGCGAACGCGGTGTGCGCGGCGGCCGTCTCGGGGGCGCCGCGGAAGTCCTCGTCGTGGAAGCTCACGCCCCCGGACGTCGGCTGCCACCACCGCTCGCGGCCGTCCCCGCTGCGCGGCTGCGCCTCCTCGATCAGTCCGTGCTCCGCCAGCTTGCGCAGGTGGTAGCTCACCAGGGAGGGAGCCTCGTCGACCTGCTCCCCCAGCTGCGACGCGGTGGCCGCGCCGGCCACGTGCAGCGAGCGGTACAGATTCATCCGCAGGGGGTGCGAGAGCGCCTTGAGCGTTCCCAGATCCGAGACCCTGCGGCTCTCCTTGCGAGTCTCTTCTTCCGCCATGCCTTCACCGTAGATGCGAAGGAAAAGTTGCGCAACATAAATTGCGCAACTTTTCTTTCACGTCTCCCCATGAAGGAGCCCCAGTCACTCGGTGACCGGGGCTCGACAACACCTGGCGGCGGGTCCGCGGCGGCGGACTCCTCGGGACCTCAGCGGACGGGGTGCCCCGCCCCCCGCAGCGTCTCCTTCACCTCGCCGATCCGCAGATCGCCGAAGTGGAAGACCGACGCGGCCAGCACCGCGTCCGCGCCCGCGTCGATGGCGGGCGGGAAGTGCGCGAGCCGGCCGGCGCCGCCGCTGGCGATCAGCGGGACGTTCACGTGCTTGCGTACGGCCTCGATCATCTCGATGTCGTACCCGTCCTTCGTGCCGTCCGCGTCCATCGAGTTGAGCAGGATCTCGCCCGCGCCCAGCTCGGCGGCGCGGTGCGCCCACTCGACGGCGTCGATGCCCGTGCCCTTGCGGCCGCCGTGCGTGGTGACCTCGAAGGAACCGGCCTCGGTGCGCCGGGCGTCCACGGACAGCACCAGCACCTGCCGCCCGAACCGCTCCGCGATCTCCCGGATGAGGTCGGGCCGCGCGATGGCGGCGGTGTTGACGCCGACCTTGTCCGCGCCGGCCCGCAGCAGCTTGTCCACGTCCTCGGCGGTGCGGACGCCGCCGCCCACCGTGAGCGGGATGAAGACCTGCTCCGCCGTGCGGCGCACCACGTCGTACGTGGTCTCCCGGTTGCCGGAGGACGCCGTGATGTCGAGGAACGTCAGCTCGTCGGCGCCTTCGGCGTCGTACACCTTGGCCATCTCGACGGGGTCGCCCGCGTCGCGCAGGTTCTGGAAGTTGACCCCCTTGACGACCCGGCCGTTGTCCACGTCCAGGCAGGGGATGACGCGTACCGCGAGCGTCATGACCGCGCACCTCCGTTCTCCGCCCTGGGGCGGAACGCCTCCACCTCGACCTCGACGACCAGGCTCGGGTCGATGAAGCCGGAGACGATGAGCATGGACGTGGCGGGGCGCACGTCGTCGAAGAGCTCCTTGTGGGCGCGGCCCACCTCGTCGACGTCACGGGCGTGGGTGATGTACATCCGCGTGCGCACCACGTGCTCGCGGCCGAGCCCGAGGGTCTTCAGCGCGTCCAGCGCCGCCCGGAAGGCGTTGACCGCCTGCTCGTACGGCGTGCCCGCGTCTATCACGCCACCGACCACGGAGGTGCAACCGGAGACCAGGACCAGGCCGTTGGGCAGTTCCACGGCCCGCGAGTAGCCGACCGCGTCCTCGAACGGACCGCCCGAGGAGATCCGCCGTACTCCGTCGTCGGTCATACGGAGACCGCCTCCAGCGCCTCTTCCAGCGTGAACGCCTTGGCGTACAGGGCCTTGCCGACGATCGAGCCCTCGACGCCGAGGGGCACCAGCTCGGCGATGGCCCGGAGGTCGTCCAGGGAGGACACGCCGCCGGAGGCCACGACGGGGCGGTCCGTCGCCGCGCACACGTTCCTCAGCAGTTCCAGGTTCGGGCCCTGGAGCGTGCCGTCCTTGGCGATGTCGGTGACCACGTACCGCGCGCAGCCCTCGGAGTTCAGTCGCTCCAGCGTCTCGTAGAGGTCGCCGCCGTCGCGGGTCCAGCCGCGGCCGCGCAGCGTGGTGCCGCGGACGTCGAGCCCCACCGCGATCTTGTCGCCGTGCTCGGCGATGACCTTGGCGACCCACTCGGGGGTCTCCAGCGCCGCGGTGCCGAGGTTGACGCGGGTGCAGCCGGTGGCGAGGGCCGCGGCGAGCGTGTCGTCGTCGCGGATGCCACCGGACAGCTCCACCTTGATGTCCATGGCCTTCGCGACCTCGGCGATCAGGGCGCGGTTGTCGCCGGTGCCGAACGCGGCGTCCAGGTCGACGAGGTGCAGCCACTCGGCGCCCGCGCTCTGCCAGGCGAGGGCGGCCTCCAGGGGCGAGCCGTAGGACGTCTCGGTACCGGACTCGCCGTGCACCAGGCGGACGGCCTGCCCGTCGCGGACGTCGACGGCGGGGAGGAGTTCGAGCTTCGAAGCCATCAGAGGGTTCCGATCCAGTTGTTCAGCAGCTGCGCTCCGGCGTCGCCGGACTTCTCGGGGTGGAACTGCGTGGCCCACAGGGCGCCGTTCTCGACGGCGGCCACGAAAGGCTCGCCGTACGTCGACCAGGTGACCTTGGGCGCGCGCATCGCCGGGTTCGCGACTTCCAGGGACCAGTCGTGGACGGCGTAGGAGTGCACGAAGTAGAAGCGGGCGTCGGCGTCGAGGCCCGCGAAGAGCTCCGAGTCGGCCGGCGCATCGACCGTGTTCCAGCCCATGTGGGGCACGACGTCGGCCTGGAGCGGGCCGACCGTGCCGGGCCACTCGTCCAGGCCCTCGGCCTCCACGCCGTGCTCGATGCCGCGGGCGAAGAGGATCTGCATGCCGACGCAGATGCCCATCACCGGGCGGCCGCCGGAGAGCCGGCGGCCGATGATCCAGTCGCCGCGGGCCTCCTTGAGGCCCTTCATGCAGGCGGCGAAGGCGCCGACGCCGGGCACCAGCAGGCCGTCCGCGTTCATGGCGGTGTCGAAGTCGCGGGTGATCTCGACCTCGGCGCCCGCGCGGGCGAGGGCCCGCTCGGCGGACCGTACGTTCCCGAAGCCGTAGTCGAAGACGACGACCTTCTTCGGGTCGCTCACGCCCACACCTCCAGCCTCATGACGCCCGCGACGAGACACATCGCGGCACCGATGGAGAGCAGCACGATGAGGCTGCGCGGCATCTTCTGCTTGGCGAAGGAGTAGACGCCGCCGAGGAGGAAGAGTCCGACGACGATCAGGATGCTCGACAGGCCGGTCACAGTGTCTTTCCGTTCGCTTCTGCGCCCTGGCGGCGCGCCGGCCGGGTCATCGTCGTCCGCGGCCCGGTGGCCGCGCGTGCGCCGCTCACAGCGCCCCCTTCGTGGAGGGCAGGATGCCGGCGGCGCGCGGGTCGCGCTCGGAGGCGTACCGCAGGGCCCGGGCCAGGGCCTTGAACTGGCACTCCACGATGTGGTGGGCATTGCGCCCGTAGGGCACGTGCACGTGCAGCGCGATCTGCGCCTGGGCGACGAAGGACTCCAGGATGTGCCGGGTCATCGTGGTGTCGTACTCGCCGATCATCGGCGCCATGTTCTCGGGCTCGGTGTGCACGAGGTAGGGGCGGCCGGAGAGGTCGACGGTGACCTGGGCGAGCGACTCGTCCAGCGGGACCGTGCAGTTGCCGAAGCGGTAGATCCCCACCTTGTCGCCGAGCGCCTGCTTGAAGGCGGCGCCCAGGGCGAGGGCGGTGTCCTCGATGGTGTGGTGCGAGTCGATGTGCAGGTCGCCCTCGGTCTTCACGGTCAGGTCGAACAGACCGTGCCGGCCGAGCTGGTCGAGCATGTGGTCGTAGAAGCCGACCCCCGTCGACACGTCGACCTTGCCGGACCCGTCGAGATCGATCTCGACGAGGACCGACGTCTCCTTCGTGGTGCGCTCCACGCGTCCTACGCGGCTCATGCGCTCTGCTCCTTCTTCAGTTCACGGACCGCGTCGAGGAACGCGTCGTTCTCTTCGGGGGTCCCGGCGGACACCCGCAGCCATCCCGGCACGCCGTTGTCCCGGACCAGGACGCCCCGGTCGAGGATCCGCCGCCAGGCCTCGTGGGAGCCGTCCGCGCCGTCGAACCGCCCGAACTGGACGAAGTTCGCGTCGGACTCGGTGACCTCGTAGCCGATCGCGCGCAGTTCGGCGACCAGCCGGTCGCGCTCGGCCTTGAGCTGCTCCACGTAGCCGAGCAGGGTGTCGGTGTGCTCCAGGGCGGCCAGCGCGGTCGCCTGGGTGACGGCCGACAGGTGGTACGGCAGCCGGACCAGCTGGACGGCGTCCACGACGGCGGGATGCGCGGCGAGGTAGCCGAGGCGCAGCCCCGCCGCCCCGAAGGCCTTGGACATGGTGCGCGAGACGACGAGATTCGGCCGACCTTCGAGCAGCGGCAGCAGCGAGTCGCCGTGGCTGAACTCGATGTACGCCTCGTCCACGACCACCATCGACGGCTTGGCCGCCTGGGCCGCCTCGTACAGCGCGAGGACCGTCCCGGGCGGGACCGCGTTGCCCGTGGGGTTGTTGGGGGTGGTGATGAAGACCACGTCGGGCCGGGTCTCGGCGATGGCCTGCTCGGCCGCCGCGACGTCGATCGTGAAGTCCTCCTTGCGGGGACCGGAGATCCAACCGGTACCGGTGCCGCGCGCGATGAGCGCGTGCATCGAGTACGACGGCTCGAAGCCGATCGCCGTGCGGCCGGGGCCGCCGAAGGTCTGCAGCAGCTGCTGGATGACCTCGTTCGACCCGTTGGCCGCCCAGACGTTCTCCCGGCCGACGCGGTGGCCGCCGGTCCGCGTCAGGTACTTGGCCAGCTCCGTGCGCAGCTCCACCGCGTCCCGGTCGGGGTAGCGGTTGAGGTCACGGGCGGCCTCGCGCACCCGCTCGGCGATCCGTTCGACGAGCGGCTCGGGCAGCGGGTACGGGTTCTCGTTGGTGTTCAGGCGTACGGGGACGTCGAGCTGGGGCGCGCCATAGGGGGACTTGCCGCGCAGCTCGTCCCGTACGGGGAGATCGTCGATTCCGAAGCTCACTGGCTCTCAGGCACCTTCCAACCGAACCGGGCCTTGATCGCCGCGCCGTGCGCGGGCAGGTCCTCCGCCTCCGCGAGCGTCACCACGTGGTGCGCCACGTCGGCCAGCGCGTCCTTCGTGTAGTCCACGATGTGGATGCCACGCAGGAAGGACTGGACCGACAGGCCGGAGGAGTGGCAGGCACAGCCGCCGGTGGGCAGGACGTGGTTCGAGCCCGCCGCGTAGTCGCCCAGCGAGACCGGGGCCCAGGGGCCGACGAAGATCGCGCCCGCGTTCCTGACGCGGTCGGCGACGCGGGCGGCGTCGGCGGTCTGGATCTCCAGGTGCTCCGCGCCGTACGCGTCGACGACCCGCAGGCCCTCCTCCACGCCGTCGACGAGCACGACGGCGGACTGCCTGCCGCCGAGCGCCGGGACGATCCGGTCCTCGATGTGCCGGGTGGCCGCGACCTGCGGCTCCAACTCCTTCTCGACCGCGTCGGCCAGCTCCACGGAGTCCGTGACGAGGACGGCGGCGGCCAGCGGGTCGTGCTCTGCCTGGCTGATCAGGTCCGAGGCGACGTGCACCGGGTCGGCGGTCGCGTCGGCGAGGATCGCGATCTCCGTGGGACCGGCCTCGGCGTCGATGCCGATCTTGCCCGCGAAGTACCGCTTGGCGGCGGCGACCCAGATGTTGCCGGGGCCGGTGACCATGTTCGCGGGCGGGCAGGACTCGGTGCCGTGCGCGAACATGGCGACGGCGGTCGCGCCGCCGGCCGCGTACACCTCGTCGACGCCGAGCAGCGCGCAGGCCGCCAGGATCGTGGGGTGCGGCAGCCCGCCGAACTCGGCCTGGGCGGGTGAGGCGAGCGCGATGGAGCCGACGCCGGCCTCCTGGGCGGGGACGACGTTCATGATCACGGAGGACGGGTAGACCGACCGGCCGCCGGGCGCGTAGAGACCGACGCGGTCGACGGGGACCCACTTCTCGGTCACCGAGCCGCCCGGCACGACCTGGGTCGTGTGGGCGGTGCGCCGCTGCTCGCGGTGGACGAGCCGGGCGCGCCGGATCGACTCCTCCAGGGCGGCCCGCACGGCCGGGTCGAGCGTGTCGAGCGCGTCACGGAGTGCCTCGGCCGGGACGCGTACGGATTCCAGCCGGACGCCGTCGAATTTCTCCGCATAGTCGATCAGCGCCGCGTCGCCCCGATGATGCACGGCCTCGCAGATCGGACGCACCTTCTCCAGTGCGGCCGAAACGTCGAAGTCGGCTCGGGGCAGCAGGTCGCGCAGGGCGGAGCCCTCGGGGAGGGCGTCGCCGCGCAGATCGATTCGGGAGATCACAGGCCCAATTCTCTCAGACGGCGACAAGGCGCCGGACGCCCGTATCAGTGGCTGATACAGGCCACCTTCGGTTCACCGGAAGATCCTCGTCACCAGTAGCGTTCGGGCCGTCACCGAGCGGGCATTGAACGATTGTACGAAACCCGCGAGTAGCTGGGGAGGAAGGAAGAGCCGTGACCGAGGGTGCCGGCATCCGCAACGGGGACCTGCCGGACGAACTGACCGCCGCCGAAGCCGGGATGTGGCAGGCCTTCCGCAACGGCAGCGTGTACGACCTGCGCAGTGGGGACACCACCGTCGACGATCCGCACGGCGGCCATCCGTGGGGGCCCGAGCGCAGCGTGCGGGCGCGGATCGTGGCGTGGCTGCTGCTCGACGGCCCGCCGGCCCTCCAGGGCAGGGTCTCGTCCCTGAAGCTGACCGGTGTCCGGATCACCGACGTCCTCGACCTCGCCGGCGGCACCGTGGTGCCGTACGTCGAGCTGAAGGGGTGCCGGTTCGAGAAGGAGGTCCTGCTGCCGGAGGCCCGCTTCACGACCGTACGGCTGGTGGACTGCTCGGTGCCCCGGCTGGAGGCGGCCCGGCTGCACACCGAGGGCGATCTGCACCTGCCGCGCTGCCGTTTCCACAACGGGGTGCGTCTGACCGACGCGCACATCGGCACCGATCTGCTGCTCAACCAGGCCGTCGTCTACCGGGACCGGCGGGGGCGCTCGCTCACCGGCGACGGCATGACCGTCGGGCAGGACCTCCAGGCCGAGATGCTGGAGTCGCACGGCGAGCTCAGCCTGCGCGGCGCCACCGTCGGCGTCTCGCTCAGCCTGCGCGGCAGCAAGCTGAACAACCCGTACACCCGGCTGGCCCTGAACGCCCCACAGCTCACCGTCAACCGCACGCTGTACATGACGCCGGCGGGCATCGGCAATCCGCTGCTGACCAGCGGCACCACGCCGGCCCGCGGCACGCTGGTGCAGCGCTTCGAGTGCCAGGGCGGCATCCGCCTGGACGACGGCCGGTTCGGGGACGCCGTCGACCTCGAACGGGCCCGGTTCGTCCTCGACGACGACCAGGAACTGTCGCTGCGCCGGGTCCAGACGCCCGAACTGCGCTTCCTCGGGGAGAGCCCGGAGCGGGGCCGGGTGGTGCTGTCCGGCGCGCGCGTCGTCAACCTGATCGACCGGGCGTCCAGCTGGCCGGGTCCCGGCAGCCTCCACATGGGCGGCTTCACCTACGAGAGCCTGGTGCCGCAGGGCGCCTTCCCGCTGACCCGGCGGCTGGAATGGGTGGCGGCGGCGACCGCCGAGTACAACCCGGAGCCGTACGAGCGGCTGGCCACGGTGCTGCGCAACTCCGGGGAGGACGAGGACGCGCGCGAGGTGCTGCTCGCCAAGCAGCGCCGCCGCCGCGAGACCCTGCCGCTGGCCGCCAAGCTGTGGGGGTACGCGCAGGACTGGACGGTCGCCTACGGGTACCGGCCGGGGCGGGCCGCGCTGTGGATGGCGGTGCTGTGGGCGGCGTCGTCGATCGCCTTCTCGCACGCCAGCCATCCGCCGATCGACGGCAACGGGCATCCGCCGTGGAACGCCTCGCTGTTCGCCCTGGACCTGCTGCTGCCCGTCATCGACCTGGGCCAGGCCGGCTTCTGGCAGCTGCGCGGCGGCTGGCAGTGGCTGGCCGCGGCGGTGATCCTCCTCGGCTGGATCCTCGCGACGACCGTGGCGGCGGGCGCGACCCGGCTGCTCCGGCGCGGCTGAGGCGGGGCCCGGCCGCCGGCGCGGGGCCTGTGGGGCGGGCGGTACGAGGGCTCCCCCGGACTCGCACACACGACCCCGCATGCCGCACGAACAGCCGTCGAACAGGTGAGCAACAGTCAGCTTTTACTCGCCCTTGACCAATGCGCATACAACCAAACGACGGTTACAAAAGCGTCACCGCATACCCCCTGGCAGACCCCCGACCTGCGTCTTTCAATGGTCGACACCATGGCACTGCTGCGCGCGTTCATCCGTACGGCACGGATGGCCAGAAACACCTCGCGCCTCGCCGCCGGACTGCCGGCCGACGACGAGGTACTGCTCGACGCCCCCGACGAGCGTCTCGGTCCCGCCCTCGTCGCGGCGGCCCGCGGCGAGTACGGGCCGGCCGCCAAGCTGCTCACCACCACACGCGAGGCCGCCGAGTGGGAGAACCGCGACCGCTACGCGATGCGCCTCGCGACCTTCGCCCGCTCCCGCGACGCATGGCTGCGGGAGTGGCAGGCCGCCGCGCCGCACGATCCGGACGCCCTGCTCGTGAAGGCCGAGCTGGCGGTGCGCCGGGGCTGGGAGTCCCCGGCCCGTGCCGAGCTGCTCCGCGAGGTCGGGCCGCTGATCACCGCGGCCGCCGAGGGTGATCCGCGCGACCCGGTCCCCTGGCGGATCGCGCTCGACCACGCCCGCGGCACGAACGTCGGGCACTCCGAGTTCGAGCAGCTGTGGGGCGAGGCCGTACGGCGCTCCCCGCACCACTACGGCTGCCACGTCGCGGCGCTCCAGTACCTGTCGGCCGCCTGGTACGGCTCGCACCGCGAATGCTTCGACTTCGCCGAGACGGCCGCCCAGGACGCGCTCCCCGGCTCGCTGGTGCAGGCGCTGCCGGTGCGTGCGGCCTTCGCCTACCTGACCGAGGGCGGCGGAGCGAAGGTCCCGCGCGAACGCCTGGACGCGGCGGCCGACCTCGCCGTGGCCCTGTCCTCGACGTACACGGAGTCCGATCCGTGGCCCGCGGAGGTCCGCAACCTGCTGATGTACGTCCTGGTCCGGCTGGAGCGCTGGACGGACGCGCTGGAACAGCTGCGCCTGATCGGCCCGTACGCGACGTCGTTCCCCTGGGACAGGGTCTCCGACGACCCGCTCGGCCAGTTCCTGGAGCTGCGCGACGGCATCCGGCTGGAGGTCGCCTCGGGCCTTCCGCTGCGCTCGCCGGGCCCCGATCCGCATCCGGGGAGTGGGCGCGACGGACGCGCCCGCTCCGGCGACCATTAGGCTTTCCCGTCGTGACCACCGTCCGGCTCCCGCTCTTCCCCCTGAACTCGGTGCTCTTCCCGGGGCTCGTGCTTCCTCTGAACGTGTTCGAGGAGCGCTATCGCGCCATGATGCGCGATCTGCTGAAGACCCCCGAGGACGAACCGCGCCGATTCGCCGTCGTCGCCATCCGCGACGGGCACGAGGTCGCTGCGTCCGCGCCCGGCATGCCGGACCAGACGGCCGTGCCCGAACGCGGACCCGCCGCCGGCTTCGGCGACGACCCTGCCAAGGCCTTCCACCAGACGGGCTGCATCGCGGACGCGGCGACCATCCGGGAGCGCGCCGACGGCAGCTTCGAGGTGCTCGCCACGGGCACCACACGCGTACGGCTGCTCTCGGTGGACGCCTCCGGGGCGTTCCTGACGGCCGAGCTGGAGGAGCTGCCCGAGGACCAGGGCGAGGAGGCGGGGGCGCTCGCCGAGGGCGTCCTGCGGGCCTTCCGCCAGTACCAGAAGCGGCTGGCGGGCGCCCGGGAGAGGTCCCTGTCCACCGGGGCCGACCTGCCGGACGAGCCGTCCGTCGTCTCGTACCTCGTCGCGGCCGCCGTGATGCTGGACATCCCGGCGAAGCAGCGGCTGCTCCAGGCGCCGGACACGGCGTCCCGGCTGCGCGAGGAGCTGAAACTCCTGCGCGCCGAGACCGCGATCATCCGTAATCTGCCGTCGTTGCCGGCGTCCGACCTGACGCGCGGCCCGACGAGTCTCAACTGACGCATCCGAGAAGGCCGATGGCGAAGAAGTCGAAGAAGCAGCAGTCCGGGGGCACCCCGGCGACGGTGGCGCTCGCGGACGCGGGCGTCGCGTTCACGGTCCACTCCTACGAGCACGACCCGTCCCACCCCTCGTACGGCGAGGAGGCCGCGGAGGCCATGGGTGTCTCGCCGGAGCGGGTCTTCAAGACCCTGGTGGCGGACGTGGACGGCGCCCTCGTGGTCGCCGTGGTCCCCGTGGCGGGCTCCCTCGACCTGAAGGCGCTGGCCACGGCGGTGGGCGGCAAGCGCGCGGCGATGGCGGACCCCGCGGCGGCCGAGCGCACCACGGGCTACGTCCGCGGCGGCATCTCGCCCCTGGGCCAGCGCAAGAGGCTCCGCACGGTCCTGGACTCCTCGGCCGCGGCGCACGCCACGATCTGCGTCTCGGCGGGCCGCCGGGGCCTGGAGGTGGAGCTCTCCCCCGACGACCTGGCGAAGCTCACGGACGCGGTCTCCGCGCCCGTCGGCCGTGCGTGACCCCTCGACGGACGTCCCGTCCTCGGTTAAGTACGAGGGACATGTCGAAGAAAACACGCAAACGCAAGTGGCGCATCAAGAAGGGCCGCTCCAACCACGGCCGCCGTCCGGCGTGACCCACTCCCCCGGTGCCGGCCCGTCCGGCGCCTGAGGAAGGGCCGTACGGACCGGAACGGGGGCTCCGGAGGGCGCCGGCCCCGGGCGGACGACGAGCGGGGACCCGGCGGACGAACCGCCCGCCGGGCACAGCCGGCGCCGAGCGCCTGCCCGGGCCTGTCCGATCGGGCCTGTCCGATCGGGCCTGTCCGATCGGGCCTGTCCGACCGGGCCTAGGCGGCCGGCGGCGCGGAGGGACCGCCGGTGTAGGGGCTCTGGTACGGATCGGGATCCCGCGGACCGAACAGCGCGGTGAGCCCGAGGTGGACGACGAGCGCCGCCACGGTCCAGGCCAGCAACGCCCCCTTGGCGCCCAGCTTCAGCGGCGCGGAGAACGTCACCCCCTTGCCCACGGCCTTGGCGTGCGCCACCACGTTCTGCGTGGGCCCGAGCCAGACCCCGATCCGCCACGCGATCAGCGAACCGAGCAGCCCCCCGACGGCCAGCGCCACGACCAGCGGCACACCGCCGCGCCGCCGCACCAGGAACACGACGAGCGCGCTCACCGCGCCGAAGCCGAGCGCGAGCAGGGTGAACGTTCCGTCGACACCGATGGCCTGCTCGCCCTCGGTGTCCTTCAGATACACGGCGCTGTCGTCCGCGATCAGCGGCACATGCGGCGCCAGCCACCACCACAGCACCCCGAGGAGCAGTCCCGTGAGCGCCACGGCCACGGTGATCACGGCGGCCTCGCGCACTTCGGTCTTCATCCCGGGGCCGTCCTGTTCGTACGCGACGCCACCGGCGGGGGGAACCTGCCAGGCGTCGTGCGGGGGCTGTCGGTGCGGCGGCGGGGGCGGAGTCAGCGGAGCGGTCACCCTGACATCGTGCCAGGCCCGGCCGGCGGGCGCGTCACCGGACGGCGGCCCGGCGGTACGCCCAGGTGGCGAGGGCCAGCGATACCGCCCCGACACCCGCGCAGACGGCCAGGTCCACGAGGACCGCGGTCCAGTCGGGATGCGCCCCGAAGGTGCGGGCGAACGCCTCGACGCCGTACGTCGAGGGCAGCAGGTCACGGCCGTACTGCACGACCGTGGGCAGCCGGTCGGCCGGCAGCACACCCAGCAGCAGCGCCGCGGACATCCCCAACTGGCCCAGCAGAGTGGCGAGTTCGGGCCGCGGGGCGAGGAGTCCGAGCGCGGCCCCGAGCCCCGCGAGCGCGGCACCCGCGAGCGGGATGACCGCGGCGAGCACCCACAGGTGGGCCATCGGCAGCCCGAAGAGCACGCTGCCGAAGACCGCGGTGGCGATGGTCCCGGGCACGGTGAAGGACGCGTAGGCGCCCGCGGCGCCGAGCACGACGGCGGCGGGCGGCACGGGCAGCGTCGCGTAGTGGTCGAGCCCGCCGCTCGCCCTGAGCTGCCCGAAGTACTGCGCGAGGAGGTTGAGCGCGACGAAGGCGACCACCAGGACCGACGACCCGGCGACCACGGCCCGCGCCTCGGCGCCGCCGTCCACCACTCCACGCATCAGGATCATGATCCCGACGGACTGGAAGGTGGCCACGAACAGCAGCGGGATGCGCGCGACACGCGCCCGGGAGAGCTGCGCACGGTACACGGCGGCCAGCGAGGGCCACAGCCGCGCACGCGGCCCCAGCTCCGCGGCGGCACCGGGCTCCTCGGCCACGGGCAGCGCACTGCCCGGCAGCACTCCGGCGGGTACGACACTCACGTCGAGCTGCTTCCCTTCGCTTCGGCAGCCGTCCTGTTCCCAACGCCCACGGTCTCCCCCGGGTTCCGCGCACCCGCGGGCCCTCGAAGGGTACGTACGATCCGTGCGTCCCGCGCACTCACGCCTTCACCAGCCCCTGCGTGTTGCCCCCGAGCGCCAGGTACACGTCCTCCAGGCTCGGGGTGGCCAGGGTGAAGTCGTCGAGGGCCGCGAACGCCGCGCCGCCGGTGACGGTCGCAACGGCCGCGCGGGCCTCCTCGGGGGCCAGGCGCAGGGTCCAGCGGCGGCCCGACTCGACGGCCCGGGTCCGCAGCGCGGCGACCTCGGGCACCTCCAGCGGGGCGCGCTCACGCCACACGAGTTCGACCCGCACCTCGCCGGCCACCCGCTCCTTGAGCCCGGCCGGGGTGTCGCAGGCGATGACGCGGCCCCGGTCGAGCACGGCGACCCGGTCGAGCACGGTCTCGGCCTCGATGACGTTGTGGGTGACCAGCAGCACGGTCGTGCCGCGCTCGGCGCGGCGGCGGTCCACGGCCGCCCAGACGGCACGGCGGGCCACCGGGTCCATACCGGTCGTCGGCTCGTCGAGGACCAGCAGCGGGCGCTCTCCGACGAGGGCCGCGGCGAAGCAGGCGAGCCGCCGCTGCCCGCCGGAGAGCTTCTTCAGGGGGCGGGAGGCCAGCGGGGTGAGTCCCAGCTCGTCGAGTACCGCGTCGCGCTCCGAGCGCGCCTGCCGCAGGTCGAGTCCGCGCAGCCGCCCGGTCGTCTCGGCCGCCAGCGACACCGTCAGCTCGTCCAGCGCGGTGGACTCCTGGCCGAGGTAGGCGAGGATGCGGGCCGCCCGGTCGGGGTGGCGCACGATGTCGTGCCCGAGGATCTCGACGCTGCCGCTGTCGGGGCGCATGAGGCCGGTCAGCTGCCGTACGAGGGTCGACTTCCCGGCACCGTTGGGTCCGAGCAGTCCGAAGATCTCGGCACGGCGGATGTCCAGGCGTACGCCGTCGGTGGCCCGCACCTCGGGCGTCGGCGGGGTGCCGCGGTGTCCGCGCAGCGGCGGATAGGTCTTGGTCAGTCCGCGCACCGCGCACACGACGTCGCCTTCGTGTCCGTCCGGGACCGTCTGTGCCGTGCGCGTACTCACGAAGGACGAGGGTACGGGGTCCGATGCCCCGTTATGCGTCCGGGGCCATGGCTCGGGCCCCGCACGGGCCGCGGCTCACTCCCCGGCGGGGGCGTGCTCCGCGGCCGTCCGCACGTCGATCTCGCGCCAGAAGCCGGCCCGGATCGCGTACCGGTCGTGCTCGTCGATCTGGTCGTCCTTGTGCGCGAGCAGGCCGAACCGGGCCGCGTAGCGCAGCAGCTCGCCGTCCACGCGGTGCGGGATGCGCGGGTACATCGTGGACAGCTTCTGCAGATGATTCTGGTCGGTCAGGCGCGCCATCCACCGGCGCGCGAAGACCTGTCCGACCTCGTACGGGTCGCCGCCGACCGTGGTGATGTCCTCCTCGCGGTCGGCCCACCGCTGCTCGGCGGTGGTGAGCTGGGCGAGCGTGGGCAGCGCGGCGGCCTCCGCCGGCTCCGCGGGGGCCCCGGGCCGGTCGATCCACCCCTTGTCCGAGGACCAGCGCAGCGTCGCGCTCGCCGGGTGCTGGGCGGGCTGGGTGCCGGGCCCGCGCAGCGCGGCGAGGTCCTTCGGCGTGGGGACGCCCTTGGGGGTGGGGACGCGCTCCTCGGTGCCGTTGCGCGGCTCGGCCGCCGTCTGGTGCTCGGTCTCCGGGGCGGGCCGTTCGGCGGCCGCGGCGAGCGCCGCGTCGGGCAGCGGGGCGGACAGGATCGCGGCGATCTCGGGGCGCGGCGCGGGCGGCGGCGCGCAGATCCCGCCCAGTTCCTTGGCCCGTACGGCCTTGGTGATCCAGGCCCGGTCGAGGACGCGGCGCTCGTCGGCCTCGGCCACCAGGTCCTCGGACTGGTTGTAGTCGCCGTCGGCGGCCTGCACGGCCCACAGGTGCACGGCGACTCCGTGCTCCTTGGCCGCCATCATGCCCGGCAGCAGATCGCCGTCGCCGGTCACCAGGACCACGTCGGAGCAGGCGCGGTTGCGCGCCAGCTCGGTCAGCTCGGCGTGCATGGCCGCGTCGACGCCCTTCTGCGCCCACCGCCCGTCGCTGCGGGTCAGTGCGCCCAGCCGGACGGTCACCCGCGGCATCACGCGCAGCCTGCGGTGTTCCGGCTGCGGTACGCGGTCGGGGGCGCCGTCGAACCAGTAGATGCGCAGCAGGGGCCGCTCCGTGTCGGACTCGGCGCGCTCGCGCAGGCCCTGGATGAGGGCGGCGTGGTCGACGGTGATCCGGGATCGCGACGGCTCCCCGGCCAGGAGACTGGCAGCAGCCCCGAGCAGATAACCGGCGTCCACCAGGACGATGCAGCGGTCCACGCGGTCCACCCTCTTTCCGGTCTCCGGGAGGTTTGCTTCGGGCTTCCTTCGAGTCTGCCCGACCGCGCGGAGGTTAACGGCCGGAACTCGATCTTCGGCGTGGCGTATCGGAGGATCACCCCTCGACAGGGCTTATTACGCACGGTAATTCTCTGAAATGCGCCTCTTGTCAGCCTATGTGAATCTGGTCGCGGCCCTGGCCCCTAGATCCCCCACAGGAGGCAGATCACCATGGCCAAGAACAAGAACCGCAAGCAGGGCAGCCAGCAGAACCGCGCCTCGCAGGCCGAGCAGGCCCACGAGCAGGCGCAGCGTTCCTCGGCGGAAGCTCAGCAGTCGTCGATGTCGCACGCCCAGGGCAGCCCCGCGGATGTTGCGCGTAAGCAGCAGAAGCGCTTCGGCCACAACTGAGGCCGCGCGTTCGGGCCGTTGAAGCCCGGCACACACTAAGGGGCGCATCCCACTGGGATGCGCCCCCTTTGTCGCGCGACTCGGTGCGTCACGTCGCCCGGCCCGGTGCCCCTCCGGGGCGCGAGAGCCCGTGCCCGCCGGCTCACCCGCCCCGTGCGGGCCTGCTGATCAGCCCGCCAGACAGGACGGGCCGAGCAGCACCTTGAGGTCGCCGAAGAGCGCCGGGTCCGGCTTCACACGGTGCCGGTCGAGCCGCAGCACCGTCGTCTTACGCGGGCCCTGGAGCCTGATGCGCACCTCGCTCTCGCCCTTGTGGTGGCTGAGGATCTCGCCGAGGCGACTGACCATGGGCGGGGTGACCTTGACCGCGGGGATGGTGAGGATCACGGGGGCGTTGGTGCCCGCGTTCGACAGGTCGGGGACCTGGAGCTCCATCGCCACCAGGCGCGGCACGTCCTCCCGCTTGTCGAGGCGGCCCTTGACGAAGACGACCGCGTCCTCGACGAGTTGGGTCGACACCAGCTGGTAGGTGGCCGGGAAGAACATGCACTCCATGGAGCCCGCGAGGTCCTCGACCGTCGCGATCGCCCAGGCGTTGCCCTGCTTGGTCATCTTGCGCTGGAGGCCCGAGATGATGCCGCCGATCGTCACCACGGCGCCGTCCGCGTGCTCGCCGCCGGTGAGCTGGGAGATGCCCGCGTCCGCCTTGTCGGACAGGACGTGCTCCAGGCCGAAGAGCGGGTGGTCCGAGACGTACAGGCCGAGCATCTCCCGCTCCTGGGCGAGCAGATAGGCCTTGTCCCACTCGTCGGTCGTGAACTCGACGTCGAGGCCGAAGCCCGGCTCGTCCGCGCTGTCGTCGCCCATCCCGCCGAACAGGTCGAACTGGCCCTCGGCCTCCTTGCGCTTGACCGCGACCACGTTGTCGATCATCGGCTCGAACTGCGCGGTGAGGCCCTTGCGGGTGTGCCCCATGGTGTCGAACGCGCCCGCCTTGATGAGCGATTCCGTGGTGCGCTTGTTGCAGACGACCGCCTCGACCTTGTCGAGGTAGTCGGGGAAGGAGGAGTACTTCCCCTTCGCCTTGCGTCCGCGGATGATCGCCTCCACCACGTTCGTGCCGACGTTGCGGACGGCGGAGAGGCCGAAGAGGATCACGTCGTCGCCCTGGGCGGCGAAGTTCGACTGGGATTCGTTGACGTTCGGCGGGAGGACCTTGATGCCCATGCGCCGGCACTCGTTCAGGTAGACGGCCGACTTGTCCTTGTCGTCCTTGACCGAGGTGAGCAGCCCGGCCATGTACTCGGCCGGGTAGTTCGCCTTCAGGTAGGCGGTCCAGTAGGAGACCAGGCCGTACGCGGCGGAGTGCGCCTTGTTGAAGGCGTATCCGGCGAAGGGGACCAGCACGTCCCACAGGGCCTGGATCGCCTCGTCGCTGTAGCCGTTCTTCTGGGCGCCGGCCTGGAAGATGGTGAAGTTCTTCGCCAGCTCGTCGGGCTTCTTCTTGCCCATGACGCGGCGCAGGATGTCGGCCTCGCCGAGCGAGTACCCGGCGATGATCTGCGCGGCCTTCTGCACCTGCTCCTGGTAGACGATCAGGCCGTAGGTGACCGCGAGGACCTCTTCGAGGGGCTCCTCCAGCTCCTTGTGGATCGGGGTGATCTCCTGGAGCTTGTTCTTGCGCAGCGCGTAGTTCGTGTGCGAGTCCATGCCCATCGGGCCGGGACGGTAGAGCGCCGAGACGGCGGAGATGTCTTCGAAGTTGTCCGGCTTCATCAGGCGCAGCAGGGAGCGCATGGGGCCGCCGTCGAACTGGAAGACACCGAGAGTCTCGCCGCGCTGGAGCAGTTCGAAGGTCTTCGGATCGTCGAGCGGGAGGGCCAGCAGGTCGAGGTCGACGCCCTTGTTGGACTTCACCATCTTGACGGCGTCGTCCATGATCGTCAGGTTGCGCAGGCCGAGGAAGTCCATCTTCAGCAGGCCGAGCGACTCGCACTGCGGGTAGTCCCACTGCGTGATGGTCACGCCGTCCGTGTGCCGCACCCAGACCGGGGCGTGGTCGACGATGGGCTCGCTGGACATGATCACGCCGGCGGCGTGCACGCCCATCTGCCGGACCAGGCCTTCGACGCCCTTGGCGGTGTCGATGACCTTCTTCACATCCGGCTCGTTCTCGTACATCGCCCGGATCTCGCCGGCCTCGCTGTAGCGGGGGTGCGAGGAGTCGGTGATGCCGCTGAGGTCGATGCCCTTGCCGAGGACGTCGGCGGGCATCGCCTTGGTGAGGCGGTCGCCCATCGCGTACGGGTAGCCCAGCACGCGCGCGGAGTCCTTGATCGCGTTCTTGGCCTTGATCTTGCCGTAGGTGCCGATCATGGCGACCTTGTCGGCGCCGTACTTCTCCGTCACGTACCTGATCACCTCGACGCGCCGACGCTCGTCGAAGTCGATGTCGACATCGGGCATGGAGACGCGCTCGGGGTTGAGGAACCGCTCGAAGATCAGACCGTGCGGGATCGGGTCGAGGTCGGTGATGCCCATGGCGTAGGCGACGATCGAGCCGGCCGCCGAACCACGGCCCGGGCCGACCGCGATGCCCTGCTTCTTGGCCCACATGATGAAGTCGGCGACCACGAGGAAGTAGCCGGGGAACCCCATCTGGATGATGACGTCCATCTCGTACTCGACCTGCTTCTGGCGGTCCTCGGGGACGCCGCCCGGGAAGCGGCGCTCCATGCCGAGGCGGACCTCCTCCTTGAACCAGGTGACCTCCGTGAACCCCTCGGGGATGTCGAACTTCGGCATGAGGTTCTTCGCCTCGAACATGCCCGTGGTGTCGATCTGCTCGGCCACCAGGAGGGTGTTGGCACAGCCCTCCTGCCAGGCGTCCGAGGAGTCGACCGCGTACATCTCGTCCGTGGACTTCAGGTAGTAGCCGGTGCCGTCGAAGCGGAAGCGGTCCGGGTCGGAGAGGTTCTTGCCGGTCTGGATGCACAGCAGCGCGTCGTGCGCGGTCGCCTCGTGCGCGTACGTGTAGTGCGAGTCGTTCGTCACCAGGGGCGGGATGCCGAGCTTCTTGCCGATCTCCAGGAGGCCGTCGCGGACCCGGCGCTCGATCTCGATGCCGTGGTCCATCAGCTCCAGGAAGTACCGGTCCTTGCCGAAGATGTCCTGGTACTCGGCGGCCGACTTCAGGGCCTCGTCGAACTGGCCGAGGCGCAGCCGCGTCTGCAGCTCACCGGAGGGGCAGCCGGTGGAGGCGATCAGCCCCTCGGACCACTGGGAGATCGTCTCCTTGTCCATGCGCGGCCACTTCTGGAGCCAGCCCTCGGCGTACGCGTCGGAGGAGAGGCGGAAGAGGTTGTGCAGGCCCGTCTTGTTCGACGCCCAGATCGTCTTGTGCGTGTAACCACCCGAACCGGACACGTCGTCGCGCTTCTGGTGCGGCTGGCCCCACTGGATCTTGCGCTTGTTGCGCCGGGACTCCGGGGCGACGTACGCCTCGATGCCGATGATCGGTGTGACGCCCGCCTTCTTGGCCGAGTGGAAGAAGTCGTACGCCCCGTGGAGGTTGCCGTGGTCGCTCATGGCGATGTGCGTCATGCCCATCTCATTGCAGGCATTGAACATGTCCTTGAGCCGCGCGGCACCGTCCAGCAGCGAGTACTGGGTGTGGACGTGCAGGTGCGTGAACGGCGGCTTCGACACGGCTTCGGCCTCCAAGGAGAACAATCGTCGACAGGCTGCGGACAGTCTGGGGGGTCAGCGTCGAAGTCTATGCCGGGCCACTGACACTCCGCGGAGGATCACACGTACCTTCATGCGGGGTACCCGTAAGCCTCGGCACCGTCGCCGCCGGATTCCGGGCACTCCCGTGGTCCGCCGTCCGTTGGGATGACCGGACCCCTTGTCCACGGGGACGGTGCGCCGGCCCCATGTCACGCATCACCTGCACCAGGAGGCACCCAGCGATGTCGGTCCCGCAGCTCAGCGACGAGCAACGCGGCGAGCAGATCCTCGCCGTCTTCGACACCGCCTTCGGCGAGCTCCTGGCCGCCGACCCGGCCGCGTTCCGCGTGAAGTTCCGCAAGATGGCGGCCTCCGCCTTCGCGTTCTACCGGGGCACGGCGTGCCTCTTCTACCACGACCTCGACGCCGACAAGCGCGGCGGTCCGTACCTGGACGACCGCACCGCGCGCGTGTGGATCCACGGCGACCTGCACGCCGAGAACTTCGGCACGTACATGGACGCCCAGGGCCGCCTGATCTTCAACGTGAACGACTTCGACGAGGCCTACGTCGGCCCGTTCACCTGGGACCTCAAGCGCTTCGCGGCCTCCGTGGCCCTCGTCGGCTACGCCAAGGCGCTCAGCGACGAGCAGATCACCGAGCTGGTCACGGTGTACGCGGCGGCCTACCGCGAGCGCATCCACGCCCTCGCGACCGGCGCCAAGAGCGACGAGGTGCCGCCCTTCACGCTGGACACCGCGGAGGGTCCGCTCCTGGACGCGCTGCGTGACGCCCGCTCGCTGACCCGCTTCGGGCTGCTCGACTCCATGACCGAGATCCGCGACTTCGAGCGCCGCTTCGCGCCGGGCGGCGGTTCCATCGAGCTGGACGCGGCCACCCGCTACAAGGTGCTCGCCGCCTTCGACGGCTATCTGGAGACGCTGCCGGAGTCCTCGCTGGCCCGCCCGGACTCGTACCGCGTGAAGGACGTCGTCGGGCGCCGCGGGATCGGCATCGGCTCGGCCGGCCTCCCGTCGTACAACATCCTCCTCGAGGGCAACAGCGACGCCCTGGAGAACGATGTCGTGATCTACATCAAGCAGGCCCAGACCCCCGCCGTCTCCCGCCACATCACGGACTCCTCGATCCGCGAGTACTTCCAGCACGAGGGCCACCGCACGGTGATCTCCCAGCGGGCGCTCCAGGCGCACGCCGACCCGTGGCTCGGCTGGACCGAGCTGGACGGCGCGGGCCAGCTGGTCGCCGAGGTGTCGCCGTACGCGGTGGACCTCGACTGGGGCGACATCGACGACCCCGAGGAGATCGCCGCGGTCGTCGCGGACCTCGGCCGGGCCACGGCCACGATGCACGCGGCGGCGGACGACGAGAGCGGCCACTCGGAGCTGGTCCCGTTCTCCACGGAGCGGGCCATCGACGCCGCGATCGCGGCCGACGAGGACGGCTTCGCCGCTCTCCTGGTGGACTTCGCCCACAGCTACGGCGCACGGGCGCGTGCCGACCACCAGATCTTCGTGGACCTCTTCCGCAACGGCCGCATCCCGGGGCTGTAGGGCTCCGGCCCGCTCCCACGGCGCTCCCGGTATTCATGGGAATCCTTTAGGGGACTCTTACGGGAGCGCGTGGGAGACTCTCTGCGCTATGGACTTGTCCGGGACCCCACTCAGAGCCGTGCGCGCGGTGCTGTTCACGGCTGTCGTCGTGACCCTCTCCACCGCGTCGCACGTCCTGCTGTCCCGGGCTCCGCTGCCGCTCGGCACCGTCGCCGCGATCGCCGCCGCCGTCTTCGTCATCGCGTTCGCGCTGGCCGGCCGCGAGCGCGGCTTCGGACGGATCGCCGCCCTGCTGATCCCGCTGGAGCTGGCCGCCGACACCGTGTTCACCACGGGCCAGCACGTCTGTTACGGCCGGGCCGGCGGTCCGGTCGCCGGCCCGCTGCGCTCGGTCGGCCTCGACGTGCTGTGCGGCGGTGGCAGCGTCGGCGCCCCGCTTGCCCGGGTGACCGGCGGCCACGGCGACCGGGCGGCGACGCTGCTCGCGCACACCGACCCGAAGGCCGCCTGGCTGCTGCTCGGCGCGCACGTCACCGTCGGGCTGATCGCCGCCGCCTGGCTGCGCCGCGGCGAGCGGGCCCTCGCCCAGCTGCTGCGCGCGGTGGGCGCCTCGACCTTCCGGCCGCTGCTGATCGCCGTCGCCGCGGTGACCGTGCGGCTCGCTCCGGCGCGCCGCCTGCCGCACACCGCGCACCGCGCGGCCTTCACCCGCACACGTCTGTTCGTGCACTCCCTGGGACGACGAGGACCGCCCCGCTCACTCGTTCTCGTCTGAGCGACCGCTCC
The DNA here is from genome assembly GCF_054729265.1 of Streptomyces krungchingensis. Lineage (NCBI taxonomy): Bacteria > Bacillati > Actinomycetota > Actinomycetes > Kitasatosporales > Streptomycetaceae > Streptomyces > Streptomyces krungchingensis. Next base: position 3,328,057 of record NZ_JBPUKY010000001.1, read on the forward strand.
CGGGCCGGCGCCCCGGAGCACAAGCAGTCCCCTTTACGTATCCGCGTACGACATGTGCGCGTCCCCCATGGAGATCACCACTATGAGCAAGCGGAACAGCCAGGCGGCGAAGTCGGCGGCCCGTGAGAAGCTGCGCCTCGAACGCGAGCGTCAGGCCAAGCGCGAGAAGATCAGGCGGCAGGCCGTCGTCGCCGGCTCCCTGGTCGCCGTCCTCGCGATCGCCGGCGGTGTCGGCTACGCGGTCGTGCAGAACAACAAGCCCACCTACTGGGAGACCGCCAGTGACGACAAGGTGGTGGCTCCGGCCAACACCACGGGCACGAACGGCACGACGGTCGTCCTCGGCAAGAGCACCGCGAAGAAGACCCTGAAGCTGTACGAGGACCCGCGCTGCCCGATCTGCGCGCAGTTCGAGCAGACCGTGGGCCCGACGCTGAAGTCGGACCTCGACGCCGGCAAGTTCAAGATCCAGTTCATCGGCGGCACGTTCCTGGACGGCGACTCCGACAAGAGCGGCAAGATCCAGATCGGCTCCCGCGGCGAAGGCTCCAAGAACGCGATGAGCGCCCTGGGCGCCGCGCTGAACGTCAGCCCCGAGGCCTTCCTGGAGTACAAGACGGCGCTGTACTCGGCGAAGTTCCACCCCGAGGAGACGGACGACAAGTTCAAGAGCGACGACTACCTGATCAAGGTGGCGGACACGGTCGGCGCGCTCAAGAACAACACGGCGTTCCAGAAGGCCGTCAAGGACGGCACGTACGACTCCTGGGCGCTCGCGATGTCGCAGACCTTCAACACCAACAAGGACGGCGTCGACGGCACGCCGAGCCTGGTGATGGACGGCAAGAAGCTCACGGGCTCCGACGGAGAGAACGCGCCGATGACGACCGCCGAGTTCACCACGGCGATCGAGGCGGCACTCAAGGCCTGAGTCACCGGTTCCGGTGCCGGTGGCGAGACCGGGACCGGGACCACCGGCGGCCCCTCACGGGTGCGTTGAACGACCGGCTCTCGAAGAGCGGGCGAACTTTTGCCAGTTCGCCCGCTCTTGGCTTGTACCGATCGGTAACCTGATCGCTCGTGACCAGTCGCTTCAGATCATCCGACCCCTCGGGCGCCCTCAACTCCCGCGCCCCGCGCCGCCGCACGGTCGTCAAGGCCGCGGCCGCCACCGCCGTCCTCGCCGCCCCGCTGGCGGCCGCCCTGCCCGCCCGGGCCGCCGCGGAGGCACCCGCCTTCCTGCACGGCGTCGCCTCCGGCGACCCGCTGCCCGACGGCATCCTGCTGTGGACCCGCGTGACGCCCACCCCGGAGGCGATACCCGGCTCCGGGCTCGGCCCGGACACCGTGGTCAGCTGGACCGTCGCCAAGGACAAGGCGTTCGGCACGATCGTCGCCAAGGGCACCACCACCGCGACGGCCGCCTCGGACCACACCGTCAAGGCGGACATCCGCGGTCTGGAACCCGCCACCGACTACTGGTTCCGCTTCTCCGCCGGCGGCACCGACTCCCCCGCCGCCCGCACCCGCACCGCGCCCGCCGCCGACGCCTCCGTGGCCGGGCTGCGCTTCGGCGTGGTGTCCTGCGCCAACTGGGAGGCGGGCTACTTCTCCCCCTACCGCCACCTGGCCGCCCGCGGCGACCTGGACGCCTGGCTGCACCTCGGCGACTACATCTACGAGTACAAGTCGGGCGAGTACGCGGCGCGCGGCAAGGTCGTCCGGCCGCACGCCCCCGCGAACGAGATCCTCACCCTCGCCGACTACCGCACCCGGCACGGCCGTTACAAGACGGACCCGGACCTCCAGGCCCTGCACCACAAGGCGCCGGTCGTCGCGATCTGGGACGACCACGAGTTCGCCGACAACGCCTGGTCGGGCGGCGCCGTGAACCACACCGAGGGCGCCGAAGGCACCTGGTCGGCCCGTCAGGCCGCCGCGAAGCAGGCCTACTTCGAGTGGATGCCGGTGCGTCCCGCCATCGAGGGCACCACCTACCGCCGACTGCGCTTCGGCAAGCTCGCCGACCTCTCGCTGCTGGACCTGCGCTCCTTCCGCTCGCAGCAGGCCTCCACGGCCAGCGGCTCGGTGGACGACCCGGACCGTACGCTCACCGGCCGGGCCCAGCTCGACTGGCTGAAGTCGGGGCTGAAGGCCTCGGACACCACCTGGCGCCTGGTCGGCAACTCGGTGATGATCTCGCCGTTCGCGGTGGGTTCGCTCCCCGCCGATCTGCTCAAGCCGCTCGCCAAGCTGCTCGGGCTGCCGCAGGAGGGCATCGCCCTCAACACCGACCAGTGGGACGGCTACACGGACGACCGCCGCGAACTGCTCGCGCACCTGCGTTCCCAGGCGATCCGCAACACCGTCTTCCTCACCGGCGACATCCACATGGCCTGGGCCAATGACGTGCCGGTCGACGCGGGTACGTACCCGCTGTCCGCCTCCGCCGCCACCGAGTTCGTGGTCACCTCGGTCTCCTCCGACAACCTCGACGACATCGTCAAGGTCCCGGAGGGCACCGTCTCGGCCCTGGCGTCGCCGATCATCCGCGCGGCCAACCGGCACGTCCACTGGGTCGACACCGACCGCCACGGCTTCGGCGTCCTGGACATCACCAGTGCCCGCGCACAGATGGACTACTACGTGCTCTCCGACCGCACGGACCCGAACGCGACCGCGTCCTGGGTCCGTTCGTACCGCACGCGCAGCGGTACGCAGAAGGTGGAGCGGACGTACGACCCGGTGTGACGCCGTGACGACGGCGCTGTCCGGAGAGCTCCGCGGGCCGACGGAGCTCTCCGGGCCGCCGGCGCTCCCCGCGCTGCCCGGGCAACTCCCCGGGACGCCGGCGGACCGGCTTGCGCCGCCGCTCTACAGGCTGTCGAGGAAGCCGAGCGCCACCTTCCAGGTGGCCTCGGCCGCCTCGGCGTCGTAGTCCGGCAGGTCCGGGTCGGTGTACAGGTGACCGGCTCCGGCATACCGGTAGACCTCGACGTCGGCGCCGGCTCTGCGCATCTGCAGGTACCAGGCGCTCAGCCAGTCGTCCGTCTCGAACTGGTCCGGCTCGGCGACGTGCAGCTGGACCGGCAGTTCGTCCACCGAGGCGCTCTCCGCGATGTCCGAAGTGCCGTGCAGGAGCAGCAGTCCCCGGGCCTTCTCGTCACCCAGGGCGAGGGTCTGCGCGATCGACGCGCCGAGGGAGAAGCCCGCGTACACCAGGCCGCGCTCGGAGTAGGGCGCGGCGGCGAGCACGGCGCGCTTGAGGAGCTCGTCCTTGCCGATCTCCTCGTTGAAGGCCATTCCCTCCTCCACTGTGTCGAAAGTGCGGCCCTCGAAGAGGTCGGGCGTCCACACCTCGTGCCCCGCGGCACGCAGCCGGTCCGCCGCGGCGCGCACCGCCGGCCGCAGCCCGTAGGTGGAGTGAAAGAGCATGACGTTCATGGGCTCCATGGTGCCAGCCTGGACCGACGGCGCCGCGCGGGCCCGCGTACCGACGGCTTCCGGCTCCAGGTTTGGACCGCGGCGGGCCGGTTACGGTCGGGGGCATGGAGAACGTACTGCGCCCGGTGATCGTCGTCGGCGGCTCGGTCGTGCTCACGCTGCTCGTCGGGTGGGCCGTGGACCAGCTGCTGCGACGCGCGGACGGCCGGCACCACGAGACCCCGCTGTGGGGGCTGCTCCGTCGCGGCCGTGTCCCCTTCCAACTCGTCCTGTGCACCGCCATGCTCAGAGGGTCCTACGCGCAGGCCAAGCTGCTGGAGGAGCACTCCGTCGGCATCGGCCGGACCCTGACACTGACCCTCATCGGCTCCACGGCCTGGCTGGTCGTGCGCATCGCCGCCGCCGTCGTGGAGACCTCCTACACCCGCTACGCGACCGCGCACCGCGACCCCGCCCGGGTGCGCCGGGTGCGCACCCAGGTGACGCTGATCCAGCGGGTGGTCTCCGCGATCGTCGGCGTGGTCGCGGTCGCCGCGATGCTGCTCACCTTCCCGGCGATGCGGGCGGCCGGCGCCTCGCTGCTCGCCTCGGCGGGCGTCCTCGGCATCGTCGCCGGTGTCGCCGCGCAGTCCACGCTCTCCAACCTCTTCGCCGGGCTGCAGATCGCCTTCGGCGACATGGTGCGCCTCGGCGACACGGTCGTGGTGGACGGCGAGTGGGGCACCGTCGACGAGATCACCCTGACCTTTCTGACGGTACGGACCTGGGACGAGCGGCGGATCACGATGCCCGTCTCGTACTTCACCTCGAAGCCGTTCGAGAACTGGTCGCGCGGCAGCGCCCAGATGACCGGCATCGTCTTCTTCCACGTCGACCACTCGGCGCCGGTGGAGGCCATGCGGGAGAAGCTGCGCGACATCCTGCGCGAGTGCCCGGCCTGGGACGGACGCGACTACGGTCTCGCCGTCACGGACTCCACCCCCAACACCATGCAGGTGCGCGCCCTGGTCACGGCCAAGGACGCGGACGACATATGGACGGTGCGGGTCACGGTGCGCGAGCGGATGATCCGCTGGCTCACCGAGGACCACCCCTACGCGCTCCCCCGCGTCAACACGGCGGACGCGGCGCCGCCTCCCGGCAGGACGCTGCGGGGCCCGCGCCGCGACCAGGACGGCGCCGCCACCCGCCCCTTCGACCCCCCACGCACAGGCACGGGCCGCGGCTAGGCCGCCCCGAGGCCCCACAGCCCCGACTCACAGCCGAGACCGCCGGCGGCGCGCACCCCCCACGGGAGACTCGGCCATGGGTGACGGCTGCTGCACGCCCACAGCGGCCAGAGCCCACGCGAGGCCGCAGGCGGCGCGCACCCCCACGGGAGGGTCCGGCCGCTCGGCGGAGGGTCACGGGTGGTGCGCGGGCGGGAGACGAACCCGGCCGCAGGCCGGGCAGGAAACGCCCCCGCAGCCCCAGGGGACCGTCATCGCAGGCTGCGCACATCCAGATGCCGAAGCACACGGTCGACGACCTCGGGATCGGCCCCGGGCTCACTGCGCGCGGCCAGCACCTCGTGCCGCGCCGCGCTCAGCATCTCCGCCTGGATCCGCCGCATCCGCTTCAACCGCCGTGCCCGCTGCTCGTACGCCTCGCGGCGCTCCTCGTCCCCCATGTCGGGACTGATCCGCACCCCGATGTCGTGGGCCCGCCGCAGCAGCTGCTCGGAGACCTCCTCGGGCAGCTCCTCCACGTCCTCGATCTCCCGCAGCCGCGTCCTCGCGGCCTTCGCGGCACGGATCGCCAGCTCCTTCTCGAAGGCCTTCTCGACGTCCTCGTCGGCCCGCACCCCGAGCTTCCTCACCAGCCACGGCAGGGTGAGCCCCTGGAGCACGAGCGTCGCCATGATCACTCCGAAGGCGATGAACACGATCTCGTCGCGGTCGGGAAAGGGCGACCCGTCGTCCATCTCCAGCGGGATCGCCAGCGCCAGGGCCACGGAGGCGACGCCCCGCATTCCGGCCCACCACATCACGACGGTCTCCCGCCACGACGTCGGGATCTCCTCGTCGTAGTCACGCTTGGCGTGCAGCCGCTTGGTCAGCCAGGTCGCGGGCAACAGCCAGGCCAGCCGTACGAACACGACGACGGCGACGATCGTGGCGGACCAGCCGAGCATCTCGCCCCAGCGTCCCGCCGCCGTCCTGATGGCGTTGTGCAGTTCGAGCCCGATGAGCCCGAACGCGACGCCCGTCACGAGCGTGTCCACCACGTCCCAGACCGTCGATCCGGTCAGCCGGGTCAGCACGTCGTCGGCGTCGAGCGCGTACTCGGCCAGGAACAGCGCGGTGGTGAGCACCGCCAGCACCCCGGAACCGTGGAGCTCCTCGGCCAGGACGTACGAGGCGTACGGCACGAGCAGCGTCAGGCCGATCTGCAGGGTGGCGTCGCCGAGGAGGGACATCAGCTTGTTCGCGGCCCACCCCAGCGCCACTCCGACGGCGACCGCGACGACCGCGGACAGCACGAGGTCGAGCCCCGCCGCCCAGGGCGAGAAGGTGCCGCTCACCGCGGCCGCGATCGCGACGTGGTAGAGCACGATGGCCGTCACGTCGTTGAAGAGGCCCTCCCCCTCCAGGATCGACACCAGGCGGCGCGGCAGCCCAAGCTGGCCGGCCACGGCGGTCGCCGCGACCGGGTCGGGCGGCGCCACCAGCGCGCCGAGCGCCACCGCGGCGGCGAGCGGCAGCCCCGGCACGATCGCGTGGGCGACGGCGGCCACGGCCAGGGTGGTCACGAACACCAGCGCGACGGCGAGCAGGAAGATCGGGCGGATGTTGGCGGCGAACTGTCTCCACGAGGTGCGCCGCACCGCCGCGTAGAGCAGGGGCGGCAGCAGCGCGGGCAGGATCAGGTCCGGCGGGATGTCCACGTTGGGGACGAAGTCCGGAAGCGCCAGCGCGATCCCGAGGAGGGTCATCAGCACCGGCGCGGGCAGCCCGAACCGGTCCCCCACCGGGACGCTCACCACGGCCCCGAGCAGCATGACGAACAGCAGGGCCAACTGATCCACGGTCAGCGCTCCGGCAGCTCTAGGAGATCAAGGACAAGCAGGCTCCAAGCCTGCCATGCCCTCGGGACGATCCCCCGCTACAGGACCTTGCGCATCGCCAGGTGCGGGATGCCGGCGTCCGGGAACTCCGGCCCGTACGCCACGTACCCGAGCCGTTCGTAGAACCCCAGGGCGTGGGTCTGCGCGTGCAGGTCGACCGCGGCCAGTCCACGCGCGCGTGCGGCGTCCTCGATGGCGCCCACGAGCGCGGCGCCGACGCCGAGGCCACGTGCCTCGCGGGTCACGGCGAGCCGCCCCAGCGAGCCGACGGTGAGATCGCCGCCGGTCTTCGCGGCCGCCGCCTCGCCGTACAGCAGCCGACCGGTGCCGAGCGCCGTGCCGTCCGCGCGGACGGCCAGCACGTGCAGTGCCGTGGCGTCGTAGGCGTCGTACTCGATGTCCTCGGGGACGCCCTGCTCGCCGACGAAGACCTCCTTGCGCACCACGAAGCAGGCCTCGCGGTCGGCGGGGTCCTCGGCGACCCGCACCACGTACTCGGTGCTCACGCGTAGCTCTCCTCGCGGACCTTGTCGAGCGCCTTCTGGAGGTCTTCGGGGTAGTCGCTGGCGAACTCCACCCACTGCCCGTCCCCGGGGTGCTCGAAGCCGAGCCGCACCGCGTGCAGCCACTGCCGGGTGAGGCCGAGCCGCTTGGCGAGCGTCGGGTCCGCGCCGTAGGTCAGGTCGCCGACGCACGGGTGGCGGTGGGCCGCCATGTGGACGCGGATCTGATGGGTGCGTCCGGTCTCCAGCTTGACGTCGAGCAGCGAGGCCGCGCGGAACGCCTCGACCAGGTCGTAGTGCGTGACCGAGGGCTTGCCCTCGGCCGTGACCGCCCACTTGTAGTCGTGGTTCGGGTGGCGTCCGATGGGGGCGTCGATGGTGCCGCTGGTCGGGTCCGGGTGGCCCTGGACGAGCGTGTGGTAGCGCTTGTCGACCGTGCGCTCCTTGAACTGGCGCTTCAGCGACGTGTACGCGTACTCCGACTTGGCGACCACCATCAGGCCCGAGGTGCCCACGTCGAGGCGGTGCACGATGCCCTGCCGCTCCGAGGCGCCGGAGGTCGAGATGCGGTACCCGGCGGCCGCGAGACCGCCGATCACGGTCGGGCCCGACCAGCCGGGGCTGGGGTGCGCGGCCACGCCGACCGGCTTGACGATCACGACCACGTCGTCGTCGTCGTGCACGATCTCCATGCCCTCGACCGGCTCGGCGACGATCTGCACGGGCGCGGGCGCCTGCGGCATCTCGACCTCGAGCCAGGCGCCGCCGCGCACACGCTCGGACTTGCCGACCACCGAGCCGTCCACCGCGACCTTCCCCGCGGCGGCCAGCTCGGCGGCCTTCGTGCGGGAGAAGCCGAACATGCGGGAGATGGCGGCGTCGACGCGCTCGCCCTCCAGGCCGTCGGGCACGGGCAGGGTACGGATCTCGGGAAGCGTGCTCACCCGTCGAGTATGCCGGAAGGCTCGGACACCCCCTGACCACGGCCCGAACATCAGTGCCCTCGCCTGGTGTCCCCGGCGCCGGGGCGAAGGCCGCCGCCGGGGCCCGGCCCGCCCGCCGCCGGGGCGTCCGGGGGATCGGCGGAGCGCCGCGCGTCAGTCCTTGTGGACCGTGCCGTCCGGGTCGAGTCCGCGGAAGGACAGCAGCACGATCAGGATGCCGCCGCACACGATCGCCGAGTCGGCGAGGTTGAACACCGCGAAGTGCTTGGGGGCGATGAAGTCCACGACCGCGCCCTCGAAGACGCCCGGCGAGCGGAAGATCCGGTCGGTCAGGTTGCCGAGCGCACCGCCGAGCAGCAGGCCCAGCGCGATCGCCCAGGGCAGGCTGTAGAGCTTGCGCGCGAGCCGGGCGATGACCACGATCACGGCCGCGGCGATCACCGTGAAGATCACCGTGAACGCCTCGCCGAAGCCGAAGGCCGCGCCCGCGTTGCGGATCGCCTCGAACTTCAGCCAGTCCCCGATGATCTCGATCGAGTCGTGGTGCTCCAGCTTCGCGACGACGATCATCTTGCTGACGAGGTCCAGGGCGTACGCGAGCACCGCGACCGTGAAGAGCACGGCGATCCGGCGCCTGCCCCTGGGCCGCCCGTCCTCGGACGGCGCCCCGTCCGCGCCGGCGTCCGAGGCCTCCGGGGAGGGCCGCCCGGCATCCTCGGCGGACCGCTCGGCCGGGACCTGCTCGCCGGAACCGGACCGGCCGCCCGACGCCGCCTTCTCGTCGGACTGCTCCGGATCGGCCCCCGCCGCGCCTGGGATGTCCGGCGTACCGATGATGCGCTCCGCCTCTGCCACGTGAGTGAGTCCCTCGACCTAGGTTCCTGACTGAGGACGAGAGTACGGCACGCCCCGCGCGGCCCACGTGCTCAGGAGTACTCCCACGCGGTTCAGTACCGGCGTTCCTGCTTCTGCTTGCACTCGACGCACAGGGTGGCGCGCGGGAAGGCCTGCATACGGGCCTTGCCGATCGGATTGCCGCAGCTCTCGCAGAGCCCGTACGTCCCCGTCTCCAGGCGCTCCAGGGCCCGCTCGGTCTGCTCCAGCATCTCGCGCGCGTTGGCCGCGAGCGCCATCTCGTGCTCGCGGGTGATGTTCTTCGTGCCCGTGTCCGCCTGGTCGTCCCCGGCTCCGTCACCGGAGTCGCGCATCAGTCCCGCGAGCGCCTCCTCGGACGACGAGATCTCGGTGCTCAGCCGCAGCGCCTCCGACTGGAGCTCCGCGCGGGCCTCCTCGACCTCCTCGGATGTCCAGGGGTCCTCACCGGGGCGCACCGCGAGCTCGCCCGGCTCCACCGCGCCGACCCGCGCCTTGGGGACGGCCGTGGGCTTCTTCGCCGCCGTGGCCGTGCCAGGAGTCTTCTTCGCAACCACCGTCGTGGCTCCCGTCGTCTTCGCGGCATGGGCCGCGCCCTCGGCCGCGGAAGCGACCGCCTTCTTCGCCGTGCGTGTGCTCTTCTTCGCCGTACCGCTGCTCTTCCTGGCCGTGGCGCCCTTCGCACGGGTCTTCTTCGCGGCGCCGCCCTCCGCCGCGGCGCCGGCCCCCGTCTCCTCCGCGGCCTTCTCCGCCGCCGCGGAAGCCTCCTCCGCGGCCTTCCCGGCTCCCGGCTCCCGGGCGTCCGCCTTCTTCGCGACCTTCCTGCCGGTCGCCGCCTTCTTGGCCGCCTTCTTCCCGGCCGCCGCCTTCTTGGCATCCGCCTTCTTGCCGTCCGCCTTCTTGGTGGCCACCTTCTTGCCGTCCGCCTCCCCGGGGGCGGTCCCACCGGCCGCGGGCTTCGATCCGGAGTGCGCCCCGGAGACCGTCTTCACGGACCGGGCCTCGTGGGACACGGGTGCCCCCGTGGCGCTCTTCTTCCCACCCACGTCCTTGGCCGCCGAAACCGTGGATCTGCCGGACGCCGACTGCTGTACGGCGGTCTTCTTCGCCACCATGGCCGCGGCCCCTTCACATACTGTGATCTTGCTCGCGAATCGTGCTGGGACGATAAATCGACTTCCGGCCCGCGGCAACGGGGCACGCCATCGATTCGTCCGCCCCGCGGGTCCCGCGCGGCAAGCCTGCCTGCGTTGTGCCCAGCTCCCCGCCGGGTAATCCGCATGGCCCCGCGTCCCAGGATCCGGACGGTCCCGCCTCGCCATTCGGGTCACCGCGCGGGCCGCCCGGACACCCGTTAAACCGGTCGGCCGCTGTCCCCGCGGCGCCGTACACTGGGCGGAGCGAGAAGCGTGGATGGGGACGAGTAGCGGCGTACGCGGCCATGAGCGACCCGGGGACGGTGGAAGCCCGGGGGTCAGCGCGACGTGAAGATCACCCCGGAGCCGCCGGAAGAACACCCCGCAGGGGCCAGTAGACCCGGTATCGCGACCCCAATGAGGGGGCTCACTGGTGCGAACGGCGCACCGGGGAGCCAAGGAGGGTGGTACCGCGGGAGCGCGCCGCACACGGCGTCCGTATGAGAACAGGCTCTCGTCCCTCCGACGGAAGGCAGAACGTCCGCCGGAGGAAGCTCGCCGATGAAACCGACGCAGTACCGCCAGGTGCCCGCCCAGGTCGACCTGCCCGCCCTCGAGCACGCAGTGCTCGACTTCTGGCGCGAGCAGAAGATCTTCGCCAAGAGCCTTGAGCAGTCCGAGGGCCGCCCCGAGTGGGTGTTCTACGAGGGCCCGCCCACCGCCAACGGCATGCCGGGCGCCCACCACATCGAGGCGCGCGTCTTCAAGGACGTCTTCCCCCGCTTCCGCACCATGCGCGGCTACCACGTGGCCCGCAAGGCCGGCTGGGACTGCCACGGCCTGCCGGTGGAGCTGGCGGTCGAGAAGGAGCTCGGCTTCAGCGGCAAGAAGGACATCGAGGCGTACGGGATCGCCGAGTTCAACGCCAGGTGCCGCGAGTCCGTGCTGCGCCACACCGACGCCTTCTCCGACCTGACGACCCGCATGGGGTACTGGGTCGACCTGGACGACGCCTACGTCACGATGGACCCCGAGTACATCGAGTCGGTCTGGTGGTCGCTCAAGGAGATCTTCGACAAGGGTCTGCTGGTCCAGGACCACCGCGTCGCCCCCTGGTGCCCGCGCTGCGGCACCGGCCTGTCGGACCACGAGCTGGCGCAGGGCTACGAGACGGTCGTCGACCCGTCCGTGTACGTCCGTTTCCCGCTCACCTCCGGTCCGCTGGCCGGCCGGGCCTCGCTCCTGGTGTGGACGACGACCCCCTGGACGCTCGTCTCCAACACCGCCGTCGCCGCGCACCCCGACGTCACCTATGTCGTCGCCACCAACGGCGAGGAGCAGCTCGTCGTCGCCGAGCCGCTCGTCGAGAAGGCGCTCGGCGAGGGCTGGCAGACCACCGGCGAGTCCTTCACGGGCGCCGAGATGGAGCGCTGGAACTACCAACGACCGTTCGAGCTGGTGGAGTTCCCGGCTCCGGCGCACTTCGTGGTGAACGCCGAGTACGTCACCACCGAGGACGGCACGGGTCTGGTCCACCAGTCCCCCGCCTTCGGTGAGGACGACCTCAAGGTGTGCCGCGCGTACGGCCTGCCCGTGGTCAACCCGGTGCGCCCCGACGGCACCTTCGACGAAGACGTCCCGATGGTCGGCGGCGTCTTCTTCAAGAAGGCCGACGAGAAGCTCACCGAGGACCTCGACACCCGCGGCCTGCTGTTCAAGCACATCCCGTACGAGCACAGCTACCCGCACTGCTGGCGCTGCCACACCGCGCTGCTCTACTACGCGCAGCCGTCCTGGTACATCCGCACCACGGCCGTCAAGGACCGTCTCCTCGAGGAGAACGAGAAGACCAACTGGTTCCCGGAGTCGGTCAAGCACGGCCGCTTCGGCGACTGGCTGAACAACAACATCGACTGGGCGCTGTCCCGCAGCCGCTACTGGGGCACCCCGCTCCCGCTGTGGCGCTGCGAGGAGGGCCACCTCACCTGTGTCGGCTCCCGCGCGGAGCTCACCGAGCTGACGGGCACCGACCAGTCCGCCCTGGACCCGCACCGGCCGTACATCGACGCGGTCACCTTCGCCTGCCCGCAGGACGGCTGCGGCAGCACGGCGACGCGCGTCCCGGAGGTCATCGACGCCTGGTACGACTCGGGTTCGATGCCGTTCGCGCAGTGGGGCTACCCGTACAAGAACAAGGAGCTGTTCGAGAGCCGCTACCCGGCGCAGTTCATCTCCGAGGCCATCGACCAGACCCGCGGCTGGTTCTACACGCTGATGGCCGTCGGCACCCTCGTCTTCGACAAGTCGTCGTACGAGAACGTCGTCTGCCTGGGCCACATCCTGGCCGAGGACGGCCGCAAGATGTCCAAGCACCTGGGCAACATCCTCCAGCCGATCCCGCTGATGGACCAGCACGGTGCGGACGCGGTGCGCTGGTTCATGGCGGCCGGCGGCTCCCCGTGGGCGGCCCGTCGCGTGGGCCACGGCACCATCCAGGAGGTCGTCCGCAAGACGCTCCTCACCTACTGGAACACGGTCGCCTTCCAGGCTCTGTACGCCCGCACCTCCGACTGGGCGCCCAGCGAGGCCGATCCGGCCCCGGCGGACCGCCCGGTGCTCGACCGCTGGCTGCTCTCCGAACTCCACGCGCTCACCGACCAGGTGACGCAGGCGCTGGAGGCGTACGACACCCAGCGCGCCGGAAAGCTGCTCTCGGCGTTCGTCGACGACCTGTCGAACTGGTACGTGCGCCGCTCGCGCCGCCGCTTCTGGCAGGGCGACAAGGCCGCGCTGCGCACGCTGCACGAGGTCGTCGAGACGGTCACGCGGCTGATGGCCCCGCTGACCCCGTTCATCACCGAGCGGGTCTGGCAGGACCTGGTCGTCCCGGTCACGCCGGGCGCCCCCGAGTCCGTCCACCTGTCCTCGTGGCCGGAGGCGGACCTGTCCGCGATCGACCCCGAGATGTCGCGGCAGATGGTGCTCGTGCGCCGTCTCGTGGAGCTCGGCCGCGCCACGCGCGCGGAGTCGGGCGTCAAGACGCGTCAGCCGCTGTCCCGGGCGCTGGTCGCCGCGTCGGGCTTCGACGTCCTCGACCCCGAGCTGCACGCCCAGATCACCGAGGAGCTGAACGTGAGCTCGCTCGCCTCGCTCTCCGAGGTCGGCGGGTCACTCGTGGACACCACCGCCAAGGCGAACTTCCGGGCGCTCGGCAAGCGCTTCGGCAAGGGCGTCCAGGCCGTGGCGAAGGCCATCGCCGAGACGGACGCGGCGGCGCTCTCCCTCGCCCTGCGTGAGGGCACGGCGTCGGTCGAGGTCGACGGGGAGACGGTGACGCTGGCACCGGACGAGGTCATCATCACGGAGACCCCCCGTGAGGGCTGGTCGGTGGCGTCCGACTCCGGTGCCACGGTCGCGCTCGATCTGGAGATCACCGAGGAGCTGCGGCAGGCGGGCCTCGCGCGTGACGCGATCCGGCTGATCCAGGAGGCCCGCAAGAACAGCGGGCTCGACGTGGCCGACCGGATCGCGCTGCGGTGGGTGTCCACGGACCCGGCCGTCATCGCGGCGCTCTCCGAGCACTCCTCGCTCATCGCGGACGAGGTCCTCGCCACGGACTTCGCCCAGGGCGAGGCCGACGACTCCTACGGCGCCCCGTTCACGGACGAGTCCCTGTCCCTGACGTTCCGCCTCCGCAAGGCGTAACCCGCCCCGGAACCCTCTCGGCCCCGGCGCCCCGGCCCCGCTTCCCCAGCGGCGGACCGGGACGCCGGGGCCGTCTTCTTTCGCCCCCCGCCGCCCCGGACCCCTCTCCTCAAGCGCCGGAGGGGCTGATCTCAGCCCGTCCGGCGCTTGAGGACGAGGCCGAGGCCGTCCAGGCCGACCGGGGGTCTGGGGGCGGAGCCCCCAGGGACACGGGACGGGCAGGGGCGGAGGGGGCGAAGAACGCGGTCCGCGCCGCCGCGGGAGGACGCAAAAGGGCGGGGCCCCCGGAATCCCGGGGGCCCCGCCCTGAACGCTGCCGACGCCTAAGGCGTACTGAAGGCCGTCAGTTGTCGTCCTCGTCGATGAGGAACCCACGCATCGGCGAGGGAGCCTGCTGCATCGGCGACGGCCCCTGCGGCCGCACCGGAGCCATCGGCTGGGTCATGGCCGGCGACATCTGCTGCTGCCCGCCGTAGGAGGGCGCGGCCGGCGCCGGCGCTCCACCCATGCCCTGGTTGCCACCGTAGGACGGCGCACTCGCACCGGCCGGAGCCATGGAGGGCGCGGACGGCGACGGCAGGGACGCGGCGGCCGGGGTACGCGGCGGGGCGAGCGAGTCGTCCGCCTGCGTCTCCAGCTGGCGCAGCTGCGACTCCAGGTAGGACTTCAGTCGCGTACGGTACTCGCGCTCGAAGCCGCGCAGGTCCTCGACCTTGCGCTCCAGCGTGGCGCGGGCGGACTCCAGGGAGCCCATCGCGACGCGGTGCTTCTCCTGCGCGTCCCGCTCCAGCGCGTCGGCCTTGGCGCGGGCGTCCCGCTCCAGACCCTCGGCGCGGCTGCGGGCCTCACCGACGATCTTGTTGGCCTCGGAACGGGCCTCGGCGATCGCCTGGTCGGCGGTCTGCTGGGCCAGCGAGAGCACACGGGCGGCGCTGTCGCCGCCGGGACCCTGACCGGGCTGCGGCATCTGCGGACCATGGCCGCCCATGGGACCACCCATGGGACCGCCCATAGGGCCGCCCATCTGCTGCTGCATCTGCGGCTGCATCTGGCCGGGACCCTGACCCATCGGACCCTGACCCATCGGGCCGGGACCCTGCGGACCGCCCTGCCCACTGGGGCCTGCGGGCAGCTGCGGTGCACCGCTCGGCAGCTGGGGCGGACCACCCATGGGGCCACCCATCTGCTGCTGCGGCGGGCCCGATATGCCGGCGGGCACAGGAGCGCCGGGACCTCGCATGCCCTGCGGCGGACCCTGCTGCTGGTCCTGCTGCTCGGGCGGCTTGCGCATGCCCTGCTGCTGGTTCTGCGCGGCGGCACGCGTGGCGGCGGCCAGCTTGGCGCGCAGGTCCTCGTTCTCGCGCAGCAGGCGCGTCAGTTCGGCTTCGACCTCGTCGAGGAAGGCATCGACCTCGTCCTCGTCATAGCCTTCTCGGAGGCGGACGGTCGTGAACTGCTTGTTCCGCACGTCCTCGGGGGTCAACGGCATCTCTTCACCTCAACGTAGTCGTCGGCATTCGGCAAGACCGTATCGTTCACAGCCGGCTCACGACGGAGATCAGGATGTAGACGATGATCATCAGTACGAAGAAGGACAGGTCGAGCGCCACGCCCCCGAGACGCAGCGGCGGGATGAACCGCCGCAGAAGCTTGAGCGGTGGATCGGTGACAGTGTAGGTGGCCTCCAGAACGACCACCATCGCCTTGCCGGGTTGCCATGAGCGGGCGAACTGGAAGACGTAGTCCATGACAAGCCGGAAAATCAGCACGATGAGGAAACACATCAGCGCGATGTAAAGAACCTGCCCGACCACGCTCATGATTCGTGCTTCCCTCTCCCCTGTTTCCCAGCCTTGTTCCGGTCCTGCGTCTCAGCTCTGGTTGAAGAACCCGCCCTCTGCGATGCGGGCCTTGTCCTCCGCCGTGACATCGACGTTAGCAGGCGACAACAGGAACACCTTCTGCGTCACCCGCTCGATGCTGCCGTGGAGACCAAACACCAAACCGGCCGCAAAGTCGACAAGTCGCTTCGCGTCTGTGTCATCCATCTCAGTCAGATTCATGATCACCGGGGTGCCTTCACGGAAGTGTTCCCCGATGGTACGGGCCTCGTTGTAGGTCCGGGGGTGCAGTGTGGTGATCCGGTACGGCTCTCGCTCGGACACGACCTTGGGCATGATCACCGGCGCGTTCTTCTCCAGGCTCTGACGTTCTTGTGTGATGGACGCCACGGGGGCGATTCGCGCCGGACGCCCGGATTCCGCGGGGAGCGAAGCGGAATGGGGCACCGGATCGCGCGGCGCCGGAGGCTGCACCACTCGTACCGAATCGTCCCTTTGGGACTGGTGTGCCTGATGTGACTGGTGTGACGGTTCATGCCGTCGCCGGTCCCGCTCGGGCTCCGGGTCGAGCTCGGGCTCGAAGTCGTCGTCGGGGTCGAATCCCCTGCCGTCGTACCCATCGTCCTCCACGAGGCCGAGGTAGACCGCCATCTTGCGCATCGCGCCGGCCATGCTCTGAGTCCTCCGCTCTGTGGTGGATCGGCTGACGAATTGCCAAGTGCCCGCGATCCACGTGGTCGTTAT
Organism: Streptomyces krungchingensis; assembly: GCF_054729265.1. Classification (NCBI taxonomy): domain Bacteria; kingdom Bacillati; phylum Actinomycetota; class Actinomycetes; order Kitasatosporales; family Streptomycetaceae; genus Streptomyces; species Streptomyces krungchingensis. Next base: position 3,344,353 of record NZ_JBPUKY010000001.1, read on the forward strand.
GCCCGCCTTTGGCGGAAATGACCATATTTTCTGCTGTGGTCCGACTTCTTGGCGACGTTACCCGAGCCTGGGTCGGACTCCGAGTACCGCAGTACCGACGCGTACATGTGTCGCTCCGGCCGCCACGGCCTGTTCGAGGTCCGAGCTCATCCCTGCCGAGACCATGTTCGCAGCCGGATGAGCGCCGCGCAGGACAGTCGACAAATCCATCAGCCGCTCGAACGCAGCCTGTTCACGTCCCGCGTACGGTCCGCTGAGCGGCGCGACGGTCATCAGCCCGTCGAGTCGCAGCCCCGGGGAGTCCGCGACGAGGTCGGCCAACTCTTCGATTCCCGCGACTCCCACACCCCCGCGCTCACCCCGGCCGCTCTCCTCGGCGTCCAGCGCGACCTGGATCAGGCACCCCACTTCGCGCTCCGCCCGCACCGCCTCCTTCGACAAGGCCGTGACGAGCTTGGAACGATCGACGGACTGCACCACATGCGCGTAACCGACCACGGAACGCACCTTGTTGGTCTGCAACTGACCGACAAAATGCCAAAAGAGGGGCAGATCCGAACACTCCGCGGCCTTGGGTGCCGCATCCTGGTCGCGGTTCTCGGCGACGTGACGCACACCGAGTTCCGACAGGATCCGCACATCGCTCGCGGGGTAGGTCTTGGTGACCACGATCAGGGTCACCTCTTCGCGCTCCCGCCCTGCCGCCTTGCACGCGGCCGCGATGCGGTCCTCCACTTTCGCCAGATTCGCGGCGAGTTGAGCCTTACGTTCTGTCATGCCCCATCAGTCCAGCCAGACATAGCCCGCGAGCCGCCCCGTCGTGCGGTCGCGGCGGTACGAGAAGTGGTCCTGCGATTCGAGCGTGCACACCGGCGACTGCTCCCGGTCGCTCACCCCGAGCCGCTCCAACTGCGCGTGCACTCCGGCGGTCACGTCGACCGCGGGGGTGCCCCAGCTGGTCTCGGCGTACGCCGCCGGCTCGATCGCGGCGACGTCGGCGCGCATCTCCTCGGGCACTTCGTAGCAGCGTCCGCAGACCGCGGGTCCGGTCCGGGCGACGATCCGCTCCGCCTCGGCCCCCAGTTCCACCATGGCCCGCACCGCCGCGGGGACGACTCCGGCCACCATGCCGGGCCGTCCCGCGTGGGCGGCGGCCACCACCTTGGCCACCGGATCGGCGAGCAGCACGGGCGTGCAGTCCGCGGTGAGCACGGCGAGGGCGAGTCCTGGCCGCGTGGTGACGATCGCGTCGACCTCGGCCACGGGGCGGTCCCCCCACGGCGCGTCGACGACGGCCACGTCCGGTCCGTGCACCTGGTTCATCCAGACCACCCGGGCCGCGTCGAGTCCCAGTGACCCGGCGGCCAGTTCACGGTTGGAGCGCACGGCGGCGGGGTCGTCGCCGACCGCCCCGCCGAGGTTGAGCTCCTCGTACGGAACGGCGCTCACCCCGCCCCACCGGTCGGTGAAGGCGAAGTGCGCGCCGCTCACTGTGCTCGTTCGGGAGCGCTGCCCTATCACTTCAGGAAGTCCGGCACGTCCAGCTCTTCGGCCGGGCTGTCGGCGTACGAGCGGGACGGCGGGACCGGCGGCGGGGCCTGGATCTCGCTGACCGGCTCGGGGGCGGGCTCCGGAGCGGCTTCCTTCGGCGTGACGCTGCCGAGCGAGCCGAAGGACGGGCGGCTCTCGGTGGACCGCACCGGTGCCGGCTCCTCGCGCTTCGCGGTGGACGACCCGAGGACGTTGTCCCGCTTGGCCGGGGGCTGGCCGCCGTCGAAGCCGGCGGCGATGACGGTGACCCGCACCTCGTCGCCGAGGGCGTCGTCGATGACCGCGCCGAAGATGATGTTGGCCTCGGGATGGGCGGCCTCGCTGACCAGCTGGGCGGCTTCGTTGATCTCGAACAGGCCGAGGTCGGAGCCGCCGGAGATGGAGAGCAGTACGCCGCGCGCGCCGTCGATGGAGGCTTCGAGGAGCGGCGAGGAGATCGCCATCTCGGCCGCCGCGACGGCCCGGTCGTCGCCGCGGGCCGAGCCGATGCCCATGAGCGCCGAACCGGCCTCGGACATGACGGACTTGACGTCCGCGAAGTCGAGGTTGATCAGACCGGGCGTGGTGATGAGGTCGGTGATGCCCTGAACACCGGAGAGCAGGACCTGGTCCGCCGACTTGAAGGCGTCGAGGACGGAGACCTGGCGGTCCGAGATGGACAGCAGCCGGTCGTTCGGGATGACGATGAGGGTGTCGACCTCTTCGCGGAGTTCCGCGATGCCGTCCTCGGCCTGGTTGGCGCGGCGCCGTCCCTCGAAGGTGAACGGGCGCGTGACCACGCCGATGGTCAGGGCGCCGAGCGAGCGCGCGATGTTGGCCACGACGGGTGCGCCGCCGGTGCCGGTGCCGCCGCCCTCACCGGCGGTCACGAAGACCATGTCGGCCCCCTTGAGGACCTCTTCGATCTCCTCGCGGTGGTCCTCGGCGGCCTTGCGGCCGACGGCCGGGTTGGCGCCGGCGCCGAGTCCGCGGGTGAGTTCGCGGCCGACGTCGAGCTTGACGTCGGCGTCGCTCATCAACAGCGCCTGTGCGTCGGTGTTGATGGCGATGAACTCGACACCCTTGAGACCGACCTCGATCATCCGGTTGATGGCATTGACACCACCGCCGCCGACACCGATGACCTTGATGACTGCGAGGTAGTTCTGCGGTGCTGCCACGTCGAAGGCCTCTCGCCTCGAATTACGTTGCCGTCGCCCCACGGGTGCTCCGCGGTCCGACGGCTGATGCCGAATTGGGACGGTCCGAACGCCGACCCGAACCCTAACGCTGAAGTTTAGGGTTACCAGTGTGTCTGTTCCTTGGACTCTTCCGAACAGGACACTAAGTCGACAAGTGGCGCACGTTCAACGAACACGCCGAACCTCCCGTTTTTCTTTTCACCCTATGTGATCAGCCGTAGCGCTGCCCAACTAGGGTGCTGGCCTGCGCAGATGTGCGTCAACTCCCCGATGACGCAGGGGCGGTGGGAACGCTGACATCGAAGTGCCGGGCGCCGGGAGCGGCTTTCATGAGAGCGGTGAGCGCCCTGGCTTTGGCGCGCCCCTTCTCGCCGCTGCCCCAGTCGACTGTCCGGCCGCCCTTCAACTCCAGCCGGATCGAGTCGAAGGAACGGACTTTGACGGTGCTCGTGTCGCGGGCGACGGCGGCCGGAAGGTCGCCCGCGGCCCGCACCGCCTCGCGCACCAGCCGGTCGGTGCCGAAGCGGCGCAGGCCGGCCGACCGGGAAACTTTCAATTCCAGTGCGGGCACGCCCCTCGGAGCGTCGGAAACCGTCGCGAATCGCACACCCTTGGCGTCCACTTCGACGTATTTTGTGCCTTTTTCGATAATCAGGACGGGGGTGCGCTCGGTCACTTTCAGCCCGATTCCGTTCGGCCAGGAACGGACGACGTCAATCGAGTCAATTCGGGGCAATTCACGCCGCAATCGTGCCGCAATCGCGTCCGTTTCGACAGAAATCAACGGGGAACCGACCGGAACGTCGGCCGCCTTGCGCACCTGGTCCGCCGTCAGCACCTGCGTCCCCGACACCGTCACGCGGTCCACGCGCAGCCACTGCGAGCCGTAGAGGACCCAGACGGACGCGGCCCCGGTCAACACCACGGAGGCCAAGACGACGATGAGCCTACGAGGGTGTCTCAGCCGCCCGGCACGGGGCGGCCGGGGCGGGCCGGATTCCTGCTTCTGCCGTTCGCCGCGCTCGGCGGTGCTCGGTCCGGCCACGCTCCCTGCCTTCCCTCATGCGGTCCTAGTGGCGGCGAGAGGCGATCGCCTCGTACACCATGCCGACGAGCAGGTCGTCGGCGTCCCGGCGGCCGAACTCGCTGGCGGCACGGGACATCTCGTACAGCCGGTGCGGGTCCGCGAGCACGGGGAGCACGTTCTGCTGCACCCACTGGGGCGACAGCTCCGCGTCGTCGACCAGCAGCCCACCGCCGGCCTTGACCACCGGCTGGGCGTTCAGCCGCTGTTCGCCGTTGCCGATGGGCAGCGGGACGTACGCGGCGGGGAGCCCGACGGCGGAGAGTTCGGCGACGGTCATCGCGCCCGCGCGGCAGAGCATCATGTCGGCAGCGGCGTACGCGAGGTCCATCCGGTCCACGTACGGTACCGGGATGTACGGGGGCATCCCCGGCATCTGGTGCACCTGCGGCAGTTCGTTCTTCGGGCCGACCGCGTGCAGGATCTGGATGCCCGCCTGCTGGAGGTAGGGCGCCGCCTGCTGGACGACCTCGTTGAGGCGGCGGGCGCCCTGCGAGCCGCCGGAGACCAGCAGGGTCGGCAGGTTGGGGTCGAGCCCGAACGCGGCGCGGGCCTCGGGGCGCACGGCTGCCCGGTCGAGGGTGGCGATGGAGCGGCGCAGCGGGATGCCGATGTAGCGGGCCCCGCGGAGCTTGCTGTCCGGCGTGGAGACGGCGACCTGGGCGGCGTACCGCGAGCCGATCTTGTTGGCGAGGCCGGGACGGGCATTGGCCTCGTGGATGACGATCGGCACACCGAGACGCTTGGCCGCGAGATAGCCGGGCAGGGCGACGTACCCGCCGAAGCCGACGACGGCGTCCGCCTTGGTGCGCTCCATGATCTGCTCGGCCGCCTTGATGGTGCCGCGCAGCCGCCCGGGGACGGTGATCAGCTCGGGCGTGGGCTTGCGTGGCAGCGGCACGGCGGGAATCAGCGCGAGTTCGTAGCCGCGCTCCGGTACGAGGCGGGTCTCCAGACCGCGCTCCGTGCCCAGGGCCGTGATCCCCACGGTCGGGTCCTGCCTGCGCAGGGCGTCCGCGAGGGCGAGCGCGGGCTCGATGTGGCCGGCGGTCCCCCCGCCGGCGAGTACGACATGCACCGAAATTCACCGCTCTCCGGACGAACGCGCCGTGCCGGCACGCCGTCGCATCGTGTTCCATCTCCGAGGCCCCGCGGTCCCCGCGGAGCCTCTCACCGCAGCACGCTTTCTACCAAAGCGGGGTTGCCGCATGGCAAGCGCCGCCCGCGCAGCGGGCTCGTCGCGTGCGAAGGCGATCAGCAGCCCGATGGCGAACATGGTCGGCAGCAGGGCGGAACCTCCGTAGGAGAACAGCGGGAGCGGGACTCCGGCGATCGGCAGCAGACCGAGCACCGCACCGATGTTGATCACGGCCTGGGCCGTGATCCAGGTGGTCACGCCTCCCGCGGCATACCTCACGAAGGGGTCCTCCGTGCGTCCGGCCACGCGGATACCCGCATAGCCTAGAGCCGCGAAGAGGGCGAGTACCGACAGCGTCCCCGCCAGACCCAGTTCCTCCCCGGTGATGGCGAAGATGAAGTCGGTGTGCGCTTCGGGTAGTTGGCCCCATTTTTCCACGCTGGCGCCCAGGCCGGAACCGAAGAGTCCGCCGGAGGCGAGGGCGTAGATGCCGTGCACGGCCTGCCAGCAGTGGTCGCCCGGCCCCGGGTCGGTGGCGCCGATACAGGCGAGCCTGGCCATGCGGTTCGGGCTGGTCTTGATGAGGATGACGCCGATGGTCGCGGCGACGGCCAGCACACCGGCGAACAGCCGGGTGGGCGCTCCCGCCAGCCACAGCAGCCCGAAGAGGATCGCTGTGAGAATGATCGCGGTTCCCATGTCGCCGCCGAGCATGATCAGCCCGAGCAGCATGAAGGCCACCGGCACGAGCGGCACGAGCATGTGCTTCCACTGGGTCAGCAGCCGCTTGTCCTGTTTGCGGGCGATCAGGTCGGCGCCCCACAGCACGAGCGCGAGCTTGCCGAACTCGCTGGGCTGGAGCTGGAACGGGCCGCCGACGGAGATCCAGTTCTGGTTGCCGTTGACCGAGACCCCTATCCCCGGCACCTGCACCAGGGCCATCAGGAAGACGGCGCCCGCCAGGATCGGGTACGCCAGCGCCCGGTGCAGTTTCACCGGCATCCGCGAGGCGACCAGCATGAGCACACCGCCGATCACGGCGGCCAGGAACTGCTTGCGGAAGAAGTACGACCCCGGCAGCGAGAGCTGCAGCGCGGTGATCTGCGAGGCCGAGTAGACCATCACCAGGCCCAGCACGGTGATCAGCAGGCTGCCGCCCAGGATCAGGTAGTACGCGGTGAGCGGCCGGTCCCAGGCCTTGCGGGCGCGCAGCAGGAACCGGCGGACGGGGTTGTCGCGCGGGGGCCGGGCACCGGACGGCCGTCGCGGCGCGCGCTGGACCGGAGGGCGGCCCGTACGGCTACTCGGCACGGCCGGCACCTCCCGTGCCGCGGGAGGACTCCCCGCAGGGCGGGAGGGGCCTCCACGGCACCGTGCCGCCGGCCCGAAGCCGCAGACGAGGTACCGACCAGGATGGCGTCACGCGTCGCTCCCAAGGGTCCCGGGCGCCCGGGTCGGCCGGACCCGCCGTCAGGCGCTCGCGGCGCCGAGTTCGCGAACCGCCTCCGCGAAAGCGTCACCGCGCTTGTTGTAGTTGGCGAACATGTCCATGGACGCACAGGCCGGCGCCAGCAGAACGGTGTCCCCCGGCCCGGCGAGCCGCGCGGCCTCCCGGACCGCCGCGAGCATCGCCCCAGTGTCGGTCCGGTCGAGGTCGACGACGGGTACTTCCGGGGCGTGTCGCGCGAGCGCTTCGCCGATGAGCGCGCGGTCCGCCCCGATCAGGACGACGCCCCGGAGCCGCTTCGCCGACTTGGCGACCAGTTCGTCGAAGGTCGCGCCCTTGGCGAGGCCGCCCGCGATCCACACGATCGACTCGTAGGCGGCCAAAGAGGCCTCCGCCGCATGCGTGTTGGTGGCCTTGGAGTCGTCGATGTAGGCGACCTGGTCCACGTCGGCGACGTGCGCGATGCGGTGCGCGTCCGGGCGGAAGGCGCGCAGTCCGTCGCGCACCGCCTTGGCGGGCACACCGAAGGCGCGCGCCAGGGCCGCCGCCGCAAGGGCGTTGGCGATGTTGTGCGGGGCGGGCGGATTGACGTCCGACACCTCCGCGAGTTCCTGCGCGTTCTTGTGCCGGTCCTCGACGAAGGCGCGGTCGACCAGGATGCCTTCCACGACGCCGAGTTGGGACGGTCCGGGCGTGCCGAGCGTGAAGCCGATCGCCCGGCAGCCCTCCTCCACGTCCGCCTCGCGCACCAGGTCCTCGGTCGCCTTGTCGGCGACGTTGTAGACGCAGGCGACCCGATTGCCCTCGTAGATACGGCCCTTGTCGGCGGCGTACGCCTCCATGGAGCCGTGCCAGTCGAGGTGGTCGGGCGCGAGATTCAGCACGGCGGCCGACTGGGCGCGCAGCGAGGGCGCCCAGTGCAGCTGATAGCTCGACAGCTCCACCGCGAGGACGTCGTACGTCTCCTCGCCGAGGACCGCGTCCAGCAGCGAGACGCCGATGTTGCCGACCGCCGCGGTGCGCAGTCCGGCCGCCTCCAGGATGGAGGCGAGCATCTGGACGGTGGTGGTCTTGCCGTTGGTGCCGGTGACCGCCAGCCAGGGTGCTGGCTCCCTGCCGTCCTGGCCGCGCAGCCGCCAGGCGAGTTCGACGTCGCCCCAGACCGGGACGCCCGCCTCGGCGGCCGCGGCGAACAGCGGCTTGTCCGGCTTCCAGCCGGGTGCGGTCACGATCAGTTCGGTGCCTTCCGGCAGGGTCGCGCCGTCACCGAGGCGCACGGTGACACCGAGCGCCTCCAGCTCCGCGGCCTGGGCCCGGGAGCGCTCGTCGTCGCCGTCGTTGACGACCGTGACGACCGCGCCGAGGCCGTGCAGCACCTTGGCCGCCGGGATGCCGGAGACGCCGAGCCCGGCGACGGTGACGTTCTTGCCCTGCCAGTCGATCACTTCTTGGCTGCCCATCCTGCGTAGAAGAGGCCCAGTCCCACAATGACGCACATGCCCTGAATGATCCAGAAGCGGACCACCACAAGGACTTCGGACCACCCCTTGAGCTCGAAGTGGTGCTGGAGCGGTGCCATGCGGAAGACGCGTCGGCCGGTCAGCCGGAAGGACCCGACCTGGATCACGACCGACATGGTGATGAGGACGAAGAGACCGCCGAGGAGCGCGACCAGCAGCTCCGTGCGGGAGCAGATCGCCAGACCGGCGAGCGCGCCGCCGAGGGCCAGCGAACCGGTGTCACCCATGAAGATCTTGGCCGGCGAGGTGTTCCACCACAGGAAGCCGAAGCAGGCGCCCATCAGGGCGGAGGCGACGACCGCGAGGTCCAGCGGGTCGCGTACCTCGTAGCAGGCGGCCGGGTTCGTGAGAGTCGTGGCGTTGGCGCAGGACTCCTGGAACTGCCAGACGCCGATGAAGGTGTAGGCGCCGAAGACCATCGTGGCCGCGCCGGTGGCGAGACCGTCCAGACCGTCCGTCAGGTTCACGCCGTTGGACATGGCCAGGATCATGAACAGGGCCCAGACCACGAAGAGCACCGGGCCGATGGACCAGCCGAAGTCCTGGACGAAGGAGAGCTTCGTGGAGGCCGGGGTGTTCCCGCGGTTGTCGGCGAACTGGAGGGCCAGGACCGCGAAGGCGATGCCCACGATCAGCTGTCCGGCCATCTTCGCCTTGGCGCGCAGACCCAGCGAGCGCCGCTTGACGATCTTGATGTAGTCGTCCAGGAAGCCGACCAGGCCCATGCCCGCCATCAGGCCGAGCACCAGCAGGCCGGAGAACGTGGGCGCGTAACCGGTGATCACCTTCGACAGGAAGTACGCGATGATCGTCGCGAGGATGAAGGCGATACCACCCATGGTCGGCGTACCGCGCTTGCTGTGGTGCTCGCGCGGGCCGTCGTCGCGGATGTACTGGCCGTAACCCTTGCGGGCCAGGAGCTTGATCAGCAGCGGAGTGCCGACCAGCGTCAGGAACAGGCCAATGACTCCTGCGAACAGGATCTGCTTCATCATCGGGCGGCAACCTCACCCTCGAGGCCGCTGTCGAGCAGCGCCTGCGCCACCCGTTCGAGCCCGACCGACCTGGACGCCTTCACGAGTACGACGTCCCCCGGGCGCAGCTCGCTGCGCAACAGGTCGACAGCCGCCTGTGCGTCGGACACGTGCACCGACTCCTCACCCCACGAACCCTCGTTATATGCGCCCAGTTGCAGCCAGGACGCTTCCCTGCCCCCGACCGCGACGAGCTTGCTGACGTTGAGCCGGACGGCGAGCCGTCCGACCGCGTCGTGCTCGGCGAGCGCCTCGTCCCCGAGCTCGGCCATCTGGCCGAGCACCGCCCACGTACGACGTCCCTTGCCCATGGCCGCGAGCGCGCGCAGGGCGGCTCGCATGGACTCGGGGTTCGCGTTGTAGGCGTCGTTGACGACCGTCACGCCGTCCGGACGCTCGGTGACCTCCATCCGCCAGCGGGAGAGGGAGTCCGCCTCGGAGAGCGCGCGGGCGATCTCGTCTGCGGACATGCCCAGCTCATGGGCGACGGCGGCCGCGGCGAGCGCGTTCGACACGTGGTGCTCACCGTACAGGCGCATGGTCACATCACTGCACCCGGAGGGTGTGCGAAGGCTGAAGGCGGGCTGTCCACTGTCCGTGAGACGGACGTTCTCGGCGCGTACGTCCGCTTCGTCGGACTCACCGAAGAGGATCACGCGCGCCTTCGTCCGGGAGGCCATGGCGCGGACGAGGGGATCGTCGGCGTTGAGGATCGCCGCGCCGTCCTCCGGGAGGCTCTCGACGAGTTCGCCCTTCGCCTGTGCGATCTGCTCGCGTCCGCCGAACTCGCCGATGTGGGCGGTGCCGACGTTGAGGACGAGGCCGACCTTCGGCGGCGTCAGGCCGGCGAGGTAGCTGATGTGGCCGATGCCGCGGGCACCCATCTCCAGGACGAGGAAACGGGTCTCCTCGGTGGCGCTGAGCGCGGTGAGCGGCAGGCCGATCTCGTTGTTGAGCGAGCCGGGCGTGAAGACGGTCGGCGCCTTGGTCCGCAGCACCTGGGCGATCAGGTCCTTGGTGCTGGTCTTGCCCGCGGAGCCGGTGAGGGCGACGAGGGTCGCGCCGAGCCGTTCCACGACGTGCCGGGCGAGCGCGCCGAGCGCCGCCTGGACGTCCGCGACGACGATCGCGGGCACGCCGACGGGGCGGGACGCCAGCACGGCGACCGCGCCCGCCTCGACCACCGCCCCGGCGAAGTCGTGGCCGTCCACGCGCTCGCCGACGAAGGCGACGAAGAGGCTGCCGGACTCCACCTCACGGGAGTCTCTGACGACCGGTCCGGTGACCTGTACCGACGGATCCGGTATGTCGTGCGTCTGCCCGCCGACGACTGCTGCGATCTCGGCGAGAGAGAGGGCGATCACAAGTTCATCCCTGGGTCTGCTGGATAGCTTCGCGAAGCACCTGGCGGTCGTCGAACGGACGGACCACCCCGGCGATGTCCTGGCCCTGCTCGTGGCCCTTGCCCGCGACCAGCACGGTGTCGCCCGGCTGCGCGCGGGCGACCGCGGCGGCGATGGCGGCGGCGCGGTCCTCGAAGACCTGGACCTCGCCGCGCTCGTGCGCCGGGACCTCGGCGGCGCCCGCGAGCATCGTGGCGAGGATCGCGAGGGGGTCCTCGGAGCGGGGGTTGTCGGAGGTCAGTACGGCGGTGTCGGCGAGCCGGGCCACGGCCGCGCCCATCGGCATCCGCTTGGTCTTGTCGCGGTCGCCGCCGCAGCCGAGCACGACGTGCAGGTGTCCGGTGGTGACCTTGCGCAGGGCGCGCAGCACGGACTCGACCGCGTCCGTCTTGTGGGCGTAGTCGACGACGGCGAGGTAGGGCTGGCCGACGTCCACCCGCTCCAGGCGGCCCGGTACGCCCGGCACCGCGGCGACGCCGTCGGCGGCGTCCTGCGGGTCGATCCCCGCGACGGCGAGGGCGACGACGGCGGCGAGGGTGTTCGCCACGTTGAAGGGGCCCGCCAGCGGTGACCTGGCGGTGATCCGCTCGCCCTTGGGGCCGACGGCGGTGAACGTCGAGTCCATGGGCCCGACTTCGACGTCCTCGGCCCGCCAGTCGGCGTCGGGGTGGCCCTCGGCGGAGAAGGTGACGACCGGGACGGTGGCCTCCTTGGCCAGCCGGCGCCCGTACTCGTCGTCGAGGTTGACGACGCCGAGTCTGCTGCGTTTCGGCGTGAACAGCTGCGCCTTGGCCCGGAAGTAGTCCTCCATGTCGGAGTGGAACTCCATGTGTTCCGGGCTCAGGTTGTTGAAGACGGCGATGTCGAAGACGCAGCCGTCGACGCGCCCGAGGACCAGCGCGTGGCTGGAGACCTCCATCGCGACCGCCTCGACGCCGCGCTCGCGCATCACCGCGAACAGCGCCTGGAGGTCGGTGGCTTCGGGGGTGGTGCGCTCGGACTTGATGCGCTCGTCGCCGATGCGCATCTCGACCGTGCCGATCAGGCCGGTGCTGCGGACCGTCTTCAGACCGCCCTCGACGAGGTACGCCGTCGTGGTCTTGCCGGACGTGCCGGTGATCCCGATCTGGAGCAGCTCGCGCCCGGGGTGGCCGTAGATGGTGGCCGCCAGTTCGCCCATCCGTCCGCGCGGGTCGTCGACGACGAGCACAGGCAGGCCGGTGGCCGCGGCTCGCTCGGCGCCGGTCGGGTCGGTCAGCACGGCGACGGCACCGAGGCCGGCGGCCTGGGGCACGAAGTCGGCGCCGTGCAGGCGGGCGCCGGGCAGCGCGGCGTACAGGTCGCCCGGGCGCACGGCGCGGGAGTCATGGGTGATGCCCGTGACCTCCGCGGTCGACGCCGGGGCGGTGGTCCCCAGCTGATCGGCGAGCTCCGCGAGGGGTGTGGCGGAGACGTGAACCGGTCGGGGCGGCCCCGGATATGTCACAGGAACGCCCTTCTGGGTGGTTTGGGACTGATCAGCATGTGGCACGGCGGTGAGCGTACCGGGCGCACCCCCGCCGGAGCGAAGTGAGGGGTTCGGCGGGGACTGGTTCCCGGGAGCGGGGGTGATCGTTGTCACGGGCTGGTTCCTGGTCCGTTGTGCGTGGGGGCCGATCAGGGCGTGCGGTCGGATTGGATCACGGCGAGAAGGAGACGGGCAGTCGGGCGGGCTGCGCCCCGGTGGGCGGGACCTGGAGGGTCTTCAGCGCGAATTCCATGACCTGCTTGTAGATGGGTCCGCAGATCTGGCCGCCGAAGTAGCTGCCCTTGGTGGCGTTCTGGATCGCGCAGTAGACGGTGACGCGCGGCTTGTCCGCGGGTGCGAATCCGGCGAACGAGGAGGTGTATCCGTGGTACTTGCCGGTGGCCGGATCCACGCGGTTGGCCGTACCCGTCTTGCCCGCGACCCGGTAGCCGGGAATGCGCGCCTTGTTGCCGGTGCCCTGCTCGTCGTCCACGACGGACTCCAGCATCTGGGCGAGGGTCTTCGCCGTCTTCTCGCTCACGACCCGTGTCTTCTTGGGCTCGGCGGCCGGGGTGAAGCGGCCGTCGGGTCCCTTCGCGCCGCGCACCAGGGTCGGTTCGACGCGGACGCCGCCGTTGGCGATCGTCGAGTAGACGGAGGCCGCCTGCATCGCGTTGATCGACACGCCCTGGCCGAAAGGAATCGTGTACTGCTGCGAGGTCGACCAGGCGTCGGGGCGGGCGAGGATGCCCGCCGTCTCGCCGGGGAAGTCCAGCCCGGTGTGGCTGCCGATGCCGAACTTGCGCAGATACGAGTACAGGACCCGGTTGGCCTCCTTCTGCGTCTTGCCCAGCTGCCCGGTCGCCAGGATGGTGCCGATGTTGCTGGACTTGGCGAGGACGCCGTTGAGCGTCAGGTACCAGGTCGAGTGGTCGACGTCGTCCTGGAAGAGCCGGTCGCCGCGGTGCAGCCGGTTCGGCACGACCACGTGCGTGTCGGGTGTGGCGGCGTTCTCCTCCAGGACGGCCGCCATCGACATGAGCTTGGCGGTGGAGCCGGGCTCGAAGGCGTCCTGGAGGGCGGCGTTGCCCATGGCCGCCGAGTTGGCCTGGGAGAGGTCGTTCGGGTCGAAGCCGGGCGCGTTCGCCATCGCGAGGATCTCACCGGTCCGGGTGTCCTGCACTATCACGTAACCGCGGTCGGCCCTGGACTTCTTCACCTGCTCGGTGATCGCGTTCTGCGCGGCCCACTGGATGTCCCGGTCGATGGTCAGCTCGACGTCGGAGCCGGCCACGGCGGGCGTCTCGGTGGAGCCCACGGTCGGCACCTGCCGGCCGCCGGACTGCGCGTAGCGGATCTTTCCGTCCTTGCCGGCGAGCTGCTTGTTCAGCGCCTGCTCGACGCCGCCGCCGCCCTTGCCGTCGGCGTTGACCCAGCCCAGTATCCCGGCGGCGAGGTCGCCGTTCGGGTACACGCGCTTGCTGGCGGGTACGGCCAGGACGCCGGCGAGGACGTTGACCGTGTTCGTGTCGGTCTCCGCCTTGGTGCCGAGCGTCGACTTCAGGTCCTTGATCTGCTTCCACACCTGCGGGGTCTGGCGGTGCGCGAGCAGGACGTAGCGGGTGTTCTTCGTCCGCAGCTTCCTGGCGACGCTGTCCATGTCCTCGTTGAGGATGGGCCCGAGCAGCGCGGCGGCCTGCTCGGGCGCGTCACCGGCCTTCGTCGCCTCCCGCGTGAACATCGTCGGGTCGGCCGTGATGTCGTACGCGTCCACACTGGTCGCGAGCTCGACGCCGTTGCGGTCGGTGATGCCGCCCCGCTCGGCGGCGAGCGTGCGCCCCACGTAGCGGTTCTGCTCTGCCTTGGCGGCGTAGGCGCTGGCGTCCACGGCCTGCACCTGGAGCAGCCGTACGACGAAGGCGACCATCACCAGGGTCAGCGCGAGGCTGACCATGCGCAGGCGGGGGCGGGGGCTGCCGAGCCGGATGGCGCTCGGGGCCTGGGGGCGGCCCGCACCCGGTCGGCGTACGGGGCGCGCGCCGGGTCCCGGACGGCGCCGGCCGCCGGGTACGGGCCTGGCGGGGCCGGGCACTCGGCGGCGCGGCGGTTCCCTGTCGGACACTTCCGTCACCTGCCGGGGGTCGTGGGGGACTGCGTGGACGGGGCGGGGCCCTGACGGGAGGGGGCGGTCACGGACGGCTGCGCGGTGGACGCCGGGGACGAGGCCGGGCTCCGGCGGGGCTGCGGTGCGAGCACCTCGGGCGCCGGGATCATCGGGGCGCGCGCGGAGGACTGCTGGGCGGGCCCCCCGGGGACGCCCTTGACGGTGCCGTCGGGGTCGAGGAAGGCCGGGTCCCCGCCGGGGACCATGCCGAGTTCACGGGCGCGGCGCTGGAGGGCGTCGGGGGCGGAGTAGGCGTCCACGTCCCGCTGGAGGGCCTGCTCCTCGTCGGTGAGGCTCTTGGTGTCCTTCTGGAGGTCGTCGAGCCGGAACGCCCCTTCGCTGAGCGCGGAGTTCAGCACGAGGAGACCGATGAGGCCGCCGCCGAGCAGCAGGACGACGAGCAGCACGAAGGGGGTGCGGGCGGCCTGGCCGGCCCCCGTGGGCAGCAGTCGGGCGAGCCGGGCGGCCCGCCCCCTGAGCTCCGGTTTTCGGCTCACGCGCCCTCCCTCTCGCCGCGCCTCACTCGGCGTCCTCGCGAATGCGTTGCGCCCCCCGCAGCCGGGCGGGTGCCGCCCGCCGGTTCTCGGCGACCTCTTCCTCGGTGGGAAGTTCGGCACCGCGGGTGAGCAGCTTGAGCCGGGGCTGGTAGCGCTCGGGGACGACCGGCAGTCCGGGCGGCGCGGTGGAGGCGGCGCCGGCCGCGAACACCTGCTTGACCAGCCGGTCCTCCAGCGAGTGGTACGAGAGCACGGCGATGCGGCCGCCGACGGCGAGCGCCTCCACGGCGGCGGGGATCGCCCTCTCCAGGACGCTCAGCTCGCCGTTGACCTCGATGCGCAGCGCCTGGAAGGTGCGCTTGGCGGGGTTGCCGCCGGTTCGCTTGGCGGCCTGGGGCAGTGCGTCGCGGATCAGTTCGACGAGCCGTGCGCTGTTGCTGAAGGGCTCCTTCTCGCGTTCGCGCACGATCGCGGACACGATCCGCTTGGCCTGCTTCTCCTCGCCGTACGCCCGCAGGATCCGCACCAGCTCACCCGGCGGGTAGGTGTTGAGCACCTCGGCAGCGCTCATCCCGGTCGTCTGGTCCATGCGCATGTCGAGCGGGGCGTCCTGCGCGTACGCGAACCCGCGGTCCGCCTCGTCGAGCTGCATGGACGACACACCGAGGTCGAACAGCACGCCCTGGACACGCGGGATGCCGAGGCGGTCGAGCACCTCGGGGAGCTCGTCGTAGACGGCGTGCACCAGGGTGGCGCGGTCACCGAAGGGGGCGAGCCGCTCCCCCGACAGGCGCAGGGCCTCCTTGTCGCGGTCCAGGGCCACCAGGCGGGCCTCGGGGAACTGCGTGAGCAGGGCCTCGCTGTGGCCGCCGAGTCCCAGGGTGCAGTCGACGACGACGGCCCCCGGCTCACCGAGGGCCGGGGCCAGCATGTCCAGGCACCGCTGGAGCATCACCGGGACATGTCGACTCTGGCTCAAGGGGCCCTCTCAGGTCCGGCGCGGCCGTACGCACCGCCGGGTCCCCGCCCGCTCGAGAAGGGGAGGCCTGCTGGCGCCGGTGAGTGGCGTCAGCCGACCGGGAGCGGGAGGAGGCCGAGCCGTACGTACGCGCCGCGCACGCGGGGAGACGCCGGAAAATCGCCGGGTCTCCGGGGGATACAAGTCCAGCAGGGAGAGCCTCGCCTCCCGCTTCGCGTCACTTTAGTCCACGGTGTCTCGCGGTCAATCAACCGGCATGCGCGTCGCGGACCCCGCTCCCACCGAAGCCGCAAATACGCCCCTATCACCCTGACGGACGCACCGACACCGCCCGTGTGGGTTACGTCACAACAAGCCACGATGACGTTCTTTGTCCACTCTCACAACAAGACCACGCCCTACGTGACCAGTACCGTCATAGGTATGACGACTTCTGCATCCGTTCCCACCGAGCCCGAAGGCGCCATAGTCACTTCCGGCACCGTGACCGACCGCCTCGTCGACGCGAACCATCACTACGCCGACGCGTTCACCGACCCCGGCATGGACGCCCGCCCCGTGCTGCACGTCGCGGTGGTCGCCTGCATGGACGCCCGACTCGACCTGCACGCCGCACTCGGCCTGGCGCTCGGCGACTGTCACACCATCCGCAACGCGGGCGGAGTCGTCACCGACGACGTGATCCGCTCCCTCACCATCAGCCAGCGGGCGCTCGGCACCCGCAGCGTGGTCCTCATCCACCACACCGGCTGCGGCCTGGAGTCCCTCACCGAGGAATTCCGGCACGACCTGGAGATGGAGGTCGGCCAGCGCCCCGCCTGGGCGGTCGAGTCGTTCCGCGACGTCGACCAGGACGTGCGGCAGTCGATGCAGCGCGTGCGCACCTCGCCGTTCCTGCTGCACACCGACGACGTGCGGGGCTTCGTCTTCGACGTGAAGACCGGACTCCTGCGCGAGATCGACCCCGCCTGACGGGCCCGGTCCCGGCCGCGCCGGGACCCGGTTCTCCGGCTTCGCTCCCCCTCGCCCAGGTCCACGTCCTGACCCGGGTCGCCGTCCGCCGGCGGCCCGTGGGACGCTCTCCGCACGGAAACACCCTGCCTCCCCGGCGCCCAAAGAGCCGCAAGACCTGACATATCGCGGCCAGTTATCCACAGGCGAGTGACACGAACCGGTAACGGCAACAAGAATGCGGGTGTGGCGTCACGCGGAACTTTTCACGCGTGGTGTCCGTGTTTCGGGGTGGGCCGGTCCGCACAGGGCGTCGGCCCGAGAACGGGCCGAGGAGGGCCGGGTGACGACCTATGACGATCGAGCGAGCCTTACGGATCTGACCGCCACTGTGGAGCGCGTCCGCAGTTCGGTGGAAGGAGTGATCGAGGGCAAGCCTGAGGTCGTACGGCTTTCGCTGACCGTACTGCTCGCCGAGGGGCACCTCCTCATCGAGGATGTCCCGGGCGTCGGCAAGACCATGCTCGCCAAGGCGCTGGCGCGGTCCATCGACTGCTCGGTCAGGCGTATCCAGTTCACGCCCGACCTGCTGCCCTCGGACATCACCGGTGTGTCCATCTGGGACCAGCAGCGCCGGGACTTCGAGTTCAAGCCCGGAGCGATCTTCGCGCAGATCGTGATCGGCGACGAGATCAACCGCGCCTCGCCCAAGACGCAGTCCGCGCTCCTGGAGTCGATGGAGGAGCGGCAGGTCACGATCGACGGCCAGACCTACGAACTGCCCAGCCCCTTCATGGTGGTGGCCACGCAGAACCCGGTCGAGATGGAGGGCACGTACCCGCTGCCCGAGGCCCAGCGCGACCGCTTCATGGCCCGCGTCTCCATCGGCTACCCCAGCGCGGACGCCGAGCTGCAGATGCTCGACATCCACGGCGGGGTGAACCCGCTGGACGACCTCCAGCCGGTCGCCCACGCGCACGAGATCGTGAAGCTGATCGACGCGGTCCGCGCCGTCCACGTCGCCGACTCGGTGCGGCGGTACGCCGTGGACCTGGTCGCGGCCACGCGTACGCACCCGGACCTCAGACTCGGCGCCTCGCCGCGTGCCACGCTGCACCTGCTGCGCGCGGCGAAGGCGTCCGCCGCTCTGAGCGGCCGGGAGTTCGCGCTGCCGGACGACGTCCAGGCGCTCGCCGTGGCGGTCCTGGCCCACCGCCTGCTGCCCACGGCCCAGGCGCAGTTGAACCGCCGCACCGCCGAGCAGGTCGTCCTGGAGATCCTGCAGCGCACGCCCGTGCCCGCGGCTCCCCAGCAGCAGGCCGGCTTCCCGATGGGCCGGGGTGCGCCCGCCTACGGCCAGCAGCCGCCGCGGAGGCTGTGATGACGCAAGGGGGGACGGGGCCCGCCGCCGAGGAGGACAAGGGCGGACTGCGCACGGCGCTCGCCGGGCTCACGACCCGCGGACGCTCCTTCCTGGCCGCCGGCGTCGCCGCCGCGATCTGCGCGTACGTCCTGGGGCAGAGCGATCTGCTCCGGGTCGGACTGCTCCTCGCGGTCCTCCCGCTGGTGTGCGCCACCGTGCTGTACCGCACCCGCTACCGCGTCGCGGGAAGCCGCCGGCTCTCCCCCGGCAGGGTGCCCGCCGGTTCCGAGGCCCGGGTCCATCTGCGGATGGACAACGTCTCGCGGCTGCCCACCGGACTGCTGATGCTCCAGGACCGGGTGCCGTACGTGCTCGGGCCGCGGCCCCGGTTCGTCCTGGACCGGGTGGAGGCGGGGGGCCGCCGCGAGGTGTCCTACCGCGTGCGCTCGGACCTGCGTGGCCGCTATCCGCTGGGTCCGCTGCAGCTGCGGCTCACAGACCCGTTCGGGATGTGCGAGCTGACCCGCTCCTTCTCGACGTACGACACCCTGACGGTCATCCCGCGCGTGGAGGCTCTGCCGCCGGTCCGCCTGACCGGTGAGGCGAAGGGGTACGGCGACGGACGGCAGCGCTCACTGGCCCTGGCGGGCGAGGACGACATCATCCCGCGCGGCTATCGCTACGGCGACGATCTGCGCCGGGTGCACTGGCGGCTGACCGCGCGCTACGGCGAGTTGATGGTCCGTCGTGAGGAACAGCCCCAGCGCTCCCGTTGCACGGTGCTGCTCGACACCCGCGGCGTCGCCTTCCAGGGCGCGGGCCCCGACTCGGCTTTCGAGTGGGCCGTCTCCGGCACCGCCTCCACCTTGGTCCACATGCTCGAACGGGGCTTTTCGGTGAGGCTGTTGACCGACACCGGCAGCTCGGTGCCCGGCGAGGGCGCCGACGGTTTCGCGGGCGCCAGCCAGGAGTCGGCGGACGCGGCCGGGATGATGATGGACACCCTCGCGGTCATCGACCACTCGGACGGCACGGGCCTGTCCCGCGCCTACGACGTGCTGCGCGGGGGGAACGAAGGACTGCTGATCGCCTTCCTCGGCGATCTGGACGAGGAACAGGCCGGCGTGCTCGGCAGGATGCGTCAGCGCAGCGGCGGGGCGGTCGCCTTCCTGCTGGACAGCGAGTCCTGGGGGCGGGAACCGACCGATGTGGCCGGGCCGTTGGACAGGGGTGAGGACCGGCTGCGCATGCTGCGCGAGGCGGGCTGGACCGCGGTGACCGTGCCGCGCGGCGCCCAACTGGCCGACCTGTGGCGGGAGGCGGACCGTCAGCGCACGCACGTGGCGTCGACGGGGAGTACTGCGGGGGGTGGTGACTCATGAGCGGGCGAGCGCGACTGGCACTGTGCGCGGCCGCGGCCACGCTGATGGCCTCCTGCGCCCTGCTGCCGCTGGTCGACCCGGCGACCTGGATCTTCCAGGCGGCGTTCCTGCTGGCGGTGCAGACCGCGGTGGGCGCGCTGACCCGGCGGGTCCCGCTGGCCCGGCCGCTGACCGTGGCGGTGCAGGCACTGGTGACGCTGGCGCTGCTCACCCTGGCCTTCGCCCGGCAGGAGGCCCTCGCCGGGATCATCCCGGGGCCCGAGGTCTTCCAGCACTTCGGCGACCTGCTCCAGGCGGGCAGCGACGACGTCAGCCGGTATTCGATCCCGGCGCCGCTGTCCGACGGCATCCGGCTGATGCTCGTCGGCGGCGTCCTGGTGATCGGGCTCGCGGTCGACGCCCTCGCCGTGACGTACCGCAGCGCGGCACCGGCAGGGCTTCCGCTGCTCGCGCTCTACTCGGTCGCCGCGGGCCTCGCCGGCGGAGGCGCAGCGTGGCTGTGGTTCGTCCTGGCGGCCGCGGGTTATCTGATGCTGCTGCTCGCCGAGGGCCGTGACCGGCTCTCGCAGTGGGGACGCGTCTTCGGCGGGGCGCCCCGGGTGCCCGGCCCGGACTCCGCGAGCGGCGCCGTCGCGCCCGTCCGCACCGGCCGCCGCATCGGCGCGGTGGCGCTGGGCATCGCCCTGGTGGTGCCGCTCGGCCTGCCGGCCCTGGACGGCGGGCTGCTGGACGCCGCGGGGACGGGTGTGGGCACGGGCACCGGTGGCGGCGGCACGATCTCCGCCGTCAACCCCCTGGTCTCCCTCCGCGACAGCCTGAACGTGGACCAGGACCGCCAGGTCCTGTCCTACCGCACCAACACCGAGGACACCCAGGACCTGTATCTGCGGATCGTCTCCCTGGACGACTTCGACGGCACGGCGTGGAAACCGGCCCAGCGCCACATCGAGGACGTGCCCGACACCTTCCCGACGCCGACCGGTCTCGGCGGCGACATCCGGCGGGCCTCGATCCAGACCCGTATCTCGGCCGCCGACTGGTACGCGCAGGACTGGCTGCCCATGCCGTACCCCGCGAGCAAGGTCGACATCAGCGGCCGCTGGCGGTACGAGCCCGTGGGCCGCACCCTCGTCGGGGACCACGGGCAGAACACCCGGGGCGTGCAGTATCAGGTCACGAGTCTGGTCGTGCAGCCGACGGCGGAGCAGCTCGCGGACGCGCCGGAGCCTCCGGGCGCCTTGAAGCGCGAGTTCACCCGGGTTCCCGAGTCGCTGCCCGCCGTGGTGGCGAGGACGGCACGCCAGGTCACCGAGGGCTCGGCCAACCACTACGAGCAGGCGGTCAAGCTCCAGGACTACTTCGCCGTCAGCGGCAATTTCCGCTACGACACCCAGGTGCAGGTCGGCACGGGGTCCGCCGCGATCGCCCGCTTCCTGAAGGACAAGGAGGGCTTCTGCGTCCACTTCTCCTTCGCGATGGCCGCGATGGCCAGGACCCTCGGCATACCGGCCCGCGTGGCGGTGGGCTTCACGCCCGGCTCCCCGCAGGCGGACGGCTCGATGTCGGTCGGGCTGCGGGACGCACACGCCTGGCCCGAGCTGTACTTCGAGGGCGTCGGCTGGACCCGCTTCGAGCCGACGCCGAACCGTGGGACGGTGCCGGAGTACACCCAGGCGGACACACCCGGCACCGATGTTCCGGCCGTCCCGAAGCCGACGCTGTCGTCGTCCGCGGCGCCCTCCAGCGCACCGTCGGCGAGCGAGAGCTGCTCGGCCCAGCAGCGGAAGCTGGAGGCCTGCCCGAGCGAGTCGTCGCTGGCGACGGTGGGGTCCCACGAGGACAACTGGCCCTGGTTCAAGATCCTCGGACTGACGCTGGCCGGGCTCCTGGTCCTGGGCGTGCCGCTGCTGCCGATGCTCTGGCGACTACGCCAACGGGCAGCGCGGCTCGGCGGGCACGGCCGCACGGAGGCGGACGCGGCGGCGTACACGCTGGGCGCCTGGCAGGAGGTCACCGACACGGCGTGGGACTACGGGATCGCGCCGGACGACTCGCAGACCCCGCGCAAGGCGGCCGCGCGCATCGTCCGTCTCGGGAGCCTCGACCAGGACGCCTCGGAGTCGGTGCACCGGCTGGCGGCGGCCGTGGAGCAGGTCCTCTACGCGCCCCGTCCACGTCCGGTGGCCGGCCTGGGGAACGACGCGCGCCTCGTCGCTGACGCCTTCCGCGCCTCCGCGAGCCGTCCGGCCCGGCTCCGCGCTCTCCTCGCGCCCCGCTCGGCGGTCCGGGTCGCCTGGGCCTTCTCGGACCGCTGGTCGACCCTCAGGGCCGGTCTCGCGAGCCGCCGGGAGACGGTGCTGCGCCGTCTGCCGGGCCGTCCCTCCGGACAGAGCGGCTGACGCTCGGCAACACGTCGTGTGGCCCTGCTCCCGTCGGGAGCGGGGCCACACACGTATCGGGCTGCGCGGGGCCGGGGACGCCTCGGCGGATCGGCGGGGGCGGCGGATCGGGGGCTTCCGGGCGGGGCGGGCGCAGGCCGTACCGCCCGTGTCTGCCGGGCGGCGCGGCGGTACCGCCGTGTGTGCCCGACGAGGCGGGCGGGCGCGGGCGGTATGGACGGCGTCTGCCGGCGCGGGGCGGGGAAAGCACCGCCGCGTCTGCCGCGCGGGGCCGACACGGGAGGTACGGACCTGCGTCTGCCGGCGCGGAGCGGGAAAGCACCGCCGCGTCTGCCGCGCGGGGCCGACACGGGAGGTACGGACCTGGTCTGCCGCGCGGGGCCGACACGGGAGGTACGGACCTGCGTCTGCCGTGCGGGCCCGGCGCGGGAGGTACGGACGGCGTCTGCCGGGGACGTCACCCGGGACGTGTGGCCACCGGGGACGCATGGCGGTCGGGGACGCGTCGCGCACGCTCTCCGCGCACCGCGCATGAGGGGCCGCCGGGCCGCGAGGCCGGGGCTCCCGAGGTGCGAAGTTCTCGGTCGTACTTCCGCAAGTGGGCAGGTCGGCGGCGGCCGTGCGGGGGTGCCGGGCGTGGTGGGATCAGCCGGCCCGGGTTCCAGGGCGTGCGTGAGGGGGTGTCCACCTCGTCGGTGGACACCCCCTCACGCGATGTCTGCTTGTCCGCCCGGAGGGTCAGTGACCCTGCTCGTCTCGGCGGCGCTGCCAGCGTTGTTCGATGCGATCCATCATGGAGCGGCGCTGTCGGCCCTGGCGGCGGGCAGCGGGGGAACCCGTGGCCGCCGACTGTTCGCCCGGCTTGGGGGCCTTGCGCCAACCGGTGACGGCAAGCACCGCGCAACCCAGCATGACGAGGAAGCCGACCACGCTTACCCAGATCAGCTGAGCGACCATTCCGGCCATGAGGAGCGCGATACCCACCAGGAAGCCCGCGACCGCCTGGTAGACCCGTCGCCGGGTGTACGTACGCAGCCCGCTTCCCTCAAGCGCTGTCGCGAACTTGGGATCTTCGGCGTACAGCGCTCGCTCCATCTGCTCGAGCATGCGCTGCTCGTGCTCCGAGAGCGGCACGGAGTCCTCCTCATCGTGCAGTCGCCGGGGCGACCCGGGGGTCCCCTTCAGGATAGGCAGGGAATCGCCCCCGTGAAACCCGCCCCTCTACGCCAATTCGCCAACCGGAACCCGCCATGGCACCCCGACTCGCTGAGGCGTGCATTCCCCAGCGAACGGTCCGTCATGCCGGACGGTCTCCCTCGATCATACGGCGCCGAGCACCCGATCGGGGGGTCTGTGGCGTACTCCATCTGCCGCCAAGCCCCTGATCAGGGCTACGTCACAGGAGGCGGCTCAGCTCTCCGAGGCCCCTCGCGCCTCACCGAGCACATGGAGCTGTGTGGCCACGGAGTGGAACGCGGCGAGTTCCGCGGCCGCCGCCTCCAGCTTCAGCAGGGCCTCCAGCGCACCCGGCTCGGTGTCCACGAGGACGCCCGGCACCAGGTCCGCGAACACCCGCACACCGTGCACGGCTCCGACCCGCAGGCCCGCGCCCTCGACGAGCGCGGTGAGCTGCTCGGCGGTGAAGCGGTGCGGTACGGGGTCGCCCTCGCCCCAGCGTCCGTCCGGGTCCTCGAGCGCCTGCTTGGCCTCCTTGAAGTGGCCGGCGAGGGCGCGGGCCAGCACGGCTCCGCCCAGGCCCGCGGCGAGGAGGCTGAGGACACCCTCGGGGCGCAGCGCGTCCACCACGTTGCGCACGCCCTCGGCGGGGTCGTCCACGTACTCCAGGACCCCGTGGCACAGCACGGCGTCGTACCCGCCGCGGCCGACCACGTCGAAGAGGCCGTGCGCGTCGCCCTGGACCCCCTGCACCCGGTCGGCGACACCGGCTTCGGCGGCCCGGCGCTCCAGCGCGAACAGCGCGTTCGGGCTGGGGTCGACGACGGTGACGCGGTGGCCGAGGCGGGCCACGGGCACCGCGAAATTGCCGCTGCCGCCGCCGGTGTCGAGCACGTCGAGGGACTCCCGCCCGGTGGCCTTGACCCGGCGGTCGAGGGCGTCCTTGAGGACCTCCCAGACCACGGCGGTACGGAGAGAAGCGCGGGGGCGCATCGGGTCCGGCACGGCAGTTGACTCCTCGGCGCGGCACCGCCTCTTGCGCGGCGGAGCGATCGGGGCCCTCCCGGCGGGGAGGTCGCAGGCGCCTCCACCCTATTGCCTCCGCGGGCGTCGCCGATCCTCCGGCTCACGCGGCGGCTCACCAGGAGGGGGCCGTCACTTGCCGGTCGTGGGGCGTGGCCGCCGTGCCGGTCAGCCCGCGTCCGGGACCTCGCCGTCCTCCTCCCTCTGCTGCCGGGGCTGGGGCAGGACGGGTTGCAGGACGAGCATGCGCTCGACGAGGCGCAGGAACATCGCGACGTCGCGTATCAGATCGTCGGCGTCGCGCGTGGTGGCGGCGCCCTGGATGCCGGCCTCGGCGCGGGCGCGGCGGGTGGCACCGGAGGCGAACAGCGCGCTCCACTCGGTCAGTTCGGGCGCGATCTCGGGGAGTACCTCCCAGGCGCTGCGGATGCGCGCCCTGCGCCGGGGGGTGGTCTCCGGGCGTCCCCGTGCGGCGAGGACGGCGGCTGCGGTGCGCAGTGCGGCCAAGTGGGCTGTCGCATAGCGCTCGTTGGGCGTGTCCAGCGCGGTCGCCTCGTCGAGTCCGGCGCGGGCCTGGGCGAGCAGATCGAGGGCGGCGGGCGGGGCCGTGGCCCGGCGCAGCACGGGGTGCACGTCGCTCGCCGGACCGGTCAGTGAGGGGGCAGGGCCGGTGGCGCGGCGCCGGCGGGCGGCGGCTGCGGAAGAGCTGGCCATGACGAACCTCCTGTCGTCTGTGTGACGGCACTGTGGCCGTATGTGCCCATCGTGAGGTATGCCACTGACAATCCGTTCTGACCAGGGCTTTTGCTTCGATCGAAGGTTCGGGATACTTTTTGCACTGACCAGTCAGTTCAAAAGTAGTTCCAGGGATGGGGAAGCTGTGGACGGTCCGCACGGACTGGGCGTCACGGCCGAGGACTTCGGGCTCGAAGGACCGCGCGGCCGGGTGTTCGGCGGGGTCCGCGTCGACGCGGAGCCCGGCTCGCTGATCGCGATCGAGGGGCCCTCGGGCTCCGGACGCACCTGCCTGCTGCTCGCGCTCACGGGCCGGATGAGGCCCACCGAGGGGACGGCCCGCGTGGGTTCGTCGAGACTGCCGAAGCAGATGGCCGCCGTGCGCCGCACGAGCGGGCTCGCGCACGTGCCCGGGGTCACCGACCTGGACCCGGCACTGACCGTCGGGGAGCACCTGAGCGAACGGGCGCTGCTGGAGCGGCGGTTCGGCGGCCCCCTGCGCGGGTTGCTGCGATCGTGGTCCAAGGGGGCGCGCCCGGCCGGCGGGCAGGCGCGGACCGGCGGCAGGGCGGCCGAGGCGAAGCTGCGGATCGACACCGCGCTGGCGGCAGCCGGACTCGACCGGGAGGCGCTGCCCAAGGGCTCCCGGACCGCCGTGCGCGACCTGGAGCGGCTCGAATCCCTGCGGCTGTCGATAGCCCTGGCCCTGATCGGCCGCCCCCGCCTGCTCGGCGTCGACGACACCGATCTCAAGCTCTCGGACGCCGAACGGGCCGAGGTGTGGGCCCTGTTGAGGTCGATCGCCGACTCGGGCACCACCGTGGTGGCCGTGTGCAGCGAGGCTCCTGAAGGTGCCGTCGTCGTCTCGACCCGACCGCACGGCGGGCGGGAGCCGGCCGCCGAGGACGGCGCCACGCCCACGCCTACGCCCACGCCCGCGGACGCCACCAGCCCCACGGACAGCACCACCGGCACCGACGTCACCGCCACCGCCACTGCCACCGCGGACGTCACCCCCGCCGAGCAAACCCCGGCCACCGGTGACGGCACCCCCGGCAAGAACACCCCCGACGACGAGGAGACGGCCGATGCGCTCGCCGAAACTGGCCGCCCTTGAACTCCGGCGCTTCGGACGCGGCAAGCTGCCCCGGGCCGCGCTGGTGGCCCTCCTCCTGCTGCCCCTCCTGTACGGCGCCCTCTACCTGTGGTCGTTCTGGGACCCGTACGGCCGCCTGGACCGCATCCCCGTGGCCCTCGTGAACGACGACAAGGGGGCGACGG
Organism: Streptomyces krungchingensis; assembly: GCF_054729265.1. NCBI lineage: Bacteria > Bacillati > Actinomycetota > Actinomycetes > Kitasatosporales > Streptomycetaceae > Streptomyces > Streptomyces krungchingensis. The sequence goes on from NZ_JBPUKY010000001.1 coordinate 3,370,168, forward strand.
CCGCGGGCAGGAAGGTCTCGGCGGGCGACGACATCACCAAGGGGCTGCGCGACAGCGACACCTTCGAGTGGCACGAGGTGAGCGCCTCGGAGGCCCGCAAGGGCGTCGAGGACGGCACGTACTACCTGTCCCTGACGATGCCGGACGACTTCAGCGAGCGCATCGCCTCCAACTCCGGCGCCTCGCCCGAGACGGGCGCGCTCCAGGTGCGGACCAACGACGCGAACAACTACATCGTCGGGCAGATCTCCCGGACCGTGTTCAGCGAGGTGCGCACCGCCGCGTCCACCAAGGCGTCACGGTCGTTCCTGGACAAGATCTTCATCTCCTTCTCGGACATCCACGGGGCGACGGAGAAGGCCGCCGACGGGGCCGACCGGCTCAAGGGCGGGATCGGCAAGGCGAAGAAGGGATCCAAGGACCTCGCGGACGGTCTCGCGGAGGCCAAGAAGGGCAGCGGGAAGCTGTCCGGCGGCCTGAGGAAGCTCGACAAGGGCGCGGGCGACCTGGAGGACGGGTCGCGGCAGGTCGCGGACGGCACGCAGACGCTGGCCGACCGGGTCAACGGGGTCGCCGGCAAGGTGGGGCCGTTCCTGAAGGACAACGAGAAGTCGATCGGCGACACGGCCCAGCTCGTCGCCGACTCGGCGTCCGGCATCCGGCACAACCTCGACGACCTCGTGGAGCGGGCTCCGGCCGCGGCCAAGGGGGCGCACGCGGCCTCCACCGCGCTGGATGCCGTCTACAAGGCGCGTTGCGAGACGCCGGTCGTCCCCGACCTCGCGTGCGGCGACCTGAAGAAGGCCAGGACGGCCGCGGCGGACGTGGCCGAGGTGGCCGACGACCTGAACACGCTGATCGACGACCAGGACGGCGATCTCGACAAGCTCGACAAGAACCTGGCCACCCTGGAGAAGCAGGCCCAGGCGCTCGCCGACCGCTCGCCGCACCTCTCCGAGGACCTGACCGACGCCGTTTCCAAGATCAACAAGCTCAACGAGGGCGCCGCGAAGGTCGCCAAGGGCGCCAAGCGGCTGCACACCGGACTCGGCACGGCGAAGGCCGGGGCGCGCGACCTCGACACGGGCGTGGGGGCGCTGAAGACGGGCGCGAGCGACCTCGACGGGGGCATCTACAAGCTCGTCGGCGGCTCCGGCAAGCTCGCCGGCGGGCTGCACGACGGCGCCGAGCAGATCCCTGACTACGGCAAGTCCGACCGCGACCGGCGCACCCAGGTCATGGCGGACCCGGTCCGGCTCGCCTCCCAGGACCTGCACAAGGCGCCCAACTACGGCACCGGTTTCGCTCCGTACTTCATCCCGCTGTCGCTCTGGGTGGGCGCGATGGTCGCGTACATGCTGATCCCGCCGCTGAACCGGCGCGCGCTCGCGGTGGGGGCCTCGGCGTGGCGTGTCGCGCTGGCGGGCTGGCTCCCGGTGGCCGCGGTGGGAGTGCTCCAGACGGCGGCCCTGATGTCCGTGCTGCACTGGGCGATCGGCCTGGAGATGGCGCGCGCGGCCGGGACGGTGGGCTTCCTGTTCCTCGTGACGGCGTGTTTCGCCGCGCTCGTCCAGTGGCTGAACGCGCGCTTCGGCGCGGCGGGGCGGATCCTCGTCCTCGCCTTCCTGATGCTCCAGTTGACGTCGGCGGGCGGCACGTACCCCGTCCAGACCAGTCCGCGTTTCTTCAGCGCGATCCATCCCTTCCTGCCGATGAGTTACGTCGTCGAGGCCCTCAGGAGGCTCATCACCGGCGGCGGCCTGGGTCCCGTCTGGCAGGCGTGCGCCGTCCTGGTGGCCTTCACCGCGGGCGCCCTCGCGCTCACCGCCCTGTCGGCACGCCGCAAGCAGGTGTGGACCCTCGACCGGCTGCACCCGGAGCTGAGCCTGTGACCACGCCCGCCACCGGCCCTGTGACAATCGGGGCCATGGAAAGCAGCAGCACCACGGCGGGCGGCGGCGGCCGCCGCGAGGCGACCCGGCAGAAGCTCTACGAGGCCGCCGTCACCCTGATCGCCGAACAGGGCTTCTCCGCCACCACGGTGGACGAGATCGCCGAGCGCGCCGGGGTCGCCAAGGGCACGGTCTACTACAACTTCGCGAGCAAGTCGGTCCTCTTCGAGGAGTTGCTGCGGCACGGCGTGGGCCTGCTCACCGCCTCCTTGCGGGAGGCGGCCGAGAAGACCGCGCGCGACGGCGGCAGCAAGGTCGACGCGCTGGACGCGATGATCCGCGCGGGGCTCGTCTTCATCGACCGGTATCCGGCCTTCACCCAGCTGTACGTGGCGGAGCTGTGGCGCACGAACCGTGCCTGGCAGTCCACCTTGATGGTGGTCAGGCAGGAGGCCGTCGCGGTCGTCGAGAACGTCCTGCGCGAGGGCGTGGCGGGCGGCGAGCTCAGCGACGAGATCGACATCCCGCTGACGGCTGCGGCGCTGGTCGGCATGGTCCTCGTGGCCGCGCTGGACTGGCAGGCCTTCCAGCCGGAGCGCTCGCTGGACGACGTGCACGCGGCGCTGTCCCGGCTGCTCCAGGGACGCGTGAGCGGCGGCCGCTGAGGGCGGGGGCGCAACGGAGCCGGACAGGCGAGAGCGCCGGTCCGATCGGCCGCGTCCCCCGCGGGCCGATCGAACCGGCGCCTCGCCGTACTCCCCCGTGCTCCCCCGTCGGGCCCCGCTCCGGTCGTCCCCCGGGTCCCCCGTGCCTCACTCCCGCCGACCGGGTCGGCGGAAGGAGCGGCCAAGGGCGCGAGAACCGTTCCGCCGCCCCGTGTCGGCGGTACCGGAGCCGCGCCCCTTTCCGTGTCTCCACTCTCTCGTTCGCGCTGGTCGGGCCCCATCCGCGCGCGTACTCATCTCACTCACTGAGTACGTGTACTCAGCCGTACGCACTCATGCCCAGGCCGTGGCGTCCGCCACTGGTTACGATCGCGTCCGTGTCGGTACTCCCCCTGGTCTTCACCAGCGGCTGGGCCAGCGGCATCAACGCGTACGCGGTGGTGCTGCTCCTGGGCGTCTTCGGCGCGACCGGTCTCACCGACGACGTCCCCGAGTCGATGCAGCGCCCCGAGGTGCTCGCGGTGGCGGGCGCGCTGTTCCTGTGCGAGGCCGTCGCCGACAAGATCCCGTACGTGGACTCGGCGTGGGACTCGGTGCACACGGTGGTACGGCCGGTCGCCGGCGCCTGGATCGGCGCGCTGCTCGCGGGGCAGAGCGGTTCGCTCTCGGACGTGGTGGCGGGCCTGATCGGCGGTTCGACGGCGCTGGCCAGTCACACGGTCAAGGCCGGAACCCGGATGGCGGTGAACACCTCCCCGGAGCCCCTCAGCAACATGGTCATCAGCCTGGCCGAGGACCTCGGGGTCGGCGCGATCGTCACGTTCGCGATGTTCCACCCGCTGGCGGCGGCGATCATCGCGGCCGTCCTGCTCGTGGCCGGACTGGTCGTGCTGTTCTTCCTGCTCTCGCGGATCCGCCGGTTCCTGCGGCGCCGAGCCCAGCGGCGGGAGGAGAGACGGCTCGCGGCGCGGGTCGAGCGGCCCCCCGACTGAGCGCCCGCGGGAGGGAGTGTCGGAGGCGGCCGATAAAGTCCCTGGCATGGCACGAATTGTGGTGATCGGCGCCGGGATGGGCGCGATGGCGGCGGCCGCCCGGCTGGCCGTCGCGGGCCACCGGGTGGTGGTGTACGAGCGCACGGCGACGTACGGCGGTGCGCTGCGCCGCGTCGAGCGCGACGGCTTCACCTTCGACACCGGCCCGACGCTCCTGCCGGTGCCCGCGGTCCACCGCGACCTGTTCGTCAAGACGGGGAAGCAGCCCCTGGAGGAGTGCGTCGAACTGGTCCAGGTCGACCCCTCGGCCCGGCACCTCTTCGCGGACGGCACGGAGGTGTCCCTGCCGAACGCCTCCCGCGCGGGCGTCGTCTCCGCGCTGGACGAAGCGCTCGGAGCCGGCGCGGGCGGGCGCTGGGGCGACTTCCTGGTGCGGGCCCGCGAGGCGTGGGACCGCACGCGCAGACCGCTCCTGGAGGAGCCGCTGTGGCCCGACTGGCCGGTGCTCGCCCGGCAGGAGCCCTATCCCTCGGTGCCGCACAAGAAGCTGCTGCGGACCCGCCGTGCCACCACCCTCGCCGAGGTCGGCGCCTGGGAGCTGCGTGAACCGCGCCTCGCGGCCCTGCTGGAGAGCCACGCCCTGGCGTACGGGCTCGATCCGCGCGTGGCGCCGGCGAGCGCCGCCGTGCTGCCCTACATGGAGCACGCCTTCGGCACCTGGTACGTCCGCGGCGGCCTGCGGGAACTGGCCCGCGCGGTGTACGAGCGGTGCCTCGCCCGCAAGGTCGAGTTCCGCTTCGGGGCGGACGTCGCACGGATCGTCGAGAAGGACGGCCGGGCCGCGGGTGTGGAGCTCGCGTCCGGCGCCGTGGAGGAGGCCGAGTTCGTGGTCGCCGGTGTGGCACCCGGCGTGCTGCGGGGCCTCGTCCCGCAGACGGCGGTCCGTGGCGACGGGGAGGTCCCGCCGCAGAGCGGGGCACCGAGCAGGCTGACCGTGCTGCTGGCGCTGCGCGGCGGGCGGCCCGAGCGGGTGGCGCACCGGACGGTGGTCCACTCGGCCGACCGTGACGACGAGTTGGACCGCCTGTTCGGCGAGCGCCCGGGGCTGCCGGCCTCGCCCACCCTCGTGGTCACACGCCCCGACGACCCGGCGACGGCCCCGGACGCCGAGCACGAGGCGGTGACGCTGTCGGTCACCGTGCCGTCGGGGTTCTCGGTGTCCGACGCGGACGTGGAGCGGGTTCTCGGCGCCGCCGGGCGCGCGCTGCCCGACCTGCGCGAGCGGCTCCTGTGGCACGAGGTCCGCACCCCGGCGGACATCGCGGACGAGACGGGCGCGGAAGGCGGCGCGGTTCCCGCCCCGGCGCTCGCCGCGGCGGACGGCCGGCTGCTGCACCCGTCGAACGGCACACGCATGCCCGGCCTGTTCACGGCGGGCGGCTGGGCGCACCCCGGCGGCGGTCTTCCGCATGCCGGCATGTCGGGGGCGTTGGTGGCCGGGCTGATCGTGGAGGGACCGGAGTTCCGCGGGTCGCAGTGAGCGGTCCCGGTGACCCGTCGGGGGACCGGGACCGGACGGTCCGAGGGCCGGTGCGGACGGGCGGCACCGGCCGCGGTCAGTACCGGTACTGCTCGTCGTACCCGTTTCCGGAGCCCGTGCCGTTGCCGTCGCCCTGGTAGGGATACGGCTGCTCGGGCGGGAGTTCGCCGCCGTACGGGTCGTCCGTGCTGCGCTGCTGCGGCACCCAGACGCCTCCCGCCGGGGTCTCGCCGCCGTAGGTGCCGGTGCCGGCGTACTGGTCCTGGCCGTACCCCTGCTGCGGGTACTGCTGCTGCCCGCCGTACGTGGTGTCGTATCCGGCACCGCTGTAGGTCTGCGTGCCGATGTACGGGTCGGAGTACGCGGCGTACTGCTGCTGGCCGTTGTCGTAGGAGTACTGCTGCTGGTTGTAGCCCGAGTAGTCGTAGGCGTAGGCCTGCTGGTCCTGGGACTGGTGGGCGGCACCGTAGGACTGGTCGGTGGCCGCGGCGTACGCGTTGTCGCTGTAGATGCCGTAGGAGCCGGTGTCCTCGGGGAGGGGCTGCGGCTCGTACACGGCGGTGGCCTCGGCGGCCGAGGGCTCGTTCGCCCCCGTCGGCGCGAACCGGTCGGACTGGCCGGGCGAGAAGACGTCGTCGTCGCCGGCGTAGTCGTCACCGTGCGCGTAGGCCGCGCCGTCGGCGGCTTCGAGGTCGGAGACCTCCAGCGTCGGGTCCTGGTACTCCGGCTCGCCGCGACGGCGTTTGCTGGGCCTGTCCGGCCCGGAACGGCCGTTGATGGCCCAGCCCTGGGCGAAGCCGCGGCGGAACGACAGCGTGACGTAGGTCTGACCGACCGCGAAGGCGGCCGCGCCCAGGCCGATGACCACCACCGAGGGCATCAGCACACCGAGGACGACACCGAGGAAGCCGACGAAGGCGAGCAGCCGGTAGCGCAGTCGCGCCTTGTACTGCAGCAGGACCTCGCCGAGCAGCCACAGCGCGACCACTCCGAACGCGAAATAGAGGACCGTCCAGCCCATGTACGCCCCTCTCCCAGTGGCCGCTACGCAGTGTGTCGTACGCGGGTGCGACCGGTCTAGGCCTGCTGTGGGTGGTGCAGACCCAGATTCTCGTAGATTTCCAGCGTCGCCGTGGAGTTGTTCAGCGTAATGAAGTGCAGTCCGGGGACTCCCTCGGCCAGCAGCCTCGCGCAGAACTCCGTTGCGAAGTCGATGCCAATGGAGCGTACAGCCGCCGGATCGTCTTTGGCTGTGAGGATCCGCTCTTTCAGGGCGTCCGGGAATACGGCGTTGCTGAGCTTCGGGAGCCGCTCCAGCATCTTCACACTCGTGACCGGCATGACCTCGGGAATGACCGGAGTCGCGCAGCCCGCCTCGGCCACGCGGTCGCGCAGACGCAGATACGACTCCGGGTGGAAGAACATCTGCGTGATGGCGTAGTCGGCGCCGGCGCGGCACTTGTCGACGAAGTGGCCGACGTCCAGGTCCCAGTCCCTGGACCGCGGGTGCATCTCCGGGAAGGCCGCGACGCCTACGCAGAAGTCCCCCGACTCCTTGATGAGCCGGACGAGTTCGGCCGCGTAGGTCAGGCCCTTGGGGTGCGGCACCCACTCCCCCATGGGGTCGCCCGGCGGGTCGCCCCGCACGGCGAGCATGTTGCGGATCCCGGCGTCGGCGTACTGGCCGATGATGTTGCGCAGTTCGGCGACGGAGTGGTTGACGGCGGTGAGGTGGGCGACCGGGGTGAGCGTCGTGTCGACGACGATCTGCTGGGTCTCCTTGACGGTGCCCGCACGCGTGGAGCCGCCCGCCCCGTAGGTCACGGAGACGAAGTCGGGCGCGACGGCCTCGACCCGGCGGAGCGCGTTCCACAGGTTCCGCTCGCCCTTGGGAGTCTTCGGCGCGGAGAACTCGAACGAGTACGTCGTCTTGCCGGTCGCGAGCATGTCGCGCACGGTGCGTGCGCGATCAGTCCTGGTGGAGGCAGATCCGAGGGCCATACGGGCAGGTTAGCCAGGGGGCGCCGGTCCCCCAACCGGACCGACGCAAATTGTCCGATCTGTCGATTTCTTGTCCACCCCTCGGACAGATCCCGCGGACAGCGCCCCGGACCGTGCCGCGAACGGGACGCGGAACGGCTCCCCGGCACGGACGGAACGCAGGACGGGATCCCGGCGGTGCCGGGACGCCGGACGGCGTCCTGCCGGACGCTCGCGCCTACGCGCCGCGCAGTCGCTTCGCGAACTCCCCCGCCGCCGCGCCCGGGTCGTTCGCCTCGGTGATCGCCCGGACCACGACGACCCGGCGAGCGCCCGCGTCGAGCACCTCGTCGAGGTTGCCGAGGTCGATGCCGCCGATGGCGAACCAGGGGCGGTCGGTGCCCAGCGCCGCCGTGTGCCTGACCAGGTCGAGGCCGGGTGCGTGGCGGCCGGGCTTGGTGGGCGTCGGCCAGCACGGGCCGGTGCAGAAGTAGTCCACGCCTTCCTGGACGGCGGCGGCCGAGGCCTCGGACTCGGCGTGCGTGGAACGGCCTATCAGCACGTCATCACCGAGGACGGCGCGGGCCGCCGGGACCGGGAGGTCGCCCTGCCCCAGATGGAGCACGTCCGCGCGGGCGGCGTGGGCCACGTCGGCCCGGTCGTTGACCGCGAGGAGCTTTCCGTGCCGGGCGCAGGCTTCCGCGAAGACCTGGAGGTGCTCCAGTTCCTCGGCCGCCTCCATGCCCTTGTCACGCAGCTGCACGATGTCGACGCCGCCCGACAGGGCTGCGTCGAGGAACTCGGCGAGGTCGCCCTGGCGCTTGCGGGCGTCCGTGCAGAGGTAGAGACGGGCGTCGGCGAGCTGGGCGCGCGCGGTGGTCGCGGCGTTCTCGGGCATGCGTGTGTCCCCCGTGGTCGGTGCGTACGGACCACGGGGGCCAGGGGCTGGCGCTCCGCGGTCCGTACGCCGGACGGTCGGTTCAGGTCAGACGGCGAGCGCCTGGGCGCGGCGCTTCACCTCCGTGCCGCGATTCTCGCTCAGAGCCTGCGCGGGGGTGCCCGGCAGGGTCGGGTCGGGGGTGAAGAGCCACTCCAGCATCTCTTCGTCGGTGAAGCCGTCGTCCCGCAGCAGCGTCAGGGTGCCGGACAGGCCCTTGACCACTTTGTCCCCGTCGATGAAGGCGGCGGGGACGTGCAGCGCGCGGTTCTCACCACGGCGTACGGCGATCAGCTGGCCCTCCTTGACCAGCTGCCGCACGCGGGTCACCTCGACGCCGAGCTGTTCGGCGATGTCGGGGAGGGTGAGCCAGGCGGGGACGAGAGCATCGATCTTTGCGTCAATCTCGGTCACGGGACAAGCCTGCCATCCCGGACTGACACTCGGTACCCGGGCCACCGTCCGGGCGCGCGCCGCGTCCGGCTCCGTCGGGGCTCCGCGCACGCCGTTGCGCCCCGGGCTCCCAAGCCCGCGGCACCCCCGGGGACCCGCCGCGCGCCGGGTGTCGCCCTGCGTCCGGCCACTCCGCCGGAAGGCCGAAGCGCGGCCGCCGTGCCCCAGGACCTCCGCCCCGGTGCCTCGCCGCGGCGCCTCCGCCCCAGTGCTTCCGCCGGCCCCCGGTGCGGCCGCCCGGCTAGACGGTCGCCGACTTCAGGGGCCTCGCCGGATCCGCCAGGAGCTCCGGACTCATCTCGGCGCCCGCCTCGATCAGCCTGCGGCCCTGGGCGAGATCCCTCGGGCGGCCCACCGCCAGGAGGGCCACCAGGCGGGTGTCGCGGAGCCAGCAGACCGTCCACGCGGCGCCGGACGGGTCGCCGCGCCAGACGGTCGTGTCGTCGGGGGCGTGGTGCCCGACGTACTGGACGAAGCGGCCGAACTGCTCGGACCAGAAGTACGGGACCGGGTCATAAGCGGCGGGGGCCTCGCCGATGATGTTCGCGGCGACCGTGCGCGGGCCCTGGAGGGCGTTGTCCCAGTGGTGGACCAGGAGGCGGTCCTCGTACCGGCCCGACGGGAAGGAGGCGCAGTCGCCGACCGCGTAGACGTCCGGCAGGGAGGTGCGCAGGTGGTCGTCGGCCACGATCTCGCGATGGGCGCCCAGCTCGATGCCGGAGCCGGCCAGCCACGCGGTGGCCGGACGGGCGCCGACTCCGACGACCACGGCGTCCGCGGGCACCCGGGAGCCGTCGTCCAGCACCACGGCACCGGGCTCGACACGCTCCACGCGCGCGTGGGTACGCAGCTCGGCTCCGCTGTCCGCGTACCAGGCGGCCATCGGCGCGGCCACCTCGGCGGGCAGCGCCCCGGCGAGGGGGCGGTCGGCGGCCTCGACGACCGTCACCGTGCAGCCGGCCTCGCGTGCCGCCGTGGCGAACTCGGCGCCGATCCAGCCGGCCCCGACGACCACGATGTCGTGCTGCCGGGCGAGGACGGGACGCAGCCGTTCCGCGTCGTCGAGGGTGCGCAGCAGATGGACGCCGGGCACCCCTTCGGCGCCGGGCAACCGGATCGGTTCGGCGCCGGTCGCGATGACCAGCACGTCGTACCGGACCGGCCCCGCCTCGGTGTCCAGCTCATGGTCGGCCGGGCGGACGCCGAGCGCCTCGCAGCCGAGCCGGAGGTCGATGTCCAGCGCCTCGAAGTCGACGTCGAAGGCCGAACCCTCGGACTTGCCGAGCAGCACGGCCTTGGACAGCGGCGGCCGGTCGTACGGCTGATGGGGCTCCGCGCCGATGAGGGTGACGGTGCCGGTGAAGCCCTGTTCGCGCAGGGCGACCGCGGTCTGGACACCGGCCATGCCCGCGCCCACGACGACGACCCGCCGCTTCGTGCGCTCCTGCGCCTGCGTCTGCTCGCTCACCTGATCACCATAGACACCTGACAATTCGTCAGTCAGCGGACGTGCTCAGTGAGCTGTTCCACACCTGCTCGTCCGCCGCCGGCGAATGCTCCACCCGGGCGACCTCCTCCACCGTGCTCGTCCCGCTGCCCGCCCGCGATTCCCACTCCCAGGTCTCCTCCAGGCGCAGCCGCCCGTCGGGCAGCTCCACCACGCGGGAGACGCAGTGGCCCGACGAGGTGTCGCCGGCACGCCCCAGCTGCACGTACCGGAAGTCGAGGCGGTCACCTTCACGGGTACCCACGAGGCGGCCGCGTACCACGTCGCCGCCCTCGTACTCGGCCCAGATCTCCCCGTTCCTCTCGTGGTAGACGAACCGGGTCCGGGTGCCCACCTGGCCGGGCGCCTGGTCGGCGACAGGGGCGAGGACGACGCCGTCGAGCGATCGGGCCATGGGCGGAGGCTCCCTTACTGAGACATGTGACGGCGGGCTAGGGTGGCCAACGTAAAGCACTCGCGGGAGCCCGGACGCACCGGGCTGAGAGGGAGGCTGGGCGGCCTCCGACCGTACGAACCTGATCCGGGTCATGCCGGCGAAGGGAGGGGCTGGACGCCCATGTCGTCACGAACGCCCGACGTCCTCGTCATCGGGGGCGGGATCATCGGCCTGGTCACGGCCTGGCGGGCCGCGCAACGCGGGATGGCCACCGCGATCGTGGACCCCGAGCCCGGCGGCGGGGCCGCTCAGGTCGCGGCCGGGATGCTCGCCGCCGTCACCGAACTGCACTACGGCGAACAGACCCTGCTGGGCCTCAACCTGGCCTCGGCACGCCGCTATCCGGACTTCGCCGCCGAACTCACCGAGGCGACCGGCCAGGAGCTGGGGTACCGCCGGTGCGGCACGCTGGCCGTCGCCCTGGACGCCGACGACCGTGCCCATCTGCGCGAACTGCACGCCCTGCAACGCCGGTCGGGGCTGGAGTCGGAGTGGCTGAGCGGCCGTGAGTGCCGCCGTCTGGAGCCGATGCTCGCGCCCGGCGTGCGCGGCGGCCTGCGGGTCGACGGCGACCACCAGATCGACCCCCGCCGGCTCGCCGGCGCCCTGGTCACGGCCTGCGAGCGGGCCGACGTGGTGTTCCACCGCACGTGGGCGGAGCGCCTGCGGGTCGAGGGCGGCAGGGCCGTGGGGGCCGTGACCACGGACGGCAGCGAACTGTCCGCGGGCCAGGTGGTGCTCGCCGCGGGGAGCCTGAGCGGGCGCCTGGCGGGCGTACCCGACGATGTGCTGCCGCCGGTGCGCCCCGTGAAGGGGCAGGTGCTGCGGCTGACGGTGCCGAAGCGGTACGCGCCGTTCCTGAGCCGCACGGTCCGTGCGGTCGTCCGGGGCAGCCAGGTCTATCTGGTGCCGCGGGAGAGCGGCGAGCTCGTCGTGGGCGCGACCAGTGAGGAGCTGGGCTGGGACACGACGGTGACCGCGGGCGGTGTCTACGAGCTGTTGCGCGACGCGCACGAGCTGGTGCCCGGCATCACCGAACTGCCGCTCACCGAGACGCGCGCCGGGCTGCGCCCCGGCTCGCCGGACAACGCGCCGCTGATCGGCCCGACCGGGCTGGACGGCCTCCTGCTGGCCACCGGCCACTACCGCAACGGCGTGCTGCTCACCCCGGTCACCGGTGACGCCATGGCGCACGTCCTGACCACGGGCGAACTTCCCGACGCGGCACGCCCCTTCACCCCGCGGCGCTTCGCCGCCGCCCTCACGGAGCAGCCCGCATGAACATCTTCGTCAACGGCGAGCGGCGGCACATCGCCGCGGGGACCGCTCTCGACGCGCTCGTCGCCACGCTCACCGCCGCCCCCTCCGGGGTGGCGGCCGCGCTCAACGAAACGGTCGTCCCGCGCACGCAGTGGCCGGTCACGCCACTGACCGAGGGAGACCGCGTCGAGGTCCTCACCGCCGTCCAGGGAGGCTGACCCATGGCCGACGATCCCCTGGTCCTCGGTGGTACGTCCTTCTCGTCCCGGCTGATCATGGGGACGGGCGGGGCGCCCAGCCTCGACGTCCTGGAGCGCTCGCTCGTGGCGTCCGGCACGGAACTGACGACCGTCGCGATGCGGCGTGTGGACGCGTCCGTGCACGGCTCCGTGCTGTCCGTGCTCGACCGGCTCGGCATTCGCGTACTGCCGAACACGGCGGGCTGCTTCACCGCGGGCGAGGCCGTGCTGACCGCCCGCCTCGCGCGCGAGGCGCTCGGCACGGACCTGGTCAAGCTGGAGGTCATCGCCGACGAGCGCACGCTTCTGCCCGACCCGATCGAGCTGCTGGACGCCGCGGAGACCCTGGTCGACGACGGGTTCACCGTGCTCCCGTACACGAACGACGACCCCGTGCTCGCGCGGAAGCTGGAGGACGTCGGCTGCGCCGCGATCATGCCGCTCGGCTCGCCGATCGGCTCCGGGCTCGGCATCCGCAATCCGCACAACTTCCAGTTGATCACCGAGCACGCGCGCGTGCCGGTCATCCTGGACGCGGGCGCCGGGACCGCCTCCGACGCGGCGCTCGCCATGGAGCTGGGGTGCGCGGGTGTGATGCTCGCCTCGGCCGTGACGCGGGCGCAGGAGCCGGTACTGATGGCGGAGGGGATGCGGCACGCGGTGGAGGCGGGACGCCTCGCCTTCCGTGCCGGCCGTATCCCGCGCCGTCACTTCGCCGAGGCGTCGTCCCCCACGGAGGGCATGGCACGACTGGATCCCGAGCGTCCGGCCTTCTGACGGAACGGCCCTTCGTTCGGATACCCCCGCCCCGTACCGGACGTCTGTGCGAGAGCGGTGCGCGCTTGCGTACGCCGCGCGTCACAGCTCGGCTGCAGTCCCGCCCCGGTATCGGCCGAACGGGTCGTCGTGACAGTGGCGGCTCGTACACTCACCTGCGTGGATACGACCCTTCACGACCCGCTTGTCGGGCAGGTGCTCGACGGCCGCTACCGCGTCGAGGCGCGGATCGCGGTCGGCGGGATGGCCACGGTCTACCGAGCCCTGGACACCCGCCTCGACCGCGTGCTCGCGCTCAAGGTGATGCACCCGACGCTGGCCGCCGACGGCTCGTTCGTCGAACGGTTCATCCGCGAGGCCAAGTCGGTGGCGCGGCTCGCGCACCCCAATGTGGTGCAGGTCTTCGACCAGGGGGCGGACGGGTCGTACGTCTACCTGGCGATGGAGTACGTCGCCGGCTGCACCCTGCGCGACGTGCTGCGCGACCGGGGCGCGCTCCAGCCGCGGGCGGCGCTGGACATCCTGGAGCCGGTGCTCGCCGCGCTCGGCGCCGCGCACCGGGCCGGGTTCGTGCACCGCGACATGAAGCCGGAGAACGTCCTCATAGGGGACGACGGCCGGGTCAAGGTGGCGGACTTCGGCCTGGTCCGGGCCGTGGACACGGTGACGAACACGACGGGCACGGTCCTCGGCACCGTGTCGTACCTCGCTCCCGAGCAGATCGAGCACGGCACGGCCGACACCCGCGTCGACGTCTACGCCTGCGGCGTCGTCCTGTACGAGATGCTCACCGGCGCCAAGCCGCACTCCGGGGACTCGCCCGCCCAGGTGCTCTACCAGCACCTGCACGCGGACGTGCCGCCGCCGTCGGGCCTGGTCCCCGGCATGGCGTACGCGCTGGACGACCTCGTCGCCACGGCGACCGCCCGCAACCCCGAGGTGCGCCCGCACGACGCGGTGGCGCTGCTCGGCCAGGTCCTGGAGGTGCGGGCGGGGCTCACCGCCGAGCAGCTCGACGCCGTGCCGCCGGGCGCCCTCGCGGTGGGCCGTGACATCGCCGAGGACCGTACGAGCGTGATCCCGCGCTCGCTGTCCGTGCCCCGGCCGCTGCCGGTGAACGAACCCGACACGGACGGCGCGGTCGCGCACACCAGCCGGTTCGAGCGGACCACCCGGTTCGCCTCCGAGCCGCCGCTGCCGCGGCGCGGACCTGCCCGGCCCCGGCGCGGGATGCTCGCCGTCGTCGCCGCCGTCGTGCTGGTGCTGGGCCTCGGCACCGGCATCTGGTACATCAACTCGGGCCAGTTCACCAAGGTCCCGCCGGTCCTCTCGAAGAGCGAGCAGGACGCCAGGGCCCAGCTGGAGAAGGCCGGGCTCGACGTGAAGTCGGTCAAGCACGCGTTCAGCGACACCGTGAAGCGCGGCAGTGTGATCGGCACCGACCCGGCCGTCGGCGCCCGGATCCGCGCGAACGACTCCGTGACGCTGACCGTCTCCGACGGGCCCGAGACCGTGAAGGTGCCCGACCTGAAGGGCTTCGCCCTGTTCAAGGCGAAGGACGTGCTGAAGGACAAGGGTCTCGCCGCGGGCATGGTCAACCGCGAGTTCAGCGAGGACGTCGCCAAGGGCTTCGTGATCCGTACGGACCCGCAGGCGGGCACCGAGCGGCACGCGGGTTCGGCCATCGCGATCACCGTCAGCAAGGGCAGCCCGGTGGAGGTGCCCGAGGTCACGGGCTCGTCCGTCGAGGACGCCACCGCCGAGCTGGAGGACTCCGGTCTGAAGGTGAAGATCGCCACCAAGCGCGTCACCTCGGAGTTCGACAAGGGCCAGGTCGCCGAGCAGTCGCCGGCCGCGGGCCGCGAGGCCGCCTCCGGCGACACGGTGACCCTGACGATCTCCAAGGGCCCCGAGATGGTCGAGGTCCCCGACGTGGTGGGCGACAGTGTCGACGACGCCCATCAGAAGCTCGAGGACGCCGGGTTCAAGGTCGACGAGGACCGCGGGCTGCTCGGGCTGTTCGGCGACAAGGTCAAGAGCCAGTCGGTGGAGGGCGGGGAGACCGCGCCCAAGGGGTCGACGATCACCATCGAGATCCGCTGAGTGAGGCCCGCGGCTCTGCCGCGGGCCGTCGCGACCCCGTCGCGATCCGCCGACGGAGCCCTCGGCGGCCCATGACACCCTGAAGGGTGTGACCAGCAAGCAGCTCCGCAACCCCGTCGGCGGCCATGTCCCGGTGGCCGGCGGCCTCCACTCCGTCGGCCTGTCCTACGCACGCGACCTCGCGGCCGAGACCGTCCAGGTCTTCGTCGCCAACCCGCGCGGCTGGGCCACGCCCGCGGGAAACCCCCGGCAGGACGAGGCCTTCCGCGCCGCGTGCGCAGCCGAGTCGATCCCCGCGTACGTCCACGCCCCGTATCTGATCAACTTCGGTTCGCACACCGAGGCGACGGTGGAGAGGTCGGTGGAGTCCCTGCGGCACTCGCTGCGCCGGGCCCGGGAGATAGGTGCTCTCGGCGTGGTGGTGCACACCGGCAGCGCCACGGGCGGCAGGGAGCGTTCCGTCGCCCTCGCGCAGGTCCGTGAGCACATGCTGCCCCTGCTGGACGAGCTGACCCACGCCGACGACCCGTTCCTCCTCCTGGAGTCGACGGCCGGGCAGGGCGCCTCGCTCTGCTCCCGCACCTGGGACTTCGGGCCGTACTTCGAGGCGCTCGACGCCCATCCCAAGCTGGGCGTGTGTCTCGACACCTGTCACATCTTCGCGGCGGGCCACGACCTGACCGGGCCGAGCGGCATGCACCAGACGCTCGATCTGCTGGTCGGCACGGTCGGCGAGGGACGGCTGAAGCTGATCCACGCCAACGACTCCAAGGACGTGGTCGGCGCGCACAAGGACCGCCACGAGAACATCGGCTCCGGACACATCGGCGAGGACCCGTTCCGCGCCCTGATGACCCACCCCGCCACGGCGGGCGTGCCTCTGGTCATCGAGACGCCCGGCGGCAAGGAAGGGCATGCGGCGGACGTGGAGCGGCTGAAGAAACTCCGGGATTCATAACCCGTTGAGGAATACCCCCAGGGGGTATACGGTTCCTTCTGCGCACAGGGACCGTCATCCGGCATGGGGGCACGCATGGAACACAACACGCACGCACGGCACGAGCACCACGGGGCCCAGCAGGACCAGCACGAGCACCACGAGCACCACGAGCACCAGGGACACGAGGAGCACCGGGGGCACGCGGGCCACGGCGGCCACCAGGGCGGGGCGAGCTGGTCCATGGCCGCGCAGGCCACCCTGCACTGCCTCACCGGGTGCGCCATCGGCGAGATCCTCGGCATGGTGATCGGCACGGCGCTCGGCTGGGGCAATGTGCCGACGATGGTCCTGGCGATCGTGCTCGCGTTCTTCTTCGGCTACTCGCTCACGCTGCGCGGCGTCCTGCGGGCGGGCGTCGACTTCCGGACCGCCTTCCGGGTGGCGCTGGCGGCCGACACGCTGTCCATCGCCGTGATGGAGCTGATCGACAACGGCGTGATCGTGCTGTGGCCGGACGCCATGGACGCGGGCCTGGCCGACGCCCTGTTCTGGATCTCGCTGGCCATCTCGCTGGTGATCGCCTTCGTGGTCACCACTCCGGTCAACAAGTGGACGATCGGCCGCGGCAAGGGGCACGCGGTGGTCCACCGGTACCACCACTGAGGGGCCGCCGGTCAGCGGCCGGCCGCCGTCACGGGAGTCAGAGCTCGGGGCCGTCCCCGGGCTCCTCCTGGTAGGAGTAGCGCTGCTCCCGCCACGGGTCGCCGATGTTGTGGTAGCCGCGCTCCTCCCAGAAGCCACGGCGGTCGGCGGTCATGTACTCCACGCCGCGAACCCACTTGGGCCCCTTCCAGGCGTACAGGTGCGGGACGACGAGGCGGAGCGGGAAGCCGTGCTCCGCCGTCAGCAGCTCACCGTCCTTGTGCGTGGCGAAGATCGTGCGGTCGGACGCGAAGTCCGACAGACGGAGGTTCGAGCTGAAGCCGTACTCGGCCCAGACCATCACATGGGTGACCGACGGTGCGGGCGGGGCGATGTCCAGGATCGTCCGGGCCGGGATGCCGCCCCACTCGGCCCCGAGCATGCTGAACTTCGTGACGCAGTGCAGATCGGCCACGACCGAGGCGTACGGCAGGGCCGTGAACTCCTCGTGGGTCCAGCAGTGCTTCTCCCCGTCGGCGGTGGCGCCGAAGACCCTGAACTCCCAGCGCTCGGGACGGAACTTGGGTACGGGCCCGTAGTGCGTGACCGGCCAGCCGCGCTGAAGTCGCTGCCCCGGCGGAAGCTCCGGCTGTGCCGCTTCTCCAGATTCTCTCTCCACCGGCTGACCCATGACTCCATCCTGACAGACCCGGGACAGTGCACATGACCAGCCCCGTCCCGAATCGGGCAACTCCTACTAAGCGTGCACTTACTGGACGGTTCACTGCGCCGATGCGAGGATGCGGCGCAACCTGCCCAGTCCCCGCTTGGAAGGAGCCTCTGCGATGCAGGGCGACCCCGAGGTCATCGAATTCCTCAACGAGCAGCTGACCGGCGAGCTCACCGCGATCAACCAGTACTTCCTGCACGCGAAGATGCAGGAGAACTTCGGCTGGACGAAGCTCGCCAAGTACACGCGGCACGAGTCGTTCGACGAGATGAAGCACGCCGAGGTGCTCACCGACCGGATCCTCTTCCTGGAGGGCCTGCCGAACTACCAGCGCCTGTTCCATGTCCGGGTGGGACAGACCCTCACCGAGATGTTCCAGGCGGACCGGCAGGTGGAGGTCGAGGCGATCGACCGTCTCAAGCGCGGGATCGAGGTGATGCGCACGAAGGGCGACATCACGTCGGCGAACATCTTCGAGTCGATCCTGGCGGACGAGGAGCACCACATCGACTACCTGGACACCCAGCTCGAACTGATCGAGAAGCTCGGCGAGGCGCTGTACATCGCGCAGTTGATCGAGCAGCCGGAGAGCTGATCCGGCGACAGACGCGTCAGGCGGCCTCGGCCGCCGCCGCAGTCAGCGCCGCCACGGTCAGCGCCGCCGTGGCGGGCATGGCCGTCGCGGGCATCGCCACGGGCGCGGGCACCGGGGCGTCCACGAGGTCCGACAGGACCGGCTTGCCCTCGTCCGCGAGCTCACGACGCGGGCACGCGCCACGGCCCAGCAGGGCCTGGATACGGCGGACGCACGAACCGCAGTCCGTGCCCGCCTTGCATGCCGACGCTATCTGGCGGGGGGTGCAGGCACCCTCTTCCGCGTGCTTCTTTACCTGCGCCTCGGTGACACCGAAGCAGCTGCAGACGAACACGCGGTCCACCTCCCGTCGGGGTTTCAGGGTCGTGCCGTACCGATGGAGCGGATTCCCGATTGATCGGTGAGGCTAACCTAACCTTACCCGGCTCCCAGGGGCCGCAAAAGTGCGGTGGGGCGCGGATCGTATGTGATCCACGCCCCACTTCACCTGCTGGTAACAGCCGGACCTGTCGGCGGTCCGTTACTGGTCGCGGTACATCTCGGCGACGAGGAAGGCCAGGTCGAGGGACTGGCTGCGGTTCAGGCGGGGGTCGCAGGCCGTCTCGTAGCGCTGGTGCAGGTCGTCGACGAAGATCTCGTCGCCGCCGCCCACGCACTCGGTGACGTCGTCACCGGTGAGCTCGACATGGATGCCGCCCGGGTGCGTACCGAGGGCCTTGTGGACCTCGAAGAAGCCCTTGACCTCGTCGAGCACGTCGTCGAAGCGGCGGGTCTTGTGGCCCGAGGCCGCCTCGAAGGTGTTGCCGTGCATCGGGTCGGTCACCCAGGCCACCGTCGCACCGGACGCGGTGACCTTCTCGACCAGCTCGGGCAGCTTGTCGCGGACCTTGTCCGCGCCCATCCGCACGATGAAGGTGAGACGGCCCGGCTCACGCTCCGGGTCGAGGCGCTCGATGTACTGCAGCGCGTCCTCGGCCGTCGTCGTCGGGCCCAGCTTGATGCCGATCGGGTTGCGGATCTTCGAGGCGAACTCGATGTGCGCGCCGTCCAGCTGCCGGGTGCGCTCACCGATCCACACCATGTGGCCCGAGACGTCGTACAGCTGTCCCGTACGCGAGTCGACCCTGGTCAGCGCCGATTCGTAGTCGAGCAGCAGCGCCTCGTGCGAGGAGAAGAACTCGACGGTCTTGAACTCCTCCGGGTCGGTGCCGCAGGCCCGCATGAAGTTCAGCGCGTTGTCGATCTCGCGCGCCAGCTGCTCGTAGCGCTGGCCCGAGGGCGACGACTTCACGAAGTCCTGGTTCCAGGCGTGCACCTGGCGCAGGTCGGCGTAACCACCGGTGGTGAAGGCGCGCACCAGGTTGAGCGTGGAGGCGGACGCGTTGTACATCCGCTTCAGGCGCTCGGGGTCCGGGACGCGGGCCTTCTCGTTGAAGTCGAAGCCGTTGACCGAGTCGCCCCGGTAGGTCGGCAGGGTCACGCCGTCGCGGGTCTCGGTGCCCTTTGAGCGCGGCTTGGAGTACTGGCCGGCGATGCGGCCGACCTTCACCACCGGCACCGAGGCGGCGTACGTCAGCACGGCGCCCATCTGGAGCAGGGTCTTGAGCTTGCTGCGGATGTGGTCGGCGGACACGGCGTCGAAGGCCTCGGCGCAGTCGCCGCCCTGAAGGAGGAACGCCTCGCCCTTGGCGACGGCTCCCATCCGGGCGCGCAGCTGGTCGCACTCGCCCGCGAAGACGAGCGGCGGATACGACTCGAGGTCCGCGATCACATCGCGCAGAGCCTCGGCATCGGGGTACTCGGGCTGCTGCGCCGCGGGCAGGTTTCGCCAGGTGTTGCCAGCGCTCGCGCTGGACTTAGCGTTCACGGTCACCCTCCCAACACTACGGGGTCGTGTCGGGCGTCCATTCACGTGCTCATCAATTGAGACGGTGCACGCTCGATCGGGACGCCTCGGGCGGCCGGCGCGACGAGGTCGCCCGGCCGCCCGGAACCGCTGCTCTCCGGGGTCGTCGGCCGGTCAGTCCACGTCGAGCCGGTCGCGGTCGATGGAGATCTTCACGCCACCGTGGGTCTCGGTCGTGTCGCCGGCGTACTGGTGGATGCGCTGGTGCTCGTTCCACAGGTCGGCGGGGACCGCCGGGTCGGCGGTGGTCGCCTGGTTGTTCCAGCGGGCGAAGTGGATCACGTCGGGCAGGGTCACGTCCTTGCGGTTCTTCACGAGGTCGGCGACCAGGGACGAGGTGTTGCCGTACGCGCCCGCCCGGTAGCCGAGCTCGTGCAGCCGCTCGGTGTAGGCGTCGACGTAGCCGAGGACCTGGTCGGTCACGGTGCCGCCGGGCTCGTAGTTCTCCAGGTCGCTGTAGATCACCGAGCCCTTGCCGAAGCCGAGCGCGGCGGCCTGCCGGGCCGCGTCGTCGGCGGCCGCGGTGCCCTGCGACACCGGGCTGGTGATGGCCGCGCAGTCGCCCTGGCAGCTGCCGCCGTCGGAGGAGGGCTGGCGGCCGACGTACAGCGGGAAGAACCGCCAGCCCTTCGTGTACTGCGTCCGCACCCATGCGGCGGTGAGGTTCGTCTGCGAGCAGGCCCGGTTGATCCCGCCGACGTAGATGCCGATGGCGCCGTAGTCGGAGTGCTCCCGCCAGGCGTCCATGGCGTCCTGGCCGGGCGCGGTGCAGGCGTCGAAGCCCTCGCCCCGGAAGGAGGTCGCGTCGTCGGGCAGCGTGGCCACGGCGGGCGTCCCGGACGGCTGCTCGTCCTGGGCGGCTGCGACGGGCAGGCCCGCGCTGCGCAGGACGTCCTGGATGCGGCTGCGGTCGTAGCCGTAGGCGGCGGTCACCGCGATCCGGTCGGCGGTCGCCCGGTAGGTGCGCGCCACGCGGTTCTCGGTGACGGCGCTGCCCGTGACGGCTGCGGACGCCGGCTGGATCAGGAGCGCTTCGGTGCGCCCCCTGGCCTGGGCCGGGCAGTCCTGCCGGCTGCCCGGGGTGCCGAGGTACACGGCGTGCCGGTCGAACCGGACGCAGGTATCCGGATGTTTCTCCAGGTCCACGACCTGCCAGGAGGCGGGGACGGTGAACTCGTGGCCCCGGTAGGAGACCCGGGTGATGTCGTCCGAGTCGGTCGGCAGCGGGGCCGAGCGTGCGGCGCCGAGCGGTCCGGCGGCCAGGGCCGCGGCGGCGAGCACCAGAGTGAGAGCGCGGGCGCTCCTTCGGCGGGACTGGGGTGAACGGGCGGCGTGGATGGCTCTCTCCTCCGGTCGGGTCGGTGTGTCCTGGCCATCCATGGCCGCTGGCCGCGCTGTCCGAACGCCGCGCGGGAACGGTTCACGCTGTTGCCCGACCGTCGGCGTCGGGTAGGGTTCGGCGCATGTTCGTGCACTCGATCCAGAACTGGTGGTGGACCGCTCATCCGGCGGCCCACTGACTGCGCGTACGCAAGACTTCGCGAAGGCCGCCCGAGGGGCGGCCTTCGGTGTTTCCCGGGGTCGTTCCTCTCCAGGTGAGCTCGCCGAGCGAGCTCCGCTCACGAGAAGGAACCGACCGATGAACCTGCTCGACCTGCTGGACGATCCCCGACCGTTCGCCCTGCTGCGCCGCCGGACACCCGGCCACGACCACGACGTGGTGGAGCTTCTGCTGGGCGAGGTGCGCGAGGTCGGCCTGCTCGCCGACATCCCGGGCGAGGCGCTCGCGCTGATCCCCTTCCGCCAGATCCGGGAGCGCGGCTTCGACGTCCGCGACGACGGCACCCCGCTCACCGTGCTCGTCCCCCGGGAGCGCCACGAACTGCCGCTGGACCGGGTCCTGGAGCAGCTGCCGTCGCACGACGTGCGCGTCGAGGGCGGCGGCTTCGACGTCGGCGACGAGGAGTACGCCCGCATCGTCGGGCGGGTGCTCGACGAGGAGATCGGGCGGGGCGAGGGCGCGAACTTCGTGATCCGGCGGACGTACGAGGGACGGATCGCGGGGTTCGGGAGGGCCGACGCCCTCGCGCTCTTCCGGCGGCTGCTGGTGGGAGAGCGGGGCGCGTACTGGACGTACGTGGTGCACACCGGGGCGCAGGAAGGGCCCGAGGGGCATGCGACGGGTGGGCGCACGCTGGTCGGGGCGAGCCCCGAGGTGCATGTCCGGATGTCGGGCGGGACCGTCGTGATGAACCCGATCAGCGGGACGTACCGCTATCCGGCCGAGGGCCCGACTCCGGAGGACCTGCTCGCCTTCCTGGCCGACGGCAAGGAGATCGAGGAGCTGTCGATGGTCGTCGACGAGGAGCTCAAGATGATGTGCACGGTCGGTGACATGGGCGGGGTGGTGATCGGCCCGCGGCTCAAGGAGATGGCCCATCTCGCGCACACCGAGTACGAGTTGCGGGGCCGGTCCTCGCTGGACGTCCGGGACGTGCTGCGCGAGACCATGTTCGCGGCGACCGTCACCGGGTCGCCGGTGCAGAACGCCTGCCGGGTCATCGAGCGGCACGAGGTCGGCGGGCGCGGCTACTACGCGGGCGCGCTCGCTCTCGTCGGACGGGACTCCGGCGGGGCGCAGACCCTCGACTCCCCGATCCTGATCCGGACCGCCGACATCGACGCGGACGGACGACTCCGGGTCCCGGTGGGCGCCACCCTCGTCCGGGGGTCGGATCCGGCCGGCGAGGTCGCCGAGACGCATGCGAAGGCGGCGGGCGTGCTGGCGGCGCTGGGGGTCGGGGAGGTCCGGCCGCGCACCGAGCACGCCGGGCCGCGGCTGGCGGACGACCCGCGGGTGCAGGCCGCGCTCGACGGCCGGCGGTCCTCGCTCGCACCGTTCTGGCTCCGGATGCAGGAGCGGGGCGACGGTCTCGACGGGCACGCGCTCGTCGTGGACGGCGAGGACACCTTCACGGCGATGCTCGCGCATCTGCTCCGCTCGTCGGGGCTCGGCGTGACGGTGCGGCGCTACGACGAGCCGGGTCTGCGGGAGGCGGTCCTCGCGCACGAGGGCCCCCTCGTGCTGGGCCCCGGTCCGGGCGATCCGGACGACGTCCGGGACCCGAAGATGCGCTTCCTGCGCGGCCTCACCGCCGAGGTGCTCCGGGGGCACCGGCACGGGGTGCTGGGCGTCTGCCTGGGCCATGAGCTGATCGCGGCCGAGCTGGGCCTGGAGATCGTCCGCAAGGAGGTGCCGTACCAGGGGGCGCAGACGGCGATCGACCTCTTCGGGCGGACGGAGACGGTCGGCTTCTACAACAGCTTCGTGGCGCGCTGCGACGACGAGGCCCTCGCGGAGCTCGCCGCGCACGGCGTCGAGGTGAGCCGCGGCGACGGCGGCGAGGTGCACGCGATGCGCGGTCCGGGGTTCGCGGGTGTGCAGTTCCACCCCGAGTCGGTGCTGACGCTGAACGGCACGGCCGTGGTGCGGGAGCTGATCGGTCAGCTGCGGGGCACCAGCACGTTGTCCGAGCGGCGGCCCTCGGCGTAGTCGAGGACGTTGCGGACCGTGGTGTCGATGATCTGGCCGACGGCGTCCTCGGTGTAGTACGCCTGGTGCGAGGTGACCAGGACGTTCGGGAAGGTGACCAGGCGGGCCAGGGTGTCGTCCTCGACGGGCTCCAGGGACTTGTCGAGGAAGAAGAGCCCGGCCTCCTCCTCGTACACGTCGAGGCCGACGCCCGTGAAACGGCCCTCGCGCAGTTCGGTGACGAGGGCCTGGGAGTCGACGAGCCCGCCGCGGCTGGAGTTGATCAGGATCGCGTCGTCCTTCATGGCGCGCAGGGCGGCGGCGTCGACGAGGTGATGGGTCTGCGGCATCAGCGGCACGTGCAGGGTGATGAGGTCGGACTCGGCGAGGAGGCGCTCCTTGGGGACGTACTTCATGCCGAGTCCGACGCAGGCCGGGTTCTCGGCGATGTCCCAGCCGAGCAGATTCATGCCGAAGCCGTGCGCGATGGTGGCGAACGCCTCACCGATCTTGCCGGTGCCGACCACGCCGGCGGTGCGGCCGTGCATGTCACGGCCCATCAGTCCGTCGAGCCGGAAGTCGAAGTCGCGGGTGCGGGTCGCGGCACGCACGATACGGCGGTTGACGGCCATGGCGAGGGTCCAGGCGAACTCGGCGACCGAGTGGGGCGAGTAGTACGACACCCGGGCGACCGTCATGCCCAGGCGTTCGGCGACCGCGAGGTCGATGTTGTTGAACCCGGTGGAGCGCTGGGCGATCAGCTGGGTGCCGCCGGCCGCCAGCGTCTGCAGGACGCGGTGTCCCAGAGCGCAGTTGACGCTGCTGGAGACGGCCTCGTAGCCGGCCGCGACGGGAGCGGTGTCCTCGGTGAGGAAGACGTCGAGGCAGCGGACTTCGTGGTGCCCCTCGAAGGCCCTCTCGATGAGCGGCCTCTCGTCGGACTGCACTCCGAACGCGACGATCTCCACCGGCATCTCCCGCTCTGGAGGGTTATGGGCCGAATATACGGCCCATAACCCCAGGGTGCCGGGTCAGCCGAAGAAGACGCCGACTTCCTCGTACAGCTTCGGGTCGACCGTCTTCAGCTTGGCCGTGGCCTCCGCGATCGGGACGCGGACGATGTCCGTGCCGCGCAGGGCGACCATCTTGCCGAAGTCGCCGTCCCGGACGGCCTCGATGGCGTGCAGGCCGAAGCGGGTGGCGAGCCAGCGGTCGAAGGCGCTCGGGGTGCCGCCCCGCTGGACGTGCCCGAGCACGGTGGTGCGGGCCTCCTTGCCGGTGCGCCTCTCGATCTCCTTGGCCAGCCACTCGCCGACGCCGGAGAGGCGGACATGACCGAAGGAGTCGAGCGAGCCGTCCTTGAGGACCATCTCGCCGTCCTTGGGCATGGCGCCCTCGGCGACCACGACGATCGGGGCGTACGACGCCTTGAAGCGCGAGGTCACCCACTGGCAGACCTGCTCGACGTCGAAGCGCTGTTCCGGGATGAGGATGGCGTTGGCCCCGCCCGCCAGACCGGAGTGGATGGCGATCCAGCCCGCGTGACGGCCCATGACCTCGACGACGAGCACGCGCATGTGGGACTCGGCGGTGGTGTGCAGGCGGTCGATGGCCTCGGTCGCGATGCCGACCGCGGTGTCGAAGCCGAAGGTGTAGTCGGTGGCGGAGAGGTCGTTGTCGATGGTCTTCGGTACGCCGACGACGGGCACGCCGTACTCGTCGGTGAGGCGTGCCGCGACACCCAGGGTGTCCTCGCCGCCGATCGCGATGAGCGCCTCGACCTCCTGCTTGGCGAGGTTCTCCTTGATCCGGCGGATACCGTCCTCCTGCTTGAGGGGGTTGGTCCGCGAGGAGCCGAGGATGGTGCCGCCGCGCGGCAGGATGCCGCGCACGGCGGGGATGTCGAGACGGACGGTGTCGCCTTCGAGAGGACCTCGCCAGCCGTCCCGGAAGCCGACGAAGTCGTAGCCGTACTCCTGCACGCCCTTGCGGACGATGCCCCGGATGACGGCGTTGAGCCCGGGGCAGTCGCCGCCTCCGGTCAGTACTCCGACCCGCATGGAAAAGTCCCTTCTCCGCGGTTGCCTGATGGACTCACGCTAAGGGTGATGCAGGTCACTTCGGCATGGTGCGGAAGGTCAATTCCGGTGAATTGTGGGGGTGTTGATCTACGGCCTTCACCCGAAGGTGGGATGCACCAGGTTTACGCCTCGTCAAGACCGCGTTCGATGGCGTACCGCACCAGTTCCACCCGGTTGTGCAACTGGAGCTTGCCCAGGGTGTTCTGCACGTGGTTCTGCACCGTGCGGTGGGAGATGACGAGACGCTCCGCTATCTGCTTGTAGCTCAGGCCCTTGGCGACGAGCCGGAGCACCTCGGTCTCGCGGTCGGTGAGCTGCGGGGCCTTCGGTTCGTCGTCGCCCGCGGCGGGGACCGGTTCGGAGGCGAGCCTGCGGTACTCGCCGAGGACGAGGCCCGCGAGGCCCGGTGTGAACACCGGGTCGCCGACGGCCGTACGGCGCACCGCGTCGATCAGTTCCTCCGTGGACGCCGACTTGAGGAGATAACCGGTGGCCCCGGACTTCACCGCCTCCAGGACGTCGGCGTGCTCACCGCTGGCCGACAGGACCAGGACACGGAGGGCGGGGTTGGCGCCGACCAGTTCCTTGCAGACCTGGACGCCGGGCTTGGCGGGCAGGTTCAGGTCGAGCACGAGGACGTCGGGCGCGGCGGCCCGGGCACGGCGCACGGCCTGCTCGCCGTCGCCCGCGGTGGCGACCACGTCGAAGCCCGACTCGGTGAGGTCGCGGGCGACCGCGTCACGCCACATGGGGTGGTCGTCGACCACCATGACCTTGATCGGGTCGTTCCCCCGCACGTCCGCCGCCTCCGTCTTCGCCGTCATCGCCGCCCCACCGTGTTCGTCGTCGCCATTGCCTCTTCCCCCCCGGATCACCGCTCCGCCCTCCTGCGGTTCACCGCTCCGTCCTCGCGCGGGTCACTGTTCCGCCTTCGCCGCGGACGCCTTCGGCACCTTCAGCTCGACCTCGGTGCCCTGGCCCGGGACCGAGATCAGCTCGGCCGTGCCGCCCAGGTCGCGCAGCCGCCCGCGGATCGACAGGGCGACCCCGAGCCGCCCCTCGCCCTCGGCCTGCGCGAGCCGGCCCTCGGGAATGCCCGGACCGTCGTCCCGCACGGTCACGATCACCTCGTCCGGTTCGTCCTCGACGAGGATCCAGGCACGGGCGTCGGGACCGGCGTGCTTGCGGACATTGTCGAGGGCGGCACCGACGGCGGCGGCCAGTTCCCCGGCGGCTCCCGGCGCGAGCCGTACGGGCGCGCCGGGCTCGGAGAGGGTCACGCGCGCGGCGGCGTACGGGGCGAGCAGGGCCCGCAGGTCGACCGGGCCGGCCGGCTCCTCGCCGGCGTCCGGTTCGTCGACGGCTCGTACGACCGCGCCGAGCGCGGCGTCCTCGGACACCCGGGAGACGGGCACCAGACCGCCCGAGACCAGCGTGCGCAGCGCCACCTCCTGCTCACCGGCCATCCGGCCGAGCTCCGCCGCCTCGCCGCCGAGCGCGGATCCGCGCCGCTGCACCATGGCGAGCACCTGGAGCACGCCGTCGTGGATGTCGCGGGCCAGGCGCTCCCGCTCGCGGGTGGCGGCCTCGATCTCCAGGGCGCGGGCGAGGGTGCGCTCGGAGGCGCGGGCGACCTCGACGACGTATCCGATGGCGATGGAGGCGACCCAGACGAGGATCACGTTGTGCACGGTGTCGCGGGTCGGGGCGCCCCGCTCGACGACGTTGACCGCGGCGACCAGGGTCGACGCGAAGGCCGCCCATCGCCAGCCGCCCTTGACCGCGAAGGCGAGGACGGAACCGGCGGTCCATATGGACGGCAGCGTCGGGCCGCCGTCCTCGATCCGCGACGAGGCGTCGGCGACCCGGGTGAGCAGGATGCCGACGAGCGCGACGGTGAGGTCGGCGGCCAGGAACCGCTTGGTGCAGTTGGCCGCGTTCGCCACCCTGGGCAGGGTCGCCAGGGTCCACACGCACAGCACCGCGTAGAACACGATGGCCACCCAGGGGCGGGTGAACTCGTCGTACGCGGTGGCGAAGAGCCCGACCGCGTAGAACATGGTCAGGACGCGGTAGGCGGTGAGCGCGCGCCACAGCGGCAGCTCGACCGACATCCTCATGACTCTCTCGCGCCTGGCCATGTCCCCCCACCCCACCGCTCCCCGACGTCCTCACGGACGCAGCTAGGAGCCGGAACGTTCCTTGTCCCCGTGGCCGGATTCCCCGGCGGCCTGCTTCGCGGCCTGCGCGAGCGCCGCCTTCGCCGCCTTCTCGGCCTCCTTCTCGGCCTTCGCCGCCTCCGCGATCTGCCGCTTGGCGGCCGTCGCGTACATGTCGACGTACTCCTGGCCGGAGAGCTTCATGATTTCGTACATGACCTCGTCGGTCACCGCGCGGAGCACGAAACGGTCGTGCTCCATGCCGGCGTACCGGCTGAAGTCGATCGCCTTGCCGATACGGATGCCCGGGCGCATCAGCTTGGGCATCACCTTCCCCGGCGGCTGGATCTTCTCGGTGTCGATCATCGCCACCGGGATGACGGGGGCGCCGGTGGCGAGCGCCACGCGCGCGAGGCCGCCGGGTTTGCCGCGGTAGAGCCGGCCGTCCGGGGAGCGCGTGCCCTCCGGATAGATGCCGAACAGCTCACCGCGCTCGATGACCTCGATGCCGCTCTTGATCGCCGCCTCGCCCGCGCCGCGCCCGCCGGAGCGGTCGACGGGGAGCTGCCCGACACCCTTGAAGAAGGCGGCCGTCATCCGGCCCTTGAGGCCGGGCGTCGTGAAGTACTCGGCCTTCGCGATGAAGGTCACCTTGCGGTCCAGCATCGCGGGCAGGAAGAACGAGTCCGAGAACGACAGGTGATTGCTCGCCAGAATCGCGGGGCCCTCGGCGGGGATGTTCTCGAGGCCTTCCACCCAGGGTCTGAAGGCGAGCTTCAGCGGCCCTCCGATGGAAAACTTCATTGCGCCGTAGATCAACCGAGTGCCTCCTGTGTCGTCGGTCAGACCTTAACCCGGAGCGCCGTCAAAGGGTCCGACGACCCTGGTCGGTGTCAGTGCGGTCGCGTACGGTGAAGTACGCCTCGAAGCCTCGGGGGTTCCGTTCGTTCCGTTCCGCCCGCCTGATGAACAGGAGACCGAAGGTGCCGGTCCTTCCTGGAGCCGAGCCGTTCCGCCGTGAGGGCGGAGAGGTCGGCGTCCTCCTCTGCCACGGTTTCACCGGGTCCCCGCAGTCGCTGCGGCCCTGGGCGGAGTTTCTCGCCGAGCGCGGCCTGACCGTCGCGCTGCCGCTGCTGCCGGGGCACGGCACACGCTGGGAGGACATGCAGCTCACGGGCTGGCAGGACTGGTACGCGGAGGTCGACCGCGAGCTGCGCGCCCTGAAGGACCGGTGCGACCAGGTCTTCGTCCTCGGTCTGTCGATGGGCGGCACCCTGGCCCTGCGGCTGGCCGCCAAGCACGGGGACGACGTCACCGGCGTCGTGGTCGTCAACCCGGCGAACAAGGTGCACGGCCTCGCCGCGCACGCCCTGCCGGTCCTGCGCCACCTCGTGCCCACCGTGAAGGGGATCACGAGCGACATCGCCAAGGAGGGCGCCCAGGAGATCGGCTACGACCGGGTGCCCCTGCACTCCGCGCACTCCATGCGGAATTTCTACCGGCAGGTCGACGGTGAGCTGCCCCAGGTCACCCAGCCGTTGCTGCTGCTGCACAGCCCGCAGGACCATGTCGTGCCGCCCGCGGACTCGGCCCGTGTCCTGAGCAGGGTGTCGTCCACGGACGTCACGGAGATCCTGCTGGAACAGAGCTACCACGTCGCGACGTTGGACCATGACGCGGACCGGATCTTCGAGGAGAGCTACGCCTTCATCGCCCGGCTCGCACCCGCTGTCGGCAAGGAGCCCGGCACGGGCCGGCTGGGTCAGCAGGAAGGGACGGCCACCGGTGGCTGAGTACGACGCGGACCGCGGCGACTCCGAGGAGAAGGGCATCCCGGTCGGGGAGCCCCTCGGCGGGTCGTCCGGTGACTCCCTCGGCGGGTCGCCGGAGGAGCAGAGCGTGCCCTTCGACGAGGACGCCGCGTGGCAGGCGATCGTCGAGGGGTACGGGGAGGAGCCGCCGGACCCGCCGGGCGCGAAGCCGTTCAAGTCGGTCGAGGACCTCGCGCTCCTCGACCCGGAGACGAACGACGGCCCGGACGACGGCGAGAAGAGCGACGGCGACAAGAGCGCCGCGGGGACCGGCTCCTCGGACGGGCCGTCCGCGGACGAGCCGACCCCGGCGAAGCCGCTGGGCAGCTCGGTCGCGTTCGCTCCCGGTGTGGGCGGCCCGCGCGACTATCGCGCGTCCGAGCCCTCCGACGACGACTTCGACGAGGACGACGAGGGCCACTTCGTGCCGCCCGAGCCGCCCCCGCTGCCGGCCGCGGACGCGACCGCGAAGTTCGCCTGGCTCGCCGTACTCGGCGGCCCGGTGCTCCTGCTGCTGGCGGTGCTCCTCGGCTGGGACATGACCTGGTGGCTCGCCACCCTCGGCATAGGCGGTTTCCTGGGCGGTTTCACCACCCTGGTGATGCGGATGAAGACCGACGACGAGGATGGGGACGACCCCGGCCGGGGCGCGGTGGTCTGAGCGCGTCTCAGGACGCGGGCACCTTGAGGGCGGCCAGTACGGGCAGATGGTCCGTGGCCGCCCTCAGGTCGTCCTCCGTCACTCCGGGCAGGCCGAGTGGCACCCCGCAGCCCAGGATCTCGACGCCGGGCGTGGCGAAGATCGCGTCGATCCGCTGGTGCGGGTCGGTGGGGGTGGAGGTGTGCTCGGCGCCCCAGGGGCGGGTCGTCCAGGCGTCCTGGAGCGTGCCGGCCAGGCGTGTGAAGGTGGGCCCGCCGGGGCGTTCGTTGAGGTCTCCGCCCGCGACGGCATACGGGGTGCCGAGGCCGGCGAGACGGTCGAGGAGCATGCCGCCCTGCTCGTACCGCTCGTCCTTCTGGAGCGAGAGGTGGCAGCTCAGGACGCCGAGGCGGGCGCCGCCGAAGCGCACCACGGCGGTGGCGAAGCCGCGCCGGTGCAGGCCGGGGGTGAGCGGGAGCAGGACGTCCTCGGTGCGTTCCACCGTCCCCCGCAGGGAGCAGAGCAGTGCGGGGCCCGCGGCGGTGGCGCCGCCCGAGAGGATCACCTGCCCGGACGCCGCCGCGAGCCGTGCCAGCTTCTTGCGCCAGCGGAAGAAGCGCGGCGCCTCCTGGACCAGGACGAGGTCGGGTTCGCAGGCGCTGATCACCCGCGCGAGCGCGTCGGTGTCGTCGCGCATCGAGCGGATGTTGTAGCTGAGCACCCGGATGACGGCGGAACCGTCGGGCTCGGTACGGGAGTTGGGCAGCGGGGTCGTCGCCATGCCGATCAAGATACGCCGCCACGGCCCACCGGGAGCGGGAGTGCACGCCGGGGCGGCGATCCGGGCCGGGAAGCAGGAGGGCGCGCCCGCCAAGGCGATCCGGCCGGAGAGCGACGGCGCGCGCCGGGCGGCGCTGTGGCCGGAGAGCCGGAGCGGAGGCCCGCTTCGGCAATCCGGTCGGGGAGCGGGCCGGGCATGGCACCGCCCGCCGTCCCCGGAGGGCGCGGCGGGCGGAGAGGTACACAGGCGGTGCGGGCGTCACATGATCGGGTCGGGCTCCCGGGCCAGGTCCGCGGCACCGACGAGGCCGGCCTTGTTGCCCAGCTGCGCGGCGATGACGTCGGCCACGGGGCGCCAGTTGCCGCCGACGAGCCAGCGCTTGTACGACTTGCGGATCGGGTCGAGGACCAGCTCGCCCTCGTCCGAGAGGCCGCCGCCGACGATGAACGCGGACGGGTCGAAGAGCGAGGCCAGGTCGGCGAGGCCGGCACCGGCCCAGCGGGCCAGCTCACGGTAGGAGTCCACCGCCACCGGGTCGCCCTGGCGCGCGGCCACCGAGATGTGCTTGCCCTCGATGCCGTCGGGCGTGCCGTTGCCCAGGGCGAGGAGGATCTCCGCGTGCTCGGGGGTCGCGTTGGCCCGCTGCTTGGCGTACCGGACGAGGGCGCGCCCGGAGGCGTACTGCTCCCAGCAGCCCTGCGAGCCGCAGCCGCACAGCAGACCGTCGGGCACCATGCGGATGTGGCCGAACTCGGCGGCCACCCCGAAGTGCCCGCGGCGCAGCTTGTTGCCGATGATGATGCCGCCCCCGAGACCCGTGCCCAGGGTGATGCAGATGACGTTGCGGTGACCCTTGCCGGCGCCGAACTTGTACTCGCCCCACGCGGCCGCGTTCGCGTCGTTCTCGACGACGACCGGCAGGCCCACGCGGGCCTCGACCTCGGCCTTGAGCGGCTCCTGCCGCCAGTCGATGTTCGGCGCGAAGTAGACCGTCGAGCGCTGGCGGTTCACATATCCGGCGGCACCGATGCCGACGCCCACGATGTCGTGACCGGCGCGCGCGCCCTCAACGGCCGAGGCGATCGCGTCCACGATGGCCTGCGGCGTGCTGGGGGTCGGCACCTTGTGGGTCGAGAGGATGTTGCCTTCCTCGTCGACCACACCGGCCGCGATCTTCGTGCCGCCGATATCGACGCCGATGGTGAGTCCCATGAATCCCTCAGTTTCGGTCGAGCCCCGCTACGGCCAACCGTACCCGAGGGGCCTTCAGTCCAAGTCAATCCGCTCCCCCGGACCGGTGCCCTCGTCGCGGGGTCCGGTGTCCCGGGTCGTCCAGCGCCGCTCCTGGGCCTCGACGGCCGAGCGGTAGGCGGCGAGCAGCTCGGAACCCGCGGCCGCGAGGTGGTCGAACACGTCCGGATTGCGCTCCAGGACGGGCTCGACGGCGGCCTTGGCCTGCTGCACGACCTGGTTGACCATCTGCTGGGCGGTGCCGGAGGCGACCGCGCCGAACAGCGGCGACTGCAGTCCGGACAGCTTGTCGGCGACGGCGTCGACGAGCTTGCGCAGTTCCTCGGCGGCCGAGCCGGGGGGCGTGCCGTACTGGGCGCGGCGGCGGGCCTTCTCCGCCGCGAGGTCCTCGGCGCACGCCTGCGCCCAGGCGTCGGCGTCGGCCGCGCGCACCTCTTCGGCCGTCTCCTCCTGAGCGGCGTCGGGTGTGGGGCGCTCTTCGCTCATGGCGGACTCCTGCCTACGGTTCGTGCCTTCGACGTTACCCGAACGGGGGTACACCGTTCACCGTGTCCGGGGCACGGATCGGCCGGGCCACGGACGGTGCCTCACTTGCCGCGCGGCCACAGCGCGGGGTCCGGCGCGAAGCGGATCCGCAGCTCGCCCTCGCGCAGCGCCGCGCCGTCCACGGTGCAGCGGCGCAGGGCCGACGGAAGGGCGACGATCCTGCGGAACTGTCCGACGGTGACGACGAGTTCGTCGCCGCGCCGGACGAGGTCCAGTTCCTCGCGTATCGCGCCGGGCAGCGGGATGTGCCAGACGAGCACGCCGTCGTCGGCGAGCCGGTCGGTGACGGGCCACTCGACCGGGGTGGGCGCCGCGTTGACGTGGGGCACCGGGAGTTCGGCGAGGTCGCCGCCGCCCCGGGGGTCCCGTCCCAGGTGCGGGACCTCGTGCAGGTCGTACGTCTCGCACCACTCGTCCAGAGCCTTGTGCTGCTGGGCCGCGAGGGCGGCGAGCCAGGGGTCGTCCGTGGCGGCGGGCAGGACACGGTTCGCGACCAGGGCGTCGACGGACAGTCCACGCAGGGCGAGCGCGGTGGAGGCGGTCCGTACGGCGTCGGTGCCGGCCGGGCCGGGCTCCGCGACCAGTCGAACGGTCGTGGCCCTGTCCTCGACGACCGCCTGCACCGCGGCCAGCTCGACGTCCCAGCGTGCGGCGGTCTCGTACAGCCACTCCGCGGGCATCGGGACGCCCGCGAGCCGGCCGAGGACGGGTCGCAGGGCGCGGGCGGCCTGACGCTCCGGCGGGAGCAGCCGGCGCAGATAGCGGCGGAGTTCCTCGGGGAGTCCGAGCAGGGCGAGGGTCTGCGGGGCCGGCGGGAGGTCGACGACCAGGAGCTCGTAGGCCTCCGAGAGTGCCGCGTCGCGCAGGGCGCGCAGCACGGCGAGTTCCTCGGCGCCGGGCAGCGGGGTGACCTCCTCCGCGTCCAGGCGGGAGGCGCCGAGCAGGTCGAGGGCGGCGGTGGCGCGCTGCTGGAAGGCGGTGAGGTCCTCGCGGAAGCGCGCGGCGGCGTCGGGGCGCCAGGCGGTGAGGTTCGGCGCGGCCTCGACGGGGGTCGGGCCCGTCGGGACGCCGAGGACCGCACCCAGGGTGTCGGTGCGGTCGGCGGTGAGCACCAAGGTGCGGGTGCCCTGGTGGGCTGCCCGCAGCGCGGTGGCCGCGGCGACGGTGGTACGGCCGGTGCCGCCCTGGCCGGTGATCAGGATGGTGCGCATGAGGGTGAACGGTACCTGCGCCGCACAGGCGGGACGGACCGCGCTCCCCCTGTTGCCGGGGTCACCGGACTCGGTCCCCGGGTCGCCGAGGTCACCGTGCTCCGTCTTCTTCCGGTCGCCGAGGGCGTCGTACTCCGTCGCCGGGCCGCCCGGGTCGCCGCCATCCGGTTCCGGGGCGCCGGGTTCACCGCGCTCGGTCCGGAGGCCACCGCGGACGTCGCCCTCCTGGGACAGGCCGCCGGAGTCACCGCGGACGTCGCCCTGGGACAGGCCGCCGGAGTCACCGGGCTCGGTCGCCGGGACGCCGGGGGCGCCGCGCCGCTGCCGGAGACCGCCGGGCGCACCCCGCTCCGGTCCCGGGGTGCCGGGATCGCCGTAGGTGCGCTCCGGTGCCGGGAGTCAGACCTCGCCCGACTCCACGCGCTTCTTCAGGCCCGCCAGCGCGCGATCGATGATGACCTTCTCGGCCTTGCGCTTGATCATGCCGAGCATGGGGATCTTGACGTCGACGGTCAGCTGGTAGGTGACCTGGGTGGCACCCGTGCCCGCGGGCTTGAGGAGGTAGGAGCCGTCGAGCGAGCGCAGCATCTGGGACTTGACCAGGGTCCAGGAGACCTCGTGGTCGCCGGTCCAGGTGTAGCCGAGGGTCTGGTCGTCCTTGATGGCGCCGGCGTCCATGACGAGGCGCACCTGCTCGGCGCGGCCCTGGTCGTCGGTGGCGAGCACCTCGGCCTCCTTCACCTCACCCGTCCAGTCCGGGTAGCGGGCGAAGTCGGCGATCACCGCCATGACGTCAGCCGGTGCCGCCTCGATCGTGATGCTCGAACTGGTGTGTTCCGCCATCGCGGTGGCTCCTCCAGATGCGGTCCGGTGAGGGAGGGTGGGGCGCACGTGTGTGCAGCGTGAAGGCTACCGCGCACAGCCGCGGGCGCTATCACCCCACCTGGGGTTCACCGGCCCCGGCGCCTCACCACTCCAGCGCCCAGGGCGTGCCCGTGGCCGCGAAGTGGCCCACATTGACGCATTCCGTCGCCCCGACCCGCATACGGGAGGCGAGCGGCTGGTGGACGTGGCCGAACAGGGCGTAGCGCGGGCGTGTGCGCCGGATCGCGTCCAGGAGGGCGCGGGAGCCGCGCTCGAAGCGGCGTGCCACCGTGTCGTACACCAACTCCGGCACCTCCGGCGGGATGTGCGAGCACAGCACGTCGACCTCGCCGACCGCCTCGACCTTGGCGGCGTACTCCTCGTCGCTGATCTCGTAGGGCGTCCGCATCGGCGTCCGCAGTCCCCCGCCGACGAACCCGAAGACCCGGCCGCCGATCTCCACGCGTTCGCCGTCGAGGACCTGCGTACCGGGCCCGGCGTACTCCGGCCACAGGGTCGGCATGTCGACATTGCCGTAGGTCGCGTACGTCGGCGTCGGGAACACGGCGAACATCTCGGCGTACTGCTTGCGCACCGCCTTCTCGATGGCGGCGGCCCGGTCCGCGCCGATGCCCGACCACAGACGGGCACCGAACGCGCGCGCCTCCTCGAAGCGGCGGGCGGTGCGCAGCTCGACGATGCGGTCCGCGTTCTCCACACCGAACAGGTCCGGGAAGATGCCGCGCGAGTGGTCGGCGTAGTCGAGGAAGAGCACCAGGTCACCGAGGCAGATCAGGGCGTCCGCGCCGTCCCCGGCTCCGGCCAGGTCGCGCACGTTGCCGTGCACGTCACTGACCACATGAATGCGCGTCCTCGCGTTACCGACCGGTGTGGGTGCCATGACGATCAAGCGTAGGCGTGTGGGGCAAACGTGAATAGAGGCGGTCGGACCTGCGGTTACTGGCTAGTCAGGAATTGCGTGGACTACTGTGCGCGAAGGAACGCCAACACGTGTGACGCACAGAACATCTCGCCGGGACCCCCTGTCGAAGACGCCATACCGGCGGGTAACGTCCGGGCAGTCCAGTCGTACTCAGGTTTTCAACAAGTGATCACCCGAGTACCTGCCCGAGCCTTGGACCGCACCGTCGCATCACACAGAGTCGTGGCGTCGGCGCCCTATGAGGAGCAGCAGTCTTGCGCGAGTTCAGCCTTCCGGCTTTGTACGAGGTCCCTGCGGACGGAAATCTCACCGACATCGTCCGCAGAAACGCCGCGCAGCATCCCGACGTGGCCGTCATCGCCCGCAAGGTCGGCGGCACCTGGACGGATGTCACCGCCACCGCCTTCCTCGCCGAGGTGCACGCCGCGGCCAAGGGCCTGATCGCCTCGGGCGTGCAGCCCGGCGACCGGGTGGGCCTGATGTCCCGCACCCGCTACGAGTGGACGCTGCTCGACTTCGCGATCTGGAGCGCCGGCGCGATCACCGTGCCCGTGTACGAGACCAGCTCCCCCGAGCAGGTCCAGTGGATCCTCGGCGACTCGGGCGCGACCGCCTGCATCGTCGAACTGGACGCGCACGCCGCCGCGGTGGACTCGGTGCGCGACCGGCTGCCCGCCCTCAAGCACGTCTGGCAGATCGAGGCCGGCGGCATCGAGGAGCTGGGCCGGGCCGGCAAGGACGTCAGCGACGCGACCGTCGAGGAGCGCAGCTCCCTCGCCAAGGCCGACGACCCGGCGACCATCGTCTACACGAGCGGGACCACCGGCCGCCCCAAGGGCTGTGTGCTCACCCACCGGGCGTTCTTCGCGGAGTGCGGCAACATCGTCGAGCGTCTGCGCCCCCTGTTCCGCACGGGCGAGTGCTCCGTCCTGCTGTTCCTCCCGCTGGCGCACGTCTTCGGCCGGCTCGTGCAGGTCGCGCCGATGATGGCGCCGATCAAGCTCGGCTGCGTCCCCGACATCAAGAACCTCACCGACGAGCTCGCCGCGTTCCGGCCGACGCTGATCCTCGGTGTGCCGCGCGTCTTCGAGAAGGTCTACAACTCGGCGCGCGCCAAGGCCCAGGCGGACGGCAAGGGCAAGATCTTCGACAAGGCGGCGGACACGGCGATCGCGTACAGCCGTGCCCTGGACACCCCGTCGGGTCCCTCCCTCGGCCTGCGGATCAAGCACAAGACCTTCGACAAGCTGGTCTACAGCAAGCTGCGCGCGGTGCTCGGCGGGCGCGGCGAGTACGCCATCTCCGGCGGCGCGCCGCTGGGCGAGCGCCTCGGTCACTTCTTCCGCGGCATCGGCTTCACGGTGCTGGAGGGCTACGGCCTGACCGAGTCCTGCGCGGCGACCGCGTTCAACCCCTGGGACCGGACGAAGATCGGCACGGTGGGCCAGCCGCTGCCGGGCTCCGTCGTCCGGATCGCCGACGACGGCGAGGTGCTGCTGCACGGCGAGCACCTGTTCAAGGGCTACTGGAACAACGAGGCCGCGACCGCCGAGGCGCTGGCCGACGGCTGGTTCCACACCGGTGACATCGGCACCCTCGACGAGGACGGCTACCTCCGCATCACCGGCCGCAAGAAGGAGATCATCGTCACCGCGGGCGGCAAGAACGTCGCCCCGGCCGTGATCGAGGACCGCATCCGTGCGCACGCGCTCGTCGCGGAGTGCATGGTCGTCGGCGACGGGCGTCCGTTCGTCGGCGCGCTGGTCACCGTCGACGAGGAGTTCCTGGGCCGCTGGGCCGACGAGCACGGCAAGCCGGCCGGTTCGACCGCGGCGTCGCTGCGCGCGGACGCGGATCTCCTCGCGGCGATCCAGGACGCCGTCGACGACGGCAACGCCGCCGTGTCCAAGGCGGAGTCGGTGCGCAAGTTCCGCATCCTCGCGTCGCAGTTCACCGAGGAGTCGGGGCACCTGACGCCGTCGCTGAAGCTCAAGCGCAATGTGGTGGCGAAGGACTACGCGGACGAGATCGAGGCGATCTACCGGGGCTGAGCCCTTCGGATGCCTTCAGGGCGCGGGTCCTCACCGAGGATTCGCGCCCTCCGCGTTTTCCGGGTCTGGCGACGGAGTCCCCGGGTAGGCCCTCGCTCCGCCGCCCCTTGCCCCTGAGGGCTCCGCCCCCAGACCCCCGTATCGGCCTGGACGGCCTCGTCCTCAAGCGCCGGACGGGCTGAAATCAGCCCCTCCGGCGTTTGAGGAGCGGGGTCCGGGGCGGCGCCCCGGGTACGGGACGGGCAGGGGCGGAGGGGGCGAGTGACCGCTACAGCAGCTCCCGCAGGCGTTCGGCCAGCAGGTCCCAGCGCCACTTCTCCTCGACCCAGGCGCGGCCCCGCTCGCCCATGCGGCGGCGGAGCTCGGAGTCACCGAGGAGGGTGACGACGCGGTCGGCCGTCTCGGACGGGGAGCCGCCGCGGACGACCCACCCGGTCTCACCGTCGAGCACCGCGTCCGGCGCCCCGCCGGAGTCCCCGGCCACGACGGGCAGCCCGGTCGCGGACGCCTCCAGGTACACGATGCCGAGCCCCTCGACGTCGAGACCCCCGCGCCGCGTACGGCAGGGCATCGCGAAGACGTCGCCGGCGCCGTAGTGCGCGGGCAGCTCCGACCAGGGCACCGCCCCGGTGAACCGGACCGCCTCGCCGACACCCGTGTCGTAGGCGAGTTTGCGCAGGTCCCGCTCGTAGGGCCCGCCGCCGACGATCAGGAGCACCGCGTCCGGCTCCTTGGCGAGGATGCGCGGCATGGCGAGGATCAGGGTGTCCTGGCCCTTGCGCGGCACGAGACGCGAGACGCACACGACGACGGGGCGGTCGGTCAGGCCCATCCGGGCGCGGACCACGTCACCGCCCGAGGAGGGGTGGAAGGTCTTCTCGTCGACGCCGGGCGGCAGCTGGACCATGCGCGCGGCGGCCTCGGGGGTCAGCGCGGAGGCGATCCGGGAGCGGGTGTACTCGCCGAGGTAGGTGATCGTGTCGGTGGACTCGCCGATGCGGCGCAGCAGTCCGCGGGCCGCGGGCAGTTGCGCCCAGCCGGCCTCGTGCCCGTGGGTGGTGGCCACGATCCGCCGCGCACCGGCCCGGCGCAGCGCCGGCGCCATCAGACCGAGCGGTGCCGCGGCCCCGAACCACACCGAGGTGCAGCCGTGCTCGCGCAGCAGTCCGACGGCCCGCCGGGTGGCCCCCGGGGTGGGCAGCAGCATCGTCGTGCGGTCGCGCACGACGGTGAAGGGCTGCTCCGCGTCGAAGGCGGCGGTGGCCTCGGCGCCCTCGCGGCCGCGCTTCCAGGTGGAGGCGTAGACGACGAGCCGCTCGGGGTCCAGGCGCAGCGCCATGTTGTGCAGGAACGCCTGGATGCCGCCCGGCCTGGGCGGGAAGTCGTTCGTCACGATCAAGGTCTTGTGCATCGTGTTCGACACTATCGAACCTATACTCACAGCTCCGCACGGCCGCGCTTGACGGCTCGCGCACAGGGCGGCGCGACATCATGACCACGGCGCACGCGGCACGCAGCGGGCTCCGCGACGACGCGACCGCGGGCCGTGCGGGACCACGGCAGCACAGCACATTCGCTCCGGACGGACAAGGACCAGGTGGGCATGACGGGCACTAGGGGGGCGTGGTTCCCGTACGGACCGCTCGCGCTGCTCGGGACCTGGACCCTGACCAGGGTGCTGCTGCTCCTGTTCGTGTTCAAGGTGTACGTCTTCCCCGGCCCCGACGTCACGAGCGACGTCTTCGTGATCTACCAGGGCTGGTACGAGGTCCTGCGTGACGGCACCTTCCCGCTGGACGACGTCACCTGGCAGTACCCGCCGGCCGCCGCGCTCGCGATCCTCTCCCCCGCGCTGCTGCCCTCCCTGGGCTACGCGCAGGCGTTCTTCGTGCTGGCCTGCGTCGCCGACCTGGTGGTGTTCGCCCTGCTCTTCTACGCGGGCCTGCGCCCCGGCAAGACCCTGCGCGGGGCCTGGGTGTGGGCGGTCGGGGTGCCGCTGCTCGGTCCGACCGTGTACGCCCGCTACGACGTGATGGTGACGGCCGTCGCGGTCGCCGCGCTGCTCGCCGGCGCGCGCCATCCGCGGATCATGGGGATGCTCACCGGCTTCGGCGCGCTGGTGAAGGTGTGGCCGGTGCTGCTGCTGGTGGGGGCCGTCCGGCGCCGGGCCTGGGCCGCGGCCGCGGTGACGGCCGCGGTGATCGCGGTCGTGTTCGGACTGGCGATGCCGGGCGCGTTCTCCTTCCTGACGTTCCAGCGCGACCGCGGCACCGAGGTGGAGTCGCTCGGCTCCCTGGTCTTCCACGTGGCGCGCGGGCACGGCTGGGACGGTCAGGTGCTGCTCAACTACGGCTCGGTGGAGTTCCTCGGCCCGTACGTCGACGTGGTGAGCACGGCGGCGCTGGTCCTCACCGGGCTCGCCTTCGGCTGGCTGCTGCTGTGGCGGCTGCGCGTCAGGCGGTTCCTGCCGCACACGCTCGCGGACGCCGCGTTCGTGGCGGTGCTGATGTTCACGACCACCAGCCGGGTGATCAGCCCGCAGTACATGGTGTGGCTGGTCGGGCTCGCGGCGGTCTGTCTGTGCTTCCGCCGCAGCGGGATGACCCTGCCGGTCGTCCTGGTGCTGGCCGCGTGCTTCGTGACCGTCCTGGAGTTCCCGGTCTGGTTCTCGCACGTCGTGGGCAGCGATCTGCTGGGCGTGAGCCTCCTCTTCGCGCGCAACGGCCTGCTGGTGATCGCCACCGTGCTGGCCGCCCTGGAGCTGTGGCGGAGCACGGTGTCGGACCCGGCGCCGAGGGTGCCCCCTCAGGCGACCCGCACCCAGGAGAGCCTGGCGTCCTCCTGACGCCGGGCCCAGGTGCCCAGCGCCGCGCACTGCACCGTCATGGACAGGGCGAGGGCGAGGCAGATCCCGGGCAGTCCGAGCCCCGACAGGACGTAGGCGAGCGGTAGCTGGACCGCGGTGCCGAGCAGGGTGACGCGCAGCAGGACCGGCGCTCCCCCGCTCCCCTCGAAGACCCCGCCGAGCGCGATGCAGCAGGCCATCAGCAGCAGGTACGGGCCGACGCAACGCAGGAACAGCACTCCGTCGTGCGCCACGCCTGGACCGGCGCCGAAGGCCCGCATGATCCACGGTGCCAGCGTGCCGAGCAGACAGGCGGCGGACAGTCCGGCCGCGCCGGCGACGAGGACGGCCTGCCGCCCGATGGCGCCCCGCTCGTCGCGCCCGGCGCCGCGGGTGTGCGCGGTGTGGATCGAGGCGGCCTGCCGGACCGCGTAGAACGCCATGGTGGCGACGTACATGACCTTGTAGGCGATGGAGTACGCGGCGACGGCCGTCACCCCGAGCCGGGCCACGATCGCGACCAGGACCAGCGCGCCGCCCTGCCGCAGGGTGAAGTCGGCGGACATCGGCAGCCCGGTCCGCAGGGTGCGGCGCAGGGCGGCGGCGGTGGACCGTGCGGGCGGGGTCGGGGCGGCCTCGCGCAGCAGGGAGTTCCGGCGCAGGGCGCGCAGCCCGGCCGCCAGGGCCACGCAACGGCAGAGCACGGTCGAGGCGGCGGCGCCGGGGACGCCGTACGCGTGGATGAGGAGCGGGTCGAGGCAGAGGATCAGACCGTTGGCCAGCAGGGCCAGGCGCATGGGGGTGCGGGTGTCGCCGGTGCCCTTCAGGATGCCGTCGACGAGGTTCTGCGCGAAGAAGACCGCGATGCCCGGCAGGGAGATCGCGAAGTACTGCACGGCGAGCACCGTGGCCTTCCCGTCACCGCCGAGCACCAGCCGGGCCAGCGGTTCCCGCAGCAGCAGACCGCCGGCGACGACCGCTGGGGTGACCACGGCGCACAGCGCCCATCCCCCGCGTACGGCCGCGCGGACCTCGCCCGGGTCCCGGGCGCCACGGGCGTGCGAGACCAGCACGGTGGTGCCGGACGCGAAGACCAGGGCGACGCCGAGCAGCACGTTCTCGGTGTTGGTGGCGACGGCGACGGCCGCCACGGCGGCGCCGCCGAGCCGGGAGACCCAGAGGGTGTTGATGACCCCGGAGGCGACGGAGGCGAGCAGGGAGAGGTAGACGGGGTGGGCGAGCGCGATGAGCTGCTTGCGGTGCGCGTTCACGGGAGCTCCCTCGGTGCGGGCGGCCCGGTGGGCCTCCCTGGACGGGCGGGCCCGGCCAGGGGCCGCCTCGGTACGGGCGCCCGGCGGGTGCGGTCCGCCGCGACACCTCGATCAGAGT
The DNA here is from genome assembly GCF_054729265.1 of Streptomyces krungchingensis. Lineage (NCBI taxonomy): Bacteria > Bacillati > Actinomycetota > Actinomycetes > Kitasatosporales > Streptomycetaceae > Streptomyces > Streptomyces krungchingensis. Next base: position 3,411,866 of record NZ_JBPUKY010000001.1, read on the forward strand.
TACCTCGTTTCGAGGTATCTCGATAAGAGGTACCATGGCGCCAAGAGACCCGCAACCACGGAGCCGCCGCATGCTGGAGCTGTCGATCCTCGGTTTCCTGTCCGAAGAGCCGCTCCACGGCTATGAGTTGAAGGAGCGCATCAAGGCGCTCAGCGGCCATGTCCGCCCGGTCAGCGACGGGGCCCTCTATCCCGCGATCACCCGCCTGGTCGACGCGGGCAAGCTGGACCAGCGCACCGAGCCCGGCAGCAGCGCGGCCCCCCGCCGCATCCTGTCGCTCACCGACCGGGGCCGCGAGGATCTGCTGGAGCGGCTGCGCCACCCCAAGCAGGCGGAGATCACCGACCACGTGCGGTTCAACACCCTGCTGGCCTTCCTGCGCCACCTGCCCGACCGGCAGGAGCAGGCCGCGGTGCTGCGCCGCAGGCTGGACTTCCTGAGGACGCCGGCGAGCTTCTTCTACCGCGACGGCGAGCCCGTGCGGGCCGAGGACAGCGGTGACCTGTTCCGGGAGGGCATGCTGCGGGTGGCACGTGCGACGGGCGAGGCGGAGCGGGCGTGGCTGACCGAGGCGATCACCCGGCTGGAAGCAGCTGCGCCCTGAGGTAGTCCCGCCACTGCGCGGTGAAGCGCTCCGGCGTCGTGTGCAGCACGTCCCGCAGCGCGTCCTCGACGGCCCCGGCACGCTTGTCGTGGTCGCCGACGGCGCGGTAGAAGTCGTTCAGGCGGACCTCGCCCCACCGGTCCGCGATCAGCCGGCAGGCCAGCCAGCCGCCCTCGTACGCCCGTGCCAGCCGAGCCGCGTCCCCGCTGAACCCGAAGTCCCCGTCCACGGGAAGCGCGGCCGGCAGGCTCCCGTCCCGCACGGCACGCTCCAGCTCCGGCGCGACCTGCGAGGCCGTCCGCCCGCTGCCGCGGTAGCCGACCCAGTCCGCGTACCCCTCGGAGAGCCACAGCGGTGTGGCGGCCGAGGTGTGGGCACGGGTGGCGACATGGGTCGTCTCGTGGGTGAGCACGACCTGCTTGCCGAAGTCGCCGAGGACGCCGAACGCGTCGGGATTGACGATGATCCGGTCCGCGGGCGCCTTCCCGGACCCGCCCGCCTCACCCGTGGTGACCGCCGCGATCCCCCGGTACCCCGACGCCGGGGCGCCGAGCAGCCCAGCCATGCCCTCCAGCGACTTCGGCACGAGCACGACGACGTGCCGCGACCAGTCCGTGCCCCACGCCCCGGACGCGGCGGGCACCGCGCGGTCCGCCAGCCCGGCGTAGTCGCGCAGCCGCTCGGCGGACTGCCCCACCCCGAGCGCCAGACTGTGCTCGCCGTGCACGACCGTCACCGGCCCCTGCTCCCACAGCTGTTCGCTGGCCTTCTTCGCGGGCTCGTCGGACGCGACGTACCAGGTCCCGCCGGCGCGGACCAGGCGCAGGGTGCGGCCGACGGTGACGGGCGCGGCGTCGTACCCCTCGATGCGGTAGCGCAACTGGGCGTCGGCCGTGGCCCGGTCGCCGGTGCGGTGGACATCGGTCACGCGGTACGCCCAGGACTCCAGCGGGACGGCGCGCAGGTTCGCGAAGGCCGGATCGGCACCGGCCGGCCGACCGGTCGCCCGGTACGCCGGCTCGTCCCGGGCGAGCACCGCGGCGGCCCGCAGGTCGAGGACCCGTTGCACCTCGGCCGACACGGTGTCCGAGGACGCCCGGCCGCCGCAGCCGACGAGCACGGCGAGCAGCAGCACCAGGGAGAGTCCCGCTCTCGACGCACGCCTTCGACCAGCCACGTTCCCGATCGTACGGCTGCCCGGGCGCTTCGGGCTCCGGTCCGGCCGCGGTCAGACCCTGGTGACCGACGAGACCGGCATCATGCCCACCGGGTCGTACCGCACCGGAGCGCCGGGGTACGGGGCGTGGATCACCTGGCCGTTGCCCATGTACATCGCGATGTGGCTGGCGTCGGACCGGTAGGCGATGAGGTCGCCGGGCTGCGCCTGGGAGAGCGGCACCTGCCGGCCCGCGTACCGCTGGGCCTGCGAGGTACGCGGCAGCCCGACCCCGGCCTGCGCGTACGACCACTGCATGAGGCCCGAACAGTCGAAGCCGCCCGGCCCGTTGGCGCCCCAGACGTAGGGGCGGCCGAGCGCGGAGCGGGCCGCGGCGACCGCGGCGGCCGCGCGGGCCGAGGACGGGACGGCGTCCCCGAGGTCGGGCAGGTCCGAGCGGCCGGAGCGGGACGCCCGGTCGTAGGCGGCGCGTTCGGCGTAGGGCAGCGAGTTGAGCAGCTGTCGCGCCTCGGCGAGCTTTCGCTCCACGGTCCGTTTGTGCCGCGCGACGGCCTTGCGGCTCTTCTCCAGTTCGGCGAGCTTGCCGGTGGCCTCCTCACGCTTCTGCGCGAGTTCCCGCATGGCGAACTGGAGATCCTTGAGCTCTCCGGCCTGGTGGGAGCTGATCCGGTCGAGAGCGGCGGCCTTGTCGATGTACTCGGCCGGGTCGTCGGAGAACAGCAGCGCGAGGGAGGGGTCGAGGCCGCCGGAGCGGTACTGGGCGCCCGCGAGCGAACCGACCGCGTCCCGCATCGTGTTGATGCGCTCCTGCTGCCGGGCGATCTCGTCCTGTGCCGTGCCGACCTGCTCGCGCAGCGAGTCGGCCCGCTCGTCGGCCTTGTTGTACGCCTCGGTGGCCTTCTCCGCCTGTGTGTACAGGCGGTCCACCTCGGCCCGGGTGTCGTCCTGCGGTGCCGCGGAGGCGGGCAGGGTGCCGAGTGCGGCGGCCGCCGCGGACATCACGCAGGCGGCGAGGCCGAAGGCGCCGACGCCCCGGTCGAAGCCGGACGGTGCAAGGCGGCGATGAAACCCCACGGGTGGCCGCTCTCCCTTCCGCTGACGGTCCCCCGGATTGGGGGAAACGCGCCAGACAGTAGCCGCGCGACTACGCAACGGCCAAAGGTCCCTGCGGGCACACAAAGTGACGCCCCGCCTCAGACGCAGGTCACGGACGGGTCGCGGGGTCAGGCGGCGGTACCGCAATTCGCCCGTTTGGGCGGAGCGACGCGAGCCCCCGCCGATGCTTCGGCGAGGGCTCGTCAGGAGGCGTGCGTCAGATCCGGACGCCGAACTGGAAGGGCATGTTCCCGATCGACTCGTAGCGCACGACGGTGCCGGTGCGCGGGGCGTGCAGCACCTGGCCGTTGCCCGCGTACAGGCCGACGTGGTGCATGTCGCCGTAGAAGATGACCAGGTCGCCGACCTGGAGGTCGCTCTGCGAGTAGATGCGCGTGCCCGCGTTGGCCTGCGCCTGGGAGGTGCGCGGGATGGAGACACCGGCCTGGGCGTAGGCCCAGGAGGTGAGACCGGAGCAGTCGAAGGAGCTGGGGCCGGAGGCGCCGTAGACGTACGGCGAGCCGATCTTGCTCTGGGCCGCGCCGAACGCGGCACCGGCACGGCCGGAGGCGGGGGCGCCGGAGCCGCCCAGGGCGCTGCGCTCGCTGGCACGGCTGGCGCGGGCCTGCTCGGCGTCGAGGGCCGCCTTCTCCTTGGCCGTCAGGGTGTTGAGGAGCTTCTGCGCCTCACCGAGCTTGCCCTGGACTTCCTTCTTCTTCTTGGCCAGCTCCGTGCGGGTGTCGGCGAGGTCCTTGAGCTTCTCGGAGGCCTCGGAACGCTGCTGGGCGAGCGAACGCTGCTTCTCCTGGACCTTCTTGAGCGCCTCGACCTGCTGAGCGCTCAGCTGGTCCATCGCGGACGCCTTGTCGAGGTAGTCGTCCGGGTCGGAGGAGAGGAAGAGCGCCACGGAGGGGTCGATGCCGCCGGACCGGTACTGGGCGCTGGCCATCGAACCGAGGCCGTCGCGCAGCTCGTTGAGCTCCTCCTGGCCGCGGGCGACGTTGTCCTGCAGGGAGCTGATCTGCTTCTGCAGCTTCTCCTGCTTCTCCTTGGCGCCGTTCAGCTTCTCGGTGGCCTTCTCGGCCTCCTCGTAGAGCTTGTCGACCTTCGACTTGACCTCGTCCTTGCTCGGCTTCTCGCTCGGCGCGGCATTGGCGGCGTTGGCGCTGAGGGCCACGGCAGCGGCGGCGGCGGTGGTGAGCACGGTCACACGGGTGCGGCTCGGCTGCTTGGGTCGACGGTGGGACGCCACGAAGGCGAGCTCCTTCTTCCTCCAGCCGCCTGCCGAGGTGCGACGGGCGGTGCCCCTCCACCGTCACTCCCAATGAGTGATCACCCGAGCGGAGGTTCGAGGCCTGACCCTAGTGACCTTCCTGTGATCAGTTCAAATCCTCATAGGAAAAATCTCGGTCACCGAGCGCATTCTTTGCCGACAACTCACATGCAGTGATGCGGCTCTGACACTACGTTGCGTGAAGGTCACGCCAATTCGGGCATCACGCCCGGACGTTACGCATGGGACGTACGTTGCCTTTGAGTCTTAGGCCGCAGAAGGTCAGCCGCGCGAAAAACGCTTGAGAAGCACCGCGGAGGCCACCGGCCGGGCACCCGCCTTCGCGACGCCGTCGGCCACCTCGCGGTCGGTCGAGACCACGATGACCGGCCGCCCCAAAGGCTCCGCACGGACCAGCTGACGGATCAACTCGTCGGCGGTGACACCGGGCTTGGAGAACAGCACCCGCACCCCGCGCGGCGGCGCGAGCAGCACCGGCGCGGCCAGTTCGGCCCCGTCGAAGACACAGGTCACCTCGGAGCCGGTCTGCGCGGCGAGCTGGGAGAGCTGCCCGAGGAGCCGCAGCCGCTGCTTCTCCAGCGGCATCTGCGGATAGCCCGTCTTGGTGACGTTGTAGCCGTCGACGACCAGATGCGCCTGGGGCAGCGCGAGCAGCTGGTCGAGGATCGCGGGATCGCTCTCGGACAGCGCACGAGCGGCGATGTCCTTTGGTGTCATTCGTCCCGGTTCGACCGCGTCGACCGTCTCCGCCGGCCGCACCGACACGGGTGGCAGGGCGAGTTCGCGCCGCAGCCCCTGAGCGGCGTCCAGCACCGTGTCGAGGAGCAGCCGCACCCGCATGTCCTCGACACTGCGGCCCTCACGCGCCGCCCGCCGTGTCGCCTCCAGATTGGCCTCGACCTCGCCGAGGCGCGCCTTGAGCCGCCGGGTCTCGCTGTCGGAGGCGGACACCTGGGCCTGCGCCTCCGCCCGTACGCCGTCCATCTCGCCCTGGAGCTTGCGCAGGGCCGCCTCACCGCGCTTGACGTCGCTGAGGGCCCCGCGCAGCTTGCGGTGAAGCGATTCCGCTTCCTTCTTCGCCGACTCCACTTCCGAGCGCAGCCGTTCCGTCTCGGCCCTGGTCTGGCCGCGGGCCTCGGCGAGCTCCGCCCGCAGCCGCTCCAGCTCGGCACGGGTCTCCTCGTCGGCGCGTTCGGCGTCCGCCCGCAGGGCCTCCTCGCCGGCGGCGGTGACCAGCTTCACCCAGCCCGTGGGGCGCAGCACATAGGCCGCGGCCGCCACGTCCAGCGGATCCGCGGCCGGGGGCGGCGCGCCCGAGTCGAGGGCACCGGCGATCTCCGGCTGCGCCTCTCTCAGCTTCTCGGCGATGCGCTGTCTGAACAGCGTGTCCGTCTCCAGGGCGGCCGCCATGGCGTTCCCGGCGAACTTGGCCCGCCGATTGGGGGCGAACCGCGCATACTGCCGCAATTGGGCGGGCAGTTCACCGACGGTCAGCCCGCCGAAACCGTCGGAGACGATCTGCACGACGCGGCGGCGCACGCCGTCGGGCAGCGGACGGTCGAGCACCTCAGCGGCGCCGTCGTCCGGCTCCCCGCCTGTGGTCTCCGCCATCCGTCACCCCAATGTCTGTGCGGGGCCCGCTCCCTCAGGAGCCGGCACCCGGCCTGTCCACCAGTTCCACCTGGTCCACCGCGTTGCACCAGCGACACCGGACCGACTCGATGGTCTCACTGACCACCTCGCGCTCCTCGACCTTCGGCTCACCGGCCAGGTCGAGGTGCACATACTCGACGACCTTCGACGAGCGGGTCACGTCGAAACGCGTGAGGTTGCCGCACAGAGTGCAGCGCCAGCGCGTCTTGGCGTCCGGCAGGGGAACCGTCATGAGGCAGTCCGCTTCCTTCTAGTGTCCGTCCAGCGCCAGTCTCCTGGTGCATGTGGCTCGTAACCCTACGGCCTGGCAGCTCCCCGACGCTCCGCCGTCCACCGCGGCGAGGCGGTCTGTGTTCATCCGTCCCGTTACGCCATGCTCTGCACCATGATCAGCAAATGGAGTACGACGGTCGGCAAAGCGGTACGGAGTCAGTCGGCGCCGGTGACGTACGGGCTGATCGCCCTGTGCTGCCTGATCTTCGTGATCGGCCCGGCATCCGGCCTGAACCCGGTCTACGGCACCGGGGACACGCTGGCCGCCGCGCAGCGGGCCTACTTCCGGCGCTGGGGCGTGGTCCCCGGCGATCTGTTCGACGGAGCCGCACGCGAGGCGCTCACCCCCGCCACGGCCCTCTTCATCCACGGCAGTTGGCTCCATCTCCTGGGCAACATGCTCTTCTTCTTCGTCTTCGGGCTGATGACCGAGGAACGCATGGGGCATCTGCAGTTCGCCCTCTTCTACGTGTGCTGCGGCTATCTCGCGCTCCTCGGCTACGCCGCGGCCAACGCGGAGTCGCAGCAGTCCCTGGTCGGCGCCTCCGGGGCGATCTCCGCTGTTCTCGGCGCGTTCCTGTACCTGTTCCCCACGGCCCGGGTGACCAGTCTCCTGCCGTTCCTCTTCTTCCTGCCGCTGCGCTTTCCGGCCTGGGTGGTGCTGCCCTTCTGGGTGGCCCTCCAGGGGATGGCGGCGGGCCAGGACGACGGCGGCCCCGGGGTCGCCTATCTGGCCCATCTGGTGGGCTTCACACTCGGCTTCGGCTACGCGTGGCTGCGGTTCGGCCGGGCCGCCGCCGGGCCCGCCGAGGGGACACCGCCCCCGGCGACGGCCCGGCCGCACGGCGGACCCCCGGCGCGGCGACCGGGCAGCTTGGACCGCGAGTAGGGTGAGAGCCTCAGCAGCGGCCCCCGAGGGAGAGAACCAGCCGTGATCACCGCGATCGTCCTCATCAAGACCAGCGTGGACCGGATCCCCGAGATCGCCGAGTCGATCGCCGCGCTGGATTCCGTCAGCGAGGTCTTCTCCGTCACGGGTACGTACGACCTGATCGCGATGGTCCGGGTGCAGGCCCACGACGACCTGGCGGACGTCATCCCCGGCAAGATCAGCAAGATCCCGGGCGTCGAGGCCACGGACACGCACGTCGCGTTCCGCACCTACTCCCAGCACGACCTGGAGGCGGCGTTCGCGATCGGGCTCGACTCCTGATCGTGTGACCGCAGCACGAAGGGCCGCCCGGTCGCCGGGCGGCCCTTGACGAGAACCCCGCTCAGACGGCGGGCACGCAGCGGCCGTCCTCCGTGCGGTACCGCCACTTCGCGCCGTCCCGCACGAGCTCCTGCACCGCGGTGACGAAGCGCTCGACGTGCTCGTCGGGGGTACCCGCGCCGAAGCTGACGCGGATCGCGTTCAGGGACTTCTCGCCGGGCGCGGCCTCCGGGGCCCCGCACTCCCCTTGCGTCTGCGGGTCGCTGCCGAGCAGGGTCCTGACCAGCGGGTGGGCGCAGAAGAGGCCGTCGCGGACACCGATGCCGTACTCGGCGGAGAGCGCCGCGGCGAAGTGCGAGCTGTTCCAGCCCTCGACGACGAAGGAGATCACCCCGACGCGCGCGGCGTCGTCGCCGAAGAGCGAGAGCACCCGCACCTCGGGTACGCCGGCGAGACCGGCGCGGACGGTGTCGATCAGGTGGCGCTCGCGGGCGACCAGCGTGTCGAAGCCGGCCTCGGTGAGCGCCTTGCAGGCGGACGCGATCGCGTAGGCGCCGATGACGTTCGGTGAACCGGCCTCGTGCCGCGCAGCGGTGTCGTGCCACTCCACGTCCACACCGCCGTCCTCCCGCCGCGACACCTTGCGGCTCGCGCCGCCGCCCGCCAGATACGGGTCGGCCTCCCGCAGCCAGTCGGCGCGGCCCGCGAGGACGCCGGCGCCGAAGGGCGCGTACAGCTTGTGCCCGGAGAAGGCGACCCAGTCGACGTCGAGGTCCCGCACCGAGACCGGGTGGTGCGGGGCCAGTTGCGCGGCGTCCAGCACGATGCGCGCGCCGTGGGCGTGCGCGGCCGCGGCCAGTTCGCGCACCGGCCAGAGCTCGCCGGTCACGTTCGAGGCGCCGGTGACGCAGACCAGGGCGGGGCCGTGGGGATCGCGGTCGGCGAGGGCCCGCTCCAGCGTCGCGACCGCCTGCCCGGGGGTGCGCGGGGCGTTCAGGTACGTCACGTGCGCGTCCCGCCAGGGCAGCAGCGAGGCGTGGTGCTCGGTCTCGAAGACGAAGACCTGGCAGCCGGCCGGAAGGGTGGCGGCGAGCAGGTTGAGCGAGTCGGTGGTGGAGCGGGTGAAGACGAGCTGGTCGTCGGAGCGGCAGTCGAGGAATTCGGCGACGGTCCGGCGGGCGTTCTCGAACAGGTCGGTGGACAGCTGCGAGAGGTAGCCGGCCCCGCGGTGCACGCTGCCGTAGTACGGGGCGTACGCGGCGACGTCGTCCCACACCCGCTGGAGGGCGGGGGCGCTGGCGGCGTAGTCGAGCGCGGCGTAGCTGACCTCGCCGCCCGTCACGAGCGGGACGGTGACATCTCGCCCGAGAACGGCCAGAGGGGCACAAACGGACCGGTCGGCGGCAACGGTGGTGACAGACATGGCGAGCTCCTGTGAGAGGCAGGCGGAATCACCGCGCGGCCGGTGCACGGGGGCACGGCTCGGCGCGGGAAAAGCGTGAAAGGGGTACGCGGAGGCGGGGCTCGACGCCCTATCGCATTCGCTTGCTCACAGAAGGCTCCCTCGAACGACCAGGACCCCTGGTGACACGAGGGGTCCGCGCTTGCCGTAGACCTCGCTGCCTACGGCCTGGTCTTCACCCGGGGCACCCCGCCACGGACGGAGGGTTGCCGGACAGCCGGCCGGGGCCTGATGGCTGTCGCTCATGACCTGGTACAGCATCTTGCCAGAAGATCTTCGACGTGCAAGGCGCAGTCCAGGATCCGGACTGCGCCCTGTGTCACATCGGGTACGGACGGCAGTGGGTCAGGCGTTGCTGACCCGCACCCACCGGTCGAGGGCCTGCTTCGCGGCCCCCGAGTCGATCGACTCGGCCGCCTGCGCCATGGCGGCACGGATCTGTTCCGTGAGCGGCGCGTCGCCCGGCGAGAGCGCCACCAGCGCCGCCGCCGAGTTCAGCAGGACCGCGTCCCGCACGGGACCGCGCTCGCCGTTCAGCAGCCGTCGCGCGACGTCCGCGTTGTACGAGGCGTCGGCACCGCGCAGGGCCTCCACCGGGACCAGCTCGATCCCGACGTCACGCGGGTCGAAGCGCTCCTCGGTCACCTTGCCGTCGCGCACGACCCAGACGCGCGAGGTCGACGTGGTGGTCAGCTCGTCGAGCCCGTCGTCGCCGCGGAAGACCAGCGAGGAGTTGCCCCGCTCGGCGAAGACACCGGCCACGATGGGTGCCATGCGCGGGTCCGCCACACCGACGGCCTGGGCCTTCACCCGTGCCGGGTTGGTCAGCGGGCCGAGGATGTTGAACGTCGTCCGGATCCCCAGCTGGCCGCGCGCGGCGGCCACGTGACGCAGCGCCGGATGGAACTTCACGGCGAAGCAGAGGGTGATCCCGGCCTCCTCGGCCACCTCGGCGACCCGCTTCGGCGTCAGTTCCAGATTGACGCCGAGCTTCTCCAGGACGTCCGAGGCGCCCGAGGCCGACGACGCGGCCCGGTTGCCGTGCTTGACGACCTTGGCGCCGGTCCCGGCGACCACGATCGCGGACATCGTGGAGATGTTCACCGTCTTCGCGCCGTCGCCGCCCGTCCCGACGATGTCCACCGCCGGGCCCGGCACCTCGATCACATTGGCGTGCTCGTACATCGTCCGGACGAGTCCGGAGATCTCCTCGACCGTCTCGCCCTTGGCGCGCAGCGCCACCGCGAAGCCGGCGATCTGCGCGTCCGTCGCCTCGCCGCGCATGATGCGGTCCATCGCCCACGCCGTGTCGTCGGCGCTCTGGTCACGGCCGTCGAGCAGGCCGTTCAGTACCTCGGGCCAGGAACGGCCCGCCGCGATGTCGCCTCCAGCGGGGGTCACAGCACTCATATGCCGCTCCTGGGTTCGTAGACACGTACAAAAGGCGGGTACGCACGCACGTACCGGCAGGCTCCACCCTATCCAGCCCGGAGGACGGCAAAGAGCCCCGTCCATGCAATGGACGGGGCTCCAGCCGTGGCGATCAGCAGGATCGGTGGGTGATCAGTGGTGGCCGTGGCCGCTCGTGATCTCCTTGTACTCCTCGACCGTGGGCTTGGGGATCTGGTTGTCCTCCCCGTAGAAGCCCTTGCTCAGCTTGGCGCGCAGTCGCTCCGGGCCGTTGACCTTGCGCTCGACACCGTTCTCGTCGACCGTCGGGCCGATCTCGGCCGGCTTGTACTGCTCGTGCGCGGTGAGCGTGTGCAGCGCGTCCTGGCTGAGCGGCTCGTGGACCTCGATGAACTCACCGTGCGGCAGGCGCTTGATGATGCCCGACTCGCGGCCGTGCAGCACCTTGTCCCGGTCGCGGCGCTGGAGGCCGAGGCAGATCCGCTTGGTGGCGATGAAGACCAGCACCGGCACGACGAAGAACGCGATCCGGACGAACCAGGTGATCGAGTTGATCGACAGGTGGAAGTGCGTGGCCCAGAGGTCGTTGCCACCACCGACGAGCAGGACGAAGTACCAGCTGATCCAGGCGGCACCGAACGCGGTCCGGGTCGGGACGTTGCGCGGGCGGTCCAGGATGTGGTGCTCGCGCTTGTCGCCGGTGACCCAGGACTCGATGAACGGGTAGACCGCGATCGCGACCAGGACCAGCGGGAAGATGATCAGCGGGATGAACACACCCAGGACGAGCGTGTGACCCCAGAAATTGATCTCCCAGCCGGGCATGACACGGATCAGACCCTCGGAGAAGCCCATGTACCAGTCGGGCTGGGCGCCCGTGGACACCTGGTCCGGACGGTACGGGCCCAGGGACCAGATCGGGTTGATCGAGGCGATCGCCGCGATGGCCGCGATGACACCGAAGACCAGGAAGAAGAAGCCTCCGGCCTTGGCCATGTAGACCGGCAGCAGCGGCATGCCGACGACGTTGTTGTTCGTCTTGCCGGGGCCCGCGTACTGCGTGTGCTTGTGGTAGAAGACCAGGATCAGGTGGCCGACGACCAGGCCGAGCATGATGCCCGGCAGCAGCAGCACGTGCACCGAGTAGAAGCGGGCCACGAAGTCGCCGCCCGGGAACTCGCCGCCGAAGAGGAAGAACGACAGGTACGTGCCGACGATCGGCACGGACAGGATCGCGCCCTCCATGAAGCGGACACCGGTGCCGGAGAGCAGGTCGTCCGGGAGCGAGTAGCCGGTGAAGCCGGTGAACATGCCCAGGACGAACAGCAGGAATCCGAAGATCCAGTTGACCTCACGGGGCTTGCGGAACGCACCCGTGAAGAACACGCGCATCATGTGCACGAACATGCCGGCGAGGAAGATCAGCGCCGCCCAGTGGTGGATCTGCCGGATCAGCAGACCACCGCGCACATCGAAGGAGATGTGCATGGTCGAGTTGAACGCCTCGGACATCAGCTGGCCCTGCAGCGGGACGTAGCTGCCGTGGTACTCCACCTCGTTCATCGACGGGTGGAAGAACAGCGTCAGGTACACACCCGTGAGGATGATGATGATGAAGCTGTAGAGGCAGACCTCACCCAACATGAACGACCAGTGGTCGGGGAAGATCTTGCGCATGTTGGCCTTGGCCAGGGAGTAGATCCCCAGGCGGCCGTCGGCCCAGTCGGCTACCCGCTCACCCGCGGGCGCCTTCTCGCGCGAGCGCGAGTCGGAGGTCGTGGTAGTGCTCATCCGCGCTCCCAGAATGCAGGACCGACGGGCTCTTCGAAGTCGCCGAGCGCCTCGAGGTAGCCCTCGTCGTTCACGCCGATGCGCAGCTGCGGCAGGGCGTGACCGGCCGGGCCGAAGATGACTCGGGCACCGTCGGAGAGGTCGAAGGTGGACTGGTGGCACGGGCAGAGGACGTGGTGCGTCTGCTGCTCGTACAGGGAGATCGGGCAACCGACGTGGGTGCAGATCTTCGAGTAGGCCACGATGCCCTCGTGGGACCACTCGAGTTCCTGCTTGTCCTTGATGTTCGCCGGCTGGAGCCGGACGATCATCAGGGCCGCCTTGGCGATCTCCTTCTGGAAGTCCTCGTCGTGCTCCTCCAGGCCCTCGGGCTTGGCGAAGGTGAGCGAACCGACGGCGACGTCCGAGGGACGCAGCGGCTCGTTCGTGTTCATGTTGACGAGCAGCTTGCCCTTGGACCACAGCGTGTGGCGGAGCTTGGTGCCGGGCAGCGGACCGAGGTCGCGCAGCAGCACCACGCCGGAGAGCGGGAACAGGGCCAGCGCGCCGAACATCGTGTTGCGGATCAGCTTGCGGCGGCCGAGCGCGGACTCCTTGGCGCCCTGCTTGAAGTCGGCCAGGACCTTGGCCCTGACCTCGGGCTCCGCCGAGATCGGGTGACGCTCGTCGATGATCTCGACGTCGGACATCAGGGTGCGGGCCCAGTGGACCGCGCCCGCACCGATCGTGAACAGCGCCACGCCGAGGGTCAGACCGAGCGCGAAGTTCATCGCGCTGACGTGGCCGATCGGGAAGACGTAGATCGACTTGTCGCTCGGGATCGTCACGTACGACGCGATGAAGCCGGCGGTCGCCAGCATCGACAGCGTGAACAGGAAGGCGACCGTGCGCTCGGACCGCTTGGCGGCCCGCTCGTCGATGTCCTGGATGCGGTGCTCGTGGGGCGGCAGGCCGGGGTCCGCGAACGGGTTCGTCTCGTCCGCGACGGCTACCGTGCCGGGAGCGTGCTCGTCGGCGTCCTGCGCAGCGGGCAGGTTCTCTTCTGGAATGTCTTGGCTACTCATGACTTCTTGGCCTTTGCGGTCCGAGCGGCGACCCAGACGGCGACGGCGATCAGCGCGCCGAGACCGAACACCCAGCCGAACAGGCCCTCACTGACCGGCCCGAGGCCACCCAGTTCGAGGCCGCCGGGGCTCTCGGTGTCGTCACCGTTGACCGCGTCGAGGTACGCGATGATGTCCTGCTTGTTCTTCGTCGACAGCGTCGTGTCGGGGAAGGACGGCATGTTCTGCGGGCCGGTCTGCATGGCCTCGTAGATGTGCTTCGGGTCGACACCTTCCAGGCTGGGCGCGAACTTGCCGTGGGTGAGCGCGCCGCCCTTGCCGGTGAAGTTGTGGCACTGGGCGCAGTTGGTGCGGAAGAGCTCGCCACCCGCGGCGATGTCCGCCCCCTCGGGGCTGACCTGGTTCTTGGTCGGGATCGCGGGACCGGCGCCGAGCGAAGCGATGTACGCCGCCAGCTGATCGATCTCGGCCTGCGAGTAGATGACCTTCTTCTTCGGGATCTGCGCGCCCGGCTGCTGGGCCGGCATACGGCCGGTGCCGACCTGGAAGTCGACCGCCGCGGCGCCGACGCCCACGAGGCTCGGCCCGTCGGTGGTGCCCTGACCGCCGGTGCCGTGGCAGCTTGCGCAGCCCACGGCGTAGAGCTTCTTGCCCTCGTCGATGGCGAGGGACTGGGCGGTTTCATCGGCCTGCGCCTTGCCCGCGGGTGCGAACGCGGCGTACAGCCCCCCGGTGGCCGCCAGCGCGAGGAGTAGGACGACGACCGCCGCCAGCGGATGGCGTCGTCGTGCGGAGAGCTTTTTCACGGATTACCCCGGTGTCAGGATCTTCTGCGTCGATGCTTCTGGATGTGTCGGGCGGTGGGCCCGGCTACTTGATCATGTAGATCGTGGCGAAGAGGCCGATCCAGACGACATCGACGAAGTGCCAGTAGTAGGACACGACGATGGCGGCGGTCGCCTGCTCATGGGTGAACCTCCGGGCCGCGTAGGTGCGGCCGAGGACCAGCAGGAAGGCGATCAGGCCGCCCGTCACGTGCAGTCCGTGGAAGCCGGTGGTCAGGTAGAACACCGAGCCGTACGGGTCGGAGGAGAGCGAGAGCCCGTCCTTCTTGACCAGCTCGGTGTACTCGAAGACCTGACCGCCGATGAAGATCGCACCCATGATGAAGGTGACGACGAACCACATCCGGAGCTTCTTCACGTCCCCGCGCTCGGCGGCGAAGACGCCGAGCTGACAGGTCAGAGAGGAGAGCACCAGGATCGTGGTGTTCGTCGCGGAGAACGGGAAGTTCAGGCTGGACGCCATTTCCTTCCAGTGCTCCGGCCCGGTCACCGATCGCAGGGTGAAGTACATCGCGAAGAGGGCCGCGAAGAACATCAGCTCGGAACTCAGCCAGATGATGGTTCCGACGCTGGTGAGGTTCGGCCGATTGACCGACGGGTGCGCGTGCCCGGTTTCTACTGTCGTTGCTGTCGCCACGACCGACATTATGTCGGTCGCTTATCCCGCCCTCACCCCGGGGGGTGCCGTTCGGAGTGTTGATGGGGCGTGTCCAGCCCATATGGCCCATCGAAGGCCTGTCCGAACCGGTGTTGACGAGGTGTTCAAGGGAGTAGCATCCGCGCATCGGGGCCTGACCGATCAACCCGATCGCTTCATGTCCGTACGACGCCGACGTCTCGGAGGAAGAATGCAGCCGACCGCCACGGTGCTGGTCTACAGCGACGACTCCAACACCCGCGAACAGGTGCGGCTCGCAACCGGGCGCAGGCCCGCTCCCGACGTCCCCGCCGTCGAGTTCGTGGAGTGCGCGACGCCGGCCGCCGTCGTCCGTGAGCTCGACAAGGGCGGCATCGACGTCTGCGTGCTGGACGGCGAGGCCGTGCCGATGGGCGGCATGGGTCTGTGCCGGCAGATCAAGGACGAGGTCTTCAACTGCCCGCCCGTGCTCGTCCTGATCGGCCGGCCCCAGGACGCCTGGCTGGCCACGTGGAGCCGCGCGGAGGCGGCCGTGACCCATCCGGTGGACCCGGTGGAGTTCGCGGCCTCGCTGGCCTCCCTGCTGCGCCGTAAGGCTCTTCTGGGCGCCTGAGAGACGGGCTCCCGCCCGGCGCCCGGACGTCACACGGACTCTGGGCGCAGGCGGGCCTTCTCCGCCGGAGCGGGGGCATCGGGGGTGCCGCCCACGACGGCGCTGCCCTCGCGCCACTTCTTCCAAGGCATGTTCCAGTCGCCGAAGCCGTTGCCGAACGGGTCCATCGTCGCGCCGTTGGAGTTCTTGACCTGCACGATGTCGCCCTCGCGGACATTGTCGAAGAACCACTCGGCGTTGCTGGTGCTCATGCCGGTGCAGCCGTGGCTGACGTTGGCGTATCCCTGGTCGCCCACGGACCAGGGCGCGGCGTGCACGTACTCGCCGCTCCAGGTGACCCGGGTGGCGTAGTAGACGGGCAGGTCGTACGAGTCCGCGCTGTCCTCGGCGATGCCGACGGTGGTGCCGCGCATCCGTACGAAGTACTGCTTCTCCAGCACCACCTTGACTCCGTTGCGGGTCTCGAAGCCGGCCTTGCCGGTGGTGACCGGGATCTGGTTGATCTGCCGGCCGTTGCGATAGACCGTCATCGAGTGCGCCGCGGCGTCCGTGACGGCGACGAGCTTGTCGCCGGTGGTGAGTTTCAGTGCCTTGGCGTTGCCGCCCCACAGACGGTCGCCGATCCGGATGCCCGCCAGGTTGCTGTGCGCCTGGATCGTGGCGTGGACGGGCCAGTACTCCTTGGGGCGGTAGTGCAGCGTCTTGTCGTCCACCCAGTGCCAGGCGCCCTCCACGGCGGGGATCGAGTCGACCTTGAGGGCCCGCTCGACGACCGTGCGGGCCGCCTTGTCCTTGACGGGGACGCTGAGTTCGGCCGTGACGGGCTGCCCCACCCCGTAGGTGCCCTCCTTCGGGCCGAACTTCACGTCCACGTGCTGCTTCGTGGTGGGCGTGGTGGTGTCGAACTCGAAGGTCTTGCGGCCCTGGGCGCCGTCCTCGTCCTCGGTGCTCACCCGCACCGTGTAGTGGGCGCCTGCGGCCAGCGGGGAGGTGCTGTGCCAGCGGCTGCCGTCGGCGGCGAGTTCGCCGACGACATAGCGTCCTGACGCGTCCGTGGCCGTGACGTCGGTGATCTGCTCGTCGTCGTCCTCGGCGGTGATTTCCAGAGGCTTGTCCGGGTCGATCTTCGCGGCCTTCTTGCCGTCGCCGGATACACCGTTGAAGGAGATCAGTCCCGCCGCGTCGTACGGCTTCGCCGAGAGCGGATGGCCGTCGGAGCAGGCGGTGACGCCGGCGCCGAGGGCGACCACCAGGGCTGTGCAGCCGATGACCGTGCGGATGCGCGGAGAGTGGTTCATGGGCCCACGCTATGAACGACCGTCAACTGCTGCGCGGCGGGTGACCCGTGCGGGGGACGGCTACCGGCAAACGAGGGAGCCCGGACCCTCCTCGCGGAAAGTCCGGGCTCCCGGGTGATCGACGCGCCCTACTGGGTGCGGTTCTCACCGTGGTAGTACTCGAAGACCCAGCCCCACAGGCCGATCATGATGATCGGGGCCGAGAAGTACAGCAGCCACCAGCCGAAGACGACGCCCATGAAGGCGAGCGCGCCACCGACACCGAGCGCGAGCGGCTGCCAGCTGTGCGGGCTGAAGAAGCCCACCTCGCCGGCCTCGTCCGCGACGTCGGCCTCCTTGTTGTCCTGGGCCATCTGGTCGACCCGCCGGGCCGTGAAGGCCAGGTAGTAGCCGATCATGATGCTCAGGCCGAAGCCCAGGAAGAGCGCCGTGGTACCGGCCGGCTCCTTCGACCACACGCCATAGACGATCGCCATGACGAGGATGAAGAGGGCCAGCCAGATGAACATCTTGCCTTGGACCTTCACTTGCCGGCCTCCTTGCCACCAGACAGAGCCGACGTACCGTGACCGGCGTTCTCGAGCTGGTCGAGAGCGGCGATCTCCGGGTGGTGCAGGTCGAACGCCGGGGATTCACTGCGGATCCGCGGCAGGGTGAGGAAGTTGTGCCGCGGCGGCGGGCAGGACGTAGCCCACTCCAGCGAACGGCCGTAGCCCCACGGGTCGTCGACGCCGACCGGCTTGCCGTACTTGGCCGTCTTCCACACGTTGTAGAGGAACGGCAGGATCGACAGGCCGAGCAGGAACGAGCTGATCGTCGAGATCGTGTTCAGCGCGGTGAAGCCGTCGGCCGCGAGGTAGTCCGCGTAACGACGCGGCATGCCCTCGGCACCCAGCCAGTGCTGCACCAGGAACGTGCCGTGGAAGCCGACGAACAGCGTCCAGAAGGTGATCTTGCCGAGGCGCTCGTCGAGCATCTTGCCGGTCATCTTCGGCCACCAGAAGTGGAAGCCGGAGAACATCGCGAACACCACGGTGCCGAAGACGACGTAGTGGAAGTGAGCCACCACGAAGTACGAGTCGGAGACATGGAAGTCCATCGGCGGCGAGGCCAGGATGACGCCGGTCAGACCACCGAAGGTGAAGGTGATGAGGAAGCCGACGGCCCAGAGCATCGGTGTCTCGAAGGACAAGGAGCCCTTCCACATCGTTCCGATCCAGTTGAAGAACTTCACACCCGTCGGAACGGCGATGAGGAACGTCATGAAGGAGAAGAACGGGAGCAGTACACCGCCGGTGACGTACATGTGGTGGGCCCACACCGTCACGGACAGACCGGCGATCGCGATGGTCGCGCCGATCAGGCCCATGTAACCGAACATCGGCTTGCGCGAGAAGACCGGGATGACCTCGGAGATGATCCCGAAGAACGGCAGCGCGATGATGTACACCTCTGGATGCCCGAAGAACCAGAAGAGGTGTTGCCAGAGCAAGGCTCCGCCGTTCGCCGCGTCGAAGACATGCGCACCGAATTTACGGTCCGCCTCCAGCGCGAACAGGGCCGCCGCGAGGACGGGGAAGGCCAGCAGCACCAGCACCGCGGTGAGCAGCACGTTCCACACGAAAATCGGCATGCGGAACATCGTCATGCCCGGAGCGCGCATGCAGATGATGGTGGTGATGAAGTTGACCGCGCCGAGGATGGTGCCGAAGCCGGAGAAGGCCAGACCCATGATCCACATGTCGGCGCCGATGCCCGGCGAGCGGACCGCGTCCGACAGCGGGGAGTAGGCGAACCAGCCGAAGTCGGCCGCGCCCTGCGGGGTGAGGAAGCCACCGACCGCGATCGTCGAGCCGAAGAGGTACAGCCAGTACGCGAACATGTTCAGCCGCGGGAACGCCACGTCGGGCGCGCCGATCTGCAGCGGCATGATCCAGTTCGTGAAACCGGCGAACAGCGGCGTCGCGAACATCAGCAGCATGATCGTGCCGTGCATCGTGAACGCCTGGTTGAACTGCTCGTTCGACATGATCTGCAGACCGGGCCGGGCGAGCTCGGCGCGCATGAGCAGCGCCATGACGCCGCCGATGCAGAAGAACGCGAACGACGTCACCAGATACAGCGTGCCGATCGTCTTGTGGTCGGTGGTGGTGAGCCATTTGACCACGACGTTGCCGGGCTGCTTGCGCCGGACCGGTACCTCGTTCTCGTACGAGTCCTCGGTCTCGGCGGCACCCTGAGGTTCGTTGAGGATGCTCACAGGTTGTTCGTCTCCCGGTTCTTCTCGTGGCCCGTCTGCTCAATGCCGGCCGGGACGTAACCGGTCTGACCCTTCGCCGCGAGCTCCTTGAGGTGGGCCTCGTAGCGCTCGGGGGAGACGACCTTCACGTTGAAGAGCATCCGGGAGTGGTCGACGCCGCAGAGTTCGGCGCACTTGCCCAGGAAGGTGCCCTCCTTGTTGGGGGTCACCTGGAAGGCATTGGTGTGGCCCGGAATGACGTCCTGCTTCATCAGGAACGGCACCACCCAGAAGGAGTGGATGACGTCACGCGAGGTGAGGACGAAGCGGACCGTCTTGCCCTTGGGGAGCCAGAGGGTCGGGCCGGGGTTGTTCGTCTGGGGGTTCCGCGTGCCGGGCGTGCCGACGTCGTAGACACCGCCGGCGTTCGCCGGGAAGTCCGCCTTGAACCGGTCCGGAATCGCGGCCAGGTTCGGGTCGGTCTTCGCGTCACCGGTCGAGCCGGGGACGTCCGCGACGTAGTTGAAGCCCCAGCTCCACTGGAAGCCGACCACGTTGACCGTGATGTCGGGCTTCGGCTTGAGGCTGAGGAGCTTCGTCTCGTCGCGGGCGGTGAAGTAGAACAACACCGAGACGATGATGAGCGGGACCACGGTGTACAGCGCCTCGATGGGCATGTTGTACCGGGTCTGGGGAGGAACTTCGACCTTGGTGCGGCTGCGCCGGTGGAAGAAAGCACTCCACAGGATCAGGCCCCACACCAGCACGCCCACGGCGAGCGCCGCCGCCCAGGAACCCTGCCACAGGGAGAGGATCCGCGGAGCCTCTTCCGTGGTCGGGGTGGGCATACCAAGGCGGGGGAAGTCTTCCCAGTTGTACGAGCAACCGGTGGCTGTCGCCAGGACCAGGCCCGCAGTCATTGCCTGCAGCAGCTTCCGCCGCATCGGGCGCCGCGGCGAGCGGTCGGAGCCGTTGGGACTCACGTAGCGCCTTCCCGAGAGTCTCGCCCGCGCTACTGGCTGCGGCCTTCTCGCTGGTCGGTCGCCGCCCTGCGTCGGGCAGGGGTTTGGATGTTTATGCGGACCAAACCCTACTGGACGCTATTTGGGGTCGCGCGGGGAGGGTCCCTAACGCGCCGGGGGTCACCCCGAAGGGGGTGGGATGACCCGTGGGGTCTGGTTTCTGACGGGAGATCGGGACGTCCGGGCGGTCCGGTTCGTCCGATGGGTCCCGGCCGTGGGCCGGTGGGCGGCGCCCGCGCTCTTCCCCGCACCCGTGCCGCCCGCGGGGAAGTTCTAACGTTGCTGTGTGTCCTACTTCGATGCCGCCTCCGCCGCTCCCCTCCATCCCGTTGCCCGCCAGGCGCTGTTGGCCTCCCTCGACGAGGGCTGGGCCGATCCGTCCCGGCTGTACCGGGAGGGGCGCAGGGCCCGGATGCTGCTGGACGCGGCGCGCGAGGCGACCGCGGAGGCGGTGGGGTGCAGGCCCGACGAGCTGGTGTTCACGCCGTCCGGGACGCGGGCCGTGCACACGGGCGTCGCGGGGGCGCTGGCCGGCCGGCGGCGGATCGGAAACCACCTGATCGTGTCATCCGTCGAACATTCCTCGGTGCTCCATTCGGCAGACATGTTCGAAGCGGGCGGCGGATCGGTCACCCAGGTGCCGGTGCTGCGGACGGGCGCGGTGACCGTCGAGTCGTACGAGGAGGCGCTGCGGCCGGACACCGCGCTGGCGTGCCTCCAGTCCGCCAACCACGAGGTGGGGACCGAGCAGCCGGTGGCGGCGGTGGCCGAGGCGTGCCGGGCGGCGGGGGTGCCGCTGCTCGTGGACGCGGCCCAGTCGCTGGGGTGGGGGCCCGTCGAGGGCGGCTGGGCGGTGCTGACCGGAAGTGCCCACAAGTGGGGCGGGCCGTCCGGCGTCGGCGTGCTCGTCGTGCGCAAGGGAGTGCGGTTCGCGGCCCAAGGTCCCCTGGACGAACGGGAGTCGGGGCGGGCCGCCGGTTTCGAGAACCTCCCCGCGATCGTCGCCGCGGCAGCCTCCCTGCGCGCGGTGCGGGCCGAGGCGGCCCAGGAGGCGGAGCGGCTGCGGGAGCTGACGGAACGGATCCGGGCGCGGGTTCCGCGGCTGGTGCCGGACGTGGAGGTGGTCGGCGACCCGGACCGGCGGCTGCCCGGGGTCGTCACCTTCTCCTGTCTCTATGTCGACGGGGAGGCGCTGCTGCACGCCCTGGACCGGGAGGGTTTCTCCGTCTCGTCCGGATCGTCCTGCACGAGCAGCACGCTGACGCCGAGCCATGTGCTGCGGGCGATGGGTGTGCTGACCGAGGGCAACGTCCGGGTGTCGCTGCCCGTGGGGGCGGCCGAGGAGGACGTCGAGCGCTTCCTGTCGGTGCTTCCGCGGACGGTGGCCGGGGTGCGGGAGAAGCTGGGGGCGCCTGCTCCCACGACGGTGGTGCGGGCCGACGAACTGGTCGTGGACGCCCTCGGCAAGCGCTGCCCGATCCCCGTCATCGAGCTGGCGAAGGTCATCGGGGACGTGCCGGTGGGCGGCACGGTGCGGGTGCTCTCGGACGACGAGGCGGCCCGGCTGGACATCCCGGCATGGTGCGAGATGCGGGAACAGGAGTACGTCGGGGAGGAGCCGGCGGACCGGGGCTCGGCCTATGTGGTCCGCCGGCTGTCCTGACTAGGCGAGGTGCGCCTGGACCTCGGCGGCGGCCTCGTGGCCGTAGGCCTTGGTGAAGCGGTCCATGAAGTGGACGCGGCGCAGCTGGTACTCCTGCGTGCCGACGGTCTCGATGACCAGCGTGGCCAGCATGCAGCCGATCTGGGCGGCGCGCTCCAGCGAGACGCCCCAGGCGAGACCGGAGAGGAAGCCGGCCCGGAAGGCGTCGCCGACGCCCGTCGGGTCGGCCTTGCGCTCCTCCTCGGGGCAGCCGACCTCGATCGTCGCCTCGCCGGCCCGCTCGATGCGCACACCCTGCGCGCCGAGGGTCGTCACCCGGTGGCCGACCTTGCCGAGGATCTCCTCGTCGGTCCAGCCCGTCTTGGACTCGATGAGCCCCTTCTCGTACTCGTTGGAGAAGAGGTAGGTCGCCCCGTCCAGCAGTATCCGGATCTCCTCGCCGTCCATGCGGGCGATCTGCTGGGAGAAGTCGGCCGCGAAGGAGATCCCGCGCGAGCGGCACTCCTCGGTGTGGCGGAGCATCCCCTCGGGGTCGTCCGCGCCGATCAGGACGAGGTCGAGGCCGCCGACCCGGTCCGCCACGGCCTTGAGCTCGATGAGCCGGGCCTCGCTCATCGCGCCCGTGTAGAAGGAGCCGATCTGGTTGTGGTCGGCGTCGGTGGTGCACACGAAGCGCGCGGTGTGCAGGACCTCGGAGATGCGGACCGAGCCGGTGTCGACGCCGTGCCGGTCCAGCCAGGCGCGGTACTCGTCGAAGTCGGAGCCCGCGGCCCCGACCAGGATCGGCCGGGTGCCGAGCTGGCCCATGCCGAAGGCGATGTTCGCGCCGACCCCGCCCCGGCGCACGTCGAGGTTGTCGACGAGGAAGGAGAGGGAGACCGTGTGCAGCTGGTCGGCGACGAGCTGGTCGGCGAACCTGCCGGGGAAGGTCATGAGGTGGTCGGTGGCGATGGAGCCGGTGACTGCGATACGCACGGCTGGGACACGCTCCTGCGAGGAGATGGAAGGGGGCGCGCGAAGCGCTCTTCGGAAGAGGGTCGTGGGTGACGACTGCGTTGACAGTTCACGCTACCCGGTCGGGGCGCGCCCTCTGAAGCGGGCAAAACTACCCGATAGTAGATCTTTCTTCGTGACGCCATCGGTGCATACGGTTCCGGTATGACGAACCTCAAGGTCCACGGCCCCGCCCCGCTCGGCCCGGTGAGTGAACTCGAAGGCGATCTGGCGACGCTTCGCGGCGACTGCGCCCGGATGGCCCGGCACTGGTCCGCCCCCGCCCCCGCGGCCGCCCGCCCCGTCTCCCCCTCGCGCATCCACGGGGTCACGGTGCCGCCCGCCTCCGCACGGCTGCTGGACGCGATGTCCGACTACGGCGACTGATCCCTTCCACGCGACCGGGCGCCGCCGAACAGGTGAATTTCGGAGGGCGCCCGCAGGGAACCGCACGCTCCCCCGGCGCGTCCCATCGCTGTCCCCCGTAAAGGGGATGCGGTATACGACCCACCAGAGCCCGTTTTTGACAGGGCCGGGTCATGGGACAGCAGAGCCGAAGGAGCGATGCGGTGAGCACCGAGCGACCCGACAACGACGCGGCCCCTCCCGTCGAGGGGCCTGCCGAGGGTCCCGCCGAGGAGCCGGGGGGCCCGCGCGGCCGGCGATCCCCCGTGGTCATCGCCTCGGTCGCGGCCGCGGTGCTGCTCGTCGGGGGCGGCGGCGCGTACTTCGCGGCGACCGCGTCCGGCGGCGGGAGCGGTCAGGGGTCCGGGGCCCCCGGGGGTGACGGCACTCCCCCGCCGCTCGCCCTGGACGGCTACTCGGAGGGAGCCACGAGCGGCTCGGGGTCCGACGGCGGCACCGACGGCATCGCGCCGGGCGAACCCAACCCGTACGGCGTGACCTACCGCGCGGACGGGGAACTGCCCGACGGGCCGGACTCGTCACCCGTGTACTGGGCGAAGGGCGAGGTGACCGGTGCCGAGGTGGCCCGGCTCGCGAAGGCCCTCGGTCTGAAGGGCACGCCGAGGCTGGCCGGTGACGTCTGGAAGGTCGGCGTCACCAAGGACGCCGGCGAGCCCCACCTCCAGGTGAACCGGGCGGCGCCCGGGACCTGGACGTACAGCTCGTTCGTCCCCGGGACCGACAACTGCCCCAAGGGCAAGCGCTGCGTACCGGTCGGCTCCGCCGGTCTGGCCGGGATGCGTCCGGGGGCGGTGAGCGAGGAGGAGGCCAAGAAGGCGGCCGCTCCGGTGCTGAAGGCCGTCGGGCAGGACGACGCGAAGCTGGACGCGACCCAGCTCATGAACGACGACCGGGTGCGTGTCGTGAACGCGGACCCGAAGGTCGGCGGGCTTCCCACGTACGGCTGGGCCACCGGGCTCCAGATCGGTTCCGAGGGCAAGGTCGTCAGCGGCAGCGGACAGCTGAAGGCGCCGGTGAAGGGCGACACCTACCCGGTCCTCGGGGCGCGGAAGACCCTCGACCTGATGAACGGCGGTTCGGCGGCGGCGCCGGGCGGCGGGCGCAAGGGCATCGGCGGCTGCGCCAGCCCCGTACCGCTCAAGGACCGCGACGAGAAGCCGTGCGAGCACGCGACGACGCTGCCGGCGACGCAGACGACGACCGTCGAGAAGGCCGTGTTCGGGCTGGCGGCACGCGTCGCGGACGGACGGCAGGCGCTGGTGCCGTCCTGGCTGTTCGAGGTACGGACGCAGGGGGCGCAAGACGCCTTCACGGTGACGCATCCGGCGGTCGAGCCGCGGTATCTGGCCGCACCGCAGCCGTCGCAGCCCGCGCCGGCCCAGACACCCAGCCCGCGGCCGACCGGACCCCGTGACGAGCCGACCTCGGGGCCGACGACCCGGGACGTCAAGGTCGTCGGCTACACCGCCGACGGCAAGAAACTGACCGTGAGCTTCTGGGGCGGGGTGTGCTCCGACTACTCGGCCTCGGCGGACCAGAGCTCGGACAAGGTGCAGGTCACGGTCACCGAGACGCCGTGGAAGGACAAGGTCTGCATCATGATCGCCAAGCTCGTCGAGCGGACCGTGACCCTGGACGAGCCGCTCGGTGACCGCAAGGTCGTGGGGTCGGACGGCAAACAGATCCCGGAGGGCAAGCCGGCCGGCGCGGAGATGAACTCTCCCACGTCGGCGCAGCCCCGGTAGCGGTGCGACCGCCCGCACGACGCGGGCGGTTTGTCCCCTCCCTTGACGTCCGGGCTCAGGCATCGGTGGGATGCGGCGGTCGAGGGGCGGAGGACGAAGCGATGAGCGCGGGCGACGAGCAGGTTCCGGCGGACGGCATCCTGGAGCCGGGGACCGACGAACGGGGCACGCCCGACGGGCGGCGGTCCCGGCGGACGGTCCTCTCGATCGCGGCGGCGACGCTGCTGCTCCTCGGGGGTGCGGGATACGGGGTGCTGCGGGCCTCCGGCAACGGGAGCCCCGGAAGCGGAGCCGCCTCGCCGGACGCACGGCCGGCCGATGCCGGGCGGAACACGCCCGCCGCACGGCCGACCGATGCCGGGGGGAGCGCGCCCGCCGCACCGAGTGCCGGTGCCGGGCAGCTGACGACTCCGCTGCCGGTCCGCATCGTCTACCACCTGGAGGGCGCGCTGCCGCGTGCTCCCCGGTCCGCCCCGCTGTACCGCGCCGACCGCAAGGTCACCGAGGCGGAGACGGCCCGCCTCGCTCGCGCGCTCGGCGTGACCGGCGTACGGGACCAGGGCGACTTCTGGTCGAACCCCCCGAGTGGCGAGCTCATCGTGCAGAAGGACCAGTGGGGCGCATGGGGCTACGGCAAGCGCCCGGACAAGAGCACACGGCTGGTCGACGAGGACCGCGCGAAAGCCGCCGCACTCCCCGTCCTGAAAGCGCTGGGGCAGACCGACTCCACCCTGGCCACGGCCCCGGCACCGGAGAACAGGCGGCGTGTCACCGCCGACCCGATGATCGACGGGCTGCCCACGTCAGGCTGGACCACCGAGCTCTCCGTGGACGGCGACGGCCGGGTGACCTCCGCCACGGGCTTCGTGGGGCTGCCCCGTCGTATCGGCGAGGCGCCGGTGACGAGTTCCCGCACGGCGCTGACACGCACCGGGGCGCAGTTCGCCGGGCCCGGCGTCCCCTCGGAAGTGCCCGGGACGGAGACCCGCCATGTGACGATCCGGTCGGTACGGCTGATCCTCACCTACGAACCCTGCCCTGCCAAAGGCGCACGGCTCGCGCCCGCGTGGGAGGTCGGCGGCTGGGATCCCGCCAGACCGGAGGGCAGGTGGTTCGAGGAGGCCGTGCCGCCCGAGGACCCCAGCGAGTGCCTCTGACCCGCGCACGTGACTTCGACCTGTGCACGCCCTTCGACCTGCACACTTGACCGGCACACAACGAAGGCGGCGCCCCGTCTCAGGGGGCGCCGCCTTCGTACGTGACCGGACGTGTGCCGGGGCCTAGCTGAAGGAGTCGCCGCAGGCGCAGGAGCCCGTCGCGTTCGGGTTGTCGATCGTGAAGCCCTGCTTCTCGATGGTGTCCACGAAGTCGATGGACGCGCCGCCCAGGTACGGGGCGCTCATGCGGTCGGTGACGACCTTGACGCCGTCGAAGTCCTTCACGACGTCGCCGTCGAGGGAGCGCTCGTCGAAGAAGAGCTGGTAGCGCAGGCCGGAGCAGCCACCGGGCTGAACGGCGACGCGCAGCGCCAGATCGTCGCGGCCTTCCTGGTCGAGCAGGGCCTTGACCTTGGCCGCTGCGGCGTCGGACAGGATGATGCCGTCGCTCACGGTGGTGGTCTCGTCCGATACGGACATCTGCTTCTCTCCCGGGTTGTACGGAGACTGCTTGCCGACGGTTGCAACCGGCGGGGCCGCGGATTCATTCCGGGCCGTGCGCGTGTCTTTTCTGCCTTTCCGTATTCATGCTCGCACATGCCCCTGCGCGCGGACAGCGCCCTGTGGACAACCCCACGGACACCTCCGTGTCACCTGCCGTCGAGGCGACCGGGATTCACGTCACATCGACGCTATGGACATCGTCAACGTGACGTGAAGCGGTTATGATAGATAGCGTCAATTCGACGAAAAGGCATTGTTCCGCCGGACCCGCACCTACGGGCCCGGCGAGCCGCAGAACAGAAAGGGTGCGTGTCGTGACCACCGCCCAGACCCAGGAGCTCGACGTACAGCCGACGCCCCTCGCCCTGCTGCTGCTCGGCCGTGAGGCCGACCCGAAGAGCGAGCGGGGTGTCGAGTGTCCCGGCGACCTGCCCTCGCCGTCCGACCCCGACCTGGTCGAGCGCGCCCGCGCGGCCAAGGAGAAGCTCGGCGACAAGGTCTTCGTGCTCGGCCACCACTACCAGCGCGACGAGGTCATCCAGTTCGCGGACGTCACGGGCGACTCCTTCAAGCTGGCCCGGGACGCGGCCGCCCGCCCGCAGGCGGAGTACATCGTCTTCTGCGGTGTGCACTTCATGGCCGAGTCCGCCGACATCCTCACCGGCGACGACCAGAAGGTCGTCCTGCCCGACCTCGCGGCCGGCTGCTCGATGGCCGACATGGCCACCGCCGAACAGGTCGCCGAGTGCTGGGACGTGCTCACCGAGGCCGGCATCGCCGAGCAGGTGGTGCCCGTCTCGTACATGAACTCCTCCGCGGACATCAAGGCGTTCACCGGCAAGCACGGTGGCACCATCTGCACGTCGTCGAACGCCCGGCGCGCGCTGGACTGGGCCTTCGAGCAGGGGTCGAAGGTGCTCTTCCTGCCCGACCAGCACCTGGGCCGCAACACCGCCGTCCGCGACATGGGCATGTCCCTCGACGACTGCGTCGTCTACAACCCGCACAAGCCGAACGGCGGGCTCACGGCCGAGCAGCTGCGCGGCGCGAAGATGATCCTGTGGCGGGGCCACTGCTCGGTGCACGGCCGCTTCTCGCTGGACTCGGTGAACGACGTGCGCGAGCGCATCCCCGGCGTGAACGTCCTCGTCCACCCCGAGTGCAAGCACGAAGTGGTCGCCGCCGCCGACTACGTGGGCTCCACGGAGTACATCATCAAGGCCCTGGAGGCGGCCCCGGCCGGCTCGAAGTGGGCGATCGGCACGGAGCTCAACCTCGTACGGCGACTGGCCAACCGCTTCGCGTCCGAGGACAAGGAGATCGTGTTCCTCGACAAGACGGTCTGCTTCTGCTCGACGATGAACCGCATCGACCTGCCGCACCTGGTCTGGACGCTGGAGTCGCTCGCCGAGGGCAATCTGGTCAACCGCATCGAGGTGGACCGCGAGACGGAGCAGTTCGCCAAGCTCGCGCTGGAGCGGATGCTGGCCCTGCCGTAGGTCCCGCGTCTGCACGCGAAAGGGGCGCCCCTCCGGCGGAGGAGCGCCCCTTCGGCGTCGTACGGGTCAGACCTGGGCCGGCTCCGGCTCCTCGGACGTCTGCCGGGGCGGCACCCCGGCCTTCTTCGCCCGCTTCGCCGCCTTCTTCCCGGCGCGGCGCTCCTTGCGGATCTCGATCATCGCGTAGAGCGTCGGGACGAGCAGCAGGGTGAGCAGGGTGGAGCTGATCAGGCCGCCGATGACGACCACGGCCAGCGGCTGGGCGATGAAGCCGCCCTCACCGGTGACGCCGAGCGCCATCGGAAGCAGCGCGAAGATCGTCGCCAGGGCCGTCATCAGGATCGGGCGCAGCCGGTGCCGGCCGCCCTCGACGACCGCCTCGACAACGCCGTGGCCCTGTCGCCGGTACTGGTTGATCAGGTCGATCAGCACGATCGCGTTCGTCACCACGATGCCGATGAGCATCAGCATGCCGATCATCGCCGGGACCCCCATCGGGGTGCCGGTGGCGACCAGGAGGCCGATCGCGCCGGTCGCCGCGAACGGGATCGAGACGAGCAGGATCAGCGGCTGGACGAGCGAACGGAACGTCGCGACCAGCAGCATGAAGACGATCGCGATGGCCGCGAGCATCGCCAGGCCGAGCGAGGCGAACGCGTCGTCCTGGTCCTGGGAGACACCGCCGATCTCCGCCGTCGCCCCGGCGGGCAGCTTCAGCGCGTTCAGCTTGGACGTGAGGTCCGCGCTGACGGCGCCCGTGTTCTCGCCCGTCGGCTTCGCGGTGATGGTGGCGGCCCGCCGGCCGTCGATCCGGGTCATCGAGACCGGACCGTCGACCACCTCGACGTCCGCGATGTCACCGAGCTTCGCCGGGCCCACCCGCAGGGCGCGCAGCTGCGCCAACGTCGTGGCCGGCTCGGCCGACTTGACGACGACGTCCCGCTCGGTGTCGCCCAGCGTCGCCTTGCCGCTCGTCGTGCCGCGCACCGCCTGGGCGACGGCCGCACCGAGCGTGGTGTCGTCGAAACCGGCCGCCGCGGCCTTGGAGTTGGCCTTGACCGAGATGCGCGGCACGCTCTGCGCCAGGTCGCTCGTCACGTCGGTGACGTCGTCGAGCTTCGCGACCTCGTCACGGACCTGGTCGGCCGCCTTGCGCAGCACGTCCTGGTCCGCGGCCTTCACGACGACGCTCAGGTCCTGGTTGCCGAAGCCGTCGCCGGCCGCGACGGTGGTGGTGCCGATCCCGGAGAGCTTGCCCAGCCCGTCCTCGATGCGGTCCTGGACGTCCTCGTACGACGCCGAGTCGTCCAGCATCACCTGGTAGGTCGCCTGGTTGGTGTCGGTGCCGCCGCCGAAGGCGGCCATGAAGCCGGAGGAGCCGACCGTGACCTGGTAGTCCTTGACGCCCTTGACGCCGTCCAGGAGCTTCTCGACCTTCTTCGCCTGCGCGTCGGTCGCCGCCAGGCTGGTGCCCGGCTTCAACTCCTGCTTGACGGTGAGGACTTCCTGCTCGCCCTGGTCGAAGAAGTTCGTCTTCAGCAGGGGCGCCATGCCGAACGTGCCGACGAGGATCGCGACCGCGATCAGCACGCTCGTCAGACGGCGCCGGGTCGCGAAGCGCAGGACCGGCACGTAGAAGCGCTGGAGACGGCTGCGCGCCTCCTTCTCCTCGGCCTTGCGCCGCGCCTCGTCCGCGTCGGCGGGGGTGCCCTTCGGGGCGCGCAGGAACCAGTACGACAGGACGGGCACGACCGTCAGCGACACCAGCAGGGAGGCGAGCAGCGCCGCCGTGACGGTGAGGCTGAAGGAGCCGAAGAGCTCGCCCACCATGCCGCCGGTCAGGCCGATCGGCAGGAACACGGCGACCGTGGTGAGGGTGGACGAGGTGACCGCGCCCGCGACCTCGCGCACCGCCTTGAGGATCGCCTCCTCGCGCTCCTCGCCGTAGCCGAGGTGCCTCTTGATGTTCTCCAGGACGACGATCGAGTCGTCGACGACACGGCCGATCGCGATCGTGAGCGCGCCCAGCGTCAGCATGTTGAGCGACAGGTCGCGGGTCCACAGCACGATCAGGGCCAGCACGACCGACAGCGGGATGGACACCGCCGTGACGAGCGTCGAACGGACCGACGCCAGGAACACCAGGATGACGAGGACCGCGAAGAGCAGGCCCAGCGCGCCCTCGGTGGTCAGCCCGTGGATGGACTTGGACACCGCGGGGCCCTGGTCGCTGACGACGGTGATCGACGCGCCCGCGCCCAGGTCGCGGCGCATGTCCGGCAGCTTGTCCTTGACCGCGTCGGAGATGGCGACGGCGCTGCCGTCGTGGTCCATGGTGACGTTCACGGCGAGGCTCGGCCGGCCGTCGGTGCGGGTGATGGAGTCGGCCGTGGCCTGCTCCTGCTTCACCTCGGCGACGGCACCGAGACGGGCCGGCTTGCCGCCGCCCTCTCCCTTGACCCTCAGGTCCTCGATCTGCCGCAGCGAGGTGAAGCCGCCGCCGACCTGGACGGTCCGGTTCCTGCCGTCCTCGTCGAAGGAGCCGGCGGGCACGGTCGCGCCGCCCGCCTGGAGGGCCCGGCCGAGGGCGGCCGGGGTGATGCCGGCCTTCGCCATCTTCTTGTCGTCGGGCGTGACGGTGACCTGGAGGTCCCGCACGCCGTCGACCGTCACCTGGCCGACGCCGTCGATGTCCTTGAGGGCGGGCACGACGGTGCGGTCGAGCTGGTCGGACAGGGCCTGCTGGTCCTTGTCCGAGGTGACGGCGAGGACGACGGTCGGGATGTCGTCCGTCGAACCGGCGATGACCTGCGGGTCGACGTCGTCGGGGAGCTGGACGCGGGCCCGGTTGACGGCCTGCTGGACGTCGGCGACGAGCTGCTTGGTGTCATTGCCGTAGTCGAAGGACGCCATGATGACGGCGTTGCCCTCGCTCGCGGTGGAGGTGACTCCGGTGATGCCGTCGACGGCTTCGAGGGTGTCCTCGATGGGCTCGACGACCTGCTTCTCGACCACGTCGGGAGACGCACCCTGGTACGGCGCCAGCACGGACACCATGGGCAGTTCGATGGTGGGCAGCAGCTGCTGCTTGAGCTGGGGGATCGCGATCGCCCCGAAGGCGAGCGCGATGATCGACATCAGCCCTATCAGGGCCCTTTGCGCGAGGCTGAATCTGGACAGCCAGGACATGGGTGCTGGACTCTCTTCCGTGGCGTGAGCGGAGGGTGGGACGCATGTGAGCGCCCCACCTCACACCCTGAGCCATGGGCGAAGGCCCATCCGCCCGCCTGTGGACCCATTTCCTTATGCAGTCCCTACTCCAGGCGCAGTACGCAGGGGTGGAGCTCAGTCCACCCGTGGACGGACCAGCCCGGACTCGTACGCGATGACGACCAGCTGCGCCCGGTCGCGCGCGCCGAGCTTCGCCATGGCCCGGTTGACGTGCGTCTTCACCGTCAGCGGGCTGACTTCGAGGCGTTCGGCGATCTCGTCGTTGGAGTGACCGCCCGCCACCTGGACCAGCACCTCGCGCTCGCGCCCGGTCAGCGCGGCGAGCCGTTCGCCGCGGGCGGGGTCCCGCTCGTCGTCCGCGCCGTCGCCCTGGGCGAGGAACTTCGCGATCAGTCCCTTGGTGGCCGCCGGGGACAGCAGCGCCTCGCCGCCGGCCGCGATCCGGATGGCGTTCAGGAGCTCCTCGGGCTCGGCCCCCTTGCCGAGGAAACCGGACGCTCCGGCCCGCAGCGACTGCACCACGTACTCGTCGACCTCGAAGGTCGTCAGCATGACCACGCGTACGTGCGCGAGCCCCGGGTCGGCGGTGATCAGCCGGGTGGCGGCGAGACCGTCCGTGCCCGGCATCCGGATGTCCATCAGCACCACGTCGGCGCGCTCGGCGCGGGTGAGCCGCACCGCCTCCGCGCCGTCGGACGCCTCCCCCACGACCTCCATGTCGGGCTCGGAGTCGACGAGCACACGGAAGGCGCTGCGCAGCAGTGCCTGGTCGTCGGCGAGCACGACGCGGATGGTCATACGGAGTCCCCCAGGGCAGGCGTGCGGTTCTTGACCGGAAGGATCGCATGGACCCGGAAGCCGCCTCCGTAGCGGGGACCGGCCGTGCAGCTGCCGCCGAGCGCAGTGACCCGCTCGCGCATGCCGAGCAGCCCGTGGCCGCCGCCCTCCGCGGTCCCGTCGTGCGGGCCGGGTCCTTCCTCCCCGGCGGGGCCGCCGTCCCTGCCGGGTTCGCCGCCTCCGGGCCCGCCGTCGAGGACCGTGACCTCCACGTTCGGTCCCACCCGTACGACGCTGACCTCGGCCTTGGCGTCCGGTCCGGCGTGCTTGCGCACATTCGTCAGGGCTTCCTGGATGACGCGGTAGGCGGCGAGGTCGACGGCCGCGGGCAGGCTCAGGCCCTGGTCGCTGCGGGCCACCTCGACGGGCAGACCCGCGTTGCGGAAGGTGTCGGCGAGCTCGTCGAGCCGGGCGAGGCCGGGAGCGGGCTCGGTGGGCGCCTCGGGGTCCCCGGACTGCCTGAGCAGCCCCACGGTGGCGCGGAGTTCGTTGAGCGCGGACCGGCTGGCCTCCCGCACGTGGGCCAGGGCCTCCTTGGCCTGGTCGGGCCGCTTGTCCATGACGTGCGCGGCGACTCCGGCCTGCACGTTGACGAGGGCGATGTGGTGGGCGACGACGTCGTGCAGGTCGCGGGCGATCCGCAACCGCTCCTCGGCGACGCGCCGACGCGCCTCCTCCTCGCGGGTGCGCTCGGCCCGCTCGGCGCGCTCCCGGATCGCGTGCACGAAGGCGCGCCGGCTGCGCACGGCGTCCCCCGCCGCTGCGGCCATGCCGGTCCAGGCGAAGACGCCGAGGTTCTCCTGCGCGTACCAGGGCATCGGGCCCGCGAGCATCGCGACCGCGGTCAGGACGGTCATGGTGACCAGCCCGACGCGCCAGGTCGTGGGGCGGTCGGTGGCCGAGGCCACCGTGTAGAGGGCGACGACGGCGGACATCGCCACGGGGGCGCGGGGGTCGCCGGTCACCAGCTCGACGAGGGAGAAGGCCACGGTGGCGGCGAGCACGGTCAGCGGGGCGCGGCGGCGGAAGACCAGGGCCGCGGCGCCGAGCACCATCAAGGTGAGTCCGAGGGCGCCCGGGGTGCGGGCACCCCAGGTCGCTCCGTTCTCTCCGTGCGGGTCGACGAAGGAGCCGGCGACCATGCTGACGAGGACACCCGCGGCGAGGGCGGCGTCCAGGGCGAGGGGGTGCGCGCGGAGCCAGTCCCTCGTGCGCTCGATGGTGCTCACGGCTTTACGGTACGGGGGCCCCGGCGGCCTTGGAACGGGTGCTGCCGCCTCGGGCACCGGGACCCTGCCGCCGGGAGCGCCCGACGCCACCCGTCGTGCCGCCGGAGCTGGTGCGGGCACCCGCCGACGTGGCTCGGAGGGGACGCCGGTTGCCTGCGGAACGCCTGCCCGCCGGAGTACCGGGCGGAGAGCACGCCGGACCGCCGCGGGAAGAGCGCCGCGGGAGGAGCGGCGGGGGCCGCCGGACCCACCGGCGCAGCAGCGCACCGGCGCAGCGGCGCAGCGGCGCAGCAGCGCAGCGGCGCAGCGGCCGGGGGCGCGTCGGAGTGAGCGCCGGCTGCTGCAGGCGGGAGGGGGCGCGGGCCCCGCAGACATACCGCCGCGGTGAAGGCCGCACGCCTGCCGGAAGGCGAAGTGCGGGTCGGGTGCACGCGCGATGTGCCGCCGGAGCGAGTGCCGCACGCCTGCCGGAATGCGGGCGGAGGGGCGCGAACCCCGCCGACATACCGCCGCAGTGGAGGCCGCACGCCTGCCGGAATGCAGGCGAAGTGCGCGTCGGGTGCACCCACGACGTGCTGCCGCGGTGAAGGCCTCACGCCAGCCGAAATACAGGCACGCCTGCCGAAATGCAGGCGAAGTGCGCGCCGGGTGCACGCACGACGTGCTGCCGGAGCGAGTGCCGGGCCCCGGCCGGAATGCCGCACGGCCCGGGAGGCGCCGCCCGGCCGCCGTCCTGCGGGCGGCCCGGCGGTCTCGGACGTCGGGCGGGCGGCCGGAGCCCGCCCGCGGCGGTCCGTCCCGGTCAGCCGGGAATCAGGCCGTCGTCGCTGAGCATCTCGCGGACCTCTTCGAGGGTCGCGTCGGGCGAGGGGAGGATCAGGTCCGACGGCTCCAGCGAGTCGTCGGGGAGCGGAGTGCCGAGGCGGTGCACCGCCTCCAGGAGGGCGACCAGGGTGCGGCGGAAGCCGGACTCGTCGCCGCCCTCCAGTTCGGTGAGCAGCTCGTCGTCCAGCTTGTTCAGTTCGGTGAGGTGGCCGTCGTCCAGCCTCACCTGCCCCTCCCCCATGATCCGTACGATCATGTCGCCCTCCTCAGGCGTGGGTCACTGCTTGTCGAAGCGGGGTGTGTCCTGCTGCTGCGGCTGGGAGGACTGTCCCGTGCCGCCCTCGATCGCCTGCTGCGACGAGGAACCGCCGGCCAGCTCCGCCTTCATGCGCTGCAGTTCCAGCTCTACATCCGTACCACCGGAGAGCCGGT
Organism: Streptomyces krungchingensis; assembly: GCF_054729265.1. NCBI lineage: Bacteria > Bacillati > Actinomycetota > Actinomycetes > Kitasatosporales > Streptomycetaceae > Streptomyces > Streptomyces krungchingensis. Next base: position 3,446,097 of record NZ_JBPUKY010000001.1, read on the forward strand.
CCAGCTCGGCCTGGATGTCGTCCTTGGCCATGCCGGACTGGTCGTCGAGGGCACCGGAGGCGAGGAGTTCGTCGATGGCGCCGGCGCGCGCCTGGAGCTGCGCGGTCTTGTCCTCGGCACGCTGGATGGCAAGGCCCACGTCGCCCATCTCCTCGGAGATGCCGGAGAAGGCCTCCCCGATCCGGGTCTGCGCCTGGGCCGCCGTGTACGTCGCCTTGATCGTCTCCTTCTTCGTACGGAAGGCGTCGACCTTGGCCTGGAGCCGCTGGGCCGCGAGAGTGAGCTTCTCCTCCTCGCCCTGGAGAGTCTGGTGCTGCGTCTCCAGGTCGGTGACCTGCTGCTGGAGGGCGGCACGGCGGGACAGGGCCTCGCGGGCCAGGTCCTCACGGCCGAGGGCGAGCGCCTTGCGGCCCTGGTCCTCCAGCTTGGAGGACTGGTTCTGGAGCTGGTTGAGCTGCAGTTCCAGGCGCTTGCGGGAGGTCGCCACGTCGGCGACGCCACGGCGCACCTTCTGCAGCAGCTCCAGCTGCTTCTGGTACGAGTAATCGAGGGTCTCGCGCGGGTCCTCGGCCCGGTCAAGGGCCTTGTTCGCCTTCGCGCGGAAGATCATCCCCATACGCTTCATGACACCGCTCATGGGCTTCGCGCGCCCCCTTCTGACGGACTCCAGCTCCAGGTACTGCAACAGAACCCACAGTACGGGCCCTGCATCCATTACCGCACTGTTCGGGGACGGATGCGCTCATCCCCAAGGACGACTGCGTACGGCACCGCTCCGGCGTAGGGAGTAGGTGGCACTCGGGGTCGGCCCGGGCACAACGTCCCCTCTGTCCCACTACAGACGTACGGTGTTGCCGGATCGTTCCCCACTCGCACGACGTCCATGCCCGCGAACCCCGTACCCTTGGGTTTTGTGTTCCGTAGCCGTGCCAAGGAAGAGAAGGCCCCCGCCGACAAGGCGCCGGTGACCGACTCCAAGCAGCCCCGTGACCCGCAGGCCCCCAAGGGTCGCCCCACGCCCAAGCGCAGTGAGGCCCAGACCCAGCGCCGCAGCGTCGCCAATACGCCGACGACGCGCAAGGAGGCGGCCAAGCGCCAGCGCGACGACCGCCGCGCCGCGATGGAGCGGCAGCGCCAGGCGCTGGCCAGCGGCGACGAGCGTTACCTGCCCGCCCGCGACAAGGGGCCGGTGCGCCGCTTCGCGCGTGATTTCGTGGACTCGCGGTTCTGCATCGCCGAGTTCTTCCTGCCGCTGGCGGTGGTCATCCTCGTCCTCAGCATGGTGCGGGTCGGCTCGCTCCAGAACATCGCGCTGCTGCTCTGGCTGGTCGTGATCGTGCTGATCGTGCTCGACTCGATCGGCATCGCGTTCCGTCTGAAGAAGCAGCTCACCACCCGCTTCCCGGACGAGCCCAAGAAGGGCGCGGTCCCCTACGCGCTGATGCGCACCCTCCAAATGCGTCGACTCCGGCTGCCGAAGCCGCAGGTCAAGCGCGGAGAGCGGCCCTGAGCACGACGTCTTTCTCCGGGGGCGCGGCGGACGCCTGGCTGAACAAGCTGGGCGCCCTGCGTGATGTCGTACGACAGGAGCTGGTCGCCCGGCAGCTCGACGAGCAGATAGCCGGACGCTTCCCGGTGGGGCAGCGGCTGCGCATCCTCGACGTCGGGATGGGCCAGGGCACGCAGGCGCTGCGGCTGGCCCGTGCCGGTCATCAGGTGACCGGGCTCGAACAGGACGCGACGATGCTGGCCGTGGCCCGTGAGGCGCTGGCCGCCGAGCCCGAGGGCATCCGCGGCCGGGTCCGCCTCATCGAGGGCGACGGCCGGGAGACGGGCGTCCACTTCCTGCCGGGCAGTTTCGACGTGGTGCTGTGCCACGGCGTCCTGATGTACGTCGAGGAGCCGGACGCGCTGCTGGCGGGTCTGGCCCGGATGCTGGCGCCCGGCGGGCTGCTCTCGCTGCTCGTCCGCAACGCCGACGCGCTGGCGATGCGTCCCGGGCTGTCCGGGGACTGGGGGACGACGCTGACCGCGTTCGACACCACCGCCTACACCAACCGGCTCGGGCTCGACGTCCGTGCCGACCGGCTCGCCACGCTGACGGCGACGCTCGCCGGGATCGGGGCGCCGCTGCACGCCTGGTACGGGGTGCGGGTCTTCACGGACACGGCGGCGGACGGGGCGGCCGTTCCACCGGACGTGGCGACGCTGCTGAATTGCGAGGAGCGGGCCGGGCGGACCGACCCCTACCGTCGGGTGGCGGCACTGCTGCACCTGTGCGGAGTGCGTGGCTGACCGACCCGTTCGGGTGCGCATCACGGGTCGGCCCGCGAGCCGGAAAGGGACACTTCGGGCATGGCCGATTCCCGTGGCGCCGCCCGCACACCCACCCGTGCCCGTACTCCCCGCATCGTCGCGCCCCTGACCGCTCTCCTCCTGCCGGCCGCGCTGCTCTCCGGCTGCACCGGCGACTCCGCCTCCGCCACGAAGGACGGCACCACCACGCAGGCGCAGGCTCGGGCGCCGCGCGTGACCAACGACCTGCAGGACGACTACCTGAAGGTGATCAGGAACGTCCTGCCGTCGGTGGTGCAGATCCAGGCGTCCAAGGACCTCGGGTCGGGCGTCGTGTACGACGACAAGGGGCACATCGTCACCAACGCGCATGTGATCGGGAACGAGAAGACGTTCAAGGTCACCATCGCCAGTGACAAGGACGAGCTGACGGCGACGCTCGTCTACGCCTACCCCGAACAGGACCTGGCGGTCGTCGAGCTGGACAAGGTGCCCGCCGGGCTGAAGCCCGCGGTGTTCGGGGACTCGACGAAGGTCGAGGTCGGCCAGATCGTGCTGGCGATGGGGTCACCGCTCGGCCTGTCGTCCAGCGTGACCCAGGGAATCGTGTCCGCGATCGGACGCACCGTCAGCGAGGGCGGCGGCGACGGCGGTACGGGGGCGACGATCGCGAACATGGTGCAGACGTCGGCGGCGATCAACCCCGGCAACAGCGGCGGGGCGCTGGTGAACCTGGACGGCCAGGTCATCGGCATCCCCACGCTCGCGGCCGTCTCCCAGGACCTCGGCGGGGCGGCGCCCGGCATCGGCTTCGCGATCCCCGCCTCCACGGTGAAGACGATCGCGGACCAGATCATCAGGTCCGGCAGGGTCACCGACTCGGGCCGGGCCGCGCTCGGCGTCACGGGCCGCACGGTCGTCAACGACGCCTACCAGCCCGTGGGCGTCGCCGTGGCCGGCGTGACGAGCGGGAGCGCGGCCGACAGGGCGGGCATCCGGGCCGGTGACGTCATCATCGGGGTCGGCGACGAGAAGGTCACCACGATCACCTCGCTCGCCGAGGCGCTCGCCGGTCTGAAGCCGGGCGACCGCACGAAGGTGACCCTCGTGCGGGACAACCACGAGGAGACGGTCGAGGTCACGCTGGGCGAGCAGTAGGCCTCGGACGCATGCGGTCGGGCGCTCCGAGCGCAGGGCCGAGAGCCTTCGAGCGCCCCTGGTGCGGGGGCGGGAGCCATGGGCGCGGACGGACTGCCCCGCCGACCGGGCGGGTTGCCGGGGTGCTGCCCCGGCAACCCCGACCGGCCTACTCGGGATCGGCGTGCAGACTCATCGGCCCGTAGATCTGCGTGCTGTCCTCGAAGAGGAACACCTGGTCGGCGCCACCCTCCACGAGGTCCTTCCACACCTCACCGATCCAGGACTCGGCGTCCCCCTGCGTGGTGAACTCCTCGGGCTGCACCGCGGGTTGGACCTCTGTCCCGTCGGACTTCTCGAACCGCCACGTCCATGCCGCCATGTACGCCTCCAAGATGTGAGCACACTGCACAGCGGAAGCCGGACAAGATCCGGCTCCAGCCCGAAGCCTAGCCGGACGCGCAGGACCTGCGGGGACACGGAAAAATCAATGTCGTGGAACTGACTCTGCTCGGCACCGGCGCTCCCGAGGGACTGCCCCGCCCCGACTGTCCCTGCGCGTCCTGCGCGACCGCGCTCGGCGAGAACGCGCGGGCGGCGACCGCGCTGCTCGTGGACGGCACCCTCCTTCTCGACCTCACACCCGGCGCCGCGTTCGCGGCCGCCCGCGCCGGGCACTCACTGGGCGGCGTACGGCAGGTGCTGCTCTCGCACCCGCACGACGGACCCCCCGTCGAGGTGCCGGCCGGACTGCCGCAGCCCGGCCGGGTGCCCGACGGGCGGGAGTTGGCGCTGCTGACCGGGCACCGGGTGCGGGCGGTGGCGATGGACGCGCCCGGCACGGGGTACGCGGTGACCGGGCCGGACGGACAGCGGCTGCTGTACCTGCCGCCGGGCACGGCGCCCGCCGGGCTCGACGCACACACCGACGTGTACGACATGGTGCTCGCCGACGTCGTGGGACGCCCCGACGCCCTGGCGAAGCTGCGCGCGGCCGGTGCGGTCGGCCCGACGACGGACGTGATCGCCGTGCACCTCGACCACGACGTGCCGCCGGGGCGCGAGCTGCGACGCCGGCTCGCGGCGGCGGGCGCCCGGGCGGTGCCGGACGGCACCACCCTCGACGTGGGCGTCTACGAGGACGTACCGGACGTGCCACGCCGCACCCTGGTCCTCGGCGGCGCGCGGTCCGGCAAGTCCGTCGAGGCCGAGCGGCGCCTGGAGTCCTTCCCCGACGTCCTGTACGTCGCGACAGGCGGCACCCGCGACGGGGACGCCGAGTGGGCGTCCCGGGTCAGCCTCCATCGCGACCGGCGCCCCGCCTCCTGGCGGACCACCGAGACCTGCGACCTCGTCCCCCTGCTCGCCGAGGACGGCCCTCCGCTGCTCGTCGACTGTCTGTCGCTGTGGCTGACGGACGCGATGGACTCCGTGAACGCCTGGGACGACGCGGACTGGGCCGACGACGGCGAACGTGAGCTGCGCGCCCGCGTCGAGGAACTCGTCGACGCGGTCCGCCGTACCCGCCGCACGGTGGTCGCGGTCTCCAACGAGGTCGGCTCCGGCATCGTCCCCGCCACCGCGTCCGGCCGCCGCTACCGCGACGAACTCGGCCGTCTGAACACGGCGTTCGCCGGTGAGTGCGAGCATGTGCTGCTGGTCGTGGCGGGACAGTCCCTGACGCTGCGCGGCTGACCGCGGACCACGGCTCAGTCCGGTCTGCGGGCGATGACGCGGTAGGCGTTGGAGAAGCGGGTGCGGCGCAGGACGGGGGCCAGGGCGTGGTCCAAGGCGGACGACACGGCGAGGACCGGGACCGCCGACCTGGTCAGCACCCGGTGCAGCCGGTGCCGGAGCGGGCTCGGCGGAGAGGGACGCCACAGGGCGTCCGGGTCGGGCAGGGCGTGGCCGAGGGCCAGCGCCAGGGCGCCGGAGAGGTCGTGGGGGGCGTGGGGTTCACGGGAGTCCGTGGCGACGATCTCGCAGTCCAGCGTCTCCAGTTCGTCGATCAGGTTGGGCAGGGGCATCAGGTGGAGGTGGCGCGGCTGGCCGTACGCCACCCACCACTTGCCGAGCAGCGTGCCGAACGCGCTCTCGGGGTCCGGGACTTCGACGAGCAGGTGGCCACCGGGCCGCAGGACCGTCATGGCGGCCCGCAGTTCCGCGCGCGGGTCGGCGGTGTGCTCCAGGTGGTGGAACATGCTCACGACGTCGTAGCGGGCGCGCAGCCGCTCGGCGACGCGGCGGTCGGTGAGCCGTCCGCGGTGCGCCTCCTCCACCCGGCCTGCCGCCCGCGCCTTCTCCACGCGCCGCGAGGGGTCGAGCCCGTCGAAGGCCGTGTACGGGTGGATCTCCCTGGCCGCGGCCGGGAAGTGCCCGTGCCCGGTGCCGACGTCGAGCCAGCTCTCCGGTTCGGCGTGCGGCAGCAGCGCGCGGGCGGCGAGCCGATGGCGGCCCCGGCGGCCCCTTGCGGCGAGCTGCCGCAGCAGGAGGCGCTCCTGGGTGTCGTCCTCGAAGTCCCGCTGGTAGAAGGCCAGTCCCTCCGGCGTGAGCCGGGGGTTCTGGAAGGCGTGGGCGCAGTCCCCGCACTCGTCGACGACGAACGTGCCGGGCTTGCGCTGCACGAGGTCCGGCGTCCGCAGCCGGGTGTGCAGCCGCCGGGAACCGCACCACGGGCAGTCCTGGCGGCGTGGTTCGTGGAAGCGGTCGGTGCCCCGGGCGAGTTCGGCCGCGTAGACGGCGCGGCGCTCGGCGATCGACTGCGGCGTGCGGGGCATGGGCGCTCCTGGGACGACGGGGGCGGCGGGACAGCGGGGGTGAGGGGGCGGAGGGGCCGGCGCACCGGGGCGGACCGGATATTCGAGGTGTACGACAATCCGATACAAAAGGTACGTAGCGCGTGGCACTCCGTGGCGCAACGACGTGGCGCAGCCGTGTTCGACCGGTGCCGGTACTGTTCGGCGAATGAGCTCGCTTAATCTCGACGACTTCACCGATCTGATCGAGCGCCCCGACGGCGGCGTGCGGCGTGACGCCGAGGCGCGCCGGGAACGCCAGATCGTGCCGCCCGGAGCACTGGGCCGCCTCGACGACCTGGGTGAGTGGCTGGCGGCGGCACAGTCCGCGGTACCGGTGCGGCCGATCGAGCAGCCGCGCGTGGTGCTGTTCGCGGGCGACCACGGAATCGCCGCGCTGCACGTGTCGGCGCGGCCCGCGGGCACCGCCGACCGGCTGGTGCGGGCCGTCCTGGAGGGCGCCACACCGGCGGCCGTGCTGGCCCGGCGGCTCGGCGTGCCGCTGCGCGTCGTCGACATGTCGTTGGACTGCGACCCGGAGGGACTGCCCGACGAGGTCGTGCGGCACCGAGTGCGGCGGGGCTCCGGGCGGATCGACGTCGAGGACGCGATCACCCTGGAGGAGGCGGAGACGGCGTTCCGCGCTGGCGTCGCGGTCGCCGACGAGGAGGCGGACTCCGGCACGGACCTGGTGGTCCTCGGCGACATCAGCGTCGGCGGGACCACGGCCGCGGCCGTGCTGGTCGCCGCGCTGTGCGGGACCGACGCGTCCGTCGTCACCGGGCGGGGCGGCGAGGCCATCGACGACCTCGCGTGGATGCGCAAGTGCGCGGCCGTGCGGGACTCCCTGCGGCGGGCCCGGCCCGTGCTCGGGGACCAGTTGCAGCTGCTCGCGACGGTGGGGGGCGCCGATCTCGCGGCGATGACCGGGTTCCTGCTGCAGAGCGCGGCGCGCAAGCTGCCCGTGATCCTCGACGGGGTCGTGTCGGCCGCGTGCGCCCTCGTCGCGCAGCGGGTCGCCTTCCGGGCGCCGGACTGGTGGCTGGCCGGGCAGAACAGCGGGGAGCCGGCCCAGGCGAAGGCGCTGGACCGGATGGCTCTCGAACCGCTCCTCGACCACGGAGTGATCGTGGGTGAGGGTGCGGGTGCGCTGCTCGCCCTTCCCCTGGTGCAGGCTGCGGCCGCGTTGTCGGCGGAGCTGCCGGAGGCGCCGGAGCCGGAGCCGGACGTTCCGGCCGCGGAGACGCCGGGCGCCGAGTCGGAGGCGGAGCTTCCCGAGTAGACGGTTCCGGCGGGGCGGGTTGCCTCGATTCCGGCGAGGCGGGTCGACTCGGTTCCGGCGAGGCGGGTCGACTCGGTTCCGGCGAGGCGGGTCGACTCGGTTCCGGCGAGGCGGCTTGCCTCGGTTCCGGCGAGGCGGCTTGCCTCGGTTCCGGCGGGGCGGGTCTCGCGCCGTTGCAGGTCAGGCCTTTTTCGCCCCCGCCGTCCCTGCCCGTCCCTTCTCCGGGGGCTGCCGCCCCCGCACCCCCGCATCGGCCTGGACGGCCTCGTCCTCAAGCGCCGGACGGGCTGAAATCAGCCCCCCGGCGGTTGAGGAGCGGGGTGCGGGGCGGAGCCTCGGGCACGGGCCGGGCGCGGGCGGCGCGGGCGGGAAAAGTTGTGGGATTCACTCCCACTGGGAGTGGGTGGAACCACCCGACACCTCACTCCCTCGCACACACGACCCCAGCCCATATCATCACCCTTCATGGGAGATGCCCGAATTGCCGCCGTGCGGGAGCGGGCGTCGGCCCGCCAGGCCGACGGGGACCCGCGGTCCGCGCCCGCCTCCCGGCGGGCCGCCGCCTTCGCCGTCTGGTATCTGCGAGCCGTCACGTTCATCAACTTCCTGAGCGCCGCGTGGGTGTCGCTCGGACAGGACGTACGGCGCCACAACACCGAGAACTTCTTCACGCCGTACCTGCTGACGGCGGGCTTCGCGTCCGGTGTGTTCACGATGTTCCTGGCCATCACGATGCGCCGGCGCAAGCGGGCCGCGTGGATCCTCAACCTCGTGCTCGGCGGCCTGTTCCTGCTGCTGTTCGCCGTCGCGATGGCGTTCCCGGAGATCCGCCGGTACGCGCAGAACTGGGTCTCGCTCACCCTGACCGCGGCCTTCGTGGGCTCGCTCGTCGTCGGCCGCCGGGAGTTCTACGCCAAGGGCGACCGGTCGAACCCCAAGCTGGCCGCTGCCGTCGCGGTGGGCGGGCTGCTGGTGGCGTCGCTGTTCGCCACGCTGCTGGTCACGGTCGCCAACCAGGCGCACGACGCGTACCGTTCGACGTTCCTGGACCGCTGGCGCTACGGCACACTGCGCCTGGTGTCGGTCGCCGCCGACGACTCCCACTACCCCGGCATCGCGATCCCCAACTGGGTCAACGTCACCATCAACGTGCTCAGCACCCTGCTGCTCCTCGCCGTCCTCTACGCGGCCTTCCGCTCGCGCCGCGCGGTCGACCCGATCACCGAGGACGACGAGAAGCGGCTGCGCGCGCTGCTCGACCGGAACGGCGACCGGGACTCCCTGGGCTACTTCGCGCTGCGCCGGGAGAAGAGCGTGGTGTGGTCGCCGACCGGCAAGGCGGCGGTGGCGTACCGCGTGGTGGGCGGCGTCTCGCTGGCCTCGGGTGATCCGCTCGGCGATCCCGAGGCGTGGCCCGGTGCCATCGAACCCTGGCTCGCCGAGGCCCGCGCGCACGGCTGGATCCCGGCGGTGATGGGGGCGAGCGAGGAGGCGGGCACGATCTACTCGCGGCACGGCCTCGACGCGCTGGAGCTCGGCGACGAAGCCCTCGTGGAGACCGCCGAGTTCACCTTGGAAGGCCGTGCCATGCGGACCGTCCGGCAGGCCTACAACCGGGTGAAGCGGGCCGGCTACCAGGTCCGCATCCGGCGCCACGAGGACATTCCCGCCGACGAGATGACCCACCTCCTGCGGCGCGCCGACGACTGGCGGGACGGGGCGACCGAGCGTGGATTCAGCATGGCGCTCGGCCGGCTCGGCGACCCGGACGACGGACGGTGCGTGATGCTCGAATGCACGGACGCCGACGGCGAGTTGCGGGCGGTGCTGTCCTTCGTGCCGTGGGGCCCGCACGGACTCTCGCTCGATCTGATGCGACGCGACCGCGACTCCGAGAACGGGCTGATGGAGTTCATGGTGATCGAACTCCTGCGACGCGCCCGGGAGATCGGGATCACCCAGGTCTCGCTCAACTTCGCCATGTTCCGGTCCGTCTTCGAGCGCGGCGCCCGGCTGGGCGCGGGACCGGTGCTGCGGATGTGGCGCTCGCTGCTCAGCTTCTTCTCCCGCTGGTGGCAGATCGAGTCGCTGTACCGCGCCAACGCGAAGTACCGGCCCATCTGGGAGCCGAGGTTCCTGCTCTTCGAGAAGAGCGCGGACCTGCTGCGCATCGGTGTCGCGTCCGCGCGTGCCGAGGGGTTCCTGGAGGCGCCCGGGCTGCCGAAGTGGCTCCACCGCCGGCACCTGGAGTCGCACCGGCGGGGGACGATGTGAGCGATGCCGCGGGGGCTGCCGGATGAGCCGGCCCGCCCGCTGGGCCCGTGCGGAATGGGGGGCGCTGTACGACACCGTGCGCCGGGCCCTCGCGGCGAGGCAGTGGCGGGCGGCCCCCATGACGATGGCGGCGGTCTGCCTGACGGCGGCCTTCCAGTTCGCCCAGAACCGGTCCTGGGGCTACCGGTTCGTACAGAACGTCGGTGCCGTGCGGGCCGAGGACCCGCTGTGGCTCGCCCTGCTGCGCACCCCGCTGTCCCTCTTCGTCCCGGCGCTGGACCTGCCGGTGTGGGGTGCGCTCGCGCAGATCCTGCTGGTGTTCGGGATCGCCGAGATCTGTCTGGGCCGGTGGCGCACGCCGGCCGTCGCGTACCTCGCCACACTGGCCGGGACCCTCTACGCGCGGGTGGGCATCGCGCTGGGTCCGCAGAGTGCGCTGGGGCTGCCCGGCGCGGACGCCCGGGTCGTCGACGCCGGGCCGTCGGCGGCGGTGGTGGGCCTGGCCGTGTTCCTCGGCTGGCGCTACCGGACGTACGTGACGGCGGCGGTGGTGACCGGGGCGATGGTGGTCGAGGTCCTGCTCAAGGGGAACCTGGCCGGCAAGGAACACCTCGCGGCCATCGTCGCGGTGCTGGTCGTGTGCGGGGTCTGCGAGGTACGTCAGTGGCGTCCGGGCAGGGAACGGGCGGGTTCGGGGTCGGGTTTGCCGCCGATCCAGTCCTGAATCCTGCGGCTGGGGCCGAGCCAGCGGCGGTCGTGGTGGTAGGCGCGCAGGCTCGATCTGGCGCGGGCGCGCGGCCGTGCGCGGTAGAAGCGCTTGGCCCACGGTGAGCCGGGGCGGGCCAGCCGGATCGCCCCGATCAGGGCGACGAACGGGACGATCACTCCGAAGATCGCGGTGCGGGCCTTGCCCTTGCTGAGGGCGAGCAGGGCGAAGAGGAAGTTCACGGCGACGGTGGCGATGACGCTGCCGCGGTCCTGGAGTTCCTCTTCGGTGAGGTCGTTGACGCCGAACGGCGCGAACCCGCTGAGCACGAGGCCGACGAGGGCGGCCGTGACCACCACGACCTCGACGCTCTTGCGGCCCTCCTCCGTCCAGTAGACGTCGTGGAGGTGCAGGATCAGCGCGAACTCGTCGAGCACCAGGCCCGCGCCGATCCCGAACACCACGGCGCAGGCGCAGGCGCCGAACCCGTACCGGCCGCTGGCCACCGCGCCGAAGCCGCCGATCACCGTCAGCACGACGCCCGGCACCACGTGATGGATGTGCAGGTTCCCGGCCTCGACGTTGCGGAAGGGACCCTTGCCGGCGCGGATGAGCCGGACGATGACGCGGGTGATCACGAAGGTCAGGACGAACGAGGTCAGTGCCAGCAGCAGGGGCAGCTTCCCCGGCTCGACGAAGTTCCGGTACAACCAGTGACCCATATGCGCACTTTACTGGTGTATGTCGGCACTTGTTCGCGACGACCGTCTCGGCCGACATGCTTTTCCGGCGCCGGGATCCCGGGCCTGCCCCGGGGGCCGTGCGCGAGGTCTCCGGCCGCCTCCTCCGCAGCCGGAGCGTCCGGGTACTCTGCGCCGGTGTCCACGACCGCGCCCAAGTCCTCCCTCTCCGACGGCCTCCGCTTCGCCTTCGGCACGCTCACCGTGCTCCCCGTGCAGGTGACCCGCTGGGACCGTGCCGCCGCCCGGGGCGGAATGCTGTGCGCGCCCCTGGCCGGTCTGGTGGTCGGGGCGGGCGCCGCCCTGCTCGGGGTGACCCTGCTGGCCATGGGCGCGGGGCCGCTGCTCGCCGCCGTGGCGAGTGCCGCCGTGCCGGCCGCGCTGACCCGCGGCCTGCACCTCGACGGCCTCGCCGACACCGCGGACGGGCTCGGCAGCGGCAAGCCCGCCGAGGACGCGCTGCGGATCATGAAGCAGTCGGACATCGGCCCCTTCGGCGTGATCACCCTGCTGTTCGTGCTGCTCGCTCAGGTGGCCGCGCTCTTCCAGGCCTACGACGCCTCGTGGGCCCGGGGCGTCCTCGCGGCGGTCGTCTCCGCGGTGGCCGCCCGGCTCGCGCTCACGCTGGCCGCCCGCACGGGCGTGCCGCCGGCCCGTCCCGAGGGTCTGGGCGCGGCGGTCGCGGGCACCGTGCCGGTGCGCGGCGCCCTGCTCGTGACGGCGGCGGTCGTCGTCGCGGCGGCGGGCGCGGGCACGCTGCTCGGGACGTACGACCCGGTGCGCGCCGCGGTGGCGGTGGCCGCCGCCTGCGCGACGGCCGAACTGCTGCTGCGGCACTGCACGCGCCGCTTCGGCGGCATCACCGGTGACGTGTTCGGCGGCCTCGCCGAGACGGCGGCGACGACCGCGCTCGTCGTCGTGTCGCTGGGCTGACAGAACGCCCCCGCCGGCCCTACCCCACTGCTCGGATCGCCGTTCCGTCACCACTGTCACCACGGTGGAACGAACCCCGCGGAACGGCTCTTGCGCCCCGTCGCCCCCACTAGTCTGAGCCGCCGAACAGACACGGATCGTGATCGGGGGACGTCTGTGCCGAAGACTCGGCGTTTCATGGCCTGGTTCATCGACTTCGCACTGGTGCTCGCGGCGGCGTCCGCGCTGGCCGTGCTCACCTTCCACCGGATCTCGGCACTCGTGACGGACGTGCCGGACCTGGCGACCCGGGGCGGCTGGGACATCCTCACCTCACGCGGTGACGTCCTCGACGCCTCCGAGGGCTTCGGGCTGTCCCTGTGGCGCAAGGTGGTCCGGGACGTGGAGCAGGCCTTCGGACTGCTGGTGATCGCCGCCTTCCTCTATCAGTGGGCGGCGCTCGCCCTGACCGGACGGACACTCGGCAAGGCGCTGCTCGGGCTCAAGGTGGCGCCGAGCCGGCCGCGCCGGGCGGCGCTGCGGGCCGCCGTCACGACGACCGCCGACGTCGCCGTGTACGCGCTGGCCTGTGTCCTGCTGGTCGAGGGCGAGTTCATGCTCTCGGTGCTGGTGTGGGCCGTCGCCGTCGTCGTCTTCCTCCTCAACGCGCTGCCCGTGCTGGCGCCGGCCGGCCGCTCCCTGGCCGACCGCGTGGCCGGTACGGCGGTCACGGGTCTGGGGCTCGGCACGCCCGCCGCCGTCCCCGCACCGCCCGCCGCCCCCACTTATCACTGAGCGGCCCCACGGCCGAGCGGCCGGACCGGAAGCGGGCCGGTCAGCCGTCGGCGGACGGCGGCGCGGGCTCCAGGCCGTACGGCAGGGTGCCCCACGGGTGGGCCCCGGTCCCGGGGACCGCGCAGTGCAGTGCGGCGCCCCGGTCCCGGGCGCGCGCCGCCACGTCGGCACCCGCGGGCACACCGTGGACGAGGTGGCACACCCGCGCGCCGCTCCCCGTCCACGGCGGCAGCGGGCCACCGCGATAGGTGTCCCACGCGCCCTCGAAGGTGACGAGCACGTCGGCGATGCCGCCGTACGCGGGGTGCGGAGCCGTGCCGTGATTGAGGACGAGGGTGCCGCAGCCCAGCTCCCGAACGTCCGTGGCGAGCCGCCGGTAGTGGTCGAACTCGACGTCGGACGCGGCCGCCTGGTCGAGGAACGCGCCGTCGGCCCGGTACCAGGCGCGGTGCCGGGACAGCTCGTGCACGACCTCGGCGCGCGGTCTGCGGCCGTAGCCCGTGTCGACGTACCCGAGCACCCGGACGCCAGCCGCGCGCAGCCGCCCGGCGACCTCGGCGAAGGCCCCGTCGGGGTGCTCGCCCGGGCCGCCGGCCGGGTTCAGTACGACGCCGTGCAGGCGGGGCGCGGCGGCGAGGAGCGCCTCCCATGCGGCGGGGCGGACACGGGGGTGCTCGTAGTACGGCACCAGCAGGGTGCCCTGGGTGTTCATCGGTGCGCGGTCGCCCTTCCCAGCAGACTGCAGACGAGCCCGGCCTGTGCCGCGGCCGCCGCGCCGTACACGGCCGCCGCCACCCAGTGCGGGCCGCCCGGGTGTGTGACGAGCCCGGCCGTCTGGGCGAGCGCCGCCGCGCAGCAGACCGACGCCGCGCCGACGACGCCGCCGAACGACTGGAGCAGCAGCCCCGTCCAGAGGACCACCCCCAGCAGGAGCAGCGCGGCCAGGCGGACCCCGCCGAGGCCCGGCCCGTGCGGCCACACGGCGGAGGTGGCGAGGGCGAGGACGAGCAGCACGGCCAGGTAGCCCGCCAGGCACACGGCCACGGTGCGTGCCGTGCTGCGCCGGAACGCCCTCGGCGTGCTGCTGGAGCGCAGTCCGGCGAGGCTGCCGCTGCGGAAGCGGTGCAGCAGCCATTCGGCGGGCCCCATGCTGAGGGTGAGCGCCACGGCGGCGGGTGCCGCCACCGCGCTGCGCCCGCCCGCCAGGACGTCCGCGAGCGCCGCGTACACCACGAGGACCCCGCTGCCCAGGCCGAACAGGGCGTACGGCACGGAGCCGGCGAGCCCGGGTGCCGCGGTGCGCGTTCGGCGGGGCGCCGCGCCGAACGCCCCGAAGGGCAGCAGCGCGACGAGGCCCGCCGTCCATGTGCCGTCGCCCGACTCCTTGACGGCGGGGGCGACTTCGCGCAGCGCGAGCGCCACCACGGCCGTCAGGGAGCCCAGCAGCAGAAGGGTTCCGACGGGCCCGGGCACCGGGTGCGCCAGGTCCAGGAGCGCGCCCGCCGTCATCGGCAGCAGGGCGATCAGCAGGGCGCGTTCGCGGCCGGTCACCAGCAGGACGGTGGCCGCGCCCAGATAGCAGGACTGCCCGGCGGCGAAGACCGCAGCGGCCGGATGGGCGGTGCCCGCCACCGCCACGGCGACCAGGGCACCGAGCAGCGCACCCGCCGGCGCGCCGAGGAGGAGACTGCGGCGGGCGGCGGACCGGTCGCCGAGGCCCAGCCAGGAGTACGCCCGGTGGGCCAGTCCCTGGTTCCAGGTCCAGCCGCACAGCGCGCCGGCGAGCAGCGGGACGGTCCCGGCGGGGAGCCCGAACGTGTCCTTCGGGCCGGCCAGGAGGGGCGCCCCGAGGACATAGGCGAGTGCCGGGAGGGCGAACACGACACCCCGCAGCAGACAGCCCAGCAGGCCGACGGCCCACGGGTCGCGGGCGGGAGCGGCCGGCTCCGGGTAGTGGCGGTCGACCCGGGCGTACAACTGCTCGGCGAGGGCGAAGGAGTTCTCCACGCCGTAGTGCTCGCGGATCCGGCCGTCCGACATGCCGTCGGACTCGAGCAGGGCGGCCACCTCGTCCGGGTGCACGGCGGAGGCGATGAACTCCTCCAGCCGTTCGGCGAGTTCCTCGACCGGGTCGGGCCCCGCCCAGCTCGGCGACCGGCGCTGCCGGGGCACCTGGGTCAGGGTCTCCTCGTGGGTGCCGGGCGGCACCCGCAGCGATTCGCTCACCAGCCGGTCCCGTCCGTGGCGACGGCCTGGTACCAGGGGTCGCGCAGTTCGACGGTCCAGTCGGCGACGGTCTCGACGGCGGGCTCGTACACCTCGGGCTGTCCGGCGAGCTCCTGGTAGATCGTCCGGAAGGCGTCCACGGAGCGGCGCAGCGTGAACCGGTCGATCACCCGGCTGCGGGACAACTCGCCGAGCTCCCGGCGCCGTTCGTCGTCGCGCAGCAGGGTGAGGGCCGCCGCGGCCATCTTCTCGGGTTCGCGCGGCGGGACCACGAGACCGGTGTCGCCGACCGCCTCGCGCACCCCGCCGACGTCCGTCGACACCGTCGTACGGCCGCAGGACATCGCCTCGATGATCGAGAAGGGGAAGCCCTCGGAGATGGAGGAGAGCATCACGACGTGACCCGCCGCGTACGCGCGCCACACCTCGCTGATGCGGCCCTCGAAGGTCAGCCCGTCCGTCACGCCCAGCTCGGCGGCGAGCTTCTCCAGGCGGGTGCGGTAGGCCTCCCCGCCGGGCGGGACCGGGCCGAACAGCCTGAGCCGGGTCTCGGGCAGCTCGGCGCGCACCATGGCGTACGCCCGCAGCAGGGTCTCCAGGTCCTTGATGGGGTCGACGCGGCCGCACCAGGTGAGGGTGGGGACGTCGGGTTCGGGTCCGGCGTGCGGGAAGGCGTGCGGGTCGACGCCGTTGTAGACCGTGCGGATCCGGTCGGAGTCGGCGCCGCCGCGCTCCTCCCAGCGGCGGTTGTACTGGTTGCACGGGGTGATCAGGTCGGCGGCCCGGTAGCCCAGCGAGTTCAGCTCGCGGTAGAAGGCGAGCATGAACGCCTTGACGGGCCAGCGCTGTTCGTCGCCGCGGTAGCCGAGGTAGCGCTCGCGCAGATAGATGCCGTGCTCGGTGAGCAGGAACGGGACGCCGTCGAGGTGGTGCGCGGCCAGTGCGGGCAGGGTGGCGAGACCGCTGCTGACGGCGTGCGCCACGCAGTCCTCGGGGATGCGGACGCCGAGCGGGCGCAGCGCGTGTTCCAGCAGGTCCGTCGCGGTCAGCGCGTCGTGGACGGTGGGCCGGGCCTCGGCCGTCGGCAGATGCGGCAGTGTCCAGATCCACAGGAGCGAGCGCAGCGCGTCCTCGGTGCGCAGGGCCGCCGACAGGCCTCCCGCGCGGGCGAGTTCGGCCAGTTCGTACAGGGCCGCGCCGAAGTCCTCGGACGTGTCCGGGTCGAGGAAGGCGAGCAGGAGACGCTCGTAGGCCTCGGTGAAACGGCGCCGGGACCGGCCGCGTGGCGCCCGCGCCCGCCCCGGCCGCGGGCCCCAGGTCGGGACGGAGGTGTGCCGGTAGATGTTGGGCGGCAGCTCCCAGGTCACGGGTTCGCGGCCGCTGCCGGTGAGCGAGACGATGTGGAAGTCGACCTCGGGCATGCCTTTGACGAGCTGGTCGCACCAGGTGCTGACGCCGCCGTGGACATGTGGATAGGTGCCTTCGGTGAGCATGGTGACATGACGGCCGTTGCGCATCATGCGTGGTCCCCCTGTGCCTGTTCGTTCTGGGGGAACCGTCGCCCCCAGACCCCCTGATCACGGCTCGGAGCGCACCCCGGCCGCTGCGGGCCGGGGTGCGCGTCGTGCGGGTGAGCTGCCGTCCTAGGCGGAGGGCAGGGTGAGCTTGAGAGCGGACTGCAGCAGCTCCGGCGTGGTCCAGGCCGAGCGCTTGCCTCCGTACGGCGTCCCGAACGCGGTGGTGCCGATGAGGAGTTGCTTCTTGGTCCCCTCGGGCGCCGTCACCGGGATCTGCGTCCCGGACGGGGCGGTGACGGTGACGGTGGTGCCGATCCGGTAGGCGGTGACGCGGCCGTTCGCGACCGCGGTCTGCCAGGCCGCCCGGCGCTGGAGCTCGGTGCCGACGGCGCTCTGACGGGGGTTCTCCAGCGGGGAGTTGTCGGCGTAGATCGCCTTGTAGCCGTCGAGGACCTTGTCCAGGACCGGGTACAGGATCCGGCCCTCGGCCAGGTTGGACTGGTGGACGTAGTGCGGGCGCGGGTCGTTGCCGATGGCGTGCCCGAGCGCGATACGGGCCTCCTGCGGGACGATGTAGGAGGCGTAGCCGGTGGCGGTGTCGAGCGGTGCCGGCAGGCAGGTGGACGTGGCGTTGTTCTCGCAGATCCCGCTGCCGCCGTCGGCCTTGGACGTGTAGATCCAGTTGTACTCGTCGGCCATCTCGGCCGCCGTGCCGACGTTGTAGTACACGTTCATCGGGTAGCGGGGCACGGTCAGCGCGTTGCCGACCGCGCGCTGCGCGGGCTCGCGGGAGTTGTCGGACCCGGTCCACTTGATGCCGTTGTCGGCGAGGGCGCCTGCGAGGTTCGGGTTGTCGGCCGGCTGCTGGGGCAGTGTCTTCAGGCCCGAGTGCTCACCGGTGACCAGCTCGGTGCGGTCGACGGGGAGTCCCTTGCCGACCGCCCAGTTGTAGTTGTTGCGGATCTCCGCCGAGATGTCGGAGCGGCTCATGTACTGGATCGAGCCGTTCGCGTTCTTGGCGCAGGTCCACGGCACGGTCGTGGTGTCCTGGACGCAGCCGAGGAACTTGTGGGTGTAGGTGTGGTTCACCCAGCGGTACTTGGCCTTGTCGGCGAGCAGTTTCACGGCGAGCGGGTCGGTCCCGCCGTTCTCGGTCTTCCACTCCTCGCCGGAGCCCGCGTTGAACACCATGTCGAGCGTGAAGCCGCTGCTCTGCTGCCACTGGGCGGCGTAGGCGGCGTCGTCCGCGGTCATCCGGATCGGAGCGGTCTCCTCGCCGCCGCCCACGCAGTCGATGTCGCCCGGGGTGCAGTTCCGCCCGGTGTCCCAGCGGGCGTCGGGCGCGAAGACGTCGTCGACGTGGACGGAGAAGTAGTTGCGGCTCTGTCCGAGGTGCACGCCCTGGGTGAGCCATTCGACGATGCCGCGGGCGAGGACCTTGAACTGCTGCTGGTACTGGTTGTACGCGAAGGTCAGCACGAGTTCGCGGCGCCCGTCGTGCGCGTACTCGCCGAGCATGCTGCCGCCGCCGGGCGCGTCCAGATAGCTGGTGAAGCCCTCCCGCGGATGGGCGGCGTAGCCGTAACTCTCCTGCACCGCCGGGTCGTTGTCCTCGAAGGTCAGCGGTCCGTCGAGGTAGCCGAAGGGGCCCGACCGGCCCGCGGTGGTGACCTGGGTGCGCACGCCGTCCAGCACGCCGGACCAGCCGCCGTTCTGGTCGGTGTAGTCGAGCCCGACCTCGGGGTGCGCCCAGGTGTAGGCGTCGACCTGCGGGATCCCGTACGTCTTCTCGTAGGCCTCCAGGGCCGTCTGCTCGGCGGAGCCCGGGCCGAACGGCGCCTCGTTCGGCAGGACGACGGCCTGGTACTTGGCCCGCGGCGTGCCGTTCACCGTGTCGCTCAGGAAGGCCGCGTCGATGGTCGGGCGGCCCGAGTCGGCCAGGTCGACCGTGGTGTACGGGATGCCGGTGTTCTTCAGCTCGGCCGCGATGGCTCCGACCTGGCCGCCGCCGTTGTCGACGACCAGGACCTTGAGGTCGATGCGCGGTGTGGTGGCCGCGGCGGCGCCGGGAGCCCCCAGTCCCAGCGCGAGCAGTCCGGTGGCCGCCACGACGGCGGCCGCGTTTCTCCTTCGGTGCGCACTCTGCGCCATGTGTTGTCCCTCCCCCTCGAAAGATCCTCTTTCGGCCGTTTGGTCGAGACCGAGGAGAATCCGTGGAAATGATGCGAAGACGTGAGCGTCGCGCTCACGAGAACACGATGAGTGTGGCTCAGGACACCGGGAGTGAGGGACGAGAACCGGCCGCTGCGCCACCAGACGGTGAACGTCCGCAGGAATGAGCGAAACCCGGCCCCGAGCGTAGGCTCGTCCCGGGAACTTGCCCGTCCCTTCGAGGGCCCCGGCAAGGACCGCCCCTCAGGCCGGTTCTAGGGTCAGCCGTCGGGCCCGGTCGACCCAACCCCACTCGGCCACAGCAACTTCAACGGAAGCGAGATTTCACCACCGTGACTGCTCTCACTCTCAGCACCGCCGCAGCGTCCGGTCTGCGGGCCGACGCGATCGTCGTCGGTGTCGCGAAGGGCCCCAAGGGCCCGGTCGTCGCACCGGGCGCCGAGGCCGTGGACAAGGCGTACGACGGCGGGCTCGCCGCGATCCTGGAGACCCTCGGCGCCACCGGTGCCGAGGGCGAGGTGACCAAGCTGCCCGCACCCTCCGGTTTCAAGGCCCCCGTCGTAGTGGCCGTGGGCCTGGGAGCGGTCCCGGAGAAGGACGAGTCGTTCTCCGCCGAGGCGCTGCGCCGCGCCGCCGGTGTCGCCGCCCGCGCCCTCGCCGGGGCCAAGAAGGCCGCGTTCGCCCTGCCGGTGGCGGACGCCGCCGACGCGGGTGCCGTCGCCGAGGGTGCCCGCCTGGGCGCCTACGCCTTCGACGCGTACAAGGAGACGGGCCGGGGCGGCAGCGCCGCCAAGAACGGCAAGGCCCCGCTGGCCGAGGTCGCCCTGCTCGGCGGCAAGCCCCGCGACGCGGCGTACAAGGCGGCCGTCGCGCGGGCCACCACCGTCACCGAGGAGCTCAACCGCGCCCGCGACCTCATCAACACCCCGCCGAACGACCTCACTCCGGAGGCCTTCGCCGCGGTCGCCACCGCGGCCGGCAAGGAGCACGGCATCAAGGTGCAGGTGCTCGACGAGAAGGCTCTGGCGAAGGGCGGCTACGGCGGCATCCTCGGCGTCGGCGCGGGCTCGGCCGCCGCTCCCCGCCTGGTGAAGCTGTCGTACACCTCCCCCAAGGCGAAGAAGTCCCTGGCCTTCGTCGGCAAGGGCATCACCTACGACTCGGGCGGCATCTCCCTCAAGCCGGCCGGCCACAACGAGACGATGAAGTGCGACATGAGCGGTGCCGCGGCGGTCTTCGCCGCGGTGGTCGCCGCCGCGCGTCTGGGCCTGGAGGTCAACGTCACGGGCTGGCTCGCGCTGGCCGAGAACATGCCCTCCGGTTCCGCCACCCGTCCCGGTGACGTGCTGCGCATGTACAGCGGCAAGACCGTCGAGGTCCTCAACACGGACGCCGAGGGCCGGCTGGTCCTCGCCGACGCGCTGTGGAAGGCGTCGGAGGACAAGCCGGACGCGATCGTCGACGTGGCGACGCTGACCGGCGCGATGGTGCTGGCCCTGGGCAGCCGCACCTTCGGCGTGATGGCCAACGACGACGCGTTCCGCGGCTCGATCGTCGAGGCCGCCGAGGAGGTCGGCGAGGAGTCCTGGCCGATGCCGCTGCCCGAGCACCTGCGCAAGGGCATGGACTCCCCGACCGCCGACATCGCCAACATGGGCGAGCGCATGGGCGGTGGCCTGGTCGCCGGCCTGTTCCTGCGCGAGTTCATCGGCGAGGGCATCACCTGGGCGCACCTCGACATCGCCGGCCCGGCGTTCAACGAGGCGGGTCCCTTCGGCTACACCCCCAAGGGCGGCACCGGTTCCGCGGTCCGCACCCTGGTCCGGCTCGCCGAGCTGACGGCGGCGG
The DNA here is from genome assembly GCF_054729265.1 of Streptomyces krungchingensis. Lineage (NCBI taxonomy): Bacteria > Bacillati > Actinomycetota > Actinomycetes > Kitasatosporales > Streptomycetaceae > Streptomyces > Streptomyces krungchingensis. The sequence goes on from NZ_JBPUKY010000001.1 coordinate 3,466,796, forward strand.
GCGACCTGGGCTGAGGCCCCTGCCCGTGCACGGCCCCGGGGCGTCGCCGCCCCGGGGCCGTCCGTTCGGCCGCACGAGGGTTTCGCCCTCGACGAAATCCGCAGGTTCTGGTGCACCCGTACCCCGTCGACGTGATGGATCAGACGTCCGAGAGACCGGCCCGGCGTCTCGCTCGCCCTCGACAAGTGCAAAGATGGGTTCTCGGCAGGACAGGGCCCCCACCACAGGGCCGAAGAAAGAGCGGCCGGACACCAGCCGACCGACCGGTCAACCACCCGCAAGGGACAAAGGTGCCCGGCGTACGGCGCACATGCATGGAGGACGTGACGTGGCGAACGACGCCAGCACCGTTTTCGACCTAGTGATCCTCGGCGGCGGTAGCGGCGGTTACGCCGCGGCGCTGCGCGGAGCGCAGCTGGGCCTGGACGTCGCCCTGATCGAGAAGGACAAGGTCGGCGGTACCTGCCTGCACCGTGGGTGCATCCCCACCAAGGCCCTGCTGCACGCCGGCGAGGTCGCCGACCAGGCCCGCGAGAGCGAGCAGTTCGGCGTCAAGGCCACCTTCGAGGGCATCGACGTGGCGGCCGTCCACAAGTACAAGGACGGCGTGATCTCCGGCCTGTACAAGGGCCTTCAGGGGCTGATCGCCTCCCGCAAGGTCACCTACATCGAGGGTGAGGGCCGGCTGTCCTCCCCGACGTCGGTCGACGTGAACGGCCAGCGCATCCAGGGCCGCCACGTGCTGCTGGCGACCGGCTCCGTGCCGAAGTCGCTGCCCGGCCTGGAGATCGACGGCAACCGCATCATCTCCTCCGACCACGCGCTGGTCCTGGACCGCGTCCCGCAGTCCGCGATCGTGCTCGGCGGCGGCGTCATCGGCGTCGAGTTCGCCTCGGCGTGGAAGTCCTTCGGCACCGACGTGACGGTCATCGAGGGTCTCAAGCACCTCGTCCCGGTCGAGGACGAGAACTCCTCCAAGCTTCTTGAGCGCGCGTTCCGCAAGCGCGGCATCAAGTTCAACCTGGGCACCTTCTTCTCGAAGGCCGAGTACACCCAGAACGGTGTCAAGGTCACCCTCGCCGACGGCAAGGAGTTCGAGGCCGAGGTCCTGCTCGTCGCCGTCGGCCGCGGCCCGGTCTCGGCCGGTCTCGGCTACGAGGACCAGGGCGTCGCGATGGACCGCGGCTACGTCCTGGTCGACGAGTACATGCGGACGAACGTCCCGACGATCTCCGCCGTCGGTGACCTGGTCCCCACGCTCCAGCTCGCGCACGTCGGCTTCGCCGAGGGCATCCTGGTGGCGGAGCGTCTGGCCGGTCTGAAGACCGTTCCGATCGACTACGACGGCGTACCGCGGGTGACGTACTGCCACCCGGAGGTCGCCTCCGTGGGTATCACCGAGGCCAAGGCCAAGGAGATCTACGGTGCGGACAAGGTCGTCGCCCTGAAGTACAACCTCGCGGGCAACGGCAAGAGCAAGATCCTGAACACCGCGGGCGAGATCAAGCTCGTCCAGGTGAAGGACGGTGCCGTGGTCGGCGTCCACATGGTCGGCGACCGTATGGGCGAGCAGGTCGGCGAAGCCCAGCTGATCTACAACTGGGAGGCGCTGCCCGCCGAGGTGGCGCAGCTCATCCACGCCCACCCGACGCAGAACGAGGCAATGGGCGAGGCCCACCTGGCCCTCGCGGGCAAGCCCCTGCACTCGCACGACTGATCCGGCTCGCGCCGACCTCAGTCACCGCGTCGCACCTGGGCGCGACGACCACAGACTTCCGCACCCTCCCCGGGCTCTCGACACCGCTCGGACCGGGGAGATCCCATTCGTAAGGAGCAACAGAAACCATGGCGGTTTCCGTAACCCTTCCGGCGCTCGGTGAGAGCGTCACCGAGGGCACTGTCACCCGCTGGCTGAAGGCCGAGGGCGAGCGCGTCGAGGCCGACGAGCCGCTGCTGGAGGTGTCGACCGACAAGGTCGACACCGAGATCCCCTCCCCCGCCGCCGGTGTGCTGGCCTCCATCAAGGTCGCCGAGGACGAGACGGTGGAGGTCGGCGCCGAGCTGGCCGTCATCGACGACGGCACGGGCGCGCCCGCCGCCGCCCCCGCCCCGGCCGCCGCCGAGGCCCCCGCCGCCCCGGCCCCCGCCGCCCCGGCTCCGGTCGCCGAGGCCCCCGCGGCTCCGGCGCCCGCCGCCGCCCCCGCCGCTGCCCCGGCCGGCGGCGCCTCCGGCACCGACGTCGTGCTGCCCGCGCTGGGCGAGTCGGTCACCGAGGGCACCGTCACCCGCTGGCTGAAGCAGGTCGGCGAGGAGGTCGCGGAGGACGAGCCGCTGCTCGAGGTCTCCACCGACAAGGTCGACACCGAGATCCCCGCGCCGGTGGCCGGCGTCCTGCTGGAGATCGTGGTCGGCGAGGACGAGACCGCCGAGGTCGGCGCCAAGCTCGCCGTCATCGGTGCGCCCGGTGCCGCTCCGGCCGCCGCCGCGCCCGCGGCTCCGGCCGCCCCGGCCCCCGCCCCTGCCGCTCCGGCTCCGGCCGCCCCGGCTCCGGCCCCCGCGGCTCCGGCCCCGGCCGCCGCCGCCCCGGCTCCGGTCCAGCCCGCGGCCCCGGCCCCGGCTCCGGCCGCGCCCGCCGCTCCGGCTCCCGCGCCGGTCGCCGCCGCCCCGGTGGCTCCGGCCGCGGCCGCCGCCACCGACGAGGGTGCGTACGTGACCCCGCTGGTGCGCAAGCTCGCCGCCGAGAACGGCGTCGACCTGGCCTCCGTCAAGGGCACCGGCGTCGGCGGTCGTATCCGCAAGCAGGACGTCATCGCCGCCGCCGAGGCCGCGAAGGCCGCCGCTGCCGCTCCGGCTCCCGCCGCCGCGGCGCCGGCCGCCAAGAAGGCCCCGGCCCTGGAGGTCTCGCCGCTGCGCGGCCAGACCGTCAAGATGCCTCGCATCCGCAAGGTCATCGGCGACAACATGGTGAAGGCCCTGCACGAGCAGGCCCAGCTGTCCTCGGTCGTCGAGGTCGACATCACCCGCCTGATGAAGCTCCGCGCGCAGGCGAAGGACTCCTTCGCGGCCCGCGAGGGCGTCAAGCTCTCCCCGATGCCGTTCTTCGTGAAGGCGGCGGCCCAGGCGCTGAAGGCCCACCCGGTCATCAACGCCCGGATCAACGAGGCCGAGGGCACGATCAGCTACTTCGACTCCGAGAACATCGGTATCGCGGTGGACTCCGAGAAGGGCCTGATGACCCCGGTCATCAAGGGTGCGGGCGACCTGAACATCGCCGGCATCGCCAAGGCCACGGCGGACCTGGCGGGCAAGGTCCGCGCCAACAAGATCACCCCGGACGAGCTGTCCGGCGCGACCTTCACCATCTCCAACACCGGCTCGCGCGGCGCGCTGTTCGACACGATCATCGTGCCGCCGAACCAGGTCGCGATCCTGGGCATCGGTGCCACGGTCAAGCGTCCGGCCGTCATCGAGACGGAGGAGGGCACGGTCATCGGCGTCCGCGACATGACGTACCTGACCCTGTCCTACGACCACCGTCTGGTGGACGGCGCCGACGCGGCCCGTTACCTGACCGCGGTCAAGGCGATCCTGGAGGCCGGCGAGTTCGAGGTCGAGCTCGGCCTGTAGTCCTCACCCGCGCCGGCGCGCCGCCCCCGTCCGGGACTCCGGGCGGGGGCGGCGTGTTTGCGGGGTCGGACAGGAGCTAGGCCGTGCGCGGTGTCAGCTTCTCGTCGGTCCACAGCACCAGCGTCTCCACCCACACGTTGGGGATCTCGGTCCGGTAGGCGGGCGTGAGATGGCGCGCCCGGTAGGCCTTCAGCACGTCGTACGTGGCGTCCAGGCAGTCCCGTGAGCTCAGCTCCCCCGTGGCGGGGTCCATGCCGACGAGGAAGCCGCGGCTCTCCACCGTGCGGATCATCGCGCGCGCCGCGGCGACGTCACCGGCCGGCGAGGCGGTGCAGCGGTACCGGCTGTAGGGGTGCGAGGACGTACCGGGGTAGTGGGCGTCGCGGGACATGTCGCTGAGCATCCGGGCGTAGGAGCCCTGCGCGTGCCAGGCCCCGATGTCGCCGCCGGGCGGGGTGTACAGGGCGTTGCTCGGGTTCTCGACCGCGCCGTACTCCCAGCGGTCGGTCCCGGTGACGCGGAAGCCCCAGCCGGTGTGGCCGAACTTCTGCGCGCCGTCGGGCTTGACGAACACGCAGGCGCCGCCGGGTCCCGCGGGCTGTCCCGCGGCCCCCGCGGCGGACGCGGAGCCCGGTGTGCGGGTACCGCCGGACGGGGCGGCGGCGCCCGTGTCCATCGGCCGGCAGCCGGTCGCCGTGCCCACGAGCGCCGCTGCCGCCACTGCCACGGCCGCCCAGCGAAGTGCGCGTACCCGACCCTTCATGACATCCCCCTGACCTGGCGGGGGTGCCGACGGCGGCGACCCCTCTGCCCCTCGCCACTGCGGTCGGGGCCCCGTGGGTTCTCGGGGTGACACGGACGTGACGGGTCCGGGCATCAGCCGGTACGGGTCTTTACAGGCGGGGACGCTCTGACAGCGTGTAAGTCTCGTCTCACCTGCATGAAAGCGCCCCCGAGCGCCCCTCACCGGCGGCGGTGCGGCCTTATTGTCTAAACGTCGAACGGCACCGGAGCCCGCCCGCCGCACTGCCATCGCCCCTCAGACGAGGCCCTTCGGGCCGCAATATTGGATTCAGAGCCTCCGAAGGAGCCCTCATGACCGCGCCCGTCGTCCACTCGCTGCGCGAACAGATCCGCGAGCACATCGTGGAGGGGATCGTGAGCGGGCGCTGGAAGCCGGGCGAGCGGATCGTGGAGCGGCGGATCGCGACGGAGCTGGAGGTCAGCCAGACGCCGGTGCGGGAGGCGCTGCGTGAGCTGGAGTCGCTGCGGCTGATCGAGTCGGCGCCGAACAAGGGCGTCCGGGTGCGGAACCTGACCGCCGCGGACCTGGAGGAGAGCTACCCGGTGCGGGCGGGTCTGGAGGCCATCGCGGCGGAGCTGGCGGCCGAGCGGCTCGCCGAGGACTGCTCGGCGCTGGAGCCGCACGTCACCGCCCTGTACGAGGCCGACCGGCTGTCGGACGGCACCGGGCAGGTCCGTCACACGGTGGCCTTCCACCGCGAACTGGTGCGCGCCGCGGGCAACTCCGTCCTCCTGCACACCTGGGAGGGCCTGGGCATCGAGGTCTTCACGGCCCTTTCCATCCGCTGGCTGGGGACGGTCCAGCAGTCGTACGCGGAGGAGCACGAGGCTCTCGTGGACGCCTTCCGGCGCCGTGACCCGTTGATCGCCGACCTCGTGAAGGCACATGTGCTGGGCTGCGCGCCGAGGCCCTGAACAGCGGAGCGCCCGCATGCTCAGACGTCGTTCCACCTGCGAAAACCTTCGATTTCAAGGCACCGCGTGCCTGGCGCGAAGGCACCCCGTGCCGACTTTCTCGGTCTGAAGAGGTTTTCCCCTTCCACCCTTTGATCGATCATCGATCAGGGAGTTAGAGTCACGTCGGGCTCCCACAAGAGCCCGCCGCCCTGTCCTGCCAAAGACCAAGGGCACCCCCGAAAACCCCTTACCGACGAGGGAACCCCCCTCCGCATCCGGAAGGCGGCGCAATGACCGACCCCACCGCGATCCAGCCCAGCGAGCTCGACCAGCTCCCCGACCGCGACCCGGAGGAGACCGCCGAATGGCAGGCCTCCCTGGACGCCGTCGCCAAGGCAGCCGGGCCGCACCGTGCCGCGTACCTGATGCGCCGCACCCTGGAGCGTGCCGAGGGCAACGGTCTGGCGCTGCCCAAGCTGCTCGAGACCGACTACGTCAACACCATCCCCACCGCCGCCGAGCCCGTCGTGGACGGCGACGAGGAGATGGAGCGCCGGATCACCGCGTGGAACCGCTGGAACGCGGCCGCGATGGTGACCCGCGGCAGCAAGCACGGCGTCGGCGGCCACATCGCCACCTTCGCCTCCGCCGCCTGGCTCTACGAGACGGGCTTCAACCACTTCTTCAAGGGCAAGGAGGCCGACGGGTCCGGCGACCAGCTCTACATCCAGGGCCACGCCTCCCCCGGCATCTACGCCCGCGCCTTCCTCGACGGCCGGCTGACCGAGCAGCACCTCGACAACTTCCGCCAGGAGGCCGGGGGCAACGGTCTGCCGTCGTACCCGCACCCGCGCCGTCTGCCCTGGCTGTGGGAGTTCCCGACGGTCTCCATGGGCCTCGGCCCGCTGTCGGCGATCTACCAGGCGCGCTTCAACCGCTACCTCACCAGCCGCGGCATCAAGGACGTCTCCCAGTCCCACGTGTGGGCGTTCCTCGGTGACGGCGAGATGGACGAGCCCGAGTCGACGGCGGCACTCGCGCTGGCCTCGCGTGAGGGCCTCGACAACCTCACCTTCGTCATCAACTGCAACCTCCAGCGCCTCGACGGCCCGGTCCGCGCCAACTTCAAGATCGTGCAGGAGCTGGAGGCCCAGTTCCGCGGCGCCGGCTGGAACGTCGTCAAGTCGCTGTGGGGCACGGCCTGGGACGAGCTGTTCCAGCTCGACACCACCGGCGCGCTCGTCCGCCGGCTGCGCGAGGTACCCGACGCGCAGGTACAGACGTACCAGACCCGCGGCGCCGCCTACATCCGCGAGGACTTCTTCGGCAAGGACCCGGCGCTCGCCGAGATGGCGAAGCTCCTGAGCGACGACAAGATCCTGGAGTGCTTCCACCTCTCGCGCGGTGGTCACGAGTCGCGCAAGGTCTACGCCGCGTACAAGGCGGCGCTGGCCCACAAGGGCGCGCCGACCGTGATCCTCGCCCAGACGGTCAAGGGCTTCACGCTCGGCGAGGGCTTCGCGTCCAAGAACGCCAACCACCAGATGAAGAAGCTGACGACGGACGAGTTCAAGCAGATGCGTGACCTGCTCGAACTGCCCATCTCCGACAGCCTGTTCGCCGACGGCACGGTGCCCTACGGCCACCCGGGCGCCGACTCCCCCGAGGTCCGCTACCTCCAGGAGCGCCGCGCGGCCCTCGGCGGCCCGGCCCCGGCCCGCCGCACGCACGCCCTCGCCCCGCTGCCCGCCCCGGCCGACAAGGCGTTCGCCTCCTTCGACAAGGGCTCCGGCTCGCAGAACGTCGCCACCACCATGGCGTTCGTCCGCCTGGTCAAGGACCTGGTCCGCGACAAGGAGACCGGCAGGCGCTGGGTGCCGATCGTCCCGGACGAGGCGCGCACCTTCGGCATGGAGAGCCTCTTCCCGTCCCTCGGCATCTACTCGCCCAAGGGCCAGACGTACGAGCCGGTCGACCGCGACCAGCTGATGTACTACAAGGAGGCCAAGGACGGCCAGATCCTCAACGAGGGGATCACCGAGGCCGGCTCCATGGCGGACTTCATCGCCGCGTCCACCGCGTACGCCACGCACGGCGAGGCGATGATCCCCTTCTACATCTTCTACTCGATGTTCGGCTGGCAGCGCACGGCCGACCAGATGTGGCAGCTCGGCGACCAGCTCGGCCGCGGCTTCCTGGTCGGCGCCACGGCCGGCCGGACGACGCTGACGGGCGAGGGCCTCCAGCACGCCGACGGTCACTCCCCCGTCATCGCGGCCACCAACCCGGCAGCGCTGACGTACGACCCGGCGTTCGCCTACGAGGTCGCGACGATCGTCAAGGACGGTCTGCGCCGGATGTACGGCGAGGCCGCACCGGGCGAGGACCCGAACGTCTTCTACTACCTGACGGTCTACAACGAGCCGATCCCGCAGCCGGCCAAGCCGTCCGGCCTCGGCATCGACGAGGGCATCGTCAAGGGCCTGTACCGCTTCAACACGGCCGAGTCGGCGGGCCTGTCCCCCGTCGCGAACGCCCCGCGCATCCAGCTGCTGGGCTCCGGCACGGCGATCCACTGGGCGCTCGACGCCCAGAGACTGCTCGCCGAGGAGTGGGGCGTGGCCGGCGACGTGTGGTCCGCGACCTCCTGGACCGAGCTGCGGCGCGACGCGCTGGAGGCCGACGCGGCGCTGCTGCGCGGCGAGGAGCGGGTGCCGTTCGTGCGCCAGGCGCTCCAGGGTGCCGAGGGCCCGGTCCTCGCGGTCTCCGACTACATGCGCCAGGTCCCGGACCAGATCGCGCAGTGGGTCGAGCAGGACTACTCCTCGCTCGGTGCCGACGGCTTCGGTCTGTCCGACACCCGTGAGGCGGCCCGCCGCCACTTCGGGGTGGACGCCCAGTCGATCGTCGTCGCGGCGCTGGCGCAGCTCGCGCGGCGCGGCGAGGTCAAGGCGTCGGCCGTGAAGGAGGCCCGGGAGCGCTACGGCCTGTAGCACCCGAGGAGTTCCGGGGTCACCCGGTGCGGGGCACGGCGATCCGGTGCGGGGGCACGGCGGTCGCCGTGCCCCCGCGCGTTTTCCGGCTCCTGTCCCCTCGGTCCGTTGTCAGTGGTGCGCGGCATCATGAACCCATGCGTGCTGCCCGGCTGATCAGGATGGTGCTGCTGCTCCAGTCGCGGGCGTCGATGACCGCCGCCGAACTGGCGCGGGAGCTGGAGGTGTCCGAGCGGACGGTCACACGCGACGCGCAGGCGCTCTCGGAGGCGGGCGTCCCGGTGTACGCGGACCGCGGGCGCGCCGGGGGCTACCGCCTGGTCGGCGGTTACCGCACCCGGCTGACGGGACTGGCGCGGAGCGAGGCGGAGGCACTGTTCCTGAGCGGGGTGCCGGGAGCCCTGCGCGAGATGGGCCTGGAGGACACGGCGTCGGCGGCCCGGCTGAAGGTGTCCGCGGCGCTGCTGCCGTCCCTGCGGGACGCCTCGCGCACGGCGGCGCAGCGGTTCCATCTGGACGCGCCGGCCTGGTTCAGCGAGCCCGAGACGCCCGAGCTGCTGCCCGCGGTGGCGGAGGCGGTCTGGGACGACCGGCTCGTCGTGGCGCGGTACCGGCGCGGCGAGGCGGAGGTGCGGCGCGCCCTGGAGCCGTACGGCCTCGTCCTCAAGGCGGGTGTCTGGTACGTGTGCGCGCGGGTGCCCGACGCGGGGTCGTTCCGGGTGTACCGCATCGACCGGTTCAGCAGCGTCGAGGCCGCCGACGAAAGGTTCCGGAGGGAGGACGACTTCGATCTGCGCGCGTTCTGGGACGAGCGGGCCGAGGAGTTCGCCCGGTCCATCCTGCGGGCCGAGGTCGTCGTGCGGCTGTCCCCGGACGGCGTACGACGACTGCCGTACGCCGTCGGACTCCCCTCGGCGAAGGAAGCCCTGGAGGAGTGCGGCGCGCCCGACGAAGAGGGCCGACTGACCGTCACGCTTCCCGTCGAGTCCGAGGAGGTCGCCCGCACGCAGCTCATGGGGCTCGGGCCGGAGGTGGAGGTGCTCTCCCCGGCGGCGCTGCGGGACCGCTTCGCGAGGGACGCGGCCCGGCTCGCGGCCCTGTACGGGCGAGTTGACCCCGACGGACCCTCCGCCGCCGCGGAGCACTCCTGAAATGCGCTTGAAATGCGTATGAACCCGGCGGTTTTACCTTCGGCATGTGCACGCATAACAATCTGCTCCACTCCACGTGCGTCCCTCCCGTCCAGGCCCGATGCTGGACCCGTGATGGACGAGACGGAGTTCTGGGAGCTGGTGGACACCACCCGTGCGGCCGCCGAGGGCGACCCCGAGGAGCAGGCCGACCTGCTCGTCGAGCGGCTCGTGCAGTTGGACCCCGATCTGGTCCTGGACTTCGCCCGGCACTTCGAGTCCCGCTACAACCGCGCGTACCGCTGGGACCTGTGGGGTGCCGCCTGGGTGCTGCTCGACGGCGCCAGCGACGACGCCTTCGACTTCTTCCGGTGCTGGCTGATCGGCCAGGGCCGGGAGGTCTTCGAGGGCGCGGTGCACGACCCGGACTCCCTCGCCGACCTCCTGGACGACTTCGACGAGGAGATCGACGGCGACGGCGAGGAGCTGGGCTACTCGGCCGACGAGGCCTACGAGCAGCTCACCGGCGCCGTCGCGCCCGACCTCGGTATCCCGCCCGCCGCCGCGGAGCCCGAGGGCACACCGCTCGACTTCGAGAACGAGGCGGTCATCGCGGAGCGCTACCCCAAGCTGTGGGACCGCTTCAGGGACTGACGCGGCCTCAGCGGCCGGCCCGCCGTCCTGGCGTCACCCTCCCTCCCGTCCCGACCGTCCTGACCGTCCCGACCGTCCCGACCGTCACGGCCGTCACGGCCGTCCAGCGGTCCGCCCGCCACCGGGCGTCCGCCTCCCTCATGCCACCGCGCGTCGGCGGCCGGTCTCCGCGGGGAGGTAGGCCTGGGGCTGTTCGGCCCGTACGGCGTGGTGCAGCGGTGCCGCGTTCGCCTGGTCCAGGGCGGACGCCGTGACCGCCGCCGGCCCCAGGACGACCGTCGCCGCCGCGCAGACCACCGTCCACGGACTGCGCGCCGTCCGGGCCCAGCCGGCCACCCCGCGCGTGGTCCTCGTCCCGCCGTTCGTCATGGTCCCCACCTCCGGTCAGTGCCTACGACGACGGTAGGAGGCCCGGCTCTGCGGAGTCTGTGAGCCGCCTGCGGTGGGGCTGTGGCTGTGCGGGCGCCGCCCGCGCGGCGCACGCCGCGGGCCTCACCGTCCCTGGAGGCGGGCGGCTTCGTCCCTGATCGCGGGGAGCCGGGCCGTCAGCGCCGCCCCCGGGCAGGTGGTCATGAACGCGGCATTGTGGCCGGCGACGGTGGGCAGTGCGGCGGAGGTGCCCGCGGAGAACCGGCTCAGACTGTTGCTGGAGCGCAGCCGCACGATGGCGCGCGGGTCGGTGTCGGAGATCCCGAGCTTCCAGGCGACGAGACGGGCGATGGCGTCCGTCATCGCCCGCGGCACCGGCGTCCCGGACGTGAAGGTGCCGATGGCCGCGACCCCGGCGGTGCGGTGGTTGAAGCCCTGTGTGTGCGCCCCGGTGACGGGCCGGTCGATGCCGCCCGCGCGGCCCTCGTAGATGGTGCCGCAGCGGTCGACGAGGAAGTTGTAGCCGATGTCGTCCCAGTCCTTGGCGCCCGTCTGCCCCGCGTAGAGGTCGCGGATGATGCGGGGCGCGTCGGCGCAGTCGTAGCCGTTCGGCGAATCGGTGTGGTGGACGAAGACCGCGACGACCCGGTCGTCGTAGCGCGGTGCCGGCTGCGCGTGCGTGCTGGCGGCGTCCAGCCACGTCGAGCGCGGCAGGATCGGCGGCCGGGGGCCGGGGTGGGCCGCGGCGGGCCGGGCGACGGACGGCCGGGCGGGCCCGGTCTGCGCGCGGTCCACCGTGGCCGCGCACATCACCAGCGCGAGGACGGCGGCGAGGCCGGGCACACAGCCGAGCAGCACGCGCACGGACCTGGGCAGGCGGTCCGGGAAGCCGGGCGCACGCGGCGCACGCGCACTCCACGGCAGGAACCGGCCGCGCCCCGGGCGTCCCGGGCCGCCGTGGGACCGGCGCGGCCGGCGCGTCCGCAGCGCGCCGGGCCCGCCCGCCCGGAGCCGACGGAGCACCGCGAGCGGCGGCCGTCCCGCGCCTCGCCCCCGTGCCCCCCGCGTCTTCCGGAAGACACGCATGCAGACACCCTGGCCCCGATCCGCGCCGTCCGCGATGTGTGCTGTGCCACCCGGTGGAACCATTGGTCCGGTCCGAGTCGTTTTTACAGGTCCACGCGTGTGTGACCCTTTCCCCGGCGCCACGCGCGCGTGCCTGATCACTGGGCCCGCCCCACGCGTACTAAGGGGCCCGAGAGAAAGGCGGCTCCGTGGACGTGCTCGACCTCCTGCTGATGCTGGTGATCCTGGTCTACGCGGCGTCCGGCTACCGCCGCGGCCTGGTCGCCGGCTGTGTGTCCCTGGCGGGATTCGTGGGCGGTGCCGTGATCGGTGTGTGGGTGCTGCCGTGGATCATGGACCTGGTCACGGCCGGGACCCCGGCGGCGACGGTGACGGCCGTGCTGACGGTGCTGGTGCCGGCGGTGGTGGGCCACGAGATGGCGGGCAGGCTGGCGCTCAAGCTGCGCCGCGAGCTCGACCGGGGACCGCTGCGGGTGGCGGACGGCGTCGGCGGGGCCGCGGCCAACACGGTGGCGGTGCTGCTGGTGGCCTGGGTGGCCGCGAGCGTCCTGGGCGCGTCCTCGTCGACCGTGGTGACGCAGTCGATCCGCAATTCGGCGCTGCTGGGCGCCGTCCAGGACACGATGCCGGACACCACACCGGACTGGTTCTCGCGCGCGACCTCCGCGCTCACCGAGGCCGGCTTCCCCCAGGTCTTCAATCCGTTCGAGAGCGAGCCGACGACGGGCGTCGCCAAGCCCTCCGGGGACAGCGTCACGACGGCCGCCACGAACGCCGCGAAACTCAGCACGGTCAAGGTGGAGGGCAGCTCCGGCGTCCAGGGACGCGAGGGCAGCGGCTTCGTGTACACGTCCGAGCACGTGATGACGAACGCCCATGTCGTGGCCGGCATCGACCAGCCGACGGTGCGGGTGGGCGGCGTCGGCGAGGCGTACGAGGCCACCGTCGTGCTCTTCGATCCGCAGAAGGACGTCGCCGTCCTCTACGTCCCGGGGCTGCGCGCGCCCGCGCTCCGCTTCGACGACACCGCCTCGCGCGGCGACTCGGCGGTCGTGGCGGGCTATCCGCAGGACGGCGGCCTCGACCTCCAGGCGGCCACGGTCGCGGGCCGCATCGACGCGACGGGCCAGAACATCTACAACTCGGACACCGTCACCCGCGAGATCTACGCGGTCCGCTCCACCGTCCGCCCCGGCAATTCCGGCGGTCCGCTGCTGACCACCGACGGCCGGGTGTACGGCGTGGTCTTCGCCCGGTCGACCTCGGACAGCGAGACCGGTTACGTGCTGACGGCGGACGAGGTGGCGGGCGACGCGCGGCGGGCGGCGGACGCGACGAGGTCGGTGGACACGGGCGACCTCGTCACGTCGTAGATCCGGACGGCCCGGTCACGGCGTGGGCCCGGCGGCCCGCCCGCCACGGCTCAGGGGCCCGGCGTCAGAGCGTCAGAGCGTCAGAGCGTCAGAGCGAACGTCCCATGAACACGTCGTCCACGTACATGCCGTCCAGCAGGAACTCCTCGGGCAGGACGCCCTCCACGACGAAGCCCTCCGACTCGTACAGCCCCCGTGCCGGGGCGTTGTGCCCGAGGACCCGCAGCGTGATCCGCCGGGCGCCCTGCCGGCGGGCCTCGTCCTGCACGGCCCGCAGCAGGGCGCGCCCGACGCCGGTACCGCGCGCCTCGTCGGCGACGACGAGCCCCTGGATCTGCCGCACGTGCGCGTTGCAGGCGAGCGGGGTGGGGAAGCCCAGGCGGATGTAGCCCACCACGCGGCCGCCGATCTCGGCGACGAGATGGTCACGCGGTCCGAAGCGCTCGCTGTAGAAGGGCTCGTACGGGGGCTGCGGGCGCGGTGCGACGGCGTGCAGCGTGGACCAGGTGACCCGGTCGAGGCGCCCGAGCTCGTCCTCGTCGTCGAGCGTGGCGGTGCGTATGAGCGGTGCTGGCATGCCGATCACTGTACGGCTCCGCCACCTGGCCTCGTCCCGCGATTTCCCGGGCTTCGCGGGCAGGATGGACTCATGAGCGACTCGACTCTTCCCCCCGGTTCGCGTGTTGCCGTCGCCGGTGCGTCCGGCCTGATCGGTTCGGCGCTGGCGCGCTCGCTGGCCGCGGACGGACATGTGGTGGTGCGTCTGGTGCGCCGGGCGCCCCGTACGGAGGACGAGGTCGAGTGGGACCCCGAACGGGAGCGGATCGACACGGCGGGCCTCGCCGGCTGCGCCGCGGTGGTCAATCTGGCGGGGGCGGGCATCGCCGCGCAGCGCTGGACGGAGGCGTACCGGCGCAGGATCCGGGAGAGCCGGGTCCTCGGCACGGCGACGCTGGCCGACGCGGTGGCCTCCCTCGACGAGCCGCCCGCGGTGTTCGTGAACGGCAGCGCGATCGGGTACTACGGCGACACGGACGGCCGGGCGGTGGACGAGTCGGCGCCGCCCGGGACCGGTTTCCTGTCCTCGCTGTGCGTGGACTGGGAGGAGGCGGCCGGTCCCGCCCAGGACGCCGGTGTCCGTACGGTCTTCGCCCGGACCGGCCTGGTGGTCTCCAGCAAGGGCGGCGCGTGGGCGAAGCTGTTCCCGCTCTTCAAGGCGGGGGTCGGCGGCCGGATGGGCGACGGCCGTCAGTACTGGAGCTTCATCTCCCTGCACGACGAGGTGGCGGCGATCCGGCACCTCATCGACACGGACCGGCTCGCCGGCCCGGTGAACCTGACGGCTCCGGACCCGCTCACCAACCGCGAGATCACCGAGGCGATGGGCCGTGTCCTGCACCGCCCCACCGTGTTCACCACCCCGGCTCCGCTGCTGCGTCTCGCCCTCGGCGACATGGCCGGCGACATCCTCGGCAGCCAGCGCGTCCTGCCCGGCCGTCTCCTGGAATCGGGCTTCTCGTTCGCGTTCCCGTCGATCGAGGGGGCGCTGCGGGCGGCGCTCGACTGAGCGGTACGCGGCGGCCGGGACCGTCCGAGCGGCCGTACCGGAGAGTCACATGCACCCCCCATGCGCCCGTGCACGGCCGCCGCGCGTCTTCCGCCGTCCGCGGGCGCACCTACCCTCGATCCGAACTCGGGTATTCCAGAAGCCTGTTGGGGGCATGACGTCCCCACCGGCCGCGCAACCTCGGGGAGGGGCACGTGCTAGAGCCCGCACGTCACACCGCGCAGATCGCGGAGATCGCGGAATACGCTGCATACGCAGAAGACGCACCACGCGCACAGGACGTCGACGTCGTCGTCGTGGGAGCCGGGGCAGCCGGCCTGGCGGCCGCGCTCCATCTGACCAGGGCGGGGCTGTCGACCACCGTCCTGGAGGCCGCGCCGCACGTGGGCGGGCGCATGGCGACGGAGAAGGTCGACGGCTTCCGGCTGGACCGGCTGGGCCGGCTGCTGTCCACCTCGTACCCCGAACTGCGCCGCACCCCGGGCCTGGACGGTCTCGTCCTGCGCCCCTTCTCCCCGGGCGTGCTGCTGCACAGCGACGGTCACCACCACCGTGCGGCCGTCTCCCCGTCGGCTCCCGTCGTGCCCCGAAGCGCAAGGGGCGCACTCACCACCGCGCGCGCCCTCGCGAGCGCCCCCCGGCTCTCGCTGGCCCGCCCGCAACGCGCCGCCACGCGCCCCGGCCCCCTCGGCGGCCCGCTCGACCAGTCCCGTCTGGCCAACGCCCTGGCCCGGATCTCCGCCACCCCGCCGGAGCGTCTGCTCGGCCGCCCGGACGCGCCGGCCGCCCGGGCGCTCGCCTCCTGCGGGCTGCCGGCCCGCACGGTCGACGGCTTCCTGCGCCCCCTGCTCGCCGCGCTGCTGTGCGACCCGGACCTGAAGACCTCGAGCCGCTGCGCGGACCTCGCCCTGCACTCCTTCGCGACGGGCCGGCTGTGTCTGCCCGAGGGCGGCGCGGACGCGCTCCCGGAGCTGCTCGCCGCGGCGCTGCCGCCGGGCACGGTACGCACCGGCGTGGAGGTCACCTCGGTCTCCACGACCAGCGTGACGACGAGGGAGCACGGCCGGATCGGCTGCCGGGCCCTCCTGCTGGCGACCGGAGCCCGTGCCGCGGCCGAGCTGCTGCCCGGCCTGCGCCTGCCCGCCTTCCACCCGGTGACGGTCCTTCACCACACCACCGACGAGACCCCGCTCACGGAGGACGCCCTGCTGCTGGACGCCGACCGCGGCGGCCCCGTGGCGCACACCGCGGTCGTCAGCCGGGTCGACCCGACGCGCGCGCCCGAGGGCCGCGCCCTCATCTCCTCGACGGTGCTGGGCACTCCACCGGCCGCGGCGCACCTGGACGCGGCGGTCCGCGCCCAACTGGCCCGTCTCTACGGGACGTCGACGACCCGCTGGGAACTCCTCGCGGTCCATCACGACCCCGAGGCGGTCCCGGCGATGCCGTCGCCGCACGATCCGCACCGCCCGGTACGGCTCCTCGCCGGCCTGTACGTCTGCGGCGACCACCGGGACACCAGCACCGTGCAGGGTGCGCTGCACTCGGCCCGCCGGGCCGCCCATGCCCTGCTCTCGGACCTGGGCGCCCGACCGGCCCCGCTGGCGGAACCCCTGGAGACCGCGGCCTGAGCCGTCCCCGGCGTCAGCCCAGCGCCGCCACCCTGTCCCGGTAACCGCGTACGGGCGTCGCGTCCTTGTAGGGCTCCAGGCGCCGCTCGAAGTCCCGTACGTACTCGACGGCCCGCACCGACCGCATCTCGGCCGCCTGCCCGGCCGCCTCCGCGCCGAGCTGGCAGGCCTGGTCGAGCTCTCCGAGGCCGAGCCGCGCGGAGGCGAGCACCACGCGGCAGAAGAGCCGGCTGCGCGCATAGCCGGGCGCCCGCAGTTGCAGCGAGCGCTCGGCGTGCTGCGCCGCGGCCCGGTACTGCTGGAGGTCGCGGTGGCAGTGCCCGAACTCGTCGGCGAGCTGCGCCTCGTCGAAGAACCGTGCCCAGTGCGGGACCTCCTCGCCCGTCCGGGACGCCTCCAGCGCGCGCTCGGCCCGCACGAGGGCGGCGGTGCAGGCGCGCACCTCGCCCAGCACGCCGTGTCCGCGCGCCTCGGCCGCGTGCAGCAGTGCCTGCACCACGGACGGCGCCGCCGATCCGACCCCCTGCTGGGCCACTCGCGCCAGCTGCACGGCCTCCCGGCCGTGGCCGAGATAGACGGCCTGGCGGCTCATCGTGACCAGCACGTAGGAGCCGTAGGCGCGGTCCCCGGCGGCCTGCGACAGGCGCAGCGCCTGGACGAAGTACCGCTGTGCGAGCCCGTGCGCGGCGATGTCGTACGAGGTCCAGCCGGCGAGCCGGGTGAGGTCGGCGGCGGCGGCGAACAGCCGCCGGCCGGTCTGCTCGCCGTACGTGCCGCGCAGCATCGGCTCGGCCTCGTGCTCCAGGTAGCGGACCAGTGCCTGGCGTGCGTGGCCGCCGCCGTAGGCGTTGTCGAGGGCGCGGAAGAGTTCGCCGACCGAGCGGAGCGCCGCGATGTCGCCCCCGGTGACCTTCTGCCCGGGGCCGCGCTCGGTCTGGCTGCGCTGCCGCGGGACCGCCGGCCGCCCCTGCCCGGGGACACGGCCGGGCCCGGTCTCACCGCGGCCGACCCGGTCGTCGGCCCGCCCGATCAGCCAGTCCCGGCTGGGGACGACGAGTCCCGCCGGGGTGAAGGCGATCTTGCGGAGCTCGGCGTGACTGCCGGAGTCCTTGCGCCACAGGCCGCTGACGATGTCCACGGCCTCCTCGGGGGTCGCGGCGAACTCCAGCCCCGCGTAGACCGGGGCGCAGGCGTCGAGCCCGAGGTCCTGCGCGGTGAGCCGGCGGCCGAGGCGGCGGGTGAACACCTCGGCGATGAGCGCGGGCGTGGTGCCCCGGGGTTGCTGCCCGCGCAGCCACCGGGTGACGGATGTCTTGTCGTATCTCAGATCGAGTCCGTGTTCGAGGCCGAGCTGGTCCACGCGACGGGCGAGACCTGCGTTGGAGAACCCCGCTTCTGCGATGAGCGCGGCGAGCTGGCGGTTGGGGGTGCGCTGCGCGGGTCGTTCCGTCATCTGCGGTGCGGTCTCCTGCCTTCCGGGTCACTGCGACTTGCCCGGATTGCCTGTGAGCAGCCCTTATGGCCTCGTGAACGGCGCGAATGTAGCGGAGCGTAAGCACCTCATCGCAGACTTCGAGGTTCATTCATCCGATCGTGTGAGGATTGGCCACTCGGCTGACGGCCGGCGGCCGGACGTACAGTGGCGTGGGTGCGCCACGGACCTGACGAAAGGTTCTTCCGCGTGCCGCACAAGGGCACCGGGGTGTGCCCGACGAAGTTTCTAGGGAGGCGCTTGCCGTGAGTGAGTTGCGGTTCGTCCGCATGGGATTCGGTGCCGAGGCGGTCGACTACCAGGAGGCGTGGGACGAGCAGCGCCGCGTGCACGCCGCCCGTTTCCTGGACGAGATCCCCGACACCTGCCTGCTCCTGGAGCATCCGCCGGTCTACACGGCGGGCCGGCGCACGGCGGACGACGAGCGGCCCCTGGACGGCACGCCCGTGATCGACGTGGACCGCGGCGGCAAGATCACCTGGCACGGCCCCGGCCAGCTGGTCGGCTACCCGATCCAGAAGCTGCCCCGCCCGGTGGACGTCGTAGCACATGTACGCCGCCTGGAAGAGGCTCTTATCCGTACGTGTGCGGAGTTCGGCCTGGAGACCACCCGCGTCGAGGGCCGCAGCGGCGTCTGGGTGCTCGGCGACCCGGTGGAGCAGCGCCCCTCGCTCGGCGGCCTCTCCCTCGACTTCGACCCACGGCTCCAGGACGAGGAGTTCGACCCCCGGCTGAACGGCCCGGAGTACGCGCCGTCCAATGCCGGCCAGCGCCGCGAGGACCGCAAGATCGCCGCGATCGGCATCCGTGTCGCCAAGGGCGTCACCATGCACGGCTTCGCCCTCAACGTGAACCCGGACAACGTCTGGTTCGACCGCATCATCCCCTGCGGCATCCGGGACGCCGGCGTCACCTCGCTCGCGAACGAACTCGGCCGCGACGTGACCATCGCCGACGTCCTGCCGGTGGCCGAGAAGCACCTCCGGGACATCCTGGAGAACGCGGACCTCAAGCCGCGGGTGGTGGAACGCGCGTCGGCCTAGGGCAGTTCCACGGGGACGGGAATGCACCCTCGGTCCCGAAGGTTGCCCAGACGAAGGACCGCAACACGCACGGGCGTACGCTGGTGTACGCCGAAGATTCGAAGACCACGCAGAGTACGAAGCCTACTCAGAGCAATCAGCAGGGAGCCGATGTGTCCGCAGTCGCACCCGACGGACGCAAGATGCTGCGCCTGGAGGTCCGCAACAGCCAGACCCCCATCGAGCGCAAGCCCGAGTGGATCAAGACCCGGGCGAAAATGGGCCCCGAGTACACGAAGATGCAGAGCCTCGTGAAGAGCGAGGGACTGCACACGGTCTGCCAGGAGGCGGGCTGTCCCAACATCTACGAGTGCTGGGAAGACCGCGAGGCCACCTTCCTGATCGGCGGCGACCAGTGCACCAGGCGCTGCGACTTCTGCCAGATCGACACCGGCAAGCCCGAGGCGCTCGACCGTGACGAACCGCGCCGCGTCGGCGAGTCCGTCGTCACGATGGACCTGAACTACGCGACCATCACCGGCGTCGCCCGCGACGACCTGGAGGACGGCGGCGCCTGGCTGTACGCCGAGACGGTCCGCCAGATCCACGCCCAGACGGCGGGCCGTGAGGCCGGCCGCACCAAGGTGGAACTGCTCGCCCCCGACTTCAACGCCGAGCCCGAGCAGCTCGCCGAGGTCTTCTCCTCGCGCCCCGAGGTCTTCGCGCACAACGTCGAGACGGTCCCCCGGATCTTCAAGCGCATCCGCCCCGGCTTCCGCTACGAGCGCTCGCTCAAGGTCATCACCGAAGCCCGTGACTACGGTCTGGTCACGAAGTCGAACCTGATCCTCGGCATGGGCGAGACCCGCGAGGAGATCAGCGACGCGCTCCTGCAGCTGCACGAGGCAGGTTGCGAGCTCATCACGATCACGCAGTACCTGCGCCCGTCCGTGCGCCACCACCCCGTGGAGCGCTGGGTCAAGCCGCAGGAGTTCGTCGAGCTGAAGGAGGAGGCCGAGGAGATCGGCTTCTCCGGCGTCATGTCGGGCCCGCTGGTCCGCTCCTCCTACCGGGCCGGCCGGCTGTACCAGATGGCCGTCGAGAAGCGTGGCGCCTACGTCGCCTCACAGGCGGTCTGACACGCCGGACGGCATGATCGAAAACACGAGCGGTGGCACTGAGTGCCACCGCTTTCGTGTGAATCCGCGCACAAGCAACGCCCCCCTCGCCACGGACCGTTCACAGCCGTCCCGACCGTCCCCGCAGATGGGGCCACCATTTGGGCCGCGTCAGGATGCGCGCCCTTCACATCAAGGCTTCATTGGTGTTTGACCGGTCGGTCACGCCCTGGTAACACCAATCAGTGACCCTGGTCTTACGCCACGTACTTGCTTTTCACGAAAGCAGTCGATCCCGAGGGGGGACCCCCATCATGCAGGCCGCGCCGGTACGCGCCACCGCCATTCCGTCGTTCACAGATGCACTCCGTGCCGTCGAGTCGATCCTCATGAGCGGCGGCCAGCGAACGGCCCGCCGCAACGCCTGGACCTCCGTCCTGGAGGACCGCCGCCGCGCCAAGGACCGGGTCGAGGCGCAGCGCGTGCTGGAGTCCGTGGCCACCCGCCGCTGAGCGCCGTCGGCCGCCGGGGCCCCGGAACCTCGGCCCCGGTACTGCCGTCGTCGGCGCTCGCCGGGCCACGTAGACTTCGTGGCATGGCGAGGAAGGAACCTGCAGCGGACGCTGCGAACCCCGGGCGACTCAAGCAGATCGCCCTGACCTACAAGATGACCCGCAAGGCCGACAAGAAGATCGGTCTTGTGCTCGCGGCTGTCGGAATCGTCACCCTCGGTGTCTTCCTCGCGATCGGCTTCTTGATCGGCCACCCGATCTATCTCGGCATTCTCGGCCTCCTGCTGGCCTTCCTCGCGACGGCGATCGTCTTCGGACGCAGGGCCGAGCGGGCCGCCTTCGGGCAGATGGAAGGACAGCCGGGAGCCGCGGCGGCCGTGCTGGACAACATCGGCCGCGGCTGGACCACCACTCCGGCGGTGGCGATGAACCGCAGCCAGGACGTGGTGCACCGCGCGGTCGGCAAGGCCGGCATCGTGCTGGTCGCCGAGGGCAACCCGAACCGGGTCAAGAGCCTGCTGGCCGCCGAGAAGAAGAAGATGGCGCGGATCGTCGCGGACGTCCCGGTGCACGACATCCTGGTCGGTGACGGCGAGGGCCAGGTGCAGCTCAAGAAGCTCCGCACGACGATGCTGAAGCTGCCCCGCGTACTCTCCGGCCCGCAGGTCACCGCGACCAACGACCGGCTGCGCGCCATGGGCGACCTGATGAGCAACATGCCGCTGCCCAAGGGGCCGATGCCCAAGGGCATGCGGATGCCGCGCGGCGGACCGAAGGCCCGCTGACACCCCTCCTACGAGAAAGGGGCGCCCGGATCACTCCGGGCGCCCCTTTCGTCGTACACGGCGACTCGTGCCGGGCTCTTCGGTGAGCGGAGCCTGCCGTATGACGTGACGGAAGTGCTCGGGCCCTCGCCGTACGCCACGGGCCCTGCTCGCCCGGTCGTCGTGAGCGTTGAGTCCGCCCCCTACGGCGTACGGGGTCGCCCGGCGCCGGTGCGGCGGGCGGGGGCCGTCGTCAGATGCGGACCTCGACCGTGCGCGCGAGGCGGTCGTGCAGACCCCGGCCGTCGCGGTCCCAGATCAGGGCCGGAACGGCCACGCAGACGAGCGCGCCGCGCAGCAGGGCACGCAGCGGGTTCAGCCGGCCGCCGCCCTCCGGTACGACCCGCAGGCCGAACAGTCGCTTGCCCGGGGTGAAGCCGACCGTACCGACGGTGAGCACGCTGAGCGCGAAGAAGACGAGCAGGGCCCAGTTGCCGGTAGCCTGGTCATAGCCGTCGGTGAGCAGTCCGTATGCGATCAAGAGGCACAGCCCCCAGTCCACTGCCAGGGCGCCGAGGCGGCGGCCCGGGCGGGCGATGGAGCCCGGCCCGTGCTCCGGCAGACCGAGCTGCTGTCCCCGGTATCCGAAGTCGACCCCGGCTTCCTCCGCGGCCGCGCGAGGGCCGGAGAGCCACGATCCGATTGCTTGCCTGTTGTCCACCCGTCCACGGTACTGTGCCCGTTTGGGCATCCGGACAGGAGGGGCCGGACCGACCCGCGTCGGTTAACTTGGGCGAAACAAATGGGTCACGCTGGAGAAATCCCCCGTCCCTATGGTCGGCCCCAGCGTGTGCCACCGCACTGGCCGCACGAACGAACTACCACCCCGGTCCACAGTGGGCGGGAGTAGGAGGAGCTGGATGTTCCAGAACGCCGACGAGGCCAAGAAGTTCATCGCGGACGAGGACGTCAAGTTCATCGACGTCCGCTTCTGCGACCTGCCGGGTGTGATGCAGCACTTCACGGTGCCGGCGGAGGCCTTCGACCCGGCCGAGGAGCTTGCGTTCGACGGCTCCTCGATCCGCGGCTTCCAGGCCATCCACGAGTCCGACATGGCGCTCCGCGCCGACCTGTCCACCGCGCGCGTCGACCCCTTCCGCCGCGACAAGACGGTCAACATCAACTTCTTCATCCACGACCCGATCACGGGCGAGCAGTACTCCCGTGACCCGCGCAACGTGGCGAAGAAGGCCGAGGCCTACCTCGCGTCGACCGGTATCGCCGACACCGCGTACTTCGGTCCCGAGGCCGAGTTCTACGTCTTCGACAGCGTGCGCTTCCAGACCTCGGCGAACGAGTCCTTCTACCACATCGACTCCGAGGCCGGCGCCTGGAACACCGGTGCGCTGGAGGACAACCGCGGTTACAAGGTCCGCTACAAGGGCGGCTACTTCCCGACCCCGCCGGTCGACCACTTCGCCGACCTGCGTGCGGAGATCTCCCTGGAGCTGGACAAGCAGGGTCTCCAGGTCGAGCGCCAGCACCACGAGGTGGGCACCGCCGGCCAGGCCGAGATCAACTACAAGTTCAACACGCTGCTCGCCGCCGCCGACGACCTGATGCTCTTCAAGTACATCGTGAAGAACGTCGCCTGGCGCAACGGCAAGACCGCGACCTTCATGCCGAAGCCGATCTTCGGCGACAACGGCTCGGGCATGCACGTCCACCAGTCGCTGTGGAGCAACGGCGACCCGCTGTTCTACGACGAGGCGGGCTACGCGGGCCTCTCGGACACCGCCCGCTTCTACATCGGCGGCATCCTGAAGCACGCCCCCTCCCTCCTCGCCTTCACCAACCCGACGGTGAACTCGTACCACCGTCTGGTGCCGGGCTTCGAGGCCCCGATCAACCTGGTGTACTCGCAGCGCAACCGCTCGGCTGCCATGCGTATCCCGATCACGGGTTCCAACCCGAAGGCCAAGCGCGTCGAGTTCCGCGCGCCCGACTCCTCCGGCAACCCGTACCTCGCCTTCTCGGCCCTTCTCCTCGCGGGCCTCGACGGCATCAAGAACAAGATCGAGCCGGCCGAGCCGATCGACAAGGACCTGTACGAGCTGGCTCCCGAGGAGCACGCGAACGTCGCCCAGGTCCCGACCTCGCTCCCGGCCGTCCTCGACTCCCTCGAGGCCGACCACGAGTTCCTCCTCCAGGGCGACGTCTTCACGTCCGACCTGATCGAGACGTGGATCGACTTCAAGCGCACGAACGAGATCGCCCCGCTGCAGCTGCGCCCGCACCCGCACGAGTTCGAGCTCTACTTCGACGTGTGATATCGCCCCAGGTCGGAGCGGGCAACCGCTCCCCTGGGCCGTCCGTGGGCCGAAGGCCGGCTCTCCCCGCACGGGAGAGCCGGCCTTCGGCTTTTCGGCTCCGGCCCTTCGGGGGCCGGCTCAGGATGCGCCGTCCCGCCGCACTTCGAGCACCTGACCGACGGCCTGACGGGCTCGACGCCGGCTGTCCGGCACGGCGTGCGTGCTCCTGGGCCGTCAGTCGAAGTCGGTGAGGCAGCGGTGGCTGGAGGCGCTGCAGATCTCGGCGTGCAGCGGTATCTCCGGGCCGGAGTAGCCCCACTCCACGAAGGTGACTGCGCGGTCCGGGTCCAGCACGGCTCTGGCCTGATGGAGGACGCCTCGGTGGTCGTCTCCGGTGAGGCGGAAAGGTCCGGCGTCGTCGAGGACGACGGCGAGCGTGTAGAAGTACGGGTCGGGCGTGTCCTGCGACTGCGGAATGCGGTCGGTGAACCCTTCCATCCGGGCGACCGCTCGCGCGGGGGCGTGGTCCGCCCCGGGCGTGGACGGGGTGCCGGTGTCGTCGTAGGGGCCGCAGGTGATCGAGTGCGCACCCTGGTAGCTGTGGCCGAGGCAGTAGCTGTCGCCCGAGACCCAACCGAAGTCCCTGCTGCCCTTGTTGCTCCGCCGGACGACCACCACCGCCTCCCGGGGCGGTCTCGGGTTTTCACCGGGGAGGTCCGCCGTGACGAGCAGGTCGGCCAGGGCGCTGTCCGCCGGACCGAGCTTCGCCGCCGCTTCCACCGGACGGGCCGGACCCGCGACCGCTGTCGGCGTCGCCGGAGCCGATGAAGGGACCGGGGCGGTGGGACGGTGTGCGCCCTGTCCGTGTTCCCCGCTCGTACAACCGGCGAGGGCGAGCAGGAGCACGCCGCATGCCGTCAGCCGTCTGCCCCGTCCAGCTCCCACTGGTCCCCCTCGGTCGCCCTCCCCGTGTCGGCAGTATGGGGCATGTCCCTGCCGCGTTCGGAGGCGGTGCGGGCGATCGTGACCCGGCGTCGGGGCCGGCCCCGAACTCGCCGGCACCGTCCGCGCACGGGTCCCCCCCGTTGTCCGCCCGACCGCCCTCCCGGGCCCGGATTCCTTTGCATTCCATGGGGTCGTTCGGGCCCTGTTCATGGGTGGGTGCGGGCGCACAATGGGAAGCGGGACGAGTGCCTGACTGCGGGGTGATGCGCGATGCAGAGCCGGTTCCGGAGTGATCGGCGGCTGACCGTCCGGATGACGGTCACGTTGTTCCTGCTCGGATTGCTGTACGTGGCGTTCGTCGCCGCGCTGATCGTGTTGCTGAAGTCCTGGGTGCTGGTCGTCGTCTTCGCGGCCGGGCTGCTGGGCGCCCAGTACTGGTTCTCGGACCGGATCGCGCTGTACGCGATGCACGGGCGGATCGTGGAGCGGGAGCAGTACCCCCAGCTGCACGGCGTCGTCGACCGGCTGTGCGCGGTGGCCGACATGCCGAAGCCGCTGGTCGCGGTGTCCGACCTGGACATGCCCAACGCCTTCGCCACCGGACGCAACGCCGACCACGCCGTACTGTGCGTGACCAGCGGGCTGCTGCGGAGGCTCGAACCCGACGAGCTCGAAGGCGTCCTGGCGCACGAGCTGTCGCACGTGGCGCACAAGGACGTGGCGGTGATCACCGTGGCGTCGTTCCTCGGCGTGATCGCCGGGCTGATCGTGCGGTTCGCGTTCTACTCCGAGCTGTTCGGGCGGGGGCGCAAGGACCAGAACACGATCGCGGTCTTCGCGATGGTGATGGCCGTCTCCGCGGCCGTGTACGCGATCAGTTTCCTGCTCATCAGGGCGCTGTCGCGCTACCGCGAGCTGGCCGCCGACCGCGCCGCGGCCCTGCTCACCGGGCGGCCCTCGGCGCTGGCGTCCGCGCTGACCAAGGTCACCGGGGACATCGGCAGGATCCCCACGAAGGACCTGCGGACCGCGCAGGCCTTCAACGCCTTCTACTTCACGCCCGCGCTCGGAGCCGAGCCCGGTTTCGCCAAGCTGTTCTCCACGCACCCGAGTCTGGAACAGCGCCTGGAGCAACTGGCCCGCATCTCCGCCGAGCTGGGCGAGCCCGCGACGCCCGGTACGACCGCCTGAGACTCCCGGAAAGGCCATCTGCATGGGGTTCCTGGACATCCTGCTCGGTCGTACCAAGCCCGTGGCGCCCGATCTCGACCAGCTCTTCGGGCTGCCTTCGGCGGCCGTGACACTTCAGGCCGCCGCCGGCTTCACCCCGACGGGGACGGGTGCGGTGTGCTTCGCGAGCGTCGAGGGCGCGGCCTTCGCCGAGGCGCACCGCGAGGTGCAGGCGCTGCTCGACGCCGACGCCGGGCGCACCGGGCCGCCCGTCGAGCTCATCCGCGACGAGTACGGGTACTCGTGGCTGGTCTCCCGGCGGCAGCCCGACGACCTGCCCGCGCTGGTGAGCGATCTGCACGCGGTCAACAGCGCCCTGGAGGGCACCGGATTCGGCCCGCAACTGCTGTGCTCGGTCGCCGCCTTCGAGGACACCGGGCAGCGGCGGCTCGGACTCGTCTACCTCTACAAGCGCGGGACCTTCTACCCGTTCGCGCCGCTGGCCGGTACGGGCCGGCGGCGCGACAACGCGCTGGAGCTGCAGGTCAAGGCGGTGCTCGCCGACGACCTGCGGATCGAGCAGGACCTGGGGCGCTGGTTCCCCGTCTGGGGCGCCCCAGGTCTGTGAAGAGGTACGGATCCACGCGGGGGTGGATCCGTGGGCGGCCCGTGCGGGCCTACTTCTGGCGCTCCTGGCGGCGTGCCTCCAGAGGACGCTCGCGACGGTAGCGGCGCTCCCACTTGGCCTGGCGGTCACGGCGGTCACGGTAGGCGCGGTAACTCGTGTCCGTGCGGCCCGCGGAACCCCCGGCGGGGGCCCCGTTCGAAGGCGCGGTGGACGTGCTCTCCCCCGTGCGGCCGTAACGGACGTACAGGAAGAGCAGGGCCACCGCCGCGAGCCAGAGGACGTGGTCGGAGAAGCCCATGACGACCAGAACCAGGGTCGCCGAGACGATCAAGGTGCCCATGACGGGACTCCTTGGGATGCGTGGATGGCGGGTCTTGACGTGCTGGTGGGGTGTGCCGACGAGGCGCTGGGGGTGGGCGGCCGCACGTCGGTGCGTAGAGAGTAGCCCCGTGTCCGCCGAGTGATGCCTGTCCGGCGGCAAGCGGTGCCGGGCAGCTCAGCGACGCATGTCCAGCGTAGGGACCGGGCCCGGGCGTGCGCATCCGGATTTCTCCCGACTGCGCCCCACTCCGTACCGCTATAAAGTCGGACGAACTCGACATAAGGGGTGCCTTCGGATGAGCAATCTGTTCGTCATCGCGTACAACGAACTGGCCACCGCCAACCAGGTGCGGGAGAAGCTCTTCGAGCTGTCCAAGCAGCACCTCGTCGAACTGGAGGACGCGGTGGTGGTGGAGCGGCGCGACGACGGAAAGATCAAGCTCCATCAGGCCGTCAGTCACACGGCCGTGGGCGCGGCCGGGGGTGCCCTGTGGGGAGGCGTGATCGGACTGCTCTTCCTGGCGCCGCTGCTCGGCGCGGCAGTGGGCGCGGCGGCCGGCGCCGCCGGCGGCGCGGTCACGGACACCGGCATCAACGACAACTTCATGAAGGACCTCAGCAAGAACCTGCGGCCGGGCGCCGCCGCGCTGTTCGTGCTCGTCAAGCAGGCCGCCGCCGACAAGGTGGTCCCCCAGATCGCCGAGTTCGGCGGCCAGTTGGTGCAGACGTCGCTGAGCCAGGAGCAGGAGGACGCGCTGCGCGAGGCGATCGCCGCCGCGCAGGCGAAGACCGACACCGCGGCACACGCGCAGAGCGGCACCGCCGCGCCAGCCGGGACCGACACCGCCGCGCCCGCATCCTCCTGAGCCCGCTCCCGCCTCCTGCCGAGCGGCCCGGTGCCCTGTGCCGAGGCGGCACGTGCGGCATGCGTAAATGGGGGGATGCTCTCCTCCTTCACGCACCACCACGACGGTGAACGACTCAGCTGTGTCAGCGGCGGGGGCGACCGGAGCGGCACCGCCACCGCCGTCCTGCTGCACGGCGCGGGCAACGGCAGCAAGGAACGACTGCTCCCGCTGCTCGGCGACTTCGTGGCGCGCGGCTGCCGCGCACTCGCGCTCGACTTCTCCGGACACGGCGAAAGCACGGGCGCGCTCAAGGAGTTGAGCCTTCGGCGGCGCTTCGAGCAGGCCGTCTCCGTCATCGACGCGAGCGTCCCGGCGGACGGAGAGCTGATCCTCGTCGGCTTCAGCATGAGCGGGCAGACCGTGGCCGATCTCGCGGGGCACTACGAAGACCGCGTCGCCGCCGTCGGGCTGTGCGCGCCGGCCGTGTACAGCGCCGAGGCGTGGCCGGTCCCGTTCGGCGAGGGCGACAGCCTGTTCAGCACGATCATCCGCACCCCGGACAACTGGCGTACGGCGCCCGCGCTCGACGTCCTGCGGGCCTACGCGGGCCGTGCGGTGCTCGCCGTGCCGGGCACGGACACCGTGATCCCGCCCGCCGTGACCGAGGCCGTGACGGACGCCCTGTCCGCGAAGGCCCGGTTCACCCGCTTCGACGTGCCCGACGCGGAGCACAGGCTCGGCCTGTGGTTCCACGACCATGCCGAGGACCGGGCACGGTTCGTCGACCTCGTCCTCACCGACCCGGCCCGCTGACCGGGAAGGCGGACCCGCCGAGGGGTGGGCCGCTCGCCCTCGCTCAGACGCCGGGGGCCGCCCGGACCACCCCGGCCGCCACCGCCGCACCGAGGGCCGCGTGGTCCTCGACGGTCCGGTCGGCGTAGCGCAGCGCGAAGTCCGCGACGGCCCGGTCGAAGGCGTCGGAGCCGCCGAGGTACGAGGCGATCGCGATGCGGTCGCCGGAGCGCGCGTGCGCGCGGGCCAGGGTGGTGCCGCACAGCCCGGCGTAGATCCGCAGGACGGCCGGGCTCATGCCCGCGACGTCCGCCGAGGTCTTCATGTCGCGCAACTGCCGCCAGTAGTAGGCCCGGTCCTGCGGCCCGCTCATCCAGCCGAGGAAGATGTCGCTGGCGGCCTGGAGCAGCCGCTGGCCCGCGACGACCCGGTGCCCCGGGTGCACGTACGGACCGCTGGGCAGGTGCTCCTCCAGGACGGACCGGCCGGCCTCCTTGATCTGGAGGAACAGCGGGTCGGTCATGTCCCGGCCGGTGAGCAGGACGATGAAGCACCTGGTGCCGACGCTGCCGACACCCACGACCTTGCGGGCGGCGTCCACGAAGCGGTAGCGGTCCAGGAGCAGTCGGCGCTCCTCGGAGAGCGTGGAGCGGTAGTCGCTGAAGATCTTGCGCAGCGAGGCCATGTCGGGGGCGCCGACCGTCTCCAGCAGGGGCGGGTCCTGGACGATGCGCGGCCGTCCGTCGACGATCTCGGTGAGCTTGCCCAGGGCGTGCAGGCTGGTGCGGCGGCGGGCCCGGGTGAGGCTCGACTCGACGCGCTTGCGGCGCCGGGCCGTCGGGGCCAGCGGGAGCAGCTCCGCGGCGTCGACGCGGGCGTACCAGACGGCGAGTTCGCCCTGTTCGGCCAGGCGTCGTACGGCCCGGCGGTACTCGGCCGCGGCGGTCAGGGCCGCGGCGTGGGCCTCCGCCTCCTTGTGCCCGTTCTCGCGGGCGGCGACCGCGACGCTGGCCGCGAGCCGTTTGACGTCCCACTCGAAGGGGCCGGGGAAGGTCTCGTCGAAGTCGTTGAGGTCGAAGACCAGGGCGCGTTCCGGGGAGGCGTACACGCCGAAGTTGAGCAGATGGGCGTCGCCGCACAGCTGCACCATGAGGCCGGTGTGCGGGTGTGCGGCGAGGTCGGCGGCCATCACGGCGGCGGAGCCGCGCAGGAACGAGAACGGGGACGCCGTCATCCGCCCGTAGCGGATCGGCAGCAGCTCCTGGAGCCGGTCCCGGCCCTGCCGTTCGAGGACGGCGACGGGGTCCGGACGGTCGGCGGCGGGTATCCAGCCGGCGTGCGAGGAACGGGGGACGCGCTTGCGGGCGGCCTTGCCCCCTGCCGCCCGGTCGGCGGGGCCGGGGGCACCGTTCCGGGCCACGGCCGTCAGTACCGCACTGCGCGGGCGACACCCGCCGTGACGTCACCGGAGAGCGAGCGGTTGGTGCGGGCGGTGGCGTCCTTGGAGGCGCCCTTCGCCACGTCGCTGACGGTGACGACGGACACGCCGAGGAGGTTGCCGTCCTTGTCGCGGAAGTCGACCTGGATGACGTAGGACTTCGTCGCGGACGCCGAGTTGGTGGCGGTCAGCTTGACGGTGGCCCGTCCGTCGGCGTCGGAGGTGACCTTGCCGTCGAGCTTCACGTCGCCCTTGGCGTCGACGCCGTTCTTGACGTCGTCGAACTTCTGGCCCGCTTCGGCGGTCGCGGAGGCCAGGGCGTCCCCGGCCTCGGACGCGGCGGACGCGGCCTTGGACACGGCCCCGGAGGGGCTGTCGCCCTCCGAGCAGCCGGCGAGGGACGCGGCCAGGGCCGTCGTCGCGGTCACCGCCAGGATCAGCCCTCGTACGCCGTGCCCGTGCATCGCGTCTCCCGATGTGCTCCTCGTCCTGCGGATCCCGCGTCTCGCGGTCGCCTCAGTCAATGCCGACGGCGGCGTGCGCGCATGCGGGATACGGCGAAACGAGTGAGTCGCTCCCGGTGACGGCCAGGTGTTCGAGAGGATGGGATCACGGGTTTCAGGGGACCGGCTGGAGGCGGCGTGAGCGGACGACGGCGGCACATCGATGCGGCGGAACGGCGGGCCCGGCTGGGCCTGCGGCAGAGACTGGCGGTCACCGCGCGGGCGGCGCGGCCCGAGGAGGTCGCCGACTGTCTGGTCGCGCTGCACGGCACCGATCCGGCGACGGTGTACCTGGCGGTCGGCGCGCGGCTGGAGGACGCCGGGAAGACGGTGGCGGAGGTCGACCGGGCGCTGTACGAGGACCGGACGCTGGTGCGGATGCACGGCATGCGGCACACGGTGTTCGTGTTCCCCACGTCCCTGGCAGCGGTGGTGCACGCCTCGACGGGGCTCGCCATCGCCGCGAAGGCCCGCGCGGGGCTGGTCAAGGAGATGACCACCGGCAGCGACGGACGGCTGACCGAGGAGTGGCTCGCCGAGGTCGAGGCGTCCGCGCTCGCCGCGCTGGCCCGTCGCGGGCAGGCCACGGTGAACGAACTCACCCGGGACGAACCGCGGTTGAAGGAGCAGTTCACCTACGGTGCCGGGAAGAGCTACGAGAGCCCGCAAGCCGTGTCGTCCCGGCTGATGCGGGTGCTCGGGGTGGAGGGCCGGGTGGTGCGCGGACGTCCGCTCGGCTCGTGGACGTCGAGCCAGTTCCGCTGGGCGGTCGCTCCGCCGCATCCCGAACTGCCGTCCGCCGAGGCCCAGCCGGATCTGCTGCGCCGCTGGCTGCGGGCGTGCGGGCCCGCCACCGAGGGCGACCTGAAGTGGTGGACGGGGTGGAAGGTCACCGATGTGCGGCGGGCCCTGGCGGCGGCCGGGGCGGTGGCCGTGTCGCTCGACGACGGCGCCACCGGCTATGTCGCCGAAGGCGACGAGGAGCCCGTCGACGCGCCTTCAACGCCCTGGGCGGCCCTGCTGCCAGCCCTCGATCCGACGGCCATGGGCTGGCAGGAGCGGGACTGGTACCTGGACCCCGGTCTGCGGCCTGCCCTCTTCGACCGCAGCGGCAACGTCGGTCCGACGGTGTGGTGGAACGGGCGGGTGGTCGGCGGCTGGGCGCAGCGGCCCGGCGGTGAGGTCGTGTGGCGGGTGCTGGACGACCGGGATGCGGGGCGCGAGGCCCTGGACGCGATCGCGGCCGAGGCCGCGCGTGCGCAGGCCTGGCTGGACGGGACCCAGGTGACCCCGCGCTTCCGGACACCCCTGGAGAAGGAGTTGTCGTCGGGGTGAGTCCGGGTCCGGTGCCGGGTGCCGGGTGCCGCCGCGCGGTGCGGCGGCACCCGGCGGCGGGCGTCAGCGGGAGTACTTCATCAGCGCGCGCACCATGTGGCACGTCGTGTCGGACGGCGCGTGGACGCCGATGAGTTCCGCGGTGCTTCGTATCGTCTCGTTGCGGGCCTGGTTCGGCACGTAGACGCCGGAGTCGAGCAGGGCGATGGCCAGACGCATCGCCTTGAGCCGGCGGTTGTGCGTGACGTACCACTCGCGGGGACGGCCCGGCGGCAGCGGGCGCTTCTCCACGGGCTCGTACGGCAGGTCCAGCAGGACCGCCCTCCTGGACGTGGACTGGGTGGGCAGCGGCTTCAGTGCGGCAGCGGGCACAGGCATCCTCCTGTCGCGGTCAGGGAGCCGTCCGGACGTCCCGGCGACACCCTCGAACACTGCTTCTATTCTACCGCCGGGCACTGACAAAAGCCGCTGGCCACAGGGCTCTTGGGGACCCCGTGACGCCTGTGGAAACCGATGTCTGGCGTACCGTGTGCGGCATGGAGATCTGGATCAATCCGGCCTGTTCGAAGTGCCGCAGCGCGCTCACCCTGCTCGACGCCGAGGGCGCCGACTACACCGTCCGCCGCTACCTGGAGGACGTGCCCACCGAGGACGAGATCCGCGAGGTGCTCGACCGGCTGGGGCTGGAGCCGTGGGACATCACACGCACCCAGGAGGCCGACGCCAAGGAGCTGGGACTCAAGGACTGGCCGCGGGACGCGGAGACACGGGAGCGGTGGATCACGGCGCTGTCGCAGCACCCGAAGCTCATCCAGCGGCCGATCATCACCGCGGACGACGGCACGGCCGTGGTGGGCCGCACGGAGGAGTCCGTACGGGACGCCCTGTCCCGGTAGTCCTCGAACCGGCCTCACCAACTCGGCTGTGACCTACGTTACTTGAGTGACTGCGGTAACCGTTGAGTAACCCTGTTCGGCATCTCGTACATAGCGGCGTAACGCTCCACCTCACCCAGGAGGCGCGCATGTCGCGTAGGAGAACTCTCAGCACGAAGAAGAAGATCGCGCTGTTCGTCAGCGCCGCGACCGTGGCCGGCGGCGGGGCCTTCGCCCTGGCCGCCACGTCCAACGCGGCGCCGGTGCAGAACGCGCAGAACTCCACGGTCTGCCAGGGCCTGGCCACCGCGCTCGGCAACAACCAGAAGTTCATCGAGGGCCAGCGGGCCAACCCCGACGCTCAGTCGCAGGCGCGCATCGCCAACCGCGAGGCCGTCATCGAGCAGATCAAGGTTCAGCAGAAGGCGTCCGGTTGCGCGGTCGGGGAGTCGGCTCAGGGCTCCCAGGCCGGAACGCAGCCCGCGCAGTCCGCGCCGGCACAGTCCGCACCCGCGAACAACGGCGGTGGCGCGAACAACGCGGGCGGCGGCGCGAACAACGCCGGCGGCGCGAACAACGCGGGCGGCGGCGCCGGCGGCGGCCAGCAGGTCTGCAACGGCTCGACCGTCACGCTCTCCGGCGAGGGCGGCGCCCCGGCCGCCTCCAGCAACCAGTTCCCGGCGGGGACGAAGCTGAAGGTCACCAACCTGGACAACAACAAGTCCACCACCGTCGAGGTCACCTCGGTGTCCGGCAGCTGTGTCCTGCTGAACAACGCCGCCTTCGAGCAGGTGCGGGAGCCCGGGAAGTTCCTGATCCGCAGGGCCGTCATCGAGAAGGTGGGGTGACGCGGAGAACGGGTCGAAGGCCCTGCCGCTCCGGGACGGGGGCGGCAGGGCCGACACGTGTCCGCACATCACCGGGCGTCTGCGCGCCCCATCGCATACGAGCCGTCGCGCCCGGCGCGGCGCGACAGGACGGGCCGGCGGTCGCGGACGCGAACACTCCCGCACGGGCACCCGCACCGGCCGGACGGAGTGACACCGGGCACACACAGCTCAGGTAACACGGGGTTCACATTCGGGCAATGATCGGGAAATGGCCTGTTGACAGGCTGCCCGCATCCCTGGCGGCGCCCCAGTGCCGCAGCGCCGCAGCACCCGCAAGTGCGCCTAGAGACACACCCCGAAGGATGTGGCCCGTGACCTTCAAGGCTGAGTACATCTGGATCGACGGCACCGAGCCGACGGCCAAGCTCCGTTCCAAGACGAAGATACTGAGCGACGACGCCAAGGGTGCGGACCTGCCGATCTGGGGCTTCGACGGCTCCTCCACGAACCAGGCCGAGGGGCACGCCTCGGACCGCGTACTCAAGCCCGTGGCCAGCTTCCCGGACCCGATCCGCGGCGGCGACGACATCCTCGTCATGTGCGAGGTCCTCAACATCGACATGACGCCGCACGAGTCCAACACCCGTGCCGCGCTGGCCGAGGTCGCCGAGCGGTTCGCCGCGCAGGAGTCGATCTTCGGCATCGAGCAGGAGTACACCTTCTTCAAGGGTTCGCGTCCGCTCGGCTTCCCCGAGGGCGGCTTCCCGGCCGCGCAGGGCGGCTACTACTGCGGTGTCGGCGCGGACGAGATCTTCGGCCGTGACGTCGTCGAGGCGCACCTGGACAACTGCCTCAAGGCGGGCCTCGGCATCTCCGGCATCAACGCCGAGGTCATGCCCGGCCAGTGGGAGTTCCAGGTCGGCCCGCTGGCGCCGCTGGAGGTCTCGGACCAGCTGTGGGTCGCCCGCTGGCTGCTCTACCGCACCGCCGAGGACTTCGGCGTCTCCGCGACGCTGGACCCGAAGCCGGTGAAGGGCGACTGGAACGGCGCGGGCGCGCACACCAACTTCTCCACCAAGGCGATGCGCGAGGGCTACGACGCGATCATCACCGCGTGCGAGTCGCTCGGCGAGGGCTCCAAGCCGATGGACCACGTCAAGAACTACGGCGCCGGCATCGACGACCGCCTGACCGGTCTGCACGAGACCGCCCCGTGGAACGAGTACTCGTACGGCGTCTCGAACCGCGGCGCCTCGGTCCGCATCCCCTGGCAGGTCGAGAAGGACGGCAAGGGCTACATCGAGGACCGCCGTCCGAACGCCAACGTCGACCCGTACGTGGTGACGCGTCTGCTCGTCGACACCTGCTGCTCCGCGCTGGAGAAGGCCGGCCAGGTCTGATCCGCGCCACGGCTCCGTGAGAGGGGCGCCCACCGTCACGGTGGGCGCCCCTCTCACATGCCGCGGTCGCGCCGGCGTGCGGCACCGGCCCGTGGACCACGGTGTCAGTGGCGCGTGCCAGTCTTGCCCCCATGGAGAACCACGAGCCGCTCGCCATCAAGGCCGAGACGGAGAACTGGCAGCAGCACGCCCGGATCCCGGAGCAGCGGCTGCGCGAACTGGTGCGGCGGATCGGCGGCAAGGACGACCACTTCCTGGTCGTGCAGCGCATACCCGACATCCCCGACGTCTTCATCCAGGTGTGGCACGAGACGGGCGGCGACTACCGGCTCGAACACCGCGACGGCCGGGAGCGGTTCTTCGGGACCGCTCTGGCGGACCCCGACCGGGTCGCGGACGCCATGGTGGGCTGGGCCCGTCGGCAGGACGACTGGCACGCGGGTCTCGACTGGGAACCGGTGGCGGCCGACCCCGCCGAGGACGTCCCCGAACTGCCCGCGGACGTCCGCGAGGAGGTCGAGGAGCGCGTACGCGAGCTGCTGCGCTGCGGGTACGACGACCGCGCCCGCCTGGCGGAGGACGCCGAGGAGTGCCTCGTGGACGGCGACGACCGACCGGTCTCCGCGGCTCAGGCCCGGGAGCTCGTGGACCGGCTCTGGCTGGAGCGTCTGGCCGAGCAGGAGACCTGGCAGGGCCTCACGGACCCGGAGCGCCTCACCGACGCCTTCGAGTCGCTCGACGCGGACGGCATCACCGCCCGGGAGAACTTCACCTGCTGCCGCTCCTGCGGCACCGCCGAGATCGGCGGCGAGAGCCGCGAAGGAGCGCGCGGCTTCGTCTACTTCCACTCGCAGTGCACACAGAGCGCCGCCGCCGGGCACGGACTGATGCTGCTGTACGGAGGGTTCGACGGCTCGGCCGACACCACCGAGGCCGTCGGACGCGAGGTCGTCGCCGCGCTCACCGCCGCCGGACTGTCCGCCCAGTGGGACGGCAGCCCGGACAGCGCGATCACCGTGACGCCCCTGACCTGGCACAGACGCCTGGTGGGATGACGTGGGCGAGGTCAGGATCACGCCAATCCGGCGTCCGACCCGTGAGAGGAGGCTCCTGCCCGGCGCGGGGTTCTGCTTCAATGGGGTCATGGCCGGTTTCCAGAAGCACCTCGCGACAGGTCGCGATGACCTGGAGCCCTTCTGGCCTTCCCGTCAGCATCACGACTTCGACCGGGTGTGTTGCCGCGCGATGAACGCGCCGGCCCTCTAAAGCCGTACACCCCGGCCTTCGGCCAGCGCGCACGACGTACGTCCTCGACGGCCCCGACCACGAACTCGCGGTCGTCGACCTCCCCGACGAACTTCTCGCGCGAAAGAGCTGACCTCTCATGGCGACCACTCGTTCCTTCTCCTCCGTCGCGTCCTCCCCCGCCCTCGACTCCGTCCGGGCGGGCGGCGGGCCGTCCACCCTTCCGGCCGGCCCCGGGCGGCACCGGCTGCGTGCCGTCGACCGGGACGAGGTGGTGGACGTCACCGAGTTCCTGCCGCCGGGCGCCACCTGGCTGCCCGCTCCCCAGCACACCGTGCCCGTCCTGCCGGGACAGCCGCCGATGATCGGCTACCTGGTCCTCGTCCCGGCGGACCAGCACCCCGCACTGCCCGTCGCCGTGCCCGACCGGCCCGAGCCGTCGGAGGCGGCCGACGCCGGCGGCCACGACCCGCTCGTCCGCATCGACACCGTGCAGCGCACCGCCGAGGTCGACGGACGGCCGCTCGACCTCACCTACCTGGAGTTCGAGCTGCTGGCGCACCTCGTCGCCCACCCGCACCGGGTGCACACCCGCGACCAGCTGGTCACCACGGTGTGGGGCTACGGTCACGTGGGCGACGGGCGGACCGTCGACGTCCATGTCGCCCGGCTGCGCCGCAAGCTCGGCGCGCAGCACCGGCAGACGATCCAGACCGTGCGCCGCGTGGGATACAAGTACGCGCCTCCGGCCGGGCGTTGATCCGGGTCGTGCCGCCGAGCGGCCGGCCGCGGTGACGGATCTTCTGTCGGCAGAATCCTGTTCCGCACCGGCGGCCGGCCGTGCAGAGTCGTCCCCATGAGACTGCTGATGCTCGGAGGTACGGAGTTCGTGGGACGCGCCGTCGTCGAGGCGGCGCTCGCCCGGGGGTGGGAGGTGACCGTCTTCCACCGGGGGCGGCACGAACCCCCGCCCGGGGTGCGCTCGTTGATCGGCGACCGCACCGCGCCGGACGGGCTCGCGGCGCTCGCCGACGGTGAGTGGGACGTCGTCGTCGACACCTGGTCGGCGGCACCGCGGGCCGTGCGGGACACGGCGCTGCTGCTGGCCGGCCGGGTGGGGCGGTACGCGTACGTGTCCAGCTGCTCGGTGTACGCGTGGGCACCGGCCGCCGGCTACACGGAGGACGCCGCCCTGGTGACAGGGGCGTCCGCCACCGCGGAACAGACCGACTACGCGCGGGACAAGCGAGGCGCGGAGCTGGCCGTGCTCGACACCTTCGGCGAGGAGCGCTCGCTGCTCGTGCGCGCCGGGCTGATCCTCGGTCCGTACGAGAACATCGGGCGGCTGCCCTGGTGGCTGAACCGGATCGCGCGGGGTGGTCCCGTCCTCGCACCCGGACCGCGTGACCTGCCGATCCAGTACATCGACGTCCGTGACCTCGCCGAGTGGACGCTCACGGCGGTGCGGGCGGCGCCGGGCGGCGCGTACAACCTCGTCTCTCCGCCGGGTCACAGCACGATGGGAGAGCTCCTCGACGCGTGCGTGTCCGTCACCGGGGCATCGGCGGAGCTGCGGTGGACCGCCGCGGAGGCCGTGCTCGACGCCGGGATCGAGCCGTGGACGCAGCTGCCGGTGTGGGTGCCGGCGGGCAGCGATCTGCACGACGCCCTGCACAGGGCGGACGTCTCCCGCGCGGTGGGCGCGGGGCTGCGGTGCCGGGGCGTCCTGGAGACCGTCGCCGACACCTGGAGCTGGCTCCAGGAGCTCGGCGGGATCGCACCGCAGCGGCCCGACCGGCCCGCCGTGGGGCTCTCCCCCGAGCAGGAGGCGAAAGCCCTGGCGGGCTGAGCGGGGGCTGCCTGCCTGGCCTCCCTCGTCAGCACCGGGGTCCGGGTGCCCAGGTACCCGCCAGGGTCCCGGTCGCCCATATCCGCACCCGGGTCCCGGTCGCTCTCGTCCGCGCCGGGATCCCGGTCGCTCTCCTGCATGCCGGGGGTGGTGCCGGCACCACCCCCGGTGGGGGTGCCCGGCCCAGTGACCCGGTGCATCGGGTCGGTGAGACTGAGGCCATGGAGAAGCACAGCACCGACGTCCGCGCGCGAGCGCGGGAGGCGGCCGTGGCCGGCGCCCGGGGACTGGCCGTCGCCGTCCTGGGGTTCGCCGGATCCGTGGCCCTCTTCGTCCTGGCCGTCGTGTCACTCGTCCTCGTGCCGCTGGGCGTCGGCGTCGTGACGACGCCCTGGGTGCTGAGCGGCGTCCGGTCCTTCGCGAACGCCCGGCGGGTGGTCGCGGCACAGTGGTACGGGGTGCGGATCCCGGCCGTGTACCGGCCGGTGCCGGCGGGCGCGGGCCCGTGGGCGCGCTGCTTCGGGATGCTCGGGGACCCGGCGACCTGGCGGGACCTGGGGTGGCTGCCGTTCGACATGACCGTCGGGTTCGTCACGGCCCTGCTGCCCGGGGCGCTGCTCCTGTACCCGCTGGAGGGGTTCGCGCTCGCGCTCGGGCTGTGGCGGATCTTCACGGACGGCACCCACGTCGGCTGGTGGTACGGCTTCGTGCCGGTCTCGGGACAGGGCACCGCCCTGCTGGCCGGCGCGCTCGCCGCCGTCCTCCTCGCCGCCGGCTACCACCTCGCCCCGCCGCTGCTGCGTCTGCACTTCCGGCTCACCCGGTCCGTACTCGCCTCCGGACAGGGCGAACTCGCCGAGCGGGTCAGGGTGCTGACGGAGACACGGCGCGACGCCGTCGACTCGTCGGCGGCCGAACTGCGGCGCATCGAACGGGACCTGCACGACGGGGCGCAGGCACGCCTGGTCGCCATGGGCATGGACCTGGGCACGATCGAGGCACTGATCGACAAGGACCCGGCGCGGGCCAGGGAACTGCTCGCCCAGGCGCGGAGGTCGTCCGCCGACGCGCTCACCGAACTGCGGGACCTCGTACGCGGAATCCATCCTCCGGTACTCGCGGAACGCGGACTCGCCGACGCGATAAGGGCGTTGGCGCTGCGCCTGCCGCTGACGAGCGAGGTGGACGCGGAGCTGGCGGGGCGGGCGGACGCGCCCGTCGAGTCCGCCGCGTACTTCGCGGTCAGCGAGGTGCTGACCAACACGGTCAAGCACTCCTGCGCCGACCGCGTCTGGGTCGACCTCCACCACACGGACGGCATGCTGCGCATCGCGGTCACCGACAACGGCAGGGGCGGCGCCCGGATCGGCGCCGGTTCGGGCCTGTCGGGGATCGAGCGGCGGCTCGGTACATTCGACGGCGTCCTCGCCGTCAGCAGTCCCGCCGGCGGCCCCACCATGGTCACCATGGAGATCCCTTGCGCGTTGTCCTAGCCGAAGACCTGTTCCTGCTGCGCGACGGGCTGGTGCGGATGCTCCAGGCCTACGACTTCGAGATCGCCGCAGCGGTCGAGAGCGGGCCCGAACTGAGCCGCGCGCTGGCCGAGTTGGAGCCGGACGTGGCGGTGGTCGACGTACGGTTGCCGCCCTCGCACACGGACGAGGGCCTGCAGTGCGCGCTGGAGGCCCGGCGCAACCGGCCGGGACTGCCGGTCCTGGTCCTGTCGCAGCACGTGGAGCAGCTGTACGCACGGGAGTTGCTCGCCGACGGCACCGGCGGCATCGGCTATCTGCTGAAGGACCGGGTGTTCGACGCGGAGCAGTTCGTCGACGCGGTGCGCCGGGTCGCGGCGGGGGGTACGG
This sequence comes from Streptomyces krungchingensis, assembly GCF_054729265.1. NCBI lineage: Bacteria > Bacillati > Actinomycetota > Actinomycetes > Kitasatosporales > Streptomycetaceae > Streptomyces > Streptomyces krungchingensis. The sequence goes on from NZ_JBPUKY010000001.1 coordinate 3,506,188, forward strand.
CGATGGATCCGCAGGTCATCCAGCAGTTGCTGTCGCGGCGGTCCACGGTCGACCAGCCGCTCGGACGGCTCACTCCGCGGGAGACGGAGGTGCTCGAACTGATGGCGCAGGGACGGTCGAACGCGGCGATCGCCGGCCAGCTCGTGGTCACGGAGCGGGCGATCGCCAAGCACACCTCCAACATCTTCGCGAAGCTGGGCCTGGAGGTCTCCGACGACGACAATCGCCGGGTCCTCGCGGTGCTGGCGTATTTGGACCGGGGAGCTCACTGAATGCGATCAACGGAACTGAATCGGATTCAAAAATTCGCCGTTCAAACCTGAATGGCATCATCAACTCTCGCGGAAACGCGGGCTTCTGGGCCCATTGTGCCTGAATTGGCCACAGGGACTTCCAAGTTTTTCCGAGGTTTCTGAACGCCTCACACACCTCATGCGTATGGAATGGAGCCGCTTCACTCCTGTCGGGCGCCTCGATGCCCCGCAAGGAAGTCAGAGGAGTTCCATGGGACGCAACACACGAAAACGCCGTTCGCCGCTGGCCGTCCGCGCCGTAGCCGCATCGGCGGCTCTAGCGCTCGGCGGAGGCGGGCTGATCTGGGCGAATTACTACGCTTCGGCGCACGAGGAGAATTCTTCCCCCAACACCACCAAGGCCGCCGCCGCTCAGGTGGCCACGATCAGCTGTCCCGATGTCGGGCAGAAGCTCCCCGACGTGCCGAACCAGGCCCGCACGGAGGTCGACGGCGAGCTCGCCACGCTCGACCAGCAGATCACCGACGCCTACCAGCGCCTCGCCACCACGCGGGACGCGCAGGCCAGGGACGCCCAGTTCGTGCAGAACTCCATCCTCCAGCCGCTCAAGGACCGGCGTTCGGCGATCATCGACCGGATCAAGCTGGAGATCTCGCGCGTGGGCGGCACCGCCCCGGACTCGCTGAACACCCTCGCCGGCTGCAACGCGACCACCGCCGACCAGACGCAGGCCAACAACAACGGCGGCCAGCAGCAGGGCGGCGGGCAGCAGCAGGGTGGCGGCCAGGCCACCGCCTCCCCGAGCGCTCCGGCCGGCGGCCAGCAGCAGGGTGGCGGCCAGCAGCAAGGCGGAGGCCAGCAGCAGGGCAACGGCGGCCAGGCCGGCAACGGTCCCGTCGCCGCCGACTTCGTCGACATCACGAAGGTCCGGCCGAACGTGCCCCAGAAGGCGCGGACCCGGGCGGGCGGCTCCTCCGGCACCTTCTCGAGCACCTGCGGTGTGAACGCGAACAAGAAGTTCAACACCGACAACGTGATCGTGGCGCCCGGCGTGACCAACGGCGCGCACCACCTGCACGACTACGTCGGCAACCAGTCGAACGACGCCTTCGCCAACAACGACACGTTCGCCGCGGCCAAGACCAGCTGCTCGAACCAGGGCGACAAGTCGTCGTACTACTGGCCGGTCGTGCGTATCCAGAACGGCACGCAGGACTTCGACCAGAACAACGACGGCGGTGGCAAGGAAGGCAACGTCGGCCAGATCCAGCAGGCCAAGCAGGCGCAGATCAAGTTCGTCGGGAACCCGAAGAGCAAGGTCGTCGCGATGCCGAAGTTCCTGCGCATCATCACCGGCGACGCGAAGACGACGACCAACGGACTCGCGAACGCCAACGCCCACTGGAGCTGCACCGGCTTCGAGAACAAGGTGCAGCTGACGACGCAGTACCCGATCTGCCCCCAGGGCAGCAGCGTGGTGCGCACCTTCGCCTTCCAGAGCTGCTGGGACGGCCAGAACATCGACAGCGCGAACCACCGTACGCACGTGGCCTTCGCCGACGCCCAGGGCAACTGCGCCAACGGCTTCAAGGCGATCCCGCAGCTGACGATGCGCCTGGTGTACAACGTGCCGGCGCCGACCCTCCAGAACGGGCAGATCAAGAACGCCTATGCGGTGGACGGCTTCCCGGAACAGCTGCACAAGCCCGCCACCGACCACGACGACTTCATCAACGTCTTCGACGAGAACGTGATGAACAAGATGGTCAACTGCATCAACCGGGGCCAGCGTTGCAGGTGAGCCGCTCGCAGCGGTGACCGACCCGACATGAAGCGCGAAGAAGGCCGGTGGCGGATCTCCCGCCACCGGCCTTCCGCATTCCTCCCGCCACCGGCCTTCCGCGTTCCTCCCGCCACCGGCCTTCCGCGTTCCTCCCGCCACCGGCCTTCCGCGTTCCTCCCGCCACCGGCCTTCCGGCGGTCTCTCCGCCACCGGCCTTCCGGTGCTCTCTCCGTCGGCGGCCTTCCGGTGCTCTCTCTGCCGGCGACCTTCCGGTGTTCTCTCCGCCGGCGACCTTCCGCGTTCCCTCCCCCACGCCACCGGCCTTCCGCGTCCTTACGGACGCCCCGCGCCCCGCGCCGCGGGCCGTTCCGGCTCGTGCCCGGGAGGTGCCGGCGGCGTCCCCGTCCCGTCCCTCCCGGGCCCGGGACGTCAGCCGGCGTGGTGGCCGGAGTGCCCGGTCGCGGTTCCCGCACCGCCGGCGCCTCCCGCGTGGTGGGACATGCCCTCCTCGACGGTCCCGCCGAGCCGGCCGCGCAGCGTCGTGACCATCTTCTGGTCGCCGACGGCGACCCACTTGGCGCCGACGAGGTACGAACCGCCGTAGTCCTTGGCGCCGTTGAGCCACTCGCGCTGTCCGCGGTCGGTGGCGAAGGTCGCCAGGATGAACTTGCCGGAGCGGATCTTGCACACGCCCTGGCGGATCTCGTCCGCGTCCGTCTGGATGTCCGGCGTGCACTTCACCTCGGCCGCCAGGTCCTCCAGGCTCCCGGTCGCCGTGGCCGGCACCTCGTCCTGCCGGTCGGCCGCCTTGTCGCCCGACCCACCGCAGCCGGTGAGCACCAGCAGGGCCACGGCGGCCCCGGCCGCGAGCTTCTCGCGTGTCAACGTCATACGTCCCTCCGCTGCCTGTCGGCGCTCACGCCGATGAGAGCCCCGGCGGGAGCTCTGCCCTTCGATACGGCTCCGGCGGGCTCCGCGCTCAATCGTCCTCCATCTGCCGTGCCACCGGCGGTCGATGGCGCACCACGCACGTCTGCCCGTCGAGCCCGGGGACCGACACGCCCGGCGCGGGGTGACCATCCGCCGATTCGCTCGTTCTGCTGAACGTGCAGTCACAGGATGTAGCCCCGCGCCCCGCGCCCTCCTCAGGACCGGTCGTCGACGTCGAGCAGGCCGAGGCCGCGCTCGTCGAGCACTACCCGCGGCTGGTCCGGCTGGCCTATCTGGTGCTGCCGCCGGGTCTGAGCCGTGGCCGCCGGGTGATGACCGCGCACGCCCTCACCCAGCGCGCGCTGCCCCGGGGCCGCGCCTCGGGCGACGCCTCGGTCATCCCCGCCCAGCAGTCCGGCGGCGGCCGCGACGGAGACCCGGGCTACGCCTTCGTACGCCTGCGTGTGGTGCGCGCGGCCCTGGAGGCGGGCCTGCCACTCAGGCTCCGCGCCCGGCCCAGGCGCGCCCAGCTGCCGCCGCTGCTGCCGCACGTGTGGGGCCTGAAGCTGTTCCCGCGCTCGGGCGGAGCCGACGAACTCGCCCTGGACCAGCGGCTGTCCGCGCTGTCCGGGCCCGCCCGTGCGGCCTACGTCCTGCGCGGTCTGGAGAAGCTGCCGGACCCCCACGTACGGAAGGTCCTCGCGGCGGCGGGGGTCGCGGACCCGGACACGGCGCTCGTCGAGGCGTCCGGCGTCGAGGCCCGCGACTCGCTGCTCGACTCCCCCGAGTTCGACCCCTGTTCGCTGCACGCCCGGCCCACCGACCTGATGCGGCGCAGGCAGCACGTCAGGGCCGCGCTCGCCGCCACCGCCGCCGTGGCCGTGTGCGGCGCGCTCCTCGCGCTGCCCGGGGACGGCTGGGGCCCCGACGGCGCCGCGGCGCCGTCCTACGCGCAGAACCCGGCGGCCGAGGCCGCCCTCGACCCCGGCAGGCTGACCAAGGTGGCGGGCACCGCCTGGGAGTCGTCCGCGCGCACCGACTTCTCCGTGTGGCCCGCCCGCGGCGGCCTCGTCGACGACAGCGCGCTGCTGCGGCGCGCGCTCGCCGTGTGGGCCAGGCCCGGCGAGTCGGTACGGGTCTCGGCGACCCCCGGCACGCCGTCCGGCGCCCCGCCCGGCCCGCCGCAGCTGCTGTACGCGGGCGAGGTCGACCAGGCGCGCGTGGTGCTCCTCTACGACGGTCTGCGCATCGCGCGGTACGCGGAACCGAAGGACGGCACGAGCGGCGCCGCCCTCGACTTCGCGCGGGTCGACGGCGCGAACCGGGCCGAGGCGAACGCGGTGGTCGTGGGCCGCTCCGACGGCAACGTCCGGTATCTGACCGCGCCCTGGGTGACCGAGGCGGCCGAGCGGGACCTGATGAAGCCGTCCTCGGGCGCGATGGACCTGCCGATCTCCGCCGACGGGGTCACCTCCCCGCTGGCCGGTCCCGCCCAGACCGGCGCCTGCACCTCGTGGAACGTGCTCCAGCTGAAGGACGGCTCGGGCACCCGGCTGATGACCGACCTCGGCGAGCTGACCCCGGCGCACCTCACCGCGGGCAAGCCCTCGTCCCCGCACGAGGCCTCCGGCGCCGAGGCGCTGCGCGAGTGGTCCCCGTTCGCATGCTCGCTCGCCTCGGTGCGTTCCCAGGGCGTGCGGTCCGTGAACGCCTGGCGGTTCGCGCGGCAGCCGCTGCCGGACGCGAGTGGCACCGCGGCCTGGGTCTGCACCCGCGCCGACACCTGGCGGGGCGGCGGGACGCGGGTGCTCGCGCAGTTCCACACCCCGGGCGGGGCGTACGGGGCGGTCGCCGCGAAGGCCGAGAACTCCCCCGCGTGCGGCTCCCGCGACCCCCATGTGCTGGCCGGCGTGCTGTGGAAGTCGGGGACGGGCAACTGGTACCTGCTGGCCGCCGGGAGCAGGGACACGACGTCCGTCCGGGCCACCGGCGGGGTCGAGGGCTCCGTGCGGGGCAGCATGCTGGCGGTACGGGCACGGCAGGGCGCCCAGGCGCAGCTGAAGGCGACCCTGTCGGACGGACGGCCGATCTCGGGGCTGCGCTGAGCCGGTCGCCGGCCGACGTCGGCCGGACCGGACGGCTGGTTGACGTTCGCGTAGAACAGCTAGTTGACGTTCGCGTAAATAAGTAGGCGCACGGGGCTTCTCCACGCGCCTACCCGTCAGTACATTGACGCCATGTCTAACACGCAGGCCCGGCTGCCCCGGCCAGTCGACTCCGAGCGGACGGTGCTCAAGGCGCGGAAGGTGTCGTTCTCCTGGGAGGACACGCCCCTGCACTGGGTGCCCGGGGACCCGTTCGCCACGCACACCATCAACGTGCTGCACCTGCTGCTGCCGGCCGGTGAGCGCTGGTTCGTGCACGTGTACAAGCAGGTGCTGCCCCACATCCGCGACGAGCGGCTGCGCGAGGACGTCATCGGGTTCATCGGACAGGAGGCGATGCACTCGCAGGCGCACGACGAGGTGCTGCCGCACCTCAAGGAGCTGGGGCTCGACCCGACCCCGTACACCGCGCAGGTCGACTGGCTCTTCGAGAAGCTCCTCGGCGACCGCACCCTGCCGCCGGGCAAGGCCCGCAAGTGGTGGCTGCTGGAGCGGGTCGCCATCATCGCGGCGATCGAGCACTACACCGCCTTCCTCGGCGACTGGGTCCTGAACGCCGAGGAGCTGGACCGGCGGGGCGCCGACCCGACCATGCTGGATCTGCTGCGCTGGCACGGCGCGGAGGAGGTCGAGCACCGCTCGGTGGCGTTCGAGCTGTTCATGCACGTCGACGGGAGTTACCGGCGGCGGGCCCGGACCTGGGCCACCGCGTTCACGGCGCTCGTCTTCCTCTGGCAGCGCGGGACACGGTTCTTCATGGAGAACGACCCGACGCTGGCGGACGGCCGGGCGAGCTTCAAGGACTTCTACGAGAGCGGGAAGCAGGGCGTGCTGCCGTCCACCGGGGACATGCTCAAGTCCATCCCCCGCTACCTCAGCCGCTCCTACCACCCCTCCCAGGAGGGTTCCACCGAGCAGGCGATCGCCTATCTCGCCTCCTCCCCCGCGGCGACCGCGGCCGAACGGGGTGCGGCATGACGCCCCGGCTGCGGACCGTCGTGGCCGTCGCCGGTGCGGCCCTCGTCGTGCGGCGCGCGCTGCGCCGCCGGATCGAGGCCTCGCCGCTGTGGCCGCTGCCCGCGCTGGAGGAGCCGGTCTCCGGCCGGCCGCGCACCCGGGCACTGCGCCTGCTGGTCACCGGGCACGAGCGGGTCGCCGACGGTGTCGTCCAACTGCGTCTGGAGGGGCGGGACCTGCCGCGCTGGGAGCCGGGCGCCCACCTCGACCTGGTCCTGCCGTCGGGTCTCGTGCGGCAGTACTCGCTGTGCGGGGACCCCGAGGACACCTCCTCGTACACCGTCGCGACGCGGCTCGTCGAGGACGGGCGGGGCGGTTCGCGCGAGGTGCACGAGCAGGTGCGGGAGGGCTCCGAGATCGAGGTGCGCGGGCCGCGCAACCGTTTTCCCCTCGTGGACGCGCCCTCGTACGTGTTCGTCGTGGGCGGCATCGGGATCACCCCGGTCCTGCCGATGCTGCGCGCCGTGCAGGGGCATGCGGACTGGCGGCTGGTGTACGGCGGGCGGTCGCGGGCCTCGATGCCCTTCCTGGAGGAGATCGAGAAGCTGGACCCCGAGCGGGTCACCGTCGTCGCGGAGGACGAGGAGGGACTGCCGGACCTCGACGCGCTGTTCGCGGGGCTCCCCCGGGACACGGCGGTCTACTGCTGCGGCCCGGAGGGGCTGATGGCGGCGGTCGAGGCCCGCGTCCCGGACGGGGCGACGCTCCATCTGGAGCGCTTCGCGCCCCGCACGTCGGGCGAGGGCAACGGCGCCTTCGAGGTCGAACTGCGGCGCAGCGGACGCACGGTGACCGTGGCCGCGGACTCCACCGTCCTCGCCGCCGTCCGCGCGGAGCTGCCGGGCACCGTGTACTCGTGCGAGCAGGGCTTCTGCGGAACCTGCCAACAGCGGGTGCTGGAAGGAGAGATCGACCACCGGGACGAGCTGCTGACGGACGCGGAGCGTGACGACTCGATGCTGATCTGTGTCTCGCGGGCGCGAAGTGAGAGAATTGTGTTGGACATGTGAACGATCGTGGGCGGACCGGCCCGTTCCGGGCCTGATCCGATCGGTAAGGTGTTCGCATGACAACCGGGGTACGCCGCAGGATGGGTGTCGAGGAACGCCGGCAGCAGTTGATCGGCGTCGCCCTCGAACTGTTCAGCCGACGCTCGCCCGACGAGGTCTCCATCGACGAGATAGCCTCCGCCGCGGGCATCTCCCGACCCCTGGTCTACCACTACTTCCCCGGCAAACTCAGCCTGTACGAGGCCGCCTTGCAGCGCGCTTCGGACGACCTCGCGGGGCGGTTCGTGGAACCCGCGGAGGGGCCGCTGGGGGCGCGGCTGCTGCGGGTGATGCGCCGGTTCTTCGACTTCGTGGACGATCACGGGCCCGGTTTCGCGGCGTTGATGCGGGGCGGCCCCGCGGTCGGCTCCTCCACCACCAACGCCCTGATCGACGCCGTACGGCAGGCCGCGTACGTGCAGATCCTGTCGCATCTGAACGTCGAGAGGCCGACGGCCCGCCTGGAGCTGATGATCCGCTCCTGGATCTCGCTGGTCGAGTCGACGGCCCTGCTGTGGCTGGACGGACGGCGGATCCCGCGCGGCGAGCTGGAGTTGCAGCTGGTGCACGACTTCGCGGCGCTGGCCGCGGTGAGCGCCGCCCACGACGAGGAGATGAGCGAGCAGCTGCGCCAAGGGCTCAGGGGCGAGCCGGGCGACGGGCCGTTCAGCGACCTCGTCGTCCGGCTCGTCGCACTGGCCTCGCCCCCGGACGCCTGAGCCGGCGAGCGCGGGCGGCGGACTAGGCCCCTTCGAACTTGCGGTACGACGGGTCGAGGTCCCGCACCTCGGCCGAGGCGTGCACGGTGACGCCCTCGACCGGCTCGACGTACTTGCGCAGCAGCTCCAGCGCGGCCTCGGTCAGCCTCGCCTTGGTCTCGTCGGACCGGCCGGCGAGCAGCGCCAGCGTGACGTGCACGATCGCGTGGCCCTCCCCGTCCGCTCCCACCACGTCGTCCCCGGTCGTACGGAACCGTGTCTTGCACGCCTCGATGCGGGCGGCAGCCGTCTCCACCACCACCGGGTGCAGCGCCAGCGCGAACCCGCGCCGGTCGAAGGCGTCGTCGAGCGACTCGGAGTAGTCGACGGTGATCTGCGGCATCAGCGCACTCCTGTTCTAGGAATCTGCGATCACCCTAACCGCAGCGCGAGCAGCGCGATGTCGTCCTCCCGGCCAGGCCCGAAGCAGTCGAGCAGGGTGTCACAGAGGGCGGCGACGCCGGGCGGTGCCTCGGCTCCGGCGCTGCGCAGCTGCTCCAGGGAGACCCCCAGGTCGGTCCCGCGCGTCTCGATGAGGCCGTCGGTGACCATGAGGAGCCGGTCGGTCGGCAGCAGCACGACCTCGCTGGGCCGCGGCCGGTCCAGGCCCAGGCCGAGGAGCGGGCCGCGGACGTCCGCGTAGTCGGCGGTGCCGTCGTCGCCGATGATCAGCGGCGGGATGTGGCCCGCGTTCGCGATGCGCGCCCGCCCGCTCGCCGGGTCGACCAGGCACAAACAGACGGTGGCCGTGACGTCCGGGTGGTAGTGCTGGAGCATCCGGTCCAGGCGCCGGGCCAGGACTCCGGGGTCGGGGTCCTCGACGCAGTAGGCGCGCAGCGCGTGCCGGATCTCGACCATCACGGTGGCCGCCTCCAGCGAGTGGCCGACGACGTCGCCGACGGCGGCGAGCACCCCGTCCGAGGTGCGCAGCACCGCGTAGAAGTCACCGCCGATCTCGGCCTGCCGGGAGGCGGGAACGTAGCGCACGACGACGTCGAGGCCCGGCGTCTCGGGCATCTTCTGGGGCAGGAAGCTGTGCTGGAGGGTCAGCGCGACATGCCGCTCCGCCTGGTACATCAGCAGGGGCTCCGCGGCCAGCGCGGTGGCCTGGGCGAGCCGGGCCACCAGGGTGTCGGTCTGCGGGGCCACGTCCCGGTCGCCGTCCGCGGGCGTCGCGAGGCAGACCGGCACCCTGCCGTCGGGGGTGCGTGCCAGCACGACCCGGGCGGCGTCGGGGACACCGGGCCGGAAGAATCCGCGCGGCCACAGCAGGGCGGGGACGACCGTGCCGCTCACCCCGGTGTGGCCGGCCGTGATGTGGCGGATCAGCCGGGTGACGGTCTCGTGCGCACCCGGGTCGGACGCCGTCGTCCGCGCCCGGGTGCGGGACGCCCCGCGGTACAGCTCGCCGTCCTCGGAGAGGACGAACACGGCGGCGGGCGAGCCGGTGAGGCGGGCGGTGCCCTCGGCCGCGGCGTCGGCGAGCTCCTCGGGGCAGCGGGCCGCCTGGACGGCGACGATGGTCTCGGACAGCAGGGTCAGCCGCCGTACGAGCGTCTCGGCGCCGATCCGCATGCGGGAGCGGCGCACCGCCGCGCGGACGACGGCCTGGATCTCCTCGGGCTCCGCGGGCACCGAGAGGTACGCGTCGCCGCCCGCGTCCAGGCCCCGGCAGCGGTGGGCGGTTCCGGAGGAGGAGGCGGAGAAGTGCACCACGGGCAGGGCGGCCATGGGGGGCTGCGCCTTGAGTCTGCGGCACAGTTCGAAGCCGCTCATGTCGGGCAGGCCGACGTCCACGAGGGCGACGTCGGGCAGGACTCCGGCGCGCAGCCGTACGTCGAGCTCGACGAGCGCCTCGGCGGCACTGGCGACGGGTACGACCCTGTGTCCCGCGCGGGTGAGCACGGCGCCCAGCGCGTAGCGGCTGGCCGCGATGTCGTCGACCACCATCACGGTGGACAGGGTGTCCACCGTGGGTCCGGCCGATTCGATGGCCATCGGAACAGTCCCTCGGAGCACGGGTGATGGGGACAGGTCCGGGGATGTCCCGGTCCTGCCCCCACCAAATTAGTGCGCTATCAGCCGGACCGGGTGAAAACCGCCACCGTGCGGCCCGGAACGGCGAACGTCCCCGATTCGGCAGCGTAGGACGAGGACTTGACGATAGGGTCCGCGCCCGACGCCTGTACCGGATGCAGCGCGTACGCCGTTCCGGCCAGCGAGCCGACGGTCTGCTCCTGCTTCTCGGGCGTCGCGTTGAAGACGACGACGAGATCGCCGAGTTCCATCGTGATCACCCCGGGCGTCTCCGTCTTCCCGGACAGCGGGAAGGCGAGCTCGGACTGCACCCGGTCGGCCGTGGGGAGCGAGAAGACGCCCTCCGTGGTCCGGATGCTCTGGAGGTCCCGGTAGGCGGCCGACGTCGCCCCGATCTGGTCGCAGCCCACCTCGACCGAGCTCAGCAGCGGCTTGGCGTAGGGCCACTTGGAGGCGTTGTCCGCGGCCATCGGCAGCCCGCGCCCGAAGCCGTTGCCGTCGCGGCAGTCCCAGTGGACGGCGTTGAACCAGTCGCCGCTGTCGAACGAGTTGCGGTCGAGGGACTTGGAGCGCAGCAGGTCGCTTCCGGCCTGGGAGAGGGACGGACCCTGCGAGAGGGTGGCCGTCGCCATCGCCAGGACCTGCATCCGGGCCCGGTCGGCCGCGCTCGTGCCGGCGGGCAGCTTGTAGGTCAGCGCGTCGAACAGTGATTCGTTGTCGTGCGCGTCGGCGTACGCGAGGGCGTCGCCGGGTGCGTCCGCGTAGCCTGCGGGCTGCCCGTTGTAGTCGACCTCGGAGCCCTTGACCTCCTTGCCGGCGGTGTCGGTGAAGCGGTACTTGGCGAGGTTGCCGGTCAGACCGACCTTGATGAGGTCCTGGTAGTGCAGCAGGCGGGCCTTCTGTTCGGCCGTGGTGCCGTTCGCGTCCGAGGAGTTGGGGTCGGTGTAGAGGCCGGAGGCGAAGCCCTGGATGCCGGGGTCGGCGTCGAAGGGGCCGCCGCCGCGCACCGCGTCGCGGGCACGGTCGGAGAAGGTCGCGATTCCGGTGCCGGCCATGTTCTTCTGGGTGGCCTGGACGAAGCGGGCGTCGTCGGCGACCTCACCGAAGTTCCAGCCCTCGCCGTACAGGATAATCTTCTTGCCGTCGACGCCGTCCTTCGCGAGGGTGAGGGCGTCGAGGGCCTTGCGGACCGCGAGGATGTTGGCCTTGGGGTGGTGGCCCATGAGGTCGAAGCGGAAACCGTCGACCTTGTACTCCTTGGCCCAGGTGACGATCGAGTCGACCACCAGCTTGCCCATCATGGCGTTCTCGGTCGCCGTGTTGGCGCAGCAGGTGCTGTTGGCCACCGAACCGTCGGCGAGGAGCCGCTGGTAGTAGCCGGGCACGATCCTGTCGAGCACGCTGGTGTCCGCCTGGCCGGAGGCCGCCGTGTGGTTGTAGACGACGTCCATGACGACCCGCAGGCCGTCGTCGTTGAGCGACTTGACCATCCTGCGGAACTGGACCGTGCGGGCGGTGCCGTCCGGGTCGGTCGCGTACGAGCCCTCGGGGACCGTGTAGTGGTACGGGTCGTAGCCCCAGTTGTAGGCGTCCTTGGCGGCGGTCTTCGCGACGCACTCCTGCTGCTTCTCGGAGTCGGCCGCGAAGGAGGCCAGCTCGCAGTCCGGGGTGGCCTGGTCGGCCTTCTTCTCCGGAATGGTGGCGATGTCGAAGGCGGGCAGGAGGTGGACGTACGACGTGCCGGACTTCGCCAGCTCACGCAGGTGCTTCGAGCCGTCGCTGTCCTTGTCCGTGAACGCCAGGTAGGTGCCCTGGTCCCCGGCCGGGACCGTCTTGTCGGCCACCGAGAAGTCCCGGATGTGCAGTTCCTGGATCTGGGCGTCCCGCAGCGGTACGGCCTTGGGCTTGCTCAGGGTCGACCAGCCGCCCGGGGCGAGGGCCTTGTCCTTCAGGTCGACGACCAGGCTGCGCTCGGAGTTCGCGGTCAGCGCGACCGAGTAGGGGTCGGTGACCTTGTTCGTCATGACCTTGCGGACGCTGGGGGCCCACACCTTCACGACGTACCGGTAGGGCTTGTTCTTCCAGGACGCGGGACCCGTGACGGACCAGACGCCGGTGTCCGCGTCGCGGTGCATGGCCACCTCGGAGCCGGCCAGTTCCAGGGAGACGCTCTGCGCCGTCGGAGCCCAGACGGAGAGGGTCGGCCTCCCGTCGTGGAAGACCGGTCCGAGCTTCGCCGAGGTCGCGTCGTACACGTCGTCGAGGACGCCCGCGATCTGCACACCGGTCGCGGCCAGCACCGCGCCGTTCGCCGCACGATGGGAGGCCACGATCTGACCGCCGAGCGCCTGGCGCACCCGGTCCCGGTCACGCGGGTCGACGGACCAGGCCGTGTAGTCCTTCAGGTGCGGGAACTTGGCCTTCTGGGCGTCGGTGAGGGTCGTCTTCGTCAGCCGCAGCCAGCGCTCGTCGTCGCTGGTCAGCGTCCCGTCCTTGACGGCGATCGAGCCGTCGCGGGAGGAGAGCAGCTGGGTGGAGGCGGCGCCGTCCGCGCCGTTCCAGGCGACCGTGTCCCGGTCGATCCAGACCGCCTTGGAGGTGGTCAGGTCGAGGGCGGCCGCGCTGCCCGTGGGCTGCGGCAGCAGGTACTTCTCCTGTCCGTTCAACAGCCACACCTCGTAGCCGTTGGTCTTGATGTCCAGGGACTGGTCGGTGGGCAGATCCTTGTCGTCGCCCTTGTGGATGATGTAGCTGAGGCTGGTGGCACCGTCGGTGAGCGGTACCTCGAAGACCGCGCCATAGGCATCAGTCTTCACCGGCTTCAGGGGGTTCGACCAGTCGGTGGGGTTCGCGGCGCCCGTCCAGACGTGCAGGCCCCAGCCGTCGTAGTTCCCGTCGGCGCGGTGGTAGTGGACGACCGCCTTGGTCTTGTCCTGCGCGGGGAGGTCGGGCCTCTGGGTGAGGACGTCCGTCTTGCCCTGCTCGACCCAGACCTCGCCGGTCTTGGTGACGTCGATCGTGCGGTCGGCGGAGACGTCCTTGTTGCCGTCCTTGTCGATGACCAGGAAGCCGACGTTCGAGGCGCCGGGCTTGAGCTTGACGTAGGCGAAGGCGCCGTAGGCGTCCCGGCCGGTGAAGGGGTGGCTGGCGGGCCAGTTCGTGGACTCGCCGTCGGCGAGGTCGCCCCAGGCGTACAGGCCCCAGTCGTCGTAGTCGCCGTCGGTGCGCTTGTAGTGGACGATCGCGTAGTCCCGCGAGGAGGCGGTGGGGATCTCCGGGGCGGGCGGGGTGCCGGTGCTGCTCGTGGCGGTGGCGCTCGCGGTGTGCCCGGCGGAGTCGATCACGACCGCCTTGTAGCGCAGGGCCGTGCCCGCGGGGACGTCCTTGCCGATGGTCTGGGTGACCTTGTACGGGGCGTGGTCGGCGGAGCCGAGGACGCGCCACTTGCCGTTGCCCACCTGGGCGGCGAAGACGACCCGGTCGAGCCGGCCGCCTGCGACGTCCGCGGAGAGCTCGACGGTCCCGGTGGCGCCGGCGTCCGGGGCCTTGAGGGTGATCGTCGGCTTGGTGGCGGGCTCGGCGAGGCGGCCGGCCGCCTTGAGGACGACGGCGGACCCGGCCGGGACGGTGACGGTGATCTTCTTGTCGGCGTCGGTCCTCGCGGTGGCGTCCGTGCCGTAGATGCCGCGGTACGTCATGTCCGCGGAGCCGGTCGCGAAGGTCGCGGACTTGGCCTCGCCGGCGTTGTTGAAGGCGACGACGTACTCGGCGCCGGTCCTGGCGTCGGTGCGGGTGACGGCGTACACGCCGGAGCCGTCCGCGGCGTACCGCTCCGTCTGGACGCCGTCCGTGAGGGCGGGGTTGGCCTTGCGGAGCGCGGAGAGCGCGGCGATCCGCCGGTACAGCGGCGCGCTCGTGTCGTAGGCGTCGCTCGCGTGGGTGCGGTCGGTGCCGATCTCGTCGTCGTCGAGGTAGTCGGCGACCTTGGAGGCGAACATCGTCTGCCGGGCGTCCTTGTCGCCGCCGACTCCGGTGAAGCCCTGCTCGTCGCCGTAGTAGACGACCGGGTTGCCGCGGCTGAGGAACATCAGCTCGTTGGCGAGCTGGTCCTTCTTCAGCAGTTCGGCGTCGGTGGCCTTCGGGTCGTCCTGGTTCAGGAAGGTCCCGATGCGGCCCATGTCGTGGTTGCCTAGGAAGGTGACCTGCTCGTACGCGTTGGCCTTGTCCGTCGTGTACTTGTAGTCGTCGCCGAAGACGGACGCCAGCTTCTGCGCGCTGCCGCCCTGGGAGGCGTACTGGCGGGCCGCTTCCTGGAAGGGGAAGTCGAGCGTGGAGTCGAGGCGGCCCTCGGTGACGTAGGGCGAGGTGATCGACGTGTCGGCGGAGTAGACCTCGCCGAACATGAAGAAGTCCTTGCGGCCGTGCCGGGCGGCGTAGGCGTCGAGGGCCGTGGCCCACTGGGTCCAGAACTCCATGTTCACGTGCTTGACGGTGTCGATCCGGAAGCCGTCGACGCCGAAGTCCCGCACCCACTTCTCGTAGATCTTCTCCATGCCGGAGACGACCTCGGGCCGTTCGGTCCACAGGTCGTCGAGGCCGGAGAAGTCTCCGTACGTGGTGGACTCACCGGCGTAGGTGGAGTCACCGCGGTTGGTGTACATCGTCGTGTCGTTGAGCCACGACGGGACCTTGGTGTTCTTCTTCGCCGCGGGCACCGTCGGCGTACGGGGGAAGGAGTCGGCGTCCACCGACGGGAACTGCTCGGTGCCGTCCGCGTAGTCCGCGTCGTCGAAGGGCTTTCCGTCCTTGGTCAGGTACGGGAAGGCGCCCTTGGAGAGGTAGTCGTAGGACTTCTCGTCGTAGTCGACGACGTCGGCCGTGTGGTTGGTGATGACGTCGAAGAAGACCTTCATGCCCTTGGCGTGGGCCTTGGAGATCAGCGTCTCCAGGTCCTTGTTGGTGCCGAAGTGCGGGTCGACCTGGGTGAAGTCGGTGATCCAGTAACCGTGGTAGCCGGCCGAGGCGTCCTTGCCGGTGCCCTGGACGGGCTGGTTCTTGAAGATCGGCGCCATCCAGATGGCGGTGGTGCCGAGGCCCTTGATGTAGTCGAGCTTCCGGGTCAGACCCTTGAGGTCGCCGCCCTGGTAGAAGCCCTTGTCGGTGGGGTCGTAGCCGGTCGACAGGCGCGAACCGGTCAGGCCGCCCTTGTCGTTGCCCGTGTCGCCGTTGGCGAAGCGGTCGGGCAGGACGAAGTAGAACTGCTCTCGGGTGGCGTCGTGCCGGGCGGGCTGCGCGGCGAGCGCGGCGTCCGACGGCGGCGCGGGCGGGGTCTCGGCCCGCGCGGCGAGGGGTTGAGCGAGCGATACGGCCAGAGCGGCGGCAAGAACGGCTGCGCGCAGTCTGGAACGGCCGGGGCGGCGCGCCGGCCCTCTCGGTATCAGGTCCACAGGTGTGAACTCCTAGCGATTACGGCGTACTCGGGTCCGACCCCGCGCAGCGTCCCGGCTCCGGTGCCGAACGCCCGCGTGACCGTATCGCTCACGCAAGGTTTACAGCAAGAGTCTTGCAAGGTGCGGAAAGGCTTTTCAGCAGCTGGACTTGCCCGCGTAGACCGCGAGCGCGGTGTTGGCGCCCAGAGTGGCCGTGAGCTGGCCCGAGGCGTTCACGGTGACCGTCGTGTTGTTCTGCACGTTGCAGTACGTGCCCGCGGCGAGCGAGGTGCTGTACGTGCGGGTCAGCGCGGAGGACTCGTGGTTGATGGCGACGAATCCCTTGCTGCCGCGGCCGAAGGCGATGGCGTCGCCGCCGTTGTCCCACCAGTTGGTGACGGACTGCCCGCGGGTGGTGTTGCGGAAGGCGACCATCGACTTGATCTCCGGCCAGGCGTGCTGGCACTTCCAGCCGTCCTGCCAGCAGGCGTTGACAGTGCCGCCGTTGGGCGGGCCCGCGTCCGCGTCGGACCACTCGTAGGCGGAGTTGATGTCGGGGGCGCCGTACGGGTAGGCGAGCATGAAGACGTTGGCGAGGGTGTAGTTCGCGCCGTCCTTGTAGTTGAGCGTCGAGCCGTTGCGCTCGGTGTCGTGGTTGTCGACGAAGACGCCGGCGACCGAGCTGCTCATGTAGCCCCAGCCCTCGCCGTAGTTCTTCAGGTAGGCGAGGTTCTCGTTGTTGAAGACCCGCTTGAGGTCGTAGGCGTAGCGGAACTCCTGCACGTCGCCGTTGCCGGTGTACTCGGTCGGCTGGACCGCCTCGCCCGAACCGTAGATGACCTCCTGCTTCCAGTAGACCGACGGGTTGCTCAGCCGGGACTTGATGTTGGCGAGGTCGCCGGCCGGGATGTGCTTGGCCGCGTCGATCCGGAAGCCGTCGACCCCGTAACCGAGCAGGGTGTTCAGGTAGCCGGCGATGGTCGCCCGGACGTACTCCTCGCCGGTGTCGAGGTCCGCGAGACCGACGAGTTCGCAGTTCTGGACGTTGCCGCGGTTGGTGTAGTCGCTGATGGTGGCGGTGCAGTCGTCCATGTCGTACGAGGAGTACAGGCCCGGGTAGTTGTACTTCGTGTACGAGGAGCCGCCGGTCCCGGTGCCGGAACCGGCCGACATGTGGTTGATCACCGAGTCGGCCACGACCTTCACGCCGGCGGCGTGACAGGTGCTGACCATGTTGCGGAAGGCGGTGGCGTCACCGAGCCGGCCGGCGATGCGGTAGCTGACGGGCTGGTAGGACGTCCACCACTGTGAGCCCTGTATGTGCTCGGCGGGCGGGGACACCTGGACGTAGCCGTAGCCGGCCGGGCCCAGCGTGTTGGTGCACTCCTTGGCGACGGAGTCGAACTTCCACTCGAACAGGACGGCGGTCACGTCCTTGGTTCCGGGCGGGGAGGCTTCGGCCACTCCGGCGGGGAGGGTCACGGAGGCCGCCATGCCCGCGGCGAGCGCGAGCGCGGTGGCGAGAGTTCTCTTGGCCATGTCTTCTCCTGCACATCGTCGTGCGGTGGGGGATGCGGGTGCGGGACCGGGGCGCCTGATGCAAGTGGGGGGCCCCGGACGGAAGTTGCCCGATGAACCAGTCGGGCGTGTGGCGGAACGTATCTCTTGCCGGGAAGTTTCAGCAAGATGTCGTAAGGGATTTCAGTGCGCGAAAAAGGGGTGCTCCGGTCCCGATGGGACCGGAGCACCCCTTGAGGGCGCCGTGGTGGCGGACCGTCAGGCAGTCCACCACACGGTCGTGTCCGCGGCCAGCTCGGCCTTGCCGTCCGGCGACACGGTCACTTCACCGCTGGCGATGAGCACCCGGCCGTGCGCCGGAAGGGTCACGGGTCCGCCCGTGGTGTTCGCCGTGCAGACGAACTCCCCGCGCCGGAAGGCGAGTACGCCCTCGGGCGCGGTCAGCCAGGAGACGCTGTCGCCCGCACCGAGGTCGGGCTGCGCGCGGCGCACCGCGAGCGCCTCGCGGTACAGCTCCAGGGTGGAGCCCGCCACCCCGGTCTGCGCCTCGACGCTCAGGTCGGCCCACTCGGCGGGCTGCGGCAGCCAGCTGCCCCCGCTGCCGAAACCGTACGAGGAGCCGGCGCGGGTCCACGGGATCGGCACCCGGCAGCCGTCGCGGAAGCCGTCCTGGCCCGCGCCCCGGAAGTAGGCGGGGTCCTGGCGCACCTCGTCGGGCAGGTCCACGACGTCGGGCAGGCCGAGCTCCTCGCCCTGGTAGAGGTAGGCGGAGCCGGGCAGCGCCAGCATCAGCAGGGTCGCCGCGCGGGCCCGGCGCAGCCCCAGCTCCCGGTCGCCCGCCGTGCGGATCTGGGTGCCGAGACCGGCCTCGTTGGCGAACCGGGTGGCGTGCCGGGTCACGTCGTGGTTGGACAGCACCCAGGTGGAGGGGGCGCCGACCGGCCGCATCGCGTCGAGGGTGCGGTCGATGACCGAGCGCAGCTCCGCCGCGTCCCAGTGGGTGCCCAGGTACTGGAAGTTGAAGGCCTGGTGCAGCTCGTCGGGGCGCACGTAGTGGGCGGTGCGCTCGATGGTGGGCGTCCATGCCTCGGCGACGAAGATGCGCTCGCCGGAGTACTCGTCGAGGATGGTGCGCCACTGGCGGTAGACGGCGTGCACGCCGTCCTGGTCGAAGAACGGCATGACATCGTTGCCCAGCAGTTTCAGCTGGTCGTGGTCGCCCAGGTCCGGCAGGCCCTCCGCCTTCACCAGTCCGTGCGCCACGTCGATGCGGAAGCCGTCGACCCCCATGTCCAGCCAGAACCGCAGGATCGAGCGGAACTCGTCGCCGACGGCCGGGTGCTCCCAGTTGAAGTCCGGCTGCTCGGGAGCGAAGAGGTGCAGGTACCACTCGCCGGGGGTGCCGTCCGGCTCGGTGACCCGGGTCCAGGCCGGCCCGCCGAAGATGGACTCCCAGTCGTTGGGCGGCAGTTCGCCGTTCGCGCCCTTGCCGGGACGGAAGTGGTAACGCTCCCGCAGCGAGGAGCCGGGGCCCTCGCGCAGGGCGCGCTTGAACCACTCGTGCTGGTCGGAGGAGTGGTTGGGCACGAGGTCGACGATGATCCGCAGACCCAGGGCGTGGGCCTCGCGGATGAGGGCGTCGGCGTCCAGGAGGCTGCCGAACATGGGGTCGACCGCGCGGTAGTCCGCCACGTCGTACCCGGCGTCGGCCTGCGGCGAGGCGTAGAAGGGGCTGAGCCACACGGCGTCCACGCCGAGGTCGCGCAGGTACGGGAGTCGGGAACGTACGCCCTCCAGGTCGCCCATGCCGTCGCCGTTGCTGTCGGCGAAGCTGCGCGGATAGACCTGGTAGATCACCGCGTCGCGCCACCAGTCGCGATGTGCGGCGACGGTGGCGAGAGCGGAGTTCGGGGCCTGGTCGGCGGAGTGCTGGCTCATGTCGTCCTTGATGCGTGACGGGTTCGAGGTGGGGGCTCCCCCGCACCGGGGCGGTGCCCGGTGCGGGTGAGGAAATGCGTCATCGGTGTGGCGGGCGATGAGGCGGCCGCGGAACCGGCGGGGTCGGATGGGCACCGCGGCCGCCACCCGCGCGCTGGGAGCGCGCGGGAGTCTTCGGGCGTCGGAGGCGTACCCGGCGGGTCAGCCCTTCGTTCCGCCCGCGGTGAGTCCGGTCACCAGGTTCTTCTGCACGAGGTAGAAGAAGGCGGAGACGGGTATCGCGATCAGCACGGCCGTGGCGGCCATCAGGTTGCGCTGTGCGTCGTGCTCGCTGACGAAGCTCTGGAGTCCGACGGCGAAGGTGTACTTCGAGTCGTCCAGCATGAACGTCGAGGCGAAGGCGACCTCACCGAACGCGGTGATGAAGTTGTAGAACGCGGCCACCGCGAGGCCCGGCTTGGCGAGCGGCAGGATCAGCCGGAAGAAGGTGCCGAAGGGGGTCAGCCCGTCGACGCGGCCGGCCTCGTCGATCTCGAACGGGATGGTGTCGAAGTAGCCCTTGAGCAGCCAGGCGCTGTAGGGCACCGCCGTCGAGCAGTAGACGAGGATCAGACCGAGGTAGGAGTCGATGAGCTGCAGGTCCGAGAGGATCTGGTACATCGGCACGATGAGGACGGCGATCGGGAACATCTGGGTGACCAGCAGGACCCACATGAACTTCTTGTAGCCGGGGAAGCGCATGCGCGACACCGCGTAGCCGGTGGTGGCCGCGACCATGACGCCGATGACCGTGGTGCCGAGCGACACGATGAGCGAACTCTTCATCCACTCGAAGAAGTTCGTGTGCTGGAGCACGAAGGAGTAGTTGTCGAACGTCATCGTGTTCCAGATGCGTCCGGGGTGCAGGTAGTCGTCCTTGTCCGGGCCGAGGGACAGGAAGACGAGCCAGGCGATCGGGAACAGCGCGACCAGGCTCGCGACGGTCAGGACGCCGTGCGAGACGAGCGAGCCGACGAGGCCGCGCCGACCGCGCTTGCGTGCCGGCCGGGACTCCTCCTGGTACCCGGAGGTCTGGTCGGCCGGAGGCGTCCGAAGGGTGGTGGTGCTCATGGAGACTCCTGCCTCAGATCGCGAGCTGCTGGTCATTGCGGTTCAGCCAGCGGCGGTAGAAGGAGGTGAAGACGATCAGGATGGCCAGCAGCAGCATGCCGTAGGCGGCCGACTGCGCGAAGTCGCGCGGCTGCTGTCCGAAGCCCAGGTAGTAGGCCCAGGTCACGAGGATCTGCGCGTCCGGGGCGGTGTTGCCGAACAGCAGGAAGATCACGGCGAACTGGTTGAAGGTCCAGATGATGCCGAGGAGCACCACGGTGGAGCTGACCGACCTGAGGCCCGGCAGGGTGACGTAGCGGAACTGCTGCCACCTGTTCGCGCCGTCCATCTCGGCGGCCTCGTAGAGCGTGCTGTCGATGGACTGCAGTCCGCCGAGCAGCGAGACCATCATGAACGGCACACCGCACCAGGTGTTGACCATGATCGCGGCGAACCGCTGCCAGAAGGTGTCCTCCAGCCACAGCGGTGTGGGCAGGTGCACCGCGTCGAGCATGGAGTTGATGATGCCGCCGTCGGCGAGCATGAAGCGCCAGCCGAAGACGGTGACGAAGGTCGGCACGGCCCACGGCAGCACCAGGACCAGCCGGTAGAACGTGCGGCCGCGCAGCTTCTGGTTGAGCAGCAGCGCCAGACCGAGGCCGATGCAGTAGTGCAGGGCGACACACAGGACGGTCCAGGCGATGGTCCAGATGAAGTGCGACCAGAAGCGGTCGTACGACGTCGGACCCCACAGGATGTCCTTGTAGTTGTCCAGGCCGATGAACTTGTAGGTGGCGTCGATGTGGTTGACGCCGATCGTGCGGGCCGAGTTGAGGCTGTTGGCGTCCGTGAACGTCAGATAGAGGCCCCGTACCAGGGGATAGAGCACCAATCCGCCGAGTACGACGACGACCGGCGCGATCATCGCGTACGCATACCAGTACTTCTGGTACGAGTGCTTCAGACGCTGCATCCGGCCCGGACGCGGTGCTCGGTCACCGCGGCGCTTGCCGGTCGCTCGGTCGATGGCGACTGTCATGGTTCGACACCTTCTGCAAGATCAGGAGTTGGGCGCACACAGCCGGTGGCCGCCGGATCCTTTCCCCCTGTTGTAGGGGTCCCCCCGGCCCGACGGAAGTCGGGCCGGGGAAGGATCCGGCGGCCACACGGGCTCACTTGCTGAAGTCCGGGACCAGCTTGGCGATCGCCAGTTCGGCGTTGCTCAGGCCCTTGTCCAGCGACTCCTTGCCACCCGCGATCTTCGGCAGCTCGGTGTCGAGCGGGCCCCACAGGGAGCCGTACTCGGGAAGCGCCGGGCGCGGCTGGGCGGCGGGGAGGACGCTCTGGTAGCCGGCGATGCCCGGGTCGGCCTTGACCTCGGCGGTGTAGGCGTCGTCACGCGTCGGCAGCGTGGAGTTCTTGAGGGCGATCGTCGACTGCGACTTCGCGGACGTCATGAACTTCACGAACTTCAGCGAGGCCTCCTGGTGGGCCTTGTCCGAACCCGCGTACACGGAGAGGTTGTGGCCGCCGGTCGGGGCGCCCGCCTTGCCGGTGGAGCCGGCCGGGACGGTGGCGATACCGAGGTTCGCCTTGTCCGCGAAGGCCGAGCCCTTGTAGAAGTTGGTGATCTCCCACGGGCCCTGGATGATCGAGGCGACCTTGCCGTTGACGAAGGCGTCCTGGATGTGGGCGTACGCGTCGGCGGTGGTGTCCGCCTTGTGCAGGCCCTTGCCGGAGAACAGACCCTGCCAGGTGCCGAACGCCTTCTTGGCCTCCGGCGAGTTCACCGTGATCTTCTTGGCGTCGGCGTCGACCGTGTTGGTGCCCTCGCCGTAGAGGAAGGACTGCGCGTAGTAGGCCTGGGTCGAGCCCCAGTAGCCGTCGACGCCCGTCTTCTTCTTGATCGTCGCGGCGGCGGTCTTCAGGTCGGCCCAGGTCTTCGGGGCCTCGGTGATGCCGGCCTTCTTGTAGAGCGCCTTGTTGTAGACGAGCGCGAGGGTGTCGGTGACGAACGGCACACCGTACGTCTTGCCGTCGAACTTGGCCTGCTCGATCAGGTTGGGCTGGAACTTGCTCTGGTCCGCGAGGGCCTCGGTGCCGTCGAGCGGCAGGAAGTAGCCCTTCTTCGCGAAGGCGGGGGTCCAGCCGACCTCGGAGCGCAGGACGTCCGGGGCACCCTTGGAACCGGCGGCCGTGTCGAACTTGTTCTGCGCCTGGTCGAAGGGCACGTTGACGTACTTGACCTTGATGTTCGGGTTGGCCTTCTCGAACTCCTTGGCCAGGGCCTTGTACGTCGGCGCCTCATTGGTGGCGTTGGAGGTGTCCCACCACGTGATGGTGAGGGGGCCGTCCGACTTGTCGCTGCCGCTGTCGCTGCCGCCGCAGGCCGTCGCCGCGAGGGCGAGGGACGCCACCAGCGCGGTGGCCGCTATGCCACGCCGCATGAGATCTCCTTGAGGGTGAAAGCCCGAGTGGGTGGAGGAGCGGTCCCGCCCGCTCTCCTTGCCGACTTGCCGACTGCGCCGTTGCGTCCGCCGGGCGACGTGAACGTAACAGCGTTGTAAGCGCCGCGAAAGACCTTGCAGAAAAAAAATGCAAGGACTGCCGAGAGTTACCCGCCCGTGACCCGTCGGTGGCACTAAGGAAACCCTTGTGCGAGGCCGCTCAGCAGACATGTGGGCCTCTGTGCAAGACTCTGCAAGCTCTTGCCACGGCGGACGGGGACGGGGATCATCTGCCCGTCAGCGCCTTGCAGGAGCCACCCCTTCCCGCGGCGCACGCACGGGACGCCGAGCCGACCAGAACAAGAGGGAGCGCGATGACGCAGCAGCCCGGAGCGGGCCGATCAACCGCCCGCACACGGCGTCTGGTTGGTGGGCAGGGTGAGATTCGGCCGGTACAGTCCAATCCCGTGACCACACGGCTTGCCGACATCGCAGCCCAGGCGGGGGTCAGCGAGGCGACTGTCAGCCGCGTCCTGAACGGGAAGCCGGGCGTCGCCGCGACCACCCGCCAGTCCGTCCTGGCCGCGCTCGACGTACTGGGCTACGAGCGCCCCGTGCGTCTGCGGCAGCGCAGCGAGGGCCTGGTGGGCCTCATAACCCCCGAGCTGGAGAACCCGATATTCCCCGCCCTGGCGCAGGTCATCGGGCAGGCGCTGACCCGGCAGGGCTACACGCCGGTGCTCGCCACCCAGACACCGGGCGGCTCCACCGAGGACGAGCTCACGGAGATGCTGGTGGACCGCGGTGTCGCGGGCATCATCTTCGTCTCCGGTCTGCACGCGGACACCTCCGCGGACATGCAGCGCTATGAGCAGCTGCGCGCCCAGGGTGTCCCTTTCGTCCTCGTCGACGGCTTCTCCCCCAAGGTGCAGGCCCCCTTCATCTCGCCGGACGACCGCGCGGCGATGGCCCTCGCGGTCACCCACCTCGTCTCGCTCGGGCACACCTACATCGGGCTGGCTCTCGGCCCCAAGCGGTTCGTGCCCGTGCAGCGCAAGATCGAGGGCTTCGTGCGCACCGTGCAGGAGCAGTTGGGGCTGAGCCCCGCCGACATCGAGGAGCGGCTGGTCCAGCACTCGCTCTACACCCTGGAGGGCGGTCAGGCCGCCGCCAGCGCCTTGATGGACCGGGACTGCACGGCGGTGGTGTGCGCGAGCGACATGATGGCGCTCGGTGCCATACGGGCGGCCCGGCAGCGCGGCCTGGAGGTGCCGAAGGACATCTCGGTGGTCGGTTTCGACGACTCCCCGCTGATCGCGTTCACCGACCCGCCGCTGACGACGATCCGCAAGCCGGTCCCGGCGATGGGGCAGGCCGCGGTCCGCACGCTGCTGGAGGAGATCGGCGGGACGCCCGCTCCGCACAGTGAATTCGTGTTCATGCCGGAGCTGGTGGTGCGCGGTTCGACCGCTTCTGCGCCCGGGGACCGCAATCGTCCCTGAGGAGGAGCATGCGGGGCCTTCGCGCCCCTCCTCCCGATGTAGAACGTGCGGCCCGGACCCGACCAGGGGATGATCGGTCGGAGAACGCTTTTCTGGCAGACTCTGTGCCTATGGGTGAGAAGACCGTGACGACACTGGAAGGCCGGGAGCAGGCCCCTCCACAGCCCGTCGCGGAGGAGGAAGCGGGGCACGGATTCCTGCACAGGTTGCGGGCCCCGCGGCGCCCCCGCTTCTGGTTCGAGATCCTGTTGATCGCCTTGAGCTACTGGACGTACTCGCTGATCCGCAACGCCGTGCCGGAGCAGAAGCACGAGGCCCTGCGCAACGCCGACTGGATCTGGCGCACGGAGCACCACCTCGGGATCGCCGTCGAGCAGTCGGTCAACCACACCGTGAACTCGGCGACATGGCTGATCATCGGGATGAACTACTACTACGCGACACTGCACTTCGTGGTGACGCTCGGTGTGCTGGTGTGGCTGTACCGCAGCCACCCGGGCCGCTACGCGGCGGCCCGGCTCGCGCTGTTCGCGACCACGGCCGTGGCCCTCGTCGGCTACTACTTCTTCCCGCTCGCGCCGCCCCGTCTGATGACCGGCGGCGACTTCGTCGACACGGTCCTGGTCCACCACACCTGGGGCTCGATGGCCTCCGGCGACCTGAAGCACATGTCCAACCAGTACGCCGCGATGCCCTCCATGCACATCGGCTGGTCGCTGTGGTGCGGTGTGACCGTCTTCGCGCTGGCGTCCGTGCCCTGGGCGCGCGCCCTGGGCCTGCTGTACCCGGCGGCGACGCTCGTGGTCATCGTCGCCACCGCGAACCACTTCTGGCTGGACGCGGTCGGCGGCATGCTGTGCCTGACGTTCGGGTTCCTGATGGCGCGGCTGTGGTTCGGCGCCCTGCCGTACGCGCTGCCGCGCTGGGTGCCAGGCACGGGCGGGGCCGCCCTGCTGCCGCTGAAGGCCTGACCTGCGACGCCCGCGGGCCGGCGGCCGGGTCCCCCGGACTCGCCGCCGGCCCGCGGGCGTACCGGTGTCAGGCGCCGCGGTGCACGATGTGTCCCCCGGTCACGGTGAGGCGCACCGGGGCCTCGGCGACCTCGTCCGCGGGTGCCTCGACGGGGTCCAGACCGAAGGCCGTGAGGTCCGCCCTCAGACCCGGGGCGATGCGTCCGGCCGCCTCCGGCTCCCCCGCGGCGAGCGCGGCGTGCGTCGTGCAGCCCTCCAGTGCCTGGAGCCCCGTGAGCCCGGCCCGGGCCGAGGCCGCGCCCAGCGGCGAGCGGGCGGTCGCCAGGACACCGCGCACGTCGTACGCGGCGATCGGCCAGTCGGAGCCCAGGGCGACCACCGCTCCGGCGTCGCGCAGGTCACGGGTGCGCCAGGCGCGCGCGGCCCGCTCGGGCCCGAGCCTGCGGGACCACTCGTCGCCGTGGTCGGCGCGCGTGTACCCGGTGTGCGGCGGCTGCATGGAGGCGATGACCCCGAGCTCCGCGAAGCGTGCCGGGGTGCCGTCGGGGGCGGTCTCGATGTGCTCGATCCGGTGGGCCAGCCGCCCGTCCGGGCCGAGCGCCCGCACGGTGTCGAGCACGTGCCGCACGGCCGCGTCCCCGATGGCATGCGTGGCGGTGCGGACGCCGGCCGCGTGCAGGTGCCGTACGGCGGCGGCGTAGGCGGCGGGGTCGGGCCAGAAGGCCTCGGTGCCCTGTCCGTGGCAGTCGGCGTGCTCCAGCCAGGCCGTGCCGCCCTCCACGGTGCCGTCCATGAAGAATTTGACGCCGCCGACCAGCCAGTGCCGCCCCTTGCGGCCCTGGAGCGCCACCAGTTCCTCGAGGTCCGCACGGTCCGCGCCGGGCATGCACCAGGGCGCGAACCGCAGCCGCACCGGCAGCACGGTCTCCTCGGCGACGGCGCCGACCAGCTCCGGGTCCCCGGCGTCCATCACGTGCGCGCCGGTCAGCCCGGTGGCCGCCATCGCGGACAGCAGCTCGACGAGGCGGGCCCGCCGTTCCCGGTACGAGGGCCGGGGCATGACGTCGGCGACCAGGTCCATCGCGGCGTGCTCGACGAGGTGGCCGGTGGGCCGCCCGTCGGCGTCGCACACGACCTCGGACCGCTGGACGAAGGAGCGCGGCCCGTCGACGCCCGCACGGGCCAGCGCGGCCTCGCTGACGAGCGCCGAGTGGCCGTCGTACAGGCGCAGGAAGGCGGGCGCCCCGCCCAGTGCGTCCTCGACGAGCCGGCGGTGCACGGGGCGTCCGCCGAAGACGTTGTGGTCGAGCCCGAAGCCGATGACCCAGCCGTCGGTCCGCGCCGCCGTGGCGAGCGCGTGGCGCAGACCGTCCAGGTCCCGTACGGCGGACAGGTCGGCGCCGGTGGCCATCTCCAGCCCCCACACCGGGTGGCTGTGGGAGTCCACGAGTCCGGGCACGAGGTGCGCCCCCTCCAGGGCGACGGTCTCGGTGCCCGGCCCGCGCCAGTCGCGTACGTCGTCCTCGTCGCCGACCGCGGCGATCACACCGCCGCGGACGGCGACCGCGGTGGCGTGCGGCCGGGCGGGATCGAGGGTGCGGACCTCGGCGCCGGTGAGGATCAGCTCGGCGGTGGGCATGTGCGGAACTCCTTTGGCTGGTCTGTGGCTTCGGCAGGTTCGGCCGCGAAGTTCTGGTAGACCCGCGGCCGTGCGCGGCGCAGCCAGCCGGCCACGGCGAGGCCGATGACGAAGACGGCGGGCGACAGCACGATCAGGACGGTGTTGACCGTGGTGGACGCGCCGGTGAACAGGTCGATGTGGGTCACGACGAGCACGATCGCGGTGGCGAGCAGCACGGTCGCGAGGACGGGCGCCACCACGGTGCGCAGGACGCCCTCCTGGTGGCTGATCTTGCGGAAGTAGCACGGCACGGCGATGGCGGCGAGCAGCTGGAGCGCGAACAGCCCTATCATCCCGGGCGTGTTGACCCACAGCAGCAGCTGGTTGTACGGGTCGGCGCCGGCCGCCCAGAAGCCGAGGACCACGACGGCGCCGAGGACGGTCTGGGCGATCCCGGCGACGTACGGGGAGCGGTGCCGGGGGTGGATGCGGCCGAGCGCCCGGGGCAGCACGCCCTCCTCGGCGAGCGCGAGGCCGTAGCGGTTGATGGCGTTGTGGAAGGCGAGCAGGGAGGCGAGCACGCTGGTGATGATGAAGACGTGCATCAGGTCGGCCGCCCAGCCGCCCACGTAGGTGGTGATGGCGGAGAAGAAGAGCCCGCCGGGGTCGGTGGCCGCGGCCTTCATGACCTCCGCGTCGCCGAACGCCTGGATGACCACCCAGACGACGAACGCGTAGAAGAGGCCGAGGAATCCGACGGCGACGTACGTGGCGCGCGGCACCGTGCGCTCCGGGTCGCGGGCCTCCCGGCGGTAGATGACGGTGGACTCGAATCCGGTGAACGCGGCGAAGGCGAAGGCGAGCACCGCGGCGGTGCCGGGCACGAGGACGTGGTCCGGTGCGAAGGAGGCGCCGGACAGCCCGTGCGCACCGCCCTTGAGCAGGACCCCGCCCGCGAGCAGGACGAGTATCCCGGTCTCGGCGACGAGCAGGACGCCGAGCAGCTTGGCGCCGAAGTCGATGGAGCGGTAGCCGCCGTATCCGATCAGGAGCAGTCCCGCCAGGGACACGGGGAGCCAGGGGACGTCCGTCCCGGACAGGGCGTGCACGGTGTCCTGGGTGGCGGTGCCCAGCAGGCCGTAGACGCCGATCTCCATGCCGTTGTAGCCGATGAGGGCGAGCAGCGCGGCACCGATGCCGACGGTACGGCCGAGGCCGCGGGTGATGTACGCGTAGAAGGCCCCGCCGCTGCGCACGTGCCGGCTCATGGCCGTGAATCCGACGGCGAAGACGGCGAGCGTGACGCCGGCGATGAGGTATCCGGCGGGTGCGCCGATCCCGCCGAGCAGGACGGCGAGCGGGGCGACGCCCGCCATGACGGTGAGCGGGGCGGCGGCCGAGACGACGAAGAACGCGATGTCGGCGGTGCCGAGGGAGCCCGGGCGGAGGGTCGCCGCGGGGGCCGGCGCTCTCTCTTCGGAGGTGGTGACGGGCATGCTGGCAAAGCCCTTCTGGCGGGGGCGGGGAGCAGGTCCGGGGCGTGCGGGGCGGCCCGGGGTCCGCAGCCGCGACGGCTGCCGGGACCCGTAAACCTAAAGGCTTTCGGTTTCCGCAATGTAACCTCCCGTTGGGCATCCGGGAAGACCTCAGGGAGTACGCAGATCATGGGACGGCCGCGCACACCACTCCTCGACCGCGAGCGCATCACCACGACGGCGCTCGAACTGATCGATGAGCAGGGCGAGTTCAGCGTGCCGCAGATCGCCAGGCGGCTCGGCGTGCAGACCGGCTCGGTGTATCACCATGTGGACGGCCGGGACGGCATCGTGGAGCTCCTGCGGGAGCGGGTGGCATCCGCGATCGACACCCGCACCCTGTCCCTGGAGCCCTGGGACGCGGCACTGGCCGCCTGGGCCCGCTCCTACCGCGCGGCCTTCGCCGCGCACCCGAGGGCGATCCCGCTCCTCACCACGTCACCCGTACGAGCGCCACGCGTCCTGGAGCAGTACGAGCGTGCGGTCACCCTCCTGCTGGACGCCGGCTTCGCCCTGCCCGACGTGATGCCGGTGATCATCGCCCTGGAGAACCTGGTCCTCGGCTCGGCCCTGGACCTCGCGGCCCCCGAGGCCATGTGGGAGCTCCCCGACGACACCGCCACCCCGCGCCTCGCCGCGGCCCTGGACGCCGTCGGCGAGGGCCGCGCGGACCGCGCCTTCGACCTGGCCCTGGAGGCCTTCCTCGACCGAGCGAGGGCCATGCAGAGGGCCTGAGGCCCGGGCGGGGGTCACGCGCCCTCGCGGGCCACGGTGCTCAGCGCGTCCAGCAGCCCCCGCAGCGCGGGCCGTTCGGGGGCGGACTCGCGCACGGCCGCGTAGATGGCCCTCATGGGCTCGGGGTCGCGGACCTTGCGCACGACGACGTCGGGATGGCGGCCCCCCAGGCCGAGCCGGGGGATCAGGCTCACCCCGAGTCCCGCCGCCACGAAGCCCTGTGCGGTGACGTAGTCCTCGCTCTGCACCACGAAGCCGGGCGTGAAGCCGGCCGCGGCGCAGGCGTCGAGCTGGGCGGCGAGGCAGGGCCCGGGCCATTCGCTGCCCACGAAGGGCTCCCCCGCGAGGTCGGCGAGTGCGGGCGTGCGCCGCCCCGCGAGCCGGTGCCCCCGCGGCAGGACGACGCGATACGGATCGTCCAGCAGGTGCACGAGCCGCACACCGTCCGGGACGGGGTCGCGCGGTCCCACGACGAGCGCCAGATCGGCCCGCCCCTCCTTCACGTCCGGCAACGGGTCCTCGGGGTCGGTGAGCTTCAACTCGACCTCGACACCCGGGTGTTCGGAGCGGAAGCGGGCGATGGCGGGCGCGACGAGCGCGGCCCCGGCGGTCGCGAAGTACCGTACGGCCAGCCGCCCCGTGCGCCCGGACAGCAGATCGGCCAGCGCGGTCTCGGCCTCGGCGACCTTACGCCCGATGACGTCGGCGTACTCGGTCAGCAGCAGCCCGGCCGGGGTGGGCCGCACGCCCCGCCCGACCCGCTCCAGGAGCTCGGTCCCCGCCTCCCGCTCCAGCGCGGCGATCTGCTGGCTGACGGCTGATGGCGTGTACCCGAGGTCCGCCGCGGCGCCCGTGACGGACCCGCATCCGACCACCGCCCGCAGGACCTGCATGCGCCGCACATCAAGCATGCAGTCCAGCTTAACAGTCCATGCAGGACTCTTCACTTGTCCTCAATCCATTCCTCCTGGACCGTGGACCCATGCAGCGCTCCCTGACGTCCTCCCTGCGCATGGGCGCCCTGGCCCTCCTCTGGGGCTCGGGCTTCCTCTGGATCAAACTGGCCCTGAACCACGGCCTGTCCCCCGCCGCCATCACCCTCACGCGCTGCGCCCTGGGCACGGCGGTCCTCGCCCTCCTCGCCCGCTCGGCAGGTCAGCGGCTCCCCCGCTCGCGCTCCCTGTGGGGACATCTGGTCGTCGCCGCCCTCTTCTGCAACGCGATCCCCTTCGCGCTCTTCGCCCTCGGCGAGCAGACCGTCGACTCGGGCGTCGCCGGTGTCCTCAACGCGACGACGCCCCTGTGGTCCCTGCTCATCGGAGTCCTGCTGGGCACCGACCGAGACCTGCGGCCGCCGCGCCTGACCGGACTTCTGCTCGGCTTCGCGGGCGTCCTGGTGATCTTCGCCCCCTGGCAGCACTCGCACCTCGTGGGCTGGGGCCCCCTCGCGCTGCTGGGCGCGGCCGCCAGTTACGCGATCGCCTTCGCCTACATGGCCCGCCATCTGACGGGACACGGCGCCCCGCTCGCCGTGTCGGCGGCCCAACTGCTCACCGCCACCGGCTGGAGCACCCTGGCCCTGCCCGCCGCGGGCCCGCTCCACGACGTCGACGTGACGGCCCTGCCGGCGGTCGCCGTGCTCGGCGTCTTCGCCACCGGCATCACCTTCTACCTCAACTACCGCATGATCGCCGACGAGGGCCCCACCAGCGCGGCGACCGTGGGCTATCTGCTGCCGGTCGTCTCGGTGGCGCTGGGCGCGCTGGTCCTGGACGAACGCATCGGCGCGCGGGTCGTGGCGGGGATGGTGACGGTGCTCGCCGGCGTGGCGCTGTCACGTCGGGCGCGGACGGGGAGGGCCGGGGGTGAGGCCCGGACCGGGGCCGGGGCCCGGACCGGGGCCCGGACCGGAACCGGGGCCGAGGCCGGGACCGAGGCCGCGAGCGGATCCGAGCCCGGGGCCGGAGCCGAGGCCGAGGCCACGAGAGGGACCGGAGCCGGGGCCGAGGCCGCGAAGCCTCGTGTCGCGGGCGCCGGCACGGGCGGCGGCGGCCGTCCCGACGCAGCCGTCGCGGACGCAGCCGTCGCGAACGCCGACGCCGCAGGCTCCGACGCCGTCGTGGCCGCCACCACCGGTCCGGGGAAGGCTCACGCCCCGTAGAACAGTTCCTCCACGAGGGCCCTCGCCCGCCTGGTGGTCCGCCGGTAGTCGTCGAGCATGTCCCCCACGTGGCCCGGCCCGTACCCCAGGTACCGTCCCACCGCGGCGAGTTCACGCGCGTCGGTCGGGAAGGTGTCGCCGGCCCGGCCGCGGACCAGCATCACGGCGTTGCGCACCCGGGTGGCCAGCACCCAGGCCTCGTCCAGCGTCGCCGCGTCCTCCGTGGAAATGAGCTCCGCCGCGCAGGCGGCGGCCAGCGCCTCCCGTGTCCGTGTCGTCCGCAGGCCCGGCTCCGCCCACCCGTTCTGCAACTGCATCAGCTGCACGGTCCACTCCACGTCGGACAGCCCGCCCCGTCCGAGCTTGGTGTGCAGCGTGGGATCGGCGCCCCGCGGCAGCCGCTCCGCCTCCATGCGCGCCTTCAGCCGGCGGATCTCGCGCACCGCGTCGTCGCCGAGCCCTTCCGCCGGGTACCGCAGCGGGTCGATCAGCTCGATGAACCGGCTGCCCAGGTCCTCGTCGCCCGCCACGTGTTCCGCGCGCAGCAGCGCCTGCGACTCCCACACCAGCGACCAGCGCCGGTAGTAGGCCTCGTACGACTTCAACGTCCTCACCAGCGGGCCCGACTTGCCCTCGGGCCGCAGGTCCGCGTCGATGAGCAGGGGCGGGTCGGCGCTCGGGATCTGGAGCAGCCGCCGCATCTCGGACACCACCTTGTTCGCGGCGCGGGCCGCCTCCTGATCGTCGACCCCCTCCCGGGGCTCGTGCACGAACAGCACGTCCGCGTCGGAGCCGTAGCCGAGTTCGTGGCCGCCGAACCGGCCCATCCCGATCACCGCGAACCGGGTGGGCAGGGTGTCCCCCCACCCGTCGCGCACCACGGCCCGCAGCGTGCCGGCGAGGGTCGCGGCCGTCAGGTCGGAGACCGCGCCGCCGACCAGGTCCACCAGGGCGCCCTGGTCGGCGACGGCGGGCATCTCCTCGGTGCCGTAGGAGGCGACGATGTCGGCCGCGGCGGTGCGGAACAGCTCGCGCCGCCGCACCCCGCGGGCGGCGGTGACCGCCTGCTCCCCGCCGTCGGCCCGGCCGACCGCGGCGAGTATCTCCTGCTCCAGGTGGGCCCGGGTCCGCGGTTCGAGCCCGCCGCCGTCCCCGTCGCCGAGCAGGGCCACCGCTTCCGGGGCGCGCATCAGCAGGTCGGGGGCGAGCCGGCCGGCGGACAGCACCCGCGCCAGGTTCTCCGCCGCGGCGCCCTCGTCCCTCAACAGCCGCAGGTACCAAGGGGTCTTGCCGAGGGCGTCGGACACCTTGCGGAAGTTGAGCAGTCCGGCGTCGGGGTCGGCGGAGTCGGCGAACCAGCCGAGCAGGACGGGCAGCAGGGTCCGCTGGATGGCGGCCTTGCGCGTGACGCCGGACGCCAGCGCCTCCAGGTGCCGCAGCGCGGCG
Source organism: Streptomyces krungchingensis (assembly GCF_054729265.1). Taxonomy (NCBI): domain Bacteria; kingdom Bacillati; phylum Actinomycetota; class Actinomycetes; order Kitasatosporales; family Streptomycetaceae; genus Streptomyces; species Streptomyces krungchingensis. The sequence continues at coordinate 3,538,573 of NZ_JBPUKY010000001.1, forward strand.
GCCGGATCGGCGTACCCGAGCGCGACGAGCCGTTCGCGGGCCGCGTCGGGGCTCAGCCTGCTCTCGCCGGGGGCGAGTTGGGCGACGGCGTCGAGCAGCGGCCGGTAGAACAGCTTCTCGTGCAGCCGGCGGACGACGGCGGCATGCCGCTTCCACTCCCGGTTCAGCGCCACGACCGGGTCGGACCGCAGCCCCAACGACCGCCCGATGCGGCGCAGATCGGCCTCGTCCCGGGGCACCAGATGGGTGCGCCGCAGCCGGTAGAGCTGGATGCGGTGCTCCATGGAGCGCAGGAACCGGTAGGCGTCGTCGAGCTGCATGGCGTCGGCGCGCCCCACGTAACCGCCGGCGGCCAGGGCCTTGAGCGCGTCCAGCGTGGTGCCGCTGCGCAGCGACGTGTCGGCCCGCCCGTGCACCAACTGGAGCAGCTGCACGGCGAATTCGACGTCGCGCAGTCCGCCGGGGCCGAGCTTCAGCTCGCGCTCGATCTCGGCCGCGGGGATGTTCTCGACGACCCTGCGGCGCATCTTCTGCACGTCGGCGACGAAGTTGTCGCGCTCGGCCGCGTGCCACACCAGCGGGGCGAGTGTGGCCACGTACTGCTCGCCGAGGTCGAGGTCCCCGGCCACCGGCCTGGCCTTCAGCAGTGCCTGGAACTCCCAGGTCTTGGCCCACCGCTGGTAGTAGGCGAGATGGCTGCTCAGCGTGCGCACCAGCGGTCCGTTGCGCCCCTCGGGGCGCAGGTTGGCGTCCACCGGCCAGATGCTGCCCTCGACGGTCGTCTCGGAGCAGATCCGCATCATGTGCGAGGCGAGCCGCGTCGCGGCCTGGAGGGCCTTGCGTTCGTCGGCTCCGTCGGCGGCCTCCCCGACGAAGATCACGTCGACGTCCGACACGTAATTGAGCTCGTGGCCCCCGCACTTGCCCATCGCGACGACCGCGAGGCGGCACTGCGCCGCGTCGTCGGGGGCGGCCGTCTCGGCTATGGCGAGGGCGGCGCGCAGGGTCGCGGTGGCGAGGTCGGCGAGCTCGGCGGCGGACTGGGCGAGGTCGGTGGTGCCGCACACGTCGCGCGCGGCGATGGACAGCAGGCAGCGGCGGTAGGCGACGCGCAGCGAGACGGGCGTCGAGGCCTCGGCGAGCCCCCGCTCGAACTCCCGTACTCCGGGGTGCAGGTCCTGCGGCTCGTAGGTGACGAGGGCGTGCCAGTCCCGCGGGTGCCGGGCGAGGTGGTCGGCGAGGGCGGCCGAGGAGCCGAGCACGCCGAGCAGCCGGTCGCGCAGGGGCTTGGCCGCGATCAGGGTGTCGAGCAGTTCCCGCTGGGCGGTGTGCCCGTCCTGCGCCTCGACGAGCCGGACCAGTCCGAGGAGCGCGAGGTCGGGGTCGGCGGTGGCGCCGAGCGCCTCCAGGAGCACCGGGTCGGAGCGGACGGGTTCCAGCTCGGCGCCGTCCAGCAGGCGCTCGGCGGCGGAGGGATCGGTGAAACCGTGCCGCAGCAGCCGTGTGAAGGTACTGCTCCTGCGTCCCGGCGCCGTCATCCTCGGCCTCCTGTCCGATCAAGGTCGTACGAGCCAGAGCCTAACCCCGGTCACCAGGGTGGCGCCCCGCGCCGGACTCCGCTTCTGTAGGGGATGCCCGTGCGCCGTACGACAAAGGAGTCACGCCATGGACATGACCCTCGAAGTGATCCTGCTGCCGGTGTCCGACGTGGACCGGGCCAAGGAGTTCTACCGGGACAAGGTCGGGTTCCACGTCGACCTGGACGGCGAGGTGATGGAAGGGGTGCGGATCGTCCAGCTGACCCCGCCCGGCTCGGGGTGCTCCATCGCGCTGATGGACGGCCTCCAGGTCCCGACCGGGACCCCGCAGCCGGGGACCTACCACGGGATGCAGTTGTGCGTCGCCGACGCCAAGGCCGCGTACGACGAGCTCACGGCCCGCGGCCTCGACGTCAGTGAGCCGGTGGAGTTCGCCCCGCAGGACGGCGCCACGTTCATGTACTTCAAGGACCCGGACGGGAACGGCTGGGCGATCCAGGAGTACCGGCGGCGCGAGACGGAGCCGCTGCACCAGCTGCTGAGCGAGCTGGCCGCCCGGCGGCAGTAGTTCATCCGCTCTTCACCCCTCGGGTTGGGCCGCGTGGGGCGGGGGAATGTTGGCGTGTGCATGCTCTGTCCGCACCGCCCCCGCCTCTTTCCCCCCACCGGAGGTCTGAAGTGTCCGGCAGAAACGTGTACCGCCGCAGCCGTGCCCTCGTGGCGTCGGCCCTCGCCTTCACCGCCGCGGCGGTCGGGCTGTGGACCGGATTCGGCGGCTCGTCCACCGCGCACGCCGCGGCCGCGGTCCCGACCCCGGACCACGTCGTCGTCGTGGTCTTCGAGAACCACGCCTACAGCCAGGTGATCGGTTCGTCCAGCGCGCCCTACATCAACTCCCTCAAGACGGGAGGCGCGAACCTCTCCCAGTCCTACGCCGAGACCCACCCGAGCCAGCCCAACTACTTCGCCCTGTTCTCGGGCTCCACCCAGGGCATCACCGACGACAGCTGCTACACGCCCGGCTTCTCCTCGGCCCCCAACCTCGCCTCCGAGCTGATCGCGGCGGGCAGGACGTGGGGGAGCTACAACGAGACGCTGCCCAGCCAGGGCTCCACGACGTGCAGCAGCGGCAAGTACGCCCGCAAGCACAACCCGTGGTTCGGCTTCAGCAACGTACCGACGTCGAGCGCCAAGACGTTCGCGCAGTTCCCGGCGGACTACTCGACGCTCCCGCAGGTCTCCTTCGTCGTCCCCAACCTGTGCAGCGACATGCACGACTGCTCGGTGTCCTCGGGCGACACCTGGCTGAAGAACAACCTGGGCGCCTACGCGACCTGGGCCAAGACCCACAACAGTCTCCTCGTCGTCACCTTCGACGAGGACAACCGGCTCAGCGGCAACCGCATCCCGACCGTGCTCTACGGCCAGCAGGTGACCGCCGGCTCCTCGTCCTCCACGACGTTCAACCACTACGACCTGCTGCGCACGCTGGAGGACATGCACGGCCTCCCGCACGCGGGCAACGCCGCCTCGGCCAAGGACATCACCGGCATCTGGACGTCCTGAGATGTACGTGGCGGACAGCCGCGCCGGCACACCGAAGACCTCGGCGGCGGCGTCCGCGGAAGGCGCCGCCCGGCCCCGGGCCGGGCGGCGCCGTGCCGCGGTCGCACCCACGGTGCTGGCGCTCGGCACGGTCAGTCTGATCACCGACGTCTCCTCGGAGATGGTGACGGCCGTGCTGCCCCTCTACCTGGTGGCGGGCCTCGGCCTGTCCCCGCTGGGCTTCGGGCTCCTCGACGGGATCTACAACGGCTTCTCGGCGCTGGTGCGTCTGGTCGGCGGGCATCTGGCGGACCGGGGCGGCGGCCGGCACAAGTGGGTGGCGGGCGCCGGGTACGCGCTGTCGGCGGCCTGCAAGCCGCTGCTGCTGGTGGCGACGTCCCTGACGCCCATCGGACTGATTCTGGCCGCCGACCGCACCGGCAAGGGCCTGCGCACCGCCCCGCGCGACGCGCTGATCTCCCTGTCGAGCACTCCCGAGAACCGGGGGCGCGCCTTCGGCGTGCACCGCGCGATGGACACGGCGGGCGCGCTCTTCGGGCCCCTGGTCGCCTTCCTGATCCTGCGGACGACCGTGGACGGCTACGACGCCGTGTTCACGGTGAGCTTCTGCGTGGCCGCGGTCGGGGTGCTGGTTCTGGTGCTGTTCGTGCCCGGGGGTTCCGGCACGGAAGGTTCCGGCACGGGGGGCGGCTTCGGCGCGGGGGCAGGCGCCGACGCACGGGCCGGCTCCGGTGCAAGGACCGGCTCCGACGCAGAGGCCGGCTCCGGCGCAGGGGCCGGTTCCGAGACGAAGGCCCGCTCCGGCACAGGGACCGGCTCTGAGACAAACGCACGCTCCGGCACAGGGACCGGCTCCGAGACGAAGGCCCGTTCCGGCGCGAGGGCCGACGAGGCCGCCGCGAAAGTCGGCCCGGACGCCGCCGTGGAAACCGGCTTGGACCCCGCCGCGGCCGCCGACCGACGGAGGGCGGCCCCCCGCCCCGCGGCGGCCCCCCGCCCCACGCCCCGCGCCGCCCTCGCTCTCCTGCGCCGGCGCGACCTGCGCCGCATCACCGTCTGCGCCCTGCTGCTCGGGCTCGCGACCGTCAGCGATTCATTCGTGTACCTGCTGCTCCAGCGGCGGCTCGGCGTGCCGGACCGGTGGTTCGCGCTGCTGCCGCTGGGCACGGCGGCGGCGTTCCTGCTGCTGGCCGTCCCGCTCGGCCGGCTCGCGGACCGCACCGGCCGGTGGCGGGTGTTCCTGGCGGGCCACGGCGCCCTGCTCCTCGCGTACGGGCTCCTGCTGTCCTCCTGGCACGGTTCGGCCCTGCCGTACGCCGTCCTGGTGCTGCACGGCTCCTTCTACGCGGCGACCGACGGCGTGCTGATGGCGGCCGCCTCGGACAGCGTGCCGAGGGAGCTGCGTTCCTCGGGGCTCGCGCTGGTCCAGACGGGTCAGACGCTGGCCCGCTTCGCCTGCTCGCTCGGCTTCGGCGCGGCCTGGACGGCGTGGGGCGACCGCACGGCGCTGACCGCGTCGGCCGTGGCGCTGGCGTGCTGCGCCCTGTTCTCGTTCCGGCTCCGTCCCACCCCTCCCGAAGGGCTCGCATGACCCTCCGCACCCGCATCCTGGTCCTGGTCTCGGCGCTGATCGTCCTCGCGGGCGTCGCCACGGCGTCCGTCCTGCACGCGTCGGCCCGGGCGGACCGCAGGAACCAGGCCCGGCCCGGCGGCCCGCGGATCACCGCGGGCACGGTGGCGCTGACCGGCGACGGCGGCCGTATGGTCTTCCGGAACATGGCGTGGGGCCCGCACCGCGACGAACTGGCCACGGTCCGGGCGTCCGACCCGTCGGGCCCGCGGACCGCGTCCGGGGTCAAGTGCCTGCGCTTCTACGCGGCGGCGGGCACCGGGGTGTGCCTCCAGGCGGTGCACGGGCCCGTCCAGGACACCTACCGTGCCGTGATCCTCGACGCGCGGCTGAAGGAGCTGGCCCGCTACGACGTGCCCGGCATCCCGTCCCGCGCCCGGGTCTCCCCCAGCGGCCGCTACGCCGCCTGGACGGCCTTCGTGGGCGGCGACTCGTACGCGGGCACGAACTTCTCCACCCGCGCGGCCGTCGTCGACACGCGGACGGGGAAGCTGACCCCGTCCCTGGAGGCGTACCGGGTGGTGAAGGACGGCCGGACCTACCACGCGGCGGACGTGAACTTCTGGGGCATCACCTTCGCCGCCGACGACCGCACGTTCTACGCGACGCTGGCGACGGGCGGGAAGACGTACCTGGTCCGCGGGGACCTGCGCACCCGCACGGTCACCACGCTGCGCACGAACGTCGAATGCCCGTCCCTCTCCCCCGACGGCACCCGCGTCGCCTTCAAGAAGCGGGTCGCGGGCCTCTCGAAGGACGCCCCCTGGCACCTCTACGTCCTCGACCTGCGCACCCTGCGCGAAACCCCGCTCGCCGAGCCCCGCAGCGTCGACGACCAGGCCGTCTGGCGCGACGACCACACCCTCGTCTACGCCCTCCCCGGCGACTACGGCGCCGACCTCTACACGGTCCCTGCGGACGGCACGGGAGCACCACGACGCATCAGCACGGCGGCGGTGTCACCGGCGTACATCGGCTGACGCGCGGGCGCGAACCGGCCCGCCCCGGGAGGCGGGTGGGACCGCGCGGGTCAAACGGACCTCGCGCCGAGTGCGCGTCCCTTTCTCGACTCCGGCTCACAGGCCAGGATCATCGAACTGGTCGAGAAGAAAGTCGACCGGGGCGAGGCCCAAGGCGGCGGATGCGCCGTCGTGAAGAGGCTGCTCCGTCCAGATGACCTTGCCGTGAGTGGTGTACCGCGTCCCCCAGCGCGGGGCGAACTGCGCCACCAGGAACAGTCCCCGCCCGCCCTCGTCGGTGGTCGCCGCCCGCCGCATGCGCGGCGACGTGCCGCTTCCGTCCGACACCTCGCAGATCAGACAGCGTCCGTGGAGCAGCCGTACGCCGACCGGTGGCGAGCCGTACCGGATCGCGTTCGTGACCAACTCGCTGATGATCAGCTCCGTGGCGAATGCGGTCTCCTCCAGCCCCCACTCCAGCAACGCCTCCCGGCAGCGCGCCCGTACCGAGGGAACCATCGCCGGGTCCGGCGGCACGTCCCACATGGCCACATCCGAGCGCGGGAACCTGCGGGTACGTGCCGTCAACAGCGCGATGTCGTCGGAGGAGTGTGACGGCTTCAACGAGTCGATCACCGCTCGACACGTCTCCTCCGGTGTGCGGCCCCCGGACCCGCCCAACGCCCGGCGCAGTCGCTCCATCCCGACGTCGATGTCGTGGGTACGGTCCTCCACGAGGCCGTCGGTGTACAGCACCAGTTGCGAACCCTCCGGCAGGGACAGTTCCACGGTCTCGAAGGGGTAGCCGCCCAGGCCGAGCGGTGCCGAGGCCGGCACGTCAGGACAGGTGACCGTCCCGTCCGGGCGCACCACCACCGGCTCCGGATGCCCCGCACGGGCCATCGTGCAGGCCCCCGTCACCGGGTCGTAGACCGCGTAGAGGCAGGTCGCTCCGGTCACGCCCTCGCCTTCCTGGCCCTCCCTGGCATCGTCCGTGTTCTCCTCGTCGTCCATGCGGACGACCAGGTCGTCCAGGTTCCCGAGCACCTCGTCCACGGGCAGGTCCAGGGTGGAGAAGTTGTGCACCGCGGTGCGCAGCCGGCCCATCGTCGCCGCCGCGTGCAGCCCGTGACCGACGACATCACCCATGACCAGAGCGACGCGAGCGCCCGGAAGCGGGATGACGTCGAACCAGTCCCCGCCCACCCCGGCCTCCGCAGGCATGTACCGCCAGGCCACCTCCAGTGCGTCCTGCTCCGGCTGCCGCCGCGGCAGCAGGCTGCGCTGCAGCGTCACCGCCATCGCGCGCTCCCGGGTGAACCTCCGGGCGTTGTCGATGGCCACCGACGCCCGCGCGGCCAGTTCCTCCGCGAAGGTGAGGTCATCCGACTCGAACTCCGCGGAATCCACCGTCCGGTAGAAGTTCGCCACGCCCAGCGTGACGTTCCGCGCCCGCAGTGGCACGGCCACCAGTGAACGCAACCCGCGCTCCAGTGCCCTCATGGCACGCTCCGGATCTTGTTCCCGCCAGCCCTGTGCCTGCCGCAGGTCCGTCTCGAGCATCACGCGTCGCTCCTGCAGCGCCCGCATCTGCGGCGTTCGGCGCGAGAATGAGATCACCTTGCCCCGCGGATACACCGGAATCATCCGCCCGTCGCCGCCGATCGCCGCCCGGCGCAGATGCCGCCAGCCCTCCGCCGTGGGCTCCCACCCCCGCAGCACCGCTTCGAGCAGGTCCACCGTCACGAGGTCGGCGAACTGCGGCACCGCCACGTCGGCGAGTTCCTGGGCCGTACGCTCCACATCCAGCGTGGTCCCGATCCCCACCCCGGCCTCGTACAGCAGCTTCAGCCGCTCCCGCGCGACCTCGGCCCGCCCCGAGACCGCCGCCAGCTCCGTGGTGTCCCGCAGAGTCACCACGCTGCCCTCCGGGTACGTCGGCCGCTTGTTCACCGCCAGCAACCGGTCCCCCGCGAGACGGACCTCATCGGTGACCGCCTCCGGTGACGACAGCAGACACGTGATCGGCTCCGGCAGTCCCAGCTCCCGCACCGGGCGCCCCCGCAAGTCCGCCGGCAGTCCGAGCAGCCGTGTCGCCTCGTCGTTGGCCATCAGCACTCGTCCGTCGGCGTCGGTGATCAACAATCCTTCCCGCACCGCGTGCAGGACCGCGTCGTGGTGCCTGTACAGCTCCGCCAGCTCCGCCGGGGCCATGCCGTGCGTCTGCCGCCGCAGTCGCCGGGAGACCAACGTCGTTCCCGTCACGGCCACCACCAGCGCGGCCACGCCGCTGCCCAGGATGATCGGCAGCTCCGGCATCCACAGCGCCGCCACGTTCCTGACCGTGATTCCGGCGGAGACCAGGCCGACCACCTTGCCGTGCGAGTCGGTCACCGGGACCACTGCCTGCACGTCCGTCCCCTTGCCTGCGGGCAGCGGCGGCCCGCCGGCCTGCTCGACGACGGTACGGCCACTCAGCGCCGGTTCGATGGTGCCGACGAACTCCTTCCCGATCTCCCGCGGGTAGGGATACGTGTAACGAATCCCGTCCGTGTTCATGGCGATGACGAAGTCCACGCCCGCACGCTTCCGCGCCTCCTCGGCCCGAGGCTGGAGCACCGCCGTCGGATCCGGACTCTGCAGCGCCTCGGCCACGCCAGGAGCACTCGCGAACGACTGCGCCGCGACGATCGACTCCCTGCGCCCCTGCTGCAAGGCGTCATTTGCCGCCTGGAGCACGATGACCCCCACGGCGGCCACGACCAGCAGGACCACGATCACGACCTGGAGAAGGAACACCTGACCGGCCGCACTGCGCAGGTCCAGCAGGGAGGCGCGACGTGCGCGCGAGCCCCCGACGGGCGGATCACGTTCCGGACCCCGTGGGCGCCCGGAAAACACTTCCATACACCCTTGATAACACCGCTGCGACGAAGCCGAGCACACACAATCGGTGCGTCCGCCTGCTGCGGGAAGTGGCCGCGTCGTGCCGTGGAGCGCAGAGCGCGTCTTCGCCGTAGGGGCGGCTGCTTCGCAGCCGAGAACAACGGTCACTCCACGTCTGCCCCACCCGAAGGTGACCCTGGAAGGCCGTCGAACCGATCGGCGAGGATCATCGCCACATCGTCCGCCAGATCACCGCCGGTGTGGAGGGTCAGCCCCTGGTGCAGTTGCTCCAGGAATTCCAGTGGGCCGGGACCGACGCCTATCCCCTCCATGGCCTCCGGCAGAGCGAAGAATTCGCCGCCGCGATTGCGGGCCTCGACCACACCGTCGGTGTACAACAACAGGCGGTCGCCGGGGACGAACGCATAGCTCTCAGACTTCTCGGGGAGGTCGGTGATGAGGTCTTCGAGCCCGAGAGGCGGCGACGCCGAGCTCGGCGTCAGTGGTGCAGCCTTGCCCTGGTGCAGCAGCAGCGGTGGTGGATGTCCACGGTTCACCAGCTGCACCAGGGGTTGGTCCGGCACCTGCGCGATGAGCGCCGTGGTGAACCCTTCCAGCAGAACCTCCTGGCCGTACGCACCCGGCACGGAGACTTCCCGCCGCAGCGCAGCCGCGCAGCGGTTCATGACCTCCACCAGGTCCTCCTCATAGTGCACGGCCTCCCGGAACGCGCCCAGCGCCACCGCGACGGCTCGCACCGCGGACAGACCCTTTCCCCGGACGTCCCCGACGATCATCCGGACGCCGTACCTCGTCTGCACGGCCTCGTACAGATCACCGCCCACCCGCGCCCCGGTCCCGGCCGCAAGGCACAGGCTGCCGGCCCGCAGTGGGCCCAGGCACGCGGGCACGGGCCGCAGCACGACCTCTTGGGCGGCCACGGCGATACTGCGGACCTGGTCGAGCTCTCTCTGCCTGCGCTCCTGCATGGCGCGGCTGGTGATGAAGCCGGCCACGGAGACCAAGGCCAAGGCCAGGAAGTTGCTGTAGACCTGCAGCGTCCCCCACGCCCCGTTATAGGTCGCGGTGGTCACGCTGATCGCCAGCGCGAGGGCCGCCGCCGCGGTGGTGCCCTTGGGCCCCAGGGTCACTGCCGCCAGCGCCGGGACCGCGGTGAGAAAGGGGCCGGTATAGATGAAGTGCGCAGGTGTGAGCTCGATGACCAGCACGGCCAGTGCGATCAGATAGGGCAGACACTGCATCAGCATGAAAAGGAGCCGGTGATGACCGCCTGCTCTTGGCACCGGGGGTGAGCGCAAGAGCGACTTCATGCACCAAGCCTGCCTCGCCGGCACCTACGGCTCAACGCTTCCAGGCGGCGCGAGAGCACGGGATGCACGCGCTGAGGCACTTCTACGCGTCGGTGCTCCTGGACGCCCGCGAGAACGTCACAGCGCTGAGCACCTGTCTGGGGCACACGGACAGGGCTTCACGCTCCGGGGCTGCACGCACCTGCTCCCGAGCAGCGGGAGCCGCGCCCGAAAAGCCGCGGACAGCATGTACGAGGGCGGCGTGTCCGGGGCAGACGGCCCACAGACGGCCCAGGCGCAGTGAAGACAGCAGCGGGGCCTGCGGTCATCGACCGCAGGCCCCGCGTACGGCGTCTCGAAAAGTGCCGCTGACCTGGCCTTACAGCACCGGCAGGTTCTTCCGCAGCTCGAACGCGGTCACCTCGGACCGGTACTCCTCCCACTCCGACTTCTTGTTCCGCAGGAAGAAGTCGAAGACGTGTTCGCCGAGGGTCTCGGCGACGAGTTCGCTGCGCTGCATGAGGGTGAGGGCCTCGCCGAGGTTCTGCGGGAGGGGCTCGATGCCCATGGCGCGGCGTTCGGCGTCGGAGAGGGCCCAGACGTCGTCGTCGGCGCCCGGCGGCAGTTCGTAGCCCTCTTCGATGCCCTTGAGGCCGGCCGCGAGGAGGAGGGCGTAGGCCAGGTAGGGGTTGGCGCCGGAGTCGAGGGAGCGGACCTCGACGCGGGCCGAGCCGGTCTTGCCGGGCTTGTACATGGGGACGCGGACCAGTGCGGACCGGTTGTTGTGGCCCCAGCAGATGTACGAGGGCGCCTCGCCGCCGGCGCCGGCGGTGCGCTCGGAGCCGCCCCAGATGCGCTTGTAGGAGTTGACCCACTGGTTGGTGACGGCGGAGATCTCCGCGGCGTGCCGGAGCAGGCCCGCGATGAAGGAGCGGCCGACCTTGGAGAGCTGGTACTCCGAGCCGGACTCGTAGAAGGCGTTGCGGTCGCCCTCGAAGAGGGAGAGGTGGGTGTGCATTCCGCTGCCCGGGTACTCCGAGAACGGCTTCGGCATGAAGGTGGCCTGCACGCCCTGCTCCAGCGCGACCTGCTTCATGATCAGCCGGAAGGTCATGATGTTGTCGGCCGTGGAGAGCGCGTCGGCGTAGCGCAGGTCGATCTCCTGCTGGCCCGGGGCGCCCTCGTGGTGGCTGAACTCGACCGAGATGCCCATCGACTCCAGCATCGTGATGGCCTGGCGACGGAAGTCCTGGCCGACGTTCTGCGGGGTGTGGTCGAAGTAGCCGGAGTTGTCGGCGGGGGTGGGCCGCGAGCCGTCCAGCGGGCGGTCCTTCAGCAGGAAGAACTCGATCTCCGGGTGGGTGTAGAAGGTGAAGCCCAGGTCGGAGGTCTTGGCCAGGGCGCGCTTGAGCACGTAGCGCGGGTCGGCGAAGGACGGGGAGCCGTCCGGCATGAGGATGTCGCAGAACATGCGGGCGGTGCCGGGGGCCTCCGCGCGCCAGGGCAGGACCTGGAAGGTGGAGGGGTCCGGCTTGGCGATCATGTCGGACTCGTAGACGCGGGCGAAGCCCTCGATCGCGGAGCCGTCGAAGCCGATGCCCTCGTCGAAGGCCTGTTCCAGCTCGGCCGGGGCCACGGCCACCGACTTGAGGAAGCCGAGCACGTCCGTGAACCACAGACGTACGAACCGGATGTCCCGCTCCTCCAGGGTCCGGAGCACGAACTCCTGCTGCTTGTCCATCTTCCGCTTCCACCCATCCTTGCTGGTCAGGCCGCCTGCTCCCACGTCCCGGGGACGATCGGGGCACCTGAGCATCCCACCACAACACCATTTCGTGCGCGTTGCGGACCATGATCGCCGGAGCGACCCCGGTCTGAACGCCTCGCGTACGGCAGGTGTCCTGCTCTGGGCCCATCTTGCCTGTTCGGGCGCGTCTCTGAAATGGCCGACCCCCGCCTCCTCCCGCTCGGCTTTTAATTTGCATCTCAGATGCAAGTTTTACTACCGTGCGGGGCAGACAAGGGGGGCCGCGGCCCACCCTCCCGCCTCTCCCCCGAGGAGCCCTGATGCTGTCCGAACAGTCCACCGCCACCGTGCGCGCCACCCTCCCCGCCGTCGGAGCCGCCATCGGAGAGATCACCGAGCGCTTCTACGCCGGACTGTTCGCCGCCCACCCCGACCTGCTGCGCAACCTCTTCAACCGCGGCAACCAGGCCGCCGGCACCCAGCGCCAGGCCCTGGCCGGCTCCATCGCCGCGTTCGCCACCCACCTGGTGGAGCACCCGGACGAGCGCCCGGACGCGATGCTCCAGCGCATCGCGCACAAGCACGCCTCCCTGGGCGTCGCGCCCGATCAGTACGCGGTCGTCCACGAGCACCTGTTCGCGGCCATCGCCGGCGTGCTCGGCGACGCGGTGACCCCCGAGGTCGCGGCGGCCTGGGACGAGGTCTACTGGCTGATGGCGAACGCCCTCGTCGCCATCGAGCGGCGCCTGTACGACGAGCGGGACGGCGGCGGCTGGCGCGAGTGGGAGGTCGTCGACCGGGTCGAGGAGACCGCGGACGTCGCGACCTTCCGGCTGCGCCCGGCCGACGGCGGGCCGGTGCCGGGCTTCCGCCCGGGGCAGTACGTCTCGGTGCGCGTCGAACTGCCGGACGGCGCCCGTCAGATACGTCAGTACAGCCTGTCCAGCGCCCCGGGCTCACCCGTGCGGCAGATCGGCGTGAAGCGCGTGCACGGGAGCGACGCGCCCGACGGCGAGGTCTCGAACCACCTCCACGCGCGCGTGCACGAAGGCAGCAGGCTGTGGCTCTCCGCCCCGTACGGCGATCTGGTGCTGGAGGCCGACGACGCGCCGCTCCTGCTCGCCTCGGCCGGAATCGGCGTGACTCCGATGATCGCGATGCTGGAGCAGCTCGCGGACACCGGGCACAGCGCTCCGGTCACCGTGGTCCACGCGGACCGCTCACCGGCCGAGCACGCCCTGCGCGCCGACCACGAGGCGTACGCGGGCAAGCTGCCGGACGCGGCCGCCCACTTCTGGTACGAGCGCCCGGAGCCGGGGCACCCCGCCGACCGCACGGGCTTCGTCGACCTCTCCGGGGTGGCGGTCCTGCCGGGCACCCGGGCGTACCTGTGCGGTCCGCTGCCCTTCATGCGCACGGTGCGGGAGCAGCTCCTCGCGAAGGGCGTGGCGGCCGCCGACATCCACTACGAGGTGTTCGGGCCCGACCTGTGGCTCGCCAAGGGCTGAGCCGCCGGTCGGCAAAGAGGAGACCCGGCCGGCGCCGGAAGGTGCCGGCCGTCGCCCCGGAGCCCGGTCAGCGCCGGGAGATGCCGAGCAGCACGGGCCCGGTCGGCGCGGCGACCATGTCCGCGACGGTCAGCGGGTCCAGCGAGGCGAAGAACGCCTCCTGGGCCCGCTTGAGGGCGCCCCGCAGGCGGCAGGCGGAATTCAGCGGGCAGGGCACGGCCCCCTCGCACTCGACGACGTCCCCGTCCCCCTCGAAGGCGCGGACGACGGCGCCCACCGACGCCGAGAGCCCCGCCTCGGTGAGCGCGAGGCCCCCGCCCCGGCCGCGGCGGGCCGCGAGCAGCCCCAGGTGTTGGAGCTCGGCGACGACCTTCGCGGCATGCGTGTACGGCACGTCCATGTCCTCGGCGACCTCGCGGGTCGTGGGCGTGGCCCCTTCCGCGACGGCAAGCCGCATCAGGACGCGCAGAGCAAGGTCGGTGGATCGCAGCAGCCGCATACCGCGAGCGTAAATAATGCGCATCCGAGGTTCAAATTATCGGGACGAAAGCCGCCCGTCCACCGGCCCGAAGGCCACCTGTTCGGTCATTCCTGTGGCCCGCTCTGCATACGCGACCGCCTCCCCGACTACGATCAGCGGACCGACCGTCCCATTCCCCCATAAGGACTCGCCATGGGTTCCGCCAAGAACACCAGCAACGCCTCGCGCAAGGCGCGCATAGAGGAGCTGCGCCGTGCCGAGCGCGCCCGTGAGCGGCGCAACCGGATCCTCACGATCACCGCGAGCGTGGTCGTCGTCGCCGGCCTCGTCGTCGGCGGCGTCGTCCTCGTGAAATCGCAGTCCGACAAGAACGACACGGCGAGCGACTCGAAGACGGCGGGCCACTTCGTCACGGGCAAGGACGGTGTGAAGACCTGGCAGGGCACGCTGGCCCGCAACCACGTCTCCCAGACCGTGAAGTACCCGATGGAGCCGCCGGTCGGCGGTGACCACAACCAGGTCTGGATGAACTGCAACGGCGACGTCTACACCAAGGCGATCAACAACATGAACGCCGTGCACTCGCTGGAGCACGGCGCCGTCTGGGTGACGTACAACAGCAAGGCGTCGGACGCGGACGTGAAGGCCCTCGCGGCGAAGGTCAAGAAGACCCCGTACACGCTGATGAGCCCCGTCGACGACCAGAAGGACCCGATCATGCTCAGCGCCTGGGGCAAGCAGCGCACGGTGACGGGCGCGAGCGACCCGAACGTCGACAAGTTCTTCTCGGAGTTCGTGCAGGGCAAGCAGACGCCCGAGCCGGGCGCCGCCTGCACCAACGGTCTGTCCCAGTGAGGCAGGTCGGCTGGATCGCGGGAACCGCGGCGGCCTTGCTCGTCGCGGGCGGGGCGATCACCTACGCGGTGGCCCAGGACGACGGCTCGAACACCGGCGTGCCCGCCGCGGACTCCGCGGACGCGGGCTTCGCGCGCGACATGGCGGTCCACCACCAGCAGGCGGTGGAGATGTCGTACATCGTGCGTGACCGCACCAAGGACACCGAGGTGCGGCGTCTCGCGTACGACATCGCGCAGACGCAGGCCAATCAGCGCGGCATGCTGATCGGCTGGCTCGACCTGTGGGAGCTGCCGAAGGTGTCCGCGGACGCCCCCATGACCTGGATGGGCATGGGCGACATGGCCTCCGGCGACGACGGTGCGCTGATGCCCGGCATGGCCACCGACGCCGAGATGAAGAAGCTGGGCACGCTGAACGGCAAGCAGGCGGAGATCTTCTACCTCCAGCTGATGACCGACCACCACAAGGGCGGCATCCACATGGCCGAGGGCTGTGTCGCGAAGTGCAAGGTCGGCGTGGAGAAGAAGCTCGCGCAGGGCATGGTCGACGCCCAGCAGTCGGAGATCCGGCTGATGGCCGACATGCTCGAGGCGCGCGGCGCGAAGGCGCGCGACTAGGACGTGTGCGGGCCGGTCCCGGGGCGCTCCGAGCTCCGGGACCGGACCTGGTTCCAGCGGGCGTCCCCCTCGCACGGCCGCGGCCCGTGGTCGACCGCGACCTCCCTCACTGATCACTGACGCTCCGTCAATTGAGCAGCTCCACGCGGCCGCACCGGGACTCCGCGCGCCCGGCGGGTCCGCCGCGCCCGCAGCCCTGAACCGGGCGACCGGCCCCGCGCCTACACACGGCCGGGGCCTTTTCACAACAACTCGTCATGGATCCGAGGGAAAACCCTCGATTCTCCCCGGAAGCATGTCGCAAACCG
This sequence comes from Streptomyces krungchingensis, assembly GCF_054729265.1. Taxonomy (NCBI): domain Bacteria; kingdom Bacillati; phylum Actinomycetota; class Actinomycetes; order Kitasatosporales; family Streptomycetaceae; genus Streptomyces; species Streptomyces krungchingensis. The sequence continues at coordinate 3,553,981 of NZ_JBPUKY010000001.1, forward strand.
CCCCGAACAGCCGCGAATCACGGCCACTTGGGGTTTCCTTGGCCTTTCCATTCCCCTGGCATGAACGGTTCATCGCCAGAGTGGCCCCCATCGTGTGATCCATTACCCGCCACCTCCTCAGGCGCGGGCAACCACGTGTTTCACCGAAAGACCACTACATGCGACGAACCGCATCGCAGGGGGTTCTATGAGATCCAACCGCGCCAAGACGCGCGCCGGGGTGAGCATGGCGGCGACACTGCCACTGCTCGCCGGCGCGCTGGCGCTCGGCATACCCGCGGCCCACGCCGCGGACGGCCCGAGCCGGGACACCCTCGCGGGCACCAAGCCCGCCTGGGCGACGGCGAAGGCGGACAAGGGGGCCACGTCAGACGGCTCCCAGGTCTCCGCCCGGGTCTACCTCGCCGGCCGGAACGCCTCCGGTCTGGCCGCGTACGCCAAGGCCGTGTCCGACCCGGACTCGGCCTCGTACGGCAAGTACCTGAGCGCCAAGCAGGCGCAGGCGCGCTTCGGCGCCACCAAGGCCCAGGTCACCGCGGTGACCTCGTGGCTGAAGTCGGCAGGCCTGAAGGTCACCGGCACCACGCGGCACTACGTCTCCGTGACCGGTGACGTGGCCGCCGCCGAGAAGGCCTTCGGCACCCAGCTGCACAACTACGCCAAGGGTGCCAAGACCTACCGGGCGCCGTCGAAGACGGCTTCCGCCCCGGCCGCCCTGAACGGCGCCGTCCTGACCGTCACCGGCCTGGACAACGCGCCGCACAAGGCGACGCACGCCGACCAGCTGCCGCCCCCGGACGCGGTGTTCAAGAACTCCGGGCCGTTCTCCTCGTACTACGGCTCGAACGTCGCGAGCACCCTGCCGGACGCCTACGGCAAGAAGATCCCGTACGCGGTCAAGGGCTACACGGGCAAGCAGCTGCGCGCCGCGTACGGTGCGGGCAAGCGCACCGGCAAGGGGGTGCGGGTCGCCATCACCGACGCGTACGCCTCGCCGACCATCGCCTTCGACGCGGCCACCTACGCCGGCAAGCACGGTGACGCGGCGTACAGCAGCGGCCAGTTGCGTCAGGTGCTGCCGAAGAAGTACACGAAGACCGAGGAGTGCGGAGCGGCCGGCTGGTACGGCGAGGAGACCCTCGACGTCGAGGCCGTGCACGCCGTCGCGCCGGACGCGAGCATCACGTACGTGGGTGCCGCCTCCTGCTACGACGACGATCTGCTCGACTCGCTGAACAAGATCGTCGACGGGCACCTGGCCGACATCGTCTCCAACTCGTGGGGCGACATCGAGGCCAACGAGACGCCGGACATCGCGGCCGCCTACGACCAGGTGTTCCAGTTCGGCGCCGTCCAGGGCATCGGCTTCTACTTCTCCTCCGGCGACAACGGCGACGAGGTCGCCAACACCGGTACGAAGCAGGTCGACACCCCGGCCAACTCGGCGTGGGTGACGGCTGTCGGCGGCACCTCGCTGGCGGTCGGCAAGGGCGACTCGTACCTGTGGGAGACCGGCTGGGGCACCCAGAAGGCCAGCCTGTCGGCCGACGGGAAGAGCTGGGACGCGTTCCCGGGCGCGTTCACCTCGGGTGCGGGCGGCGGCACGAGCAAGACCGTGGCGCAGCCGTACTACCAGAAGGGCGTCGTCCCGAACGCGCTCGCCACGGCGAACAACCCCGCGGGCAACCGAGTCGTCCCGGACATCGCGGCGATCGCCGACCCCAACACCGGTTTCAAGGTCGGCCAGACGCAGACCTTCCCGGACGGGACCGAGCAGTACAGCGAGTACCGCATCGGCGGCACCTCGCTCGCCGCTCCGGTGATCGCGGCCGTGCAGGCCCTGGCCCAGGAGGCGCGCGGCGGCAAGGCGATCGGCTTCGCCAACCCGTCGATCTACGCCAAGTACGGCTCGAAGGCGTACCACGACGTCACGGACACCCCCACGGGGTCCGGGCTCGCCGTGGCGCGTGTCGACTTCGCGAACGGCTTCGACGCGGCCGACGGTGTGCTCACCTCCGTCCGCAGCCTCGGCAAGGACAGCTCGCTGAAGGCCGTGAAGGGCTACGACGACGTCACCGGCGTGGGCTCGCCCGCCCCGGGCTACGTCGAGTCGTACAACCGTCACTGACGGACCGTCATCACGGGTGCGCCCGCTTCTCCCGTCTTTTCGGGAGGAGCGGGCGCACGCGTTCGTCCTGTCCGTCCGGGAGGTGCGGGACGGGGCGCTCGCCCGGGTGCCGGGTCCGCCCGGTGCCGCGCGGGGTCCTCGCCCCGCCGCGGGTCACGCGTGCTCGCGCCAGCCGTTGGTGATGGGCAGCCGGCGGTCCTTGCCGAAGCCCTTCGCGGAGATCTTGGTGCCCGGCGGGTACTGGCGCCGCTTGTACTCCGCCGTGTCGACCATGCGGAGCGTCTTCACCACGAGCTCCCGGTCGAAGCCGGCCGCCACGATGGTGTCGGCCCCCTCGTCGCGGTCCACGTACCGCTCCAGGATCGCGTCCAGGACGGGATAGTCGGGCAGCGAGTCCGTGTCGACCTGGCCCGGCCGCAGCTCGGCGCTCGGCGGCTTGGTGAGGGAGCTCTCCGGGATCGGCGGCGTCCGACCGCGCTCGGCGGCCGCCCGGTTGCGCCACTCGGCGAGCCGGAAGACGGACGTCTTGTACACGTCCTTGATGGGCCCGTACGCGCCGACGGAGTCGCCGTACAGGGTGGAGTAGCCCACGGCCAGCTCGGACTTGTTGCCGGGCGCCAGCACGATGTGCCCCTCCTGGTTGGAGACGGCCATGAGCATCGTGCCCCGCAGCCGCGACTGGAGGTTCTCCTCGGCCAGGCCCGTCAGCCCCAGCGACGACATGTAGGCGTCGAACATCGGCTCGATCGGCACGGTGCGGAAGTTCAGCCCCGTGCGTCGCGCCAGTTCGGCCGCGTCCCCCTTGGAGTGGTCCGAGGAGTACTTCGACGGCATCGACACGCCGTACACGTTCTGCGCGCCGACCGCGTCGCAGGCGATGGCGGCGACGAGCGCCGAGTCGATGCCTCCGGACAGGCCGACGAGCACGGAACGGAAGCCGTTCTTCGCCACGTAGGCGCGCAGGCCGACGACGAGCGCCGAGTACACCTCCTCGTCGTCGTCGAGCCGCTCGGCGTAGCCCCCGGTGAGCTCCACCTCGTAGGGCGGCAGCGGCTCCTCGGAGACGACCAGCCGCTCGATGCGCAGCCCGTCGTCGACGACGCCCGTCACGGGCTCGGCGGCCCCGGCCGGCAGGTCCAGGTCCAGGACGACGCATCCCTCCGCGAACTGCGGTGCCCGTGCGACGACTTCGCCGTCCCGGTCCACGACGATCGAGTCGCCGTCGAAGACGAGCTCGTCCTGTCCGCCGATCATGGCGAGGTAGGCGGTGGTGCAGCCCGCCTCCTGGGCCCGCTTGCGCACGAGCTCCAGACGCGTGTCGTCCTTGTCGCGCTCGTACGGGGAGGCGTTGACGGAGAGCAGCAGGCCGGCCCCGGCGGAGCGGGCGGCGGGGACGCGCCCGCCGTCCTGCCAGAGGTCCTCGCAGATGGCGAGGGCGACATCGATGCCGTGCACCCGTACGACCGGCATGGTGTCGCCGGGCACGAAGTACCGGAACTCGTCGAACACGCCGTAGTTCGGGAGGTGGTGCTTGGCGAAGGTCAGCGCCACCCGGCCGCCGTGCAGCACGGCGGCGGCGTTCTGCGGGGCGCCGGCCGGCTGGCCGTACTTCGGCTGCGCCGTCTCGGACCGGTCGAGATAGCCGACGATCACCGGCAGGTCGCCGAATCCCTCGTCGGCCAGGCGGGCGGCGAGCGAGTGCAGCGCCGCGCGGGAGGCCTCGACGAAGGACGACCGCAGGGCGAGGTCCTCCACGGGATACCCGGTCAGCACCATCTCGGGGAACGCCACCAGGTGCGCTCCCTGCTCGGCGGAGTGCCGGGTCCAACGGACGATCGCCTCGGCGTTGGCGGCGATGTCGCCGACCGTCGAGTCGATCTGATTCAGAGCGAGGCGTAGTTGAGGCACGGGGCCCAGTCTAATCGTCAGAGCGACGCAATGGGGTGTGTGCCGCCCCACTGCACCCGGCGGCCGGCGCTGTCCCCCCGGCCACCACCCGGACTCGGCCCCGGCCCGCACTCGGGGAGTCCGGCCCCGAACCCCCGCTGCGAAGAATCAGCCCCTACGGCGTTTGAGGAGCGGGGGCCGGGGCGGAGCCTCGGGGACGGGACGGGACGGGCAGGGGCGGAGGGCGCGAATCCCGGGGGTGGGACGGTCCGCCCCGGTCAGCCGGAGACACGCTCCGTGGCCGACGGGACGTGCCCGGCGACGAGCCGCCCGGCGGACGCGACGGCCCCGGAGGCCGGCGCCCGGCGCCGGTCCACGCCGTACGCGACCCCGGCGACGACGAGCCCGAGCACCGCGAGCCCCGCCCCGGCGACGGCGGGAGACGTCGCACCGAATCCGGCGGCCAGGGCGAGCCCGCCGATCCACGCGCCACCGGCGTTGGCGAGGTTGAACGCGGCCTGGTTGGCGGAGGAGGCGAGGGACGGCGCGGCGGCCGCCTTCTCCATGACCATCAGCTGGAGGGGCGAGCCGGTGACGAACGCGGCGATGCCGAGGAGGGTGACCGCGACGGCCGCGCTCCACTGGGCGCCCATGAGGGCCGGGAAGAGCGCGAGGACGACGACGAGGGACGCCAGGCCGCCGAAGAGCGTGCCGCGCAGCGAGTGGTCGGCGAGGCGTCCGCCGACGAGGTTGCCGACGGTCGCGCCGACGCCGAAGAGGGCGAGCAGCAGGGTGACGCTGCCCTCGGCGTACCCGGCGGAGTCCGTGAGCATGGGCGTGACGTAGCTGTACGCGGAGAACAGCGCCCCGAAGCCCGCCACGGTGGTGCCGAGGGCCAGCCAGACGGGCAGGGAGCGCAGCGCGGCGAGCTCGCCGCGGAGACCGCCCACGGGGGCGTGCGCCGGGGCGTGCGGGATGAGCAGCAGCAGCGAGGCGATGGCGGCGACACCGATGACGCTGACGCCGAGGAAGGCGGCACGCCAGCCGAGGTGCTGCCCCACGAGCGTGGCGGCGGGGACGCCTGCGATGTTCGCGACGGTCAGGCCGAGGAACATCAGGGAGACGGAGCGCGCCTTGCGGTCGGGGGCGACCATGCCGGTGGCGACGACGGCGCCCACGCCGAAGAAGGCGCCGTGCGGCAGTCCGCTGAGGAAGCGGGCGGCGAGCAGCCAGTGCTCGTCGGGGGCGAGGGCGGAGAGGGCGTTGCCCGCGACGAACAGGCCCATGAGGGCGATCAGGACCTTGCGGCGGGGCATCCGGGCGGTGGCCGCGGCGAGCAGCGGGGCGCCGATGACGACGCCGAGGGCGTACGCGGAGACGAGGTGCCCGGCGGCGGGGAGGGATATGTGCAGGTCGTCCGCGACGTCGGGGAGCAGCCCCATCATCACGAACTCGGTGGTACCGATGCCGAAGGCGCCCACGGCTAGGGCGAGCAGGGCCAGGGGCATGGAGGGGCCTTTCACGAGCGGAGTGGTGGAGCGGTGCGCCGCGCGGGTGCTGCTCCGTAGGCATGTCGCCGCCCGTGCACGGCACTGTGCACGGGCAGCATAAGTTTAACTACGGAACAAAGTAACTCAGGCCCAGTATTCCCGGAGCTACGACGCCGATTCGTCGATCTTGACGCGGGCGGCGATCGGCAGGTGGTCGCTGCCGGTCTCGGGCAGGGTCCAGGAGGTCACCGGCTCGACGCCCTTGACCATGATCTGGTCGATGCGGGCCATCGGGAACGACGCCGGCCAGCTGAACCCGAAGCCGCTGCCCGCCGCGCCCTGGGTGGAGCGCATCTGCGCGGTGACGGCGTTCAGGGCACGGTCGTTCATCGTGCCGTTGAGGTCGCCGAGCAGGACGATCCGCGTCAGGCGCTCGTCGGCGATGGCCTCGCCCAGCGCGTCGGCGCTCTTGTCGCGCTGGCGTGCGGTGAACCCCGCCTCCATCTTCACGCGCACCGAGGGCAGGTGGGCGACGTACACGGCGACCTGCCCGGCCGGCGCGTCCACCGTCGCCCGCATCGCGCGCGTCCAGCCCAGCTTGATGTCGACGGGCCGGGAGCCGGTCAGCGGGTACTTGCTCCACAGTCCGACGGTGCCCTGCACGGAGTGGTACTTGTACGTCGACGCGAGCGCCTTCTCGTACACCGGGACCGCGGAGGCGGTCAGCTCCTCCAGGGCCAGCACGTCGGCGCCGGAGGAGGCCACGTCGCGGGCGGTGCCGGACGGGTCCGGGTTCTCCGCGTTGACGTTGTGGGTGGCGACGGTGAGGTCGCCGCCGCTGCCGGTCTTGTCGGTGAGCAGCCCGCCGAACAGGTTCAGCCAGACGATCGCGGGCAGCAGCACGGCGATCAGGGCGGTGACGGACCTCCGCACCAGGCCGAGGACCAGCAGGACCGGGACGAACACGCCGAGCCACGGCAGGAACGTCTCTGTGAGGCTGCCGAGGTTGCCGATGCGGTTGGGGATCTGCGCGTGCAGCAGCATCACCAGGGCGAGGAACACCGCGCACGCGGCGAGGAGGATGCCGCGGCGCCAGATGCCCCGGTCGCCGCGCCAGCCGTCGAGCAGGCGCCGAAGCCGGGACCCTCTGCGGTCCGGCCCCTGGCCGCCGCTTCCCGTCTCCGTCATATACGCCTGCGCCATACCGTCGCCTCACAAACTGCCGCGCGCACCGTCTGCCCCTCGGCTACGACCCTAGGGGATGATCGGCGTCGTTCCTGCCGCCCGGGGGCGGCCGTACGGGCAAGGGGACGTACAACTTCGCGTCCGGAGTTCCGGATCGGGGCGCGGATCGCGTCCTCTGTGACGAAACGCGCACATTCGGCCCGTCAGGAACCGGCCCGTCAGAAACGATGCGGACCAAGGGCTTTCCCGTGATCCCCGGTGGATCGGCGCGCGGCGTCGAATGCGGTGCATCGCAAGGCGGAGGATCGTCCTGATACTGGGCGCATTCGGGTGACCCTCCAACGCGGCGAGGCCGTAGCTGTCGTCGTGCGCCCGCCGGGGATCACGGGACAGCCCTCAGGGCCGGTCGGGGCGCAGCCCCTCCAGAACCGTGTCGACGATCCGCTCCGCGAGGTCCTCGGGGAGTTCCGTCTCCGGGCGCATCACGGCCCGCACGAGCATGGGGCCGACGAACAGGTCGTTGAGCAACTCGATGTCGAGGTCCGTGCGCAGCTCGCCGTTGCGCTGGCCGCGGCGCAGCACTTCGTAACCCAGCTGGCGCCGCGGCGCTATGACGGTCGCGTCGTAGGCGGCCCAGAGTTTCGGGCTGCTCTTCATCTGCGCGTGGACGTTGTGCAGGATCGCCGACGAGCGGTTGAGCAGGCCGCGTTGGCGCAGCGACTCGAGCAGCACGATCAGGTCGTCGCGCATCGAGGTGCCGGGGAGGTCGGGATCGGGGGGTTCGGCGGCGCGCAGGACGTCGACGAAGAGCTCCTCCTTGCCGCTCCAACGGCGGTAGATGGTCGCCTTGCCGACGCCCGCCGTACGCGCGATGCGCTCGATGGAGAGCTCGCCGAGCGGCACACCGTCCTCCAGGAGTTTCATGACACCCTCCAGGATGGCGCGCTCCACGGCCTCGCTTCGGGGACGTCCCCGGGTGGGCCCCCCGTGCCTGGGTCGGCTGTGCGCGAGGCTCACGTCGAACTCCGTTCCCTTCGTTGACCTGGTCCCATTCTCCCCGGTGCACGCGATTCGCGGGCACCCGGTGCCAGGATGCCCACGAATCGGTACGACGGCGCGTCAGTGGTCGGCCGTCACCAGCTCGGCCTCCTCCTCGCCCGCCCGCTCCTCGGCGGACCGTCCCGGCAGGAACACGGCGACGACCAGCGCGCCGATGATCGCCACGCCCGCGCCGCACAGCGCGGTGACGTGCATGGCGTGCAGGAAGGCGTCGTTGGCGGGGGTGACGAGGGCCTTGCCCTGCGGGCCCAGCCGGGCCGCGACACCGAGGGTGGCCTCGATGGACTCTCCGGCGGTGTGCCGCAGGCCGGCCGGGACGAGGGACAGCTTGTCCTCGATGCCGGTGCGGTAGGACGTGGAGAGCACGGAGCCGAGGACGGCGATGCCCAGGGCGCCGCCGACCTGGCGGAAGGTGTTGCTGAGCGCGGACGCCGAACCCGCCTTCTCACGCGGCAGGGCCTGCATTATCACGACGCTCGTGGGCGTCATGATGTGCGCCATTCCGGTGCCCATGAGGAAGAAGATGACCTCCAGGAGCCAGATGGGGGTGTCCGTGTCCAGGACGGCGAACGCGGCGAGCATCGCGGCGATGATCAGCAGGCCCGCCGTGCAGGTGGCCTTGTTGCCGATGCGGTCGACGACGAGGCGGGCGCGCGGCGCGAAGATGATCTGGGCCGCGGCGAGCGGCAGCATCAGCAGACCGGTCTGCAGCGGCGAGTAGCCGCGCACGCTCTGCGTGTAGAAGACGGAGAAGAAGGTCACGCCCATCAGCGCGAAGAAGACCAGCGCGATGGCCGCGATCGCGGCGGAGAAGACCTTGTTCTGGAAGTACGTGACGTCGATCGACGGGTGGTCGCTGCGCTTCTCGTACACGACGAAGAAGGCGAGGACGGCGAGTCCGGCGGCGATGGTCGCGAGGACGGTGCCGTCGGTGAAGTCGGCGAGCTGGCCGCCCTTGATGATGCCGTAGACCAGCAGGACGAGCCCGATGACGGACAGGACGACGCCGACCGGGTCGAGGCGGCCGGGGTTCGGGTCACGGGAGTCGGGGACCAGCCAGAACATCAGGACGAGCGCGAGCGCCACGATCGGCACGTTGATCAGGAAGACCGAGCCCCACCAGAAGTGGTCCAGCAGGACACCGCCGGTGATCGGGCCGATCGCGATGGCGAGACCGACGCCGCCCGCCCAGATGCCGATGGCCTTGGGCTGCTCGTCGCGCTCGAAGACGTTCATCAGGACGGCGAGGGTGGCGGGCATCACGAAGGCGGCCCCGAGACCCATCACCGCTCGGAACACGATGAGCTGGACCGGCGAGCCGGACTCCGCGGCCAGCGCGGATCCGATGCCGAACACGGCGAGACCGGCGAGCAGCATCTTCTTGCGGCCGAGCCGGTCGCCGAGGAGGCCGGCGGTGAACAGAAGTCCGGCGAAGACGAGCGTGTAGGCGTTGATGGCCCACTCCAGCTCGCTCTGCGTGGCGCCGAGTCCGGTGGGCGCCGGTGTCGAGATCGTCTTGATCGCGACGTTGAGGATGGAGTTGTCGAGCACCACGATCAGCAGGCTGAGCATGAGCACGCCGAGGATCGCCCAGCGGCGCCGGTGCACCGCCTCGGGCACACGTCGTTCGGCAGGAGGAGCGGAGGTCGTCATGGCGACCACCCTAGGCGACTTCCGATACGGCACCGTCTCGTATCGGAAATGCTTTACGGAGACCTTACGAAGGGACCTAGGTCGCAGGACGGAGGCGGGGGCCGTGGCGCGCGGACACCGCCCGGTTGGACGAGACGTACATCGCCCGGCCCGGTCCAGGGGGTTTCGTTTGGATCAGGTCGGATCAGGCCGCGGCGCATGGTGCGGTGCATCGCAAGGCGGAGCCTCACCCGCGTACTGGGCGTACTCGGGTGAGGCGACAACGCGGCGAGGTGCCGTGCCAGGCGTCGCGGACCCGAGCTGGTCCAAACGACACCCCCTAGCCGCGCGTGGCACGAAGTGCCACCATGGAGGCGGTCCGGGGACGCCGTCAGGGTGCCTCGAGATGACAGAAGGAGCCGTTGCGATGACGCAGCTTTCGGCTGCCCAGGAGCAGTCCGCGGAGGGCGCCCTCAAGCGCACCGACAGCAGCAAGGCGCTGTACGGAGGCAAGAGCACCCGCCGTATCACGGTGCGCGACATCACCGCCGCCAAGGAGCGCGGCGAGAAGTGGCCCATGCTCACCGCCTACGACGCGATGACCGCGTCGGTCTTCGACGAGGCCGGCATCCCGGTGATGCTCGTCGGCGACTCGGCGGGCAACTGCCACCTGGGGTACGAGACGACCGTGCCCGTCACGATGGACGAGATGACGATGCTGTCCGCCGCGGTGGTCCGGGGCACCTCGCGCGCCCTGATCGTCGGCGACCTGCCCTTCGGCTCCTACCAGGAGGGCCCCGTGCAGGCCCTGCGCTCGGCGACCCGCCTCGTCAAGGAGGCCGGGGTCGGCGCGGTGAAGCTGGAGGGCGGCGAGCGCTCGCACCGCCAGATCGAGCTGCTCGTGGAGTCTGGCATCCCGGTCATGGCGCACATCGGCCTGACCCCGCAGTCCGTGAACGCCATGGGCTACCGCGTACAGGGCCGCGGCGACGAGGCCGCGCACCAGCTGCTGCGGGACGCCAAGGCGGTGCAGGACGCGGGCGCGTTCGCCGTCGTCCTGGAACTGGTCCCGGCGGAGCTGGCCGCCGAGGTCACGCGCACGCTGCACATCCCGACCGTCGGCATCGGCGCCGGTCCCGAGACCGACGCGCAGGTCCTCGTCTGGACCGACATGCTCGGTCTGACCGGCGGCCGGGTGCCGAAGTTCGTCAAGAAGTACGCCGACCTGCGTCAGGTCATGGGCGACGCGGCGAAGGCGTTCGCCGAGGACGTGGTCGGCGGGACCTTCCCGCTGGAGGAGCACTCCGTCCATTAGGGGGTTTCGTTTGGATCAGCCCGGGTCCGCGACGCCCGGCACGGCACCTCGCCGCGTTGTCGGGCCACCCGAGTACGACCGGTACGCGAGTGATCCTCCGCCGTGCGACGCACCGCACCGGACGCCGCGGCCCGATCCGACCTGATCCGAACGAAACCCCCTGGGACCCACAGCCACTGCGGCACCGAGGCGACCCGTCGATCTTCCCCCGTCGACGGGTCGCCGCCTTTTCGCACGTGCCCGGCGCCGAGCGACCGCCGCCGGCCGGACGGCGGTGCGCTGTCGGCCGCCTGTCGGTGCGCGTCGGACGGCGCCGGCGGGCTGTCGGTGGGCTGTCGGCCGGTTGTCGGTGGCGGCTGGCACCTTGGTCGGCATGACGCGAATCGACAAGAACCCCCGAGAGGGCGCCGGCGCCGCGAGCGCCGTCACCGTACGGGGGCTGGTCAAGCACTACGGCGAGACCAAGGCGCTGGACGGTGTGGACCTGGACGTGCACGAGGGCACCGTCCTCGGGGTACTGGGTCCCAACGGCGCCGGCAAGACCACCCTCGTCCGCTGCCTGTCCACCCTCATCACCCCCGACTCCGGGCACGCCACCGTCGCCGGTTACGACGTGCTGCGCCAGCCCCGCCAGCTGCGCCGCGTGATAGGCCTCACCGGCCAGTACGCCTCGGTCGACGAGAAGCTCCCCGGCTGGGAGAACCTCTACATGATCGGACGGCTGCTCGACCTGCCCCGCAAGGACGCCCGCCGCCGCGCCGACGAGCTCCTGGAGCGCTTCTCGCTCACCGAGGCGGCCCGGCGCCCGGCCTCCACGTACTCCGGCGGTATGCGCCGCCGCCTCGACCTCGCCGCCTCCATGATCGGCAACCCGGCCGTCCTGTACCTGGACGAGCCGACCACCGGCCTCGACCCGCGCACCCGCAACGAGGTGTGGCACGAGGTCAAGCGGATGGTCGCCGAAGGCGCCACCGTGCTGCTCACCACCCAGTACATGGAGGAGGCCGAACAGCTGGCCTCCGAGCTGACGGTCATCGACCGCGGCAAGGTCATCGCGAACGGCCGGATCGACGAGCTGAAGGCCCGTGTCGGCGGCCGCACGCTGCGCGTCCGCCCGGTGGACCCGCTCGAACTGCGCCCGCTGGCCGCGATGTTCGACGAGCTGGGCCTCACCGGCCTCGCCACGACGACCGTGGACGCCGAGACCGGCAGCGTGCTCGTGCCGGTCCTCAGCGACGAGCAGCTCACCGCCGTGGTCGGCGCGGTCACCGCGCGCGGCATCACCATCGGCTCCATCTCCACCGAACTGCCCAGCCTGGACGAGGTGTTCCTGTCCCTCACCGGCCACAAGGCCTCCGCCCCGCAGGACGAGGTCCCCGCCCCCGCCCCCGAGGAGGTCGCCGTATGAGCGCCAGCCCGTCGCCCACCGCCACCCTTGCGAAGAGCGGCCCCGCCGCTCCTCTCCCCCCTGTCCCCGATGCCCCCATCGCCACCGAGGGCGACTCCCGCATCTCGCCCCGCGCGCACGCCCGCCACATCGGCGCCCTGGTCCGCCGCAATCTGCTGTGGATCCGCCAGGACCCCGAGTCGATGTTCGACGCCGTCCTGATGCCGGTCGTCTTCACCCTGCTGTTCGTGTACGTCTTCGGCGGTTCCATCGGCAAGTCGCTGGGCGGCGGACAGCAGGAGTACGTGCAGTACGTGGTGCCCGGCCTGATGGCCATGATGGGCATGAACATCGCCACGGCCGTCGGCACCGGCTTCAACCAGGACTTCCAGAGCGGTGTCATGGACCGCTTCCGCACCCTGCCGATCGGCCAGGGTTCGGTGCTCTTCGCCAAGATCGTGGTGGAGCTGATGAGGATGCTCGTCGCGACGACGATCCTCATGATCGTCGGCGTGCTGGTCGGCTTCGACATCGAGAACTGGCCGGGTCTGTTCGCGGCCGTGGGACTCGCCACCCTCTTCGGCTCGGCCCTGATGTGGATCTTCCTGGTCCTCGGTGTGACGATGAAGAACGCCCAGTCCGTGCAGGCGATGGGCTTCCTGGTCCTGATGCCTCTGCAGTTCGGCTCGTCGATCTTCTCGCCGCCTCGCACCATGCCCGGCTGGCTCCAGAACTTCACCGACTACAACCCGCTGTCCTCGCTCGCGGACACCGCGCGCGGCCTGATGGTGGGCGGCCCGGTCACCCACGACCTGTGGGTCACCCTCGGCTGGACGGCGGCGCTGACGCTGGTCATGGCACCGATCGCGATCCACAAGTTCCGTAACAAGACCTGACCTTGCGGGCCCACCGGTTCGCCTCAGACAAGGGCGGCGGCCTCCTGCGCGGAGAGCCCGCCGCCCTCGGCGTACGCGGCCTCGTACGCCGCGTCGTCGAGCGCGGCGCGCACGCCGGCCTCCGCCTGCGCGCGCACCTCGTCCTCCATCGGGCCCGTGAAGTGGCCCGGCGGCAGCAGGTGGTCGGCGGCACCGAGGAGCCGGGCCGCCTCGCGGACACGGCTGCCGCCGTCCAGACCGGTCAGGGCGATGGCGGCGGTGGTCAGCTGCGCCGAGGTCATGTGCGGCGCGATCATCTGCGTCAGGGGGTCCATGGACCGGGACAGCGCCTTGCGGACCTTGGCCAGGGCGGTCTCGTACTGTCCTTCGACCGCGTCCAGCCAGCCCTCCACGCCGAGCACGAAGCCCTCGAAGACCACGAAGGTGGCGGCGGCGAAGTCCTCGCGCAGCCGCCGCATCTGCTCGCGCGCCTCGGCGATCCGGCCGGTCCGGCCGAGCCACATGGCGAGGAAGAGCCGGGCCGCGGGCATCGCCTCGTTGAGGGCGCCGTGGCCCTCGGTGAGGGCGTCGCGCAGCATCCGCTCGCCCCGCTCGTGGTCCCCCAGTTCGATGTACACACCGCCGAGCCGGACGCTGAGCACCGCCATCTGGGCGTGCGCGCCCAGCCGCTCGGCGTACCCGCTCGCCTCCGTGTAGTCCGCGGCGGCGGCCGCGTAGTCGCCCTTGCGTTCGTGCGCCTCGCCGCGCGCGGACAACGCCTCGGCGGCGCCCCAGGCGTCGCCGATCGCGGCGAAGATCTCCAGTGCCTCGTCCGCGTCGCGGGTGGCGTCGCCCGCCAGGTCGGCCCGGTTGGCGAGGACGTTGGCGCGCATCTGGAGGGCGACCGCGAGCTCCCACTCGAAGCCGAGCTCACGGCAGGTGGCGACCGTCACCTCGACGACCTCGCGCATCCGGTCGAGGTCGCCGGTCAGCAGGACGGCGTAGAACCAGAGGTTGCCGGGGCTGCGGCAGGTCTGCGGGAGGCCCGGACGGTAGGTCTCGCTGATGACGTGCAGTTTCGCCTGGGCCTCCGGGGTCTGCCAGGCCTCCATGTCCATGTCCATGCAGGCGAGATGGACGAGATGCACTCCGCGCCGGGCCTCGGCGAGGACGTCCGGGCGCATCGGCGGCGGGGCGTCGGTGCAGCGCTCGTGCAGCGGCTCGGCGGGACGCGGCGGCGGGGCGAACGGGTCCGGGCCGAGGGCCATGACCTCGCGGGACCAGGTGCGGGCCTCGATGCGCTGGTCGCGGATCTGCCAGTACCAGCTCAGCGACAGGACGAGGCAGATCGCCTCCTGTTCGTCGCGCTCGGCGACGGCGTGCCGCAGGGCGGTGCGCAGGTTCTCGTACTCGCGCTCCAGGCTCGCGATCGCCGTCGCCTGGCGGCGGCCGCGCAGCTCCGGGTCGGTGGTGCGGGCGAGTTCGCGGTAGTGGGTGAGGTGGGCGCGTTCGGCGGCGGCGCGGTCGCCGCACTCGTCGAGGCGCTCGCCCGCGTACTCGGCGACCGTCTCCAGCAGCCGGTAGCGCATCTCCCCGTCGGAGCCCTCGCCCTCCGCGGTGGGCGCCGCGACGACGAGGGACTTGTCGACGAGCGAGCCGAGGGCCTCCAGCGCGGCGGGGCCGCAGACGGCCTCCGCGGCGGCGAGGTCGCAGCCGCCCGAGAACACCGACAGCCGCCGCAGCACGTCCCGTTCGTCCGCGTCGAGGAGGTCCCAGGACCAGTCGACGACGGCCCGCAGCGTCTGCTGACGCGGCAGCACGGTGCGGCTGCCGGAGGTGAGCAGCCGGAACCGGTCGTCCAGCCGGTCGGCGATCTGCCGCGGGGTGAGCATCCGCAGCCGGGCGGCGGCGAGTTCGATCGCGAGCGGCAGGCCGTCGAGGCGACGGCAGATCTCCGCGGCGGCCTCGGCGTCGTCCTCGACACGGAAGCCGGGGCGGGCGGCGGCCCCGCGGTCGGCCAGCAGCCGCAGCGCGACGGGTTCCGGCAGCGGCTCCACGGGGCGCAGCAACTCCCCCGGTACGCCGAGGGGTTCACGGCTGGTCGCCAGCACCGTCAGCCCGGGGCACCGTTCCAGGAGTTCCTCGACGAGGTGCGCGGCGGCGTCCACGACGTGCTCGCAGTTGTCGAGGACGAGGAGCATGCGGCGCTTGGCACAGTGCTCGGCGAGCCGGGTGAGCGGGTCGTCGTGCCGGTCGGCCACGGCGCGCATCTCCTCGGCGCCGGCACCGCGCAGCACGGTCTCGCGCGCGCCGACCGCGGTGAGCACGGCCTCGGGCACCGCCTCCGGGTCGTCGACCGGCGCGAGCTCGGCCAGCCACACCCCGTCGCGGGCCGCGTACGCCACGGACTCCGCCGCCTCCTGGGACAGCCGGGTCTTCCCTGCCCCGCCGGGACCGAGCAGCGTCACGAGCCGGGCCGCCGCCAGGTCTCCGCGGATGGCGTCGATGTCCGCCTCCCGACCCACGAAGGACGTGAGCCGGGCCCGCAGATTGCCGGCGGCCGGGTGCGGGGGCCGGGCGCGGGAGGGGGCGTCGGGGGCGGTGTGGCCGTCGACGGGGGTGGCGGGACCGGCGCCGCCGAACGCACTGCCGGGGGCGAGGTGCACGCCATCGGATATCGGGAGCACGCCCTGCGGCGCGCCGGCGTGGGACTCGGCGGGGGCCCCCGTCGCGGGCCGGGCGGTGCCTGCGGCGGAGGTGCGGTCGCGGTGCCGTACGGCCCCGGCGTCCGCGCCGTCGTGACCGGCGGCCCGGCCCACATGCCGGGGCGCGGCGGCGTACGGCGCGTCGGCACCATGCGACCCGTCGGTGCCGACCGCGGGCCGGGGCGCGCTCCGGTCCATGTGCCGGGCCGTCGCACCGTGGGTGACCTCGGCGGCGCCCGGGGGCCCGGCCGCCGTCCCGTACCGGTCGCCGGTACCGTCCGGGCGCCGAGGTGCGGGAGGCGGGGGGCCGGGACGCTCGCTCCCGGCGGAGGGCGAAGGGGGCGTGTACGGGCCGTTGTCGTGGGACGGGGCGGACGGGGCGGGCCGCGGTGCGTCCAGGAGTTCCCGGTGCAGGGCGCGCAGCTCGGGACCGGGGTCCGAGCCCAGGCGGTCGGCGAGGAGCCGGCGTACGGACTCATAGGCGGCGAGGGCCTCGGCGGGGCGGCCCGCGGCGCGCAGGGCACGCAGCCGCAGGGCGTGCAGGGGTTCGTCGAGGGGGTGGCCGTCGCACAGTGCGGTCAGCTCGGGCAGGACCTGCTCGGCGTGGCCGAGGGCGAGCGCCGCGCCGATCCGGGCACGCCGCACGTCGAGCCGGCGCGTCTCCCAGCGGGCCGCCTCCGCGGCGCGGTCCGGGAGGTCGGCGAGAGCGGGCCCCCGCCACAGGGCGAGGGCGTCGTCCAGGGCGGTCGCGGCCTTGGCGGGATCGCCGTCGGCGAGCGCGCGGGTGCCCTCTCCCGCGAGCCGCTCGAACCGGTACAGGTCGACGTCGTCGGCCACCGCCGCGAGCCGGTACCCGCCGTCCGCCGACTGCACCGCGTCCGGTCCCAGTGCCCGGCGCAGCCGCCCGACCAGCGCCTGCAGCGCGCCGGGCGCGTCCGCGGGCAGATCGCCGTCCCACACCTCGTCGACCAGGACGGCCGGGGTCACGGTCCGGCCGGGGTGCAGCGCGAGCACGGTCAGCAGGGCACGCAGCCGCGCCCCGCCGACCGGGACGGGCGTGCCGTCGGGGCGGAGTGCCTGCGTGGTGCCGAGGATGCGGTAGCGCACGGGGTCCATTGTCTCCGGTGGTCTCAGGTACGGAGGTCCGGCACCTCGAGTTCGGCCAGGACACCGCGGCGGCCCTCGCCGAACCACTTCGGGCTGCGGTCGGCGCTCTCCAGCGAGCGCGACCGCGGCACCGGCTCCAGGGTGCGCGAGCCCGGGTCCGTCTCGGCGCACTCCTGACGCACCACACGGATCGCCCGCACCGTGCCGGCGGTCTCGGGCCACAGCCCGCCGTGGCGCTCGACGGTGAGCACGCCGACCGCCCTGATCCACTGCCCGGGCTCGTCCGGGGGGTCGTCGCTCAGCGCGGCCGTGAGCCCGTCGGCACCGCGCAGCGTGACGACCACGCCCCCGTCCCCGTCCCCGTCCCCGTCATGGTCCCGCACGGTCTCGACGGGACCCGACAGCTTGCTCAGCTCCTCGTACCAGCCGCCGCCCAGCACCTCGTCGGAGGACACGAGCAGCAGCGGCCAGCTCACCTCGTCGCCCACCGAGAAAGGTGTGCCGCAGCACTCCTTCTGCCAGTCCGCGTAGAACACCCACCATCGCGCCATGCCCCCACCCTCCCCGGAACCAATGCCCTGTCGCGAGACGTTTTCCGCCCGAGCCCGGTACGGTCGGGCAGTCCCGAAGCACGTGCGTACCCGTCCCGACAGTCCAGGGAGCCCTATGACCGCCATCGCGTCCCGCCGCAGTGAGCGGAGGATCAGCCCCGTCTTCCTCGGGATCGTGGCCGTCATGGCGGTGACCGGCTGGGCCGCCTGGACCGGCTTCGCCGAGGAGCCCGGCGTGGCCGTGTTCCTCTTCGTCACGTCCGGCTGGATCGTCTCGCTGTGCCTGCACGAGTACGCGCACGCGCGCACCGCTCTGCACAGCGGCGACATCTCGATCGGCGCCAAGGGCTATCTGACGCTGAACCCGCTGAAGTACACGCACGCGCTGCTGAGCATCGTGCTGCCGGTGATCTTCGTGATCATGGGCGGGATCGGTCTTCCGGGCGGCGCGGTCTTCATCGAGCGCAGCCGCATCCGGGGCCGCTGGAAGCACAGCCTCATCTCCGCCGCGGGCCCCCTGACGAACGTCCTCTTCGCGCTCGTGTGCACCGCGCCGTTCTGGCTGCACGCCCTGGACGGCGTGCCCCCGGTCTTCCAGTACGCGCTGGCGTTCCTGGCGCTGCTCCAGGTCACGGCCGCGATCCTGAACTTCCTGCCGGTGCCGGGCCTGGACGGGTACGGCGTGATCGAGCCCTGGCTGTCGTACGGCGTCCGCCGGCAGGTCGAGCCGTTCGCACCGTTCGGTCTGCTCGCGGTCTTCGCGGTGCTGTGGATCCCGTCGGTGAACCAGGTCTTCTTCGACGCGATCTACTCGATCCTCGGCGGTCTGGGCATCGACGACGTGCAGCGCTACTGCGGCCAGAACCTCTACCGCTTCTGGGACGGTGTCGACCAGTACTGCACGGTCAGCCGGTGACGGAACCGCTCTCCGTCCGGTCGGCCCGGGTGCGCCGCAGGTAGTACCAGGCCATGTTGGACGTGAGGCCCGCCAGCAGCACCCACACGATCCCGAGCCAGCTGCCCTGGACGAAGGAGACCACGGCCGCGGCGACGGAGAGGACACAGACGGCGAGGGCGTACAGCGCGAGGCGGGGCATGGGGGTCGGCTCCTGTCGGGGGGACACTGCTTGCCACCAGTGTCCCCCACCCGGCCTCGACGTCCGTCACCCGCCGGCCCGCGTGGGCCCCGGCGCCCGGACGGCCGGCGTCGCCGGCACCGCAGCGGCGGGCCCGGCGGTCTAGACGTCCGTGACGCGCAGGCCCGCGTGGGCCTTGTAGCGCCGGTTCACGGAGATCAGGTTGGCGACCAGGGCCTCGACCTGGTGGGCGTTGCGCAGCCGGCCGGCGAAGACACCGCGCATGCCGGGGATGCGGCCGGCGAGCGCCTGCACGATCTCCACGTCCGCCCGCTCCTCGCCGAGGACCATGACGTCGGTGTCGATCACGTCGATCTCCGGGTCCTCCAGGAGGACGGCGGACAGGTGGTGGAAGGCGGCCGTGACCCGCGAGTCCGGCAGCAGGGCGGCGGCCTGCTCGGCGGCGCTGCCCTCCTCGGGCTTGAGCGCGTAGGCGCCCTTCTTGTCGAAGCCGAGCGGGTTGACGCAGTCGACGACCAGCTTGCCGGCGAGCTCCGCGCGCAGCGATTCGAGGGTCTTGCCGTGACCCTCCCAGGGCACGGCGACGATCACGATGTCGCTGCGTCGCGCGGTCTCGGCGTTGTCGGCGCCCTCGATGCCGTGGCCGATCTCGGCGGCGGCGGCCTGCGCGCGCTCCTCGGCACGCGAGCCGATGATCACCTTCTGGCCGGCGCGGGCGAGGCGGTAGGCGAGGCCCTTGCCCTGCGGCCCGGTGCCGCCGAGCACGCCGACGACGAGCCCGGACACGTCGGGAAGGTCCCAGGGATCCTTGGCGGGAGCCTTCTGTGCACTGTCAGTAGAGGTCATGGGCCGACTTTACGTGCGTGGTCCGCGACCGTGCGGGTCAGGTGAGGGCGGTCACGGGGACGCGCCGGAAGGCGATCGTCTCGTACGCGCCGAAGTCGCCTGTCTCGTAGAGGAGTCCGACGGTCGTGGCGTCGACGCGGACGAGGTCGGAGTAGGCGGCGGGCAGTCCGTCGACCGTGTGGGCGGTCCGCCAGGTGGTGCCGCCGTCGGCGGAGACGCGGACGGTCATCAGGGCGCGGAAGGAGGGGTCGGCGGGCCCCGAGTACAGCAGCAGGTCCGGGTCGCGGAGCTGGAGGACGCTGCCCTGGACGACGGCCGTGACGATCCCGGCCTGCGGGCGGAACGGCTTCGCCAGGGTCCTGCCGCCGTCGCGGGAGTGCGCGTCGGCACGGTTGCCGGGCGACGGGGAGTCGTTGCGGGTGTTGAAGTAGACGCGGCCGTCGGGGAGTTCGGCCGCGGTCGTCTCGTTGACGTTGATGTAGCCGTTGGTGTTCTCGTCGATGTAGCCGAGGTACCAGGTCTGACCGCGGTCGTCGCTGAGGAGGCAGTGACCGCTGTTGTACTTCGCCTCGGTGCCGTTGTCGGTGCCGGTGGGCGCAAGAGTGTGGTTGCCGGGGACGACGACGCGGCCGCCGGTGAGCTGGATCGCATGCCCGGGCGTGGTGGCGTACCAGCGCCAGCCCGCCTTCTTGACCTGCGCGGTGATCTCCTTCGGGGCCGACCAGGTGAGCCCGTCGTCGTCGCTGTGCTGCACCCACACGCGCCGCCCGTCGGCCGGTTTCACCTTGCCCCGCAGCAGGGCGTCCTCGGTCGCGCCGGCCGCGCTGCGGACGTGCACGAGCAGGACGCGGCCGGTGTCGAGGACGACGGGAGCCGGGTTGCCCGCGAGGTCGCTGCCGTTCTTGGCGACGGCCCGCAGCGGGCCCCAGGTGCGGCCGCCGTCCGTGGACCGCTTCAGCACGATGTCGATGTGGCCGTGGTCGTGCGCGGAGGCGACCCGGCCCTCGCAGAAGGCGAGGAGGGTGCCCGCGCCGGTGACGACGACCGCCGGGATCCGGAAGCTGGCGTAGCCCTCGCGGCCGCCGCGGAAGGGGGTGGTCGACGCGGAGTCCGTACGGGGGGCGGGGTCGGTGCCGGGGTCGGTGCCGACGTCAGTGCCGGGGTCGGTCGTCCCGGTGGTCGGCTCGCTGTCGGGTTCAGGTGTGGCGGGGGCGGTGCCGGGTTCCGTCGTCTCGGTGCCGTGTTCCGTGCCGGGTTCGGCGGTCCCGGTACCGGGTTCCGTGCCGGGTTCGGCGGTCCCGATGCCCGGCCCGGTCGTGGCGGGTGCGCCGGGTGTCCCGGTGGTCGGCTCGGTCATGGCGGGCTCCTCGCGGTTCCTGGGGGCGGCCGGTGATCGTGGCCTGTGCCCAACTCGGGCGAATTCGTGGTGAACTCCGGGTCACGAGTGGCCGTTTGAGGCAGGATCGTCCGCATGGACGCCGTACGGGTCGCGTTGCTGCGCGAGGTGCTCGCCGGGACCGAGTGGCTGGGCGCCACGCGGCGGTTCGGCGGGGCGCTGCGCGGGTCCGTCGTGTCGCACGGGGGCGGGCTGCTGCTGGTCGGCACCGAGGAGTACGAGCCCTGGCATCTCGCCGCGCACCTGGTGGACGAGGCGGCGTGGTCGGGGACGCCGGAGCTGTCACCGACCCTGGTGCGGCACGGAGCGCGCGCGTCCGATCCGGCCCACCTCGCCGTGGGACTGGGCCGCGTCGAGGCGGCGCGGCGCGGGGAGACGCTGCTCGTGGTGGCGCCGGGCTCGACCGGCGCACCGCTGCTGGAACGGCTGCACGGCGCGCGCAGGGCCGGGGCGACCGTCCTGGCCCTGTCCGCGGACGATCCGGAGCTGCCGGCGCTGGCCCATGAGTCGCTCGCCGTGCCGGCGGACCCCGAGCTGGACCTCGACACCGTGCAGCACCTGGTCAGCGCGGCGGCCGGGGAGAATGCGCTGCCCTCGCCGCGGAGGCCCCGGCGCTTCCGCGACCGCCTCTCCCGCCTCGCGGACCAGTTGACGGCTCCGCCGTCGTACCGGTGGTAGCGCCGGGCCGCTCCCGGAGTCGGCGTCCTCGCCGACGCGAGGGCGGCCTTCGCAGCGCTGCCGGACGGTGACGGCCCGGGACCGCTGTCCCACTGTGGCGCCCGGGAACGCCGGCGTGCGAAGTCGGCCCGGGAACGCCGGTGCGCGGTGACGGCACGAATCCGGTGTCGCGCGGGCGGTGGTGCGGGGCCGATGCGCGCGGCCGGGCGCCTGGAAAAGCGGTTGCTCCGGTCCGCGCGTCCGCCGAGCATGGCCCGTTGTGGCCCCCTCCTCCCGACTCCGCTCCCTGCTGCCCGATCTCGCGCCGTGGCGGACCTCCGCCGACTTCCGACGGCTGTGGGTGGCGGGGCTGATCACGAACTTCGGCAGCTTCCTGACCTTCGTCGCGCTGCCGGTGCAGATGAAGGACCTGACCGGGTCGGCCGTGGCGGTGGGCGCGCTCGGAGCCGTCGAGCTCGTGCCCCTGGTGGTGTTCGGCCTGTACGGCGGCGCCCTCGCCGACGCGCTGGACAAACGGAAACTGATCCTCCGCACCGAGGTCGGGCAGGGCCTGCTGTGCGTCGCGCTCCTGGTGAACGCGTCGCTGCCGCACCCCGCGGTGTGGCCGCTGTACGCCGTCGCCGCGCTGTCCTCCGCGCTCGTCGCCGTCCAGCGGCCCGCGCTCGACTCGCTCCTGCCGCGGATCGTGGCCCACGAGCATCTGCCGGCCGCCGCCGCCCTCAACTCGCTGCGCTGGACCGTGGGCGGGGTGGCGGGCCCCGCGCTCGCCGGTGTCGTCGTCGCCTACGCCGGGCTGGGCTGGGCGTACGCCGTGGACCTGGCGACCTTCGCCGTGTCGGTGGCGCTGGCCGTGGGGCTGGCCGCGTCGCCCGCCTCGCACGAGGCCGCCAGGCCGTCCCTGCGATCCGTCGCGGAGGGCGCGCGGTACGCGTGGAGCCGCAAGGAGCTGCTCGGCACGTACGCGCTCGACCTCGCGGCGATGTTCCTCGCGATGCCGCTGGCGTTGCTGCCGTTCCTCGCGGACGAGCTGGACGCGGAGTGGTCGCTGGGGCTCATGTACGCCGCGGTTCCCGCCGGGTCACTGCTGGTGAGCCTCACCAGCGGGTGGACCTCCCGCATCCACCGGCACGGGCGGATGGTCGCCCTCGCCGCGGCGTGCTGGGGCCTCGCGATGGCGGCGGCGGGGGTCGTGCACAACGTGTGGCTGGTGCTGCTCTTCCTGACGCTCGGCGGCTGCTGCGACATGGTCAGCGGGATCTTCCGCGCCGCCATCTGGAACCAGACGATCCCGGACGAGCTGCGCGGGCGGCTCGCCGGGATCGAGCTGCTGTCGTACTCCGCCGGGCCTCAGCTCGGGCAGGTCCGCGCCGGCGGCATGGCCGCGTGGGCCGGTGTGCGGACGTCGATCTGGGCCGGTGGGCTGCTCTGTGTGGGGGCGGTGGTGGTGCTGGCCGCGTTCCTTCCGAAGCTGATGACGTACGACGTCCGGACGAATGAGCATGCCGTGCGGATGCGGGCGGTGCGGGGGGTCGAAGCGGGGGCTTCGCTCTGAGCTCCGGGGCGGCTGCCGGGCCCGCGGGTCGGGGGGCCGTTGTCAGGGCCCCGTTGCCCGGGGGCACCGCCGGGGTGCGGGTGGGCTGCCGGCGGTTCGCTCGCCCCGACGTCGGGCGCCAACGCCCCGTCGCCCGGGGGCACCGCCGGGACTTTCCCACCCGCACCGCCCGAAACCCTCTCCCGACAAGCTCGGCTCGCCCCGTCGCGGCCCGGGTCCGTCGGCGGGTGCGGGTGGGCTGCCGGCGGTTCGCTCGCCTCGGCGAAACCCTCTCCCGACAAGCTCGGCTCGCCCCGTCGCCGCCCGGGTCCGTCGGCGGGTGGCTCAGCGGTCCTCGGGGGTCTGCTCCGTGTCCGACGCGTCGTGCCACTTGGGGTCGGTTTCCCATTCGAGGTTCCGCTCGCGCGCGGTCTCCATCGCGTGGGCCGCCTCCTCACGGGTGGCGTACGGCCCGAAGCGGTTCTTGGCCGGGCACTCGGGGCCTTCCTCGACCTTCTTGTGCTCCAGGCAGTAGTACCACTCGCCGGGCTTGCCGACGGTCCGCTTCTTGAACAGGGCCATGACCGGCTCCTTTCGACACGGACATGGTCCCCCATGCCCGCTGGTTAGACTCGCTGGCATGTCTGGCCAGTCGCTGCTCGTACCAGGGGAGCTCTCTCCCACCCGTCCCGTCCCGGGAAACATCCGGCGTCCCGAGTACGTGGGCAAGCCCGCCCCCACGCCGTACACGGGCCCCGAGGTGCAGACGCCGGAGACCGTCGAGGCGATGCGGGTCGCCGGCCGCATCGCCGCGCAGGCGATGGCGGAGGCGGCGAAGCTCATCGCGCCGGGCGTGACGACGGACGAGCTGGACCGCGTGGCGCACGCGTACATGTGCGACCACGGCGCCTACCCGTCGACGCTCGGCTATCGCGGCTTCCCGAAGTCGCTGTGCACCTCCGTCAACGAGGTCATCTGCCACGGCATCCCGGACTCCACGGTCCTCAGGGACGGCGACATCATCAACCTCGACGTCACGGCGTACATCGGCGGCGTGCACGGCGACAACAACGCGACCTACCTGGTCGGCGAGGTCGACGAGGAGTCGCGCCTGCTGGTCGAGCGGACCCGCGAGTCCCTCGAACGCGCGATCAAGGCCGTCAAGCCGGGCCGTCAGATCAATGTCATCGGCCGGGTCATCGAGTCCTACGCGAAGCGGTTCGGGTACGGCGTCGTCCGGGACTTCACCGGGCACGGGATCAACTCCTCCTTCCACTCGGGATTGATCATTCCCCACTACGACAGCCCGCACGCAACCACCGTCATCCAGCCGGGGATGACCTTCACCATCGAGCCCATGCTCACGCTCGGCACCCACGAGTACGACATGTGGGACGACGGGTGGACCGTCGTGACGAAGGACCGCAGGCGTACCGCCCAGTTCGAGCACACGCTGGTGGTGACGGACAGCGGGGCGGAGATCCTCACCCTGCCGTAGCCCGGAAGCGCTGCCGAAGCCCGGAAGCGCTGCCCAGGCCCGGAAGCGCCGCTGCGGCCCGGCCGGCAGGCGCTGTCGTGGCCCGGCAGGCGTTGCCCCGGCCCGGCAGGCGCTGCCGTGGCCCGTGAAGCATCGAGCCCGCCCTCCTCGGAGGGCGGGCTTCTTCGTGCCCGCTCGACCGGGTCGGGGTATGTTTTTTACCGACAGACTGTCGGGAAAGTTCCCGACAGGTGGTCGGCAAGCTGTTGACTTAGGTAAGGCTTACCTTAGATGATTCGGCACATGGACTCCTTCTCGGCACTCATCCGCACCGCCTCGCACGAGCAGCATGTGGAGGCGGAGACGTCGACGTTCATGGCCGACCTGCTGGGCGGCCGACTCGGCGTCGAGGCCTACGCGCGCTACACCGAGCAACTGTGGTTCGTTTACGAGGCCCTGGAGGCCGCGGCCGACCGGCTCGCGTCCGACCCGGTGGCCGGCCCGTTCATCCGGCCCGAGCTGCTGCGCCGCACCGCCCTGGAGCGCGACCTCGCCCATCTCCGCGGCCCCGGGTGGCGGGAGTCGCTCACCGCCCTGCCCGCGACCCGGGCCTACGCCGCCCGTGTCGCGGAGTGCGCGCGGGCATGGCCCGGCGGCTATGTGGCCCACCACTACACCCGCTACCTCGGCGACCTCTCCGGCGGCCAGATCATCCGCGGCAAGGCCGAGCAGACCTGGGGCTTCGCCCGCAAGGGCGACGGCGTCCGCTTCTACGTCTTCGAGGACATCGGCAATCCGGCCGCCTTCAAGCGCGGCTACCGCGAACTGCTGGACGCGGTCCCCGCCGACGACCTGGAGAAGCAGCGCATCGTCGCGGAGTGCAAGCAGGCGTTCGCGCTGAACACCGCCGTCTTCCGCGCCCTGGGCGAGGAGTTCCCGCTCACGGCGTGACCGCCGAGGGACCGCGATCGGTCTGCGGCGGCGAGCCGGAGGGAGCCCGGGGCCCCGGCCCCGCGCCGTCAGCGTTCCACCCGGGCCGTCAGCGTTCCAGCAGGACCCGTCCGCCCACCTCGACCCAGCCGTGCGGCTGCGGAGCCGTGAGGATCTGCGAACCCGCACCTTGCATGATGTTGAGAGCGCGGCCCAGGCGGTCGGTGAGCAGCAGTGCCGCCGCGCCCGTCGCCTCGTCCTCGTCGATGCCGTCGTCACGGCCGGGGAAGGCACGGGCGCGCACACGGCCGGCCGCCTCGTCCTCCCACGCCCAGGCGTAGATCCACTCCCCCGGCGGCGGCACGGTCAGCGCGTCGACCTCGGCGGCCGATCCGTACTGCCGCAGCGTGCGCTCCGGAGCCCACTCGGCCCGTGCCTCGATCCAGCTGAACTCGCCGTCGAGCCGTACCCCCACCGTCCCGGCGGGAGTGACCAGTTCGGGCACGTCGAGCAGCCAGCCCGCGCCGACGCAGGGATGCCCGGCGAACGGCAGCCGCAGCGTCGGCGTGTAGATGTCGATCACCCCGCGCTCGGGGTCGTCGACGAACACGGTCTCGCTGAACCCGAGCTTGGCCGCGAGCGCCTGCCGTTCCTCGCGGTCCGGCAGCACGGAGCCGTCGCGCACGACACCGAGCTCATTGCCGTACCCGCCGCCGGGTCCGCAGAACACCCGGAGCACGTCGTAGTCAGTCACTCCGGCATTCAAACATCACCCGGGCCGCGTGCGCGTCCCGGACCGTGCGGCCCGGACCCCGGGGCCCTGGGGGTAAGTCCACCCTGCTGGGGGCTCTGGCCGCCGATCTGCGTCCCGCCGCAGGCGTCGTACGGATCCACGGGCGGCCCGCGGCCGACTGGCCGACGGCCGAACTCGCCCTGCGCCGGGCCGTGCTGCCGCAGTCGGCGGACCTCGCCTTCCCGTTCAGGGTCGAGGAGGTCGTCCGGATGGGCCGCGCGCCCTGGGCCGGCGTGGGCCGCGACGAGGACGACGCGGCCGCCGCCGGGGCGATGGCGGTCACGGAGGTCGCCGGTTTCGCCGACCGTCCGTTCTCCGCGCTCAGCGGCGGCGAACGCGCGCGGGCCGCGCCGGCCCGGGTGCTCGCCCAGCGCGCCCCGCTGCTGCTGCTCGACGAGCCGACGGCCGCACTCGACCTGCGGCACCAGGAGTTGGTGCTGCGGATCTGCCGCGAAAGGGCGCGTGCCGGGGACGCGGTGGTCGTGGTGCTGCACGATCTGGGGCTCGCGGCGGCGTACGCGCACCGGGTGGCGATTCTGTGCGCCGGTCGTGTCGCGGCCGCCGGTCCCCCGGGCGGGGTCTTCACCGCCGATCTGCTCGGCGAGGTCTACCGCCAGCCGGTCGAGGTGTTCCCGCACCCCGGGACGGGTGCCGTGCTGATCACACCCCGACGGGGCTCTTGACTTCTGCTTGACCATCTCATGGGGTCTGTTTTTGGTCGCCGTGATCAGGCCGTGCCTGTACACCGTCTGTGAGAGCTGAATCACCGGACGGGCGGGTATCAGTGAGGGAAGCCTCAGATAAGTTAGGCCAGCCTCACCACGCCGACGCGGTCCCCGCCGCGCGGTTTGTCCGACTTCTCTTGGAGCCCGAATGCGAGCCGTCCGCCTCTCAGTTGTCACCGCCGCCGCCACCGCGGCCGCTCTGACCGCCGTCACGGGCTGCACCGAGAAGAGTGACGCCAAGAATGGTGACGCGATCCAGGTGACCGCCGCCGACAGCAAGTGCGACACCTCCACGAAGACCGTTCCGGCCGGCCAGGTCACTCTGAAGATCGAGAACAAGGGGTCGAAGGCCACCGAGGTCGAGATCGTCTTCCCGGACGACCGGATCGTCTCCGAGAAGGAGAACATCGGTCCCGGCACCAAGTACACGCTGACCGCCGAGGTGAAGGCCGGTTCGTACGAGATCGCCTGCCGTCCGGGCATGAAGGGCCACGGCGTCCGTCAGAAGCTCACGGTCACCGGCGGCAAGGTCGCCAAGCGGGACCCGCGCCTCGACAAGGCCGTCGCCGCGTACCGCGCGTACGCGCAGGAGCAGGCCGACGCCACGCTGCCCAAGGCCGAGGCGTTCGCGAAGTCCGTCAAGGACGGCGACATGGAGGCCGCGAAGAAGGCGTTCGCCGACTCCCGCCTCGGCTGGGAGCGCACCGAGCCCGTCGCGGAGTCCTTCGGCGACATCGACCCGAAGGTCGACGTCCGCGAGGACGGCCTGGAGGACGGCCAGAAGTGGACCGGCTGGCACCGCCTGGAGAAGGCCCTCTGGCAGGACAAGAAGATCGGCGACGAGGAGAAGGCCCTCGCCGACCAGCTGGTGACCGACCTGAAGGACTGGCAGAAGCGGGTCGGCAAGGCCGAGATCACCCCGACCTCCATGGCCAACGGCGCCAAGGAGCTGCTCGACGAGGTCGCCACCGGCAAGGTCACCGGCGAGGAGGACCGCTACTCGCACGCCGACCTGACCGACTTCAAGGGCAACGTCGAGGGCGCGCAGAAGGCGTACGAGCTGCTGAAGCCGGTCGCCCAGGAGAACGACGCGGCGCTGACCACGGAGCTCGACAAGCAGTTCGCCGCGCTCGACACGCTGCTCGACAAGTACCGCACGGACAAGTCCTCGTACGTCTTCACCTCGTACGACAAGGTCGGCAAGGCCGACCGCAAGGAGCTCTCCGACGCCGTGAACGCGCTCGCCGAGCCCCTGTCCAAGCTCGCCGCCGCCGTCGTGAAGTAGGAGCAGCAACATGACGGACACCACGGAAGCCTCCGCAACCGCCGAGAACACGGGCTCGTCCGCGCCGTCACGGCGTTCGCTGATCGGCTGGGGCGGTGCCGGGCTCGCGCTCGGCGCCGCCGCGGCCGGCGGCGCGGTGGCGATGACCCGCACCGGCGACGACATGGACCCGGCCGGCGCCGAGGCGGGCGGCGCGGTCGCCTTCCACGGCGCGCACCAGGCGGGCATCGCGACGCCGGTGCAGGACCGGCTGCACTTCGCCGCGTTCGACGTGCAGACCGACGACCGCGCCGAGTTCGTGCAGATGCTGAAGGACTGGACGGCCGCCGCCCGGCGGATGACCGCGGGGCACGCGGTCGGCGAGGGGGCGTACGGCGGTCTGGCCGAGGCGCCGCCGGACGACACCGGTGAGGCGCTGGGCCTCAAGCCGTCGCGGCTGACGCTGACGATCGGCTTCGGCCCCTCCCTGTTCGAGAAGTTCGGGCTGAACGACCAACGCCCCGAGGCACTCGTCGATCTGCCGCAGTTCCCGGGCGACGCCCTGGAGAAGACCCGCAGCAACGGCGATCTGTGCATCCAGGCGTGCGCGGACGACCCGCAGGTCGCGGTGCACGCGATCCGCAACCTGGCCCGCATCGGCTTCGGCAAGGTCGTCATCCGCTGGTCCCAGCTCGGCTTCGGCAAGACCTCGTCCACCACCCCGGACGCGCAGACCCCGCGCAACCTGATGGGCTTCAAGGACGGCACGCGCAACATCGCCGGCACGGAGAAGGACCGGCTGGAGAAGTTCGTGTGGGTCGGCGAGAAGGACGGTCCCGACTGGATGACCGGCGGCTCGTACCTCGTCGCCCGCCGCATTCGGATGCACATCGAGACCTGGGACCGCACCTCGCTGCAGGAGCAGGAGGACATCTTCGGCCGTGACAAGGGCGAAGGCGCTCCGGTGGGCAAGGCGAAGGAGCACGACAAGCCCTTCCTGAAGGCGATGAAGCCGGACGCGCACGTACGGCTCGCGCACCCCGACTCCAACAACGGCGTGACGATCCTGCGGCGGGGCTACTCGTTCACGGACGGCACCGACGGCCTCGGCCGTCTGGAGGCGGGCCTGTTCTTCCTCGCCTACCAGCGCGACGTGCGCAAGGGATTCATCCCGCTCCAGCGCAGCCTGTCGCGCGCGGACGCGCTCAACGAGTACATCCAGCACGTGAGTTCGGCGGTCTTCGCCGTCCCGCCCGGCGTCCGCGGCAAGGACGACTGGTGGGGCCGGGCGCTGTTCTCCGAGGAGGCGTAGCCCAGTGTTCAGCAACTACCTGATCGGTCTGCGCGAGGGGCTGGAGGCGAGCCTCGTCGTCTGCATCCTGATCGCCTACCTGGTGAAGACCGGCCGCCGGGACGCCCTGCGGCCGATCTGGCTCGGCATCGGCGTCGCGGTCGCGCTGGCCCTCGGCTTCGGCTGCGCGCTCGAATTCGGCTCCCAGGAGATGACGTTCCAGGCGCAGGAGGCGCTCGGCGGCTCGCTGTCCATCCTGGCGGTCGGCCTGGTGACGTGGATGGTCTTCTGGATGCGGCGCACCGCGCGGCACCTCAGGAGCGAACTGCACGGCAAGCTGGACGCCGCGCTCGCCATGGGCACGGGCGCCCTGGTGGCCACCGCGTTCCTGGCGGTGGGCCGTGAGGGCCTGGAGACCGCGCTGTTCGTGTGGGCGTCGGTGCACGCGGCCAGCGACGGCACGCCCCGCCCGCTGATCGGCGTGGCCCTCGGCCTGGCCACCGCGGTCCTGCTCGGCTGGCTGTTCTACCGGGGCGCGCTGCGGATCAACCTCGCCAAGTTCTTCACCTGGACCGGCGGCATGCTGGTCGTCGTGGCCGCCGGCGTGCTCGCGTACGGCGTCCACGACCTCCAGGAGGCCGACTTCATCCCCGGCCTGACGAACCTGGCGTTCGACATCAGCGGCACCATCGACCCGACGAGCTGGTACGGCACCCTGCTGAAGGGCGTCTTCAACTTCCAGCCGGACCCGACCGTCCTCCAGGTCACGGTGTGGGCGCTGTACCTGGTCCCGACACTCGCCGTCTTCCTCGCCCCGGTAGGGTTCGCCTCCGGGAAGGGGAAGGTGAAGGCACCTGATGAGCAGGGATCGCACGGGTCGCAGCCCACGAACGCTTCGTAGTCTCAATCGATTCGCCCTGGCAACGGGGGCGTTGACCGTTCTGTCGCTGACGGCGAGCGGCTGCGTGGTGGTGCACGGCGAGCGGGAGGTCGTACCGGCGGCGACCCGGTCCGAAGCCGCCCGCGCGCTCGATGACTTCACCACCGCGTACAACAAGGCGGACGAGGAGTACGACCGTTCGCTGGACGCGGACCGGGTCGCCGGGCCGCTCGCCGACATCGACGCCGCGAAGCTCAAGGCGGGACACAAGAACAACCCGGGCGGCAATCCCTCGCATTCGCCGCTGACGTTCACGGACGCCAAGTTCGTGATACCCGAGAAGGCCGCCTGGCCGCGCTGGTTCGTGGCCGACACGGCGGCCAACAAGGGCGTCAAGGGCAGCCGTTGGCTGCTGGTCTTCACCCGCACGAGCGCCGACGACGTCTGGGCGGTGTCGTACCTGACGGTCCTCGCCGCCGCGGACGTGCCGAAGTTCGAGACGGACGAGGACGGCTGGGCCCAGCCGGTCACGGCCGACGACGCCGCCGTGACGGTCGAGCCCGGCAAGCTCAGCCAGGCCTACGCGGCCTATCTCAAGTCCGGCGGCGACGAGTTCGGCCCCGGCACGCACACCTCGCAGTGGCGGGCCCAGCGCAAGAAGTTCGCGAGCAAGCCCGGACTCGCCCGGCAGTACATCGACGAGCCGCTGTCCTCGGGCGAGTACGCCCCGGTGGGGCTGCGCACGGCGGACGGCGGGGCGCTGGTCTTCTTCAGCACGCACCGCTACGAGAAGCAGACCGCCGCGGCGGGCACCGAGATCCCCGCGCCCACGGCGGACGTCCGGGCCCTGACGACCGGCGAGATCAAGCAGTCCCTCACCCTGGAGTTCGTCTCCAACCAGGTGGCCCTGGATCCGGCGAAGGGCTCGGGGGACCCCCGGGTCTCCGTACTGGGGCGGATCGAGGGGCTGACGGGGGCGAAGGGCGAGTAGCCGGCCCGTCACCCGTGCGGGCCGTCAGTGCCGGTGGGGCCAGGCGGCCAGTTGGTCCGTCTCCTGCCCGCCCGCGTGCCGGGCACAGGCGTCGGTGAGGATCTCCAGCAGGCTGAGCGGGTCCGGCAGGGCGTGCTCGGGTCCGCGCACCCAGTCGACGGTCAGGTCGCCGGGGAGCCGGGCCGGCGGGACGAGGACGTAGGAGCCGCGGCAGTGCCAGCGGAACCCCGGGTGCTCGTCCATCGTCTCGGGGTGGCAGTCCAGCTCGCAGGGCCACCACTCGTCCTCGTCCTCGGGCGTGCCGCGGGTGAGGGTGAAGAAGAGCATCCGGCCGTCGCCGCTCTCGGCGACGGGACCGACCTCGATCCCGGAGGCGAGCATCCGCTCCAGCGCCTCGCGGCCCGCCTCCAGCGGCACGTCGAGGACGTCGTGCACCATGCCGGTCGCGGTGATGAAGTTGGCGTGCGGCTGATGCCGGGCCCATCGCTCGATCTGGGCGCGGTCGGTGGTGGACTGCGTCTGCCAGGCGAAGGAGACCGGGTGGCGGGCGGGGGTGGGACAGCCGATGCGGTCGCAGGAGCAGCGGTAGCCGGAGGGGTGGGCGGCCTGCGCGAGCGGCAGTCCCGCGGCGGCGGCGGCGAGCAGCAGGGCCTCACGGCCGCCGTCGTCGGCGGTCTCCTTCTGGCGGCGCCCACGCAGCCACTGGGAGATCCTGCCCTGCGCGCCGGAGCGGCGACCGAACTCTGCGCTCATCTATCCCCTCGCTAGCCGTTGGTCCCGACGACAACCATGCGGGGCCGGCAGCCCGTTCCGGGGCCGTCCGCAAGCCCTATCGTCCCACCATCCTGCGCTCCGGGTGGCCAGAGCCCGCATCCGGGGTGGGTGGGACCACGTGTTCGCCCCCCTCAAATCGAGTGTCATTGACCACTTTGCCTGGATTTGCACCCCTACCGTGGTCGCCATGCTCACACGGACTGCCCTCGCCGGTCTGGTCACGCTCGCCTCGCTCGCCCTCGCCGGACACGGCGGCCCGCCGTCCCCGCTGGAGTGGGGCGCCGGACCGCTGACGGTGGACGCACTGCCCCGCGTCGTCCACGTGGCGCACCGCGGCGGCGCCCGGGAGGTGCCGGAGAACAGCATGTCGGGCCTGATGGCGGCCTACGAGCGGGGAACGGCCCAGGTCCTCGATCTGGACACGCAGATGCTGCGCGACGGGACCGTGGTCGTGATGCACGACGCGACCCTGGACCGCACCACCCACTCGCACGGCCGGGTCCGGGACCTGACCGCCGAGGACTGGCAGCGGGTACGGCTGCGCCCCGCCGCGGGCCTGCCCGGCAGCTGGCCCGCGGAGCGGCCGCCGACCGTCGCCGAGGTCCTGGACCGCTTCGGCGGGCGGATCGTACTGACGATGGAGGCGAAGGATCCGCGGAGCCTGGACGCGCTGGCCGCCATGATCCGCGGCCGCGGCCTCACCCGCTCGGTGCTCGTCAACACCAACGACCCGGTGATGGCCCGCCGCATCCACCGGCTGGGCCTGCTCAGCCAGCTGTGGCGCTCGGCGGCCCAGATGCGCCGCGACCGGCCCGCGCGCTGGGCGTCGTTCCTGGACGTGCTCGACGTCGACCACAAGGCGCGCGAGGCCGATGTGGAGCGCGCTGTGCGCTCCGGTGTGCCGCAGGTGTGGGCGCACACCGTGGTCACCCCGGCCGAGCGGGACCGGGCGCTCGCGCTGGGCTGCGACGGGATCGTCACGGACGCCCCCGGCCGCTTGGCGGCGGACGAGCGTGCCGCGGCCTCCGCCGTGCCGTCGGCCGTCCGGCCCGGGGCGACCCGCTGACGACCGGGCGGTCCGCCGTCCGGCGCGCGGCCCCCCGGGCCCTTGGCCCCTGGCCCGGGCCGACGGCTCGGCGGCCCCGTGACCGGTGCCCACGACCGACGGCTCGGCAGTCCCGTCGTCCGCCGCCGCCGGGCGCACGCTTCCCTGACCCGCATCCGGCGGCTCGGTGGTCCCGCGCTCCGCCGCCCGGCGCACGGCGCGCGGCCCGCTGGCCCCTGGCCAACGGCTCGGCAGTCCCGTCGTCTGCCGCCGGGCGCACGCTTCCGGCGGGTGGTCCCGCGCTCCGCCGCCCGGTATGCGGGCGTGCGCGGCTCCCCCGTGGCGTCCGCTCAGCGCGGGGCGATCCCGTGGAGGGCGTAGTCGACGAGCGTGTCGGTGTAGTCGTAGGAGATCGGGCCGGTGCGCTGGAGCCAGCGCTGGGCGAGCGGGGAGACGAACAGCTCCAGGGCGATCCGGGGGTCGACGTCCGCGCGCACGTCGCCGCGGTCCTGCGCCGAGCGCAGCCGCTTCACGTACAGCTGGAGCTGGGGTTCGAGGAGCTTGGCGACGAACTCGGCGCCGATCTGGTCGTTGACGACGCCCTCGGCGGCCAGCGCGCGGGCCGGCACCTCGAAGGCGGGGTTGATCAGTTCGTCCACGGTGGCGCGCAGGACCAGCCTGAGGTCGGCGGCCAGGTCGCCCGTGTCCGGGATCTCGTACGGCTCCTGCCCCGCGGCCCGGGCGGCCTGCTCGCCGAGGTCCATGAACGCCTCCAGCAGCACGTCCGCCTTCGACGGCCACCAGCGGTAGATGGTCTGCTTGCCGACCCCGGCGCGGGCCGCGATGCCCTCGATCGTGGTCCTCGGGTAGCCGACCTCGCCGACGAGGGCGAGGGCGGCGTCGAAGATCGCTCGACGCGACCTGGCGCTGCGGCGGGTGGCGTCCGGGGTGGGTTTCTCGGCCATGAGGGAAATTTACCAAGCGGGCGATACGCTCCGTCTCGCCTCCGCCAGGAGACCGCCCGGCCCCCTGGCGGACACAACCCTTTCGGCTCCCGGGCACCGCGCACCCCTCGGCGCACCATGGCACCAACTGCCCCTGCGGTTGCGTAAGGAGCCCTCCTTGCACCCTCCCCGACGCGCCACGCCCCGACACGCCACGCCCCGGCGCTATCTCATGTGCCCGCCGACGCACTTCGAGGTCACGTACGCCATCAATCCGTGGATGAATCCCGCCAAGCCGGTCGACGTGCCGCTCGCCGTCGCCCAGTGGGAGGACCTCCGCGACCGGCACCGCTCCCTCGGCCACACCGTCGAGGAGCTCGAACCCCGCCCCGGGCTGCCGGACATGGTCTTCGCGGCGAACGGCGCGACCGTCGTGGACGGCCGGGTCCTCGGTGCCCGGTTCGCGCACCGCGAGCGCGCCCCGGAGGCACCGGCCCACCTGGAATGGTTCCGCGCGCACGGCTTCCCCCTGGTACAGGAGCCGGTGCACGTCAACGAAGGGGAGGGCGACTTCGCGGTCACCGCGTCCTACCTGCTGGCGGGCCGCGGCTTTCGCGCGAGCCCCCTCTCGCACGCAGAGGCCCAGGAGTTCTTCGGCCGCCCGGTGATCGGGCTCGATCTCGTCGACCCGCGCTACTACCACCTGGACACGGCACTCGCGGTCCTCGACGACAGCGTGGACGAGATCATGTACTACCCGCCGGCCTTCTCCCCCGGCAGCCGCGAGGCACTGCGCAGGCTGTTCCCCGACGCCCTGATCGCCACCGCCGAGGACGCCGCGGTGTTCGGGCTCAACGCGGTCTCGGACGGCCTGCACGTGCTGCTCCCCCAGGCCGCGACGGGCCTGCTGGAGCCCCTGCGGGAACGCGGCTTCGAGCCCGTCCCGATCGACCTGAGCGAACTCCTCAAAGGCGGCGGCAGCGTGAAGTGCTGCACACAGGAGCTGCGCTCCCAGGGCCCGCCGGGCGTCGCGGGACCCGCCGTCGTGTGACGTCGGGCCCTACGGGGTGTCGGCGGGCGGCCACGCGTCGCCCCACTCCGCGTCACGGGCCGCCCGGTACAGCGGTCCGTGACGCTTCGTCACCGTCTCCCGGCGCAGCGACTCGTCCGGGCCGCACAGGTCCAGCAGCACCTGCCCCTTGCGGATCTGCGGCTTGCGCACGACCCGGGAGGCCGCCGGTTCGGGCGGGAAGCGGGTGGCGGCCACGTAGCTGAACTTCTCGTCCTCGTAGGGCAGGGAGCCGCCCTTGACCTGGCGGTGCAGGGAGGAACGGGCGACCCGGGCCGAGAAGTGGCACCAGTCCTCGCCGGGCACGATGGGGCAGGCCGCGCTGTGCGGGCAGGGGGCGGCGACGTGGAACCCGGCGTCGATCAGCCGGTCGCGGGCCTCGATGACGCGGGCGTAGCCGTCCGGGGTGCCGGGCTCGATGATCACGACGGCCTGCGCGGCGGCCGCCGCGGCGGCCACGACGCTGGCGCGGTCGTCGTCGGTCAGCTCGCCCAGCACGTAGGAGACGGTGACGAGATCGGTGCTCTCGACGGTGAGCGCGGCTCCGATGCGGGAGCGCCGCCACTGGGCGGACTTCAGCTCGGGATTCGCCGCGGCGATCTCGCTGCCGAGCGCGAGCGCGGGTTCGGCCCAGTCGAGGACCGTCACCGGGCGGGTGCCCTCCCAGGTGGCGTTCACCGCCCAGGTGGCGGCGCCGGTGCCGCCGCCGACGTCCACGTGGCTGCCCGGGGCCCAGCCGGGCACCGCGTCCGCGAACTCCTCCAGCGCCGCGCGCACCGCCTCGAACGTCGCGGGCATCCGGTACGCGGCGTACGCGACGACGTCCGAACGGTCGCGGAGGATCGGCGCGTGCGTCGGGGTGGTCCCCCGGTAGTTGGCGATCAGCCGCTCCACCGCCTGCGCGGCGGCCTTCGGCGGCAGGCCGTCCAGCAGCCCGGCGAGGGCGGTGCGCAGGGTGTCGGCGGGGGGAAGGGGGGCGTTCACCCCGTGATTCTACGGTCGGCGCCATCACCCTCCGGTCGGCGCGGGCACCCTCCGGTCGGCGCCGACGGGTCTCCACCGGCCCTCCGCACCACCTCCGGGCCCACCCGGCGTGCGCGGACCGGGGGCCGACCTCAACCCGGGGCCGACCTCACCCTGTCCCCGCGGTCCGGGGACCGGTGTCCCCGGACCGCGGCCGTCACATGCAGTCGCGTACCGCGCGGGCCAGGCGGGTGGCGGCCGCCGCGCGGGGCGCGCTGTCCGCCGGCCTGCGCCGCGGGTGCACCGTGTTCGCGAGCAGTACGAGGAACGTGTCCGTCGCGGGGTCCAGGACCAGCGACGTCCCCGTGAACCCGGTGTGCCCCACCGCCCCGCGCCCCGCGAGGTCCCCCATGAACCAGGCCTGGTCGAGGGCGAAGCCGAGCGCGGGCGGGCCGAGCATCAGCTCGACGAAGTCGGGGCCGAGTATGCGGGCGGGCCCGTAGGAGCCGCCCGAGAGCAGGGCACGGCAGAACACGGCGAGGTCGCGCGCCGTGGCGAAGAGCCCCGCGTGCCCCGCCACCCCGCCGAGCGCCCACGCGTTCTCGTCGTGGACCACGCCCCGCAGCATGCCCCGGTCCACCTTGCCCCAGGGCCGCCGCTGGTCCTCGGAGGCCGCGGCGCCCGGACAGGGGCCGAAACCGGTGGCCCGCATGCCGAGCGGCCTGGTGATGCCGTCCCGGACGAGGACGTCCAGGGAACGCCCGGTGACGCGTTCCAGGACGTACTGGAGCAGCAGCAGGTTGAGGTCGGAGTAGAGGTACTCGCCCGGCGCGGACGAGGGGGCCTCGGCCCGCAGCATCGCGAGCCGCACCGTGTCGTCCGGGCAGTCGTACAGGGGCAGTTCGGGCCGCAGACCGGAGGTGTGCGTGAGCAGTTGACGCACGGTGACGCCGTGCTCGGCGGCCGCGTGGAACTCCGGCAAATACGCGCCCACCAGCGCGTCGATGCCCAGGGTGCCGCGCTCCAGCTGCTGCACCGCGGCGACCGCGGTGAACAGCTTGGTGAGCGAGGCCAGGTCGAAGGGCGTGTGCACGCTCATCGGCACCCGCGCCCCGGGTGGCAGCTCGACCCCGGTGTCGGTCTCCTCGTCGTACGCCGCGTACCGCACCGCCCACCCCGCCGCCTCCTCGACGGCGACGACCGGACCGCGTCCCGCGATGAGGACCACGCCCGCCGCCCAGGGGTCGGCTCCGCGCGTGAGCGCGCGGACCTCGCTGACGAGGTGACGCAGTTCTCCGGGGTCGAGCCCGGCCCGTTCCGGTGTGTCGATGCGCAGTCTGGGTGCGCTCAGCTGTCCGCCGCCTTTCCGTCCGGTACCCGTCCCGTCTGCCAGGGACGGCACAGTCCCACGAAGCAGGCGACGGCCACCAGTACCGCGCCCAGTTGGACGACGGCCATCGGGACGGCGGTGTGCTCGCCCGCGATGCCGACGAGGGGCGAGGCGATCGCGCCGATGAGGAAGGAGGAGGTGCCCAGCAGCGCGGAGGCGGAGCCGGCCGCGTGCCGCACCCGCATCAGGGCGAGTGCCTGGGTGTTGGGCAGGGCCAGGCCCATCGAGGACATCAGCACGAACAGGGCGGCGGCCACCGGGGCGAGGCCGACCTCGCCGAGGACGCCCGTGGACATCAGCAGCAGCGCGGTCGCCGCCAGCGCGACGAGGGCGAGGCCCGCGGCGAGCGCCTTGTCGAGCCTGACCCGGCCGACCAGGATCTTTCCGTTGATCTGGCCGACGAGGACGAGACCGACGGAGTTGAGGCCGAAGAGCAGGCTGAAGGTCTGCGGGGAGGCGCCGTAGATCTCCTGCACGACGAACGGCGACGCCGAGATGTAGGCGAACAGCGCGGCGAAGGCGAACCCGCCGGCGAGCATGTACCCGGTGAAGACGCGGTCCGCGAGCAGACCCCGCATGGCGTGCAGCGCCGCGCCGACGCCGCCGCCGTGCCGGTCCGCGGGCGGCAGGGTCTCCGGCAGCTTCGTCCAGACGACGGCGGTCAGCGCGACGCCGACCGCCGTGAGGACCACGAACACGCCCCGCCAGTCGGTGACGCGCAGGATCTGGCCGCCGATGAGCGGCGCGACGATCGGGGCGACTCCGGAGATCAGCATGAGGGTGGAGAAGAAGCGCGCCATGGCCACGCCGTCGTACAGGTCGCGGACGACGGCCCGGGCGATCACGATGCCCGCCGCGCCGGCGAGTCCCTGGGCGAGGCGGAAGGCGACGAGGAGTTCGACATCGGTGGCCAGGGCGCACAGCACGGTGGCCAGGACGTAGACGGCGAGGCCGGCGAGGAGCGGGCGTCTGCGGCCCCACCTGTCGCTCATCGGGCCTACGACGAGCTGTCCGAGCGCCATGCCGGCGAGGCAGGCGGTGAGGGTGAGCTGCACGGTCGCGGCGGGTGCGTGCAGCGCCTTCGTGACGTCCGGCAGCGACGGGAGGTACATGTCCATCGCCAGCGGGGGTGTGGCGGTGAGGCCGCCGAGGATCAGGGTGACGAGGAGTCCGGTGCGGCGCGCGGCTCCGGTGCCGGCGGGTGCGTCCGGATGCGGTCCGGCGAGCGGGTCGCCGGGTGCGCCGAGGACGGTGTCCGGGTCCGGGCGGGGGCCGGGGAGCGTGTCCGGGTGCGCGGCGGGCGCGGCGCCCGGGTGCGGGTCGGCCTCGGTGGCCGCCGCGTTCGGTATGTGTCCGTCCGGGCCTTCTTGGCCTTCCTGGTCGCGCGCGGTGCGGCCACGCTCGGGCATGCGCCCCTCCCTCTCCGAGTGATCCGCCACCTATGCTCTCAGTTCGAACGGCGTGTTCGGGTCACAAGGACAGGGCGCGGGGCGGACAAGGGGCGGGAATGACGGGCGAGCGCGACAGCGTGCGGTGGGGGATTCTGGCGACGGGCGGGATCGCCGCGTCGTTCGCGGCGGATCTGGTGGACATGCCGGACGCCGAGGTCGTGGCGGTGGCCTCGCGGACGGAGGC
The DNA here is from genome assembly GCF_054729265.1 of Streptomyces krungchingensis. Classification (NCBI taxonomy): domain Bacteria; kingdom Bacillati; phylum Actinomycetota; class Actinomycetes; order Kitasatosporales; family Streptomycetaceae; genus Streptomyces; species Streptomyces krungchingensis. The sequence goes on from NZ_JBPUKY010000001.1 coordinate 3,593,021, forward strand.
CTCCGCGAAGACGTTCGCGGAACGGTTCGGGATACCCAGGGCGTACGGCGACTGGGCGTCGCTCGCCGAGGACACGGACGTCGACATCGTGTACGTCGCCACTCCGCACGCGGCGCACCGGGCGGCGGCCGGGCTGTGCCTGGAGGCGGGGCGCCATGTGCTGTGCGAGAAGGCGTTCACGCTGAACGTGCGTGAGGCCGAGGAGCTGGTGGCGCTCGCGAAGGAGCACGACCGCTTCCTGATGGAGGCCATGTGGATGTACTGCAATCCGCTGGTCCGGCGGCTCAAGGCGCTCGTCGACGACGGCGTGGTCGGTGAGGTCCGCACGGTGCAGGCCGACTTCGGGATCTCCGGGCCGTTCCCGCCCTCGCACCGGCTGCGCGACCCGGCGCAGGGCGGCGGGGCGCTCCTCGATCTGGGTGTCTACCCGGTGTCGTTCGCGCAGCTGCTGCTCGGGGAGCCGTCGGACGTCGTCGCGAAGGCGGTGCTCTCCGACGAGGGGGTCGACCTCCAGACGGGGGCACTGCTCACCTGGGAGAGCGGCGCTCTCGCCTCGGTGCACTGCTCCATCAACGGCGGCACGCCCGTCTCCGCTTCCATCACCGGTTCCGAGGGCCGAATCGACCTCCCGGACGGCTTCTTCTTCCCCGAGCACTTCGTGCTGCACCGCGACGGCCGTGAGCCCGAGACGTTCTCCGCCGACCCCGCATCCGGCCCGCGCAACAGCCTCAAGCACGAGGCCGCCGAGGCGATGCGCGCGCTGCGGGCCGGTGAGACCGAGTCCCCGCTCGTCCCCCTCGACGGCAGCCTCGCCGTGATGCGGACGCTCGACGCGATACGGGACCGGATCGGCGTCCGCTACCCGGGCGAGGCCGCCTGACACGAGGCAGGGGCGGCCGGCGGCGCCGGTCGCCCTGTCCCTGTTCCTGCTTCTGCGCCTGTCCCGGCGCTACGGCCGCTGCGCCCGCCACCGTCGCTGCCGCTGTCGGGACGGACACCGGCACCTCTCACCCTTCCGCAGTGCGGACCTTCCCTTCCGTACCGCGGACTCTCCCGTACGCTGCGGCTCCATGAATGCCATGAACGCTCAGCACACGAAGATCGCGGTGGTGACCGGGGCGGGCTCCGGCATCGGCCGCGCGGTGGCCGTGGAACTGTTGCGCACCGGCTGGTCGGTGGCGCTCGCCGGGCGCCGGACGGCGACCCTGGAGGAGACGGCCGCCCTGGTGCCCGGGGCCCCGTCGACGGCCGTCCGCACGGACGTCGCACGCCCCGACGACGTCGCCGCTCTCTTCTCCGCCGTGCGCGACCGCTTCGGACGGCTCGACCTGCTCTTCAACAACGCGGGCACGTTCGGCCCGGGCGGCGTCCCGCTCGAAGAGCTGCCGTACGACGCCTGGCGGCACGTGGTGGACACCAACCTCAACGGCGCGTTCCTGTGCGCGCAGGCGGCGTACCGGCAGATGAAGGAGCAGGACCCGCAGGGCGGCCGGATCATCAACAACGGTTCCATCTCGGCGCACGCGCCCCGCCCGCGGTCGGTGGCGTACACGGCGACCAAGCACGCGCTGACCGGGCTCACCAAGTCACTGTCCCTGGACGGGCGCCCGTACCGGATCGCGTGCGGTCAGATCGACATCGGGAACGCCGCCACCGACATGACGGAGGGGATGCGGACGGGAACGCTCCAGGCCAATGGCGAACTGGCGGTCGAACCGGTGATGGACGTCGCCGACATCGCGCGCACGGTCCGGCACATGGCGGAACTCCCGCTGGAGGCGAACGTGCAGTTCGCGACGGTGCTGGCGACGACGATGCCGTACGTGGGGCGCGGCTGAGCCGTCGCGGAGGCCCTCCGCGCGGTTCACCAACGGCGCGCCAAGAACTGGTCAACGACTCAACTTGCACAAACGGAAGCTGAAGCTCCGGACCGTATAAGCCGGTCAAGGGCTTATGCTCAACATCTCCTCCACGAGAGCTTCACACTTGGAGCACCAGACTTCGGTACGACCACGGTCCATACCGAGGGGGGAGGTGGCAGCCGTTCCGCGGCCCGGAAGGGGGCGGACCTCGCGCGGGACCGCGAGGTATGCACCGGACCACGGGACGGCTGCCCCAACACGTGTGCGACCGCGAGGAGTCGGCACACGCGCGGGCAGGGGTCAGCGCCGGTGACGGGCGCTCCCCTCCTCGCCGTCCTCCCCGGTGGCCGCGCGCCGGCGCCCGCGCAGCGCGAAAGCTCCGCCCGCCAGCAGGGCGAACGCTCCCCCGGCTCCGGCGAACAGCCCCCACGACGAGCCGGCCGAGGCAGGGCCGGTATCGGCCGCCGAAGCGCCCGTCGCCGCCTTCGGCGCCTTCCGCGCGGGCGTCGCGCTCGCCCCGCCCGCACTGAGCGGCTCGACCAGCGTGCCCACCGGTCGCACCTTCGCCGCGTTCTCGAAGCCCCAGTCCAGCAGTTGGGCGGTCTCCTCGTAGACGCCGCTGCCGCCGTTCTTCGGGTGCATCACCGTGACGAGCAGGGTCCGCCCGTCGCGGGTGGCCGCGCCGGTGAAGGTGTTGCCCGCGTGGCTGGTGTAGCCGTTCTTCACCCCGATCAGACCGTCGTACGGCCGCACACCCCACGCGCCCGTGAGCAGGCGGTCGGTGTTCTGGATCTGGAAGGTCTTCTTGCCGCCGGCGGGGAAGTCGGCGGTCTTCGTCGCGCAGTAGCCGCGGAAGTCGGCGTCGGCGAGGCCGTGCCGGGCGAAGAGCGTCAGGTCGTAGGCGGAGGACAACTGGCCCTTGTGGTCGAACCCGTCGGGGCTGACCACGTGCGTGTCCAGGGCCTGCAGGTCCCTCGCCCTGGCCTGCATCTGCGCGACGGTCACGGCGATGCCGCCGTTCATGTGGCTGAGGACGTGCACCGCGTCGTTGCCCGAGCGCAGGAAGACGCCCTGCCACAACTGCTCGACGGTGTAGGTGATTCCGGGCTTGATGCCGACCAGGCTGGAGCCCGCGGGCACGTCGGCGAGGTCACCGTCGGTCGCCTTGCGGGTCTCGGTCCGCTCGAACCGCTTCAGCACGGTGTCCGCGAACAGCATCTTCAGGGTGGACGCGGGTGCCAGCCGCCGGTGCGCGTCGTACGCGGCGAGCACCTCGCCGCTCTCGTGGTCCGCGACGAGCCAGGCGCGCGCGGTGAGCCGCTCGGGCAGTGCCGAGCCGCCGAGGACCTGGACACCGGCGCGGCCGAGGCGTTCACCGCCGATCGTGGTGGCGGCGGACGCGGCCGGGGCGCCGGACGCGGCCAACGGGACGGCCGCCGCGAGGCCGAGGGCGGCGCGCCGCGACAGCACGGCGGAGCGGGCGGCGGGCACGGAGGCCGCACGCGGGGACGGCGGAGCGGGACGCGGGGAACGCCACGAGGAATCACGCATCCCGGGACCGTACAAAGCCCGTCCGTGAGACCGTACAGCGGGGTGACAAAGAAAAGGAAAGCCAATCCCAAAGGGGCGGCAAAACGCTGCCGCGTGACGGCGCGGGCCCGCCCCGTACGGCCGCCCACCGTCCCACCGGGAGTTGCGTGCCGGGCGGGCCCGCCGTTCTTCACCGGGCGCCACTCAACAGGGGTTTTCTGGCAATAAGCCCTGAACGGACGAGGAATGGGCTGTCTTACGGAATATTGATTTCGGGCTCCGCTTTCTCAGCTCTCGCACACCTCTCGCTCAGCTCCGCTCAAAGGTTCCTCCATAGCTTGTGGCCGCGCCCACAGCGGGCGCCAAGAACCTTTGAGGAACGGGATGTTTGGCATCTATCTCAAGCGTGAGCTGAGCCGGCGCAAGAAGGCGGCGCTGGTGATCGCCCTGGGTCTGGCGCTCGGTATCGCGCTGGTCATCACCGTCAACTCGGTGTCGGCCGGCATGCAGCAGGCGCAGGACAAGGTCCTGAAGTCGCTGTACGGCCTCGGCACCGACATGACCGTCACCAAGGCCAGGTCGGCGCCCTCCGGCAACGCCTCGGACCGGCCGAAGTTCGACTTCGACGCCAAGTCGGACAGCAGCAAGAAGCAGAGTTCCGACCGGGTGATGACGCAGGGCGGTCAGGCCCTGAAGTCCTCGCTCGTCGCGAAGGTCTCCGCCCAGAAGGGCGTCGCGAACGCGGTGGGCGCGCTGAGCCTGAACGTCACCAAGGTCGACGGCTCCTTCACCCAGGGCAAGGCGAAGTCGGGGACCACCCAGCAGCAGGGCGGCCCCGGCGGCGGCCAGAGCGGCGACACCGGCGCGCCCCAGGTGCAGGGCGGCGGCGCGTCCTTCGACGTGAACTCGTACTCCGTCGCGGGCGTCGACGTCACCGACCAGGACCTCGGCCCGCTGGCCACCTCGAAGATCACCACGGGTGAGACCTTCACGGCCGCGCAGACGAACGCGAAGGTCGCGGTGGTCAGCAAGTCGTACGCCAAGGAGAACAAGTACAAGGTCGGCAAGACCCTGAAGATCTCCGGCACCAAGTACACGATCATCGGGATCGCGACGCCCGACAGCAGCGACTCCACCACCGACGTGTACCTGCCGCTGAAGCAGGCGCAGACGCTGGGCGACGCGAAGAACCAGGTCACCACGATCTACGTCAAGGCGACCGACTCCCAGCAGATCGACACCGTCAAGGCGACCATCCAGAAGAACATCTCGGGCACCACGGTCACCACCTCCGCGGACCTCGCCGACACCGTCTCGGGCTCGCTGTCGACCGCCTCGAACCTGGCGACCAGCGTCGGCAAGTGGCTGTCGGTCGCCGTCCTCGTCGCCGCGTTCCTGGTGGCCGCGCTGCTCACCTCCTCCGCGGTCAGCCGCCGCGTCCGTGAGTTCGGCACCCTGAAGGCGCTCGGCTGGCCGTCCCGCAAGGTCACCCGGCAGGTCGTCGGTGAGTCCGTCGTCAACGGTCTGCTCGGCGGCGCCCTCGGTATCGCGCTCGGTCTGGGCGCGGCCTACGCGGTCACGGCGATCAGCCCGAAGCTGACGGCGGAGCTCGGCTCCACCGGCGGCATGGGCGGCGGCGGCATGGGCGGCCCCGGTGGCGGCGGCCCCGGCGGTCAGGCGGCCTCCGCGGCGAAGAACACCCTGGAGATCGCGCTGTCCGCGCCGGTCTCGGCGACCACCATCGCGCTCGCCGCGGGCCTCGCCATCGCGGGCGGCCTGGTCGCCGGCGCCATGGGCGGCTGGCGCGCCTCCCGGATGCGTCCCGCGGACGCGCTGCGCAGCGTCTCCTGACCGGCCCCCGGGCCACCACCCGTTCCGGGGCGCCGGCCTCCTGACCGGCCCTCCGGGCCCCCGAACCGGGGCGCCGCGTCCGTTCCCCCCGGGCCGCGGCGCCCCGCCCCTTCCTCTTCTGCACCTTCGGAGAACCTCATGTACAAGCTCACCGGCGTCACCAAGCGCTACACGCGGGGCAAGGACACGGTGGAGGCGCTGCGCGGCGTCGACCTCGCCATCGAGGACGGCGACCAGCTCGTCATCCAGGGCCCCACCGGCGGCGGCAAGTCCACCCTGCTCCAGATGATCGGCGGCCTGGACCGGCCCTCCGCCGGCAGTGTCGAACTGGACGGCGTCGACCTCGCCTCCATCAGCGAGGCCAAGCTGACCCGGCTGCGCGCCGAGAAGATCGGCATCATCTTCCAGGCCTTCAACCTCATCCCGACACTGACCGCGCAGGAGAACGTCGAGACGGCCCTCGTGCCGCTCGGGGTCAAGCCCGCCGAGCGGCGCGAGCGGGCCGCCGAGGCGCTCCGCTCGGTCGGCCTGGGCGAACGCCTCGCCCACGTGCCGTCCGAGATGTCCGGCGGCCAGCAGCAGCGCGTCGCCATCGCCCGTGCGCTGGTCAAGAAGCCGAAGGTGCTGCTCGCGGACGAGCCGACCGGCAACCTCGACGAGGGCACCCGCGACGACATCATGGGGCTGCTCGAAGGGCTGTGGCACGAGTACGGACTGACCTTCGTCATGGTCACCCACGACTCGTCCATCGCCCGTCGCGCGCCGCGCCTGGCGACCATCGAGGCCGGCCGGATCACCCTGACCGAGCGGGGCGGCGGCCGCGCCGCCGACCCGCGGCGGCAGGCGCCGCACGGGGACGGGCACGCGGGACAGCCCGGTCTGCCGCAGTACGCGCAGCAGCAGTACGACGGCCGGGGGTACTGATCCCCCGGCTCCCGGAACGGCCCCGGCGGCGTGGGCCGCTCACCGTCCCAGCAGCCGGTCCACCTCGGCCAGCTGCCCGGCGGTGAGCGGCCCCTTGGCGATCGCGCCCGCGTTCTCCTCGGCCTGGGCCACCGAACGGAACCCCGGGATCGGGACGGTGCGGGGGCTGCGCGCCCACAGCCAGGCCAGGGCGCCCTGCGCGAGGGTACGGCCGCCGCTGGTGAGGATCTCCCTGAGGGCGTCGACCCGGGCGAGCCATTCCGGGTCGGCGCCGCGCCGCTGCGTGAAGCCCGGCAGCCAGGCGGGCGGCGCATTGCGGATGTCGCCCGCCTCCAGTGCGCGTCCCGCCGTGTGCTTCCCGGTCAGCAGGCCCATCGCCAGCGGGCTGCGGTTGATGCTGGCGAGCCCCGACTCCTCGCAGAGCAGCAGCAGTTCGGGCGCGTCCTGGAGGACGTTGAGCCGGTGCTGCACGGCCGCGCAGTGCTCGCCCTCGGCGAAGACCGCCGCGCGCCCGGGGTCGTCCGTGCTCCACGCGTAGCCGCGGATCAGCCCTTCCCGTACGAACTCCTCGCAGACGTCACGGAGTTCGGCGCCGCGCTCCGGGTCGGCGTCGGACAGGTGCAGCTGAAAGAGGTCGATGTGGTCGGTGTCGAGGCGGCGCAGTGAGGCGGTCAGCGCGCGGCGGGCGTAGGCCGGCGAGTCGTCGCTGCCGGTCAGCAGCCGGCGCTCCTCGTCGACGACGTTGCCCCACTTGGTGGCGACGACCACGTCGGCCCGTCGCTTGCCCAGGGCCCGGGCGAGCACACGCTCGCTGTGGCCCGCGCCGTACGCGTCGGCCGTGTCGAAGAACGTCACTCCGAGGTCGAGGGCGCGCCGCACCGCCCGTACGGACTCCTCGTCGTCGACCTTGCCCCAGCCCAGGGGCTGCCCGTCGGGTGTCGCCCACTCGCCGCCGATGGCCCAGCAGCCGAACCCGAGGGCGCTGACCTCGATCCCGGCGCGGCCCAGTGTCCGGGTCTGCGTGCTCTGCTTCTCGATGCGCTCCATGCCCCGGGACGCTAGGAGTTGGAGCGCAGGCGAAGGCAAGTGCCCGGAGGAGACAGGCCGTTACGCCTGGCCGGTCTCGAAGCGGGAGATCTTGCCGTCGTCGACGGTGAAGCTCCACTTCGTCTTCATCTCGCCCCAGGTGTCGTTGCTGTAGCGGGCGATGAGGGAGTGACCGCCGTTGGACTCGTTGTCGACGTCCATGTGGCCGTGGGTGGAGAAGATCTCCCGGTCGGTCCAGTCGTCGAGGTCCCGGTCGGAGCCGTCGTCGGACATCGTGGCGCCGGGCGCCAGGACTGCCTTGAAGGCCTCACGGTCGTGGGCGTTCACGGCGGTGACGAAGGCCCGGACGGCCGGGTCGCTGAGTTTCGCTACCTGAATCGTCATGCCAGACAGAGTCACACCGGTCCCGCCGGGCCGCCACCCGAACGGCGGCCCGGGCACGCCGCGGGCCCGGGTTCGGTGCGACGGTGGGGACACGGGAGGGACCGTTGCCACTGCCGTCTGCTCTGGGAGTCACCGTGACCTGTACCGGCACCTGCGTCGACCGAACCGATCTCGGACTGCTGCTGCTCCGTCTGGGGACCGGTGGGGTGCTCGCCGCGCACGGCACGCAGAAGCTGCTCGGCTGGTTCGGCGGGGGCGGTCTCGAGGGAACCGGCGCCGCCATGGAGGCCATGGGCTATGCGCCCGGAAAGGCGAGCGCGACCGCGGCGGGACTGGCGGAGGCGGGCGGCGGCACGCTGCTGATGCTGGGCCTGGCGACGCCCGCGGCCGGTGCCGCCGCGGCCGGCGCGATGGCGGGCGCGGCGGCGGTCCACATGCCGAACGGGTTCTTCGCGAACAGCGGCGGCTACGAGTACGCGGCCTCGCTCGGGCTCACCGCGGCGGGGCTCGCGGTGACGGGCCCCGGCCGGCTGTCCCTGGACCATCTGCTGCGCCACACGGTCAACCGCGGCTGGATGGTGCCGTTGGCGCTCGGGGCGACGGCTGCCGTGACCGCCGTGGTGGTGGGCGCACGGAACAAGCGGGTGCGCCGGGCCGCGGAGGGCGAGCAGGAGACGCTGTTCGACGAGTAGCCGCGGGCCGTGCGCCCGCACGGTACGGCGGCGGGCCTCACGGGGGCGCCACCCCCTCCCCGGGCCGGCTGCGGGAAGCTGATCCCATGACTGACGAAGACGTCTGGGGCACGATCGACGGCCTGTACGCCTGGCTCGACGCGAACAGGGCGGTCGACGGCACCGACGGCCTGCTCCTGCGCATCCTGAAACTGTCGGAGGAGGTCGGCGAGGTCGCCCAGGCGGTGATCGGCGCGACGGGCCAGAACCCGCGCAAGGGGACCACCCACGACTGGGACGACGTCCAGTCGGAGCTGTGCGACGTCGTCATCACGGCGCTGGTGGCGCTGCGCACGCTGACGCCGGACACGCGCGGGGTCTTCGCCGCCCATCTGGCGAGGGTGGCGCACCGGTCGCTCGGCGGGGGCACGGCTCCCGCGACCTGACGCCGTCCGGATCTGTTCACCGGTCAGACGTGCGCGCGCAGCGTGGAGTTGGCGGGCGCGGCTCAGCCTTCTCGTCGACATCTCGTCGACGAAAGGGTCCCAGTGCAGGACTACCTTCTCCCCTCAGGCCGCCGGGCGGTCGCCGTGCTGGGCGGAGTGCTCACGCTCGCCGCCATGAGCATGGGAAGCCAGGCGCAGGCGGCGAGTTACGGCACCCCGAGCCTCACGCTCTCGGCGTCGTACCTGTCCGGCGCGGTGGGTGCCAGTGGGGACCCGGTCGTGAACGTGACGGTCGCTCAGAGCGGTGCCGACGCGGGCGCGCTCACCGTCACGGTGACCAGGAGCAGCAAGACCTCCGTGGCGACGGCGACGGACGCCTCCGTCACCGGAACCGGCGCCACCCGGCAGGTCGCCGTCGCCGCGCGCGGCCGCGGCTACGCCGACCTGACCGTGCAGGTCACCGGGGTCGACGGGCAGACGGCCACGAAGACCCTGCACTACGCGGCGTCCGCCGCCGTCCAGCGGTCCGCGGACAGCCGCTACCTGACCGGTTCGAGTGACGCGTCGGCCGCAGTCGACGTGGGTGGCGGCTACGCGGTCGTCGCGGACGACGAGTCCAACACCCTGCGCCTGTACGACCGTTCGACATCCGGGGCGCCCGTCAGGACCTGGGACTTCAGCTCCAGGATCGGTGTCTCCAAGGAGATCGACATCGAGGGCGCCGCGCGCGTCGGCGACACCATCTACTGGACGGGTTCGCTGGGCAACAACAAGGACGGCGAGTACAAGTCGGCCCGCAACACGGTCTTCACGACCAAGGTGACCGGGTCCGGGGCGTCCACCACGCTGGCCTACGGCAACTCGTACGCGAAGCTCCGTGACAACCTCGTCGCCTGGGACAAGGCGAACGGCAACCGCTACGGCTTCGCGGCCGGCACCGCCGCCGGGCAGATCCCCAAGCAGATCGACGGCTTCAACGTGGAGGGCCTGGAGTTCGCGCCGGGCTCCACGACGACCGCGTACCTCGGCTTCCGCGCTCCCCTCGCCCCCGCGGTCCCCGGCGGCAAGGCGCTCCTCGTGCCGGTCACGAACTTCGACAAGATGGTGGCCAGCGGCGCCTCGGCGGTCTTCGGCACGCCGATCGAGCTGGACCTCGGCGGCCTCTCGGTCCGGGACATCCGCAAGAACGCGGCGAACCAGTACCTGATCGTCGCCGGTTCCTGGGCCGCCGACGACAACTCCGACCCGTACGCCCTCTACTCCTGGGACGGCGACCCCGCCCACGCCCCGGTCAAGCGCCTCGACCTGCCGACCTCGGACCCGGGCGGCTGGGAGTCGGTCGTCGACGTCCCCGACCTGAGCGTGCCCGGCGCCCGCGCCCAGCTGATCACCGACGACGGCTCCGCCGACCTGTACGGCGACGGCGTCGAGGCCAAGGACCTCACGCACCCCGAGTGGAAGAAGTCGCGGGCCACCTGGTTCACGGTCACCGGCTGACGCGACACGAGCGCACCGGCACCGGAGTGGTCTCCGGTGCCGGTGCGCTCGTGGTGGTGCGGTGCTGTGGTGCTGCGGTCAGCCGATCTCGACGAGGAGGTCGCCGCCCTCCACCTGCTGCACCTTGTTGATGGCGAGCCGGGACACCGTGCCGGACCGCCCGGCGGTGATCGCCGCCTCCATCTTCATGGCCTCGATCGTGGCCACCGTGGCACCGGCCTCCACCTGGTCGCCCTCGGCGACCACCAGCGTCACCACTCCGGCGAACGGGGCGGCGACATGGCCGGAGTTGCCGCGGTCGGCCTTCTCGGTCACCGGGATGTCGGAGGCGGCGGCGGTGTCGCGGACCTGGATGGGCCGCAGCTGGCCGTTGAGCGTCGACATCACCGTGCGCATGCCGCGTTCGTCGGCGTCGCCCACCGCTTCCAGCGCGATGAGCAGCCGCACACCGGGCTCCAGGTCGACGGCGTACTCCGTGCCGGGGCGCAGACCGTAGAAGAAGTCCTTGCTCTCCAGCACACCGGTGTCGCCGTAGTTCTGCCGGTGCGTCTCGAAGTCCCGTGTCGGGCCGGGGAACAGCAGCCGGTTGAGTGTCGCGCGGCGGTCCTTGTCCAGCGCCGTCCGGTCCTCGGCGCTCAGCTCCTGCACGGGCTTGGGGTCGGCCCGGCCCTGGAGGGCCTTGCTGCGGAACGGCTCCGGCCATCCCCCGGGCGGGCTGCCGAGCTCGCCGCGCAGGAAGCCGATGACGGAGTCGGGGATGTCGAACCGGTCCGGCGTCTCCTCGAACCGGTCCGGCGACACCCCGGCGCCCACCAGGTGCAGCGCCAGGTCGCCGACCACCTTCGACGACGGGGTGACCTTCACCAGCCGGCCGAGGATGCGGTCGGCGGCGGCGTACATCTTCTCGATGTCCTCGAAGCGGTCGCCGAGGCCCAGGGCGACGGCCTGGGTCCGCAGGTTGGACAGCTGGCCGCCGGGGATCTCGTGGTGGTAGACGCGCCCGGTCGGCGAGGCGAGGCCGGCCTCGAACGGGGCGTAGACCCGGCGCACGCTCTCCCAGTACGGCTCCAGGTCCCCGACCGCCTGGAGGTCGAGTCCGGTCGGCCGCGCGGAGTGGTCGGTGGCGGCGACGATCGCCGACAGCGACGGCTGCGAGGTGGTGCCCGCCATCGACGCCACCGCGCCGTCCACCGCGTCCGCCCCGGCCTGGATCGCGGCGAGGTAGGTCGCGAGCTGGCCGCCCGCGGTGTCGTGCGTGTGGACGTGCACCGGCAGGTCGAACTCGCGGCGCAGCGCCGAGACGAGCGTCGCCGCGGCCGGGGCGCGGAGCAGGCCCGCCATGTCCTTGACGGCCAGGACGTGCGCGCCGGCCGCGACGATCTGCTCGGCGAGACGGAGGTAGTAGTCGAGGGTGTAGAGCTTCTCGGAGGGGTCGGACAGGTCCGAGGTGTAGCAGAGGGCGACCTCGGCGACGGCCGTCCCGGTCTCGCGCACGGCGTCGATGGCGGGCCGCATCTGACCGACGTCGTTCAGGGCGTCGAAGATCCGGAAGATGTCGATGCCGGTGGCCGCGGCCTCCTGGACGAACGCGTCCGTCACCTCGGTGGGGTACGGCGTGTACCCGACCGTGTTGCGTCCGCGCAGCAGCATCTGGAGACAGATGTTGGGGACTTCCTCGCGGATGGCGGCAAGCCGCTCCCACGGGTCCTCGGCGAGGAAGCGCAGGGCGACGTCGTAGGTGGCGCCGCCCCAGCACTCGAGCGACAGCAGCTGCGGCAGGGTGCGTGCCACCACCGGGGCGACGGCGAGCATGTCCTTGGTCCGTACGCGGGTGGCGAGCAGCGACTGGTGCGCGTCGCGGAACGTGGTGTCCGTGACGCCGATGGCCGGCGACTCGCGCAGCCACCGCGCGAACCCCTCGGGCCCCAGTTCGGTCAGGCGTTGCCGGGAACCGGCGGGCGGCTCGCCGGCGGGCAGCGGGGGCAGTTTGGTGACCGGGTCGATCAGTTGGGGCCGCTCGCCGTGCGGCTTGTTCACGGTGACGTCGGCGAGGTAGGTGAGCAGCTTGGTGCCGCGGTCGGCGGAGTGGCGTGCGGTGAGCAGCTGCGGGCGCTGCTCGATGAACGACGTCGTCACCCGCCCTTCCCGGAAGTCCGGGTCGTCCAGCACCGCCTGGAGGAAGGGGATGTTGGTGGCGACGCCACGGATGCGGAACTCGGCGACCGCGCGCCGGGCACGGCCGATCGCGGCCTTGAAGTCCCGGCCGCGGCAGGTGAGTTTGACGAGCATCGAGTCGAAGTGCGCGCTGATCTCGGTACCCGCGTGGGTGGTGCCGCCGTCCAGGCGGATGCCCGAGCCGCCGGGCGAGCGGTAGGCGCTGATGCGTCCGGTGTCGGGGCGGAAGCCGTTGGCCGGGTCCTCGGTGGTGATCCGGCACTGGAGCGCGGCACCGCGCAGGGTGATGCTCTCCTGCGACAACCCGAGGTCGTCCAGGCTCTCGCCGGCCGCGATGCGCATCTGGGCCTGGACCAGGTCGACATCGGTGACCTCCTCGGTCACCGTGTGCTCGACCTGGATGCGCGGGTTCATCTCGATGAAGACGTGGTTGCCGTCGCGGTCGAGCAGGAATTCGACGGTGCCGGCGTTGCGGTAGCCGATCTCGCGGGCGAACCGCACCGCGTCGGCGCAGATCCGGTCCCGCAGTCCGGGGTCGAGGTTCGGCGCGGGCGCGATCTCGATGACCTTCTGGTGGCGGCGCTGGAGCGAACAGTCGCGCTCGTAGAGGTGGATGACGCCGCCCTGCCCGTCGGCGAGGATCTGCACCTCGATGTGGCGGGGTTCGACGACGGCCTTCTCCAGGAAGACCGTCGGGTCGCCGAACGCGGACGCCGCCTCGCGGGCCGCCGCCTCGATGGCGTCGCGCAGCGACGCGGGGTCCTCGACGCGGCGCATGCCGCGCCCGCCGCCGCCCGCGACCGCCTTGACGAACACGGGGAAGCCGACCTCGTCCGCGGCGCGGACCAGTTCGTCCACGTCGGTGGAGGGCGCCGAGGAGCCCAGCACCGGAACGCCGGCCGCACGGGCGGCGGCCACGGCGCGGGCCTTGTTGCCGGTGAGTTCCAGGGTGTCGGCGCTGGGGCCGACGAACGTGATGCCCGCTTCCTCGCACGCGCGGGCCAGGTCGGGGTTCTCGGACAGGAACCCGTATCCCGGGTAGACCGCGTCCGCGCCCGCCCGGCGCGCGGCCCGGACGATCTCCTCGACGGAGAGGTAGGCGCGCACGGGGTGCCCTGGTTCACCGATCTCGTACGCTTCGTCGGCCTTGAGCCGGTGCAACGAGTTGCGGTCCTCGTGCGGGAAGACGGCGACGGTTCTCGCGCCCAGCTCGAAGCCGGCCCGGAACGCGCGAATCGCGATCTCACCGCGGTTGGCGACCAGCACCTTGCGGAACATCCTTGGATCCCTTCAGCCTGCCGGTGACGCCCCCCATCGTGTCGACGTGGGCCCCTCGGTGCCATGTAACTCGCGTCACTCGGGTGGGGCACATACGGATATGGCCACCCGAATCACCCGGATCGCGTGACGCGACGGCCGGGGGACATGACGTGGTGTCCCGCACGACGGCCGAGGAGGCCGGATCGAGCGGTACTTCCGGGTGCCTACCCGGTTTTCCGCGCCGCATGATCGAGATTTCGGTGGGCGCGGGCCAGCATGACGCGGGCCATGAAGGGGTGGACCCATTTCACGACGCCCCAGTAGAGCCTGGATCGCCATGCGTGCGTCTTCACCGAGCTGCACAGGATCACGTGCGTGTCGTCGACGACGATCGAGGCCCAGGCGTCGAGACCGGCGGTGCTCACGTCCATCAGCACCTCGCCGTCCCGCCGCGACGCGATCGGGAAGGCGTCACGCAGGACGCCCGTCCAGGCCGCGGGATCGCGTGGCATCCCGGGCCGCAACTCCACGGCATACGCGTCCTGGTGGTCGGGCCGCTCCAGCGCCGCCCTGATCAGCCGTGCACCTTCGGGGAACTCCACCGCCACGGGCCTGTTCCTGAGCATCGCGCACCTCCATACGCCAGCGTATGGAAACCATACGGTAGCGTACGGTCATGGAGCGGCGGCAGCAGGCGAAGAAGTCCAGACTCAGCGCGGACGACTGGGCCGACGCCGCGCTCGCCGCCATCCGTGCGGGCGGCGGCCTCGCGGCGGTGGCGGTCGAACCGCTCGCCGCCCGCCTGGGCGCCACGAAGGGCAGCTTCTACTGGCACTTCGGCAACCGCGAGGCACTGATCGAGGCGGCGCTCGCCCGCTGGGTCGAGACGGACACCGAGCAGATCATCGCGGCGATGCAGACCGAGCCGGACCCGGAGAAGCGCCTGCGCCGCCTGTTCACCGAGGTCACCCGGCCGGCCAAGCACGACCCGCTCGAACTCTCCCTGCTCGCCAGCGTCGCCCATCCCCAGGTCGCCGCCGCACTCAGACAGGTCACGGAGCGCCGGATCGGCTACCTGGCCGGGCTGTTCACCGAACTCGGCTTCACCGACGCCGAGGCACGGCGGCAGGGCCTGATGGCCTACAACTTCTACCTCGGCCACACCCAGCTCGGCCACGCCGTCCCGTCCGCGCTGCCCTCGGACGCGGAGTTCCCCGAGTATGTGGAGGGGATGGTGGGGGCGCTGCTTCGGCGTGCCTAGCCGGGGTGCCCGGGCAGCCTCGACTCCGTACCCGGCCGCCCGTCGGCACCGGCGCGGTGGCCGGGTCACCGGGTCACCGGGTGCGGCGGACGCGGCTACCGACGGGTGTCCGAGGCAGGGCGGCCCGTCAAGGAGCCTTCGGGCTCGGCGAGCACCAGCCTGCCCGCTTGACTGCACACCGTGCGGTGGCCTGCGGCGGCTCCTGCCGCGTGGCGAAGTGCCGCCGCAGCCCGGGGTCGGGTGCGTAGCCGTACCGGTCGAGGCAGGACGCGATCTGGTCGGACCAGGCCCACGTCCCGTCGGTGCGGAAGATCGCGGGCACCCCCCCTGCCGCGGGCAGGCTCGATGCATCCGCATCTACCGCTGCACGAAGCCTTGCAGCCTCGACCGCCCCATATCTAAAATATTTTCGCTGATTCTCGCGTTCAACGAAGTTTCTTCGGTAGACGGCTATCGAGAGTAGGTGCCTCCATGACGGTTGCCGCAGTGTCGACAGTCCACCCCGACGAGGTGCACGAGAGGCTCGGCCGGCATGTGCTGACCGACGGTTTCAAGCTTGTGCTCGACCCGCTCGACAGCCAGGGCTCGTGGATCGTCGACGCGCGCACCGGTGGGAAGTTCCTCGACCTCTACTCGTTCTTCGCGTCCGCCCCGCTGGGGCTCAACGCGCCGGGCATCGTGGACGACCCGGAGTTCATGACCCTCCTCGCACAAGTGGCGGCGAACAAGCCCGCCAACCCCGACGTCTACACCACGCACTACGCCGAGTTCGTCGAGACGTTCGCCCGGGTGCTGGGCGATCCGGACCTGCCGAGACTGTTCTTCGTCGAGGGCGGGGCGCTCGCCGTCGAGAACGCGCTCAAGACGGCGTTCGACTGGAAGAGCCGCCGCAACGAGGGCGCAGGCCGCTCCCCCGAGCTCGGCACCAAGGTGCTCCACCTTCGGCAGGCGTTCCACGGCCGCAGCGGGTACACCCTCTCGCTGACCAACACCGAGCCCAACAAGACCGCCCGCTTCCCGAAGTTCGACTGGCCGCGCATCGACGTGCCCGCGGTGCGCTTCCCCCTCGAGCGCCACCTCGCCGAGGTCGAGGAGGCCGAGCGGGAGGCCCTCGCGCAGGCGCGGCGAGCCTTCGAGGACAACCCGCACGACATCGCCTGCTTCATCGCCGAGCCGATCCAGGGCGAGGGCGGCGACAACCACATGCGCCCGGAGTTCCTGCAGGCGATGCAGGCGCTCTGCCACGAGTACGACGCGCTGTTCGTGCTCGACGAGGTGCAGACCGGGGTGGGGATCACCGGCACCACCTGGGCCTACCAGCAACTCGGTCTCGAGCCGGATATCGTCGCCTTCGCGAAAAAGGTCCAGCTCGGCGGCATCATGGCCGGCCGCCGGGTCGACCAGGTACCCGACAACGTCCTCCGGGTCTCCGGGCGGATCAACTCCACCTGGGGCGGCGGACTCGTCGACATGGTGCGGGCCCGCCGCATCCTGGAGATCATCGAAAGGGACGACCTGGTGGCCAATGCCGCTGCCGTGGGAGCGTGGTTCGTGACCGAACTGCGTGATCTCGAAGTCCGACACGCACCGTTGGCGGCCAACGCGCGAGGCCGCGGACTGATGTGCGCCATCAATCTGCCCGACGGCGCCGTGCGCGACGACGTGGTGCGCAGGCTGCGAACCGAGGAGCAGGTGATCGCATTGCCGTGCGGTGAGCGTACGGTGCGCTTCCGCCCTGCCCTGTCCATCACCCGGGACGAGCTCGGGTTCGCCCTGCGGGCCCTCGACCGGATCCTCGCCACTCTCCACTGACCCGTACCGGACGAGCCCGCACGAGCCGACCCCGTACCAGCCACCCCAGCCCAATCCACCCGAAAGGCAGGGCAAAGACATGGCCCGTTCCGTCGCCTCGATCGTTGCCGGCCATCCGGTCGCCGGCGCCCCCGGCGGGACTCTTCGGCGCCCCAATCCCGGTCATACCGCCGAAGTGGTCACCGAGGTCTCGCTCGGGGACGCCTCGACCTTCGTCGAGGCCGCCAGGGCCGCGAAGGCGGCTCAACGGTCCTGGGCGGACGTCCCGGCGCCGGTGCGCGGGTCCGCGATCGGAAAGATCGGCCGGCTCGTCGAGGCGAACAAGGACCGGCTCGCCCGCATCGTGACCGAGGAGATCGGCAAGCCGCTGGCCGAGGCACTCGGCGAGGTCCAGGAGATCATCGACACCTGCGACTTCTTCCTGGGCGAGGGGCGCCGGCTGTACGGGCAGACGGTGCCCTCGGAGATGCCGGACAAGCAGCTGTTCACCTTCCGCAACCCCGTGGGCGCGGTCGCGGTGATCACCGCCGGCAACTTCCCGGTGGCCGTGCCGTCCTGGTACCTCGTACCGGCGCTCGTGACCGGCAACACCGTGGTGTGGAAGCCCGCCGAGTACGCCGCCGCGAGCGCCGAGGCCCTCTTCGAGCTGTTCGTGCACGGAGGGGGCTTGCCCGACGGCGTACTCAACCTCGTCCTCGCCGACGGGGAGCGGACATACGCGGGTCTGGAGGCCTCCCTCGACGCCGGCCTGGTCGACAAGGTCGGCTTCACGGGCTCCACGGTCGTCGGCCGGAAGATCGGCGCTCTGTGCGGGAGCCACCTGCAGACCCCGTGCCTGGAGCTGGGTGGCAAGAACCCCCAGGTGATCACCCCGAGCGCCGACCTCGACCTGGCGGTCGAAGGGGCGCTGTTCTCCGGGTTCGGCACCGCGGGCCAGCGCTGCACCTCCCTCGGGACACTCATCGTGCACGAGTCGGTGCACGAGGACTTCCTCGCCCGCTTCGACGCCGCGAGCCGCGCGGCCCGGATCGGCGACGCCTTCGAGGACGTCCTCTACGGCCCGATGCTCGACGAGCGCTTCGCGCAGCGCTACGAGACCTTCCTCGGCTGGATCAAGGACCACCACCGCACCTACGGCTCCGACGGCATCGGAAGGATCACGGCCGGCAACCCGCGCAAGGGCTTCGTCGGGGACCCCGAGGCGGGCATGTTCTACCACCCGGTGATCGTCGACGGAGTGCGCCGCGACGACGACCTGTTCCTCGACGAGACCTTCGGCCCCATCGTCGGAGTGACCACCTACCGGGACTTCGACGAGGCCCTCGATCTGGCCAACGCCCACGGCTACGGACTGTCCGCCGCGATCTACACCGACGATCCGCACGAGGTATGGACGTACCGGCGCGGCATCTCCGCAGGCATGGTCAGCGTCAACAACACCACCTCCGGAGCCGAGGCCCACCTTCCCTTCGGCGGCAACGGCAAGTCGGGCAACGGCAGTCGGCAGTCGGGGCAGTGGGTGCTCGACCAGTTCACCCGCTGGCAGTCAATGAACTGGGACCACTCCGGCCGTCTGCAGAAAGCGCAGATGGACGTGGCCACGCTCGAGCCCGACCTCTCGTTCCGCCTGTGAGTGCCGTCGAGGACCTGGACCGGCACTTCCGCGAGGCGGTGGCCGGTCTGCGGTCTGCGGACGCGGCGATCCCGCTGCGCGACGCCGGCGGACTGGACACCGGTACCGCACTGGCCCTGTTCGACGCGCAGTCGGAGAGCCGGCACACCGACGCCGCCGCACGCTGGATGCAACAACAGGGCCGCGGCTACTACACCATCGGATCGAGCGGGCACGAGGGCAACGCCGCACTCGCCCTCGCCCTGCGCCCCACCGACCCGGCGCTGCTGCACTACCGGTCCGGCGCCTTCTACTGCGCCCGCGCCCGGCAGGCCGGCGGCGTCGACGCGGTCAGGGACATGCTGCTGGGGGTGGCCGCCGGGGCCGAGGAGCCGATCGCCGGCGGCCGGCACAAGGTGTACGGGCGCCACGAACTGGCCGTCATCCCGCAGACGTCGACCATCGCCTCCCACCTGCCCCGAGCGGTCGGGGTGGCATGGAGCATCGCGCGCGCCAAGCGGCTCGGAACCGAGTGCGCCTGGCCCGGCGACGCCGTGGTCTGCTGCACCTTCGGTGACGCTTCCGTGAACCACTCCACGGCGGCAGGCGCCATCAACAGCGCCTGCCACGCGGCCTACCAGGGCCTCCCGATGCCGATCCTGTTCGTCTGCGAGGACAACGGCCTGGGCATCAGCGTCCCGACACCGCACGACTGGGTGCGGCAGGCCTACGGCAGCCGGCCTTCGCTCGCCTACTTCGCCGCGGACGGCTGCGATCCGCAGGCCGCCTTCGACACCGCGCGCGAGGCAGTGACCCACGTACGCAAGAACCGGCAGCCGGCCTTCCTGCACCTGTCGATGGTGCGCTTCCTCGGCCACGCGGGCTCGGACGCCGAAGCCGCCTACCGCACGCCGTCCGACGTCGCCGCGGACCTGGAACGCGACCCACTGGCGGCCACGGCCCGGCTGCTCACAGCGGCCGGCATCCTGTCACCGCAACAGGTTCTCGACCGGTACGACGAGGTGAGCGGACGGGTGTTCGCCGTGGCCAAGGAGGCCCTGGAGAGCGAGCCCCTGACCACCGCCGCACAGATCACAGCCCCCATCGCACCCCGCCGCCCCGACCTCGTGGCGGCTACGGCACGCCGTACGACCGAACCACCCACAGCCCCCGTGGGCGAGCCCGTCACATTCGCCCAGGCCATCACCCACACACTCGCCGACCTGCTCGGCAGCCACCCGGAGATGGTCGTCTTCGGCGAGGACGTCGGCCGCAAGGGTGGTGTCTACGGACTGACGCGGGGCCTCCAGCGGCGTTTCGGTACCGCGCGGGTCTTCGACACCCTGCTCGACGAGCAGTCCATCCTCGGCCTCGCGCTGGGGGCGGGCCTGTCCGGACTGCTGCCGGTTCCCGAAATCCAATACCTCGCCTACCTGCACAACGCCGCAGACCAACTGCGAGGCGAGGCCGCCACGCTCCAGTTCTTCTCCCAGGGCCAGTACCGCAACCCCCTCGTGGTCCGCATCGCCGGCTACGGCTACCAGCGCGGTTTCGGCGGCCACTTCCACAACGACAACGCGCTCGGCGCCCTGCGCGACATCCCCGGCCTGGTCATCGCCTCCCCCTCCCGCCCCGACGACGCGGCGGCGATGCTCCGCACGTGCGTGGCGGCCGCGAAGGTGGACGGCACGGTCAGCGCCTTCCTGGAGCCGATCGCGCTGTACCACACGCGAGACCTCCAGGAGGAGGGCGACAACGCCTGGCTGGCGGCATACCCGCCCCCCGCAGACCACGTACCGATCGGCCAGGCCCGCACCTACGGCACAGGCACCGACCTGACCCTCGTCACCTTCGGCAACGGCCTCCCCATCTCCCTCCGGGTCGCACGCCGACTGGATCAGGAGGGCATCGCCGGCCGGGTCGTCGACCTGCGCTGGCTGGCCCCCCTGCCGCTCGACGACCTGCTGCGGGAAGCCCGTGCGACGGGACGCGTCCTCGTGGTCGACGAGACCCGCCGTACGGGAGGGGTGTCGGAGGGAGTCGTGACCGCCCTGGTCGATGCCGGATTCACCGGGGCGATCAGACGGGTCGCGAGCGTGGACAGCTTCGTCCCGCTGGGGAAAGCAGCTCAGTCGGTACTCGTGTCGGAGGCGGACGTCGAGCGCGCCGCGACCGAGATGCTTTCCGCGGGCCCACGTACTCAGAGGTGAGGGCCGGCTGGTCGGGCGGCCGTGGACACCGGTGGGTTCGAGGCGCCCGCGGATGATGCGCGAGCGCCTTCGAACGTCACCAGGCGAAGCCGCGAACAGCGGCAGACGAGTCGGGCTGTACGCCGGGTTCTGTCGCCCGGTCGCCTCGCGGCGGCCGGGGAGACGGCCATCCATCTAGGACCGACGTTGCCGTCGGCCTCGTGCGGTCTACCCGCGGACTCGGGCGGGCAGCCCTCGAACGTCCGCGCAGAACCGCCTTTTACAGCGGCTCCTCTTGACCTTGCTCCGGGTGGGGTTTACCTAGCCGCCTGAGTCGCCTCAGGCGCTGGTGGTCTCTTACACCACCGTTTCACCCTTACCGGGAACCAGAGTCCCCGGCGGTCTGCTTTCTGTGGCACTGTCCCGCGGGTCACCCCGGGTGGCCGTTAGCCACCACCCTGCCCTGTGGAGCCCGGACGTTCCTCGGGAAGGTCCACAAGGACCTCCACGCGGCCGTCCGCCCGGCTCGTCTGCCGTGCCGACCATGGTACCGGGCGTGCGGGGCGCCTCGGTCCGGCCGTCGCCGTCGCCAGGACCGAGCCCGCCAGGATGAGGGCGAAGGCCGCGAGGACGCCGGCGGTCAGGCTTTCGTCGAGGAAGAGGGCGCCGGCCGCCACCGCGACCGCCGGGTTGACGTACGTGATCACCGTCGCCCTCGTCGGACCCGCCTCCTTGATGAGTTCCAGGAAGGCGACGAAGGCGACCGCCGTGCAGATGACGCCCAGGCCGGCGAGGGCGGCCAGGACCTGCCCGGACGGGACCGTGTCGGGCCGGGTGGCCGCCGCGGCGGGTGCGTAGACCAGCGCCGCGAGGGCCAGGCAGGGTGCCGTGAGGTGAAGCGACGGTACGTCCTTCAGATGGCGTGCCGCGATCACCGGTGCCGTCGCGTAGCCGACGACCGTCAGCAGCACCTCGGCCAGGGAACGGGCGTCGCCGCCGGTCAGGTGCGGGACGGTGAGGACCGCGACGCCGGACATGCCCAGGGCGAGGCCCGTGGCACGGCGGGCACCGAGCCGTTCCGTGTCGCCGAGGAGGCGGGCGGCGAGCACGCCGACGATGGGGACGCCCGCGATCAGCAGGCCCGCCGTGGAGCTCGACAGATGGCGTTCGGCGTCGGTGAGGGTCCACCACGGGCCGATGATCTCGATGCACGCGAACGCCAGCATGGGGCGCCAGTGGGTGCGGACGTTACGGGCCAGGCCGCCCTGGCGTATCGCGAAGGGGAGCAGCAGCGCGGCGCCGAGCGCACAGCGCGTGAACACCACCGCGGACGGGGACACGGCGTCCACCGCCACCTTGATCATCAGGTAGGGGATGCCCCAGACCACTCCCATGAGGGAGAAGAGAAACCAGCCGCGTGCAGTCATGCGGGCAGTTTCGGCCGCCCGGCCCTCAGGAGTCTTGAACGCTGTTGCGGTACGCCGTCGCCGCCACGCTCGCCCGGTACGCCGCCGGCGTCACGCCGAGCACCCGCCGGAACCAGCGGGTCAGGTGCGCCTGGTCGGCGAAGCCCACGAGGGGGGCGACCTCGGCGGGGCGCAGCCCGGAGTCCAGCAGCCCGCGGGCACGGTTCACCCGGTACTGGGCCAGCCAGGCGTACGGCGGGATCCCCGTGGCCGTGCGGAAGGCGCGCAGCAGTTGGTAGCGGGACAGGCCCAGGTCGGCGGCGAGCGCGGCGAGGGAGGGAGGTGCCTGGAGTTCGTCGGCCAGACGGTCCCGTACCGCGCGGGCTATGTGGGCCGCCCCGGTGACCGTGTCGCACGCGGCGCGGGCCGTGGAGTGGCGGCGGGCGAGGCCCGTGAGCAGCCACGGGAGGACGGACTCGGCTTCCAGCGGGTCGGGGCAGGCGCTGAGTTCGGTGTGGGCGGCGCGGAGCGCGGCGGCCAGCTCGGGGTCGTCGAGGAGCGGCTCGCGGAAGTGCGGGAGGCCGCCGAGGGTGCCGTCGGCGAGCAGGGAGGGCTCGGCGTACAGGGCGCGGTAGGCGTAGCCGTCGGTGGCGTTGCCGGGGCCGCCGGTGTGCATCTCGCCGGGGGCCAGGACGACGATGGAGCCGGGCCCGGTGCGGATGTGGCCGCCGCGGTAGTCGATGATCTCGGAGCCGCCGACGCAGACGCCGATGGTGAACTCCTCGTGGGCGTGCGGGGCGTAGACGTGCCGGTCGAACCGGGCGGTCAGAAGGTCGAGCGGCGGCCCGCAGCGCCCCAGCCGCGCCCTGGTCCACAACGCCTGCTCCCGTCCGCCCACCGCGCACCTCCCTGGCGGGTGCAACGCCTGGAGGACCCGTTTCCATGCCGCGGGCGGGTGGCCGGACCGCGGCACGGACGAACGGGGCGGGCCGCTGTGCGGAAGGCCGCGCGGGCGGTCAGAGGAAGTCCGACGTGTCCAGTTCGAAGGCGAAGGGCTCCGGGAGGGAGAGGGGCTTGCCGAGGGGAAGGGTGCAGTGCCGTCGGTAGTCGTCGTTCTCCGGCTCGCCGAACAGTGTGATCGCGGAGGCGTCGCGGTCGACGAGCAGGTAGAGGGGGACACCGCCGCGGGCGTGGCACCGGCGTTTGGCCTCACGGTCGACCTCGGGCTTCGTCGACGTCACTTCGAGGACCATGGCGACGCCCTCGCACGGCATCCAGGAGTCGGCGCCCCGGTAGAGCCGCAGCTTCGCGGGGGCGAACGTGCCGTCCGGGATCACATGATTCTTCGGGCAACCGCCCCCGCTCCGCAATTTCAGGCCCTTGTTCCCCGAGAAATCCATGTCGGTGCGGGACTGCCTGATCACTTGTTTCATGATCCGGTTGATGTAGTCCTCGTGATCCCCGTCCGGCGGCGGTGTCACAACGATCTCCCCCTCGATCAGTTCGGCCCGGAACCCCTCCGGGGTGTCGAGGGACAGGAAGATGTCCAGCAGGCCTTCGGCCGGCGTGGTGGGCTCGTGCGCCACGGCAGTCATGTCACGCCCCTCCTTCGGTCGTTCGCCAGACTGGGACACCGGAAGACCACCTGACCATGAGATCGGGAACCGTTCCCTCGATCGTGGCACACGATCCCGGTCCCCGTCAGGAACGCGGGGACACGGCGGGCGGCCGGCTCGACGGGCGACGCCGGCCGCCCGTGCGGGAGGCCGGCCGCGCGGTCACGCGGGCGCGAACTCCACCTTCGCCGTGCCCGGGTCCGCCTGGGTGAGGCGTACCCGCAGGCGTTCGCCCAGGGGGAGCCGCGTCGTCCCCCCGGCGATCCGGGCGAAGACCGCCGGGGACTCCAACTGCACGGTTCCGACGGTGGGTTCGTCGTCCCGCACGTCGACCACACAGGCCTCGAAGAGGTCGCCCACGCGATCCTTCAGCAGCGCCGCCTCCACGATGTCGACGCACTCGCGCTCCACGGTGCCCGCGCGCCGGGTGCCCTCCGCCATCACCTTGGGGAGGCCGTCGAGGGCCGCGAGGACCCACTCGGCCGGCGGCCGGTCCGCGGCCGCCGCGAGGCAGAGCTCCGACGCGTACCGGTCGGCGAGCCGGCGCAACGGGGCCGTGCAGTGGGCGTAGGGCGCGGCGACGGCGGAGTGGATCGTGGTCTGCGGGCGGACACCGTCCCGGAACACGGTGTAGCCCGCGCCGCGCAGCAGTGTCGTGCACTCCTGGAGGAAGGCGGCGTGGTGCGGCCAGTGCGGGTCGAGGGAGCGGATGAGCTCCGCGTACGAGACATGATGCGGCCAGCGGATGCGCAGGGCCTTGGCCGTGCGGCGGAGACGGCCCACCGCGCCGTCGGGGGCGGTGGGCAGCGTACGCAGGATCCCCGTGCCGTGCGAGAGCATCAGTTCGGCCGCCGCCATGCCGGTGAGCAGGGAGAGCTGCGCGTTCCAGCACTCCGCGGGGAGCGGGGCACGGTAGACGAGTTCGTACGCCCCGTCCTCGTCGAGGATCTCCTGTTCGGGCACGTTGAGCGAGATGCCGCCGCGCTCGGCCTCCAGCCGCTCGCGTGCCTGCCCGATGTCCTTGAGGAGAGCCAGGGGCTCCTCCGCCCTCCCCTCCCCGATCCGCTTCTGCGCCTGCTTGTAGTCGAGCCGGGCCCGGCTGCGTACGAGGGCGCGGTGGACGTCGGTCGCCGTCGTACGGCCGTCCGCGTCGAGGTCGATCGTCCACAGGACGGCCGGACGGGTCCGGTCCGGGAGCAGGCTGGCGGCGTCCTCGGACAGGGCCGCCGGGTGCAGCGGCACCCTCTCGTCGGGGAAGTAGAGCGTGGTCACGCGCCGGTGGGCCTCGGCGTCGAGGGCGCCGCCGGGTGCGACGAAGGCCGCGACGTCGGCGATGGCGTACCGGACGCGGTAGCCGCCGCGCCGCCGGGACAGGTGCATCGCCTGGTCGAGGTCCATGGAGCCCGGCGGGTCGATGGTGAACAGGGGGATGTCCGTCGCGTCGTGGGAGGGCAGCCGGGGAGCCCGCCCGGCCTCCTCCAGGACGTCGGGAGGGAAGCCTTCGGGCACACCCAGCTCGGTGCGCAGCGCGCGGAGCGCGGCCCGCAGGGGAGCCTCCGGTGCACCGGTGACGCGCATGTGACGTCGGGGCATGGGTCGAGCGTAGGACGAGCGTCACCGGGCGGCACTCCGGGCGCCGAACGGTGTGCCCGGCACCCTTTAGGCTGGCGCGGGGCCACACCACCGTTAGGAGAACACCACCGTGCTCGTGCTGCTGCCGCCCTCCGAAGGCAAGGCCCCCTCCGGCAGGGGGGCCGCGCTGAAGCTGGAGTCGCTGTCCCTGCCCGGTCTCACCGAGGCGCGGCAGGCGGTCCTGGACGAGCTGGTCGACCTGTGCGCGGGCGACGAGGAGAAGGCCCGCGAGGTCCTCGGGCTCAGCGAGGGGCTGCGTGGCGAGATCGCGAAGAACACGCGGCTGCGCGCCGCGGGGGCCCGGCCGGCCGGGGAGATCTACACGGGTGTCCTGTACGACGCCCTGGACCTGGGTTCGCTGGACGCGTCGGCCAAGCGGCGGGCGAGCCGCTCGCTCCTGGTGTTCTCGGGGCTGTGGGGCGCGGTCCGGGTGACCGACCGCATCCCCTCGTACCGCTGCTCGATGGGCGTGAAGCTGCCGGGGCTCGGGGCGCTCGGCACGCACTGGCGCACTCCGATGGCCACCGCGCTGCCCGAGGCGGCCGGCGACGGACTGGTCCTGGACCTGCGCTCCTCCGCGTACACGGCGGCGTGGAAGCCCAAGGGCGAGGTGGCGGGGCGGACGGCGACCGTGCGGGTGCTGCATGCGCAGCTGGTCGACGGGGTGGAGAAGCGCTCCGTCGTCAGCCACTTCAACAAGGCGACCAAGGGCAGGATCGTCCGCGGCCTCCTCACCGCCGGTATCGCGCCCAAGGGCCCGGCGGAGCTGGTGGAGGCGCTGCGGGACCTCGGGTACACGGTGGAGGCGGAGGCGCCCGGCCGGGCGGGCAGGCCGTGGGCGCTGGACGTGGTGGTGACGGAGATCCACTGAGCCGGGTCACGGCGGCCGGTGCGCGGTCCGCGGTGTCTGGTTCCGGGCGCCTCATGCCCGGGCGGACTGGGCCCAGGCGGACCGGCCGGGCGGACCCGGGTGGATCGGCCGGGCGGACCCGGGTGGATCCGCCGGGCGGATCGGCCGAGTCGGCACAGCAAGTGATTGCAGCATGTGCAACGACCTTTGCGCATGCTGCACACCCCGGGCAGGATGAGGCCATGACTTCGCCGCTGCCCTCCTTCTCGCCTGCCTCCGTGCTGGACCTCGCGCCGGTCGTCCCCGTCGTCGTGGTCGAGGACGCCGCCGACGCCGTCCCGCTCGCGCGGGCGCTGGTCGCCGGCGGGCTGCCCGCGATCGAGGTGACGCTGCGGACCCCGGCCGCCCTCCCCGCGATCCGGGCGATCGCCGCGGAGGTCCCGGACGCCGTGGTCGGTGCGGGCACGGTCCTCTCCCCCGCGCACGTCGTGGACTCGGTGGCCGCGGGAGCCCGCTTCCTCGTCAGCCCCGGCTGGACGGACGCGCTGCTGGCCGCCATGGCGGCGTCCGGGGTGCCGTTCCTGCCCGGGGTGTCCACGACGTCGGAGGTCGTGGCGCTGCTGGAGCGGGGGGTGCGGGAGATGAAGTTCTTCCCTGCGCAGGCGGCCGGCGGCACGGCGTACCTCAAGTCGCTGGCGGGCCCGCTGCCGCAGGCGCGGTTCTGCCCGACCGGCGGCATCGGGCCGGACTCCGCCCCGCAGTACCTGGCCCTCCCGAACGTCGGCTGTGTGGGCGGGAGTTGGATGCTCCCCGCGGACGCGGTCGCGGCACGGGACTGGGGGCGGGTCGAGGGTCTCGCGCGCGAGGCGGCAGGCTTGCGGCCGTAGCGTCCGTGGCGTGCCGCCGGGCTCTGTCCGAGCCGTCGCGTACAACTGAGCCATGACCACCGGCACCCCCGCGACCGAACCGTCCGCCTTCGCACGGGAGTTGCTGCGCTGGCGCACCGCGCGCCGGGTGAGCCAGCTGGAGCTCGCCTCGCGCGCGGGGACGACGCAGCGGTACGTCAGTTTCATGGAGCGCGGGCGTTCACTGCCCGGCAGGGAGATCGTGATCCGGCTCGCCGAGTCGCTGGAGCTGACCCTGCGCGAGCGCAACGCGCTGCTCCTCGCCGCCGGTTACGCCCCGGCGTTCACCGAGTCGTCCCTGGACGCGGTCGCCCTGAAGCCCGTACGGGAGGCACTGGACGGCATCCTCGAAGGGCACCTTCCGTATCCGGCCGTGGTGGCGGGTCCCCGGGGTGAACTCGTCGCGGCCAACGCGGCGTTCGACGTGCTCACGGAGGGTGCCGCGCCCGGACTGCTCGCGCCCCCGGTGAACGTGCTGCGGCTGGCGCTGCATCCGCGCGGCATGGGGCCGCGGGTGGTGAACCTCGACGTGTGGGGCCGGCACATCGTGGAGAGCCTGCGGGCCCGCGCCCTGCGCAGCCCCGACCCGCTCCTGGACGCGCTCGCCGGGGAACTGGCCGGGTACGTGCCGGCGAGCGAGCCCGCCACGGACTACGTCGGCTTCGCCGTGCCGCTGCGACTGCGGTGCGCCGAGGGCGAGTTGAGACTCCTCACGACGCTGACGTCCTTCGCGACGGCCGTGGACGTCACGCTCGCCGAACTGCACCTGGAGGCGTTCCTCCCGGCGGACCGGGAGACCGCCTCGATCCTGCGCGACCGTGCCGCCGCGCGCGGGGCGCGGCGCGGGTGACGGACGCGGGCCCCGGGTGCCGGCCTCGGCGCGGACCCTGGGTGCCGGCCTCCGCGCGCACGAGGAGCGCGCGCCTCCGGACCCCGGGCGCCCGCCTGCGTGCGGACGACGGGTGCCGGCCTCCGCGTGGGTGGGCTCAGCGCAGGTGAGAGGTGTCGTTGAACAGCCGTACGCTCGCGTTGCCGTCCGCGTAGTACGCCACCGCGGAGAGCGAGGCCGCGGACAGTTCCATGCGGAACAGGGACTCCGGCGGGGCGCCGAGCGCCAGACGCACCAGCGACTTGATCGGCGTGACATGCGTGACGAGCAGGACCGTGCGGCCCGCGTACGCGGCGATCAGCCTGTCGCGCGCGGCGGCGACGCGGCGTGCGGTCGCCGTGAAGCTCTCGCCGCCGCCGGTCGGTTCGGCCCTCGGTGAGGCGAGCCAGGCGTTCAGGTCGTCCGGGTAGCGCTCCCTGACCTCGCCGAACGTCAGCCCCTCCCAGGCGCCGAAGTCCGTCTCGCGCAGCCCCTCCTCGATGGTCACGTCGAGTCCGAGCCGTGCGGCCACCGCGCCCGCGGTCTGCCGGGTCCGGGCGAGCGGCGACGCCACGATCGCCTGGATCGTGCCGCGTGCGGCGAGCGCCGCGGCGACCCTTTCGGCCTGTTCACGGCCCGCGTCCGACAGCGACGGGTCGCTGCCGCCGCTGCCCGAGAAGCGCTTCTGCGGGGTCAGCGGGGTCTCGCCGTGGCGCAGCAGGACGAAGGTGGCGGGAGCACCCATGTCGGGGGCCGCGCCCCAGCCGACGGTCGGTGCCTTGCCCTGCGCGGGGGCGGCCGTGCCTGTCGTTGCCGCCACGGTTCGCGCGGCGCGCCTGTCGGCCTCCGACGTCGCGGCGTCGCCGGAGGGGTGCCGGGGGGTGTGGGATGTCGTCGAACCGCGGGTCTCTGCGGGCTGGGCGCGCAGTTCCCCGCGCCCCTGAAGGGGCGCTCCCGACATCGGTGTGGCAGAGGGTGTGGTGTCGTCGCGTGCGCCCGCCAGGGCCGCGCGGGCCCTCGCGGCGCCCGCCGCCGCGTCCCCGGGCGGGCCGGACGGCTCGGGCGGGCCGGCCGTCGTGGCCCGCGCGGCCGGCTCCGCCGTCGACGCGGACGGCGACCACTGCTCCCCGCGCTTGCCCGCGTCCATCGCCTCGTTGGCCAGCCGGTCCGCGTGCTTGTTGCGCTCCCGGGGGATCCACTCGTACGTCACCTGCGACGCCGGGAAGATCCGCGCCGCCTCGGCGGCCAGCGGCTTCATGTCCGGGTGCTTGATCTTCCAGCGCCCCGACATCTGCTCGACGACCAGTTTGGAGTCCATGCGGACCCGGACCGAGGCGGTCGGGTCCAGCTCGCGGGCCGCGCGCAGGCCCGCCACCAGACCCTTGTACTCGGCCACGTTGTTGGTGGCGATGCCGATGTACTCGGCGCGCTCCACCAGGGTCTGGCCCGTGGCCGCGTCGGCGACCACGGAGCCGTAGCCCGCGGGCCCCGGGTTGCCCCGGGAACCGCCGTCGGCCTCGACGATGAACTCCCGCACGCGCCGGGCCCCTTACAGGCCGGACTCGGAGGTGCGCACCAGGATGCGGCGGCAGTTCTCGCAGCGCAGCACGGTGTCCGGGGAGGCCGCCTTCACCTCGTTGACCTCGGTGATGTTGAGCTCCAGGCGGCAACCCTCGCAGCGGCGCTGGTAGAGCCGCGCGGCGCCGATGCCGCCCTGCTGCTCGCGCAGCTTGTCGTAGAGCTTCAGCAGGTCGGCGGGGATGGTGCCGGCGATGACCTCGCGCTCCTTGGTCACCGAGGCCGACTCGCCGTCGAGCTGCTCGAAGGCCGCGTCCCTGCGGGCGGTCGCGTCGTCGATCTTCTGCTGCACGGAGGAGACGCGGCCGGTCAGCTCGGCCACCCGCTCCTGGGCGGACTCACGGCGCTCCATGACCTCCAGGACGACGTCCTCGAGGTCGCCCTGGCGCTTGGCGAGGGAGGTGATCTCGCGCTGGAGGTTCTCCAGGTCCTTCGGGGAGGTGACGGCACCCGAGTCGAGGCGCTGCTGGTCGCGGGCCGCGCGCTGGCGCACCTGGTCGACGTCCTGCTCGGCCTTGGTCTGCTCGCGGGCGCAGTCGCTCTCCTCGGTCTGCGCGGCGACGAGCAGGTCGCGCAGCTGCGTGAGGTCCTTGTTCAACGAGTCGATCTCGGCGTGCTCGGGCAGCGACCTCCGCTTGTGCGCGAGCTGCTGCAGGCGTACGTCGAGGGACTGGACGTCGAGAAGTCGGATCTGGTCGGCGGGCGCGGCGTTCAGTTGGGGGCTCCTGATGTGTCGGTGTGAGAGGCCGCGTGGGCGGTCCAGGGGTCGGTGACCGTCTTGGAGACGTGGACGCGAAGTCCCCATCCGTGCCGGTCGGAGATCTCGTCGAGCTGGGCGGCGGCCAGCTCGCACCAGGGCCACTCGGTGGCCCAGTGCGCCGCGTCGAGCAGCGCGAGAGGACTGTGGGCGCGGGCCTCGGACACCGGATGGTGGCGCAGGTCCGCGGTGAGGAAGGCGTCCACGCCGGCGGCGCGCACGTCGTCGAAGAGGCTGTCGCCCGAGCCGCCGCTGACCGCCACGGTCCGTACGAGTGTCCCGGGGTCGCCGGCGACACGGATGCCCTGCGCGGTGGCGGGCAGCCGCTCGGCGACGCGCGCGGCGAATTCGCGGACGGTCAGCGGATGGTCCAGCTCGCAGACGCGGCCCAGGCCGCGGCGGCCCTCCGGGTCGGTGGGGTCCGGCACGAGGGGCCGTACGACCCGCAGGTCCAGCGCGCCGGCGAGGGCGTCCGAGACGCCGGGGTCGGCGCGGTCCGCGTTGGTGTGGGCCACGTGCAGCGCGACGTCGTTCTTGATCAGGGTGTGGACGACCCGGCCCTTGAAGGTGCCGGCCGCGACCGTCGTCGTACCGCGGAGGTAGAGCGGGTGGTGGGTGACGAGCAGGTCGGCGCCCAGCTTCACCGCCTCGTCGACGATGTCCTGTACCGGGTCGACGGCGAACAGGACGCGCGTGACCCCCTGGTCGGGGTCGCCGCAGACGGTGCCGACCGCGTCCCATCCCTCGGCCCTCTCGGGGGGCCAGAGGGCGTCGAGCGCGGCGATGACTTCAGACAGACGGGGCACGGGGAAAAGGCTACCTGCCCCGTGTCCGTGCCCGTCCTGTCGCGGGCCACTCGACCAGGGGCCCGGCGGCGGACGGGCTCCGGCGCACGCGGTCCGCCCCGTCTCCTGACCACCGTTCAGCACACCCGCCCCCGTTTCCTCAGGCGAATCCCGACATGGCCACCCTTATGTGTGAAGCGGCAGCTCGTCGGTCCCACGTCTGTGCGTGCGAAAACTAGCTTCGTCGCCGGAGGTGACCGAACGATGACGGCCTGTGCGACGGAGCCCGGGGCGGAGAACGCGTCGGGGCTCGTGCCGGAGGGCCCCGCGGGGCTCGTACCGGACCACACGACGACACCGCTCGCGGCGGATCACCCGGCGGGGACGGCGGCGGAGTTCGTGCCGGACCGCTCCGCGGGGGCGCCGGCGGAGACCGCGGCGGCGGCGCCCGCGGCATCGCCGCCCGCGACGGACCGCCCGGCTGGGAACACTCCGGGCGCCGCGCCGGGGCCCACCGCGGGCCTGACGCCCGGCAACGCACCCGGGGTCGCCCCGGAACGCGTCGCGATCGCCACGGCGGGGGACGTGCCGGGCTCCGCGGCCGAGCCCGCTGCGGTCCTCGCGGCGCAGGGCGCGGCCGGGCGTACGGTGTGGCTCGCGGCGGTCCCTGTCCCAGGCAGCGCGGAGGAGAACGCCTCCGACCGCGCCGCGGGTGACGTGCGGGACGGCACGACGAGGGGTGCGGCGGACCACGCCGCGGCCGGCGCTGCGGGGCGCACGACGAGGAGCACCCCCGAACCCGCCGTGGGCCTCGGGACACCGAGCACGACCTGGGTCGCGGTGAACCACGACGTGAGCCCCCGCACGGACGGCACGACGAACCCCTCCCCCGGTGACACGGCGGGGAGCGCGCTCGACCGCGCCGTACGGATCGCGCGGGAGAACTCGACCGGGATCCCGGCCGACCCCACCGTCGAGGTCGCGACAGCCGGCACGAACTGGACCATGCCTGCCCCCACGGTCGACGACGCGGCGGACACCGCGACCTGGACCATGACGCACCCCGCCGCCGACACCGACACGCACAGCACACCCCAGGACGTGCCCAGCCCCACCGTCGACACCGCGACGGACAGCGCGCCGCGAAACCTAACCGGCCCCGCCCTCGGCATCACGACGGACAGCGCGTCGCGAAACGCACCCGGCCCCACCGTCGACACCGCGACAGCCGGCACGAACTGGACCGTGCCCGGCCCGGCCGTCGGCGTCGCGGCGGACCCCGCGACCTGGACAACGGCGAACCCCGCCACCGGTGCAGAAACGAACAGCGCGACCCGGGCCATGGCGAAACCCGCCGTCGGCATCGCGGCCGGGAGCCCGGTCGGCGGCGCCGCAGTCGTCGCGTGGGGGCCCGCGGCGGGGATCGCGGCCGACCGCACCACGGGCGTCGTCGTCCGGAGCGCCGGTGGCCGCGCCGCCGGTGTCCCTCTGCAGCGTGCGGCCGGCGGCGCGTGGGTCGTCGCGGCGAACGGCGCGACCGACGCTGCCGGTGGCACCACGCGGGACAGCGCCGCCAGGCTCGCGGGCGGCGGCGCGGCGGGCGGCGGCGCTGCGGGCCGCGCGGCGAACGACGCGGCGGACCGCGCCGCAGAAGCCATGGCGAGCGCGGCGGCCCCCGCCTCCGGTGGCCCCCGGGAGCGCGCGAGCCGGGGCACGGCCGACCGCGCCGGAGGAGCCGGCGGCTGGGTCCGGGTCGGAAACCTGGGTGGCCACGTCCACGACGGGGCGGTCGGGGAC
This sequence comes from Streptomyces krungchingensis, assembly GCF_054729265.1. Lineage (NCBI taxonomy): Bacteria > Bacillati > Actinomycetota > Actinomycetes > Kitasatosporales > Streptomycetaceae > Streptomyces > Streptomyces krungchingensis. The sequence continues at coordinate 3,625,736 of NZ_JBPUKY010000001.1, forward strand.
GCAGGTGGCCAGGTCCGGGACAGGGACAGAGGTGGCCAGGTCCGGGACGGGGACGCAGGTGGCCAGGTCCGGGACGGGGCGGGCGGGACCGATGTGGAGGCGGTGGGCGTGGACGAGGGCGCGTGGGCCGCGAGGCCCGGGTGTGTGATCGCCGCCGACGGCACGTACGCCGCCCGGCTCGCCCTCGACGGCGCGTCCTGGTACCCGGAGCGCTGGACGCTGGACGGGCCCGAGCCGTACGCCGTGCCGCTGCCGGTCAACCAGCCGGAGGAGCCCGGCACGGAGGTGCAGCCGCTGACCGACGGACGGGTGTTGATCCACCGCGTCGTGGCCGGTCGGCACACCTTCTCGCTGCTGTACCCGACGGGGCCGGGCACCGGCGAACTGCCGCTCGGCGCCGTCGAGTGCCCCGACAGCGACACCCGGCTGCGGCTGCTGCCGCCCGCGCCGGGCGGGGAGCGCGCGTACGCCCTCGCCGTCGGCCGCGGCTCCACGACGGTGTGGCTGGTGGCGGGCGGCGCGTTCGGCCCCGAGCACGTCGCCGAGGTGCCGGGCCACTGCTCGGGCGGCGTCTGGCTGGACCGCACCGGCCGGCTGCTCGCCCTGGACCGGTTCCAGGACGGCCGCACCAAGACGGTGGTCGTCGACCTGGAGCGCGGCGGCGAGATGTCCCCGCTCCTTCAGATCACCGAGCGCAGCAACGACCGCCTGCTCCTCGCGGACGCCGACAGCGGGCTCCTGCTCATCCGCTCCGACGCGCCGTCGCCGGGCCACGACCGCCTCGGCTGGGGCGTCCTCGGCAGCACCCTCCCGGTCCGCTTCCCGGACTGCCTGCGTGCGCCGGAACACACCGTCACGCCCTTCGCGATCCAGCCCGGCCAGGTCCTCACGCCCGAGACCTGTGCGGTGGCCCTGCGCATCGACGGCCCGGCCGGCACCTGGCTGGGCATCTGGCGCCCCGCCGAACGCCATGTCCACCAACTCCCCGCGCCGGCGGGATGGCTGGCGGGCACCGGACTGTGGACCAGAGAGGGGGTGCTCCAACTGCCGTACGCGACGGGGGCGGTGCGGTGCGGCGTGGCCCGGGTGGGAGCGCCCGCGGCGGTGGGGGAAGGGGAAGCGGAAGGGGGTCCTGACCGGGACGCCGTTCAGGCCCCCGACCCGCCCCTCGTCGCCCGTCCCGTCCCTCTCCAGCAGGCGCCCCTGGAGGGCCGGGTGGTGCGTCCGGTCGCCCCGGTTCCGTCACCCGCCGACACCTCCGTGGTGACGGCCGGTTAGAATCCCCCGGCTGTACAGAAGGATCTTGCATACGGGGTGAACACTTCAGATGAACGACACCAGCATCAAGGAACCGCAGGTCACCGCCGACGAGGCCACGGCACTCGCCGAAGGTCACGGCAGGCACCGCGGTCCGGTCTCCGGCCATGACGACGAGGCGACCCCACAAGGACGCCACCGCAAGCCGTCCGGGCAGACGGACCTGTCGGTCTGACGGCACGTCGCAACCGGCACACGGCCCCGCTCGCCGACGGCGAGCGGGGCCGTTCTGTGCGGGGCTCCCCCGGGCCCCACGTGCGGGCGGCGTCCGACTCCCCCGCTGTCGCGGCGGCCTTGTCCGGCTGCGGACCGGCCCCCACAATCGAGACCCACGGTACGGAACTGACATCCACGGGGGTATCCCAGATTCCTGGGATATGACGGGCCGATATTCGGGGGACATGCCGATGACTCCTGCCGAGACCACCGCCCGCCTCGAACGCGCCCTGCGCGGCGAGCTCAGCGCACTCGCCGTCCTCGACCGCACCAGCCGCGTCCTGCTCGACGCCGTGCCGGCGGACATCTGGTGCGGAGTCGTCCTCGACCCCTCGACGCTGCTGGACACCGGGGGCCAGCACGAGTCCGGCTTCCCCGAGTCGAGCATGCGCCGCCTCTTCGAGATCGAGCACGTGGAGCAGGACGACGTCGACAACCTGCGGGCGCTGGCCCGGCGTCCGGGCAGGGTGAGCCTGCTGAGCCGCTCCACCCACGGCCGGCTCGACGACAGCAAGTACTACCGCGAGATCCTGCACCCCCTGGGGCTCACCGACGAGTTGCGCGTCCTGCTGCGGGACGGCCGGCGCACCTGGGGTCTGCTCGTGCTCTGCCGGGACGGGCACACCCGCGCCTTCTCCTCGGCCGATCTCGCCGTCGCCGAGGCGGTGAGCGTGCCGGCCTGTGCCGCGCTGCGCCGTTCGCTGCTGTTGTCCGGCGTGGACTCGGGCCCGCTGCCGGACGCGCCGGGCTGGGTGGTCCTCGACGGCGACCTGGAGGTGCGGTCGATGTCGCCGACGGCGCAGCACTGGCTGGACCGGTTGCAGGAACGGCACGCGCCGGGCCGCGGCAAGGCGGGCCCCTACCTGATGCGGGCGCTGGCCGTGCAGGCGCGGGGCGAGGTGGCGGGGGCCGGCGCGCATGTGCGGGCGCCGACGAGCGCGGGACGGTGGATCTCGCTGCGGGCCTGGCCCGTCGACCAGGGCGGCGAACCCACCACGGTGGTGTCGGTCGGCCCCACCGATCCCGGCGAGCTGACCGCGCTGGTCCTCGACGTGTACGGGCTGTCGCCGCGTGCCCGGCAGATCGCCCAGCTGGTGCTGCTGGGCCGCTCGACCAGTGAGATCGCCCGGCAGCTCGGGGTCTCCGCGTACACCGTCCAGGACCATCTCAAGCAGATCTTCGACAAGGTGGGGGTGCGCAGCCGCCGGGAACTCGTCGCCGAGCTGTTCTTCCGGCACTACGTGCCCCAGCTGGCGCACCCTCCCCTGTCGACCGACGGCCGCCTGCTCGGCGGCCCGGACGACTGAACTCCCGGAACCGCGGCGGCCCGGCGCCGGGGCGGCCCGGAAGCGGGCCGCCCCGCACGGTCGTCAGCCGTGCTTGAGTCCCAGCACCTCCACCGCCGCGAACGTCTCGCCCTTCGGCCGGTCGGCGTAGTACGGCGTGAGCAGCGCGTCGAGCTCGTCGTGGCTGAAGGCGTCCTGCTTGGAGTCGAACTTGGCGGCGACGCGGGGGCGTTCGACGATCGCGACCATGCCGCCGTGCACGACGATGAGCTGTCCGTTGACATGTCCGGCGGCGGGCGCGGCCAGATAGCCGACGAGCGGGGCGACATGCTCGGGGGCGAGCGGGTCGAGGCCCTCGTCGGGCTCGGCGAAGCCCGCGAAGACGTCCTCCGTCATCCGGGTCCGTGCGCGCGGGCAGATGACGTTCGCCGTGACGCCGTACTTGGCCAGCGCCAGGGCGCTCGACGTGGTCAGGCCGACGATCCCGCCCTTCGCCGCCGCGTAGTTGGGCTGTCCGGCGGAGCCCGCGAGGAAGGCCTCCGAGGAGGTGTTCACGATGCGCCCGTACACGGGGCCGCCGGCCTCCTTGGACCGCGCCCGCCAGTGCGCGGACGCGAAGCGGGTGGTGTTGAAGTGGCCCTTCAGGTGCACCCGGATCACCGAGTCCCATTCGTCCTCGGACATCGAGAAGACCATCCGGTCGCGCAGGATGCCCGCGTTGTTGACGAGGACGTCGAGTTTTCCGAACTCGGTGACCGCCAGTTCCACCAGCAGGCGGGCCTGTTCGTGGTCGGCGACGTCCCCGGTGTGGGCGACGGCCCGGCCGCCCGCGGCGCGGATCTCGGCGGCGACCTCCTCGGCGGGCGTGGCCGAGGACGCGCCCGACCCGTCCCGCCCGGGCTGACCGAAGTCGTTCACGACGACGGCCGCGCCCAGCCGGGCCAGTTCCAGCGCCTCGGCCCGGCCGAGGCCGCGTCCCGCGCCGGTGACGATCGCGGTGAGCCCTTCAAGTGGCAGTGACATCAGGGTCCTTAGCGGTTGTGGGGGTCAGATCTCGATGCAGGTGCGCAGCGCGGTGCCCGTACGCATCTGGTCGAGTGCCTCGTTGATCCCGGCCAGCGGCACCCGGTGGGTGATCAGGCCCTCCAGGTCGATGCGGCCGGCCCGCCACAGGGCGATGGTGCGTTCGTAGGACCTGAGGACGTCCCCGCCGCCGTACATGGAGGGCAGGATGCGCTTCTCGTCGAAGAACAGCTCGAACATGTTGAGCTGGAGGAAGTCGTCCATGGCTCCCGCGCCGACGACCACGAGGGTTCCGCCGCGGCGGGTGTTGTCGTACGCCGTGCGTGCCGTGGCCGACTTGCCGACGACCTCGAAGACGTAGTCGAAGCCCTCGCCGCCCGTCACCGACTGTTTGGCGTCGGCGAGTTCGTCGGGCGAAAGGGCCTTCGTCGCGCCGAACCTCAGCGCGGCCTCGCGGCGCGAGGCGACCGGGTCGACGGCGACGATCTCGGCGGCGCCCTTGAGCCGCGCGCCCTGGATCGCGGAGATGCCGACGCCGCCGCAGCCGATGACGGCGACCGACGAACCGGCCTCCAGGTCGGCGGTGTTGAGGGCGGCACCGAGTCCGGTGGTGACGCCGCAGCCGATGAGGGCCGCGATGTCGTAGGGCACGTCGTCGGGGATGGGCACCGCGCAGCCCGCGTCGACGACGACCTCCTCGGTGAAGGTGCCGGTGCCGGCGAAGCCGAAGACGTCGCCGCCGGGGCGTTTGAAGTTGGGGGTGCCCGCGTTCATGAAGCCGGCCAGACACAGTTCGGTCTGCCCGCGCTTGCAGGCGGGGCAGACGCCGCAGGCGGGCAGCCAGCAGACGACGACCCGGTCGCCGGGCTTGAGGTGGCTCACCCCGTCGCCGACCTCGGTGATCTCCCCGGCGCCCTCGTGGCCGGGGACGAACGGCGCGGGCTGCGGCAGTACGCCGTTCATCGCGGACAGGTCCGAGTGGCACAGCCCGGTGGCGCGCACCCGGATCCTCACCTTGCCGGGACCGAAGCCCACCGCCTCGACGTCGTCGAACACTTCGAGCTTGTCCTGGCCTATCTCCTGCTGTACGGCTGCGCGCATGGTGCGGCTCCCCTCGGAAGGTCCCCTCGGAAGTGCGGGCGTACTGAAGTGCTGGAGTCCTGGGTGCCGGCGGCCCTGGGGTGTCCGGCGGCGCTCAGGAGTGTTCGACGACCGTGTCGGCCAGTACCGGGGCGTCGTCCCGTTCGACCGCGCCGACCGCCACCTGGACCGAACCGTCCCGCCGCCACATCCGGATGCGCAGGGTCTCGCCGGGGAAGACGACGCCGGCGAAGCGTGTGGTGTACGAACGGACGCGGGTGACGTCGCCGCCCAGGAGGGTGTCGACGACCGCCTTGAGCGTCATTCCGTAGGTGCACAGCCCGTGCAGGATGGGCCGGTCGAATCCGGCGAGTTTGGCGAACTCGGGGTCGGCGTGCAGCGGGTTCCAGTCCCCGGAGAGCCGGTAGAGCAGCGCCTGGTCCTCGCGGACGGGCCGTTCGACGGTGCGGTCCGGTGGGCCAGTCGGCGCTTCGAGGCGGGTGGAGGGGCCGCGGTCGCCGCCCCAGCCGCCTTCCCCTCGCACGAAGATCTGGGCGTCGTTGGTCCACAGCGGGCCGTCGGTGTCGGCGACCTCGGTGCGCATGACGAGGATCGCGGCCTTGCCCTTGTCGTAGACGGCGGCGATGCGTCCGGTGGCGGTGGCGGTGCCCTCGACGGGGATCGGGCGGTGCAGCCGCACGGTCTGGCCGCCGTGCAGGACGCGGGCGAGGTCGACGTCGACACCGGGCATGGACAGTCCGCTGATCACTCCGGGAGAGCCGGCGCCCGCGACGGTCGCGAAGCTGGGCAGGACGTGCAGCCTGGATTCGAGGGTGTAGCGCAGCTCGTCGGGGTCGGTCGCGGGGACGCCCGCGCCGACGCCCAGGTGGTAGAGCTGGACGTCCCGGTGGTTCCAGGTGATCTCTCCGGTCCGGGGTTCCGCGGCGACGGCCTTGGCGGCGTCAATGGGCATGGGGCTCCTGATGACTAGCGCGAGAGACCTCGGTGCGGCCGTCCGCACCGTCGGCCGCACCGAGGTCGACACTGGGCCGCGGAACCCGCCCGTGCTAGAACGCGTTCCAGTCCGGCGCCCCCTTGTATAGCCCAGCGCCCAGCACTTGTGAAGACTACTGACGCCATGTCAGATCCGTGGGTCGCCACGGTCACCCGTGACATTTGTCCCGGCCGATCGCCCACAAGTGCATCTGCCGGGCGCGCCCGCCCGCCCCTAGCGTCGTAGCCATGACAAAGACGACGGGGACGGAGCCGGTGGCGGGGACACGGTCGGCCGTGTCCTTCACGGGGGCGGTCAAGACCTTCGGCGACATACGCGCCGTGGACGGGGTGAACCTGACGATCGCGCGGGGCGAGACGGTCGCGCTGCTGGGCCGCAACGGCGCCGGCAAGTCGACGACGATCTCCCTGCTGCTCGGTCTGAACGAGCCCGACGAGGGCACGGTGACGCTCTTCGGCGGCCGCCCGGAGGAGTCCGTACGCGCCGGACGGGTCGGCGCGATGCTCCAGGACACACGGCCGGTGCCCCGCGTCACCGTGCGGGAACTGGTGGGCTTCGTGGCCGGACGCTACCCGGCGCCCCTGCCGGTGGACGAGGCGCTGGAACTCGCGGGCATCGCCGACCTGGCGGCCCGGCGCGTCGACCGGCTCTCCGGAGGACAGGCGCAGAGGGTGCGGTTCGCGGTGGCGCTCGCCGGGAATCCCGCGCTGATCGTGCTCGACGAGCCGACCGCCGCCCTGGACGTGGAGGCGCGGCACGCCTTCTGGGCCTCGATGCGGGGGTACGCGCGACGCGGCCACACGGTGGTCTTCTCCACGCACTACCTGGAGGAGGCCGACGCGCACGCGGACCGGATCGTCGTCATCGACCACGGCCGGATCGTCGCGGACGGCACCGGGGAGCAGCTCAAGCGGTCGGTGGGCGGCAACCTGGTCTCCGTCGACCTCGCGGGAGCGGGCACGGAGGGCTTGGCGCTGCTGCCCGGCGTCGTCTCGGTGGAGATACGCGGCGACCGGGCCCGGCTGCGCACGGACGACTCGGACGCGACGGTGATCGCGCTGGCCGAGCTCGGGGCGATACGCGGCCTGGAGGTCGTGCCCGCCTCCCTCGACGACGCGTTCATGGCGCTGACCTCACAGGTTCTGGAGACGGTGTGATGCTGGACTATCTGCGGCTCGAAGTGCGCCGGACGCTGCGCGACACCGGCTTCGTGATCGGCGGCATCGCGATGCCGGTCATGATGTACCTGCTGTTCACCAACCTCGGCGGCGGTGACGACGGCGAGTGGAAGACGGCGTCCATGGTCGGCATGGCCGCGTACGGCGCGGTCGGCTCGGCCCTGAACACCGGCGGCGGCGTCGCCGAGGACAAGGTGATCGGCTGGCTGCGGCAGCTGCGGGTGACGCCGATGACACCGCGCGAGGTGGTGGTCGGGCGGGCGCTGACCGGATCGGTCACCGTGCTGCCCGCGATCACCGCGGTGCTGGCGGCCGGCGGGCTGGTCAACGGCGTACGGCTCGACGCGTGGCAGTGGGCGGCGATCGCGGTGCTGCTGTGGCTGGGCTCGGTGCCCTTCACCCTGTTGGGCCTCGGCAACGGCTACCGGCTGACCGCGCAGACGACGGGCGTCACCAACATGGTGTGCAACCTGGGTCTTTCGGTGGTCGGCGGGCTGTGGTTCCCGCTCGAACTGTTCCCCGGCTGGCTGCGGTCCCTGGCGGTGTACACCCCCACGAACCGCTTCGCGCAGCTGGGCGTCTCGGTCGCGGACGGCCACGCCCCCGCCGCGGGCGGGGTGGCGGTGCTCACGGCCTGGCTGCTGGCCTTCGGTTCGTACGCGGTGTTCGCGTACCGTCGGTCCGCACGGACCGTCTGAGCGGGGAGCGGCGACATGTCCTGGATGCGAGGGGTCACCTGCCAGGTGCACGAATGGCGGGCGGCACGGGCGCGCTGGAAGGCGGACATGGAGCGGTACAAGACCGAGCAGCGGGCCGCCCGCGCTTCGGGGAAGGAAGTCCGTGACCCCGGCCCGCCGCCCACCGGCTTCGCGCTGCTGCCGTGGCTGCTGATGGGCATGGGCGCCTTCTCCAACATCCTCCAGGGCCGGACACAACAGCCCTGGATCGGCGCCATCGGTTTGCTCGCCTTCAACTCGCTCTACATCTACGTGACCTTCCGCGCCTTCGTGAAGGAGACGCGCGAGGCCCGCTCCACCCGGGTGGCGCTGGTCCTGATGGGCCTGGTCACCTGCACGCTGGCGATCGTGTACGGCGGCACCTGGCTGTACTTCTTCCCGCTGCTCGGACTGGCCACGGGCGCGATCGTGCGGGGGGCCTGGCTCGGCCGGACCGGGTTCGCGCTGACAGCGGTCGCCGCCGTGGTCTCCGCGTACCGCGCCGGCTGGGACGCGGTGAACGTCGCCTACGGCACGTTCCTGTCCACGATGGTGACGGCCGCGATCCTCTCCCTGTCGGAGGCCGTGCGCGAACTGCGCGCGGCACGCGAGGAACTGGCGCGGCGCGCCGTCGAGAAGGAGCGGCTGCGTTTCTCCCGCGACCTGCACGACCTGCTCGGTCACACGCTGTCGGTGATCGTGGTGAAGTCGGAGGCGGCCCGCAGGCTGGCCACGCGTGACCTGGACGCGGCACTCGTCCAGGTCACGGACATCGAGTCGGTGGGCCGCCAGGCACTGACCGAGATCCGTGAGGCGGTCACCGGCTACCGGGAGGGCAGCCTGGCCACGGAACTGGACCGCGCCCGTTCCGCACTGTCCGCGGCCGGCGTCGAGCCCGTCGTACGGCAGTCGGGGCCGCCGCTCGTCCCGCAGACCGAGGCGCTCCTGGGCTGGGTGGTCCGCGAGGCGGTCACCAATGTCGTGCGGCACAGTGGCGCGACCCACTGCGAGATCACCGTCGACGGCACCCCCGACCGTGTCCGGCTGACCGTCACGGACGACGGCACGGGCCCGGCCACCGCCTCGTCCCCGGGCTCGGCCGCCGCCGCGGGCATCGGCGGCACCGGCCTGAAGGGCCTCACCGAGCGCCTCGCGACGGCCGGCGGATCACTGGAGGCGGGACCGGGCGCCCGCGCCGGCTTCCAGGTGCGGGCCGAACTCCCCGTGGAGGCGACCGACTTGACGGAGGTACCGGCGTGAGGGCGGTGCCGGCGTGAGAAGGACCCCCGTGCCGATGCCTTGCGCAGAGGCGCAGTTCAGGGCACGTCATGAGGGTCCGCCGCCTACCCTTGCGCTGTGAACGAGATGCCCCGGGATCACCGGCCAGCCAAGTCCATTCGCGTCCTGCTCGCCGAGGACCAGGGGATGATGCGGGGAGCGCTCGCGCTGCTGCTGGGGATGGAGGCGGACATCGAGGTGGTCGCCCAGGTGTCCGCCGGGGACGCGATCGTGGACGCGGTGCTGACGCACCGGCCCGATGTGGCGCTGCTGGACATCGAACTGCCCGGGATGAGCGGGCTGGACGCCGCCGCCGAACTGCGCGGGCAGGCCCCCGACTGCCGGGTGCTGATCCTCACCACCTTCGGCCGGCCCGGCTATCTGCGGCGGGCCATGGAGGCGGGGGCGGCGGGCTTCCTGGTCAAGGACGGCCCCGTGGAGGAGCTGGCGGAGGCCGTCCGGCGGGTGCTGACCGGCGAGACCGTCATCGATCCGGCACTCGCCGCGGCGGCGCTGAGCGCGGGCCCCAATCCGCTCACCGCCCGCGAGTGCGACGTGCTGAAGGCGTCGGTGGACGGCGCCACCGTCGCCGACATCGCCGGCAGGCTCCACCTGTCCGAGTCGACCGTCCGCAACTATCTCTCCTCCGCCATCGGCAAGACGGGCACCCGCAACCGCATGGAGGCGATGCGGGAGGCCCGTCAGCAGGGATGGCTGTGATCCCGGCGGAGGAGGCCGCGGCCGTCCGGCACGGGGCAGGTCACTCGGTCACGTGCACCGCCTTGTAGTTCTTCCCCTCCGGCGCCAGGCACACGAACCAGTCGGACGGGGAGCCGTCCACGGGACGGATCAGATCCTCGACGTCCGAGGTGAGGCCCGTGCCCGGGGCGGCGCGCCCTGCCTCGATCGTCGTGCCGTCGTCCCAGGTGCAGGTGACCCGCTCCGCGGTGGTCGAGACCTTGCCGATCACGAGCCGCTGGGACGCCGAGTCCTTGTCGGCTGCCCCGGTCGACAGCGGCATGGAGTACGCCTGGACGTCCGTGCCCGTGAGCGCGTCGCCCTTCTCGACGGCCCCGTCGATCACCGTCGACGGGGCGCCGTCGCCCACCGTGAGGCGCACGAAGAGCCATCCCTTGCCGACGAGGTCCGCGGCCACGCGTGCTCCGGTGGGACTGACGCCGTACTCGCCCATCCGCGAACGCTGGTACCGCGCCTCCGCGATGTCCTTCGGCGCTCCCCAGACGTCCACGGTGACCGACCACTTCTTGCCGTGGTCCGTGCCCCTGGCCACGGGGCTCCGCTGCGGCTCGAACACATGCCGCTGGTCGCTCGTGGGCGGCCGGGTGGCGGCGGGGACGACCTGTCCGCCGTCACCGCCGAACGATCCGGCGAGCGCCAGGGTGCCCGTCGAACCGGCGACCACCAGGGCCGTCGCGGCGGCGACCGCCCAGCGGCGGGCCCTGCGGCGCCGGCCGCCGCGGACCACCGCCTGGTAGGGGGCTATGCCGATCTCGACCTCGTCGGCGGCCTCGGCCAGCAGGAGGGCGATGTCCGTGTGCGTCATGTCGCTGTTCGTCTCCCGGTCCGCGCTCATCACTTCCGCCCTCCATTGGTCACCAGCTCCGCCAGGCCCGGTATGGCGCGCAGTTTCGCGATCCCCTTGGCCGCGTTGCTCTTCACCGAGCCGACCGAACAGCCCATCGCCTCGGCCGCCCGGGTCTCGCTCAGGTCCTCCCAGTACCGCAGGACCACCGCCTCGCGCTGGCGCGGGGGCAGCTCGGCGAGGGCCTTGAGCAGGGCGCCGCGGTCGTCGGCCTGGGCGATCCGGTCACCGCTGTCGGGCAGTTCGCGGGTGAGGCCCGTGTCGTCCTTCGGCGCGAGGAACTCCTTGAGACGCCTGCGGTGCCTGCGGGAATGCGCGTTGATCATCACGCGTCGTACGTAGGCCTCGGGGTCGTCGGCCGAGCCGACCCTGCGCCAGGCCACGAAGACCTGTTCGAGCGTCGTCTGGACCAGGTCCTCCGCGGCGTGCTGCTCCCCCGTCAGGAGAAATGCCGTACGCATCAGCCGTGGCCAGCGGCCGACGACGAAGTGCTGGAACTCCTCGTCCCGAGCCTGTTTCCGATCCCCCATGGGCACCTCCTAGATGTCTTATGGAGTCCACGGGGACCGGATTCCGTTGCCTCAGGTCCGGGAGATCTTCCGCGGCAGCCACAGCAGCATCAGCAGCGCCCCGCCCAGCAGCAGGAACCCGCTGGTGCGGAACGCCAGGGCGTACCCGGCGGTGAGCGCCTCGCCCGAGGTGCTGCCGCCCGTGCGGGCCGCCGCGATCGTCGACATGACCGCGAGGCCGAGCGAGCCGCCCATCACGCGGGAGGTGTTGACCAGCCCGGACACCAGTCCGGCGTCGCCCGGCGCCGCGCCCGAGGTGGCGAGCGCGGCGAGCGGTGTCGCGGCCAGACCCGCGCCGGCCATCATCAGGAGGCCCGGGAACATGATCGCTGTCAGGTACCCGCCGTCCGCCGTCATCGTGGACTGCCAGCCGAAGCCGGCCGCGGCCACCAGCGTGCCGACCGCCGCCACGTTGCGCGCGCCGACGACCGGCATGAGGCGCGGCGCCAGCTTCGAGCCGAGGACGACGGCGAGGGAGCTCGGCACCAGGGCGAGCCCGGCGCCGAGCGGCGTGTAGCCGAGCACGTTCTGCGCGTAGAGCGTCATGAAGAACCACATGCAGAACATCGCGGAGCCGCACACGAACATGGCCGCGTTCGCCGACGACACGGACCGCAGGGTGAACAGCTTCAGCGGCATCAGCGGCGCCTTCGTGCGGGCCTCGACGAGGAGGAACAGGCCGATGAGCGCGAGTCCGGCGGCGAGCGGGGCGAGCGTCGCGGCGGCCGTCCACCCCTCGGCCTCCGTCTGCACGATGCCGTACGCCACGGTCGCGAGGCCCGCGGTCACCAGCAGCGCGCCCGGCAGGTCCAGGCGCCGTCCGTCGCCGGCCCGGCTCTCCACGAGCCTGAACGCCGCCCCGGCGAGCAGCACCGCGCCGAACGGCACGTTGATGAGGAGCACCCAGCGCCACGACAGGCCGTCGACGAGGAGTCCGCCGACGAGTCCGCCCGCCGCGCCGCCCCCGGCGCCGACCGCGGTCCAGGTCGCTATCGCCCGGGCCCGGGCGGGTCCCTCCGGGACGGTGGAGGTCAGGATGGTGAGCGTCGAGGGGGCGAGCACCGCGGCCCCCAGTCCCTGCGCGGCCCGCGCGGTCAGCAGCTGCCAGCCCTCCTGGGCGAGACCGCCGCCGAGCGAGGCCACGGTGAACAGGGCGAGCCCCACCAGGAACATCCGCTTGCGTCCGTACAGGTCGCCGGCCCGGCCGCCGAGCAGCATGAACCCGGCGAAGGCGATCGAGTAGGCGTTCACCACCCACTGCAGTCCCGGGGCGCTCAGTCCCAGGTCGGTGCGCATGGAGGGCAGCGCCACGTTGACCACGGACACGTCGAGCACGACGAGGAACTGTCCGGCGCACACGAGTGCGACCACCAGCCAGGTCGGCGGTGCGATGCGTACGGCTGCGGGGGTGTCCTGCGCGGCTCTGAGCATGGGCGTCATGCTCTCAACCGGCCTACGCCCCTTGCATCGGGATTTCGCCGCACGCGTCCGTAGGCCACGGGACCTAGGACCCTCCCGGTTCCCCGCGACGGCCCCGCCCTGCGACGCCTGCGTGCTCAGTCCGTGGCGCGCAGCAGCGTCACCACCGCCGCGCCGCCCAGTCCGATGTTGTGGGCAAGTCCGACCCGGGCACCGGGAACCTGCCGCGGCCCCGCCTCCCCGCGCAGCTGCCACACCAGTTCCGCCGCCTGCGCGATGCCGGTGGCGCCGAGCGGATGGCCCTTGGAGATCAGCCCGCCGGAGGGGTTCACCACCCAGCGTCCGCCGTACGTCGTGGCGCCGGACTCGACGAGTTTGCCGGACTCCCCCTCCCCGCACATGCCGAGCGCCTCGTAGGTGAGCAGTTCGTTGATGGAGAAGCAGTCGTGCAGTTCGACCACGTCGACGTCCTCGATGCCGAGCCCGGACCGTTCGTAGACCTGGCGCGCCGCCTCGCGGGACATGGGCTGTCCCACGACGTCGATGCAGGAGCCGGAGGCGAAGGACGCCTCGGTGTCGGTGGTCATCGCCTGCGCCACGATCTCCACGGCCCGGTCGGCGAGCGCGTGCCGCTCGGCGAACCGTTCGGACACGACGACGGCCGCGGCGGCGCCGTCCGAGGTGGGTGAGCACTGGAGCTTGGTCAGCGGCCGGTGCACGACCCGGGAGGCGAGGATCTCGTCGACGTCGTACACGTCCTGGAACTGCGCGTCGGGGTTGTGCGCGGAGTGCCGGTGGTTCTTGGCGCCGACGGCGGCGAGCTGCGCCTCGGTCGTGCCGTAGGCCGCCATGTGCTCGCGTGCCGCGTCGCCGAAGATCTGCGCGGTGGGCGGGGACATCTCGAAGCCGTGCCGGGCGGCCATGATTCCGTAGTGCCGGGCCACCGGGGACGTCTTGAAGTCGCCGCCGTCCGCCCCGCCGCCGAGCGCGCCGCGTTTCATCTTCTCGAAGCCGAGCGCGAGGACGCAGTCCGAGACTCCGCCCTCGACGAGCTGCCGTGCCAGCATCAGGGCGCTGGACCCGGTGGCGCAGTTGTTGTTGACGTTGTAGACGGGGACCCCGGTCAGGCCCAGTTCGTAGGCGGCGCGCTGTCCCGCGGTGGAGGGCTGGAAGCAGTACCCGACGGGCACCTGTTCCACGAGTTCGTAGCCGATCCCGGCGTCGGCGAGGGCGGCCGTACCCGCCTCCCGGGCCATGTCCCAGTACTCCCACTCGCGGGTCTCGGGCTTCTCGAACCTGGTCATGCCGACTCCGGCGACGTACGCCTTCATGCGTTCCTCCTGGGTCCGTGGGGTCGGTCCGTGGGGTCGGTCCGTGGGGTCAGTCCCTGGGCAGGCCGAGGATGCGCTCGGCGACGACGTTGAGCTGGACCTGGGTGGTGCCGCCCGCGATGGTCAGACAGCGGGAGAGCAGGAATCCGTGCAGGGCGCGCTCACCGGCGCCTTCGCTCACCGCGCCGGCCGGGCCGAGGAGTTCGAGTGCCAGCTCGGCGACCTTCTGCTGGTGCGCGGTCTGCACCAGTTTGCGTACGGAGGCGCCGGCGCCGGGGTCGACTCCGGACACCTGCCGCAGGGTGGTGCGCAGCCCGACGCAGGCCAGGGCGTGCGCCTCGGCGAGGAGGGCACCGAGGCGCGCTCCGCCGATCTCGTCGGCGCGGCCGATCAGTGCCTCCAGGCCGGTGTCGAAGGTCAACTGGTCGGCCATGTGGACGCGTTCGTTGCCGAGGGTGTTGCGGGCGACCCGCCAGCCGTCGTCGACCTCGCCGACGACGGCGTCCGCGGGCAGCAGGACGTCGTCGAAGTGGACCTCGTTGAAGAGGGAGTCCCCGGTGATCTCCTTCAGCGGGCGGATGCCGATGCCGTCGGTGTTCTTCATGTCGACGACGAAGTAGGTGAGCCCCTTGTGCTTGGGGGCCGCCGGGTTCGTGCGGGCGAGGAGGATCCCGTGGTCGGCCCACTGTGCCGCGCTCGTCCACACCTTCTGCCCGTTGACGCGCCAGCGTCCGTCGGGGGTGCGTTCGGCGCGGGTGCGCAGGGCGGCGAGGTCGGAGCCGGCGTCCGGCTCCGAGAAGAGCTGACACCACAGCAGGTCGCCGCGCAGGGTGGGCAGGAGGTAGCGCTCGCGTTGCCGCTCGGTGCCGTAGGCGATGAGGGACGGTACGACCCAGGTGGCGATGCCGAGGTCGCTGACGCGCACGCCCGCCGCGTCCAGTTCCTGCTGCACGGCGAGCTGTCGCACGGGTCCCGCGCCGAGTCCGTACGGCGGGGGCAGGTGCGGGGCGGCGTGGCCGGTGGGGGCGAGCAGCCTGCGGGCGGCGGCCGGGTCGAGCCCTCGGGCGGCGCCGACGGTCTCCCGGACGCTCTCCCGGTACGCGGCCGCCTCGGGCGGCAGTTCCAGGCGCAGTGGGCGCCGGGTGCCGTCCCGTGCGATCCGGGCGGCCCGGTCCAGGTGGACGTCGCCGGTCCCGAGCAGTTGCCGCGCCACCACCGCCCGGCGCAGGTACAGGTGGGCGTCGTGTTCCCAGGTGAACCCGATGCCGCCGAGGATCTGGATGCAGTCCTTGGCGCACGAGTGGGCCGCTTCGAGTGCGGTGCCGGCGGCGAGCGAGCAGACCAGCCCGCGCACGGCGTCGGGTCCGCGGGCCGCACGGGCCGCGTCCCAGGTGAGGGCCCGTGCCTGTTCGACGCGGACGAGCATGTCGGCGCACAGGTGCTTGACGCCCTGGAAGCGGCCGATGGGCCGGCCGAACTGTTCGCGGACCGTGGCGTGCCGGGTGGCGGTGTCCAGGGCCCAGGCGGCCGTGCCGCAGGCGTCGGCGGCCAGGAGCACGGCGGCGAGGTCGCGGACCCGGGCGGTGTCGACGCCGAGGACGTGCTCGGCGGGGACCCGCACCCCGTCGGCCCGTACCTCGGCCGTGGCCCGCGTCGGATCGGCGCTCTCGTGGGGCCGTACGACGAGCCGGCCGGTGTCCACGACGAGCCATACGGTGCCGCCCGCGGGTGCGGCCGCGCTCCCGGAGGTCGTCGCGGCCAGGACGAGGAGGTCGGCGTCGGCGCCCGCCAGTACGGGGGGTGCGATGCCGTCGAGTCGGTACCCGCCGTCGGCCGTCGGCGCGGCGGCCAGCGTGCCCGTGCCGAACGCCACGGCGCCGATGCGCTCCCCGGTGCCGAGGGCCCGCACGAGGTCGTCCCGTCCCGCGAGCAGCTCCGCCGCGAGGACGCTCGCGACGTAGGGCCCCGGCAGCGCCGCCCGTGCGGTCTCCTCCACGACGACGGCGAGGTCGACGAGGTCCCCGCCGCCGCCGTGCGGCTCGGGCAGGTGCACGGCGAGCAGTCCCTGTCCGGCGATGCCGTCCCAGTAGGACGGTCTGCCGGTGCCCGGGGCGTCGAGGCGTTTGCGTACTTCTTCGGGGGGCACGGCGCGGGCGATCCAGCCGCGTACGGCGTCGGCCAGTTCCCGCTGCTCCGGTGTGATCCCGATGCCCATGCGTGCCTCCCGCGGCCCAAGATGCGCGCCAGACTAGAACACGTTTCATTCTGACGGTAGGTCAGATACCCATGAGAGGGTCAAGGATTCGTTAGTACGCCGAAGCATCGGAATAGTTGCCCAGGCACACCGGGTTTCTCCTACACGTATCCGCGGGCGGATACGTGGTGACGCGGCCGGCACGGCGCGCCCCGTCCCCCGACCCGCACGGAACACCGACTTCCGTATCCGTCCGAGCCACCCGCACCCGTACGGACACACCGACCCCGGTCCGCGCATCGACGCGGACGACCGCACTTCGTTACGGCCTGGAGGCCCCACGCAATGACGCACACGACGACCGACCAGCCCACGCGGAGGCCGAGCGGCACGACCGTGCCCGTGCTCGCCTTCGCGGGCATCGTTGTCGCGGTGATGCAGACCCTGCTCGTCCCGGTCATCAAGGACCTGCCGACGCTGCTGGACACCTCGCCCAGCAACGCCACCTGGGTCCTGACCTCTACCCTGCTCTCCGGCGCCGTGGCCACCCCGATCATGGGCCGCCTCGGCGACCTCTTCGGCAAGCGGCGCATGCTGCTCACCAGCCTGGCCGTCATGGTGGTCGGCGCCCTGGTCAGCGCCCTGACCAGCACCCTGCTGCCGATGATCGCCGGCCGCACGCTCCAGGGCTTCGCCATGGGCGCGATCCCCCTCGGCATCGGCCTCATGCGCGACATGCTGCCCCGCGAGAAGCTCGGCTCCGCGATGGCGCTGATGAGCTCCTCGATCGGGGTCGGCGGCGGCCTCGCGCTGCCCGCCGCGGCCCTCGTCGCCCAGCACGCCGACTGGCACGCCCTCTTCTACGGCGCCGCCGGACTCGGCGTCCTCTCGATCGTCCTCACCCTCCTCGTCGTGCCGGAGTCCCCGATGCGCGCCGAGGGCACCTTCGACGTCCTGGGCGCGCTCGGTCTCTCCGCCGGACTCGTCCTCTTCCTGCTGCCCATCACCAAGGGCAGCGACTGGGGCTGGAGCTCGTCCACCACGCTCGGCCTGTTCGCCGCGTCGGCCGCCGTGCTGGTCCTGTGGGGCGTGATGGAGCTGCGGCTGAAGGCCCCGCTGGTCGACCTGCGCACCACCGCCCGCCCCGCGGTGCTGTTCACCAACCTCGCCTCGATCATGGTCGGCGTCTCCTTCTACGTCGTCTCGCTGGTCCTGCCGCAGCTGCTCCAGCTGCCGAAGTCCACCGGCTACGGCCTCGGCCAGTCGATGGTCGTCGCCGGCCTGTGCGTGGCGCCGCTCGGCCTGACGATGATGTTCACCGCACCGGTGTACGCCCGTCTGTCCGCCAAGTACGGCCCGAAGGTCACGCTGATCATCGGCATGCTGATCATCGGGGTCGGCTACGGCGCGGGCCTCGGCCTGATGAACGCCGCCTGGCAGACCATCGTGATCTCGGTCGTTCTCGGCGCGGGCATCGGTCTCGCCTACTCCTCGCTGCCCGCGCTGATCGTCGGCTCCGTGCCGGCGTCGGAGACCGGCGCGGCCAACGGCCTGAACACGCTGATGCGCTCCATCGGCACCTCCGTGTCGAGCGCCGTCATCGGCATGGTGCTGGCCAACACCGCCCACCACGTCGGCCCCGTCGCCGTCCCGACCATGCACGGCTTCCGGGTGTCCTTCGCCATCGCCACCGGCGCCGTGGCGGTCGGCCTGCTCATGGCCCTGTTCCTGCCCGGCCGGCGCCGGGCGACCAAGCCGCAGCTGGTGGCCAGCAGCGAGGAGGACGCCGCGCTGGAGCGGGCGCACGAGCTCCTCGGCGGCTTCCACGGCCGGGTCCTGAACGCCGACGGCGCCCCGGTCGCCCGCGCCAAGGTCACCCTGATCGACCGGCGTGGCCGTCAGGCGGGCGCCACGCTCTCCGCCGAGGACGGCCGCTACGCGCTGGCCGTGCCCGCCGAGGGCGCGTACGTCCTGGCCGCCCGTGCCGCGGGCCACGGTCCCCTCGCCTCGTCGGCCACGCACGCGGGCGACGCGCGCCCCGTCGAGGTGGACCTGGCCCTGCCGGGCGAGAGCGTCCCCGCCTAGGGGGCGCGTGCACTCCCCTCCCGTACACCCCCGCCGCCGTCGCGGCGGGGGTGTACGGCACCATGGGGCGCCGACAGACCCGCACCCCCTGGAGGAACCCCATGCCCGCGGCACCCAAGCCGGAGATCCTCGCCGCCTTCGAGGCCGCGAAGGGGTTCATGCCCGTCGGCGAGGGGCTCGCGCTGTACGAGGCGGCCGTCGAGGCCGGGCGGCTCGGGCTGCCCCTCCTGGAGGTCGGCACGTACTGCGGGCGCTCCACGATCCTGCTCGCCGACGCGGCGCGTGAGGCCGGGGTGACCGCGATCACCGTCGACCACCACCGGGGCAGCGAGGAGCAGCAGCCCGGCTGGGATTACCACGACCCGGACACCGTGGACCCCGAGGTGGGGCGGATGGACACGCTGCCCACCTTCCGCCGCACCCTGCACCGGGCCGGCCTGGAGGACCACGTGGTCGCGATGGTGGGCCGCTCCCCGCAGATCGCCGCGTTCTGGCGCACCCCCCTCGGTCTCGTCTTCGTCGACGGCGGCCACACGGACGAGCACGCGAACGGCGACTACGAGGGCTGGGCGCCGCACGTCGCCGAGGGCGGCCTCCTCGTGATCCACGACGTGTTCCCCGACCCGGCCGACGAGTTCACCGGCCAGGCCCCGTACCGCGTGTACCTCAGGGCCCTGGCGTCCGGCGCGTTCACCGAGGTCTCGGCGACCGACTCGCTGCGCGTCCTGCGGCGGACCGGAGCGGGCGTCTGAGGCCGCGGCCGCCGCGGGGGCCCCTCCCCCGCACCGCCGGCGGTCCGCACGGTACCGGCAGCGGGCATGTCCGCCGTGCGGACCGCGGACGGCCGCTAGGGTGGCAGGCGTGTCGTACGTAGGCCCTGACTTCGATCCGCCCCAACCGCGCCGTCCCCGGCGCGGACCGCTCACCGTCGCACTCGCCGCGCTCGTGCCGGGCGCGCTGGCCGGATGGCTGGTGTGGCAGGCCGTGGGCGACGACTCGGGAGGCGGTTCCGGCAAGGCGGCCGGGGCCTCGACGGCGGCGCCCTCGTCCGCTTCCCCCGAGGCGTCCGCGTCCCCGACGGCCGACGGCAAGGCGAGTTCGCCGGCCGCGTCGTCCCCGGCCGCGAAGCCCTCCGCGTCCCGGCCCGCCGCCTCCGGCCCCCTCAAGGGCAAGGTCGTCGTCATCGACCCGGGGCACAACGCGGGCAACTTCCAGCATGCGTCCGAGATCAACCGCAAGGTGAACATCGGCACGAACTGGAAGGAGTGCGACACCACCGGCACCTCCACCAACGCGGGTTACACAGAGGCGAAGTTCACACTCGACGTCGCCCGCCGGATGCGGACGATCCTCGAACAGCAGGGCGCCACCGTGAAGTTCACCCAGGACGGGAACCGCTCCTGGGGTCCCTGTGTCGACGAGCGGGCCCGGATCGGCAACGAGGCGCACGCCGACGCGGCCGTCTCCATCCACGCGGACGGATCGGCGGTCGGCAACCGCGGATTCCATGTGATCCTGCCGGCCTCGGTGCACGCGGGCACCGCGGACACCCGCCCGATCGCCGCCCCTTCCCGCGATCTGGGCGAGCGCATCGCCGGCCTGTTCGTCCGCGAGACGGGCAGCGCGCCCTCCAACTACATCGGTGACGGCACCGGTCTGGTGACGCGTAAGGATCTCGGCGGTCTCAATCTGTCAACGGTTCCCAAGGTGTTCATCGAGTGCGGCAACATGCGCGATAGCAAGGACGCGGCGCTGCTGACCAGCGGCGCGTGGCGGCAGAAGGCGGCGCGTGGGATCTCTGAGGGAATCGTGAGTTTCCTGCGCGGGTAGTGATCGGCGGACGGAACCCGGCGGACACCCAGATCGGACGGGCGATAGTGTCGTCCCTACGATGAGGGGCCACCCCCGCGCTTCACACCGAGGCCCGACGGCGACACCATGACGGCGACACGGTGACAGCGACGCCTCCACCGATGACGAGACGACTGACGAAGGACCTGAAGTGAATATCCGCTCCCTCACTAGAGGCGACGGCGTGGTGATCGGAGCAGCGGTGTTGCTGTTCATCGCGTCGTTCCTCGACACGTTCGACGGCCGCGGCAGCGACGTTCCCAACGCCTGGGACAACCTGGGCCTCGTGATGAGCATGTACATCGCCGGCATCATCGGTGCGGCCCTCATCGTCGTCGCCCGGGCGCTCCCGCAGCCGCGGAAGATCATCGGCCTGGACCTCGGCCAGCTCGGGGTGGCCCTGACGATCTTCGCCGCGTGGACCTCGTTCTGGACGATCCTCGACCCGCTGGGTGCCTTCAGCGACACCTTCGGCAGCTCGGACGTCGACACGGGTTCGGGCCTGATCCTCGGCCTGCTCGCCGCGCTCTTGCTGGCAGGCGCCGCCATCGCCACCCCCCTCGTCCCCGCCCTCAAGGCGGCCCTCGTCGGCGCTCCGCGTCCGGCCGCGCCGCAGCCGTACGGCGGTCAGCCGCAGGGTGGTTACGGCTACCCGGGCGCCCAGCAGCCGGGGCAGCAGCAGCCCTACGGCGGCCAGCCGCAGGGCGCGCCGTTCGGCGGTCCGTCGCAGCAGCAGCCCGCGCCGTCGCAGCAGCAGCAGCCCGCCTCGGACTTCTCGCCGTTCTGGTTCGCCGTGCCGGTGGCGCGTCCGCTGTTCGGCGAGGACGGTTCGCAGACGCCGATCGCCGAACTGGCGCCGGGCACCTGGTACCTGGCCGTCGAGCAGCGCGGTGCCACCCTGGTGGCGCAGACGCAGGACGGCCGCCGCGGTGTCCTCCAGGACACGTCGGGGATCCAGCGCGGCTGAACCTCGCACCCGTATACCGGACCACGGCCCCTCGCCCTTCACGGCGGGGGGCCGTTGTCGTACAGTCGCAGGCGCGGAACATCTCCTGACGGTCCGTCAGATACTGGGTTCTGGAGGCGACATGCGGCTCGGTCTCGCACTCGGCTATTGGGGACGCGGCCCGTCCGCGGACCATGTGCCGCTCGCTCAGGAGGCCGAGCGGCTCGGCTACCACTCGGTGTGGACCGCCGAGTCCTGGGGCTCCGACGCCTTCACCCCGCTCAGCTGGATCGCCGCGCACACCTCCCGCATCCGGCTCGGCACCGCCGTCGCGCAGATGGCGGCCCGCTCCCCCACCACCACCGCGATGCACGCGCTCACGCTCGACCACCTCTCCGGCGGGCGCATGATGCTCGGCCTCGGCCTGTCGGGGCCACAGGTCGTCGAGGGCTGGTACGGACGTCCGTTCCCGAAGTCGCCGCTCACCGCCACCCGGGAGTATGTCGACGTCGTCCGCCAGGTGCTCCGCCGCGAAGGGCCCGTCGAGCTGGACGGACGCTTCCACTCCCACCCGTACCGCGGGCCCGACGGGACCGGCCTCGGCAAGGCCCTGAAGCCGATCACGCACCCGCTGCGCGCCGGTCTGCCCGTGCTGCTCGGCGCGGAGGGGCCGAAGAACGTCGCGCAGACCACACGGATCGCGGACGGCTGGCTGCCGCTGTACTGGGCGCCGACGCGCCCCCAGGCGTACGAGGCGTCACTGGACGGGCTGCGGGACGGCTTCCTCGTCGCCCCCATGGCCCGCGCCCACGTCTGCGACGACGTCGCCGAGGGGCTGCTGCCCGTCAAGGCGATGCTCGGCTTCTACATCGGCGGGATGGGACACGCGGCCCGCAACTTCCACGCCGACCTGATGGCGCGCATGGGGTACGAGGAGGAGGCGCGCCGGATTCAGCGGCTGTTCCTCGAAGGGCGTCGGGAGGAGGCCGTGATGGCCGTCCCGGACGCCTTCGCGGACGAGATCTCCCTCGTCGGTCCCCGCGAACGCATCGCGGAGCGCCTGGAGTTGTGGCGCAAGGGACCGGTGACCGACCTGCTCGTCCTGTCACCGGACCGGCACACGCTCCGGGTGCTCGCGGACCTGAACGCCTGACGGCGCGCGGGACGTCCGGTGGCCGGGCGCGGGGTGCCCGGCCACCGGACGCGGGGGACGGCGGGGCTCAGCCGCCCGTGAGCTGCGAGCCGGACGGGACCTGGTTCTTGACCTCGGCGCCCGCGCTCTTTCCGGCGTCCTTCACCTGGTTGATGATGTCGTTGAAGGTGTTCGCGACGGCGTCGGTGGAGTCGCCCTTGCGGAGCTTGGCCGGCAGGTCCTTCAGCGACTCGATGCCCGCGGCGAGCGGGGCGACGGCCTTGGAGAGCGTGGGGTCGCCCTGGGCGTTCTTCAGGGCGGCCTTCAGCCGGTTGTAGGCGAACGCACCCGCGAGGCCTGCCTTGATGAGGGTGAACTTGCGGCCACTGGCGCCCTTCTTGAACTTGCCCGCCTTCCAGGGCTTGTAGATCCACTGGTAGGTGGCGCCGGCGGCGAGGCCCGCGTTCGCCACGAACCGCGTCTTGGCGAGCTTCTGTTTCTGCGCGGTGGCCGACGGGCTCGCGGTCTTGCCGGACGCCGAGGGGCTCGGGGTCTTCGCGGGCGCCGACGGGGTCGCGGTGGCGGCCGCCGGGATCGCGACCTTGGCGCCCTTCGCGTTCGCGCCGCTGGTGCATGCGGTGCCGCCCGCGATCAGGGCACAGCTGAGGGTGAGCGCCACGACGAGGCGCCGTATCGGTACGGGCACGGGGTCCTCCGGGGCAGGAGCGGTGCTCCCTGGTCCAGTGGTCCTCCCCGGTCATGGGAGAACACGGCTCTCCCCGCCAGCGTCACCCCGCGCGGGACGTTGCGCCACTCGGGCGAATCGGTTCAGGTTTCATACACGATTGCGGGGCAACCCGCAGGACATGTCCCCTCGATATCGCAACGGTTCCAACCAGGCGGGGACGGTCATCGCGATCGTCGCGGACGTGATGGCCGTCATCCTCGGTCTCTGGATCCTGATGTACCTGCTGGACGCCAACCGCGCCAACGATCTGGTGCAGTTCGTCCATGACGTGGCCGGCTGGCTGGCGGGCTGGTCCCGTGACCTGTTCACCTTCGACGAGGCATGGGCGCGCGTCGTCGCCGGTTACGGCCTGGCGGCCGTCGTGTACCTGTTCATCGGGCACGCGATCGCCAACCGCATGCACCGGCACTGACGGCAGGGCTCGGCGCGCGACGGCCGACGGACGGCAGCCGCTCCCGGCGGGACGGCCGGGGGCGGCTGCATGACTGCGGTCAGGCGCAGCAGTCGGGGTCCAGGCCCGTCGGCAGGCGCTCCCCGCCGAAGACGGCGCAGGTGGGCTCGTCGCCGCCGAGCGCGGCGACGGCCAGGAGCAGCGACCCCGCGGTCCACGTGGTGAGTTCCTCGGGCCAGATCACCTGGTCCTCGAAGACGTAACCCGTCCAGTACAGGCCGGTCTTCGGATCGCGCAGGTGCTGGATGGACTGAAGGATGTCCAGCGCGCGGTCGGATTCGCCCACGGCCCACAGGGCCAGGGCGAGTTCGGCCGATTCGCCTCCGGTCACCCACGGGTTGGGGACCACGCAGCGGACACCGAAGCCGGGGACCACGAAGCGGTCCCAGCCCTCCTCGATACGGGACTTGGCCTCGGCGCCCGTCAACGCACCGCCGAGCACCGGGTAGTACCAGTCCATCGAGTAGCGGTCCTTGTCGAGGAACCGCTCCGGGTGCCGGCGGATCGCGTGGCGCAGCGCACCCACCGCCAACTCCCAGTCGGGCTGCGGCTCTTCGCGCTGCTCGGCGATGGCGAGCGCGCAGCGCAGGGCGTGGTGGACCGACGAACTCCCGGTCAGCAGCGCGTCGTCGACCGGCGTGCCGTCGTCCTCGCGCTTCCAGCCGATCTGGCCGCCGGGCTGCTGGAGGCGCAGCACGAACTCCACGGCCGCGTAGACGGCGGGCCACATGCGGTCCAGGAACGTGTCGTCACCGGTGGCGAGGTAGTGGTGCCAGACGCCGACCGCGATGTAGGCGCAGAAGTTCGTCTCGCGCCCGCGGTCGGTGACGTCGTCGGCGTCCCCGTCGGCGTAGGCCGCGTACCAGGAGCCGTCCTCGTTCTGGTGCCGGACCAGCCACGCGTACGCCCGCTCGGCCGCCTCGTGCTCGCCGGCCGCGTCCAGTGCCATGGCCGCCTCGGTGTGGTCCCACGGGTCGAGGTGGTGACCGCGGAACCACGGTATGGCGCCGTCCGGGCGCTGCACCGCGAGGATTCCGCGCACGGTGGCGGCAGCCTGCTCGGCGGTCAGGACCCCGGGCAGGACGAGGTGTTCTGTCCGGGGGGTGGTCACGTGGCGTCCGCCTCGGAGAGCTGCGGCAGGTGCGGCTTGGTCGCGTAGGCCACGAAGCTCTTGCCGATAAGGGGGTTCAGCGCCTGCTCGGCGACGCGGGTGGCCAGCGGCTTCTTCATGATGTCCCAGACCAGCAGCTTGTGGTACGCCCGCACGGGCAGCGCCTTGTCGTTGTCGACGCCGAACGCGCACTTCAGCCACCAGTACGGCGAGTGCAGCGCGTGCGCGTGGTGGGTGCCGTACGGCCGCAGTCCGGCTTCCCGGATCTTGGCCAGCAGTTCGTCCGCCTTGTAGATGCGGATGTGGCCGCCCTCGACCTCGTGGTACGCGTCGGACAGCGTCCAGCAGACCTTCTCCGGGCCGTAGCGCGGGACGGTGATGGCGATCCGGCCACCCGGCTTGAGCACCCGCACCATCTCGGCGAGGACACCCTTGTCGTCGGGGATGTGCTCCATCACCTCGGAGATGATGACGACGTCGAAGGACTCGTCGGGGAAGGGCAGCGCGAGCGCGTCGCCCTCCATGGCCGTGGCGGTGGCACCGGCGGGCGCCTCACCGGCCTCCTTCATCGCCGCGAACCACTTGGCGACCTCGCGGATCTCGTCGGCGTTCTGGTCCAGCGCGACGACCTGGGCGCCGCGCCGGTAGCACTCGAACGCGTGCCGGCCGGCACCGCAGCCGAGGTCCAGGACACGGTCGCCCGGGGCGAGCGGGAACCGGGAGAAGTCGACGGTCAGCACGTGGCCCTGCTTTCGCGGTTGGCGACAACTACTTCTTCGTCGGCGTCCTGCGCGGGCGCCGCCGGGGGACGGGAAGACGTGGCGGCCGGGCGGCCCGCGCCCGGCGCGGAGCGGTCCGGGGCCCCCGGACCGCCGGAGGTCCGGCCCGCCGAGCGGGCCATCGCCTCGCGGTAGTGGGCCACCGTGCCCTGTGCGGCCCTGGCCCAGGTGAACCGCTCCAGGACGCGTGCGCGTCCCGCGGAGCCGAGGCGCGCCCGCAGTCCGGGGTCGCCGAGGAGCCGGTTCAGTGCGGCGGCCAGCGCGCCGGCGTCGCCGGGCGGCACCGCGAGGCAGGTCTCCCCGTCGGGTCCGGCGACCTCCGGGATCGCCCCTCCGGTGGTGGCCACCAGCGGCGTACCCGTGGCCATCGCCTCGGCGGCCGGCAGCGAGAAACCCTCGTACAGCGAAGGCACGCAGGCGACTTCGGCGGAGCGGACGAGGTCGACGAGCTCGGCGTCGGAGATGCCCTTGACGAACTCGACGGCGCCTTCGAGTCCGTAGCGCTCGATGGCCTGGGCGACGGGCCCGTCCTCGGAGCGTTTGCCGACGACGACGAGGTGCGCGCCGGGGTGCTCGGTGCGCACCTTGGCGAGGGCCTCGACGAGGAAGACGAGTCCCTTGAGCGGCACGTCCGCGCTGGACGTCGTCACGATGCGGCCGGGCTCCTGACGGACCGCGGGATCCGGCGAGAAAAGGTCGGTGTCGGCGCCGATGTGGACCACGTGGATGCGGCTGTCGCGCACGCGGAGGTGGTCGACGATCTCCTGGCGGGAGGTGCCGGAGACGGTGAGCACGGACGGCAGGCGGCGCGCGACCCGCTTCTGCATGCGCGTGAACGCGTACCAGCGGCGGACGGAGGCGCGCCGCTGCCAGCCCTCGGCGGCGTCGAGTTCGAGCTGCCGGTCGACGGTGATGGGGTGGTGGATCGTGGTGACGAGCGGTGCGCCCACGTCGCCCAGCAGGCCGTAGCCGAGGGTCTGGTTGTCGTGGATGACGTCGAACTCGCCGCGGCGGGCGCGCAGATGACGGCGGGCGCGCAGCGAGAACGTCAGCGGTTCGGGGAAGCCGCCCGTCCACATGGTGCCGACCTCCAGCGCGTCGATCCAGTCGCGGTACTCGTCGCGTCCGGGGGTGCGAAAGGGGTCGGGCTGGCGGTACAGGTCGAGGCTGGGCAGCTCGGTGAGGGAGAGCCCGGCGAGCCCCTCGCCCTCGTCGAGGACGGGGTAGGGCTGGGAGCCGATGACCTCGACGGTGTGGCCGAGCCGGGCGAGTTCGCGCGAGAGGTGCCGTACGTAGACGCCCTGGCCGCCGCAGAACGGGTTCCCCTTGTAGGTGAGGAGCGCGATGCGCAGGGGCCGGTCCTCACCGGGCCCTCGGCCGCGCCCGCTCAGGGAGGGGTCCGCGTCGGCGGCCGCACCCTCCCCGGGGCCCGCCTCCATGGCCTCAGCGGTCACTTCCGGCCCCCTTCTTTCTGCACTTTCCCGCGAGATTACGCCGGGACGCTAATCTAGAACAAGTTTCAGACTTGATCGTTCAAGGAGGACTGAATCTACCGGCAGGTAGCGCCGCTGTGAGCGGTGGATCAGGTGATTCACGCCACGGCCGACACCACGACCGCGCGACGGGGTCAGCCGGCTCGCACCGCGGCGAAGGCCCTGCCATGCTGACTCGTCGCCCCTCTCGCTGATGTCACGGAACGGACCCATGCCTGCGGAAGCCAAGGCGGACTCGAAGAACACGCGACAGGCGTCGCACTCCCCCGCGCACGCCCCCCAGCCGGCCTCGCCCCCGCTCACCGAGCGGCAGGAGGCGCGCCGCCGCCGGATCCTGCACGCGAGCGCGCAGCTGGCGAGCCGGGGCGGCTTCGACGCCGTGCAGATGCGCGAGGTCGCGGAGTCCTCCCAGGTCGCCCTGGGCACGCTGTACCGGTACTTCCCGTCGAAGGTCCATCTGCTGGTCGCGACGATGCAGGACCAGCTGGAGCACATGCACGGCACCCTGCGCAAGAAGCCGCCGGCCGGGGACACGGCGGCGGATCGGGTGGCGGAGACGCTGATGCGGGCGTTCCGGGCGCTCCAGCGCGAGCCGCACCTCGCCGACGCCATGGTCCGCGCGCTCACCTTCGCGGACCGCAGCGTCAGCCCCGAGGTCGACCAGGTCTCCCGGCAGACCACGGTGATCATCCTGGACGCCATGGGGCTCGACGACCCCACTCCGGCCCAGCTCTCGGCCGTCCGCGTCATCGAGCACACCTGGCACTCGGCGCTGATCACCTGGCTGTCCGGCCGCGCCTCGATCGCCCAGGTCAAGATCGACATCGAGACGGTGTGCCGGCTGATCGACCTGACGACACCGGACGACGGCCACTGAGCCCCCCGCGGGCACACAAAGAACCTACGAGACGGGTTCCCTTCGCCGGCATTGTCCGGATCAGGTGTTGGGGGTCGCCTTCCGGCCCTGCTGCTGCCTTCCGGCCTCTCAGCCCGTCCGTCGACGTCGGCCCCGGCGGATGCCGAAGCGTCACGCCCGAGTCGGCTACTCCGGTCGAACTCCCTCACTCGTCCCGTAGGCCAATACCAGGATAGAACGCCCACGGCGAAATGGAGCACCCTAAAACGGATTTTTTTCAGTCTTCCGGAGGAAAGACCGGCTCCCCGGTCCCCAGCACCGTGATCATGATGGCCTCCACGGGGCAGCCCTCCGCCGCCCCGAGGATCCTCTCGTTGGCATCGGTCTCCGGATCGACCGGATGCGACTGCATCGCGCTGTCCTGCCGGAAGGCGTCGGGTGCCTGGTGGACGCACTGGGCGGAGCCGATGCAGACGGAGCGGTCGACCTCGACCTGCCAGCGGTCACCCATGCTCACGCCTCCCAGCCGGCCGGCAGGTGGATCATCTTGTGCTCCAGGAACTCGCCGTACCCTTCGGGTCCGAACTCCCGCCCCAGGCCGGAGTTCTTGTAGCCGCCGAACGGGCCGAGCATGTCGAGGCTGAAGGTGTTCACGGAGTAGGTGCCGGTGCGGACCTGGCGGGCCACGTCGATGCCGTGGGCGACGTCGGCGGTCCAGACGCTGCCGCTGAGCCCGTAGTCGGAGTCGTTGGCGATCTTCACGGCCTCGGTCTCGTCGCCGTACGGGAGCAGGCAGATCACCGGGCCGAAGATCTCCTCGCGGGCGATGCGCATGGAGTTGTCGACGTCGCCGAAGAGGGTCGGCTCGACGTACCAGCCGCGGTCGAGGCCGTGCGGGCGTCCGCCGCCGGTGAGGATCTTGGCGCCCTCCTCCTGGCCGATGCGGATGTAGTCGAGGTTGCGCTGCTGCTGGCGCCTGGCGACGAGCGGGCCGACCTGCGTCGCCGGGTCGAGCGGGTCGCCGACGACCAGGGCGCTCGCGGCGGCGGCGAAGGCGTCCGCGAACTCGTCGTAGCGGGAGCGCGGGACGAGGATGCGGGTCTGGGCCACGCACGCCTGGCCGTTGTTCATCCAGGCGGCCGAGACGATCCCGGGCACCGATGTCCCGATGTCCGCGTCGGGCAGGACGACCGCCGCCGACTTGCCGCCGAGCTCCAGGGTCACGCGAGTGAGGTTGCGGGAGGCGACCTCCATGACGCGCTTGCCCGCGGCGACGGAGCCCGTGAAGGAGACCTTGTCGATGCCGGGGTGCCCGACCAGGTACTCGCTGACCTCGCGGTCGGCGGGGAGGATCGACAGCACACCCTCCGGCAGCCCGGCCTCCCGGGCGATCTCGCCGAGCAGATAGGCGTCCAGGGGCGACTCGGGCGACGGCTTCAGCACCACGGTGCAGCCGGTCAGCAGGGCGGGCGCGAGCTTGGCCGCCGCGACGAACTGCGGCACGTTCCACGGCACCACGGCCGCCACCACGCCCACCGGTTCGCGGCGCACCATGATCTTGCCGAGGACGCCGTCGCGCGTCTGCTCGTACGGGTAGTCGCGCGCGACGGTGATCGCCGCGTCCCACACCATCATCGCGCCGAGGGCCTGCGCGAGGACGCTCCAGGAGTACGGGGAGCCGTTCTCGGAGGAGATGACACGGGCGATCTCCTCGTGACGCACGGCGATCGCGTCCTTGATCCGGGTGACGACCTGGATCCGCTCGTCGAGGCTCATGCGCGGCCACGGGCCTTCGTCGAAAGCCTTGCGCGCCACGGCGACGGCCCGGTCGACGTCCTGTGCGCAGGCGTGCGGCACCCGCCCGATGACCTCCTCGGTGTGCGGCGAGACGACCTCGATGACGTCCCGGCCCAGGGGGTCCGTCAACTCCCCGCCGATGAACAGCTGTCCGTGTTCCACGAGCTCGGTCATGGCCGACTGCCTCCCCGGGGAAGTTCTCTGACGATCCATCAGATACGAGAACTGATACCAGTTCCCGTCGGCACAGTCCACGGCCCCGGCACCATCGGGAGCGGTCCTCGCGCGACGGGGCCGCTCCGGAGCCGCTCGGGAACAACGGCCGGAATCCGACCCGCCGGGCACACGACCCCGGAGGAACGGTCGACTTGGGCTCCCATTGGAACCCGTTCTAGTTATAGTGGCGAGAACTCGGCGATGGGTGGGAAGCGCATGACGCAGGTGACCGATCACGGCGGGGGCGTACGGTCGATCAAGGTGCCCATCCCGGACAACCCCCTCGGCCACACCCTGGTGTACGTCGTCGACACCGACGCCGGCCCCGTCCTGATCGACACGGGATGGGACGACCCCGGCTCCTGGGACACCCTCGCAGAGGGCCTCGCCGCCTGCGGCACCTCCGTCGCCGGCGTCCACGGCGTGGTCATCACCCACCACCACCCCGATCACCACGGACTGTCCGGCAAGGTCCGCGAGGCGTCCGGGGCCTGGATCGCGATGCACGCAGCGGACGCCGCCATCGTCCGGCGGACCAGGGAGAACCGGCCCGAGCGCTGGTTCGCCTACATGGTGGCCAAGCTGGAGGCCTCGGGCGCGCCCGAGGAGCACATCGCCCCGCTGCGCGGGACGCGGACGTCCGCGCGCCGCCCCAGCACGCTGCCCGGCTTCTCGCCCGCGCTGCCCGACCGGGAGATCGTCCCCGGTGAACTGCTGCCCCTGCCCGGCCGCCGGCTGCGCGCGGTGTGGACGCCGGGCCACACCCCCGGCCACGTCTGCCTCCACCTGGAGGAGACCCATCCCGCCCGACTGCCCGGCCGCGGACGGCTGTTCTCCGGCGACCATCTGCTGCCGCGGATCACCCCGCACATCGGGCTCTACGAGGACCCGGACGACGCGACCGTCACCGACCCCCTCGGCGACTACCTCGACTCCCTGGAACGCATCGGCCGCCTGGAACCCGCCGAGGTGCTCCCGGCCCACCAGCACCCGTTCGCCGACGCCCCCGCCCGTGTGCGGGAGTTGCTCGACCACCACGAGGAACGCCTCACCGGTCTGCTGTCGCTCCTCACCACCCCCCTCACCCCCTGGCGGCTCGCCGAGCGCATGGAGTGGAACCGCCCCTGGGAGCAGATCCCCTACGGCTCGCGGACCATCGCGATCTCGGAGGCGGAGGCGCATCTGCGCCGCCTGGTCAAACTGGGCCGCGCGGAGGCCGTGCCGGGCAGCGACCCGGTGACGTACGTCGCCGTGTGACCGCGCGGCGCCGGCCCGCGTGTGAACGCGTTGCGACGACCCGTGTGTGAACACGCGGCGACGACCCGCCGCGCGGACGTCCGGGACCGCCCGCCGCGTGCGGGCGGTGCGGGGCGCGACCGCCGAAAAGCGGTCGAGGAGGTCCGCCCCGGGTGGTACCAACGTCCCATGGACGCCCTCGAGGAACTCCTCGCCCAGCGGGCCTGCGAACGGCTCGTCGTCGACTTCGCCCGCCGCCTCGACCTCGGCGAACCCGGCACCGTCGCCGACCTGTTCACCGAGGACGGCGTCTGGCGGTGGCCGGAGGGGGAACGGGCCGTGCGGGGCCGCGCCGCGCTGCGGGAGTACTTCGCCGGGCGCCCCGCGGACCGGCTCTCGCGCCGCGTGATGTCGAACGTCCTCGTCACCGTCGACTCCCCGGCCACGGCGACGGCCACCTCGTACTTCACCACCTACCGGGTCGACGGCCACACCGGCGGCATGGTCCCGGCCGGGCCTCCCGTCCAGGTCGGGGACTACGAGGACGCCTTCCTCCGGACCGACGGCGGCTGGCTGCTCGCCTCGCGGACCCTCGTCCTGCCGTTCGGCGGACCGACGCCCCGCCGGTGACGGCCCGCCGCGCGCCCGTCCCGGGGGATGCGGGCCGATACGGCGATGAGTTCCGGGTGAGTGGGGAGTCGTACGGGGTGACGGCGGACAGCGGTGCCCGCCCCGTACGGAAGGTGACGCGATGAGCGGCCTGCACGATCTCCTGAAGGCGTACGTCGACGACGGCACGGTGCCGGGAGCGGTGGGCCTGGTGGCCCGCGGCGACCGTGTCGAGGTCCGGGCCGTGGGTTCCGTCGACGTCGAGGGCAGCGCCCCGATGGCCCGGGACTCGGTCTTCCGCATCGCCTCGATCACCAAGCCGATCACGGCGGCCGCCGTGCTGACGCTCGTCGACGACGGCGTGATCGCGCCGGACGACCCGGTCGACACCTGGCTTCCGGAGCTGGCGAAGCCGACGGTCGTGCGCACGCCGTCGTCGCCGCTCGACGACGTGGTCCCGGCCGTGCGGCCCATCACCGTCGCGGACCTGCTGTCCTCCCGGCCGGGCTGGGGCTTCCCCTCCGACTTCTCGCTGCCGCAGGTCAAGGCGCTGTTCGAGGTGCAGGCGGACGCCCTCAGTCCGCAGGCCTTCCCGCCGCCGGAGGCGTGGCTGGCGCGCCTGGCCCGCGTCCCGTTGCTGCACCAGCCGGGCGAGGCCTGGCTGTACAACACCAGCTCCGACCTCCAGGGAGTCCTGGTCTCCCGTGCGGCCGGCCGGCCGCTGCCGGAGTTCCTGGCCGAGCGGATCTTCGAGCCGCTCGGCATGACGGACACCGCCTTCGAGGTGCCGGCGGCGAAGCGGGACCGGTTCACCAGCTCGTACCGGCCCGCCGGGGGCGGCCTGGAGCTCGTCGACACACCCGACGGGCAGTGGAGCGGCGTCGCCCCCTTCCCGTCCGGCGCCGGCGGGCTCGTCTCCACGGCCGACGACTGGCTGGCCTTCGCGCGGATGCTGCTCGACGGCGGCACGGCGGGCGGGCGCCGGGTGCTGTCCGCCGACGCGGTGCGGCGGATGACCACCGACCACCTCACGCCCGCCCAGCGCGAGGACGGCGCGCTGTTCCTGGAGGGACAGGGCTGGGGGTACGGCGGTCAGGTCGACATCGCGCCCCTCGACCCGTGGAACGTGCCGGGCCGCTACGGCTGGGTCGGCGGCACCGGCACCACCGCCCACCTGGTGCCCTCCACCGGGACGGTCACCGTGCTGCTCACCCAGGTCGCCATGGAGAATCCGACGCCCACTCCGCTGATGCGGGACTTCTGGCGGCGGACCGCCGACGGGCCTCAGTGAAGCAGTTCGCGGATCAACTCCTCGGCGTCGCCGAGGAGTTCGACCTCGCGCGCGCTCATCGTCGGGTTGGCGGCGCGCCGGGCCCTGGCTCCGGCGAGGCCGTCGTCCGTCACGCAGTCCTCGTTGGCGTCGAGCATCGCGGCGAGCGTCTCGTGGGCCACCCCGGCGACGGCGTCCCCGCCGACCGCGACCTGCGCGAGGATCACCGCGGACATGCCCCAGTCCAGCCCGGGCGGCCCCTCCTCCGCGTTGGCCCAGTCGATGACCTTCGGGCCGTCGGGCGTGAGCATCACGTTGTCGGGGTGCAGGTCCAGGTGCAGGACGCGGACGGCGGGGTCGGCGGAGAGCCGGGCGGGCACCGCGTGCAGTTTGCGCAGCAGCCGGGCCAGGACGAGGCCCGCCTCCTCGGGGGACAGCAGTCCCTCGCCGAACGCCCCCAGCATGGTCGGTCCGGTCAGCCGCTCCATGACGAGGTCGGTCCGGGTCGCCGCACGGATCGCGGGCACCGGATAGCCGTGCGTGCGCACGTGCTGCATCACCGCGGCCTCGGCGGTGGCGTCACCCCAGCCCTCCCGGTCGCGGCGCAGCACCCAGGCCTCGTCGACCTCGTAGACGTCCGCCGAGCGCCCCGAGCCGAGCAGTCTCCCCGTTCGCATGGGGCCGAACCTAGCGGCCCCGGCGGCGCCCGTCACAGGCGCCCCTCGGGCTCTTGCTACGGGCCGGTAGAGTGAGCGCGTCGTCATCACACCCGTACGGGGGGAAGCCGGTGCAATTCCGGCGCTGACCCGCAACCGTGAACCGCCCGAGGGCGGTGAGCCGGATCGCCTCGCCCGGGACGTGACCGGCTCGTGCCACCGGCAGCCCGCCGGTGGCCGGCACCGTCGAGGCATACGGGGCCGGAGCCGCCCGGATGCTCCAGCGTGCCCGGTGCTGCCCGGCTCCCCCGCAGGGAGAGTCATGATTGTTCGCCGCAGCGCAGCGGTACTGGCCGCATCCGCCGTGATCGGCGCGGCCTTCGCACCGGCCGCCTTCGCCGCCGACGCGTCCCCTTCTCCCTCCCAGGCCCTCCCCTCGGGCCTCTTCGGGTCCACCGACCCCACGTACGACGGCGTGTGGCGGCAGTCGCTCGCGCTGCTCGCGCAGCACACCGCGGGCGTCGAGCCGGCCGCCAAGGCGGTCAAGTGGCTGACCGGGCAGCAGTGCGCGACGGGCGCGTTCGCGCCGTACCGCGCCGACGCGAGCGCGAAATGCGACGCCAAGACGATGGTCGACACGAACAACACGGCCGCCGCCGTGCAGGCGCTCGCCGCGCTCGGCGGGCACGACGGCGAGCTGGGCAAGGCGGTCGGCTGGCTCAAGTCCGTGCAGAACAAGGACGGCGGCTGGGGCTACACCGCGGGCGGGCCGAGCGACGCCAACTCGACGTCCGTGGTGATCGGCGCGCTCACGGCGGCCGGGCAGCACCCCGGCGACGTGGTGAAGGACGGCAAGTCGCCCTACGACGCCCTGGTGAAGCTGTCGGTCCCGTGCGACGAGGACGGCGGCGGTGCCTTCGCCTTCCAGCCGGACAAGAAGGGGAAGCTGGCGGCGAACGCCGACGCCTCGGCGGCGGGCGTGGTCGGATCGCTCGGCAAGGGCTTCGTGACGACGGCGGGCAAGGCCTCCGGCGGTGACACCTGCCACGACGCCGACGGGCTGACGCCGCAGGGCGCCGCCGCCAACGGCGCGGCCTACCTCGCGGGAAGCCTGGACGCCAAGCCCTACCTGCTGTCCGCGATGCCGGGCGCGAAGGACCAGCCGGACTACGGCAACACCGCCGACGCCGTCGTCGCGCTCGCCGCCGCGGGCCGGACCGCGGACACGAAGAAGCCGCTCGCCTGGCTGGAGAAGGAGTCCGGCGCCTGGGCGGCGAAGGCCGGTCCCGCCGCGTACGCGCAGCTGATCTTCGCCGCGCACGCCACCGGCACCGACCCGCGTCACTTCGGCGGCCAGGACCTCGTCGCACAGCTCGGCAGGACCGGCCCGGCGGCGGCCGCGGCCGACCACTCGGACGCCTCGGACGAGAAGAAGAAGGACGACGACAAGGGTCTCGGCGTGTGGTGGATCGTCGGCGTCGGCCTCGTCGCCGGCATCGGCATCGGCTTCCTGCTCAGCGGCCGCAACAAGAAGCAGCAGCTGTGATACGCCGTCGGACGTCCGCGCCGGTCCTGGCTCTCGCGCTGGCCCTGCTGTTCCTGGTGCTCGGCGGCACCTCCCCGGCGCAGGCCGTCGGCTACCGCTACTGGTCCTTCTGGGAGCTGACCGGCGGGAAGTGGGCGTACGCCACGCAGGGGCCGTCGACCGCGCGGCCGTCCGACGGTGATGTCGTGGGGTTCCGCTTCGCGGTGAGCGAGGACTCGAAGGACGCCGTGCGGCCGCGCGGCGACAAGGACTTCGCGTCCGTCTGCGCCGGCACGGCCGCGCAGTCCGGCAAGAAGCGGGTGGCGCTCGTCGTCGACTTCGGCGTGCCCGCCGACGCGCCGTCCGGCGAGAAGCCGCCGGCGCCGCGCACGGCCTGCGCCCGGGTCGCCCCGGACGCGACGACCGCGGAGGCCCTCGCGTCGGTCGCCAAGCCGCTGCGTTACGGCAGCGACGCTCTGCTGTGCGCCATCTCCGGCTACCCCCGCACCGGCTGCGGCGAGCAGGTCTCGGCGAAGGGCGGGGCCGGTTCCGCCTCGGCCGGGGACCGCTCCGAGCCGTCGGACGACGGCCCGTCGGTGGGCCTGCTGGCGGGAGCGGGTGCGGTGGCGGTGCTGGCCGGCGCGGCCGTCTGGCAGGCGCGCCGACGCCGGGGCTGAGCGGGCGCGATGACGAGGGACGACACCGGGGAGACGGCGGTGCCCGCCGCGGACGGCCGTCCGGCCGGGCGCTGGTCGGTCCTGTTCGAGCGGGCCCGGGAGCCCGGTGACGGGCCCCGGCCGACGCCGGAGGCCGCCGCCGGCCGGGGCCCGCGGCGCCCCCGCGGCGTCGCGCCGGAGGCGAACCGGGCCAACGCCCTGCACCCGGGGGCCTGGTGGGTCTGGGCCCTGGGGCTGGGCACCGCGGCGTCCCGCACCACCAACCCTCTGCTGCTGGCCCTGCTCATAGGCACGGCCGGATATGTCGTCGCGGCGCGGCGCACCGCGGCGCCCTGGGCCCGTTCGTACGGAGCGTTCGTGAAGCTGGCGATGGCGGTCCTCGGGATCCGGCTCGCCTTCGCCGTGTTCCTCGGCTCGCCGATCCCCGGCACGCATCTCGTCGTCACGCTCCCCGAGGTGCCGCTGCCCGACTGGGCGCAGGGCGTCCGCATCGGCGGCCGGGTCACCGCGGAGGGGCTGGTGTTCGCGCTGTACGACGGTCTGAAGCTGGCCACGCTGCTCATCTGCGTGGGCGCCGCGAACGCGCTCGCCAACCCCGCACGGCTGCTGAAGTCGCTGCCGGGGGCGCTGTACGAGACGGGTGTGGCGGTGGTCGTGGCGCTGACCTTCGCGCCGAACCTGATCGCGGACGCGCAGCGGCTGCGTGCGGCCCGGCGGCTGCGCGGCCGCCCCGACCGCGGTCTGCGCGGTCTGCTGCACGTCGGGCTGCCGGTCCTGGAGGGCGCGCTGGAGCGTTCGGTGGCTCTCGCGGCGGCCATGGACGCGCGCGGTTACGGGCGTACGGCGCGGGTGCCGTCCGGCGTCCGCCGCACCACGGCCGTGCTGACGCTGGGCGGTCTGCTCGGGGTGTGCGCGGGCACGTACGGGCTGCTCACCGCCGAGGGGGGAACGTACGGTCTGCCGGTCCTCGCGGCCGGACTCGCCGCCGCGCTCGGCGGGCTGTGGCTGGGCGGCCGCCGCACGGCACGCACCCGCTACCGGCCGGACGAGTGGGGTGTGCGGGCCTGGCTGGTCGCGGGCTCGGGCGTGGCGGTGGCCGCGCTGATGACCGCCGCGGCCTCGTACGATCCGACGGCGCTGCGTCCCGGTGTCGTCCCGCTCGTGGCCCCCGCCCTCCCGCTGTGGCCGGCGGCGGCCGTGCTGCTCGGTCTTCTCCCCGCGTTCGTCGCACCGATCCCCAAGGAAGCCCCATGATCCGTTTCGAGGACGTCTCGGTGACCTACGAGGGGGCGGCCGGGCCCACCGTGCGGGGCGTGGACTTCGAGGTGCCGGAGGGTGAGCTGGTGCTGCTGGTCGGCCCGTCCGGGGTCGGCAAGTCGACGGTGCTCGGCGCGGTGAGCGGGCTCGTCCCGCACTTCACGGGCGGCACGCTGCGCGGCCGGGTCACGGTCGCCGGGCGGGACACCCGCACGCACAAGCCGCGCGAGCTCGCGGACCTGGTGGGCACGGTGGGCCAGGATCCGCTGTCCCACTTCGTGACGGACACGGTGGAGGACGAACTCGCCTACGGCATGGAGTCGCTGGGGCTCGCCCCGGACGTGATGCGCCGCCGGGTGGAGGAGACCCTCGACCTGCTGTCCCTGACGGATCTGCGCGACCGGTCGATCTCGACCCTGTCCGGCGGCCAGCAGCAACGCGTGGCCATCGGCTCGGTCCTCACCCCGCACCCGAGCATCCTGGTCCTCGACGAACCCACGTCGGCACTGGACCCGGCCGCCGCCGAGGAGGTCCTCGCGGTGCTCCAGCGCCTGGTGCACGACCTCGGTACGACGGTGCTCATGGCCGAGCACCGGCTGGAGCGCGTCGTGCAGTACGCGGACCGGCTCGTCCTCCTTCCCTCGCCGGGCGCGGCACCGGTCCTCGGCACCCCCGCGGAGGTGATGGCGGTGTCCCCGGTGTGTCCACCGGTGGTGGAGCTCGGCCGGCTGGCCGGCTGGTCCCCGCTCCCGCTGACGGTCCGCGACGCCCGCCGCAGGGCGGGGGACCTGCGCGAACGGCTCGCGCGGACGCCGGGTGCCGCCGCCCCGGCACAGGTCCGCGTGCCGGCACCACAGGACGGGACCGCACAGCGGGACGAGACCGGACCGGCGGACGTGACGGCTCGGCGGGACGAGACCGGACCGGCGGACTTCACGGCACGGCGCGGCGAGACCGGCCGGAGGGCCGGGGCGGAACGACGGCGGGCGGCGGGACCGCAGGGCGTGCGACCCGTCTCCGCGCTGGCACGGCTGCTGCGCCGCGGCACCCCCGACGCCCCGCCGGCGTCCCCGGGGGACCGGCCGGCCGTCGTGGAGTCGCTGGCCGTGCGGCGCGGTCGCATCGAGGCGCTGCGCCGGGTCGGCCTGACCGCCGCGCCCGGCGAGACGATCGCCCTGATGGGCCGCAACGGTGCGGGAAAGTCCACGCTGCTCGGGGCACTGGTCGGGCTCGTCGCGCCGGCGGCCGGGTCGGTCCTGGTCGGCGGGGCGGTGCCGCACCGCACGGCGCCCCGTGACCTGGTACGGCGGGTGGGTCTCGTGCCGCAGGAGCCGAGGGACCTGCTGTACGCGGACACGGTGGCCGCCGAGTGCGCCGCGGCCGACGAGGACGCCGGGGCCGCGGCCGGGACGTGCCGGGCGCTGGTGTCGGAACTGCTGCCGGGCATCGCGGACGACACGCATCCCCGGGATCTGTCGGAGGGCCAGCGGCTGGCGCTCGCGCTGGCCGTCGTCCTGACGGCGCGTCCCCCGCTGCTGCTGCTCGACGAGCCGACCCGCGGCCTGGACTACGCGGCGAAGGCCCGCCTGGTGACGGTGCTGCGCGGCCTGGCGGCCGAGGGGCACGCCATCGTCCTGGCCACGCACGACGTGGAGCTGGCCGCGGAGCTCGCCCACCGTGTCGTCATCCTGGCCGACGGCGAGGTCGTCGCGGACGGCCCCACCGCGGAGGTCGTCGTGGCCTCGCCGTCGTTCGCGCCGCAGGTCGGCAAGGTGCTCGCCCCGCTGCCCTGGCTCACCGTCGCCCAGGTCCGGAAGGCCCTGTCGTGACCGGACCCGCCGCTCCGCGTCCCGCCCCGCTCCAGCGCCAGGCGCGGGCCGTGCGCCTCGGGCCCCGCTCGGTGGCCGCGCTCGTCCTGGTGAGCGCCACCGGTGCCGCCGGATTCCTCTGGCCGCTGATCGCCGGGCCCGGTTCTCAGGTCGGCGCGCACGCGCAGGACGCGCCCTGGCTGTTCGCGGGGCTGCTGGTGCTGCTGGTCGCCGTGGTGGCCGCGACGATCTCGGAGTCGGGGCTCGGCCCGAAGGCCGTGGCGATGCTCGGCGTGCTGGCGGCGACGGGCGCGGCCCTGCGTCCGGTCGGGGCGGGCACCGCGGGCATCGAGCCGATGTTCTTCCTGATGGTGCTGAGCGGGCGGGTGCTCGGACCCGGGTTCGGGTTCGTGCTCGGCTCCGTGACGATGTTCGCGTCGGCGCTGCTCACGGGCGGGGTCGGGCCGTGGATGCCGTTCCAGATGCTGGCGATGGGCTGGTTCACGATGGGCGCGGGCCTGCTGCCGGGCCCCGACCGGCTGCGGGGACGCGCGGAGCTGGCGATGCTCGCGGCGTACGGGTTCCTGGCCGCCTTCGCGTACGGCACGGTCATGAATCTGGCCGGGTGGCCCTTCATGGACGCGCTGGCCTCGGACATCGCCTACGACCCGGACCGCGGCCTGCCCGGGAACCTGGCCCGGTTCCTGGCGTACTGCCTGGCCACCTCCCTCGGCTGGGACCTGGGCCGGGCGGTCGTCACGGTCGTCCTGACCCTCACGCTGGGCGCGACGCTCCTGAGGGCGCTGCGCAGGGCCACGCGCCGGGCCGCGTTCGAGGCGCCGGTCACATTCGAACCCCGCTGAGGTGCGGCCCAGGTCACACCGCCCGGTGACGGGGTGCGGGCGGTCGCGCACCCTGTGCCAGTTCCGGGGTGAAGCACCCCACAGGGCCTAAGTCACATCCTAACGGAGGTAGTAGGACAAATAGGACGCCATGTCCACGCCATTATGGGCCCTGACCTGCGGTTTGAGAGCCAGGTCACACGAGGGACTTTCCTCGTGGATGCGACCACCACTAGTAAAAGGGGTCATTGCGGACGCGCTTCGAGGCTGTTTCTCTGGAGTCGTCGCCAGGCGCCGACGAGCCCACCCGGGCCGCGGCGCCGACGTATGCCGGACCTGCGCACCGCGTGGCAACGGACAGCGTGCGACCCCCTGTCCCCGAAGAAAAGGGTTCTCCGTGTCCGTCTCCTTCATCCGCCGTGCCGTCACCTCCCCGAAGAAGGCCCTCGCCGGTGCCGCCGTGGCCGCCGCCACGACCGGCATGGTGCTGGCCGCGGCCCCCGCCCAGGCTGCCGCGCCCACCTCGACCTCCTCCGCTCAGGCGATCGCGCACCAGATGATCCCGGACGCCGCGCAGTTCAACGCCTTCAGCAAGATCGTCGAGCACGAGAGCGGCTGGAACGCCAGCGCCACGAACGCGTCCTCCGGCGCGTACGGCCTGGTCCAGGCCCTGCCCGGCTCGAAGATGGCGTCCGCGGGCGCCGACTGGAAGACCAACCCCAAGACCCAGATCAAGTGGGGTCTGGACTACATGAACTCCCGCTACGGCAGCCCCGTGGGCGCCTGGGGCTTCTGGCAGGCCAACGGCTGGTACTGATCAGCCCGAGCCTCACCCCTTGTACGCGAAGGCGGCGGTCCCCCGATCCCCGGGACCGCCGCCTTCGCCATGCCGTCACACCGTCCTGCTGCCCGGCCCTCGGACCTCAGCCGCTGACGGCACCGGACTCACGAGCCGCTGACGGCGTCGAAGAACCGCACCACCTGCGGCGCCGACACCGCGAACGAGCCGAAGTGGTCCACGTCTCCCTGGTCGACCAGCTCCGCCCGCTTCCCGTGCCCGGCCAGCTGCCGGGCACAGCTGCGCGCGTTCGCGATCGGCACGTCGGTGTCGGCCGCCCCCGCGTACAGGCGCACGGGCACCCGCGGCTTCCAGTCGCAGGTGTGGTCCGCGCCACGTATCGCGTCCAGCAGCGCGCCGGTGGGATGCCGCATCCGCTCGGCGAAGGCCGGCGTCAGCATCTCCCCCACGGTCGGCGGCAGCGCGCCGAGGATGTCCTCCTCCTCGTGCGCCCCGTCGTAGAGCCCCTCGACCCGGCTCGCGTACGGCTCGCGGAAGGCCTCGGCGGGATCCTTGTAGACCGGGTGCAGCCGGTTCTGCGCGACCAGCCAGTACGAGGTGTAGAGGACACCGCTCATGTCGTTGACCCGCCCGTCGAACAGGGCCGGGATCTCCTGCCCCTCCAGGTCGTACGGTCCGCTGACCGGGGCGAGCGCCTTGAGCCGGAAGTGCCCGTCGGCGCCGTTCTGCAGGGCCCTTCCGAGGGCCATCGCGACCTGGCCGCCCTGGGAGAAGCCGGTCGCGTAGACGTCGCCGGTCAGCGGCCGGCCCAGCCGGTCCGCGGCGGTGCGGGCCGCGCGCAGCATGTCGACCGAGGCGGTCACCGAGGACCGGGTGTCCATGTAGGGGTGGCGGCCGGGGCCCTCGCCCAGGCCCAGGTAGTCGGGCGCGGCCACCGCGCGGCCGGCGCCGGCGTGCAGATAGGACGGGACGCGGCCGAAGTCCTCTCCGACGGAGGGCGCGTAGGCGCGGGCGACCATCGTGCCGTGCGTGTCGGAGACGAGGTCGAGCCGGTGTCCTCCTCCGGCGGGCAGGGTGAGCAGGCCGGTGGCGAGGGTCGGTGCGCCGTGCGGGTCGACGGTCCGGTAGGTGAGGCGAAACGACCGCACGCCGTACCGCACGGATTCCGTGGCCGTCTCCCGTTCGGCCAGGAACCTCCGCACCGCGTCGGCGTCGTGCGAGGCGACCGGTACGACGGAGACGAGGGTGCCCCGCGCGGCGGGGCCCCGGCGGTCGGCCGCCACGGCCGCGGGTGCGGCGGCGAGCCCGGCGAGCAGCAGCGCCGCACCGGCGGCGATGGCCCGCCGGGTGCGTCGGTGGCGGCGTGTTCGTGTGGATCCGGCGTTCCTGCGCGTGTTATCGCTCATGGGGTCGACGCTACGGACGCGCGCCGGGCGTCGACATCCGACGATCCCCCGCGTCCGTGGTGGACCTGGGTCCACCACGCCTGTCCCGCTGACCGGAGGCCCGATGACCACGGAGACGGAGAAGCCGCACGACCGGGAGGGGCGCGGACTGCGGCTGGTGGGGGTGCTGCTGGGACTCACCGTCGTCAGCGGGATCGTCGACGCGGTGAGCTATCTGGGGCTCGGGCACGTCTTCACCGCGAACATGACCGGCAATGTGGTGGTCCTCGGCTTCGCCGCCGCGGGCGCGCCGGGCTTCTCCACCACGCACTCGCTGGTGTCCCTGGGGTCGTTCCTGGTGGGGGCGGTGGCGGGCGGGCGCTCCGGACGGCGGCTGGGCACGGGCTCCCGCCGCACCTGGGTGCGGATCATCCTCTGCGCGGAGGCGCTCCTGGTCGGCGCGACGGCGCTGGTCGCCCACCTCGCGCCCGGCAGGACGGGCACCGTGTACACGCTGATCGCCGTGACGGCCTTCGCGATGGGCCTGCGCAACGCGACCGTCCGCAAGCTGGGCGTGCCGGACCTGACGACCACCGTGCTGACGAT
Source organism: Streptomyces krungchingensis (assembly GCF_054729265.1). NCBI lineage: Bacteria > Bacillati > Actinomycetota > Actinomycetes > Kitasatosporales > Streptomycetaceae > Streptomyces > Streptomyces krungchingensis. The sequence goes on from NZ_JBPUKY010000001.1 coordinate 3,668,096, forward strand.
GACGCTCACGGGCCTGGCCGCCGACTCGCGGCTGGGCGGCGGGCAGGGCAGCCGCTCCCCCCGCCGTACGGCCTCGGTCGTCGCGATGCTGGCGGGCGCGGTGCTCGGCGCGTGGCTGGTGCTGCACCACGGTCTGGGTCTGCCGCTGCTGGTCGCGGCGCTGCTGTCCGGGGTGCTGGCGGTGGCGGCGTCGGGCCGCGAGTGACGGCGGACGGGACACGTTCGCGTCGGCGCCCCGCGGGAGGCAGGGGCGGGGCGTAGGGGGGATGCCCCTGCCTCCCGCGGGACGGGCCGACGGCACCGGGAGTCCGTCGGCCCGAGCGTGTGACCGCGTCGCTCAGCGGTGGCTGACCTGGAGTTCCTTGACGCCGTTGATCCAGGCGGAGCGCAGCCGGCGCGGGTCGCCGGTGAGCCGGAGATCGGGCATGGCGTCGGCGATGGCGTTGAAGATGAGGTCGATCTCCAGGACGGCCAGGGACTTGCCCAGGCAGTAGTGCGGGCCGCCTCCGCCGAAGCCGAGGTGCGGGTTGGGGTCGCGGGTGACGTCGAAGACGTCCGGGTGGTCGAAGACGTCGGGGTCGTGGTTGGCGGAGGAGTAGAAGATGCCGACGCGGTCGCCCTTCTTGATCTGCTTGCCGCCGAGTTCGGTGTCCTGGGTGGCGGTGCGCTGGAAGGAGACGACGGGGGTGGCCCAGCGGACGATCTCCTCGGCGGCCGTGGCCGGGCGCTCCCTCTTGTACAGCTCCCACTGCTCGGGGTGGGTGAGGAAGGCGTGCATGCCGTGGGTGATGGCGTTGCGGGTGGTCTCGTTCCCGGCGACGGAGAGCATCAGCACGAAGAAGCCGAACTCGTCGGAGGCGAGGTTGCCCTCGTCCTCGGCGGCGACGAGCGTGGTGACGATGTCCTTGGCCGGGCACTGCTTGCGGTCGGCGGCCATGTTCATGGCGTAGGCGATGAGTTCGGTGGCCGACTCGGCGCCGACCTCCTCGGTGATGGCGTACTCCGGGTCGTCGTACGCGATCATCTTGTTGGACCAGTCGAAGATCTTGGCGCGGTCGTCCTGCGGGACGCCGATCAGCTCGGCTATCGCCTGGAGGGGCAGTTCGCAGGCGACCTGGGTGACGAAGTCGAACGAGCCGGAGTGGGCGCGGGCGGTCTCGACGATCGCGCGGGCGCGGGTGCGCAGGGTGTCCTCCAGCGCGCGGATGGCGCGCGGGGTGAAGACGCGCTGCACGATCTGCCGGACGCGGGTGTGCTCGGGCGGGTCCATGTTGAGCAGGATGAGCCGCTGGGCGTCGATGGCGTCGCGCTCGATGTGCTCGTTGAACCGGATGATGGCCGTGTTGACGGTGGAGGAGAAGATCTCCGGGTGGGTGGAGACGTACTTGACGTCCGCGTGCCGGGTGACGGCCCAGTAGCCCTCGTCCTGGAAACCGGCGAGATTGGACGGCTGGGCCACCCAGTGGACCGGTTCGACACGGCGCAGTTCGGCGAACTCCGGCAGGGGCACACGGTCGCGCAGCAGATCGGGGTCGGTGAAGTCGAACCCGTCGGGGAGCGCTGGACAAGGCATCGGCAACTCACTCCAGCCATCTGACGGTCCATCAGGAATTGCCGTGAAGGTAGTAACGGGTTCCACAACTCGCAAGAGGCGCGGCATCCCCAATTGCGTGCGGGATTCGTGCAGATCGCGACTTCCGAGGCTGCACGACCCTTGCGGTTGTGGACGCGATGTCAGCAGACTGCACACAGAACTAGAACGCGTACTAGTTCTGCGTGGCGGGTGGGCCGGGACGCCCGCGCCGCGCGGGTAACGGAGGAGAGGACCCACCCCCAATGGCCGCCGAACCCGTGATCGTCGAAGCTGTACGCACCCCCATCGGCAAGCGCGGCGGCGCGCTCGCCAATCTGCACCCCGCCTATCTCCTGGGCGAGACCTACCGGGAGCTCCTGGGCCGCACCGGCATCCACGCCGACTGCGTCGAACAGATCGTCGGCGGCACGGTGACGCACGCCGGCGAACAGTCGATGAACCCCGCCCGCACGGCGTGGCTGACGATGGGCCTGCCCTACGAGACGGCGGCGACGACGGTCGACTGCCAGTGCGGCTCCTCGCAGCAGGCCTCCCACATGGTGGCCAACATGGTCGCGGCGGGCGTCATCGACGTCGGCATCAGCTGCGGCATCGAGGCGATGTCGCGGGTGCCGCTGGGCTCCGGCTCCAAGCACGGTCCGGGCAAGCCGTTCCCCGACGAGTGGAACGTGGACCTGCCCAACCAGTTCGAGGCGGCGGAGCGCATCGCCCGCCACCGCGGCCTGACCCGCGAGAACGTCGACTCGCTCGGCCTCATCTCGCAGGAGCGGGCGGCGATCGCCTGGTCCGAGGAGCGCTTCAAGCGCGAGACGTTCGCGGTCCAGGTGCCGACCACCGAGGAGGAGCAGCGCGCCGGACAGGGCATGTGGCGCCTCGTCGACCGGGACGAAGGACTGCGGGACACCTCCATGGACGCGCTGGCCCGCCTGAAGCCGGTGATGCCGACCGCGGTCCACACGGCGGGCAACTCCTCACAGATCTCCGACGGCGCCGCCGCCATCCTGTGGGCGTCGAAGCGGATGGCGCGCGCGCTGAAGCTGAAGCCGCGGGCGCGGATCGTCGCCCAGGCGCTCGTGGGCTCCGACCCGCACTTCCACCTCGACGGCCCGATCGACGCGACGCGCGCGGTGCTGGGCAAGGCGGGGATGTCCCTGAAGGACATCGACCTCGTCGAGATCAACGAGGCCTTCGCGTCCGTGGTGCTGAGCTGGGCCCAGGTCTTCGAGCAGGACCTGGAGAAGGTCAACGTGAACGGCGGCGCGATCGCGCTGGGTCACCCGGTGGGAGCCACCGGGGCCCGTCTGATCACCACCGCGCTCCACGAACTGGAGCGTACGGACAAGGAGTTCGCGCTGATCACGATGTGCGCCGGCGGCGGACTGGCCACCGGGACGATCATCCAGCGGCTGTAGCCGCCCAGGCTACGAAGCCGGTGAACGCGGCGGGCCCGAAGGCGAGTGCCGGGCCCGCCGGGTTCTTCGAATCGCGGACGGCGACGGTGGCGTGGGGGGTCTCGGCGATCTCTACGCAAGAGCCGCCCGTGTCTCCGCTGTACGAGGCCTTGCGCCAGGCGAGAGTTCCGGTCGGTGCGCATTCGAGGCAGTTGCCCCCTTGGTCCCCGCTGTAGCTGGACTTACGCCACTGGAGCCCCGTCGCGAGCGCGTTGTTCGCCATAGCGTTCCTCCATCGTGCGCCGGATCAACCTCGCCGAGTCCCTCAGCGACAGCGCGGCGGCCTGCAGATGATCGTAACGGAGCGAGCAGTCCTTGACGGTGTCCGGATTGGCGGTGGGGTGCCCGCTTCCGTAGCCCTCCGTATAGACGATGGACGGATCACCGGTGAAGCGATAGAGGTCGAACGACCCCTGCAATCCCGCATGGGCCCCTCCCGAAAGCGGCAACACCTGGACATTGACGCGAGGGTTGCCCTCAAAGGACAACAGATGCGTCAGTTGCTCTCGCATGGTCTTCGGACCACCGATCTCCAAGAGCAGCGCCGCTTCACTGAATACCGCCCAAAAAACAGGCGGTTCCCCCTTGCCCAAGATGCCCTGCCTGGCCAGCCGCACAGCAGTACGGTCATCAAGGTCGGCCTGGTTCAACGTACCGAGGACGGCTCGTGCGTAGGCAGGGGTCTGCAGGAGCCCATGCACCATCTGCGTCTCGAAGGAGTAGATCTCCGTGGCACGGGCCTGCAACTCCGCCACTTGTTGGAACCACCCCGGAAGCTGGCTCCGCAACACCAGCCCCACCAACCGCGACAACAACCCGCCCGTCCCCAGCGCCGCGTCCACCCGTTCGCTGAACTCGGGCGTGGGCAGTTTGCGGGCCGTCTCGATCTGGCCGACCAGTGAACCGGTGTAGTTGACGATGTCCCCGAGCTGCTTCTGCGTGAGCCCCGCGGCCTCGCGATGGCGGCGCAGTTCGAAGCCGTAGTAGTCGAGCGGCGAGGCACCCGGGTCGAGGGCGCTGATGTGGGTCACGCACGGCCCCTTCTCGTACGGCTCGGCCAACAGCGGTACCAGTTGCATCCGTTCGGTAGCCCAGAGTAGTCGCGCGAGGCCAGCCTCGAAGGGTGAACGAATACTTTCCCCCCACGCTGCTGGGCCCCCGTCCCGCCCAGTACCGCATCAGTCTCACGGCGGGCGAGCACTCGGCCCGGCACGTCCGCCGGATCGCCCGCTCGTGCCTGGAGGAATGGGAACTGGCCGAGGCGGCGGACGCCGTGGAGCTGGCGCTCACCGAGCTGCTCGCCAACGTCGTACGCCATGTCCCCGACCGCCGTTGCGTGGTGGTGCTGCTGCGGCTGGCGGCGGGCGTGCGGGCGGAGGTCACCGACGGTCACCCGCAACTGCCCGCCGCCCGGACCGGGTTGCGGCCGGAGGCGGAGAACGGCCGCGGGCTCGTCCTGCTCGACGCGGTGGTCGACAAGTGGGGGGTGGATCCCGAGCCGGGCGGCGGCAAGACCGTGTGGTTCGAGTGCTCCGCCCCCTGAACCGGGCAACCGGCCGCGGGGAAGGGCTTCCTGTGCGGTCCCGATGAACGCGGCCGGTCCGTTTCGCGTCTTCCCACGTGGCACAGCACACCCACACCTTCGAAGACTTCGAACGGAAACGCGGAGCCGTGGTCCCTGCCGAACCGACCGTCCTGATCCCCGTCCGGCCGGACCCGGGGGCCACGCGCCGAATACGGCTCGTCCGGGCGTTCGGGCGCCGCCACCGGCTGCCGTTGCTGGCCACCGTGCCCACGCTCCCGCTGTACGCGGTGTGGTGGGTGTTCCTCGCCACCGGCGGCGGCGATCTGGCGGCCCAGGAGGCATGGGCCGGATTCGCCGCCCGGCACGGCGGTTCGGCGTACAACCTGTTCTGGTACGGCGGGATGCACACCGCCGACTACAGCCTGATGTCCCCGTACCTGATGGCCGCGCTCGGTGTGCGCACGGTGACCGTGGCCTCCGGACTGGCCGCGTCCTGGCTGGCCGCCGTGCTGATCGGACGCACAGGCGTCCGGCGGCCTGCGGGCCCCGCCCTGCTCGCCTCGCTCGCGCTGTGGTGCAACGTCGCCTCGGGGCGGACGACCTTCGCCCTCGGCGTCGCCTTCGGGCTCGCGGCCTGCGTGCTGCTGACCGGCGAGCGGCGCGGGCTGCTCGCGGCCGGGTACGCGGCTCTCGCGACGGCCGCGAGCCCGGTGGCCGGACTCTTCCTGGCGGTGCTGGGAGCCGCGTACCTCGCGGAACGCGACCGGGTGCGGGCCTGCGTCCTGCTGGTCCCGCCGTGCGCCGTGGTCGCGGCGACCACCGTGCTGTTCCCCTTCACCGGCGAGCAGTTGATGCCGCCGGCCCGTGTCTGGCCGCCCGTGGCCCTCGGGCTCGCGGTGGCCACGCTGGCCCCGCGCGGCTGGCGGGTGGCCCGGTGGAGCGGTGTCGTCTACGCGGCCGGCACCGTCCTCACGTACCTGGTCGCCTCGCCCGTCGGCACGAACGTCGAGCGGTTCGCGGAGCTGTTCGCACCCGCCGTGCTGCTGGCCGCGCTGCTCGCCGTCTCCCGGCCGAAGAGGCTGCTGCGCGGCGTGCTGGTCGTCGCGCTGGTGTTCTCCGTCGCCTGGGTCGGCAAGAAGACCGCCGACGACCTGGTGGTCTCGACGGCCGTCCCCGCCTGGGCCGCCGACACACAGGGCGTGATCGGGGCGCTGGAGCGGCTGGGCGCGGACCGCGGCCGGGTCGAGGCGGTCCCGGCCCGCAACCACCGCGAGGCCACCGCGCTCGCCCCGCACGTGAACCTGGCGCGCGGCTGGAACCGCCAGCTGGACATGGAGCGCGGGCGGCTCTTCTACGACGGCACCTTCTCCGAGGCGTCCTACCGGGCCTGGCTCGACCGGTGGGCCGTCGGCTACGTCGTGCTGTCCTCGGGCACGCCGGACGGGTACGCGCGGGACGAGGCCCGCCTGGTGCGCGAACGGCCCGGGTGGCTGGAGCCGGTGTGGAGCGACGCGCACTGGCGGGTGTTCCGGGTGCGCGACGCGGTGCCGCTGGTGTCGGCCCCCGCCTCGGTGCTGCGCAGCTCCGGCGCCGACGTCGAGATACGGATACCGAGGCCCGGCCCGGTCACCGTGCGGATCGCGTACTCGCCCTGGCTGCGCGCCGAGGGCGGCTGCCTGGCGCAGGAGGGCGAGTTCACGCGGCTGACGGTGTCCGAGCCGGGCGAGTACCGGATCAGTTCGGAGTACGGCCCGTCGCCAGGGCGGGCTCCTTCGTGCTGACCTCCACGGGCCTGCCCGGCGTCCGGGGCCGCGGCCCCTGGAGCAGGTAGGTCAGGCCGAAGCCCGCCGCGACGACGGCCGCGCCGCCCACCGCGTCCAGCACCCAGTGGTTGCCGGTCGCCACGATCGCGGAGACCGTGCAGAGCGGGTGCAGCAGACCCAGTGCCTTCATCCACCACTTCGGCGCCAGGATCGCGATGACGAGCCCGCACCACAGGGACCAGCCGAAGTGCAGCGAGGGCATCGCCGCGTACTGGTTGGTGAGCGCGGTCAGCGTGCCGTAGTCCGGCTGGGAGAAGTCCTGCACGCCGTGCACCGTGTCGATGACGCCGAGGCCCGGCATCAGGCGCGGCGGGGCCAGCGGGTAGAGCCAGAAGCCGACGAGGGCGAGCAGGGTGGCGAAGCCGAGCGCCGAGCGCGCCCAGCGGTAGTCGGCGGGCCGGCGGACGTAGAGGACACCGAGGACGGTGAGCGGGACGACGAAGTGGAACGACTCGTAGTAGAAGTCGAAGAAGTCCCGCAGGAAGCCGACCTCGACCACCGCGTGGTTGGCCCAGTGCTCGATGTCGATGTGCAGGAACCGCTCGATGGCCAGGATCTGGTCGCCGTGGTGCTCCGCGGTGGCCCGGCCGCCCGAGTTGGTGCCGCCGGTCGCGGCGAGCCGGACCTGCTGGTAGGCGGAGTAGCCGACGCGGATCAGGAGCAGTTCGAGGAGCAGGTTCGGGCGGGTCAGGACCCGTCCGGGGAACGGCAGCAGCGGCACCCGGCTGAAGCGGGTGGGCACGGGCCGCGCGTAGTCGGTGGGCACCGGTGCCCGGTAGTGCTCCGAGGTGCGCGACAGGAACGGCACGACGGTGGCCGCGGCGAGCGCGGCGAGCAGCACCACGTTGTCGCGCAGCGGGTACAGCGACGTCATGTTCGGCAGCATCATCTTCGCGGGCAGCGTCATGACGAGGACGACGGCGACGGGCCACATGTAGCGGTCCGAGGTCTTCCTGCCGACCCGGCCGACCACCGCCAGCAGCACCCACAGCAGCTGGTGCTGCCAGCTGGTGGGCGACACGGCGACGGCGACGCAGCCGGTGACCGCCACGGCGAGCAGCAGCTGGCCGTCCCTCGCGTAGCGCACGGCGCGGCGCAGTCCGAGGACGGCGACGGCCGCCCCGAAGAAGAGGAACAGTCCTCTCTCCGGCGGGCCGGTCAGGCCGAGCCGCAGCAGCGCGCCGTGCAGGGACTGGTTGGTGAGGTCGTCCGCTTCCTGGCCGAGTCCGACGCCCGCGAAGTGGTGCACCCAGTACGTGTTCGAGTCGTGCGGCAGCGCCGCCCAGGCGAGGAGGGTGAGGCCGCCGAAGGTGAGCCCGGTGGACGCGGCGGCGCGGCGGCGGCCGGTGAACCAGAGCAGCGGCGCGAAGAGCAGGACGGTCGGCTGGAGGGCCGCGGCGAGACCTATCAGGGCGCCGGCGGCGCGCTCCCCGCGGACGGTGAAGCAGCCGAGCAGGACGAGCAGCACCGGGATGATGCTGGTCTGGCCGAGGTAGAGGGCGTTGCGGACGGGCAGCGACAGCATCAGCAGGCTGATCGCGACCGGCGCGGCGAGCAGCGAGGTGCGGCGGCTCACCGGCTGCGGCAGGGCGCGGGCGGCGACCACGCCGAGCGCGACGACGAGCAGCAGTGTGCCGAAGGTCCAGCCCCAGCCGAGGGCCTGCTCGGCCGCGCGCGTGAGGGGTTTGAGGACGAGTCCGGCGAAGGGTGTGCCGGTGAACTGCGTCGAGTCGTACAGGGAGCCCTTCACGTGCAGGACGCCGTCGGGTCCGACCCAGGTCTCCAGGTCGGTCAGCCGGTCCGTGCTGGGGGCGCTGAGGACGGCGGCCACCTGTCTCACCGCGAGGATGGCGGTGATCGCCCACAGCCCGACGCGGGCGGCGCGCAGTCTCTCTCCCGTCGTCCCTGCGACTTGTGCCCCGAGGGCATTACCTGCTCGTCCGCCGTGCTCCGCGTTCCCCACGCTCCGTCGGCCCTCCCGCCCCATCCGTCCCGCGTGTGCCTGTCTGTCTCGTACATCTGTCCCTTTCGGGACCCTATGAGGCTCGCACTGCCCCCGTCGGGAGACGCAGGCAACCCCCTCTTCACCTGACGGCCTCCCTCCTTTTGTCCGGAAGACGACCGTGTGCGGGCGGTCCGGTTCCCTCCCCCGCCCGCGACAAAGATCACAGGTGACGACCCCGAAAGCGCTTGTCGATCGCTTCGTCGCCCCTGCGTACGCGGCATTTGTGTGCACTGCGCGGCGGGCCTGCCACTCCACGTAATGGCACCGAGTGCCCCTATGGTCGCTTTTCGGCCTGCTTCCGGGTGGGCCAGGTCCGCCCCCGGGTGGCCGAGCCCCGCCGCCCGGCGGGCCGCGGTCCGCCCCGTGCGGGCCGGGTCCGCCGACGAGCGGGCCGGGGTCCGCCTCCGGGTGGGCCCAGGTCCGCCACCGCGCGGACCGTGTCCCTGTCCCCGACGGAAGGAAGGCCCTTGCCGACCGCCACGCCCGTAGCCCCCACCGTCCCCGCGCCGCGCGCCGCCACCCCCGCGCCTGCCGCTCCCCCGGAGATCACCGTCACCGACCCGGCGCTGGTCAAGCGCGCCGTGAAGGCGGCGGCGCTCGGCAACGCGATGGAGTGGTTCGACTTCGGTGTCTACAGCTACATCGCGGTGACCCTGGGCAAGGTCTTCTTCCCGTCCGGCAACCCGACCGCGCAGCTGCTGTCCACCTTCGGCGCCTTCGCCGCGGCCTTCCTCGTCCGCCCGCTCGGCGGCATGGTCTTCGGACCGCTCGGCGACCGCGTCGGCCGCCAGAAGATCCTCGCGTTCACCATGATCATGATGGCGGCGGGCACCTTCGCGATCGGCCTGATCCCCTCGTACGCGACGATCGGCGTCGGCGCACCGATCCTGCTGCTCGCCGCCCGTCTCGTCCAGGGCTTCTCCACAGGCGGCGAGTACGCGGGCGCCACGACCTTCATCGCCGAGTACGCGCCCGACAAGAAGCGCGGATTCTTCGGCAGCTGGCTGGAGTTCGGCACGCTGGCCGGCTACATCGGCGGTGCGGGCCTGGTCACGCTGATGACCGCCCTGCTCTCCGACGACGCCCTGCTGTCCTGGGGCTGGCGTGTGCCGTTCCTGATCGCGGGCCCGATGGGCATCATCGGCCTCTACCTGCGGATGCGTCTGGAGGAGACCCCGGCGTTCGCCGCCGAGGTCGAGAAGGCGGAGAAGTCGCGCCCCAAGGTGCGGCTGCGCGAGATGGTCGCCGGCCAGTGGCGTGCGCTGCTGCTGTGCATGGGCCTGGTCCTGGTCTTCAACGTCACCGACTACATGCTGCTGTCGTACATGCCGAGCTACCTGACCAGTGAGCTCAAGTACGACGAGACGCACGGTCTGCTCGTCGTCCTCGGCGTGATGGTGCTGATGATGGTCGTGCAGCCCTTCGCGGGCGCGCTGACCGACCGGATCGGCCGCCGCCCGTTGATCTTCGCGGGCTGTGCCGGGTTCCTGGCCCTGTCGGTCCCCGCGCTGCTGCTGATCCGTCAGGGCAGCCTGCTCGCGGTCGCTCTCGGCATGGCCGCCCTCGGCCTGCTGCTGGTCTGCTTCACCGCGGCGATGCCCGCGGCGCTGCCCGCGCTCTTCCCGACGAAGGTCCGCTACGGCTCGCTGTCCATCGGCTTCAACATCTCCGTGTCGATGTTCGGCGGCACCACCCCGCTGGTGGTCACGGCGCTCATCGGGGCGACCGGCAACATGATGATGCCCGCCTATTACATGATGGCCGCCGCCGTGATCGGAGGCGTCGCGGTCTGGTTCATGTCCGAGTCCGCCGGGCGTCCGCTGCCGGGTTCCGCGCCGTCCGTGGAGCCCGCCGACCGCTGACGCGGACGCGGAGCACGAACCGCCAGGCCGCCACGGGCGCCGGCGCCGGGTCACAGCCCGGCACCGGCGCCCGTCGCCGTGGAACCGCGGCCTCCGCGACGCCGTCTGAGTCCCTGTTCCGACGGCACGACGGAAGGACTACGGGGGACATGCGCGCGGGTCGGTCGAGTTTCGTACGGGGACGGCTGCTGGTCGTCGTCCTGGCCCTGCTGGGGCTCCAGCTGGGATCGCTGGTGGCACCGGCGTACGCCTGCGGATGCGGCGCCATGGTGCCGGACGCGCAGCGGCACGTCACGGTGAACCGCGAGACGTCCGTGGTCCGCTTCGACGGCCGCCAGGAGCAGATCGTGATGCGCCTGACGGTCACCGGTGACTCCCGCAAGGCCGCGTGGATCATGCCGGTCCCGCACCGGGCCACCGTGAAGCTGGGCGACGACGAACTGTTCGGCCTGCTCGACGACGCCGTCGCGCCCGAGCACCGCACACGGCACCACTTCTGGCCGGACTCCGGTGACTGGCCCTTCGCCGGTGGCGGGGACACCGCCGCCGACGCGCCGCGGGCCGGCGCGACGGCACCCTCCGTGGACGTCGTCGGCCGCGAACGCCTGGGCCCCTTCGACGTGGCCCGCCTGACCGCCACCGACTCCGGCGCCCTCGGCGACTGGCTCTCCGAGAACGGCTTCTCGCTCCCCGCACGACTCGACAAGGCGCTTCAGCCCTACGTCGACCAGGGCTGGGAGTACGTGGCGATCCGGCTCGCCCCCGAGCAGGACGACGCCCCGCTCGGCGGCACCCTGGACCCGCTCCACCTCACCTTCGCCAGCGACGAACTGGTGTACCCGATGCGGCTGTCCCGGCTCGCCCGGACACCGCAGTCCCTGGGCCTGTACGTCCTCGCCGCGCACCGCATGGAGCCGGGCTCGTCGATCGGCGGCGACGCGCCCCGGATCACGTACGCGGGCCGGATCTCCGCCCTTCCGGGCCCGCTGGCCGGGCTCACGGCCGACGGCACGGACTTCCTCACCGCCCTCGACCAGGAGTTCCCGCAGCCCTCCCTCATCTCCGGCGACCACCGGCTGCGGCGCACGGCCACCGACGCGACGTACCGTCAGGTGATCTACAGCGACCGGCTGTTGATGGCGGGACCGGTCCCGGCCTGGCTGCTGACGGTCCTCGCGGTGCTCGCCGCCGCCCTGACGGTCCTCGCGCTGCGCGTACGGGCCCACCGGCGCCGCCCGGTGCTGCCGCCGCCCCCGGTGCAGGCACCGCCGCCGATCGGCTGACGTCCGACGCGCCCCGCGGAAAACCGGCTGGCGAGTGCCCGGGGCCGCGACTAGATTCAGCACCATAACTAGTTAGGCCGTCTAACTAGACATACGAAAGGCATGGTGCATGAGCGAGTCGCAGCTCTGGAATGACGTCGACGACTACTTCGCCACCCTCCTCGCCCCCCACGACGACGCCCTCGCCGCAGCCCTGCGCGAGAGCGACGCGGCCGGCCTGCCCCGTATCAACGTCGCGCCGAACCAGGGCAAGCTGCTCCACCTCCTCGCCCAGCTCCAGGGCGCGCGCCGCGTCCTGGAGATCGGCACCCTCGGCGGCTACAGCACCATCTGGCTGGGCCGCGCCCTGCCCGCCGACGGCCGGCTGATCACCCTGGAGTACGACCCCGCGCACGCCGAGGTCGCCCGCCGCAACCTCGCCCGCGCCGGCCTCGACGAGATCGTCGAGGTGCGGGTGGGCCCCGCCCTGGAGTCCCTGCCGAAACTGGCCGACGAGCATCCGGAGCCGTTCGACCTCGTCTTCATCGACGCCGACAAGGTGAACAACCCGCACTACGTCGAGTGGGCCGTCATGCTCACCCGGCCCGGCAGCCTGATCGTCCTCGACAACGTCGTGCGCGGCGGCGCCGTCACGGACGCGGACAGCACCGACCCGAGCGTCCGCGGCACCCGTGCCGCACTCGAACTGTTCGCCAAGCACCCGAAGTTGAGCGGCACGGCGATCCAGACGGTGGGCAGCAAGGGGTACGACGGGTTCGCACTGGCCCGCGTGGTGGCCTGACGGTCCCGGACGGCGGGGCCGCCACCCGGGACCGGGACGCACCCTACGGTTCGTGGTAGAAGCCCACGTTCACCGTGCGCGGGCCGCTGCGGTCCTGGATGACGAGTTCCCCGGAACCGCCCGCCGGCAGCTTCGCCGTCCCCCCGTACGGGAGGGGCTGCGCCTGCTGCCCGGCCAGCGTCAGCCGCACCTCGGAGGACGGCTCGGAGTGCGAGCCGCGCAGCCAGGTCACCTGCCAGGTGCCCTCCGGGCCGCACAGGAACTCCAGATGGACCCGGGAGACGAACAGCCAGTCGTCGGGGGTCGCGAGACGGCACACGGCCCGGTCCCGGCCCACCCGCAACACGGCTCCGGGGTCGCTCGGCGCGTCGGCCATCAGCATCCCGGCCGTCGCACCCGCGTCCGCCCCGGACACCGAGGCCATGGTGAGTTCGAGCACGCGCGCTCCTTCGTGTTGTGCCGGTCCCGTCGTTCGGGCACGGAGCGCCGTCGGCGCGCCGCCGCCGCATGATAATTCGACCGATCGCCCCGCGGTGCGGCCTCCGGCACAATGGATTCATGACCGAGCGAAAGCCACCCGGTGTCAGCTTCGAGTCCTGGATAGACAAACAGATCCGCGAGGCACAGGCGCGCGGCGAGTTCGCGGAACTCCCGGGCGCGGGCAAGCCGCTGCCGCACGGAAACGACACGTCGTACGACGAACTGTGGTGGATCAAGCAGAAGATGGCCCGCGAGGGGCTGTCCGTGCTGCCGCCCACCCTCGCCCTGCGCAAGGAGGCGGAGGACGCGCTCGCCGCGGCCGCCGCGGCACCCTCGGAACGCGTCGTGCGCCGCATCGTCGAGGACATCAACGTCAAGATCCGCGACGTCATGTTCAAGCCCCCGCCGGGACCGCCCCTCGGCCTCAAGCCGTACGACGTGGAAGCGGTCGTGCGCGAGTGGCGCGAAGCCCGGGGGGAATGACCGGCCGCCCGGGTGTAACGCGGGCCGGCAGGGGCAATCGGGCCGCTGGGCTGCGGGAGTCCGAACGGGGCCGTGTCCCGGACGATCGTCCGGGACACGGCCCCGTGGCACGGCCGGCCGTGGCCGACCGTGCGGAACGTGCCCCGCACCGTTGCCGACGACGGTGCGGGACACGGCTCACAGGTGCAGGAGCCGCTCGGTGATCTCGCGGTAGTCCCGCAGCGCCAGACGCAGCTGTTCGGTGTCCGCGCCCGCCTCCTTGCCCTCGCCCTGCTGGAGGACGGTGCGCAGGGTGTGCCGACGCCGGTTCACGGCCTCCGTGAACGTCCCGGCCAGCTCCTCCAGCACGTGGTCGGCCTCCTCCACGGAGTCCCTCGGCCCGTCGACGAACCCGCCGAGCGCGTGCCGCAGACGCAGCGCGAACGTGTCGCTCTCGCCCTTCGCCAGCAGCGGGGTGTCCGGCCGTCCGGCGTCCCGCGCGGGCCGGCCGGCGCCGTGCTCGCGCCCCGTGCCGCCCTCGGCGGCACCACCCGTGACGCCCGTGGCACCGGTGGCGGTCCGGCCACGGTCGCCGAGACCCTCGCCGCGGCCGACGCGTTCGGCTCCCGCGGTGCGGTCACCGGACGTCCCGGTGCGGTCGGCGGACTTCTCGGTGCCGTCGGCGGACTTCCCGGTGCCGTCGCGGCCGAGGCCGTCGCCACCGCGGGCCGGGACGTCGGCACGCCCGCCGGCACGGTCCTCGTCGGCGCGGGTACGGACGTCGTCGCCCCGGCCGCGTCCGTCCGCGCCCGTGCGGCCCGCGACCGCCGGTCCGTCGCCCGCGCGGGGTGTCCCGGCCGCGCCGGTCCGGCCCGGCCGCTCCTCGCGCACCGCGCCGCCGGCGGCGCGCACGCCCTCCCTGGGCGCGGTGACGGAACCTTCGGGCTCCCCGGCGCGTGCCGCCGCGGCCTCCTCCGCCGCCGCCCGGAACGCCGGGTCCACCGGGCCCTTCCCGGTCGCACGCGACGGTGTCCGCTCCGGACCCTGGTCCGGTGTCCTGTCGTTCATCTTCGTCAACTCCCCTTCACCTGACGGCGGGTGAACGCCCAGGGCAGCGGGGAACGGCTGCCGGAGACCGGCTTCCCGGAGTCGGTCTCCGGGGTCTGCGCCTCCTCCGTGCGATGCCGCGGATCGTCCTGCCGCGCCGGGGCCACCAGCTCCTCGAACAGGGCGCGGGCCTCGATCATGGCCTTGCGCATGTCCTCCGTGCCGGCGCCGTTCTCCGCCGCCCCGGCCTGCGCGACGCGGTGCACGCGCCGGTAGCCGTGGACGTGGTGCCCGTGGTGCACGGAGAGGGCGTCGACCTGCTCCTCGTACCGGCCGCCGTCGGGGAAGCCGCGCCGGCCCGCCACCTCGCCCAGCAGCCGGTCGGCCTCGGCCACCGCCTCCTGCGGGGAGTCGACGAAGCGTTCCTGGGCGGCCGTCCAGCGGTTCGCGTACTCCTCGCGGGCCGCGGCCTCCAACGGCTGCCTGCGCAGGGCCCCGTGCCGCTTCACCCGCTCGGCCAGGTCACGTTCGGCGGCCCGGGTGTCGCCGTCGTGCCGGGCGACGGTCCTTTCGTACTCGGGTCCGAAGCGCCGCCGCAGACTGCGCCCGCCCTGCGGCCTTTGAGCAAGAAGGGTCAGGGTGGCCGCAACGACGACAACGGCCACCACGATCACGATCAGAGCGATGATCACGCCTGTGGACATGGATGCCTTCCCGGGTTCTCGACCCAACGGGCCGGTTCGGAAACCGGGTTGCCCGGAAAGCGCTCCCCAAACGGTCCCCGCACCGCGCACGCCCGCCGGCCCGCCGTCCGCCGACCGCGCCGCGGGGTCCGCCGTAATCCGCTTGCGGGCGGGGTGCCCCACCTCACCACAATGACCGGCATGACCGACGCACCCGCCGACAACGCCTCCCGTACGACGGCCTCATGGACCGTCGCTCCCGAGCCCTTCGACTCCCCCGCGGCGGCGGCGCTGTGGCGGGCGTACTACACGGAGGTCAGCGACCGCTGGTACCTGCTGCACGAGGGACGCACGACGGACCCCGGTGAGCTGGAGCGGGAGATCGCTGCACGCACCGGCGGCGAATTCGTCCCGCCCACCGGGGTGTTGCTCGTCGCGCGGTACGACGGCGAGCCCGCGGGCACGGCCGGCGTACGGATGCTCGACGCCACCACGGGCGAACTGAGCCGCGTCTTCGTCCGCCCGGAACTGCGCGGCAGGGGCGGTGCTCCCGTCCTGCTCGCGGCCGTCGAGGAGGCGGCCCGCGGCCTCGGAGCCGGGCGGCTCGTCCTCGACACCCGCAGCGACCTCGTGGAGGCCCGTGCGCTGTACGCCCGGCACGGCTACCGGGAGACCGCGGCGCACAACGACGACGTGTACGCCGAGCACTGGTTCAGCAAGGAACTGACGGGCCGGCCGGCGGAGTAGGCCGGGGCCGCTCTCAGGCCTGCCTGGTCTGCGGGCCGGGCACCGAGCCGTCGTGCGGCCGTTCCGCGTCCGAGCCGCACATCTCCGCGTTCAGCTCCTCGACCAGCCGGGCCAGATCGGTCGGCCGGTCCGGCCCCCACCAGTCGCCGAGCAGCTCGGCGAGCGACTCCTCACGGGCCTTGGCCAGCCTCTCGGCGGCCTCCCGGCCCTCCTCGGTCAGCACCAGGTCGAGTCCCTCGCGCAGGGCGAGCCGGCGCTCCTCCAGCTGCCGGGCCGCGGCCAGCACGACGTGCAGCGGCACGGCACTGCGCTCGGCGAGCTCCGCCGGCTCCGCCCACCCGTACTTCTTGATCCGCAGCAGCAGCCAGCTCGCCGCGGGCAGCAGGTCGTAGCCCGCCCGCACGGTGATCTTCTCGTAGATCTCCCGCCGCCCCTCGCGGGTCCCGAGCACCGACAGCGCCCGGCACACCTCGTCGTACGACGACCGCTCCACCGGGTTGCTGGCGAGCGTCTCCGTGACGTCCGGCGCCGTCACCGAGCCCCGCAGCCGGTCCTCGCGCAGGAACCAGGCCAGCACGAACCCGAGAAGGGCCACCGGGGCGGCGTAGAGGAACACGTCCGTGATGGACGACGCGAACGCGTGCAGGACGGGCTGGCGCAGTGCGGACGGCAGCTGGGCGATGCCCTTCGGGTCGGCCTTGAGCGCGTCGGGCGTGATGCCCGGGGGGAGCTCCTGCCCGGAGAGCGCGACGACGAGGTTGTCGCCGAGACGGTTCGCGAAGACCGTGCCGAAGATCGCGACGCCGAACGAGGCTCCGATGGACCGGAAGAACGTCGCGCCGGACGTGGCGACGCCGAGGTCCTCGTACGACACCGCGTTCTGCACGATCAGCACCAGGACCTGCATGACCAGGCCGAGCCCCAGGCCGAAGACGAAGAAGTACGCGCTCATCTCGCCGGTGCCGCTGCTCTCGTCCATCTGGTGGAGCAGCAGCAGGCCGATGGTGGTCACCCCCGTGCCCACCACCGGGAACACCTTCCAGCGGCCGGTGCGGCTGACCACCTGCCCGGAGAAGGTCGAGGAGAGCAGCAGCCCGAACACCATCGGCAGCATGTGCACACCGGACCAGGTCGGTGAGACGCCCTGAACGACCTGGAGGAAGGTAGGCAGATAGGTCATCGCGCCGAACATCGCGAAGCCGACGATGAAGCTGATCACGGCGGACAGCGTGAAGGTGCGGATGCCGAACAGCTTCAGGGGGAGGACGGGTTCGGCCGCCCGCCGCTCCACGGCGACGAACACGAAGGCCAGTGCCACCCCCAGCACCGCGAGCCCGACGATCTGCGGCGAGCTCCAGCTCCAGGTGGTGCCGCCGAGGGAGGCCACCAGCACCAGGCAGGTGGCGACCGCGGCGATCAGGAACGTGCCGAGGTAGTCGATGACGTGCCGGGCCGCCTTCGCCGGGATGTGCAGGACGACCGCGATCACGACGAGGGCGACGACGCCGACGGGCAGGTTGACGTAGAAGACCCAGCGCCAGCTGAGGTGTTCGGTGAACAGCCCGCCGAGCAGCGGTCCGAGGACGCTGGTCGCGCCGAAGACCGCGCCGAACAGCCCCTGGTACTTGCCCCGTTCACGCGGCGAGACGATGTCGCCGACGATCGCCATCGACAGCACCATGAGGCCGCCGCCGCCGAGTCCCTGGAGGGCCCGGAAGCCGATCAGCTCGCCCATGTTCTGCGCCATCCCGCACAGCGCGGAGCCGATCAGGAAGATCACGATCGCCGTCTGGAACAGCTTCTTGCGGCCGTACTGGTCGCCGAGCTTGCCCCACAGCGGGGTCGCCGCGGTCGACGCGAGCAGATACGCGGTCACCACCCAGGACAGGTGCTCCAGGCCGCCGAGGTCGCTGACGATGGTGGGCAGCGCCGTCGACACGATCGTCTGGTCCAGCGCGGCGAGCAGCATGCCGAGCAGCAGCGCGCCGATCGAGACGAAGACGCTGCCGTGCACGTGGTCGCGTGCGTCGAGCGCGGCGGCGCTGCGGCGCCGCACGGCCGATTCGTTGACGGCCGTCACCCCGCCCGGTCCTGTCGCCGCGTCCGGCCCGGCGGGCGTGTCCGCGCCGCCCGGCGCGTCCGGCCCGCCCGGTATGTCCGCGCCGTGCGCATCCCCGGTCATTCGACCTCCCTGAGCCCCGAGGGTCCCGGTCAACCCCCATCCTGGTCGGTGTGACCCGTTATGGCCTGTCGAGTCATCCGGAAGCAGACATTCCGGGGGGCTCCTTGGAGATTCCGTGAGGGACATCCGGATAATCTCTGGAGCTTCAGGGGGAGGGACCCACGCGTGACTGATCCGAACGGGCATGTCTGCCCCGAGTGCGAGACGCCCAGGGCGCCGGACGGCACCCCGTCGTGCGCCTGCGCGCGACGGGCGTCCGACGCGCTCCGCGACGCCCGCACGGCCGAAGCCGCCGCGGCGGGGGACTTCGACCCCCTGCGCATACGTCCGTACGTGGAACTGGGCGGCGGGGGCGCTGCGGAGACTGCGGGCACTTCGGGGCCCACGGCGGAGGCGTCTTCCGGCGAGGGCACGCCCTCCGGTGGCGCCGGCCCTGCCGTGACGGCCGCAGCGGCGGGCACCGGCGGGGACCCGTCGGCCACCGTGCGGCTGAAGGCGGTGCCGCCGGACGCGACCATGCGGCTCGCGGCGCTGCCGTCCGAGCCGCGCGCCGCCGACGTACGCCTCTTCCAGGACCAGGAGCGGGGACCCGGGCACGGCCGGGGACGGCACCGGGAGGCCGGCCGGCCGACCACCCCGGACGGGCGGCCCCGACGTCGTCGCCGTACCGCGGTCCTGGTCGCCGCCGCGGCCACCGTGACCGTGGCGGCAGCGGCCGGGTTCGCGAGCGGGCTGTTCTCGTACGACACCCCCGCGCGGGACGCGGCGCTGCCGGAGGACGTACGGGCGAGCGCGCCGGACTCGTCCTCCGAGCCGGCCTCGGTGTCTCCCTCGGCGAGCGCTTCGGCCGCGACACGGGCACCGAGCGCGTCGGTCTCCGCGTCGCCGAGCACGAGCCCGTCGCCGTCGGCCTCGCAGTCCGCTCCGGAGTCGAGCGCGTCGCCGAGCCCGTCCCGGTCGACGGCCGGCCCCACGCAGTCGTCGGGCACGGCGGGCACCACCGCGTCGGCGCAGCCGCCGGGCGACACGTCCGAGGGAATCGGCGCCACGACCCTGCGGCGCGGCGACCGGGGCCCCGAGGTCACCGAGCTCCAGCTGCGCCTGCGCCAGCTCGGGCTCTACCAGGGCGGCCCGGACGGCAGGTTCGGCAGGCACGTCGAGGACGCCGTGCGCCGCTATCAGTGGGCGCGGGGCATCTCCGGCGACGAGATGGGCGTCTACGGGCGGTTCACCCGGGCGAGCCTGGAGTCGGAGACGACGGAACCGTGAGCGCCCGCCGAGGCCGGCGCGGCGCCTGGACCCCCGGGCGCGTCCCGCCTCCGGGACGGCCCTCCAGGCGGGTCCTCGACCGAAACGAATCGATCACTGAACCGGTCACTGAACCGGTCGGGCTTCGGCCGAAGCGGGAACGGGCCACCGCGACCTGAAGTGGACCGGCCGGGCCGCGCCCGAGGCAGACGCGAGGCGGGCGCGGGGCACGGTCGGCCCTCGGCCGAGGCGGGCGCGGGGCACGGTCGGCCATCGGGCCGGGATGGGGTCGGGGTTCGCGCAGTGGCGGGCGCGAGCGGGGCTCAGCCGAAGTGGAGGCGGAGGGTGCCGCCCTCCGCGGGGACGACGCGGACCTGCGTCAGGTCGGCGACGAGGACGTCCGGGCCGTGGAGCCCGGCCCGAGGGCCGATCCCCACCACCGTCATGCCGGCGGCCTTGCCTGCCTCGATCCCCGCCCCCGAGTCCTCGAAGACGACACAGTCCTCGGGCGCGACACCCAGCTCCGCCGCCCCCTTGAGGAACCCCTCGGGATCGGGCTTGCTCGCCCCGACGGACTCGGCGGTGACCCGCACGTCGGGCAGTTCCAGCCCGGCGGCGGCCATCCGTGCGGTGGACAGCGCCACGTCCGCCGAGGTGACGAGCGCGTGCGGCAGCCCCGCGAGGGAGGCCAGGAAGTCATGGGCGCCCGCGATCGCGACGACGCCGTCCATGTCGGCGGTCTCCTCGGCGAGCATGCGCGCGTTGTCCGTGTGGTTCTGCTCCATGGGCCGGTCGGGCAGCAGCATCGCCATCGAGGCGTAGCCCTGCCTGCCGTGGACGACCTTCATGACCTCGTCGCCGTCCAGGCCGTGCCGGTCGGCCCAGCGGCGCCAGCAGCGTTCGACGACGGCGTCGGAGTTGACGAGGGTGCCGTCCATGTCGAGGAGGAGGGCGCGGGCGGTCAGAACGGTGGGGGCCGTCGTCATCGGCAATGCTCCAAGGCGCGAGAAAGGGGCACGGGGGTGCCCCTGGGAACAAGGCGGCCCCGTCCGCCGGTCAGGGAGGTGCGGACGGGAGCCACTTTGTTCTTTTACGATACAAAACAAGAGGGGTGCCGCGCCACCGGGCCTGACCTGCGGCCCGGCACCGCCGCGACGAGCGGTCACCCGAACGGCACCGCCGGGACACCGGTGCGCCACCCTCCGGCCACCGGGCCCGGCGACACCGCCGCGCGGCCCGGCGGCGCGGCGGGACATCAGCCCGTGACCGCCTCGTACAGGCTCCAGACACCCAGTCCGAGCATCAGCACGGCCGCCACCTTGGTGATCAGCTCCAGCGGCACCCGCTTCATCAGGGCCTTGCCGCCGACGATGCCGAGGCCCGCGACCGCCCACAGGGCGAGGACGGCACCGAGGCCGACGGAGAGCGGGTCGTCGTAGCGGGCGGCGAGGTTCGCCGTCATGATCTGGGTCAGGTCACCGAACTCGGCGACGAGGATGAGCATGAAACCCGCGCCGGAGACCTTCCAGAAGCTCTGGTTCTCGGGCTTGCGGATCTCCTCCTCGTCCTCGTCCTTCTTCATGAGCAGGACCGCGGCGCCACCGAGGAAGAGCACGCCGGTGAGCGCGTGCACGATCTGCTGCGGCAACAGGGTCAGGACGCTGCCCGCCGCTACGGCGAGCGCGACGTGCAGGGCGAACGCCGCGGCGACACCGGCGAAGACGTACGAGGCGCGGTAGCGGGTGCCGAGGACGAGCCCGGCGAGCGCGGTCTTGTCCGGCAGCTCGGCAAGGAAGACGACACCGAAGACGAGCGCCATCACGCTGATGCTGATCAAAATTCCTCAATCGGTCGGGCTGCCCCACCGAGAGTGCTGTTGCTGCGCTGCGACACCTCGGCACGGCAGCGCACGGCGGCGCCCACGCCGGGAGGCGCGGACAGGAGCACCCACGCCGAAGGACACGGCACGGGCGGTGCACTGCTTGCCGAAGGTCTCGCTGGCCGGCCTCGTGGACGAGGCCTGCCTCCGGGCGCCGGCTCAGACGAGCTGAGCAGTATGTCGACGGTCCGGCGAAGAGCTACTCCCCTTCTGCGCCGTCCATGCTACGCGACGCCGGCCCGGCCCCGACAGGGACTTTGGTCACATCGGGCGCAAAGCGGCAAAAGGGATCGGCGGCGACGTGGGGACCTCGCGGAGATCCCGCCACAGACCTTGTCGTGTCATGTGCACGTCACTAGCTTCTAACCCGAGCCACACCCTCCGGAAATGCGCCACCGCAAGCATGTGCTCGCTCACCCCCAACGGCCCCCCACTCCAAGGGAGTTCGCATGCCAAAGGTCTACGCGCGTCGACGACTGAGCATACTCGCAGCCGTCACGGGCCTGATAGCCATGGCCGGGATTTTCAACGGCCCGACCGCCTCCGCCGCGCTGCCGACCCCGGTCAGCGCCGCCACCGCCCGCACCTATCTCGCCTCGCTGAAGGTGGCGACGGAGAACCGCACGGGCTACAACCGTGATCTGTTCCCCACGTGGATCACCATCAGCGGCACCTGCAACACCCGTGAGTACATCCTCAAGCGCGACGGCACGAACGTCGTCACCGACTCCGCGTGCGCGGCCACCAGCGGCACCTGGCGCTCGGCCTACGACGGCGCCACCTGGACCGCCGCCTCCGACCTGGACATCGACCACCTCGTGCCGCTGGCCGAGGCCTGGGACTCCGGCGCCGGCGCATGGACCACGGCGCAGCGCCAGGCGTTCGCCAACGACGTGACCCGCCCCCAGCTCATCGCGGTCACCGACAACGTGAACCAGCAGAAGAGCGACCAGGACCCCGCCGAGTGGATGCCCCCGCTCAGCTCGTACGCCTGCACCTACGTCCGCGCCTGGGTGCAGGTGAAGTACTACTACAACCTCTCGGTCGACTCCGCCGAGAAGTCCAAGCTCAGCTCGGTGCTCAGCGGCTGCTGACCCGGCCGGTCCCGTCCCGCGCGCCGCTCCGCCGCAGCGCGCTGTTTCCGGAACCTCCCCACCGGCCTCCGTCGTTCCGTACCGTACGGGGCGACGGAGGAGGGGTGATCACATGGCGGAGCTGCGCCTGGGACCGCTGCTGAGGTATGTCGACGGCTCGTCGGCGACCTTCTGGGTCGAGACGAGCCGTCCGTGCACCGCCGAGGTGCGGTGCGCCGACGGCGCCCACGGCAGCGCCGAGACCTTCCAAGTCGACGGCCACCACTACGCGTTGGTGCCGGTCGACGGACTGACACCGGGCACCGTCCGCACGTACGAGGTCGTGCTGGACGGCACCACCGTGTGGCCGCTGCCCGACTCCCCCTTCCCGCCCTCGGTGGTCCGCACCCCCGAGGCGGACGCCCCGGTCCGCGTCACCTTCGGCTCCTGCCGCTGGGCCGCGCCGCCCGCGGACGAGAAGGACCCGGTCGGGCCCGACGCCCTCGACACCCTCGCGGCCCGCATCGCCGCCGACCCCGACGGTGAACGCCCGGACGTACTGCTGCTGTTGGGCGACCAGGTGTACGCGGACGAGGTCTCCAGGGCCACCAGGGAGTGGATCGCGGCGCGCCGGGGGCTCGCCGACCCCCCGGGCAACCAGGTCGCGGACTACGAGGAATACACCCGCCTCTACTACGAGTCCTGGCTCGACCCCGAGATCCGCTGGCTGCTGTCCACCGTGCCGAGCTGCATGATCTTCGACGACCACGACGTCATAGACGACTGGAACACCAGCGCCGCCTGGGTCGCCGACATGCGGGCCACCCCGTGGTGGCGCGAGCGGGTGCTGAGCGGCCTGATGTCGTACTGGGTCCACCAGCACCTGGGCAACCTCTCCCCGCGCGAACTGTCCGAGGACCTGCTGTACGCCGCGGTGCGCGAGACGCCCGACGGCACCGATGTGCTGCGCGCCTTCGCCGCCCAGGCCGACACCGACCCGGCCTCCGTGCGCTGGAGCTACCGCCGCGACTTCGGCCGCACCCGGGTCCTGATGCTCGACACCCGGGCGGCCCGCGTCCTGGAGGAGCCGAACCGGTCGATGCTGGACCCGGGCGAGGAACGGTGGCTGCGGGAACAGGCGCTGGACGCGCCCGGCTCGTACGACCACCTCCTCATCGGCACCTCGCTCCCCTGGTTGCTGCCACCGCTGGTGCACGACGCCGAGACGTGGAACGCCGCGCTGTGCCGGGGCGAACGGGGCGCTCGGTGGGCGCGGTTCGGCGAGGGGCTGCGCAGGCGGGCGGATCTGGAGCACTGGGCCGCGTTCCCGTCGTCCTTCGAGGCCCTGACCGCTCTGATCGCGGAGGCGGGGTCGGGGACGCGGGCCCTGGAGGAAGCGACGACGGGGACTTCGGCGGGAGTCGGGGCCGAGGCGGCCGGAACCGAGGTGGCCGGAGCGGGAGCCGGGGTCGGGGCTGCGGCCGGGGCGGGAGCCGCTGCAGGGGCCGGAGGCGGGACCGGGGCGGTCACTGGAGGCGGGGCTGGAGTCGAGGGCGCAGCTGAGGTCGGGGGCGGGTCCGGAGCCGGGGCCAGGGCTGAAGTCGAGGGCGCAGCTGGGGTCGGGGGCGGGTCCGGAGCCGGGGCCAGGGCTGACGTCGAGGGCACAGCTGGGGTCGAGGGCGGGCCCGCGGCCGGGGCCGGGGCAGAAGCTCCCGCGACCGTGCTCGTCCTCTCCGGGGACGTCCATCACGCCTATGTCGCCGAGCCTTCCTGGCCGGGCCGCCGGCCCGATGCCACGGTCCTCCAGCTGACCTGCTCCCCCGTCCACAACCAGATCCCGCTCTCCATACGGCTCGGATTCCGTTTCGGCTGGAGCCGGCTCGCCCGCACGCTCGGGCACCGGCTCGCCCGGCACGGCCGCTGCGCCCGGCCACCCGTGGACTGGCGGAAGACCGGCGGCCCGTGGTTCGGCAATCAGCTGATGACGCTGACCCTGCACGGGCGTTCGGCGACGCTGCGGCTCGAACAGGCGCTGGAGGTGCGCGGCGGCAGCGGCCGGAGCGGCGACGCGACCGCCGGCCGGGTCCGCCTGACGACCGTGACGGAGTCCGTCCTCACCCCACTCACCCCGCAATAGGCCCCTTGCACCCGGTTGTTGGGCACGTTGTCCGTGATGCCCGTGACCCGTCCCACACCCGGCGCGGATCATCCGCACCAGGGCTCGGTTCCCGTACCGTACGGCGGCATGATGAGGCGGACCGTCCGCTTCCAGCGGGCGGTCTGCTGCCATGCGCCCCACACGCCCGGGAGTCACACCTTTGTCTGCAGCACCCTCCCCCGAGTTCTCGGCTGCGCTCGAACAGGGAGACCCCCCACCCGAGTTCCCGGCCGCGCCCGAACAAGGAGACCCCCCACCCGAGCTCCCGGCCGCGCCCGAACAAGGAGACCCCCCACCCGAGCTCCCGGCCGCGCCCGAACAGGGAGACCCCCCACCACCGGCCGGGACCGCCGGCGTCTCCGTCGCCCTCGTCGGAGCCGGCCCGCGCGGCACGAGCGTCCTGGAACGGCTGTGCGCGTCCGCGCCGGAACTCCTCCCGCCCGGCACCCCGCTGACCGTCCACGTCGTCGACCCGGACCCGCCGGGACCCGGCCGCGTCTGGCGCACCGCGCAGTCGCCGCACCTCCTGATGAACACCGTGGCCTCACAGGTGACCCTGTTCACCGACGAGAGCGTGGACTGCTCGGGACCGATCCGCCCGGGACCCAGCCTGCACGCGTGGGCGCGCGGCGAACTGGGGCCCGACGACTATCCGACCCGCGCCCGCTACGGCCGCTACCTGGAATGGGTCTTCGGCGAGGTGGTGCGCGGCGCACCGCCCGCGGTACGGGTGGAGGTGCACGCGGCGCGGGCGACCCGGCTCGACGACGCTCCCGACGGCCGGCAGGACCTCGTCCTGTCCACCGGCCGCACCCTGTCCGGCCTGACCGCCGTCGTCCTCGCCCAGGGCCATCTCCCGGCGCTCGCGGATCCCGCGGAGCGGCGCCTGTCCGCGTACGCAGGACGGCACGGGCTGCGCCACGTCCCGCCCGCCAACCCGGCCGACGTCGACCTCTCCTGCCTCGCCCCCGGCGAACCGGTCCTGCTGCGCGGGCTCGGCCTCAACTTCTTCGACCACATGGCGCTGCTGACCGCGGGCCGCGGCGGCCGTTTCACGCGTACGGACACGGGCCTGCGCTACCGGCCCTCGGGGAAGGAGCCGCGGCTGTACGCCGGCTCCCGGCGCGGTGTCCCGTACCAGGCGCGCGGCGACAACGCCAAGGGTCCGTACGGCCGTCACACGCCGCTCGTCCTCAGCGACGAGGTGATATCGGGCTTCCGCAAGCGCGCCGACTCAGGTGACGCGCCCGACTTCCTGGGCGAGATATGGCCGTTGGTCGCCAAGGAGGTGGAAACGGTCTACTACGAGGGGCTGTTGGGCAGGCCCGGTGGACCCGTGTCCGCCGGCCGCCTTCCCGGCGACTTCAGGGACCGCTTCCTCGGCGTACCGCACCGCGACCCGCAGGAGGCGCGTCTGCTCGACGAGTTCGGCATCGCGCCCGCCGAACGCTGGTCCTGGGAACGGCTCTCGCGCCCGTACGCCGGACGGGCCTTCGCCGGCCCCGGCGCCTGGCGCGACTGGCTGCTCGGCCATCTGGGCCGGGACGCCGAGCAGGCCGCGCTCGGCAATGTGGAAGGGCCCCTGAAGGCCGCCCTCGACGTATTGCGCGACCTGCGCAACGAACTCCGGCAGATCGTGGACCACCGCGGCCTGTCCGGCG
Source organism: Streptomyces krungchingensis (assembly GCF_054729265.1). NCBI lineage: Bacteria > Bacillati > Actinomycetota > Actinomycetes > Kitasatosporales > Streptomycetaceae > Streptomyces > Streptomyces krungchingensis. The sequence goes on from NZ_JBPUKY010000001.1 coordinate 3,694,040, forward strand.
ACTCGCGACGGGCTCACCTGGACCGCTGGTACACACCGCTCAACGCCTTCCTCTCCATCGGCCCGCCCCGGCGGCGCATCGAGGAGATGTCCGCGCTGATCGAGGCGGGCGTGCTGAGCGTCCTGGGCCCCCGGCTGGAGGTGCGGGCCGAGGACGGTGCGTGGGTCGCGCACTCCCCCGACGTCCCGGGGTCCGCCGTACGCGCCACGACGCTCGTGGAGGCGCGGCTGCCGGAACCGGATGTGCGCAGGACGGCCGACGAGCTCCTCGGCCGGCTGCTGAGGACGGGGCAGTGCCGCCCGCACACCGTCGACGGCTACGAGACCGGCGGACTGGACGTCACACCGCGCCCCTATTTCCTGATCGACCGTCACGGGCGGTCGCACCCGCGGAGGTTCGCGTTCGGGGTGCCTACGGAGGGCGTGCACTGGGTGACCGCGGCCGGGGCCCGGCCCGGCGTGGACTCGGTCACGCTGTCGGACGCCGACGCGGTGGCGCGGGCCGTGCTGCGGGCGGCGTCGGCCGGGACGGAACGGGAAACGGAACCGGAAGCGGAAGCCCACACATGGCCGAATGTTGAACTTGCAAGCATTGATTAGGGTAGCCTAATCTCGGTGGCTCACTCGGTTCCGTCCCCCACGATCCGGTCCCCCACGGGCCGGACCAGACCGAAGGAGTCCCCCACATGACCGGACGCCTCGACAGCGCCCAGCCCTACGCCGTCGGCCTGTTCCGCATGGTCGTCGGCCTGCTCTTCGCCGCGCACGGCGCCGCCTCGCTCTTCGGTGTGCTCGGCGGCGCCTCCGGCACCGGCGGCACCCTCGACGCGGGCACCTGGCCCGGCTGGTACGCGGCCGTGATCCAGCTCGTCGGTGGCGTCCTCGTACTGCTCGGCCTCGGCACCCGCGCCGCCGCGTTCCTCTCGTCCGGCTCGATGGCGTACGCCTACTTCGACGTGCACCAGTCGGCCGCGCTGTGGCCGATCCAGAACGGCGGCGAGCTCTCCGCGCTGTTCTGCTGGGCGATGCTCCTGCTCGTCTTCACCGGGTCCGGCGCACTCGGCCTCGACCGCCTGTTCACCGGCCGCAGCTCACCCGCCGCCGAGGAGAAGCGGGCCTCGGAGCCCGTCGCGGCCTGACCTCCGCACCGCGCGCACGACGGCGCCCGGTCCCCGTACGCGCGGTACGGGGACCGGGCGCCGTCGTACCCGACTCGGGTGACGCCGCGTGAACGTGATGTGACTGACACATGAGCCCCCCGTGGATCTCCTGTCACACCCGCGGCGTACGCTGTATGGCTGTCACAGGCCGCCCTGCCGCTCCCCGCGACGTCGCGGCGTGGTCGTGCCTACGGGGGATTTCAGGGGAGTGTTGCAGTGCTGGAAAGTATGGGGCCGCTGACCGGCAGCCCATGGATCTACGCGGCCGTCGCCGTGTCCGTCCTGCTCGACGTGTTCCTGCCGATACTGCCGAGCGGCGTCCTCGTCATCACGGCCGCCACGGCCGCGGCGGGCTCCGCCACCGGCGCCGTCCCGCACGCCGTGCCCGACATGCTGGTGCTCACCCTGTGCGCGGCCACCGCGTCCGTGCTGGGTGATCTGGTCGCGTACCGGCTGGCCTGGCGCGGCGGCGAGCGCCTGGACCGGGCCATCGCCCGGTCCCGCCGCCTGACCAGGGCGCAGGAACGTCTCGGCGTGGCCCTCTCGCGCGGCGGCGGAGTTCTGGTCGTCATCGCCCGCTTCGCCCCGGCCGGCCGCTCGGTCGTCTCGCTCGGCGCGGGCGCGGCCCACCGCAGGGTGCGCGAGTTCCTGCCCTGGTCCATCCTCGCGGGCCTGAGCTGGGCCGGATACAGCGTGGCCCTCGGCTATTTCGGCGGCCAGTGGCTGGGCGCGACCTGGCTGGCCACCGGAGTCTCCTTCGCGGCGCTGCTCGTCGCGGGCGCGGGCGCCGCGTACCTCATGCGGCGTCCGGTGGTCGAGGGGACCGGCACCCGCGCCTGACACCGGGCCGCGCGCCTGACACCGGGCCGCGCGCCTGACACCGGGCCGGCACCCCGGCCACGGCGCACGCGAGCCGCCGTGTTCTCGCGGAGGCCCGCGGCCGCGGTGCGGGCGGGCCGGGGGCTATCCGGCGCGCTGCGCCGCCCCGCGCACCTCCAGTGAACCGAGCAGTTCGGCGGTGGCCGCCGCGACGGCCTCGACCGCCCGGTCGAAGACCTCACGGTTGTGGGCGGCGGGGGCGCGGAAGCCGGACACCTTGCGGACGTACTGCAGGGCGGCGGCGCGGATCTCCTCCTCGGTCGCCTCTTCGGGGAGCACGGGCGGACGGAGCGTCTTGATGCTGCGGCACATGCGTCCAGTCTGGCGCGTACGCCCCCGTCCCGGGAACCCGGGCACGGAACGCCGTACGGCACGGTGCGCGGAACGCCGCGCGGCACCACGTACGGCACGTCGCGCGCGAACCGCGTACGGAAGGCCGTGCCGCCCCGCGCACGGACCGCCGCGCGCGAACCGCGGGGTCCGGGAATGGCGTACGGCGGGGTCCGGGAATAGCGCCGCTCCACACCCCCTTGTGCTGGGCATGACCACAGTGGAGATCCTGTACGTCGGCGGCCCGACCTCGGTCGTCGAGATCGGCGGCGTGCGGCTGCTGACCGACCCGACGTTCGACGCCCCCGGCGAGTACCCCATCGGTTCGCGGAAGCTGGTGAAGACGGCGGGGCCCGCGCTCCCGGCCGCCGGGATCGGCCCGGTCGACGCCGTCCTGCTCTCGCACGACCAGCACCCCGACAACCTCGACACGTCCGGGCGCGCCTACCTCCGAAGCGCCCCCGTGACCCTGTCCACGGCATCGGCGTACGACCGCATCGGCGCCCCCGTGCGGGCCCTGCCCTCCTGGGAACACGTCGAACTGCCGCGCCCCGGCGGCGGCACCCTGCGGGTGACCGCCGTGCCCGCGCAGCACGGCCCCGACGGCTCGGAGCCCGTCGTGGGCGAGGTGACCGGCTTCGTGCTGTCCGGGGACGGTCTGCCCAAGGTGTACATCAGCGGCGACAACGCGTCCCTGGACGTCGTCCGCTCGATCGCCGGACGCGAGGGCCCCTTCGACGTGGCCGTGCTGTTCGCGGGCGCCGCCCGTACTCCGCTGGTGCCCGACGCCCCGCTGACCCTGACGAGCGAGGACGCGGCAAGGGCCGCCGGCATCCTGGGCGCCCGCCATGTCGTACCGCTGCACTTCGAGCACTGGGGCCACTTCACGCAGGACGGCGCCACGCTCACCAAGGCCTTCGCGGAGACCGGTCTCACGGACCGGCTGCACCTCCTGGCGCCGGGCGCCTCCGTACGCCTGCCCTAGACACCGGCGCAACACCCAAGCAAAACCTTGGACTTGGGCAAGCCTCTTGGAGGATTGACTCGGATGTCCGGGGCTTGTGATCATCGCCGGGGCTCTCGTCCGGGGGCCGCGGCCAAAGGATCGAGGAACCATGGCGAATGACCGGCTGACGGTGGCGGTACTGGGCCCGGGCGGGGTCGGCGGTCTGCTCGCCGCGCTCCTCTCCCGCACCGGCCACCGGGTGATCTGCCTGGCCGGCGAGGAGACCGCGCGGGTGCTGGGCACGGACGGCATCGAGGTCCACAGCGGCCACTTCGGCGACTTCACGGCGCGCGTGGAGGCGGACACGGTACTGCGCGAGCCCGTCGACGCGTGCTTCGTCGCCGTCAAGGCCACGGCACTCGACACCGCCCTCGAACGCGTCCCGGCGAAGGCCCTCGGGGACGCCGACCTCGTCGTGCCGTTCCTGAACGGTGTCGAGCACCCGGCGGCCCTGCGCAAGCTCTACCGCTCCGAGCAGGTGGCGCCCGCGGTGATCCGCGTCGAGTCGACCCGTGTCTCACCGGGGGTGATCGAGCACGGCAGCCCGTTCGCCGAGGTCGACCTCACCGGCGACACGGCACCCCGCGAGCGGGTCGACGTGCTCGCCGGAGCGCTGGAGCGGGCCGGTGTGCGTGTCCGGGTCCAGGAGGACGAGGCGGCGGTGCTGTGGGCGAAGATGTCGTTCCTCGCCCCCTTCGCCCTGCTGACCACCCGGTACGGAGTGCCGCTCGGTGACGTACGCACCCGGCACCGCGCGGAGTTGGTGGCCCTGACCGAGGAGGTCGCGGCGGTGAGCCGCGCGAGCGGGGCGCCCGTCGACGCCTTCGCCGCCCTCGACCGCTACGACGCCTTCCCGCCCGGCACCAAGTCCTCCATGCAGCGCGACGCGGAGGCGGGCCGCACGCTGGAACTGGACGCGATCGGCGGGGCGTTGCTGCGCGCCGCCGACCGGTTCGGGGTACCGGTGCCGGTGGCGAGCGGCCTGGTAAGGGAGTTGGCGGGCCCGGACGGCTCCTGATCCACGCCCCGGCACGGGACCGGCCGCGGCGCGTCACCGTGCCGGGGCAGACCGCGTTCGGCGGTGACGCGTCACGGTCTCCAGGGTCGGCGGTGGCGCGCCACATTGGTCTCCAGCGACGGCGGTGGCGCGCCACGGTCCCCAGCGACGGCGGTGGCGCGTCACGATTCCGACGGACGGCAGTGGCGCGTCACCGTGTCCGCGAAGGCGCGGGCCGCCGGTGACAGGGCGTCCCACTGACGGACGGCCCAGCCGACGGGCAGCGGCGGGAGCGCCGGGACCGGGACGAAGCGGAGGCCGTCGCGGCCGGTTCCCCATCCGGGCAGCGCGGGCACGACGGCATGGCCGAGGCCGAGTCCGGCGAGCAGGACGGCGGTGTCCCAGTCGGCGACACTGGTGTCCGAGGCGCCCGACGGTACCCCCAACTCCCGGTAGGAGGCGTCGAGATGGGCTCGCGAGGTGGAGTTCTCGGGCAGTCCGATCAGCCGCATCCCGGCCAGTTCCTCCCCCTCGATGCGTTCCCGCTCGGCGAGTTCGTCGTCGGCGCGCACGGCGAGCACCCAGGGCAGTGACACGACGGTCCGCTGCTCCACCCCGCGCTCGGGCGGCCCGAGGGTGACCCAGGCGAGGTCGAGTCCGTGGTCGCCGAGCGCCTCGAAGCAGCTCCGGCTGGAGTTCTCGGTCTGGAACTCCAGACTCACCCGCGGATAGCGCTGCCGGAACTCGACCACGGCGTCGGCCATGAAGTGCCGCACGGTCGCGCCGCCGGTGGCGATCCGCACCGCTCCGCCGCCCCCGCGCACCATCTCGTCCAGCCGTCGCAGCGCGAGGTCGAGCCCGGATATCCCCTCGGCGGCGGCCCGTTCCAGCAGCCGCCCGGCCCGCGTCGGGACGACGCCCCGCGCCTGCCGCTCCACGAGCCCGACACCGACCTCGCGCTCCAGACGCCGTACGTGCTGACTCACCGCCGACTGGGTGCAGCCCAGCTCGCGGGCCACGGCGCTGAGGCTCCCGGCCCGGCAGACGGCGACGAAGACACGCAGATCATCCAGGGTCACGAGGCACCAAGTTAGCGGTGCCGCGCCGGGTCGCCGCCGGCGCGTCCCGCCGGGCACGGAGCCCCCGGCAGGAGCGCCTGGCCCCGGGTCACACCCGGGTCTTGGCCAGCAGCTCGACGATCTCGGCAGTGGTGCCCGTCTCGCCGAGCCGGGGGAAGATGCGCTCGACGCTGTTGCGGTGGCTGTCGGCGTTCATGTCGGCCATCGCGTCGGTGGCCAGGGTGACGTGGTAACCGTGCTCGTGGGCGGCGCGGGCGGTGGACTCCACACCGATGCTGGTGGCGATGCCGGTCAGCACGATCTGGGTGACGCCGCGGCGGCGGAGCTGGAGGTCGAGGTCGGTGCCGTAGAAGGCGCCCCAGTTCCGCTTGGTCACGACGATGTCCCCGGGGTGGCCGGAGAGTTCGTCGACGACGACGTCCCAGCCCTCCGGCCAGCTGCGGGAGGTGCTGCCGCCGTCGATACGGCCGGGCGCGGCGTCCGAACCGTCGGCGGCGGCCGTCACGCGTACGAGGACGACGGGCAGGCCCTGCTCGCGGAAGGCGTCGGCGAGTTCGACGGAGCGGGCCACGACGACGTCGGGGCTGTTGGGGGTGAGGTTCGGGGCGCCGACGATGCCGCGCTGGAGGTCGATGACGACGAGCGCGGTACGGGGGTCGAGCGTGGTGACAGCCATGGTCAGGCCTTTCCTGGAACGGGGGTGGGGGTGGTGGTGCGGAGGGATCGGTCGAGGAGGGTCGTCACCAGCAGCAGCGCGCTGCAGGCGAGCATGAAGAGGGCCAGGTGGTGCAGGCCGCCGGTGTGGGCGCCGTGCGGGAAGAAGGCGGCGTCGGCGGCCGAGGCGGCCATCGCGCCGAGGTACATGAACGTCCGCAGCAGTCCGGCCGCGGAACCCATGCGGGCGGGGTCGGCCTGGCGGTAGAGCGCGGTCTGGTTGGCGAGGCCGTTGAGGCCCTGCGGTACGCCCATGACGACGCCGAGCGCGACGAGCAGCCAGACCGCGCTGCCGCTGTCCGCCAGCAGCAGGCCGGTACAGCCGGCGGCCTGGACGAGGGCGCCGACGACGAGCTTGCCGCGGACCGCCTCGCGCCGCCCGGTCACGCCGGAGACGACGAGCGCGCTCAGCGACAGCGGCAGCAGGACGAGGCCCGCGGTGGCGGCATGCAGTCCGCGGCCCTCCTCCAGCCACTGCGTGTATCCGTACAGGACCCCGTACGCCGTGGTGTAGGCGAGGAGTTGGCGCACGAAGGTGGCGAGGAGGGGGATGTTGCCGCCGAGCACGCGCAGGTCGATGAAGGGGTCCGGGACGCGCAGCTCCCGCAGGGCGAAGGCGGCTCCCGCGAAGGCGGCGAGTACGGGCAGGTACCAGAGGCCGGCCCCGGGCTCCATCAGGAACAGCATCATCGCGACGAGCAGGGCGGCGAAGAGTGCCATCCCGGGCAGGTCGACGCTCTTCCCGGTGCGCCGCGCGGCGGGGCCGGACGGCAGGCGCCGGGCGCCGAGGACGAGGCAGGCCAGCGACAGCGGCACGTTGACGAGGAAGACGGTGCGCCAGCCGCCCAGGCCGATGAGCACTCCGCCGAGGGTGGGTCCGACGACGGCGACGGTCTGGCTCCCGATCGCGAGCGCGGTCAGTACGCCGGCCGGGCTGTCGTGTCCGGTGCGTTCCGCCTCGCTGCGGGTCAGGTGCATGGCGGCCGGGTACGCGGCCGAGGTGCCGAAGCCGAGCAGCACACGGGCGGCGACCAGCGAGCCGAGGTTCGGGGCGAGGGCGCCGAGGAGACCCGCGGCCCCCACGAGTGCCGTACCGATGAGGTAGAGGCGGCGGGGTCCGTACATGTCGACGAGCCGGCCGATCACGGGCTGGCCCACGGCGGTCGCGAGGTAGAGGCCCGACACGAGCCAGGCGGTCTGCGCGGGAGGTGCGCCGAGCGCGGCGCCGATCGGCACCAGCGCCACCGCGATCATCGAGGAGTTGACCGGGTTCAGCACCGAACCCAGGACCATGGGGGCGATCAGGCGCCGGTCGAAGCCGTCGGCGGGCGGCCGGCGCCGGGTCGCGGGGAAGCGCTGCTCTTTGCGGAGCGTGGCCATCACGGCCGGGTGAGCCGGTCCAGCAGGGCCATCGCCTCGATGACGGTCTGCCGCTCGGCCTCGGTGCAGTGGTCCTGGAAGGCCCGGGCCAGCCATTCCTCGCGCGCCTGCCGGGTGCCCTCGACGCGGTCGCGTCCGGTGTCGGTGAGGGTGATCACCTGCCGTCTGCCGTCCCCGGGGTCCGGGTTCCGCGCGATCAGCCCGCGCTCGTCGAGCACGGCGAGCGTGGCGGCGATGGACTGCGGCCGGACGCCCTCGGCGGCCGCGAGCCCGCTGGCCGTCGCGGCCCCGCTCTTGCTGAGCAGGGTGAGCGCGGAGAACTGGGAGGGCGTGAGGTCGTACGTCTCGGCGACCTCACGTATCCGTCGCCGCAGCCGGCTGAACGCCACGCGCAGATCACCGGCGGCGCGGGTGGCCGACTCGGAGATTCCGTCGGCACTCCCGCTCCGGGCGTCGGGGTTCTGGTCCATGCCGTCACGATAATTTCTTCAGTTCAAACTGTCCAGTTCAGCCTGGACAGTCTTGCCTGACCAACGCCCCACCGATCCCCGTCAAGGCGCCGACCTGCACAAACAGCCTCCTTGACGGCAACGGAAAGCCGTCCGGACACCCGTTCGCGTGAAGTCCCCCAATGAACTCGCATCCCAAAATCGAACAGGCGTAGCATTGCGGCGTGGCTGCGACCTATGACTTTCCGAGTGACCTCCTCGCCGGTCAGGAGGAGCTGCATCAGGTCCGGGCCGAACTGCTGGCCCTGCTGAAACGACTCCCCTGGTCCGTGGAACCGCTGGACGGCTTCAGCGACACGGGCGGCTGGCGCAAGGTGGAACGCCCCGCCTCCCCCGGCTGGACCTCCGACGAGCAGGCCGAGGTGGAAAAGCTCCGGCAACGGGAGCGCGAGCTCGCCGTGTTCGTGTCCGGCCACCGGTTCTGGTCGGAGGTCGCCCCTCCGGAGACGGTCGACGCCCGCATGAGGCTCAAGCACGCCCACGAGGCGCCGGGGCCGGACCCGGCGTGACCGCCGGGACGTGAAGCGGGCGCCGACGCCGGAGTCCTCCTGCCTGCCTCCCCCTCGCCTCCGCCTTGAGCGAGCGCCCGTCGGCGCCTGGTCCCGTGTCTCTCACGTACGACAGGGGAAGCCGCCGTACGGGCAGACGCCACAGGCCGCTCGGCGGACGGCAGACGGCAGACGGCAGACGGCGATCCGGAGCCCGTGCGTGATCACGCGGTCGGCGGGATGGGGAGGTCAGCCGGTACAGCCGGGGACGGGACCGGGTCAGCCGGTGCAGCCGGGGACGGGATCGGGTCCGCCGCAGTTGTCCGGGCGGTTGTCGCGCACCGGGGAGCCCGTCAGCGGCACGGTGCCGGCGGAGTTGTGGACGCCGCCGCCGTCGAGTCCCGCGGTGTTGTCCTCCACCGGGGAGCCGGTCAGCGACACCGTGCCGGTCGAGTTGTAGATGCCACCACCCTTGATCGCCGCCGTGTTGTTCTTCACCGTGGAGCCGGACAGCCTCACCGTGCTCTTGATGTCGTTCCAGATGCCGCCGCCGTCAGCGCCGTCGGCCGTGTTGTGTTCCACCGTGGAACCGGTGAGCGTCACCGTACTGCTGAAGATGTTGTAGATGCCGCCGCCGGATCTTGCCGCCGTGTTGTGTTCCACCGTGGAACTGACCAGCTTCACCGTGCTGTTGAAGTTGTTGTAGATGCCGCCGCCGTCGATCGTCGACGTGTTGCGCTCCACCCTGGAGCCGGACAGCGTCACCGTGCCGAAGTTGATGAGGGCGCCGCCGGAGTGGGCGATGTTGTCGCGCACCGTCGAACCGACCAGCGTCACGGTGCCGTTGACGTTGTTGTAGATGCCACCGCCGTCGCCTGCCCTGTTGCGCTCCACCGTGGAACCGGTGAGCCTCACCGTGCCACCGTTGTTGTGGATGCCGCCGCCGGTGCCGGTCCCGTTGGTGATGGTCAGGTCGGCCAGCCGTACCCGGACGCCTGGGCCGACCGTCACGGCCGAGCCCGCGCCGTCGCCGTCGAGGACCGCGCCCTCCAGGCCGATCAGGGTCAGGTCCTCGCCGATGGTGAGGGGGCCGACGCAGGTCCCCTTCACCGACAACGTCGCCCCTGGGGCAGCGCTGTCGATCGCGGACCGCAGAGCTCGCGGATCGTCCTTGCAGTTCACCACGGGTCGGTCGGTCGCCGCGGCCGTGGCCGCCCCGGCCAGACCGACCGCGCCGGCCGTCACCGCCGCCGTGGCCGTCGGCACCCACCGCCGCACCACCGCTCGGGCTGCTCGCTCAAGCATCCATCGTCTCCCGCCTCGGGTGGGGGCGTGCCCGACGGCCCTGCCCCGGTGTGATCCTCAAGCGGGGGCGGCCTGGGCACCCACGCTCGGAAGAGAGGGATGCCCGGCCGGGCGGCAGGGCCGCGGGGCGGCGCGTGCGCGTCATCCGAACGGCGCGGGAAATGACCGGTGTGGCCCGCGGACGGCGACCGGCGGACCACGTGGGCGGCACCGCGGAGGTCGGCGGCCTCGCCCTCCCGCGGCCGGACCACCGCTGACACGGGAACCGGCACCGGCAACGGCACCGGCCGGGTCGCGCCCTACCTGTCGTCGCCGTCCCTGTCGTCTTCGAAGACGAAGAGCGGCTTGGCACCACGTGCGGGTGTTTCGGCGAGCGAGATGGCTTCGGTGAAGCGTTCGAGCGGGAACGGCCGACCCGCGGGGATGCTCAGCACACCGTCAGTGACGAGCGCGCGGACCTCGGCCAGTGCGTCCAGGGCATCCTCGGGTGAGGCGGTGCCGAACCAGCGGTTCAGCCAAAAGCCTCGAACCGCCTTGGTCTCGTAGATGACCGAGCGTGCCTGCAGCGGGATCGTCAGCGCCGCCGGGTCGGTCTGCCGATGGGTGGAGAGCGCACCGTAGACCACGACCTCTCCTCCCGGGGCCAATGCCTGGGACACCTGGGCGCCCACGGGTCCCGCGACACAGTCGACGGCCTTGCGCACGCCCGCCGCTCCCGCGATCTCGGCCACACGCTGCGCCAGGTCCTCGTCCGCCGTGCAGATGACCTCGTCTCCGCCCAGCGCTCTGATCTCCTCGACGGCATCGCGCCGCCGCACGACATTGATCGTGGGAATGCCCAGATGCCCGGCCAGCTGGATGACGAGCCGGCCGACGGTGGAGCCCGCGGCCGTCTGCAACAGCCATTCCCCCGGCTGTACGCCGAGTTCGCGTGTCACCAGGAGCAGAGCGGTCAACGGGTTGACGGCGAGCTGGCAGGCGTCGGAGTCGCTCAGGTGATCAGGCACCGGCAGGAGCCTTCGCACATCTGCGACAAGGTATTCCTGCCAGGTGCCGGCCACGTGGGGGCCGGGTACCGCCGGAATGGCGGCGTTCACCACGCGGTCGCCGACGTTCAGCCCCTCGGTGTCCGGGCCCAGGGCCTCGATGCGGCCGACGCACTCCATGTTGCCCCCGACAGCGGGGAATTGAGCGGAGAAACCGTAGCGGCCGCGCAGCACGTGCAGATCGCTGGCGTGAATCGGAGTCGCCTTCACACGGATCAACGCCTGACCGGCTTCCGGCGTGGGCACAGGCCGGGTTTCCAGCCGCAGGACCTCGGCCGGCTCCCCGACCTCTCCGGCTACGAGCGCACGCATGGTCTGCGGCATGGGAGGCCTTTCGTCTCTCGGCGCCCGATGACCTCCGCGCTGCGGCGAGCGATCACCTCGACGGGCCGGACCCCGGGCGCATGCCCTGCCGAGTCCACCCCGCGTGCACCGCACCCGGGAGCCTCTGGAGTCCCCGACATCACGCTAAGCGCCACCGGCAGGCTCTGCAATCCAGCCGCCGACGACCCGTCCGGCCCCTGCGCGGCACGGCAGCCCCGAGCGGCCGAGAAGGATCAAGGCCCCGGCTCACGGACTCCCACCCATGGACCTGGGCCTTTCGCGTGTCCTGGAGCTGCGGGACGGCGGACGGTCTGGAACCGCCGACACCCACCGATGAGTTCCGCCGCCTGGGCCGGTCTACCAGGACGTACGCCATCGAGCCACCGACTGGAGCCCCACCATGACCAACCCCGCACACCCCGGCCGCATGCTGTTCGTGAACATCCCCGTGGCGGACCTCGAGCGCAGCAAGGCGTTCTTCGCCGAGCTCGGGTTCAGCTTCAACCCGATGTTCACCGACGAGACCTCCGCCTGCATGCTGGTCGGCGAGCACGCCTTCGTCATGCTGCTGACCCGCGAGAAGTTCGCGGAGTTCTCGAAACTGCCGATGGCCGATCCCACCACGCACACGCTGGCGCTGTACTGCTTCAGCGTGTCGTCCCGCGACGAGGTCGACTCGGTCAGCGCCGCCGCGCTCGCGGCGGGCGGCACCGAGGCGGACGGCGCCGAGGACTACGGCTTCATGTACTCACGCAGCTTCTTCGACCTCGACGGGCACGGCTGGCAGGTCATGTGGATGGACCCGGCGGCAGCCGCGCAGGGCCCCGAGTCGTTCGCGGCCTCCACGCAGGACGCCGACGGCCCGGCCTGACCCACCGCGTTCCGCGTGTGCCCCTTCAGGCCGTCACGCTGAACGACCATGCCCACGTCGTCCGGACCACGCGGCGCGAGGCGGTCAGCCCCATGGACCGGCTCCTCACGCGGCGCCTTCAGCGCGAGCAGCCCCGGCGCTGATGTCGGATCCGGACGAGAAAGACCCCCGGCCATGATCGGCCGGGGGCTCTCGAACGGCCTGGAGGTTGCCGCCGTACGTCTTGTCTGCCACGCAGTCAGACGCTCACCTGGCACCGCCCCCGTCGCTGCGGCTCTGACGGTCGATGGCTGCAGCCAGGGCGAGGATTGCCTGCACCTGGGCACCGGCGATGGCGAGTGTTTCTGAGCGCTTGAAGTCCTTGAGGGAGACTTCATCCAGGAGCTCTTGGGCCTTGTTCGCGTGTGTTTCGTAGTCCGCCATGGTCCCCCTCGCGATAGTGATCCGCACTGTGGTGCGGGATCCTACGGTTGTCACCTGATCCGGGCGCGAGGTCACGGGGCCTTGTATCCGGGGCCTCATCCTTATCAGGTCGATCACAGGGGTCTGTCGACGTCGGCCAAGGGCCCTTGCGCCCTGGCCGATCGTTCACGGGGTCCGGCGCTGACCGCTGCGGTTCGTGCTTGTTGCACCCGTCCTACTCCTCCGGGTCCCACGCGCGGAGCAGGTCGAACAAACCTGCGTCTCCCTCGATCTGCAGGGAGTCCGCCGGGATACGGTCGTACACGAAGAGAACCAGCTCATTGGCCGTGCCGTGAACGGAGACGCCAGCCGCGTTCGGGCCCTCGTCGGCAGCGGCGACAGGCGTCGTGCCGGGCGCGGAGATACGGATGGAGCGTGCGCCGTCGCCGTCGAGCGTGAGGCGCCAGGAGTGGCCCTCGGTGGCGTGGAAGTCGAAGGCGGTGGGCTTGTGCGGCCAGGCACTCGTCGTCGCGACGCAGGTGAACAGGAACTCCTCGACACCGTCGAGTGCCACCTCAACCGGCAGCGGCTCCGGGGCACCCACAGTGACCTGGGCGTCGTAGGTGTGCACCGCCATCTGCTGGAGCTGGTGCCGGGCGACGGCGCCACAGGTCTGCGGCGACTGGGACGCACCCCACCACGTCCAGCAACCGCGATCCGGGCCGGCCTCCCGCAGTGCGTCCAGCAGTTGCTCCGTGGACTCCGCCAACCAGGCCGGCAGGGCCTCTCGCTCCCGAGGCGCAGCCGGGGCGCCCTCCGCTGCGGACTTGGCCGGAGCAGGCCCTGCGGCGACGGTGGCGGCCCAGGAGCGGCGCCCCTCGCCGATGTGCTCCGCCAGATCGAACAGCGTCCACTCGGGGCAGGTCGGCACCTGTACGTCGAGGCTGGGCGCGGAGGCGACCGCGGCGCGGAAGGCGCTCGACCGTTCGTCGATCAGTCGCAGCAGAACGGGGAACGCAAGTGTCGTTGTCACATGGCCTCTCTATCACCGCGTTCCGACAATCGGACAGCGATTTTCACAGCCGAGGCGGCGAGCGCGCGGCACGGGCCGGGCGCCCTCGGATGCCGCCGTGCCACATTCTGAAACGATCAGTGAATCACGCAACGCCGCGCCGGCAAGGCCTCATTGGCGGCTCTGACCGTGCCGGATTTGAGGTTTCCGATGGACTCGCGGGTCTGGCTCCCACAGGAACCACAACTGCCCCTGCTGCCATCCCGTCCGCCTTCGCCCCACACCGTGGAGCGGGCGTGGTTCAGGGCGTCAAGGTGGAGCGCGCCACCGCACGAACGACCTGGACGCCCTGGGCCGCGTCTACTCGGCTCTGCCTGGGTCGAAGGTGGTCGGGATGGCAGAAAGACCACGGCCCCGCCCCGCGGACTCCCACCCACGGACCTGAGCCTTTCTCGTGTCCTGGAACTGGTGGGCACGGACGGTTTCGAACCGCCGACATCCGCCTTGTAAGCCTGGTGGTCAGGGTCATCGAGGATGCGCGGGTCATAGCGGCTTCGGAGAGTGGTCAGCCGAGCCAGTCATCGCGACCGCGACGACCCATCGGTGACCGTGGCTGACCGCCCGATGTGGCACGGTTGTGGCACGCGCGAGCGCGTGTCGGCACCTGGCCCTCAGGCCTGTGAGGGTGATACCTGATCTCTGGTGCGGCTCCGAAGACCTTGCGGCGTCGGCTGGCAGTGAGAAAGGAGGCGCGTTGGTACGGCATCTCACGCCTATGTTCGCGCTGGGAGCGTTGCGTCGCGGCAAGGAGATCGAGCAGTTCCTCGGCCCGGTGGAGCGGGGCGGCCGGCGTGGCGTTCGTTGGATCGCGCTCAGCCCTGGCCGTGCTGGCGTCGGGGTCTATCTGCAGGAGGTGGAGGACATCCCCTCCGACACCTTCCGTGACATCACCGACCAACTGCCGCTCGATCCGGACGACGAGACATGGGGCAAGAAGATCGCCACCGTGGCGACTCCGGAGGAAGCCATCAGCCTGGCCGAGCGGGAGTTCGGCGCGATCGCCGACCGCTGGGTCAATCTCGGTTTCGTCGGCGACGAGTACTACGACTACGTGACCTCCGGCCGTTCGGATCACACGGGCTGACACACGCCTTGTAAGTTCGCTCGCAGCTCGGTGCGGCCTGCCGGAACGAGGCTCGCTGGTCGCTCGCACATCCGGCGCCAGCCTCCGCGGTGTGCCATCGCCATCCTCACAGTCAGTTGGTGATGTCAGACCGACAGACGGCCTATGCTCTGACGGCCAACTCTCGTGCACGCTGCCGCACTTGAGATCTCAGTTCCTTGAGTCGGCCGTGGAACGGGTTGTGACGGTTCTGGTCGAGGTTCAGCGGCAAGTCGAGTTGAGAGATGAGCTCCGACTCCAAGGCCCACGGTTCGTCGTGCTCGATCCAGCACACCCTGGCGTTCTCTGCCATCCACTGGCTGAGGGCGGCTTCCCCGGCCTTGCCGAAGGTCATGCGCGTCCCGCTCCTACCTACGCGACGCAGCTCGATCCCGAGCAGGCAACCGACTGTGAGACGAAGCGTCGATTCGGCCGCGTTACCCCGGTAGTGATACCGGACGCGCTTACGCAGGTTCTGGCCAGTAGCCGAAGGAGTGCGGGGCCAAATCTCTGACCTGCACCCCTGCAACCGATCAACGCTGTGACCTGTCGACGGTTGTCAGCGTCGGTCGTCCTCGAGCACTCTCGGACGGCCCGGAGACGGCCCGGAGAGTGCTCAACACGATGGCGGATGAAGCCCCTCGACGCCAGAGCCCCATTGAGAGAGATACGTCGCTTCGGTGCGCTTGCCGCACGCCGCGTGAGGACTTGCTGAACTGCGGCGCCTTCCAGATCGCCCGTCTGCTGGTCCTGATAGACCGTCAGGCAGGAGTGATCGGCGGATCCGTCACGGTCTGCACTCGTCCTGACGGCGCCTCTTTCACCAAGCTGTTGCCGCAGCGAGCACCGCGATCTACGACCTGATGCGGGTGCACAATTGTTCTTGTCATGTATAGTCCCAGCACTCGCCGGGCTGTCCGAGCGAGCACAGGGAGGAAGTCAAGTGCGTGGAAAAACCGCGGCGTTTGCCGTAGCTGCCTGCCTCGTCACCGGCGGGTCGCTCGCCACCGCGACCCCCGCATCAGCGTCGGTAGATCCCGGCATCACCTGGGATCACACATGGCACACAACGGACGCCTCTCCTTACGGCGGCACGGTCTACGTCGAAGAGTACGGCGACATCGTCTCGGTCTGCGACACGGCCGCGGACGGATACAACGCCAACGCATGGGTCTACCAGTCCACCGGTACGTATTACGTGATCACAACGTCCGGGGGCAATGGATCATGCGCCACCGCGCGGGCTTCGGACGGGGGTTACCACAACCTTCCGGAGAACGAGACATTCCATGTCAACGTCTATACATGCAACAACAATGATGCGCCCTGCGCGCACCAATCGGACCACACTTTCCTCAACGACAACTGACCCGGATCTGCGGATAGTCCGGTTCCTTCACCGTGGGAATGGCCGTCGGCGGGGTTGCCCCCCTCCAGCCCAGTGGCGCCGCGGCCAACCTCTGACCAACCGGACGCAGACGCCGCCCAGTCGGAGGGGTGCTTCCGCAGGTCAAGCCGCATTGATCTGTCGACATCCTGCCGGTCTTGAAAACCGTCGTGGCGAGAGTCACCGTGGGTTCAAATCCCACACCCACCGCGCAGGCTGAAGGCCCCTGACCAGGAAACTTGGTCGGGGGCCTTAGTCGTGGATGCTGCCCGTTGGTGACCGCTATTCTCCGTGAATCCCCGGTGTATCGGGCACAGCTGGGGCACGTTCGCCCCCACGGTTTGATGCGTCGGTGCATGTGCAAGGTCGACACGGGGTCCGATGACGGCTGTCGGCGTTAGCCTCCGCCAGTGAGCGAATCGACTACGCAGCTCCCGCTCGCAGCTCTTGGGGCGGGTGGAACACTCGCAGCAGCAATCTTGAAGCAGGTCCTACAGAAGAGGGCCGAGCGCGAACGGAGAACCGCTGAAGATCTACGTAGATGGCATGAGGAACGGTTCCGCGTTGCGAAGGAGTTGCTGTACAAAATCAAGGAGTCAGAACGCATTCTCTGGGCGTGAGTGCCAATCTCCCCAGCGAGGACGAATACTCGCGACTTCGGCAGGCTGGCCACACGGCACTGATGACCGTTCCGGACAGCGCTGTCCCTGAAGAATCTGACGATCCCACGGTCTTCGATGCCCTTCAGCTAGCGATTGTCCAAGAAGCCCTAGAGCAGGCGTTCGGGCTCCTTGAGGAGGCAGAGCACCTGACGGCCGAGATCTCCATTCTCTCCAGCGGGGCAGTACCCACCTCTGCAGAGACCATGTTCCTGGCAGCCTTGGATGCGGCCGGTTCTCTAGGCACAACTCGCGGCACACAACAGGCTACGTTCCAGGCAGTCTTGGCCATGAAGGAGCCGATATCCAGGTTCCAAGCCGCTGTTCGTGATGAGCTTGGCGTAACCGTGCCAACTGCGGCGGGGGCGCGTCGTGGAGGGATGTCTGGCTCCTAGACCAACCCACCACTCACCCTAGCTCCCACCCCGCGCACGCCACACTCGGCCGGCACTCGCGAACGGCGCCCCCGCCATCTCGGAGCCTGAGCGCCCCTGCCGGAGGCACGTTCTGACCGAAGCACTCCGTGTCGGGTCTCTACTTCATGGGCCGTAGCCTGCTGCGGCCCCAGGGTCCCGGCCCCGGCGCCGAAGGCGCAGAGGGGTCGGGCCCCAGGGGCCAGCCCGCGCTCGCGCGGGCACTTGATGCAGTAGGGAAAGTTTGGCCGCATGGCGCCCTTGTACAGGGGCATCGTCGGCTGCTGCCATGAGTGCTGGGGCAAAGGCGCACTTGGGGGGGCGGAGCCGATGTCGGACCTCACGGTGAATCCGTGGAAGCGGCACGGCAAGGACAGGCTCTACGTGAACCTGCCGGACGGCACGCCCGTTGCGTGGGCGGACCGGGATTCCAAGGTCATCACCGTCACGGTTGCTGAGCATCGGCATGAGGCTGTTGCCTTACTCCGCCGACAGCTTGGTGATCCGGTGACAGTGCGCACCGATCGCCCGGCCTCGTCGCCTCCTCGTCGGCCTCGGCCGGCCGAGCCGCCTCAGCAGTCGTCGCCCCCGGCGAAGCCCCGGCGTGATCGGCGCCCTTTGTCGCTGCCCGAACTCACCGTTGCCGATGACCTGGCGAAGAACCCTCCCGGTGCAGCAATTCTCAGCGACATGGCTGTCCGTGGACCGTCGGTTGTCGCACGGGCTTGGTCCAAGCTGCTGAAGCGCCCCTCGGGCTGGGAATCGTGGCTCGATGGCCTTGAAGGGGAAAAGAGGGTGGGCCGTGAGCTGGAACGTCTCACCGTTCATGGCTGGCGAGTCCTGCACGGTATACCCAAGGGCAATGGCGGGGACATCGATCACCTGCTGATCGGTCCCGGCGGGGTGTTCGTCTTCAACACGAAGCGGCACCCCGGTGCTTCGGTCTGGGTCGGTGACGAGGTGGCCAAGGTCAACGGCTCCCCGCACCCGTACCCTGCGGTGAGCAAGGCCGAAGCCGCCTATGTGCGACGGGTGTTGGAACGTTACGCCGGCTTCACACCTGATGTAGTGCCCGTCCTCGCCTTCGTCGATGTCGCCTCGGTGGTCCGCGCACCGACGCAGCACACCGTGCGGACCTACCAGGAACGAGAGGTCTCTGCTCTGGCGCCGTTGACCGGTCGGCTCACCCGGGAACAGGTCGAGTCGCTGTTCGCCGTGGCCCGGCACAAACGCGCCTGGCTCCGCACGGACCCGTCTCCGGTACCTGATCAGGCTTCGGGTGCTGGGGAGACGTAACAGACAGCGTCGATCTCCTGTCCCTCTCCGAACGCGCGCCTTGCCGTGCCGAGGCGCTGCATCCGTGCTCCAGCCGGACGCCACCCGGGCCCGCAGTTCGCCTACGGCAAGACGTGGGCCGAGGTGGGTGGCAGGACCGCCGACGGCGCCGGAGCCACCAAGCCACGACCCCGGCGTTCAACAGCACGGCTGCGGTGACCGCCCACCAGTTACCGATCCAGGCGGCGAGCGCGCCCGAGGCCAGGGCGACGATCAGGACGGGACCCGCGCAGCAGAGGATGACTGCGACGGCGACGACGGTGACGGCCGCGAGCAGCGCCGCCGCTCCTCCTCGGGCGGTCGGATCACGGCGTTGCGGCGCGTTCATCGGAGTCCGGCTTACTGTGCGGGTGCGGCCAGCAGGGGGCCAAAGATGTCCGCGCCCAGGCGTTCGGCCTCGGCCTGGTCCAGGACGGCGCCGCTGATGTCGGCGTGCTGCCCGGTCCACTGCTCGGCGGTGGCGCGGTCCGTGAAGAAGCGCAGGTAACCGCAGCACATGGCGGCGGCCGGGCCGGTGCCGGGGCGGGCGCCGTAGTAGACCACCGCGGTGTCTGGCTGCCAGGTGGCCCTTCCGCCCGTGAACTCCACGCGGACGGGGTCGTTGGTGACCGGGTCGGTGGAGGTGATGACGGCGTCGGCACCCAGCATGACCGGGATGCCGAGTGCGTCGATCGCGCACATCGACCACACTGTCGGGCCGTCGCCGATCTGCACGACGTGCTCGGTGGCGGTGACAGAGAACGGGTACGCGGCCTGGATTCGGCCGGTGTCGTCCAAGGTGAGGAAGTCCTCGGCGGCCAGTTCTGCGAGCACCCGGGCGGCCGGTACGGCGAAGGGGTCGGCCGCCGCTTCCAGCGCGGGCTGTTCGGGCGGGGCACCGGTGGTGGCGAAGGAGCGCAGGACGGCCTGCTGCACCGCGCGAAGACCACCCTCGATCGGGGCGAGACGTCCCCGCCCTGCTCGGCCGGCCGCCCGGTCCGCGCCGCCTGTGTCAGGAGTGCCGAGTACCTGCCGCAGCTCCTCGACGGAGGGCGCTCCGCCCACCCGGCCGTCCACGCCACGGTAGAGGCGGCAGGACAAGCTGGTCGCAGCGCCCGGGGCGGCGAACGGGTCGCGGCCATCGACCAGCAGCGTGGGGGAACCGTGCATACCGCGTTGTTCCGCCTCCGCCTGGTCGTCGATCACGTGCTCGGCCAGCTCCACGTCCGTGCGGCCCGCGAGGGCGAGCGTCAGCCGTTCCCGCAGCACCGGGCCGTTCGGGCAGTCCGGGACTGTCAGCATCTCCACCTGCATCAGCGGCGCCTCCAGCTCATGCGGCCCACGCTAGACCTTCCACTGCACTGGAAGGTCAAGGCCTACGGTGGAGGTATGCACATCGGAGCCCTCGCCGCTGCCACCGGCACCACACCCAAGACCCTGCGCTTCTACGAGCAGGCCGGACTGCTGGCGGACCCGCCCCGCACATCGGGCGGCTACCGCGACTACCCGGACCACGCCCGGGCCCGCGTCGGCTTCATCCGCTCCGCCCAGGCGGCTGGCCTCAGCCTCGCCGAGATCCGCGACGTCCTGGCCATCCGCGACGGCGGCCACCCGCCCTGCGCTCACGTCACCGAACTCCTCGGCCGACACCTCGCCGACGTCGAGCACCGGATCGCCGAACTGGCGGCGACCCGCGCCATGCTGCGCGAGCTGACCCGCACCGCCTCCGCTACCGACCCCGCTACCTGCG
Organism: Streptomyces krungchingensis; assembly: GCF_054729265.1. NCBI lineage: Bacteria > Bacillati > Actinomycetota > Actinomycetes > Kitasatosporales > Streptomycetaceae > Streptomyces > Streptomyces krungchingensis. The sequence goes on from NZ_JBPUKY010000001.1 coordinate 3,714,226, forward strand.
CCGAGAGCGACATCTGCCGCATTCTCGCTGCTGGTTGAGTCTTCTGGTCTCGGCTCGTGGCAACGGAGAGGCAGCGGCGCAGGTCGGCATAGCGACTTTGGCCGGGAGCTGCTTTGGCGCGAGTGATCATGGCCCCGTAAGCTTCCGGCGCGTCGGGCAGTCTGTTGACCTGCCCGTTAAAGTACGACGTTGGGGCCATGGTCTTCGAGGCTCGCGCCAAAGCGGCTGGCCAAAGTGGCGGAGCCGACCGCCCCAGCCGCGACGTGTTCTGACCTCATGCACTGTCTGCCTGCCTCTTGGGCGGGAGCGGGCGGGCGGCGGTGCCGAGCGGGGCGGAGACATGAGCGCGGGCGCCGTCGGCCGCCCGCGCGCGCCCGGAGGAGCGAAGCGACGACGGGTGCTTGATGAGTAGAGAAAGTTCTACCCCGCAGGGCCTCAAGGCTCATGTCCTACTTCGCTCGATGCTTGACGTCGCCTTGGTCGGCTCGGACGTATCTCTCGGCAGGCGATGTGATCGTTCTGGCAGGATGCCGTTATGGGGAACACCTGTGCGTGGCCCGTGCTACGGACCGTAGATCTGGCCGAGGCGTTGACGCTCGCGGAGAAGTTGCTCGCGATCGCGTTCTGGTACAGGCCCGACGGCTGCTATCTGGACGCCTGGGCACGCGATGACGACGTGCTCCGGCGTCTGACAGAGACGCTTCCTGGGGCGACAGTCGAGTTTTACGGGGAGGGGCGTACCGCCTTGCCCGCAAACGTGAGCCTAGGTGTGTCGGATCTTGCGCAGGCAAGCACCGCCCTGAGGACCTGGGCAGACATCACCAGGTGCTACGTCCTGTGGCACGACCTGAAGTGGCCGGCCGTTGCCGAGCTTGGGCTGGACGAGGAGTACAAGTACGCCGAGTTGCAGGTCGCGTGCAACAGCCGCACGATCCACTGTGACGAGTGGGCAGCTGAGCACACCGTCTTCATTCATGCACGACCCGGCCACGATGCACGAGCTGCTTGGCTGGCGGCACAGGTCAGCGCCCGCGTTGTCGGGCCCCCCGAAGAGGGGTGGTGACTGATGGGGTGATCTCGTGTGTCGTCTGGCAGGAGATCGGTCATGGCAAACGACAAGCATCACCCGACGCCAACCCTTCAACCATCAACCGAGACTCGTCAGGGCCTCAGGGCTCAGCCGTCACCAGGCCGCTGATGCCCGCACTCCAGCGTCTCGCCGTTGGCGTCGACCACCTCGTAGTCGAGGATCACCTTGTAGGGGTCGCCGTCCACGTAGGGCCACGCCGTGATCAGACCGGTCGCTATGACCACCGAGAACTGCACGGTGCCGTCACCTACCGGCACCACTCGGAAGGCGTCTACGGGCCTCATCCAGAAGTCTTCGCCGTACGGCTCAATGAACAGGCAGACGTCCGCGTCGCCCGCGTCCTCCACCAGCAGTCTGTTCTTCACATGTTCCCGGCAATGAGGCGCCCGCCGTCGTGACTCCGCACGTGAGGGCCGTTGCCGTCCAGGGCGTCCAGGAGCCGGATCGCGAAGACCTCGGACATGCGCTCGGAGACCTCTTCGGACATGAGCCGGTCAACCGCAGTCGATTCGCGCTGATCGATCAGCACCTCGTCAACGGCCCCGACCACCAGATCGCCGACTACGTGGACGGCCAGATCACGAAGGTGAAGCGGCCTCCGCGCGGCCCATCTGGCACGTAAGTGGCACGACGGCTCCGAGCGGCCGAGAATGATCAAGGCCCAGGCTTGCGGACTCCCACCCGCGAACCTGGGCCTTTCTCGTGTCCTGGAACTGGTGGGCGCGGACGGTTTCGAACCGCCGACATCCGCCTTGTAAGGGCGGCGCTCTACCGCTGAGCTACGCGCCCAGGACGAGTCGACAGCCTACATTGCCGAAGGGCGTGCCCGGCAAACCCGTATCGGGGCGGCGCCGGGGAGCGCAAGGCGGGCGGGGGTTATCCCCACCTCGGATTCGGGAGCCGTCCGGATGCCCCCGGGACCGGCCCGGTCCGTACGGTCGAAGGGCGTCGGAGATACGTCCCGAGAGGCCCGGCGCATGTCGCCGTTCTTCTCAGGGGGAGATCACCATGGCCCGATCCGTCGCCGTCCGCGCGACCGCCGTCACCGGGGTCGTGGCGGCCCTCGTCGCGACCGCCACCGCTTGTGGCGCGTCCGCCGGGGACGACAAGGAACCCGAGCACCGCGCGTTCGGCCTGCACGGCCGGACCCTCACCGTCGACTCCGACGACTCCGCGCTCGACCTCGTGGTCTCGGACTCCGCGAAGGCCGGCCGGGTCGAGGTCACCCGGTGGTTCCAGGGTCACGTCGTCGTCGGCGGCGACCCCGAGGTCACCTGGGCGATGAAGGACGACGACCGGCTCGTGCTGCGGATGAAGTGCTCGGGCATGGTCGCCGACTGCTCGGCCCGGCACCGGATCGTGGTGCCGCGCGGCGTCGCGGTCACCGTCGACGACGGCGACGGGCGGGTGACGGCACGCGGCTTCGAGGAGCCGCTGACCATTCGTACGTCGGACGGTTCCGTCCGGGTCTCCGACTCCTCGGGGCCGCTGGACCTGCGCAGCGCCGACGGCTCGATCCACGCGCTCGGCGTCGGCTCGCGGCAGGTGCGGGCCCGCACCCAGGACGGCTCGGTGCGGCTCGAACTCGCCGCCGTGCCTGACCTGGTGGAGTCCCGCAGCCAGGACGGCTCCGTCTCGATCGCGCTGCCCAGGGCGACGTACCGCGTGGACACCGGGAGCGGCGACGGATCGGTACGGGTGTCCGTGCCCCGCGCCGACAGCAGCTCCCACGTCGTCACCGCCCACACCGGCGACGGAAAGATCACGGTGCGAACCGCGAACTGACCGGCCCGTGTGTTCGTCTTCAACCGGTGGGAGAATGACAGCCGGGCAAGGCGGATGACAGCACGGGAGAGGGATGTGACGGCGACACCTGCGCAGCCGTACTCGCCGTTCGAGCCATGCACACGGTCGGCACACCGCCCACCGGGGCCGGCCCGGATACGTCGTCGGCCCGCCCACGACACGCTCGCCCTCATCGCCCTTCCTCTGCTGGCCGTTCTCGCGCTGCCCGCCGCCTTCGCGGGCGGCGGTACCCGGCGGTGGTTCGGCGGACGTGCCGAGAGCCAGCGGGCCGAGGCGCAGGCCGCCAAGGACGCCGCCGCCGCCGCGTTCTACGAACTCGACACCGCCCAGCGCGATCTGCGCATCTCCATCGAGACCATCACGGCCGTCGACGACTCCCCCGCCGCGCGCCGCGCGGTCACCGACTTCGAGGCGCTGGGCCGGCGGATCGACGAGGCCAGCCATCGGTACATCACCGCCGTGGACGCCCACGACCTCGACCGGGACGACCTGGAGGCCTCGGCCGCCGTACGGGCCCGCACGGAGCTGACCGCCGCCAAGGACGAGCTGGGCCGGGTCAAGTCCGACCTGGAGCGCTTCGAGCAGGGGCTCGGTCCGCTGCTCGGCAAGGCCGAGACCCAGCTCGCCCGGCTGGCCCCGGCCGTCGAGCGGGCCCGGCAGGCCCTGCTCGCCGCGTCGAACGCGCTGGACGCCGTACGGGGCTCGGGGCTCAGGGCCGACGACCTCGCCGCCCGGCTCGCCGCGCTCGGACCCGAACTGACCAAGCTCAACCAAGGGGCCGGACGGCACGGCGTGCCCGAGACGCTGGAGCGGGCCGAGCGGGTCTCGCGGGAGGCCGGGGCGGTGCGCGCGGAGGCGGAGCGGCTGCCCGAGCGGGCCGCCGAGATCGATCACCGGCTCGTCTCGCTGCGGACCCGCGCGCAGGCGCTGACCACCCGGTCCGGGCAGGTGGAGCCGGTGCTGAGCGAGCTCAGGCGCCGCTTCTCGGCCGCCTGCTGGCAGGACCTCCAGCACGTACCGGAGCAGGCCGCGGAGAGCGTGCGGCAGGCCGAGCTCAAGCTGAAGGAGGCGCGGGCCGCGCGGGACGAGCAGCGCTGGCCGGACGCCACCTCACTGCTCTCCACGGTGCGTGCGCTGCTGAACAACACGGATGAAGCCGTGTCCGCGGCCGGTGACCGGCTGCAACGGCTGAACGCGGTCGCCAAGGACCCGCAGCAGGAGATCGACCGCACACGCTTCGCCATCCGTGACGCCCAGCGGCTCGCCATGGCGGGCCGCAGCACGCCGGATCCTCGGCACGCCCGCCCGCTCGACGACTCGGTCGCCCGGCTGGACCGTGCCGTCGGGACGCTGGAGGGCCGCCACCCCGACTACTGGCACTTCCTGACGGAGACGGAGGCCGTGCGGCAGACGGTGGCGCGGGTGGTCTCCCAGATCCGCGAGGAGCGGGGCGCGGGCGCCTGATCGACAGGGTTCCGGCCTCGTGCGCCGTGCTATCGGCCGAGGTCGGCGGTGCCCCGGGAGGTGTGGGCGATACCCAGGGAGGTCCAGGGAGCTGTGGGCGGTGCCCCGGGAGGTGTGCGCAGTGCCCCGGCCCGTGTCGACAGCCCCTCCGCGAGGCCGGCCGTCTCGCCGCGAGTGCCGACCGTCCCTCCGCGGGTACGGGTACCGGCGGCCGTACCTCCGCGGGTACCGGTGTGCCCCCGCGCGGACGAAGGGCGGAAGCCGAGAGGTACCTGGGGCCGGCCCCTCCCGACGCTGCGGCCCCGCCGCCGAGCCGCCCTCACGAGGTGAACCGATCCGCGACGGTGCGGGCGCAGAGACTCCGCGCGCCCGCCCGTCCCGGGCTAACCTGTGCGCATGCCTCGCTACGAGTACCGCTGCCGGACCTGCGGCGACACCTTCGAACTCAGCCGCCCGATGGCGGAGTCCTCCGCCCCCGCGGACTGCCCCGCCGGGCACGACGACACGGTGAAGCTCCTGTCGACGGTCGCCGTCGCCACGGGCGGGTCGTCGTCCGCACCGGCCCCCGCGCCGCGCGCCGGCGGCGGTGGTGGCGGTTGCTGCGGCGGGGGCTGCTGCGGCTGAGCCACCGGTCCGGGCGGTTGCCCGGGGACCGGCCGTACGCGACGGCTGCGCTCCCGGGACCGCAGCCACCCGTCCCGGACGCCCACGACCGCCCACAGGCCGCCGCGGCGGCACGGCCCGCCTCGCGGCACCGCGAGGACCGGCCTCACCTGCACCGCCGCGTGAGGCCGACCCCGGCTGCACCGCCGCGTGAGGTCGGGCTCCGGCTGCACACCGCCGCGTGAGGCCCGGCCCCGGCTACACCGCCACGTCAGGCCGGCCTCACCTGCACCACCACATGAGGCCCGCCCAGCCCCACGGCCTCCGCCGCAGCGCGAGAGCAGCACAGCCCCGTTGCGTACACGGACGCGCAAGACCGCCCCACCCCGTCCTGCACGAGGGACCAGCCACACAGCGGCGGCCCACCCCGCCACGTACGCCACCCGCCACGTACGCCACCCGCCCCGTACGTCGCACGAGCACAGCTGTCCCGCGCCCCGCACGGAACAGCGGCCCCCTCGCCGCCCCCGGAGAGCGAGAGCTCAGCCCCGCCCGCCCCCGTCGCTGGCGCGTACGAACTCCCGCAGGATGCGCTCGCCCGCCAGTACTCCCCGTTCCGGGAGCGCGGTGATCGCGGCCGCCGTCCAGTCCGCGTCGGCGAGTTCGCCGTGGCCGGGGCGCCAGCCGCGGTCGGCGGCGAGCAGGAGGTCGGCGTCGAGGAGGGAGTCCCCGGCGGCGAGGGTGAGCTCGGCGCCGGTGCGGCGGGCGATCTCCCGCACGGCGGCGCTCTTGGTGAGCGGCTTCGGCACCGCGTAGATCTTGCGGCCCTGCAACGACACCGTCCAGCCGCGGCTCTCCGCCCACACGGCGAGTTCCTTCACCCATTCCTCGGGGAGCAGTTCGCGCTCCACCACGAGGTAGACGAACAGGTCCTCGGCGACCCGGTGCTTGCGCACCCAGGCGGGGTCCGCGGTGGCCTCCAGGTGTGCGCGCACCTCGGCCAGCGGCGCGCACTCCGAGGCGAGCCGCGCCGTCACCTGCGCGTGCCAGTCGGCGTCCGACACCCCGTCGACGAGCAGGTGCCCGCCGTTGGCGCAGATCGCGTACTTCGGCGCGGGCCCCGGCAGGTTGATGCGCTGGTACTGCTTGCGGGTGCGGGTCGTGGTGGGCACGAAGTGCGCCGTGTCGCCGAGCCCGGTCAGCAGTCCGGCCGCCGCCTCCGTCATGTACGACAGGGGCTTGCTCTCGTGCACCTCGACGCAGAGCAGCCGGGGCGCCCGCGCGTCGGGCATGGTGAGCGCGAGGGCCGCGGAGGAGTAGATCAGCGTGCGGTCGAGGTCGCTGGCGACGAGCACCTTGGGAGCGGGCATCAGGCGGTCACCGCCTTGCCGTCGGCGCCGGTCGCGCCCCTGGTGTACTTGGGGTGGATCAACCCCACGCAGGTGTAGGGGAGTTCGTCGACCTCCTCGACGGGCACGCCGCGCTGCTCGGCGAGCAGGCGTACGTGGTCGAGGTCGGCGCCCGCTCCGGTCCGGGCGAGGATCTTCCAGGGGACGCGTCGCAGCAGGACACGGGTGGTCTCGCCGACGCCCGGCTTGACCAGGTTCACGTCGTGGATGCCGTACTCCTCGCTGATCCGCTCGACGGCAGCCCAGCCCTCCCAGGTGGGGGTGCGGTCGGCGGCGAGGAGTTCCTTGGCCTGGGCGCAGGCCGCGTCGGCGACGTCGTCGAAGCGGGCCGCGACGGCGTCCAGGAAGTCGGCGGAGACGTCGGAGCCGGCGAGTTCGCGGTAGAACTTCGCGCCGTGGAAGTCGTGTTCGCCGACGAGGTCGGAGCGGAGCACGGTGCGCGAGATCAGGCCCGAGACGGTCGAGTTGAGGCAGGCGGAGGGGATGAGGAAGTCCTCGCGGGTGCCGTAGGTGCGGACGCAGGAGCCGGGGTCGGCGAGGACGGCGATCTCCGGGTCGAAGCCGGTGATGCCGTCGGAGGCCTCGAACTCCTTGATGGCGTCGGCGAGTTCGCGGGTGATGGCGCCCTTGCCGGTCCAGCCGTCGACGAAGACGACGTCGGCGGGGTCGTGGTGGGCGGCCAGCCAGCGCAGCGCGTTGGCGTCGATGCCGCGTCCGCGGACGATGGACACGGCGTAGTGCGGCAGGTCGAGGTCGTGGCGGTGTTCCGCCCAGCGGCGCATCAGGACGCCGACGGGGGTGCCGGCGCGGGCCAGGGACACCAGCACCGGTCGCGGCGACCGTTCGGCGAGGACGATCTCGGTGACGGCGCCGACGGCCTGGGCGAGGCGGGCGGCGGAGTCGGCGAGGGCCGTGTGGAACAGCTCCTGGTACTGGGCGTTCGGCTGGTACTCGACGGGCAGCGACTCCGCGTAGTGGGCGCCGCCGCTCTGGATCGCCTCCTCCCGCTCCTCGGTCGGCGCCTCCAGGCCCACGTCCGAGAGGTCCTGGAGCAGCCAGCCGACCTCGTCCGGCGCGTACGAGGAGAAGGCGGGGCCGCGGAGGGGCTCGGGGAGCATGGAGGGCCTTTCGGTCGGCGTCCGAGCGGGGACGTACGAGGGGACGACGGCGAGCAGGACGCTCGGTGTGTGCTCCGCGAGCCGGGCCAGCAGGCCGTCGGGGGCGTGCAGCTCCGGGGTGTCGGCGACGGAGTCGACGACGGCGACGACGGCGTCGAAGCCGGCGCCCGCGACGTTGTAGGCGTAGCGCTCGCCGGGGCCGTCGCCGGGGTCGTCGTGGGCGGGGAAGACGATGCGGCTGCGGATGGCGTAGCCGGGGTCGTCGAGGGCGAGGACCGGGGACCGGGTCGTCGTGGAGTACCGCACCTCGGCGCTCACGACCTGTTCCAGCTCGCGGGCCAGTCTGAGCGGCGCGTACATCAGCTCCTCGAAGCCGAGCACGAGCACGCGGCGCGCGCCGTCGGGGAGGGCGTCGGCGAGCCGCGCGGCCATGGCGGGCAGGGCGCCCTCCAGGCGTATTCGGTGGCCGGATGTGAATCCGTGCCGTCCGCCGTCGGGGACGCCGCGGGGCCAGCCCAGCTCGACCCGGACGGCCTTCGCGGTGCCGCCGTGCGCGGCCGGGGCGGGTGGCGCGGGCTCGTGGGCGGCGACGAGGGCCTGGCCCTTCTCCAGGACGCCCTCGGGGAGCCGTACGGTGCCCGAGGCCGCGGACACCAGGTCGACGCGCGCCCCGATCTCCGCGGCGAGCTCCTCCAGGCGGCCCAGGTCGGCGGCGGAGCGCATGTCGACGAGGGCCACGACGACGTACCGCTCGCGGGGGTAGCGCTCGTGCAGGGCGCGGATGGTGTTGAGGACGGTGTTGCCGGTGGAGAACTCGTCGTCGACGAGGACCAGGGGGCCGCTGCCGGCCAGCAGGGCGGGGTCCTCGGGCAGGAGGAGGTGCGAGGTGGCGTGCGAGTGGGACTCCTCGAAGCCGCCCGCCGTGGCGACGCCCGCGACGGGGCGGCGGGTGGAGTGCAGGTAGGGCGCGAGGCCCAGGCCGTCCGCGACGGAGTGGCCGAGCCCGGTGGCCGTCTCCGCGTATCCGACGACGACGGCGGCGCGGGCGTCCTCGGCACCCAGCAGGTCGCGGACCCGGCGGCCGAGCGCGAACCCGTGGCCGTACACCACGGACGGCGACTGCGGCACGTGCTTGCCGAGGACGTTGGACACGAGGAGGTGGGCGCGCTTGGGGTTGCGGCGCAGCGCCAGCCCCAGCAGCTCGCCGAGCCGCTCGTCCCCGACGAGTTCGACGCCGAGTCGCTTCGCGACCCAGGTACCCGTCCACACGACGTCGTTCACAGCGTTGTTCATCGATTCCTTGTCGATCGTGTTCCGCGGGGCCCGGCCGGGCCGGCTCACTCCGGGAGTCCGGCGGCGAGCAGCTCCACGAAGCCGATGTCCTCGTTCGCGACGCCGAAGACCTCGGCCCGCAGGAGCGTGCGCTCCGCCCAGGCACGGTGCGGCTTCACTTCATTCATCTTGTTCGTGTACGCCGACCGAAGTACACCCCCGCCGCCGCGCTCGGGCCTGAGGATGTCCTGGGCGTCGCTGAACTCCTCGTGACTGACGACGGACAGCGCGTGCACGGGCAGGACGTGCGAGGGGTGGATGCAGGTCTTGCCCTGCAGGCCGTTGGCCTGGTCGAGGGCGATCTCGCGGAGCAGTCCGTCCATGGCGTGCTCGATCAGGGCCTCGCGCAGTTGCTCGGCCTGGCCCTCCAGGAAGGGGCTGCGGCGCAGCTGCGGCTTGAACATGCGCTCCTGGACGCGGAAGTACTCCCAGACCGGTCCGGTCACCGTGAAGCCGGTGCCGTCGGCCCGTCCCAGCATGTTCACCACGTCGGCGATCACGGAGGCGACGACCTGCACGTCGTAGGCGGTCATGTCGGGGGCGCGGCGCAGCCCGTACGAGGAGCAGAAGTCGGTGACGCCGAGGCGCAGGGCGAGCACGCGGTCGCGGTACTTGTCGACGGCGCGGGATATGCCCTCGAGGGTCTCCACGCGCGATTCCCGGTAGAGCAGCTCGGGCGACTCCAGCACGGGCATGGCGAACAGCCGGCGTCCGCTCGCGGTTTCGGCGCCGGCGAGGGCCTCCAGGAAGGGCATGCCGCGTTCCTCGGTGAATTTGGGCATGACGAACCCGGAGAGCAGCCGGACGGAGGGGCCGAGGCGCCGGACGAGGTCGGGGATCTGCTCGGGGAAGCGGACCCGGACGAAGAGCAGCGGGAGCTCGACCGCGTCGGCGCGGCCGGCGAGGTCGGCGAACTGCCTGACGAGGTTCTCCTCGGCGCCGGTGACCTCCGCGTCGTCGATGGAGTCCTCCAGGCACAGCACCATGGAGACCACACCGCGTTCGGCCTGCTTGACGATGTCGTCGGCCAGCCGGGGCCTGGTCGCCGGGCTGTACAGCGTGGCTCCGAGGGCCGTGGCCAGGACGCGGGCCGGTGAGTCGGCGGTGAAGACGCTCGGCTCCTGGTGGAAGAGGCGTTGCCGCTCTTCCGGGGCGATGTGACCGAAATGACGCATGAAACTCCCCCGTGGCGACTAGGCGGCCCTACGTGATCTGGCCGGTAATAGTACGTATGGATCCATGTCAGAGGTTCCCACCAAGCATGAAGTTCAGGTAACCCGGCCGTGTCCGGCACCCACCGGTTCCGGGGAGACCCCACGTTGTCGTGACCAGGACCGAGAGGGCAGGATGACCGCATGACGCACGCGATGCTGAAGGGGTCGAACGTCCCGCTGGACGCCACAGCGGTGCGCGCCGTGCTCCGCTGGACGCCCGGGCAGGACGTACCCGATGTGGATGCCTCGGCGCTGCTCCTCGGCCCCGACGGTCGTGTGCGATCCGACGAGGACTTCGTCTTCTACAACCAGCCCCGCCATCCCTCCGGCAAGGTGTGGCGGCTCGGCAAGAAACGCGGCACCGAGGGCCTGACCGACACGATCCAGACGGATCTGGCGGGTGTCGAGTCCGGTGTCGGACAGATTCTGCTGGTCGCATCGGCGGACGACGTCACCTTCGACCGCGTACGTGATCTGCGCATCGTGCTGTACGACGCCACCGTCGCGGACGGTGAACCGCTGGCGTACTTCGACATCAAGCCGGAGACCGGTGCGGAGACCGCGCTGATCTGCGGCGAGCTGTACCGGCGCGGTGACGGCTGGAAGTTCCGGGCACTCGGTGAGGGCTATTCCAACGGTCTGGTCGGGCTCGCGACGGACTTCGGCATCTCCGTGGACGAGAGCGAGGCCGCGGCGGCTGCCATGACCGGATCCGGTCCCGACGCCGCCTGGTCGGCGCCCGTGCCCGCTCCGGAGACCTCGGTGCCGCTGCCTCCCGAGCAGCCCGCTCCGGTGCCGCAGCAGCCCTCGTACGGCTATCCGCAGCCGGCCGCCGCGCCCACCGCTCAGCCCGCGTACGGCTACCCGCAGCCGCAGACCGCCCCGGCCGCCCAGCCCGCCTACGGCTATCCGCAGCCGCAGACCGCCCCGGCGACCCAGCCCGCGTACGGTTTCCCGCAGCCGGTGGGCACGCTGCCCGACCCGGACTTCAGGCTGCCTCCGCAGGGGCCGCAGTTCCTCGGGCGTTAGGGCCCGCCTGACGGTTCCGGGCAGGCGAGGACGGGCGGACAGGACGCAGGGCGTCAGCGCTCGACCTTCGACTTGTAGCCGCGGCCCCACTGGAGGCCCCAGCCGTAGAGGCGGTCGAGCTCGGCCTGGAAGCCGTAGACGAACTTGACCTCGCGGCGCACGGTCACCTCGCCCTTGTTGCTCTCGATCATCACGACCGCGCAGGAGCGGGCCTGCGGGTGGCGCTCCTCCAGGCCGATCTCGATGCGCGGCCCGTTGCTCGGGTAGAGCGTGATGATGGCGTGGGTGCGGTCGAAGGCGGGGGTCTGGTCGTAGATGTAGACGAAGACCAGCAGCCGCTTGATGTCGTCGCGGTGGTCGAGGTTGACGTAGGCCGTCTCGCCCGACGCCGAGCCGAAGCGGTCGTCGCCGCTGAGCTTCACGTAGGGCGGGACGTTGAGTTCGCCGAAGAAGCTGCCGAGCGGCTGGACCACGCCCTTGGTGCCGTCCGTCAGCTCGTACATGACGCCCAGGTCGAGGTCGACGTTGACCATGCTCTGGGTGTGCGCCTGGACCACTTCCGGCTTGAGGGTGCGGAAGGGGTGGCGCAGCACGCTGCCGCGCTGCGGGCCGCCGATGTCGGAGGTGCGCATCCGCCAGGACAGGTTGATGCGCAGGTTGCCGGTGGCCGCTCCCTGCTTGGTGAGCGAGACGGTGTGATTGCGCTTGGTCAGTTCTATGGAGTTGGTGGCGGCGCTGCCGGAGTCGAAGTCCGCCGAGCGTCCGCGCCACAGGTCCTGCCAGATACCCATTTGGCCCCCCACGTTCCTCGAAAGTGCGGCGGGGCGGCCGCGAGGACTGTTCCTCGTCGGCCGCCCCGCTACAGAGCGTTCCTCGACCGGAGGGGTGTCACACCCCCGATCGTGCCGGGGTGTCACACGCCGGGTCCGGCCGGGCCGTCACACCCCGGAAGAGATCTCAGCCTTCTCGTCCGAGGTCTCGCCTTTTCCCTCGGCCGCGGCGAGCGCCTTGTTGCGGCGCACGGAGGACCAGAAGGACCAGGCGATCAGGACGACACCGACGAGGCCGGTGATGACCTCGTTGATCTCGTACTGGATGGTGACCATGAGGATCACGGCGAGGGCGCCGATCGCGTAGTGCGCGCCGTGCTCCAGGTAGACGTAGTCGTCGAGGGTGCCCTGACGGACCAGGTAGACGGTGAGCGAACGGACGTACATGGCGCCGATGCCCAGGCCGAGCGCCATCAGGACGATGTCGTTGGTGATGGCGAAGGCGCCGATGACACCGTCGAAGGAGAACGACGCGTCCAGGACCTCCAGGTAGAGGAACATGAAGAACGCGGCCTGACCTGCGAGGACGACGGCCGGCTTCTTCTTCCCGGTCCGCGCGGCCTCCTCTTCTTCCTCGTGTTCGCGCTCCTCCTCCTCTTCGAGCTTGTCCTCGAAGTAGCCGGAGAGTCCGCCGACGACCAGGTACGTGATCAGGCCGGCGATGCCGGAGATCAGCACCGTCTGCGCCTTGTCGACGTGCGCGCCGCCGTGCTGGTGGGCGTGCGTGGCGAAGGTGAACGCGGTGATCAGCAGGACGACCAGCGCGATGCAGACCGACAGCATGTCGACCTTGCCGAGCTTGGCGAGCGGGCGCTCGATCCAGCGCAGCCACTGGATGTCCCGGTCCTCGAAGATGAAGTCGAGGAAGATCATCAGCAGGAACATGCCACCGAAGGCCGCGATCGCCGGGTGGGCGTCGGTCACGAGCTCCTGGTAGTGGTCCTTGTTGTTCAGCGCCAGGTCGACGGCCTCGATCGGGCCGATCTTGGCGCTGATGGCGACGATGACGACGGGGAAGACCAGTCGCATACCGAAGACGGCGATCAGCACGCCGATCGTGAGGAAGATCTTCTGCCAGAAGGCATTCATCTTCTTCAGGATTCCGGCGTTGACCACCGCGTTGTCGAAGGACAGCGAGATCTCCAGGACGGCCAGGATCGCCACGATGCCGAAGGCGGTCCACCCCCCGTAGAACGCCGCTGCGACCAGACCGAGCGCGGTAATCGCGAACGACCAGCCGAAGGTTTTCAGAAGCACTGGCTACCCAATCGTGTATGTACGGGTCTCCCCCGCGCCGTACTCGGCTTTACCTAACGTTGACCACGAAGTCTAGAGGGCCGCCGCTCCGGCTGAGGTGGGTGGGCCTAGGAAACATTGACCCCGAAGTCCAGGGCGATGCCCCGCAGGCCCGACGCGTACCCCTGGCCGACCGCGCGGAACTTCCACTCGTTGTTGTAGCGGTAGACCTCGCCGAAGATCATCGCGGTCTCCGTCGAGGCGTCCTCGGAGAGGTCGTAGCGGGCGAGCTCCTGGCCGTCGGCCTGGTTGACGACGCGGATGAAGGCGTTGCTGACCTGGCCGAAGGTCTGGCCACGGTTGTCCGCGTCATGGATCGAGACCGGGAAGACGATCTTGTCGACGGTGGCCGGCACCTTGGAGAGGTCGATCAGGATCGACTCGTCGTCGCCCTCGCCCTCACCCGTCAGGTTGTCGCCGGTGTGCTCCACGGAGCCGTCCGGGCTCTTGAGCTGGTTGTAGAAGATGAACCACTCGTCACCGAGCACCCGGCCGCCGTTGCACAGCAGCGCGCTGGCGTCGAGGTCGAAATCGGCTCCGGTGGTGGAGCGCGCGTCCCAGCCGAGCCCGATCATCACCTGCGTGAGGTTCGGTGCGGCCTTCGAGAGGGAGACATTGCCCCCCTTGGCGAGCGTGACGCCCATGATGCTGGTCCTCCCCGAGGTCTGTCTTTCAGTTGTGCAGCGGGTCCGGCACCGCACGCAAGGGTGCGGTGCCGGACCTCGGAGCCGAAGGCTGTACGACTCAGACGTTGACGCCGAAGTCCTGCGCGATGCCGCGCAGGCCCGAGGCGTAGCCCTGGCCGATGGCGCGGAACTTCCACTCGGCGCCGTTGCGGTAGAGCTCGCCGAAGACCATCGCGGTCTCCGTGGAGGCGTCCTCGGAGAGGTCGTAGCGCGCGATCTCCGCGCCGCCCGCCTGGTTCACCACGCGGATGAACGCGTTGCGCACCTGGCCGAAGGACTGCTGGCGGTTCTCCGCGTCGTAGATCGAGACCGGGAAGACGATCTTCTGGACGTCGGCGGGAACGGCGGCGAGATTGACCTTGATCTGCTCGTCGTCGCCCTCGCCCTCACCGGTGAGGTTGTCACCGGTGTGCTCCACCGAGCCGTCAGGGCTCTTGAGGTTGTTGAAGAACACGAAGTTCTGGTCGTTGGCGACCTTGCCCTGGTCGTTCGTCAGCAGCGCGCTGGCGTCGAGATCGAAGTCCGTGCCGGTGGTGGTGCGGACGTCCCACCCCAGACCGACGATGACCGCGGTCAGTCCCGGGGCCTCCTTCGACAGCGATACGTTGCCGCCCTTGCTGAGGCTGACTCCCACGAGTCCTCCCAATGGTGTCCAGGGGCGGGGAGCCCCGAAGTGCGTTGGTATCGGATCAACGTGTCGATCCTAGTGACGGGTTCCCGGACCCCGCAGGCCCTGGAACCGAACAAATCAGAGGGTGTCGAGCGCCTTGACGTACTCGTTCAGGTCACGCGCGTCCGGCAGGCCGTTGACGACGGTCCAGCGGACCACACCCTCCTTGTCGATGATGAACGTGCCGCGCAGCGCGCAGCCCTTGTCCTCGTCGAAGACGCCGTAGGCGCGCGAAGTGTTGCCGTGCGGCCAGAAGTCGGAGAGCAGGGGGTACTCCAGTCCCTCCTGCTCGGCGAAGACGCGCAGGGTGTGGATGGAGTCGTTGGAGACGGCGAGCAGCTGGGTCTCCCGGTCGGTGAACTGCGGGAGGTTGTCGCGCAGGGAGCACAGCTCGCCGGTGCACACGCCGGTGAAGGCGAAGGGGTAGAAGAGCAGCACCACGTTCTTCTCGCCGCGGAAGTCGGACAGGCGCACGGTGGCGCCGTGGTTGTCCTTGAGCTCGAAGTCCGGGGCCTTGCTGCCGACCTCGATCGCCATGGTCACTCGCTTCCCTTCCGAGGGTCTGTTCGGGTGACGACCACCCTACGCAGGGAGCGGCTCACGGCCCTGTGCGGGCGGTCCGCGCGCTTCCGAGGCCACCCGGGCGGCCCCTCGGCGGGGCGAGGGCGCGGGGCCTCGGCGGGGCGAGGGCGGGTCCCGCGTCCCGGCCGGCGACGACCTCCCGGGCGGGACCGGCCCGGCCACCGTTCCGGGGCATGCGTGAGGCCCCCGCCGGGTCTGTCCGGCGGGGGCCTCACGCGGTGCTCTGCGGAAGGCGGAGCGGGATCTCAGCGCTTGGACTTGGGCGTGCCCAGGCGGGTGCCCGACCATTCCTTGGCCACGGAGATGCTCTTCGTCTGGGAGAGGCCGGCGGTCTGTGCCGCATCGCTGATGTCGCTGGGCTCGACGTATCCGTCCCGGCCGGTCTTCGGGGTCAGCAGCCAGATCATGCCGCCGTCCTCAAGGAGACCGATGGCGTCCACCAGTGCGTCCGTGAGATCGCCGTCCTCGTCCCGGAACCACAGCAGCACGACGTCGGCGACGTCGTCGTAGTCCTCGTCGACCAGATCCTGGCCGATCAGCGATTCGATGCCTTCACGGAGCTCGTGGTCAACGTCGTCGTCGAAGCCGATCTCCTGGACCACCTGTCCGGGCTCGAACCCCAGCCTGGCGGCCGGGTTGGTCCGCTCCTCCGCGTGGTCCGCGGTCGCGCTCACGGCTTGCCTCCTGATCATGTTTCGGAATTAGGGCCTCCCCCGGCTCGTCAAGAACTCGGGGAAGTCTCAGCCACGCGCGTGCGCGAAGCATTGGCCGTAGTCCACACGGGCCGGGCGGATCGCGCAAGTACCCGGCCGTCGAGACCGCCGAAACGGTGACGATCCCGGCGCTGTCGACGCAACCGACGGCCCGCCGCGAGTACACCGCGTGACACACACCACACCCTTCTGCCCCTTTTACGAGTTTCGGAACCCTGCGGACGTACGAGTGCCGAACTGCTTTGCGGAACGCGTCATGGAGTGAGCGTATCGTTACGTTTTGGCCCGGCACGTCCCGCCGATCTCGGTGAACGTGGCGGTTACCCCTTGGTAGAGATGACGTTTGCGTTCCCGAGGTACACGATGGGGAACGGTGAAATGACGGGGAAAAACCCACCGCAGACAGCCCTCTGACAGCGAAGGAACAGCGTGGCTTCCGGATCCGATCGCAATCCGATCATCATTGGCGGCCTTCCCAGCCAGGTCCCGGACTTCGACCCTGAGGAGACTCAGGAGTGGCTCGACTCGCTCGACGCCGCCGTCGACCAGCGGGGCCGTGAGCGCGCCCGCTATCTGATGCTGCGGCTGATCGAGAGGGCCCGCGAGAAGCGCGTGGCCGTGCCCGAGATGCGCAGCACGGACTACGTCAACACGATCGCCACCAAGGACGAGCCGTTCTTCCCGGGCAACGAGGAGATCGAGCGCAAGGTCCTGAACGCGACCCGCTGGAACGCGGCCGTGATGGTCTCGCGCGCCCAGCGCCCCGGCATCGGCGTCGGCGGTCACATCGCGACCTTCGCCTCCTCCGCCTCGCTCTACGACGTGGGCTTCAACCACTTCTTCCGCGGCAAGGACGAGGGCGACGGCGGCGACCAGGTCTTCTTCCAGGGCCACGCCTCGCCGGGCATCTACGCGCGCGCCTATCTGCTCGACCGGCTCACCGAGGAGCAGCTCGACGGCTTCCGGCAGGAGAAGTCGAAGTACCCGAACGGGCTGTCCAGCTACCCCCACCCGCGCTCCATGCCGGACTTCTGGGAGTTCCCGACCGTGTCCATGGGCCTCGGCCCGCTCGGCGCGATCTTCCAGGCGCGGATGAACCGCTACATGGAGGCCCGCGGGATCGCGGACACCTCCAAGTCGCACGTGTGGGCGTTCCTCGGCGACGGCGAGATGGACGAGCCCGAGTCGCTCGGCCAGCTGTCGATCGCGGCGCGCGAGGGCCTGGACAACCTGACCTTCGTCGTCAACTGCAACCTCCAGCGCCTCGACGGCCCGGTGCGCGGCAACGGCAAGATCATCCAGGAGCTGGAGTCGCAGTTCCGGGGTGCCGGGTGGAACGTCATCAAGCTGGTGTGGGACCGCACCTGGGACCCGCTGCTGGCGCAGGACCGGGACGGCATCCTGGTCAACAAGCTGAACATCACGCCGGACGGCCAGTTCCAGACGTACGCCACCGAGACCGGCGCGTACATCCGCCGGCACTTCTTCGGCGACGACCACCGGCTGCGCGCGATGGTCGAGAACATGACCGACGACCAGGTCCTGCACCTGGGCCGCGGCGGTCACGACCACAAGAAGATCTTCGCGGCGTTCTCGGCGGCCAAGGCGCACAAGGGCCAGCCGACGGTGATCCTGGCGCAGACGGTCAAGGGCTGGACGCTCGGCCCGAACTTCGAGGGCCGCAACGCCACGCACCAGATGAAGAAGCTCACGGTCACCGACCTCAAGCACTTCCGCGACCGCCTGCACCTGCCGATCTCCGACAAGCAGCTGGAGGACGGCCTCCCGCCGTACTACCACCCCGGCCGGGACTCGGAAGAGATCCAGTACATGCACGACCGCCGCAAGGGACTCGGCGGGTACGTACCGACGCGTCTGGTGCGCGCGAAGCCCCTGGCGCTGCCCGACGACAAGACGTACGCGAGCGTGAAGAAGGGCTCGGGCCAGCAGTCGATCGCCACGACCATGGCCTTCGTGCGCCTGCTGAAGGACCTCATGCGGGACAAGGAGATCGGCAAGCGCTTCGTGCTGATCGCGCCCGACGAGTACCGCACCTTCGGCATGGACTCGTTCTTCCCGAGCGCGAAGATCTACAACCCGCTCGGCCAGCAGTACGAAGCCGTCGACCGCGATCTGCTGCTCGCGTACAAGGAGTCGCCGACCGGCCAGATGCTGCACGACGGCATCTCGGAGGCCGGCTGCACGGCTTCGCTGATCGCGGCGGGCTCCGCGTACGCCACGCACGGCGAGCCGCTCATCCCGGTGTACGTCTTCTACTCGATGTTCGGCTTCCAGCGCACCGGCGACCAGTTCTGGCAGATGGCCGACCAGCTGGCGCGCGGTTTCGTGCTCGGCGCCACCGCCGGCCGCACGACGCTGACCGGTGAGGGGCTCCAGCACGCGGACGGCCACTCGCAGCTGCTCGCCTCGACCAACCCGGGCTGCGTCGCCTACGACCCGGCGTACGGCTACGAGATCGCGCACATCGTGCAGGACGGCCTGCGCCGGATGTACGGCCCGGACGCGGAGGACGTCTTCTACTACCTCACGGTCTACAACGAGCCGATCCAGCACCCGGCCGAGCCGGCGAACGTGGACGTCGAGGGCATCCTGAAGGGCCTCCACCGCATCGGCGAGGGCACCTCCGGATCGATCCCCGCGCAGATCCTCGCCTCCGGCGTCGCCGTGCCGTGGGCGATCGAGGCGCAGCGGATCCTCGCCGAGGAGTGGAACGTCAAGGCGGACGTCTGGTCGGCGACCTCCTGGAACGAGCTGCGGCGCGAGGCCGTCGAGGTGGAGCGGCACAACCTCCTGCACCCCGAGGAGGAGCAGCGCGTCCCCTATGTGACGCAGCGGCTGTCCGCCGTCCAGGGCCCGTTCGTGGCCGTCTCCGACTGGATGCGTTCGGTCCCGGACCAGATCTCGCGCTGGGTGCCGGGTACCTACCAGTCGCTGGGTGCGGACGGGTTCGGCTTCGCGGACACCCGCGGCGCGGCCCGGCGCTTCTTCCACATCGACGCGCAGTCGATCGTGGTCGCGGTGCTCACGGAGCTGGCCCGTGAGGGCAAGGTGGACCGCTCGGTGCTGAAGCAGGCGATCGACCGCTACCAGCTGCTCGACGTGGCGGCGGCCGACCCGGGTGCCGCGGGCGGCGACGCGTAGACCGTCCGTACGGCGGCATGAGGGGCGGCGGGGCATCGGCTCCGCCGCCCCTTCGCCGCTTCTACGATGCGGGCATGAAGGATGAATCGGCACAGGCCCGCTGGGAACAGCACACCCAGCGTCCCCTGCTCGCGCTCGCGGTGGCCTTCGCCGTCGCGTACGCCGTGCCGATCGTGGACAGCGACGCCGGCCGGTCGCTGGAGCTCACGTGCACGGTGGTGGAGTGGACGGTGTGGGGGGCCTTCGCCGCCGACTATCTGGTCCGGCTGGCGCTGACCCCTCGGCGACGCGACTTCGTGCGCGGACACTGGCTCGATCTGTGCGCGGTGGTGCTGCCGATCCTCCAGCCGCTGCGGCTGCTGCGGCTCGTCTCCACCCTGCTGCTGGTGGGACGGCGGGCGCGGATGGCCTCGCAGATCCGCCTGACGACGTACGTGGGCGGGGCGGTGATCGGGCTTCTGATGTTCGGCTCGCTCGCGGTGCTGTCCGTGGAGCGGGACTCGCCCGACGGGAACATCAGAACGCTGGGCGACGCGGTGTGGTGGTCGTTCACGACGATGACGACGGTGGGGTACGGCGATCACGCCCCGACCACCGGAATGGGCCGGATGCTCGCGGTCGGCCTGATGCTGTCCGGCATCGCGCTGCTCGGTGTCGTCACCGCCAACATCGCCGCCTGGTTCATCTCCCGCTTCGAGAAGGACGACGTGGAGGAACGCCGGCAGACCGCCGCGATCGAGGCCCTCACCGAGGAGGTGCGGGCCCTGCGCGCGGAGGTCGCCGCGCTGTCCGGCGGGGCGGCCCCGGGTGTGCCGCACCCGGTGCCGGGAACGGTGGAGGATGCCGCGCACCGGCCCGCGTACATCACGGTGGACGGCCGTTCCGCCGGGGCGGACGACCGTCCACCGAAGTGACGCCGCGCGGCGCGGCCGGTCAGAACAGACCGTTGCCCGGGCCCGTCGAGCCCGCCAGCCACAGGACCGCGAGCAGTGTGTCGACGGCACCGAGGACCACGGCGGTCAGGGCCGGCCAGGGTCCTGAGCCCGCCCACCGGCGGCCCATGGACAGATATCCGCAGACGATGGCCGCCGGGCCGAGGACGATCCCCAGTGTGAAGAAACCGGCGACCGCACAGACGAGGCCGATGATGCCAAGGGTCGCGCGATCCGGCCCGCTCCCTGACCTCGTACGGCCACGTGAACGGGGGTACCTGCGCGTACCGTGTCCGAAGCCCGCCATCATCAACTCCTGAACTCCCTTGACCTTTCGGTCAGTTGACCTTTCGGTCGGTTCGGGTCGATGCGTCGGGTACCCCCGTTCCTCACCTTCAGACCTGCACGCGCGCTGCCCCCCTCCGGCAGCGCGCCGCAGCTCCGGCCGTCCCCCGGGTCGTACGGAGGACTTGACCCACTGTGACCTGCGGCGCGGACCGGACGGGAGGGATCTTTAGTTCAGTCACCCTGATAGGCGAAACCGGCCGGGACGCCCCGGCCGGTCGGCGGCTGCCGGACGACCGGGTGCGCGGGCGCCCGTCAGCCGGTGGACGGCCCGTCAGATGTGCCCGGCGCCCGCCCCGACGGCCTCCGCGTTCTCGCCCCGCTTGGTGAGCATCGCGACGAAGACCGCCACGACGGCCACACCGGCGGCGACGAGACAGGCCAGGCTCATGCCGGAGATGAACGTGTCGTGGGCGACGTCGGTGATCTGCGCGGCGATCGCGGCCGGTGTGTCCTTGGTGACCGGCGCGGCACCGACCTGCACCGCCTCACTGGCCTGGTCGAGCTGGGCCGGGGTGAGCGGCGGGAGCTTGGCGTCCGCCCAGTTGCCCGCGAGGTCGCCGTCGACCTTGGAGGCCATGACGGCGCCGAGCACCGCCGTGCCGAGGCTGCCGCCGATCTGCATCGCGGCCTGCTGGAGACCGCCGGCGACACCGGACAGCTCCATCGGCGCGTTGCCGACGATGACCTCGGTCGCGCCGACCATGACCGGCGCGAGGCCGAGGCCGAGCAGCGCGAACCAGAGCGACATGATGCCGCTGCCCGTGTCCGTCTTCAGCGTGGACATGCCGAACATGGCGATCGCGGTGAGGGCCATGCCGCCGGCCAGCGGGATGCGCGGCCCGGACTTGGTGATCAGCGCGCCGGCCAGCGGCGAGCCCACGATCATCATGCCGGTGAGCGGCAGCAGGTGCAGACCGGCGTCGACCGGGCTCATGCCGTGCACGTTCTGCAGGTAGAAGGTGACGAAGAACAGGCCGCCCATGAAGGCGATGGCCATCAGCACCATGAGGACGACACCGGCCGACAGGGCGACGGACCGGAAGAGCCCGAGCGGGATGAGCGGCTCGCCCACCTTGGTCTCCCAGACGGCGAAGAGCACGAAGCCCAGCACCGAGGCGCCCAGGAAGGCCCAGGTCGTACCGGCGCCCCAGCCCCAGGTCGGGGCCTTGATGAGCGCCCAGACCAGGCAGAACATGGCGCCGGACAGCAGCGCGATGCCGGGCAGGTCGAAGGAGCGGGGGGCCTTCTCGGCGCGGTGGTCGGTGAGGATGACCAGGCCGAGGACCAACGCGACGATGCCGACCGGCACGTTGATGAAGAACACCGACTGCCAGCTGACGTGCTGGACCAGCAGACCGCCGAGGATCGGGCCGCCCGCGGTGGAGGCGCCGATGACCATGCCCCAGATGCCGATCGCCATGTTCAGCTTCTCGGCCGGGAAGGTCGCGCGCAGCAGGCCGAGCGCGGCCGGCATCAGCAGGGCGCCGAACAGGCCCTGGAAGACGCGGAAGGTGACCACCAGGGCGATGCTGTCGGACAGACCGATGGCCCCCGAGGCGGCGGCGAAGCCGACCACGCCGATGAGGAAGGTCTGCCGGTGCCCGAAGCGGTCACCGAGCTTGCCCGCGGTGATCAGGGTGACCGCGAGGGCCAGGAAGTAGCCGTTGGTGATCCACTGGACGTCGGCGAAGCTCGCGCCGAGGTCCTTCTGGATGGCCGGGTTGGCGATGGCGACGATGGTGCCGTCCAGGGCCACCATCATGACCCCGACGGCCACGGTGATGAGGGTGAACCACGGATGGCCGCGCAGCCCCTTGGCCGGAGCCCGGTCCGACGGGTCGAGCGGACTTCTGTCCCCCGGGCCCGTCTTGTCGAGGATGGTCTGACTAGTCATGCGTCGGAGGCTAGTGACAGTCACTGACAGTTGACAAACCAATTCACAAGTCGGTAACTGTCACGTCACTCACAGATAGGCTGAACCGGTCGGACCGCAGGGAAGCGAGGGTCATGGAGACGGCGGACACGATCGGGGCGGCACCCCGCCCGGGCCTGCGCGAACGCAAGAAGCAGCGCACCCGGGACGCACTGCTGCGAGCCGCCCTCGAACTGTTCACCACCCAGGGGTACGAGCAGACGACCGTCGACGAGATCGCCGACGCCGTCGACGTGTCCCAGCGCACCTTCTTCCGCTACTTCGCGGGCAAGGAGGACGTCGCCCTGTTCGTCCAGCGGCTCGCCGAGTCGCACTTCCTCGCCGCCGTGCGCGAACGGCCGCCCCACGAAGCGCCGTTGGAGGCGCTGCGGCGGGCCGTCCTGGAGAGCTGGGACACCATCGGCGAGGCCATCGAGGCGGTCATCCCCATCGAACTGCACATGCGCACCTTCCAGTTGATCGAGTCGACCCCCGCCCTGCTCGCCGCCCACCTGCGCCGCTCCGCCGAGATGGAGGAGGAGATCGCCTGGGTGATCGCCGAGCGCGAGGGCCTGGACGTCGACGCGGACCCCCGTCCACGCGTGGCGGTCGCCGTGTTCGGCGGGGTGATGCGGGTCACAGGGCGGCTGTGGGGTGCGGGCGAGGACACCAGCGTCGAGGCGATCCGCGCACTGACGGCGTCCTATCTCGACCATGTGGGGCCCGCGTTGGCGGAGAGATGGCGCACGTAGCGTCACATCTCGCACAGGCGTCGCAGCAATTCGGCCACACAGCGTGAGTATTTAACTCAAACTGAACCCGGTTTGCCCCAATTACCCCGCCAGAAACGTGATCCCGCTCACTCGTTTAACGTGAGGCACTCTGCTTCTCCTAGGGTGTCCTCTCAGTGACTTCCTTCGACACGTCTCCCCAACTCAACGTCTGGCGCGCGCTGCTCGCACTGGCCGTGGTGTTCGTGATGCTCGCCACAAGTGGCTGGACCGCTCTCCACAGCCACCGCGAAGCCACCCCGCTCCAGGCGTCCCGCGACGCCTGGCGGAACGGGCACATCGCCGGACGGCAGCTGCCCGACGCCGAGTCGGCGCCGGGCGTGCTGGCCCGCTTCTTCGCGACGCTCGACGCCCAGCAGCGCACCCGGCTCGCCCACCGCTACCCGCTCGCGGTCGGCAACATGAACGGCGCGCCCGTGACCCTGCGCTACCGGGCGAACCGCATCGCCCTCGACCAGCAGCGCAAGGTCGAACGCAAGCGCATGCACGACACCCGGCTGTCGCCCCTCGGCCAGCGCGACGCGGGCCGCCGCATGCACCGCTACGAGGCCCTGCTGCACAAGGGCCGCAAGATCCTCGCCTTCGACCCCATCGGGTCGGGCCGGGTCGCCGAGGTCTTCGGCAGCCTGGACAAGGCGGAGCGGATCTCGGTCGTGGTGCCCGGGGTCGACACCGACCTGATGACCTTCCAGCGCACCTCCAAGAAGTACTCGGCCCCGGTCGGCATGGCGCGTTCGCTGTACGCGGAGGAGCGCGCCGCGGGCCCGGGCACGCGCACCGCCGTGATCGCCTGGGCCGACTACACGGCACCCAGCGGGCTCGGCATGGACGCGGCCACCGCGATGCGGGCGAAGGAGGGCGCGGTCCGGCTGAACGCGCTGCTGCGCGCCCTGCCGGGGGAAGCGCCGGTGGCGCTGTACTGCCACAGCTACGGCTCCGTGCTGTGCGGGGTCGCCGCCCACGAGCTGCCCGCCCGGGTCTCCGACATAGCGGTGGCGGGAAGCCCCGGAATGCGGACCGAGAAGGCGGCCGGCCTGCACACCACGGCGCAGGTCTGGGCGATGCGGGACGGCGACGACTGGATCCAGGACGTGCCGTACCTGGAGGTCGGGGGGCTCGGGCACGGCGCCGACCCGGTGTCGAAGGGGTTCGGTGCGCGGGTGCTGTCCGCGGACGGGGCGCAGGGGCACGCCGGCTACTTCGAGCCGGGCACGGAGAGCCTGCGCAACTTCGCGGAGATCGGTGTTGGCGCGTACCGCTCGGTGAGCTGCGCACGCGACGATGAAGCGTGCCGGGCGGGTTTGTCCGACGCCGTGTCGGCCTGACGCGCGTAGAGAGCGAAAAACTGCGGTCCGTACGAGGAGGCGACGGAGGCTTGCGTGCCGCATACGATGGCCCGCATGGGTGACGTACTGGCCGGATTTCATGCCGCCTGGGAGTTCGAGTCCGACTCCGTGCTCATCCGCTTCGAACGGGGGATTCGTACGCCGAAGCTGTTCCAGGCGCTCGGTGAACGCCGTATCCCCCTGGAGGCGATCGCGGCGGTGACGCTGACGCCCGGGAAGCGCGGCACGGTGGTTCTGCGCGCCGTGCCACGGGCGGGCGCCGATCCGCTGATGGACGCTGCCGCGGGACAGCTGAAGGAGGGGTGCGACCCCTACCGGCTGGTGCTGCCCGCCGACCGCGAGACCCTCGCCGAGTACTACGCGGACGAACTGCGCGACCGGCTCACCACCGACGACGAACCGGCCGAACGCCATCTGGTGGATCCGCCCGCGGGGCCGCTCCACTTCAAGGCGTACGACGGGAAGGCCTCCTTCGACGGCAGGGCGGTGTCCTTCCGCTGGTTCTGGACGGGAGCCTCCTCCGCGAAGTGGAAGGCCGGCGACCAGAGCTTCCCCGTCGCCGACCTGAGCGGGGTCGAGTGGCGCTCCCCCGAGGTCTTCGAGGGCCACCTGCGGCTCCTGCGCCGTGCCCCCGCGGCCCAGCAGCCCGCCCAGGCCGACCAGGACCCGGCGGCCGTCGTCTTCGGCCTCGGCTACGGCCCGGTGCACGAGTCGCTGCCGTTCGCCGCCGCCGTCCTGGCCGCGGTACGGTCCGCCGGCCCCACAGCCGTCGCCGCACCGGCTCCCCGCCGCGATCCGGCCGACATCGCCGACCGGATCCGTCACCTCGGCGAACTGCACGAGGCCGGGCTCGTCACGGACGAGGAGTTCAGCAGCAAGAAGGCCGAACTGCTGGCGGAGCTGTAGGACAGCCCCCGCACCCGGGGTCCCGCCCCGCCCGGCACGCACCCGTGTCCCGCGCCAGCGAGTCCCAGCCCGCCCGGCGCCCACCCGCGCCCCGGGCCGAGGAGTCCCAGCCCGTCCGGCGCCCACCCGCGCCCCGGACCGAGGATTCCCAGCCCGCCCGGCGCTTGAGGACGAGGCCGTCCAGGCCGAAGCGGGGGTCTAGGTGGCGCCGTCCGTCATCAGGACCTCTCCGACGCCAGGGCCCGCCCCGCGTCCGCATAGAAGTTGATCTTGTGGTCGAGCACCGCGAGCGTGTCCTGGAGCTCCGCGATCCGCGCCTTGACGTCCCGGCGCGTCGCCTCCAGGAGCTCGTAGCGCTCGATGTAGGTGTGGTCGCCCTCGCGCACGAGTTCCGCGTACCGGACCATGTCGGCCACGGGCATCCCGGTGAGCCGGAGCTTTCCGACGAGGCCCAGCCAGTCGAGGTCGCGGTTGCTGTACCGGCGCTGCCCGGTGTGCGAGCGGTCGATGTGCGGCATCAGCCCGATGCGCTCGTACCAGCGCAGGGTGTGCGCGGTGAGGCCGGTGAAGGCGACGACCTCGCTGATCGTGTAGTTGTCCTGGCCGTCCGGGCGCCGGTGCCGCTCGGGAGGCGCCGCGCAGAGGTCGGTCCTGCTCCTGGTGCCGGTCTCGGCGGCCTCGGCCGTGGTCTCCATCACCGTCATGACCCCCACGCTAGAACCTTGGAGTGCACTCCAAGCAAGCGGAATCAGGTGAAATTCCGGCGACTCGGCCCGGGGCGGGTGGCTACCGTGCCGACCATGAGTCTCGTACGACGTGCCGTGCCCGAGGACGCCGGGGAAGTACTGCGTCTGCGCCAGGTGATGATCGACTCGCTGGCAGCCCCGGGCGCCGCGTTGCCGGACGCCTCCGCATGGCATGCGGAGTCCCTCCCGACCGTACGCGGCCGGCTGGCCGACACCGACGGTACCTTCGCCGCCTTCGTCGTCGACCACCCCGACCGTCCCGGCGCCCTGGCGGCACTCGTCGTCGGGACCGTCGAGTACCGGATCGGCCGCGCCGGCAACCCGCACGGCCGGGTCGGCCACGTCTTCAGCGTCGCCACCGACCCGGACACCCGGCGCCGCGGCTACGCCCGCGCGTGCATGGAGGCGCTCCTCGACTGGTTCCGCGAGCGGGGCGCCGCGCAGGTCGACCTCAACGCGTCCGCGGAGGCCGAGCCGCTGTACGCCGCCCTCGGCTTCGTGCGCAAGCCGGACCCCTCGATGCGTCTCCAGCTGTGAGCCGCTTAGGCTCGTAGGCATGTCCCTGCAGAGCCTGGCGCTGATCTCGAACTGGCCCGTTCCCACCGCCGCCGCCGCGGTCGTCCGCGCGGACGGCGCGGTGCTGGGGACGCACGGCCCGCTGGAACACCGTTTCAAGCTCGCGTCGGTCACCAAGCCGCTCGCCGCGTACGCCGCGCTCGTCGCGTACGAGGAGGGGGCGATCGACCTCGACGAACCGGCGGGACCCGCGGGGGCGACGGTCCGTCATCTGCTCGCGCACACCTCCGGACTGGCCTTCGACGAGCACCGTACGACCTCCGCGCCCGGGGAGCGGCGGCTGTACTCCAACGCCGGGTTCGAGGTGCTCGGGGACCACATCGCCAAGGCGACCGACATCCCCTTCGGCGAGTACCTGCGCCAGGCGGTGCTGCACCCGCTGGGCATGACGTCGACCACGCTCGACGGCTCGCCCGCCAAGGACGGCGTGTCCACGGTGGCCGACCTCGTCCGCTTCGCCGCCGAGGTGCAGGCACCGCGGCTGCTCGACCCGCGGACGGTCGCGGAGGCGATGAGCGTGCAGTACCCGGGGACGAAGGGCGTGCTGCCGGGGTACGGGCACCAGAACCCCAACGACTGGGGTCTCGGCTTCGAGATCCGCGACCACAAGTCGCCGCACTGGACCGGGAATTCGTCCTCACCCCGCACCTTCGGGCACTTCGGTCAGTCCGGCACGTTCCTGTGGGTCGACCCGGTGGCGGGCGCGGCGTGCGTCGCGCTGACGGACCGGGACTTCGGGCCCTGGGCGGCCGAGGCGTGGACGCCGTTCACCGACGGCGTCCTGGCGGAGATCCGCCGCTGATCCGTCACAGCTCACGGCTCACCGGTCACGGCTCACGGCTCACGGCTCACGGCTCACGGCTCACGGCTCACGGCGCGGTCATCTCCCAGAGCAGCAGCTCCGCCGGAGCGCCCGCCACGGCCTCCAGGTCCTTCGCCTCGGTGATCCGCGCGGCGTCCCCGGCCGCCAGTTCCTCGCCGTCCAGGCGGATTTCGCCGCGCACGACGTGCACGTAGACGAAGGGCGCGTCGGGCACCGCCGTACGCTCCCCCGCCGTCAGCCGGCGGACGTGCAGCATGGCGCCCGCCTCGGGCACCGCGTACGGCGTGGAGTCCGCGATGCCGTGGACGATCTCGTACGACGGGTCGCCGCCCGGCTCCAGCGGCGCCAGCCACATCTGCACGAAGACGAGCGGCTCCGTGCCGTCGTTGCGTTCCGCGTGCCGGACGCCTCCCGCGGAGCTCAGCCGCTGGACGTCGCCGGAGCGCACCACCGACGCGTGCCCGGCCGAGTCCCGGTGGGTCAGCTCCCCCTCCACCACCCACGTGACGATCTCGGTGTGGCTGTGCGGGTGCTCGTCGAAGCCCGCGCCGGGTGCGAGCCGCTCCTCGTTGCAGGCGATCACGGCGCCGAAGCGGAGGTTGTCCGGGTCGTAGTGCGGACCGAAGGAAAAGGCGTGGAGGGAGGAGATCCCGGCCTCCGGATCCCCTCCGCGGTAGCGCTCGTCGGCGCGGCGGACGTCCATCACAGGGACCACGGTAGCCGCCGGTCCGACGCCCTTCGCGCGCTTAGCGGTGACCCGCCGCCGCACGGCTCCGTCCTGATAAGGCAGTCTTGTCCCGTGCCCGAACCCGAAGCCAGCAACACCGACCGCCCGTCGCACGACGTCCACACCCACTCCGCGACCCTGCGGCGACTGGAGAAGTCGTCCGGAAGTCTCGCCGCCCAGGCCATCGCGCGGATGGACGAGACGCTGCCCTGGTACCGGGCCATGCCACCGGAGAACCGTTCCTGGATCGGGCTCGTCGCGCAGGCCGGTATCGCCGCCTTCACCGAGTGGTTCCGGCACCCGGACGCCCCGCAGGCCATCTCCACCGACGTCTTCGGCACGGCTCCCCGCGAGCTGACCCGGGCGATCACCCTGCGCCAGACCGTCGAGATGGTGCGGACGACCATCGAGGTCATGGAGAGCGCCATCGACGAGGTGGCCGCGCCGGGCGACGAGTCCGTGCTGCGCGAGGCACTCCTCGTCTACGCCCGCGAGATCGCCTTCGCCACCGCCCAGGTGTACGCGCAGGCGGCGGAGGCACGCGGTGCCTGGGACGCGCGCCTGGAGTCGCTCGTGGTGAACGCGGTGCTCTCCGGCGAGGCGGACGAAGGCGCCGTCAGCCGGGCCGCCGCCCTCGGCTGGAACTCCCCCGAGCATGTCTGCGTGGTGCTGGGCACGGCACCGGACGGGGACAGCGAACTGACCGTGGAGGCGATCCGGCGGGCCGCCCGGCACGCCAAGCTCCAGGTGCTCACCGGGGTCCTCGGGGACCGCCTCGTCGTCATCGCGGGAGGCAACGACAACCCGCTCGCCGTCGCCAAGTCGCTGATCGGACCGTATGCCTCGGGCCCCGTCGTGGCCGGGCCGATCGTGCCCGACCTGCTCGCCGCGACCCGCTCCGCGCAGGCCGCGGCCGCCGGGCTCAAGGCGTGTTTCGCCTGGCAGGACGCCCCGCGACCGGTTCTCGCGGACGATTTGCTGCCGGAGCGCGCGATCGCCGGAGACCCGTCCGCGCGCGAACAGCTGGTGGAGGAGATCTACAGACCGCTGGAGGAAGCCGGCTCCGCGCTCCTGGAGACCCTCAGCGTCTACCTGGAACAGGCGAGCAGCCTCGAAGGCGCGGCCCGCATGCTCTTCGTCCACCCCAACACCGTGCGCTACCGGCTCCGACGTGTGACTGACGTCACCGGCTGGTCGCCGTCGGATGTACGCTCCGCATTCACCCTGCGCATCGCGCTGATCCTGGGGCGTCTGACCGATGGAGATCCTCAGACCTAGCCTTTTGTCGGGGACCTACAATTCCCCCTCGTGTTCTTCGTCCCTGTCCCCACGGGCGGCCGTGGCCGTCCACAAGAGAGAGTGTGAGAGTGCTCGTACTCGTCGCTCCCGGCCAGGGCGCCCAGACGCCCGGCTTCCTGACTCCTTGGCTCGAACTCCCCGGTGCCGCCGACCGCATTGCCGCGTGGTCGGACGCGATCGGACTCGACCTCGCCCACTACGGCACGCGGGCCGACGCGGACGCGATCCGGGACACGGCTGTCGCGCAGCCGCTGCTCGTCGCCGCGGGTCTTCTGTCCGCCGCGGCACTCGGTGACATCGCGCCGGGTGCCGTCGCGGGCCACAGCGTCGGTGAGATCACCGCCGCCGCGTTCGCCGGAGTGCTCGACGACACCGCCGCGCTCCAGCTCGTCCGCAAGCGGGGCCTGGCGATGGCCGATGCCGCCGCCATCACGCGGACCGGCATGTCGGCGCTCCTCGGCGGTGACCCGGAGACGACGGTCCCGCACCTGGAGAAGCTCGGCCTCACCCCGGCCAACGTGAACGGCGCGGGCCAGATCGTGGCCGCCGGCACCCTGGAGCAACTGGCCACCCTGGAGGCGGACAAGCCCGAGGGCGTACGCCGTGTCGTGGCCCTGAAGGTCGCGGGCGCGTTCCACACCGCTCACATGGCCCCCGCTGTCGACGCGCTGGCGAAGGCCGCCGAGGACCTGACGCCGGCGGACCCGACGGTCCGTTACGTCTCGAACAAGGACGGCCAGATCGTCGACACCGGTGCCGAGGTCGTCTCGCGCCTGGTCGGCCAGGTCGCCAACCCGGTGCGCTGGGACCTGTGCATGCGGACGTTCGAGGACCTCGGCGCGACCACGCTGATCGAGGTGTGCCCCGGCGGCACGCTCACCGGTCTGGCCAAGCGCGCCCTGCCCGGCGTCCGGACGCTGGCGCTGAAGACCCCCGAAGACCTCGACGCGGCTCGCGAACTCGTCGCCGAGCACAGCGCGGCCTAAGGAGCCCGAGAGCATGTCGAAGATCAAGGCACCCAAGGGCGCTCCTTTCGCCCGCATCCTCGGCGTCGGCGGCTACCGCCCCGTCCGGGTCGTGCCCAACGAGGTGATCCTGGAGACGATCGACTCGTCCGACGAGTGGATCCGCTCGCGCTCCGGCATCCAGACCCGGCACTGGGCCTCCGACGAGGAGACCGTCGCCGCGATGTCGATCGAGGCGTCCGGCAAGGCCATCGCCGACGCCGGGATCGACGCCGACCAGATCGGCGCCGTGGTGGTCTCCACCGTGTCCCACTTCAGCCAGACCCCGGCCATCGCCACCGAGATCGCCGACAAGCTCGGCACGAACAAGGCCGCCGCCTTCGACATCTCGGCCGGCTGCGCGGGCTTCGGCTACGGACTGACCCTCGCCAAGGGCATGATCGTCGAGGGTTCGGCCGAGTACGTCCTCGTCATCGGCGTGGAGCGGCTGTCCGACCTCACCGACCTGGAGGACCGCGCCACGGCCTTCCTGTTCGGCGACGGCGCGGGCGCGGTCGTCGTGGGTCCCTCGCAGGAGCCGCACATCGGCCCGACCGTGTGGGGCTCGGAGGGCGACAAGGCCGGCACCATCAAGCAGACCGTGCCGTGGGACCGTTTCCGCATCGGCGACGTCTCGCAGCTTCCGCTCGACTCCAAGGGCGAGATCAAGTTCCCTGCGATCACGCAGGAGGGCCAGGCGGTTTTCCGCTGGGCCGTTTTCGAGATGGCGAAGGTCGCCAAGGAGGCGCTGGACGCCGCCGGACTTTCGCCGGACGACCTGGACGTCTTCATTCCCCACCAGGCCAACGAGCGGATCATCGACTCGATGGTGAAGACGCTCAAACTGCCGGAGCACGTCACGGTCGCCCGTGACGTACGCACCACCGGCAACACCTCGGCCGCCTCGATCCCGCTCGCGATGGAGCGGCTCCTGGCGACCGGTGAGGCGAAGAGCGGCGACACCGCGCTCGTCATCGGATTCGGGGCGGGTCTCGTGTACGCCGCCACGGTCGTTACCCTCCCCTAGGCACACCGTCCGGATCATCTCCGGCCGGAGTACCGCCACACCCTCTGGATACACACCGAAGGAGCGCCTGACATGGCCGCCACTCAGGAAGAGATCGTCGAAGGTCTCGCCGAGATCGTCAACGAGATCGCCGGCATCCCCACCGAGGACGTCCAGCTGGACAAGTCCTTCACCGACGACCTGGACGTCGACTCGCTGTCCATGGTCGAGGTCGTCGTCGCCGCTGAAGAGCGCTTCGACGTGAAGATCCCGGACGACGACGTCAAGAACCTCAAGACCGTCGGCGACGCGACCGACTACATCCTCAAGCACCAGGCCTGATCTACCGATCACCTGGGCTGGAGCCCCGGTTCCGTCCGGGCTCCGAGCCCCGGTCCGCCTGGGCCGCATGCCCCGCCACCCGGCGGTGGCGCCGCTGAATCCTCGTATCCGTTGGAGAAAGAATTCCCGTGAGCCCGACCAATCGCACCGTGGTCGTCACCGGTATCGGCGCAACCACACCGCTGGGTGGCGACGCAGCCTCTACCTGGGAGGGCCTGGTCGCCGGACGTTCCGGTGTCGGTCCCCTCGAGCAGGAGTGGGCCGCCGACCAGGCGGTCCGTATCGCGGCACAGATCGCCGTGGAGCCGGGCGAGGTCATCCCCCGCCCGCAGGCCCGCCGGCTGGACCGCTCGGCGCAGTTCGCGCTCATCGCGGCCAAGGAGGCCTGGGCCGACGCCGGTTTCACCGACAAGGCGGGCGAGGACGCGAGCGTCGACCCCGACCGGCTCGGTGCCGTCATCGCCTCCGGCATCGGCGGCGTGACGACCCTGCTCGACCAGTACGACGTGCTGAAGGAGAAGGGCGTACGCCGCGTCTCCCCGCACACCGTGCCGATGCTGATGCCGAACGGCCCGTCCGCCAACGTGGGCCTCGCCGTGGGCGCCCGCGCCGGTGTCCACACCCCGGTCTCCGCCTGCGCCTCCGGCGCCGAGGCCATCGGCTACGCCATCGAGATGATCCGCACGGGCCGCGCCGACGTCGTCGTCGCCGGTGGCACCGAGGCGGCCATCCACCCGCTTCCCATCGCCGCGTTCGGCAACATGATGGCGATGTCCAAGAACAACGACGACCCGCAGGGTGCCTCGCGCCCCTACGACGTCGCCCGTGACGGCTTCGTCCTCGGCGAGGGCGCCGGCGTCCTCGTCCTGGAGTCCGCCGAGCACGCCGCCAAGCGTGGCGCCCGCGTCTACGCGGAGGCCGTCGGCCAGGGCATCTCGGCCGACGCCCACGACATCGTGCAGCCGGAGCCCGAGGGCCGCGGCATCTCGCACGCCCTGCAGAACCTGCTCGACAACACCGACCTGGACCCCGCCGAGATCGTGCACGTGAACGCGCACGCCACCTCGACGCCGGCCGGTGACGTGGCCGAACTGAAGGCGCTGCGCAAGGTGTTCGGCGACGACGCCGACCACATCGCGGTGTCCGCCACCAAGTCGATGACCGGCCACCTGCTCGGCGGCGCCGGCGGTGTCGAGTCGGTCGCGTCGGTGCTCGCGCTGTACCACCGGGTCGCCCCGCCGACCATCAACGTCGAGAACCTCGACCCCGAGGCGGAGGCCGCCGCCGACATCGTTCGCGGTGAGGCCCGCAAGCTCCCCGTCGAGGGACGGATCGCCGCCCTCAACGACTCGTTCGGGTTCGGTGGGCACAACGTGGTGCTGGCGTTCCGGTCCGTCTGACGGCCGTAGTCGTACTGAACGGCGTGTGGCCCGTACCCCTTGTCCGGGGGTACGGGCCACACGCCGTTCGTCGTCGGTTGCGTGCCCTCTGCGGGCCGGTGGGGGCTTGTCGCGCAGTTCCCCGCACCCCTTCGGGACGCTCCTGCGCGGGGCGCTCGAAAGCCGGACCCCTCGGGGCGGGACGCTGGTGAGCCGGATGACTGTAAGTCAGACCACTTGGTGGAGCCAGCGGACCGGGGCGCCCTCGCCCGCGTAGCGGAAGGGTTCCAGCTCGTCGTCCCAGGGCTTGCCGAGGAGCTTGGCGATCTCGGCCTCCAGGTCGGTCTCGCCGCGCTGGGAGCGGAGCAGGGCGGCGCGCAGCCGGTCCTCGGGGATCAGGATGTCGCCGTGGATCCCGGTGACCGCGTGGAAGATGCCCAGGTCGGGGGTGCAGCTGTAGCGCTCGCCCTCGGCGGTGGGGCAGGGCTCGGCGGTGACCTCGAAGCGCAGCATCTGCCAGCCGCGCAGCGCGGAGGCGAGTTTGGAGGCCGTGCCGACCTCGCCCTTCCAGGAGAACTCCGATCTCCAGGTGCCGGGCGCGGCGGGCTGCCGGATCCAGTCGAGGTTCACGCGCGTGCCGAGTACCCCGGCGACCGCCCACTCGACGTGCGGGCACAGCGCGCGGGGCGCGGAGTGCACGTAGAGAACTCCACGTGTCGTCACTGGGGCCTCCGGACAGAGCGAGACATCTTGTAACTTAGCGGAACGGCAGTGGCAGGGCGGCCACGGGGCGAGGCTACCGTGCGGCGGCGCAAGGAGTGTGACGTACCGTCGGTCCCGACGCCTGGAAACACCGAGGTTTCACCCATGGGGACGCGGTCCTGCCGACCGGGCACGACGCGGTGCCACCAATGGCCTACGGCGCGGCACCGACCGGTGCGCCCGAAGGGTGTGACCGACCCTGCACAACGAACGAGGGGACCTGGGGATGCGGAACCGCAGTCACCGTTCACGGGCCGTCGTCGCCGTCGCGGCGGCGGCCCTCCTGGGCGTCGCCGGGTGCGACGCCTCCGGTGGCAACTCCCCGGCGCCGAGAGACGCGTCCACGGCGCGTCCGTCCCCGAAGCCGACGCCTACGTGGAACACCAGCCCGCGGTCGCTGGCCGCCGTCGGCGACTCCATCACGCGGGGCTTCGACGCCTGCGCCGTGCTGTCGGACTGCCCCGAGGTGTCCTGGGCGACGGGCAGCGACGCGCAGGTCAAGTCGCTCGCCGTGCGGCTGCTCGGGAAGGCCGGGGCCGCCGAGCGCAGCTGGAACTACGCGGTGACGGGCGCCCGCATGGCGGACCTGCCCGGCCAGATGGCGCAGGCGGCGACCCGGCGGCCGGAGCTGGTGACGGTGATGGCGGGCGCCAACGACGCCTGCCGTGCTTCGGCCTCCGCGATGACGTCCGTGGCGGACTTCCGCGCCGACTTCCAGGAGGCGATGGACACGCTGCGTGCGGCCCTGCCCAAGACCCAGGTGTACGTGTCGAGCGTGCCGGATCTGAAGCGCCTGTGGTCCCAGGGCCGTACCAGCGCGCTCGGCAAGCAGATCTGGAAGCTGGGGATCTGCCCGTCGATGCTGGGGGACGCGGACGCCCTGGACTCGGCGGCGACGCTGCGGCGCGCCAAGGTGCAGGACCGCGTCGAGGCGTACAACGAGGTGCTGCGCGAGGTGTGCGCCAAGGACCGGCGGTGCCGCTTCGACGGCGGCGCGGTCTTCGAGTACCGCTTCGACACGGAGCAGCTGAGCCACTGGGACTGGTTCCACCCGAGCAAGGACGGGCAGGCGCGGCTGGCCGAGATCGCGTACCGCAACATCACCGCGCGCAACCCGGTGACCTAGGGTTCGCTCATGAGCGAACTTTTCAGCACACTTTCCGACGGCACCGCGGTCCATCGCTGGACATTGGAGCGGTCGGGTGTGCGGGTGCGGGTCCTGACGTACGGCGGGATCGTGCAGTCGGCCGAGGTCCCCGACCGGGACGGGCGGACCGCGAACGTGGTGCTGGGCTTCCCCGACCTCGCGGGCTATCTCACGCACCCGCAGCCGTACTTCGGCGCGCTGGTCGGCCGGTACGCGAACCGGATCGCGGGCGCCCGCTTCCCGCTCGACGGCTTCACCTACCACCTGACCCCGAACGACGGCCCGAACTCGCTGCACGGCGGCGAGTTCGGCTTCGACAAGCGGGTGTGGGACGCCGAACCGGTCGACGGGGGCGTGCGGCTGTCTCGGGTCGGCCCGCACGGCGAGGAGGGCTTCCCGGGCCGGCTGACGGTCTCGGCGACGTACACGCTCGACGCGGACGGCTCGCTGCGGATCGCGTACGAGGCGCGCACCGACGCGCCGACCGTGGTGAACCTGACCAGCCACACCTACTGGAACCTGAGCGGCGCGGGCAACGCCGGAGGGCACGAACTGCGCCTCGCCGCCGGGCGGCTGACGCCGGTGGACGCGGACCTCATCCCGACCGGGGAGTTCGCCCCCGTCGAGGGCACGCGGTTCGACTTCCGGCAGTCCCGGAAGGTCGGCGCCGGGTACGACCACAACTTCGTGCTCGACAAGGGGATGACGGACACCCCGGTCGAGGTGGCGGAGCTGCACGACCCGGAATCCGGGCGCCTGCTGACCGTGTCGACCACCGAGCCGGGGCTCCAGCTCTACACGGCGGACCACCTCGACGACTCGCTCCCCTACGCGCCCGGTGACGGGATCGCGCTGGAGACGCAGCACTTCCCCGACTCGCCGAACCGGCCGGACTTCCCGAGCACCGAGCTGCGGCCGGGCGGGGTGTACCGGTCGGAGACCGTGTTCGGCTTCTCCGTGCGCGAGCGGTGACCGTCCCCGGCACCACCGTCCCGCCCCGCGGTCCGCGCCCGTGGGAGAGGGCGCGGAAAGCGGGCGCGGAAAGAGGCGAGCCCCGGTCCGGAGGTCAGGTTCCGGGCCGGGGCTGGTCCTGGGGGCGGCTCGCGCCCGTCACGCCTCGATGATCGTGCTCAGACGACGGTCCATGAGGGAACGGCCTGCCTGAACCTCGTACGAACCCTTCACAAACGCCCACGATGCGCTGTTCTCGTCCCAGATCTCGAAGGCGCGCCGCGGGAGTTCCACGATGGCCTCCACGCTCTCGCCCGGTCCGGCCGCCACGCCCGCGAAGGCGGCGAGCCGGCGGGCGGGCCGCCCGGGGTCGGCCTCCACCGGGGCGAGGTAGATCTGGACGACCTCGCGTCCGGCGCGCTCGCCGCTGTTGCGCACGCGGACCGTCGCGGTCGTCCCCTCGACCTCGATCGACTCGTACGTCCAGTCGGTGTAGCCGAGGCCGTGCCCGAAGGCGTACGAGGGGGTCCTGCCCTCCCTGTCCCAGGCGCGGTAGCCGATGAACAGGTCCTCGGTGTACGGGAGTGCGCCGCCGTCCGGGACGACCTGGGTGACCGGGGCCTGCGCGAGGGAGCCCCAGGTGGTGGGCAGGCGGCCGCCCGGCTCGTGCGCCCCGGTGAGGACGTCGGCGAGCGCGGATCCGCCCTCCTGGCCGGGGAACCAGCTCAGCAGCACGGCGGCGACCTCGTCGCGCCACGGCAGCTCGACCGGGGAACCGGAGTTGACGACGACCACGGTGTTCGGGTTGGCGGCGGCGACGGCGTGCACCAGCTCGTCCTGACGGCCCGGCAGACGCAGGTCCTTCCGGTCGAAGCCCTCGGACTCGACGCGCTCGGTGGTGGCGACCACCACGACGGCCGTGTCCGCGGCGCGGGCCGCCTCGACGGCCTCGGCGATCAGTTCGTCGGGGTCGCGCTGCGGTTCCTGATGGGTCAGCGTGAAGGTGATCGCCTTCATCGGCATGCCCTCGGGGAGGGCCACGACCTGGGTGAGGGAGACCTCCACCGGCTCACCGGCGGTGAGTTCGGCCCGGGCCCGGGGCACCGGGGCGCCGAAGAACGACAGGAACGGGTCGTCCTTGTCGGCGCGCTGGACGTCGTCGAAGTACGTGACGCCGTCGACGGTGAGGGTGAAGGCGCCCAGGCCCCTGATGCCGAAGGTGTGCGGGCCGCCGACGCGCGGGGTGAACCGGCCGGTCAGCTCGATGGTGTGCAGCGCGTCGTGGGTGACCCCCTCGGGCAGGTCGTTGCCCATCCACTGGATGTGGCCGTTGGGCGCGGAGCCGGTGCCGATGATCTCTCCGTGTGCGTCGCGGCAGACCGCGCGCAGCTCGAAGCCCTGGTCGGCGACGGCGAGTTCCTCGTTCGGGTCGGCGCCGACGGCGTAGCTGAGGGCGCCTTCGGGCAGGGCGGCGGTCAGGCCGTCCAGCGGGGAGACCACGCGGGCGGGGAAGACGGTGGCGGAGCCGCCGCCGAGGACGCGGGCGTCGCGGGCGGCGGCGCCGATCAGCGCCACCGTGCCCGGCCGCAGGGGCAGCGCCCTGCTTCCGCCGCGGGCCTCGTTGCGTACCAGGACGAAGGCGCGGCGGGCGATCTCGCGGGCCAGGGCCTCCCCGTCGACGGGGGCCGGCGGCTCGGTGACGACCGGTTCCGCGCCGGCCAGGATGCCGACGCGGGCGGCGAGGCGCAGGACGTTGCGGACGGCGTCGTCGACGGTGGACTCCTGGACCCGTCCGTCGCGGACGGCCTGCGCGAGCGGCGCGCCGTAGACGGTTCGCGGGCCGGGCATGGCGACGTCCAGGCCGCCCTCGACGGCGGCCGTGGTGGAGCGTGCCGCGGTCCAGTCGGAGACGTTGAAGCCGTCGAAGCCCCACTCGCCGCGCAGGATCCCGTTCACGAGGTGGTGGTGTTCGGTCATCGTGGTGCCGTTGACCGAGTTGTAGGCGGTCATGATGCCCCAGGGGCGGGCGTTCTCCACGATGGCCTCGAAGGGGGCCAGGTAGAGCTCGCGCAGCGCGCGTTCGGAGACCAGGTTGTCCACCGTGAAGCGGTCGGTCTCGGCGTCGTTGGCCACGAAGTGTTTGACGGTGGTGCCGACGCCGCCCGACTGCACGCCCCGCACGTAGCCCGAGCCGATGACACCGGTCAGGTACGGGTCCTCGCTGTACGCCTCGAAGTGCCGCCCGCCGAGCGGGGAACGGTGCAGGTTGACGGTGGGCGCGAGGAGGACGTGGACGCCCTTGCGGCGGGCCTCCTGGGCGAGCAGGACGCCGGCGCGCTCGGCGAGGGCCGGGTCCCAGGTGGCGGCGAGCGCGGTGGGGGACGGCAGGGCGATCGAGGGGTCGTCCGAGGTCCAGCGCACCCCGCGGACCCCGATCGGGCCGTCGGACATCACGAGGGACCGCAGTCCGATCTCGGGGAGCCCGGGCAGCGTCCACATGTCCTGCCCGGACAGCAGCCGGGCCTTCGCGTCCAGATCGAGCCTGCCGAGAGCCGCCTCGACGACGGCCTCACGGGCGTCGTCGTGCCTGTCGTGCCTGTCCTGCCTGTCCTGCCTGTCCTTCACGGTATCCGCCACCGCGGCACCTCCTCGTCGAAGTCCTGGACGCCCACATCCTGCACCCACCGCCTGTAGAGCGGTAGGTTTCGTGACCTCGCCGTTATTCGAAGGGTGATCGGATGCCGTACGGTGACGCCATGGCGGCCAGGACCAGGAGCGAGGAGCGGCGCGCGGAGATCGTGCGCGCGGCCCTCGATGTGATCGCCGAGCGCGGCTACCGGGGCGCGAGCCTCGCCGCGGTCGCCGAGCGGGTGGGCCTCACCCAGCAGGGGCTGCTGCACCACTTCCCGACGAAGGAGGCGCTGCTCGTCGCGGTGCTCAAGGAGCGGGACCAATGGGACGCCGTGCCCGACTCCCGGTGGCGGGCCGACCTGCTCGCCTCGCTCGTCGAGTACAACGCGATGCGGCCAGGGATCATCCAGACCTTCTCCGCGCTGCTCGGCGAGAGCGTCACCGAGGGACACCCGGCGCGCGAGTTCTTCACCGAGCGGTACGGCGCGGTGCGCGCGAGCATGGCGTCGGTGCTGCGCGCCGAGTACGGGGAGCGGCTCCCCGGCGGACTCACGCCGGAGCGCGCCGCCCCCCTGCTCGTGGCGGTGATGGACGGACTCCAGTACCAGTGGCTGCTGGACCCGGAGTCGGTGGACATGCCGGCCGCCTTCCGGGACTTCCTCGCGCTGCTGGGCGAGGACCCGGGACCGGGCGCGGCCTGAGCGCCGACCGCGCCCTGCCCGCCGCGGCTCCCCGGCACCGTCTTCGCCCGCGGCCGTCCCCTCCTCGGCCGCGGCTCTCCCGGCGCGCCCTCACGGGATCGCCGCGACGACCTCGACCTCGACGAGGGCGTCCGGCTTGAAGAGGCGGGAGGCCTCGAAGGTCATGCTGGTGGGGGCGGTCCCGGTGAGGAACTCGCGCCGCACGGCGCCGTATTCGCCGATGCCGTCGATGTCGGTCAGATACGTGCGGATGTTGATGACATCGGCGAGGGTCGCGCCGTGCGCCTCGAGCAGGGCGCCGAGCGCCTCGAAGACCCCGCGGCTCTGGGTGGGCAGGTCCGGGCCGTCCGCGACCTGCCCGGACACGTACAACAGCACGCCCCCGCCCGGGAGTTCGACGCGGGCGACCTGCGAGTAGTAGGAGTTGGCGGGCTGCGGCGCGGAGGCCGGGTTGTCGAGTGTGATCTGCACGGGATCCCCTCAGGCAGAGGTGCGGATGTGGGTGACGGCCCGCGCGACGTCCGCGCGGGCGACGGCCGGGTCCGCGGCGGCGGACCGGTAGTGCTCCAGGACCGCTTCCAGGGCGGGCAGCCGGGCCGCCTCGACCGCCAGGCCGACGTCCTTCACCGCGAGCGAGGTGCCGAAGTGCACGCCGTCGGCGAAGGCACGGGCGACGGCGCCGCCGAGCGGACTGTTCGCGAGGGCGGTGCGCGCGGTGTCGTCGTCGAGGCCGAGGGCCCGCGCGAGGACCATGCTCTCGGCGACCAGGGCGATCCCGCCGAGGACGGCGGAGTTGACGACCAGTTTGAGCGCGGCGCCCGAGCCGGGCGGGCCGGTGCGGGTCACCGTCCCGAGGTGCGCCAGCACCCGCTCGACGCGGGCCGTGTCACCGCCCGCGAGGATGCCGAGCGCGCCCGCCTCCGCCCGGTCCGTGCTGCCCATGACCGGCGCGTCGACCAGCGTCACGGACTCCCCGAGCCGCGCGGCCAGTTCCCTGACGACGTCCGGGCCGACCGTCGACATCTCCACCCAGCAGGCGCCCGCGCGCAGTTCCGGGAGGACGGCGCCGGCCACCGCGTCGAGCGCGGCCGGGTCGGCGAGCATCGTGATCACCACGTCCGCGTCGCGCACCGCCTCGGCCGGGGACGCGGCGAGCACGGCGCCCCGCGCGACGAGCGGTGCCGCCTTCTCCGGTGTCCGGTTCCAGACGGTCAACGGGTGCCCGGCGTCCAGGAGTCGGCGCGCCATCGGCGCGCCCATGTGCCCCAGCCCCAGGAAGGCGATCTTCTCCATCGTGTCCATGTGCGTGACGCTAGGCGCACCCCCGTGATGCGACAAGCGAATGTCTAGCATGGGGTCCATGCCGGACCCGCATACCGAGATCTCGGACTCCCTCCCGCCGAACACATCGGCACCGGACGCATCCGCACCGCACGCATCAGCACCGGGCTCCTCGCTCCCGGACTCCTCGCCGTCGGACTCCCCCGCAGCGGGCTCCCCGCCGTCGGACTCCCCCGCAGCGGACGCCCCGGCGCCCCAGGGCGCCCCCGATCTGAGCACCACATGGCTGCGGGTCTTCCTGGAGGTGGCCCGGCACGGTTCGTTCACCGTGGCGGCACGGACGCTGGGGTGGACCCAGTCGGCGGTGTCGCGCCAGATCTCCTCGCTGGAGGCGGCGCTCGGCGGGGCACCCCTCTTCGACCGGCTGCCCCGGGGCGTCCGGCTGACGGAGGCCGGGCAGGTCCTCGTGCCGCACGCCGAGTCGGTGGTCGAGCGGCTCCTCGGGGCCGGCCGCGAGCTGGCAGCGCTGCGGGAGAAGGCCGGCGGACGCCTGCGGGTGGGCGCCTTCGCCACGGCGGACGCGGCCCTCGTCCCGCGGGCCATCGCGGCGTTCCGGGTGCGCAGCCCAGGGGTCCGGCTCAGCCGCGAGGAAGGGCTCACCCCCGCGCTGCTGGACCGGCTCTTCGCCGGCCACCTCGATCTGGCGGTCGTGTCGACGACGGGCCGGGCCCGGCTGGACACCTGCGCCCTGCACCACATCCTCGACGAGTCCCTGTACGTCGCCGTGCCCGCCGGGCATCCGCTCGCCGCCGAACCGTCCGTGCGGCTGCCCCGGCTCGCCGACGCCGACTGGATCTCCGGGGGTCCGCGCCCCGAGGGCACCCTCCTCGACGCGGCCCTGCGGCACGGGTTCCGGCCACGCGTCGCGCACGTGGTCGCCGAGTGGACCGCCAAACTGGGATACGTCGCCGCCGGGCTCGGCGTCACTCTGGTCCCGGCGCTCGCGGCGGAGTCCGTGCGGCCCGACGTCGCCCTGCTTCCGGTGCTCGACGAGGACGCACCGGCACGGGCGGTGTACGCGGCGACCGTGCGCGGACGGTCCCTGACACCGGCGGCGGAGGCGTTCCTGGCCGCGCTGCGGGAGTCGGCTACGAGGATCCCTGGAACCCGTGCCGGCGGGGCCGTGTGAACCGTCCGGCCGCGTCCGGCCGCCTCCGCCCCCGTCTCCAGGGCGGCTTGAACCGTCCGGTCACACAAGCCTCCTCGGTCTCCCGGGGCACGCGCCATGGCGTGTGCCCCGGCCGTCACGGGATACTGCCGCCGTCCGGCAGCGTCCCCCGAGCTCCCGACCGCGCAGGAGCGAGGGGCTCCCCCATCCCGGCGACGGAAGGTACGAACTCCCTTGACTCACCGATGCGTTCGGATCGGCATTCTCGGACTCACCCTCGTGGCGGGACTCGCGACGGCTCCCACGGCCACAGCGGGCACCGCACCCGCGGCACCCGTCGCCCCCGCGGCCGCCGCACCCCCCACCGTGGAGGAGCAGCGGCTCGACCGGGCGGCGCCCCAGGAGATCCTGCGCCGTTCCGGATTCGACACCGTGGCACCGCAGTTCGCGCGGGCCCTCGCGGACGCGGACTCCTACGCGCAGGCGGAGCGCCTCGTGGAGCGGCAGGGCGCCCGGCTGTGGCGGCGGGCCGTCGACCGGGCCCAGGGCCGGGGGCCCGCCGGCGGGGACCTCAGCCGTGACGACGACCGTCCGCTGTACTGGGCACGTCTGGGCATGACCCGCGAGATGCGTGCGTGGGAGCCGGAGTTCGGTCTCTCGGACGGCCGGCGGGCCAGGCTGCTGGACACCCTGGAGCGCACCTCACGCGGCCAGGACACCGTCCGCTACCCGCGCGGCCGGGACGTACGGCGCATCCTGGTCACCGGCTTCGACCCGTTCACGCTGGACCGCGACGTCCGGATCTCCAACCCCTCGGGCGCCACCGCGCTCGCCCTCGACGGCACCGTGATCGAGACCGCGCACGGTCCCGCCCGCGTCGAGACCGTCGTCTTCCCGGTCCGCTGGCAGGACTTCGCCGACGGGACGGTCGAGCGGACGCTGCGTCCGCACCTGCGGCACGTCGATCTGTTCACCACGGTCAGCCAGGGGCGCGTCGGCCGCTTCGACGTGGAGCGCACCAACGGGGCCTGGCG
Source organism: Streptomyces krungchingensis (assembly GCF_054729265.1). Classification (NCBI taxonomy): domain Bacteria; kingdom Bacillati; phylum Actinomycetota; class Actinomycetes; order Kitasatosporales; family Streptomycetaceae; genus Streptomyces; species Streptomyces krungchingensis. The sequence continues at coordinate 3,757,042 of NZ_JBPUKY010000001.1, forward strand.
GGGCGGCTTCCCGGACAATCTGAACGTCCCGGTGACCGGGCCCGTCCCGGTCACCGACCCGGCCTCGCAGCCGCAGTGGACGTCGACGACACTGCCGTACGCGGCGATCGTCGCCGCGCCCACCGGCCGCTTCCCCGTCTACGACAACACCACGGTGACCGAGATCCCGGCGGGCGGCAGCACGCCGGTCGTCCGCCCCGACGGCCCCACCGAGGGGTCCACGGCCCGTGCCGGTGGCGGCGGCGACTACCTCTCGAACGAGATCGCGTACCGCGCGACCCTGCTGCGCGACCGCCTCGGCCTGCGCTCCTCGCTGCCCGGAGGGCATGTGCACACGCCCGTGCTCCAGTTCGGCACGGGCAACACGGACCCGGCGACCGGCGCGGTCACCGACCCCGAGTTCGTGCGCAACCGGCTGGACATCATCGCGCAGGTGCGGGCGATCCTGACGGTCGCCGCGGACACGACCGCGCCCGCCGTCAGTGGGACGGAGCGAAGGCGAGACTGATGCCGAGTCCGGCCAGGACGGATCCGATGACCTTGTTCAGGACCTTCTGGCCGCGCAGCATCAGCGTGCGCATCCGGTCGTGCGAGAAGAACACGGCGACCACGCCGAACCACAGCAGGTGGGCGAGGGACATGAACAGCCCGTAGCCCGCCTGCTGGTAGAGCGGCGTACCGGGGCTGACGACCTGGGCGAACGTCGACACCACGAAGAGCGTCGTCTTCGGGTTGAGGACGTTGGTGAGGAACCCGGTGCGCAGCGCGGCCGACGGGGTCAGCTCCGTCTTGTTCTCCAGGTCCACCTCGACGTCGCCGCGCGCGCGGAACGTGCGTACGCCGATGTACACGAGGTACGCCGCGCCGATCAGCTTGATCACCGTGAACAGGGCGGTCGAGGACGCGATCAGCAGGCCCACGCCGAGCATCGTGTACGTCACGTGCACCAGGACGCCGGCAGCGACGCCCGTGGCGGCCAGCAGGCCCGTCCTGCGGCCGTAGAGATAGCTGTTGCGGACCACCATGGCGAAGTCGGCGCCCGGGGCGACGACGGCCAGGACGGTGATGACGGCGACGGCGAGTATCTCGGTCACGGGGTGACTTCCTCCTCGGGAGCGTCCGCTCCGGTCTCGGCGGTCTCCTCGTCGAGGAGCTCACGCGCCATCAGGGTGGCGCCCGCGACGGCTCCCGGCATCAGGAACACGGCCACGAACGGCACCAGGAACGCGAGGCCCAGCGGGGTGCCGAAGCCCCAGACCAGCATCTTGCGGGAGCGGAGCAGGGTGAGGCGTTCCCGCAGATCGACGCGGCGGCGTTGCAGGGCGACCGCGACGAGCTCCTCGGTGAGGAAGAAGCCGGTGACGAAGAAGCCGATCACCGGGACGGCGGTCTGGCCGACGAAGGGCACGAAGCCCAGGGCGAAGAGCAGGATGCCCCAGACGGCGGCGCGTACGAGGATGCGGAGGCTGTCGCGTCCGGAGATCCACAGTTCCCGCCAGAGCGGCAGCCCCGACTCGGGGGCCGTGCCGTCCAAGGAGACGTCCCGGTCGACCTTCTCGGAGAGGTTCTCGTAGAACGGCTGCCCCACGAGGAGGGTGACCGCCGTGAACGTGAGGACGGCGAGGAGCAGGGCCAGGGCGACGAGCACGGCGGTGAGGAAGCCCCGGAACAGTCCCTGCCAGGGGCTGGTCCAGTCGTCCGCGAAGGGGGTCGCCCAGCCGATGAAGTCCTCGCCGTACAGGGCGAGGGAGACCAGGGCCGCCGCGTACAGGACCAGGGTGATGAGACCCGGGAGCAGACCGAACCCGAACTGCTTCCCGTGCCCGGCCACCCATCGCTGGCCCCGCACCAAGTAACCGAACCCCACCCCAAGATCGCGCATGGGGGGAACTCTAGCGGGGCGGGCCTCCGGGGCGGGGCGGGCCTGTGGCCCCCGGCGGCTCGCACCCCGGGGCGCCGCACGTCCGGTGCCCGGGCGGGTCACGCCGGGGTGACCGCGACCACCACCGTGCGGTCGGCGGCGGGCGACACCGCCGCCGAGACACGGACGGCCCCGGCGCGCGCCACCCGGCCGGCCCGGGACGCCGTGGCGAGGAGCAACGGCTGAAGCTGTTCGAGCCCGGCAACGAGCATTTCCTCACCGGCGACCAGGACCGGCCGGGCCGTCTGCATCACGGCGGCGGCCGCCTCCGTGAGGTCGGCGAGCGGGGGCAGCGTGGCCCGCACGACCCCCGCCCCGGCCGCCGCCGCCCGCTCCGCCAGCGCGACCTGGAGCGGCAGCAGCGGTGCGAGCGCGGCGGTCAACGCGTCGGCGATGCGCCGCAGTTCGGGCGACGAGCCGCGCAGCACGTCGGCGGCGGCACGCAGCACCGGGGTCAGCGCGAGCAGCGCCCCCGCGGCGATCCCGGCCGCCGCCGGCAGCAGCGGCGAGGACGCGTCGACCAGTTCGCCGAGTGCGGCGACCGCCTCCTGCACGGCGGGTTCGACCGCGTCGAGGACGGGCAGCAGGCTGTCGCCGAGCGCGGCCAGCAGCGCCTGCGCGGGTTCGCTCACGGGGTGCACCGCGAGGGGCGCCCCGCTGGTGCCGAGCCGGGTCAGGGTGTCCACGATCCGGTAGAACGCCTCCTGCGCCTGTGGGGAGGCGCTCGCCTCGGCGAGTTCGGCGGTCGTCTCGCGCAGCACGCGCAGCGCCTCCGCCCCCGACCCGTCCCGGGGGTCGAGGGTGTTGACGGCGATCCTGGTGATGTTCCCTGCCGTGTCGAGGAGTTGGCCGGTGATGTCGGTCGTGCTGCGCGCCATGCGCAGCACGTCCTCCCGGCTGGGGAGCGACGGAATCGGGGACATGGGGCCTCCTCGCCACGCACGTTGCCGCTCGGCCGTTCGCTTCGGCACCCCGGCCCTCCGTCGCGCCGGCGCCCGCACTCAGCATGCCCCTTCCGGTCCACCGGTGTTGCGCCATCCGGGCCATCACCGATGGCTGCGGTGACGGGAACGCGCTCTTGTTGCGGATGGGTCGAACAGGTACACCTCGCCGTACGACGTGGACCGACCTGACCCGATCTCAGGAAGCCCCCGGCACCCGGTCCGGGGAACCCAGGAGGTACGACACGTGCGCCTGCCGAAGCCCGTCGCCAGACCCGTCCTGACCGCCGCCGTCGCCGTGACGGCGGCGGGTTCGCTGCTGCTCGCCCCGCACAGCGCCACCGCGGACCGCAGACCTCCCGTCCGTGAGGGCTCGGCCCCGGCGCACGGCGCCGCCGGGGCGCCGGCCGCTGCCGCCCGCACCGCCCTCACCGCGCCCGTCACCGATCTCGCGGCGGACGACCGCGGCTACCCGCGCGAGCAGATCCTCGCCGCGGACCCGGAGAACCCGGCCGACAAGTCCCTGAAACTGGGCCTCGTCCCGTACCACGCCATCGCTCCGAAGCTGAACGCCCTCCAGCGGCTGGGCGACCGGGTGAGCGTCGAGGTGGCGGGCCGCTCCGCCGGCGGCCACCGCCTCTACCTGGTCACCGTCACCGCCCCGGAGTCCGCGCGCCGGGCCCGCGAGCAGGAGCGCATGCGTGAGCTCATCGAGAACGACCCCGGGGCGGCGGCGAAGGACCGGGCGGTCAGGACGACGTACAAGACCCCGGTCTTCTTCAACAGCAACATCCACGGCGACGAGTGGGAGGGCACCGACGCGGCCCTCCGGCTGATCGAGCGGCTCGCGACCGCCCGGGACGCCGGGACGGAGGATCTGCTCGCGCACAGCCGGCTGTACTTCGACATCACCGCGAACCCGGACGGCCGGATCGCCGGCACCCGCGAGAACGCGGGCGGCTTCGATCTGAACCGGGACTTCGTCACCGCCTCGCAGCCCGAGGTGCGCGCGATGCGGCAGATCGAGATCGACAAGCAGCCGGCCGTCATGCTCGATCTGCACGGCTACGTCAACGGCACCCTGATCGAGCCGACGACGCCGCCGCACGGCGAGAACTACGAGTACGACCTGTTCCTCAAGAACACCTACGCCAACGCCCTCGGCATGGAGGCCGCCGTCGACGGCCTGGGTCACACGCCCGGCAAGGACGGGGTGGAGCCGGCCCAGATCCCGTTCCGGGACCAGCAGGAGGGCTGGGACGACTGGCCGCCCGTCTTCACCCCGCAGTACGCGGCCTTCCACGGCACGGTCGCCGCGCACACCGTCGAGATCCCGCTGACGGTGAACGGCTCGGCGTACGACACGCTGCCGGCCGCCGAGCTGCGGCGGCGCTCGGCCGTCAACGTGGACGTGGCGGGTGCGGCCATGCGCGCCACCCTCGACTTCGTCCGGGCTCACCGGGCCTCGCTGATCGCCGACCAGATCGAGGTGTTCCGGCGCGGGTCGGCTGGGGCCGCGCAGGTGCCGGTGTCCGCGAAGACCGTGCCCGGCGTGCCGGGCATCGGCCCCGAGGACGTCTACACGACCGTCTTCCCGCGGGCCTACGTCGTGCCCGCGGGCGGCACCCAGCGATCCGCGACGGCCGCCGCGCGTCTGGTGGACCACCTGATCGCCGACGACGTCCGGGTGACCCGGGCGACCCGCAGCTTCCGGCTGGCGGGGCGGACGTACCCGAAGGGCTCGTACGTCGTCGATCTGCACCAGCCCAAGCGCGGTCTGGCGAACGCGCTGCTGGCGGACGGCAGGGACATCAGCGACAAGGTGTCGACGATGTACGACATCTCAGGCTGGAGTCTGGGCCGGCTGTGGGGAGCGACGGTCGAGCGGGTGCCGGACGGAAGCCTGGCGGGGGTCCCGCGCACCGCGGTCCGCTCCGCGGCGCCGGTGGGGCACGTCGCCGCGCACGGCGACCTGCGGCTCCGGCTCGACACCCCGCAGGAGATCGCCGCCCTCAACTCCCTGCTGCGGGACGGCGTCGCGGTGCGCAGGAGCGGGGACGGCAGTGCGCTGGTGCCGTCCTCGGCCCGTGCGCGGGCCGTCTCCCTGGCGCGCGCGTACGACGTCGTCTTCGAGGCGACGAAGGCCACCGGCGGCACCCCGCTGCGCGCCGCCCGGGTCGCCGCCGCGGTCACCCCCGGCGAACTGTTCGCGCTGCGCGAGATGAACTTCGACGTGGTCCCGGTGTCGACGGCGATCCTCGACGCGGGCTTCGACTGGTCCGCCGCCGACGTGCTGTTCGTGTCGTCGGGCCTCGACCGCGCGGCGCTCACCCCGGCGGCACGGACGGCCCTCGACGCGTTCCTGCGCACCCACGGCCTGGTCGGGCGCGGTGCGGTGGGCGCGGCGCTCAACACGGATGCCGGACTGCTCGCGGTGCGGCCGGTGGAGGGCGCCGGCGACGCCAACGGCGTGGTGCGGGTGGTGAACTCGGGCGGCCCGGTCATGGCGGGCGCACCTGATCACAGCTTCGTGTACGCCCCGGTCTGGTTCACCGCCCCGGGTCCGGGCGTCCGGGTCGAGCAGTCGTACGCGCCGGGCGATCCATTGGTCTCCGGGCACTGGCGGCCGTCGGCCGACGGCACGGGAGGTCCCGCCGCGGCGGCGGGCCGCCCCTCGGTGGTCAGCGGCCCGCGCGTGGTCCTGTTCGGTACGGAACCGCTCTTCCGTGACCATCCCAAGGGCGAGTTCTCACAGGTGGGGAGGGCTCTGCTGACGGTTTCCTGAGGCGGCCGGCGAAAGGGCGGAGGCCGCACCCCACGTCCCGGGGTGCGGCCTCCGTCGTGTGCAACGAGCGCCGTCAGGCAAGCGTCACGGTGATGTTGCCGCGGGTCGCCTTGGAGTACGGGCACACCTGGTGCGCCTTCTCGACGAGCGCGCGGGCGGTGGCGGCGTCGACGTTCGGGATGTCGGCGGAGATCTCGACGATGATCCCGAACCCGTCGTCGTTCCTGCCGATGCCGACCTTGGCCGTGACGGTCGATCCGGAGATGTCGGCGCTCTCCTGGCGGGCGACGACGCCGAGGGCGCCCTGGAAGCAGGCGCTGTACCCGGCGGCGAAGAGCTGCTCCGGGTTGGTTCCGGCGCCGCTGCCGCCCATCTCCTTGGGCGGGTTGACGACGACGTCGAGCTTGCCGTCGTCGGTGGCGACCCGGCCGTCACGGCCGTTCTCGGCGGTGGCGACGGCGGTGTACAGGACGTCGGTCTGCTGGATGGACATACGGTGCGTTCCTCCTAGGCCCGCCGCGACTCGCGCCCACGATCGCGACAACTTCGGAAAGAAGTTACCGCATGCCGGAAATCCAGGAAACAGGTCCCGCCAGGAGACCGCCACCCGCCGCCGCGGGCCCGCGGGGCCCGGTGGTCACCACCGGCCGCCGCGGGCCGAGAGCCCGGCCGCCGCCGCGGCCGTCACGGGCTCAGAGCTTGACGATCATCTTTCCGATGTTGTCGCCGCGCAGGACGCCGAAGAACGCCTCCAGGTTGTTCTCGATGCCCTCGACGACCGTCTCGCGGTACTTGAGCTGCCCGGACGCCACCCAGGGCCCGACCTCCTGGACGAACTGCGACTGGAGGTCGTAGTGGTCGCTGACGAGGAAGCCCTCGATGCGGCCGCGGGTCTGGATGAGCCGGGCGAGGTTCTTGGGGCCGGGGGCCGGCTCGGTGTTGTTGTAGATGGAGATCATGCCGCAGACGGCGATCCGGCCGTTCACGTTGAGGGAGCCGATGGCCGCCTCCAGGTGGTCACCGCCCACGTTGTCGAAGTAGACGTCGACGCCGTCGGGGGCGGCGGCCCGCAGCTGCTCGGCGACCGGCCCGTTCTTGTAGTTGAAGGCGGCGTCGAAGCCGTACTCCTCGACGAGCAGCTTGACCTTCTCGTCGGATCCGGCCGAACCGATGACGCGCGAGGCGCCCTTGAGCCTGGCGATCTGGCCGACCTGGCTGCCGACGGCACCGGCGGCGCCGGAGACGAAGACGGAGTCGCCCTCCTTGAAGGACGCGGTGCGCAGCAGGCCGGCGTACGCGGTGAGACCGGTCATGCCGAGCACGCCGAGGTACGTGGACAGCGGGGCGGCCGCCGGGTCGACCTTGACGGCCTGCTTGGCGGAGACGGTGGCGTACTCGCGCCAGCCGCCGAAGTGCAGTACGTGGTCGCCGGGCGCGATGCCCTCGGTGCCGGAGGCGATGACCTCGCCCACGGCGCCGCCCTGCATGGTCTTGCCCAGCTCGAACGGGGCGGTGTACGACTTGGCGGCGCTCATGCGGCCGCGCATGTACGGGTCGACGGACAGGAACGCGTTCCGTACGAGGACCTCGCCCTCCCCCGGCTGCCGGACCTCCGCCTCGACGAGCGCGAAGTCGTCGGCCTGGGGCCAGCCGACCGGCCGGCTGACCAGCTGCCATTCACGGCTGACGGCGGGAAGCTGAGGGGTGTCGGTCATGAGGGTGCGCCTTTCCTGCGTTCTCACGGGCTCGCGTGCGCACCTGTCCGCACACGCCCCGCGGCCGAAATACTTCAGTACCTGAAACAACCATGCGCCTGAATATTTCAGGATGTCAAGTAACGGGGTAGCCTGGAGGTCATGTCCACTCAGAAGACCCCCCGGATCGACCCCCTCACCCTCGAGGTCGTCGACCTCATCGGCTCGGTGGTGGCCCGCTATCACGAGGAGTACGAGGAGGCCGCCGCGGAGCACGCGCTGACCGGCGCGCAGGCGCGGCTGCTCGGACTGCTGTCGATGGAGTCGGTGCCGATGCGGCGGCTGGCGCAGCAGCTGAAGTGCGAGCCGTCGAACGTCACGGGGATCGTGGACCGGCTGGAGGCGCGGGGCCTGGTGGAGCGGCGGCCGGATCCGGCCGACCGGCGCGTGAAGCTGGCGGCGGCCACGGCCGAGGGGCGCAAGGTGGCCCGCGGCCTGCGGGAGTCGCTGAATTTCGCGCGTGAGCCCCTGGCGGGCCTCTCGGACAAGGAGCGTCTCGCGCTGCGGGACCTGTTGCGCCGCATGCTCGACGCCTGACCGGCGCCCGCCGCGGACGGCACCGTCCACCGGACCCCGAAGGCCCTGTCCCGGATCGTGCCGGGTCCGTGCCGCCCGGCATCGTGCCCGACGGCGGTCCCGTCAGCCGTCCGCGCTCCGCGTGGCGACGGGCCGCACGCCTCGGCCACTGGTCCGTCCCGGCAGGCCGGGACGGACGCAGGGCGTGTGACGCCCGCCCGGTCCGGGAGCGCTGCCACGCTCGTCGTCCATGGATGTGAGCACCTTCTACGCCCTCTTCTCCGCCACCTGTTTCACCCTGGTCGGCCTGTGGTGGAACGTCGTCCAGAGCCACGACGACTGGATGCGCGACGCCGGGCTGCGCCGTGTCGTCGGCGGGGTCTACCTGTCCTTCCTGCTGCCCGCCCTGATGGGCCTGTTCGCCCAGGTGGGCGGCACCGAGCAGCCGATGATCTGGCGGACGGCCTTCATCGTTCTCGCCGCGGTCGGCTGCGTGTGCACCCTGCGGCTGCTGGCCCGCGCCCGCGGCGACCGCTTCGTCGTCCGGCAGCAGGCCGGCGCCGCACTGCTCTACGCCCTGATCGCCGTCGTCGGCGCCTTCCCCGAACTCGCCCGCCACGCCGGGCTGAGCGGCATCCAGGCGGAGGCCCTGATGCTGATCGTCCTGACCGCCCTGGGCCATGCCCTGGCCTGGCGGTTCATGGCGGGAGAGGGCCGCGCGGCGGAGGACTAGAGGGCGTCCAGGTCGGGCCGGGTGACGCCCCCGGAGGTCACGTGCACCACCACAGGAACCGGTTGCACGTCTCGGACGGCGTCGGGGCCGGCGGCGGGGCGGACGTGGTCGGTGCGGTGGTGGGGGGCGCGGTGGTCGCGGGCGGCGCGTGGGACGCGGGCGCGGAGGCGGAACCCCCGGGCGCCGTGCCCGAGCCGGCCGACTGCTCCTCCTGGTCCTTGCCCTTGTCCTCGGCGGAGGCCGAAGCGGAGGCGGACGCGGAAGCGGAGGGCGACGCGGAGGCGTCGGCGGGGTCGCTCGCCGAGGCGCCACCGGAGCCTCCCGTGTCACCCAGCGGACGCGCCGTCTCGCCGGGCTCCGGGGAGGCCGAACCGTCGGCGGAGTCCTCCCCGGCCGCCGCCGGCTTCTGGCTCAACCCGGGTGCGTCGATGCCGAGTTCGGCCAGGCTGAGCGCACCGGCCGCCAGCACGAAACCGGCGGCTATCAGCAGTGTCCTGCGCCGTCGACGGCGGTGTGCCGCGGCCTTGCGGTCACGCCTGCTGGCCCCGCCCGGACCGTCCGGCCCGTCCGGGTCGACCGGGTCCTCCGCCACCCTGCCCCGGCCGCGGCTTCGCCGCCGGGCGGCCCGCCCGAGGTGCTCCTCCGGTTCGTCGTCGCCGTAGGAGGTGTCGGCCGCGTCCGCATCCGGTTCCGGATGCGGCTCGGGGACCGCCGCGTGCGCGCGGAGTTCTTCGACGGGGGTGCCGCACCCCGGGCAGGCAAGGGCGCCGTTGAGGTGCCGTCGGCACGGGTGGCAGTAGTCCATGACGCGGGAAGACTAAGTTCCGCACACGTCACGTTCATAGGCACAGCTGTGAATGTTGTGTGGGGAAGCGGCCGTTCCGGCGCGGCGACTCTAGACACCCCCGACCATTCCCCGCCATCCCACTCCCATCGCGTCGAAACCATTATGCGTTCGACCCATTGACACCTCCCGGGCCGCATCCTTACTGTCACGCCAACATTTCGAACGTGTGACGAAATTTCGAACAGATCCGAAGCACAGGGGGCAACTGCCGTGCGCATCACGGGAATCAGCACACACGTGGTCGGGACGCCCTGGCGGAACCTGACCTACGTCCAAGTGCACACCGACGAGGGCATCACCGGAGTCGGCGAGACCCGCATGCTGGGCCACACCGACGCGCTGATCGGGTATCTGCGGGAGGCGGAGGCCAACCACATTCTCGGCTCCGACCCGTTCGCTGTCGAGGACCTCGTACGCCGCATGAAGTACGGCGACTACGGTCGCGCGGGCGAGATCGTGATGTCCGGTATCGCCGTCGTCGAGATGGCGTGCTGGGACATCAAGGGCAAGGCCCTCGGCGTACCGGTGTGGCAGCTGCTCGGCGGCAAGGTCACCGACAAGGTCAAGGCCTACGCCAACGGCTGGTACACCACCGAGCGGACCCCGGAGGCGTACCACAAGGCCGCGCAGGAGGTGATGGCCCGCGGGTACCGGGCCCTGAAGATCGACCCCTTCGGCACCGGCCACTTCGAGCTCGACCACGAGCAGAGCCTGTACGCCGTCTCGCTCATCGAGGCCGTGCGGGACGCCATCGGGCCCGACGCCGAGCTGATGCTGGAGATGCACGGCCGCTTCTCGCCCGCCACCGCCATCCGGCTGGCCCGCGAACTCGCCCCCTTCAAGCCCGCCTGGCTGGAGGAGCCGGTCCCGCCGGAGAACCTCAAGGCGCTGGAGAAGGTGGCCGCGAAGGTCGACATCCCGGTCGCCACGGGCGAGCGCATCCACGACCGCATCGAGTTCCGCGAGCTCTTCGAGAGCCAGTCGACGGACATCATCCAGCCCGATGTCGGCCACATCGGCGGCATCTGGGAGACCAGGAAGCTGGCCGCCACCGCCGAGGCGCACTACGTCCTGGTCGCGCCGCACAACGTCGGCGGACCGGTGCTGACCGCCGCCTCGCTCCAGGTCGGCTTCACCGCACCGAACTTCAAGATCCTGGAGCACTTCAACGACTTCGCGGACGCGGAGATCAAGAAGGTCGTGAAGGGGGCCCCGCAGGTCGTCGACGGCTACTTCCAGCTCTCCGACGCGCCCGGGCTCGGTGTCGAGCTGGACACCGACGCGGCGGCCGAATTCCCCCAGCAGCAGGCCCGGTTCGACCTGTGGGCGGACGGCTGGGAGCAGCGCAAGCCGAAGGGGACGCGGTGAGCACCGCCGTCGTCGTCGAGGCGCCGGGCGAGCACCGGCTGACCCCGCACGAGCCGGTGCCTCCGGCGGCGGGCGAGGCGCTCGTGCGGGTGCACGCGGTCGGGATCTGCGGCTCGGACCGCGAGGTCTACCAGGGCAACCGGCCCGAGGGGTACGTCCGTTACCCCCTGACGCCGGGCCACGAGTGGTCCGGGACGGTCCAGGAGGTGGGCGACGGGGTGCCGGCCTCGCTCGTCGGCCGCAAGGTCGTCGGTGAGGGTTTCCGCAACTGCCAGGTCTGCGACCGCTGTCACGCGGGCGAGACCACGCTGTGCACGGCCGGGTACGAGGAGACCGGGTTCACCCAGCCGGGCGCCATGGCGGCCACGCTGACCCTCCCGGCCCGGCTGCTGCACGTCCTGCCGGACGACGCCGACCTGACGGCCGCCGCCCTGCTGGAGCCGGCCGCCTGCATCGCCGCCGCGGCGATCAAGGCGAACGCCCGGCCGGGCGAGCGGGTCGCGGTGGTGGGCACGGGGACGCTCGGGATGTTCGCCGTGCAGTTCCTCGCGGCGGGCTCCCCGGCCGACCTCCTCGTGGTGGGCACCCGCACGGACCGGGCGGCACTGTCCAGGGACTTCGGCGCCACGGACTTCCGCACCCGGGACCAGGAACTGCCCGGCGACTTCGACGTCGTCGTCGAGACCGCCGGGTCGGCGTCCGCCGCGCGCACCGCCGCCTCCCTGCTCCGGCGCGGCGGGCGCCTGGTCCTCACCGGGATCCCGGCGCCGGGCGCCGAGGGACTCGACCCGACCGACCTCGTCGTACGGCAACTGGAGGTGCACACCGTGTTCGGGGCGCCGCCGGAGGCCTGGGCGCACACGGTGCGGGTGTTCGGCGCCGGGCTGCTGAACCCGTCGCCGCTGGTCACGCACGAGCTGCCGCTCGCCGAGTTCCCGCAGGCCATCGAGTTGGTGGGCTCGGGCGACCCCAAGGTCGGAAAGGTCCTGCTGCGCCCCTGAGCGGGTGGTCCCGCGCCCTCGATCAGTACGCCGGTACGGGGTTCCTGACGCTCCGTACCGGCGTACACCCACCGACACGAACCTTGTTCGAGATATCGAACGCACAGATCGCACAACCGACGAACGCGAAGGACAGCTCGTGACCGACGCCGCACCCACGGCAGCCCGTCGACCCGGTGAGCAGGCACTCGCCGCGCTCGGCCTGGGCGCGCCCGCCCCCTCACCCGCCGACGCATCGCCGCACTCCTTCCCGGGCGGCGGCCGCTGGCGTGCGTACCGAGGTTCCCTCCGTGGAGGGGCCCGAGGCCCTCGCCGTCGTCCTCAAGGAGTCCTCCCGGCTCGACGTGCCGATCCACCGGATCAGCCAGGGCAGCGGCGTCTGGATGCTGACCGACGCCGAGATCACCGAGATGGTCGAGGCCACCGCCGAACGCGACATCGAGCTCTGCCTGTTCACCGGACCGCGCGGCACCTGGGACATCGGCGCCTCCGTGCGCACCGACTCCCGCGGAGCCGGACTGCGCGCCCGGGGCCATGACGCGGTCGCCGGCTGCGTCGAGGACGCCGTCCGGGCCACCGAACTGGGCGTCAAGTGCCTCCTCGTCGCCGACGAGGGCGTGCTGTGGACGCTGCACCGGGCGCGTGCGGCCGGCATCGTCCCGGCCGACACGACGCTCAAGGTCTCGGCACTGATCGGCCCCGTCAACCCGGCCTCGTACGCCGTGTACGAGAGGCTCGGGGCCGACTCGCTCAACGTGCCCAGCGATCTGACGCTCGATCACCTCACCGAGATCCGGCGGGTTTCCGCCGCCCCCATGGACATGTACATCGAGGCCCCCGACGACCTCGGCGGGTACGTGCGGATGTACGAGGTCGCCGAGCTCATCCGGCGCGGCGCACCGCTCTACCTGAAGTTCGGCCTGTCCAAGGCGCCCGGGATCTACCCGTACGGGCACCACCTGCGGGAGCTGACCCTGTCCACCGCCCGGGAGCGGGTGCGGCGCGGCCGGCTCGCCCTCGACCTGCTCGCGCGGCACGGGGCGGACGGCGACATGGCACCGCTCGGCTCTCGACTGCCGGGCGAACTCAACAGGTTCGACCCCCTGGCATAACGTTCCGGAAACCTCGCTTCACAAAAGAAGACACAGCCGCGCACAATCCCACACACCTGTCCTCGGTCTTTCCGGCGCCACCCTCGGGAGCGTCTTCGCACCGCGAGACCGAGCCCTGCACACACATCAAGGATGATGATCATGCGTAACCGCAGAGCTGCACTCGCCGCCGTAGCCGGAGCCGCCTCCCTCGCCCTGACCCTCACCGCCTGCGGCCAGGACAGCGAGGGCGGCAGCAACGAGGACAAGGGCAGCGCGAAGGGCGGCACGATCGGCATCGCGATGCCGACCAAGTCCTCCGAGCGCTGGATCGCCGACGGCAAGAACGTCGTCAAGAACCTGGAGTCCAAGGGGTACAAGACCAAGCTGGTCTACGGCGAGGACGACCCGGACCAGCAGGTCTCGCAGATCGAGAACCTGATCACCCAGGGCGTCAAGGCGCTGATCGTCGCGGCCATCGACAACAAGTCGCTGAACAACGTGCTCCAGCAGGCAGCCGACGCGGACATCCCGGTGATCGCCTACGACCGTCTGATCCTCGGCACCAAGAACGTCGACTACTACGCATCCTTCGACAACACCAAGGTCGGCGAGCTCCAGGCCAACTACATCGTCGACAAGCTCGGCCTGAAGGACGGCAAGGGCCCGTTCAACATCGAGCTGTTCGCCGGCTCGAACGACGACAACAACACCAAGTACTTCTTCAACGGCGCCTGGAGCGTCCTGAAGCCGTACGTCGACAGCAAGAAGCTCGTCGTCCAGTCCGGCCAGACCGGCCTCACCCAGGTCACCACCCTGCGCTGGGACGGTGCCACCGCGCAGAAGCGCATGGACGACATCCTCACCAAGTCGTACCAGAGCAAGAAGGTCGACGCGGTCCTCTCGCCGTACGACGGCATCTCCATCGGCATCCTGTCGGCGCTGAAGTCCGACGACTACGGCTCCAAGAGCAAGCCGCTGCCCGTCGTCACGGGCCAGGACGCCGAGCTGGCCTCGGTGAAGTCGATCATCGCGGGCGAGCAGACGCAGACCGTCTACAAGGACACCCGGGAGCTGGCCAAGGTCGCCGCGACCATGGTCGACGACGTCCTGAACGACAAGAAGCCGGAGACCAACGACACCAAGACGTACGACAACGGTTCCAAGGTCGTCCCGGCCTACCTGCTCCAGCCGGTGAGCGTCGACAAGAGCAACTACAAGCAGATCCTCGTCGACGGCGGCTACTACACGGAGAGCGAGCTCAACTAACCGCCGGTCCCCTCGATTTCCCACTGACTGGAAGGCACGACCATGGCGGGACCCGTCCTGGAAATGCGCTCGATCGTCAAGACCTTTCCCGGTGTCAAAGCGCTGTCGGACGTCACCCTGACCGTCCGCCAGGGCGAGGTCCACGCCATCTGCGGGGAGAACGGCGCCGGCAAGTCCACCTTGATGAAGGTGCTCTCCGGCGTCCATCCGCACGGCAGTTACGAAGGCGAGATCCTCTTCGAGGAGGAGCTCTGCCGCTTCAAGGACATCCGGGCGAGCGAGCACCACGGCATCGTCATCATCCACCAGGAGCTGGCGCTGGTGCCGTACCTCTCCCTCGCGGAGAACATCTTCCTCGGCAACGAGCACGCCAAGGGCGGGCTCATCAACTGGAACGAGACCCTGCGGCACGCCACCGAGCTGCTGCGCCGGGTCGGTCTCGACGACCACCCCGAGACCCGCGTCGCGGACATCGGCGTGGGCAAGCAGCAGCTCGTCGAGATCGCCAAGGCGCTGTCGAAGAAGGTGAAGCTGCTCATCCTGGACGAGCCGACAGCTGCCCTGAACGACGAGGACAGCGGCAAACTCCTGGACCTCATCCTGGAGTTGAAGAACCAGGGCATCACCTCGATCATCATCTCCCACAAGCTCAACGAGATCCGCCGGGTCGCCGACTCGGTGACCATCCTCCGCGACGGCCGGTCCATCGAGACGCTCGACGTGAAGGCGCCCGAGACCACCGAGGACCGGATCATCAGCGGCATGGTCGGCCGCGACCTGGACCACCGCTTCCCCGAACGCACCGCGTACGACGGTGAGGCGGAGGCGGCCCCGGCCCTGGAGATCCGCGACTGGACGGTGCACCACCCCATCGACCAGCAGCGCAAGGTGGTCGACAACGTGTCGATCAACGTGCGCCGCGGGGAGATCGTCGGCATCGCCGGACTGATGGGCGCCGGGCGGACCGAGCTGGCGATGAGCGTCTTCGGACGCACCTACGGCCGGCACGCGGGCGGCACGGTCCTCAAGGACGGCCGGGAGATCCGCACGAAGACCGTCGCCGAGGCGGTCGGACACGGCATCGCGTACGTCACCGAGGACCGCAAGCACTACGGCCTCAACCTCATCGACACCATCAACCGCAACATCTCGCTGACGGCCCTGAAGAAGGTCGCCCGGCGCGGAGTGGTCGACGAGCACGAGGAACGGCAGGTCGCCGAGGGCTACCGCACGTCCATGAACATCAAGGCGCCCACCGTCTTCGAGCCGGTGGGCAAGCTGTCCGGCGGCAACCAGCAGAAGGTCGTCCTCAGCAAGTGGATCTTCGCCGGTCCGGACGTGCTGATCCTGGACGAACCCACGCGCGGCATCGACGTCGGCGCCAAGTACGAGATCTACACGGTCATCGACCAGCTGGCCGCCCAGGGCAAGGCGGTCGTCTTCATCTCGTCCGAGCTGCCCGAGCTGCTCGGCATGTGCGACCGCATCTACACCATGGCCGCCGGGCGGCTCACCGGCGAGGTCCCGCGGGCCGAGGCCACGCAGGAAGTGCTGATGCGCCAGATGACGAAGGACAAAGAGGTAACCCGATGAGTACGGATGTGACCGCCAAGAGCCCGGCCCCGGCGCCGGCCGGGAAGAGCGGGGACTCGGCCGGGGGCGGCCTGCTCCAGCTGATGCTGGACGGACTGCGCCGCAACATGCGCCAGTACGGCATGCTGATCGCACTCGGCCTGATCGTCGCCCTGTTCGCGGTCTGGACCGACGGCGACCTCCTGCTGCCGCGCAACGTCTCCAACCTGGTGCTCCAGAACAGCTACATCCTGATCCTCGCGATCGGCATGATGCTGGTGATCATCGCGGGCCACATCGACCTGTCGGTCGGTTCGCTCACCGCGT
Organism: Streptomyces krungchingensis; assembly: GCF_054729265.1. Lineage (NCBI taxonomy): Bacteria > Bacillati > Actinomycetota > Actinomycetes > Kitasatosporales > Streptomycetaceae > Streptomyces > Streptomyces krungchingensis. The sequence goes on from NZ_JBPUKY010000001.1 coordinate 3,773,167, forward strand.
TCGTGGGCTCCTTCGCCGCCGTGCTGACGGTGCAGCACAGCGTGGCCTGGCCGCTGGCCCTCGTGCTGTGCCTGGTGGTGGGCGCGGTGGCGGGCTCGGTCCAGGGATTCCTGATCGCCTATCTCGGCATACCGTCGTTCATCGTCACCCTCGCGGGCATGCTGCTCTTCCGCGGCCTGACGGAGATCCTGCTGAAGGGCCAGACCCTCGGCCCCTTCCCGGACGGGCTGCAGAAGATGGGCAACGGCTTCCTGCCGGAGGCCGGCCCGGACACCAACTACCACAACATCACGCTGCTCCTCGGCCTCGCGCTGATCGTCTTCGCGGTCCTCCAGGAGGTCCGTGACCGCAAGCGGCAGCAGGAGTTCTCGCTGGAGGTGCTGCCGCGCAACATCTTCCTGCTGAAGCTCGTCGCCATCGTCGCGGCGATCCTCGTGGTCACGATGCTGCTCGCCAGCTACAAGGGCGCCCCGATCGTGCTGATCATCCTCGGCGTGCTGGTGGTCGGCTACGGCTATGTGATGCGCAACGCGGTCTTCGGCCGCCACATCTACGCGATCGGCGGCAACCTGCCGGCGGCGAAGCTGTCCGGCGTCAAGGACAAGAAGGTCACCTTCTACGTCTTCCTGAACATGGGCGTGCTCGCGGCCCTGGCGGGTCTGGTGGTCGCCGCCCGTCTGAACGCGGCCTCGCCGAAGGCGGGCCTGAACTTCGAACTCGAGGCCATCGCCTCGTCGTTCATCGGCGGCGCGTCCATGAGCGGCGGTGTCGGCACCGTCCTCGGCGCGATCATCGGTGGTCTCGTGCTCGGTGTGCTGAACAACGGCATGAACCTCCTCAGCGTCGGCACCGACTGGCAACAGGTCATCAAGGGCCTGGCCCTGCTGGCCGCGGTCGGCTTCGACGTGTGGAACAAGCGCAAGTCCGGTTCATAAGTCAGCTCGGGCCCCGCACCACGGTGCGGGGCCCGACCTTCATTGGGCGCGTGAGCCGAAGGGCCGTCGGCACCCCGCACGGACACCCCTGAGGCGAACCGAGCCACAAAAAGGGAGAGCCGCACAATGGAACTGAACAGACGCACGGTCATTGCAGGCGCGGCGGCCGCGGGCCTCGCCGCCACCACTCTCGGCACGGGTTCGGCCGAGGCCGCCCCGGGCGGCAGGAAGCCGGTCAAGGAGCTCTTCGGGAAGCTCGCCGACGGCACCAAGGTCCACCGCTGGTCCCTGGAGAACGGCGGCACCCGGCTGAAGGTCCTCAGCTGGGGCGGTGTCGTCCAGAGCCTGGAGCTCCCCGACCGGCACGGCCACTACGCCAACGTCTCCCTCGGCTTCGACAACATCGACGACTACGTGGCGAAGACCCCGTACTTCGGCGCGCTGATCGGCCGTTACGGAAACCGCATCGGCAAGGGGCAGTTCACGCTGGACGGCACCGCGTACCAGCTGTCCGTGAACGACGGCGTGAACAGCCTGCACGGCGGGACCAAGGGCTTCGACAAGCACGTCTGGGACGTCGAGCCGTTCACCGAGGGCTCCGACGTGGGCCTGCACCTGTACTACGTCAGCATCGACGGGGAGATGGGCTACCCGGGCACGCTCCGCACGAAGGTGACGTACACCCTCACCCGCAACGGCGACTGGCGCATCGACTACGAGGCCACCACCGACAAGGCCACCGTCGTCAACCTGACCAGCCATGTCTACTGGAACCTGGCCGGCGAGGGCAGCGGCTCGATCGAGAACCACGAGCTCACGATCGCCGCCTCCCGCTACACGCCCACCGACTCGGGGCTGATCCCCACCGGTGAGCTGGCGAAGGTCTCCGGCACCCCCTTCGACTTCCGCAGGGCCAAGGCGATCGGCCGGGACATCCGGGCCGCGCACCCGCAGCAGGTCACCGCCAAGGGCTACGACCACAACTGGGTGCTGGACAAGGGCATCACGGCGCGGCCCGAGCACGTGGCGACCCTGCGCGACCCGTCCTCCGGCCGCACCCTGAGCATCGCCAGCGACCAGCCGGGCCTGCAGTTCTACTCCGGCAACTTCCTCGACGGCACCCTCGTCGGGACGGGCGGCCGCGTCTACCGGCAGGGCGACGCGCTGTGCCTGGAGACCCAGCACTTCCCGGACTCGCCGAACCAGCCCTCGTTCCCCTCGACGGTGCTGCGTCCGGGCCGGACGTACCGGACGAGCACGGTCCACTCGTTCGGTTCGTGACCCGCCTTCACAGCGGGTTCACAATCTCCACACGACTTCACATCGATTGAACAGCGCCACCCCCGTATCCGTATGGAAGGGCGGCCCGTGCTCCCCCGCGCGGGCCACCCACAAGACGGAGGGCCCGTTCTCCCCGACGGTCCGCCCCCTACGGAGGTTCCATGGCCGGCAATGTCACCTCGCTCTTTCGCGGCACCGCGGCGCACAGCCCGTCGATGGCCGCACTGACGCGGGAAAGTGACGGCGCCGGCCCGGTGGACTTCTGCATCCCCTGCAACCCGTACTTCCCCACGCCCGCGATGTTCGACGAACTGGCGGGCCGGCTGCGCGAGATCATCACCTACTACCCGAGCAGCGCGGACACCATCACCGCCGAACTGTGCTCGCTGCTCCAGCTCCCGCCGCAGTGCGTCGCGATGGGCAACGGCTCCACCGAGCTCATCACGTGGATCGACCACCTCCTCGTCCGCGAGTCCCTCTCGATCCCCGTCCCCACCTTCGGCCGCTGGACCGACCAGCCGATGGAGACCGGCAAGCGGGTCGACATGTTCCCGCTCCAGGAATCCGCCGGGTTCTCCCTCGACCTCGCCAAGTACGCCGAGTTCATCCGCGCCCGCGGCACGCGCGTCGCCGTGATCTGCAACCCGAACAACCCCGACGGCGGCTTCCTCCCCCGCCAGTCGGTCATCCAGTTCATGGACGCGATGGCGGACCTGGACCTGATCGTCATCGACGAGTCCTTCCTGGAGTTCGCCGACGCGGAGTCCGACCCCAGCGTGGTCGAGGACGCGGTGATGCGGCCCAACGTCATCGTGCTGCGCAGCCTCGGCAAGAACTTCGGCCTGCACGGCATCCGCTTCGGCTACCTCGTCGCCAACCCCGCCCTCGCGGGCAAGGTCCGCTCGATGCTGCCCAAGTGGAACCTCAACTCCTTCGCGGAGACCGTGGTGTTCATGCTCAAGGAGCACGGTCAGGAGTACATGCAGAGCCTGCACATGGTCCGCCGCGACCGGCTCGACATGGCCCAGCAGCTCTCCCAGCTCCCCGGTCTGACGGTCTACCCCTCGCAGGGAAACTTCCTCTTCGTACGCCTGCCCGTGGGCGCCGAGGGCACCGTGGTCCGGGACCGGTTGCTCACCGAGCACCGGATCCTGGTCCGCGAGTGCGGGAACAAGATCGGATCGTCCAGCCGCTTCCTGAGACTCGTGGTGCGCCCCCAGGTGGACGTGCGTCGCCTGGTGTCCGGCCTGGAACAGGTGCTCTACGGGACCAGGAGGGGAGCCGCCGTGCCCGAGCTGGGCACAGGGACCAGCTACAGCTCGGGCACGGCGGCGGTGGACCGCCTCGTCAGCGCCACCAACGGGGCCGGGATGCAGGGGCTGGCCGCGCAGGCGAACGCCTGGCCGGGCCCGGCCGCCGCCGCGCAGCCCGGTCCGCCGCCCGGCCTGCCCGCTCCCCAGCCCACCCCGAGCCTGCCCGCACCGCAGCCGCTGCCCCAGCCACTGCCCCAGCCGCAGCCCGCTCCCCAGCCGGCTGCCGCGGTGGCGTCGAACTTCCCGGCCGCGCAGCCCGGCCCGCAGTTCCCCGCCCAGTCGACGGCCTGGCCGACGCCCGCCGCCGCGCAGCTGCCCGGCACCGTCGCGAGCCCGGCACCGGCCCCCGCGCCGGCCATGCCCGCCCCGGTCGAGGGGCTCCAGCCCCTCGGCCAGACCGGCATGCCGGGGATGAACAGGGCGGCCTCCCCCCTCGGCGCGCAGGGCGGGCTGACGGCGGCTCAGGTCCGCGGCCGGACCCAGCCGGAACCACCACCCCGGTCACAGCCCCCGCAGACGACCGGCTGGCCCGCCGTGGGCGCCATGCTCTACAACCGGGCCGGCTGACACCCGAGGCCCGGGACACACATCCGGCCGGGCGCCGTCCCGCACCGATCCCCATCGGTGCCGCGGCGCGCGGCTACACCGCCACGGGCTCCCGCTCCTCGGTCCGCGGCCCTGCGGCACGCTCCCTGCGGTGGGCGCGCACCGAGTGGCCGAGGGCGGCGGCCCACAGCACGAACAGCGCGACGTAGACCGGGGTACCGAGGGCGTCCGGCACGCCGGCCCACTCGCTCCCGAGCAGCGTGCGCACGTTGGTGACGACGATGACGCCGCCCACCGCGGAGCCCAGCACGCGGGGCGGCACCAGCCGGACCAGCCAGGCGGCGACCGGCGCGGCGACCAGACCGCCGAGCAGGAAGGCCAGCACCCAGGTCCACGACAGGCCCTGCGAGCCGAGCGAGAAGAGGAATCCGAGGCTCGCGGCGATCGCGACCAGGAACTCGCTGGTGTCGACCGAGCCGATCACCTTGCGGGGCTCCATCCGGCCGCTGGCCAGCAGGGCGGGCGTGCCGACGGGGCCCCAGCCGCCGCCCCCGGTGGCGTCCAGGAATCCGGCGACGAGCCCGAGCGGCGCCAGGAACCGCTTCCGCAGCGGCTTGTCCGACCGGTTCTCGGGCAGCCCGCGGAAGGTGAAGCGGGACATCACGTACACGCCGAGGGCCAGCAGGATCAGGGACATCGCGGGCTCCGCGACCTCGGTCGAGAGCTTCGACAGGACCGTCGCGCCGAGGAAGGCGCCGACGGCGCCCGGCACACCGATCCGGGCGACGACCTTCCAGTCCACGTTGCCGAAGCGCCAGTGCGCGGCGCCGGACATCAGCGTGGTGCCGATCTCCGCGAGGTGGACCGTGGCGGACGCCGCGGCCGGGTTGGTGCCCATCGCCAGCAGCAGCGTGGACGAGGTGACCCCGTAGGCCATGCCGAGGCTGCCGTCCACGAGCTGGGCCCCGAGGCCCGCGAGGGCGAGCAGTATCAGCGTGCGCATGTGGTGCGTCCCGTCGTCGTTCCGGACCGCCGGGCCCGGAACCCCGGTTCCCACCGGCCGGGTGGGGATGATCGGGAGGCGAGGCTAGGACGCCGGTCTGAGGACAGCCTGAGTACACGATGAGGACGGCTCACAGGCGGCGCCCGCCGACACGACCCCGTCCCGACGACGACACCCCCGGCGGGTGGCGGAAATCGGCCTGAACGGCCTCGTCCTCAATCGCCGGACAGGCTGAAGGGTGCCTCCCAGCTCCAGCGGCGTGCGGGAACCCGCGATGGACGCACCCGCAACCGCCCTCTCCCCGCAGGGGCCGTACCCCGGACGCACCCGCAGCCGCCCTCTCACCGAAGGGGCCGTACCCCGGACGCACCCGCAGCCGCCCTCTCACCGAAGGGGCCGTGCCGGTGCATCACATGCCCGTTGCGGACGGCAACACGACCCCACCGCACTGAACCACCGGACCACACGACGGCTGCAACGGGCGGATCACCGGCACGGACCCGACCCACCCACCGGACCGAAGGCGAAACGGCCACAGCCACAGCCACAGCCACAGCCACAGCTACGGCGCCGTCAGCTCCGCCTGGCTCTCGGCGGTGCAGAGGTGTGCGGAGGCATACAGAGGCGCGCGGGGGTGTGCAGAGGCGTGCAAGACAAGGGCAGGCCGCGCCCGTCGCCGGCCGCCGACCCGCCGCCCGGCGGCCACCGGTACCGCCCGTACCGCGTAATCCCCCCACGCCGGATCCTCATATGACCAGTGTGGGACGCACCGCTGTGGACAATGGCCGCACCCTCCCCCACGTCCCCGGCCGTGCCCGGACAGGATCGGGCAAGCCAGGACAGGGGGATACCCATCGCCGTCCCCGGGAGGACCCGCATGGTGTTGAGCAGACGTACCTTCAGCGCATTCGCCGGCTCGGCCGCGCTCGGCTTCTCCCTGGGCGGCAGCGTGAGCAGTGAGGCGTCCGCCGCCGGAAGGGTGCCCCTCGCTCCCACGGGGCCCGCACCGGGCCCGCCCGCGGCCGACGGCAGGACGCACACCGTCGGCTTCGACCGGTACTCGATGCTCGTCGACGGCAGGCGGCTGGTGCTCTGGTCGGGCGAGGTGCACCCCTTCCGGCTGCCCAGCCCGTCCCTGTGGCGCGACGTCCTGGAGAAGCTGCGCGCCCACGGCTACAACACGATCAGCATCTACGTGTCGTGGAACTACCACTCCGCCGCCCCGGGGTCGTACGACTTCACCGGTGTCCGCGACCTCGACCTGTTCCTGCGGACGGCCGCCGAGACCGGCCTGTACGTCATCCTGCGCCCCGGCCCCTACATCAACGCCGAGGTCGACGCGGGCGGCTTCCCCGGCTGGCTGACCGTCACCCCGGGCACGGCCCGCACCTCCGACCCGACGTACCTGAAGTACGTCGACGAGTGGCTGACCGCCGTCGACCGGATCGCCGTGCGGCACCTCTACACCCACGGCGGCGGAACCGTCGTCCTCTACCAGCTGGAGAACGAGTACGCGAACAACGTCACGAGCCCCCTCGGCCGCGACTACATGACCCATCTGTACGCCAAGGTCCGCGCCGACGGCATCGACGTGCCGCTGTTCCACAACGACAAGGGCAGGAACGGCCACTGGGCGCCCGGCACGTTCGACACGGCCGGCGAGACCGGCCGTTACCTGTACGCCTTCGACGGCTACCCCTCGCCCGTCGGCCAGCCGCCCGACTGGGGCTACTTCGGCATCGGCGGCACCAAGGGCGGCTCGACGGCGAGCCCCGAGACCCCGGGCTTCATGGCCGAGTTCGGCGGCGGCTGGTTCGACCCGTGGGGCGGGGCGGAGTTCGACGGGAAGGGCTACGCCGAATCACGCCGGACCCGGGACGCCGCGTACGAGCGCCGCTTCTACCTCACCAACCTCGCCAACGGCATCAAGATCCACAACGTCTACATGACGTTCGGGGGCACGTCCTGGGGCTGGCTGCCCGCACCGATCGTCTACACCTCGTACGACTACGGGGCCGCCCTGGACGAGGCCCGCCGGCCCACCGAGAAGCTGATCCCGATGCACCAGATCGGCCAGCTCCTGCACTGTGTGCCCGACCTCGCCAAACTGGACCGGGCGCCGGACGTCACGGTCGGCGACGACACGGCGGTCAAGGTGTATCCGCTGGTCAACCCGGACACGGGGGCGCGTTTCCTGGTGCTGCGCAACGACGCGTCCTCCGATACCGTCGTCCAGGTGCCGCTCGCCGGATCGACGGTGCCCGTGCCGGTGTCCGGGCTCGACGCGCGCCTCGTCGCCACCGGGATCTCCCTCGGACGCCGCACCCTGCGCCACTCCAGCGCCCAGCCGATGCTGTGGCTCACCGCCGGCCGCCAGGACATCGCCGTGTTCACCGGACGGCCGGGCGAGCCGACGCAGACCGCGATCGAGTGCGCGAGCGAGCCGACGGTCACCGTGCTGGAGGGCAACGCCGGACACGAGTACGCGGACGGCGTGCTCCGCGTGGACGCGCCCCTCGACGGGATCACCCGGGTCCTCGTGGAGGGCGGCGGCACCGCGGCGCCCCTCCTGCTGCTGCTCGCCGACGACACGGCGTCGGGCCGGCTGTGGCGGTACGACACCCCGTCGGGACCGGTGCTGGTGCACGGGCCCGCGCTGCTGCGCTCGGCCGCCCTGCGCGGTACCGCCGTCCATCTCACCGGCGATACCGTCGAGGCGGCGGACCTGGAGGTGTGGGGTCCGCGGGGGACGACCGAGGTCGTCTGGAACCAGGGCACGGTGAAGACGCGGGCCACGCAGTCCGGCAGTCTGCTGGCCGTGCAGCAACTGCCCGGTGTGCCCGCCGTGCCGTTGCCCGCGCTGACCAACTGGCGCCGGGCCGAGGAGAATCCGGAGTCCGCGGCCGGCTTCGACGACTCGTCGTGGAGGACCGCCGACAAGAAGTCCTCGTTCAGCGTCACCCCGGTCCCCGCCGGTCAGCCCGTGCTGTTCGCCGACGACTACGGCTTCCACTACGGAGACGTCTGGTACCGGGGGCACTTCGCGTCCGCGGGGGACGCGGAGTCCGTCTCCCTGTCGTACGTCGCGGGCGCGCAGGGGCTGCTGATGGCCTGGCTGGACGGCGAGCCGCTGGGGACCCACCGCATGCCGGTGCCGGACAAGAAGACGGTCCGGCAGGGCACCTGGGAGGCCACCGCCACCTTCCCCGTCGAGCCGGGGACGCGCGGCCCGCACGTGCTGTCCGTCCTGGTGCGCCGTATGCAGCACGACGAGGACGGCGCGGCCCGCGACACCCACAAGGTGGCCCGCGGGCTGACCGCGGTGAGCTTCGCCGGCGCCTCCCCGGCACTCACCTGGCGGATCCGGGGCGAGGGCGCACCCGACCCGGTGCGCGGCCCGCTCAACAACGGCGGCCTGTACGGGGAGCGCCACGGCTGGCACCTGCCCGGCTTCGCGGACGCCGGCTGGAAGGTCGTCGATCTCCCGCGGGCCGAACGGCGCCAGGGCGTCGTCTGGTACCGCTGCGACTTCCGGCTCGCCGTCGACACCGGCGTGGACGCGTCGATCGGGCTCACCCTCACCGACGACCCGGCCCGCGCCTACCGGGTGCAGATCTTCCTGAACGGCTGGAACATGGGCCAGTACATCAACGACGTCGGCCCCCAGCACACCTTCGTCCTGCCGAACGGGCTGCTGCGCACCAGGGGGAGCAACACGCTGGCCCTGGCGGTCCTGTCCGACGGGACGACGCCCGCCGGGCCGGGCGAGGTGCGGCTGACGCTGCTCGGCAGCGCGGCCGGAGGAGTGCCGGTGGCCCCGGTCGACTCCCCCGGCCCCGCGAAGCGGCGCGCCCGGCGGTGATCCCCGGCCGCGCGGGCCGGGCTGGCGGGCCCTGGGTCCTGTCCGACCGTTCCCGCCTGCCCGGCGGCGCCGGGAATGGTCGGACACCCCCTATCGCAGCCGGATCACGTTCCACGACAGCGGTTCCAGGACGGCGGTCAGCGTCCCGTCCCGGAGCACCGCCCCGTCGACCGGGTGCGGGGTGACCCGCTCCTGGTCGTCGGCGGTGTTGACGGCGTCGGGGTCGGCGTCGGACAGCGCGGTGTGCTCGACGACCGTCGTCAGGTCCAGCCGGCTCAGGACGACTTCGAGCGGCAGCGGCGCGGTCCGGTCGCGGTTGACGGCGAACACGGTGACCGAGCCGTCCTCGGCGCGCACGGCGGTGGCGTGCAGCAGGTCCACCTCGCCGTACTTCTTCGTCTCGTACGTCGGCGAGTCCACCCGCACGTCGAGGACCTCGCCGCGCCCGTGCCTCGACGCCTGCGCGAACGGGAAGAACGTCGTCTGCCGCCAGGCCCGTCCGCCCGGCTCCGTCATGATCGGCGCGATGACGTTGACGAGCTGGGCGAGACAGGCGACGGTCACCCGGTCCGCGTGCCGCAGCAGTGCGATGAGCAGGGAGCCGAAGACGACGGCGTCCGTGACGGAGTAGACGTCCTCCAGGATGCGCGGGGCCTCCTGCCAGTCCTCGACGGGGTGCGGGTTGGGACGGCTCTGGTACCAGACGTTCCACTCGTCGAAGGAGAGGTTGATCTTCTTGGCGGACTTCAGCCGGGCCCCGACGTGGTCGCAGGTCGCCACGACGTTCTCGATGAAGGACTCGGTGTCGACGGCGGAGGCGAGGAAGGAGTCCCGGTCGCCGTCGGTCTCCTCGTAGTAGGCGTGCAGGGAGATGTGGTCGACGAGGTCGTAGGTGTGCTCCAGCACCGTCGCCTCCCACGCGGCGAAGGTCTCCATGCCCTGCCCGGAGGAGCCGCACGCGACGAGTTCGAGGTCCGGATCGATCTGCCGCATCGCACGGGCGGTCTCGGCCGCCAGACGGCCGTACTCCTCGGCGGTCTTGTGGCCGGTCTGCCAGGGTCCGTCCATCTCGTTGCCGAGGCACCACAGCCGGATGCCGTACGGGTCCTTGTCCCCGTGCGCGATCCGCAGGTCGGAACGGGCCGTGCCGGAAGGGTGGTTGGCGTACTCCTGGAGGGCCAGGGCCTCGGCGACACCGCGCGTGCCGAGGTTGACCGCCATCATCGGCTCGGCCTGCGGGCCGATCTTCTTCAGGAAGGCGATGTACTCGCCGAGCCCGAAGCGGTTGGTCTCGGTGGAGCGCCAGGCGAGGTCGAGGCGGCGGGGCCGCTCCTCGACCGGTCCCACCGAGTCCTCCCAGTTGTAGCCGGAGACGAAGTTGCCGCCGGGGTAGCGGACCGCGGTGACGCCGAGTTCGCGGACGAGCTCCAGCACGTCCGTGCGCAGCCCCGCCTCGTCGGCCGAGGGGTGGCCCGGCTCGAAGATGCCGGTGTGGACGCAGCGGCCGAGGTGCTCGACGAACGAGCCGAACAGCCGGGGGTCGACCGCGCCGACGGTGAAGGAGGGGTCGAGGGCGAAGCGGGCGGTGCGGGGCATGGCTTCCTTCCGGAGAGCTGACGAACGGTGGGGTCTCACTGGCCGGCGAGGCCGGTGTGGGCGACACCGGCGACGATCTGGCGCTGGAAGAAGACGAAGACGACGATGAGCGGGAGTCCGGCCATCAGGCCCCCGGCCATCAGCTGGGCCCACTGGATGCCGTAGGAGTTCATGACCGTCGCGATGCCGTTCGGCATGGTCATCAGGTCGGGGTTGTTGGTCACCATGTACGGCCACAGGAAGTTGTTCCACGAGGCGATGAAGGTGAAGATCCCGACGGCGGACAGCGAGGGCCGGGCGAGCGGGACCACGATGGTGAAGAAGACCCGCCAGCGGCCGGCGCCGTCGATGAACGCGGCCTCCTCCAGTTCGCGGGGGACGCCCTGGAAGAACTTGTAGAGGATGTAGACCATCGCGGCCGGCGCGCACTGCGGGAGGATCATGCCCCAGTAGGTGTCGACCATCCCCATCTGCTGGACGGTGGTGAACAGGGGGACGCCGAGGACGGCCGGGGAGATCATCAGGCCGCTCATCACGACGCCCATCAGGACACCCTTGCCGCGGAACTCGGTGCGGGCGAAGCCGTATCCGGCGAGCGCGGCGACCGTCAGGACGACGGCCGTCACGAGCACGGACACGACCAGCGAGTTGACGAACCAGTCGGTGATGTTGCCGGTCTCGAAGAGAGCCTTCCACGCCTGGCCCGTCCAGACCTTCGGCAGCCAGTGCGGCGGGATCTCGGCCGCCTCCGCCTCGGACTTGAGCGAGGTGAACAGCGCCGCGGCGATCGGCGCCACGAAGACGGCGGAGACGGCGACGCCGATCAGCGTGAGAACGATCTGGCCGGGCGTCCAGGGCTTGCGGGACTTGGTGGTCACGGTCGTCGCGGCGGTGGTCATCGGCCGCCCTCCTCACGGTTGCGCAGCAGCCACATCCGCGCCAGGGCGACGACTGCGATGATCACGAAGAAGATGATGGACATCGCCGAGGCGTAGCCCACGCGGTAGCTGGTGAAGCCCTGTTCGAGGGTGTACTGCACGAACGACCTGGTGCTGAGCTCCGGTCCCGGCCCGAAGTCCATCATCACGACGGCCTGGTCGAAGAGCTGGAGCGAGGCGAGGACCTGGAGCGCGATCACCAGGCCGGTGATGTGGCGCAGCATCGGCAGCGTGATGTGGACCATGCGGTGCCAGGCGCCCGCACCGTCCAGCTTGGCGGCCTCGTACAGATGGTCGGGGATGCCCTGGAGCGCGGCGAGGTAGAGCAGGAAGCTGAAGCCGACCGTCCACCACAGGGTCTCGATGACGATGGCGAGCATCGCGTACGACTTGTCGGTCAGCCAGGGCGTGCCGGTCCCGAGGACGTGGTTGAACATGCCGATGCCCTGGGTGAACAGCCACTGGAACAGATTGCCCGCGACGGTCGACGGCAGCAGGAACGGTGCGAAGAAGCACAGCCGCCACAGCCACTTGCCGCGCTCGATGTTGTGCGCCAGCATCGCGAGCAGGAACGCGAGCACGGTGATGCACGGCACGACGAGCAGCGTGAAGTACGCGCTGTGGCCGAGCGCGTCCCACATGGCCGAATCGCCCAGGGCCTCGCGGTAGTTGTCGAGGCCGACGAAGCTCGCGCCCTCGCCGGAGATGTTGGCGTCCGTGAAGCTGAGGTAGACGCCGCGCAGCAGCGGCCAGATCACGAAGAGCGTGAACAGGACGAGGAACGGGGCGACGAACCAGCCTCCGTGCTGGAGGCCCTGGTTGCGGCGGACGGTGGCGCCGGCCGCGGCGGTCTTCGCGCGCGCCGGTGCGACGACGGTCTCGGCACTGGTCGTGGTCATGCGACCGCACCTCCCTGCGCGGCGGTCCTGCCGTCCATCGGGTTCTTCGAGGCGAGGAGCTCGGTGAGGTCGTTCTTCATCCGCCGCGCGGCGGCGGCCGGCTGGGCGGAGCCCATCGTCGAGGAGACGACGATCGGGCCGAGGTCCTGGGCGAGGACGCCGGTGGAGCCCGCGAACCACACCTTCGGCTCGTTGGCCTGGTGGTCCATGGCGCTCACGTACTCGTTCTGCGGGGTGAGCTTCTTGTACGCATCCGTGGAGAGCGTCGGCGTGTACGCGGGGATGTGGCCGCCGGCCGCCCACTGCAGGGCGTGCCGGACGACGTAGGCGGCGAGCCGGTGCGCGCCCTTGTCGGCGGCGCCGCCGCGGCCCGCCTGGTGCGGCAGCACGAAGGTGTGCGATTCGGCGTGGGTGGCCTGCTTGCCGAAGACGGGCGGCAGCGGGGTCGCGCCGTAGTCGAGCTCGGCGCCGGAGAAGACCGGTACGGACCAGTTGCCCTCCCAGGTGAAGGGGGCGCCGTTGATGAACTGCTCGCCGGTGGGGGCGCCGGGGATGACGTAGCCGTCGGTGACGTGCTGCCGGAGGAACTCCAGGACCTGGGTGGCCTTGTCGACGTCGAAGAGGACCTCGGTGCGGGCGTCGTCGAACCACTCGCCGCCGAGCTGGGTGTAGAAGGCGACGAAGAACCACCACTGGAAGTTCTGGTCGTTGGTCCACAGGCCGATGGTCTGCAGGCCCGTCTTCGTGGCCTTCTTCGCCTTCTTCAGGACGTCGAACCACTCGTCGGTGGACGTGACCGGCACGATCCTGCCGTCGTCGCCCAGCAGGTCCGCCTTCTTCAGCACGTCCTTGCGGTAGAAGCAGAGCTGGACGTGGACGTCGAGCGGAAGGGCGTAGAGCTTGCCGTCGATGACCCCGCGGTTCCACAGCGCGGGGTTGAAGTCCGCCTGCCGCACGCCGTACTCGGCGAGCAGGTCCACGTCCCAGGGGTCCAGGAGGCGGCCGGGCGAGAACCCGGTGACCCGGCCCATGTGCATGACGCCGAGGTCGGGCGCGCGATTGCCCGCGGCCGCCATGGCGAGCTTGGTGTAGAAGGGGTTGCCCCACTGGAGGGTCGAATCCTTCACGTCGATGCCGGGATTGGCCTTTCGGAAGGCGTCCAGCATCGCGATCATGTTGTACCCGTCGCCGCCGCTGAAGAGGTTCCAGTAGCGCACCCGGGTGTCCGCTCCCGACGCGAGCGCGTCCGCGCCGGTGCCGAGCGCGGCGAAGCCGAGGCTGCCCGCCACGGCCAGTCCGCTTGCTCCGGCCAGGAGTTGCCTGCGATTCAGGCCAGGTCGTCCCATACCCCGCCCCTACTGTTCGAGATTTCGATAAGCGATCGCAACTTCGAACGGGACCGTAGATAGGAAGCGCTTGCACGTCAATGGTTTGCGCAGAACTCGGGTGACGGGAGAGGAACCCGGCAGGCCTGGGCTGGGTCCGGCCGGACACCTGGTCCCCCCAGCCGATCGGCAGACCGCGAGATCGTCGGATCCCACCGCCTGCCACCCCGGAGGGGGGACGCGGACCTGCGCGTCAGTACGCGAAAGGTGCCTGCGCCAGCCCCTTTCCGGCGCCGGGGACGACGAGCACCGAGCCGGAGAGCGGGTGCGGGGCGTCCAGGCCCGTGCGGGCCGTGGTGATGTAGAGGTCGGTCAGGCCGGGGCCGCCGAACGCGCAGGCGGTGGGGCGGCGGACGGGCAGGGCGATCACCTGGTCGAGGGTCCCGTCGGGGGCGTAGCGGTGGACCGCCCCGCCGTCCCAGAGGGCCACCCAGACGCAGCCCTCGGCGTCGACGGTGAGGCCGTCCGGGAAGCCGTCCTCTACGGCCGCCAACTGCCGCCTGCCGTACGGCAGTCCGTCCGCGTCCACGTCGAAGACGTCGATGCGGCGGGTCGGCGAGTCGATGTAGTACATCAGCCGGCCGTCCGGGCTCCAGCCCGTGCCATTGCTGACGGCGACGTCGTCGAGGACCGTGCGCACGGCACCGTCCGGGGTGATCCGGGACAGCGTGCCGCCGCGCGGCGCCTCGTCGTAGCGCATGGTGCCGAACCACAGCGAGCCGTCGGGAGCGACCGCCGCGTCGTTCGCGCGGCGGCCGGGGACGGGCTCCCGGTGCAGCCAGCGGAAGGCCTCCCCCGAGCCGGGCGGGCCGTAGAGCCCGACGCCGTCACGGAGGTTGACGACCAGGCCACCGCCGGCGCGCGGCTTCGCCGCGCCCACGTGCTGCTCGGTGGTCATGACCGTGCGGCGCCCGGAGGCCGGGGCGTAGGTGTGCACCCGGGATCCGAGGATGTCGACCCAGACGAGCCGCTGGGCCTCCGCGTCCCAGGTGGGGCCCTCGCCGAGGGCGGCGTCCGCGCGCACCGCGACCTCGGCGGCGCTCATCCGATGCTCCGGTGACCGAGCCGCTCGGACAGCTCGGCTGCGCCCTTCGCGGCGAGCTGCTCCAGCTCGCCGCGGCGCTCGTCGCTCCAGCGGATCATCGGGACCGAGATGGAGAGCGCGGCGACGACCTGTCCCGTGCGGTCGCGGACCGGGGCGGCGACGCAGCTGACGTCCGGGTTGGACTCGCGGCTCTCCACCGCGATGCCGCGCCGGCGGATCTCGGCGAGGGCCCCGCGCAGGGCGGCGGGATCGGTGATGCTGTTGGGCGTCATCGCGACGAGTTCGGCGTCGTCGGGAATCCGCGAGGTCAGCTCCGGCTCGGAGAGCGCGGCGAGCAGCATCTTGCCCACGGAGGTGCAGTGCGCGGGCAGCCGGCGGCCGGCCGCGGACACCATCCGCACGGCGTGCGTGGAGTCGACCTTCGCGATGTAGATGACGTCGGTGCCTTCGAGGATGGCCACATGCACGGTCTCGTCGCAGGTCTCGGCGACGGAACGGGCCACCTGCTGCCCCTCGGCGGCCAGGTCGAGCTGCTCGGCGTAGCGGCTGCCGAGCTGGTACGGGCGCACACCGAGCCGGTAGCGTCCCGGCTGCCCGGGCACCTGGACGATGTACGAACGCGCGGCGAGCGTGGTGACCAGCTCGTGCACGGTGGTGCGGGGCAGCTGTAGTTTGCGCACGATGTCGGGGGCGGAAAGAGTCCCGTCCCCGTCGAGGAAGAGCTCCGGTATGTCCAGAGCCCGGGTCACGGCAGGTACGAGGCGTCCCACGGCCGACCCCTCCCTATGTTCGAAATTTCAACAGACGATCGGCATGACGAACACAGGCTAGTCACAGTGGGCTTGACCGGGCAATGGCCGGTGCGGGGGTACGACACCGGTGCCGGGCCATGGCCGGTGCGTCGGTGCGGCGTGGACACCGGCCCGACGGCGGCGCGCGGCATGATCGGCCGGCCGGGGCGGTGCCGCGTGAACAACGCTGCGGGCCAATACACCTAGCGGCGGGCTCGAGGGCCACCGAGTTCGCCGCGCAGGCGCTGGGCCCGCAGCACCAGCTCCAGCTCGAAGCGCCGGTCCGGGTCGTCGATCTCGTCGCCCCACAGCTCCCTGATCTGGCGCAGGCGGTAGCGGACCGTCTGCGGGTGGACGCCGAGGCGGGCGGCCACCTCGGGGGCCCCGCCGCGGGTCTCCAGCCAGGCCAGCAGTGTCTCGGCGAGACGGCGGCCGTGGGTGGGTCCGCAGTGCTCCAGCGGGGCGAGGCACCTGAGCGCCAGGTCGTCGATGAGCTCCTCGGGCTGGAGCAGGACCAGCGCCTCGGTGTGCTCCGTGCAGTGCAGCACCTCTCCGTCGGGCAGCAACCCCCGCTCCATGAGCCCTACGGCGGCCTCCGCCCAGCGCAGCGACTTCGCCGCCTCGGCCAGCGGCACCGGCGGCCCGATCGCACCGGCCCAGCCGGTCAGCGCCCGGTCCAGCAGCTCCGGCCGGCCGGCGGCGTCGGGCTCGGGCACCACCATGCGGGGCTGCTCGTACTCCATGTCGAGCAGCACGCCCTGCCCCACGGCGGGCGCGACGGCCTCCCTGGCCGGACGCAGCAGCACGCCCACGGCGACCCGGTCGGGCAGGGGCCAGCCGACGCGGGCCGCGCGTTCGACGAGCGCCTCGGCCGGGTCGCCCCGGTGATGGTGCTCGGAGAACAGCAGCTCCATCAGGCGCCGCTGGAGACGCAGCCGCTCCCCCGCCTGCCGCGCCGCGGCCTCGGCATAGCCCCGTACGGACTGGTCCACCAGGCCGTCCAGGTACTCGTATCCCGCGTCGACGAGCTCGTACATCGCCGGTGGCGGGATGTCGACGCGCTGCCCGATCTCGGCGAACCGCCGCCAGGCGAGCCTGACCCCCAGCCGGTAGATCGCCTGGAGCGAGTCGAGACTGCGGCCGTGCAGGCCCTCGCCCCGGCCGAACTCCTGGAACACCTCCGGGGGGACCCGAGGCCTGCCCTCGGCCGCCTCCAGTTGCTGCACGAAGACCTCGATGGCACGCCGGATGCCGACGAGGGCCATCGGCTCGCCGGAGTCGTCCAGCACGAGCGGCAGATGCGGGTACTCGCGGCGGATCTCGCGCAGGATCTCCTCGGCGAGCGCGGGCGCCTCGGCCATGGCGATCGCCGCGAACTGGCGCACCTGGAGCCGGGGGACGTCACGCCACGCCGAGCGCACGGCGCGGGGCCCCGGGCGTATCGGCACCACGCGCTCCGCCTCCGGCGCACTCCTGCGGCCGGGCACGGTCAGCGCTCCTGGCCGGCGTGCTCATAGGTGATCAACGGGGTGTTGGGCTGGTCGGGCGTCGCGTCGAGCAGCGCGACGATCCCGAGCGCGGCACCCACCGCCAGCAGGGCGGCGGCGACGACGGTCAGCGCGGCGGCGAGCAGTCTGGACATCGCAGGGTCAGCCTCTCTGTCGGAGGTCGTCCCCACCCGGACCCGTGCGGCCACCGGTCGAGTGGTCCCACGGTCACTGCCCACGCCGGCCCCGTCCGGCAGAGCCAGTCTCGACAATGCATTGACACCCGTCAAGGGTGCGCCTACGGTTCCCGGCCCATACCGCACGTGCACTTTCCCTCCCGGTGTCGACGCACCCGTATCGCCTCGAACCACCCGATACCTCCCGTGCGTCGAGCCTCCTCACGCCCCTGGAGTGCCCGGATGCGCCGCAAGGTCTCACCCCTCTCGCTGATCCTCCTGGGTCTCGGCACCTTCCTGCTCGTGCTGGCCCCGATGCTCGCCTGGTACGTGGAACCACGCGCCGCCGTCAACCCGATCGACATCGACACGACCGCCGTCTACACCGGCACCGGCAGCGTCTTCGACGTGGACGAGGCCAAGACCGTGACCGACCGGCGGATCACCGTCACCCAGCAGGTGCGCGGCGACGTCGCCGACAGCGAGCGCAGCGGGAAGGCGGTCTGGGACGTGACGACCACGGTCGACACGGACAAGTCGCTGCCGGCGGCGGACCCGCACGACGCGCTGGAGTTCGTGCCGGGCCGCTGGGTGACCGACCGCCGGACGAACGCTCCCGCGCACTGCTGCAAGGAGCACCCGTACTTCGAGGGCGAGGCCTATCTCAAGTTCCCCTTCGACGTGCAGAAACGCGCCTACCGCTGGTGGGACAACTCCCTCGGGGCGACGGTCACGCTGCACTACCGGGGCACCAAGAAGATCCGCGGGTACGAGGGCTACCGGTTCACCGGAACCGTCCCGGCCACCCGGACCGGGACCCGGCAGGTGCCGGGGGCGCTGGTCGGGGAGCCCGAGCGCAGCCAGGTGCTCGCCGAGGAGTGGTACGCCAACCACCTGATCGAGCTGGTCGTCGACCAGCGCACCGGCCGGGTGATCTACGCGCAGGTCGGTCCGCGCCGGACGCTGCGCGCCCCCGGCGGCACGAAGGACGCCGCGGTGCTCCTCGACAGCCGGAAGCTGGCGTTCGACACCGCGACGCAGAAGGACCAGGTGAAGCAGGCGAAGAGCGAGAGCGGCCAACTGCGCATGGTGGGGCAGACGGTGCCGATCGGTGCCGGTGTGCTGGGATTCGTCCTCGCCGCCGTGGGAGCCGTTTTGGTGGTACGCGGACGATCTGGTCCGGATACGCCCGACTCGTCCGACCCTTCTCTCACGATGTGATGTTCCGTCAGCTCCACAAAGGCCGGAAATTGTCACCCCGGTGAGTAGCCGCGGGGAACGGCTGGGCGAAAACTGTCCACCCCACCCGAGCACAGCCCACCCACATCCCCGTTACAGCGAACTCCCACATCCCCCACAGTTCGTCGGATCGTGCGCGTCGTCCGCAGGAGGAATTGCTGAGGACGCGTCACCGGACCGGAAGGTGTGAATCCGCACCGAGCCCCACCCCCCACGCTGAGTTCCGCACCCTGAGACGAGTTGGAGCACCCATGCCCCAGCACGTGCCCTCCCCGCTGCGCGCCGCGTTCCCGCGCTCCGCGCAGTACCCACCGGCGCTCCCCCCACATCCGCGCCGGATCGTCTTCCTCGCCCGCCGCGACCTCGGCAATCCGGCGGCGGGCGGCTCCGAACTCCTGGTCGACCGGCTGGCCGGAGGACTGACCCGGCTCGGCCATCAGGTCACACTGCTGTGCGGCGGCCCGGCCGCCTACCGCGACTACCGGGTCGTGTCCGCGGGCGGCGATCTCGGCCATTTCCTGCGCGCACGGCCTGCGTTGCACCGCCAGGTCGGCGACTGCGACCTGCTGGTGGAGGTGTGCAACGGGCTGCCCTATCTGGCCCCGCTGTGGCACCGCGGGCCCACCCTGTGCCTGGTCAACCACGTCCACACCGACCTGTGGAGGATGCGGTTCGGCGGACCGCTGGCCCCCGCCGCCCGACTCGGACGAAGACTCGAACACTGGGCCCTGGCCGGTGCGCAGCGCGGCGGTCTGCTCGTCGCCGTCTCACCGTCGACCGCACACGCCCTGCGCGCGATCGGCGTCGAGCGGGACCGCATCCGTGTCGTGCACAACGGCGTCGAGGAGCCCGGGCCGCGTGCCCTGCGCTCGCCGGAACCGCTGTTCGTGGCGATGGGCCGGCTCGTCGAGTACAAGCGGATCGATCTGCTGCTGCGGCTGTGGGAGCGGGTGCGTCCGGTCACCGGCGGCCGGCTGGTGATCGTCGGCGACGGGCCCGAGCGGGAGCGTCTCCAACAACTCGCCGGTCCCCAGGTGGAGTTCACCGGCCATGTCTCGGAGACGGAGAAGCACCGGCTGCTGTGCGCGGCGTGGCTGCTGCTCCACCCGTCCGCCGTCGAGGGCTGGGGCCTGGTGGTCACCGAGGCGGCCGCCCGCGAGACCCCGGCGATCGCCTTCGACGTGCCCGGGCTGCGGGACTCCGTCGTCGACGGCCGCACGGGCCTGCTGGCGCGCGGCGAGTCCTCCTTCGCCGCGGCCTGGTGCACCCTCGCGCTGTCCACGGAGCGTCGCACCCTGATGGGCAGGGCGGCCAGCGACCACGCGGCCCGCTACCGCTGGAACCACACGGTCCGCCAGTTCGGAGCGGTGGCCGCGGAGGCGGTGAGGGGCTGGACACCATGACGTCCCCCTGGACCGGGCCCGACGCGCAGGCGGCCGGGGCGGCGCACACCCCGCAGGCGGGGCGACCGGCCTCGGACCCCGGGACCGCCGGGTCGCCGCACGTCTCGGGGGTCCCGGAGGCCACCGGGGCGGCACAGGCCTCGCGAGCGGCGGTGGTCCCGGCGGCCCCGAAGCCCGTGCACGCCCCGAAGACTCCGCCTGCCGCGGACGGCCCGGGGAGAGCCGTACCCGGGGCACTGCCGGGCGGGGACGCCGGGGACCGGCGAGCGGCGGACGTCGAGGGCGGCGGGGCCGGGCGCAGCCGGGCCACCGGGTTCAAGGACCCCTCGCTGCGGCGCTCCCTCGCGCTCTTCCGGGCCTTTCTGCGTGAGCAGGAGGACCCCGGGTCCTGCTACACGCTGCTCGCCCGGGACGCCGCGGACCAGGTCGAGGCGTACGGCCCCGTGGAGGACCGCGTCGTCGTCGACGTCGGGGGCGGCAGCGGGTACTTCACCGAGGAGTTCCGGCGGCGCGGCGCCCACGCCTACCTGTTCGAGCCGGACGTCAGGGAGCTGGGGCCCGGATCCCCCGGCTCGACGGTCGTCGCGGACGGCTATCTGCTGCCGCTGGCGGACGGTGTCGCCGACGTCTGCTTCTCCTCCAACGTGCTGGAGCACGTGGCCGACCCGCAGACGTTCCTGAGCGAGATGGTCCGGGTCACCCGCCCGGGCGGCCTGATCTATGTGTCGTTCACGAACTGGCTGTCCCCGTGGGGCGGCCACGAGTGGGCGCCCTGGCACTACCTCGGCGCCGAGCGGGCCCGCGCCCGCTACCGCCGCCGAACCGGAAGGGACGCCAAGCACACCCTCGGCGAGAACCTCTTCGCCGTGCACATCGGCAGCACCCTGCGGCAGGTGCGCGCCCGCGACGACGTCACGGTCGTCGCGGCCCGCTCCCGCTACTGGCCGTTCCTCGCGTCGGCCGTCGCGAAGACGCCCGGACTGCGCGAGTTCGCCACCTGGAACCTCCTCCTCATCCTCCGGCGGTGTCCACCATGACGAGCACGGTCCAGGCTCCTCCCCCGGCAGCCGTCCGCCCCGCCACGACCGCGGCCGGCCCCCCGCAGGGGCCGCGCTCGCGCCGCTGGCTGCTGGGTTTCTGGGCCGTGGTGTTCGTCCTCTTCCTGGCCGTGCATCCCGGACGGGCGACGTTCGACACCAAGCTCGGCGTGGCACTCGATCCGTGGCAGTTCCTGTCGGACCTGGGCCAGTTGTGGCACGACCGGGGCGGCTTCGGCGGCCTCCAGGACCAGTACGTCGGCTACGCGTGGCCGATGCTGCCGTTCTACGGTCTGTGCAGGCTGATCCACCTGCCGGTGTGGCTCGCGGAGCGGCTGTGGCTGTCGATCGTGGTGTCCGTCGCCTTCTGGGGCGCGCTGCGGCTGGCGGAACGACTGCGCGTGGGCAGCGCCGCCTCCCGGCTGCTCGCCGCCGTCGCGTACGCGCTGTGGCCGGTCTTCACGGTCGTCGTCGGCTCGACCTCCGCGGCGGCACTGCCGGGCGCCTTCCTCCCCTGGGTGCTGCTGCCGCTCGCCGACGAGCGGTACGCCGCCCGGATCGCGGCCCTGCGCTCGGCGCTCGTCGTCCCCTTCATGGGCGGGGTGAACGCGGCGTCGACCCTGGCGTCGCTGCTCCCCGCCGGGCTGTACCTGCTGTCCCGCCCGCGCGGGCCCCGGCAGCGCAAGCTGCTCGCCTGGTGGGTGCCGGGCGTGATCCTGGCGACGGCCTGGTGGTGGATCGCCCTGCTGGTGCTCGGCGTCTACGGCGAGAACTTCCTTCCCTACGTGGAGACTTCGGCGACGACGACCGCCACCATGTCGGCGACCGAGTCGCTGCGCGGCGCGGGCAACTGGGTGGCCTACCTGAACTTCGGGGAGGCCTGGCTGCCGGCCGGCTGGACCGTCGCGTCCTCCGTGGTCGTGATCGTCTGCTCGGCGCTCGCGGCCGGTCTGGGCCTGGCCGGACTCGCCAGACGGGACATGCCCGAGCGGCGCTGGCTGGTGCTGACCGTGCTCACGGTCGCGCTCGTCACCCTCGCCGGGTACGGCGGCTCGTTCGGCGCGCCGTTCCACGGAGTGGTCCAGGACTGGCTGAACGGCTGGCTCGTCCCCTTCCGCAACATCTACAAGTTCCAGACGGGACTCGCGCTCGCGCTCGTCCTGGGCCTGGCCCATCTGGTCGCGGTCGCGGCCGAGACACGCGGCGCCCGCCCGGTGCGCGGCCGTCGCTTCGCCCCGCTGATCGCCGCGGTGCTGGTGCTGCCCGGGCTCGCCTGGCCGTACCTCAACGGGTCGATCCTGCAGCCCGGTTCGTTCCAGGAACTGCCCAAGTACTGGCAGACCACGGCCGACTGGCTGGAGAAGTACTCGCCGGACTCGCGCGCCCTCGTCGTGCCCGCCACCGCGCACGGCATCTACACGTGGGGCTCCCCGATCGACGAGCCCCTGGACGTACTCGCCGACTCCCGCTGGGCCGAGCGCGACTACGTGCCCTTCGGCACCCCGGGCAACCGGCGCGCCATGGACGCGGTCGAGCAGGCGCTGACGACCGGCGGCCAAGTCCCCGGCCTCGCCGACTACTTGAGCCGTGCCGGCCTCTACTACGTCGTCGTACGCAACGACCTGGACCCCGACCAGCTCGGGTACGTGCCCACCGCCACGGTGCGCCGCACCCTGGAGCAGTCCGGGTACCGGCGGGTGACCGGGTTCGGTCCGGTCACGACCGGCGGGCGGATCGCGAACGACACGCCCCTCCAGGTGGAGGGTCTGTACCCGCGCGGGCGGGCCGTGGAGATCTACGAGCCCGCCGACCGGGACGTGCCGCGGCCCGGCCAGGCCGGACTGAAACCGATCGCCGACACCGCCGTCGTCTCCGGCGGTCCCGAGGCACTGCTTCCGCTGGCCGCCGACCCGGCGGCACGGGGCCGGGCCGCCGTGCTGACCGGCGACAACCACCCAGGCCTCGGCACCCCGCAGGTCCAGGTGGTGGGCGACGGGCTGCGGCGCGCCGACACCCGGTTCGGCCTGGTCGACGCCAACACCTCGTACACGTACACGCGCGACCAGCGCAACGACAGCGACAGCGTGCAGGACGCGGGGAAGACGCCGCACCAGATCCTGCCGACGAAGGGCATCGAGCACCAGACGGTCGCTCAGCTGCGCGGCGCCCGCTCGGTGACCGCGTCCTCGACCGGCAACTGGCTGTTCCACCTTCCGCAGTACGACCCCGTGAACGCCTTCGACGGCAACCCCGGCACGGCCTGGGCCGAGGGCGCGGCGGGCTCGGCGGACGGGCAGTGGCTGCGGATCCGCTTCGACGGGTCCGTGGACGTGCCCACGTCGTTCGAGGTGACACCGCTGCCGCAGGACGGCGTGCGCGCGGCGGCGACACGGATCCGGGTGGAGACGGAGAAGGGCTCCGTCACCAGCTATCTCCAGCCGAACGGCATGAAGCAGACGGTCGGGGCGCGCCCCGGACCCACGGGATGGCTGAAGATCACGATCGTGGACTCGACACGGCAGCACGCCGGTCTCACCGGCGCGGGCTTCTCCGAGATCGCCCTCCCGGACGTCCAGGTCACCCGTCTGCTGCGGCTGCCCACGGACGCCTCGGGACCGGACGCGTCCGCGGCCTCGGCCGAGATCGTCTCCCTGCACCGCACCACCGACCCCACCGGGCTCTCCGCCACCGGCACGGAGGCGGGACTGCACCGCAGCTTCGCCACCTCGACGGCGGGGACGTACGCCATGAAGGCGAGCGCGGTCCCGGTCCCCGGTGCCGAACTCGACGAGCTGCTCTACGAGGTGGCGCCCGACCAGCAGAGCCGGATCACCGCGACGGCGGACTCCACCGCGCGGCTCGGGGCCGGTCTGTCCGCGCGCAATCTCACCGACGGCGACCTCACCACGGCGTGGATCGCCGGCGGCAACCCGACGATCCATCTGAGCTGGCCGGACAAGCAGCCGGTCTCGTCCCTCGTGCTGGCCCCGGCGGGCGGTCTGTCGACCCGGCCGACCAAGGTCGAGATCAGCTCCCCGGACGGGGCGGCCGTCGTCGGCGTCGACGAGAACGGCTGGGCCCGCTTCGACCCCATCACCACCGACCGCCTCGACATCACCGTCACCGAGACCGCTCCGCTGACCGTCCACAACCCGGTCGCCGACGCCGATCTGCAGCTGCCGGTCGGCCTCACCGAGGCGTACGTCCCGGCGCTCGACCGGTACCGCACCCCACAGCCGTCCGGCACCCGCCCGTTCACGCTCCCGTGCGGGAAGGGTCCGGTGGTCGCGGTCGACGGGAAGCTGTACGAGACCGCCGCGAAGGGCACGGTGCGGGACCTGGTCGAACGCCGGGCCGTCGAGGTGACGCTCTGTCAGGAGGGGCGCGCGGACACGGCGCTGGACTTCGCCGACGGCTCCCACCGCGTCGAGTCGGGGGACGCCGGGCCGCTGGCGCTCACGGACGTGACGCTGACGCGCGGGACGGTGGACGAGGCGGCCGGCGTCGGACGTGAGCTGACGATACGGGACTGGCTGGGCGACCGCCGCACGGTGACGGTCGGCTCCGGCGCGGCCTCGTACCTGACGACGTACGAGAACTACAACGACGGCTGGAAGGCCACCCTGAACGGCCGGGAACTCACGCCGGTACGGCTCGACGGCTGGCAGCAGGGCTGGCAGATCCCGTCCGGCGCGGGCGGCACGGTCACGCTGTCGTACGAGCCGTCGACGACGTACGAGGCGGGGCTGATCGGTGGCGGTGTCGCGGTGGCCGCCCTGGTGGGCCTCGTGCTGTGGCGGCGCCGCGCACCCAACCCCGACGCACCGCAGCCGGAGCCCCCGCTGCCCGGTCTCTGGCCGGGGCTGGTCGCGCTCACCCTGGTCGGTGTGGTCGTCGCGGGATTCTTCGCCCTGCTGGTGCCGGCGCTTGCCCTGCTCGCGCGACGGCGGCACACCCTGCTCGTCCCGATCGCGTTCCTCGCGCTCGCCGGCGCCGGGATCGCCGCGGCGACGGGCGCCGGTTCGCCGGTGTCCGCGGACGGGGGAGCCTTCGGGCCGGCCGCCCAACTGCTGGCGCTGATCGGGCTGTTCGCGGGCCTGGTGAGCGTGAGGGAGCCGGGGTCCGGCACCGTCCCGGCCGCGCGGCCGACGCAGCCGCCGGCGTCGTCACAGGCCCCGACGGCACCGCTGCCGCACCGGGTGCGCGGGGCGAGCGGGGGGCCGGGGAGCGGAACCCCGAACGGTCCGCTGCCCGGAGGCTTCGAGAAGAAGGCGCGGGCCGACGAGCCGGGTGCCGGCTCGGCCGTTGTGGAGCCGGGAACGGCCGAGGGGTCCGCTTCGGGCGGGGAGCGGTCCGGTGCGGCGGAAGGGGGGCGGTCCGGTGCGGGAGGGGAGCGCCGGGTCGCGTCCGGTCCGACCGTCTCCGCCCGGGGGCCGGGGGCGGACCGGCCCGAGCCCGACCCGCCGACCGCGCGCATCGCGCTGCGCAAGCCGCGGTTCAGGGTGACACCGCCCGAGGAGCCCGGTCCGCGCACGGGCCAGGACACGAGCTCGAGCTCGGGCACGGGCACAGGGAGGGGCGACACCCCATGACGGCTGTGGAGCATCCCCCGCGGGACGGCACGGGCGGCCCGGCCCGGCCGCCCGTACGCGTCCCGTTCCCGGTGGTGGACGAGGTCGCCCGGCACTGCCTCCAGGAGGAGGAACCGGAGACGGTCCACATCGAGGTCCACCTGCCGGGACGGCTCGAACCGGCGCGGCTGAGGGCGGCGTTCGCCCAGGCGCTGCGCCGCCATCCCCGCATCCTGATGCGCGAGGCCCCGCGCCCCTGGTACCGACGGCGCTACGAGTGGGAGCTGACCTCCGAGCCCGACCTGGACGTGGTGGCCTTCCCGCTCCCCAGCCGGGACGCGCTGCGCGACGCGCGGACCCGGGCGCTGCTGACTGCGCCGCCGCTGACCGCCTCCCCGCCGATCCGGCTGGAGGTGGTCGACGGCGCGGGCCCGGCGATCGGCAGCGAGGCGACCGACGCGGTCGGCCGGACGGGCGCGGCCCTCCCCACGAGAACGGCCCTCCCCACGAGAACGGCCGTCCCCGCGGGGGCGGACAGCGGTCCCGCGGCGGGAGGCGCCCCCGCGCCGGGGGACGGTGCCGGTGGCCCGGCCCACGGCACCGCGGCCCGCCCGGACGGCGACGGGAGCGACGTCGCCGGCCGCGCCGCCGCGAGAGGCACCGGCGGCACCACGACCGGCGCGGGCAGCGGCGACGACAGCCGCGGCCCCGGCGCCACGGCGGGCAGCGGCGCCGGGGCGGGAGACGGCGGTCCGGATGCCGGCGCCACCGGTGACCGCACCGGTGCGACAGCCGGTGCCGGCGGTGGGCGGCCGGAAGGGAAGGGCACCGTCCTCTTCCTCACCATCAACCACACCGCCCTGGACGGCCCCGCCTGTCTGCGCATCCTGGCGACGGCGGCCGAGCTGTACGGCGGCCGGGACAACACCCCCACGGCACCCCCGGTGCGGACGCCGGAGGCGCCGGGGGCGGAGGAGGCGGTGGGCCCCTCCACCTGGACCCCGCCCGCCCGGGTCGCCCACGGCACCCCCGAGCCGTCCGCGGGCAACGGCCTGCTCGTCACCGAACTGAGCGTGCCGCGCCGCCCCAAGGGCTCCCCGTACACGGTCAACGACCAGCTCATGGCCGCGACGGTGCTGATGGTCGCCCACTGGAACCGGGAGCACGGCGCACGGCCCCGCCCGCTGCGCGTCACCATGCCGGTCGACGACCGCACGAGGGACGCGGACATGCCGATCGGCAACGGCACACGGCTGGTCGAAGTCACCTTCTCGCCGGACGAGGTGAACGCGGACCGGATGGCCGAGCTGCTGCGCCGCACGGCGAACCGCACCCGTGCGCTGAAGTCCCTGGACCGCCCCCAACTCGGCCACGGAGCGGCCCTGCTGACCGCTCCCGTGGTCCCCGTCGCCTGGCGCGCCGCGGTCACCCGGGGGCTGCGCCGGGCCGCCGGGCCCTGGACGTCGACCGTCCTGCTGAGCAACATCGGCCGCATCCCGTACGCCCTGGACTTCGGTGCGGCGGCCGGCCGCGCCCACGCGGTCTGGTTCTCGGCGCCCGCCCGCATGCCGCGCGGCCTGACCGTCACGACGGCGTCCACGGCGGGCCGTCTGCACCTCGCGCTGCGCTGGTCGCGGACGCTGCTCAGCCACGGCGACGGCGCCCATCTGCGCGACCTCTTCGAGCACTATCTGCACGCCACGGAGCTGAGAGAGGCGAACGGCGCATGACGACGACAGCACCGGCCCCCGGCGGACTGCGCGACTTCTACGAGGACCCCTCCGTCCCCGTCGCCTCCGGGACGCCGCGCAGCCTGCGGCAGGCCCGCATGCTGGCCGCCGCGCTCGGCCCGGCCACGGCGGGCCCGCGGACCGTCCTGGACATCGGCTGCGGGGACGGCACCGCCGCCGCGACCGCGGCCCCGCTGCTCGCCGGGCACCGCCTGGTCGGCGTCGACTGGTCGCAGGACGCGCTCAGACGCGCCCACGCGCGGCTGCCGTACGCGGTCCGCGGTGAACTCGGCGACGGCGGGCTGCCGTTCGCGACCGCCTCGGCCGACGCGGTGCTCTTCAGCGAGGTCGTCGAGCACCTGGCCGACCCGGACTCCGCCCTGGACGAGATCCGCCGCGTGCTGCGCCCCGGCGGCCACCTGATGCTCTCCACCCCGAACCTCGCCGCCTGGTACAACCGGGCCCTGCTCCTCGCCGGGGTCCAGCCCGTCTTCTCCGAAGTGAGCCTGCGCGCGATCCACGGCCGCCCGGGCAAGGAGGTCGTGGGCCACCTGCGGCTGTACACGGCGCGCGCGCTGCGGGAGTTCGTGACCGCCTCGGGATTCGAGGTCGTGCGGCTGGCGGGCGCCCCCTTCCACGGCGTACCGCGTCCGCTGCGCCCCCTGGACCGGCTGGCCTGCGCCGCGCCGTCCCTGTCGTCCATCCTGCTCCTGCACGCACGAAGGACGTAGCCCATGTGGTGGGGAGTGGCCGCGGCACTGCTGGCGAACGTCCTGTACAGCACCGGATTCGTCCTGGAGAAACGCGCGCTGGCGGCCCTGCCCGACGTGGACATCCGCCGCCCCGCCCGGCTGCTGCGGCTGGTGCTGGGCAGCCCGCTGTGGATCGGCGGCTCACTGGCCCTGGCCGCCGGGTTCGCCGCCCAGCTCGCCGTCTACCGCACGCTGCCGATCGCCGCGGCGCAGGGCATCTTCGTCTCCGGGCTCGTCCTGCTGGTGCTGCTCTCCTCCCGGCTGCTCGGTGAGGAGACCACGGGCCGCGAGCGGTACGCGCTCGGCGCGATCCTCGCCGCCCTGCTGATGGTCGTGCTGTCCCTGAACGAGGACTCCGACACGGTCGGCCGCGGCGCGCCCGCCCCGCTGATCCTCACGGTCTGCCTGCCGACGCTGTCGCTGGGCGTCTGGCTGTACGGAGCGGCCGAGCGCCGGTCACGGAGCCGGCACCGCATGCCGACCACCGGCGTCGAGTACGGCGTGGCGGTGGGGCTGCTGTACGGGGTGAGTTCGCTGGCCATCAAGGGCGTGTCGAGCCGCCTGACCGCCCACGACCCGGGAGGAGCCGTCCTCGCCCTGCTCCGTTCTCCTTACCCGTACCTGCTCGTGTTCACCGGCGCGTTCGGCCTGGTCATGTCGCAGGCGGCGCTGCAGCGCTGCCGGGCCTCGCTGATCGTGCCGGTCTGCACGACGGTGACCTCGCTGTTCACCGCGGTGCTCGGCACGCTCGCGTTCGGCGAGGCGCTGCCGCACGACCCGGTCCGGCTCGCCCTGCGCCTGGCGGGCACCGCTCTCGCGGTGACCGTCCTGCTCGCCATGCCCAAGCACGACGAAGCACCCCGACCCCCCATCGGTGCCGAGGAGTTGACACCCCCATGAACCCGGACGACCCGCTGCTGAGGATCCTGGCCTGCCCACTGGACAAGGGGCCGCTCCACCTGCTCGTACCGGACGAGTCGGTGGCGGCGGAGGAAGCGCTGTACAACCCGAGACTGCGCCGCCGCTATCCGGTCGTCGACGGCATCCCGCAGCTGCTGCCGTCCTCCGGGGTGCAGGTCACCGAGGACGAGCACGAGGAGCTGCTGAAGCGCATGGCCCCCTGAACCGGCCGCGGAGCGGTCCGGGTGGGCGACGATGGACCCATGCCGGCCAAACGTCCCACCGCCCCCTTCACCCCGCTCGACTTCCAGCTGGTCCTGCTGCGCCGTATGGCCGACCACAACCCCGGACTCGTCGAGGACGCCCGCCACCGGCTCGGCGCCGGTGTCGCCGACATGCGCGAGGCCAACCGCCGCTGGCAGGCGATGCTGCACGCCCCGCGCTCCCGCTCGGCGGTCGCCCGCTACCGCTCGGTGCTCGGCGAGCCGGAGTCCGTCACCCCGCGCCGGATCGGCGATCTGGACTGCGAGGCCCTGCTGTGGCCCGTCCCCCTCTGGCCCGAGCTGCGCTTCGAGGTCCTCGTCGCCGCGAACGGCGTGGCCTGGAACGAGTGGCTGGTGCGTGCGCCCGGTGCGCCGGGCCCCGAACTCCGCACCGTGGACGACCTTCTCCCCTGGTCCTGCACGGTCGACGAGGCGGCCCGCGCGTTCGCCCCCGCGCGGCCCCTGGAGGGCACCGCGCCGACGCGCTGGGGCCTGGCGTTCACGGCACCGGACGCGTCGGGGGCCGCGCGGGAGTGCGCGGCGGAGTTCACCTGGGGGCTGCTGCAGCGCGTCGCCGTCAGAGAGCGGCGCTGAGGACCGCCGCCACGACGGCCGGCACCGACCCGGGGTGCAGCCAGAGGAAGAGGTTCGGCTCGATCAGTTCCAGCTCCATCACCCGGGGCTCGCCGTCGTCGCCGTCGACGAGGTCGACCCGGGCGTACAGCAGCGCGCCGGGCCCGCCCGGCACGGCGTCCAGCGCCCGTCCGGCCACGGCCAGTTCCGCGGCGGACGGCTCCCAGACCTCCAGCCGGGGATGCGGGACCTTGTCGCCGTCGAAGGGCGTCCCCGGCTCCAGCACGGCGCCCTTCCGGCTGGCGTGCAGCAGCCGTCCGCCGTAGAACTGCAGGGCCCGCTCGCCGCGGACGTCGACGCCCTTCAGATACGGCTGCACCATCGCGGTCAGGCCTTCCGCGTGCATCCGCGCGAGCTGTCGCACGGCCGTCTCCCGCTCCTCGGGCAGGTACCGGGCGGCATACCGTGCGCCGGCCCCGGCGGTCGGCTTCACGACGAACTCCGTGTCGCCGGGCAGCTCGACGGGGTCGCCCGGCGCGAGATACCGGGTGGGCACGACGGGCACCCCCGCCGCCGCGAGGTCGCCGACGTACCGCTTGTCCGAGTTCCAGCGCACGACGTCCGCCGGATTGGCCAGCCGGGTGACCTTCGCGCAGCGCTCGACCCACGCCACGAACTCCGCCAGGCGCCGGCTGTAGTCCCAGGTGGACCGGATCACGACGAGGTCGAAGGCCGCCCAGTCGACCGCGGAGTCGTCCCAGTGGACGACGGCGGCCTCGGCACCGGCCTCCTCCAGGGCGGCCCTGAGCACGGGCAGGTCCCGGTCCGTGCTGGTCTCCCCCTCCTCCGGCCGGTAGGTGGCGAGCGCGATACGGGCGCGGTCGGCTGTGCGGGCCACGGCGGACTCCCTCTTCGTACGACTGGTCCTCGGGGAGGCTAACAACCACCCGGGCTGCCGCCCCAGGCCTTGTGACCTCCCCCTTCGGCGGGGCCGCCACGGCACCCGCGGGCCGGTGCCGGGGCGGGCCGTCGCGCGGTCGGGGAAGATCGTCCGGAAAACCCTGGCACGGGCCGGAGGGGGCCCGTACTCTCGGTGACGTGTGAGAACTTGACGCGTCAACAGCCGGGAGCCCCTTGGTGAGCCAGTCCCCGCCGACCCTGCGCGAGACGCTCGCACGTCCACGCGTGAGCCGTGCGGAGCCGGGACGATGAGACTGGCCGGGGGCATCCGGAGGCTCGCGGCGGCCCTGCGCTCGCCGGTGGCCGGCTCCGAGATGCACGCCCTCGCCGTGGAGCTCAGCCGCGTCCTGCGCGGGCGGATCGACGCCCCCGTCGACGTACGGGAGTTGGCGGACGCCCTGTGCGCGGAGATGAGCGAACGCCGCGACGGCCGCCCCGTCCAGCTCCGCTTCGAGCGCTTCCCCGACGAGATCGAGGTCACCGGTCTGTGGATGGAGTTCCACGACTTCGACCTCGTCATCGTCGAGGAGCGCGCCGAGGCCGTGCAGCAGCTCGTCATCCTCGGCCACGAGCTGTGGCACATGAAGGAGGGCCACCGCGACCACCACGTCGCCGGTGCCGCGGCCGCCGCGCACGCCCTGTCGGAGCGGCCCGACTGGCAGGCG
This sequence comes from Streptomyces krungchingensis, assembly GCF_054729265.1. Taxonomy (NCBI): domain Bacteria; kingdom Bacillati; phylum Actinomycetota; class Actinomycetes; order Kitasatosporales; family Streptomycetaceae; genus Streptomyces; species Streptomyces krungchingensis. The sequence goes on from NZ_JBPUKY010000001.1 coordinate 3,804,517, forward strand.
GCCGCGCTCACCGTGGCCGCCCGCAACGGCTCCCACGCGGCGGACGAGGCGCAGGCGGAGGACTTCGGCCTGCATCTCGCGAGCGTCTTCCGCTCCTGGCTGACAGGCCCCCGGAGCAAGGGCGCCGGCGGGCCCGTGGACCCGGTGGGCCGCGCCATCCAGGCCTCCCTGGGCTACCGCGGCCCCCGGGGCTGACCCGCGATGAGCCCCGCCCGCCTCGCCGACGGCCTGTACATCTCCTTCTGGATACCGGCGGCGGTGCTCACCGCCGCGCTCGCGATCAAACTGCCCAGCATCATCAAGCTGTGGAAGGACCCGCTGCTGCGGGCCGTCGGCGGTCTCCTCGTCCTCGCCTGCGCCGTCTTCGTCTTCGCGGCGCCGCCGACCATCGCCCGGGTCAACCGCGCCACCGGCGTGCCGAACTTCTCGGCGCCCCTGGTCTACAGCCTCATCACCGCCTTCTGCGGGTGCTGTCTGCTGCTCATCACCGCCTGGCGCGACGGCATCTCGGACCGTTCCGCGACGACCCGCCGCGCCACCCGGTGGGTGGTGAGCGTCTACTCCTGCGTGGTCGTCGCGCTGTGGGTGCTGTTCGCGTTCGCCGACGCGCCCGTCGAGCGGGTGCGCGACCTCGACACCTACTACGCCACCACCGCGTTCATGCGCGAACTGATCGTGCTCTATCTGCTCGCGCACACCGTGGCCTGTCTGATCAGCTGCCGGCTCATCCGGAACTGGATCCGCGCCGACGGGCTCGACGCCTGGCTGCGCGGCGGCCTGAAGCTCCTCGGCGTCGGCTACGCGACGAACCTGGTCTACGACGCCGCCAAGGCCGCGGCGGTCGGCGCCCGGTGGACCGGCCACGACCTGGACTGGCTGAGCACCTCGCTGGCACCGCCGGTCGCCTGCGTCTCCGCCATCCTCATCGCGGCGGGCTTCATCCTCCCGCACACTGGCCAGTACCTGCACCGCCGTGGCCGCACCCGGCTCAGCCACTGGCGTCTGCGACCGCTGTACCGGCTCACCCGGAACGCCACCGGAAGCCGTGTCCCCTTCACGCTGCGGGCCACCCCCGAGCTGCGCCTCACCCGCCGCGAGACGTTCATCCGGGACGCGCTGCTCCACCTCGCCCGGTACATCGACCAGGACCTGGACCGACGTGCCTACGGCGCGGCCGTGGACCTGGGCCGGGACGCCCGCCGCGCCCGCCCGCTCGCCCACGCCGTCACCATCCAGGCCGCCGTCGACGCCAGACGCCGCTCCCGCACGGAGGCCCCCGCGCCGCTGGACAGCCCGGACATCGAGGAGCTGCTGGAGGAGATCGAGGCCGTGTCCCGGGCGCTGCGCCGCACCGACGACATCAGGGCGGTCCGCGCACGCGTGGCCGCGGCGGCACCCGCGCGCCTCGGCTGAGGGCCGCCGGGCCCGCCCGGCCGGACGGCGTACCGGCACGGGCCTCGACAGGCGCCCCACGTCCCCGCTGCGGCCGGACGGCCACCCGTGGGCACGGCGTCATCGTGTAGGAACGGTGGTGACGGTCTCAGGCGGAACGTCCCTACTGGCAAAGGAGCACACGTGTCCTCCCTCTTCCCGGCCCTGGTGGGCGGCTCGGTCGCGGAGCGGTCCGCGCTGCGCTTCGGTGAGCGGTCCCTGACGTACGCGCAGCTCGCCGCCTCGGCCGGTGCCCTGGCCGCGCGGCTGGACGGTGCCGGGAGGGTCGCCGTGTGGGCGACGCCGACCCTGGAGACGGCCGTCGGCGTGGTGGCCGCGCTGCTCGCCGGAGTGCCCGCGGTGCCCCTCAACGCGAAGTCCGGGGAAGGTGAACTGGAGCACATCCTGACCGACAGCGCGCCGTCCGCGGTGCTCGCCGCCCCGGGGGACGAACTGCCGGGTCCCGTACGGGCGTTGCGGCGGATCGACGTCGTCGCCGAGCCGGCCGGCGGCGGGGCGGTGCCGGCGCTGCCGCCGGAGCCGGCGGGACCCGCGGACCCCGCGCTCGTCGTGTACACCTCGGGCACCACCGGCCCGCCGAAGGGCGCCGTCATCCCCCGCCGGGCGATCGCCTCGACGCTGGACGCGCTGGCCGACGCCTGGCAGTGGACGGGCGACGACGTGCTCGTGCACGGGCTGCCGCTGTTCCATGTGCACGGGCTGGTCCTCGGCGTTCTGGGGCCGCTGCGGCGCGGCGGTTCGGTGCGGCATCTGGGGCGGTTCAGCGCGGAGGGCGTGGTCCGGGAGCTGAACGGCGGGGCGACCATGCTGTTCGGGGTGCCGACGATGTACCACCGGCTGGCCGAGACGCTCGACGCGGACCCGGAGGCCGCCGAGGCCCTCGGCCGGGCGAGGCTGCTCGTGTCGGGGTCGGCCGCGCTCCCGGTGCACGACCACGAGCGGATCACGGCGGCCACCGGGCGCCGGGTCGTCGAGCGGTACGGCATGACGGAGACCCTGATGAACACGAGTGTCCGGGCGGACGGAAAGCCTCGGCCGGGGACCGTCGGGGTGCCGCTGCCGGGGGTCGGCCTGCGGCTCGTCGAGGAGGACGGTTCCGTGATCGCGGGGTACGACGCCGACGGCACCCCCACCGGCGCGCTCGACGGCGAGAGCGTCGGCGAGATCCAGGTGCGCGGGCCGAACCTGTTCACCGAGTACCTCAACCGGCCCGACGCGACCGCCGCCGCGTACACCGAGGACGGCTGGTTCCGCACCGGCGACATGGCGGTCCTCGACACCGACGGCTCCGTGCGCATCGTCGGCCGCAAGGCCACCGACCTGATCAAGAGCGGCGGATACAAGATCGGCGCCGGGGAGATCGAGAACGCGCTGCTCGAACACCCGGGGGTGCGTGAGGCAGCCGTCACCGGGGAGCCGGACGAGGACCTGGGCGAGCGCGTGGTGGCCTGGATCGTGCCCACGGACCCGCAGTCCCCGCCGTCCGCGGCCGAGTTGGCCGACCAGGTGGCCCACCGGCTGGCTCCCCACAAGCGGCCGCGCGTCGTGCACGTCCTGGAGTCGCTGCCCCGCAACGACATGGGCAAGATCCTGAAGCGGGAGCTGAAGCGTGGCTGAGCGGATCCCGGCCCGCGCGGCCGTCGCCCTGCTCACCGACGACTTCGTGCCCTTCCCCGCTCCCAAGGGGGCGCACCCGCCTGACGGTCCGCTGTCCTGGCGGGGATACGACGACGCGCGCGCCCGCGCCCGGGAGCGCACCGGCGAGGAGGAGTCCGTCGTCTGCGGCACCGCGCTCGTCGGTGCCACGCGGGCCGTGCTGGTCGCCTTCGAGTTCGGCTTCCTCGGCGGCTCGCTGGGGGTGCGCACCGGTGACCGGCTGGAGGCGGCGTACACGCACGCCCGCGCGCAGCGGCTGCCCGTCGTCACGCTGGTCGCGACGGGCGGCAGCCGGATGCAGGAGGGCATGCTCGCGCTCACCCAACTCCAGCGGGTGGCACGGCAGTCGGCGCTCACCCGGGAGGCGGGGCTCGCGCAGATCGCCGTCCTGCGGGACCCGACGACGGGCGGCGGCTGGGCCACGCTGGGCGCGGGCGCCGATGTGACGCTGGCGCTGCCGGGCGCCCAGGTGGGGTTCGCGGGCTCCCGGGTCCGGCCGTCCGACGCGGACCCGGCGGCGTACCGGGCGGAGGCCCAACTGGCGGCGGGCGCGGTGGACGACGTCGTGCCCGCGTCGGAGCTGCGCGGCACGCTCGCGCTCTGGCTCGACCTGCTCACCCGGCCCTCCGCCGGGGCGGCGCCGCCGCCCCGGGCGCTGGGCGCGGCCGGGCTGCCGGCCACGGGATGGGACGCGGTGGTCCGGGCCCGTTCCCCGCGGCGGCCGCGCGCCCACGCCTATCTGGACGCGTACTTCACGCACCGGGTCGCGCTCCGCGGGGACCGCTGCGGAGGCACCGACGAGGGCATGCTGTGCGGTGTCGGTCTGACGCACGACGGACGGTCCGTCGCCTTCGCGGCCCAGTGCGGGACCGCGACCCGGCCGGCCGGGTACCGCACCGCCGCCCGGCTGGTCCGTCTCGCGGGCCGGCTCGGCATCCCCGTGCTGACGCTGGTGGACACGCCGGGTGCGGCGAACGACGCGGACGCGGAACGGCAGGGCGCGGGTGCCGCCATCGCGGATCTGTTCGCCGCGGTGGCGACGGCACGGACGCCGGTGACCACGCTGGTGATCGGCGAGGGCGGATCCGGCGGTGCGCTCGCGCTGGCGGCGCCCGGCAACACCTGGGCCACGCCGGACAGTTACTTCTCCGTCATCGCCCCGGAGCTCGCGGCCGCCATCCTGAAGCGGTCCCCGGACGAGGTGCGCGGCACCGCGGACCAGCTCCGCGTGCGTCCGCAGGATCTGCTGGAGCTCGGTGTGGTCCGCGGCATCGTGGAGAGCGCGGCGGTCTGAGCGGACACGGCGGCGCCGGCTCCCCTCCGAGGGGAGCCGGCGCCGCCCGTGCATGGGTGGTGGCGGCCGGCGCAACCCGGTCGTGGCGAAACCCCCTAGCGCACCCCGGTCGCGCGGATGATCTCCTGGCTCACGGAACCGCCCCGGTCGTCGGCGGCGGAGGCCCGCAGCGAGACGTACGCGGTGCCGCGCGGCACGTTCAACGTCCCCTTCCACGACGCCGTGCCGCCCGACAGCGGGACCGTCCTCCAGGTCCGGCCGTCGTCGTACGACACCTCCAGCTTCGCGCCGCCGATGGTCCCGGTGTCCGGCGCGCCCTTCACGTACTCCGCGTGCAGGCCGACCGGCACCCGGCCGTCGCGCACGTCTCCCGCGAGGTCGGTGTCGATGTCGTAGCCGAGGTTGAGGAGCGGCAGGAAGGTCCAGCGGTCGTCGGGGGTGGCCGCCGACCGTACGGTCCACTCGGAGTGGCCCTTGGTGGACAGTTTCCAGCGGTCGGGGTCGAGGGTGGTGTCCGTGACGACCTTGTAGGTGTGCTCGTCGGCGGGCGCGTCCCAGACGTAGGCGCCGGAACTCGTCCTGCGGTCGACCAGCGTGCCGTCCTGGTACACCTCGGTGAACTGGGTCATCCCGCTGTCGTCGCTCCACACGTCGCCGAAGCCGGTGTGGTCGGGGCCGGAGTCGCCCCAGCCGGGCGTGTTGAACTGGATCACGTTGCCCGAGCGCTGCTGCCCCCAGCCGAGCCCGGTGCCCAGGTACGGGTGCCAGACCGGCTTGAACCAGTCGAGCGGGGTCCGGGTGCCGCCCCGGTAGGCGATGACTCCGCTGCGCTCCTCCAGCGCGCCCGCGCCGGCGTTCACCGACTCGTGCCAGAGCTGCCCGGTCCCGGTGGAGACGTAGTCGGTCCGTTCGGCCGGGTAGTCGATGCGCTCCTGGAAGCCGATGCCGATGGGGAAGGTGCCGGTGATCGAGTAGCGGTACTCGCTGCCCGACACGGGCTTCGCGGCGTGGAACCGGGTGTTCAGCGTGGCGAGTTCACCGGCGCCGGGCTCGTAGGTGAGGTCTCCGCGCGGGACGCCGCCCGGGTGGCCCTGCGCGAGGTCGTACACGTACGGCGTGTTGCGCGTCCCGGTCATGTCGACCCGGCCGGCCGCGCGCAGCCGTGCCGCGTCCGCGGCGTCGACCGTGGCGATCTGCAGCGGCCGGTCCGTGTTGTCGTCCGTGCCGAACCAGGCGTTGAGGCGTCCGGCGGTGTCGTCGGTGACGAACAGGGCCGCGGCTCCCGCGTCCTGGGCGGCCTGGGCGAGGGCGGCGGGTTCGACCCCGTCGGCGAGGCGGGCGAGCACGGCCTTGCCGCGCACACCGGTGAACGGCCCGGTCCCCACGTCGGTCAGCGGCAGCCTGCTGCGTCCCTCGATCAGCGTGCCGCCCGGCTGGACGACCGCCTCGCGGACGCCGTCGACCTCCAGCAGCGGCTTGCCCAGCCGCCACACCGTGCGGTACTCGAAGCCGCCTTCGGTGACCTTCCCGGTCGGCGCGGCGAACACGCTGTCGTACTTGACGGGCACCTGGACCGCGCCGAACAGGTCGGAGCCGCCGCCGCTGCGGTCGTACTCCATCAGCAGCTGCCGGGTCTCGGTGCGCCGGTCGACCTTCGCCCTGATCTCCTTCAGCTGCCGTCCGTCCAGGGTGACTTCGCGGTTCCGGTCGAGCTGGATCTGGGGGGCGGCGAGGAAGCCGAGGCCGAGGGAGTCGGCGCCGCGGCTGCCGCGCACGTCGAGGAAGGACGTCAGGCTGTACGTGCCGGGCTTCAGGCGGAGTTCCAGGGTGCCGGAGTCGCCGACCGTCACGGGATAGGGGTCGACGCCCTGCGCCAGCTGCTGCACCGCGAGGTCGGCCGCCGTGGGCGCCCCGTCGCGGTCCTTGACGTGGACGGTGAGCGTGTACCGCTCCTCCTCCTTGACCAGCCCGAACACGGTGTGGGCGACGGGGGTTCCGGCGGCCGAGGCGACGATCTGCCCGGAGGTGTTGCCCACGGGCGCCTTGCCTGCGTCGCCGGTCACCGTCGTGGAGGCGGTGCCGTGCGCGGGCACGGTGAGCGCCCGGTCGGCGAGGGAGGCCACGCCGTCGGGGCCGCCCTGCACGGCGAGTGTCAACTCGACAGGCTGGTCCGAGGAGTTGGCGTAGGTCAGGGTCTTCGTGACGGGCTTGTCGTCCTCGTAGGGCCAGCCGTGGAAGCCGAGGTCGGCGCTGCCGGTGGCGGTGACCTCCGCGTCGACGGCGTCCGGCACGCTGACCCGGCCCGCGCCCAGCACGTAGGCGGACGCGTCCAGTTGCTCCGACGTCGACATCAGCGCGTCCTTGAGCCGGGCGCCGGACCAGTCCGGGTGCTTCTCGGCGAGCAGTGCGGCCACGCCCGCGACGTGCGGTGTCGCCATCGACGTACCGCTCATCGAGGTGTAGGGGCCGCTGCCTTCGACCAGCCCGGAGCGGGCCGCGAGGATGTCGACGCCGGGGGCGGAGAGGTCGGGCTTGAGCGCGTTGTCGCGGTAGCGCGGTCCCGCGCTGGTGAAGTAGGCGGCCTCGTCCGCGGAGTCCACCGCGCCGATGGTGAGCGCGGAGTCGGCGGCGCCGGGCGACCCGATGGAGGAGGGCGCGCCGGTGTTCCCCGCGGCGATCACGAACAGCGCGCCGGTCTCCGCGGAGAGGGTGTCGACGGCCTCGGCCATGGGGTCGGTGCCGTCGCTGGCCTCGGTCGAGCCGAGGCTCATGGAGATCACCTTCGCGTGCACGTCACGCGCGGCCCACTCCATGCCCGCGATGATCTGCGACTCGCTGCCTGAGCCCTGGTCGCTGAGGACCTTGCCGACGGCGAGCGTGGCGCCGGGTGCGACCCCCTGCTCCTTGCCGTCGGAGGCGGCTCCGCTGCCACCGACGGTCGAGGTGACATGGGTGCCGTGCCCGTTGCGGTCGGCGACCTCCTGCCCTTCGATGAAGCTCTTGCTCCGGGAGACGCGCCCGGCCAGATCGGGATGGTCGGCGTCGACACCGGTGTCGAGGACGGCGACGGTGACCCCCTTGCCGGTGAGCCCCGCCTCCCAGGCCTTCGGGGTGCCGATCTGGGCGTTGCTCTCGGCCATGTCGGCCTTCACGCGCCCGTCGAGCCAGACCTTGCCGATGCCCGCCTGCCGGGTCACGGACCGCCAGAAGGTGCGGCCCTTGTCCGCGTCGACGGCCGCGCCGCGGATGCTGGGCAGCTCCCGGGTCCGCTCCGCGCCGGACGGGGTGGCCGCGCGGGCCTTGCGGTCGTAGGTCACGATGAGCGGCAGTTCGTGCGTCTGCCGGTCGGTCAGCCCCTGACGTATCAGCTCGCTCACGTCGAACAGGCGCCGGTCCAGGGTGCCCGCCCGCAGGTAGGGCAGCGCCTCGTCCGGTACGACCGTGACGCCGCCGTTCGCCACCTGGGTACGCACCGCGCCGGTCGCGCCCCGCGGGCGCTCGACGGACACGGTCTTCTTCCCGCCGCCCAGGTCGGTGACGGTCACCTTGTCGCCGGTGACGAGGGTGACGGTGCGGGCGGCGGACGCCGCCTTCGCCGGCTCGGGGGTGGCGCTCCCGGTGCCGAGCGCGCCCGCCCGCCCCGCGGGCAGCAGGGCGAGCACGAGCCCGGCCGACAACAGCGCCGCCCCGCGTCTCGCTGGTCCTCTGGTCGTCATCTCTGCCCTCTCCTCGGCTCTGCTCCGGCTGGGTCCGTACTCCGCTTCCGCTGTGCCCGGCGCCGCCCCCGCTCTGCCTCCCCGTGCGGGGCGGGCGTTGCGAAGAGTGTCAGGGGGCTTGTGTTGCGGGGGAGTTGACGCGACCTGGCGGGAAGGCGCCCTGGCGGCTTCCCGCCAGGACAGGCGGGTACGAGCCGCAGAAACCGGGACAGCCCCGAGCACCGTCCGTAACAATGGGGACGGCCGGGGGTCACGACGGACGGGGGAGCCGACGCCATGGACGGACTGGTGGAGTTCAAGACGGAAGAGGGCGCGCTGGTCGTCGTCGAGGGCGTCGACGACGAGACCGGATCGCGGCTGGTCGCGCGGGACGACGGGACCGTGCAGGCGGCCCGCACCTTCGAGGGTTCTCTGGAGGGCGTACGGGCCGCCGCCCGCTCCGCGCTGCGGGTGTTCCGCGACGGCCTGAACCCCGATGCCGTGGAGATCGAGTTCGGCGTCAAACTCACCGCGGAAGCGGGCGCGTTGATCGCCAAGAGCGCCGTCGAGGGCCATCTCGTCGTCAAGCTCTCCTGGTCGCCGGGACAGTCCGGGGGCTCCGGCTCCGCGGAGACCGCCGCACAGTCATGAGCAGCGCCGCGTGGCACGTCAGGATCAGCTGCGGGCGGGAGACGGGTGCCGGTTTCCTCGTCACCGAGCGGCACGTGCTGACCTGCGCGCACGTGGTCGCGCGGAGCGGCACCGAGGAGGTGCGCGTCCGCTTCGGACCGGGCGTGCCGGACGGGCACGACGGCGACGGGCTGCCCGCGAAGGTCGTCGCGCACGGCGGCTGGGACGGCCGCGACACGGACCCCGGCGACGTCGCCGTCCTCGAACTCGACCGCGCCATGACCGTCGAGCCCGCGCGGTTCGCACCCCCCGCCGACGCGTACGGCGACCCGCCGCGCAGGCTCCTGGCGTACGGCTTCCCCAAGCGGTACGAGGAGGGGACGCTCGCCGAGTACCGGGCCACGGCCGACCAGCTGATCGCGGGCGAGTGGGTCCAGCTGGAGGCGTGGGCGGCCCACGGCCAGCCCCTGGTACCGGGGTTCAGCGGCGCCGCGGTCACCCTCGCGGACACCGGCCGGGTGGTGGGCATGGTCTCCGCCGCCGCGCGGGATCCCCAGGTCCGCAACGGGCGGATGCTGCCCGCGCACGTCATGGCCCGCTACTGGCCGCGGCTCGGCGAGCTGATCCCGACGCCGGAGTACGGGCGGGCGGACAAGGAACGCCTGCGGGAACTGGTGCAGGGGCGCGGCCCGGAGTTCGAGGGCCGCCCCGAGTGCAGCCCCGAGCGGCTCTACAGCGACGCGGTGGGGCCGTTCGGGCCGCCGCTGCCGGCCCGGCGGTTCGGCTCGCTGTGGGACGCGGCCTGGTACCTGCTCTCCGAGGTCCCCGACACCGGCGCCGTCGCCCGGTTCGCCGCGCGGCTCGCCGACTTCGTGGAGGACGCGCCGGCCCGCGGCGCGCTGCGGGCCTGGCCGTCCCGGCCGCACGACCGTCACCCCCGGCCCCCGCTGCCCGGTCCCCGGGCGGCGCACCGCCCGGCGGCGGACCGGCAGCCCTGGTCGCCGATCCTCGTCGAGATCGCGCCGAGCGGCTCGGGCGACCACCACTTCCTGGTCGAGGTGTCCGCGTACACCGGCCGGCACCGCCGGGTCGTCGGCTCGCGCGCGCTGCCCGCCGACCGGGTCCGCGGCTACGCCCTCCAGCGCATCGACGAGGCCTACCACGAACTGGAGCCGGAGGCCCGGGAGCTGATCGCGTTCGTCCTGCCCCGCCGCTGGCTCAACACGGACGTGGCGCACTGGCAGCGCAGCGCCGACGACGACAGTCCGCTCGGCTCCTTCGCCCCGCTCGTCGTGATGGACCTGGAGCGGCGGCGCAGCGGCGGACTCCAGCACAAGCTGCTGCAGAAGTGGCAGCGCCTCGACGCGCAGCCCGCGGCACGCCTGCACCGCATCGGCTGCGGGGCCCTCGGCCAGGACCCGGTACGGCTGACGATCGGGCTGCGGCGCGGCGCGGACATGGTGGGGTTCGCGGCCCCGCCGCGCGCGGGCGGCACCCGGCGGCTGTTCCAGGCGAGCCTGAACGCGGCGGTGCCGGTGATGTTCTGGCCCCGCACCGGGTGCCGCGGGGACCATCGCGGGGCGGCGCACGAGGACTGCACGGGCGCCGCGTTCCTGGACCGGCTCGCGGAACACCTCGCGGACCTTCCGCCGTCCGAACTGCCGTCGCACATCCATGAGTTGCGCGAGGCCGCGTACGCCTCCGACGCGCCCGAACCGCACTGGGCGTACGACCTGGCGCTGCTGTGGGAGGACCCCAGATGCCTGCCCGACCCCGTCGGCTATCTGCACTCGCCCGTCGGCTGAGCACCCGCCCGCCGTCCGGCCGGCCCGCTAACGAGGAGAGACCATGTCCCTGTGGCCCGTCTACACGGGTGGGAGCGAGCCCCACGACGGCATCGCGAAGCTGCCGGCGCCGCCGCCGTGGCGCGACTTCGACGGTGGCCCCGAGCTGGACACGCCCGCCGTGGACGACGACACCTCGGCGGCCTCCCCGGACCGCAGGCACCGCGCCCGCACGTACCGCGCCACGGACCGCGCCGTCCAGCTCGTCAACGCGGCCCTGTACCTGCGCCGGCCGCTGCTGGTGACCGGCCCGCCGGGCAGCGGGAAGTCGAGCCTCGCGTACGCGGTGGCGCGCGAGCTGCGGCTCGGGCCCGTGCTGCGCTGGAACATCACCAGCCGCACCACCCTGCGCGACGGGCTCTACCAGTACGATCCGCTGTCCCGCCTGTACGCCGCGGGCCGCGCCGCCGCGCACGAACCGTCCGCGGACGAGGGACTCCAGGACCATCTGCGCCTCGGCCCCCTCGGCACCGCCCTCCTGCCCTACCGCCGCCCCCGGGCGCTGCTCATCGACGAGATCGACAAGAGCGACCTCGACCTCCCGAACGACCTGCTGAACATCCTGGAGGAGGGCGAGTACGAGATCCCCGAGCTGGTCCGCGCGGCCCGGCACACACCCGCCGCCGAGGTGATGATCGCCGGTACGGACGACCGTGTCCCGGTCCTGCGGGGCCGGGTCCGCTGCCGGGCCTTCCCCTTCGTGGTGCTGACCAGCAACGGCGAGCGCGAGTTCCCGCCCGCCTTCCTGCGCCGCTGCGTCCGCCTCGAACTCCACCAGCCGCGCGACGCCCACCTGGAAGCCATCGTCCGTGCCCACCTCGGCGAGCCCGACGCCTACGCCCGGGAGCTGATCACCCGCTTCCTCTCCCGCGGCACCGGCGGTGAACTCGCCACGGACCAGCTCCTGAACGCCATCTACCTGACGGGGGCCGCGGGCATCGACGCCGCGTCACGGGACGACCTGGCGGAGCAGCTGATGCCGTACCTGAGCCGCACCCAGGACGACGATGAGTTCTGACCCCGCCGACGCGACCGGCACGCCGGGCGCCCCGGACGGCACGGCCGCCGGCGAGGGGCCCGCGGCGGGACCCGCCGCGCTCGCCCGGCTGCTCGGGGAGGTCACCGGCGGGGAGCCGCCGGGCTCCGTGGAACTGGCCGAACTGCTGTGGCTCGCGGGGCATGCCGAAGGGGACTCGGCGCCCGTGCGCGCGCCCCGGCCGCAGTCCGCCGGACGCGAGCCCTCCGGCACCCCGGCCACGCCGGGGGCACCCCCGCCGGCCGGCCCGCCGCCGCCCGCGCCTCCGGCGGGCCCGGGGGCCGAACCGCCCGCGGGGCCGGGGCACTCCGAGGGCCGTGTCCCCCTCCTGCTGCCCGGCAGCGGCGACGCGGCCGGCAGCGGCGGACCCGGCGACGACGACGGCCCGCACACCACGCTCCTCGCCCCCGCGCCCCCGATGCTGGCCCACCCGCTCGCGCTCCAGCGCACCCTGCGGCCCCTCAAGCGCCGGGTGCCCGCGCCCGTCGGCCAGGAACTCGACGAGGAGGAGACCGCGCACCGCATCGCCCGGCTCGGCGCCGCACCGCCCTGGTGGATGCCCGTGCTGCGCCCGGCGACGGAACGCTGGCTGACCCTGCACCTGGTGCACGACACCGGCCCCACCATGCCCGTCTGGCGCCCGCTCGTCCGCGAACTGCACACCGCACTGGCCCAGTCGGGCGTCTTCCGCACGGTGGAGCTGCACCGGCTCACCGCCGGCGGGACGGTACGGCGGCCGGGCTCGCAGGAGGCGTACGCCGACGGGCGCACGGTCACCCTGCTGGTCAGCGACTGCATGGGCCCTCAGTGGCGGGGCGGGCCGCCGGGCACCCGCTGGTACCGCACGCTGCGCCGCTGGGCGGCCCGGATGCCGGTGGCCGTGCTCCAGCCGCTGCCCGAACGCCTGTGGCGCACCACCGCCCTCCCGGCGACGGCCGCCCGGATCTCCGCCCCGTGGCCCGCCGCCCCCAACTCGGCCTACTCCGTGGACTCCTACGCCGTCGCGGACCCGCACGGCTCCGCGCCGCTGCCGCTGCCCGTCCTGGAACCCTCGGCGCCCTGGCTGGCGAACTGGTCGGCGCTGGTGGCCGGTTCGGGCCAGCTCCCCGGTTCGGTGGCGCTGCTGGACGCCGCTCCCCCGCCCGCCCCGCTGGACGAGCAGGGCCGCGGCGACGTCGAGCAGCTCTCCCCGGAGGAACTGGTCCTCCGCTTCCGGTCCATCGCGTCGCCCGAGGCCTTCCGCCTCGCCGGGCATCTCGCCGTCGGGCGGGCCGAACTGCCCGTCATGCGGCTGGTGCAGGCCGCGATCGAGCCCAGCCCGCAGCCGCAGCACCTGGCGGAGGTCATCCTCAGCGGAGTGCTCAGCAGCACACCGGGTCCGCCCGGTTCGTACGCCTTCCGCCCCGGCGTCCGTGAGCTCCTGCTGGGCACGCTGCCGCGCACCGCACACACCCGCACGGCCGAACTCCTCTCCCGGGTCGGCGCGTTGATCGACGTCCGGGCCGGGGTGGCCGCCGGGGAGTTCCCCGTGCTCGCCCCGGGGCGCGGGGACGAGCGGGGCGGCGGCGAGCCGATCGCGACGGTGCGGGAGGAGAGTCTCAGGAGGCTGGGCGGTGCGACGCCGGCGCGCTCCGGAGGTCTGGCGCTCGGCCGGTACCGGCTGGTGCGGCGGCTCGGGACGAGCGGCGGGCACGCGCTGTGGCAGGCGCTGGACACCGAGGCGGACCGGACCGTGACGGTGCACCAGTACCCCGCGCCTCCCGCACGGCACCAGCTCTTCCTGGAGCGCGCACGGGCCCTCGCCGGCGTCGGGCACGCCCATGTGATCGCCGTGCGCGACTACGGCATCGACGACGGACTGCCCTGTCTTGTCACGGAGTTCGTCGAGGGACTCACCGTCGCCGAGCTGACGGCGGAGGGCGGCTTCGGGCTGCCCTTCTCGCTCCTCGCGCCCCTGGCACAGCAGGTGGCGGACGGGCTGCGGGCCGCGCACGAGAAGGGCGTCGCCCACGGCCGGCTCACCCCGAACGCGCTGCTCGTCGCCCCGGACGGCACCGTGAAGATCACCCACTTCGCGCTGGACGCGGAACAGCCTCCCGACCAGTCGCAGGACCTGCGCCGGTTCGGCCATCTGCTGCGGCGGCTGGCCGGAGGCGACTCGGCACCCGAACTCGGCGCGATCCCCGGCGAGTTCAGGGCATTCTTCGACGACGCCCTCACCCCGCTCACCTCCTCGGACCTGGAGGCCCAGCGACGCGGCAGGGACCTCTTCCTCACCCCCTCCTTCGCCCAGGTCCTCCAGGCCGGGGAGGCCTCCCGGTTCCGGTTCCGCCTGTTGGGCGCCGTGCGGGTCAGCCAGGGCAGCCGCCCCCTGGCCGCCGGTGCGCCCCGGGAACAGGCGCTGCTGTGCATGCTGCTCCTGCGCCGCGCGCGGACGGTGACGCACGAGGAACTGATCCAGGGCCTGTGGGGGCGCCGGCGCCCGCAGCGCGCGGCACGGCTGCTGTCCACGTACGCGGCCGGTCTGCGCAAGACCCTGGGCCCCGGCGTGCTGGCCACCACCGCGGACGGCTACGCCCTCCTCGCGGACCCCGGGGGCGTCGACCTGAACCGCTGCGAGGAGCTGATCGCCCGCGCGAAGGCCCTCCGGGACGAGCAGAACCCGGCGGGAGCGCGCGCCGCCGTCCGGGAGGCGCTGGCCCTGTGGCAGGGCCAGCCCGTCGACGGCGTGCCCGGACCCGCCGCCGAGACGACCCGCGGCCGGCTGCGCGCCCTGCGCCTCACGCTGTGCGCCACCCGCGCCGAACTCGACCTGGAGCTCGGCCGCTTCGAACGCGCGGCGGCCGACCTCACCGAACTGCTCCGGTCCCACCCCCGGCGGGAGGACTTCCGGCGGCTGCACATCCTCGCGCTCAAGGGCCAGGGCCGGATCGCCGAGGCCATCGAGTCGTACGAGGCGTTCGAGGAGGCGAGCGAGCCCTACGGCGAGCCGAGCGCGACCATGCTGGAGCTGTACCGCGAGCTGCGCGGCGCCCCGGAACGCGCCCGGCCCACCATCGTCGTCGAGTACCTGGATCCCGGCGAGCAGGCCCTGCAGCCCCGGAGTCACAGCGCCGTCGGCCGCACCCTGGCCTGGCTGCTCTCGCTGAGCGACATGGCCCCCCGCGACTACGAGCTGCTGGCCCGCGACAACGGCTACCTCGTGATCACCGAGCCCGAGGCGTCCGTACTGACCGCGCTGCACGCCGTCATGCGTGAACTGCCGGGCGCCCTGCTGGAGATGGAGGATCCGCCGCGGCTGTCGGTCACCTTCTGGCACACCGCGCAGTTCACGCCCGCGGACCGTGCCGCGACCCTGACCGCCGAGGTCGGCTCCGGCCGCGACGTGGTCATCGTCCTGTCCCCTCCGCTGCACGAGGAGCTGATGGGCGGCGACACGGCCGTCACCGACGCCTCCTTCCTCCCCCTGCGCTGGGAGGGATCGGGCCCGCCCGTGGCCTGGTACTGCCCGCTGGACCTGCCGGAGCGGGCGCCGGAGACCGAGCCCGAGCGACGCGACCTGGTGCGCGGCCCGTTCACCACGCGCAATCTGGAGGAGGTCGTCACCGCGGAGTCCTCCCTCACCGCCATCGTGCACAACGGCCGGCCGGACGGGGCACTGGCCCTCCTGGATCCGGTCCAGCTCCACCGGCCGCCGGGCCGACGCGCCTTGTGGCCGATCGTCACGTACTACGAGGTCGATCTCGCCGTGCACCAGGCCGCCCACGAGTTGTCCCTGCCCAGCTCGGGCGGCGGCGCCTTCGCCGCGTCGCTCTGGTTGTCCTGGCACGTGGGCGACCCGGTCGCGTTCGTGCGCGGCAGGACGACCGACGTGTCCGCTCGCCTGCTCGCCCACTTCCTCAAGGAGGCCGGGCGGATCACGCGGCGCCACCCACTGCGCCGGGCCGGCGCGGCACAGCACGCGGTGCACAGTGCGCTGCGCAGATGGCCGGTGCCGGGGTTGTCGGTGACGTGGTCCGTCGCGCTGACCCCCGAGGGCGAACCGGCGGCGCCGCCGTCCGGGCCGCGCTCCTCCCACACGCCGGCCGGGCCGACGCCCACGCCGGCCGCAAAGGCGCCGACGACCGCCGGGACGTCGTCCGCCGTCGACGCCGCCGAAACACTGCTGCTCGGGTTCGACGGCCCCCTCGTCCGGCTCTACTCCACGGAGACGGCGAAGCAGGTCACCCGTGACCTCGTCGCGCGTTTCGTCGAACTCCGCCATCCGGACGAGGCTCTGGGCGGACAGCGACTCCTGTCGGGCGAGACGCCTCTGCACACGGCGGCCAATCCGCTGGACCTGCTGCGCGCACTGGCGCGGCACCGGCTGAGCGACGACCTGCGCCGGGAACTCGACCTGATCGAGGAGCGGGCCGTCCGTACGGCGCGGCCCACTCGGCACGCCGACGCCCTTCTCCACGCACTCGGTGATCTCGGTCCGCGGGCGGCCGTGGTCTCGGATCTCTCCCCGCGCGCCCTGACCGCGTACCTGGCGCAACGGGGCCTCACCGACTCGGTGGCAGGCGGGTCCCACGGCCGCGCGGACGACCTCGCCCTCCTCATGCCGGCCCCCGATTGCCTGCGGCGCGCCCTGGACAGTCTGGGCACGGCTCCGTCGGACGCGCTGCTCGTCACCTCCTCCGTCGCCGAGGTCGGCGCGGCTGTGGCCATCGGCCTGCCGGTGCTCGGCTACGCCCCCGACGCACGGCTCAGGTCGGAGCTCGCACGGGCCGGGTGCGAGCAGGCGGTGACCTCGCTGGAACCGGTCCTCGACGCCGTCCGCGCCGACTGAGACCGTCCCCCGAGTCACCCGTCCAGCGGCACCCCGCCCGGCCCCCCACAGAAGGCGACGCCCCGGCGGCCCGCGCACGATGCGAAGGAGGACCGCCGCCCGGCGGGGCCCACGCTCTGCGCTCACGGAGGACCTGCCATGACCGCCAGTCTGGAGCAGCTGCGCCGCTGTCACTTCGCCGTCGACCTGGGCGCCGCGCGGACCCGGGTGTACGTGAAGGGCGCGGGCCTGGTCGTCGACCAGCCGAGTGTCGCCGCGATCAACACGAAGACGGGCGCGCTGATCGCGGTGGGCGAGTTCGCCGAGAAGATGACGGGCCGTACGCCCGACTACATCCGTGTGGTGCGGCCGGTGTCGGGCGGCACGGTCGTCGACATCGAGATGGCCCAGCGGATGCTGCGCCAGCTGCTCGGCGACAAGGTCCGCCGCACGCTGCGCCGCAAGCCGCGGCTGCGGGCCGCCGCGTGCACCCCGCACGACGCGGACCCGCTGGCGCAGCGCGCCACCGTGGAGACGCTGGTCGGGCTGGGCGCACGGCGGGTCGAGCTCGTCGACACGCTGATCGCCGCGGCCGTGGGCTGCGGACTGCCCGTGGAGCAGCCCGAGGCCACCATGGTCATGGTGTGCGGTGCCGCCGCGACGCAGCTCGCGGTGCTGTCGCTGGGCTCGATCGTCACCGCCGAGCGGGTCCCGGTGGGCGGCGAGGCCGTCGACCACGCGATCGTGCAGCACCTGCGTCACCAGCACGAGCTGATGCTGCCGAGCCAGGCCGTACGCCCCCTCCAGCTGGCCCTCTCGGGCAACGGGCTCACCGCGCAGGGCCCGACGTCCACGGAGATCCACGGCCGGGACGTGGCGACCGGCCTGGCCCGTTCCGTGCGGGTCGACACCGCCGCCGTGCGCGACGCCATCCAGACCCCGCTGACCGCCGTGCTGGACGGCATCGGCAAGGTGCTGCGCGTGTGCCCGCCGGACCTGGTGGCCGACCTCGCCGACCGCGGCATCATGATGGTCGGCGGAAGCGCGCTGCTCCCCGGGCTGGACCAGATGCTGCGGGAGGCGACGGGGATGCCCGTCCACATCGCGGAGAGGCCGGACGTCTGTGCCGTGCAGGGGCTGGGCTACATGCTGGAGGGCATGATCCAGCCGATGGTCCTGGACCCGCTGGCGGGCTGACGGCCCGACGGCCGAGGGCGCCGCATGACCGACCCGGTCCCCCGCCTCCCGTCCCTGCTGGAGGCCGTCCTCAGCGTCGGCACCGACCTCGATCTGCGCGCGACGCTGCAGCGCATCGTGGACGGCGCGGCGGAGCTGACGGGCGCGCGCTACGCGGTGCTGGGCATGACCGATCCGGGCCGCGACGGGCTCGTCGAGATCCGTGCGGCGCGTCCCTACGCGCCCGGCACCGAGAAGGGTCCCGCGGTCCCGGCCGGTGACCGCCTGGAGGTTCCGCTGCGCATCGGCGACGAGGTGTTCGGCGACCTCTGGCTCGCCGGGAAGCCGGACGGGCCGTTCACCGAGGAGGACGAGGAACTGCTGCGGGTCCTCGCCACCCAGGCCGGTATCGCGATCGCCAACGCCCGCCTGTACGAGACGGCACGGCAGCGCGAGCGCTGGATCGAGGGTGCCGCCGCCGTGACGACCGCGCTGCTGACGGCCGACGAGGCGTCGGACGCGCTGGCGATCGTCGCCGAACGGGCCCGGGTCCTCGCCGGCGCCACGGCGGGCGTCATCCTCCAGCCCGACAGGGCGGGCGGCATGGAGATCGTGACCGCGTCCATGCTCGGCGATCCCGGGAACATCGTGGGCGCCACCATCGCGCCCGGCAGCCCCGTGCTGGACCAGCTCCTGAGCGGTGAGGCGGTGTTCATCGACGACTCGGCGACGGACCCACGGATGACGACGCACGTGCGCACCCGGTTCGGGCCGAGCATGATGCTCCCCCTCCAGGCGGAGGGCCGCCTGATCGGCACGCTGGCCCTGCCGCGCACGCGCGGCGGCCGGCCGTACTCCCCGGTGGACCGGCTGCTCGCCACGCAGTTCGCCTCGCAGGCCGCGCTGGCACTGGTCCTCGCGGACGCCCGGCACCGCCGTCAGCGGCTTGCGGTGTACGAGGACCGCGACCGCATCGCCCGGGATCTGCACGATCTGGTCGTGCAGCGGCTGTTCGCCACCGGAATGATGCTGGAGTCCACGCGGCGCAGGAGCGCGGCGGCGGGCGGCGAGGACGTGTCCGTGATGCTCGGCCGGGCGGTCGACGAGTTGCAGGCGACCGTCCAGGAGGTCCGGACCGCCATCTTCGCCTTGCAGCAGCCGCCCGCCGACGCCCCCACCACGTTCCGCGGAAAGGTGCTGCGCGAGGCCGCCGGCGCGGCGGCGGTGGTCGGCTTCCAGCCGTCCGCGCGGTTCACCGGTCCCGTCGAGAGCCGGCTCACGGAGCCGGTGGCCGGTCAGCTCCTGGCCGCGCTGCGCCGGGCGCTGGCGGCGGCCACGCGCCGTACCGGGGTGTCGTGGATCGAGGTGACGGTCGACGTGACGGCGAGGCTGCCCGACGGCCGCCCCGGGGTCCGGCTGACCGTGTGCGACGACGGCGCCCCTTCGGGAGCGGACCACGGCACCCCCACGGAAGCCGCCCACGGCTTCCCCCCAGGCACGGACCGCACGAGCGGGGAAGGCCGGGGCGGCGGCGAGGAGGGTGGCGGCGAGGCCGCGGCCGGTGGGCGCGGCGCGGGCGGGGACGGGGCGGGTACCACCGTCACCTGGCAGTCACCACTGTGACGGCCTGGCACCGGGCGAACCACAGGCCTCCTCGTTTTCAGGCCGAGTCAATCGAAGTGCCCCGCCTTGCGCTTCTTTCGGGGCAGGCAACGGCCGGAACGATAAAATTCAGAGTGAGGACAGGACGCGCTACGCTCACGCAGGCTGAGCCTGAATGAGAGCTAGCAGCTGTCCACTTGGTCTGAAAGGAGCATGTGCAACATCGGCTAGCGACTCGCAGCCTGTCCACGCCTCAGGGGTCCAACTTCCCCTACCACTCATGGAGCTACCCGATGCCACGGCACCTCCATGCCCAAAACGGGAGCGCGGACCCCAGAACGACCTGCGGTCCTGAGAAGCCACCCTCAGGACCACAGGCCTGACGCACACCGCGACGTTCCAGCGCCCGGCGTGCCTGACGAACCGTTCAAGGGACACCGAGCCGGCAAGCCACAGGAGTCCCTGCACCGATCCAGGGGAGGAACCGCAAAATGAGCCCCAGCATTCCCGTCTGCCTGGCGAATCAGTCGATCACGGCGATCACCGAGACAGGAACCGTGCTCATCAGCGTCGTAGGCACGTCAGCGGGCACGATTGGTCTCGCCTTGGCAGTCCACAGCACAGTCGCCCGACGAGCACGCCATCGACTCGGAGCCCTGGAGGACGAACTGACATCGCTTCTGGCGACCGTCACACCACATCCAGCACGCCCCATCACAACCGGCGATCTGCAGCAGGCCGTTGATACCAAGCCCGTGTTCGAGACGGCGGGCAGGAACGAGCGGAAGCTGCGGGAACTGCTCGCAGAGCTCTGCCGCACGCTGGAAGCCGCACAGGAGCCTGCGCGAGCGGCCCTAGCCCTCCGCAACGGGCGTGAGCGCGACCAACGCCAACAGCAACTGGGCGCTTGCGCCGGCGCCATCAGGAAGGCTGCACATGCCGCCAGGGAACGAGTCCGCGAACTGCGAAGCCGGTAGCTCGATTTTCCCGGCCGAGGGGCGGAAATCCGGAACGGGACCACCCCTCCCCCATCCTTTAGGCATTGGCCTGGCAGCGGACCCAGATGGCTGGGGGGCTCTCCACCGGCTGGGACCTCCCTCGGCGCGCCCGCGAGGTGGAGTCCGAACGACGCATCGACTTCGAAACCCTGTTCGACCTGGCCAAGCTCTCCTTCGGCATCATCGCCGGTACAGCCACCCTGGTCCCCCTCATCGTGGCCTACCGCCGCCAGCGCGTCGACGAGGACGGCTCCCCCACGATTACGGACCATGGCATCCCCACGGGAGCGGACCACGGCACCCCCACGGAAGCCGCCCACGGCTTCCCCCCAGGCACGGACCGCACGAGCGGGGAGGGCCGGGGCGGCGGCGAGGAGGGTGGCGGCGAGGCCGCGGCCGGTGGGCGCGGCGCGGGCGGGGACGGGGCGGGTACCACCGTCACCTGGCAGTCACCACTGTGACGGCCTGGCACCCGGCGAACTGACGTCCTCGAATGCCCCGGACGGCCCAACCGCCCGCTACGACTTGTCGCGGCGCATACGTCCCGACCGGCCAAGGCGTTTTTAGGCCGCTTGCGACGAAGTGCTGGTCTCTTGTCGTTCTTTTCAGGTAGGGTCCGCCGATCTCAGGTAGGGTCCGCGGTGGACGCAGTATTCCCCTATCCAAGAGTGGACAATCCTCAAATGAACGTTTCGGTGATGCCGACGACGCGCCGCCCCGTCGCCGCCCGGCCCGTGCGCAAGCAGCACACCCCCCTGTCGGCCATCGACCCGCTCGGCACCGCCGCGGTGAGGTCGGCCGGACGAGTGACGGACATCCCCGGGCGGCGCCCCACCAAGCCGATCACTTTCGACTCGGCTCTCTAGCCCCACAGACTTCGGACGGGCGCATCCGGCGGCGCAGAAGCCGCCCGGTGCGCCCGTCCGCGTGCGCCGGAGGCGTCAACCGGCTTGAAAGATCTGGGAGTTCGCGGTACAAGCGGCCCGCCGTCGGCACTACCCTTCACCAAGTGAAGCTTCAGCAGCTGGTTCTCAAGATCCACAGTCGATGCGACCTCGCCTGTGATCACTGTTATGTGTACGAGCATGCGGACCAGAGCTGGAAAGGGCGACCCACCTTTATTTCCGAGGAAACACTCGGGATTGTCGCCCAAAGATTCGCGGAGTATGCCGAGGAGCAGAAACTCCCGTCCGTTTCCGTGATCCTTCACGGTGGCGAACCGCTTCTCGTGGGACCCGTTCGCATGAGAAACATCTGTGCGGAACTCACACGCACTCTCAGCGAGGTCACGGAACTCGATCTCCGCATTCACACGAATGGCGTCCAGCTGAACACCCGGCATCTCGACGTGTTCAGGGAATTCGGCGTCAAGGTCAGTGTCTCGCTCGACGGAGACCGCGCCGCGAACGACCGGCACCGGCTCGACCGCCGGCACCGCAGCAGCTACGACCGGGTGCTGCGCGCGCTGGCCCTGTTACGCAGACCCGAGTACCGGCACCTCTACAGCGGCCTGCTGTGCACCGTGGACGTGGCCAACGACCCCGTGGCGGTGCACGACGCGCTGGTCGCGCTGGAGCCGCCGCGCATCGACTACCTGCTGCCCCATTCGACCTGGGACAGCCCACCGCACAGACCCGTCGACTCGCCCACCGCGTACGCCCGGTGGCTGCTCCGGATCTTCGACCGGTGGGACGAACAGGGCCGCACCGTGGCGGTGCGCACCTTCGAGTCGGTCCTCAGCACCCTGCGGGGCGGTCCGAGCCTGACGGAGGCCATGGGGCTCGCGCCCAGCGACCTGGCGGTGGTGGAGACCGACGGCAGCTTCGAGCAGGCCGACTCGCTGAAGACGGCCTACGCCGGAGCGCCCGCCACGGGCTACGACGTGTTCGAGCACAGTTTCGGGGAGCTCGCCCGGCACCACGGCGTACGCGCGCGACAGCTCGGCCTGGCGGGGATCAGCTCCACCTGCAGGCGCTGCCCGGTCGTCGAGTCGTGCGGCGGCGGGCTCTACGCCCACCGGTACAGCACCGGCCGCGGCTTCGACAATCCGTCCGTCTTCTGCGCCGACCTGCGCGCGCTCGTCGACGGCATCGCCGAGCGGACCACCGACCGCGCGCTGAGCCCGGCCGTCCACGACAGCGGCGAGCTGTGGTTCGCGCAGGGCGAGTCGATCCGGCACGCGCTGTCCCGCGCGGTGGCCCGGCACACCGGGGAAGAGGACTGGGACGAGATGTGGCGGGCCCTGCTGGACCTCGACGGCAGCCCGCAGGGCCCGGCCCACGTCGACGACGTCCTCGCCCACCCCTATCTGTCCACCGCGCTCAAGGAGAGCCTGCACGACCGGCTCGACGGCCCGGCGCCGCTCGCCTCGGCGATCGCCGCCGTCGCCGTCCGCGCCGGCACCGACCTCAAACTCCGCTGGCACCAGGGCACCCGCGAGCTGCATCTGCCCACCCTGGGCACCCTCGCCCTCCCCGAACCGGGACGCATCGAGGTCTCCGTCACCGCCGGCCGGCTGCGGGTGCGCACCCACACCGGCGAGGAGCGCGCGCCCGAGGACGGCCCCTCGGTATGGCGCCCGCTGCCCGCCACCACGCTGACGGACGGCACCGTCCTGCTCCTCGACGACGCCGATCCGCTGCGCGACTGCTTCCCCGTGCCCGTCGCGCCGCCGCTCGGCCCCGGCCGGCTCGACGCGTTCGCCCGGCGGCTGCGCTCGGCGTTCGACCTGATGGACGAGCGCGCGCCCGGCTGGCGCACCGACGCGAACGCGCTGCTGGTCACCACGGTCACCCCGCTGAAGGAGGGCTCGGGCGTGCGGCTCGGAGCCCACGGGCTCGGCGCGCTCGGGGTGGCCGTCGACTTCGACCCGGAGGACTTCGTGCGGGAACTGCCGCGCACCGGGCGGCGGGCGCGGCTCACCGCGCTGCGCGGGACGGCCGACCTGAACGTGCCGGGCAACCGTGCCGGCCGGCTGCTCGACGAGGCCAGCCGGGCGCTCGGCAACGCCACGTACTTCGCCGGCGACGCGGCCCTGCGGGCGGCCGCGCTGGACCGCGCGGAGCGCGCGCTGGAGCAGCTGGGCGAACGCCCGAAGGACGAACTCACCGAGACCGGCGTGGTGCTGGCCGAGGAACTGCGCGCCGAGTGGGCGGTCCTGTCGTGACATCCCGCGCCGAACTGGCGGAGTTCTTCACGGAGTTGGGTGTGCGCCCGGGCGGTGTCCTCATGGTGCACGCCTCACTCGGCGGTGCGCGGGTGCGCGCCGCCGACGTACGGGACGCTCTGCTCGACGCGCTCGGTCCCGACGGCACACTCGTCGTGCCCACGTTCACCCCGGAGAACTCGTTCACCTCACGTGCGTACAAGACGCTCACCGCGGCCATGTCGGAGAGCGAGGAGGCGGTGTTCCGGGCGTCGGTGCCGCCGTTCGACCCGGCGACGACGCCCTGTCCGACGATGGGTGTGCTCGCCGAGTGCGTGCGCACCACACCGGGCTCGGTGCGCAGCGGGCATCCGCACACCTCGCTGGCCGGTCTCGGCCCGCGCGCCGGGGAACTGCTGGGCGGGCACGACCCGCACTGCCACCTCGGCGAGACCTCCCCGATGGCCGAGCTGTACGCGGCCGACGCACATGTCCTGCTGCTGCGGGTGGGGTTCGAGGTGTGCAGCGCCTTCCATCTCGCCGAGTACCGGCTGCGTCCCGCGCCCGCCCGGCGCTCCTACCACTGCGTGGTGGGCGGTCCCGGCCGCTGGACGGCGTACGAGGACATCGTGCTGGACGACGGGGACTTCGGGGCGATCGGGGCGCGCCTGCCGCGTGATCTTTGGACGGAACGGGAAATGGCGGGGAGAGCGGTGCTGCTCTTCGGGGTGCGGAAGGCCGTCGACCTGGCGGGTGTCCAGATGTCTGGATATCGACATGGTTTGACGTGAAAGAGGCGACCCGTGCGGGCCCTCGGTCGGGAAGATTGTGGGTTCCGGCCAGGTGAACATCCCGTAGGGGCACATCCACAGGCAGGGGGGCGCGTGGACATACCTGAACGGGCATCGGACAACCGGCCGTATTTCTTCCTGAGTTACGCCCACACACCGGCGTGGGGGTCCAGCGGCGGCGATCCGGACCACTGGGTGCACGTCCTGTTCACGGATCTGTGCGACCACATCATGGCGCTCACGGATCTGCCCGCGGGCGCGCCCGCGGGTTTCATGGACCGCGAGATGCGCGCCGGGGACGGCTGGCCGGAGAAACTCAGCGAGAATCTCGCGACATGCCGGGTGTTCGTGCCGCTGTTCTCGCCGCGGTACTTCACCAGTGAGAGTTGCGGCCGGGAATGGTTCGCCTTCAACGAGCGGATCGTACGGGCGCGGGCCACCGGCGCCGGCGCCATGTCGGCCATCGTCCCCGCGCTGTGGACGCATATCGACTACGCCCAACTCCCGGATTCCGTAAGGCATATCCATGTCGACCAGGCACAGTTCGGCGACCGGTACGCGGCCAACGGGATCTACGGCCTGATCAAGCTGAACCGGCTCCACGACGAGTACGAGGAGACCGTGCTCGGGCTCGCCCAGCGGATCGTGCGCATCGCCCACGAGTCGCCGCTGCCGTCCAGCAGGCCCCGCCCCTACGAGAGCACGCCCAGCGCGTTCAAGCCGCGCGGCGAGGGGCCCCGGCGCATCCACCTGACCGTGGCCGCGCCGACCCGGCACAGCATCCCCGAGCACCGGGACAACCGGCCCTACGGCGAGGACGCCCAGGACTGGAACCCGTACCACTCGGAGTCCACCCGCTCGCTGCCCGCGCTCGCCGAGGAGCTGATCCGCTCCCTGGACTACCGGATCACGGTGTCGTCCTTCGACGACGAGGACACCGGCGAGAACCTGGTGGCGGACGACTCCGACAAGGCGGCGCCCAGTCACCCCGGCATCCTGCTGGTCGACCGGTGGGCGCTGACCGACGACGAACGCAAGCGCAGACTCGCGGCCTTCGACGCCAACGCCCGGCCCTGGGTGAGCGCGATCGTTCCCTGGAACCGTGCCGACATCCAGTGCCACGGGGACGAGGGCCGCAAGCTGGCCGCGGACCTCGAACAGACGCTGCCGCTGATCCTGGACCGGGGCCGGCGCGCCGACTGCCGGGTCGCCGTCAACGGCGTCCCGACCCTGAAGGCCTTCACCGACGTACTGCCCGCCGTCGTCGCGCACGCGACCCGGCAGTACCTCAAGCACGCGGAGGCGCATCCGCCCGCGGGCCCGCCGATCCGCAGGCCCCGCCTGCTGGGCCCCATCCAACCGCCACTGGACGAAGGCGGAGCCGACGACGGAGGAGAAGAAGCATGACGGCCGTGCAGGACGGACGCATCATCACCTTCTACTCGTACAAAGGGGGCACGGGCCGCACCATGGCCCTGGCCAACACCGCATGGATCCTCGCCGCCAACGGAAAACGCGTACTGGCGGTCGACTGGGACCTGGAGGCCCCGGGCCTGCACCGCTTCTTCCACCCGTTCCTGGACCTGAGCGCGCTCGCGGCCACCACCGGCGTCATCGACATCATCAACGAGTACGCCTGGGCGTCCACCACCGGCACCCAGCGCTCCGGGCCCTGGCATCTGGACTACGCGCGCGTCGAACCGCACGCCATCTCCCTGACCCCGGAGCGGCTCGGTCTGCGTTTCCAGGAAGGCGGCTCCCTCGACTTCCTGTCCGCCGGGCGCCAGGACCGCTCGTACTCCGCGACCGTGTCGTCCTTCGAATGGGACAACTTCTACGAGCGCCTCGGCGGCGGTCAGTTCCTCGACGCGCTGCGCGACGACATGAAGTCCTCGTACGACTACGTCCTGATCGACAGCCGCACCGGCCTGTCCGACAACGCCGACATCTGCACCATGCAGATGCCCGACGTGCTCGTCGACTGCTTCACGCTCAGCGACCAGTCCCTCGACGGCGCGGCGGCCGTGGCCCGCAGCGTCGAGGACGGCTACCGGGACCGCAAGATCCGGGTGCTGCCGGTGCCGATGCGCATCGACGAGGGTGAGAAGGAGAAGGTCGACGCGGGGCGCGCGCTCGCCCGGATGAAGTTCGACGGACTGCCCAAGGGCCTCGGCGGCGAGGACCTCGCCTTCGAGGAGATGACCGCGTACTGGGGGAACGTCGAGATCCCGTACCGCCCGTACTACGCGTACGAGGAGACCCTCGCCACCGTCGGCGACGAGAGCGGCATCGCGAACTCGCTGCTGTCCGCCTTCGAGCGGCTCACGGCCGTCATCTCGGACGGCGAGGTCACCTCGCTGCCGCCGGTGCCGGAGCCGGTGCGGCTGCGCTGCCGCGACGCGTTCCTGCGGCGCCGGCCGATGACGTCCGTGGCCGACGTCTCGATCGTGTACGCGGCGGAGAACCGCATGTGGGCGGACTGGACCGAGGCGCTCCTGAAGCGGGCTGGCTGCAACGTCGTGCCGCACGACATCTCCACCGGCCCCGTCGAGCAGCCCGACCCGGCGACCCGCACCCTGGTGCTGCTGTCGAACGCCTTCCGCAAGTCCCGCTACGCAGACACCGTCTGGCGCACCCTCACAGAGACCGACCCGGACACCCCGCACAGCCCGTTGATCGCGCTGCGGGTCGACGAGGTCCGGCTGCCCGATTCCTACCTCGACCGCAACCCGGTGGACCTGCACCGCCTCGACGAGGCCCAGTGCATCACCTCGCTGCTGAACGTCCTGGAGCTGCCGGGCCGCCCCCTCGACAGCGGACCCTCGGGCCCGCGCTTCCCCGGCAGCACCCCGGGCATCTGGAACGCCCCGCAGCGCAACAACACCTTCACCGGCCGCAACGTCATCCTCGATCACGTCCGCGACCAGCTCAGCGGGGGCATCTCGGTCGTCCTGCCGCAGCCCCAGGCGCTGTTCGGGCTGGGCGGCGTCGGCAAGACACAGGTCGCGCTGGAGTACGTGCACCGCTTCATGGCGGACTACGACCTCGTGTGGTGGATCTCCGCCGAGGACCCCGGCAACGTCGTCTCCTCGCTCGCCGAACTCGCCGCGCGCATCGGCGCGCCCGGCGGCGAGGACATCAACGTGGCCAGCCAGGAGGCCGTGCAGATGCTGGGCCGTGGCGCGCCCACCAAACGCTGGATCCTGGTCTTCGACAACGCCGACGACCCCGCGAAGCTCACCCGCTTCTTCCCCACCGGGGGCGGCGGGCACATCCTCGTCACCTCGCGCAACCAGGCCTGGGCGCAGGAGGGCGCCTCCCTGCCCATCGACGTGTTCCTGCGCGAGGAGAGCATCGAGCACCTGACCCGCCGCGCCTCCGGGCTCACCACCGAGGAGGCGGACCAGGTGGCGACCGCGGTCGGCGACCTGCCGCTGGCGGTCGAGCAGGCCGCCGCCTGGCTCGCCGAGACGGCCACCCCCATCGACGACTACCTGCGCCAGCTCGCCGAGCAGACCACAGAGGTTCTCGACCTCAACCAGCCCGCCGACTACCCCAAGACGGTCGCCGCGACCTGGAACATCTCCATAGCCAGGCTGCGGGAGAACTCCCCCGCCTCGGTACGGCTGCTCCAGCTGTGCGCGTTCCTCGCCGCCGAGCCGATCTCCGTCCACCTGCTCTACAGCAAGGAGATGATCGACGCCCTCCGGCCCTACGACCCCGCCCTCCAGGAGAGTCTGCTGCTCGGCCGGGTCATCCGGGAGATCGGCCGGTTCGCGCTCGCCAAGGTCGACCAGGTCAGCAACAGCATCCAGGTCCACCGGCTGGTGCAGGCGGTGATCCGCTCCCAGCTCACCGAGGAGGAGCAGCGGCACGCCCGGCACATCGTGCACACGGTCCTGGCGGGCTGCCGGCCGGACGGCGACGAACCCATCGACGACCCCGAGACCTGGGCGAGGTTCGCGGTCATCTGGCCGCACCTGTCGGCGTCCGACGCCCGCAACTGCACCGAGGCGCCGACCCGCAGGCTGCTCATCGACCGTGTCCGCTACCTCTGGAAGCGCGGCGAGTTCGCCGGTGCCCAGGCACTCGCCGAGGACCTCCTCGAACACTGGAAGCCGGCCCTCGGCGAGGACGACGTCCAGTACCTGTATCTGCGCTGCCAGCTGGGCAACATCCTTCGCTCGCAGGGGCGTTACGTGGAGGCCCGGGAGATCAACACCGAGCTCCTGGAACGTCAGAAGCGCGTGCTCGGCCCCTCGCACCCGCACACGTACGTCACCATGTCCGGCCTGGCCAGCGACCTCGCGGCGCTCGGTGTGTACGGATCGGCGGTGGAGTTCGCCCGCGAGGCGCACGAGGGCTTCAGCCAGATCTTCCACGAGTCGCACCGGCGCACCCTCAGCGCGGCCAACAACCTCGCGCTGGCGCTGCGCATGGTCGGCCGGTACGGCGAGGCCCGCGCCATCGACCAGGACACCTACGACCGGCGCATCGAGGTCCTCGGCCCCGACCACCCGTACACGCTGGCCTCGGCCGCCCGGCTGGGCCGCGACCTGCGCGAGGTCGGCCGGTACACCGAGTCGGTCTCCCTGCTCTCCCGCGCCTACGACGCCCACAAGCGCATCCTCGGCAAGGACTTCCCGGGCACGCTGAGCTGCGCGAAGTCGCTCGCCGTGTCGCTGCGCAGGGCAGGGCAGTTCGAGGACGCGCGCCGGCTGACGACGGCCACCCGCGCGCAGTACCGGGCGCAGTACCCGGCGCCGACGCCGGACTCGCTCGCCTGCGACCTGAACATGGCGGCCGACCTCTTCGCCGCCGACGAGCGGGAGGCGGCGCGCGACGTCGCCCGGGAGGCGCTGACCGAGTACATGAAGGTGCCGGGCGAGGCTCATCCGTACACCCAGGCCGCCCTCAACAACCTGGGGATATTCCACTGGGGCTGCGGCGACGCGGAGGAGGCGGAGACCGTGTTCCGCCAGGTGCTGCGCCGCATGGGCGAGGTGCTCGGCGAGAAGCACCCGCACACCCTGTTCACCGGCATCAACTACGCCAACGTCCTCGCCGACCAGGGTCAGCTCGGCGAGGCCCGTGAACTGGAGGAGAAGGCCGTCGTCACCCTGCGTACCGTCCTCGGTCCGCACCACCCGGAGACGCTCGCCGTCGTCACCAACTACGGCCTCACGCTCGCCGAGCTGGGCCGCAAGGACGAGGCCGGCCGGCTGCGCGACGAGGCCCTGTCGGAGCTGCGCGACCGCCTCGGCGACGACAACGGCATGACCCGGGTGGCGGCCGAGGGCCGCCGTATCTACCGGGACCTGGAACCACTGGCGGTGTGACCGACGGCCCTGCGGTGCCGGACGGGCGTATCGGCCCGCCCGGCATGGTTGGGCTCCGTCTGAGCGGACGGGGCGAGCCTCAGCCCGTCCGCCACCGCAGGACACCCGTCCGGGTGAACGGGGCAACTCTCATCCCGCCCGCCACTGTTGGGCGCCTTGTGGGCGGGCCGGGCAGCTCTCAGCCGTCCGGCACCGCAGGACGCCCGTCTGGACGAGCGGGGCGAGTCTCAGCCCGTCCGGCGTTTGAGGACGAGGCCGTTCAGGCCGACGCGGGGGCCTGGGGGCGGCAGCCCCCGGAGACCTGCGCATCAGGCACCGGCACGGGAGGACCCGGCACAGCAGCGGAGTGCGCCCCCCGCCCCCGCCGGTGCGCCGGCCAGACCGGCACGTCCGCGAGCAGCCAGGTCAGCACCTTCGGCAGGGCCCGCAACGCGGCGAAGTGCGCCGCGCTCGGCTCCAGCACGGCCGTCGCGCGGGGAATCCGCGCCGCCATCCACGAGGAGTGCGACGCCGGTGAGAAGACGTCCTTCACCCCGTGCCACAGGAGCACCGGCACCCTGATGTCCGCCGGGTCGAAACCCCAGTTCCCGGTCAGCGCGAGCGCGTCGTCGATCCACCCGTACGGCGACGTGCGCAGCGCCTCGCGGTAGTTGCGCAGCAGCATCGAGCGGATGGTGTTGTCGGAGACGATCTGCCGGTCGTCGTCGGTGAGGTCGTGCCGCAGTTCCTCCAACAGCCGCACGGGGTCGCGCCGGATGGCGGCCGACCTCGGGATCAGCCGGGCCACGAAACGCTCCGGGTCGGTGAACGCGGTCCGGAACTCGTTGACGTTCGACGGCGCCATTCCCTTGAACCAGTCGAGCCCCTCCGCGTTCCGCGGCGCCAGCCCGACCAGCGCGGCGGCCCGGGTGACCCGCGCCGGCATCAGCGCGGCACAGGCCAGCGCGTGCGGGGCGCCCCCGGAGCGCCCGGCCACCGCGAACCGGTCGATCCCCAGGGCGTCGGCGACCTCGGTGACGTCCTGCACGACGTCGACGACCCGGCGCCCCTGCATGCGGTCGGATCCCCCGTACCCAGGTCGGTCGTAGCTGATGAGCCGGGTGCCGCGCTGGTAGAGGAACATGGAACGCGGCCTGGGTCCGACCCTGCTGCCGGGCATCCCGTGCAGCAGGAACACCGGGCGTCCCCCTGGATCCCCCGAGACTTCCACGCGCAGCTGCCGTCCGTCCGCCGTCCGCACATGATCGCGCACAGCGCCCCCCTTCCTCGGTCCATGGACCGGGACAAACGCTGCCCCATCCCTGCCCACCGGGCCGAGCCACGAAACGAATGCGCAGGTCAACATGGCTTCATATCAAGTCACTTGACGCCACTTCACGGTCTCCGTAGCGTCGCCCTCCGTATGTGGATCTGACCAGGATTCATATCTGAGGACAGCGACGAGACGGGCGGGGTGTCCATGGGCGGGCGACGTGTGGTGGTCTCCGGCGGCGGGACCGGGATCGGTCTGGCGACGGCGGAGGCGTTCGCAGCGGACGGGGACCGTGTGGTGCTCCTCGGCCGCCGCGAGGACGTCCTGCGCAAGGCCGCCGACGCACTGGACGAGCGGCACGGGGCGGGCACCGCCTCCTGGTACGCGGCGGACCTCGCCGACCCCGAACAGGTGGAGTCGGCCCGCGAGTTCATCACCGGGAACGACACCCCGGTCGACGTACTGGTCGCCAACGCCGGCGGGAACGTGGCCCCTTCGCACGACGGCAGCCTCGCCTCCGTCGCCGAGAGCTACCGGCGCAACTTCGACGCCAACGTCCTGACCGCCGTCCTGCTCACCGAGGCGCTGATCCCCCACCTGCGCCGTCCCGGCGGCCGTGTCGTACAGCTCTCCTCGATCGCCTCGCTGCGCGGCCCCGGCTCGTACGGCGGCTCCAAGGGCTGGATCAACACCTACACCTTCGACCTCGCCCAGCGCCTCGGCTCCGAGGGCATCACCGCGAACGCGGTCGCCCCCGGCTTCGTCGGCGACACCGAGTTCTTCGGCGACCGCGCCACTCCGGAGTTCGTCGCCTCCCGGGTCGCGCAGTCCCTCACGGGACAGCCGGGCCACCCGGCGGAGATCGCCGCGCTCATCCGGTACGTGGCGTCTCCCGAGGCCGCGTATGTGACGGGCCAGTTGCTGCACATCAACGGCGGTGCCGCGCTGGGGCGTTGAGCCGACGGCCGGAGATCCGCGGACGGCCCCGGAGGCGACCGCCGGCGAACCGCCGCGTCGCGGATCTCCGGCCTCCCGCCGGGGGATCCGGCTCTCCGCCGCGTGCAACCCTTCAGCCGTCACACGTGTCTCAGGAGTGGGGAACTGGCGTTCCCGCGCAGTTCGTCCGACCGTCACCGACGCTTCACCCAGAGGGATCTCCATGCCGCACACCGCTCCCGACCGCCGTACGCTCCGCCGGACCGCCGGCGTGATCGGAGCCGGCGCGATCGGCGCCGTCGCCGTGATCTCCCTGGGAGCCGCGCCCGCCCTCGCCGCCGACCCGGCGCCCGGGCTGGTCCTGGGCAAGATCGCCCCGCCGGAGGGCCTGAAGCCGGGCGGCAGCTTCGACGTGCCGGTCACCTTCACCAACACCGGTCCCGCGGACCTCGGCAAGGTCTGGATCGCGTACTCGGTGACCGAGGGCCTGAGCCAGGCGGAGCTGCCGTCCAACTGCCTTCGCTACGAGGTCAGTTCCTTCGACGAGGCCCCGAGCCGTTCCGACGCGGTCTGCGAGTTCGACCAGACCGTGAAGCCGGGCGTCGCGTACGCCCCGGAGACACCGGTGACGATCAAGGCGCTCGACCGCGCGCTGTACGACGACCTCTCCGTCTCGGTCGCCAACTACGACGCCGCGCCTTCCGAAGGCGCCTCGACGCCGGTGCGCGGCATCGGCCCCGCGGTCAAGCTCGTCGAGCGCCCCGACGCCCCCGCGGCCGAGCCCGGCTCCGCGGAGCACGAGGACTGGGACCGGATCAGCGTGCGGGTGACCGCGGACAGCACGGCCGACTTCCAGGTGACGGGAGCCGCACTGAAGGGCAAGGTCGGCGAGACGGTCGACCTCCGGGCGAAGTTCACCAACGCCGGTCCGGGCTGGGTGCTCCCGGAGCTGGGCGCCCCGTCGACCCGGATCCTGATCAAGATGCCCGCGGGCACCGAGGTGACCAAGACCGACGGCTTCTGCAACAAGGTGGACACCGGCACCTACGAGTGCGGCACCGCCCAGGCCTGGGTGGAGGCGGCGTACGAGGGCACGTACGACTTCAAGCTGAAGATCACCAAGGCGGTCGCCGGGGCCAAGGGCTCCGTCGCGCTGAACGGGACGGCCCGTCCGTTCGACGAGAACAAGAAGAACGACAAGGCCGCCATCACCCTCGCCGTCGCGGGCAGCGGCTCGACCGGCGGCGCCGGCGGTTCGACCGGCGGTAGCGGTTCGACCGGCGGTGACGGCTCGACCTCCACCGGCGGCTCCGGCTCCTCGTCCACCGGCGGCTCCGGCTCCACCGGCGGCACGGGCGGATCGTCCACGAGCGGCACCTCGGGCGACTCCGCCGTCGACGGCGACCTGGCGAGCACCGGCTCCGGTCCCGCCCTGCCCCTCGCGGGTGCCGCCGCCGCGGCCCTCGCCGTCGGCACGGGCACCGTCGTCGTGATGCGGCGCCGCGCGGCCCGCCGCTGACGACCGCACCCCCCATCGGAGCCGGCCGGCGCCCACAGCCCGGCCGGCTTCCGCTTGCCCGGGCCCGCGGAGACCGGGCCTTCCAGGCCCCCGGCCCTACGGACGGAAGCCGTCGATGGCGAGTTCCATGATGCGGCGTGCCCGGGCGAGCCCCTCCCCGCCGGGTCCGACGCGCCACAGGAACCCCATGAGCAGCAGCACGTCGGCGGCGTCGAGGCCGGACCGCACACTGCCGTCGCGCTCGCAGGCCTTCAGGGGCCGGGCGGCGGCGCCCGTCACGGGCGCGTACGTGTCACTGATGACCTTCTGGGCCGCCACGTGTGCGGAGCCTCGCCGAGGCCGTGCTGGAGGCGCACATGGGCGGCGAGCCGTCCGAACCGGACGCGGAACGCGTCCAGCGGCGCGTTCTCGGCCCGCACCTGATCCACCTCGCCGACGAGGCGTTCCACGTCGTGCCGGTACACGTCCGGCCACTGCCCCTCCGCGGGCGGGCGGCAGATCGATCTTCCTCATGGTCCGCCACGGGCGCCGCGTCCCCGTACCCCGGCACCGATAAGCGGAGATCTCTCCGATACGTTGGCCGGCAGGAGCCGGAGAGGAGCGGAACAGTCCTTGGCACCGCAGGGTCCCGGACACCCCCGCGTCGGCCGGGAGGCCGTCGACGTACGCGACCTCGCGGACGCCCATGTGTGCGCCGTGGAGCGGCTGCTGGGCCGGCGGGCCAGCCCCCGCGGCGGAGACCGTCGTGGCTTGTGCCCAAGACCTCATCACTCAGGGGGCAGTTCGGGTGCGACCGGCCGCCGCACGGGTGACGGCGGCTCCACAGACACGTCCGCCCTGACCGGTGAAACCCAGTCAGGGCGGAGACCACACAGGTCAGATCGTTTCTGCACGCGTAGCACTGGGTGGGGCGGGTGGGACTCGAACCCACGGCCGACGGATTATGAGTCCGCTGCTCTAACCGGCTGAGCTACCGCCCCGTACGGCGTGTCGCGCACATTTGTGCGCGCCGTCTGCCGCAGCATAGCCGCTCATACGATCTCCTGCTTCGGATGGTCGGCATCACATGACCATGAGGACTTCGGCGCGCCCCGCGCGGTTCCCCCGGGCATGAAAAAGGACCCCTGAGGGGTCCTCTTCCGTTGCTCTCCCGACTGGACTCGAACCAGTAACCTGCCGGTTAACAGCCGGCTGCTCTGCCAATTGAGCTACAGGAGATCGAGCTCCCCCGACTGGACTCGAACCAGTAACCTGCCGGTTAACAGCCGGCTGCTCTGCCAATTGAGCTACGGAGGATTGCCTCGTTGCATCGAACGTACCTACCTGGGTATTCGCCAGGGGGCGTGCGCTCGCTGCGACACATACATTAGCGCAAGCAGGGGGGTGCTCCGCCAATCGGTTCCCTCCGCACCGATGCCGACGCAAGGGAAGGGTGGCCGTCATGCGCTACCGGCTCACATTCGTCGCCGGACTGGCCCTGGGTTACGTGCTCGGCACGCGCGCCGGGCGCGAGCGCTACGAGCAGCTGAAGAAGTCCGCACGCCAGGTCGCCCAGAACCCGGCGGTGCGCAACACCGCGGAGACCGCCGCCCAGCAGGGCCGCGTGGTCGCGGGCAAGGCGTTCCACGCCGTGAGCGAGAAGGTCGGCGACCACGTCCCGGACTCGGTCGCCGAGCGCGTGCGCTCCCTGCGCGAGCGGAACACCAACGGTCAGGTCGAGGACGACTGGGGCACCAGCAACACGTAGGGGGTGTCGTTCGGATCAGCTCGGGTCCGCGACGCCCGGCACGGCACCTCGCCGCGTTGTCGCCTCACCCGAGTACGCCCAGTACGCGGGTGAGGCTCCGCCTTGCGATGCACCGCACCATGCGCCGCGGCCTGATCCGACCTGATCCAAACGAAACCCCCCAGGGCCCGTGCGGCGCGCACACCTCGTGGCGTACGGCAGAATTTCCGCCATGGGGATAGTCGCCGGGCTGGACAGTTCGCCCGATTTCACTCGTATCGTCGTCTGCGACACGGACACGGGTGCCGTGCTCAGGCAGGGGTATGCGCCGCATCCGGTGGAGGCCGCCGAGAGCGGCGGCCGTCCTTCGGACGTGGATCCGCAGGCCTGGCTACTCTCCCTGGGCGAGGCGGCCGGCGGCGGCCTGCTCGAAGGCGTGCAGGCCATCGGTGTCTCCGCGCAGCAGAACGCCCTGGTCCCGCTGGACGTGCAGGGCAACACCGTGCGCCCCGCGCTGGTCGGCGGCGACAAGCGCGCCCAGGTCGCGGCCGCCGACCTGGTGGACGCGCTCGGCGGACGCGAGGCGTGGGCCCAGGCCGTGGGCTCCGTGCCGCAGGCCGCGCAGCCGGTGACCAAGCTGCGCTGGCTCAGCAGGACCGAGCCGGAGTCGGCGCGGCGCACCGCCCTCCTGATGCAGGCGCACGACTGGCTGGTGTGGCAGCTGCTGGGCCGCCCCGCGCGGCGCACCACCGACCGGGGCGGGGCCTCCGGGACCGGCTACTGGTCCGCGGCCACCGGCGCCTACCGGCCCGACCTCGTCGAACTGGCACTCGGACACCAGGCGTCCCTGCCCGACGTGCTGGGTCCCGCCGAGGCGGCCGGCACCACACCGGAGGGGCTGCTGATCTCGGCGGGGACCGGCGAGACGATGGCGGCGGCCTTCGGGCTCGGCATCGGGCTCGGGGACGCGGTGGTGTCGCTGGGCGCCTCCGGGTCCGTGATGGCCGTGCACCCCGAGGCGCTGGTGGACTCCAGCGGCATGATCACCTCCCTCGCGGACGCGACGGGCATGCATCTGCCGGTCGTCACCACCCTCAATGCCGTACGGGCCCTGCGGGGCACCGCCGAGCTGCTCGGCGTGCCCGACCTGGAGGGCCTGTCCGATCTGGCGATGAAGTCGACACCCGGCGCCCACGGCCTCGTCCTGCTGCCCTATCTGGAGGGCGAGCGGACGCCGAACCTGCCGCACACGGCGGGCACCCTCGCCGGGCTGCGGCGGGAGTCCATGCGGCCCGAGCACCTGGCACGGGCCTCCTTCGAGGGCATGCTGTGCGGGCTCGCGGACGCGCTGGACGTACTGCGCGGGCGCGGCGTCGACGTACGCCGGATCTTCCTGCTGGGGCAGGCCGCCGAACTGCCCGCCGTCCAGGCGGTGGCGCCCGCGCTGTTCGGCGCGCAGGTCGTCGTGCCGCAGCCCGCGGACTACGCGGCGCTCGGCGCGGCCCGGCAGGCGGCCTGGGCCCTGGGGGTCTCGCAGGGCGCGCTCGACCCGCGGACGCCGCCGATGTGGCAGGGTCCGGTCGCCCAGGTGCTGGAGCCCGGCGAGGAGCTCGCCGTGGGCCAGGCCGTACGGCAGCAGTACGTGTCCGTACGGGAGCAGACGCATCCTGGGGCGTTCCGCGGTCCGGGGGCGCCGTAGCGCCGCGCCGGCCTCCGTCGAAGGACCGGGGCCGGGCCCGTCGCGGGACCGCGGTCGGGTTAATTCGGTTGAGGTAACGCGGGTGGAGTGTTCGACGATAGGGGGTGGTGCACCACCCGATCGCGTACCGATCACCCAGCCGTCGACGACCCCGAGAGACCCCGCGTGCTCATACGACTCCTGCGTACCCACCTCAGTCCGTACAAGAAGCCCATCGCCCTGCTGGTGCTGCTGCAGTTCCTGCAGACGTGCGCCACGCTCTATCTGCCCACGCTGAACGCGCACATCATCGACAACGGTGTCGTGAAGGGAGACACGGGCTACATCGTGTCCTTCGGGGCACTGATGATCGGCATCTCGATGGCGCAGGTCGTCTGCAACATCGGAGCGGTCTACTACGGCGCCCGTACGGCGTCGGCCGTCGGCCGGGACATCCGGGCCGCCGTCTTCGACCGCGTCCAGTCCTTCTCGGCCCGTGAGGTCGGCCACTTCGGGGCCCCGTCGCTGATCACCCGCACCACCAATGACGTCCAGCAGGTGCAGATGCTGACGCTGATGACGTTCACCCTCCTGGTGTCGGCGCCGATCATGTGTGTGGGCGGCATCATCCTGGCGCTCGGCCTGGACGTGCCGCTGTCCGCGGTCCTCGTCGCCGTCGTGCCGGTGCTCGGCATCTGCGTGACCCTCATCGTGCGCAGGCTGCGCCCGCTGTTCCGCACCATGCAGACGCGGCTGGACACCGTGAACCGGGTGCTGCGCGAGCAGATCTCCGGCAACCGGGTGATCCGCGCGTTCGTGCGCGACGACTACGAGAAGGACCGCTTCCGCGGCGCCAACACCGAGCTGACGCAGACGTCGCTGGCCACCGGCCGGATGCTCGCGCTGATGTTCCCCATCGTCATGACGGTGGTGAACGTGTCGTCCATCGCGGTCGTCTGGTTCGGCGCCCACCGCATCGACAGCGGCGGCATGCAGATCGGCGACCTGACCGCGTTCCTCGCCTACCTCATGCAGATCGTGATGTCCGTGATGATGGCCACCTTCATGTTCATGATGGTGCCGCGCGCGGAGGTCTGCGCCGAGCGCATCGAGGAGGTGCTCGGCACCGACAGCAGCCTGGTCCCGCCGTCCGCGCCCGTCGTCGAGCTGCGCCGCCACGGCCATCTGGAGGTCAGGCAGGCCGGGTTCCGCTATCCGGGCGCCGAGGAGCCGGTCCTCAAGGCCATCGACCTGGTGGCCCGGCCCGGTGAGGTGACCGCCGTGATCGGCTCCACGGGCAGCGGCAAGTCCACCCTGCTGGGCCTGGTCCCCCGGCTGTTCGACGCCACCGAGGGCGCGGTGCTCGTCGACGGCGTGGACGTCTCGACCATCGACCCGAAGCTACTGGCCAGGACGGTCGGTCTCGTCCCGCAGAAGCCGTACCTGTTCGCGGGCACCGTCGCGAGCAACCTCCGCTACGGCAATCCCGACGCCACCGACGAGGAGCTGTGGCACGCGCTGGAGGTGGCGCAGGCCAAGGGCTTCGTCCAGACGCTGGAGAACGGTCTGGACTCGCCGATCGCGCAGGGCGGCACCAACGTGTCCGGCGGTCAGCGCCAGCGCCTCGCCATCGCCCGCACCCTCGTGCAGCGCCCGGAGATCTACCTCTTCGACGACTCCTTCTCCGCGCTCGACTACGCGACGGACGCGGCGCTGCGGGCGGCGCTCGCCGAGGAGACCGCCGAGGCGACCGTGGTGATCGTGGCCCAGCGGGTGTCGACCATCCGGGACGCCGACCGGATCGTGGTCCTCGACGAGGGCCGGATCGTCGGCAGCGGACGGCATCACGAACTGATGGCGGACAACGAGACCTACCGGGAGATCGTGCTCTCCCAGCTCACGGAAGCGGAGGCTGCCTGATGGCCGGGCCCATGGGACGCATGATGGCCGGGGGCGGCCCCGACCAGCGCTCGATGGACTTCAAGGGGTCGGGCAAGCGGCTCCTGTCCCAGTTCAAACCGGAACGCGTCACGATGTGCGTGATGCTCGTCGCGGTCGTCCTGAGCGTCGGCCTCTCGGTGGTCGGCCCGAAGATCCTCGGCAAGGCCACCGACCTCGTCTTCGCGGGCATCATCGGACGGCAGATGCCGGCCGGGGCCTCCAAGTCCGAGGTCCTCGAAGGGATGCGGGAACGCGGCGAGGGCGGCATCGCCGACATGCTCTCGGGGACGGACTTCACCCCCGGCGTGGGCATCGACTTCGACGCCGTCGGCCGTGTGCTCCTGCTCGCGCTGTGCACGTTCCTGCTGGCCGGTCTGCTGATGGCGGTGGCGACGCGGATGGTGAACCGCGCCGTCAACAAGACCGTCTACCGGATGCGTGAGGACATGCAGGCGAAGCTCTCACGGCTGCCGCTGTCCTACTTCGACAAGCGGCAGCGCGGTGAGGTCCTCAGCCGCGCGACGAACGACATCGACAACATCCAGCAGACCCTCCAGCAGTCCATGGGCCAGCTGGTCAACTCGCTGCTGACGATCGTCGGCGTGCTGGTCGTGATGTTCTGGATCTCGCCGTTGCTGGCGCTGGTCGCGCTGGTGACCGTGCCGCTCTCCTTCTACGTCGCCACGCGCGTCGGCAAGCGGTCGCAGCCGCACTTCGTGCAGCAGTGGCGCACCACCGGCAAGCTCAACGCCCACATCGAGGAGATGTACACCGGGCACACCCTGGTGAAGGTGTTCGGGCGGCAGGACGAGTCCGCGGCCCAGTTCGCCGAGCAGAACGAGCAGTTGTACGAGGCCGGGTTCAAGGCGCAGTTCAACAGCGGGGTCATGCAGCCGCTGATGATGTTCGTGTCGAACCTGAACTACGTGCTGGTGGCCGTGGTCGGCGGACTGCGGGTCGCCTCCGGCACGCTGTCGATCGGCGACGTGCAGGCCTTCATCCAGTACTCCCGCCAGTTCTCGATGCCGCTGACGCAGGTCGCCTCGATGGCGAACCTGGTGCAGTCGGGCGTCGCGTCCGCGGAACGCATCTTCGAACTGCTGGACGCGGACGAGCAGGAGGCCGACCCGGTTCCGGCGGCGCGCCCCGACGAGCTGCGCGGACGCGTGGCGCTGGAGCACGTGTCCTTCCGCTACGACCCCGAGAAGCCGCTCATCGAGGACCTGTCGCTGAAGGTCGAGCCGGGGCACACGGTCGCGATCGTCGGTCCGACCGGCGCGGGCAAGACGACGCTGGTGAACCTGCTGATGCGCTTCTACGACGTCACCGGCGGACGCATCACCCTCGACGGGGTCGACATCGCCTCGATGTCCCGGGACGACCTGCGGGCCGCGATCGGCATGGTGCTCCAGGACACCTGGCTGTTCGGGGGCACGATCGCCGAGAACATCGCGTACGGGGCCGGAGTGGAAGGGGCGGCGCGAAGCGCCTCCGGCAAGGGCGGTGGTGGGCGACGGGTGGGCGTCACGCGCGGGGAGATCGAGGAGGCGGCGCGCGCGGCGCACGCCGACCGGTTCATCCGTACGCTGCCGGACGGCTACGACACCGTGATCGACGACGAGGGCACCGGGGTCAGCGCGGGCGAGAAGCAGCTGATCACGATCGCCCGGGCGTTCCTGTCGGACCCGGTGATCCTGGTCCTCGACGAGGCCACGAGCTCCGTCGACACCCGTACCGAGGTGCTGATCCAGAAGGCGATGGCGAAGCTCGCGCACGGGCGGACGTCGTTCGTGATCGCGCACCGGCTCTCCACCATCCGGGACGCGGACACGATCCTCGTCATGGAGAACGGGTCCATCGTCGAGCAGGGTGCGCACGCGGAGCTGCTCGCCTCCGGCGGGGCGTACGCGCGGCTGTACCAGGCGCAGTTCGCCCAGGCCGTGGCCGAGGTGGACTAGGGAGTTTCCGACCCCTCCGCCCCCTCCAGGCCCTCGGCCCGGGGGCCGGCGGAGGGGGCACCGGCGCGTGCCGCGTCAGTCGAGGTAGCCGCGCAGCTGGTCCGCGAACGCGTGGTCGCGCAGCTTGTTGAGGGTCTTCGACTCGATCTGGCGGATCCGCTCCCGCGTGACGCCGAAGATCCGCCCGATCTCCTCCAGCGTGCGCGGCCGTCCGTCCGCGAGGCCGTACCGCAGCTGGACCACCTTGCGCTCGCGCTCGCCCAGCGTGGACAGCACCGCCTCCAGGTGCTCGCGGAGCAGCAGGAACGCGGCGGACTCCACGGGGGACGCGGCGTCGCCGTCCTCGATCAGGTCGCCCAGCGCGACGTCGTCCTCCTCGCCCACCGGAGCGTGCAGGGACACCGGCTCCTGCGCCAGCCGCAGCACTTCGCTGACCCGCTCGCCGGGCAGGTCCAGTTGCGCGGCGACCTCTTCGGGCGTCGGCTCGTAGCCGCGTTCCTGCAGCATGCGCCGCTGCACCCGGACGACCCGGTTGATCAGCTCGACGACGTGGACCGGCACGCGGATGGTGCGGGCCTGGTCGGCGAGGGCGCGGGACATGGCCTGCCGGATCCACCAGGTGGCGTAGGTCGAGAACTTGTACCCGCGGGCGTAGTCGAACTTCTCGACGGCCCGGATGAGGCCGAGGTTGCCCTCCTGGACCAGGTCGAGCATGGTCAGGCCGCGGCCCACGTACCGCTTGGCGACGGAGACGACGAGCCGCAGGTTCGCCTCGATCAGTCGGCGCTTGGCCATACGGCCCATGACGACGAGCCGGTCCAGGTCGAGGGCGAGCTGGCTGTCCAGGTCGGGCGTGAGGCGGAGCTTCTCCTCGGCGAAGAGTCCTGCCTCCACGCGGCGGGCGAGTTCGACCTCCTCGGCCGCGGTGAGCAGGGGGATCCGCCCGATCTCGCGCAGATACTGGCGGAACAGGTCGGAGGAGGGTCCGGCGGTGTCCGTGGCGCGGCTGCGGGGCGCTTCGACCGGTTCGGGGGCCTCGGCCTCGGTCTCCGCCTCGCTCTCGACGGCACCGGGCGGCGGGCCGTCGAGTTCCGGCGGGCCGTCCGGCCCGGTCTCGGGGTGGTGCGCACCACGGCTCTGCGGGGGGACCGCCGCGACGGTGTCCGCCTCGGCGTCCGCGTCCGTGGTGCTGTCGGTCTGGGTGAGGGTCTGGGTCTGCACGGGGGCGACCTCCAGGAATGTCGCTGCTGAGGCGTGCGGCAGCGGTACGTCGGGGATGGGGTCGACGGCCTCGCCGCTGTCCATCCCGTAGTCGTGTGGCGGAACCGCGGGGATCGGGAACCCGTCGCGTGCGGGCCGGCCGCGCTCCGAGGACTCAGGCACCGGAACCCAGTGTGGAGTACGACACATCGCCGCCACGAGGGGCGTGCGGTGACTTTTTGCGTCCGGTCCGTGACCGCGTGGTTACCGTGGTGACGGGTGCGCGCTTTCCCGGACCCCAAACTGGTTGAAAGCTGCACGTGAGGGGGCGGTGGGGCGGCAGCAAGCGGAAGGCCGGGCACCGGTGCCCGTAGGCCGGGCGCTCAGAGCGCCTCCGCGCCCCGCTCCCGCAACGCCTGCCCGTACTGCTGGAGGACCCACAACTCGTTCTGCACGGCGGCCAGCTGGGCCGGGTCCCCATGGGCGCTGAGACG
Organism: Streptomyces krungchingensis; assembly: GCF_054729265.1. NCBI lineage: Bacteria > Bacillati > Actinomycetota > Actinomycetes > Kitasatosporales > Streptomycetaceae > Streptomyces > Streptomyces krungchingensis. The sequence continues at coordinate 3,846,689 of NZ_JBPUKY010000001.1, forward strand.
GGCGAGGGAACTCTGCACGTCGCGGACGCGACGGTCGACGGCGCGGCGGCGGACCATGACGAGCTGGTCGCCCGCGTACCCCTCGTCGACGGTCTTGCGCAGGATCGCCTCGACGGCGAGCTCGGTGACCATGGCGCGGACCATGTCGTCCGGCGCGGCCTCACGGACCCGGACGAGGTACTCCTGGGAGTCCTGCACGCCGTACTCGGCGCCGCCCGCCTCCATGATCGCCTGGCGTACGGCGGCGTACGGCGGGGCGGTGAACTCGTCCACGCCGTACGCGTCGAAGGCCGGCGCGACCAGTTCGGGCCGCTGGAGGGCGAGTTTCAGCAGTTCGCGTTCGGTGGCGAAGACGGGGTTGCGCAGGGTGAGGGCGGGACCGCCCGCGGGTGCCTGGACGGCCGCGTACGCCTGCTGGGGCCGCGGTCCGGACGGCGCCGGGGTCCGGCCGCCCCGCTCACGGGCCCAACGGGCCAGCTGGGCCACCCGCTTGACCACGAACTGGGTGTCGAGGATGCCGAGCATGCCCGCGAGCTGCACGGCGACCTCGTGCTGCGCGCCGCTGTTCTTGATGCGGGCGACGACGGGCGCCGCCTCGTCGAGGGCGGCGGCGCGGCCCGCCGGGGTCTCCAGGTCGTAGCGCAGGACGATCTGGCGCAGGGCGAACTCGAAGAGCGGCGTACGCGGTTCGACGAGGTCCGCGACGGCGTCGTCGCCCTTGGCGAGGCGCAGCTCGCAGGGGTCCATGCCGTCCGGGGCGATCGCGATGTACGTCTCCGCGGCGAACTTCTGGTCGTCCTCGAAGGCGCGCAGGGCCGCCTTCTGGCCGGCCGCGTCGCCGTCGAAGGTGAAGATGACCCGCGCCGAGCCGTTGTCCATCAGGAGGCGGCGGAGGATCTTGATGTGGTCGCCGCCGAAGGCCGTGCCGCAGGTGGCGATGGCGGTGGTGACGCCGGCCAGGTGGCAGGCCATGACGTCGGTGTAGCCCTCGACGACGACCGCCCGGCTGCTCTTGGCGATCTCCTTCTTGGCGAGGTCGATGCCGTACAGCACCTGGGACTTCCGGTAGATCGCCGTGTCCGGCGTGTTCAGGTACTTGGGGCCGTTGTCCGACTCGTAGAGCTTGCGGGCGCCGAAGCCGACGACGTCGCCGCCGATGTCGCGGATCGGCCACATCAGGCGTCCGCGGAAGCGGTCGATGGGGCCGCGGCGGCCCTCCTGGGAGAGGCCGGACAGCAGCAGTTCCTTGTCGGTGAAGCCCTTGCCGCGCAGATAGCGGGTGAGGTGGTCCCAGCCCTGGGGGCTGTACCCGACGCCGAAGTGGGCCGCGGCGGCCTGGTCGAAGCCGCGCTCGGCGAGGAACGTGCGGCCGGTGTCGGCCTCGGGGCTGGTGCCGAGCTGCTCGACGTAGAACTGGGCGGCCACCTTGTGCGCCTCCACCAGGCGGATGCGCTCACCGCGCTGGTGGGAGGGGTTGTACCCGCCCTCCTCGTACCGCAGGGTGATGCCGGCCTGGCCGGCCAGCCGCTCGACGGCCTCCGAGAAGGAGAGGTGGTCGACCTTCATCACGAACGTGATGGTGTCGCCGCCTTCCTGGCAGCCGAAGCAGTGGAAGAGCCCCTTGCTCGGGCTGACCTGGAAGGACGGGGACTTCTCGTCGTGGAACGGGCACAGCCCCTTCAGGTTGCCGCCGCCCGCGTTGCGCAGCTGGAGGTACTCGGACACCACGGCGTCGATCGGGACCGCGTCCCGTACCGCCTTCACGTCCTCGTCGTTGATCCGTCCTGCCACGCATGAATTCTACGGTGGCGCACCGACAGTCCTGACGCCTGAGGGCTGTCCTCAGGCGACGAGACCGTCGAGAGGGGTGTGCGGGTCGGCCAGCGCCTCGGTGTCCACCTGGGCCCGGGACCGGACCAGCCGCTGGATCGGCTCTGTGACGTCCCACACATTCACGTTCATCCCGGCGAGGACCCGGCCGTCCTTCACCCAGAACGCGATGAACTCACGCTTTCCGGCGTCGCCGCGGATCACCACCTGGTCGTACGAGCCCGGGGGCGCCCAGCCGCTGTACTCCATCCCCATGTCGTACTGGTCGGAGAAGAAGTAGGGCACGCGGTCGTACACCGTGTCGCGGCCCAGCATCGCGCGGGCGGCCGCCGGGCCGCCGTTGAGCGCGTTGGCCCAGTGCTCGACACGCACCCGGGTGTCGAACAGGCCGAGCGGGAAGGACGCCACGTCGCCGGCGGCGTGGATGTCGGGGTCCGAGGTGCGCAGGCGGGCGTCCACCACGATCCCGCCGCCGTGCGCGCGGTCGGCCAGCTCCAGACCGGCCGCCTCGGCGAGGGCGACCCGCGGGGCGGCGCCGATCGCGGCGAGCACGTCGTGCGCGAGGTGCTCCTCCCCGTCGTCGGTACGGGCCGCGAGGACCACGCCGTCCTGGCCGACGATCTCGGTGAGCCGCGCGCCGAAGTGGAAGCGGACGCCGTGCTCGCGGTGCAGCTCGGCGAAGAGCTGGCCGAGCTCGGGGCCGAGGACCCCGTGCAGCGGGGTCGGCTCGGGTTCGACGACGGTGACCTCGGCGCCGTACTCCCGGGCCGCGGCGGCCACCTCCAGGCCGATCCAGCCGGCCCCGGCGATGACGATGTGGCCGTTGTCGCGGCCGAGGGCGGCGAGGACGCCCTTGAGGCGCTCGGCGTGGGCCAGGCGGCGCAGGTGGTGGACGCCGGCCAGGTCGGTGCCCGGGATGTCGAGGCGGCGGGGCTCGGCGCCGGTGGTGAGGAGCAGCTTGTCGTAGTGGACGAGGGTGCCGTCGTCGCCGAAGCGGACGGTCTTGGCGGTCCGGTCGATGGCGTCGACGGTCTGGCCGAGGTGCAGCTCGACGTCGTTCTGCGCGTACCACGCGGGTTCGTGGACGAAGACGCTGTCGCGCTCCTCCTTGCCGAGGAGGTAGCCCTTGGACAGCGGCGGCCGTTCGTAGGGGTGGTCGCGTTCGTCGCCGATCAGTATCACGCGCCCGGTGAAACCCTCAGCCCGGAGCGTCTCGGCCGCCTTCGCGCCGGCGAGACCTCCTCCGACGATGACGAATGTCTGATCCGCGTCGACCACTTGATGCCTCCTCGTAAGGATGTCGCCACATGCGAGCGTCCCGCACGGAGCGTGATGCGGGAAGAGGGTGTGGCCCGATCAGGCCACGCAGGGTCACACTCCTGCGCCCCCATGGGAACGCGTGGTGAGCCTGTGGTGCAGGGAACGCGCCGAGGCGTCGGTGAGGGATGCGATCTGGTCGACGATCACGCGCTTGCGGGCGCGGTCGTCGGTCGCGTCGTCGAACAGCGCCCGGAACTGCGGATCCAGTCCGTCGGGGGCGCGTGCGGTGAGTGCCTCGGCCAGCTCGGCGACCACGACGCGCTGATCGGCGCGGAGCCGCTCCTGCTCGGCGCGCTGCATCACGTACCGGTGGGCGACGGCCTTGAGAACGGCGCACTCGTGACGGGCGGCGCGCGGCACGACGAGCTCCGCCGTGTACCTGCCGAGGCGGCCGCTGCCGTAGGTGGCGCGGGTGGCGCCCTCCGCGGCCAGGCAGAAGCGGCCGATGAGCTGGCTGGTCGCGTCCTTCAACCGGGCCTGCGCGACGGCCGATCCGTCGTACCCGTGGGGCCACCACTCCTGGTCCAGGAGCCGGTCCAGGGCCTCGGACAGCTCGGCGGGGTCGGTGTCCGCGGGGACGTAGCGGCCGATGGCGACCGCGAAGATCTCCTGCCGTTCCGGTTCGGCGTGCAGGCAGTTGGGGTCGATGTGGCCGGCGTGCAGCCCGTCCTCGACGTCGTGGACCGAGTAGGCCACGTCGTCCGACCAGTCCATGACCTGGGCCTCGAAGCAGGTGCGGCTGCCGGGGGCACCCTTGCGGATCCAGTCGAAGACCGGCCGGTCGTCCTCGTACACCCCGAATTTCGGGGACGTGGGGTCGGTGGGGTGGGCGCCGCGCGGCCAGGGGTACTTGGTGGCGGCGTCGAGCGCGGCCCGGGTGAGGTTGAGCCCGACGCTGACGAGGTCGCCTCCTCCGCCGGCGGCCGGTACCACGGCGTCGCTGCGCACGAACCTCTTGGGCTCGATCCGGGTGAGCAGCCGCAGGGACTGCGCGTTGCCCTCGAAGCCGCCGCAGTCCTCGGCGAATTCGTTCAGCGCCTGTTCGCCGTTGTGCCCGAAGGGCGGGTGGCCGAGGTCGTGCGAGAGGCAGGCCGCCTCGACCAGGTCGGGGTCGCAGCCGAGCGCGGCGCCCAGCTCACGGCCGACCTGGGCGCACTCCAGGGAGTGCGTCAGACGGGTGCGGGGGCTGGCGTCCCAGACCTGGCTCCGGGTGCCGGGGGTGACGACCTGGGTCTTGCCCGCGAGGCGGCGCAGGGCGGCGGAGTGCAGCACGCGGGCGCGGTCGCGCTGGAAGGCGGTGCGCCCGGGACGTTTGTCGGGCTCCACGGCCCAGCGCTCCACGGCGGAGTCGTCGTACCCGCCGTGCGGGGCGTGGGGCCCGTGGCCGGTCCCGGACTGCGCGGGCCGTACGGGGTTCTCGGGGTGGTCGGGGCTTTCCGGGGTCTCGTGCGCCTGCGGTGCGGTGCCTTCCATGCCACCGACAGTAGACGCAGGCACCGACATCCGGGGCGTGGGCGTCGGCGACCGGCGGGGCGGAGCCGTCCGGTTCAGGCCGGGGTGAGAGCGCGTTCGGTGACGGTCCCGGAGGCCGCGACGGCCTGGTCGTAGCGGTGCAGGACGAGGCGGGCCATCGCGGGATGGTCGCCGAGCGGTTCGGCCGCGATCCACGGGGCGGCCTCGGCGCACTGGGTGGCGAAGCGGCCGGGGGCGGTGAAGTACGAGGCGACGGCGATCCGGTGCCGACCGCGGGTGGTGAGGGCGCGCACGGCCGCCGGGACGGTGGGCGAGGCGGCCGACGCGTACGCGGGGACGACGGGGACGCCGAGGCGCTCGGCGAGCAGGTGGGCGGTGCGGCGGGTGTCGACGGCCGAGTCGGGGTCGCGGGAGCCGGCGGCGGCGAGCACCACACCGCTCGCGCGGCGGGCCGCCTCGCCGGCCCTGGTCCGCCAGCCCGCCTCGACGAGCCGTGCGTACAGCGTCTCCACGAGCAGCGGGTGCGGGCCGAGCGGGGCGGCGACGCGGGCCCGCAGGTGCGGCGCGGCGGCCACGGCCTCGGGGATGTCCTGCTTGACGTGGTAGCCGCGGCCGAGCAGCAGGGGGACGAGGACGGCGTCGCCGGCGGGCAGGGCGGCGAGGGTGTCGGACAGCAGGGGCTCGTTCAGTTCGATGTGGCCCAGGTGCACGGGCAGCTGGGGACGCAGTTCACGGACCCGCTCGACCAGGGTGCGCACGGTGGCGAGGGTGCGCGGGTCACGGCTGCCGTGCGCCACGAGGACGAGCGCGGGCGGTGCCGGGCGGCGCGTGCCGTTGAGCGAGACGAGGCTGAGCTGGCTGCCGAGCTGGCTGGTGATCCGGTTCATGAGTTGCGCCGTACTGTCGAGGTGGCCGTCGAGGAGGCTTTCCGGGTGGGCACCGCGCGGCGGCGGGCCGCCCGGGCGGTACGTGGACTCGTCGCGAGGAGTGTTCGACGCCGTCATGGAGCGATCCTGCCGGTGCCAGGTTGCCGGGCCGTTGCGCGGGCATGACGGGTGTTTTCCAGGGGTTCACGCCGGGACGGACGGGCGGTGTGAGCGTGCGCGAGCTGCGGGGACGGCGCCGCGAGTGAACCGGGTCACGTCCGTCGCCGTGAACCGGACGGCGTCCCGCCGCGTCCTGAAGGGGCGGGGCCACCTGGGGAGGGGACAGCGGAGATGCGCTTCGTGATGCCGCGTGCGGTGCGGCGGCTGCGCCGGCCGCGACTGCCGCGCACGCGGGCCGGACAGCGGCGGGCCGTGCAGGCGGTGATGCTGCTGTGCGTCCTCGCGCTGCTTCCCGCGACCTGGATGTACGTGGTGACGGGCGACCGGCTGCGCACGACGGCGGACGCCCCGCGCACGGACGTCGCGGTGGTCTTCGGCGCGGGCCTGTGGGACGGCGAGCCGTCGCCGTACCTCGCCCACCGTCTCGACGCGGCGGCCGGGCTGTACCGCGACGGCCGGATCAAGGTCGTCCTCGTCACCGGCGACAACAGCCGCGAGGACTACGACGAGCCGGACGCCATGCGGACCTATCTGACCGCGCGGGGTGTGCCCGACGACCGCATCGTCAGCGACTACGCGGGCTTCGACACCTGGGACTCCTGCGTACGGGCCCGGAAGATCTTCGGGGTCCACGAGGCCCTGCTGATCAGCCAGGGCTTCCACATCCGGCGGGCGGTCGCGCTGTGCCAGGCGGCCGGGGTGCGGTCGTACGGCATCGGCGTGGACGACAAGCACGACGTCACCTGGTACTACGGGGGCACGCGGGAGATCTTCGCCGCGGGGAAGGCCGCCCTGGACGCGGTGTTCGAACCCGATCCGCGGTTCCTCGGGCCGAAGGAGCCGGGGATCTCGCGCGCGCTGGCCGCCGCCGGCGGGTGACGGAGGGCGTTCCTCACGGCGCGCCGGACCCGGCCGGGAGGTCCCCGTGCCGATGGCGTAACGCGGCCCGACCCGGCGCGTAACACGCCCGACCCACGCTGAGCGGTATGAACACCTCCGCGACGCCCACCCACTGCCCGTACTGCGCCCTGCAGTGCGGGATGAACCTGACGCCCGCCTCCGGCGGTGTCGAGGTGACGGAGCGCGCGGACTTCCCGGTGAACCGGGGGGCGCTGTGCGGCAAGGGACGGACCGCGCCGGAGCTGCTGTCGTCCCGGGTGCGGCTGACGTCGCCGCTGGTGCGCAGGGCGGGTGTGCTGGAGCCGGCCGGCTGGGACGAGGCGCTCGACCGGATCGCCGCGGGTCTGTCGCGCACGCGCGCGGAGCACGGCCCGGACGCGTGCGGTGTGTTCGGCGGGGGCGGACTGACGAACGAGAAGGCGTACGCCCTCGGAAAGTTCGCCCGCGTCGTCCTCGGCACCTCGCAGATCGACTACAACGGCAGGTTCTGCATGTCGTCCGCGGCGGCGGCCGGGATCAAGGCCTTCGGTCTCGACCGGGGGCTGCCCTTCCCGCTGGAGGACGTGCCGCGGACCGGCTGTGTGATCCTCGTCGGCTCCAACCTCGCCGAGACGATGCCGCCGGCGCTGCGCTACCTCACCGAACTGAAGGAGAACGGCGGCACGCTGATCGTCGTCGACCCGCGCCGGACCCGTACGGCCGAGCAGGCCGACCTGCACCTCGCGCCGCGCCCGGGTACGGACCTGGCGCTGGCTCTCGGGATGCTGCACCTGGTCGTCGCCGAGGGGCGCGCCGACGAGGAGTACATCGGGGCCCGGACGAGCGGTTGGGAGGACGCGCGGGCGGCGGCCATGGCCCACTGGCCGGAGTACGTGGAACGGATCACGGGGGTGTCCGTTCCACGGCTGCGGGAGGCCGTTCGGCTGTTCTGCGAGCCGGAGAGCGCCATGGTGCTCACCGCGCGCGGGCCCGAGCAGCAGTCCAAGGGCACGGACACGGTCGGCGCGTGGATCAACCTGTGCCTGGCCACCGGGCGGGCGGGACGGCCGTTGTCCGGGTACGGCTGTCTCACCGGGCAGGGCAACGGGCAGGGCGGGCGCGAACACGGCCAGAAGGCCGACCAGTTGCCCGGCTACCGCAAGCTGACCGACCCTGAGGCACGCCGCCACGTGGCCGAGGTGTGGGGCGTGGACCCGGACTCGCTGCCCGGCCCCGGACGCAGCGCGTACGAACTCCTCGACGCGATGGGCACGGACATCCGTTCCCTGCTGCTGATGGGGTCGAACCCGGTGGTCTCCGCGCCGCGCGCCGCGCACATCGAGGAACGCCTCGCCTCGCTCGACTTCCTGGCGGTCGCCGACGTCGTCCTGTCGGAGACGGCCGCGCTCGCCGACGTCGTCCTGCCGGTCACCCAGTGGGCCGAGGAGACCGGCACGACCACGAACCTGGAGGGCCGCGTGCTGCTGCGGCGTCAGGCGCTCACCCCGCCGCGGGGCGTGCACAGCGATCTGTACGTGCTGCGCGAACTCGCCGCCCGCCTGGGCGTGGAGAAGGGCTTCCCGGCGGACCCGGAGGACGTCTTCGACGAACTGCGCAGGGCGAGCGCGGGCGGGGCGGCGGACTACTCGGGGATCACCTACCGGCGGCTGGCGGAGGAGAACGGCGTGTTCTGGCCGTGCCCGGCGCCGGAGCCCGCCGGGGCCGTCGAGCCGTCCCGCGCGGACGCCGCCGGGACCCACGGAACCGGCCGCACGACCGGAGCCGGGCCCGGGGCCGCCGGTGAGTGCGACGACTGCGAGGACGCCTCGCTCGACGTGTTCGAGGACGACCCCGCGGGGGACACCGGCGCGGTGCCGGGCGGCGGCAGCGGCCCCGCGGCGGCGGACGGGGACGGCACGACGGGCACGGCCGCCGGCCCGGCGCGGGCGGAAGACGGCGCGGCACCGGCCGCCGACGACCCCGCGCGGGAGGGCGTCGGCGCGGACGTGCACCCCGGGACGCCGCGCCTCTTCCTCGACCGCTTCGCCACCGACGACGGGCGGGCGCGGTTCGTGCCCGTGTCGCACCGGCCGGCCGCCGAGGAACCGGACGACGAGTACCCGGTGCTGCTGACCACCGGCCGGGTCGTGGCGCAGTACCAGTCGGGCGCGCAGACCCGGCGCGTCGACGAGCTCAACGCCGCCGCCCCCGGCCCGTTCGTGGAGATGCACCCGCGGCTGGCCGAGCGGCTCGGGGCGCTGGACGGGGACGCGGTGGCGGTCGTGTCGCGGCGGGGCCGTGCCGTGGCACCGGCCCGGATCACGAGCACCATCCGGCCCGACACCGTGTTCATGCCCTTCCACTGGCCGGGCGAGGGCCGCGCCAACACCCTGACCAACCCGGCCCTCGATCCGACGTCGCGCATGCCGGAGTTCAAGGCGTGCGCGGTGCGTCTGGAGGCCGTCGAGCGGTGACCGTAGGGGGCGCGCCCCGCGGGGACGCCGTGGGCGGGTGCGCCGCCCGTGCGCTCAGAACCGCGAGCGCCAGTCCCCGCCCGTGATCCGCGTGCCCCGGGCGCGGAGACGGGCCGCGACGGCGGGAGCGGCCACGTACACCCAGGCGCGGAGGCCCGCCGTCCCGTCCGCGCGCACGACGTCGCGCGCCACCCGCTCGTAGAGGTTGCGCGGATCGCCCGGCGCGTACTCCTCCAACCGGTCCAGGGCGGCGAGGAGTTCCTCGTACTCCTGGGGCAGCGCGGTCACGAGTTCACCGCTCACCACTCCGCCGGCCTCCTCGACGGCGTACGGGTATCCGGGCCCGTCGTACAGCACGACGCCCCGCATCCGGACCGGTTCCTCGGACTGTGTGCGGCCCCGCAGGAACCGGTCGTGGTTGTGCTCGCCGGGGCGCAGGGTGCCGTAGACGAAGAAGGGGAGTCTCACCCGGCGGTCTCCTCCTCCAGCCATCGCAGGTAGTCCGCGCCGCCCCGGACGATCTCCGTCGCGATGATCTCGGGGGTGTCGTAGTCGTGCGCCCGCCGCAGATACGCCTCCAGTTCGTCGTACCGGGCGCCCGTCGTCTTGAAGAGCACCTGCCACTCGGCGGCGGTCTCGATGTCGCCCCGCCATCGGTAGACGGACGTGACCGGTCCGGAGATCTGCGCACAGGCCGCGACCCGCGCCTCGACCGCGCCGCGGGCGAGCGCCTCGGCCTTGTCGGCGGCATCGGTCGTGGTCAGGACGGTCAGCCAGGCGGCCGTGGCCATGATCGGCTCCCTCTCGGTTCGTCGCGGCGGTCCGCGCCCGGCCTCGTCGGCGGCTGTCGCCGAGGCCTTTGCAGAAACGATTCTCACCCCTCACACACCCACACACATCCATCAGTGCGCGCTATGGACATGACATGTCATGGACCTTTAAATCTGTGACGACATCAGCGCCTCCCCCCACGCGCCCAAGGCGCCTTCCCAAGGAGACCGATGAGTCGGACACGGCACATCCGAGGTTCCCGTCTCGCCACCGCGGGCATAGCCGCGACCACGGCCGCACTGCTGGCCACGGCACTGGCCCCGGCCGCGAGCGCGGACGACAGACCGAGCAGGGCCACCGCCCTCGCGAACGCGGCGTCGGCGCTCGTGGAGCACGCCACGAGTCTGGGACTCACCTCCGCGCAGGACACCTCCGTACGGGACGTCGTCGTCGACAAGGACGGCACCCAGCACGTCCGGTACGACCGGACCTACCGTCAACTGCCCGTGCTGGGCGGGGACTTCGTGGTCCACCTGGCGCCGGGCGGTGCGTACCGGAGCGCCGACCGCGCCACCCGCAGCCCTCTGTCGCTGCCGAGCGTGACCCCCGGCCTGGCCGCGCCCAAGGCCGCCGACCTGGCGGTGAACGCGCTGCGCGCCGCGCACCTGGGCGAGGCCCTGAAGAAGATCACGGCCAAGCCCCGGCTGGTCGTCGACGCTCTGCACGGGACGCCCAAACTCGCCTGGCAGACCACCGTGGTGGCGCAGGACTCGCTCGGCAACCCGGTCGCCCGCAGCGTCCTCACCGACGCCCGCACCGGCGCGCAGATCGACGCCTGGGACACCATCGAGACGGCGACCGGCGACGGCAAGTCGCTCTACAGCGGCACGGTTCCGCTGGAGACCACGCTCTCCGGGTCGACGTACCAGCTCAAGGACCCCACGCGCGGGAACACCTACACGGGCGACGCGGCGAACAAGACGGACCTGTGCATCTTCGGGATCTGCTTCAGCCGCGCCCCCGCGACGCTGTTCACGGACGCCGACAACCACTGGGGCTCGGGCACCACGTCGGACCGCTCCTCGGCCGCTGTCGACGCCCAGTACGGCACCAACGAGACCTGGGACTACTACAAGAACGTCCACGGCCGCAACGGCATCGCCGGCGACGGCAAGGGCTCGTACAACCGCGTGCACTACGGCAACAACTACAACAACGCCTTCTGGGACGACAGTTGTTTCTGCATGACGTACGGCGACGGTGACGGGACGACGTTCGGCCCCCTGGTGGCGCTGGACGTGGCCGGTCACGAGATGTCGCACGGCGTCACCTCGAAGACGGCCGCCCTCACGTACTCGGGCGAGTCCGGCGGCCTCAACGAGGCGACGTCGGACATCTTCGGCACGATGGTGGAGTGGTACGCGAACAACTCCTCCGACGCCGGTGACTACCTGATCGGCGAGAAGATCGTCCGTTCCGGTTTCGGCAAGCCCGCGCTGCGCTTCATGGACAAGCCCTCCAAGGACGGCAACTCGGCCGACTGCTGGAGCAGTTCGGTGGGCAACCTCGACGTCCACTACTCGTCGGGGGTCGCGAACCACTTCGCGTACCTGCTGGCGGAGGGCAGCGGCGCCAAGACGGTCAACGGCGTCAGCTACGACTCGCCGACCTGCAACGGCTCGACGGTCACCGGCATCGGCCACGACAAGGTCGGCAAGATCTGGTACCGCGCACTGACGGTCTACATGACGTCCTCGACCAAGTACGCGGGCGCCCGTACGGCCACGCTGAACGCGGCGAAGGACCTGTACGGCGCGGGCAGCACCGAGTACAACGCGGTCGCGGCCGCCTGGTCCGCGGTGTCCGTGGCCTGACCCCGCGACACCCCGGCCGTGCATGGGCAGGCGTCGACAGGACGCCTGCCCATGCACGCGCAGCGTGACCGGGGCCGCTATCCCCCGTAGGGCCGCCGCTCCTTCGCCTCCCGCAGAGCCCGTGCCCACCAGGCCAGTTGGTCCAGCATCGCCGTGGCCGCGGCGGACGGGCCGGCCGGGTCGCGCGGCCGGCCACCGGCGTCGAAGGCGCCCGCCGCACCGTGGAAGGACACCGTGTCGCGCACGGTCACGGCGTGCAGTTCGGCGAAGACCTGCCGGAGGTGTTCGGCGGCGCGGAGACCTCCGGAGATGCCGCCGTAGGAGACGAGCGCGACGGGCTTGGCACGCCACTCTGTGAAGTGCCGGTCGATCAGGTTCTTCAGACCCGCGGGGAAGGAGTGGTTGTACTCGGGGGTGAGGACGACGAAGGCGTCCGCGGCGTCCAGGGCCGGTGACACCTCCGCGAGCGCGGCCGCCACCGACGGCGACGGGTCGTGCGAGAGCGCCGTGGGCAGCGAGGCGGCGGCGACGTCGACCACTTCGACGGCGAAGTCGTCGCGTTCCCCGATGCGCTCCAGCAGCCAGTCGGCGACGACGGGGCCGAAGCGGCCCTCCCGGTCACTGCCGACGACCACCGTGACCCGCACCGGGGCCTCGGGGACGGCGGACGCGGCCGGCGCGGCGAGCGGGCCGGGGGCCGGGACCGGCGCGGAGCCCGGGAGCGCGGGGCCGGACGCCGGCGCGGAGTCGGGTGAGGTCGCGGCGTCGGGTGCGGCCGTGGAGCCGGCGGCCGGCGGGGAGACGGGGGCCGTGGTTTCGGCTGTGGCTGTGTTCATGCCCCACACCCTCATACCTCAAGTTTTCTTGAGGTCAAGCCGACGGGGCCGCCATCGTGCGTCGGACCCCCCGCGGCCGCGCCGGAGCGGCACCCGGTCACCCGTTCACACCTTCGCCAGCCCCCTTCGGACCCTTTTCCGCGACGCGCCGTTCGCACACCGGTGACCTGCTGGAACGCCGTGGAACCAACCCGTGTGGCGCTCCTCCCCGACACCCGTTCACCTCATTTTTGACGGTCCATCAGGAAGCGGGTTCGGTCCCGTGCCACTTACCTCGGTAAAGCAGGGGCGTGACCGACGCAGCGGCACTTGGGGGTGTCGCGGGCCGCGCCCCCTCGGAGGAGCAAGCACGATGCGACGTACCGCCCGGATGCTGACCGGTACCGCGCTCGCCGTCGCCGCCGCGGGTCTCGCCACGGCGCCCGCGTACGGCGGTGAGACCGGAAGGCTGGAGGTGTTCCCCTCGACCGTCGTCCCGGGCGCGGGCGTCACGGTCAACACGGCGGCGTGCGGCGCGGCCGCCGCGGCGGCGGGCGATGCCAGCGCGGTCGGCGCGGGCACGTTCCCGCTGGCCCCGAGCGCTCACGAGAACGACGCGATCGGACAGTTCCGGGTGCCGCCCAGCGCTCAGCCCGGCACGTACGAGATCGTCGCGCAGTGCGCGGGCGGCAAGCAGGTCACGGGTGACCTGATGGTGACCCTGACGTCCACGCGCGAGCAGGTCCAGCCGCGCGGACTGGTGAAGACGGGGGTCGGTGGCGCTCTGGGCACCGATCCCGTGCAGACCGCGGCGGGAGTGGCGGCCCTGGCCGTCGCCGCCGCGGGCGGTACCTGGCTCCTGCATCGCCGGGCGAGAGGCGACGGGATCTGACGGACACCCTCCGCTGTCCGTCCGCCGGTACCGCCGTCCCCTCCCCCTCCGTGGCCCGACGCCCCTCGCGGCCCGGAGGGGGAACGGGACCCGACCCCCACCGACCCACAAGGATCCAGGAGAGCGCGGCCTTGGACATATCCCGCCAGGAGGCTCACGTGCGCCCGGTCAGCAACATCGCGATAGCGTCCGTCACCGTGGTCGCCCTCTGTTCCGGCGCCTTGCTGCTGCACAGCGGCGCCGAGACGAACGCGCCGCCCCAGCCGTCCGCCGCGCAGGCGGCGGCACCCGGCGCCGGTGACCGGCGGCCCGCCGCGCCCGCGCTGCCGCACTCCCCTCCGGAGCGCATCCGCATACCCTCCATCCGCGTGGACGCCCCCCTGATGGGTCTCTCCCTCACCCCGCAGGGCAGCCTGGACGTCCCGCCCGCGGAGCAGAAGAACCTCGCCGGCTGGTACGAGGCCGGCACCACACCGGGCGAACGGGGCACCGCGATCGTCGCGGGACACGTCGACAACTCCGAGGGCCCCGCCGTCTTCTACGACCTCGGCTCCCTGAAGAAGGGCAGCGTCATCGAGGTGGCGCGCCGCGACGGCGGCACGGCCGTCTTCACCGTCGACTCCGTCGAGGTGTACGACGCCCGCGACTTCCCCGACGACAAGGTGTACGGCGCCGCGCAGCGCCCCGAACTGCGCGTCATCACCTGCGGCGGCGGCTATTCGAAGACGACCGGGTACCAGGGCAACGTCGTCGTCTTCGCCCATCTGACGGGGAGCCGCGCGGCCTGACCGACGGCGCCCGCGTCATCCGGCGGCGGCCGTTCCCCGCCGCGACAGCGATGCGGCGGAGGATTAGCCTGGAAGGGGCAGTTCTTCTCCCCGGCTTGAGTGTTGGGGCCTCGGCCGGGAGCTGGGAGGGCCCTGATGAGGCCGATAGCGAGAGTCTGCGTCACCGCCGTGTCCGCCATCGCCCTGAGCGCCGGGTTCACCACCGCGCAGGCGCGGGCGGACGATCCGGACGAGATCTTCGAGAAGGTGGCACCCGCGACCGTGCAGGTGCTGGCCGGCGGCGAGGCCGACGGCACCGGTGTCGTCTACGACGCCGAGAAGGGGCTCATCCTCACCAACGACCATGTGGTCGCCGGCCAGACCTCCCTCCAGGTCCGTATCGAGGACGGTGGGCCCGTGCCCGTGCGGGTCGTGGCGGCCGATCCCTGCGAGGACCTGGCGATCGTGAAGCTCGCCACCCCGCAGGACGACCTCAAGGAAGTGGAGTTCGGCGACAGCGGCGACCTCGGACAGGGCGACCAGGTGACGGCGATCGGCTATCCGGTCGGCGCGGGCGACGCCAGTCACGAGAAGGCGGTGCTCACCACCGGGGTGGTGCAGTCCCCCGAGGTCGCGCAGACGGGGCAGGTCAGCTCGCCCAACCTGTCGTCCACCGTGCAGCATTCCGCGACCCTCAACCCGGGCAACTCCGGCGGCCCGCTGCTGAACAGCGACGCCAAGCTCGTGGGCATCAACACCTTCATCATCGAGGGCACCCAGGGGCAGTACTACTCCATCGCGGGCGACCACGCCAAACCCCTCCTGGAGGGGCTCGCCGAGGGGAAGAGCAAGAACAATCCCGGGTGGCAGGGGCTGGTCGCGCTGAGCGACCCCGACTTCGCGTCCTACTTCCCCGGACAGGAGACCGAGGCGACGAAGCTTCAGAAGGCCGTCACCGCCAAGGGGATCGACGGCGTCTATGTGACGAGCGTGGACGGCCACTCCGTGGCCGCCAAGGCGAACATGGCGGCCGGTGACGTGATCACCGACATCAAGGACACGAAGGTCACCACGGTCCCGCAGGTGTGCGACGTCCTCCAGTCGTCCGCACCGGGCGAGAAGGTCGACCTGCTCGGGGCGTACACGAGCGACACGGAGTTCCAGGACGGGACGTCCGCCAAGGCCGGGGACACCTGGAGCGCCACCGTCACGCTCGGCCGGTGAGCCCCGACCGGACCGGACCGCTGGTCACCGGCTAGGCGATCCACTGCTGGTAGGCCATGTTCGCCACCAGCGCGAACACCACCGTCAGCAGCACGACACGGACGAACCCGCTGCCCTTCTTGAGCGCGGTGTGTGCCCCGACGGTGCCGCCGACCAGATTGAAGACGGCCATCAGGGCAGCGAGTTGCCAGTGCACCGTGCCCTTCCAGGCGAAGGTCGCGAGGGCACCCGCGTTGGTGCAGCAGTTGACAATCTTGGCGGTGGCGGAGGCGGTCACCAGGTCGAGGTGGAGGAGTGCGGTGAGGGCGAGCACCAGGAACGTACCCGTGCCGGGGCCGATGAGCCCGTCGTAGAAACCGATGCCGAGGCCCGCCAGCCCGATCGCGGCGAGGACCCGGCGCGCGGAGACGGGCGTCGTCGGGGGCGCCGTGCCGAAGGCGGGCCTGAGGATCACGAAAGCGCCGACACCGAGCAGGACGACCATGACGACCGGCTTGAGCACGTCGGTGCTCAGCCCGGCCGCGACGAACGCACCCGCCGTGGAACCGGCGAGCGCCGCGAGCCCGATCCGCACCGCGAGGCGCACGTCGACGGGCGCCTTGCGCGCGTACGTCACCGCCGCGCCGGTCGTGCCGACGATCGCCACCGCCTTGTTGGTGCCGAGCGCGTACGCCGCCGGGGTGCCGCTCGGCAGTCCGAGCAGCAGCGCGGGGAGCAGGAGCAGCCCGCCGCCGCCCACCACGGCGTCGATCCAGCCGGCCGCCAGCGAGGCGAGGCACAGGACGACGACCATGGTCAGCGATATGTCGGGCATGATCGCGACCCTACGGACGAGGTAGATGTGCCGTCCATCGATCCGGTGAACCTTGAGCGACTTCTGAGCTTCAGCGCACCGAGTCCAGATAGCGCAGGACCGCGAGGACCCGGCGGTTCCCGGTGTCCGACGGCGGCAGGTCCAGCTTCACGAAGATGTTGGCGACGTGCTTCTCGACGGCCCGCTCGGAGACGGTGAAGGCGGCGGCGATCGCGTGGTTCGTGCGGCCCTCGGCCATCAGCGCGAGGACCTCCCGCTCCCGGGGGGTGAGCGTGTCGAGGGCGCCCGCCCGACGGCTCGCGCCGAAGAGCTGCGCGACCACCTCGGGGTCGAGGGCCGTACCGCCGCGGGCCACGCGCTCCATGGCGTCCACGAATTCGCCGATGTCGACGACGCGTTCCTTCAGCAGATAGCCGAACCCGGCGGGTTCGCGGAGCAGTTGCGCCGCGTACGTGGTCTCGACGTACTGCGAGAAGACCAGCACCCCGGTGCCGGGGTGGTCCGCGCGCAGCCGCACGGCGGCCCGCACCCCCTCGTCCGTCTGTGTGGGCGGCAGCCGGATGTCGACGACGGCGACGTCCGGCCGGTGCTCGGACACCGCCGTCAGCAGCGCCTCCGCGTCCCCCACGGCGGCGGCGACCTCCACCCCGCGCAACCGGAGCAGCTGGGCCAGCCCGTCGCGCAGCAGGGCGGAGTCCTCGGCGATGACGACGCGCATATGACCTTCCGGATCAGTAGGGCAGTTCGACCGTGACCACGGTAGGACCTCCCGGCGGGCTGTCGCAGGTGAGCGTGCCGTCGACGGTACGGGCCCGGGTGCGCAGCCCGGTCAGGCCGGAGCCCGCGCCGATCACCGCTCCCCCGCGTCCGTCGTCGCGCACGGTCAGCCGCAGCAGTCCGTCCCGGGCGGTCACGGTCACGGCGGCGGCGCTCGCCGCGCTGTGCTTGGCCGCGTTGGCGAGGAGTTCGGCGGCGCAGAAGTACGCGATCGACTCGACGGCCGGGCTGGGGCGGTCCGCGATGTCGGCCCGGACCTCGACGGGCAGGGCGCTGTCCGCGGCGAGGGTGGCCAGGGCGGTGTCGAGGCCCTGGTCGAGCACGGGCGGGTGAATGCCCTTGACGAGGTGGCGCAGGTCGGCGATGGCCTGGGTGGCGTTGCCCTGCGCGGTGTCGACGACCGTGAGGAGCTGCTGCGGGGAGGCTCCCGTGCCGATCAGCTCCTTGATCATCGTGAGGTGCATGGCGAGGCCGACGAGCCGGGCCTGGGTGCCGTCGTGCAGGTCGCGTTCGATCCGGCGCAGGGTCGCCGCCGCGTCCTCGACGGCCTGCGCGCGGGTCTCCTCCAGCGTGCGGATGCGGCGGTCGGCGGCATCGGGTCCGAGCAGTGCGGTGAGCAGGGCGCGGTGCGGGGCCAGGGCATGGCGCAGCAGCCAGGACGCGGCGGCGAGGAGCAGCAGCCCGAGGGCCACGGGGATCAGCCAGCGGGGCCAGGAGTCGACCTGGAAGCCGAAGAACTCCAGTGACACACGGTGCTCCGTGCCGTCCGGGGCGCGCCGGGTGTCGTAGTTCCAGTTCTTGAGCAGGGGGTGCAGGGTCAGCAGGACGCCGTATACGTAGCCGATGACGACGGTGACGAGTCCGAAGACCGCGGTGAAGGGCGTCGCCAGCGCGCAGGCGACGGCGCGCCATCCGCCGCGGTCGGCGAGGAGGGCCCGGCGCCAGCCGAGGATGCCGCTGCCGGTGCGGCGCTGCGGGTCCTCGATCTCCAGCCCGAGCAGCCGCCGTGCCAGCGCGCGTTGCAGCCTCCCGAGCGCCAGCGCTCCGCGCACGGTGACGGCGATCAGCCACAGCCCGAGCGTGGTGATCGACAGGACGCCGCCGACCAGCAGCCCCACGAGGGTGAGGACGAAGCCGACGAGGGCGAGCGGGAAGGCGATCAGACCGTAGAGGAGGGCCGCGAGGGCCCGCCGCCCGAACGGGAGAGCGAACACGGCGCGGAGCTGGTTCATGGGGTCGACCTGGAAGTCGCGGAGAGGGCCGGGGTCCGGCGGGGCGGTCACGGCAGGAGGGCCGACGCGACACGGAGCTGGACGGACGCCATGGCGCGGCCGAGCCAGGGCATGACCAGCAGGAAGCCGAGGCCGCCGGCGACGGCGTGGAAGGTCCAGGCGCCGGCGAAGGTGGGCCCTCCCCAGGCGTCCGCGTAGTCGGAGCCGGCGCGCAGGGGCCAGCCCAGGTTCATCGGCACGAGGGACCAGCCGTATGCGGTGACGGCGAGGACCAGGAGGTTGAGGGGGGTCGCGAGGAGCGCGTGGGCGAGGCCGCCCGAGGAGCCGGCCGGGCGGGCGCCGAGGAAGCGGCGCAGCAGACCACGCTGCCACCGCCCGGTCGGGGCGCCCAGCAGCGACAACGGCACGCACGCCACGCCGACCGGGAAGGCCAGCAGCGCGTAGGCGACGCGGCGCCAGGTGCCCGCGGTGAAGGGTTCGCGGACGAACCGCCAGACGCGTACGGCGGTGTCGTCGCGTGCGGGCGGCGGCTGGAGTCCGCGAGCGGTGGCCATGGTGGTCCCCCTGTCGGTGAGCTGGTGTGGTCCGGCATCTCAAGGGTCGCGTGCGCGGGCGGCCCGTTCGATGGTGCCCGCACGGAGACCGGGGGTTCGGTCAACCCCACCTCCCCCGCTCCCGCCCGGACCGGCCGAGGCTGCTCGGTGGTCGCGTCGCACGCCGCGAACCCTCCCACCTGCTCCGGCCGGACGGACCGCCTCACATCTGCTCCGGCCGGACGGACCGAGGCCTCACACCAGCTCTCCGTCGCGGCCTCGATGCCTCACACCCGCACCCGTCGCACGACCCGAAGCCTCACACCCGGGGCCGAGTGCGTGACCCGAAGCCTCACACCCGGGGTCCGGTGCCGCTGAGGGCAGCGTTCCTCCCGGGAAACAGTCGTGATCCTGCCGGGTAACACCGGCACCGCACCGTGTGGTCATGACCTCGAATACGCGTGTGGTGGTGATCGGCGCCGGGCTCGCGGGCGTACGGCTCGCCCGGCGGCTCGCGGAGCTCGGCGCGTCCGGCGGCCCCGCTCTCGTCGGTCCCGGCGGCCCCGCCGCGCCCGCCGCGCCCGGCGTCTCCGTGGTGCTCCTGGGCGAGGAGGAGCACGCGCCGTACAACCGTGTCCTGCTCGCCGAGGTCCTGGCCGGGCGGTACGCGCCCGAGGTGATCGCCCTCCCGGCGCCGGGCGGCCTGGTCCGCGCCCGGGTCACCGGCATCGACCGGGCCGCGCGCACCCTGCGCTGCGCGGACGGCTCGGAGATCGCATACGACACGCTGGTCCTCGCGACGGGCTCGAACCCGGTGCTCCCTCCGCTGCGCGGACTGTTCTCGCAGGGCGGGCACGAACTCCCGGAGGGCGTCCATGCGTTCCGCACCATGGACGACTGCCTGGGCCTGTCGAAGGCCGTGCGGGAGGGCACCCGCGCCGTGGTGATCGGCGGCGGACTCCTCGGTGTCTCGGCCGCCCGCGCCCTCGCGATGCGCGGGGCCCAGGTGGTGCTGGCGCAGCAGTCCGAGCGGCTCATGGAGCGCCAGCTGGACCCGGCGGCCTCCCGCCTGGTCCACCGGCACCTCACCGACCTCGGGGTGGAGGTGCACACCGAGTGCCGGGTGCGCGACGTGCGCTGTGTCGGCGGCGCGGTCCGCTCGGTGGAGATGGCCGACGGTTACGCCCTCGACGCCGACCTCGTCGTCCTCGCCTGCGGTGTCCACCCGCGCACGGGACTCGCCCAGCAGGCGGGCCTCGCCGTCCACAAGGGAATCCTCGTCGACGACGAACTGCGCACGTCCGACCCGCACATCCGGGCGATCGGCGACTGCGTCCAGTACGACGGGACGGTCTACGGCCTGGCCGCCCCGGCCCTCGAACAGGCCGACGTGCTGGCCGGGCTGATCGTCGCCGAGGCCGCGGACTCCCCGGCCGCCACGGACTCCCCGGCCGCCGCGGACGGTCCGGGTGCCGCGGACGGCTCCGACGCTGCCGACGGTCCGGGCGCCGCATCCGGCTCCGGCGCCGCGGACACTCCGCCCGCCCGGGCACGCTCCGCCGCCCGCTACACGGGGACCCGGTCGCTGACCCGGCTCACCCTCGCGGGCGGCCGTGCCCCCTTCGACCTCGCCGCGTTCGGCGAACCCGACCCCCGCCCCGGGGACGACGTCGTCCAGCTCGCCGACGCCACCCGCGGCACCTACCGCAAGGTCGTCGTCCGCGACGACCGGGTGGTCGGCGGCGTGCTCGTCGGCGACCTGGGCACCGTCGGTGCCCTCGCCCGCGCCTGGGAGGGAGCCGAGCCGCTCCCCGGGGACGGCGCACCACTGCTCCACCTGCTCACCAACGACGGAGGCTCCTGATGTCCATGGACACCCCCACGATCGTGCTCGTCGGCCATGGCATGGTCGGCCAGCGCTTCCTCGAAGCGCTCGCCGAGCGCGGGCTGACCGCCACGCACCGCGTGGTCGTGCTCTGCGAGGAGCCCCGCCCCGCCTACGACCGGGTCCAGCTCACCTCGTACTTCTCGGGCCGCACCCCGGAGGAGCTCTCCCTCACCGAGACGGAGTTCATCGAGGAGCACGGCATCGAGCTGCACCTCGGCGACCCGGCCGAGTCGATCGACCGTGCGGCGCGGAAGGTCACGGCCCGCTCGGGTCTGACGGTCGCGTACGACACGCTCGTGCTGGCCACCGGCTCGTACCCCTTCGTCCCGCCGGTCCCCGGCAAGGACGCCGAGGGCTGCTTCGTCTACCGCACGATCGAGGACCTGCTGGCCATCGAGGAGTACGCGAAGGCCCGGGCCACGACCGGCGCGGTGGTCGGTGGCGGACTGCTCGGACTGGAGGCGGCCGGTGCCCTCAAGGGGCTCGGACTGTCCACGCACATCGTGGAGTTCGCGCCCCGGCTCATGCCGGTGCAGGTCGACGAGGGCGGTGGCGCGGCGCTCCTGCGCACCATCGAGGACATGGGTCTGACGGTGCACACGGGCACCGGCACGCAGGAGATCGTCATCGGGGACGACGGCGCCGTCACCGGGATGCGGCTGTCCGACGGGTCCGAACTCCCCACGGACCTCGTGGTGTTCTCGGCGGGAGTGCGCCCCCGGGACCAGCTGGCCCGCGACATCGGGCTCACGGTCGGCGAGCGCGGCGGCATCACGGTCGACGCCCAGTGCCGCACCTCCGACCCGCGGGTGTTCGCGATCGGTGAGTGCGCCCTCGCCTCCGACGGCCGTGTGTACGGCCTGGTCGCGCCCGGCTACGAGATGGCCGAGACCGTCGCCGCCACCATCGCCGCCGACGAGGCGAGCTTCACCGGCGCCGACCTCTCCACCAAGCTCAAGCTGCTCGGCGTCGACGTCGCCTCCTTCGGCGACGCGCACGGTGCCACCGCGGACTGCCTCGACGTCGTCTACGCCGACTCGCGGTCGGGCACGTACAAGAAGCTGGTCATCGGCCGGGACGGCGAGCTGCTCGGCGGCATCCTGGTCGGTGACGCGGAGGCCTACGGCACGCTGCGCGCCCTGACCGGTTCGGTTCCTCCCGTCGCGCCCGAGCAGCTGGTGCTGCCGGCGGGCGCGGGCGCGCCGGTCGCGCTCGGCCCCTCCGCGCTGCCCGACTCCGCGGTCGTCTGCTCCTGCCACAACGTCACCAAGGGCACGATCCGCGGCGCGGTCACCGAGCACTCCTGCACCTCGGTTCCCGAGGTCAAGAAGTGCACCAAGGCGGGCACCGGGTGCGGCAGTTGCGTCAAGGTGCTCGGCCAGCTCGTCAACGACGAGCTGGAGGCGAGCGGTGTCGAGGTCGACCACGGGCTGTGCGGCTGCTTCGGGCAGACCCGCGAGGAGCTGTACGAGATCGTCCTCGCGCTGCGGATCACCTCGCACCAGGTGCTGCTGGACCGGCACGGCCGCGAGGAGGCCCGTGGCGGCGAGGGGTGCGAGATCTGCAAGCCGGCCGTCGGCTCGATCATCGCCTCCCTCGCGCCGACGATCGGCGCGGACGGGTACGTCCTGGACGGTGAGCAGGCCGCGCTCCAGGACACCAACGACCACTTCCTCGCCAACCTCCAGAGGAACGGCTCGTACTCGATCGTCCCGCGCATCCCCGGCGGCGAGATCACTCCCGAGAAGCTGATCGTGATCGGCGAGGTGGCCCGGGACTTCGGGCTCTACACGAAGATCACCGGCGGCCAGCGCATCGACATGTTCGGCGCGCGCGTCGAGCAGCTGCCGCTGATCTGGGCGCGGCTGGTGGACGCCGGCTTCGAGTCCGGTCACGCGTACGGAAAGTCCCTGCGCACCGTCAAGTCCTGTGTGGGGCAGACCTGGTGCCGGTACGGCGTCCAGGACTCGGTGCGCATGGCGATCGACCTGGAGCTGCGGTACCGGGGGCTCAGGTCCCCGCACAAGCTCAAGTCGGCGGTGTCCGGCTGCGCCCGCGAGTGCGCCGAGGCGCAGTCCAAGGACTTCGGTGTGATCGCCACCTCCAACGGCTGGAACCTGTACGTCGGCGGCAACGGCGGTGCCACCCCGCGCCACGCGGATCTGCTGGCCCAGGACCTGAGCGACGCCGAACTCGTGCGCCTGATCGACCGGTTCCTGATGTTCTACATCCGCACCGCCGACCGGCTGGAGCGCACCTCCACCTGGCTGGAGCGCATTCCGGGCGGCCTCGACCACGTGCGGGACGTGGTGGTCCACGACTCGCTGGGCATCTGCGAGGAGCTGGAGTCGCTGATGTCGGCGCACGTGGCGAACTACCGCGACGAGTGGGCCGAGACCATCAACCACCCGGAGAAGCTGGCCCGGTTCGTGTCCTTCGTGAACGCCCCGGACACCCCCGACCCGGTCGTCGGGTTCGTCGCCGAGCGCGACCAGATCAAGCCCGACCTGCCGCTGCTGACCATCGGCACCCGTCCCCGAGCTCTCGGCTCCGCCCGAGCAGGGGAGACCCCGTTCCTGGAAGGAAGCGCCCAGCGATGACCCTGGCACCCGAGACGACCACGGCCCTCAGGCTCCAGCTCCTGCTGGAGGACGGCTGGTTCACGGTCTGCGACCCGTCCCTGCTGACCCCGGGCCGCGGAGTCGCCGCGCTGCTGCCCGACGGCCGTCAGGTCGCGCTGTTCACCGACCGCGCTGGACGGACGTACGCCGTCGACAACCGCGACCCGTTCACCGGTGCGGCGGTGCTCTCCCGCGGCCTGACCGGCACCCACCGGGGCCGCCCGTTCGTCGCCTCCCCGCTCCTCAAGCAGCGCTTCGACCTGGAGTCGGGACGCTGCCTGGACGACGACTCGGTCGGGGTGGCGGTGTACGAGGTGCGTGCCGCCTGACCGGCCACCACCCCTTCTTGACCGATCGTTCTTGAATGACTTACGGTCACCTGCATGGCCAGGACCAAGGAGTTCGACCCGGACGCCGCGCTGCGGGCAGCCCTGGAGCTGTTCTGGCGGCGCGGCTACGAGGCGACCTCGATGGCCGACCTGGTCGAGCACCTCGGCATCGGCCGGGCGAGCCTGTACGCGACGTTCGGCAGCAAGCACGAGCTGTACCTGAAGGCGTTCGACCGGTACGAGCAGACAGGACTCACCCGGATCGTCGGGGAGCTGTCCCAGCCGGGCCCCGCACTGCCGGCCGTCCGGGCGGTCGTGCGGAGCTACGCGACCGAGGCCGCCCATGAGGAGCTGCGCCGCAGCGGCTGCCTGGTCACCAACACGGCGGCCGAACTCGCCCCGCACGACCCGGCGTCCGCCCGGCGTGTCGAGCGCAACTGGGACCAGCTGGAGACCGTCCTGCACACCGCGCTGGTGCGCGCCCGGGCCCAGGGCGAACTGCCCCCCGGCCGTGATCCGCTCGCCCTGGCCCGCATGCTCCTGG
This sequence comes from Streptomyces krungchingensis, assembly GCF_054729265.1. Taxonomy (NCBI): domain Bacteria; kingdom Bacillati; phylum Actinomycetota; class Actinomycetes; order Kitasatosporales; family Streptomycetaceae; genus Streptomyces; species Streptomyces krungchingensis. Next base: position 3,870,792 of record NZ_JBPUKY010000001.1, read on the forward strand.
TCCTGATGCAGGGCCTGCGGGTGGTCGGCAAGGCCTCGTCGGACCCGGCCCGCGTCCGGGACGCGGCGGAGCAGGCCCTGGCCCTGCTCGACTGAATTCCGCGCCCTCCACCGGAGGGCCTTTTTCTCGTCCTCATATTGAAACGATCGGTCAAAAAAGGGGAGATCATGATCACTCGGAGCACCGGCAGCCGCTTCACCGGCCGGACCGCCCTCGTCACGGGCGCCGGGTCCGGCATCGGCCGCACCACGGCGCTCGCCCTCGCCGCTGAGGGCGCCCGGGTCGTCGTGGCCGGACGGCGGGCAATGCCCCTGGCCGAGACCGTCGGGCTGATCGAGGAGCAGGGCGGCAAGGCCCTCGCGGTGACGGCGGACGTCTCCCGCGCCGCCGACGCGGAGGAGCTGGTCCGGGCGGCCGTGGAACACTTCGGCTCGCTCGACGTGGCGGTCAACAACGCGGGGGTCTTCCGCGGCGGCCGGCCCCTGGCCGACCTGGCGGAGGACGACTGGCACGCCCAGCTCGGCATCAACGTCACCGGCGTGTTCCTGGCCCTGCGGGCCGAGATCGCCCGGATGCGGACCCAGCCGTCGGGCGGCGCGATCGTCAACGTCTCCTCCACGTTCGGCGCGCACACGGCCTCCCCGGGTGCCGCCGCCTACTCCGCGACCAAGGCCGCCGTGACCGCGCTCAGCCGCGGTGCCGCCCTGGACCACATCCGGGAGGGCGTCCGCATCAACGTCGTCAGCCCGGGCGCCACCGCCACCACCATGTCGCTGCGTCCCGGTGAGACCGAGGCGGGACGCGCGGAGCGGCTGCGGCACGACCTGCCGCTCGGCCGGGTGGCGCGGACCGAGGAGGCGGCCGCGGCGATCCTGTATCTGGCCTCGGACGACGCGGCCTCGACGGTCGGCACGGACCTGGTGCTCGACGGCGGCGGCTCGCTCTGACCGAGGGCACGTCCTGGCCCGCGGCCGGTCCCGGCCCACCGACCGGCCGCGGGCCAGGTGTGCCGCGCGCCCCGGCCCGTCGTCCCGACGCGGGCCGTCACCCGGGCGCGGATCGTCATCCGGGCGCGGGCCGTCGGCAGAGCGCGAGCCGTCGACAGGGCGCGGGCTCGGCAGGGCGCGGTCCGAGGCGCCGTCCCGGCCGCGGGGCGGTTCCCGCGGCCGGGGGTGTCACACCCCGATCGCGTCGTAGGTGACGCCCGTCAGCCGCTCCGAGGCGGCCCAGAGGCGCTCCCCCGCCCGGTCGTCGCGGGTCCACGGTGCCCGCCACGACGGCGCGGGCGCGCCCCGCCACATCGCCAGCGACGGGCCCGTGAAGGAGTCGGGCGCCACCCGGGGCGCGGTGGCGGCGTACAGCGAGGGCAGCGCTCCGGCCTCGGCGCTCTGCGCGAAGAGCCGGTTGCCGGCCTCCATCAGCCGCTCGGCACCCTTGCGGCCCTCCAGCCGGGGCCCGGCCGCCTGGAGGTTGGTGGAGGCGTAACCGGGGTGCGCGGCGGCCGCGACGACGTCCGAGCCGGCGGCGGCCAGGCGGCGCGCCAGCTCGTGCGTGAACAGCAGGTTGGCGGTCTTGGAGCGGGCGTAGGCGATCCACTTGCGGTAGCGGCCGCGCTCGCCGCCCAGGTCGTCGATGTCGATGTTCGCCAGCGCGTGCACCATGCTCGACACGGTCACGATCCGCGCGCCGGGCGTGCGCAGCAGCGCGGGCAGCAGGAGCCCGGTGAGCGCGAAGTGCCCGAGGTGGTTGACGCCGAACTGGGTCTCGAAGCCGTCGCCGGTGCGGCCCTCGGGCAGCGCCATGACCCCGGCGTTGTTGACGAGGAGGTCGAGCCGCTCGTACGCGCCCGCGTACCCGGCGGCGAACTCCCTGACGGAGGCCAGCTCCCCGAGGTCCAGCGGCAGGAACTCCACGTCCGCCGCCGGCACTTCCGAGACGAGCCGTTCGCGGGCCGCGGTGCCGCGCTCCGCGCTCCGGCAGGCCAGGACGACCCGGGCGCCGCGCCGGGCCAGCTCCCGCGCGGTCACGAAGCCGAGGCCGCTGTTGGCCCCGGTGACCACGGCGGTGCGCCCGCTCTGGTCGGGGATGTCGCCCGCGTTCCACCCGGTCATGACGGATTCCCTCTCCGGTTCCCGCGCCCTCGACGATCACGGTCCACGCGCTCACGGTACGCGCCGTCCCGTCCCCGGGCAGGCGGAGAGGGCGGCACCCCCCGCACAGGGGTACTGCCCTCTCTTCGTGCACCGGGACCACCGCCGTCGGTGAGGGTCGGGGACCGACGGCGGTCCCGGGGCCGGGACAGGCCCTAGCGGTGGTCGCTGCCCTTCGAGGAGGAGGCCGCGCGCCCCGCCTCCAGGCGCGCCACCGGGATCCGGAACGGCGAGCAGGAGACGTAGTCGAGCCCGACCTCGTGGAAGAAGTGGACCGACTCCGGGTCGCCGCCGTGCTCGCCGCAGACGCCGAGCTTCAGGTCGGGGCGCGTCTCGCGGCCGGCCTTGACGGCGGACTTCACCAGGGAGCCGACGCCGTCCCTGTCGATCGTCTCGAAGGGGGAGACCCCGAAGATGCCCTTCTCCAGGTATGCCGTGAAGAAGGAGGCCTCCACGTCGTCCCGGCTGAAGCCCCACACGGTCTGCGTGAGGTCGTTGGTGCCGAAGGAGAAGAACTCGGCAGCCTCGGCGATCTGACCGGCGGTCAGCGCGGCGCGCGGCAGCTCGATCATCGTGCCGATGGCGAGCTTCAGCTCCGTACCCGTCGCCGCCTCCACCTCGGCGATGACCTGGTCGGCCTCCTCGCGGACGATCTCCAGCTCCTGGACGGTGCCGACGAGCGGGATCATGATCTCGGCGCGCGGGTCGCCCTTGGCGTTCTTGCGCTCGGCGGCGGCCTCCGCGATCGCCCTGACCTGCATCGTGAACAGACCGGGGATGACCAGGCCGAGGCGCACGCCGCGCAGGCCCAGCATCGGGTTCTGCTCGTGCAGGCGGTGCACGGCCTGGAGCAGCCGCAGCTCGTTCTCGTGCGGGTCCTTGCGGGACTCGGCGAGCGCGACGCGCACCGACAGCTCGGTGATGTCGGGCAGGAACTCGTGCAGCGGCGGGTCGAGCAGCCGGACGGTGACGGGCAGGCCGTCCATCGCGGAGAACAGCTCGACGAAGTCCTGCTTCTGCAGCGGGAGCAGCGCCTTGAGGGACTCCTCGCGCTCGGCGTCCGTGTCGGCCAGGATCAGCCGCTCGACCAGCTCACGCCGGTCGCCGAGGAACATGTGCTCGGTGCGGCACAGGCCGATGCCCTGGGCGCCGAAGCGACGGGCGCGCAGCGCGTCCTCGGCGTTGTCGGCGTTGGCACGGACGCGCAGGCTGCGCTTGCGGTCGGCGAAGGCCATGATCCGGTGCACGGCCTCGACCAGCTCGTCGGCGTCGTGGGCGCCGGCGTGCATCCGGCCCTCGAAGTACTCGACGACCGGGGACGGGACGACGGGCACCTCACCGAGGTACACCTTGCCGCTGGAGCCGTCGATCGAGATGAGGTCGCCCTCCTCGACGACGTGCCCCCCGGGCACGGTCATCCGGCGGCGCTTGGTGTCGACCTCCAGCTCCTCGGCGCCGCAGACACAGGTCTTGCCCATGCCGCGGGCGACGACGGCCGCGTGCGAGGTCTTGCCGCCGCGCGAGGTCAGGATGCCCTCGGCCGCGATCATGCCGTCGAGGTCGTCGGGGTTGGTCTCCCGGCGGACCAGGATGACCTTCTCCCCGGAACGCGACCACTTCACGGCGGTGTACGAGTCGAAGACCGCCTTGCCGACCGCCGCACCCGGCGAGGCCGCGATGCCCCGGCCGACCTGCTCGACCTTCGCGTGCTCGTCGAAGCGCGGGAACATCAGCTGGGCGAGCTGGGCGCCGGTGACGCGCTGCAGCGCCTCGGCCTCGTCGATCAGGCCCTGGTCCACCAGCTGCGTGGCGATGCGGAAGGCCGCGCCCGCCGTGCGCTTGCCGACGCGGGTCTGCAGCATCCACAGCTGGCCGCGCTCGATGGTGAACTCGATGTCGCAGAGATCCTTGTAGTGGTTCTCCAGGGTCTCCATGATCTGCATCAGCTGGTCGTACGACTTCTTGTCGATCGACTCCAGCTCGGCGAGCGGGACCGTGTTGCGGATGCCCGCGACGACGTCCTCGCCCTGCGCGTTCTGCAGGTAGTCGCCGTACACGCCCTGGTGGCCGCTGGCGGGGTCACGGGTGAAGGCGACGCCGGTGCCGGAGTCCGGGCCCAGGTTGCCGAAGACCATGGAACAGATGTTGACGGCGGTGCCCAGGTCGTGCGGGATGCGCTCCTGGCGGCGGTACAGCTTCGCGCGGTCGCCGTTCCACGAGTCGAAGACCGCCTTGATGGCGAGGTCCATCTGCTCGCGCGGGTCCTGCGGGAAGTCGCGGCCGGCCTCGGTCTTGACGATCTTCTTGAACTTGGTGACGAGCTTCTTCAGGTCGGCCGCCTCGAGGTCGGTGTCGACCGTGACCTTCTTGGCGTCCTTCGCGGCGTCCAGCGCCTCCTCGAAGAGCTCACCGTCCACACCGAGGACCGTCTTGCCGAACATCTGGATGAGGCGGCGGTACGAGTCCCACGCGAAGCGGTCGTCGCCGGCCTGCTTGGCGAGGCCCTGGACCGACTTGTCGGAGAGGCCGATGTTCAGGACGGTGTCCATCATGCCCGGCATCGAGAACTTCGCCCCGGAGCGGACGGACACGAGCAGCGGGTTGTCGGCCTGGCCGAGCTTCTTGCCCATCTTCGCCTCGAGGGCTTCGAGGTGTGCACTCACCTCGTCACGCAGTGCCGCGGGCTCCTCGCCACTGTCGAGGTACGTCTTGCACGCCTCGGTCGTGATCGTGAAACCCGGAGGGACGGGAAGACCCAGGTTGGTCATCTCGGCGAGGTTTGCACCCTTGCCGCCGAGGAGGTCCTTGAGGTCCTTGTTGCCCTCGGTGAAGTCATAAACGAACTTCACGCCTTCGACGCCGTTCTCGGCTACGTGAAGATCCTTGTTTTCCGACACGCGTCTCGACTCCTCGACGTCGCGGTGGCTGCCCTGACGGCGAGGAACATACCCAGATCGAAGGCGCCTGGGTACGTCCACTTGTGCGTCATGCGCCTGTAACCACTCGTCCGCCAGCAGATCGAAAGTCAAAGCTTGGCAAGCGCCGAGGCCAGGATGTTTTCACTTCTTGAACGCATGATCCCCCATGATACCTCATGAGCGCTCACATGAGCGGGCTTCAGCACGCCTGAGTTTAATCGATGAACGATCAAGGGGTGGCACTGAGTGCCACCCCTTAGGGAAGTGCAGCCGCCCAAGATCCGCTCATCTGAGCGGCACCCCTATCAAGGGTGGCGAGAATCACGCCGGTGAGGACGTCCGGATTTCACCATGCGGACCGGTTCGCGGACACGACACACGGTGGTCACACACCGAGCGCGGCCAGCCGCTCCTCGGCCCGCTCCGGCGCGTACAGGTGCTCCACGACCAGCGCACCGGCCCCCACCAGCCCCGCCCGCTCACCGAGCCGCGAGGTCACCACGTCCAGATGAGCGGTGGAACGGGGCAGTGCCCGCTGATAGAGGAGCTCACGCACGCCCGTGAGGAAGGGAGTTCCGGCCAAATCGCCGGCGATCATCAGTACGCCGGGGTTGAGCAGCGTCACCACGGTGGCGAGGACGTCGCCGACCTGCCGTCCCGCCTCCCGCGCGAGCGCCATCGCCTCGGGGTGTCCGGCCGCCAGCAGGGCCCGCACATCCGAGCCGGACGCGGCGGGGACTCCCGCCTCGGCGAGCCGGCGCGCCACCGCGCCACCGCTCGCGACGGCGGCCAGGCAGCCGTACGAGCCGCACCGGCACAGCGCGTCGGCGCCCACCCGGATGTGCCCGATGTCGCCCGCTCCCCCGTCGACACCGCGGTAGATGCCGCCGCCCACGACCATGCCCGCGCCTATCCCGGTGGAGACCTTGACCAGGGCGAACGCCGAGCAGTCCGGATAGCCGGTGCGCTGTTCGCCGTACGCCATGAGATTGGCGTCGTTGTCCACGAGGACGGGGACCGCCGTACGGCCCCCGCCCGGGGCCGTGCGGGGGCCGGCGTGTTCGGCGAAGGCACGGCCCAGCCGGCCCCTTGTGTCGTAGCCGTCCCAGCCCGGCATGATCGGCGGCTGCACCACGCGGCCGGTGTCGCTGTCGACCGGACCCGGCACCGCGAGGCCGATGCCGCACACCGCGTCCGCGCGCTGCCCGGCCTCCTCCAGCAGGCCGGCGAACCAGCGCCCCAGTTCGTCCAGGACCGCCTCCGGGCCCTCGTCGACCACCAGGACGCCGGTCCGCTCGGCGAGGATCTCCCCGGTCAGCGTGAGGAGGGCCGCCCTGCCGTGCCGGGTGTCGAGGTCGGCGGCCAGGACGACGGCGTGCTCGTCGTCGAACTCCAGGGTGATGGAGGGGCGGCCCCCGAGGGGCGAGTCGACCGGACCGCCGGCGCCCTCACGCAGCCAGCCCGCGCGGAAGAGCCGGTCGAGCCGCTGGCCGACCGTGGCGCGGGACAGACCGGTGGCCTGCTGGAGCGCACCCCGTGTGGTGGCCCGGCCGCTGCGCACCAGTTCGAGCAGATCTCCGGCGCTCGCCTGATGTGAGGCCTTCACGGTTCTCCCTGCCCTTCCCGTCATGCGCACCCCCTTGCGTTCCTCAACTCTGCATTACATATTGAGTTTTGCGTGTTAAATAGACGTAACCCTACGGTAGCCACTGCCGAACCGGTCGGCCGGACGTCTTCGGGGAGACCTGAGTGGACCGCACAACCCAGCTCACCGCCCTGCGCACGGGGACCGCCACCCCCCTGCACACCTCCGGCACTCCCGCACCCGCCTCCGGCCCGCCGGTCCCGCCCGGCACGGGCGGAATCTCCCGGTCCGGACCACTTGTATACGACCCTGCCGGGCCGGCCGCTTCCCTGCACCTCAGGGCCGCCCGCGTCCTCGACGACAACTGGACCGGCACGTCCACGGTGCCCTCGCGCGGCCTGTACCCGCACCAGTGGTCCTGGGACTCCGCGTTCATCGCGATCGGCCTGCGCCACCTGTCCCCGCTGCGCGCCCAGACGGAGTTGGAGACCCTGCTCGGCGCCCAGTGGGCCGACGGACGCGTCCCGCACATCGTCTTCAACCCCTCCGTCCCGCTGGACGCGTACTTCCCGAGCCCCGACTTCTGGCGCTCCTCGACCGCGGGGCGCGCTGCGGGCGCCCCGCGCACCGTACAGACGTCGGGCATCGTGCAGCCACCGGTGCACGCGCTCGCCGTCTGGCTGGTGCACCGCGCGGACCCGGGCCTGTCGTGGGCGCGGGCGTTCCTCCCCCGGATGTATCCCCGTCTCGCGGCCTGGCACCGCTATCTCCTGCACCGCAGGGACCTGGGGGGCGGCGGCCTCGCCTCCGTGGTCCACCCCTGGGAGCAGGGCATGGACAACAGCCCCTGCTGGGACGCCCCGCTCAGCCGGGTCACCCCGGCGCCGGCCCGCTCCTTCCGCCGCGCCGACCTCGACCACGGGGCCGCCGAGGACCGGCCGACCGATCTCGACTACGGGCGGTACGTGCGCCTGGCCGCCGACTACCGGGACGGCGGATACGCGGACGGGGGCGGCGCGTTCGCCGTCGAGGACCCCGCGTTCAACGCACTGCTGATCGCCTCCGAGCACGCGCTGGCGTGCATCGCGCAGGAGCTGGGCGCGGCGGGCACGGCCCGGCACGCCCGCGCCGAACGCCTCACCGCGGCCCTGGTGGAGCGGCTGTGGGACCCGGTGGCGGGCATGTTCTTCTGCCGGGACGTGCACGACGGGGGCGAGAGCGGTGCTCACGACACGGAGCGACGGTCTCCGAGGAGTGCTCACGGCACGGAGCAGCGTTCACGGAGCGGCGCCCACGGCGCGGAGCGGCGCTCTCCCGGTGGAGCGCTGATCCGCGAACGCAGTGTCGCCGGGCTGCTGCCGATCGTCCTGCCCGCGCTGCCGCGCGAGATCGCCGCCGCGCTGGTCCGCACGGCGAGCGGCCCGCACTTCGGACTCGGCGGCGACACCCGGCTCGTACCGAGCTACGACCTCGCGGGGGACGCGTTCGACCCGCACCGGTACTGGCGCGGACCGGCCTGGTTCAACACCAACTGGCTACTGGAACGCGGCCTGCGGCTGCACGGGGAGCACGCGCGGGCGGACGGTCTGCGGGCCGCGCTGCTCGACACGGCTCAGGAGTCCGGATTCGCGGAGTACGTGGACCCGTACACCGGCGCGGCCTGTGGAGCGCTCGGCTTCAGCTGGACGGCCGCGCTGACGCTCGACCTGCTGCACGACCCCTTCGGGGCGGACCGATGCGTGTCCCCGGCGGGCCGCGACGCGTTCGACAGGACACAGGGCGCGTCACCACACGACACGACGACACACAGCGCATGCGACACGGGCGCCAAGGGAGGGGACCGGGGATGACGGACCGGCATCATCTGCTCGTGCACGGTGGGACGTTCGCCGCCGTGGGCGACGGCGGGGACATCAGCGGCGTGCGGGGCGGCAGTTCGCCGGACGGGCTGTTCGTCCGGGACGCCCGGCACCTCAGCCGCTGGCAGCTGACCGTCGACGGCGCGGTGCCCGAGGCGCTCACGCCGGTGGCGGACGGCGACACGGCGCGGTGCGTGCTGGTGCCGCGCGGCGGGCGCACGGAGCCGCCCGCCTGCACGCTCTTCCGCGAACAGGCGGTCTCCGAGGGCGCGTTCGTGGAGGCGCTGCGCGTCACCAGCAACCGTCCGACGCCCACCACGGTCCGTATCGCGGTCACCGCGGACGCCGACTTCACCGACCAGTTCGAACTGCGCTCCGACCACCGCACATACGCGAAGACGGGCGTGGTGCGGCAGCGTCAGGTCCTCGACGACGGGGTGGAGTTCAGCTACCGGCGCGGTGAGTGGCGGTCCTGTACGACGGTCACCTCCGAGCCCGCGCCGGACGGTGTGGAGGAGACGGGCACGGGAGCCCGCCGCCTCGTGTGGACGCTCGAACTCGAACCGCACGGTTCGGCGGAGCTGGCGCTGCGCGTCGCCGCCCGTCCGCACGGCGCCGTCGTGGCACCGCGCGTGCCGCTGTCCCCCGCCGCCGTCAATGAGCAACTGCTGGAACTCGAAGGAGAGTTCGCGGAGGGGGTGCCCTTCCCGACCGGCTGGCCGGAGCTGGCCGCGGCCTGCGCGCGAGGCCTGTCCGACCTGGCCGTGCTCCAGGTCCCGGCGACGGGCCCGGACGGCGAGGAGCTGCGGGTGCCCGCGGCCGGAGTCCCGTGGTTCCTCACCCTGCTGGGCCGGGACGCCCTGCTGACCTCACTCTTCGCCCTGCCGTACCGTCCCGGGCTCGCCGCCGCCACGCTGCCCGCGCTCGCCGCGACCCAGGCGACGGAGACGGGCGCCGGCGCGGTGGCCCAGCCCGGCAAGATCGTGCACGAGGTGCGGCACGGCGAACTGGCGCACTTCGGGCAGGTGCCGTACGGGCGGTACTACGGATCGGTCGACGCGACTCCGCTGTTCCTGGTGCTGCTCGGCGCGTACACGGAGCAGACCGGCGACATGGCGCCGGCCCGCCGCCTGGAGGCCAACGCCCGTGCGGCGATCGGCTGGATGCTCGACCACGGCGGTCTGACCTCGCGCGGCTATCTCGTCTACCGCGCGGACGGGGGCGGCCTCGCCAACCAGAACTGGAAGGACTCGCCGGGGGCGATCTGCTCGGCCGACGGCAGCCGCCCCACCGGCCCGGTGATGGCGGCGGGCGCGCAGGGGTACGCGTACGACGCCCTGCGCCGGACCGCGCAGCTGGCGCGCACGGTCTGGGACGACGAGGTCTACGCGGCCCTGCTCGAACAGGCCGCCGCCGATCTGCGCGACCGTTTCCAGCGGGACTTCTGGATGTCCGAGCACGGCTTCCCCGCGCTGGCGCTGGACGGCGACGGCCGGCACGTCGACGCGCTCGCCTCGGACGCGGGCCATCTCCTGTGGTCCGGTCTGCTGGACAAGGAGTACGGCGAGCTGGTGGGCCGCCGCCTCCTCGAACCGGACTTCTTCTCGGGCTGGGGCGTGCGCACGCTGGCCGCGGGACAGCCCGCGTACCACCCGATGTCGTACCACCGCGGTTCGGTCTGGCCGCACGACAACGCGCTGATCACGCTGGGGCTGGCCCGCTACGGCCTGCACGACGAGGCCCGCACGGTCGCGCACGGACTGGTCGACGCGGCCACCGCCGCCGGGCACCGGCTCCCCGAGGTCCTCGCCGGCTACGGCCGTGACACGCACCGCGAGCCGGTGCCCTACCCGCACGCGTGCGTACGGGAGTCGAGGTCGGCGGCGGCTCCGCTGGCGCTGCTCACCGCCGTGGGAGGTGCGTAGCGCGGGCCGTGCCGGCCCGGGCGCACGGACCGGGTCAGCCCCCGGACGTGTCCAGTTCCGCGTCCTCGCTGATCCCCGCGCAGTCGTACGGGTCCTTCAGCCAGCCGTCCGGCAGGACGACCCTGTTGTTGCCGGAGGTGCGGCCGCGGGGCCCGTCCGCGCCGGCGGGCCAGGGCTGGTCGAGGTCCAGCTCGGCGAGTCCTTCGGAGAGTTCGGTGAGCGACGAGGTGATCGCGAGGCGCTTGCGCATCTCGGAGCCGACCGCGAAGCCCTTCAGGTACCAGGCGACGTGCTTGCGGAAGTCGATGACACCGCGGGCCTCGTCACCGATCCACTCACCGAGCAGGGTCGCGTGGCGGACCATGACGTCCCGGACCTCGCGCAGCGTCGGCCGGGCGAACTCCGCGCGCCCCTCGAAGGCGGCCACCAGGTCGCCGAACAGCCAGGGCCGGCCGAGGCAGCCGCGGCCCACGACGACGCCGTCGCAGCCGGTCTCGCGGACCATCCGGAGCGCGTCCTCGGCGGACCAGATGTCGCCGTTGCCGAGCACGGGGATCTCCGGCACGTGCTCCTTCAGGCGGGCGATGGCGTCCCAGTCCGCCGTGCCGCCGTAGTGCTGTGCGGCGGTCCGGCCGTGCAGCGCGATCGCCGTGACGCCTTCCTCGACGGCGATCCGCCCGGCGTCCAGGAAGGTGATGTGGTCGTCGTCGATGCCCTTGCGCATCTTCATGGTGACCGGGAGGTCGCCCGCGCCGGTGACGGCCTCGCGCAGGATCGCCCGCAGCAGGTTCCGCTTGTACGGGAGGGCGGAGCCGCCGCCCTTGCGGGTCACCTTCGGGACCGGGCAGCCGAAGTTCAGGTCGATGTGGTCGGCGAGGTTCTCCTCCGCGATCATGCGGACGGCCTTGCCGACGGTGGCGGGGTCCACGCCGTACAGCTGGATCGAGCGCGGCTTCTCGGTCGCGTCGAAGTGGATCAGCTGCATGGTCTTCTCGTTGCGCTCGACCAGCGCCCGCGTGGTGATCATCTCGCTGACGAACAGGCCCTTGCCGCCGCTGAACTCGCGGCACAGGGTGCGGAACGGCGCGTTCGTGATCCCGGCCATGGGCGCCAGGACGACGGGCGGCTGCACCGTGTGGGGGCCGATCGACAGGGGGGACGCGGGGGCGAGGGTGGGCGTGGACATTCCCCCATTGTCGCGTACGCCGGCGGATGCTCGTACGGGGATCCGGTCTCACCCCGCGGCCAAGATCGTGTACCGGTCATTAGTTAGACGCACTATTGAAAACGGCGTACGCTGGGTGGATGCCCGAGCTCAGCCACCGCCACCGGATGCTGGTGCTCGCGATCTGCTGCATGAGCCTGCTGATCGTGAGCCTGGACAACACGGTCCTGAACGTCGCCCTCCCCTCGATGCAGCGGGAACTGCACGCCGACGTCGCGGGCCTGCAGTGGACCATCGACGCCTACACCCTGGTCCTCGCCTCGCTGCTGATGCTCGCGGGCTCGACCGCCGACCGCATCGGCCGCCGCAAGGTCTTCACCGCGGGCCTGGTGATCTTCACTCTCGGTTCGGTCCTGTGCTCCCTCGCCCCGAACCTCGAATCCCTCGTCGTCTTCCGCATGGTGCAGGCGGTCGGCGGTTCGATGCTCAACCCGGTGGCGATGTCGATCATCACCAACACCTTCACCGACCCGCGCGAGCGCGCCCGCGCGATCGGCGCGTGGGGCGGTGTCGTCGGCATCTCCATGGCCGCCGGCCCCCTGGTCGGCGGCCTCCTCGTCGACTCGGTCGGCTGGCGCTCGATCTTCTGGATCAATCTCCCGGTCGGCCTCGCGGCGCTGCTGCTCACCCTGCGCTTCGTCCCCGAGTCCCGCGCGCCGAAGGCCCGCCGCCCCGACCCGCTCGGACAGCTGCTGGTCATCGCGCTGCTCGGCTCGCTGACGTACGCGATCATCGAGGCGCCCAGCTCCGGCGCCCCGAAGACCCTCGCCTTCGGCGCGGTCGCCGTGGCCGCGCTGCTCGGCCTCCTGTGGTTCGAGCCGCGACGGGCCGAACCCCTCATCGATCTGCGCTTCTTCCGCTCCGCGCCGTTCAGCGGGGCCACGGTCATAGCCGTCAGCGCGTTCGCCGCGCTCAGCGGCTTCCTCTTCCTGTCGACGCTCTACCTGCAGAACGTGCGCGGTCTGGACGCGTTGCACGCCGGTCTGTGGATGCTGCCGATGGCCGCCCTGTGCTTCGTCTGCGCCCCTGTCTCGGGACGGGTGGTCGGCAGCCGGGGGCCGCGCCTGCCGCTGCTGATCGCCGGCGTGGCGATGTCCGCGAGCGGCGTCCTGTTCGCGGCCTTCGAGGCGGAGACGTCGAACGTCACGCTCGTCGTCGGCTACGTCCTGTTCGGGATCGGCTTCGGTTTCGTCAACGCCCCCATCACCAACACCGCCGTCTCCGGCATGCCCCGCTCCCAGGCGGGCGTCGCCGCCGCCGTCGCCTCGACCAGCCGCCAGATCGGCGGCACCCTCGGGGTCGCCGTGGTCGGCGCCGTGCTGGCGTCGGGGGTGCAGGGGGCGGCCTACCGGGACACGTTCGTGTCGGCCGCCCGGCCCGGCTGGTGGATCATCGCCGCATGCGGCCTCGCGGTCCTCGTCCTCGGCGCGCTGACCAGCGGACGCTGGGCCCGCAGGACGGCCGAGGACACGGCCGCGCGGCTGGTGTCGGAGGACGCCCCGGAGGTACGGGACCCGGCGGGCGTACGCGCCTAGCGCAGCACCACGGTGACGCCCAGCCGCTCCAGGAACGGCACCACCGCCTCGAAGTAGTCGACCTCGCCGTCCCTGTCCACGCGGACGCCCGCCAGGGCCTGCCGGGCCACGTCCGCGTGGTGCCACACGAGCGTGAAGGGCGCGCGGGGCGCTTCGCCGCGGCACTGGCAGCCGCGCAGCGCGTTCCAGCACTGGTGCCACGCGTACCCCGGGCCGCCGACCGCCTCGCCGATCGCGCAGTGCAGGCCCGGCACGTCGGTGACGTACCGCCCGTCCAGCTCGCACACCGTGCCGGGCTCCTCGGGGCCAGGGCACACCTCGGTGAACCGCAGCCACTCGCTGCGCCCCTCGGCCGGGAAGCGCGCCCATGCGTTGCGCACCGCGGGCGGGCCTTCGTACCAGGCCTCCCACACCGGCCGGACCGCGGGCGGGAAGGGCAGGCGGCGGAAGAGCCCGCCCTTGAGCGTCACATCGATCAGCGCACCGCCGAGCGTGGAGGGGCGGCACTCGTCGACGTCCACCGCGATGTGCTCCCGGACCGGGGCCGGCCGGCCCGTGCGGTCGAGGAGCCAGAGCTGCAGGCTGTCCCCGCCGTGACGGCGGTGGACCATCCGGTGCCTCAGTTCCGGCGAGGGCTCACAGCCGATGAGCCGTACGGGCCGGCGGGCGGGGTCCGGCCGGGCTCCGTACAGGCCCGCCACCCGCCCGCAGCGCCCGAACGAACCTCCGCTGGTGCCGTTGAGCAGGGTGATCTCGGCTCTCGCGGGCTCCTTGCGCCAGGAGCGCGGCTGCTCGGTGACCACGCACTCGACGACGAGGTCGAACCGTGCGGAGTCCCCGGTGCCTGGCCTGCTGTCGACGACGACGGCTTCCTCGAACGCGCAGTGGTCGTTGTCGTACGGATCCTCGGCGTCCAGATCGCTCACCACCAGGCTCAGATCGCCGAAGGGGACGGGCGTCCGCTGCGCGGCGCAGCGCTCGGCGGCCTTGAGAAGCCGACCGGTGGGCGCGCAGTCGAGGAGGGTCAGCCGCTCCCGGAAGGCGGCCCAGTCCTGGAACAGCCCCTCGATGTCGACGCACCGCGCCCAGACCGTCTGCTCGCCGTCCCACTCCTCGCTGACGAGCGCGAAGCGCAGGGGCAGATCCCGCCTCCAGGCGACCTCACGCAATGAACCGTCCTCGTGCACGACCCCTCGCCTCTCCGGCCTCCGACGGCCGCGCCGATCATAGGCCGGGCACCACCTCCCCGACCGGGCCGGCGTACGGCGACGGGGGCCGTGACCGGTCGGCGCGGGCGGCCGTCACACGGGCCCGACGTCACGCGGACCGGGCGTCCCGCTCCGGATTCCCGTCCGCCGACGCCAGGGCGTGCAGCCGCTCCAGCCGCTCGCGGCTCTCCTCGTCCGTCGGGACGTACGTCACCATGCGGGCCCCCAGGTCGGGGGCGAGCCACAGGTCGGTGTGGTCGACGGTGACCAGCCCCACGTACGGGTTGAGGAACTGCTTGGTCCTGCTGCGGGCGCCGCCCACCACCTCGTACCGCTCCCAGTGCTCACGGAACTCCGCGGATTCCGTCGTCAGCCGCTTGACCAGCATCTTCCAGGCGGGCTCGCCGAGGTGTCCGGCCATCGAGCCGCGCAGCTTCGCGGCCATCATGCGCATCGCGTCGTCGAGCTGCACGATCGACCTGCGCCACTCGGCGTTCGTGTAGACGAGGATCATGCAGTTGCGGTCCTCGGGCGGCACCGCGTCGAGGTCGCTCATCAGCAGGCGGGCGTACGTCCTGTTGTACGCGAGGATGTCGTACCGGCTGTTCTGGATGCAGGCGGGGACCGGCTCCAGCTGGGTCAGCATGTGCCGCAGCGCCGGGGTGATCGTCGGGCACTGCGCGGCGGGCGAGGGATCCACGGCGCCCGCCAGCTGGAAGAGGTGGGCACGCTCGCTCGCGTCCAGCAGCAGGGTGCGGGCCAGCGCGTCGAGGACCTGCTCGGAGACCTGGATGTCTCTCGCCTGTTCGAGCCACGTGTACCAGGTGACGCCCACGGCGGAGAGCTGCGCGACCTCCTCGCGGCGCAGTCCCGGGGTGCGCCGGCGCCGGCCGCGGGGCAGTCCGACCTGCTCCGGCGGGATGCGTTCGCGTCGGCTGCGCAGGAAGCCGGCGAGTTCGTGACGCCTGATCTCGCTGCCGCGGGGTGCGGCGGTGGCGGAGGGCCGGTCCGCGGCGGGGGCGTCCGGTCCCGGCCGCGGTGCGGCGGCCGGGGGGCGGGCCCGTCCGGCCGGGGCGGGAGCCGGCGCGTCGGCCGGGGTGCGGGCCGGTGTCCCGGCCCGCGCGGCCGGGGCCGGGTGTGCTGCCCGCGGGGCCGGGGTCGTGGTCGTCTCCCACACCATCGTCGTCATGCCTCCAGCCTGAGCCTCACCGGAACCTGTTTCCAGGTAGTGCTTCTACCAGGATAAGAACACTCTGGTACCAGCCTGAGGCGGGGAGAAGGCTGAGGGACGTGACCGATACCGGAACTCTCACAACCCCGACCGGCTCCCGAGTCGCCCCACCCGTGCTCGGCGGCCTCGGGCTCTTCACCGTGCTGCTCGGTGCGGCACTGCCCCTCATCGACTTCTTCATCGTCAACGTCGCCCTGCCGACCATCGGCCGTGACCTGAACGCGGGCGAGGCCGTCCTCGAACTCGTCGTCGCCGGCTACGGGGTCGCCTACGCCGTCCTCCTCGTCCTGGGCGGACGCCTCGGCGACCTCTTCGGCCGGCGGCAGTTCTTCCTCGGCGGCATGGCCGCCTTCGGCCTGACGTCCCTCGCGTGCGGGCTCGCGCCCTCCGCCTGGACGCTGGTCGCGGCACGCGTCGCGCAGGGCGCGGCGTCCGCCGCGATGCTGCCGCAGGTCCTCGCGACCATCCAGTCGGCGACCAGCGGGCCGCGCCGCGCCAAGGCGATGGGCCTGTACGGAGCCACGGCCGGGCTCTCCATGGTCGCCGGGCAGATCCTCGGCGGTGTCCTGGTCGCCGCGGACATCGCGGGCACGGGCTGGCGCTCGGTGTTCCTCGTGAACGTGCCCGTCGTGATCGTCGGCCTGGTCCTCGCCGCGCGCGCCGTACCGGAGACCCGCTCGCAGCACCCGGAGCCGGTCGACACCCTGGGCACGGTCCTGCTCGCGGTGTCCCTGCTCGCCCTGCTCGCTCCGCTGACCGAGGGCCGGGCGGCGGGCTGGCCGTTGTGGACCTGGCTGTCGCTGGCCCTGTTCCCGCTCGCGGCGGCGGCGTTCTATCTGGTCGAACGCCGCAAGGACCGGAGCGGCCGTACGCCGCTGGTTCCGCCGAGCCTGTTCGAGCTGACGTCGCTGCGCCGCGGCCTGGTGATGATCGTGCCGTTCTCGATCGGCTTCAGCGGCTTCATGTTCGTGATCGCGGTGGCGTTGCAGCGCGGTGCGGGCCTCGGTCCGGTGCCCGCGGGGCTCGCCCTCGCGCCCATGGCCGTCGTCTTTCTCGCCGTCTCCCTGTGCGGGCCCCGGCTGGTCGCCCGGCACGGCACCCGTGTCGTCACCGTCGGCGGCATCGTCCAGGCGGTGGGCGTAACGCTGCTGGCGCTGGCCGCCTGGCGGTCGTGGCCGGACCTCGGCGTGCGGGAACTGCTGCCCGGCGCGGCGGTGGCGGGCGCAGGCCAGGCCCTCCAGCTGCCGGTCATCTTCCGGATCATCCTCTCCGAGGTGCCGCCCGCCCGGGCCGGCGTCGGCAGCGGAGTCATGATCACCACCCAGCAGTCGGCCCTCGCCCTGGGTGTCGCCACCCTGGGCTCCCTCTTCCTGGCCCTGGTCCCCTCGCACGGCATGCGGGACGCCGTGGTGACCACGCTCCTGGTCCAACTCGCGGGCGTGGCCCTGACCACAGCGCTGAGCCTCCGCCTGCCGCGCACGATCAGCTGACCCCGAAGAAGTTCAACTCGCCGCCGAAGACACCCCGTTGATCTTCTCCTTGCTGCACACTCCTAAGCGCACGAGCGGAGCGCTGTCATTGGAGGGCGTCATGCTTCAGATCAACACGAGCAAGGTGAGCCGCTGGGACCAGCACGGTCGGGAGCATGTCGTCCATGTGCAACGCGCGGGCGTGCAGCGGACGATCAGATGCGACACGTGCGGCTGGCGCAAGGGTGCGCAGTTCCTCCCGTGGCTGAAGGCGGAGGAACATCTCGCCGAGGCGCATCAGGCGACGGTGGATCCGGCCGACGCGTGAGGGGGACGCGAGGCCGGGCGTCCGGCGGCCCGGGGGCCGGGCGCCCGGCGGGTCAGGCGCGCAGGCCGCGCAGGACCAGGGCGACGACCGCCTCGAAGTCCGCCTCGATGCCCGGCTGTTCCCACTCGCGGGCGTAGCAGGGATCGTGGAAGCGGCCTGTGGCGTCGAAGGCGGCGCGGGCCGAGACGGCGGGGTCGGCGGCGTCGAACACGCCCCGCGCGGCGCCGTCCCGGACGATCTCGGTGAGCTGGCCGGTGAGGTCGGCGATGTGCCGCTCGACGACCGCGCTGTTCTCGCCGATCAGCACCGTGTAGGTGGCGAAGAGCTGCGGGTCGTCGCCCGCCTTCTTGCGCTTGGCCGCGAACAGACCGGTGAACCAGTCGCGCAGCCGCGACGCGGGGTCGCGGTCCTCGGCGACGATGCCGGCGAGGGCCTCGGACGTGCGGTCCAGCCAGCGCTGGGTGACCGCTTCCCGCAGCGCCGCCTTCGTGCGGAAGTGGCGGTAGACGCTGCCGTGGCTGACGCCGAGCGCGCGGGCCACGTCCACCACGGTGGCCTTGGCCGGGCCGTGGCGGCGCAGCACCTCCTCGGTGGCTGCGAGGATGCGCTCGGCGGTCAGGGTCTCGGAGGTCGGTGCCATGACGAAGACCGTACCTGCCGGTGCCGTCAGCGTTCGCTGTCGAGGTGTGCCATCTGGGCCGCCGGGTAGCGGTCGCCCGCGGCGGCGCCCGCCGGCACCGCTTCCTCGATCGCGGCGAGGTCGTCCGGGCCGAGCGTGACGTCGCGGGCGCCCAGCGCCTCCGTGAGACGGTCGCGGCTGCGCGCGCCGACGAGCGGCACGATGTCCTCGCCGCGCGACAGCACCCAGGCGATCGCGATCTGCGCGACGCTGACGCCCTTCTGTTCGGCGATCTTCCGCAGGGCTTCGACGAGCGTGAGGTTGTGCCGCAGGTTCTCGCCCTGGAAGCGGGGGCTCATGGCCCGGAAGTCGTTCGCGGTGAGCTGCCGGTCGGCCGTGAAGTGGCCGGAGATCAGCCCGCGGGACAGCACGCCGTACGCGGTGATGCCGATGCCCAGGTCCCGGACGGCCGGGAGGATCTCCCGCTCGATGCCGCGGGAGATGAGCGAGTACTCGATCTGGACGTCGGCGACGGGCGCGGTCGCGGCGGCCCGGCGGACGGTGTCGGCGCCGACCTCGCTCAGGCCGATGTGCCGGACGTGCCCGGCCTGGACCAGTTCGGCGATGGCGCCGACCGTCTCCTCGATCGGCACGTCGGGGTCGACCCGCGCGATCCGGTACACGTCGATGTGGTCCACACCCAGGCGCTGGAGCGAGTAGGCGGCGAAGTTCTTCACGGCGGCGGGGCGGCCGTCGAAGCCCGTCCAGCCGCCGTCCGGGTCGCGCAGCGCACCGAACTTGACGCTGGTCAGGGCCTGTTCGCGCAGGGCGGGCGGGGCGGAGCGGAGCGCTTCGCCGATCAGCATCTCGTTGTGGCCCATGGCGTAGAAGTCGCCGGTGTCGAGCAGGGTCACGCCCGCTTCGAGCGCGGCGTGGACCGTCGCGACGCACTCGGCCCGGTCGGTGTCGCCGTACAGCGCGGACATGCCCATGCAGCCGAGGCCGAGGGCGGAGACCTGGGGGCCGGTGGTTCCGAGGGTGCGGGTGCGCATGAGGACTCCTTGTGTCCCGAGGGGGGTGGTTCGTCCCCAGCCTGACATGACAGATGACAGATTTCAATATCTGTCATCTGTCATTTGTCAGCCCACCCCGCCGCCACTTTGGTCCAGACCTATTGACGAAAGGTCTGGACCGCGAGCACTGTCATGCCTACGACATCTCTTGCCAGCTCCACGGACACCTCGCCGTACCCCCACCCGGGAGGCCCGCATGATCCGCCGGAAACTCCGTCTGCTGGGCGCCGCACTCGCGGCGGCCTGTCTCGCACAGCTCATGACCATCGCCGGCGCGCCCGGCGCGTCCGCCGCCGACACCTGCGCCGTGAAGTCCCGCCCCACCGGGAAGGTCCTCCAGGGGTACTGGGAGAACTGGGACGGCTCGTCCAACGGCGTCCACCCGCCCTTCGGCTGGACCCCCATCACCGACTCCCGTATCGCCGCGCACGGCTACAACGTGATCAACGCCGCGTTCCCCGTCATCCGCTCGGACGGCACGGCGCTGTGGGAGGACGGCATGGACGCGGGCGTGAAGGTCGCGACGCCGGCGGAGATGTGCGCGGCCAAGGCGTCCGGGCAGACGATCCTGCTGTCGATCGGCGGCGCCGCCGCGGGCATCGACCTCAGCTCGTCCACGGTCGCCGACCGCTTCGTCGACACGATCGTGCCGATCCTGAAGAAGTACAACTTCGACGGCATCGACATCGACATCGAGACCGGTCTCGTCGGCAGCGGAAGCATCGGTCAGCCGTCCACGTCGCAGGCCAACCTGATCCGGATCATCGACGGGGTGCTGTCCCGGATGCCGTCGAACTTCGGCCTGACCATGGCGCCGGAGACCGCCTACGTCACGGGCGGCAGCATCACGTACGGGTCGATCTGGGGCGCATACCTGCCGATCGTGAAGAAGTACGCGGACAACGGACGCCTGTGGTGGCTCAACATGCAGTACTACAACGGCAGCATGTACGGCTGCTCCGGCGACTCGTACTCCGCGGGCACCGTGCAGGGCTTCACCGCCCAGACCGACTGCCTGAACAAGGGGCTGGTCGTCCAGGGCACCACGATCAGGGTGCCGTACGACAAGCAGGTCCCGGGCCTGCCCGCCCAGTCGGGCGCGGGCGGCGGCTACATGTCGCCGAGCCTGGTGTCCCAGGCGTGGCGGCACTACGGCACGTCCCTCAAGGGCCTGATGACCTGGTCGATCAACTGGGACGGCTCGAAGAACTGGACGTTCGGCGACAACGTCAAGGCACTGCAGGGGCGTTGAGCGAGACGAGCCCCCGGTTCCGTGTGGAACCGGGGGCTCGTGCGCGCCGGGCCGGGCGTGCGGCCCGGCGGCCGATCAGGCGCGGGGCGCGGTCAGCAGCCGATCAGACGCGCGGCGAGGTAGCCCTCGATCTGGTCGAGGGAGACGCGCTCCTGCTTCATGGAGTCGCGCTCGCGGACGGTGACGGCGTTGTCGTCCAGGGTGTCGAAGTCGACGGTGACGCAGAACGGCGTGCCGATCTCGTCCTGGCGACGGTAGCGGCGGCCGATGGCGCCGGCGTCGTCGAAGTCGATGTTCCAGTGCTGGCGCAGCGCGGACGCGAGGCCCTTGGCCTTCGGCGACAGCTCGGGGTTGCGGGAGAGCGGCAGCACGGCGACCTTGACCGGCGACAGGCGCGGGTCGAGGCGGAGCACGGTGCGCTTCTCCATCTTGCCCTTGGCGTTCGGCGCCTCGTCCTCGACGTAGGCGTCGAGGAGGAAGGCGAGCATGGCGCGGCCGACACCGGCGGCGGGCTCGATGACGTACGGGGTCCAGCGCTCGCCGGCTTCCTGGTCGAAGTACGACAGGTCCTGGCCCGAGGCCTTGGAGTGGGCCGAGAGGTCGTAGTCCGTACGGTTGGCGACGCCCTCCAGCTCACCCCACTCGTTGCCGCCGAACTGGAAGCGGTACTCGATGTCCGCGGTGCGCTTGGAGTAGTGGGAGAGCTTCTCCTGCGGGTGGTCGTACCACCGCATGTTCTCCTCGCGCAGGCCGAGGCCGGTGTACCAGTTCCAGCGCTCCTGCATCCAGTACTCCTGCCACTTCTCGTCCTCGCCCGGCTTGACGAAGAACTCCATCTCCATCTGCTCGAACTCGCGGGTGCGGAAGATGAAGTTGCCGGGCGTGATCTCGTTGCGGAAGGACTTGCCCATCTGCGCGATGCCGAACGGCGGCTTGCGGCGCGAGGTGGTCTGCACCTGGGAGAAGTTGGTGAAGATGCCCTGCGCGGTCTCGGGGCGCAGGTAGGCGACGGAGCCGCTGTCCTGCGTGGGGCCGAGGTGGGTGGACAGCAGGCCCGAGAACTGCTTGGGCTCGGTGAACTGGCCCTTGTTGCCGCAGTTGGGGCAGTTGATGTCCGCGAGGCCGTTCTCCGGGAGGCGGTTGTGCTTCGCCTCGTAGGCCTCCTCCAGGTGGTCGGCGCGGAAGCGCTTGTGGCAGGAGGTGCACTCGGTGAGCGGGTCCGTGAAGGTGGCGACGTGACCCGACGCGACCCAGACCTCGGTGGCCAGGATCACCGACGAGTCGATACCGACGACGTCCTCACGGGAGGTGACCATGTAGCGCCACCACTGGCGCTTGATGTTCTCCTTGAGCTCGACGCCCAGCGGGCCGTAGTCCCAGGCGGCGCGCTGGCCGCCGTAGATCTCACTACAGGGGAAAACGAAGCCACGGCGCTTGCTCAGGCTGACGATGGTGTCGATCTTGTCGGCGGCCACGGTGCTCTCTTCATTACGAACGGAGATGGATGGGGGCGGCGCGGAGCGCCTCGGTGAGGGGTGGAGATCGGGAGACGGGCGGACGAATGCTTCAGGTTACCGGCGCGGCCCACCCCTGTATCAAATCGGTTCGCGGTCCCGGCCGCTTCCTGCCGCTTGCTGCTGTTTGATCCGCTCACCAGGGCTTCCGGAACCGCTCCCTCCAGGGTCCCCCCGGGGCCCGTCGGAGCGCTTGTTGACAACCGTTTCCAAGTTTGTTGAAAATGACTGTCATGAACGTACAGCGACGCCTCATATCCGGGACCGCCGTGGCCGCCGCCACCGTCCTCGGTCTCGGCACCCTCTCCGCCTGCTCCGGCTCGGCCTCCGCCGGCGGCAAGGGCGGGGGGAAGCTCGACGTGGTGGCGTCGTTCTACCCGATGCAGTACCTCGCCGAGCAGATCGGCGGGACGCACGTGAACGTCACGACGCTGACCCAGCCCGGCCAGGAACCGCACGACCTGGAGATCAGCGCGCGGCAGACCGCGCAGCTCCAGGAGGCGGACGCCGTCCTCTACCTGAAGAACCTCCAGCCGGCCGTCGACGACGCCGTGGCGCAGTCCGAGGTCAAGACCAAGATCGACGCCGCGTCGCTGACCTCCCTGGAGAAGCACGGCAACGAGGTCGGTGGGCACGCCGCGGCCCACGACCACGGCGAGGGCGAGGAGAGCGGCGGCAGCGACCCGCACATCTGGCTCGACCCGGTGAAGTACGCCGAGGTCGCCAAGGGTGTCGGCTCGGCCTTCGTGAAGGCCGACCCCGACCACGCGGCGGACTACCAGAAGAACACCGAGGCGCTGGTGAAGAAGCTGGACGCGCTGAACACCCGCTTCACGGACGGCCTGAAGAACACCGGGACCAAGGTCTTCATCACCACCCACGCCGCCTTCGGCTACCTCGCCGAGCGCTACGGCCTCACCGAGGAGGCCATCAACGGCCTGGACCCGGAGTCGGAGCCCAGCGCGAACCGTGTGAAGGGGCTGGAGGAGATGGCCCGCGCCGACGGCGTCACCACCGTGTTCTACGAAACCCTCGTGAGCGACAAGACGGCCCGGACGATCGCCGACGACGCCCACCTGAAGACGGACGTCCTCGACCCGATCGAGGGCATCACCGACAAGTCCAGGGGCGACGACTACGTGCAGGTCATGGAGTCGAACCTGAAGGCGCTCCAGACGGCCCTGGGCGCCAAGTGACCGCCATGGAGGAAGCCTTGAGCGAGCCCGTCATATCCCTGCGCCAGGTGACCGCCCGGCTGGGTTCGCGCCCGGTCCTGCGCGGCATCGACCTGGCCGTGCACCGCGGCGAGGTCGTCGCGCTGCTCGGCGCCAACGGCTCCGGCAAGTCGACCGCCGTGCGCAGCATCATCGGACAGGTCGGCGTCAGCGGCGGCGACATCGAGATCTTCGGCACCCCGCGGAACCGCTTCCGGGACTGGAAGCGCGTCGGGTACGTGCCGCAGCGCACCACCGCGGCCGGCGGCGTGCCCGCGACGGTCGCCGAGATCGTGGCGTCCGGCCGGCTGTCGCGCGCCCGCTTCGGCGTGCTGCGCAAGGCCGACCACGCGGCCGTACGGCGCGCCCTGGAGCTCGTCGGCATGGCCGACCGCGCCAAGGACCCCGTCGACGCGCTCTCCGGCGGCCAGCACCAGCGCGTGCTGATCGCCCGCGCGCTGGCCTCCGAACCCGAGCTGCTGATCATGGACGAGCCGATGGCGGGCGTCGACCTCGCCAGCCAGGAGGTACTGGCCGCGACCCTGCGCGAGCAGGTCGCGCAGGGCGTCTCCGTCCTCCTCGTCCTGCACGAACTGGGTCCGCTGGAGCCGCTGATCGACCGTGCGGTCGTGCTGCGCGACGGCTGCGTCCTGCACGACGGCCCGCCCCCGCGGGCGGTCGGCCAGCACGCGCTGCCCGGCCACGACCACGTACACCCGCACGCGGCTCACGACGCCGAACCGATCCGGACGGGACTGCTGAGCTGATGGAGATCCTCGACTACGCCTTCATGCAGCGGGCCCTGCTCGCCGCCGTCCTGGTGGGCATCACCGCGCCCGCCGTCGGCATCTACCTCGTGCAGCGCCGCCAGGCCCTGATGGGCGACGGCATCGGCCACGTCGCGATGACCGGAGTGGGCCTCGGCTTCCTCCTGTCGACCTCGCCGGTGTGGATGGCGACGGCCGTCTCGGTGCTCGGTGCCGTCCTGATGGAGTTGATCCGCTGGTACGGCAGGACGCGCGGCGACATCGCCCTCGCGATGCTGTTCTACGGCGGCATGGCGGGCGGCGTGATGTTCATCAACCTCGCGCCGGGCGGCTCGAACGCCAACCTGACCTCGTACCTCTTCGGCTCGCTGTCCACCGTCTCGGAGTCCGACGTGACGGCGATCTGCCTGCTCGCCGCGTTCGTCGTGCTCGTCACCCTGGGGCTGCGCCGTCAGCTGTTCGCGGTCAGCCAGGACGAGGAGTTCGCGCGGGTGACCGGCCTGCCGGTGCGCGCCCTGAACCTGCTGACCGCGGTCACGGCCGCGGTGACCGTGACGGTCGCCATGCGGGTGGTCGGACTGCTCCTGGTGAGCGCGCTGATGGTGGTCCCGGTGGCCGCCGCCCAGCAGCTGAGCCGCAGCTTCGCGGCCACCTTCGCCATCGCCGTGGCGATCGGGGTGAGCGTGACCATCGGCGGCACCGTGACGTCGTACTACCAGGACGTGCCGCCCGGCGCGACCATCGTGCTGCTGACGATCGGCGCGTTCATCGCGCTGACGGCGCTGGCGACTCCGCTGGCCCGCCGACGGGCCCGCGCGGCAGCGGCGGCACAGGCCTCGGGCGACCCCGCGGAGTGTGCGATTCCGGCCACGCGGGGTGAGCGGACGGACGTCGGCGTCTGACCGGGCACAGCCCGGACTGGCACAATGGCCGGGCAAGGGCAGACGTGAGGAGGCAACGGTGACAACCGCTGGATCGCCCGTTCGGGGCCGTTCCACCCGGCAGCGTGCCGCCGTGGCGGCGGCTCTCGACGAGGTCGACGAGTTCCGCAGCGCTCAGGAGCTCCACGACATGCTCAAGCACAAGGGTGACTCGGTCGGGCTCACCACCGTCTACCGCACCCTTCAGTCGCTCGCCGACGCGGGCGAGGTCGATGTCCTGCGCACCACCGAGGGCGAGTCCGTCTACCGCCGCTGCTCCTCGGGCGAGCACCACCACCACCTGGTGTGCCGCGTGTGCGGCAAGGCCGTCGAGGTCGAGGGCCCGGCCGTCGAGAAGTGGGCGGAGTCGATCGCGACGGAGCACGGCTATGTGAACGTCGCGCACACCGTGGAGATCTTCGGCACGTGCGCGGACTGTGCGCAGTGCCCGTCGTCCAAGGACTGACGCCGCCCGCCTCGGGCCGCCGCCCCTGACACGGGAGCCGGACGGGTTTCGGGCGGGATCCGGACCGCGGCCGAGGAGGTGGGCCGGTCAGACGCGGGTGAGGTTGCGGTCGAGGATCGAGCGCAGCCTCTCGACGTCCAGAGGGCTGCCGGCCCCGCGCTTCGGCAGCAGGATCGAGGCGGGCGCCTCGGGCCCGGAACCCAGCAGGACGAAGGAACGGCGCGTCTCCGCGTAGCGGGCCATCCGCGGCCAGCCGGTCAGCCGGCTGCCCCGCTCGTGCGTGACCCGCACCCCCCACGCGTCCACCACGGCCCGGTACTCGCCCCGGGCGGCGGCGCGCCGCTGGACGAGCCGGGCCTGCCACCACGGCAGCACCCCGAGGCCCAGCACGGCCGCACCGAGCATCACGGCCACCCGGGGATCGGCGGAGGCCCCGAGAGCCATCGGCAGCACACCGACGAGCACCCCGAGGACGCCGGAGGCGAGCAGGAGGCGCCGGCCCCAGCGCCCGGCGGCCGAGGCGTTCTCCGCGACGCGCAGCGCCTCACGGAACTCCCCGGCCGTGGCCCGGTACACCAGCTCGACGCGCTCCCCCTCGTCCATCGGCGTCAGACGCCCTCGGCGTCGGGCCGCCCCTTCATGGCCGCCTCCATCGCGATGAGCTCCTCGTTCGGGACGGCGCCGCCGAAGCGGCGGTCGCGCGAGGCGTATTCGACGCACGCACGCCACAGGTCACGCCGGTCGAAGTCGGGCCACAGCACGTCCTGGAAGACCATCTCGGCGTACGCGCTCTGCCAGAGAAGGTAGTTGGAGGTGCGCTGCTCACCGCTCGGCCGCAGGAACAGGTCGACGTCCGGCATGTCCGGGTAGTAGAGGTACTTCGCGAACGTCTTCTCGGTGACCTTCGACGGGTCGAGCCGTCCGGCCTTCACGTCCTCCGCCATGGCCTGCGCCGCGTCGGCGATCTCGGCACGGCCGCCGTAGTTCATGCAGAAGTACAGCGTGAGCCGGTCGTTGTCCTTCGTCTGCTCCTGGGAGATCTGGAGCTCCTTGGCGACGGACTTCCACAGCTTGGGCATCCGGCCCACCCAGCGCACCCGGATGCCGAGGTCGTCGAGCTGGTCGCGGGTCTTGCGGATGAAGTCGCGGTTGAAGTTCATCAGGAAGCGCACCTCGTCGGGCGAGCGCTTCCAGTTCTCCGTGGAGAAGGCGTACAGCGAGATCGCCCCGACGCCCATCTCGATCGCGCCCTGGAGCACGTCCACCACACGCTCGGCGCCGACCTTGTGCCCCTCGGTGCGCGGCAGTCCGCGCTCCTTGGCCCACCGGCCGTTCCCGTCCATGACGATCGCCACATGGCCCGGGACCAGTTCACCGGGGAGCTTCGGCGCGCGGGCGCCTGACGGGTGTGGTTCGGGCGACTGGTACTCGCGGCGCTGGCGTCCCAGGATCCCGCGTACGGCCATGTGCTTCTCGTCTCCTCTTGCTGCTTGCGCTTGCTGTCACTGCTTCTCGACGTACCGAAGGGAACGCAGTCCGCGCTCCAAGTGCCAGTGCAGATAGGCCGACACCAGCCCGCTGCCCTCCCTGACGTACCGCGGCTCGCTCGCGTCCGCGGTCTCCCAGTCTCCCGTGAGCAGCGCCCCGAGCAGTTCCAGGGCCTGGGCCGAGGGTACGACGCTGCCGGGCACCCGGCAGTCGACGCAGACGGAACCTCCCGCCGCGACCGAGAAGAACCGGTTCGGACCCGGCATGCCGCATTTCGCGCAGTCGCCGAAGCTCGGCGCGTAGCCGTTCACCGCGAGGGAGCGCAGCAGGAAGGCGTCCAGGACGAGATGCGGCTCGTGCTCGCCGCGGGCGAGCGTGCGCAGCCCGCCGACCAGCAGCAGGTACTGCTGCACGGCCGGCTCCCCCTCGTGGTCGGTGAACCGCTCGGCGGTCTCCAGCATGGCCGTGCCCGCGGTGTAGCGCGCGTAGTCGGTGACGATCCCGCCACCGTACGGAGCGATCGTCTCGCTCTGCGTGCACAGCGGCAGCCCGCGCCCGACGAGTTCACTGCCGCGCGCGAAGAACTGCACGTCGACGTGCGAGAAGGGCTCCAGCCTGGCGCCGAACTTCGACTTGGTGCGCCGGACACCGCGGGCCACCGCACGTACCCGTCCGTGACCGCGGGTGAGCAGCGTGATGATCCGGTCCGCCTCACCCAGCTTCTGGGTGCGCAGCACGATGCCGTCGTCGCGGAACAGACTCATGGGCCCATTCTCCCGTACGGATTCAGCGTCCGTGGTCGGGGCGGCCGATCGCCTCCCAGGGAGCCATGTTCCAGGGGCTGGCCCGGTTCGCCGGGTCCAGGAGGGACTTCAGGTGCGCGTCGGACACGGCCTGCGGTGCCGGGAGGTCCTCGCCCCCGCGGCTTCGGAGGTTGTCGCGCCAGACCATGCGGCCCAGCAGGTAGTGGTCGGCGTACTCGGACCAGGAGGCGTACGACCGCACCACCGCCGGCACGATGTTCTTCAGCGCGGTCCACGCCTCGGCCTCGCTCAGCATGCCCGCCGCGAATCCCCTGCGCGAGATGTCCACGTACAG
Organism: Streptomyces krungchingensis; assembly: GCF_054729265.1. Taxonomy (NCBI): domain Bacteria; kingdom Bacillati; phylum Actinomycetota; class Actinomycetes; order Kitasatosporales; family Streptomycetaceae; genus Streptomyces; species Streptomyces krungchingensis. The sequence continues at coordinate 3,898,636 of NZ_JBPUKY010000001.1, forward strand.
TCCGGCGTCCCACGCCAGCGGTTCGACACCGAGCCGCTGCCGGGCTCCCGTGCGGTAGCCGGACCGTGCCAGGCCGTCGAGGCGGCCGGCCAGCGCCTCGCGCGAGGTGATCTCCCACTGGTCGGCCAGCCAGCGCCGGGCCTTGTCGTCGTCGATGCGGGTGAACGGGTACAGGGTCGTCCGGGAGGCGTCCCGGTCCCGGTTCACCGGCGCGCTCAGCGACACCATCCACAACTGGTGCATGGTGAGCGGAACGGGGTACTTGCGCGTGACCTTCCGGCCGCGACGGTTCCATATCGCCATGCGGCCGCACCCTACGTCACGCGGTTCTCCTCCCCGCCGCCCCCGCGCCGCCCCTTCAAGGGACCTCACCGCGGCTGCGCGCGTTGGCGTACGCGGTCGCCGCGCTGAGCCGCTCCGCGGCGGTGGCTCCGCGGACCGCGTCCGGGTCGCAGTCCCACTCCCTCCCGCCGCCGAGCGGTCTGAGCTGTACGTAGGGGCCCTCGTGTCCCATGACCAGGCCCACCCGTCCCGTGCGCGTGTCGACGGCGTACGAGCCGACCGGCGGCTGCTGCCGCGGCGGCCTCATCGCAGCGCCGCCGCGAGCCGGGCGGCGACCTCGGCGGAGCCGCCGCCCAGTTCGACGCGCGGGCACGGTGCCTCGCGGGCGAGGGATGCCGCGTCCAGCCGGAGTGACGGCAAGGTGATTCCCGCGTTCGCGAGTGCCATCCGCAATTCCCTCACTGTTTCCTCCGCCTCTTCGACGCAACGCGCCGAGTGCCGTCCCCCGAGTGGTCCGTGTTCTGCCGTCACCCTGCTCCCCTTCCCATTCCTCTTTCACTCTTCACCTCTCGATGGTGACGCCGCGCGCCTACACTCGGCAGGAGTCTGTGCACTGCAAGTACCCGGCAGTACAAGGGGGTTGGCCATGGCCAACGGTTCGCGGCAGGCGGCGTGGGAGTTCTTCGGGGCGGAGTTGAAACGGCGCCGGGAGGATGCCGGACTCACCCAGGTGGAGTTGGGGGCACGGGTTTTCGTTTCCGGCGGATACATCGGCCAGTTCGAACAAGCGATTCGCAAACCCCAGTTGGACGTGGCCCGGCGAATCGACGAAATCCTGCAAACCGAGGGTTTTTTCGAACGCACATGGCGGAAACTCATCGACGACAAGCGGTACGCGGAATACTTCGCGGAGGTCGTCGAACTGGAACGGACGGCGACGAAGATCTGCGAGTTCGCGCCGACGCTCGTGCCGGGGCTTCTCCAGACACCGACTTACTCCCGCGCCGTGATGCTTGCGGGCAACCCGTTCGCCTCCGACGACAGCATCGAGGAGAAGATCGAGGCGCGTCGGGAGCGGGCCCGGGTGCTGGACGGCGCGACCCCGCCCGAGTACTGGGCGATCCTGCACGAACACGTGCTGAGGATCCCCGTCGGCGGCTCCGCCGCGATGGCCGAGCAGCTCGACCACGTCGCGTCCCTGGCTCGCCGGCGGAAGGTGCTGGTGCAGACACTGCCTTACGCGGTCGGGGCCTACCCCCTCATGGGCCGCATGGTGCAGCTCATGGAGTTCGAGGAGGCCCCGCCAACTGCCTATACAGAGGCGGTGTATTCAGGGACCCTGCTGGACGATCCGGCCCTGGTGAAGCGGGTGCGCGGAGCATACGATCTGCTCAGGGCCGCCGCGCTGCCACGGGAGGCGTCCCTGGCCCTGATCGAGTCGGCGGCGGAGGACCACAGACGATGCGCGAGTACGACCTGAGCCTCGCCCAGTGGCGCAAGAGCAGCTACAGCGACGACAACGGCGGCAGCTGCGTAGAGGTGGCCGCCGGAGTCCCCGGCGTCGTCCCCGTCCGGGACAGCAAGGTCCCGGACGGCCCCGCTCTGGTCTTCCCGTCAGCCGCCTGGGCCGGCTTCGTGGCTCATCAGGCGACCCTGTCCAGGCCGGCCCGCACGGACTGCTGAGTGCCGTCACGCTTGGTCGACTCGTAGGCGAAGTCCACGGTGTCGCCGGCCCGCAGCGTGAGGGTGATCCGGCCGTTCTTCACGCAGTTGCCCGACTGGATGTCCTCTCCGAGCGTCAGGCGGTCACTGCCGCCGACCGCGGTCAGCGTGACGACGCCGTAGCAGTCGGAGGACTCCATGGCGTAGTGGATGCTGCCGACCTGTTCCCGCGGGGAGCCCTGGTTCAGCTCCAGGGTGACCCGGTAGTGATCGGTCTCGGAGGCGTCGAGCTCCTCGGCGTACCCCTGCCAGCGCCCGAGGAACGCCTCCGGCATGCCGGCGAGCGCCGGGGCCGCCGACGGGGTGGTCGGCGTCGCGGACGGGGTGGGCGTCGCGGACGGGCCGGAGGGGCCGGACGGACCGGGCGCACTGGACGTGCCGGGACCGGGCGCGCCGGACGCACCGGACGTGGGCGACGCGCCGCTGACCGACGAGTCGGCGTCGCGCCGCTCCGAGTCCCCGCTGAGCTGCACGAACAATCCGATCAGCGCCGCCACGATGGTGGCGGCGGCACCGATCAGGGCCACGACGAGCGCGGTGCGGTGGGAGTCCCCCGATCCTGCGGCCGGGCGCCCCTGGTGCGGCGGATGCTGCCGCCTCGCGTAGGGGTCCGTCGGGGACTGCGGTGTGGTCATGGAGCGGCCTCGGGTCCGTAGTTCGGCGGAAGATCAGGCCATATTGCCGCCCAGGCCCCTGACTTGTGCGACTTTCACCCAAATCTACGGAATAGATCATGCCGAAACGATTCGTCCCCTTGGAGGCCGCGGTCGCCGGTCCACGGTCCCGGCTGTCCGTCCGGGCCGCCAGGGCAGGGTGGAGTTCATCGGACCGGTGACCGCATGGCCCTCAAGTACCGGTGGACGCCGTGGGGTTGCCCGCGACGCTCTCACCCACGTCCCAGAGCTCCGCGAACCGCTTGATCCGCTGCCTGACGTGGTCCTCGCGCGCGTTCAGCGTGGTCTTGGCGTTCATCTGCAGCAGGTCCGGCTCGACTTCGTAGCAGAGCGCGTCGTCGAAGATGACGAAGTCGTTCGTCGTGCCGCGTCGGACTCTCAGCGGGAGTTCGGAGACGGTCACCACCCGCGTCTCGATGCCGATGTCGCTCTGCGACTCGCACAGCCGGCGCAGATCGTTGTCGACGTGCTCCGGCCGCTGGACGATGAACAGTCGCCGAATGCTCATCCCCCGCTGCTGCATCGCATCCGCCTGCGCCTGCAGATAGCGCAGCGCGGGCTCGCTGTTCCAGTAGTCACGCTCCACGAAGCTGCTGGTGGCGTCCATCGTGACCTTGGCGCACTTCGTGAGCGCCATGAGCCAGTCGTGGTTCTCCCCGGGGCAGTCGGTGCTCAGCGACGTGAGGTTCTCCATCATCGACGCGAGGCGGTCGATCTCCTCGTGCGCGAAGGCACTCACCAGCCCGTGGCCCAACGAGGTGACGCGTGTGGCGCTCCGGGCCAGCCGCGGCACCCCGTCGGAGCGCAGGACCGACCGGTCGAGCTCGCAGAAGAGTTCGGTCGCCTCACTGATGTCGGCGAATTTCTGGTCGACCAGGTTCTGCATCTCGCCGTGGTGGGCGGTCAGGCGGTCCACGACGTCATCGGCGTGGGTGCGTTGACCGCCCACCACCTGGGTCAGCCGCCGCTCGAACTCGATCATGTACTGGACGATCAGGGTCGCCCCGCCGATCACGACGGACACGGCGATCTGCCACAGCTTGTCCTGCTCCTGGTCGATCAGATTGGTGATCACATAGGCGATCGTGGCCACGATCGCGGTGACCAGTGTCTTCAGCAGGACCGGCGGTATGCGCAGGCCCTCCGTGGACGCCGAGCCCGGTGCCGGTGTCGACGCCCCTGACGATCCGTCCATTCCTGTGTCTCCCCCGCCGGGATCGATACTGGGATAGCTCCGCTCAGCGCGATGCCAGTGCCTCGCGCAGCAACGGTATTGCCTGGAGGGCCAGTTGGTCCCTGATGCGCTGGACCAGGCTCTGCCATTGGCGGCTGAATCCGGGCTCTCGCTCAAGCACCTCCCACAAGGGGCTCAGGGTCCGGTCCACTCGTGCCGCCGGCATCCACAGATGGAGCAGATGGTCCACGGCCGGGCGCAGCGCCAGTACGGCCGCGGCTCCGCCCGTCGCCCCGAGCCGGCTGTTGTCCAGCATCCGCACGACGGATGTCAGCAGCCAGTCGTGCAGCGCCAGGTCCTCGCACAGACCCGCGACCGCCGACGCCTCCTCCGGGGCCGGTACGCGGAGTTCCACGATGCGCAGCTGGTCCTCGGCGAGGGTGAAGCGGGTGAGCGAGGGACCTTCGCCGTCCGGGGCGCGCCGCGCCACCCAGCGCAGCCGGGTGCCCGCGGATTTGAAGGGGGCCTTGTGGTCGAGCAGCGGGTGTCTGCACAGTCGGGTGAGCAGGCCCTCGGCGATCAGTCCGAGATCCAGCTCCCCTTTCTGCGGTCCCCGCGACAACCCGGTCGCGACGGCCTGTTCGGACAGTTTCCCGAAGGGCTCCAGCACTCCGGGGCGCACCAGGTAGTGGCCCCACGGCTGTCGTCGGTCCGGGCCCGTGGACGGGGTCCGGAAGTACGCGGTGGCCTGGAGGACGCGTCCTTCGGTGAGCGCGGCACGCGCGGCCACGGTGCCGACCACGCGCACCTTCGCGCCGTCGGCGGCGGGCAGCCGGCAGTCCACGCCCGTCAGCGTGTCCGGCGAGAGCGCGTACAACTGGGGCCGTTCGGAGACGAGTACCCGTTCGTCGGCGCGCAGTTGCAGGAGATGGGCCGCGGCCCGGGAGTCCAGGGGCTGGAAGGAGGGCAGCAGCCCGGTGCGTACCTCGCCGCAGGCCAGCACGGCGGCCGCCGTGTTCGTCGGGGGCCGCATGTCACAGCCCCCGGTAGAAGACGTAAGCGACGCGGTCCGCGACGGCGTCCGGCACGGACGCGCCCTCGTGCCGGGAGCGCTCCGTGATCTGCCGCAGGGCCCCGCTGTCCACGTCCGTCTGATCCAGCACGACGCGCACCGCGTGCTCGACGGGCAGGAACCGGGCGGGCAGCACCGAACAGGTGCGGTAGGCGCTGAAGGGAGCGGCGGCGGTGTTGAGCCGGAGCAGCGGGGGCATGTCGTCCCAGTCGCGGGGGAAGGTGCCGGAGTCCCACGGGCGCGGGCTGAGCACGGGCTCGCCCTCGTTGCGGAGCAGGCCGAGCCTGGCCAGTTGCCAGACGGCCGCGAGGAAGGGGCAGGACCAGGTGCGGCGCCCGTCTCTGTCGTAGTCCCACAGTTCGACGTCGAGGAAGACCGAGTGCCGTCGTGCGGCGGTCTCGCGAGGCGGCCGCCACTCCACGGCGGCCGACATCGCCCGGGTGGTCCTGGAGTGCTGGACGCGTTCGCCGTTGGCGAGCCAGCCGGTCTCGCCGACGGGCGGTCGCTGACCGTAGGTGCCGGGCGGCGGCGATTCGACGAGGCGCTGGGAGACGGACTCGGCCAGCGGAACCTTGTCGGCGACGGCGCAACCGGACTCCCTGGCCAGGTAGTCGATGACCAGTCCGGCCCGCGCGGCCTCGCCGAGCACCAGCGGGACGAGCTCGGCGGGAGACGAGAAGCGGGTGAAGTAGTCGTCGATGAGGAAGCAGGTGCTGATCCGGGGGGATCTGCCCCGGATGCCGATGCCCGCGTCCGCGCGGGCCGCGTCCACCCAGGGCCGTACCCGCTCGAAGTGCTGTCGCAGTCGTTCGGGGCCGCCTTCGATGTCCTCCATGTACAGGTGGCCCAGCTCCAGGGACAGGTGCGAGAGCGGCACGGACCGTGTGCTGGGCTCGGCGGTGGTCTCCCGGAAGACGTGCTCGGTCACAGCTGCCCCCAGTACGTGTCGTCGGTCAGTCGTCGGGCCAGCTCCGTGAAGGCTTCCAGGGTCTCCTTGTTGGCGATCTGGGTGGAGACGACGTCCGCGTCGGTGATGAGCTGCTCCCTCCACTGCAGGACGGGTTCCAGCGGGACGGTGCCGAGCACCCTGCTGTCACCGATGCCCAGCTCGGCGGCCAGCCGCCGCAAGGTCTCGTCGCACGCGCGCATCCAGGCGGACTGTGCGGGAGACACGTGGGACCACAACGGCGAATCGGGATCGGGCACCGCGGCCCGGACGAAGCGGACGGCGTCGCGCAGCGCGTCCCTGTCGTGTCCTCGTTCCTCCCCTGCCTCCAGGATGCCGAACTCCTCGAACACCAGCCCGTGCACGGCCTTCACATGCTGTCGGGTCCAGCGGTGGAAGACCAGCCACCGGGTCTCGACACCACGCATCTCCGGACGCGCGGTCACTTCGAGAGCCATGTCCACCGCGTAGCTGCGGCCGGCACTCAGGTCCACGATGATCAGGTCGAACTCGCTGTTCAGCCGGAGCATGAGATCCGCGCAGCGCTGGACGACCTCCTGGTCCGTGGCGAACTCGCCGCCACCGCCGTCCCCGGGGAGCAGGACGAGACGGCCCGCCCCGTTGGGCTTGTGACGCAGGACCGCGTGCTCGGTCAGCCTCCAGACGTCCAGGCGGAGCGGTTCACCGGTGTGCCCTGTCAGATACGCGTGCAGGCCGTCACCACGCGGCGCTCCGGGCACGTCGAAGACGGCGACGGCGGTGGGCGAGCCGAAGTCGAAATCCAGATAGCACACGTCGTCTCCGCCCAGTGCCCGCTGATAGGCGAGGTTCGCACTGGTGACGGAACGGCCGGTGCCTCCCTTGTCGGAGGCGGCGAAGACGATCACCGTTCAGACCCCCTGGCCGTCGTGCCTGGCCTGGGCCAGGGCGTCGAGTTCGCTGAGCACCGACACGGTCAAGGCGTAGGCCGTGCCCGGCAGTTCGTCGAGGATCCGGTCCGCGCGGCGCAGGGTGACTTCGGCGCGCTTCAGTGCCCGGCCCCGCTGACCGCCCGCGGTCGGCTCCGCCTGGAGCTGCTCGCGGCCCAGAAGATGGGTGGCCTCACTGAGCAGACCACGTGCCAGAGAGGCGAGTTCCGCGCTGCGGATCGGGTTCTGCTCGTACAGGTGATGGGCGGCGACCATGCACTCGGTGACGCGCTCCGTGACCGCCCACGACGGAGGGTCCTCCTGACGTGGCGCTTCCGGGTAGACGGCCTGGACGTCGTCCCACAGGCCTGCGCCCTCGCCCTCCGTCATGCGGCGCTGCCACACGTGCTCGAAGACGTGTTCCGCGAGCCGCACCAGCCGGTCGTACGCGGGCAGGTTGCGGGACAGAGCGCAGAGCTGGACCGTCCGTTTGAGCAGCTGGGCCGAGAAGTCGGTCATCGTCCATCGCATCGACGGCCCCAGGGCCTCACTGCCTTCCAGGGGCAGTGCGACTCCCGGACGATGGAGTGCGAGGGCCGCGTCCTCACGGGTCATCCGCGTGGTGATGCGGCCGCGGTCCGCGAGACGCTCCATCACGGCGACGGTGCGGGTGAGGTCCTCGTCCGTGGCCCGGCGGCGCACCAGGTCCTGGACGAGGATGGCGGCGACGGAGAGCGAGAGGTAGGAGGACTCCAGCTGCCGGCCCGTGGTCCGCCAGGGGATGTCCTCCAGTGGCCAGCGCTCGTCGGTGAAGCGGGCGACACCCGACCAGTACCGCTGAGTGATCTCCCACCGCAGACGGAGGGCTTCGGCAAGCCTCTGCTGTTCCCCGTCGAGCAGGCCGAGGGTGAGGGTGCGGTCGGAGAACAGGTCCTGGATGCCGTCGAGGGCCACGACCGTGAAGTGGAGATGCGGGACGGGGGCGGCGATGCCGTCCGGCTGCACACCGATGTCCGTGTCCACGTCCACCCGGGGCGCGTCCTTGACCAGGCTCCAGGCCCAGCCGCACTCGAAGAGCCGGCCTTCGTCACGAAGAGCCTCGTGCACGTCGACGCCCAGGAAGAGATCTTCACCGAGGGTGGTGCGGAGTGCTCTGAAACGGCGCTGGAACTTCTGCGGGACGAGGCGCGCGGGCAGCTGCCCCTGGCCGAGGAGTTCGCACAGCGTGCGTCCCTCGGGGGATCCCTCGTCGAAGACCTTGACGGTGAAGGAGCGCAGCAGGCCGACCATCGCGGCGGTGAGCCGCTTGCCGCAGGCGTTCCTGAGCTCCTCGATCAGGTGCAGCACGTCCCTGCGGGCCGTGTTCGTCCCGTACACCCTGAGGAATCCGAGGGTGGCGAGGCAGAGGGTGACGGACATCGAGTAGGAGTCCACCACCTCGACCTCCCGCTGCTCGGCGGTGAGTTCCCGGCCGCCGTCCTCGGAGGCGAAGTAGTGGCCGCCGGCGAACGTGGGCCTCCCGTCGTGGCCGGTGTGCGCGCGCATGAAGTCGGCGACGGCCCCCATCAGGAGCACGGGGATCTCCGTCCGTCCGCCGGCTCCCTCCAGAGCCCTTACGACGTCGTCCTGGGTGAGATCCGGGTCGTCCAGGCGGAATCCCGGGATCTCGGTGGCCGGATACATGAGGCAGAGCAAGCGCTCCGCATCGGCCACGCTACTGAGACCGCCCCATTTGCCCCAGGACCATTCACCCCCGTCGAAAGAATTCCGGGCCATCGCCCGCCATATGTCCAACAGGTGCTGACGCGGCTTGATCCGCACCCCTATCCCCCCTCAGAGATGACGTCATCCCGCCGGATCCTCCGCGGAGGCGTCGGGATCACGCAGGCCCCAGGCCACGATCATTCCCGAATATCCTTCGCGTACCACATTCGGTTCCCCGATAGGACATGTATCCAGTTTTCCCGCGTATCTCCCGAAGCTCTCCCGCACGTCCGATTCACTGATGTCACACGCGGGGAAGTGGTTGTCTCCCACGCTGTATCCCAAGGAATGTTCCATGAACGCGGCGGCGAAGGGCGCTCCGGGGACCAGGGCCCGCATGAAGTTGTCCACCGCTCCCTGGAACTCCGCGCGGGAGGTGGACAGCGACTCGGCCACGAAGAACATGGTGCCCATGGACCAGTTCCCCCGGCGACCGGCCAGGTCGAAGAGGTCGCCCTGTTCGACCCGCACAACCTGCCGGAACCGTACCCGCGGGTCGTCGCCGAGCGCGGTGTACGACGCGTCTTCGCACAGGACGTCCCAGAACTGGTCCCAGTTCGCGTCGTACCCTTCCACCTGGCTCTTCAGGTAGCCCACGTTCGCGGCCGAACGGTCCAGCAACGTGATCTCTTCGCACCAGGGAAGCATGGACAGGGCGGGATAGAGATTGGCCCCCGCACCCACGTCGATTCCCGTGATCCGGCGGCCCGGATTTCTACGGAAGTGATCGGAGAAATGGCGCCGGACGACGGAAACGATCTCCTGGTCCTCGGCAAGCAGGTGGCGGTAGTTGTGATCGATGTACGCCGCGGGGTCGAACGTGTCCCAGGCGACGTCCGCATTCAGTTGATCAATACCGTCCCCCGGCGATCTCGAATCCATGCCACAAGGTATCAACCACGTAGTGGAACCGGACGCCCTTCAGGCATGATCCGAATCGACACACGATGCATGGGGGGCGCACTGGGGCAGTCAGCAATACAACTGCCGACCACCCCTTGAAGGGCCATATCGCGCCACGCGATGCTGTCCGGATGCCCGCCCTTCCCTGGGAGCCGCTCCCTTCGTCGTCCCCCTCTCGGCGCCTGCGGATACGGCCGGCCTGCGAGGCCGACCTGTCCGCCCTGCACGACCTCGACGCGGAGTTGTTCCCGGACTTCACCTACCCCTACTTCGTTCTGCGCCAGTTCCTCGACGTGTACGCCCAGGACTTTCTCGTGCTCGACGACGGCTCGTCCCTCTGCGGATACGTACTGAGCGCGACGCAACCGGGCCGTCGGGAGAGCTGGGTCCTGGGCCTGGGCGTCACGAAGGATCTGCGGGGGCAGGGCCAGGGCAGGCAGCTCATGCGCGAAGCGCTCCACAAGCTGCGCGGCCGTGACGTGAGCGAGGTGTGGCTCAGCGTGGAACCCGCCAACGACGCCGCGATCGCGTTGTACGGATCGCTGGGCTTCGTGCACCAGGGCGCTGTACGGGAGGACTACTTCGGGCCGGGCGAGCACCGGCTCCTGATGATGCTGCGTCTGTGACGCGAGGGAGGGCTCACCGGTCCACGGACACCAGCCCCGCCTCGTACGCGATGATCACCAGCTGGACCCGGTCCCGGGCGTCCAGCTTGGACAGCAGGCGGGTGAGGTAGGTCTTCGCCGTGGCCACGCTGATGAAGAGCCGCTCGGCTATCTCGGTGTTGGACAGGCCCGTGCCGACCAGGGTGAGGACCTCGCGCTCCCGGTCGGTGATGCCCTTCAACTCCCGGTGTGCCCGGGTCTGTTCGGTGCGGACCGCGGTGAAGTCGCGGATGAGACGGCGGGTGACGCCGGGTGCGATCAGGGCGTCGCCGGCCGCCACGACGCGGACGGCGCCGATGATGTCGTCCAGCGCCATGTCCTTGACGAGGAAGCCGGACGCGCCCGCGCGCAGCGCCCCGTACACGTAGTCGTCGTCGTCGAACGTGGTGAGGACGACGACCCTCGACTCCCCGTCGCCCCCGGTGATCCGGCGCGTCGCCTCGATGCCGTCCATGCCCGGCATACGGATGTCCATGACGACGACGTCGGGGCTCAGTTCGGCCGTCAGGGTCACCGCCTCCTCGCCGTTCGCGGCCTCGCCCACCACCTCGACGTCCTCGATGTCGGCGATGACCATGCGCAGGGCCGTGCGGATGAGCTGCTGGTCGTCGGCGAGGACCACGCGGACCGGCATCAGGGCGCCACCGCCGTGGCGCGGAGCGGAAGGCGGGCCGTCACCCGGAAGCCGCCTTCGGGCCTGGGTCCGGCGCTGAACTCGCCGTGCAGCAGGGCGACCCGCTCCCGCATGCCGAGGAGCCCGAAGCCCGTGTCGGTGGTGCTGCCCCGGCCCCGGCCGTCGTCCGTGACGTCGACGACGACCTCGTCGTCGCGGTGGTCGACGGTCACCCGGCAGGCCGTCGTGCCCGCGTGCCGTACGACGTTCGTCACCGACTCCTGGACGATGCGGAACGCGGACAGGTCGATGTCCGCGGGGAGCGGGCGCGGCTCGCCCCGCCGGCTGACCTCCACGCGCACCCCCGCGGCCGTCGTGACGGCGGCCAGCCGGTCGAGGTCGGCGAGCCCCTCCGCGGGACGCAGCCGCGATGCCTCCTCGTCCGGGGACGGACCGGTGCCGGGGCCCCGGGACCGGTCGGCCTCGCGCAGCGCGACCAGCATGCGCCGCAGCCCCGCCAGGGTCTCGCGGCCCGCCGTCTCCACCGCCGTCATCGCCTCGCGCGCCGCGTCCGGCCGGGTGTGGACGACCCTGGCCGCCGCCCCGGCCTGGAGGGCGACGATGCCGATGCTGTGCGCGACCATGTCGTGCATCTCGCGGGCGATGCGCAGACGTTCGTCGGTGACGGCCTGGGCGGCGGCACGGACGCGCAGCGTCTCCGCGTACTCGCGGGTGCGGCGCGAGGCGTCCCCGAGCAGCCAGGAGACCACGGCGGTGAGCGCCACGGTCAGACCCGCCAGCGTGCCGACGCCCCATCCGCACGCCAGCCGCACCGCGAGCCAGGCCACCAGCACGCCGAGGGACATGCCGAGCGCGACGACACCGGTGCGGCGCGGACGGCCGGCCGCGACGAAGTAGAGCGCGACGTCGACGGCGAGGAACTGCGCCAACTGGATCGCCCCGACGGCCAGGTTGGTCGTCACGAAGGCTGCCGCCGTCAGCAGCAGGGCGAGGGCGGTCAGAGGCCGGCGCGACAGCTGACGGCCGGCGGCCAGGGCCAGCGCGCAGGCGATCGCCAGGATCAACAGGCCGTCCCAGCGGAAGAACTGGGCCGCGACCTGCTCGCTGGGGGCCTCCTCGCCGGGCAGCCGCAGACGTGCGAGGAAGGTGAACACGGCGCTCGCGCACCAGGCCACGGCCACCCAGGCACCGGGCGGCACACGCTTGAGCAGGGGAAGGGGCGGCGTCACGTGCATGCGGTGATCGTAGGTGTGCCCGTGCACGCGGGCATCGTCCCGGGGACGTACGACCAGGGTCGGCATCCGTGGCCGGGCAATGTCCGCGCGGGGCCGATGCCTCCGGCCCCGCCGCGGCGGGACGGTGTTCTCGTGATCGAAGTCGACGAACTGACCAAGCGCTACAAAGACACCACGGCCGTACGGCAGTTGTCGTTCCGGGTGCGCCCGGGGCACGTCACCGGGTTCCTCGGCCCGAACGGCGCGGGCAAGACGACGACCCTGCGCATGCTGCTCGGCCTGGTCGCCCCGACCGGCGGAACCGCCACCGTCGACGGACGGGCCTTCCGGGAGCGGCCGCGCGGACTGCGGCACGTCGGCGCGCTGCTCGACGCGGGCGACGTGCACGGCGGACGCAGCGCACGCGCCCATCTGTCGGCGCTGGCCCGCGGCAACCGCATCCCCTCCCCGCGGGTCGACGAGGTGCTGGAGGAGGTGGGGCTGGCGGGCCCCGCGGCCGGGCGCCGTGTCGACGGATACTCCCTCGGCATGAAGCAGCGCCTCGGCATCGCGACGGCGCTGCTCGGCGACCCGCCGGTGCTGCTGTTCGACGAACCGCTCAACGGCCTCGACCCGGAAGGAGTGCGGTGGGTGCGCGGACTCTTCCGGAGGCTTGCCGCCGAGGGCCGCACGGTCTTCGTCTCCAGCCACCTCATGTCCGAGATGGAGAACACCGCCGACCAGTTGATTGTCATCGGCCGGGGCGAACTGATCGCCGCGGAGAGCCTCGCGGACTTCGCCGCACGCGGCACCCGGCTCACCGTGACGGTCCGCACGCCCGACACCGGACGGCTGGCCGCCGTGCTGTCCGCCGAGGGAGCGGCGGTCGCGCCGTACGACGAGCGGACCCTGAAGGTGACGGCCCTGAGCGCGGCCCGTATCGGTGAACTCGCCTTCCAGCACCGGGTCCTGCTCGAAGAGCTGACCCCGCAGGCCGCGTCCCTGGAGGCCGCCTTCATGGAACTGACCGCCGACAGCGCCGAATTCCTCGCCGGAGACGCCCGATGACGACCCTCGCCCCGGCCGCCGCCCGGTTCACGGACCTCCTCGCCGCCGAGTGGATCAAGATGCGGTCACTGCGCTCGACGTACTGGGCGCTCGGCGCCGGAGCGCTGGCCGTCATCGCCTTCAACGCGAACGCGGCCCGGGTCGACGCCGGCGACCACCCCCGCTTCGACCCGTCGCAGCGGGACAGCGTCGTCGAACTGGCCCTGCGCGACGCGTTCACCGACGGCTCCGCGATGATCCTGCTCCTCGCCGTGGCGAGCATCGGCGCGGTCACCGTCGTCGGCGAGTACGCGACGGGGATGATCCGTACGACGTTCGCGGCGGTCCCCGACCGGCGGGCGGTGATGACGGCGAAGGTGACACTGGTGACGGCCGTCATGACCGTGTACGGCGTGCTCGTCGCGGGTGTCTCCTTCGCCTCGACCCAGGCGATCCTGTCCACCCGGGGCGCCGGCGTCCCGATCGGTCACCCCGGCGCCTTCCGCGTCGTCGCCGCGTCGGCGCTGCTCGCCCCCGTCGGCGCGCTGGCCGGCATGGCCCTGGGCGCGCTGATCCGGCACAGTGCGACCACAATGGTCGCCACCACCGCCGTGCTCCTGCTGATCCCCGCGTTCATCACCGACCGCTACCGGTGGACGGCCGCCGTCCGGCACGCCCAGCCCGTCAACGCGTGGTCCCGGCTGGTCGACATCGACTACGGGCACAGCCCCTACACGCTGGTCCCGCGGTACCAGGCGACCGTCGCGGGCGGCTGGACCACCTACGCGGCGTGGGCCGCGGTGGCCGCGGTCGTCACCGTGCTGTCGGTGGACCGCCGCGACGTGTGAGCCGGGTGCGGGCGGGTCGCGGCGGGGCGGGGTCGGCGAACCGGCGTACGTAGCGGCGCTGCCACGGGGTCTCGACGGCGTGCCGGTCGTAGTGCCGGCGCACGTAGTCCACGGCCTCGTGCGGCGGTACGCCGTCGAGGACCGCGAGGCAGGCGAGGGCGGTGCCCGTGCGGCCGCGGCCGCCGCCGCAGGCGATCTCGACGCGGCCGGTCTCCGCGCGGCGCCAGGCCTCGGTGAGGACGGTGCGGGTCTCCGCGTGGTCGGTGGGGAGCCGGAAGTCCGGCCAGCGCAGCCAGTGGGCGTCCCAGGGCGGCTCGGGGGGCCGCTTGGCGAGCAGGTACACGCCGTACGTCGGCTGCGCTCCGTCCGGTGCCGGTCCGTGGCGCAGCGCCCTTCCCCGCACCAGTCGGCCGGAGGGCAGCCGCAGCACGCCGGCGCCGTCCGGATCCCAAGTCCCGTCCATGCGGCTCAGCCTAGGCGTGCGGGCGGTCACCGGCGGGGTCCTCGCCCCCTCCGCCCCTGCCCGTCCCGTACCCGGGGCTCCGCCCCGGACCCCGCTCCTCAAACGCCGGAGGGGCTGATTTCAGCCCGTCCGGCGCTTGAGGACGAGGCCGTCCAGGCCGATCCGGGGGTCTGGGGGCGGAGCCCCCAGGAACAAGGGACGGTCAGGGGCGGAGGGGGCGAAGAAACGCTGTCGCGGACGGGCAGCACCCGCTGAGCCGGGGCGCGGAGTCCCGGGGACGGGGAGTTCCGGGGACGAGGAGTTCCGGGGACGAGGAGTCCCGGGGACGAGGAGTTCCGGCCGAGGGCAGGAGACCCCCGGCCCGTCCGGTGCTTGAGGACGAGGCCGTCCGGGCCGATCGGGGTCCGGGGCGGAGCCCCGGGGATTCGGGACGCCGGGCCGGCGCCCGGGGTCAGCTCACGCCCCGGGTGGCCTGGGCGGCGCGCGACTCGATGCCGCGGAAGTGGTCGGCCATCGCCCGCTGCGCGCCCTCGACGTCCCGCGCGCGCAGCGCGGTGACGATGTCGCGGTGGCGGCGGACGGTCACCTCGGGCGCCGGGTCGTCGGTCCAGCCGCGCACCCCCGCGACCCGCCGGAAGACGGTCCAGAAGGCACCGAGCAGCTGCGGCACCAGCGCGTTCCCCAGCGACGCGTACAGCAGCTCGTGGAACTCGCGGTCCAGTTCGGGGAAGGGCACGCCCTCGCGCCCCGCCTCCTCCATCCGGGCCACGACCTCTTCGAGCCGGTCGAGTTCCTCCTCCGAGAGCGTCGCGGCGACCCGGCGGATCAGCCCCTCCTCCAGGACCTCGCGGACCTGGAGGATCTCCGCGAGCGCACCCGTCTCGTCGTCCAGCTGGGCGAGCGTGCGGAAGGTGAGGCCGTCGACGAGGGGCGTCAGGGAGGCCTGGCCGACGTAGGTGCCGTAGCCGTGCCTGATCTCGACTATGTCGAGCGCCTGGAGGGCCTTGAGCGCCTCACGGACGGAGTTCCGGCTCACACCGAGATCGGTCATCAGCTCGGTCTCGGTGGGCAGCGCCGCCCCGGCCGGAAGCTTGCGGTCGAGGATCAGCTGCATGACCTCGCGCTGGATCTGACTGCTCACCCGACGCTCGGGCCGGCGCCGGTACCCGCTCTCCTCTGACATGCGCCGCATCGTACGCTCGCTGGACATCGGACGTCCCACCTCCGGGCTGATTAAACGCCAACTAGCCTGATTCACACCGTCATTGGTCGCACCTGTGGAAGATACGCCATTCGTGTGCGATCCCTTGACCGTCTTCACGGGCCCTCTTATGGTCACGCTGCCCCCTATGACGTAGGACGTCGTATCTCCCATCCGCTGGACCACTCCTTGCTGGAGGAACCGTGCGCGACGTGACCCACACTCCGGCGCTGCACCGCCGGTCGTTCCTGAAGTACACCGGCGCACTCGGCGCGGCCGCCGCCCTCTCCTCGTCACTGGCGGCCTGCTCGTCCGGGCCGGAGTCCACGAACGACACCGGCGGCGGGGGCGGCGGCAAGGACGCCACCCTGACGGCCGTCATCGGCTACGGCAACGACGGCAGCTGGGACCCCACCCAGACCGCGTCCGCCTTCTGCATGGCCGCCAACAACCACATCTACGAGGGCCTGCTCGACACCGACCCCATCTCGCGGGAGCCGTACGCCGCGCTCGCCACCGAGGTGCCCTCCGACCTCAGCGGCACCTCCTGGAAGTTCACGCTGCGGGCGGGCGCCACCTTCCACGACGGCAAGCCGGTCACCGCCGACGACGTGGTCTTCGTCTTCGACCGCATCCTCGACCCGAAGACGCAGACCCTCGCCAAGGGCTTCTTCGCGAGCTGGCTGAAGGAGGTCCGCAAGATCGACGCGCAGAACGTCGAGCTGGTCCTCAAGTTCCCCTTCCCCGAGGGGATTTCCCGGCTCACCCTCGCGAAGATCATGCCGAAGCACGTGTTCTCGCAGCCGGGCGCCTGGGACGACGCGATCAAGGGCAAGGCGATCGGCTCGGGGCCGTACCGGCAGACCGCGCACCACCCGAAGTCGAACACCACCTTCGAGGCCTTCGCCGCCTACAACGGCCCGCGCAAGCCCGCGTTCAAGAAGATGAACTGGCTGACCATAGTGGATGCCGCACCCCGTGTCGCCAAGATCTCCGGGGCGAGCGCCGGCGCGCAGATCGCCGACAACATCCCGTACGCCAACATCGAGCAGCTCAAGAAGGGCGGCATGGACGTCCAGGGCGGCGCGGGCATGAACAACCTCTTCCTCATGTTCAACACGAAGCACAAGCCCTTCGACGACGTGCGGGTGCGGCAGGCGCTGCACTACGCCATCGACACCGACAAGATGGTGGAGGTCGCCCTCAAGGGGCACGGCAAGCCGTCGTCGTCGTTCCTCAACGAGGCCAACCCGTCCTACCGGCCCGCGAAGACCGTCTACGGATACGACCCCGAGAAGGCCGAGAAGCTGCTGAAGGAGGCCGGGGTCAAGGGCCTGAAGATCGAGATCCTGGCCGTCAACGTCAGCTGGATCGTGGACTGTCTGCCGACCATCAAGGCTTCCTGGGACGCCATCGGCGTGGAGACCACCCTGGCCCCGCAGGAGACCACGGCCGTCTTCACCAAGATGGACCAGAAGCAGGACTACCAGGTCGTGGCCGCCGCCTCGAACCCCAACCAGTTCGGGCTCGACGCCGACCTGATCATGCACTACAACTACGGCCCCGAGAACCTCTGGATGGGCTACGCCCGCTGGGCCGCCGACCCCGTCGCCAAGAAGCTCTTCAAGGACATGGACCAGGCGACGCAGGAACCGGACGCCGACAAGAAGAAGACGATGATCCAGGACTACATCGACATCGTCGCCGAACAGGCCGTGCTCTACCCGGTCGTGCACAACGAGCTGATGACGGCGTGGAACGCGAAGCGGCTCACCGGGATAAGGGCACAGCCGTACCCCGGCATCAACCTGCTCCAGGCCAAGTGGGTCTAGGCGACGGAGGAGTCCGTACGTGGTCGCCATCACCAGGATCCTGCTGCGCCGCGTCGCGCTGCTCGTGCCGCTGATGCTCGGGATCGTCCTGTTCGTGTTCCTCGTGATGCGGTTCTCCGACGTCGACCCGGCGTCGGCGTTCTTCCAGGGAGCCAACCCCACCCCGCAGCAACTGCACGACTTCCGGGAGCAGAACGGTCTGCTCGACCCGCTCCCGGTCCGCTACGCCCATTTCGTCGGGGACCTGCTCCACGGCGACATGGGCACCAGCGCGCTGACCCGCGCCCCGGTCCTCGAACAGGTCACCACCGCGCTGCCGCTCACCCTCCAGCTCACCTTCCTCGGGCTCGGCATCGCGGTGGTGCTCTCGCTGCTCGGCGGGGTGACCGCCGCGATCTACCGGGACCGGCTGCCCGACCAGATCATCCGCGTGGTCTCCCTGACCGGTGTCGCGGCCCCGGGCTTCTGGCTGGCCCTGCTGATGATCCAGTACCTGGCCGTCGACCAGGGCTGGTTCCCGACGGGCGGCTACGTCAACCCGGCCGACTCGCTCAGCGGCTGGCTGAAGACCATGACCCTGCCCGCTCTCGCCCTGTCGCTGCCCGTCGCGGCCCAGCTCACCCGCATCGTGCGGACCTCGGTGGTCGAGGAACTCGACAAGGACTATGT
This sequence comes from Streptomyces krungchingensis, assembly GCF_054729265.1. Lineage (NCBI taxonomy): Bacteria > Bacillati > Actinomycetota > Actinomycetes > Kitasatosporales > Streptomycetaceae > Streptomyces > Streptomyces krungchingensis. Next base: position 3,916,654 of record NZ_JBPUKY010000001.1, read on the forward strand.
GCGCACGGCCGTCGGGAGCGGACTGCCGCCCCGCGTGGTCGTCGGCCGCAACGTGCTGCGCAACGCCCTGATCAACCCGCTCACCGTGCTGGGCCTGCGCGTGGGATATCTGCTCGGCGGTGCCGTGGTCATCGAGACGATCTTCTCGCTGCCCGGCATGGGGAAGCTGATGATCGACGCCGTCAAGAACGGCGACCCGGCGGTCGTGCAGGGCGTCGTCCTGACCACCGCCACCGGCTTCGTGGTCGTGAACCTCGTCATCGACATCCTGTATCTGCTGGTCAACCCACGGCTGAGGGGCGCGACCTGATGCTCACCCGCAAGAACCTCACCGATGTCCTCGCCCGGCCCGGCATCCGGCTGCGCGGGCCGCGCCGGCTGCCGCTGCTGTCGAAGGCCGCCGTCTGCTTCCTCGCGGTCGTCGTCCTGACGGCCCTGTTCGCGCCGCTGCTGGCACCGGACGACCCGCTGGACCAGCAGCCGCTCGTCGACGGCACCGGGCACCCCTCCGGCGCGCACTGGATGGGGCAGGACAGTCTCGGCCGCGACATCCTCAGCCGGCTGATGTACGGGGCGCGCTGGTCCCTCGCGATCGGACTCGGGGCGACCGCGCTCGCCCTCGTCGTGGGAGCGCTCCTCGGCGCCGTGGCCGCGACCTCGCGCAAGGCCGTCGACGAGACGCTGATGCGCTGTCTGGACGTCGTGATGGCGTTCCCCGGCATCGCGCTCGCCGCCGTCCTCGTCGCCGTCTTCGGCGGCGGCATCACGGTACTGATCTGCGCGATCGCGTTCCTGTTCACCCCGCCGGTGGCCCGTGTCGTCCGGGCCAACGTGCTCGACCAGTACGGCGAGGACTACGTGACCGCCGAGCACGTCATCGGCGCCCGCACCCCGCACATCGTCGTCCGGCACGTCGCCGTGAACTGCGCGGCGCCCGTGCTGGTGTTCTGCACCGTGCAGGTCGCCGAGGCCATCGTCTTCGAGGCGTCGCTGTCGTTCATCGGCGCGGGTGTGCGGCCCCCGGACCCGTCGTGGGGCAGTGTCATCGCGGACGGCAAGAACATGGTCCTGACCGGCGGCTGGTGGGCCACCGTCTTCCCGGGCCTGCTGATGCTGATCACCGTGCTGTCGCTGAACATCCTCTCCGAGGGGGTCTCCGACGCGTGGGCGGCCCCGGCGGCCAGGGACGTGGAGGTCCCCGGGGCGGGCGACCGGCTGGAGGCGCCCGAGCCCGGCAGCGGCGTGGTCCTCGCCCTTCCCGGCCTCGCTGAGGCCGCCGCGCGGCTGCGCGCACGGGCCCGCCCGCTGCCGGCCGGCGGACAGCCGGTGCTCGCCGTGGAGAACCTGGCCATCGGCTTCGACGCCCGCCACGGCGGTGTCGACATCGTCGACGGCATCAGCTTCGAGGTGCAGCCCGGCGAGGTGCTCGGCCTGGTCGGCGAATCCGGCTGCGGCAAGTCGCTGACGGCGCTGACGATCATGGGTCTGGAACCCGAGGGCGCCCGCGTGCGGGGGCATGTCCGGTTCAGCCAACGGCAGTTGATCGGCGAGCCGATGCGGGTGCGGCGCCGACTGCTGGGCCACGAGATGGCCATGGTCTACCAGGACGCGCTGTCGTCCCTGAACCCGGCCATGACGATCAGGGCGCAGCTGAAGCAGGTGGTGCGCCGCGGCGGCCGGCGCTCGCCCGCCGAGCTGCTGGAACTGGTCGGCCTGGATCCCGAACGCACCCTGCGCAGCTACCCCCACGAGCTGTCCGGCGGCCAGCGCCAGCGCGTCCTGATCGCGATGGCCCTGTCCCGCAGCCCCAAGCTGATCGTCGCCGACGAACCGACGACGGCGCTGGACGTGACCGTGCAGGCGCAGGTCATCGAACTGCTGCTGCGACTGCGCGAGGAACTGGGTTTCGCGCTGATCCTCGTCTCGCACGACCTGGCGCTCGTCTCCGCGGTCACCGACCGGGTGATCGTGATGTACGGCGGGCAGATCGTGGAGACCGGGGTGACCGCCGACCTCGTGGAGGCCCCCGCGCACCACTACACGCGCGGGCTGCTGGGCAGTGTCCTGTCCCTGGAGTCCGCGGCCGAGCGGATGACGCAGATCAAGGGGGTCGTGCCCTCCCCCGCCGACTTCCCGGCCGGCTGCCGCTTCGCCGACCGCTGCCCGCTGGCGAGCGAGGTGTGCCGGACGACGGCCCCGGACCTGCTGGGCACGCCCGCGCACACGGCCGCCTGCCATCATCCGGCCGTCGACCTGGTCACCACGGAGAGCGAGGCGGTCACGTGAGCACGCCGGCAGAGCGGTCCGTCCGCCCGATCGTCGAGCTGGCCGACGTGCACGTCGTCCACAAGGCCCGCAGCGGCGGGCTGTTCACCCGGGACAGGGTGTACGCGCTCACCGGCGCCGACCTCACCGTCGCGCCCGGCGAGACGGTCGGCGTCGTCGGCGAGTCCGGCTGCGGCAAGTCGACGCTCGCGAAGGTCCTGGTCGGTGTGCAGCGGCCGACGTCCGGCAGCGTCACCTTCGGGGGCCGGGACCTGTGGGCCATGGGCCCGGCCGAACGGCGCACCGCGGTCGGCAGCAGCACCGGCATGATCTTCCAGGACCCGTCGACCGCGCTGAACCGGCGGCTGACCGTGCGGCAGACGCTGCGCGACCCGCTGGACGTGCACCGGCGCGGCACCAGCGCCGCACGCGACGACCGGGTACGGGAGCTGATGGGACTCGTCGGGCTGCCGCGCGCTCTCGCGGACGCGCTGCCGGGCCAGCTGTCCGGCGGCCAGCGTCAGCGCGTCGCCATCGCACGGGCACTCGCCCTGGACCCGGACCTCGTCGTGGCCGACGAGCCGACGAGCGCGCTGGACGTGTCGGTGCGCGCACAGATCCTCAACCTCCTCCTCGATCTGAAGGAACGCCTGGGTCTCGCCATGGTGTTCGTCTCGCACGACATCCAGACGGTCCGGCGGATGAGCGACCGGGTGATCACGATGTATCTCGGCCGGATCGTGGAGGAGTCGCCCGCCGGCGAGGTCACCGACCGCTCCCGGCACCCGTACACGCGGGCGCTGTTCTCCGCGACCCCCGGGCTCCTCGACCCCATCGACCCCATCCCGCTGGCCGGTCCCGTCCCCTCCGCGACCCGGCCGCCGAGTGGCTGCCCGTTCCGCACCCGCTGCTGGCGGGCGGACGACGTGTGCGCGGACACGATGCCCGGACCGACGGCCGCGTCGGCCCCGGGACACCGCTTCCGGTGTCACCATCCTGTGGAGGAGGGCCGGTCGACGCGCGCCCTGGTCGCGCAGGCCGAGTCCGCCGCCCCGGCCACCGCCAAGGCCGACGTCCCGTTCCAGCAGCACATCAGGGAGCCTTCATGACCGTCCCCGCCCCGCTGACCGGTGTCGTACCGCCCGTCTGCACCCCCCTGACACCGGAACGCGAGGTGGACGTCCCCTCGCTCCTCAGGCTCGTCGACCATCTGGTGGACGGGGGTGTGCACGGACTGTTCGTCCTCGGCTCCACGTCGGAGGCGGCCTATCTGACGGATCCGCAGCGCCGTCTCGTGGTCGAGACCGTGGCCGGGCACGTCGCCGGACAGCTGCCCGTCCTCGCGGGCGCGATCGACATGACCACGCCGCGGGTCCTGGCCCATGCCGCCGCCGTCACCGCCGCCGGGGCCGACGCGATCGTCGCGACCGCGCCCTTCTACACCCGCACCCATCCCGCGGAGATCGCCCGCCACTACCGTTTGATCGCCGAGCGGACGGGCGTGCCCGTCTTCGCCTACGACCTGCCCGTGTCCGTCCACACCAAGCTGAGCGCCGAGCTGCTCCTGGAACTCGCCGCCGACGGGGTCCTCGCCGGGGTCAAGGACTCCAGCGGGGACCTCGGCGCGTTCCGCTCCGTCGTCACCGGTGTGCGCGCCCACCCCGACATCCGCGGGTTCGCCCTGCTCACCGGGTCCGAGCTCGTCGTCGACTCGGCGCTCGCCCTCGGGGCCGACGGGGCGGTGCCCGGTCTCGCGAACGTCGATCCCGAGGGGTACGTGCGGCTGTTCCTGCGGTGCGGGGAAGGGGACTGGGCGGGGGCGCGGGTCGAACAGGAGCGGCTGTGCGCGCTGTTCGGACTGGTCGGGGCCGGGGATCCGGCGCGGATGGGCGGGAGTTCCTCGGCGCTGGGCGCCTTCAAGGCGGCGCTGCACCTGAGGGGCGTCATCGCGTGCCCCGCCACGGCCGAGCCGCAGATCCCCCTCTCCGAGGGCGAGACCGAGCGCGTCGGCAAGTACCTGGCCGCTGCAGGCCTGTTGTAGTGGCGTCCTCCCGCCCCGGAGCCGCTGCCCGTCCGGCGTGCGAGGAGCGTGGCCCGGGCCGGGGAACGCCTACTCCAACAGGTCGCCCACCGGCACCCGGCGGAACTCGATCGTGTCGTACGTGCCCGTCGTCCCGGTCTCGTACAGGAGTCCCACCCGGCGCGGGCCGAGCTGGACGAGATCGGAGTACGCGGCCCGCAGGGTGGAGAGGGTGAGCGCCTTGGTGAAGGTCGCGCCCGCGTCCGTGCTGCGCCACACCGCCATCGTCTGCCGGGCGGTCGGTACGGAGGGGCCGCTGAAGAGGAGGGGCGCGCCCCGCCCGCGGAGTTGGAGGACGGCGCCCTGGACGACGGGGACGTCGTTCAGGTCGGGCTGGACGGCGTAGGGCCGGTCGAGGGTCTCGGCGCCGTCGCCGGAGTAGGAGTCGAGCCGGTTCCCCGCGCTCGTGCCGTTCTGGTCGCGCGAGGTGAAGTAGATCCGCCCGTCTGGCAGTTCGGCGGCCATGCTCTCGTTGGAGTTGACCACCCCGTCGTAGCTGTCGTCGACGAAGCCCAGCTTCCAGGTGGCGCCGCCGTCGTCGCTGTAGAGGGCGTGGGCGCCGTAGTACTTGGCCTCCTGTCCGGTGTCGGCGGAGCCGGCGGGCGGGGCGGCGGAGTGGTTGGCGGGGACGACGAGGCGCCCGGCGTGGGGACCGTGTCTCAGGGCGATGGCGTGCCCGGGGCCGGTGGCGTACCACCGCCAGCCGGGCAGCTTCGTGTCCGCCGTGATGTCCCGTGGGGCGCTGAAGTGCCGGCCGTCGTCGCGGCTGGTCTGCACGAAGACGCGCCGGCTCTGCTCAGCGGTGACCTCGCCCCGCATGATCTGGGCCTCGGTCACGGCACCGCTGTTGTAGGACGTGAGGAGGACGATCCGGCCGGTCCTGGGGTCGACGACCGGCGCGGGGTTGCCGCGGGTGTCGCCGCCCCCGGAGGCCACCACCTGGAGCGGGCCCCAGGTGCAGCCGCCGTCGGCGGAGCGTCTGAGGACGACGTCGATGTTCCCGGTGTCGCCCGCGCCGTTGTGCCTTCCCTCGGCGAAGGCCAGCACGGTACCCGCGGCGGTCGTGACGGTCGCCGGGATGCGGTAGGTGTCGTAGCCGTCCAGGCCCGCGGTGTACGGCACGGAGGACGTGCAGCCGCGGGGGGCGAGCGGAGCGGCGGTGGCGGTGCCGGCACCCGTGACCACGAGGGCGGTGAGGAGTCCGGCGGCTGCCGCCGACGCGGCCGTGCGGCGGGTGAAGGTCATGACGCTCCCTGGGCTGGATCGGACCACCATGGACATGGGACGTGTGACATGGGATGTCCACCGAACGTAGTGCGCCCGGAGCGTCGCGACAACATCCGTGTCAGCACGGCGTGTTGATGAGGCGTCAGTCAGGGCCGAAGCCCGGCGCGCCGTGGGCGTGGAGTGACGCGGCGTCAGTCCAGGTCCGGGGCGCCGGGGGTGACGAGGCCCGACTCGTACGCGACGATCACCAGCTGGGCACGGTCGCGGGCGCCCAGCTTGCCCATGATGCGGCTGACATGGGTCTTCGCGGTGAGCGGGCTCAGCCCCAACGCACCCGCGATCTCGGCGTTGTTGAGGCCGCGCGCGACCAGTGTGAGCACCTCGCGCTCGCGGTCGGACAGGCCGTCGGGACCGCCCACCAGGGGCGGGGACAGCGCCGGGCCGCGCAGGAAGCGCGCGATCAGCCGGGCGGTGGGGCCGGGCGAGAGCAGTGCCTCGCCCGCGGCCACCGTACGGATGGCGTCGAGGAGTTCGGCGGGCCTGGTGTCCTTGACCAGGAAGCCGGAGGCGCCCGCGCGCAACGCCTCCGCGATGTGCTCGTCGGTGTCGTACGTGGTGAGGACGAGGACCCTGACGTCGGCGAGGTCCTTGTCGGAGGCGATGAGGCGGGTCGCCTCGATGCCGTCCAGGTCGGGCATGCGGATGTCCATGACGATCAGGTCGGCCCGGGCGCTGCGGGCCAGCGCCACGGCCTCCCGTCCGGTGGCCGCCTGGCCGACGACCTCCATGTCGCGTGCGGATTCGACGAGCAGGGCGAACGCGGCCCGTACGAGGGTCTGGTCGTCGGCGAGGAGTACCCGGATGGTCATCGGCGCTCTCCTTCCGCGGGCCCGGACGTCCGCACGGGGGCCGGTCCGGGCGCCGGACGCGCGGCGGCACCGCTGCCCAGCGGCAGCACCGCCGACACCGCGAACCCGCCGCCCTCGCGCGGCCCGGCGTCCAGGGTTCCGCCCACGCTGCGCACCCGCTCCCGCATCCCGACGAGCCCGAAACCGGGCGGGGCGCCCGGGGCGCCCACGCCGTCGTCGGTGACCGTCACGCGCAGCGCCCAGTCCTCCGCGTGCAGGCGGACGCGGACGTGCGCGCCGGGGCCCGCGTGCCGGACCGCGTTGGTGAGGGCCTCCTGCACGACGCGGTAGGCGGCGGCGCCCACGGCGGACGGGACGCCGGCCGCCGGGGCGGCGACGTCCGCCGTCACCCGGGCGCCCGCGGTGCGTGCCGCCGTGACCAGGTCGGGCACCCCGTCCAGGCCGGGCAGCGGGCCCCGGCCGTCGCCGCCGAGCTCCGAGGCACGCAGCACCTCCAGCGTGGTGCGCAGCTCACCGCGGGCGGTGCGGCAGGTCTCGGCGATGTCGTCCAGGGCCCCGGCGACCGCCGTGCGGTCGAGACGGTCGGGGTCGGCGGTCAGGACGTGCGCGGCGACGGCGGTCTGCACACCGATCAGCGTGATGCTGTGGGCGAGCAGGTCGTGCAGGTCCCGGGCGATGCGCAGGCGTTCCTCGGCGACCCGGCGGCGCGCCTCCTCCTCGCGGGTGCGTTCGGCGCGTTCGGCGCGTTCGACGACCGAGGAGACGTACTGGCGGTGCACGCGCACATAGCCGCCGCAGAGCAGCACCGCGACGATCCAGCCGGCGATCCGCAGGCTCTCCGCGACACCCGCCATGCCGTCTGAGGTCTTCAGCACGACCATGGTGCCGATGACCGAGACCCCGGTGAGCAGCGCGCGCAGCGGCCGGCCGGTCGCCGCCACGGTGTAGAGCGCGACGAGTGTGGCGCCCAGCGGTGCGGTGTGGTTGTAGTCGTGCGCGTGGTACGTCGCGATGACGGGGACCATGACGCACAGCACCAGCAGCGGCGCCCGGCGGCGCCACACCAGCGGGACGTGGGCGAGGAGCAGCAGGGTCCAGCCGAGCGTGTCGGGCCGCCGGTGGCTGTCCGGGAGGGCCAGGCCCAGGGCGACGGCGAGGACGGCGAGTGCGGCGGCGCGGCAGGCGTCGTTGCGGACCGCGTGCGGGGAGGGGCCGCCGGACATACGGGCGACGACGGCGCGCAGCCGCTCGCCGGCGCGCGCCCGCCGGCCCGCCGTCCTGGTGGGCTCCGCCCCCGCAGCCGTGCCCGCGGGCCGTGCGGGTGTCGTGACCGTTCCGGTGTGTGCCTGCACGTTGTCCATCTTCCGTCAGTCGGGCGCCCGTTCGGCAGGGAGGGTCGGGTGCCCCTCCGCGGCGGAGGGGCACCCGGCGGTTCAGCCGACGGCGACGGTCGGGGCGGGCCGGGTCTCCGGGGGTTCCGGCGGCTGCGGCTCCCGCGCCAGCCGGCCCGGCCACCACACCTTGCGCCGCAGCGCCACGCTCGCGCTGGTCACCAGGTAGGTCCGGACGAGGAAGGTGTCGAGGAGCACGCCGACCGCGATCACGAATCCGAGTTCGACGAGCTGGACCAGACCCATGTTCGTGAGGACCGCGAAGGTGGCCGCCAGCACCAGGCCCGCGGAGGCGATGACCCCTCCGGTGGTGCGCAGCGCGGTGAGCGCGGCGGCGGCCGGTTCGGCGCCGTTCAGGGACTCCTCGCGCATGCGGTGCATGAGGAAGATGCCGTAGTCGACGCCGAGGGCGACCAGGAAGACGAAGGACAGCAGGCCGAGTCCCGGGTCCGTCCCCTCGAATCCGAACAGCGGTCCGAAGACCAGCCCGCCGATGCCGAGGGCCGCACCCCACACCGCGACCACGGCGACGACGAGGAGCAGCGGGGCGACCAGGCTGCGCAGCAGGGCGATCAGGATCAGCAGGACGGACACGAGCACGATCGGTACGACGACGAGCCGGTCGCGGGCGTTGGTGTCCTGGAGGTCGATCTGCTGGGCGCTCGGACCGCCGACGTACGAGCCCTTGGTCTCCCCCCGGTCCAGGTCCTCGCGCAGGGACTCGATGGTGGCGGTCTCGGCGGCCGACTGGGGCGCGCCCTTCGCGGTGACGGAGATCTCCGTCCAGCCCTTTCCGCTGCGGCCCGGATCGGCGCTCGCCACGCCCCGGTGGTGGCGGATCTCGGCGAGGGCCGCCCCGGCGCGGTCCGTGGGGGCCATCACGGTGATGGGCTGGGTGCCCTGACCCGGGTAGGCGCGGGCGAGGGTCTCCATCGCGGCGACGGAGTCGGGGGTGTCGACGAAGGAGTCCTCCTGCTTGAGTGAGCCGGGCAGGTTCAGCGCGCCGACGGCGAGCGCGCCGAGGAGGACGGCGCCGCCCGCGAGGACGGTGAGCGGCCGGCGGCCCGCGGAGGACCCCATCGCGGCGAACAGGCCGCGCCGCTGTTTGGGTTCGCTCCCGAACGCGGGCACGAGCGGCCAGAACACGCGGCGGCCGAGCACGACGAGGATCGCGGGCAGCAGGGTCAGCATGGCGACGAGCGCGCACAGCACGCCGACGGTGCCCATCGGGCCCATGCCCCGGCTGCTGTTGAGGTCGGCGGCGAGCAGGCACAGCAGACCGGCCGCGACGGTGCCGGAGGAGGCGAGCACGGCGGGGGCGCAGCCGCGCAGGGCCTGGCGCATGGCGTCGTAGGGCCGTTCCACCCGCCGCAGTTCCTCCCGGTAGCGGGAGATGAGCAGCAGGGCATAGTCGGTCCCGGCGCCGAACACGAGGATCGTCATCACTCCGGAGCTCTGGCCGGAGATGGTGGTGCCGAAGGCCTGGTGGAGTCCGTAGGCGACGCCCATGGAGAGGTAGTCGGCGACGCCCGCGACGGCGAGCGGCACGAGCCACAGCAGCGGGCTGCGGTAGATGAGGATCAGCAGGACGGCGACCACGGCGACGGTGGTGTAGAGCAGTGGTCCGCCGAGGGAGCCGTACACCTCGGAGGCGTCGGTGGCGAGCGCGCCCGGCCCGCCCACCTCGACGTCCATCCCGTTCTCGGAGCGGGCGACGTCGCGTACGCCGTCGACGAACGCGTCGCGCTTCTTCTCGTCGTTGCCGGGCGCGGAGCTGGCGACCGGATACATCAGGGTGGTGCCGTCCCGGGACGGCACGCCCTTCGGGGGCACCGTCAGCGGTTCGCGGCCGGCGATGTCGGCGACCTGGCGGGCGGCCGTCGCCCGGTCGGCGGCGCTCAGTCCCCCGTCGCGGTGGTAGACGAGGACGAGTTCGGTGGTCTCACCGCCCGGCAGCCGGTCCTCGATCTTCGCCACCTGGGTGGAGTCCGCGCTCGCGGGCAGGTAGTCCACGGCGCGGTCGTGCTGTACGTCCGCGAGTTTCGACGCGAACGGTCCGACGACGGCCAGGACGGCCACCCACAGACCGAGCAGCACCCAGGGAACGGCCCTTCGCCGTGTACGCGTGGTTGTCTCTCCGGGCCCCATGACGGGGTCCTCCCCTCCTGGCCGGATGTCTGGACAGGCACCAGACTCCCGGCGCGCGGACGCGGATTCGTCGCGCCGAAGGGCGAGTTCACGGGTACTGCGCGGGGCGGCCGGACAGCCGGACTACTCCCACGGGAGTACGGCGCGCGCACGCGTCGGTGTACGCGCGGGCCGGCCTACGAGGGGGTGCGCGCCGCCGCCAGCAGCCGGGTCACGTCGTCCGCGCAGATCGTGAGCGCGGCGCCCACGGTCGCCAGGGCGTCGCGCTCGGCGGGGGTGTAGGGCCCGTCGGCGAGGGCGATGCGGGCGCCCTGGAGGAGGATCGCCTCACGGCCGGTGGGGGCGAGGTGCGGGGCCAGCGGGTCCAGCGCCTCGTGGAGCTCTATGGCCAGGCTTGCTCCGCACGGTCCTCCGAGGACCCGGCCGGTGTCGGCGGCGAGCGCCTCGACGAGGGCTCCGAGCTGGTCCTCGGTGCAGTCGTCGAAGCCGGCGGAGCGCACGGTGCTCGCGGCGGTCTCCAGGGACGTACGGGCGCAGGTTCCCCCGGCGGCGAGCACGGCGAGAGCGACGGTGTGGACGGCGTCGCGGAGCATCGCCGAGAAGCGGGTGGTGGTGGGGTGGTCGAGGACGTCGGCGCCGTAGTGGTGGCGGCAGGCGGCGCATTCGACGACGGGCCCGGTCTCGCCGCGCGGCACGACGGGGACGCCGAGGAGGGTGAAGCGGCGGCGGCCGGTCAGGCGCTGGTAGTTGCGGTCGCCTCCGCAGCCGGGGCAGAAGAATTCGCCGTCGCCGACGGTGGTCCAGGCGGTGCGGGTGCCCAGGATGCGGGGAACCTGAACTGCACGACCGTTTCGTCCCCATCCTGGCAGCACGTCGCACACCTCCGTTGCTCCCCCACCGCCTTTTGGGCGTGAGAGGTGACCCCGCGGCAACATCGCCGCGCTGGCGTGATGTTAGCCACATTGTTGATGTGGAGTCAGTACCCAGGACGAGACCTTCCCGTGACCTCCACAGGGATTGGCCGGTAAACGACGGGGCCCCGCCCGCCTCGAAAGGCGGACGGGGCCGGGAAGAACCAGGTGAACGAGGTCAGCGGGTCGCGCGGTTGACGGCGGAGACGACGGCCTTCAGCGAGGCACGTGTCGTATTCGCGTCGATCCCGATCCCCCACAGGACCTTGCCGTCGATCGCGCATTCGATGTACGAGGCGGCCTGCGCGGAGGCGCCCTCGCTCATCGTGTGCTCCTGGTAGTCCAGCAGGCGTACGTCGATGCCGATGGACTGCAGCGCGTCGAAGAACGCCGAGATCGGGCCATTCCCGGAGCCGCTCAGGACGGTGTCGGCGCCGTCGACCGACGCCTCGACGGTGAGCGTGTCCACGCCGTCCTTGTCCGTGGTGGACTGGCCGTTCTTGACCTGGATGCGGCCCCACGGGTTCTCGGGGTTGGGCAGGTACTCGTCCTGGAAGGTCGCCCAGATGTCCTTCGGCGTGATCTCGCCGCCCTCGGCGTCCGTCTTCGCCTGGATGAGCTTCGAGAACTCGATCTGCATACGGCGCGGCAGGTCCAGCTTGTGGTCGTTCTTCAGGACGTAGGCGATACCGCCCTTGCCGGACTGCGAGTTGACGCGGATGACGGCCTCGTAGGAGCGGCCGACGTCCTTCGGGTCGATCGGCAGGTACGGGACGGCCCACTCGATGTCGTCGACGGTGACGCCCTTGGCCGCGGCGTCGGCCTCCATGGCGTCGAAGCCCTTCTTGATGGCGTCCTGGTGGGAGCCGGAGAAGGACGTGTAGACCAGGTCGCCCACGTACGGGTGGCGCGGGTGGACCTCCATCTGGTTGCAGTACTCCCACGTACGACGGATCTCGTCGATGTCGGAGAAGTCGATCTGCGGGTCGACGCCCTGCGAGAACAGGTTCATGCCCAGGGTGACCAGGTCGACGTTGCCGGTGCGCTCGCCCTGGCCGAACAGGCAGCCCTCGACGCGGTCGGCGCCGGCCATCACGGCCAGCTCGGCGGCGGCGACGGCGGTGCCGCGGTCGTTGTGCGGGTGGACCGACAGCACGACGTGCTCGCGGCGGGACAGGTTGCGGTGCATCCACTCGAAGCGGTCCGCGTGCGTGGAGGGGGTGGAGCGCTCGACGGTGGCGGGCAGGTTCAGGATGATCTCGCGGCCCGGGCCGGGCTGGTAGACGTCCATGACCGCCTCGCAGACCTCCAGGGCGAAGTCCAGCTCGGTGTCGGTGAAGATCTCGGGGCTGTACTGGTAGCCGAACTCGGTCTCGGGGTCCAGCAGCTTCTCCGCGTACTCCATGACCAGGCGGGTGCCGTCGATGGCGATCTGCTTGATGTCGTCCTTGGAGCCGCGGAAGACGACCCGGCGGAAGACCGGCGCGGTGGCGTTGTACAGGTGCACGGTGGCACGCTTGGCGCCCTTCAGCGACTCGACGGTCCGCTCGATCAGGTCCTCACGGGCCTGGGTCAGTACGGAGATCGTCACGTCGTCCGGGATCGCGCCCTCTTCCTCGATGATCGAGCGCACGAAGTCGAAGTCGGTCTGGCCGGAGGCGGGGAAGCCGACCTCGATCTCCTTGTAGCCCATCTTGACCAGCTGGTCGAACATCCGGCGCTTGCGCTCGGGCGACATCGGGTCGATCAGGGCCTGGTTGCCGTCGCGCAGGTCGGTGGAGAGCCAGCGGGGGGCGGCGGTGATCCGCTTCTCGGGCCAGGTGCGGTCGGGGATGTCGACCTGGTCGTACCGGCCGTACTTCTTGATCGGCATGGAACTGGGCTGCTGGCGGTTCGCCATGATTGCGTGGGCTCCTCGATGTGTCCGCGGTATCCGCTGTCCGCGAGTCCGGAAGGACGGCCGACGGCGCAGCGCCAAACTCCGCGGGGAGGGGGTCGGCCTCGACTACAGGCCCTCGCCGCGGCAGCTAAGGAGAAGCAGCCCGAAACGCATGATGCTCCGCAGCCTAGCCGAGCCGTGCCCCGTGCGGGGTGGTGTTCCAGTATGCGGGACCGCATGCATAAAACGGACAAAAAGTGCGCCATACCACTCGACGACGGCTTCCGATGCTCCTTATCGCCGCATTTCACCAATCATGGTTGCAGGTAGTGACAGTGGCATAACTCAGTGCAAGGGTGCCGGGCATGACGACCAACGGGGGCTTCGAGCCCGTCTTCTGCACCATCGTGCCGCCCCACGTCCTCGACAAGCTCGCCCAGCACGAGGACCCCGCACTCGCCGGTCCCGCCCGCCAGACCCTGGAGCGCGACGCCTACGAGCGCACCCACCGCCGGCTGACCACGGTCATCGGCGCCCCGACCGTCGCCCCGCCCGCCGAGGCGGAGGAGGACAAGCCGCACCGCACGATCTACGACGCCCGCCACCACCAGGACCTGCCCGGCAAGAAGGTGCGCGGCGAGAACGACAAGCCCGGCAAGGACGCCACGGTCAACCGCGCCCACGCCGGTCTGGGCGCGACCTTCGAGCTCTACCTGAAGGCGTACGGGCGCAACTCGATCGACGGCGCGGGCCTGCCGCTGGACGCGACGGTGCACTTCGACCGGGACTACAACAACGCCTTCTGGAACGGCGAGCAGATGGTGTTCGGCGACGGCGACGGCGAGATCTTCCTCGACTTCACCATCCCGGTCGACGTCATCGGGCACGAGCTGACCCACGGCGTCACCCAGTACACGGCGAACCTCACCTACTTCGGCCAGCCGGGCGCCCTGAACGAGTCCATGTCGGACGTCTTCGGCTCGCTGATCAAGCAGTACACGCTCGGCCAGACCACCGCCGAGGCCGACTGGCTGATCGGTGCGGGCCTGCTCGCCCCGCGCGTCACCGGTACGGCCCTGCGCTCCATGAAGGAGCCGGGCAGCGCGTACGACGACGACGTGCTCGGCAAGGACCCGCAGCCCGGCACCATGGACGGCTACGTCCGTACCGGCCGCGACAACGGCGGCGTCCACATCAACTCGGGCATCCCCAACCACGCCTTCTACCTGGTCGCCCAGGCACTCGGCGGCCACGCCTGGGAGCGGGCCGGGCAGATCTGGTTCGACGTCCTCACCGGCGGGCAGCTCCAGTCCCAGGCGAGCTTCGCCGACTTCGCCGCGCTGACCGTCGCCCAGGCACGCGACCGGTACGGGGACGGCGAGGAGCTCCAGTCGGTGCTGAAGGCCTGGGAGCAGGTCGGGGTACCGGCCGCGTAGCCCCGGCGCGCGACTCGTACTAGACAGGACCCATGCGTATTCAGGTGAGGCGCACGGGCGGATTCGCGGGCATCGAGCGTCATGCCGAGGTGGACACCTCGGGACGGTCCGACGCCCACGAGTGGCAGGCCCTGGCCGAGCAGGCGGTCGCCGCCGGCCGGGGCACGCCCCCCGTCGGCGTTCCGGACGGCTTCAGCTACCAGATCACCGTGGACGGGAAGACGGTGTACGCGGCCGATCCCCGGCTCACCCAGGAGCAGCGGACACTGATCTCCAGAGTGCTGAAGGAGGGCGCGTAGCCGGCGGCCGCCGAGGGGGAGATCCGTCCGGGGCGCGGGCCGCCGGCCCGTCCCGACGACCGCCGGTCACGCCGTGACCGGGGCCTCTTCCCCTGGGCGCCCGACGGGCGACAACCTTTTCCCACCGCCCCGTTGACTTCTGTTACCGCCGGTACGGATGATCGCGCGCATGGCGACGAACCCCCTCCCGCAGTTCCCGCCCGGCTTCCTCTGGGGCGTGTCCACCTCGGCCCACCAGATCGAGGGGGCCGCCGACGAGCGCGACCCCTCGGTGTGGGACGCCTTCACGGCCGAACCAGGGCGGATCAAGGACGGCTCGACCGCGGAGGTGGCCTGCGACCACTACCACCGCTACCCCGAGGACGTCGCGCTGCTCGCCGGTCTCGGCGTGGACGCGTACCGCTTCTCCGTCTCCTGGCCCCGGGTGAACTCCCCCGGCGGCCTCGACTTCTACGACCGCCTCGTCGACGAGCTGTGCGCGGCGGACGTACGCCCCGTCCCCACCCTCTTCCACTGGGACCTGCCGCTGGAGCTGGACTGGATGTCCCGCGACACGGCGGCCCGGTTCGCCGACCATGCCGCCGTCGTCGCCGAACGCCTCGGTGACCGGGTGAAAAAGTGGATCACCCTCAACGAACCGGCCGAACACACGCTGCTGGGCCACGCGCTCGGCGCGCACGCCCCCGGCAGACGGCTGCTGTTCGACGCGCTGCCGGTGGCCCACCACCAGCTCCTGGCCCACGGCCTCGCCGTACGGGCGCTGCGCGCCGCCGGAGCCGACGACATCGGGATCGCCAACTCGCACGGACCCACCTGGGCGGCGTCCCGGCGCACCGAGGACGTGGAGGCCGCCGACTTCTACGACGTCCTCCTCAACCGGCTGTTCGCCGACCCGCTGCTCCTCGGCCGGTACCCGGAGGGCATCGGCGAGCTGCTGCCCGGCGACGTCGAGTCCGACCTGAAGGTGATCGCCGAACCGCTGGACTGGTACGGCGTGAACTACTACCAGCCGACGAAGGTGGGTGCCCCCGAGGGCGCGGAGATCGAGTTCAGCGGACTGACCCTGCCCGCCGACCTCCCCTTCTCCGTACGCGAACTGGAGGGCTACCCGGTCACCGACTTCGGCTGGCCGGTCGTCCCGGAGGCCCTCACCGAGCTGCTGGTCGGCCTCCGCGAGCGCTACGGCGACCGGCTCCCGCCCGTCGTCATCACCGAGAACGGCTGCTCGTACGAGGGCATCGACGACCAGGAGCGGATCGCCTTCCTGGACGGTCATGTCCGCGCCCTGCACCGGGCGCTGGAACAGGGCGTCGACGTGCGCGGCTACTTCGTCTGGTCGCTGATGGACAACTTCGAGTGGGCCGAGGGCTACGCCCGGCGCTTCGGACTCGTCCACGTCGACTACGACACGCTGGAGCGGACCCCCAAGGCGTCGTACGCGTGGCTGCGGGACGCCCTGCGCGCGCAGGCCCGCAGATGACGGCCGCCGATCCCGTCGTGCCCGCGGGGGACGGCGCGCTCGCCGAGCCCGTCGAGCGGGTGGGGCGCGGCTGGACCACGGCGCTCTCGCTCGCCAACGGCGCGATCTGGGTGGGCTGGTTCGGGCCGCTGCAGATCCTCCTCGCCTCCCAGGCGGAGGACTTCGCGCCCGGCACCGGCATGTCCAAGGAGACGGTGCTCGCCTGGGTCACGGGGGCGGGAGCGGTGGTCTCACTGGCCGCCAACCCGTTCTTCGGCGCGCTCTCCGACCGTACGACCGCCCGCTGGGGCCGCCGTACGCCGTGGATCGTGGCCGGGGCGGCGGGCGGCGCGCTGTCGCTGCTGCTCCTGGCGGGCGCCGGCGGGGTGTGGACGATGGCGGCCGGCTGGTGCCTGGTCCAGCTGACGCTGAACGCCGCCTTCGCCGCGATCACGGCGGCGGTCCCGGACCGGGTGCCACGGCTCCAGCGGGGTGCGGTGGGCGGCTGGCTGGGCGCCGCGCAGATCCTGGGCGTGGTCGGCGGGACAGGGCTCGCGGCGGCCGCGGGCGGCACGGGCGCGGGGTACGCGGCGTGCGCGGTGTTCACGCTGGCGGGCGTCCTGCCGTACGTCCTGCGGCACCCGGATCTGCGGCTGCCCGCGTCGGCCCGCGCGCCCTGGGCCTGGCGGCCCTTCCTCGCCTCCCTCCGGCTGAGCCCGCGCCGCCACCCCGATCTGGCGTGGGCCTGGCTGACCCGTTTCCTCATCAACCTGAGCAATGCGCTCGTGCTGCTCTACCTGCTGTACTACCTGCGCGACCGGCTGCACCACCACGACCCGGAGCAGGGCGTCCTCGTCCTCACGGCGGTCAACGCCGTCACCCTGCTCGCCACGGTCGTCGTGGGCGGGGTCTGGTCGGACCGGGTGGGACGCCGCAAGCCGTTCGTCATCTGGTCGGGCGTCCTGATGGCGGTGGCCACGGCCGCCCTGGCCGGCTGGCAGACCTGGCCGGGGGCGATCGTCGCGTCGGCGGTGCTCGGCATCGGCTTCGGCGTCTTCACGTCCGTCGACTTCGCCCTGATGACCGACGTGCTGCCCGAGGCGCTCGACCGCGGCAAGGACCTCGGCGTCATCAACATCGCCAACGCCCTCCCCCAGGTCGCGGCGCCCGCGCTGGCCGCGCCGATCGTGACCCATCTCGGCGGGTACCGGGTGCTGTACCTGGTGTCGGCGGCGATCGGGCTCGCCGGGGCGGTGCTGGTGCGCAGGATCCAAGGGGTGGAGTAGGGGTCACAGGGCTCCGGCGTCCCGGGCCGCCCAGGCCGAGGGGAACAGCGGGCGGTAGCCGAGCTCGCGGCGGATGCGGTCGGTGGAGACGACCCCGAGCCACGGGTCGGGGTCGGTGCGCTCGTGCAGGGCGGCCGGGACGTCGGCCTGGTTGAGCTGGTGCAGTTCGACCGCCGTGACGGGGACGTCGTCGGCGATGTTGTAGGCCCGGCCGTCGATGCCCGGCGTGTGGAGCAGGCGCAGCAGTCCCTGGGCCACGTCGGCGTGGTGGACCATCTGCAGCCGCTGGGCCGCCGCCCAGTGCCCGGCCCAGTCCAGGGACCGGGCGAGGTGCGGGTCGCCCTCGCCGTACACGAAGGCGAGCCGGCCGATCCGTACGGGCAGCCCCTCCAATGCCAGAAGCAGCCGTTCGGCCTCCGCCTTGGACTCGGGGTAGGCACCCCACATCGCGCCGCCGGGCCGCACCGGGTCGTCCTCGGTGTGCGGACGCCCCCGCCCCGCCCCGTACACCAGATTCGTGCTGACCTGCACGAAACGCCGTACACCGCGGGCCCGAGCGGCGCGGCCGAGTTCCACGGCCGCGTCCCGGTTCACCGCCCGCGCCTCCTCGTCCGGCACACCGCGGAACGCCGCCGCCACGTTGACGACCGCGTCCACCCCCGCCACGGCCCTGCCGAGCGCCTCCGCGTCCCGCAGATCGCCGACCACGACCTCGGCGCCCAGCTCCGCGAAGGGCTCGCCGCGCCCCGCGTCACGCACCAGGACCCGTACCCGCTCTCCCGGCCGGGTCTGCGCCAGCAGCCTCGGCACCAGTCGCCTGCCCACCTGGCCGGTCGTCCCTGTCACCAATGTCAGCATCATGTGCTCCTCGTCGTCGCTCCGGTGACGAGCCTCGCGCCGGAGCGGGGAAGGCGGCAGAGACCTCCCTATCCGGGGACCGGCAGTGCCTGGATAAGCCGGGCGGCTTCGGACACGCTGGAGGGGTGAACCGAGCCGAACTAGCCGACTTCCTGCGCCGCAGCCGCGCCCGCCTCGAACCCTCCGACGTGGGGCTCGCCGCCGGCGCCCGGCGCCGCACACCGGGCCTGCGCCGCGAGGAGGTGGCTGCCCTCGCCGGCATGTCCGTGGACTACTACACCCGGCTCGAACAGTCCCGCGGCCCCCGCCCGTCACGGCAGATGCTGGGCGCGCTGGCGCGGGCGCTGCGGCTCACCGGTGACGAGCGGGACCATCTCTTCCACCTGGTGGGCGAGGAGCCGCCGCGCGCCGAGAGCGCCTCGGGGCATGTCCGGCCCGGTCTGCTGCTCGTCCTCGACCGGCTGCACGACGCGCCCGCGCAGGTCATGACCGACTACGGCGACGTCCTCGCGCAGAACACGATGGCGGTGGCCCTCGTCGGCGAGGCGGGCCCGGAGCGCAATCTCGTACGGCGCTTCTTCACCGATCCGCGGGCCCGCGCCCTCTTCCCGCCGGAGGACCACGCCGAGCTCGCCCGCAGCCATGTGTCCCATCTGCGCGCGGTCACCGCGGCCCGGCCCGGCGACCCCGCCCCCGCCGGTCTCGTGGCCGAACTGCGCGCCGCCAGCCCGGAGTTCGCCCGGCTGTGGGAGGAGCACGAGGTCGCGGTGCGGCGCGTCTCCACGAAGCGGTTCGCGCACCCCACGGTGGGGCTGCTCGATCTGGACTGCGAGATCCTGCTCAGCTCGGAGGACCATCAGATCCTGATCGTCCACACGGCCCGCCCCGGCACCGAGTCCCACGAGCGGCTCCAGCTGCTGCGGGTGGTGGGTCTTCAGGACATGACGCCCGCTCGCCGTCCTCACCCTCCGCTCTCGCGCTGAGCGGTGCCCGGGGGCCGACTTCGGCCACTTTTGACGACCCTTGAAGGAAAGGGCCGGCGTCCCTTGCAATCGTGAGTCCCCCGCGCATCAATGGAACCGCACGTTCCGACGGACCGTCAGATGCCCCGCGCGGCGTCCCGCACCCCGCTCGCGGGGTCCGTCCGCGCACACCACCTCCCCGCACCCTCACCTGCACGGCGGTGAGGAGACCGTGTGCCCGGACGGGGCCGGTTCCGTCCGACCATCCCCACATGGCAATTCCCGTACAAGGGAAGGGAACACGATGAGAGGCAAGCGACTCGGAATCACCACGGCGTTGGCCGGGGGCACCCTCGCCGCGACCGCACTGGCCTTCGCGCCGGCCGCCGCGGCCGTCACCCCCCAGACGGCCACCATCAACGCCACCTGCAGCATCGGCGGCAGCGGTTCGGCCACCCTCACGGCCACCCAGAGCGGCACCGCCGCGACCGTCACCCTGAGTTCCAGCGACATCACGGCTCCGATCAGCGTCGCGCAGGACTCGATCAGCTCGACACTGACGATGGTGAAGGCGAGCGGCGGCACCACCGTCTTCAGCGGCACGAAGAACCCCGCCATCGCCGCGGGCGGCGGGGTCGCGGTGGGCCCGCTGGACGGCACCGTCGCCTCCGGCGACAGCCTGGAGGCCTTCGGCGGCTCCCTGCAGATGGTGGTCTTCGGCATCACCATCACCTGCACCGCGGACGCGGCGCAGTCCCCCGGCCCGTTCGTGTTCGAGTAGGCGCCCATGCGTGAGGGCCGGCGCCGCCCGCGCGCAGCGGCGCCGGTTCCGCAGCCACCGAGACCTCTCAACAGACCTTCCTGGAAGGCGGGTTGATGACATTGACAGAACCTGATGGGTCATCAGTTCGCGTATCGGGACTCCATTGACTTCTCACACAACCCGCACATCAATGGCCCCCTGTCGGCGCAGACGAGCCGCTGCGCCCGCATCCCTCAGGAGGGGGCAACCACCATGAGAACCACGGGTCCGACAACCCGAAGACGCCGCTGGGCGGCGCTGCTCGGGGCGACCGCCCTCGCGGTCACCGCGGGAGGCGCACTGGCCGCCCCGGCCGGAGCCGCGCCCACGGACGTGGACTTCCCCACGCACTGCATCCCACCGGCGATCGCGGGCATCCCGCCGATCGACGGCACCACCACCGCGAAGATCACGGTCGACAACGCCGCCCCCAAGGTCGGCGACACCGTCACCGTGACGTACACGGTGGTCAAGCCCGCCGCGAGCAACCCCGTCGACCTGGCCCTGCCGGCCGACATCATGACGCCCACCGGCAAGGTCACGCTCGGCGGGGCGCAGACCGGCGCCGTCACGGTCGCCGGGCCCAAGAAGAACGACCCGGTGCCGGGCAAGGGCGCCTTCCCGTCGTTCAGCATGACCGGCACGTTCACGGTCACCGCGCCGGGCGCCATCACGCTCTCGCCGGGCGACTACAACATCCACACCAGCTACATCATGGAGCTGGACACCCCGTGCACGGTGACGAACCCGCCCGCCCCGGTGTCCGAGACCGTCACCGCGACGAACGGTGGCGGACAGACCAACAACCGTGCCATCCAGCTCGGTTCGGCCTCCGGGAACCCCGGTGACGGCGTGACTGTCACCGGCAGCGACTTCACCCCGGGCGCCACCGTCACCCTCGCCGGACGCTCCGGCGACACCCAGACCGCCGACACCGCGACCGTGACCGCGGACGGTCAGGGCGCCTTCAACGGCACGCTCGTCGTCAACGACCGGACGACGACCGGCGTGGTGGCGTACGAGGGCGCGAGCTGGAGCGCCGACAAGGGCGCGGGTCCCGCCACGTACGTCGTCGTCGACGACACCCCCGTCCCCGACAACGCCCAGCGACTCACCACCACGGTGAAGGCGGGGACGCTGTCCATGACGCAGGCCGGGGACGCCGTCGAACTGTCGGCGGTCGACTTCGGCAAGGGCGGGGCCTCGAACGGCGCCCTGCGGACGGTGACCGTCAAGGACTTCCGCGGCGGCCCCGCGGGCTGGTCCCTGACCGGCAAGGTCACCGACTTCACCGGCCCCGGCGCGAAGATCGACGCCGGTGCGCTGAGCTGGACCCCGGCCTGCGTGACCAAGGCGGGCAGTCCGAGCACCTGCCGGGCAGGCTCGTCCGGCACGGTGGGCTCCTCGGGCGCGACGCTGGCCTCCACCCCCGACGGCACGCTCACCGGCGGTGAGTTCACGGTCGACGCCGGGCTGTCGCTCGACGTGCCCGCGTTCACCCCGCCCGGTTCGTACTCCGGCGTGCTCACGCTGACGCTCAGCTGACCAGTCCGTCCGCACCTTCGGTGGCCGGGCGCGCACCCGCCCGTCCGCCTCGTCCGTGGGGGTCCGCACCCATGCGCAAGCTGTACGTCCTCCTCCTGACCGCCCTGCTCGGCTGCGTGACGGTGCCGTCGTACGCCGCCGACAACGGCAGCTGGTCCGTCTACCCCGTCTCCACGCGTCTGGCGGCGCG
Source organism: Streptomyces krungchingensis (assembly GCF_054729265.1). Classification (NCBI taxonomy): domain Bacteria; kingdom Bacillati; phylum Actinomycetota; class Actinomycetes; order Kitasatosporales; family Streptomycetaceae; genus Streptomyces; species Streptomyces krungchingensis. Next base: position 3,938,261 of record NZ_JBPUKY010000001.1, read on the forward strand.
CCCGTACTTCTACCTCTCCGCCGACCCCGGACAGACCCTCCGGGACAAGGTCACCGTCGCCAACAGGACCGGCCGGCCGCTGACCTTCCGGCTGTACGCGGCCGACGCCTACAACACCGCCCGCGACGGCGGATTCGCCGTGCGCACCGTGCGCGAGAAGCAGCGCGGGGTGGGCGCGTGGGCCGAACCGGCACGCTCCCGGGTGAGGGTGCCCGCGCACGGCTCGGTGACCGTGCCGTTCACGCTCCGGGTGCCCGAACGGGCCGAACCCGGCGACCATCCCGGCGCGCTGGTCGCGCTGGACGAACGCGTCGAGGCGGGCGACGGCTCACTCGCCGTCGGGGTGCAGCGGGCGGTGGCCGCGCGCGTCTATCTGCGCGTCGGCGGCCCCACCGTGCCCGCCCTCGCCGTCGAGAAGGTCCGCGTCAGCCACCACCAGCCCCTGGTCCCGGGCCTCGGGGCCGCCACGGCGACCGTCTCCTACACCCTCCACAACACCGGCAACGTGACCCTGAACCCGAAGGTGCGCCTCAGGGCGGAAGGACTCTTCGGCCGCACCCTGCTCGCCCGCGGCCTCGACAAGGTCCCCTCCGAGCTGCTCCCCGGTCAGCGGGTCCGGCTGAGCGAGCCGTGGTCCGGCGCCCCGCAGCTCGACTGGGGCGACGTGACACTGACGGCCGACGCGGCCGGGACCCGCGACTCGGCGAGCGCGTCCTTCTTCGCCCTGCCGTGGCTCGTCGCAGCGATGGTGGCGGCCGGGATCGCCGCGGCCGTGCTGGTGATCAGAGCGCGTCGGGACCGCGCTCGCCCGTCCGTACCCGTACGACCGTCTCCACCGGTACGGACCACACCTTTCCGTCGCCGATCTTCCCCGTCTGCGCGGCCTTCACGATCTCGTCGATGACGGCCTCCGCGTCGGCGTCCTCGACGACGACCTCGATCCGGACCTTGGGGACGAGGTCGATCCGGTACTCGGCCCCGCGGTACACCTCGGTGTGGCCGCGCTGCCGCCCGTATCCGCTGGCCTCGGTCACGGTCAGCCCGTGCACGCCGATTTCCTGGAGGGCGGTCTTGACCTCGTCGAGTCGGTACGGCTTGACGATCGCGGTGATGAGCTTCATGCCTGGGTCTTGGCCTTCTGGGCGGTGGGGAGGGATGCGGAGACCGGGGCTCCGTGCCCCAGGACCCCGTGATCGTAGGCCGTCTCGGCGTGCACCGTAAGGTCCAGGCCGGTCCGCTCGTGCTCCTCGTCCGCCCGCAGGCCCATCAGCCGGTCGATGACCTTGCCGATGCCGTAGGTGACCGCGAAGGCGTACGTCCCGACGGCCACCACGGCGACCAGCTGCCTGCCGAGCTGGCCGAGCCCGCCGCCGTACAGCAGGCCCTCCGCCCCGCCCGTCATCTCCTTGACGGCGAAGACGCCGATGAGCAGGGTGCCGACGATGCCGCCGACCAGGTGCACACCGACGACGTCCAGCGAGTCGTCGTAGTTCAGCTTGAACTTCCAGCCCACGGCGTACGAGCAGACGACACCGGCGGCGAGTCCGACGACCAGCGCCCCGAGCAACGACACGGTGCCGCACGACGGGGTGATCGCGACCAGGCCCGCGACCGCACCGGACGCGGCGCCCAGGGTGGTCGGGTGGCCGTCGCGGCGCTGCTCCACGAAGAGCCAGCCGAGCAGACCGGTGCAGCCGGCGGCGAGGGTGTTGAGGAAGGCCGCGGCGGCCAGCCCGTTCGCGCCCATCGCGGATCCCGCGTTGAAGCCGAACCAGCCGAACCACAGCAGCCCGGCGCCCAGCATCACCATCGGCAGGTTGTGCGGGCGCATCGCGTCCTTCTTGAAACCGAGGCGCGGGCCGAGGACCAGGCACAGGGCGAGACCGGAGGCGCCCGAGGTGATCTCGACGGGCAGTCCGCCCGCGAAGTCCAGCGCACCCAGCGCGTCGACGATCCAGCCGCCCGGACCCCACACCCAGTGCGCGACGGGAACGTATACGAGCAGCGCCCAGACCGGCACGAACACCAGCCACGCGGAGAACTTCGCCCGGTCCGCGACCGCGCCGCTGATCAGCGCGGCCGTGATGATCGCGAAGGTGAGCTGGAAGGTGGCGAACAGCAGGGTCGGCACGGTGCCGTGCACACCGTCCGGGCCGATCCCGGCCATGCCCGCGTGCCGCAGCCCTCCGACCAGCCCGCCGAAGGCGTCGTCCCCGAAGGCCAGGGAGTACCCGGCCGCCAGCCACACCACCGTGACCAGGGCGATCGACACGAAGCTCATCATCAGCATGTTGAGGACGCTCTTCGTGCGGACCATGCCGCCGTAGAACAGGGCGAGGCCGGGCGTCATCAGCAGGACCAGCGCGGTGGCGGCGAGCAGCCATGCCGTGTCACCGGTGTCGACGGGTGGTTTCCCACCGGGAGCGGAGGCGAGGACCAGGGGCAGGGCGGTGGCCGGCGTCACGGTGTCTCCAACGGGGTGGGGGCTGCGTCAGAGAGTCGTCGGCGCTCGTTTCCGTCCGTGCACGCCCAGGTTTCCGTCGTGTTTCGTGTTGCGCCAGGGTTTCCGGAACCTCACCGCGCACCACTCGGGCGCACGGCGTGCGGCGGGCGCCCGAGGATCAGGGACAATGGGCGCCATGAGCGTTCGTACCCCGTCATCCGAGCCGTCCGAGGCCACCCATCGCGCCGGCTTCGCCTGCTTCGTGGGCCGCCCCAACGCGGGCAAGTCCACCCTCACGAATGCTCTCGTCGGCAAGAAGGTGGCGATCACCGCCGACCAGCCGCAGACCACGCGGCACACGGTGCGCGGCATCGTGCACCGTCCCGACGCCCAGCTGATCCTGGTGGACACCCCCGGGCTGCACAAGCCGCGCACCCTGCTCGGCGAGCGGCTCAACGACGTGGTCCGCACGACCTGGGCCGAGGTCGACGTGATCGGCTTCTGCCTCCCGGCGAACGAGAAGCTCGGCCCCGGCGACCGCTTCATCGCCAAGGAACTGGCGTCGATCAAGAAGACGCCGAAGATCGCCATCGTCACCAAGACCGACCTCGTGGACAGCAAGGCGCTCGCCGAGCAGCTCATCGCGATCGACCAGCTCGGCAAGGAGCTCGGCTTCGAGTGGGCGGAGATCGTGCCGGTGTCGGCGGTCCGCGACAAGCAGGTCGACCTGCTCGCCGACCTGCTCGTCCCGCTGCTGCCCGAGGGCCCGGCCCTCTACCCCGACGGCGAGCTCACGGACGAGCCCGAGCAGGTCATGGTCGCCGAGCTGATCCGCGAGGCCGCGCTGGAGGGCGTCCGCGACGAGCTGCCGCACTCCATCGCCGTCGTCGTCGAGGAGATGCTCCCCCGCGAGGACCGGCCCGCCGACAGGCCGCTCCTCGACATCCACGCCTTCGTCTACATCGAGCGCCCCAGCCAGAAGGGCATCATCATCGGCCCCAAGGGCAAGCGCCTGAAGGAGGTCGGGATCAAGTCCCGCAAGCAGATCGAGGCGCTGCTGGGCACCCCGGTCTTCCTCGACCTCCACGTGAAGGTGGCCAAGGACTGGCAGCGCGACCCCCGCCAGCTCCGCAAACTGGGCTTCTGACCCACGCTTCAGCCCGTCCGGCGCTTGAGGACGAGGCCGTCCAGGCCGATCCGGGGGTCCGGGGGCGGAGCCCCCGGGAACAAGGGACGGGCAGGGGCGGAGGGGGCGAAACCCTCCGCCCACCGGACAGAGTCAGCCCGCGGCGACGACACCCCGTACGACCCCGTCGGCCCCCGCGACGAACACGGGCGTCCCGGGCCCCCCGAGGTCCAGAACCGCCGCACGGTCCTCCTCGGACACCCCCTCCGCGTCGGAGACGACCGCCGCCGCCTCCAGGGACTTCGCCCCGGACGCCACGGCCATGGCCACCGCGGTCCGCAGAGCACTCAGCCGCAGAGACGGCAGCTCCACGGTCCCGGCGACATACGTACGGCCCGTCTCGTCACGCACGGCCGCCCCCTCGGGCACTCCGTTGCGCGCCCGCGCGGAACGGGCCAGGGTCACGATCTTGCGGTCCTCGGGGTCAAGCGCGCTGCTGTCGGTCATGCCCTGAGCATACGAAGTGCCGGCGCGGCACCCCGCCCAAGGGGGTCGAGGGGGTCAGCCCGCCACCGGGTACATCGAGCCGCGCCGCCCCTCCGGCGAGGCCAGCCACTCCAGCTTGGCCGCGGTGTTCGCCTCCGGCAGCGGCGTGTGCAGCACGATCGTCAGGTCGGGCCGCGCCGGCACCTTCATGGCCGTCGACTCGACGGACAGCAGCCCCACCAGCGGATGGTCGAGCTCCTTGCGGATCTGACCCGCGTCCTCGATGTCCCGCTCCTCCCACAGCCCGGCGAACTCGGTGCTGGCCTCCTTGAGCCGCGCCAGCAACTCCTGGAAGCCCTCGTCGTCGGGCGCGGCCGCGCACGAGGCGCGGAACTGCGCGACGACGGTGCGCGCGTTGGTCTCCCAGGACCGGGACTGCCCGCGGTAGAGGGGGTCGGTGAAGAAGTCGACGATGCAGTTCTGCGTGTTCTCGGGGCGCATGCCGAGGACCATCGCGGCGGCGCCGTTGTACATCACGCAGTTGTAGTACGCGTCCATGATGTGCGCGGGGTACGGCATCCACGTGTCGATCAGCCGCCGCAGCCCGTCGCACATGTCCCGGTTCTCGGGAGCCGTCTCGGGCGCGGGCGGGTTGAGCCCGGCCAGCACGTACAGATGGCGCCGCTCGGCGCCGCTGAGCAGCAGTACGCGGGCGACCGAGTCGAGGACCTGCGGGGACACCGAGATGTCCCGTCCCTGTTCCAGCCACTGGTACCAGGAGGCGCCGACGCCCGCGAGCACGGCGACCTCCTCACGGCGCAGCCCCGGGGTGCGCCGTCGCGCGCCGCCGTCCGGGAGACCTGCCTGTGCCGGGGACACCTTGGCCCGACGGCTCATCAGGAAGTCGCGCAGCTCCCGCCGTCGGCGACTCCTGAGCGCGTCCTCCGTCACGTTCGAATCCCCCTCTTGGTGACTGGTGGTGCGACCACCAGCATAAGTTCCCGCTCCCCACGCTTATTCCGACCGCACGAAGCTCTTGGCCATGGCGATCGACACCACCGACCTCGAGTCCACTCCCGTACGCACCCCGCCGGCACCGGCGGCCGACACCCCGCCCGGCACGCGGCTCTCGGTCCGCGACAAGCTCGTCCTCTTCGTGCTGTGCGCGGCGCAGTTCATGGTCGCGCTCGACTTCTCCGTCCTGAACGTGGCGCTGCCCGTGCTGGGCTCGGACCTGGGCATGAGCCGGTCCGCCCTGCAGTGGGCGGTCACCGCCTTCGCGCTGCCGTCCGGCGGCTTCCTGCTGCTGTTCGGCCGCATCGGCGACCTGTACGGGCGCCGCAGGTTCTTCCTGACCGGCCTCGCGCTCTTCGGTGCGGCCTCGGTGCTCGCGACCTGCGCCTGGGACCCGGCGTCCTTCCTGACGGCCCGTGCGCTGCAGGGTCTGGGCGCGGCGGCCATCGTGCCGACGGGCATGTCGCTGCTGACGACGACGTTCCCCGAGGGGCCGGCCCGCGACCGCGCCCTGGGCATCTCCGGCACGCTGCTGTCCCTCGGCTTCACGGTCGGCATGGTGGCCGGCGGCGTCCTGACCGACGCGCTGGGCTGGCGCTCCACGATGGGTCTGCTGTCGGTGTTCGCGCTGATCGTGCTGCCGCTGGCGCCGGGTCTGCTGCCCGAGTCCCGCACCCCGGACCGCCCGCGCCTGGACGTCCCCGGCGCGGTCACCGTCACCGGAGGCCTGCTGGCCCTGATCTACGCCCTCTCCACGGCCGCGGAGCGCGGCTTCGGCGGCGCCGACGTGCTCGTGTCACTCGTCGCGGGCGTGCTGCTGCTCAGTGCCTTCGGGTACGTCGAGTCGCGCAGCGCGGCGCCGCTCGTCTCCCTGCCGATGCTGCGCCGCCGCACCGTGGCGTGGGGCAACCTGGCCGGTCTGGTCACCTTCTCGATGATGTCGACGGTGGTCTTCGTCCTGACCCTGTACCTGCAGGAGACCCTCGGCCTGTCCGCCTTCGAGACGGGTCTGGTCTTCGGTGTGCAGGGTGTGCTGTCGGCGGTGGCGGGGGCGTACGCCCCGAAGGTCATCGGCCGCGTCGGCGCGCGTCGCACGCTGGTGGGTTCACTGGCCGGGCAGGGTCTGTTCGTGGCGACGCTGGTGCTGCTGAACGCCCACACCTGGTCGGTCTGGATCGCCACGGCCGCGGTCTCCCTGGCCAGCATGTGCCATCTGGGCGCGATCATCGCGTACGGCCTGACCGTCACGTCGGGTGTCCCGGACGAGGAACAGGGTCTGGCCACCGGTCTGGTGACGTCCACCCAGCAGGTGGGACTCACGGTCGGCATCCCGCTCCTCGGCGTCCTGGCCACCACGTCGGGCGACCTGCTGACCGGGGTCCACACGGTCCTCGCCCTGGACGCGGTGATCGTGCTGGCGGCAGCGGTACTGGTGAGCCTGGGGCTCGGCCGCCGCGCCTGATGCCGGGCCCGCTCCGCCGGACGGCCCGCCTCCTGATGTCAGGGGCGGGCCGTCGGCGTGCCGGGAGCCGGGCCGGGGGCCACGGAGCTCAGAAAGGTCCGCCAGGCAGCAGGGTCGAAGACGAGAACCGAGCCCCGCGGGGTCCGGGAGTCGCGGACGAGGACCGCTTCACCGGTCCAGGCGACCTCCACGCAGTCGTTGTCGCCGCCTCCGCTCGCACTGCTCTTGCGCCACGACCATGAGCCACCCACGCCGTCCCCTCCAACCTGGGTGTGGACACGCAGCACCTCTTCCAGAATAACGGCGCCTCATACGAATATGAACGAGGCGTTTCCCGCCAAGCTCCCCGCGGACAGGGGCAGTCAGGCGTCCGTGGAGGCCGTCCCGTCGCGGAGCAGCGAGGCCAGGTCGTCGCTTCCCTCGCCGGTCCGCTCGGCCATCCGGCGCAGCAGGACCTCGACGTCGTCCTTGATGCTCAGGTCCTCCAGCTCCCAGAACCGCTCCACATAGCGGCCCGTCTCCTCGGAGTCGCTGCTGGCGTACGAGTCGCCGCGCGGGTTCTCCAGATAGAACGAGTCCGGCATCTCGTCCGCCTCGAACTCGAAGAGCGTGAAGGGTCCTTGCATACCGGCGTGGGCGCCGGCGCTGAACGGCAGGACCATGATGTGCACGCGAGGGCGGGCGGCCAGCTCGGCCAGGCGCTCCAGCTGGGCGCGCATCACCCCGCGTCCGCCGACCTGCCTGCGGATCACCGACTCGTCGAGGATGAAGAAGAACTCCGGGCCCTCGTCGCCCTGGAGCAGTTCCTGCCGTGCCAGCCGCGCCTCGATGTAGCGGTCCAGGGTGTCCTGGGCCAGCCCGCTGCTGTACGCGCGCATGATGGCGCGCCCGTACTCCTCGGTCTGCAACAGCCCTGGAATCTGGAGGGAGTTGAAGTGCCGGATGATCGACGCCGACGTCTCCATCGCCAGGAACTGGAGAAACTCCTTGGAGTAGATGTCCCGGAACTCCGTGAACGGCATCTTCCGGCTGCCCCGTGCCAGGTCCAGCAGTTCGTCGACCTTGCGCTGGCTGCTGATCTCGTACACCGCGAGCAGCGGGCGCAGGTCGTTGACCGTGATGCCGACCTCGCCCGCCTCGATGCGGATCAGTTTGGAGGGACTCCACTCCATCTTCTCGGCCACCTGACGCTGCGTCAGCCCGGTCTTGGTGCGGGCCTTGCGCAGTTCGGTGCGGAGCCGGATCCGCTGGATCGCCGGGCTCGGCGGCTTCGCCTCACTCATGGTCCCCCACCCCCATGAGGACCGAGCAAGGTGCGACATGGCGATTTCGATGGTTACACATCGGTACCTCTCCGAGAGAACGCACGCTCAGGACGCGACACAGATCACCACTGGTGGCGGGGGTCGCGCTGGAGCGCCAACTCTCGGGATGCTATGTCGCACATCGGAGCCAACGTATCGGACACACCGACCTGGAGTCAGCATCTAGGACTGTTCACCCGTCTGCGCGGAGGCTACATTGTCAGAGGGAACGTTGTCGCACGGACGGCAACCGCCTCAACTCCGGTTCCACGAAAGGAGGTTCGACCAAGCGGTAGCGAGGTTGACGCCAACCTCCTTGGGAACCGCCCGACTTCCTCCGACTCACCACCTGTGGATCACCGCGGTATCCACAAGGTATGTGGAGCCGCCGGGAAGGAGGAAAAGCCCCATGGCCACAGAGCCGGAGGGGCGCCGCAACACGTGGACCGACAGGGTGTCCCACATCGTCCCCTGGATGAGTCTCATCTTCCTGATCTACAAGATCATCGAAGAGGTGCTCCACCACGTGTGAGAGAAAACGGCCCCGGCCAAGAAGACCGGGGCCATGGAAGCGGACGCCAGCAGGAGCAGGTTCCACTCCGAGTGTGCTTGCTCGGCCTACACGGAGTGGGCCTGTCGAGAGCCCGCCGAACTCATCATTCTGCCGCGATTTTCCCGTCCTGGCGAGCCGTCGGAACCCGGTCGGCCGAGGGACGGGTTCACGCCCGGTCGAGCCGGAGCCGCTCGGCGCGCGGCAGTCCCGCGACCACCAGGTCGTACGAGTCCTCGATCAGCTCCCGCACCAGCTTGTCCGGGAGGGACCCGTCCGCGGTCACCGTGTTCCAGTGCCGCTTGTTCATGTGATAGCCGGGGACGACGAGCCCGGGGTACTCGCCGCGCAGCCGTACCGCGTCCTCCGGATCGCACTTCAGATTGACCGTCAGCGGAGCCGCGTCCAGGTGGGTCAGTGCGAAGAGCTTCCCCAGCACCTTGAACACCGACGTCTGCGGGTTGAAGGGGAAGTCCTCGACGGCCGCGTTGAAGGACAGACAGAACGTGCGCAGCTCCTGCGGGGTCACTCCGGCTTCTCCTCCTCGGGGGGCTCCACCGGGCCGACCGGCTCGACGAGCACGGTGACGATTTTGTTGCGGCGCCCGGCCGCGGCCTCGGCGGTCAGCCTCAGCTCCCGCCCGTCGGGCAGTTCGACCACCGACGAGGCCCCGGCGATCGGGACCCGCCCGAGCGCCTTGGCGAGCAGTCCGCCGACGGTCTCCACGTCCTCGTCGTCGTACGCCTCGTAGCCGTACAGCTCGCCGAGGTCGCCGATGTCGAGGCGGGCGGTCACCCGGTAGCGGTCGTCGCCGAGCTCCTGCACGGGCGGCAGCTCGCGGTCGTACTCGTCGGTGATCTCGCCGACGATCTCCTCGAGGATGTCCTCGATGGTCACGATGCCGGCCGTGCCGCCGTACTCGTCGATCACGACGGCGACGTGGTTGCGCTCCTGCTGCATCTCGCGCAGCAGGTCGCCCGCGTTCTTCGTGTCGGGCACGAAGGTGGCGGGCCGCATCGCCGTGGACACCAGCTCCGACTCCGCGTCCCGGCTGATGTGCGTCTTGCGGGCCAGGTCCTTCAGATACACGATGCCGACGATGTCGTCCTCGTTCTCCCCCGTGACCGGGATGCGCGAGAAACCGGAGCGCAGGGCGAGCGTGAGGGCCTGACGGATCGTCTTGTAGCGCTCGATGGCCACCAGGTCGGTCCGCGGGACCATCACCTCGCGCACCAGTGTGTCGCCCAGTTCGAAGACGGAGTGCACCATGCGGCGCTCCTCGTCCTCGATGAGCGACTCCTTCTCCGCGAGGTCGACCATCGCGCGCAGCTCCGCCTCGGAGGCGAACGGGCCGCGCCGGAAGCCCTTGCCCGGCGTGAGCGCGTTGCCGATGAGGATGAGCAGCGGCGGGATCGGCCCCATGACCCGTGCCAGCGGGAGCAGGACGTACGAGGCGGCCGTCGCGGTGTTCAGCGGGTGCTGGCGGCCGATGGTGCGCGGGGACACGCCCACCGCGACGTACGACACGAGGACCATGACGCCGATGGCGACCGCGAGGGCCTGCCAGGTCTCGTCGAACTCCTTCAGGCACGCGTACGTGACGAGCGCGGCGGCGGCCATCTCGCAGGCGACACGGACCAGCAGCGCCACGTTCAGATAGCGGGTGGGGTCGGCGGCGACCTGGGCGAGCTTGGCGCTGCCGCGCCGGCCCGACCGGACGGCCTCCTCGGCCCGGAAGCTGGAGATGCGCGCGAGGCCCGCCTCCGCGCAGGCGGCGAGCCAGGCGACGACGACCAGCGCGATGGCGCCGATGACGAGCTGGGGACTCATGACACGGTCGGGGCCGGGGACGGGCCGGTCAGGCCCTTCTCCGCACGCCACCCGTCCACGATGGCCGCCTGGAGGCCGAACATCTCGGCCTTCTCGTCCGCCTCCTCGTGGTCGTACCCCAGCAGGTGCAGCACTCCGTGGACGGTCAGGAGCTGGAGCTCCTCGTCCATGGAGTGCTGCGTCGGGGCCTCCCGGCCCTGCCGCTCGGCGACCTCCGGACACAGCACGATGTCGCCGAGCAGGCCCTGCGGGGGCTCGTCGTCGTCCTTGGACGGCGGGCGCAGCTCGTCCATGGGGAAGGACATGACATCCGTGGGGCCGGGCAGGTCCATCCACTGGATGTGCAGCTGCTCCATGGCGTCGCTGTCCACGACGATCACCGAGAGCTCGGAGAGCGGGTGGATACGCATCCGTGTGAGCGCGTAGCGGGCGATGTCGAGGATCGCCTGCTCGTCGACCTCGGTTCCGGACTCGTTGTTGACGTCGATCGACATGGTCGTGCTGGTCTACTTCCCCTTGTGGCCGGCTTTGCCGCGGCCCTTGTGGGAGCCGTTCTCGGTGCCGTTCTCGATGTCGTACTTCTCGTACGCGTCGACGATACGGCCGACCAGCTTGTGCCGTACGACATCGTGGGACGTGAGCCGCGAGAAGTGGACGTCCGCGACGCCTTCCAGGATGTCCTGGACCTGGCGCAGACCGGACTTCGTCCCGGTCGGGAGGTCGACCTGGGTCACGTCACCCGTGACCACGATCTTCGAGTCGAAGCCGAGGCGGGTGAGGAACATCTTCATCTGCTCGGCGCTCGTGTTCTGGGCCTCGTCCAGGATGATGAAGGCGTCGTTGAGCGTGCGGCCGCGCATGTAGGCCAGGGGCGCGACCTCGATGGTGCCCGCCGCCATGAGGCGGGGGATCGAGTCGGGGTCGAGCATGTCGTGCAGCGCGTCGTACAGCGGGCGCAGGTAGGGGTCGATCTTCTCGTAGAGCGTGCCGGGCAGGAAGCCGAGGCGCTCGCCCGCCTCCACCGCCGGACGGGTCAGGATGATGCGGTTGACCTGCTTGGACTGCAGGGCCTGCACCGCCTTGGCCATGGCCAGGTACGTCTTTCCGGTACCGGCGGGGCCGATGCCGAAGACGATCGTGTGCTTGTCGATCGCGTCGACGTACCGCTTCTGGTTGAGCGTCTTGGGGCGGATGGTGCGGCCCCGCGAGGACAGGATGTTCTGCGTGAGCACCTCGGCCGGGGTCTCCTGGCCGTCGCCCTCCCCGTTCTCGCTCGCCCTGAGCATGGCGATCGAGCGTTCCACTGCGTCCTCCGTCATCGGCTGCCCCGTGCGGAGCACCAGCATCATCTCGTCGAACAGGCGCTGGACGAGGGCGACTTCACCGGCGTCGCCGACCGCACTGATCTCATTGCCCCGGACGTGGATGTCGGCCGCCGGGAAGGCCTTCTCGATCACGCGCAGGAGCGCGTCTCCGGAACCCAGCACGGTCACCATGGGGTGCTTGGCAGGGACGGTGAAGTGCGCTCGCGCCTGCTCCTGAGCGGAGCTGTGAGCTGTGGGTGTCTGAGTCATGGGCCGGCTCTGTAGGCCTGCGAATCCTCCTCGGTCGGCACGCTTGCCACACGGGCAGCCTTGCGGTTCCAAGGGTACGTCGCTGCACTGACAGAGCCGTAGGGCTTTTCGTCACCCCGCGCCGAGCATCCGCGCCCCGCGCACGACGGCGCACGCCGGGGGCGGGAGGGTTCGGGGCGCCCCGCCGGATCCCGGCGCGGATGTCACGCCGAGCGCCCGAAACCGATCGTCGGCACTGCCCGGCGCAGTGGCCACGGGCGCGTCACCTCCGGGAGCAGTCCCTCCAGGAACGCGTACCGGCTCAGCGCCGTGGGGTCCTGGGCCTCGACGGACTGGACCTTGCGCCACCAGGCGGCGATCTCGGACCAGCCCGGCGCCGACAGGGACCCGCCGAACTCCTGCACGGACAGGGCCGCGGTCAGCCCGGCGAAGGCGAGCCGGTCCGCGAGCGGCCAGGCGGCCAGTGTCCCCGTGACGAAGCCGGCCACGAAGACGTCGCCCGCGCCCGTGGGGTCCAGGGCCTCCACCGCGATCGCCGGGACCTCGGCGGTCTCCCCGGTGCGGCCGTCCACGGCGTACGCGCCGTCCGAGCCCAGGGTGACCACGGCCAGCGGCACGTGGTCCGTCAGCGCGCGTGCCGCCGCACGCGGGCAGTCCGCGCCGGTGTAGCGCATCGCCTCCTCGGCGTTCGGCAGGAACGCCTCGCAGTACTCCAGGTCGGCGAGGCCGGCCAGGTCCCAGCGGCCGGTGTCGTCCCAGCCGACGTCCGCGAAGATCCGGGTGCCGCTCTTCGCCGCCTCCTCGATCCAGTGCGCGCGCGTGCCGGGCGTCAGCGAGGCGACCGCCGCACGCGCGCGGGGCGGGCAGTCGGGCGCCGGCTCCTCGGGCGGCGGCTCGTGCCCGTGGCTGACCATCGTGCGCTCGCCCTCGTACGCCATCGACACGGTGACCGGGGAGTGCCAGCCGGGCACGGTGCGCGACGGGGAGAGGTCGATGCCCTCGCCCTGCTCCAGGGCGTCCCAGCAGTACTCCCCGTAGTGGTCGTCGCCGAACGCGGCGGCGAGGGAGGTCCGCAGTCCCAGCCGGGCCAGCGCCGTCGCCATGTTCGCGACGCCGCCCGGGCTCGATCCCATGCCCCTCGCCCACGACTCCGTGCCGCGCACGGGGGCCGAGTCGAGCCCGGTGAAGATGATGTCCAGGAAGACCGTGCCCGTGAGGTAGACGTCCCAGGACGGATCCTGGGGGGTGCGCAGGCCGGCGAGCGGGTCGACATGGGCCTGGCCGAGCGGTCGCTCTCCGTCGGGCGTGATCACGGTGCGCTCCCTGAGATGGTGCGGATCAGGCCAGTGTGCACCAAGTCGGCCACGACACACCGTGGTCGTACGGGGACGGGTCATGCCCCGGCGGCCCCGGCCCGCGGGCGACGGACCCGCCCGCGGGCCGGAGCGCACCCCGCCGCAAGGCCGAACGGCGGCCCGTGCCGGGCGGGGTGGCGTCCCGTGCCGGGCGGAGCGGCACCGCCCCCGCGACACCCCGCGAGGGGCACCTCCGGCGCCCTCTCCGGCAGAGCAAAAGCTCGCGCTTACCCCGGCTCTGCGGGGCCAAACGGAAAGTGCCGTAGATCACACCGTCCGACCTTCTTCGCGCGCCCGGCCCCTTGATACAAATTGCCCGCGCGTTCCTGTCCGTCGACAGCCGCTCAACCCCCCTTCCGAGCCGCTTCTTTCGCATGCCCTGGGAACGCCCGTGTCCGCCCGCACCACCATGCCCTGGCCCCTCGTCGCCCTTTTCACGGCCGGGTACCTCGCCGCGTACCTGCTGCCGACCACCGTCGGCAGACTGGACGCGGGCCTCCCGCTCTCGGCCACCCAGGCCGGCGCCATCGGCAGCGCCCTGCTGCTGAGTTCGGCGACCGCCGGGTTCCTCCTCGCGTCCCGCGTGGACCGCTTCGGCCCCCGCGGACTCGCCCGCACCGGTCTGCTCCTCGCCGCCGCCGGCTACGGCACCGCCGCCCTGACGACCACCGTGCCCCTGGTCGTCACCGGCGCGGTCGTCGGCGGCTTCGGCTCCGGCGCGGCCACCACGGTCGCCGCCACCGGCATCGCCGGCCGGCGCGACCCCCACCGCACCACCACGATGGGCCTGTTCGGGGTCTCCGCCCTGGCCGGCGCGCTGTATCTGACGATCCCCCACCTGGGCCCGGCCCACGGCCTGCCCCTCGCCGCGATCGCCTGCACGGCGCTGCTCGTGCTGCCCGTGACCGGACGGCTGCCGGACCGCACCCCCGCCGCGCGGGCCCTGCGCACCACGACGCCGCTCCCCCACCCGCGTTCCGGCCTGCTCCTCGCCGGCACGATGCTCTTCTGGTCCCTCGCCCAGAACTCCCTGTGGGGCGTCAGCGGCCGCATCGGGCTGACCCAGGCGGGACTCACCGAGGTCACGGTCGGCGCGGTGTTCGCGACGGCGCTGGGCGCGGGTCTGCTGGGGGTGATCGGCGCGAGCGCGCTGGGCCCCCGGCTCGGCCTGGCCCTGCCCATCGGCGTCGGCACGGCACTGATCGCCGGGTGCATCGCGCTCAGCGCTGCGGCCACCGACCTCACGTCGTTCGCGGCGGGCGAGATCGCCTGGAACACGCTCTACCCGGTCGTCCTGTCGTACGTGATCGGCCTGGCCGCCTCCCTCGACCCGCGCGGCCGGTGGGCGGTCCTGGTCGGCTCCGCGTCCTCGCTCGGCACGGCCTGCGGCCCCCTCACCGGCAGCTTGCTCTCGGCTCGGGCCGGATACCCGGCCATGGGCACGGTCCTGGCCGTCGGACTGCTCGTGATCGCCGTACCGATGACCCTCGTGGCCGTCCGGCCGCGGCGCGGCGTCCCGGTCACCCCGGTCGTCGAGATCCCGCTGGAGACGGCTCCCGCCGAGCGGGCGGCGTACGGCACGGCCGGACCCCGGCCGGCCGCGGCAGCCACCGCACCGGGGCCCGGAACCGGCTGACGGCTACCGCCCGAACTCGTACGCGTCGACCTCGGCGAGGTAGCGGGCCCGCCGCTCCTCGTCGTGTTCGAGGAAGGACGCCAGGAACGAGTTGCGCGCCAGCTCCCGCATCTGCTCCAGTTCGAGGCCGAGGGCGTCGCGGACCGCGTGGTAGTTGTCGGCCACGTAGCCGCCGAAGTAGGCGGGGTCGTCGGAGTTCACCGTGCACAGCAGGCCGGCGTCGAGCATGGCGCGCAGCGGGTGGTCCTCCAGGACGCGTACGGCCCGCAGCCTGACGTTCGACAGCGGGCACAGCGTCAGCGGCACCCGCTCCCGCACGAGCCGCTCCACGAGCTGCGGGTCCTCCATGCAGCGCAGCCCGTGGTCGACGCGCTCGACGCCGAGGACGTCGAGGGCCTCGGTGATGTACTCGGGCGGCCCCTCCTCGCCCGCGTGGGCGACGCGCCGCAGACCGAGCGCGGCGGCGGCCTCGTACACCTCACGGAACTTGACCGGCGGGTGGCCGACCTCGGCGGAGTCGAGCCCGACGCCGGTGATCCGGTCGAGGTGGGGCTTCGCGGCCTCCAGGGTCTCCATGGCCGACTCGGCGGACTCGTCGCGCAGGAAGCACATGATCAGCTGGGTGGAGACGCCGTGCTTCTCCTCGCTGTGCGCCAGCGCCCGCCACAGTCCGTCGACGACCGTCCCCATCTCCACACCGCGGGCGATGTGGGCCTGCGGGTCGAAGAAGATCTCCGCGTGCCGCACGCCCTGCGCGGCGGCGCGCTCCAGGTAGGCGTCCGCCAGGTCGGCGAAGTCCTGTTCGGTCCGCAGGACGGCCATGAGCTCGTAGTACAGGTTCAGGAACGACTGGAGATCGTCGAAGAGGTACGCCTTGCGCAGCTCCTCGGTGTCCTCGTAGGGCAACGTGACGCCGTTGCGCGCGGCGAGCGCGAAGGCGAGCTCGGGTTCGAGCGTGCCTTCGATGTGGAGGTGCAGTTCAGCTTTGGGGAGGGGCATCGAAGCATCGTACGGGCGATGGCTCGACACAACGGAACCCAACGCCGCGCCGCCGTCGGCCGCGTCGCCCGGCTGCCGCCCCGCCCGGCAGGGCACCGCCCGGCGCCCCGGCACCGGTGCACCGAGCCGGCCGTCGACACCGCCGCCTCGCGTCCGGCGCCGGCCGCCCGCCCGGACACGGGCCGCCGCTACCGGCGCTTCGGCACCGGGACCCGCAGCAGGTCGTACGCCACCGTCAGATCGCCGTCGAACCCGGCCGCGCGGGCCTGCCGCTCGAACTCGCCCGGATCGGAGTAGCGCTGACTGAAGTGGGTCAGCACGAGATGCCGCACCCCGGCGTCCCTGGCCACCCGCGCCGCCTGGCCCGCCGTCAGATGCCCGTGGTCCTCGGCGAGCCGCTCGTCCTCGTCCAGAAAGGTCGACTCGATGACGAGCAGGTCGCACCCTTCGGCGAGGGCGCCGACCCCCTCGCACATCCGGGTGTCCATGACGAACGCGAAGCGCTGCCCGCGCCGCACCTCGCTGACGTCCTCGAGGGTCACGCCGCGCAGCAGGCCGTCCCGCTGGATGCGCCCGACGTCCGGCCCCCTGATCCCGTGCTCCGCGAGCCGCTCGGGCAGTATCCGCCGCCCGTCCGGCTCGACCAGCCGGTAGCCGAAGGACTCCACGGGGTGCGAGAGCCGGCGCGCCTCCAGGGTGTACGACGGCGTGGCCGCGAGAACCCCGTCGTCGTCGACCGGGGCCTCGGTCAGCGCCACCGTCTCGCGATAGGCCGTGGCATGGCGCAGCCGGTCGAAGAACCGCTGCCCGGACGCCGGATAGTGCGCGGTCACCTCGTGCGGCACGCGGTCGAGATTGATGCGCTGGATCACCCCGGCGAGTCCGAGCGAGTGGTCCCCGTGGAAGTGGGTGACGCAGATCCGGTGCAGGTCGTGCGCGGCGACCCCGGCACGCAGCATCTGCCGCTGCGTGCCCTCGCCGGGGTCGAAGAGCAGCCCCTCGCCGTCCCACCGCAGCAGGTAGCCGTTGTGGTTGCGGTGTCGCGTCGGGACCTGGCTGGCGGTGCCGAGAACCACCAATTCACGTACGGACAAGGCCGGTTACCCCGGAGGCCACTGCATGCCGCGACCGCCCAGCACATGGGCGTGCGCGTGGAAGACGGTCTGTCCGGCGCCGCTGCCGGTGTTGAAGACGACGCGGTAGCTCTCCAGCTTCTCCTCGCCCGCGACCTCGCCGGCCTCGCGCAGCAGGTCGGCGACGACGGCGGGCTCGGCCACCGCCAGCGCCGCGGCGTCCCGGTAGTGCACCTTGGGGATGACGAGGATGTGGGTGGGCGCCTGAGGGTTGATGTCACGGAACGCGACGGTGGTGTCGGTCTCCCTGACCAGGGTCGCCGGAATCTGCCCCGCGACGATCTTGCAGAACAGGCAGTCGTCCTGCGGCTCTCCCGCCATGCGTGTGCCTCCTTCACGCCGTTGATCGCTACGACGGCATCGTATCCACCGGAGCAATTCTTCAGCGCGACAACGGGGTCCGGGGCGACCGTCCTCGCGGACGGCCGCCCCGGACCCGGGTGCGTCAGTTCTCCGGCAGCGCCGGGGCGGTCCTCGCCGGGTTCTCCGCCAGGGCGGCGAGGGCGATCCGGATCGCCTCGTCGAGCTGGGTGTCACGCCCGGCGGCGTGGTCCTGCGGCGTCTGGACGACCTCGACGTCGGGGTCGACGCCGTGGTTCTCGACGCCCCACTCGTAACCCTCCATCCAGAAGGCGTACTTGGGCTGGGTGACGAGCGTGCCGTCGACGAGCCGGTAGCGGCTGTCGATGCCGATCACACCGCCCCAGGTGCGAGTGCCGACCACCGGACCGATGCCGAGGGCCTTGATCGCCGCGTTGACGATGTCGCCGTCGGAGCCGGAGAACTCGTTGGCGACGGCGACGACCGGACCGCGGGGCGCGTCCTCCGGATAGCTGTACGGGCGCAGTCCGCGCGGCAGGTCCCAGCCGACGATCCGCCGTGCGAGCTTCTCCACGATCAGCTGGGAGGTGTGGCCGCCGCGGTTCTCGCGGACGTCCACGACCAGCCCGTCCCTGGCCACCTCGACCCGCAGGTCACGGTGGAGCTGGGCCCAGCCGGAGCCCACCATGTCCGGCACGTGCAGATAGCCGAGGCGGCCCCCGGACCGCTCGTGGACGTAGGCGCGCCGGTCGGCGACCCATGCGTGGTAGCGCAGCGGCTCCTCGTCGGCGAGCGGGATCACGACCGCGTGACGCGGATCGCCGCCGCCCGCGGGCGACACGGTCAGCTCCACCGGCTTGCCGGCCGTGCCGACGAGCAACGGTCCGGGACCCGCCACCGGGTCCACCGGCTGCCCACCGATCGCGACGATCGCGTCGCCGGCCCGCACCGCGACGCCGGGCGCGGCGAGCGGCGCCCGGGCCTCGGGGTCGGACGTCTCGGAGGGCAGGATCCGGTCGATACGCCAACTGCCGTCCTCGTGACGGGAGATGTCCGCGCCGAGCAGTCCTTGCGCCCGGTCGCCGCCGCCTCCGCCGCTGGGCAGGACGTAGGCGTGCGAGGTGCCGAGCTCGCCCTGCACCTCCCACAGCAGGTCCACGAGGTCGTCGTGGGTGGCGACGCGCTCCAGCACCGGCCGGTACCGGTCGAGGACGCCCTGCCAGTCGACCCCGGCCAGGTCGGGCCGCCAGAAGTTGTCCCGCATGAGGCGGCCCGTCTCGTCGTACATCTGCCGCCACTCGGCGGCGGGGTCGACGGTCTGCCGCACCCTCGACAGGTCGACGGTGATGTTCGAGTCGCTCTCGTCGTCGTTCGAGGCGCGCCGGTCGCTGGGGACGACCTTGAGTCGTCCGTCGGTCCACAGCAGCACCCGCTTGCCGTCGCCGCTGACGGCGAAGTGGTCGGCGTCGGCGGCGAGGTGCTCGATGCGCTGCTGGGCGAGGTCGTACCGCTCCAGTTCGCTCTTCGGGTCCGGGGCGTCCGGGGTGGCACGGGAGGCACCGAGCACACCGCGCACCGGGTGGCGCAGCCACAGCACCCCGTCCTTGGCGGCGCGCAGCGTCGAGTAACGGGCGGCCTCGACGGGGAACGCCACGATCCGGTCGGCGAGCCCGTCGAGGTCGATACGGGTCGTCGGCGCGCCCTCGCTGTCGGGGGTCTCGTCCTTGTCCGGCGCTTCGAAGGGACGGCCGTGGCGCTGCGGCCCGAAGGGCGACGGCGTCGTCGCGGCCAGGGTGATCAGGTAGGGCCGTGATCCGCCGACGAACGCGAGGTCGAAGACGTGCTCGTCGTAGACGGGATCGAAGGAGCGGGCCGACAGGAAGGCGAGGTGCTTGCCGTCGAGGGTGAACGCCGGCGCGTAGTCCCGGAAGCGGAGCGGGGTCGCCTCGGTCACCGACAGGTCGGCGGTGTTGGCGAGCTTCAGCTGCCGCAGCGGGCGCGGCCCGGGGTGCGACCAGGCGAGCCACCCCGAGTCGGGCGAGAAGACCAGCCCGGTCGCCTCGCCGTCCTCGCTGCGGTCGAGCTCGCGGACCTCGCCGCTGTCGCGCTCGACGAGCAGGACCCGTCCGTCGTGCGAGGCGACGGCGGCGCGGCTGCCGTCGGGAGCCATCGCGAGTCCGAGGACGCGCCCGAGCTGTCCGGCGGCGAGCCGCCGCGGGGTCGCTCCGGGGGCGACGCCGGTCGCGGGGGCGAACTCCAGCGCGTCGTCGCCCTCCGCGTCGGTGACCCACACGACGTGTTCCTCGCCGTCGGCGCGGAAGGCGCGGGGCAGCCGGGCGCGTACACCCTGTCCGGCGGCGAGCGTGCGGGCCGGGCCCGAGCGGTGCGTGACCCAGTGCACGGCGCCGCGCACGGAGATCGCGCTGCCGCGTCCGGTGTGGTCGGGTGTGGCGGACGAGAACCAGCGGGAGGCCCTGACGGGGTGCGGCTGGAGGTCGGCGCGCTGGCCGCCGAGCCGGATGTCCAGCCGGCGCGGTTCGGCGCCGTCGAGGTCGTCGAGGAGCCAGAGTTCACCGGCGGACGCGTACACGACCCGGGCGCCGTCGCCGGCCGCCTGCCGGGCGTAGAAGCGGTCGACGGGTGTGTGCCGGCGCAGGTCCGAGCCGTCGGCGAGGGAGGAGTACAGCGCCCCGACGCCCTCGTGGTCGGACAGGAAGGCGATGCGGTCCCCCACCCAGAGGGGATATTCGAGATTGCCGTCGAGGTCCTCGTGCAGGCGGACGAACTCGCCGTCGCCCGCCCGGTCGATCCACAGCTTGCCCGCCGTGCCGCCGCGGTACCGCTTCCACCAGGCGGCCTCGCGGCCCATCGGCGCGGACAGCAGCACGGTGCCGGGGTCGCCCTGGGCGACCTCGCCGACCGGGCCGTACGGAAGGACCGCCGCCGGACCGCCGTCGAGCGGGACCGAACGCGCCCAGCTGCGGCGCAGGCTCTCCCGGCCCTGCGTGCTGAGCGCGAGCACCTGCCCGTCGGAGGTCCAGCCGCGCACCTGGGTCTTGGGACTGCCCCAGTAGGTGAGCCGTTTGGACGGGCCGCCGGCCAGGGGCGCGGCGTGCACCTCGGGCGCCCCGTCGCGGGTCGACGTCCAGGCGACGGTCGTACCGTCCGGGGAGATGCGCGGATGGTTCACCGGCACGTTGTCGGCGCTGATCCGCCAGGCCCGGCCCCCGCCGTCGAGCGGGGCGGCCCAGACGTCGTCCTCGGCCGTGAAGACGACCAAGTCGCCGTGCAGGTGCGGGAAACGGAGATACGCGGAGGCTGCGGGCTCTGTCACCCGGTCACCCTATGCAGCCGGGGCGCACGCTGAAAGGGGTCACGATCACTTGCCCTGGGAGGGCCAGCAGGTGGGATCGCCCTTGCACCACATGGTTTTCGTCACCGTCACCGTGACGGTGGGGTTCGGCTGCCCGTTCGTCGGCTGGTAGGTGACGGGCGGGGCGGGGTTGGTGGTGGCGTCGCAGTTCCCGAGGCCCCGCACGTGGAACCACTCCTTGCCGCCGACGGTCGCGACGAGGTCGCCGCGCACGCAGGCGCCGTCGACGGCCCGGGTGACCCGGCCCTTGACGGTGATCTCCCGCCCGTCGTCCGACTGTCCCTGGCAGTCGACGGAGGCGACCGTGTTCTCCGTCGGCCGGGGCGACTTGCCGGGCGTGTAGGCCTTGTTGTTGCCGCCGTAGGAGGCGGTGCAGCTGAGCCAGCGCACGTTCACGTGCTGCCGTTCGAGCTCCTTGGTGGCGGTCTTGTCGGTCGTGTACGCGACCGCCGCCGGGCTCAGCCCGTCCACCGGGTCGCAGGCGGCCACACCGAAGATCCCGGCCGCCGCGAACCCGGCCGCCAGCAGTACCTGTCGACGCCCCGCCCGGCGCCCTGTACGCCTCAAAGCCCCCATGAACGGCAGCGTGCCACTCTCCCGGCGGCCGCGGTAGACCGCATGCGGACACTGCGTGGAGTGCACCGCCCGTCCGTGCGATTCCGGTTCGAGCGCCCGCGCCAGGGCCGAACGCGCGGGCGAACGCGGGTACTTCCTCCCGGGACGTCAGCCCAGGAGGAGCAGCCACTCCTGGAGCTCCACCAGATTTCCCTCGGGGTCCTTGAGGTGGGCGACGCGCATCCGCTCGGTCATGGGGGCCGGGCCGTGCAGGATCGTCGCGCCGCGCGAGGTGATCTGCTCGCAGTACGCGTCCAGGTCGTCCACCCGCAGCACGACCAGCGAGCGGTGACCGGTCGCCAGATCGCCCAGCTCACCGAGGACCTCGGCCATCATCGAGCGGTCCTGTATGGCGATGCCCGCCGAGCCGGTGGAGGGGCTGAACTTCTCGTAGGGGCCCTCGGCCGAGCCCGACTGGGGCTTGAGGCCGAGGACGTCCGCGTAGAAGTGGTAGCAGGCGGCGAAGTCGGAGACGAGCAGCCGTACTTGGGCGAGTTCCAAGGCGATCCCCCGTGCGTGTCAGGACCAGCGGCCGGTGCGTGCCAGCAGCAGCGCCGTCGCCACCGTCCCGGCGGTCGATGTGCGCAGAACGGTACGCCCCAGGTGGAACGTCCGCGCCCCCGCCCCGGTGAAGATCTCGACCTCCTCGGGGGAGATCCCTCCCTCGGGTCCCACCACCAGCACGATCTCCCCGGCGGTGGGCAGGTCCGCCGTGGCGAACGGCTCGGTGCCCAGCTCCGTGTCCTCGTGCAGCACCGCCGCCAGATCGGCTTTGGCGAGAAGTGCGGCAACCTGCCCGGTCGTCATCGCGTCCGCGACGTCGGGGAAGCGGACCCGGCGGGACTGCTTGCCGGCCTCCCGGGCCGTGGCCCGCCACTTGGCGAGCGACTTCGCCCCGCGGTCGCCCTTCCACTGGGTGATGCAGCGGGAGGCCGCCCAGGGGACGATCGCGTCCACACCGGTCTCCGTCATGGTCTCGACGGCGAGTTCGCCCCGGTCGCCCTTGGGGAGGGCCTGTACGACGGTGATGCGCGGCTGCTCCGCGGGCTCCTCGATGACCGAGTCCATCCGGACGACCAGCCGGTCCTTGCCCTCGGTGTCGAGCACCACGCACTCCGCGTGGCGTCCGGCCCCGTCGGTGAGGACGACGTCCTCACCGGGGCGCAGCCGCTTCACCGAGACGGCGTGCCGGCCCTCGGGGCCGTCGAGGACGTAGCGTCCGTCGTCGCCCGCGTCGAAGTGCTCGACCACGAACACCGGTGCCGTCATCGGCCCGCACCCGCTTCCTCGTCCGGGAACGCCGACGTGTCCGGGCCCGGCAGGCCCGACAGCCCGGGCGCCGCCGACAACGCTGTCCGGGCGGCGGCGAGTTCGGCGCTCAGCACCTCCACCAGCCGGGCGGCGGGCAGCTCCCGCGCCATGCGGTGGCCCTGGCCGGCCCACAGCGCCATGCCCTGCGCGTCGCCCGCCCGGGCAGCCGCCTTGCGCAGCGGCGAGGTCAGATGGTGGACCTCGGGGTAGGCGGCGGGCGCGTACGGCCCGTGCTCGCGCAGGAACCGGTTGACGAGTCCGCGCGCGGGGCGGCCGGAGAACGCCCGCGTCAGCTCCGTACGGACGTAGAGCGGATTGGTCAGCGCCTGCTTGTGCACGGCGTTCGCGCCGGACTCGTGGGTGGCGAGGAACGCGGTGCCGAGCTGGGCGGCGCTCGCGCCGGCCGCGAGGGCGGCGGCGATCTGGCTGCCGCGCATGATGCCGCCGGCCGCGACGATCGGGATCCGCACGGTCTCGCGGACCTGCGCGATCAGCGAGAGCAGACCGATGCCGGTGCCGTCCGTCTCCGGGTTGTCGCGGTGGGTGCCCTGGTGGCCGCCCGCCTCGACGCCCTGCACGACGACGGCGTCGGCGCCCGCCCGCTGCACCGCGAGGGCCTCCTCGGCCGTGGTCGCGGCGATCAGGGTGAGGGTGCCGACGCGGGCGAGGGACTCCAGGACCTCGGGGGCGGGGCAGCCGAAGTGGAAGGAGACCACCGGCACCGGGTTGTCGAGGAGGACGGCGAGCTTGGCGTCGTAGCCGTCGTCGCGGCCGCTGTCCGGGTCACCGAGCTCGGTCTCGTACCAGGCGGCCTCTCCGGCGAGCTGGTTGGCGTACACCTCGACGGCCGACCGGTCCGCGTACTCGGGCTGCGGCATGAAGAGGTTCACGCCGAAGGGCTGGGACGTGAGTCCGCGCAGCTGCTTGATCTCCTGGTACATGCCGTCGGCGGTCTTGTACCCGGCCGCCAGGAAACCGAGTCCGCCGGCCTCGGACACCGCCGCCGCGAGCTGCGGCACGGAGACGCCGCCCGCCATGGGGGCCTGCACGATCGGCAGCGGGAAGAGATCGGTCAGCGCGGAGGACATGACCGCATGTTGTCACGTCGCCCGTACAAGTCCGAATCCGCCCTTCCGCCTGTCCGGAACCGGCCGGAAGGGCACCTGGTCAGCGCCCTCCGCGGCTGCGGTCCCGGCTCTCGACGGTCGCGTCAGCGGCCGTTGAACGCGTCCTTCAGACGCGAGAACAGACCCTGCTGGCCGGGCTGGAACTGCCCCGTGGGCCGCTCCTCGCCGCGCAGCTTCGCCAGTTCGCGCAGCAGCCGCTCCTGCTCGGGGTCGAGCTTGGTCGGCGTGGTGACCTCGACATGGACGATCAGGTCGCCGCGGCCGCCGCCGCGCAGGTGCGTGACGCCCCGCCCGTGCAGCGGGATCGACTGCCCGGACTGCGTGCCCGGACGGATGTCGACCTCCTCCAGGCCGTCGAGCGTCTCCAGCGGCACCTTCGTGCCGAGGGACGCCGCGGTCATCGGGATGGTGACCGTGCAGTGCAGGTCGTCGCCGCGCCGCTGGAAGACGTTGTGCGGCAGTTCGTGGATCTCCACGTACAGGTCGCCGGCGGGGCCGCCGCCGGGGCCGACCTCGCCCTCGCCCGCGAGCTGGATCCGGGTGCCGTTGTCGACACCGGCCGGGATCTTCACCGTGAGGGTGCGCCGGGAGCGGACCCGGCCGTCGCCCGCGCACTCGGGGCACGGGGTCGGGACGACGGTGCCGAAGCCCTGGCACTGCGGGCAGGGGCGGGAGGTCATGACCTGGCCCAGGAAGGACCGGGTGACCTGGGAGACCTCACCACGGCCACGGCACATGTCGCAGGTCTGCGCGGAGGTGCCCGGAGCGGCGCCCTCGCCGTTGCAGGTGGCGCAGACGACGGCCGTGTCGACCTGGATGTCCTTCGTGGTGCCGAAGGCCGCCTCGTCCAGCTCGATCTCCAGACGGATCATGGCGTCCTGGCCCCGGCGGGTGCGCGAGCGCGGTCCGCGCTGCGACGCCGTGCCGAAGAAGGCGTCCATGATGTCCGAGAAGTTCCCGAAGCCACCGGCGCCGAAGCCGCCCGCGCCTCCGCCGCCCGCCTGGGACAGCGGGTCGCCGCCGAGGTCGTAGACCTGCTTCTTCTGCGGGTCCGACAACACCTCGTAGGCGGCGTTGATCTCCTTGAACCGCTCCTGCGTCTTCGGATCGGGGTTGACGTCCGGATGCAGCTCGCGCGCGAGCCTCCGGAACGCCTTCTTGATCTCGTCCTGGGAAGCGTCGCGGCGCACGCCGAGCACGGCGTAGTAGTCCGTGGCCACTTACGACTCCGCCAGGATCTGTCCGACGTACCGTGCCACCGCTCGTACCGCTCCCATCGTTCCCGGGTAATCCATGCGGGTCGGGCCGACCACGCCGAGTTTGGCTACTGCCTCGCCGCCCGAACCGTAGCCGACGGAGACCACGGACGTGGAGTTGAGTCCCTCGTACGCGTTCTCGTGCCCGATTCGCACGGTCATGCTCGAATCCCCGGCCTCCCCAAGCAACTTGAGGAGCACGACCTGCTCCTCCAGCGCTTCGAGCACCGGCCGGATGGTGAGAGGGAAGTCATGTCCGAAGCGGGTGAGATTGGCGGTGCCGCCGATCATCAGCCGCTCCTCGGTCTCCTCGACGAGTGTCTCCAGGAGGGTGGAGAGCACCGTGGCGACCGTACCGCGGTCCTCGGGCTCCTCGAATGCCTCCGGGAGGTCCTGCACGAGCTGCGGGACGTCCGCGAAACGGCGGCCCGCGACCCGGCTGTTGAGCCGCGCCCGCAGGTCCGCGAGCGACATCTCGCCGAACGGCGCGGGACAGTCGATCATGCGCTGTTCGACCCGCCCGGTGTCCGTGATCAGGACGAGCATGACGCGCGCCGGGGCGAGCGACAGAAGCTCCACGTGCCGCACGGTGGAGCGGGTCAGGGACGGGTACTGCACGACGGCGACCTGCCGGGTGAGCTGCGCGAGCAGCCGCACGGTCCGGGCCACGACGTCGTCGAGGTCGACCGCGCCGTCGAGGAAGTTCTGGATGGCCCGCCGCTCGGGCGCCGTCATCGGCTTGACCCCGGCGAGCTTGTCGACGAAGAGCCGGTAGCCCTTGTCGGTGGGGATGCGCCCGGCACTGGTGTGCGGCTGGGCGATGTACCCCTCGTCCTCCAGGGCCGCCATGTCGTTGCGCACGGTCGCGGGCGAGACGCCGAGCCGGTGCCGCTCGGTGAGCGCCTTGGAACCGACCGGCTCCTCGGTGCCCACGTAGTCCTGGACGATGGCGCGCAGCACTTCGAGCCTGCGTTCACTGAGCATCGCGCACACCTCCAGTAGTCGGCTCCGTGGTCTTCGTGGCCCCTGGCCTGGCACTCAGCGCACGCGAGTGCCAGCGTTCCCCGGCCCAGTGTACGGCTGTGAGGTACGGCCCGGGCAAGGGCCGGCCTGCGATGTCGTGCTCACCACGTCCGCACGGCTAGCGTCTCCGTATGAGCGTGACTTGGGAAGAGCCGGGGTGGGAAAGAGTGACACCCCGGGTCGGGCGACGGCGGCTCCCGGTCTGGGACTGCACCGTCGGGCTCGTGGTGGGCGAGGACGCCGCGCTCGTGATCGACGCCGGGTCGAGCCTCGGGGAGGGCGCACGACTGCGCGCCGAGGCGCTGCGGCTGCTCGGACCCGGCCGCAGAGTGACGCACCTCGCACTGACGCACCCGCACTTCGACCACGTCTTCGGGGCGGCCGCGTTCTCGGGGGTGGAGGTCTTCGGGGCGGTCGGGCTGGACACGGTCCTCGCGCACGGGCGTGACGAACTGCGCGCGGACGCGGTGCGCCACGGCCTCGCACCGAGCGCGGCGGCCGAGGCGGCGGACCTTCTGGTGCACCCCCGGCACACGGTGTCCGGCGAGTGGACGCTCGACCTCGGCGGTGTCCAGGTCCTGCTGGCGAACGTGGGCCCGGGACACACCGCGCACGATCTCGCGGTCCTGGTCCCCGGCGGGCCGGGCGGACCGGAGACCGTCTTCTGCGGCGATCTGGTGGAGGAGTCGGGCGAACCCCAGGCGGGTCCCGACGCGATCCCCTCACACTGGCCGGCCGCCCTGGACCGGCTGCTCGACCTGGGCGGCGAGGACGCGGTGTACGTGCCCGGTCACGGAGCGACGGTGGACGCGGCGTTCGTGCGCGCCCAGCGGGACGCGCTGGCGGCGCGTTTCGGCGTGTCGTAGCGATCTCCCCCGCACGGCCCCGCCGCTTCTCCTATCGTCATCCGAATGCGCCAGTACTCTCCCGACCTGACTCCGCCGTGGAAGAAGCCCAAGCCCGTGCCGGAGGTCGCGGCGGACCCGGGTCTGGTGGTCGAGGAGCCCGGTACCGGCTTCTGCGGTGCCGTGATCCGCTGCGAGGCGGGCACGGTCACCCTGGAGGACCGCTTCGGCAAGCACCGGGTGTTCCCGCTGGAGCCGCGCGGCTTCCTGCTGGAGGGGCGGGTGGTGACGCTCGTACGGCCGTCGTCGGCGCCGGCCCGCCCGTCCCGCACGGCGTCCGGCTCGGTGGCCGTGCCCGGTGCGCGGGCCCGGGTCGCCCGCGCGGGCCGCATCTACGTGGAGGGCCGCCACGACGCCGAGCTCGTCGAGAAGGTCTGGGGCGACGACCTGCGCATCGAGGGCGTCGTCGTCGAGTACCTGGAGGGCGTCGACGACCTTCCCTCCATCGTCGAGGAATTCGGTCCCGGCCCCGACGCCCGGCTGGGCGTCCTGGTCGACCACCTGGTGCCCGGCACGAAGGAGTCCCGCATCGCCGAGGCGGTCACCAGCGACCACGCCCTGGTGCTCGGCCACCCGTACATCGACATCTGGGAGGCCGTGAAACCGTCGGCCGTGGGCATCGCGGGCTGGCCCCGGATCCCGCGCGGGCAGGACTGGAAGACGGGCGTGTGCCGGGCCCTGGGCTGGCCGGAGAACACCGGCGCGGCCTGGCAGCACATCCTGTCCCGGGTGCGCTCCTACAAGGACCTGGAGCCGGAACTTCTGGGCCGCGTGGAGGAGTTGATCGACTTCGTCACGGCGCCGGAGTGACGGTCCTGCCGCCGGTTCCACGGGTGCGACGCCGGTGCCCCTTCAGGTCGGGGTCCCCGCTGTAGCCGGAGACCATCCGCCGCCCGCCGAACCAGAGGTCCGGTGCCCACCGCAGGCAGCCCGCCGCCACGGCGTGCCGCCCGTCGGAGGGCCGCAGGGAGACGCGGAGGCGCAGCCGGGGCAGTCCGGGCTGCAACGGCTCGCTGTCGCGCACGAACAGCCACAGCAACGGGTCGTCGCGGTCGATCTCGTCCTTCGGGCAGAGTTCGAGCGTGCGCAGGGGCCGCGCCTCGTAGATGCCGACACCGGCCAGCGAGTCCCACGCGACGGTCGCGGATTCTCCGCGCCGGGAGACATGCACGCCTGCCGCGTCCATCGTGACGACACTGCTCCACTGCCATCGCAGACCTCGGACGGCGAACACCACGGCCGCCCCGGCGAGCAGCACCGGCAGGACGGCTGCCGCGTATCGGACGACCGCGGCCGCGCCGTGCGCGTGCCCGTGGACGAGCAGCCACGTGATCCACGCGCAGAGCACGACGGTCGGCAGCGCCACGGCGATGCGCCGGCGGGCCAGGATCACGCCCCGGTGGACGACCACCGTGTCCCCGATGTCGACGGCCTCGAACACCAGCGGCTCGGGCGCCGAGGAGCCGGCCGACGCGGCCGTCCGCTCCTGGTGGCCCGCGTGATCCGGCCCGCCCAGGTACGACATCGGCTGTTCCCGGCGGCCGAACCACAGCCCGGGCGCCCACTGCTGGAAGGCCTTCTCGTACGCCTTGTGCGAGTCACCCACGTCGATGCGGTAGCGGAGCCGGGGCAGTCCCGGCCTGAGCGGCTCCGTGTCGCGGACGAACTTCCACAGCAGCGGATCGTCGCGGTCGATCTCGTCCTTGGGGCAGAGCTCGACCGTGAAGACGACCCTCTTGCTGCCGCGAGCCCAGTGGATGCCCGCGCCGGCCAGGGAGTCCCAGCGGATCAGCGCCGTCTCCTTGCCGCGCATCCACCAGAAACCGGTCGCGTCGAAGGCGGTGATCCAATGGCGGGCCCGCCAGCGTGAGACGAGCAGGATCACTCCGGCGACACCCATCGCCATCAGCATCCCGAGCGGTATCCAGCCGGCCCCGTTCCCGTCGTGCTCGACGCCGATCCATACCCCCGTCACACCGCCGGCGGTCAGCAGCAGCCCGATCGGCAGCGACATGAGCAGCCGCCGCAGCCCGTACCGCAGGACGGTCGCGTCCCCGTCGGGCCATCCACCAGAGATCATGGCCGCGGACTGTACGCGAACAGTGGTTCAGTCCACCAGGTCCCTGACGACGGCATCCGCGAGCAGCCGCCCGCGCAGCGTGAGCACCGCCCGGCCGTCCTCGTACGGACCGGCTTCGAGGAGCCCGTCGGACAGGGCCCGGCGGGAGGCCGCGAGGCCGTCCGGGCGCAGCAGGGAGAGCGGGCAGCCCTCGCGCAGCCGCAGTTCGAGCAGGATGCGCTCGACGCGGCGGTCCTCGTCGGCGAGGAACTCGCGCCCCGCCCCCGGGGACCTGCCGCCGGCCAGCGCCGCCGCGTAGGCGCCCGGGTGCTTCACGTTCCACCAGCGGACGCCGCCGACGTGGCTGTGGGCGCCGGGGCCCGCTCCCCACCAGTCGGCGCCGCGCCAGTACAGCTCGTTGTGCAGGCAGCGGCCCGCCTCGGAGGTGGCCCAGTTCGACACCTCGTACCACTCGAAGCCCGCCGCCGACATCACCTCGTCCGCGATGAGATAACGGTCCGCGTGCACGTCGTCGTCCGTCATCGGGACCTCGCCGCGGCGGATGCGGCGGGCGAGCTGGGTGCCCTCCTCGACGATCAGGGCGTACGCGGAGATGTGGTCCGGCCCGGCGCCGAGCGCCGCGTCGAGCGAGGCACGCCAGTCGTCGTCGGACTCCCCCGGGGTGCCGTAGATCAGGTCGAGGTTCACATGCTCGAAGCCCGCCGCGCGCGCCTCGGCGACGCAGGCCTCGGGGCGGCCGGGGGTGTGCGTGCGGTCGAGCACCTTCAGCACGTGCTGCCGGGCGCTCTGCATGCCGAAGGAGATCCGGTTGAAGCCCCCGGCGCGCAGGGTCGCCAGGTACTCCGGGCCGACCGACTCCGGGTTCGCCTCCGTGGTGATCTCCGCGTCGTCCGCGAGCCCGAACTCGTCGCGGATCGCCCCCAGCATCCGGACGAGGTCGTCGGCGGCCAGCAGGGTGGGCGTGCCGCCGCCCACGAAGACCGTGCGGACCGGGCGCGGGTCGTCGCCGAGCACCTTGCGGGCGAGTCGGACCTCGTCGATCAGCGTCGACGCGTAGTTGTCCCGGGAGGCGAGCACGCCTCCGGTGCCCCGCAGCTCGGTCGCCGTGTACGTGTTGAAGTCGCAGTAGCCGCAGCGGGTCGCGCAGTACGGGACGTGCAGGTAGAACCCGAGGGGCCGCTCGGCCGCCCCGGCAAGGGCATGCGCGGGCAACGCCCCGTCGTCGGGGACGGGCTCACCGTCGGGAAGTGCGGAAGGCATGCGTTCCATTGTCCAGCACGGCCGGGGGTACCGGATTCCGGACCGCCGGGCGGGCTCCGCACGCACGGACGACCGGCGTCCCGCCCCGCGGCGGAGACTCCGCCCCGGAGGCGACCGAGACACCCCAGCCCACCAGCCGACCGAGACACCCGAGCCCGCCTGGCGACCAGGACACCCCAGCCCGCCAGGCGACCGAGAGGCAACAGCCCGTCCGGCGCTCGAGGACGAGGCCGTCCAGGCCGACCGGGGTCCGGGGGCGGAGCCCCGGGGAAAGAGCAACCCCCCGGGACGGCCCCGCGCTACTCGGCCTGAAGCACCAGAAGCGCCATGTCGTCCTCCGAAGGCCCCGCCCCGAACTCGTGCACCAGCCTGCGGATACGTTCCGCGATCAGCTCCGCGGTCAGCCCCGCACAGCCCGCGAGGGCCTCGGCCAGACCGTCGTCGTCGTCGAACTGACTGGCACCGCTGCGCCGCTCCGTCACCCCGTCGGTGACGCACAGCAGGCTGTCGCCGGGGTGCAGCTCGAAGGTCTCGGAGGTGTACGCGGCGTCCTCGACCACGCCGAGCAGGGTCTGCGGCCGGGCCACCTCCCGTACGTCCCCGTCGGGCCCCAGCAGCAGCGGCAGCGGATGCCCGGCGGAGGCCAGCGTGCAGCGCACCCCGCCGTCGAAGGGGACGAGCTCGCCGTAGAGCATGGACAGGAACCGCGTCTGCGGGCCGAGGTCCGCGCCGAGCCCGGGCCCGCCCGCGGCCACGAGCGCCCGGGCCGCCGCGTCCGCGGCCTCCGTCGCGTCGTCGAGCAGGAGCTGGTTGAGCCGGTCGAGGACGTCCGCGACGTGGTAGCCCTCACGGGCCAGCAGCCGCAGCCACGGCCGGGCCAGCCCGATCACCACGGCGGCCTCGGGCCCCTTGCCCTGGACGTCGCCGACGGCGAAGCACCAGCGGCCGTCGCCGGCCGGGAACAGGTCGTAGAAGTCGCCGCTGGGCCCGCCCTTGTCGAGCGGCTCGTACACGAGGGCGCTGCGCACGCCGGGGATCTCGGCGACCGCTCCGGGCAGCAGACCGCGCTGGAGGACCCGGCTGATGGTGGCCTGGCGCGCGTACTGGCGGGCCGCGCCGATGGCGAGGGCGACACGGCGGCTGAGGTCCTCGACGAGCCCGGTGACCTCGTCGGGGAAGTCGGCCGCTCCGGACCGCCCGATGACGAGCGTGCCGAGCGGCCGGCCACCCGCGATCAGCCGGTACGCGAGCGCCGCCCCGCTCGCCCCGGGGGTGCCCAGGGCCTCGCCGGGCCAGGGCACCGGCACGGCCCGGGAGCGCACCGCGTCCGGGAGCCGCGGCGGGTCTTTTTCCAGGGCGAGGCGCAGCTCCTCGATGCGGTTCTCGCTGCCGTGCCAGACGCGGGCGAGCCGGGGCCCCAGGGCGAGGCCCAGTCCGCCGGCCCGGTCGGTGGCCTCGTCCTCCAGCCACACCGCGCACCAGTCGGCGAGGCGGGGCACCAGCAGTTGTCCGGCGAGCGCGGCGACCAGGTCCTCGTCGAGCTGGCCGGCGAGCAGGTCGGAGGCCTCGGCGAGGAAGGAGAGGGCTCCCCGGTTGAGCCAGTCCTGGTCGGGCTGGGCGTCGCGGCCGGGTTCGGGTACGCGTATCCCGGGGACGGACGTGACGCCGGTCCGGGGTTCGGGCCCCGGGCCCCGCTCACCGGCGTACCTCCGTGTCCTCTCCCCGTGCCGCACCGGCGCCGTGCTCCCGCCGCCGTGCCCGGTGTCCGCGTCCCCCACGCCGTCCGCCGTCTTCGCGGTGTGCGGCCCTGTCTCCGCTTCCGCCCTCTCCACGGCGTCCGGTTGCTTCGTCGCGTCCGGCTGCTTCGCCGCCTCCGCGGTGCCCCTGAGGTCCGGTGCCGAGCCGGTGCCGGAGAACAGGCCGTCCTCCGCCATGCCGTCGCCGCCCGTGCGGCCGTCGAGGGGGACGCGCGCCCACACGGTCTTCATGCCGGGGCGGTAGGTGATCCCCCAGGCCTCGGAGAGCGCGGAGACGAGTCGCAGGCCCCGCCCGTACTCCGGTGTCCCGTAGGGCCGTTCGACGGTCTCGTCGCGCAGGCCTCGCGAGGGGTGGTGGTCGGAGACCTCGACGACCAGGAGGCCGGGCAGTCCGTCCGCGGGACATTCGAGGCGGCACAGCACGCCCACGTCGGTGCCCGCGTGCACGACCGCGTTGGTGACGAGTTCGCTGACGATCAGCAGGGCGTCGCCGGTGAGCCGCTCGTCGATCATCGCGGCCCCGGGCAGGGCGAGTTCGGCCCATTCGTCCAGGGTGTCGCGCAGGAACCTGCGCGCGGTCCCCGAGGCCAGTGGGGTGCCCGGCAGCGAGGTGCGCACCACGACGTCCTGACCGGCGCGGTGGTGCGCAGGCGCATCAGGGGCACGCGCCATGAACTCCCGTTGCGTCGGAATGGCCCCCACTGTGCGGCTCCCTGAGCAGTTCGGACGAATACGCCTCAGCCGATGCGGACAGGGTGACAGACTGACCACGCCCATAAGCGCCGAGTTACCGAAGTGGGCCGCCATGAGTGAGAACAGTGGTATGCAAGTGCTCGAAGACGGACAGATTCGAGCATCGGATCTGCGCCCGCTGCTCGCCGCGATGACCGCCGCGCGGGACGGCGATTTCGGCAAGGTTCCGGAGACGGGCCATGGCCTGGTGGCCGAGCTGAGCACCGTCTTCAACCAGATCATGGACCGCAGCACCCACTTCAACTCCGAGGTGCAGCGGGTGCGCAGGGAGCTGGTGCGCCACGGCCGGCTCGACGAGCGCCTGTCGGCGAGCCCGGGCCAGGGCAGCTGGACGACTCGCGTCAACGACGTGAACCAGCTGCTCGACGCCCTGGTCGCGCCCGCGGCGAACGCGACGCGGGTCCTCGACGCGGTGGCCGGCGGCGATCTGACCCAGCGGGTCGACCTGCACGACGGCAACCGTCAACTCCGGGGCGATCTGCGCCGGCTGGGCCGCGCCGTCAACAAGATGGTGGACCAGCTGTCGCTGTTCACCGGCGAGGTGACCCGGGTCGCCCGCGAGGTGGGCACCGAGGGCCGGCTCGGCGGACGCGCCAAGGTGACCGGCCTGTCCGGGAGTTGGCGGGACGTGACCGAGGCGGTCAACACGATGGCGTCACGGCTGACGGCGCAGGTGCGGGACATCGCTCTGGTCACCACGGCGGTGGCACGTGGCGACCTGACCCGTACGGTCACCGTCGAGGCGACCGGTGAGCTGCTCGAACTGAAGCTGACCGTGAACACGATGGTCGACCAGCTCTCCGCGTTCGCCGACGAGGTCACCCGCGTCGCCCGCGAGGTCGGCACCGAGGGCCAGCTCGGCGGGCGCGCGCAGGTGCGCGGTGTGTCCGGGGTCTGGAAGGACCTCACCGACAACGTCAACTTCATGGCCTCGAACCTGACCTCGCAGGTCCGCAACATCGCCCAGGTGACGACGGCCGTCGCCAACGGCGACCTGAGTCAGAAGATCACCGTCGACGCGCAGGGCGAGATCCTGGAGCTGAAGTCGACGATCAACACGATGGTCGACCAGCTCTCCGCCTTCGCCGACGAGGTCACCCGCGTCGCCCGCGAGGTCGGCACCGAGGGCAACCTCGGCGGCCGTGCCCAGGTCCGTGGCGTCTCCGGCGTCTGGAAGGACCTCACCGACAACGTCAACTTCATGGCGGACAACCTGACCTCGCAGGTCCGCAACATCGCCCTCGTCTCCACGGCCGTGGCCCAGGGTGACCTCGGCAAGAAGATCACGGTGGAGGCGAAGGGCGAGATCCTGGAGCTGAAGTCGACGATCAACACGATGGTCGACCAGCTCTCCGCCTTCGCCGACGAGGTCACCCGCGTCGCCCGCGAGGTCGGCACCGAGGGCAACCTCGGCGGCCAGGCGCAGGTCCGGGGCGTCTCCGGCGTCTGGAAGGACCTCACCGACAACGTCAACTTCATGGCGTTGAACCTGACTTCGCAGGTCCGCAACATCGCCCAGGTGACCACGGCCGTCGCCAACGGCGACCTGTCCAAGAAGATCACCGTCGACGCGCGCGGCGAGATCCTGGAACTGAAGGACACCGTCAACACGATGGTGGAACAGCTGCGCGCCTTCGCCGACGAGGTCACCCGCGTCGCCCGCGAGGTCGGCACCGACGGCCGGCTCGGCGGACGTGCCCAGGTGCTCGGTGTGTCGGGCGTCTGGCGGGACCTGACCGACAACGTCAACTACATGGCCGACAACCTGACCTCACAGGTCCGCAACATCGCCCAGGTCGCCACCGCGGTCGCCCAGGGCGACCTGTCGAAGAAGATCGACGTGGACGCCCGCGGCGAGATCCTCGAACTGAAGACGACGATCAACACGATGGTCGACACCCTCTCGTCCTTCTCCTCGGAGGTCACCCGCGTGGCCCGTGAGGTGGGCTCCGAGGGCCAGCTCGGCGGCCAGGCCCGGGTGGAGGGCGTGTACGGCACCTGGAAGCGCCTCACGACGAACGTGAACGAGCTCGCCTCCAACCTCACCACCCAGGTCCGCGCCATCGCCGAGGTGGCGTCCGCGGTGGCCCAGGGCGACATGTCCCGCTCCATCACGGTGGAGACGCGGGGCGAGGTCGCCGAGCTGAAGGACAACATCAATCTGATGGTGGCCAACCTGCGCGAGACCACGCGCGCGAAGGACTGGCTGGAGTCCAACCTCGCCCGCCTCGCCGCGCTGATGCAGGGCCACCGCGACCTGATGGAGGTGGCGGACCTGATCCTGCGCGAGCTGACCCCCCTGGTGAACGCGCAGTACGGCGCCTTCTTCCTCGCCGACCCGGAGGAGGACGGGACCTCGCTGCGCACGGCCGTCCCGGCCAAGGGACTCGCCTTCATCGCCGGCTACGGCTCGGCGCAGGGCGCGACCGTCGACACGGGCGGCATGCCCGTGCACGGGCTCGTACGGCAGGCGGCGCGCGAGAAGAAGCGGATCCTGGTGGAGGAGGCCCCGCCGGACTACATCAAGATCAACAGTGGTCTGGGGGAGGCCGCTCCCGCCAGCGTCGTCATCATCCCGATCCTGTTCGAGGACACGCTGCTCGGTGTGATCGAGCTGGCGTCCTTCTCCCGCTTCTCCGACGTCCACCTGGCCTTCTTCGACCAGTTCGTGAACACCATCGGCGTCGCCATCAACACCATCATCGCCAACTCGCGCACCGAGTCGCTGCTCGGCGAGTCCCAGCGGCTGGCCGTGCAGTTGCAGGACCGCTCGGACGAACTCCAGTCGCAACAGGCGGAGTTGCAGCGTTCGAACGCGGAGCTGGAGGAGAAGGCGGCCCTGCTCGCGACGAGTTCGCAGTACAAGTCCGAGTTCCTGGCGAACATGTCGCACGAGCTGCGCACCCCGCTCAACTCGCTGCTCATCCTGGCGCGGCTGCTGTCCGACAACCCCGACGGGCATCTCTCCGACCAGGAGGTGCAGTTCGCGACCACGATCCACCGCTCCGGATCCGACCTGCTCCAGCTCATCAACGACATCCTCGACCTGTCGAAGATCGAGGCCGGCCGCATGGACGTTCGACCCAAGAAGCTGCCCCTCATCAAGCTGCTCGACTACGTCCACGCGACCTTCCGCCCGCTCACCCTCGACCGGGGGCTCGCCTTCGAGGTGTCGGTCGGCGAGGACGTACCGCGCGAGATGTACTCCGACGAGCAGCGGCTCCAGCAGATCCTGCGCAACCTGCTCTCCAACGCGATCAAGTTCACCGCGACGGGCCGGGTCGAACTGCGCGTCAGCCGCCTCAAGGACCCGGGGCACATCTTCACCCGCGAGCACAGCGACGACGTGATCGCCTTCGCGGTGTCCGACACCGGCATCGGCATCGCCGCGGAGAAACTCCCGGTGATCTTCGAGGCGTTCCAGCAGGCCGACGGCACCACCAACCGCAAGTACGGCGGCACGGGTCTCGGCCTGTCCATCAGCCGGGAGATCGCGGGCCTGCTCGGCGGCCGGATCATCGCCGAGAGCAAGCCCGGCACGGGGTCCACCTTCACGCTGTACGTCCCCGTCGTGAGCCCCGGACACACGGCGACCGGCCCGGTGCCCGAGGACCGGCCGGTGCCGGTGCCCGAGCAGCTTTCCAGCGAGCCGTACCCCGCTCACGACACGGACGACACCTGGCCGACGCCCACGAAGCTGGAGGCCTGGAAGTCCGGCCGGGCGGGCCAGGTCCTGCCCGGGCGGCGCGTGCTGATCGTGGACGACGACATCCGCAACGTCTTCGCGCTCACCCATGTCCTGGGCCGCGTCGGCATGCCGGTCCTGTACGCGGAGAACGGCCGGGAGGGTGTCGAGACCCTGGAACGCAACCCCGACGTCGAACTGGTCCTGATGGACATCATGATGCCGGAAATGGACGGCTACGAGACGATCTCCGCGATCCGCCGCACCCCCCGCTGGACGGGCCTGCCCATCGTCGCGCTGACCGCGAAGGCCATGCCCGGCGACCGCGAGAAGTCCATCGCGCGGGGCGCCAACGACTACGTGCCGAAGCCGGTGGACGTCGACCGGCTCCTCACCGTCGTCTGCGCCCTCCTCGACCCGGAGGGCGGCGGCACGGGCGCCGGCAGCGTGCACACGGCGGCCCTGGAGGGGGCCGGCTCCCCGGAGGGCGGGGCCGGGCCGCCGAGCGCGGAGAACGCGGAGAAACCGCGGGACGCGGACGACCGGGAGAGCGCGGGCGCCCGGGTCGAGGACGCCACAGGCGGGGCCGTCGCGCCCGCTCCGGGTCCCCGGGGTGATGCCGCCGTCCCGCCGACGACCGAGTGAGGCACCGTCACCATGAGCGCTGAGGCAACGACCGGCGAGCGCGCCAGCATCCTCCTCGTCGACGACATGGAGGACAACCTGATCGCGCTGGAGGCCGTCCTGGGGTCCCTCAACGAACCGCTGGTGCGCGCGCGTTCCGGCGAGGAGGCGATGAAGGCACTGCTGAGGCAGCGGTTCGCCGTCGTCCTGCTGGACATCCGGATGCCGGGCATGGACGGCTTCGAGACCGCCGCGAACATCAAGCGGCTCGACCAGACCAAGGACGTCCCGATCATCTTCCTGACCGGCACCGACGCCGACGCGGGCTACGCCTTCCGCGGATACGCGACCGGAGCCGCCGACTATCTGACCAAGCCTTTCGACCCCTGGGTCCTGCGGGCCAAGGTCAGCGTCTTCCTCGACCTGCACCGCAAGAACCAGCAACTGGAGCGCATGCTCGCGCACGAACAGGAGCAGTTCGACGACCTCGCCGACCGTCTGCGGAGCATCGAGCGTCACATGGCCACCGACCACCAGGACGTACCCGATCTGCGCCACCAGGTGCGGCAGGTGCAGGACCTGGTCCGGGCGATGCGCCGGGGACGGGGCGTGTGAGGCGGACGACTTGACCGCCGCCGGGCGTCCGCGCGCGATACGGCGACGGTACGGGGGCTCCGCCGTGCGGCGGAGCCCCCGTACCGGGCCGGGCGGCGGGGCTACGCCTCGCGCGTGCCCGCGTACATCTCGTCGATCAGGTGCTTGTACTCGCGCTCGACGACCGGGCGCTTGAGCTTGAGGCTGGGAGTGATCTCGCCGTGCTCGACGTCGAGGTCGCGGGGCAGCAGCCGGAACTTCTTGATGGTCTGCCAGCGCTGGAGACCCTCGTTGAGCTCCTTGACGTAGCCCTCGACGAGGGCGACGGTGGCGGGCGCCGCGACGATCTCGGCGTAGGACTTGCCGCCCAGGCCGTTCTCCTTCGCCCACTCCAGGATGGACGGCTCGTCCAGGGCGATGAGCGCGGTGCAGAAGTTCCGGTCCGCACCGTGGACGAGGATGTTGGAGACGTAGGGGCAGACGGCCTTGAACTGGCCCTCGACCTCGGCGGGCGCGATGTACTTGCCGCCGGACGTCTTGATGAGGTCCTTCTTGCGGTCCGTGATGCGCAGGTAGCCGTCGGGCGACAGCTCGCCGATGTCGCCCGTGTGGAACCAGCCGTCCGACTCCAGGACCTCGGCCGTCTTCTCGGGCAGCCCGTGGTAGCCCTCCATGATGCCCGGGCCGCGCAGCAGGATCTCGCCGTCGTCCGCGATGCGCACCTCGGTGCCGGGCAGCGGCTTGCCGACCGTGCCGGTGCGGTACGCCTCGCCGGGGTTCACGAAGGAGGCGGCGGAGGACTCCGTGAGGCCGTACCCCTCCAGGATGTGGATGCCGGCACCGGCGAAGAAGTAGCCGATCTCGGGCGCGAGCGCCGCGGAACCGGAGACGCAGGCCCGCAGGTTGCCGCCGAACGCCTCACGGATCTTGGCGAAGACGAGCGTGTCGGCCACCTTGTGCTTGGCGCCGAGCGCGAAGGGCACGGAAGCGGTGCCGGTGCGGCGGAAGTTGTCCTGGCTGACCTTCGCGTACTCGCGGGAGACCTCGGACGCCCACTGGAAGATCTTGTACTTGGCGCCGCCGCCGGCCCGCGCCTTGGCCGCGACCCCGTTGTAGACCTTCTCGAAGATGCGCGGGACGGCCGCCATGTACGTCGGCTGCACCACCGGCAGGTTCTCGATGATCTTGTCCACGCGGCCGTCGACGGCGGTGACGTGCCCGACCTCGATCTGGCCGGAGGTGAGCACCTTGCCGAAGACGTGTGCGAGCGGGAGCCACAGGTACTGCACGTCGTCCTGGCCGACCAGCCCGGTCGCCGAGATGGCCTTCGCCATGTATGCCCAGTTGTCGTGCGGCAGACGGACACCCTTGGGGCGGCCCGTGGTTCCCGAGGTGTAGATCAGGGTGGCGAGCTGGTCGGCGGTGATCGCGCCGACGCGCTCCTTGATCAGTTCGGTGTGCTTCTCCAGGTACGCGGCGCCCCGCGCCTCCAGCTCGGCGAGCGAGAGGACCCCGTCACCGGTCTCGACCCCGGCCGCGTCGACGACGACCACATGGGTGAGTTCGGGCAGCTCGGCACGCTTCTCCTGCGCCTTGGCGAGCTGGGCGGCGTCCTCCGCGATCAGGACCCGGCTCCCGGAGTCCGAGAGGATGAACGCCGACTCCTCGGCGTTGGTCTGCGGGTAGATGGTCGTCGTGGCCGCGCCCGCGCACAGGATGCCCAGGTCGGCGAGGATCCACTCGACCCGCGTGGAGGAGGCCAGCGCGACGCGCTGCTCCGGCTGCACGCCCAGTTCGATCAGTCCGGCCGCGATGGCGAAGACGCGCTCGGCGGCCTGCCCCCAGCTCAGCGACTTCCACTCGTCCGGGCCCTCGCCCGACGCCGGTGGCACCGGGTAGCGGTACGCCTCGGCGTCCGGCGTGGCAGCCACGCGCTCCAGGAAGAGGGCCGCCACGGACGGCGGACGGTTCTCGATCAGGGTCTGTGTGTCGCTCACGACATCCTCCGGGGCCCGCGACAGTGCGTGCGTCTTGGCTCGACCGACTGTTGGCTGCTGACTGCCGACTGCTGCTGTGCGGCTGGCTGGTTGCGGCTGTTGTTTAACTCGCGAGTAACCATCGAGCAGAGATCAGAGTAAAGCGCGTCCGGCCAGTGCGTAAGGGGCGGCGGACTGTCACTTCCTACAGAGAGCGAACCTACGCACGCGTACGGGCTCGCCGCGCCGAAGCGCGACGAGCCCGCATTGTGCCCCAGTTTCCGGGGGTAACAGGTGGCTACTTCTTGCCCTTGGCCGAACCACCGCTGTCGTC
Organism: Streptomyces krungchingensis; assembly: GCF_054729265.1. Classification (NCBI taxonomy): domain Bacteria; kingdom Bacillati; phylum Actinomycetota; class Actinomycetes; order Kitasatosporales; family Streptomycetaceae; genus Streptomyces; species Streptomyces krungchingensis. The sequence goes on from NZ_JBPUKY010000001.1 coordinate 3,978,167, forward strand.
GCTGGACAGGACGGCGATGAAGGCCTCTTGCGGAACCTCCACAGAGCCCACCATCTTCATCCGCTTCTTGCCTTCCTTCTGCTTCTCCAGCAGCTTCCGCTTACGGGAGATGTCACCGCCGTAGCACTTGGCCAGCACGTCCTTGCGGATCGCGCGGATGGTCTCGCGGGCGATGACCCGGGAGCCGATGGCCGCCTGGACGGGCACCTCGAAGGCCTGCCGGGGGATCAGCTCACGCAGCTTGGCGACGAGCCGCACACCGTACGCGTACGCCTGGTCCTTGTGCGTGATCGCCGAGAACGCGTCGACCTTGTCGCCGTGCAGCAGGATGTCGACCTTCACCAGGCTGGACGCCTGCTCGCCGGTGGGCTCGTAGTCGAGCGAGGCGTAGCCGCGGGTCTTGGACTTCAGCTGGTCGAAGAAGTCGAAGACGATCTCCGCGAGCGGCAGGGTGTAGCGGATCTCGACGCGGTCCTCGGAGAGGTAGTCCATGCCGAGCAGCGTGCCCCGACGGGTCTGGCACAGCTCCATGATCGAGCCGATGAACTCGGAGGGCGCGAGGATCGTGGCGCGCACGACGGGCTCGTACACCTCGTCGATCTTGCCCTCGGGGAACTCGCTCGGGTTGGTGACGGTGTGCTCGCTGCGGTCCTCCATCACGACCCGGTAGACCACGTTGGGCGCGGTCGCGATCAGGTCCAGCCCGAACTCGCGCTCCAGCCGCTCACGGATCACGTCGAGGTGCAGCAGGCCGAGGAAGCCGACACGGAAGCCGAAGCCCAGCGCCGCCGAGGTCTCCGGCTCGTAGACGAGCGCGGCGTCGTTGAGCTGGAGCTTGTCGAGAGCGTCGCGCAGCTCGGGGTAGTCGGACCCGTCCAGCGGATACAGCCCGGAGAACACCATGGGCTTGGGGTCCTTGTAACCGCCGAGCGGCACGGTCGCGCCCTTGTGCAGGGTGGTGATCGTGTCACCGACCTTGGACTGACGGACGTCCTTCACGCCGGTGATGAGGTAACCCACCTCACCGACACCGAGCCCGTCGGCCGGCAGCATCTCGGGCGAGTTGGTCCCGATCTCCAGCAGCTCGTGCGCCGCGCCCGTGGACATCATCCGGATGCGCTCACGCTTGTTGAGCTGGCCGTCGATGACACGCACGTAGGTGACGACGCCCCGGTACGAGTCGTACACGGAGTCGAAGATCATCGCGCGGGCGGGAGCGTCGGCGACACCGACCGGGGCCGGGATCTCGGCGACGACCTTGTCCAGCAGCCCCTCGACGCCCATACCGGTCTTGGCGGAGACCCGGAGCACGTCGTCCGGGTCGCAGCCGACCAGGTTGGCGAGCTCCTCGGCGAACTTCTCGGGCTGGGCGGCCGGCAGGTCGATCTTGTTGAGCACCGGAATGATGGTGAGGTCGTTCTCCATCGCCAGGTAGAGGTTGGCGAGGGTCTGGGCCTCGATGCCCTGGGCCGCGTCGACGAGGAGGACGGTCCCCTCGCAGGCGGCCAGCGACCGCGACACCTCGTACGTGAAGTCCACGTGCCCGGGGGTGTCGATCATGTTGAGGATGTGGGTGTTGCCCGGGTCCTCGGTCGGGGCCCAGGGCAGCCGGACCGCCTGGGACTTGATCGTGATGCCGCGCTCGCGCTCGATGTCCATGCGGTCGAGGTACTGAGCGCGCATCTGCCGCTGCTCGACCACCCCGGTCAGCTGGAGCATGCGGTCGGCGAGCGTGGACTTGCCGTGGTCGATGTGCGCGATGATGCAGAAATTGCGGATCAGAGCCGGGGCGGTACGGCTCGGCTCGGGCACATTGTTAGGGGTCGCGGGCACGCAGGGTCCTGTCTCTTGAGGCGCCTGTCGCCTCGGGTCGGATCGATACGTAGGTTCCATGGTCCCACGCGTGGGGACCTGCGACCGGTTTGGGCCGCATGAGTGGATGCCTACCGGGGGTTTCGGGGGGTGGGACGGGGGTCGCCACGGGGTCGCGTCGGTTTTTCTCCCCGGGAGACGCAGGGGCGGCGGCCCGCGGGTGCAGGCCCGGGACGGGAGGGGCCCACCGGAGCGGCGGCCCGCGGGTGCAGGCCCTGGACGGGACGGGGCGAACGCGGGAACGAGCAGCGTGGACGGTCCCGCGCGAGGGGGCGACGACCGGGTTTGGGGCGGTCCCGCGCGAAGGGGCGACGACCGGTTTGGGGCGGTCGCGGGACGACTGGTAGCCTGGGTCGCTGTGTCTCATGCCCTCTCTGCAGGAGGCACACCTCAAGGAAATCAAACGGCGTGCGAGACGTGCTGTCTCGTGCGCCTGAACCTGTAAAGGCTCATTTCGTGGCGAACATCAAGTCCCAGATCAAGCGGATCAAGACCAACGAGAAGGCCCGGCTGCGCAACAAGGCCGTCAAGTCTTCCCTGAAGACCGCGATCCGCAAGGCCCGCGAGGCCGCTGCCGCGGGTGACGTCGAGAAGGCCACCGAGTACACGCGCGCCGCGTCGCGCCAGCTCGACAAGGCCGTCTCGAAGGGCGTCATCCACAAGAACCAGGCCGCCAACAAGAAGTCGGCGCTTGCTTCGAAGGTCGCCTCCCTCAAGGGCTGAGTCGGCTGAGCCCCTGAGGGCTCAACCCCTGACTTGACCGTCGGCCGGACCAGAGCGGGCCCTCTCTCATCCGCTCCCGTCCGACACCCCGGATCCACGCGCGGCCTGCGTTCGCCACGCGGGCGTGGAACCAGCAGCTTGAACCGAAGGCCCCGTGCTCCTTCCTTCCCCAGGAAGGCGGACGGGGCCTTCGGCGTACCGGTGCACCTCTCGTGCCCCTCGGCCTCTGGTCGTCAGCCTCGCGAAGAGCAGACGCCGGACCGCACCCACCGCGTCGGCTCGGGGCGCGGTGGCCGACTTGGGGACTGGGCGGCGGACTTGGGGACTGGGTGGCCAACTTGGGGGGGGCTGGGCGTCCGGCTCGGGGCGCAGCGGCGGCTCCGGGTGGTGGTGGCTGGGCAGTCTCAGCCGGCCCAGCCGGCCAGTCGGCCCAGCCGGCCAGGTCGGAGCAAGCGGAAGCGGGACCGCGGAGGCTCAGTGGGCACTGGGGGCTCGGCAGCCCGAACGGCTTGGGTTTCGTTCGGATCAGGTCGGATCAGGCCGCGGCGTCCGGTGCGGTGCGGTGCATCGCAAGGCGGAGCCCCACCCGCGTACCGGGCGTACTCGGGTGGTCCGACAACGCGGCGAGGTGCCGTGCCGGGCGTCGCGGACCCAGGCTGATCCAAACGAAGCCCTCTAGCCCCGGCCGGACCGAGCCGCGCGGGCGATCGCCACGACCGCCTTCTCCAGCGCGTACTCGGGGTCGTCCCCGCCGCCCTTGACCCCCGCGTCGGCCTCGGCGACGGCCCGCAGCGCGACGGCAACCCCGTCGGGAGTCCAGCCCCGCATCTGCTGCCGCACCCGATCGATCTTCCACGGCGGCATCCCCAGCTCGCGCGCGAGGTCGGCCGGCCTGCCGCCCCGTGCGGACGACAGCTTCCCGATCGCCCGCACCCCCTGCGCCAGCGCGCTGGTGATCATCACGGGCGCCACCCCGGTCGCCAGGGACCACCGCAGCGCCTCCAACGCCTCCGCGGCCCGTCCCTCCACGGCCCGGTCGGCCACGGTGAAACTCGACGCCTCGGCCCGTCCCGTGTAGTACCGCCCGACGATCGCCTCGTCGATCGTCCCCTCGACGTCCGCGGTCAACTGGGACACCGCGGAGGCCAACTCCCTCAGGTCGCTCCCGATGGCGTCGACGAGCGTCTGGCACGCCTCCGGCGTCGCCGACCTCCCGAGCGCACGGAACTCGCCCCGCACGAACGCCAGCCGGTCTGCCGGCTTCGTCATCTTGGGGCACGCCACCTCCCGCGCCCCCGCCTTGCGCGCGGCGTCGAGCAGTCCCTTGCCCTTGGCCCCGCCCGCGTGCAGCAGCACGAGGGTGATCTCCTCGACCGGCGCCCCCAGATACCCCTTCACGTCCTTGACCGTGTCGGCCGAAAGATCCTGGGCATTGCGCACGACCACGACCTTGCGCTCGGAGAAGAGCGACGGGCTCGTCAGCTCGGCGAGCGTGCCGGGCTGCAACTGGTCCGAGGTGAGGTCGCGTACGTCCGTGTCGGCGTCGGCGGCCCGGGCGGCGGCCACCACCTCCTGCACGGCACGGTCGAGCAGGAGATCCTCCTGGCCCACCGCGAGCGTGACGGGGGCGAGAGGGTCGTCTTGAGCTGTCTTCCTGGCCATCACCGAAAGCATCCCACGCGGTACTGACAACGCGTGCCGTGCGGGCAGCCCGCCCGGAACCGCGAGCGGGTCACGGCTCCTCGCGCCAGCCGTCCCACTCCCCCGCGAACTCGTCCAGCTCCTTGGGGTCGAGCCGCTCCTCCGGGTCCGTCAGGACGACCAGCCACTGGGCGTCCTCGGCATCGTCCTCACCGGCCAGCGCGTCCCGGACGAGCTGCGGCTCCTCATCCAGCGTGAACCGGTCACCGACCGCCTCGGCCGCCTCTTCCGCCGCGTCGCGGTCGGGCAGTACCAGCACATGTCTCACATCACTCACGTGGACATTTTCCGATACGCCCGACGCCGCCCGCGCCGGGGGCCGAAATGCCGGCTCCGCATTCCGCGCCGCCCGCGCCACGACGGCTGCCCGCCCTCCGCGCTACGCCCTCGCCCGCACCTCGGGCACCCGCTCCAACTCGATCCCGAAGCGCTTCCGATAGGTGTCCAGTACCTCCTCGTCCGTCGCCAGCTCCGAGACCTCCTTCGCCCCGTCGGCCGTCGTCACCGTGAACTTCCGGCCGCTGAGCGTGATCCTTCCGCCCTCCTCCGTGACCCGTGAGCAGACGAGCGACCGAGCGAAGTGCGACTCCGGTGAGGTGCTGTGCCACCACGCCCCGACGACGAAGTCCTTGAGCACCCTCGGCCGTACCTCCATGCGGTACTGCGCCTTACCGTCCCGGACGACGTCGAGGTCGCTGTCCTCGCGGCTCGCGCCGGGCCCCCGCACTCCGGCGGTGTCCGGACCCGACTCGACGATCCGGAACGTGCCGCCCGGGTCCTTCTGCTCCCCTCTGCCGCCGAAGGCCAGCGGGTAGTGGCTGTGCGCCCCGAAGCCGACATCGGCCAGCCAGTCGCCCCCGTCCACCGTCCGCACCCGCAGGGCGAGGTGGTCGTACGGAATCCCGAGCATCCCCTCCTTCCCGTACACCCGCGCCGCGAGCAGGGTCACGTCGAAGCCCAGGGCCCCGAGCAACGCCCCGAACGCGCCGTTCAGTTCGTAGCAGAAGCCGCCCCTGTGCGCGCCGACCAGCTTGTCCAGCAGCCGCCGTTCCTCCAGCACGATCTCCTCGGCGAGGTGGATCGACAGGTTCTCGAACGGCACCGTCTCCAGATGGCGCAACTGGAGCTCGCGCAGTACATCGGACGTGGGCCACGCGGGGTGCTGGGCCCCGATCCGGCGGAGGTAGGCGTCGGCCTGTGCGGAGTTCATGAGTTCAGTCTCTCGCCACGCTCAGCGCTCCGCCCGCACCCACGACCGCCAGCGCCCCGTCCTCGTCCGTGCGCAGCACCTCCGCGCCCGCCGCCCGCAGCGCCGCGACGGTGCTCGGAGCCGGATGTCCGTACGGGTTGTCCCTGCCGCAGGAGATCAGCGCGAGCCGCGGGGCGATCCTGCGTATGAGGTCGGGGTCCTGGTAGGCCGACCCGTGGTGGGCGACCTTGAGCACGTCCACCCGGCCGAGCTCCGCGGCCGCCGGTGTCCTCAACAGGGCTTGTTGCGCTGGAGGTTCGAGGTCGCCGAGGAGCAGCAGTCTCAGGCCTCCGGAACGCACCAGCAGGGCCACACTCGCGTCGTTCGGGTCGTCCAGGAGCGGGGCCGGCTCAGAGGGCGGGGCGGAGGGCGGCCACAGCACCTGCCAGTCCAGGCCTCCGGTGCGCCGCCGCTCCCCGGCCGCCGCCCGCGTCACCGGGACGTGCCGTGCCGCAGCCTCCCTCCGCACGAACTCCGCCTGATCCGGTGGCTCTTCCAGACCCGTCGTCTCGATCGCGCCCACCGAACGCCCGCGCAGCACGCCCGGCAGCCCCGCCACATGGTCGGCATGGAAGTGGGTCAGCACGACGAGCGGAATCCGGGTGACGCCGAGGGCACTCAGGCAGCGGTCGACGAGCACCGGGTCCGGCCCGGCGTCCACCACGACCGCGCTGCCGTCCCCCGCCGCGAGCACCGTGGCGTCCCCCTGTCCCACGTCGCACATCGCGAACCGCCAGCCCGGCGGCGGCCATCCCGTGATGACCCTGGTGAGCGGGGGCGGCTGCACCACGAGCAGCAGGAACAGCAGCACGAAGGCGCCGCTCAGCCATGGACGGCCCACGAGTCGCCGACAGGCGATCACGACGACCACCGTGGCCAGGGCGAGCAGCACGGCCCCCGTCCAGTCGGCCGGCCAGTCCACTCCCCCGCCGGGCAGGGCCGCGCCCGTTCGGGCGATGTCCGCGATCCATCCGGCCGGCCAACTCGCCGACCACGCGAAGGCCTCGGCGACCGGCATCGCCACGGAGGCCGTCGCCAGTGCCGCGAACCCCAGCACCGTCGCCGGCGCGACCGCGAACTCCGCGAGGAGATTGCACGGCACGGCCACCAGGCTCACCCGGGCCGACAGGAGCGCGACGACCGGCGCGCACAGCGCCTGAGCCGCGGCGGCAGCGGCGAGCGCCTCGGCCAGGCATTGCGGCACACGACGCCTCCGGAGAGCGGCACTCCAGCGCGGGGCGAGTGTGAGCAGGGCGCCGGTCGCCAGGACGGAGAGCAGGAAGCCGTAACTCCGCGCGAGCCACGGGTCGTACAGCACCAGCAGCAGGACGGCCGTGGCCAGCGCGGGAATCAGCGATCTGCGGCGGCCGGTCGCGATGGCGAGCAGCGCGATCGACCCGCAGGCCGCCGCCCGCAGCACACTCGGGTCCGGTCGGCACACGATCACGAAGGCGAGCGTGAGCGCTCCGCCGAGCAGCGCGGTCGCTCTGAGCGGCACCCCGATCAGGCGCGCCAGGCCGCGCCGCTCGGCACGCTGGGCCAGCCCGGGCGGGCCGATGAACAGGGCCAGCAGGATGGTGAAGTTGCCGCCGCTGACCGCCAGGAGGTGCGTGAGATCGGTCGCCTTGAAGGCGTCGTCCAGCTCTGTCGTGACGTGGGACGTGTCTCCGACCACCAGCCCCGGCAGCAGTGCCCGTGCGTCCGCGTCCAGCCCGTCGGTGGCCTCCCGCAGCCCCTCGCGCAGACGGCCGGCGAACCGCTGCGGCCCCGACGGTTCTCCCACCACCTCGGGACGCACGCGTCCCGGCACGCGCAGTACGGCCGCGGTGTCGTCACCGTCCGACAGCGCCGGCACGAGTCGCCCCGACACCCGCAGCCGCGTGGACGGCAGCAGGGACAGCCAGGACGAACCGTCACCGGAGGTCCCAGGTGAGCCCCTCGCCGAACGCGCGTCGACGATCACGAGCACGGGTGTCCGCGTGGCGACCGCCGTGCCGTCCGACCGCGTGACGCGCCGGATCTCCGCGTCGAGCAGCACGGCCGTGGGTGCCATGTGGTCTCCCGTGATTCGTGGCCGGGTGAGCCGGGGATCGGACGTGACCTCCAGCTCCACGGTCGCGTGGGCGAACCGCTTCGCCAGTTCGGGCACGGGGCCGCGTCGCCGGTCCGCTCCGTGCAACCCCGCCGAGGCCGCAGCCGCGGCGACGCAGAGCAGGACGGCCGCCGCGGAGACCCGCCTCCAGGAACGCGCGGGTCCTTCCCCGTCTCCGTGTGCCGTGCGGGAGTGCCTCCACACGGTCAGCAACAGCGCGAGGCCCGCGAGCAGGGAGACGACGACCACACCCGTCGCCCATCCGGGCGGGACGGCCACCGTCACGGCCGCGGTCGCCCAGGCCGCCAGGGCCGGAGGCACCAGGCGGAGATCCGTCGGCCCCTCTTCCCTCGGATTCGCGGCACCGAGGCGCCTCCCCGAGGCGGCGTGGACGGCCCGTCGGCTCGCGGCGCCGTCGAGTGGGCCCTCCACCGTGCCCCGCGGCCCCATCGGTGGCGGCCCGCTCATGGCCGCACCAGATTCCGCAGGTCCGCGAAGCGGCGATCGCCGATCCCGTTCACCTCTCGCAGCTCGTCCACGGAGCGGAAGCCTCCGTGCTGGGTGCGGTAGTCGATGATGTGCCGGGCGAGGACGGGACCGACTCCGGGGAGCCCGTCGAGTTGTTCGACGGTGGCCGTGTTGAGGGCGACCGGAGCGGAGGGTGCAGCCCCGGCGACGGATCCGCCCGCTCCGGCCGGACCCGCACCGCCCGTGCCGGGCCCCGACGCGAGGGCCGGTCCACCGACCACGATCTGTTCGCCGTCCACGAGGAGTCGCGCGCGGTTGAGCGCGTCGGTGTCCGTGCCCGGCCGCACTCCGCCCGCCGCACGAAGCGCGTCCTCGACCCGGGAACCGGCCGGCAGCCGTTGCAGGCCGGGGCTGCGCACCTTTCCGCCGACGTCCACGACGATCCCGCTCCCGGCGGCACCGGCGGGAGCCGGCGCCCCCGTCGAGGCATCGGGGCTCGTCCCCGATTTCCCCTGCTCCCCGCCCCGCCCCTCCTCGTCGCCGTAGGGAGCCGCTGCCCGCACCACCTCTGGAGCGCGAACCGACTGGGTCCGGCCGGTCCAGAAGTGCTGCACGGCGAGGACCGCCGCGGCCACGAGCACCACCGTGAGGGCGACGAGGCCCCTGCGCTCAAGACCGCACCTCGGCTGCAACCACAACGGCAGCCGCTCCCGCACGGCGAGGCCCGCCCGGTACCGCCAGGCTGCCCGCTCCGGCACGTCCGAAGCGGGTTCCTCCTGCCGTACGGCGCCCGCGCGCAGGTCGGCACGCCTCTTCCGAGCGGCGCTCCCCTGAAGATCGGCCTCCTCGTGCAGATCTGCCTCCTCGGGCAGATCCGCGCCCATGCGCGGGGCCGCACGAGCCGCGACCCTCGCCACGGTGAGCCCGGCGGCGGACTCGTCCGCATCCCTTGTCGCGTGGTCCGCCCTCGGCGGCCCGTGCCCCAACTCCCGCCGCTCCACGGGCCTTGTGGTGAAGAGCGCCTCCGCGCGCAGCCGGAGCGCCTCGACGGACGCCTCGCGGCGCAGGGCGCGGCTTCGCGGGTGCCGGCGTCGACGGCCGTCGCGGCCGTCGGAAGAGGGCCCGCGTCCGGGGCCGCTGGTCGGAGTGGCTGTGCGTGTGTGTGGTCGAAGTGCCATGCGACGAGAATCCGGCATGACACCGCTCTCGCGATGATCTTGCTCAATTCCAGTGGATTACCACTCAGTTGTGGATAACTCCGTCACTCGCACGAGCTGCGGACGGCGTCCACCGCCACGCATGGGGCCGGACGGCTGCGGACGGCGTCCACCACTAACGCGGGGCCGAACGGCTGCGGACGGCGTCCCCGCCACACGCGGGGCGGCACGGACCATGCGGCGCCCGGGCGCGCTGGGCGGCCCGCGCGGCCCGCCCGGATCGCGGCGCGGAGCGTCGTCGGTCACCCACCGCCCGCGGTCGCCCTCTCACCGAGGCGAGACGACCGCCCCGAGCAGTCCAGGGCCCGTGTGCGCCCCGATCACCGCGCCCACCTCGCTGACGTGAAGATCCGCAAGCCCCGGGACCCGCTCGCGCAGGCGGTCCGCGAGCGCCGACGCCTTCTCGGGGGCGGCCAGGTGATGAACGGCGATGTCGACCTGGGCGCTGCCCGCGCGCTCGGCCACGATCTCCTCCAGCCGGGCGATCGCCTTGGACGCCGTCCGCACCTTCTCCAGCGGTTCGATGCGGCCGTCGTCCAGGCGCAGCAGCGGCTTCACCGCGAGCGCGGAACCCAGCAGCGCCTGGGCCGCTCCGATCCGGCCGCCGCGGCGCAGGTAGTCGAGGGTGTCGACGTAGAAGTAGGCGGAGGTGCCCGCTGCCCGCTTCTCGGCGGCGGTGACCGCCTCGTCGACCGTGCCGCCCGCCTCGGCGGACTCTGCCGCGGCGAGGGCGCAGAAGCCGAGCGCCATCGCGATCATTCCGGTGTCCACCACGCGCACGGGCAGCGGAGCCTCCCGTGCCGCGAGGACCGCCGCGTCGTACGTGCCGGACAGCTCCGCGGACAGATGGAGGGAGACGATGCCGGTGGCGCCCGATTCGGCGACCTTGCGATAGGCCTTGGCGAAGACCTCGGGGCTGGGCCGGGACGTGGTGACGGAGCGGCGTTTCTGCAGCGCCTGGGCCAGGGCGCGGGCCGAGATCTCGGTGCCCTCTTCGAGTGCCTGGTCGCCGAGGACCACGGTCAGGGGCACCGCTGTGATGCCGTGGCGCTCCATCGTCCGCGGCGGCAGGTAGGCCGTTGAATCGGTGACGATCGCGACATGGCGGGACATGAGCTGGAGGTTACCTGTCGGCGTGGCCGGGCGGCAGCCCGGCCCCTACCAGCTCTTGTCGCAGCGACCGGATCAAGTCGTGCTCTCGGGGCGGGGCTTCTTCTGCCAGGGGTAGGCAGGGCCTCGGACCGGCGGGTCGATGGCGGTGCGGGTCGGCTCCTCGGCCCGGCGGGACTGCGGGCTCTCCGGCCAGGTCTGTCCGCCGGACGCGGCCTCGTCCGCCGCCGGTGCCTCGGGCCAGCCGGCAGCGGCCGGTCCCGGTTCCTCGGTCCAGTGCCGCAGCGCGCCGGCTTCCACGTCGATCTGCGCGCTCAGTGAGTCCAGGTCGTCGTCGGCGAAGCGGCGGGCCCGGTCGCGCGCGGCCCAGCGCAGCGAGTCCGCGGACCGGGTGACGCGCTCCGTGCGCTCGCGCAGGGCGGGCAGCCGGGCGGCGAGCGTGGCCCGGTCGGGCTCGCTCTCCAGGCGCTTGAGCTCGTCGTCCAGTTCGTGCCCGTGCGCGCTGAGCCGCTCGAAGAGGCCCAGGGACTCCTTGAGGGACTCGTCGTCCGCCACGCCCGCGTGCAGCGCGTCCTGCGTGGCCCGCATGGAGGTGCGCAGCTTGAGGCGGAGCTCGGCGAGCTCGCCCGTCGGGCCGGGCTGGGCGAAGGTCCTGGCGCGCAGCGTGGTGTCCTCGACCGTGCGGCGTGCCTGCGAGATCGTGCGGTCCACGCCGCGCTTGGCGGCGCCGATCACCTTCACCGTGGCGTACGCGCCGAGCACCACGAACAGCAGGAAGAGCAGCGCGATTACTGTGATCAAGGTTCCCACCACGCTCCTCCTCCGGTGCCGCGACAGGTGTCGTCGCGCTCTTCAACGGTAAACGCCACGGGCAGGTCCGGAGTTCCTGGAGAACCCCGAACCTGCCCGTAGGGGACTACCCCGAGCCCGCCCGGCGGCCGGGCGGGCAGAGCGGCTAGGCCGTCACGATGTTCACCAGCTTCGGCGCGCGCACGATCACCTTGCGGATGCCCGCGCCGCCCAGCGCCGCGACGACCTTCCCGTCGGCCAGGGCCGCCTTCTCCAGCTCCTCGTCGGAGATCGCCGGGGAGACCTCCAGGCGTGCCTTGACCTTGCCCTTGATCTGCACGACGCAGGTCACGGTCTCGTCGACGACGTAGGCCGGGTCGGCGACCGGGAAGTCGTGGTGGACGACCGAGTCGGTGCGGCCCAGCCGGCGCCACAGCTCCTCGGCGATGTGCGGGGCCAGCGGCGCGATCAGCAGCACCAGGGGCTCGGCGACCGAGCGCGCGACGGGTCCGCCCGCCTTGGTCAGGTGGTTGTTCAGCTCGGTGACCTTGGCGATGGCGGTGTTGAACCGCATGCCCTCCAGGTCCTGGCGGACGCCGTCGATCGCCTTGTGCAGGGCGCGCAGCGTCTCCTCGTCCGGTTCGGCGTCGACGACGGTGACCTCACCGGTCGCCTCGTCGACGACGTTGCGCCACAGCCGCTGCAGCAGGCGGAACTGACCCACCACCGCGCGCGTGTCCCACGGCCGGGAGACGTCCAGGGGGCCCATCGCCATCTCGTACAGACGCAGGGTGTCCGCGCCGTACTCGGCGCAGATCTCGTCCGGGGTGACGGCGTTCTTCAGGGACTTGCCCATCTTGCCCAGCAGCCGGGAGACCTTCTCGCCCTGGTGGTAGTAGGCGCCGTCGCGCTCCTCCACCTCGGCGGCCGGCACCGCGATGCCACGGCTGTCCCGGTACACGAAGGCCTGGATCATGCCCTGGTTGAACAGCTTGTGGAACGGCTCGGCCGAGGAGACGTAGCCCAGGTCGAACAGCACCTTGGACCAGAAGCGCGCGTACAGCAGGTGCAGCACGGCGTGCTCGGCGCCGCCGACGTACAGGTCGACGCCGCCGTGCGGCTGGCCCTCGCGCGGGCCCATCCAGTACTGCTCGATGGCCGGGTCGACCAGCTTCTGGTCGTTGTGCGGGTCCAGGTAGCGCAGCTCGTACCAGCAGGAACCGGCCCAGTTGGGCATGGTGTTGGTCTCGCGGCGGTACTTCTTGGGGCCGTCGCCCAGGTCCAGCGTGACGTTGACCCAGTCCTCGTTGCGGGACAGCGGCGTCTCGGGGGACGTGTTCGCGTCGTCCGGGTCGAAGGTGCGCGGCGAGTAGTCCTCGACCTCGGGCAGCTCCAGGGGCAGCATCGACTCGGGCAGCGAGTGGGCGATGCCGTCCTCGTCGTAGACGATCGGGAAGGGCTCGCCCCAGTAGCGCTGGCGGCTGAACAGCCAGTCGCGCAGCCGGAAGTTGACCGTGCCCTCGCCGATGCCCTTGCGCTCCAGCCACTCCGTCATGCGGGCCTTGGCGTCGACGACGCCCAGGCCGTCCAGGGAGATCTCCTCGCCGGCGGAGTTGACGATCTTCGCGTCGTACGAGGCGAAGGCGTCGTCCCAGGTGGACGCGTCCGTACCGCGGTCGTCCGAGGGCTCCACGACGCAGCGCATGGGCAGCTCGAAGGCGCGGGCGAACGCGAAGTCGCGGGTGTCGTGCGCGGGGACGGCCATGATCGCGCCGGTGCCGTAGCCCATCAGCACGTAGTCGGCGATGAAGACCGGGACCTGCTCGCCGTTGACCGGGTTGGTGGCGAACGTGCCGGTGAAGACGCCGGTCTTGTCCTTGGCCTCGGCCTGGCGCTCGACGTCGGACTTGGAGGCCGCCTGGGCGCGGTAGGCGGCGACGGCCTCGGCGGGGGTCGCGTGCCCGCCCGTCCACACCTCGTGGGTGCCCTCGGGCCAGGTGTCCGGGGTGAACTTCTCGACCAGCGGGTGTTCGGGGGCCAGCACCATGTAGGTGGCGCCGAACAGGGTGTCCTGGCGGGTGGTGAAGACCGTGATCGCTTCGCCGTCGATCGGGAAATCGACGCGGGCACCCTCGGAGCGGCCGATCCAGTTGCGCTGCTGCAGCTTGATGGCCTCGGGCCAGTCCAGCGCGTCCAGGTCGTCCAGCAGCCGGTCGGCGTACGCGGTGATGCGCATGTTCCACTGGCGCAGCTTGGCCTTGAAGACGGGGAAGTTGCCGCGCTCGGAGCGGCCCTCGGCGGTGACCTCCTCGTTGGCCAGCACGGTGCCCAGCCCGGGGCACCAGTTGACCGGCGCTTCGGAGGCGTACGCCAGGCGGTACTCGCTCAGGACGTCGGCACGCTCGGCGGCGGTCAGTTCGTTCCACGCGCGCGTGGTGCCGTCGGCGGCCTGGACGGCGCGGTCACCGCTCTCGAACTGGGCGACCAGCTCGCTGATGGGGCGGGCCTTGGAGGCCTCGTCGTCGTACCAGGAGTTGAAGATCTGCAGGAAGATCCACTGGGTCCACTTGTAGTAGTCCGGGTCGATCGTGGCGAACGACCGGCGCTTGTCGTGGCCCAGGCCCAGGCCGCGCAGCTGGGCCTTCATGTTCTCGATGTTGGCCTCGGTGGAGACCCGCGGGTGCGTGCCCGTCTGCACGGCGTACTGCTCGGCGGGCAGGCCGAAGGCGTCGAAGCCCAGGGTGTGCAGGACGTTGTGGCCGGTCATCCGCTGGAACCGGGCGAATACATCGGTGGCGATGTAGCCCAGGGGGTGGCCGACGTGCAGGCCCGCACCGGAGGGGTACGGGAACATGTCCATGATGAACTTCTTGGGCTTGGCGACCAGCTCGGGGTCCCCGGCCAGGTCACCGCTCGGGTTGGGCGCCTGGTAGGTGCCGTCGGCGTCCCAGAAGTCCTGCCAGCGTGCCTCGATCTCAGCGGCCAGCGCGGCCGTGTAGCGGTGCGGCGCCGCCACCTCGGCGGTGGCAGCGGTAGTCGTCTCGCTCATGATCCTCAAAGCTCCATCGATCGTCTCTGCCAGCGGAAATGAAAAAGCCCCTCGCACAGGAGGGGACGCCGCGCCGATTCCGACCACGATCTCTTCAGTGGTCAGGACTGATCAGCGCGGCTCGCTAAGCAGAAGGCGTACGGCACGCATGGCGTCAGGGTACCGCAGCGGCCGCGGGCGTCGCGACGAGGTTCCGGGCCGCTCGGCACGCCGTGCCACCGTCCCGATCACCGAAAAAAGCTGAACAATATTCAAATATTACTTCGCGTAACAGCCTCTAAGGGACAACACAAAGACCCGATTGCCCTTTGGTAACAACGCAATAACTCAAACCTCGTACTCCTCGGTATGGCTCCACTTAGAGTGCCGCTTCGGGACCGCTTCCCCGAACCGTTGGGAGTAACCCCCCATGAACCCTCGTCGCAACAACAGCTCGACACCCCGGCCGGGCCGCTCGGCCTACGGGGCGATGACGGCTGCCGCTCTGTTGCTCATACCCCTGGTCGTGCTGGTCGGAGGTGACGGCCTGCGCGACTTCCTCAACTTCGGCGCCGGCGTGCTCTCGCTGGTCGCCCTCACCTGCTCGGTCATCTGGGGACTCCTCGCCACCGACCGGCTCTTCCTGAACACGCGCCAGCGGCTGGTCGCCCAGGCCGTGCACCGGACGACCGCTGTCTCCTCGGTCGCCTTCCTGCTGCTGCACATCACGGTCAAGCTGGCGCTCGACCACACCACCCTGATCGCCGCGCTGATCCCCTTCGGGCTCGGCGTCACCGGCAGCAACGGGCTGATCGGCCTGGGCTCGCTGGCCGGTCTGCTGATGATCTTCACGGCCATCACCGGCGCGCTGCGCAGCGCCTTCGCGTCCCCCGCACCGGTCGCGGCACGCTGGCGGGCCGTCCACATGCTGGCCTACCCGGCCTGGTGCTCGGCCCTGGTGCACGGCCTCTACGCGGGTCGCGCGGCCAAGCCGTACGTCACCGTGTCCTACAGCCTGTGCCTGATCGCCGTCATGGGCGCCCTGGCGCTGCGCTCGGCGTCCGCCCCGTTCAAGCGCAAGGTCGCCGACCGCATCCTGACGGTCCTCGGGGAGAGCAACGGCCCCGGCGCCCGTTCCTTCCGCGAGGAGCAGGAGGCCCCCCGCGGCGCCGCGGCGCAGTCCCCGCTGCCCGGCTACGCGGGACGCTCCGCCAGGCAGTCCGCCCAGGACACGTTCGTACCGCCGCAGCGCACCCCGTCCGCGGCGGGCCTGTACGACGCCGCTCAGGACACCGCCGCCACCGGCATGTCCGGCTTCGCGGCCGCCTACCGCGCCGTGTCGGGCGGCACACCGGGCACGGACGGCGCCGGGCAGGGCCAGACCGAGCGCTACCAGATGCCCCTGGAGATGCAGCCCACGGAGACGTTCCCGCGCGTCGACGGCAGCAGCACGTCGGGCAGCTGGCCCATCCCCTCGCCGCCCCCCGTCGGCGAGGCGCCCCAGTCTGCCTACGACCCGCTGAACGACACGGGATACAACGTCCCCTTCTACGACAATTCGGCCGCCGGCGCCTACGGAACAAGTGACTTGTACGACACCGGTGAGACGAACCCCTCCTACGGCACGTACAACACCAACGACACGTACGACAGCGGTCCCACGACTGACGTACTGCCGGGCGCCTACGACGCTCCTGGCCCTGGTGAATCATGGAACGCCCCCAGCGGAGGCTTTAGGTGAACGAGGCCCTGCCCGACGTCCCGGAAGTCCGTGTAGTCGGACTTCCGCAGCTCACGTCGGGCTTCGACCTGGTCGAACGACTCGATCTGCCCATGCACCTCAAGGTGCACGGGCCGCTCGAACCGATGGGCGGCGAACAACTCGCGGGCCTCGCCGAGGCCATCTCTCTGAAGGGGCGCGGTGGCGCGGGTTTCCCCTTCGCCAAGAAACTGCGCTCGGTCGCCGAATCGGCCATCCAGAAGGGCATCCGCCCCGTGGTGGTCGTGAACGGAAGTGAGGACGAACCGGCCTGCCGCAAGGACACGGTGCTCATCAACCGTGCCCCGCACCTCATCCTGGACGGCGCCCTGCTGGCGGCGGAGGCCATGGGTGCGCGCACCCTGGTCATCGGGGTGACGCGTGCGTCCACGCAGGCCTCGATGGAAGCCGCGCTCGCCGAGCGCGGGTTGAGCAACCGGCGCGGATCGGCCCTCCGCGCGCGCGTGCAGCGCAACCCGGTGCGGATGGTGACCGGCGCCGCCGCCTCACTGATCCGCTCCATCGACGGCGGCCCGGCCATCCCGCCCGGCCGCAAGATCAGTGCGTCGCAGAGCGGCGTCGGCGGGGCGCCGACGCTGCTGTCCAATGCCGAGACCTTCGCCCAGCTGGCGATCGCCGCGCGCATCGGCCCCGACCGCTACCGCAACACCGGCCTGTACGACGAGCCCGGCACCGTCATGCTCACCGTCTCCGGGGCGGTCGCCCGCCCCATGGTGATCGAGGTGCCGACCGGCGTGCCGCTGCGCTACGTGCTCCAGCTCGCCGGCGCCCCGCCGATGCCGCAGGGCGTGCTGACCGGCGGCTACCACGGCAAGTGGCTGGACGCGGCGACGCTCAACGAGGCGATCGTCTCGCGCAACTCGCTGGACGCGGTGGGCGGCTCGCTCGGCGCGGGCGCGATCCTCCCGATCACCCAGCAGACGTGCCCCCTGGGCGAGTCGCTGCGCGTGGCGCAGTGGCTGGCCGAGGAGAGCGCGGGTCAGTGCGGCCCCTGCTACCTCGGCCTGCCCGCCGCGGCGCGCGGCCTGGAGGACATCCTCAACGGCGGTGGCCCGGCCGCCCTGGAGGCCGTCAAGCAGGTCGCCAAGGCCGTGAAGCGGCGCGGCGCCTGCTCCCATCCGGACGGCTCGGCGATGTTCATCGAGTCGACCATCAAGGCGTTCACCGACGACCTCGCCGCGCACGTGCTCGGAAACGGCTGCGGAAGGCCCGTGGAGGGCGTTCTGCCGCTCTTCGAAGGCGGCAGGCAGCCCACGGGCATCCCGGGCGGCCAGGCCCAGGAGGAGACCGGCCCGAGCCGGCAGAAGATCTTCGTGGACTGGACGCTGTGCCGCGGGCACGGGCTGTGCGCCGACATCCTCCCCGAGGTCTTCGAACTGGGCGCCGACGGCTTCCCCACCGTCGCCCAGGCCGCCGTGCCCCGCTACGCGGAGGCGAAGGCGCTGCGCGCCGTGCGGCGCTGCCCGGCGCTCGCCCTGCGTATCGAGGAGGACACCCGGTCCTCGGCCCCCGCCCGGAACAACCTGCCGGTGCTCTCCCAGGGACGCGGCCGCCGGGCGCTCGGCAGCGGCCGCTGAACACGAAGAAGCGGGCCACCCGATCGGGTGGCCCGCCATCAACGTCTGTGGAGCTAAGGAGAATTGAACTCCTGACCTCCTGCATGCCATGCAGGCGCTCTACCAACTGAGCTATAGCCCCTCGCGGTCTTGCGGCTGAGCCGCATGTGGACCGTGTCGCCCGGTTCCCCCGGCGGCGACGCCAACATTACACGGTCACCTGGGTGCATCACCAAATCGTTTCCCTTCTGTACGGATTCGGGGGCTAGTGTCGGCCTTCGTGACCGTGATCGCGCTCCCCCGTGTCAGACGCCGTACGCCCGTCGCCGTGGGGGTGTGCCTGCTGTCGTTCGCGGCCTTCTGGTGGGCGCAGCGGGCGGCGAACGTGTCGATGATCGATCTGATGGTCTACCGGGCGGAGGGGCAGACGGTCCGTGCCGGTGGCGACCTCTACGCGCTGCGCACGACCGAGGCCCATCTGCCCACCACCTACCCGCCGTTCGCGGCGCTGCTGTTCACACCGCTGACGCTGCTGGACACGACGAGCATGCGCGCGGTGGCCACCACCGGGAACCTGGCCCTCCTTGTGGTGTTCGTCGCACTCTCGCTGCGACTCGTGGGCCACGCGCGTGTGGAGGGCGCCTGGTGGGTGGCGGCGGCGGCCGTGTGGTGCGAGCCGGTGTGGACGACGCTGCGGTACGGCCAGATCAATCTGCTGCTGGCCGTACTGGTGCTGTGGGATCTGTCACGGCGACCGGGGTACCGCTGGGCCGGGGTGGGCATCGGGGTCGCCGCGGCGATCAAGCTGACGCCCGCGCTGTTCGCGGTGTTCCTGCTGGCCACCGGTGTCGTGGAACGCTACGGCAGGGGCTCGGCGGGGCCTTGGCTGCGGCATGCGCGCGGGGCCGCCGTCGCGTTCGCCGGGGCGACACTGCTGGCGGCGGCCCTGCTGCCGCACGACTCCTCGCGGTTCTGGACCCGCATGGTCTTCGAGGCCGGCCGGGTCGGGCTCGTCGAGGACACCGCCAACCAGTCGCTGCGCGGCCTCCTGGCCCGGTTGCTGCACACCACCGAGCCCGGGGCCCTGTGGGCCGTCGCAGCGGCCCTGACGGGCGTTCTGGGCCTAGCCGTGGCCGTCGCCGCCGAGCTGCGCGGGCTGCGGGCCTGGGCGACGGTCGCCTGCGCGGTGACGGCCCTGCTGATCAGTCCCGTG
The DNA here is from genome assembly GCF_054729265.1 of Streptomyces krungchingensis. Taxonomy (NCBI): domain Bacteria; kingdom Bacillati; phylum Actinomycetota; class Actinomycetes; order Kitasatosporales; family Streptomycetaceae; genus Streptomyces; species Streptomyces krungchingensis. Next base: position 3,996,965 of record NZ_JBPUKY010000001.1, read on the forward strand.
TCGTGGTCGCACCACTGGGTGTGGTGCGTGCCGATGGTGCTGCTCCTCGCCACGAAGAGCCGCACGGCGGCCGTCTGCGCGGCTCTGGCCTTTTGCACCTACTCCCTGTGGTGGGTGCCACACGGCCCGGGCAGGCGGGAACTGCACCAGAACGGCGTCGAGTTGACGCTGTCGTCCCTCTACGTGGGAGCCGGTTGCGCCTTCCTGGCCCTGGTCGGGGTCAGGCTGTGGCGAACGAGTAGAACCGCTTGAGGGTGCAGTGCTCGTCGAGGAGCCGTCCGTAGATCGGCTCGCCCTCCAGCTCGCGGTACGTCTCGATCGGGTCGCCTTTTATGATCAGCGCCCGCGCGCACTCCTCGCACCAGTACTGGTAGTCGTGGTTGACCGGCTCCATGTCGCGGACGATCGGCGTACCACTGCCGCACCAATCGCACTTCCGCCTGTGTGCACCCATCGATCAGCTCCAGCTGTGGCCGCAGGCCGTGCACACGTAGGAGATCCCGCCGTTGTCGCCGAGGACCTGGGCGACGTGGACCGATCCGCAGGAAGGGCAGTCGAGGAGAGTGGCATTTTTCCGTCTCGGTGCCACTTCGAGGAGATCGTCGACCTCCTCGCGGATGCTCGCAGGCATCGCTACTCCCTCCCGTCGGGCCGCGCCCCCTTCCGGCCGTTTGATTCTGCCACGGCCGGAGCAATACGGTCAGCGACGCCTGCGTACCAGTCCGGACACGGCACCCACCAAGGCCGTCGCGGCCAGCGCGTACATGCATGTGAGGAGCGCGTCCGCAGAGGTATACGCCCCAGGAGCCCCAAGTGACTCAAGCCGGTTCAAGAACAGGGTGCCGAAGGCCGCGACACCCATCAGCTGACCGAGCTGGGTGACGGTCGCGAGCAGTCCGCTGGCGTCCGCCGCGTCCTCGGGCCGTACCGTCGCCAGCGCCTTGGTGAGCGTGGGGCTGAACCCGAGCGCGAGCCCGGCCCCGACGCCCGCGAACGCCACGTACAGCCACGCGCCGCCGTCGCCCCCGCCGTCGAGGACCGCTCCGACGCCGGCCACGGAGCCCGCGGCGAGCACGAAGCCGGCCGGTATCAGGGCGCGCTGCCAGGACGCGGGCCAGTTGCGCCAGGTCAGACCGACCATGCCGAAGATCACCGCGGTCGGCGCGAAGGTGAGGCCGGCCCGCAGGGCGCTGTAGCCGAGCCCGCCCTGGATGTGCAGGGTGAGCGAGAACAGGAAGCCCGCGTTGACGGCCATCACGGCCAGCAGCCGGAAGACCGCGAGACCGATGCCGGGATGACGCAGCACCCGCGGCGCGATCAGCGGCGCTCCGCCGCGCCGGGCCAGCCGGGACTCGTACCGGCAGAACAGGGCGAAGAACACCGCCGCCGACCCGAGCGAGAACCACGACCACAGCGGCCAGTCCTCCTCCTGTCCGAGCACGAGCGGCACGGTGAACAGGGAGACGGCGGCGGCGAGCAGCACGAGCCCGGGCACATCGAGGCCGCGCGAGCGTTCCAGGGCCCGGGTGTCGTCCCGCGGCAGGACCCGTCGGCCGACGAAGAGGAGGACGAGACCGACGGGCACGTTGACGAGGAACACCGGACGCCAGCCCGTGCCGAACAGGTCGGCGCTGACGAGCACGCCGCCCAGCACCTGTCCGGCGGCGGCGCCGGTGGCCAGGACGGCCGCGTACGCGCCGAGGGCGCGCGCCCGTGCCTCGCCGGTGAAGTTGCGCTGGATCAGACTGAGGACCTGCGGGATCATCACGGCCGAACCGGCACCCTGCACCAGCCGGAAGGCGACCAACTCCCCCGTTCCCTGGGCCAGTCCGCAGGCCAGCGAGGCGGCGGTGAAGACGGCGAGTCCGGCCAGGTAGACACGGCGGTGGCCGAGCCGGTCACCCAGCCGTGCTCCGGTGATCAGCAGCACGGCGTAGGAGATGGAGTATCCGGCGACCACCAGCTGCAGCCCCGCGCCGGACGCGTGGAGTTCGGCACCGATGGTGGGTACCGCGACGTTCACGATGAACACGTCGAGCAGGGCCATGAACTGGGCCGCGAGCACGACCGCGAGCAGTCGTCCCGGCCGATTGTCAGTGCCAGGGTTTTTACTGTCAGCAGGACTTGGACCGCGTACGGGCCCTGTGCCCGCGGGGGTTGTCGTCGTCATGCCGTCGAGCGTGGCGGCGGCCGGATACCGGTAACGAGAGCCCCTCGATGCTGGTAGTGACAGCACCTGGCAGCGGTCGGGTCCGGCACGGACCATGGTGACGGGGGATGTGGAGCCGATGAGCACGACACAACGCCGCAGGCCGGAGCTGGCCGCCTTTCTGCGCAGCAGGCGGGCGCGGGTGACACCCGCGGACGTCGGGATGCCGCCGGGTTTCCGGCGGCGGACGCCGGGGCTGCGCCGCGAGGAGGTGGCCCAGCTCTCCGGCGTCGGTGTCACCTGGTACACCTGGCTCGAACAGGGGCGGCCGATCAACGCCTCCCCGCAGGTCCTGGACGCGGTCGCCCGGACACTGCGCCTCGACCAGCCCGAGCGCGAGCACCTGTACCACCTGGCCGAGGTGCCTTACGAGCAGGATCCCCCGGCCGCCGCACGAGCCGTCGGTCCGGAGATCCAGGGCGTCATCGACGCCGTCGACCCGCACCCGGCCGTGGTCTACAACGCGCGCTTCGACATCCTCGCCACCAACCGCGCCTACCGCGACGTGTTCTTCACGCCCCAGACCGCCAACTCGGGCATGGGCAACGCGCTGTGGACGCTGTTCACCGTGCCCGAGCCGGCCTGTCCCCTGGTGTTCCGGGAGTCCGAGCTCCCGGTGATGGTGGCGACGCTGCGTTCGTCCTACGGGCTGCACGCCGGCGAGCCGGCGTGGGAGGACTTCATATGCCGCCTGTCGGAGGCGAGTCCGCACTTCGCCCGGCTGTGGCGCAACGGCGACGTGGTGCCGCCCGGCCCGCGGGTGAAGACGTTCCGGCACGCGGCGGTCGGTGAGATGCGGATGACCTCGATCTCCCTGTCCATCCACGGCCTGCCGGAGTGCCGGATCGTGGTCTACCAGCCGGTGGACGAGGAGACGGGCCTGCGCGTGGCGCGACTGCGGGCGCTGATGACGCGGGAGACCACGGGGACGACAACGAAAAATCCCGCCCCCTGACGGGAACGGGATCCTTCATCACCGATCTTTGACAACTCCAAAGAGAGTCATTGTGTGGAGCTAAGGAGAATTGAACTCCTGACCTCCTGCATGCCATGCAGGCGCTCTACCAACTGAGCTATAGCCCCTTGCGTTCTTCCCGCTCAGCGGGCCGAACAAGAAGAACCTTAGCCTGCGACCAGCCAGAAAGTGAAATCCGGTCCCGCCGGGTCCCGGGACCGGACAGCGGGCCGCTCAGTCGTCGTCCCCGAGCACGGGCTCCGGCAGGGTGCCGGCGTTGTGCTCCAGGAGCCGCCAGCCGCGGGCGCCCTCCCCGAGGACGGACCAGCAGCAGTTGGAGAGGCCGCCGAGGCTCTCCCAGTGACGGGACTCCAGGCCGAGGAGACGGCCGATGGTGGTGCGGATGGTGCCGCCGTGGCTGACCACCACGAGGGTGCCGTCCTCGGGGAGCTTGTCGGCGTACCGCAGCACCACGGGGGCGGCGCGGTCGGCGACCTCGGTCTCCAGTTCGCCCCCGCCGCGGCGCACCGCCTCACCGCGCTTCCAGGCGGCGTACTCGTCGCCGTAGCGGCCGATGATCTCCTCGTGCGTCAGCCCCTGCCAGACGCCCGCGTACGTCTCGCGCAGGCCCTCGTCGTGGGTGACGTCGAGGTCGGTGAGCTCGGACAGCTCCGCGGCCGTCGCCGCGGCGCGCTTGAGGTCCGAGGCGACGATGGCGTCGGGCTTCAGCGAGGCGAGCAGCCGGGCGGCGCGACGGGCCTGGCCGACGCCGGTGTCGGTCAGCTCGATGTCCGTCGAGCCCTGGAAGCGGCGCTCCAGGTTCCAGGAGGTCTGGCCGTGCCGCCACAGGATGATGCGGCGGCCCCGGCCGGGCTTGTTCCCGGCCTCGGCGGTCACCGGAGCTCTCCCAGTTCGGCGGCGTCCTCCTCGGCCTGGAGCTTGGCGTGCTCGGCGGCCTTGCCCCGGGTCGCCTTGGCGTCGGCGGGCAGGTCCAGCTCCGGGCAGTCCTTCCAGAGCCGCTCCAGGGCGTAGAAGACACGCTCCTCGCTGTGCTGCACGTGCACCACGATGTCCACGTAGTCGAGCAGTACCCAGCGGGCCTCGCGGTCGCCCTCGCGGCGCACCGGCTTGGCGCCGAGCTCCTTGCTGAGCCGCTCCTCGATCTCGTCGACGATCGACTTGACCTGGCGGTCGTTGGGAGCGGACGCCAGCAGGAAGGCGTCGGTGATCGACAGTACGTCGCTCACGTCGTAGGCGATGATGTCGTGCGCGAGCTTGTCGGCGGCCGCCTGTGCGGCGGTGTTGATGAGCTCGATGGAGCGGTCCGTGGCGGTCACTACGCGGCTTTCCGTAGGCGGTCAGTAATGACTCAAGGGTCTCACGGACCGCCGAGGAGGCCCCACGCGTTTACCGGGCCCCGGTCCGGGGCGCCCGGCGGGCGGCCCCCGGACCTCCCGGGGCGGGGCGTCGGCCGCCCCGGGAAAGACGCCGGTCAGCCCGTGGGGCTGCTCAGCTTGTAGTCCTGGCCGAGGACCACGGACACGTCCGCGTTGGACGTCACCGTGCCCTTCTTCACGGAGCTGGCGGGGAGACCCAGTGTCTTGGCGACCTCGGTGGCGTCGGCCTTCTTGGCGGCGTCGGAGTAGGTGATCCGCGACACGGTCTGCGCGGTACCCGTTCCCGAGTCGAGGAAGGTGTAGCCGCCGTTGACCAGGACGACGCGGGCCTGCTGGGTGGCGCCCTTGGTGCCCGTGGCGTTCTTGATCCCGACCCGGACGGCCGCGTCGGCGTCGGGGCTCTTGGCGGTGCCGCCGAGCACGTCCTTGATCACGCTGTTGCTGGCGCTCTCGCTGAGCGTGCCGTCCTGCTGCACGGGCAGCAGCGCGGTCTTGTAGTCGCCGCCCTTGGCGAGGTCGGCGAGCTTCGCGAGGAAGGCGCCGAGGTCCGCGTCGGTCAGCGGCGGGTCGAGGATCTGGGCGAGCGTCTGCACGGTGGTGGTCGCGGCCTGCTTGTCCGAGGACAGCTTGCGCAGCACGCCCTGCATGACCGCTCCGAACCGCTCCAGCTGCGCGTTCTGGGACTCGCCGGAGGCCCGGTAGGTGGCGTAGGCGACGGCCATCCTGCCGCTGAGGGTCTGGTCCTCGCCCTTCTTGACGAGGGGCGCCTGACCCTTCTTCTTCGCGTCGGGGTCGGGCACGTCGGTGTTGGTGGTGATGTCGATGTTGCCGACGAGTTCGACGAGGTTGTTCAGGTAGGGGGTGTCGAGGCGCCAGGTGCCCTGGATGTCGGTCCCGAGCACCGTGTCGATCGCGTCCCGGGTACCGGAGGTTCCGTCGTCGTCGACGGACTTGGCCAGCGTGGTCGTCGAGCCGTTGTCGTCCGTCATGGCGAGCGAATTGGGCAGCAGGACGGTGGTGCCCTGCTTGGTGGTGGTGTTGTCGACGAGCAGGGCCGTGGAGGTGCCGCCGCCCTTCGTGTTGTGCAGGTGGACGACGATCACGTCGCGGTTCTGGGCGCCCACGGCGGTCGTCGCGCCCGGCTTGCCGTCCGAGGAGGTGCCGGGCAGCTTGCCCGCGTACCAGAGGTAGCCGACGCCGCCGACCGCGACGAGGGCGAGCACCACGACCAGGGCGACGACGCGGCTGCGGGCGCGGCGCCTCGCCTCCTCGCGGCGCTCGGTGCGGTTCTCGGTGAACGCCAGCCAGTCGATGACGTCCTCGGAGTCGTCCTCCTGCTCCTCGACGAACGCGAACTGCTCGGTGCGGTAGTCGCGGCCCGCCCGGGGCTCGTCGCCCTCCGCGGGACCCGCCTGCTGCGGGATGTAGGCGGTCTGCTCGGCCACGCGGGGCTGCTGCCCGGTGCCGGCGCCGCCCGGGCCCGCGGCCTGCCCGTAGGGGTCGTACGGGCCCGGGGCGCCCGCGGCCGGGGCACCGGTGCCGTAGGGGTCGTACGAGGGCGCGGGGGGCCGTCGGGCGGGGTCGTAGGGCGGTACGGCCTGCTGCTGCCCGGTGTCGTACGACGCCGACTGCTGTCCGTCCGTGTCGTAGGGCCGGCCGGGCTGCGGGCGCCCCGAGGCGTACGGGTCGTAGCCGTAGCCCTGCGGCTGGGAGCCGTAGGGGTCGTAGCCCTGCTGCGGGGGCTGCTGCGACACCTGTCGGTACACAGGCTGCCCGAACTCGTCGTAGCCGACGAGCTCGTACTGGTCGCCGCCCGCGTATCCGTCGTATCGGTCGTTCACCGGTGCCCCTCTCGGCTCACTCGCCGCGGTACAACTCGCGCTTGTCGATGTAGCGCACCACACCGTCCGGCACCAGGTACCAGACAGGGTCGCCCTTGGCGACTCTCGCACGGCAGTCTGTGGACGAGATGGCGAGCGCGGGAACCTCGACGAGCGAGACACCGCCCTCGGGCAGCCCCGGGTCGGTCAGGGTGTGACCGGGCCGGGTGACCCCGATGAAGTGCGCGAGGGAGAACAGTTCTTCCGTGTACCGCCAGGTGAGGATCTGGCCCAGGGCGTCGGCGCCGGTGATGAAGAAGAGGTCCGTGTCGGGGTTGAGCGCGCGCAGGTCGCGCAGGGTGTCCGTGGTGTAGGTCGGGCCCCCGCGGTCGATGTCGATGCGGCTCACCGAGAACTGGGGGTTCTCGGCGGTCGCGATGACCGTCATCAGGTAGCGGTCCTCGGCCGGAGTGACCTTGCGGTCGGTCTTCTGCCACGGCTGACCCGTCGGCACGAAGACGACCTCGTCGAGGTGGAACTGCGCGGCGACCTCGCTGGCCGCCACGAGGTGCCCGTGGTGGATCGGGTCGAACGTTCCGCCCATGACGCCGAGGCGGCGCTTGCCCGGATTCGAGGGACCGTTTCCGGGGCCGGTCGTCACACGGCCGACGATGCCGGCCGTGCCGCCCTTGGCGGAACCGCCGGTGCCGCTCTCCGTGTCACTCGCCGGACCGGTAGGCATGTCCTGCTCTCCCATGCGTGCAGACCCTACCGGCCCGGCCGACGGGCTCCGGCCGACAGGGGCCCTGAGCGGGCCCTGTGGGGCTCAGCGGTCCCGGTTGAAGCGCGTGGTGATCCACAGCAGCAGAAGGAGGATGAAGAGGGCGCCACCGCCGGTCAGGTACGGGCTGAGGCTCTCGTGGTTGCCGCCGTTCTCACCCTCGGCGGCGACGGTGACCAACTGTGCAGCGGTGCTGTGGAAGCTCATCTCGGCAGGACCTATCCGGTGTGGGCGGGATAAAGACGTCGGCTCATCGTATGCGGGGGCCTCGGCCACGATCACGCCGACTCCGCCGTTGGGGACGCCGGTTGCCTCGCGGCGCCGGAATCGGGCGTCGTGGGCGCTCAGTCGTCCCGCTTGTACCCGCGCAGCAGGAACCATGCGGTCAGGGCCACGCCGACGACCATGACGATCAGCACGACGCGGAGCAGATTGCCCGGCCCCTGCTTGTCCGCCGCGTTCGCGGCCTCGGTGAGCCAGGCGGCTGTGGGGATGTGCTCCATGGCGTACGACTCCTTCTCTGTACTGCCCGTCAACGGTATCTCCGCCTAGGCTGGGCTCTGCCTTGGGGGCACATAGGGCACACAGACGCACATGGGGGAAGACATGTCCGACGACGGCCACGAGCAGAACGGGCACGAGAACGTGCCGAGCAGGCAGCGCAGGCGCTTCGAGGGGATCTCCTCGCGGGCGTACGAACACCCGGCGGACCGCTCGGCCCTGGTGGCCCTGCGCAAGCTCAGCGGCTTCGACACGGTCTTCAAGGCGCTCAGCGGCCTGCTGCCCGAGCGCAGCCTGCGGCTGCTGTTCCTGTCCGACTCGGTGCGCGTCTCCGACGCCCAGTTCGCGCACCTCAACGCCATGCTGCGGGACGCCTGCTACATCCTGGACCTGGAGAAGGTCCCCCCGATGTACGTCACCCAGGACCCGCAGCCGAACGCGATGTGCATCGGCCTGGACGAGCCGATCATCGTGGTGACGACGGGGCTCGTCGAGCTGCTGGACGAGGAGGAGATGCGCGCCGTCGTCGGGCACGAGGTCGGCCACGCGCTGTCCGGTCACTCCGTGTACCGCACGATCCTGCTGTTCCTCACCAGCCTCGCCCTCCGGGTCGCCTGGATCCCGCTGGGCAACCTCGCGATCATGGCGATCGTCACGGCGCTGCGCGAGTGGTTCCGCAAGTCCGAGCTGTCCGCGGACCGCGCCGGTCTGTTGGTCGGCCAGGACCTGCGCGCCTCGATGCGCGGCCTGATGAAGATCGCGGGCGGCAACCATCTGCACGAGATGAACGTGGACGCGTTCCTCGCGCAGGCCGAGGAGTACGAGGCCGGGGGCGACCTGCGGGACTCCGTCCTGAAGATCCTCAACGTCATGCCCCGCACCCACCCCTTCACCACGGTGCGTGCGGCGGAGCTGAAAAAGTGGGCGGAGTCCCGCGACTACCAGCGGATCATGGACGGTCACTACCCGCGGCGCAGCGAGGACAAGGACACCTCGGTGTCGGACTCCTTCCGCCAGTCGGCGGCGAGCTACGCCAGCGACGTGAAGAACTCCAAGGACCCGCTGATGAAGCTGGTCAGCGACATCGCGGGCGGTGCGGGAGACCTCGGGGGCCGGGTGCGGCGCGGCTTCGGCGGCTTCACGGGCAGCACGACCAAGGACGCTCCGCCGCGCGATTCCGGCGGCGGGTCCGGCGACGACCACCCGGGCGACGGGCGTCCCGACGGCGACAGCTGACCGAGGCGGAGGCTCCCACCCACCGGGCACGGGCCGGAGAGCGTTCCGCCTCCACCGGGCACGGGCCGGCGAGCGCTCCGCCTCCACCGGGAGCGGGCCGGCGAGCGTCCCGGCTCCGCCGGAGGGCCGGAGCGCGACGCGGCTCCGCACGCAGTCACTCCTCGCCACGGGCCCGGCGAGCGGTCACACCTTCGGCTGGGCGCTCTTCGCCAGTGAGCCGCACAGGGCCGTGGCGCTCCCGGTGGCGTACGGGTCGGTGCCGGCCGGGCCGCCCGCCTTGGCCGTCTGTCCCGCGAGCAGCGGATGCAGCCGGCTGACCGAGTCCTCGGAGCAGGCGAGCGGGCCGGCCTGGACGTAGGAGACGGCCAGCTCGGCCTGGTGCATGCGCAGGTCGTCGCGGTCGAAGCGGAAGTGCAGCTCGCGCCGGACGGTGAACAGCGAGGCCTTCGCCTTCGCGTCCGAACCTGTCGGCTTCAGCGCGTACACGAAGGTGTGGTCGGCGATGACCTCCAGGGTGTTCGCGTCGAATTCGGCGGCCTGGAGGGTGCCCTGTACGCGGATCTTGCTGTCGGCGAGCTGGGCGCCGGCGGGGTCGAAGCGGACCAGCCAGCCGGTAGGGGCGTGCCGCCCGTCGGCCATCGGCCGTTCGAAACTCTGGTCGAACTGATCGAGCTGCTGAGGATCGAGCAGGATGCGCACGGGCCGGGTGGCGCCGCCGGTGAGCACGTCGGGGTCGAGCGCGGACTCGACGAGATAGTCCTTCGCGGTGGTCAGGGCGGTGACGACCTGGCTGTCGGAGAAGTGCGCGGTGCGCCGGGAAGCGGGCAGCGTGATGCCCTCGGCGCCGATGCGGAACTGTGCGGCGGGGCTGTGCCCGTACAGCTCGTCGGTGCTGGTGGAGCCGGGGACGGCGGTCTGCGGGGACAGGGGGATGACCGTCATCCGCAGCGGTTCGGGGGGCTGGGCGGTGGGGGCCTGGTACGGGTGGCGTACGCCCATGTAGATCGCCGTGCCGAAGGCTATGGCGATCAGCAGGACGAGGATGAGCGCCTGCCGGGACAGGCCGCGCTGCAGGGTCGGGCGGCGGCGGACGGCCGGTGTGTGATCGGCCATGCGCTCCTGGGCGGAGAACTCCTGGAGGCGGGCAGCGCGGACGAACGACTCGTCGAAGACGACGGATCGGTACTCGTCCTCTCCACCTGCGGGAGCGCCCTCGGGTGTCCCCTCAGGTGGGTCTCCAGGCCCGCCCATACATTCAGAGTAGGTCTCCCGGAGCTCAGGTAAACGCCGTGGTACACGACAAGTTCTGACAGGTTCTCACCAGGACCGTCAGGCCGTTCGAGGGACCGTCACCGGGCCGTCCGAGGGGCCGTCACCGGGCCGTCCGAGGGGCCGTATGCCGTGTCCTCTCCGGGCCCGAATGTCTTGTCCTCCCCGGGCCCGAAGGCCTTGTCCTCCCGGCCCGCGGGCCGGTGCCCCGTCGGGCGCGGTGTCAGGGCCTCCTGGGGTCCGCCGAGACCGCCGGCTGGGAGTAGTCGGCCGAGGCGGAGGGGCCGGTACCGGTCACGCTCTCCTGGCCCTGCTCCAGCCCCGTGGAGGCGGGCGGCGGGACCTGTTCCTGGCGGCTGGAGGATGCTCCCCGGTAGACCGCCGTGAAGGCCAGGGCGACCATGCCGATGCCCATCACGAGCGCGAGGATCCAGGCGACGGGACGGTGCCAGCGGGTCTGCTTCCCGTAGGGCCTGCCGTAGGTCCCCGGCGCGCCGTAGTGGCCGTCCAGGACCTCCGTGTCGTCCAGATCGTCCAGGTCGGGATCATGGCCGAAATCGCCGCGGCCGAAGCCGTCCTCGTACCGCTCGTCGTCGCCCCGGGCGCCCCGGGAGTGTGTGCGGCGCGCCTCCGCCTCGGAGGCCTCGGCGCGGGCCTCGGCGGCTGCGAGGAGTCTTTCCACGGCGGTCGGCTCGTGGATCACCGCCGCCCGTACGAAGTCCTCGTCGAAGACCACGGTGGCGAACTCTTCGTCCGCACCCCCGCGGTCGCGGTCGTCGTCGGGCTCCCAGCCGTCAGGGAACGGCGTGCCCCCCACGTCCTCCGGCACGGATCCAGAGTAGACCTGGGGGGTCAATTTGGGCAGACGGTATGGAAATTCATCCACCTGACGAGACGGTTCCGCCGGGGCGGGTGTCAGCGCCGGATGTGCCCGTCCCCGGTGACGATGTACTTGGTGCTCGTGAGCTCCGGAAGCCCCATGGGCCCCCGGGCGTGCAGCTTCTGGGTGGAGATGCCGATCTCGGCGCCGAAGCCGAACTGGCCGCCGTCGGTGAAGCGCGTCGAGGCGTTCACGGCGACAGTGGTCGAATCGACCAATTGGGTGAATCGGCGGGCGGCCGGCTGCGAGGTGGTGACGATGGCCTCGGTGTGGCCGGAGGTCCACAGCCGGATGTGCTCCACGGCCCTGTCGAGCGAGTCGACGACGGCGGCCGCGATGTCGTAGGAGAGGTACTCCGCCTCCCAGTCCTCGGGGGTGGCCTCGACGACGGTGGCCTTGGAGTCCTTGGCGTAGGCGAGGACCCGCTCGTCGCCGTGCACGGTGACCCCGGCGGCCGCGAGGGCGTCCAGGGCGCGCGGCAGGAACTGGGGGGCGATGTCCTGGTGCACGAGGAGTGTCTCGGCGGCGTTGCAGACACTGGGCCGCTGCGCCTTGGAGTTGATCAGGATGTCGATCGCCATGTCGAGGTCGGCATGGGCGTCGACGTAGACGTGGCAGTTGCCGGTGCCGGTCTCGATGACCGGGACGGTGGACTCCTGGACGACCGTGCGGATCAGGGAGGCGCCGCCGCGCGGGATGAGGACGTCCACGAGGCCTCGGGCGCGCATCAGCTCGCGTACGGACTCACGATTCTCGCCGGGCACCAGCTGGACGGCGTCGGCGGGCAGGCCCGCGCCGCCCACGGCGTCGCGCAGAACCCGCACCAGGGCGGTGTTCGACTCGTACGCGGAGGAGGAGCCGCGCAGCAGGACCGCGTTGCCGGACTTCAGGCAGAGGGCGGCGGCGTCGACCGTCACGTTCGGGCGGGCCTCGTAGATGATCCCGACGACGCCGAGCGGGACGCGGACCTGGCGCAGGTCGATGCCGTTCGGCAGGGTCGAGCCGCGGACGACCTCGCCGACCGGGTCGGGCAGTGACACCACGTCGCGGACGTCCGAGGCGATCGCGCGGACCCGCTCGGGCGTGAGGGTGAGGCGGTCGATGACGGTCTCGCTCGTCCCCGCCTCGCGGGCGCGGGTGATGTCCTTCGCGTTGGCCTCGACGATCTCGCTCGTACGGACCTCCAGCGCGTCCGCGATCGCGAGCAGGGCGTCGTCCTTGTCGGCCCGCGGGAGGGGCGCCAGGTCGGCGGCTGCGGCCTTCGCGCGGTAGGCGGCCTGGGTGACCGGAGACATGGAGTCGTACGGCGAGAGCGTGGTCATGGAGGAAGGGTAGTGCGCCGGGGGGACGGATCCACTCGTCATCCCACACCGCGAGACGGGCTCAAAAGGGGTGAACTCCGACAGGTGTGGCGGGCAGCGGCCCGTACCCCTCCGCGATCCGCTGGTGGTACGTCTCGCGGTCGATGACCTCCAGGCCGACGATCTCCCAGGGCGGGAGCTGGGCGGTCTGCCGGTGCTCGCCCCACAGGCGCAGCGCGACGGCCGCGGCGTCGTGCAGGTCGCGGGCCTCCTCCCAGTAGCGGATCTCCGCGTGGTCGTTGGCGTAGCGGCTGGTCAGCAGGAAGGGGTGGTCGTGGGCGAGCTGTTCGAGGCCGCGCCGGACCTCCTTGAGCGGGGCCTCCTCGCCCGAGACGCTCAGCGTGACGTGCCACAGTCGTGGCAGGTCGGCGGGCGCCTCGCCCTCGTAGGCATCACCGGCGGCCACGCTCGTCAGGGCGCGTTCCTCGCCCGCGGCTCGGGACGGGTGTCCTCCCGCCCGGGTGGAGCCGAGGGCGGGAGAGGAACCACCGCGGGACGCCGCCGCCCCAGGGCGCACTCGTCTCACGACGGCCTCCTTCACGCGATGTTCGTACTGAATCCCGGACTCTCCCTGCCACAAAGTTGAGCAGGTGGGGAGCCCTCGCGTGGCACTTTTACGGAGTTTCACCTCGCCGCGGCCGGCGTCCGCGAAACGTTCACAACATTTTTGGACCGGAGGTTCGGGCTCGTGGCCCCACTGCGGCGCGCCGGCCGGCGGGGCTACGGGTTCAGGAGGACGAGGTCGTCCCGGTGGATGACCTCCCGCTCGTACTCCGGGCCCAGCTCGCGCGCCAGCTCCCGGGTCGAACGGCCGATGAGCTGTGGGATCTCCTTGGCGTCGAAGTTCACCAGGCCCCGTGCGACCGCCCGGCCCGTGCCGTCGCGCAGTTCGACCGGGTCGCCCGCGGTGAACTCGCCCTCGACGGCCGCGATGCCCGCCGGCAGCAGGGACGTGCGCCGTTCGACCACGGCGCGCACGGCCCCGTCGTCCAGCACGAGCGCGCCCTGCGGGGTGGAGGCGTGCTGGAGCCACAGCAGCCGGTCGGCGGACCGCTTGCCGGTGGGGTGGAAGTACGTGCCGGTGTCCCCGCCCGCGAGGGCGTCGGCGGCGTGGACGGCGCTGGTCAGCACCACCGGGATGCCGGCCGCGGCGGCGATCCGGGCGGCCTCGACCTTGGTGACCATGCCGCCGGTGCCGACGCCGGCCTTGCCCGCACTGCCGATCTCGACGTGCGCGAGGTCGTCGGGGCCGTGCACCTGCGCTATCCGCGAGGTGCCCGGCTTGCTCGGGTCGCCGTCGTACACGCCGTCGACGTCGGAGAGGAGGACCAACAGATCGGCCCGGACGAGATGGGCGACGAGGGCGGCGAGACGGTCGTTGTCGCCGAAGCGGATCTCGTCCGTGGCCACGGTGTCGTTCTCGTTGACGACCGGGAGGGCGCCCATCGCGAGGAGCTTGTCGAGGGTGCGGGAGGCGTTGCGGTGGTGGGCGCGGCGGCTGGTGTCGTCGGAGGTGAGGAGCACCTGCCCGACGCGGATGCCGTAGCGGGCGAAGGAGGCGGTGTAGCGGGCGACGAGGAGTCCCTGGCCGACGCTGGCGGCGGCCTGCTGCCGGGCGAGGTCCTTGGGGCGGCGGCGCAGCCCCAGCGGCGCGAGTCCGGCGGCGATGGCGCCGGACGAGACGAGGACGATCTCCCTCTCGCCCCCGCTGCGGCCCTTGGCGAGGACGTCGACCAGGGCGTCGACACGGTCCGCGTCGAGCCCGCCGGAGGCCGTGGTCAGCGACGAGGAGCCCACTTTGACGACGACCCGGTGGGCCTGTGCCACAGCACTTCGGTGGGCGGGCGCCACCGCACTCCCGTGGTCGTGCGCCCCAGCACTTCCGTCGGCGTGCGTCTCGCTCTGCCTTGCGCCTGCCACGTGCCGTATGTCCCCTCGCGTAGGTCCGTTGCCCCGCCCGGCAATCTACGCGAAGGGGAAGGCGCGGCGCCCGCCGGTCCAGCTGCCGGACGGCGCCCCGTAGTCGCACGCTCACAGGTCGCGCATGCAGAAAAGGTTGTACTGGTTCCGCATAGTAAATAAAGGCAACGCAAAGTTAAGTTGAATGTCGTGGCCAACGATCACCCTGTGAAGCGCATACTCCTGAGATCCGGGAAGAGCCCGTACGACGTGATCCCCCTGGAGGAGGCCCTCCACCAGGATGTGATCGCCACCAACTCGGGCAATCTGATCTTCAGCGACGCCGCGCACAAGATCCTCGAAACACCGCGGACCGAGGTCGTGTCCAACGGCATCCGCACCGACGTGAGCGCCGCGGGCCGGATCAACGAGGAGTTCGACGCGTTCGTCATCCCCCTGGCCAACGCGTTCCGGCCCTCGTTCGAGCCGCAGCTCAGGCGACTGACGCGGCTCATAAGGAAGTTGAAGATCCCGGTGGTCGTGCCGGGCATCGGTGCGCAGACCGGCCTCGGCTACAACCCGGCCCGGCTCAAGCCCATGGAACCGTCCGTCCGCGACTTCGTCTCCGCGGTCCTGGACCACAGCGCCTCGATCGGGGTGCGCGGCGAGTTCACCGAGCGCTATCTGAAGGACATGGGGTTCAAGGACGTCGAGGTCATCGGCTGTCCTTCGCTGTTCATGTACGGCAAGGACCTCGACGTGCGCAAGCGTGCGGAGTCGCTCGGTCCGGAGGCCCGGATCGCGGTGAACGGCTCGCACAGCGCGGTGAAGTCGCAGGGGCTCGGGCGTGTCATCGACCGCGCCCACGCGCGCTACCCGCAACTGCGCTTCATCGGCCAGAACCTCAGCGACGCCCGGCAGTTGCACTGGCGCGACCTGTCGGACCCGAACGCGGGCGTGACCGCCATGCCCACGCACCCCGACCACCCGATGTACCGCGAGGACAAGGTCCGCGTGTACATCGACCCGGTCACCTGGATCGACGACCTGCGGGATTTCGACTTCTCCTTCGGCTCCCGCATCCACGGCAACATCGCGGCGCTGCTCGCGGGTACGCCCGCGACGGTGCTGTGCGGCGACTCGCGCACCCTGGAGCTGTGCCGCTACTTCGGCATCCCGCACCGGCAGATCACCAAGCTGCCGCAGGACCTCGACCCGGCCGAGCTGTACGCGGAGGCCGACTTCACCGCCCTGACGGGCGGCCACCAGGAGCGCTTCGAGCGCTTCATCGGGTTCCTGGACCGCAATGGCCTGGAGAACACCTTCACGCACGGCGACGCGGGCGCGGCCTACGAGGAGCGCATCCGCTCCCTGCGCTTCCCGCCCGGGATCCGCCCCTGGAACGAGACGGACATCGCCTCGCTCAGCGCGCGTTTCGGCTGGCTCCAGACACGTATCACCGAACTGTCCACGGACAACGCCCAGTTGCGGCGGGACCTGGCACGGACCGGCAAGGTGTCGAGGGCTCTGGCGGGGCCGGGCGGTACGGGAGAGCGCTCGGTCTACCGGCGGGCCCGGCGAGCGGTGGGGCGGCCCCTGCGCAAGGCACTTCAGTCCGGCCGGCAGTAGTCCGGCGTCCGGCCGGCAGCAGTCCGGCCGGCGGGCCCGCGCATGGTGGGGCGGTGGGGACGGGGCCTCCGGGGCGCCTACGCCGTCGCGCGGCGCGGGCCCAGCACACGGCGGGCCAGCCTGCGCAGCCGCGGCAGACGCCGCTTGCGCGGCCTGAAGCCCTCGATGGCGGCCGCCTCGCGGCTCGTGGGGGCGTAGCAGCTGTCGGGGACACCCGCGGCCGGGTCGCGGAAGTGGGGATAGCCGAGGTAGGCCTTGCGGCCCCGGTCCTCGAGGACCGCCTCGGGTTCCTTCTTGGCCTTGATGAACTCGATCACGTCGACGAGGAGATCGCCTCGCCCCTGGGCGACGAGGTGGAGCCGCAGCCGCTCGTGGACCTTGAGGCGGCCCGCGACACCGGGGTGCCAGTGCGCGGCCAACAGCGGTTCGGCCAGGTCGAGTTTGTGGCGCCGGACCTTCTCGCTCTGCTTGAGGTAGCCGGGGCCGAACTGCGGGATCAGGGTCACGAGTAAGGGCCGGATCATCAGGGCGTCGCGGCGCGGCCCCGGGGGCACCAGGTCGGCGATGAGGCCCATCAGGGCGCGCGCCGAGTCGAAGCGCAGGGTGTAACCGCCGCTCTTGGTGGCGTGTTTGCCGTCGTCGCGGCCCACCAGGTAGTAGCAGTCGTAGTCGGCGATCACGGAGACTCCGTCGGCGCGGAGGTAGGCCTCCATCGTGAACAGTGCGTCCTCGCCGGTCTTCAGCGACTCGTCGAAGTGCATGCCGTGCCGGGTGAGCAGGTTGCGGCGGAAGAGCTTCTGCGCGCTGAGCGTGAACTTGATGTTCGAGGAGAAGACGTCGGTACGGGGCAGGTTCTTGCCCCACATCGACTTCGGGGCGTTCCTGTTGACCCCGACGACCTTGCCGAGGACCACGTCCGTGCCGTGTTCGTCGGCCATGGCGACCATGCGCTCCAGGGCCTCGGGGCCGAGGTGGTCGTCGGCGTCGAGGAAGAAGACGTACCGTCCGCGGGCCTTGCCGAGGCCGACGTTGCGCGGGCCGCTGGGGCCGCCCGAGTTCGGCTGGCCGATGACCGTGACGGCCATGGGCGCGCGTTCGGCGAACTTCTCCAGGTACTCCCCCGTGCCGTCCGTGGACCCGTCGTCGACGGCGATCACTTCGATCCGTGCGGGGTCGAGGGTCTGGTGTTCCACCGACTCCAGACACTTGACCAGGTACGGCATCGCTTCGTACGCCCCGATGACGACGGTCACATCAGGCTGCGTCACGTTTCCCCCTCGTTACGGGAAGTGTCGTGGAACATTTCCCTCTTATCACCTCAATCGCTACCTAGAAGACGACTGAAAGTACGTACCGGTTGCCCGGGAGCGCTCAGTTAGTGATCCAGCTCACAGGAGAGGAAGGCCGCCCGGCGTGAGGTGTTCCACGCGCCAGGCTGGCAGGAGGACGTAAGAGGAACGGGAAGAAGCGTAAGAAAAGGGCATGACCCCGAGGAGTGCTCCTCGGGGTCATGCCCTGGTGAAGACCGGTGGCGTCAGCCCGTGATCGCCGCGCCGTCCGTGTCGCCGGTCACCCGCTGGCCCGGCAGGACGTTCGCCAGACCATCGTCCGCGACCAGCTCGCTGTCGCTCGACAGGTCGGCGCCGACGGGCGCGCCGCCCTCCTGGCCGAGGTTGCGCGTCTCGGCCTTGCGCGCCAGGTCCCGCACCGCCGCGTTGAACTGGTCTATCGACGCCGGCTCGTCGGGGCCGAGCAGGTACCGCTTCAGCTCCCGGCGGTCGGCGTCCTGCGCGTCGGCGGCCGGGTCGGCGACCGCGGTCAGCAAGTCGCCCAGTTCGGCGGCGGAGTTGGACAGGATGACGGCGGCGCGCACCGCGGTGTTCTGCCGCTTGAACTCCTCGACGCCGAGCTCGGCGGAGTCGGTGACCGCGTACGGCTTCCCGCTCGCGATGAAGTCGGAGACGACGCTGGAGATGTCGGAGACCATCGCGTCGGACACGTTGAAGCAGTCGTACAGACGCGGCTCGGCGCCCGTGATGACCCGGTGCTCGAAGCTGCCGAAGGAACGCCAGTACGCCTCGTTCCACTCGCCGCGCAGCCGGGCGACCTCCTCGTGCCGCTCGACGTCGACGACGCCGTCACGGGTGGCCTCGGCCTCGTCGCCCTTGTCGGCGGCGGCGCCGGACAGCTCGGCCAGCCGGGCCTCGATGCGGGACAGGTCGGCCTTGGCCTGCGTCTGGACGGCGGCATCGGCCGTGAAGCGCGAGTCGGCGGCACGCTCGGTGCCGGCCTTCTCGACCAGGGCGGTGATGCGCCGGTGGGCGGCACCCGCCTCGGCGCTGACCGTGCCGGTGAAGGGGTGCGGCTTGTACAGGACGCGGACCGGCGGGTCGGCCTTCACCAGCTTGTTCACGATGTTCTCGCCGGCGAGGACGATCGAGGTGTTGCCGGGGTTGCCGTCCCAGCCCTCCCAGGTGGGGGCGTACAGCACGGTGGGGATACGGCCCTCGGGCACGCCCTGCCACGACTGGATCGGGGCCAGCTGCGGGCGGCCCACCTCGACGATGTCGTCGTCACGGACGCCGACGTCGGCGATGGCGTAGCGGTCGCGGCCCGCGCGGCCCGCGGTCCACACCTCGTCGTACGCCTTGCTGAACGGGTTGACGCTGGCGAGCTTGTCGCTGTCGCCGTGGCCGATGAAGACGTGCTTCATGGTCGGCACGCGCAGCATGTGGATGTTCTTGCCGACGTTCGCCGCGTAGAGCGCGACCCGCACCGTGGACAGGTCCATGTTCATCAGGTGCACACCGCCGGGCACGCAGACGACCGGCACGGTGGTCGGCGCCATGCGGTCCAGGATGGCCCGCTCACGAAGGATGATCAGCGGACGGGTGTCCAGCTGCTCCATCGTCTCCAGCCACATGTTGACCTGGTACGCCGAGTCCTTGGAGCCCGAGAAGTAGAGCACCGTCTCCGGGCGGTACTCGCGCAGCCAGTCGTCGACCGCGGCGAGGACCTTCTCGGCGTTCGGCGGGGTCTTCCGGCCACGGACGTACGGCACCAGCCCGGCGACGTACCCGAAGCCGAGCGCCATGGTGAGACCGATGCCCACGAACCCGTAGACGTTGTTGTCGGTCGCCGCGGTCACCAGGACGCCGACGACGGCCGCCAGGTCGAGGTGGAGCATCTTCTCGGCCGACCGGGACAGCAGCCGGCGCGGGGGCGCGTCCGGGATGCGGATGCGCGAGGCCAGGTCGACATTGCGGGTGGCGACGGGCATCTTGCGGCGCAGCCGGATCAACGTGATCAGCGCGCCGTGCGGGGCCTGGAAGCCGTAGAAGGCCAGGAAGCAGGCGATCGCCGCGTAGAAGACCAGGCTGTCGGACAGCTCCAACCGCGCCAGCAACAGCACCAGGAGCAGCTGGCGGATCAGGAATCTGATGGACAGACCGGCCCGCACCTTGCTGAGGCGGTTGATCAGATAGCTGCCGCGCCGGTGCAGATAGTGGTCCGCCAGATACGTCACGGCGGCCGCGGCCGCGAAGGCTGCGACGCTCGGCAGGAGCGCGGCCAGCATCAGGCAGGGGAAGCCCAGCATCATGAGGGCCGCCGCGGCCAGCTCGGCCGCGCTGCCCACCCGGGCAACGCGAATAGCGGTGGAAATCACGAAGAAACCTGCTCTTGAGAGAGTGCCGGTTTGGTACGAAATTGGAGCTTCACTCCAGAAGGCCGGAAAAATGCAGGAAACGGCATTACGCGGCGATCCGGAATCTTACGGATTCAGGCCTCTGCGAATGCGCGGCAAACACGCAGCCACAGAGGCCTGAATTCCATAAAAAGCTATGCGGTAATTATGCCACGCCGTCCTGGCGGTCCAGAACGCTGGCCAGCGCCGCCTCGAATCCGGAGGCCTTGCCCGCGCCCGCGGTCGGGTCCTGCTGGCGGACGTCGATGACGTGCCCGGTGAGCTCGGAGAGCAGGACGTCGAGCGAGGTGTGCGCCACCGCCTCGGAGGACAGCAGCGAGCCCGCGGGCTCCTGGCCGAACGCCTTGGTGCGCATGGGGGTCGCGGTGCGCTCGGGGTTGATGCAGTTGACGCGGATGCCGTCGCCGGCCCACTCGTCGGACAGCGCCTGGGTGAGGTTCACCATGGCGGCCTTGGTCGAGGAGTAGAGGCTGTACTCGGCGCGGCCGCGGGTGTAGCTGCTGGAGGTGTAGAGCAGCAACTGGCCCTTGGTCTCGGCGAGGTACTTGTAGGAGGAGCGCGCGATCTGCACCGGGGCCAGGTAGTTGACCTTCAGCGCTTCCTCGATCGTGGCGTTGTCCGTCTCGGCGAGCTTGCCGATGCGCAGCACGCCCGCGGTGTTGATGACGTAGTCGATGCGCCCGGTCTCCGCGTACGCCGTGGACAGCGCGTCGTCGACCTCCTCGGGGTTCTCGACATGCGTGCCGGTGGTCGAGCGGCCGAGCGCGTACGTCTTCGCGCCGTAGCCCTCGGCGAGTTCGGCGATGTCCTTGCCGATGCCGTACGAACCGCCGAAGACCACCACGGTCTTGCCCGTGAGCAGTTCGCGGTAGGCGGCCTCGTCGGCCTGCTCGGGCGCTGCGGTGGAGGCCAGCTGGAAGAGCTTGTCGGCGATGAAGACGTCGACGGGCTGCGTGACCTTCATGTTGTACTCGTCACCCGCGACGACGTGGATCGGCACGTCCGGCAGGTACTTGAGCACCACGGAGCAGTCGTCGGTGGCCTGGAAGTTGGGGTCACCGGCCGCGACCTCGTAGGCGCGGCGGATGGTGGACAGCTTGAACGCCTGGGGCGTCTGGCCGCGGCGCAGCCGGGAGCGGTCCGGGATCTCGGTGATGAACTCGCCGTCCTCGCCGTGGGTGCGGGTCACGATGATCGTGTCCGCGGACGGGATGGCGACGTCGACGGCCTGGTAGCGCTCCAGAGCCGTGACGCAGTCGTCTATGACGCGCTCGGACAGCAACGGGCGCACGGCGTCGTGGAACAGCACGTTGCGGTCCTCGCCCTCGGCGAGGCCCTCACCGAGGGCGCTGATGGCGCGCTCGGTGGTCTCGTTCCGCGTCGAACCGCCCTCGATCACCTTGGTGACCTTCTCCAGCCCGGCCTTGGCGACGATCTTCTCGACGTCCGGCACGTAACCCGGGGCCATCAGCACGATGATGTCGTCGATGGAGTCGGCCTTCTCGAAGGTCGTCAGCGTGTGCTCGATGACGGCCTTGCCGGCGATCTTCAGCAGCTGCTTCGGAATCGACAGACCCACGCGCTGACCGGTGCCACCAGCCAGGATCACTGCGGTGGTACGGGGCTTGGCAAAGTGCTCAGACACAGGTGACCTACCTTGGGGCGACAGGGAACCCGGGAATGGTCCCACTTACGGTTACTGCCATGCAAGGTGAGCGCCCTCTACTGCATATGTGCGCGCAACCGGTTATTCACCTTGTGCGCAGGAGACTTCCGAGAAACGAGACCGGATTGTCCTGTTTTGCTGTGAGTAACTGCACACGATTTCCGTGCGTCCTTCACGTCACGGACCGCACTCCGGTCCCGGGCGCCGCACCCCTTTCGACTTCAGGTGTCACGGCTCGTATTCACCGCGACCACCGTCCGTCTCCGGTACCACGGTTCCGGCCCGCGATACTTGTGGCACCGCGATTCTCGGCCATCGCGGCACCCGACCTCACGCTCGCTTGAGACGCTTGAGTACCCGGTGGCCGAGAACCCTCACCAGTTCCTTCGAAGAAGTCTGATGCACCGTGCGCGCCGGTGCGGCCGACGCCGAGGCGGCGGCCACGGCAAGGGCTCCGTACAGCGCCCGGGCCGCCACCTCCGGGTCCATACGGGGGGCCACCGGCGCCGTGCGCGCGGTCTCGGGCGCCGGTACGGCGGACAGCAGCGCGGGGTCCCCCAGGACCCGTACGTCCAGCGCCGCGATCCGTCCGGCCATCTCCGCGCCGATGTCCGCGGCCGCCCGCACGGCCCATTCCGGAGTGCTGATCCGGGCGTCGTCCGACGCCGGCCGGCAGGTGTTCTTCATATGCATCACGGCGCCGTTGCGCACGAGCCTGGAATAGATCTCGTCGGGCAGTCCATTGCCGCGGAATTCCGTGTTGAGCATCCGCAGCATTTCGGTCTCGGCGAGTGTGAGGGAGCGGTTGGCCGTGTCCGGCACCTCCACCAGAAGTCCGTCCGTCAGACCGAGGAGGGATTCGAAGGTGCGCATCAGTCCGTCACGGTCCCGGTCGTCGACCACGACGACGGTGACATTCCCGGCTCCGGCGACCCGCGCCCAGCGCTCGACGAGCCGGTCGTGCCGGTGGCGGCGCCAGAAGCTCGGGTTGGGCTTCTCGTAGGGGGCCCTGCGCAGCATGTGGTCGAGCCAGTCCTCGTAGCCCATGCGCAGCCCGTTCTGCACGTACTGCTGCCACTGCGACGGCATGATCCTGGCCAGCGGACGCAGGGTCACCAGGACGTGCACCCGGTCAGCGCCCAGGTCACCGACGATCCGCGCGACGGTCTCGTCGTCGGGGGCGTCCGCGAAGAACTCGCTGCTGACGACCGAGGTGCGCCTCCCGGTGGCGTGCACCGCGTCCACGAGCCGCTGCCAGTGGCCCTCGGTGGGCCGGGCGTCGCCCATCATGCCGGGCCGGGCGCACACCGCGAGGGCCGCCTCCATGGGGTGCCTGCTGTGCGCGGGGAAGTCGACGCCGTGCCGGGCCATCGCCTCCCCGGCGGCGAACAGGGCGCCCTGGATGGATGTGGTCCCGGTCTTGTGCGGGCCTATGTGCAGCAGCCGGGTGCCGGTGGGCAGCGGGGCGGGCGCGGCGCTCCCGGCGGCCGTCGAGAGGTGGGTCGAACAGTCGGTCTCCATGGTGAGAGGACGTTAAGGAGCCTTCCTGAAGGCAGGCTGAGAATGCCCTGGGACTCGGGTGAGTCCCAGGGCACCGCGGTCCGCGGAGCGGTCACACGAGCCGTACGCCCGGCTTCCCGTCCTCGACGCGCAGCCGGGCCAGCGTGCTGGAGGCCGCCTCCGGGCTGAGCACCGTCTCGGGGACGCGCACCTGGGCGTCGATGCCGTCGCGGCGGATGTCGAAGAGGTGGTAGCCGCGGTGGGCGTCGATGAACTTCCAGTGCGGGTTGTCCGCCATGCGCGGGTCCCACTCCTTGTGGAATGCCGCCTGGTCCTGGTCGCCGCCGCTGGAGATGGAGGTCCCGACGAACTCGGCGCCCACGACGCCGGAGTCCGGGTCGGCGAAGTCCTCCTTGAGGTCGCTGACCATCGTCAAGTGCCGGTCGCCGGTGAGCACCACGGGGTTGCGGACGCTCGCGAACTCCCCCATGAGGGCGTTGCGTTCGGCCTGGTAGCCGTCCCACGCGTCGTAGTACCAGAGTTTGCCCTCGCCGACCTGGAGGTCGGTCTCGGCCATCATGATCTGCGAGGCGATCAGGTTCCAGCGGGTCGGCGAGTGGTGCAGGCCGTCGAGCAGCCACTCCTTCTGCTCGGCCCCGAGCATGGTGAGCGAGGGGTCCTCGGCACCGGCCTGGCTGGTCGCCTGATTGCTCCGGAACTGCCGGGTGTCCAGGACGTTGAGGCGGGCGAGACGCCCGAAGTCGAGCCGCCGGTACATCTGGATGTGCGGCCCGTCCGGGATCGCGGCGGCCCGGACCGGCATGTGCTCGTAGTACGCCTGGTAGGCGGCGGTCAGCCGGGCGACGAACGCGTCGGGCGACTGCTTGTCGGGGTCCTGCGGGATCTGGCCGGCGTAGTCGTTGTCGACCTCGTGGTCGTCGAAGGTGACGACCCAGGGGGCGCCCGCGTGCATCGCCGCGAGGTGCGGATCGCTGCGGTACTGGGCGTAGCGATTGCGGTACTGGACGAGGGTGTACGGCTCGTCGCTGCCCTCGTGCTTGCGCACCGCCGTCGCCGACGGCTTGGACTCGTAGATGTAGTCGCCGACGAAGAGCACGACGTCGGGGTCCTGGGCGAGCATGTCGGCGTACGGCGTGAAGTAGCCGTTCTGCCAGTTCTGGCAGGAGGCGAGGGCGACGCGCAGGGAGCCGCCCCTGCTGTGCGGGTGGGGCGCGGTGCGGGTCCGTCCGACGGGCGAGAGCCGTCCGGAGGCGCGGAACCGGTACCAGTACGCACGGTCCGGGCGCAGTCCGCGGACATCGACGTGAACGCTGTGCCCGTACTCGGGCCTGGCCTGGGCGACGCCCCGGCGCACGCTCTTCCTGAACCGGTCGTCCTCGGCGATCTCCCACTCCACCGGCACGACGGTGTCGGGCATGCCGCCGCCGTTCAGCGGGTCGGGAGCGAGCCGCGTCCACAGCACGATGCCGTCGGGCAGCGGGTCACCGGAGGCCACGCCGAGGCTGAACACGCCTTCGGGAAGGGGGGTTTCGGCCGCCCGCGCGGTGGTCGGCAGCCACAGCTGTGCGGACGCCGCGGCACCGAGCACGGCGGCACCGGCGGTCAGAAAGCGGCGGCGGTCGGGCGACACTTCTCCGGTCATCGACGAACTCCCTTGCCTCGCTGGGCTCTTGTGACACTCGGAAGCTCCCACGGGAGGACGGTCCGCCCGCTGAACGGAGACCTTCGCGTGCATGACAAATGGGCAGACAACGGAAGACCCGTTGCGGCACAGGAACAGCACGAAGAACGTGATCTTGCCACAACGGGTCGGACGGAACGTCAGCGGACATTCCCCATGGGGGTGTTCAGGTGGCCGGAAGCGCACGGACGGGGCGGGTCACCCCCGTGTCACGGGACCGGCCCGCGGGTCGCGAGGCCGGTCCCGGTGGTCGCGAGGCCGGTCCCGGTGGTTCAGTCGTTCAGGAACTGGCCGAAACGGGAACCCGTCGCGGGCAGCCCGAGCGTGGTGCCGCCGAAGGACGACGCGCCGCTCGCGGTGATGCCGCTCGCCGTGGCGGAGAGGATCCAGACGGAGCCGTTGCCGGCGTTCTCGTCCGCGTCCCCGACGATCAGGCCGTCCTTCTTGTCGCCGTTGGCGTCGAGCAGGGCGGTCTCGGCGCCGAAGCGGTCCTGCTTCTCCGCGGTCCCGGGCACTCCTGCGGTGTCCTGCGTGAACACCTTCGCCCCGGTGCCGGTGAGCCCCTTGGCGCCGCCGCGCAGGACGAGCGCGCTGCCCGCGTCGGTGAGGCTGCCGAGGTCCTCGTTCGGGAGGCCGGTCGCCACGTCGAGGTAGCCGTCGCCGTCGGTGTCGCCGATCGACAGTCCGGTGCCCATGCCGTCGCCGTGCTCGCCCGCGCCGGGCACGCCCGCGGTGTCCTGGTTGATCCACACCGGCTTGCGGGTGGTGGACAGGCCGCCCGGGCCGCCGTAGACGACGCCCAGCGCACCGCCCTGGGTGGGGAGTTCGACGTCGCTGTCGTAGTTGTCGAAGGAGTGGCCGACGACGATGTCGCCGTATCCGTCCTTGTTCAGGTCACCGATCGCCAGGTCCTCGCCGCCGATGAGGCGTCCCGTGGCGTCCTTGAGCAGGCCCTTACTGGTGAAGCCGTCCGCGCCGCCGGTCAGCAGGGCGACGCCGCGTGAATCGGATTCCTCGGTCGAATGGGTGCTCACGGCGATGTCGGCGATGCCGTCGCCGTTCACGTCGCCGGACGTGACGATGTCGGCGATCTCGAACTCACCGGGGGTGATGTCGAAGTACGTGGTCCTGGTGCCCAGCCGGTCCCGGGTGAACGGGCCGTGCCGCACGGCGCCGTCCGCGGTGACCGACTCGGCGCCGTGCTGCCCCTGCGGGTCGGTCGACGTGGCGTCGACGCCCAGCCGCACGAGATCGGGGTGCTTGTCGCCGTCGACGTCCGCCACGGTGAAGCCCCGCATGTGCATCGCGTCCGGCATGCCGGTCAGCATCGTCGGCTCGGCCGAAAGACCCTTGGGACCGCCCCAGTTGACGACCACGACCTTCCCGGAATACCCGTCGAAGTGCTTCATCGCCACGGACGACAGCAGATCGGCGTAACCGTCCTCGTCGAGATCGGCGCTCTGGAGCTGCGTCCCGTAACTGGTCAGCGTGTTGACCGAGTTCCAGCGGGCCGGCCAGGTCAGGATCTGCTTGCGCGACGTCGACAGGCCGCCTGCCGCCCCGTACACCACGCTGATCGCGCCGGCCTTGGCGTGCCCGTCGGCTGTCGTGCCGGGCGCGCCGATCGCCAGGTCCGGATAGCCGTCGCCGTTGTAGTCGTCGTGCAGGCGCTTGACGCTGGGGGTCGCCGAAGTCGCCGGTGTGGTAGCCGCGTTGACGGTGGGCACCACGAGGGCGCCGGCCACGACCGCGACGCCCGCGCCGAGGACGACGCGTCTGCGACGGGAGAGGAAGGAACGGCGGTGCGTGTGCGGGGACATGAGCGTTCCTGACGTAGAGGGGGTCGGTGGTGGCCGGAGTCGTCGCGGCGTCGCCCGTCAGCTCCGGCACGTCCCGGGGATGGAGGGGAAGTCCGGGCCTCAGCGGGCGAACTCGCCCCGGAGGAGGGCGAATGACTGGTCCGAGCCGAGCGTGCCGGAGCCGCCGAAAGAGACGGGCTGCGCGGCGGCGGCCCCGGAGACGGTGGAGCGGAGCGCCCACGCCGGACGGGCGTCCCCGCCCTCGCGGCGCGCGCCGACGGCGTGGCTCGCGCGGCCGTCGCCGCTCGCCTCCCCGGGCGCGAGGCTCTCCCCCGCCTCGGCACGACGGCCCCGCCCGTCCGTCGGCGTGGTGGGCGGGGCGAGGCCCTCGGGCCGCTCACCCTTGGCGGGCGTGGTCCCGGCGACGCCGGTGGCGGGCCCGGCGTGGACGGCGCGCGGGAGGGTGCCGCTCGCGGCCGTCGCGACGACGGCCGCTCGACGCGTTCCCGGTCTCGGCAGGACGGGCTCGGACATGTGGACTCCGGGCGACTGGACGGCAGTTGGACGCACGGGGGTCCACAGCCTCAAGATCCCCATGCGTGCCCAGTACGACTCCCCGCCGTCCCGCACGGTTGCCCTGTCGTGCGCCACGACTTTCCACAGCGTTCATCCGGGAGCCCGCGACGGCACCACCGCGTACCGAGCGCTCATGACAGCGCCCGGGGCACCGTCATGGTGCCCCGGGCGCATGCCGTGGTGGTGCTGCAACGAGCCCTAGAACGGCTCGAAGTCGTCGTACTCCTGCTGCGACTCGTCCCGCTCCGCCTGCTTGTCGCGGCGGCGCTGGGCCGCGGGACGCGGGGCGTCGAAGCGGTGGTCCTCACCGCGGCGGCCGAGCATCTCCGCACCGGCCATGACGGTCGGCTCCCAGTCGAAGACGACCGCGTTCTCCTCGGGACCGATGGCGACGCCGTCGCCCGAGCGGGCGCCCGCCTTCATCAACTCCTCCTCGACACCGAGGCGGTTGAGGCGGTCGGCGAGGTAGCCGACGGCCTCGTCGTTGTTGAAGTCGGTCTGGCGGACCCAGCGTTCGGGCTTCTCGCCGCGGACGCGGAAGAGGCCGTCCTCCTCCTGGGTCACGGTGAAGCCGGCGTCGTCGACCGCCTTCGGGCGGATGACGATGCGGGTCGCCTCCTCGCGCGGCTTGGCCGCCCGGGCCCGTCCGACCAGGTCGGCGAGGGCGAAGGAGAGCTCCTTGAGTCCCATGTGCGCGACGGCGGACACCTCGAAGACGCGGTAGCCGCGGGCCTCCAGGTCGGGGCGCACCATGTCGGCCAGGTCCTTGCCGTCGGGCACGTCGATCTTGTTGAGGACGACGATGCGCGGACGGTTGCCGAGACCGCCGTACTGCTTGAGCTCCTCCTCGATGACGTCGAGGTCGGAGACCGGGTCGCGGTCGGATTCGAGGGTGGCGGTGTCCAGGACGTGCACCAGCACGCTGCACCGCTCCACGTGACGCAGGAATTCCAGGCCGAGGCCCTTGCCCTGGCTCGCGCCCGGGATCAGACCGGGGACGTCCGCGATCGTGTACACCGTCTCGCCCGCCGTGACCACGCCGAGGTTGGGGACGAGGGTCGTGAACGGGTAGTCGGCGATCTTCGGCTTGGCGGCCGACAGGACCGAGATGAGCGACGACTTGCCGGCGCTCGGGTAGCCGACCAGGGCCACGTCGGCGACGGTCTTCAGCTCCAGCACGATGTCCTGGAGGTCGCCGGGCTCGCCGAGCAGCGCGAAGCCGGGCGCCTTGCGGCGGGCCGAGGCCAGCGCCGCGTTGCCGAGGCCGCCCCGGCCGCCCTGCGCGGCGACGTAGGCCGTGCCGTGCCCGACCAGGTCGGCGAGCACGTTGCCCGCCTTGTCGAGGACGACCGTGCCGTCCGGCACGGGCAGGACCAGGTCCTGGCCGTCCTTGCCGGAGCGGTTGCCGCCCTCGCCGGGCTTGCCGTTGGTGGCGTTGCGGTGCGGCTTGTGGTGGTAGTCGAGCAGCGTGGTCACGGACTGGTCGACGACCAGGGTCACGTCGCCGCCCCGCCCGCCGTTGCCCCCGTCGGGGCCGCCGAGCGGCTTGAACTTCTCCCGGTGTACGGAGGCACAGCCGTGGCCTCCGTTACCCGCGGCGACATGCAGCTCGACGCGGTCCACGAAGGTGGTCATGGTGGTGCCTCCAGCACTTCGGTTACGTACGGAATGTCTCTTCGTCAACACGCGAAAGGCGGACCCGCTTCCCCTGCGGGAAGTGAGGTCCGCCTCGCGAAGAACTCTGTTCTACGGAGCCTGAGCCCTGGTGGGGCTGGTTCAGGCGACCGGAACGATGTTCACGACCTTGCGGCCACGGTGGGTGCCGAACTCGACCGCACCGGCGTCCAGCGCGAACAGCGTGTCGTCCTTGCCACGGCCGACACCGGTGCCGGGGTGGAAGTGGGTGCCACGCTGGCGGACCAGGATCTCACCGGCGTTCACGGTCTGACCGCCGAAGCGCTTCACACCGAGCCGCTGAGCGTTGGAGTCGCGACCGTTCCGAGTGGACGATGCGCCCTTCTTGTGTGCCATGTCTCAGTCCCTACCCTTACTTCGCAGCCGCGGGGATCTCAGTGACCTTGATCGCCGTGTACTGCTGGCGGTGGCCCTGACGACGGCGGTAGCCGGTCTTGTTCTTGTAGCGAAGGATGTCGATCTTCGCGCCCTTGTGGTGGTCCACGACCTCGGCCTGGACCTTGATGCCGGCCAGCACCCACGGGTCACTGGTCACAGCGTCGCCGTCGACAACGAGCAGGGTCGAGAGCTCGACCGTGTCGCCAACCTTGGCAGTGGAAATCTTGTCAACCTCAACGATGTCGCCGACAGCAACCTTGTGCTGGCGACCACCGCTGCGCACGATGGCGTACACGCGGATCTCTCTCTCGCTCGGAACGGAACCCCGCAGTCCAGCCGCGCGCGGAGCGAGCGGCCTCTCCCGGAGCGCATGACGCGCGTGATTCCGGGAGGAAGAGGTTTACGGGGATGCGGCGCGTCTGTGACACGCCGACGGTCAAGGTTACGGGGCCACGGCCGAAAGGGTCAAACCAGGCCGGGCCCCGCGGGTGTGCCGCCCGTCACTCGGCGTCCCGGCCCGGCGGATGTGCCGGTCCGGGACGCCGGACGGGGACTCAGCCCTCGTCGGTGGAGGCGGTGACGGCGGACAGGGTCTGCTCCGCCGCCGCCGTCTTCTTCGACGCGGCCTTGGTGGCGGCCTTCTTGGCGGTCGCCTTCTTGGCCGTGGCCTTCTTGGCGGCCGTCTTCTTGGCCACCGTCTTCTTGGTGGCGGCCTTCTTCGCCGTCGCCTTCTTGGCCGTCTTGCGCGCCGCCGCCTTCTTCGCGGCGGCCGGAGCCTCGGCCTCGTCGGCCTCGGTCTCGGCGACCACTGCCTCGGCGGCGGCCGTCTCCTCCGCGGGGGCCGCGGCCGACGGGACGACCATGACGGCCGCCTCCTGGGACGCGGTGGGCGCGGTGGCCTTGCGGACGGCGCGGCGACGCGGACGCGCCGGGGCGGCGCTCTCCGCGGGCGCCTCGGCGGCGGTCTCCGCCACGGGCTCGGGCTGCGGCTCGGCAGCCGTCTCCGGCTCGGCCACGGGCGCCGCGACCGGCTCCGTGACCGTCACCACGGCCTCCTCGGAGGCCTTCGGCGAACCGGCCGGGGCCGACACCTTGCGGGTGGCACGACGCCGCGTACGGCCCTTGGGCGCGGCCTCGTCCTGGACGGACTCCACGACGGCGGCTTCGGCGACCACCGGAGCCTCGACGACCGCAGGGACCTCGGCGGCCTCGGCGACGAGTTCCTGCGGCGCCTCGACGACCGGGTCCTCGACGGCGACCGGCTCGGACTCGGCGGCCTCACGCGACCTGGCGGCCCGCTCGGCACGCTCCGCGCGCTTCGAGGGACGCCCCTCCGCCCGCGGCGCACCCGCCGGAGCGGACGCCCGCCGGGTGGCCCGGCGGCGCGAACGGCCCCGGCCCGCGGCGGCCTCGGCCTCGGCGGCGCTGCTGTACAGCTCCTCGTCCGGGGCGAACTCGGGTGCGGGCAGCGCGGCGGGCGCGGCGGCCTCGGCGGCCACCTCGGCCTCGGTCTCCGCCTCGACGGTCTCGGCCGCCTCGGTGGTCTCCGCCGCCACGGCCTCGTGCTCGTGCTCGTGGGGCTGCTCGGCACCGCCGCGGCCGCGCTTCTTGCGCTTGCCGCCGCCACCGGCGGAGGCCGGCTGCTCCATGTGCACGATGACACCGCGGCCGTTGCAGTGGACGCAGGTCTCGGAGAAGGACTCCAGCAGACCCTGGCCGACACGCTTGCGCGTCATCTGCACCAGACCCAGCGAGGTGACCTCGGCCACCTGGTGCTTGGTGCGGTCGCGGCCCAGGCACTCCAGCAGGCGCCGCAGCACCAGGTCGCGGTTGGACTCCAGGACCATGTCGATGAAGTCGATGACGACGATGCCGCCCAGGTCGCGCAGCCGCAGCTGGCGCACGATCTCCTCGGCCGCCTCCAGGTTGTTCCTGGTCACGGTCTCTTCGAGGTTGCCGCCCTGACCGGTGAACTTGCCGGTGTTGACGTCGACCACGACCATCGCCTCGGTCTTGTCGATCACCAGCGAACCGCCGCTCGGCAGCCAGACCTTGCGGTCCAGCGCCTTCATCAGCTGCTCGTCGATCCGGTACGTGGCGAAGACGTCGACCTCGGAGGTCCACTTCGACAGCCGGTCGCTCAGGTCGGGCGCCACGTGCGAGACGTAGCCGTGGATGGTCTCCCACGCCTCGTCGCCGCTGACGATGACCTTCGAGAAGTCCTCGTTGAAGATGTCGCGGACGACGCGGACGGTCATGTCCGGCTCGCCGTAGAGCAGCGTCGGGGCGTTGCCGCTCTTCGCCTTCTTCTGGATGTCCTCCCACTGCGCCTGGAGCCGTTCGACGTCACGGCGCAGCTCGTCCTCGCTCGCTCCCTCGGCGGCGGTGCGCACGATGACGCCCGCGTCCTCGGGGACGATCTTCTTGAGGATGGTCTTCAGCCGGGCGCGCTCGGTGTCGGGCAGCTTGCGGCTGATACCGGTCATCGAGCCCTCGGGCACGTAGACCAGGTAGCGGCCGGGCAGCGAGACCTGGCTGGTGAGGCGGGCGCCCTTGTGGCCGATCGGGTCCTTCGTGACCTGCACGAGGACGGACTGGCCGGACTTCAGCGCGGTCTCGATGCGGCGCGGCCCGTTGGCCAGGCCGAGCGCCTCGAAGTTCACCTCGCCCGCGTACAGGACGGCGTTGCGGCCCTTGCCGATGTCGATGAAGGCGGCCTCCATCGACGGCAGGACGTTCTGCACCTTGCCGAGGTAGACGTTGCCGACGTACGAGGTCGACTGCTCCTTGTTGACGTAGTGCTCGACGAGCACGTTGTCCTCGAGGACGCCGATCTGGGTGCGCTCGCCGCTCTGACGGACGACCATCACGCGCTCGACGGCCTCGCGGCGGGCCAGGAACTCGGCCTCGGTGATGATCGGGACGCGGCGGCGGCCCTGCTCGCGGCCCTCGCGGCGGCGCTGCTTCTTCGCCTCCAGGCGGGTCGAGCCCTTGATGGACTGCACCTCGTCGACCGGGTGCTCGTCCTTCTTGCGGGGCTCGCGGACCTTGACGACGGTGCGCTCGGGGTCGTTCTCGCCGGGCTCGGCCTCGCCGCCGGAGTCACCGGCGCGACGACGGCGACGACGACGGCGACGGCTGCTGCTGGAGCCGGAACCGGCCGCCTCCTCGCGCTCGTCCGCCTCCTCGGCGTCCTCCTCGACCTGCTCGGCGGTGTCCTCGGCGTCCTGCGCGGCCTGCTCGGCGGCGAACTCGTCGTCCGCGGACTCGCCGTCCGCCTCGGCGGACTCGCCACGACGACGGCGGCGGCCACCACGACGACGGCGGCGACGGGAGCCTGCGGACTCCTCCTCGCCCTCGTCACCCTCGACGGCGTCCTCGGCGGACTCGGCGCCCTCCTCGGGCTCCTCCTCGGCCTCGTCGACGGCGGCCGACACGGTCACCGGCTCGTCCTCGACGGCCCGGCGACGGCGGCGCCGGCGTCCGCCGGTGCTCTCCTCGGCGGCTTCGGCGACCTCGGTCCCGGCAACCTCCTCGGCAACCTCCTCGGCGGCTTCCTCGGCCGCCTCCGCGGCCTCGGCGGCAGCCGCGGCCGCGGCCCGCTCCGGGGTCTGGAACATCGGCTCGGTGAACACGGGCGCCTGGAACACGGCGACGGCCGGACGTGCCGGGCGCCGACCGGTCTCGTCGGTCTCCTTGTCCTTCGCCGCGGGCGCGGAGAAGCCACCGGCGGCCTTGCGGGTGGCGCGGCGGCGGGTGCGGCGCGGTCCGCCGTCCTCGGCGGGCGCGGCCTCGCCGTCGGTCACCTCGGCGGCCGCGGCCGGCACGGTCTCGGCGGGCGCGGTCTCGGCGGGCGCGGTCTCGGCGACGGGCTCGGGCGTCTCGGCGCGCTCCTCGACGGCCTCGCCCTCGGGCGTGGCGGCGGGCGCGGAGACCCGGCGGGTGGCGCGCCGGCGCGTGGTGCGGCGGGGCGCGGCCTCCTCGGTCTCGGCGACGGGCTCGGCCGGGGCGGTCACCTGCGCCGCGGCGGGCTCCACGGCCTCGGGCGTCTCCTCGGCCTCGGGCTTCTCCTCGGCCTCGGGCATCTCCTCGGCCTCGTCGATCACGACGGCCTCGGTCTCCTTGGGCGCACCGGTGGGTGCGGAGGCGCGGCGGGTCGCACGACGGCGCGTACGCCCGGCGGGCGCGGCTTCCTCCGCCGTGGGAGCCGGGGCCTCGGCCACCGGCTCGGGCTCAGCGGTCACCGCTTCGGCGGCGGTCACCACGGTCTCGGCGGCCTCGGCCGTCTCCACCGACGCGGGCGCACCGGCGGGCGCGGAGGCCCGGCGGGTGGCGCGGCGACGCGTGCGGCGCGGAGCCGCGTCCTCGGCGGAAGGGGTCTCGGGCTCGGCCGCCTCGGCGGCGGCCGGGGTCTCCTCGGCGACGGCCTGCTCGGTCTCGACGGCCTCGGCGGTCTCTTCCTCCGCGAGTTCGTCGGCCGAGGCGACGGCCGGTATGGCCGGAGCGGTGGTCTCGGCCGCGGCCTCGGAGGCGGCGGCCGGCGGGCCCGCGGGGCGCGACGCCGCGCGGCGGCGGCGCCGCGGCGGCAGGGTGTCGCTGGGGGTGTCGTTGTTCTCGGAGCCCGTGGAGGGCTCAGCGGGTTCGGTCGGCTCAAGCATGCGGGTGGATCTCCCGTCAGGCTCCCGGGCGCCGCGCCTGGTCCGGCGATGCCGGTGACGTCCGCGGCTCGCGCGATGCGCGGTGCCGCCGTCCGGGGCGCGGGCGCCGCACGGGAGCTCTCTGTGTCCTGTCTCGCCGGTTCCGTACGCCATGTGTGCGTACGGCCTGGCGAAAGTCTTCTGGTCGGTGCGCTGCCCGACCCAGGTGGCTCCCGGATTCGAGGGCGGCGCTACGACGTCCGTCCTTACGCGGGACCTTCCTTACGCCGGCGCCTTCGCGGCGGCAGATGAGGCGGCCCCGGAGCGATCGGCTGGGGCGGCCGTGACTGCCTCGCGGTCGGGCGCGAGCGGGTCGGTCACCGTGCCGGTCTCTTCATCGAACAGCCCCTGCGCCAGCCTGGTCACCGCTGCGGGGACCGGCGGCGCCAGGTCGGCCACGGCGCGGAGACCGGACAGGACGTCGTCGGGTCGAACGGCAGGCGTCACGTGCCGAACAACCAGCCGCAGTATCGCACAGGGCTGGTCGGTCGGCCTATCAGCCTGGGGGGTGTGCGTCTCCAGGCTCGCGACGGCGGCGCGGGCGTCGAAGGTCCGCATGCCGTTCTTCGTCCTGCGCTGGACCTCGACGGTCCCGGCCGCGCGGAAGGCGCCGACGGCGCGCTCGGCCTCCTGAGGAACCACGCCGTCGAGGCGCAGCTCCCACACGGAGGCGGTGAGCCGGTCGGCGAGGCCCGAGGTGCGGGCCTCGACGGCGTCGATGATGTCGAGCCCGTCGGGCATCGACTCGTCGAGGAGTACGCGCAGGGTTTCCGGGTCGCGCGCCTCGGTGAGCGCGATCTCCAGATACTCCGCTTCACTGCCGGTGCCGGTGGGTGCGGCATTGGCGTACGACACCTTCGGATGCGGCGTGAACCCGGCCGAGTACGCCATGGGCACCTCGGCTCGGCGCAGCGCACGCTCGAAGGCGCGCTGGAAGTCACGGTGGCTGGTGAACCGGAGGCGGCCGCGCTTGGTGTAGCGCAGTCGGATGCGCTGCACCGCGGGTGCGGGCGGCGGGCCTTCGGGCTGTCGCTTGCCCAGTGTCGTTCAGTCCTTCGTGAGAGCGGTCGTACTGCTACCTAGAGTACGTGTCTCACCGGCCGTCGGTTCCCGGCGGGCCACGGGCTGCGGCTCGTGGGGCGGGCCGAAGAGCATCCGCCGGAAGTCGGCGCGGGCCTGCCGGGCGGCGTCCCGGGCGGCGTTCAGGGCCTGCCGGGTGGTCCGTCCGACGCTGCGTGCGGCCTCGGCCGCGGGCCGCAGCACCAGGTCCCGCACGGCGTGCCCGACGGGCGTCAGCAGGGTCCGGTACGCCCAGCGCACCGGCTCCACGAAGGTCCACCGCAGGACTTTCGCGAGGAACCGGCCGACGGCGAGCGAGATGTGTCCGGCGACGCGCCAGGCGTGACCGAGGGCCTCGCCGATCTCCCTGCCGATGACGGCGAGCACCCGTCCGACCGGCACGAGCACCCATCGCCACAGCGCGAGCGCGGGCAGCACCAGGAGGACACGGCCCGTCCAGTAGAACGCGGCACCGACGCCGATGAAGATCATCCGTACGAGCCACACGAGACCGCCCGCCAGCCAGGCGATCCCCTTGCCGACGGGGGTGAGGACCCACGCGTACAGCCACAGGGCCGGGACCACGACGAGGTACCGGACCAGCCAGGCGCCGGCGGTGTACAGCCCGAGGCCCACGGCGGCGAGGATCAGACCGACACCCCTGACCAGCCAGGCGATCGCCCGCCCGACCGGGGTCAGCAACCGCGCGTACACCCAGCCGAGCGCCGCCGCGATGCCGCCGAGGATCCAGGCGACGATCGCGCCCACGCCGCGGGCCACCCAGGCGACGGCCGCGCCCACGCCCCGGGCCACCCAGGCGATCGCGTGCCCGATCGGTGTCAGCACGGTGCGGTACAGCCACACCGCGGGCACCACGAGCAGCACGTGGCCGAGCCAGGCCAGCGCCCTGCCGAACGGCACGAGGGCGTATCGCCACAGCGTCACCCACGGCCAGACGAACACGGCCCACGCGGCCCGGGCGAGCGCCCGCCCCAGCGGGCGCAGCACGGTGTCCCGCAGAAACCTTCCGGCGACGACGAGCGCGTCCCACACCATCCGCACCGGTACGACCAGGACGAGCACCACGATCCGTACGGGAATGCGGATGGCGACGGCGAGGCACCCCTCGGGCTGCGGCCCTCGGTCCTGTGCAGGGGGCCGCTCAGCAGGCGTCTTTTCCCATTCCATACCCGCGTAGACGCGTCAGGTGCCCGGATGGATGCGGTCCCCGGCAATCCGGTGCCGCGACGTCCCGCGCGGATCACCGCTCCGCTCCCGGGGAGCACACAGGCAAGGGACATGAGGAGGCGTCAACTGCCCTGCCGGGCCCGTGTGGCGGGCCCGGCGCACGTCCGGTGGGCACCGGGAGCGACTGGCCCTCGCCCTCGACATGACCGCCATGTCGCCCCCTCCGGGCGGCGGTTGACACAGACCCGGCATCGCAAAGGGGGCGAAACGGGAACCCGCGGGCCAGTTGTGTGGATCGCCGGAAGTTCCAGGCACACTTTGCGTGTCGCAGTCCCGCCATCAAGAGGATGATCCATTCATGATTACGCTCACGAAGGAAGACGGCCCTGCGGACCTGGACGGAGTCACCCATCTGTCCATCGGGGTGTCCTGGGACCCCACCGCCGGCGCCAGCGGCGGGGTGGTCGGCATACTCCGTCGCAAGACCGGCACCGACCTCGACCTGATAGCCGTCGCCATGCAGGGGTCCGACCCCGTGCGTCTGGCCGGCCTCGACTCGCTGGACCCCATGGGCAACGGCTCACTGGTGCACAGCGGCGACAACCAGACCGGGCGCGGGGAGGGCGACGACGAGACGGTGACCGTCGAGTTCTCGCGCATCCCGCCCCAGATCACGTCGATCGTGTTCGTCGCGGCGGCGTTCAAGAAGGGCAGTTCCTTCCAGAAGGCCCGCAACATCAGCTTCAAGGTGTACGACGCGTCCGGCGGCAGCACCCAGCAGGTCGCCGACATCTGGCCGAGCCTGCTCACGCAGGACAACGGCTGCGCCGTCGCCAAGGCCGTGCGGGCCGGCGCGAGCTGGAAGCTGGAAGTGATCAATGTGACGGGCAAGATCAAGCAGGGCGACGAGCACGCCCTGATGCGCTTCGCCATCAGCAAGTAGGACGCGGTCCCCTCGGCCCGGCTCCCACGACGACACGTGAACCGGGCCCGGGGGCCGATCCCGGACCTCTCCCCTCGGCCCGTACCCGGCACCCTGCGCCCCCGGCACCCGCTGCACTCCGTGGTCGGCACGCCCCGCCCCACGGCCGGCGTCACGCACGTCACACGACCGCCGTCACGCCCGTCCCGCGCTAGTTCCCCCGACGACGCGCCGCGCGATGAGCTTGCCGAGCTCCCACAGGGCCAGCAGCACGAGCGGCGGCACCAGCGTCCACGCGAACTGCTCCAGGTCGAGCTCGGTCGTCCCCAGCAGCCGCCGGAAGGCGTCCATCTGTGTGACCAGCACGGCGAGGACGAACTCCACGAGCATCGCCCGGTTCATCTGCTTGCTGTCGAAGCTGGCCGTGGTCAGGACCGTCTCCGTCTCGCTGCGGCACTCCAGCGCGGCCACGATCAGACAGAGCGCGAAGGTCGTGAACGCCATCGACTGGCCGACGGCGACGCTGTCGAAGTGCGACTCGCCGAGCTTGATCAGGGCGAGCAGTCCGATGGTGATCGCCAGTCCGGAGAGGCCGACCGTGATCATCACGCTCCGGGTCAGCACGGGCTCGCCCCGCGGACGCGGCCGTCGCGCCATCAGTCCGGGACTCTGCTGGTCGAAGCCGAGCGCGAAGCCGAAGGCGGCGTTGACGAAGAAGTGGATCCACAGCACCTGCGCCGGGGTGAAGGGCTCACCGGCGGCGATGTTGAACAGGGTCGCGCCGAGGAACGTCAGCACGAACACGACGAGCAGGACCAGCACGAAGCGGATGTACTTCGTGAGGTTGTCGTAGATCTTGCGGCCCTGCTCGACGGCGAACACGATCGTGGCGAAGTTGTCGTCGGCCAGCACCATGCGCCCGGCGTTCTTGGCGACCTCGGTGCCGGATCCCATGGAGATCCCCACGTCGGCCGCCTTGATGGCCGGCGCGTCGTTCACCCCGTCGCCGGTCATGGCCACCACATGGCCCTTCTTCTTCAGCGTGTCGGCGAGCAGCACCTTGTGCTCGGGGGCCACCCGGCCGACCACGCCGATGTCCTCGATCCGGGCGAGCCGCTCGCTCTCGTCCAGGGCGGCGAAGTCCGCGCCGAGCACGGCCTCCCCCTCGATCCCCAGTTGCCGGGCGATGGCGGCGCCCGTGACGACGTCGTCGCCCGTCACCATCCGGACCCGGATGTGCGCGGCCTGCGCGTCGGCCACCGCCGCCCGCGCCTCGTCCCGCGGCGGGTCGACCATGCCGACCAGACTCGTCATCTGGAGGTCCGTGACGTGACCGAGCAGATCGCCGGCGGGGTCGAACGCGGCGGGATCGAGGTCGCGCCGCGCGGCGGCCATCACCCGCAGCCCCTCGCCCCCCATGCGTTCGATGTGCGTCTGTGCCTTGCGCTGCGCCTCTTCGTCCCACGGCACGGCCGCGCCCTGCGCCAGGGCGGTGGCCGACCGTTCCATCACCGCGGGCGCCGCTCCCTTCACGAAGCACCGCACGACCGGGCGGCCGTCGGTGTCCGTGGCCGAGTTGAAGGTCGCCATCAGCTTGTACGACGGGTCGAACGGCAGCGTGGCCAGCCGGGGCAGCCGCTTCCGGGTGGCCTCCACGTCCACCCCCGCCTTGTGACCGAGGACCAGCAGCGCGCCCTCGGTGGGGTCGCCGACCACCTGGCCGTCGACGAGGCGGGCGTCGTTGGCGACGAGGTACGGCAGGATCGCGTCCCCGAGGTCGGGTGAGCTGCCGACGGCGTGATGGATCCTGCCCTCCAGGCCGTACCCGGTGCCCGAGACGGTGTAGCGGTCGCCCGGATCGATCAGCTCCACGACGGTCATCTGGTTCATCGTGAGCGTGCCGGTCTTGTCGGAGTTGATGGCCGAGGTGAAGCCCAGCGACTCCACCGACGGCAGGTCCTTGACGATGGCCTCGCGCCGCGCGAGGTCGACCGCACCGATCGACAGGATGGTCTGGGTGACCGTGGGCAGGGCCTCCGGGATGGCGGCGATCGCCAGCGACACGGCGCTCACGAACAGCACGTCCCAGGCGGTGCCGCGGCTGCGGCCCAGGACGAACATCACGATCATGGTGAGTCCGGCGGCGCCCGTGATCCACAGGGTGAGGCGGTCCAGCTCGCGGGTGAGCGGCGAGGCCTCGCGGTGCGTCGCCGACAGCATTCCGGAGATCCGGCCGAGCTCGGTGTCGGCTCCCGTGGCCGTGACGATCATCGTTCCGCTGCCGTGCGTGACCGGGGTGTTCATGAACGCCATGTTCGTCCGGTCGCCGGGTCCCAGGTCCTTCCCGGCCAGCCGCCCGGTGTCCTTGGCGGCGGGCACGCTCTCCCCCGTCAGCGCCGACTCGTCGATCTGCAGCGCGTTGGCCGCGACGATCCGGCCGTCGGCGGGCACCTCGTCCCCCGCGGTGACGAGCACCACGTCGCCGACGACGACCTCCTCCGCCGGGATCTCGGACTCCGTTCCGTCCCTGCGCACCCGGGCGGTCGCCTTCATCATCGACTTGAGCGCGTTCATGGCGCTCTCCGCCTTGCCCTCCTGGCGCATCCCGACGACCGCGTTGAGCACCGTCAGGACGAGCAGCAGCACCCCTGTGCTCCACTCCTTGATCACCAGGGACACCACGGCGGCGGCCACCAGCACCAGTTGCATGTAGCTGCGGTACTGCGCGAGGTAGCGGCGCCAGCCCGGGAGCGGCTTCTCCTCCGGCAGGGCGTTCGGACCGCTTGCCCGGAGGACCTCCGCCGCCCGCGCCGAGGGGAGCCCCACGGCCGGGTCGACGTCGAAGGCGGCGGCGACCTCCTCCGGCGCACTCGTGTACCAGGTCCGGCCGTCGCCCGTCGGCTCGTGCGGAGCTTCTGTCTGCGCGGTCATCCCCGTGCCTCCGATCCGGCCCGCTCGGCCCGAGTGCTGTCCGCCCCTTCGGTGCTCCCGCCCCCTCAGCCCTTGCCGCCCCCGCGCTTCCGCTTGCCGCCGCCCTTGGCCCTGCCGGCCCGCTTCGCGGCCTCGGCGGCGTACGGATCGCGGGGCTCGCCCTGTGGGGCCTGCCGTTCCAGCTCACGTTTCACCTCGGCCAGCTCCCGGCGTGTCCGGGCGCTGACGTGCGGGTACTGGGGGTCGATGTCGATCAGGGTGTGTGCCAGTACGGCCGCGGCGCAGACGCGTGCGAACCACTTGTGGTCGGCGGGCACGACGTACCAGGGCGCCCATTCCGTACTCGTGGCGGACAGCATCTGCGAGAACGCCCGCTGGTAGTCGTCCCACCGGGCGCGCTCCCGGACGTCCGCCGAGGAGAACTTCCAGTTCCGCTCGGGCACGTCGATGCGTTTGAGGAAGCGGAGGCGCTGCTGCTCCTTCGACAGGTTCAGGAACACCTTCACGACCTTGAAGCCGTTGTCGCACAGGTAGCGTTCCCAGTCGTTGATCTCGCGGTAGCGCCGCTCCCACACGTCAGGACCGCGCGCCGCCTCCGGCAGCTTCTGCCGGTCGAGGTTCTCGGGGTGCACCCGCACCACCAGGACCTCTTCGTAGTGGGACCGGTTGAAGATGCCGATCTCGCCGCGCCGGGGCAGTTCGCGGGTGTAGCGCCAGAGGAAGTCGTGGTCCAGTTCCTCGGCCGAGGGCACTTTGAACCCGGCCACCCGCACGCCCTGGGGGTTGATGCCGCTCATCACATGGCGGATCGTTCCGTCCTTGCCGCCGGCGTCCAGCGCCTGGAGGCACATGAGCACTCCGTACGTGTCCTGGGCGGCCAGCCGCCGCTGGTAGTCGGCGAGCAACTCGACGCCTTCGCGGAGCAGTTCGACGCCGTCCTTCTTCTTCCGGATGCCCGCCTTGTACCCGGGGTCGAAGTCCCTCGCCAGATGCACCTTCGTACCGGGCTCGACCCTCAGTGGCCTGATGAACTCCGCAATGCGTTCGGCTCTGTCCTCGGCCATCACCGCACGCCCTCTCGTCGCCCGGCCCGCGGCGCCCTCGGGCGCCCGCTCGTCGTGCACCAGCAGCTTCCGCCCGGCCCGGGCGCCGGGGCCTCACCCTCCGTGGGTGATTCACGCCCCGCCGTGCCCTGCGAGGAGGCCCGGACCACTGCGGTCCCGTCAGTGCGGCAGGAGCTGCTGGCCTCCGTCGATGTCGTACGTGGCCCCGGTGAGCGCGTCGTTGCACATGATGTGCACGGCCAGGGCGGCGACGTCGGCCGGACCGACGACGCGTCCGATGGGGAGCCTGGCGCGCAGGTCTTCACGCCGGGCCTCCAGCTGATCGCCCAGGAGCGAGGCGGACAGGGGGGTGTCGACGAATCCGGCCGCGATGAGGTTCACCCGGACCGGCGCGAGTTCGAGCGCCAGGTTGGCGACGAGGGCGGGCAGCGCCGCGGTCATCGCGGAGACGACGGCAAGGCCGACGCCGGGACGCCGGCCGCCGGTGCCGCCGATGAACACGAGCGTGCCTCCGGCTCTGACCTTGTCACGGCTGTGCAGGGCGATCCCGAGCGTGAGGGCGAGGCGGTCGCCGAACTCACGGCGGGCCACGTCGAGGTCCAGCTCCGCCAGCGGTGCGTACGAAGGGCTGCCCGCGGTGACCATCACATGGTCGACCGGGCCGGGCAGGTCGTGGAAGAACCGCGCTACCCGATCGCTGTCGGCGGCGTCGAACGCCGCCGTGCTCACGGCGTCCAGCTCATCGGCGGCCCGCCGCAGCCGTTCGGGGTCGCGGCCCACCAGGACCACCTGCCCGCCGTCCGCGCGGACCTGGCGCGCGGTCTCCAGTCCGATGCCCGAGCTGCCGCCGATCACGACGACGGTCCGGCCGTCGAGACCGGGCCGGCCGTCGGTGCCGGGACCACCGGCCGTGGCGCCCGTCATGCGCATCTCCAGGTGCCGGTCACGGCTCGCACGGTGGTGGCGCCCTCCCTTGATCGCCGGACGTCCGAGCGCCGCGACCGCGCCGCCGCTCCCGGCGGACGGCTCACGCCCCGGCCTCGCCGTGCGGCCAGTGCGCCAGCCCGTCGGCCGACGGGGCGTCGACCGTCGCCTCCTCCGGCGAGACGTAGAAGTCGTAGGCGTCGTGGAGGCCGCTGATCTCGAAGACCTTGAGCAACCGGCCGGAGGGGCAGGCGATCCGGAGCGAACCCTCCTGCTCCCGGATGCGCTTCGTGCTGGCCACGACCGTCCCCAGCCCGACGGAGTCCAGGAACGGCACGAAGCACAGGTCCAGGACGAAGTGACGGTGGCCCTCACCGAGCAGTTCCACCACTGCCTGCCGGATGCCGGGCGAGGTGTGGACGTCGATCTCGCCGTCGACCTCGAGCACGGTCCAGCCGTTGACCACGTCGTAACTGATGGCCAGGCGCTCGCTGCGGATGATGCTCGTTCGCATGGCCATCCCTCTTCTCGTCCTCCGGACGGCACAGGGTCCCCGGCGCGGCACCCGGCACAGGCACACGCATATGCCTCCGGCCGCGTGCAGACAGGGCTGACTCCACTCCAAGCCGCGCGGACGCTGATCGCAAGTCGGGAACGCCGATCACGTGTGGCGGGGGCTACCCCTCGTCCGCCGGTGGCAGGTCCTGCTCGGTCCAGATCGTCTTGCCGGTGGGCGTGTAGCGCGTGCCCCAGTGGCGGGTCATCTGCGCGATGATGAACAGGCCCCGGCCGCCCTCGTCGTCGCTCGCGGCATGCCGCAGGTTGGGGGTGGTGTGGCCGGTGTCGGAGACCTCGCAGATCAGGGTCCGGTCGCGGATCAAGCAAACCTGGATCGGGCCGCCGACGTAGCGGATGGCGTTGGTGACCAGTTCGCTGACGATGAGCTCGGTGGTGAACGTCAGGTCGTCCAGGCCCCAGTCGCGGAGCTGTTTGCTGGCAGCGGTGCGGATGGTGGCGACCGCCGCCGGGTCCGGGGGCAGCTCCCACTGGGTGAACTGGTTCCGGTCGAGCAGGCGCGTACGGGCCAGGAGCAGTGTCGCGTCCTCGTCCACCGGCCCCGGCAGCAGTGCGGTCACCGCCCGGTCGCACAGCTCGTCCAGGGACGCGGTGTCGTCGGCGAGGGCCTGGGACAGCTGTGCGAGCCCCTCTTCACGGCTGTCGGCCGCCTGGAGGAGGCCACCCGTGAA
This sequence comes from Streptomyces krungchingensis, assembly GCF_054729265.1. Classification (NCBI taxonomy): domain Bacteria; kingdom Bacillati; phylum Actinomycetota; class Actinomycetes; order Kitasatosporales; family Streptomycetaceae; genus Streptomyces; species Streptomyces krungchingensis. The sequence goes on from NZ_JBPUKY010000001.1 coordinate 4,039,956, forward strand.
GAGGGCGACGAGACTGCCCGCCGGCAGGTCCAGCTCCTTGCTCTGGTAGGGCGGGCCCCCGAATCCCAGCTGTGGTCCGGGAGGCAGCTCCGGATAGTGCACGACGCCCTTGTGCGGTTCGACGACCGCCAGCACCGACTCCCCGGCCCGTGCCAGGCTGCACTTCCCCGTGACGGGGTCGTACACCGCGTACAGGCACGTCACGCCGAGGGCGGCGTCGGCCGGCATCCTCAGATGACCCCGGCCGTGGCCGGTCAGGCGCCGCTCGTGTTCGGTCTGCTCGACCAGGTCGTCCAGGCGGGACAGCAGTTCGTCCGGGCTCAGGTCCAGCCGGGCCAGGACGCGCACCCCGGTGCGCAGCCGCCCCATGGTGGCCGCGGCGCGCAGGCCGTGGCCGAGCACGTCCCCCACGACCAGGCCGATCCGGGTTCCCGACAGGGGAATGACGTCGTACCAGTCGCCGCCCACGCCGCTTCCGCTGTCGGCGGGCAGGTAGCGGCTCGCCGAGTCGAGGGCGGTGTGCTGCGGCAGGCGGCGCGGCAGCAGACTGCGCTGGAGTCTGAGGGTCACCCCATGGCCGCGGGTGACCACCGGCATCAGCAGGAAGCCGAGCAGCAGGGCGCCCAGGCCCACGACGGTGACCCCGCCGGTCGGCCCGATCAGGGGCAGGTCGACGCTGGTCGCGCCGTAGTCGGGGGCCGCGTAGACGATGGTGGCGTAGACGAACAGACAGAGCATCAACAGCCCGCCCAGCCCCGGCAGTACGCCCTTGAAGACGAAGTCCTTGGTGCTGCGGGTGAGGATCTTGCGGTAGTACCAGAGGCAGGCGAACCCGGTCAGCCCGTAGTGGAACGTGATCGCGAGGCCGACCGAGTCGATCGAGTCGGCCAGTACGTTCCCGCTGAAGGAGGTCAGCAGCACGAGCAGGGCGATGGAGACCGCGCCCATGCCGACGGTCGACCAGGTCGGGGTGAGGAACCGGCGGTGGACCCGGGCGAGCCGCGAGGGGAGGGCCTTGTGGACCGCCATGGAGAAGACGGTCCTGGCCAGCGGCAGGATGGTGGTCTGGGTGGAGGCCAGTGCCGAGGTCAGCACCATCAGGACCAGCAGGGCCGTCAGGACGAGTCCCGCGTCCTCGTTCCCGAAGACGGCCTCGCCGAGTCCGGAGAACACGTCGTCCGAGTTCCCTGAGTTGCCCAGCCCGATGCCCGAGGTACCGATCCCGGCGTAGGCCTGCGCGGAGGTCGTCACCAGCGCGTACATGATCAGCAGCAGTACGGTCGACATGACCGCCGCGCGTCCGGGGATCCGGGTGCTGTCGACGGTCTCTTCGTTGATCGAGACCGCGGTGTCCCAGCCCCAGTAGATGAAGACGCCCGCCAACAGGCCCGACGTGAGGCCCTTCACCGACGACACCTCGAAGGGGTTGAACCAGGAGGCGGAGACGTGGATCGCCGTCGGCGGGGCGTCGGTGTAGGCCCTGACCAGCGCGGCGACGGCGAAGACGACCAGCATCCCCACTTCGAGGCACAGCAGCCAGCGCTGGATGGCGGCAGAGAACTCGATGCCGATGTAGCAGACCGCGGTCATCACGGCGATCCAGACGATGCCCGCGACCGTGGTCCACAGCCGGTCCTCCGCCAGCCCGTCCAGGCCCACCAGCCGGAAGCTGTAGATCCCGGCGATCTCGGCGAGGCTCGCCATGACGATGACGTTGGCGACGATGATGCCCCAGCCGCCCATCCAGCCGGTGCGGGGGCCGAAGGCGCGGGTCGCCCAGGTGAAGGTGGTGCCGCAGTCCGCGTTGCTCGCGTTGAGCTCCCGGAAGGCGTACGCGATCAGCAGCATCGGGACGAACGCCAGCATGGTGACGATCGGGGCCTGGAGGCCGACCGCCGCCACGATGAGGCCGAGCGTCGCGGCGAGGCTGTAGGCGGGAGCGGTGGAAGCCAGCCCGATGACCACCGAGGAGAACATGCCGAGGGCGTCGTTCTTGAGCCCTTTTTGGCCGGCCCCCGTCCCGGGTGCGGGGCGGGCGGGGGACTCGGCTCCGCCGAAGTGCCTCACACTTGATTCCAACGCCGGGCCACGGCCCTCCGCAACAGCGGGGCGTCCGCAGGGCCCAAACGCCGCGGAACCCTCCGGACCGGGAAGGGGCTCAGCAGGTCACACGGCCTGGCGGAGAAACCCGCCGTGGGGCTTGCGTCGCCCCGTGTCGTGAGGCCGGCGTCGCCCCCTGCGGTGCGGCTTGCATCGCCCCCCTGCCGTCGCTTTGTCGCCTTTGTGTCGCCCCCTGCCGTGGGCTCCGCGTTCCGTGGCCTCCTCCGCCGGTCGTGCGGCGCGTCATGGCGCGCCCTCGCGGACCAGCCGCGGGCCCGAGGGCTCGGCGGCCCGCGGCTCGGGACGGAGGTCCAGCATCCGGGTGAGCAGGGGAAGCGCGTCGGCCGCGCTGCGGGCCTGCGCCGTGGGCAGCCGGGCCACATCGGCCGACAAGGTGGATCCCGCGCGGGGGACGGCGAGGACGCGCATGCCGGCGGCGAACGCCGACCGGATGCCGTTCGCGGAGTCCTCCACCGCGACACAGTCCGCGGGCGGGACGCCGATGCCCGCGGCAGCGCGCAGGTAGGCGTCGGGAGCGGGTTTGCCGGAGGTCACGTCCTCGCCGCACACGACGGCCCGCAACCGCGCCGCCAGGCCCAGCTCCGCCAGGATCGCCACGACGTAGCGGCGCGGGCTGGCCGTGGCCACGGCGACCGGCCCGTGGCGACCGGCCTCACGCACGAGGTCCAGCGCTCCGGGCAGCGCCGGAACCCGGCCCGCCGCGCACTCGACGGCCATCGCGGCCGTGCAGGTCTCCACCACCTCCGCGACGCCCGCCGCGCCGCCGCACAACCCCGCGACGTACGACGCCCAGCCGCCGTTGCCGTGCAGCGCGGCGTCGTCCTCGGCTCGCCAGCGGTGCCCGTGCCGGGCGGCGAAGGCGGCGCACACCCGTCCCCACGCCGCGCCGCTGTCGACCAGCGTGTCGTCCAGATCGAAGATCGTCGCTGCTCGCCGCACCGACGTCACACCGCCGCGGGGTCCGGGCGCCGCAGCGCCTGCGACACCTGCTCGATCGAGACCAGCGCCAGCCCGTGCAGGTCCGCGAACGCCCGCAGCCGGTCGAAGCGGGCGACGGAGCCGTCGTCCTCGCAGACCTCGCTGATCACACCGACCGGGGACAGCCCCGCCAGGCGCAGCAGGTCGACGGTGGCCTCGGTGTGCCCGCGCCGCTCCGCGATCCCCCCGGAGCGGGCGCGCAGCGGAAGAACGTGCCCGGGACGGATCAGCCCGTCGGGACGGCAGTGGGGGTCGGCGAGCGTACGGGCGGTCAGCGCCCGGTCCGCGGCGGAGATGCCCGAGCCGACACCGACCGCGTCCACGGAGACGGTGTAGGCCGTCGAGTCGACGGCCGAGGCGGTCGGGACCATGAGCGGCAGTTCCAGCCGGTCGGCGACCTCCGGCGCCATCGGCGCGCAGATCAGACCGCTGGTCCAGCGCACGAAGAAGCTCAGGGACTCGGCGGTCGCGAACTGGGCCGCCATGACGAGGTCGCCCTCGTTCTCGCGGTCCACGTCGTCCACCACGATCACGGGCCGGCCGGCCCGCAACTCCTCGACGGCGACCGTCACCGAGTCCAGCCCCGCGTCCGACCGCGGCACCGAAACAAACGTCACAGGAACCAGCCCTTTCTCGACTTCATCGCTCCTGCAAGATCATTCGGTGATCACGACGGTGAACTTGAGAGGGCCTCCGACCTGGAAAGAAGCTCAAACGGCGGATCCCAGGAGTCGGTTCGCGCTCGGCGCACGCCCCCGGACGCCACGCGCCCCCCAGTGCGCCCGTTTCCGGGACACCACCGCTTTGCCGGGCCGGCGGCCGATGAGTTCCGGAGTCCGCCGGAGTCCACCCCTGCACAAGCGAAAGTCGCGCACGAGCTCTGTGAGGGGACCATGACCACCCACGCCCTACCACCTGTCGTCGACACCGCGACCTGGGAGCGCCGGCTCGAAGAACTGCGTGCCCGCGAGAAGGCCGCGACGCGGGAGCTCGACGCCATCGCCGCCGAGCGTCGCCGCCTGCCGATGGTCGAGATGCCCGACTACACCCTCGAAGGCGAGGACGGCGCCGTCCGGCTGGCGGACGTCTTCGACGGCAGGCGGCAACTGATCGTCTACAACCACATGTGGTCCGCGGGCCAGGAATGGCAGTGCCCCGGCTGCACCGGATTCACCTCGCAGTACACCCGCCTGGAATTCCTGGACAACTACGACGCGCGCTTCGTCGTCGTCACCCAGGGGCCGATCGACGAGGCGCTCGCCTACAAGCAGCGGGTCGGCAACCGGATGACCTGGTACTCGACCGCCAACAGCTCGTTCGGGGCCGACGTCGGCGCACCGCCCGAGGGAGGATTCGCGGTCAACGTGTTCCTGCGCGACGGCGACACCGTCTACCGCACCTGGCACACCGACGGACGCGGTACCGAGCAGCTCAGCCACACCTTCCCGCTGATCGACCTCCTGCCGTACGGACGCCAGGAGGAATGGCAGGACTCGCCCGAAGGCTGGCCCCAGTCGCCCACTTACAGCCGGTGGGTGACGTCGAAGGACATCGCCGCGGTCTACGGTCCCGGCTCCGGCCGCGACTGAACGGATCACGAACCCGGTCGGGCCCCCTCTCCATCGGGCAGGGGGCTCGACCGGACAGGCGGACCGCCGCCCGTGATCAGGAGTCGCCCGTCGCGCGGCCCCTGTCCGTGTCCGTCATGCGCAGGGCCGACGCCTCCGCCCGACCGGCACGGGCCAGCAGGCGCTCCCGTCTGCGGGGCCACCACATCAGGTCGGCCAGCAGGAGTACGACCACCAGCCACGAGACGACCGTCTCGCCGGTCTCGCCCGTCAGGGTGTCGTACACGGCGAGAGCGACCGCGAGCGCGGTGACGAGCAGGACGAGCGGGCGGTGCAGGCGGTCGTCCTCGGCGGCCCGGTGCAGGCCATCGGCGTAGGCGACGACCGAGGGCGCCAGCCTGGGATCGTCGACGGCCTCGCCGTGCCGGGTGGCGCGCACCACGGCCACGCGGTCGGCGTACGGCATGTCCTTCGCCGCGGGCCAGATCCGGTCCATCCGGCGCGCCGTGCGGATCCCGCAGAACAGGCTCAGCACCACGAAGACCACCGCGGCGCCCGCCCAGGACCCCGACTCGACGAGAACGAACGCCCCGAAGAAGACGCCGGCGGCGAGGCCGACGGCCACGGCGCGGCTCACCGCCCCGCGCTGCCACAGCCACCCCGGAACGAGAATCACCCGTTCACGGTCGCCGTCCCCCACGCGGGACGCAACCACCGCCCCGGCACGTCGCCCCCGGCACACGCACACGGCGCACCACGACGGACGGGCTCACCGGGCCTGTTCCCTCCCCCGCGGCGCGGGGCCGACGCGTGCGTCTCCGCGCATTCAGCGCAGACGGTAGGGCGGGCCCTTGGCGCAGCCGGGCGGCGCGTTGTTGCCGCTCACATCGAAGTCCGCACAGCGGCCCGCGCACCGGGGCCCGGGAGCACTCCACATCCCGGCCGGGCGGCACCGCACACCCGCGGTCAGGAAGTCAGCACGTCGATCCCGTCCCCCAGCAGTTTCAGCCCGAACACGAAGAACAGGACCGCCATGATGGCGATGTTGTGCCGCGCGGCCCATTCCTTCCAGTTGCCCAGCATGTGCTTCGCCCGGTCCCCCATGACCAGGAACACCCCGAGCGGGGTCAGGAGTCCGAGGGAAGCGATGACGACGAAGATCGCCATCGCGGCGATCTGCTGTCCGACCGGCAGCCCCGACGCGCTGATCGACGCCGCTGCGGCAATGGTCAGCGGGGCGTTCTTCAGGTTTCCGGCCGACAGCAGGAGGGCGAGGAGGAAGATCTTCACCGGCGTGAAGCCGTCGATCGCGGCCATCCACTGCGGCAACTGCGCCCGCGTGACATCGGTGGGGCGGCGACGCCACAGCCGCACGGCGAAGAGGGCCAGCGCCACTCCCAGCACGAGCTTGAGGATCCCCACCCAGTCGGCGGGATGCCCGTGGCTGTCGGCACTCCCCTTGCCGCCGATCAGCAGCATCACCGCGCCCAGGGCCGACAGCCCCACCACCCAGCCGGTGGCGAACACCAAACCGTTCACGCGTCCATGGGGCGTTGCCAGCACGATGATGATGGCCACGATCGGAAGCGGACTGATGGCGACAGCCGCCGCCAGGCCCAGTACATCGCCCAGTACGTTTCCCATGCGTGCCTCCGGCACATCGAAGAACTGCACCGATCGCGACCGTCGGCGCGACGGACACCCGAACACCCCGATGCGGGAGCACTCCGCGGACCGGGTCGCTCCAGCCACGTACAAAGGATCACCGACCACGGTCATGGCCGCAGGGGCACGCGGCATGCGGGGGACGGACCGCATTGCGGCCCTGGTTCCCCAAGTGCAGGTGAGGGGCGCGCGGGATAGGCTTTTCTCGACAAGTCAGGTTCTCTGGGCGGTTCTACAGACGCCAGTCGCTCCTGCAGATGCCAGTCGTTCTGTTCGCGGCGAACAATTTCTTTCTGTGGAGACCCGACAGACCCGGTGTGCACCCCTCGCAGTCCGCAGGGCCGAGCAACGACCGAATTCCTCCCCATGCATGTCCCGCGCAGGGCGTGCCGCAGTGGCACCGGCTCCAGGGTCCGCAGTGTGCAGTGCCCGTGGAGGCCGGGATGAGAATTGTCGTTGATCTTTCCCGATGTGAAGGTTATGCGCAATGCGCCTTCCTGGCTCCGGACGCGTTCCGGATGCACGGCGAAGAAGCGCTGATGTACGACCCGAGCCCCGATGACGCCCAGCGCGAGCGGGTGCTGCGCGCCGCGGCGGCCTGCCCGGTCCAGGCGATCCTGGTCGACCAGCTGGAGGGGCTGGAGACACCGGTGGAGGCGTCGCCGTCATGACCAGTGCCGACAATCTGCGGGCGTTCAAGCGCGACGGCCGCATCGTGATCGTCGGAGCCTCGCTGGCGGGGCTGCGGGCCGCGGAGGCGCTGCGCGCCGAGGGTTTCACCGGCTCGCTGACCATGATCGGCGACGAGCTGGGCGAGCCCTACGACCGGCCTCCCCTGTCCAAGCAGGTACTGACCGGATGGGTGCCGGCCGACGGCACCACGCTGCCGCGACGCCGTGACGTCAATGCCGAGTGGCTGCTGGGCGTGCCCGCCAGCGGCCTGGACATGGCAAGCAACGTCGTGCGTCTCGCCGACGGACGCGAGGTTCCCTTCGACCGGGTGCTGATCTCCACGGGGGTACGGGCCCGGCCCTGGTTCGTCGAGTCCGAGGCGGCCCTGGACGGGGTGTTCGTCGTCCGTACGCGTGAGCACGCCGAGGGTCTGCAGCGGGCCCTCGCCGCCGGGCCCTCCCGTGTCCTGGTCATCGGCGCCGGATTCACCGGCTCCGAGATCGCCTCCATCTGCCGCGAGCGCGACATCTCGGTGACCGTCGCCGAACTCGCGCCGGCCCCGCTGGTCGGGGCGCTCGGCGCCATGATCGGTGAGGTCGCGGCGGACATGCAGCGCGCGCACGGTGTCGACCTGCGCTGCGGCGTCAAGGTGACCCGGCTGGAGGGCGACGCACAGGGACACCTCCGCCGCGCCCACTTCGACGACGGCAGCACGATCGACGCCGACGTCGCGGTGGTGGCGCTCGGGGGCATCCGCAACACCGACTGGCTGCGGGACTCGGGACTGGCGGCGGGTATCTGGGGAATCGCCTGCGACACGGGCTGCCGTGCCCTCGACATCAACGGCCTGATCACCGACGACGTCTTCGTCGCCGGTGACGTGGCACGCTGCCCGAACCCGATCTACGAGTACCGGCTGATCTCGCTGGAGCACTGGGCCAACGCCGTGGAGCAGGCCGAGGTCGCGGCGCACAACATGGTCAGCGCCCAGGCGGACCGCTGGCCCCACCTGTCCATCCCGTTGTTCTGGTCGATCCAGTTCGGCGCCAACATCAAGTCCGTCGGCGTGCCGACCTTCGCCGACGAGGTCGTCGTCACCCAGGGGTCGGTGTCCGACCGCCGCTTCGTCGCCGCGTACGGCTACCAGGGCCGTGTCACCGCGGCGGTGAGCTTCAACAACGCGAAGTGGCTCGACCACTACCGGCAGTTGATCGAGACGGCCGCGCCCTTCCCGCCGCCCTGTCCCACGCCCGACCAGCCCGTCGACTCCAAACCGGTGCCCGTCGACTTCCCCGGCCCCGCCCTGATCGCCCAGGGAGCCACGGTGGTCGTCACCGGCAACGCCCCGAGTGAGCGGCGCGTCACATCTCTGCAGCAGCACCACCGGTAGGAGGGAAGATGACCACGACCCAGATGCCCGACACGCTGCGCCGGATCCTCGACTACTCCTCCCGGGCCGACCCGTACCCGCTGTACGCCGAGCTGCGCAGGACGCCGGTGGCCCGGCAGGAGGACGGCAGCTACGTCGTCAGCACCTACCGCGAGCTCACCGAACTGCTGCACGATCCGCACCTGAGCTCCGACGTCCGCAATCTGGCGCATCCGATGCCCTCGGTCCAGTCGGACACCACACCGGCGTTCATCAACATGGACCCGCCCGAGCACGACCGCCTGCGGCGTATGGCCATGCGTCACTTCGGGCCCCCGCACACCCCGGGGCTGGTGTCCGGCATGGACGGCGATCTGACCGCCGTCGTGAGCGGTCTGATCGACGGCTTCGCGGGCAAGGAGCGGATCGACATCGTCGACGACTTCGCCTACCCGTTCCCCGTCACGGTGATCTGCCACCTGCTCGGCGTGCCACGCGAGGACGAACCGAAGTTCCACGTGTGGGTGGACGCCCTCGTCAACTCGATCGACTACAACCCCAAGACCGACCCGAAGGAGAAACTGGAAAAGGGCGTACAGGCCCGCAAGGACCTGCGCCAGTACCTCGGCGGACTGCTGGAGCAGCGCCACGGCCGGCCGGGCGACGACCTGTTGACGCGGCTCGCCAACGACGACGGGCCGGACGGACGGATGACCGACGAGGAGATCATCGCCACCGCCAACCTGCTGCTGATCGCCGGCCACGAGACCACCGTCAACCTCATCACCAACGGCATGCTCACGCTGCTGCGCCACCCGGAGGTGCTGCAGCGGCTGCGCGACGACCCGGACCTCGTCGTCCCGCTGGTCGAGGAACTCCTGCGCTACGAGCCTCCCGTGCACATCATTCCCTGGCGGGCGGCCTACAGCGACATCACCGTCGCCGACACCGTCATCCCCAAGGGCGCGCAGATCATGCTGATGCTAGCGTCGGGCAGCCGCGATCCTGACCGCTTCCACGAGCCCGACCGCTTCGACCCCGACCGGCGGGACAACCAGCACCTCGGCTTCGGCAGCGGCATCCACCTGTGCTTCGGCGGCCCACTGGCCCGACGCGAGACCCAGATCGCGCTGACCGAGCTCGTACGCCGCCTCGACCGCCCCACGCTGGTCACCGATCCACCGCCGTACCGACGCAGCCCCGTGCTTCGCGGCCCGATCCATCTGCACGTCGAACAGGGCACCGGCTGACGCGACAGCCGAAGACCCACCGACGGGCCACTCCCGGCCTGACGTTTTCCACCGTCAGGCCGGGAGCGTCCTGTTGTGCGGCCGTGTCTTCCGGCCCCGTCCGAGGTCTTGGCGGAAGTCACCGGGCGCATCCCCGCGCGACGATCCGCCGCGGGTGAGGTCCGGAGCGAGCGGGACGCGTCCCGCGGCGAGCCGGCTCGTCCAGCACGTCCGGGAGGGACGGGTGATAGTGGAGGTGGCCCCAGTCCTCCGCCGTCGTCCCAGGGAGGCTCGTTGACCGGCGCGGTCGGCGGTTCACGCGTGGTGATCGTGATGGGTGTGTCGGCGTCCGGCAAGTCCACCGTCGGACCACGCCTCGCGCGACGGCTCGACGTGCCGTTCCTGGACGGCGACGACCTCCACCCCCCAGCCAACCGCGCCAAGATGGCTGCCGGGCATCCCCTCGACGACGCCGATCGCGAGCCGTGGCTGGCCGCCTTCACGGAGTGGATCCGAGCGACGGCCGCAGGCGGGCGCGGGGGCGTCGCCACGTGTTCCGCGCTCAAACGTGAGTACCGGGACCGGTTCCGGCGGACCGGCGCCGACCTGTGCTTCGTCCACCTGGCCCTGGACCGGGCAGTGGCCGCGGAGCGGATCGCCCGTCGCAAGGGACACTTCATGCCTCCGCGGCTGCTCGACTCCCAGTACGAGATCCTGGATCCGCTCGAGGCCGACGAGCCGGGTCTCACCGTCGACGCTTCCGGCGACCGGGAGCAGGTTCTGGCGGCGGCGCTGCAGGCGGTGGCCGAGCGGGACCCGTAGTTCGCGTTCGTTCTCGTGGCCGCTGCTCGCCGGCGAGCCCGCCGGACGGGCCGAACGGCGCTCAGTGCCGGAGCCTGTCCAGCGCGTCGTTGAGCGTCGTGGCGGCCATGATGAGGGAGAGGTGGGTGAAGGCCTGCGGGAAGTTGCCGAGTTGTTCACCGCTCGGGCCGATCTCCTCGGCGAACAGACCGACATGGTTCGCGTAGGTCTGCATCTTCTCGAAGGCGTAGCGCGCCTGGGAGAGCCGCCCGGCACGGACGAGGGCGTCGACGTAGAGGAACGTGCAGAGACTGAAGGTTCCTTCGGTGCCGCGCAGTCCGTCGGGGGACGCCTGGGGGTCGTACCGGTAGACCAGGCTGTCGGACACGAGGACGCGGTCCATGGCGTCCAGGGTGCTCAGCCAGCCGGGGCTTCGGGGGGAGATGAATCCGACCCGGGGTGCGAGCAGGAGGGAGGCGTCCAGGACGTCGCCTCCGTAGTACTGGACGAGGGCCTGCTCCTTCTCGTTCCAGCCGCGTTGCATGACCTGTTCCAGGATCTCGTCCCGGGCGCGGGTCCAGCGCGCGGTGTCGGCGGGCCTGCTGAACTCGGCCGCCAGCTTCAGACCACGGTCGAACGCGGTCCAGCACATCACCCGGCTGTAGGTGAAGTCCTTGCGTCCGCCCCGGGTCTCCCAGATCCCCTCGTCGGGCCGGTCCCAGGTGTCGGCGAGCCAGTCCAAGGTGCCGGCGAGGCTCTTCCACCCGTGGTATCCCGCGTGTTCGCCGACCTCACGGCCCTCGGTCAGCCCGTACAGGGCCTCACCGTAGATGTCGAGCTGCAACTGGTCGGAGGCGGCGTTCCCGGCCCGGACCGGGTAGGAGCCGCGGTAGCCCTCGAAGTGGTCCAGTATCTCCTCGGTCAGGTGAGCGTCGCCGTCGACCCGGTACATGATCTGCAGGGGTTCGCCGTCCGGTCCCTCGCGGGCGCCCAGACGGTCGCCGAGCCAGTGGGTGAAGCGGGTCGCCTCCTCCACGAAGCCGAGATCGAGCAGGGCCCGGACCGACAGGGACCCGTCGCGCACCCAGGTGTAGCGGTAGTCCCAGTTGCGCTCACCGCCGACCTGCTCGGGCAGCCCCATGGTGGCGGCCGCGACCGGTGCGCCCGTGGGGGCGTAGGTCAGGAGCTTGAGGGTGATGGCGGACCGGTACACCATGTCCGTCCAGCGGCCGTGGTAACGCGAGGTGCGCACCCACAGCTGCCAGAAGTTGATGGTGTCCCCGACGTCCTCGGTGATCCCCTCGGTGGTGGGTGACGGTGGCGCCTCTCCGCCCGGCGGGCACATGGTGAACACCATGGCGGCGACCCCTCCCGCGTTGAGCGTGATGGAGCCCCGGACGTCCTGCCCGTCCTGTTCCAGCGGGATGTCACCCTGGAGGTGGGCGGTCGCGCCCGGGGCGTGGAACGTCGCCCGCCCGGGCGTCACCTCGAGTCGGTGGCCGGCCCGCGCGTAATCGAACCGCGGCCGGCATTCGAGGGCGAATCGGACGGTGCCGCGCACCGTGCGGGCCACACGCACCAATTGGTGCCGGTCACTCGCTCGCGGACCCGGCTGGACCGGCATGTAGTCGATGATCTCGCCCACTCCGTCGGGCGACATGAAGCGGGTCACCAGGACGGCGGTGTCCGGGTAGTAGAGCTGCTTCCAGGTGCCTTCGGGGTGGTCCGGCGCGAGGAGGAAGTAGCCGCCGCCGTCGTGGTCGAGCAGGGCGGCGAAGACGCTGGGCGAGTCGAAGCGCGGCGCCGCGAACCAGTCGACCACGCCGTGCGACGACACCAGAGCCGTGGTCTGCAGGTCCCCGACGAGCCCGTGGTCGGCGATGGGCGGATAGCGGTCCATGACGGTCTCCTTGCTGGTTCCCCGCTCAGGCTCCTGCCGCCGGGACCCGTCCCGCACGAACGGCATCGACGAGGCCTGGCGGTCCCTCTCGTGCCGGTGGGCGCAGAGCCCGGCGAACGTGCCCGGTGCCGTTGTCGGACGGGACGCGGGACGTCATCGCAGTCGCTCCGCGATGTGGTCGCCGACCCGCAAGGCGTTGGCCATGGCCGTCAGTGAGGGATTCACTGCCGCGATGCTCGGGAAGAAGCTCGTGTCGACGACGTACAGGTTGTCGAGGTCGTGGGCCTTGCAGTTGACGTCCAGGGCCGAACTCGCGGGGTCCCGGCCGAAACGGACCGTGCCCGCCTGGTGCGCCGTGGCACCGATGGGCATGCCCTTGTGCAGGTAGATGCTGCGCGACAGGAGACGGTGCGGGTGCATGCCCAAGTGGCCGAGCATGTCCTGCAGTTTGTGCCGAAGGCGCTCCAGCCCGGCGATGTTGTTCTTCTCGTCGAGGGCGAGGTGGATCCCGCCGTCCCCGTCCAGGGTGACGCGGTTGCCGGAGGCCGGCAGGTCCTCGCCGCACAGCCAGAAGTCGACCGCGTGGTGGGCCAGCACTTCGAACGGCATGTCCGGGGAGACCGCCCCGGCCCAGCGGGGCGCCTCGCCGTGGATCTGCTCGGCATCGGACTTTCCGAGCATCTGGATACCGCCCAAGGGGTAGTCCCAGTCGTCGGATCCCAGATACCAGTCGTGCAGCGCCAGAGTCTTCTGGAACTTGGTGTCGTTCGGTTCCCGGGACACGGCCATCAGGGCCATGTTGTTGTGCCGCATGTAGTACCGGCCCACCACGTCCGAACTGTTGGCCAGCCCCCGCGGATGCCGGTCGTCGGCCGAACGCAGCAACAGGACGGCGGAGTTGACGGCGCCGCAGGCCACGACCACGATGTCGGCGCCGAACCGCACGGTGGCGGGGTCCTTGTCCCCCACGGTGGCGACGACCGCGGTCACCGTCCGGCCGGTCGCGTCCGTTTCGAGGCGCTGTACGTCCGCGTACGTGATCATCTCGACGTTCGCGCGTTCCAGGGCGGGGTCGACGCAGATCACCTGGGCGTCGGACTTCGCGCCGACCAGACAGGGGAAGCCGTCGACGCGGTCGCAGCGGATGCAGGCGCTGGTGTGTACGGCCCGGCCCCGGTCGTCCTGGATGAGGTTCACCCCGATCGGGAGATGGAAGGGGTGCAGCCCCCGCTTCTCCAGATCGTGGCTGAGCTGCTCGATGCGCGGCTCGTGCCGGACCGGCGGGCAGGCGTACTGCGCGCTGGTGGGACCCTCCGTGGGATCCTCGCCGTGCCGGCCGTGCACCAGGTAGAGATGTTCGGCCTGTGTGTAGTACGGCTCGAAGTCTTCGTAGCGCAGCGGCCAGGCGGGCGAGACGCCGTCGTGGTGACGTACCTCGCCGAAGTCCTCCGGGCGCATCCGGAAGAGCGCGGCGCCGTAGAACTTGGTATTGCCGCCCACGTAGTAATTGACCTCGGGCGGAAATCTGTTTCCGTCCTTGTCGAACCAGAACTCCGGGGCACGGTACTTCCCTTTGACGAAGACCGCGGTGGAATCCCAGTTGTCGCGCTCACGGGGCAGATAGCCGCCGCGTTCGAGGAGGAGGACACGTTTTCCCGTGTCCGCCAGCCGGTGGGCGAGGGTGCCACCACCCGCACCGGTGCCGATGACAATGACGTCGTAGTACTGCGCCTCGGTCATGCCGGCCACCGCCCTCGGAGCCTTGTCCGGTCCTGCCGGGGCGAAGGAAAAATCAGCCCCGGCCGCCATCGCGCCCCGCTCACCAACCTATCTCCGGCGGATAGGCCCGGCGAGTTGGGCCGTTCGGGGGGCCGGGGGGGATCTCATGACAGGCGGTGAGCGGCGCGCCGAAGACCGACTGCATCAGCGCGCCTCCCAGGTCCCGCTGCAGGCCCGCGGTTCCGGATGCCATGCTCTCGGCACCCGCCTGCCGCCCCGATGCTCCGGCCTGCGAGAGTGTTCCCGTGCTGCTGGATCCTGAGAACACTCTGTTCGTTCGTGGTGCCACGCCCGTGCTCCTGCTGGCCGGCGCGACCGTCCACGATGCCCTGCCGCCCCTGATCGCGCCGGACGGAGCGGTGCCCTTGTGCGAGGGATGGAGCATCGTCCCCCGACTCACCCTGTGCGTCGTGGACGGACCCGGCGACCACGGACTCGTCGTCCCCGCCCTCGCCGCGCCGGTGGTCGGTGAGGCGGACGGTGGCACGGCATCGAACGACATGGGCGACTGGTGCGCGGACGCGGCGCAGGCCGGCGGAGCAGTCGTGATGTCTTTGGACGAGCTGCCCGAGGCACTCGACTGGTCTGCCCTGCTGTCCTCGGGCACCGCGCGGGGTGGCTTCATGCCTGCGCCGGCCTGATCGCGGGAGACAGCCGTACCCGGCCCTCGTCCGGATCCCCAGCAGCACCTCGCCGGAGGCGTACGGGCGCCGGAAGAATTCATTCCATAGTGTGCTGAAGAGCGATATCTTGGACGTGTGGCCGAAGTCGTCTGCCGGCTGCGGTTACGCGGCGGTGGGGCTCGCCGTACCCCAACCGTGGCATGCGATGCCACCAACAGTCCCTACTCGTGAAGTGATCTTGGCCCTTCTGTCGGCCCACGCGAGTAGGAGGGCTACGGAATGGAAGGCCCCGACCGCAGCTCATGTCGTCCGGCCGTCCGGGTGGGCGTAGAGGCCGGTTCTTCGGGTTGGATCTGTCGCGGCTCGGTAGAGCCCGGGACACGACGGTTGCCGCCGGGGTTGGCCGCGGGCGCAGCGCAAGGCGCCTGTGTGATGGCCGGGAGGACGTCATGATGCCCATGGGATCGGCCCTGCAGCTGACGATCTTCATAGAGGAGTGCGACACCTGGCATCACCGGCCACTGTTCGCGGAGATCGTGCATCGCGCCCATGAGGCGGGGCTGGCCGGCGCGACGGCCTTCCGTGGCGTCGAGGGCTTCGGAGCCTCATCGGTCATGCATGCCCCTCGATTGCTGTCGATCAAGCAGGACCTGCCGTTGGTGATCGTCATCGTCGACGACGAGGAACGGGTACGCGGATTCCTTCCGACACTGCGCGAGCTGATCGACGAAGGGCTCGTGATCGTCGAAAGGGTCGGGATCATGCAGTGCACCGACCAGGATTCCGTGCCCGCACATGTCTGAGGGGGCCGGCTCCCGGCAGACGCCCGAGGGGGCGGGTACGGATCGTTCGGGGACCCCCTGGGCGTCGGCCTAGCCGAAAGCCGCCTGCGCGAAGGTCATGCCGATGAACACGGCGCCGAGCCCGGCCACGATCGAGGCGACCACGTTGACCGCGGCGAGAAAGCGCGCTCCGGCCTCGGCGAGACTGAGCGTTTCGTAGGAGAACGTCGAGTAGGTGGTCAGGGCCCCGCACAGGCCCGAGCCCAGGAAGAGCTGGACGTTCTGCGAGGCGGCCCCGGCGAGCGTCGCCCCGGTCAGCGTGCCCAGGATCACCGATCCGGTGACATTGGCTCCGAACGTGCCCCAGGGGAATGTGGTGCCATGGCGCGCCTGGACGCTCCGGTCGATCAGGTACCGCATGGGGGCGCCGATGGCCCCTCCGAGAATGACGAGCAAGTACCTCATGTGGCTGCAGCCTCCCGGCCCTTGTAGTGGACCACCTCGACCGGCTGGACGGTGACGAGGCCACTGATGGGCAGTTCTTCGAGCTGAGACATGAAGGCCCGGATGCGGTCCTCTTCATCGATGATGATGACGGCCGTCGGCAGGTCGTCGGCCATGGACAGCAGCCGTGTGGTGTGCACGACCGAGGTCGCTCCGAACCCCTCCACACCTCGGAGAACCGTCGCACCGGCCAGGCCGAAGGCATGGGCCCGGTGCACGATCTCCGTGAACAGGGGCTTGTGCTGCCAGGTGTCCGTGTCGTCCACGATGATCGTCAGGCGCAGTGCGTGTCCGTGGAGTCGCATGATCACGGTCCTCTCGTCGCGAGGATGCGTCTGGTGGAGACCATGCCGATCTTCGCCGCGGCCAGTGCGATGACCACGGTCGCCGCCAGGTACGTCAGAGCGAGGCCGGCCCTGTCCGCTCGCACCAGACGTTCGATGTCGACGCAGTACGTGGAGAAGGTCGTGAAGCCTCCCAGGACTCCGGTCCCGAAGAACGGCCGCAGCAATGGATGCACGGTGAAGGCTTCAGTGATCATCACCAGGAACACGCCGATGACGAAGCACCCGACCGCGTTGACGCCCAGAGTCGTCCAGGGGAACGCCGCCTTCCCCGTGGGCCAGATCACCGCCGCTCCGTAGCGGGCACAAGAACCCAGGGCACCGCCCACGGCAATGACCGAAAGGGTCTGCAGCTGCGTACGGCGGGCCTCCCGACGCACCCGCGCCCGTCCCGCCGCAGAACTCTCCGAGACCGCGGTGGCCGGTGAGCGTTGCGCAGGCCCATCACTCACGTCGCCTCGCCCTCACGAGCCGCTGGACCCCGGCTCGAGATGAGCACCCGGTGCAGCCGTACGGGGCCGGTCACAGGTCCCCGACTGGCCGCTTCGTCTACCCACCAACACTAAGCCTTGACCCGGACAGCACCAGACTCATGCCTCACTCCCGCCCCGTCCCGGCCTCCTTCACCGCGAGTCACGGTGGTGCTCGGTGCTGTCACTGCCACCGTCACTGCCGCTGCCACTGCCGTTGCCACTGCCACTTCATGAAAACGAGTGCTTTTGAGTGGCGCTGCCCGACCCACGGGCTCTCGCACTCACGTCCGGGCAATCATGCGATTACAGGACGTTATCGGATTGTTCGGAACAGACAAACACATCCGGGACGGCTTCACGCCCCGGACGTCGTGATCTGACCCGGACAGTGAAAGGAGAAGCGCATGGCACGAAGATGGGCGTCACTTCTGGTCGCCGTGGGACTGGTCGCCGCGACACTCGGCCTGGCCGCGCCGGCTCAAGCCGGTACGCGGCAGCTCAAGGTCGCCACGTACAACATCTATCTGGGCGCCGACCTCGCGCCTCTGGCCCTCGCACAGACCCCGCAGCAGCTCGTCGAGCGAGCCGGGATCGCCTACGACCAGGTGGTCGCCACCGACTTCCCGTCCCGCGCCCGGGCCATCTCGCGCCTGGTCAGGAACGAGCGCCCCGAGGTCATCGGCCTGCAGGAGGTGGCCCTGTGGAAGAAGGGCCCGCTGACCGGTCCCCTCCACACCACCTACGACTTCCTGGACATCCTGCTCCGCGAGCTGCGCCGGGCCGGTCTCCACTACCGGGCCGCCGCGGTCGACAACACCGGCACCACCACCCTGCCGATCAGTGCCACCGAACGGGCGAGCTTCACGAACCGGGACGCGATCCTGGTGCAGGACGGCCTCCCGGTGACGAACGCGCAGTCGCACCTCTATGCCGCGAAGCTCGTCGTCACCACCCCGTTCGGAGTCACCTTCACCACCGCGAGGGGCTGGTCCGCGGTGGACGTCGCCGTCAAGGGCGAGCCGACACGGGTACGGGTGGCCACCACGCACCTGCAGCCAGGGGTGCCGGACATCCGAAACGCCCAGGGGCAGGAGCTGTACGCCGCGCTGGCACAGTCGCCGTATCCCGTCACCGCTCTAGGTGACTTCAACACCCTGCCCGTCAAAACGACCGGACCGTACGCCACGTTCACCGACGGCGGCTACGACGACGCCTGGCGGACCGTCCACGGCCCCGGGGGCGGATTCACCGCCGTCCAGGACCCCGATCTGCGCAACCTGCCGTCCAAACTCAGCGCGCGCATCGACTACGTCTTCCACCAGCCCACACACCTTTCCGCCGTCTCCGCCCACCTGATCGGAGACAAGGTGAGGGACCGCACTCCCAAGGGCTTGTGGCCGTCCGACCACGCCGGCCTGGTGGTGGGGCTGCGCCTCCGGTAGCCGACTTCGCCCGGACACAGTGGGCCCACGAGTGGCACGGCACCGGAACGACGAAGGGCCGGTCCTGGAGGACCCCCTCCCGAACCGGCCCTTCTGCCTGCGCCCCGGAAGGACTCGGATCTGCGACACCCGCTTCAGCGGTCCGGGCCGAGCCCGCTCCCTGCCCGGTGCCGTCCGTCCGCCGTGCGTCGTCACCCACGCGACCGCCTCCGCTGCTCTCTGCGGATCCGCGCCTGCCGATTGCCCTCCTTGACGGCCCTGGCCTGCGCTCTGACGCAGAACCAGAGGGAGACCGCCGCCGGGAACGCGATGACGACGCCCCAGAAGCGGCCGCCGCCTGACGTACCGGCCCCGAACGTCTGCCACAGGCCGCCCGCCACGAGTAACAGCGCGGCAGCCGTCAACCGGTCATGGGGCCCGCGATTCACGTCTCCTCCGGGGCGGTCCGGCTCCTGGAGGAGACCTGGGCCCCAGGCTCGCATTCGTGCGCCTGACGCAAAGCCTTCGGAACGTCCGGCCCCGCAGATCACGCTGCCGGGATCACGGGCTCGTCGATCACGCCGGCGTCACCGCCACGGAGGGCACCCACGCTCCACGCGTTCAGCTCGTGCGGGGTGCCGAGCCTGATGGCGCTCACCTCGTCGAGCCGGGCGAACTGCGCCGGGGTCAGCGTCACGTCCAGCGCGCCCAGGTAGTCGTCGAGCTGCGCGACGCTGCGCGGGCCGATGATCGGCACGTACGCCGTGGCCGCACGCGCGCCCTGCTCCCGCATCCAGGCGATGGCGACACGGGAGGCCGGCACGCCGAGCTCGGCCGCGATGTCGAGGACGGCATCGACGATCGCGGACTTCTGCGGGGTGTCCTCGAAGAACCCGACGGCCTTGAGGTCGCTGATCCGGCCGGTGGCACCCTGGCGGTACTTGCCGGTCAGCAGACCGCCGCCGAGCGGGCTCCACAGCGCCGCGCCGAGGCCGAGCGCCTGCGCCATGGGCAGCAGTTCCCGCTCGGCGGTGCGGTCGACCAGGCTGTACTCGGCCTGGATGCCGGCGACCGGGGACCAGCCGCGCAGCTCGGCGATGGCGGTGGCCCGCGACACCCGCCAGGCCGGGAAGTTCGACAGCCCGAAGTAGCGGATCTTTCCGGCGCTGACCAGGTCGTCCAGGCCGCGCAGGATCTCCTCCATCGGGGTCAGGCCGTCAGGGGCGTGCACCCAGTACATGTCGAGGTGATCGGTGTTCAGGCGGCGCAGGGTGGTCTCGAGGGCCTGGACCATGTACCGGCGGCTGTTGCCGGTGTTGGAGACGGTCTGCGGTCCGGCGCCGTTCATGCCGTACTTGCCGGCCAGCACGAAGTGGTCCCGGTCGGCGCCCAGGAACTCGCCGAGCAACTGCTCGGATTCGCCGGCCTGGTAGTTCTCGGCGGTGTCGATGAGCGTGCCGCCGGCTTCGGCGAACCGGTCGAAGATCTTGTGGGCCTCGGCGGGCTCGGCGCCGGGGCCCCAGCCGCCGCCGGCGCGCCAGCCGGTGCCGAAGTTGGCGGTGCCGAGGCCGTACTCGGACACGCGCAGGCCGTTGTTGCGCCCGAAGGTGGTGTATCGCATGGGTGGACATCTCCCTGAGACGAGTAAGTCGAGTCACTTGCGTTGTGCGGGCGTGGACGCGGGTTCATGGCGCCCGTGAGGTGTGCCGGGTCAGCGGGGGACGGTCACGACGATCTTGCCGACCTGGGCTCCGGACTCGAGACGACGGTGGGCCCCGACGATGTCCTCCAGCGGGAAGACGGTGTCGATGACCGGCCGCAGGACCTTGCGGGCGACACCGTCGACGATCCAGTTGACGGCGGCCTTGCGGCGTTCGACGTCGGTGGTGAGATCGAAGACCTTGTATCCCCGGATGGTCAGGCTCTTGCCGATCACCTGCAGCACCGGCAGCGTGGTGGCCTCGCCGCTCAGCGCGCCGTAGAGGATCACGGTCCCGCCGGGTGCGGCGGCGCCGGTCAGGTCCGCCAGAGCGGGTCCTCCCACCGGGTCGAACATGACGCGCGCGCCGTGGCCGTCGGTGAGCTCGTTCACGCGGGTGACCACGTCTTCCTCGCCCGTGACGACCACTGCCTCGGCGCCCTCGTCCAGGAGCCGCCGGCGCTTCGCGCTGCTGCGGGTCAGTGCCACCGGGCGGGCCCCCACACTGCGGGCGACCTGGATCGCTGCCAGCCCGACGCTGCTGGAGGCGGCCGGGATGAGCACCGTGTCACCGGTCTTCAGGTCCGCGGTCTCGACGAGGGCTCCGTATGCGGTCAGGTACTGCCCCCACAGGGCCGCGGCCTGCTCCCAGGACAGCGTGCCGGGGTGCTTGACCACCGCGGTGGCGGGCGCGATGGCCAGCTCGCCGTGGACGGGGTAGTCGGTGGCCCTGAAGCAGGGGATCAGGCTGACGGCATCACCGACGGTGAAACCTTCGACATCCGGGCCGATGGCGTCGACCTCACCGGAGGCCTCCCATCCGATACCGGAGGGGAACTCCCCGAGGTGGCCGCCGCGGAGCATGGCATCCGCTCGGTTCAGCCCGAGAGCCCGGGTGCGGATACGGATCTCGCCCTGTCCGGGTGCGCGGACCTCGACGTCCTCCAGGGTCAGGACCTCGGGGCCGCCGGCGGCGTGAAAACGGACGATCTTGCTCATGAGATTGTCTTGCCTTTCGAGTCTGGGGCGGATGTGGCGGTTCGGGCCCGGCGGTCGGCCGTCCCCCGGTGGCGTCAGACGACCTTGTCGAGCTTCGGTCGGTCGGTGCTGCTGTCCGTCCGCGCTGTCGCCGTGCGGCGTCCCAGCGTTCCGGACAGGGCGGTGAGCAGGCCGATGGCCGCGAGCACGGTGACGGTGGTCATGGCGGGGGTGAAACCGGCGAGCAGGGCGTCGGGCCCGCTCCTGCCTTCGCCTCCCGCGGTCAGGACCGCGGTGACGACGGCGAGGCCGACGGCGCCGCCGACCTGCATGGAGGAGTTCAACAGGCCGCCGGCCAGGCCTTGTTCGTGGTCGGGGATTCCCGAGGTGCCCTCGATCTGGAAGGGCGCGAACGCGAGTGTCATGCCGATGCTGAGCAGGAGCATGGTCGGCAGCACACCCACGGCGTAGGGGTTGTCCCGGGCGACGGCCAGGAAGAGCGCGTAGGCGGCGACGTGCGTGCTGACGCCGGCGACGATGGTGCGCGAGGTGCCGAATCGTGCGATCAGGTGCGGGATGCGCGGTGAGGCGACGGTGACGACGGCGGCGGCGGGAAGGAAGCCGAATGCGGTCTGCAGCGCCGACCACTGCAGCACCTGCTGGAAGTACAGCGTCGCGACGAACTGGAAGCCGACGTAGGCGCCGAAGAACACCGACAGGCCCACGTTGGCACGCACCAGGGAGCTTGAGCGCAGGATGCCCAGACGGATCAGCGGATGCGCGCCACGGAGCTCGACCACGACGAAGACGGCCAGCAGTGCGGCCGCGAGCCCGAACTGCACCAGCGTGCTCGCCGCGGCCCAGCCCTTCTGCGGCACTTCGACCACGGTGTAGACCAGCAGCAGCATTCCGCCGACCAGGGTGAGCGCGCCGGGCAGGTCGTAGCCGCCGACGCTGCGCGGGCCGTCCTTCGGCAGGATGCGGATGGCCGCCACCAGGGCTATCAGCGCGACGGGGACCGGCACGAGGAAAGTCCAGCGCCAGCCGAGCTCGGTCAGCGCGCCGGACAGCACCAGACCGCTCGAGAAGCCGCTGGCCCCCATGAGGGTGAAGATCCCGATCGCCTTGTTGCGGGCCGGCCCCTCGGCGAACGTGGTCGTGATGATGGACAGCGCCGCGGGCAGCGTGAACGCCGCCGACACGCCCTTCAGGAAGCGGGTGACGATCAGCAGGGTCCCGTCGTCGACCAGGCCGCCGACCAGCGAGGTCAGGGTGAAGACGGCGACCGCCACCAGAAAGACGCGGCGGCGGCCGAGGATGTCGGCGGCGCGTCCGCCCAGCAGCAGAAAGCCGCCGTAGCCGAGGACGTAACCGCTGACGATCCACTGCAGTGCGCTCGTGGACAGGCCGACGTCGGCCTGGATCGAGGGCAGGGCGACACCCACCATGTTCACGTCCAGCGGGTCGAGGAACCCGACGATCGAAACGGTGAGCAGGATTCCCCACTGCCGTGCGTCCCAGGTGAGGGGGGACGTGGACAAGGGTGATGGCGCGGAAGGGCTCATGCCGATACGCTGACATGCTCGTAATTGAAATGCAAGAGCATCTAATGCGTGAGCATTAAATGCAGGTGCATGCGAGCCTGTCAGGCGAGGACGTTGACGGCCCTGGCGACGACGAGTCCGAGGATGAGCAGGGAGACGACGGACTGGACAGCCATGACGATCTTGGCCCAAGGGACCAGCGGCATGACGTCGGTGGGACTGAAGGCGGTGGCGTTGGTGAATCCGAGGTAGAGGTAGTCGACGTAGCGGGGGCGCCAGTTCGTGGCGGCCAGTTCGGGGGTGAGGTGTTGAGGGAAGGCGAGAGCGGGAGTGGGCGGCGTGCAGTGAGCCCGGGCGGCCGCCCCGCCGCTGTCGAGTTCGAAGTACAGCAGGGAGAACGCGAGGACGGTCAGGGCCCACACGCTGCCGCCGGCCCGCAGCAGGGCATCGGCGGAGTTGGTCTCGCTACCACCGTGCATGAGGTCGTCGACCAGCCGGACGGTCGACCAGATGGCTCCGCACGCCAGCACGCCGACCAGGGCGATCGATACGGCACGCATGGCGGCCGAGCGGCGGCTGATGCGAACCGGGTCGCCCGCGATCAGCGCCACCAGGAACAGTCCTTCGACAAGGGGCAGCGCCCAGCGGGGTCCCAGGCGCAGGTCGTCGGGCAGCAGCAGGGTCAGCCCCGCGGCGGCGATGACGGCGGCGGCCATCGGCCAGCGGGCCTCACCGTGTACCGCCTGCTGCGGCTCGCGCGGAATGCTCGCATCCGACGGGTGCCGTCCGGTCATGATCGGCTGCCGCCCGGGGGCAGGCCGTCGAGGCTGGTGCGGTCCGGACCGGCCACGGTCGTGTCCTTTCGAGTGCTGTCGCCTCATTGTGCGGACGGGCCGCCACGCCGACGTTCTGTGACACGCGGACCGCTCGGCAGCGGCGGCCCGCCCTCCGGCCCACGTCGAAGCCGCACTCACGCAGCGCTTCGCCGGCCTTGGCCCCGGCCAGGCTCACCCCGTGGACCACGGAGGCGGCTTCAAAAGCCGGGGGCGGATCCGGCGAAGAACCACAAGGCGGCCGTGTACCACAGCAGTGCGATGACGACGACCAGGGCGCCGCCGGCGGCCGGGAGTGCCCAACCGGGCAGTCGGCGGCTGCGTACCACCAGCACCTTGGCGACGAACACGCCGTACAGGAGGCAGCCCGCGATGGAGTGCACCGCCACTCGGCTGCTCGAGAACTCGACGCCGTAGGCGATGACGCACTGGTAGGCGATGGGCAGCGACAGCAGAAAGGCAAGCAGGCCGATGAGCCGGTGCGTGGGCTGCACCCGGCGCGGCGCGGCGCCCGCTCCCGGCAGGCGCCGGTACATCCACAGCCCGAGCAGCAGTTGGACGACCGCGAGTGCCATCAGAGCGCTGCCCAGGCGCGCCTTGAGATCGATGACGCCGACGCCGTGCTGCCCGAACAGACCCCTGGTGTAGTCGGGTGTGTGCGTGCGGCCGAACACATACACCGCCACCGCGACCGCTACGGGCAGCAAGAAGCCCGCCATCGTCCGTGCGGGACGCCGCTTCTGCTCGCCCGTGTGCCCGGTCACCGGTCCCCCATCGATCGTGTTGGACCTTGCTGCCGGACGCGTTGAGGACGTACCACCGTGGCGCCGGACGCGCCGGTCTCCTCGCGGTCGGTGTCATAGGTCGGCGTGTCGGTCGCGAAGCCGTGCTGCGAGGTCGTCCGGCTGGGACAGCCGCTCTCAGCAGCACGCGGCACGGCGGAGACCGCCGGCACTGTCGCCGCGGCCGTTCCTCTCATGAGCGCTCCATGGTGTCGGACGGCGCATCCGTGCAGCCGCGGGAAGCGACCCCGGCGGACCTCTTCTCCCAGTTGGCCCCGGGTGCTCGGGGCCTGTCCACTCCAATTGGTCTGCCTGGGCGGTCGCTGCTCCATCGGAGGCTTGCTGCGGCTTCGATGGCCATTGAGTTGCGCAGCCGGCCGCCCCGGCTGTGACGGACCCCTTTTCCCGGGACCGAGCGGCTGATCGCGCTGCCCGGGGCACGGGCGCCGACCGGGCTGGAGCCCGGGGGAGACAGGAGGCCGTGGCCGCTGCCACGCTGATTCTCTGACGGCATTCCGGCGCACCGTGCCCCACGGTCTCCTTGCCACGGCAATCCAAAAGAGCGCCGCTTACGTAAGCTGAATGCAGCCGCGACCAGGGATACGTCCCTGGGCAGGCGGCGACCGCCTTGGCCGCGATGATCAATTCTTTCCATAGAGACCCGACGAGCACGGCGCACCCCCTCGCACTTCGCAGGGGTGGTCAGCGGCCGAATCCCCCTCGTTGCGCTCCGAAGTGGCGCCGGCTCGATGGTCTGCAGCTCCCGCTCCCCGCGGAGGTCCGGGTGAAAGTTGTCGCTGGTCTTCCCCGATGTGAGACGTATGCGCAGTGCGCGTACCTGGCTCCGGGCGTGTTCCGGATGCACGGCGAGGAAGCGCTCAAGTACGACTCGAACCCCGATGACGCCCAGCACGAGCGGGTGCTGCGCGCCGCGGCGGCCTGCCCGGTCCAGGCGATCCTGGTCGACCAGCTGGAGCGGCTGGAGACACCGGTGGAGGCGTCGCCGTCATGACCAGTGCCGACGATCCGCAGGCGTTCAAGCGCGACGGCCGCATCGTGATCGTCGGAGCCTCGCTGGCGGGGCTGCGGGCCGCGGAGGCGCTGCGCGCCGAGGGTTTCACCGGCTCGCTGACCATGATCGGCGACGAGCCGGCCGAGCCCTACGACCGGCCTCCCCTGTCCAAACAGGTACTGACCGGATGGGTGCCCGCCTGCGACACCACTTTGCCCCGCCGTCGCGACATCGATGCGGAGTGGCTGCTGGGGGTGCCCGCCAGCGGGCTGGACCTCGCGACGAACCACGTCCTGCTCGCCGACGGACGCGGGGTTCCCTTCGACCGGGTGCTGATCTCCACCGGGGTACGGGCCCGGCCCTGGTTCATCGAGAGCGAGGCGGCCCTGGACGGGGTGTTCGTCGTGCGTACGCGCGAGCACGCCGAAAGCCTGCAGCGGGCCCTCGCCGCCGGACCGAGCCGCGTTCTGATCATCGGCGCGGGATTCACCGGCTCCGAGATCGCCTCCGTCTGCCGCGAGCGGGACATCCCGGTGACCGTCGCCGAACTCGCGCAGGCCCCGCTGGTCGGGGCGCTCGGCGCCATGATCGGTGAGGTCGCGGCGGACATGCAGCGCGCGCACGGCGTCGACCTGCGCTGCGGCGTCAAGGTGACCCGGCTGGAGGGCGACGCGCGGGGACGATTTCGCCGTGCTCACTTCGCCGACGGCGATACGGTCGACGCCGATGTGGTGGTGGTGGCACTCGGGAGCATCCGCAACACCGAGTGGCTGCGGGAATCGAAGCTGGCGGCGGGCGTGTGGGGAGTCACCTGCGACACGGGCTGCCGCGCCCTCGACGTCAACGGCCGCGTCACCGACGACGTCTTCGCCGCGGGAGACGTGGCCCTGTGCCCGAACCCGATCTACGAATACCGGCTCATCTCTCTGGAGCACTGGGCCAACGCCGTGGAGCAGGCCGAGGTCGCGGCGCACAACATGGTCAGCGCCCAGGCCGACCACCGGCCCCACCTGTCCATCCCGTTGTTCTGGTCGATCCAGTTCGGCGCCAACATCAAGTCCGTCGGCGTACCGACCTTCGCCGACGAGGCCGTCGTCACCCATGGATCACTGGACGACCGCCGCTTCGTCACCGCATACGGCTATCGGGGCCGCGTCACGGCCGCCGTGAGCTTCGACGACGCCAGGTGGCTGGACCACTACCGGCGGTTGATCGAGACGGCGGCACCTTTCCCGCCCTCCTGCCCCACGCCGGACCAGCCGGCCGACATGAATCCGGTGCCCGTCGACTTCCCCGGCCCCACCCTGCTCGCCCAGGGAGCCACGGTGGTCGTCACAGGCCATGACCCGGGTGAGCGCCGCGTCACGGCCGTGCGCCGGCATCGGCGGGAGGAAGGCCGGACGACCACGGCCGAGACGCCCGGCACCCTGCAACGGATCTTCGACTACTCCTCCCGGGCCGACCCGTACCCGCTGTACGCCGAGCTGCGCAGGACGCCGGTGGCCCGGCAGGAGGACGGCAGCTACGTCATCAGTACCTATCGCGAGATCAGGGACACACTGAATGACCCGCACCTGAGCTCCGACCTGCGCAATCTGTCCCGTCCGCCGTCGGTCGAGGGAGGGGCCACGTCCTCGTTCATCCACAAGGACCCGCCCGAGCACGACCGCCTGCGGCACACGGCGATGCGTCACTTCGGCCCCCCACACACACCTGGGCTGGTGACCGGGCTCGAAGGCTTCCTGACCGCCACCGTCGGCACCCTGATCGACGATGTGGCGGGCAAGGAGCGGATCGACATCGTCGACGACTTCGCCTTCCCGCTCCCCGTCACAGTGATCTGCCACCTGCTCGGCGTGCCACGCGAGGACGAACCGAGGTTCCACCTCTGGGTGCACGACATCATGAACTCGGTCGACTACGACCCCGAGACCGACCCGAAGGAGAAACTGGACAAGGGCGTACAGGCCCGCAAGGACGTGCGCCAGTGCCTCGTCGGGCTGGTGGAACAGCGCCACGGCCGGCCGGGCGACGATCTGTTGGGCCGGCTGGCCGACGACGACGGGCCCGACGGTCGGATGACCGACGCCGAAATCGTCGCCACCGCCAAACTGCTGCTCATCGCCGGCCACGAGACCGTCGTCAACCTCATCACCAACGGCATGCTCACGCTGCTGCGCCACCCGCACGTGCTGCAGCGGCTGCGCGACGACCCGGACCTCGTCGTCCCGCTGGTCGAGGAACTCCTGCGCTACGAGCCTCCCGTGCACATCATTCCCTGGCGGGCGGCCTACAGCGACATCACCGTCGCCGACACCGTCATCCCCAAGGGCTCCCGGATCATGCTCATGCTGGCCTCGGGCAACCGCGATCCTGACCGCTTCCACGAGCCCGACCGCTTCGACCCCGACCGGCGGGACAACCAGCACCTCGGCTTCGGCAGCGGCATCCACCTGTGCTTCGGCGGCCCACTGGCCCGACGGGAAACTCAGATCGCGCTGACCGAGCTCGTACGCCGCCTCGACCGCCCCAGACTGGTCACCGATCCACCGCCGTACCGACGCAGCCCCGTGCTTCGCGGCCCGATCCATCTGCACGTCGAACAGGGCGCCGACTGACGCGACAGGCGAGGGCAGTTGACCGGACCACCCTCATGGGCGGACCTCGCCGATCATCTGTCGGCGGCAGTAACCCTCCGGCCGCCCGCCAAGGCCCGAACACACAGCACCGCCAGGTGAAGGCTTGATCACCACCGGGCCGGTCGAGGGGCGGTCCATTCCGTGGCGGGCTGCCTTCGGCTGTCGCGAGATCCGCACCCGGGCCGGGTTGACCCTCGACCTTGTGCAGGGTCCAGAGTGCTGGGTGTGGAGAACGACATGCGCAGCATTGGCGAGATGGCCCGCGAGAGCGGTCTGGGCGTGAGCGCCCTGCGGTTCTACGACCGTGCCGGTGTGCTGGTCCCGGCCTGGGTGGATCCGGTGAGCGGCTACCGCTGGTACGAACCGGAGCAGCTCGAAGAGGCCCGGCTGCTGGCCCGCTTGCGCCGGGCCGGAATGCCACTGCCGGACATCAGGCTGGTGCTGGCCAGCTGGTCCGGCGCGGACACCGATCTGGTCCGGAAACTGCTCGAGGGGCACCTGCGCCGTCTCGAACAGGAACTGTCCGACGCCCGCGGCGAGTTCTCCGCGCTCCGAGCACTACTCGATCACCGGGAGAATGCCATGACTTCGCTCCGCATCGCCACCGTCCGGCTGTCCGGCGCCGCACCCGAGCTGGCGGCCGCGCTGGACGCGGTCCGCTTCGCGGCGAGCACGGACCCTGAACTGCCGATGCTCGGCGGGGTCCTGTTCGACATCGAGGGCGAGAGACTCCACGTCGTCGCCACCGACCGGTACCGGATGGCTGTCGCGCAGGCCGATGTCGCCGGGCACGACGGGAGTCGGGTGCAGGTCGTCGTGCCCACCCCGCTCGTCGACGCGATGCGGGCGCTGTTGGACGGCGAGGGACCTGTGCGGCTGTCTGTCGACGGTGACCGCGTGACGCTGGAGGCGGGAGACAGGCAGGCAGCCGGTCAGTGCCTCGACCACGACTTCCCCGACTACCGTCGTCTCCTCCCCCGGGCCGCGGGGCGCCGCGCCGTCGTCGAGGTGGCGGCCTTCCGGAAAGCCCTGGAGACCGGTCCTGTCCGCTGCGGAGGGGCCGGAGCGCCCGACCTCAGTGTGCTCAGCGTGGAGGACGGCGGCACGGCGACCCTTTGCACGGACGGTGACGCAGACCCGAACCGCATCGCCGTCAACCGGGAGTTCCTGCTGGACGCGCTGACCGCCGGGACCCGGGACCGACTGATTCTCGAACTCGACACCCCCGCAACGCCGATCGCGATCCGCTGGCCCGACGACGAGGGCACCTTCTCGATCCTGATGCCGGTCCGCCTGGAGGACTGACGGTCCACTCACCCTGACCGGCTCGCCCAGACCTGTCGGACGCAGCCGGCTCAGGGCGCCGGCGAACCCATCGACGGCGACGGACGCGCCATCGTCGATCGAACGAACCCGCACCATGGCGCCCGGGCCGCCCATGGAAGCCGTCACGGTTCGTCCGATACGCCCTCCGGCCCTCCGGCTGACGAGTTGTCCCGCGCATGTCCCGTGACGCGGCGATCAAGTAGTCGGTTCGCGGCCAGGATCACCCGGATCAGTCATCCTTCCGACTGAATTCGTCCGTGCACCCCCCGGACGTCATGTCCTGAGTGAAGCAGGCGACGAAGGAGCTCGGGGAGCCGTAGAAGGCGAGTTTCATGCCCTCGCAGTCCACGCCGTCGAAGGTGACCTCGCCATACGTTCCGGAGAGGGACACGGTTCCCCGTTGCCGGTCGGCGATCCCGGAGCAGTCGGCGCCGACGTCCGCCTTGTCCAAGCCCTTGGCCGTGAACGTGCCGTCGTCCTTGAACTCAACCGTCCTCCCGGCGAAGTCCGACCACACGCCCGTCAGCTGATCGACGGTGTCGACCTCGACCGGGTAGTCGGAGCAGGAGGCCAACAGGAATGTCGCCGCACATACCGACGCAGCGCCCATGAACGCACGTCGTATCCGCTGATGCTGTTCGGCAGCCATACGGCCCTGCCCCTCGTGTCTCGCACATGCCCGGTAACCACGCCTCAAGGAAGCGGCGAACATCATTTTGAACGTGTTCAAATCCTGATGTCAATGGGCGGGGGCCCGCTTCGCGACGACGGGATCGCGTGTCTCACTCACGTCAGCGAGAGTGGCCGCTCGATGCCGGCGCCGGACCCGCGTTCTTGACCGTCAGGGGCAGCGGCTTCTCGCCGGTCGGGCCGATTGGTAGGGCCGTATCCATCTGCGGGCAGTCAGGCACCCAGGGGGACACGGCTGCACTCGGTGATCCTTCCTCACCTACGGTGGATCACCTCTGGTGGCTTGCAGTCGCGGTCCCGAAGGATCGCGGTGATCCTGTCAGGGGAGCGTGGCCGGCTTCGCACGGGCATGGTGCGTCAGTGACCGCGCGCGCTGGACAGGAAGGCAGCGGCCATGACAGCAGTGCCTGGCGAGACACAGAGAGGGCGCGGGGGCCCCGACAGCAGCGAAATCAACGGCCCGTCCCTGTTCGCGGGGGCCATGCTGCTGCTCAGCGGGCCGCTCAGCATTCTCATGGGGGCATCCGGCATCGCACAGGACAACGTGTTCTCCGCGTCCCGGTACGCCTACCGATTCGACCTGACCGCTTGGGGCTGGATTCACCTTTTGATCGGAGTGGCGCTGGTCATTGCCGGCCTGGGGGTCTTGACGAACAAGAGCTGGGGTCGCGGGGCAGGCACAGCGGTGGCAGGGGTCAGCCTGATCACCCAGTTCATGTTCGTTCCGTACTATCCGGCGTGGTCCATCCCCGTGATGACACTCGATCTCCTGATCATCTTTGCGCTGACGAGGTTCCATGCCGGAACCGGCGGAGGTCGGTGAACCCGACCCCATCCGGAAGACCCCGCTCACTCCGGCCAGTTCGTTCGCGGCGCGGTGCGGCGTGCGCGGCCGCGCTGTGGGCGGTGAGGGACAGCCGATATCGTCGGGCGCCATGACCGACTGGACCGGGGTACGCGAGCGGGTTCTGGCTCTGGCCGCAGGCTCGAGCAGCAACAAGGTGTTCGGGTCGATGGGGCACGGCTTTGTGCTCGACGCACCTCTGACGGCGGCCGAGGTGGCCGATCTCGAGGCCTGGTTGAGTGTTGAGCTGCCCGAGGACTATCGCTCGTTCCTCCTGCACGTCGGCGCCGGCGGAGCTGGTCCGGCTTACGGCGTTTTTCCGGTGCGGCGCGTGGACTCCGGCGGTTGGCGCTGGATGGGCGATGCCCCTGAGGAGGTCGAGCCGGGCATGGCCGCCGAGTTGTTTCCGGGCGGGGCGGATCCGGAGGCAGCAGTAGAGATCCTGGCCGAGCAGCCGTTCGTGGAGGACTTCGACGACCTCGCCGATTTCGAAGCGGCCCTTGAGGTGTGGGAAGAGCGTCTGGCAGATGTGCAGTACGACCCCCGCTCTACCGCGGGCGCGCTGTGCCTGTGTGATGAGGGCTGCGGGCTGACGGCCTGGCTGGTCGTCACGGGATCGGAGCGCGGCCGCATATGGCGTGACCCGCGCTCCGATGGCAAGGATCTGCATCCGGTACGTGACGCCGGCGGCTCTCTGCTGGACTTCGCAGGTTGGTATCTGGGATGGCTCACGGCCGCCGAGGCTGCCTGCGGCTCGGACCAATAGCAAGGCATCTGCTGTCGACCTCGGCGAGGCGCGACTTCTACGCCTGCCACCGGTTCATTGGTCTCTGAGGGTGCACGCCCCTGCCAGGCGATCTCTGCCTCGGCGAGCGGGGCGA
This sequence comes from Streptomyces krungchingensis, assembly GCF_054729265.1. Taxonomy (NCBI): domain Bacteria; kingdom Bacillati; phylum Actinomycetota; class Actinomycetes; order Kitasatosporales; family Streptomycetaceae; genus Streptomyces; species Streptomyces krungchingensis. Next base: position 4,071,413 of record NZ_JBPUKY010000001.1, read on the forward strand.
ACACCCGGTCCGCCTCCTCCCGTGGCCCCTGCGCGCGCTCCGGTGCGGCCGGCTCCCGCTCCTCCAGCAGAGGATGTGGGTGTCCCTCTGCGGACAGACAACGCAGTCCGTGGATCACTCTTGGCTCGGGGTTGGACTCCTAGACCGTCCCTAGACCGCGAGCAGCCCGGCGAGCGTCAAAGCTCCCACAGCGAAGAGGATCCGCCGCTTCCTCCAGCCTGGTCCCGAAGCCTGTCGGGTCAACTCCCAGACGGCCATCAGACCGCCACCGAGGCCCAGCGCGCTCCGCAGCAAGAAGACGCCGGTGTGCACGGGGAGCCTCCAAGGGGCTTCGAATGGAGGGTAAGGCTACCCCTGGTGATGATGCTGGCAAGATCTGCTGGGGAGGGGTGGGCATGGACATCGTGGAACTCATGGAATGGCTGATCGAGCAGGGGTGCTGCGCAGTCCTCAAAGCTGACGGCGAGCGCACCCCGGGCACACGATGGATGGTGATCGTCTCTGGCGGAGCCTTGGGCCAGGATTCGTTCTTCCGTACTGACCAGCCCTCGCCGGACGCATGTCTTCAAGATCTGCTTGATCACCTCGAGACTGCCGGGCTCTCTCCCTTCGACTGACGGCCGACGGCCGCACTGATCTCGAAAACCGTCAGCCAGGCTGAGCGATCTGCTTCCCGTCGGTCGGCCCGGCCGGCTTCTGTCGTGACGGCTGCGGTGCTGCCCCGCTGTACATCCGCTGATGTGGTGCTGCTCGGCGCAAGGGTCTACGAAGCGCCAAATACCTCATCGACGCTGCGGGGCTCTGTCCGCGGCTGCTTGTTGAGCTTGTGGCGTTCGATGGAGGATCGCCGGTAGACCTCCTTGCGGGCCCGCATGATGTTGCCCAGGGGCGCGTGCTCGGCGGTGACCCGCCAGGGCGTGAAGGACAGCGCGTCCATCTTCTCCAGATTCTCCGGCGCGGAGATGTCCTGCTGCGGCAGCCGCAGCTTGGCCACGGTGACGGACGGCGAGAGTTGCTCGGGCCACTCCACCGTGGTGTCCTCCACCGGCATGCGCTCCAGGTCGGTGCAGAGCTGGACCTGGATGTCGAAGGCGTAGGGCCGCTCCTGCAGCTCGGCCTGCAGGGCCGGCCGAAAGACCTCCGCCGCCGAGGTCGGGTCGATGGTGCGCCGGACCACCGCGGCGGCGGCGGACGGGTCGGGGGTGATGCGCACCTTGGCGATGTAGTCCCCGTGCCGGACCGCGCCCATGGTCCAGTAGCTCGACAGCAATATGTTTGCGGGAGGGGTCTTCGACAGGCGCAGGAAGGCCAGGAACTCGTCCCACGCCCAGTTGTCCTGGTCCAGCGTTCCCTTTCCGGTCACAAAATCGGTGAAGAAGCGATGTGCGCCGGGTCGGCCCTGGGCGAAGTAGGCCGGCGCGCTCAGGAACAGTTCCTGGATGAACAGGTAGTGCTCGACCGTATTGCAGAAGAAGACCGGTCCGTTGATGTTGGCGTAGTCGAACGTGCCCGTGTCCGGTTCGTCCTCCAGCAGGGTCGGGCCGGGGATGTCGAACATCTTCAGCGCCAGTCCGGTGGCGGCGCCCAGTCGCGCGTCGGCTCCGGCGTGGGGTGAGCCGTTGGAGAAGCGGATGAGCGCGTCGTGGGTTCCCGGGGTGGCGTAGATGCCTTGGGCGTACTCGGGGGGAAGCCCGTCCAGGATCTCCACCTCCCCCCGGACCAGCCCGTAGCCCTTGGCATGGGCGTCGCGCAGGGCCCGCCCGGTGCCGCCGGCCTCGACCGACTCGGCGATGTAGTTCTCGGTCTTCTCGATCACCGTCTGCACGTTGCGGTCGAAGTCCGGGTCGTCGTCTTCGACGTCAGGTGTGTAGCGGACGAACTGTGCTGCCATGACTCCGACCTCTCCTCCTGGAGACCGTGATCACACCTCAGCGGCTCGGGACTGCCTTCAGCCCTCCAGTTCGGCGAGCCAGCGCAAGGCGCGCAGACCCGGCACGAAGCAGTACTCGCCGCCTCGGATGACTACGAAGCTGGGCAGGTGCTGCAGGCGACGCCGGACCGGCTTCTCCGGGATGGTGAGGCTGCCGGTTCCGCCGTGGTGCCCGGCTACCGGGTCCTTCTCGCCGGGGTAGCCGATGAAGTTTCCGTCGTTGACCCATTCGGCCTTGATGAACTCGAACTGCCGTTCAAGGTGGGCTCCGAGGAAGACTCCGACCAGGCCGCGGTCGGCGCCGTCGTCCTCCAGCACGCCCTCGGGCAGCGGCGGGCCGTAGGTGGTGCCGCGGCGGATGAGGCGGTGCATCCGCGCGTCGCCGATGATCGTCGAATCCCGGGGGTTGACGCGCCGGACATGGGCACCGGCGGGGCACCGGAACCCTCGGTCGTCGTTCTCCCGGTACAGGAAGTTGTTGACGCGGTGCGGATCGGCCGCCAGCTCCGGATCATCGTGCTCCGGCGTCAGCGTCAAGGGCGCCCCGCTGGGCCAGCGGCCGACCATCTTCGCCGCCAGGAGTGTCTCCTCCTCGGCGTTGGAGCTGTTCGCACGGAGGAACCGGCGCCAGGCCGCCACGTCGGTGTGGGCCTTGCGAACGGCGGCGTAGGTGCCGTTGCGTCCCAGCACATCAGGTTGGGGCATGGGGGGCAGGCTGCCGGTTTCGTCGGGGTAGCCGAGGATGAACTCGCCGGCCTTGATGGGGGTCTCCTGCGGGTTGGAGCCGGGCAGGCCGACACCCTCGATGTTCGGATGGCTGATGCCGTCACGGAATCCGAAGGTGGTACGCCCGGTCGGGAGCTGGTGGACGTCCTGCTGCCAGATCACCTCGACACCGGGTGTGTCCTCGTAGGCGACACGGGCCCGCTCCAGCTCCTTGTCCAGCTGCGCCATATCGGAGGAGAGGGCACTCAGCGCGATGTGGACTTCGCCGGTTCCGAACGGTGCCTCCCAATGGGCCGGTGCACTCTCGCCCACGTCGCCGATCAGCTCCGCCCGTGCGGCCATGCCCTCACGGAACGCCTGCGGAAAGCTGTCCAGCGATTCCTGCGGCACCCCCAGGGCCCTCAGCCCCTCAAAGGTGAACGCCACAGCCACCCACGCATCCTGACCACGGTCCGCGCTCGGCAGGCCACCCGAGGTCAACGGGAGGAGCCGCCGCAGCAGGGCGCGCCCTGCGTGCCGGTCATCGACGCGCAGGAAGACGTACTTCCCGTGGTACGGAACGGGCCGTGGGCGCAGTGCCCCGCTCTGGACGTCATCGATCTCGACGCGTACGGGGCCCGCGGTGCCGCTTGCCGTCGTGCTCATGATCGTTTGTGCTCCGTATCGGTCTCGTCCTGGGCAGCCCGACAGGGACCGGCCGCACCCGCCGTCGCGGTCCGCCGGCGTCGGACCGGCCATGAACGCTGGACGTGTCGCTCGCGACATGCCTAGCTCGCGGCCAGCTCCAGCAGCCTCTGAAAGGCGGGCGTGGCCACCAACTCCGCGTTGGCCGGGTTCTCCAACGCCGGCCGGAACTCAGGGGTGTCCAGCAGGGTGCCGATCTGTCGTATCGCCCCACGGTTCCCCTCGCCGGCCGACTTTCCTTCGATATCGGCCAGCAATGCACGCAGCGCTTCCGTATGCCCCGGCTTGATCTTGGTGAAGACGCTGAACTCGCTTGCGACCCCCTCCGACCTGCCCGGCCGCTCGGGGTGCGTCGGCTGGGCTGCACCTGGCGTCGCAGTCATCCTTGGATTCTTCCTTCGACGGATCGGGCTCTGAGCGTTGTGTTCGGACCCTAGGCCGAGGCTTCCTCCAGCAGTTTCTGGAAGGCGGGTGTGCCCACCAACGCCGAATTGGCCGGGTTGTCCAACATGGCCCGGAATTCGGCGGTGTCCAGCACATCCTGGAACGCGTCGTCCACGCGCTGGTCCTTGTAGATCTGCTGAACGGTCAGGTCGGGGTAGGCGCTGACGAAGACCCCCGCGGGCTGCTGGTGGGCGAGGAACCAGTCCTTGACCCCTGGATCTTTGATGCCGGGGAACCCTTCGCTGTGTGAGAAGACCTTGTCGAAGCGGGCCCCGACCACCGTCTTGGCGAAGTCGTCGATGTAGGTGTCCCAGGAGCCGTCGAAGACGCTGGCGAACATGAACCTGGTGTCGTTGTCGAAAATGACGTGCCGTGCGTCGTGCAGCGTGCCGATCTGGCGCAGCGCCGCATGGACATTCTCGTCATTCGCCGCGTCGCCGAGCCAAGTGAGATCCTCACGCAACGCATCCGCCTCGCCCGGCTTGATCTTGGTGAAGACGGTGAACTCGTTACTGACCCCATCCGTCCTGCCCGGGTGCTCAGGGTGAGCCGGCTGGGTCGCGCCTGTCGCAGCCATCGCGAGGTCCTCCTGTCACAGATCGTCGCGAGGGTCACCAAGCGCCCGAACATGGGACGCCATCGCCCCCACACATCAATCCTCACTGCGGATGCACTGCCTCGCATCCCGGGCCCTGGGCATTGTGGTCGCCTGGGCGGATTCCCGGGAAACTCCGGTCCCTGGGGGGCCAGCCTGTCCCCTCCCGTCCCAAGAAACTCCTGAGGACAGGTTCGGCCAGGCGCAGGAAGATGGAACCGGTGAGACGTGCCGTGCACGTCGTCGTCACCCTTCACGGGCAGCCACTGCCCCACAGTCGTGAAGACGGTGGCGCAGCCGATCAGACACCAGCCCGTTGCGCCGCCGAGGCGGTCGGAGCACCATCTCGCGCCGAGCTCTGCTCACCTTGATCGCCACCCTGACCCCATACGGAGGCAATCATGGGCGCAGTTCTCGGTGACGTGCTGGGTTTCGCGGCTGCCGTCGCGGTCAGCCCGCTTCCGATCATCGCCATCATCCTCATACTTGCCACGCCTCGGGGACGTCTCAACGGAGTCCTCTTCACCGTCGGCTGGATCCTGGGGCTCTCGGCACTGGGCGCGGTCATGCTGGCGATCGCTTCCCCCGCAGGTGCCTCCGCCCACAAGGAGCCGGCCACCTGGGTGGGAGCCCTCAAGCTCGCCCTGGGCCTGTTCCTCCTCCTCTTCGGCGCCCGGCAATGGCACCGGCGCCCGAAGGATCCCTCGCAAGCTCAGCTGCCGAAGTGGATGGGCGCGATCGACCACCTCACGCCGATCAAGGTCTTCGGACTCGGACTGGCCCTGGCCGCGCTCAACGCCAAGAACGCCCCGCTGACCATCGCCGCGGCCGCCTCCATCGGCTCCGCCGGACTGCCGGTCGGGGAGCAGATCGGCTCGCTGGCAATCTTCGTCCTGGTCGCCACTCTCGGCCTGCTGGCCCCGCTGGCAGTCTTCCTGCTCGGTGGAGAGCGATCCAGGACCAGGCTCGGAAGCTGGAAGGACTGGGCAGCCCAGAACAACGTCGCCGTGATGGCGGTCCTGTTCTTCGTTCTCGGCCTGAAACTGCTCGGTGACGGCATCGGCATCCTCACCTCCTGACACAGCAGACCCACCCGAGGCAGGGTTCGCGGTGGAGACGCCCACAGAGCCGGCAGGTGTACGCAACCGGGGAGGAGAGGTGCGTCAGTAGCCGGTGCCGCGCTTGACCTGGGCCCGCTCGTTCTCATGGGCCGCACCCTTGTCGTCCAACGTGCGACACGCGTCCTCGATGTCCTGGCTCAGGCGATCGATCTGCTCACGGCTCAGGGTCTCCTTGACCAGGGCACGCATGATCTTCACCCGCTCCGCGTCGGGCGGGAGCGTGTACGCCGGCACCATCCAGCCGCGCTCGGCCGACAGCTGCCAGGCGACGTCGGACTCGTCGTAGGCGTGCTTGCCGTCGAGACGGAAAGCCACCAGCGGCAGCTGCTCGAGGCCACTCCCGATCACTTCGAAGCGACCGCCGCTACGCAGGTTGTCCGCCAATGCGTGGGCGTTCTCCTGCAACATCTTCATGACGTAGGTGTAGCCCTGGCGACCGAGCCGGACGAAGTTGTAGTACTGCGCGAGCACCATCGACGCGCCGGTGGAGAAGTTCAGCGTGAACGTCGCGTCGGTCTTGCCCAAGTAGTTCTCGTGGAACACGAGGTCCTTGGGCAGGTCGGACTCCTCGCGGAAGACCAGCCAGCCGATGCCGGGGTAGACCAGCCCGTATTTGTGTCCCGAGACGTTGATCGAACGGACCTGCTCGAGCCGGAAGTCCCATTTCGAGTCCGGGTAGAGGAAGGGCCACACGAATGCGCCACTGGCTCCGTCGACGTGGATCGGGATGTCGAGGTCCCGCTCCTTGCGGACGTCGCGCAGGAGCTTGTCGATCCCGACGACGTCGTCCTTGTGACCGGTGAACGTGGTGCCGAGCACGGCGACGACGCCGATCGTGTTCTCGTCGAGGTGAGGCTCCACGTCCTCCGGACCGATCGTGTACTTGCCCTCGGCAAGCGGCACGATCCGCGGCTCGACGTCGAAGTAGCGGCAGAACTTCTCCCAGACGACGTGGACGTCCCCGCCGAAGACCAGGTTGGGTCGGTCGACCGACAGATTGGCCGCCTGGCGGCGCTCCCGCCACTTCCACTTCAGCGACAGCGCCCCGAGCATGATCGCCTCGGACGAGCCCTGGGTCCGGCATCCCGTTGTCCTGCCCGGCGCGTTGAAGAGGTCGGCGAGCATGCGCACGCAACGCTGCTCGATCTCGGCGGAGATCGGGTACTCCGCATGGTCGATGAAATTGCGGTGGAGATTCTCGGCAATGATCCGTTGCGCCTGCGGCTCCATCCACGTGGTGACGAACGTGGCGAGGTTACGCTGTGGGTCGCCCTCCATGGCGAGGTCCACATCCAGCAGCCTCATCGCGTCCGTCGCATCCATGCCTTCCTCGGGGAAAGCCTCCGAAGGAGCGGGCACGGTCAAGAACCTGTTGCCGAAAAGGTCCGCGTCGTCACGCCTAGTCATATGACGATTCAAACAGCGCCGGTACCTGCCTCGGTGAGGGACACACCGAAATGGCGGCTCCGAACTTCCGGCGGCCCTGCACGCACGGAACAGCCCCTGCTTCGGGACGAGGTACCGACCAGAACTTCAAAGGTGGCCTCAACCGGTCTCGGTCGCACAGCAGCGCCGGACTGCAGTCAGACCCGCTCCACCTCGGAGACGATCCCCGAAACTCGTCCAGGCTCTGGCAACGGCGTCCAGGGGGACACCGTCGGCGCAGACGGGCGAGTGCGCGAAGCGCCGGCCGAAGACAGTGCGGCAGCCACCTCGGCCTCGCTCACCCCTGCAAGGCCCTCGATCACCCGACCGAGCGCCCCGCTCACCTCAGTGCGTGTGACCGCTCGAAGCCGGCGTCGGGCCGGCGTTCTTGACCGTCAGAGGCAGGAGCTTCTGGCCCGTGGGGCCGATCTGAATGTGGGTGTCCATCTGCGGGCAGGCTCAGCAATAGTCCCGAGATCACCCCGGCTACTCCACCTCGATGCCGTAATCCTGGACGAGTTCCTCCAGGCCTCCCCTGTAGCCCTTTCCGCCCAGTACGAAGTCCCAGTCGCCACTTGACCTACGGCGGAAGGAACCGAGGACCAACGCCGTTTCGCCTACGCGTCCGTCAGAGACCTCAAGCCGGTCGAGGTCGCTCATCGACCGGTCGAGCAACCGGATACAGGCATCAGTGAACCCGGAAAGATCCGCGTCCGGATTGACCTCAGGGTCCACGGCCGCGACGAGGACGAACCGGTCGGCGCCCTGTGGCAGCGCGTTGAAGGCGACTCTGATCGCCGCCTTGTCTGGCGCCGAGGCCGGCACCGCGCGTACCGAACCGTCAGGGGTCTGCGGGTTGTTGAAGAAGACGAAGTGGTCCTCGGTGAGGACTCGGTTGCCCGTGCAGACCAGTGCACAGACGTCCAGCGCAACGTTGCCGGACCACATCATGCCGAGCACGTTGTAGTCATCAGACGAAGTCGCGGGACCTGTCGGCTCAGGCTGCGCGGGAGCCGGTCGCCCGCCGTCTCCCAGCCGTCCGCGGAGTCCGTGCCGGTGCAGCAGGTCGACGAGTTCGCCACCCGAGATCAGCTCCAGCGGCTTGCCGCGGGCGAAGGTGTGCGAACCGGGGCCGAATCCCGACGTCGTCACCAGAACGCCCTTGTTGGCGCCCGCGTCCTGCACCGTGCCATACAGGTCGCGTACCGCGGTGGGCGGGACGGTGTTCCGGTACCGCTTCACCTGGACGACGATCTTGCCGCCCCGGATGGGAGTCGGGTCCAGCGCGTCGACATCCACGCCGCCGTCGTTCGAACGCTGCGTCGTCACCGCCTGCATACCCATGGCGCGGAAGAGGTCGGCGACGAGGGCTTCAAATGCGAGCGGATCCATGTCGTACAGGTCCGGCTCCTCGCCCCCACCGCCATGAGTGACGACCTGGTTCCCGACCTCCTCGGGCTGCCGGCTCGGCCGCACGGACGTGAGCTGGTCAGGCCGGACCGTGAGCTGCCCCCGAAGCGCCTCTGTCAGGCAGCTGGTCGCGTCCACCTGTTCCAAGTACAAGTCTGTGAAGGCGGCTCGCTCGGCCATGACGGTGGCCAGGAAGATCTGGGACTGCCTGCCCGTCGCGGGGTCGGGGGCGTCGACGAAGCCGTTCAAGGCGACCGAATCCAGAATGCGGTGCTCGTCCGCAGCGAAGAGCTGGTGCAGAACCAGCAGCACGCTCTGCGCCAGTACCTCTCGGTACAGTGCGCGGCGTTGCGTCACGGGGCGCGCCGTCTCCTTGTCCTGGTCCTGGGTCGGTACGTACCTCACCGCCTTGGCCTCCGGCACGACCTCATAACCCGACAGCTCCCAGTTCAGCACCAACTGCCTGGCCGCCGGATCGAAGGCGGCCGCCAATTGCCGGGGAAAGCCTTCAGGCCAGGCGGTCGACGCATAGAGGGCAGCGGAGAAGTACTCGACCACGAGGTCAGGGTCACCCCGCCTGACACCTGCCACCACCTCGGTGATGCCCGCGTTGTGCCGTCGCACCTCGGCTCTGTGCGCCTCAGCCCTCTGCTCATAATCCTGCTGTAATGCAGTCAGTTGCTGCTGACGCTGCGCTTCGGCAACCTGCGCCTGGTGCCAATCGTGCTCGAAACGGGCCCGCGCCTCGGCCTCCGCCTGGGCACGCCGGTTGGCCGTCCAGCCGCCCTGTGCCCGGTACTGACTCTGATCCGGCATACGCACCGGCCACGCGAGCGGGCCCGGGTCGAACGGCGGGACGTCTTCCACCCGCATCAAGGACGCTGCCCTGAAAGCAGACGCCCGGCATCCTTCGCTCAGCAATCCCTGCAGTGTCGCGACCTGCGCATCCAGCTCGTCCGTCCGTCGCCTGGCCTCCGCCTGCCGGTACTCCCGGTACTCCTGGGCCGCTCGTCGCTGGTGGGCACGCGCCGCTCGGTCTTCCTCTCGACGCCGCCTCTGCTCGGCCTCGATCTGGCGCTGGTACGCACGCTGCGCCTCGGCCCATGTGTTGACGAATCCAGCAGAGCGACGACTCATACGCTCAGGCCCTCCCCAGGACGTCGGCAGCACCGACCAAACTTTGGTTGCCCCCGCAACCAGTTGTGACAAAACGACTTTATCCAGCAATCACCGTCCCGAACATCCGCTTGCCACGGGCGGCTGAAATCAGTGGTCCGCGCAGGTCTCAGCGCGCGCACAGCGCCGCGGTGCCATGTCCTACGAGGCCTCCAGCCCCACCCAGAAACGGCGTAGCCCCCTCCGAATCGAAGGGGGCTTCGCGACGTCTACAGCAGGCCTCACAGTGTTGCGAAGGCTCAGACCCACTCCACCTCAGAGTGAATGTCCGAGGCTCTGCTAGGCGCCGGCAGAGGCGTGTGCGATGCAGCCGGGAGTGCAGGCCGCCGGTGGCTCGACGGAGCCATAGCAGTCAGCACAGCGACCACCTCGTCCTCGCTCACCCCCGCCAGCGCCTCAATCACTCGACCGAGCGCCCCGCTCACCTCAGTGCGTGTGACCGCTCGAAGCCGGCGTCGGGCCGGCGTTCTTGCCCGTCAGAGGCAGGAGCTTCTGGCCCGTGGGGCCGATCTGGATGTGGGTGTCCATCTGCGGGCAGTCAGGCAACCACACCCGCGCCACGCTCTGTCGACCACCGCTTCAGGAGTTCGATCCGAGGCCGCTCCGGCTGGTGTCAGCGACTGGTGCGGCGGCCGGACAGAGGCGCTGGTGTACGCCTTCGTCTGGCGTCGTCGATGTCACCCGTAGATGTCAGAAGTGTTTTGATCCGTATGGCCGGGTGCCCCTTGGTCGGGTTGCGGATTCCCGTGTTCGTCACCATTCATCGAGGTTCATCCGTGGCGTAACCACGACTTGTCGCTTTGTGGACACAGGAAACTGCTGACCGGCGCCTTTCTCGACAGCACGCTGTCACCTCATGAGATACATGAACGACAGGTGGCGCCTCGGGGGCCGGCGTCCTGCGTCGCGGAGTGCCGCGGCCACCACAGCCGTCGTAGCGCTGCTGGCCGGCCTGGCCGCCGCCCCCGCCGCGGCTCGGGACGTCGCCGCGGACACCGCACGGAGCAGCACGGGCGCGCAGGGCGGGGCGACCGCCGCCCGGACGGCGTTGGTCTCCCGCCACCAGGTCACCTTGATCACGGGCGACCGCGTCACGCTGGAGACGGACCGCTCGGGCAAGCAGAGCGTCTCGGTCGAGCCCGCCGAAGGCCGCGAGCACCTCAGGTTCCTCAAGCGCCAGGACGGCGGGGACTGGACGGTCATACCCGTCGACGCCCTTCCGCTGCTCGCCGCGGACCGCCTCGACCGGGCCCTGTTCAACGTCTCGGCCCTGGTCGAGGGGAAATACGCCGCGCGCGCCGGCCTGCCGCTGATCGTCCAGTACGCGGGTGACGCGGGCACCGCGGAGCGCCGGCTCACCGCCGCCGGGGCCGACAAGGTCCGCCCCATCTCCGGGACCCGCTTCGCAACCCTCGCCGAACAGCGCAAGGACGCCGCGGAGTTCTGGCAGGGCATCGCTCCCGCCAAGGCGGGTGCCACTTCCTTCGGCGCGGGTGTGAGCCGCGTCTGGCTCGACGGCCGTTCCAAGGTCCAGCTCGACCGGACGGTGCCGCGCATCGGCGCCCCCCACGCTTGGGAGAAGGGCTACACCGGTGGCGGGGTCAAGGTCGCGGTGCTGGACACCGGTTACGACCCGAACCACCCGGACCTCAAGGGCCTCGTCGCGGACTCGGCGAACTTCACCACCGAGCCCAACACCGACGACCTGAACGGCCACGGCACTCACGTGACCTCGACGGTCGCCGGTTCCGGCGCGGCCTCCGGCGGCAAGTACAAAGGCGTGGCACCGGGCGCGCAGATCCTGTTCGGCAAGGTCTGCACCGCGGACGGCAACTGTGATAACTCCGACATCATCGAGGGAATGGCCTGGGCCGCCCAGCACGGCGCCAAGGTGATCAGCCTCAGCCTGGGCGACACCGACACCCCGGAGACCGACGCCCTCGAGGCCATGGTCGACACCGTCACCCGTGACTACGGCACCCTGGTCGTGGCCGCGGCCGGCAACAACGGCTCCGGCAGCAGGGTCTCCTCGCCCGCCTCCACCAGTGGGGCGCTGGCCGTCGGAGCCGCCGAGGACGACGACGACGTCGCCGTCTTCAGCTCGGTCGGTCCGCGGACCGGCGACTCCGGCCTCAAGCCGGACCTCATCGCCCCGGGCGTCGGCGTCGTCGCCGCCAGGGCGGGCGGCACCACCGAAGACGACGGCTACATCGCGATGAGCGGCACGTCCATGGCCACGCCGCATGTGGCCGGAGCCGCCGCCATCCTCTTCCAGCAACACCCCAACTGGACGGCCGAGCAGGTCAAGCGCCAGCTGATGCAGTCGGCCACCGGCGCCAAGGAGCACGGCGCGTACTTCCAGGGCGCCGGGCGCGTCGACGTCGCGCGGGCGGTGGACCAGGAGGTCACCGCCGACGCAGCCGGACTGGACTTCGGGCTGATCCGCTGGACCGACGGCGCGCGGCCGCCGGTGACCAAGACGATCACCTACCGCAACCCGGGCCCCGAGCCGGTCACCCTCCAGCTCAAGCAGAACGCGCGCAGCGGGAAGAAGGACGTGCCCGCCCCCGAGGGCCTCTTCAGCCTCAGCGCCGACACGGTCACCGTGCCCGCGCACGGAACGGCGGACGTCACCCTCACCGCGACCCCGGAGGCCACCACGCTGTACGCCGCCTACAGCGGCGTGGTGAGCGCGGCCACCGCGGACGGACAGGTCTCGGTGCGCGTCCCGTTCGGCATGGACCTCGAGCAGCCCTCCTACGACCTGCGCATCGACCTGAAGAGCCGCACGGGCACGGCCCCCGACATCGCCTACCTGCTCGTCCAATCGGCCGATGGCAAGGCCTACGAGGTGGAAGCGCTCGGCAAGAACAGCACCGTGGTGCGCGTGCCGAAGGACACCTACTCGGTGAGCGGCTTCTTCTTCGACGCGTCGTACACCGAGGGCATCATCGTCGGCGTGCCGAAGGTCGTGATGACCGCCGACCGGCAGGTCGCCATCGACGCCCGGAAGGCGAAGCCCGTCACCGTCTCGGCGCCGAGCCGCGCCGCGCGCATCATCTCGGCCGAGATCGGCACCATCAGCCTGCACCACGAGCTGCTCTCCGTCACCATGAGCAACGCGATCGGCACCGACCACATCGAGGGCGTGTACGCGACGCCGACGGCGCAGGCCCAGGACTCGAAGTTCACCTACCTCGTCAGCACCGTCTGGGGCGACCCGGCCGGCGCGGACGGCAACCCCTCGTCGGTCTACTACCTCACCCGGCCGGTGCACGGCGCCATCCCGGCCGATCCCGGCTACAACCCCCGCAAGTCGGAGCTGGCCAAGGTGAACACCACCTTCGCCGCCACCGCGCCGGGAGCCCCCGCCTTCCGCTTCGTCTACACGGATGTCGACGACCTGCGTATCGGCTGGCACATGATGAAGGGCGTTCCGGTTCCGAGCCAGCGGGTCGACTACTTCTCGGCGGCCGACGGCCTGCTCCGGCAGACCGCCTTCGACCAGTTCGACTTCCTCGCTCCGGACAGCCCGAACGGGCAGATGTACATCAGCACCCGGCACGGCTACAAGGCCGGAGCGACGGTCGAGGAGCGCTGGAACCAGGGCGTACAGGCCATGGGGTTCGCTCCCCAGGGAATGAACTCCTTCCGTGAGGGCGACACGATCCAGTACGCCATCCAGGACTCCGCCAACGGGAATCTCGACCTGGCGGCGGGAACGTCGACCGCCAGCCGGCCCACGGCGCAGCTGAGGCGCAACGGTGAACTGGTCTCGGAATGGTGGGGTTATGCCCCGGTACCGGCCGATGCCACCCCCGCCGACTACCAGCTGAACCTCGAGGTGCAGCGCGACCGCAACCCCGTCTCCTCCATCTCCTCCGACGTGCGGGCGGAGTGGCGGTTCCGGTCGCAGACCACGACGACACGCCAGGCTCTGCCGCTGTACGCGGTGCGGATGTCGCCGGAGCTGGACGAGTGGAACCGAGCCAGGGCCGGACGCGAACTCGACATCCCGGTCCTGATCCAGCGAGCGCCCGGCGCCGCCGAGTCACCGATCCGCACCCTCACCGTCGAGGTCTCCTACGACGAGGGCAAGACCTGGCAAGCCGCCGAGGTCCACGGCTCCGGTATGAAGCGCACCGTGACCGTGGACAGCCCGCGCCAGGCCGCCGGCGGAGCCGTCAGCCTGCGCACCTACGTCAAGGACGCCGCGGGCAACTCCTTCAAGCAGACCGTCATCAAGGCCTACCTGCTGAAGTAGCCGTCGACGGCACCGCGGGACCCGCCGGACACTTCGATGCCGTCGGTCAATTCCAGCCCTGGCGCTTCGCCCCGTCGATCTACCGGTCGGCGGGGCGAAGCGCTGCGAAGGCTGGTGCGGGTGCGGGCCCATGGTGCGTGGGTGAGGTGGGCGTCGATGCGGGCGAGATTGATTGCATTCCACGCCCTGAAGTGACCGTAGACCGTGAGTAGGCGGCGGAGTACGACGCGACCATCCGGCTGCTCTGCTCCAGCGCCTGGGCAGCAACTTCTCGTTGGTCGGGGCGATTTGTATGGCAGCCGTATCCATCTGCGGCCACGCTGAAACACTCATCCGCTCGCGGCCGTGGTCCCGGGATGGGGCGTGGCATGCAACTTGGCGAGGATCGTGATCGACGTACGGACCATCCCGATGGCCAGGGGCGGGGTCAGCACGGCATGGGTGAGATCCCCGTGCGCATACCTGTTCCGGATCGGCCGCCCGCAGCTATCGAGGAGGTCGTACTGCTCCTCGGCGAGGAGTCCGTCAGCGCGGGCCTTCCTGAGGTGGCTGGCTAAGGGCTGTCCCGTAATCCCTGGCGGGCGCACGACGACAGCTACGGCACCTCGCCGCGTTGTCGGATCGCCCGAATACGCCCAGTATGAGGACGGCCCTCCGCCTTGCGATGCACCGCATCTGACGCCGCGCGCTGATCCACCAGGGATTACGGGACAGCCCTTAGGGTGCCCTTGCCGTAGCGGTCGGTTAGCGCGGTCTCGATGGCGATGACGGAGGTCGCAGCGCCGATCATCATGAACTCGTAGCGGTAATAGCTCATGCGGATCAATTCGCGTGCCGTGGTCAGGACGCTTTCCGCAGCCTGGGGCAGACCAGACGGGATCACGAGGTCACGAACCAGGTCGTGCATGTCAGCGAACTGGCCGACCCAGTGGCGGAATCGCTCGTCGGGTACGGGCCACGGCAGCTCGGAGGTTTAGCTCATGCCCCGGATTCCGGCAGCACGCCCCTGTAAAAGCAGTCGAATAAACGGCCGATGGCTACGGGCCCAGAGGCAGCGGCTCCCTGGGCAGCGCAACAGGGGGCAAAGCCCTTACCAGAAGCGCGGATTTACATCAACGAGAATTGACAGTTTGTATTTTTCTGATGACGCTCCCGTCATGGGAAACGTGTTTAGTGAGCGGGTCACCCAGCTCAACCTCAAGGCCGGCAAGACGTACCAGGAGATGGCTGCCGACTGTGACTTCAAGCGATCGGTGACCTGGTGGAACAAGGTGCGGTGGGACGAGATCGAGGCCCCACCCAAGCCGAGCCTCTACCCGTACTTGGCCAGGGCCCTGGAGGTGCCCGTGCGCCGGGTCGCGGAAATGGTTGCCGAGCAGTGGTGCGGGGTGCGGCCGGACGACACGGTGCCCGAGCATCTGCGGTCCCCCCTCGCCGTGCTGCGGGATGTTCGCGAGGAGGATGTGTCGGTCATCCAGCAAATGGGGCAAGCCATGTGTGAGAGGCGTGGGGCCGAGGTCGAGGTAGGGCGGTTCTCTGCCAGGCTGCTGACGGCGTTTGGTGAGACCGACGGACCGTACACGCTGGAGCAGTTGGAGTGGCTCAAGTTGCCTGAGTTGCAGGCCGTCAAAATGGACGTGTGCATGGGCAGGGCGGAGGTTGAGGAGGATGCTTACGCGCTGCTCGACTCGATCCCGGACCCTGGGGACGAGTGACGCGCGGCACCGAGTGCTGCATCCACGGCCTGGCAGGCTGCCTACCGACCGCGCCGAACCAAGTCGCTGTTGTGCCTGTGGGTCGAAACCCGAGTCCTGTTTAGGTGGTCGTGGCACTGTTCAGCGCATACCGGCAGGGCCTCCTGGACCGTCTGTCGACGGGGTTTCCGGACCGCCCGGCTGCGGACCTGGTAGGTATCAGTGCCGCTGTCAACACAGTGACCAGGCGCCCGAGGAGCAGCAGTGGCAAGAGATCGCAGCAGTCGAAGAGGCGGAATCGCGCATAACCAGCAGGTGGCTGGTGCAGATGCGAGCCAGATTGTTGGTGCGGCACTCTTCTTCGGGTTCTTCGCATGGGGACTGGCCGACATGACGCACGACTACTCGTGGGTGGCGTTTGCTGTGCTGCTTGTAGCCGGATGGGTCGGGGAGACTCAGATACGGAATCGTGTGGTGCTTGCGTGGAACCGCCGTGTTGTGGCGGATAGCGCCATCGGTATAAGTGGCGCTCCGAGTCCCGCAGCTTGCCTGGACGCCAAGGTCGGTGAGCGGCATGCCGTCGGGACGGCCGTGCCCATCTACACGGGTGGCTTCCACTTCTTCACGGAGAGCGGCGGGTCCCATCAGTTCCCGCCTGTGGAGATTGTCAAGATCGACCGGAGCCTTCCGCACCACCGGATAAAGATCACCACGACCAGCAAGGTATGAAAGACGATCGTGATAGAGCCGCAAAACTGGAACATCAAAGCGTGGGAGCTTCTTAAGGACCGGGAGACCTACCAGACAGGCCAGTAGAACCCACCACGAAAGCACGTAGGGCGCTCAGTCGCACACATCCACGCACCGACAAACGCCAACGAGCCCCCTTCCCGGTCAGGGAAGGGGGCTCGCGGCCACACAGTCACGCTCAGACCCACTCCACCTCAGAAACGATGTGCAGCGAAGCCTCGGGACCCGGCAGCGGCGTCCGAGAGGGTGTCGACGGCGCCGACGGGCGAGGGAGCGAAACGCCAGCCGCTGCCACTGCAGCCGCCACCTCCCCCTCGCTCACCCCCGCCAGCGCCTCAATCACTCGACCGAGCGCCCCCCTCACCTCAGTGCGTGTGACCGCTCGAAGCAGGCGTCGGGCCGGCGTTCTTGACCGTCAGAGGCAGGAGCTTCTGGCCCGTGGGGCCGATCTGGATGTGGGTGTCCATCTGCGGGCAGACGCCGCAGTCGAAGCACGGGGTCCAGCGGCAGTCCTCGACCTCGGTCTCGTCGAGGGCGTCCTGCCAGTCCTCCCACAGCCAGTCCTTGTCGAGGCCCGAGTCGAGGTGGTCCCAGGGGAGGACCTCCTCGTAGGTGCGCTCGCGGGTGGTGTACCAGTCGACGTCGACGCCGAACGACGGGAGCGTCTTCTCGGCGCAGGCCATCCAGCGGTCGTACGAGAAGTGCTCGCGCCAGCCGTCGAAGCGGCCGCCGTCCTCGTAGACGGCGCGGATGACGGCGCCGATGCGGCGGTCGCCGCGGGAGAGCAGGCCCTCGACGATGCCCGGCTTGCCGTCGTGGTAGCGGAAGCCGATCGAGCGGCCGTACTTCTTGTCGCCGCGGATCTTGTCGCGGAGCTTCTCCAGACGGGCGTCCGTCTCCTCGGCGGAGAGCTGCGGGGCCCACTGGAAGGGGGTGTGGGGCTTGGGGACGAAGCCGCCGATGGACACCGTGCAGCGGATGTCGTTCTGGCCGGAGACCTTGCGGCCCTCGGCGATCACGTTCATCGCCATGTCGGCGATCTGCATGACGTCCTCGTCCGTCTCCGTCGGCAGGCCGCACATGAAGTACAGCTTCACCTGGCGCCAGCCGTTGCCGTAGGCGGTGGAGACGGTCCGGATGAGGTCCTCTTCCGAGACCATCTTGTTGATGACCTTGCGCATGCGCTCACTGCCGCCCTCGGGGGCGAAGGTGAGGCCGGAGCGGCGGCCGTTGCGGGTCAGCTCGTTGGCCAGGTCGACGTTGAACGCGTCCACGCGGGTGGAGGGGAGGGACAGACCGATCTTGTCCTCCTCGTACCGGTCCGCGAGGCCCTTGGCGATGTCGCCGATCTCCGAGTGGTCCGCGGAGGACAGGGAGAGCAGGCCGACCTCCTCGAAGCCCGTCGCCTTCAGGCCCTTCTCGACCATCTCGCCGATGCCGGTGATGCTTCGCTCCCGCACGGGGCGCGTGATCATGCCGGCCTGGCAGAAGCGGCAGCCGCGCGTGCAGCCGCGGAAGATCTCCACGGACATGCGCTCGTGGACCGTCTCGGCCAGGGGGACGAGGGGCTGCTTCGGGTAGGGCCACTCGTCCAGGTCCATCACCGTGTGCTTGGACACGCGCCACGGGACGCCCGACTTGTTCGGGACCACGCGGCCGATCCGGCCGTCGGGGAGGTACTCGACGTCGTAGAACGCCGGGATGTACACGCTGCCGGTCTTCGCGAGGCGGAAGAGGACCTCCTCGCGGCCGCCGGGCCGGCCCTCCGCCTTCCAGGCGCGGATGATCTCGGTCATGTCGAGCACGGCCTGCTCGCCGTCGCCGATGATCGCCGCGTCGATGAAGTCGGCGATGGGCTCGGGGTTGAAGGCCGCGTGGCCGCCGGCGAGGACGATCGGGTCGTCGACCGTACGGTCCTTGGACTCCAGGGGGATGCCCGCGAGGTCGAGGGCCGTGAGCATGTTCGTGTAGCCCAGCTCCGTGGAGAAGGACAGGCCGAACACGTCGAAGGCCTTCACCGGGCGGTGGCTGTCCACGGTGAACTGCGGGACGCCGTGCTCCCGCATCAGCGCCTCCAGGTCCGGCCACACGCTGTAGGTGCGCTCGGCGAGGACGCCCTCGCGCTCGTTCAGCACCTCGTAGAGGATCATGACGCCCTGGTTGGGCAGTCCGACCTCGTAGGCGTCGGGGTACATCAGCGCCCAGCGGACGTCACAGGCGTCCCAGGGCTTGACCGTGGAGTTGAGCTCTCCGCCGACGTACTGGATCGGCTTCTGCACGTGCGGGAGCAGAGCTTCGAGCTGCGGAAACACAGACTCAGCGGCCTCGGCGGTTTCGGCGGGCATCTCGCGAACCTTCGTGAGCTGACAGGGGTGACCATCTAGCCTAACGCGGCCGGAGGGGAGCACCGGACCGTCGGCCGCGGACCCGGCCCCTGCCCCAGCCCCAGCCCCAGCCCCAGCCCCAGCCCCAGCCCCAGCCCCAGCCAGGCTGCCCGGGGGCGGGCACGAAGGCCCGCCGGGCGGTCAGACCGCTGTCTGCTCCTCCACGGCCTGCCACAGGCCGGGCAGCGCCGCCTCGGCCGCCGCCGCCCGCTGCTCCTCGCGCCCGTACAGCACGCCGTACGTGAAGGCGTTCTCTCCCGCCCCGTGGGCCTGTGCCGACAGCTCGCGCAGCGCCTCGCGGGTCATCACGCTGTCCTGGTGGTCGCCGAGCAGGGTCTGCAGGGACTTCATCGACTTGACCAGGTCGGCCGCGGGCCCGCCGAGGGCGGGGGTGGCGGCCTCGGCCGCGTACCGGGCGCGCTTGGCCTTCTTGCGGGCCTCGTGCATCGCGGTGTCTCGGTCGATGCCCGGGGGCAGGTCGAGGGCCTGTCCGACCAGGCCGGCGACCTTCCCGTAGTCCTTGCGGACGGCCTTCGCGATCACCTTCGAGGGGTCGCCGCCCGCCGCCTCGAGCAGCGGCGGGCCGGTGACGAGCGCGTCGAGCGCGATCAGCAGGTCCATGTACCTGCTGCCGTCCAGTACGGCGATCAGGCGTCGCCGGGAGCCGCCGCGGCGGGCGTGGGCCCAGGTGCGCAGCCGGGTGCGGACGGGCCCGGCGACCAGGGTGCGGGGAAGGCCGTCGAGGGACTCGGTGAGCCGTTCGGTGAGCACCTCCTGGTCGCGGTCGACGCCCAGCTCACCCGCGAGCCACTTCAATTCGTCACCGATCGGATCGGTGACGGAGCGGTCGAGGACCTTGGCGTACGAGCGGAAGGCGCTGCGCATCCGGCGGGTGGCGACGCGCATGCTGTGCACCGAGTCGTAGACGTCGCGGCGGACGGCGGGGTCGAGTTCGACGATCGCGTCGCGCTGGGCGCGGAGGTAGGCGAGGACGTGGTCCCCCGCCGTGACGGGGGTGTCCTCGGGCCCGGCGGTGGCGGACTTCTTCTTCTTCTTGCCCGTCTCGCCGAGCGCCCTGGCGAGCTTCGAGGGCGAGGAGGAGCGGCTGATGCCCGCCTTGCGGAGCTTCTTCTCGACCTTGTCGAGGAAGGCGGGGTCGCCGTCGTCCGCGAGTTCCACCTCGATCTCGGTCCAGTCGGCGGTGCCCTTGCCGCCGCTGAGCCGCTCCGCGTGGACGCGGTCGAGGCTGACCTCGGCGAGCAGGGCGCCGGAGGCGTCGACGAGGTGGCGGACGTCGCGGGCCGACAGCAGGCGGACGAGGGGGACGAGTTCGGCGTCGCGCACCCGGGAGCGGACGAGGCCGCTCAGTGTGCGGGGGACGGTGTCGGAGAGCGGCGCGCGGACCTCGTCGCGGACGCCTTCGGAGACCGGGAGTTTGAGGTGCCAGCCCGCGTCGTCACCGCCGGTGCGGCGGCGCAGCGTGAGGGAGGCCGCGGCGAGCCGCTGGTCGGCCGTGTCGTAGTACGTGGCGTCGAGCTCGGCCAGACCCTTGTCGATGACGCCGGCGACTCCCGGTACGCGGGTCAGGTCCGGCAGGCCGGTATCCCCTCCGGCCGAGGAACCCTCGTACTTCCGCTCGATTTCGCGCTTCGTGTCCGCCATGAACCGAATCTAGTGCCGTCGGGGCCGGGATGGCAGTGCCCGGCCCCGCGGGAGTGCGGGAAGGGGCCGGAATTCGCCCCGGCCCCGGACCGGCGCCCGGCTCGGGCCGGCATCGGCCCGGACCAGCGCCGGCACCCCCACCCGCACCGGCTACGCCGACATGGGCCGCTGCACCCGGATCGACTGCAACAGCCCGACGGCGACCCACACCGCGAACATGGACGAGCCGCCGTACGAGACGAACGGCAGGGGAAGGCCGGCGACGGGCATGATGCCGAGGGTCATGCCGACGTTCTCGAAGGCCTGGAAGGCGAACCAGGCGATGATGCCGGCGGCGACGATCGTGCCGTACAGCTCGGTCGTCTCGCGGGCGATGCGGCAGGCGCGCCACAGGATGACGCCCAGCAGGACGAGGATCAGCCCGGCGCCGACGAAGCCCAGCTCCTCCCCCGCCACCGTGAAGACGAAGTCGGTCTGCTGCTCGGGGACGAACTGGCCGGTGGTCTGCGAGCCGTGGCCGAGCCCGGTGCCGAAGAGACCGCCCGAACCGATGGCGATGCGGGCCTGGTTGGTGTTGTAGCCGACGCCGGCCGGGTCGAGGTCCGGGTTGGCGAAGGCGGCGAAGCGGTTGATCTGGTACTCGTCCAGGATGTGCAGCTGCCAGACGGCGATCGCGCCGAGGGCGCCGGTGCCGAGCAGGCCGAAGACCCAGCGGTTGGAGGCGCCGGAGGCGAGCAGCACACCGAGGATGATGATCACCATCACCATGACCGAGCCGAGGTCGGGCATGAGCAGCACGATCATGATCGGTACGGCGGCGAGGCCGAGGGCCTGAAGGACCGTGCGGTGGTCGGGGTAGGGCTTGTCGCCCGCGTCGACACGGGCGGCGAGGAGCATCGCCATGCCCAGGATGATCGTGATCTTCACGAACTCGGAGGGCTGGAGGGAGAAGCCGCCGCCGAAGACGATCCAGGCGTGGGCGCCGTTGACGGTGGCGCCCAGCGGGGTCAGCACCAGCAGGATCATGAAGACGGAGACGCCGTACAGGATCGGCACGGCCGTGCGCAGGGTGCGGTGGCCGAGCCAGATCGTGCCGACCATCAGGGCGAACCCGATGCCGGTGTTCATGAGGTGCCGGACGAGGAAGTAGTACGGGTCGCCCTGGTTGATCTCGGTGCGGTTGCGGGTCGCCGAGTAGACGAGCGCGGTACCGATCAGCGAGAGCGCGATCGCCGACAGCAGTATCGGCCAGTCGAGCCGGCGGGCCAGCGAGTCGCGGGCGAACAGGCGGGTCCAGCCGGCACGTTCGGGTCCGTACCCGGAGACGGAGAAGTTGTTCGCTCCGGTCATGTCGGCATCCTCAGCAGCGTGGTCGCTCCGGTCGTCATGTCAGGTTCCTCCGCCGCTTCTTCGGGCGGGCGGTGCGCCTGCGGGTGTCGCGGTTGCTCGTGGTCGGCGACGGTGCGGTGCCGGCGGGCAGCTGCTGGTCGTCGTCCTCGGACGTGTCCTTCTCGGTGGCCTGAAGATCCTTGGCCGGGTCCTTGGACATCGCCGGTGCGTCGATCGAGCCGTCGCTCTGGATCTTCGGCAGGCTCTTCTGCGGGGTGGGCAGCAGGGCCCTCTTCTTGTCGATCGAGCCGTCGGTGCCGACGCCGTAGAGCGCGTTGTAGATGCTGCGCACGGCCTCACCGGAGGCGCCGGAACCCGTACCGGCCTGGGCGATCGTCATGACGATCGTGTAGTCCTTGGAGTACGTGGCGAGCCAGGACGTGGTCTGCTTGCCGTAGACCTCGGCGGTACCGGTCTTGGCGTGCAGCGGGATCTTGTCCTGCGGCCAGCCGCCGAACTTCCAGGCGGCCGTACCGCGGGTGACGACGCCTTCGAGGGCGGCGTCCATGCCCTTGAGCGTGGCCTTGGTGATAGGCAGCTTGCCGCTGACCCGGGGCTTGATCTCCTGGACCGTCTTGCCGTCGGCGCTGACGACGGCCTTGCCGATGGTCGGCTTGTACATGGTGCCGCCGTTGGCGAGTGCCCCGTAGATCACGGCCTCCTGGATCGGGGTGACGAGCGTGTCGCCCTGACCGATGGAGTAGTTGATCGAGTCACCCTCGCGCATCTTGTTGCCTTCGAGGCAGTTCTCGTACGCGATCTTCTCGACGTAGCTGCCGTTCTTCTTGCCGGTCTTGCACCAGGCGTCCTTGTTGGCCTTCCAGTAGTCGGCCTTCCACTTCCGGTCCGGGATGCGGCCGGTGACCTCGTTGGGCAGGTCGAGGCCGGTCTCCTTGCCGAGGCCGAACTGGTGGGCGGCCTTGTAGAAGAAGTCCTTCGGCTGGCCCTTCTTGGGGTTGATGCCGCCGTCCTTCTTCCACTCGCGGTCGGCGAGTCCGTAGAAGACGGTGTCGCAGGAGACCTCCAGCGCCCGGCCGAGCGAGATGGGACCGAAGCTCTCGCCCTCGAAGTTCTTGAAGGTCTGGCCGCCGACGGAGTACGAGCTGGTGCACGGGTACCGGCCGTCGAAGTCGTATCCGGCCTCGACCGCGGCGGCCGTGGAGACCACCTTGAACGTCGAGCCGGGCGCCGACTGACCCTGTATGGCGCGGTTCAGCAGCGGGTAGTTGGACTTCTTGCCGGTGAGCCGCGCGTAGTCCTTGCCGGAGATGCCGCCGACCCAGGCGTTCGGGTCGTACGACGGGTTGGACGCCATGGCGACGACCCGGCCGGTCTTGGCCTCCATCACCACGACCGCGCCGGAGTCGGCCTTGTAGTTCTCGCCGGTGATCTTGTCGAACTGGGTGCGGGCGATCTTCATCGCCTCGTTCAGTTCGTACTCGGCGACGCGCTGCACCCGGGCGTCGATGCTGGTGACCAGGTTGGCGCCGGGTTCGGCCTCGTCGCTCTTGGCCTTGCCGATGACGCGGCCGAGGTTGTCGACCTCGTAGCGGGTGACGCCGGCCTTGCCGCGCAATTCCTTGTCGTACTCGCGCTCCAGGCCGCTGCGGCCGACCTGGTCGGAGCGCAGGTAGGGCGAGTCGGTGTCCTTGGCCTTGGTGATCTCGTCGTCGGTGACGGGCGAGAGGTAGCCGAGGACCTGTGCGGTGTTGGCCTTGCCGGGGGCCGCGTAGCGGCGCACGGCCTCGGGCTCGGCGGTGATGCCGGGGAAGTCCTCGGAGCGCTCGCGGATCTGCAGGGCCTGCCTGGGGGTGGCCTCGTCGGTGATGGGGATCGGCTGGTAGGGCGAGCCGTTCCAGCAGGGCTGCGGCGTCTTGGCGTCGCAGAGGCGGACCTTCTCCATGACGTCCTTGGGCTTCATGCCCAGGACCGCGGCGAGCTTGGTCAGGACGGCCTTGCCGTCGTCCTTCATCTTCAGCAGGTCGGTGCGGGAGGCGGAGACCACGAGCCGGGTCTCGTTGTCGGCGATGGGCACGCCCCGCGCGTCCAGGATCGAGCCGCGCACGGCGGGCTGCACGACCTGCTGGACGTGGTTGCCGGAGGCTTCCTTGGCGTACTCGTCCCCGTTGCGGATCTGGAGGTACCAGAGGCGTCCGCCGAGCGTGCCGAGGAGGGAGAGTACGAGAATCTGGATGACGACGAGCCGGATCTGGACCCGTGGGGTCCGGCCGGTCTCGGGAATGTTGGTCACTGGTGCCTCCCCCTCTCAGTGTGTGTACGGGACATACGAGTACACGGCGAACCTGTGCGCGGCGGCGCCAGGGCCCGTCAAGTCCCGTGCCGCGTGCGGCGCTTGGGGTGCGCTCACAGCCGCTTGACCCCCTTGATGCGTCCGGCGCGGGCGACACGCGCCTTGGCCGCCTTGACGCGCAGGCCGCCGCGCTGACCGCCGATGCGCAGGCCGGTGCCGGACGAGAGCCAGCCGGCGGAGACGTCGGCGGCCTTGGCGGAACCGGCCTCGGCGAGCGGGTCGTTGTCGGCCCGCCGGGCCAGGGCCATCAGCGCGGGGACGACGAACGGCGCGAGCAGCAGGTCGTAGAGCGCGGCCGAGAGCAGCAGGCTGCTGAGGCCCACATGGCGGGCGGCGGTGTCGCCGACGAGGGCGCCGACACCGGCGTACAGCAGCGTGGATCCGATCGCGGCGGCGACGACCACGGCCATCGGTCCGGTCGCGGACTTGAGCTGGCCGGTCTCGGGCTTCACCAGTCCGGCGAGGTAGCCGATGACGCACAGGACGAGCGCGTAGCGTCCGGCGGCGTGGTCGGCGGGCGGTGCCAGGTCGGCGAGCAGACCGGCGCCGAAGCCGATGAGGGCTCCGCCGACGTGGCCGTAGACCATGGCGAGGGCGAGGACGGTCAGCAGCACCAGGTCCGGGACGGCGCCCGGCAGGTGGAGCCGGGCGAGGACGCTCACCTGGATCACCAGGGCGACGACCACCAGGGTGGCGGAGAGCAGCATCCGGTTGAAACGCATGGGATTCGGCTCCTCCTGCTACTGCTGCTGGCCGTCGTCGGTCGCGTCCGCCGAGGGGGTGACCGTGACGGTCACCGTCGGCGTGGGCGTCGGTTTGGGTTTGGGCGGCAGCACTTCGTCGCGCGGGTCCTTGCGGGGGGCCGTGACGACGACGCCGACGATGTCGAGTTTGGTGAACGAGACGAACGGCTTGACGTAGATCGTGCGGGTCAGGCCGCCGCCGGACGGGTCGACACGGGAGACGACACCGACGGGGACGCCGGGCACGAAGGGCTTGTCGGCCTGCGAGCCGAAGGTGATCAGCCGGTCACCCTTTTTGATCTTGGCCTTGCCGTTGAGGAGTTCGACGCGCAGCGGGCGGTCGCCCTGCCCGGAGGCGAAGCCGAGTTCGTCGGTCGACTCCATGCGCGTACCGACGGTGAAGTCGGGGTCGTTGGCGAGGAGGACGGTCGCGGTGTCGGGGCCCACCGTGGTGACGCGGCCGACCAGGCCGTCGCCGTTCAGGACGGTCATGTCGCGCTTGACGCCGTCGTTGGCGCCGGCGTCGATGGTGACGGTCCAGGAGAAGCCCTGGGCGGCCCCTATGGCGATGACCTCGGCTCCCTTGATGCCGTACTGGCCCTCACCGGCCACCTTGATCATCTTGTCGAGCTGCTTGAGGCGGCTGCGGTTGCGGTCGTCGCTTCCGAGCTTCGCCTTCAACGCCGCGTTGTCACGCTCCAGTTGCGCGATGCGGTCGTGCCGGTCGCCGGAGTCACGGACCGCCGAGATCGCGTTGCCGACGGGGTCGACCGCGGACGACACCCCGTTCTCGATCGGGCCGAAGACGGTGGCGGCGGCCTGTCGGGCACCGTCCACCGGCGAGTCCTGCCCGCCGCGGATGTCCACCGTGATCAGTGCGAACGCGATGGCGATCAGCAGCACCAGGAGCAGCCGGCTCTCTCGTGTGTCCCTCACGTGCGGCGGCCGTGCCTTCCTCGTTGGAATGGTTCAACAGGGGCGAACCCCGAGCAAGAAGATGCTCACGGGGCGATCAGGCTGTTATGGGGAGGATGTGACTCCATGTCGGAGGAGTTTATGCCTCCATATCAACGATCCGCCGCACGAGAAGGGATGATCTCGTACGGCGGAATCGAAGTGTTACGTCATCTGCGGGGCTGGGCGTCCAGGACCTGCTGGAGCGCCTCGAACTCCTCGACACACTTGCCGGAACCGAGCGCCACGCTGTCCAGCGGGTCCTCGGCGATGTGGATCGGCATGCCGGTCTCGCGCCGCAGCCTCTCGTCGAGACCGCGCAGCAGCGCGCCGCCGCCGGTCAGAACGATTCCGCGGTCCATCACATCGCCGGAGAGCTCGGGCGGGCACTTGTCGAGCGTCGTCTTCACGGCGTCGACGATCGCGTTGACCGGCTCCTCGATCGCCTTGCGGACCTCGGCCGCGGAGATGACGACGGTCTTGGGCAGTCCGGAGACCAGGTCCCGGCCACGGATCTCGGTGTGCTCGTCGGCGTCCAGGTCGTACGCCGAACCGATCGTGATCTTGATCTGTTCGGCGGTGCGCTCACCGAGGAGGAGGCTGTACTCCTTCTTGATGTGCTGGATGATCGCATTGTCCAGCTCGTCGCCCGCGACGCGGATGGACTGGGCGGTGACGATGCCGCCGAGCGAGATGACCGCGACCTCCGTGGTGCCGCCGCCGATGTCCACCACCATGTTGCCCGTGGCCTCGTGGACCGGCAGGCCGGATCCGATGGCCGCGGCCATGGGCTCCTCGATGATGTGCACCTGGCGGGCGCCGGCCTGGGACGACGCCTCGATGACGGCACGGCGCTCGACGCCGGTGATGCCGGAGGGGACACAGACGACGACACGGGGACGGGCGAGGTAGCGCCGCTTGTGGATCTTCAGGATGAAGTAGCGGAGCATGCGCTCGGTGATCTCGAAGTCGGCGATCACACCGTCCTTCAGCGGGCGCACGGCCACGATGTTGCCCGGCGTCCGGCCGATCATCTTCTTCGCTTCCGCGCCGACCGCCAGGATCCCACCGGTGTTGGTGTTGATCGCGACGACGGACGGTTCGTTGAGTACGATCCCGCGACCCCTGACGTACACCAGCGTGTTGGCGGTCCCGAGGTCGACAGCCATGTCACGGCCGATGAACGACATTGAGTTCCCCATCAGGATTCGTCTGGCCTTCCCAAGTGGAGCTTTGACGGCTTTTTAGGACGGCGAGGTGGGTGCAGCGACGTGAAGGCTTCCATCGTAGACGCGCCTGCCCGAACACTGCGCGAGGGTCTTCGCCATTGTCAGCAGATGATGAACCGCCTCGCTTCTGGAGACGGGCCATCGGAGGCATGCGTTCCCCCGATCGCCACGCATATGCCACGGGACGGCCGAAAATCATCGGCCGTCCCAGGTCAGGCATCCGAGTGACGTGACGGCCCCTCAGAAAATAATTCGAAAACTTGACGTCCGCGACCCTCAGACCCGACCCGGGAAGAAGATCTTCAGCTCACGCTCGGCCGACTCCTCGGAGTCCGACGCGTGGATCAGGTTCTCGCGGACGATGACACCGAAGTCACCACGGATGGAGCCCGGGGCCGCGGCGATCGGGTCGGTCGGGCCGGCCAGCGCCCGCACACCCTCGATGACGCGCTCGCCCTCGACGACCAGCGCCACGACGGGGCCCGAGGACATGAACGCCACGAGCGGCTCGTAGAAGGGCTTGCCCTTGTGTTCGCCGTAGTGCTGCTCCAGCGTGTCCTGGTCCAGCGTCCGCAGCTCCAGCGCGGTGATCTGCCAGCCCGCCTTGCGCTCGATACGGCTGATGATCTCGCCGGTCAGTCCCCGACGGACGGCATCGGGCTTGAGCAGGACGAGGGTGCGCTGGCTCACGGGGTGGCTCCTTCAGGTCACAAGTGTGCGGATGACCGAGGCTACAGGGCGTGTCCGGGTGCCTGTTACGCAGAGTCAGCCGTGACGGGCTTCGGACGCGCCCGGCCTCCCGGGACGGGCCCTCCCACGCGGCGCGCGGGAGGGACAAGTCGCGGGCGGCTACGCCGCGTTGCCGCCGGCCTCCGCCTGGGCGGCGAACCTCGCCTTCGCCTCGTCGATCTTGCGACCGTAGTGGACGGACGCCCACCACAGGGCGGCGAAGATCGCGCCGAGGAAGAACATGGACGGCACCACGAACCCGGCGGCGATCAGCGCGATCTGCAGCGCCCAGCCGAGCTGGACACCCCCGGGCCGGGTGATCATGCCGCAGAGCAGCACGCTCAACGCCATGACGATCCCGCTGACGGTCCACACCGTGGACGTCGACAGATCCGGGTCCTTCATGGCGACGAGCCCGGCGAAACCGATCACGAAGAACTCGCCGATCAGCGTCGAAGCACAGAGCGTACGCATGTGGGTCAGCCCCTCCCCAGCAGCAGCCGGGCCTCGCCGACCGTGATGACCGAACCGGTGACGAGGACGCCTCCGCCCGCGTACTCGCCCTCCTCCTCGGCGAGCGTGATCGCGGCCTCCAGGGCGTCGTCGAGCCGCGGCTCGACCTGCACCCGCTCGTCGCCGAAGATCTCGACGGCGACCCCGGCCAGCTCGTCCACGTCCATCGCGCGATGGCTGGAGTTCTGCGTCACGACGACCTCGGCGAAGATCGGCTCGAAGGCCTCCAGCAGCCCGCGTACGTTCTTGTCGCCGCTCGCGCCGACGACACCGATCAGCCGGCTGAAGTCGAAGACCTCGCTGACGGCCTCGGCGGTCGCCCGGGCTCCGGCCGGATTGTGCGCGGCGTCCAGGACGACGGTCGGCGAGCGGCGCACGATCTCCAGGCGGCCCGGCGAGGAGACCGAGGCGAAGGCCTTGCGGACGGTGTCGATGTCGAGCCGCTCGGCGCGGGCGGCGCCGACGCCGAAGAACGCCTCGACCGCGGCGAGCGCCACGGCCGCGTTGTGCGCCTGGTACGCCCCGTGCAGCGGCAGGAAGACGTCCTCGTACTCCCCGCCGAGCCCGCGCAGCGTCACCAGCTGTCCGCCGACGGCGACCTGCCGTGCGACGACGCCGAACTCCAGGCCCTCGCGGGCGACGGTGGCGTCGACCTCCACGGCCTTCTTCAGCAGCACCTGGGCCGCGTCGACCGGCTGCTGCGCCAGGATGACGGTGGCGCCCTGCTTGACGATGCCGGCCTTCTCCACGGCGATCTCGCCGGGCGTCCCGCCGAGCCGGTCGGTGTGGTCGAGGTCGATGGGCGTCACCACGGCGACGTCACCGTCGATCACGTTGGTGGCGTCCCAGCTGCCGCCCATGCCGACCTCGACGACGGCCACGTCGACCGGCGCGTCCGCGAAGGCCGCGTACGCCATGCCGGTCAGCACCTCGAAGAAGGACAGCCGGTACTCCTGCTGCGAGTCGACCATCTCCACGTACGGCTTGATGTCCTCGTACGTCTCGATGAACCGCTCGGCGGAGATCGGCGCCCCGTCCAGGCTGATCCGCTCGGTGACGGACTGCACGTGCGGGCTGGTGTACCGCCCGGTGCGCAGGTCGAAGGCGCCGAGGAGGGCCTCGATCATGCGGGCCGTGGACGTCTTGCCGTTCGTCCCGGTGATGTGGATGGAGGGGTAGGCGCGCTGCGGCTCCCCGAGCACGTCCATCAGGGCGGCGATCCGGGCGACGGACGGCTCCAGCTTGGTCTCGCCCCAGCGGGTCGCGAGCTCCGCCTCGACCTCGCGCAGCGCCTTGTCGACCTCGGGGTCGGCCGGGCGCGCGGGGACGTCGGCCGTCGGGGCGCCACCGCCCTGGGTGCGCAGGGTGCGGCTGCCGGCCTCGATCACCGCCAGGTCGGGGTCTCGGTCGGTCTCGGCCGCGACGATCTCGTCGAAGAGACCCAGCGGATCGCGGGGCTCCGGCTCGTCCGGCTCGCTGCTGTCGTGCGGGGGCAGGTCACTCACGAGGCCAGTCTACGGAGCGCCGCGGGGTTGTGTTCGTGTGGGGTTTTCGCCCCGTCCGCCCGACCCGTCCCGGGTCCGTGCACGTGAGGCTTTTGAGGCCCCGCACAGGCGCGTACGGCCTCGGCGCCGGGCGTCGGACAGGCCGGCGGGCGCCGCGCTCGCCGGGCGCCGGACGGGCGGGAGGACATCCCCGTCGCCGGGCGCCGCACGCGTGAAGGGCACCCCGGGTGCTGGACGGGCCGGACAGCGGAACACCCCGGGGAGCGGGGCTCCCCGGGGTGTCACGCACCGGTGCCTACGCCTCGGGCAGGCGGTCCAGCTGTGCCTGGATACGGGCGATGTCCTCGTCCGCCTTGGCGAGCCGCGTGCGGATCTTCTCCACGACGTTGTCCGGTGCCTTGGCGAGGAAGGCCTCGTTGCCGAGCTTGGCGTTCGCCTGGGCCTTCTCCTTCTCGGCGGCCGCGAGGTCCTTCGCGAGGCGCTTGCGCTCCGCGGCCACGTCGATGGTGCCCGACAGGTCGAGGGCGACCTCGGCGCCCGCGACCGGCAGGGTCGCCGTGGCCGAGAAGCCGTCGCCCTCCGGCTGCAGACGCAACAACTGGCGGATGGCCGCCTCGTGCGGGGCGAACGCCGTGCCGTCGAGCGTCAGCCGGGCCGGGACGCGCTGGCCGGGCTGGAGGCCCTGGTCGGCGCGGAACCGGCGGACCTCGGTGATGACCTGCTGGAGCGACTCGATCTCCCGCTCCGCGGCGTCGTCACGGAAGCCGCTGTCCTTCGGCCAGTCGGCGACGACGACCGACTCGCCACCGGTGAGGGTGGTCCAGAGGGTCTCCGTCACGAACGGGACGACCGGGTGGAGCAGGCGCAGCGTCACGTCCAGGACCTCGCCGAGGACCCGGCCGGAGACCTTCGCGGCCTCGCCGCCGCCCATGAACGTCGTCTTGGACAGCTCGACGTACCAGTCGAAGACCTCGTCCCAGGCGAAGTGGTAGAGCGCGTCGGAGAGCTTCGCGAACTGGAAGTCCTCGTAGAACGCGTCGACCGCGGCCACGGTCTTGTTGAGCCGGGACAGGATCCAGCGGTCGGTCGCCGACAGCTTCTCCGGCTCGGGGAGCGGGCCCTCGACCGTCGCGCCGTTCATCAGCGCGAAGCGGGTGGCGTTCCAGATCTTGTTGGCGAAGTTCCGGGACGCCTGGACCCAGTCCTCGCCGATCGGCACGTCCGTACCGGGGTTGGCACCGCGGGCCAGGGTGAAGCGGACGGCGTCGGAGCCGTACTTGTCCATCCAGTCGAGCGGGTCGACGACGTTGCCGAAGGACTTCGACATCTTCTTGCCGCGCTCGTCGCGGACCAGGCCGGTGAGGGCGATGGTCTTGAACGGGACCTCGCCGTCCATCGCGTACAGACCGAACATCATCATCCGGGCGACCCAGAAGAAGATGATGTCGTGGCCGGTGAGCAGGACGTCGGTCGAATAGAACTTCTGCAGGTCGGGGGTCTTCTCCGGCCAGCCGAGCGTGGAGAACGGCCACAGGCCCGAGGAGAACCAGGTGTCGAGGACGTCCGTGTCCTGACGCCAGCCCTCACCGGTCGGCGCCTCCTCGTCGGGACCGACGCAGACGACCTCGCCGTCCGGCCCGTACCAGACGGGGATGCGGTGGCCCCACCACAGCTGGCGCGAGATGCACCAGTCGTGCATGTTGTCGACCCAGTCGAAGTAGCGCTTCGACATGTCGGCGGGGTGGATGGCGACCCGGCCGTCACGGACCGCGTCACCGGCGGCCTGCGCCAGCGGGCCGACCTTGACCCACCACTGCATGGACAGGCGCGGCTCGACGGTCGTCCGGCAGCGCGAGCAGTGGCCCACGGAGTGGACGTAGGGGCGCTTCTCGGCGACGATCCGGCCCTGCGAGCGCAGCGCCGCGACGATGGTGCTGCGTGCCTCGAAGCGGTCCAGGCCCTGGAAGGGCCCGTGCACGGTGATGACGGCCCGCTCGTCCATGACCGTGATCGACTCCAGGCCGTGGCGCTGGCCGATCGCGAAGTCGTTCGGGTCGTGGGCGGGCGTGACCTTGACGGCACCGGTGCCGAACTCGGGGTCGACGTGGGTGTCGGCGACGACGGGGATGGTCCGGTCGGTGAGCGGCAGCTTGATCCGCTTGCCCACCAGGTGCTTGTACCGCTCGTCGTCGGGGTGGACGGCGACGGCGGTGTCGCCGAGCATCGTCTCGGCACGGGTGGTGGCGACCACGAGGGTCTCGTCGCCCTCCCCGTACTTGATGGAGACGAGCTCGCCGTCGTCCTCCTGGTACTCGACCTCGATGTCCGAGATCGCCGTCAGACAGCGCGGGCACCAGTTGATGATGCGCTCGGCGCGGTAGATCAGCTCGTCGTCGTACAGCTTCTTGAAGATGGTCTGGACGGCCTTCGACAGGCCCTCGTCCATGGTGAACCGCTCGCGGTCCCAGTCGACGCCGTCCCCGAGGCGCCGCATCTGGCCGAGGATCTTGCCGCCGTACTCTTCCTTCCACTGCCAGACGCGCTCGACGAACTCCTCGCGCCCGAGGTCCTGCCGGGACTTGCCCTCCTCGGCGAGCTGCTGCTCGACCTTGTTCTGGGTGGCGATGCCGGCGTGGTCCATGCCGGGCAGCCACAGGGCCTCGTACCCCTGCATGCGCTTGCGGCGGGTGAGGGCGTCCATCAGCGTGTGCTGGAAGGCGTGGCCCAGGTGCAGGGAACCGGTGACGTTCGGCGGGGGGATGACGATGGTGTACGCCGGCTTCTCGCTCTTCGCGTCGGCGGCGAAGTACCCCTTGTCCACCCAGCGCTCGTACAGCTTCCCCTCTACCTCGGCCGGCGCGTACTGGGTCGGCAGTTCGGGAGTGGATGCTGGCGGCTGCTGCTGAGCGTTGTCGGTCACGGGGTCAGTTTAGGGGCGTCACGCCCCTGTCCCGAAACACGATTCTTTCGTAACGGTGCGGCCCCCGGGGGGTGGGGCGCCTGACCTGTGCGTCAGGATGTTCGGAACACATAAGCATCTGGAGGGGAACCCAGTAATGAGCTACAACCAGCCGGGCCCGTACGGCGGGCAGCCCCAGCAGCCCGGACCGCACGGTCAGCCGGGCCCGTACGGCCAGCAGCCGCCGCAGGCCCCCCAGCCCGGCTATGGCTACCCCCAGCAGACACCGCCCGCGCAGCAGCAGCCCGGCTACGGCTACCCGCAGCAGGCCCCCCAGGGCGTCCCGCCGCAGACCCCTCCCTACGGCCAGCAGCCGTACGGCCAGCAGCCCTACGGCGCCGTGCCGCAGCCGCCGGCCCCGGAAGGCGGCAAGAAGAAGACCGGCCTCATCATCGGCGCGGTCGCGGTCGTCGCGGCGATCGCGGTGGGCGCGTACTTCGTGATCGGCGGCGGAGGCGGCGGCTCGGACGTCGCGGACGACGGCCCGCACAAGCTGACGACGCCGGCGACGGTGATCAACGGCGAGTACAAGAAGAGCGACAAGTCCGACGACACCGGCGGCATGACCAAGTCGGACCTGAAGGACGCCGAGGGCTGGGGTGTGCAGGACCCCAAGGACGTGAGCGCGGCGTACCAGTCGGGTGACGAGAGCAACCCGCTCGCCATGAAGCAGATCTCGTTCGGCGGTGTCTACGGCACCATCGACGACCCCGAGAAGGCCGTCGACAACATGTTCGCCGACATGAAGAAGAACCAGGAGAAGGAGGGCACCGAGGACGGCGAACTCGTCGGCAGCCCCAAGGCCTACGAGCCGAGCGGCCTCGACGGTGCCGTCCTCAAGTGCCAGGAGGTCAAGGTCAAGAACGACAAGTCCTCCTCGGGCGGCCCCAGCGAGTTCACGATGCCGGTCTGCATCTGGGGCGACCACAGCACCCTCGGGTTCGTCATGCCGATCGACATCGCCAGCATGATGGCCGGCAAGGGCAGCACTCCGGAGGCCGCGGCCGACATCGCCGCCAAGCTCCGCAAGGACGTCCGCGTCAAGATCTGACGCGCGGACCTGACGACGGAGGTGGGGCCCGGCCGGACGGCCGGGCCCCACCTCCGTCTGCGCTCAGGGCAGTTGGCCGGCCGACGCGCACCGGCTGTTCGCACGCAGAAGGGCGCCCGGTGAGATGCACCGGGCGCCCTTCTGCGTATGCCTGGCCGGCGTTACGCCGTCTTCTGCTCCCCCGAGCCGCCGCGGCGGGCGTCGCGGGGGATCAGGGTGGGGTTCACGTTCGAGTGGACGACGTCCGCCGTGATGACGACCCGGGCGACGTCCTTGCGGGAGGGGACCTCGTACATCACGGACATCAGGACTTCCTCCATGATGGCGCGCAGACCACGCGCACCGGTCTGGCGGAGGATGGCCTGGTCGGCGATGGCCTCCAGGGCCTCACGCTCGAAGTCCAGCTCCACGCCGTCGAGTTCGAAGAGGCGCTGGTACTGCTTCACCAGAGCGTTGCGCGGCTCGACGAGGATCTGGAGCAGGGCCTCGCGGTCCAGGTTGTGGACCGAGGTGATGACGGGCAGACGCCCGATGAACTCGGGGATCATGCCGAACTTGACCAGGTCCTCGGGCATGACGTCCTCGAACTGGTCCTTGGACTCCAGCTCCCGCTTGGAGCGGATGGTCGCACCGAAGCCGATGCCCTTCGCGCCCGCCCGCGCCTCGATGAGCTTCTCCAGGCCCGCGAAGGCACCGCCCACGATGAACAGCACGTTCGTCGTGTCGATCTGGATGAACTCCTGGTGCGGGTGCTTGCGGCCGCCCTGGGGCGGTACGGAGGCGGTGGTGCCCTCCAGGATCTTCAGCAGTGCCTGCTGGACGCCCTCACCGGACACGTCACGCGTGATCGACGGGTTCTCGCTCTTACGGGCGACCTTGTCGATCTCGTCGATGTAGATGATGCCGGTCTCGGCCTTCTTGACGTCGTAGTCCGCCGCCTGGATGAGCTTCAGCAGGATGTTCTCGACGTCCTCGCCGACATACCCCGCCTCGGTCAGCGCGGTCGCGTCGGCGATGGCGAACGGCACGTTCAGCATCCGGGCCAGAGTCTGCGCCAGGAGCGTCTTGCCCGAGCCCGTGGGGCCGAGCAGCAGGATGTTCGACTTCGCCAACTCGATGGCGTCGTCACGGTTCTGGCCGGTGCTGTTCTCGCCGGCCTGGACCCGCTTGTAGTGGTTGTACACCGCGACCGAGAGGGCCTTCTTGGCCGACTCCTGGCCGACCACGTACCCCTCCAGGAACTCGTAGATCTCGCGGGGCTTGGGGAGTTCCTCCCACCGCACCTCGCTCGTCTCGGCGAGCTCCTCTTCGATGATCTCGTTGCAGAGATCGATGCACTCGTCGCAGATGTACACACCGGGGCC
Source organism: Streptomyces krungchingensis (assembly GCF_054729265.1). Classification (NCBI taxonomy): domain Bacteria; kingdom Bacillati; phylum Actinomycetota; class Actinomycetes; order Kitasatosporales; family Streptomycetaceae; genus Streptomyces; species Streptomyces krungchingensis. Next base: position 4,106,425 of record NZ_JBPUKY010000001.1, read on the forward strand.
TGCGATGAGCTTCTTGACCTGCTTCTGGCTCTTGCCACAGAACGAGCACTTGAGCAGATCGCCGCCGTCACCGATGCGTGCCACGGTGTGCTTCCCCTTCGCCTGGGAGACGCCTAGGTCCAGCGGCTCCTGGTGCTGCCTTATGTCCGACGGTACCTTGCCGAGCCCCCCGTTCGGGCCCCCCTTGGCGTGGTTCACTTTGTCGTGAACCACGCCAAGGGGCGGCAGACGATACAGAGTCCGCGTCAGCGGACGTCGGCGTTGTTCATCTTCCGGGTGGAGATGATCTGGTCGATCAGGCCGTACGACAGGGCGTCCTCGGCCGTGAGGATCTTGTCGCGCTCGATGTCCTCGCGGATCTTCTCGATCGGCGTGGTCGAGTGCTTGGCCAGCATCTCTTCCAGCTGCGCACGCATCCGGAGGATCTCGTTCGCCGCGATCTCGAGGTCCGAGACCTGGCCGCGGCCGGTCTCGCTGTAGGGCTGGTGGATCAGCACACGGGCGTTCGGCAGCGCCATGCGCTTGCCCGGCGTACCGGCGGCCAGCAGGATCGCGGCGGCCGAGGCGGCCTGGCCCATGCAGACCGTCTGGATGTCCGGCTTCACGAACTGCATCGTGTCGTAGATGGCCGTGAGCGCCGTGAAGGAGCCGCCGGGGCTGTTGATGTAGACCGAGATGTCACGGTCGGGGTCCATCGACTCCAGGCACAGCAGCTGTGCCATGACGTCGTTGGCGGAGGCGTCGTCGATCTGCACGCCGAGGAAGATCACGCGCTCCTCGAAGAGCTTCGCATACGGGTCGTACTCACGCACGCCCTGCGAGGTGCGCTCGACGAAGCGCGGGATGACGTAGCGGGACTCCGCGCGAGGGCCGGTGTACTCGGCCTGCGTGCGGGCGTAGAGGCCGCTGCCGGGGAAGTCGTTCACTGTGTCTCCTGAAGAGCCTGAAAAGGGCTGAGGCGGTCGGCTGGGGGCCTTGAGGGGCGCGTGTACGTCGATGCACTCCGGCTCACGCCACAGTGCGCCGCGTACGCCGGTTACGCCGCCCCGGTGCCGCCGCCGCCCGGCATACCGGCAGCGGTGGGCATGATGTCGTCGATGAGGCCGTACTCCTTGGCCTCGATCGGGTCGAACCAGCGGTCGCGGTCCGAGTCACGAGTGATCTGCTCGACCGTCTGCCCGGTGTGGAAGGAGGTCAGCTCCGCCATCCGCTTCTTGGTGTGCAGCAGCCGCTCGGCGTGGATCTTGATGTCCGACGCGGAGCCGGCGAGGCCGGCGGAGGGCTGGTGGATCAGGATCTCGGCGTTCGGCAGGGCGAAGCGCTTGCCGGGGGTACCGGCACTGAGCAGGAACTGGCCCATCGAGGCCGCCATGCCCATGGCGATCGTCACCACGTCGTTCTTGATGTACTGCATGGTGTCGTAGATCGCCATGCCGGCCGTGATCGATCCGCCGGGGCTGTTGATGTAGAGGTAGATGTCCTTGTCCGGGTCGGAGGCAAGGAGCAGCAGCTGCGCGGTGATCTTGTTGGCGATGTCGTCGTCCACCGGCTGGCCGAGGAAGATGATCCGCTCGTTGAGCAGCCGGTTGTAGACCTGGTCGCCGAGGCCACCACCGAAGTTGGGCTCACCGGCGGCGGAGGGCATCAGATTCGTCACGTATCCACCTGCTCGTCTTACGACGGCGCCGGGCCGTCTCACGTCTTCTGCAGGGGCCTGGGACCCCGGGTTCCGCACCGCCTCCCGGCGGCGTCCGGGGACTCCCCTGCCCTCGTATTCATGGACCCTAACGCGCGGCTCCCTCCGGGGAATCCCGCAGAGGGAACTGTTCGCTGTGAGCGCATGCGCTGCGCCGGCTTCACCAGGGCCCCGGGCCCCTTGTCCGCCCGCTCGGGTCGGCCGCGTGTACCCCCGAAAGGCCGCACCCGGTGGGGGTCCCCGAGGGCCGGGACGCGGCTGCGGCGAGGTGGGGGTCGCTCGCGCAGTCCCCCGCGCCCCTGAGCGAGCCGACGGGGACCCTGGCGGACAGGTCCCCGGGCGTCCCTGGGCGAGGGCGACGAGGGGCCCCGGGCGCCGCCGGGGACGGCGACGGGCCCCCGGGGACTGGGAAGTCCCCGGGGGCCCGTCAATGTCTACCGCTGAGGCGATCAGGCCTCGGGCTTGTCCTCGGCCTCGGCGTCGGCGGCCTCGACGGTCTCGGCCGTCTCGTCCTCCTCGTCGTCCAGGTCGACGATCTCGCCGTTGGTGTCCTTGACCGTGGCGGCCTCGACGACGACCGCGAGGGCCTTGCCGCGGGCGACCTCGCCGACGAGCATCGGCACCTGGCCACCCTCGACGACGGCCTGGGCGAACTGGTCGGGGGACATGCCGGAGGAGGCCGCGCGCCGCATGAGGTGCTCGGTGAGCTCCTCCTGGTTGACGTTCAGCTTCTCCTTGTTGACGAGCTCGTCAAGGACGAACTGCGTCTTGATGCCCTTGATCGCCGCTTCCTTGGTCTCGGCGTCGAACTCTTCCTCGGTCTTGCCCTGGATCTCCAGGTACTTCGCGAGGTCGAGGCCCATCTGGCCGAGCTGGTGGTGCTCCAGGTTGTGCTTGCGGGTGTTGATCTCGTCCTCGAGCAGCTTCTCGGGGACGGGCACCTCGACCAGCTCGAGCAGCTTCTCCAGGACGCGCTCCTGGGCCTGCGTGGCCTGGTCGTACTGCTTCATGTTCTCGAGGCGCTTGCGGCTGTCCGCCTTGAGCTCGTCGAGGGTGTCGAACTCCGAGGCGAGCTGCGCGAAGTCGTCGTCGAGCTCGGGGAGTTCACGCGCGGCGACCTGGGTGACCTTGACGGTGACCTCGGCCTCCTTGCCGGCGGCGGAGCCGCCCTTGAGCTCCGAGGCGAAGGTGGCCTCGCCACCGGCCTCCAGGCCCTTCACGGCGTCGTCGATGCCGTCGAGCAGCTCGCCGGAGCCGATGGTGTACGAGACACCGCTGGCGATGCCGTCCTCCAGCACCTCGCCGTCGACCTTGGCCTCCAGGTCGATGGTGACGACGTCGCCGTCCTCGGCGGCGCGCTCGACCGGGGAGGTCGACGCGAAGCGCTCGCGCAGGTCGGAGACGGCCTTGTCGATGTCCTCGTCGGTGACCTCGACGGCGTCGACCTCGACCTCGATGCCGGAGTAGTCCGGGATCTCGATGACGGGGCGGATGTCGACCTCGGCGGTGAAGTTCAGCGTCTCGCCGTCCTTCAGCTCCGTGATGTCGACCTCGGGCTGGCCGAGGACGTTCAGCTCAGCCTCGTTGACCGCTTCGGTGTAGAACTTCGGGAGCGCGTCGTTGACGGCCTCCTCGAGCACGGCGCCCCGACCGAACCGCTGGTCGATGACGCGCGCCGGGATCTTGCCCTTCCGGAAGCCCTTCACCGTGACCTGCTGGTTGATCTTCTTGTACGCCGCGTCGAGGCTGTCCTTGAGCTCCTCGAAGGGCACCTCGACAGTGAGCCGAACCCGGGTCGGGTTCAGGTTCTCCACGGCGCTCTTCACGGTTCGGTCTCCTTGTGGCTGACTTCTTGGGGGTTCTGCTGCGTGCTCCTGCCGGATCCGGCAGGGCCTTCAGCGGATTCGCGGCCCTTGAGAGACGTGAGAGTGCAGACACACGGGCGCGCAGCTTGCATAGTAACCGCAGGCGGTACACGCCCCAAAAGGTGATCTTCGGAGGGTCGGAGCCCCGCTGGGTTCCGGCTCGTGGTCGGGGTGGCGGGATTTGAACCCACGGCCTTCCGCTCCCAAAGCGGACGCGCTACCAAGCTGCGCCACACCCCGTCGGTGCGACACGTAGGGTACATGCCCGCAGGCAGTGCGGCTGCCGCATTTCCCGGGTGTGCGGGCGACGCGGAAACGGGGTGTGCGGCGGAGGGGTTCGACCCGCTACGATGCCTCCTGTGCCGCGGTCACTGACCTGCGGCGCCGCTTGTGCGGGCGTAGCTCAATGGTAGAGCCCTAGTCTTCCAAACTAGCTACGCGGGTTCGATTCCCGTCGCCCGCTCCACATGGCTCAGGGCCGGGCAGAGGACCACTCCTCCGCCTGGCCCTTGCTGTTTCCCGGGACTCCGTCCGTTCCGCCGTGCCCCGTGAGCGGGCGGAGCCCAGGAGGAGTCGACGGCGCCACCGGCTTCAGTGCCGGCTGTTGCGGAATCCGATGACCACGGCGCCCCACCAGCAGACCTGGGACACCAGAGCCGTCGCGGCTCCCCAGGCCAGGAGACGCGGCGTGAGCGCCGCACCGCCCTGTTGCGCCATCCGTCTGTTCAGGAGCCCGGCCTGGAGGCCGTTGAGGGTGAGGGCGAGCACCAGCCCCAGCTTGACGCGCGTCAGGGTGGAGGCGAGGTTCGGATGGAGCATCGCGCCGCTGGCCACGAGACCGGCGAGGCCGGTCCAGATGGGGACGTGGAGGTGGGCCGTGCAGTTCAGGGCATCGCGCAGGGTGCACCGGCCCGTCAGATACAGGAGCGCGTAGTAGTCGGCCACCAGGACGGCCCCGAAGCCGAGCACGAGCGAGGCCAGGTGGGCGAAGAGTCCCGATCCGCGTGCACCCGACCGACCACGACCGTGGGCGAGCCTGGCGCGACCGCCGGCGACGGCGTTCGGCCACGGCGTCCGGGGTTCGGGGTTCGGCTCAGGCGTTCGAGGCCGGCCTTCAGAGGCGGCGTACGTCGACGGAGTACACGCAGCGCGTTCCGTACGGGACGTACAGGGCGTCGCCGACCAGGAGGAGCGGGGCGCCGGAGTCGGCCATGCCGGTGGGGCCGGCGTCGTTGCGGCCGGGGCGGGTGGCGTCGACGCGGCCGGTGCGGCGGTCCAGGGCGGCCAGGCGGCCGTTCGGCGAGGCGACGTAGACATGGGTGGCGGAGGCGAGCGGCGGGCCCGGGAACTCCACCGACGAGTTGCTCTCCCAGGCCTGGCGGCCGGTGCGTGGGGAGACCGCGCGGACACTGCCGTTGCCGAGGGTGAAGTAGAGGGTGCCGCGTGCGAGGTGGACGGCCGCTCCGGCGGGCTGCGGGCGCGCGAGCGGGACCCTGAGCAGCCGGTGGGTGGCGGCGTCCACGGTGGTGAGCGCGCGGTGGGCGGTCTCCGGATCCGTCTCGGCGAGGATCAGGCGGCCCTGGTCCTGGCCGAGGAGGTGGAGGGAGCCTTTGGCGACGGCCGTCCAGCGGGGCCTGCCGGTGGCGGTGTCGAGGGCGGACACGCTGGTGGTCTGCCCGTCGTCGGGCCGGCACACCAGGTAGGGGCGGTGCGCGGCGGCCACGACGACACAGGTCGTGTCCTCGGGCATGGGCCGCGTCCAGCGGATCCGGCCGTCGTCCGCGTCGAGGAGGGCGTACGCGCGGGCGTCGTCGCCGAAGACGGTGACGACGCCCGCGGGGACCGCCGCGGCGCCGCCGTCCTGGAGGTCGGGGGCCAGGGCGCTGTCGCCGTCGGCGGTGCGCGTCCGCCAGATCACCCGCCCGGTGGCGGCGTCCACCGACTGGACCGAGTAGTGGGCGTGGCTCGTGCCGGTCTCCCGGCCCCTGGGGGACTCCGTCTCGTCGTTGGCGTAGACGTAGACGTGGCCGGCGCGGGTACCCAGGACGGAGCCCTCGTCGCTGCCGAAGTCGTCGGGGGTGGAGTCGACGGGCCGGGTCCACGGGTGCCGGCCCGTGGCGAGGGAGAAGCGGGCCGCCTTGACGTCGTCCCCCGCGCAGACCAGGGACCCGCCGGCTGCACCGCAGCTGCTGAACGGCCCGCCGGCCCGGTCGGCGGGGTGGGCCGGCTCCGCGGCGGCGTGCCACGGGCGCCAGCCGGGCGGCAGGTCGCTGCGGACGGGGTCGGCGCCGGTGTACCGCACGACGGCGGCCGAGGCGGCGACGGCGATCAGCAGGGCCCCCGCGCAGGCGGCGAGGAGGCGACGGCGGCGCCGGGGGCGGCCGGGCCCGGTGGGCGGACCCGGGGGCTGCTCCGGGGGCCCGTCGGGGCCGGGGCTCGGGTGCGGACGGGTGCCGTCGCGCAGGAGCGTGAGGAGTTCGTCGGGGTTCGGCCGGGACTTGGGGTGCTTCTGCAGGCACAGCTCGACGAAGGGGCGCAGCCCGGCGGACAGGCCGTCGAGTTCGGGGGCGCCCTCGACGACACGGGTGGCCGTCTCGTAGGGGCTGGGGCTGTCGAAGGGGCCGCGTCCGGTGGCGGCGTAGGCGACGACGGCGCCGAGGGAGAAGATGTCGGCGGCCGGGCCGACGTCGTGCGGGGTCGAGAACTGCTCCGGGGACATGAAGGGCGGGGTGCCCATCACGCGCCCGGTCTGGGTGAGCGCGTCGGCGCCGCCGAACTCGGCCGCGCGCGAGATCCCGAAGTCGATGACGCGGGGCCCGTCGTCGGCGAGCATGACGTTGGCCGGTTTCAGGTCGCGGTGGACGACCCCGGCGCGGTGGATGTCGCGCAGCGCCTCGGCGAGGCCCGCGGCGAGCTCGCGCAGCCGGTCCGGCGGCAGCGGGCCGTGGTCGCGCACGCGGGTTCCGAGGTTCTCGCCCGGTATGTAGAGCGTGGCCATCCAGGGGCGCGGCGCGTCGGCGTCCGCGTCCACGACGGGGGCCGTGAAGGCTCCGCTCACCTGCCGGGCCGCGGCCACCTCGCGGCTGAAGCGGATGCGGAACTCGTCGTCGTCGGCGTACTGGCCGTGCACGACCTTGATCGCGAGGCGGCGGCCGGAGGCGGAGCGGGCGAGGTAGACGACGCCCATGCCGCCCGATCCGAGGCGGTCCTCGATGCGGTACCCGCCCACCTCCGGCGGGTCCGATGCACGCAGCGCCATCCTCGTACGCCCCCCGCTTCCGCGTCACCCGGCTTCCGCCGGTGTTCCGAGGGCGAGCGTATCCGTCCGGTTCCGCTCAGAAGCTGATCGAGTTGATGGTCTCCGCCAATGAGTTGAGGAAGCGGTTGATGGACGGAGCCATGCCGGTGGACGCGAGGAAGAAGCCGAAGAGCACCGCGACTATGGCAGGTCCCGCCTTGATCGATCCCCCTCGGATCAGCACCACGAGGATGATCGCCAACAGCAGCACCACTGACAGCGAAATGGCCACAACTGATCACACCCTACGGTCGGTCCGCTCTCCCGGCCCGGAGGTGCAAGCCCCGCACACCCCCGCCAGAAACCATCGTGCCACCAACCCGGCCTGCGTATGCGGCCGGTGACGCATCGTCGGCCAGGGACGCGCCCGGCCTGCACAGGCGCAACGCCTCGGGGTGCGTGAACGGAGTGGCCCCGTACGGCAATTCGAGACTCCCCTCGCACGAGTACGGCGGATGTAATTCAGAGGAACCGTTGCTGTGTCCACACATCCTGTTCGCAGGTAATTCGAATTGTTGCCACGGGCACACCCGGGCCCCCACAAGCCGACCTGAAAGACCAATCAATCGGACATATCGCCAGAGTCGCCCGCAGACGTTATGCACCATTTAGTCAGGATGAAAGAGGACAGAACACACCCATACGGTAAGCGAATCGGTATGTGGAACCACTTGCGAAGAGGCAGGCACACATCTTCAAATACGGGGTACTCGCAGGCGATAAGCAGGAATGACGTCGAGAGTTTTACTAACTCGCACAGACAACGCTAGGGTGCCTCAGATGTTCCACGCCGCCACGTCCCCCGCATGCGCAGCGAGGTCCAGGATCTTCTCCACGAGTGCTTGGTGGGAGGGCCTGTGACGAACTCGCTCCGACCGAACGGCCACCACAGAGCGCCACTCCCCCCGGCACAGGAGCCGGCGGACGGAGTGCCGAGCCCGCGCTCCCCGCAGACCCCGAGAGCGGCCGCTGACGCCGCCCCGGCGGGCACCAAGCCCGCCAAGCAACGCGACGCGTTCTTCGACAACGCGAAGTACCTGGCGATCGTGCTCGTGGCCATGGGCCACGCATGGGAGCCGCTGAAGGGCCAGAGCCGCATCGTCGAAGCCGTGTACACGGTCGTGTACAGCTTCCACATGCCGGCCTTCATCATCATCTCCGGCTACTTCTCCCGCAGTTTCGACATGCGGCCGGACCGGCTGAAGCGCCTGGTGACGGGCGTGCTCGTGCCGTACGTCCTCTTCGAGACGGCGTACTCCCTCTTCCAGCGCTACGCCGCTCCGGACCCCAGCCAGTCGATCACCCTGCTCGACCCCTGGTACCTCACCTGGTTCCTGGTCGCGCTCTTCGTCTGGCGGCTGACCACTCCCCTGTGGAAGGTGGTCCGCTGGCCGCTGCCGCTCGCGCTGACGATCGCGGTGCTGGCCTCGGTGTCACCCGACATCGGCGACGACCTGGACCTCCAGCGCGTCCTGCAGTTCCTGCCGTTCTTCGTACTGGGTCTGGTCATGAAGCCCGAGCACTTCCAGCTGGTGCGCCGGCGCGAGGTGCGGATCCTGTCGGTTCCGGTCTTCGCCGCCGCGCTCGTCGTCGGCTGGTGGGCGGTGCCCCGGATGAACACGGCGTGGTTCTACCACCGTGACGCGGCGCAGAACCTGGGCGCCCCGTGGTGGTCCGGCGCGGTCATGACCTTCGCGCTCTTCGGCTGCTCGCTGCTGCTGACCGCCTGCTTCTTCGCCTGGGTGCCGCGGCGCACCTTCTGGTTCACGGCACTGGGCGCGGGCACGCTGTACGGCTACCTGCTGCACGGATTCCTGGTCAAGGCCGCCGACTACTGGGGCTGGTACGAGCCCTCCTGGCTGCACAGGCCGCTCGGCGAGATCGCCGTGACGCTCGTCGCGGCCGCGGCGGTCACCGTGCTGTGCACCCGGCCCTTCCAGCGGATCTTCCGCTTCGCGATGGAGCCGAAGATGGAGTGGGCCTTCAAGCGGGACGCCAAGGAGCTGGCCCGCGAGCGGGAGAAGGCCAGGGCGTAGGCGGCGCCGTACGGCACACCTCGGCGAGTCGTGCGGCACACATCGGCAGGTCGTACGGCCCCCTGACGGGCGGGAGTGCGGGTCCGGGAGAGAACTCCGGGCCCGCACTTCGCTGTTCGGCCCCTGTCGTCCTGAGGGCTGTCCCGTGATCCCCGGCGGGCGCACGCAGCCCTCAGCCGGGCGGGAGCCCCAGGAGGGCGCGCATCGTCGCGTACTTCTTGGTCAGCCGGGCCCGGGTGTGCTCGTCGAGGACGGCGAGCCGGACCGGGTCCGCGTTGTGCGCCAGGTCCGAGGCCTTCACCAGCAGGGCGCCCGGCGTCGTGCGGATACGCCGCGCGTACGACTCCGGCGCCTCTCCCTCCCGCTTCGTCACCGCCAGCACGATGTCCTTGGTGCGCGGGCTCAGGGCGGCCTCGCGCAGCCAGTCCTCGGAGAGCGCGTCGTCCTCGACCGCGTCGTGCAGCCAGGCCGCGGCCACCTGCTCGTCGTCGCCGCCGCGTTCACGGACGCCCTCCGCCACGGCCCGCAGGTGCTCGCTGTAGGGCCGGCCGGCCTTGTCGGTCTGGCCGGCGTGCGCCTCACGGGCGAGGGCCTCGACTTCGGCCAGGGTCAGGAGAGTGTGGGTCACCGCACCAGTGTCGCCCCGCACCGGTCCGCTCGGGACCCGTGCGGACGAAGAACCCGCGGGGACGGGAGGCCGGGGCCGCACGGGCGCGGGGCCCTCGCCGTGGTTCGGGCACGGGCGCGGGGCCCTCGCCGTGGTTCGGGCACGGGCGCGTGGGCCCCGCCGCGGGTCGGGCACGGGCGCGTGGGCCCTCCCGGTGGATCGGACCCCGCGGCACAGTGGATCGGACCCCGCGGCGCAGTGGGGCTCGCGCGGTGGATCAGGCCCGCGCCGGTGCCGGGCCCTCGCGGCAGATCAGGAGGAGGGCGCGGTCGTCGTTGACGTCCCTGGCCACCGCCTCGATGAGGTGCCAGGCCGCGCCGTGGAAGCCGCCCGCCACATAGCGGTCGGCCTCACCGGTCAGCCGGTCGATGCCCTCGACGATGTCCCGGTCGGAGGTCTCCACCAGGCCGTCGGTGAACAGCATCAGCACGTCGCCGGGGCGCAGCGATCCCTTCACCGGGTCGAACTGGGCGCCGTCGTAGACGCCCAGCAGGGGCCCCTCGGCGGCCTTCTCCTCCCAGCGGCCGCTGCCCGCGCTGAGTTGCAGGCCCGGCGGATGTCCGGCGGAGAAGAGTTCGTAGTCGCCGGAGTCGAGGTCGAGGACCAGGTGGATCGAGGTCGCGAAGCCCTCGTCCCAGTCCTGGCGCAGCAGATAGCCGTTGGCCGCGGGGAGGAAGGAGTGCGGCGGGAGCGACCCGAGGAGGCCGCCGAAGGCTCCCGACAGCAGCAGCGCGCGGGAGCCCGCGTCCATGCCCTTGCCGGAGACGTCGGTGAGGACGACCTCCAGGGTGCGGCCCCCGTTCGTCCGGGCCGCGACCACGAAGTCCCCGGAGAACGACTGGCCGCCGGCCGGACGCAGCGCCATCTCGCGGTGCCAGCCCAGCGGGAGTTTCGGCAGCTTGCTCTGCACCCGGATGCGTTCGCGCAGGTCGAAGAGCATCGTGCCGCCGCGCCGCCAGGGGACGCCCACCCGGCTGCGGAACTGGGCGATCAGCAGACCGAAGAAGCCGCAGGCGGCGACGACGAGGACCACGCCCGGCGTCACCCGGGACGGACCCTCGGTGTACGGGCCCAGTTGCACGGACTCCACTATCAGCGCGGTGGCGGCGGCCGCGTACAGGCCGAGGAGGCTGGCCGGGCGCAGCAGCAGTCCGCCGGCCACGATCGGCAGGACCAGCGCGGCCGGTGAGCACCACACCGAGTTCACCAGCGTCGTGGAGGCGATCACCGGGACCGTGAGCAGCAGGCCGGCCAGCGCGATCCAGTCGGAGCCGTCCCCGCGGAAGTAGTCGACCGCGGATCTGCGCAGCCCTGTGCGGGCCCGGTGCCACTGCTTCTTCAACCGGGCCGTGAACGTATCGGCTTCCGCGCGCCGCTCTCGTCCTGCTGCCATTAGTTCGGGACCCTATCCATCGGACCAGGTGCTTGGCACGGGAGGTCCCACTTGTCCCCCGTCCGAGCGCTGAACTTCACAGAGAACATCACCGCGAGCGGCTCCCGCTTCGGCCGAAATTCCCTCGCTCGTACCGCAATGCCCTGGTAATCATGGGCCATGACGACTGACGTGCGGGTGCTGCGGCGGAGCGAGTGGAACACGTGGTACGAGACCCTGATCCGCGCGTTCAGCGGCGTGCAGGAGGCCACGGAGGAGCGCGAGCTGTGGGACGCGCTCACCGAGTGCGACCGCTCGCTGGGGGTGTGGGAAGAAGAGCGGTGCGTGGGCACCGCGGGCGCCTTCTCCTTCCGGATGACGGTCCCCGGCGGCGCCTCCGTGCCGGCGGCGGGCGTCACGATGGTCAGCGTCGCGGCCACGCACCGGCGGCGCGGGGTGCTGACGGCGATGATGCGGCGCCAGCTCGACGACCTCCACGCCGGGGGCGAACCGCTCGCCGTCCTGACCGCGTCGGAGCCGGACATCTACGGCCGGTTCGGCTACGGCATCGGCACCTTCCAGATCAGGGCCGAGATCGACACCGGCCGGGTACGGCTGTCCGTGCCGCCCGGCACCGATGACGTACGGCTGCGCTACGAGGCGCCCGCCGACGTCCTGGACGCGTGCGAGGCGGTGTACGCGCGGCTCGTGCCGGCCCGTCCGGGCATGCTGGCCCGGCAGCCCGGCTGGGAGCGGCTCGGACTGCTCGACCCGGAGAGCGACCGTGACGGGGCCTCGCCCCTGCAGTGCGTGGTCGCCGAGCGGGACGGCGAGGTCGTCGGCTACACGCGCTTCCGGGTCAAGCCCGCCTGGGGACCGTCCGGCCACGACGGCACGGTGCTGGTGCAGGACGTCGAGGGGCTCGACCCGGCGGCCCGTGCCGCGCTGTGGCGGTTCCTCTTCGGCATCGACCTGACGACCGGGCTGCACACCCGGGGCCGTCCCGTCGACGAGGAGTGGCAGCACATGGTGTCGGACATCCGCCGCTGCGGCCTGCGGGTGAAGGACTCGCTGCACGTGCGGCTCGTCGACGTCGGCGCCGCGCTGGAGGTTCGGACCTATCAGGCGCCGGTGGACGTGGTGTTCGAGGTCGAGGACGCGTTCTGCCCCTGGAACGAGGGGCGTTGGCGGCTCACGGGCGACGCGAAGGGCGCGTCCTGCGTACCCACCGAGGACTCCGCCGATCTCGCCCTGTCCGTACGGGAGTTGGGGGCGGCCTATCTCGGCGGGGTGTCCCTGGTCTCGCTCGGGGCGGCGGGCCGGGTGCGGGAGCTGCGCCAGGGCGCCCTGACGGAGGCGTCCGTCGCGTTCTCCTCGGCGGTCGCGCCCTGGCTGCCGCACGGGTTCTAGGCGCGCTCCCGGCGGGCGCCGTGCCCGCCCGGTCCGGCGCCCGGCCCCGCCGTCAGCGGGTCTGGCAGGTGGGGCACCAGAACAGATTGCGGGCGGCCAGACCGGCGGTGCGGATCTCGCCGCCGCAGATGTGGCAGGGCAGGTCGGCCCTGCGGTACACGTAGACCTCGCCGCCGTGGTCGTCGACGCGCGGCGGGCGGCCCATCGCCTCGGGGGTGTGCTCCGGGCGGACGGTGTCGATGCGGTTGTTGCGGACGCCCTCGCGCATGAGGCCCACGAGGTCGGCCCAGATCGCGCCCCACTCCGCGCCGGTGAGGTCCTTGCCCGCGCGGTAGGGGTCGATGCCGTGCCGGAAGAGGACCTCCGCGCGATAGACGTTGCCCACGCCCGCGACGACCTTCTGGTCCATGAGCAGCGCGGCGACCGTCGTACGGCTGCGGGAGATCCGGCGGTACGCGGCCGCAGGGTCGGCGTCCGGGCGCAGCGGGTCCGGGCCCAGCCGGTCGTGTATCGCCCGCTTCTCGGCGTCGGTGATCAGCGCGCAGGTGGTGGGGCCGCGCAGGTCGACGTACGCGGTCTCGTTGGCCAGGCGGAGGCGGACCGTGTCGGTGGGCGGGGGCGCGGGGGCGTCACCGAAGCCGACCTTGCCGAAGAGGCCGAGGTGGATGTGGACCCAGTCGGTGTCGCGGAAGCCGAGGAACAGGTGCTTGCCGTGGGCCTCGGTACGGGTGAGTTCCGCTCCGGTCAGAAGTTCGGCGGCGTCGGAGAACTTGCCCTGCGGGCTGCTCACCCGGGTGGGCGTGCCGGCGAAACGGTCGGCGTAGTCCTGCGCCAGCCGGTGGATGGTGTGCCCCTCTGGCACGGTGGCCGCGTCCTTTCCTGCCGACCCGGGCTCCGCCCCGGAGCCCGTCTCCCGCCCTGCCGCCTGTCCGGTCGGCGGTGAGGTCACCTCGGACGGGGGGCGCGGGCCCCCCCGTCACGCGTCAGTCCTGCTGCGGGTGGTGGGCCGGGATCGGGGGCAGGTCGCCCGTCGTCTCGTAGACCGACAGCATGTCGATGCGACGGATGTGACGCTCGTCACCGGAGAAGGGGGTGCCGAGGAAGGTCTCGACGAACTTCGTCGCCTCCTCCTGCGTGTGCATGCGGGCGCCGACGGCCACGACGTTGGCGTTGTTGTGCTGGCGGCCGAGGGACGCGGTCTCCTCGCTCCACGCGAGGGCGGCACGGACGCCCTTCACCTTGTTCGCCGCGATCTGCTCGCCGTTGCCGGAGCCGCCGATCACGATGCCGAGGGCCTCGGAGTCCGCGGCCGTGCGCTCCGCGGCACGGAGGCAGAAGGGCGGGTAGTCGTCCTGGGCGTCATAGATGTGGGGCCCGCAGTCCACGGGCTCGTGGCCGGCGGCCTTGAGCCACTCGACGAGGTGGTTCTTGAGTTCGAAGCCGGCATGGTCCGAGCCGAGATACACGCGCATGGTCCGAGTGTGACACGGCCGCACCGGGGCAGCAGAGCCGGGTGTCACCCTTGACCCGGCCGTCATTTTGCACTCGCGACGCTCACCGTCGATCTCCAAAAATATGAGGAAGACCACAGATCCTCAAGTAAACCTCAAGTAACGATTTGGATTCAAAGGTTCACGAATTCCTTTGCCTCCGATTCACTGGGCCGATCCGTACGCCGCTCGTACGGAGCAACGCTCACCCGGCGCAAAGGAAATCCCCTCCATGACCTCGCAGCCGACCCCCACAAAGGCCGCACACGGCCCCGGAGGCCCCGGAGAACCCGGTGGCGGCCTCCAGGCCGGTCTCAAGAACCGTCACCTCTCGATGATCGCCATCGGCGGTGTCATCGGAGCCGGACTCTTCGTCGGCTCCAGCACCGGCATCGCCACCGCAGGACCCGGCATCCTCCTGTCCTACGCCCTCGTCGGCACGCTCGTCGTGCTCGTGATGCGGATGCTCGGAGAGATGTCCGCCGCGAACCCGACCTCGGGCTCCTTCTCGGCACACGCCGACCGCGCCCTCGGGCGCTGGGCCGGCTTCTCGATCGGCTGGCTGTACTGGTTCTTCTGGGTGGTGGTGCTGGCCGTCGAGGCCACCGCCGGCGCCAAGATCCTCGAAGGCTGGATCCCGGCGGTGCCCCAGTGGGGCTGGGCCCTCATCGTGATGGTCGTCCTCACCGCCACCAACCTGGTGTCCGTGGGGTCCTACGGCGAGTTCGAGTTCTGGTTCGCCGGGATCAAGGTCGTGGCGATCGGCGGCTTCATCGTCGTCGGCGCGCTCGCCGTCCTCGGCATCCTTCCGGGCGCCGACAGCGACAAGGCCTCATTCGGCAACCTGACCAACCACGGCGGCTTCCTGCCCAACGGTCCGGGCACGATCCTGACCGGTGTGCTGCTCGTCGTCTTCTCCTTCATGGGCAGCGAGATCGCGACGCTGGCCGCCGGTGAGTCCGAGGACCCGCAGCGCGCGGTCACCAAGTCGACCAACAGCATCATCTGGCGTATCGGCGTCTTCTACCTCGGCTCGATCCTCATCGTCGTCTCCCTGCTGCCCTGGAACGACCCGGCCATCAAGGAGAAGGGCTCCTACGTCGCGGCCCTGGACTCCCTCGGCATCGCGCACGCCGGTCAGATCATGAACTTCATCGTGCTGACCTCGGTGCTGTCCTGTCTCAACTCCGGGCTCTACACGGCCTCCCGCATGGCCTTCTCGCTCGGCCAGCGCGGGGACGCGCCCAAGGCCTTCGCGAAGACCACCTCGCGCGGTGTGCCGACGGCCGCGATCGTCGTCTCCGTCGTCTTCGGCTTCGTCGCCGTCTTCTTCAACTACAAGTTCCCGGACTCGGTCTTCCTCTTCCTGGTGAACTCCTCGGGCGCCGTGGCGCTGTTCGTGTGGCTCGTCATCTGCTTCTCGCAGTTGCGCATGCGGAAGATCATCCAGCGCGAAGCACCCGAGAAGCTCGTCGTGAAGATGTGGCTGTACCCGTACCTGACCTGGGCGACGGCCGCGCTGATCGTCTTCGTCCTCGGCTACATGCTGACCGACACCGAGGGCGAGAGCAGCGGACGGACGACCGTCCTGCTGTCCCTGCTGGTCGCGGCGGTCGTGATCGTGATCGCCGTGGTCAAGGAGAAGGTCCGCGGCAACCGCCCGGCGCCGGCCGTCGAGGCCGAGGCGGACAAGGTGTCCGTCGGCTAGCCCCGTCCCCGTCCCCCGCGGCGAGGGGAGGGAGTCCTGCGGGACTCCCTCCCCTCTCGTGTTCCCGCCGCCCGGCACCCGAGGCATCTCGTGGTCGCGGCCGTCTCGCGGGCGCAGCACCCGGCGTCCCTCGCACCGCGCGTTCGCGGCATCTCGCCCTCACAGCACGGTGAAGCTGTCCTTGACCTTCTCGTACGTCCCGAGGGCCTGCGCCTCGATCCCCGGCTGGTACCAGGTGTTGATCTGGTACGACTTCCCGCTCTCGTCGAAGCCGAGCAGCCGCGCGTGCCAGTGCTCGCCCTTGAGCGTGAACGTGTACTCCCAGACGACCGCGGGACGGCCCTGGAACACCGTCTCCTCCAGGCGGATCTTCCGGTAGTCCCGCCCCTCGCGGGCGTTGCGCTCCGAGGTCTGCCAGGTGTCCATCAGGTCCCCCTTCGCCAGCGACGACTTGGCCGCCAGTTCCTGGGTTCCGTCGGGCGAGGTGTAGTGCACCTCCGAACCCGTCTTCACATCGCGCCGCCAGCCCTTGGGCGTCGCCCACGCGTAGCCGCCCGCCTCCCGGTGCGCTCCCGGAGGGAGGCTGGGCGGACGGGACGTGCCCTCGACGGTGGGCGAGGACGACGTACGGGGCGACGGTCCGCCGCTGCCACCGGCGGTGACGGCCGGGCCGGAGGAACCGGACGCCCCGGTGCGGTCGCCCGAGGGTCCGCCCGACGCGGCGACGACGATCCAGACGACGAGTCCCGCGGCGGCCACCCCGCCGGCGGCGAGCAGTCCGACGCGGCGCCCGCCGCGGCGCGCAGCGCCGGCCGCGCCGGAGCCGGACGGCACCGGAGGGCCGGGGAGTTCGCCCGGCGGCATGCCGCCGGGTGAAAGCGCCGTCGGCAGCGCGGCCTCCGTCACCGCCCGCGCCGACGCCTCGTGGACGCCGACGGAAGGGATCTCCGAGCCGGGCTCCGCACGCAGTTCCGAAGGCACTTCGGTCGACGCGTTCCGGGCCGCGGCGTGGGACGACGGCTCCGGGGCGGGCGTCGGGCCGGGAACGGGGGCCTCGGCGGGCGGACGCGCCGAGGGGGGCTTCGTGAAGTCGAGAGAGCTCTTGCGCGTCGGGGTGCGCCGCACCGGGACCGCGTCGTGCACGGGGGGCGGAGTGGCCTCGGGCAGGTCCGAGGGGTGCTGTCGTGCCGCACGTATCAACTGGGCGTCGAGCAGCGCGGGAGTGGGCCTCTCCCGGGGGATCCACCGTGTCCCTCGGATGTCATGGGTGTCCTGCGTCGGTTCCTCACCCGGCGGCGGGACCGGCCCGGGCGTCGGGGGCACGGCTTCCGGTGCGTCACGGCCAGGCTCGGGCGGGGAGGACGACTCGCCTTTCGGCGGCCCCGGGACCGGCGGGACGGACGGCTCGGACACGGGGTCCGGACCGGACTCGGCGGACGTCTCGGCGGGCACCTCGGCGGCCGGTGCCGGGGCGGGGCCGGCGGACGGCTCGGCAGCGGGCGCCGGGACCCGGCGGGCGGGAGGCTCGGCACCATGCGCCTGGACCGGGCCGGCGGGCGGCTGCTGGGCCTGCCCTGCCGACGGCCCGGACTCGGGCGCCGGATCGGCTTCGGGCTCAGCGTCCGTGTCCGCGTCCGGTACGGAGACCGTGTCCGGTACGGAGACCGCGTCGGGCGCGGGCACGGGATCGACATCGGGCCCGGCCACCAGGGCCGCGTTCGGTTCGGGCACCGGGTCCGTGTCTGCCCCGGGCTCGAAAGCCGCGTCGGACCCGGACACGGAAGCCGTGCCGGGTTCAGGCCCGGAAGCCGCGTCGGGTCCGGGCCCGAAGGTGTCGGGTCCGGCCACGAGCGTCGGGTCGGGCCCGGACACGGCCCCGGGCTCGAAGTCGTACTCGGGCACCGTCTCGAACTCGGGTCCTCGCGCGGTCGTGGACACGGGCCCCGCCCCGGGCCGCTGTCCGCTCCCCGGTGCCGACGCCCGGTCGGGCCCGGATCCGGCCTCCGGCACGGGCGTCGTGCCGGGCACGGGTTCCTCGCGGGACGCGAACTCGGCGTCGTGGTCGGCGTCGTGGCCGACGTCGTACGCGGGCCGCACGATGCGTCCGAGCGCCGCCTCCAGTTCCTCCAGGCCGGGCCGGGCATCCGGTTCCTTGTCCAGGAGGGCGGCCAGCACGTCCCTCAAGTCGTCCGCGGCCGACGGGAGTTCGGGCTCCTCGTACAACACGGCGTGCAGGGTGGCCAAGGTGGTGGACCGGGAGAAGGGGGAGCGTCCGCCGAGGGCCGCGCACAGTGTCGCGCCCAGCGACCAGAGGTCGGACGGCGGTCCCTGGGGCCGGCCGGAGATGCGCTCGGGCGCCATGTAGTCGGGGGAACCGACCAGCATCCCGACCATGGTGAGCGCCTCCGCGTCCTGAAGGGCGGCGATGCCGAAGTCGGTGAGGACGACGCGGCGGTGCCCCTGGTGTTCGACGAGCACGTTGCCCGGTTTGATGTCGCGGTGCAGCACTCCCCCGGCGTGCACCTGGCGAAGGGCCGCCACGAGTTCGAGCCCGATCCGGGCCGCCTCACGCTCGTCGAGCGGCCCGTCCCGCACCACGATCTGTTCGAGGGAGCGCCCGGCGACGAGTTCCATGACGATCCACAGCCGCTCGCCCTCGTCCACCACGTCGTAGATGCGCACCACGTTGGGGTGGTCGATCCGGGCGGTAGCCCTGGCTTCGCGCAGTGTGCGTTCGCGGCGCGTGCGGGTGTCCTCGGCGTCGAGTCCGTCGATGCGCATTTCCTTGACCGCGACCTGCCGGTCGAGCATTTCGTCGGCGGCTCGCCACACCCGCCCCATTCCCCCCTGTCCGATGCTTTCGACCAGGCGATAACGCCCCGTCACCAGTAATCCCGGAACACCGCCCTGAACGTTCGCCGACAATCCCCGCACCCCCTCAACATCAGTCACACCCGCCCGCCACAACGGAAACACAATGGTCACACTTCAGGCCGTACCAGCATAGTGCGGAGAAATCTTGTGGTACCTCTTCAAGTACTGCGAATTCAGGCGCAGCCAAGGGGGACGAACATGAGTTCTCGTCGCACGACGACCATCGCGGGATCGCTGCTCACGGCATCTTTCTCGGCCGTGATGATCCTTTCCTTCACCGCCGTCGCGGACGACCAGGGACCGGGGAGCAGCAAGGGGGGAAAGGAAATCGACAAGGCGCCGGCCGGTGTCAAGATGACGACGCTTCTGCCGGAGAAGATCTCGGTCGACAACAGCACGCAGAAGACGGCGATCACGGCCACGGTAAAGAATGAGGGGACCAAGGAGAGCGGCGAGATCAGGCTTTTGGTGGTCGGATTCGACGGCCTGGAGGTCAAGGGCGTCAAAGGCTGCGACGCCATGGCCGACAAGGATCTGCCCGACGGTTCGAACAGCGGTTTCGTCTGTTCGGTCGGCAGTCTCGCGGCCGGGAAGTCGAAGTCGTACGCCGTGGACGCGACGTTCGACACGAGCAAGACCGGGAAGATCTGCCTTCCGGTCCAGACGAGCGACGGGAAGAAGACGTACTGGCAGCAGGGTCCCGTGCCGTTCGGGACGACGAACCCGTCGCCGAACGCCCCCGCCACCCCGCTGCTGCTCGGCACCGACAACCAGCCGGTGGCGCCCGGCGGCGACCGACTGCCGAAGACGGGACCCGGCGGTGAGGTCGTGCCGTTGGGCATGGCGGGTGCCGCGCTGATCTCCGCGGGAGCGGCGGGACTGTGGTGGGCCCACCGTCCGCGCGGGCGGCAGCAGCAGTCCTGACGTCACGCGGCGGAGACGACGCGGGCCGGGTGCCGGGCACGGCGCCCGGCCCGCGTCGCGCTCCCTCGACATGGCGGCACTCGGCCCGGGTCGTGCTCCCGCGACATGGCGGCACTCGGCCCGCTTTCGCGCCCCGCAAAAGGCGGCACCGGCCCGCGACCCACGCGGCACCCGGTCCGCGTCCGTGCTCCCCGGAACCGGCCGCCCCGGCCCGTCTCGCACGTCTCGCACGTCTCGCACGTCTCGCACGTCTCGCACGTCTCCAGGAAAGCCTGACGGCAGGTGTCAGGTAATGCCGCCAGGGTGGGCCGCATGGACACCGTCGGTACCACCGCAGACCGTGCCCGGCTCGTCCTCCGCCCCGGTGACCCGGGCTACGAGGACGAACTCGCGGGCTTCCAGACCGGTTTCGCGCAGCGCCCCGCCGTCGTCTTCGCCGCCGCGTCGGCCGACGACGTGGCCGCCGCGGTGACGTACGCGGCGTCCCGGGGACTGCCGGTCGGTGTGCAGGCCACCGGGCACGGACTGCCGGCCGCGGCCGAGGGCGGTGTCCTGATCACCACACGGAGGATGGACGGGCTGCGCATCGATCCACAGGCGCGCACCGCCCGGCTCCAGGCGGGCGTCCGCTGGGGCCAGGTCGTCCGGGCCGCGGAGCCGCACGGGCTGGCCCCGCTGAACGGGTCGGCACCGGGCGTGGGCGCCGTCTCGTACACCTTGAGCGGCGGACTCGGCATCCTGGCACGGGAGTTCGGGTACGCGGCCGATCACGTGCGGTCGCTGGAGGTGGTCACGGCCGACGGCCGGCTGCGCCGGGTGACCCGGGAGTCGGACCCCGATCTGTACTGGGCGCTGCTCGGCGGTGGCCACAACTTCGGCGCGGTCACCGAGCTGGAGACCGGCCTGGTGCCGGTGGCCCGGCTGTACGGCGGGTCGGTCGCCTTCGACGCGGCCGTGGTCGACCCGGTGACGGTGCTACGCGCTTACGAGCGCTGGACACGGACCGTGCCGGACGGGCTGACCTCGTCGTTCGCGGCGGTCCCGTACCCGGACGCGGCGGGGCTGCCACCGCATCTGCGGGACCGTCACGTCGTCTCGGTGCGCGTCGCGTACACGGGCACGGCCGTACAGGGGGAGCGCCTGGCGGCCCCGCTGCGGGAGACCGGTCCGGTCCTGGCGGACACGCTGCGGGAGATGCCGTACGGCGAGAGCCACACCATCCACAGCGACCCGGACTTCCCGCACACGTACTACGGCGACAGCGCGGTGCTGCGGGAACTCGACGTCGACGCCGTCGCGGACGTCCTCACCCGCACCGGGCCGGGCGCGTCGGCCATGTGCGTGGTGCAGATCAACCACCTCGGCGGAGCGCTCGCCCGGACCGCGCCGAACTCCGTGCCGCACCGCGACGGGCGTTTCCTCGTACGGCTGCTGGCGATGGCTCAGCGGGAGCAGGCCCGCGGTCTGCTGGACCCCGCGTTCGAGCGCCTCGCACCGTGGACGACCGGGCGGGCGCTCAACTTCGCGTTCGGAGCGGGCGACCGCACCCGAGGGCTGTACGACCCCACGACGCACGAGAGGCTCGCCGGGCTGAAGTCTCAGTACGACCCGGCGAACCTCTTCTGCAGGAACTACGACGTCACCGGCCGGAGCCGGCCGGACGTCACCGCTTGACGAGCTTCCAGGCGGTGGGCAGCACGCCCATCGCCAGGGCGGCCTTGAGGGCGTCACCGATCAGGAACGGGGTGAGGCCCGCCGCGACGGCCGCGCTCGCCGACATGCCGGTGGCGAGGGCCAGGTAGGGCACGCCGATCGCGTAGATGATCGCCTCGCCGAGGAGCATCGTGCCCGCCATGCGCAGCACGGAACGGTCGGCGCCGCGTCGGGCCAGGGCACCCACGACGGTGGAGGCCAGCAGCATGCCGAGGATGTAGCCGAAGGACGGGGCACCCGCACCGGAGCTGCCGCCGGCGAACCAGGGCACACCGGCCATGCCGACGAGCGCGTACACCGCGAGGGACAGGAAGCCGCGGCCGGCGCCGAGCGCCGTGCCCACGAGGAGCGCCGCGAAGGTCTGGCCGGTCACCGGCACCGGGGAGCCCGGCACGGGCACCGAGATCTGGGCGGCGAGCCCGGTGAGCGCGGCACCGCCGATCACCAGGGCGGCATCCCGGACACGGGAGGAGGGCAGCAGATCGGCGAGGACCTCGCCGGGGCGGGAGGTCGTGACGGCAGCGGTGCTCATGGGGACTCCGGCGGGTGCGGGCAGATTCGGGACACGGTGACGCTATCCCAGCGCCCTCGAGCCGATCACCGTCAGCGCTCGACAAAGGCTGGAACGGGGACTTGGTGGGCTCCGGACAAAGAGTGGGGGTTACACCGAGTACGACGTGATACGGGTCACTGAGGTGAAGTGGCCTGGCCTACGAGGACGCTGCGGCCGGCGTCTGTAGGGTCCCGCCAAACGGGCCGGCCGCTCCTCCACGCGCCGTCTCGCCCGTCGGTCGCCGTCTGTGCAGCCGTGGCCCGCTTTGCTAGCTTCGAGCACATGGTTGCCCAGGCCCGGAACTTCTCGTCGCGTCGCCATGTCGACCTGCGACGAGTCGGCACGTCCGCCTGTCGTCCGCGCTAGCGAGGCGGACGGAGCGGATCCGGTGCGCCTCGCTTCACGAGACGGCGCAGTGTCGGACCCGTTCCCGAGGATGATCGCCATGCCCCGTGCCGCGGCACCCACTCTCCCTTCCCCCTCCTACTCCTCCCCCCGCACACCCCGCGCGGCCGACCCGGACCGGCGCCGGACCAGCGCGAGTGTCGTCCTGCGGTCCGTGCTGGAGCACGGACCGGTGGCGCGCAGCACCATCGCCCGGCTGACCGGGCTGTCACCGGCGTCGGTGACGGACTACTGCGCCCGGTTCACCGAGCGCGGCCTGATCCGTGAGGCGGCGGCGCCCCGGAGGTCGAACGGGGTGGGCCGCCCGCACGTCCCCGTCGACCTGGACGACTCACGGCTCGTGGTCGGCGGGGTGCACGTCGCCGTGCCGTACACCACGGTGGCACTGCTCGATCTGCGCGGCCGGGTGCTCGCCCGGCGCGAGTTGAAGCACGAGCGCACCGATCCGGGGGCCGTGCTGGCGCGGGCCGCCGACGCGCTCGGAGCACTGCTGGCGGGTGCCTCCGGCTGCCGGCCCCTCGGCGTCGGCGTGGCCGTCGGCGGCTGGGTGGACCGGGAGTCCGGGACCGTCGTGGAGCACCCGTTGCTGGGCTGGCGTGACGTGCCGGTGCGGGAGGTGCTCGGCGAGCGCACCGGTCTGCCGGTCCATGTGGACGGGCACGCGCGGGCGCTGGTCAACGGGGAGCGGCTGTTCGGGCTGGCGCGGGGCAGCGGGAGCGTGCTGCACCTGTTCGTCGGCAACGTGGTCGACGCGGCGTTCGCCACCAACGACGAGGTGCACCACGGGCCGCGCTCGCAGGCGGGCGCCATCTCCCATCTGCCGGTGCCGGGCGGCACGGAGCCGTGCGACTGCGGGCGGTCCGGCTGCCTCCAGGCCGAGTTGAGCGAGCGCACGCTGTGCCGGCGGGCGCGGGAGGCGGGGGTCGTCGAAGGGGCGAACCCCCTGCACGTGGTCACGGCGGCGGCCGCTGGCGACCGTGCGGCCGTGCGGCTGCTGGTGGAGCGGGCCGGTGCCGTCGGAAGGGCGGTGCGACTGCTGCTCGACGTGCTCAATCCCGAGACGGTGGTCGTGACGGAGATCGGGGTCATCCACCGGGAGGACTGCCTCGACGCACTGCGCGAGGCGGTCGGCGACGAACGCGCGGCGTCCGTCGTGCCGACGAGTTTCGCGGATTCCGTCCTTGCCGTGGCGGGCGGTTCGGTGGCTCTGGACGTGCTGTACCGGGATCCGCTGGCCGCGTCACCTGAGGCTATTTAATTCAGAAACTCCGAATGTTGACAGGGACCGTCGATGACCAGGAACATCCTGCTCATGAGCCTGTTCGTGAGCTGTCGCACCCTTTGTTGCTGACACGTTGCCGCGTGTGAAGCGCTCATTTCCTCCTGCGTGAATTCTTTTTGCACGGCCTTCTGCGGCCCGGAATTCCGCATGCGCATCCTCCCCTGATCCACCCTTTGCCCTGCCCTATGAACTCGCGGAGTCCTTCCATGCCTTCTTCCCCCGTGTCGGGTGTCGACCGACGGCTCTTCCTCACGTCCCTGCTCGGTGCCGCGGCCGGTGTCGCCGGGCTCAGCGGCTGCGCCCAGGACAGCGCGGCCGCCGCGGGCAAGGGCGCCTCCACGGCCCCGCTCGCCGACAAGGTCCCGGCCGGGACGAGCCTGAAGATCGCCTCCTATCAGAACGTGCAGCAACTCCAGTTCAAGCTGGCCGAGCTGGGCGAGTTGCCCTTCACGGTGTCGAGCTGGGTGAACACCGGCGCCGGCCCCGATGTCATCAACGCCTTCCGCGCCAAATCCCTGGAGGTCGCCAACAACGCGGGCATTCCGCCGATCCAGGCGCACTACCAGGGCTTCGACGCGAAGATCGTCGCGATCAACGTCACCCGCAAGCCCAACTACCTCTTCGCCACGAAGCCCGGCAGCGACATCCGGACGGTCGCCGACTTCAAGGGGCGCAAGCTGGCCTTCTCGCAGGGCCAGGCGCAGGGTGTCGTCCTCCTGCGGGCGCTCAAGAAGGCCGGGCTGAAGTACGACGACGTGAGGCTCGTCCCGCTGACCAGCAACCAGTTCCTGACGGCCCTCCAGTCGGGGCAGGTGGACGTCGCCCCGCTCGCGAACAGCCAGGCGCCCGGCTATCTGCAGCAGTACAAGTCCAAGGGCGCCCGCACCATCCCCACGGACGTCGTCGACCTGCTCAACCTGCTGTGGGCGCCGACCTCCGTGCTGAACGACTCCGCGAAGGCGGCGGCGGTCGCCGCGTACATCCCGTACTGGGCCAAGGGCCAGGTCTGGACGTACGAGCACCCCGACGTCTGGAACGAGGAGTTCTACGTCAAGACGCAGAACCTGAGCCTCGCGCAGGCCCGGGGGATCACCGCACTCGCCAACAAGCCTCTGTTCCCGCCGAGCTGGGACGAGGCCGTCAAGTGGGAGCAGGAGACGGCCGACCTGCTGGCGGAGGGCGGCTTCGTGAAGAAGTTCGACGTCTCCTCGCTCTTCGACCACCGCTTCGAGGGCATCGCCGCCGAGTCCGTGGCCGCCGAGTACCGGAGGTGAGCGCCGTGACCACGACCACGACCGCGAGTACGGCTACCAGTACGAGCGCGGCCGGCACCGCACCGGAGAAGGACCGGGTGGAGAGCCACGGGGCACGGCGGCGGCGCCGCGGTCTGTCCCCCGGCAGGAGTCTGCCCGCCTCCCGGCTCATCGGGCCCGCCGTGCTCCTCGCCCTGTGGGCCGGGGCCTCCGCCGCCGGACGGCTCGACCCCGGTGCGATCCCGGCTCCCTGGACCGTGCTGAGGACCGCCGGTCATCTGTGGACCGCCGGGACCCTGCCCACCGACATCCTGACCTCGCTGGAGCGCGCCGCGTACGGCTTCGCCATCGGCCTCACCGCCGGCGTCGTGCTGGCGCTGGCCTCCGGACTCAGCCGGATCGGCGAGGCGCTGATCGACGGGACGGTGAACCTGAACCGGGCGATCCCGACCCTCGGCCTCATCCCGCTGTTCATCCTGTGGCTGGGCATCGGCGAGAGCTTCAAGATCGCGATCATCGCGATCGTCGTCTACATCCCGATCTACCTCAACACGCATGCGGCACTGTCCGGCATCGACAGCCGTTTCGTCGAACTCGCCGAGGTGCAGGGCCTGTCGAGGTGGGCCTTCATCCGCCAGATCGTCGTCCCGGGCGCCCTGCCGGGATTCTTCGTGGGGCTCCGGCTCGGCGTGACGGGCTCCTGGCTGGGCCTGGTGGTGCTGGAGCAGATCAATGCCACCAGCGGGCTCGGCTACATGATGTTCCAGGCCCAGAACTACGGCCAGTCCGACGTCATCCTCGTCGGCCTGCTGGTCTACGGCGTCTTCGGCCTGGTCTCCGACAGCACGGTCCGTCTCATCGAACGGAGGGTGCTGTCATGGCGCCGGACACTGAGCAGCTGACCCGGCCCGCCGTCCGACTGAGCGGCCTGACCCGGTCGTTCGCGGGCCGCACGGTTCTCGACGCCATCGACCTGGACCTCCCGGCCGGACAGTTCACGGCCCTCCTCGGGCACAGCGGGTCCGGCAAGAGCACCCTGCTGCGGGCCATCGCCGGCCTCGACCACGACGTCACCGGAAGCGGCCGGCTCACCGCGCCGGGGAGGGTGTCCGTCGTCTTCCAGGACTCACGGCTGCTGCCCTGGCGGCGCGTTCTCGACAACGTGCTGCTCGGCACGGACGGCAAGGACGCCGCCGCGAAGGGCCGCTCGGCCCTCGCCGAGGTGGGGCTCGCGGGCCGCGAACGGGCCTGGCCCAACGAGCTGTCCGGCGGCGAGGCCCAGCGGGCCGCCCTGGCCCGCTCCCTGGTCCGTGAGCCCGAACTCCTGCTGGCCGACGAGCCGTTCGGCGCGCTGGACGCCCTCACCCGGATCAAGATGCACAACCTGCTGCGCGAGCTGTGGGAGCGCCACCGGCCCTCCGTCCTGCTCGTCACCCACGACGTGGACGAGGCGATCGTGCTCGCCGACCGCGTACTCGTCCTCGACCAGGGCCGTATCGGCCTCGACCTGACCATCGACCGACCACACCCGCGCTCCTACCGGGACCCGCTGCTCGGCGAGTACCGGGAGCGGCTGCTCGCCGCCCTGGGCGTGACGGAGGACCACGCATGACCCGGCACCTGCACCTGAACGCGTTCCTGATGAGCACCGGTCACCACGAGGCGTCCTGGCGGCTCCCCGAGAGCGACCCGTACGCGCACGTCGACCTCTCCCACTACGTCCGCCTCGCCCGTACCGCCGAACGCGGCACCTTCGACTCCCTGTTCCTCGCCGACGGGCCCCAGTTGTGGAGCAGCGTGGGCCAGCGTCCCGCGGGCGCGCTGGAACCGCTCACCCTGCTCACCGCGCTGGCGACGGCCACCGAACACATCGGGCTGATCGCCACCGCCTCCACCTCGTACAACTCGCCGTACAACCTGGCCCGCAAGTTCGCCTCGCTGGACATCATCAGCGGCGGCCGGGCGGGCTGGAACATCGTCACCACCGCGGGCGCGGAGGCCGCCCGCAACTTCGGTCTGGACGCCGAGCCCGCCCACGCCGACCGCTACGCCCGCGCCGCCGAGTTCCTCGACGTGGCGCTCAAGCTCTGGGACAGCTGGGAGGACGACGCGATCGTCGCCGACAAGGCGGCCGGCGTCTGGGGCGACGACGCGAAGATCCACCCGCCCCGGCACAGGGGGACGTACTTCAGTGTCGAGGGCGCCCTCAACGTGCCGCGCTCCCCGCAGGGTTACCCGCTGCTCGTGCAGGCGGGCTCCTCCGAGGACGGCAAGCGGTTCGCCGCCCGTCACGCGGAGGCGGTGTTCACCGCCCAGCAGACCGTCGAGGACGCCCGGGCCTTCTACGCCGACCTGAAGTCCCGCACCGCGCGGGAGGGCAGGAACCCCGACCACATCAAGGTGCTGCCCGGCATCGTCCCGGTCATCGGCTCCACCGAGGCCGAGGCACGGGCCCACGAGCAGGAGCTGGAGGACCACATCGTGCACACGCACGGGGTGGCGCACCTGGAGCGGCTGCTCCATCTGGAGCCCGGTGCCCTCGACCTCGACGGGCCGCTGCCCGACGATCTGCCGCCGGAGAGCGCGATCGAGGGGGCCAAGAGCCGGTACACGCTGATCGTGCGGCTGGCCCGGCGCGAAGG
This sequence comes from Streptomyces krungchingensis, assembly GCF_054729265.1. Lineage (NCBI taxonomy): Bacteria > Bacillati > Actinomycetota > Actinomycetes > Kitasatosporales > Streptomycetaceae > Streptomyces > Streptomyces krungchingensis. The sequence goes on from NZ_JBPUKY010000001.1 coordinate 4,133,613, forward strand.
GCTCACCGTCCGGCAGCTCATCGGCAGGCTCGGCGGCGGTCGCGGGCACCTCACCTTCACCGGCACGCCCGAGCAGGTCGCCGACGCCGTCGAGACATGGTTCACCCAGGGCGCCGCCGACGGCTTCAACATCATGCCGCCGGTCCTGCCGTCCGGCCTGGACGCCTTCGTCGACCACGTCGTGCCCCTGCTGCGCGCCCGCGGGCTGCTCCGCACGGAGTACGGCCCGCGCCAGACGCTCCGGGAGCGCTACGGCCTCCCCCGCCCCGCCAACCAGCACGTCACCGAGCTCCCGGCTGCGCTCCCGCAGCCCTCGTCCGCCCTCGTCTGAAAGGACCCGTCATGCCCGACATCGAGATCCGCAAGGTCACCGCGCACATCGGCGCCGAGGTGTCCGGGATCGACATCGCCGCGTCGCTCGACGAGACGACCGTCGCCGCGCTGCGTGAGGCCCTCAACATCCACAAGGCGCTCGTCTTCGACGCGGTGGACCTGGACGACGAGGGCCAGCAGGCCTTCGCCCGGCACTTCGGGGACATCACCACCGCGCACCCGACGGTGCCCGCGGTCGACGGCGCCCCGAACGTGCTGCCGGTGGACAGCGAACGCGGCCGGGCCGCCAACCACTGGCACACCGACGTCACCTTCGTCCTCAACCCGCCGCAGGCCAGCACGCTGCGCAGCATCACCGTCCCGCCGTACGGGGGCGAGACCCTCATCGCCGACGCGGCGGCCGCCTACCGCGACCTGCCGCAGCCGCTGCGCGCGCTGGCCGACACCCTGTGGGCCGAGCACACCAACGACTACGACTACGCGGTGCCCGAGGAGCAGGTCGACGAGGAGCAGGCCGCGCAGCGCGCCCAGTTCACGTCGATCAAGTACCGCACCGTCCATCCGGTGGTCCGCGTCCACCCGTTGACCGGCGAGCGCGGCCTGTTCATCGGCGGGTTCGCGCAGCGGATCGTGGGGCTGTCGGTGGGCGAGTCCCGCAAGATCCTCGACCTGCTCCAGGCGTACGTCACCCGCCCGGAGAACGTCCTGCGCCTGCGCTGGTCCCCCGGCCGGCTGGTGCTGTTCGACAACCGGATCACCCAGCACTACGCGATCGACAACTACGACGGCCTGCCGCGCCGGCTGCACCGTGTGACCGTCGCCGGTGACGTGCCGGTCGGCATCGAGGGCAAGGAGAGCTACTCGGTCACCGGGGACGCCTCGCACTACACGCCGGTCGCCGCGTGAGCGTGGGAACGCACCTGGTGGGGGTGCCTGCGGGCCCCTGACCGGACCGTGTGGGCGGTGAGCGCGCGACTACACGACGTGAGACGAGTGTCCGGATAATGGGCGGTCTCTCCCGCTGAGCGGAGAGGCCGCCCAGACTGTGGGAGTTTTTGCACTCGCAACGTAAGGGACCACCCGCTCTCATGTCCCGCACCACCCTCGACTCACCGCCCGGCGCGCCGTCCGCCGCGCCCGAAGCCGACGCCGCCCTCTCCCACGGGCTCAAGCAGCGCCACCTCTCGATGATCGCCCTCGGCGGTGTCATCGGAGCGGGCCTGTTCGTCGGCTCCGGGGCGGGCATCGCCGCCGCCGGGCCCTCGATCGTCATCGCGTACGCCGTGTCCGGCCTGCTCGTCATGCTGGTGATGCGGATGCTCGGCGAGATGTCGGCCGCGTATCCGTCGTCCGGCTCCTTCTCGGCGCACGCGGAGCGGGCGATCGGCCCCTGGGCCGGCTTCACCGCGGGCTGGTCCTTCTGGGTGCTCCTGTGCACGGCCGTGGGCCTGGAGGGCATCGGCGCCGCGAAGATCGTCACGGGCTGGCTGCCCGGCACACCCGCCTGGGCGTGGGTGGCGCTGTTCATGGTCGTCTTCTGCGGGGTCAATCTCGCCGCGGTGAAGAACTTCGGCGAGTTCGAGTTCTGGTTCGCCGCCCTGAAGGTCGGCGCGATCACGCTGTTCCTGGTGCTCGGCGTGCTGGCCATCACCGGCGTCCTGCCGGGCACGGACGCGCCCGGCACCTCGAACCTGACCGACTTCCTGCCCAACGGCGGTGAGGGACTGGTCATCGGGCTGCTCGCCTCGGTCTTCGCGTACGGCGGCATGGAGACGGTGACCATCGCGGCGGCCGAGTCGGAGAACCCGGTCCGGGGTGTGGCGAGCGCCGTCCGCACCGCCATGTGGCGCATCGCGCTGTTCTACATCGGCTCGATGGCCGTCGTCGTCACGCTCGTGCCGTGGGACTCCCCGGCGGTCGTCCAGGCCGGCCCGTACGTCGCCGCGCTCCAGCACATCGGCATCGACGGCGCCGGCCAGGTCATGAACGTGGTCATCCTCGCCGCCCTGCTGTCGGCGATGAACGCCAACATCTACGGCTCCTCGCGCATCGCGTACTCGCTCGTGCAGCGCGGGCAGGGCCCGAAGGTGCTGGGCCGGGCGTCCGGCGGAGTGCCGCGGATCGCGGTGCTCGCCTCCAGCGTGTTCGGCTTCGTGTGCGTGCTGCTCAGCTACTGGCGGCCGGACGACGTGTTCCCCTGGCTGCTGAACATGATCGGCGCGGTCATCCTGGTGGTCTGGATCTTCATCGCGGTCTCCCAGCTGCTGCTGCGCCGCCGCGTGGAGCGCGAGGCGCCGGAGAAGCTGGTCGTGCGCATGTGGGCGTTCCCGGTGCTGACCTGGGTGGCGCTGGCGGGCATGGCGGCGATCTTCGTGCTGATGGCGCGGGAGCCCGACACACGGGTGCAGCTGTACTCGACCGGCGGCATGACCGTGTTCCTGGCGGCCGTCGGCTACGCCTGGCAGCGGGCGAAGGCGCGCACCCGCGCCTGACACGCATCACCGAGGGGCCCTCGCACGGAGGACGGATTCCGTGCGAGGGCCCTTTGGCGTGCCCACGCACACGCCTCCACCTTCTTGCTGCTAGCGTGCACTTGCAAGTGTTTTGCAATAAGAGGTCGGAGGGGACCCGCCATGCCCGTCTACACGCTCCCTGAACTTCCGTACGACTACTCCGCGCTCGCCCCCGTGATCAGCCCCGAGATCATCGAGCTGCACCACGACAAGCACCACGCGGCCTATGTGAAGGGCGCCAACGACACGCTGGAGCAGCTCGCGGAAGCGCGCGACAAGGAGGCGTGGGGCTCGATCAACGGCCTGGAGAAGAATCTGGCCTTCCATCTGTCCGGCCACGTCCTGCACTCGATCTACTGGCACAACATGACGGGCGAGGGCGGCGGCGAACCGCTCGCCGCGGACGGCGTGGGCCGCCTGGCCGACGCCATCACCGAGTCGTTCGGCTCCTTCGCCGCCTTCAAGGCCCAGCTGACCAAGGCCGCCGCGACCACGCAGGGCTCGGGCTGGGGCGTCCTCGCCCATGAGCCGCTCAGCGGGCGTCTGATCGTCGAGCAGATCTACGACCACCAGGGCAACGTCGGCCAGGGGTCGGTGCCGCTCCTCGTGTTCGACGCCTGGGAGCACGCCTTCTACCTCCAGTACAAGAACCAGAAGGTCGACTTCATCGAGGCCATGTGGCAGGTCGTGAACTGGCAGGACGTGGCCCGGCGTCACGAAGCGGCCACGTCTCGCACCGATCTGTTGCTGCCGGCTCACTGAGCCGGGTATGAAGCGTCCTGCTCGTGATCGTCTTCTCACCCTTCACGTGGCAGGCGGATGGACGGGAAGCCCCCGCGAGGACCTGACTCGCGGGGGCTTCCCCCGTCCCGGGGCACCGGCCGGCCGCCACCGACGCGGGCGGGCCGGTCATTCGCAGGGGACGTTGAGCGACAGCAGGGCTGCTCGTCCGTCCTCGAAGCGGAGTTCGCTGACCGCCGCGTTGCGCAGCTGCGGGAAGACGCGGCGGTACTCGCTCAGCGGGACGGACAGCAGGGAGCACAGCACCAGGCGGAGCAGGGTGTTGTGGGCGACGACCAGGACACGCCCGCCGGGGTGGGCGGCGGCGATGCGGCGCAGGGCGTCCGTGCCGCGCGCCGCGGCCGTGCGCGGGTCCTCCGCCTCCGGGAAGGGGTACGACACCGGATCCGCCCGGAAGGCCTTCGCGCGCTGCGGGTTCTCGGCCTCGAACTCCGCGAGCGTACGGCCCTCCACCACACCGAAGTCGCATTCGCGTAGGGCCGGTTCGCGGTGCGGGGTGAGGCCGAGGACCCGGCAGGCGGGGCCGGCGGTGGTGATGGCACGGGACACGGTCGAGGTCCAGATCGCGTCGACGGGGTGGGCGGCCGCCCAGCGCCCGAGGGCCTCCGCCTGGGCACGCCCCTCGTCGGTGAGGGCGACGTCGCTCACTCCGGCGTAGCGGTTCTCGGCGTGCCAGACGGTCTGCCCGTGCCGGGCCAGCAGCAAGGTCGTGCTCGTGGTCCTCATGAGCCCGCAGTATCCAGGCCAGGACGCGTTCACGAGCCCGTACCGCCGAGGTCGAGACGCGAGCGCGCGTGCGCGGCGACGGAGGCGGCCAGCCAGCCGCGCCGCTCCAGCTCGTCGACCAGCCGTACGTAGGACGGGGCGAACAGCGCGGTGCGGGCGGGCCGGGGGGTGACGACCGTACGGACGCGGACCATCCGGTCGGCCGCCCCGGCGAGGGTGGACGACGCGCCGGTGCCGTGGGCGGCCAGCGCGGCCATGCCCAGGGCGGGTTCGGTCTCCTCGGGGATCCGGGCGGGGCGGCCGAGGATGTCGGCGCGGAGCTGGTTCCAGTACGGGCTGCGGGCGGCGCCGCCCGTGAAGGTGAGCGTGCCGTCCATGGGGGCTCCGAGGGAGTGCAGGGTGTCCAGGCAGAGACGCTCGGCGAAGCCGACGCCCTGGAGCAGGGCGGCCCACAGGTCCGCGTCCGAGGCGGGGCTGCCGAGGACGAAGGCGGTGGCCTCGGGGGCGAGGAAGGGAAAACGTTCGCCGGGTGAGGCCAGCGGATAGGCGATGACGGACGCGGGTTCGTGGGCGGCGGCGGCCCGGTCCAAGGCGGCGGGCTCGGCATCGGGGAAGTACACGGCGAGCGCACCGGCGCCGACGCTCGACGCGCCGCCCGGCAGCCATCCCCCGTCCGGCGCACGGTGGTTGTAGACCACGCCGGTGGCGTCCCGCACGGGCCGCGGGGCCGCTCCCTTGAGGACGAGCGTCGTCCCGAGGACCGAGTTCCAGGAGCCCTCGTGCAGGGCGCCGGAGGCGATCTGGGCCGCGCATCCGTCGGTCATCCCGGCGACGACGGGGGTGCCGGCGGGGATGCCGGTCCGCTCGGCGGCGCTCGCGCAGACCTCGCCGATGCGGGTCCCGGGACGGACGACATCGGGCAACAGCCCGGCTTTGAGGCCCAGTTCGGCGAAGGCGGCGAGCGGCCAGGTGTCGTGCTCCACGTCGTAGGCGGTCTTGAGGGCGTGGCTGGAGTCCGTGGGCGGGAGCGTGCCGGTGAGCCGCGCGACGATCACGTCGGGCTGGTGCATCAGCCGGACCGCCCGCCCGGCGCCCGCCCCGTGCTCGCGGGCCAGCCAGAGCGCCTTCGGCAGACCCCAGGCGTTCTGGACCACGAGGCCTCTCGCGCGGGCCCGGTCCGCGTCCTGGGCGGCGCGCCCGTCGTCGTACATCAGGGCCGGGCCGACCGGACGTCCCGCGGCGTCCGCGAGCAGTACCGTCCCGGACGTGCCGCACACCGCGAGCCCGCCGATCCGCACCCGCGGGCGGCCCCGGAGCGCGGCCCGGGACGCCGTGCACACCGCGTCCCACCAGTCCCCCGGATCCTGCTCGTGCCGCACTCCCGCGCGTGTCCCGCGCAGCGGGGCGGCGGCGCTGCCGAGGACCGTGCCGTCGCCCGTGACGAGAAGGACGCGGACGCTCTGCGTGCCGAGGTCGACGCCGAGCCATGCCGTCCCGGCTTCCTCCATGAGGACCTCCCACATCGCGACCGGCACTGTGAAGTTCACACTCTGCCCCGATATTTTCCCGTGCGCGAGGGATTGACGGTCAACCCCCGCCGTTACACCCTCTGTTAACGAGTCGACTCGACGTGTTAACCGGACCGGACCGTACCGACGTGGAGGTCACGGATGGACATGCACGTGCACGACCGCCGGCGCTTCCTCACCCTGGCCGCCGCGGCCGCCTCGGCACCGCTGCTGACGGCCTGCGGCGCCGGGTTCGGCGGGGACGACAAGAAGAGCGACGGGTCGGCCGCCGCCGACGTCACCGGTTCCTTCGACTGGAAGCGGGAGAAGGGCAGGACGGTCAAGGCCCTGCTGAACAAGCACCCGTACACGGACGCCCTGATCGCCGACCTCAAGACGTTCACCGAGAAGACCGGCATCAAGGTCGAGTACGACGTCTTCCCCGAGGACAACTACTTCGACAAGCTCACCGTCGACCTGTCCAGCGGGCGCGCCTCGTACGACGTGTTCATGCTCGGCGCCTACATGGTGTGGCAGTACGGGCCTCCGGGATGGCTGGAGGACCTCGGGCCGTGGATGCGCAACTCCTCGGCCACCGGCGACGAATGGGACCAGGACGACTTCTTCCCCAACCTCCTGCAGGCCGACCAGTGGTCGCTGAAGGCGGGGGCGCCGCTCGGGCGGGGCGGGCAGTACGCGCTGCCGTGGGGCTGGGAGACGAACGTGGTCGCGTACAACACGGACGTGTTCAGGAAGCTCGGGCTGAAGCCCGCGGAGAGCTTCGACGAACTGCGTGAACTGGCCTCCGTCATCAAGCGCAAGGCGCCCGGCGCCGGGTTCGACGGGATGTACGGGATCGCTGTGCGCGGTTCGCGCAGCTGGGCGACCATCCACCCCGGGTTCATGACCATGTACGCGCGCAACGGCCTGAAGGACTTCACCGTCACCGACGGCCGGCTCAGGCCCGCCATGAACAGCCCGGAGGCCGTCGCCTTCACCCAGGACTGGGCGGACATGGTCAAGAAGGGCGGCCCGCCGTCCTGGACGTCGTACACCTGGTACCAGTGCTCCAGCGACCTGGGGGCGAAGAAGGCCGGGATGCTCTTCGACGCGGACACGGCCGCGTACTTCCAGGCCGTGGCCGGGGCGAGCCCCGCGTCCGGGAAGATCGCCTTCCACCCGGGTCCGAAGGGCCCCGGCGGCTCCCTCGCCACCAACATGTGGATCTGGTCGCTCGGCATGAACGCCAAGAGCGGCAAGAAGTCCGCGGCCTGGCTGTTCCTCCAGTGGGCCACCGGCAAGGAGCACCTGCGCAAGGGCGCGATCACCCACAACCACATCGACCCGGTCCGCAGGTCGATCAGTCAGGACGGCGCGTACAAGGACAAGATGAAGCATCTGGAGGGCTTCATCGACACCTTCGAGACGGTCGTCGACCAGACGAAGATCCAGTTCACTCCGCAGGAACAGTTCTTCGACGCGACGACGAGCTGGGCGGCGGCGCTCCAGGAGATCTACGGCGGCAAGAACGCCAAGTCCGTCCTCGGCGGACTGGCGAGCGACCTCGCCGCCAAGGTGGGCTGAGCCCGATGCCCCCGACGACCTCGTTGAAGGAGACCGACCACGGGGCGGCCTCCCGCGAGGAGGGCACCCGGCAGGTACGGGCCGTACCGCGCTGGCGGCGCGGTCTGCGCCCGTACCTGCTGATCGTGCCCGCGCTGCTGCTGACCGGCGGGATCCTGTACCCCTTCGGACTCGGCCTCTACTACACGCTGTTCGACTTCTCGGCGAGCAAGCCGCAGCCGGACATGGTGGGCTTCGAGAACTACCGCACGGTCTTCACCCAGGAGGCCTTCTGGAACTCCGCATGGGTGACGACCCTGTACGCGGTGGGGGCGGCGGCGGCCGAGACCGTGCTCGGGGTCGGCGTCGCGCTGCTGCTGCACCGCTCCACGCGCGTCGGCCGGGTCCTGGAGAAGATCCTCATCCTGCCGCTGATGATCGCCCCCGTGATCGCCGCGATCATGTGGAAGCTGATGCTCCAGCCGTCGGTGGGCGTGGTCAACCACCTGCTGGAGCCGTTCGGTCTCGGCGGGGTGCAGTGGACCAACACCCCCACCGGCGCGCTGCTGTCGTCGATCGCCGTGGACGTGTGGGTGTACACGCCGTTCGTCGCGGTCCTCGCCCTGGCCGGACTGCGCTCGCTGCCCGTCTCCCCCTTCGAGGCGGCGGCGGTGGACGGCGCCGGCTGGTGGTACACCTTCCGGCGGCTCACGCTGCCGATGCTGTGGCCGTACGTGCTGGTCGCGGTGATCTTCCGGTTCATGGACTCGCTCAAGGTGTTCGACATCATCTACGCCCTCACCGAGGGCGGGCCCGGCGACTCCACTGTCGTCCTCCAGATCCGGGCCTACCTGGAGGCGATCCGCTTCCAGCGGTACTCCTTCGGGATCAGCTACACCGTCGTGCTGTGGGCCGTGGTCTATCTGGCGGCGACCGTACTGGTCCGCCGTCTGGGCAAGATCCAGCGCCGGGCCGCGGAGGTGACCGAATGACCGGCAGGAAAAGGCTGTGGGGGTGGCTCGCGGACGCCGCGCTGATCCTCTACTTCGTCTTCGCGCTCTTCCCGATCGCCTGGATGGCGATCCTCTCGCTCAAGCCCGCCGACCAGCTCTTCAGCACCTACTTCTCGTTCACTCCGACCCTCGACGCGTACCGGACCGTGCTCGGGGACAGCGAGGGCATCCCGTTCGTGCGGTTCTTCGTCAACAGCCTGGTCGTGTCGGTCGGCGCGGTGGCGCTCTCCCTCGTCGTCGGCCTCCCGGCGGCGTACGCGTCGGCACGGTGGCGCTTCAAGGGCTCCGAGAACCTGATGTTCACGCTGCTGTCGTTCCGCTTCGCCCCCGAACTCACCGTGATCATCCCGCTGTTCGTGCTCTACCAGAAGCTCGGCCTGTTCGACACCTACGTCGGCATGGTGTGGGTGCTGCAGCTGATCACCCTCCCGCTGATCGTGTGGATCATGCGGTCGTACTTCGCCGATCTGACCCCGGAGCTGGAGCAGGCCGCGCTCCTCGACGGCTACACCCGCAAGCAGGCGTTCTTCAGGGTCGCCCTGCCCCTGGTCAAGCCCGGGATCGCGGCCGTGTCGCTGCTGGCGTTCATCTTCGCCTGGAACAACTTCGTCTTCCCCCTCATCCTCACCTCGTCGCAGGCGCAGACCGTGACCGTGGGCGCGCTCTCCTTCCTCGGCGGGGACCGGCCCAAGTACAACCTGACGGCCGCCGCCGCGCTCGTGTCCGTCGTGCCGCCGCTGCTGCTCGCACTGACCATCCAGCGCTATCTGGTACGAGGACTGTCCTTCGGGGCGGTGAAGTCGTGAGCGTCTCCGACGTGCTGAACGCGTCCGCGCGGCCCGCGGCGATCGCGCTGCGCGGGGTCCACAAGGCGTACGGGCGCAGGACGGCCCTCGACGGGCTCGAACTGGACGTGGCGGAAGGCGAGTTCTTCTGTCTGCTCGGACCCTCGGGAGCGGGCAAGACGACGACGCTGAAGACGGTGGCCGGACTCGAACAGCCCGACTCCGGCACGGTCGAACTCGACGGCACGGACATGGCCGGCGTCGAACCCTACGACCGCGGCGTCGCCATGTGCTTCGAGAGCTACGCGCTCTACCCGCACCGCTCGGCGTACGACAACCTCGCCTCCCCGCTGCGCTCGCCCCGGCACCGGCTGCCCGCGAACGAGGCCCGCGAACGCGTCGGTGCGATCGCCGAACTCCTCGGCATCAGCGCACTGCTGGACCGGCCGGTGGGCGCGCTGTCGAACGGGCAGCGGCAGCGGATCGCGCTCGGCCGGGTGCTGGTGCGGCCCGCCCGCGCCTTCCTCCTCGACGAGCCGCTCTCCCACCTGGACGCCAAGCTCCGCCAGTCGATGCGCGCCGAACTCAAGGCGATCGGCGCCGTGCGCCGCACCACCACGCTGTACGTCACCCACGACTCCGTGGAGGCACTGGCGCTCGGCGACCGGATCGGCGTCATCCGGGACGGCCGCATCGTGCAGACCGGGACGCGCGAGGAGATCTGGTACCGGCCCCGCGACACCGAGGTCGCGCGGGCCTTCGGCCGGCCGCGGATCAATCTGCTGCCGGGGACGATCACCGACGACGGCCGCTTCCGCGCCGCGGACGGAGCCTTCGACCTGCCCGTCGCCGCACGGACCGCCGCGGGGACCGAGGTACTGGCCGGGGTGCGCCCGCGCGACCTGGCGCTCGGCGGCGAGGGCCACGAACTCACCGGCACCGTCTACGTCACCGAGGTGCTCGGCCGGGCCGTCGAGGTCACCGTGCGGCTCGGCGCGCAGCACGTGTCGCTGGTCGTGCCCCGGGCCGACGCGACACACCTGCGTCCCGACGATCCGGTACGGCTGACCGTCCGGCCTGAGAACCTGCTGCTGTTCGAGGCCGACCGGCCGGAGCGTCCAGGACGAAGGATCGGGCAATGAGCAGCAGCAACACCGGTGGCGCACCCCAGGGCCCCGCGGTCCGCCAGGCCGCCATGGCCGAGCAGGTACTGGCCGACGGATCGGCGACCGCCGCCGAGCTGGCCGAACGCTTCGGGGTGAGCCTGATGACGATACACAGGGACCTCGACGAGCTCGAACGGCAGGGAATCGTACGGAAGTTCAGGGGCGGGGTGACCGCGCAGCCGTCGGGGGTGTTCGAGTCGAACGTGCAGTACCGGCTGAAGTCGATGCGCCCGCAGAAGGCGGCCGTCGCGGAGCACGCGCTGAGCCTCGTCGAGCCCGGCATGGCCGTCCTCCTGGACGACTCGACGTCCGCGCTGGAGATAGCCCGCGGGCTCAGGGCCGGTGACATCACCCCCCTCACGGTCGTCACCAACTTCCTGGAGGCGATCAACCTGCTCTCCGACCGGCGCGGCATCCATCTGATGGCGCTGGGCGGCGACTACGACCCGCTGCACTCCTCCTTCCTCGGCGTGTCGTGCGTGGAGGCGGTGCAGTCGCTGCGCGTCGACGTGTGCTTCGCGTCGACGTCCGCGGTCTTCGGCGGGTACGCGTACCACCAGGAGCAGCACATCGTGTCCGTGAAGCGCGCCATGCTCGACTCGGCCGCCCGCAACATCCTGCTGCTCGACCACACCAAGCTCGGCAGGGTCGCCCTGCACCGGGTCGCCCCGCTGTCCCGCTTCGACCTGGTCCTCGTCGACGACGGGGCGTCGGCGGAGGCGCTGCGCGACCTGGACGAGCACAAGGTCCCCTACGAAGTGTGCGCCGTCGGCGGCGGCACCTGACCCCATGGCCACGGAGGGCAGCGATGACGGCACTGGAGCTTCGGGAGCTGCGCAAGACGTACCGGTCGCGGGGCCGCCCCGCCGTGGACGCGGTGCGCGGCATCGACCTGGAGCTGCGCCCGGGCGAACTGCTCGGCCTGCTCGGCCCGTCCGGGTGCGGCAAGTCCACCACGCTGCGCATGATCGCCGGCCTGGAGACGGTCACCGGCGGTGACATCCTGGTGGGCGGTGCCTCGGTGGTGGGGCGGCCCGCGCAGGACCGCAACATCGGCGTCGCCTTCGAGAACTACGCGCTGTACCCGCCGCTGAGCGTCGCCGAGAACCTGTCGTTCGGGCTGCGGGCACGCGGACGGAGAACACGCGGCTCCCGCGACGACATCGCCCGCAGAGTCACCGAGATCGCCGAACGCGTCGACCTCGCGGACATCCTCCAGGCCCGTCCGGCCGGACTGTCCAGCGGCCAGAAGCAGCGCGTGGCCCTCGCCCGCGCCCTCATCCGCGAACCCGACGTCCTGCTCCTCGACGAACCGCTGTCGCACCTCGACGCGGCCCAGCGCGACACCACCCGCCGCGAACTCAAGCGCATCCAGCGGGACCTGGGGCACACCACGATCCTGGTCACGCACGACCAGGAGGAGGCCCTCTCCCTCGCCGACCGGATCGCCGTGATGAAGGACGGCGTGATCCAGCAGCTGGGCACGCCGTACGAGATCTACGACAGCCCGGCCAACGTGTTCGTCGCCGACTTCGTCGGGGAGCCCGCGGTCAATCTGCTGCACGGGACCGCCACGGGCGACGGCCACGTGCGGCTCTCCGGCACGGTCGCCTTCGCGCTGCCGCTGAAGGTGGCGGAAGGACGCGAGGTGGTGATCGGCATCCGGCCCGAGGACCTGGACCTGTCCGGCGAGAGCGGGGTCCCCGCCCGGGTGACCGCCCACGAGCCGCTTCTGGAGTCGGGCATCGCCACCCTCTCCCTGGAGGGCGTCGCACGGCCGCTCGTCGTCCTCACCGGACCCGAGGCGCGGCTCGCCCGGGACGAACAGGTCCGGGTGACCGCCGATCCCGCCCTCACCCATGTCTTCGACGCCGAGACGGGAGACTCCCTGCGATGACGCCCGCGACCCCCGCGACGACACCCGGCACGGCCTCCACCACGACGACACCCGGGACGGCGTCGAAGGCGCCCTCCACCACGACGCCCGCGACGGCCCCCGAGCCGGCCTCCGCCGCGCCGGCGCCCGTGCGGGTGGTGGCCGCCGGGGACCACTTCGTCCTCCCCGCCCTCATCACCTCCGCCGTCCGCGAAGAACTCCGCGACCGCCCCTTCTCCGTCCGTGAGCTGACGCTCGGCTGGCCGCTCGAACCCTTCGGCCGGGTCGCCGAGGTCGAGGAGGCCAGCGACGCCGAGGAGGAGCTCGCCGAGGCACTCGCCGACGCCGACGTGCTGGTCACCCAGATGGGCCCGGTGACCGAGCGGGTGCTGGCCGCCGCACCCCGGCTGCGGCTCGTGGTGGTCTGCCGGGGCGGCCCGGTGAACGTGAACCTGCGGGCGGCCCGCGCGCACGGCGTACGGGTGTGCTTCGCGCCCGGTCGCAACGCCGCCGCGACCGCGGAGTTCACCGTCGGTCTGCTGCTCGCCGCGCTGCGCCGCATCCCCCAGGCCCACGACCTGCTGGCCCGGCAGGGCAGCTGGGGCGGAGCGGCCTACTACACGTACGAGAACAGCGGGCTGGAGCTGGAGGACCTGCCCGTCGGGCTCGTCGGTTACGGCGCGGTCGGCAGCCGCGTCGCCCGGGTGCTCGGCGCGTTCGGGGCGCGGGTGCTGGTGCACGACCCGTACGTGCGCGGCGAGGTGCACGGGCTCAGGGTCGGCTCGCTCGACGAACTCCTCGGCCGTTCCCGGGTGATCAGCCTGCACGCCCGGCTCACTCCCGAGACGCGCGGTCTGATCGGCGCCCGCGAACTGGCGCTGCTGCCGCCGGGCGCCGTGCTGGTGAACGTGGCGCGCGGCCCGCTCGTCGACGAACAGGCGCTGTGCGAGGCCCTCAAGAACGGCCGGCTGTCGGCGGCGGCCCTGGACACCTTCGAGCAGGAGCCGGTGCCGCCCGGCTCCCCGCTGCTCGACCTCGCCGGGACCGAACGGCTGGTGATGACACCGCACCTGGGCGGCGCGAGCCGCGCCGTGGCCGAAAAGGCCGCACGGATCGCGGCTGCCGAGGTGGGCCGCTGGACACGCGGGGAGCCGCTGGCACACTGCCTCGACTGAGGCCCATGGCACGGAAGTTGACGGTTGCAGCGCGAGCGGGGCCGAGGGAGGCCGAGGGGCATGTACGTCGGTATCGATGTGGGCACGTCCATGGTGAAGGCCGCCGCCTTCGACGAATCGGGCCGCGAACTGGCCGTGGAGACCCGGCCCGTACGCCTCTCGCTGCACGACGGCTTCGTCGAGCAGGACATGGAGGAGGTGTACACGGCCGTGGTCGGCGTGCTGTCCGCGCTGACCACCGCCGTACCGGGACCGGTCGAGCTCGCGGGGCTCACCGGGCAGGGCGACGGCGTATGGCTCGTCGACGACGAGGGCCGCCCGGTGCGCGCCGCCGCGTCCTGGATGGACGGCCGGGCGCACGAGCTGGTCGACCAGTGGCTCGCGGACGGCACGTTCGAGACGGTCTTCCGGCGCACCGGCAGCGCCATGTTCCCCGGCTGCCCCGGACCGCTGCTCGCCTGGCTCGACCGGTACGAGCCGGCCGCGCTCGACGCCGCGGCCACCGCCCTGTACTGCAAGGACATGGTCTTCCAGCGGCTGACCGGGATCCGCGCCACCGATGTCTCCGACGCCTCGATGCCGTTCCTCGACCCGCGCACCCGCCGCTACGACAACCGGGTGGTCGAGCTCCTCGGCCTGACCCACCGGCGCGGACTCCTCGCACCGGTCAGCGACCCGCTGGCCGTCGGGCGCGCCCGCGGCGAGGGCCTGCCGTCGGGCACCCCGCTCGCCAACGGCCCCTACGACCTGCCCGCCTGCGCGCTCGGCGCGGGCGTCACCGCCCCGGGCGACGGCCTCCTGATCGTCGGGACCTGCCTCGCCAGCCTGGTCGGGACGACCGACCTCGACCTGTCCGGCGAGCCGGCCGGCCTGTACATCTCCACCGACCGGGCCGGGTACTGGCTGCGCGCCATGCCCGCGATGGTCGGCACGGCGGCGCTGGACTGGGTGCTGTCCACGACCGGCGTCCACCACGACGAGGTGGACGGCCTGCTGGCCGAGACCCCGCCCGGCGCGCACGGCGTGCGCGTCCTGCCCTACTTCGCCCCCTCGGGCGAACGCGCCCCCTTCGTCGAGCCCCGGCTGCGCGCCGAACTCACCGGCGTCTCCCTGGAGTCGACGAAGGCGGACCTCGTCCGCGCGACCTGCGAGGGCATCGGGTTCGCGGCCCGGCACTGCCTGGAGGCCGCGGGCCTGACGGGATCGCTGGCGGTCTGCGGGGGCGGCACCCGCAGCCCCGCGTGGATGCAGCTGCTCGCCGACGTGCTGGGCCGTCCACTGCGGGTGATCGAGGGGGAGGTGGGGGCGCGGGGGGCGGTGCTCGCCGCGGCCGGACGGCACGGGGTTTCCCTCGACGCGGCGGCGTGGACCCGGCCCGCGCGCATCGTGCGGGCCGACGCCGGGCGGGCGGCCCACTACGCCAAGGCGTACGAGGACCATCTGGCCCACCTGCACTCCGCCCGCACCCGGGCTCGCCGTTGAGGTCGTTCTCGCCCCCGCCGCCCCTGCCCGTCCCGTCGGGGCTCCGCCCCGCACCCCCGCTCCTCAAGCGCCGGAGGGGCTGATTTCAGCCCGTCCGGCGCTTGAGGACGAGGCCGTCCAGGCCGATCGGGGGTCTGGGGGCGGAGCCCCCGGGCGGCGGGGCGAGAGGTGTTCGTCAGGCAAGCGACAGAGAAAAGGGGACGTGTATGAAGGCCTCGCACCCGAGACGCCGCTCCGTGCTGCTCGCGGCCGCCGCCACCCCGGCGGCCGCAGCCGTACCCGCCGCGGCGGCCGGACCACCCCACCGTCCCCGCGGCCCGCTCGTCATAGGGCACCGCGGCGCGGCCGGCTGGCGCCCCGAGCACACGGCGGCGGCGTACACGTACGGCGTGCAGACGGGCGCCGACTGGATCGAGCCGGACCTGGTGGCGACCAGGGACCACGTCCTGGTGGTCCGGCACGAGAACGAGATCTCGCAGACCACGGACGTCGCCTCGCACCCGGAGTTCGCGGCCCGCCGCACCACGAAGACGGTGGACGGCAGGGCCGTGTCGGGCTGGTTCACGGAGGACTTCACCCTGGCGGAGCTGAAGACGCTGCGGGCCGTCGAGCGCCTCCCGCTGGTCCGCAACCGCAACACCGTCCTGGACGGCCGGTACGAGGTCCTCACCTTCCAGGAGGTGGTGGACCTGGCCCGCGCCCTGTCGAAGCGGTACGGCCGGACCATCGCGGTCTTCCCGGAGACGAAGCACCCGACGTACTTCCGCTCCATCGGCCTGGAGCTGGAGCCGAAGCTGGCGGCGCTGGTGCGCCGCAACCGGCTGGGCCCGCGCGAGTGCGTCGTGCAGTCCTTCGAGCCGACCAGCCTGAAGCGCGTCGCGGACCAGCGGCTCGGCGTGCCGCTCTGGCAGGCGCTGGGAACCACGGGCGGACCGTACGACCTGGTGTCCGCCGGGGACCCGACGACGTACAAGGACATGATGACGCCGGCCGGTCTGGCGAGGATCGCGGAGTACGCCGACTGGATCGGTCCCGACAAGACGTCGCTCGTCCCGGTGGGCCCGGACGGCCGTCTCGGCACACCCACCTCGCTGGTGGCGGACGCCCACGCGGCCGGCCTGCGGATCGGTCCGTACACCTACCGGGCGGAGAACCAGTTCCTGCCGGCCGACTTCCGGCGCGGTACCGGAGCCAATGATTTCGGGGACGCCTTCGCGGAGTACGCGCTGTACTACGGGCTGGGGGTCGACGCGGTGGTGACCGACTTCCCGGACCTGGCGGTGATCGCGAGGAGGGGCTCATGACGAAGAGCAAGTCCTGTCCGACCTGCGGCACGATGCAGGACTTCCGTCGTCTCGACGACGCCGAGAAGGAAGCGGTGCGCAAGGACAAGGGGATCCAGTACGTCGACGACTACTGGCGCTGCACCGCCCCCGGCTGCCGGACCTACCAGCGCTACGACAAGAAGAGCGACCGCGGCCTCCTGCCCGAGGAGTTCCGGGAGGAGGCCGCCGCGCCCGAGTGAGGCTCAGAGGTTGCTGAAGTCCGGACCGGCCGTGCGCGTCCGCTTGATCTCGTAGAAGCCCGGGACCGAGGCGACGAGGAGGGTGCCGTCCCAGAGCTTGGCGGCCTCCTCGCCCTTGGGGGCGGGCGTGACGACCGGGCCGAAGAAGGCGATCTGCTCGCCGTCGGCGCCGGGGACGGCGATGACCGGGGTGCCGACGTCCTGGCCGACCTTCTCGATGCCCTCCTTGTGGGAGGCGCGCAGCTCGGAGTCGAACTCGAAGTCCTCCTGGTCGGCGTAGTCGATGAGGTCGGCGGGCAGGCCCACCTCCGCCAGGGCGCCGGCGATCGCCTCGACGGTCGGGCCCTCGCCGTCGTTGTGGATGCGGGTGCCGAGCGCGGTGTACAGCGGGCCGAGGATGTCGTCGCCGTGCTTCTGCCAGGCAGCGGTGACCACGCGGATCGGCTTCCACGCCTTGGTCGCGAGCATCTCCCGGTACTCCTCGGGCAGCTCGTCGAGCCGGTTCTCGTTGAGCACCGCCAGGCTCATGATGTGCCAGCGCACCTCTATGTCGCGGACCTTCTCCACTTCCAGCACCCATCGCGAGGTCATCCAGGCCCAGGGGCAGAGCGGGTCGAACCAGAAGTCGACGGGGGTCTTCGCGGACGTGGTCGCGGTCTCGGACATGGTTCTCCTCAGGAAGGGGTTTCTCCGAACCTGCAACAGGGAGCCGCGCCGCCTCATTCCCGGGTGTCGACGGTCAGGGGCACATGGCAGGATCGGTGCTGTTGCGCCATGTCCGAAGCGCACCGAGACGTCCGAAGGAGTGCAGCCCGTGCCCGGTGAGAACCTGTCCCGCGACGAGGCCCAGGAGCGGGCGGCGCTGCTGTCCGTCGACAGCTACGAGGTCTCCCTCGACCTGCGCTCGGCCGTCGGGGAGGCGGGGGCCGAGGGGGTGCCGCGCACGTTCCGCTCGGTCACCACCGTCCGTTTCCGGTGCGCCGATCCGGGCGCCGCCTCCTTCGCCGACCTGATCGCGCCGAGTGTGACGTCGGTCTCACTCAACGGGAAGGACCTCGACCCGGGCGAGGTCTTCGACGGCTCCCGGATCCAGCTGGAGGACCTGGCCGCGGAGAACGAGCTGGTGGTCGACGCCCAGTGCGCGTACTCGCGCACCGGTGAGGGCATGCACCGCTTCGTCGACCCCGAGGACGGCGAGGTGTACCTGTACACGCAGTACGAGCCCGCGGACTCGCGCCGAGTCTTCGCGAACTTCGAGCAGCCGGACCTCAAGGCTCCGTTCCGCTTCGAGGTGCGGGCCCCCGAGGGGTGGACGGTCTGGAGCAACGGCGCCGGTGAACTCACGGACGGTGTCTGGAAGTTCGCGGAGACCAAGCCGATCTCGACGTACATCACCGCGGTCGTCGCCGGTCCGTACCACTACGTGACCGACCGCTACACGCGGACCTTCGACGACGGCACCACGCTGGAGATCCCCCTCGGCGCCATGTGCCGCAAGGGCCTCGCCCCCTACTTCGACGCCGACGACGTGTTCCTGGTGACGAAGCAGGGCCTGGACTTCTTCCACGACCACTTCGACTACCCGTACCCGTTCGGCAAGTACGACCAGGCGTTCGTGCCCGAGTACAACCTCGGCGCCATGGAGAACCCGGGTCTCGTCACCTTCCGCGAGGAGTACATCTTCCGCGGCAAGGTGACACAGGCCTCCTACGAGGGCCGGGCGAACGTCGTCCTGCACGAGATGGCGCACATGTGGTTCGGCGACCTCGTCACCATGGTGTGGTGGGACGACCTGTGGCTGAAGGAGTCCTTCGCCGACTTCATGGGCACGTTCGCCAACGTCGGCGCGACCCGCTTCACGGACGCCTGGATCACCTTCGCCAACCGCCGCAAGGCGTGGGCGTACCGCGCGGACCAGCTGCCGTCCACCCACCCGATCACGGCCGACATCCGCGACCTCCAGGACGCCAAGCTCAACTTCGACGGCATCACGTACGCCAAGGGCGCCTCCGTGCTCAAGCAGCTGGTGGCGTACGTGGGCCAGGACGCCTTCCTCGACGGCGCCCGCCGCTACTTCAAGCGCCACGCCTACGGCAACACCCGCCTGGGCGACCTGCTGACGGCCCTGGAGGAGACGAGCGGACGGGACATGGCCGGCTGGGCGCGCTCCTGGCTGCAGACCGCGGGCGTCAACTCCCTGACCCCGCAGGTGATCCTGGACTCCGAGGGGCGCGTCGCCGAGCTGGCGATCGTCCAGGAGGCCCCCGAGTCGCACCCCGAACTGCGCCCGCACCGGGTGGCGGTGGGCCTGTACCGGCGCGAGGACGGCGACGGCCCGCTCGTGCGGTACGCGCGTGCCGAGGTCGACGTCGACGGGCCGCGCACGGTCGTCGGCGAACTGGCCGGCGCCGAGGCGCCCGAGCTCGTCCTCGTCAACGACGAGGACCTCACGTACTGCAAGATCCGGTTCGACGAGGGTTCGCTGGCGACCCTGCGGGACGGGCTCGGCGAGATCACGGACCCGTTGGCGCGCGCCCTGTGCTGGTCGGCGCTGTGGAACCTGACGCGCGACGCGCTGATGCCGGCCCGCGACTTCATCGACCTGGTCCTGCGGTTCGCGGGCCGCGAGTCCGACATCGGCGTGCTGCAGATGCTGCACGCCTGGGCGAACTCCGCGCTCACCCACTACGCGGCGCCGGACTGGCGCGCGGAGGGCGGGCGGCTGCTCACCGAGGGCGCGCTGAGGGAACTGCGGCTCGCCGAGCCGGGCAGCCAGCACCAGCTCACCTGGGCCCGCTTCTTCGCGAGCGTCGCGTCCGGCGAGGCCGATCTCCAGCTGCTGCAGGGCCTGCTGGAGGGTACGGAGAAGATCGACGGACTGGACGTCGACCAGGAGCTGCGCTGGGCGTTCCTGGAGCCGCTGGCCGCGCACGGCGCCGCGGACGAGTCGGTGCTGGCCGCCGAACTCGCCCGTGACGACACCGCGTCCGGCAAGCGCCACCAGGTCCGCTGCCTGGCGGCCCGCCCCTCGGCGGCGGTCAAGGCGCAGGCCTGGGCGGCGGTGGTCGAGTCCGACTCGCTGTCCAACGCGCTCGTCGAGGCGACGATCGCGGGCTTCATGCAGCCGTCCCAGCGCTCGACGCTCGCCCCGTACGCGGCGAAGTACTTCGCGTCGATCGAGCGTGTCTGGGCCGAGCGGTCCATCCAGATCGGCATGGACGTCGTGAAGGGCCTGTTCCCCGCGCTCCGGGACTCGCAGGACACGCTGGACGCGACGGACGCGTGGCTGGCGGCGCACGAGGACGCGGCGCCGGCGCTGCGGCGGCTGGTCCTGGAGGCGCGGGACGACCTGGCGCGGGCGCTGCGCGGTCAGGCGTGCGACATCGCCGCGGCGGGCTGAGCCCGGCGGACATCTCGGGCGGATCGGCTCGGGCGGATCGGCTCGGGCGGGTCAGCTCCGACGAGGGCGATCCGGCGGGGGTGATCCGGCGGGCCCGTCACCTGCCCCCGCCGCACGGCACGGCATCGTGAGGGCACCGGCTCCGGCCGGTGCCCTCGGTCGTGCCGGCCTCGGGCCGCACCGGTGCCTCCGATCGCACCGGTGCCCCGGTCGTCGCACGGGCGTTCCGCGCAACGCCGTGCGAGTCGGTCCTTCCGCTTGTCCGATGGGCGACACCAGGTGGTTACGAAATACAGGTATTCAGAGCCGTAACCCGTATTACTTCCCGTCCGGACCAGCGCCTTTCGGCAGTCGAACGTCCGTACTTTAGGGCGGCCTTGTCCGCATTTGTCGACGGGCGTGTAACAGCGGTTAGAGGGCGGCTCCGGGGCGGGAAACCCCGGGGCATGAACCACAACACCCCGCTCTCCCCTCGCCCCCTGCACCACCTGTCCGACGTACAGCGGCGGGTCCTGACCTCCGCGCAGCTGCGCAGCCACGGCGTGACCGCCGCCGAGGCCAACGGACAGTGCCGCCCCGGCGGCCCCTGGCAGCAGATCCTCCCCGGCGTCTTCCTGCTGCACCCCGGCCCGCCCACCTCCGAGGAGTGCCTGCACGCGGTCCTGCTGTACGCCGCCCGCTCCCCCGCACCCGGCACGGCGCAGACCATCCCCGCACAGCCCGGCGCGGAGGAGCCGCACGCCCCCCAGCCCTACGCGGACGCGCTGATCACCGGACTGGCGGCACTCACCCTGCACGGCTTCTCGTCGGCTCCGCCCCTGCCGTCCCTCGACCGGATCGACGTCCTCGTCCCCCGCCTGCGCCGGCTGCGCTCCACGGGCTGCGCCCGCATCGTCCGCACGCCGTCCCTGCCCGGCGCATCCTGGATCACCGGTGTCCCGGTCGCTCCCGTCCCCCGCGCCCTCGCCGACGCGGTCGCCGAACTGCCCGACGCGGGCGCCGTGCGCCGCCTGCTGACGGAGGCGGTGCGCGGCGGCCACTGCGATCCGGCCGCCGTGGTGCGGGAGTTGACGCAGGCACGGCTGCTGAGCCGCCCGCACGTGGTGGACGCCGTGGACGCGCTGCTCGCCGAGGGCCGTGCCATCGCCGAGCAGCGCCTGTACCGGATGGTCCACGAGCACGGTCTGCCCGACCCGGTCTGGAACGTGGATCTGCGGCTGCCGGGCGGTCCCCATCTGGGCGGTCTGGACGCCTACTGGCCGGAGCAGGCGGTCGCGCTGGAGCTGGACACCCGCGCGCCCCGCCAGGACGAGGACGCGCTGTGGTCCGAGTACGCCCGCAAGCGCGAGCATCTGGAGCGCCTGGGCATCACCGTCGTCCACATCACGCCGAGGAAGCTCCGCGACTCGCCGGAGCAGCAGGCCACGGTGGTGCGCACCGCTCTGATGGCGTCGAACGACCGCGAACCGGCGGCCTATGTCGTGGTGCTGCCCCGGTAGTGAGGGACCGGATTCGGTGTCCGGAGGGGAGTGGAGGGGCCGCCGGGCTGCCGGCGGCCCCTCCTCGTGCGCGGGTGTCCCCGTAGGGGGTTTCGTTTGGATCAGGTCGGATCAGGCCGCGGCGCATGGTGCGGTGCATCGCAAGGCGGAGCCTCACCCGCGTACTGGGCGTACTCGGGTGAGGCGACAACGCGGCGAGGTGCCGTGCCAGGCGTCGCGGACCCGAGCTGATCCAAACGACACCCCCTAGCGGGACTTCTCGCTGTTGGCGACGGTGGCGGTCTTCATGTCGCGCACGGCCGCCAGTTCCTGCGTGTGCGAGGAGATGAGGTCCTTCTGGATGGCGGTCTCGGCGCCGTGCCAGACACCGAGCAGGCCGGTCTCCTCCTTGCACAGGGTGTCGGCGGTGGCCGTCTCGATCTCCGCCCGGGACGGCTTGTCGCCGGTCCACCGCGGGTCGTTGTTCGCGTCGATCGGCGACGCGTACGCGAAGCCCTTGCCCTTCATGCACGCCGACCAGGACGCGAAGGCCGCCCGGGTCTTCGGGTCGGTGAGGGACTTCTCGTAGGACTGGCCGTCCAGCTCCTCCACGAGGGTGTCGTCGAGGTACGTGTCGGCCTGCCCGCCGGTGACCTCGGCGAGGGCCTGTCCGTAGCAGCCGTCCTTGGGGATCGTCTCCCCCGCCGCGGTCCTGGTCACCCGCTTCGGGGCGGCGCTGCGACCGGCCTGGTAGCCGTCGAGCGCGGCCTCCTCCTCGGGGCTGAACTCGGGTTCCTCGCCGCCCACTTCGCCGCCGCGGGCGAGGGACGTGGTCTGCGCGAAGGCGGGCCGGTAGCCGTACTTGCCGGCCTCGGTGACGTTGTAGGTGCCGTAGCGGAGGTCCTCGTGCGCTTCGAGGCCGTCGGCGACGGGCGCGGGCCGGAAGGTGAAGTCCTTGAAGCCGAGGTCGACCATGCACGGCCGCACGAGCGCCCAGGTGGCCTGCCGGCTCCGTTCGTACTCCTCGGGCGAGAGCTGGTAGGCGTCCAGGGGCAGGGTCATGCGGGCGACGGCGCGGACCGCCGAGGCCTGCACCGTCGTCCGCCGGTCCGCGGCGCCGTCCGGGCCGGAGCCGGCACCGTCGGCGCCGTGTCCCGCGCAGGCGGTCAGGGCGAGTGCCGCCATCGAGGCCGCGGCCGCCAGGGAAGCTGTTCTTGCACGCATGGGTGGGGGGTTCCTTTCCTGGTCAGTGGCTTGCGGTGGCCTCAGTGGCCGGAGCCGTCCTCGTGGCGCGGGTACCAGTTCGTGGAGGAGTTCTTGTTCTTCAGCGCCGAGGTGAGGTTCTTGCGGCCCTGCGGCTTGAGCGAGTTGTAGGGGCCCTTCCACCAGCGGTCGCGGTGGACGCAGAAGGCGGTGTTGCGGGTACGGCTGTCCCAGGAGGCGGCGTGGTCCTCCAGCTGCGTGCCCGCTCCGGGGCCCGTGCCAGGCTTGAACACCTGGCTGTCCAGGTTGTAGCCGCCGTTCCCGATCGTCGCGAGGGCTCCCTGCTGGTTGCTGTTGTAGTAGAAGCAGGCCATGCGGTCGTAGCAGCGGTGCGTCGGCGCGGCCGGGGTGACGTCGGCGGAGGCCGGGGAGGCCGAGGCCACCGGGATCGCGAGCAGCGCGGCGGCGAGCGACGGGATCAACAGGCGTGGATTTCTCACGGGTTCCTCTCAGCTCTTTTCTTTTCGTCAGGTGCGGGGGTGCCGGCCTGCGCGGGAAGAGAGAAGGGGGAGAGGCGGAGCTACGGAACGAAGGGACACGGAAGAAGGACGTACCGAAGGCACGGGTACGGAAGAGAAAAGGGAGAGAGAAGGCACGGCACACCCCCGTCATGGAGTCCGGCTGGTCATGGCCTGGTCAGGGCCGCCGAACACCTGTCCACTCTAACCACACCGGGAACATCCGAAACAGGGCTCACAGTTGGCGCCCGCGACCCGCGACGGACGGGCGGGTGCGTAAGCGGAATGGGCCCGCCGCAGGCATTCGGGCCGGAATACAGAAATCCGGCTGCGTGGAAGCGGTGAAGCGGAAGTGGAATTGGCGAAATTCCACCCGCGGAACATGGCCGGTTCCACCGGCCCGCCCGGACCCGCCCGCGTTGTCAGTGGCCGCCTCTACGGTGGTGCTCACGCGAGAACAGGCACACCCCGGAAAAGACGGAAGAGACAGGAGAGGCCCGTGACGACCCTTCCCGGCCGCCCGAACACCGCACTGCTCGTCATCGACGTCCAGAACGGCGTGGTGGAAGGCTGCCACGACCGCGACGGCGTGATCGCCAACATCGGCGCCCTGGCCGCCAGGGCCCGCGCCGAGGGCGCGCCGGTGATCTGGGTCCAGCACTCCGACGACCAGCTCAAGAAGGGCGGCGAGAGCTGGCAGTACGTGCCGGAGCTGGTCCGCCACGACACCGAGCCCCTCGTCCACAAGCTCTACGCCGACTCCTTCGAGGCCACCGAGCTGGAGGAGCTGCTCGCCGGACTGGGCGTGGGCCGTCTCGTCGTCACGGGCGCCCAGACCGACGTGTGCATCCGCTCGACCCTGCACGGCGGCTTCGTCCGGGGATACGACGTGACGCTGGTCGCCGACGCCCACACGACGGAGGACCTCACCGCGTACGGCGCACCGGGCCCCGCCCTGGTGATCGCCCACACCAACCTCTACTGGGCGGAGCAGAAGGCGCCCGGCCGCCGGGGCGACACCGTCGTCACGGCGGAGGTGAGCTTCGCACCGGCCGGCGCCGCCTGACCGGAGCACCGCGTGACCGGAGCACCGCCTGACCGCCGTGCGACCGGAGCGCCACGTGTCCGGACGCTCCGGGTACGGCCGGGCGGGTCGGCCCGCGCCCGGATCCGGGTTCGGATCCGGGCGCGGCCTCGCGGGTCAGCCCTTCTTGAGGACGAGCTCCGTGTTGCGGTCGCGGGAGGCGCCGGACAGGTCGGTGCGGGCTCCGGGCGCATTGAAGGAGAGCTCCCGGTAGAGCGCCGCCAGCCCGGTCTGGCTGAGGTCGGAGAAGTCCGTGGCGTGCGGGGCCGCGGACTCGACGAGCGTGGTGAAGAGCGAGAGCGTGCCGTCCTTGTTGTCCACCAGCTCGATGACGCGGGCGAGTTGGGGGAAGTCGACGTGGGAGGCGGTGGAGATCTCCCAGAAGGAGCGGTTGCCGGGCGCGGCGTGCGGGATGATCTCGTTCTTGTGGGTGTGACCGTTCACCCAGGCCAGGACGTTGGCGAAGCTCGCGAGGAGCGCGACGACCTCGTCGCCGCCGTGGCGCTTCTCGGCGGGGTGGGCCGGGTCGGCGTGGCGGTTGCGCATCGTCTTGCTGGTGTGGTGGCTGAAGACGACGACGTAGGAGTCCTTGTTCTCGCGCAGGGTCTTCTCCAGCCAGCGCAGCTGCGCCGTGCCGATGGAGCCCTCGTAGTGGCCGCCGGGGTCGGTGGTGTCGAGGCTGACGCCGATGACGTCCTCGGCGATGCGGAACGTGTAGTACTGGGTGCCCGCGGCCAGGTTCGCCGAGGAGTAGCCGTGCCCGATCGGGCCGGGGCCGGTGTGCGCCGGGTCGAGGTGCGCGCGCAGATACTCGGCGGGCGTGAAGGGGGCGCGGTTCTCGTCGGGCGTGACCGAGCGCATCTGCCGGGCGTGCGACTTGAGCAGGTCCCGGAACGCGGTGCCCTTGGGGCTGCTGCCGTCCTTGATGCTCTTGGCCAGGGCGGTGCACTCGGCGTCGGGCAGCGACATCAGCTTCTTCCCGCCGACGGCGAAGTCGGTGAGGTAGGAGTCGCCGCGGGAGCCGTAGCAGCCGAGCGGCAGCGCGTCGTGGTTGCCGACGGTGGAGTACCAGGGCAGCTTGAGGCCGGGACTGCGGACCTCGCGGATCGCCGCCTCCAGGAAGCCCGGGAGACGCGGGAAGCCGAGCTGCTTGTCGGCGTCGCGCAGCGCCGCGTCGGGCTGCCAGTACGTCTTGAGGCCGCTGGCCTGGACCCCCTCGTAGTGGCGCGGGTCGCCGCTGTTGGGGGTGATGCGGCCGCCGCTCATGACCTTCAGGAACCAGTCCAGTTCGGTCTTGGAGTTGTTGTCCGTGTTGTCCCCGGTGGTCATCACGAAGTGCAGCGGGGAGCCGGTGACGGGGGCTCCGCGCAGCGAGTTGACCCGTTCGACGAGCGAGACGGCACCGGCGACGGTCAGGGTCTCCTGGGGGCGCCAGGCGCTCTTGTTCTGGGCGCGCAGGTACTCCAGGCGCAACGGGTGCTGCGCGTCGATCAGGTGCAGGTCGGTGAGCTGCACGAACGCGGCGAGCGTGGTGCGCCGTTCGGCGCGGCCGGACTTGGCGGCGGCCAGCTCGTCGCGCAGGACCCGCGTCCAGCCGCGGCCGTCGCCGAGCCGCCGGTATCCGCTGGAGCCGGAGCGCGGGGCGGCGACGGACTGCAGGGTGGTGCCGCGCGTGTACGGGACCAGCGCGGCGGGGGCCGGCGGGCGCACCGCGGTGGACCTCGCTCCGGTGTGCGCGAGGGAGTCGGCGACGGGCTCCTGGCTCGTCGTGGCGGCGTGCGCCGGGGCGTCCGGGCGCAGGGCGAATCCGACCCCCGCGGACAGAGACACGGCTCCGGTGGCGGCCAGCAGGCTGCGGCGGTTGAGGGCGGGTACGGCGGCGACAGAGCGTATGCGCGACATGGCGCGGTCTCCCCGAGTGCGAACGCGTCGGCAGTGGTCGCGGGGCGTCCGCCGTGCGAACTCCCCGCTCACACTGGATCGTTGGCACCGGGGGTGACCTGCGCGTTAACTGGGCCGCAACGACCGGCGCAGATCACCGTACGTGGATCTTGGACCACCCTGCGCGGCCATGGAGCCCTCTTCGAACGGCCCGGGGACGGTCACTCCGTGTTCATCTTTCCGGGTACGGAACCTGGTTCCGGGCCCCGTCGGCGGTCCGGACCCGAGGCCCGGCCCCCGCCGGCCGGCCCGCGAGGGTCAGGGGTCTCGCGGGCCGGCGGCGGGGTCTCACGGGGCGGCGCGACGGCTCACGGGTTGGCGGGTGAGTACTCGGGCGCCGACCAGCGCAGGGGGCTGGCCGCCGGTGTCTCGACGACGCCGGTGACGGTGAAGCGCACGCTCCGCTCCCCGTCGGACGCGAACTCCGTGCGGGCCGTGCCGGTGAGCTGGAGCGTGGTCCCCGTGGTCCAGTCCACGAAGAGCAGCCCGGCCCGCGGGTCGGCCGCCAGGTTCCCGAGGGACAGGAACATGGAGTTCCCGGGGTAGTCGGGCCACCGCAGTTCGCCGGGCGCGGTGACGCGGACGAAGCCGGGGTTGCCGCCCCGATGACTGGCGTCGGCGCCGTGCGTGTGCACCGTGGCGAGGAAGAAGGTGTCGGCCGCCGCCACGGACTGCGCCTGGGCGGACGAGAGCCGGCTGCCGCGGCGGGGGGCGCCCGGGACGCGCCCGGTCGTCTCGTACGTCTCCCTTCTCTGCAGGTACTTGGGGCAGTTGGAGAAGACCTGGTCGGCCTCGACCGCGAGACCGCGGGGGGTAGGTCTGGCACGGCCGTCGACACGCATGCGGCGGCGGGTGCGCGGGTCGAGTGCGATGGTGCCGACGGGTGTCCCGGGGGTGCGGAGCGCGGGCGCGAGCGGATCGTCGGGCCGGAGCCCGCCGGTGACCGAGATCTGCCGGACGCCCGTGGCCCGGACGAAGCCGGGCCTGCCGGTGAGCAGCGAGGCCCAGACCTCGCCGGTGCCGGGGTCGGCGGCGCCGAGGACCAGCATCGGCTGCTGCTCCAGGAAGGCGGCGGCCACCGGCCGGATGCCCTGCCCGATGGACCGGCCCACATGGTCGGCGAGGTCACGGACGCCGACGCGGTCCTGCACGGCGCGCGACCCGGAGTGGTAGGTCATGGCGTCTCCTCGGGAAGCCGTCGGCCGGTCAGAAGAATCCGCAGGTGGGGGCGGCGGTGACCGGCGCCGTGGCCTCCTCGGCCCCGCTGGGCGCGTAGATCTCCAGCCGTGTGCCGTCCGGGTCGTGGAAGAAGATGCCGCCGGAGGCCGAGCCCTCGCGGTGGGCGACGACGCCGTCGTAGGCGAAGTCGACGCCGTAGCCGCGCAGCGCGGCCTCGTACTCCCTGACCTGCTCGATCGTGTCCACTTCGAGGGCCAGGTGGTGCAGGCCCGCGCGGCCCGTGTCGTACGGCGTGCCCGCCTGCTGCCAGAGCGTGACGACCGGGCGGCCGTCACCGCTCAGCGAGCCGAGGAAGGCGTACCGCCGCTCCTCCTCCTTGCCCTCGCCGAGCACCCCGAAGCCGAGGACGTCGCGGTAGAAGGCGAGCGAGCGGTCGAGGTCGGTGACGTTCAGGCCGATGTGGCCGGTGCGCAAGGTCATGGCGGTCCCCTCTGTCGATGGCAGCCCGTCCAGAGCTAACCTCTGTCATCAACTTTAAAGGTTAGAGCCAGGAGGTGCAACCGGTGACCTACCCTTGACTGGTTAGCAGTGAGTGCCGCCGCGGCGACCGGCGGCGAAGGGAGCCCCGCCATGCCCACCCGCCCCGACCCGCGCCCGCTCACCGGGGAGCCGGTCTCGCTCGATCTGCTCAACACCCGCTGGAACCGCGACGGCGAGACACAGGACCTGCTGACGGACACCGAGGGGCTGGCCGTGTGGCTGGCGGCGAACGGACTCGACTTCCCGGCCGAGGATGCCGTCCTGCGACACACGCTCCAGGCGCGCGACGCCCTCCGCTCGGCCGTCGACGGCATCTCCCCGCAGGCCGTCGCGCGCATCGACGCGGTCCTCGCGCACGGGCGGGTCCGCCTGACCCTGACCGAGCAGGGGCCCGCCGAGAACGCCGAGTTCGACGATCCCTCCTGGGGACCGGCCTGGCTGGCGGCCCGCGACTACCTCGCACTGCTGGACACCGCCCCCGACCGCATCCGCGGCTGCGCCCACGAGGCGTGCATCCTGCACTTCTTCGACACCTCACGGAACGGCACCCGCCGCTGGTGTTCGATGGCCGCGTGCGGTAACCGCGCGAAGGCGTCCCGCCACTACGCGCGCACGAAGGAGAGCTGAGACGCCCTGCATGTCCGGCGATACACCGTCATAACCGGCGTGACGCATGGCGGAAGTACGCCATGGCTCCATCCCGCCTCGGTCAACACTCCCCAAACAACTGCCCCTTAGGCAAAGCTGAGCGGTCATCCGGGTCCACATACCGGACTGATGCGATCGGACCCCGAAGGACCCTCGGGCCGGTCGCTCCGCGCTCGTTCCTTTACCTACAAGGGATGCAGATGACCTCCGACCCTCAGCGCGCTCCGATATCCGGCGCGAGACGCGCGGCCCGCATCGCCGTGGCGGCCGGCCTGGTGGCCGCGCTCTCCACGGCCGGGCCGATACCCATGGCCTTCTCCGCCGACTCCGGCGCACCGGCAGCCGACCCCGGCACCAAGTCGGCCGCCGCCAAGCTCGGTTCCGCCGACGCCGAACTCCTCACCGAGGCCAAGGCCGACGGCGACAAGAACGTCACCATGATGATCGCCACCGCTCCCGGTCAGACCGAGCAGGTCGCAAAGGAGCTGGACGCGGTCAAGGGCGGCTCCGTGGGCCGCACCTACGACAAGCTCGGGTACGTCCGGGCCACCGTCCCCACTGGCCGGGCCGACGCGGCCATCGCCGCCGCCGCGAAGCTGTCCTCGGTGCACGGGATCGACCTGCGCCAGGAGATCGCGCTGGACGACCCGACGCCGAGCGCCGACACCGCCAAGGGCGCCCGGGAACAGGCCACTTCGACGGCCACGTACTCCGGCCCGTCCAAGAACACCCCCGCCGAGAACCCGTACAACCCGTCCTTCGAGACGGGCGCCGTCGACTTCGTGAAGGATCACCCGAAGGCGGACGGCCGGGGCATCACCATCGGCATCCTCGACTCCGGTGTCGACCTCGGCCACCCAGCGCTGCAGAAGACGACAACCGGCGAGCGCAAGATCGTCGACTGGGTCACCGCGACCGACCCGATCGTGGACGGCGACGCCACCTGGCGCCCGATGGTCACCGCGGTGACCGGGCCCACCTTCACCTACAGCGGCAGGACCTGGACCGCACCGGCCGGTTCGTACGAGATCAGCACCTTCCGCGAGTCGGTGACCGCGGGCGGCGACGCACAGGGCGACGCGAACCGCGACGGTGACACCACCGACGCGTGGGGCGTCCTGTACGACCCGGCGGCGGGCACGGTCACCGTCGACCTGAACAACAACGGCGACTTCACCGACGACAAGCCGATGAAGCCGTACAAGGACGGCTACCAGATCGGCTACTTCGGCACCGACAACCCGACGACCGACGTCGTCGAGCGGCAGCCGTTCGTCGTCGAGATCCGCAAGGACGTCCCGATGGACCCCTTCGGGGGCGACTGGGTCGGCAAGAAGGCCGACTTCGTCAACATCGGTGTCATCGAGTCCGAGCACGGCACCCACGTCGCCGGCATCACCTCCGCCAACGGCCTGTTCGGCGGGAAGATGAACGGCGCCGCGCCCGGCGCGAAGATCGTCTCCTCCCGGGCCTGCACCTGGACCGGCGGCTGCACCAACGTGGCGCTCACCGAGGGCATGATCGACCTCGTGGCCGACCGCGGCGTGGACATCGTCAACATGTCCATCGGCGGTCTGCCCGCGCTCAACGACGGCAACAACGCGCGCGCCGAGCTCTACACGCGTCTCATCGACACCTACGGCGTGCAGTTGGTGATCTCCGCGGGCAACTCCGGCCCCGGCGCGAACACCATCGGCGACCCGGGCCTGGCCGACAAGGTCATCTCGGTCGGCGCGACCATCTCCAAGCAGACCTGGGCGGCCAACTACGGCTCGCAGGTGGAGAAGTCGTACGCGATGATGCCCTTCTCCTCGCGGGGCCCGCGCGAGGACGGCGGCTTCACGCCGACGCTCAGCGCGCCCGGCGCCTCCATCAACTCCACGCAGACCTGGCTGCCGGGCTCCCCGGTCGCCGAGGCGGGCTACTCGCTGCCGGCCGGCTACTCGATGCTCCAGGGCACGTCGATGGCGTCGCCGCAGGCCGCGGGCGCGTCCGCGCTGCTGCTGAGCGCCGCGAAGCAGAAGGGCATCGAGCTGAAGCCCGCCACCCTGCGCACGGCGCTGACCTCGACCGCCGACCACATCAAGGGTGTGCAGGCGTACGAGGAGGGCGCGGGCCTCATCAACATCGAGGACGCCTGGGACTCCGTCAAGGACGGCGCCACCGCGCACGACTACACCGTGAAGGCTCCGGTCGACACCGCGATCGACTTCGCGCTGAAGACGCCGGGCTTCGGCACGGGCCTGTACGACCGCGAGGGCGGCCTCAAGGCCGGTGACAAGAAGACGTACGACATCACGCTGACCCGTACGTCGGGCGCCGACCGGGCGATCCGCCACGAGCTGCACTTCGAGAACAACGCCGGTGACACCTTCCGGATCGTCGGCTCCGACGAGGTGAAGCTGGGACTGAACCAGCCGGTCACCGTCAAGGTGCAGGCGAACCCGCGGTCCGCGGGCCTCAAGAGCGCGATCCTGGAGGTCGACGACCCGGGGACCGAGGGCGTCGACAAGCAGGTCATGACGACGGTCGTGGTCTCCGCGCCCGTCAAGTACACCTACTCTGCGTCGGGTTCGGTGCAGCGCAACAGCACGCAGTCGTACTTCGTGACCGTGCCCGAGGGCGCCAGGTCGCTGGAGGTCGCGATCGGCGGGCTCAAGGACAAGAGCCAGACCCGGTTCATCTCGATCCACCCGTACGGCGTTCCGGTCGACAACACCTCGACGCCGTTCTGCTACAACAACTACCTCGACGGCAACGGCTGCAAGCCCGACGTGCGTTCGTACGCGGACCCGCAGGCCGGCGTCTGGGAGATCGAGGTCGAGTCGCGCCGCACGTCGCCGCTGCTCGACAACCCGTACAAGCTCGGCGTCTCCGTGCTCGGCGCGGACTTCGACCCCGCCGTCGTGACCGTCCCCGAGGCCAAGGTCGGCACCCCGGCCGCCGCCTCCTGGAAGGTGACGAACAAGTACGCCGCGCTCGACGGCACCCTCAAGGGCGGCCCGCTCGGTTCCTCGAAGAACGCGCGGCCGACCATCGGTGAGGGCGCCACGCAGACCACCACCGTGGAGGTGCCCGCGGGCGCCAAGTCCCTCGACGTCGCCATCGGCAACGTCTCGGACAACGCCGCCGACCTCGACCTGACGGTCTACGACTCCAAGGGCGCGCAGGTCGCGCAGTCCGCGGACGGCGACTCCGAGGAAGCGGTGTCCATCGCCTCCCCCGCCGCCGGGACGTACACCATCGAGGTCGTCGGCTACTCGGTCCCGTCGGGCTCGACCGCCTACGACTACCAGGACGTGTTCTTCTCGTCCGCGCTCGGCACGGTCACGGTCGACGAGTCCGCGCCGGTCAAGCTCGGCACGGGCGACTCGGCGGCGGTGTCCGGCTCGGTCACCGCGGCGGCCCCGGCGCCCGAGGGACGCGAGTTCTTCGGCCAGGTCCAGCTGGTGAACGCGCGCGGCACGGTCGCGGGCATCGGCAGCGTGAAGATCGACAAGGTCACGCCGTAGCGCGTGCGGGGCGTGCGCCGACGCGCGCGTCCCGCCGTGGGGCGGGGGCCCGGAAACGGGCGCCCGTCCGGACGGCACGGGGCGGGTGTCCGGGACCGGGCACCCGCCCTTCGCCGTACCCGGCCCGGCCACCGCGTTCCCGGGCCCGCGGCCGCGGCACCCTCCCGGCCGGTCGCCGGGCCCTTCGGCCCCGCCGGGCGTGTCCCGCCACCCCGGCCGCGCGCCCCTGCTGCCCCGGCGGGACGTGCGCTCCGGCGGTGGGTACGGGGCACGTCCCCGGCCCGCGCCGGTGATCCCCCTGCTCCAGCAATGGCGTTCCGGCCCCTTCGGTGAGGCGCGCCCTCCGCTCCGGGCACCTCCGGGCACCGGGCGTGCCCTTCGCCCCCGCCGGACGCGCCCGCGGATGCGGTCGGCTCACTCCTCGCAGGTCAGGCCGCGGGAGGCGGGCAGCGCGTCGAGGATCCAGGCCCGTTGCTCGGCGATGGCCTTCTCGCCCGTCGTCCACTGGTCGGCGGTCGCCTGGTGGCGCCGTACGGCGACGAGGGCGTGCTCGCCCTCGTGGAGCCGCGGAACGGAGTCCTCGGCCATCAGGAACGTCACCCGGTCGTCGCCCTTCGCCGGCTTGTAGGAGCGCTCCACGTCCAGGGTCACCCGGTCCTGCCGGCCGCCCGGCACCCGCTCGACCGCTGTGACCGTGCCCTCGACGACGAAACGCGCGCACGCGAGGTAGCCCGGAGCGCTGAGCGAGGTGTCCTCGCCGCTCCCGCGCTGGTCCGACTTCGCGGAGTCCGCCGAGCCTCCCCCGAGCCCGGATCCCCCGCCCTGCGCCAGCAGCCAGCTCATGCCGACGACCACCGTGGCCACCGCGGCGACGGCGAGCGTGCCGAGCGACACGGCGAGCGCCCTCGGATGCCGGGAGCGCTTCCCCGGTCCGCCCGCCGGCCCCCGCTTCCCGGTCCGCCGTGGCCTCCTGGCCCGTGCCGCCTTCCCCGGGGCACGCGCCCCGCCCGTCTCCGACACCTTCCCGGCGTCCGCCAGGGCGTCCCCGATGAGTCCCAGCTGCTCCCGCAGCAGCGTCAGGTCCGCCGCCGCCGAGCGGTGTTCGGCCATGAACTCCGCGTCGTCACGTGCACCTTCGGGCAACGGCTCGTCCGTGATCGCGGCCAGCAGCGCGTCCACACCTTCGTACTCGGCCACGTCACACCACCTCGTCCTCGTGCAGGCGGGCGCGCAGGGCGCGCACCGCGGCGTGCAGCCGGCTCTTGACCGTGCCCTCCGGGACGCCGAGCTCCTCGGCGATCCCGCGCACGGACAGGTCGGCGTAGAAGCGCAGGACGAGGACCTGACGCTGGGCGTCGGGCAGTTCGTCCAGGCCCTGGGCGACCGCCAGCGAGAGCACGCTGGAGTCCTCGCCCGAGGGGTGCTCCAGCTGCCTCAGCGAGGCGAGACGTTCACCGAGCCGCTCCTGGCGGCGCTTGGCCCGGTGCCAGTCCATCGCCAGGTTCGAGGCGACGACCGCCGCCCACGCCGACACGTCGCGCGGTGCCTCGTCCCCCTTCGCCGCGCGCTCCAGCAACCGCAGGCGGACCTGCTGCACCCCGTCCGGCAGGTCCGCCTGCGGTACACCGCCGAGCGCGAGCACCGCGCGCACCCGGCGTTCCTGGGCCGCGTCCAGGGGGTCGTCCACCCCCTGGGCGGCGCGGGCCTTTCTGCGCAGCACAGCCACCCCTCCCCTTCCCGCGTTTCCTCTACGACGCGGGTGCGGGCCGAAACGTTCGGCCCTGTTCGGCGCAGTTTTCCGGACCGCCACCCTCCACATCTCCCACCCCTCGACTTCACATGATCCTCACTGTCAGCATGTGGCTCATGACGCACATCACCAAAGGAGCCAACACCCCTGTCCCCGCAGCTCTGTTGCGGGTCGCCGTCTGTCGTCGCGACGTCCCCGGGACGCCGCCGGTGGACGCCTCGGCCCTGCTGCTCGACGCGGTCGGCAAGGTGCGCGGGGACGCCGACCTCGTCTTCTACAACCAGCCGGCGCATCCTTCGGGGGCCGTGCGGCACGCCGGCAACGCGAAGGGCGACGGGCAGCTCGCCGAATGGCTGGAGCTGGACCTGCCGCGCGTCGAGCCGCAGGTGCAACGGGTGCTGATCGCCGGTTCCTGCGACGGCGGGGTCTTCGGCGAGGTGCCCGGCCTCGCCGTGCAGGCACTGACCGGTGAGGGTGCGGTCGTGGCGCACTACGAGGTCACGGACGCGTCGAGCGAGACGGCCTTCGTGCTCGGCGAGTTCTACCGGCGCAACGGGGAGTGGAAGTTCCGGGCGGTCGGCCAGGGGTATGCGTCGGGGCTCGCGGGCCTGGCCACGGACTTCGGCATCGCGGTGGCGGAGGAGCCGGCCGGGCCCGAGCCGTCCGACGCGGTGCCCCCGCCGCCGTCGGGGCCGGTCCCGCTGGACACCGTGCCCTCGAAGACGACGGGACCGGGACCGGTACCGACACCGACACCGATGCCGGCGGCCGCGGTGCCCGCGCCGCCGCCGGGGCCGGCGCCGATGGGCGCCGTGCCGCCGGTCCCGCAGGGAGGCGCCCCGTTCCCGTTCGGGCCCGGCTTCGCGCCCGTCGTGCAGCGCGGCCGCGGCCAGGGAGTCGTCAGCGTGGGCGGGTCCGTCCCTCCCGGCCCCGTGCTCGTCGAGGCCTGGCACCAGGGCGAGGGCTACATCTACGCGTACACGCTCACCAAGCGGAACAAGGACGACAAGCTCGTCTTCAACAACACCATCACCGACTTCCACGGGCGGGCGCTCGTCTTCCAGGGGGACGACCGGCGCCTGCGGCTGCGGGTCACCGGTGACAACGACTGGACGGTGTCCCTCCAGCCGCT
Source organism: Streptomyces krungchingensis (assembly GCF_054729265.1). Taxonomy (NCBI): domain Bacteria; kingdom Bacillati; phylum Actinomycetota; class Actinomycetes; order Kitasatosporales; family Streptomycetaceae; genus Streptomyces; species Streptomyces krungchingensis. The sequence continues at coordinate 4,168,464 of NZ_JBPUKY010000001.1, forward strand.
GTCGGCGGTGCGCCATCTCGAAGGCACCGTGCAGGGCATCGGTCCCGAGGTGCTCGCCTACACGGGCACGGAGGCCGACGTCGACGCGGAGTTCGCCGGCGACAGCGACGGCGACGGCTCGTTCGTCGTGTGGAGCGTGGACGCGCACAACCTCCAGGGCTCCCAGGACCTGATCTTCAACGACGTCGGGCGGCTCCGGCAGACCGCGCCCGTCCCGGCGGGCCCGCTGCTGCTGCTCGTCGAGGCCGACGGCCCCTGGCAGCTGACCGCCCGGCCGCTGCCCGCCCTCGACCCCGGCCCGGCCACGACGTTCGATCCGCCGGCCGCCACCGTGCCGCCTGCGCCTCCCGCCGCCGTCCCCCCGGCGCCTCCCGCCGCCGTCCCCGCGGCACCGCCCGCCCAGCCGTACCCGGACGCGGGCGACGGCGCGGCCAAGGACGCGACCCGCGCGAAGGGCCTCCTCGGGCGCTTCGGCCGCGCCAAGGACGAGCACTCGGGCCGCGGCGCGAAGACGGTCACGCTGGTCAACCCGGAACCGGGGAAGCCCGCGATCCTCGAATACTCGATCAAGGACGAGAACGGGTACGGCGGCTACCGGGTCGAGCGGCTGGACGAGTACGACGACGCCGACAAGTTCATGGAATCGAGCACGCACGGGGTGGAGGGCCGCACCCTCGTGTTCGGCTCGGGCGAGAGCGAGGTCCGGCTGCGGCTGGAGCGCGTGGGCGCGTGGAGTCTGCGCCTGCTGCCCGTCGAGGCCGCGACACCGCTGACCGGGAAGACGGAGGGCAAGGGCAGCACGGTGTTCCGCCACACCGGTCCGCCCGCGGTGCAGACCCTGCGCCGCCTCACCCGGGACGAGGATCCGCTGGAGACCTCCGTCGTCCAGGCGGACGGCAGGAAGAGCATGAGCGCGAGCACGGCGGGGCGGCGCCGGCCCGTCGTCGGCCCCCTGTCGGTCTCGGCGGCCGGGTACTGCTACCTCCTGGTCACCGCCCGTCACACGACCGGCTGGCAGATCGAGCCGGCCTCCCTCGACACCGTGCCCGCGTTCACCGACAAGGTGTCGGGGCAGGGCTACGCGGTCGTCCGTCACACCGGCCCGGCGGCCGAGATGATGGTCCGCTACGAGGTGCGCGGTCTGCTCGACCTCATCGCTCTGTGGGAGCTCGACGAACGCCTCGAACCGATCCGCCGGATCAGCATGGCCACCGGTCTCCAGCACATACCGCAGGGCCTCGTCCAGGTCAGGACCAGCGGCGGCGGCAAGTGGACCATCGAGGCGCGCGGCTGACACCGCCGCGCGCACCCCTCCCCGGCCCGGAGTCGTACGTCACACCGCCCGGCGCCGGGGGGCGGCGGCCGCGCCGTACGGCTTGCGGTCCGGGGCGGGCGGCGGGCGGTTTTCTTCGGACCGGGGGCGGCCGGCACCGGACGATCGGGGCGGGTCCACCCGTTCCGGGCGTCCCACTCCTCGGTCACCACGACGAAAGGATTGGACACGCGGGGACTGGTGAGACGCATCATGGAAAGGCTGGACCACGTGAAACGCACGCAAAGGGAGTCGCCGTGAAGGTCGGAATCGTCGGAGCCACCGGTCAGGTCGGCACGGTCATGCGCAGGATCCTGGTCGAGCGGGAGTTCCCGGTCGACGAGCTGCGCCTGTTCGCCTCGGCCCGCTCGGCCGGGACGGAGATCGACGGTGTGACGGTGGAGGACGCTTCCACGGCGGACTACTCGGGCCTGGACATCGTGCTGTTCTCGGCGGGCGGCGCGACCTCGCGCGCGCTGGCCGAGAAGGTCGCCTCGCAGGGTGCCGTCGTGATCGACAACTCCTCCGCCTGGCGCAAGGACCCCGAGGTGCCCCTGGTGGTGTCCGAGGTGAACCCGCACGCGATCGCGGACCGCCCCAAGGGCATCATCGCCAACCCGAACTGCACGACGATGGCCGCCATGCCCGTACTGAAGCCGCTGCACGAGGAGGCGGGCCTGGAGGCGCTGGTCGTCGCCACCTACCAGGCGGTCTCCGGCTCCGGCCTCGCGGGCGTCGCCGAGCTGCACGGCCAGGCCATGAAGGTCGTCGCCGACGCCGACAGGCTGACCCACGACGGCGAGGCGGTCGACTTCCCCGAGCCGCAGGTCTACAAGCGCCCCATCGCGTTCAACGTGCTCCCGCTTGCCGGTTCCGTCGTCGACGACGGGCTGAACGAGACCGACGAGGAGCAGAAGCTCCGCAACGAGTCCCGCAAGATCCTGGAGATCCCGGCCCTGAAGGTCTCCGGCACCTGCGTCCGGGTCCCGGTCTTCTCCGGCCACTCCCTCCAGGTGAACGCCCGCTTCGCGCGTCCGCTGAGCGCCGAGCGCGCCACGGAGCTGCTCGCCGGCGCCCCCGGCGTGACCCTCTCCGACATCCCGACCCCGCTCCAGGCCGCCGGCAAGGACGCCTCGTACGTGGGCCGGATCCGCTCGGACGAGACCGTCGAGCACGGCATCGCCCTCTTCATCTCGAACGACAACCTCCGCAAGGGTGCCGCGCTGAACGCGGTCCAGATCGCGGAGCTGGTCGCCGCCGAGCTGCGCGGCTGACCTTCCGGGACGCCGCCCACGGCCCCCGGGGCGGGACCTGACCGGTCCCGCCCCGGGGGCTGTGTGCCGTCGGGGGCGGCGCACCCCGTGGTTTCAGGGGCGGCGCACCTCGTAGAGGAAGCAGCCGTACTCCACGGCCCGCACATGGACGAGGGCCACCTCGGGGTCGGCGAAGGCCTCGGCGAAGGCGTCCTCGAACTCCTCGGGGGACGTCACGAGCCGCCCGCCGAGGATGCGGCCGTCCGCGGAGTAGCGGCGCACCGTGCGGTGGGCGTTCGTGAACGGCAGGCCGCCGTCCGGCCCCGCGCACTCCTCGGCGTGCACGAAGACCGGCCCCAGCTCGTCGTACGCCCCCGGATCGGCCCCCACCGCGGCGGCCCACCGACGCAGCGGCGCGTAGGAGACGAGCACGATCCGCTCCCCCGGCTCGCTGCGGCGCAGACAGCAGCGCAGCGGGGCACCCCCCTCGTCGTCCACGAGGGGGACACGGCGGCGGCCCGCGTCGTCGGTGTCGCGGAGCTCCTTCAGGACGGCCGGCGGAACGGCTTGTGCGGTGTACGTCGTCATGTGTCCAGGCTCCCGCCCGCCGGGGGCCCGCACCGGCGGGAAACGGACATCGCATTCGGTGCAGGTCCCGTGGAAGGATGGCGCAACCCACACATAACGAGGAGATGACCGCGTGCCTGGCACAAACCTGACCCGCGAAGAGGCGCAGCAGCGCGCGAAGCTGCTCACCGTTGACTCGTACGAGGTCGATCTCGACCTCTCCGGCGCGCAGGAGGGCGGCACCTACAGGTCCGTGACCACGGTGCGCTTCGACTCCGCCGACACCGGCGCGGAGTCCTTCATCGACCTGGTGGCCCCGACCGTCCACGAGGTCACCCTGAACGGGGACGCGCTCGACCCGGCCGAGGTCTTCGCCGACTCGCGGATCGCGCTGCCGAACCTGCTGGAGGGCCGCAACGTGCTCCGCGTGGTCGCCGACTGCGCGTACACCAACACCGGCGAGGGTCTGCACCGGTTCGTCGACCCGGTCGACGAGCAGGCCTACCTGTACACCCAGTTCGAGGTCCCGGACGCGCGGCGCGTGTTCGCCTCCTTCGAGCAGCCCGACCTGAAGGCCACCTTCCAGTTCACCGTGAAGGCGCCCTCGGGCTGGACCGTCATCTCCAACTCGCCGACGCCGGAGCCCAAGGACGACGTCTGGGCGTTCGAGCCGACGCCGCGGATCTCGACATACATCACCGCGCTGATCGTGGGCCCGTACCACTCGGTGCACAGCGTGTACGAGAAGGACGGGCAGTCCGTCCCGCTCGGCATCTACTGCCGCCCCTCGCTCGCCGAGTTCCTCGACTCGGACGCGATCTTCGAGGTCACCCGGCAGGGCTTCGACTGGTTCCAGGAGAAGTTCGACTACGCGTACCCGTTCAAGAAGTACGACCAGCTGTTCGTGCCCGAGTTCAACGCGGGCGCCATGGAGAACGCCGGTGCCGTGACCATCCGGGACCAGTACGTCTTCCGGTCCAAGGTGACCGACGCGGCGTACGAGGTGCGGGCCGAGACCATCCTGCACGAGCTGGCCCACATGTGGTTCGGCGACCTCGTGACCATGGAGTGGTGGAACGACCTCTGGCTGAACGAGTCCTTCGCCACCTACACCTCGATCGCCTGTCAGGCGTACGCGCCGGGCAGCCGCTGGCCGCACTCGTGGACCACGTTCGCCAACTCCATGAAGACGTGGGCGTACCGGCAGGACCAGCTCCCGTCGACCCACCCGATCATGGCCGAGATCCGCGACCTGGACGACGTCCTCGTCAACTTCGACGGCATCACCTACGCCAAGGGCGCCAGCGTCCTGAAGCAGCTCGTCGCGTACGTCGGCATGGACGAGTTCTTCCGCGGCGTGCAGGCCTACTTCAAGGCGCACGCGTTCGGCAACACGCGCCTGTCCGACCTGCTGGGCGCCCTGGAGGAGACCTCCGGACGCGACCTGAAGACCTGGTCGCAGAAGTGGCTCCAGACCGCGGGCATCAACATCCTGCGCCCGGAGATCGAGACGGACGCGGACGGCGTCATCACGTCCTTCGCGATCCGCCAGGAGGCCCCGGCGCTGCCCGCCGGCGCGAAGGGCGAGCCGACGCTGCGCCCGCACCGCATCGCGGTAGGCCTGTACGACCTGGACGCGGACAGCGGCAAGCTGGTGCGCGGCGACCGCGTCGAGCTGGACGTGGACGGCGAACTGACCGCCGTGCCGCAGCTCGTCGGCAAGGCCCGCCCGGCCGTCGTCCTGCTCAACGACGACGACCTGTCGTACGCCAAGGTGCGTCTGGACGAGGCCTCGCTGGCCTTCGTCACCGAGCACCTCGGCGACTTCGAGGCCTCCCTGCCGCGCGCCCTGTGCTGGGCGTCCGCCTGGGACATGACGCGTGACGCGGAGCTCCCGACCCGCGACTACCTGTCGCTGGTGCTGTCCGGCATCGGCAAGGAGTCCGACATCGGCGTGGTGCAGTCCCTGCACCGCCAGGTGAAGCTGGCCATCGAGCTGTACGCCGACCCGTCGGCCCGCGAGGCCCTGCTGACCCGCTGGACCGAAGCGACGCTCGCCCACCTGCGCGCGGCCGAGCCGGGCAGCGACCACCAGTTGGCCTGGGCGCGTGCCTTCGCGGCGACCGCCCGCACGCCGGAGCAGCTGGACCTCCTGGAGGCGCTGCTCGAAGGCCGCGAGACCATCGAGGGCCTCGCCGTCGACACCGAGCTGCGCTGGGCGTTCGTGGAGCGGCTGGCGGCCGTCGGGCGCTTCGACGAGGCGGAGATCGCCGCCGAGTACGAGCGCGACAAGACGGCGGCCGGCGAGCGGCACGCGGCCACGGCCCGTGCGGCCCGTCCCACCGAGGAGGCCAAGGCGGAGGCGTGGGCCTCGGTCGTCGAGTCGGACAAGCTCCCGAACGCCGTGCAGGAGGCGGTCATCGCGGGCTTCGTGCAGACCGACCAGCGTGAGCTGCTGGCGCCCTACACGGACCGGTTCTTCGCCGTGGTCAAGGACGTCTGGGACGCCCGGTCGCACGAGATGGCGCAGCAGATCGCCGTCGGTCTCTACCCGTCCGTGCAGGTCTTCGAGGACACCCTCGCCAAGACGGACGCGTGGCTGGCCGCCGCCGAGCCCAACGCGGCCCTGCGGCGCCTGGTCTCGGAGTCCCGCTCGGGCGTCGAGCGGGCCCTGAAGGCGCAGCGGGCCGACGCGCAGGCGACGACCGCCTAGCGGCGGGCGACGGCGGGCGGGTGACCGGGCCGGTCACCCGCCCGCCGCGCACACCAGACGGGCCGTGTCGAGCATGGTCCGCACATGCAGTCCGGTCTGCGCGGACACCGGCACCCACCGCAGGTCGTACGACTTCTGCAGTTCCTGGCACCACTCGCGCACGAGGTCCGCGAGGACGGCGGCCGTGTCGGGCCTGGTGCGGGCGAGGGCCCGGCGCATCATGGCCGCCGCGCGCAGCGGGATGCGGCGCGCGGAGATCCCGAGGGTCGCGAAGTGCCCCTGGTGGGGGCTCGGTTCCTCCGCGGCCCAGGTCCGCACGATCGACGGCGCCACCTCGACGAGTTCGCGTGCCGCGTCGTGGAGCGGCATGAGGTCGTCGGGGACGTCGGCGGCCGTCCGGTCGCCGAGCGCCTGCACGAGTTCCCGGGTGTGTCCCAGCAGGACGTCGCCGACGCGCGCGATCTCCCGTTCCGGGGCGCCGGCGGGGCGTGCGTCGCTCATCGCCGGCACGCACCAGGCGGGGGTCTCGACCAGGACGGTGAGAGTGCCGTACCGGCGGGGGTAGAGCCAGGTGCTCTCGGCGACGAAACCGCTCGGGTCCCGTTCGCCGCCGCCGCGGTCGTCGGGCAGCAGCAGGACGCCGGGCGCGTCCAGCCGCCAGTCGGGGCCGTCGCAGGGATGCCGGTCGAGGGGGATCCGCAGGCGGGCGGCCGTCCTCCTGAAGGCGTCGGCCGCGCCGGGCACCTCCCGTGTCGCCATCATGAAGGCCGCGCCGACCTCGATGCCGTGCAGCGTGAACTGTGCGACAGGCCGCAGTTCGTCGAGCAGCCGGACGAGCGCCCTCGACTCCGGGAGCGGTGCGCGGGGCTCGTCGGGCGCGGGCAGCGACTCCGGCTGGCGGGCGAACGCCGGCCGGTAGAAGGCGCGATGGCACTCCTCCAGGGAGGGGTGCGGCTCCTCGGGCGTCCAGCCGTGCGCGAGTCGAGCGCCGTCCGGGTCGAGACAGAGCAGGAAGTGCCAGGTGCAGCCCAGGCGTTCGAGCATCTCGGGCCGGTGGGCGAACAGCGTGGCGAGGCGGAGCACGGAGGTGCCGCCCACCGGTTCGTTGGCGTGCGCGCCGGCGACGGTGAGGATCTGCCGGTCCCCGTGCCCGGCGGACAGCAGCCACAGCGGGCGCCCGGCGCGGCTCTCGCCGGCCGGGCGCAGCCGCAGCACCCGCGGTGCCGCGGCGACCAGCGCGCGGGCCCGCCGCTCCAGTTCGTCGACGGCCGGATAGACCGGATGGAGCGGTGTCCGCACGCTGGTCCTCCGATCAGGCGCCCTGGGAGTTACTGTCCCCAGTGGTCTCCTTCTTGTCCAGCGGGCGAATCACGATCTTGGTAGGCATGCAGACTCCTCTCCGTTCACAACCTGTGGTGTGCTGACGGGTGTTGTCCGAGCGGCGGGAGCGCTCAGCCGCCGTTGCCTCCGCTGCTGTCGCCCGTGGTCTCCTTCTTGTCCAGCGGGCGGATCACGATCTTGGTGGGCACGTCAACTCCTCACCTCTGTTGTGGGGTTGAGCTCTCCGATGTCCATGGTCGACCACTCTTGTCAAGGCTCGACTCGTGGGATCAGAGTGTCAAGGCATGTGCCTGTAAACGGGAGGGATCCTGGTGACAGTGACGGTCGAAGCGCTCCGGCGGCCCCGCATCAAGCCCGAGCACCGTGCCTATCGCACGGTCGACGGCAACGTCCGCATCGGCAGCGTCATTCACGGCATCGGCGCGGAGATCGCCGACCCGCAGGGCTGGGTCTGGACGCTGGTCGAGGCGATGGACGGGACACGCGGGCCGGCCGCGGTGGTCGACGAGGTGGTGCGGGCGCACCCGGACCTCCCCGGCGAGGACGCCCGCCAGGCGATGGCGGACCTGCTCGCCGCCGGGTTCGTGGACGACGCGGGCGCGGCCGTGCCGCTGCCCGAGCGGGAACGGGTCCGCTACAGCCGCGGGGTGCCGCTGCTGCGCTGGATGGACCTGGCCCCGCGCAGCAACCCGTGGGACGCCCAGCTGCGGCTGCGCCGGGCCCGTGTCCTGCTGATCGGCGTCGGCGGCACGGGCGGTCACGCCGCGCAGAGCCTGGTCGCCTCCGGCGTCGGCCGGGTGCACTGCGTGGACCCGGACGTCGTGGAGCTGTCGAACCTCAACCGCCAGCCCCTGTTCCGCGAGTCCGACATCGGCCGTCCCAAGGCGGAGGCGGCCGTGGCCGCGCTGCGGGCCGTCAACTCGGACGTCACCGTGACGGGGGAGCGCCGCGAGGTACGCGGCCCGGCGGACCTGGCGGACCTCGTGGCCGGTCCACGGGACCCGGACCCCGACGGCCCGGACCCGCACCCCGTGTCCGCCGCCCCGGACCCGGACCCCGACGGCCTGGACCCGCACCTCGCGGCCGCCCCCGGGGACTTGGACCCCGGCGGCCTCGCCCCGCACCCCGTGTCCGGCGCCCCGGACCCGGACCCGTCCGGACCCGCCGCGGGGCCGCCGGACGACGCCCGCCGGCCGGACCCGTCCGCCGCGGCGCCGGGCAGCGGGCCTCGCTCGTCCGCCTACGACCTGCTCGTCCTCGCCGCCGACCGGCCCGACGACATCCGCCGCTGGGCGAACCGGGTCTGTCTGGCCGCGGGCCTGCCGTGGGCCGACGCCGGCTATCGCGGCCCGCTGGTGACGGCGGGCGTGTACGTGCCCGGCCGGGGCGCCTGCTGGGAGTGCCTGCGCGCCGGTGAGGCGGCCCGCCGCGATCTGCGCCTCGCGCCCGGACAGGACCCGGAGGTCGCCTCCCCGCGCATGCCGTGGAACCCCGCGAGCGCCGTCACCGCCGGACTCTCCGGGGGCCTGCTCGCGCATGCGGCCCTCGCCCTGCTGACCGGGGTCCCGGCCCTCGAACCCGGCTTCCGCTTCGGGATCAACCTGATGCTGCCGGGCGACCCGGTCCTCCAGCGCACCCCGCGGCACCTCGACTGCGCGGCCTGCGGCGACCGGGCGGACGGGGTGGCCGGGTGACCCACGTCCGCCTGCACGCGCTGGACTCCCGTCCCGACGGCGAGGAATGGATCGTCGGGCGGATGGCCACGGGCCGGTTCGTCGCACTGCCCGAGGTCGGCAAGCAGGCGCTGGACCTGCTCGCGCAGGGGCTGAGCGCGGCCGAGGTCGGGGAACGGCTGCGGGTGGAGACCGGCGACGAGATCGACGTACCGGACTTCGTGGAGGCCCTGCTGGGGCTGGGGTTCGTCGCCGAGATGGACGGCCGGGCCGTGCCGCAGCCCGCCCCGCCGAAGCCGACGCTCGCCGGGATACGGCCGCGGCACGTGCGCTGGGCGCTGAGCCCCGTCGTGCCCGCCCTCGTCGGCCTGCTGATCGCGGTGACCCTGCTCACCCGCCCGCCGGTCCCGCTGAGCTACCGGACCCTGTTGTGGAGCCCGCACGGCAGCGCGGTCATCGCGCTCGGCGCGGGCGTGGGCTGGAGCCTGCTGTTCCTGCACGAGTGCGCGCATCTGCTGACCGCGCGCGCCACCGGCGTTCCGGGCCGGATGCGGCTGGGCACACGGCTCCAGTTCCTGGTCATGCAGACGGACATCAGCGGTATCGAACTCGCCCCGCGCCGCCACCGGCTGACCGCGTACCTCGCCGGCATGGCGACCAATCTGACGGTGTCCTGCCTCGCCGCGCTCGGTGCGGGGGCCGCCGACGGCACGGCCCGGCGGGTCCTCGCCGCCGTCGCCCTGCTCGCCCTGCTGCCGCTCCCCTTCCAGCTGATGGTCTTCATGCGCACGGACCTCTACTTCGTGCTCCAGGACGTGACGCGCTGCCGCGACCTGTACGGGGACGGGGTGGCGTACACGAAGTACGCGGTACGGCGGCTGCTGCGCCGCGCCGGGGAGTCCGACCCCAGTCTCGGGCTCCCGCGGCACGAACGACGGGCCGTGCGCGCGTACAGCGTGGTGCTCGTCGTCGGCACCACGCTGTGTCTCGCGTTCCTCGCCACCGTCACCCTGCCCGCGGACATCACGCTGTTCGCGCGTGCGGTGACCCGGCTGGGCCCCGGGGAGCCGGCGGCGCGGAATCTCGACGCCGCGGCGGTCGTCGTCGCGCTGGGCGGCATCCATCTGCTGTGGGCCCGCACCTGGTGGCGCGGGCGCCGCGAGCGCAGGATCAGCCGGGGAACATCCCCCCGGTGACGTTGACGAACGTGCCGGTGATGCCACCGGCGTGGTCGGAGGCGAGGAAGGCGGCGGTGGCCGCGATCTCCGGGAGCGTCGGGTTGCGGCGGGTCATCCGCATGCCCGCCAGCTGGGCCAGCAGTCCCTGGACGGCGTTCTCGTCGAGGTCCATGCCGCTGTCGACCGCGGCGAGCTTCTCCTTGGTCAGTGTCTCGGGCACACCGGCCGCCCACAGGCCCACGGCGCGCAGTCCCCGCGGGCCGAGCTCCACCGCCAGGTTCCGCACCAGCGTGTCGATCGCCGCGTCCGCGGGCCCGGTGCCGCCCATCATCGGACTGCCGTGCGCGGAACCGCTGTTGAGGGTGAGGATCACACCGGAACCGCGCTCGGCCATGTGCCGGGCCGCGGCGCGTGCGGTGACGAAGTTGGCGCGGATGCCGGTCACGACGGGCGCCATGAAGTCGTCGACGGGCATGTCGAGGAGGGACATGCCCTGCACGTCGCCGCGCGTGACCAGGTTGAAGGAGACGTCGATTCCGCCGTCGGCGGCCACGGACGCCGCGTGCGCCTCGACCGCCGCCTCGTCCAGGGCGTCCAGCACCGCCGTCCCCGCCGACCCGCCGGCCGCCGCGATGTCCTCGGCCACCGCGTCGAGTGCGGCCGCCGTACGCCCCACGAGGTGCACGCGGGCGCCCTCGCGGGCGAAGGTGCGGGCGACGGCGCCGCCGATGCTTCCGCCCGCGCCGTAGACGATCGCGGTCTTGTCGGTGAGCAGCATGATGATCTCCTGAAGGCCGGTTGCACGAACCGTTCGTTCGCGTCGGTCATGGAGACGTACGAACCTCCGGTCACTCATCGGTCGCGGGTCGTTCCCCCGGACCTCACCGGTCGGCGGGGAGCCGCAACGGCAGGCCGAACGCCGGGAAGAGGTGCGGCTCGAAGGAGGTGATCTCCACGATGCGGTCGCCCTCGATGCGCAGCACGTCGAGGACCTGCGCCCGGTACACGGTGGTCCCGGGACGCCTGACGTAACCCCCGGCCGCGAGCTGCCCGTTGGCGCGCGCGGGGAGATGGCGCCAGTCCCCGAGGAACATCGGCGAGGCCGGATCGAGGCTCGGGCGCAGGAACTCGGTGAGCGCCTCGCGGCCGACGAACCAGAAGGGGTTCGGCGGCATGGTGAGCGTGATGTCCTCGCTGAGCAGGGTGGCGATCTCGTCGAGGTCGAGGCGTTCCGCGGCTGCCATGTAGCGCCGCAGGACCTCGCGTTCACGGGCGTCCGCCTCGGCGGTCCAGTCGGCGCGGCGGCGCGGCAGGTGGTCGCGCAGCGTGGGGCGGGCGCGTTGCAGGGCGCTGTTGACGGAGGCCACCGTCATCTCCAGGGCCTCGGCGGTCTCCGCGGCCGCGAGCCCCAGCACGTCGCGCAGGACGAGGACGGCGCGCTGGCGGGGCGGCAGGTGCTGGACGGCGGCGAGGAAGACGAGCTCCAGGGTCTCCCGGGAGACGGCACGGGCGTCCGGCTGCTCCTCCGTGGAGGGCAGGTCCTCGTCGGGGTACGGCTGGAGCCAGGTGACGCGGGCGGGTGGCTCGGCATCGCCGTGGTTCATGCCGGGCAGCGGTTCGTAGCGCTGCGGGCGGCGTGCGGTGCGCCGCTGGAAGTCGAGACAGGCGTTCGTCGCGATCCGGTACAGCCAGGTCCGCAGGCTCGCCCGGCCGGCGAAACCGTCCCGCGCCCGCCAGGCCCGCAGGAACGTCTCCTGCACGAGGTCCTCCGCGTCGTCGTACGAGCCCGACATCCGGTAGCAGTGCACGCGCAGCTCGCGGCGGTACGACTCGACCAGGGCGGCGAAGTCGCTCTCCGCGAGCGGGACTTCACCGTGTCCGGTCTGCGCGGGGGTGGGCCCCGCCGCGAGCGTCGCGCCGCGCTCGGCCTCCGGGGCGCGGGGGTCCGCCGCGACCGGCACGGCGTGCCCGGCCCCCGTGACTCCGGGATCCGCCGCAACCGTTCCCCCGCGCCCGGCCTCGGCGGCGCCGGGCACCGTGCCGCGGGGGTCCGCCGTGGCTGTCCGCACGGCCGGGGATTCCGTAACGGCGCCCCTCGTTACGGAATCCGGCCGGGCTTCGGGGGCCTCGCGGGCTTCGCGGGCCTCGCGGGCTTCGCGGGCCTCGCCGACTTCCCGGGCCTCGCGGGCCTCGCGGGCTTCGCGGTCCGGCCGGCCCGCCTGGTCCTGCCGGGCTTCCCCGGCTTCCCTCGCTTCCCGGTCCCGGTGCGCGGTGTCCCGCGCGACGCGGGCGACGCGTCGCAGCCGGCTCACGGACGAGGACAGTTCCGTCACGCCGGAGTAGAAGACGGACGGCGGCTGCGGGACCAGCCCGTCGACCTGCCGGGCCACCTCCTCGATCAGTCCGCGCACGGTGTCCACGGGCTCGGTCCGCCGGTCCCGGTAGGCCTTCTGCCGGCAGGCGGCGGAGCAGTACACCGAGGTCCGGCCCTTGCGCCCCGACCGGCCGGGCAGCGGCTTCCCGCAGCTGCGGCACACGGCGTCCACGTCCATGAGGCCTCCGGCGATCGCGTCACACAGGGACGACGTGACGCTATACGTCTCCTCGCGTCGCCCGCCCCCGAACGAGCGGTACTCGGGACTGCCGGCTAACGGTCCGCCCCCCGGGCCGCCTCCCGCAGCGCCCCCAGCACGAACCCCACCGCGGCCCCCTCCTCGGCGCCCCGGCGCACCGCCGCGACCACGTGCCGATGCGGCCGCTCCCCCGCGAGCTCCCGCATCACCACCCCCTCACGCCGCGCCGCGGCCATCCGCGGCACCAGCGCCACCCCCATCCCCGCCTCGACCATCGCGAGGATCGCGGTCCACCCGGCCGCCGAGTGGCCCTGGTGCGGGCTGAACCCGGCCGCTTCGCACGCGCTCCGTGTGATGTCCGACCACGGGCCGCTCCCGCCGAAGATCCACGGCTCGGCGGCGAAGTCGGCGAGCCGCACGTACGGCGCGGTGGCGAGCGGATGGCCGTGCGGCAGCGCCAGGTCGAGCGGGTCGGAGAGCAGCGGCACCCGGGTGAAGCGGGCGTCCGTCGCCGTGGGGGCCTGCGCGGCCAGGGACAGGGCGAGGTCCACCGCCCCGGCGCCGAGCAGCTCGTACGCCTCCGCCGCCTCGGCCTCCCGCACCTGCACGGCGATCCCGGGCCGCGCCGACCGCAGCGCCCGTACGGCGGGGACGACGAGCGCGGGCACGGCGGTGGAGAAGGCCCCGACCCGCACCTGCCCCACCTCGCCGTGCGCGTAGGCGGACAACTCGGCGTCGGCACGCTCCAGTTGCTCGAAGACGGCCTCGGCGTGCCGCAGCACGAGTTCCGCCGCGTCGGTCAGCCGCACCCGTCTGCCCTGCGCCTCCAGCAGGGGTACACCGAGCTGCTTCGCGAGGTTGGTCAGCTGCTGCGAGACGGCCGAGGGGGTCATCAGCAGGGCCCGGGCGGTCGCGGTGACGGTTCCGCGCTCGCGCAGCGTCCGCAGGATCTCCAGCTTCCTGATGTCCCACTTGTCGTACTCGGCCATGGCCGCAACCTATCCCGGGAGTTCAGCGGGCCCGGGAGGCGGTGCCCAGGACGACTCCGCCCAGGATCAGTGCCATGCACAGCAGTTGTGCGGCCGTGGTGCGTTCGCCGAGGAGTGCGTAGGACAGGACGGCCACGCAGACCGGCTGAAGGTAGTAGACCGTTCCGGCCCGGGCCGCGCCGATGAGCGAGATCGCCTTGTTCCAGGTGAAGAAGGCGACCGCGGAGGAGGCGATCCCGACATAGAGCAGCGGGCCGACCGTCGCGGGGGCCGGGGCGAAGGCCCCTTGGACGGTCACGCTCAGCACGAAGACCGGCAGCAGCATCGCCGTGCCCAGCATGAAGGTGGTGAACAGGAAGACGGGACCGGTGAGTTCGGCGGGCCCGCGGCGGACCAGCGTGCTGTACGAGGCGAAGCACGTCGCCGCCGCGATCATCCAGAGGTCGCCCGCCGTGAAGTCCGTCGACGCCGCGGGGCCACCGCCCACCAGGAGGAGGACACCCGCGCAGGCGATCAGCATGCCGGTGACCCGCCGCGCGCCGAGGCGTGCGCCGCCGAGCCGTTCGTACACCGCCATCAGGACCGGCGACGCGGCCATGATCATGCCCATGGTGCCGGCGGACGTGGACACGCCCGCCTGGTTGACCAGGGTGTTGTAGACGGTGACGCCGAGGAGCGCGGCGAGCAGCAGGTGCCCGAGGTGTCCGCGGATCAGCGCCCGTTGCCGCCAGGTCTCCCGTGCCGCGAACGGGGCCACCACCGCGAGGGCGACGACCCAGCGCCAGAAGGCCTGCTGGACGGGTGGCACGCTGTCGTGCAGGGCGCGCGACGCGACGAAGCTGCCGGACCACACGACGGTGGCGACGGCCGCGAGGGCGAGACCGAGTCCGACCGATCCCTTCCGTGCGCCCGCTCCGGCCCTGCCCGGCCGAGCGGCCCTGGACGACTCGACGGACTCGGACGGCTCGGGGGACTCGACGGCCCCGGACGGCTCGGGGGACTCGGCGGGCTCGACGGGCTCGGACGGGTCGACGGACTCGACGGACTCGGACGGTTCGAAGGACTCGGACGGTTCGAAGGACTCGAACTGGTCGACGGGCTCGGTGGTGCCGGCGGGCTCCGTGGCCCTGGCCGGCTCGGTCCTCTTCGCCGGCTCGACGGCCGTGGCTCGCTCGGTGCTCCCGGCGAGCCCGATGGTCGTGGCGGGCTCGGCGCTCTCGGCGGACTCAGCGCTCGCGGCGGGCTCGATGGCCTTGTCGGACCCGGCGCTCTCGATGGGCTCGGTCGTCTCGGCGGACCCGGCGGCCCCTGCGGGCACGCCCTGCGTTCGCGTCCGGTCCAGGACTGTCACGTGCATCCCTCGCCTCTCCGGTGGTCGGGTGGGTGGCCCGCCTACCGTCGCAACGCGGAACCCGTCACGTCCATCGAATCTTTTCGAGCATTCCCTTCAGCAGAACTGAAAGGTCCGGAGCCGGAGACGGTCCTGACCGCCACCGGGCGGGGCCGGAGCTGACCGAGCACGGTCGCCCCGAACGCGAGTCCCATGCCCGCCAGTTGCACCGGGGTCAGCTCCTGCCCCAGCGCCGCCCAGCCGATCACCGCCGCGGTCAGGGGCGAGAGCGGACCGAGGAAGGTGACCTGGGTGGCGGAGAGCCGCCCGATGCCGCGGAACCAGAGCCAGTAGGCGAGGGCCGTGTTCGCCAGCGCCAGGTACAGGTAGCCGCCGACCGCGCGGCCGTCCAACGCGGGAGGCGCGCCCTCGACCACCAGAGCGAGCGGCGCGATCAGCAGTCCGCCGGCCGTCAACTGCCAGGCGGTGAGCGCCAGTGGCCCGACCCCGTCGGGGCGTCCCCAGCGCTTGGTGAGGACGGTGCCCGTGGACATCGACGCGGTCGAGGCGAGCGCGGCGAGCACGCCCACCGCGTCGAGGGCCCCGGCGGCCTTCAGCACGACGAGGCTCACCCCGAGGGCCGCGGCGACACCGGTGAGGAGCGTACGGAGGGTCGGCCGGTCGCCGAGCAGCAGCACCGAGAGCCCCGCGACGAACAGCGGGCCGACGGAGCCGACCACCGCGGCCATGCCACCGGGCAGCCGGTACGCGGACAGGAACAGCAGCGGGAAGAAGGCGCCGATGTTCAGGGCGCCCAGCACCGCCGCCTTGCCCCACCAGATGCCGCGCGGCAGCACCCGCGCGAGGGCGAGGAGGAGCAATCCGGCGGGCAGGGCGCGCATCACCGCCGTGAACAGGGGGCGATCGGCCGGCAGCAGCTCGGTCGTGACGGCGTACGTGCTGCCCCAGGACACGGGGGCGAGCGCGGTGAGCGCGATGAGAGCGGGGCGGTTCATGGCCATGGGACACCCGATTTCCAGTAGACCGGCGAGAACTGGGCCAGGAGGAGCACGTCGGCCGCGAGCGGCTCGACACTAAGTAGCTTAGCTTCAAGCTACTTATCGTCAAGCTGCTTTTCACTGATCTACTCAGCGTCCATCAACTCTCTTGTGAGCTACTTTCTTGCGACCGATCCGGCCTCGGCGGATACTCACCCGCATGAACACCCCCAAGGACCCCGTCGAGAACCCCGCCGACGACCCCGCCGACGACCCCGCCGACGACTCCGCCGGGGCCTCCACGGAGGGGCCGGTCGACCCGGCCGAGGCCGCGGCCGACAAGGACGCCGTCGACGCGATCATCGAGCAGTGGGCCGCCGTGCGGCCGGACCTCGACACGACCGCGATGGAGGTCTTCGGTCGGATCTTCCGGCTCTCGCGGGCGATGGGCGACCGGATGGAGAAGGCCTACACGCGTTTCGGGATCTCCCGGGGCGAGTTCGACGTGCTCGCCACCCTCCGCCGCTCCGCCGCCCCCTACACGCTCTCCCCCCGGCAGCTCTCGGCGACGCTCATGCTCACCACCGGCGGGATGACCGGGCGCCTGGACAAGCTGGAGCGCGCCGGGCTGCTGCGCCGGTCACCCGATCCGCACGACCGGCGCGGCCTCCAGGTCACGCTCACCGACGAGGGACTGCGCCTGATCGACGAGGCCGTCGGGGCGGGACTCGCCGTCCAGACCGACGCGCTCGCCGGCCTCGACGAGGCCCGGGCCGCCCAACTCGCCGACCTGCTGCGCCGACTGCTGACCAGCACCACCGTCTAGGCGACGGTCGCCGGGCGCGCCCAGCGCGGCGGTGAGTGCCGCCTCGACCGCCGCCGCGTCCGGGGACTCCGCGGCCCAGGCCACGTATCCGTCGGGCCGCACCAGCACCGTCGTGCTCCTGCCGTCCGCCCACCGCTCCACGGCGAGGCGGTCCGCGCGGCCCTGCGCGGTGCGGGGCCGCGGGTCGATCAGGACGAACCGGCCGCCGCGCAGCGCCTCGTAGAGCCGGCCGCTCCTCAGCGCGACGTCCGGGATGCGGCGGCCGACCAGCGGGTGGGAGCCGTGCGGCGCCCCGTACGCGTACCCGATGCCCGTGATCCGGCCCAGCACCCGGCGCCGGGCCGGGCCGGCATGGCTCAGGAACGCGCCGAGCCCGGTGCGCAGCGCCAGCGTCCAGGGGCGCTTGGCCATCGCGAGCCGCACGATGCCGCCGCTGCTGCGCAGCACGGCCCGCCCGACCGGGTGGCGCTCCGCCTGATAGGTGTCCAACAGGGCCGCGTCCACGTGCCCGCCGAGGACGGCGGCCAGCTTCCAGCCGAGGTTCGCCGCGTCCTGGAGCCCGGTGTTCATGCCCTGGCCGCCGGCCGGGGTGTGCACGTGCGCGGCGTCTCCGGCGAGGAAGACACGGCCCACCCGGTAGGCGGGCGCCTGGCGTTCGTCGCTGTGGAAGCGGGACATCCAGCGAGCGTCCCGCATGCCGTAGTCACGGCCGAGGGCGAGCCGGGTGATCTCCTTGACCTCGTCGAGGTCGAGCGGTTCGTCGTCGCGGACGTTCCGGCCACGGTGCCAGCCGATCACCCGGTAGTAGCCGTCGCCGAAGGGAGCGAGGAAGGCGAAGGCGTCCCCGACCGCGGCGGCGGTCAGTACCGACTCCGGTTCCTCGTCGAGCCGCACGTCCGCGAGCACCACGGACCGGATCACCGACTTGCCGGGGAACGGCAGCCCGACCGCCGTCCGCACCGCGCTGCGCATCCCGTCGGTCCCGACGACGTAGGCCGCCGTCAACTCCGCCGCCGCGCCGTCCGGGCGGCGGACCGTCAGCGTCACGCCGTCCGCGTCCTGGCCCAGACCGGTCACCTCGGTCTCGTACAGGAACCGCACCCCGGCGTCCTCCGCCCTGCGCACCAGCACCTTCTCCACCTCGTACTGCGGGATCACGAGCAGGTGGTTGAAGCGGGAGGGGAGGGTGTCGAGCGACAGGGAGAACGCGCCGAAGAGCTGGAGACGGTCGAGCCGCCGGCCCTCGCGCTCCAGGTCGTCGGCGAGGCCGCGGGCGTCGAGCTGCTCCAGCGTGCGGGCGTGCACCACGAAGGCCCGGGAGAGGTTGCTGATCCTGTGCGGCCGCTTCTCGACGACGGTGACGGGGACGCCGGCGGTGGCGAGGTCACCGGCGAGCAGCAGCCCGGTGGGGCCGGAGCCGACGACGACGACACCGCGGGGGTCGACGGTGGTGCGCGCCGCCGCGCGGCGAGGGGCGGTGGCGTCCTCGGCGGTGGCGCGGGGCTCGGCGGGCTGCTCGCCATGCGCGTCGCGCATGGACTGTGCGTTCTGCGTGTGGTCCTTCATGGTGACCTCCGATGCCAGCACCTGTCGGCCAACGGCAGTGGGCCAACCGTGGTTGACCTGCAGCGCCTGTCGACCGATCCACACTCCCTCGCTTGCCAACGCTTGTTGGCCAACGCTTGTTTGCCAACATAGGGCGACCCCACTGGACTGTCAACACGTGTTGGCCTACGGTCGTTGGCATGGCACTCACGGAACACCCCGCACCCACGTCGGCAGCGGCGGACGCGCCCGCGCCCCGCCGCTCCGACGCGACCCGCACCGCGATCCTCGACGCGGCCCGCGCCCGCTTCGCCGCCGACGGCTACGAGCGCGCCACCATCCGCGCCATCGCCAAGGACGCCCGGATCGACCCGTCGATGGTCATGCGCTACTACGGCTCGAAGGACGGGCTGTTCGCCGCCGTCCTCGACGTCGACCTGCGGCTGCCGGATCCGGCGGGCCTCGATCCGCGTGACGTGGGCCGCGTCCTGGTGAGCCACTTCCTCGACCTGTGGGAGGAGAACGGAGTCCTCACCGCGATACTCCGGGTGGGTGTCACCAATCAGGCGGGCGCCGAGCGCCTCCAGGGCATCTTCAAGGACCAGCTCACACCGGTCGCACGGCGCGCCTGCCCCGACCCCGAGCAGGCGCCGGTACGGGCCGCGCTGTGCGCCTCGCAGCTGCTCGGGCTCGCCCTCACCCGCTACGTCCTGCGGATCGGCCCGGCCGTCGCGCTGAGCCGTGCGGAGATCGTGGCCTGGCTGGGCCCGACGGTCCAGCGATATCTGACGGCGCCCCACCCGTAGGCCGCGGCTCCGACCCGATCACCCTCGCCACGAGCGGACCCTGCGCCACAGGCACGGTCGGACCCGGCGCCACGGGGCGGGCGAGATCGGCGCCACCGGCGCGGGCGCGGGCGGGCCGGGCGCTACGCCCCCGCCGCGGAAGGCGCCCCGGGCGCGGGACAAACACATCGCGCGGGACAAACACATCGAGGGAGCCCGCGCGACACGTGCGCGGACTCCCTCGACGGAAGTGAAGAAACCGGTGTACCCGGGTCAGCTCTGCTTCTGCGGCCTGTCGGACTTGTCGAGGACCATCACGAGGCCGGCGATGACCAGGAACAGCACGATCGGCAGCGCCACGTACAGACCCAGAGTGTCGATCACGCTCAGGCCGGTGCCGGGGTCGTCGCCGTCGTCGCGGGTCAGCGCGAGCGCGGGGGACGACATGAGCAGCATCATCAGCGTCGTACCGGCAGCCAGGGCGCCGGCGCGCAGGGCGTTCTTCTTGTCCACGGAGCAAACGTAGCGAACACCTGAATGAGTCGCGCGTCCGGGGGTGCCGTACGGAGGCCCCGGGGCCGGAGGGCGCCCCTCCGCGGGGCCCGGGACGCGCGACCTCCTCGCCCTCAGGCCGGTGTCCCGGCCGTCCTCCCGTCGGCCTCCGGAACCGGCCCCGCCGCACGGCCGCCCCCCGCACCGGCGCCGTCCCGCGCACCCGTGCGGTCCCCCGCACCCGCGCCGTCCGGCGCGCCCGAACCGTCCGCCGCACCCGCGCCGTCCCGCACGGCCCGGTCCCCCGCCGCGCGCGCCCGCACCACGTCGATCAGGGCGTGCAGCCGGGGCGAGGCGGCGAGGTCCTCCAGGGTCACCGGCCGGCCCTCGGCGTCGGCGACGGGCAGGCGCCAGTTGGGGTACTGGTCCCAGGTGCCGGGCAGGTTCTGCGGACGGCGGTCGCCCACGGCGTCCGGGAGCCAGACGCCGACCAGCCGGGCCGGGGTGCGCAGCAGGAACCGGTGCACGGCCTGGATCTCGGCCTCCTCCGACACCGCCGCGCACCCGCCGCTCGCGCCGCGCAGCAGCCCCAGCCGGGCGAGCAGCGCCAGCCACTCCCCGGTGTCCGCGGCGGCCGCGGCCCGTTCCTGCTCCAGGGAGCCGGTCAACAGGCCGAGCCGGTCGCGGAGTTCGACGTGGTCGCCGGTGAGCCGGGAGGCGGTGGACGGCAGGTCGTGCGTGGTCGCGGTGGCCAGGCAGTCGGCGCGCCAGCGTTCGGGGGGAAGCGGGAGTCCGTCGCCGTCCCAGTCCCGTTCGAACCACAGCACCGAGGTGCCGAGCACCCCGCGCGACTGGAGCGTCTCGCGTACACCGGGCTCCACGGTGCCGAGGTCCTCACCGATCACCAGCGCTCCGGCCCGGGAGGCCTCCAGGGTGAGGACCGCGAGCATGGCCTCGGCGTCGTAACGGACGTAGGTGCCCTCGGTGGGCGGGTGCCCCTGCGGGATCCACCAGAGCCGGAACAGGCCCATGACGTGGTCGATGCGCAGGGCGCCGGCGTGCCGGAACAGGGCGCGCAGGAGGCGGCGGTAGGGGGCGTAGCCGGACGCGGCGAGCCGGTCGGGGCGCCAGGGCGGCAGACCCCAGTCCTGGCCGCGGGAGTTGAAGGCGTCCGGGGGTGCGCCGACCGACATGCCCGCGGCGAAGTACTCCTGCTGGGCCCAGGCGTCGGCGCCGTCGGGGTGAACGCCGACGGCGAGGTCGTGCACGAGGCCGACCGCCATGCCCGCGTCGCGCGCGGCCCGCTGCGCGGCGGCCAGCTGGGCGTCGGTGAGCCAGGCGAGGCGGCTGTGGAAGTCGACGCGGTCCATCGACTCGCCCCGGGCGCGCGCGGTTTCGGACGAGCGGGGGTCGCGCAGGCCGGGTGGCCAGCGCCGCCAGTCGGAGCCGTACAGCTCGGCGAGCGCGCACCAGGTGGCGTGGTCCTCCAGAGCCTCGCCCTCCTCCGCGAGGAAGTCGGCGTACGCGGCCTGCCGGCCGGGACCGAGCGGCACCGCGCACACGGCTTCGAGCGCCTCGCGCTTGAGCTCCCAGACGGCGTCGCGGTCGATCAGGGCGCCTTCGGTCAGTACGGAGTCGCGGAGCCGTTCGGCGCGTGCCGGCAGCGAGCGGTCGCAGCCGCCGGCGTACGCGTACTCGGGGATGTCCTCGACGCGCAGGTGCACCGGGTCGGGGAAGCGGCGGGAGGAGGGCCGGTAGGGGGACGGGTCGGTGGGTGTGCCGGGCACCGCCGCGTGCAGGGGGTTGACCTGGACGAATCCGGCGCCGAGTGCCCGTCCCGCCCAGGCGGTCAGCTCCCCGAGGTCGCCGAGGTCGCCCATGCCCCAGGAGCGGCGCGACAGCAGGGAGTAGAGCTGGACGAGCAGCCCGTACGCGCGTCCGGGCGGCGCGGGGAGCCGGGCGGGCGCGACGACGAGGTGGACGTCGGCGGTGCGGCCGTCGGGCGCGGCGGCGTGCAGGGCGTGCACGCCGGGCGGGAGTTGTTCGGGCCGGGCGCGGGTCTCGCCCTGCTCGGTCACGATGCGGAGCCGGGTTCCGTCCGGCAGGGCGGCCAGCGCGGCGGGGGCGCCCTCGCCCCAGGACACCACCGTCGGCGGCAGCAGCCGTCCCCTCAGCGCGTCCTCACGCGCCGCGAGGGCGGCGCGCACGGCGTCCGGGGTGCCCGCGTCGACGCCGAGCGCCGCCAGGGCCGCGACGAGCGCGGTGTCGGACGCGGCGACCGCACGGCCCGGGGACGGCTCGTAGGACGTGGCGACGCCGTGCAGGTCGGCGAGCCGCGACAGGGGCGTCGGTGACGGCGCCCGCGGTGGGTCGGCGGGCCGGCGAGGTGGCATCTAGACCTCCGACACGGCGCCGGGGTAGGGGGGCGCCCCCTCGTCGGGCGAGGCCGCGAGCTGGGGGGAGGGTTCGCTGGTCAGGGGCACGGCGTCGGTGAGCGGCGGCTCGCTGGTGAGCGGTTCGGCGTCGGGCAGCGGGGGTTCGCTGGTCAGCGGCGCCTCCGCGCAGGCGCCTTCGGCGCTGAGCAGGCACAGGTAGGCGCCTTCGGGCTCGGCGGACAGCTCCGCCTCGCGTTTGGAGAGGGCCGAGAGCAGAAGGTGTGCCGATGCGGCCACGGGGGCCTCCTTGTCGAGTACGTCGAGTACGGCGGCCCAGGGCGGTTCCCGCGGAGTCGTGCCGCGCGCTCCGGCCCTGGCGGTCAACGCAGCCCTACCCAGCGGGCGCGATGGCAGACGTACAAGGGCGAACAACGTGCTCCTGGTCACATTCCGTCTCCGTGGCGCGACTCCAGATCCGGGCAATCCTCGCACTTCGACCACTCTCATTGACACCCTCACCACGCGAATGGTGGGCTCGACGCCTCACCGACAGGGCTGTCGGGGAACCGGGCACAGGGCTGCCGGGGAGCCGGGCCACGAGGAGGGGGAGCGTGCAGCTCCGGCGTGGGAAAGGGGCGGCCGCGCTCGCGTTCGCCGTCGTCGCGGGCGCCCTGGGCTCGGCGCCCGCCGCTGTCGCCGCGCCGCCGTCACCGCTGCCCTCCGCGGACGAACCCGAGCCCACCGGGGGCGGGCTGCCCGCGGTCTGGCCGCGCCCTCAGTCGCTGCGCGCGGGCGGCGCCGCGGTCACGGTCACCGACGAGGTCGTCCTGGTCACCGAAGCACCCGGCGCATCCGGGCCCACGGCCGGGCCGGGTCCGTACGCGCCCGGAGCGACGACCGATCCGTACGCCCTCGACGCATTGCGGGCACTGTTGCGCCAGGCCGGCGCGCGGAAGATCACCACGGCGCGCGACGGGGACGCACTCCCGTCGGGTGCGCTGGTGGTGCGCCTCGGCGAGGACCCGGCGGCCGCGCCCCGGTCCGGCGTACGGGGCGCGACGGGCACCGGAGGCGTGACGAGCACGCCTGCCGCGCGCGGCCGCATGAGCACGAAGGTCACCGGCTCCCCGCACTCCCCGTCGGTCCCGACCCCCCGCGACCCCTTCGGCGGGCACGCCGGAAGCAGGGCCTCCGAGGGAGCGCACGGCCTTGGCGCGCGTGCCGGGGTGAGCTCCCTGGAGCGGGTCCTCACGGCTCTCGGCGCCGCCCCCCGCGCCGACCTGCCCGCCGGGGGCTACCGGCTGGCCGTCGGCCGCACGGACGGCCGGGACACGGTGGTGCTGGCCGGAGTGGGCGAGGACGGCCTCTTCCACGCGGTGCAGACGCTGCGTCAGCTCGTCGGCCCCGACGGGCGGATCAAGGGTGTCGTCGTCCGCGACTGGCCCGGCACGCCGGTGCGCGGCACCACCGAAGGCTTCTACGGCACCCCGTGGACCCGTGAACAGCGCCTCTCCCAACTGGACTTCATGGGCCGCACCAAGCAGAACCGCTACGTGTACGCCCCCGGCGACGACCTCTACCGGCAGGCCCGCTGGCGGGAGCCGTACCCGGCCGCGCAACGCTCGGACTTCCGCGAGCTGACCGACCGGGCGCTCCGCAACCACGTCACCCTGACGTGGACGGTGGCCCCCGGCCAGGCGATGTGCTTCTCGTCCGACGCCGACGTCAAGGCCCTGACACGCAAGCTCGACGCCATGTGGGCGCTCGGGTTCCGGTCCTTCCAGCTCCAGTTCCAGGACGTCAGTTACAGCGAGTGGCACTGCGGCGCGGACGCCCAGGCCTTCGGCTCCGGCCCGGAGGCGGCCGCGAAGGCGCAGGCCCAGGTGGCGAACACGGTCGCCCGGTATCTCGCCGAGCGCCGCCCGGACACCACCGCCCTGTCCCTGATGCCGACGGAGTACTACGAGGACGGCTCGACCGACTACCGCCGGGAGCTGGCGAGCGCCCTGGACGAGGGGATCGAGATCGCCTGGACCGGCGTCGGCGTCGTGCCGAGGACGATCACCGGGGCCGAACTGGCCCGCGCCCGCGACGCGTTCGGCGGTCACCGGCTCGTCACCATGGACAACTACCCGGTCAACGACTACGCACAGGACCGGATCTTCCTCGGCCCGTACCAGGGTCGCGAGCCCGCGGTCGCGACCGGCTCGGCGGCGCTGCTGGCGAACGCGATGCCGCAGGCCGTGGCCTCGCGCATCCCGCTGTTCACCGCCGCCGACTACGCGTGGAACCCACGGGACTACCGCCCCCAGGAGTCCTGGAGGGCGGCGGTGGACGACCTGGCGGGCGGGGACCCGGGCCGCGGGGAGGCGCTGCGAGCCCTCGCCGGCAACGACGCGTCCTCCGTCCTCGGCGGTGAGGAGTCGGCGTATCTGCGCCCGCTGATCGAGGCGTTCTGGCGGGCGCGGACGAGCACGGACCGGACGGCGAACGAGACGGCCGCACGTCGGCTGCGTGCCGCGTTCACCGTGATGCGCGAGACCCCGGAGCGACTGTCCGACAGCACCCTCGATGTCGAAGTGGCCCCCTGGGCCGAACAGTTGGCGCGCTACGGGGAGGCAGGCGAGACCGCGGTCGACATGCTGCGCGCCCAGGCGGGCGGCGACGGGACGGCTGCCTGGACGGCGTACCGCACCCTGGGCCGGCTGCGCGCCGGCATCGCCGCGAGCGAGGTGACGGTCGGCAAGGGAGTGCTGGACGCATTCCTGAAGAAGGCGCTGTCGGCGTACGGGTCATGGGCGGGCCTCGGCCATGAGCCGGCCGCGGAACACGGCGCGGCCGCGGACGGCCGCACCGTCCGCTTCCCGCACACCCGCACCCTCACCGCCGTGAGCGTCCTCACCGAGCCCGGCGCGGCCGGCTCGGTCGAGGCGCACGTGCCGGGCGAGGGCTGGCGACCGCTCGGCCCCCTCGCGGCCGGAGGCGCGACGGAGGTCCCGGCCGGGAAGGACACGGGCGGGAAGGACACGGGCGAGAAGGCCGGGGACGGCGGGGCGGCGGCGGGGCTGCGCGCCGACGCCGTCCGCGTGACCGGCCCCCGGCCCTCCCAGGTGCGCCATCTCGTGCCGTGGTTCGCCGACTCCCCGGCCGCCGCGCTGGACCTGGCGCGTTCCGAGACCGACGTGGAGATCGGCGGCACGGGCCGGGTGACGGCCCGGCTGACGTCGCTGCGCCCGGCCGACGTGCACGGCGAACTGACCGCGAAGGCACCGAAGGGCATCCGGGCCGAGGTCCCGCGGGCACCTGCCGCCCTCCCGCGCGGAACGGCCGTGGACGTCCCCGTCGAGGTCACCGTGGAGCCGGGGACACCGGCCGGCTCCTACACCGTCACCGTCGCCTTCGGCGAGCAGACCCGCACCCTGACGGTGCGTGCCTTCCCCCGCACGACGGGCCCCGAACTGGCCCGGACCGGCACGGCGTCCTCCTCCGGCGACGAGACGCCCGATTTCCCCGCCGCGGCGGCGAACGACGGCGACCCTGCGACGCGTTGGTCGTCACCCGTGGAGGACGGCGCCTGGTGGCAGGTACGGCTCGCCGAACCGGCGCACCTCGGCCAGGTCGTGCTGCACTGGCAGGACGCCCACCCGTCGGAGTACCGGGTCCAGGTCTCCGCCGACGGGCGCACCTGGCGCACGGCGGCGACGGTGCGGGAAGGCCGGGGCGGGCGCGAGTCGGTCCGCTTCGACGAACGCGATGTGCGGTACGTGCGCGTCCAGGGGCTCAAGAGGGCGACGCGGTACGGGTATTCGCTCTGGACGGTGGAGGCGTACGCGGTGGCCGGCGAGGCGCACGAGGAAGCGACGAAGACGTCACCCGACCGGTGAGACCTGCCGGGCCCCGGGCCTGATCCGTCGTCCCGGACGCCCGCGTCCGGGACGACCTGCGGCGGCCGGCTCTCCCGCCCGCGGGCCCGCACACCGCCCATCCGGGCCCGCGCCGCCCTTCCCGGACCCCCTCCCCCGCCCGCGGGCCTGCACAACGCCCATCCGGACCCGCGCCGCCCGTCCCGGACGCCCACCCCCACCCGCGCGGGCCCGCACACCGCGCACCCTCGCCCCGCGCCGCCCATCCGGGCCCCGCGCCGCCGGTCCCGACGCCCACCCCCGCCCGCGGGCCCGCACACCGCCCGCCCGGCCTCGCACCGCCCATCCGGGCCCTCGCCGCCCGGCCTCGCACCGCCCATCCGGGCCCGCGCCGCCCGGCCTCGCACCGCCCATCCGGGCCCGCGCCGCCCGTCCCGGACGCCCACCCCCGCCCGCGGGCCCGCACACCACCCGCCGGCGCCCCGTACCGCACACCCCGCCCGTCCCCGGGCTCGCCCGCACCTCGCATCGCAGAGCTCGGACGGGTGCCTGCCGGTCATCGCCCGCCCGACCGACGGCCCGCGCCGCCGTGCCCGCAGCGGCGAGTGACCGGCGCCCCGCGCGAGTTCGGGCCCGTGCGCATCCCCACCCTCCTCGCCCTCGCGGGCAGACTTTTTCGCGATCACTATTCACTCAGTACATATATCGAGTGCATACTGATCTCCATGAGCACCCGTCACATCCTGTTGGGGCTGCTCGCCGGAGGGCCCAGCCATGGGTACGACCTCAAGCGACGCCACGACGAACGCTTCCCGCAGGCCCGTCCGCTGGCCTACGGGCAGGTCTACACGACCCTTCAGCGGCTGGTCCGAGACGGCCTCGCCGAGATCGACGGCACCGACTCCGACGGCGGCCCCGAGCGGACGCTGTACCGCTCCACCGACGGCGGATCGCGCGAACTCACCGAGTGGGCCGCGGAGATCACCCCGCCCGCCCCGTTCGTGACGAACGAGATCTTCGCCAAGGTCGTCGTCTCGATCCTCGCCTCGGCCGACCCGGCCGGCTATCTGCGGGCCCAGCGCGCCGCGCACATGGCACGGATGCGCGACCTCACGGCGGTGAAGACGGCGCCCGGCGCCGACCTCGCGACCGTGCTCTCGGCCGACTACGCCCTCAACCACCTCGACGCCGACCTCCGCTGGATGAACACCACGGCGGCCCGGCTCACGACCCTGACCGCGGAGGTCGACGCAGCATGAGCAACCCACTCCTGGTGGCCCGGGACCTCGTCAAGACGCACGGCTCCACCCCCGCGCTGCGCGGGGCCTCGGTGGACCTGCACGCGGGCGAGATCCTGGCCGTCACCGGGGCGAGCGGCAGTGGAAAGTCCACGCTGCTGCACTGCCTCGCCGGCATCGTCCGGCCCGACGAGGGCACGGTCGACTACGGCGGCGAACGCCTCGACCGGCTCCCCGAGAAGCGGCTCGGCGAACTGCGGCGCACCGACTTCGGTGTGGTGTTCCAGTTCGGCCAGCTGATCCCGGAGCTGACCGCCGCCGACAACGTGGCACTGCCGCTGCTGCTCGCGGGCACCCCCCGCACGGCGGCGCGGGAGCAGGCCGGCGAGTGGCTGGAGCGGTTCGGGGTCCGCGGTCAGGAGGCGCTGCGGCCCGGCGAGATGAGCGGCGGTCAGGCACAGCGGGTCGCGCTCGCGCGGGCCCTGGTGACCGGCCCGAGGATCGTCTTCGCGGACGAGCCGACCGGAGCGCTCGACTCCCTCGCCGGGGAACAGGCGATGACGGCGCTCGTCCACACCGCCCGGGAGACCGGCACCGCCGTCCTGCTGATCACCCACGACGCGCAGGTGGCGGCGTACGCGGACCGGGAGGTGTCCCTGCGGGACGGGACGGTGACCGCGGAGGGCGCCTGGCACCCGACCGCGGAGGGCGCGTCCGGCCCCTCCGCCGAGGGCATGGCCGGCTCCGCGGGCACGACGTCCACGGAGGCCACCCGATGATCGACGATGCGCGGCTCGCGCTGCTCCTCGTCCGCGGTTCGGACCGGCGCGAGTGGTGGCGGATCACGCTCACCGCTCTGGGTGCCGCGGTGGCGACGGCGTTCGCGCTCGCGGCGACCGCGGTCGCCTCGCTGCGCGGCCAGTACCACGTGGCCGTGGCCGACGGCCTGCTCGACCAGCCCGGCGAGCGTTCGGGCATCGTCCTGACGCTGCTGCTCCTGCTGGTCCCGGTGCTCGGCTTCCTCGGGCAGTGCGCCCGCATCGGCGCCGTGCACCGCGACCGGCGGCTGGCGGCACTGCGACTGGCGGGGGCCTCCCCGGCCCAGGTCCGGCGGATCGCGGCGCTGGAGGCGGGACTCACCTCTCTCGCGGGATCAGCCGCCGCCACCGTCACCTGCGCCGTGGTCCTGCGCGTGCAGTGGCAGAGTCCGCCGGGCGTCGTCTGGGCCGGCTTCGCCGCCGTCCTGGTGGCCGTACCCGTGCTGGGCGTCCTGGTCAGTCTGCTGGCGCTGCGCCGTGTGGTCGCCTCGCCGCTGGGCCGGGTGCGGCGGGTGCGCCCGGACACCGGCCGGGGTCCGGGCCTCCCCTTCCTGGCGGCGGCGCTGGTGATCCTTCTCACGGGTCTCGTCCTGGCCCCGGCGAGCTTCGGCGGCTTCGGCACCGCCCCGCTGATCGTCTTCTCCGTGGTGATCCTCACCGGCACCGGGGCCGTGTGGGCGACGGGTGCCGCCGCCCGGTTCACCGGCCGCTTCCTCGCGGCCCGGACGCAGAACCCGGCGACCCTGATCGCGGCGGAGCGCCTGCGCGACGATCCGTGGGCCGCCGCCCGCACCCATGCCGCCGTCCTCCTGGTCACCGTGGTGGGGACGGGCTTCCTGGGCGTACGGCAAGTCCTGCTGGACGGCCTGCACGGCCGCGACCGCAACACGCTGGCCGAGAACATGTCCTTCTACACGACCGGGGTGAATCTGACCGGCGCCGCCGTCCTGGTCGCCCTGGTGATCACCCTCTCCGGCCTCGCCGTGGGCACCGCCGAGTCCCTGGTCGGCCGCCGTCGCGGGCTGGCCGCGCAGGCCGCCGCCGGGGTGCCGCGGGCGGTGCTGGGTCGGGCGCTGCTCCTCGAGACGGCCCTGCCGCTCGCTCCGGCGGTCGCGCTGGCCGGTGTCGGGGGCCTGGGGATCGGCGTCTGGTACGGGCAGCTCGCCGGCGGCGGGACGGTGCCGCTGCTGCCGGTGGTCGTCCCCGTGGCGGTCTACGCGGCCTGTCTGCTGGCGGCGGCGACGTCCCTGCCGCTGCTGCGCCGCTCGGCGCACCCGGCGGAGCTGCGCTACGTCTGACCTGGTCCGGCCGGCCTCGGCAGGCCGGCCACGCCGGGCGGGACGGTCCGTGCGGACGGGCCGGCTCCCCGGGAGGCACGGGGGTGCTCCTGGGGAGCCGGAACGGCGGCGGCGGACGGCGCCGTGAGGCAACACAAAGGCCCGGGTCGTCAGGCGGAAATGCCGTCGATCCGGGCCATCGCGTCGTCCGCGCCGTACGGCTGCAGGTATGGCAGCCAGCGCGGGTCCCTATGCCCGGTTCCGATGATGCGCCATGCGAGCCCCGTCGGCGGGGCGGGTTTGTGGCGCAGGCGCCAGCCGATCTCGACCAGGTGACGGTCGGCCTTGACGTGGTTGCAGCGGCGGCACGACGCCACCACGTTGTCCCAGACGTGCTGACCCCCGCGACTGCGCGGGATGACGTGGTCGACGCTGGTTGCGACGCCACCGCAGTACATGCACCGGCCGCCGTCGCGAGCGAACAGCGCTCGCCTGGTCAGCGGAACGGGCCCCCGGTAAGGGACCCGCACGAACCTCTTCAGCCGGACCACGCTGGGTGCGGGGACAGTAACGGTTGCGCTGTGCATGAAGGCGCCGGATTCCTCGAGACAGACAGCCTTGTTCTCGAGGACGAGGACGAGCGCGCGGCGGAGCGGTACGACGCCGAGGGGCTCGTACGACGCGTTGAGGACCAGGACATGCGGCACGGATGCCTCCTTGTACGCCGGCGGCGCGTGGCTCGCGCCGGGACGATCTGCAGTCAGTCTCCCCTCATGCCTGGTGGAAGCGCCACCATGTCCCGGTAACGGGCTGGGAGTGTTTTCGACCACACCCCCTTCATCCCCAGGTGAGCACGGTCTCTCCCTCGAACATTGCAACGATCCACACACGATGCCCCGTTAGTGTGGTGGGTCTGCCCGACGGTGCCCTTCTTGTGTCCCCTGCCGCGGGCGGACCGCTACGCCTGGAGGTACCTGCCGTGTCCCTGCCCGTCCTACTGGCCGTCGGTTCGACGCCGTCGCCGTCCCCCTCGACGTCGACGGACCCGACGACCGCCACGCTTCAGGACGCCCAGGAAAGTGCGACCAACGCCGCGAGCTGGGTCCAGCAGAACTGGTCCACCTGGCTCGCCATCGGACTGCGGGTCCTGCTGATCCTGGTGATCGCGGCCGTGCTGAGAGTCGCCGTCCGGCGGGCGATCACCAAGCTCATCGACCGGATGAACCGCACGGCGCAGGCGGTCGACGGCACCTCGCTGGGCGGCCTGCTGGTGAACGTGGAGCGCCGTCGGCAGCGCTCGCAGGCCATCGGCTCGGTGCTGCGCTCGGTGGCGTCGTTCCTGATCATGGGCACCGCCGCGCTGATGATCCTCGGCACGTTCGAGATCAATCTGGCCCCGCTGCTCGCCTCCGCGGGTGTGGCCGGTGTGGCGATCGGTTTCGGCGCCCGCAACCTGGTCACCGACTTCCTCTCCGGCGTCTTCATGATCCTGGAGGACCAGTACGGCGTCGGTGACACGATCGACGCGGGCGTCGCCTCCGGCGAGGTCATCGAGGTGGGCCTGCGCGTCACCAAGCTGCGCGGCGACAACGGCGAGATCTGGTACGTCCGCAACGGCGAGGTCAAGCGCATCGGCAACCTCTCCCAGGGCTGGGCCACGGCCGGCGTCGACGTCACGGTGCG
Source organism: Streptomyces krungchingensis (assembly GCF_054729265.1). Classification (NCBI taxonomy): domain Bacteria; kingdom Bacillati; phylum Actinomycetota; class Actinomycetes; order Kitasatosporales; family Streptomycetaceae; genus Streptomyces; species Streptomyces krungchingensis. The sequence continues at coordinate 4,199,293 of NZ_JBPUKY010000001.1, forward strand.
CGCCTCGGAGGACCTGGACGAGGTGCGGTCGGTGCTCACCGAGGTCGCCGAGACCCTGAGCAAGGCCGAGCCGTGGAACGAGCAGCTGTGGGGCCCCGTCGAGGTGCTCGGCCTGGACAGTGTGCTGCTCGACTCGATGGTCGTCCGTGTCTCGGCCAAGACCATGCCCGGCAAGGCGCTGTCCGTGGAGCGCGAGCTGCGCTGGCGCATCAAGCGGGCCTTCGACGCCGCGGACATCCGCATCGTCGGCGGTCCGACCGCGGTGCCCGAGGAGGAGGCGCCCGACCCGACGGAGAACGTCGCGGCACCCTCGGCGCTCGCCAATCCGGCGTCGCCGCAGACCGCCGCCGCCGCGCCGATCCCCGCACCGGCCGTCGCGCCGGGCGCCCCGCCCGGCACGGTGAAGTAGCACGGCCCCGCAGGCAGGCACACCGCCCCCGCAGGTAACGAGTCTGTTGCCTCGGGGGCGGTTTCTATTGACGCCCCCTCGGCCCCCGGCCTACGTTCCTCCCACCGAACAGGAAACTTTCCTAACAGTGATCTTGTGGTGGACCACGCGGCCTCCCGCGGACCCCCCGCGGACTCCGCCGTCCGGTCACTGGGAAGCTGGGCAGTCGAGAAAGGCAGGTGTCGACCCCGATGGCAGGATCCGCCGGTACGCCGGGCACCCCGCGCGTCCTGCGCGCCATGAACGACCGCGCCGCCCTCGACCTGCTCCTCGCGCACGGACCGCTGTCGCGGACTAGGATCGGGAAGCTCACCGGGCTGTCCAAGCCCACCGCCTCGCAGCTCCTCGCCCGCCTGGAGGCGGCGGGCCTCGTCCTCGCCACCGGCACCAGCGAGGGCCGCCCCGGCCCCAACGCCCAGCTGTACGTGGTCAATCCGGGCGCGGGCCACGCCGCGGGCCTGGACGTCACCCCCGAGCGCATCCTCGCCGCCGTCGCCGACATCACCGGCCGCACGGTCGGCGAGTACGAACTGCCCACCCCCGGCCGGCACCCCTCCCAGCCGGTCGTCCGCCAGGTCACCGACGCCCTCGACGGCGCGGTGAAGGCGGCCGGGCTCGCCCGCGACGACGTCCGCCGGCTCGTCATCGGCACCCCCGGCGCCTTCGACCCGAACACCGGCCGGCTGCGTTACGCCTCGCACCTGCCCGGCTGGCACTCCCCCAGCCTGCTCGACGAACTGGCGGCCGCGCTGCCGATGCCCGTCGAGTACGAGAACGACGTCAACCTCGTGGCCATCGCCGAACAGCGGCTCGGCGCGGCGCGCGGCCACGACGACTTCGTCCTGCTGTGGAACGAGGGCGGTCTCGGCGCCGCACTCGTCCTGGGCGGCCGGCTGCACCGCGGCTGGACCGGCGGCGCGGGCGAGGTCGGCTTCCTGCCGGTGCCGGGCGCGCCCCTGGTCCGCCAGGTGACCAAGGCCAACAGCGGCGGCTACCAGGAGCTGGCCGGTTCGCAGGCCATCCCCAAGCTGGCGCGCGAGCTCGGCATCAAGGACGTACCCGCCGGCCCGTACGCCGAGGTCGCCGCCGCCGTCGTCGAGCGGGCCGCCGCTCTCGACGAGGGGCCGTACCGGCGGCTGTTGGAGACGTACGCGACGGGGCTCGCCACGGGTCTCGCCTCGCTCGTCTCGGTGCTCGATCCCGAGCTCGTGGTCCTCAGCGGCGCCCCGCTCACCGCGGGCGGCGAGCCGCTGCGCGCCCTGGTCCAGGCCGAGCTGGAGGAGCTGGCCGCGTCCCGGCCGCGCCTCGTCGTCGGCGACGTACACGAACACCCCGTGCTCCGGGGCGCGTTGGAGAGCGCCCTGGCGGCCACCCGCGACGAGGTCTTCGACACCTCCCGCTAGCCGGTTCCCGCACCTCCTCACCCCCCTTCACCGCCCCGCCCTGCCTAGGGAGACCCCGTCATGCCCGGAATGTCCAGGAAAGCGGTCGTCGCGCTCGCCGCCTCCGCCTCCATAGCCCTCCTCACCACCGCCTGTACCGGCCAGTCCGGCTCCGGCGCCGACGACGACGCGTCCAAGGAACAGACGATCAACTTCTGGCACGCGTGGAGCGCGCCCGGCGAGGTCAAGGCCGTGAAGTCGCTGGTCGCGGGCTTCGAGAAGGCGCACCCCAACATCCACGTGAACATCGTCGGCAACATGACGGACGACAAGATCAACCAGGCGCTGCGGGCCGGCGGCGACAAGGCGCCCGACGTCGTCTCGTCCTTCACCACCAACAACGTCGGCAAGTTCTGCTCGTCGGGTGCCTTCGTCGACCTGAACCCCTTCTTCAAGAAGTCGGGCATCGACCCGGAGACGACGTTCCCGAAGGCGATGAACGAGTACACCCAGTTCGACGGCAACCGCTGCACGGTGCCGCTGCTCGGTGACGCGTACGGGCTCTACTACAACAAGACCGCCTTCGAGAAGGCCGGGATCGACGGTCCGCCGAAGACCTGGTCCGAGTTCGAGAAGGACGCCAAGAAGCTCACGGTCTCCAAGGGCGACTCCTACGAGCAGCTCGGCTTCATGCCGAACTACCACGGCTGGGAGTCCACCACCGAGCACTACTTCGGGCAGTTCTCGCCGACGTACTTCGACAGCAGCGGCAAGTCGAACATCGCCAAGGACCCTGCCTTCGCGGCCGGGTTCACCCTCCAGAAGAAGCTCGTCGACGAGCTCGGCGGCTTCCAGAAGCTGGAGCGGTACCGCTCCAAGCTCGGCGACGAGTGGGGCCCCAAGCACCCCTTCCACACCGGCCAGGTCGCCATGCAGCTGGACGGCGAGTGGCGCCTCGGCATGGCCGAGGACGCCAAGCCCGGCTTCGAGATCGGCGTGGCGCCGCTGCCCGTGCCCGACGACCAGGCCGACCAGTACGGCAAGGGCTACATCACGGGCACCATCGCGGGCATCGCGTCCACCAGCAAGAAGCAGAACGCGGCCTGGGAACTGGTCAAGTACATGACGACGAACACCGACGCGGTGGTCGGCTTCGCCAACGACATCCACAACGTCCCGTCCACACTCGCCGCCCTCAAGTCGCCGAAGCTGAAGTACGACCCGCGCTTCAAGACCTTCCTGGACATCGCCTCCGACCCGAACTCGACGACGACGCCCGCCTCCATCAACGGCGGCACCTACCTCGTGACGATCCAGCAGTTCGGGTACGACTACGAGAGCGGCAAGGCCAAGGATCTCAAGGCGGGTCTGGAGAGCACCGCCAAGCAGATCGACACGGACATCGCGCAGGCGAAGTAGGCCCGGGATGAGCACCGTCACGCTGGCTTCGAAGCGCCGCCGTTCGGCGCTTCGGACCCTCGCCTTCATGTCGCCCTGGCTGATCGGCTTCGCGGTCTTCTTCGCCTACCCGCTGATCTCGACCGTCTACTTCTCCTTCATGCACTACGACGGCTTCAAGCCGCCGACGTGGAGCGGCACGAAGAACTGGACGTACGTCTTCGAGAACTACCCGCTGTTCTGGCCCGCGTTGCGCAACACCCTGTGGCTGGTCGTCGTGATGGTCAGCCTGCGGGTCGTGTTCGGACTCGGGATCGGCCTGCTGATCACGAAGATCAAGACGGGTACGGGGGTCTTCCGCACCCTCTTCTACCTGCCCTACCTGGCACCGCCCGTCGCCGCCACCATGGCCTTCGCCTTCCTCCTCAACCCCGGTACGGGACCGGTCAACTCGATCCTGGAGAAGGCGGGCGTCCCCGCCCCCGGCTGGTTCAACGACCCGACGTGGTCGAAGCCCGCCCTGACCCTGCTGGCCCTGTGGGGCATCGGCGACCTGATGGTCATCTTCATGGCCGCGCTGCTCGACGTGCCCACCGAGCAGTACGAGGCCGCCCAGCTGGACGGTGCCTCCGCCTGGCAGCGGTTCCGGTACGTCACGCTGCCGAACATCTCGCCGATCGTGATGTTCGCCGTGGTCACCGGGGTCATCCAGACCATGCAGTACTACACGCAGCCACTGATCGCCGGGAAGGTCGCCTCGGGCGTCATCCAGGGCGCCGGCACGCAGTTCGAGCCCGGCTACCCCGACAAGTCGACGCTCACCCTGCCGCAGCTCGTCTACAACCTCGGCTTCCAGCGCTTCGACTACGGCTCCGCCTGTGTGGTCGCGCTCGTGCTGTTCGCCCTGTCCATGGTGTTCACCGCGTTCCTGATGCGGCGCCGGGGCGGCCTCATCCAGGCAGGTGACTGACCATGACCCAAGTACTCGACAAGCCGGTGGGACTGAAGGCACCCTCCTCGCCCGCCGAACGCACCGCCCGCCGCCGGGCCCTCCTGGAGTGGGTCGCGGTCCACGCGCTGGGCATCGCCGCAGCCCTCTTCTTCGTCCTGCCCTTCGTGTTCGTGTTCCTGACCTCGCTGATGAGCGACACCCAGGCGCTCAGCCGCGACCTGATCCCGCACACCTGGGAGTGGGGCAACTACCAGAAGGTCTTCGACACGCCCGGCTTCCTGACCTGGTGGAAGAACACCCTGCTGTACGCGGGTGCCGGCACCGTCCTCACGGTCGTGTCGTCCATCCCCGTGGCGTACGCGCTCGCCAAGTTCCGCTTCCGCGGCCGGAACCTGTCGCTGATGCTGGTCATCTCGATGATGATGCTGCCGCCGCAGGTCGTCATCATCCCGATGTACCTCTTCTGGGCGAAGCAGCTGGACCTGTCCGGCACGCTGTGGCCGCTGATCATCCCGATGGCCTTCGGCGACGCGTTCTCCATCTTCCTGCTGCGCCAGTTCCTGATGACCATCCCGAACGAGTACGTGGACGCGGCGAGGGTGGACGGCTGCGGGGAGCTGCGGACCCTGCTGCGGGTCGTCCTGCCGATGGCCAGGCCGGGCATCGCCGCCGTCGCGCTCTTCCAGTTCTTCTACGCCTGGAACGACTACTTCGGGCCCCAGATCTACGCGTCCGAGAACCCGGGCGCCTGGACCCTCAGTTACGGACTGGAGTCGTTCAAGGGCGCGCACCACACCGACTGGAACCTCACCATGGCCGCTACCGTGCTGGTCATGGCCCCTGTGATCCTCGTGTTCTTCTTCGCACAGAAGGCGTTCGTCGAGGGTGTCACGCTCACCGGAGTGAAGGGTTGAACCACACATGAAACTCACCGTGGTCGGCGGGGGATCGACCTACACCCCCGAACTCGTCGACGGGTTCGCGCGGCTCAGGGACACCCTGCCCGTCGAGGAACTGGTCCTCGTCGACCCCGCCGCCGAACGCCTGGAACTGGTGGGCGGCCTCGCCCGGCGGATCTTCGCGAAGCAGGGGCACCCCGGACGGATCGTCACCACGTCCGACCTGGACGCCGGGGTCGAGGGCGCCGACGCCGTCCTGCTGCAGCTGCGCGTCGGCGGCCAGGCGGCCCGCGAACAGGACGAGACCTGGCCGCTGGAGTGCGGCTGCATCGGGCAGGAGACCACGGGCGCGGGCGGCCTGGCGAAGGCGCTGCGCACGGTCCCGGTGGTGCTCGACATCGCCGAGCGTGTCCGCCGCACCAACCCGGACGCCTGGATCATCGACTTCACCAACCCCGTGGGCATCGTCACCCGCGCCCTGCTCCAGGCCGGCCACCGGACGGTCGGACTGTGCAACGTGGCCATCGGCTTCCAGCGGAAGTTCGCCGCGCTGCTCGGCGTCGCCCCCGCCGACGTGCACCTCGACCACGTCGGCCTCAACCACCTCACCTGGGAGACCGGCGTACGCCTCGGCGGCCCCGAGGGCGAGAACGTGCTGCCCAAGCTGCTCGCCGAGCACGGCGACGCCGTCGCCGACGACCTGCGCCTGCCGCGCACCCTCGTCGACCGCCTCGGCGTCGTCCCCTCCTACTACCTGCGCTACTACTACGCGCACGACGAGGTCGTGCGCGACCTGCGGACCAAGCCGTCGCGGGCCGCCGAAGTCGCGGCGATGGAGAAGCAGTTGCTTCAGATGTACGGCGACCCGGCGCTCGACGAGAAGCCCGAGCTGCTGGCCAGGCGCGGCGGGGCCTACTACTCCGAGGCGGCCGTGGACCTCGCGGCCTCCCTGCTCGGCGGCGGGGGCAGCCCGTACCAGGTCGTGAACACGTACAACAAGGGCACGCTCCCCTTCCTCCCCGACGACGCCGTCATCGAGGTGCAGGCCGCCGTCGGGTCCCACGGGCCCGCACCGCTGCCCGTGCCCGCCGTGGACCCGCTGTACGCGGGCCTGATGGCGAACGTGACCGCGTACGAGGACCTGGCGCTGGAGGCCGCCCTGCGCGGTGGCCGCGACCGCGTCTTCCGGGCTCTGCTCGCCCATCCTCTGATCGGCCAGTACGCGTACGCCGACACCCTCACCGACCAGCTGATCGCGCACAACCGGGAGCACCTCGCGTGGGCATGACGTCATCGGGTCCCGGCGCCGGGACGGCCGCCGGGACCGGCTCAGCGCGCCCCGCGTCCGCCCCGGCCTCCCGGGACACGGCGCTGGTCCTGGCCATCGACGCGGGGAACAGCAAGACCGACGTCGCCGTGATCACCGCCGACGGCGACGTCGCCGGCACCGCGCGCGGCGGCGGCTTCCGGCCCCCGGCCGTGGGGGTCGACACCGCGGTGGACACGGTCGGCGAGGCGGTACGCAGGGCCTTCGCCGAAGCCGGCGTGACCTCCGCCTCGCACGTGTCCGCGTGTCTCGCCAACGCGGACCTCCCCGTGGAGGAGGAGCAGCTGGCCGCCGCGCTGCACGCGCGCGCGTGGGGGCCGAGCGTGGAGGTGCGCAACGACACCTTCGCGATCCTGCGCGCCGGGATCGCCGAGCCGCGCGGCGTGGCCGTCGTGTGCGGGGCCGGCATCAACTGCGTCGGCATGCGGCCCGACGGCCGCACCGCCCGCTTCCCCGCGATAGGCCGCATCTCCGGTGACTGGGGCGGCGGTTGGGGCCTGGCGGAGGAGGCCCTGTGGTACGCGGCACGCGCCGAGGACGGACGCGGCGGGCCCACGGCCCTGGCCCGGACCCTGCCCGCGCACTTCGGGCTCACCTCCATGTACGCGCTCATCGAGGCGCTCCACCTGGGGGACGTCGACACCGCCCGGCGGCACGAGCTGACGCCCGTGCTGTTCGCCACCGCGGCGGACGGCGACGCGGTGGCCCGCTCCCTCGTCGACCGGCTCGCGAACGAGGTGGTGGCGATGGCCACGGTCGCGCTGACCCGTCTCGACCTGCTCGCCGAGGAGACCCCGGTCCTGCTCGGCGGGTCCGTCCTCGCGGCGCGCCACCCCCAGCTCGACGACCGCGTACGCGAACTCCTCGCCGCCCGCGCCCCCAAGGCGGTCCCCCGCGTGGTCACCACCAGCCCGGTGCTCGGCGCGGCACTCCTGGGCCTCGACCACGTCGACGCCCCGGACGCGGTGCACGCGCGCGTGCGGGCGCACTACGAGGAGGCCTGAGGCCGCCTCGGACCGTCGTACGGTCCGCGCCGGGAATTCCCGCGCATCCGGGGGAACGAACGGCGCGGACGGCGCCTCTGGTGGGTGTCGATCCCTACCGCAGGAGGCCTCATGTCCGACCGCACGGCACGACGAGCCGCCGCACCGCTCGCCACGGTGCTCACCGCGGACGCCCTGCTCCACCTCTTCTGGGCGACCGGCTCCACCTGGCCTGCCACCGACGAGAAGAGCCTGTCGCACGCCGTCCTCGGCGTCGAGGCACCGTTCACGCCGCCCGTCCTCCTGCCGCTCGCCGCACTCCTGCTGACGGCGAGCGGCATCGTCGTCGCCCAGTCCGTACGGCCCGGCCGCCTGCTGCGGCTGGGCACCCTCGCCGTGGCGGCCGGACTGTCGCTGCGCGCCCTCGCCGGCGTCCACTGGGTCTTCGCCCAGGACTCCGGGACGGTGTTCCACCGGCTCAACCTCGTGCTGTACACCCCGTTGTGCGCCGTGCTGTGCGTCGCCGCCCTGCACGTCGCCCGGCACCGGCGCCCCGCTGTCGCCGGGTTCGCCGCGCGCGGGGAAGATGCCGTACGTGTCCGATGACGAAACGGCCCGCCTGGTGCGTGCCGCGCAGCGCGGCGACACCCTCGCCATGGCCGGGCTGCTCGACGAACTCGCCCCCTACGTGGCCCGTATCTGCGGTCCCATCGCACTCGACCAGGGACCGGACGCCGCGCAGGAGGCCCTCGTCGCGGTCTTCCGTTCACTGCGCTCCCTGCGGGACCCGGCCGCGCTGCGCGGCTGGGTCCGCTCCATCGCGGTGCGCGAGGCGGTCCGGCTCGCCGGGCGGGCCGGCCGCACGGTGCCGGCCGATCTGAGCACCCTCCCGGCCCGTGGAGACCCCCAACTCGGCGCCGACATCAGGGACGTGCTGGACCGGCTGTCCCCGGAGCACCGGGCCGTGCTCGTCCTGCGCGACGTGGAGGGCCTGGACGAGCGGGCCGCGGCCGACCTGCTCGGCATCCGCGTCGGCACGGTCAAGTCCCGGCTGCACCGGGCGCGCGACACCTTCCGGAAGGCGTGGAGCTCATGACGGAACCCGACAGGACCGAACCCGGGGCGCCCGGACACGTGGCGCGCCCGTCCGGGACGGCCGGCGGATGGCCGGTCGCCGACCTCGACCCGGTGCGGCGGCTGCGGGTCCTCGCCGCCGGTGTCCGGGGCGCACACGTCACCGAGGGCGTCGTGCCGGCCCCGTACGACCGTGTGTGGGCGCTGCTCGACGACCTGGAGGGCGACTTCGGGCGGATCGTCCCCGACATGCGACGGCTGCGCGTCGTGCGGCGCGACGGGCCGCGCGTGGAGGCGCTGGCCCGCAGCAGGTACGGGATGCGGGCCGGGCTGCGCGGGGAGCAACGGCCCGGCTGGTGCTGGCTGCAGAGCCGCTTCCTGCTGATCGGTGTCGCGGCGGCGCCCGAGGGCACCGGGACCCGGGTGGCCTTCACCGGAGGGGTGCGGGTGCCGGGACGCGCGGCGCTGGTGCCGCTCGGCGTGCGACGCGAGGGGGAGCGCAGTCTGCGGCGGCTCACGGGTCTGCTCTGACACGAACGGGAACCGAACAGATCCGGATCGCGTATTCATGGGAAGGGGGGTGGTGCGGGGGTTTCGCGCTGCGCTGCCGTCCGAACGGCCCGCTGTCGTACGGAGGGTGCGGGGCAATCCGAACAAGATCCAGTCAAGGCCTGTGCGGATGTCAGCCACGGCGGGGATACTTGCGGCCGTGCACCCTCGTCCGCGCTCCGTACCACCGGCGCACGGGACGACGGTGACGGAACGGATGACCATGGGGGAGGTCAAGTGACACAGCCGCCGAAGGGCAGCACGGCACCACCGGGGCGGGCCACGCCCACGATGCCCGCGGTCCCGCCGCAGCCCGGGCCTCCCGGCCCGCGGAGCGGCCCCGCCGGCCCGCGGACGGATCCCGCGGCCCCCGCCCGGCGCACGGCCTGGGCGGAGGGCGTCGACCGTCTGCGCGCCGCCGCCACGACCGAGCCGGGCCGGCTGCGGATCATCGGCGCGCTGCTCGCGCTGCTGGTCGTCGCGTTCGGCGCGGTCACCGCCTGGCAGATGACGGAGCGCGCGGCGGCGGCGGACGACGTGCTGCACAGCAGCCAGCCGCTGAGCGCGAGCGCCGCCGACATCTACCGCTCGCTGGCGGACGCGAACACGGCGGCCTCCAGCGGCTTCCTGGCGGGCGGCCAGGAGACGAAGGCCTCCCGCGACCGCTACGAGCTGGACATCAGGACGGCGGCCGCCAAGCTGATCACGGCGGCCAACAGCTCGAAGCCGGGCTCCCCCTCGGCGAAGACCATCACCAAGCTGAACCGTCTGCTGCCCGAGTACAAGGGCCTGATCGAGCGGGCGCGTGCCAACAACCGCCAGGGCTACCCGCTGGGCGGCGCGTACCTGCGCTACGCGAACGACAAGATGCAGCACGAGATGCTGCCCGCCGCCGAGGACCTCTACAAGCGGGAGAACCAGCGGCTCGGTTCCGACTACGCGGACGCCAAGCCGTACCCGTGGGCCGCGATCGGCCTCGGCGTGCTCGCGCTCGGCGGTCTCGTGTGGGCGCAGCGGCGCAACTACCGCCGGACGAACCGTGTGCTGAACCAGGGCATGGTCGCCGCCTCCGCCGCCGCCGCGGTCGTGCTGCTCTGGCTGGTGGTCGGGCACAGCGTCGCGCGGGCCGGGCTCGATGAGTCGTACGACCACGGAGTCCGCTCGCTGAACGTGCTGCACGACGCCCGGATCGCCTCCCTCAAGGCCCGGGGCAACGAGAACCTGACCCTGGTCAGCCGCGGCGCGGAGACCAAGACGCTGGCCGACGGCAAGACGACCGTCGACCTGTACGACTACGACTTCCAGCAGGACATGAAGACGCTCACCAAGGGCCTGGCGAAGGCCGCGGAGCTCTCCGACGACGCGGCGGGCGAGACGCCCGTCAAGGCGGCGACCGCCAACATGAAGGTGTGGAAGTCCCGCCACGCCGACGCCCGCGAGGCCGACAACGGCGGCGACTACCAGGGCGCCCTGGACCTGGTGATCGGCTCCGACAAGGTCAAGCCGACCGGCGAGTGCTTCGACGGCGTGGACAAGAACCTGGAGAAGGCGCTCGACCACGAGCAGACCGAGTTCAAGCAGGCGGCGGGCGACGGACTGGACGCGATGACCGGTCTGCCGGTCGGCGCCGCGGTCCTCGCGGTGCTGGCCGCGGCGGGCGCCGTGCTCGGTATCGGGCGCAGGCTTTCGGAGTACCGGTGAGAGGGGGAGCGGCAATGACGGCACGACGCCTGAGGGCGAGCCTGAAGGGCTGGGGCGGCGTGGGCGCGATGGCCGTCGCCTGCGCGCTCGCCGTGGTCTTCGCCCTGCTGCTGCCCCTGAGCGGCAGCCGTGGGGACGGCAGCACGGGCATCGGCAGCCGGGGCGTGGCCGAGGGCACCCAGGTGAAGGCCGAGGAGTGCACCGACCCGCAGGACCGGAGCCTCGCCCCGTCCGGCGACGAGAGCGGCGACACCATCACCGCCATCAAGAAGCGCGGCTATCTGTCGGTGGGCGTCGACCAGAACAGCTACCGCTGGGGCTACCGCAACCCGAACCGCGGCGGCAGCGACCTGGAGGGCTTCGACATCGACCTCGCGCACCGCATCGCGCGCGAGATCCTCGGTGACGAGAACGCGGTCCGGTTCCACGCCATCCCCACCAACCAGCGCATCCCGGCGATCCAGAGCGGCCAGGTCGACATGGTGGTCCGCACCATGACGATCAACTGCGAGCGCCTGGACCAGGTCGCCTTCTCCGCCCCGTACTTCACGACCGGCCAGCAGGTCCTCGCCCCGCGGACCTCCCCCATCAAGGGGTACGGCAAGACGCTGGCGCACCAGCGGATCTGCACGGCCGCGGGCTCCACGGCGTACGACAAGCTGGACGCGGACAAGAAGGCGGGCAAGCTCGTCTCCTCCGCCGACATCTCCACCACGGTCCCCAACCAGCTCGACTGCCTGGTGCGGCTCCAGCTGGGCGAGGTGGACGCCGTGGTGACCGACGGCGCGCTCGCCGCGAGCCAGGCCGCGCAGGACCCGACGGTCGTGCTGAAGGGCGACACGTTCACGACCGAGTACTACGGCGTGGCGATGAAACTGGGCGCGGACGATCTGGTACGCCGGGTCAACCAGGTCCTGGTGGACTACCGCAAGAGCGGCTGGCGCGCCTCGTACGACAAGTGGCTGTCCGCCACCCTGGGCGAGAACTCGCCGTCGGCGGACCCGCCCGCGGCGAAGTACAAGTAACCGACCTGATACGACTGGAGAGTTACCCGGCGCGGACCACCGGCAACGGCGGGCGCACGGGGACGACGGAGAGCGAGAGGTGATCGATGGGCGTCACGGGACCCCCCGGGCCGGTGATGGACCGGGACGAGGTGGACCGTGCGCTGGCGCGGCTCGGCGCGGAGCACGAGGCCATCGAGACCTCGCTCCTCGCCCTGCAGGACCACGCGGGCCGCAGGCTCCTGGAGGGCGCCGAGCTCACCGGCACCACCAAGGAGCGCTGGACGGCCGCGGACGCGTCGATCACCCTGCTGTGGGCCTACTTCGACGCGTACACGGACGCGCTGCGCTCCGCGCGCGACATCCGCTCCCGCAGACGCTGGTCCAGCCGTGACGACCTGGTCGAACTCACCGAACTGCTGCGCGGCGAGAGCGTCACGGTCGCGGGCAGCGCGACCGCCACGGCGAACGCCCCGACGCTCTCCGCCGGCAAGCTCAGCGAACAGTTCTCGCTGGCCGCGCTCGTGGAGCGGATGAACGAGCTGTACGCGTCCTCCCTCGACATGGTCGTCGCCGCGGACGCCGTCTGGTCCGCGCTGCCCGCCCGCATCGATTTACTGGCCGCGGAACTCCAGCGCACCCGCCAACTCGCGCACTCCGTCGGCGTGCGCCCGGGCGAGCACCCGGCCGGCGACGACCTGGAGCGGATCACCCGCACGCTCACCGCGCTGCGCGAGCGGGTGGTGTCCGACCCGCTGGCCTTCTGGACCCCCGCGCAGGGCAGTTCGGCCCCGGGCGGCGGCCGTCCGGACACCGTGACGTACGACCGCGAGGCGCGCGCCCTGGAGGACGTGCGCCGGGAGATCGACGCGGTGCTCACCGTCCGCCAGGACGCGGAGGCACGGCTCGTGAAGCTGCGGGACACACTCAGCCGCGCGGACCGCACGCTCGCCGAGGCGCGCAGCGCCCGCGGTGAGGTCCTCGCGAAGATCGCCGCGTCGGAGGTCCCGGTGGTCAGCGGTCCGCCGACCGCGCTCCAGGAGCAGCTGGCGACGGCCGCGGAGTACCGCAGACACGCACAGTGGCACCGGCTCTCCCCGCTCCTCGAATCACTGGAGGAGCGGGCCGAGGACGAACTCCTGCGTGCCCGCGAGTCGTTGACCGCGGTCACCGCGCCGCTGGCGGTCCGCGCGGAGCTGCGGGGCCGCCTCGACGCGTACAAGGCCAAGGTGGCACGGCACGGCCTCGCCGAGGACCCGTTCCTCGTCGAGCGGTACGACGCGGCGCGCCGCATGCTGTGGAGCGCGCCCTGCGATCTGCGGGTCGCCGGGGAGGCGGTGCTGCGCTACCAGCGCGCCGCGGCCGACCTGTTGAGTCCGCGCGTGCCTGAGCAGGGCGGCGGACCCGTCGACCGGATCGACGGGGCGGACCGGAGGGGGGAATCGTGAGTCAGCAGGCCCCGGGTGGGCAGCAGAAGTGCCAGCGGCCCGGTTGCTCGGGTTCGTACGAGGACGTGGGCGGCGGAGAGCTGTACTGCGACACGTGCGGCCTGGCGCCGGTGGTGTCGGCGACCGGCATGGTGGGCTCGCCCCCGACCGGGATCACCGCGGGCGGGAAGGGCTCACGCGGCTCCGGCCGGGGGTCCAGCAGCAGTTCACGGGCGAGTTCGCGCAGTTCGTCGCGTTCCTCGCAGTCGCGCCGCTCGGTCTCCGGACGCCTGTCGCGCTCGCTGTCGGGCCGGACGACGGGCCGTTCGGTGTCCGTCCGCAGTTCCGGTTCGACCGCCGGTGCCTCCGGGCGCGGCCGGCTCGGGGCGGGTCTCGTCGAGGTGCCGGACGTGCCGCGGCCCGACCCGCGCGCGATGGTCCAGGAGAACCCCGAGGTCCCCGAGCGCAAGCGGTTCTGCTCGCGCTCCGACTGCGGGGCTCCGGTGGGGCGCGCCCGCGGCGAACGGCCCGGACGCACCGAGGGCTTCTGCACCAAGTGCGGCCACCCGTACTCGTTCGTGCCCAAGCTGCACACGGGCGACATCGTGCACGGCCAGTACGAGGTGGTGGGCTGTCTCGCGCACGGCGGGCTGGGCTGGGTCTACCTCGCCGTCGACCGCGCTGTCTCCGACCGCTGGGTGGTCCTCAAGGGCCTGCTCGACACCGGCGACCAGGACGCGATGGCCGCCGCGATCTCCGAGCGGCGCTTCCTCGCCGAGATCGAGCACGCCAACATCGTGCGGATCTACAACTTCGTCGAGCACCTCGACCAGCGGACGGGTTCGCTGGACGGGTACATCGTCATGGAGTACGTCGGCGGGAAGTCGCTGAAGGAGATCGCCAACGGCCGCCGCACACCGGACGGGAAGCGGGACCCGCTGCCCGTGGAACAGGCCTGCGCCTACGGCATCGAGGCGCTGGAGGCCCTCGGTCACCTGCACAGCCGCAACCTCCTGTACTGCGACTTCAAGGTCGACAACGCGATCCAGACCGAGGACCAGCTGAAGCTGATCGACATGGGCGCGGTGCGCAGGATGGACGACGACGAGTCGGCCATCTACGGCACAGTCGGCTATCAGGCGCCGGAGGTCGCGGAGGTCGGGCCGTCGGTGGCGAGCGACCTCTACACGGTCGCCCGCACCCTCGCGGTGCTCACCTTCGACTTCCAGGGCTACACGAACGTCTTCGTGGACTCCCTGCCGGACCCGGACAACATCGAGGTCTTCCGCCAGTACGAGTCGTTCTACCGGCTCCTCGTCCGGGCCACCGATCCCGACCCGGCCCGCAGGTTCGCGTCCGCGCAGGAGATGTCCGAGCAGCTGACCGGTGTCCTGCGCGAGGTCGTCTCCCTGCAGACGGGCCGGGCACGTCCGGCGCTGTCGACGCTGTTCGGACCCGAACTGAAGGTCACGGACACCGAGTTGTTCGGGAAGCTGGACGGCCAGGTGTCGCGCCTGGGCGCGCGGGCCCTACCCGTACGCGGGAGGAAGGGCGCGGCCCAGCGGCCGGACGGGGCGACCACGGCTCCCGCGCTCCCCCCGACGACGGCGCCGAGCGCGCTCGTCACGCTCGTCCAGGCGGGCGGCACGGCGCTCGCGCTGCCCGTCCCGCTGGTGGACCCGAGCGACCCCAACGCGGGTTTCCTCGCGGGTCTCATGGCGTCCGCCCCGGCGGAGCTGATCACCGCGCTCCAGGCGGCGCCGGCCGGATCGCCCGAGCTCAGGCTGCGCGAGCTGCGGGCCCGCCTCGAAATGGGCGAGCTGACCAGCGCGGGCAAGGCCCTCGACACCCTGGAGGCGGACCATCCCGACGACTGGCGGGTGGTCTGGTACCGCGGTGTCGCGGCGCTGGCCACCGGGGAGTTCGAGATCGCGGCGCTGTCCTTCGACGCGGTCTACGACGCCTTCCCCGGCGAGCCCGCGCCCAAGCTGGCGCTCGGCCTGTGCGCGGAGGTGCTCGGGCAGCTGGACAACGCCGCCGAGTACTACCGGCTGGTGTGGACGACCGACCCCAGCTATGTGAGTTCGGCGTTCGGGCTGGCCCGCGTGCAGCTCGCCGCGGGCGACCGCCGTGCCGCCGTGGCCACCCTGGAGTCCGTGCCGGAGGCGTCCATCCACTACACCGCCGCGCGGGTCGCGGCCGTCCGGGCACGGCTGCGCCAACGGCTGGCCGAGGAGGCGGCGGCAGCGGCGTTCCTGGACGATCTGACCGCGGCGGCGGGCCAGGTCGAGGCGCTCGACGGGTACGGTCTGGACGCGGTCCGACGCGAGCAGTTGTCGACGGAGGTCCTTGGCTGTGCGCTGGACTGGGTACTCTCCGGTAGCCAGGGTTCCGCTCCGGCTCCCGGAGGCGGACGTGTGCTGCTCGGCAGCGCGCTGGACGAGCGCGGTCTCCGCTTCGGACTGGAGCGTTCGTACCGCACGCTGGCCCGGCTCGCGCAGGGCGGCGAGGAGAGGATCGACCTGGTGGAACGTGCGAATCGTTACCGCCCCCGGACGTGGGTGTGATTGATGTCCCAGATGCCCCAGCCGACGGCCCTTTCGCGGTGCCCCGTGTGCGAGGAGCCGCTGGAGGCGGGTGACCGTTTCTGCGGTGCGTGCGGCTACGACCTGTCGGCCGTGTCCGCACCGCCGCAGGACAGCCCGGACGACGCGACGATCACGATGAACGGCACGTCGGCGCGGCCTCCTGCCGCCGCGTCCGTGGAGTGGCCCGTCGCCCCCGAGGTCGACAGCTCCGACATGCCCGCGCCGGTGCACCGGGCCACCGACATCCGCGGCACGGATTCGGGCGGCTCCGAACTCCCGCACCCGCACCCGGACCTGGAGTCCGCGGGGGCGCACGAGCCCGGTCCGGCGCGGCCCGGGGCCGCCCCGGCCTCCGGTGCGCGGCCGCCGGCTCCGCAGTCTCCGACGGCGCCCCCCGCCCCTCAGGGCCCCGGCACTCCGGCGCCGGGGGCGCGGCCGCCCGGCGGCCAGGTGCCGGGCGGACAACTCCCCGGCACGCAGGCACCCGTCGGACAGGTGTCCGGCGGACATCTCCCCGACACCCGGCCACCCGCCCCGGCGGGGGACGCGCCGTCTCCGGCCGGCCGTCCGTCCGGCGGGCAGGCGCCCGGCGCGGAACCGTCCGGGGTGCGCTTCGACCGGCCCTCCGAACCGGACGAGTACCCGCTGGCGCCCCCGGCCGCGGAGGCCCCCGTGGCCGGCAGCGGCCCCGCGGATCCCCGTACCGCCGATCTGGCGAGCCCGCCCGCGGGTACCAAGCTGTGCGTCGCCTGCCGTTCGGGCCGCGTCGACGACGACGGCTACTGCGAGAACTGCGGCCACGCGCAGCCCCGGGAGCGCGACCACATGGAGCAGGAACTCGGCGCGGTCGCGGCGGTCAGTGACCGCGGTCTGCGCCACCACCGCAACGAGGACGCGTTCGCGATCTCGTCCACCGCGCTGCCCGACGGATCGCCCGCGGTCGTCGCGATCGTGTGCGACGGCGTCTCCTCGGCGACCCGTCCGGACGAGGCCTCGCTCGCCGCGTCGAACACGGCCAACGAGGCGCTCCTCGCGGCGCTGCCGCGGGGCACGCATCCGCAGCAGGCGATGCACGACGCGATCGTCGCCGCCGCGGACGCCGTCAACGCGCTGGCCGACGCGTCCACCGCACAGGGCGAGCACGCGCCCCACGTCAACGCCCCCGCGTGCACCCTCGTCGGCGCGGTCGTCACGACCGCCCTGCTGGTCGTCGGCTGGGTCGGCGACAGCCGCGCCTACTGGGTGCCCGTCGACCGTTCCTCGCCGCCGGCCCGGCTCACCGAGGACGACTCGTGGGCCGCCCAGATGGTCGCGGCGGGCCTGATGAACGAGGCGGAGGCGTACGCCGACGAGCGCGCCCACGCCATCACGGGCTGGCTCGGCGCGGACGCCTACGAACTGGAGCCGCACACCGCTTCCTTCAAGCCGGACCGACCGGGTGTAGTGGTGGTGTGCACCGACGGTCTGTGGAACTACGCGGAGGCGGCCGAGGACATGGCCGAGGTCGTACCCCTCGACGCCGCCGAACGGCCGCTGCACAGCGCGCAGGTGCTGGTCGGTCACGCCCTGGACGGCGGGGGCCACGACAACGTAACAGTGGCCGTCCTGCCGTTCCCCGCCCCACCACAGGGGGCAGGATCGGCCTGAGGCCGCGAAACCCGGACCAGCCGGGCCACGGAACCACCGGCCCACGGACCGCAGGTCCGCGGGCCGTGGCACCGCGGGTCCCGGCACCGCGGACCGCGCACAGGGCGACGGCCTCGGACCGGAGGGGACCGGTCCGCATACAGTCATCACCTCCGCCAGCACCGGAGGCCCGAGGGGGACAGAGAAGGCATGGCCAATTTCTCGAAGTCGAACGTGCCGCAGTTCTCGGTCGACGTGTACCAGAACGAGTACCTGCCCGAGGGCGGTCGTGAGGTCAACGCGATCGTCACCGTGAGCGCGACCGGCGGCGGCACCATCGGAAGCGCCGTGGCGGCACCGCATCTCTACTCGCCAGGACAGGGACCGGACGCGGCCGTGGCGATCATGGTCGACTGTTCGGGGTCGATGGACTACCCGCCGACCAAGATGCGCAACGCCCGCGACGCGACGGCCGCCGCGATCGACACGCTGCGCGACGGCGTGCACTTCGCGGTGATCGGCGGCACGCACGTCGCCAAGGAGGTCTATCCCGGCGGCGGGCGGCTCGCCGTCGCCGACGCGGCCAACCGCGAGCAGGCGAAGCAGGCCCTGCGCCGGCTGAGCGCGGGCGGCGGCACGGCCATCGGCACCTGGCTGCGCCTGGCCGACCGGCTGCTGTCCTCCGCGGAGGTCTCCATCCGGCACGGCATCCTGCTCACCGACGGCCGCAACGAACACGAGTCGCCCGAGGACCTGAAGGCCGCGCTGGACTCCTGTGCCGGACGCTTCACGTGTGACGCGCGTGGAGTGGGCACCGACTGGGAGGTCAAGGAGGTCACCGGGATCGCCTCCGCGCTCCTCGGCACCGCCGACATCGTGGCCGACCCCGCCGCCCTGTCCGCCGACTTCACGCAGATGATGGAGACGGCCATGGGCAAGGAGGTCGCGGACGTCGCGCTGCGCCTGTGGACACCGGTCGGGACGCGGATCAAGTTCGTCAAGCAAGTGGCGCCCACGGTCGAGGAACTGACGGAGCGCCGGAGCGAGGCCGGGCCGCGCGCCGGGGACTACCCGACCGGTTCCTGGGGCGACGAGTCGCGCGACTACCACGTGTGCGTGGAGGTCCCGGCGGCCGGGATCGGCCAGGAGATGCTGGCGGCCCGCGTGTCGCTGGTCATCCCGCAGGGCGACGGAAGCGTGCAGAATCTCGGCGCGCAGGGTCTCGTCCGGGCGGTGTGGACGGACGACATGGCCGCCTCGACGTCGATCAACCCGCAGGTGGCGCACTACACAGGACAGGCCGAACTGGCGCAAGTCATCCAACAGGGCCTGGATGCCCGCAAAGCGGGCGATGTGGACGGCGCAACGGCCAAGCTGGGACGTGCCGTTCAGCTCGCCGGCGCCTCCGGAAATGCCGATACTGCGAAACTGCTTGCGAAGGTGGTGGACGTGGTCGATGCCGCGGCAGGTACTGTGCGATTGAAGGCAAAGGTCGAAGAGGCCGACGAGATGACCCTCGAGACACGGTCCACAAAGACTGTTCGTGTAAAGAAGTAGCGAGCCCGGTTCCCGAGGGGAGCCGGAGAAACCCGGCCCCGAGGGCCGGAAAGGAAAGGGGGAAGCGCCGACATGCCGACCTGCCCGAACGGACATCAGTCGGGTTCCGACGACTGGTGCGAGGTCTGCGGTCACCGCATGGCCGGAGCCGTGCCCCCGCCACCTCCCCCGCCGCCGCCCGGCGCCGGGTACGGCTATCCGCCGCCCGGTTCGCCCCCGCCGCCGCCCGGCGCCGGCGGGCGCCCGCATCTGTCCGCCGTGCCCGACCCCGAGCCGGAGCTCTGCCCGCAGTGCCGCACGCCCCGTGAGGGCGCCGCGCCGTTCTGCGAGGAGTGCCGGTGGAACTTCCTGACCAACACCGCCACGTCGTACACGCCGGCGGCGCCGCGTCCGCCGGCCGGCGGCATGGGCGGTCCCGGTGGCCCCGGCGGTCCCGGTGGCATGGGCGGTCCCGGCGGCAACCCCCCGCCGCGGTTCCCGCAGCAGGGCCCCGGCCAGCCGGGCGGTCCCGGTGCCGGCCCCGTTCACGACCCGTTCGAGTACCAGAGTTCGCGGCCCTCGCAGATGAACCGGCCCGCCGAGCCGATCCCGCCCGGCCCGCCCTCCACTCCGTGGGGCGCTGACGGCCCC
This sequence comes from Streptomyces krungchingensis, assembly GCF_054729265.1. Lineage (NCBI taxonomy): Bacteria > Bacillati > Actinomycetota > Actinomycetes > Kitasatosporales > Streptomycetaceae > Streptomyces > Streptomyces krungchingensis. The sequence continues at coordinate 4,218,838 of NZ_JBPUKY010000001.1, forward strand.
TCGGGCTTCGGCGGCGACCCCTCGGGCTTCGGCGGCGACCCCTCGCGGCCCGTGCCGCCGCCCCCGGGCCCGACGCCCGGCGGCCCCGGCGCCCCGCAGGCGTACACCCAGCAGCCCGCCTCGCCCTTCACCCAGGGCGGCCCGCCGCAGCCCGGCGGCCCGGCCTTCGGCGGTGACGACGACTGGGTGATCTCCCCGCCCTCGGCGGGCGCGCCCGGCGGCCCTGCCGGTCCCGGCGGTCCGAACGGTCCCGGCGCGGGCCAGGGCGGCTACGGCTACCCGCAGCCCGGCGTGACCCAGGCCCCGCCCGGCCCCGGCTACCAGCAGCAGCCGCTGGCGTGGAGCGTGACGATCGGTCCCGACCGCGAGTACTTCATGGCGATGATGCAGCGCTCGGGCCCCGAGGCCGCGGGGCTGAACCTGCCCGCGTACTCGCCGGAGCAGCAGCGTCCGCTCACCGGCAACCAGATCACGATCGGCCGTCGCCGGCACTCCACCGGCGACACCCCGGACATCGACCTGGCGGTGCCCCCGGAGGACCCGGGCGTCTCGCACCAGCACGCCGTCCTGGTCCAGCAGCCGGACGGGGGCTGGGCGGTCGTCGACCAGAACTCGACGAACGGCACCACGGTCAACGGCGGGGAGGAGCCCATCCAGCCGTTCGTGCCGGTGCCTCTCCAGGACGGCGACCGGGTGCACGTCGGCGCCTGGACGACGATCACGATCCGCCGGGGCTGAGCACCGCCCCACGCGTCCGTACGGGATTCACGGCAGCGGCCAGGTGTGCGGCCCCTCGGGGTCGTCCAGCCAGGCCCGGACGCGCTCTCCGCTGACCGTGATCCCGTACCGCTCCCGCACCGGGTGGCCCTCGCGCTCCCAGAGCGCGTAGGCCTCCTGCGGATCGAGACCGTCCACGGTCAGGGCCAGCAGGAAGCGGAGCAGCTCCTCGTTCCGGGCCCGGGCGGGCAGCCCGCCGACGTGCTCCGGCGCGCGTCCGGGCCGGGTCGCGCCGCGCAGGGGCACGAAATAGGCCGGTGTGTGCAGGAAGCGCCCCTCGGCGTGCCCGGCGTCCCGCACCCGCAGCGCGATCAGACCGGTGGCCAGCGGCGCGAGGATGCGGGCGCCCGGGGTGCACTGGGCCAGCCAGGGGTGCGGGATCGTGGTCAGCGTGCAGGTGGCGATGATCCGGTCGAAGGGGGCGCGCTCGGGGACGCCACGGGCTCCGTCGCCGGTCACGACGAGCGGGTGATGCCCGGCGGCCGCGAGATGCCGGCGCGCGGATTCGGTGATCTCGGCGTCCAGGTCGATCGTGGTCACCCGGTCGTCGCCGAGCCGGTGGGCGAGCAGGGCCGCGTTGTAGCCGGTCCCGGCACCGATCTCCAGGACGGTGTTCCCGTCCCGTACCTCCAGTTCGGTGAGCATGGCCGCCATCAGGGAGGGCTGGCTGCTGGAGGAGACCAGTTCGCCGTCGCGCACGCGGGTGGCCAGCGGGGCGTCGGCGTACGCACCGCGCACCCACCGCTCCCGGCTGCGCGGGTCCGGGTCCTGGCCCCACACGCGCTCGAAGCCCCCGAGGACGCCGACGTAGTAGTACGGCACGAAGAGATGGCGCGGGACCGTCTCGAACGCCTCCCGCCAGACGGGGTCGGCCGCCCAGGCGCCGCTCGCCTCGATCTCGCGCACCATCGCGGCCCGCGCCTGCGCGGCGAGGTCGTCGAGCTCGTGGTCGAGTGCGTGCGCGCCCATGTCTCCACTGTGCTGCCGGACGGGCCGCCGGGCGAGCGACGGACCGGCCGACGACGAGGAGTCCTGAGCGCCGGCGGCGAGGAGTCCTAAGCCTCGAGTCCTCGGTCACCCCGTCTGAGACCATGGACGGGTGAAAGAGATTCGGCGCGGCACGCTTCAGGAGCAGACCTTCTACGAGCAGGTCGGCGGCGAGGAGACCTTCCGGCGCCTGGTGCACCGGTTCTACCAGGGTGTCGCCGAGGACCCGCTGCTGAAGCCCATGTATCCCGAGGAGGACCTGGGCCCGGCGGAGGAGCGGCTCAGGCTGTTCCTGATGCAGTACTGGGGCGGCCCGACCACGTACAGCGAGAACCGCGGCCACCCCCGGCTGCGGATGCGCCACGCCCCCTTCACCGTGGACCAGGCGGCGCACGACGCCTGGCTCAAGCACATGCGGGTCGCCGTCGAGGAGCTCGGCCTCTCCGAGGAGCACGAGACCACGCTGTGGAACTACCTGACGTACGCGGCGGCTTCGATGGTGAACACCGCGGGCTGATCCGCCCGCCCCCGGGTCCGTCGCGCGGCGGCGGACCCGGCGCCGGTTCCGGACGGACACGTACCGGCCCCGCACGGAGGCTGACGCGCGCATTCCGGTCGCCGGACGCCGGATTCCGGTCACAATCCGGTCAAGGCCTGCCTACAAGCGCTTACCCGCGGCCCTGTCCCTCTGCCAGCATCGCCCGAAGGTCCCGGGACGACGACAGAGGGGCCGACGGGGTGACGGGGGCGGGCGGGGGTCCGGGTGACGGGGTTCGTACTACTGCGGGCGAGGGCGCACCGTCTGCTGCTCGCGGCCGCGCTGCTCACCGTCCTGCTGACGACGGCGGTGCTCGCGACCCTCACCGCGTACTCCGGCTCGATCGGCGACGCGTCCCTGCGCCACGCGCTCAAGGACCCCGGGAACGCCGTGAGCACCGCCCTGATCGTCCGGGCCGACGTCCCGGCCGGGGAGCGCGAGGCCGCCGACAGCGCCGTGCGCGCGGGCGCCCGGAAGACCTTCTCCGGGCTGCCGGTCACCCGGCGCACCCTGACGCGCTCGGGCCCGTACGCCCTGCCCCGCTCCCTCCAGACCCCCGCCGCCCGCGCCGGGGACCCGGACCTCACGCACTTCGCCGCCCTCGACCACAGCCAGGTGCGGGTCACCGACGGGCGGCTGCCCGGCGGCACGGGCGGCCCGATCGTCGAGGTCGCCCTGCCCGTGGCCGCCGCCGACCGCCTCGGCCTGAAGCCCAGCTCCCGCCTCACCCTCGTCGACCGGCTCGGCGGCCCCAAGGTCCACGTCCGCGTCACCGGCCTCTACAAGCCCGTCCGCCCCACCGCCCCGTACTGGCAGTTGGACGCGCTGCGCGGCCGGGGGATCAACAAGGTCGACTTCACGACGTACGGGCCGCTGCTCACCGATCCCGCGGTCCTCTCCGGGGGCCGGGTGAGCGCCGGTGAGACCGCGTGGCTGACGTCCGCCGACTTCTCCACGCTGACGCCCGGCGGGATCGGCGCGCTGCGCGAGGCCGCCCGCGAGGGCCAGCGGAAGCTGCGCAAGGACCCGGCCCTGACCGGGGCGACGGCCGTGTCGACCTCGCTGCCCGAGGTCCTGGACAGCGTCGAGCGCTCGCTGCTCGTCTCGCGTTCGACACTCCTGATCGTCGCGTCGCAACTGGCCCTGCTCGCCGGATACGCGCTGCTGCTCGTCGCCCGGCTGCTGAGCGCCGAACGAGTGGGCGAGACCGAGGTGTTGCGGGCGCGCGGCGCCTCGCGCGCCCGTGTCGGAACGCTCGCCGCGCTGGAGGCGCTGCTCCTCGCCCTGCCCGCCGCGCTCTGCGCGCCCCTCCTCGCCGGACCGCTGACCCGCCTGCTCGCCGGGCAGGGCGCGCTGGCGCGGATCGGGCTGCGCCTCGACACCTCGCAGGGGCTCGGCGCGGTGTGGCTGGTCGCGGCGGGCGTGGCGCTGGGCTGCGCGCTCGCGGTGACCGTGCCGGCACTGACGGCGGGCGACAGCGACAGAGGCCGGGCGCGCACGCTGCCCGCGCCGGTGCGCGCGGGCGCGGACGTCGGGCTGCTGGCGATCGCCGGCGTCGCGTACTGGCAGCTGGACCGGCAGACGTCCGGCGCCGTCAGCGGCGACACCTCGGGCACCCTCGGCGTCGATCCCCTGCTCGTCTCCGCCCCCGCCCTCGCCCTGCTCGCCGGGACCGTCCTCACGCTGCGGCTGCTGCCGCCGGTGGCGCGGCTCGCGGAACACCGGGCCGCGAGCGGCCGGGGACTGCCCACGGCACTCGCGGGCTGGCAGCTCAGCCGCCGCCCGATGCGCGGCGCCGGACCGGTCCTGCTGCTCGTGCTCGCCGTAGCCATGGGCATGCTCGCCATCGGCCAGGGCGCGTCCTGGAACCGCTCGCAGGACGACCAGGCGGACTTCCGGGCCGGTACGTCGGTCCGTGTCCTCGCGGGCGACGAGGACGCGCTCGGCCAGGCCGAGGCGTACGCGACCCTGCCCCGCGTACAACAGGCCGCTCCCGCCGTCCGCACCACGCTTCCGCTGTCGGGCAGCCGTACCGCGACGGTGCTCGCCCTCGACACGGCGCACGCGGCGGACGGTGTGCTGCTGCGCCGGGACCTGGCCGACCGGCCGGTGCGCCCGCTGCTCGCGGGACTCGGGCCGAAGGGAGCCTCCAGAGGGACGCCGGTCCCCAAGGGCAGCGAACGGCTCGGCATGACCGTACGTCTGAGCAGCAGGGGCGGCACGACGGCCGCGGACCTGTCGGTCACCCTGGAGGACCGCTACGGAACGCCCCACTCGCTGCGGATCGGCCGGCTCCCCTCCGACGGGCGGGCGCACCCGCTCTCCCTCGACCTTCCGCGGAGCACCGCGCCCCTGCTGCTCACCGGACTCCAGCTGGACATGACCCAGCCCACCGACACCGCGCAGCAACACCGCTTCGCTGTCGAGGCGTTGAACGCGACCGGCGCCGACGGCAAGGAGCGCGCACTGCCGCTGCCCACCGACTGGAAGACGGCGTCGGGGACCACCAGCACCGCGGCGTCCCCCGACGAGGCGACCCGCCCCACTCCCCCGCGTGTGGACAAGGCGTCGAAGCGGTCGTTCTCCGTCCGCTACGGCACCGGCTACCTCCCGCTCCAACTCGCCTGGCAGATCACCTCGGTGACGATCCGCATGCAGGTGGTGCAGCCGAAGGCGCCGGAGATCACGGCAGTCGCGACGGACCGCTTCCTCACCTCGTCGGGCGCCCGGACCGGTGAGCGGGTGGACGTGCCGTTCGCCGGCCGCACGGTGCCGGTGCGGATCGTGGACAGCGTCCGCGCGCTGCCGACGACGGACACCCCGCCGGACGGCACGGCGGCCGGGGCGACGATCCGGGCCGCGGAGAACGGCGGTGCGCTGATCATCGATCTCCGGTCGGTGAACCGGGTGCTGCAGGCGCGCTACGGGCAGAGCGTCCCGCCCAGTGAGTGGTGGCTGCGGACCGCGCCCGGCGACTCGGCACGGGTCGCCGCGGAGCTGCGGGAGCGGCCCGGCATCGAGCCGTCGCAGGTCGTCGTCCGCGACGAGATCGCGGACCGGTTGCGCGACGACCCGTTCGGGGCGGGCCCCGAGGCCGCGTTCGCCGCGGCGGCCGTGGTGGCCGCCGCCCTCGCGGCGGTCGGGTTCGCGGTGAGCACCGCCGGGTCGCTGCGGGAGCGCGGAGCCGAGTTCGCGGTGCTGCGGGCGCTGGGCGCGCCGCGCCGCCAGCTGGCCCGGCTGATCGCCGTCGAGCAGGGCGTCCTGGTGACCCTGGCGCTGGTGGTGGGCGTGGCCCTGGGCGCGGTGCTGGCACGGGCCGTGGTGCCGCTGATCGTGCTGACGTCCCAGGCGACCCGGCCGACCCCCGAGGTCCTGGTCCAGCTCCCGCTCCCGCACGTGGCGTTGCTGCTGGCCGCCGTGGCGGTGACCCCGCTGGCGATCACGGCTTTCCTTTCGCTGCACCGCCCTGACCCGGCGACTTCACTGCGACGGCAGGGTGGTGAGTGACATGACCGGCCCCACGGACGAGACGAGCGGCGCGGGCGGCCCGGGCGACTCGGGCGGCGCCGACGCCGCCGCGAGCACCGGCGTCGCGACGGTGGTGGCCCCGTGGGTCCGCACCCGGCTGCGCGCCGCCCCCGGCGTGGCGGTCGCCCTGGCCCTGCTCGTCGCGCTGACCGCGTGTCTGGCCGCCGCGTTCCCGCGGGCGGTCGACCGCTACGAGGACGCGGGCCTGCGCCGGCTGCTCGACGACGCCACCGCCCGGCGGACCACCGTGCAGGTGTACGCCCCGCAGCCCGGCGTCGAACTCCCGCAGGAGGAAAGGGAAGAGGCCCTGCGCGGTGCCGCCCTGCGCGCCGCGAACAAGAAGGTGCTCGGCGCCGTCGAGCGGCCCCTCGTGCCCGACCGCGCCCAGTCCTCGTACGGGGTCCGCACCGCCAACCCCGGCGCCGCGCTGGACCCCTGGCTGCCCCGGCCCACCGGGCTGCCCGCCCGGATGTCGCTCACCGCGCAGAACGGTCTCGCCGACCATGCCAGGCTGCGCGAGGGCCGCCTTCCGCGCGTGCGGGGCGCCGTGACCGCCGCGACGCCCGAGGTGGAGGCGGCCGTCACGACCGCCACGGCCAGGACGCTGGGGATCAAGGTGGGTTCGGTGATCCACCTGCCCGGCGTGGAGCGCGAGCCGCTGGCCGTACGGGTCACCGGGATCGTCGAACCGCGCGAGCCCGACGGCGCGTACTGGTCGGCGATGCCCGTGCTGCGCAAGCCCTCCCTGATGCAGCTGGCCACCCCGGCCGGCGTGCCGAACCGGTACTGGCTGGGCGCGCTGTTGCTGCCGCCGGACGCGGCGCCCGCCCTGCTCGGCACGGCGGGGAAGCCCGAGCGCTACTGGCAGCTGGCGCCCGACACCACGTCGCTGACCGCGCACGAGGTGGACCGGCTGTCCTCCGCGATCGCCGCGCTGGAGTCGGGGCCGGGACTCGGGCGAGTGCGCGAGAAGGTCGACCCGCTGGCGGACGTGGCCACGGACCTGGACGACGTCCTGACGTCGTTCGTCCGGCTGCGGTCCGGCATCGGCCCGCTGGTGGCCGTGGCCGCCTTCGGCGCCGGCACGGTCGCGGCCGTCGTGCTGCTGATGGCGGGCGGCCTCGCCGTCGACCGGCGCCGCGCCGAACTGGCCCTGCTGCGCGCCCGCGGCGGCTCCCTGCGCGGCGTCGCGGGACGGCTGCTGGCCGAGACGGCCGTCGTCGCGGTGCCCGCGGGCGCGCTCGGCCTCGCGGTGGCACTGCTCGCCGTGCCCGAGGACCGCGTCGCCCACGCGGTCGCCGCCGCCGTCGCCGTGACCGCCCTTGCCTGCGCCACCCTGCCCGTACGGGCAGCGTTCGCCCACCGCGCCGTACGCATCCACGGCGGCCGCGAGGACCTCGCGTCGGTGCGTCCCTCACGCCGTCGCACGGTCGCGGAACTCACACTGCTGGTGCTGGCGTCGGGTGCCGTCGCCGCACTGCGGCGCCGCGGCGCGTCCGGCGATCAGCTGGTCGCGCTGGCGCCGGTCCTGGTGGGCGTCATCGCGGCGCTGGTCCTGGTCCGGCTCTACCCGCTGCCGCTGCGCCGGCTGGCCCGGCCCGCCGGGCGGCTGCGGGGCGCCGTCGCCCACCTCTCGCTGGCCCGCGCGGGACGCACCTCCGCCTCCACCGTGCTGCCTCTCCTCGCCCTGCTCACCGCCCTCACCACCGCCGCGTTCGGCGGCTCGGTCCTCGCGGGCGTCCACGACGCCCGCGACCGCGCCGCGCTCCTGGTCACCGGTGCGGACGCCCGCATCGAGGCGACCCACCCGCTCCCGGCCGCCCTGCCGGGGCAGGTCCGGCGGGCGTCCGGCGTGCGCGAGGTCACACCGGTGAGCATCGCCTACGAGGCGCAGGTGGGCGACGGCTCCGGAACCGAGCAGGAAGTGGTGGCTCTGGTGGGTGTCGAGCCGGGGGCGTACGGGCGGCTGGCCCGGCGCGTCGGCCTCGGGGGCTTCTCCGGCACGGAGTTGGCCGCCCCCGCCGCGCGCGGCTCCTCGGGGACCACCGCGGGCGCGGAGAAACAGGTGCTTCCCGCGCTCGCCTCACCCGCCGTCGCCGGCCGGTACGGCACGCGTCCGTTCGCGGTGCGGCTGGAGGACGGCAGCCAGGTGACCGTGCGGATCACCGCCGTACGGGACCAGACCCCGGCCGTCTCCGACCTCGACTTCCTGGTGGTGGACCGCGCGGGTCTGCCCGCCCGCCCCGCCCGGCCGACCGCGCTGCTCGTGACAGGCGGCCACCTCGACAGAGGTGCCCTGCGCGACGCGGCGGGCACCGGTGTGGAAGTGCGGCTGCGGGCCGAGGTGCGGGACGGGTACGTGGACTCGCCGTTGCAGACCGGCGCGGAGCGGATCTACACGGCCGCGGTCGCCGCGGGCGCCGGGTACGCCGTGCTGGCACTGCTGCTGGCCCTCCTGCGTGCCGCGCCCGAACGGACCGCGCTCCTCGCCCGCCTGCGCACCATGGGGCTCACCCGTGCCCAGGGCCGCCGTCTGCTCGTGCTGGAGGCCCTGCCCCAGGCTCTGCTGGCCGCGGCGGGCGGCGCGCTCACCGGCTGGGCGGCGATCCGTCTGCTGTCCCCCGGCATCGACCTGACGGCGATCGCGCTCGCCACGCCCGACTCCTCGTCGGGGGGCGCCCGGCTGCGCACCGACGCCGTCTCGCTGATCCTGCCGTCCCTGACCGTCCTGGCCCTGGCGACGGGCATCGCGGCGGCGCAGGCGTGGTGGTCGGGTCGACGTGGGTCGGTCCGGGAACTGCGGGCGGGGGACTCGCGATGATCCCCTCGACCCCGGGCACGGCCCCGGCACACACCTCGGTCCGCCCGGTCCTGTGCCGTGCGTCCCGCCGGGCGGGACAGGACACGAGCGAGGTGGGCCGCCCGGCCCGGCAGGTCACCCGCCCCGGAGGCCACCCGGCCCGAGAGGCCGGTCGTCCTGGCAGCCGCCCGGCCCGGCAGGAACCTGCCGCAGGAAGCGGCCCCGCCCGGCAGGCGGCCGGCTCAGGAAACCCCCCGGCCCGGCACGGCCCTTCGGCTCGTACGGCCGTGCGCCCGGGCCCGTACTCGACCAGTGTCCCCGTGACCCCCGCCGGAGGCAGGCGATGACCACCACCGATCCCACCTTCGCCGATCTCGCCGACCGTGCCACGGCGCGCCGGGACCGTCCCGCCTACGGCCACGACGCCCTGATCACCTGTGACCGGCTGGTCCGGATCTTCTCCACGGACGGCGTGGAGGTCCAGGCGCTCCAGGGGCTCGACCTGCTGGTCCGCGAGGGCGAGTTGATGGCGCTGGTGGGCGCGTCGGGCAGCGGCAAGTCGACGCTGATGAACATCCTGGCCGGCCTGGACACCCCCACCGCGGGCGCCGCGCGCGTCGCGGGACGCGACCTGCTGACGATGGGGTCGAAGGACCGGCTGCGCTACCGCAGGGAGGTCGTCGGGTTCGTCTGGCAGCAGACGTCCCGCAACCTCCTCCCCTATCTGACCGCGGCCCAGAACGTCGCCCTGCCGATGCAGCTGTCCGGCGCCGCCCGAGGAGGCCGCCGCACCCGCCGCGCCCAGTCCGAACGCGCTCTGGAGCTGCTGGAGCTGCTGGGGATCGCCGACTGCCGCAACCGCCGCCCGCACCAGATGTCGGGCGGCCAGCAGCAGCGCGTCGCCATCGCCGTGGCGCTGGCGAACGCCCCCGCCGTACTGCTCGCCGACGAGCCCACCGGCGAACTCGACTCCCACACCGCCGAGCAGATCTTCGCCGCGTTCCGCACGGCGAACGAACACCTCGGCACCACCATCGTGATCGTCACCCACGACCAGGCGGTCGCCGGCGAGGTCCGCCGCACGGTCGCGATCCGCGACGGCCGCACCTCCACCGAGGTGCTGCGCCGCACCGAGGTCGACGCCGCGACCGGTCAGGAGGCGGTGGTGGCCCGCGAGTACGCGATGCTCGACCGGGCGGGCCGTCTCCAGCTCCCCGCCGAGTACACCGAGACGCTGGGCATGCGGGACCGCGTGGCACTGGAACTGGAGCCGGACCACATCGGCGTCTGGCCGGACGACAGCACGCCCGGCTGAGAAGCCCGCGAAGGCGGTGCGGTGCGCGCGGTGGGCGCACGGCGCCCACGGAGGTGGTCCGGTGCAGTGCGCGCGGTCGGCGCACGGCGCCCGCGAAGGTGGTCCGGTGCGGTGCGCGCGGTCGGCGCACGGCGCCCGCGGAGGTGGTCCGGTGCGGTGCGCGCGGTCGGCGCACGGAGCCCGCGGAGGCGGTCCGGTGCGGTGCGCGCGGTCAGCGGACGCTGACGTCCAGCGCGCCGAGTCCCGCCCGGCGGACCGCGATCGACCCGTACGGCGTGCGCAGCCGCAGCCACGCGCCCGACGAGTACAGCCCGAGCGGGCTCTCCCCGGCCGCGGCCCCGGACTCCGTCCCGGGCCGCGCGGGTCGCAGGAATCCCAGTGACTGAGCCGCGTGCGCGGCCCGTACCGGAAGAGCGGTGTCGCCGATCGGCCGGGACCAGATCTCCCGCCCGATCCGGTCGAGTTCGGCGCGCGTGCGCCGCTCGGGCGCCAACTCCTGCGTACGGGACCGGAATTCGGCCACCGCACCGGCGACCATGGCACGCACGGCGTCCGCGGCGGGCAGTCCCGGCTCGGGCGTCCAGCCGCCGCGCGGCGGCAGCACCCCGGCCCACGGCGGCCCGGTGACGGCGGCCGGCACCGTGGCGGTGGCCGCCGACTCGTCGACGGACTCCAGGAGTTCACCGGCCGAGACGGTCACGTCCAGGGTGAGGTCGAGCCCGTTCTCGTACGGCTTGGCGAGGCGTGCCGTACGGACGGCGAGGACCTCGAACGACGGTGGCCGGCCGAAGACCGCGAGCGTGGTGCCGTGTGCCTGAAGGCGCACGGCCGCCGCGCGGTCGTAGTGGACCAGCCGGGAGAGGAAGGCGGCGAGGTCCGCCGCCTCCCCCGCGTCGACGAGGTGCAGGACAGTCATGCCGCGACGGCCTCGCCGTCCTCGTCGAGCTGTCCGTCCTCGGCGGCCCCGGCGCCCTTACCGCCCTCGTCGTCCCGGTACTCCTCCAGGAACTCACGTTCCTCGGCGGTGATGCGACGCGGGCGCTGGGCCTCGAAGTCGAACGGCACGACCACGGTCGCGGCGCGGACGTAGAGCTGCTCCGCGTCCTTGACCTCGTACGTGATCGTGAACGCCGCCGCCCTTATCTCCGTGATCCACAGCTCGATGTCCACCGGCTCGCGCCGGTGGACGAGCTGTCGCTTGTAGTCGATCTCGTGGCGCGCCACCACGGACCCCTGCTTGAACTGCTTGTCCGGGCGGGTCAGGAAGTCGATACGTGCTTCCTCCAGGTAGCGGAGGAAGACCGCGTTGTTGACGTGGCCGTACGCGTCCATGTCCGCCCAGCGCAGCGGGCAGCGGTAGATGTGCCGCAAGATCGATCAGCCCCGGGTCAGCTTCTTGTAGGTGGCACGGTGCGGACGCGCGGCCTCGGCGCCGAGCCGCTCGATCTTGTTCTTCTCGTACGACTCGAAGTTGCCCTCGAACCAGAACCACTTGGACTCACCCTCGTACGCGAGGATGTGGGTCGCGACCCGGTCCAGGAACCAGCGGTCGTGGGAGACGACCACGGCCGCGCCCGGGAACTCGAGCAGCGCGTTCTCCAGGGAGGACAGCGTCTCGACGTCGAGGTCGTTGGTCGGCTCGTCGAGGAGCAGCAGGTTGCCGCCCTGCTTGAGCGTCAGCGCCAGGTTGAGGCGGTTGCGCTCACCACCGGAGAGGACGCCGGCCGGCTTCTGCTGGTCGGGGCCCTTGAAGCCGAAGGCGGAGACGTACGCGCGCGACGGCATCTCGACCTGGCCCACGTTGATGTAGTCCAGCTCGTCGGAGACGACGGCCCACAGCGTCTTCTTCGGGTCGATGTTCTCGCGGCTCTGGTCGACGTACGAGATCTTGACGGTGTCGCCGACCTTGATCGAGCCGGAGTCCGGCGTCTCCAGGCCCTGGATCATCTTGAAGAGCGTGGTCTTGCCGGCGCCGTTCGGGCCGATGACACCGACGATCCCGTTGCGCGGCAGCGTGAAGGAGAGGTCGTCGATCAGGACCTTCTCGCCGAAGGCCTTGGAGAGGTTGTTGACCTCGACGACGATGGAGCCCAGGCGCGGGCCCGGCGGGATCTGGATCTCCTCGAAGTCCAGCTTCCGCATCTTGTCGGCCTCGGCCGCCATCTCCTCGTAGCGCGCGAGACGCGCCTTGGACTTGGCCTGACGCCCCTTGGCGTTGGACCGCACCCACTCCAGCTCTTCCTTGAGCCGCTTGGCGCGCTTGGCGTCCTTCTGGCCCTCGATCTTCAGGCGGGAGGCCTTGTTGTCGAGGTACGTGGAGTAGTTGCCCTCGTAGGGGATGGCGCGGCCGCGGTCGAGCTCGAGGATCCACTCGGCGACGTTGTCGAGGAAGTACCGGTCGTGGGTGACGGCGACGACGGTGCCCGCGTACTTCGCGAGGTGCTGCTCCAGCCACTGCACGGACTCGGCGTCCAGGTGGTTGGTGGGCTCGTCGAGGAGCAGCAGGTCGGGCGCCTCGATGAGCAGCTTGCACAGCGCGACGCGGCGCTTCTCACCACCGGAGAGGGTGGTGACCGGCCAGTCGCCGGGCGGGCAGCCCAGGGCGTCCATGGCCTGCTCCAGCTGGGCGTCCAGGTCCCACGCGTTGGCGTGGTCCAGGTCGTCCTGGAGCTTGCCCATCTCCTCCATGAGCGCGTCCGAGTAGTCGGTCGCCATGAGCTCGGCGACCTCGTTGAAGCGCTTGAGCTTGCCCATGATCTCGGCGGCGCCGTCCTGCACGTTCTCCAGGACCGTCTTGGACTCGTCGAGCGGGGGCTCCTGCAGCAGCATGCCGACGCTGTAGCCCGGCGACAGGAACGCGTCACCGTTGGAGGGCTGCTCGAGACCCGCCATGATCTTGAGAACGGTGGACTTACCGGCTCCGTTCGGACCGACCACACCGATCTTCGCACCCGGCAGGAAGTTCAAGGTGACGTCGTCGAGGATCACCTTGTCGCCGTGCGCCTTGCGCGTCTTGCGCATGGTGTAAATGAACTCAGCCAAGAGAAACCGTCCGGACGCTTGAAATCGGCAGTGGGCAGATACACCCCATCTTGCCTGACGGCCAGCCCTGGAAGGAAACCAGTCTCGGCGGGGGGCTGTGACCTGGGCCTCCTCTGCCGCCGCTCGTGCCCGGCCGGTCACCGGCTGTCGCGCTCGACCGCTGCCGAGCGGCCCCGCACGGCACAGGGACGGCCCGGACGTGAGCACCCGAACGCCGGCCGGCACGGTGCGCCGCGGCCTGGTCTGCAGTCCCTGCCCATGACTCCTGTGGACACCGTGTTCGAACTCGCGATACGGCGACGCGGTAGAGGTTTCCACTTCTACTACTTCGGCGGATCGGGCTGGGTGGTGGGGCTGCTGTGCCTCCTCGTCGTCGTGGCGCTCGCCGGCTGGTGGCAGATCGCCAAGCGGCGCGGGTGACCGCCGCCCGGCCCTCCACCGCGCCCTGTGGGTGACCGGCCGGTGACTGCGCGTCCGCGTCGACCGCCACCTCGTGCGGACCAGGGCGAAGGGGCACACTCTGGTAGTAGGGGCTGGGGCCTGCCCCGGAGGTGATCACAATGATGGAGACAAAGACACGGACCGCGATCGGATGGCACGTGGAGATGGAGTTCGAGGAGGACGACCACCGCACACGTGCCGCCGCGCTCCTGAGACTGCCCGACGGCACTGAGGTACGCGCCCACGGATACGCCAGCCGCCACCCCTCCGACTCGAATCAGCCGAGGGTCGGCGAGGAGGTCGCGGGGGCTCGCGCTCTGAACGAACTGGCGATGCGGCTGCTGACCAAGGCGCACGACGAGATCGACGAGGCGTCGGGCAGGACCTCGCACCCGCTGAGGGCCTGACCCGAGCGGACCGGCCCGGGCCCTTCGGTCCGGGCAGCCGTGCCCGGTCGGCCGGAGACGGACCTTCCCGACCGGGGTCGGTCCGGGCAGCGTGCCCGGTCGGACGGAACCGGGCCTCCCCCATCAGGGTCGACCCGGGCAGCCGGGACGACCGGGCCTCTCCGGCCCGACTTCTTCGACCGGGCCGCCGGCATCGGCGGGGCGTCCCGCACCGGATTCACGGTGCGGGACGCCGCCGTACCCGGGGGGGCGCCGCCGCACGCAGGAACGCCGTCCTACGGGGGGATGTCGTCGTACGCAGGACTCGCCCCGGCTGGGGCGGGACTCGCGCCGGCTCAGGCGGGCGGGCGCCGACTCGGGGCGGGCACGCGCCGGACGGAAGGGGCCGTTCCCGCCCCTGAGGAGCCGTCAGCGCACAAGGCCCGCAGCTCCTTTCGGCCGGCGGCGCGGGCGCACGGGAACCGCGCCCCATCGGCACCTGTCGCGAGCGCGCGACTACCGCGCCGTTCCGGCACGCGGAGTCGGATCGCGCCGGTGTGTCGTCCTCGATGACCGCCATCCGGGCGATGACATTCCGGAAATCCGTGATCGCGTCGGAGAGACGGTTCCACCGTCCGCCCCCGCGCGGGCCGGCCCGCGGTCCGTGCCGTCGGGTCGGCCGTCGCGGCGCACCGGGCGCGCTCATGGGTGTGCCGCGGGAGAGGAGGACGGAAGTGACCGCAGGCGCTCGGCCCGAGTTCGACGAAGCGGATGAATCAGCGTCCCGAGCGCTCGATCGAACCGCGAATCCGCAGGTCTGAGCAGCATGGCGCCCCCGGCAGGACTCGAACCTGCGGCCAAGCGCTTAGAAGGCGCCTGCTCTATCCACTGAGCTACGGGGGCCGGGTGTGGTGGCCTGTGTCGCGGTGCCCGGGTGTGGGCTGATCCTTGACCTTGCCGGGCACAAGGATAGGGCTCCCGCCTCCTTGTCCCTCGTGCTTCGCCTCCGTGGCTCGATGTGGAGGTTCAGTGAAGCGGTCCCGATAATCGCAGGCGGGTACGAATCGTGCACCGCTTTTGGCGCCTCGCGCATCGGGTGTTGTGCACTCGTTATGCCTGCGCCCCAGTCATCCCTTCCGCCCCGTGTGTCCTGTCGGCGCGCAGACACACCCATATGCTTCAGAATGCCGCCAAAATTGGGCATTCTTCGCATGTGGTGACCTTGGACGTACGGCCTCAGCTGCTCGACGCACTCTCCGCCCTGCGCGACCGTGTCGCCGCCGCACGCTTTCCGCTGCCCCTGGCGGGGGCTCCACGCGCGCGTGCCAACCGCGACGAACTGCTCGCACAGCTCGACGACTATTTGGTGCCCCGGCTGAGACAGCCCGAAGCACCGCTCCTCGCCGTGATCGGCGGATCTACCGGCGCGGGCAAGTCGACCCTCGTCAACTCCCTTGTCGGACGGCGTGTCAGCGAGGCGGGGGTGCTGCGGCCGACGACCCGTACCCCGGTGCTCGTGTGCCATCCCGAGGACCATCACTGGTTCAGCGGGATGCGCGTGCTGCCCCAGCTCACACGCGTGTGGAAGCCCCATCAGGAGCCGGGCGACGATCTTCCCGGGCTCTCGGGGGGACAGTCCATGGAGCCGGTGCTGCGGATCGAGACCGCCGACACGCTCCCCCGCAACCTCGCCCTGCTCGACGCCCCCGACATCGACTCCCTGGTCGCCGACAATCGCGTCCTCGCGGCCGAGCTGATCTGCGCGGCCGACATCTGGGTCATGGTCACTACGGCCGCCCGGTACGCCGACGCCGTGCCGTGGCACATGCTGCGTACGGCCAAGGAGAACAAGGCGACCCTGGTCACCGTGCTCGACCGGGTGCCCCACCAGGTGGTGACGGAGGTCTCGCGCCAGTACGGCGCCCTGCTCACCAAGGCCGGGCTCGGCGAGGTGCCCCGCTTCACCGTGCCCGAACTGCCGGAGTCCGCGTGGGGCGGCGGTCTGCTGCCCGCCAGCGCCGTCGCGCCGCTGCGTACGTGGCTCGTGCACCGCGCGCAGGAGCCGGGCGCCCGCCACGAGGCGATGGCCCGGACGGCGCAGGGAGTGCTCGACTCGCTGATGAGACGGATGCCCGAACTGGCCGGTGCGACAGCCGCGCAGTACGCCGCGGCGCTGCGGCTCACCTCGGCCGTCGAGAGTGCCTACGACAGCGAACACGCGCGCGTGAAGGGCCGTTTGCAGGCCGGTGCCGTGCTCTCCGGGGGCGCGCTCAAGCGGTGGCGCGCCTTCCCCCTCGACTGCACCGCGGGCGAGCTGCTCGACTCCCTGGTCGAGAGCCTGAGCGAGCTGCTGCTGTGCTCGGTCACGGCGGCCGACGAGCGCGTGGACGAGGTGTGGCGGCGCGAACCGGCCGCGCAGGCCCCGGGCCTGATGGACCGCGACCCGACGCTGGAGAGCGCCGAGCACCGGATCGGGCTGGCCGTACGGCGCTGGCGGCGCGTCATGGAGGAGTACGCGGAGGAGGAGGTGCGCGGCCTCGAGAAGACGGTCGCGCCCGACACCGAGATGGTGGCCGCGCTGGTCGCCACCGCGCTCCTGGGCGGTCGCCGGGCACGGAACGCGGGCGAGGGGCTCGCGGAGCGGATCGGCGCCCACCGCGCGTTGCGGCTGCGCGACCGGGGCGGACGGCTGCTGACGGACTACCTCGACAGGACCCTGAACAACGAGCGCGAACGCCGTCTCGCGCCACTCGACGCACTCGGCGTCCACGCGGAACCCCAGGCCGAACTCATCGCCGCGCTGTCCGTACTGCAGAAGGAGAGGTGACCGCGGTGACTGCCGTCACTGACCACACGGATCACGCCGACCGTCCCGGAGACGACCCGCACGGGGACGCTCCGCGCGCAGAGACTCCCCGCGGGGAGGCCACGCACGGTCAGGAGCGCTCCGGCGACGGACGCCCCGGGGACGGACGCCTCGGGGGCGACCGTCCCGCCGGCGGGCACGACGGGAACGCGCACGACGGTGAGAGCCGTGGCACGCAGGGGCGCGACGGGGAGGCCCGGCCCGCGGAGGCCGGCCCGCAGGAAGGGCGCCACCCACGGGACGAACGGTCCGGAGGCGGCGGTACGCCGCAGCGCCGGAGCGAGGACGCCCGTCCGGCAGACGCCCGTCCGGCAGACGCCCGTCCGGCAGACGCCCGGTCCGCAGACGCCCGGTCCGCAGACGCCCGGTCCGGAGAGGACCGGTCCGCGGACGCCCGCGCCGCAGGGGCCCGGTCCGACGAGGCCCGCTCCGCAGGTACCGAGCCCTCACCTGCCCGTTCCGAAGGCCGGAATCCGCGAGAGGCCGGGCCCGAAGGCAGGGGGACTCAGGAGGGCCGCTCCCAGGACGCCCGCGCCGCAGGGGCCCGCTCCGACGAGGCCCGCTCCGCAGGTACCGAGCCCTCACCTGCCCGTTCCGAAGGCCGGAATCCGCGAGAGGCCCGGCCCGAAGGCAGGGGGACTCAGGAGGGCCCCTCCCAGGACACGCGGGCCGACGCCCGTACCGACGCCACCTTGTCCAGAGGCGTCCGTACCGACGCCACCTCGTCCGGAGGCGTCCGGACCGGCGACACCCCCTCCGAGGGCGGCGGCCGACCGGGCCGGAACCGCACCGGCGACGACCGCTCCGCGGGCACCGCCGGGGACGACGCCCCCTCCGAGGACACGCGCCGGAAGAGCACCGGCCTCTCCAAGGAGCGGCGGGCGGACCGCAAGGAGGCGGCTGCCGCCGAGGGCCGGTTCCGCAGGGGCGCCGGAGCAAGGAAGCCCTCCGCGCCCGGACTCCCCCAGCGCGCCCCCGCCGGCGACGGCGACGGGCACGCGCGCGTGAACGGCGACGCCGAGTCCGCGCGCGCGGACGGCGACGCGGTCTGGGACGACGGGCTCATCGCACGGCGCGTGACGGAGCCGGCCACCGCAGGGGAACCGCCCGCGCCGGACACCCGACCCGCCGTGCAGGCCCCGCCGGCACCGCTCGCGTACGACGCCCCGCTGCGCGCTCGTCTGGACGCGCTGCGTGAACTCGTGGGCGTCTCGCGGGCGCGGCTCGACAGCGACACCCTCGCGGAGGCCGGCCGGGTCCTCGACGAGGCCGCGGCGCGCCGCAAGCTCTCCGGGCAGCACACCGTCGTGGCCATCGCCGGGGCCACGGGCAGCGGCAAGTCCCAGCTGTTCAACGCGCTCGCGGGCGTCGCCATTTCGGAGACCGGCGTCCGCCGGCCGACCACCGCGGCGCCCATCGCGTGCAGCTGGAGCGACGGCGCGGCCACGCTCATCGACCGGCTCGGGATCCCGGGCCGGCTCCGCAGGCGGCCGTTGCAGAGCCCGGAGGCGGAGGCGCAGCTGCGCGGTCTCGTCCTGGTCGACCTGCCCGACCACGACTCCGCCGCCGTCCAGCACCGCGAGCAGGTCGACCGCGTCCTGAAGCTCGTCGACGCGGTCATCTGGGTGGTGGATCCCGAGAAGTACGCGGACGCCGTCATCCACGAGCGCTATCTGCGGCCCATGGCCGGACACGCCGAGGTCATGTTCGTCGTGCTCAACCAGGTGGACCGGCTGCCCGGGGAGGCCGCCCACCAGGTCCTGGACGACCTGCGGCGGCTGCTCGACGAGGACGGCATCGCGCTCGGCGAGCACGGCGAACCGGGCGCGACCGTGCTCGCGCTGTCCGCCCTCACCGGGGACGGTGTCGGGGAACTGCGGGAGGTCCTCGGCCAGTTCGTGGCCCGGCGCAACGCCCCCGGGCGCAGGATCTCGGCCGATGTCGACGCGACCGCCAGGCAGCTGCGCCCGGCGTACGTGACCGGTCGGCGCGTCGGGCTCAGCGAGGAGGCCCGCGACGAGTTCTCGGACCGGCTCGCGGACGCGGTGGGCGCCGTCGCGGCCGGGGAGGCGGCCGAGCGCGCCTGGCGCCGCAACGCCAACCGCGCCTGCGGCACGCCCTGGCTGCGGCTGTGGCGGTGGACGCAGGAGCGGCGCGATCCCCAGACGGCGCGTCTGCCGGTGCGGGACCCCGCGGACGAGGAGGCCACGGCACGCCAGCGCGTGGAGCAGGCCGTACGGGTGGTCGCGGACCGGGCGGCGTACGGACTGCCCGCCCCCTGGGCCCTGACGGTGCGCGAGGCCGCCGCGCGAGGGGCGCAGGGGTTGCCCGAGGCCCTGGACGAGATGGCGGTGCGCGCCACGACTCCGGCCAGGCGTCCGCCGCGGCCCGGTTGGTGGCCGGTCGCCGTCCTCGCGCAGGTGTCGATGACGATCCTCCAGGTCGTCGGCGGACTGTGGCTGGTGGCGCAGATCATCGGGGTGATGTCGCCGAACCTCGGGGTGCCGGTGCTGCTGATGGTGGCGGGCATCGTCGGAGGACCGCTCGTCGAGTGGGGCAGCAGGATGGCGGCCCGCGGACCGGCCCGGCGTTACGGGCAGGAGGCGGAACGGCGGCTGCGCGAGGCGGCCACCGGTTGTGGCAGGGCCCGTGTGCTCGATCCCCTGGCCGCGGAGTTGCTGCGGTACCGGGAGGTCCGGGAGGAGTACGGGCGGGTGACGGGGGCGGCGCCGGCCTCCGTCGGGTGACGGCGCGTCGGGCAACGGCATAGCGCCGGACGGCTGCCACTCCTTCGAGTGAGACGGTTGTCCACAATCGGCCGGTGGCCCACAGGGCCCGGCGGGCCCGGCCCGGCGGAGGCAGTCTGAACTCGCGGCGACCGCAGCAGCGCGGCGGTCGCCGCGTCGGACGCATTCGCACGGGAGAGGGGTTCGGGCATGAACGAGACGACGGTGTGCGTGGTGGGGAACGTCGCGACGCAACCGGTCTACCGGGAGGCGCCGACCGGGGCGTCGGCCCGGTTCCGGCTGGCGGTCACCTCGCGTTACTGGGACCGCGAGAAGAACCAGTGGGTGGACGGGCACACCAATTTCTTCACGGTGTGGGCGAAGAAGTCCCTCGCGACGAACGTGGGGGCGTCCGTGTCCGTGGGCGATCCGGTCCTCGTCCAGGGGCGGTTGAAGGTCCGTACGGAGACGCGGGACGGCCAGAGCTGGACGTCCGCGGACGTCGAGGCGACGGCGATCGGACACGACCTGTCACACGGCACATCGGCCTTCCGCCGTCCGCCGAAGGGGGACACGGGACCGGCCTCGCCGCCCCGGCCCGAACCGAGTTGGGAGACACCCCCGCCCTCCTCTCCGGACGCGGCCGCCCAACAGCTGGCCGAGCCAGCCGGGGTGACGTGATGTCAGAGACCCGCGCGATCTGACCGAACTGCGCCTTATCGGTGAATTCACACCGAGCCGTCCTCGTGGATTTGTCGATAAGCGCAGCTCACAAGCGGGTGAGCGATAACGATTCCGAGTCGGATCGGTTATCGGATGGAATGACCGGGGAGCGTGGTGCGCCGCGTCTTTAGGATGCCGGGCATAGCTCACGGGGCTTCTGATTCTGCTGGCGGGACCGTCCCCCACATCAACGGGTCCTGCGCGAAGGGGAATTCTGTGTTTCGTTCGTTCTCTGCGTCGTTCGCGCGCAGGCGGGTGACAGCCCGTCTCACCGCCGCGACGTTGGTGTCGGGTCTCGTCGCCGCGGGGGCACTCGCCACCGCCGGCACGGCCGCCGCCGACGAGACCCCGCAGAGCCTCGGTGGTGCGACCGCCACCATCGGCGACCTGAAGACCTACGGCTCCGCCGTCATCCACGACCACGGCGAGGACTCGTGGGTCTCCGCGGGTCTGTTCGAGATGTCCGTCGACGACGGCGGCATGCTGCAGACCTACTGCGTCGACCTCCACAACCCGACCCAGCGGGACGCCAAGTACCAGGAGACGCCCTGGAGCGGCACGTCGCTGGGCGCCAACAAGGACGCGGGCAGGATCCGCTGGATCCTGCAGAACTCCTACCCCCAGGTGAACGACCTCGCGGCCCTCGCCGCGAAGGCCGGCGTCGCAAGCCTCACGGAGAAGGACGCGGCCGCGGGTACACAGGTGGCCATCTGGCGGTACTCGGACGGCGCCGACGTGGACGCGGCCGACCCCGGGGCGCAGAAGCTCGCGGACTACCTGCAGAAGAGCGCGCGGAACCTCCCCGAGCCCAAGGCCTCGCTGAGCCTCACCCCGCCCGCGGTCTCCGGTCATGCCGGCGAGCGGCTCGGCCCGGTCACGGTGCACACCAACGCGGACAGCGTGGCGGTGGCACCCCCGGCGGACGCCACAGCCGCCGGCGTGAAGATCGTCGACAAGGACGGCAAGCCGGTGACGTCCGCCGCCGACGGCGGCCACGTCTACTTCGACGTGCCGAAGGACAGCGCGGACGGTTCGGCCGCGCTGACGGTGCAGGCTTCCACGACCGTGCCGGTCGGCCGTGCCTTCACCTCCGAGACCCGCAGCCAGACACAGATCCTCGCGGGCTCCAGCGAGTCGACGGTCTCCGCGACGGCGACCGCCAACTGGGCCGAGAAGGGCGCCATACCGGCTCTGTCCGCCAAGAAGAACTGCGCCGAGGGCGGCGTGGACATCACGGCGGCCAACGAGGGCGACGAGCCGTTCACCTTCGAGCTGATGGGGAGCGAGCACACCATCGGGGCGGGCGCGTCCGGGACGGTGACCATCCCGCTCCAGGAGGACCAGGCGTACGACTTCACGATCACCGGTCCGAACGGCTTCCAGAAGCGGTTCAAGGGCGTCCTCGACTGCAAGACCCAGGGCAGCGCGAACGACATCACGACCCAGACGGTCAGTGAGCCCAGTCCGGCCTCGGTGGGCGGCACGTCCGCCGGCGACAGCGATCTCGCCGAGACCGGCAGTTCGAGCGCGACGCCCGTCATCGCGGGGATCGCCATCGCCCTCGTCGTCATCGGCGGCGCCGCGGTGGTCCTCGTCCGCCGCAAGAAGTCACCGACGCAGGACTGAGCCGCACAGGACTGAGCCACCCGGCACCTCGACGGCTCGACAGCTCGACAGCTCGACAGCTCGACAGCTCGACAGCTCGACAGCTCGACAGCTCGACAGCAGGTGACCGTACTCAGGACGGCTTCGTGAGACCGTGGCCTCGGCCCGCCCCAGGCGCCCGGGCCACGGGCCTTGCTGAAGGGCCGCACCACCGTCCGGCCGGACGCTTCCCGCACCGCGGGTCGGGCGGTCCCGCGCCACGGGCAGCCGTTTGTGATCTTCGATACCCGCGCGGGCGCACGGCTTTGCGGCGGGCCCCAGCCACCCCTACGGTGGTCGGGCCGTGGTGTTCGGGAAGACCGGTGACGGCCCCTCAGGGGCCCGGGCCGGAGCGGCCCTCGCCACCGGTCGAGCAGCGCCGGGCGGTCCGCCCGGCCGACGGGAACTGACACCGGACCGCCGCCCCACCGGCCGGAACCGGCGGGACGGCTGCCGCGCTGCCGGCAGGCCCGCGCGTTCCAGCCGCGGGCGCCGCGCGGCGGCTAGGAGCGTGCGTTCCGGCCGCGGACGAGGGCGAATCCGGCGGCGAGCAGCCCGAGGACACCCACCACCAGCCCGGCGACACCCAGGCCGCGAGCGGTCGAGTCACTGCTCTTGTCGCTCGCCGTCGACGCCTTGGCGGTCGATTCCGACGCCGGCGCCGACGAGGAGGCCGAGGACGGCCCCTCACCGGAGTCCGCCCCGCCCGCGGTCTCGGCGGTGAGCGAGAGCAGCGGCGCCGGGCTCTCCGGCTCCTCGCCGCCCTTCGGCGTCTCCTCGATCCAGCGGACCACCTTGCCGTCCGAGTAGGTCTGCAGGGTCTTGAAGGCCAGCCGGTCGGTGTCGTCGGGCAGTTGGCCGAAGGCGACGTCGAAGTCCTGGAACTCGCCGTGCCGGATCCGGCCGCCGGTCCAGGTGATCTCCGAGACGGCGTCGGTGATCGTGCCGTCGTCCGTCTTGATCGGCTTCTTCAGCCGGGTGGTCGTCACCTTGGCGGTCCAGCCCGCCTGCGGAGTGACCAGGACGCCCAGGACGGGGTGGTCGGTGGGCAGGAACACCTGCACCTTCGTGGTGCTGGCGGTGTCCTCCTCATTGGGGACGCGGAAGGTCAGGACACCGTCCGTGGCGCCCTTGGGGTAACTCTCGGGGTGGACCGTCACATGCGCGAAGGCGGCACCCGCCGCGGTCAGGACTCCGGCGGTGCTCAGGGCGGCGACGACGCCGGCGCGGCGCAGGGTGGTGCTCATCGGGGACATCAGGGGACTCCGTACTGGTGTGGAACGCGGTCAGGTCGTGTACGCGAGCCCGGCCGGCGGTCCCCGACGGGAGACGGCGTACCGCAGCAGCACCTGCCGCAACGGACGCGCCGGCACCGACGCGGGGCGTACGGCACCCCGGCGCGCCGGTGCGAAGGACGTTCCCGTCCGTACCCGCCACCACGCCACGAGACCCGGGACGAGCGTCACGGCCCACCGCAGCAGGGTCCACAGCGCGGCCTCACCGCGCCGCAGCCACCAGGTCACCAGCAGGGCCGCGGTCAGATGTGCGGCCGTGGCGTGCGGCGTCATGGCGTGCGGGTGCGTCATGTGCGCCCCGTGCATGGTCATCGCCATGCGCGGCCGTGCGGCCTCGAACCCGAAGTGGAGCCCGGCCTGCGCGGCCAGCATCCCGCCGCCGATCCCGAGCAGCGACCGTTCCCGGCCGCCCAGCAGACAGGCGGCGGCGAAGACGGCGAGGGCCCCGGCAGCGTCCGCCCGGAGCGGCGGTGCCTGTCCCGTGGCCAGTCCGTGTCCCCCGGCGGCCAGCAGCACGCACAGCACGGCGAACACCGCCGCGCGCAGGCTCCGTACTGCCGGGGACGCACTCATGGAGCCCAGATACTGCCATGCGGCGGGAGGGACCGTCGTGGCTTCCCGGGAGCCGCCTCGCATCCCGACGCTCCGCCCCGACCCGGCCCGGATAGGGTCCGGTTGATCCTGGGAGGGACCTGACATGCGACTTCGCTGTGCCGTGCTCGACGACTTCCAGGGAGTCGCGACCGAGATGGCCGACTGGTCGCCGCTCGCCGACGACGTGGAGGTCGTCAGCTTCCGCGAGCGGCCCCGGGCCGCCGGGGGCGGCGAGGCCGCGGCCGAGGACGCGCTGGCGGCGGCGCTGGCGGACTTCGACATCGTCGTCACCCTGCGCGAGCGGGTGCCGTTCCCGGCGTCGTTGCTCGCCCGGCTGCCCCGGCTCAGGCTGCTGGTCGCCTCCGGGATGCGCAACTCGGTGATCGACTACGCCGCCGCCGAGAGGCACGGCGTGACCGTGTGCGGCACCCCCAGTTCCTCGACGCCCCCGGTGGAGCTGACCTGGGCACTGCTGCTCGGCCTGGCCCGCGGCATCGTCACCGAGAACGACGCGCTGCGGACGGGCGGCCCTTGGCAGAGCACCGTGGGCGCCGACCTGCACGGCCGCCGGCTCGGCCTGCTCGGACTCGGGAGGATCGGCGGCCGGGTGGCCCAGGTCGGACTCGCCTTCGGCATGCGGGTCAGCGCCTGGAGCCGGCACCTCACCGCGGAACGCGCCGCCGAGGTCGGCGTGGAACGGGCGGCCTCCAAGGAGGAGCTGCTCGCGAGCAGCGACTTCGTCTCGGTCCACCTCGCGCTCGGCGAACGCACCCGGGGTCTGGTCGGCGCGCCCGAGCTGGCGCTCCTCAAGCCGACCGCGTACCTCGTCAACACCTCGCGCGCGGCGATCGTCGACCAGGACGCGCTGCTCGCCGCCCTGCACGAGGGCCGGATCGCGGGCGCGGGCGTCGACGTGTTCGACGTCGAACCGCTCCCCGCCGACCACCCGATGCGCACGGCCCCGCGCCTGCTGGCGACCCCGCACCTCGGCTATGTGTCGCGGGCCAACTACGAGACGTACTACGGCGCGGCGGTCGAGGACATCCAGGCGTTCCTGGCCGGCGATCCCGTGCGCCGGCTGGGCTGAGCACCCGGCCCGCGGGCGCCCGAGCCGGCGCCGCAGGCACTCCGCCGGTCGCCGCGAGCTCTCAGCCCGTCGTCACGAGCCCTCAGGCCGTCGTCACGAGCCCTCAGGCCGTCGTCACGAGCCCTCAGGCCGTCGTCACGAGCCCTCAGGCCGTCGTCACGAGCCCTCAGGCCGTCGTCACGAGCCCTCAGGCCGTCGCCGCGGGCCGCCAGTAGAAGCCGTCCTGGCGTTGCAGGTGATGCAGGTCCACGAGGTAGCGCCGCAGGGTCACATGGTCGACGGGGGCGTCCTCGCACCAGGCGCGGAGCTTCTCGTTGACGGTCCGCTCCGGGTACTCGACACCCGGTTCGAAGGTCCGCTCGGCGATGTGCCGCAGCACGACCAGCTTGCGCTGCCACTGCGACGGCAGCCGGACCAGGCGGCCGTCGCGCACGAAGGTCCGCAGCACCGTCTCGGACCGTTCGTCCTGCGAGCCGTAGTCCTCGGTGGCCGCCGTGCGCGGGCGGGCGGCGCGTGCGAGCTCCCGGAAGCGCTGGTGGGCCACGCCCAGGCGTCCGGCGTCCTCGGCGATCACGCCCTGGTCGCGGAGCCGTCGCAGGGCGCCGCCGGTGTCCTTCGGGGAGAGTCCCGCCCGCTCCCCGACCTGCGTCGGGTTCTCCGCCCCGAGGGCCACCGCGGCGAAGGCGCGCACCCGCTTCTCCTCCGCGAACAGGCGGATCAGGCCGACGAGTTCGGCGGGGTCCGGCAGCTCGGGCAGGTCGCTCCGGCCGCTCGGCAGGTCGGTGGGCCGGTCGGTGGGAAGGTCGGTCGGTTCGTCGGTCGGCATGCCCGGCAGGCTAGTCCTGGGTGGGCCGGGTGCCGTAACGAATTTCCTCCCGGGCCCGGCCGTAGGCGGTGGACGCATCGAACGCCCAGTTCGGGAAGGGTGATGCACCGGCGGACGCCGTGACCAGGTGTGGGTGGGCGCGTTGTAGGGGCAGTGCGGCCGCGTCCGTGCAGCCGCACTCATCGACCCAAAGGAGAACGTGATGTCTCGCATCGCGAAGGCCACCGTCGTGGCCCTGGGCACGGGTGCCGTGATGCTCAGCGGGGCCGGCCTCGCCATGGCGGACGCCGGTGCCGCCGGCGAGGCAGCCGGCTCGCCCGGCGCCGTGTCGGGCAACGCGATCCAGGCCCCGGTCCACGTGCCGGTCAACCTGTGCGGGGACACCGTCGACGTCGTCGGCCTGCTGAACCCGGTGTTCGGCAACCAGTGCGAGAACGCCGGCACCCCCGAGAAGGACAGGGACGGCGACGACGAGGGCTACGGCTACGGCAGCTGAGCCGACGCGCACGAGCAAGGCCCCCGGCGGTGTGGCGAATTCCAGGGGTCGTCGCAACACAGTGATCAACTGGCTGTCGCCAGGAGCTTAGCGAGGCGCTCGGCTGGTGTTTGCCAGCCGAGCGTTTTGCGTGGCCGGCTGTTGAGTTCGGCCGCCACGGCATGCAGGTGCTCGCGGCTATGGCGGGACAGATCCGTGCCCTTGGGGAAGTACTGCCGCAGCAGGCCGTTGGTGTTCTCGTTCGAGCCGCGCTGCCAGGGACTGCCGGGGTCGCAGAAGAAGACCGGGGTGTCCGTGGCGATGGAGAACTCCTTGTGCCGGGACATCTCTGAGCCTTGGTCCCAGGTCAGGGACCTGCGCAAGTGCGGCGGGAGCGTCTGCACGGTCTGAACGAGTGCGTCCCTCGTGCTGGTGGCGTTGTAGCCGTCGGGGAGGTGGGCGAGCATCACGTAGCGGGTGCTGCGCTCCACGAGTGTGGCGATGGCCGACTTGTGGTCTTTGCCGATGATGAGGTCGCCCTCCCAGTGGCCCGGGACTGCCCGGTCGGCTGCCTCGGCCGGACGTTCGCTGATCATGACCTTGTCCGGGATGTTGCGGGCTCTGCGCTTGTAGGACTGGCGGTGCGGTCGGCGCATCGTGCGGCCTGTCCGCAGGGCCTTGGCCAACTCGCGGCGGAGTTCTCCGCGGCACTGGACGTAGAGGGCCTGGTAGATCGTCTCGTGGACCACGTGCATCTCCGGCCGGTCGGGGAAGGCGGTCCGCAGAGCCTGGCAGACCTGTTCCGGGCTCCAGCGCAGGGAGAGGTGGTGCTGGATGAAGTCCCGCAGCTCGGAGTTCTGGCCGATCTTTCCCGTCTTGGGCCGTGGCCGACGCTCCTCCGCCCGTCGGTGCGCGGCGTGCGGCCGATAGACCCAGTCCTTGCCGCGCCAGAGCGCGCCGTTGCGGCGTATCTCCCTGCTGATGGTCGAGGGGCTGCGGCCCAGCTCGGCGGCGATCTGCCGGATGGACGCCTTCTCCCGCAGCCGGTCAGCGATGTGGATGCGGTCCGCTTCCCGGAGGTAGCGGGAGGGGTCGATAGCCGATGGACCGGCCGTGATCGGCGGCTTTGGCCTGCCGTAGGTCGGCGAGTGGTGCCCGTTGCGCCATCTCTTGCCGGTCCCCGGTTGACCCCGACGATTCTGCATGCTTCCGCGTTGCCGTAGCCCTGACTCATGAGCTGGAGATATACCTCCCGCTCACGAGTCAGGCGACGACCGGCCCCCGGGCTTCTGTCCTTACGGATCTCGAAGTCCATCGCACCCCTTGAGCTGGGGTGTTGCGACGACTACTAGAACCCAAGTGTCACCGCCGGGGGCCTTCCGCTGTCTCCCGTGTGTCCGGCGAGACCACCGCCGCTCCACCCGCGCGCCGCCGATGCGACCGCGCCGCCGACCGTCCGCACGCCACGCGGCGGCAGCCGCGCCACGGTTCCGGCGGGCCGCTCACCACGTGCCGGACCGGCTCCCCGGTGCCTACGCCGTACCGCTCCGGTACCTACGCGTACCGGTAGATGGCGCTGTGGTCCTCCAGCGAGTCCGGAGTCACGCCCCACGGCGGCATCTTCTCGTGCCGGGCGACGATCCGGCCGTACTGCGACTCGCCCCGGGCCGGCGGCCGGTCGGGCAGGTACCGCGCGCCGCCGTGCCGCTTCTGCCAGCGTGACCACTGAAGGTCCACGAAGGCGTGGTGCAGCCAGAAGACGGGATCGTTCACGGAGGCGCCGCCGAGCATGTGCCCGCCGACCCAGCGGTGGACGCGGTTGTGGTTGCGCCAGGCCGAGCTGCCGGAACCGGAGCCCCACCCTTCGATCTTGTTGCGGAACCCGCGGGTGGACGTGGAGTTCCACGGGGACGTGTCGTAGACGCGTTCGTCCAATGCGGAGTTCAGCTCCTTCCGCGTGGGCAGCTGGATCGGATTGCGCGGGCGGCCGAGCTCGCGTGTGAGGAACGCGCCGTCGGTCACCCCTTCCTTGATCGTCCACTTGCCGTGCGCGTGGGCGAAGGGCCCGTTCATGACCTGCCGGTCCGAGCGCCGTCCGGTGCCGCCGAGCAGGTCCTCGGTCCAGGGCACCGACTTGGCCGTGCGGTCCCGCGTCCAGTCCCAGTACGGCACGCTCACCGACGGGTCCACGCGGCGCAGGGCCCGCTCCAGTTCCAGCAGGAACCGCCGGTGCCACGGGAGGAAGGACGGCGCCATGTGGGCCGCACGCAGTCGGCCGTCACCGTCGGAGACGTAGTACTCGACGTGCATGCGGACGAACTCGTCGTACTCGCCCCTGCGTTTGACCGCCAGCAGCGCGTCGACGAAGCGGCGCCGCTCCGTGCGGGTGAGCGTGCTGACGTCCTTACGCGTGTACACCATGGTGGTGACTGCTCCCCTCCGCGCCGCTCCGGCGAACGCCGTTCCCGGTGGCCCCGCTGTCTCCGGTGGCCCCGGTGACCCCGGTGACCCCGGTGGCCCCGGTGACCCCGGTGGCCCCGGCGTCCGTGCGCCCGAGGCCTCCGCGCCCGAGCGTGTCGCTCCCCAGGTCGCGTCCGCCGGCCCCGGGCCTGCCCAGGCCCATGTCCATGTCGCGCAGGTGCTCCGAGGGGCCGAGTCCGTCGACGGCCGCTCGGGCCGCGTCGAGCGGTGTCGGATACGACTCGTAGTGGTCGACCATGCTCATGTAGCTGCCGTCCGCGCGGCGCATCAGGTGCAGCGGACGGCCGTCGACGGTGACCTCCCATGCGCCGCCGGTCCCGTACGCGGCCCGGCCGTCGGAGCCGATCCTCGTCCCGAGGATGTGCCGGCCGCGGTACATCTCGTCGAACGACCTGTCCCCGGGGCGCAGGTCGCGCGAGGGCCGCGAGGCCGCGACGACCGGGGCCAGCGCGAGGGCGACGGCCGACACGAACAGGCCGCGCATGGCGCCTCGCCGTGTCACCGACCTCCCGTCGGACACTCGCCTCGACACCCGGCTCGGCACGCTGCCCGGCGCCTCGCCGGACGCCTCGGCCGACGCTCTCCTGACGAACATGGTTCTCTCCTAGGCGGATTCGGTCCGGATCAGTGGCGGCGGCGGGCCGGAGCCGGACACCCGGGCCTCGCCCCCTGCTGCGGCCAGGCCCCAGGGGTTTCGTCGAAGCCCCTCAGGAGCCCGACCCCGCCTCCACGTTCGCGGCGGGAGTCGTCCTGAGCAGCGGCGCGAGCACGGCGGCCTGGGGGAGCTTGGTGTCCGGGAGCCCGAAATGGTGGGGGTTCGGGGGACCGAGCGGGGCGTCCAGGGACAGTCCGGGGGTCAGCGTCCGCAGGCCGGTCGCGGGCGCGTCGACGCCGACGTGTTCGAGGCCGTCGCCGAGAACGTGCGGGAGGGACGTACGCAGGTCCGCCCCGGGCAGTCCGCCGCTGAGCGGCAGTTGCGGCAGGGCGCCTTCGGGGATCAGCCGTCCCTCGACGTACCGGGGGCCCTCGGGACTTCCGGGCGTCGGCAGCGGCAACTCCCCGGAGATCTTGGGGGCGGGCAGGTTGAGGGCGTTCTCGACACCTTCCAGGGGTACGGGGACCGGGACCGTGCCGGCCGCGACGGCGGGGGCCGCGGCGGCGGCGCCCACCGCTGCCACGACGCCGGTCATGACGGCGGCGAGAGTTCCTCGTGTGGTCGGCTTCATCTCAGGTACGGCCCTTTCAGGGTTCGGCGGGCTCAGCGTCCGTACCGCGTAACGATGCCGAGAACGCCACCAGTGCAAGATTCCCCCGACAGACGCAATAGTCAGCTCGTCCAGAAATCCCACCAACGGGTCAGGATCAGCATGCCGATGATGCCGATGTGCAGCAGCGGCGGGACCCAGGTGAACTCCGCGAGGAATTGACGGAGCCAGGCGGGTGCGGGCAGGAATTCATTTCGTACGTTGAATGACGTCACGTACCAGAACATGATGATCGTGGCGGCCCAGGCCAGGCAGCACCACAGGCAGAGCGCGCTGATGCGGTAGAGCGACTGGAACTGCAGCCAGGTGCAGAATCCGACGCCGAAGAGCGTGCCGGCGTTGAAGGTGAGCCAATACCAGCGCGGGAAGGTGGCGCGGGCGAGCAGGCTCATGCCGACGCAGATGACGATGCCGTACGTCACCAGTCCGAGCATCGGGTTGGGGAAGCCGAAGGCGGAGGCCTGGTCGCTCTTCATGATGTTGCCGCAGGAGACGACCGGGTTCAGGCTGCACCCGGGCACGAAGTTCGGGTTCTCCAGCAGTTTGAACTTGTCGATCGTGATGACCCAGGCGGCGAGCAGCCCGGCGGCTCCGGTGATCACCAGCATCAGGGCGAACGCGCGACTGCTGCCCGCGGTCCGTACGGACGCGCCGTCCTCGCCGTGTGTCCCCCGCCCCGCGGTGGACACCATCAGCCGCGCAGGGTGCGCGCGGGCAGGAGTACGTGCGCGGCGCTGAGCAGGGTCTCCTCGTCGCCCGCGAAGGCCGCCAGGCTCTCCGGCGCGACGGGCTTGCCGGGCTGCGCCTCGGGCCAGGCGCGGGTGGCGAACAGGAAGTAGGCGTAACCCCGTTCGGCCACGGCTGCGAGCCACTCCGGCGGCGCGACGCACTGGGCGTTGAGGTGCGGCATCGTGACGACGGCCTGACCGGCCTCGACGAGGAGGCTGAGCGGCAGGCTCGGCTTGCGCGAGGCGTCGAGGAGCGTCTCGCCGACGGGCAGCCCGTTGCTGGTGAGCAGCTGCTCGATGGCCGTCGCCGAGGCCTCGGGGCCGCCCGCGCCGTCACCCAGGGAATAGGCGAGGAGATAGGGCATGTCGCCGTCGGGGGTTTCACCGCTGAAGGCCATGACGGCGAGCGTGCCGAGGTCGGCGGCCCGGAAAGGGCGCGTTTCACTTGGGGTTGAAGTCACCGCGGAACCTTATCGACGCACCCGAACGGGTCGGGCCGGTTCATCACCCGCCCGGGGGATGACCGGAGGGTCGACCACACGAATGAGGGACGCTTCTCGAACAGCACGGAAGCGCCGGTCCCGCGTTTTCCGGCGCGAAAGGGCCGACTCCGCGATTCTGCGGAATCGGCCCTTTTCGTATCGCGTACGACGTCAGTCGGTGGCGCAGCCGTTGGCGCTCGCCGGGTTCAGCAGACCGATGACGCTGACGGAGTCGCCGCAGGCGTTCACCGGGACGTGCACGGGAACCTGGATCACGTTGCCGGAGACAAGGCCGGGGGAGTTGGCCGCGAGGCCCTCGGCACCGGTGTCGGCGACGGCGCTGCCGGCAGCGACACCCATGGCCATTCCGGCGGCGGCAAGAATGAGAGCGACCTTCTTGGCAGTGTTCATCATCAACCCTTTCCTGGGAGATTTGCCCCAAATCCTAGGGAAATCGCCGCAGGCCCCCTGGAAAAGACACGCGATGAAATGAACCGATCAGCCCTGGAGAGGAAGTCCGCCGAGGAGCTTCGCGGGGGTGCCGGAGGAGTTGACCGCCTTCGTGACGCCGTCCACGGAGTTGAGCAGCGAGCCCTTGTTCTCGGTGTCGAGCGCGTTCGACTGGTGCTGGAGGGGCATCAGGTCCTCGGCGTTGAGCGTGCGCTGACTGGTGATGGTCTCCAGGGCGCCGTTGAGGCTGCTGGGCGTGAGGTTGGAGGCATCGGCGGCAAAGGCGGGCGCGGCGGCACCAGCGACGACCACGGACCCGGCAACGACAGCGGCGGCCTTCAGGGACTTCATCGGGTTCCTTTCATCGGCAACTCAGGTCACCAGAGGGAATTCCTCTTCGCCCGGCTAACGAGCCCCGCTCCCGCCGGAAACCCCGCATGCAGAAAATTCCTGCACCCCACCCGAACGAACGGCGTGTCGCATTCTCATATAAAACAGCCGTCATGCCGACCGGAGACGGTCGGCATGACGGCAGGGTGGCGACTGCTTCGCCTCAGACACCGCTCCCCGGGCTCAGCGGGTGGGCAGGAGACCGCCCGTCGGCAGCGTGCTGGTGACGTCGGACGTGGGCAGCGTGCTCGTCACGCCGGACAGCGAGGGCAGACCCGGCAGGTTGGCCGCGGGGAGCCCGCCGCCGAGGACCGTGGCGACGACGAAGTTGACGAGGCCGGTGACCACGGCGGTGACCGCCGGCACGACCTGGGCGGGGTCGCCGGAGGTGGCGGCCTTGAGCAGCGCGTCGACCGCCGCCTGGAGTGCGGTCAGCGCGTCGCCCTTGAGGTCCATCTGCGCCTTGGCGGCCGGCGCCTTGCCGTCCTTGGCCTCGGCGCTCTTCGTCACCGAGGGCAGCGTGGTGGTGGTCGGCGTCGTGGTGTCGGGCAGCGCGACCGGCGGGGTCGCCGGGGCGGCTGCCGCGACCTTGGCGATGGCGTCCTTCACGGCCTGGCCGAGTTTCGTCGCCTGATCGGGGGTGAGCTGGCCGTTGTCCGCCTTGAGGACGGTGTTCAGCAGGTCGGTCACCGGGCTCAGTACGCCACCTATGTCGGCCAGGGACTGGACCTGCGCGAGAAGCGCGTCCGCGCCGGGGACGGGTGCCGCCGCCGTGTGGCTGGTGCCACGCGACGAGTCGCCGTCCGCGGCGATGGCGGCCGGAGCGGCGATCCCGAGCAGAAGCGTGGCACTGAGAGCGGTGGAGGCGATGCGTCGTGCGGGCAGAGCACGCATGGATGTTCCCTTCGATGTTTGGTCGAACCTGGAATCACCGTGAAAGCGGTTGTCGCCCTGTGCAACCGAACGACTGCTCTGCGTAGCGGCCTCGCGTCCATAACACCGTCATCGCCCCTGGTCAGGAGCCATGCGGGGGATTGCGGCACATTCCCCCCATTCGGGGCAACGCGAACCGGCCGCCCTCCGCTTCGGAGGACGGCCGGAAGGGTCCGCGTGGACGTCAGTCGTTGGCGCAGCGGTCGCCGAACGACGGGTTCAGCAGACCGATGACGTCGACCGTGTTGCCGCAGGCGTTGACCGGGACGTGCACGGGGACCTCCACGACATTGCCCGACAGGACGCCGGGGGACTGGACGGCCGCGCCGTTCGCCCCGCTGTCGGCGGCGGCGATACCGGCGGCACCGGCCACAGCGGCGGCGGCAACGGAGGTCAGGGCCAGGCCCTTCGCGATACGCGACATGGAGAAGTGCTCCTTGGAGATCGACACAACATCCGGGCGGGATGCCCGGCACAGAAAGTCAACGCGTGAGCCACGCGCGGGTTGTGCCCCGGAAGAGTGATGCCACAAAACGCGCAGCTTCACCATTCCGACACACTTCGATGGTTTCGACGACAAATGCGTATAGGGGGCTAGAGTCGGGCTCCTCCTGGCGCCGCTTGGAACCGGACGTCGGCCAGACGCCAACAGGCCTCCGAAGGACGGGGAGTCGACACGTATTCATGTGATGTACAGATTCCGACCGTCCGCTGATCCAGAACCTTTTCTCCCCGAAAGGGCATCGCCGGTCATGCGCCGTTCCCCGGGTCTTCCGCCGCACCGCACGCCGGTGGTCCGCTCGGCCCGCGCGGCGCTCCGGGCACCGGCCGGCACCGCGATCCGGTGCAGGGGTGACCAGTTGGCCTCCCGGATCGTTTCGCAGCGGGACGCGGCCTGGATCAGCGCACAGTTCGGCGCCGTCGACGCGAAGCAGTGACGCGCGCGCCTTTGCGCGCCGCCCGTGAGCAAGGAACCGCGCATGCAACTGTCAACCGACCCTCCGCCGCGGGTCCTTCACGTCACCCAGCCCGTCGACGGCGGGGTACCCCGGGTCGTCACGGACCTGGCGCGGGCCCAACTGGCCGCGGGTGCGCACGTCACGGTCGCCTGCCCGGACGACAGCCCCCTGGCCCGCTCGCTGCGGATGCTCGGCGCGGACGTACGGCACTGGCGGGCGACGCGTGCGCCGGGGCCGCGGTTGCCGCAGGAGGTGCGCCGGCTCGGCCGCCTCCTCGCGGGGGCGCGGCCCGACGTGGTGCACGCGCACAGCGCCAAGGCGGGGCTGGCCGTGCGGCTGGCCGTGCGCGGGCGGGTGCCCACCGTGTTCCAGCCGCACGCCTGGTCGTTCGAGGCCGTCGACGGGACGGCCGCCCGGCTGGCGGTGATCTGGGAGCGCTGGGGGGCGCGTTGGGCGTCGCGAGTGGTGTGCGTGAGCGAGGCGGAGCGCAGGACCGGCGTGCGCGCCGGAGTGCACGCGCAGTGGCAGGTGATCCCCAACGGCGTCGACACGGCACGTTTCCGTCCGGCCGACGCCCGCTCCGCGCGGGCCGGGCTTCCGCTGCTCGCCGGGGCCGGGGTGGATCCGCCGGCTCCTGTGGTGGTGTGCGTGGGGCGGCTGTGCCGGCAGAAGGGGCAGGACGTCCTGCTCGAGGCCTGGAGTTCGGTACTCCGGGAGATTCCCGGCGCCCGGCTCGTCCTGGTCGGCGACGGGCCGGACGCGGCGACGCTGCGGGCCGCGGCACCCGACGGCGTCCTCTTCGCAGGGGCCGCCGACGACACCGTGCCCTGGTACTCGGCCGCGGATCTCGTGGTCCTGCCGTCCCGGTGGGAGGGCATGGCGCTCGTTCCGCTGGAGGCCATGGCCTGCGGACGCCCCGTCCTCGTGACGGACGTGGACGGCGCCCGCGAGAGTCTGCCCCCGGCCCTCGCCACCCGCTGTCTGGTGCCGCCGCGGGCGCCCGGACCGCTCGCCGAGGCGATCGGCGCCCTGCTGCGCGACCCGCTCCTGCGCGACTCGCTCGGCCGCGAGGGACGCGACCACGTAACGACCACGCACGACGTGCGCCACATGACCGACGCGGTCGCGGAGGTGTACCGCGAACTGCTGACCGGCCGACGGGCACCGCACGCCGGGCGTGTCACGTGCGAGGACCACACCGAGTGCAGGGAGTCCATCCACACGTGACCGCGGAAAGCACCGTTCCCTCCCCCGGCGGCCAGCCCCGGGAGTACGGATTCTCGGCCGTCTCGGTCGTCCCCGCCCGCAGCGCGGACGGCGGCTTCAGATTCCCTGCCGGGCGGCGGCCGTCGGGCCGGCGGGCCGCGTGGCTGCCGCTGTTCACCGCGGACGCCGCCGCGGCTCTGCTCACGGGCCTCGCCCTCCCGCAGGTCCAGCGCCGGCCGCTGCTCCTCGGCGCGCTGCTGCTCGGCATGGTCGCCGTCAACGCGCGGTCGTCGCTGTACCGGCCCGAGCCGGTACCCGCCGTCCTCGACGAACTGCCCGCCCTGTGCGTGCGGATCACGGTCCTGTGGTGCGCGCTGGCCGCCGTCGTCGCGGCGCTCGCCCCGGCCGCCGCGCTGTCCGCCCCCACCCTCGCGGCGGGCTGCGCCCTCCAGTCGGCGACGAGCTGTGCGGGCCGCGCCACCGTGCACCGGCGGCGCCGCAGGACACTCCTGCTGCGCCCCGGCGCGGCCCTGGTGATCGGGCCCGTCGCGACGGCCCAGCGGGTGGCCGCCGCCTTCCTGCGCCATCCGCGCTGCGGTCTGCGGCCGGTGGGTGTCGTCTCCGACCGTGCGGCGGGAGGCGTCGGGCTGCCGGTCCTCACCACCGGCGAGGAGGTGCAGCGGGCGCTCATCCAGAACGGCGTACGGGCCGTGCTCGTCATCGAGCCCCGTGGCGAACGCGAGCCGCTGCTGCGGGCGTTGGCCGAAGCGGGGTGCGCCCTGTGGGAGGTCGACGCGGACTCGCCCGCGTACGACAGGGGCGGCCGGCACACGCTCGCCGGGTTCCCCTGCCGCCGGCTGTCCGTCGGGCGGCGACGCGGCGGAGTCGGCAAACGAACCCTCGACGTCGCCGTGTCCGGGACGCTGCTGCTGCTCGTCAGCCCGCTGCTGCTGATGTGCGCGGCGGCGCTGCGGCTGAGCGAGGGCCGCGGTGTGGTCTTCCGCCAGGAGCGCATCGGCAAGGACGGGCGGCCCTTCACCCTGCTGAAGTTCCGTACCCACCGGCCGGCCGACGCGCACGAGGCCGCGACCCGCTGGAGCGTCGCGAACGAACAGGAGATGAGCCGCTTCTGCCAGTTCCTCCGGCGTACCTCGCTCGACGAGCTGCTCCAGCTGTGGAACGTCTTCCGGGGCGACATGAGCCTGGTCGGGCCCCGGCCCGAACGGCCCTACTTCGTCGCGAAGTTCAGCCAGACCTATCCCGGCTACGCGGCCCGGCACCGCATGCCGACCGGCATGACCGGGCTCGCCCAGATCCACGGGCTGCGCGGCGACACCTCCATCGAGGACCGCTGCCGCTTCGACAACGCCTACATCGACAACTGGTCGCTGTGGCAGGACGTCTGCATCCTGCTGCGCACCGCCGCCTCGCTCGTACGCCCGACGGGGAGCTGAGCCCCTTGAGCCACGCCCTGCCCCTCACGCCGCTGGACACGTGCGTGTCCGCCGTCCGGCGCGCGCTGCCCGTCCTGCCCGCCATCGCGGTGATCGCCCTGCTCGGGCTGCCGCACGCACCCGGCACGGAGGGCGGCGCCACGCCCGCGGACGCCATGTCGGGCCTGCTCGTGGTGTGCTGCGCCGTACGGCTCCTGCGCGGCCGCCTGCGCCCCCTGTCCGGCACGGCCGCCCTGATCGTCGGGCTGCCCGTGGTCGGCATCGCGGTCTCCGCGGCCGATGCCGTGAGCCCGGGGGCGGGCCTCGCAGGGCTCGGCCGCTATCTGCAGATCTTCGTGCTCGTCCCGGCGGCCGTCCTGCTGTCGGTGCGCGACCGCGCCGACTTCCGGCTGCTGGCCTGGTCGTTCGTCGCCCTGGCCCTGTGGCAGGGGGCGGTCGGGGTGCATCAGTACGCCACCGGGACCGGGGCCACGTACATGGGCGAGGACATCCGGGCCGTGGGCACCTTCGGGTCCACGGACGTGATGGGCATGGCGACCGTGGTCTCCTTCGGGCTGGTGTGCGCGGTGGCGCTGGCGCTCAGGCCGTCCACGGCACCCGGTGGGCCGGGCGGGCACGGGTCCTGGGGGCGGTGCGCTGCCGTGGTGTGCGCCGTGGCGTTGTCGTTGCCGCTCGCGCTCTCGTTCAGCCGGGGAGCGTGGATCGCCACCGCCGCGACCTGCGGAACGCAGCTGGCGCTCGCCGGGGCGCGGCGCGCGGTGAAGGCGGGCGCCGCCGTGGCCGCCGCCGCGGTGATCCTGGTGGGCGGGTTCGGCGTCGGCACCGCGATGCTCCAGGAACGGATCAACAGCATCACCCAGGTCACCGACGCCCCGGACCAGTCGGTCGTCGACCGGTACACGATGTGGGCGGCGGCCGTGGACATGTGGCGCCAACGCCCGCTGACCGGGGTCGGTCTGAAGGGCTTCCCCGACCACCGCGACGGCCACGCGTCCCTCGCCCTGTCCTCCGGCAGCGAGGTCGGCGGCGCCGGCGAGGCGTACCACCGCCAGCCGCTGCTCTCCCCGCACAACATGTATCTGCTGGTGCTCGGCGAACAGGGGCTGATCGGGCTGCTCGCCCTCGCGGGCAGCTGGCTCGCGCTCCTGGTGTGCGCGCTGCGCGGACTCGTCCGGGTACGGCGCACCCCGTCCGGCCTCGACTGCGCGCTGGTCGCCTGCGGGCTGCTCGTCTGGCAGCTGACCGACTTCGTGTACGCGGACATCGGCGGGCCCTCGACCGTGCTGACGGGCCTCGTGCTCGGGCTGGCGGCCTGGTGGGCCCTGCTGGATCCCACGTCCACCACGGCACCGGCATACGCGTCCGCCGCGACGCCCGCCCCGGCGGAAGGAGCGACGGCACGATGACGGTGGATCCGCCCGGTCCAGGCACGGACGAACGCCCGGAGCCCGGCTCCACGCCCGAGAGCGTCCCCTCCGCCGACGGCGAGGGTACGGCCGGGCCGTGCGGCGAACTCCCCGCGGACCCGGCGCACGGCACGGTGCCCGTCACCGGGGCGGGGACGGCAGCCGAGACCGGGGCCGGCACCGGCGCGGCGGCGGGCGCCCCGGACCCGGCGCGAGCGGCCGGCATCGCACCCCGCTCGGCGGCCGACACCGCAAGCCCGGCGGACGCACACCGGGGCGGAGCGCCGAAAGCGACGGCGAACCAGGTCAGCGCGCCGGGCGCCGCGGAGGCGGGCCGGGTCGGTCCAGCCGGCGCGGCGGAGGTCGACCGGACTGGCATGGCTGAGGCCGACCAGGCCGGCGCGGCGCAGGCCTACCGGACCGGCGCAGCGGAGGCCGACAGGACCGGCACGGCGAAGGTCGACCGGACCAGCATGGCCGAGGCCGACCAGGCCGGCGCGGCCCAGGCCTACCGGACCGGCACGGCCCAGGCCGACCAGACCGGCGCGGCCCAGGCCTACCGGACCGGCACGGCCCAGGCCGACCAGACCGGCGCAGCGCAGACCTACCGGACCGGCACGGCCCAGGCCGACCAGACCGGCGCGGCGCAGGCCGGTGACGCGGCGGGCGGCGCGGGGGCCGGGCGTGCCGACGCCGGCTCGGTGCGCGCCTCGGTCCCCGTCCGCACCGTGAGCCCCCCGCGCACCCGGCCCCCCGTCGTGCTGCCCGCGGCCCGCAGAGCCGCTCCTGACGCCCCCGCCGAACCCCGGGAAACGGCCGCCGGCCGTTTCCTCGCCAAGGCCGCGCTCGTCACGATCGCCCTCTCCATCGCCGGGGCGCTGCTGGGCCTCGGCCGGGACCAGGCGCTGGCGCACCTGTTCGGGGCCGGTTCGGAGACGGACGCGTTCCTGGTGGCCTGGACGGTGCCGGAGTTCGCGGCGACGCTGCTGATCGAGGACGGTCTGGCCTTCGTACTCGTACCCGCGTTCAGCGTGGCCGTCGCGCGCCGCGCCCGGGGGACGGTCGGTGACCCCGTCCGCGCCCTGGTCGGCGCCACCCTGCCCCGGCTGTCGCTGGCCTTCATGGCCGCTTCCGGGGTGCTGGTCTTCGGGGCGCCCTACTTCGTCGAGGCACTGGCGCCCGGGCTGCCGGATCCCGGACTGGCCGTGGACTGCACACGGTTGACGGCGACCGGGGTGCTGAGCTTCGGGCTCGCCGGGTACTGCAGCGCGGTACTGCGGGCACACCATCGGTTCGTCGCGCCGGCAGCGATCTACGTGGCGTACAACGCGGCGATCATCACGTCGATGCTCGTGCTCGGCGGCCACTGGGGCGTGCGCTCCGCGGCCCTCGGAGTGGCGCTCGGCGGCGCGCTGATGGTGGGGGCGCAACTGCCCTCGCTGTGGCGGCAGCTCAGGGCCGGGAAGGCGCCCGGCGACGACCTCGCCGCCATGGCGCGGACAGACGACACGGGAGGCGGCGCGCAGGTCCGGCCGGTGGACCTGACACTGATCACGACGGTCCTGCTGTTCGCCCTGTGCCGGCAGTGCCAGGTCCTCGTCGAGCGCTACCTCGCGTCCTCGCTGCCCGCGGGCGCCATCTCGCATCTGAACTACGCCCAGAAAGTGGCCCAGATGCCGATGGTGCTCGCCCTGATGCTCTGCACGGTCACCTTCCCGGTGGTCGCGCGGGCACAGGCGGAGGGCGACACGGAGCAGGCCAGGGCGCGGGTGGAACGCGACCTGGCGCTCGTCTCCTGCACGGTGCTGCTCGGCGCCGCGGCGGTCGTCGCATGCGCTCCGCAGATCATCGAACTGCTCTTCCAGCGCGGGGCGTTCACCGCCCGGGACACGGCGGCCACCGCGTCGGTCATGCGCGTGTACACCCTGGGACTGCTCGGCCACACCCTGGTCGGCGCGCTGGTCCGTTCGTTCTTCTCGGCGGGACGGCCGACCTGGTACCCGCTGTTCGCGATGACGGTCGGGCTCGTCGTGACGTCCTGGGCCGGCGCGCTGACCGTCGGCGTCTGGGGGGTGCACGGGATCGCGGCCGCCAACGCCCTCGGCATCACGGTCAGCGCCGTGCTCCTGCTGTGCGGCACGGGCCCGCGCAGTGTGCCGATCCGGACCCGTCGTGTGGTGTCGGAGCTCGGCAAACCCGTACGGGCGGCGGCCGTCGCCGCCGTGGCGGGGGCGGTCGCCGCGAGCGGCACCCGTTCCCCCGTGCTCGGTCTCATGGTCGGCGGCACGGTCGTGACCGTCGTCTTCGCCCTGCTGGCCTGGGCCCTCAAGGTCCAGGCCTGCGCACCCGCATTCCGTTCCGTCACACGAAGGCTCCCGCATGTCCGTTTCCGCTGACAGCATCAGACGTACCGGCACGCACTCCCCCGAGACGCCGCCCTGGGTCGCGATGTACCACTCCGTGGGCGACTGTTCGGACGACCCGTACCGCATCACGGTCTCGCCGGACCGGCTCGACCGGCAGCTGGGCTGGCTGCGCCGCCGCGGTCTGCGCGGCGTGAGCATGGCCGACCTCCTGGCCGCCCACGCGCGCGGCGCCGCGCACGGCCTGGTGGGCCTGACATTCGACGACGG
Source organism: Streptomyces krungchingensis (assembly GCF_054729265.1). Lineage (NCBI taxonomy): Bacteria > Bacillati > Actinomycetota > Actinomycetes > Kitasatosporales > Streptomycetaceae > Streptomyces > Streptomyces krungchingensis. Next base: position 4,259,275 of record NZ_JBPUKY010000001.1, read on the forward strand.
GTACGCCGACTTCGTCGAGACCGCGCTGCCGCTGCTGCGGCGCCACGACTGCGGCGCGACCCTGTTCGTGCTGCCGGGCCGGCTCGGCGGCGACAACGCGTGGGACCCGCTGGGCCCCCGCAAACCGCTCCTGGACAAGCAGGGCATCCGGCTGGCCGCCGCGTCCGAGGGCATCGAGGTCGGTTCGCACGGGCTCACCCATGTCGACCTGACCCGGGCGGACGACGCCCTGCTGCACGCGGAGGTCGCCGAAAGCAGGGCGGTGCTCGCGGAGTTGACCGGCGCTCCCGTCGACGGCTTCTGCTACCCGTACGGGACCGTCGACGGGCGGGTGGCCGACGCGGTCCGCGCCGCCGGATACGGGTACGCCTGCGCGATCGACCCCGGCCCGCTCACCGGACGGCACGCCCTGCCGCGCCTCCACATCGGCGAGAACGACAACGCCGTGCGCCTCCTGCTCAAGTACAAGCTGCACCGTCTGCGCCGGCGCCCGGTCGCGGGGCTCCGGTGAAGGCCCTGCACATCATCACCGGTCTCGGTGTCGGCGGGGCCGAGCAGCAACTGCGCCTGCTGCTCGGCCATCTGCCGGTCGACTGCGACGTGGTGACGCTCACCAACCCGGGCGCGGTCGCGGACGGGCTCGCCGACGACGGCGTGCGCGTCATCCACCTCGGCATGTCCGGCAACCGCGACCTGACCGCGCTGCCCCGCCTGGTGCGGGTGATCCGCGCGGGCGACTACGACCTCGTGCACACGCACCTGTACCGGGCCTGCGTGTACGGGCGGCTCGCCGCGCGGCTCGCCGGGGTCAAGGCGGTCGTCGCGACCGAACACTCGCTCGGCGACTCGCAGATGGAGGGGCGTCGGCTCAGTGCCGGCGTACGCGCGCTGTACCTGGCCAGCGAACGGCTGGGCCGGTCGACCGTCGCCGTCTCCCCTACCGTCGCCGCCCGGCTGCGGCGCTGGGGCGTGCCGGGGCCGCGCATCGAGATCGTGCCGAACGGCATCGACGTGGCCCGGTTCCGGTTCGACCCGGAACTGCGCGACCTCACCCGTCGCCGGCTGGGCCTGCCGGAGGGCGCGTACGTGGTCGGCGGGGTGGGCCGGCTCACGGCGGGCAAGCGGTTCGACGTGCTGATCCGCGCACTCGCCTCACTTCCGGACGACCACTGGCTGTTGCTGGTGGGCGGCGGCGCCGGGGAGAGCATGCTGCGGCGGGCGGCGCAGCGGGCCGGGGTGGCGGACCGGGTGCTGTTCACCGGTGAGCGCACCACCGGCGACTGCCCCGGAGCCGATCTGCCGTCGCTGATGGCGGCCATGGACGTCCTCGCCTCGCCCAGTGCGGAGGAGGCGTTCGGCCTCGCCGTCGTGGAGGCGCTGGCGGCCGGACTGCCCGTGCTGTACGTGTCCTGCCCGGCCGTCGAGGACCTGCCGCCGGACGCCACCGGCGGGGCCGTGCGGGTCCAGGGCGACACGGCGTCCTTCGTCGGCGGGCTGACCCGGCTCCGCGCGCGGGGCCCCGCCGCGCGCTCGGCGCCGGACGCCGCGCACCACTACTCCATCACCCGCAGCGCCGCGCAGCTCATGGACGTGTACGCGGCCGCCGTCTCGTGCACCTGACTGGGAGTGAGTTCCTCATGTCCGACAACACCAGAGGCCATCGTCCGACGGGCCGGGCCCTCACCCGCGTGAGGTCCCTGCCGTCCTGGTCGCTGCTCGCCGCCGGCACGGTGCTCGGCGGCGCGCTGGGCGGCGCCTACGGCATGGTGAAGCCTCCGACGTACACCGCCACGAGCTACGTCATCGCCGTGCCGACCGACAAGGGCGACCCGGCGGCCGCGCTCGGCTTCGCCCAGGCCTACGGCCGGGTCGCCACCCAGCTCGCGGTGCTCGGGGACGCCCAGGTGTGGGCGGGCGTGCCGGTGCGCACGCTCCAGTCGCACGTGCGGACGGCGACCTCGCCCGACGCCCCGATGGTCGCCGTGTCGGCCACCTCCGGGCGCCCGGACGTCGCCGCCGACATGGCCAACGCCGTCGCCCGCTCGCTGACCCGGCACGCGAACGACAACCGGAGCAGCACCCACGTCGAGCTGGTCTCGTTCTCCCGCGCGGTGCGTCCCGCCCAGGCCTCCTCGCCGTCGCCGACGGTGACGGGGCTGGTCGGCGCCAGCGCGGGCGGGCTGCTCGGCGGCCTTCTGCTGCTCGTCCGTCCGCGGCGCGGCGCCGAGGCCGCCCGCCCGGCGTCCGTACCGAGCCCGGCGCCCGCCGTCGAAGTGCACGGCCAGCTGTGAGCGGCACCCTGCAGACCGCGGTACGAGGCTCGTCGAGAACAGAACTCGTCACCGACGAGCGGGAGTTCGCCGCGCTGGAGCCGGCCTGGGGACGCCTGTACCGCCGCTGCGGGGCCGCCACGCCGTTCCAGAACCACGCCTGGCTGCACTCCTGGTGGCTCTCGTACGGCATGCCGGGACGGCTGCGCCTGATGGTGGTCCGTGACGGGGGTGAACTCCGCGCCGTCGCGCCCCTGATGAGGCAGCGCAGGCCGCTGCCCGCCCTCGTACCGCTCGGCGGGTCGATCACCGACTACGGGGACGTGCTGCTCGACGACGAGTACGCGGACCGGGCGGCGGCCACGCTCACCGAGGGGCTGTCCGAGGCCGCCCGCAGCGCCCTGATCGACTTCCGCGAGGTCCGCCCCGGCGGCGCGGCGGAGCGGATCTACGAGCGCTGGCGCGGACCGCGCCGACGGGTGCGGGACTCGGTGTGCCTGGAGCTGCCCGCCACGTCGATGGACGAACTGGCGGGCCGGCTGCCCTCCTCGAAGGCCCAGCGCGTCCGCGCCAAGCTGCGCAAGCTGACCGCGCTGGGCGTGGAGCAGCACGTCGTGGGCCCCGACGGGGTGGGCGCGGCGCTGCACCGCCTCCTCGAACTGCACCGGCTGCAGTGGGAGGGCCGGCCGATGACCGCCGAGCACGTCCAGGAGCGGTTCTGCGAGCATCTGGTCCGGTCGATGGTCCCGATGGTGCGCTCCGGGGACGCGGTGGTCACCGAGTTCCGGCTCGACGACTCGGTGGTGGCCGTGGACCTCACCCTGCTGTCCCGGTGCCTCGTGGGCGGCTATCTGTACGGCGCGGATCCCCGGCTGCGCGAACGCAAGGCGGACGTGGCCGTGATGCTGCTCAGCGCCTGCACCCGGCACACCGAGGGGAGCGGGCGCGGATCGCTGAGCCTGCTGCGCGGCGACGAACCGTACAAGCACCACTGGCGCCCGGAGACCGTCGTCAACCAGCGTCTGCTGCTCGCCCGGCACCGCACCGCGCCGCTGATGTCGGCGGTGGTCTGCGACGTCGCCGCGCGCAACCGGGGCAGAGAGCTGATGCGGGGCCGGCAGGAGCATGAGGGCGGCAGGCCGTGAACGGCCCGCCGCCTTCCCCGTCTCACCGGCTGCGCGACCACCAGTCGAAGCGCAGGCACAGCTTGCCGCCCATCCAGTACTCGACCCAGTCCCCCAGGTCGACGGGGGTGCAGCCCGGCGGGTGCACCGGCGTCGGCTCCGGTGTGGGAGTCGGCGTGGGCGTCGGCGTGGGCGTCGGCTCCGGTGTGGGCGTGGGCGTCGGCTCCGGTGTGGGCGTAGGCGTCGGCTCCGGTGTAGGCGTGGGCGTCGGGGTGGGCGTGGGTGTCGGGTCGGTGCGTCCGAGGAGCGCCGCACGGTAGACCGCAGCCGCCTTCGGGTTCTCCCCGCACTGCCAGACGCCGTGCGGGCAGTAGTCCGTGATCGTGTTGTACACCGGCTTGTGCTCGTCGAACCACGCGAGCATGCCCTTCATGTACGACACGTCGTCGCCGTTGCGGTAGAGCCCCCATTCCGGGTAGGCCACGGGCTTTCCGTGGGCCTTCGCGAAGTCCACGTGCCGCTGGAGGCCGTACGGCTCCGTCACCTGCTCCTCGAAGGGCAGCCCGTTCGGCTGGTCGTACGCGTCCATGCCGATGATGTCGACGGTGTCGTCCCCCGGGTAGCACTGGGTCCAGGGAATGGCGTCCCGGCCGCGGTTGGGGGTGAACTCGAACCGGAACTTCTGCCCCGGCACCGCGCGCATGGTGGTGACGATGCGCTTCCAGTACGCCTTCCAGGCCGCGGGGTCGGGACCGCACCGGTGGGTGTACGTGATGCCGTTCATCTCCCAGCCGAGCACGATGACGGTGTCCGGCACCTTCAGCTCGACAAGACGTTCGGCGAGGGCCCGGAAGTGACCGTCGAACAGCCCGGCCGCTCCCTGGCGCAGCCGCAGCCGGACCCCGGCGTCGGAGATGTTCTCCTCGTTGCGCTCCAGCATCGGCACGTTGAGGACGAACAGCCTGTCGTCCCGCTCGCGCCGCCATCGGGCCCAGTCGTCGAGGAAGTCGGGCGCGCCCTCGATGTTGCTCCAGCGGTCACCCGGCAGATACGTGTGTCCGACCCGCACGTCGGCGCCGCCCAGCCACGTGCCGAACTTCGCGATACGGGCGATGCCCGGGGGTCCGTAGTCGAGGTACGCCCCGAAGGCGTTGCGGCCCTCGGTGGACGGCGGCGGCTCGGCGGACGGTGTCGCCGTCCCCGGCTGCGTCGCGGGGGTGGTCGGTGCGGCGGGAGCGCTGGGCGTGGCGGGGATCGCCGGTGCCGACGGCGTCGGGGCGGGCGGCGGGACTGCCGGGTCGGTGACCTGGACCGCTCCTGCGCCGGCGGCGTGTCCCGGACCCGCCGCGAGGACGACCGCCGCCACGACGCCGGCCGCGACGAACGCCGACCGCCCGCTTCGGGGCCGCAGTTGCTGTGGGGCCATGTCCGCTCCCGGCGCGCTCGGAACCGCGTGATGCGTTTCGATTACTGACATACAGTCATATAAGTACCCCTTTTGCCGAACATGGCATCGGTCTTCATGGGTGAGGATCACTCGCACGGATGACCATGGCCGGGAATCCGTCCACGCCGTTCCCCGCGACGATCGCGTCGGGTTCCCTGAACGCGTCGAGCGCCCCGGCCCGGCTCGCCCGCCGCGGACATGGCCGGCCCCGTTGCTCCGAGTGGCCGCCGGGTGGAGCACCGGCTCGGGTGCCGGACGCGCTCCTGCGTCGTCCGGCACCCGCAGCAGGGCGCTAACGGCGGGAGGCTGCTCGGCCTCGCCGGTACAGGAGGATTCCGCCCGCCAGCAGGGCTGCGCTGGCGGCCGACGCCGCGAGAGTGCCCTCACTGCCGGTGTTCGGCAGCGATCCGCCGGGAGGAGGAGGCGTCTGCTCCTCGACGGGCGGCGGCGTGGACGCCGGCGTGGGCGGGGTGTACGTCGGCGGAGGCGTGGCCGGCGGCGTCGACGGCGGGGTCACCGTCCTCGGAGGCGTGGTCGTCGGCGGCGGCGCCGTCGGAGGCGTGGTCGTCGGAGGCGTGGTCGTCGGAGGCGTCGTCTTCGGCGGAGTCGTCGGAGGCGTCGTCGAAGGCGTGTCCCCGTAGCCGCACTCGTTCCCGAAGGCCGGGTTGAGCGCGGAGACCACGTCCACGGTGTTGCCGCAGGCGTTCACCGGCACGTCCAACGGCACCTGGAACAGGCCGCCCGACAGGACGCCGGGCGATCCGGTGCTCTCCCCGTGCGCCGAGGAGCCGCTGTACGTGCCGGGCGTCACGCGCCCGATGTCGTCCGGGCCGTGGACGGAGTCGTCGTCGTGCTGCGACACACCCGGCACACCCGACGTCCCGCTCGTCTCCGTCGTGCCGCTCGTCCCGCCCGAACCCGAGCCGTTGGCACAGGAGTTGCCGAAGGCCGGGTTGAGCAGTGCGATCACGTCGACGGTGTTGCCGCAGGCGTTCACCGGTACGTTCAGCGGAACCTGGACGTTGTTGCCCGAGGCGATGCCGGGCGAGTCCGCGGCGACCCCTTCCGCGCCCGCGTCGGCGAAGGCCGGGTTCCCGTACAGGGACACGATGCTCGTCGCGGCCGCGGCCACGACCATTCCCCTACTCAGAGTCTGTCGCAATCTCGTTGATCTTCCTGCTGGTAGAAGTGAGGAAGGCCGACCCCGGACGCGAAGAGGCAGTCCGAGGCCGGCCGCGGCTCAGCCGAGGCGGCTGATCCGTCGCCGCGTCAGTCGTTGTTGGCGCAGCCGTTGCCCAGCGCCGGGTTCAGCAGCCCGATGACGTCGACCGTGTCGCCGCACACATTGAGGGGCACGTCCACGGGGACCTGGACCACGTTGCCCGACAGGACACCGGGGGACTCGGCGGCGCCGCCCTGGGCACCGGAGTCGGCGAAGGCGGGGACAGCCATGCCCAGGGCCGCGATCGTGCCCGCGACGACTGCAGCGCTCTTCTTGAGCTTCACGCACTTTCCCTTCTCTGCGGTCATGCCCGTTTGACGGCCGAAACCGAGCGAGCACAGCATGAACGGCTCGCACCATGACCTACGGGCTGTGAACGAGCGACAACGGGGCGAAGAAACTGCGAAACCCGGTCCGCTTGTTAATTCACTCGAATCGCCCGCACCGAATGCGCACGAAAACTTCACATCGGAAGAAACGCTTCTCCGGACCGGTCCGAATATCTCGCCGCCCACGGCGGGAAAGCACGGAAAGGCCCGGGCCTGCCGCATGACGCGGCACTCGGCCCGAGCCTCTCGTGAACAGCCGTCAGCTGTTGGTGGCGCCGCTGCCGGAGGCCACCGGGATGTTGTCCAGGATGTGCGAGAGCGGCTCGTCACCCTTGGCCTGGGTGGAGTTCTCGGCACACTGCTGGTTCTGCGCGGCCGACAGCACCGGCACGTCCTGGACGGCGGTGACGGGCACCAGGACACCCACGACCGAACCCACGTTGGCCTTGGCGGGAAGGCCCACGCACAGCTTGTTCAGGTCGCCCTGGGCGACGGAGAGCTGGGGGCTCATGTCGCCCTGGGTGACGCCGTTGCCGTAGGACTGCTCGGCACCGGTCCCCTGGGTCGTGGTGACGCCGTCGTCGTTCCCGATCGCCAGCGCCTGCGGGGCGGCCGTCGCCGAGACACCGACGACGGAAGCCGCGACCGCCGCCGCGGCCATTGCCTTCTTGAGCATTACTCCGGTCCTTTCCTGGCAGAGACAGGTATTCCTGCTCCCACATCAACCGGCGCCGGCGGGATTGGTTTCGTCCCGTCACCCGGATGGTGCGTTCAGGGTTGCGGAATTCACGGAACCTCTGGCCCGAGGACTCGGCGAAGACGCCACCCGTATGGGCCATTGGGGTGAACCGGAGCAACCATGTGGACCGGTTCCAGTTGTCCAGAGCGCTCCGGTGTACGGGGTTACTCCAGAAGGGATCAGCAAGTGATCAAGAAGGTTATGGCCGCCGCCGCGGTCGCCGCTTCCGTCGTCGGAGCCACGGCTGCCGCCGCGCCGCAGGCGCTGGCGATCGGGAACGACGACGGTGTCACCACCACCCAGGGCACCGACTCCGCGCAGATCTACGGCAACCAGGCCACCTACGGCACCATGAGCCCGCAGATGGCGCTCGTCCAGGGCTCGCTGAACAAGCCCTGCATCGGCCTGCCGGTCAAGGGCAATGTCGGCTCGGTCGTCGGTCTCGTCCCGATCACCGCCGTCCAGGACGTCCCGGTCCTGTCGGCCCCGCAGAACCAGCAGTGCACCGAGAACTCCACCCAGGCCAAGGGCGACGAGCCGCTCTCGCACATCCTGGACAACATCCCGGTCCTGTCGGGCAACGGCGCCTCCGGCAGCTGACCTTCCGGCACCGCGCACAGCGGGCCGCCGGGTGTCCCGGCGGCCCGCTGCCGCTGTCGGCTCCATGACGACAGCGGCACCGGCACTCGGATCCCTCAGACCCCCCTGGGCCGTTCGGGGCACACGCAGCAACCGGACGGCCCGCACCAGAGTTGATCATTGCGCGGCTCCGCACCGGAGTCCGCTCTCCGAAAGGGCAACGAACATGAAGAAGCTGTGGGCGACCGCGGCCATTGCCGCTTCTCTCGCCGGCGTCTCGGCTGCCGCCGCGCCGCAGGCACTGGCGATCGGGAACGACGACGGTGTCACCACCACCCAGGGCACCGACTCCACGCAGGCCTATGGCAACCAGGCCACGAACGGCGACCTGAGCCCCCAGCTCTCGCTGGTGCAGGGCTCGCTGAACAAGCCCTGTGTGGGCCTGCCCGCCAAGGCCAACGTCGGTTCCGTCGTCGGCGCGATCCCGGTCACCGCCGTCCAGGACGTGCCGATCCTGTCGGCCCCGCAGAACCAGCAGTGCACCGAGAACTCCACCCAGGCCAAGGGCGACGAGCCGCTCTCGCACATCCTGGACAACATCCCGGTCCTGTCGGGCAACGGCGCCAACAACAGCTGACCTCCCGGTACCGCGGACAGCGGGTCGCCCCTCGGGGCGGCCCGCTGTTCCCGTGTGCGGGGACCGGCCGCTCCCCCGTGCCGGTACGGGGCCGCTCAGCTCCGGTAGAGCTCCTCGATGTCCGCGGCGTACGCCGTGGTGACCGCGTGCCGCTTCACCTTCAGCGAGGGGGTGAGCAGACCGTTGTCCTCGGTGAACTCGCCCGCCACCAGGGCGAAGCGGCGGATCGACTCGGCCCGGGAGACCGCCGCGTTGGCGTAGTCCACGGCCTTCTGGACGTCGGCGCGCATCCGCGGGTCCGCGACGACGTCGGACAGCGGGGTGTCCGCGGGCAGTCCGCGCACGGCGAGCCAGTGGGCGAGGGACTCGGCGTCGAGGGTGATCAGGGCCGCGACGTACGGGCGGTTGTCGCCGACGACGACGCACTGGCCGACGGGCGAACGGCTGCGCAGCCGGTCCTCCAGGACGGCGGGCGAGACGTTCTTGCCGCCGGAGGTGACGAGGATGTCCTTCTTGCGGCCGGTGATGGTGAGGTAGCCGTCCTCGTCGAGGGCACCGAGGTCGCCGGTGGCGAACCAGTCGTCGGTGAGGACGGCGTCGGTGGCGGCCGGATTGTTCCAGTAGGAGCCGAAGACGATGCCGCCCTTGATGAGGACCTCGCCGTCGTCGGCGATGCGCACGGCGGTGCCCGGGACCGGCAGGCCGACGGTCCCGGGGCGGGGTTCCAGGGGCGGGACGATGGTGGCGGCCGCGGACGTCTCGGTGAGGCCGTACCCCTCGTAGACGATGATTCCGGCCGCGTAGAAGAACAGGTTGAGGTTGCGGTCGAGCGGGGAGCCGCCGCTGATGGCGTAGCGGGCCCGGCCGCCCAGTTCCTTGCGGATACGGCGGTAGACGAGCAGGTCGTACAGCGCCCAGGCGGCGTACAGTCCGGGGCCGGGGCCCTTGCCCACGCCCAGGAACTTGTTCAGGTAGGCCTCGCCGAAACGGACGCCGATGCGGTCGGCACGGTCGAAGGAGGCTCCCCGGCCGATCTTCTCGGCCGTGGCCCGCCCGGTGTCGTGGATCTTCTCGAAGAGGTACGGGACGCCGACGAGGAAGGTCGGGCGGAACTGCCGGAGCGCGGGCCGGAGTTCGTCCGGCTTGATGCTCGGGCAGTGGCCCAGTTCGATGCGCGCCATGAGGCAGGCGATCTGCAGGGTGCGGCCCAGGATGTGGGCGAGCGGCAGGAAGAGGAGGGTCGAGGCCGTCTGGCCGGTGACCTCCTTGAAGACGGGGTGCAGCAGCTCGACCGTGTTGGCGGCCTCGGCGTGCAGATTGGCGTGGGTGAGGACGCAGCCCTTGGGCTGTCCGGTGGTCCCGGAGGTGTAGCAGACGGTCGCGACGGTGTCGGGGGTCAGCGCGGCGCGCCGCTTGGCCACCTCCTCGTCGGCGATGTCCCGTCCCAGGGCGGCGAGTTCACCGAGTGCGTCCGCGTCCAGCCGCCACACGCGCGGGGGTTCGGGGTGCCGTGCCGTGCCGCCGGCCACGGTGTCCGCGTTCTCGCCGGTCTCGACGACGACGAACCGGGCGCCCGAGTCCCGGACGATCCACTCCACCTGCTCGGCCGACGAGGTCGCGTAGACGGGGACGGTCTGTCCGCCGGCCGCCCAGACGGCGAAGTCGAGGACCGTCCACTCGTAGCGGGTGCGGGACATCACCGCGACGCGGCCGCCCGGCTCCAGGCCCGCCGCGATCAGGCCCTTGGCGGCATCGGTGACCTCGCGGGCGAAGGCGGCCGCGGTCACCGGCCGCCACACGCCCTGCTCCGCGCGGCGCAGGACGACCGCATGGGGGGCCTCGGCCGCGTTGGTGAAGGGCAGGTCGGCGGTGCTGCCGGTGGTGGGGGCCGGGGCGAGACGTGCGGCGCGCGCCTCGCGGACCGTGCCGTTCTCGTCCCGGACGAGCTCCACCCTGCTGCGGTCCGCCAGGTCGGCGCGCCGCCTCGCCCGTTTCAGATCCTTGCGTACGCCCATGACGGCTCCCGGTCGGGGGGACTTGCTCGGGGTACTTACTCTGGAGTCAACTTACTCAGGCGTAACGGAAATTCAATGGGTTGCGCACGGTCGATGAACCGGGCCGGGCCGGCCGGACGGCGGCGGACGCCCGCCGTCCGGCCCTCCAGGGGGCGCCCCGTTCAGCCCTCCAGGGGACTCCTCCGCTCAGCCCTTCAGCCGGTTCGCCTGCTCGAGAGCGGTCGCCAGCCCGCGTACCGCCGGGTCCTCGGAGTCGTCGGCGAGCCTGTCGGCGCGGGTGGCGAGTTCACCGAGCGGAAGCGCGCCGGGCAGGGCGTCGCCCGCGCGCAGACCGTCGGCGAAGTAGGCCGCCACGGCGGCGACTTGGAGGGAGCGGTCGGCCGTCCACAGGTCGCCGTCGAGGGAACCGGCCTCCAGCAGTCCGGACTCCTCGTGCGGGGCGCGGGTGTCGGGGTCCTGCCAGCGGACGCTCGCGGTGGCGAGGTGGCCCGAGGCGCCGGGGCGGGTGCGGACGGCGTAGAGCGCGGTGACCGTGTGGCCGGGGCCGACCTCGCCGCCGTCGACCCGGTCGTCGCGGAAGTCCTCGTCGGCCACCGCGCGGTTGTCGTAGCCGATGAGCCGGAACTGCTCGACCGTCTGCGGGTCGAAGGCGACCTGCGCCTTGGCGTCGCGGGCCGTCAGGTCGATGTTCCGCGGGAGCTGGTCGCAGAAGACGGTACGGGCTTCGTCGCGGTCCGAGACGTACACCGTGTGCCCGTCGCCCTTGTCGGCGAGGCGCTCCATGAGGGCGTCGCCGTAGTCGCTGCCGACCCCGACGCCGAACAGGGTGACGCCGTGCTCGCGGCGGGCGTCGGAGATGCGCTCCAGGATGCTGTCGGCGTCCGTGTCACCGGTGTTGGCGAGGGCGTCCGAGATGAGCACGACCCGGTTGGTGGCGCCCTCGCGCAGTCCCTCGACCGCCGTCTCGTAGCCCCTGTCCACGCCGGCGCCGAGGTTGGTCGAGTCCGTCGGCTCCAGGCTGCCGATCGCGTCGTGGACACGGCCCCGGCGGTCGCCGAGCCGGGTCATCGGCAGGACGGTCTCCGCCTTGTCGCTGAAGGTGACCAGGGCGACGGAGTCGTCGTCGCGCAGCCGGTCCGTCATCACGTCGAGGGAGTCCTTGGCCAGGTCGAGGCGGCCGGGCTCGGCCATGGAACCGGAGATGTCGATGACGAAGGTGAGGGCGGCGGGCGGCCGTTCCCGCTCGTCCTCGGCGGCGCGGGTGGCGAGCCCGACGCGGACGAGTGACCAGCGCTCGTCGTCGGTGCGGGCGCCGTCGACGGTGACGGTGAAGCCGTTGCCGTCGGGGCGCCGGTAGTCCTGGCGGAAGCTGTTGACGAATTCCTCGGGCCGGACGGTGGACGGGTCCGGGACCCTGCCGCCCGCGAGGGTGCGGCGGGCGTAGCCGTAGGAGGCGGTGTCGACGTCCAGGGCGAAGGTGGAGAGGTAGTCGGGGGACGGTGCGATCTCCCGGTCGGGCGCCCCGGTCTGTTCGCCCTCCTGCGCGCCCTGGGCGTCGCCCGTGGGCCGGTCGGGGGCGGGCAGCGGGAGGGTGCGCCCCCCGGACTTGTCGGCGTGGTCCGCCGAGTTGCCGCCGTCGCTCGCGCTGCATCCCGTCAGCAGGACGGCGCCCGCGGCCGTCAGCGCGAGCAGGGTGCCGCGCAGCCGGCGGCCTCCCGCGTCCCGTGTGCGTATCCGTGTCAGGTGCGTCCCCATGCTGCCCCCTCGGTGAGCGGCCGTGTGTGGGCCGACGTCTGTGACTGTGACGGCCGAGGGGGCCCGGACGTGCGCTCCGGGGTGTTGCGGATGGATCTCGAAGCGGCCACGACGGGGGGCCTTCGAGACCGGTGGGTGATCCTCCGGAGACCTAGGACACGACGTCCTTGCGCCGGAAACCGCGGAAGGCCAGCGCGAACAGCACGAGCGCGTACGTTATGGAAATCGCCGTGCCCTGGATCATGCCGCTCCACTCCGGGGTCGGCTGGACGGCGTCGGCCCACGCGAACTGCCAGTGCGCGGGAAGGAAGTCGCGCCAGTGGCCGAGGGCGGTGACGGCGTCCAGGACGTTCCCCACGATCGTCAGGCCGACCGCGCCGCCGACCGCGCCGAGCGGGGCGTCCGTCTTGGTGGACAGCCAGAACGCGAGGCCCGCGGTGACGAGTTGGGACACGAAGACGTACGCGATCACCACGAGGAGCCGCTGGGTCGCGGTGCCCGCGGGGAGCGCGCCTCCGGTGGGGATCTCCAGCGGTCCCCAGCCGTAGGCGGCGGTGCCCACCGCGATCGCGACGACCGGCAGCAGGATCATCGCGGCGAGGCTGAGGCCGAGGGCGACGACGAGTTTGGACCACAGCAGCCGGGCCCGGGGCACGGGCGCGGCCAGCAGATAGCGCAGCGACGACCAGCTCGCCTCGGAGGCGATGGTGTCCCCGCAGAACAGGGCGACCGGGATCACCAGGAGGAAGCCCGCGGACACGAACAGGTTCACCGCGGCGAAGTTGGCGCCGGACGCGGTGGCCGTGTCCATGAGGGTGACCTGGCCGTTGCGCGAGCCCGGGTCGCCGCCGATCGCGAACGCCACGACCAGGACGAAGGGCAGCGCCGCGAGGATCGCCCCCATCACGAGGGTGCGGCGCCGCTTCAGCTGCCGGATCAGTTCGACGCGCAGCGGCAGGGTGCGCCGGGCGCGGTACCCGTCGGCCGTCTCGCCGCGCTCGACGAGCGTGCTCATGCGGAGCCTCCGATCAGGGTGAGGAACGCGTCTTCCAGACGGCGGTGCGGGCCCATCGACGCCACCGGCACTTCGAGCCGTACGAGTTCGACGACCAGGCGCTCGGCGCTGCCCCCGGGGGCGAGCCGGACCAGCAGTCCGCCTTCGGTGGCGACGGCCGACGCCACGCCGGGCAACGCGCCGACCTTCTCGACGACGGGCTCGTCCACGGGCGAACCGGTGCCGACGAGCAGGGTGTCGCCGGAGCCGACGATCTCGCTCACCGGGCCGGCCTGGACCAGTCGGCCGCGGTCCATGACCACGAGGTGCGTGCAGGACTGCTCGACCTCGGCGAGGAGGTGGCTGGAGACGATGACCGTGCGGCCCGCGGCGGCGTAGCGGATCATGACCTCGCGCATCTCGCGGATCTGCGGCGGGTCCAGTCCGTTGGTCGGTTCGTCGAGGATGAGGAGATCGGGCAGGCCGAGCATCGCCTGGGCGATGGCGAGGCGCTGACGCATGCCCTGGGAGTAGGTGCGGACGGCGCGGGCCAGCGCGTCGCCGAGGCCCGCGATCTCCAGGGCCTCCTCCAGGTGGGCGTCCTCGGGCGGGCGGCCCGTCGCCCGCCAGTACAGCTCCAGGTTCTCGCGGCCGGACAGGTGCGGGAGGAAGCCCGCGCCCTCGACGAACGCCCCGACCCGGGAGAGGACCGGCGCGCCCGGCCGGATCGCGTGCCCGAAGACGCGGATCTCGCCGTCGTCCGGCCCGATGAGGCCCATGAGCATACGCAGGGTGGTCGTCTTGCCCGCGCCGTTCGGTCCGAGCAGGCCGAGGACCTGGCCCTTCTCCACGCGGAACGACAGGTCCCGTACCGCGTACCGGTCGGCGGACCCGGCGTACCGCTTGCTCAGGCCGGTGATCTGGAGCGGGACTTCGGCGAGGTCCGGGTCGGGTGCGGCCGGCGCCGTGCGGCGGCGGGCGGTGAGCAGCAGGGCGAGCGCGGCCAGCGCTCCGGCGAGCGGCAGCCACCACACCCAGGAGGGCAGCGGCGCGGCGGCGGTCTCCACGCCGGGCGCCGTGGGGACCGTGAGGTCGCCCTTCAGGGACACGGTGTACGTGGCCGGGGCGGACGGTGAGGCGTAGCCGAGGTCGGTCGAGGCGAGGACGAGGCGCAGCCGGTGGCCCTTCTGCACTTCGTGGTCGACGGCGGGCAGGGTGACCGTGACGTCCTTGCCGGTCCTGGCGCCCTCGACGCGCAGCGGTGTGACGAGCTGGGAGGGCAGCACCTGCTGCCGGCCGCCCGGCCCGACGTCGTAGACCTTCGCGAACAGGACCGCGTCGTCGGCGCTCGACGTGACGTGCACCGTCGCCGTGGGGGTGCCGGTGATCCGCAGGTCGTCGCGGAGCACCGGGGAATCGAAGTGCGCGTACTGGTCGGGGAAGTCGAGGGAGACCCCGACGCCGAGGGAGGACAGCTGGGCGAGGCCGCCCGAGCCGCCGAGGCCCGGCAGCGCCGAGATGGCGGGCGGGCCGCCGCCGGCGGGGTTGTCGAAGCGCTGCTCGCGGCCGCTCAGCGGGACGGTGCGCCGTCCGTCGGTCAGGCCGGGATACGTGTTCGCGCTCGCGCCGCGCAGCTGTGCGGCCCCGTCGGTGGAGTCGATGCCGCCGGTGCGGGTGACGCGGAAGGCGGGGCCGGTGTCGGCGCCCTCGTCGTCCTTCAGGTAGCGGTCGAACCAGGCGGCGACCCGGGACTCGACGCGGCCGGTCTCCATGTCGCCGCCGTCGTGGCCGCCGGAGATCCAGTCGACGTCCACGGGTGCTCCGTTCGCCCGGATCGCGCGGGCCGTCGCGTCGGCCTGGCCGAGCGGGAACAGCGAGTCGGACTGGCCCTGGACGACGAGCGTGGGCACCTTGATGCGGTCGCCGACGGCGGAGGGGCTGCGCTCCTGGAGCATCCGGGTGGCGGCCTCGTCGGGCTTGCCGGACTCGGCGACGCGGTTGTACATGGCGCACAGCCGGGGCTGGAAGCGGTCGCAGCCGCCACCGGTGTTGACGAAGACACCGGCCCAGAGCTTCTTGAACACGCCGTTCGGGAAGAGGGCGTCGGCCAGGTTCCAGTACGTGACGGCCGGGGCGATCGCGTCGACCCGCCGGTCGTACGCGGCGGCGAGCAGCGAGACCGCGCCGCCGTACGAGGCGCCGGTGACGCCGACGCGCGGGTCGCCGTCCGCGTCGAGCCGGACCTCGGGCCGCCGCGCGAGCCAGTCGATCAGCCGGGACACGTCGGCGACCTCGGCGTCGGGGTCGTTCAGCCCGATCGTGCCGGTGGAGCGGCCGAAGCCGCGTGCCGACCAGGTCAGCACCGCGTATCCGTCGCGGGCCAGCCGCTCCGCCTCGTCCCGGACGTCGGCCTTGCTGCCGCCGAAGCCGTGCGCGAGGAGCACGGCGGGGCGGCGGTGCGAGGGCGGGCCCGCGGTGAAGTACGAGGTGTCGACGCGCACACCGCCGCTCATAGCCATGACGCGGTCGGCGCGGTGCACGGGAGGCGCGTCGTCCGAGGCGACGGCCGTCCAGGTGCCGGCGCCGGCGAGCACGGCGAGGGCGGCGGCCGCGGCGGCGAACCTCCCCCGGGTGCCCGGCCACGTCCGACCGGGGAGCGGGCCCCGGCGCGGCCCGCGCGGTCGGGGCAGTCGAAGATCCATGCTCCAACGGTACGGGCGGGGACCGGCGACGGATGCAGCCACCGGGCTGAACCCCGGCCCCTCCCACAGGAGTACGGGCGGGTACCGGCGTACCGCGTCCGTGGTACGAACGGCCCATGGAGATGCGCCGCGCCACCACGGTCGGGGAACTGACCCCCGCCGAGTACCTCTTCGACCACCCCGTGCGTCCCGAATGGGCCCGGCGTTTCCTGGAGACCCAGGGCCACCACCTGTTCCTGGCGTACGAGGACGGCGGTCCCGTCGGGTTCGTCAGCGGTGTGGAGACGGTCCACCCCGACAAGGGCACCGAGATGTTCCTGTACGAGCTGGCGGTCGCCGGACCGTTCCGGCGGCGCGGCACCGGGAGCGCGCTGGTGCGGGCACTCGCCGCGCTGGCCCGGGAGCGCGGCTGCTACGGCATGTGGGTCGGCGTCGACACCGGGAACGACGTCGCCCTTGCCACCTACCGCAGCGCGGGTGGCAAGGACGACGGGTCGTGCACGGTGGTGACCTGGGACTTCGCCTAGGGGGTTTCGTTCGACCCGGGCTGATCCGAACGAAGCCCCCCTAGGCCTGCGCGTCCTCCGGGATGGACACCAGCCAGCGGGTCTCGCGGCGCGGCCGCAGGTAGAAGGCCCAGTACAGGGTGGCGACGGCCGTGATGCCGCCGGTCCACAGCAGGTAGGAGGTCTCCTGCTGGCTGAGGATGTAGGCGAGGACCGCGATGAGCAGGACGGGCATCGCGGGCCACAGCGGCATCCGCCAGGCCTGCGTGTGGCGGTGCTGTCCGCGGCGGGCGAGCAGGGCGGCGACGGCGACGAGCAGGTACATGGCCGTCACGGAGACGCCGGTCACGCCGTAGAGCGTGTCCAGGTTGACGAAGCACAGGAGCGCTCCGGGGACGCCCACGAGGAGCGTGGCGACCCAGGGGGAACCGAAGCGGCCGAGGCGTGACAGGCCCTTGTTGACGGGCTCGGGCCAGGCCTTGTCACGGGCCGAGGCGAACAGGACCCGCGAGTTCTGGATGACCATGACGATGCCCGCGTTGATGATCGCGAGGGCGACGCACAGGCTGACGAAGGTGCCGACGGCGGAGTTCGACCACGCGGTGACCATGCTGCTGATGTCGCCGCCGGTGAGGGCGGAGAGGTCCGAGGCGCCCATGGTGATGGCGACGACCGGGACCAGGATGATCACGGTGGAGATGGCGAGGGTGGCCAGGACCGTGCGGGCGACGTTGCGGCGCGGGTTCTCCAGCTCCTCGGAGAGGTAGACGGCGGTGGAGAAGCCCTGGGTGACGAAGAGGGCGATGGCGAGTCCGGAGACGACCAGCATGGCCGTGACGGTGTCCGTGTGGCCTCCGGAGCCCGCGACCTGCATCGAGACCAGGCTGCCCGGGCCGCGCTCGCTGTGGGCGAAGCCGAGGACCGCCACGACGGCCGCCGCGATGACTTCGAGAACCAGGAAGATGCCGGTGATCCAGGCGTTGGCCCGCAGGTCGAGCAGGCCCGCGAGGGTGGCGAGGAGCATCACGCCGGCGCCGGTCATGGCGGGGTCGAGGTGCACGATCGGCGCGAGGTAGTCGGCCGTGCCCATCGCGATCACCGGCGGCACGATCATGACGACCAGCAGGGAGAGCACGAAGACCAGCCAGCCCGCGAGGCGTCCGGCCATCGTCGAGACCATCGCGTACTCGCCGCCGGCGCTGGGGATGAGGGTGCCCAGCTCCGAGTAGCAGAACGCCACGGCTATGCAGAGGAGGGAGCCGATGGCGATCGTGAGGGCGGTGGCGGTGCCGAGCGAGCCGAACAGGTCGGGCACGACCACGAAGAGCGTGGAGGCGGGTGTCACGCAGGAGAGCGTCAGCAGGGTGCCGCCGACGACGCCGATGGAGCGCTTGAGCTTTCGAGGGCTGTCCGGCGCCGAGGGGGCGGCGTCCAGGACTGCGGTCTCGACAGGGCGGAGCGTGTCGGTCATGAAGCGGTTCCGATCGACTCGTGCGTCAGGTGATTCGGGCGGGAGCGATATCGCCTCCGGCGGCTCGCGTCGTACGTCATTTCGTCCGCTCCCGACGTTGATGGAACCTTGACGGAAACCGTTGCGTCAATGGCCGTTTACCTTCGGAATCCGCACTAGCGGAGCGACCCATGTCACATCGCTTTCCTAGGTAAGTGCGCCTCTATATGGCAATCATCAAGACTCAGCGGACTGTGACCTTGCTTTCAAAGGCTTAGTGAGCGAAATACTTACGCCACCCGTTTCATCACCCGCACACGGGAACCGCAGCGCCGCCGCGTAAATTCACCTGGATTTCTCGGCGGTCGGGACGACTACCGAGCGGTAGGCCCCCGGCTCCCGCGGAGGAACTGCGGCCGCGCATGAAGAAGCGGCCGCACAAGAAGAAGGGGGAGCCGGCCGGCCGGAAGGAACACGGACAGGCTCGCGGGACGAACGGCGCCGGACGCACCGGTGCCCCGGAACCGGCTCGCGGTTCCGGGGCACGGAGGGGCTGTCTCAGTGGTTGCGCGGGAAGCCCAGGTCGACGCCGGCCGGCGCCTCGGACGGGTCCGGCCAGCGGGTGGTGACGACCTTGCCGCGGGTGTAGAAGTGCGTGCCGTCGTTGCCGTAGATGTGGTGGTCCCCGAAGAGGGAGTCCTTCCAGCCACCGAAGGAGTGGTAGCCCACGGGCACCGGGATCGGCACGTTCACGCCGACCATGCCCGCCTCGATCTCCAGCTGGAAGCGGCGGGCGGCGCCGCCGTCCCGGGTGAAGATCGCGGTGCCGTTGCCGAACGGCGACGCGTTGATGAGGGCGACACCCTCCTCGTAGGTGTCGACGCGCAGCACGCACAGGACGGGGCCGAAGATCTCGTCCTTGTACGCGTCCGCCGACGTGGGCACCTTGTCGAGCAGCGAGAGGCCGATCCAGTGGCCGTCCTCGTAGCCCTCGACGGTGTAGCCGGTGCCGTCCAGGACGACCTCGGAGCCCTGGGCCGCCGCGCCGGCCACGTACGACGCGACCTTGTCGCGGTGCGCGGCCGTGATCAGCGGGCCCATCTCGGAGGTCGGGTCGTTGCCCGGACCGATCTTGATCTTCTCGGCGCGCTCGCGGATCTTCGCGACGAGCTCGTCGCCGACCGAGCCGACGGCCACCACGGCCGAGATGGCCATGCAGCGCTCACCGGCCGAGCCGTAGGCGGCCGACACGGCGGCGTCCGCCGCGGCGTCCAGGTCCGCGTCCGGGAGGACCAGCATGTGGTTCTTGGCACCGCCCAGGGCCTGGACGCGCTTGCCGTTCGCCGAGGCCGTGGTGTGGATGTAGCGGGCGATCGGGGTCGAGCCCACGAAGGAGACGGCGGCGACGTCCGGGTGCTCCAGCAGGCGGTCGACGGCCACCTTGTCGCCGTGCACGACGTTGAAGACGCCGTCCGGCAGACCGGCCTCGGCCAGCAGCTCGGCGACCTTCATCGACGCCGACGGGTCCTTCTCGGACGGCTTGAGCACGAAGGTGTTGCCGCACGCGATGGCGATCGGGAACATCCACATGGGCACCATGGCCGGGAAGTTGAACGGCGTGATGCCCGCGACGACGCCGAGCGGCTGGCGGATCGACGACACGTCGACCCGGGAAGCCACCTCGGTCGACAGCTCGCCCTTCAGCTGCACGGTGATCCCGCACGCCAGGTCGACGATCTCCAGGCCGCGGGCGACCTCGCCGAGCGCGTCCGAGTGCACCTTGCCGTGCTCGGCGGTGATCAGCTCGGCGATCTCGTCGCGGTGGGCGTCGAGCAGCGCCCGGAACTTGAACAGGATCGTGCTCCGCCTGGCCAGCGAGGACTGGCCCCAGGTCGCGTACGCGTCCTTCGCGGCGGCGACCGCGGCGTCCACCTCGTCGACGGTCGCGAAGGCGACCTGCGTGGTCACGGCGCCGGTCGCCGGGTCGGTGACCGGCCCGTACGTACCCGACGCACCTTCGACGGTCTTGCCACCGATCCAGTGGTTGACGGTCTTCGTCATGGCCAAAAACTCCTTCACAGATGGCGGCGTCGGGCGGCGACGTGCCGGTCGTACTCCTCGCGCGCCTTGACCGCCGACGATCGGGTCGCGGTCTCGGCCACAGGTACATCCCACCAGGCTTGCGCCGGGGGCGCGCCCGACACTGTGTCTGCCGTTTCGGTCTCGACGTAGACACATGTGGGAGTGTCCGCCGCGCGCGCCTCGGCCAGGGCGGCCCGCAGGTCACGCACGGTCTTCGCGCGTAGGACGCGCATCCCCAGGCTGGCCGCGTTGGCCGCGAGGTCGACGGGCAGCGGAGCGCCCGTGTACGTGTGGTCCTCGGCCCGGAAGCGGTACGCCGTGCCGTACCGCTCGCCGCCCACGGCCTCGGAGAGACCGCCGATCGAGGCGTACCCGTGGTTCTGCAGGATCAGCACCTTGATCGCGACGCCCTCCTGCACGGCGGTGACGATCTCCGTCGGCATCATCAGATACGTGCCGTCGCCGACCAGCGCCCACACCGGGCGGTCCGGGGCCGCCATCCGCACACCGATCGCGGCCGGGATCTCGTAGCCCATGCACGAGTATCCGTACTCGACGTGGTACTGGTCCCGGGACCGGGTGCGCCACAGCTTGTGCAGGTCCCCGGGGAGCGAGCCGGCCGCGTTGATCAGGATGTCGTCCTCGGTGACCAGCTCGTCGAGCATGCCGAGGACCTGCGGCTGGGTCGGGCGTATGTCGTCGTCCTCGGTCTCGTAGGCCGCGTCGACCCGGTACTCCCAGCGCTCCTTGTCGTCCGTGTACTCGGTGACGTAGGCCGGCTCGGCGCGGTGGTCGTGCAGCAGCAGCGCCTCGGTCAGCTCCTCCAGTCCCGCCCTGGCGTCGGCGACCAGCGGGAGGCCGCCGAGTTTGTGGCCGTCGTACGGCGCGATGTTGAGGTTCAGGAAACGCACGCCCGAGCCGCCGAAGAGGGTGCCGGAGGCGGTGGTGAAGTCGGTGTAGCGGGTGCCGACGCCGATCACCAGGTCGGCGGTGCGGGCCAGCTCGTCGGCGGTCGCGGTGCCGGTGTGGCCGATGCCGCCGACGTCCTGCGGGTGGTCCCAGCGCAGCGAGCCCTTGCCCGCCTGGGTGGAGGCCACCGGGATGCGGGTGGCGGAGGCCAGCTCGGCGAGCGCCCCCTCGGCACGGCTGTGGTGGACGCCGCCGCCCGCGACGATCAGCGGACGCCGGGCCTCACGGATCGCCCGCACGGCGGCGGCCAGCTCGGCCTGGTCGACCGCCGGGCGGCGCACCGCCCAGGTCCGCTCGGCGAAGAACTCCTCCGGCCAGTCGTACGCCTCCGCCTGCACGTCCTGCGGCAGCGCCAGGGTGACGGCGCCGGTCTCGACGGGGTCGGTGAGCACACGCATCGCCTGGAGGGCGGCCGGGATCAGCGCCTCGGGGCGGGTGATCCGGTCGAAGTACCGGGACACCGGGCGCAGGCAGTCGTTGACCGACACGTCGCCCGCGTAGGGGACTTCGAGCTGCTGGAGGACCGGGTCGGCGGGGCGGGTCGCGAAGACGTCGCCGGGCAGCAGCAGCACCGGGAGGTGGTTGACGGTGGCGAGGGCCGCGCCGGTGACGAGGTTCGTGGCGCCGGGGCCGATGGAGGTGGTGACGGCGTGCGTGGACAGCCGGCCGGACTGGCGGGCGTAACCGACCGCCGCGTGCACCATGGCCTGCTCGTTGCGGCCCTGGTGGTAGGGCATGACGTCGCCGTACTCGACGAGTGCCTGGCCGATCCCGGCGACGTTGCCGTGGCCGAAGATGCCCCAGGTGGCGCCGATCAGCCGCTGCCGGTCGCCGTCCCGTTCCGTGTACTGGGCTGCCAGGAAGCGCACCAGCGCCTGTGCGACCGTCAGCCTCGTCGTTGAGGTCATCGGTATCCCTCTGTGGTCTCTAGGTGTCCCGGGTGGAAGCAGATCCGCCACTCCCTGTCCTTGCCCGGTCCGGCCATGACGTTCAGGTAGTACATCGTGTGGCCGGGCTGGGCGACGGACGGGCCGTGCCATCCGTCGGGGACGAGGACGGCATCGCCGGTGCGGACCTCGGCGAGGACGTCGGAGCCACCCTCGCGCGAAGGGAATACGCGCTGATAGCCGAAACCGTTCGGGCCGTCGATCTCGAAGTAGTAGATCTCCTCCAGTTCGCTCTCCTCGCCCGGCCGGTACTCGTCGTGCTTGTGCGGCGGGTACGAGGACCAGTTGCCGCCCGGGGTGATGACCTCGACGGCGATGAGCCGGTCGCAGTCGAAGGCGTCCGCGGAGGCGAAATTGCGCACCTGGCGGGCGCAGTTGCCGCTGCCGCGGGCTTCGACGGGAACCTCCGGCGCGGGGCCGTAGCGGGCGGGGAGTCGGCGCTCGCACTTCGCTCCTGCCAGGGCGAAGCGGCCTCCCGCACCGGAGGCGATCTGGACCCGGGCGTCGCGGGGCACGTACGCGAAGTCGGAGACTCCGGCGAACACGCCTTCCCTGCCCAGGAGGGGGAACTCTGCTTCCTCGATGCCGTCCTTGACGCGGACCGTGCAGCCGCCGGCGAGCGGGAGCACGATCCACTCGCTGTCACCGGTGGTGAAGGTGTGGGTGCCGTCGGGCGGCAGTTCGACGACCCGCAGGCTCGCATGGGTCCAGCCGGCCCGCTCGGGGTCGATGTCGAGCGCGTAGTGCGCGTCGGCGGTGGCGCCTCGGGGGACGTACAGCTCTTTGCTCATGCGGCCCTCACAGCAGTCCTACGGCGGTGTCCACGGCCGCGGCGACATCGCCGTCCGCCGGGTAGAGCAAGGAGCGGCCCACCACCAGGCCCCGCACGGTGGGCAGTTGGAGCGCGCCGCGCCACTTCTCGTACGCGCCCTCCTGGTCCTCCGCGACATCGCCGCCGAGCAGGACCGCGGGCAGGGTGGAGGTCTCCATGACACGGGCCATGTCGTCGGGGTTGTCCGTGACGGGAACCTTCAGCCACGTGTACGCCGAAGTGCCGCCCAGACCGCTGGCGATGGCGATGGACTTGATGACGGCCTCGGCGCTCAGGTCGTTGCGCAGCGTGCCGTCGTCGCGGCGGTGGCACAGGAACGGCTCGACGAAGACCGGCAGCCGCCGCTCGGCCATCTCGTCGATCACCCGGGCGGTGGACTCCAGCGTGCGCAGGGAGCCCGGATCGTCGTAGTCGATACGCAGCAGCAGCTTGCCCGCGTCGAAACCGAGCCGCTCGATGTCCCGTGGCCGGTGGCCGGTGAACCGGTCGTCCAACTCGAAGGAGGCGCCCGCGAGTCCGCCCCGGTTCATCGAACCGAGGACGACCTTGTCGTCGAGCGCGCCGAGCAGCAGCAGGTCGTCGAGGATGTCGGCGGTGGCGAGCACGCCGTCGACACCGGGACGGGACAGGGCGAGGCAGAGCCGCTCCAGGAGGTCGGCGCGGCCGGCCATGGCGAGCCTGCGGTCGCCGACGGCCAGCGCGCCCCGGGCCGGGTGGTCCGCCGCGACGATCATCAGACGCCCGGAGTCGCCCACCAGGGGACGGCGCACCCGGCGGGCGGCGGCCTCGGCGATCGCCTCGGGGTGCCGGGCGCGGGTGCGGACCAGGCCGGCGAGGTCGACCGTGCGGTACGGCGGGCGGAGTTCGCCGTGGCCGGCGCGGGCACCGGTGGCCGCACCGGCGGGGCCGGCGGCGTCGCCGCCCTGCTCGTGCCGGGCGCCCCCGACGTGGCCCGCTCTCATCGCACCTCTCCCGCCGTGATCGCGTCCTCGATCTCCTCGGGCGTCGGCATCGCGGAGGAGCACTCCAGGCGGGACGCGACGATGGCTCCGGCGGCGTTGGCGTGCCGCATGACGCGCTCCAGGTCCCAGCCGGCGAGCAGTCCGTGGCACAGGGAACCGCCGAACGCGTCGCCGGCGCCGAGGCCGTTGAGGACGTCGACCGGGAGCGGCGGGACCTCGGCGCGGGAGCCGTCGCGGTGGACGGCGAGGACGCCCTTGGGTCCCTGCTTCACCACCGCGAGTTCGACGCCCGCGTCCAGCAGGGCACGGGCGGCGGCGTCCGGTTCGCGCTCGCCGGTCGCGATCTCGACCTCGTCGAGGTTGCCGACCGCGACGGTGGTGTGGCGCAGGGCCTCGGCGTAGAACGGGCGGGCCGTCCCGGGGTCCTTCCAGAACATGGGCCGCCAGTCCAGGTCGAAGACCGTCGCGGCGGACCGGGCTCGGTGGGCCAGGGCCGCGAGGGTCGCGGTGCGGCTGGGCTCCTCGCTCAGGCCCGTGCCGGTCACCCAGAACAGACGGGCCGCGCGGATGGCCTCCAGATCGAGGTCCCGTGCGTGGATCTCCAGGTCCGGGGCCTTGGGCTGCCGGTAGAAGTAGAGCGGGAAGTCGTCGGGCGGGAAGACCTCGCAGAAGGTGACGGGGGTGGGCAGTCCGGGCACCGCCGTGACCCAGCGGTCGTCGACCCCGAAACCGCGCAGCGCCTCGTGGAGGTATGCGCCGAACGGGTCCTCACCCGTCCGTGTGATCACCGCCGTACGCCGTCCGAGCCGGGCGGCGGCCACCGCCACGTTCGTCGCCGAGCCGCCGAGGAACTTCCCGAAGGACGTCACCCGGGCCAGCGTGACCCCCGTCTGCAACGGGTAGAGGTCCACACCGATCCGCCCCATGGTGATCAGGTCGTACGCCATCGCCTTCCCTTCGCTACGGCTGAACCCAGGTCTAGTCCCGCGCGGGGAACCCTGTCAACGTTTTGTCCAGACATTCGGACGATGGCTTGACAGCTTTCCGGGGCCGCCCGAAGCTGACGCCCATGACGTCGTTGCCGCCGCAGTCATCGCCTCACCCGTCGCCGCAGTCGCCGCCTTCGTCCTCACTGTCCCGCATCCGGATCGGTTCGGCTCCCGACTCCTGGGGCGTCTGGTTCCCCGACGACCCCCGGCAGATCCCCTGGCGGCAATTCCTGGACGAGGTCTCCGAGTCCGGGTACGAGTGGATCGAACTCGGCCCGTACGGCTATCTGCCCACCGATCCCGGCGTCCTGAAGGAGGAGACGGCGCGACGCGGACTCACCGTCTCGGCCGGCACCGTCTTCACCGCCCTGCACAAGGGGCCCGAGGTGTGGGAGTCCACCTGGGCGCACGTCGCGGACATCGCCGCACTGACCCGGGCGATGGGCGCCGAGCACCTCGTCGTCATTCCCGCGTTCTGGCGCGACGACAAGACCGGCGCGGTGCTGGAGGACAGCACGCTGACCCCCACGCAGTGGCGCAACCTGACCGCGCAGACGGAGCGGCTCGCCCACGAGGTGCGGGAGCGCTTCGGGTTGCGGATCGTCGTCCACCCGCACGCCGACACACACATCGACAGCGAGGAGAACGTCACGCGTTTCCTCGACTCGACCGACTCCTCCCTCGTGTCCCTGTGCCTCGACACCGGTCACTACGCCTACTGCGGCGGGGACAGCGTCAAGCTCATCGAGACGTACGGCGAGCGCATCGGCTACCTCCACCTCAAGCAGGTGGACCCGCTGGTCCTGGCCGAGGTGCGGGCCGGCGAGGTGCCGTTCGGGCCCGCCGTGGCCCGCGGCGTGATGTGCGAACCGCCGTCCGGTGTACCGGCGCTGGAGCCCGTGCTCGCCGCCGCGCAGCGGCTCGGCGTCGAACTCTTCGCCATCGTGGAACAGGACATGTACCCGTGCCCGCCCGACAAGCCGCTGCCGATCGCCCGGCGGACCCGGGCGTTCCTGAGGTCGTGCGGGGCGTAGCGGCGCGGTCGCCCTGTCGACGGGCGCCGTGGGATGCAGCTGCGCGGTCGCCCTGGCGGGAGCGCGGAGCCTGACCGGCCCCGCGGGGCGCGGCGACGCGGTTGCCTCCGTCGGGAGAGCGGAGCCGGACGGGTCCCGCGGGGCGCGGCGACGCGGTTGCCCCCGCCGGGAGAGCGGAGCCGGACGGGTCCCGCGGGGCCCGGCGAACCCGGTCGCCCCGTCGAGAGCGAGACGGGCCTTCCGGCCGGCGGGGCCGCGTTGCACGATGGGTGTTCCCCGGTGCGGACGGACGGCGGGAGGGGTGGATGACGAAGGGAATCGTCTCGCGGGCCGGGTGCGGACCCGGCGGCACCTGGGAGACCGCGCTCGCGTCGCCCCATCCGCGGCTGCGGCCGGGCGTGCTCAGCTACCGCGGCATCCGGCTCGCCCTCGACGGTCCCCGGCGCAGGCTGGAGGCGCCGATCGGCGCGGCGACCCTGCTCCTCGGCTTCGACCAGCCCCTGCGCGTCTCCCGGGCGGGCCGGCCCCCCGCCACACTGGTGTCGGTGTTCTCCGGGCCGACCACCACTTCGGCCGTCGGCGAGCACGGCGGACGGCTGGCGGGCATCGAGGTCATGCTCGCGCCGTGGGCTGCGTTCACACTGTTCGGCACACCCCAGTACGAGCTCGCCGACCGGACGGTGGACCCCGACGAACTGCCGCGTCCGCCGGGCGCGGGGCCGGGCCGGGACCGCTGGGACAGCGTCGGTGAACTGTCCGCCGCGCTGGCCGCGCTGCCCGGCTGGGCGGAGCGGTTCCGGCTGCTCGACGACGTGTTCGCACGGTGGGCCGCGGCGGGGCCGCCGAGCTCGGCGCGGGTCGTACGGGCCTGGGACCGGCTCCAGCGGACCTGGGGCGCGGTGCCCGTGCCCCGGCTCGCCGACGAGGTCGGCTGGAGCGTACGGCAGTTGGAGAACCGGTTCCGGGAACAGATCGGGCTCGGGCCGAAGGCCGCCGCCCGGGTGCTGCGCCTGCAACGGGCACGGCGGCTGCTCGCGGCGGGGCGTTCGCAGGCGGAGACCGCGGCGACCTGCGGGTTCTACGACCAGGCGCATCTCAGCGGGGAGTTCAGGACGATGACCGGCTGCACACCGGGTGAGTTCACCGCGGCGCGAGTGGCTCCCCCCGTGGCCCCGCCCGGCCCTCCCGGTGCGGACCGGATGGCGGGCGAGGCCACCAGCCTGCTCCTCCCGGCCGACGGGGACACCGCTCTTCCCGGCCGACGCGCGGCCCCCTCCCGACCGGGCCCGGACCGCTCCGGGGGAACGGCGCTCCGTCGGAACGTGATCGACCCGAATGCGATTTTTTCCAAGACCCACGGGACGCGCTGACGGCACGCTGATCCTTCCGGCCACGCACCAGGGGGGATGCGGGGAGCCGGTGGGCCGGGCCCGGCGAGGGCAGCTCCCGCGCGAACACGGCGGGAGAGCCCCGGGGGACGAGGGCCCGGCCCGCCGACGGCTCCGCTGCGCGCGTTCATCCGTGTCCTGTGCTCAGAAGGCACTTGATGCCCACGGCCACCCTGCGTACGCCTCTTCGCTCGTTCGCCCATGCATCACTCGTGTCACAAAAACCACCCCCCTGTCACACATGTCGCGTGTACGCGGGTCTTGCGTCACACCCGGTTCACAGCCGCTGCCCGGCGCTCACGCCGCGTCGTTCACGGAGCACAGGCTTTGTGATCGCCAGCGCAGCGCCCGGCTCCCCCGACGGCCGCCCCCGGTCGCCGCCGCGGTGCGCGCAGGGAGGTGCCACTCATGACCGACCGTAGGCTCTGGTCGTACAAGGAGATCGCGGCGCACATCAAGGTGCAGCCGGACACCGTCCGGTCGTACCGCAAGCACGGACTGCTGCCCCCGCCCGACCATGTGGAGCGGGGAAAGCCCTACTGGTACGCCGACACCGTCCGGGCCTGGGTCGCCTCCCGCCCGGGAAACCGGGGCCGCCGAGACGACTGAGCCGCCCCGCCCAGCTGCCCCACCTCCGGGTGGGGCACCCTTCTTCGCATGAACTTCTCCATGAAACCCGTCCTCACCGGCGAGAAGACCGTGCTGCGCCCGTTCACCGCGGACGACGCGGAGGCGATCCTGGAGATCCTCGACGACCCCGACGTCATTCGCTTCACCTTCCCGTCGCAGCCGGACACCCCCTTCACCCTGGAACGCCTGCGGGCCGTCTACGGCGCCCGCGCCACCCAGCCCGACCGGCTCGACCTCGCGGTGACCGACCCCGCCACCGGCGAACTCGTCGGCGAGGTCGTCCTCAACGAGTGGGACCCCGTCCAGCGCAGCTGCTCCTTCCGCACGCTCATCGGCCCCCGCGGCCGGGACCGGGGCTTCGGCACCGAGGCCGTCCGTCTCATCGTCGGCCACGGCTTCGAACAACTCGGCCTGCACCGGATCTCCTTGGGCGTCTACGGCAACAACCACCGTGCCCGGCGCGTGTACGAGAAGGTCGGCTTCGTGGTGGAGGGCGTCCTGCGGGAGGCCGCACTGCGTGACGGTGAATGGGTCGACGAGGTGCTCATGGCGGTCCTCGACCACGAATGGGCCGCCCACCGAGGCCACCCGGAGGGCCAGGTCAGCTCCACGGCTCGATGACCGTCACCCCCGACCCCGGCGCCGTGCCCATCGCCGCCAGCGCGGACGGCGCCGCGTCCAGCGGGATCGTCGAGGTGACCAGGAGGTCGGGCCGCAGCACACCGGCGCGGACCAGCTCCAGCATGCCGGGGTAGGCGTGCGCGGCCATCCCGTGGCTGCCCAGCACTTCCAGTTCCAGGCCGATCACGCGGGCCATCGGGACCGGGGTGGCACCGGTCGGCGAGGGCAGCAGACCGACCTGGACGTGCCGGCCGCGGCGGCGCAGCCCGTGCACCGAGGCCGCGCAGGTGGCCTCGGAGCCGAGGGCGTCCAGCGACAGGTGGGCGCCGCCGCCCGTCAGTTCCCGGACGGCCTCGGCGACATCCCCGGTCCGGGACGCGTCCACGCACTCCGCCGCCCCGAACTTCCGTGCCAGGTCGAGCGCCGCGGGCGACACGTCGACGGCCACGACCCGGGCGCCCGACGCCGCCGCGATCATCACCGCCGACAGGCCCACGCCTCCGCAGCCGTGCACGGCGACCCACTCCCCCGCCGTCACCCGGCCCTGCGCGACCACCGCGCGGTAGGCCGTGGCGAACCGGCAGCCCAGCGAGGCGGCCGTCGCGAAGGACAGCTCGTCCGGCACCGCGACCAGGTTCACCTCGGCGTGGTCGAGTGCCACGTACTCGGCGAAGGAGCCCCAGTGGGTGAAGCCCGGCTGGGTCTGGCGCTCGCACACCTGCTGGTCGCCCGCCGCGCACGAAGGGCAGCTTCCGCAGGCGCACACGAACGGAACGGTGACCCGGTCGCCGGCACGCCAGCCGGTCACCCGGGCACCCACCGCCTCGACGACTCCGGCCAGTTCGTGGCCTGGCACGTGCGGCAGGACGATGTCGGGGTCGTGGCCCATCCAGCCGTGCCAGTCGCTCCGGCACAGCCCGGTGGCCTCGACGCGCACCACGACCCCGTGCTCCGCGGGCGCCGGGTCCGCGACCTCACGTACCTCGGCCGGTTCCTCGTACCGCTCGAACACCACTGCCCGCATCCGTCTCGCCCTCCGCCCGGAGATCAGCTTCCGCAGCGAACGCTAGCCGCGCGCCTCGGCCTTGTCCCGGTCCCGGCCCTCCTCACGGCCCTGCTCCTCCTCGCCGGCCTGCGCCTCCTCGTCGCCCCGACGCCCGGCGTCGTCCTCCGGGCCGGACCGGCGGGCGTCATCGGCCCCGTCCGGTGCGGTCTCCGCCGGGGACTCGCCCTCGCTGAGTCCGAACCGGTCGTGGAACCGCCGCAGCGGTCCCGGCGCCCACCAGGTGGCGCGGCCCGTGAGGCGCATGACCGCCGGGACCAGCAGGCTGCGGACGACCATCGCGTCCATCAGCACCGCGAGGGCGATGCCCAGACCGAGCATCTTGGTGTTGGTCACCCGCGAGGTGCCGATGGCGACCATCACCACCGCGAGGATGACCGCTGCCGCGGTGATCAGACCGCCGGTGCGCTGGAGGCCGAAGCGGACCGCCTCCCGGTGGTCGCCTGTGTGGTCGTACTCCTCCTTGATGCGGGACAGGAGGAAGACTCCGTAGTCCATCGAGAGGCCGAAGGCGACGCAGAACATGAGCACCGGGAGGGTCGTCTCTATCGAACCCGGGCTGGTGAAGTCGAGCAGTCCGGACAGATGACCGTCCTGGAAGACCCAGACCACGGCGCCGAACATCGCCGTCAGGCTGAGCGCGTTGAGCAGGACCGCCTGGACGGGGATGAGCACACTGCCGGTCAGCAGGAAGACCAAGAACAGGGTGACGACGGCGATGAACGCCGCGGCCCAGGGAAGCCGGTCGGCTATCGCGTGCTTGGAGTCGACCAGGACGGCGGCGGTGCCCGTGACCGATGTGTCGAACGGCGCGTCCGTCGCGCGGAGTTCGCCGACGAGGTGCTGTGCCTCCTCGTCCACGGCCTCGCCCTTCGGCAGCACCGTGAAGTACGCCGAGTCGCCCTGCACCAGGGGTCCGTCCACGCGGAGCACTTCGGGAAGCGCGGCGATCCGTGCCTTGTACTGCGCGTACTGGGTCTCGGTCGCCGGTCCTTCGGCGAGGACCTCCAGGCCGCCGCCGGGGCTGCCGGGGAACCCGTCGCGGATGTGCTGCTGGACGACATGGGACTCGGCGTCCGAGGGCAGCTGCCGGTCGTCCGCCGTGCCGAACTTCACGCCCAGGAAGGGCAGTCCGAGCACGATCAGGCCGACCGTGGTGGCCACCGCGAAGAGCGGGGCCCGGCGCATCACGAGGGAGGCCATGCGTCCCCAGGCGGCTCCGCCTCCGGTCGTCCGCTGCTCGCCCCGGCGGAACAGGCGCCGCAGGTCCAGGGCATTCACCCGGGCCCCGAGCAGGATCAGCGCCGCGGGCAGCAGGATCAGGGCCGCGCCCGCGGCCAGCAGCACCACAGCGATGCCCGAGTAGGCGAAGGAGCGCAGGAAGTACTGCGGGAAGAGCAGCATCGCGGCCAGCGACACGGCGACGGTGAGGGCCGAGAACAGCACCGTACGGCCCGCGGTGCGCAGGGTCGTGGCGACGGCCGCCAGCGGCACGGACCCGGCGGCCAGTTCCTCACGGAACCTGCGGACGATGAACAGGGCGTAGTCGATGGCGAGGCCGAGCCCCAGTGCCGTGGTGAGGTTCATCGCGAAGACGGAGACGTCCGTGAACTCGGTGAGGCCGCGCAGCACCGCGTTCGTCCCGAGGATCGCGATGATGCCGACGCCGAGCGGCAGGAGGGCCGCGACCGCGCTGCCGAAGACCATCACCAGCAGCACGAGGGTCACCGGCAGGGCGATCAGCTCGGCCCGGGTGAGGTCCTCACGGATGGTCGTCTGCATCTCGTGCCGTACGGCCACGGGTCCGCCGACCTCGATCTCGACCGGGCCGTGTTTCCCGCGGTACGAGGGGGCGAGGCGGTCCAGGGTCTCGCCCGCCGTCTTCTCGTCGCCCGTGATGCGCGCGGCGATCAGCGCCTCGTGCCCGTCCTTCGCCTTCAGGGCGGGGGAACCGGACTGCCAGTACGAGCCGACGCCGGTGACGCCCCGCTCGGTGGCCAGCCGTGCCGTGAGCCGCTTCGCCTCCGCGGCGACCGCGGGGTCGTCGGCCGAGGCGCCGCCCGAGTCGACGAGGAGCAGCAGATTGGGCTGCGAGGCGGGGAACTCCCGCTCCAGCGCCTTGGTCGCGTACGTCGACTGCGCGGCCGGGTCCTCCCAGCCTCCGCTGCCCAGCCGGTCGGCGACATCGCTGCCGGCGACCACGGCGAGCGCGGTGATCAGCAGTGCGACGAGCAGGGAGAGCCGGGGGCGCGCGGTCACGAACCGGGTCCAGCCGCCGATCCGCACGCCGTCACCCGCGCCGGTCCTCGACGTGTCGTCGCCCGCGCCGGCCGTCGACACGTCACCGGCTCCGGTCCGGCGGTCTCCGCCGTCCACGCTCAGCGCGTCCCCGCCGCCGTCACCTCGACCCACTCCGTCTCCGCCGCCGTCCTCCCGGCTCGCGTCGGCCGGGTCGGCGCCGCTTCCGCCGACGCTCGTCGCCCGGTCGCCGCCGCCCCTCCCGCGGTCCTCACCTGCGCTCTTGACGTCGGTCATCGTGCGGTGTCCCCTTCACCGTGACCCGCTGCCTGCGCACGAGCAGGCAGCATGGATCGACCATTGCCATAGACTGGCAAACACGAGAGATCGCTCGCGTTTCACCAGAATGCGAGCGAGCACTCGCGTTTGTCAATCGCGTTCGGAGAGCTGGGGATAACTCGTGCCCGAGATGCCCGAGAAGCAGCAGGCCGGCGACGAGAGGCCGCGCCGCCGGCAGGCCCGCGGCGAGCGCCGCATCGCCCAGCTGCTGGAGGCCGCCGCCGCCGTCTTCTGCACGACCGGCTACACGGCCGCGAGCACCAACGCCATCGCACGCGAGGCGGGCGTCTCGCCGGGCACGCTGTACCAGTTCTTCCCGAACAAGGAGGCCATCGCGATCGAGCTGGGCGACCGGCTCATGCACGAGATGCGCGAGACGTACGGCGAGGCCCTCGCACCGGTCGACCCGGCGACACCGCTGGAGCAGGCCGTCGGCGCCGCCGTGGACCGGTTCATCGCCTTCAACTGCGAGCACCCGGTGTTCTTCGCCCTGATGCACGGCCCGGACGTCCCCGGCCGCATCACGGAGGAGCACGACGCCCTGCACCAGACGCTGGTCGCGCGGATCGAAGGTCTGATCCGCTCGTTCCTGCCCGACGCGCCGGACGCCGACGTCATGCGCACGGCGCAGATGTGCCTGGGCATGTACAAGGCCGGCCTGGAGCTGGTCCTCGCCCACGAGGAGGCCGAGCGCGACGCCTATGTCCAGGAGCTGAAGAACGCCCTCTTCCGCTACCTCGAACCCCTGACGCGCGACGGCGCCGCACCGGTCCCCGACCTCGCCGCGCCCCCGCTCCCTTGACGGACCGGCCCCGA
Source organism: Streptomyces krungchingensis (assembly GCF_054729265.1). Classification (NCBI taxonomy): domain Bacteria; kingdom Bacillati; phylum Actinomycetota; class Actinomycetes; order Kitasatosporales; family Streptomycetaceae; genus Streptomyces; species Streptomyces krungchingensis. Next base: position 4,291,954 of record NZ_JBPUKY010000001.1, read on the forward strand.
CGACCGGCCCTCACCACGCCCCCAGAGACCGACCGCCGACCCTCAGCACCCCCCTCGCAGGGACCGGCCGACCCGCCCTCACCACGCCTCTCCGGGACCGGCCGACCGGCCCCCGCCACGCCCCACAGGTACCGCCCCCCGCCGAAGCCCGCCACCGGCGGCGGAGCGAGTGCCGCGACGGCCGTGATCAGAATGAGCGTCCCAGCCTGCGACATAGGGAACATTTCCCATAAGGTTCGGACAAATCGACTCGTTGAATCGATGCGCGCCGCAGGGGAGACCGGCCACCGGCCCCTCGTCGCGCGCCGCATCGGATCGCACCGACGTCGGATCAGACTGTCCGAGCCCGAGGGATGAGCCGTGACCCAGAATCAGCCGCCCGGCGCGCCCCGGGCCCGCATTCCAGGCCCCTCACAGCCCCCGCTGCCGTACCCCCGCCCGCACGCCGGCCTCTGGTGGCGCTGCCTCGCGGTGGGGCTCGCGCTCTGGGCACTGACGGCGACCGTCACGTACGCGACACGGGAGACCGCCCTGCTGCCGACCCTGATCCTGCTCGGCAGCTTCCTCGCCCCGGTCGCCTTCGTGCTCTGGGCGTACCAGCGACACGGCCGCGACCTGGGCGTCCATCTGATCCTGGGCTGCTTCCTGACCGGCGGGACCCTCGGCGTCGTGGGCGCCTCGATGACGGAGCGCCACCTGCTCCACCCCTCGTGGGGGATGTACGTGGGCGCGGGGCTGATCGAGGAGGCGGCGAAGCTCGCCGCACTGGTGTTCATGCTGCACCGCCACCCCCGCGTGCGCGGGCCGCGGGCGGGCCTGGTGCTGGGCGCGAGCGTCGGGTTCGGGTTCGCGGCCCTGGAGAGCGCGGGCTACGCCTTCAACGCCACCGTCTCGCTCCAGGGCATCGATCTGCGCGCGCTGCTGGAGACCGAGATCCTGCGCGGGGTGCTCACCCCCTTCGGGCACGGCCTGTGGACGGCCGTCACCGGCGCCGCACTGCTGGCCTGCCGCCGCCCGAACGGGCGCTTCCGGCCCGCCTCGCCGGTGGTCGCCGCCTGGGCCGGGGTGGCGCTGCTGCACGCACTGTGGGACTCGACGCACGGGATCGCCCTCTGGCTGGTGGCCCGGCTGACCGCCAGGGGACTGGACCGGACACTGTTCGCCCAGGGACACCTGCCGTGGTCCACCGACGAACAGAGACACCTCTTCACGCTCTTCTCGGTCGGCGGCCTGGTCCTCGTCGCGCTGGCCGGGATCGCCTGGGTGCGCTCCCTGGCGCGCCGCGCACCTGCTTGGAGAAATACCCCCTAGGGGTATAGTGTGGTGAGTATCGAGGGAACCTGGCCCAACAGGACCCCCTCCGCACACGCACACCACACAGGTCCAGACGAGGAGAACGACATGACCGCCCAGACCGAAACCCCGGGTTCCGTCACCGCCGTCTACAAGGTGAGCGGAATGAGCTGCGGACACTGTGAAGGCTCGGTCGGCGGCGAGATCTCCGGGATCGCGGGTGTCACCTCGGTGAAGGCCGTCGCCTCGACCGGTGAGGTCACCGTCGTCTCCGTGGCCCCGCTCGCCGAGGCCGACGTCCGCGCCGCGGTGGACGAGGCCGGCTTCGAGCTCGTCGGCCCCGCCTGACCCGCGCCGGACCCCTGCACGCGCCTCTGAAACGCAACTCTCCCCACCGGGCCGTACCGACCAGCTGATACTGGCTCCGTGCGGCCCGGTCCGCTCCCTGGAGTACGGACGTGACGAGCACCACCGCTGCGACACCGATAGCCACGACCTCGGAAGTCGAACTCACCATCGGCGGCATGACCTGCGCCTCCTGCGCGGCCCGCGTCGAGAAGAAGCTCAACCGCATGGACGGCGTGAGCGCCACCGTCAACTACGCGACGGAGAAGGCGAAGGTCTCATACCCCGAGGGGGTACGGGTCGCGGACCTGATCGCCACCGTGGTGAAGACGGGGTACACGGCGGAGGAACCCCCGCCGCCCCCGCTCCCCGAGGACCTTCCCGGGGACGGTGACCGGACGCGGACGGCGGCTTCCGGCGAGGACCCCGAGCTGGCCGCCCTGCGCGGACGCCTGCTCGTCTCCGCCCTGCTCGCCCTGCCCGTCGTCCTGCTGTCGATGATCCCGGCCCTCCAGTTCGACAACTGGCAGTGGCTCTCGCTGACGCTGGCCGCGCCCGTCGTGGTCTGGGGCGGGCTGCCCTTCCACCGGGCCGCGGCGACGAACGCCCGGCACGGCGCCGCCACCATGGACACGTTGGTCTCGGTCGGCACCCTCGCCGCGTTCGGCTGGTCCCTGTGGGCCCTGTTCCTCGGCGACGCCGGGATGCCGGGGATGCGGCACGGCTTCGAGCTCACCGTCTCCCGCACGGACGGCGCGTCGACGCTCTACCTGGAGGTCGCCGCCGGCGTCATCGCCTTCATCCTGCTGGGCCGCTATCTGGAGGCCCGCTCCAAGCGGCGCGCCGGAGCGGCACTGCGGGCCCTGCTGGAGCTCGGCGCGAAGGACGTGGCCGTCCTGCGGGGAGGCCGCGAGGTCCGCGTCCCGGTCGGGCAGCTCCAGGTCGGCGACCGCTTCGTCGTACGGCCCGGCGAGAAGATCGCGACCGACGGCACGGTCGTGGAGGGCTCCTCGGCCGTCGACGCCTCCATGCTGACGGGCGAGTCGGTGCCGGTGGACGCCACCGTCGGGGACGAGGTGACGGGTGCGACGGTGAACGCGGGCGGCAGGCTCGTCGTCGAGGCCACCCGGGTCGGCGCGGACACCCAGCTCGCGCGGATGGCACGGCTCGTCGAGGACGCGCAGAACGGCAAGGCCGAGGTGCAGCGCCTCGCCGACCGGATCTCCGGCGTCTTCGTGCCCGTCGTGCTGCTGATCGCGGTCGGCACCTTCGGGGCCTGGCTCGGCGTCACCGGGGACACGGTCGCCGCGTTCACCGCGGCCGTCGCGGTGCTGATCATCGCCTGCCCGTGCGCGCTGGGCCTGGCCACGCCGACCGCCCTGATGGTCGGCACGGGGCGCGGCGCCCAGCTCGGCATCCTCATCAAGGGACCCGAGGTCCTGGAGTCCACCCGCCGCGTCGACACGGTCGTCCTGGACAAGACCGGCACGGTGACGACGGGAAGGATGCGGCTCCAGGAGGTCCACGTCGTCGCGGGAGACACCGAGCAGGACGTCCTGCGGCTCGCCGGAGCCCTGGAACACGCCTCCGAGCACCCGATCGCCCAGGCGATCGCGGCAGGCGCCCAGGACCGCACCGGAGCGCTTCCGCCGGTCGAGCACTTCGAGAACGTGCCCGGGCGCGGAGTGCGCGGACACGTGGAGGGCCACGAGGTCACGGTGGGCCGGGTCCTGCCCGACGCGCCCGCCGTCGACGGGCGCCCGCTCCCGGACGAGCTGGCCCGCGCGAAGGACGCGGCCGAGGCGGAGGGCCGTACCGCCGTGGTGGTCACCCGGGACGGCGTGGCGGTCGGCGTGCTGACCGTCGCCGACGCGATCAAGGAGACCAGCGCCGAGGCCGTACGCGAACTGCGCGCCCTGGGGCTCAGGCCGGTGCTGCTCACCGGTGACAACCGAGCGGTCGCGCAGGCCGTGGCGCGCGCCGTCGGCATCGGCTCCGAGGACGTGATCGCCGAGGTCCTGCCGCAGGACAAGGTCGCCGTGGTGGAGCGCCTGCGCGGCGAGGGCCGGACCGTCGCGATGGTCGGCGACGGGGTCAACGACGCGGCGGCGCTCGCCACCGCCGACCTGGGGCTCGCGATGGGCACGGGCACGGACGCCGCGATCGAGGCGAGCGACCTGACGCTCGTGCGCGGGGACCTGCGGGTGGCCGCGGACGCGATCCGGCTGGCACGGCGCACCCTGTCGACGATCAAGGGGAATCTGTTCTGGGCCTTCGGGTACAACGTGGCGGCGCTGCCGCTGGCCGCCACCGGACTGCTGAACCCGATGATCGCGGGGGCGGCGATGGCCTTCTCCTCGGTGTTCGTGGTGACGAACAGCCTTCGGCTCAGGACATTCTCATGACGTCGGAGTAAGAGTCCCCCTAGAGTCCAACCGCAGCCTCACATAAGCTCTTCACAAGGCTCGCGCATCTTCCTTACGCTTGGGCCCCCATTGACGTACCGGGGCTCTTGCGCATCTTCGGGACATATGCAAGAGACGCAGATCACAGTGATGTGAACGTAACCACCGAAGGGGTTCGTGAGTCTAAGTTGGCGATGTCAGAAGCGTCTTGGGGGGCGTGACTGACATCTGGGGATGTCTTGGGGGACATTCCCGGAAATTGCGGTGCCGGGGCGCGTACACCGGGGAGCTTTGAGCGGCCCTCCCGTCGTACGGGTCCCGGCAGATCGCACCGCAGTACAGGCCGCACCGCAGTACCGATGGTTTTGCTCGTTTTGCTCGCAGCGATTCAGGCGCTGTTCCACAGACGCCCGGCCGGATCCCGTGGGGGGAATCCGCACCGGGACAAGGAAAGCGCCCTGACTGCCGGCCCGTGGGGGGACCGGCAGCAGGGCGCTTTCCGTCTGTCCGGGGTCGGTTCGCCGGCAGAGCGCTTCCGGTTCCGGCGGAAACGGCTCAAGGGCGCCCCGGCAGGTGTGGAACACCTCCGGTGCGCCCTTCGGCTCGGGCTCCTGGACCGCCACGGCGACCGGGAGGCGGGCCCCCGGTCGTCACGCGTCGCTCGTCAGCGGGTCAGCGGGCCTCGACCGGGACGAAGTCGCGCTCGACGACGCCCGTGTAGATCTGGCGCGGGCGGCCGATGCGGGAACCCGGCTCCTTGATCATCTCGTGCCACTGGGCGATCCAGCCCGGGAGGCGGCCGAGGGCGAACAGGACCGTGAACATCTCGGTCGGGAAGCCCATGGCGCGGTAGATCAGGCCGGTGTAGAAGTCGACGTTCGGGTAGAGGCTGCGCGAGACGAAGTAGTCGTCGGAGAGCGCGTGCTCCTCCAGCTTGAGCGCGATGTCCAGCAGCTCGTCGGACTTGCCGAGCGCGGAGAGGACGTCGTGCGCCGCCGCCTTGATGATCTTCGCCCGGGGGTCGAAGTTCTTGTAGACGCGGTGCCCGAAGCCCATCAGGCGGACGCCGTCCTCCTTGTTCTTCACCTTGCGGATGAAGGAGTCGACGTCGCCGCCGGAGGCCTGGATGCCCTCCAGCATCTCCAGGACGGACTGGTTGGCGCCGCCGTGCAGCGGGCCCCACAGGGCGGAGATGCCGGCGGAGATCGAGGCGAACATGTTCGCCTGCGAGGAGCCCACCAGACGCACGGTGGAGGTCGAACAGTTCTGCTCGTGGTCCGCGTGCAGGATCAGCAGCTTGTCGAGCGCGGAGACGACGACCGGGTCGAGGTCGTACTCCTGCGCGGGGACCGAGAAGGTCATGCGCAGGAAGTTCTCGACGTACCCGAGGTCGTTGCGCGGGTAGACGAAGGGGTGGCCGATCGACTTCTTGTACGCGTACGCCGCGATCGTCGGAAGCTTGGCGAGCAGGCGGATCGTGGAGAGGTTGCGCTGCTTCTCGTCGAACGGGTTGTGGCTGTCCTGGTAGAAGGTGGACAGCGCCGAGACGACCGAGGACAGCATGGCCATCGGGTGGGCGTCGCGGGGGAAGCCCTTGTAGAAGTTCTTGACGTCCTCGTGCAGCAGGGTGTGCTGCGTGATCTCGTTCTTGAAGGTGGAGAGCTCGTCGATGTTCGGCAGCTCGCCGTTGATCAGCAGGTACGCCACCTCCAGGAAGGTGGAGCGCTCGGCCAGCTGCTCGATCGGGTAGCCGCGGTACCGGAGGATGCCCTGCTCACCGTCGAGGTAGGTGATCGCGGATTTATAGGCGGCGGTGTTCCCGTATCCGCTGTCCAGCGTCACCAGCCCGGTCTGGGCGCGGAGCTTTCCGATGTCGAAGCCCTTGTCGCCGACGGTGCTGTCGATCACCGGGTAGGTGTACTCGCCATCGCCGTACCGCAGTACTACAGAGTTGTCGCTCACGTCATCCCTCACCGACGTTGTGCCTCTTCTTCGAGGTGCCCTGACTGTCTCTACCATCCCCCATTTGGCCCTGGAGAGTGCACTCGGGGTCGACCATTGGGCCTATTGGCGGCACTCAGTGCCGCCAACCTGCACATCCTGCCTCCCCTCGCGCCGGTTCCGGAAGTGCTCTGTGACCTTTACGACTCGTTTGATCGATCATTTTTCGTGACGGGGGCCGTCCGGGCACCGGCAGGGGCCTCTCCATGGTCCCGCGGTCCCGGACTTCCGGCGGTCCCAGTGCCGGGCCGGCCGGTGGTCTCAGTGCTGGGCCAGCCGGTGGTCGAGGGCCGTGCACCGGCGCCCCGCGGACACCGTGCGCACCGCCTGCCCCAGGGCCTTGCGGGAGCCGACGAGGACGACCAGTCGCTTCGCGCGCGTGACGGCGGTGTAGAGCAGATTGCGCTGAAGCATCATCCACGCACCCGTGGTGACCGGGATCACCACCGCCGGGTACTCACTGCCCTGGGAGCGGTGGATGGTCACGGCGTACGCGTGGGCCAGCTCGTCGAGTTCGTCGAATTCGTAGGGCACCTCCTCGTCCTCGTCGGTCAGGACCGTGAGCCGCTGGTCGACCGGGTCGAGCGAGGTGACGACGCCCACGGTGCCGTTGAAGACGCCGTTCTCGCCCTTCTCGTAGTTGTTGCGGATCTGGGTGACCTTGTCGCCGACGCGGAAGACGCGTCCGCCGAAGCGCTTCTCGGCGAGGTCGGGGCGGCCGGGGGTGATCGCCTGCTGGAGCAGGCCGTTGAGGTGGCCCGCGCCCGCGGGGCCCCGGTGCATGGGCGCCAGCACCTGCACGTCCCGGCGCGGGTCCAGGCCGAACTTGGCCGGAATGCGCCGTGCGGCCACGTCCACCGTGAGCCGGCCGGCCTCCTCGGTGTCGTCCTCGACGAAGAGGAAGAAGTCCTTCATGCCGTCGGTGACCGGGTGCAGGCCGGAGTTGATCCGGTGGGCGTTGGTCACCACCCCGGACTGCTGGGCCTGGCGGAAGACGCGGGTCAGACGGACCGCGGGGACGGGGCTGCCGTCGGCGAGCAGGTCGCGCAGCACCTCGCCCGCGCCGACGCTGGGCAACTGGTCGACGTCGCCCACGAACAGCAGGTGGGCGCCCGGTGGAACGGCCTTGACCAGCTTGTTGGCCAACAGCAGGTCGAGCATGGAGGCCTCGTCCACGACGACCAGGTCGGCGTCCAGCGGACGGTCCTTGTCGTACGCCGCGTCGCCGCCCGGCTTGAGCTCCAGGAGGCGGTGCACGGTGGAGGCCTCGGCGCCGGTGAGCTCCGCGAGGCGCTTGGCGGCACGGCCCGTGGGCGCGGCCAGGAGGACCTTCGCCCGTTTGGCGCGGGCCAGTTCCACGATGGAGCGGACCGTGAACGACTTGCCGCAGCCGGGACCGCCGGTCAGCACGGCGACCTTCTCGGTGAGCGCCAGCCGGACGGCGGCCTCCTGCTCGGGGGCCAACTCCGCGCCCGTACGCCCCTTCAGCCAGTCCAGCGCCCGGTCCCAGGCCACGTCGCCGAAGGCCGGCATCCGGTCCTGGCCGGCCCGCAGGAGGCGCAACAGCTGGGCGGAGAGGGAGAGTTCGGCACGGTGGAAGGGGATCAGATAGACCGCCGTCACCGGTTCGCCGCCGTCGGGGCCCGGCACCTTCTCCCGGACGACGCCGGGGTCCTCGTCCTCCTCGGCCGGTGCCGCCAGCTCGGCCAGGCACTCGATGACCAGGCCGGTGTCCACCTGGAGGAGCTTCACCGCGTCGGCGATCAGCCGCTCCTCGGGCAGATAGCAGTGGCCCTGGTCGGTGGACTGGGACAGCGCGTACTGGAGGCCGGCCTTGACGCGTTCCGGACTGTCGTGCGGGATGCCGACGGACTGGGCGATCTTGTCGGCAGTGAGGAAACCGATGCCCCAGACGTCGGCCGCCAGGCGGTACGGCTGGTTCTTGACCACGGAGATCGACGCGTCGCCGTACTTCTTGTAGATCCGGACCGCGACCGAGGTGGACACCTCGACGCTCTGGAGGAAGAGCATGACCTCCTTGATCGCCTTCTGCTCCTCCCAGGCGTCGGCGATCTTCCTGGTCCGCTTGGGGCCCAGGCCCGGGACCTCGATGAGCCGCTTCGGCTCCTCCTCGATGATCTGGAGGGTGTCCAGGCCGAAGTGCTGGGTGATGCGGTCGGCGAAGACCGGCCCGATGCCCTTGACCAGGCCCGATCCCAGATAGCGGCGGATGCCCTGGACGGTGGCGGGCAGGACCGTCGTGTAGTTCTCCACGGTGAACTGCTTGCCGTACTGCGGGTGAGAGCCCCAACGGCCCTCCATGCGCAGCGACTCGCCGACCTGGGCGCCGAGGAGCGAGCCGACGACCGTGAGCAGGTCGCCGGCGCCGCGGCCGGTGTCGACGCGGGCGACCGTGTAGCCGTTCTCCTCGTTGGCGTACGTGATGCGTTCCAGTACGCCTTCGAGCACGGCGAGCCGCCGCTCGGCCGATGGGGTCCCCGCCTGCTGAGCCATGGTCCGACCGTACCGGTGCGGTGTGACAGCGGTGGGGCGTGCCCGGGGACGGGGACCGGGGACGGGGACCGGGGAACAGGGACCGGGGACCGGGGACGGGGACCGGGGACGGGGACCGGGGAACAGGGACCGGGGACCGGTGGGCTCGGTGGAGCGCCGCCCTCGATTGCCGAGCCCCGAGCCCCGAGCCCGAGCCCGAGCCCCGCACCCCGAGCACCGGCCCCGGCCCGTGAAGTGCCTGGCCGGCCGTGTGCAGGGCCGGTGTTCTGTTCGTCACGATCCGGTCTCAGGGGGTTGTCTCCGCGCGTGTAATCGTTTCCAATCCCTCGTGTAATCGATTCCACGAGGAGGTGGAGCGGCGATGGCGAGCATCAAGGACGTGGCCGCCGAGGCCGGCGTATCCGTCGCCACGGTCTCGCGCGTCCTGAACGACCATCCGTCGGTCAGCGCGGAGGCACGCACCCGCGTGATGGCCGCCGTACAGAACCTGGGCTACCGCCCGAACGCCGTCGCCCGCTCACTGCGCACCGACCAGACGCGCACCCTCGGCCTGGTCATCAGCGACGTGCTCAACCCGTACTTCACCGAACTGGCCCGGTCCGTCGAGGAGGAGGCCCGCGCCCTCGGCTACAGCGTCATCATCGGCAACGCCGACGAGCGGCCCGACCTCCAGGACCACCACGTACGGACCCTGCTGGACCGGCGCATCGACGGACTGCTGGTCTCCCCCACCGACGGCGGCTCCCCCGGCATGCTGGACGCCGCGCGCACGGGGACGCCGATGGTCTTCGTGGACCGCTGGATCGCCGGCGTCGAGGTGCCCGTCGTACGGGCGGACGGCCGCTCGGCCGTCCGGGACCTCGTGGCGCATCTGTACGCCCTGGGACACCGCAGGCTCGCGATCATCGCGGGACCCGCGGCCACCACCACCGGCAGCGAGCGCGTCCACGCCTTCCGGGAGGCCCTCTTCGAGCACGGACTCCCGCTGCCGGACGCCTACATAGGGCAGGGCGACTTCCAGGCCGAGAGCGGGCGGCGGGTCACCGAGGGCTTCCTCGACCTGCCCGAGCCGCCCGAGGTCGTCTTCGCCGCCGACAACCTGATGGCGCTCGGCGCGCTGGACGCCGTCCGCGCGCGCGGGATGCGGGTCCCCGAGGACATCGCGCTCGCCGCGTTCGACGACATCCCGTGGTTCGTGCACACCGATCCGCCGATCACGGCGATCGCGCAGCCGACGAAGGACCTGGGGCGGGCCGCCGTACGCGCCCTGGTCGACCGCATCGAGGGGCGCCCCCCGCAGTCGGTCACCCTCCCCGCCCGGCTCGTCGTACGTCGCTCGTGCGGCGAGTCCCCCGCAACGAACAGGAGCGAGTCGTGAGCGACCAGGACGAGTTGCTGCGCATCGAAGGGATCCGCAAGACGTTCCCGGGCGTGGTCGCGCTCGACAGCGTGGACTTCGACCTGCGCCGCGGCGAGGTGCACGTGCTGCTCGGCGAGAACGGCGCCGGCAAGAGCACGCTCATCAAGATGCTCTCCGGCGCCTACCACCCCGACGCCGGGCGGGTCCTCGTCGACGGCGAGGAGGTCCGCATCCATGGGGCGCAGGACTCCGAGCGCCTCGGGATCGCCACCATCTACCAGGAGTTCAACCTGGTCCCCGATCTCACGGTCGCCGAGAACATCTTCCTGGGCCGGCAGCCGCGCCGCTTCGGGATGATCGACCGCAAGACGATGGAGGCGGACGCCGCGCAGCTGCTCCGGCGCGTCGGCGTGAACGTGTCCCCCCGCGCACGGGTGCGCGAACTGGGCATCGCCCGCCTCCAGATGGTCGAGATCGCGAAGGCGCTGAGTCTGCGGGCCCGCGTCCTGATCATGGACGAGCCGACCGCCGTGCTCACCTCCGAGGAGGTCGAGAAGCTCTTCGCGATCGTGCGTGCCCTGCGCGAGGACGGTGTCGGCATCGTCTTCATCACCCACCACCTGGAGGAGATCGCCGCCCTGGGGGACAGGGTCACGGTGATCCGTGACGGGAAGAGCGTGGGCCAGGTGCCCGCGTCCACGCCCGAGGACGAACTCGTACGCCTGATGGTGGGCCGTTCCATCGAGCAGCAGTACCCGCGGGTGCGCCCCGTGTCCGGGGACGGCGCCGGCGACGGAGCGGCGGCCGACGGCGCGCTGCTCACCGTCGAGGGGCTCACCCGGGACGGTGTCTTCCACGACGTGAGCTTCGAGGTGCGGGCCGGCGAGGTCGTCGGCATCGCGGGCCTGGTGGGCGCGGGCCGCACCGAGGTCGCGCGCGCCGTCTTCGGCGCCGACCCGTACGACAAGGGCGCCGTGAAGGTCGCCGGGGCCGCGTTGCGCCGGCACGACGTGAACGCCGCGATGGGGGCCGGCATCGGGCTCGTCCCCGAGGACCGCAAGGGCCAGGGCCTTCTCCTCGACGCCTCCGTCGAGGAGAACCTCGGCCTGGTCACCCTGCGCGCCGCCACGCACGGCGGGCTCGTCGACCTCAAAGGCCAGCGGACCGCGGCCGCCCGGATCGCCGAACAGCTCGGTGTCCGGATGGCGGGCCTCGGCCAGCATGTGCGCACCCTCTCCGGCGGCAACCAGCAGAAGGTCGTCATCGGCAAGTGGCTGCTCGCCGAGACCAAGGTGCTGATCCTCGACGAGCCGACCCGCGGCATCGACGTCGGCGCCAAGGTCGAGATCTACCAACTCGTCAACGAACTGACCGCCGCCGGTGCCGCCGTCCTGATGATCTCCAGCGACCTTCCCGAGGTCCTCGGGATGAGCGACCGCGTCCTCGTGATGGCGCAGGGCCGGATCGCGGGCGAACTGTCCGCCGACGAGGCCACGCAGGACTCCGTGATGGCGCTCGCCGTCAGCACACCGACTACCGACTCCGACTCCGAAACCGCTGTGGAGGGCTCCCGTGGCCACTGACACGCATCAGAGCACATCGCGCGCCAGTGGCGCCTCGGCGGTCCGCCGCCTCCTGCTCGACAACGGCGCGCTCACCGCGCTCATCGTCCTCGTCATCGCGATGTCGGCGCTGTCCGGCGACTTCCTGACGACGGACAACCTGCTCAACATCGGCGTCCAGGCGGCCGTGACGGCCATCCTCGCCTTCGGCGTCACCTTCGTCATCGTCTCGGCGGGCATCGACCTGTCGGTCGGTTCGGTCGCGGCGCTCTCCGCCACCGTCCTCGCCTGGACGGCGACCTCGCAGGGCGTGCCGGTCTGGATCGCGGTGATCCTCGCGATCGCCACGGGCATCGCCTGCGGCCTGGTCAACGGCGTGCTGATCTCGTACGGGAAGCTGCCGCCGTTCATCGCGACGCTCGCCATGCTCTCGGTGGGCCGCGGACTCTCCCTGGTGATCTCGCAGGGCAGCCCGATCCCGTTCCCCGACTCGATCTCGCACCTCGGTGACACCCTCGGCGGCTGGCTGCCCGTCCCGGTCCTGGTGATGGTCGTGATGGGCCTGATCACCGCGGTGATCCTGGGCCGTACCTACATCGGCCGCTCCATGTACGCGATCGGCGGCAACGAGGAGGCCGCGCGTCTGTCCGGGCTGCGCGTGAAGAAGCAGAAGCTCGCCATCTACGCCCTGTCCGGTCTCTTCGCGGCCGCCGCGGGCATCGTGCTCGCCTCCCGGCTCTCCTCCGCGCAGCCGCAGGCCGCTCAGGGCTACGAGCTCGACGCGATCGCCGCGGTCGTCATCGGCGGCGCCTCGCTGGCCGGCGGCACGGGCAAGGCGTCCGGCACGCTGATCGGCGCGCTGATCCTGGCGGTGCTGCGCAACGGCCTCAACCTCCTGTCGGTGTCGGCCTTCTGGCAGCAGGTCGTCATCGGTGTGGTGATCGCTCTGGCGGTGCTGCTCGACACGGTGCGGCGCAAGGCCGGGGCGACTCCGGTCGCCGCCGGGGCGGGCACCCCGGGCGGCAAGGGCAAGCAGGCGGCGACGTACGTCATCGCCGCGGTGGTCGCGGCGGCCGTCGTCGGCGCCATGTCCTTCCTGCACACCGGTTCGTCCTCGTCGACGACGCAGAAGGTGGGCCTGTCGCTGTCCACCCTGAACAACCCCTTCTTCGTCCAGATCAAGGCGGGTGCGCAGCAGGAGGCGAAGAAGCTCGGCGCGGACCTGACCGTCACGGACGCCCAGAACGACGCCTCGCAGCAGGCCAACCAGCTCCAGAACTTCACCAGTTCCGGCATCGGTTCGATCATCGTCAACCCGGTGGACTCGGACGCGGCGGGCCCGGCGGTCCGTTCGGCGAACAAGGCCGACATCCCCGTCGTCGGCGTCGACCGGGGTGTGAACAAGGCGGACACGGCGGCGCTGGTCGCCTCGGACAACGTCGAAGGCGGCAAGCTGGGCGCCCAGGCACTGGCCGAGAAGCTGGGCGGCAAGGGCAAGATCGTGATCCTTCAGGGTCTGGCGGGCACGTCCGCGAGCCGTGAGCGCGGCGCGGGCTTCGCCGAGGGCCTCAAGGCCTACCCCGGTATCCAGGTCGTCGCCCGGCAGCCCGCCGACTTCGACCGCACCAAGGGTCTCGACGTCATGACGAACCTGCTCCAGGCCCACCCCGACATCCAGGGCGTCTTCGCCGAGAACGACGAGATGGCGCTCGGCGCGATCAAGGCGCTCGGTTCCAAGGCGGGCAGGTCGGTGTCGGTCATCGGCTTCGACGGCACCCCCGACGGGCTCAAGGCGGTCCAGGCGGGCACGCTGTACGCGTCCGTCGCCCAGCAGCCCAAGGAGCTCGGCCGGATCGCGGTGGAGAACGCGCTGAAGGCCGCCGAGGGCAAGAAGGTCGAGGAGACGGTGAAGGTGCCGGTGAAGGTGGTCACGAAGGAGAACGTGGCCGGCTTCGGCGGCTGACCCGGCCACGGACGGCGGGCGTACGGGAGGCCGCACCGGCCTCCCGTACGCCCCGTCCCCGGGCACCCGCCCGGATGTGCGGGAACCCGGGGGACGCCGTCCGGCGCACCCGACGGCGGTCGGCGCGATGCCGCACCGCCGCCCCGACCCACCCAAGCAGGGAGACAGTTCATGTACGACTACGACCTTCTGGTCGTGGGGTCGGCCAACGCCGACCTGGTGATCGGGGTCGAGCGGCGGCCCGCGGCCGGCGAGACGGTGCTCGGCTCCGACCTCGTCGTCCACCCGGGCGGCAAGGGCGCCAACCAGGCGGTCGCCGCCGCCCGCCTCGGCGCCCGTACCGCCCTGCTGGCCCGGGTCGGCGACGACGCGCACGGCCGGCTGCTGCTCGACTCGCAGCGGGAGGCCGGCGTCGACACCGTCGGCGTGCTGGTCGGCGGGGCGCCCACCGGCGTCGCGCTGATCACGGTGGACCCGTCCGGGGACAACAGCATCGTGGTCTCGCCCGGCGCCAACGGGCGGCTGACGCCCGAGGACGTGCGCGCGGCGGGAAGCCTGTTCCAGGCCTCCCGGGTGGTGTCGGCACAGCTGGAGGTACCGCTGGAGTCGGTCGCGGAGGCCGTACGGCATCTCGCGGACGGCGGTCGTTTCGTGCTCAACCCCTCGCCCCCGCAGGCCCTGCCCGCCGAGGTGCTCGCGGCCTGCGACCCGCTGATCGTGAACGAGCACGAGGCGCGGGTGATCGCCGGCACGGAGCTCGGGGAGCGTCCCGAGGACTGGGCGGAGGCCCTGCTCGCGCTCGGCCCGCGTTCGGTGGTCATCACGCTGGGCGCCCGGGGCGCGCTGGTGGCCGAGCGGGCGGGTGCCCGGGTCCGGGTGCCGTCCGTGCCGGTGGCGGCCGTGGACACCACGGGTGCGGGCGACGCGTTCACCGCGGCGCTGGCCTGGCGGCTGGGCCGCGGGGAGTCGCTGGCACAGGCCGCCGGGTACGCCGCCCGGGTCGGCGCCGCCGCCGTCACCCGGCCGGGGGCGCAGGAGTCCTTCCCCACCGCCGAGGAGGTCGCGGCGCTGTGAAGAGGGCCGGAATCCTGAACCGTCATCTCGCGGGCGCGCTCGCCGGGCTGGGCCACGGCGACGGGGTCCTGGTGTGCGACGCGGGGATGCCCGTGCCCGCCGGCCCGCTCCTCGTCGATCTCGCGTTCCGGGCCGGAGTGCCGTCCTTCGCCGAGGTCCTGGAAGGTCTGCTGGACGAGCTGGTGATCGAGGGCGCGACGGCCGCGCGCGAGGTCCGCGAGGCCAACCCGGCGGCAACGCGGCTGCTCACGGGGCACTTCCCCGCCCTCGAACTCGTGCCGCACGAGGAGCTCAAGGCGCTGTCGGCGGGCGCGAAGCTGATCGTCCGCACCGGCGAGGCACGGCCCTACGCGAATGTGCTGCTGCACTGCGGGGTCTTCTTCTAGGCCGGTCCCGCGGCGTTCCGGCCGGTCCCGCGGGCCCCGGCGGCACGGACGGGCCTCGGCGGCGGACCGCGGTCGCGCGCCGCGCCGGTGCCGACCGCGGGGGCCTGCCGGTGGCGACGGGTGCGGACATCCATGCCGGAATACGTGCCGGACGACGTGCCGGAAGACTTCGAGGGGCCCGGTCCGTCGACCGGGCCCCTCGGCTTTCCCCTCCGTATCAGAACCCCCGCGGATCCCCCCAGATCCCCCCTCCAGAAGTCCTGATGCCAAGTACGACCCGCGAGGTACGGGGAGGGTTGCACGGGCTTTCCAAGATTTTTTCCGGCACCCCGTTCCGGGCGCCGGGCACCTCAGACGGCGTGGGTGAGGAACCGCTGCGCGGTCTCGGCCAGCACCTCCCGCCCGTCGCGCGCCCACAGCGCGTCGTTGAACAGCTCGACCTCGATCGGGCCGTCGTACCCGGCCTTCTCGACGTACGAGCGCCACTCACGCATGTCGATCGCGCCGTCGCCGATCTGGCCGCGGCCGTTGAGGACGCCCTCCGGCAGCGGGGTGGTCCAGTCGGCCAGCTGGAAGGAGTGGATGCGGCCGGAGGCACCCGCGCGGGCGATCTGGGCGGGTGCCGTGTCGTCCCACCAGAGGTGGTACGTGTCGACCGTGACGCCGACCTGCTCGGCGGGGAAACGCTCCGCGAGGTCGAGGGCCTGGGCGAGGGTCGACACCACACAGCGGTCCGCCGCGTACATGGGGTGCAGCGGTTCGACGGCCAGCCGCACACCTCGGGCGGCGGCGTACGGGCCCAGTTCGCCGAGGGCGTCGGCGATGCGCTCCCGCGCGCCGTGCAGGTCCTTGGAGCCGGCCGGCAGACCGCCGGACACCAGCACCAGGGTGTCGGTGCCGAGCGTCGCCGCCTCGTCGACCGCGGCGCGGTTGTCGTCCAGGGCCCGCGCGCGCTCGGCCGGGTCGGTCGCGGTGAGGAAGCCGCCGCGGCACAGTGTCGTCACCGTCAGGCCGGCGTCGCGGACGAGCTCGGCCGTGGCCTCGAGTCCGTGGGCCCGGACGGGCTCGCGCCACAGACCGACGCCGGGGACGCCCAGTTCCCGGCAGGCGTCGACGAGTTCCGGCAGGGACAGCTGCTTGACCGTCATCTGATTGATGGAGAAGCGGGCGAGGCTCATGAGGTCACTCCGTACAGGGCCAGCAGGGACTTCATCCGCGCCTCGGCCAGCTCCGGGTTCGGGAACAGGCCGAGTCCGTCCGCCAGTTCGTAGGCACGCGCGAAGTGCGGCAGCGAGCGGGCCGACTGGAGTCCGCCCACCATGGTGAAGTGCTCCTGATGTCCGGCCAGCCAGGCCAGGAACACCACGCCCGTCTTGTAGAAGCGCGTCGGCGCCTGGAACAGATGGCGGGACAACTCGACCGTGGGGTCGAGGAGTTCACGGAAGCCCTTGACGTCGCCGGTGTCCAGGACCCGTACCGCCTGCGCGGCGAGCGGGCCCAGCGGGTCGAAGATGCCGAGCAGCGCGTGGCTGAAGCCCTGCTCGTCCCCCGCGATCAGCTCCGGGTAGTTGAAGTCGTCGCCGGTGTAGCAGCGGACGCCGTCCGGGAGGCGGCGGCGCAGATCGACCTCCCGCTGCGCGTCCAGCAGCGAGACCTTGATGCCGTCGACCTTGTCCGGGTGGGCGGCGATGACCTCCAGGAAGGTGGCGGTCGCGGCGTCGAGGTCGGACGAGCCCCAGTAGCCCTCCAGGGCCGGGTCGAACATCGGGCCCAGCCAGTGCAGGATCACCGGGTCGGCGGCCTGCCGGAGCAGATGGCCGTAGACCTCCAGGTAGTCCTCGGGTCCGGCGGCGGTCGCGGCCAGCGCCCGGGACGCCATGAGGATCGCCCGGCCGCCGGCCTCCTCGGCCACGGCGAGCTGTTCTTCGTAGGCCGCGCGGATCTCCGCCAGGGAGGCCGGGCCCGTCAGCTGGTCCGTGCCCACTCCGCAGGCGATCCGGCCGCCGACGGCGCGGGCCTCGGCGGCGCTGCGGCGGACGAGTTCGGCCGCGCCCGCCCAGTCCAGGCCCATCCCGCGCTGCGCGGTGTCCATGGCCTCGGCGACACCGAGGCCGTGCGACCACAGGTGGCGGCGGAAGGCGAGGGTGGCGTCCCAGTCGACCGCGGCGGGCGAGTCGGGCGAGACGTCGGCGTAGGGGTCGGCGACGACGTGCGCGGCCGAGTAGACCGTGCGGGAGACGAGCGGCGCCCCGGCGGTGACGGTGAGCGGCTCGGTGCGCGGCCGGTACGTCCTCAGCCGGCCGGCCGCGTCCGGGAGTCGGAGGGTCACAGGGAGATCTCCGGCACGTCGAGGCGGCGGCCCTCGGCCGAGGACTTCAGGCCCAGCTCGGCGAGCTGGACGCCGCGGGCGCCGGCGAGCAGGTCCCAGTGGTAGGGCGTACCGGCGTAGACGTGCTTGAGGAAGAGCTCCCACTGGGCCTTGAAGCCGTTGTCGAACTCCGTGTTGTCGGGGACCTCCTGCCATTGGTCGCGGAAGGAGTAGGTGGCGGGGATGTCCGGGTTCCAGACCGGCTTGGGGGTCACGGACCGGTGCTGGACGCGGCAGTTGCGCAGCCCCGCGACGGCGGAGCCCTCGGTGCCGTCGACCTGGAACTCGACGAGCTCGTCGCGGTTGACGCGCACGGCCCAGGACGAGTTGATCTGGGCGACGGCGCCGCCCTCCAGCTCGAAGATGCCGTACGCGGCGTCGTCGGCGGTGGCGTCGTACGGCTTGTCCTGCTCGTCCCAGCGCTGCGGGACGTGGGTGGCGGTGAGCGCCTGCACGGAGGTGACGCGGCCGAACAGCTCGTGCAGGACGTACTCCCAGTGCGGGAACATGTCGACGACGATGCCGCCGCCGTCCTCCGCCCGGTAGTTCCAGGAGGGGCGCTGGGCGCTCTGCCAGTCGCCCTCGAAGACCCAGTAGCCGAACTCGCCGCGGACGGACAGGATCCGCCCGAAGAAGCCGCCGTCGATGAGCCGCTTCAGCTTCAGCAGGCCGGGGAGGAAGAGCTTGTCCTGGACGACGCCGTGCTTGACGCCCTTCTCGTGGGCGAGCCGGGCCAGTTCGAGGGCGCCGTCGAGGCCGGTGGCGGTGGGCTTCTCGGTGTAGATGTGCTTGCCGGCGGCGACGGCCTTCCGGATGGCCTCCTCGCGGGCGGAGGTGACCTGCGCGTCGAAGTAGATGTCGGTCGCCGGGTCGGCGAGGACGGAGTCCAGGTCCGTCGACCAGTGCTCGAGGCCGTGCTGCTCGGCGAGGGCCCGCAGGGCGTGCTCGCGGCGGCCCACGAGGACGGGTTCGGGCCACAGCACGGTGCCGTCCCCGAGGTCGAGGCCGCCCTGGTCGCGCAGGGCGAGAATCGAGCGGACGAGGTGCTGGCGGTAGCCCATGCGTCCCGTCACGCCGTTCATGGCGATCCGCACCGTCTTGCGTGTCACGTCATTCCCTTCGTACGCGAGTTCCGCGCCGTCACGCCCTACTGGTGAGCAGAACAGCAAGCGCTTTCTATCTGAAGAGAAGCTAGCCTCTGCCGGGCCGATCGGACAAGACCGCGCGGGCGAGGAGATGTTCGACCCTCCGGACGGCTGGACGTGGAGGCCATGCGCGCGGTCGGATGTACCCGCACGTGACAGCCGTGCGCGACCGGTCCGGGCCACGGACCTGGGACCTCGCGGCTGCCCACGGGCACGGCCGTACGACGTGCGGCCGGGACCGCCGCACGAGGTACGGCCGGACGGCCGCACGGCGTGCGACGGAATGACGTACGGCGGCACGACGGACGGCCCGACGGCCGCACGGCGTGCGGGTGTACGCCGTTACGGCGGGCGTCGTCGCGGCGTACGGCGGTGCGGTTGCCCGGCGTACGACCGCGGGATGGCCCCGGACCCCGGGGGCATGCCGCGGGCGTGCGGCCGGACGGCCGACGGCCGCGGCGTGCGGTCTCCGGCCGTCCGGACGGGGGTCCGTCCTGACGGCGGTCCGTCCGGACGGGGGTGACGCTTCGGCGTACGTCGTCGCGGGACGGGCGGCGTGGCCGAGGTGCACGCCGTCGCGGGACGGGCGGTGTACGGCTGGGGTGCGGGTTGTGTACGGCTGTGGTGCGGGTTGCCGCGGTCGGGCGGCATGCTGCTTCGGCGTACGTCGTCGCGGGACGGACGGTGTACGACGGTGGCGTAGGTCGTCGCAGTCGGCGGTGTACGGCTGGGGTGCAGGTTGCCGCGGTCGGGGGGTGTACGACTGCGGTGCAGGTTGCCGCGGTCGGACGGTGTACGGCTGGGGCGTGGGCACGGACCGCATGGCGCGCGTCCGCGTCCCTGAGAACGAGGACAACGAGATGCGTGACCGGAGGACGACGAGATGACCGTGACCCTGGCGGACGTGGCGGCCCGCGCACAGGTCTCGCCCGCGACCGTGTCCCGGGTGCTGAACGGGAACTATCCCGTCGCGGCGTCCACGCGCGAGCGGGTACTGCGTGCGGTGGACGAGCTGGACTATGTGCTGAACGGGCCCGCGAGCTCGCTCGCGGCGGCGACCTCCGACCTCGTCGGCATCCTGGTCAACGACATCGCCGACCCCTTCTTCGGGATCATGGCGGCCGCGATCCAGTCCGAGATCGGCGGACCCGGCGGACGCGCCGGCGGCGAGCGGCTGGGCGTCGTGTGCAACACCGGCGGCTCCCCCGAGCGCGAGCTCACCTACCTCACGCTCCTGCAGCGCCAGCGCGCCGCCGCCGTCGTCCTCACCGGCGGCGCGATCGAGGACGCCACGCACGCGGCGGCCGTCTCCGCGAAGCTGCGCAGGCTGGCCGAGGCGGGCACCCGGGTCGTCCTCTGCGGACGCCCGCCCGCGCCCGAGGCCCCCGAGGCGATCGCGCTCACCTTCGACAACCGAGGCGGCGGCCGGGAGCTCTCCGACCACCTGATCGGCCTCGGCCACCGGCGACTCGGCTACATCGCGGGCCCCGAGGAGCGCACGACCACCCGGCACCGGCTGGAGGGCCACCGCGCCGCACTGGCCACGCACGGCGTCGAGGACGATCCGCGGTGGACCGTGCACGGCCGCTACGACCGCCGCTCGGGATACGAGGCGACCCTCGAACTGCTGCGCCGCGACCCGTCCCTGACGGCCGTCGTCGCCGCCAACGACACGGTCGCGCTCGGCGCCTGTGCCGCGCTGCGCGACTCCGGTCTGCGCATCCCCGACGACGTGTCCGTCGCGGGCTTCGACGACCTGCCGTTCAGCATCGACGCGGTGCCCGCGCTCACCACCGTGCGGCTCCCCCTCACCGAGGCGGGCGCCCGTGCCGGGCGGATCGCCATGGGGCGCGAGGAGCCGCCGCCGGGCGGGATCGCCACGGTGCGCGGGGAGTTGATGGTCCGCGGGTCCACCGGGGTGCCACGGGGCTGAGGCACCCCGGGGTGCGCGGAGGTGCCGCGGGGCTCGGAGCACACGCGGACCACGGGCCCGGCGCCCCGCGAAGGGCCCGTTCCAGAACGCGGTGCGCGGAGCGATGAGTTCTCGGCGGCACCGCGGTCTTCATTGCCGTAACGGAACGAACGATGAAGAACGACGAAGAGGAGCACCTCCCATGCGTATCGTGATCAGCGCCTTCATCAGCCTCGACGGTGTCGTGCAGGCGCCCGGCGGCCCCGAGGAGGACACCGACGGCGGCTTCGCCCACGGCGGCTGGTCCCACCCCTACTTCGACCCGGAGGTCGTGGGCGGCGCCTTCGCCGAGGGGCTCGGCAAGGCCGAGGCGCTCCTCTTCGGACGCCGCACCTGGCAGACGATGGCCGCGGCGTGGCCCGAGCGCGCGGGCGACCCGTTCGCCGACCGGATGAACTCCCTCCCGAAGTACGTGGTGTCCGGCACGCTCGACGAGTCCGACCTCACCTGGAACAACACCACGCTGATCCCCGGCGACCAGGCCGTCGCCCGCGTCCGGGAGCTGCGCGCGGCCGAAGGCGGGGACCTGGCGATGATGGGCAGCCCCACCCTCGTACGGACCCTGCTGAGCGAGGGCCTGGTCGACGAGCTCCAGCTCATCCGGATGCCGGTGATCCTCGGCGGCGGCAAGTCGATCTTCCCCGTCGACGGGGTGAAGCGCCCGCTGGAACTGGTCTCCTCCGCCACGGGCAAGACGGGCGTGGAGGTGTGCGTCTACCGGCCGGCCGACGAGGCGTGAGGGCACGCCGGGGGGCGGAGTGTGCCACCCCGGCCGAGGGGGAGGGGCCGCCGGGGCACGGCGGCCCGGCCTGAGCGGGACCCGGGGCGAGTGGTGCACGGTGACCCGACCACGACGGAAGGCCGCTCCGGGGGGCGGGCGGTATCCGGCGGCCCGGCAGAGGCTGAAAGCCCGGGGCAAGCGGTCCAGGTGGCGAGGCCACGACGGAGAGCCGCTCCAGGGGCGGGCGGCATCCGGCGGCCCGGCAGAGGCCGAAAGCCCCGGGGCGAGCGGTCCAGGCGGCCCGACCACGACGGAGGGCCTCTCCGGGTGTGGGGTGCGCGGCGGCCCGGCAGAGGCCGAGGGACCCGGGGGTAGGCGGTGCGTGAGGGTTCGGCCTATGCTCGGAGCGTCGACATCTCTGACTGAGTCAGTGATCCGGGGGCCGATCCTCCAGGGACCGCCCAGAGCAGACCTCGCGGAGCCCACCATGACCGTCCAGGACATCCGCTCCTTCAACCGCTTCTACACGAACGTCATCGGCGCGCTCGACTACGGCCGCCACCTCTACGCCCCGTACACGCTCACGGAGTCCCGGGTGCTCTACGAGCTCGCCCACTCCCGGGGCGCCGACGCCGCCGACCTGCGGACCGAGCTCTCGCTGGACTCCGGCTATCTGAGCCGCATCCTCAACAAGTTCGAGCAGGACGGACTCGTCGAGCGCGCCCCCTCCGAGACGGATCCGCGCCGCCGTCGCATCACCCTGACCGCGCGCGGCCGGGACGCCGCCGGCCTGCTCGACGAGCGGGCCCGGGAGACGGTCGGTACGCTGCTCGCGACCGTGCCGCCCGCCGACCGGCCGCGGCTCGCCGAAGCGATGCGCACGGTCCGCACGATCCTGGGCGACGGCCGCTCCCCCGGCCCCGAGGACGTCGTACTGCGTGAGCCGGGCCCCGGCGACCTCGGCTGGATCGTGCAGCGCAACGCCGCGCTGTACGCGGCCGAGTACGGCTGGAACACCGACTACGAGAGCCTCGTCGCGCGGATCGTCGCCGACTTCGCCGGGGACCACGACCCGCACCTGGAACGCGTGTGGATCGCCGAGCTCGACGGACGGCCCGTGGGCTGCGTGATGTGCGTCCGGGACGACGCGCCCGGCACGGCCCGGCTCCGCCTCCTCCTCGTCGAGCCCGACGCGCGCGGGCTCGGCATCGGGGACCGGCTGATCGGCGCCTGCGTCGACTTCGCCCGCGGCGTCGGCTACCGCGAGCTCGTCCTGTGGACCAACGACGTCCTGGCCGCCGCCCGCCGGCTCTACCAGCGCCACGGCTTCGTCCTGGTCTCCGAGAAGCCCCACCGCTCCTTCGGGGCGGACCTCGTCGGCCAGGACTGGCGCCGGGACCTGCACGGCGGACACGAATGACCGGGACTCGACTGCCGCCTTCCTCGCGGCAACACCAGCCCGTAGGGTCCGCCCCATGAAACTGGCGTTCTCCACCCTGGGCGTACCCGGGCTCCCGGTCCCCGACGTCGTGCGGCTCGCCGCCGCGCACGGCTACCACGGCGTGGAACTGCGCGCCCATCCCGAGGAGCCCGTGCATCCGGGCCTCACCGCGGCCGAACGGGCCGACGCGGCGGCCGCGTTCAAGTCGCTCGGCATCGAGATCCTGGGCCTCGCGGGGTACGCCCGGGTGGCGGCGCCGGGCGACGACGCCCCCGTGCTGGAGGAGATCCGCGAGCTGGTCGACCTGGCCCGGGACCTGGGCGCGCCGTTCGTGCGCGTCTTCCC
This sequence comes from Streptomyces krungchingensis, assembly GCF_054729265.1. NCBI lineage: Bacteria > Bacillati > Actinomycetota > Actinomycetes > Kitasatosporales > Streptomycetaceae > Streptomyces > Streptomyces krungchingensis. Next base: position 4,314,849 of record NZ_JBPUKY010000001.1, read on the forward strand.
GGGCGGCGACGCGGACCAGGATCCGGGCGAGTCCGACGCGACGGCGGCCCGCCGCCTCGGCACGGCCGCGGAGCACGCCGCCGACGTGGGGGTCCGCATCCTCCTGGAGACCCACGACTCGCACCGCACGGGCGCCGACGTGATCCGGATCCTCGGACCGGTCGGGCACCGGCAGGTGGGCGCGCTGTGGGACGTGATGCACACCTGGCTCGGTGGCGAACAGCCCTCGGACACCTACGCGGCCCTGTCCCCGTACCTCGGATACGTCCAGGTCAAGGACATCGCGTCGGCCGAGGACAGCACCCCGCTCCCGCTCGGCGCGGGCGCCCTGCCGCTTGCCGAGTGCGTGGAACTGCTGTCCCGCCGGGGCTGGGACGGCTGGCTGTGCTGGGAGTACGAGAAGCGCTGGTACGAGGGTGCGGCCCCGCTGCCGGACCTGCTGACCGCGGGCCGTGAGCACCTGGCCCGCCTGCTGAACGACTCCGCGTGAGAGCGGCGGTCCCGCCGGCTCCCCCGCGCCGCGTCCGACGCCTCCCGGTACGTCCGCCGGTGCGGTGAAGCGGCGTACGGCTAGGCCACGTTCTCCCCGGCCGCCAGGACCGCCCGGCGCACCCGTTCCGTCAGCCGGTCGCGGCACGCGGGCCACTCGTCCGCCATGATGGAGTAGATCGCGGAGTCCCGCAGCCGGCCGTCCTCGCCCGGGGCCCAGGAGCGGGACCAGTTGCGCAGGACTCCCTCGAAGCGGGCGCCGACGCTCTCGATCGCCGCGCGGGAGCGGCTGTTGCGCGCGTCGGTCTTCAGGTCGACGCGGGAGACGTCCCACTCCTCGAAGGCGTGCCGGAACAGCAGCAGCTTGGCCTCGGCGTTCACGCCCGTGCCCTGCGCGGACGCGGCGAGCCAGGTGAAGCCGACCTCGATCGCGTCGAGCCGGTCGTCCGACCGCCAGCAGCGCGGCTCCCAGTAGGAGGTCGCGCCGACCGCGCGCCCCGTGGCGACGGACACCTGGGCGTACGGGGCGAGCCGTCCGTCCGCGGCACGGGCGAGCTGCGCGTCGATGTAGTCGCCGACCTCCGCGGCCCTGGGCACCCAGGTGAACGCGTACGAGTCGCGCTTCTCCTCCGCCGCCGCGACGAGGTCGGCCGTGTGACCGTGACCGAGCGGCTCCAGACGCACGAGCGCGCCTTCGAGAACCGGCCCCTCCAGATGAAAGCCCAACGCCCGGCACCCCTTCGTCCCGCACGGCCGCAGGGCCGGCCCGGCGAACGGCTCGCCGCGGCCCGGCAGAGTCTTCCGTACGCCTCCGGGCCCGTCGAACGGAATAACCGGGCGGACCGCTGTGCCCCACGGGACCTCGGTCGACTCCCGCGTCCTGAAGGGGTGTTCACCCCTAGAATGGGCGCAGTTCGGAAACGGGGGACGAGATGGGCGCAGGCCGCAGGGACGCCCTCCTGATCGCGACCGGGGCGTACGACGACGGCAGGTTCCACGCGCTGCGCTCACCCGCACAGGACTGCGCGGGCCTCGCCGGCGTGCTGTCCGACCCCCGCATCGGCGGCTTCCGGACCGATCAGGTCAAGGACGCGCCGGCGAGTCGGGTGATGCGCGCGGTGGACCGCTTCTTCATGGACCGCAGCCGCGACGACCTGCTCCTGCTGCACGTGTCCTGTCACGGCATCAAGGACGACGACGGGCGCCTGTACTTCGCCGCGCGCGACACGGACCGCGACCTGCCCGCCTCCAGCGCCGTCCCGGCCGCCTTCCTGCGCGACCGCATGGAACGCTGCCGCGCCCGCACGGTCGTCGTGCTCCTCGACTGCTGCTACAGCGGCGCCTTCCTGCACGGCGCGAAGTCCGCGGACGACCAGGTCCATCTGCGCGACGAACTCGGCGGCCACGGCCGCGTGGTGCTGACCGCGACCAGCCGCACCGAGTACGCGTGGGAGGGCAAGCGCGTCGAGTCCATGACGCCCCAGCCCTCCCTGTTCACGGGCGCACTGATCGAGGGTCTGGGCACCGGGGCGGCGGACCTGAACGGGGACGGCCGGATCACGGTCACCGAGCTGTACGACTACGTGTACGAGTCCCTGCACGGCGCCGGGGTGAAGCAGACCCCGCGGATGTGGGCCGACCTGGAGTACCAGGTGACGATCGCGCGGACGGCGCGCGCCGGGGACACCCGCATTCCACCCATGCCGCGCACGCCGCCCGCGCAGGACGCCTTCACCACGCCGCCGCCCCGGACGCCGCCCGCCCCGGACACCTTCGGCACGCCCGTGTCCGGGGCTCCGTCCACGGCGGGGGCTCCGTCCACGGCGGGGGCTCCATCGACGGCCGGGGCCACGTCCGCGGAGCAGCTGGACCTGGCCGAGGTCATGGACCAGTTCTTCGCCTCGGACAAAGACAGGAAACGGAGCGGGACACGGACGGCCGGCCGCCGCCGGTCGCGCGGCCGCCGCGGCTCGGACGCGCTGATCCGGCTCGAACTCCCGCTGGAGGAGACAGCGTTCGGCATCGACAGGGAACTCCAGCTGGACACGGCCGTGGTGTGCTCGGCCTGCTCGGGAGAGGGGACGCCACCGGGGACCCGGCCCGTCGAGTGCGACGCCTGCGGGGGCCGCGGCGAGACCGGCCCGCGGCGCTTCTTCGGCCAGGCCGCCGACACCCGCCTCTGCCGGAAGTGCGAGGGCTACGGCACGGTCCTGCCCACGCGCTGCCCCGCCTGCGACGGCGACGGCAGGGTCCGCTCCCGCCGCACGATCACCGTGCGGATCCCGGCGGGCGTCGACAACGGCACCCGGATCAAGTTCGCCGGCCAGGGAGAGGCAGGTCCCGGCGGCGGCGAGCCGGCCGACCTGTACGTCGAGATCGTGGAACTCCCCCACCCCGTCTTCCGGCGTGTGGGCGACGACCTGCACCGCACCGTGACCGTCTCCCGCGCCCTGGCGACGACGGGCGGCACGCTCACCGTGGACACCCTGGACGGCCAGAAGACGATCGCCCTCCCCCAGAACTTCCCGGACGGCCGGACCCTGCGGCTCCCGGGCCAGGGGGTGACGCACCTGCAGGGCGGCGGCCGCGGCAACCTCTTGGTGCGTGTCGAGATCCGCGGCTGAACCCGGCGGCCGGACGGCGGCCCGGACCGGCGTCAGGCCGGCAGTGCCGCCCGCAGCCGCGCGAACGCCTCGTGGAAGGCCGGGAACGTCTTGCGGACGCACCCCGGGTCGTCGAACGTGATCCCGGGGGTGCGCAGCGCGGTGACGGCGAACGACATGACGACGCGATGGTCCCCGTACGTCCTGATCTCGGCCGGGGCGGGGGTGCCGGGGTGGATCTCGATCCAGTCGGGGCCGGTCAGCGCTCGGACGCCCAGCCGCCGCAGGTTCTCCGCGCAGGCTTCGAGGCGGTCGCACTCCTTCACCCGGGTGTTGGCGACGTCCTCGATGCGCACGGGTCCGGAGGCGAAGGGGGCGATCGCGGCCAGTGTCGGCATCGTGTCGGAGATGTCCCGCATGTTCACCGTGACGCCGGCCAGCCGCCCGGTGCCCGACACCGTGGTGGCGTCACGGCCGACGTCCACCCGCGCGCCCATGCGGCGCAGCACGTCCACGAACCGCAGATCGCCCTGGAGCGCCTCCTCGCCGAGACCCCGTACGGTGACCTCGCCGCCGGTGAGCGCGGCCGCCGCGAAGAAGTAGCTCGCGGTGGAGGCGTCCGGCTCGACGGCGTAGGTGGTGGCGCGGTAGCCGCCCGGCGGCACGGTGAAGACGTCGCCGTCGCGGCGCACATGAGCCCCGAAGGCGCGCATCATCGCGACGGTGATGTCCACGTACGGCGCCGACACCAGGTCCGTGACCTCGATCCGCAGGCCCTCGCGGGTCAGCGGGCCCAGCAGGAGCAACGCCGTCAGGTACTGCGAGGACTGGCCCGCGTCCAGGGTCACGTCGCCGCCCGTCACCCCGGCCGCCGCGATGCGCAGCGGATGGTGGCCCTCGGTCTCCTCGTGCCGCAGGTCCACCCCCAGGTCGCGCAGCGCCCGGGTGAGCGGGAGCAGCGGTCGGCGGCGCATCTGGGCCGACGCGTCGAAGCGGTACCTGCCGTGGCCGGCCGCCGCCAGCGTCGGCAGGAAGCGGGCGGTGGTCGCGCCGTCCCGGCAGTGGACGTCGGCCTCGGGGACGGCGGGGCCCTGCGGGCGGCCGTCCACGTGCCAGGCCTCCGGGGCCCGTCCGACGCGGTAGCCGAGCCGGGTCAGCCCCTCCGCGAAGCCCTCCGTGTCGTCCGAGCGGAGCGGGCGCACGAGGGTGGTGACCCCGTCGGCAGCCGCCGCCAGGAAGAGGGCGCGGGCGGTGATGGACTTGGAACCGGGGATGTCGACGACGGCCATGCCCTCATGCTGGCTCCCGCGCACGCTCCTGCGCTGGAACGTCCGCCAGATGGACCCGTGTCGGCGCCGCGAACGAGGTCAGCGCCACGCCTCCGACCAGCAACGCCGCCGCGCCCCACCGCAGCGGGCCGACCGGCTCGCCCAGAAGGAGCGCGGCCGAGGACATGCCGAAGACCGGCACGAGGAGCGAGAAGGGGGCCACGGTGGAGGCGGGGTACCGGTGCAGCAGCCGGCCCCACGCGCCGAAGCCGAAGACCGTGGTGATCCAGGCGACGTAGACGATGACCGCCGCGCCCTGCGGGTCCAGGGCGCGCAGCGCGTCGAGGTCCCGGGACGGGCCCTCCGTCAGCAGCGACAGGCCGAGCAGCGGCAGGACGGGGACGGTGCTCACCCACACCATGAAGTTGAGCGAGTCGGGCGGGGACGCCTTGCGGGTGAGGACGTTGGACAGGCCCCAGCAGGCCGCGGCGGCGACGACCAGGGCGAAGGCGCCCAGGGGGCCGGACGCGCCCTCGTCCAGGGCGGCCAGGCCCACTCCGCACAGCGCCACCGCCATGCCCGCCAGCCGTACGCGGGTGGGGCGTTCGCCGAGCGCCGCGAAGGCGATCAGCGCCGTGAAGACGGCCTGGATCTGCAGGACGAGGGAGGACAGCCCCGCCGGCATGCCCGCGTCCATCCCGATGAACAGCAGCCCGAACTTCGCCACGCCCAGCACCAGTCCCACCGACACGATCCACTTCCAGGCGACCTTGGGCCGGCCCACGAAGAACACCGCGGGCAGGGCCGCCACCAGGAAACGGAGCGCCGAGAAGAGGAGGGGCGGGAAGTGGTCGAGGCCGACCTCGATGACCGTGAAGTTGACGCCCCAGACGGCGGCGACGAGGACGGCGAGGCAGATGTGGGCGGGTCGCATGGGTCGAGGATCACCCCGGTCGACTGTTAAGCACCAGCAAAGTCTGCTGCATGATGGGATGAAGCATTCCTAATGAAAGGGGTGGGCCGTGCTCGATCTGCAACGCCTGCGCGCCCTGCACGCCGTCTCCGTGCACGGCACGGTCGGCGCCGCCGCGGCAGCGCTCGGATACACCCCGTCGGCGGTGTCCCAGCAGATCGCGAAGCTGGAGCGGGAGACCAGGACCGTGCTCCTGGAGCGGCAGGGGCGCGGTGTGCGGCTCACCGAGCAGGCCGAGCGGCTCGCCGCCACCGCGCAGGAGTTGATGGCGCTCGTCGAACGGGCCGAGACCGAGCTGGAGGAGCGGCGGGGGCTGCCCGCGGGGCGGCTGACCGTGGCCGCGTTCGCCTCGGCGGCGCGCGGGCTGATGCCGGGCGTGCTGGCGGATCTCGCGGTCCGGCATCCCGCGCTGGACACCCGGCTGTCGGAGGTCGACCCGCACCTGTCCATCGACCTGGTCGCCAAGGGCGCGGTGGACCTGGCCGTCGCGCACGACTGGGACATCGCGCCGCTGCCCGCCCCGGCCGGGGTGGAGCAGGCGGTGATCGGGGACGACCTGTGCGACCTGCTCGTCCCCGCGGGGCATCCGTTCGCCGGGCGGGCCGCCGTGCGACGCGAGGACCTCGCGGGCGAGCGGTGGATCTGTCAGCCGCCGGGGCGGGTGTGCCACGACTGGCTGGTGCGGACGCTGCGGGCGGCGGGGTGCGAGCCGGACATCGTGCATCAGGCCGACGAGAACCCGACGCTGGTCGCGCTCGTCGCCGCGGGGCTCGGTGTGGCGCTCATTCCGCGGCTCGGGCGCGGGGCCCTGCCGGAAGGGGTCGTGGAGGTGCCGCTGGATCCGATGCCCGTACGGCGGTTGTACGCGCTGTGGCGGGCGGGGGCGGCGCGGCGGCCGGCCATCGCGGAGACGGTACGGACGCTCCAGAGGCACTGGCCTCTGGTCTCGGAGCACGCCTGATCCCAGGGCCCGCCGGGGCCGCCGTCCCGCTATCCCGCCCTCTGCGCCTGCTGGGGCACCTTGCTGATGCCCCGTCCGGTCCACGGGTCTGCCTCCGCCCACGCGTCGCGCGTCGCCCCGCACGGGCCGGTTGTCCGGCCGGGGTCCGCTCGGGTCCGGGTACAGGCCCGCTGCGCAACCCGGCGCCGACGGGGTGCCGCTGCGCCCACCCGTGCCGCCCCGGCGGCACGATTGCCCGCAGTCGACGACACCGCCCGCCGTGCCTCGGGCGCGACACCCGTCGGCGCCGCGGTCGACGACGCCGTCCGCCGGGCGTGGGCATCGCCTTCGGGGTCTCATTCGGCTCCTGGGGCACCCCCGTCACGACTTTCGGGGGCGGGGGCGCAGCGGGGAACCCGGGGGGTTCGGCCTTCGTCCAATGTGCGTGCTGCCGGACGAGTCTCCGCAGTGCGGTGTCGGCCTCGCTGCTGGCTGCGATCGCTGACCACCCTCTCCGCCGCCTGCGGCCGGCAGCACGCCGTCACCGGCGCGCCCCCCTCCAACTGCGCCGGTGGCGGCCCCAACCCGGGTTACTGTGCACACCCTTGACTGGAAGAAACTTTCCGGATAATCGTGGCTCCTCGGAAGTTTCCTTCACGAGGGAAGGGGCGCACGTGCGCGACTCCAGCACGGGAAGCACCGCAACACCGAACGACCCGTACAGACCGTCGGAGCGGTCGGGACCGCCGAGACCCTCCAGGCGCACCGTTCTCGCCGCGACGGCGGGCGTCACCGGCGCCCTGGCCACCGGCACCACCGCGTCCGCCGCCCAGGCCGCCGGCACGACCGCCCCGGCGGGCCGGCACGACGACAGGCAACTCCGCGCCCTCATCTCCCGTATGACGCTGGAGGAGAAGGTCGGGCAGGTCTTCGTCTCGCGGGTCTACGGCCACTCGGCCACCGCGCCCGACCAGGCCGACATCGACGCCAACCTCAAGGAACTCGGCATCCGGACGGCCGCCGAGCTGATCGCCAAGTACCGCGTCGGCGGCATCATCTACTTCGCCTGGGCGCACAACACCCGTGATCCGCACCAGATCGCGGCGCTCTCCAACGGCCTCCAGAAGGCCTCGCTGGACCAGCCGGGCGGGCTGCCCCTCCTCGTGTCCACCGACCAGGAGCACGGGATAGTGGCACGCGTGGGCAAGCCCGCGACGCTGTTCCCGGGCGCGATGGCGCTGGGCGCGGGCGGATCGCGGTCCGACGCGCGCACGGTGGGCCGCATCGGCGGCGCCGAACTGCACGCCATCGGCATCCGCCAGGACTACTCCCCGGTCTCCGACGTGAACGTCAACCCGGCCAACCCGGTCATCGGCGTACGGTCCTTCGGCGCCGACCCGGACGCGGTGGCCGGCCTGGTGGCCGCCGAGGTGAAGGGCTACCAGAGCTCGGGCGTCGCGGCCACGGCCAAGCACTTCCCCGGCCACGGCGACACCGCGGTGGACAGCCACTTCGGCTTCCCGGTCATCACGCACAGCCGCGAGGTGTGGGAGACGCTGGACGCCGTGCCGTTCCGCGCGGCGATCCGGGCCGGCATCGACTCCATCATGACCGCGCACATCATGGTCCCGGCACTCGATCCGGCGGGCGATCCCGCCACGCTCTCGCACCCGATCCTCACCGGCATCCTGCGTGAGGAGCTCGGCTACGACGGGGTCGTGGTGACGGACGCGCTCGGCATGGAGGGCGTCCGGACGAAGTACGGCGACGACCGGGTGCCCGTCCTCGCGCTCAAGGCGGGCGTCGACCAGCTCCTCAACCCGCCCTCGATGGACGTGGCGTGGAACGCGGTCCTGAACGCCGTGCGCGGCGGGGAGCTGACGGAGGCGCGCCTCGACGAGTCGATCCTGCGCATCCTGCGCCTGAAGTCGAAGCTGGGCCTGCTGTCCGACCCGTACGTCAGCGACGCCGGTGTGGACCGCGTGGTGGGCATCCCGGCGCACCTGAAGGAGGCCGACCGGATCGCCGAGCGCACCACCACCCTGCTGGTCAACAAGGAGGGCCTGCTGCCGCTGTCGCGCCGGCGCACTCCGAAGGTGCTGGTCGTGGGAGCGGACCCGGCGTCTCCGTCCCTGTCGGACGGGCCGCCCACCACGGTCCTCGCGGGTGCCCTCACCGAACTGGGCTTCACGGCGACGGCCCTGTCCACCGGCACGGCGCCCTCGTCCGCGACGATCGCCAAGGCGGTCGCGGCGGCGAAGGACGCGGACGCGGTGGTCGTCGGCACGTACAACGTGACGGCGGCCGGCAGCCAGAAGACGCTCGTCGACCAGCTGGTCGCCACCGGCGTCCCGGTGATCGCCGTCGCGATCCGCAACCCGTACGACGTCGCCCAGCTCCCGGGCGTGGGTGCCTGTCTGGCCGCCTACTCCTGGACGGACGTCGAACTGCGCGCCGCCGCACGGGTGATCGCCGGGCGGGTGCGTCCGCGGGGCGAACTGCCGGTGCCGGTCCAGCGGGCGGACGATCCGACGAAGGAGCTCTATCCGATCGGTTACGGGTTGCGCTTCTAGGGCCACCCGGGTCGGACACCCGCTGTCGTACGCCCGGTCCATCCGTCGTACGACGGCTACGCCGCACCACCTGCGCCCCGCCCCCAACTGGCGCAAAGGCCCCCGCACGTCTGGCGTGTGCCCGCTGCCGCGGGTCACGCTGGACGGGGGTATCGGGGGGAAGCCATGCGAGCCAGCGGGTCGGGTCGGGGTTCCATCGGGGCGGTGTGCGCGCTGGTGCTGGCCCTGGCCGTGCTCTGCGGCTGCCAGCGCTGGACCAGCTCCGGCTCCGCGCAGGACACGCCCGGCACGGTCGCGGCGTCGAAGCGGCCGTCGGGCTACGGGGCGGAGTTCCTCGCCCGCGACGAGTGCAGCTCCTTCGGCACGACCAGCTTCACCGAGGTGCCGTGCTCCAGCGAACGGGCGGCGGCGCGGGTGATCGCCCGCTACGACGGCAAGGTGGCGGACGGGCCGTCCTGCCCCGCGACCACCGACTTCGTCCTGCACATCAGCGAGACGCGGCCCTCCTCCGACGAGGACGGCGACGGCGCGATCCCCCAGGGCTACGCCTGCATGCGCAAGCTCGAACCGCCGCACCCCGGCAACCCGGGCGGCGGCGGAGGTCCGCGCACCGTCGTCGGCGACTGCGTCTACGGCGCGGGAACCGGGCAGGTCCGCGAGACGGCCTGCGACGGCAAGGGCAAGAACCCGCCGGAGTACAAGGTCACGTCGGCGGTCACCACCCGGGCGAAGTGCCCGGCGTCCACGGAGCTGTACGTGCAGCTCGGCGGCGACAGGCCGGTGGGCTGCGCCCGCCCCGTGTAGCGGACGGACACAGCCCACGCGGCGGGGGTCACGGACGCAGGGCGGGCTCCCGCTCCACGTCACGCCGGTCCAGCTTCGCGTCGAACGCGGCCAGCGGCTTCGCGGCCGACGGGTCCGACCGGACCGTGCTGGGGGCCACGCCCGCCCATTCCAGGATGCGCGCGGTCGCGAGCGCCTTCTCGTCGGCCGCGAGACCGGCGACGTTGGCACCGTGGTTCAGGCCCGGTGCCGTGAAGACGTAGGAGTCGCGCGCGCCCGAACCGAGGCGGAAGCGCTCGGCTCCCCACGGGTCGTTCTGGCCGTAGACGAACAGCATGTGGTGGGCGTTGTGGCGGACCCAGCTGTCCACGTCACGCATCGCCGACGGCTGGAACTTCATCGGGATGGACCGCGGCACGAAGTTGCGCGGCGGCTGGTAGCCGTACCGGAGGTACTTCTTCTCGATGTGCGGGAAGTGGATCGTGGGCGCGCCGAGCTGGGTGCCCGCCTGGTAGTAGTACGGGGTGTACGGCTCCAGGCCCTGGTCGGTGTAGAACGAGAAGCCGGAGATCGTGTCGACGGAGTTCCAGATGTCGTCGTCGCCGGCGTGCGCGGCGTCCGCGGGGATCGCGTCGCAGTCGGACAGCAGGCTGTACTGCCAGAAGCCCCACACGTAGTCGAGCACGACCGCCTCGTACGCCCGGTCGAGGCTGCCGACGGTGGTGAACGTGTAGCCGTTGTCGGCGGCGTAGGCCGCGTACTTCTTCTCCAGCGGCTCCCGGCGCACCAGCGCCTCGCGCTGCACGGCGTTCAGCCTGTCCCGGCACTCCTTGGTGCCCACACCCGCGAAGAAGCGGTCGTAGGCGGCGTCCTCCTGGTTGACGACGTCGTTGGGTGCGACGTACGCGACGACGCCGTCCATGTCGCGCGGGTAGAACCGCTCGTAGTACGTGGCGGTCATACCGCCCTTGGAGCCGCCCGTGGAGATCCACTTCTTGCCGTAGATCGGCTTCAGCGCCTGGAAGATGCGGTGCTGGTCGCTGGCCGCCTGCCAGATGTCGAGCTTGGACCAGTCGGCCGGGGCGGGACGGGACGGGGTGAAGAAGCGGTACTCCATGGAGACCTGGTTGCCGTCCACGATCTGGGTCGGCTCACGGCGGCTGGGCGTGGTGGAGACGTTGTAGCCGCCGGTGTAGAAGACCGTCGGGCGCGCGGTGTCCTTGTGCAGCACGGTGATCCGCTGCTGGAACGTGCCCTTGGACGGGTGCCGGTGGTCCACCGGCTGGGTGTAGTTGAGGACGAAGTACCGGTAGCCGGTGTAGGGCTTCTCCTCGATGAGGCTCATGCCCGGTATCGCGAGCAGCCGGTCCTTGATGTCCTCGCTGGTCGTGCCGCTGGTGCCGGTGGCCTCCGGCTGGGCGGCGGTGGCCGCCCCGGCCGTACTCAGCGTGCCTATGAGCACTGTGAGCGCCAGCAGCCATCTGAGCGCCTTGCGCATGCACCCTCCCCTGGGATTACGCAGATGTCCGCCGGAACCTAGCGGAGCAACTCCCGTGACACCAGGGGTGCTTGCGTGAATGCGTCAGCGACTCAGCACAGAATCCAGCCCGAGTTCACCGAACCGGAGCCCACCGAGCCCTTGACCTGGACGCAGCGGTGGCCTGCGTGCACGGTCACCGGGCCGGCGTGGTGGGCGAAGTGGCCGGAGTCGACCACGGGCCGGTTGCCGCGCGCCTGCACGCTGACGGACATCGTCCGGCGGCCGCCCTGCGTCTTGGGGAAGGTGACGGCGCAGACGTAGCCGCCGCGCTTGTAGACCTGTACCGAACCGGTCGAGAAGGGCAGGGTGCGGACCTTGCGTCCGGCGCAGTAGGAGGTGGCGGCCTGCGCGCTGCCGGGGCTCGCCAGGGCGAACAGACCGGAGGCGGTCAGCACGGCCGTACCGATCGCCAGCCGTCGGCGTATCGCACCACTGTCCACTGTCGTCCCTCCCGCAGCAATCAGCGTACTGGTGTACGGACGCACGACGTACGGCGGATGGTTGCGTTCGCCCATGAGAGGTTTTTTCCGAGTTTGGGGCAACCGTGCCCGTTTACCCGAGGTCCAACTGGTCGGAAAACGAAAGGCGGTAATCCATGACCGGCATGAAGCCCTCTCGTACCACCACGCGCGTCCTCGTCGCGGCGGCCCTCCTCGCCACGGCCGGCGCCTCCGTGCCCGCAGTCGCCAGTTCCACCGCTCCGCCACCGGCGCGCACCGGCAGCAACGGACCCGCCTACGACCGGGTGGCCGACTTCTACGGCGCCTACATCGACGCGGTGACCGACTCCGGATCCGGCCGCCTCGACAGCCAGTTGCGCGGCTTCTACCTGACCTCGGGCCTCCGTGCGCGCCTGGCCGGCTGGGAGAACCGCGAACACGCGGACGGCGTCCTGCGCGCCCAGGACGTGCCGCGTGCATGGAAGGTCACGGCCGGGGACAGCGGCATGGGCCACACCTGGTCGACGGTCCGCCTGACCTGGGGGTCCGCCCAGCACCCGACCTACACCTATCTGACGGTGCAGTCCGACCTCGCCACGAAGAAGATCTCCGACATCAAGCCCAGGTCCTGACGCGGGGCACCGGACGGCCCCCGGCACCCGCCGCCGGGGGCGTCAGGCGGTGGATCCCACGGGTTCCTCCGGCTCCGGCGCCCCCACGAACGTCCGCCACAGCTCGGCGTAGCGGCCGTCCTGCCGCAGCAGTTCGTCGTGCGTGCCGTCCTCGACGACCCGGCCGTGGTCCATCACGACGACCCGGTCCGCGCGGGCGGCGGTCGTCAGCCGGTGGGCGACGACCAGGGTGGTACGGCGCCCGGCGAGCCGGTCGGTCGCCTGGTTGACGAGGGCCTCCGTCGCCAGGTCCAGCGCGGCGGTGGCCTCGTCGAGCAGCAGGACGTCCGGATCCACCAGCTCGGCACGGGCCAGCGCGATGAGCTGGCGCTGCCCGGCGGACAGGTTGCGGCCGCGTTCGGCGACCTCGTGCAGATAGCCGCCCTCCAGGGTGGCGATCATGTCGTGCGCGCCCACCGCACGGGCGGCGGCCTCCACCTCGGCGTCGGCGGCGTCCGGGCGGCCGTACGCGATGGCGTCGCGGACCGTGCCCTGGAAGAGGTACGCCTCCTGCGGGACCACGCCGAGCCGGTGGCGGTACGCGGTGATGTCGAGGGCCCGCAGGTCGGTGCCGTCGACGGTGACCTGCCCGCCCGTCGGGTCGTAGAACCGGGCGACCAGCTTCACCAGCGTCGACTTGCCGGCGCCGGTCTCGCCGACGAAGGCGACGGTCTGCCCGGCGGGTATGCGCAGCGACACCGCGCTGAGGGCCTCCTCCGCGTCCTGGCCGTCGGCGGCGTTGTAGGCGAAGTCGACGTCCTGGAAGGCGATCTCGCCGCGCAGCGAGCGCACCTCCATCGGCGCGTCGGCGGCCTTCGTGGACGTCGGCTCCCGCAGCAGCTCCTGGATGCGGCCGAGCGAGACGGTGGCCTGCTGGTAGCCGTCGAAGACCTGGGAGAGCTGCTGGACGGGCGCGAAGAACAGGTCGATGTAGAGGAGATAGGCGACCAGGGCGCCGGTCGTCAGTGTGCCCGCGTCCACCCGGTGGGCGCCCACGATCAGCACGGCCGCCGCCGCGACCGACGACAGCAGCTGCACGAACGGGAAGTACACGGATATCAGCCGCTGCCCGCGGATCCGCGCCTGGCGGTAGCTGTCGCTGCGCTCGGCGAACCGCCGCCCGCCGGAGCCCTCGCGCCGGAAGGCCTGGAGGATCAGCAGTCCGGACACCGACTCCTGGAGGTCGGCGTTGACCACCGACACGCGCTCGCGGGCGAGTTCGTACGCCTTCACGCTCGCCCGGCGGAAGAAGAACGTGGCGACGATCAGCGGCGGCAGCGTCACGAAGACGACCAGCGCCAGCTGCACGTCGATCACCAGCAGCACGCCCATGATGCCGAAGAAGGTGACGACCGAGACGAACGCGGTGACCAGGCCCGTCTGGAGGAACGTCGACAGGGCGTCGACGTCGGTCGTCATGCGGGTCATGATCCGGCCCGTCAGCTCCCGCTCGTAGTAGTCGAGTCCGAGACGCTGGAGCTGCGCGAAGATCTTCAGGCGCAGCGTGTACAGGACGCGCTCGCCGGTCCGTCCCGTCATCCGGGTCTCGCCGATCTGGGCCGCCCACTGGACGAGCACGGTGACCAGTCCGAGGCCGGCCGCCGCCCACACCGCGCCGAGGGCCATGCGGGTGACGCCCTCGTCGATGCCGTGCCGGATCAGTACGGGCAGCAGCAGGCCCATGCCCGCGTCGACGGCGACGAGCCCGAGGCTCACCAGGAGGGGCGTCCCGAAGCCGCGCAGCAGCCGCCGCAGGCCGTAGGAGTCCTCGGGGGTGACGGCGCGGGCCTCGTCGACGTGCGGGGTGTCCACGGCGGGCGGCAGGGCCTCCACCTGGGCGAGCAGCCCGGGGGTGGCGGGCATGCCGGTGAGCGCGTCGTCCTTGGGCTCACGGTCGCCGGTCCACAGGTGCGGGGTGACGCCCCGCTCGGCGTCGAACTCGGCGTCCAGCTCTTCCCGTACCGAGGTGTCCTCCGCCGGGACGGACGGCTGTTCGTGGCCGGGCGAGACCCCGCCGAGCTCGTCCGGGTCGGTGAGCAGCCGCCGGTACAGCGCGGAACGGTCCTGGAGCTCCTCGTGGGTGCCGATGTCGGCGAGGCGCCCGGCGTCGAGCACGGCGATGCGGTCGGCGAGGTTGAGGGTGGAGCGCCGGTGGGCGATCAGCAGGGTCGTACGGCCCTCCATGACCTGCTTGAGCGCCTCGTGGATCTCGTGCTCGACACGGGCGTCGACGGCGGACGTGGCGTCGTCGAGGACCAGCAGGCGGGGGTCGGTCAGGATGGCGCGGGCCAGCGCGACCCGCTGGCGCTGGCCGCCGGAGAGCGTGAGGCCGTGCTCGCCCACCTTCGTGTCGTAGCCCTCGGGCAGCTCGGCTATGAACCGGTCGGCCTGGGCGGCACGCGCGGCCGTCTCGATCTCGTCCTGGGTGGCCTCGGGGCGGCCGTACGCGATGTTGGCGCGCACGGTGTCGGAGAAGAGGAAGGAGTCCTCGGGGACGAGCCCGATCGCGGCGCGCAGCGACTCGGTCGTCAGCTCGCGGACGTCGTGCCCGCCGACGAGGACGGCGCCGTGCGTCACGTCGTAGAAGCGGGGCATGAGCAGCGACACCGTCGACTTGCCCGACCCCGAGGAGCCGACGACGGCGAGGGTCTCGCCCGGCCGGATCTCGAAGCTGAGCCCGTCGAGGACCGGCCGCCCCTTCTCGTAGCCGAAGGACACGTCGTCGAACTCGACGCTCGCGGGCGCGTCGGCGGGCAGCGTCTTGGTGCCCTCCTGGATGGACGGCCGGGTGTCGATCAGTTCCAGCACGCGCTCGGCACCGGCGCGGGCCTGCTGTCCGACGGTGAGCACGACGGCGAGCATCCGCACGGGTCCGACGAGCTGGGCGAGGTAGGAGGAGAACGCGACGAAGGTGCCGAGGGTGATCTGTCCGCGCACGGCGAGCCAGCCGCCCAGCGCGAGCATCGCGACCTGGCCGAGGGCCGGGACGGCCTGGAGCGCGGGGGTGTACTTGGAGTTCAGGCGTATCGTGCGCAGGCGCCCGGCGAAGAGCCGGCGCCCGACCTCGCGGAGCTTCCCGGTCTCCTGTTCCTCCTGTCCGAAGCCCTTCACCACGCGTACGCCGGTGACGGCGCCGTCGACGACACCCGCGACGGCGGCGGCCTGCGCCTGCGCGTACCAGGTGGCGGGGTGCAGACGGGAGCGGCTGCGCTTGGCGATGAACCAGAGGGCCGGGGCGACGGCGAGCGCGACCAGGGTCAGCGGCAGGGACAGCCAGGCCATGATCACGAGAGACATCACGAACAGCAGCAGGTTCCCGATGGTCATCGGGAGCATGAAGAGCAGGCCCTGGATCAGCTGGAGGTCGCTGGTGGCCCGCCCGACGACCTGGCCGGTGGACAGTTCGTCCTGACGCCGCCCGTCGAGCCGGGTGATCGTCTCGTACATCTCGGTCCGCAGGTCGTGCTGGACGTCGAGGGCGAGGCGTCCGCCGTAGAAACGGCGGACGTAGGTGAGGCCGTAGACGAGGACGGCGGCGCCGATGAGCGCGCCGGCCCAGGGAGCCATGCCGCGGGTGTGGTCACCGACGACGTCGTCGATGATCACCTTGGTGATCAGCGGGACCAGCGCCAGGACCGCCATGCCCGCGAGCGAGGAGCCGAGCGCGAGCAGGACGTCCTTCGGGTAGCGCCACGCGTACCCGGCGAGTCGCCGTGCCCATCCCCGCTGCGTCTCCACGCCGATGCCTTCCGTCCGTCCTGATCTGCCGGAAGGGCCAACGCCGAAACAACCGGATTTCATCCCTCCGCAACAATTCCCGTACGGAACGACGGCGGAATCACGCTCGGTGACGAGGGTCCGGCCGATGTGGACGGTGCCGCGGCCGTCGTCGCCTGCCGAAGAGACGGCCGGAGGGGGCGGACGGAGGGGGCGGACGGAGGGGGCGGCCGGGCGGACTCGGCCACGGTCCGTGACCGTGGGGCGCCTCGGTGTCGCCGGGGGGGTGGACCGGGCCGTTCATCGCGCGGGACGACGCGGAAGATCCACCCGGCCGGGTGCTGCCCGGCCGGGTCCCGGAGCCGGATGCCCGCGCTCCGAGACCCGTAGGACGGGTCAGCCGTTGGACGGCACCGCCGGGAACGCCTCCTGGGGCGTGCTGGTCGGCACGTACCGCTGGACGGTGGCGCTGCTCGTGGACGTCGTCGGGACCAGGTCCCTGTGGATGACCTTGGCGACGTTCTGGATGGTGGTGACGCCGTAGTTCATGGTGCTGTTGCCGTGGGTGAGCACCGTGATCATGTAGTCGTGGCCGCCGCCGTTGAAGGTGCCGACGCTGTGCACGCGCCAGCCGTGCGTGGACCGCGACAGCCAGCCGTTCTTGACGTGCACGGCGACGGACGAGGGCGCCCCGGCCGGTGTGCCCCAGCGCTGGGAGGAGATGACCTGGCCCATGAGCTTGAGGATGTACGCCCGGGAGTTGTCGCTCAGCACCGTGTTCTTGGCGGTGACGAGCTTGAGCAGCTTCTGCTCGTCCGTCACGGTGATCTGGGTCAGGCCCCAATAACCGCCGGTGCCCGGCTTGGTCTGGGTCATGGCCGCCGCCGTGAGGAAGCCCTTGATCTTCGTCATGCCGAGCTGGTTCCACAGGCTCGTGGTCGCGTTGTTGTCCGACTTGGTGATCATGGCCTTGGCGAGGTCGGCCTCGCGCTGCGTGAGGTAGCGGTTGTGCTTCTTGGCGTCCCACAGCAGCGTGGCGAGGACGGTCACCTTGACGACGCTGGCGGAGTCGTAGGCCGTGCTCGAACGCAGCGAGCACGTCGTCTTCGTGGTCCGGTCGTAGAGACCGACGGCGACGGTGCCCGAACGGCCCGCGAGCGCGGCGGTGATGTCCCTCTGCAGTTTGGCGGCCAGGCCCGCCTTGGCCGATGTGCAGCTGACCTGAGGCGTCGCGGCGGCGGCGGGCGCGGCGGATGCCACGAACGGCACGACCACCGCGGCACCGAGGCTCGCTGCGAGCACACGGGCACCCCGGGATATCCGGTGAGTCATGGAGGCTTCCCATCCCCTTGAACCGATACGAGGGCGCCTGAGGCGCGCTCGCCTCTGTTGACTCACACACCCGGCCGAAAGTTGTACGGGCGTTCCCCGCGGGGTGGTCCGTGTCCGGCGCCCCGGCCGCGCCACCCGGCCGGGCCCCGAACCACCTCGCCGGGCGGGTCTCCCGTCGCGCTCCAGGGCGAGGCCGCCGGCGCCTCGAAGGGCGTACACAGCAGGCGACTTGCGGGTTTCCGACACACAACGGTCACCTCGCCTTCACCACCTTGTGCACATGTCCATGTCACGCTCCGGTTGCCCGCTCAATCAACCCGCGTAGATCGGACGGCCCCCACATGCCCGTGACGCACATGCACCGCTGGAAGACGCCGGCACTGGCCGTTTCGGCCCTGCTCGTCGGCCTCACGCTGCCCGCGGCGACCGCCGGACCGGCGAGCGCGACGACGACCTCGTACGACAGCACGTACTACAAGAACGCCGTCGGCAAGACGGGTGCGAGCCTCAAGTCCTCGCTGCACACCATCATCAGCAGCCAGAGCAAGATCTCGTACGCGGCGGTCTGGGACGCGCTGAAGGTCACCGACCAGGACCCCAACAACAGCAACAACGTGATCCTGCTCTACAGCGGCGTCTCGCGCGCCAAGTCCCTCAACGGCGGCGACACGGGCGACTGGAACCGCGAGCACGTGTGGGCCAAGTCGCACGGCGACTTCGGCGAGGTGACCGGACCCGGCACCGACCTGCACCACCTGCGCCCCGCGGACGTCCAGGTCAACAGCATCCGCGGCAACAAGGACTTCGACAACGGCGGCAGCACGGTCAGCGGCGGGGGCGGCAGCCTCACCGACTCCGACTCCTTCGAGCCGCGCGACGCGGACAAGGGCGACGTGGCCCGCATGATCCTCTACATGGCGGTCCGCTACGACGGGGGCGACGGCTTCGCCGACCTGGAGCCCAACGAGAAGGTCAGCAACGGCAGCAACCCGTACATCGGCAAGCTGTCCGTCCTCAAGCAGTGGAACGACGAGGACCCGCCGAGCGCCTTCGAGGAGAAGCGCAACCAGGTCATCTACGACACCTACCAGCACAACCGCAACCCGTTCATCGACCACCCGGAGTGGGTCGAGGCGATCTGGTAGACGCACGACGGCGGTGAACTCCCCCGCAGAGGGGGGAGTTCACCGCCGTACGGTGTCCGGCGCGGCCGGTCAGCCCAGGTGGGTCGGCGCGAACATCCGCAGGACCGCGGGGAGCAGCACCACCGAGGGGCCGGGCGTGGCCAGCGCCTTCGCCAGGTCCTCCTCCAGGGTCTCGGGGCTCGTGCGCACGCCCGGCACCCCGAAGGACTCGGCCAGGGCCACGTAGTCCGGGCGGGACAGTTCCGTCGCGGTCGGCCGGCCGAAGGCGTCCGTCATGTACTCGCGGAGGATGCCGTACCCGCCGTCGTCGACGATGAGCCAGGTGACGTTCAGGTCGTGCTGCCGGGCCGCGGCGAGCTCGGCGATCGAGTAGAGGGCGCCGCCGTCGCCGGAGACCGCGAGCACCGGGCGGGTGGGGTCGGCCACCGCCGCGCCGAGGGCCGCCGGGAAGCCGTAGCCGAGGCCGCCCGCGCCCTGGGCGGAGTGCATGGTGTTCGCACCGCGCGCGTCGAACGCCGACCACGCCCAGTACGCCAGGATCGTCATGTCCCAGAACGACGGGGAGTCGTCCGGCAGGGCCCGGCGGACCGACGCCAGCACCTGCTGCTCCAGGGTGAGTTCCTGGGAGCCGATGCGCTCGGCGACCTTGTCGAGGACCGTGCGCACCCGCTCGGCGGCCGTCGGGTCGGTGCGCTCCGCGACCGTCTCCAGCAGCGCCTGGAGGGCGAGGCGGGCGTCGGCGTGGACACCGAGCGCGGGGTGGTTGGACTCCAGCTTGCCGAGGTCCGCCTCGATCTGGATCACCCGGCCGCGGGGCTTGAACGTGTGGTAGTTCGAGGAGAGTTCGCCGAGGCCGGAGCCCACGACCAGGAGGACGTCCGCGTCCTCCAGGAAGTCGGTGGTGTGGCGGTCCTCCAGCCAGGACTGGAGGGAGAGGGGGTGCTCCCAGGGGAAGGCGCCCTTGCCGCCGAAGGTCGTGACGACGGGGGCCTGGAGCCGCTCCGCCAGCTGGAGCAGCTTGCCCGCGGCGTCCGCGCGGACCACTCCCCCGCCCGCGATGATCGCCGGGCGGGCCGCCTTCGACAGCAGGTCGGCGGCCACCGCGGTCAGTTCGGGGCGCGGCGCCAGGTCCTCGGGGCTCGCGTCCACGGCGGTCACGACCGGCAGGTCCGTCCCGGCGAGGAGCACGTCCTGCGGGATCTCCACCCAGACCGGCCCGTGCGGAGCGGTCAGCGCCGACTTCCAGGCCGCCGCGATCGCCGACGGGATCTGCGACTGCGTACGGACCGTGTGGACCGACTTCACGATGCCCCGGAACGACGCCTGCTGGTCGGGGAGTTCGTGCAGATAGCCGTGGCGTCCGCCGCCGAGACCCGCGGTGGGGATCTGGCTGCTGATCGCGAGGACGGGGGCGGAGGCCGCCGCCGCCTCCTGGAGCGCGGCCAGGGAGGTCAGCGCCCCCGGGCCGGTCGACAGCAGCAGCGGCGCGGCCTCGCCGGTGATCCGGCCGTAGGCGTCGGCCGCGAACCCCGCGTTGTTCTCGACGCGCAGGCCGACGTACCGCAGCGAGGAACGGCTCAGCGCGTCGAACATGCCCAGCGCGTGCTGGCCGGGCAGCCCGAAGACGGTGGTCGCCCCGAGACCCGTGAGGGTCTCCACGACCAGGTCTCCGCCGTTGCGGCCGGCGGGCGGGTTCAGCGCGGCCTCCGTCTGTGCCGCCGTCGGACGGAGTACCAGGTCGTGGTCGTGAGTCACTTGTTCCGGGCCTTCGCGATCTGGCGGGACATGATGGTGGTCAGCTCGTACGCCGTGTGGGACGCGGCCACGGCGGTGATCTCCGCGTGGTCGTAGGCCGGCGCGACCTCCACGACGTCGGCGGAGACCAGGTTGCAGGAGGACAGTCCGCGCAGGATCTCCAGCAGCTCGCGGGAGGTCATGCCGCCCGCCTCCGGGGTGCCGGTGCCCGGGGCGTGGGCCGGGTCGAGGCAGTCGATGTCGATGGAGATGTACAGCGGACGGTCGCCGATGCGCTGGCGGAGCTGGTCGGCGACCTCGTCCGCGCCGCGGCGGTAGATGTCGGCCGAGGTGACGATGCCGAAGCCCATCTTCTCGTCGTCGGTGAGGTCCTGCTTGCCGTACAGCGGGCCGCGGGTACCGACGTGGGAGAGCGCCTCGGTGTCGAGGATGCCCTCCTCGACGGCCCGGCGGAACGGGGTGCCGTGCGTGTACTCGGCGCCGAAGTACGTGTCCCAGGTGTCGAGGTGCGCGTCGAAGTGCAGCAGCGCGACCGGGCCGTGCTTCTTGGCGACCGAGCGCAGCAGCGGCAGCGCGATGGTGTGGTCGCCGCCCAGGGTCATCATGCGGGCGCCGGTGCCGAGGATCTCGTCCGCGGCGGCCTCGACGGTCTCCACGGCCTCGTTGATGTTGAACGGGTTCGCCGCGATGTCACCGGCGTCGGCGACCTGCGCGAGGGCGAACGGGGAGGCGTCCTGCGCGGGGTTGTAGGGGCGCAGCAGCCGGGACGCCTCGCGGATCGCGTTGCCGCCGAAGCGGGCGCCCGGCCGGTACGAGACGCCGGAGTCGAACGGCACGCCGACCACGGCGACGTCGGCGGTGCCGACCTCGTCGAGGCGCGGCAGCCGGGCGAAGGTCGCGGGGCCCGCGTACCGCGGGATGCGGGACGAGTCGACGGGACCGCGGGGCGTCTCGTTGCTGCTCATGGTGAAGTGCCTTTCCTCTTACGCGTCATCGCGTATTTACAGCTATGCGCAGCCCTGTACATGTATGCACGGCTATGTACTTCTTTGTACGACTGCGAGGACTCTACTGGTGAGCCGGGACCGGCTCGGACTGGGGTTCGGTGCCCCGGCCGGCCAGGCGCTCCCGCCAGGCGGCGAGGACGGCGGCCTCGGTCGGCCTGGTGGCCAGGGAGACCACCACGTAGGCGACGAGCGAGGACAGCAGGCCGTAGTAGACGGGCTCGTTGGCGAGGATGCCGTAGCCCGCCATCAGGCCGATGACCGCGAGGCCGCCGACGGCGACGGCGGCCAGCGCGCCGGCCGCGGTACCGCGCTTCCACAGCAGGCCGCCGAGGATCGGCACGAGCAGGCCGCCGACGAGCAGGTTGTAGGCGACGGTCAGCGCCTCGACGACGTTGTTGAGCGCGATGGCCGTACAGATCACCGCGACACCCATGACGAGGATGAAGACGCGGTTGCCCTTGACCTCGTCGTGCTCCTCGCCGTCCCGCCGCACGACACCGCGCAGCCGCGACCAGATGTCGTTGTTGGCGACGGTGGCGCAGGCGATGAGGGCGCCGGAGGAGGTGGACATGACGGCCGCGAGCGCGGCGGCCAGCACCAGTCCGCGCACACCGACGGGGAGTTCGTCCTTGACGATGGTCGCGAAGGCCGTGTCGGCGCTGGGCAGCTTGGGGTACATCACCTTGGCGGCGGTGCCGATGACGGCGCCGGCGAGGGCGTAGACCAGGCAGTAGGTGCCCGCGACGGTGCCGCCCCACTTGGCCGTCCTGTCGCTGCGCGCGGTGAACACGCGCTGCCAGATGTCCTGCCCGATCAGCATGCCGAAGGTGTAGATGAGCACGTAGGTGAAGATCGTCTCGCCGCCGATGCCCAGCGGGTCGAAGTACTCGGTGGGCAGCTTGGCCTTCATCTCGCTGAAGCCGCCGGCCTTGACCACCGCGATGGGCAGCAGGAGCAGCAGCACACCGATCGTCTTCACCACGAACTGCACCATGTCGGTGAGGGTGATCGACCACATGCCGCCGAGCGTCGAGTACGCCACGACGATGGAGCCGCCGATCACGATGGCGAGCGTGCGGTTCATGTCGAACAGGACGTCGAAGATCGTGGCGTACGCGATGGTCGAGGTGACCGCGAGCATGAGGGTGTACGCCCACATGACGACGCCGGAGATCACGCCGGCCCGGCCGCCGTAGCGCAGGTCGAGCATCTCGGAGACGGTGTAGACCTTCAGCCGGGCGATGCGCGCCGAGAAGAAGACCGACAGGGCGAGCAGGCCGAGCCCGATGGTGAACACCATCCAGGCGCCGGAGAGCCCGTACTGGTAGCCGAGGCCGACGCCGCCGATGGTGGACGCGCCGCCGAGGACGATGGCGGCCATGGTGCCGGAGTACATGGCCGGACCCAGCCGTCGTCCCGCCACGAGGAACTCGCTCTTGGACTTGGCGCGGCGCATGCCCCACCAGCCCATGGCAAGCATGCCGGCCAGGTAGACGACGATCACTGTGTAGTCGACGGCCATGCTGGGCCCTCCTTCGCGCACTCTCGGTGGCGTGTCGTGCAGATGGTTGGGGGACGCGGCCGGGAGCAACGCCCCGGCCGGGAGACCGACAGCGGATCGCGGGGACATACGCCCGTACCCGCGGCTGCCGACGGCACTGACCCTAGGTGGCCGAAAAGCGACTCTGAAGTGTACGTTTCATCCACTGTTCCTGAACCGGATGGAGGGAACGTCCACCATGCCGGACCCATCTGCCCCTTTCGCACCTCCCACCCCACCCACCACACCGGTGCCGCTGAGTGCGCTGACGGCCCGGGAGGACCTCGGCCTGCGCCAGATCGCCGGACCGGTGGACGAGGGCACGGTGATCCACTGGGCGCACACGTCGGAGATGGCGGACCCCTATCCGTACCTGCTCGGCGGCGAGCTGCTGCTGACCGCCGGGGTGCACGTCCCGCAGGCGGCGGGCCCGGACGGGGGTCCTCCCCGGCCGGGCGGGGCCGGCGGCCTGGAGGAGTACTTCGACGCCTACGTCTCCCGGATCGTGGCGGCGGGCGGGGCGGCACTGGGGTTCGGGCTGGCCCCGGTGCACGACACCGTGCCGCGCGCCCTGGTCGCCGCCTGCGACACCCACGGGCTTCCCCTGCTGGAGGTCCCGCCGCAGACCACCTTCTCCGGGGTGGCGCGCGCCGTCTGGCAGCTGATGGCCCAGGCCCGCATGGCGGAGCTGCGGCGCACCACGGAGGCCCAGCAGAGCCTCGCCGCCGCCGCGGCGCGGCCGGACCCGGTGCCCGCCGTGCTGCGGCAGCTCGCCCGGCGCGTGAGCGGCTGGGCCGTGCTGTACGGACCGGACGGCGCGGTACTGGCCACGGCGGGCCGGGCGGCCCCGGCCGCCGAGTCCCCCGCCGCCAGGGCGCTCGCGGAGCTCGCCGGCGTCGTGCGGCCCGAAGAGGCCAAGGGCCCCGGCCCCACCTCCGCCGCCGACACCGCGGGCGGTCTCCACCTGTCCGCCTACGCCCTCGGCGCCGGGCGGGGCTTCGTGCTCGGCGTCGGCGCACCGCACCGGGAGCCGGGGGACCACACCATCGCCTCCGTGGCGGCCGTGCTGCTCTCCCTGCTCACCGGGGAGCACCAGAGCGGCAGCGGCGCGGCGCGCACGGCGGCGCTCGTCCGCATGCTGCTGGGGGCCGCGCCGCAGGACGTGGCCCCGCTCCTCGGCGACGACCGCTGGGTCGTCGTGCACGCGCGGCCCGCCGCCGACGGCCCCGCGCCGGACGCCGTCGCCGCGTCCGCGCTCGGGGCGGCGCTGGGCTCCGCGCTGGTCGACGCCGGCGGTGACGTCGTCCGCGTCCTCGTCCCCGGCGGCCGCGTGCCCGCCGAGCAGGCGGGCTGGACGTGCGGGGTCAGCGCACCCGTCACCCCGCAGGAGTGGCCGACCGCCGACACCCAGGCCGCCCGCGCCCTGGCCCGCGCCCGCGCGACGCGCACCGCGCTGGTCCGGCACGGCGAGCGTCCGGTGCTGGCCGACCTCGTCCCTCCCGCGGACGCCGAGGCCCACGCCCGCACCCTGCTCGCCCCCGTCGCCGGCACCCCCGCGCTCACCGAGACTCTCCGCACCTGGCTCTCCCTGCACGGCAGTTGGGACCGCACGGCGGTGGCCCTGTCGGTGCACCGCAACACGGTGCGCCAACGCATCGCCCGGTGTGCCGCGTTGCTGGGGGCGGACCTCGACGATCCGGATGTGCGGATGGAGTTGTGGTTCGCCCTGCGGCAGGACTGACGTCTTCGGGCGCATCGTCCCGGCGCGTCGGCAAGGCCGCAGGTCCGCGGGCCGGCACGGGCACACGAGTGCCCCTCGGCCGTCGAGTGACCCGTGTCCCAGCCGTCGGGACGGCCGCCCCCGGGACCGGGCGCACCGGCACAATGGGAGGCATGCCGATACCCGGGACCCCCAGCCGCGCCGAGCTCGTCGACCACCTCGTACAGACCCGCATCGCGGGTGACGTCGCCACGCCCCGCGAGAACAACCTCTCCCACTACCGCAAGCTCGCGAACGGCGACCGGAACTTCTGGCTCGGCCTGGAGCTCGGCGACCGCTGGACCGACGAGCAGGACGTCCTCGCGGTGATGGCGGAGCGCTGCGGGGTGAGCGACGACCCGGAGTACCGGTACGGACAGGACACCATCGACCCGGAACTGACGGTGGACGCGCTGGAGCGGGCCGCGGCCCGGTTGCGCAAGGCGGCCGACGGCGAGCAGCGGGTGCTGTTCGCGACCGGGCACCCGGGTGGTCTGCTCGACGTGCACCGCGCGACCGCCGCGGCCCTGCGTGCCGCCGGCTGCGAGATCGTCGTCATCCCGGACGGTCTGCAGACCGACGAGGGTTATGTCTTCCAGTTCGCGGACGTCGCCGTCCTGGAGCACGGCGCCACCCTCTGGCACACCCACTCCGGCGAGCCGATGCGGGCGATCCTCACCGGTCTGGAGCGCGAGGGCCGTCCGCTGCCCGACCTGGTCGTCGCGGACCACGGGTGGGCGGGCTGCGCCGGCCAACTCGGCCTGGACTCCATCGGGTACGCCGACTGCAACGACCCCGCGCTGTTCCTCGCGGAGGCCGAAGGGACCCTCCAGGTGACGATCCCCCTGGACGACCACGTCAAGAGCCCTCGGTACTACGACCCCATGACGGCCTATCTGCTGGCCGAGGCGGGCCTGGCGTAGCCCGGTCCACGGCCTCTGGGCCGTGGACCGGCGCGATGTGCGACTCCGCTGACGGAGTCGCACATCGTCCTGTGCGGTGCGGTCGGATCAGTGTCCGCCGCCGCCGCCACCGCCGCCGTGGCCGCCGCCACCGCCGCCGCCGTGACCACCGCCACCGCCGCCGTGACCACCGCCGCCACCGCCGCCGTGACCGCCGCCGCCGTAGCCGCCGCCACCGTGGTCGCCGCCGTAGCCGCCGCCACCGTGGTCGCCGCCGTAGCCGCCACCGCCGTGGTCGCCGCCGTAGCCGCCACCGCCGTGGTCGCCGCCGTAGCCGCCGTAATCGTCGTCGTCGTCGTAGCCGCCGTAGCCGCCGTAGCCGTAATCGTCGTCGTCGTCGTTCCAGGAACTGCTGTAGCTGGAGTTGTGGTTCGAGCTCGCCGATGCGGTGCCCGCCGTGCCGATCGCGGCACCACCGGCCATCAGCAGACCGGCAGCCGACATCACGAAGACGCGCCTGGCGCGTTGTGATCGCATGGGAAATTACCTCTCCATCGTCTCTCGCGGCTCCCAGAGGGACCGACGCGAGGTGGATGGCCGCCGCCGCAGAAGAAGGAAGAAGGTGCGGCGCGGTCTATGGGCTTACCGCGGCGTTCTGAGGAGCACGGCCCTGCCGCCGACGTCTCCAGAGCCCCCTGCGCCAGGTTGCGCGGGTGACCGCTGTGACCGGGTTCCCGCGGTGACGGAACCTCGTCGGACGGTATGCCGTGCGTCGCGGCATTTCACCCATAGAGCCTAATCCCGCAGTCGCCACACGTCATCTCGAGAGCAACTCAGGCATCATGCACCCCGGCTGACCCGCCCTTGCCGGGGCCCGGCGTCGGGTCGAGGTACACCCGGCTCACCACGGGAAACGCCGCCCGCAGACGCTCTTCGGCCCGCTCGCAGGCCCATTCGACCTGGGCGGCGGTCGACACGTCACGGAAGTCGACCTTGGCCGCGACCAGCGCGTCCCGCGGCCCCTGCACCAGAGTCGTCAGCTCCAGTACGGCCTCCACGTGCTCGACGGCCAGCAGTTCGGCCCTGATCCGCTCCCGCACCGGCCGGGGCAGGGCGCGGCCGATGAGCAACTCCGCGTTGGAGCGGCCGAGAACCCAGGCCACGTACAGCAGCAGGAGGCCGATGCACAGCGACGCGACGCCGTCCCAGACGCCCGAGCCGGTCAGCTGGCCGCCCAGCAGGCCGCCCGCGGCGAGCAGCAGACCCACCAGCGCGGCCGAGTCCTCCATGACGACGGCCTTCACCGCGGTGTCGGGGGTGCGCCTGAGGTACCGCCGGAACGGCGCGCCGTGGCGCTCGGCCTCGCCCCGCGCCTGCCGCACGCCCGTCCGCAGGGAGAAGCCCTCCAGGACGAAGGCGATGCCGAGCACGATGTAGGAGACGAGCGGGTCGCCGAGTTCCTCGCCCGCGACCAGGGTGTGGATGCCGTCGTACAGGGAGAACACGGCACCGCCCACGAAGGTGGCGACGGCGGCGAGCAGCGCCCAGATGTAGCGCTCCGGGCCGTACCCCAGCGGATGGTCCTCGTCGGCCGGCTTCTCGCTGCGCTTCAGCGCCGTCAGCAGCAGCCCCTCGGTGATGGTGTCGGCGACGGAGTGCGCGGCCTCCGACAGCATCGCGCTGGAACCGCTGATGATGCCGGCGACCGCCTTGGCGAGCGCGATGCCGAGATTGGCGACGGCGGCGACGATCACCGTGAAGGTGCTCTCGCCGCCGCCGTCGCTCCGCTGTGCCCCAGCCTCTTCAGCCATGCCTCAGTCTGACCGAGGGATGCGGACCACGCCCTCCTGGATCACTGAGATCGCCAGTCGGCCGTCCTGGGTGTAGATACGGGCCTGGCCCAGGCCCCGGCCGCCCGACGCGGACGGGGACTCCTGGTCGTACAGCAGCCATTCGTCGGCGCGGAACGGGCGGTGGAACCACATCGCGTGGTCCAGGGAGGCCCCGACGACGTCTCCGACCGCCCAGCCGCCGCGCCCGTGCGCGAGCAGGATGGAGTCGAGGAGCGTCATGTCGGAGACGTAGGTGGCGAGGACGACGTGCAGCAGCGGTTCGTCGATGGCCCCGTCGAGCTTGCCGTTGGTGCGGAACCACACCTGGGAGCGCGGCTCGCGGATCTGCCCGACGGTGCCGTACGGCGGTGCGTCGACGTAGCGCAGGTCGACGGACTCGCGCGCCTCCAGCAGGCGCTCCGCGATGACCGGGTCGGCGAACACGTCCGCGTACCGCGGCAGCAGTTCGGCGCCCGTCGGCAGCGTCTCCGGGTCGGGTGCGGACGGCATCGGGGCCTGGTGCTCCATGCCCTCCTCGTACGTCTGGAACGACGCGGAGAGGTGGAAGATCGGCTGGCCGTGCTGGACGGCCACGACCCGCCGGGTGGTGAAGGAGCGGCCGTCGCGGATGCGGTCCACCGAGTACACGATGGGCGCGCCGGGGTCCCCCGCACGCAGGAAGTACGCGTGCAGGGAGTGCGCGTGCCGGTCCTCGGGGACCGTGCGCCCGGCGGCGACCAGTGCCTGCGCCGCCACCTGTCCCCCGAAGACCCGGGGGACGACGGCGGAGCGGGACTGGCCGCGGAAGATGTCCTGCTCGATCCGCTCCAGGTCGAGCAGATCGAGCAGGGACTGAAGTGCCTGACTCATGTCGTCAGTTGTATCGTGAACTTTTTTCGCGGACCTTACAGACCCATGTCCTTGGCGATGATCGTCTTCATGATCTCGCTGGTGCCGCCGTAGATGCGGTTGACGCGGTTGTCCGCGTACAGGCGGGCGATCGGGTACTCGTTCATGAAGCCGTAGCCGCCGTGCAGCTGGAGGCAGCGGTCGATGACGCGGTGCGCGACCTCGGTGCAGAACAGCTTGGCGCTGGCGGCCTCGGCCGGGGTCAGCTCGCCCGCGTCGAGGGCCTCCAGGGCGCGGTCGGCGACGGCCTCGGCGGCGTCCACCTCGGCCTGGCAGGCGGCCAGCTCGAACTTGGTGTTCTGGAAGGACGCGACGGTCTTGCCGAAGACGGTGCGGTCCTGGACGTACTCCTTGGCGAACCGGACGGCCGCCTTGGCCTGCGCGTACGCGCCGAAGGCGATGCCCCAGCGCTCGGACGCCAGGTTGTGGCCGAGGTAGTAGAAGCCCTTGTTCTCCTCGCCGAGGAGGTCCTCGACCGGCACCTTGACGTCGACGAACGCGAGCTCGGCGGTGTCGGAGGTCTTCAGGCCGAGCTTGTCGAGCTTGCGGCCCACGGAGTAGCCCTCGGCCTTGGTGTCCACGGCGAAGAGGGATATGCCGAAGCGGCGGTCCTCGGCGGTGGGCGCGGAGGTACGGGCGCAGACGATCACACGGTCGGCGTGGACGCCGCCGGTGATGAAGGTCTTGGCGCCGTTGAGGACGTAGTGCGTGCCGTCCTCGGAGAGCTTGGCGGTGGTCTTCATGCCCGCGAGGTCGGAGCCGGTGCCCGGCTCGGTCATCGCGAGGGCCCACATCTCCTCGCCGGTGACGAACTTCGGCAGGAAGCGCTTCTTCTGCTCGTCGGTGGCGAGCATCTTGATGTACGGCAGGCCGAGCAGCACGTGCACGCCGGAGCCGCCGAACTGGACACCGGCGCGGGCGGTCTCCTCGTACATCACGGCTTCGAACTTGTACGAGTCGATGCCGGCGCCGCCGAACTCCTCGTCGACGCGGATGCCGAAGACGCCGAGCTCCGCGAGCTTGTAGTAGAAGTCGCGCGGCGCCTGGCCCGCGGCGAACCACTCGTCGTAGACGGGAACGACCTCGGCCTCGATGAAGGCCCGCAGGGTCTCCCGGAACGCCTCGTGATCCTCGTTGAACACCGTACGGCGCACTGCCGCCACCTCCACCGGATGCATGTCTAAGCGCTTGCTCAGATTTCAGGTTACCGGTGGGTCGCAAGCGCCGTCCAGAGTCACCCCTCCGAGACGCTCGTCACGCCCCGGCCGCCGCGAAGGCGCCGCGGGCCATGCGGTGCAGCAGCTCCGCGGTCCCCGCGCGGCCCGGCAGGGCACCCGGCCGGCCCAGGTGCGGCGTGGAGTTCAGCAGCCCGAAGACCGAGTGCACGGCCGACCGCGCACTGGGCTCCGACAGCGCCGGATACACCTCGCGGACCACCTCCACCCACAGCTCGACGTACTGCCGCTGGAGCTGCCGCACGAGCTTGCGGTCACTGTCCCGGAGGCGGTCCAGCTCCCGGTCGTGCAGGGTGATCAAGGGACGGTCGTCGAGCGCGAAGTCGATGTGCCCCTCGATGAGCGAGTCGAGGACCGCCTCGGCATCCCCGTCCGCCTCCGCCACACGGCGCTTGCCGCCCGTGAGCAGCTGACCGCTGATGCCCACCAGCAGCTCGGCGAGCATCGCGTCCTTGCCGGGGAAGTGACGGTAGAGACCGGGGCCGCTGATGCCGACGGCCGCTCCTATCTCGTCCACGCCGACGCCGTGGAAGCCCCGCTCGGCGAAGAGCCGGGCGGCCTCCTTGAGGATCTGCTCGCGGCGGGTGGGGGCGTCGGTTCTGGTGGCCATGAAACCAATTCTAGACAGGGAGGTTAGCGGTCGTTAACCTGAAGGAAATGCGTTAACGCTCATTAACTGGTCGACCACTGGTGAGGGGACCGCAGGATGCACGAGGCACCGGAGCTGACGAGCGCGGCCGATCCCGCGTCGGAGGCCTGGCGGGCCAATGAGGAGGCGCACCGCGCGCTGGGCGAGGAGCTGCGCGGGAAGCTGGCCGCGGCCCGGCTGGGCGGCGGCGAGCGGGCCCGCGAGCGGCACACCGCGCGCGGAAAGCTGCTCCCGCGCGACCGCGTGGACACCCTCCTCGACCCCGGGTCGCCCTTCCTCGAACTGGCCCCGCTGGCCGCCGACGGGCTGTACGACGGACAGGCGCCGGCCGCGGGCGTGATCGCCGGGATCGGCAGGGTCAGCGGACGCGAGTGCGTGATCGTCGCCAACGACGCGACCGTCAAGGGCGGCACGTACTACCCGATGACGGTGAAGAAGCACCTGCGCGCCCAGGAGGTGGCCCTCGAGAACCGCCTGCCGTGCATCTACCTCGTGGACTCCGGAGGCGCCTTCCTGCCCATGCAGGACGAGGTCTTCCCCGACCGCGAGCACTTCGGGCGGATCTTCTACAACCAGGCCCGGATGTCCGGCGCCGGGATCCCGCAGATCGCGGCCGTCCTCGGCTCCTGCACGGCGGGCGGCGCCTACGTGCCCGCGATGAGCGACGAAGCCGTGATCGTGCGCAATCAGGGCACGATCTTCCTCGGCGGGCCTCCCCTGGTGAAGGCCGCCACCGGCGAGGTCGTCACCGCCGAGGAGCTGGGCGGCGGCGAGGTCCACTCGCGCGTGTCGGGCGTCACCGACCACCTGGCGGAGGACGACGCCCACGCCCTGCGCATCGTCCGGAACATCGCGGCGACCCTGCCGGCGCGCGGCCCGATGCCCTGGTCCGTGGAGCCCTCGGCCGAGCCCAAGGTCGACCCGTACGGGCTGTACGGCGCGGTGCCGGTCGACTCCCGCACCCCGTACGACGTGCGCGAGGTCATCGCGCGCGTGGTCGACGGCTCGCGCTTCGCCGAGTTCAAGGCGGAGTTCGGGCAGACCCTGGTCACCGGCTTCGCCCGGATCCACGGACACCCGGTCGGCATCGTCGCGAACAACGGCATCCTGTTCTCCGAGTCCGCCCAGAAGGGCGCCCACTTCATCGAGCTGTGCGACCAGCGCGGCATCCCCCTGGTGTTCCTGCAGAACATCTCCGGGTTCATGGTGGGCCGCCAGTACGAGGCGGGGGGCATCGCCAAGCACGGCGCCAAGATGGTGACGGCGGTGGCCTGCACCCGCGTCCCGAAGCTCACCGTCGTGATCGGCGGCTCGTACGGCGCGGGCAACTACTCGATGTGCGGCCGGGCCTACTCGCCGCGCTTCCTGTGGATGTGGCCCAACGCCAAGATCTCCGTGATGGGCGGCGAGCAGGCCGCTTCGGTCCTCGCGACCGTCAAGCGCGACCAGCTGGAGGGGCGCGGCGAGTCCTGGCCCGTCGAGGACGAGGAGTCCTTCAAGGCCCCGATCCGCGCCCAGTACGAGCACCAGGGGAACGCCTACTACGCGACGGCCCGGCTCTGGGACGACGGCGTGATCGACCCGACGGAGACCCGGCAGGTGCTGGGACTCGCCTTGACCGCCTGCGCCAACGCGCCCCTGGGTGACCCCCAGTTCGGCGTATTCCGGATGTGAGGGGACCCATGTTTGACACGGTGCTTGTGGCCAACCGGGGCGAGATCGCCGTACGCGTCATCCGTACGCTGCGCGCGCTCGGCGTCCGCTCGGTCGCCGTCTTCTCGGACGCCGACGCCGACGCCCGGCACGTGCGCGAGGCGGACACGGCCGTACGGATCGGTCCGGCCCCGGCGGCCGAGAGCTATCTGTCCGCCGAGCGGCTGCTGGAGGCCGCGGCGCGGACCGGAGCCCAGGCGGTCCACCCCGGGTACGGCTTCCTCGCGGAGAACGCGGCCTTCGCGCAGGCCTGCGCGGACGCGGGCCTCGTCTTCATCGGACCGCCCGCCTCGGCGATCGAGCTCATGGGCGACAAGATCCGCGCCAAGGAGACGGTCAAGGCGGCCGGGGTCCCGGTCGTGCCCGGTTCGAGCGGCAGCGGGCTCACCGACGCCCAACTGGCCGAGGCGGCCCACGAGATCGGCGTGCCGGTCCTGCTGAAGCCCTCGGCGGGCGGCGGCGGCAAGGGCATGCGGCTGGTCCGCGACCCGGCGGCGCTGCCCGACGAGATCGCCGCCGCCCGGCGCGAGGCCCGCGCCTCCTTCGGCGACGACACCCTCCTCGTGGAGCGGTGGATCGACCGGCCCCGGCACATCGAGATCCAGGTCCTCGCCGACGGGCACGGCAATGTCGTGCACCTGGGCGAGCGCGAGTGCTCGCTGCAGCGCCGCCACCAGAAGATCATCGAGGAGGCGCCGAGCGTCCTGCTCGACGCGGACACCCGGGCGGCGATGGGCGAGGCGGCCGTCCAGGCGGCCCGCTCCTGCGGCTACCGCGGCGCGGGCACGGTCGAGTTCATCGTCCCCGGCGGCGACCCCTCGTCGTACTTCTTCATGGAGATGAACACCCGGCTCCAGGTCGAACACCCGGTGACCGAGCTGATCACCGGACTCGACCTGGTCGAGTGGCAGCTGCGGGTCGCGG
Source organism: Streptomyces krungchingensis (assembly GCF_054729265.1). Lineage (NCBI taxonomy): Bacteria > Bacillati > Actinomycetota > Actinomycetes > Kitasatosporales > Streptomycetaceae > Streptomyces > Streptomyces krungchingensis. The sequence continues at coordinate 4,347,548 of NZ_JBPUKY010000001.1, forward strand.
CGGGCGAGGCCCTGCCGTACGGACAGCAGGACGTCACGCTCACCGGACACGCGGTGGAGGCCCGCATCTGCGCCGAGGACCCGGCGCGCGGCTTCCTCCCCTCCGGCGGGACCATCCTGGCGCTGCACGAGCCCGACGGCCCGGGCGTGCGCACCGACTCGGGGCTCAGCGAGGGCACCGAGGTCGGCTCGCTGTACGACCCGATGCTGTCCAAGGTCATCGCGTACGGCCCGGACCGGGCGACCGCGCTGCGCAAGCTGCGGGCGGCACTCGCGGAGACCGTGACGCTCGGCGTCCAGACGAACGCCGGATTCCTGCGCCGGCTGCTGGCCCATCCGGCGGTGGTGGCGGGCGAGCTGGACACCGGACTCGTGGAGCGCGAGGCGGACTCGCTGATCGACGGTGACGTACCGGACGAGGTGTACGAGGCCGCGGCGGCCGTGCGTCTGGACGCGCTGCGTCCCTCCGGCGAGGGCTGGACCGACCCGTTCTCCGTGCCGAGCGGCTGGCGGCTCGGCGGCGCGGCCCGGCCGGTCGGCTTCCCGCTGCGGGTGCTCGACCCCGTGGAGTACACCCCGCGCGGCGCTCACACCGTCACCGCCGACCGGGTGTCGGTGACCCTCGACGGCGTCCGTCACACCTTCCACCGCGCCGGGGACTGGCTCGGCCGCGAGGGCGACGCCTGGCACGTGCGCGACCACGACCCGGTGGCCGCGTCCCTCACCGGCGCCGGCCACGCGGGCGCCGACTCCCTCACCGCCCCGATGCCCGGCACGGTGACGGTCGTGAAGGTCGCCGTGGGCGACGAGGTGGCCGCCGGGCAGAGCCTGCTGGTCGTCGAGGCGATGAAGATGGAGCACGTCATCTCCGCGCCGCACGCCGGCACCGTCAGCGAGCTGGACGTCACGCCGGGAGCGACGGTCGCCATGGACCAGGTCCTCGCGGTCATCACGCCCGCCGAGGAGGAGACGGCATGAGCACCCCCGCACCCGGCCTCCCCATGGTCGTACCGGCTCAGGGCCTGCCCGCGCGGGTCCGGATCCACGAGGTCGGCGCCCGCGACGGCCTGCAGAACGAGAAGTCGACGGTGCCGACCGAGGTCAAGGCGGAGTTCGTGCGGCGGCTCGCCGACGCGGGCCTGACCACCATCGAGGCCACCAGCTTCGTCCACCCCAAGTGGGTGCCCCAACTGGCGGACGCGGAGCAGCTGTTCCCGCTCGTCGCCGACCTGCCGGGCGTGCACCTGCCGGTCCTCGTGCCGAACGAGCGCGGACTCGACCGCGCGCTCGCCCTCGGCGTGCGCCGCATCGCCGTGTTCGCCAGCGCCACCGAGTCCTTCGCGAAGGCCAACCTGAACCGCACCGTCGACGAGGCGCTCGCCATGTTCGCGCCCGTCGTCGAGAAGGCGCGCTCCCACGACCTGCACGTCCGCGGCTATCTCTCGATGTGCTTCGGCGACCCCTGGGAGGGCGCCGTCCCCGTCCACCAGGTCGTACGGGTCTGCAAGGCCCTCATGGACATGGGCTGCGACGAGCTGAGCCTCGGCGACACGATCGGCGTGGCGACGCCCGGTCACGTCCAGAGCCTGCTCGCCGGGCTCAACGAGGAGGGCGTGCCGACCAGCGCGCTCGGCGTGCACTTCCACGACACCTACGGCCAGGCGCTCGCCAACACCCTGGCCGCCCTCCAGCACGGCGTCACGACCGTCGACGCCTCCGCGGGCGGCCTCGGCGGCTGCCCGTACGCGAAGTCCGCGACCGGCAACCTCGCCACCGAAGACCTCGTATGGATGCTCCAGGGCCTCGGTATCGACACCGGGGTCGACCTCGGCCGCCTCACCGCCACCAGCGTGTGGATGGCCGGACAACTGGGCCGACCCAGCCCGTCCCGCACCGTCAAAGCCCTCTCCCACCAGGAGTGATCCCCATGTCCCTGGACCACCGCCTCTCCCCCGAGCTCGAAGAACTCCGGCGCACGGTGGAGGAGTTCGCACACGACGTCGTGGCGCCGAAGATCGGCGACTTCTACGAGCGGCACGAGTTCCCGTACGAGATCGTGCGGGAGATGGGCCGCATGGGGCTGTTCGGCCTGCCCTTCCCCGAGGAGTACGGCGGCATGGGCGGCGACTACCTCGCCCTCGGCATCGCCCTGGAGGAGCTCGCCCGGGTCGACTCGTCCGTGGCCATCACTCTGGAGGCGGGTGTCTCGCTCGGTGCCATGCCGATCCATCTCTTCGGCACCGAGGCCCAGAAGCGGGAATGGCTCCCGCGCCTGTGCTCCGGGGAGATCCTCGGCGCGTTCGGGCTGACCGAGCCGGACGGCGGCTCGGACGCGGGCGCCACGCGCACGACGGCCCGGCTCGACCCCGACACCGACGAGTGGGTGATCAACGGCAGCAAGTGCTTCATCACCAACTCCGGTACGGACATCACGGGCCTGGTGACGGTCACCGCGGTCACCGGCCGCAAGCCCGACGGGAAGCCGGAGATCTCCTCGATCATCGTCCCGTCCGGCACCCCGGGCTTCACCGTCGCCGCCCCGTACTCCAAGGTCGGCTGGAACGCCTCGGACACCCGTGAGCTGTCGTTCTCCGACGTGCGCGTGCCGGCGGCGAACCTGCTCGGCGAGCGGGGCCGCGGCTACGCGCAGTTCCTGCGGATCCTCGACGAGGGGCGGATCGCCATCGCCGCGCTCGCCACGGGACTGGCGCAGGGCTGCGTCGACGAGTCGGTGAAGTACGCCAAGGAGCGGCACGCGTTCGGGCGTCCGATCGGCGCGAACCAGGCCATCCAGTTCAAGATCGCCGACATGGAGATGAAGGCGCACACGGCCCGCGTGACGTGGCGTGACGCCGCCTCCCGGCTGGTCAGCGGCGAGCCCTTCAAGAAGGAGGCGGCGCTCGCCAAGCTCTACTCGTCCACGATCGCCGTCGACAACGCCCGCGACGCCACACAGGTGCACGGCGGCTACGGCTTCATGAACGAGTACCCGGTGGCCCGTATGTGGCGCGACTCCAAGATCCTGGAGATCGGCGAGGGCACCAGCGAGGTGCAGCGCATGCTGATCGCCCGGGAGCTGGGTCTCACGGGCTGAGCCCGAGACCGGCGCCGCGGCTCCCGGACCATCCCGGGAGCCGCTGGGCCGTAGGGCGCCGAGGGCGCCCGGCGGTCCGTCAGGTCTGGTCGGAGCGCAGCCAGTCCCGGCAGTAGTTCAGCTCGGTGCCGCCCTCGAAGGTGGCGACCTCGATGCCGACGTCGTACATGCCCGCGGAGTAGCCGGCCGTGGTGCTCAGGGTCAGGCTCTCGCCGTACCCGTCGTAGTTGTGGTGCCACGGCCAGGGCGTGAGCACCCCACCGCCGTCGTTCTTGGCGATCAGACGGATGGCCACGTGGTGGCCGTCCGCCTTGGCGTCGTACACGGACAGGATCACGCCGAGGCTCGTCGCACCGCTGGACCAGCCGTTGATCGTGCCGGCGCCCGACGCCGACGACGTGTCGCAGTACAGCGTGTACGAAGTCGCGGAAGCCGGCGCGGCCGACATCCCCACGGTCAGCGCGGCCCCCGCGACCGCCACTGCGAGCCCCTGCTTGTATCTGCCCACGTTCGTTCCCCTCTTCGGCTTACGGTCGTTCAACTCCGCCTGTGGCCAGAGTTGTTGATCGGAACGGTAGAGACAGCCGAAGTGATCGACAACTGATGTCCGGGCGCACGCGTGGTGACTCGGACCACAGCGTGACGCACCCGCGCACAAACACCTGACACTCCTTCGACGCGCTGACCGCCCTGGTCGGCTGGGTCACCGAGGACAGGGCGCCGGACAACCTGCTGACCGAGTCGGTCGACAACAGCGGGAACGTCACCGCCGCCCGTCCGGTCCACCCCTTCCCGTACGTCGCCGAGAACACCACGGGCGGCCCCGCGGACCAGGCGGACAGCTACCGGCCGGTCAGGTCCGCGGCCGGGGCGAACCTCGCACTGAAGTGGCTCGGCTCGTTCCGCTCCGGGTACGAGACCGTCGGCAACTGGGTCGACGGCCGGTGGGTGGTCACCAAGGGCAAGGCCTGACCGATGAGGTGACCTGAACGACGGCCCGCCGGGCACGGGTGCCCGGCGGTCCCCGGGTGCGGCCCGGGTACGGCCCGGGTGCGGGGAACCCGGCGGTCCGCCGGGCGCGGACGGGACGCGCGTGCCCGGCGGACCGGACGCTCCTGCCCGGCCGACCGGACCCGCGTGCCGGCGGACCGGACGCGGAGCCCGGCGGGCCGTGCGCGGCGCCCGGCGGACCGTCAGACGCGGTCCGGGCGAGGCGTGTCGGCGCGGTTCCGCGCCCGGGGCGACGACCCCGCCCCCTGGACAAACGGTGAGGTTAGGCTAACCTACCTTCGAACTTGTCCGGCGGGCCCTCAGCCCCGTGCCGAAAGCAGCCACACTCATGTCCAACGCCCGTGCCACCCACCTCACCCGTCGCGGCATCCTCGCCGCCGGAGGCGCTCTCGGCCTCGGGGCCGTGCTCGCCGCCTGCGGCGACGACGACAAGAAAAACGGTGGTTCGGACTCGACGAAGGCCGCCGCCAAGTCCGGCCCCTGGACGTTCGAGGACGACCGGGGCACGACGGTGAAGACGGACAAGATCCCGGCGAACATCGTCGCGTTCACTGGCGTCGCCGCCGCCCTGTACGACTACGGCATCGAGGTCAAGGGTGTCTTCGGGCCGACCAGGACCAAGGACGGCAAGGCCGACGTCCAGGCCGGCGACATGGACGTCAGCAAGGTGACCGTCCTCGGCAACGAGTGGGGCCAGTTCAACATCGAGAAGTACGCGGGCCTCGCGCCCGACGTCCTCGTCTCGACGATGTTCGACGGCGCCGGCACCCTCTGGTACGTGCCCGAGGAGTCCAAGGACAAGATCCTCAAGCTGGCCCCGAGCGTCGGCATCTCCGTCTACGACGTCCAGATGCCCAAGCCGCTGGAGCGCATGCTGGCGCTCGCGGAGTCGCTGGGCGCCGACGTGAAGTCCGCGAAGATCACCGAGGCGAAGAAGAAGTTCGAGGCGGCCGCCGAGCGCCTGCGCAAGGCCGCCAAGGCCCGCCCCGAGATCAAGGTGCTGGCCGGCTCCGCGAGCCAGGACATCTTCTACGTCTCCGGCTCGAACCTCTCCATCGACCTGGAGTACTTCAAGGCGCTCGGCGTGAACATCGTCGAGCCCTCCGCGAAGGCCCTGAAGGCGAGCGGCGGCTGGTTCGAGAACCTCAGCTGGGAGAACGTCGACAAGTACCCGGCCGACGTCATCATCATGGACGACCGCACCTCGACCATCCAGCCGGCCGACATCACCGAGGCCACCTGGAAGAAGCTGCCCGCCGTGAAGGCCGGCCAGGTCATCGCGCGCACGCCCGAGCCGATCCTGTCCTACGACAAGTGCACCCCGATCCTCGACAACCTCGCCGAGGCCATCGAGAAGGCCAAGAAGGTCGCCTGAGCCCGACGGCTCCACAACAGCACCCTGACGACGACTCAGGAGCACATATGACGACGGCCGTAGCCGCCCCGTTCCGTTTCTTCTCCCTCCAGGTGGTACGGACGAGGCGGCTCGGCCCGTCCCTGGTCCGCGTCACCTTCGCCGGCGACGATCTGCGGGCCTTCCATTCCGACGGACGCGACCAGTCGCTCTCCCTCTTCCTGCCGCACCCGGGCCAGTCCGCGCCCGTCGTCCCCGTCGAGCTGGGCGACGACTGGTGGCAGGGCTGGCGCGACCTTCCCGACGACGTACGGGCGGTGATGCGCTCGTACACCCTGCGCGCGCTGCGGCGGGATCCCGACGAGATCGACATCGACTTCGTCCTGCACGGCGTGGAGCCGGAGTCGGCCGCGCCGGCGGGCCCCGCCTCCCGCTGGGCGTCCACCGCGTCCGGCGGCGACCGTGTGCTGCTGCTCGGGCCGGCCGTCCGCGACAACCGCGCCATCCGCTTCCGTCCGCCCGAGGACTGCGACCTGGTGATCCTGTGGGGCGACGAGACGGCGGTCCCCGCCGCCTCCGCCATCATCGAGTCCCTCCCCCCGGGTGTCCGTGCGCGGGCCTGGCTGGAGGCCCATCACCCCGGCGACATCCAGGACCTGGAGACCCGGGCGGACGCCGAGATCACCTGGCTCGTGCGCGGCGAGACCCCTCAGGACGCGGAGGGCGTCCGCGCACCCTCCGCCCTCGAAGCCCTGCGCGCCGCGCAACTCCCCGCCGCCCGGGCCCCGTACGCATGGATCGCGGGCGAGTCCGGTCAGGTGAAGGAGCTGCGCCGCCATCTGGTGCACGAGCGCGGCATCGACCGCAGGCAGGTCACGTTCGTCGGTTACTGGCGGCGCGGGCTGAGCGAGGAAGAGCTGCGCGAACAGGGCGAGTAGCCATCCCTCAGGGCCTGTTGACGTGACGTCAGCCGCCTGAGGGATCCGCACTCCCGGGCCTCGAACGCCACCTCCCGCAGAGACGCGCGCCACGGACGGGGCAGGGTCGCACGATGAAGTTAGGTTAGGCTAACCTAAGTCGAACGTCGCGACTCCGTCCCGCTTCCGTTCAGTCCCCGCTCCCGTCCGCCCCGGACGCTCTCCCGCACGGAGGACCCCCACATGCGCTCGCACCTGCTCAATGACACGACCGCGGATCGGTACCGCCGCTCCGTGACCGAGGGAGTCGAGCGGGTGGCGGCCAAACTCGCCACCACAGAACGCCCGTTCACCGGCATCGCCGTCGACGACCTCGCCCCGCGCATCGACCGCATCGACCTGGACCGCCCGCTGCACGACACCACGGCCGTCCTCGACGAACTCGAAGAGGTCTACCTGCGCGACGCGGTCTACTTCCACCACCCGCGCTACCTCGCGCACCTCAACTGCCCGGTCGTCATCCCGGCCGTGCTCGGCGAAGCGGTCCTCTCCGCGGTCAACTCCTCCCTGGACACCTGGGACCAGTCGGCCGGCGGCACGCTCATCGAGCGCAAGCTCATCGACTGGACGAACGAGCGGGTCGGCCTCGGCCCGGCCGCCGACGGCGTCTTCACCAGCGGCGGCAGCCAGTCCAACCTCCAGGCGCTGCTCCTCGCCCGTGAGGAGGCCAAGGCCGACGACCCCGCGAAACTGCGGATCTTCGCCTCCGAGGTGAGCCACTTCAGCGTCAAGAAGTCCGCCAAACTCCTCGGCCTGAGCGCGGACTCCGTCGTCTCGGTCCCCGTCGACCACGACAAGCGCATGCAGACGGTCGCCCTCGCGCGCGAACTGGACCGCTGCAAGCGGGACGGGCTCGTCCCCATGGCCGTCGTCGCCACCGCCGGCACCACCGACTTCGGCTCCATCGACCCGCTTCCCGAGATCGCCGAACTGTGCTCCCAGTACGGCGTCTGGATGCACGTCGACGCGGCGTACGGCTGCGGGCTGCTCGCCTCGCTGAAGAACCGGGACCGCCTCGACGGCATCGAGCGCGCCGACTCCGTCACGGTCGACTACCACAAGTCCTTCTTCCAGCCGGTGAGTTCGTCCGCCCTGCTGGTCCGGGACACGGCCACCCTGCGCCACGCCACCTATCACGCGGAATACCTGAACCCCCGCCGCATGGTCCAGGAGCGCATCCCCAACCAGGTCGACAAGTCCCTGCAGACCACCCGCCGCTTCGACGCCCTCAAGCTGTGGATGACGCTGCGCGTGATGGGCGCCGACGGCATCGGCGAACTCTTCGACGAGGTGTGCGACCTGGCCGAGGAGGGCTGGCGGATCCTCGCGGCCGACCCCCGCTTCGACGTCGTCGTCCGCCCGTCGCTGTCCACCCTGGTCTTCCGCCACATCCCGGCCGCCGTCACCGACCCGGCCGACATCGACCGCGCCAACCTGTACGCCCGCAAGGCCCTGTTCGCCTCCGGCGACGCCGTCGTCGCGGGCACCAAGGTCGGCGGCCGCCAGTACCTGAAGTTCACGTTGCTCAATCCCGAGACCACGGCGAACGACATCACCGCCGTCCTCGACCTGATCGCCGGCCACGCCGAGCAGTACCTGGGAGAGTCCCTTGACCGCGCTTCCTGAAGCCACCCGCGTCCACGACTTCGTCGGGATCGGGCTCGGTCCCTTCAACCTCGGCCTCGCCTGCCTGACCGAGCCGATCGCCGAACTGGACGGCGTCTTCCTGGAGTCCAAGCCGGACTTCGAGTGGCACTCCGGGATGTTCCTGGAGGGCGCCCACCTCCAGACCCCGTTCATGTCGGACCTGGTCACCCTCGCCGACCCGACGTCCCCCTACTCCTTCCTCAACTACCTGAAGGAATCGGGCCGACTGTACTCGTTCTACATCCGCGAGAACTTCTACCCGCTGCGCGTCGAGTACGACGCCTACTGCCGCTGGGCCGCGTCCAGGCTGCGCAGCATCCGCTTCGACACCACGGTCGCCGAGGTCACGTACGACGAGGGCGCCGAGGTGTACGCGGTGCGGACCCGGGAGGGCGACACGCTCCGCGCCCGGCACCTGGTCCTCGGCACCGGCACCCCGCCGCACGTCCCTCAGGCCTGCGCGGACCTCGGCGGCGACTTCATCCACAACTCCCGCTACATGCAGCACAAGCAGGAGCTCCAGACGAAGGAGTCGATCACGCTCGTCGGCAGCGGCCAGTCCGCCGCCGAGATCTACTACGACCTGCTGAGCGAGATCGACGTCCACGGCTACCAGCTGAACTGGGTCACCCGCTCCCCGCGCTTCTTCCCGCTCGAATACACGAAGCTCACGCTGGAGATGACCTCCCCGGAGTACATCGACTACTTCCACGCGCTGCCCGAGCCCACCCGGTACCGCCTCCAGACGGAGCAGAAGGGCCTGTTCAAGGGCATCGACGGCGACCTGATCAACGAGATCTTCGACCTGCTCTACCAGAAGAACCTCGGCGGCCCGGTCCCCACCCGGCTGCTCACCAACTCCTCGCTCGACAGCGCCCGGTACGAGAACGGCACGTACACCCTCGGGCTGCGCCAGGAGGAGCAGGGCAAGGACTACGAGCTGCACTCCGAGGGCCTGATCCTCGCCACCGGCTACAAGTACGCCGAGCCCGAGTTCCTGAAGCCGGTCCGCGACCGGCTGCGCTACGACACGCGGGGCAACTTCGACGTGGCCCGCAACTACGCCATCGACACCACGGGACGCGGGATCTTCCTGCAGAACGCGGGCGTCCACACGCATTCGATCACGTCGCCGGACCTCGGCATGGGCGCGTACCGCAACGCGTCCATCATCCGGGAGCTGCTCGGCACCGAGTACTACCCGGTCGAGAAGACCATCGCGTTCCAGGAGTTCGCCGTATGAGCACCGCCCTCGAAGAGACCTTCACCGTCCGCCCGCTCGACCCGGTCGAGGACGCCGAGCTGCTGCACCGGTGGGTCACGCACCCCAAGGCCGCCTTCTGGATGATGCAGGAGGCGAAACTGCCGGACGTGGAGCGCGAGTACATGGCCATCGCGGCCAGCGAGCACCACGACGCGTTCCTCGGCCTGCGCGACGGCGAGCCCGTCTTCCTCATGGAGCGCTACGACCCGGCGCACGTCGAGCTCGTCGGCCTGTACGAAGCGCGGCCGGGCGACGTCGGCATGCACTTCCTGGTGGCGCCGACCGACACCCCCGTGCACGGCTTCACCCGCGCCGTGATCACCGCCGTGATGCGCCACCTGTTCGCCGATCCGGCGACCGTACGCGTCGTCGTCGAGCCCGACGTGCGCAACACGGCCGTGCACGCCCTCAACGAGGCCGTCGGGTTCGTGCCGGAGCGAGAGATCCAGAAGCCGGAGAAGAAGGCGCTGCTGAGCTTCTGCACCCGCGAGCAGTTCGAGAAGGCGGTGTCCGCATGACCCTCGCCGACGCCGTCGCCCACCTCTCCCCCGAACGCTGGGCCCGCGCCGATCGGCTGCTCGTCCGCAAGGCCCTCGCCGAGTTCGCCCACGAGCGGCTGATCAGCCCCGAGCGGCTGCCCGACGGCCGCTACGAGGTCCGCAGCGACGACGGGCTCACCCGCTACCGCTACGCCGCCGTCGTCCGCTCGCTCGACCACTGGCAGGTGGACGCCGAGACGATCACCCGGCACCGCGACGGGACCGAACTGCCCCTCGCCGCGCTCGACTTCTTCGTCGAGCTGAAGGAGTCCCTCGGTCTGAGCGACGAGATCCTTCCGGTCTACCTGGAGGAGATCTCCTCCACGCTCTCGAGCACCTGCTTCAAACTCACCAAGCCGCAGATCCCCTCCGCCGAACTGGCGCGCGCCGGCTTCCAGGCCATCGAGACGGGCATGACCGAGGGCCACCCCTGTTTCGTCGCCAACAACGGGCGGCTCGGCTTCGGGGTGCACGAGTACCTCTCCTACGCGCCGGAGACCGCGAGCGAGGTCCGGCTGGTGTGGCTGGCCGCGCACCGCTCCCGGGCCGCCTTCACGGCGGGCGTGGGCATCGACTACGAGTCGTTCGTCCGCGAGGAGCTGGGCGCCGGGACCGTCGAACGGTTCGCCCGCACGCTCACCGAGCAGGGCCTCGACCCCGACGACTACCTGCTCATACCCGTCCACCCCTGGCAGTGGTGGAACAAACTGTCCGTGACCTTCGCCGCCGAGGTCGCCCGGCGGCACCTCGTCTGCCTCGGCGAGGGCGACGACGAGTACCTCGCCCAGCAGTCGATCCGGACGTTCTTCAACCGCAGCGCCCCCGGCAAGCACTACGTGAAGACCGCGCTGTCGGTCCTCAACATGGGCTTCATGCGCGGCCTGTCGGCCGCCTACATGGAGGCCACCCCGGCCATCAACGACTGGCTGGCGCAGCTCGTCGACAACGACCCGGTGCTGAAGTCCACCGGCCTGTCGATCATCCGCGAGCGTGCCGCCGTCGGCTACCGGCACCTGGAGTACGAGGCCGCCACCGACCGCTACTCCCCGTACCGCAAGATGCTCGCCGCCCTGTGGCGGGAGAGCCCGGTGCCCTCGCTCCAGGACGGCGAGACCCTGGCCACGATGGCCTGTCTCCTCCATGTCGACCACGAGGGGGCGTCGTTCGCGGGCGCGCTGATCGAGCGGTCGGGGCTGACCCCGGTGGAATGGCTGCGCCGCTACCTGCGCGCCTACCTGACCCCGCTGCTGCACAGCTTCTACGCGTACGACCTCGTCTACATGCCGCACGGCGAGAACGTCATCCTGGTCCTGGAAGACGGCGCGGTGCGGCGCGCGATCTACAAGGACATCGCCGAGGAGATCGCGGTGATGGACCCGGACGCGGTGCTGCCGCCCGCCGTCGAGCGGATCCGGGTCGACGTCCCGGACGACATGAAGCTGCTGTCCCTGTTCACGGACGTCTTCGACTGCTTCTTCCGCTTCCTCGCGGCGATCCTCGCGGACGAGGGCGTCCTGGACGAGGAGGACTTCTGGCGGACGGTCGCCGGATGCGTGCGCGAGTACCAGGACGCGACGCCCGAACTCGCCGACAAGTTCCGGCAGTACGACATGTTCGCGCCCGAGTTCGCGCTGTCCTGCCTCAACCGGCTCCAGCTGCGCGACAACAGGCAGATGGTGGACCTGGCCGACCCGTCCGGCGCGCTCCAGCTGGCCGGGAACCTGAAGAACCCCATCGCGGGGTTCTGAGCAGGGCGGACGGGCGCCCCGGAGTACGGTCCTCCGGGGCGCCCGTCGTTCTCGTCGTGCCGCCGGCCTCGCACGGCCCGGCCCGGTGCGTCAGTTGCCCGGCCAGGGCACCTGCGGCGACCGGTAGTACCCGATGCCCAGCGCGTCCCAGCGCGGGCCCTGCGCCGCGAGCCGCACCCGGTAGGCGTCCCAGTCGTGCGTCGAGGCCGGCGACCAGCCGAGCTCGGCGACGCCCGGCAGCCTCGGGAACGCCATGACGTCGATGTCGGCGCCCGTCACGATCGTCTCCGTCCACAGCGGTGCCTCGACACCCCGGATCGCCGAGGCGGGTGCGCCGGGAAGGTAGTCGCCGGGATTCCAGTCGTAGGAGCGCCTGACCTCCACCAGACCCGCCCAGTCCTGCCCGAGCGGGGTGTCCGCGGTGTACTTCATGTCGAGGTAGACCCGGTCGGCGGGCGACAGCACGAGGCCCGTGCCGTTCCGCGCGGCCTGGGCGACCTGCGCCTTCTCCTGCGCGCTGGTGTCGTCGAGACCCCAGTACTGCGCGATGGCCCCCTTCACGGGGGTCGCCCCGGTCAGCTGGTGCCAGCCGACCACCGTCTTGCCGTACTTGGCGACGACGGGCTGCACCTTGTCCATGAAGGCCACGTAGTCGGCGTGGCTGGTCGAGTGGGCCTCGTCCCCGCCGATGTGGAGGTACTTGCCCGGCGTGATCGCGGCGAGTTCGCGGATGACGTCGTCGACGAAGTCGTACGTCACCTGCTTGCCGACGCACAGCGAGCTGAAGCCGACGTCCGTGCCGGTGTAGAGGGGCGGGGCGACGCCGTCGCAGTTCAGCCGGTCGTACGAGGCGAGGGCGGCGTTGGTGTGCCCCGGCATGTCGATCTCAGGGACGACCTCCAGGTAGCGCGAGGCGGCGTACCGGACGATCTCCCGGTAGTCGGCCTTGGTGTAGTGGCCGCCGGTGCCGCCGCCGACCTGGGTGGAGCCGCCGTACTCGGCCAGGCGCGGCCAGGAGTCGATGGCGATGCGCCAGCCCTGGTCGTCGCTCAGGTGCAGATGGAGCTTGTTGACCTTGTAGAGGGCCAGTTCGTCGATGTAGCGCTTGACCTGGGGGACGGTGAAGAAGTGCCGGGAGACGTCGAGCATGGCGCCGCGGTAGGCGTAGCGCGGGGAGTCCTCGATGGTGCCGCCGGCGACCAGCCAGGGGCCGCGCTGCACGGAGTCCTTCTCGACGGCGGCGGGCAGCAACTGCCGCAGGGTCTGGACGCCGTGGAAGAGGCCGGCGGGCCGGGCGGCGCTGATGGTGACGCCGGACGGTCCGCTGTCGAGCCGGTAGCCCTCGTCGCCCGCGGACCCGGCCGCCTGCTTCGAGCCGATCCGGAGGCGGATGCCGCTGTCGCCGTGCGTGGTGACCGGGAGCCGGTAGCCGGTCGAGGGCCGCAGGATGTCCGCGAGGTACTCGCCGACCCGGCGTGCCTCACGCGTGTCGTCGACGCGGATGCGGGTGTCGGCGGTGATGCGGTAGGGGGAACCGCCCGGGTGGACCGAGGCGGGGGCGGGGACGACCTGTCCGAGGGGGCCGGGGGTCGCGGCGGGTGCCGCACCGACGAGGGATATTCCGGCTGCCGCCACGAGCAGCAGCGTACCGAGAAGGCGGGGCGTTCTGTGGTGCTGTCTCACATGCGCTCCCTTCAAATTGGTAAAGACCACTCTCCCGCAGCACCGGTGAAACAATCCATCGCATGGCGGAAATCATCCAGAAGGACGGCACGTGGGCCTTCGACGGCGACGCGCTGCGACTGACTCCCGGACGCGACAAGAACGTCAGCCTGCTCCGCAGGGCCCTGGGTGAACTGGCCGTCCCTCTGGGCGCCCTGGCCGGCATCTCCTTCGAACAGGGCAAGAAGAGCGGGCGGTTGAGGCTGCGGCTGCGCGACGGCGCCGACCCGCTGCTCCAGGCGACCGGCGGCAAGCTCGCGGAGCCCAACGACCCGTACCAGCTGAGCGTCGAGTCCGACCGCTACGGGGTCGCCGAGTACTTCGTCGACGAGGTCCGCAACGCCCTGCTCCTCGACCAGGTGCCCGCTGGCCCGGTCGACGGCTATCTGCTCCCCGGCCCCGCCGTCCCGCTGTCCGCCTCCGCCGGTGACGGCACCGCCGGCTTCGACGGCGATCACGTACGCCTGGAGTGGAACTGGAAGACGGAGGACGCGAAGGCCGCGACCGGCGCCCGGACGCTCGCCGTGGGGGACATCACGGCCGTCGAGTGGCATCCCGCGGTCGGCCTGGAGAACGGCTGTCTGCGCTTCACCGTGCGCGGCGCGGAGACCAAGGCGCCGCCGAAGTACGACCCCAACTCGGTGGAGCTGTGGGGCTTCAAGAAGGACCCGCTGATGGCGCTGGTGGCGGCGGCGGTGCAGGCGCGGCTGCCACATCCGGCCGCGCCGCCCGCCGAGGCGGACGCGCGGCCGAAGGAGCTGTCACCGGCGGCGCCCGAGCCCGCGGCGGCCGAGGCCGATCACGACGCGCTGCTGCGCCGCCTGCGCGAGCTCGGCGAGCTGCACAGCTCGGGGGTGCTGACGGACGAGGAGTTCTCGCTGGCCAAGCAGGCGGTCCTCAGGCGCATGTGAGGACCGCCCGCCGTCCGCCGGCGCGTCAGCGCGCCCGGCGGGCCACCGTGAAGTGGTCGACCTCTTCCCCGGTCTCCGCGATGCCCCGCACCTTCAGGGTCGCGGTCCGGCCCTTGGGTGCGGGCGTCACGTCGACCCGCAGGAACGAGTAGTTGAGGTAGCGCACGCGCGACCAGGCCACCGTCTCGTTCTGCCGGCCGTCCTTGAGGTTGATGAACGAGGCGACGGAGTCGACCTCGTTCTCGTGGCCCTCGTACGACTGCGGGGCGCTGAACGCGTAGAGGCTGCGGCCCGCGGCACCCGCCGTCACATAGACGACGCCGTCGGTCTCGGGGTACGCCGTGCCGCCGATCGGCAGCTTCTTGGAGACCTCGCCCGCCTTGATGACGTCGGTGCGCTCGTACTGGTGGTTGTGGCCGTTGATGACCAGGTCCACGGTGTACTTCTCGAACAGCGGCACCCACTCCTGGCGCACGCCCCCCTCCGAGGCGTGCGCCGTGGAGGTGCAGTACGCGCAGTGGTGGAAGAAGACGACGATGAAGTCGACGTCCTTCGACGCCCGGTACGTCTTGAGCTGCCGCTCCAGCCACTTCGTCTGGGTTCCTCCGGAGATGCCCAGGTTCGCCGGGATCTCGAAGGAGATGTCGTTGGCGTCCAGCGAGATGACCGCCGTGTTGCCGTAGACGAAGGAGTACACGCCCGGGAGGTTCTTCGCGTCCGGGCCGTTGTCGGGGAGGCTCCAGCGGGCCTCTTCGCCGCCGTAGCCGTTGGGCGAGTACCAGGCCTCCATGTCGTGGTTGCCGTACGCCGGCATCCACGGGACCTGCTTGGCGACCGTCTCGGTCTGGGCCAGGAACTGGTCCCAGATGCGCGAGTCGAAGCCGGTGTCCTCCTTCTTGCCCGCGCCGGACGGGTCCGCGTACGCGATGTCGCCGGCGTGCAGGTGGAAGGCCGGGTTCTGGCCGAGCAGCAGGGCGTCGTTGGCGAGGCCGTGGTAGCCGACGCCCTCGTCGCCGAAGGCGGTGAAGGTGAACGGCTCGGCGTGCGCGGGGGCGGTGGTGAAGGTGCCGAGGGTGCCCAGCAGGTGGGGCTCGGCCGGGTCGAAGCCCGCGTGGCCCACGCCGTAGTAGTACGTCTTGCCGGGGCGCAGGTGGGTGAGCCGGGCGTGCAGGTAGTACTGGGTGTGGTCGCCGCTGGCTCCGACGCCCGCCGGGGTGTAGAGGGTGCGGACCTCGGCCTCGATCTTGCGGGAGAGGTCCCAGGGGTGGGCGCCGATGCGGATGTACGGCTTCTTCACCGCGGCCGGGACCTGCCAGGAGACCGTGATCTCGGTGCGCGGGTCGTTGCCGTAGGCGAGGTGGCGGCCGAAGGGGGCGACGAGCGCGCCGTCGACCGTCTCGGTGCTCGCGGCCGTCCGCTGGGTGGGGACCGCGGCCTGTGCGACGGCGCCCGGCACGAAGGCACCGCCCGCGACGGCGCCGAGGGTGACGGCGCCGCCTCTGATCATGTTGCGCCGGGAGAACTTGGCGCGGAGGTACTCGTGCTGCTCGGCCATGGTCATGCGCTCGGCGAGCTGCTCCGGTACGCCCATACGTGGAGTGTCCATGGCTCGAAAAGTTGCTCCCGGCAATCGACGTGGCGCAAGACACAGGATGGACAGCTCGCAAACAGACCACCATAAGAGTTTCAACACAGTGGTGCCCGATATCGGGCAGGATTCTTGCGGATCGCTTTCCGGTACCCCAGGATCATCGGGTGCACGACGAACTTGTTGATCATCTGACGCGGTCCACGCCCCTGAACCGGGGCGAGGCACTGCGCGTGGTCCAGGACGTGCTCGCCTACTTCGACGAGACGACCGACGAGTACGTCCGTCGCCGCCACCGCGAGCTCCAGGGCCAGGGCCTGGTGAACGCGTCGATCTTCGAACGGATCGAGGCGGACCTGAAGTACCGCGCGGTCGCGCCGCCGGAGCTCACCCTCCGCCAGCTGCGCCGCATCGTCTACGGCTGACCGCCGGACGAGAAGAGAACAGAACCACCGAGGGACAGAGGTACTCCTGTATGTGCGGAATCGTCGGATACATCGGCAGGCGTGACGTGGCGCCGCTGCTGCTCGAAGGCCTCCAGCGCCTGGAGTACCGCGGCTACGACTCCGCGGGCATAGTCGTCACGACCCCCAAGTCGGCCGGCCTGAAGATGGTCAAGGCCAAGGGCCGGGTCCGCGACCTGGAGGCCAAGGTCCCCGCACGCTTCAAGGGCACCACCGGCATCGCGCACACCCGCTGGGCCACCCACGGCGCCCCCTCCGACGTGAACGCGCACCCGCACATGTCCGCCGACAGCAAGGTCGCGGTCGTCCACAACGGCATCATCGACAACGCCGCCGACCTGCGCCGCAAGCTCGAAGCGGACGGCGTGGAGTTCCTCTCCGAGACCGACACCGAGGTCCTCACCCACCTCATCGCCCGCTCGCAGGCCGAGAAGCTGGAGGACAAGGTCCGCGAGACCCTCCGGGTGATCGAGGGCACCTACGGCATCGCGGTGATGCACGCCGACTTCTCCGACCGCATCGTGGTGGCCCGCAACGGCTCCCCCGTCGTGCTCGGCATCGGCGAGAAGGAGATGTTCGTCGCATCGGACATCGCCGCCCTGGTCGCTCACACCCGGCAGATAGTGACGCTGGACGACGGCGAGATGGCCACCCTCAAGGCCGACGACTTCCGCACGTACACCACCGAGGGCACCCGTACGACGGCCGAGCCGACCACCGTGGAGTGGGAGGCGGCCTCCTACGACATGGGCGGCCACGACACCTACATGCACAAGGAGATCCACGAGCAGGCCGACGCCGTGGACCGCGTGCTGCGCGGCCGCATCGACGACCGGTTCTCCACCGTGCACCTCGGCGGCCTGAACCTGGACGCCCGCGAGGCGCGCCAGATCCGCCGCGTGAAGATCCTCGGCTGCGGCACCTCGTACCACGCGGGGATGATCGGCGCCCAGATGATCGAGGAGCTGGCGCGCATCCCCGCGGACGCCGAGCCCGCCTCCGAATTCCGCTACCGCAACGCCGTCGTCGACCCCGACACGCTGTACGTCGCGGTCTCCCAGTCCGGTGAGACGTACGACGTGCTGGCGGCCGTCCAGGAGCTGAAGCGCAAGGGCGCCCGGGTCCTCGGCGTCGTCAACGTCGTGGGCAGCGCCATCGCCCGCGAGGCGGACGGCGGCATGTACGTCCACGCGGGTCCCGAGGTCTGCGTGGTGTCCACCAAGTGCTTCACGAACACCACCGTCGCCTTCGCACTGCTCGCGCTGCACCTCGGCCGCACCCGTGACCTGTCCGTGCGCGACGGCAAGCGGATCATCGAGGGCCTGCGCAAGCTGCCCGCCCAGATCTCCGAGATCCTGGAGCAGGAGGACGAGATCAAGAAGCTGGCCGAGGAGTACGCCGAGGCCCGCTCGATGCTCTTCATCGGCCGCGTCCGGGGCTACCCGGTGGCCCGCGAGGCCTCCCTGAAGCTCAAGGAGGTCTCCTACATCCACGCCGAGGCCTACCCGGCCTCCGAGCTCAAGCACGGCCCGCTGGCGCTCATCGAGCCCGCGCTGCCGACGGTCGCGATCGTCCCCGACGACGACCTCCTGGAGAAGAACCGCGCCGCCCTGGAGGAGATCAAGGCCCGCAGCGGCAAGATCCTCGCCGTGGCGCACCAGGAGCAGGAGAAGGCCGACCAGACGATCGTGGTGCCGAAGAACGAGGACGAGCTCGACCCGATCCTCATGGGCATCCCGCTCCAGCTGCTCGCCTACCACACGGCGCTGGCGCTGGGCCGGGACATCGACAAGCCGCGGAACCTGGCGAAGTCGGTCACCGTCGAGTAGACCCTCCGTCAACTCCCCGGCCGACTAACGGACATGAACGATCCCTGTGCGTGCCACCCGCGCACAGGGATCGTTCTTCCAAGGGCCGGAGCCGCCCAAAACCCCGGCCCGCGCCTGGCTCAGCCGGTGGCCGTCACCCCCCGGCCGGCGGCGCGTCGCGGAAGCGTGGTGGGCCAGTGGGCGAGGGCCGCGGTGGCGGCGTACCAGGCGACCGCCCCTGCCGCCACGGCGAACCAGCCGCCGGCCTTGGTGAGGCTGCCGCTGTCCGCGAACCGGGCGACGGCGAGGAGCAGCAGGGAGACGAAGAACAGCCCGTAGGTGCCCTGGCCGAGCGTGTCACCGCCGGCGAGCGTCAAGGAGAGGGCCACCAGGGCGAACAGGAGCAGGAAGAGTCCCGCGGCATTGTCGGAGATCTGGTTCCCGGCCGAGACGGCCCAGGTGAACCACAGGGCGCCGAGCGCCGAGAAGGCCGTGCCGTTCGCCGCGTCGCGGTCACGGAAGGCCAGCAGACCGGCGACGAAGAGCGCAACGCCGCCTACGTAGTGGGCCAGTGATACGGCGTCAGCCGCCGTCACGCCGTCGATCACGTCGGTGGACCCGAGCCCGAAGGCCAACAGGGTGATTCCCAGGGCGAGTCGGCCGACGATCGTGGTGGTGCTTCCCGCAGAGACGTCGTTGTCCACGGCGGGCTCCCTTCATGCATGTGCAGTTGTGCGGTGAGCGATATATGCCCTTCACAAGGGCACAAACACCTCTACGCGCGGGTAGTTTCACGCTGCACAGCAGGAGCGCCGCACTGTCCCGGGGGCTCATCTCACCTGGGACGACGGCGAGTTACGGAATGACGACGACGGGGCGCTGCGCGCGCTTGGCGAGCCGGCCGGCCACCGAGCCGAAGATGCGCCCGACGATGCCGTGCGTGGAGCCGACGACGATGGCGTCCGCCTCGTACTCGCGGCCCACCTCTTCGAGCTCGTGACAGATGTCACCACCGCGCTCGACGAGGATCCACGGCACCTCGGCCAGATACTCGGCGCACGCCAACTCCAGCCCCAGCACCTCGGTGCGGTGGTCCGGCACGTCGACGAAGACCGGTGGCTCGCAGCCCGCCCACACGGTGGTCGGCAGCCGGTTGGCGACGTGAACGATGATCAGGCCCGAGCCGGAGCGGTGAGCCATGCCGATCGCGTAGGCGAGGGCGCGTTCACTGGACGTCGAACCGTCGAAGCCGACGACGACACCGTGCTTGAAGGCGGGATCGCAGGACTGGCGGGGTTCTTCCGCCGCCAGGGGCTCGGCCGCCGTGGGGTCGGCGAGCGGGCGCTTGCGGTTCGCGGGATCGAAGAATTCGTGACCGGCCATGGGTATCTCGGCGTTTGGATCCTCGTGGTGGGGACGACGTGCGGCAGAGCAGTGTCCGGGAATCATCTTCCCAACCCCATACCCCCAAGGGTACGGCGGCACGCCTCCTCTGCCCAGATCCCGCGCGCGCTGTGCGGCGTTCCCCGGAGCATGCATGAGAGGCGCCCGTAACGCAATGGTTGCTGCCCCGTACAGGCGGTTTGCACAGGGTTCACCCGGCGACGGGGACTTTTCTCGTGGTACGGCCGCGATCTCCCGGGACGAGGTACGCATACCGGGCAGTGACCGGCTGGTCGAACACGCGTTGAACAGGAGAGCCACCGCCACGGACAGCATGGAGAGCGGACGGCCGGCCCCCGGACCGCGCCGCTCACCATGGGGAGCACAGGAGCACTAGGGAGCAGAGCGTGCCCGGACCCGAGACCGCGCCCCATCCCTCCCCCGGGGCACGCTCCCCGTCACCGTCGGCGCCGGACACGGCGAGCGACGTGGTGCGCTGGGCCGCCTTCAGCTGTGTCCTGGTCCCCGTGATCCTCGTCTGGTTCGGTGCCTCGCTCGCGGGTGCGACCGGGACGGCCCTGGGGCTGGCCGCCGTGACCGGCGCCTGCCGGCTGCTGATGAGACAGTCCGAGCGGGGCGCGGCACGGCTGCGCGCCGCGGAACGGGACGCGCGGCCCGCCGGGGAGCGGCCCGCACCGCGCGGACGGCACGGCAGGGCCGCGTCGGCCACCGTGGCCGAACCGCGCGGCGGCGGGGGCCCGGAGCGGCCGGCCCGTCCACCCAGCAGGGTCCGGCCGGGCGTGATGCCCGATCCGCGGGGCAGGAGCGGAACGGGCACGGTGGCCGATCTGCGCGGCTGGAGTGGCACCGGGGCGCACAGAGGTGGTCGGCGCGGTACGGGAAACAAGCCGGTTGACTGACCGGTTTGTGCGCACGCCCCCGGTACTTTTCAGCCAACTTCTGGGAACCGCCCCTCCCTTGCCCCAACGACCCCCCAACCCCCGTTCGACCTGCACCGAAAGGGTCCTGGGCGGCTCGCGCACCCTACGTGGATTGGCCACTGCCACGAGGCGCACTTCCCTGCACGGCCCACGAGTGCAACGCTTCGTGATCGAATGCTTTACGCCAAGTTGCCATGTCGACATTCTGCGGAGTACCGAACTGGTCACCTTGGCGCTACGCGACACAGTAGATTCGATCTTGTCTTACGGCGGGGGACTCGTGCAGGACCGAGGGGAAACGTGCAGGAGCGACACAACCGAGGAGCCGCGACCACCGAGGGGGGCTTAGCAGGATGAGCCACGACTCCACTGCCGCGCCGGAAGCCGCGGCCCGGAAGCTTTCCGGGCGACGCCGCAAGGAGATCGTCGCGGTGCTGCTGTTCAGCGGCGGCCCCATCTTCGAGAGTTCCATACCGCTGTCGGTGTTCGGGATTGACCGCCAGGACGCCGGCGTACCGCGCTACCGACTGCTGGTGAGCGCGGGCGAGGAAGGCCCACTGCGGACCACAGGGGGCCTGGAACTCACCGCACCACATGGCCTGGAAGCGATCTCCCGGGCAGGCACGGTCGTCGTGCCCGCCTGGCGGTCGATCACCTCGCCACCACCGGAGGAGGCGCTCGACGCACTGCGGCGAGCGCACGAGGAGGGCGCCCGCATCGTCGGGCTGTGCACCGGGGCCTTCGTCCTGGCGGCGGCCGGCCTGCTGGACGGACGGCCCGCCACGACCCACTGGATGTACGCGCCGACGCTGGCCAAGCGCTACCCGTCGGTGCACGTGGATCCACGGGAACTCTTCGTGGACGACGGAGACGTCCTGACGTCGGCGGGCACGGCGGCCGGAATCGATCTCTGTCTCCACATCGTGCGGACGGACCACGGCAACGAGGCGGCGGGCGCGCTGGCCCGGCGTCTGGTGGTCCCGCCGCGCCGGAGCGGCGGGCAGGAGCGCTACCTCGACAGGTCTTTACCCGAGGAGATCGGCGCCGACCCCCTCGCGGAGGTCGTCGCCTGGGCGCTGGAGCACCTCCACGAGCAGTTCGACGTGGAGACCCTGGCGGCCCGTGCGTACATGAGCCGCCGCACCTTCGACCGCCGGTTCCGCTCGCTGACCGGGAGCGCGCCCCTGCAGTGGCTGATCACTCAGCGTGTCCTGCAGGCACAGCGCCTCCTGGAGACCTCCGACTACTCGGTCGACGAGGTCGCCGGGCGCTGCGGCTTCCGCTCGCCGGTCGCGCTGCGGGGTCACTTCCGGCGCCAGCTCGGCTCGTCCCCGGCCGCGTACCGGGCGGCGTACCGCGCCCGCAGGCCGCAGGCCGAGCGCCCGTCGGACGTGGACGGCGCGGCGGGACCGCTCGGGCCGCCACCGGTCGTGCACCAGGACAGCCCGGTGCCGATGCAGACACGCCGTACGGCGGCGGCCGGCGCCCTGGGCCCGGCCGCGTCGGCCGCGGCGCTGGGCCCCGACCCGGGCAAGCACGGCCAGGAGCTGTACGCGGGAGGCAGGCCCAGCCTGCCCGGGCAGCGCAGCGCGCCCTAGCCGGCCACCGGACGGGACGTGGGTGACGGGAGGGGTCCGTGCCTTCGGGTGCGGGCCCTCTTCCGTGCGCCCGCGCTCCGCACGCCGTACACCTGCCCTTCGGCGGCCGTCCGCCTCCCGTCCGTCCGCCGGACGGAGCGCGGTCGGCGCGGCGGCCCGCGCCTTTCGGTGCGGGCGAGCAGGTACGGGCGGGTCCACCCGGCCGGAGCGGGCCGTAGGGTGAGACGTATGAACGATCGCATGGTGTGGATCGACTGCGAGATGACCGGGCTCTCGCTGTCGGACGACGCGCTCATCGAGGTGGCCGCGCTGGTCACCGACTCGGAGCTGAACGTGCTCGGCGAAGGCGTGGACATCGTGATCCGCCCGCCGGACGCGGCGCTGGAGACGATGCCGGACGTGGTGCGCCAGATGCACACCACCTCCGGTCTGCTCTCCGAGCTCGCCGCGGGCACGACCCTGGCGGACGCGGAGGAGCAGGTCCTCTCCTACGTACGTGAGCACGTCAAGGAGCCGGGCAAGGCCCCGCTGTGCGGCAACTCGGTGGGCACGGACCGCGGCTTCCTGCTGCGCGACATGCCGACCCTGGAGGACTACCTCCACTACCGGATCGTGGACGTCTCCTCCATCAAGGAGCTGGCCCGCCGCTGGTACCCGCGGGCCTACTTCAACAGCCCGGAGAAGAACGGCAACCACCGCGCCCTCGCCGACATCCGCGAGTCCATCGCCGAGCTCCGCTACTACCGCGAGGCGATCTTCGTCCCGCAGCCCGGCCCCGACTCGGACACCGCCCGCACCATCGCGGCGAAGCACGTCCTGCCCGCGGAATAGCCCTGCGACGGGGCCCTCCCGGGCCCCCGCAAAAGCCGTGCGCGAGCACCCCTTCGGACCCTGTACACTTTTTCTCGGCCGGTCGGGGAAACCCAAGGACCGGTCGTGGTGGGTGTAGCTCAGCTGGTAGAGCACCTGGTTGTGGTCCAGGATGTCGCGGGTTCAAGTCCCGTCACTCACCCTGAACAGTCAGCCGGTGACCTGATCGACAGGTCACCGGCTGACTGCGTTTCCGCAGGCGGGCGGCGCGCGGTCCGGCGCCCGGGCCTCATGCGGCCCCGCGCGGGTCGGCCGCCCGCCAGGCCGCCGCGAAACGGTGGACGTCGGCGAAGCGGTCGTCCGGATCGGGGAACGTGGCGCGTGCCACGACCGCCAGCTGCTGCGGCGTACCGCGCCAGGCGCGTTCCTCGTCTCCCCCGTCCAGCAGCAGCCGGACGGTACGGCCGAGCGTGAAGACGGTGGTCCGGGTGTCCACGACCGCCCCGCGCACGAACTCCTCGGGGGCCATGAAGCGCCGCGAGCCCGGCAGGCGCTCCTCCTCCACCACGAAGGGGCCCGGACGGTACTCGTCGAGGTCGACCAGGTGGGCCACGTCGGCGGCGAAGTCGTACAGCAGCGCCCCGTCGTAGAAGTCCACGGCGACATGGCCCGCGGCCTCCACCGCGAGGTGCGCGTCCAGGACCCGGTCGAAGGCGGCCAGCACACGGGCGACCGGCAGGGCCCGGAACCGGGCCGCCGGACTGTCCGGGCTCGTACGGTCCCGGCGTCCGGCCGCGGTCGCGTGGTACAGCACCTCGCCCTCCCGCCAGGGCATCACCACCGCCCAGCTGTCGCCGACGGCGATCCGGTGCACCTGGGGAACGATCGCCGGGTGCCGGACGGCGCGGTGAAACGCCCATCCTCGTTCGAGTGAACGACGGGCCCGGTCGTTGACCGCCTCCTTGACGAACCAGCGAGCGCCGTCGAGCAGCCGCACCCCGTACGACACACACCCCGAGTCCTGCCCCCGGAATGCCCTGAACACCTCGCCGACGCGGCCCAGATACGGCTCCACCGCGGGCACTTCACCGACTCCGAGCAAAGGATGCAGGACCATGGTCACCAGCCTGCCCTACCGGCGCCCGGCAAACGGGCCGCCGGCCGGTCCCCGCGGTGCGGCGGGGATCCACCGGCCGCGCCGCGGCGCCGCCCTCAGGACGAGGCGCGCACGACCAGCTCGGCCGGCAGGACGAGTTGCCGCTTCTCCAGGCCCCGCGACACCGCCGGGCGCCGGTCCGCGATCTCGCCGAGCAGCAGGTCGATCATCGCGCGGCCCATCTCCTCGATCGGCTGGCGGACGCTCGTCAGCGGCGGGTCCATGTGGCGGGCGATGGCGGAGTCGTCGTAGCCGATCAGCGCCACGTCGTCGGGTATGCGGCGGCCCGCCTCGCGCAGCACCTGGCGGGCGCCCGCCGCCATGACGTCGGAGCCGGCGAAGACCGCGTCGAGGTCGGGGCAGCGCTCCAGCAGCAGGCTCATCGCGCGGCGACCGCCCTCCTCGGTGAAGTCACCGGGGACGATCAGCCGGTCGTCCACCTCCCGGCCGGCGTCGAGCAGGGCCTGGCGGTAGCCGTCCACACGGCGCTGGGCACCGTAGACGTCGAGGCGTCCGGCGAGGTGGACCACCTTGCGCCGCCCCTGGGCCATCAGATGCTCGACGGCCGCGCGGCCCCCGCCGTAGTTGTCCGAGTCCACCGACGGCAGCGTCTCGTCCGCCGAGCGGCGCCCGCTGATCACCGCCGGGATCTCCAGCTGGGAGAGGAGGTCGGGGAGGGGGTCGTCCGCGTGGACCGAGACGAGCAGGACGCCGTCCACCCGGTGCGCCGCCAGGTACTGGGCCAGCCGCTGCCTCTCCCGGTCGCTGCCCGCGAAGATCAGCAGCAGCTGCATCTCGGTGTCCGAGAGCTCCGCGCCGACACCCCGCAGCATGTCGGAGAAGTACGGCTCGGCGAAGAAGCGGGTCTCCGGCTCGGGGACGACCAGGGCGATGGCGTCCGTGCGGTTGGCGGCCAGCGCGCGGGCCGCCGTGTTCGGGACGTAGCCGAGCTCCGCGACCGCCGCCTCGACGGCGGCGCGGGTCGCGTCACTGACCCGCGGGGAGCCGTTGATCACCCGGGAGACCGTGCCGCGGCCCACTCCGGCGCGCGCGGCGACCTCTTCCAAGGTCGGCCGGCCGCCACCCCGGCCCCGCGCTCCGTGGCTTGCCATGGTCCGCCTCCCGTCGACACCGCGCGCTCCGCGACTGGCCTGGAATCTAACAGTCGTGTTCATGGACGGAGGTCCCGGCGCGGGGTGCCGTTCCCGCCGGACTTCATCCTCCCGCACCGGGCGGGCACACTGACACGAGCCAACTCACCCGTCCCGGGGCGGTCCCCGGCTCCGGCCCCGGAGTTAGCTAACGGGCCGATAACTGAACGCATATCTCCGCGCTCCCACCCTTGACACCCCCGCGCGAACCGACGACTCTTCAACACATCACCTGTGGGAGCGCTCCCACAGTACCTGACACATACACATCCCGCACGTTCCCCGCCCGAGCCGCAGCGAGAACCAACGGGCCCAACAGAGCAGTTGGCCGGGGGGTCGGCACGTCAGGCAACAGGAGGACTCAATGCGCACGAGTACCCGTCGGTCCCGCAGGCTGGGGGCCCTCGCGGCCGTCGCCGCGCTGACCACAGGGCTGCTGGCCGGCTGCGCCAACGACTCGGACGACGGCTCGTCGAACTCGGACGGCGGCAATGGCAAGGGTAAGACCACTCTGACCATCGGGACCTTCGGCGTCTTCGGCTACAAGCAGGCCGGCCTCTACGACGAGTACATGAAGCTCCACCCCGACATCTCCATCAAGGAGAACGTCACCACCCGTACCGACGTCTACTGGCCGAAGACCCTGACCCGCCTCCAGGCCGGCTCGGGCACCGACGACATCCAGGCGATCGAGGTCGGCAACATCACCGAGGCCGTCCAGACCCAGGCCGACAAGTTCGTCGACCTCGGCAAGGAGGTCGACAAGTCGCAGTGGCTGGACTGGAAGAACGCCCAGGCCACCACCAAGGACGGCAAGCTGATCGGGCTCGGCACCGACATCGGCCCGATGGCGATCTGCTACCGCAAGGACCTGTTCGAGAAGGCCGGTCTGGAGACGGACCGCACCAAGCTCGCCGAGCAGTGGAAGGGCGACTGGTCCAAGTACGTCGCCGCCGGCAAGGAGTACATGAAGAAGGCGCCGAGCGGCACCAAGTTCGTGGACTCCGCCTCCTCGGTCTACAACGCGGCGCTCGGAGGCGAGAGCCAGCGGTACTACGACAAGGACGGCAACGTCATCTGGGACAAGTCCTCGGGCGTGAAGACGGCCTGGAACGCCGCTATGTCGGTGGCGACCAGCAACATGTCGGCGAAGCTGAAGCAGTTCGACCCGACGTGGGACCAGGGCTTCGCCAAGGGCTCGTTCGCCACGGTGGCCTGCCCCGCCTGGATGATGGGCTACATCCAGGAGAAGTCCGGTGACTCGGGCAAGGGCAAGTGGGACGTGGCGGCGGCGCCGACCGCGGCCAACTGGGGCGGTTCGTTCATCGGTGTGCCGACGGCGACCAAGCACCAGAAGGAGGCCGTCGCGCTGGCGAAGTGGCTGACCGCCCCCGAGCAGCAGGCGAAGGTCTTCGGCAAGCAGGCGAGCTTCCCGTCGACCCCGTCGGCGTACTCGGCGCTGAAGCCGCAGGCCGCCACCACGGCGTACTTCTCCGACGCGCCGATCACCCAGATCTTCTCCGACTCGGCGAAGACCATCCCGTCGCAGATATTCGGCGTCAAGGACCAGCCGATCGGTACGGCCATCACGGACGTCGGCATCCTCCAGGTCGAGCAGAAGGGCAAGACGCCCGACCAGGGCTGGAACGCGGCCAAGTCGGAGATCAAGGACGTGCTCGGCCAGTGACCAGCTCCAAGCAGGCTCTCGCGCAGACCGCGTCGAGCGCCGACGCCGCGCCCGGTGACCAGCCGGGCGCGGCCCGCCGCGCTCACGGTCGCGGTACGCCGCCCCCGGGCCCGAGCTCGTGGCGCAGCCGGCTGTACCGCTGGGACATGAAGGCGTCGCCGTACGCGTTCATCGCCCCCTTCTTCATCGTCTTCGGGGCCTTCGGGCTCGTGCCGCTGCTCTACACGGCCTGGTACTCGCTGCACAACGTGCAGTTGTCCGGCCTGGACCACCAGACCTGGGTGGGCCTGGACAACTACAAGAACCTGCTGTCCTCGGAGTTCTTCTGGAACGCCCTGGAGAACACCTTCACCATCGGTGTGATCTCCACGGTGCCGCAGCTGCTGATGGCGATCGGGATCGCGCATCTGCTCAACTACAAGCTGCGCGGCTCGACCGTGTGGCGGGTCGTGATGCTCACGCCGTATGCCACCTCCGTAGCGGCGGCGACGCTGGTCTTCACGCTGCTGTACTCGTGGGACGGCGGCATGATCAACTGGCTGCTGCACTTCGTCGGTATCGACCCGATCAACTGGCGCGAGTCCGACTGGGGCGGACAGTTCGCCGTCTCCTCGATCGTGATCTGGCGGTGGACCGGCTACAACGCGCTGATCTATCTGGCGGCGATGCAGGCGATCCCCACCGATCTGTACGAGTCGGCCGCGCTCGACGGGGCGGGCCGCTGGCAGCAGTTCCGCCATGTGACGGTCCCGATGCTCCGGCCGACGATCCTGTTCACCGTGGTGGTCTCGACGATCGGCGCGACCCAGCTCTTCGGCGAGCCCCTGCTGTTCGGCGGGGTGAGCGGCTCGAAGGGCGGCTCCGCGCACCAGTACCAGACGCTCGGCCTGTACATGTACGACCAGGGCTGGGGCATCGGCAACCTCGGTAAGGCGTCCGCGATCGCCTGGACGATGTTCCTGATCCTGCTGATCGTCGCCGCGATCAATCTGCTGATCACCCGACGGCTGAGGAAATCCCAATGACCACAAGTGAACTGACGCTCCCCGAGGCGCAGGGGAGCCGCGCGGACGGCGGGAGGCCCGGACGGCGCCGTGTGCTCGGTGCGGGCAAGCAGCTGCACGCGGGCCCGGCCACCTATGTCGTCCTGACGGTTCTCGCGCTGGTCTCGCTGGCGCCGCTGCTGTGGACCGCGATCGCGGCCTCCCGCAACAACGAGCGGCTCGCCCAGACACCTCCGCCGCTGTGGTTCGGCGGGAACCTGTTCAAGAACCTCCAGACCGCGTGGGAGCAGGCCGGGCTCGGCACCGCGATGGTCAACTCCGTGATCGTCGCCGGGACCATCACCTTCGGTACGGTCCTGTTCTCCACGCTCGCCGGGTTCGCCTTCGCCAAGCTGCGGTTCAAGTTCTCCAGCACCCTGCTGCTGCTCACCATCGGCACGATGATGATCCCGCCGCAGCTGGCCGTGGTCCCCCTCTATCTGTGGATGAGCGACCTGGGCTGGTCCAACCAGCTGCAGACGGTCATCCTGCCCACCCTCGTGAGCGCCTTCGGCACGTTCTTCATGCGGCAGTACCTGGTGCAGGCGCTGCCCACCGAGCTGATCGAGGCCGCGCGGGTCGACGGGGCGAGCAGTCTGCGCGTCGTGTGGCACGTGGTCTTCCCGGCGGCGCGGCCGGCGATGGCCGTGCTCGGGCTGCTGACCTTCGTGATGGCCTGGAACGACTTCCTCTGGCCGATCATCGCGCTCAACCAGCAGAACCCCACCGTCCAGGTCGCCCTGAACAGCCTCGGCACCGGCTACATCCCCGACCAGTCGGTGATCATGGCGGGCGCGCTGCTCGGCACGCTGCCGCTGCTCATCGCCTTCCTGCTGTTCGGCAAGCAGATCGTGGGCGGCATCATGCAGGGCGCGGTCAAGGGCTGACGGGCCGCACCGGGGCCCTTCGGGGCCGGGTCACCGTCGCCCCGGCCCCCCTCTCCCCTTCTTCCTGTTCCCTTTCTCCCCTACTTCCGTTCCGTCGGTCTCCTCGACCCCCTATGGGAGCGCTTCCATGCCTGAGCCCGTTACCCCCGTGACCTTCCCCCCGGCCTTCCTCTGGGGCGCCGCGACCTCCGCGTACCAGATCGAGGGGGCGGTGCGGGAGGACGGCCGCACCCCCTCGATCTGGGACACCTTCAGTCATACGCCCGGCAAGACGGCGGGCGGTGAGACCGGCGACGTGGCCGTCGACCACTACCACCGCTACCGCGACGACGTGGCGATGATGGCGGACCTGGGCCTGGGCGCGTACCGCTTCTCGATCTCGTGGTCCCGGGTGCAGCCGACCGGGCGCGGCCCCGCGGTGCAGCGCGGTCTGGACTTCTACCGGCGGCTCGTGGACGAGCTCCTCGCCCATGACATCAAGCCCGCGATCACCCTCTACCACTGGGACCTGCCGCAGGAGCTGGAGGACGCGGGCGGCTGGCCGGCGCGCGACACCGCGCTGCGTTTCGCCGAGTACGCGCAGATCGTCGGCGCGGCGCTGGGCGACCGCGTCGAGCAGTGGATCACCCTCAACGAGCCGTGGTGCAGCGCCTTCCTGGGGTACGGCTCCGGCGTGCACGCCCCCGGCCGCACCGACGCGGAGGCGTCGCTGAGGGCGGCCCATCACCTGAACCTGGCCCACGGGCTCGGCGCCAAGGCCCTCCGGTCGGTCATGCCGGCCCGCAACTCGGTCGCGGTGAGCCTGAACTCGTCGGTGGTCCGGCCGCTGTCGCAGGAGCCGGCGGACCTGGCGGCCGCCCGCCGCATCGACGACCTCGCCAACGGCGTCTTCCACGGCCCGATGCTGCACGGCGCCTACCCCGAGACCCTGTTCACGGCCACCGCCCCGGTCACGGACTGGTCGTACGTCCAGGACGGCGACCTCGCGGCGATCCACCAGCCGCTGGACGCGCTCGGCCTCAACTACTACACACCGACGCTGGTCTCGGCCGCCGACTCGGCCGTCGAGGGCAACCGCGCGGACGGCCACGGTGCCAGCTCGTACTCCCCCTGGCCGGGCGCGGACGACGTCGCCTTCCACCAGACCCCGGGCGAGCGCACGGAGATGGGCTGGACCATCGACCCGACGGGCCTGCACGACCTGATCATGCGCTACACGCGGGAGGCCCCGGGCCTGCCGCTGTACGTGACGGAGAACGGCGCCGCCTACGACGACAAGCCGGACCCGGACGGCCGGGTGCACGACCCGGAGCGGATCGCGTATCTGCACGGCCACCTGTCCGCGGTGCGTCGCGCGATCACCGACGGCGCGGACGTCCGCGGCTACTTCCTGTGGTCCCTGATGGACAACTTCGAGTGGGCGTACGGCTACGAGAAGCGCTTCGGCGCGGTGTACGTGGACTACGCGACGCTGGCCCGTACGCCGAAGTCGAGCGCCCACTGGTACGCGCAGGCCGCGCGGACCGGCGCGCTGCCGCCGGTGACGGCCGCCGAGTAGGCCCCTGGCCGACCGGGCACACGGGGGACGGGGCGCGGCGCCCGAGGGGGGCGCCGCGCCCCGCACGCGTGTCGGCGCCCCGGCCGGGTGGGGGGAGGTCCGGCCGGGGCGCGCGACCCCCGTGGGGGGATGGCTACTTGAAGGCGGCGAAGGCCTTCGAGAACGCGTTCGCGTCCTGGACGACGGAGCTGCACGTCGCGTCGGCGGAGTTCTTGGCGCCGCCCGGGCACTGCTTGTCGCGGGTGGCGGACCACATGGAGAGCCAGCCGAGGCCCTTGGACCGGGCGAAGGTCACCAGCTGCGAGGCGTCGTCGACCTTGAAGATCTCGGAGGAGACGTCGTTCACGCCGATCATCGGGGTGACGGCGACGGCCTTCCAGGCGGCGCTGTCGGAGAGGCCGAGGACGCTCTTGACCTGGGCCTGCGTGGCCGTGGCCGCCTGCTCGGCGTAGGTGCCCATGTCACCGCTGTACGCCGGACCGTAGTCCATCGCCATGATGTTGACGGTGTTGATCTTCACGCCGTTCGACTTGGCGTTGGACAGCAGGTTCACGCCGTCCTGGGTCAGGCCCTCCGGCATCACCGGCAGGGTGAAGGAGACGTCCAGATCCGGGTGCTGCTGCTGGAGCTTGGCGATCGCCTTCGCCCGGTTGGTGTTGGCGGTGGTGTTCGGCAGCGCGCCGCCCTCGACGTCGAAGTCGACCTTCGTGAGGTCGTACGCGTCCACGGCCTTCCCGTACGCCGCCGCCAGCGCGTCGGCCGAGGAGCAGCTCGTCGCGAGCTCGGTGCCGGAGGCCCCGCCGAAGGACACGCGGACGTCGCCGCCCTTGGCGCGCAGGGCGCCGATCTGCGACGCCACGCCGTCGCTCGCGAGGTCCGTGACGCCACCCCACTTGGGGGTGCAGCCGCCGCCGTCGGTGACGAAGGCCAGGTTGTAGTTCTTCACGCCGGTGGCCGCGGCGCTGCCGACCAGGTCGAAGGCGGGGTAGAGCGAGGTGTCGACATAGGGCGCGAAGCCGGCCGTCGTCGTGTTGCCGCTGCCCGAGCTCTGCGAGGGGGAGGGGGTGGCCGTCGCGGTCGGCGTCGGGGTGGCGCTCTGCGAGGCGGTGGCGGTCGGGGTGGGCGTGGGGGTCGCGGACTGCGTCGGGCGGCCGCTGGGCTCGGGCGTCGCGCCGTCGTCCACCGAGCACTTGGTGTCGTCGACGAGACAGCCCGTCGGGTCGGCGGTGCCGTTCACGACGAAGCCGACGGTGACGGACTCGCCGGCCTTCAGACCGTCCTTGTCCCAGGAGGGCGGCTTCACGGTGACGTGCTTCCCGCTCACGCTCGACTCGCCGTTCCACAGGGAGCTGAGGGTGGCGCCGGAGGGCAGGTCGAACTCCAGCGTCCAGTCGGCCTTCACCTGGGCGCTGTCGTTGGTGATGACGTACTGCGCGGTGTAGCCCGTCGACCAGTCGCTGGTCCTGGTGTACGCGGCGCCGACGCCGGCGGCCTGCGCGGTTCCGGTGAACAGGAAGGCGCCGCCGCCGACCACGGCCGCGGCGACGAGGCCGCCTATCGCCTTGTTCCTGCCACTGACCTTGCGCCGGTGCGTGCTGCTCATCGCGTGCCTGCCTTCGCGGTTTCACGGGGGTTCACGGGGATTCCCAGGGGTGGGTGCGGCAGCACGCTAGCGATCCGGAATCGGGCAAACCGCTTCATCCGGACGAGGGTCGAGGATCTTAGGGTGCGCTTAAGGAAGGCATCGGGGGTGGTTAAAGGTCGAGACCAATTGAGGGTGCGCCGGGGGTCAGCGCACGCCGACGCCGCCCCGCCTGCGGCGCCGTACGGAGCCCCGGTGGCCCCGCCGCTCCGGGGTCCGTCCGTCCAGCTGGATCCAGATGCGCACCTCGGTGCCGCCCAGTA
This sequence comes from Streptomyces krungchingensis, assembly GCF_054729265.1. NCBI lineage: Bacteria > Bacillati > Actinomycetota > Actinomycetes > Kitasatosporales > Streptomycetaceae > Streptomyces > Streptomyces krungchingensis. The sequence continues at coordinate 4,379,793 of NZ_JBPUKY010000001.1, forward strand.
CGGAGGAGCCGATGCGCACGTCACCGCCCGTCGACTCGGCGAGTCGGCGCACGATGTCCAGCCCGAGCCCGGTCGAGCCGTCGCTCCCGGACCCGCGCCCGCGCGCCATCGCCGCCTCGGGGTCCACGATGCCGGGGCCCGCGTCCGAGACCAGCACGATCACGGCGTCCTCGCCGTTGTGCACGTCCACCGCGAAGGCCGTGCCCTCGGGCGTGTGCCGGAACACATTGCCGAGGAGGGCGTCGAGCGCCGCCGCGAGGTCGGCGCGGGCGACGGGTATCCGCACCGGCCTCTCGACCCCGGCCATGCGCACCTTGCGCCCTTCGTCCTCGGCCAGCGCGGACCAGAAGTCCATGCGCTCGCGGACGACTTCGGCGGCGTCGCAGCCGGCGCCCACTCCCTTCGCCGCGGTCTGCGGCTTGGCCTCGCGGGCGGTCCGGATGATCGTGTCGACCTCACGCTCCAGCTGCGCGACGGCGGCCCGTGTCTGCTCGGCGGCCGGACCGTCGCCCAGCGAGGCCGTGTTGAGGCGCAGCACGGTCAGCGGTGTGCGCAGCCGGTGCGACAGGTCGGCTGCCAGCTCTCGTTCGTTCGCCAGGAGCTGAACGACCTGGTCGGCCATGGAGTTGAACGCGACGGCGGCGAGCCGCAGTTCGGTGGGGCCCTCTTCGGGCACCCGGGCGCCCAGCTTCCCCTCCCCCAGCTCGTGCGCGCTGTCGACCAGCCGCTGGGCGGGCTGCACCATGCGCACGCCCAGCCGGTCGGCCACCGCGACGGAGCCGACGATGAGGGCGACGCCGACCGCGGCGAGCACCGCCCAGGCCGTACCGACGCCGTTGCTGACCTCGGACTCGGGGACGTACACCTCGACGACCGCGATCTCTCCCGAGCTCAGCGCGACGGGCTGGAGCAGGGTGGAGCCGCCGGGGACCTCTGTGGTGGAGGCGCGGCCCAGCTTGCGGGTGGTGGCGATGTCCTTGCCGGCCGCGCGCCGCTTGCCGATCTCCACCGCGGCGGTGCCGTCGGCGGCGGGGATGTGCACGGCCATCCCCGAGTCCGAGCCGGCGGAGGCGACGACCCGCTCCAGCTTGTCCCGCTCGGTGGTGATGGAGAGGGCGGGGGCGATGGCGGCGGCCTCGCGCTCGGCGTTCGAGAAGGCACGGTCCCGGGCCATCTCCTTGATGACGAGGCCCAGCGGCACCGCGAAGGCGACGACGACCATCGTGGTCACCGCCACGCACACCTTGACCAGCGCCCACCTCATGACGCCCACTCCCCCGCCGGTGCCCGACCGGTCACGCACGAACGCCCGCGCGGCGCCCACTCGCCCCCACCCGAACGCGCTGCCGGCGTCAGCCGTTTCGCATCCGGCCCCACCGCCGGCGTCTGCCGCTTCGCAGCCGAGCGCGCCGACGGTGCCTGCCCGCCGGCCCCCGGCCGACCTGCCGGTGCCCGGCCGGTCGCGCCCGAACGCGCCGACGGTGCCTGCCCGTTCGCATCCGGCCGTCCGGCCGGTCGGTGCGGGACGGCGTCCGGCCGCCCGGCGGGCCTCATGGCGACGGCTCCGCTCTCGGCGGCTCCAGCTTCACGCCGACGCCCCGCAGGGTGTGCAGATAGCGCGGCCGGGCCGCCGTCTCGCCCAGTTTCCGCCGCAGCCACGACAGATGGACGTCGATGGTCTGGTCGTCGCCGTAGGCCTGCTGCCACACCTCGGCGAGCAGCTCCTTGCGCGGCACGACCACGCCGGGCCGCCCCGCCAGGAAGGCCAGCAGGTCGAACTCACGGCGGGTGAGGTCCAGTCGGGCGCCGTCCAGCTCGGCCCGGCGCCGCAGCGGATCGATGGCGAGCCCGCCGACACGGATGACGGTCGACGGCGGCACATCCCCCGTGCCGGCGCGTGAGCGGCGGAGCACGGCGGCCATCCGCGCCGACAGGTGCTCGACCGAGAACGGCTTGGTCAGATAGTCGTCCGCCCCGTCGTTCAACAGGCGGACGATCTCGCTCTCGTCGTCCCGCGCGGTGGCGATGATCACCGGCACGTCGGTGATTCCGCGCAACATCTTCAGCGCCTCGGCCCCGTCGAGATCGGGCAGGCCGAGGTCGAGGATGACCACGTCGAAGGAGAAATGGGCGACCTCGCGCAGCGCCTCGAGGGCGGTGCCGACACTGCGCACGGTGTGTGCGGCGTCGGTCAGATGCCGGATGAGGGCCGAGCGCACGAACTGGTCGTCCTCGACCACGAGCACACTTGCCATGGGCGGCACCGTACGCCATCCGGGGGACCCCGGTCCGGCACCTGTGGACAACCCCCGCTGTCACGCGGCCGTGAGACACGCGTGGGGCCGGTGGTGCAGTATGGCCGGGACATGCGCAGAGGACTCGTACACGGACTTGCTTGGTCGCTCGCCACGGGCGCGGCGGTCACGCTGTCGTGGTGGGGTGTCCACACGGTGATGGCGGGGACGGCGTACGACCCGCCGCGCGCCCTGCCCATCACGGCGGGCGACGCGACGACCCAGGAGTCGAAGCCGCTCGCCTCCTCGACCCGGCGGGCCGCGCCGTCGCCGAGCCCGTCGGACCGGCCGAGCGCGAGCGGGCGCCCCGGCGCCACCGCGTCGTCGTCCCGCTCGGCGACCCCCGGCCCGAGCCCCTCGGCCTCCGCCTCCGGCCGGGTCAGGAGCTACGACACCGACGGCGGCCGGGCGGTCTTCGACCTGGGGAAGACGTCCGCGACGCTGGTGTCGGCGACCCCGGGCGCCGGCTGGTCGATGCAGGTGTGGAAGACGGAGGCGTGGATCCGCGTGGAGTTCAGCTCGGGCGCGGACCGGGTGTCGGTGTTCTGCACCTGGCACGACGGGCCGCCGCGCGTGGAGATCGGCACCTACTGAGCGGCCGGGACCGGCCTCCGGGGCGGCCCTCAGCGGAAGACGGACGGGGGCGGCGCCGGTGAGGCGACCGCCGCCGCGTCCGTGACCGGGGCCGCGCCCCCGGTGAACCCGGTGAGCTGCCTGCCGTGTTCGACCCGTGCGGGGTGCGGGTCGCAGGCCGCGAGCCGGGTCAGTTCGGCGACCGGCAACGGCCGGGCGGCGGCCACCAGGACGGCGTTCCCGAACCGCTTGCCGCGCAGCACCGTGGGGTCGGCGACCAGCGCGAGTTCAGGGAAGACGACCCCGACGGTGGCGATCTGGCCGCGGAGGTGGGCGAGCGGGGGCCCGTCGGCGAGGTTCGCGGCGTAGAAGCCGTCGGGCTTCACCACCCGGCGCACCTCCGTGACGAACTCGACGGACGTCAGGTGGGCCGGTGTGCGGGCCCCGCTGAAGACGTCCGCGATCACCAGGTCCGCCCACCCGTCGGGCACCTTGGCGAGACCGGCCCGAGCGTCCGCGGAGCGCACCCGGACCCGCGCGTTCGGATCCAACGGCAGCTCGCGGCGTACGAGTTGGACGAGGGCCGCGTCACGCTCGACGACCTGCTGGGTGGAGCGGGGGCGGGTCGCCGCGGTGTAGCGGGCGAGGGTGAGGGCGCCGCCGCCGAGGTGCACGGCGTGCACGGGCTTGCCGGGCGGGGCGACGAGGTCGATGACGTGTCCGAGGCGGCGCTGGTACTCGAAGCTCAGGTACGTGGGGTCGTCGAGGTCGACGTGCGACTGCGGGGCACCGTCGATCAGCAGCGTCCAGGCGCGCGCCCGGTCCCGGTCGGGCAGCAGTTCGGCGAGTCCGCCGTCGACGGGCTCGACGACCGCGTCGGCCGCCCGCTGTCCGCGCCGCGCGCCCCGCCCCGTCTCACGGCCCTCGTCCGACCGCTTGTTCCTCGCCCTTGCCATCAGACCATTATCCGGGGGCGCGGGCGGCTCGGCCCAACGGCCGGGACCGGGGGTCGGTACCGGGGCCCGCGGTCGGTGCCCCGGACCAGCACCCGCGGTCGTTGCCGGGGCGGGGGCCCGAGGTCGGTGCCCGGAGCCGGCGGGCGCTGTCCGCAGACGGCGGCCCGGCTCCGGGAACGGCAGGCGACACCGGCGGGGGCCTCCAGGGGCGGCGGCCGGTCCGGGTCAGCGGCAGTTGTCCGCGGCCTCGATGAGCCGGGCCGCCTCTCCCAGCGCGGCCCGCAGGACGGCCGGGTCGGTCGCGAGGTCCGCCTCGCCGGGCGGCAGGAGCCAGTCGGAGCCCTCGACCGGGGGCTCGGGGGGCAGGCTGAGCCCGCGGCCGTTGGTCTGTGTGCAGGTGCTGCCGGGCACGTCCCAGGCGTCGGCGGTGCCGGGCGGCACCAGGAAGCCGAGGGTGTCGCAGCCGTCGTCGTGGAGCACGGGGCCGACCGCTTCGCAGGCACCGCGGCGGATGATGTCGACCGCCTCCAGGCCCTGACGTGCGGGAACGGTCACCAGGTCGCACTCGGACGCAGGCTCCGGCGGAGCGCTGCACTCCGGGGACGGCCTGTGCTGCGCGGTCGTCGTCGACGTACGGAAATCGGTGCTCTGCCTGGTCTCCATCCCCGCCTCCAACGGAACCCCTCCTCTTGACGAGTGGGTCGGGAGTTCGGGTGGCTCCCGGTCCGCAGGGTTCAACGCTCCGGGACGTCAACGGCTACGGCGTAACACCGCCGCAAAGGATGGCAGTTCATGGCAGATCGTGGATGAGATATCCGGTTTGTAGCCAAACCCAGCGTGGCGGCCCCGTCACAGCAGGTACGTTCTTGCCGCGCCGGAAGCAGGGCACCACTGGTCACGAACCAGTGCAACTCGTCCTTGGTCCGGCATGGTTCGACGGTTCGCAAGAGAGGGCCCGGCCATGGCGTCGTCAGCGGTGACCTCGTCCCCGTCCCCCCGGCCACCGCGGCCGAATCTCGCCTTCAGGCGGTTGCGCGGACAGCGCTCGCCGAGCGAGTTCGCGGCGGCGGTCCGGCGGGCGGCGCGCGAGATCGGGGAGCGGGTCAGCTGCGACGCGCGCTACATCGGGCGCGTCGAGGCGGGCGAGATCCGCTGCCCCAACTACGCGTACGAGCGGGTGTTCCTGCACATGTTCCCCGGTCGCACGCTCACGGACCTGGGCTTCACTCCCCGCTCATGGGTACGTGGGCGCGGGGCGCGGGGCATGGGAGAGGCGCCCTCCTCGCACTCCGCGAGCCTGTCGTACGCCCTGCATGAGACGGAGGAGGCGTACGAGACGTATGAGACTCCGGAAGCGCACCGCGTTCCGGCGCAGCACGCACCGCACGATCCGCATCACCCGCACGATCCGCATCACCCGTACGACCCGCATGACAGGTACCACCCGCACCACACGTGCGATCCGTGCGACCCGTACGAGGACCACGATCAGAACCACGAGGAGAGCGACGTGCAACGTCGCGCATTCATGACCGGAGGCACCGCCACCATGGCGGCGGCCTCACTGGGGCCCTTCGCGGGCGCGTTCGGCGGCACCGCCACGGCCGCGGAACGGCGCGTCCACCGGGCCGGCACGTCCGAGGCCGGCGCCCTCGAAGAGGCCGTACGCAAGATCCGGCTGCTCGACGACCGCCATGGGGCCGACGGCCTCTACCGGCGCGCGGCGGCCCCGCTGCGGACGGCGTACGCGCTGCTCGACGCGGGCACCACACGGCAGTCGATCGCGGAGCGGCTGTACGCGGGCGCCGGTGAACTGGCCATCTCGGTGGGCTGGCTGGCCCACGACTCGGGGCGCTTCGACGACGCCCGCTCGCACTACGCGGAGGCCCTCGCGACCGCCCGGATGTCGGGCGACCCGGGCCTGGAGGCCCACGCCTTCTGCAACACGGCGTTCCTCGCGCGCGACGCCGGGCGTCCGCGTGAGGCCGTGCGTGCCGCACAGGCCGCGCAGCGCGCCGCGCGCCCCCTCGGCTCCCCCCGCCTGCTCTCCCTGCTCGCGCTGCGCGAGGCGGGCGGCTGGGCGGGGCTCGCCGACCGCGCCGGGTGCGAGCAGGCCCTGGCCCGTGCGCAGGCGCTCTTCGAGCGGGGCCCCTCCGAGGCCGACCCCGAGTGGATGACCTTCTACGGAGAGGCCGAACTGGAGGGACTGGAGGCGCAGTGCTGGTCGACGCTGGGCGACTGGCCCCGCGCCGCCCGGCACGCCCGCCGCGCCGCCGAGCTCCAGGACCCGCACTTCACCCGCAACATCGCCCTCTACACGGCGGAACTGGCCGACGACCTCGCGCGCGGCGGCCGCCCCGACGAGGCCGCCCTCGCCGGTCTGCGCGTCCTGGATCTGCTGAACGAGGTCCAGTCCTCCCGCATCCAGACGATGCTCGCGGGAACGGCGCGCGTCCTGCTCCCGCATCGCAGGGCGTCGGGCGTCTCGACGTTCCTGGAGCGCCACGCGAGCCTGCCGCGCCCGGCCTGAGACACGGCCGGCGGCACGGTCGCCCTACGCGGACAGGTGCCCGCAGTCGTTCCACACCTCGATCGCGGGCTCTCCGTAGGCCCAGCCGAGCACCGACAGCGACGTCGGGTTGAGGCGGATGCGGGCCGCGAAGTCGAGGGGGAGGCCGAGCCAGCGGGCTCCGATGGAGCGCAGGATGTGGCCGTGGGCGAAGACCAGGACGTCACGGTCCTCGGCGCGCGCCCAGGCGACGACCTCGTCCGCGCGCGCGGAGACCTCCTGGAGGGACTCTCCCCCGGGAACGCCGTCGCGCCAGATGAACCAGCCCGGCCGGACGGCCTGGATGTCCGCCGGGGTCATGCCCTCGTAGGCGCCGTAGTCCCACTCCATGAGCGTGTCCCAGGTGGTCGCGCGGTCCCCGAAGCCGGCGAGCTCGCAGGTCTCACGCGCGCGTGCCAGCGGGCTGGTGCGCACCTCGACCCCGTCGAGGCCGTCGAAGGGGGGACGGTGCAGCCGCTCCCCCAGCAGCTTGGCGCCGCGCCGGCCCTCCTCCAGGAGCGGGATGTCGGTCCTGCCGGTGTGCTTGCCGGACAGCGACCATTCCGTCTGTCCGTGCCGGGCCAGCAGGATGCGCGGTGCCATGGAAGGAGACCTTTCCGGGACGAGTGGGTGAGGGGGAACCGGTCACTCGGCGACGAGTGAGGGGGTCACTCCATCATCGCTCACGGGTCCGCGGGGCAACCCGGCGGGCGATCTCCGCGTCTTTGAGGACCGGGGCGCCCATCGAGGGCGTTCACATACACCGTAAAATCGCATGCGGCCACCGATCGTCTCCAGACACTGTGCAGACTGTGGGGTCACAGCAGAAGCAGATGGGGGAGGGCGATCGGATGCCGCAGACCGATGCACCGCGTACCGGGACGGCACCACGCGCCCGGTTTCGCAGGTGGACCGACCTGCGCGACGTCTCGGGAGCGCACGCGCGCCTGCGCTGGTGGACCGAACTGCCGCTGATCCTGCTGGTGTACGCGTCGTACTCGGCGGGCCGGCTGCTCGCCCGCGGCGACACCTCCAGCGCGGTCGACCACGGCCTGGAGATCCTGCGCATCGAGAAGGTCCTCCACCTCAACGCCGAACACCCGCTGAACCGGCTGTTCACCCGCGAGGCCTGGCTCGGCGTCCCGGCCGACTTCTGGTACGCGTCGCTGCACTACCTGGTGACGCCCGTGCTCCTCGTCTGGCTCTTCCGCTCCCGGACCGCGCACTACCGCGCGGCCCGCACCTGGCTGATGACCTCGACCTTCATCGGCCTGATCGGCTTCACGCTGCTGCCGACCTGCCCGCCCCGGCTGCTGTCCGAGGACCATGGCTTCGTCGACACGATGGCCCAGTACAGCTCGTACGGCTGGTGGGGCGGCGAGGCGAGCGCGCCGCGGGGCCTGGGCGGCATGACCAACCAGTACGCGGCGATGCCGAGCCTGCACGTGGGCTGGGCGCTGTGGTGCGGTGTGATGCTGTGGCGCCACGGCCGCACCCCGCTCGCCCGGCTCGCGGGCGTCGCGTATCCGCTGCTCACCACGATCGTCGTGATGGGCACCGCGAACCACTACTTCCTCGACGCCGTCGCCGGTGCCGCGGTGATGGGGGCAGGCCTGCTGCTGACCCCCGTCGTGATGCGGCTCGCCGACCGGGCGAGGACGCGGCTGGTCGCGCGGTTCCCGCGGTCCGCGACCGCCCCGGGCGCCACGGGTTCCTCAATTGTCAGTGCGGGGTGCCAGACTTCCGCGGGTGAGCGAATTCCCCGACAGCGCGAGTCCCGAACCGGGCCGGGAGCCGAACCGGGTGCCTCTCCCACGGACGCGGGGGACGGGGCTCCGGCAGCGGCTCGCTGAGCTGCGCGGCCCGGACGTACCGCCCAAGTCCCTCGACGCGCGCGCCCTCGCGGCGCTCGCCGCGAATCCCGGGTGCGAGCGTCGCGCCCTGCTCGACGGCGCGGGCGTGGACAAGGCGAAGCTGGCCGGCGCGCTGGGGGCGCCGTCCGGCTTCGGGCAGTCGCAGTTCGCCTTCATGCGCGGCAATGCGTTCGAGGCACGGGTCAAGGCCGACGGCGGCGCGGAGCTGCTGCGGCTGGTGCACGAGCGGCTGGACCCGCGCGCCGAGCCCCCCACGGCCGGTGTCGTGCCCGACCTGAGCGCCGTCGGCCCCGAGGGACGCGCCGCCCGGACGGCGCTCGCGCTGCGCGAGGCCACCGGGGCCGGGGTCTGGACGCTGCTCGACCACCCCATGGTCGCCCTCGACGTCGCCGGCTCCCCCGCCTTCCTGGAGCCGGACGCCGTGGTCGTGCACCCCGACGGCCGCTGGACGGTCGTCGAGATCAAGTCCTTCCCGATGCTCGACGGTTCGGCGGACCCGGCGAAGGTGGGCGCCGCCGCCCGGCAGTCCGCCGTGTACGTCCTGGCCCTGGAGGAGGTCGCCGCCCGCCTCGGCACACCGCCGAAGGAGCACGCCGCGGGCGAGCGGGCGGCCGGGGAGCCGGACACGGCCGTCCCTCCCGCGCCGTCCGAGGCGCCGGACACGGCCGGGGCCTCCTCCGAGCGCGGCGCCCGGACCGGCGTCCCCGAGGTCTCCCACCGGATCCTCCTGGTGTGCCCCAAGGACTTCTCCAACCTGCCGGCCGCCTCCGCCGTCGACATCCGCAAGCAGCGCGCGGTCACCAGGCGCCAGCTCGCCCGCCTCACCCGCGTCGAGGACATCGCCGCCGCCCTGCCCGAGGGCACCTGCTTCTCCCCCGACCTCCCCGCCGCCGAGCTGACGACCGCCGTCGAAGCGGTCCCGGCGACGTACGCCCCCGAGTGCCTGTCCGCCTGCGACCTGGCCTTCCACTGCCGCGACCGCGCGCTCGCCGAGGGCGCGGTCACGTCCCTGGGCCGCTCGCTGCGCTCGGAGCTCGGTGGCCTCACCTCGGTCACGGACGTCCTTGCGGCGGCGCACGGCGAGGCGGGCGACCCGCGCGACCCGGCGGTCGCCATGCTGCGGCGGGCGGCCCGGCTGCGGGCGGAGGCCCTGGACGGGCACCCCGCCGGCGCGGGTGCGTCCGAAGCCCTGGAGGGCGCCGCATGTCGCTGATCGCCACCCTCGCCCGGCTCGAAGCCGTGGAGAGCGGGCGGGCCCGGCCCGCCGCCACCGTGCGGCACCGGCACCTCACCGAACGGCCGCTGGTGCTGGTGCCGCTGACCACCGCGGGCGAGGCCGGGGCACCGCTCGGCGCGCTCGTCGGAACCGACCGGGACGCCCCCCGGCTGCTGGTCGTGCCGCAGCCCCGGGACCGGGACCTGCGGTCCGCGTTCCTCGCCGAGCTGGCCGACGTCGTGCTCCCGTACATCGACACGTACGCGGACGCCGTCGAGCCGGCCGAGCGCAGCGAGACGGACCCGGAGACCGGCAAGCGCGTCAAGGTCGAGGTCGAACTGTGCGCGGACGCCCCGCAGCTGATCGTCCCGAGCCGGCCGGGCATCGAGTTCGTACGGCTGCTCGGCCGTTCCACACGTTTCCGGCGCACCGCCGAGCAGGACCCCGAGACGCCCCATCCGGCACCGCCCCGGGTCCCGTTGTTCGGCCGGTGGCTCACGCACTACGCGGAGCGGGCCCGGGTGCCCGGCTCCGCCCTGCTGCTCGCCCTCACCGACGTACTGTCCCGGCACTGGGCCACCGGCCAGAGCAGTCTGGAGGACCAGCACCTGGGCGCGCTGCTCGCGTGGATCGATCCGCCCGAGGGGATGCTGGGCGCGGAGGCCGCGCTGCGCGCGGGGACGACGCGCGACGCACGGGGACAGCTCGTCTGCCCGCCCGCCGGACCGGCCACGGACCCCGCCTTCGACAACCAGCTGCTGGCTCCGGCCATCGAGCGCTACGACCGCGCGCGTGCCGCGTTCGCCGCCGCCGAGGACGGTGTCGAGGCGGACGACCGGCTCGGCCTCGTCACCGCCGCCGAGCAGGAGATCCGCGACCTGGTGGCCGATGTCACCCGCCCCACCTGGGACGCGGTGTGGCGCGGCCTCGACCTGCTGCGCGGGCTGCCCGAGGGCGCGCACGCCGCCGACCGCTGGACCCGCGACCGCTGGTCGTTCACCGGGCACCGCGACCGGGTGTCCGCCGGAGAGCCGCCGCAGCCCCGCCGGGACGACGCGGTCACCGCGGCGAACAAACTCGCGACGCGCGAACGCGAACAGGCCCGTCTGGAAGCCCAGGAGGCCCTGGACGACCCGCTCGTCATGGCCGGCCGCCGGCTCGCCGGGGAGGCCTTCGCGGGCGAGGTCGTCGATGTGGTCATGGCGTACAGCGAGGGCAAGCGGCCCAGTCCGCGCCCGCTGGTGACGGTGCGCACGGACGACCGGCCGTATCTGGGGGAACGCGTCAAGGTGTACCGCTCCCTGGGCGGAAAGCCGCAGTCCGCGGAGTTCGTCGGCTACGAGACGCTCCCCGGGGCCGGGGAGTCCGACGCAGCCGACGAGTCCGACCCGGCCGCGGAGTCCGACGGCACCGCGCCGTCCGGCGGGGACGTGGCGTCGGCCCAGGCCCCGGACGGCGGCGACGTCCTCGTGGTGCTGCGCATCGTCGACAAGATGGGCCGCGGCAAGGAGCCAGAGGCCGGATCCGTGCCCGAGAAGGGCGACCTCGTCTGCTTCACGCTCTTCGAGCACGAGCAGCGGGGCGGCGCGAAGCTGCCCGACCCGGAGGAGACACCGTGGACGCACGGCGGGCCTCCGGGCGAGCCCGACGCGGTGCCCCTGCCGGATCCGACGACGCCGGAGGACATCCTGTGACCACCGTCTTCGATCCCGGTGCCGCCGCGGCGCGCGCCACCGACGCGATCCTGCACGACACGCTGCACGGCACGCACCGCGGTGTCGTGGTGGACTCCCCGCCCGGCGCCGGGAAGTCCACGCTGGTCGTCCGGGCCGCGCTCGAACTCGCGTCCGCGGGACGGCCATTGATGGTCATCGCGCAGACCAACGCCCAGGTCGACGACCTGGTGCTGCGGCTCGCCGAGAAGGACGCCGACGTGTCCGTGGGCCGCCTGCACAGCAGCGACTCCGACCCGTACGACAAGGCCCTCGACGGCCTGGAGAACGTGCGCAAGTCGACGAAGGCCGCCGACCTGGCGGGTCTCGACGTGGTCATCTCCACCGCCGCCAAGTGGGCGCACGTCAAGGGCGTGGAGCCGTGGCGGCACGCGATCGTCGACGAGGCCTACCAGATGCGGTCGGACGCGCTGCTGGCCGTGGCGGGGCTCTTCGAGCGGGCCCTGTTCGTCGGCGACCCGGGCCAGTTGGACCCGTTCGCCATCGTCGGCGCGGAGCAGTGGGCGGGGCTGTCGTACGACCCGTCGGCCTCCGCGGTGACCACGCTGCTCGCCCACAATCCCGAGCTCCCGCAGCACCGTCTGCCGGTGTCCTGGCGGCTGCCCGCGTCCGCGGCACCGCTGGTGTCCGACGCGTTCTACCCCTACACGCCGTTCCGCAGCGGGACGGGACACGAGGACCGGCGGCTCGACTTCGCGGTCGCCTCGGACGGTTCGGGTCCCGACCGGGTCATCGACGAGGCGGCGCGGGCCGGTTGGGGACTGCTGGAGCTACCGGCCCGCCACACTCCGCGCACCGACCCCGAGGCGGTGCGGGCCGTCGCGCGGGTCGTGCGGCGACTGCTGGACCGGGGCGGCGCCGCCACCTCGGAGCGGTCGGGGGAGCCGGTGCCGCTGACCGCGGACCGGATCGCCGTCGGCACGGCGCACCGGGACCAGGCCGCGGCCGTGCGGGCCGCGCTGACGGATCTCGGCGTCGCCGACGTCACGGTGGACACGGCGAACCGGCTGCAGGGCCGGGAGTTCGACGTGACGGTGGTGCTGCACCCGCTGTCCGGGCGGCCCGACGCGACGGCCTTCCACCTGGAGACGGGCCGGTTGTGCGTCCTGGCGTCCCGGCACCGGCACGCGTGCATCGTGGTGTGCCGGGAGGGCGTGACGGAGCTGCTGGACGACCATCCGTCGACCGAGCCCGTGCAACTGGGTGTCACGGTGAAGTTTCCGGACGGTTGGGAAGCCAATCACGCGGTGTTGTCGCACCTGGCGGAGCATCGGGTGAGCTGGCGGCCCTGACCGGCCGCGGTACCGGACGCGGGCGGCCGTGGTGCGGGACACGCCCGGCCCCGGCGCGGGAAAGGGGCGGCACCGGCGCAGGAAACGGGCGGCCGCTCGCGGACGCGGATGACCGACCGGGGCCGACCGGGGCCCCGCGCACCCGCCGGGGACGCACGCGGTCCGGTGACCACGCACGATCGCCGGTGACCGCGTACGGCCGTCGGCGACCGCGGCGGCGGAGGGCACAGGCCCGTTCCGCGCTCGGGTCCCGTCGTCCGCGGCCCACTTGCGCGGCCGGGGGACAATGGACGATGGCCCACCCACAAGGCGGGTTCCCAACCGTACGAGGAGGAGAAGACATGGCGGAGCCCACGCCGCGTCGGAACGAACCGCGGCTACGCCCCGCGCCCCTGCTCTTCGAGCCCGCGGAAGCCGCCGGGGATCCGGAGCACTTCTTCGACCTGGAGTCGATCGACGACCCGCGCGCGCTGCTGGACCGCGCCACGGAGCTGACGCAGGCGTTCCGGGCCGCCGCCGACCGCGCCGTCGAGTTCCAGGCGATCGCCGCGGCACAGCTCGCCGACCCGCGCCGGTTCGACCGGCTCACCCCTGCCGCCATCGGCGAGCGCGCCGAATGGACCGAGGACTACGCGAAGAAGATGGTCGAGTTCGGCCGCGATCTGCTGCGGGGCGTCGAGGGGAACGGGCACGGACAAGGGGTCGTCGACCCGCTGTGAGCCCGTGGCCCGGCCGGGCCGGCCCGCGCGCACGGCGCGGGTCACGCCCCGGCCCGGCACGGCCACCCTTCGGCATATGCCAGAGGGGCACGCAAAATACTCCACCCCGCCCCTCCCTGTCCCGGTTTCCGGCAACCCTCGGGGACGGACCGCTCACCGCCGGTAGATGTAGTCGGCATGAGCGGCACTCGGAACCCGGATCTCACCACCCCCCACGCCCCCGGCGCCCCGCCGGCGTCGCCCGACCGGTCCGACATCTGCGGGGCCACCCCCGAGGGCGCCGCCTGGCTCGCCTCCGCGGGGACGTATCCGCGCAGCACCCTCGCCCTCTGGGCGGAGCGCCCGCACGCCCCGGTCGTCCTGCCCTGCGGCACCGCCTTCGACGTGGTCAGCGCCCCCGCGATCTTCGGGCGCCGGATGCTCGACCGGCTGTGGGAGGAGGGACCGGGCTCGGGGCCGGTGGCCGCGTACCGCGGGCGGATGATGCTGTTCGCCGCGCCCGGCACGGCGCACCGGCTGCCGTCGCTCTTCGAGTGGGAGGAGTGGGGCTCCCGTGACGCCGGACGCCCGGGGAGCACCGTGCACGCAGGCCGGTGCGGAGCGGTCCCACCCCTGCTCTGCCACGGCGCGGGCGACGCGGTGACCGTGCCCGCGCCGATTCCCGACACCTCGGGCCGGCACCCCGCCGAGCGGCTGGAATCCCGCTGGCTCGTCGCGCCCGACACCCGCCATCCGTGGCTCCCGGGTCCCGAGATCCTGCTCTGGGCGGCCGTCCGGGCGGCCCGTGCGGCCGCCTCCGCCGCGGTCCGCATATCGATTTTTCCTCCCGCCGATCAGGATGCTAAGGTCTACGACGTCAGCAGGCGCCGCTAGCTCAGTTGGTTAGAGCAGCTGACTCTTAATCAGCGGGTCCGGGGTTCGAGTCCCTGGCGGCGCACGCTCACGATGGCGAGGCAGGATCGCGGAAACGCGTCCGGTCTCGCCATCGTCATGTTCGCGCACGACGCCCCACGGCATTCACCCGAACGGCCGACAGCGCATCGTCCCGCCCCTCGGTGCAGCCCTCCCCGTCGGCGCCGGCCACCCGCCCGTGCCGGTCGTCTTCCGCCTCGCCCGGGGCAATCCCCCTCGGCCGACGCACTCCCCCTCTGCCGGCGCGATCCGGCTCAGCCGGTCGTGATCCGGACCGTCCACGCCCCCGAGGGTGTGCGGCCCTCGACCTCGACGCGGACATTCTCGCCCGGCACCGTGAAGCTCTCCCCGAGCCCCACGGGGGCGTCAGCGAGCGGTGGGTACACCGATTCCTCCCAGCAGGACTCGGTGTGCGGATGCGCGTCGACGACCTCGATGGGGCCACCGCCCGACGCGGCCCCACTGCGCACGCGGTAGACGAGCACTCCCTGGGCACAGGTCGCGCCGTCGTTCCCGCCCGGGGCGCGCACCTCGAAGGCGAGGGCGCTGTCCGGGCCGGTGGGGACCACCGCCAGCTTGGTGCCCCGGCCGGCCCCGAAGTCCCGCCCGTCGGGGAGGCCCACGCCGGGGGACGGCGCCGCGAAGGCACCGTATCCGGGTGTGTCGGGCCCGGAGGCCCCCGAACCGCTCGCACCCGGGAGAGCGGCGCCCGAGCCGCTCACACCCGGGAGCGGGGCGCCCGAGCCGCCGCCCGGTCCTGAAGCGCCGGGGTCGGAGGCCCCCGAACCGCTCACACCCGGGCTCGAGGCGCCCGAGCCGCCGCCCGGTCCTGAAGCGCCGGGGTCGGAGGCCCCCGCGCGGACGCCCTTGGACGCGGCCGCCATGGAGATGCCCGACCCGGCCGCGAGCGCACCCGCGGCGGCGGCGCCCCTGGCGGCCGACCCCGCTGCGGCGGCGCCCCTGGCGGCGGCACCGGCAGCCGCGGCCGCACCGGCGCCGGCACCCAGCGCTCCCGCACCGGCACCCGCGGCCACACCCGCGCCGAGGGTGTCCGGTCCTTGCCCCAGCGGCTCCAGCGTCAGCCGGGTACTGCCCGGGCCCTGGACGCACGCCACCTGGTGCGGGTCCAGCCATCCCAGCTTCCACTTGTGCCAGGCGAACAGGTCCGGGGCGAGCCCGAACTGGCTGCCCATGAGGTCCCAGTCGCCGACGTAGGTGTCCCAGTCGCCCTTGCCGTCGGAGGGCCGGTGATAGAGGTCGGGCAGGTCGAAGACGTGGCCCGTCTCGTGGGCGAGGACGAGCCGGTCCGGCGGGTGCTTCTCGAAGACCGTGACGACCCGGCGGATGTCCTTGCCGTCGGCGTGCAGGGGTGTGTCGAGGTTCACGACCTTCGTGGCGTCCGAGTCGACGCCCGGCGCGTCCGGGTCGGCGACGAAGTAGACGATGTCGTAGCGGGAGAAGTCGACCTGCTCGTCGGCCGCGGCGAGCGCGTCGCGCAGATAGGCGGCGCGGTCCTCGGCGTCCCAGTCGCGCTGTATGGCGTACGACGTGGAGGGGTGCGGCATCCGGATCCAGCGGGGCTGCGGATGGGCGCGCAGGGTGAACCTGCCGTACGAGGCGCGCTCGAAGAAGTCGCTGGTGGCCGGGAAATGGTCGGCGGCCAGTTCGGCGGGGGTGGTGAGCGGACGCGCGTCCGGGAAGGACAGGAAGACCATCACCGCGTCGAGCGGGTGGGTGGGGCGCACATAGGTGGAGTTCCAGGTGTCCACGCCCTCGGAGTGGTGCGCGTCGGTCCGCTCCAGCGCGCACGGGGCCGAGTGGGGTTCGGCCAGCGCGGGTCCGGGCACCAGGGAGGTCGCGGCGAGCGCCGTCATCGAGGTGAACACGGCCGCGGTGCTGCGCCAACGTGGCGCCCCGTCACGAGCGAGGCCACGCAAGGCCTCCCGGGTGAAGCCCCGACGGGCCCCGCGGGTGAAACCGCGACGGGTCTCCCGGGCGAGACCCCGCAGGGGGAGCGGACGCGGCACGTGGACCTCCGGATGCGGATTCGGGGATACCGCACCCAGCCTGGGCGAGTTCGCCACACTTCGCCCTGTTTGTCTGCACCAGAAGGGTGAGGGCCGTCCGGGGCCGACACCCCGAACACTCACGCAACGTCACATGCGGTCGGCGCAAGGAAGGAACCCGTCCAGATGCAGGCAGAAACGATCTGTCAGAACGGGTGGTTGTTCCGGGACACTGGACAGTGGCTGCGATGCCCCGAGGCCAGCCTCTATGATCGGCACTTTCCTGCACGGACACGGCTTGTGCGGCCGCCCCTCACCGGTCGACCGCCCCGAGAGACCCATACGAAGAACGAGTGCACTGCGGGAGCGAGCGGTGAGCGGAACCTCCGAAGGGCCGGCGCCCGCGGCAGACCTCGTCCGGCCGGCCGTCACAGAGCGTCACATCGAGTCATCTCCTCGTGCGTCGGCCGAGGCGCATCACGGCACGTCCCGATCCCCTGCCTCCACTCCGGGCACATCCGTCGCATCTGGAGTCCCTGACGCCTCGTACGTCCCGGGCGAGCCCCTCCCCGCCGCGGCCGCCGAACCCGACGGAACGTCACCCCGCACCCACCAGGCCGCGTTCGCCGCCGCCCCCCTCGCCATGGCCGTCGTCGACCGCGAGGGTCTCGTGGTCACCGCCAACGCATCGCTGAGCACGCTGCTGGGCGCCAGGGCCGGGACACTCCCCGGCAAGAACGCCGCCGACCTCGTCGACCTGGCGTCCGACGCCCGCACCTGGCACGCGTACCGCGAGGTGCTGCGCGGGCGCCAGGCACGGCTGCGTTTCACCCGCCGGCTCAAGCATCCCGACGGCCACTCCCTCTGGGTCCAGGTCACGGTCGCTCCGCTGTCGCCCCAGGAGCCCGCGGTCCTGCTGTCCGTCACCGACATCAGCGCCCGGCGTGAACTCCAGGCCCGTCTGCGCCACTTGCAGATGCACGACCCGGTGACCCGGCTGCCGAACCGCGCGCTGTTCTTCGAACGCCTGTCGGCCGCGCTGGAGGCGGAGGCGTACGAGGAGGGCGGCACCGGCCGGATCGGGCTCTGCTATCTGGACCTCGACGGGTTCAAGGCGGTCAACGACACGCTCGGCCACCGGGTCGGGGACCGGCTGCTCGCGGCCGTCGCCGAACGGCTGACGCGCTGCGCCGACGAGGCGGGGTACACGAGAGCGGCCACTCCGCTGGTGGCCAGACTGGGTGGCGACGAATTCGCGCTGCTCGTCGAGGACTCCACGGGGACCGACCAGGTGGCGGACCTCGCCGAATCCGTCCTGAAGGCGCTCCAGGCCCCCTTCGACCTCTCCGGCCAGCGGCTGTCGCTGTCCGCGTCGATCGGGGTCGTCGAGCGGCGCGCCACCGGCACGACCGCGACCGGTCTGATGCAGGCCGCCGACACGACGCTGTACTGGGCGAAGGCCGACGGCAAGGGCCGCTGGACCCTGTTCGACCCGGAGCGCAACGCCCACCGCATGACCCGCCAGGCCCTCTCCTCCACGCTGCGCGCGGCCGTGGACCGGGGTGAATTCGCCCTGGAGTACCAGCCGTTGGTGGGCATGGAGGACGGCGGCGTGCGCGGGGTCGAGGCGCTCGTCCGCTGGCACCACCCGCAGTTCGGCATGCTGACGCCGAATCGGTTCATCGGATTGGCGGAGGAGGACGGCTCGATCGTGCAGCTCGGCCGCTGGGTGCTCGCCACCGCGTGCCGGCAGGCCCGCCGCTGGCAGCTGGACCACCCGGACGCGCCGCCGATCTTCGTCAGCGTCAATGTCGCGGTCCGGCAGGTGTGGGACTCCGACCTGGTCGCGGACGTGGCGGAGATCCTCGCGGAGACCGGGCTCGCGCCGCACCTGCTCCAGCTGGAGCTCACCGAGTCCGCGGTGATGGGTTCGGCGGGCCGCCCGCTGCAGGCCCTCCAGTCGCTCAGCGACATGGGCGTCCGCATCGCCATCGACGACTTCGGCACGGGCTACTCGAACCTCGCCTACCTCAGTCGTCTGCCGGTGTCCGTGCTGAAGCTGGACGGCTCGTTCGTCCGCGGCTTCCAGTACGAGGCCCCCGACAGCGGCGACCGGGGCGCCGACGGCGCGGCCGCGCAGGCGGGCGCGGCCGACGAGGTGATCGTCGAGGCCCTCATCCAGCTGGCCCACCGGCTCGGCCTGACGGTCACCGCCGAGTGCGTGGAGACCGCCTCGCAGGCCTCCCGGCTGCGCGGGATCGGATGCGACACCGGCCAGGGATGGCTGTACTCCCGGCCGGTGGCGCCGGATCGTATCTCCGCACTGCTGACCAAGGCCTGCGCGCAGGCCTGAGGCCGCCGGGTTCAGGCCTGCGGCAGGCCGTAGGCGTCCGCGATCAGTTCGTACGAGCGCAGCCGCAGGTCGCCGCTGTGGGCGTGGCTCGTGATCATCAGCTCGTCGGCGCCGGTGCGCTTCTGGAGGTCGTCCAGACCCGACCGCACCTCGTCCGCGGTGCCGTGGACGACGTTGGCGTTCCAGGAGTCGATGAACTCCCGCTCCATCGGGCTGTAGTCGTACGCCTCCGCCTCCTCGGGCGTCGGGACCAGACCCGGGCGGCCGGTGCGCAGACGGACCATGTTCAGGGCCGCGGCCATGACCTGGCGGCGGGCCTCCCGCTCGTCGTCGGTGGCGAGGGCGGAGACGCCGATGAGGGCGTACGGGGCGTCGAGGACGGCGCTCGGCCGGAAGGACTCGCGGTACAGGTCCAGGGCCGGGATCGTGTTCTGCGCCGAGAAGTGGTGGGCGAAGGCGAACGGCAGGCCCAGGACGCCGGCGAGGCGGGCGCTGAAGCCGGAGGAGCCCAGCAGCCAGATGGGCGGGCGGTGCGGGGACTGGACGCCGCCCGGGGAGGTCGACTGGACGGGGCCGGGGACCGCGTGGATACGGGCATAGGGGTGGCCGTCCGGGAAGTCGTCGTCGAGGAAGCGGGTGAGTTCCGCGAGCTGCTGCGGGAAGTCGTCGGCGCCCTCGTCGAGGCGTTCGGCGCGGCGCAGGGCCGCGGCCGTGGCGCCGTCCGTGCCGGGGGCGCGGCCCAGGCCCAGGTCCACCCGGCCCGGCGCCATCGCCTCCAGGGTGCCGAACTGCTCCGCGATCACCAGGGGAGCGTGGTTGGGGAGCATCACTCCGCCCGACCCGAGGCGGATGCGGGTGGTGTGGGCGGCCAGGTGGGCGAGGATCACCGCGGGCGAGGACGAAGCCACGCCGGGCATCGAGTGGTGCTCGGCGACCCAGTAGCGGTGGAAGCCGCGGGACTCCGCGAGGCGCGAGAGGGCGACGCTGGTCCGCAGCGCGTCCGTCGCGGTGCGGCCGGCGCCGACCGTGACCAGGTCCAGTACGGACAGGGGTACGGGTGCGCTGCCGAGCGCGGTGCCTCGGGTCTCGTCCGTCTCGTCCACCGGGGTGCCTCCTGCTTTCGCTTGCGTACGACGCGTGGTTCGCGGAGTACGAACAGGAGGGTGTCTCCGTTTATTCCCGGTGCCGGGGCGCGGCCCGTCTCCCGCGGACCGCGCCCGGGGCCCTTCGCCGGTGCCGGGACGGGCCGGGTCCCGGCCCGTCCCGGCGCCGGCAGGCCTTACGGCATCTGCACGATGGGCTCCCTCGTGAAGAGCGTGCCGAGGTCGGGGGCGTTGACCCGGCGGTCCGCCAGACGGAGTGCCTCCCACACGGTCACCTGGTTGGCGGTGAGGACCGGCTTGCCGAGGGCGTCCTCCAGGGCGGGGATGTGCGAGGCGGTGTGCAGGGCGGTGTCCGGCAGCAGGACGGCCTCCGCGTCGGGATGATCGGCCGCGCGGGCCATCGCGAGGACCTGGTCGGGCCCCCAGGTGGCGACCTCCGCGGCCGTGACGATCCCCGAGCCGCGCACGCCGACCACCTCCACGCCCGCGTCCTTCAGGAACGCGGCGAAGAGCGAGGCCACGTCGTCGGGGTAGGTCGCCCCGACCGCGACGCGGTGGGCGCCGACCTCCCCCGCGGCGTGCGCGAAGCCGAAGGACGTGGAGGAGGCGGGCAGACCCGCCGCCCGGGCGAGGGCGCGGACCTGGTCGTGGGCGCCCTGCCAGCCGTACACGAAGCTGGCACTGGTGCAGGCCCACACCACCGCTTCGGCACCGGACAGGCGCAGCTCCTCGACGCCCGCCGCGAGCCTGGCCTCCGAGCCCATCTCCAAGAGCGCGTCGACGCGGTGGGCGTCCTCGCCGATGTCCGTGTGGACCAGGGCCAGGCGGATGTCGCTGCCGAGCAGCTGCTCCATGCGCGGGTAGTCGTCCTCGGCCGAATGACCGGGGTAGAGGAATCCGAGTGCGGTCATGCCCAACCTTCCTGTTCTTCCGGCAGTACCGGTCCCCCACGGGCGGACTTGTCCATCAGCCGCTGATAAGGGCCCACCGCCCGGGTACCCAGCTGGCGCAGCGCCGCCCACATCGTCACCTGGTTGGCCGAGATCACCGGGATGCGCAGTTCGGCCTCCAATTGGGGGATGACGTCGTACGTCGGAAGGTTGGTGCAGCTGATGAAGAGGGCGTCGGCGGCGGTGCGCGCCGCGTGCCGGGCCATCGTCACCACGTCGCGGTACGGCACCTTCCAGATGTGCCGCGTCAGGCCCAGCGAGGACCGCCCGGTGACGCCGATGCCGGCTTCCGCCAGGTACTCCTCCAGGGACTGGGTGACCGAGACGGTGTACGGGGTGACCAGGGCGATCCGCCGGGCGTCGAGCTCCCGCAGCGCGTCGAGGAGGGCACCGGAGGTGGTGAGTGAGGGGACCGCGCCCGCCCGGGTCATCGCCTCGCACATCGCGCGTTCGCCCGCGACGCCGCCGACGAAGCTGCCGGAGGTGCAGGCGTACGCGACGACCTCGGGCGCGACGGCGTTCAGCGCGCGCACCGCGTCACCGAGCGTCTCGTGCTCGGAGACCAGCCGGGCCAGGTCGAGACTCACCTCGACCGGCACGAACGGGGTACGCGTCAGATGCAGGGAGACGTCGTCGGGCACCCATCGCCACAGCTCACGGTCGAGAGCGAAGTCGAAGGGCGCGACGACGCCGATGCCGCGCTGTTCGCGGGGACCGCCGAGAAAAGAGACATCCATCGCAGTCACCGGCCTCACGAAGGGAAACGGGTGGACAACGGACCGTAGGTGGGCCCGTGTTGACGAAGGTAGGTTCGGGTGCGAGCGTGGTCAATCCGCGCATCTCAGGCGGCCCCGAGCGCACGTCCGACCGCATGATCCGCCCCGGGATCCCGCCTCCGGAGCCCCGGAGAACCGCCTCACACCTTCCCAGGAAAGCGGACCCGCGTTGCGAAACGGTTTCACCCGATGAACGCCTCCACGTCACCTCACGGACCCGGCCCGCAGCCCCCGACCCGGCTGCTCGTCCTGGACGCCGAGCCGCCGCCCCGGCTCGGCAGACTCACCGGCCGGGTGCGGATCGAGCACGCCGACGCGACCACGCTGGCCGAGCGGCTGCCGTACGCGGACGTACTGCTGGTGTGGGACTTCACCTCGGACGCCGTACGCCGTGCCTGGCCGGGCGAGGGCCCGCGGCCGCGCTGGGTGCACACGGCGAGCGCGGGCGTGGACCATCTGATGTGCCCCGAGCTCACCGACTCGGACACGGTGGTGACCAACGCGCGCGGTGTCTTCGACCAGCCGATCGCGGAGTACGTCGCCGCACTGGTGCTCGCCATGGCGAAGGACCTGCCGCACACCTGGGACCTCCAGCGGCAGCGGGAGTGGCGGCACCGCGAGTCGCAGCGGGTGGCCGGCACCCGCGCCTGTGTGGTCGGCTCCGGCCCGATCGGGCGGGCGATCGTCCGCACGCTCAAGGCGCTCGACATCACGACGGCGCTGGTGGGGCGGACCCCGCGCACCGGGATCCACGGCCCCGGGGAGCTGGACCGGCTGATGGCGCGCGCCGACTGGGTGGTGTCCGCGGCGCCGCTGACGCAGGACACGTACGGGATGTTCGACGCGCGGCGGTTCGGCATGATGCAGCCCTCCGCCCGCTTCATCAACATCGGACGGGGTCAGCTGGTGGTCGAGGAGGCCCTCGCCGAGGCGCTGTCGAAGCGGTGGATCGCGGGCGCGGCCCTCGATGTCTTCGAACACGAACCGCTCGGCCCCGAGAACCCGTTGTGGCAGGTCCCGGGACTGATCGTGTCGCCGCACATGAGCGGGGACACAGTGGGCTGGCGGGATGAACTGGGTATGCAGTTCGTGGAGTTGTACGAGAGGTGGGCGGCGGGCAAGTCGCTCCAGAACGTCGTCGACAAGAAGCGCGGGTACGTGCCGGGACACTGAACTCCCTTTGGAGGGGCCGATGTCGGAACTCACCGAGCTGACCGCGGTACAACTCGTCGACGGCTACCGCAAGGGCGAATTCAGCCCCGTGGAGGCGACGCGGGCGGTCCTGGAGCGGGCCGAACACGTCCAGCCCGCCGTGAACGCGTTCGTACGGCTGGACGCCGAGGAGGCTCTGGCCCGGGCCGGGGAGTCGGAGGGGCGCTGGCGGCGCGGCGAGCCGGCGGGCCTGCTCGACGGTGTCCCCGTCACCGTGAAGGACATCCTGCTGCAGCGCGGGCATCCCACACTGCGCGGATCGAGGACCGTCGACCCGGGGGGCCGCTGGGAGGAGGACGCGCCGTCGGTGGCCCGGTTGCGCGAGCACGGCGCGGTCCTCGTGGGCAAGACGACCACGCCCGAGTTCGGCTGGAAGGGCGTCACGGACTCGCCGCTGTCCGGGGTGACCCGCAATCCGTACGACGTCTCGCGCACCGCGGGCGGCTCCAGCGGGGGCAGCGCGGCGGCCGTGGCGCTCGGCGCGGGCCCGCTGTCCCTGGGCACGGACGGAGGCGGCAGCGTCCGCATCCCGGCCGCGTTCTGCGGGATCTTCGGTCTGAAGCCGACCTACGGAAGGGTGCCGCTGTATCCCGCGAGTGCCTTCGGGACGCTGTCGCACGTGGGTCCGATGACGCGGGACGCCGCCGACGCGGCGCTGCTGCTGGACGTGATCAGCGGTCCGGACGCCCGGGACTGGTCCGCGCTCGGGCCTGCGGCCGGCTCCTTCGTGGACGCGCTGGAGGGCGGGGTGCGGGGGCTGCGGGTCGCGTACTCGCCGTCGCTGGGCGGGCAGGTCGCGGTCCGGCCCGCCGTCGCGGCGGCGGTGCGGGGGGCGGTGGAGCGGCTCGCGGGTCTCGGCGCGTACGTCGCCGAGGACGACCCCGACTGCACCGATCCGGTGGACGCCTTCCACACGCTCTGGTTCAGCGGGGCCGCCCGGGTCACCCAGCGGCTGGGGCCCCACCAGCGGGAGTTGCTCGACCCCGGCCTGCGCGAGATCTGCGCGCTCGGCGCCCGGTCCGGCGCACTGGACTACCTCGCCGCGGTGGACGTCCGCATGGAGCTGGGCCGGCGCATGGGCCGGTTCCACCAGTCCTACGACGTCCTGGTCACGCCGACACTGCCGCTGACGGCCTTCGAGGCGGGCGCGGAGGTGCCCGCCCGCTCCGGTCACCGGCGCTGGACGGGCTGGACCCCGTTCACGTACCCGTTCAACATGACGCAGCAGCCCGCGGCGACCGTCCCCGTCGGGGTGGACGGGGACGGCCTGCCGGTGGGTCTGCAGATCGTGGCGGCGCGGCACCGCGACGACCTCGTCCTGCGGACGGCGCAGGCGCTGTACGAGGCGGGCGTCGCCGGGGTCGCTCCCCCGGTACTCTGACACCCGGCCGGGGTCGCTCCCCCGGTGCTTCGGCGCGCCCGGCCGGGAGCGACCGCCGCGCCGGGACGCTCACGCCCGGCGGAACCGGAGCGCCTCGCCCTGTGCGCCGGTGCGCCACAGGTCGTTGCAGGCCTCGGCCATCGCGTCGAGGCCCTCGACCACCTGGCCCCAGACGATCCCCGGCACCCAGCCGACGTCCCCGTTCAGGAGCAGGTTGTTGCGCTCGTAGAACAGGGCCAGGTCCACCACCGTCGTCCCGGCACGGACCTCACGGTCGTATCCGTAGGCCTGCGTGCCCAGTTCCGCGCCCGCGAAGGAGAAATAACAGAGGTCTCCCGGAATAGGGGTAACTGTCGGATTTTCCAGGGGTGGCTCCGATTTCACGAAAGGCGGGAAAAGGGCGTAGATCTCATTGCGCGCGTATTTCGCGTGGTAGACGTCCCCGCTCAGTGGAAGCGCGTCCCACACCGCCGCGCAGGTGATCGGCGCCCGGTCGTCGAGCAGTTTCGCCGTGCAGTCGACTCCCCTTTTGACCAGGGAGACTTCGATGTAGCGATCAGCCATGCATTCCATGGTCCCGCGGGAGTCAAGAGGGCCTCGGACATTCTTCGGCGTGTACGGGCGCAAATTGATCCGCATGGATCGCATGGCACCGGGTAGCCGCGCGGCCATGGCTCCACCACTTGGCAAGGACGGTTATGGTGCGGAGAAACGAGGCCCGTTCGGGGCCCCCGGCAAAGGCGCGAGCCGGCGGTCGCTGCTCGCGGGTGTCTCCGCGCTCGGTGCCGTCGGCGCGCTGGGCGCCGCCGGTTGCAGCCGGGTCGCCACGGCGTCCGGCACGGACGGTGGTGATCTCCTCGACCGGCTGAAGGCGCAGGGCGTCGTACGGCTCGGCATCGCGGGCGAGATCCCCTTCGGATACATCGACAGGAACGGCGAGCTGACCGGCGAGGCGCCGCAGCTCGCGAAGGCCGTCTTCAAGCGGCTCGGGATCGACCGCGTCCAGCCGGTCCCCACCGAGTTCGGCTCGCTCATCCCCGGACTCAACTCGCAGCAGTTCGACGTCGTGTCGGCCGGGATGTACATCAACCCCGAGCGCTGCGAACAGGTCATCTTCGCCGACCCGGACTACCAGATGCTCGACGCGTTCATCGTGCGCAAGGGCAATCCCATGGACCTGCACGACTACAAGGACGTCGTGGCGAAGAAGGCGAAGTTCGCGACCGGCACGGGCTACGCCGAGATCCAGTACGCGGTGGAGGCCGGGTACAAGGAGAGCGACATCCTGATCGTGCCCGACCAGGTCGCCGGGCTGAACGCCGTCGAGGCGGGGCGGGCCGACGTCTTCGCGGGGACCGCGCTGACCACGCGTGAGGTGGTCAAGAAGTCCCGCAAGGCGGAGAGCACCAAACCCTTCGCGCCCCTGGTCAAGGGCAAGCCGCACGTCGACGGCGGCGGCTTCGCCTTCCGGTCGAGCGAGACGCGGCTGCGGGACGCCTTCAACGTGGAGCTGCGGAAGATGAAGGCGAGCGGCGAACTGTTCCGCATCCTCCAGCCGTTCGGATTCACCAAGGCGGAGATGACCGACATGACCGCGAAGGAGCTCTGCCGCGGATGACATCGGGACTCTGGGAACTCGTACTCAAAGGCATATGGGTCACCGTCCAGCTGCTGTTCCTCAGCGCCCTGCTGGCCGGCGCCGTCTCCTTCGTGGTCGGGATCGCGCGCACCTCGCGGCTGTGGATCGTCCGCTTCCTCGCGGGCCTCTACACCGAGGTGTTCCGCGGCACCTCCGCGCTGATCATGATCTTCTGGGTGTACTTCGTGCTGCCGCTCGCCTTCGGCTGGCAGCTCGTCCCGATGTGGGCGGGCACGCTGGCGCTGGGGCTGACGTACGGCGCGTACGGCTCGGAGATCGTGCGCGGCGCGCTGAACGCGGTCGATCCGGCACAGCGTGAGGGCGGTATCGCGCTCAGCTTCACGCCCTGGCAGCGGATGCGGCTGATCCTGCTGCCGCAGGCGGTGCCCGAGATGATCCCCTCCTTCTGCAACCTGCTGATCGAGCTGCTCAAGGGCACGGCACTGGTCTCCGTCATGGGCATGGGCGATCTGACCTTCAGCGCCAACCTGGTGCGGCTGGCGCTCCAGCAGAGCGCGGAGATCTACACGTACGTGCTGCTCATCTACTTCGTCATCGCCTTCCTGCTCACCCGGGTCATGCGCGGTCTGGAGAAGCGGCTGAAGGCCGGCATAGGCAAGGAACCGGAGCGCGGCGCGGACCGGCGTGGGCTGCGCCGGGCGGAGAGCACCGGCGTGGGCGCCGGTGCGGGCGCGGCGGGAGGTGGCGCATGAACTGGGACTGGAGCGCGGTCGGTGACTTCATGCCGCACTTCTGGGACGGCCTGCTGGTCACTCTGCAGGCACTGGCGCTCGGTTCGCTGATCGCCTTCGCCCTCGGTCTGGTGTGGGCGCTGCTGATGCGGACGCCGACACGGTGGGTGCGCTGGCCGGTCGGTGTCGTCACCGAGTTCGTCAGGAACACCCCGCTGCTGGTGCAGCTGTTCTTCCTCTTCTACGTGCTGCCCGAGTGGAACATCGCGTTCTCCGCGCTGACCACCGGTGTCGTCGCGATCGGGCTGCACTACTCGACGTACACGATGCAGGTCTACCGGGCCGGCATCGAGGGCGTGCCCGTCGGCCAGTGGGAAGCGGCCACGGCGCTCAGCCTGCCCGTGCGGCGCACCTGGACCGCGGTGATCCTGCCGCAGGCGATCCGCCGTGTGGTGCCCGCGCTCGGCAACTACGTCATCGCGATGCTGAAGGACACCCCGATGCTGATGACGATCACCGTGCTGGAGATGCTCGGCGAGGCGCGGCTGTACTCGCAGCAGCACTTCCAGTTCACCGAGCCGCTCACGGTCATCGGCGTGGCCTTCATCCTCATTTCCTATCCGGCTTCCCTGCTTCTGCGAGCCCTGGAGCGACGTCTTGTCCGCTGACACCAACCCCGTACCCGCGAAAGACCTGAACGCCAATCCGCCGGTGGACGGCGCCGAGCTGATCCGCTTCGAGAAGGTCACCAAGCGCTTCGGCGACAACACCGTCCTCGACGAGCTGGACTTCCGCGTCGACTCCGGGAAGCACGTCACCCTGATCGGCCCGTCCGGCTCCGGCAAGACGACGATCCTGCGTCTGCTGATGACGCTGGCCAAACCGGACGCCGGCACGATCACGGTCGCCGGGGACCGGCTCTTCCCGGCGAGCGAGAAGGAGGTCCGGGAGGTCCGCAAGAAGATCGGCATGGTCTTCCAGCAGTTCAACCTGTTCCCGAACATGAGCGTCCTCAGGAACATCACCGAGGCGCCCGTCACCGTCCTCGGCATGTCCAAGGACGAGGCGGAGGCGCGGGCCCGTGAACTGCTCGACCTGGTCGGGCTCGCGGACAAGTGCGACGAGCGTCCGAGCCGGCTGTCCGGCGGCCAGCAGCAGCGCGTCGCGATCGCGCGGGCGCTGGCGATGCGGCCGCAGGTGCTGCTGCTGGACGAGGTGACGTCCGCGCTCGACCCCGAGCTGGTCGCCGGTGTCCTCGACGTCCTCCGTGACATCGCCCACACCACCGACATCACGATGCTCTGTGTGACCCACGAGATGAATTTCGCCCGGGACATCTCGGACCAGGTCCTGATGTTCGATTCCGGCCACGTCATCGAGTCCGGTCCGCCGGAGAAGATCTTCAGCGATCCGGAGCAGGACCGCACCCGGGAATTCCTCAGTGCGGTTCTTTGACTACCGGGAGTGAACGAGGGGCGGGCGGGGAGCGCGCGGGGCAAGGCCTGAGGTCCGACGGTCGGGTCATGCCCCGCGTGCCGTGACCGGGGCATATGCCAGAGTGTCGCGTCGCTGCTGAGAGCGTCCGGGTACGGCATCAATCTCGTCAACGGACGCTCACAGCCCGCTCTTTGACGGTTATCGTGGAGTGAGCCCGGCCGTCCGGGCTGTGTCGTTTTTGAGCCGGGCCCATGAAGCGCAGGGGGAAACCGTGGCGCTGAAGAACGAGCCGACCGCGCCGTACCACTCGGCCCAGGACGCCCTGCGCGTCCTGGAGACGGTGGCACGGCACTCCGCCGGTGTCACCGACGCCGACCTCGCCCGCCAGACCCGCCTCGGCACCGAACGTCTGACCGCACTCCTGCGGATGCTGCGCCGGGAGGGATACGTCGAGCAGATCGCCGACGGCGCGTACGTCACCGGTGCGTCCCTCAGCCGCCTCGGCTCGGCCCAGGAGCGTGACCTGGCCCTGCGCGAGAAGCTCCAGCGCACCCTCGACCGGCTGCGGGACTCGGTCGGCGCGGCGATCTACATCAGCCGCTACATCGACGGCGAGGTGCACGTCACCCAGTACGCCGACAGCCCCGCGGCACCGGCGGTCAACGAATGGGTCGACTTCCGCTCCTCCGCCCATGCCAGCGCGGTCGGCAAGAGCCTGCTCGGCCAGCTCGACCACAACGGCCGGCGCGACCATCTGGCCCGCCACAAGATGGCCCGCCTCACCTCGCGGACCATCACCAACGAGCGGCTGCTGCTGTCCCGCCTGGAGGCGCAGGCGCCGACGGTGCCCGTCCTCGATCTCCAGGAGTACGCGGTCGGCACGGTCTGCGCGGCCGTGCCCATCACGGCCGGCTCCTCCGTGGGCTGCCTCGCGCTGTCGCTGCCGGTCGAGCACGCGCACCGGCTCCGGGAGGCCGCGGACACCCTGAACCGCGGCGCGGCGCCGGTCCTGCTCTCCCTGGCGATCTAGGGGCTGGGCGGGTGGTCGGGAGCACCCCCGCGGACCAGGTAGTATTTCTTTTGTCGCCGACCGCGAGAGCGGGAGGCGGGAGTCATGCGCCGCTAGCTCAGTTGGTTAGAGCAGCTGACTCTTAATCAGCGGGTCCGGGGTTCGAGTCCCTGGCGGCGCACATCGGTGAAGGCCCTCCACGCGAGTGGGGGGCCTTCACGCATGTCCCGGTCCTGCCGTGCGCCGGTCCTACCGTGCGCCGCCCCTCACCGCGACGTCACGAACTCCGTCAGCGCCCGGGCCAGCAGCCCCGGGTCCCGCGCCCCGCACAGCTCACGCGCCGAGTGCATCGACAGGCCCGGCACGCCCACGTCCACCGTGGCGACCCCGAGGCGGGCCGCGGTGATCGGGCCGATCGACGTGCCGCACGGCATGACGTTGTGGGAGACGAACGGCTGCCACGGCACGTCCGCCCGTTCGCAGGCCGCGGCGAAGGCGGCGACTCCGGCGCCGTCGGTGGCGTACCGCTGGTTGGCGTTGACCTTGACGACGGGTCCGGCGTTGGGCAGCGGCCGGTGGTCCGGGTCGTGGCGTTCGGGATAGTTCGGGTGGACGGCGTGGGACATGTCGGCGGAGACGCAGAACGCGCCCGCGAGGGCCCGGCTGACGTCCTCCCCGCCGCCGCCCCGCGCGGCGACGCCCCGGCCCAGCACCCGCTCCAGAAGAGGACCCTGGGCTCCCGACTCCGAGCCGCTGCCGACCTCCTCGTGGTCGAAGGCGGCGAGCACGGGGACGTACGCGGGCGGCCGGGAGGTGGTGGCGGCGGCGACCAGGGCGGTGACGCCGGCGTGGACCGAGATCAGGTTGTCCAGGCGCGGCGAGACGATGAACTCCTCGTCCATGCCCAGGTAGCCCGGCGGCTGGAGGTCGTGCAGCATCAGGTCCCAGCCGAGGACCTCGGCGACGTCGGCGTCGGCCTCGGCGGCGATCCGGCCGAGCAGCGCGCCCGGTTCGACGTCGCCGAGCCCCCACAGCGGGGTCATGTGGCGCTGCCGGTCCAGGGCGAGACCCTCGTTGACGTTGCGGTCGAGGTGGATCGCCAGCTGCGGCACACGCAGCAGCGGCTTGTCGACGCGGACGAGCCGGGTCGATCCGTCCCGCAGTGCCAGCCGGCCCGAGACCCCCAGGTCGCGGTCGAGCCAGGTGTTCAGCGGCACGCCGCCGTAGATCTCCACGGCGATCTGCCGCCAGCCCGCGGCGCCGGTGTCCGGCGCGGGCTTGACCCGCAGGTTCGGCGAGTCGGTGTGGGCGCCGATGATCCGGAACGGGGTGCGGGCCGGCGCGCCCGCGGGGACGTACCAGGCGATCAGCGCCCCTCCCCGTACGACGTATCTGCCGCCTTCGGCACCGGCCGTCCAGTCGTCCGTCTCGCGCAGCTCCGCGAAGCCGGCCTTCTCCAGGCGCTGCGCGGCGCTCGCGACCGCGTGGTACGGCGAGGGGCAGGCCGAGACGAAGGAGAGCAGGTCGTCGCTGTGACTGCGGTCATGCGTGGGGGACATGGGTGCCTTCCGGGTGCTGTCGAGGGTCGAGGTGGTGCGGCAGCGGGGCGCCGGGCCCGGGTGCACGGGTCGGCCGGTATACGGCGGTCCGGTCGTCGGGAATCTCCTGAACGTCGGGGGGTGGACGGTGCCGGTGACAGGAAGGACGCACGGCGGGGCCTCGGCGATGAGTCCGGGCCCGCGCCGCGGACGGCAGGGTGGTGGTGTCCGGCCGGCGGGTCAGCGCCCGGGCACCCCGGCGTCGTCCGGGCGTTCGTTGTACGCACTGGGCGCCCCCTCCGCGTCGGCTCCTCGGACGGCGTACAGCCGCAGCAGGTAGATGCCCGCGACCACGACGGCGACCCCGTGGGACCAGGCCACGACGGTGAGCGCCGAGAACCGTTCGAGGGCCGCGGACACGGCGATCATGCCGAGTCCGAAGCCGAGGTTCTCGACGGTGGCCGAGAGGCCGAAGGCATGGCCGCGCAGCGTCTCCGGCAGGGTCTGGAGGTGCGAGGTGTAGGACACCTCGGTGAGGCCGTCCGCGGCGCCGGCGACCAGCGCGACCCCCATCGTCACGGCCA
The DNA here is from genome assembly GCF_054729265.1 of Streptomyces krungchingensis. NCBI lineage: Bacteria > Bacillati > Actinomycetota > Actinomycetes > Kitasatosporales > Streptomycetaceae > Streptomyces > Streptomyces krungchingensis. Next base: position 4,410,590 of record NZ_JBPUKY010000001.1, read on the forward strand.
TGGGGAACCCGGCGAAGCCGAGGACGAACGCGCAGGACATCACCGTGGTGCCCAGGCCGAAGCCGAGCGCTCCGACGGACCGGCCGGTGCGCCGGGCCCAGCGCTGGATCACCTGCTGCGCCAGGACGTTGCCCAGTGCCCAGAACAGCCAGAAGCGGCTGACGAACGCGGCCGGGTCGTCCGGGTCCAGCGCGCTCGAATAGACGGGCAGGGCGGCGTTGTGCGACGAGGAACCCAGCGCGTCGACACCGCGCAGCAGGACCATCAGCCCCAGTGCGGGCACGGCGGTCAGGGCCGTCACCGCACCGAACACGCCCTCCCCGCGCCGGCGTTCGCGGCCCGGCGGCTTCTCGGCGGCGGACCGGGCGCCCTTCGTCGTGTCCCGCTCCGGCGCCGGCAGCCGTCCCACCGCGGCCGCGCAGACCAGGAAGCTGGCGGCGTCCACCAGGAAGGCCGCGGTGAATCCCAGCCACGGCACCACGACGCCGGACGAGGCGAAGCCGGCCACCATGGCCAGTGAACGGCCGCCGACCATCAGGGAGTTGGCCCAGCTGCGCCGGTCCGGGCCGACCAGGTCCGGGACGGAGCTGCGCAGCGCGACCGTGAAGACGGTGCCGCACGCGCCGACCACCGCGGACACCGCGAACAGCACGCCGGTGCGCAGTCCGCCGCCCGGCGTCACGACCAACAGGAGCATGACAAGCGCCTGGGCGACGGTGGACCACAGCATCACGGGCTTGGCCGCGTGGCGGGCCAGCAGCCGGCCCGCGACCGTGCCGGCCAGGAACCCCGCCCCGAGCCGGACCGCCATGAACAGGCCCATGGCGAGCGCGCTGCCGGTGGTGGCGTAGACGAACAGGTTGAGCGCCACCATGTTGAGGAAGGTGCCGTACGAGGAGACGGAGTACCCGGCGACCAGGACGCGGTAGCGCCCGTCGCCCGTCACCGGCAACACGCCACGAGCCGCCCCCGCACGGGGCGCGGCGCAAGCGGTGCCCGGAGGCGGTGCGTGGCGAGCGGCGCCCGGGAGGAAAGCGTCCCGGGCCGGAGCGGCAGGCTCCGACGCCCCCGCACCGCGCCGGCATGAACGGCTTCGACGTCCGTGACCCGGATCAGGCGACGCATGTTCCCCCTCTTTTCTCGGCTCCTCCGCACAGGTGTACGGGTGCATACTCCCCCCGAGGAGCGGTGGGAATTCCTCTCCCGCACACCCCTTCGGGAGCGGGTCCGGCCGTGGTGAGAGGGACGGGGACCCAGGGGGTTTCGTTCGGATCAGCCCGGGTCCGCGACGCCCGGCACGGCACCTCGCCGCGTTGTCGGACCACCCGAGTACGCCCGGTACGCGAGTGATCCTCCGCCGTGCGACGCACCGCACCGGACGCCGCGGCCCGATCCGACCTGATCCAACGAATCCCCCTAGCCGCGCAGATAGGCGAGCACGGCGAGCACGCGTCGGTGGGTGTCCTGCGCCGGGGGCAGGTCCAGCTTTCCCAGGATGTTCCCGATGTGCTTGCCGACGGCCGCCTCGGTGACGACCAGCTCCCGGGCGATCGCGCTGTTGGACCTGCCCTCCGCGACCAGCCCGAGCACCTCGCGTTCGCGCGGGGTCAGCGCCTCCAGCGGATCACGTCTGCGGCGCAGCAACTGCCGTACGACTTCCGGGTCCACGACCGTCCCGCCCGCGCCGACCCGCTCCACCGCCTCGGCGAACTGCTCGACCTGCCCGACACGGTCCTTGAGGAGGTAGCCGACGCCGGTGCCGTCCCCCGTGTCGAGGAGTTCGGCGGCGTAGGCCCGCTGCACGTACTGGCTGAGGACCAGGACCGGCAGGCGGGGGTCCGCGGCGCGCAGGGCGAGGGCCGCCCGCAGCCCCTCGTCCTGGAATCCGGGCGGCATGCGTACGTCGGTGAGGACGAGGTCGGGCGAGTGCGCCGCCACCGCGTCCCGCAGCGCCCGCGCGTCCCCGACGGCCGCCACCACCTCGTGCCCGAAGCGGCCCAGGAGCCCCACCAGCCCCTCCCGCAGCAGCACGCTGTCCTCGGCGAGCACCACTCTCAGCAAGGGATCTCCATGTGCAGCACGGTGGGCCCACCGGACGGGCTGTCGACGGTCAGTGTGCCATCGAGGACGGCGAGCCGGTCCGTGAGTCCGGTGAGGCCGGTGCCGGCCCGGGCGTCGGCGCCACCGCACCCGTCGTCGCGCACCTCGATCCGCAGTCGGCCCTCCCCCGGCCGTCGCCGCGCGTACCGTCCGCTGATCCACACCCGCCGCGCCCCGCTGTGTCTGCCCACGTTGGCGAGCGCCTCGCGCACCGCGAAGTACGCGGCCGACTCGACGGGTTCGGCGAGCCGCGGCAGCTCGACGTCCAGCTCGACCGGCACGGCGGAGCGGTCGGCGGCGTCGGCTATGGCGTCCCCGAGCCCGTAGTCGGCGAGCACCTGCGGATGGATGCCGTGGATCAATTCCCGGAGCTCTCCGAGCACTTGGTCGGCCTCGCGGTGCGCGGCCGCGAGCCGCTGCGCCAGCTCGGGCGAGGCGTCCAGGCGGGCCAGGCCCAGCTGCATGCTCAGCGCCACCAGGCGCTGCTGCGCGCCGTCGTGCAGGTCCCGTTCGATGCGCCGCCGTTCGGCCTCGAAGGCGGCCACCAGCCGGGCCCGGGACCGGGTCACCTCGGCGAGCCGCTGCTCGGTCTCGCGGGGCGCCAGCAGCAGCCGGGCCACGGCGGCGCGGGCGCGGGCGTACCGTGCGAGCGGCCACAGCAGGGCGAGCAGGAGGACGGTGCCGCCCGCCGCGCACAGGCACGCCTGGCCGTAGGAGTCGATCAGCCAGAGCTTGGCGACGCGGGTGTCGTCGCCGGCGAGGGCGAGCTGTGCCGGCGCCCCGATCATGGCGCCGGGTATCCCGGCCGCTCCCGTCAGCACCAGCAGGTCCAGTGGCCACAGCACGGCCGCGAGCAGCACCGCGTACCCGAGTTCGCGCCAGGTCGCCCGCTCGGTAAACCGGAGCCTGGCCCAGGCGGCGAGGCCGGGCTCGTCCGGGGTGCGGTGCGGGGCCGGCACCGCAGCCGGGTCGACCAGCCGCAGCCGCCACCGCTCCACGGCCCCCACCGGGACGCCGGCCAGCGCGAGGAGCGCGAGCAGCGGCAGTCCGACGAGCAGCGGGGTCAGTGCCGCGCCCGCGACCGCGAGCACGAGCAGGCCCACGAGGAGCGGGGCGCCGACGAGCACACCGGTGACGAGGTATCCGGCCGCACGCCACGGCCCGGCTCTGCTGATCATGCGGTCACGGTAGGCGGCTACGGGCGCCCCGGGCCATATGCGCAGCGGGTGTCCCCGGGGTGGGGCAGGCCCTACCCCGCGAGCAGTTCCTCGCGTCCCCGGGCCCGGTACTGGGCGAGCAGCGCGTCGACGTCGGCCGTCTCCAGCGGCCGGTAGGCCGGCTCGCCCGGGGGCCGCCACCACACCGGGTCCGGGCAGCGGAAGCCCTCCCGTCGCAGACCCACCCGGTGGATCTTGCTGGTGGCGGTGACGGGCATCCGCTCCACGATCCGCAGGTAGCGGGGGGCCATCTTGGTCCCCAGGTCCGGCTGGGAGAGCAGGAACTCGCCGAAGGACAGCGGGTCGAAGGCGGCTCCGGGCCGCAGGGCGAGCGCCGCCATGACCTGGTCCCCGGCCACCTGGTCGGGCACCGCGTACACCGCCACGGCGGCGGCGTCCGCGTACCGGGAGAGGATGTTCTCGATCATCGCGGCGGCGAGGTTCTCGCTGTCGACGCGCAACCGGTCGTCGGTGCGTCCGGCGAAGTAGAGGAAGCCGTCGGCGTCGCGGTAGAAGAGGTCGCCGGTCCAGTACCAGCCGTCGCGGCGGCGTGCGGCATCGGCGTCCGGGTTGCGCCAGTAGCCCTCGAAGGGGTTGGGGCCGCGATTGACCAACTCCCCTATCGCCTCGGTGCCGTTGAGCAGCCGGCCGTCGCCGGTGAGGACGGCGGGCGGGCACTCCTGCCGGGTGCCGGGGTCGACCACCGCGAGGTCGTCGCCGGGCGCCGCCCGTCCGATCGCGCCGGGCGGTGTGCCGGGGGCGCGCTGGATGGCCGCGCCGCCCTCCGAGGAGCCGTACCCCTCCACCAGCCGCACCCCGAAGCGCTCCTCGAAGGCGGCGGCGTCCACCGCGCCGGCCTCCGTGCCGAAGCCGGTCCGCAGCGGGTTGTCCCGGTCGTCCGGGCGGGCGGGCGTGGCCAGCAGGTACTGGACGGCGCGGCCCACGTAGGTGAAGTACGTGGCCCCGCAGGCGCGTACGTCGGTGAGGAACCCGGAGGCGGAGAAGCGGCGCCGCAGCGCGACGGTCGCGCCCGCCGCGAGTGCGGGTGCCCAGTCGGCGATCACCGCGTTGCCGTGGAACATCGGCATGCAGATGTAGTGCGTGTCGTCCGGGCTCACCCCGAAGTGGTCCACGAGCGACTGTCCGGCGGCGGCGAGCCTGCCCTGGGTGCAGATCGCGGCCTTGGGGGCGCCGGTCGAGCCGGAGGTGAAGTAGAGCAGGAGGCGGTCGTCGGCGCGGGCGGTGCCGGCGTCGGGCACGGCGTCCGCGTAGGGCTCCAGGAGGCCGGCGTAGGCGGCCGTGTCGGTCACCAGGACGCGTACGCCGGGCAGGCGGAGTCCGTCGAGCAGCGGCAGATGGGCCCGCTCGGTGACCAGTACCCGGCACTCGGTGTGCAGGATGTCGCGGGCCAGTTCGGGGCCCCGCCGGGTCGGGTTGATCCCGGCGACGGCGGCGCCGGCGAGGGCTGCCGCGCTCAGCCACAGCGGGTACTCGGGCGTGTTGTCGAGCAGCACGCCGAGGTGCGGTTCGGCGCCGGGCGGCAGCAGGTCGGCGAGGAGCGCGGCCCGGGCGGCGGCACCGGAGGCCACCTGGTGGTGGCTCAGGAACCGGCCCTCGAACCACAGTCCCGGCCGGTGGTCGTCCCACCGTTCCCGTACGAGCTCCGCGACGGTGCGCTTCATGGACCCCATGGGTGCGCACCATAATTGACGACCCGTCAGATGAGGAGAGGCGCGACACCGCCGCCCGGGCCGCGGCCTCAGAATCCGCCGAGGGCGTCGTTCGCCGCGAAGGCCTCGTGGTACGTGACCATGAAGCCGATGCAGAAGGCGACGATCACTGCGAAGAACACCAGGAGGCCGACGGTGCCGGCGGCGGCCCTGCCCGGGTGCGGCGCCCGGGCCGTGGCCTTCTCGGGGCGTCCGGCCGCGTAGTGCACGGTGACGATGTCGCCCTCGACGACGGTGGACGGGCCGCCCGCCTCGTCGAAGCGGACCGTGCGCCCCTCGCGCGTCGTGTACTCGTAGACGTGGTGCAGTGTCGTGGTGACCGAGGTGCTGCCGCCGCCGCTGGTGGTCGTGTACGAGCGCAGGCAGCGCGCCTCGGCGGTCAGTCCACTGCTCCAGGCGCTCCTCAGCTCCAGCGAGCGGCGGACCACCTTGACGGCCATGAGCAGCGTCACGGCCATGATCAGTGCAGGTATGACGTAGAACAGCGCGTCCATCTCGTTCCCCCGGTGTCCGGTGCGGTTCCCCGCACGCCGCCGCGGTCCGTCGGCGTGCGGGGAACATACCCTCCGGGGAAGGAGGGGCAGCTCAAGGAAGCCTCAGAATGCGGGCGTCGGGCGAGCCGCCCCGGGGCGGGCCGGACTAGAACGTGACGTCCGCGCACGAGTAGAACGCGTTCGCCGTGTCGCTGATCGTCCACACGCCGAGGATGATGTGGTGCCCGCTCTTGCCGCCCGGCAGCGTGCCGGTGTGCGAGAACGTGGACGGGGGGCGCTGTCCGTTGTAGGGGACGGTCAGGAACGGCGTGGTCTCCAGGTCCGCGCGGGTCAGCGCGTGGTTCTGGTTCCAGCCGTTCTTGGTGATGAAGTACTTGAAGTCGGTCGTGGCGTGCACCGCGGTGAACTGCCAGCGGAAGCCGTAGCTCTGACCCGCGGTCACCTTCGTCGTCGGCCAGGCCGTGCCCGCAGGGGTCTTGGGCTGGTCCAGCTGACTGAAGTTGGTGTGGTTCGCGGAACAGATCCGGCCGTCGGCCGGGCCGGCGGCCGGGAAGCCCTTCGGGCCCTCGACGCTCTGCGGCTCCCACTGGATGTCACCGCAGTTGGCGACGCTGCCGCCGTTCGCGGCGCACATCTTCTGCCGGCTGAGGGGCTGGTCGGTGTAGCCGTGGGCGTCGGCGCCGCCGGTCGAGAGCACGAAGGTGCCCGCGGTGGCGAGGCCGAGCACGGCCGCGTACAGCTTGGCTTTCCTGGTGGTACGGATCTCGGTCGTCCGTATGCGCATGCTGCCGCTCCTGGAGGACGTGGGGGAGGTTCTCGGTGAGCTGTGCGCGCGACTTTCAGGTCTAGACCAAGTCCCAGATTATTGCCGCTAGTTGAACATGTCCATACCAATCGCGAAGCTCTCCGTCCCGCGTGCCGGGGCCCGGCCGCGATGCCGCCTCCCCGGACCGGCCGCACGGGACCCCGCACGGCCGGACCGCCCGCACGCCTACGAGGAGGCCTCCCTGCGCCCGGTGTAGAAGGCCACCGTCAGGTCCTTCACCAACGCCTTGCGTTCGTAGTCGTCGAGCTCCACGAGCCCCCGCATGGTCAGCCGGGTCACCGTGTCCTCGACCGAGTCGACGACGGAGCTCAGCACGGTGTCGCGGTGCTGGGCGTCCAGGGCGGCGACGCGGCGGCGCTGCATCACGGCCGCGACCTCGGGCGCGTACTCGATCCGGATCGGCTGCACCGAGAACACCTCCAGCCCCACCGGTGCCGTGTCGGCGGCCACCAGCCGGGTCAGCGCCTCACCGACCGCGTCCGTGTTGCGCAGGGTCACGTCCTTCACGACGGCGGGCGGCAGTTCCGCCGGAAGCTGCGACAGCAGCCGGGTGAGCGCCGCCTCCACGCACGCCCGCAGATACTCCTCGTGGTCCTCGATGCCGAGCGTGGCCCGCGCGGTGTCCTTCACCCGCCAGACGACGAGCACCACCACACGCAGCGCGACCCCGTTCGCGTCGACCACCGACATCGGCTCGCTGCGCCAGTGCCGCAGCCGCACGTCCACCCGGCGGCGCAGCACCAACGGGTTGATCCACATCAGTCCGGTGCGCCGGACCGTGCCGCGGTAGCGCCCGAACAGCCCGAGCACCCAGGCCCGCCCGGTCCGGCCGCGGGCGAGCCCGCCGAAGCCGAACAGACCGAGCGCACCGGCCCCCGCGTACGCCGCCCACTGCACGGGCCCGAGCCCGGCACCCGCGGCGGCCGGCAGCTCCAGCGCCCCGGTCACGGACGGCGGCAGCGCACCAGACCACCACGAGGTGAGCACACACCCGGCCACCCCGCAGGCCCCGGCCAGCACTCCCGCCGCTCCGGGCAGCACCCGGGCGGGCCGCTCCACCAGCTCGGGCTCGACCTCCGGCACCGGGCGCGGCGCCTTCCCGGGAACGGACCGTCTGACCCTCGGCTGTTCACCGGTGCCGCGCCTGCGGCCCACGACGGCGGGCGCGAGCGGCACGGAGACGGGCTCCGGGTCGTCCCGGAAGAGCAGGTGGACGGGGATCTCGGTGGTCGCCTCGTTCTGGATGAGGCGCGCGGACCGCGGACCGCCGGCGCCCTCCACGGTCGCATCGGACCCGGAGGCCGGAGAGGACGCCCCTTCCGACTCCGGGGTGTGTGACGTCGTCGTGCTCATAGCTGCCTCCATGCCTCCGCGCCTGGAAGTTTCGTGAGAACCCGGGACGGGCCCGGGAATCGCCGGGCCGTGACGGACGGACCCGGAACCGACGGACGGACGGACCAGATGTTCGCGAGGCTCCGGGACGGTGCTCAGGAGAAGAGCCGCCGCCATGTCTCCGGCCCCGGATAGCCGTCCGCGGCGCCGCCGCGCCAGCCCTGGGACCGCTGGAACGCCTCCACGTTGCGCCGGTCCGCCTCACCCCAGCGCGGACCGGGCCCCGAGGTGTAGTACTTGCCGAACCCCTTTATGACCAGCTGCCGCCCGAGCCGGGTGACATGGGCGTTGTCGGCGCCGGGCCGGAACATGCCGCGCCCCGGGTAGCCGGGCACGCCGTGCGAGGACCCGCCCGGCGTCTGGCTGCCGTCCTGCCCGGTGCCCTCCTTGCCGCCGGAGGACCCCGTGGAGCCCGAACCCCCCGCCGCCGCACCGGGGATGTCCTTGCCCTTGCTGCCCACCAGGTACGACCAGGTCTGCGGCCCCGGCAGCCCGTCCGCGTCCGCCCCGGTCCAGCCCTGCGCCCGCTGGAACGCCTGGGTGGCCCGCCGGTCCGCGTCCGACCAGCGCGGCCCCGGCCCCGAGGCGTAGAAGCGGGCCGCACCCCGGTCCACGAGGAGACGGCCCAACTGGGTGACGTAGGCGTTGTCCGCGCCGGGTCCGAAGTACGCCGAGCCGGGATAGCGTGCCGTCGCGGTGCCCGGGGAGGACGCGCCCGCACCGGTCGTGGTCTCCGCGAGCCCCTTGTACCGGTAGGCCAGGTAGCCGGTGGAGTGCGACCAGTAGGCGTACGGCGTGGACTGCTTGCGGGCGTGCGGGCGGGTCTGCTCGTAGGCGATGTAATAGGTGTGCGTGTAGTCGGTCCAGCCGCCGAAGAGGACGACGTGCGAGCCGTTCTGCGGGTCGGCGGGATTGTGGAACAGCAGGATGTCGCCGGGCTGGAGCTGGTCGCGGGAGACGCGCACCCCGAAACCCGCGAGGCTGCCGGTCCATTCGTTGCCGGGCAGGTTCCAGGCCATCGAGACGAAGCCGGAGCAGTCCTGCCGGTACCCGTCCGACCAGTACGCGCTCATGCTGTACGGCACCTTGCCGGAGACCCAGGCCTTCGCCCGGTTGATGATCGCGGCCCGGGTGGTCGTGGGCACCGCGGCCCCGGGCCTGGCCGGTTTCGCGGGTCTGCCCGCAGGTCCGTGCAGCGGGGCCCGGCCGCCCTGCGGGGTACCGGGTTCGTCGTCCGCGGGGGCGCCCGGCCGGGCGGGTCCGTGCGCGACCGCGACCGCCGGCACCGACTGGCCGGCGCCGAGGACGGTGCCCGCCGCGGCGGCCAGGACGAGCGCCCTGCGTGCCGCCGGATGGCCCACGGGTCCGGGCAGCGCGGAAGCGGGCATCACACGCCGCCAGTGCACGCATCCGGGGCAGTCGCAGTCGCCGGCGGGATCGATCTCCTCGAACACCGGAGCATCCATGCGACTCCCCTCATACTCCCCGTCAAATTGTCCGCATTTCTGCACATTCGCCAGTCTGGCAACTGTGCCCCGGTGTCGCATGTTGACGGTCCGAATGATGTACGCCACCCGGGGGCCCCGCCTCACCCGGAGCCGGCCGCGCCCGGCTCCGCCCGAACCCCTCCCCCTGGCGCCCACCGCACCCGCCCGGCCCGCGACCACTCCCGCCCGGAGCCCTCCGCACGCGTCCCGGACTACCCCCCTCACTCCACCCTCCGGCCCGGGCGATCCGGCGGTCCGGAGCACCCTCCCGGGTCGGGTAGAGTTCTGCCGTCAGCAGGCGCCGCTAGCTCAGTTGGTTAGAGCAGCTGACTCTTAATCAGCGGGTCCGGGGTTCGAGTCCCTGGCGGCGCACCGACCGACGGGCCCTCTCGCCACCGCGAGGGGGCCCTTCGTCGTACGCCACATCACCCTCACCGTCGTACACGCGTCCCAATGAGCGCGTATGACCGGTTAACACATCGTTTCGCATCTTGCGATCATGATGAACGGCGTAGAACCCTGGGCTTCAAGGGACTGTCGATACATGACAGTTGGGGGCAGGGCCGGTTGCGGGCATGGGGGGTTGGGGGCCCCGTTCATGTGCGGATGCCGAGGGGGGCATCATGCAACCGGAAGGTCGTCGTTCCATGTCTATAGGGTGTGGAAGATGTGGTGACTGCGGCCTGCCAGTGATGCGTCCGGGAGGGTCGAGGGGGACCTGAGCGGGCGCCAAGAACCGACGAACACGCACTTGACCGTGCGTGCGGGGGGATGACTCATGACGTCGACGCCGACGGGCGCCCGGCAGAATTTCGACCCGTCCGAGACGACCCAGCTCCGTGTGCCGTCGCACCGGACGGGCGGCTTCCGGAGAATCAAGAAGTCGCTTCCGAGGTACGACTACGAGCACTACAGCCGGCTTGCGGGGCCCCTCACTCAGCCGGACCCGGGCAAGCCCTACAAGGTGCAGTACCGCTCGCTGCTGTCGCAGGAGCCGCACCGCATACGGGCCGCCCTCATGCTGGGCGCCGCGCCGCTGCTCTCGCTGATCCTGCTGGGCTGGCTGCTCCAGCCCGAGCACTGGACCGAACGCGACTACCCGGCCTACGACTTCCTGCCCGCGCTCGACATCGTCATGCTGGTCTCGATCGGTCTGATCGAGTTCTTCCGCTGCATGAACGTGCTGTCGAACGCGCACGCCACCCTGGTCGCCCGCGACCCGATCCCGGTGGTGCCGGAGACCGGCACCAGAGTCGCCTTCCTCACCTCCTTCGTGCCCGGCAAGGAGCCCCTCGCCATGGTGACGAAGACCCTGGAGGCGGCGGTCAAGCTGCGCCACCGGGGTCTGATGCACGTCTGGCTCCTCGACGAGGGCGACGACCCCGAGGTGAAGGAGGTGTGCGCGCGCCTGGGCGTGCACCACTTCTCCCGCAAGGGTGTCTCGAAGTGGAACCGGGCCAAGGGCCCGCACCGCGCCAAGACCAAGCACGGCAACTACAACGCCTGGCTCGAGGCGCACGGCGACGACTACGACTACTTCGCCTCGGTCGACACCGACCACGTGCCGCTGCCCAACTACCTGGAGCGGATGCTCGGCTTCTTCCGCGACCCGGACGTCGGCTTCGTCATCGGCCCGCAGGTGTACGGCAACTACGACGCGTTCGTCACCAAGGCCGCCGAGTCCCAGCAGTTCCTCTTCCACGCCCTCATCCAGCGCGCCGGCAACTTCTACGGCGCCCCGATGTTCGTGGGCACCTCGAACGCCGTACGCATCAAGGCGCTGAAGCAGATCGGCGGCCTGTACGACTCGATCACCGAGGACATGGCGACCGGCTTCGAGATCCACCGCGCGAAGAACCCCGCCACCGGCCGGAAGTGGAAGTCGGTCTACACGCCGGACGTGCTCGCCGTCGGCGAGGGGCCGAACGCCTGGACAGACTTCTTCACCCAGCAGCTGCGCTGGTCCCGGGGCACCTACGAGACGATCCTCAAGCAGTACTGGAAGGGCTTCTTCTCCATGCCTCCGGGCAAGCTCTTCAACTACACGATGATGATCATCTTCTACCCGATGTCGGCGCTGAACTGGATCCTCGCGGCACTGAGCTGCGCCCTCTTCCTGGGCCTGGGCGCCTCCGGCGTGAACATCGACCCGACGGTCTGGCTGATGCTCTACGGCAACGCGTCCGCGCTGCAGATCGGCCTGTACATCTGGAACCGGCGCCACAACGTCTCCCCGCACGAGCCCGAGGGTTCCGGCGGCGTCGCGGGCATGGTGATGTCGGCGCTGTCCGCGCCGATCTACGCCCGCTCGCTGATGGACGCCGTGCTGCGCCGCAAGAGCAAGTTCGTGGTGACGCCCAAGGGCGATTCGGCGAGCCCCGACACGCTGTTCGGGACCTTCCGGATCCACCTGTTCTTCATCCTGGTCTTCGCCGGCTCGATCACCGCCGGCTTCGTGTTCGGGCACTCCCACCCCGCGATGATCACCTGGGCCACCTTCGCCCTGCTGATCACCGCGTCGCCGATCTTCGCCTGGCGCTGGACCATGCGCCAGGAGCGGAAGAAGCCGCCGACGCCGCCCGAGGCCGCCACCGTCCCGCCGCAGGCCTCCGTGCCGCAGCAGGAGCAGCACGCCCCGCACGCGCCGCAGCAGCGGCCCACCTGGGCCTCGGCCGGGGGCAACGACCAGACCATGCAGATCGCCCTTGGGGGACGTAAGAAATGAAAGACGGTGCCCGCCGCCGCCGTGCCCGCCGCCTCGGCATAACCGGGGTGGTGGTGCTCGCTCTGGCCGGGATGAACGGGCCCTGGCTGTATCGCTTCGGGACGGACAAGTACCACCAGTACACGATCAACAAGCCCGAGTACAAAGCCGACAACGGCCACTGGGACATCGTCCAGTTCCCCGAGGAGTACCGGCAGAACACCATCCACGCCGCCCTGCTGCACACCGGCAAGGTGCTGCTCGTCGCGGGCTCGGGCAACAACCAGGACAACTTCGACGCGAAGAAGTTCGACACGCGGATCTGGGACCCGGTCAAGGGCACCATCAAGAAGATCCCCACGCCGAGCGACCTGTTCTGCACGGGCCACACCCAGCTGTCCAACGGCAACCTGCTGATCGCGGGCGGCACCAAGCGGTACGAGAAGCTGAAGGGTGACGTCACCAAGGCCGGCGGCCTGATGATCGTGCACAACGAGAACCCGGACAAGCCGATCACCCTGCCCGCGGGCACCAAGTTCACCGGCAAGAAGAACGGCAAGACGTTCGTCTCCAAGGACCCGGTGCTCGTACCGCGCGCCAAGAAGGTCTTCGACCCGGCGACCGGCGTGTTCGTGCGCAACGACCCGGGCCTCGGCCGCATCTACGTCGAGGCGCAGCGCAGCGGACAGAAGCACGAGACCGGCACCCAGGACAACTACCGCGTCCAGGGGCTGACGGGCACCGACGCCCGCAACACGTACGGCATCGCGCAGAAACTCGCCCTGGACAAGAAGGACTTCCAGGGGATCAGGGACGCCTACGAGTTCGATCCGGTGGCCGAGAAGTACATCAAGGTCGACCCGATGAACGAGGCCCGCTGGTACCCGACGCTGACCACCCTGTCCGACGGCAAGGTGCTCAGCCTGTCCGGTCTCGACGAGATCGGACAGCTGGTCCCGGGCAAGAACGAGGTGTTCGACCCCAAGACCAGGAAGTGGACCTACACCAAGGGCATCCGGCAGTTCCCGACCTATCCGGCGATCTCCCTGATGCAGAACGGAAAGCTCTTCTACTCGGGCTCGAACGCCGGGTACGGCCCCGACGACGTGGGCCGCGAGCCCGGTGTCTGGGACGTGGAGACCAACAAGTTCACCAAGCTCAAGGGCCTGAGCGACGCGAACATGATGGAGACCTCGGGCACGGTGCTGCTGCCGCCCGCCCAGGACGAGAAGTACATGGTGATCGGCGGCGGCGGGGTCGGCGAGTCCCAGCTGTCCAGCAAGAAGACCCGGCTCATCGACCTCTTGGACAAGAACCCGAGGTTCGTGGACGGTCCCGAGCTGGAGAAGGGCACCCGCTACCCGCAGTCCTCGATCCTGCCCGACGACACCGTGCTGGTGTCCGGCGGCTCCGAGGACTACCGCGGGCGCGGTGACTCCAACATCCTCCAGGCGAGGATCTACGACCCGAAGTCGAACACCTTCGACCGGGTGGCCGACCCGCTGGTGGGGCGCAACTACCACTCGGGCTCGCTGCTGCTGCCCGACGGCCGCGTGATGTTCTTCGGGTCCGACTCGCTCTACGCCGACAAGGCCGACACCAAGCCGGGCGTGTTCGAGCAGCGCATCGAGATCTACACGCCGCCGTACCTGTACCGCGACTCGCGGCCCTCGCTCTCGGGCGGGCCGAAGACGATCGCGCGCGGCGGCTCGGCCACGTTCTCCTCGCAGCACACGTCGTCGATCAAGACGGCCCGGCTGATCCGGCCGAGCGCCTCCACGCACGTCACCGACGTCGACCAGCGGTCCATCGCACTGGACTTCACGAAGACGAAGGACGGCATCACGGTGACGGTTCCCAAGAGCCGGAATCTCGTGGAGTCGGGCTGGTACATGCTGTTCGTGACGGACGACCAGGGCACGCCGAGCAAGGCCCAGTGGGTCAGGGTGCCCTGATCCCGGCCGCCCGGCACCGGATGCGCCTCGCCCCGAAGGGCGAGGACCACGGACGAAGGGGGCGCCCTCCGCTTCGAGCGGAGGGCGCCCCCTTTTCCTCGTGTTCGGCCGCCGATGCCCGGCGGCCCGCGCGCTACTCGGTGGCCTGTGCGAGCTTCAGCGCGTACTCCGGCCACCACTGGCCGGCCTTCGGCCCGCCCTTGCACGTGCCGTCGGACTCGCCCGGCCGCTTGACCCACAGATAGGCGTCGACGAGCGGATCGGCCGTCTTGGTCGTCGGGGTCTCACCGAGCGCGCGGCCCGGCGGGTTGCACCAGTTCTCGTCGGACTTGCCGCCCGTGTACGGGCCGTTGCCGTTGCGGCTGGTGTCGACGACGAAGTGCTTGTCGCCGACCTTCGCGGACAGCTGCTTGCCGTACGCGACGGAGTCCTCGGTCGAGTAGAAGTTGGAGACGTTGACGGAGAAGCCGTCGGCCTGGTCGATGCCCGCCCACTGGAGGGGCTGGAAGATCTGGTCGGGGTGTCCCCAGCCGGCGTTGCCCGCGTCCAGGTACACCTTCGTGTTCTTCAGGGACTTGAGCTTTCCGATGGCGCCCTTGAGCAGGTCGTAGCGCTCCTCGTGGTACTCGTCCGGGGTGCACTGGTTGACCAGGTGCAGGACCGCGTCCGGCTCCAGGATCACCGTGGCGGGCCGGTCCCCGATGCCCTGGGCGACCCCGTCGATCCAGGTCCGGTAGGCGTCGCCGTCGGCGGCGCCGCCCTGCGAGAACTGTCCGCAGTCGCGGTGCGGGATGTTGTAGAGGACCAGGATCGCGGCCCGGTCCGCCTTCTCGGCGGCCTCCGTGAAGCCGCGCGCCTCCGACTCCGGGTTCTCCGGGCCGATCCACTCGCCGGTCGGCTGCTCCGCTATCTTGCGGATCTGCTCGGCCTCGTCCTTCTTGTCCGCCTTCAGGTAGGCGGCGACCTGCTCGGCCGCGTTCCCGTCCGGATTGACCCAGAACGGGTCCGAATTCTTGGGCTGTTGTGTGACCTTGGCACCCGAGCCGTCGCTCTTGCCGTCTCCCCCGGAGGAGGAACATCCCGCGAGAAGCAGTGCCGCCCCCACCACCGCCACGGACGCCCGTGCCCCGGCCCCCCTGCTGCCGTACATCCAACTCCCCCTTGGGTGCACCGTCCTAAGTCTCAATCCTGACATAGGTGTCGCGCGGCTCACGAGGTCACCCACCCCTTGTCGGAGAGCTGTTACAGCCCCGGACCTTCCGGGACCCGGAGACATCCGCCCCGGGCGCGCGAAGCGCACGCTCCGGGCGCCGGGCCGCCCCGCCCCCTCCCGGGGCAACGCCCACCTGCGTCCATCACGCAGAGCCACGGGTCGTGGACTTGGCGTCAAACGACCTCTAGGCCGGAACGCTCATCCGTTCTAGAGTTGCCACAAATGGCCACGGCCCCGAGCCGGTTGCCTCCGCCCGCGTACCCGCGCGGACGGACCCAGAACCTCCCGCGCCGGTCGCCGGGTTACTCCCGCAGCCCGTGCGCGCGCGGTCGAGGACCAGCCCGGTCGGCGGCTCCCGGGGGAGCGTGTCGTCGACCGGGCCCGGTACCGCTCGTCAACGGCTGCCGGTGAGGTACGCCGACACCACCACGTTCGCCGTGTAGGTGCGGCTCGCGCGGTCGAAGGTGCCGCCGCAGGTGACGAGCCGCAGCTCGGCCCGCCCCGGCTTCCGGGCACCGTAGGCCTGCTGGGCGTCGAAGTGATCGCGCGGGATCACCTGGACCTCGTCCACGGTGAACTCGGCGACCTTCCCGTCGTCGCGGACGACACGGACCGTCGCTCCGGGCCGCACCGCGCTGAGCTTGTAGAAGACCGCGGGCTTGGTGTCGGTGTCGACGTGCCCGACGAACAGGGCGGCGCCGGCCGCTCCCGGCCGCACGCCGGCGGCGTACCAGCCGACCACGCCGGGCTGTTCGAAGGGCGGCGGCTCGATCGCGCCCTGCCGGTCGAGCCCGCGGGCGACGACGGGGGCCTGCACCTCCATCGACGGGATGTCGAGGCGCTGCGGGCGCGCGTTGCCGAGCGGTTCCAGCGCGGGCGGCAGCGGGACGTCCGGGCGCCCGACGGCCGCGATGTCCCCGGTGGTGGGTGTCGTGAGGCCCTGCCGCACATCGGTCACGTCGCGGCCCCACAACCACAGCCCGAACAGCAGCACCAGCCAGGCCACCGCGGTCAGCAGCCGCCCCGCGCCGGAAGAACGCTCGTGCTCGGACATGTCAGTCGCGCTCGTCCCCCCGGCGCGTGACGGTCCGGGCGGAACCCCGGACCCGGGGGAGGATCGCGACGGCGACGGCGGCCACGCCGGCCAGGACGAGGCCGATCACGGCCTGCCGGGTGCCGGGGCCGGCCGCTCGCGCGTCCGGGGTGGCGAGGAGCACGGTGCCGCCGCCGCCCGCGTGCACGGGCGCGACCGGCGAGGCCGGGATCTCGCCCGGTGCGGACGCGAAGTCGGAGCCGTGGTCGGTACCGGGGTCCTCGCCGGAGTCGGAGTCCCTCCCGGGCTCGGCGGCGTCCGGCCTGTCCTGCGGCAGGAGAGCCGTCGGGATGATGCCCGTCGGGACGATTCCTGTGGGCACGATGCCGGTCGGGACGATGCCCTGCGGCACCCGGATGGTCGGCCCGATGTCCTGCGGCAGCAGGTGCTGCACGATGTCGTTCGGCAGCAGGTCGGGCACGGCGCCCTGGGTGGCGGCGCTGCGCGGCACGATCTGCGCGACGCCCGTGACCTTGCCGTCCCGGCCGTCGCAGTCGACCTCGACGGCGTACGTGCCGGGCGCCAGCCCGCTGGTCACCCGGGTGTCGCCGGTCAGGACACCCCCGCCGTCGGCGGTGAGCCGCGCGTCCGCGACGAACGCGGAGGACGTGGCGGTGCCCGTCCTGCCCGAGCAGCCGGTCGCCCGCAGCCGGACGTCGGTGCCGGGGGCGGGGGCCGCGGGCGTCAGCAGCACGCCCGTACCCGGGTCGGCCGCGAAGGCGAAGGGGGCGAGCCACGCTGTGGGTGCGAACGCGGCCACGACCGCCGCCCCGGCGCAGAGAGTGATTCGCATGGAACGCATCGTGAACCTCCAGACAACAGGAGGTTCCCTCTCGTGGCGCCGGGGCGCATCTTCAGAGCGGCCCGGTTGCTCCGTCCGAGTCTGTGTGCCTTCGTGCGGGTTTCAGACGGGCCGGTGGGTCTCGGACCAGGTCGCGGCGGGTCTCGGACCGGGTCCCGGCGGGTTTCAGACCCGGTCCCGGCGGGTCTCAGACCAGGTCGACGAGGTCGGCGATCGAGTCCACGACCTTCGACGGCCGGTACGGGTACTGCTCGATCTCCTCGGGCGTGGTCAGGCCCGTGAGGACCAGGAAGGTCTTCATCCCGGCCTCCAGCCCCGCCAGCACGTCGGTGTCCATGCGGTCGCCGATCATCGCGCTGGTCTCGGAGTGCGCCCCGATCGCGTTCAGGCCGGTGCGCATCATCAGCGGGTTCGGCTTGCCCGCGAAGTACGGCTTATTGCCGGTCGCCTTGGTGATCAGTGCCGCGACCGCGCCGGTGGCGGGCAGCGGTCCCTCGGTGGACGGACCCGTCTCGTCGGGGTTGGTGGCGATGAAACGGGCGCCTTCCTTGATCAGCCGGACCGCCTTCGTCATGGCCTCGAAGGAGTAGGTGCGCGTCTCGCCGAGGACCACGTAGTCCGGGTCGTGGTCGGTGAGGACGTATCCGATGTCGTGCAGCGCCGTCGTCAGGCCCGCCTCGCCGATGACGTACGCGGTGCCGCCCGGCCGCTGGTCGTCCAGGAACTTGGCGGTGGCCAGGGCCGAGGTCCAGATGTTCTCGACCGGCACGTCGAGGCCCATGCGCCGGAGTCTGGCGTGCAGGTCGCGGGCGGTGTAGATGGAGTTGTTGGTGAGCACCAGGAAGGGCTTCCCGGACTCACGCAGCTTCTTGACGAAGGCGTCGGCGCCGGGGATCGGCACGCCCTCGTGGATGAGCACACCGTCCATGTCGGTGAGCCACGATTCGATGGGCTTGCGCTCTGCCATCTGCTGGGTCTCCTGCCGTCCTCGCGTACCTGCACGCACTCGATCCGGGGGCGCCGGAACGACGTTGTGCCGGCGCCCCCAGCCTAGTGACCTGAGTCGTAGATTCGTCGTTGGTTGGGTGTGAGTCGTCCTGGACCGAAGATTCCGCCGTTGTCTGTGACCGATGCCCAGCGGGCTGTGCTTGAGGGGTGGGTGCGTCGGCGTTCGACAGCTCAGGCTCTGGCCCAGAGGTCCCGGATCGTGCTGGAGTGCGCCGAGGGTCATTCGATCGCGGAGGTGTCGCGCCGGCTGGGGGTCGCGGCGGACACGGTCCGCACCTGGCGACGGCGGTTCCTCGACCGTGGCCTGGAGGGCCTGCACGACGAGCCGCGTCCCGGCGTCCCGCGCAAGATCACCGACGCGGATGTCGAGCGGGTGATCGTCAAGACTCTCGAAGAGACGCCGAAGAACGCGACGCACTGGTCGACCCGGTCGATGGCAGCGGCGACCGGGATGTCGCAGTCGGCGATCTCCCGGATCTGGCGGGCGTTCGCCCTGGCCCCGCACCGCTCACAGACGTTCAAGCTGTCCACGGACCCGCTGTTCATCGACAAGGTCCGCGACGTGGTCGGTCTCTATCTGGACCCGCCGGAGAAGGCCCTGGTCCTCTGTGTGGACGAGAAGTCGCAGATCCAGGCCCTGGACCGGTCCCAGCCGGTCCTGCCGATGATGCCCGGTGTTCCCGAACGCCGCAGCCACGACTACATCCGCGCCGGTACCACCACTCTGTTCGCGGCCCTGGAGGTGGCGACCGGCAAGGTCATCGGCTCCCTCCACCGCCGCCACCGGGCCGCCGAGTTCAAGAAGTTCCTCACCAAGCTCGACAGGGAAGTACCTGCCGGGCTTCAGGTGCACCTGATCCTCGACAACTACGCGACCCACAAGACGCCCGGCATCAAGAAGTGGCTGCTGGCCCACCCGCGGTTCCACCTCCACTTCACGCCGACCAGCGCGTCCTGGCTGAACCTGGTGGAACGGTGGTTCGGCGAGCTCACACAGAAGAAGCTCAAGCGCGGCGTCCACCGCTCCGTCCAGGCCCTCGAACGCGACATCCGGGCCTGGCTCGCCGACTGGAACGACCACCCCAAGCCTTTCGTCTGGACGAAGACAGCCGACGAGATCCTCGACAAACTCGCCGCCTACTGCCACCGAATCTCTGACTCAGGTCACTAGGGGGTGTTGTTCGGATCTGTTCGGGCCCCGATCGGACCGGCATCCCTGGTCACGACGGCGTGCTCCCGGCCCGCTCGGGGGCCGTGGTGCGGTCAGGCCGGCTCGACCGACACCCCGTCGATCACCCAGTACCAGTTGTTCCCGCCGGTGCAGCGGAACCGGACCTGCGCGGTCCGGGCTCCGGCCGGGACCTGGAGGGTCACCTTCTCCACGCGCGAGGACGTGTCGGCGGTGTACGTCTTCACGCCGACCGGTGCCGCGCCGTCGTAGGAGACGAGCACCTCGCCCTTCTGCGGGGACTCGTGGCGGTAGTAGGTGGTGTACGTGAGGGTGGCCGCGGCGCCTCCGGTGACCGGGTACGCGGGGCTCACGAGCGTGGAGTCGAAGGTGCCCGAGAAGGTCTTGTCCTGCCACTCGTCGCCGTCGGCGACCGCGAAGACGTTGCGGGCCCGGACGTTGCTCTCGCGGTTCTGGCCGGCCTGGGCCTTCGTCCAGAACTCGTCCGTGGTGAAGGACCAGCCGCGCCACTCGGTGACGCCGCCCGTGCCCATCGCGGAGGGGTCGGTGGTGTGGAGCACGGACGGAACAGCGACGGTGGTGCGTGCCGGGCATGGCGACGCCCCCGGTGGTTCCAGGGGCGTCGCGGGTGGGGCGGGGTTCAGCTGCCGGTGGCGGACTTCCAGTCCTCGACGTACGAGGTCAGGTTCTTGTCGATGTCCGCCCAGTCGGGCTCGAAGACCTCGACGCCGTCCATGAGCTTGGCCAGCGCGATGGCGTTGGCGTCGGTGGCCTCGACGTCGGAGCGCGCGGAGAAGCCGCCGCCGATCGCGCTGACCTGCTGCTGGGCCTTGGCGGACAGCATGAAGTCGAGGAGCTTCCTGCCGTTCTCGGAGTGCGGCGCCTTGGTGACGAGGCCCGCGGCGTACGGGAGCGCGAAGGTGGTCGGCCTGCCGGCGGCGTCGGTGGCCTTGCCGGTGGCCTCGGGGAACCAGATGCCGAGGTTCGGCATGTCCTTGGACTGCGCGTAGTTCATCTGGACGTCGCCGTTGGCGACCAGCAGTTCGCCCTTGTCGACCTTGGGGGCGAGCTTGCCGGTGGAGGCGGACGGGCCGACGTTGTTGGACTGGAGGTTCTTCAGGTAGGCGAGCGCGGGTTCCTTGCCGCCGAAGTCGTGGATCGCCTTGATGAGCACGGCGGTTCCGTCGCCGGCGACGCCCGGGGTGGAGTACTGGAGCTTGTTCTTGTACGTGCCGTCGAGCAGTTCGTCCCAGGTGGTGGGTGCCTGCTTCAGCTCCTTCTTGTTGTAGACGAAGCCGAAGTAGTTGTTGACGACGGAGGTCCAGGTGGCGTCGGCGGCCTTGTCGGCGCCGTCGACCTGGTCGGAGCCCTTGGGCGCGTACTTCTGGAGCAGGCCCTTGCCGTCGGCCTGCTGGATGAACGGCGGGAGGGTGACGAGGACGTCGGCCTGCGGGTTGGTCTTCTCGCGGACGGCGCGCTGGACCATCTCGCCCGAACCCCCCTCGACGTACTCGACCTTGATGCCGGTCTGCTTCTCGAAGTCCTTGAAGACCTGGTCGTACCAGCCGTCGCCGTTCTCGCCCTTGAGGCCGTCGGCGCTGTACACGGTGACGACCTTGGCGTCGGAGGCGGCCGAGTCGCCGCCGCACGCGGTGAGGGAGCCGGCGAGGACGAGGCTGCCGGTCACGGCGGCGATCGGGGCGAGGCGGAGCGAGCGGGCGTTTCTGGGCATGGCGAGGTGAACTCCTTGCGTGGTCGGTGCTTCTGAGGGTTTTCCGCGGGTGGGACGGATCAGCGGTAGGAGGCCTTGGTGCGGATCCGGGAGACGACGAACAGGACGAGCACCGTCGCCGTCATGAGGACCACGGCGAGCGCGGAGCCGGTGAACAGGGCGCCGCGGTCGGTGGCCGCGTAGATCTGGACGGGCAGCGGGGTCCAGTCGGGCGGGTAGAGCATCATCGTGGCGCTCAACTCACCCATGGACAGGGCGAAGCAGAGCCCCGCGGCGGCGGTGAGCGAGGGCAGCAGCAGCGGCAGCCGCACCCGCCACAGCACGGAGGAGGGCCGGGCGCCGAGGGAGGCGGCGGCCTGTTCGTAGGCCGGGTCGAGACGCACGATGGCGGCCGACACCGACTGATGGGCGAACGCCGTGACAAGAACGGCGTGCGCGAGGATGACGATCCACCGGGTGCCGTTGAGCAGCATCGGCGGCTTGGAGAAGGCGACCAGGGTCGCGAGCCCGACGACGACGGAGGGCACCGCGAGGGGCAGCATGAACAGCGCGTCCAGCAGGCGCTTGCCGCGCTTCTTCAGGGCGTGCCCGGCGAGCGCCGCCCAGGTGCCCACGACCAGCGCGGTCAGGCTGGCGGTGAGGGCGGTGACCAGGCTGGTGGTGAGGGCCTGGAGGGATTCGCCGCGGGTGGCGGCGGTGTAGTGGCCGGTGGTGAAGCCGGACGGGAACGCGCTCGACCAGTTCGTGGCGAACGACGCGGCGAGGACGACGAGCAGGGGCAGGGCGAACAGGGGCAGGAAGAGGACGAAGAAGACGGCCCAGGTGGCCCACTTCCCCTTGCGGCTATGCACCAGCACGGCGGCTCACCACCCGGTAGAGGCCGTACAGCCCCACGGAGATCAGGACGTTGACGACGGCGACGACACACGCTCCCGGATAGTCCGACTCCAGGATCGCCTTGCTGTACACGAGCATCGGCAGGGTGGTGACCCCCTTCGCCCCGGTGAACAGCACGATGCCGAACTCGTTCAGGCACAGCACCAGGACCAGGCTGCCGCCGGCGGCGAGCGCGGGCAGCGCCTCGGGCAGGACGACCTGCCGCACGATCCGCGCGGGCCGTGCGCCGAGCGAGGACGCGACCTCCAGCTGAGCGGTGTCGATGCCGGAGAAGGCGGCGAGCAGTGGGCGCATCACGAACGGGGTGAAGTACGTGATCTCCGCGAGGAGCACACCCCAGGGCGTGGTGAGGAACTGGAAGGGTCCCTCGGCCGCCCCGGTGGCGCCCGTCCACAGCCCGTTGGCCATGCCGACGGTGCCGTAGACGAACAGCAGCGCGAGCGTGATCAGGAAGGACGGGAAGGACAGGAAGACGTCGATGAACTTGGCGACCGCCTTCCCGCCGGGGAACGGCACGAAGGCGATGACCAGGGCGAGGACGAACCCGAGCACCAGGCACCCGGCCGTGGATCCCAGCGCCAGCCACACCGTGGTGCCGAGCGCCTCCCGGAAGGCGGCCGAGGCGAACACGTCCCCGTAGGCCTGCGCCGAGGTGCCCCCGGTGTCCGGCCGGAAGGACTGCCGGACGACCAGGGCGAGCGGGTAGAGGAACACGAGCCCGAGCACGGCGACGGGTGGCAGGGCCCACGCCCAGGGCGGGATGCCCTTGCGGGGCCCGGTGACCGCCGCCGGCGGTGCGGCGACCGAGGCGCTAGCCATCCCGGGTCACCCCTTCGGCCATCGGCGCGGTCTTCCCGGCGGTGACCGGAACCGTGTCCTCGGCGGTGACCGGAACCGTGTCCTCGGCGGTGACGCCGGCGGAGAGAAGCACCGCGTCCTCGGGCGCGAAGTGCACGGTGATCTCGTCCCCGAGGGCGGGCGGCTGCTGAAGTTCCCGCACGTCCGCCTTGACCCGATGTCCTCCCACGTCGACGTGGAGCCGATGCGTGGCCCCCCGCCACTGGACCTCGGCGACCGTCCCGGTCAGCGCGTTGGGCCCGGCACCGAGACCGACGAGGTGCGGCCGTACGCACAGCGTCGCGGTCGCGCCCCGGGCGGCGCCGCCGGTCGCCACCTTCAGCCCGGTCCCGGCGAAGACGACCCCGTCCGCCCCCACCGTCACCGGCAGCAGGTTCGCGTTGCCGACGAAGGACGCCGTGAACTCGGTCCGCGGGGCCCGGTACAGCTGCCGGGGCGTGCCGACGTCCCTGAGCCGGGCCCTGTCCATGACCGCGATCCGGTCGGCCAGCGTGAGTGCCTCGATCTGGTCGTGGGTGACGTACAGGATGGACACGTCCGGCAGTTCGCGGTGCAGCCGGGCCAGTTCGGCGAGCATGCCGGAGCGCAGCTGCGCGTCGAGCGCGGACAGCGGTTCGTCGAGGAGGAGGACGCCCGGCCGGATGGCGAGTGCCCGCGCGATGGCGACACGCTGCTGCTGCCCGCCGGACAGTTCGCGGGGGTGGCGCCGGGCGTAGGCGGTCATCCCGGTCATCTCCAGCGCCTCGGCGACCCGTCCGCGGATCTCGCCACGGGGCACCTTGTGCGCCTTGAGCCCGAAGGCGACGTTGTCCTCGACCCGCATGTGCGGGAAGAGCGCGTACTGCTGCACCACCATGCCGATCCCGCGCCGGTACGGCGGCAGGTCGGTCACGTCGCGGTCGCCGATGAACACCCGCCCGGAGGCGGGCCGCACGAATCCGGCGACGGCCCGCAGGGCGGTGGTCTTCCCGGAGCCGGACGGTCCGAGCAGGGCCATCACCTCGCCGGGCTCGACCGTGAGGTCGAGGGAGTCGAGGACCGTGGTGCCGTCGTAGGCGACGGACACCCGGTCGAAGCGGATTCCGCCGGTCATCGCCCGGCTCCGCCGCGCGGTGCGGCCCCGTCCAGCGGGCCGGCCGCGCCGAGCAGGGCGGGCAGCGCGGCCACGGACGGCAGCACGTGCCCGGCCCCGGCCGCGCGCAGCGCCTCGGCGCCGTGCGCTCCGGTCAGCACGCCCGCGACGACGCCCGCCCCGGCGCGTACGCCGCTGAGCATGTCGTACGAGGTGTCGCCGACGACGGCGACCTGCTGGACGCCTTCGGCCGCCCCGGTGCGCAGGAACGCCTCCAGCACCATGTCCGGGTACGGCCGTCCGCGGCCTCCCGCGTCCGCCGGACACAGCGTGAGCGGCACCAGGTCCCGCCAGCCGAGCGCGTCGAGGATGGCGTCCTGGGTGACGCGGGCGAACCCGGTGGTGAGCACGACGGTCCGGCCGGAGCCGACGAGTTCCTCGATCGTCTCGCGGGCGCCCGCGACCGGGGCGATGTGCCCGGCGTCGACGAGTTCCCCGTACGCCTTCTCGAAGGCGGAGTTGGCGCGCCGGGCGAGGGACTCCTCGCCGAACAGGTGCCGGAAGACGGAGATCTTGGACTCGCCCATGGTGGCGCGGACGTAGTCGAGCTTCTCGGCGTGGTCGGCGGAGCCGGGCCGGACGCCCAGCTCTCCGGCCGCCGCGGCGAAGGCCTGTTCCACCAGGCCGCCGTCGGCGACGGTGGTGCCGGCCATGTCGAGGACGACGAGGCGGATGTCCCGGGCGGGACGCGTGTCGGGGGTCTGTTCGGTCATGTTCCTCACCAGCCCAGCTGTTCGGCGGTTGTCTCGGCTATCGCGGGGGCGCAGGTCATGCCGCGCCCGCCGGGCCCGGTGACGAGCCATACGCCGTCGCGCACCTGCTGCCGGTGCACGACCCGGCTCGTGTCGGTGCACTGCGCGTACACCCCGGCCCAGCGGCGCCGGATCCTCGGCAGCGGGCGGCCGAGGAAGGACTCGACGACCTCGGTGAGGTGCTCGTAGGGCTCCTCGACCGTGTCGAAGGCGAAGGGGTGCTCGTACTCGTGGGTGTCGCCGATGGTCAGGCCGCCGTCCGCGCGCTGCACCATCAGCAGCTGCATCCGGTGCTCGGCGGCGGTCGCGGACTGCGGCTGGTGCGCGTCGAGCGCGTCGAGGGCCGGGCTCCGGTACGCGGGGTAGTAGCGGAAGCTGTCGGCGTCGGCGACGGAGGTGGTGAGCGGCTCGCCCAGCGGGTCGGTCTGCATCATCTGGAGCCGTACGCGCCGCACGGGCAGCTCGGGGCCCGCCAGTTCCCGTACGAGGCCGCCGAGCCAGGCGCCCGTGCACAGCACCACGGCGTCGCCGCGGTGGACGTCGCCGTGGTCGTCGCGGACCGCGTGCTCACCGACGACGTCCCGGACCTCGCGGCCCGGCAGGAAGGTGTAGCGCGGGGACCTCAGCAGTTCCTCGCGCAGCGCGAGCTGTGCGGTGCGCGGCTCGACGGCCGCGTCGCGCTCGCAGAACAGGGCGGCTTCGAAGGCGCCCCGCAGGGCGGGGTTCACGGCGCGCGCCTCGCCCGCGGTCAGCAGTTTGTAGCCGCGGGCGGCGGCGTCCGGGCGGGCCAGGGCCGCTTCGGCCACCGCGCGTTCCCGCGGGTTGCGGACCGGGGTCAACGACCCGCAGGCCCGGAACCCGAGACCCGGGACGCGTGCCCCGATCGTCTCCCACAGCTCCCGCGCCCGCAGGGCGGTCTCCAGCTCCTCGCCTCCGGCGCGACCGCTGACCCAGATCTGTCCGAAGTTGCGCAGCGAGGCCCCGCGGGCCTCCGCCTCACGCTCGATCTGCACGACCTCGTGGCCGCGCTCCACTGCGTGCCAGGCGTGCAGGGTGCCCACCACGCCGGCTCCGACAACTATCACTCTCACGACGGCCACGCTCCTCGGGAAGGGGGAATCGGAAGGGTCCGTACCGCAACCAGATGGTGAACTGCCCATCACGTTTGGGCTAGACCCGTTATCTTCACGTTATAAAAAGGGGCGGGAGCGCCCCATGTCGCCCCCGCCCCGGACGGGCCCGCGTCAGCCCTGGAGGTGCGCCGAGAAGGAGAAGCGGTCCCCCCGGTACAGCGTCCGCACCCGCTCCAGCGGCAGCCCGTCCGTGTCCCGCGAGACCCGGTGGATCAGCAGCATCGGCAGCGCGGGCGGCGTACCGATGAGCAGCGCCTCGCGCGGGGTGGCCAGCACCGTCTCGATGCGCTCGTCCGCGTCGCCGAACGTGATGCCGAGGCGGTCGCGCAGGTACGCGTAGAACGACGAGTCGGGTGTGAAGTCCTCGTCGAGCCGCGGGGCGCGGGCCACGGCGACGTACGTGCTCTCCAGCCCGACCCGCTCGTCGTCCGCGAGCAGGACGCGCTCCATGTGCCACACCGGCTCGCCCCGCGTCAGCCCGGCCTCCGCGGCCAGGGCCTCGGGACAGGGGAACCGGTCGAGCGAGATCAGCGTGCGCCCGGGCGTACGGCCCTGCCGCCGCACGCCCTCCGTGTAGCTCGCCAGCGAGAGCGGCTGCTCCAGCTTCGGGCCCGCGACGACCGTCCCGCGCCCCTGCCGGCGCAGCTTCCCTTCGAGCAGCAGCTCGCGCAGCGCCTGGCGCACCGTCTCGCGCGCGACCTCGTACTTCTCGGCGAGATCACGCTCGGTGGGCAGCAGTCCCCCCTCGCCCAGCTCCTCGATCAGCACGGCGATGTGCGCCTTCACCGCGTAGTACTTCGGGATACGGCCGTGCTCCGGGATGCCGGAGCGGACGGGGGCCCCGGGGGCCTGGTCGTTCGGGTAGTCCACGAGGGGATCGTCGCAGACGGTGCCGGGGCCCCGCGGTACGGGTGTCAGCGGTGCCGGCCCGGGCGCTCCCGGCGGAAGACCACGAAGAGGGCGGCCCCGGCGGCCGACAGCAGCAGGCCCGCCGCCACCCCGACGGCGTGCGGCGCGCCCGGTCCCGTACTGGCCAGCACGTCCGCGGACGGGTTCGCGTTCTCTTCCGTGCCGGTGGCCTCGCGGCTCGCGTCCCCGGTGGCGGTGCCGTCCCCGGCACTCGCGGTGGACCCGACGCCGGGGTCGGCCCCGGCGCTCTCCCCGTCGCCGACGCCCTGCTCCGGATCCCGCCCTTCCCCCTGCTGCTCCTCCTGCGGCTCCTCTCCCGTCGACTCTTCGCCCCGCTCCTCGTTCTCCTGCGGGTCCTCGCCGTGGTCCTCGACGCGGAAGCGGTAGTCGTTCGACTCCCCCACCCAGTCGCCGTCGTCGTTGTGCCGCTGCACGACGGCCGCGTTGGCGACGACCTCGTTCGGCACGGGCGCGTCCGACGTCAGGGACAGCCGCACCTTCACGGTGAGGGTCCGGCCCGCGCCCACGGTGAACCCCGGGAATCCGTCGTCGAACGCGCCCACGTTCTCGGCCTCGTCGCTCTTGTCGAACGTCACCGCGTGCGACTTCTCTCCCTCGTAGAACTCCAGCCGCGCCTGTTCCGGCCGCAACGCCCGCTTCTCGTCCACGAGCACGACGATCGGGTGGATGCCGCCGCAGGTGTGCGCGGTGGTGTTGGTGAGGTCGATGTACCAGGTCGAGAAGTCGCCGCCGACGTCGTACGCGGCCGGACCGCCGTGGATACGGGTCTTGATGGGGAAGTCCCGGGTGTCGGGCGCGGCGCAGGCGGGACGGGGCTCCGAGGCGGTGAGCGCCGGGGCCGGGGTCGACGCGAAGGCCGCCGGGGCGAGACTCCCCAGAGCGGCGGGGGCGGCGGCGGTCAGGGTGAACGGAAGCAGGGAACGCAGTCGCATGAAGGGCCTTTGCCGATCGGGGGGCGGCTGGGAACGGGATCGAAAGCGGCAGGGGTACCGGGCAACGGCCTCCCCGACCGTGCCATGCCGCTCCGCCCGTGGTGCCCCACCACGCCGGACAAGTAGCACAAATAGCCCGAACGGCGGCCCCTTTCGAGTGCCGCCGCAGCGGCTGTCGGCCCGTCCGGCGCCGGCTCCCGTCGGTCGAGCCGTGTCCGCGCCACGCTCAGCCCGTCCGGCGCGGGGCTTCACTCGTCGGGGCCTTACGGCCGCGGCGGGGTCCGGAGGCCGGTGCCGCAGCCGGGTCCGGAGCCCGAGCCGTAGTCGGGTCCGGAGGCCGGTACCGCAGCCGGGTCCGGAGGCCGGTGCCCGGCGAGCCGGGTGGGTGGCCTGCGTGTCGGGTGGGCGCCCTGTGTGCCGGGTGGGCGCCCAGCCGGGTGGGGGGCCGGCGTGCCGGATCGGTGCCCCGCGTGCCTGGCGCGTGCCCTTCGTGCCGGGTGGGCGCCGGACGGTTCTCGCCCCCGCCACCCCTGCCCGTCCCTTGTTCCTGAGGGCTCCGCCCCCAGACCCCCGGATCGGCCTGGACGGCCTCGTCCTCAAGCGCCGGACGGGCTGACGGCTCACCGGCACTCCCCAGCCCGGACCGACTCGCTCTCGGACGCCGAACAGGCCGATGCCCCACCGGCACTACGACCGGAGCACCCCCGAATCGGCCTGGACGGCCTCGTCCTCAAGCGCCGGACGGGCTGACGGCTCACCGGCACTCCCCAGCCCGGACCGACTCGCTCTCGGACGCCGGACGGGCCGATGCCTCACCGGCGCCCGCCGGATCGGCCCGGACGGACTCGCTCTCGGACGCCGGACGGGCTGACGCCCCCCCGGCGCGCTCCCAGGTACGGCCGGAGCCGGGGTCGCCCTACCCCTCCCCCCGCCCGAACAGCGGCGCCAGCAGCAGCTGGGCGGCCCCCTCGGCGACGCCCCGCGGCCCGCCCGGAGCCACCCGCACGGGCACGCCCGCGGCGGCCCCTTCGCGCCGGGCCCGCTCCTCCAGCACCGCCCCGACCCCGCGCACGAAGACGTCCTCCGCCGCCGCGACGGTCCGCCCGCCCAGCAGCACGAGATCGATGTCCAGCAGCCCCACCAGGTTCGCGGCCCCCGCCCCGAGCACCCGGGCCGCCTCCTCCGGCGCGCCCCGCCGGACCGCGTCCAGGCACAGCACCTCGATGCACCCCCGGTTGCCGCACCCGCACAACGGCCCGTCCAGCTGGATGACCTGGTGCCCGAACTCCCCCGCCCCGGTGCGGGCCCCGCGATGCACGGCCCCGCCGATCACGAGCCCGGCCCCCAGCCCCGTACCGAGATGCAGATACGCGAAGGACCCGGCGCCGGAGCCCGCCGGCGCGGCGAACCCGGCGGACCCGGCGGGCTCGCCCCCGGCCACCGCGACCCCCAGCGCGGCGGCGTTGGTGTCCTTGTCCACCACGACGGGCAGGCCCAGCCGGCCCGCCAGCGCGTCCCGCAGCGGGAACCCGTCCCACTGCGGGAATCCGGTGACGCGGTGCAGCACCCCGCGCGTGTGGTCGAGCGGTCCGGGCAGGGCGACGCCCACGCCCAGCACGGACACGCCGGCGAGCAGCGTCTCGACCTCCCCGGCCGCGCCCTCGACGACCGCGTCGCCCCCGGCGCCCAGGTCCAGCGGGGCCCTGCGCTCCGCCACCACCGCTCCGGTGAGGTCGCACAGCACCGCCGTGAGCTCGTCCCGGTCGAGATGGAGTCCGACGGCGTGACCGGCCTCGGGGACGAGCCGCAGCACCGTGCGCGGCTTGCCGCCGGTGGAGGCCCGGCGGCCCGCGTCCGCCGCGAGCCCCTCGGCCCGCAGCCGGGCGGTGATCTTGCTGACGGCCTGCGGGGTCAGCCCCGTCCGCTCGGCGAGTTCGAGCCGGCTGATCCCGGCGGGCCCGGCGGCACGCAGCAGGTCGAGCACGAGGGCGGCGTTGTGGCTGCGCAACGCCAGCAGGTTCGCCCCGGCGGGCCCTGACATGCCCGCGACCCCGCCCGCACCCGCGCCCGAGGAGCCGCCCGGGCCGACCGCCTCGACGACCCCGCCCGCTCCCGCGGCCCCGTGCGCGCCACCCGCCGGCTCGGCAGCGCCCGCCCGCGGGTGGCCCCCGGCCGCCGTCGGCGCCGGTGCCTGTCCCGCCTCTCCCGCGTTCGTCCTGTTCACATCGGCCATTGTCCCCCGCGCTTGCACTTTGGCAACAGCGTTGCGAAAGTGGGAGGCATGACTCGTACTCCCCTCCGTGTGGGCCTCGTCGGCTACGGCCTCGCGGGCTCCGTCTTCCACGCCCCGCTGATCGCCGCGACCGAGGGGCTCGCCCTGGACACGGTCGTCACGTCGAACCCGGAGCGGCAGGAGCAGGCCCGCGCCGAGTTCGGCGACGGCCTCCGGTTCGCCGCCACGCCGGACGAGCTGTGGGCGCGCGCCGACGAGCTGGACCTCGTCGTCATCGCCTCGCCGAACAAGACCCACGTGCCGATCGCGACGGCCGCGCTGAAGGCCGGCCTGCCCGTGGTCGTGGACAAGCCCCTCGCCGGTACGGCCGCCGAGGCCCGCGAGCTGGCGGCGCTGGCCGACGAGCGCGGGCTGCTGCTCTCCGTCTTCCAGAACCGCCGCTGGGACAACGACTTCCTGACCCTGCGCAAGCTGATGGACGAGGGTGAACTGGGCGACGTCTGGCGCTTCGAGTCCCGCTTCGAGCGCTGGCGTCCGCAGCTCAAGGGCGGCTGGCGCGAGTCCGGCGACCCGACAGAGATCGGAGGTCTTCTCTACGACCTCGGCAGCCACGTCGTCGACCAGGCACTCGTCCTCTTCGGCCCCGCGACCTCGGTGTACGCCGAGTCGGACGTCCGTCGCGACGGCGCCGCCACCGACGACGACACCTTCATCGCGATCACGCACGCGAACGGCGTCCGCTCCCACCTCTACGTCTCCGCGACGACCGCCCAGCTCGGCCCGCGTTTCCGCGTCCTGGGCTCGCAGGCCGGCTTCGTGAAGTACGGCCTCGACCCGCAGGAGGCGGACCTGCGCGAGGGCAAGCGGCCCGCGGCGGGCACGGAATGGGGTGTCGAGCCCGAGGCCCTGTGGGGCCGCGTCGGTTCCGGGGAGTCCCCGCTGAGCGGCGGCGGGCGACCCGAGCCCACGGTCCCGGGCGCCTACCCGTCGTACTACGCGGCTGTCGCCGCCGCCCTCCGCGACGGCGGCCCCAACCCGGTCACCGCGTACGAGGCGGCCGCCGCCCTCGACGTCCTGGAGGCGGCCCGCCGGTCCGCCCGCGAGTCCGTGGCGGTGTCCCTGTGAACGCGCCGGAGATCGCCGAGCTGGAGGAGCAGGAGCGCCGTCTGACGCTGCCGCACTTCACGTACGACGACGCGTGGGCCCTGGGCACGCTCCTCGTGGAGCTCGCGCGCGAGCGCCGGGCGCCCGTCGCCGTCGACATCCGCCGCGGCGGGCAGCAGCTCTTCCACGCGGCGCTGCCGGGCTCGACTCCGGACAACGACGCGTGGATCGACCGCAAGCGCCGGGTCGTCGAGCGCTACGGCTGCTCGTCGCTCCTGGTCGGCTCGCGTTTCCGCGCCAAGGGCACGACGTTCGAGGAGTCCTCGCGCCTGGACCCCGGCACGTACGCCGCGCACGGCGGCGCGTTCCCGATCGCCGTCGAGGGCGCGGGAGTCATCGGCACGGTGGTGGTGTCGGGCCTCCCCCAGGTCGAGGACCACGCCATGGTCGTAGAG
This sequence comes from Streptomyces krungchingensis, assembly GCF_054729265.1. Taxonomy (NCBI): domain Bacteria; kingdom Bacillati; phylum Actinomycetota; class Actinomycetes; order Kitasatosporales; family Streptomycetaceae; genus Streptomyces; species Streptomyces krungchingensis. The sequence goes on from NZ_JBPUKY010000001.1 coordinate 4,441,958, forward strand.
GCCCTGGAACGGCTCAAGACCACCTGAACCCCTTCCCGGCCCCGCCAACGGGCGGGGCCGGAAGCGCCCCTGTAGGGGCGCGGAACCGGAGCGCCCCGTAAGGGGCGCGGGGAACGGCGCGCCCAGCCACACCCCCAACCGGCACGGGACCCGAAACCGGAGACGCCCCGCCAGGGGCGCGAGGAACGGCGCGCCCAGCCACACTCCACCCGCACGGGACCCGAAACCCGAAAGCCCCCACCCCCAGGCCCGCACCCCCAGGCCGCCACCCCCGACACCCCGGGCCCCGCAGAACCGCAACCCAAGCGGAGCGCCTACGCGTTCTTGAGGTCCTGCCGCTGCCGCCCCAGCCCCTCGATCTCCAGCTCGACGACGTCACCGGCCCGCAGGTACGGCTTCGGCTCGGGCTGCCCGAGGGCCACGCCCGCGGGCGTACCGGTGTTGATGACGTCACCGGGGTAGAGCGTCATGAACCGGCTGACGTAGCGGACGACCTCGGCGACGGGGAAGATCTGCTCCGCCGTCGTGCCGTCCTGCTTGAGTTCGCCGTTGACCCACAGCTTCAGCGACAGGTTCTGCGGGTCCGGGACCTCGTCGGCGGTCACCAGCCACGGACCCAGCGGGTTGAACGTCTCGCAGTTCTTGCCCTTGTCCCAGGTGCCGCCGCGCTCGATCTGGAACTCGCGCTCGGAGACGTCGTGCGCGACCGCGTAGCCCGCGACGTGCGCGAGCGCCTCCTCGTCGGTCTCCAGGTAGCGGGCCGTACGGCCGATGACGACCGCCAGCTCCACCTCCCAGTCGGTCTTCACCGATCCGCGCGGCACGAGCACCGTGTCGTCCGGGCCGACCACGGTGTCCGCCGCCTTGAAGAAGACGACCGGCTCGGCGGGCGGCTCGGCGCCGGTCTCGCGGGCGTGGTCGTGGTAGTTCAGCCCGATGCACACGACCTTGCCGATGCGGGCGAGCGGCGGCCCGACGCGCAGCCCGGCCGCGTCCAGCGCGGGCAGTTCCCCGGCCGCGGCGGCGGCACGGATCCGGCCGAGCGCCGCGTCGTCGGAGAGCAGTGCCCCGTCGATGTCGGGGACGATGCCCGACAGATCCCGGAGGGTCCCCTCGGCGTCGAGCAGCGCGGGCCGCTCCGATCCCGCCGTACCGACTCGCAGCAGCTTCATGATCACAATCTCCCTCGATCGCGGGCTGTCGACCGACGGGTGCAGCCATCGGAGGACTGGTCGATCCTCCAAGTTCGGCGTCCAGTCCGCAATAGCCCGTTCACGGACTGGACCGTAACCCCGGCGGCCGGGCTCAGGCGAGGGCCGCCGCCGCGGGTGCCGCGCCCGGCATGTCGCGGTACAGCACCGCCCGCTCGACCGCGCTCCACGTCGTGCTGGTGACCACGTACAGCGCGGCGGCCAGCGGCACCACGGCCACGGTGAACAGCGTGAAGAAGGACAGGAACGGCATGAACCGGTTGACCGAGGCGAGTCCCGGCAGATGCTCGTCGCCGGCCGTCGGGGCGGCCGCCGCCATCGTCCGCCTCGTGCGCCGGTAGTTGAAGGTGGCGACGGCCGCGACGACCGCGAACAGGCCGAGGTACACGAGCCCCGGGGCACCGATGAGCCCGCCGTCGCCCAGGGCGTCCGCCCACCGGCCGCCGAGCGGCGCGGCCAGCAGCCGGTGCCCGAGCAGCGCGTTGGCGTCGCCGCCGATCGTCGAGCTGGAGAACAGGTGGTAGAGGAGGAAGAAGGCCGGCATCTGGAGCAGGCTGGGAAGGCATCCGGAGAGCGGCGACACCTTCTCCTGCGCGTGCAGTTCCAGCACGGCCTTCTGGAGCGTCTCCCGGTCCTTCCCGTGCTTCTTGCGCAGTTCCGCGATGCGGGGCTGGAGTTCGGCGCGCGCCCGCTGCCCGCGCGCCGCCGCCCGGGACAGGGGGTGCACGAGGAGTCGTACGAGCGCGGTGAACAGGATGATCGCCGCGGCGGCCGCGGAGTCGTGGAACAGCGGGCGGAGCAGGTCGGCGAGCTGCTCGACCAGGTCGGCGAAGGCGGACATGAACGTGGACATGGGTGAGCCCTCCGGGGGTCTCGTCGTGCCGGGATCGGACACCTCGACGGCGTCGGGGGCGACGTGCGTCGGGGTTGCGGCATGACGGGCCCGCGCGGGGTGCACGGAGTGCCGGTCGGCGTGACCGGTGACGTGATGGTGGGGTGCGTCCCTACGCGGTGGCCGTCAGGAGGGCCCGGCCGGGTGCGCGCGGGCGGGTGCGCCCGGCGGCGTCGGGATCGCGTTGGGGCAGGAAGGCCGTGCGGTGCTCACGGTCGCGGATGGCCGTCCGGACCCGCGTACGGGGGACGGCGGGCGCGCAGCGCGAGCCGGTGAGGGCGCAGACGGCGAGCGCGGAGCCGGCCGCCGCGGTCGCGGTGAACGCGACGGCCACGGCGGCGGAGAGGCTGCCCGTGTCGAGCAGCGCGACCTCCAGGAGAAGCACCAGCAGCACGGCGACGGGACGCGCGTTCGCCCAGCTCCGTGTCATGGACCGCTTCCCCTCTTCGCTCGTGCGCGTACTCGTACGCGTACTCGTGCTCGTACGCGTGCCTGTCGCCGCGTACGTACGCGCGCCTGCGCTCGTACCCGTACGGGTACGTGCGCCTGGCCTCGCGCCCGTCGGTGCGGCGGGCCTGCCTCGGCCGTCCCGCGCCACGGCTTCCTGCCGCGCCTGACGTTCCTGCCGTTATACAGGATCCGTCTCGATCGGTCGCAGCAGCCTTCTCGGCTCGAGCAGGGCCCGGCTGACCGGATCCGCCGGGTCCGGATCGAGTCCGGGTCCCGGCACCATTTCGACGTCCGGGACGGGCACGACGGTTCCGCAGGCGGGGCATTCGCCGTAGGAACCGAGCTCGGTGCCGCAGTCCGCGTGGCGGAACGTCCGCAGCTTGGTCTCGGTGAAGTGCTCACGGCCCCACAGCCCCAGTGCGCGCAGCGTGGGCCACAGGGCGATGCCGCGGTCGGTGAGGACGTACTCGTCGCGCGGCGGCGACTGCTGGTAGCGGCGCTTCTCGAGGATCCCCTCAGTGGTGAGCGTCTGGAGGCGGGCCGCCAGGACGGCGCGCGGGATGCCGAGATGCACGAGGAAGTCGTTGTAGCGCCGCACGCCGTAGAGCGCGTCGCGGATGACGAGGAGCGTCCAGCGCTCGCCCACGACTTCGAGTGCGCGGGCGATCGAGCACTCCTGTGTCGCGTAGTCCTTGCCCAGAGCCATGCCCCCCACTGTAGCCACTTTCCGCCATCTTGGTTCAGTGAACGAACCTAGGGTGCTACGGTCGGAACATCCGAAGGTTCAATGAACGAACTCACGCTCCGAAGGGGCAGGCCATGACCCGGCTCGACCGGACCGACACCTCCACCGACGCGACCGCCGAGGCCACCCGGGCCACCGGGACCGACGGGTCCACCGTGGCCGCCCGAGCCGCCGGCGCCGTCGACACCACCGAGGCCACCGCAGCCACGGGCTCCACGGGCTCAGGGGAGGCCACCGCATCCCCGCCGCCGGGCACCACCCCGCGCGCCGCCCCCACCCTCGGCGTCACCAGCGCGGCCACCGCGGTGGCCCTGATGACGTACACGGCGCCGATGGTCACGCTGCCCGACACCGCCGCCGCGCTGCACACCTCGGTCTCCGCCCAGGCCTGGCTGCTGAACGGCACCCCGCTGGGCCTGGCCGCGCTGCTCCTGGTGGCCGGCAGCCTCGCGGACGACTACGGACGCCGCCGGATCTTCCTGTCCGGCACGGTCGCCCTCGGCATCACCACGGCGCTGGGCGCGCTCGCCGGTTCGACCTGGCTGTTCACGCTGACCCGCATCGCGCAGGGCGCGGCGAGCGCGGCGATCCTCGCGAGCGGCCTGGGTCTGATCGTCCACGCCTTCCCGACCCCGCGCGGCCGGCTGCACGCGACCGGCGTGTGGGGCGCGTTCGTCAGCGGCGGCATCGCCGTCGGTCCGCTGCTCGCGGGCGGCATCGCCTCGACGCTGAGCTGGCGGGTCGCCTACGCGGTGCTGGGCGCGGCGGCTCTGGTCGTCGCCCTGCTGGGGACCCGCGCCCTCACCGAGTCCCGCGCACCTCGGGGCGGCCGCCCCGACCTGGCCGGAGCCCTGACGTTCGGCCTCGCCCTGGTGGCCCTCGTCGCCGCGCTCACGTTGGGCCGCGACGGCTGGCTGCGCGCGCCGGTGGGTCTGCTGCTCGCGGCCTTCGTCGTCCTGACGGCGGCCTTCGTGGCCGTCGAACGCCGTACCGCCACCCCCATGATCGACCTCGGTCTGCTGCGGCACCGCCGCTTCCTCGCCTCGTCCGCGGGCGGAATGTTCACGGGCCTCGCGGTGATCGGCCTGTTCAGCTTCCTGCCGGCGCTGCTCCAGCGGACGCTCGGCCTGTCCGCGATGGACACGGCCTGGCTGTTCCTGCTCTGGTCCGGACTGTCCTTCGCGGTCGCCCTCCAGGCGCGGCGCCTCGCGGGCCGGGTCTCCCCGCGCCACCAGCTCGTCCTGGGTTTCGCCCTGCACGCGGTCGGCGTCCTGACCATGCTCGGCGCGGTCGACGCCGGTTCGTGGACACGGCTGCTCCCCGGCTTCGTCGTCTCCGGAGTGGGCAGCGGCCTGCTCAACGCCTCCCTGCCGCTGCTCGCGGTGGAGTCCGTACCGGCCGCACGCGCCGCGATGGGCTCGGGAGCCCAGCAGACGTTCCGCTACATCGGGTCCTGCGCCGGGGTCGCCCTCACCATCGCCCTGGTGACCTCCACCGGCGGGCCGGGCCACGGCGCGGACATCGCGATCGGCGTCTCCGCGGGGCTGTCCCTGCTGGCGGCGGCCGGCGTGCTGGTGCTGCGGGAACGGACCTGACCGACCGCGCCCGGGGGACCGCGGTCCCCCGTAGGGTGCCGGTCATGGCGACTTCGGCAGCGGAGGGCGACGCCTCCGCCCAGTACCGGCTCGGCAGCGACCTCATGGACCAGGGGCGTCACGAGGAGGCGAAGCGGTATCTCGTGCCGCTCGCCGAAGCGGGCCACCTCGAATCGGTGCGCCGACTGGCCTGGACGGCCAGCGGACTCGCCCACACCGACCCCGCTCACGAGGCGGAGGCCGAACACTGGCTGCGCCGTGAGGCGGAAGTGCGCCGGGACCCGGACTGGCTGGTGACCATGGCCCAGGAGATGCGCCGGTGGGCGTCGGGCCGGGTCGCCGAGGCCGAGGAGCTGGTGGCCGGGATGGCACGGGCGGGCAGCGCGCGGGCAGCGGGTCAACTGGGCTACTGGAGACGGCTGGACGGCGACCTGACGGCGGCCGTGGAGTGGTACCGCCTCGCCGTCACGCTCGGGCACCGCTTCGCCTGGCGCGACCTCGGCTCCTGCCTGGCGGCGCTGGGCCGGTACGCCGAGGCGGAGGAGCTGTACCGCCCGCAGGCGGAGGGGGGCGACGTGGTGGCGCAGTACGAACTCGCGACGCTGCTGCACGCGCAGGGCAAGGGCCCGGCGGCGTCCCCGCCGGGCCCGCCCCGCCTCTAGGAACTCCCCGCCCCGCTTCTCGGGGGCTTCGTCCGGATCAGCCCGGGTCCGCGACGCCCGGCCGGCCGGATCTCGCACACGCCCTGCCCGCGGACTTCTCCGGTGGCCTCAACGGGGCCGCATGGAGCGCAGTTTCCCCCACACCGCCAACCGGTACCTGGACGTGTACTCGGGGGTGCAGGTGGTGAGGGTGATGTAGTAGCCGGGCTCGCTGTACCCGTACGACGGCCGGACGGTGCTGCGCGGCACGCCGCGGATGACCCCGCCGTCGCTCGGCGAGGTCTGCGGCAGGGTCCGGTCGACGACGTACGTGTACAGCGCGGTCCTGGTCTCGACGGTGATCGTGTCGCCGCGCCGCAGCCGGTTGATGTACCGGAACGGCTCACCGTGTGTGTTGCGGTGCCCGGCGAGCGCGAAGTTGCCCGCCTGGCCCGGCTGTTGGGTGCCCTTGTAGTGGCCGACGTACCCCTTGTCGAGCACGCCCGGCTTGCTGACGCCCTCGGCGACGGGGACGCGCAGGGAGAGGCGGGGGACGGTGAGGACGGCGTACGCCTGCGACCAGCGGGGCTGCTGCCCGGAGCCGCCGGCGGTGGCGGCCCGCCCGCGGCCGGCCGCGGAAGCACCCTCGGCCGGGTCCGGTTCACCGGCGGAGTCGCTGTCGCTCGCCACACCGCCACCGGGGCCGTCGGCCGGTGCGGAGGCGTCCGCCCGGGGTTCGCCCCACTCCCGTTCCAGCGCCTGCACCTTGCGCTCGGCGTCGTGCCGGGCCTGCCGGTTGGTCCACCACAGCTGGTGGACGACGAGGAGCAGCAGCACGAGGCCGACGGTGACGAGGAGTTCGCCGCCGGCCCACAGGGCCCGGCGGAGCAGTGCGCGCCGTCTGCGGGTGCCGTGGTGCACGACGCCGGGAACCCGGCCGCGTACGCCCCCTGGGTGAGCCCGCATGCGTACGCCTCCTTCACCGCCCGGCGGGCAGCCGGGCCCGCACCGTAGGCGATCCCCCCGCAAGTCTCCAGACCCGCGCCTCCCGGCCTCCCGGACTCCTCTTCGTACACCGGTTTTAGAAAGGGCTGTCGCAACTCTCGACAAGCCCGCGCGCCGCACCCGATCCTTCCTGTGGCAGCAGCGCGACGGCCAGTGCCGGCGGACGGCCGGCAGCCGAGTCGACACGCCGACCCCGTGGGAACGGCCGGGAGTCGGCCGGACGGAGAAGCATGATCCGACGCAGAACACTGCTGGCCGCCGCGGGCGGCACGGCCCTCGCCGGCACCCTGGCGACGGGCACCGCCCGCGCGGACGCGACGATCAACGTCAACCCAGCGACGTCGTACGGGACTTGGGAGGGCTGGGGCACCTCGCTGGCCTGGTGGGCCAACGTCTTCGGCGCCAGGGACGACTTCGCCGACCTCTTCTTCACCACCAAGTCGACGACGTACAACGGCACTTCACTGCCGGGCCTCGGCCTGAACATCGCCCGCTACAACCTGGGCGCGTGCAGCTGGAACAGCGTGAACGGCGAGAGCATGGTCGCCTCCGCGAGCATCCCCGCCTTCAAGCAGATCGAGGGCTACTGGCAGGACTGGAACAACGAGGACCCCGCCTCCTCGGCCTGGAAGTGGACGGCCGACGCCACGCAGCGCGCCGCCCTCGTCAAGGCGACCGCGCGCGGCGCGACCGGCGAGCTGTTCGCCAACTCCCCCATGTGGTGGATGTGTCTGAACCACAACCCGTCCGGAGCGTCCGGCGGCGGCAACAACCTCCAGTCCTGGAACTACCGCCAGCACGCCTCCCACCTGGCCGCGGTCGCCCTCCGCGCCAGGAACGACTGGGGTGTGGACTTCTCGACGGTCGAGGCCTTCAACGAGCCGTCCTCCGGCTGGTGGACGGCCACCGGCACCCAGGAGGGCTGCCACATGGACTCCTCCGTGCAGGCCGCCGTCCTGCCCCACCTGAGGAGCGAGCTGGACAAGCGGGGCCTGACCGGCACGCGGATCGCCGCGTCCGACGAGACCAGCTACGACCTGGCCCGTACGACGTGGAACTCCTTCGGCTCGACGACGAAGGCCCTGGTCGACCGCGTCAACGTGCACGGCTACCAGGGGGCCGGCGGGCGCCGCGACCTCCTCCACACGGACGCCGTGACGACCGCGCGCAAGAGCCTGTGGAACTCCGAGTACGGCGACGCGGACGGCACCGGCGCCACCCTCGCGAGCAATCTCCTGCTGGACTTCCGCTGGCTGCACCCGACCGCCTGGGTCTACTGGCAGGTCATGGACCCGTCCGCGGGCTGGGCGATGATCGCGTACGACGCCGGGACCCTCACCCCCGGCGCGGTCCAGACGAAGCACTACGTCATGGCGCAGTTCAGCCGCCACATCCGGCCCGGCATGACGATCCTGGACACGGGGGTGGACCACGCGGTGGCGGCCCTGGACCGGAGCGCCCGCCGTCTGGTGATCGTGGCGCTCAACAAGGCGTCCTCCGCCCAGACCTTCACCTTCGACCTCTCCCGCTTCGGCACGGTGACCGGCTCCACCGGCGGCCTGGTGCGCCGCTGGAACACCCTCACCGGAGGCGGCGGCGACCGCTACACCGCCCACACGGACACGTACCTGACCGGGAAGACGGTCGCCGTGCCGTTCGCGGCGGGGGCGGTACAGACGCTGGAGGTGGATGGGGTGGTGGTCTGAGGGGATGGGGCCGGGGTGGGAGGGGGCGGGGCCGGGGTCGGAGGGGGCGGGGCCGGGGTCGGAGGGGGCGGGGCCGGGGTTGGCGGGGCGGGGTCCTCGCACCCGGCCCCTTGGCCCCCTTCATCCGGTGTCCGGCTTCCCCGGCCCCGCATCGGTGCACTGCGGGATGCCCAACTCCCCAGCCCCACAAGCCCCCTCGCCCCTCGCGCCCCCATAGACTCCCCGGCCATGAGCGCGTACTGGCTGCTGGCCCTGATCCCCTTCCTCGCGGGCGTGGCGGTGACCGGCCAACAGGGCATGGTCGCCGTGACCGAACGCGTCGTGCGCCGCACCGCGCGCCGCGTCGAGGGCACGGTCACCGGGCACCTGGCGTCCCGCGAGGCGACGTACGCGGCCCTGCATCCGGTGGTCCGCTGGACCGGGGACGACGGCGTGGAGCACGAGCGCGCCGTCCCTGACACGATCGGCGCCCACGCCCTGCCCGAAGGCAGCCGCGTCCGCCTCCTGTGCGTCCCCGGCGCCCCCGACTCGGTCACCCTGGACGCTCCGGACCGCTACCGGTCGGCGGTCATCGGCGCCTGGGCGGGAGCCCTGCTGTGCGCGGGCACGCTGACCACCGTCCTGGTCCGCATCGCGACGCTGCTGCCCGAGGGATACGGCTACTGATCCACACGGGGTCCGGCACCAGGGTCCGTACCGACGTGCGGCACCGGGCTCCCGGGTCCGCCGCCGACGGCTCCCGGCCACTGCCCTGGCCTGCCCGTATCTCACTTTCGTACGGTGACGGCAGTACGGTGTCCCCCATGCGCCCCGACACGCCTGCCGAGAACGTCGACCACAACGCCGAAGCAGCACGCCTGGAGCGGACTGCCGAGCTCTACCCCGAGGACGCCGAACACCTGCTCGTGCAGGCCGCGGCGCACCTCGAACTGGCCGGCGACCGCGCCCGCGCCACGTCGCTCTACGACAGCCTGCTCGCTTCCTCGCCCCTGGAGGACCCGTACCTCGTACGCGCCCTGAAGGCGTCGAACCTGTGGGAGTACGGCCACGAGGCCGAGGCGCGCGCGATCATCGACGGCGTCCGCGCCGCGGCCCCGCGCGACGCCGCCCCCTGGGTGATCGTCGCGGAGGCGCTGGAGCACCACGACGAGCTGGAGGCGGCGCAGGCGACGTTCACCGAGGCGGCCACCCTGCTGCTCTCGGACGGGTCCGAGCCCCCGTACTCGACCCTGCCCGTGCTCTTCGGCCGGCACCGGGTGCGCAGGATGCTGGGCGCGGCGCACGACGACTGGGACACCCTCGCGGACACCCTGCACTCGTCGTCCGTCTCCCTGGACGAGCTCCACGACCCCAAGCGGGTCTGGTCCCTGGGCTCCGACAACCCGGCGGACATCCAGGCGGAGATCAGCCGGCTGCGGGCCGAGCTCGGCACGTACCGGGAGGCGCTCTCCCGTCCCTTCCCGGTGGCGGTCCTGCACTGGACGGCGCCGGAGCTCACGGAGCTCGTGAGCGCCTACCCCGGCCTCTCCGCCGAGTACCCCTCGCACGAGGAGCACCTCACGACGATAGAAGCCTCCCTGCGCGAACTGTCCGCCTCGGGCACCCCGAACCTGGGCATCGTCACCGGCACGGTCCCCTCCTACGAGGCCTTCGCCGCCTCGGAGGCCACGTCCCCCTCCGACCCGACCCTCCTCCCCCAGTACGCGACGACCCTGGCGGCCCGGGGACGGGCGGAGGCGTGGCCGCCGCAACGGGGGTCCGTCTGCTGGTGCGGGTCGGGGCGGGGGTATGGGGAGTGCCATGGGGCTGGGTAGTTCCCCATCGGATGCTCTAGCGCACAGGACCTGACGAGGAGTTGCCTTGATTCAGCCCCTGATCGGGGCCTTACTTCTCAATTATCAGCTCAAGATATGCCATGCCAGTTTCTTGCAGTACCGTCCTCTGTATCAGTGAGAAACTGACGGGCCATCCTCCCCCCCACAGGTCCCGTCCTGTGCATCCGGGAGCAACACCGCCGATGTCCTACGCGCCGTCCGCAGACTGGGAGTACGAGGTCCCGACGAGCGGAAGCAAGAAGCTCCCGCCAGCAGCGCGCTATGTGCAGTCCCTGTCCCATCAGGGCTACAGCTTCGAAGCAGCCATAGCCGACCTCATCGACAACTCCATAGACGCTGCGACAAGCAAAGTTGTCGTCAGTTTTCTGCGCGACGAGGAGCGACTGGTCAGCCTGCTCGTCATCGATGACGGGCACGGCATGAACGAAGCCGGACTCGATGTCGCGATGACCGTAGGGGGCCGCGCTGACTACGGCGACGCTGCGCTCGGTCACTTCGGCGCCGGCCTGAAAGCAGCCTCGCTCTCGCACGCCGATGCCCTCACGGTCATCAGCCGGACGATACGAAGTCCCTCAGCAGGCCGCCGCTGGCGCACAGCGGCGGCTGAAGCCGACTTCAGCTGTGACATCGTCGATGCGCGCTACTGCCAGAACCTCGTGGACCGCTATGACGGCATCATCGAATGGCACGGAACCATCGTGCGCTGGGACGGAGTGCGTGCCTTCGAGACCGTGACAGCCGGTCAGACAGACCGATTTCTCAATGACGCGATCGAGAAGCTGGAAACGCATCTCGGCCTCTACTTGCATCGCTTCCTCAGCCGCGGCAACTTCGACATCGACATCGTCGTCGAAGACGCACACACCCGGGAGGAGCTCGACCACCGTGGTGTCGAGCCCATCGATCCGTTCGGCTACCGCGTCCCCGGCAAGGCTGGGTACCCCCGCACGTACAGGGCTCCCGTCGAAGGCGCGGGTGAAGTCGCGATGACAGCGCACGTCTGGCCCCCCAAATCCCCTCTGGTCGCATACCGGGGTATCGGATCCCTCGCCGAACGGCAGGGCTTCTACATCTACCGCCATGACCGGCTCGTGCAGGCAGGCGGCTGGAACGGAACGCGTAGCGCCGAAGCTCACCACAATCTGGCCCGAATCGCCGTCGAGCTGCCGTCCGCTCCGAACGAGGTCTTCAGTCTCACCGTCAAGAAGGACGGCGTGAACGTCACGCCTGCGTTCGCCCGCGGCCTGGAGAAAGCCAGCAGCGACACAGGCGAGACCTTCACCGCGTATCTCCAGGAAGCCGAGACTGTCTACCGTGAGGCCGCCCGGCGCTCCACCGAGGTCAAGCGCACCGAGGTCATCCCTCCAGGTAAGGGCATCGATCCCAAGCTGAAGCGCACTCTGCGTGACGAGCTGCCACAGCTGGACGGCGAAACTCCGATCACGTTCCGCTGGGAATCGATGCCTTCCGATGTCTTCTTCGGCATCGACCGAGATGAGCACGTTGTTCGCCTCAACAAGCAGTACCGCCAGGCTTTCAACGGCGACCGTCACGCAGGCTCGAACGACGCTCCTGTCCTCAAAGGGCTGCTCTATCTCCTACTTGAGAAGAACTTCCGCATGGGGCGCTCTAGCGCCCAGCGCGATGACGAGATGGCGCTCTGGAACAGCGTCCTGATCTCTGCCGCCCACTGTGAGATAGCCCGTTACGACGCCATCAGCTGAGCTGTCGGCTGGAACGACTGGATAACCCGATGACTGACCACCTCCTCAACCTCCACGTCGACGTTCTGGCTGCGATGCACCGTGGCGGCCCCAAAGCCTTCGCCAGGCTCGCATTCGCCCTCTCGGAGGACCCGGAGCCCAGCGATGCGGACCTCGACAGGTTCCACGACCGCCTCATGGCTGCCTCCCCCGGGGATGAGCTGACCGCTCTGTGGCACAGAACACTGACTACCTGGGATCTGGAGTCGCAGACGGCCTGGTCCAGCGCACCCCCTCGCACGGACGAGCGCCGTGCTGATGCCTACACACGGCTCGGCTTCGGAGGCGATCTGCGTAAGGCCCTTGACTCCGCCGTACCAATTTTCAAGGAGCCAGGTGCCGTTGTCATCAGCAAGGAATTCCATCCCTGGTATACCCGGGAGTCGGCGGTAGCCCGTTCCTTCTACTGGAATGCGTACGAACGCCTTCTGCGCCAGAAGGGCTGGAGCAACGCGGCGGTCTCCAGTTTGGACGAGGCTGCACACAGCGTCGTTGAGCGGCTCTCCGACCCGACTCGCGAAGAGGCATTTGGCGCCCGAGGACTGGTCGTCGGCTACGTACAGTCCGGCAAGACAGCCAACTTCACGGGCGTGACCGCCAAAGCTATCGACGCTGGCTACCGGTTGGTCATCGTCCTCGGCGGCACGCTGAATCTCCTGCGCGCTCAGACACAGCGCCGTCTGGATATGGAGCTGATCGGCCAGGAGAACATCTTGCGTGGTGCGGACCCAACGGATCTGGACGCACTCGTAGGCATCGATTACCAAGACGACGAGGACTGGCCACACAAGTTCGTCTCCCACGGCGGCCGCCCCTCCATACTGGGCGCGTTCGATGTCGAGCGACTCACCACCAACCGCGACGACTACCGCCGGCTTCTGAACGGTATCCGCACCCTTGAGTTCGAGAAGCACGACCGCACGCGGCCGCTGTACGACGCAGCGAACCTGCACCGCACCGCAGCTCGCGTCATGGTCGTGAAGAAGAACAAGACCGTCTTGTCCAACCTGGTTCAGGACTTGCGCAAGATCGGCCCGCTCCTCTCCGAGATTCCCGCACTGATCATCGATGATGAGTCCGACCAGGCTTCGGTCAACACCACCGACCCCAAGAAGTGGGAGGCCGGAAAGGTCACAAGGACGGCTATCAACGGCCTTATCTCGGACCTACTGAAGATCCTCCCCAGAGCCCAGTACGTCGGCTACACGGCTACGCCCTTCGCCAACGTATTCGTCGATCCCGGCGACGGTGACGACATCTTCCCGCGGGACTTTCTGGTCTCTCTCCCTCGCCCGTCCGGTTACATGGGAGTCCAGGACTTCCATGACCTCGACAGCCCCGACGGCACCGCGGAGCGGACTCACGTCCGGGGCATCTACGAGGACACAGGCGACCGTCTCCAGGAAGCCATGGACGCCTTCCTCCTCACCGGCGCCCTCAAGCTGTACCGAGCAGACCACGGCGCGCCCGAGGGTCCGTTCCGGCATCACACCATGCTGGTGCATTCCTCGGTACGCACAAATGACCACGCGGAACTGGCCGAACGCATCAGGGATATGTGGAGCCGCGCGGACTACACGGGGCCAGACGGCCATGCACGCCTGGAGTCCCTGCTGTCTTCCGACTTCCAGCGATGCTCCGACACCGGTCTGCCCAACCCTGTGTCCTACGTGGCCCTGAAGCCGTACATCTTCAGGGCGCGCCAGCTCATCAACTCGGGCGGCAGCCCGGTCATTGTCGTCAATGGAGACACCGACAGCTTCTTCTCCCAGATCGATCTGGACTTCGACCGCACGCCGCGTGTGTGGAAGATCCTCGTCGGCGGCACAAAGCTCTCCCGGGGATTCACCGTCGAAGGTCTGACAGTCACGTACTACCGCCGCACTACACAACAGGCAGACACCCTCATGCAGATGGGCCGATGGTTCGGATTCCGTCCGGGCTACCGGGATCTCGTTCGCCTGTACATCGGCCGGGAAGAGCCGCTCACGAAGAACAAAACGGTCGACCTCTACGAAGCATTCGAGGCTATCTGCCGGGATGAGGAACTGTTCCGGTCGGAGCTGGCACGGTACGCACCGCTCGTGGACGGCCGACCGCAGGTAACACCTGCGCAGATTCCACCTCTGGTGGCGCAGCACCTGCCGTGGGTCAGGCCCTCAGCCCGAAACAAGATGTTCAACGCAGAGCTGGTAGAAGTGCGGTCACCGGGCAAGCCCATCGAGCCCGCCGCCTACCCCCGGGACGGTCATGTCACCGGGCTCAACACTGAGCGCTGGCGGCCTGTTCTCTCTCTGCTCAGCAGCGAGGCGGTAACGTGCCGACTCCAGCCGGACAGTACGACGCCGCTGCCACGCAGTTTCCAGGCAACCACAGCGGTCGTGCCCCACGCCGCGTTGCTGAGTGTTCTGAGTTCTCTGGACTGGGAAGGCGGGAAGGTCCTCGCTCCCCACCTGACCTACTTGTCTCAGCTCGACGGCCGACTGGCCCGGGTGGACGACTGGCTCGTGATCGCCCCCCGCCGGACAGCACTTCACCGGATCGAGGCATCCGTACTCGGGCACGGCCCGTTCTCTCTGTTCCGCCGAAGCCGACAGGCCGGCAAGGCATTCGGACGTATATCCGGGCTTGAGCACCGGGCCTACGCGCAGCAGCTGATCGATGGCGCCCGAGTGGCGCCTTCCGAACCCGGGGTGCCTGACGTCGGGCCATACCGAGGAGTGGTCTTGCTATACCCCGTAGTCGATGCCACAACGGACGCGGAAGTAAGAGAAGTCGTGACCAATGGTGTCGCCGACTCCTCCCAAGTCATCATGGCTTTCACCGTCATCCCGCCGAGTGCAGCTATCGACTCCAAACGGCAACTCGTGCGGTTCCGCGCCAAAGACTCGAGCCGTCCCGACGCCATCGTCATCGACTCTCCGTAGAAGATCTCCGGGACCAGCGCAACCGCCCCAACACATGAGCCAGGGAAACGACTTGCTGCCATTCAAGGATGACTTCAGCCCCGCCCTACAGAACCCAGGGGCAGCGGATACAGAAGACGCCCAGCTCAAGACGGTTTACGAACACATCCGCTGCCTGGATCCCGATGGCCGGCGGTTTGCTTCAGTACTCCGCGACACCATCGATCAGTTGCTCAATGGCGAGGAAACGGGCCGGTACGACTGGAAGACCCTCTACAAGACAGAGAAGACGCACGCCGGCACACTAGTGGAGATAAATCTTCAGCGTAAGTTCAAGTTCGCCGACGGCATCAACATGGACTATCGAATCGCCGGCATCGACGTGGACTGCAAGTATTCACAGCAGTTCGGCAGCTGGATGATCCCGCCCGAGGCACTGAATCACCTGTGCCTGCTGGTTTGGGCTGATGACTGCAAGTCCCGCTGGAGCGCAGGCCTTGTGCGCATACGAAGCGAGTGGCTTAACGGAGGCAGCAACCGGGATCACAAGCTTACGATCAAGGCCGGGCACCGCAACAAAATCGCATGGCTCTGGAAGGACGCCCCCCTTCCCGAAAATGTACTTCTTCACCTGGATCCTGCGACGCGAGAGGCTATCCTCGCACCGAATTCAGGACAGAAGCGTGTAAATGAACTCTTCGAGCGCGTACAAATGAGACGAATCGGCAGAGGCGTCGTCCGCACTGTTGCCCAGCAGCACGACTACATGGCCCGTGTGCGTGAAGCCAAGGGCCGGGCCCGTACCGTGCTGCGGGAACGCGGCATCCTCATCCCCGGGCACTACACCAAGCATCAGGACGTGGCCAGGGCGCTCGGGGCCCCAGTCCCGCAAGTTCCCGGGGAACTGGTCAGTTTTCGCGTAGCCGAGGCCCGCCCTCACCACGACGACAAGCCCAGGGTTGAACTTGATGGCCGCATATGGGTGCTTGCCACCGCTTCCGATCCAGAAGAGACAGCGCCTTTCCTCCCCAAGCACACCGCTGAATGACGAACGCGCGAAGCGGAATCGGCGCATCTGAGCCGGGCGCAAGCAATTCCATCACCATTGACATCTTCGATTAGCGTGCGCCCAGCAGCAGGAAACGTAAGGAATTAGAGGTCACCCAGCGCAAACATCTTCAGGTCATAGACGCCTTGATGGCCAAGAGCCCAGAACCGCATGCCACCATAGGAGCGGAAAACTATGAGCAGCTCGCAGAGACACTGACCCGATGGTGACCCGTACATCAGACACTGAAGGCAATGAGTCCGACCCGGAAGCGGACTGGAGCCCGCCGGAAGGTTCGTGGGCATCCTCAGCTGCCCGGCGACGGAACATGCAAGCCATCCGCAGCCGGGATACGAAGCCGGAACGCCTGGTTCGCAGCCTGCTGCATGCTCAGGGCCTGCGTTATCGAGTCGCCGCCAGACCACTGCCCAGCCTTCGCCGGACAGCCGACATCGTCTTCCGCCCGACGAAGGTGGCTGTGTTCATCGACGGCTGCTACTGGCACGGCTGCCCTGAGCACTACGTGCCTCCCAGGACAAACCCTGGCTACTGGTCAGACAAGGTCGCCAGGAACATGGCCCGCGACCGCGATACAGACGAGCAACTCCAGGCGGCGGGGTGGACCGTGCTCCGGTTCTGGGAGCACGACCCCGCAGAGGACTGCGCCCTCAAGATCGCGGCCACAGTCAGCCGCCTCCGCCAGAGCAAGGCCTGACGAAGGTAGCTTCAGCTCTTCTGCGCCTTCTCAACCGCCTGGAAGGCTGCGTAGATCTGTTCACCAACAGCCTGGGCAACGGGCGGCGGGAAGGCATTCCCCACCTGCCTGTACGCAGCTGTCTTGCGGCCAGCGAAACGCCAGTCTTCAGGGAAACCCTGAATGAGGGCTGCCTGGGTCACGGTGAGCTTGGGCCCGGCGGACGCAAACAGGTCGCGCTCCGCATCCTTCATCTCGTGCGGTTCATTGGCGACCCCGAGACCGCACACTCCGAGGTCTGCCCAGGCCCGCTTTGCACGCGTCGGGCCGAGGTCCGCGCCACCGTGCTTCTTGGAACCGCCGACGACCGTGGGCGCCACGCCCTCCAGCGCCTTCTCGTACCACCTCTTGAAAGAGGTCTCGGCCCTGGGGTCGTCAGCTACCGCGTCGTATCGCGCTCGCATCGAGTCGTGCAGGGCCTGCCCCACGCTGACCTGGGCCTTCTCCGCGGGCTTTGAATGCTCGAAGTACTGGGCGTACTCAGGCTTCATGGCAACCAGGATGGCGCGCGGGCGGAGCTGAGGAACCTCATAGTTCCTGGCCTCCAGGATGTCCCAGTAGCACTCCTCGTACCCCATGGACTGCAGTCGCTTGATGATCTCCTGGCGGTACTCGGCGAACTTCGGGTCGAGAAGCCCTCTCACGTTCTCGATCATCACCGCCTTGGGCTCAAGATGATCAACAAGGCGAAGCATGTCCGGAAAGAGGTCTCGCTCGTCGTCACGGCCCAGCTGCTTGCCAGCTGCCGAGAACGGAGGGCAGGGCACACCACCTGCCAGCAGGTCGAGCTCACCTGGCTCGAGACCCAGATCAGCCGGATCGAACTCCCTGAGATCCGCCTGGATTACCTTGCAGCCAGCCCACTCAGGATTCTCGTCAGTGTTGGCCCTCAAGGTCTGGCATGCGTCCTTGTCAATCTCGATCAGAGCAGCGTGCCTGAAACCCGCGTTATGGAGACCGACAGCCTGGCCTCCGGCCCCGGCGCAGATTTCCACCGAGGTGTACTTCAGTTCGTTTGTGCGGGTCATGCCCCCTCCTTACAGCCGTGCAGCGGCAGACGCATCTTGCAGTCCACCATCACTGAGGGTGACAGACCCCACTGACAACGAGACCTGACCAAGTGTGCAGCACGTCTCGCGATTCACTGAACACACCCTCCGCCGCACCGAACACTCATACGATATTGCCCATGCGTAGCCCTGCATGGACCGAGGATGAGCTCGTGCTGGCTGGTGCCCTGGTCGTGAAGAACGGCTGGCGTGAGCTGAGGACTGGGGACCAGGAAGTGCAGGAGCTGTCCGAGCTGCTGCGCTCGCTGCCGCTCCACAGCCCGGAAGCCAGAGCGCTGCCTGAATTTCGTTCCCCCGACAGCGTCAGCCGCAAGACCACCGACTTCGCGACAAACTACGGCCCCTACCAGGGCGGGCGGACCAGGTGCGGCGGGCCCACGCTTCAAATGATCAAGGCATTCACCGAGCGGCAGTCTGAGATGCTCCAAGCAGCCGAGGCCATCGAGGACGGCATCAGTTCCGGCGATTTGCATCTGCTCCCTGTGCAGCCTGGCGAAATCGACGACGACACGGGGGGCACTGCGGTGGAGGGACGGCTTCTGGTCCGCCGCGCACTCGCCCGTGAACGGGACCCGAAGCTGCGGAGACGCAAGATCCAGCAAGCCACGCGCAGCGGGAGGCCACTCAGCTGCGAGGTATGCGCCTTCGACTTCTCGCGCGCCTACGGCGCCCTGGGTGAGGGCTACATCGAAGTCCACCATGTTCTCCCCCTCCACATCTCCGGAACCCGGGAGACCAAGCTCGACGACCTCGCCTGTCTGTGCGCGAATTGTCACCGCATGTGCCACAGGTGCCGTCCCGGAGAATCTTGGCGCACACCGTCAGCCCTGCGTGACGAGATACGGAAGTACGCTCAACCCGTCGATCGCTAAGCCGGCTCAATTTGTTAGTGCACCTGCACGCCTCAGAGTTCGGTCACCGGGTATCCCATCCTCGTGGCCGCCTCGGTGATAGCCGTCAGGGGTGCCGACGGGTTGAGCGCGGTGATTTGGGCGCGGCCCAGCGGGCGCAGGGCGTACACGTGGCGGAGGGCCTCGATGTCGACGGGCATCTCGTAGTAGTCCTCGGCATACGCCTGGAACGCCTCCGGCGTCGGGTGGATCAGCAGGTCGAAGAGCCAGTCCGACCCGTCGGGATCCTGGTGGCCCTCCGGGTAGGTGATCCGGCCGGTGCTCCAGGACGGGGCGCCGGTCTCTCGCCACACGCACACCGTCACCGCGGGCGTTCCGTCCTCGTCCGTGAAGGCGGGCTCGTCGACGTAGCGCAGGAAGGCCTCGGGGACCGCTTCGAGCACGCCGGGCCACGGTGTGGGCACGTCGTCATGGGCGTAAGGACTCATGGGCGACTCGTGGTCGAAGCCGCGTATGTAGGCGCCCGCGGGGCTGAAGACGATGTCGTACTCGTCGCCGGAGCCGTTCCGCATCGAGGCGAGCGACTCCGTCGGCGACCAAGCGGGCGCGAAGGAGTGGTCCCGCTCGCCGTCGGGGTTCAGGATCGCCTCCGCCATGGCGATCGAGCGGCAGAGGTTCTTCAGGGACTCGATGTCCGGCAGGGCGCGTACGACGTCGTGAGCGGTCATGGCGCACATCAAAGCGGGTGCCACTGACAAAGGGTGGGGCGCCGGTCTGCCTGTCCTGCGCGGCGGCGGGACGTCCTCGCCCGGATGCCTCGATTGACCTCGATGCGCGTTTGGTGAGGGTGGGCGCCGGGTGACGGAAGGGCCCGGGTTAGCCTCGGTTCGTTCGACTGACGCAGCAGCGGGAGGCAGTGATGGCGAAGGTACCGGCCGCGGTGGTGGCCGCGAGCGGACTCATCGGCGGCTACGGCGTGGCGCGCTGGACCAAGAAGCGGCAGCTGGGCGGGGTCGTGCTGGCCGCCGCGGGCGCCACGGCCGCGCAGCAGTGGCGGCAGGCTGCGGGCGGGAAGGCCGCCGGTGCGCTGACCGCCGCCTACGTCGCCGCCTTCGCCGGGTCCCACCCGCTGGCCAAGAAGGTCGGCGCCTGGCCCGCCGTGTTCGGCGTCGCCGGGGCCGTGGCCCTCGCTTCCTGGGCCGTCGCCGACCGCAAGGCCTGAGGGAAGCGGCGGGTGGCGCCGGCCACCCACCCGGTCCGTGGCGAGACCGGCCAAAGCCGTGGCCCTTGCCGCCTCGGCTGTGGCCTACCGCAAGGCCTGAGAGAGGTCGGGCGTAATGAGCGGCCGGGCGACGCAGGCCGCCGACCCTGAACACGGGCTCACCCGCCCGGCCCCGGGCGTCGGCCCGGGCTCACCCCACCCTCCCCGCCCCCTCCCCCTGAAACGCCCGCCGGTACGCGTGCGGGCTTGTCCCCGCCACTCGCTTGAAGCGTTCCCGGAAGGCCGTGGGTGAGCCGAAACCCGCCTGGGTGGCGATACGTTCGACCGGATAGGTGGTCGTCTCCAGCAGGTACTGGGCGCGCCGCACGCGGGCCCGGTGCAGCCACTGGAGCGGTGTCGTGCCGGTCTGTTCGCGGAAGCGGCGGTTGAGGGTGCGGGTGCTCATGCCGGCGTGGCCCGCGATGTCCTCCAGGGTCAGGTCGCGGGCGGCGTTCTCCTCCAGCCAGTCCAGGAGCGGTTCCAGCGTCGTCCCCGTCGGCACGGGCGGCTGTGTGTGGACGATGAACTGGGCCTGACCGCCCTCCCGTTCCAGCGGCATGACGCACATGCGGGCGGCGTGCGCGGCGACGGCCGAGCCGTGGTCCTTGCGGATCATGTGCAGGCACATGTCGAGGGCGGCCGCCGCGCCCGCCGAGGTGAGGAACTGGCCGTTGTCGACGTAGAGGACGTTCGGGTCGACGGTGACGGCCGGATGCAGGGCGGCCAGGTCGGGGGCCGCGATCCAGTGGGTGGTCGCGCGCAGTCCGTCCAGCAGTCCGGTGGCGGCGAGGACGAAGGCCCCCACGCAGACGGAGGCGATGCGGGTGCCGTTCGCGGCCGCCGCGCGGAGCGCCTCCGCGACGCCCGGCGGGAGCGGGGCGGTGGGGTCGGCGACGCCCGGCAGGATGATCGTGTCCGCCTCGGCCAGGGCCGGCAGACCGTGCGGGGCGCGCAGGGTGAACGGTCCGGCGCCCACCTCTCGGCCCTCCTCGACCGCGCAGACCCGGACGCGGTACGCCTCCCGGCCGTCCGGCAGCCGGGCCCAGCCGAAGACGTCGATCGGGGCGCTGAGATCGAACGGGATGACCTGGTCGAGCGCGAGTACGGCCACGGTGTGCATGGCGAGAGCGTACGCGGACAGCGGGTTCCGGTCACCGCGGCGACCTGGGTGTCCGTGTTCGGCTGCGAGGGGCTTTCCTTGTGTCCGAGGGGATCAGGCCGGATGAGAGGGGCGAGAGGCTTCCGTGGGAGGCTCTGGCGAGAATCCGTTGGGGCCTGGCAGAACCGCCACTTCTGGAAGATCCTCCCCCGCCCCTACCGTCACCCCGTGACCAAGTTCCTCCTCGCCGTCCACGTCATCGCCGCGATCGTCGCCGTCGGGCCCGTCACGGTCGCCGCGAGCATGTTCCCGCCCGCCGCGCGCAGGGCCCTCGCCGCGCCGGACGACGAGCGTGCCGTCGCCACCACGCGCCTGCTGCACCGCATCTGCCAGGTGTACGCGGTCGTCGGCGTCGCCGTCCCCGTCTTCGGCTTCGCCACGGCGAGCGACATGGGGGTCCTCGGTGACACCTGGCTGATCGTCTCGATCGCGCTGACCGCGCTGGCGGCGGTGGTCCTGGGCGCGCTGGTCCTGCCCCGTCAGAGCGCGCTCGTGGAGGGCGCGGGCGACCGACAGGCGACCGTACGGCTCGCCATGTTCACCGGGATCTTCAACCTCCTGTGGGCGACCGTCACGGTCCTGATGATCGTGCGGCCGGGGTCCACCACGGGGGCTTAGGATCCCGCCCATGTACGCACAGCAGGGACAGTCGGCGCCGGGGGCCTACCTGGCCTTCGTGGAGCGCCAGTTGACGGCCGACGGATGCGCGACGCGCTGGGAGGACTGGGCCGGGGTGCCCGTCCTCGTGGGGCGGCGGGCCGACTTCAAGATGCGCTGGATGGCGACCAGGCTGCATCTGTTCACGGTGGCCGCGGCGGTCCCGGAGATAACCGTGCCCGTCGTCTCGGCCTTCACGGACCAGGTGATGAAGTACGCCAAGGACACCAAGGGCGGTCTGCCCGTGGGGATGCAGAACGGCATCGGCGCCTTCCCGCTCCTGGTCAGCGACCGGGTCGATCCGGCCGCCGTGCAGTGGGCGGAGGCGCAGCAGCGCATCAAGTTCGCCTGCATGACGCGGCCCGTCGTGGTCGACAGCGCGCGCAATCACGTGGGGATGTACCGCGGCAAGCCGGCCCTCGGCCGTGTCTACGCCTCGTACTTCATCGAGAAGGGTTCGCAGTACTTCTACGGGCAGTGACCGCGCCCCGGGGTCCCGGGGTTCCAGGCGCCCGGGGTTCCGGGTGTTCGGGGTCCCGGGCGCCCCGGATTCCGGGTGCCCGGCGCGGGCGGCTCATGTCCGGTGCTCCAGCACGTTGACCACCCGCCCGTTCGGGTCCCGTACGAAGAAGCGCCGTACGCCCCACTCCTCCTCGCGCAGTTCCCGTACGACCTCGGCGCCCGAGGCGAGGACCTGCTCGTAGACCGCCTCCACGTCCTCGACCTCCACGCTCAGGTCGGGGACGACGGGACCGGTGCGCTCCGCGGTGAAGAAGCTGATCTGGGCAGTGGGGTTGGAGGGCGAGGCCAGCGTCATGACCCAGCCCAGGTGCATGACCTCCTCGAAGCCGAGCAGGCCGTAGAAGTCCCGGCTGGTGGCCATGGCCTCCTCCGACTCGACGTGGACGTCCGGGACGATCCTGCGCACGGTCATGCGGGGCTCCTCACGCCTCGTGGCCGCCGGTGACGGCTCCTCACGCGTCACGGGCGGCGGGCCAGGCTCAGTTCCTCGTTGAAGTCGTCCGCCAAGTCTGCCCTGAACTGCCGTGCCACCGCCGCCGCGACGAGCACCCCGGTCGCCATCAGCAGCGTGAAGAACGCCCAGATCAGCGGCCATGCGCCCGCGAACCCGTCCGGGGGGCCGGGATGCGTGCGCAGCGACACGTACAGCAGCGTCGCCGGTCCGACCGCGACCAGCAGCAACGCCCAGGCCAGCGCGTCCCGGTGGCCGAAGTAGGCGGCCAGGACCAGCAGGACCACGGCGAGGGTCACGACGCCGGCACCCGTGACGGGGCTCGTCTCGGTGAGGGCGTCCTGTGTCGCCCGGCGGTTGCCCAGGTCCCAGGGCAGGCACAGGAGATACGCCGTGCAGGAGAGCACGGCGCCGAGCAGGCGCGTCAGCCAGCGTTCCGGCCCGGGGCACGTTCGCAGGGGGCTCAACAGCTTCTCGGTCATGCGTACGAGGGTTCCCGTCCGCGCGGCGGGCCGACAGAGTACGCGTACTCAGGTGCCCGTACTCAGATCCGTGCGCTCGGGGACGCCTGCCGGGGGCCGTGCCAGGGAGCCGGCGCCCGCCGCCGGCCCGGGGGACCGGGAGTTCAGCCGCGGTCCGGGCCGGGAGTCAGCCGCGGCCCGGGGCCCGTGCGGGCCGGGAGTCAGCTCCTCGTCGACGCGGACGACGCGGCGGCATCCGCCGGTTCCACCGACAGCGGTGTGGCGATGTCCTCCAGCGAACGGCGCTCGGCGTTCACCGCGAGGAACGCGGCGACCAGGCCCGCCGCGCACATCAGGGTCGCACCGATCCGGAAGGCGAGCACGGTGTCGCCGACCACCCCGGACTCCGTGAGGTCGGCGAAGACCAGCGGGCCGCTGATGCCGCCCGCGGCGGTGCCGATGGCGTAGAAGAAGGCGATGGCCATGGCCCGGGTCTCCATCGGGAAGATCTCGGAGACCGTGAGGTACGCGCTGGAGGCGCCCGCGGACGCGAAGAAGAGGACCGCGCACCAGCAGGCCGTGAGCGTCGCCGCGCTCAGCGAGCCGCGGTCGAAGAGCCAGGCCGTGCCGAACAGCAGCAGACCCGAGAGCAGGTAGGTCGAGGAGATCATGATCCGGCGGCCGACGGTGTCGAAGAGCTTGCCGAGCAGCAGCGGGCCGAGGAAGTTGCCGGCCGCGATGACGGCGAAGTAGTAGCCGGTGCCGCCGGTGGGCACGTCGAAGAACGTGGTGAGGATGGCGCCGAAGCCGAAGGTGATCGCGTTGTAGAGGAAGGCCTGGCCGATGAAGAGGGCGAGGCTGAGGACGGCACGCTTGGGATAGTGCGCGAACACGGTCCTGGCGATGGTGCCGAAGCCGATGCTCTTGCGCTGCCGGATGGTGATCTCGCCGCGCGCGCGGGGCAGCGGTGCGCCCTTCTCGCGCTCGACGTCCCGTTCGACGGAGGCGACCAGTTCCTCGGCCTCCTCGCCGCGGCCGTGGATGAACTGCCATCGCGGGCTCTCCGGAACATGCCGCCTGACCAGCAGGATCACCAGTCCGAGGACCACGCCGAGGCCGAAGGTGAGCCGCCAGCCGACGTTCGTAGGGAAGATGTCGGTGTTCAGCATGACGATGGACAGCAGTGCGCCGCCGATGGCGCCGAGCCAGTAGCTGCCGTTGATGATCAGGTCGACGCGGCCCCGGTACTTGGCGGGGATGAGCTCGTCGATCGCGGAGTTGATGGCGGCGTACTCGCCGCCGATGCCGAAGCCGGTGAGGAAGCGGAAGGCGAAGAACCACCAGGCGTCGACGGACAGCGCGGTCAGCGCGGTCGCGGAGAGGTAGACGGCGAGGGTGACCATGAAGAGCTTCTTGCGGCCGTAGCGGTCGGTGAGCCGGCCGAAGAAGAGGGCGCCCGCGCAGGCGCCCGCCACGTACAGGGCCGCGGCGGTGCCGGTGACCTGGGCGGAGGTGATGGCGAGGCCGCTGCCCTCCTCGGAGAGCCGTCCGGCGATGTTGCCGACGGTGGTGACCTCCAGGCCGTCCAGGATCCACACGGTTCCCAGGCCGATCACGATCATCCAGTGCCAGCGGGACCAGGGCAGCCGGTCCAGGCGGGCGGGCACGTCCGTGGTGACGGTGCCGGTGGGGGCGGGTCCGGAGGCGCCCGGGGCTGGTGCGGTCATGGCTCCCTCTTTCCTGGGCGAACCACGTCCGGGTGCCCCTGCCTCCGGCCTTCACGCCTGCGCACGGCGCCGGCGGGGCGGACGTCCGGGCCCGTACGCGGCAACGGCGGGAGGGGCCTCCAGCCCTGTACGTGGCACCGGCGGGAGGGGCCTCCAGGCCTGCACCCGGCACCGGCGGGAAGGGCCTCCATGCCTCCAGCCTGCACCGCACGCCCGGCACCCGCACCCGGCGGCGCGGGCCCGCGTCCGGCGCCCCGCACCCGCGCCCAGCAGGGCAGGCCTTCAGGCTCGCACCCCCGTCGAGCCCGGGACCGCGCCCAGCCGGAGCCCGGGCCGCGGCGGCCCCGCGCGGGCCGGCCGCCGCCGCTCAGGCCCCCAGCGCCCGCGACACCACATAGATCAGCAGACCCGCCAGCGAGCCCACCACCGTGCCGTTGATCCGGATGAACTGGAGGTCGCGTCCGATGTGCGCCTCGATCTTCCGGGTGGTGTGCTCGGCGTCCCAGCTCGCGACGGTGTCGGTGATCAGCGAGGTGATCTCCTTGCGGTACGTCGTCACGACGTACACCGCCGCGTCCTCCACCCAGGAGTCGACCTTCGCCTGGATCTTGGGCTCGGTGGCCATGCGGGCGCCCAGCGACAGCAGCGAGGCCCGCACGCGCAGCCGCAGCTCGCTCCGCTCGTCCTCGGCGGCGGACACGATCATGGAGCGTACGGCGGTCCAGGCGGAGGCGATGAGGTCCTGCACCTCCCCGCGGCCCAGGACCTCGCCCTTGAGCCGCTCCACGCGCGCGCGGGTGTCGGTGTCGGACTGGAGGTCGGAGGCGAAGTCGGTGAGGAAGCGGTCGAGTGCGCCGCGCGCCGGGTGCGAAGGGGCGTCGCGCATCTCGGTGACGAAGCGGAGCAGCTCCTTGTAGACCCGTTCGCCGACCCGCTTGTCGACGAACCGGGGGGTCCAGCCGGGGGCGCCGCCCTGCACGGCGTCCAGGACCTGTTCGTCGTGCAGCACCAGCCAGTCGTGGGCGCGGACACAGATCAGGTCCACGACGCGTCTGTGGCCGCCGTCCGCGACGATCCGCTCCAGCAGCTTGCCGATGCCGGGCGCGATCTCCTGGGCGTCGGCGCGGCGCGTGATGGCCTCGCCGACCACGGCCTGCACGTCGGAGTCGCGCAGGACGGCGAGCGCGCCGCGCAGCGCGGTCGCCAGTTCGGCCGTCACCCGGTCGGCGTGCTCCGGTTCGGCGAGCCAGGCGCCGAGCCTGCTGCCGATGCCGACGGCCCGCAGCCGCTGGCGCACGACCTCCTCGGACAGGAAGTTCTCGCCGACGAACTCGCCGAGGGAGACCCCGAGCTGGTCCTTCTTGGTGGGGATGATCGCGGTGTGCGGGATGGGCAGGCCGAGCGGGTGCCGGAACAGGGCCGTGACCGCGAACCAGTCGGCGAGGGCGCCGACCATGCCCGCTTCGGCCGCTGCCGCCACATACCCGGCCCAGGCGCCGGCGCCCTCGTGGGACGCCCACTTGGCGAGGACGTAGACGAGCGCGACGAGCAGCAGCAGACCGGTCGCGGTGGCCTTCATACGGCGCACTCCGCGGCGGCGCTCCTCGTCGGCGGGGCTGAAGGTGGTCATCGCGCGGCCCGGCCGCCCGGCGGTCGCCGTCGTCGCGGGGTTCACGGCGGCGGCGGACCGGGCAGGCTGCTCTGGATCGCTTGTTTCACCTGATTTCGTGCGTTCCATCCACTCCATCCGTTCTCAGTCCCCGTACACATTGTCCCTTCCTGGGCTCCTTCCTGACCGACTCCTGGAACGGACCAGGAGTTCCCGGCGTCTGTTCGGACGGGGAATCGACCAGGGGGTCCCGTAGGGGGGCGCTGTCGGTGTTCTTCCGCCCCATGACGCATCATGGGGTGATCACATCGGAGCCTCGGGCTCCCATCGTCCGAGGAGACACGCACCGCATGACCAAGCGTCACGCCGGGGGTGCGGGGCACGCTGTGGACCCACAGACGTCCGCGGTCCCCGTGAGGCACGGCGCCCTGCTGGCCGCGATCATCGCCCTGGTCGTGGTCCTTTCCGCCGCCATCTACATCGGTGTCTCGGCCGACGACGGGAGCGGCGACCGGAACAACCTCGCCGCGGGCCGTACGCCGCACAACTCGGCGGCGCCCGCCTCCACGGGCACCTGGGTCGGCGCCTGGTCGGCCTCACCGGTGGGGGCCGAGCCCGGCACCGAGACGCACGGCATGGCGGGCCGCTCCATACGCAACGTCGTGCACGCGAGCGCCGGTGGTACGAGTGCCCGCATCACGCTTTCCAATCTCTACGGGCAGCAGCCGCTGACCCTCACGCACGTCTCGCTCGCCGTCGCCGCGACGCCGAACAACGCCGCCGCGGCGGCCGACACCATGCGCCGCCTCACCTTCGGCGGCAACCCCACGGTCGTCATCCCGGCGGGCGGGCAGGTGATGAGCGACGCGGTGCGCGTGCGGATCCCGCACGGCGCGGACATCCTCGTCACCACGTACGCGCCGGCCGAGTCCGGCCCGGTCACCTACCACCCGCACGCGCGGCAGGTCTCGTACGTCGCGGACGGCGACCGCACGGAGGACGTGACCAGCACGGCGTACACCGAACAGAGCGAGTACTGGCGGTACTTGACCGCGCTCGACGTGCTGAGCGACGAGGCGTCGGGCACCGTCGTCGTCCTCGGCGACTCACTGACCGACGGCATCACGTCGACGGTCGGCGCCAACCACCGCTGGACCGACGTCCTTTCGGACCGGCTGCGCGCCGCGGCCGGGTCGGGCGACACGCCCCGCTACAGCGTCGTCAACCAGGGCATCAGCGGCAACCAGGTGCTCGCGGCGGGGCTCGGCCGGCCCGCGGACAACCCGAGCGGGCTGTCGCGGTTCGGGCGTGACGTCCTCGACCGCACCAATGTCAGAGCCGTCGTGATCGACCTCGGCGTCAACGACATCCTGCGCAACCCGAACCAGGTCGACCCGGCCACCGTCACCGACGGCCTGCGGAAGCTGGTGCGTCAGGCGCACGCCCGCGGACTGCGCGTCGTCGGCGCCACCTTGATGCCGTTTCAGGGGCACCGTGGTTACACCGACGCGCGCGAGGCCGTGCGGCAGGCCGTCAACGCGGAGATCCGGTCGGGGAAGGTGTACGACGACGTCGTCGACTTCGACGCCGCGCTGCGCGACCCGTACAACCCGCGGCGGCTGCGGTCCGACTACGACTCGGGCGACCACCTGCACCCGAGCGACAAGGGGTACCGGAAGATGGCCGAGGTCTTCGACCTGGACGACCTGAAGGGCTCGGCCCCGGCGGAGCTGTGACGCTTCCCCACGTGCCGGCCAGGCACTCCCCCGGGGACCGTGCCCGGGGGCCGGAGGGATGGGCAGGACGGACGGACACCGGCCCTCCGGAGCCCGAAGAGCTTGAAGGGGCCTGGAGGAGCTTGAAGGGGCCCGAAGGAGCCTGAGGAGGCCCCGAGAGGCCCGAAGAGGCGAGAACGGGCCGGACGCGCCGCGGGGCGCTCAGGAAGCACCACAGGGCGCCGGCAGCACCACAGCGCGCGGAAGCGGCCCGGCTCCCGGACCGTCCGGGGCCCGCACGGTCCACACAGGCCCCCAGGGCCCGTACGACCCCGGCGGGCAGCCGGCGGCCGGTGCGGTCAGTAGTCCCCGTCGTGGTGCCGGTCGCGGTGCTCGCGCCGCTCCCGGTGGCGCTCGCGGCGCTCCTCCTGCCGGGCCCAGTGCCGCTCGCGGCGCTCCTCGTGGCGCGCCCAGCGCTCCTCGTGGCGCTCGCGGATCAGATCGCGGGCCTCGTCGAGCGCGTCGAACATGTCGCCGAGAGCCTCCCGCCGGGACCCCCCGGCCTCCGGTCCCTCCAGCTCGGCGCGGGCCGCCTTGCGGTCCAGCTTCTCCTGGCGGCGCTCCGCCTTCAGACGCTGCCGCTCGGCGCGGGTCAGCTTGCGTTCGACGCCGACACCGCCCCAGAACGCGAAACCCGTGACGATCACCCGGGGCGCTCCGGGCTCCCCGGGCCGCCCCTCCTCGCGGTGGTCGAAACCGCCCATGATGCCGATGCCGCGGACGACCACCTCGACACCGGGCGGCACGATGACATTGACGCCACCCATGACCGCCACGCAGTTGATGACCACGTCACGGTCCGCGAAGTTCGCCTCGCGCAGGTCGATCTCGCCGCCGCCCATGAACGCGAAGGAGTTGAAGCGCTTGGGGACCGTCCAGCGGCCCCTGCGCTCGAAGCCCGACAGGATCGCGACGCCCCATGAGGACGAGCCCTCGCCGCCGACGATCCGCCCCGCCCAACTTCCGTCCCCCACGGGCTCCTTGACCATGGAGACCGGGGCCGCGGCCGCCGCGCCCGGAAGGTCGCGGGTGATCGGTGCCAGCTCCCCGTACGTACGGGCCTGGTAGGTCGCCTCCAGCCGCTCCTCGAACTCCTCCATGTCGAGACGGCCTTCCGCGAGGGCGTCCCTCAGCTGCTCGGCGACTCGTTCACGGTCGGCGTCGGAGGCTCGCAGTTCCGGCACATCGTCGGTCATGGAGGTCAGCCTACGAGACTGCCTTGCCCGCGTACATGCGGCTGATGACCGCCTCGATGTCCGGCTCCCGCACCGAGAGGTCGACCAGCGGGTACCGCGCCGCGATCCGCGCCACGAGCGGGGCGGCCGACTCGGAGGCGGGGAAGGCCAGCCACTGGCGCGGCCCCTCCACCTTCACCACCCGCGCCGGCTCCGCCTCGATCGGCGGAAGCTCCCGCTCCAGGTCCACCACCAGCGTCCGCTCGCTCTCCCCCACCTCGTGCAGCCCGGCCGGCGAGCCGTCGTACACCAGCCGGCCGTGGTCGATGACCATCACCCGCCGGCACAACTGCTCGATGTCGGTGAGGTCGTGGGTGGTCAGCAGCACGGTCGTGCCGCGTTCGGCGTTCAGGTCGCGCAGGAACTCCCGCACCCGCGCCTTGCTGATCACGTCCAGGCCGATGGTCGGCTCGTCGAGGTAGAGCACCTCGGGGTCGTGCAGCAGCGCGGCCGCGATGTCACCGCGCATCCGCTGCCCCAGGGACAGCTGCCGGACCGGCACGTCCAACAGGTCACCGAGGTCGAGGAGTTCGACGCAGCGGTCGAGGTTCTCGCGGTAGCGGCCGTCCGGGATGCGGTACATGCGGTGCATCAGCCGGTAGGAGTCGATCAGCGGGAGGTCCCACCACAGGGTCGTGCGCTGTCCGAACACCACCCCGATGCGCCGCGCGAGGCGGGTTCGCTCGCGGGACGGGTCGATGCCCGCGACACGCAGCCGGCCGCCGCTCGGCGTCAGGATGCCGGTGAGCATCTTGACCGTGGTCGACTTCCCCGCGCCGTTCGGCCCGATGTAGCCGACCATCTCACCGCGCCGCACGGAGAACGAGAGCGAGTCCACGGCGCGCACCTGCCGCCGCTCGGCGCGCAGGAAGCCGGTCCGTCTGCGCACCTCGAAGACCTTCTCGACACGGTCGAGGAGGATGAGGTCGGCGTCCTCGTTGTCCATGGGTCAGCTCCCTGTGCTGCGATACGACCGAAGGCCCGCGCGCCAGGCGAGACCCGCCGGCACGCAGCAGACCGCCGCCACCAGCGGCGGCGCGAAGGCGACCCACGTCGGCAGGTCGAGCGGATAGGGCCGCCCCAGCACGTACAGCGCGGGCAGCCAGTTGACGAACGCGATCGGGAACACGAAGGTCACCCCGCGCAGCAGCTCCGTGGCGAAGACGGTGGGCGGGTACTGAAGCAGCGTGCTGCCGCCGTACGTGAAGGAGTTCTGCACCTCGGAGGCGTCCTGGGCGACGAACTGGAACGCCGCGCCGCCCACGAACACCGCGGCGAAGATCACGCCGCCGCTGAGCAGCATCAGCGGGATCATGAGGACCTTGAGCGGTGTCCAGGACACGTCGAGCACGGCGACGGCGTACCCGAGGACCAGCAGTCCCTGGGTGATGCGGCCGAGGCGGCGCAGCGCGAAACGGTCCGCGGCGACCTGCGCGAGCACGGGCGCGGGACGCACCAGGAGCGTGTCGAGGGTGCCGTCGCGCACCCGCCGGCCGAGCCGGTCCATCGAACCGAACGCCAGGTCGGCGACCCCGAAGGCGGTGCCCGCCACCCCGTACAGGAAGGCCACCTCGGGCAGCGAGTAGCCGCCGAGCCGGTCGACCTGCGAGAACATCAGCAGGATCGCGGCGAAGTCGAGAGCGGTCGCCGCGAAGTTGCCGAAGGTGGTCATCGCGAAGGAGGCGCGGTAGGCCATCGTGGAGCGGATCCACATGGCGGCGATCATCCGGTAGGCACGCAGCCCCTCACGGACCTGCTCGTACCTGCCCTGCGGGGCCCACACGGCGTCCGCCGGACCCCGCTCCGCGGGGCGTGTGCCGCTGCGCGCGGTGCTAACCACCCTGCACCACCACCCGTCGTGTCGCCGCGGACTGGACGAGCCGCCCGGCAGCGAGCAGCGCGGCGGCCCAGGCCGCCTGGAAGAGGTAGGTGCGCGGCACATCGGCCGTGCCGAGCAGGACGTCCACGGGCGCCTGGATCAGCGACGACCACGGCAGGGCGCGCACCACCTCGCCGAGGACACCCGGGAACACGTTCAGCGGCAGCAGCATCCCCGAACAGAAGATGCCCGCGATCCAGGCGAGTTGGGCCACCCCGGCCCCGTCGAGGAGCCAGAACGCGCAGAGCGCCACCAGGAAGCGCAGGGCGAAGCTGACGACCACCCCGAGCGCCACCGCCACCAGGAACGCGATCCAGGCCAGCGGGTCGGCGGGCAGCGCCAGGTCGAAGAAGAGCGCGCCGAACGCGAGCGGGACGACACCGCGCCCCAGCAGATGGAACAGGGCACGGCCCGCGTCCTGGGCCAGCCACCACAACTGGAGGTCGGCGGGCCGGTACAGGTCGATCGCGATGTCACCCGTACGGATTCTCTCGATCAGCTCGTCCTCGAAGCCGCCGCCCATCACCGCGACGACCATCAGCAGCGCCTGGCCCAGCCACACGTAACTGAGCGCCTGCGCCTGGTCGTAGCCGCCGAGATGCGGTCTGTCGTCCCACAACGCGATGAAGATGTACGCCAGGATCAGCCCGAAGACGGTGTTGGTGAACACCCCCGCCGCCGTGGCGGTCCGGTACGTGGCGTAGCGCCGGAACCCGCCGACCGCGACGGCGGCGTACAACCGCCCTGTGCCCACGAGGAGATCCTCTCTGGTGTGCCCGAGCCCGCCGGCGACCGCGCCGAGGCCAAAGGTCCGGAGCCTAACCGCGGGGCCGAGACACCCGCCACGCATTTTCCGGGCAGGACGCGTGCCGGGAACCGGGAACGGAATGGCGGGTGCGAAAGTCTTCAAGTGGGGGCGCACAAGGCGTACGAGGTCGTACGGCGACGTACGAAGCGAAACGGGAGTCCGGCGAACAGATGAGTGACGAGCCGCAGCCGCAGCACGGAGCGGGTCCGCAGGAAGGAGCACCGGGCGAGCCCGGCAAGAAGCAGAAGCGCAGGCGCACCGGCTGGCGCCGGATCGTCCCGACCTGGCGGATGGTGTTCGGCACATTCCTCGTCGCCCTGCTGCTTCTGATCGGCTTCTTCGCGCTCGGCTACTACCTGGTGAAGATCCCGCCCGCGAACGCCGCGGCGACCAAGCAGAGCAACGTCTACCTGTACGCCGACGGCAGTCAGCTCGCCCGCGACGGCGAGGTCAACCGCGAGAACGTCTCACTCGCGAAGATCTCCAAGGACGCCCAGCACGCCACGCTCGCGGCCGAGGACCGGGACTTCTACAGCGAGTCGGCCGTCGACCCGCAGGCGATGCTCCGCGCCGCCTGGAACACCGCCACCGGCAAGGGCAGGCAGTCCGGCTCGACGATCACCCAGCAGTACGTGAAGAACTACTACCTGGGCCAGGAGCAGACCGTCACGCGGAAGGCGAAGGAGTTCTTCATCTCCATCAAGCTCGACCGGGAGAAGAGCAAGGACGACATCCTGGAGGGCTACCTCAACACCAGCTACTACGGCCGCAACGCGTACGGGATCCAGGCCGCCGCCCAGGCCTACTACGGCGTCGACGCGGACGAACTGACGGTCGGCCAGGGCGCCTACCTCGCCGCCCTCCTCAACGCGCCCAGCGAGTACGACGTGATCGCGCACCCGGAGAACAAGCCCGCCGCCCTCGCCCGCTGGAACTACGTCCTCGACGGCATGATCGCCAAGAAGTGGCTCACCCCCGCGGAGCGCACCGGCGTGCAGTTCCCCGCGCCCAAGCAGGCCAAGGGCTCGGCCGGCATGTCCGGCCAGCGCGGCTATCTCGTGCAGGCCGTCAAGGAGTACCTCACGAGCAACAAGATCGTCGACGAGGACACCCTCGCCGCCGGCGGCTACCGCATCACCACCACACTGCAGAAGCCCAAGCAGGACGCCTTCGTGAAGGCCGTCGACGACCAGGTGATGGACAAGCTCGACAAGAAGAACCGCAAGACCGACACCTACGTCCGCGCGGGCGGCGTCGCCATCGACCCCTCCAACGGCAAGGTCGTCGCCATGTACGGCGGCATCGACTACACCAAGCAGTACGTGAACAACGCGACCCGCCGCGACTACCAGGTCGGCTCCACCTTCAAACCGTTCGTGTTCACCGCCGCCGTCGAGAACCACTCGACGACCGGCGACGGCCGCATGATCAACCCGAACACCGTCTACGACGGCACCAACAAGCGCCCCGTACGGGGCTGGAGCGGCGGCGCCTACGCCCCCGAGAACGAGGACGGCTACTCGTACGGCGACATCACCGTGCGCACCGCCACCGACCGGTCCGTCAACTCGGTGTACGCGCAGATGGCCGTCGACGTCGGCCCGGACGAGGTCGAGAAGACGGCCGTGTCCCTCGGCATCCCCTCGAACACCCCCGACCTGACCGCGTCCCCCTCCATCGCGCTCGGCCCGGCCACCGCCAGCGTCCTCGACATGGCGGAGGCGTACGCCACCCTCGCCAACCACGGCAGGCGCGGCACGTACTCGCTCGTCGAGAAGATCACCAAGGACGGCGCGGAGGCCGTCGAACTGCCGAGCCGGGACACCCACCAGGCGGTGAGCCGCGAAGCGGCGGACACCACCACCTCCGTCCTGCGCAGCGTCGTCGAGGGTGGCACCGGCACGGCCGCACAGGCCGCGGGCCGCCCCACCGCCGGCAAGACCGGCACCGCCGAGGAGGACCAGGCCGCCTGGTTCGCGGGCTACACCCCGGACCTCGCGACCGTGGTGTCCGTGATGGGCCAGGACCCCGACACCGGCGCCCACAAGCCGCTGTACGGCGCCCTCGGCGAGACCCGGATCAACGGCGGCGCCTACCCGGCCCGGATCTGGGCGCAGTTCACCCGGACCGCGCTCCGCGGCACCCCGGTGTCGGACTTCGACCTCCAGCTCCAGCCCGGCGCCGAGCAGACGCAGACCCCGACGACCGAACCCAGCACGCCGGACACCATCGGCGGCCAGGACGACGACGGCGGCACGTCGGACGGCGAGGACATCCAGGGCCAGGACATCCAGGGCCAGAGCCAAGGACAGGTCGAGGGGCAGACCGAGGGCCAGACCGAGGGCCAGGACCAGGGCCAGAGCCAGGGTCAGACCGAGGGCCAGACGGACGGCGGCACCACCGACGGCGGCACGATCGACGGAGGCACGTCGGACGGCGGGACCACCGACGGCGGGACCACCGACGGGGGCACCACCGACGGCACCAGCACCGGAGGGACGACGGACGGCGGCACGACCGACGGCGGCACGAACGGGACGATCGCCGGCACCAACCCCTTCGGGCGGGCCCCGCACCGCCGGTCCTAGGCCCTCGGCCCGGTCGGCGACCAGGCTGGTCGGTGACCGGCCGGTCAGCGGCCGGGCCGGTCAGCGGCCGGGCCCGTCAGTGACCGGGCCCGTCAGTGACCCGAGGTCGCCTTGAGACCCACCACGGCGACCAGCAGCAGACACACGAAGAAGATCCGGGCGGCGGTCACCGGCTCGCCGAGCACCACCATGCCGAGCACCGCCGCCCCGGCGGCGCCGATCCCGACCCAGACGCCGTAGGCGGTACCGATGGGCAGGGACCTGGCCGCGTACGAGAGAAGAAGCATGCTCGCGACGATCCCGGCACCCGTGGCCAGGCTCGGCCACAGCCGGGTGAAACCGTCGGTGTACTTCATGCCGATCGACCAGCCCACCTCCAGCAGACCGGCGACGACGAGCAGAACCCAGGCCATGACGGCACCTCCGTGCATCGGACGACAGGGGGTGCGTCGTCTTTGCAATCCCGGTACGGCGCGTCTCGTCGGGTCCCTCCACCGTAGCAAAACACAGGCAAAAGGGGCTGGTGACCATGGTCACCAGCCCCTTCGGCAGACGTACACCTACAAGTACAAGCCCGTCGAGTCCTCGGAGCCCTCGAAGCGGTCCGCGGCGACGGCGTGCAGATCCCGCTCGCGCATCAGCACGTAGGCGATCCCGCGCACCTCGACCTCGGCACGGTCCTCCGGGTCGTACAGAACGCGGTCGCCCGGCTCGACCGTCCGGACGTTCTGCCCGACGGCGACGACCTCGGCCCAGGCCAGACGGCGGCCGACCGCAGCCGTCGCGGGGATCAGGATGCCGCCGCCGGACCGGCGCTCGCCCTCCGCGGCGTCCTGCCGCACCAGCACACGGTCGTGCAGCATGCGGATGGGCAACTTGTCGTGATGGGTGCTGTGCTTATCCCGATTGGCGCTCACGCCCCGAACCTACCTGCCCCGGCCGCCTCCGCACGCGAGTGGGTCGATCCTCGCCCCGCGGAAACCACCCGGCGGCACCCGGACGGGCCCCGCCCCGACCCCGGCCCCCGGCCCCCGGCCCCCGGTGGATCAGCGCTTGCGGCGCCGGGAACCGACGGCGAGCAGGCCGACGACACCGGCCACGACCAGGGCCACCGGCACGATGCGCTCCAGGCGGGGCGCGCCCTCCTCGCTGACCAGCTGGCCCTTCACATCGCTGACCACGCGATTGACACCGACGTAGGCACGGCCGAGCGTGTGGTCGATGTGCGAGGCGACCTTGGCCTTCGCGTCACCCACGATCGTCTTCGGGTGCACCCGCACGCCGATCTCGTCGAGGGTCTCGGCGAGCGTTTCGCGGCGGCGCTTGATGTCCGCCTCGATCTCCGCCGGAGTCCTGGTATCCGACGTTCTCGACGTATCCGACACCGCGCTGCCTCCGTGGTCGTGTTCTGACTCTCTGCCGTCGACAGTCTGTCAGCTCGGGCAGCCGCGCACCCCTCGGCACCCCCATTACGCTCGTCACCCATAGGTCCGTAAACCATCCCCCGGCCACGTGAGGTACCGATGAGCGAGCGACTCCAGCCCGGCGACACCGCCCCCGACTTCAGCCTGCCCGACGCCGACGGCAACGAGGTCTCCCTCTCCGGCCACAAGGGCCGCAAGGTCATCGTGTACTTCTACCCGGCCGCCCTGACCCCCGGCTGCACCAAGCAGGCCTGCGACTTCACGGACAACCTCGACCTGCTGGCGGGCGCCGGGTACGACGTCATCGGCGTCTCCCCCGACAAGCCCGAGAAGCTCGCCAAGTTCCGCGAGAAGGAGTCCCTGAAGGTCACCCTGGTCGGCGACCCCGACAAGACCGTCCTGGAGGCCTACGGCGCCTTCGGCGAGAAGAAGCTCTACGGCAAGACGGTCGTCGGCGTCATCCGCTCCACCGTGATCGTCGACGAGGAGGGCAAGGTCGAGCGGGCCCTGTACAACGTGAAGGCGACGGGCCACGTGGCGAAGATCATCAAGGACCTCGGCATCTGAGCCCCCACCCCTCCCGCAGCGGCTCGCCCGACCCGTCGGCGCGAGCCGCTCCGCGTTCCCCGCGTGACGGGACGGGCGGGGGTTCGTTACTCCGTACGAGGGTGCGACGTCCGAGCGAACGAAGTGGGGACCGGACCCACTGCGTGACCAGCGGTGCCGTGCCCGGCAGGCCGTACGGGAGCGGCGCAGGGAACGGGGGACGCATGACGGCACGAAGGACGTCCGAACGCTCGGACCTCTATCGCAAGGGGACGTTGGAACGTGAAGTGGCCGCAGCGCGCAGCTGGGCGGACCTCATGCGGCGCCTCGGCCTGAAGCCGAGCGGGGGCCGTCGCCGGGTACTTCAGGAAAGAGTGGCTCGATACGGCCTCGATACCGGCCACTTCGTCAAGAGCAGTCCATGGCGCACGTATCCGGACGCCGCTGTCGCCGAAGCCGCCGCATCGGCCGCCTCCTTGCGGGAGGTGGCCCTGAAGCTCGGAGCCGTCCCGGCCACGGGAACGCTCTCCCACCTCCGGCGCCGTATCGACGCGATGGGGATCGACATCAGTCACTTCCCCGGTATCGGGCGTCGGAATGTCGACCTGCCCCTCACCCGCGAAGAGCTGCGGGCAGCCGCGGCCGGGGCCACCAGCGTGCGGGGCGTCGCGCGCGCCCTGGGGGTCCCCGACGACGGCCGGTCACGGGCGGCGCTGGGCCGCATGCTCGCCGAGCACCGCATCGACGTCAGTCACTTCGCCCATCGACGGACGGCGATTCCCGAGGACGCGCTGCGGAGCCTCGTGCCGCGCTGCACGAGTTTCGCCGACGTCATGCGCGCTCTCGGCATGGAGGTCGACGACACCAACCACCGGCGGGTGCGTCGGGCCGCCTCACGCCTCGGACTCGACACCGGCCACTTCAAACGCCGGGCCTGGGCGCGACCCGAGCGACCGGCGCCCGCACCGACCGCCTGCCGAGTGCTGGTCGTCCTGCCGGAGCAGGCGGGACGCCCCAGAAGGGCCCAGCTCCATCGGGCGCTGGCCGAGGTCGGGGAGCCGTACGCGTGCGCGGAATGCGGCAACACCGGCGAATGGCGAGGCCGTCCGATCACCTTGCAGATCGACCACATCAATGGGGACTGGCGCGACAATCGCCGGGAGAACCTGCGGTATCTGTGCCCCAACTGCCATTCGCTGACGGCGACGTGGTGCCGGCAGAAGGCGGGGGTGGTCCCTCTCGCCAGGTGAGCCGCGGCCCTCGTACACTGAGTGCCGCCGGTCGGGCGTGATGACCGTTTTGAGCGGCCGTTGCTGAATGGTATAAGCGGAGGTTTTAGGTGCCTCTGGGCGTTTGCCCATGTGGGTTCGAATCCCATCGGCCGCACGCAGGAGAGGGCCGCCGGACCCGGCGGCCCTTTCGCATGCTCAGCCCAGCAATTCCCCCACCACCGGTACCAGTGCCCGGAACGCCTTGCCGCGGTGGCTGATGGCGTTCTTCTCGGCGGGGGAGAGTTCGGCGCAGGTGCGGGTCTCGCCGTCCGGCTGGAGGATCGGGTCGTAGCCGAAGCCGTTGGTGCCGGCGGGGGTGTGGCGGAGGGTGCCGCGAAGTTGTCCCTCGACGACGCGTTCGGTGCCGTCGGGCAGGGCGAGGGCGGCCGCGCAGGCGAAGTGGGCGGCGCGGTGGGGTGCGTCGATGTCGGAGAGCTGGGCCAGCAGCAGGTCGAGGTTGGCCTGGTCGTCGCCGTGGCGGCCTGCCCAGCGGGCGGAGAAGATGCCGGGTGCGCCGTTGAGGACGTCGACGCACAGGCCCGAGTCGTCGGCCACGGCGGGCAGGCCGGTGGCCTGGGCGAGGGCGTGGGCCTTGAGCAGGGCGTTCTCGGCGAAAGTGACGCCGGTTTCCTTGACGTCGGGGATGTCGGGGTAGGCGTCCGCGCCGACGAGTTCGTGGGGCAGGCCTGCGTCGGCGAGGATCGCCCGGAGTTCGGTGATCTTTCCGGCGTTGCGGGTGGCGAGGATCAGGCGGGTCATGGGTGTCAGTATCTCCGGTACCGGTGGGCGGCATCTCCGGTACCGGTGGACGGCATCTCCGGTACCGGTGGACGGCATCTCCGGTACCGGTGGACGGACCGGAGCCCGTGGCCTTCGCGTCGGGCCGGCCGGCGGTGTGGGGTGCGGGTGTGGCGGGCGGCCCGGCGCGAGGGGCGGGCGGGTGTTACGGCGTGCAGACCTTGGTGAGTTCGCCGGCGGCGTCGGTGACGGGGCTGACGTCGGGGGTGTTGTCGCCGTTCTTGATGGCGGTGCGGACGTTGCCGACGGCTTTTTCGAGGTCGTCGACGGCTTTGTTGACGTCGGCGTTGTCGGTCTTGTCGCCGATCTTGTCGAGGTTGTTCTCGATGGAGTTGAGGGACGCGTCGGTCTGCGTGGGGTCGTTCGCCGCGTTCTCGACGGCCTGTTGGAGGTCGGTGACGCTGTCGGCTATGGAGTCGGCGGTCTGGACGCAGTCCAGGGCCTTGTCGACCGCGTCGCATCCGATGGTCGTCGGCAGGGCGACGAGTGCGGCGACGACGGCGATGGTGGCGGTGCGGCGGCGATGGCGCGCGGCCATGGAACGGTCCCTCCCCGTGGGCGTGATGTGGTCCCCGGCCGTCGCGGGCCGGTCCGGCCGGTGGTGGGTCGGCTCGGCCCGCGGTGCGGTCGGTGGGCGCTCGGCTGGACCGTACGCCCGTACCTCTTAGAACGCGAAGGGTTATCGTCCGGTTGCCTCGAGGGTCGTTTCGAGTGCGGCGCGTTGGATGGCGGCGAGTTCGTCGCAGCCGGCGACGGCGAGGTCGAGGAGGGCGTTGAGTTCCTTGCGGTCGAAGGGTTCGGCTTCGGCGGTTCCCTGGACTTCGACGAAGCGGCCGTCGCCGGTGCAGACGACGTTCATGTCGGTGTCGGCCTTGACGTCTTCTTCGTAGCAGAGGTCGAGGAGGGGGATGCCGTCGACGATGCCGACGGAGACGGCGCTGACGGTGCCGGTGAGGGGTTTGCGGCCGGCCTTGACGAGTTTCTTGCCCTGGGCCCAGGTGACGGCGTCGGCGAGGGCGACGTAGGCGCCGGTGATGGCGGCGGTGCGGGTGCCGCCGTCGGCCTGGAGGACGTCGCAGTCGAGGACGATGGTGTTCTCGCCGAGGGCTTTGTAGTCGATGACGGCGC
The DNA here is from genome assembly GCF_054729265.1 of Streptomyces krungchingensis. Classification (NCBI taxonomy): domain Bacteria; kingdom Bacillati; phylum Actinomycetota; class Actinomycetes; order Kitasatosporales; family Streptomycetaceae; genus Streptomyces; species Streptomyces krungchingensis. The sequence continues at coordinate 4,481,729 of NZ_JBPUKY010000001.1, forward strand.
GCAGGGAGCGGCCGATGAGGCGGCTGATCTCGTGGGTGCGGCCGCCGATCTTGCCGCGTACGGATTCCCGGTCGCCGCGGGTGTTGGTGGCGCGCGGGAGCATGGAGTATTCGGCGGTGACCCAGCCTTCGCCGCTGCCTTTGCGCCAGCGCGGGACGCCTTCGGTGACGGAGGCGGTGCAGAAGACTTTGGTGTCGCCGAAGGAGACGAGCACGGAGCCTTCCGCGTGCTTGCTCCAGCCGCGCTGGATGGTGATGGGGCGCAGTTGTTCGGGGGTGCGGCCGTCGATGCGAGACATGGCGACGAGCCTAGTCGTATACGGGTGAGGGGCTGCGTCCGGTGATGGATGCAGCCCCTCGGGGGTGAGCGGGGTGGCTCACATCATGTCTTCGATCTCTCCGGCGATGGGGTCGGCGTCGGTGCCGATGACGACCTGGATCGCGGTGCCCATCTTGACGACGCCGTGGGCGCCGGCGGCCTTCAGGGCGGCTTCGTCGACCAGCGAGGGGTCGTTGACCTCGGTGCGCAGGCGGGTGATGCAGCCTTCGACCTCTTCGATGTTGTCGATGCCGCCGAGTCCGGCGACGATCTTCTCAGCCTTGCTGGCCATGTCCTACTCCCTGATCCGAACCGCTTTGTCGCAGTAACCCACAATTGGCCCATCTTTGCGAGCGGTCATGTCGTTCGTGCCGAATGATGGCGGTCACGACAGGGCGACCGGTCATCAACTGGTCTACACCAGTGGACGGGCGGGCGCCAAACCCGGCCCCGCCCGGAGGACGCCCATGACCGCCGACAGCACCGCTCCCACCGCGCGCGACCGCTGGAACGGTCTGTTCCAGGGGATGCAGAAGATGGGGCGCAGTCTTCAGCTCCCCATCGCGGTGCTGCCGGCGGCGGGCATCCTGACCCGGCTGGGCCAGCCGGACGTGTTCGGCGCCGACGGGCTCGGCTGGGACGGCGTCTCGAAGGTGATGAAGGGTGCGGGCGGCGCTCTGCTGGACGGCGAGCTGGGGCTGCCGCTGCTGTTCTGCGTCGGGGTGGCCATCGGCATGGCGAAGAAGGCGGACGGTTCCACCGCGCTCGCCGCGGTCGCGGGGTTCCTGGTGTATCTGGGCGTGCTGCACGAGTTCCCGGAGAAGTGCGCTCAGCAGGCGAAGGTCATCCAGGACATCGGCTGCCAGGCGCCCGACTTCTCCGTGACGGCGTTCACGTACCAGAATCCCGGGGTCTTCGGCGGGATCATCATGGGGCTGATGACCGCGTACTTCTGGCAGCGGTACCACCGCACCAAGCTGGTGGACTGGCTCGGTTTCTTCAACGGGCGCCGACTGGTGCCGATCATCATGTCGTTCGTGGCCATCGTGTTCGCCGGGCTGTGTCTGTGGGTCTGGCCGCCGATCGGCGACGGCCTGGAGAGTTTCAGCGACTGGCTGGTGAGTCTGGGCGCGTGGGGCGCGGGTGTGTTCGGCGTGGCGAACCGGGCGCTGCTCGTGATCGGTCTGCACCAGTTCCTGAACGTGCCCATCTGGTTCCAGTTCGGCAGCTTCACCACGCCGAGCGGGGAGGTGGTGCACGGCGACATCAACATGTTCCTGCACGGTGACCCGGACGCGGGCCAGTTCACCTCGGGGTTCTTCCCGATCATGATGTTCGCGCTGCCGGCCGCGGCGCTGGCCATGGCCCACTGCGCGAAGCCGCATCGCCGCAAGGAGATCGGCGGGATGATGCTCTCCGTCGCGCTGACGTCGTTCGTCACGGGCATCACCGAGCCGATCGAGTACTCCTTCTTGTTCATCGCTCCGCTGCTCTATGTGATCCACGCGGTCCTGACCGGTGTGTCGATGGCGGTGACGTGGGGGCTCGGGGTGCACGACGGATTCAGTTTCTCGGCGGGTCTGATCGACTACGCCCTCAACTGGCATCTGGCGACCAAGCCGTGGCTGATCATCCCGATCGGGCTGTGCTTCGCGGTCGTGTATTACGCGATCTTCCGCTTCGCGATCACCAGGTTCGACCTCAGGACTCCGGGGCGGGAGCCGGAGGACGAGGTGGTGGACACGACCAAGCCATAAGTAAGGTCTGTCCCGTACCCCTCAGGGGCCTTCGGACCGTGCGGTCCGGGGGCCCTTCGTCACGTCTGCAATCCCTTGCGGCCACTTGTTCCGACTATGGCCGAGCCCACAAAATCCGCGGGTTCCTTATCCAGCCTTCACCGTGCTACAACAGGTCTACACCACTGAGTGGTGTAGACCACGCCGTCCCCACCCCTTGTCCCCGGGCGGCGCCATGTTCACTGGAGGAACCTGTGTCCACGGCCAGCGCCGCTCCCGCGGCCGAGAAGAAGAAGGGCGCCGGCGCGATGGCTGTTCTGCAGCGCATCGGCCGAAGCCTGATGCTGCCGGTCGCCACCCTGCCCGCCGCCGCGCTGCTGGTGCGCCTCGGCAACCCCGACATGCTGGGACGCGAATCGTTCCCCACGTTCCTCACCAAGATCGCCGGGTTCATGACGGCCGGTGGCAACGCGATCCTCGACAACATGGCGCTGCTGTTCGCCGTGGGCATCGCGATCGGCTTCGCGAAGAAGTCGGACGGTTCGACGGCGCTCGCGGCCGTGGTCGGCTACCTGGTCTTCAAGAACGTACTGGCGACGTTCTCCGACAAGAACCTGCCGAAGGTGGCCACGGCCGTCGACGGCAAGGTGGTCATGGTCGACGCACCGGTGGACGCCAAGGTCCTCGGCGGCGTGGTGATGGGCATCGTCGTCGCCCTGCTCTACCAGCGCTTCTACCGCACGAAGCTGCCCGACTGGGCGGGCTTCTTCGGCGGCCGCCGACTGGTGCCGATCCTCTCCGCGTTCGCGGGCCTGCTCATCGGCGTCGTCTTCGGCTACATCTGGCCGGTCCTCGGCACGGGGCTGCACAACTTCGGTGAGTGGCTGGTCGGTTCGGGCGCCGTCGGCGCGGGCATCTTCGGTGTCGCCAACCGCGCGCTCATCCCGATCGGCATGCACCACCTGCTGAACTCGTTCCCGTGGTTCCAGGCGGGCGAGTACCACGGCAAGAGCGGTGACATCGGGCGCTTCCTGGCCGGTGACCCGACCGCCGGACAGTTCATGACCGGCTTCTTCCCGATCATGATGTTCGCGCTCCCGGCCGCCTGCCTCGCGATCGTGCACTGCGCCCGTCCCGAGCGCCGCAAGGTCGTCGGCGGCATGATGTTCTCGCTCGCCCTGACCTCCTTCGTCACGGGTGTCACCGAGCCCATCGAGTTCACGTTCATGTTCATCGCGCCGGTCCTGTACGCGATCCACGCGGTCCTCACCGGTGTCTCGATGGCGCTGACCTGGGCGCTCGGCATGAAGGACGGCTTCGGCTTCTCGGCCGGCGCGGTCGACTTCGGCCTGAACCTCGGCATCGCGACCAACCCGTGGGGCCTGGTCCTGGTGGGCCTGTGCTTCGCCGCGGTCTACTACGTCGTCTTCCGCTTCGCGATCACCAAGTTCAACCTGCCGACGCCGGGCCGCGAGTCCGACGAGGAGCTCGCGGAGCTCCAGAAGGCCGAGGCCAAGTAACGGCACCGCCCACGCACGAGGAGGCCCCCGGAACCGGTCGGTTCCGGGGGCCTTGTCGTGCGTGCGGGCCGCGGGCGGCCGCGTCCGGCGCTAGATCTCGTACGACACCCGGGGCGCCGCCAGGTCCACCGGGCCCGCGTAGACGGCGCGGGCGTCCGCGAGGTTGGTCCGCGGGTCCGTCCACGGCGGGATGTGCGTGAGCACGAGGCGGCGGGCGCCGGCGCGGGTCGCGGTCTCGCCCGCCTCACGGCCGTTGAGGTGGAGGTCGGGGATGTCCTCCTTGCCGTGGGTGAACGCGGCCTCGCACAGGAACAGGTCCGTGTCGCGGGCCAGTTCGTCCAGCGCCTCGGTCACCCCGGTGTCCCCGGAGTACGTCAGTGACTTTCCGCCGTGCTCCACGCGGATGCCGTAGGCCTCCACGGGGTGGCGGACCCGCTCGGTGTGCACGGTGAACGGGCCGACGTCGAACGTGCCCGGCTTGACCGTGTGGAAGTCGAAGACCTCGCTCATCGAGGAGGCGGACGGCGTGTCGGCGTAGGCCGTGGTGAGCCGCTGCTCGGTGCCCTCGGGGCCGTAGACCGGGATGGGCTCGCAGCGACCGCCGTCGTGGCGGTAGTAGCGTGCGACGAAGTACGCGCACATGTCGATGCAGTGGTCGGCGTGCAGATGGCTGAGGAAGATCGCGTCGAGGTCGTAGAGACCGCAGTGGCGCTGCAGCTCGCCGAGGGCACCATTGCCCATGTCGAGAAGCAGCCTGAAGCCGTCGGCCTCGACGAGGTAGCTCGAACAGGCCGATTCCGCGGACGGGAACGACCCCGAGCAGCCGACGACGGTGAGCTTCATAAGAGCTGGAACCTCCGCGCTGGCAGGAAGTGCAGAGAGTAGATGCGATATGCAGATACTCGGAGCGGGTACGGGAACGGGGGTCGTGCGGTCCGTCGAGCGTAAGGCGCAAAAGGGCCGGTCGCTCCTCCGCCAGGGGCCGTTGTGGGCGAACTCACCTGTGGTGTCACCGTTTCGGTGGACGTCGGGACGAGCGTGCGACGCCATGTGTTCGCGGCGGGGAGCGCGCTGGGATGCGCGCCGGTACCTTCGTTGCTATGGACACGTCCTGGTGGCTCGCGCTCGCGGCCGTGGTGCTGCTCGCGCTGGTCGCGACGCTGGTGGACGGCTGGGGGCGCCGCGGGCGCCGGCCGGCCGCGCGAACGCGCCCGCCCGGGCGCCCCTCGGGCCGCAAGCGCGGAGCGCCGCGGCCCCGGCCGGCGGAGATCTGGTGGGCGAACGTCCCCTTCGAGGACACCCCGGGGGCGAAGGACCGGCCGTGCCTGGTGCTCGTCGTACGCGGGGACCGGGCGGTCGTCGCGAAGATCACCAGCAGGTACCACGACGAGCGGGCCGGAGTGATCCCGCTGCCGCCGGGTGCCGTGGGCGACGCCCATGGACGGCCGAGCTTCCTGGAGACGGACGAGCTGCGGGACGTGCCGGTGTGGGACTTCCGCCGGAAGGTGGGCGTCATGGATCCCGTGCTGTGGGACCAGGTGCGCTACCTGGCGGGCTGACCCGGCGGCCGCCCGCACGCGGCGGGCCCCGGCGCGGGGCATCCGGCGGGCAGGCGGTCACGGCGCCCCGGGGCGGTGGCCGCCCCGCGCGCAGAACCGAGACGGTGATTGCCCGCGCACCGCAGGCCGCGTCAGCGGTCGCCCGCGCACCGCAAACCGAGGCGGTGGGTGCCCACGCTCGCCGAACCGAGGCGGGTGATTGCACGCGCACCGCGGGCCGAGACAGTGGTCGCCCGCGTGCGGCCGGCCGATGCAATGGTTGCCCGCGCACGGCGAGCCGGGCAGCGAGTGCCCGGTGTCAGGGCCGGGGCCGTCCCGACGGGGCTGTCCCGAGACGGCGGCGGGCGCTCCTCCCCCTGTCGGCGGACCGGGCCGGCCGGCAGTCGCGCGGGTGGGCGGACCGAAGGGCCAGGCGCTCGCCCGCGTGGGCGGACCGGACGGGTCCGTGGACCCGTCCGGTGGGCGCGTCACGCCCAGAGCTGGCCCTGGAGCGTCTCGATCGCTTCCTCCGTGGTGGCCGCCGTGTAGACGCCGGTGGAGAGGTACTTCCAGCCGCCGTCGGCCACGACGAAGACGATGTCGGCGGACTCGCCCGCCTTCAGCGCCTTGTTGCCGACGCCGATCGCGGCGTGCAGTGCCGCGCCGGTGGAGACGCCCGCGAAGATGCCCTCCTGCTGGAGCAGTTCCCGGGTGCGGGTGACCGCGTCCGCCGAGCCGACCGAGAAGCGGCTCGTGAGGACCGAAGCGTCGTACAGCTCGGGCACGAAGCCCTCGTCGAGGTTGCGCAGGCCGTAGACCAGGTCGTCGTAGCGGGGTTCCGCGGCGACGATCCTGACGTCGGGCTTGTGCTCGCGCAGGTAGCGCCCGACGCCCATGAGGGTGCCGGTGGTGCCGAGGCCCGCCACGAAGTGCGTGATGGAGGGGAGGTCAGCGAGGATCTCCGGACCGGTCGTCGCGTAGTGCGCCCCGGCGTTGTCCGGGTTGCCGTACTGGTAGAGCATCACCCAGTCGGGGTGTTCGGCCGACAGTTCCTTGGCGACGCGGACGGCGGTGTTGGAGCCCCCGGCGGCCGGGCTGGAGACGATCTCCGCGCCCCACATGCCGAGCAGGTCACGGCGCTCCTGGGAGGTGTTCTCGGGCATGACGCACACCATGCGGTAGCCCTTGAGCTTGGCCGCCATGGCCAGCGAGATGCCGGTGTTGCCGCTCGTCGGCTCCAGGATCGTGCAGCCGGGAGTCAACCGGCCGTCCTTCTCCGCCTGTTCGATCATGTGCAGGGCGGGGCGGTCCTTGACCGAGCCGGTCGGGTTGCGGTCCTCCAGCTTGGCCCAGATCCGGACGTCCGCGGACGGCGACAGCCGCGGCAGGCGCACCAGAGGGGTGTTGCCCACCGCGGCGAGCGGGGAGTCGTAGCGCATGTGGGATCAGCGGCCTATCAGGCCATGCCGCCGGCGACGGCCGGCAGGATCGTCACGGTGTCGCCGTCGGACAGCTTGGTGTTGATGCTGTCGAGGAAGCGGACGTCTTCGTCGTTCAGGTAGACGTTGACGAAGCGGCGCAGCTTGCCCTCGTCGACGATGCGGGCCTGGATGCCCGTGTGCCGGGTCTCGAGGTCGGCGAACAGCTCGGCGAGGGTGTCCCCGGTCCCCTCGACGGCCTTCTGGCCGTCGGTGTAGGTGCGGAGGATGGTGGGGATGCGGACCTCGATGGCCATGGTTGCGGGCTCCTGTCGGAAGTAGTCAGGGTCGGTGCGCCCCCTGCTCCGGCGGGGCCGGGAGCTCGGGGGAAGGCGCGCTACGGGGGCGAAGCAAGGGGCACGTGGCGTGCGGAGCCGCGGCTCACGGCCGTACGGCGGCAGGTCAGCGCGTACAGATGGCGCTCTGCAGCCTGCACAGGTCGACGTGCAGCCGCGCCACGAGCAGCATGCCCGGCGTCTTGTCGCTCACGTCAGGGGAAACCATGGGCTCATCGTATCGATTCCCGGTCCGGGTCCCGGAATGTGATCTCATATTCCGGACGCTTTTCGGCCGCCAGGTGAGATCAGTAGGACTCCACGACGGTGACCTCCTCCTCCGTCACCTCGCCCTCCACGATCCGGTAGGAGCGGAACTGGAAGGGTCCGGCGTCGTCCGCGTCGGCGGTCGAGACGAGCACGTAGTGGGCTCCGGGCTCGTTCGCGTACGAGATGTCCGTGCGGGACGGGTAGGCCTCGGTGGCCGTGTGCGAGTGGTAGATGACGACCGGCTCCTCGTCGCGGTCGTCCATCTCGCGGTAGAGCTTCAGCAGGTCGCCGGAGTCGAACTCGTAGAAGGTGGGCGAGCGGGCGGCGTTGAGCATCGGGATGAACCGCTCGGGGCGGCCGGTGCCCGCCGGGCCGGCGACGACGCCGCACGCCTCGTCCGGGTGGTCCTGCCGCGCGTGCGCGACGATCTGGTCGACGAGGGCCTGGGTGATGGTCAGCATGCTGGTCAGGATAAGCAGAAGGGCCGCCCCGTACCGAAGGGTGGTACGGGACGGCCCACATGGTGAGCGTTCAGGCCTGGAGGGCCTGGCCGCGGGGCCCTGCCGGGTCCGCCCGCGCGGCCCTCAGGGCCTGGAGGGCGCGGCTCAGCCGACCTTCTCGAGCTCCGGCTCGCGGCGCTCGGCGACCTGCGGGTTCCGTGCCTTGAGGACCGCCCAGCCGATACCGAGGGCGATGGCCCAGCCGGCCATCACGTAGAGGCAGACGCGGGAGTCGGCGTCGTACGCGATCAGTCCGGTGACGAAGAGCAGGAACACGACCGCGATCCAGCTGCACTTCGCACCGCCCGGGGCGGGGAAGGAGGACGCGGGCAGGCGTCCGGCGTCGACCGCGCGGCGGTACAGGATGTGGCTGATCAGGATCATCAGCCAGGTCCAGATGCCGGCCGCGGTGGCGACGGAGGTGACGTAGCCGAAGGCCTTCTCCGGGACGATGTAGTTCAGGACCACGCCGATGCCCATGAAGAGCATCGAGACGGTGATGCCGATCGCCGGGGTCTTCGTCGAGGAGAGCTTGTTGAAGACCTTCGGGGCCTCGCCGTTGTCCGCGAGGGTGCGCAGCATGCGGCCCGTGGAGTACATGCCCGAGTTGCAGGAGGACAGGGCCGCGGTGAGCACCACGAAGTTGACGATGCCGGCGCCGGCCGGGATGCCGATCATCGCGAACGCCTTCACGAAGGGGCTGACGCCCTCCGCGAACTCGGTCCACTTCACGACGCAGAGGATGACGGTGAGGGCACCGACGTAGAAGAGGGCGATGCGCCAGGGCAGGGTGTTGATGGCCTTCGGGAGGGTCTTCTCGGGGTTCTCGGACTCGCCCGCGGTGACGCCGACGAGCTCGACGGCGAGGTAGGCGAACATGACGCCCTGGAGGGTCATCAGGGAGGAGCCGATGCCCTTGGGGAAGAAGCCGTCGAACTGCCAGAGGTTGGAGACCGTCGCGGTGTCACCGGCGGCGCTGAAGCCGAAGGTGAGCACGCCGAGGCCGATCACGATCATGCCGATGAGCGCGGTGACCTTGACCATCGAGAACCAGAACTCGATCTCGCCGAACAGCTTCACCGAGATCAGGTTGGCCACGAACAGGACGACCAGGAAGACCAGGGCCGTCACCCATTGCGGGACGGACGGGAACCAGTAGTGGACGTAGATCGCGGCGGCCGTCAGCTCGGCCATGCCGGTCACCACCCACATCAGCCAGTACGTCCAGCCGGTGAAGTAGCCGAAGAACGGGCCGAGGAACTCGCGGGAGTACTCCGCGAAGGAGCCCGACACCGGGCGGTAGAGCAGGAGCTCGCCGAGCGCCCGCATGATGAAGAAGATGATGACGCCGGCGAGGGCGTACATCAGGATGAGGCTGGGTCCGGCCTTGGCGATGTTCGCCCCGGCTCCCAGGAACAGACCGACGCCGATGGCGCCGCCGATCGCGATCATCTGGACCTGACGGCTGCCGAGCCCGCGCTCGTACCCCTCTTCGGGGGTGTCGCCGCCCACGGCCTCACTGCCGTCGTACTGCTTGTCGACCTGCGATGAGGTCATGTTGGTGCGCCTTTCTCCATGCCGACCCGAGCCAGTCCCTTGGCTTCGGATCGGGTCCCGATCCCCCCGGATGGTGGAGCTTTGTGCCTGGCCGGCGATCCGCCGGCTCGGTGGCGCACCCGGCGGGACATGGGTGGTGTCCGCCGGGCGGTCGTGAAGATTTATCACGGCGGCAACAGTGATCGGCGGCGGCCGGTGTGCGGCACGCCACAGGAAGAACCGGACAAAGAAGGACTCCGGCCCGCATTGCGGGCCGGAGTGGTGACGCGATCGTTATTCGGATTTGAGCGTCCGTTGAGCGAACATCAGGGGGTGATTTGTCCTGACAGGTCAGGGCATAAGGGTGGTCACGAGGGTCTCCTGGAGGCCGCCCAGCCAGAGGTAGGCCATCACCATCGGCTTGCGCGGGTCCTCGTCCGGGAGCCGGTAGAGGTGGTCGGTGTCGTCCTCGTCGGTGACGTCGAGCCGGGAGCCGATCGCGAGGCGCAGATCGTTCAGGGCGCGCAGCCACGACTGGGACTCGTCGGGGGACAGCTCGAGGACGGCGGCGCCGTCCCCGCCGGGGGTGAGCGCGTCCAGGGAGCGGATCACCGCGAGGGCGTTCTCCCGCTTGGCCGCGCGCAGGTCGTTCTCGGTGAAGCGGCGGAACTCCGCGGAGTGGGCGCGCTGCTCCTCGGCCTCCTCGGGCGTGGCCGCCTCGACGCCGGGGCCGCTGTACGCGTCGGGGAACAGGCGCTGCAGCACGGGGTCGCTGGGCGGCTCACTGGGGCCCTCCGCGAACAGCTCGGCGAGCGGGTCGTCGGGGGCGCTCTCCGCGGGGCCCGGACCGATGAGCTCCAGGAGCTGTACGGCGAGGGAGCGGATGATGGAGATCTCGACCTCGTCGAGCGCGACGGCCGCGCCGCCGCCGGGGAGCGGTTCGAAGTGTCCAGGCATGGAGTGAGTTCGCTACTTCCGGTCCTGCTGAAGGGTGGCCCACAGACCGTAGCCGTGCATGGCCTGAACGTCGCGTTCCATCTCCTCGCGCGTGCCGCTGGAGACGACGGCCCGGCCCTTGTGATGGACGTCGAGCATGAGCTTGGTGGCCTTGTCCTTGCTGTAGCCGAAGTACGCCTGGAAGACATACGTCACATAGCTCATCAGGTTGACCGGGTCGTTGTGGACGATCGTGACCCAGGGGACGTCCGGCTCGGGTACGGCGAAGACCTCCTCGGCCGATTCGGTCTTTTCGATCTCTAGGGGTGCGGGAGCCGTCACATCGCCCATGCTGCCACCAGAGAGGGGGGCCCGCACAAATGGGCCCCTCTAAACGGGGGCCCTAAATCGTCAGAGTGACGAAATGGGGGTACGATCCCGTCCATGAACACAGCGGACCTCGGGCTGCCGGTGGATGTCCCCTCGACAGCGCTCTTCACGGACCAGTACGAGCTGACGATGCTGCGGGCCGCGCTCGCGGCGGGGACCGCCGAGCGCCGCTCGGTCTTCGAGGTCTTCACGCGCCGGCTGCCCGAAGGGCGCCGGTACGGAGTGGTGGCGGGCACCGGACGCGTCCTCGACGCCGTCGAGAACTTCCGCTTCGACGAGAACGTCCTCGGCTTCCTGCGCGAGCGCGGGATCGTCGACGAGCCGACCCTGGAGTGGCTCGCCTCCTACCGCTTCAGCGGGGACATCTGGGGCTACCCCGAGGGCGAGGTGTACTTCCCGGGCTCGCCGATCCTGCGCGTCGAGGGCTCCTTCGCGGAGTGCGTGCTCCTGGAGACGGTGATCCTCTCGATCCTCAACCACGACTCGGCGATCGCCGCGGCCGCCTCCCGGATGACCTCCGCCGCCGGTGACCGGCCGCTGATCGAGATGGGCGCCCGGCGCACCCACGAGCTCGCCGCCGTGGCCGCCTCGCGGGCCGCGTACATCGGCGGCTTCGCGACCACCTCCGACCTGGCCGCCGGGTTCCGCTACGGGATCCCCACGGTGGGCACGTCCGCGCACGCCTTCACCCTGCTGCACGACCGGGAGCGCGACGCCTTCCAGGCGCAGGTGGACTCGCTCGGCCGGGGCACGACCCTGCTCGTGGACACCTATGACGTCGCCGAAGCGGTCCGCACGGCCGTGGAGGTCGCAGGGACCGACCTCGGCGCCGTGCGCATCGACTCCGGCGACCTGCTGCTCGTCGCGCACCGGGTGCGGCAGCAGCTGGACGAGCTGGGCGCGACCACGACGAAGATCGTCGTGACCTCGGACCTGGACGAGTACGCGATCGCCTCGCTGGCGGCGGCGCCGGTGGACGCGTACGGCGTCGGCACCCAGCTGGTCACGGGGTCCGGCCACCCCACCTGCTCGATGGTCTACAAGCTGGTCGCCCGCGCCGGGTCGACGGACCCGAGGGCCCCGCTGGAGCCGGTCGCCAAGCGGTCGAGGGGCGGGAAGACGTCCATCGGCGGCCGCAAGTGGGCCGCGCGGCGCCTCGACGACCGCGGGGCCGCGGAGGCCGAGGTGATCGGCACCGGGCCGGTGCCCGACGAGCTGGCCGACCGACTGCTCCTGGTCGAGCTGGTCAAGGGCGGCCAGGTCCTCGCCCGCGAGCCCCTGGACGTCGTACGCGACCGGCACTCCGCCGCCCGCGCCGACCTCCCGCTGTCGGCGACCCAGCTCTCGCGCGGCGAGCCGGTCCTCCCCACGGAGTACCTCTGAGACACCGGGAGCCGGATACGGCGGGAGGGGCCCGGCGCATGAACCTCCGGTGAGCGGGAATGCAACGGCAGCATGCCTGCGCACCGCGCGGAAACCGTTTGCCCTCTCCCGTACCGCACCCGAAGTCTCTAGGCTCGGTAGTTCAACGGCCGGGCCCGCACCCTCCCGTCGCATCCCACCGTCGAAGGACACCGACCATGCGCCGCGCCTTGATCGTCGTAGACGTGCAGAACGACTTCTGCGAGGGGGGCAGCCTCGCGGTGGCCGGGGGCGCCGACGTGGCCGCCGCCATCACGGAGCTGATCGGGCAGGCGCCCGCCGGCTACCGGCATGTCGTCGCCACCCGTGACCTCCATGTCGCCCCCGGCGGCCACTTCGCCGACAACCCCGACTACGTGCACTCCTGGCCCGCGCACTGCGTGGCCGGCACGGAGGGCGTGGGATTCCACCCGAACTTCGCCCCCGCCGTCGCCTCCGGCGCGATCGACGCCGTCTTCGACAAGGGCGCGTACGCGGCGGCCTACAGCGGTTTCGAGGGCGCCGACGAGAACGGCGTCCCGCTGGCCGACTGGCTGCGGGCCCGCGAGATCGACGAGGTCGACGTGGTGGGCATCGCGACCGACCACTGCGTACGGGCGACCGCGCTGGACGCCGCCCGCGCGGGCTTCCGCACGCAGGTGCTGCTCGCCCTCACGGCCGGGGTGTCCGAGGAGACCACCGAGCGGGCGCTGGAGGAGCTGCGCGCCGCGGGTGTGGAGCTCACCGGCAAGCCCGTCGTCTAGGCGCGCGACCGCGTCGTCCGGCCACGTCGTCCGGCCCGCGTCGTCCGGGCGTGCCGCTCGCGCGCCCGCGGCACCGGCCCGCGGCCGGCCGCTCACGGCCGCTCACGGATGGTCGTGCGCGATCGCGGACGGTCACAACTGGGGTGTCGGACGTCTGAGCAGGGCCCTGATGGGATGCCACAGCTCCTGAGAGAGCTCGACGCCGTTGTCGGGGGCGGTCCGCCATATGAGGCCGTCCGGATGGTGCAGGACGGCGGTGACCTCGTCCGGAGTGGGCGGGGCCGCGTTGCCGCGGAGGTAGACCGCCCGCAGCCCCAGGTTCCGCAGCCGGGTCAGGGCGCGGGCCCGGTTCTGGGCGAGCACCAGGACGCGCACGCAGCCGCCCGCCGAGCCCGCCGGACTGGGCAGGTTCAGCGCCACCACCACGCTGCCGTTCGGCAGCTTGCAGAAACCTCCTGCGGCCATGCAGTCACACCCCCGTGCGCACCGGTGTCAATAAGAAAACCACAGCACGCACCTAAACACGATCGGCGGCAACCCGCCAGGGGGTTGCCGCCAATCGCGTTCTGACCTGCGTAAACGCGGTTTACTTCACCGCAGGGTCCACCCGGAGCGAGATCGTCGAGCCGTCCTTGGCCTCCTTGACGATCGTGATCTTGGTGTTGGTGTCAGTGATCTTGACACCGCCGGTGGGGTTCCGGTTGTCGTAGTAGTCGCTGGTGTGGTCGTTGAAGACCGACACACCCTTCGACGACGGGATCTTCGTCGCGACGTCCGCGCTGTGCAGCGTGATGCCGTCCGTGCGGTACAGGCTGAACGTCGAGTCGTAGGCCTGGATGCGGTTGCGCATCAGCGTCCCGTTGTCCCACCACAGGGCCTTCGGGTGCGAGTCGACGGGCAGCGCGAGGCCGACACCGGGGTGCTGGCTGGTGTTGTTGTCCGCCTGCGAGGTGTCCCACTTCCAGATCAACAGGCCGTTCTGGTACGGGTAGTGCTCCACCCAGTCCGGACGGGTCGTCGAGAAGCCGAAGTTGTACGGGCCGACCTTGAGGGTCTTGTCGTACGAGACGTACTGGCGGTTCTCCGCGAGGTAGTACTGCGCGTAGTCCTTGGTGAACGAGGCGCCGATGCGGGAGAAGCCCGCCGCGGTCCAGGCGGCGTCCGCCGACTCGGCGTTGTCCGAGAAGAGCGGCGAACCGTCCGCGGTCACGGAGATCTCGTCGGCCGCGAAGCCCTTCTGCGCCACGCCGCCGTCGGTCTGGTAGCGGAAGCGGAGGTCGATCTTCTTGCCGGCGTAGGCGTCGAGCGAGTACGACAGCTTCTTGTAGCTGTCGACCGTGCCGGTCAGGGCGGGCTTGTCACTGCCGTCGCGCGGAATGGCGGCGCCGTCCACCGTGCCGTCGAGAGCGGTCCAGTTGGCGCCGCCGTCGGTCGACACCTCGGTGTAGAGGTAGTCGTAGTTCGCCTCGATGTCGTACCAGCCGTCGAGGGTCAGCTTCGCCGCCGACTTGCCCGTGAGGTCCACGGAGCGGGTCAGCGTGTTCTTGAGGTTGTCGCCGCTGCCGCTCCACCACTGGGTCGAGCCCTGCGCGGGGTTCACGACCGTGGTCGTGACGGCCTTGTCGGGCAGCGAGACGACAAGCGCCTGCTTGTTCCAGGTGTTGTACTCGGCGACGCCCAGCTTGTGCGTGGACTGCTTGCCGGCCTTGGCCGTGTCGTAGTTCAGCCAGCCCAGCTGCAGCTTGTCCCAGGCGTTGAAGTCGCCCGGCAGGTCGCCGATGGACTCCTTGCCGGTGCCGAGCCACGAACCGGAGGACATCAGGGTCCAGAAACCGGTGGAGTTGTCGCCGCCGGCGGTGTCGTAGTGGTCCGGCAGACCGAGGTCGTGGCCGTACTCGTGGGCGAAGACGCCGAGTCCGCCGTTCTCCGGCTGGATGGTGTAGTCGCCGACCCAGATGCCGCTGGAGCCGATCTGCGCGCCGCCCAGCTTGTTGTTCGCGGGGCCGGTGGCGCCGGCGTCGGTGCCGAAGGCGTACCAGCGGTGCGCCCAGATCGCGTCGGTGCCCTCGACGCCGCCGCCCGCGGACTCGTCCTCGCCGGCGTGCACGATCTGGAAGTGGTCGATGTAGCCGTCGGGCTCGTTGAAGTTGCCGTCGCCGTCGTAGTCGTAGCGGTCCCACTGGTCGAACCGCGCGAGGTCCGCCTTGACGGCCGCGTCGGACTTGCCGGCCGCCTTCTGCTGGGCGACCCAGGCGGTGACGCCGTCGCTGACGACGTTCCACACGCTCGGGCAGTTGGTGGAGCCGCAGGCGTTGTTGCCGTAACGGGCCTCGTTGTAGGGGACCTTGACCCAGTCCGCGACCTCGCCCTCGACCGAGTAGCGGCCCGAGGACTGCTTCTCGTAGAACTTCTTCATCGACTCGGTGTTCTTGCCGGTGCCGAAGTAGAGGTCCTGGAAGTGCTTCTGGTTGTAGTCCGCCTGCCAGGCCGTGCTGTTGTCCTTCTTGCGGTCCGGCGCGGCGATCTTGTTGTGCAGCGGTCCGGCGCCGCCACCGTACTTCGGGTCCGTCTTGTCGCCGAACTCGACCAGGATCGTGAAGATCTTGTCGGTCTTCTCGCGACCCAGCTCGACGTACTTGCTGTCGCCCTTCTTGCTCTTCAGCTGGACGACCTGCGAACCGTTGCGGTTCTGCACCTTGGCGTCGCCGGATATGACCTGGTTCAAGGCCTCCTGGCGCTGCGCGTCCTGCGTCTTGCTGAGCGGCCCGTCGAGGTCGTGGTCGACCGTGTTCTTGGCCGGCATCGGGTCGTGGCGGTCCGCGCGCACCGACGGCGCGTCGTCGGCCTGGGCCACGGCGAACGTCGAGAACGTGGCGGTGGCCGCCGCGAGGGCGACGCCCACCGCGGTTGCTCTGAACGTCCATGGTCTGCTGGTCACTTGATGTCCTCCCCCGCGTCCGCTCGCGCGGAGGGGGGTCCCGGTCTCAGGAGTGTCCGCGCGCGTATACGCGATTCAAGTGACGACATTCGACCGGAGTTGCCACAGAAAAAACAGACCTTGACTTGAACCTGGCAAGTACACTATACGGAGCGGGCGTTCGGTATCCGAACGCCCACGAAACACCCCACCAGGCGCGCCCACATGTCCACTTGATGGACGTAATGACTCCGTGCGCCCCCTGTGCACCGGCACCGTGGGTAAGGTCACGCTTACCGGTCGTTCCACTCGGGCATGCAGGCGAATAGAGTCGATTGGCGGAGCGTCGGAAGTCGGCGGAAAGCCAAGCCGACACCGTTGTCTCACCCCCGATTCTTATCCGCACCCTCCCCCATCGCGAGAGGCACGGGGGGAGTACCCCCATCCGAGGACACGATTGCCATGCCTCGTCCGACCGCCGCACAGCTCGCCTACGGTTCCTGCACCGTGATCTTCTCCACCCTCGCCATGCTGTTGCTGTCTCAGACGAGTTCGGGCCTGGGGATCGCACTGATCACCGTCTCGGCGCTCGCTCTCGGTCTGCTCGTCGCCATGACGGTGCCGTTGCCGAGGACCGCGCCACCGGCCGCGGCTCCGGTCGCCCGGCCCGAGCCCCGGCGCGTGCCCGTGCAGCGGGAGCCCGTCTCCGCCGGGGTCGACCCGGTGCGGGAGCCGACGGCCTCCTGACGACACGACGGCGGGCCCGTGGATCACGGGCCCGCCGATCCGTTCTCGCTCCCCCGCCTCAACCGGCGCTGACCACCACCGTCTTGGCCGCCTTGTCGTGCAGGCCCTGCTTGTAGGGCTTGTCGAAGAAGCTCCAGCCGCCGGCGATCGCCGTCCAGATGCACGCGCAGCAGAACGCGAACGGCAGCCACAGGACCAGCGATCGGATCAGCATGGTCTGCACGGAGGGTGTGGCGCCGTTGTCGAGGTCGGCCACCCGCAGCTTGAACAGCTTCTTGCCGAGGGTCTGGCCCGTCCTGCTCATCATGATCGTGTCGCAGGCGACGTAGAGGACGGCGGCGATCACCTCCTTCCCGAAGGAATCGGCGAACTGCATCTTGTCCGTGTCCACGGTGTACTGGCGGAAGCCGAAGGCCAGCGACACCAGCCACACCACGATGCCCACCAGGATCATGTCGATGATCCTCGCCAGCACCCGCTTGCCGCTGTCGGCGAGCGGGGGCATGCCGGCCAGCGGATCGCCGCCGTAGGGGCCTCCGGGGCCGTAGGGATCGCCGCCGCCCCCGCCGTACGGAGGGGGCTCCCCGCCGCCGTAGGGGGGCGGTTGGCTGCCGTAGGGGGTGTCGTACGGTGAGCCGCCGCCGGGAGGCGGGGGGCCGCCCGGCGGCGGAGTGCCTTCGCCCGGGGGCGGGGTGCCCCAGCCGGGAGGCTGCGAGCCGCCGCTCGGGGACACCGGGCTGTCGTACGGCGAACCGCCGCCCTCGGCGGGCGGGGGCTGCTTCTTGAACGGATCGTCGTCCGGTGGCTGGCCGGACCCGGGGGGCGGCGGTTCGCTGCTCATGGCCCGAGTCGACCGCGAACCCTCCCCCGCCGCATCCGGCGAGCGGCCGTCCGGGGGACCGGCCCGGGGCCGGGCCCTAGGAGGACGCCACGAAGGTGTGGGCCGCCTTGTCGTGCCAGCACTGGCGCCACGGCTTGTCGAACAGGCACCACAGCACCCCGACCACACCGACGACCAGGATCCCCGGGACGCTGTAGACCAGCCAGCGGCGCAGCGCCAGGCCGAAGCTCGGCGGTTCGTGGCCCTCGATGTCGCGCACCTGGAGGCCGAACAGCTTCTTGCCCAGGGTGCGGCCCCACTTGGCGGTGGGCAGCGCGTCGTACAGGACACCGAAGACGATCAGGACGGCGAGGACGATGCCGAGACAGCTGCCGGTCGTGCCGTCGAGCAGCCAGACCGTCACCTTCTCACCGGACAGCTTGGCCGCGTCGATCTTCTCGTCGACGTGGTCGATCGCCCTGGTGCCCAGCGGTACTGCGGCCACGGCGGTCACACCGGCGAGGACGACGGTGTCCACGAGCCGTGCGGCGAGCCGCTTGCCGAGGCCCGCGGGCCGCGCCGCCGCCTGCCGTCGCGCGGCGGCCTGGAACACGTCGTCGACCGGCGGCTTCCACGGCGTGACCGGCTGGCCCTCCTCGGCCGGGGCACCCGCGAGCCGGTGCACCTGCTGCGCCCAGGAGGGCTGTCCGCCACCGGGACCGGAGGTCACGGGAGTGGAGCCGCCGGACTGCTGGGGGACGGCCGGAGCCGACGGTGCGGCGGCGTTCCGCGCCGCGGCGGCGGCCTGCGCGGCCTGCCCGGCGCCGAAGCCGCCCGCCGGCGGGGCAGCCGCGCCCGACGGTCCGGAGGCGGCGGGACTGTCCGGAGCGCCGGTCGTGGCGGGAGCACCGGACGCGGCGGGACCGCCGGACGCGCCCGCGGCCGGGGCCGTGCTCCCCGTCTGCGCCCCGCCCTGCCGGTCCGTGCGCGGGGAGAGCGCGCGGAAGGCCATGGTGCCCTCGGCGGGAGGGGAGTCCTGGGCGCCCTGGGAGCCGGGTGCGGCGGAGCCGGTGTTCCCGGCTTCCTCCGCGCCGCCGGGACCCTGGCCGCCCTCCTGGACCGCGGGCCGCACCGGCCCCGTGGGCCGGCGGAAGACGACGGTGCCGCCGGACGCGGGAGGCTGGGCGCCGCCGGCGGAGTCCGCGGGCGGGATCGTCGCCGTGCCGTCCGTGCGGGCGGACACGCCGTCGGGCTGCACGGCCGGTTCGGCGGGCTGCGCGGCGCTCGGCACGCGGGGGTCGACACCGCGCGGAGCGCCCCAGGAGACCCGGCGGTCCTGCTCGCCGCCGAAGCCGGTCTGCCGGGACCGGTCGGCGCCCCACGCACTGGCGGGTTCGGGCCGGCTGCCGTGCTGCGCCTCGGCCGGGGACAGCCGCGGGGACGGATCGGCGGGCTGCGGGTCCTCGTCGAAGAAGTGCGGCCCCGTCTCCTCCGTCGTGGGAGTGCCCGCCGGTTCGCGCGACGCCCCGTGCGGGGCCGGGTACTCGGGGGAAGGTGCCGGGGCGGGCACATGGGCGGGGCCCGCACCCGGCGGAGGCGCGAGCGGTTCGCCCTCGGACGGCGCCGGACGGCTCGTGCCCGGCACCCAGGCAGCGCCGTTCCAGTACCGGACGTATCCGGGGATGGAGGGGTCCGGGTAATACCCTTCGCGGGGCCTGTCGTCGCCGGGGGCCGGGGTTGGGGCGCTCATGTCCGTCGTCCCGTATCTGCTCGATGGTCAGTTGGGGGCTCCACATCTATCAGACCGGCGCTCCCGCCACGGCCGCTCCCGCCGTACCCACTCCTTTCGGGCGCGGATCCGCCACGTACGGCCGTGATCCGGAAGCGGTCCGGAAAAAATCCGCGGAACCCGCGTAATGGTTCCGCGGCGACACGCTCTCCACTCGTACGGGACCGCCCGACGGCCCCTGTACGACGAAAGGAAGCGCACCGGCATGAACACCGTCGTGGAACGCGAACTCGAGCTGAGGCTCGTCCTGTCGCCCGAACGCAGCATCCCCGTCCCGGCACGGCTCACCTACCGCGCCGACGACCCGTACGCCGTCCACATCACCTTCCACATCGGCTCCGACCACCCGGTCCACTGGACCTTCGCCCGCGAGCTGCTCGTCGAGGGGGTGTTCCGGCCGTGCGGTCACGGCGACGTGCGGGTATGGCCGACGAAGGTCGCCGGGCGCAGCGTCGTCCTGATGGCGCTCAGCTCGCCGGACGGGGACGCCCTTCTCGAAGCGCCCGCCGCCCAGGTGTCGGCCTGGCTGGAGCGCACCCTGCGGGCGGTCCCGCCGGGCACCGAGGCCGAGGAGCTCGACATCGACGACGGTCTCGCCGAGTTGCTGGCGCCGACCCCGGCCGACGACCTGTGGATGGGCGACCCGTGGCCCTCGGACGAGTCAAGGGACGGGGAGTGACGCGCGGCGCGCGGGCGGATCAGAACAGCTTGCCCGGGTTCAGGATGCCCAGCGGGTCGAAGACCTCCTTGACCGCCCGCTGCATCTCCACCCCCACCGGGCCGATCTCGCGCGCCAGCCACTCCTTCTTCAGGACGCCCACACCGTGCTCGCCGGTGATCGTGCCGCCGAGCTCCAGGCCTAGGGCCATGATCTCGTCGAAGGACTCGCGGGCGCGCCGGGACTCGTCGGGGTCGGCGGCGTCGAAGCAGACCGTGGGATGGGTGTTGCCGTCACCCGCGTGCGCGCACACCCCGATGGTCAGGGCGTACTTCTCCGCGACGCGTTCGATGCCTTCGAGCATGTCGCCGAGCCGGGAGCGCGGTACGCACACGTCGTCGATCATCGTGGTGCCCTTGACCGCTTCGAGCGCAGTGAGGGACAACCGCCGGGCCTGGAGCAGGAGTTCGGACTCGGCCGCGTCCTCGGCCGGCACCACCTGGGTGGCGCCCGCGGCCTCGCACAGCGCGCCCACGGCGGCGAGGTCGGCCGCCGGGTCGTGGGTGTCGAAGGCCGCGAGGAGCAGTGCTTCGGTGGTCTCCGGGAGGCCCATGTGCGCGAGGTCGTTGACGGCCTTCACCGTCGTACGGTCCATGAGTTCGAGCAGGGACGGGACGTGGCCGCCCTCCATGATCCGGCACACGGCGTCACAGGCGGCGCGCGCCGACCCGAACTCGGCGGCCAGCACCAGCTGCGCGGGCGGCTGCGGCCTGAGCGCGAGGACGGCCCGGACGACGATGCCGAGGGAGCCCTCGGATCCGACGAACAGACGCGTGAGGTCGTATCCGGCGACGCCCTTCGCCGTGCGGCGGCCGGTGCTCATCAGCCGTCCGTCGGCGAGGACGACGTCCAGGCCGAGGACGTACTCGGCCGTCACCCCGTACTTGACGCAGCACAGGCCGCCGGAGGCGGTGCCGATGTTGCCGCCGATCGTGCACATCTCCCAGCTGGAGGGGTCCGGCGGGTAGTAGAGCCCGTGTTCGTTGACCGCGCGGGAGAGCGTGGCGTTGACGACACCGGGTTCGACGACGGCGATCCGGTCGACCGGGTTGATCTCCAGGATGCGGTCCATCTTGGTGAGGGACAGCACGATGCAGCCCTCGGAGGCGTTGGCGGCGCCGGACAGGCCGGTGCGGGCGCCCTGCGGGACGACGGGGACGCGCAGTGCGCTGGCGGTCCGCATGACGTGCTGGACCTGCTCGACGGTGCGCGGGAGGACGACGACGGCGGGCGTGCCCGCCTCGCAGAAACTCGCCATGTCGTTGGCGTACGAGGCGGTGACGTCCGGGTCGACGAGAACGGATTCGGCCGGCAGGCCGCCGCGCAGGCGGTCCACCAGGTCGCCGGTCGCCGCCGTGGCTTCGTCGTGCGGGGCTTCGATACGGCTCATGATCACAGGTTCGCACCCGCGGCCATCGGTGTGAACCCCATCCGCGCGAGGCTTGCCGTACCGCGATGTGGTCTTCGTATTGACGCACAGTGAGCCGCATGGAGAACGAAGAGCGACAGCCGGTCCTCACCGGGCTTCAGCCGCACGGTCCGGCCGCTCCGCGGCGGCGCCCCCGCACGGTCAGGCGTGTGCTGATCGGCGTGACCGCCGGCGGCGGTGTCCTCGCCGGGGTGCTGGTGCTGCTGCCCGTGCTGCGGCCCGCCACGGCACCGCGGCCCGCGCCGGGTTCGGTGGCGCGGGCGATGACGGCGGTGGGGGCCGGGGTTCCGGTCGCGCTGCCCGATCTGAAGGCGCTCATCGGGGATCGCGAGGCCCATGTGCGGGCCCATCCCCGGGACGGCCAGTCGTGGGCGGTGCTCGGCAGCGCGTACCTGGAGCAGGCCCGGCGGACCGCGCTGCCCGCGTACTACCCGAAGGCCGAGCAGGCGCTGCGCACCTCGCTGCGGGTCAGGACGCAGGGCAACGTGGAGGCGCTGGACGGCCTGGCCGCGCTCGCCAACGCCCGCGGCGACTTCCGCGAGGCGAAGAAGTACGGCGAGGCCGCGGTGGAGCTGGCGCCGAAGCGGTGGACGACGTATCCGCTGCTCATCGACGCGTACCGGGGTCTCGGGGACTTCAAGGCCGGCCGCAAGGCGCTCGACACGCTGACGGCGCTGCACACCGGGCCGACCGTGCAGGCGCAGGCCTCACGGGTGTACTGGGACCGCGGCTGGCGCGAGGACTCGATGGCCGTGATCATGGACGCGGCGGCGGGCGCGGGGACCCCGGCCGGGCAGGCGGTGCTCATGGAGCAGGCCGGTGAGCTGGCGTGGGAGCGCGGCGAACCGGACGAGTCGCTGCGTTACTACCGGGCCGCGGTGCGCGCCGATCCCGACGATCACGGGGCGCTCGCCGGACAGGGCCGCGCGCTGGCGGCGCTGGGGCGCAGCTCGGAGGCCGTGCGGGCCTACCGGGAGGCGATCGCCAAGCGGCCCACGCCCCGGTACGCGCTGGAGCTGGGCGAGCTGTACGAGAAGCTCGGCATGGACGCCGACGCGCGCACCCAGTACGACCTGCTGCGGCAGCGGGTGCGGCAGGAGAGCGCGGAGGGCGTGGACGACGAACTGGTCCTCGGGATCTTCGAGGCGGACCACGGCGACCCGCTGGAGGCGGTGTGGCGGCTGCGCGAGGCGTGGGAGCGGCACCCCAGCATGCCCGTCGCGGACGCGCTGGGGTGGGCGCTGCACCGGGCCGGGGAGGACGAGGAGGCGATCAAGTTCGCCAACCGGATCACGGACAAGGAGCACGGCGGCGGGGTGCGCAGCGCGCTGTACATGTACCACCTGGGCCAGATCGAACTGTCCCTGGACCGCACCGGATCGGCCCGCCGCCATCTCTCCGAGGCGCTGCTGCTCAATCCGCACTTCTCCCCGCTGCTCGTGCCGCAGGCCCGGCAGGCCCTGGCCGATCTGGGCGAGCCCCCGGCAGTGGGGCCGGAGGAGCTGGAGGCGGAAGAGGAGGAGGCCCCGGCCGAGGGTGCGGCGGGCGCTCCGGCGCCGGCCCCGGCCCCGGCCCCGGGCACGGGCACGGGCGCGGTGCCGACCGCCGGCACGGGCGGTACCCCCTCCGGGGGCGCCACCCACACTCCGGCCGTCTCCTCCCCCGCCGCCCCGGCCCAGCCCTCGGCCGGGCCGACGGCGGGATCGACGGCGCGTCACCCGGCGACGCACTGAGCGGCCCCGGCGCCGCCGGACGGGCCCGGGCGGCTCAGACGGCGGCGGTGCCGATCAGCGCGTTGCGGGTGACCAGGGCGGCCAGTTCCGTCTCGTCGAGGGACTCCGTGCCGGCCGGGCGGCGCGGCAGGACCATGTAGCGGGTCTCGGCACTGGAGTCCCAGACGGAGATCTCGGTGTCCGCCGGCAGGCCGAGCCCGAACTCGGCGAGCACCGCGCGGGGTTCGCGGACGACGCGGGAGCGGTAGGACTCGGACTTGTACCAGCTCGGGGAGGGGCCGAGGAGCCGGAGCGGGTAGCAGGAGCACAGCGTGCAGACGATGACGTTGTGGAGGGTCTCCGTGTTCTCGACGACCCGCAGCCGCTGGTACGAGCCGTCCATGAAGCCGAGTTCGCGGACGGCCGCGGTGCCGTCGGCCAGCAGACGGGACCTGAAGGCCGGGTCGGTCCAGGCCCGGGCCACCACCCGGGCGCCGTTGGCGGGGGACGCGCCCGACAGGAAGGCGTCGATCACCTCGTCCAGCGCGCCGCCCGAGAGCACCCCCTTCTCCTCCAGGAGGGTCTCCAGGCGCCGCACCCGCCGGGAGATCAGGGCGTCGTCGTGATGGTCACCGCTCATCTTCGGGGTCCTCTTCCAGATAGCTTTCCCACAGGTCCAGTACGACGTGGTGGTCGCCCTCGCCCCACAGGTCGCAGGCCGCGAACCGGACCGCGTAGACCTGCTCGACGGGCGCGTCGTCGCGCCCCTGGGCGCTGACGTCGGCGAGCTGCGCGCCGCCCTCCGTCTCGACGACCACGCCGCGCTTGCCGCGCGCGTAGCGGGGCAGGCGCGTGTGGTGGGGCGGGTCGTGGAGGTAGGTACGCACGGGGTCGCCGGGCGCGAAGCGGTCAGGCATCGGGTCCGCCCGGCTGTCCGGGGCCGGCGGATCCGCCGGGCCGCGCGAGGCCGTCCGGCCCGTCCGCGCCGACCGTGCCGTCCGTGCCGTCCGTGCCGTCCAGTTCACCCGGTGCGAGGACGCCCTTGCGTTCCAGCAGGGCGCAGATCGCGATGAACCACCGCTCGTAGTACGACGTCGTGAGGTACCGCGTCGGCGGGATGGACTCGATGGCGTCCCGGAACTCGTTCGTGTTGAACAGCCCCTGCGCGCGCAGGGCGTTGAAGAGACCGACGACCCGGGCCTCCCAGTCGGCGTGGAAGGGTTCGGTGTCGTCGGTGGTGTCGACGGCGCCGAACCCCTGCATGCCGCCTACGTCGTTGATCCTGGCCATGCGGTCAGACTATGTCCGGGACTACGGCGCGGGGGGCGTGAACGGCTTGCAGTAGACGGAGAACCTGCGGGCCCTCCGCTCCCCCGAGGCGAGTCCGATGCACAGCCGCAGGCCGCCGGCGTGGCGGACGGCGAGGCCCTCGGGTTCACGGTGGTCGAGCGAGTACCCGGCCTCCGTGCGCGCCCGCTGCACCAGCGCGCCGGTGCGGACGTCGAGGCGGGAGACGTACGTGTTGCCGTGCCCGGAGGGCGGGTTGGCGATGTCGTCGTACGCCGCGCCCGCGAGCTGGTAGAGGTGGTCGCCGTGCAGCGCGTACCCCTGGAACGGGACGGCGGGGTCCGGGTGGGCGCCGGTCTGCGGGAAGTCGGCGAGATGCGTGGTGTCATCGCCGGCGACGAACGCGTCGAGGTCCCAGACGCGGTAGCGCGGCACGCCGTCGACGCGGTGGCGTACCGCGATGCGGCGCGTGGCCATGCAGACGGCGGGCTGGTTGTGGGTCGAACCCGGTACCGGGCGGCGGACGTGGACCTGGGCGCGGGTGCGGGTGGCTCCGTCGACGAAGCGGAAGCGGGTCACGCCCTGCCCGTAGCCGTGCACCGCGTCGGCCTCGGTCCAGATCCAGACGGTGCCGTCGGAGGCGTTCTGGACGCCCATGGACACGCCGTGGCCGAAGCCCGGCAGGTACATGTGGCCGAGCCGGTCGCCGTCCTGGTCGAGCCGGGTCAGGCACAGGTCGCCGGCCTCGCCGCCGCCCTCGGTGACCTGGAGCACGTAGAGATGGCCGTTCACCTCGTCGAAGGCGAACGACTGGAGGATCGTCGGCTCCCGGAGCGTGTCCTTCTTCCACAGCCAGCGCTCGGACGGTGTGGTCAGGTCGACCGGTTCGTCGACGGTGGTCCTGTCGGCCCGCGGATCGCCCATGCGGCCTCGTCCCTCCCGCGTCCTGTGGGCGCCCCCGTGGCGCCCACAGGACTTGAGAGTCCCCTCCCGGCCCCGCCGGTTGCGGGTTCTACAGGTTGCCGCGCTTCTCCTGCTCGCGCTCGATCGCCTCGAACAGGGCCTTGAAGTTGCCCTTGCCGAAGCCCATCGAGCCGTGCCGCTCGATGATCTCGAAGAAGACGGTCGGACGGTCCTGGACCGGCTTGGTGAAGATCTGCAGGAGGTAGCCGTCCTCGTCGCGGTCGGCGAGGATCTTCAGCTCGCGGAGCGTGTCGACGGGCACCCGGGTGTCGCCCACCCACTCGCCGAGGGTGTCGTAGTAGGAGTCCGGGGTGTCGAGGAACCGGACGCCGGCCGCGCGCATGGTGCGCACGGTCTCCACGATGTCGTTCGTGTTCAGCGCGATGTGCTGGACGCCGGCGCCCCCGTAGAACTCCAGGTACTCGTCGATCTGGGACTTCTTCTTGGCGATGGCGGGCTCGTTGATCGGGAACTTGACCTTGAGCGTGCCGTCGGCGACGACCTTGGACATCAGCGCGCTGTACTCGGTCGCGATGTCGTCGCCCACGAACTCCTTCATGTTCGTGAAGCCCATGACCTTGTTGTAGAAGCCGACCCACTCGTTCATGCGGCCGAGTTCGACGTTGCCGACGCAGTGGTCGATGGCCTGGAAGGTGCGGTGGGCGGGCGGCTCGACGATCGGCTCGGCGGCGACGAAACCGGGGAGGTAGGGGCCGTCGTAGCCGGAGCGGTCGACGAGGGTGTGGCGGGTCTTGCCGTAGGTGGCGATCGCGGCGAGGACGACGGTGCCGTGCTCGTCCTTGATCTCGTACGGCTCGGCGACCGAGCGGGCGCCGTGCTCGACGGCGTAGGCGTACGCGGCGCGCGCGTCCGGCACCTCGATGGCCAGGTCGACGACGCCGTCGCCGTGCTCGGCCACGTGCTCGCCGAGGAAGCGGCCCCAGTCCGTGGCGGCCTTGATGACGGAGGTGAAGACGAAGCGCGCCGAGCCGTTCTCGAGGACGTACGACGCCGTCTCGCGGCTGCCGTTCTCCGGTCCGGAGTAGGCCACGAGCCGCATGCCGAAGGCGGTGGAGTAGTAGTGCGCGGCCTGCTTGGCGTTGCCGACGGCGAAGACGACCGCGTCCATTCCCTTGACCGGGAAGGGGTCGGCCTGCCGGGCGGTGTCGGGAGTGTGGTGTGTGGTCTGCGTCATGCGCGCAGACTCCCTCTGTTCCACAAGGTGCGCAATAGTTCGCGTATCCACTGGACAATATGCTCAACCAGAGGGCGGCCCTGGCGGGCTTTCTGTACATGATGACCATCTCGGAGGTCCGCATGGCGATCGATCATCTGGACGGCCGGCTCATCGTGCTGCTGGCCGAGGAACCGCGCATCGGGGTGCTGGAGATGTCCCGGCGGCTCGGGGTCGCGCGCGGCACCGTGCAGGCGCGGCTCGACCGGCTTCAGTCGAATGGCGTCATCCGGGGCTTCGGGCCGCAGGTCGATCCGGCCGCCCTCGGCTATCCCGTGACGGCGTTCGCGACGCTCCAGATCCGGCAGGGGCAAGGCCCCGACGTGCGAGCGCACTTGGCGACCGTCCCGGAGATGCTCGAACTGCACACGACGACCGGCAGCGGGGACATGCTGTGCCGTCTCGTGGCCCGCTCGAACGCGGATCTCCAGCGTGTGATCGACCGGGTTGTCGGTTTTGATGGCATCGTCCGGGCCTCCACGGCGATCGTCATGGAGAACCCCGTTCCGCTGCGGATCATCCCGCTGGTGGAACAGGCGTCGGGAGACACCTGACGCCCGTGGCCCCGGGCGCCGTCGAGGTGAGGGCCGGTGCCGTGAACTTCTGGGAGTACCTGAGCAGCCGCCACCAACAGCTGTTCACGGACGCCTACCAGCACGCGAGCGCCGTCTTCCAGTGCATGGTCGTGGCGACGGCCATCGGCGTGCTGATCGGTATCGCCACCTACCGCAGCCAGTGGGCGGGCAACGTCGCGACGACCACCACGGCCACCTTCCTGACCATTCCGTCGCTCGCCATGATCGGTCTGCTGATCCCCGTCGTGGGGCTCGGCGTGCCGCCCACGGTGATCGCGCTGACGCTCTACGGACTGCTGCCGGTCGTGCGCAACTCGATCGTCGGCCTGCGCGGCGTCGACACGTCGCTGGTGGACGCGGCGAACGGCATCGGCATGTCGCGGCTGGCCCGGCTCGTCAGAGTCGAACTGCCGCTGGCCTGGCCGCCGATCCTGGTCGGCATCCGTGTCGCCACCCAGATGATGATGGGCATCGCGGCCATCGCCGCGTACGCCTCCGGACCCGGCCTCGGCAATGAGATCTTCCGCGGCATCGGCTCCCTGGGCAGCAAGAACGCGCTCAACCAGGTGCTCGCGGGGACGCTCGGGATCATCATCCTGTCGCTGCTGTTCGACGCCGCGTACGTGCTCGTCGGACGGCTGACCATTCCGAGGGGGATCCGTGCCTGAACCCGCGTCCGACACGACGGCCGAGTCGCCCGCCGGGAACGCCCCCGAGGACCGGGCGGCCGGGAGCGGGCACGCGTCCACGACCGGCGCCACCATCGAGCTGGAGCACCTCACCAAGCGCTACCCGGGCAGCCGCGACGCCGCCGTGGACAACGTCAACATGGAGATCAGGGCGGGCGAGATCGTGGTGTTCGTGGGCCCGTCCGGGTGCGGCAAGTCCACCACCCTGAAGATGATCAACCGGCTGATCGAGCCGACCGGCGGCCGCATCCGCATCGGGGGCGAGGACGTCACCCACATGGACCCGGTGAAGCTGCGCCGCAAGATCGGCTACGCGATCCAGTCGTCCGGGCTCTTCCCGCACATGACGGTCGCCCAGAACATCGCGCTGGTACCGAGGATGACCGGCTGGCCGAAGGGGCGGATCAAGGCACGGGTCGAGGAGATGCTCGACCTCGTCGGGCTCGACCCCGGCGAGTTCCAGGGCCGCTATCCGCGCCAGCTCTCCGGCGGCCAGCAGCAGCGGGTCGGGGTGGCGCGGGCGCTGGCGGCCGATCCGCCGGTGCTGCTGATGGACGAGCCGTTCGGAGCCGTGGACCCGATCACCCGGGACCACCTCCAGGACGAGCTGATCCGGCTCCAGCACGAGCTGCACAAGACGATCGTCTTCGTCACCCACGACTTCGACGAGGCGATCAAGCTCGGCGACCGGATCGCGGTGCTGCGGGAACGCTCGCACATCGCGCAGTTCGACACCCCGGAGGCGATCCTGACGAACCCGGCCGACGACTTCGTGTCCGGGTTCGTGGGCGCGGGCGCGGCGCTGAAGCGGCTCAACCTCACCCGCGTACGGGACGTGGAGGTCACCGAGTATCCGACGGTCACCGTCGACGACCCGCTCCAGGAGATCTTCAACAGGCTCCGCTCCAGCGGGACGAACGAGATCCTGCTGCTCGACAAGCGGCGCCGCCCCTACAAGTGGCTGCGGCGCGGCGACCTGATGCGGGCCAGGGGCTCGCTGGCGCGGGCGGGCACGCTGGTGCACGACACGGTGACCCTGGACGCGACGCTGCGGGACGCGCTGGAGGCGGTCCTCACGGACAACGCGGGCCGGGTCGCGGTCACCGGGCGGCGCGGCGAGTACATCGGCGTCGTCGACATGGAGACGCTGATGAACTCCGTGCACGAGCTCCTGGAGGCCGACCGGCTGGACGCGATGGAGCACCAGCACGAGCTGGAGGAGACCCGCGCGCAGCAGACCCACTTCGAACAGGAAGGTGTCGACACCGGGGAGGCGAAGGCGTGAGCACACCGCCCACGGATCGGCGGCCCGAGGGCGAGCACGAGGTCAAGGGGCTCCCCTTCCGTGACGACAGCGACGGCTCCGGCGAGGGCGAGCGGGAGGCCCCGCCGCCGCCCCCCACCGCGCCGAAGCGGCGGATCACCTGGCAGAAGCTGACCTTCCTGCCGGCCACGCTGGTGGCGCTGCTGCTCGCCACCTGGCTCTGGTTCCAGCAGGCCGACCTCGACGAGATCTCCAGGAACGCCCTGTCGAACGGCCAGGTGTCGAAGGCGCTGTGGCAGCACATCGAACTGAGCGTGATCTCGACCTTCTTCGTGCTGATCATCGCCATCCCGCTGGGCATCCTGCTCACCCGCAAGGCGTTCCGGAAGGCGACGCCGCTCGCGATGACCATCGCCAACATGGGGCAGGCCACCCCGGCGATCGGTCTGCTGGCGCTCCTGGTCATCTGGCTCGGAACGGGCACGAAGGCGGCCCTGATCGGCATCATCGTCTACGCCGTCCTGCCGGTGCTGTCCAACACGATCGCCGGGCTGAAGGCCAACGACCCGACGGTCCTGGAGGCGGCGCGCGGCATCGGCATGTCACCGCTGGGCGTCCTGACCCGCATCGAACTGCCGCTGGCCGTGCCGCTGATCCTCGCCGGCGTGCGGACGGCGCTCGTCCTGAACGTGGGCACGGCGACCCTCGCCACCTTCGGCGGCGGAGGCGGCCTCGGCGTCCTGATCACCACCGGGATCACCAACCAGCGCATGCCGGTCCTGGTGCTCGGCTCGGTCCTCACCGTGGCGCTCGCCCTGCTCGTCGACTGGCTCGCCTCGCTGGCCGAACTGTTCCTGCGGCCCCGCGGGCTGGAGGTGGGGACATGAGGCGTCCGCGTACCTGCCCGGCGCTGGCCGGCGTCCTCGTCCTGGCCGCCGGGTGCGGGCTGACCAGCGGCTCCCCCATGACCGACGACGTCGGCCCCGGCTCCGTCGGACAGGGCGAACCGCTCAAGGGGGCGCATCTGACGGTGACGTCCAAGGAGTTCACCGAGCAGCTGATCCTGGGGGCGATCATGGGCATCGCCTTCCAGGCGGCCGGCGCGGACGTCCTCGACCGCACCGGCATCCAGGGGTCGATCGGCGCCCGCGAGGCCCTCAAGAACGGCGACGCGGACGCGATGTACGAGTACACGGGCACGGCCTGGATCACCTATCTCGGCAACGGCAAGCCGATCCCCGACCCGCAGGAGCAGTGGCGGGCGGTGCACGACGCGGACCTGAAGAACGGGGTGACCTGGCTGCCGCCGTCCGCCCTCAACAACACGTACGCGCTCGCCATGAACCAGGCCGACTTCAAGAAGTACCGGACCAGGACGCTCTCCGAGGTGGCCGCGCTCTCGAAGTCGGACCCGGGCGCGGTGACACTGTGCGTGGAGAGCGAGTTCGCCAACCGGGCCGACGGGCTGCCGGGCATGGAGAAGGCCTACGGGATGAACGTGCCCGCGAAGAACATCACGCAGATGGACACCGGGATCATCTACACCCAGGTCGCGAAGGGCAGTTGCACCTACGGGGAGGTGTTCACCACCGACGGACGCATCAAGTCGATGAACCTGGTGGTGATGCGGGACGACAAGAAGTTCTTCCCCAACTACAACGCCGCACCCGTGATCAACACCAAGGCCCTGCAGAAGTACCCGGCGATCGCCCAGGTCATCGAGCCGGTGACGAAGAAGCTCGACAACACGGTGGCCCAGGACCTGAACGCGAAGGTCGACGTCGACGGCGAGGATCCGCACCAGGTGGCCCTGGACTGGATGAAGTCGGAGGGGCTGGTGAAGTGAGGGGCGGGTGAGCTGCCTCGCCCGCCGCTCCGGCGAGTTGCAAAGAAACCGTTGCAAGGGTTTCTTTGCAACGCTACCTTTGCACTCATGACGGAGCAGCCGCCTCGGCCCCCCTCGCCCCCGCCCTCACCCGCGACGCCGCCACCACCCGCGCCCCCTCCTCCGCCGCCGCCTCCCCCGCCGCCCCGGCGCCTCGATGCCCGTTCCCTGCGCGGAATCGCCCATCCGCTCCGCATGGAACTGCTGAGCGTGCTGCGGCAACGCGGTCCGGCCACCGCGTCGATGCTCGCCGAGCGGCTGGGCGAGTCCAGCGGAGCGACCAGCTACCACCTCCGCCAGCTCGCCGCGCACGGCTTCGTCGAGGACGCCCCGGAGCAGAACAAGGGACGGGAGCGCTGGTGGCGGGCCGTCGACCAGGGCATGGGCTTCGACGAGGGGCTGCTCGACCACCCCGACCCGGCGGTGCGCGGGGCCGCCGATCTGTTCCTGCACGAGGTGGCGACGAGCCACGGCCGCGAACTGTCGACCTGGCTGGGCACGCGCGGCGACTGGTCCGAGGACTGGTCCCACGCCAGCGACATGAGCGACTTCACCCTGCGCCTGACACCGGGAAGCGCCCGTGAACTCGTCGGAAAGATGCACGAACTGATCCAGAGCTACAGCGCCCGCGAGGCCCCCGCGGACGACCCCGCGGCGGAACAGGTCCGCATCCACACGCACGCGTTCCCGCACGTCTCCGACTGACCGGCCCGATCAGGCCGCAGAAAGGTCGTCCCGATGCACCCGGACAACGCTCTCCGACTGCACCACGCCCGCGCCGCCGACCTGCGCGCCCGGGCGGACGCCCACCGGCTCGCGGCCTCGGCCCGGGCCCCGCGCGAGCTGCGCACCCGGCTCGGCTGGACCCTCGTGGAGGTGGGCCTGCGGCTGGCCGCCACACCCGGGACGGCCGTGGCGCACTGATCCGGCCGTCTCCTGGGGGCCAATACACCTAGCAGCTGGGGACCCCGCCCTTGCCCGCGTCCAGCGCCACCAGGGCGTCCACCGCGCCCGCCAGGCTCGTCACCGGGATCAGGCGGAGTCCCTCCGGGAGTTCCGCCTTCGCCTCCGAGCACTCCGCCTTCGGCACCAGGAAGACCGTCGCGCCGTCCCGCCGGGCCGCCTGGGTCTTCAGCGACACGCCCCCGACCGCGCCGACCTTCCCGTCGGCGTCGATCGTCCCCGTACCCGCGATGTTCCGGCCGCCCGTGAGGTCGCCGCCGCTGCCGTCGCCGTCCAGCTTGTCGACGATGCCGAGCGAGAAGAGCAGTCCGGCACTGGGCCCGCCGACGTCGGCGAGCTTCAGCGTCACCTTCACGTCGTCCTTCTCGTGGAGGTACGACAGCGCCGCCTCGGTGGCCGTGTCCTGGGACTTCTTCATCTCGTCCGCGTTGTGCCGCTCGATCTCCTCGACGGTGTTCCCGCTCGGGTAGACCGAGTCGCGCGGCATCACGGCGCGGTTCGTGGCGAACCAGCCGCCGAGCACGTCGCCGAGCGAGACGTTCGCGTCGGGACCCGTCGCCTCGATCGTGGTCATCCGCAGCTGACCGCTGGTGTCACGGACGGGCGCGCCACTGATCGTGATCACGGGGACGCCCTTGTTCTCGCCGAGGACGTTCGCCGTCAGGCCGGGCTGCGCCACGGAGAACGGCAGCGGCGCGAACACCGCCGTGGCGAGCAGTGCCACGACGGGAACGGCGCAGACGGCGACGGCCTTGGGACGTGTGAGGCGTGAGAGCACGGGATCAATCTAACGTCACCGCCCGGCGTGCCCCCCGTACAGGTCCCGCCGCGCGGTCGTGAAGCGGCGCAGCGCCTCAGGCAGCGGTTCGGTCCCGATCCCCGGGGTGCGCGGCACCGGCAGATGCCCGTCCTGGAGGACGAAGGGCTCGGTGATGTCCTCGGCGAAGTAGCGGCTCGACGCGGACGTGTCGCCGGGGAGGGTGAATCCGGGCAGGGCGGCGAGCGCCAGGTTGGGGGCGCGGCCGATGCCCGTCTCCAGCATTCCGCCGCACCAGGCGGGGACGCCGTGCGCGTGCGCGACGTCGTGGATGCGGCGTGCCTCCAGGTAGCCGCCGACGCGGGCGGGCTTGACGTTGACGACCCGGCACGCGTCCATGGCGATCGCGGACGCGGTGTCGCGGGCGCTGTGCAGCGACTCGTCCAGGCAGACGGGGGTGGCGACACGGCTCTGGAGCAGCGCGTGCTGGTGGAGGTTGTTCTCCTCCAGGGGCTCCTCGATCAGCAGCAGCCCGTACGCGTCGAGGCCGCGCAGATGCTCGGCGTCGGCGAGGGTGTACGCCGTGTTCGCGTCCACCTGGAGCGGCAGCGCGTCCCCGAAGCGTTCGCGCACGGCGCGCACAGGATGCAGGTCCCAGCCGGGTTCGATCTTCAGCTTGATACGGACGTACCCCTCGGAGAGGTAGCGCTCGACGTCGTCGAGGAGGGCCGGGACGGAGTCCTTGATGCCGACCGAGACGCCCGCGGGCACCCGGTCGCGCACGGCGCCGAGGTAGGTGGCGAGCGACATGCCGTGCGCACGCAGTTCGGCGTCGAGCACGGCGGTCTCCAGCGCCGCCTTGGCCAGCTCGTGCCCCTTGACCTTCGCCAGGGCGGGTGCGACGGCGGCGGCCGTGAGGTCCGGCAGGGCCGCCACGCGCGGCAGCAGGAAGTCCCGCAGCACGATCTCCGCGCCCGCCACGAACTCCGCGCAGTACAGCGGCTCGGGGTCGGCGGCGAACTCCGACCAGCCCTCGGCCACGTCCGTGACGACGTGCAGCAGGAAGGTGTCCTTCGTCGTCATGGTGCCGAACGACGTCCGGAAGGGGGTGACCAGCGGGAGGGCGATGTGGACGACCTCGACGCGTTCGAGCTTCATGCGGTGCCCTCCTCGGGGCTGCGGGTGAGCGTGTACCAGCCGTCGCGGGACATCCCCGTCGCGGTGAACCCCTCGGCGAAGGCCTCCGTGAAGACCTCCCGGACGGCGTGCCGCCAGCGCAGCGCCAGGACCGGGTCCGCGGCCCGCAGCGCCACGGCGTCGTGCGGCACACGGCACCACACGTGGTGGCCGCCGGCGTCCCGGCGGGCGAGCGGAGCGCCGTCGGGGGCGCGACGCGTGGCGGGCGCGGCGTCACGGACCGCGGCGTCCGGCACGGGGCGCGACGGGGAGGGACGGACCAGGTCCCAGGTCACCGTGAGCCGGTCGCTCTCGTCCCCGTCGTTGACCCCGTCCGCCATGGGCCCGTAGAAGTCGACGAGGTACTCCGTGCCGGCGGCGCCCAGCTTGACCAGGTTGAAGCGGGCGTTGCGGCCGACCAGCGGGTCGAAGATCCAGCGCATCGAGCGGGCGCCGCGCTCCAGGGCCCAGGTGCGCTGGGCCTGCTTCACGGCGAACCCGACGCCCCGGTCGGAGGCACGGGCCGCGGCCACGAAGGAGTACACGTCCGCCCCGGCGGGCGGACCGAAGACGGCGGCCGCGGCTCCGGCCAGCCGCCCGCCGTCGAAGGCGGCGTGCACCGCGCCGCCCGCGTGGACGAGGCTGTGCAGCACCTCGGCCGGGTACGGCGGAGCGCTGCGCGGGGTCTGCCAGACGTCGCTGAAGAAGTCGGTCACGGCGGCGATGCCGGCGACGTCGTGCACCGTGCGGACCTCGACACCGGCGGCGCGGGCCGCGGCCCGCGCGACCTCCCGCGCCTCCGCCGGCGCCCCGCCCGCCGCGCTCTCCGCCGCCCCGGGAACCCCTGCCGTGGCACCCGCCGCCCTGAGGGCGACTGCCGTGGAATCTCCTGTCATGGGTCGAGTCTGCGAGCTCCCCGCCGCCCTGGCATTGTGCATCACGACAACGAGCGCGTACGTTCCTGATGAGATCGGCCAAGCCACTGCCTGGAAGGGGGTCCCGTGGACGCCTGCACCCTCGGCGACCTGCTGGACGTCGTCGGCGGCCCGGTCCGGCTGCACACCGCGCCCCACGGGCTCACCGTGCCCGTGACGGAGGCCCTGCTCCACGACGCCCACACGCCACTGCCGAACGCGCCCGGGGCGCTGCTGCTCGCCGTCGGCGTCCGCGCGTCCGCGGCGGCACCGCTCGCGCGGGCGGCGGCACGGGCCGGAATGAGCGGGCTCGTCGTACGCGGCCCGGACGGACCGCTCGCGGACGCGGAGGCGGCGGGCGTGGCCCTGCTGTCCGTCGACGAGGACGCCGCCTGGCACCACGTGCACCTGCTGCTCGCCTCGGCGATCGGGGCCGTCCCCTCGGGCCTCGGCAGTGGCGCGGCCCTCGGCGACCTCTTCGCGCTCGCCGACGCCGTCGCGGCGGCCGTCGGCGGCGCCACCGCCGTCGAGGACCCGCGCCAGCGGATCCTCGCGTACTCGACCGTGCCGGGACAGTCGGTCGACGAGGACCGCAGGCAGGGCATCCTCGGCCTCCAGGTGCCGACGAGCCCGGAGAACTCCGAGCAGTACCGGGTGCTGTTCGCGGCCGGCGGTCCGGTACGGCTGCCCGCGCTCGGCACCGGCACCGGCACCGGCGCCGACCTGCTGCCCCGCCTCGCCGTCGCGGTGCGCGCCGGCGGCGAGACCCTCGGCTCGCTCTGGGTGGTCGACGACGGGAATCTCGCGCCGGACGCCGAGGCGGCCCTCGCGCAGGGCGCGTCCACCGCGGCGATGCTGCTGCTGCGGGCCCGGGCCGCGCAGGAGCTGGCCCGGCACCAGAACGGCGACCTGCTGCGCCGCCTCCTCGACGGCACCGCCGACCCGGCCGCCGCGGCCCACCGGCTGGGCCTGGGCATCGGCCCGGACGGCGGCCCGGCACCCGTCCGGGTCGCCGCCTTCGTGCTGGGCCCGGCCGTCTCGGCGGCCGACGTCGAACAGACCGCGCTGCGCCTCCTGGACCTCGTACGCCTCCAGTGCGAGGCGCGCTACGGGCGGCACGCCTGCGTCCTCGCCGACGGGGTCGTCTACGCGCTGCTGCCCGCGGTCGGCGAGCGCGGCGGGGCGCGGCACAAGCAGCTCGTGGAGGACGTCGTGCGGCGGGCCGGGCAGGCGCTGCGGGTGCCCGTGCGGGCGGGGCTCGGGGAGGTCGTGCCGGGGCTCGCCGAGGTGACGGCCTCCCGCGACGACGCGGACCTGGTGCTGCGCGTCCTCGGACCGGAGCTGCCCGTGGCGTCCGTCGAGGAGGTACGGGCCCGGGTCACCCTGCTCCGGCTCACCGAAGTGCTCGGCGAAAGCCGGGAGTTGAGCGCCGGGGCATGGCGCACGGTCCTCGCGTACGACGCCGAGCACGGCACCGACTACGCCCGCACCCTCGTCTGCTGGCTGGACGCGGGCTGCGACATGGCGGGCGCGGCGCGCCTGCTCGCCGTGCACCCCAACACCTGCCGCTACCGCCTGCGGCAGGCCCGGCAACAGCTCGGCATCGACCTCGACGATCCCGACGAACGGCTGGTGCTGTGGCTCCAGTTGAGGGCACTCGCGGGACTCAGGGGGACGCCGACAGCCAGCTCCTGAGCCGCTCCTCGCACGCGTGCAGCTGCGCCACCGGCACGTACTCCCCCGCCGTGTGCGCCAGCGCCGGGTCCCCGGGGCCGTAGTTGAGCGCAGGGACGCCGAGCGCGGCGAACCGGGCGACGTCGGTCCAGCCCAGCTTCGGGCGTGGCGCCACGCCGAGGACGGCGACCAGCGAGGCCACCGCCTCCTGGCCGAGCCCGGGCAGCGCGCCGGGGACGACCTCGGTGACCTCGACGTCGTGACCGGGGAACAGGTCCCGTACGTACGCCTCGGCCTCCTTGGCCGAACGGCTGGGCGCGAACCGGGAGTTGACGGTGATCACACACTCGTCGGGGACGACGTTGCCGGCGACCCCGGCGCGTACGGCGACGGCGTTCAGGCCCTCCCGGTACTCCAACCCGTCGATCACGACCCGTTGCGGCGTGTGGTCGGCGAGCCGCTGGAGGACGGCGGCGGCGCGGTGGGCGGCGTTCACGCCCATCCAGGACCGCGCGGTGTGCGCCCGCTCGCCGCGCACCGTGATCTCGGCGCTCAGCACGCCCTGACAGCCGGCCTCGACCCCGGCGTCGGACGGCTCCATCAGGATCGCGAGGTCCGCGGCGAGCAGCTCCGGGCGCGCGGCGGCGATCACCCCGAGCCCGTTGCGGTCGCCCTCCACCTCCTCGCACTCGTAGAGGACGTAGGTCACGTCACGGGCGGCCGGCGCGGGGACGGTGGCCGCGAGGCGCAGGGCGACGGCGACACCGCCCTTCATGTCGCAGGCGCCCAGGCCGTGCAGGAGGCCGCCGTCGAGGCGGGAGGGGAGGTTGCCCGCGGCGGGCACGGTGTCCAAGTGACCCGCGATCAGGACCCGTTCGGGGTGACCGAGATCGGTGCGGGCGACCACCGAGTGGCCGATCCGCTCGACGGTGAGATGCGGCAGCGTGGCGAGCGCCGCCTCGACGGCGTCCGCGAGCCGGGCCTCGTGGCCGCTCTCGGAGGGGATGTCGACGAGCGCGCGGGTGAGGGCGACGACGTCGGCGAAGAGATCGAGCCGGGTCATGCCGCTTCCTCACGTTCCGGAGCCTGGTCGAGCTTGGAGTGCCTGATCCCGTAGAGCCGGTAGATCACCAGTCCGGCCGCCATCCACGCGCCGAACGCGACCCAGGTGTCGGTGCCCAGGCTGAACAGCATGTACGCGCAGAAGCCCACGCCCAGGATCGGCGTGACCGGCGAGAAGGGCACCCGGAACGAACGCGGCGCCTCGGGGCTGCGCCGCCGCAGCAGCACCACCGCCAGGTTCACCAGCATGAAGGCGAACAGCGTGCCGATGCTGGTGGCGTCGGCGAGGGCGCCCAGTGGGACGAGCGCGGCGAGCACGGCGATGAACAGCGACACGACGACGGTGTTGGCCCGCGGCACCCCGGTCCTCGGGTGCACCTTGGAGAACAGCGGCGGCACCAGGCCGTCCCGCGACATCGCGAACAGGATGCGGATCTGCCCGTACTGCACGGTCAGCACGACGCTGGTGGTCGCGACGACCGCGCCCACCGACAGCAGGACCGGCCACAGGTTCCCGCCGCCCACCGACTGCACGAGCACCTGGCTGAGCGTGGCCTCCGTGCCCTCGAACCGCTGCCACGGCATCGCCCCGAGCGCGGCGACCGCGACGAGCACGTACAGCGCGGTGACCAGGACGAGGGAGAGGATGATCGCGCGGGGCAGGTCGCGCTGCGGGTTCCGCGCCTCCTCGCCCGCCGTGGACGCGGCGTCGAAGCCGATGTAGGAGAAGAACAGCGACGCGGCGCCCGCGCTCATCCCGGCCGTGCCGAGCGGGAACAGCGGGGTGAAGTTCCCGGCGTGGAAGGCCGTGAAGGCCACCGCGCAGAACATGACCAGGGCGGCGATCTTCACCCCGACCATCACGGTGTTCGCGACGGCGCTCTCGCGGGCCCCGCGCAGCAGCACGACCATGGACAGCACGACGATCGCGGCGGCCGGGACGTTCAGGACGCCACCGTCGCCCGGCGGCGCGCTGAGCCACTCGGGCAGCGTGACCCCGACGGTCAGGTCCAGCAGTTCGTTGACGTACTGGCCCCAACCCACGGCGACGGCGGCCACCGACACCCCGTACTCCAGGATCAGGCACCAGCCGCAGACCCAGGCGACGAGTTCGCCGAGGGTGGCGTAGGCGTAGCTGTAGGAGGAGCCGGAGCCGGGGATCATGCCGGCCAGCTCGGCGTACGACAGCGCCGAGAACAGCGCGGTCACCCCGGCCAGCACGAACGAGACGATGATGGCGGGGCCCGCCTCGGGGACGGCCTCCCCCAGCACCACGAAGATGCCCGTGCCGAGGGTCGCTCCCACGCTGAGCAACGTGAGCTGCCCGACCCCCATGGTCCGCTTCAGCGGGCTCCCGGCGGCGTCGGCGACCAGCGCCCCGACGTCCTGCCGCCGCGTCAGCCGTCCGGCCCGCCCGCCCCCCGGACCGGCCTTCGGCCCTGTACGCACTGTCTCCACCGCGCTGCTCCCTCCACCGCACCGTCCGCTTCAGTGCCCTGATGATGCGGACGCCGCAGCTCCGGCCGGTGGGAGCATCGGCCAGAGATACGCGGAAGGGTTTGTCGTCCCGGCCAAAGCGGAGGGACGGCGGCGGGCCCGTGCGGCCACGGGGCGGGGACTCCGGTTTCCACGCGGGGCGGAGGCTTCGGTTTCGGTGCCGGACGGAGGGTCCGGTTTCCGTACGGGGCGCGGGGGTGCGCGGCGCGGGGACGGGGTGCCCGGGACGTCCGGGCTCAGCGCGGGGACGGGGTGCCCGGGACGTCCGGGCTCAGCGCGGGGACGGGGTGCCCGGGACGTCCGGGCTCAGTGCGGGAACGGGGGTGTTCGGGACGTCCGGGCTCAGCGCGGGGACGGGGTGCCCGGCGCCGTCCGGGCTCGGCGTGCTGCTGAGCCCGCCCCGTGGCGTCCGGGTTCACCGGGTTCAGCGGAGTGCGTCCGCGACCTCGCGCGCGGCGTCGACCACGCGGGGCCCGACCCTCTCCGGCACGGAGTCCGCGAGCATGACGACGCCCACGCTCCCCTCGACCCCGGTCACACCGAGGAGCGGTGCCGCGGCACCGCTGGCCCCGGCCTCCAGTTCGCCGTGCGTGAGGGTGTACCCGGGCTCCTCCGCCGACGCCTGCCGGGCGGAGAGGATCGCCCGCCCCGCGGCCCCCCGGTCGAGCGGATGCCGGAACCCGGCGCGGTAGGCGACGTGGTAGTCCGTCCACGTCGGTTCGACGACGGCGACGGCCAGCGCCTCCGTCCCGTCGACGAGCGTGAGATGAGCGGTCGCCCCTATGTCCTCCGCCAGCGCGCGCAGCGCCGGCAGCGCGGCCTCCCGCACCAGCGGGTGCACCTGACGGCCCAGCCGCAGCACCCCGAGCCCGACCCGGGCGCGACCGCCCAGGTCGCGGCGGACGAGAGCGTGCTGCTCCAACGTGGCCAGCAAGCGGTACACAACGGTCCGGTTGACGCCCAGTTTGTTCGAGAGCTCGGTGACGGTCAGCCCGTGATCCGTGTCGGCGAGCAGCTTGAGGACGCGCAGTCCCCTGTCGAGCGTCTGAGAGGTCTCCGCGGTCACGACGCCCACTCCTTAGTGGTGAGGTCGACGGCCCCCTCGCGGCTGTGCGTCACCGAGTCCCGTCGGCGACGCGCTTCAGAGGCCGCCGGTCGGCTGGCGACCCGGCTGATCCCGGGCGGAGGCGCTTCACGGCTGCGCTCCGCGGCGGCGCTGCCACGGGGCGTGTGCGTAGCGGGACAGTAGCGAGCCGGTCCGCTCAGCGGAAGTCTCCGTCCAGAATCCGGGCATCGGCTGGTACGGACTGATTCCGTTTGCCCCGAATCATGGGGTGTGCGGGGCCCTAAGCGGACCGCGCACACGCCCGGCGCGCATGCCCCGCCGCGCGCCGACGGGGACCGCGAAGCGACGGACCGCGCACCGTCGCGGAGCCGGACCTGGGTGGCGCGGCGGCGCTCCGGTCCTCCGGTACGTGGCCGCACGCGTACGTGGCCGCACGCGGGTGGGGCCACGAGGTGGCGGTCCGCTGCCCGACGCGCGTGCCCGCGCCCGCGCAACCCGGATGCGGGCACCCGTCACCCGGCACCCGTCACCCGGCACCCGTCGCCCGTTCCCCGGAAGCGGCTCTCGGCACCGGCGCCCGGACCCGGTGCCGGCGCTCAACACCCGCGCCCGGACCCTGTGCCGGCGCTCAACACCCGCGCTCGTACCCGTGCCGACGCTCGACGCCCGTACCCCTGTCGACGCCCGCACTCCTGTCGACGCCCCTACCCGTGTCGACACCCGGAACCCGTACCCGGCACCCCCGGAAGCGGCACCCCCGCCCGGTGATCAGCACCCCACACCCGGGGTCACCGCATGCGGGTGGCCCACTCCTGCACCTTGGCGATCCGCTGGCGCAGCTGGCCCGCCGTCGCCTCCGCGCTCGGCGGGCCGCCGCACACCCGGCGCAGCTCGGTGTGGATCACTCCGTGCGGCTTGCCGCTCTGGTGGACGTACGCGCCGACCATCGTGTTGAGCTGCTTGCGCAGTTCCAGGAGTTCCTTGTGGGTGACCACGGGCCGCCGCTCCGCGGGGAGCTCCAGCAGGTCGGCGTCCTCGTCGGGCTTCTTGCGGCTGTGCGCGATCTGCCGCGCCTGCCGCTTCTGGAGGAGGAGTTGCACCTGCTCGGGTTCGAGGAGCCCCGGGATCCCGAGGTAGTCCTGCTCCTCCTCGCTCCCCGGGTGGGCCTGCATCCCGAACTCGGCGCCGTCGTACAGCACCCGGTCGAAGACGGCCTCGGACTCCAGCGCCTCGAAGGAGAACTGCTCCTGCTCGCCGGTGTCCTCGTCCTGCTCCCGGTTCGCCTCCTCCATCTCCTTCTCGGACTCGGCGTACGGGTCCTCCTCGCCCTCCTTCTTGGGCTTGTCGAGCGCGTGGTCCCGCTCGACCTCCATCTCGTTGGCGAAGGTCAGCAGGTCGGGGACGGTCGGGAGGAAGACCGACGCGGTCTCGCCGCGCCTGCGGGACCGCACGAAACGTCCCACGGCCTGGGCGAAGAAGAGAGGCGTGGAGATCGTGGTCGCGTACACCCCGACGGCGAGCCGGGGCACGTCGACGCCCTCGGACACCATGCGGACGGCGACCATCCACCGGTCCTGGTTGTGGCTGAACTCGTCGATGCGGTCCGAGGCGCCGGCGTCGTCGGACAGCACGAGCGTCGCCTTC
The DNA here is from genome assembly GCF_054729265.1 of Streptomyces krungchingensis. Lineage (NCBI taxonomy): Bacteria > Bacillati > Actinomycetota > Actinomycetes > Kitasatosporales > Streptomycetaceae > Streptomyces > Streptomyces krungchingensis. The sequence continues at coordinate 4,523,173 of NZ_JBPUKY010000001.1, forward strand.
GTCCCGGTGATCTCACGGATCAGCTTGGCGTAGGCGCGGGCCGAGTCCTGGTCGGAGGCGATGACGAGCGCACCCGCGTCCGGAATGGCCTTGCGGACCTCGGTCAGCCGCTGGTCGGCGGCGCGCAGCACGCTGGGCATCCACTCGCCCCGCGGGTCGAGCGCGGTGCGCCAGGCCTGCGAGACGGCGTCCTTCGTCATCGGCTCCCCGAGCCGCGCCGCGATCTCGTCGCCCGCCTTCGTACGCCACCGCATGTTGCCGCTGTAGGAGAGGAAGATGACGGGCCGCACGACCCCGTCGCCGAGGGCCGAGCCGTATCCGTACGTGTAGTCGGCGGCGGACCGGCGGATCCCGTCGTTGCCCTCCTCGTAGGCGACGAAGGGGATGGGGTTGGTGTCGGACCGGAAGGGCGTGCCGGTGAGCGCGAGCCGGCGGGTGGCCGGCTCGAACGCCTCCAGGCACGCCTCGCCCCAGGACTTGCTGTCACCGGCGTGGTGGATCTCGTCGAGGATGACGAGGGTCTTGCGCTGCTCGCTGCGGTTGCGGTGCAGCATCGGCCGCACGCCGACACCGGCGTACGTCACGGCGACGCCGTGGTACTCCTTGCCGAGCGGGCCCGCGCTGTACTCGGGGTCCAGCTTGATCCCTATGCGCGCGGCGGCCTCGGCCCACTGCTTCTTCAGGTGCTCGGTCGGCGCGACCACGGTGACCTGTTGCACGACGTGGTGGTGCAGCAGCCAGGACGCGAGCGTCAGCGCGAAGGTCGTCTTGCCGGCGCCGGGCGTGGCGACGGCGAGGAAGTCGCGCGGCTGCTCCTGGATGTACTTCTCCATCGCCCCCTGCTGCCAGGCACGCAGCTTGTTGGCGGTGCCCCAGGGGGCGCGGCCGGGGAAGGCGGGCGAGAGGTGGTGCGACGAGGAGGCACTGGCGGCGGTGGTAGTCACGGTCTCCGTGGGTGGTCGAATCAAAGGCCGCGCGCCGGACGTCGGACGGTTCGGTGGGGGGAGACGGGCGGGCGGCTCGGCTACGTATGACAACCGGGCCACCCTACCGGCGCGCCCCTCGTGTCAACGCGCGGACGGTGCCGGGTCACCCGTGGATGGGACTGAGGTCACAGCTCGCGCCGACGGTGCCGGGGACACCTGCGTGCGGGCACCGCGGAGAGGACCGAGGTCACACGGCCGCGGCCGCCGTTCCCCGCGGGCGGCCGGCGGCCACCGCCGCCGGTCACCGCTCCCGCAGGCGTGTCGTCACCCAGGCCCCCAGCAGCGCGAGGGCCGCCATCGGCAGGAACACGGCGGCGAAGGCGGCCGGGTGGGAGCCGTCCGCCGAGGCCGTGACGTCCGTGATCGAGCCGCCGCCCAGCGCCGCGAAGGCCGCGCCGCCCGCGGCCAGCAGCAGGGCGTTGGACAGGGCGTCGGAGATCTGGAGGGAGGCCGAGTTGGCGCCGGCCTCCGCGGGCGGCGACAGGCGGAGCATCAGCACACTGGTCGAGGCGACCACGAGACCCATCCCGAAGCAGCCGAACCCCCAGGCGACGGCGACGACCCACACGGGCACGGCGTGGATCAGCACGGTGGGCGCGGTGCCGATGGCGGCGGCGACCAGCACCATGCCGAGGAACATCAGCCGCTCGCGGTACGGCTCCGTCCGCGGCCGGGACTGCACATAGGACCCCAGCGCCCAGGAGCCGCCGCCCGCGGCGAGCGAGAGCCCGGCGAGCGTCGGGGACAGGCCGCGCTGGGTGACGAGCATGAGCGGCACGAAGGACTCGGCGGTGATGAAGGTGCCGTCCGCGACCCCGCGCAGCAGCACCACCGACGGCAGGCCGCGGGCCGCCCGGCAGGTGCCGCGCGGCAGCAGTGCGAGCACGGCCGGGACGAGCAGCGCGGCGCCGGCGAGGGCGGGGACGAGGGACAGCGGGCGCAGGTCCTGGGCGGCGTACTGAAGGAGCCCCGCACCCAGGGAGATGCCGAGCGCGAGCCGGATGCGGCGCCGGTCGAGGCGGGCGCGGCCGGTCCGTCCCGGGGGCCGCTCCCCTCCCGAGGCCCGCCGCCGCATCTCCGGCAGGGCGAGCGCCAGCGGGAGGGCGACCAGGGCCGGGATGCCGACGAACACCCAGCGCCAGCCGAGATGTTCGGTGACCGCGCCGGCGGCGAGCGGTCCGACCACCGAGGGGACCACCCAGGCCGCGGCGAACGCCGCCATGATCGACGGACGCAGCCGTTCCGGATAGGCCCGCCCGACGACCACGTACAGGGCGACGCCGACCAGGCCGCCGCCGAAGCCCTGCACGGCCCGGCCCAGGACGAAGACCCACATACTCCCCGCGGTCCCGGACACGAGCAGTCCCGCCGCGAAGGACCCGATCCCGGCGGTGAGCGACGCCAGCGGGCCGTCCCGGTCGGACAACTGGCCTGCGAGGACCATCCCGAACAGGCTCGTCGTGAAGTACCCCGAGAACCCGAACGCGTACAGCGACACCCCGTCCAGGTCCCGCGCCGCCACGGGCATCGCCGTGCCGACGGCCGTCGCCTCGAAGGCGATCACCAGCACCACGGACACGATGCCGATGCTGAGCGCCCGGTGGGGCCGGCTCAGCACGCCGCCCTCGTCCGGTGACGGGGCGGTCGTGGCATCGCGGGCTTCCAGGGCGGTCATGGCCGTCAGCGTAGGAGCCCGGGGACCGCCCTGGCCCCTGTCCGAAGACGGTGATCCACTGGGCCTTTGGTCGTACGACCAGCACGTTCCGCGCCCCCACCGGGCCCGCGGCGGGGCCACCACCTCCCCGGGCCGGCACCGCCCGCGCCGCCCGCCGGCCCCGCGGCGGGGCACCGCCCGCCGCTCGGCGAGAGATCGTCCGCCACGCGAGAGGGCGCCGCTCGGTACTTCGTGACGCGCCCGCCGAGACGCCTCCCCGCCTGCCGCCCGCCCGTTCATGAACGGCGTATGGCAGTCGCGTTGCAGCGCTCCCGCAGCCCTTGAGCCCCGTCGTCACCCGTCCCTACGGTCGACTCATCGGGTTCGGAACGAGTGAGCCGTGCCGCACCTGATTCCGGCCGTGTGCCCGAGTGGTTCAGGGACTCGCCTGCAAAGCGAGTTACGCGGGTTCGATTCCCGCCACGGCCTCCATCTGTCCGACCGGACAGAACGCAAGGGGCGGCACGCCACATGGGTGCCGCCCCTCAGTCGTCCGTGGCCCGCTCGGGGACACCGGGGGTCAGAGCCCGTATCGACGCTGCGGGCGCAGTGCTTCATGGCGTGCCGGCATCATGCCTCGGCCCGTTGGGTGATGGCCGCCTCGGTGCGGTCTCCCAGGAATTCGTACCACCGGCGTTCCAGGCAGACGTAACGCACGTCCGCCTCGACGAGGCTGAGGAAACCCGACACGGTCTCCGTGAGGCGTTGCTGCAGCCCCGGGTCGGCCAGCGTTCCGTCCTCGGAGAAGGCCTCGTAGCTGTTGGCCACGCTGAACATGTCCGGGTAGACACGGGTGCCCAGGTGCTCCAGGGGAACCCTCAGGGCCCACAGCCCGCGGTTGCCGCCGACCAGGGACGGCGACGCGGAAACGAGCATCGCGTGCTTGGTCTTGAACGGCTGCGGCCGGACACGGGAGACCCAGTCGATCGCGTTCTTCAGTACGCCTGGCACGGAGGCGTTGTACTCCGGCGAGGAGATGACGAAGGCGTCGCTCCGCTCGAGTCGGTCGCGCAGGGCGAGGGCACCGTGCGGCAGCCCTTCCGCTGCCTCCGTGTCACCGTCGTACAAGGGCATGTCGAAGTCGCGCATTGCGGCGAGGTCGACAGCGGCACCGGTGTCGGAGAGGAGCCGGCCAACGAGGGAGGCGAGGCGGGCGTTGGCCGAATCGGCCCGCAGTGCCGCCCCGAAGACCAGGAATCGGAGCGGGCCGGGATGCGTGTCCGTGGACATGGGTCCGTCCTTCCGTCGTGGGCACGCTGGCACGCTCCTCCAGCGGCAGCCTCCATGACCAGTGTGGTTCCGGGAGGGACAACGCGCGACCGGCAGCCCGGAGCCGGGCCGGGCCGACGGAGGCGCAGACTCGGAAAGGCGTGCGCGGACAAACCCGCAAAGCGAGTTGCGCGGGTTCGATTCCCGCCACGGCCTCCATTGCCTGACCAGGCGGAACGAAAGGACGGAACTCCGGAAAGGGTGCCGCCCTCGCGATGCGGAGTGCGCTCTGAGCCGATCGAGGGAGCGACAGCGCGCCGCCTGGCGATCAGGGCGCGGCAGAAGAACAGTGGCCTTCATGAAAAGGGCCGCGTTGGATGACGTCGAGAGAATCACAGGCAGCGGAAAAGCAGTCATGTCGGCGGACGACTGCACCGTCGTCAGCATCGTCCGGGAAACAATCACCAGCGGTAAGTCGGCGTCGTTCTACCTGTCTCCCTCGCAGGCGGCGGCTGTCAGAGCCTGGTACTGGACGCCTGACCGGGTCAAGAAGACCGGCATCAGGACGGTATCGAGCGCGGAGAGGGCCAAGATCGCTTCGGACCTCGGCGTCAAGGACATCGGCACGTTTCGGTGCAACCGCATCCAGTGCGAGTGCGGGCAGGTCTACGGCGCTTTCGAGTTCCTGCAGCAGGGAATCAAAGAACACGGCAAGGACGCGGTGCTGTCGGTTTTCGCGCTGAAGAACGCCGCGATTCTGCGCGTCAATCCTCCCGACCTCCCGGTCTGCCCGAAGTGCGATGAACTCCTGACGGAAAGAATGACCTACGACAACGGCACGTACGGATGCTCCTTCGGTACCGAGGACTGACGAGGACCGAATTCACGGTCCACGTCCCCGGACCTCACGCGTACAGCACGCCCCCGGCCCGGTCGTCGAAGGCCTCCGGCCAGTAGCGGCGGCCGTCGTCGCCGGGCAGGGCCGGGGTCCGGTCGCAGGCGACGGGGTCGACCGTCGCGAGGGTCTGGGACATCGTGGCGGCGAGCTGCTCGTAGGTGTCGCTGAGGTGGTGGGCCGCGTCGAGGGCCTTCTCGCGGTGCAGCAGCCAGAGCGTGAAGGCGAGGGTGGAGATGTCGGCGTTGAGGGGGCGGAGGGTGAGGTCCGGCTCGCTCCAGGCGAGGACCGCGCCCGTGCCGCCGTCCACCACGAGGCTGATGTCCTCCACCAGCTGGCCGAGGCGTATCAGGCGGTCGGCGCCGGCGGGGAGGTCGTCCGCGGAGAACTCGCCGGGGCGCTCGTCGGCGTAGTACTCGGTGAGGGCCGGCAGCGGCACCTCCATGTCGAGCTGGAAGAGGAAGCCGTCCTCGGGCAGCCCGGTCTCGCGCAGGAAGCGGCGGGTCGGCTCGTGGGTGAGCGCGGACGGGAAGTCGACGTCCTCGAACCGCATGATCCCGCCCGCGCCGAACTCCTCGTCCAGCAGCCGCTTCGGCAGGTCGAGGACGAGTCCGTCGCCGGGGCCCGCGATCCGGGTGAGCGGGCGGATCAGCGCGGCCATCCGCCAGAACGGCGGCACCCGGTCCGCCGCGGCCTCGGCGAAGACGGCGCTGAGCCGCTGCGAGGCCTCCGTGACCGCCTTGGGGCCGAACCGGCCACGGGACGACGCGAGTTCAGTCGCAGCCGCTCCGGTGGGGAACTGATCGCGGGACGGGACGAGTTCGAGCGTGGCTGCTCCGGATCCGCCACGCGGCGGAGCGAGTTCGGTCGCGGCGGCTCTCTTGGCGAACTGCCCGTGGGACGGGGCGAGTGCGGCCGGGTTCGTCCCGAAGTCGAAGGCGGTCCCGGGGCCGAACCGGCCGCGGGGCGTGGACAGTTCCTCCGTGACCGCGGCGAAGCGCAGCAGGGCCTCCAGGGAGGGGGCCAGCGGGGTCAGGTCCATGGGGGCGGGGTGGCCGCCGATGGACGTCGTGGAGATCTCCCCGGTCGTGCCGTCGAGCACGATGGACTCCAGGTCCCGGTCCAGGCTGCGCAGGGCTCCCACGACGACCTGGTCCCGGAGCTCCCCGGCAAGTCTGTCGGCGTCGCCCGCGAGGTCCACGAGCCGCCGCAGCCCGTGCTCGCGCAGTGCGCCGAACGCCAGCAGCGCGCCGTCGTGGGGCAGTCCGGGGCCGGTCAGCAGGTGCCGCGTCCCCCTGTGTGTGACGTACGGGTCCAGCTCGTCGTCCGTCAGTGTGATCGCACCGCCGACGCCGGTGTCAGTCGTGCTCATGGCTCCCCCGCGCATGTGAACGCATCGTGCTTCCCCCTGTGGGGAACAGCTCCGCGTCCCGCGGCGGTTCCCCATGTTCGAGAACCATACGCCGCGGCACTGACAACGCCGGAAACTCCCGGGAACGAGCCGCCCGTGGCCGAAACCGGCCGGCGGTCGGCCGCTCAGCCGAAGTACACGCCGCCCGCGACGACGACCACGGCGGCCAGGACGAACAGCAGCACCCAGAGCGCCAGTTTCCCGACGCCGGGCGCGGGTTCGTAGCGCGGCTCCCCGTTCCCGGGGGCCCGCGCGGGGTCGCCCGGCGTCGGCTCGGGCGTGCTCACGCGCCCGTCACCACGGCCGCCTGCGGGCGGATCGGCAGGCGGTTGACGGGACGGCCCGTCGCCGCCCGGACGGCGGAGGCGACCGCCGCCGGGGACGTCACGACCGGTACCGCGCTGACCGCCTTGGCGCCGAAGGGGGCGACGACGTCGCGCTCCTCGACGAGCTTGACGATGTGGATGTCGGGGACGTCCAGGGCGGTGGGAAGGGAGTAGCCGGTCAGGTCGGGATGGCGGACGAGGCCGCGGGCCGTGCGCAGGTTCTCCGTCAGCGCGGCGCCGACGCCCTGGGTGACGCCGGCCTCGATGCGGGCGGCGAGCTGCGCCGGGTTGAGCACCCGGCCGACGTCCTGGGCGAGCGCCAGTTCCACGACGCGTACGGAGCCGAGCTCGATGTCGACGTCCACGACCGCGCGGATCGCGCAGAAGGCCAGGCCCACGAAGGCGTCGCCCTGGCCGGCTTCGTCGAGCGGCTCGGTGGGGTGCGGGCGGCACTGCGCGGTGGCCCACAGCTCCTTGCCGTCCATCGCCTCGGTGACCGTGGTGGACAGCACCCCGTCGTACGAGGTGATCTTGCCGTCGGTGATCTGGAGCAGTTCGGTCGACATCCCGAACTTGTGCGCCAGGGGCTGCAGCAGCTGGGTGCGGACCATCTTGGCCGCGCGCTCCACCGCTCCGCCGGACACCCAGGTGTGGCGGCCCCGGCAGCTCGCGCCGGCCGGGGGCTGGTCGGTGTCGACGGGCGCGACGTGCACCTCGTCGATGCCGAGCGTCTCCTGGACGATCTGCCGGGCCAGCGTGGTGAAGCCCTGGCCGGTCTCCACGGCCGCGCACAGCACCGTGGCGACGCCGTCGTGGACCTTCACGGTGGCCGTCGAGACCTCGTCGGCACCCTCGGCGCCGAGCATGTGGACCATGCCGAGGCCGTAGCCGACGCCGCGGCGCACGGCGCCGGGCTCGCCCGCGCCCTCGGGCCCGCCGGGCAGCAGCCACTCGTCCTCGGGCGTGTCCTTGGGGAGCGCGGGGAGCGGGTGGTCGCGTACGGCCTGGAGCAGTTCGGCGACCGGGGCCGGGCACGTCACCGTCTGTCCGGTCGGGAGCACGTCGCCCGTGGCCATGGCGTTGCGCAGGCGCAGTTCGGCCGGGTCGACGCCGAGCTTCTTGGCCAGCTTGTCCATCTGCGCCTCGTAGGCGGCGCACACCTGCATGGCGCCCTCGCCGCGCACATGGCCGGAGGGCGGGTTGTTGGTGCGTACGGCCCAGCCCTCGATGAAGGCGTTCGGGACGACGTAGGGACCGCAGGCGAAGGCGACGGCGGCGGCCAGCGACTCGGAGGAGGTGTCGGAGTAGGCGCCGGCGTCGAGCAGGATCTGCGCCTCGACCTTCACCAGCTTGCCGTCGGCGTCGGCGTGGTGCCGGTAGCGCAGCAGCGTGGGGTGCCGGTGGGCGTGGCCGAGGAAGGACTCCTCGCGCGTAGCGGTGAGTTTGACCGGGCAGCCGGTCTTCAGCGCGAGCAGGCCGAGGGGCAGCTGGAAGCCCTGGTCCTCGCGGTCGGCGGTGGCGCCGGGGACGCCGGTGACGACGACCTTCACGCGCTCGGGTTCCAGGCCGTAGCAGGCGGCGGCGGTGTCGCGGTCGGCGTGCGGGTCGGTGGAGGCGAGGTAGAGCTCGACGCCGCCGTCGGGGCGGGGCACGGCGAGACCGGCTTCCGCGCCGATGGGTGCCGGGTCCTGGCGGCCGATGCGGTACTGGCCCTCGACGACGATCTCGCCGACCGCGTCCGGGTCGCCGTGGCGCAGCGGGATGTGGCGGATCAGGTTGCCGTCGGGGTGCAGGGGTTCGGCCTCGAAGGCGAGCTCCGGGTCGGTCACCGCGTCGAGCACCTCGTACTCGACGATGACGGCGGCGGCGGCCATGCGGGCGGTGTCGGGGTGGTCGGCGGCGACGGCCGCGATGGGTTCGCCGTGGTGGCGGACGACCTCGGAGGCGAACACCGGGCGGTCGGCTCTGCCGCGGCCGTGCAGCGGGTTGCCGGGCACATCCTCGTGGGTGACGACCGCGCGTACGCCGGGCATCTCGCGCGCGTGGCTGGTGTCGATGGACACGATGCGCGCGTGGGGATGCGGCGACCTGAGCACGGCGGCCCACAGCAGGCCCTCGGCCCACAGGTCGGCGGCGTAGGGGAAGGTGCCTTCGGTCTTGGCGCGGGCGTCCGCGGCGGGCAGCGAGACGCCGATCCCGTGCGGCAGGGGCTCGGGGCCCGTCTCGGGCACCGCCGGTGTCGCGGTGGCGGTTTCGTTGCTCACGCCTGGCCTCCGTCCTGGCCGTACGGCTGCTCATGCGGCGCCTGGGGGTCGTACGGAGAAGTGTCCTCGAAGGAGCCCGCTTCGTAGGCCGCCGGGTTGACGCCGCCCGCTCCGGGGCCCGCCTGGTGCGGGATGCGGGCCTCGTCGACGTCCGGGGTGGCATCGGTGGCGGAGTGCGCCTCGCGTTCGGCGACGACCTCGCGGACGGCGTCCAGGACGCCCCGGTAGCCGGAGCAGCGGCAGAGGTTGCCGCACAGGGCCTGGCGGGTCTCCAGCTCGGTCGGCGCGGGGTTGCCCTCCAGCAGGTCGTGCAGGGTCATCGCCATGCCCGGCACGCAGAAGCCGCACTGCACGGCGCCGCACCTGGCCAGCGCGCGCTGGACGTCGGAGGGCTGTCCGTCGGCGGCCAGGCCCTCGACGGTGCGCACCTCGCTGCTCGCCGCGGTGACGGCGGGCACCAGGCAGGAGGCGACGAGCCGGCCGTCGACCTGGACGTTGCAGGCGCCGCACTCGCCCTGCGAGCAGCCGTCCTTGGCGCCGGCGAGGCCGAGGCGCTCGCGCAGGACGTAGAGCAGCGACTCGCCGATCCAGGCGTCGGTGACGGGGCGGTCCGCGCCGTTGACGCTCAGGACGTACGAGGCGAGGGGGTGTTCGTCGTTCGCGGGTGCGGCGGCGGTCTCCGCGTCGTGGGCCGTACCGGCCTCGGTGTCCGCCTCGGGGGCGGGCGTACCGGTCCGGGCATCGTCGGCGGCCTCGTGCGCCCGGTCCGGCGCGTGTTCCTCCGCGGGCCCGGCGGGGTCGGCCGCGCCGGTCTCCTCAGGGGCCTCGTGCGCGGGCCCGGCGGGCTCCTGGGCGCCCTGGGCGGGCGGGTGCGGGTGCCGGGGCGTCGAAGCGCCCTCGGGGCCCCCGGCGGGCCCCTGCGGCGGCTCGGCGGTCCACGCCTGGCCGATGACTTCGGACGCCCAGGGCGCGGCGGCGCCGCCCGGGAGGGTGGCGGGCGGGTTCCCGCCCCACTGCTCGACGAGCGCCGACGTGGTGAACTCGCCCGATTCGTCCGGGAGGTCGCCTCCGGCGACGGGGATGGACCACTGCCCGGTCACGTCGTGACCGGGGGCGGCGCCCTCCTGGGCGGCCTCGCTGAAGTCCCACTGCCCGGTGGCGGGCGGCTGGTACGAGAACCGGTCGTCCGGGGCCTCGTGGGCCCCGGTGCCCGGCTCCGGCCAGTCCGCGGACCCGGCCGGCACGTTCCAGGTCCCGGTGGCGGCCGGGTCGGTGGCGTCCGGGGTCGCGGGCTGCACGCTGATCTGCGGGGGCACGTAGCCGTGGCCGGGGGCCGCGAGCGGGCTCTCCCGTTCGGCGAGGAGGGCTTCGATGCCCCCTTCGGGGAGCTTGACGAAGGCGGTGGCCCCGTCGTCGTAGTCGCCCTGGGGCAGCGGGTCCCAGCGGCCCCCGCTCTGCGGGGTGCCCTCTCCGTGCTGGTCGTCGGTCACGACAGCGCCCTCCCCAGTGCTCGTCGGGCCAGCGCGGCGACGGTGCGCCGCAGGTGCAGTACGGCGGGCGGAAGCTGCCCCGGGGAGCCGTCCTCGGCGGGTCCCGGATCCGGGATGCAGGCCGCGGCGACGTACTCGCCGAACGCGTGGAGCGCCTCGGGCACGATCGAGCGGCTGTTGTCCCAGTCGATGAGCTGGGCGACCCACGCCTCGGCGTCCAGGGGGCGCAGCGGCATCGGCGCTATGGCCCCGACCGCGCACCGCACGCCGCGTCGCGCCGGGTCGAGGACGAGTGCCACCGAGGCGACGGCGCGGCCGGGCCCGGTGCGGCCGGTCGCCTTGAGGAAGACCTGCGGGGCGTGCAGCAGCGGCACGCGCACGTAGCCGATGAGCTCGCCGCCGCGGAGCATCTCCATGCCGGCCAGCAGGTGCGAGACGGGGATCTCGCGGCGGGCTCCGCCCGGGCCCGCGACGATCAGCGTGGCCTCCAGGGCGGCCAGCACGGGCAGCGCGTCGCCGGTCGGGGCGGCGCTCGCGATGTTGCCGCCGAGGGTGCCGGCGTTGCGGATCTGCGGCGGTCCGGCCGCGCGCGCGGCGGCGGCCAGCGCCGGGATGAGCGCCGCGAAGTCGGGGCGCCCCATGCGGGCGTGGGTGAGGCCGGCGCCGAGCAGCGCGTGGCCGTCCTGGTACTGCCAGCCGCGGATCTCGCTGATCCGGCCGAGGCCGACGAGGGCGGCCGGCCGCAGCTGTCCGGAGTTGACGGCGGCCATGAGGTCGGTGCCGCCGGCGACGGGGACGGCGGCGGGCATGGCGGCCAGGGCCGCGACCGCCTCGTCCAGCGAGGCGGGCAGCGTCACGGCCTGCGCCGCCTGCGGTGCGTGCGTGGTCAAACCGGCTGCCCCTTCCCGCTGCCCCACCTGGTCCCACCTGTGCTGCCGTACGGTACGTGCTGACAGGGCGGACGTGGCAACTCTGGCACATCTTCCCCGGACCTCGACGCTGGGGTCCGCTAGGAGGCATTCGCCCCCCTCACCAGCGAGATGGTCCGTTTTCGTACGGCATCGCCAATGAGAGCGAATTGCCACTCTTCGGTGATCCTTGGGGGCCTTTTTCCTCGTGAGGCCGCGGTGCCGGGGTGAACGTCGTGTGACACACCGGTGGGGAGTCACCTCACACGTTTGGGGGCGCCCCCTCGATCGGACGTCCGAGCACACCCGGTCGCTTCTGCCACGGCAGCGGTCCGGTGGGCGGGCGGTAGGCCACTCCCAGGGCGTCGAGCCGCCCGTAGTGGGCGGCCATCCGCCGCTCGAAGGCGGCGAAGTCCCGTGCGGCGGGGGCGGGCAGGGCGCTCCAGGCGACCTCGGCGAACGCCGCGAGCCGCGGGAACGTCTGGTAGTCGACGCGTGCCCGGTCCTCCATCACCTCGGTCCACACGTTCGCCTGAGTGCCCAGCACATGGCGTTCCTGCTCGGGCGTGAGCCCCGCGGGCACCGGCTCGAAGCGGTAGACGTCCTCCAGGGTGCGGACGTAGGCGATGGGCACCGGCTCGTCCTCGCCGCCGCCCTGACGGTAGTCCAGGTACACGTGCTGCTCGGGGCACATGACGACGTCGTGGCCGGCGCGGGCGGCCGTGACGCCGCCCTCGTAGCCGCGCCACGAGGAGACGGCGGCGCCGTCGGCGAGCCCGCCCTCCAGGATCTCGTCCCAGCCGATGAGCCGACGCCCGCGCGCCGAGAGCCAGTTGTCGAAGTGCCGGACGAACCAGGACTGCAACGCGTCCTCGTCCGCGAGCCCGAGTTCCTTGATGCGCGCCTGGACCGCCGGGGACTGCCGCCACTGGTCCTTGGGGCACTCGTCGCCGCCGATGTGGAAGAACTCGGAGAACCGCGGGAAGCGCGCGGGGTCCGCCGGGAACAGGTCGAGGAGTTCCTCGAACACCCCCTCGTAGAAGCGCAGGGTGTTGTCGGTGGGGGCGAGTACGTTTTCGGAGACACCCCAGTTGTCCCAGACGTTCAGCGAGGCCGTGTCGACGACGTCGGTGTTGCCGAGTTCCGGATACGCGGCGATGGCCGCCTGGGAGTGGCCCGGGACGTCGATTTCGGGGACGACGGCGATATGCCGCTCGGCCGCGTAGGCCACGATCTCGCGGATGTCGTCCTGTGTGTAGAAGCCTCCGTGCGGCTTCTCGTCCCACAGCGGTGAGGCGCGGTGACCGAATTTCGTGCGCGCCCGCCAGGATCCGACCTCGGTCAGCCTCGGATACTTCTTGATCTGAACACGCCACCCCTGGTCGTCGGTGAGGTGGAAGTGGAAGACGTTGAGTTTGTGGGCGGCCATCAGATCGAGATGACGCAGCACCGCGTCCTTGGGCAGGAAGTGCCGGGAGACGTCGAGCATGACGCCGCGCCAGGGGAATCGGGGCGCGTCCTCGATCACCTGCTGAGCGACGGCGTACGTCGTGCCCGGCCGGACGGGGGCGCGGCGGAAGGCGTCGGGGCCGAGGAGCTGACGCAGCGTCTGCGCCCCCCAGAAGACGCCGGCCGCGTCGCCGCCACGGATCTCCACGCCCTCCCCGGCGACGGCGCGGAGCCGGTGGGCCTCCGGCTCCAGGGTGTCGTCGAGGACCAGCCGTACGGCGTTGCGGGCGTCCTGCGGCCCTGGTGGCAGGCCCAGACCGAGCGCCGCGCCGAGCGTGGAGCGCAGCCAGCGTTCGGCGGTTCCCGTGCCGGGCGCGGCCCACAGCGTGGTGTCGGCGTCGAGGCGGACCTCGCCGGGCACGGATTCGTCGACGGCGCGGGGCGCCGGGATCACATCACTCACGTCAGTCAGTCCTTCACCGCTCCGCCGAGTCCGGAGACGAGTCGTCGTTGTACGAGTACGAAGAAGATCAGTACCGGAATCGTCATCACCGTGGAAGCGGCCATGACGCCGCCCCAGTCCGGCTCGTCCGGCTTGTAGAACACGAGAAGCGCCATCGGCAGTGTCGACTGCGAAGTGTCGCTGATGATGAAGGACTTGGCGAACAGGAAGTCGTTCCAGGCCGAGATGAAGGAAAAGACGCTCGTGGCCACCAGGCCCGGGAAGACCAGGGGGAACAGAATCCGCCAGAGGAATCGCGCGCGGCTCGCCCCGTCGATGTAGGCGGCCTCCTCCAGCGCCTCGGGCACGGCCTTTACGAAACCGCGCAGCATCCAGATGGCGAAGGGCAGCGAGAAGGCGATGTGCGGCAGGATCAGCGAGCCCAGCGTGTTCAGCTGGCCGAGGTCCCGCATGAGGAAGAAGAGGGGGATCGTCAGGGCCTCGACGGGCACCATCTGCGCGACCAGGAACATGATCAACAGGGTGGTCCGGAACCGGAAGCGGAATCGCGTCACGGCCGTCGCCGCGAGAAACGCGACGAGCGCCGAGACGATGACGACGGTTCCCGCCACGACGAGGCTGTTGAGGAAGTAGCGGCCGAATTCCTGCTGCCCGAAGACGCGCCGGAAGGAATCCAGCGACGGCGAAAGCGTCCAGGGCCGTGGCTCGGTGGACTCGATCTCCCCGGCCGGTTTGAAGGCGCTGAGCACCATCCAGTAGAGGGGGAAGGCGACCACCACGGCGATCAGCAGTGCGGACGCCTCGGCGGCGAGCCTCCACGGCCGGCGGGGACGGCGGACGACTCCGCGCAGAATGCTCACAGTTCCTCCCCCTGCCTGCGCAGCAGCCGCAGGTACACCAGCGTGACCGCCAGCAGCAGCACCAGCATGACCACGCCGATCGCGGAGCCGAGGCTGTACTGCGAGGCGGCGAACGCCTTCTGGTAGGCGTACACGTTCAGGACCAGGTTCTGGCCGGCGATGCCGCCGCCGTTCGTCATCACGTAGATCTGCGTGAAGACCTTGAAGTCCCAGATGACCGACTGGATGGTGACGACCACGAGGATCGGCCGGAGCATCGGCGCCAGCACCGAGCGCCAGATCCGCCACTGCGAGGCGCCGTCCAGGGCGGCGGCCTCCAGCACCTCGCCCGGCACCGCCCGGATGCCCGCGTACACGGTCACCATCACGAACGGGAAGGAGCACCAGACCACTTCGAGCAGCACGAGCGCGAAGGCGCTGAGCCGCCCGTAGGTCCAGGAGTGGTCGCCGAGCCCGAGGACCCGGTCGACGGGGCCGAAGTCGGGGTCGAAGAGGAACAGCCAGACCGTGGAACCCGTGACGGCCGGTGTCGCCCAGGCGCCGAGTGCCGCCAGCATCAGCGCCAGCCGCGGCACCGCCCGCACCCGGGTCAGCAGCACCGCGAGCGCGCAGCCGGCGGCCAGCGTCGCCAGCACGCAGGCCGCCGCGAACAGCACGGTCGCGAGGAGCACCTGCCAGAACTGGTCGTCGGCGAAGAGCGTCGCGTAGTTGCCGAACCCCTGGAACGTGGTCGGCTCACCGCCGCTGACCTGCGCCTGGGTGTACTCCAGGAACGAGATCAGGCCGAGCTGGTAGATCGGGTAGACGAGCAGGCCGCCGAGGACGGCGAGGGCGGGGAGAAGGTAGAGCCAGGGGGTCCAGCGGCTGCCCGTGCGCCGGGACCGGGCGGGTGCGCCGCCCCGGCGCCCGGGACGGCGCGGGGCCGCCTTGGTGACCGGGGCGCGCGCGGCCCGCTCGGCGAGTGCGTCGTGCGTCATCGGATCAGCCCACGGAGCTGAAGGCGTCGTTCATCTTCTCGGCCGCGTCCTTCGAGGCGGCGGCCACGTCCTTCTTGCCGCTGATGACCTCCTGGAACATCGTCGGCAGGACGAGCGAGGCGTCGATCTGCGCCCAGGCGGGCGAGGCCGGCACGAACTTGGCGCCCGAGGCGAGCGTCTTGACGAAGGGCTCGACGAAGGGCTCCTCGGCCGCGACCTGCTGCCGCACATCGGTGTAGGTGGGCAGGAAGCCCATCGCGTCGAAGAGTGCGCCCTGGGTCTTCTTGGACGCCAGCTGCTTCATCAGGTCCACCGCCAGTGTGCGGTGCGAGGTGCTCTTCAGTACGCCGATGTTGTTGCCGCCGGCGAAGGCGGGCGCCACCGAGCCGGGCTTCACTCCGGGCAGCGGCACGACCGCGTACTTGCCCTTGACCTTCCCGGCCTCGATCGCCGCATGGCTGAAGTCGCCGCCGATGGCCATGCCCGCCTTGCCCGAGGCGAAGGCGGTCACCGTGTCGTTGCCGCCCATGCCCGCGCACTTGGCGGCGGGACAGTTCGCGGAGCCGAACAGCGAGGTGTAGGCCTTGATGCCCTTCTGGGCCTGTGCGCTGTCGATGGTGGAGGAGTACGAGCCGCCCTTGCCCTCGGCGAGTTCACCGCCGCGGGACCAGATGAACGGCATGGCGCCGTAGGTGTAGGCGCCGCCGACCGCGAGGCCGTACAGGTCGGGCCTGGCCGCGTGGATCTTCCGGGCGGTCTCGGCCAACTCGTCCTGTGTCTTCGGGACTTCGAGGCCGAGGTCCTTGAGGACGTCGGTGCGGTAGTAGAGGGCGCGGACGCCGACGAAGTACGGGGCGCCGTAGATCTTCCCGTCGACCGTCACGGACTGCCGGGCGGTCGGGTCGGTGTCCTTGGCCTCGCTCCAGCCGTTGAACTCCTTCGTGATGTCGGCGAGTCCGCCGTCCTTCACGTAGCCGGCCGTGTCCGTGTTGCCGTACTCGATGACGTCGGGGGCGCTCTTCGGGTCGTTGAAGGCGGCCTTGACGCGCTGGGCGCGGGTCTCCACGGGGATGTACTCGACGGTGACCTCGGTGCCCTTGTGGGTCTTCTCGAAAGCGGCGACAGCCGCGTCGACGACCTTCTGCTTCGGCGCGTTGTCGACCTCCTGGAAGAGCCAGACGCGCAGGGTGCCCGTCTTCTCGTCCTTGCCGGAGGAGGAGCCGCCCGAGGTCTGGGGGGCGCAGGCGGTGGCGACGGCAAGGGCCGCGACAGCGGCGGCCGTTCGGACAGAGAGCTTCACGAGCATCCTCCGATGGGGGGGCGCGTTGCAGCATGCGCAATGGCGGTTTCGCTCTGTACAACACACGGAGGCTATGGAGTACATGAACATGCCCACAAGAGGTCTCAACCACTCTGTGACCACGGGACGCACTCCGTGCAACGCCGGACCGCCACCGGGCCGCGCGGACACCGCGCGCCGGGCCCTCCCGCGCCGGACGCCGGGCTCTCGCACGCCGGGCGCCGCCCGTTCGGGCGCCGGGCTCTCGCGTGCCGGGCCCTCTCCCCGTCGGGCGCGGGCTGTCGCGTACCGCGGGTGCGGGCTGTCGCGTACCGCGCTCCCCCTCGCCGCCACGCGCCGGGATCCTCCCCCGCGGCCGCCGCCCGCAGGGGCGCTCCACCTCAAGCCGCCGCTCGCAGAGGCGCTCCACCTCGTCGCGCGCAGGGGCTCCCCTTCTCCGGCCGTCGCGCACCGGACCCCCGGCCCCCCGGGCCGCGAGCCTCCCGGCGCCGGCGCGGGCGTCAGCGCGCCGCGGCGCCCCGATCCCGGGCACGACAAAGCCGCGGCGCCCCGTCCCGGGGTGCCGCGGCCTTGCTCAGCGCGCGACCTGCCGCGCCCGGGGGCGCGGCGGCGCTACTTCTTGTCGCCGTCCTTGCCCTTGTCGCCACCGGCGCCCATGGACTCGTAGATCTCCTTGCACATGGGACACACGGGGTACTTCTTCGGGTCACGGCCCGGGACCCACACCTTGCCGCAGAGGGCCACGACGGGCGTGCCGTCGAGGGCGCTCGCCATGATCTTGTCCTTCTGGACGTAGTGGGCGAAGCGCTCGTGGTCCCCGTCGCCGTGCGACACCTGCGGCGTCGGCTCCACGAGGGTCCCCGTCCCCGTGCCTCGCTGGGGCTGGGTCTCAGGCTCAAGAGTGCTCATGAGTGCAAGGGTACTGAAGCGCACGGGCATCAGTTGAGCGAAGGGTCGTCCGGGTACGTCGCGACCATCGCGAGCTCGTTGCGCTGGCGCCGCAGGACCTCGCGCCACAGGCGCTCCGGCGACGGGGAGGAGACGTCGCCCGGCTCCGACTCGACCACGTACCAGGCGCCCTCGACGAGTTCGTCCTCCAGCTGGCCGGGACCCCAGCCCGCGTATCCCGCGAAGATGCGCAGCGAGCCGAGGGCCGAGGCGAGCAGCTCGGGCGGGGCCTCCAGGTCCACCAGACCGATCGCGCCGTGCACGCGCCGCCAGCCAAGGGGGGCACGCTCGCCGGCCCCGCCGCCCGGGATCACCGCCACACCGAGGGCCGAGTCCAGCGACACCGGTCCGCCCTGGAAGACGACACCGGGCTCGCCGGCCAGGTCGGCCCACGCCTCCAGGATGTCGCCGACGTCCACGGGGGTGGGCCGGTTGAGGACGACACCGAGCGAGCCCTCCTCGTCGTGGTCGAGGAGCAGCACCACCGCGCGGTCGAAGTTCGGGTCCGCCAGGGCGGGCGTGGCCACGAGCAGCCGCCCTGTGAGCGAGGACACCTCGGTCATGCCAGACATGATCCCGCATCTTCCCGCCACATGGGGAGCCAATGCCCGTAAGGGAGTGAATGCAGCTCAGGGCGCAGAGGAGCGCCCCCCGCGCACACCGGTTCCGGTGACCCCGTGTGCCCGATTCGGAACGGTTCGTGTTGTGGCAAAGCTATGACGGACCTGAGTGGTCCTTGGGCTTTCTGAGGGGGGGTGGGCGGCGATTACCCTAGCCTCTCGGCTCCTGCACGACGGGCCTGCCGACCGCTCACACCTGCCCAACTCATCGGAACGCGAGATACATGACCGTCAATGACGATGTCCTGCTTGTCCACGGCGGAACCCCGCTCGAGGGCGAGATCCGTGTCCGCGGTGCGAAGAACCTCGTACCCAAGGCCATGGTCGCCGCCCTCCTGGGCAGCGCGCCGAGCCGGCTGCGCAATGTTCCCGACATCCGCGACGTGCGAGTCGTACGCGGACTGCTCCAGCTGCACGGTGTGACGGTCCGTCCGGGAGAGGAGCCGGGCGAGCTGGTGCTCGACCCGTCTCACGTCGAGAGCGCCAACGTCGCCGACATCGATGCCCACGCCGGTTCCTCGCGCATCCCGATCCTGTTCTGCGGCCCGCTGCTGCACCGGCTCGGCCACGCCTTCATCCCGGGCCTCGGCGGCTGCGACATCGGCGGCCGTCCGATCGACTTCCACTTCGAGGTGCTGCGGCAGTTCGGCGCGCGGATCGAGAAGCGCGCGGACGGCCAGTACCTGGAGGCTCCGCAGCGGCTGCGCGGCACCAAGATCAAGCTGCCGTACCCGTCCGTCGGCGCGACCGAGCAGGTGCTGCTGACCGCGGTGCTCGCGGAGGGCGTCACCGAGCTGTCCAACGCGGCCGTGGAGCCGGAGATCGAGGACCTCATCTGCGTACTGCAGAAGATGGGCGCGATCATCGCGATGGACACCGACCGGACCATCCGCATCACCGGTGTCGACAGCCTCGGCGGCTACACCCACGCGGCGCTCCCGGACCGCCTGGAGGCCGCCTCGTGGGCCTCCGCGGCACTGGCGACCGAGGGCAACATCTACGTCCGCGGCGCCCAGCAGCGCTCGATGATGACCTTCCTGAACACCTACCGCAAGGTGGGTGGCGCGTTCGAGATCGACGACGAGGGCATCCGCTTCTGGCACCCGGGCAGCCAGCTCAAGTCGATCGCGCTGGAGACGGACGTCCACCCGGGCTTCCAGACCGACTGGCAGCAGCCGCTGGTCGTCGCCCTGACGCAGGCGACCGGCCTGTCCATCATCCACGAGACGGTCTACGAGTCCCGTCTCGGATTCACGTCCGCGCTCAACCAGATGGGCGCGCACATCCAGCTCTACCGCGAGTGCCTCGGCGGCTCGGACTGCCGCTTCGGCCAGCGCAACTTCCTGCACTCGGCCGTCGTTTCGGGCCCGACCCGGCTCCAGGGCGCCGACCTGGTCATCCCCGACCTGCGCGGCGGCTTCTCGTACCTCATCGCGGCGCTGGCGGCGCAGGGCACCTCCCGGGTGCACGGCATCGACCTGATCAACCGCGGCTACGAGAACTTCATGGAGAAGCTCGTCGAGCTCGGCGCGAAGGTGGAGCTGCCGGGCAAGGCGCTCGGCTAGTCACCGTCGTACGTACGCCAATGGGGCGGCCCCCGGTGAAAGGGGGGCCGCCCCATTGGCGTTGCTGCGCCTCGTACGCGTCCCGTGGCGTACAGGACGTACAAGCGGGCTTACTTGCCCTTGGCGGCTTCCTTGAGCTTGCTGCCCGCGGAGACCTTCACGCTGTAGCCGGCCGGGATCTGGATCGGGTCGCCGGTCTGCGGGTTGCGCGCGGTGCGAGCGGCACGGTGGGTGCGCTCGAAGGTCAGGAAGCCGGGGATGGTGACCTTCTCGTCGCCCTTGGCGACGATCTCGCCGACGGTCTCGGCGAACGCGGCCAGAACGGCGTCGGCGTCCTTGCGAGTCACCTCGGCGCGGTCGGCCAGCGCGGCCACCAGCTCACTGCGGTTCATGTTCTTACTCCCGTGTTCTTCTTGCCATTGAGGCGTGCCACGCGGCGGAGCCGCATGTCGGGCACGTCTAAGCCGATGCTGCCAGGGTCCTCGTTCGGTCCCCGCACCCGGGTCCGTGGCCAGACCCTCGCGCCCGAAGACGCATCCTGCCCCCACCTGCGGCGGGAAAGCCAATCCGGCACCCCTGGGAGTCACACGAACACCCTTGGGAGTCACACGAAAAGGCCTGCGAGGCCTGAACCTGGCCGCCACCTTAGGGGGCGCCCACAAGCCCGGCGTCCCGCGACGCGCCGGTGCGAGGGGGGCCGTGGCCATCGTCACAGCCCCCGGAACACCGGGCGCGGACCCGGTCGCGGGGTGCCGGACGCCTAGTCGGCGGCGGGCGCCGTGCCCGCCGCCTTCGCGGCGTTGCGCACCGCTCCGGCGACCGCTCCCGCGACCTTGTCGTTGAAGACGCTGGGGATGATGTAGTTCGGGTTGAGCTCGTCCTCGGTCACCACGTCCGCGAGGGCGGTCGCGGCGGCCAGCATCATCTCCGTGTTGACGGTACGCGACTGGGCGTCGAGGAGTCCGCGGAAGACGCCCGGGAACACCAGGACGTTGTTGATCTGGTTGGGGAAGTCGGAGCGTCCCGTGGCGACAACTGCCGCCGTCTGGCGGGCGATTGCCGGGTCGACCTCGGGGTCGGGGTTCGCGAGCGCGAACACGATGGCGTCGTCGGCCATGGCGGCCACGTCGTCGCCGTCGAGCACGTTCGGGGCGGAGACGCCGATGAAGACGTCGGCGCCGCGGACGGCTTCCTTCAACGTGCCGGTGAGGCCTTCGGGGTTGGTGTTGTCGGCGATCCAGCGCAGCGGCGAGTCCGTGGCGGCGTCGACCAGGTCCGCGCGGTCCGCGTGCACGACGCCGTGGATGTCGGCGACGACGGCGTTCTTCACACCGGCGGCGAGCAGCAGTTTGAGGATGGCCGTACCGGCCGCGCCGGCGCCGGACATGACGACGCGGATGTCGCCGATCGCCTTGCCCGCCACGCGAAGTGCGTTGGTCAGGGCGGCGAGGACGACGATGGCGGTGCCGTGCTGGTCGTCGTGGAAGACCGGGATGTCGAGGGCCTCACGCAGCCGGGCCTCGATCTCGAAGCAGCGCGGCGCGGAGATGTCCTCCAGGTTGATGCCCGCGAAGCCGGGGGCGATCGCCTTCACGATCTCGACGATCGCGTCGGTGTCCTGGGTGTCGAGGCACAGCGGCCAGGCGTCGATGCCGGCGAACCGCTTGAAGAGGGCCGCCTTGCCCTCCATGACGGGCAGCGCGGCCTTGGGGCCGATGTTGCCGAGACCGAGCACGGCGGAGCCGTCCGTCACGACCGCAACGGAATTGCGCTTGATGGTGAGGCGGCGGGCGTCCTCGGGGTTCTCGGCGATCGCCATGCAGACGCGGGCCACACCCGGCGTGTAGACCATGGAGAGGTCGTCACGGTTGCGGATGGGGTGCTTGGACTGCATCTCGATCTTGCCGCCGAGGTGCATGAGGAACGTACGGTCGGAGACCTTGCCGAGGGTGACGCCCTCGATGCCGCGGAGCTTCTCGACGATCTCGTCGGCGTGGCCGGTGGACGTCGCCGCGATGGTGACGTCGATCCGGAGCTTCTCGTGCCCGGACGCGGTGACGTCGAGGCCGGTCACCGAGCCTCCGGAGGACTCCACGGCCGTGGTGAGCTGGGAGACCGCGGTTCCGCTCGCGGGCACCTCCAGCCGGACCGTCATCGAGTAGGAGACGCTGGGCGCCGTTGCCATGGCCGACTTCCTCTGCTTTCACCGTGTACTGCGTGTACTGCGCGGCCTTGCCGGGTCGCGTCATGCCGTCCGATCGTCGCACCTACCGCCGAGTACGCGGTAGCCGCCCCGGATTGCGAACGTTTTGTTCGCGACCTGCCGCACGCTTTCGGAAACTAGTTTCCACCATACGAGAAGTTGCGGGCGCAGCAAAGAGACCCACGTCACTGGATGACGTGGGCCTCTTCGGTGGTGCTCCGTTCAGTGACACCGACCCGCCATGCTCGCCTCGCGGCAAGTGGTCGCTCGTAGCGACGAAGGTTGGGCCCGGGGGCTTGGATCGGGCCGGTGCCACACCAAGGCTAACAAACAGATCCCGTAAGGCCATTCCCGCGCCGGAAGTTCATACGGGGTCCCGTGGGCTCAGTCACGCAGCAGGTCCGGCACCCCGTCCGCGTCCGGCTCGTCCCGCTCGCCCGACACGAGCGTCAGCTGCTGGGTCGCACGGGTCAGCGCGACATACAGCACACGCAGGCCGGCCGGCGACTCGTCGGCGATCTCCGCGGGCGAGACGACGACCGTCGCGTCGTACTCCAGTCCCTTCGCCTCCAGGCTGCCGAGAGCCACCACGCGGTCGCCGAGACCGGCGAGCCAGCGGGCCGCCTCCTCGCGCCGGTTCATCGCGACGACCACGCCCACGGTGCCGTCGACGCGGTCGAGGAGCCGTGCGGCCTCGGCACGCACCGTCCGGGCGAGCGATTCCTCCACGACCGCGAAGCGCGGCTCCACACCGGTGGAGCGGACCGCCGAGGGGGATTCCGAGCCGGGCATGGCCAGGGCGAGGACCTTGGCCGCGAGCTCGGCGATCTCGGCGGGGTTGCGGTAGTTCACGGTGAGGGTGAAACGGCGTCTGGGGCGGGTCCCGAGCGCCTCGTCGCGTGCCTCGGCGGCCTCGTCGGGGTCGGACCAGGAGGACTGGGCCGGGTCGCCGACCACGGTCCAGGTGGCGTGCCGGCCCCGCCTGCCCACCATCCGCCACTGCATCGGCGTGAGGTCCTGCGCCTCGTCGACGATGACGTGCGCGTACTCGGTCCGCTCCTGGGCGAGCCGCTCGGCGCGCTCGCGCTGCGACTCCTCGCGCACCGGCATCAGCTCCTCCAGACCGGTGAGCTGGTCGAGCGGATCGAGCTCGCGCCGCTTCCTGGGCCTGGCCGGGGTGCCGAGGATCGCGTTCAGCTCGTCCAGCATCGCCACGTCGTGCACGGACAGCCCGTCCCGCTTCAGCGAGCGGGCCACCCGCCGGACCTCGCCGGGGTTGAGGATGCGCCGCGCCCAGCGCCCGAGCCGCCGCTCGTCGGCCATGGCGGCCAGCACGCCCCGCGGCGTCAGCTCCGGCCACCAGGCGTCCAGGAAGGAGACGAAGGCGTCCTCGGACAGGATGTCCTCGTCGAACGACGACCTCAGCTCGGCGGCCAGCTCCGGGTCCGTGTGCCGGGACCCGGCCCCCGACTGCGCCCACAGCGCGTCGAGCAGCAGCTTGCGGGCGCGCGGGCGCAGCAGGTTGACGGGCGCGGTCCCGCCCAGCGCGTTGCGCCGGATGCGGTCCAGTTCCGCGGCCTCCAGCTCCAGCCGGCGGCCGAAGGCGACGACCCGCAGCCGGGTGGGTGCCGTCGCCGCGTCGTCCCGCGTCCCCGGCTCCTCGCCGAAGGCGAGCTGCTCGGTGCCGCCCGCGTCCTCGGCGCCGCCTCGCGCGAAACGGCCGGCCGGGCCGGACCGCCCGCCCTGCGCGGGCGCCGGCTCCAGCGCGCCGCGCGCCGCCTTCCGCAGCACCTTCAGCATCCGGTACGAGCCCTTGGCCCGGGCCACCGCCGGGGAGTCGTACAGGGTGGCCTCCGCGCCGTCGACCAGCGAGCCGATGGCGCGGATGGCGACCTGGCCCTCCTCGCCGAGGGAGGGCAGGACGCCCTCGGTGTAGGCGACCAGCAAAGGGGTCGGGGAGACGATCAGGATGCCGCCCGCGTAGCGGCGCCGGTCCTGGTAGAGGAGGTACGCGGCCCGGTGCAGGGCCACCGCCGTCTTCCCGGTGCCCGGACCGCCCTCCACGTACGTCACCGAGGCGGCGGGCGCCCTGATCACCAGGTCCTGCTCGGCCTGGATCGACGCCACGATGTCCCGCATGGTGTGGCTGCGGGCCTGGCCGAGCGCGGCCATCAGCGCGCCGTCGCCGATCACCGGGAGCTCACGGCCGTCGAGAGAGGCTTTCAGCTCCGGGCGCATCAGGTCGTCCTCGACACCGAGCACCTTGCGGCCCTTGGAGCGGATGACCCGGCGGCGCACGACACGGCCCGGGTCGACCGGGGTGGAGCGGTAGAAGGGGGCCGCGGCGGGCGCCCGCCAGTCGATGACCAGCGGCGCGTACTCCGCGTCGAGGACGCCGATCCGGCCGATGTGCAGCGTCTCCGCGATGTCGGCGTACTGCCCGCTCGCGTCCTCGCGGACCGCGCCCTCGGCGGGCTCGACCGCCGTGTACGCGCCGTCCGGGCCCTTCTTGCCGTCCTTGCCGAGCAGCAGGTCGATCCGGCCGAAGAGGAAGTCCTCGAACTCGTTGTTCAGGCGGTTGAGGTGGACACCCGCCCGGAACACCTGGGCGTCCCGCTCGGCGAGCGCGCCCGGCGTACCGACCTGCCCGCGCTGGGCGGCGTCGTTCATCAGGAACTCCGCCTCGTCGATCTTCTCCTCGAGGCGCCGGTACACCCGGTCCAGATGTTCCTGTTCGACGCTGATCTCCCGGTCCCGTACGGAATCGTCCCGTAGGGAGTCCTCCTGCGCGGAGTCCCCTACGGGTTCGTGGACCGAGCCGAGCGCGGTTTCCTGCTGAGCCTGAGCGGCCACCGGGCCCCCTTCTGACGTGCTGGGCAGCCGTCAACCGTACGCGAAGGGGACCCCGGCAGGCTACGTCCGCGCCCGGGGTTCGCTCAGGCGGCCACCTCCACGAGGCGCTTCCCGTCGAACGTCATGACCTCGAAGTGATCGATCTGGTTGGGCGAGAAGGCCGCGCCGCCGTGCACGTAGAGCGGGTTCTTCGCCTCCTCGGTCTTCGCGTTCGTGATGCCGTAGCCCCACTTCGGGACCGCCCAGGAGGTGACCGTCTCGCGCTCGCCGTTCTTGCCGACGGCGATCAGGGAGCACTTGAGCGGGCCCGTGACGTTCTTGAGCTGGAGGACGGCGTGCGTGCCCCAGGCCTTCTTCTCGACCGCGACCACGGCGTTGACCTGGGTCTTCGGGTCCGTGGCCTCCTTCTTGTCGGTCATGACCTCGAAGGCCGCCTTGGCGGGGCTGGTGGCGTGCGCCTGCGGCATGTTCGTCCCGGTGTCGCTGCCGCCGTCGACCGCCATGACGGTCAGCGGGCCGCCGATGATCAGCGCCGCGGCCGCCGCCACCAGGTACATGCCGCGCCGGCGCTTCTTGGCGCGGCGCTCGGACACCTCGTCGACCAGCCGCTCGGCGAGCCGTGGGCTCGGGCGCGCGGAGAGGGACTCGGCGATGGCCGGGCTGCCCTGGGAGGCGGGCAGGTCCGCGAGCGCGGCGAGCATCGGCTCCATCCCGGCCAGCTCGTCGAGCTGCTGGGCGCACCACTCGCAGGTGGCGAGATGCGCCTCGAAGGCGGTCGCCTCGGCGTCGTCGAGGATGCCGAGGGCGTAGGCGCCGACGGTCTCGTGAATGTCGCCGGGGCCTTGCTGTCCCCGTGGACCCTGCATGGCTCCTGGACCACCCGTTCCGTATCCCCCGTATGTGTTCATGCCGTCACCCCCCGCTCCTCCAGCGCCAGCTTCATCGAGCGCAGGGCGTAGAAGACCCGGGAGCGCACGGTGCCACTGGGGATGCCGAGGGTTTCGGCCGCCTCATTGACCGTACGCCCTTTGAAGTAAGTTTCGACCAGAACTTCCCTGTGAGCAGGGGTCAGGTCGTCCAACGCGTCCGACAGTGTCATCAGCCACAACGCCTTGTCGATCTCGTCCTCCGCGGGGATGACCTCCAGCGGCGACGGGTCGACCTCCTGAGGCCGGGCCTGCCGGCTCCGGTGGCCGTCGATGACGATGCGCCGGGCGACCGTCACCAGCCAGGGGCGTACCGAACCGGTTGCCCGATTGAGCTGACCGGCGTTCTTCCAGGCACGGATGAGCGTTTCCTGTACGACGTCCTCGGCGCGCTGGCGGTCTCCGGCGACCAGCCGCAGGACATACGCCAGCAGGGGCCCCGCGTGTTCCCGGTACAGCGCACGCATCAGCTCCTCGTCGGGTTCGGTCGACGAGGACTGGGACATGCGATGTCGGGCCCTTGGCCTTCGTTCATCAGCCACGGCGGAATCCTTGCGCACGCCTACCTCCGGTGTCCGGGGGTTCCCCCAGTCGGTCGCTCATCCCCGGGTACGTGCACTGGCGTGCGTGTGTTCAAAGAGGCCGCACATATTTCTTGATCGGGGTTTGAAAAGGGAGTTGAAGGGCTTTCTGAAAACTGGTTGCGGTCGGGGGGTCACGTACGGGTCACCTGGCGGCCGCACTCCGGTCCGCGGCCGGAAGGGCCGCCCGGGGGCCGGAGTGGGCAGGATCACACCGTCCCGGACGTCCGGACCTGCCGCATGCCGGGAGCCGTCGTCGCGTACGGCGAGGTGACGGGCACCCCGCGCGACGAAACCCGGCGCGGACCTCTGCTCGGGCCCGGGCGAGGCGCGGGCGAGGCTCAGGCGCGGGCGAGTGCCGCCCGGCGCCGGTGCCGGGCCACCCGCTCACGGTTTCCGCACACCTCGCTGGAACACCAGCGCCGGCGCCGGCCGCGCGAGGTGTCGAGGTAGACGATCGGGCAGTTGTCGCCCTCGCACTGCCGCAGACTCGCCCGCGCCGTCGGATCGGTGAGCAGGTCGAGGGCGTCCCGGGCGACGACGGAGAGCAGTTCGGCGCAGCCGGGCGGGGCGTGCAGCCTGCGGTGCAGCGAACCGTCGTCCGCGCGTACGGCCCAGGGGGCGGGCGGAGTGGCGAGGGCGGCCGCGTTGACGCGGGCGAGCGCCGCGTCGGCCGGCCGGCCGTCCAGTTCTCCGCGCACCAACCGGGCCACGTGTCCGCGCAGTTCCCTGAAGGCGAGGAGCCACGCCGTGTCGGCCGAGCCCAGCGGGGTTCCCGCGGGGACCAGCTCGGAGGCGGCGATCCAGGCGCGCAGCCGGGCGGCCGAGTCGAGCCGTTCCTCGGGATGGGTGGTCGCCGTCAGGTCCAGGCAGATCCGCCCGGAGTCGAACCGCAGCTCGTACGAGGCCGTGGCCATGCCCGATGCCATGTGCCTGTCACCGCCTTGGGGTTACCGCCGTGAGGGGTCGGTGAGGGTCGTACCCCCTACAGTGCATGCCCGCACGCCCGGCCGGAAGACTCAGTACCGCTCCCTTACCGCGTCCACACGGCGCCGGCTCCCCCGGCCCGCGCCGGACCGGGCACCGGCACGTGCTGGACGCCCGCTTATGCGGCCGCGCGCCTGGGCCATGTCACCTGTTCCGCGGCGCCGGTTGACTGAGGGACATGACGGACAACAGCACGGGGCGGCACAGCTCCGCCGGGGGTGTACTAGGTGCGGCCACGGTCGCGATGGGCCTGATCGCCGGGGTCTTCTACATCTTCGCCTGCGACATCATGCCGTCGCTGGCACGCAGCGACGACCGCGTCTTCATCGAGGTCATGCAGAACATCAACGACGTGATCCAGAACCCGGTGTTCTTCGTGAGCTTCCTGGGCGCGCCGGTGCTCGCGGCGATCTCCGCGTGGCGGTTGCGCGGCACGGAGGGCGGCGCGCGCCGCTGGGTGCTCGCCGCCCTCCTCGCCTACGGACTGGCCTTCCTCGTCACCGTCGCCGTGAACATCCCGCTCAACGACGACCTGGCGAACGCCGGCGACCCGGCGAAGATCGGCGATCCCGCCGCCGTACGGGAGAAGTTCGAGGACACCTGGGTCGCGTGGAACGCCGTACGGGCGGTGCTGTCGACGCTCGCGCTCGCCTTCCTCGCCCGCGCCCTCTTCCTGTGCCGCAGGCCTCACACGTCCGCGTACTTGGAGTCCGCGGCCGGGTCGAGCGCGAGCCGGTAACCGCGCTTGACCACCGTCTGGATGAGCTTGGGAGCACCGAGCGCGCTACGCAGCCGGGCCATCGCCGTCTCGACGGCGTGCTCGTCCCGGCCGGCGCCCGGCAGCGCGCGCAGCAGCTCGGCCCGGGCCACCACCCAGCCGGGCCGCCGCGACAGCGCCCGCAGCAGCGACATCCCGGCGGGCGGCACAGGCCGCAGCGTGCCGTCCACCATCACCGCGTGCCCGCGGATCTCCACCCGGTGCCCGGCGATGGGCAACGCCCGTGCGCGCGCCGGGAGTTCCTGGCACAGCAGCTGGACGAGGGGGCCGAGCCGGAAGCGCTCGGGCTGGACGGTGTCGATGCCACGGGCCTGCAGCGGCAGCGCGGTGACGGGCCCGACGCAGGCGGGCAGCACGTCGTGGCCCAGGGCGTCGAGGAGTTCGGGCAGCAGCCCCCGGTCCTCCGCCCTCGTCAGTAGGGAGGCGGCGGCCGGCGCGCTGGTGAACGTGAGCGCGTCCAGACCGCGGGTGACGGCCGCGTCCAGCAGCCGGTCGACCGGTCCGAGGTCCTCCGGCGGCAGCCACCGGTAGACCGGGACGCCGACGACCTCCGCGCCCGCGGCGCGCAGCGACTCCACGAACCCGGGCAGCGGCTCGCCGTGCAGCTGGATGGCGATGCGCCGTCCCTCGACCCCCTCCTCCAGCAGCCGGTCCAGCACCTCGGCCATGGACTCGGACGACGGGGACCAGTCCTCCGTCAGGCCCTGGGCCCGGATCGCGCCCTTCACCTTGGGGCCGCGGGCGAGCAGTTCCACGCCGCGCAGTCCGCCCAGCAGGTCCTCGCCGAGCCCCCATCCGTCGGCGGCCTCGACCCAGCCCCGGAAGCCGATGGCCGTGGTGGCCACGACGACGTCGGGCGCCTGGTCGAGCAGTTCCTTGGTGGCGGCGAGCAGTTCGCTGTCGTCGGCGAGCGGCACGATCCGCAGGGCGGGCGCGTGCACCACCGAGGCACCGCGGCGCTGGAGCAGCGCGCTGAGCTCGTCGGCCCGGCGCGCGGCGGTCACGCCCACGGTGAATCCGGCGAGGGGACCGTTGTCCGGTCGCTGCTGTTCGTCGTACATGGCTCTCGTCTCGCGCTCGTCGAGTCGTCGTGCGGGGGTGTGCTGCCCGGTGCCGTCGTCCCGGCGGCCCGTTCTCGTCCGCGGCGGCCCGCTGCCGTCCGCGTGTGACTGATCCGAGCCTGTCAACGTGCCGTGACAGGCTCGGATCAGCTTGATGTCGGGCGTGTTACGTCAGACCTCGGCGTAGCTGAGCTGCGGCTTCGCCTCCGTGGTGGCCGTGGCCGGTGCCCCGGCGGCCGCCGGGCGGCGAAGGTATACGGCCCAGGTGACCACGAAGCACACCGCGTAGAAGGCGAGGAAGGTGACGAAGGCGCCGGTGCCGGAGCCGTAGGAGAGGAAGGACTGCCGGAAGGCGAGGTTGATGCCGACGCCGCCGAGCGCGCCCACCGCTCCGATGAGTCCCATGGAGGCGCCGGACAGCCGCCGCCCGTGCGCGGCCGCCTCCTCCGCGCTCAGTCCCAGGGCGAGGGCCTTCGCCTGGAAGATGCCGGGGATCATCTTGTACGTCGATCCGTTGCCGAGCCCGCTGAGCACGAAGAGCACTACGAACACCGCGACGAACAGCGGGAGCGACTTCTGCATGCTGGCGACGACGAGGACGGCGGTCGCCGCGGCCATGCCCACGAAGTTCCACAGGGTGATCCGGGCACCGCCGTAGCGGTCGGCGAGCCAGCCGCCGACGGGCCGGATCAGCGAGCCGAGCAGCGGGCCGATGAAGGTGAGGTACGCCGCCTGGAGGGGCGTGCGCCCGAACTGGTTGGTCAGCACCTGGCCGAAGGCGAAGCTGTAGCCGATGAACGACCCGAACGTCCCGATGTACAGGAAGGACATGATCCAGGTGTGCCCGTCGCGTGCGGCGTCCTTGGCCGCACCGGTGTCGTTCTTGACCGAGGCGATGTTGTCCATGAAGACGGCGGAGAGCACCGCGGCCACCAGGATGAGCGGGATGTAGATCCCGAGGAGCACACGCGGCCCGCCGCTCGCCCCGATGATGGCGAGCGCCACCAGCTGGATGACGGGCACACCGATGTTGCCGCCGCCGGCGTTGAGGCCGAGCGCCCAGCCCTTCTTCCGCAGCGGGAAGAAGGCGTTGATGTTGGTCATGCTGGAGGCGAAGTTGCCGCCGCCGATGCCGGCGAGCAGGCCGACGAGCAGGAAGGTGTCGAAGGACGTCCCCGGCTTCATCACCATGAACGCGGCGACGGTCGGCACGAGGAGCAGGCTCGCCGAGACGATCGTCCAGTTCCGGCCGCCGAAGATCGCCACCGCGAAGGTGTACGGCACGCGCACGGCCGCTCCGACCAGCGTCACCACGGACGTGAGCAGGAACTTGTCCGCGGGGGTGAGCCCGTACTCCGGCCCCATGAACAGGACGAGCACCGACCACATGGTCCAGATCGAGAAGCCGATGTGTTCGGAGAGCACCGAGAAGAGGAGGTTCCGCCGGGCGATCTTCTCGCCCTTCTCCTGCCAGAAGGCCTCGTCCTCGGGATCCCACTCCTCGATCCAACGGCCTCCCCTGCTCGGTGCGGGGGCTGTATTAGGGGCTGTCATGTCGCCTCCACGGTTCCGGTGCGGTGCGCGTGTCGTCCTGGGGATGACAACCGAAGGTAGGGAGGACGCGTTTCCGGCCTGTGGCCATGAGTGACCGGAAGGGAACTTTGCTCTCACTCGGGGCGGGGAGCGACGGTGAGGCCCCGCCCGGGCCGACGGTGGGGCCCCGCCCGGGGGCCGAGGGCGAGGCCCTGCTCGGGGGCCGAGGGTGAGGCCTCGCTCGGCTCAGGCCTGCGGGGGCTGGGGGGCCTGGGACGGCTGGGGTGTCTGGGGTGTCTGGGGCTGGGCGTACGGGTTCGGGGGCTGGGGGCCAGGGGCCTGAGGCTGGGCGTACGGGGACGGCGGCTGAGCGCCGGGGGCTTGAGAGTGGGGCGGCTGAGCCTGGGGCTGGGGCTGCGCGTACGAGGTGGCCGGCTGGGTGCCGGGGGCCTGGTAGGGCGGGGCGGGGGCCGGGTGCGGGCTGCCGTAGGGGCCGGGGGTCTGGGGCTGCGCGTACGGGGTCCCGGGCTGGGCGGCGTACGGGGTCCCGGGCTGAGGCACGTGTGGGGTCCCGGCCTGGGGCGCGTACGGCGTCCCCGGCTGGGCGGCGTACGGGGTCCCGGGCTGAGGCGCGTACGGCGTCCCCGGCTGGGCGGCGTACGGGGTTCCCGGCTGGGGCGTGTACGAAGCGCCCGGAGCCTGGGCGTAGGGACCTGCTCCCGCCCCTGCCCATGCGCCTGCCGCGGCCTGCGCGGCGTACGGCGCCGGCGGCAGGTACCGGACCCGGCCGCCCTCCTCCGTCACCGGCGTGAACCCGGCGCTCTGGAGCCGGGCCGCGAACTTCGCGTTGCGTTTGCGCGTGACGACCAGGCCGATGCCGAGGACGACCATGAGCAGCGCCCACAGCGCTCCCGCCACGGTGAAGGCGACGGAGTCCCCGCCCGCGCGCACGCCCAGGACCACACACCCGACGGTGGCGCCGACCGCCCCGTACAGCATCCGCTTCTCGGCGTGCCGACCGGTGAGATCGAAGTTGATCCGGGCCTTGAGCAGCTCAAGCGCGTCGGGGACGACGGGCGGCAACGACTCCCCGTCGGCGGCCTTCGGGAACTGCGCCCAGTTCTGCGCGGCGCGCGCCTGGGCCTGCGGGCTGTGGTCGGGCACGATGAGCATCGTGAGCGCGTTGTTCCGCCCGCTCCCCTGCCGCACGTCCGCGTACTCGTAGCCGAACTGCTGGGCGACGAAGGCGAGCCGGGCGAGCTTCTTCACGGAGGCCATGCCGCTGGTGAGCTGCACGGGCTCTCCGCCGGCCATGAGCTGGAGCATCTTGCGAACCTGCCGCTTACTCACCCGCGTTCACTCCCCCACCGCCGGGTCACACTGTTCACTTCCGCAACTCGGGCAGTCTTCCACAGCGGCGCGCCGCGACGGAACAGCGGACCGACGACGTTGACCGGCCCTTGACTTGCGTCTTTGAATCCGACGAGGCGCGCCTGGGGATGCGGTTCGCTCAGCGGTTGACGGCCTGGATCTCCTGGACGACGACGTCCTGTTCCGCGCCGAACGTGCCGTCCGGGAGGTCGTCGCCGGTGTTGCCGGTGCCCGTCCAGTGGATCTTCCAGGTGATGGTCGCCCTGAGCTTGTACGAGCCGTCGCCCGACGAGCGCAGGTACTGCACCCCGCACGGCGGCGTCTCGTCCGACTTCCCCTTCGCGTACGCCTCCCCGATCCGGCCGCCCTTGATCTCGCAGACACCGGAGGCCGGGTAGGTGGTGGCGTCTCCGGTGCCGGGTTCGATCTTCAGGGAGACGGGCTCCGCGGTGGTGGTCGCCGAAACGCCGAGCAGCGGTACCTGCGCCGTGACGGACACCGGCTTGAACTTCGCCGTGTCCAGCCAGGCCCAGGTCGGCAGATTCACCTTCGTCGTACCCGCCGGGGCCAGATCCACCTTCGTCGACGGGACCCGGATCTCGGCGTACGCGAGCTGCGCCAGCATCTCGGGCGTGATGGCCTCGGGGATGTTCGCGGGTGGGGGATCGCCCTTGTCCACCCAGAAGATGGGCTTGTTGCAGTCGAGCGCGCCGGGGTCGCCCTCACGCCCCTGGGTGACGTACGAGTCCCACCAGTAGCCCTTGTCGGCCTTGTCCTTGTTGAAGTCCTTGTACGGCTCGCCGTCCACGTAGCGTTTGCGCTGCTCCAAGTCCCACTGGGAGCCGGTCGACTCGGCACTCCAGATGGGCTCCAGGTACTTCTGGAGCTGGTCCGGGGAGTACTTGGGGGCGTAGTAGCAAGCGGGCGGAGTCCACGTCGTCGTGGAGACCACGGGTCCAGCGGAATCGCCGGAGCCGTTCTTCGAACGATCGAACACGACGGCACCGGCGGTCGCCGACAGATTGCCGTTTCCGTCGGAGCTACCGTGCTGTTCAGTTTCGCCCACGTTGCCGCCATCGCCACGCCCACCTGCGTAGGCCATGCTCGGGGACAACGCGATCGCGGTCATGAGCGTTACCGCGGCGGCAGCCTTGAGTGATCGGCTCATGGCTGGCATGTCTTGGCCCCCCGCTTCGAGACAATGTCAGTCGTCTGCCACACGCCTTGGCTGTTCTTGGCCAGCTTGGCGTTGTAGAGGACGTAGCTATCCGCAGACGTTGGCGTGTTCTTGACCTTCTTGGTCTTCCGATTCTTCAGGAAGGACTTGCTCTCGTCGGAGCAGTAGCTCACGTTCGCCGAGCCATCTCCGGACAGGGTCACATTGCGGTTGAAGTACCGAGTCTCGCCAACCCACGTGTAGTCCTTGTCGAGGTACCCCTGGACGTACGTAATCGCGGAGTTCAAGGCTTTGCCAGTGTTGTAGAAACCGAGAGCCTTCGTATCTACGTTGCCCTGGAAGATCGCGTCATCCATGGAGTTGACGCTCAAAGCACTGTCCGCAAGTACTGCATCCTTCGTGTCGTCGCCCGTCTTCTGGTCCTCGAAGACATTCTTCACCCCTGCCGGGAACGTGATCTTCGGACGCCCCGCGGCAGCCGTGGCGCTCGCGCTCGGCGACGCCGACGTCTCGCTCCCCGTGTCGGCGCCGGCGATCTTGTCGTTGTCCTTCGAGCTGCCGTCGCTCCCGCCGCAGGCGGTGAGGAGGAGAGCCGCAGCCGCACCGACGGCGGCTGTGGTGAGCAGGCGAGGACGGCGATTCACGGCGGGCTCCTGATGGGGCGTATGGGGTCTGGAGAGCAGCGACACGCTATCGGTGACGCGTGAGGCGACACCAGAGCGAATTGCATACACGGATGGAACAAGCCACTCAAAGCCGCCCGCACCATGCCCAATACCGCTCCGAAACCACCCCCTGAGTGACGCAAACGACCCGGTCTCGACGGCGAGTTGGCCACCGCAAAGGGCTCCGCCGTCACTCCGTCGCGCCCGGCCCCCGTTCCAACGGATCGTCGAAACTGACCAGCTCCGCCATCTGCCGGAGGATCACCCGGTACTGCTCCCGACGGGCGGTGGCCGTCGTGCTCATCGTCAGGACGACCAGACGTCTGCAGTCCGCGTGCGGCACATAGGCATGGATCTGTAGCAGCGGAATCCGGGGAAGACCACTGGAAGCGGTCGGAGTGCGTGTGGTCTCGCTCAGTGCCGCCGGTCCACAGGGCAGTTCGACGTACTCGATGCGCGTATGCCCCTCGGCGGCGGCAACGGCACGGGCCGCCGTGGCACCCCTCGACGCGACGGCCGTCTGCTTCCACGAGACCGTGAAGAGGGACAGCAACGGCGGGCCGTCCCCTACGACATCGTCACGATGCAGGCCGATCGCGCAGTGCACGGTGCCGACCTCGCCGAGAGCGCCCAGCAATTGCCGCCCCTGTGCCAAGTGGGCGAGGAACATCTGGCGAGCCATCTCGTCGGGCGCCGCGTCGAGAAAGGGCGCGAGGGCCCTGCGTACGTTCCCGTCGCGGACGTCGGGCGCGGAGAGCAGGGCGCCCATGGGTACGGCCACGAAACCCGCCGGCTCCGCGAACCAGACGTCGGCGGCGGGGTCCCTGGCCGAATCGGCAACGGTGACAAAGGAAGCCGTGGTCATCAAGTCCTGTCCATCGCAGATCAGTTCGGACGCGGAAACGGCGGTACGGATTCGGGCACGTGCGCTCCGGCGCGGCGGGCCCGTTCCAGTGCGGCGGGGCAGGCGTCCCAGTGCACCGGATCTGCGCCCCGGCGGCCCGCGGCCGCGCGCTGATAGAGCAGGTGCAGCCTCTTGGGGCCCTTGCCACCTCGGCCGGTGGCCGCGACGACCGCTACGAAACGAGGGTCCCCGGCGAACCAGAGCGGCTCGATCTGAGCCTTCAGCTCCGGCTTCGTACGAGTCGTTCCGAAGCGCCGCATCCACCAGAAGGTGCGCATCGTCGACAGGAACGGCAGCGGAATCCGCTCCTCGGGATCCTCCGGGTTGGGCAGTTCGAACCACATCGCGTCGTCCTGGAGCCCGGGGTGCTTGTTCCGGCCACGGGGAACATCCGTGAGGAACTGCCACGGGTACTGCCAGAGGACCCGCTGGATCTGGATCGACGGGCCGAGATAGGCGAGTTGGAGGACGGCGCGGAAGGTGGCGTACACAAGCAGGAGGAGGAAGGCCCAACCGATCCAGCGTGGTGTGGCCACAACGAGGAACAAGCTCCCCAGCCAAGTGGCGACCCATGCGACCGAACGCACAACGATCAAGACCATGTGCTGTATCCACGCCCGTCTCGTTGATGAATGATGCCAGGCCGTGGGGTATTCGGTCGGATGCATGCGCACTCCTCTCCGTTCCGGGGCTCAGAAGACATGACGGGCGACACTGACGATCCCGCCGGCGTCGAGGCCGAGCCGGGATCCGTCGACACCTGCCACGGAGCCGTCCTTGATCCCGTCGTCATCGGTGTCCACAGCGGTCATGACCAGGCCGAAACCTGCCGTGGTGACACCGGTGGAGGCAGAGGTGACCTCGATCGCCTTGGTGATCTGTGCCGCCCGGGCACCTCGCACCGTGACGCCGAGCAGTGCGTTGTCCAGGCCCGAAATGGACTTCGCCTGCTCCATCGTGCTGCTCCCGACACGGGCCAGACGCTGACCGAGCGTGAGAACCTCCCCCGCCTCGCCTGTGGCCCGCAGAGCGGTCTCAACTCCTTTGCCCGCCGCGCCGACCCCAGGCACCAGGCCCAGGGCATCTCCACCGACGGTGACCAGATTGCTCCAGAAGTCCGTGTCGAGCTCCCCCTTGGTGAAGCCGTCCCACAGCGAGGCGCGCATCGCTGGATCACCGATCGCCCTCATCGCCAGCGACGCGCCGCTCAAGATCGAGGCCGCAATCAACAAAACCGCCGCAGCCGTCCCACCCGACACCACGAACAGGGCCGCCAGCCCGATCACGGCGCCCACGGTGCTCAGAATGTCCGGCAGGTTCTCCCCCACCCATTCCAGCGCCTGATCGAAGGCACCCGGCTCGTGAGGGGCGAGTTTCTTCGTGGCGGCGCGGATCTTGGAGGCGCGGTGCTGGGCCTGGTGTTCGTGTTCGGCGGCGAGCTTCCGGGCGCGGGCGCGGATCTTTTCGAGTTCGGCCTCGGCGTGCTCGACGGCGGCGTTCGCCTTGGTGCGGGCCTTCTGCGCCTCGTCCCTCCGGGCACCCTTCCCTTGCCGGTCGGGGCTGCTGCCGGCCGTGTCGGCGTGGCCCTTGGCCCGGTCCACGGCTGCCTGCGCCTCCCCGGCGTCCTCCTCCAGCCGCCTCGCCCGGCGCTGGAAGTCGTCGAGTTCGCCCTCCCAGCGGTCGAGCTGCCGGGCCGCCTTGCGGATGGAGTGCGCGGCGTTCTTCAGGTTCAGCGGCAGCGGGCCTCCGTCGAGCTGCTCGCGGAAGGCGACGGCGGCGTCGCCCTGCCAGTAGCTGCCCTCCATGAGCCTGCTGACCAGTTCGTGGGTCTCTTCGAGCGCCTTCGCGCAGCCGCCGAGCTTCTTGCGCAGGCCGCGTACGGTGCCGGTGCTGCCCGGCACGGGGTTGAAGCCGAGGTGCGGATGGTCCGGGTGAGGGATGCGCGGGGCGGACTTGAGGCCCTGCGGCCGGCCGAGGTCGGCCCGGGAGCGCGGGTCGAGGGCCGCTCCCGTTCCCGCGGCGGGCCGGTGCGTCATCGCCCGCCCCCGGCGCCGGCCCCGCCCGTCCGGGACTTCCGCAGGGCCTCCTCCAGCGCCCTGTCCACCTCGCGGTAGCTGTCCTTGCTCTTGCCGATGATCTCGGCGAGGTCCTCGGTCTGTTCGCCGATCCGGTCGGCGCCGTACTTCCAGTCGTCCTGGAAGTCCTCGCAGGCGGAGTCGAGGTCGTCGGTACCCAGGCCCGTGACCGTGGCGTCCTCCAGGGCTCTGCGCAGCCCCTGGAGCGAGTCGCCCGACTTCCTGAGCATCTTCATGAAGTGCGCCAGCTCGTCGCCGTCGACAGCCAACCGCTCCGCCACGCGTGCTTCCTCTCTGCGGGAAAGGTCCGCTTTCGGGACACGCGGAACGACACCAGAGCAGGTCACGTCGGCGCGAACGACAAGTCGGGCAATTCACCGCAGAGCGCGAGTAATTCCAGGTGGGAAACGTTCGATCGGGTGACACGAAGCGAGGGGCGGGACATGTCGTCCCGCCCCTCGGCATCAGGTCACCCCAGCCCCAGGCCAACTCGGCCCGGGGCCCCTTCGACACCAGGACAACTCGGCCCGGGATCCCTTCGAACCCGGATCCGTTCGAACCCGGATCCCTTCGAGCCCGGGCCCCTCGGCCGAGGTCACCCCAACCCCAGGTCACCTCAGCCCCGGGCCAACTCGACCCCGGGCCCCTCGGCCGAGGTCACCCCAACCCCAGGTCACCTCGGCCTCAGGCCAACCCGTCGAGCCCTACCCCCGGTGCGAGGCCGCGTGGCCGGCCCGGCTCCGGGAGCGGCCCTTCTTCACCCCGTTCGGCCACAGCCGAGGACTCCGCTTCGCCGCGATGTCCTCGATCCAGCCGAAGGCGAGGATCGTCAGACCGATCAGCGGCCAGACCAGCACGAACATCCACAGCATGTACGTCGAGTCGAGGGCCGCCGTGGCGCGCTCGCTCTCCATGAAGGGCAGGTTGTACACCTGGTCGATGATCGGGACCGTGGCCATGATCAGCATGTTGTGCCACAGGTAGATCGTGACGGCTCGGTTGTTGGACAGGGTGACGAGCTTGTCCCACTTGGCCAGGCGGCCGGGGAGTTCCTGCCAGGACGGCGAGTACTGGAGCAGGATGACGACGAAGCCGAACGACCAGGTGGCCTGGGCCAGCGGGATGTCGTTCAGGTCCCAGCCGTCCGGGCCGAGGTGGCCCGAGGCCCACCACAGGCCGAACGCCATGACGAGGGCCGAGCAGGACACGGCGACGTAGCGGGGCACCCGTTGCAGGACGCCCTCGTGGTGGGCGAAGCCGAGGACCCAGCAGCCGCCGTACACGGCGAAGTCCGTGATCGCGTTGCCCGTCTCGCCGGGGATCGTCACGATGCCGGTGCCGACGACGGCGGTGAGCGCGAGCGGGAAGAACAGCGTCGCCCACGGCACCCGGCGGAACGCCCACAGGAGCAGCGGCGACGCCACCACGAACCACAGGTACGCCCGCAGGTACCAGAGCGGGCCGACCGCCTGGACCGCCCACGTGTCCTCCAGAAGGCCCGCCTTGTCCCCGATGTGCCAGGGGAACGGCGGCGCGCCGAACGGGAAGACGTAGTTGATCATCTCGACCAGGCCCCAGGTGCCGCCGTGGTCGGGGTCCTTGGTCACGCTCCAGCCGCCGGCGAACATCAGGACGAGCGCCACCGCGCTGAACGCCCACAGGGGCGGCAGCAGTCGGCGGACACGGCCGCGGATCACGCTGAACGCCGGACGGTTCAGCGAACGCGCCATCAGCGAGCCGGCCAGCGCGAACATCACGCCCATGGAGGGGAACAGGACCGTCAGCCACGCCCAGCCGAAGAGGTGGTACACGACCACGCGGACCAGGGCGATGGAGCGCAGCAGGTCCAGGTAGCGGTCGCGGCCCGGGCGGCGCGGCGCGGACGGCGCCGGCGGCTCCGGCTGCGCCGGGGGGCCGGGCCGCTGGTGCGACGGCTGGTGCGGGACGGAGACCCGCGGTGCGCCCAGCGGCGGGGTCGGGGTGGCTCCCGTCGTGTACTCGTGCGTCGTCATCCCACCGGCCTCCGATCGTCACCGCTGTGTGCCGCCCGCTGCCGCGGGATCGCCCCCGGCGCCTCCACCACTCCGGTGCGCCGCAGCTTCTGCCAGCGCAGGCGGCCTCCGGTGAGGGCGGTGATCCAGGACTGGAGCAGCACCACGTACATCAACTGCCGGTAGAGGATCTGCTGGAGAGGGAGGGAGATCAGGTGTGTCATACGTTCTCTGTCCAGCCGGAAGGCGTAGGCGGCGCAGGCCGCCTGGACGGCGAGGACGCCCAGCCAGGCGACGATCGTCTTCTGGGTCGGGCCGAAGACCACGCCGTAGAGGAGGAAGACGTCGATCAGGGGGGCGAGCAGCGGGGCCAGCACCATGAAGAGCGAGACGAGCGGCAGGCCGACCCGGCCGAAGCGGCCCGACGGACCGCGTTCGATCAGGGCCTTGCGGTGCTTCCAGATCGCCTGCATGGTGCCGTACGACCAGCGGTAGCGCTGGGACCACAGCTGCTGGACGGACTCGGGCGCCTCCGTCCAGGCGCGTGCCTTCTCCGCGTACACCACGCGCCACCCGTCGCGGTGCATCGCCATGGTGATGTCGGTGTCCTCGGCGAGCGTGTCGTCGCTCATCCCGCCGACCCGTTCCAGGGCGGAGCGGCGGAAGGCTCCGACCGCGCCCGGGATCGTGGGCATGCAGCGCAGGATGTCGTACATGCGGCGGTCGAGGTTGAAGCCCATCACGTACTCGATGTGCTGCCACGCGCCGATCAGCGAGTCGCGGTTGCCGACCTTCGCGTTGCCGGCGACCGCGCCGACCTGGGGGTCGGCGAAGGGCTGGACGAGTTCACGGACGGTGGCCGGTTCGAAGACGGTGTCGCCGTCCATCATCACGATGATGTCGTACCGGGCGTTCGCGAGGCCCCTGTTGAGGGCGGCGGGCTTGCCCGCGTTGAGCTGGCGCACGACGCGTACGTTCGGCAGGCGCAGGTTCTCGACGATCCGCGCGGTGCCGTCGCTCGAACCGTCGTCGATGACGATGACCTCGATGGGGTGCTCGCTCGCCATCAGTGAGTGCACGGTGTTCTCGATGCACTTGGCCTCGTTGTACGCCGGGACGAGGACCGAGACCGGTTCGGTGATCGGCATCGGACCCCAGCGGAAGGTGCGGCGCCGCACCCGGCGCGCGTGCGCGGCGGACAGCAGGAGCATCAGGCCGAAGCGGGTGAAGACGAGCACACCGGTGATCGCGATGCCGACGACGAGGGCGTCGGTGATCCCGTCGGAGGCGCCGACCAGGAAGATCCACGCCTTGCCCTTCCACAGGTCGAGGCCGGTGACCGGGGTGTGCGCGCTGGGCGCGTTGAGCGCCTCGGTGAGGTTCTTGAACTCGTAGCCCTGCTTCTGGAGCTGGGGCAGGAACCGGTCGAGCGCCTGCACGGTCTGGTGGCGGTCGCCGCCGGAGTCGTGCATCAGGACGATCGCGCCCTTGCCGCCCTTGGGGGTGGCCCGGCGGATGATCTCGTCGACACCCGGCTTCTGCCAGTCCTCACTGTCGGTGTTGTTGACGACGGTGATGTAGCCGCGCGTGCCGATGTACTGCGTCACCGGCCAGGACTTGTCGTCCATGGCGTCGGCGAAGGAGGAGTACGGCGGGCGGAAGAGGGAGGTGCGGATGCCCGCCGCGCCCTCCAGCGCCAGCTGGTTCTGGGACAGCTCCCAGTCGATGCGCTTCTTGGACTGGTACGAGAGGTCGGGGTGGTTGAAGGTGTGCAGGCCGACCTCGTGGCCCTCCTCCACCATGCGGTGCACGAGTTCGGGATAGCGCGAGGCCATCGTGCCGGTGACGAAGAAGACGGCGTGCGCGTGGTGCGCCTTGAGGACGTCCAGGACCTTGGGGGTCCACTCGGGGTCGGGGCCGTCGTCGAAGGTGAGGACGAGCCGGTGGTCCGGCACGCTCATGCTGGTCTCGCGGCCGCTGCGGGTGTCGATGACCGGGCCGCCCTCGAGGATCTTCTCCGGCACCTTGTCGGTGGCGGCCTCGGGCCGGACGCGGTGGTCGGCGAGGATCTCGCTGTGGACGTAGCCGCGCAGCATCAGCATCGCCATCAGGGCGACGAGCAGGAGCAGCGGCAGCAGCAGGCGCAGGGGAATGCGGCGGCGCCGGGCTTGGGGGTCCGCGCGACGCGGGGTGCGTGCGGGACCGTGACGGCTGGTGCGGGATGCCATCAGAGGACGTTCTCCGGGGACGTGAAGGCGTACGAGGAGCTGTCGGCGGCCGACTGCCCGAGCTCCGGGAAGGTCTGTTCGGCGGACGCGGGAGCACCGTGGGCGACGGCGTCGGTGCCGGCACCGGCGCCGCCGGCGGTCTCGGTCGGATCGGCCGTGGGGCCGCCGGTGTCCGTCGGGCCGGCGGTCGTGGGTTCGACCACCGGATCGGTCGGATCGGGGTCCGGGTCCGGCTTCTTGGTGGTGCTGGTGCCGGAGCCCGGCTTCTTGGTCGTGGACGTCGTGGGGTCCGGGTCGGCGGACGTGCCGGGGGCGGCCGCGCTGCCCGAGGCGCCCGGCGTCGGGCTCACGCCCGCGGACGGCGTGGTGCCGTCGCTCGCCGTGGCGCTCGCGCCGGGCGAGGCGCTGCCGGTGCCGGACGGGTCCACCGAGCCGGTGGGCAGCGGCGAGCTGTCGACCTGGCCGGCCGGCGGGTCGTCGTCCTGGCCCGGCACGGGGAGCCAGGGCGCGTCGGAGCTGCCGGACAGGAGCGTGGCGACGATGACGACGGCGTAGACCGCGCAGGCGAGGCCCACGAGGATGCCGAGGCGGCGGAAGCGACGGCTGCGGCGTCCCGACGCGTCGACGAAGACGGGACCGTCCGAGCCGTCCTGGGCGCCGGGGGCGTCCTTGGCCTGCTTGACGAGCCACTCCTCCAACTGCCGTCCGGCGCCGTCGAGCTGGACGGTGACCTCGTGCGGGTCGTGGGTGTGGCCGGGGTCGTCGGGGTGTTCCCAGGACGTCCGGTCGTCGGTCCGGGCCGCGAACGGTCGGTCCGGCCCGCCGGGAGCGGCGGAGGGGAGCAGTCGGGTCTCCGGCTCGTCGCTCATGGAGTGCGCGGCGGACGGGAACGGGCTGACACCGCGGGTCGCTGGCCAGGACGAGGTGGTGCCGGTCGCCTCCGGCCAGGACGCCGTTCTGCCGGCCGCGTCGGGCCAGACGACGGCGTCGTCGGCTTCTGCCCCGGGTGACGGATCGGTTCCGCGCCCCTCGCCCTGATCGACATCACGCCGACCCGGTTGGGCATCTTTCCGCCAGTTTTCCACGCGCACGCACATCCCCCCACGGGACAGTTCTCGGGTGCGCA
The DNA here is from genome assembly GCF_054729265.1 of Streptomyces krungchingensis. Classification (NCBI taxonomy): domain Bacteria; kingdom Bacillati; phylum Actinomycetota; class Actinomycetes; order Kitasatosporales; family Streptomycetaceae; genus Streptomyces; species Streptomyces krungchingensis. Next base: position 4,565,017 of record NZ_JBPUKY010000001.1, read on the forward strand.
ACGACTCCGGGCACTCCACGTTCGCCGTCGGACCGGGCCCCCACCCAGCCCGAGCGCCCCCCTTATCACACTGTGCCCGGAGGAAGAATGTAGCGCACGCGGCGGAGACGTGCGCCTGCAGCTCATGTATGGCTCATCATGATGAGTGCATCCGTGGCCGGAATCCACCCGTTCTCGGGGCGCCGCAGCCACCCTTCCTCGGCCGCGAGTTCGACGGCGGCTCGTCGAAGCGCGTCAATCCCGGGATGCACCAGCCCCTTCCGCCACACCAGCGACACGGGTGACAGGGGAACGGGGTCGACCAGAGGCCTCAGCACCGTTTCAGGCATGGCCGGAAACTCCACGACGGCGAGGACGGGGTTCCGGTTCTTGGCCATGATCCGCCGGAACTCCTCGGCTCCCACGGCCATCGGAGCGGGCGGCGCGAGCGCGATCCCACGTCCCTCGAACAGGTGACGGGCCAGGTCGGTCCATTCCAGCGTCCGGGGATTCCCCGCCCCCGCGTACACGGTCTCGCCCGCGAGCGCGGCCAGCGGGACCGCCTCCAGCGCGGCCAGCGGATGGTCCTCGGGCAGCAGGACGGCCATCGGCTCGTACCGTACGGGCTGCTGTTCCAGGCGGGCGCGCATCGCGGGGTCGAGCCCGGCGAACCGGCCGAACGACGCGTCCAGCCGGCCGGTGAGCAGATCCTGCGCCGCGCCCGTGAGGCCGCTCTCGAAGCGGGCCATCAGCTCGCTGTCGGGCGCGAGTTCACGGGCCCGGTCGAGGACGCGGCCCGTGGCGAGTCCCGGGGTGTTGACGTCGACGAGCAGCGGGCGCTGGTCCTGGCCGCGCGCGAACGCGGACAGCAGGGCCTCGTGGGCGGCGAGCACCCGCCGCGCGTACGGCAGCAGGCGCTCCCCGTCCGCGGTCAGCGTCACCTGCCGTGTGGTCCGCGAGAACAGCTGCGCGCCGAGTTCCCGCTCCAGCCGCCGGACGTCCCGGCTCAGTGCCTGCTGGGCCACGTACAGCCGGGCGGCGGCGCGGGTGAAGTGCAGCTCCTCGGCGACGGCGAGGAAGGCGTGCAGCAGGCGGGGGTCGAGGTGACCGCCGGCGGGTGACTGGACAGGCATCACGCGAACCTACAACCCAGGTGCGTCAATCACCACGGACAAGGTGTTGGACCCCGTGATCCGCTCCGGGCGACGGTTGATCCATGCCGCACCAGTCCGCCGCCGACCCGACTCCCGCGCCCCCTTCGCCCACTCTCGACCCGGCTCCCGCGCCCCCTTCGCCCACCCCCGACCCGGCTCCCGCGCCCCCTTCGCCCACCCCCGACCCCATACCCACGCCGTCGTCGCCCGCCGCCGAGCACGCGCCGAGCCGGTCCGCCCGGACGGAGACGTCCCGGGGCCGCACTCCCTACCACCGTCTCTTCGCCGTCCCGGGCGCCCGTGCCTTCACCGCCGGGAACCTGATGGCCCGGCTGCCGATGGGGATGTTCAGCGTGAGCGCGGTGATCATGATCGCCGGCTCGCGCGGCTCGTACGCGCTGGCCGGCGCGGTGACGGCGACCGGGCTGGCGGCGACCGCGGTGGTCGCCCCCTGGACCGCGCGCCTCGTCGACCGGCACGGGCAGGCCCGGGTCGCCGTGCCCGCCACCCTGTTCGCCCTGCTGGGCGGCATCGCGCTGGTGCTGTGCGTGCGCTGCGGCGCGCCCGACTGGACGCTCTTCGCCGCATACGCCGCCACGGCCACGACCCCCAACACGGGCGGTATGTCCCGGGCCCGCTGGGCGCATCTCCTCAAGGGCGACCCGGCCGCGCTGCACACCGCGAACTCCTTCGAACAGGCCGCGGACGAGCTGTGTTTCATGCTGGGGCCGGTGCTCGCGGCGTTCCTGTGCGGGACGTTCTTCCCGGAGGCGGGCACGCTGGTCGGCGGCGCCCTGCTGATCACGGGCGTGCTGGTCTTCGCGGCGCAGCGCGCCACGGAGCCGCCGCCCCAGCGGCGCACGAAGGCCCCGTCCCCGGTGCTGTCGCCCGGCATGCCCCCGCTGCTGCTGTGCTTCCTGGCCACCGGTGCGGTCTTCGGTTCGATGGAGGTGGTCACGATCGCGTTCGCGGACGCCCAGGGGCACAAGTCGGCGGCGGGCGCGGTCCTGGCGCTCCAGGCGGCGGGGTCGTGCGTGGCGGGTCTGGTGTTCGGCACGGTGCGGTCGGCCGGTCCCGCCGAGCGGCTCTTCCCGCGCTGCGTCGCCGCGATGGCGGCCCTGCTGATGCTGCCCCTGCTCGCGGCCTCCCTGACCGGATCGCTGCCGGTTCTCGCGGGCGCGCTGCTCGTCGCGGGGATGGCCACCGCGCCGACCATGGTCACCGGCATGACCCTGGTGCAGGCCCGCACGCCCGAGGGCCGGCTGAACGAGGGCATGACCCTCGCGGTGACGGGTCTGCTGGGCGGGATCGCCGGGGGTTCGGCGGCGGGCGGATGGGTGGTGGAGCGTGGGTCGGCGACCGCCGGATACGGCGTTCCGCTCGCCGCGGCGACACTGGCCTTCCTGATCGCGGCGGCCGGTGCCGTCCTGCACACGCGCCGCGCCGCGCACCGGCGGGCCGGAGCGGCCCACCACGCGTAGAACAGCGGCCCACCACGCGTAGGACAGCGGCCCACCGCGTGCGGGACGACGCGCCGCCCGACCGCGATCGAGCGCCGTGTCGTCCGGCCCGTCGAACCCGCGCCCCAATTCCGGCGCACCCCATTGACGCGCCCACGGCCCCCACATACCTTCCCCCGTCGAAGCGCTTCGACGTCACGCATCGAAACGATTCGACGATTGCTGCGTGACGCTTCCGTGACCCATCCAACTCCCCCGGAGGCAATGGATGTCGACGAAACGAAGGCGCACGGCGGCGGCGGTGGCGGCGGCCCTGGCGGGCTCCCTGCTGCTGGCCTCCTGCGGCGGCTCGGACAGCGGGGCCGAGGACGGCAAGACGCTGCGGCTGTGGCACTACGAGGCGCCGAACAGTGCGATGGGAGTGGCCTGGAACGAGGCCATCAAGGAGTTCGAGGCGAAACACCCGGGCGTGAAGGTGAAGTTCGAGGAGAAGGGCTTCGAACAGATCCAGAAAACGGCCCCGATGGTCCTCAACTCCGGTGACGCGCCGGACCTCATGGAGTACAACAAGGGCAACGCGACGGCGGGCAAGCTCTCCCAGCAGGGACTGCTGACCGACCTGACCGCCGAGGTCACCCGGCACGGCTGGGACAAGAAGATCAGCGGCGGGGTGCGGACCATCAGCCAGTACGACACGGACGGAGTCATGGGCTCCGGGAAGTGGTACGGCGTCCCCAACTACGCCGAGTACACGATGGTCTACTACAACAAGGACCTCTTCGAGAAGTACGGCGTCGCCGAACCCACCACGCTCGGCGAACTCACCTCCGCCATGGACACCTTCGTCGCCAAGGGCGTCACCCCGCTCGCGAACGGCGGCGCCGAGTACATCGCCCAGCAGTACCTCTACCAGCTGGCGCTCTCCAAGGCGGACCGCTCCTGGGTCGACGCGTACGAGCTCTACAAGGGAAAGACCGACTTCCACGACGCCGCCTGGACGTATGCCGCCGAGACCTTCGCCGACTGGGTGAAGAAGGGCTACATCAGCAAGAAGTCGACGGGCGTGAAGGCGGAGGACGCGGGCGTCTCCTTCATCCAGGGCAAGAGCCCCATCCTGTTCAGCGGCAGCTGGTGGTACGGCCGCTTCAAGGAGGAGAACAAGTTCGCCTGGGGCACCTTCCTGTGGCCGGGCAGCGATCTCACGCTCGGCTCCGGCGGCAACCTCTGGGTCGTGCCCAAGGGCGCCAAGAACAAGGAACTCGCCTACGACTTCATCGACATCACCATGTCGAAGAAGATCCAGAACCTGCTCGGCAACAAGGGCGGCATCCCGGTGGCCGCCGACCCCGCCGCCATCACGGACCCGCAGGCCAAGACGCTGATCGCCGACTTCAACACCCTCTCCGGCAAGGACGGACTGGCCTTCTACCCGGACTGGCCCGTCGCCGGCTTCTACGACGTGCTCGTCTCGGAGACCCAGAAGCTGATCACCGGGAGCGAGAAGCCCGACGCCTATCTGAGCGCACTGCAGAAGGCGTACGACAAGGGCGTACCGAAGACATGACGGTCACCGTCGAGCGGGGCGGCCGGGTCGTCCGCAAGCAGCACGGCAGCGCAACGCGCCCGAGCCGCCCCCGCGACTCCTACCTGCCCTTCCTGCTGCCCGGCGTCCTCGCCTTCCTCGCGGTGGTCGTCGTCCCGTTCCTGATGAACACCGGTGTCAGCTTCACCGACTGGCAGGGCGTCGGCACGCCCAGGTGGTCCGGGCTCGCCAACTACCGTGAGCTGATGGACGACGCGGAGTTCTGGGCGTCGTTCCGGCACAGCCTGTTCATGGTCGTCGCCATGGCCGCCGTACCCACCGTGCTCGGGCTGGTCCTCGCCGCCGCCCTGTTCGACTTCGTCGGCCGGCACTTCGGCGGCAGGGTCGCCTCCGTGCTGCGGGCCTGCTTCTATCTGCCGCAGGTGCTGCCCATCGCGGTCGCCGGCATCGTCTGGAGCTGGATCCTCGCGCCGGACAACGGCTCGCTCAACGAACTGCTGAAGGCCGCCGGTCTCGGCTCCTGGCAGCAGGACTGGCTCGGCGACCCCGACCTCGCCCTGTACAGCGTCATGGGCGTGATGGTGTGGGTGCAGCTCGGCTTCCCGCTCGTCGTCTTCATGGCGGGCCTGCAACGCGTCGACCCGCAGCTCCACGAGGCCGCCGAACTGGACGGCGCGGGCTGGTGGCGGCGCTTCTGGCACGTCACGCTGCCGCAGATCAGGCCCGAGATCTACGTGGTGCTGCTGTGGTGCACGATCGCCGCGCTGAAGGTGTTCGGGGCGGTGTACGTCCTGACCAAGGGCGGACCGGGCGGCGCCACCGACGTCCCCTCGTACTTCTCCTTCACGACCTTCTTCGAGAAGACCCAGGTCGGCTACGGCGCCGCGATCTCCACCGTGCTCACCGTGATCATCCTCGTCCTGGCCCTGGCCGGGCTGAAGTTCCAGACCCGCGCGGAGGACGCGGAGGAAGGAGTCCGCACATGACAGCCGTCCGCACCGGCGCGGTCAGGACACGCGGGCCCGCCCGCGGTGTCCTCGCCCGCTACCCGGTCCTCGTCGCCCTGGTGATCGCGGCCCTGTTCATGGTGCTGCCGTTCCTCGTCGTGGCGGTCAACGCCGTCAAGTCGCCCGCCGAGTACGCGCAGAACGGGCCGCTCAGCCTGCCCCGCGGCCTGTACCTCGACGGCATCGAGGACTTCTGGGACCGCGTCGACTTCGGCCGCAAGCTGGTCAACTCCGTCCTGATCTCCGGGTCGGTGGCGGTCGGCGCCGCCGTCCTGTCCGTCCTCAACGCCTACGCGATCGGCATCGGCCGGGTCAGGGGCCGCACCTGGGTGCTCGCCTTCTTCGTGCTGGCGAACATGCTGCCGCAGGAGGCGCTGGTCTACCCGGTCTACTACCTGAGCAAGCAGGCCGGCCTCTACGACACGAGGCTCAGCGTGATCATCGTCTTCACGGTGATCCAGGCGGCCTTCGGCACCTATCTGCTCGCCTCCGTCCTCGGCCGGTTCCCGCGCGAGATCATCGAGGCCGCCCGGATCGACGGGGCGAACAAGTGGCAGGTGCTGTGGCGGATCGTCGTCCCGGTCAGCCGCCCCACCATCGGCGTCCTCCTCGTCTTCTTCTTCATCTGGACGTGGAACGAGTTCCTGCTGCCGCTGGTCATGCTGATCTCCAACGACAACCAGACGGTGTCGGTGGCCCTCGGCGTCCTCCAGGGGCAACGCCTGATGGACGCCACCATGACGAACGCGGCCGCTCTCCTGGGCGTCCTGCCCGCCCTCGTCTTCTTCCTCGTCTTCCAGCGGACCCTCACCCGCGGCATCGCCGTCGGCGCAGTGAAGTAAGGGGTACGACAGTGAAGTTCACGGACGGCTACTGGCTGCTGCGCGAGGGCGTCACCGCGGCCCATCCGGTCGAGGTCCTCGACGTGACCTCCGGACCCGGCAGCCTGGAGATCCACGCGCCGACCCAGCCCATCCGCCACCGCGGCGACCTGCTGAAGGGACCGGTCGTGACGATCACCGCCCATGCGCCGATGCCCGACGTCATCGGTGTCACCCTGACCCACTTCGAGGGCGAGCAGCCACGCGGCCCCGAGTTCGAGGTGCGGGCCGGGGAGGGCGCCGCCCAGGTGTCGTACGACGAGGAGTACGCGACGCTGACGTCCGGTGCGCTGTCCGTCCGGGTCGCCCGCGGCGGACCCTGGCACGTCGAGTTCCTCGCCCACGGCCGCACGCTCACCAGCAGCGGCCCCAAGGGCATGGGCATCATGAGGGACGCCGGCGGCTCCCACTACCTGCGCGAACAGCTCGGCCTGCGGGTGGGCACCAGCGTCTACGGCCTCGGCGAGCGCTTCGGCCCGCTGGTCAAGAACGGCCAGGTCGTCGACATGTGGAACGCCGACGGCGGCACCGCGACCGAACAGGCCTACAAGAACGTGCCGTTCTACCTGACCGACGCGGGCTACGGGGTCTTCGTCGACCACCCGGGCCGGGTCTCCTTCGAGGTCGGCTCGGAGGCGGTGTCGCGGGTGCAGTTCAGCGTGGAGAGCCAGCAGCTGACGTACTACGTCATCCACGGCCCGACCCCGAAGGACATCCTGCGCACGTACACGGCCCTCACCGGGCGTCCCGCGCTGCCGCCCGCCTGGTCCTTCGGACTCTGGCTGTCCACGTCGTTCACCACCTCCTACGACGAAGAGACCGTCACCTCCTTCATCGACGGCATGCGGGAACGCGAACTGCCGCTCTCCGTCTTCCACTTCGACTGCTTCTGGATGCGCGAGTTCAACTGGTGCGACTTCCGCTGGGACCCCCGGGTCTTCCCCGACCCGGAAGGCATGCTGGCCCGGCTGAAGGAGAAGGGCCTGCGCATCAGCGTGTGGATCAACCCGTACATCGCGCAGCGCTCGCCCCTGTTCGCGGAGGGCAAGGCGCTCGGGCACCTGCTCCGCAAGCCCGACGGCAGTGTGTGGCAGTGGGACCTGTGGCAGCCCGGCATGGCGCTGGTCGACTTCACCAGCCCGGACGCCCGGGACTGGTACGCGGCCAAGCTGGAGGCGCTGCTCGCGCAGGGCGTCGACTGCTTCAAGACCGACTTCGGCGAGCGGGTGCCCGTCGACGTGGCGTACGCGGACGGCTCGGACCCCGAGCGGATGCACAACTACTACACGTACCTCTACAACCGGACCGTCTTCGAGGTGCTGCGCAAGCACCGGGGCGAGGCGGAGGCGGTCGTCTTCGCGCGCTCGGCGACGGCCGGCAGCCAGCGGTTCCCGGTGCACTGGGGCGGCGACTGCGAGGCGACCTACGAGTCGATGGCGGAGTCGCTGCGCGGCGGGCTGAGCCTTGGCATGTCGGGGTTCGGGTTCTGGAGCCATGACATCGGCGGGTTCGAGGGGACGCCGTCGCCGGCGCTGTTCAAACGGTGGATCGCCTTCGGTCTGCTGTCGTCGCACAGCCGGCTGCACGGATCGTCGTCGTACCGCGTGCCGTGGCTGTTCGACGAGGAGGCCGTCGACGTCCTCAGGCTGTTCACGCGCCTGAAACTCAGCCTCATGCCGTACGTGTACGAAGCCGCGCGCGCCGCCCACGCGGAGGGCGTGCCGGTGATGCGGGCGATGGTCCTGGAGTTCCCCGACGACCCGGGGTGCGCGCACCTGGAACGGCAGTACATGCTCGGCCCCGATCTGCTGGTCGCGCCGGTCTTCAGCGACGACGGCGACGTGTCGTACTACGTGCCGGAGGGGACCTGGACGCATTTCCTGAGCGGGCGGACGGTGACCGGGCCGCGCTGGGTGCGCGAACGGCACGGGTTCCTGAGCGTGCCGCTCCTGGTCCGGCCCGGGGCGGTGATCCCGGTGGGCGCCGTGGACGACCGGCCCGATTACGACCACGCCGACGGCGTCACCCTGCGCGCGTACGGCCTGGGCCGGGGCACCCAGGTCACGGTGGCGGTCGGCGGCGTCACCTTCACCGTCGTAAGGGAGGGGAACACCCTGCGCGCCTCGTCGAGCGACCCGGCGGCGCCGTGGGGACTCGCGGCACAGGGGCGCGAGGTGCGGGCACGGGCCGGCACCGGGTTCCTGTCGCTGGAGCTGGAGTCCGACTGATGGTCAAGATCACCGATGTGGCGCGGCACGCCGGCGTGTCCCCGAGCACCGTCTCCTACGCCCTCAGCGGCAAGCGTCCGATCTCCGAGGAGACCCGGCAGCGCATCGAGGCCAGCATCCGCGAGCTCGGCTACCGGCCGCACGCGGGCGCGCGGGCACTGGCCAGCAGCCGGTCGAACGTGCTGGCCCTGGTGGTGCCGCTGCGGGCGGGCATCCATGTGCCGGTCGTGATGCAGTTCGCGGTGTCCGTGGTGACGGCGGCCCGCCGGCACGACCACGACGTCCTGCTGCTCACCCAGGAGGAGGGCGAGGAGGGGCTGCGGCGGGTCGCCGACACCGCGCTGGTGGACGCGCTGATCGTGATGGACGTCCAGTTGCACGACGCCCGGCTGCCGCTGCTGCGCGCGCTCGACCGGCCGTCCGTACTCATCGGCTTCCCCGCCGCCGCGGACGGGCTCACCTGCATCGACCTGGACTTCAAGGCGGCGGGCGAGCTCTGCGTGGAGCGGCTGGCGGGGCTCGGGCACCGGGTCGTGGCGCTGGTCGGCTCGCCGCCCGAGGTGTACGTGCGGGGGACGGCGTTCGCCCAGCGGGTGGTGGAGGGGTTCACGGCCGCCGCCCACCGCAACGGTCTGTCGTCGTCCGTCCACCCCTGCGAGGCCTCGCCGGCCGCCGCGCGCCGGATCGCCGAGCAGCTGCTGCGCGAGCACCCGGCGCTGACGGGCGTCGTCGTCCACAACGAGCCGGTCCTGGAACCGCTGATCGACGCGTTCGAGCAGCTCGGGCTGCGGGTTCCCGGCGATCTCTCCGTCACCGCCATCTGCCCGGACGAGGTCGCCGAGGGCCTGCGGGTGCCCGTCACCTCCATCGCCCTGCCGTCCGCCGAGGTCGGCGCGCGGGCCGTGGAGCTGCTGATGCGGAAGCTGGACGGCGCCGACGTGCCCGGGGCGACGCTGCTGGCGCCCCGGCTGACGGAGCGCGCGAGCACCGCACCGCGCAACGCCCCCTGAACATCCCGAACGCCCGTGCAAGGCCCTACCCGAAGGAGCCGTGACATGAAAGGCACGAGAAGAAGACCCGGCGCCGCCCTCGTCGTGGCGCTGGCGCTGCTCGCGGGCCCCGGCGTCTGCCTCCCCGCCCACGCCGACGCCGCTCCCGCGTTCCGCGACCCGGACCTCCCGGTGGCCGCGCGCGTCGACGACCTGCTCGCCCGGCTCACCCTCGACGAGAAGGTCTCGCTGCTGCACCAGTACGAGCCGGCGATCCCCCGCCTCGGCATCGGCGCGTTCCGCACCGGCACCGAGGCCCTGCACGGAGTCGCCTGGCTGGGGAAGGCGACGGTGTTCCCGCAGGCGGTCGGGCTCGCGTCGACCTGGGACCCGGCCCTGATCGAACGGGTCGGCTCGGCGGTCGGCGACGAGGCGCGCGGCTTCCAGCAGGAGCGCCCCGACGGCTGGGGCCTGAACCTGTGGGCACCGGTGGTGAACCTGCTGCGCGACCCGCGCTGGGGACGCAACGAGGAGGGCTACTCCGAGGACCCGTACCTGACGGGGTCGATCTCCATCGCGTACGGCGACGGTCTCACCGGCGGCGACCCCGACCACCTCAAGACGGCGCCCACCCTCAAGCACTACCTCGCCAACAACAACGAGACACACCGCACGACCACCTCCTCCGACCTGCGCCCGCGGGTGCTGCACGAGTACGACGAGGCGGCCTTCCGGCCGGCGATCGCGGCGGACGCGGCGACGGGGGTGATGTCCTCCTACAACCTGGTCAACGGCCGTCCCGACACGGTCAACCCGGACCTGGACGACGTCGTGCGCGGCTGGACGGACAAGGATCTCCTCAACGTCACCGACGCCTTCGCCCCCGGCAATCTGCTCCCCGGCAACCAGGACTACTACCCCACGCTCGCCGAGGGCGACGCCGCCGCGCTGAAGGCGGGCATCGACAGCTTCACCGACAACAGCGCCGACCCCGGCCCGACCACGACGGCCGTCAAGTCCGCCTTGGAACAGGGCCTGTTGAAGGAGTCGGACGTGGACACGGCGGTGTCCCACATCCTCGCCGTCCGTGTCCGGCTCGGCGAGTTCGATCCGGGCGGCGGCCGGTACGGCTCGATCGACAGCTCCGTGATCGACAGCCCGGCCCACCGGAAGCTGGCCCGCGAGGCGGCGACGAAGGCGGCCGTCCTGCTGAAGAACGACAAGGCGCTGCCGCTGAAGACGTCGGCCAGGAACGTCGCCGTCGTCGGCCCGCTCGCCGACACCCTCTACACCGACTGGTACTCGGGGACGCTGCCCTACGCGGTCACCCCGAAGGACGGCATCGCGGCGAAGCTCGGCACCCCGGTGGCGAGCAGTGAGGGCGCGGACCGCATCACCCTCAGGAACACGGCGACGGGCCGGTACGTCACCGCGGGCGCGACGGCCGACGGGGCGGCCCTGAAGGAGAGCGCCGAGAACGGCACCGCGTCCCGGTTCGACGTCTTCGACTGGGGATCCGGCATCGTCACGCTGCGCTCCGCCGCCAACGGCAAGTACGTCGGCTACAACTGGTCCGGCTTCGTCAACGACCAGGTCCAGCCCAACGGCTGGTACGTGCAGCAGCAGTTCGTGCTGGAACGGCAGGACGACGGCAGCAGCCTCCTGCGGTACGCGGGCTACGAGACCGCCGAGTCCTGGTGGTCGAACCCCGTCTACCTCGGTCCGACCGGCGACGACGGCACCCTCGGACTGGTCCCGAAGGAGCGGGCCGCCCACTACGACAAGGACGTCGTGCGCAGCGGCGTCGACGAGGCGGTGGCCGCGGTGAAGGGCCGGGACGCCGCGGTGGTCGTGGTCGGCTCGATGCCGTCGATCAACGGCCGCGAGGACCACGACCGCACCGACATGGGTCTGGCACCCGCGCAGGAAGCCCTGGTCGAGGCGGTGCGCGCGGCCAACCCGAAGACCGTCGTGGTCGTCGAGAACAGCTACCCGACCACGCTCGGCGCCCTCCAGAAGAAGGTCCCGGCCGTGCTGTGGACCACGCACGCGGGCCAGGAGACCGGCAACGCGCTCGCCGACCTGCTGTACGGGGACGCGAACCCGGCGGGCCGTCTCACCCAGACCTGGTACGCCTCGGAGTCGGACCTCCCGTCGATCCTGGACTACGACATCATCAAGTCCGACCGCACGTACCAGTACTTCAAGGGCCGGCCGCTCTACCCGTTCGGCCACGGCCTCTCCTACACGTCCTTCCGCTACGGCGGGCTGAAGCGTGTCGACGGCGGCTTCCAGGTCGCCGTCACGAACACCGGTTCCCGGGCGGGCGACGAGGTCGTGCAGCTGTACACGCACCAGCGGACCTCGCGCGACAAGCAGCCGCTGAAGCAGCTGAAGGCGTACGCGCGGGTGTCGCTGAAGCCGGGCGAGACGAGGACGGTGCGGCTGCAGCTGCGCACCGAGGACCTCGCCCACTGGGACGTCACACGCTCCCGCCCGGTGGTGGAGAGCGGCACGTACGACGTACTGGTCGGGGCGTCGTCGTCCGACATCCGCGCCCGTGCCTCGCTCGCGGTGCGGGGCGAGACGATCCCGCCGCGGGACCTGACGAGGGCGACGCGGGCCGAGAACTTCGACGACTACGCCGGGGTGCGGCTGGTCGACGAGTCCAAGGCGCGCGGTACGGCGGTGGGCGCCACCGGCGACGGCGCCTGGCTGAAGTTCGCGGACGCCCGGCTCGCACCGGGCACCGGACGGTTCACCGCCCGGGTGGCCGGGCCGGCGGGCACGGTCGAGGTGCGCCTCGGCTCGCCGACGGGCACCCTGCTCGGCACCGCGCACACGGACGGCACGGCGTCCCCGTACTCCTACGAGACGGTGTCCGCCACGGTGGCCGCCGCCGCGGGACGCAAGGACGTCTGTCTGGTGCTGAGCGACGGTCTGCGCCTGTCGTCGTTCACGCTGGGGTGAGGGGGCCCGCCGAGGTGATCCGCTGAGGCCAGGGGCGCCGCCCCGGACCGCCGAAAGGAAAGGCCCCGCTGCCAGTGGCAGCGGGGCCTTTCCTCTGTATCCAGAACATGGGATGAGTGGAGATGGCGGGAATCGAACCCGCGTCCAACGGTGCAAAATCAGGGCTTCTCCGTGTGCAGTTCGCTGTGATTTTCTCAGCCCCGGCGATCACGCGAACAAGTCGCCGACGGGCTCAGTCGCTGTTTGATTTCCTTCTGCACCCCGCGACCGGGTTCAGAAGTTTAGTTCCCTAGCTGATGCCAGGATCCGGGTCGGGAACAGCCCCGGGCTGACACTTCGCAAGTCGCTACTTAGGCAGCGAGGGCGAAGGAATCGCGCTTGGTGTTGGCGATTATTTTTTGCGACATATGGTTTACGAGATCATTGCCGCTTCCTCGACACGCTTCCCCTGCTTCAACAGCCGCTGTCGAAACCGATCATCCCCATGTTGTTTTTTCAAACCGGGACCTTGCGGCCCCTGGACCTTTCGGTCCGCGCACCCTCTGTGAGGTGCGTTGCCATCGTACGTGACCAACGCACGACGATGCCAGCCTATTCCTGCGGGCGGCGGCCTAGGCCTCCCGCTGCTTCCGCTTGGCCGCCGCGATCGCGCGGTCCGACTCCCGCCGGTCCTGCTTCTCCCGCAGTGTCTGCCGCTTGTCGTACTCCTTCTTGCCGCGGGCGAGGGCGATCTCCGCCTTGGCGCGGCCGTCCTTGAAGTACAGGGCGAGGGGCACGATCGTGTGACCCGTCTCCTGCGACTTGGACTCCAGCTTGTCGATCTCCTCACGGTGCAGGAGCAGCTTGCGCTTGCGCCGCACGGTGTGGTTGGTCCAGGTGCCCTGGCTGTACTCGGGGATGTGGGCGTTGTGCAGCCACGCCTCGTTCCCGTCGATCTGGACGAAGCCGTCCGTCAGCGAGGCACGTCCCTGGCGCAGCGACTTCACCTCGGTGCCGGTCAGCACGAGCCCGGCCTCGTAGGTGTCGATGATCGCGTAGTCGTGGCGTGCCTTCTTGTTCTGCGCGACGATCTTGCGCTTGCCGTCCTTGGCCTTGGCGGAGCCGCCCCCGCCCTGCTTCGGCTGGGACTCCTTCGGTACGTACATTCCCTTGCTCATAGTGCTGGCCATTTTCGCACCACACAGGGGTGTGGGGGAAAGCCGATTACGCGGACCGCGAGCAGCGGGTCAGTGGGCGTCCCCGAGACCGCTCAGCACGGTCTCGGCCCGCTCCAGCGACTGCTTGTCCGCCTCCAGGTCGGGGGTGATGCCCCGGCCGTCGACGCCGCGCCCGGACGGGGTGCGGTAGTGCCCCACGGTCAGCTCGGCGACGGAGCCGTCGGGCAGCCGGCTCGGCATCTGGACCGAGCCCTTGCCGAAGGTCCTGGAGCCGACGACGACCGCGCGGCCGCGGTCCTGGAGGGCTCCGGTGAGCAGTTCGGCCGCGCTCATCGTGCCGCCGTCGACGAGCGCGACCAGGGGTCTGGCGGTGTCGCCGCCGGACTCGGCGTGCAGGGCGCGCTGGCGTCCGTCCACGTCGTACGTGGCGACGAGGCCGCCGTCGAGGAAGGCGGAGGCGGCGGTGACGGCCTCGGAGACCAGGCCTCCGGAGTTGCCGCGCAGGTCGAGGACCATGCCCGCCTCGCTCGGTGCCTGGGTGACGGCGGTCCGTACCCGGTCGCCGACGCCCTTGGTGAAGGCCGCGACCTTGATCACGACGACGCCGCCGGGAAGCCGGTGCACGGTCACGGGATCCGTGGAGAGCCTGGCCCGGCGCAGGGTCTCGGTCCACTCGCGGGTGCCGCGTTCCAGACCGAGGGAGACCTCCGTGCCGGCCGCCGCGTCGTCCGCGTCGCCGCGCAGTAAGGAGATGACCTCGGTGACAGGCCGGCCGTCGACCTTCTCGCCGTCCACGCTGCGCAGCCGGTCGCCCTCACGGATGCCGGCGCCCGCCGCGGGCGAGCCGGCCCGGACGCGCGTCACCTCGATGCGTCCGTCGCGCTCGCGCCGGGCCGACAGCCCGACGCCGGTGTACTGGCCGTCGAGCGCCTCCTCGAACTCCTCGTACTCGCCCTGGGAGTAGACCGCGCCCCAGCGGTCCCCGCTGCGGCTGACGGCGCGCTCGGCGGCCTCCATCGGGGACTTGCCGTCGGCCATCGCCTCGGCGGCCGCCGCGGTGACGTCCTCGTGGTGGGCGGCCGGTGTGGAACGGGCGTCGGGGGAGCCGGGAGTGCGCGGTCCGCGGCCGGCGTCGGAGAAGGATCCGGTCGCCGCTCCTGCGACGAGGACGCTCGCGAACACCAATGTCAGGGCCGCCCCGCGGCGGATGCGGCGGGGCTCACAGAACAGGTCACGGCCTGACATGCCGGTGAGTCTAGGACAAGGCGGAGGGCCGCACCGCCGGTTGACGGTACGGCCCTCTTGGCATGTGTCACACCTTCAGGTACTTGCGCAACGCGAAGAACGCGGCCAGCGCGGGCATCAGCAGACTTGTCGCGAGGATGAGCGGCAGCTTGGTCAACACGGCGTCCCAGCCGATGAAGTTGATCAAGTTGAGCTTCTCGGACAGGGCCAGACCGTGGTCGATGATGAAGTACCGGGCGATCAACAGGAATCCGCAGGCGACACCACCGCCGATCAGCCCGGCGACCGCGGCCTCCATGATGAACGGCGCCTGGATGTAGAACCCGGAGGCGCCGACCAGGCGCATGATCCCGGTCTCCCGCCGACGGCTGAACGCCGAGACGCGCACCGTGTTGACGATCAGCATCAGCGCGACGACGAGCATCATCGCCATCACCGCGCGCGCGGCCCAGTTCATGCCGTTGAGCAGCCCGAAGAGGTTGTCGAGGATGCCCTTCTGGTCCTGCACGGACTGCACGCCGTCCCGCCCGTTGAAGGCGGTCGCGATGACCCGGTACTTCTCCGGGTCCTTCAGCTTGATCCGGTACGACTCCTGCATCTGGTCCGGCGTCAGGGAGCTGGCCAGCGGGGAGTCGCCGAACTGCTCCTTGTAGTGCTTGTACGCCTGGTCCGAGGACTCGTACGAGACCTTCTCGACGACCGTCATCTTGTCCAGGTCGGCGAGGATCTGCTTCTTCTGGTCGGTGGTCACGGCACCCTTGGCGCACTTGGGGTCGGACTCGGCGTCGCTCTTGTTGCAGAGGAAGATCGAGACGTTGACCTTGTCGTACCAGTAGCCCTTCATCGTGTTCACCTGGTCGCTCATCAGGAGCGACCCGCCGAACAGGGCGAGGGACAGGGCGACCGAGACGACGACCGCGAAGGTCATCGTCAGATTGCGGCGGAGACCGACACCGATCTCCGACAGAACGAACTGGGCGCGCATGGCGTCTTCTTCAGACCTTTCCGTGGACGATGATCAGTGCTGGTAGCCGTAGACGCCGCGTGCCTGGTCGCGGACGAGACGGCCCTGCTCCAGCTCGATGACGCGCTTGCGCATCTGGTCCACGATGTTCTGGTCGTGGGTCGCCATCACCACGGTCGTGCCCGTGCGGTTGATGCGGTCGAGCAGCTTCATGATGCCGACGGAGGTCTGAGGGTCGAGGTTTCCGGTCGGCTCGTCGGCGATGAGCAGCTTCGGGCGGTTGACGAACGCGCGCGCGATGGCCACGCGCTGCTGCTCACCACCGGACAGCTCGCCTGGCATCCGGTCCTCCTTGCCGCCCAGGCCGACGAGGTCGAGCACCTGGGGGACGGACTTGCGGATCTCGCCGCGCGACTTGCCGATGACCTCCTGCGCGAAGGCCACGTTCTCGGCGACGGTCTTGTTCGGCAGAAGCCGGAAGTCCTGGAACACGGTCCCCAGCTGGCGGCGCATGTGCGGCACCTTCCAGTTGGAGATGCGCGCGAGGTCCTTGCCCAGGACGTGCACCTGACCGTGGCTGCACCGCTCCTCGCGGAGGATCAGCCGCAGGAAGGTGGACTTTCCGGAGCCGGAGGACCCCACGAGGAACACGAACTCACCACGCTCGACCTCCAGGGAGACATCCCTGAGAGCGGGGCGGGTCTGCTTGGGGTAGACCTTGGAGACATTGTCGAATCGGATCACGGATGCACCACGGGTCGCCGGGGGTAGGTGTGCGTGACCATACGCGAACCGGGTGTGCGTCCGCAGTCGGCGTACGGGGTTTGCGCGAGGCTTGCACGTTTTGTCAGGGATCTGAAGGGGCAGGGGCCGCCCGATTCACGAGGGTCCGGGGACGCGGGCCGGGGAGGCCGGGCCCGGGGAGCGTGGGCGTCCGGATGTCGCCGTTTCCGGGGCTGGGGCCCGCCGGGGCGGGGCAGGATAAGGCGAGCCGCGCCGAAATCCGCGGAACCTGGCACAGTGGAGGGGGAACGGTTGCGTACCCCGCAGCGTTATGTACAGCGTTGTGTACGCGGAGATGGCGCAAGGAGGGCGAGCGCATGACGTACGACCGATTGGTGTGCGCGAACTGCGCGGCGCCCGTCAGCGAGGGCCGCTGCCCGGTCTGCCGCGCGAACCGTGAGCGGCTCCAGCAGGAGAGCCCCTTCGCGGGCCTGAACCCGATGGCGCTGATCGCGCTGCTCGCCGTGCTGATCGCGGCCTTGGCCCTGGTGGCACACCAGACGGTGTGAGACCGCCGGGATCCCGGGCGGAGCCGGCCGTACCGCATGCATGGTCCCGGCCGCCCCCTCGCGGGCGTGAGCAAGACCACATGTGACCGAGGACACGAGAAGGCCCGGAGCGATCCGCTCCGGGCCTTCTTTCATGCGTGGTGCGCCCGTCAGGCGGCGGCACCGCCACGGCCGCCCATGACGCGCGGCATCATCCGGAAGCCGATGCCGCCGGCGATCATCGTCGCGGCGCCGATCAGCAGGAACGTGGTCTGACCGGCACCGGTCTCGGCGAGCTCACCGTCCTTCTTGCCCTGGGCCGAGGTGTCCGAGCCCGTGTCGGTGAGGGCCGAGGAGCCCTCCTCCTGGGCGGAGGAGCCACCGTCGGGGTCGGCGTTGTTGCCGCCACCGCCGGAGCCGCTGGTGCTGCCGTCGGTGGGCTCGGTGGACTCGGTGGGCTCCTCCGTGGGCTGGGTCGGCTCCTCGGTGGGCTCCGTCGGCTCCTCGGTGGGCTCCGTGGGCTCCTCGGTGGGCTCGGTGGGCTCCTCCGTGGGCTGGGTCGGCTCCTCGGTGGGCTCCGTCGGCTCGCCGGTGGGCTCGGTCGGGATGCCGGTCTCGGTCGGGGTCGGGGTCGGGTCCTCGTCGCCGACGCTGACACCGATGCCGACGTTCAGGTCCAGCGCCGAGGCCGCACCCGCGGCGGTCAGCGAAGCGCCCGCGGCAATCACCGCACCGGCGGCTATCCGCGCCACGCGGATCCGCGTCTTCTTGGTCATCTGCCTGCTACCCCCAGTAGCTGATCGTCAATGGAGCAGCGTCCAGGGCCACGGCGTCACAGGCGACTTGGGCTCAAGCCCCCCGGTGCACATGCGCCCCAGTGATACGCATGCCACGCGTTACCCTTCCCAGTTTTCAAAGCGTCGTCAAGGTCGTTGCGTACGCGATGTCCGTATCAACATCATTTGCCTGCCGTGAGGACATGTGACTGTGACGTAAAACCCAGACAACCCCCACACAAAAGGCAACTGCCGTCCACTGGACGGCAGTTGCCTTGTCGACAAAGAGGCCCGAACGGGACCTCTTCGTGCCCGCTTACTTCTCCTGCTGCTTGCGCCAGCGAATTCCGGCCTCGACGAAGCCGTCGATCTCGCCGTTGAACACGGCATCGGGGTTGCCGACCTCGAACTCCGTGCGCAGGTCCTTGACCATCTGGTACGGGTGCAGCACGTACGAACGCATCTGGTTGCCCCAGGAGTTGCCGCCGTCGCCCTTGAGGGCGTCCATCGCGGCCTGCTCCTCCTGCCGGCGCCGCTCGAGGAGCTTGGCCTGCAGAACGTTCATGGCCGAGGCCTTGTTCTGGATCTGCGACCGCTCGTTCTGGCAGGAGACCACGATGCCGGTGGGAAGGTGGGTCAGGCGCACCGCGGAGTCGGTGGTGTTGACGCCCTGGCCGCCGGGACCGGACGAGCGGTACACGTCGATCCGCAGCTCGGACTCGTCGATCTCGATGTGGTCGGTCTGCTCGACCACCGGCAGGATCTCGACACCGGCGAAGGAGGTCTGGCGGCGCCCCTGGTTGTCGAACGGCGAGATGCGCACCAGCCGGTGCGTGCCCTGCTCCACGGAGAGCGTGCCGTACGCGTACGGCGAGTGGACGGCGAAGGTGGTGGACTTGATGCCCGCCTCTTCCGCGTACGAGGTCTCGTAGAGCTCCGTCTTGTAGCCGTGGCGCTCCGCCCAGCGCAGGTACATGCGCTGGAGCTTCTCGGCGAAGTCGGAGGCGTCGACGCCACCGGCCTCGGCACGGATGGTGACGACCGCCTCACGCGAGTCGTACTCCCCGGACAGGAGGGTGCGGACCTCCATCTCGTCCAGCGCCTTCCGGACGGACGTGAGCTCGGCCTCGGCCTCGGCACGGGTGTCCGGGTCGTCCTCCTCCTCGGCCATCTCGAAGAGCACAGCGAGATCGTCGATGCGCCCGCGCAGCGCCTCGGCCTTCCTGACCTCCGCCTGGAGGTGGCTCAGCTTGCTGGTGATCTTCTGCGCCTCGTCCGGGTCGTCCCACAGGGACGGCGCCGCCGCCTGCTCCTCGAGCACGGCGATGTCTGCCCTCAGCTTGTCGAGGTCCAGGACGGCCTCGATCGACTCCATGGTCGAGGAGAGGGACTTGAGCTCTTCGGATACATCGACGACTGCCACGCCTCCAGCGTAACGGCTACGGCAAGCGGGGCTCGCCGCTCGCCCCCGCGGGCCAGGGCCCCCGGCCCCGCCCGCTCCCGGACGCCCCGGACATCAGCCCCGGACGTCAGCCCCTCGGGCGCTTGAGGAGCGGGGTCCGGGCCGAGCCCCCACCATCAGCCCCGACCATCAGCCCCTCCGGCACTTGGGGAGCGGGGTCCGGGCCGAGCCCCCACCATCAGCCCCTCCGCCGCTTGAGGAGCGAGATCCGGGCCGAACCCCCACCATCAGCCCCTCCGCCGCTTGAGAAGCGAGATCCGGGCCGGAGCGCAACCATCAGCCCCTCCGGCGTTTGAGGAGCGGGGTCCGGGGCGGAGCCCCGGGAACGGGACGGGCAGGGGTGGAGGGGGCGAGAAAGGCCTGTCGCCCGACCCCGGCCGGCGAGCCCGAGGACGGCACCTCCGGGCACGGCCCCCAAGGGCACGGCCCTCAAGGGCACCGCCCGTAGGCACACGGCACCCCAGGGCACGGCGAGGCATGCGTCACGGCACCCCGGGCCACCGCAAGGCGGGCGCCACGGCACCCCGGGTTCACGCGCAGGCGGGCGTCACGGCGAGGCGGGCGCCGAGTTCTTCGTGTCCTGGGGCGTGGCGTCCGCGTCGTCGCCGGACACGGCGATCCAGGTCCCCACCCCGATCGCGGCGACGAGCACCGCCCCCGCCACCCCGAGCGTGATCCGCCGCCGCCGGGCGGAGGCCCGATGGCGTGCGGAGCCCGGCCGGGGCGCCCCGGTGGCCCGCGGCGCGCGAGCGGTCCCGCGCGCACCCCCCGCCAGTTCGTCCGGCGCCGGCACCCGCATCGACGTGTGCGTGTCCCGGTTCGAGTCGGGCGCGGCCCCCGGCACCAGCGGCACCGCCCCGCGCCGCTGCCGCGCCACGGGGGCGGACGGCTCCGCCGTCTCCTCGTACGTCTCGTCCGCTTCCGCCGACTCGGAGTCCGGGGAGTCGACGTCCAGCGGCGGCATCCCGGCGAGCAGCGGCAGCTGCTCCCTCAGCCGTGCCCCGAGCTCCGAGGCCCGCAGGCGTGAGGCCGGCGCCTTCGCCAGGCACTGCACGATCAGCTGCCACAGCTCCTCCGGGATGCCGGGCAGCGGCACCACGGTCTCGGTGACGTGACGGCGCAGGACCGCCCCCGGGTGGCCGCCGCCGAAGGGCGTGAACCCGGCGAGCAGCTCGTACAGCACGGTCGCGAGGGCGTAGATGTCGACGGCCGCCCGCGGGGGCAGGCCCTCGATGATCTCGGGGGCGAGGTAGTCCGGCGTGCCGATGATCTTCGTGGCGCGGGTCCGCCGGGGCGAGTCGATGAGCTTGGCCACCCCGAAGTCGGTCAGCAGGGCGGGGTGCGAGCCGCCGGGGCCGAGCGGGCCCTGCATGTCGAGCAGGACGTTCTCCGGCTTCACGTCCCGGTGGACGACGCCCGCGGCGTGCGCGGCGGCGAGCCCGTCCGCGACGTCGGCGACGATCGCGACGGCGGCCTCGGGGGCGAGGCGCCGCTCCCGGTCGAGGCGGGTCCGCAGGTCGGTGCCGCGGACCAGGTCCATGACGAGCGCGAGGTCGTTGCCGTCCACCACCAGGTCGCGCACCGAGACGACGTGCGGGTGGTCGAGTCCGAGCAGCGCGGTGCGCTCCTGCACGAAGCGCCCCACGAGCTCCTGGTCGGACGCGAGGTCCTCGCGCAGCAGCTTGATGGCGACGGGCCCCTCGGGGCCCTCGCCCAGCCACACCGTGCCGGCGCTGCCTCGTCCCAGGATCTGGTTCGCGGTGTACCGGCTGCCGATCTTCCGTGCCAAGACTGCTCCTACAGACGCGTGGTTGCCGCTAAAAGTACGCGTCCGTGGCCCCAACCTTCACCGCGGAGACGGAAATCACCCGCCAGGTGTCGACAAATCACCAGAGTCGGCTTCCCCGGGGCCGGACACGGCAGACTCCGCCGGCGGAAGTCCGCCGGCGGAGGTTCCTGCCCGAGGGTCAGCTGCCGGACGAGCCGCCGCCGAGGTCACCGATCCATCCGGTGACCGTGTCGAACCATTCGTTCAGCTGGGCCCAGTAGCCCTTCGTGGTCCCGATCCACTCCTGGAGCGGGCTCAGCTCCCAGATCAGCCATCCGGCGACGAACAGGATGACGAGGGTGAACAGGCAGCCCTTCAGGCAGCCGAGTCCCGGGATCTTGGTCGGGTTGGCGCTGCGCTGACGGGGCTCGCGCTGCTGGCGCGGCGCGGGCTGCTGCGGCGGCGCGTACCGCTGCGGCTGGGGCTGCGGCTGGGGAGCGGGGGCGTAGCGCTGCGGCTGCTGCGGCGCGTACTGCTGCGGCTGCTGCTGCTGCTGGGGGTAGCCGTACCCGGGCGGCGGCTGCTGGCCGCGCTGGGGCCGCTGCTGCGGCCGCGCGACCTGGCGCTGCGGACGACGGCGCAGCGGGTCCTCGTTCGGGTCCAGGTACTGCACCTGGGTCTGTTCGTTGCGGTCGCGGGCCGCGCGCAGCTGGTTCTGCCAGGGGTGCGGGTCCTCGGGCTGTCCGCCCTGCCCGCCCGGCTGGTGCTGCGGCACGGGCGGCATGACGGCGGTCGGGTCCGCCGCGCCGCGGTGCGGCAGGACGGACGTGGGGTCGGCGTCGCCGGTGTGCTGCATCACGCTGGTCGCGGCGTTCGGGTCGTACGCGCCCGACGGGGCGCCGTGCGGCAGCACCTGCGTGGGGTCGGCCGCACCGGGCGTGCCGGGGACGGTCGCCGGTGCCGGGTCGGGGGCGAGCAGCGCGCCCACGCCCTCCGCGGCGGCGATCTGCGCGGCGTTCGCGTGCACACCGACGCCCGCGGCGACGGCGCGCAGTCCGCGCGCCAGGTTCTCGGCGCTGGGCCGCTCGTCCGGGTTCTTGCGCAGGCAGCGTTCTATGACGGTCCACAGCGGGTCCGGCACGGTCGACGGGCGCCGCGGCTCGGCGCTCAGGTGCTGGTGCAGCACTTCGAGCGCGGAGCCGCCGGAGAACGGCGGACGGCCCGTGACCAGTTCGTACAGCAGGATGCCCGCGCCGTAGATGTCGACCGCGGACGTCTGCGGACGTCCTTCCGCGGACTCGGGCGCGACGTACGCGGGCGTGCCGACGAACTCGTGCGTGCGCGTGAGGCCCGGGGAATCGGCGAGCCGGGCGATGCCGAAGTCGGTCAGCATCGGGTGCATCTGGCCGTCGTCCTGCTTGAGCAGGACGTTCGCGGGCTTCAGGTCGCGGTGCACGACGCCATCGGCGTGGCTGGCGGCGAGCGCGTCGGCGACCTGGGCGGTGAGCAGGGCCGCGGCGACCGGGCTGAAGGGACCGTTCTCGCGGAGGTAGCGGTGCAGGTCGGGCCCGTCGACCAGGTCCATGACGAGCGCGAGCAGATCGCCCTCGACGACGAGGTCCCGCACCCGCACGATGTTCGGATGGGTCAGCCGGAGCAGCACCGAGCGCTCCCGCAGGAACCGCATCACGACATCCGCGTCGCTGGCGAGTTCCTCCTTCAGGACCTTGATCGCCACGGTCTCGCCGGGCTGGCCCGCGACGGCCGCCTCGGCGCCCGCCGTCTCCCTCTGGCGGGCCCGCCAGACGGTGCCTGTGGCGCCGCGCCCAAGCGGCTCCTCAAGGAGGTACTTGCTCCCTACCGGCCGCACGTCATGCGCTCCCTGTTGCTTGCTTGCCTGGTCCGTCCACCGTGATCACCGTGGTAAAGGTGTTCCGACCCACTCTAGTGCCGCCGTACGTGGCACCGGGCTGTCGTCCTCGTGTGCTTCTCATGGGTTCCACGCGCACCTGTGCCTCGCATAAGCGCTTACGTACGCGTTCCCGTACATGTTCGATGGAAAGACGCTCGGTCCGGTCACTTGGTTGCCGGACTCCGGACGTGACCGATCTCAAGCGGACACCGGTCGGGCACTGGTCAGGCACTTTTGCGGGCAGAGCCGACCAATCAAGATCACTTACGGGTGGGGGGCGGGCGTGTTGTCGGTGGCAGGTGCGAGGATGCCCTCAGTACTGGCCGACGTGCCCGTGTGCGGTGGGGGAATTCTGCGGTGGGGGACCGCAGCGCAGCCTCGTCCTCGTCGCGGACACCTGCGCGGAAGGGACCCCGGACGGCGATGCAGATCCGGCTGACCGTCGTAGACCCGCTGGGCCCGCCCTCGGAGCCACGGGGGCGAGCCGCGGCCTGCGATGTGCTGGTGACCGCGCCCGCCGGGACGGCGCTGGCAGCGGTCGCGTCGGGGCTGGCCTCGGCGGTCGGCGGGGACGCGGGCGGCGCCCCGGCCGAGCGGGGACGGGACCTCGGGGGCGGTCCGGTCGTGCTGTACGCGGGCGCCGAGCGGCTCGACGCGCAGCGCTGCACGCTCGGCGAGCCCCCGCTGACGGACGGCGCGGTGCTGTCCCTGGGCGCGCCCGCGGAACCGGGCCCCGAGGTGGACGACGTCGCCCCCCAGCTCCATGTGGTCGCGGGCCCCGACGCGGGCGGCGTCCATCTGCTGCACGGCGGCCAGGTCCACATCGGCCGCTCCGCCGACGCGGACGTCCCCCTGGACGACCCCGACGTCTCCCGGCTGCACTGCGCGGTCACCGTCACCCCCGAGGGCCGTGTCTCGGTCTCCGACCTCGGCTCGACGAACGGCACCTCGCTGGACGGCGGCCCCGTCGGCACCCGCCCCGTCCGCTTCGCGCCGGGCTCGCTGCTGCGCGTCGGGGAGTCCGCCCTGCGGCTTGCGCCGCCCGGGGGACCCGGGGCCCTGCGGACGGCTCCGGACGGGGAGGGCCATGTGCGGGTGACGGCGGCCGGGGCCGACGCCGAC
The DNA here is from genome assembly GCF_054729265.1 of Streptomyces krungchingensis. Taxonomy (NCBI): domain Bacteria; kingdom Bacillati; phylum Actinomycetota; class Actinomycetes; order Kitasatosporales; family Streptomycetaceae; genus Streptomyces; species Streptomyces krungchingensis. Next base: position 4,588,905 of record NZ_JBPUKY010000001.1, read on the forward strand.
GGGGTCACCGCCCCGCGGCCGGACCCGACCACCGCCGTGCCGCACACTCGCGTGGAGGGCAGCCCGGACGGGCGCGCCGGCGACGGAAGCGCCCCCGCCGGCGGTGACACCCCGCACACGCATCACGCGTACGGAGCGGCCGAGTGGGGCTCCGCGGGCGGCGGCGTCCTGGGGGCCCAGGAGCACCGCCGCGGCGTACCGGCGGGTGTCCCGGAACAGGGCGGGGCGCCCGGCATCGAGAGCAGGCCCCGCGGCACCGGACCGGACGGCGCTCCGGCGTCCGCACCGCAGCCGGCGGGGGCACCGGACCCGGCCGGTGCGGACGAGGCTTCCGGCACCCGCAAGGGCACCCCGATGCGCGGCACGGACGTACCGGCGGGCATGCGCAGGCGGGGCGGCATCGGCGCGTGGGCCCGACGGCTGGCCGGCGGCCGGCCCGGCCCGGCCGCGGCGGGACAGGACCTGTACGAGGAAGGGGACGCCGCGGCGCGGGAACCACTGCCCGCCGCACCCCGGTCCCCGGAGAGCTGGCCCGACCCCGCGACCCTGCTGCTCACCGCGCTGGGGCCGGGGTCCCGGCTGTGGGAGCGCGGCCCCGCGCACCCGGAGGCGCTCACGGTGCGGCTGGGCACGGCGGACCGGACGGCATCGGACGGTTCGGGCCTGCTGCCCGCGGTGCCGGTGACCGCCGGTCTGCGGGAGGTCGGTTCGCTGGGCCTGGCCGGGCCGCGGGCGCGCCTGGCGGGTCTGGCCCGCGCGGTCCTCGCGCAGCTCGCCGCGCTGCACTCGCCGGACACCCTGGAGATCGTCCTGATCAGCACGGACCGCTCCCGCACGGCGCGGGAGCGCGCCGCCGAGTGGTCCTGGCTCGGCTGGCTCCCCCACCTGCGCCCGGCGCACGGCCAGGACTGCCGTCTCCTCCTCGCCTACGACCGCGAGCAGGCCACGGCCCGCACGGACGAGCTCCTGCGCCGCCTGGACGAGCAGCTGGCGGAGGCGGACCGGGCACCGCGAGGCCGTCCGTACGCGGGCGGCGACGGCACCACGGGCGCCCGGACCGCACCGGACGACCGGGCGGGCCGCCCGGCCGCGGAGGACGGCGGCGTGCGCGGAGCGGCGCGGCGGCCCTCCTGGGCGCGGGACGACGACGCGGACGACGACCGCTTCGACGGGCCGTACACCGTGCTCGTGGTGGACGGCGACCCCGGCGGCGCGGACGTGCGGGAGGCCGTGGCGCGGCTGGCGCACGAGGGTGCGCGGGCCGGGATCCACGTGGTGTGCCTCGCCGAGACGGCCGCGGCATCACCCGCGTCGCCGGTGACGGAGACGTACGAGGCGGCGTGCCAGGTGTCGCCCGCGTTCCGCGAGTGCGGCGCGGTCGCCCTGCTCAGCGGCGACGTGGCCACGGCGCTGCGCCTGCTGCGGGTCGCGCCGGGCGGTCCGGCCGGGCAGCGGCCGGACGGCACCCCGGGTGCGGCGCGCGGCGAGGGCCGCGAGACCGGCCGGGGCGGACGCGGGGACGACGCGGCGCACCGCTCGCACGGCGGCGGCCGTCCGGCCGACGTCACGCACGCCGGCTCCGCGTACGGCGCCTCCGGGCTCGAAGGGGCCGCGCACGGCGGATCCGATCACGGCGTGCCCGGTGCGTACGGCGGCACGCGCGCGGACTCGTACCGGTCAGCGGACGACACCGGTCCGCTCCGGGGCGGCCGGGTCTCCCCCGGTGGCACCGGACAGCTGCCGCGCGGCCCCGTGGGCCACGGCACGGTCGCCGCGGTCGACGCCGTGTCGGTCGCCTGGGCCGAGCGGTTCGCGCGGGCGCTCGCGCCCCTGCGCACGGACGGCACGCAGTCCGACCGGCAGGCGCGGGTGTCGGCCCCGCTGCCGCAATCGGCCCGGCTGCTCGACGAGTTGGGGCTGGCGCGGGCCACCCCCGCATCGCTGATGACGCGTTGGGCGGACGCGGCGGACGACACCGGGGCGCTCGGCGGGCGGGCCCGCGCCGTCCTCGGCGCCGGCCCGCGCGGGCCGGTCGCCGTGGACCTCGCCGTCGAGGGACCGCACCTGCTGATCGAGGGCCCCGCGGGCAGCGGCCGTACGGAGCTGCTGCGCTCCGTCGTCGCGTCGCTCGCCGCCGCGGAGCGGCCCGACCGGCTCGGGATCGTGCTGATGGACGGCCGGGACGCCACGGGCGGTCACGGCGCGGGACACCAGGCCCAGGCCGGCGAAGGTCTCCAGGCGTGCACGGACCTCCCGCACGTCACGACCCACCTCACCGCCAACGACCCGGTGCGGATGCGGGAGTTCGCCCAGTCCCTCAGCGCCGAGCTGAAGCGGCGGGCCGAGCTGCTCGGACGGGTCGACTTCACGGAGTGGCACACCCGGCGCCGGGTGCCGGGCCGCATCGTCGCCCAGCGCTCGGCCCCGTCGTCGCCCGCCGTCACCTCCGGTGGCGCGACGGGCGGCGCACCCTCCGGTACCGCGCCCGGGGCCGCCGATCTCGACGCACCGCCGAGCTCGACGCTGCGGCTGCGGCCGGCCGCCGCGCGGGAGCGCACCGAGCCGGGACCGCCGCTGGCCCGGCTCGTCGTGGTGGTCGACGACCTGGACGCCCTGCTGGCCCCCGCGCTGGGGTCGCCGGGCCGTCCCGCGGCCGGTTCGGTCATACGGGCCCTGGAGGCGGTCGCCCGTGAGGGCGAGCGGCTCGGCGTGCACCTCGTGGCGGCGTCCGGCACCAACAGCCGTACGGAGGCGTCGGAGTTGGCTCGCTCCGCCGCGTTGCGCATCATCCTCGACACGCCGTCGCCGGGGCCCGAGGAGCCGGCACCCGGCCGGGGCAGCCTGCACCGCCCGGACGGAAGGGAGACACCGTTCCAGGGCGGCCGGGTCACCGGGCGCATCCCCCGGACGGCCACCCTGCGACCCACGGTCGTCCCCCTGGAGTGGCAGCGCATGGGCGACCCTCCGGCCCGTCGCCCCGTCCGCGAACTCGGCAACGGCCCGACGGACCTGGCCCTGCTCGCCAGCGCGTTGGAGCGTGCGGCGCGCTCGGTCTCCGCGGCCGAGGTGCCGTCGCTGCTCTAGCCACCGGTCGGGCACGGGAAGGGGGTGAGCGTGGCGGCTCTCGCCCCGCCCTCCGGTGCCCGGGCATTCCGCTTGCGGACCACCGCCCGTCCGAGGGACGCGTCCGCGCGCACCCGCCGTACGGGTGGGAGCACGTCACGACCCAATCACGATCGCTCTCTTGACAGCGCAGGCGCCCTTGCAGCTTTCAAGCCACCGGGCGTAGACCAGATCGCACGGGACAGCGCTCAGACGTTCGACGAGGCTCGAAGAACGGGGCAGTGATGCGCAGCAATCTTCGTACACCCAGGGCCGCTCAGGCCGCCGCGGCCGCCGTCATCGCGGGCACCCTCATCCTCACCGCGTGCGGCGGCGGCGACAAGGACAAGGACAAGGACAGCGGCGGGAAGGAGAGCGGCGGCAGCGGCTCCGTCTCCCTTCCCCAGCTCGACGGGGCCAGCCTGGAGGTCGCCGCCGTGTGGACCGGCTCCGAACAGGCCAACTTCAAGAAGGTGCTGGCGGAGTTCGAGAAGCGCACGGGCGCCAAGGTCACCTTCGTACCCGCGCAGGACCCGATCATCAACTTCCTCGGTTCGAAGATCGCGGGTGGTGCTCCGCCGGACGTCGCGCTGCTCCCCCAGGTCGGTGCCATCAAGCAGGCGGTCGAGAAGAAGTGGGCCAAGCCCGTCGGCAGCGAGGCCCAGGCCCAGCTCGCGAAGAACTACTCGCAGGGCTGGCAGGACCTCGGCAAGGTCGACGGCAAGCAGTACGGCGTCTACTACAAGGCGGCCAACAAGTCCCTGGTCTGGTACAACAACAAGGTCTTCGAGAACGCGGGCGCCGGCGAGCCGAAGACGTGGAAGGAATTCCTCGCCACGGCCCGGACCGTGTACGACTCCGGCGTCACCCCCGTCTCCGTCGGCGGCGCCGACGGCTGGACCCTCACCGACTGGTTCGAGAACGTCTATCTCTCGCAGGCCGGACCGGAGAAGTACGACCAGCTCGCCCAGCACAAGATCAAGTGGACGGACCCGTCCGTGAAGGACGCGCTGACCACACTGGCCGAACTGTGGGGCAACAAGGACTACATCGCGGGCGGCCCGGACGGCGCGCTCCAGACCGAGTTCCCGGCCTCGGTGACGCAGACCTTCACCGGCGGCGACCAGCCGAAGGCGGGCATGGTCTTCGAGGGCGACTTCGCGCAGGTCAACATCGCGGAGACCAAGGCGAAGGTGGGCACGGACGCCAAGGTGTTCCCGTTCCCGGCGGTCGGCGACAAGGCGCCCGTCGTCAGTGGCGGTGACGCGGCCGTCATCCTCAAGGACTCCAAGGCCGCGCAGGCACTGGCCACCTTCCTGGCCTCCCCGGACGCGGCGACCGTCCAGGCGAAGCTCGGCGGCTACCTCTCCCCCAACAAGGGCGTCGCACCGTCCGCGTACCCGAACGCGGTGCAGCAGAAGATGGCCGAGGCCCTGATCGCCGCCGGGGACGACTTCCGTTTCGACATGTCCGACCAGGCCCCACAGGCCTTCGGCGGCACACCCGGCAAGGGCGAGTGGAAGGCCCTGCAGGACTTCCTGAAGAACCCGAAGAACGTGGCGGGGACGCAGGCGAAACTGGAGGCGGACGCGACCGCGGCGTACAAGGGCTGATCCGGCGATGACGTCGGCTACGGCGGGAGGGGCCTCCGGGGCCCCTCCCGCGGCACCGCGGCACAAGAGCGTGACCGGCACCCGCAGAACGGTGGTGGTGCTCTTCCTGCTGCCCGCGCTGGTGCTGCTCGGCGCGCTCGTGGTCTACCCGATCGGGTACTCGGTCGTCCGCAGCTTCTACGACCAGTCCGGTGACGGCTTCGCCGGGATCGACAACTACAAGTCCCTGTTCACCGACGACGGCATCCGCGCCGCCCTGAAGAACAACATCATCTGGGTGGTGTTCGCCCCGACGGTCGCGACCGCGCTCGGTCTGATCTTCGCGGTGCTCACCGAACGGGTGCGCTGGGGAACGGCGTTCAAGCTGGTCGTCTTCATGCCGATGGCGATCTCGATGCTCGCCGCGGGCATCATCTTCCGGCTGGTCTACGACCAGGACCCGGAGAAGGGCGTCGCGAACGCGGTGTGGGTGGGTGTGCACGACACCTTCGCCGAGTCGTCGGCCTTCCCGAAGGCCCATCCGGGACGGCAGTCGCCGCTCCGGCCCGACGGGGGCGGGTTCATCACGAGGCAGCCCGTCCGGGCCGGGCAGCCGGTCGCCCTCCCGCTCGTCGGTGTCGCTCCCGACCAGATGCCCGGCAACGCCAAGAAGGCCGCGCAGGCGAGTTCCGAGCCCGGCAAGGTCACCGGCACGGCCTGGCAGGACTTCACCCGTGGCAAGGGCGTGGGCCGGCTCGGCCAGGTCGACGCGAGCGAGCTCGGTTACCCGGGCATGAAGATCGAAGCCGTCAAGGACGGCAAGGTCGTGGACTCGGCGAAGGTCCGCGACGACGGCACCTTCACCCTCTCGGACAAGGCCGACGGCGCGCTGCTCCGCCTCCCGGCGGACAACTTCCGCGAACCGTACAACGGGCTGGACTGGCTCGGCCCGTCGCTCGTCACACCGGCCATCATCGGCTCGTACGTGTGGATGTGGGCGGGCTTCGCGATGGTGCTGATCGCGGCGGGGCTCGCGGGTGTGCCGCGCGAACTCCTGGAGGCGGCGCGGGTGGACGGCGCGAACGAGTGGCAGGTGTTCCGCAGGGTCACCGTGCCGCTCCTCGCACCGGTGCTCGCGGTGGTCACCGTGACCCTGATGATCAATGTGCTGAAGGTCTTCGACCTGGTCTTCATCATCGCGCCGGGCTCGTCCCAGGACGACGCCGACGTGCTGGCCCTGGAGCTTTACCGCAAGGGCTTCTCCGAGGACCAGCCGGGCGTCGCGAGCGCCATCGCGGTGTTCCTGCTGCTGCTCGTGATCCCGGTGATGCTGTTCAACGTCAGGCGGCTCAGGCGGGAGGTGCGGCGATGACGGCGCACACCGGAAGTCTCACGAAGACGGCTCCCGCCGCGGAGAGCGGCGCGAAGAGGTCGCTGGGCGCCCGGCTCGCCGAGGGGGTCAGCGGCGGACTGCTGCGGGTGTTCCTGATCCTGGTCGGACTGTTCTGGCTGGTGCCGACGATCGGGCTGCTGCTGTCCTCGCTGCGCGATCCGCAGGACATGAGCGCGAGCGGCTGGTGGAAGGTCTTCACCGAGCCGTCGCAGCTCACCGTGGACAGCTACCAGAAGCTCCTGGAGAACGGCGACATCACCGACTCGCTGGTGAACACGGTGCTGATCACGGTGCCGGCGACCCTCCTCGTCGTGGTGATCGGCGCGCTCGCGGGCTACGCCTTCGCCTGGATGGAGTTCCCGGGCCGCGACTGGTGGTTCCTCGGCGTGGTCGGCCTGCTGGTGGTGCCCGTGCAGGTGGCGCTGATCCCGATCGCCGAACTCTTCGGCAAGGTCGGCATCTTCGGGTCCGTGATCGGGGTGGTCCTGTTCCATGTGGGCTTCGGTCTGCCCTTCGCGGTGTTCCTGCTGCGGAACTTCTTCGCGGAGATCCCGCGGGAGCTCCTGGAGGCGGCCCGGCTGGACGGCGCGGGTGAACTGCGCCTGTTCGTACGGGTCGTGATGCCCCTCGGCGGTCCGGCGATCGCCTCGCTGGGGATCTTCCAGTTCCTGTGGGTGTGGAACGACATGCTGGTCGCGCTGGTGTTCTCCGACTCGGGCAGCCAGCCGATCACGGTCGCGCTGCAGACCCAGGTACGCCAGTTCGGCAACAACATCGACGTCCTGGCCCCCGGCGCGTTCATCTCGATGATCGTCCCGCTGGCCGTGTTCTTCGCGTTCCAGCGTCAGTTCGTGTCCGGTGTGATGGCGGGCGCCGTCAAGTAGGACACCGAAAAGAGCAGTTGAGGGGCGGGCCGGACACCGGCCCGCCCCTCGGCGTTCACCCGGCATCCCCCGTATGCCACATCTGGCGTAACCAAGTCACCCCTTCGGCCGTTCCCGGGCAGGTATGCCCGCGCCGACCCATGGATGTCCCGTGCCCAGGTTCAGTGTCATCGTCCCCGCGTACAAGGTTCAGGCGTACCTGCACGAGTGCCTGGAATCAGTGCTCGGACAGTCCTACCCGGACCTCGAGCTCATCGCCGTGGACGACTGCTCACCGGATGCCTGCGGCGCGATCATCGACGAGTTCGCGGCCCGCGACCCCCGCGTGCAGGCCCTGCACCTGCCCGAGAACGTGGGTCTGGGACGCGCCCGCAACGCCGCCCTGGAGCACGCCACCGGCGACTACCTGATCTTCCTGGACAGCGACGACACGCTCACCCCGGACGCGCTGCGCGCCATCGCCGACCGGCTGAAGGAGACCGCCGAACCGGACGTCCTGGTCTACGACTACGCGCGCACGTACTGGAACGGCGAGGCCGTCCGCAACCAGTTCGCGGGGCAGCTGACCGAGGAGGGCCCGGCGCCGTTCCGGCTCGACGACCGGCCGGGACTGCTGCGGGTCCTGATGGTGGTGTGGAACAAGGCGTACCGCCGGGAGTTCGTCGAGCGGGAGGGCTTCACCTTCCCTCCCGGCTACTACGAGGACACGCCCTGGACGTATCCGGTGCTCATGTCCGCCGAGTCGATCGCCACGCTCGACCGGGTCTGCGTCCACTACCGGCAGCGGCGGCACGGCAGCATCCTCGGCACCAGCAGCCGCAAGCACTTCGACATCTTCGGCCAGTACGACCGGGTCTTCGCGCACATCGACGCCCGCCCCGAACTGGCGCACTGGCGCCCGGTCCTGTTCCGCCGCATGGCCGACCACTTCTCGACGGTGTTCCTCAAGCGGGGCCGGCTGCCGCGCGGTTCGCGGGCCGAGTTCCTGCGCAAGGCCCGTGGCCACTACCGCCGTTACCGCGCCCCGGGCGCCCCCGTCCGCCCACGCACCCGGCTGCGGCACACCCTGGTCGGCCTGGGCGCCCACCGCACCTACCGCCTGCTGTCCCTGGCGTCACGCTCGCGCCGTCTGGTCCTGCGCCGCTGCGCCGCCCTGCTGCGCGCCGTGCGGGGGGCCGCGCTCCAGCTGCACTACCGCGTCCAGCTCCGTCTTCCGCTGCGCTCCGACCGCGCCGTCTTCTCCAGCTACTGGGGACGCGGCCACGGCTGCAACCCGGGCGCCCTGGAGGCCGCGTTCCGCAGCCACGCCCCGCACATCACCACCGCGTGGATCGCGCACCCCGAGCACCACCACACGATCCCGGCCGCGACCCGCCGTCTGCGGCCCGGCACGGCCGCGTACTGGACGGCGCTCGCCCGCTCCAAGTACCTGGTGAACAACGTCAACTTCGACCGGAGGCTGGTCAAGCGGCGCGGCCAGATCATGATCCAGACGCAGCACGGCACCCCGCTCAAGCACATGGGCCTCGATCTCCAGGACCGCCCGGCGGCGGCGCGCGGCACCGACTTCGCCGAGCTGCTGCGCAGCGCCGACAAGTGGGACTACTGCCTGTCCGCCAACCGCCATTCCACGCTGGTGTGGGAACGCGTCTTCCCGTCCTCCTTCACGACACTGGAGTACGGCATGCCCCGCAACGACGTGTTCCAGCAGGCCACTTCGGCGGACGTGTCGAGGCTGCGCGAGTCGCTCGGCATCCCGCAGGGCACGGTCGCCGTGCTGTACGCGCCGACGTACCGGGACTACCGGCGCACCCAGCGCCGCACCCTGGACCTGGAACGCGTCCTGCGCCGGCTCGGCCCGCGCTTCGTGGTGCTGACCCGCGCCCACCACTCGTACGACGCGCCGCTCGCCCAGGCGGCCGGCGGACGGCTCATCGACGTCTCGGACCATCCGAGCGTCGAAGCGCTGTGCCTCGCCTCGGACGCCCTGGTCACCGACTACTCGTCCCTGATGTTCGACTACGCGGGCCTCGACCGGCCGATCGTCGTGCACGCCGACGACTGGGAGACGTACGAGGCCTCCCGCGGCACCTACTTCGACCTGCGCGCCTTCCCGCCGGGCGCGGTCGCGCGCAGCGAGGACGAACTGATCGACATCTTCGCCTCCGGTCACTGGCGCGGCTCGCGCTCGGCACAGCTGCGGGCCGCGTTCCGTGACCGGTTCTGTCCCTACGACGACGGTCTGGCCGCCGAACGCGTGGTGCGCCGTGTGGTGCTCGGCGAGAGCGCCGGTCTGCCGCCGTTCGTCCCGGTCGCCGACCGCCACCCGGTCCCCTCGGCGACGGCCGCCCGTCCGACGGCCGCCCTCACGACCGTCCCCGCACCGGGTGGTCCCGTCCCCGTCACCGAGAACCTCTGAATCGGAGGCCACGTGCCCTCCAGCCCGTCGCGACCCACCCCGACGCGACCCACCACGTGGCGGCCCACCGGACGCCCCGGGCGTTGAGAACCGATCCCGGCGCCCCTGAGAGAAAGAGCAGAATGCCCCGCTTCAGCGTCATCGTGCCCACCCATGGAGTCGCCGGGCGCCTGTCCCAGGCCCTGGACTCGGTCCTCACCCAGTCCTTCGGCGACGTCGAGCTGATCCCGGTCTGCGACGCGCCCCGGTCCCCGGCGGGCGAGGTCGCCGCCTCCTACGCCGCGCGGGACGGCCGGGTCTCACCGGTCCACTCGCCGCCGTCGGGCGGGCTGGGCGCGGCACGCAACGCCGGGATGGCGGTCGCGACCGGCACGTATCTGCTCTTCCTCGACGGCGACGACGTCCTGGTGCCGGGCGCGCTGGCGGTCCTGGACGCCGGGCTGCGCGACGACGGCGACGCGGACGTCCTCTGCTTCGCGCACGAGCGGGTGCACTGGTGGGAGGGCGAGTCGAGCGTCCCGCCGCTCGACAAGGGCCCGCACGTCATCGGTGTGCACGTCCCGGCGTGGAGCGCGGCCTACCGGCGGGCCTTCGTCGAGGAGCAGGACCTCGCCTTTCCCGACGGGCACTTCACGGACGCCGGCTGGGGCGGCCTGCTGGCCCTGGCGGGCGGGCGGACGGCGGTCCTGCGCTCGGTGTGCGTGCGGCATCATCTGCGGCGCCAGGGCAGCCGCGTCAACGCGCCGGGTGAGCACCAGCTCGATCTCCTCGACCAAGTGGAGCTGGTGCTCACCCGTGCCTCCGCCCGGACCGCGGCGGTGCCCGCGGCCGTGGCGCAGGCACTGTTCGGCGGGCTGTTCGCCCTGGTGCTGAAGTCGGCGGCCCATCCGGCACGGGTGCCCGCGCGCCGCCGCCGGGCCTTCTTCCGCCGCGCCGGCCGGCTCTACCGGCGTCACCGCCCGGACGGCTTCCAGCCGCCCGAGGGCAGTCTCGGGGTGCAGCACCGGCTGCTCGCGGCCGGCGCCTACGGGGCGTTCCGGGCGCTGCGGGGCGCCAACCGGGGGGCGGCGAGGGCGATGCAGGGGCTGCCGCGACCGCGCGGCCTGCGCACCCGCGTCCGCTACGCGGCGCAACTGCGCCGCCCGCTCGACGAGAACCTCGCCGTGTACTGCGCGTACTGGGGCCGCGGCTACGCCTGCAACCCGGCCGCGATCCACGCCAAAGCCCGCGAACTCGCCCCGCACATCCGCTCGGTGTTCCTCGTCGAGCCCGACGCGGTGGACGCGCTGCCGCCCGGCGTCGACCACGCGGTGATCGGCAGCCACCGCTCCTGGGAGGTGCTGGCCCGCGCCAAGTACCTGGTGAACAACGCCAACTTCGCGGACGCCGTCGTCAAGCGGCCCGGCAGCGTGCACGTGCAGACCCAGCACGGGACGCCGCTGAAGAAGATGGGGGTCGACCAGTCGACGTACCCGGTGGTGGCCGCGGCGACCGGCAGCTTCACCAAGCTGCTGAACCGGGTGGACCGCTGGGACTACAACCTCTCCTCCAACCGTCACTCCACGCAGATGTGGGAGCGGGCCTTCCCGGGCACGTACGAGGCGCTGGAGTACGGCTATCCGCGCAACGACGTCTACTACACGGCGACCGCCGAGGACGTGGCCCGGGTGCGCCGGTCCCTCGGCGTCCCGGAGGGCGCGACGGCCCTGCTGTACGCGCCCACCCACCGCGACTACAGCACCGGCTTCGAGTCGCGCCTCGACCTGGAGGCCTTCTGCGAGCAGCTCGGCGACGAGTTCGTCGTCCTGCTGCGCGCCCACTACTTCTACGACGCGGGCACCGCGCGCGGCAGCGGCCGGATCATCGACGTGACCGGGCACCGGTCCTCGGAGGACGTCTGTCTGGCCGCCGACGCGCTGATCACGGACTACTCGTCGATCATGTTCGACTACGCCAACCTCGACCGGCCGATCGTCGTGTACGCGGACGACTGGGAGGTCTACCGGGAGACGCGGGGCGTCTACTTCGACCTGCTCCGGACGCCCCCGGGGCCAGTGGCGCGCACTCCCGGGGAGCTGGCCCGGGTCTTCGGTGACGGCGTCTGGTCGGACGCGGTCTCGACAGCCCTGCGGGCCCGGTTCCGTGAGCGCTTCTGCCAGTTCGACGACGGAAGGGCCGCCGAACGGGTGGTCCGCAGAGTGCTGCTGGGCGAGTCGCCGGAGGCGATCCCGCCCGTCGTGCCACTCGCCGAGCGCATCCCGGCCCCCGCCGCGACCCTGGTTAGGAGCTGACGTGCCCCGCTTCAGCATCATCGTCCCCGTCTTCAAGGTGCAGGGCTTTCTGCGCGAGTGCCTCGACTCGGTCCTGGAGCAGTCGTACACCGACCTGGAGGTCGTCGCGGTCGACGACTGCTCGCCGGACGGCTGCGGCGCCATCCTCGACGAGTACGCGGCCCTCGACCCGCGCGTCCGGGTGCTGCACCTGCCCGAGAACGTGGGGCTCGGCCGGGCCAGGAACGCCGGGATGCCGCACGCCACCGGCGACTTCCTGTTCTTCCTGGACAGCGACGACACGCTCACGCCGGGCGCGCTGCGCGCCATCGCCGACCGTCTCGACGAGACCGCCGACCCGGACGTGCTGGTCTTCGACTACGCCCGCACCTACTGGTGGGGAGGCACCCGCAGGAACGTGCTCGCCCGGCTGCTCACGACGGAAGGCACCTTCACCGCCGCCGAGCAGCCCGAGATCCTCGACCTGCTGATGGTGGTGTGGAACAAGGTCTACCGGCGGGAGTTCGTCGAGCGCGAGGGCTTCGCCTTCCCGCCCGGCTACTACGAGGACACACCGTGGACGTTCCCGGTGATGCTCAGCGCGGGACGGATCGCCACGCTGGACCGGATCTGTCTGGCCTACCGCCAGCGCCGCCAGGGCAACATCCTGTCCACCACGAGCCGCAAGCACTTCGACATCCACGACCAGTACCAGCGGGTCTTCGCGTTCGTCGACGCCCGTCCCGAGCTCGCCGGCTGGCGCCCCTACCTGCACCGCAAGATGGGCGAGCACTGTCTCGACATCCTCTCCAAGCCGGACCGGCTCCCGGAGGCCGACAAACGGGAGTTCTTCCGGCTGACGGCGGCACTCTTGCGCACCTTCCGGAGCGGTCCCGTACCCGCCGAACTGCGCGTCCTGGAAGGCGGCTACACGCGCTACCGGGCCCGGCGGGAGGCGGGCCGGGCGGTCCGTGAACTCGGGCGTCGGGGCGCACAGGCGCGCAGGGCGGCCGCGACGCGGGCCGGGCGGAGCTGGTCGGCCGTCCACGAGCACCGGCCGCTGGACCCGCATCTGGCGGTGTACTCGGCGTTCTCGCACCGGGGCGTGCTCGGCGACCCGGCCGCCGTGTACCGCGCGGCACGTGAACTCGCCCCGCACATCCGGGGGGTGTGGGTGGTGCGCGACGAACAGCAGGCGGCGCTGCTGCCTCCGGACGTCGAGCATGTACTGCTCGACTCGCTGCGTTACCGCCGGATCACCGCGCGGGCCACGTACTTCGTCAACAACGTCAACTGGCCCGGCACGCTGGTCAAGCGCCCCGGCAGCGTCCACATCCACACCCACCAGGGCACCCCGCTCAAGCACATGGCGGCCGATCTCCTCGACAAGCCGGGCGCCCGGCACGGCATCGACGTGCCGCAGATGCTGCGCCGCGCCGACCGCTGGGACTACAGCCTGGTCGCCAACCGCCACTCCGAACTGGTCTGGGACCGCGCCTACCCCTGCCACTTCGCCTCGCTGCGCACCGGCAGTCCGCGCAACGACGTCCTGGTGCGCGCCCGGTCCGGGGACGGCACGGCGGCTGCCGCGGTCCGCGCCCGGCTCGGCATCCCGGACGGCCGGCGGGTGGTGCTGTACGCGCCGACGCGCCGCGACTACGTCCGGGGCGGCCACGCGGACCGGCTCGACCTGGCCCGCTTCGCCGACGACCTCGGCGAGGGCAGCACGCTCGTCGTACGGCTGCATCCGTCGCTCGCGGACGGCCCGGCACGCGGGATGGGTCTGTCGGAGCTGCACCGGCGCGGTGTCGTCGTCGACGCGACCGACGAGCCGCACGTCGAGGACCTGATGCTCGCCTCCGACGTCCTGATCACGGACTACTCGGCCCTCATGTTCGACTACGCCAACCTGGACCGGCCGATCGTCGTGTACGCGGACGACTGGGGCGCCTACGCGGCGAGCCGGGGCGCGTACTTCGACATCACCGCCGACGCGCCCGGCCATGTGGCGGGCTCCTACCGGGAACTGGCACGGCTGTTCGCCTCCCAGGCGTGGCGGGACGAGGAGTCGGCACGGCTGCGGGCCGGATTCCGGGCGCGGTTCTGCGAGTTCGACGACGGGCGGGCCGCCGAGCGGGTGGTGCGCACGCTGATGCTCGGCGAGCGGCCCGGGGAGCCGGCCTCGGTCGTCACGGTGCCCGCGCAGGCGGCGCACGACGCCGTCACCGCCTCGTGAAGCCGCGCTCGCCCCGGTTCTGGGTGCTCGTCCTGGCCGCCGTGTTCGCACTGCTCCAGCTCGCCAACGTCACCGGCCGGGACACCCCCGACACCAAGAACTACCTCTCGTACGCGTTGAGTCTGCGCGGCGAGAACAAGCACGACGTGGCGGCCGCCACGATCGACTACGCCTGTGCGGGCAAGGTGGCGATCGCGCACCGCAACCACGACGTGGACGTGATCCGCTTCCACGCCGCGAGCCCCGACGCGCGGGTGCTGGAGGAGTGCCGGCGCGACCAGTGGCGGGGGGTGTCGAAGCGGCTGGCGGCCGGGGAGACGGCCGGGCACACCGTGCCGTTCATGCCGCCGAGGTTCATGCGGATCTTCGAGGTGCGGCCGGGCTATCCGGTGCTGCTGGTGCCGTTCATCACGGTGCTGGGGGTGACGTGGGGGCTGTGGGCGTCGGCCGTCGTCATCACGGTCGCCGGGGGCGTCCTCGCCTTCCTCGTGCTGCGCAGTCTGCGCGCCTCCACCGTGACGGCGCTGACCGGGCAGGCCCTGTTCTACGTCCTTCCGTGCGGCACGACGGCCATGCGCCCGATGACGGAGGGGCTGCTGCTGACGCTGACCCTCGCCGCCCTGTGGGGCTGCGCGCTGGTGCTGGAGGGCCGGGCGCGGGCCGGGTCCTGGCTCGTCGGGGCGGCTCTGGCGCTGCTGTTCACGGTGAAGCACTCGCACGCGCTGTTCCTCGGCCTGTGTCTCGCGGGCGGGTGCGCGCTGCTCTGTCTGCGCCGGCGGCGGTGGTCGGGCCCGCTGCGGACGCTCGCGGTGGTCGGCGGGTGCGGGGCGGCGGCCACGGTCCTGCTGGCGAGGGTGCTGCACTACCCGTCCGAGACCGAGAGCCTCCAGGATCTGCTGACGAACCACTTCGCGCGTCCCGACCGTGTCCGGGTGTGGCCGGAGTTCTTCCATCTGCAGCTCAACTTCTGGCTGGAGTGGCTGCGCCGCCAGTTGTGGGAGCCGCTGCTGCCGGCGGCCCTGGCGGCCGCCGCGTGGGGCGTGCTGCGCCGGCGTCCCGCCTTCGGCGTCCTCCTGCTGGCGGCGGCGTTCACCGGCGTCCTCAACCAGGCCGGGCACCCCGACATCAACATCTGGGGCGACCGGCTGATCGTGCTGGTGTGGCTGCTGCCGGTGGTGGGACTGCCGCTGCTCCTGGAGGAGGCCGTACGGCCGCGGCTGCGGGCGGCGGGCGCCACCGTGCCGGGACCGCTGCGCAGGGACACCGAGGTCGCTCGATGAGGTGACACCCGGCTAGCGCGTTGACCTTCGCGGGAATATACGGCAAATGCCGCAACCCGCCCTGGTCCGCCCGCCTTCTCGCGCCTGCGTCCGCCCGCGGACCCGCACCCGGCCCCGCCCGCTCCCCGGACGGGTCCCGGCACCGGCGGGGCGGCTCCGGTGAGCGCCGGCGTCCTCGTCCGGCGGGTCGCGCACGGCGCGACCGCGCTGCGCGGCGGATCCCCCTGGAGGCCCACCCCGTACCAGCTGTTCGGCGGTCTGTTCTTCCTGGTGATGACGCTGGCGTACTGGCGCGTGCCGCTGTGCTGCGACGCCGGCCAGCACGCGGCCGTCGTCGAACGCCTCAGGGCGCACCTGCTCAGCCCTCGGCACCCGATGGCGGACCTGCCCGGCGCGGGCAGCCCGTACTACTCGCCGTACGCCGTGGCGCAGGGGGCCTTCGCCCGGCTGACCGGGCTGGGCGGCTGGGCGGTGGTACGGCTGTCGGGGCCCTTCAACCTGCTCGTGCTGCTGACGGGCATCGGCCGGTTCGTCCGCGTCCTGACGCCCCGTCCGTGGGCGCCGGTGCTGGGGCTGGGCGCGATGGTGCTGCTGTGGGGCACCGAACGGGCCTGGTGGAGCGGCTATCTCGGGCTGATGTCGATGACGGGCAACCTGGGCTACCCGTCGACGTTCGCCATCGGACTGGCCTTCTGGGCCTGGGCGCTGACGGGCGCGCGCGCCGGGGGGACCGGCGGCCCCGTCCGCTACGTCGGACCGAGCGGACTCGGCAGCGCCTCCGGATACGCGGGGGTCGGCGCCCTGTACGGGCTGATCGTGCTCGTGCACCCGATCACGTCGATCGCGGCCGTGCTCGGCGCGGTCGCGTTCGTGGCGGGATGGTGGCGCGGGACCGGCGCCGGACCGGCGGCGCGGAGCACGGCGGCGGTCGCGGGCCGCTGGCTGCTGGCCGGTGCGGCGGCCCTGCTGGTCGCCGCCTGCTGGCCGTACTTCGACGTCTTCGCGCTGGCTGGCGACCGCAGCGTGGACGCGATGCACGAACGGCTCTACGACGGGATGCCCGGGCACTTCTGGCTCGCGCTGACCGGGGTTCCCGCACTGTGGCTGCGGGCGCGACGGGCGAAGCGGGACGCGGGGCAGCGGTGGCGTGACCCGCTGGTGCTGATGTTCGCGCTGGAGTGCCTGGCGGTGGCGTACGGCTGGGCCGGCGGGCACTACACGTACGGCAGGATCCTCGGGCTGACGCTGGTGCCGCTCCAGTTCGCGCTCGGGGTGGAGCTGGCCGCCCCGCGGCCGTGGCCCCGGTGGCGGCGCCGCCTCGGCCTGGTGGCCGCGGCGGGGGCGTGCGCCGGTTTCCTGACCGTGCAGGCCGGCGCGGTCGTGCCGTCCGCGCTCGACCCGGTCGGTTTCGACCAGCCGCCGCGGTGGCCGACGTACGCCTGGGCGGCGCGGCACATCGAGCCCGGCGAGGCGGTCATCACCGACGGGTACTACGCCGTCCACCTGATCTCGGGCTACGGACCGGACCTCGCCGCGCCCGCCTGGCCCGACCCCGCCCTGGACGAGGGCGAGCGGCTGCGGCGGCTCGCGGCGGTCCGTTCCTATCTCGACCCGGCGTCGACCCGGGCCGAACGCACCGCCGTCGCCCGCCGGTACCACGTCCGCTGGCTGCTGCTGACGCGCTGGCGGAAGGTTCCCGAGGAGGCGACGGTGGTGGCGTGGAGCCGGGAGACGGGCGAGGTGCTGGCCCGGGTGGGGCCCTGAACCGTCGCGCCCGGCCGGGCGACTACTCGACGACGAGGTTCACCTCGATGTTGCCGCGGGTGGCGTTGGAGTAGGGGCAGACCTGGTGGGCCTGCTCGACCAGCTTGCGGCCGGTGGCCTCGTCCACGGTGTCGGGCAGCTCGACGCGGAGCGTCACCTTCAGACCGAAGCCCTCGCCCTGCTTGCCGATGCCGACCTCACCGGTCACCGCGGCCTCGCTGACGTCGACCTTCGCCGCACGGCCGACGAGGCCGAGGGCGCTGGCGAAGCAGGCGGCGTAGCCGGCGGCGAACAGCTGCTCCGGGTTGGTGCCCTGCCCGTTGCCGCCCAGCTCCACCGGCGGGGCCAGCTGGATGTCCAGCTTGCCGTCGGAGCTGACGGCGCGGCCCTCACGGCCGTGGGTGGCGGTGGCGACAGCGGTGTAGAGCGCGTCCATGGAGACCATCTCTCTCAAGTCGGGGGCTTGCCGGGGCGGCCGGTCCGGCCGCCTTGCGAGCACTATTAGAGCACGCAATTCAATTGCACACAACTCAATGGCTCGCCAGGGCTATCCTTGACCCATGACCGCCACGCCCGCCCCGAGCCCCGAGAACACGTCCGCCGACGCCTTCCTCCGCCTCGACGAGCAGATCTGCTTCTCCCTGAACGCCGCCTCGCGCGCCTTCGGCGGGGTCTACCGCGTCCTCCTGAAGGACCTCGGCCTCACCTATCCCCAGTACCTGGTGATGCTGGTGCTGTGGGAGCACGGCGAGCAGCCCGTGAAGAAGCTCGGCGAACACCTGCGGCTGGACTCCGGGACACTGTCGCCGCTCCTCAAGCGCCTGGAGACGGCCGGTCTCGTACGGCGCGAGCGCAGCGCCCGCGACGAGCGCTCCGTGCATGTCCACCTCACCGAGGAGGGCGCCGCGCTGCGCGAGCGCGCCCGGGTGGTGCCGCGCCGGATCGCCGCGGCGACCGGCGCCGGCCTGGAGGAGATCCGTGAACTGCGGGCCCGCCTGGACCGGCTGACCGCGGCCCTGGACAGCGCGGCGCTGGAGGAGACCCCGGGCTGCGACTGAGCCGTCAGCCGGCCGGCGGGGTCCTGCGCACGTACAGCCGCAGTGTCACGCCCTCCCGCACCACCTGCTCCCGGGGCGCGAACCCCTCCTCGACCACGGCGAGCTTGACCCGCTCGGTCGCGCTGCGCGGGTACCAGGACGGGCTCAGCGCGAAGGGCTCGGCCACCAACCACACCCGGTCGAGCCGGCCCAGCCGGCGGCGCAGCTCCTCCGGTCCCGCCTCCTGTCCGTACAGCGTCCCGGACACCGGGCCCGGCACCCTCAGGGCGACGTCGCGCACCCCGCGGAACCCGCGCGGGTACGCCAGCGCCGAGCGCCGCACGATCGACGGCAGGTACAGGACCGGGTCCCCCGGGCGCAACGCGCGCCGGGCGGCGGCGGAGACGGCGGCGAGATTGTCGGCGCCGTGATGCTCGGGCGTGCGGTCCCGGCGCATCAGGGGCAGTTGGGCGGCGAAGGCGAGGGCGACGGTCAGCACACCGGTCAGCGTGACGGCGGTGGCACCGGCGGGCCGGGGACGCGCGCGCCGCCGCACCCCGGCCAGGAGCCGCGCGCCCCTCGCCGCGGACAAGGGCCTGAGCCCGGCGTCGACACGACCCCTCGCGCGGGCGCGCGGCCTCGCCCCGGCGATCAGCGTCGCCGCGCGTTCCGCCCCGGCCGCGGCCAGCAGCGGCGCCCCGGCGAGGGCGTAGAGCACGTACCGCTCGTCGTAGAGCGGCCAGGCGCGCGAGACCGTCATCAGCACGGCCGGCGGGACCACGGTCAGGGGCAGGGCCACCGCGGCGAGCGAGAGCCCGCCGTACCGGAGCCGTGACGGCCGCACGGCGAGGGCGACGAGGAGCAGGTACGGGACGGCCATCGGCAGCGCCGGGCCCGTGAACGCCCCGAGCAGACGCCCCACGCTCCCCGGACCGGGCGGCGCCAGCCAGGCGACCTGCGCGGACTGCCCCCGCGAGACGAGGACGAGCGGCGCCAGCGCCAGCGTCGCGGCCCCGGCCGCGCACGCCCACCGCGACCACACCCGCGCCGGCACCCGGGCCAGCGCCAGCGTGCCCGCGTGCGCCAGCAGTACGAGCGCCGCCAGCTCGTGCAGCAGGCAGGTGACGGCCACCGTCCCGCCGTACGCCGCCCACCAGCCGCCCGCCCGCAAGGTCCGTGCCGCCCGGACCAGCAGCAGGGTCGCCCCCGCCGCCCCGGCCGCGACGAGCGCGTACGACCGGCCCTCCTGGGCGTAGTGCCCGGCCATCGGCGTGACGGCGTACAGCAGTCCCGCCCACAGGCCGACGCGCGGGCGGCACAGCCGCACGCCGAGCGCGGCGACGCCCCCCGCGGCCGCCGCCGCACCGGCGACGGAAGGCAGACGCAGGGCGAACTCGCCGGGGTGTGCGGCGAGGACGGGGTGCATGAGGAGGTAGTACAGGCCGTGCACCGCGTCGACGGTGTGCAGCAGGTGCCAGATCTGCGGCACCGAGCGCCGCGCGACCTGGAAGGTCACCGCCTCGTCGCGCCACATCCCGCCGCGGTCGAGCCCCCAGAGTCCGACCGCGGTCATGACGAGCACGGGCAGCAGGACGGCCACCGCTTCCGGACGTCCGCCTCCGACACGCCTCAGCCACGCACAGACCATGCGCCCAATTTTTTACTATTAACCAACCTATGCAGGGTATTGACGGCGTATCAACTCTGCTGAGGCTTTCACGCGGCTTACGATCCGGGCTTGATGAGCACCTTGAAGAGCCCCAGGAAGAGCCCCCGGTACCTGAAGAGCGCACCGGACGGACAGAGCCCGCCGGACCGGGGGAACAGCCCGCGCGGGCACCGCCCATGGGCCGTCGCCGCCGCCTGGCTGGCGACCCGCGCCCTGATGGTGTGGCTGCTCGCGCACGACCACCTCGCGCTGCTCGGCCGGAGCGGAGTCTCGCGCGAGGTGCGCCACCTGTACTTCGGCTGGTACGGCGTCCTGAAACAGGGCGCGTTCCCGGCCGGCGACCACCTGTGGCAGTACCCGCCGGGCGCCGGCCCGGTGCTGCTCGCACCCGCCCTGCTGCCGGCGCTGACGTACTTCACGGCCTTCGTGACGCTCACGCTCGCGACGGACGCGGTGATCACATGGGCGCTCACGCGCGCGGGACTCCGGCCCGGCCGCAGCCTGCGCGGCGCCGCCCTGTGGGTGCTGGCCCTCCCGCTCCTCCTGCATCTGCCGCTGGCCCGGTACGACGTCCAGGTCACCGCCTTCGGCGTCCTCTCGCTGCTGACGCTGACCCGCTCCACGCGCGCGTGCGGCGCGTTCGCCGCACTGGGCGCCCTGGTGAAGGTCTGGCCCGCGCTGGCGCTGATCGGCACACCGCGCGGCCGCACCACCCGGGAGGCGTGGACGTCGGCGGCGGTCGCCGCGGTCGCGCTGCTCGCCCTCCTCGCCGCCCTCTTCCGCAACTCCTTCGACTTCCTGCGCCAGCAGGGCGGCCGGGGCGTGCAGATCGAGTCGCTCGGCGGAACGGCCCTGGGCCTGGCGCGCCGCGCCGGATGGCCGGGCAGGGCGCGCTACCGGTACGGCGCGATGGAGTTCGTGGGCCCCTACGTCGCCCAGGTCGCCGCGGTCTCGCTGGCCCTCACCGTCGTCGCGTTCGGGCTCCTGCTGCTGTGGCGGGTGCGGGCGCGGCACTGGACGACGGCGACACCGTACGACGCGGCGCTCGCCGCCGTGCTGCTGTTCACGGTGACGAGCCGGGTGATCAGCCCCCAGTACATGGTGTGGCTGCTGGGCCTGTCGGCCGTGTGCCTGACCTCGCGGCACACCACGCAACGACCGGTGGTGGCCCTGCTGGTGGCCGCCACGGCGGTCAGCTCGGTGATCTATCCGGCCCTGTACGGCGAGGTGGTCCACAGCACCTGGACGGGCTGCGCGCTGATGGTCGTGCGCAACGGCCTGCTGGCGACCGCGGCGGGCCTCTCACTGGTGCGGCTGTGGCGGACCGGCCCCGTGGCGGCCCTGCCGGACCCGGCGGCCTCCGACCGGCACGCGCGTGCCGCCGGCGGAACTACCGTGCCCTTCCGCGCAGGACACTGAGCACCCCTTAACGGATAATTGCCCGAAACCCCTACGATTCGGGCCCTGGATCCCATGAAACCTCAGCAGCCGCAGGTCAGCGTGATCGTCATCGGGTACAACGACGCCGCCCACGTCACGGACGCGGTGTGCTCCGCGCTCGCGCAGGGCCCGGCCGTCCACGAGGTGCTCGCCGTGGACGACTGCTCGACGGACGGCAGCGGGGCCCTGCTCGAAGGCCTCGCCGCGGACGAGCCACGCCTGAGGGTGATCCGCCGTACGGCCAACAGCGGCGGCTGCGGCACCCCGCGCAACGACGGGATCGACGCCGCGACCGCCCCGTACGTGATGTTCCTGGACAGCGACGACGTGCTGCCGCCCGGCGCGGTGGACGCGCTGCTCTCGGCGGCGGACGGACAGCACACCGAGGTCGCGGCCGGCCTGTGCGTACGGCGCGAACTGCCCTCGGGCCGCGAGACCCCCTGGGAGCGCGCCCTCTACGCGAGGCCCGCCCTCGTCGCCCACCCCGCGCGGCGCGCCCGCCTGGTGCACGACACGCTCTGCGTCAACAAGCTCTACCGCACCGATTTCCTGCGCGAGCACGGCATCCGCTTCCCCGAGGGCCGCTTCCGTTACGAGGACTTCGTGTTCGGCGCGCGCGTCCTGGCCGCGGGACCGCGCATCGCCCTCGTCCCCGACACGGTCTACGTCTGGCACGTACGGCGCGACGCCGACCGCCTGTCCATCTCCCTCGACCGCGCGGACATCGGCAACTGGCGGGCTCGGACCGAGGCGAACCGGGCCGCCCACGAGATCCTCCTCGGCGCGGGCGAGAAGGGGCTGGCACGGGCCGTGCACGCCAAGTTCCTCGACCACGAACTGCGGATGTACACGCGCGAGCTGGAGCTGCGCACCCCCGAGTACCGCCGCGCGTGGTGGGACCTCACGCGCGCGTACCTGGCGGCCTTCGACGCGGCCGACCTCACGGTCAACCCGACCGCCCCGGGCCGCCTGGTCGCCCGGGTCGTGCTGGCCTCCCCCGCCCCCCGCGACCTGCCCCGTCTCACGGAACTGGCGGCCCGTCCGGCCCGGCTTCTCCCGCCGTACGCCCGCGCCGGCGACGGCACGCCCGTCTGGTCGGACGAACTGCCCCGGATCACGCTGGACCACTTCCTGGTGCGCCCCGCCCATCTGCTGCCCGCCGCCGTGGACGCGGAACTGCGGCCACGCGCGCGTGGCACCCGACTGCGGCTGCGCCTGCACGAGCTGTACGGGCGCCTGGCCGAGGCCGGTCCGGCCTCGATGGACGTGGAGTTCGTGCACCGGGACGACGGTCGGGTGGGTCTGCGCCGCCAGGTCCTTCTGCGGCCCGACCGGTACGGCGGCCTGTGGTCGGCCGAGGCGCCGGTGGACCTGTCGGCGTTCGGCGCGGGCACCTGGGACCTGCGGCTGAGGCTCCGGTTCCGCGACGGCTCCGTCCGGGACGTCACGGCGCACGCGGTCGCCGGGCGCGGTCTGCTGCGCCGCCGCGCCGTCCCGGACGCCCGTCACGGCGTACTGCTGGTGCAGCCGTACCGCACGCACTCCGGCGCGCTGGCACTGCGCACAGCGCCCGGATGGAGAGGAATGACCGAAGTGGTGCGTCGCCGCCTCCGCCGCCTGCTTCACTGATACGCGACCGAACGACCCGTGCAGCACCGGGCTCACTGACGAGGGGACGGCCCACATGACCTGGCTGATCACCGGCGGCGCCGGCTACATCGGGGCGCACGTCGTCCGCGCCATGCTCGAGGCGGACGAGCGGGCGGTGGTCTACGACGACCTGTCGACCGGGATCCCGGAGCGCGTGCCGTCCGACGTGCCGATGGTGATCGGCTCGACCCTGGACGCCGAGACGCTGGCGAGGACGATCAGGGAGCACTCCGTCACCGGTGTCGTCCATCTGGCCGCGAAGAAGCAGGTCGGCGAGTCGGTGGACCTCCCCCTGCACTACTACCGGGAGAACGTCGAGGGGCTGCGCGTCCTGCTGTCCGCCGTGACCGACGCACAGGTCCCCTCCTTCGTCTTCTCCTCCTCCGCCGCCGTGTACGGCATGCCGGACGTGGACCTGGTGCGCGAGGAGACTCCGTGCGCGCCGATGAGCCCGTACGGCGAGACCAAACTGGCGGGCGAATGGCTGGTGCGCGCGACGGGCCGTGCCACCGGCCTGTCCACGGCCTCCCTGCGGTACTTCAACGTGGCGGGCGCGGCGACACCGGAGCTGGCCGACACCGGCGTCTTCAACCTGATCCCCATGGTCTTCGAGAAGCTCACGGAGAACGCGCCGCCGCGCATCTTCGGCGACGACTACCCGACCCCCGACGGGACGTGCGTGCGCGACTACATCCATGTCGTCGACCTGGCCGAGGCCCACGTGGCCGCGGCCCGTGCCCTCCAGGCGTCCCCCGGCCGCCACATGACCCTCAACATCGGCCGCGGCGAGGGCGTTTCGGTCCGCGAGATGATCGACCGCATCAACGCCCTCACGGGCTACGACCGCCCGCCGGTGACCACCCCCCGCCGGCCCGGCGACCCGGCCCGCGTCGTCGCCTCCGCCGACCGCATCGCCACCGAGCTCGACTGGAAGGCGAAGTACGACGTCCAGGACATGATCACCTCGGCGTGGGCGGGCTGGGTGCGCCTGCACCCGGAGGCCAGCCGGTCCTGACCGCGCCAGCCGCGCCAGCCGTTCCTGACCCCGCCCACCGGTCCTGACCGCGCCCGCCGGTCCTCACTGCGCGCGCCGGCCCTGACCGCGCGCGCCGCTCCTCACCGCGCGCGCCGGTCCTGACCACCCGTGCCGGGTCGGGCCGCCGCGGGGGTCCCGCTACGCCGTGATCACAGCGCCTTGAGCGCCGCGGCCGTGGCGCGGGCCAGGCTGGCCAGGTACCCCTTGGGCAGCTTGGGCCCGCGGACCACCACCGCCCGCCAGTACAGCGGGCCGGACATCAGGTCGAGCGCGAGTTCCTGATCGACGTCCGCGCGCACCTCGCCCCGCTCGGCCGCCGCCGCGACGATCCCGCTGGCGACGCTCTGCTGCCCCTCGCGCAGCGCCTTCTGCATGGCGTCCGCGATGTCCGGGTTCCGCGCGGCCTCCGCCTGGAGGTCGGGGATGATCTGGCCGGCCACGGGATGGCGCAGGGCGCGCGAGGTGACCTCGTACAGCAGCCGCAGATCGCCCTCCAGCGAGCCCGTGTCGGGCGCGGGCAGCCCCTGGACGGCGACGGCCGAGACCAGGTCCAGGACCAGATGGAGCTTGGAGCGCCAGCGCCGGTACACGGCGGTCTTGCCGACGCCCGCGCGGCGCGCGATGCCCTCGATCGACATCCGGGCGTACCCGACGGCCGCGAGCTCCTCGAAGACGGCGGCGCGGATGGCTTCCGTCACGTCCTCACGGAGGACGGCCGCACCGGCCGGGGCCCGGCGGCGCGGGGCCTTGGCGGAGGCACTCGCGGTGGCATCGGCGTTCGTCATGCCGACCAGCATAGGCCGTTACGACGAAACGGTTGCGTTCCGACGTCGAGAAGCCCTACGCTCGCGTTGCGACGATACGGTCCCGTCCCGACGTAAGAAGATGGCAAGAACGACGTGAGACGCGTCGAGGCGGACCCCTCTCGCACCCCACCCCCCGAGCGAAAGCAGCGGATGTGAGCCAGGTCCTCGACACGCCGCCCCCGACAGCGACACCGGGCCACCCCTCCGACGACGCCTCGGCGCTCGCCGCCCGGTACGGACTCACCGTCAGCGGCGCCCGCCCGTCCCTGCCCGCGTACGTCCGCCAGCTGTGGGCGCGGCGCCACTTCATCACCGCCTTCGCCACCGCCAAGCTGACCGCGCAGTACAGCCAGGCGAAGCTCGGCCAGGTGTGGCAGGTGATGACCCCGCTGCTGAACGCGGCGGTCTACTACTTCATCTTCGGCGTGCTGCTCGGCACCAAGCACGGCGTGCCGGACTACATCCCCTTCCTCGTCACCGGCGTGTTCATCTGGACCTTCACGCAGAGCTCGATCATGGCGGGCACCCGGGCGATCTCCGGCAGCCTCGGCCTGGTCCGCGCCCTGCACTTCCCCCGGGCGGCACTGCCCGTCTCGTACGCCCTCCAGCAGCTCCAGCAGCTGCTCTTCTCGATGGCCGCGCTGGTCGTCATCCTGCTCTGCTTCGGCGTCCCGCTGAGCTTCTCCTGGCTGCTCGCGGTGCCCGTCCTGGTCCTGCAGTTCACGTTCAACGCGGGCATCGCGATGATCATGGCGCGGATGGGTGCCAAGACGCCCGACATCGCGCAGCTCATGCCGTTCCTGCTGCGCACCTGGATGTACGTCTCCGGAGTCATGTGGAGCATCGACAAGGTGCTCAGCAAGAGCGACCTGCCGCACTGGGCGATGGTCCTCCTGGAGAGCAACCCGGCGGCCGTCTACATCGACCTGATGCGCTTCGCCCTGATCGACAGCTTCCACGCGCACCAACTGCCGCACCACGTATGGGCGCTGGCCATCGGCTGGGCACTCGTCGCGGGCGTCGGCGGCTTCATCTACTTCTGGAAGGCTGAGGAGACGTACGGCCGTGGCTGACACCATCACCCTGACCGAGGACATCCGGCCCCAGGACCCGGCCGCCGCGGCCGAGGCCCGCGTGCCCACCGTCATCGCCGACCGCGTCGACATCGTCTACCGCGTCAACGGCACCGGCGCGGGCCGCGGCAGCGCGACCGCCGCGCTCAACCGCATCCTGCGCCGCAAACACGCCGAGAAGGCGGCGGGCGTCCGCAAGGTGCACGCCGTCAAGAGCGTCTCCTTCACCGCGTACAAGGGCGAGGCCATCGGCCTGATCGGCACCAACGGCTCCGGCAAGTCGACCCTCCTGAAGGCCGTCGCCGGCCTGCTGCCGGTGGAGAACGGCAGGATCTACACCAACGGCCAGCCCTCGCTGCTCGGCGTCAACGCGGCCCTGATGAACGACCTCACCGGCGAGCGCAACGTCCACCTCGGCGGTCTCGCGATGGGCATGTCCAAGGAACAGGTCCGCGAGCGCTACCAGGAGATCGTCGACTTCTCGGGCATCAACGAGAAGGGCGACTTCATCACGCTCCCCATGCGCACCTACTCCTCCGGCATGGCCGCCCGGCTCCGCTTCTCCATCGCCGCGGCCAAGGACCACGACGTCCTGATGATCGACGAGGCCCTGGCGACCGGCGACCGTTCCTTCCAGAGGCGCTCCGAGGCCCGCATCCGCGAACTGCGCAAGCACGCGGGCACCGTCTTCCTGGTCAGCCACAACAACAAGTCGATCCGGGACACCTGCGACCGGGTGCTCTGGCTGGAGCGCGGCGAACTGCGCATGGACGGGCCGACGGAGGACGTCCTCAAGGAGTACGAGAAGTTCACGGGCAAGTAGGGCGGGCGGCGCCCGCGCGGCCCTGAGCACCCGCGCGGGCCCGCCTCACCCCGGCGGCTCACCTCTCCAGGAAGGCGAACAGGTCCTCCCAGCGGCGCACGATCTCCTCCGCCGCGTAGCGCTGGATGTTCACCCGGGCCGCCTCGCCCATCGCGTCCCGCATCTGCTTGTCGGACATCAGCGTGTCCATCCGGCGGGCGAGTTCGCCGGTGTTGCCGAGAGTGGCGAGCAGGCCGTCCTCGCCGTCGCGGATGATCTCGTGCACGCCCGGCGCGCAGTCGAACGCGGCGCACGGCACCCCCGCCGCCATGGCCTCCATGACCGCCAGTGGGAAGCCCTCGCCGCGCGAGGGCAGCACGAAGACGGAGCTGTCGCGCAGCGCGCCCGGCACATCGCTCGTCGGGCCCATCCAGTCGACGCTGCCGTCGAGACCCAGCGTGGTGCACCGCTCCTGAAGGATCTCCTCGTCCTCCCCCGTCCCGTAGATCCGCAGCCGCCACCCGGGGTGGTTCGGCGCGACCTCGGCCCAGGCGTCGAGCAGCATGTCGATGCCCTTCTGGTCGTGCAGCCGGCCGATGCTGACGACGGCCTTCTCGGTGCGCGGGGAGGGCGTCTCGGGCATGAACGGGATCGGGTTCGGCATGAAGGAGGCGTTGTTCATGCCCTGCCGGATCCACAGATCGGCGTCCTCCCGGGTGAGCGCCAGCATCCGGTCGACGTTCCGGTAGTGCCGCTGCACCCGCCCGAAGCGGGAGGTCTTCCGGCAGTAGGCGAACGACTCGTGGCTCATGCCGACGACGAGGAGACCGGTCGTGTCGGCGAGCGCCACCCACTCCATGGCCCACACCTGGGTGACGATCACGACGGCGCCGGGACGCGCGGCCCGGAAGAGCGCGGTCAGCTTGGCGGCCTGCTCCCGCATGCCCTCCGCGCGCGCGGTGCGCCGTCTGCGCTCGGCCACGTTGAGCCGCCCCTTCAGCCCGCGCATGGGTCCGATCTGAGGCGGATGGACGTCGTACAGCGTGGTGGTGGGGTACGCCGTCTCGCCCAGCTCCTGCGGGACTTCGGGCTCGGTGATGCCGACGACGTGCACGCGGTGGCCGCGCCCGGTGAACAGGCGGGCCATCTGGTGCGACCAGCTGGTCACCCCGCCCAGCTCGTCGACGCTGTTGGAGACGATGAAGACGTCCCGCGGACACTCGCTCGTGCCGGTCGCGACGCTCCCCGCCGGCCGCTCGGTCAGCCACGCCTGGTCGCTCATGCACGCCTCCACTGCGCGAAGAACTGGTCGACCACGCTGCGGGCCGAGGTCCCCTTGTCGTACTCCCCGAACTCGGCGGTGAACCGCTCGCGCGCGGCCGCGTACTTGACCGTCTGCTCCTCCAGCGAGCCGAGGACGGCGTGCAGTTCGTCCTCGGTGCGCACCACCGGGCCGGGCGCGCGCTCCATCAGGTCGAAGTAGGTGCCGCGGCCCTCGTTCACGTACTCGTCGTAGTCATAGGCGAAGAAGAACATCGGCCGGTCCAGCAGTGCGTAGTCGAACATCACGGACGAGTAGTCGGTGATCAGCCCGTCGGCGAGGGCCAGCAGCGGGGTCATGTCGTGGTGTGCGGTCACGTCGACGACCCGGCCGCGCACGGAGGGCGGCAGCACGACGTGGTTGAGGTAGTGGGAGCGTACGAGGAGGACGTAGCGGTCGCCGAAGGTGTCGGCGAAGCTCTCCACGTCGAAGGGCAGCTCGAACCGCCGCGGTGCGCCGCCGTGCTGCCGGAAGGTCGGGGCGTACAGCAGGACCTGCCGGTCGTCGGGGATGCCCAGCTCGGCGGCGAGCGGACCGCGTACGCGTCGTCCCGACGACTCCTCCAGTTCCCTGGTCCGCACCAGTTCGTCGTTGCGCGGGTAGCCCACCCGCAGCAGGGTCCGCTCCTGGAGCCGGAACGCCCGTGCGAGCGTGCGCACATCGTGCTCGGAGCGGATCAGGAACCGGTCGAAGCGGTCGAGGACTCGCTGCTGGACCTCCTGCTGCGCACGGGACTTGAGTTTCCAGCCCGGTTCGTCGAAGCCCATCCGCTTGAGCGCCGAGCCGTGCCAGGTCTGGATGTACGTGGTCTCCGGGCGTTTGGTGAGCTTCAGCGGATAGCTCTGGTTGTCGACCCAGAACTCGGCCTGGGCGAGCGCCTTGAGGTACGGCAGGGACCAGCGGCGTACGAGCGTGGCGTCGGCGGGGAATCCGTCGGGACTGCCCGCGTACGACCAGACGGCCTCGAACCGGAGGTCCTGGCGGCGCATCTCCTCGTAGACGGCCTTGGGGCTGTCGCTGTACTGCCGGCCCAGGTGGCTCTCGAAGACGACGAGGCCTTTGCGCACCGGCAGCCTGCTGAACACCTCGTGGTACAGCCGGATCTTGGTGTCGCCGGAGGTGAGCCGTTTGCGCAGGGACTTGGCCTTGCGGTAGCGGGACTTGGCGAGTCGGGCGACCTTGCCGTGCACCTGTCTCTGGAGGAGTTCGTTGGCCTTCTTGTCCGGGACCAGCCGGAAGGCGAGGTGGCCGCGTGTGGAGATCACCGGCTCGATGCGGTCGGCCACCAGCCGGGTGAGGCGGGGGCGCACCGGCACCCGGCCGGCGAACGGGCCGGGGCCCGCGGCCGTGAGCCGGGTCGAGGTGCGTGCGCCGTCGACGTCCAGGCGCAGGCGCACGTCCCACACCGCGTCGACGAGGCCCAGCGGACGCAGGGCGGTCAGGTCCGGCGCGGCCTCCCAGACGAGGGACTCGCCCTCGTTCCGCACGCTCGCCACGGGGAAGCGGAAGGTCTGGAAGCGCACACCGGCTCGCCGGGCGTAGAACTCCAGCTCCGCGGTGAGCCGCGCCCCGGGCGGGACGACACCGAGCGGGTTGACGATGCGCCCGGCGAGGCGCACGGTGCCGCCCGCTCCCCGGGGGCCCTCGTAGTGGGTGAGCGCGTTGCGCAGGAACATCCTCTCGACCGGCCTGGTGTGATAGCCGAATTCGGTGACGTCCAGGACGTGCCGGCCGAACGGGTCGCCGAGGTGCTCGGCGCACCAGTACACCCGCCCGTCGCGCTCCACGAGCGAGGAGGAGATCTTGTCGCGGTTGATGAGCGTGTCCACGGCGGGCAGCAGGTTGTCCCAGTCGCCCATCTGGAGGAGATAGGCGCAGATGGCGTGGATGGGTTCGGCCTGGTCGAAGGCGGCCCGGTCGATCGACTCCAGGTACTGCCGCGCGATCCCGGCGAACTCCCGCCGGTAGGGCGCGTCGCGGGAGGGCAGCTCCCGCAGGTGCAGCACCAGGTCGTGCTTGAGGAACTTCACGTCCTTGGCGAACTTCAGCTCCAGCATGCCGCGTTCCGCGAGGAGCCGGTCCACCCGACGGTGGATCTCCATGCGGTGCGCGAAGTTGGCGATCTCGTCGCGCCGGTTGCTGATGGACCGCGCCGCCGTCTCGGCCGGCTTCTCCACGACCCGCCATTCGTAGACCCGGTTGGGGATGAGCGTGATGCGGCGGGCGGCGGCGTAGGCCTGGGCGGAGAAGAGCAGGTCCTCGTAGTGGATGCCGACCGGGAACTCCAGCCGTTCGTCGAGCAGGAACCGCCTGCGGTAGCACTTGTTCGTCGACAGGGTGTCGAAGACCATCAGGTCGGGCAGCTCGGTGATCGACTCCAGGGTGCGGGTGCGCTCGTACAGCCAGGGGTACCACTTGACCTGCTTGCGCGTGCGCGAGTCGACGTGCACCCGCACGCACAGGCCGGAGACGAGGTCGGCGCCGGTGGTCTCGGCGGCCTCCAGCATGTTGCGGCAGGCGTTGCGTTCCAGCACGTCGTCGCTGTCGAGGAAGAGGACGTAGTCGCCACGGGCCTCGGCGATGCCGCGATTGCGGGGGGCGCCGCAGCCGCCGCTGTTCTCGGGCAGGCGGAACGCGCGGACGCGGTCGGGGTGCTGGGCGGCGAGCAGTCGCGCCGTCTCGTACGAACCGTCCGTGCTGCGGTCGTCGACGATGACGACCTCGACGCCGTGCAGCGTCTGGTCCAGGACTGAGCGCACGGCCGTGGGCAGTCGGTCGGCGTCGTTGTAGACGATGACGACCACGGAGACGGCGGGGCCGGCCGGCGCGCGACATTGATCCACATTCATCCTATTAATCGTAGACACCATGTCCCGCTTTGCGGCGTTATCGACCGTGCTTCGCGTGTTGGAAGACCCAGGTCCGGTACACCACGAAGCGGAAGGCCGACGCCAGCACGATCGACAGCGCCTTGGCGACGTTCGACGCGAGCGGACCGCTCATCCCGAAACTGCGGTAGCCGAGGTAGAACAGGGCGCTCTCCATGGCGACACCGAGACCGCTGAACGCGAAGAAGAGGACGATCTGCCGCGTGGTGCGCGAGGCGCGGTCCCGATAGGCGAAGAACCGGAAACCGAGGTAATTGGTACCCATGGCGACGCAGCTGGCGATCACCGTGGCGACCATCGGAGGCCGTGCCAGACCGTGCAGCAGCAGATTGAAGAAGAGGATGTTGACCGCGACACCACTGCCGCCGACCACCGAGAACCTGGCCACTTCGAGGGCGAGTCGGCGGGTGCGCACGAACGGCCTGGAGCGGGGAGCGGGCACGGCCGCGACCGGGGCCCGCCGCTCGCCGAGTTGCACTGTCACGGGTCCGAATCCTCCAGCCAGCCGTCGACGATCGGGCCAAACCTAAACTAAATGTCCTATTTAGCATGAATGGGTAAATTCAAGGCCCTATTCCCTTCGGAGGTCGGAAAGAAAAGCCCGATCAGGCCGCGCCGGAAAACACGAACGGGGGCGCCCCGGACCTCGTACGAGATCCGGGGCGCCCCCTCGGCGTATCGCCGTGTCGCCCTACGTCCTGAGGGACGGCCTACGAATGCGTCCGCATCAGCGTGCGCATCGTCCGCATCGCCACCGACAGGTTCGCCAGGTCGAACGCGTCCGACCCCTGGATCTCCTCCAGCGTCGTGCGCGCCCGGCCGAGGATCGCCGCGTTCTTCTCCTCCCAGGCCTTGAAGCGCTGCTCGGGAGTCGCGGAGTCGCTGCCGGCGGCCAGGACGTCCGCCGTCAGGGCCGCGTGCGCCGCGTACAGGTCCTCACGGATCGAGGCACGGGCCATGGACTGCCAGCGGTCCGCGCGCGGCAGTTCGATGATGCGGTCCATGAGCTGGGTGATGCCGAGACGGTCGGCGAGGTCGTAGTAGACCTCGGCGACGGCCATCGGGTCCTTGCCCATCCGGTCGGCCACCGCGGCGATGTCCAGCGTCGGGAAGGCGGAGGAGAACCCGGCCACCCGGGTGGCCAGTTCGTCCGGGACACCCGCGCCCGTCAGCTCGTCGTAGATCTGCTGGTACCACTCGAGGTCGGCACCGCGCAGCAGCTTCGGCAGCTCGGACCAGACCTGCTCGACGCCCGCGCTGAAGAAGCCGATCGTCTCGGCGAGCTGGAGCGGCTGCGGCCGGTTGTTGAGCAGCCAGCGCGTGCCGCGCTCCACCAGACGGCGCGAGTGCAGCCGGATACGGGTCTGGACGTCGGCGGCGACGATGTTGTCGAGCGCCTCCACCGCGTCCCACACCTTGCTCGACTCGAAGATCGCGCGGGCCGCGGTCTGCGCCCGGACGATCTCCTCCAGCGACGCGCCGGTCTCCTCGCGCAGCCGGTGCAGGAAGCTCGTACCGCCCGTGTTGACCGTGTCGTTGACCAGGACGGTCGTGACGATCTCGCGGCGCAGCGCATGCCCGTCGATCTGCTCGCGGAGCTTCTCGCGCAGCGCGCTCGGGAAGTACGCCAGCAGCAGCCTCTCCAGGTGCGGATCGTCCGGCAGCGACGTGGCGAGCAGTTCCTCGGCGACCGTGATCTTCGTGTAGGCGAGGAGGACGGCCGTCTCCGGGCCGGTCAGGCCCAGCCCGGCGACCATCCGCTCCCGGATCTGCCGGTCGCTGGGCAGGAACTCCAGCGCCCGGTCGAGGTGGCCCTCGCGCACCAGGTGGCGGATGAACCGCTGCTGGGCGTGGAGCATGCTCGGCGACTGGGCCAGCGCGTTGGCGATCGCCACGTTCTGCGCGTAGTTGTTGCGCAGGACCAGCGCGCCGACCTCGTCGGTCATCTCGGCGAGCAGCTTGTTGCGCTGCTTGACCGTCAGATCGCCGTTGGCCACCACCGCGTTGAGCAGGATCTTGATGTTCACCTCGTGGTCGGAGGTGTCCACGCCCGCGCTGTTGTCGATGGCGTCGGTGTTGATCTTGCCGCCCTGCTGGGCGAACTCGATCCGGCCGAGCTGGGTCAGACCCAGGTTGCCGCCCTCGCCGACGACCTTGACGCGCAGGTCGGCGCCGTCCACGCGGATGGCGTCGTTGGCCTTGTCGCCCACGTCGGCGTGCGACTCCGCGGACGACTTCACGTACGTGCCGATGCCGCCGTTCCACAGCAGGTCGACCGGCGCCTGGAGGATCGCCTTCATCAGGTCGGCCGGGGTCATCTTGGCGACGCCCGACTCGATGCCGAGGGCCTCACGGATGTGCGCGTTGACCGGGATCGCCTTGGCGGTGCGCGGGAAGACGCCACCGCCGGCGGAGATCAGCTCGGTGTCGTAGTCGGCCCACGAGGAGCGCGGCAGCTCGAACAGGCGGCGGCGCTCGGCGTACGAGGTCTCCGCGTCCGGGGTCGGGTCGATGAAGATGTGCCGGTGGTCGAACGCGGCGACCAGACGGATGTGCTCGGAGAGCAGCATGCCGTTGCCGAACACGTCACCGGACATGTCGCCGACGCCGACGACCGTGAAGTCCTGCGTCTGGGTGTTCACGCCCAGCTCCCGGAAGTGCCGCTTGACGGACTCCCAGGCGCCGCGGGCGGTGATGCCCATGCCCTTGTGGTCGTAGCCGGCCGAGCCACCGGAGGCGAAGGCGTCGCCGAGCCAGAAGTTGTAGCTCTCGGCGACCTCGTTGGCGATGTCCGAGAACGTCGCGGTGCCCTTGTCGGCGGCGACGACGAGGTAGGTGTCCTCCCCGTCGTGACGCACCACGTCGACCGGCGGCACGACCTCCCCGCCGACCATGTTGTCGGTGATGTCGAGCAGCGCGGAGATGAAGGTGCGGTAGCTGCGGATGCCCTCGGCCAGCCAGGCGTCGCGGTCCACCGACGGGTCCGGCAACTGCTTGGCGACGAAGCCGCCCTTGGCGCCGACCGGCACGATGACGGTGTTCTTCACCATCTGCGCCTTGACCAGGCCGAGGATCTCCGTGCGGAAGTCCTCACGGCGGTCGGACCAGCGCAGACCGCCTCGCGCGACCTTGCCGAAGCGCAGGTGCACGCCTTCGACGCGCGGCGAGTACACCCAGATCTCGTACGCCGGCCGCGGCGCCGGGAGGTCCGGGATGGCGGTCGGGTCGAACTTCATCGAGACGTACTCGTGCGGCTTGCCGCCGAGCGCCTCCTGGAAGAAGTTCGTCCGCAGGGTCGCCTTGATGAGGTGCAGGAAGGACCGCAGGATCCGGTCCTCGTCGAGCGAGGCGACCTGGTCGAGCGCGGCGTCCAGCTCCTCCAGCAGGGCGTCGGTCAGCTCGACGCCGGCACGCTGGCGGTCCGGCGACATCCGCGCCTCGAACAGCGAGACCAGCAGCCGGGTGGTGTGGACGTTGTTGCGGAGGGTGTCCTCCATGTAGTCCTGGCTGAAGGTGGATCCGGCCTGGCGCAGGTACTTCGCGTACGCGCGCAGCACCATCGCCTGCCGCCAGTTCAGCCCGGCGCTGAGCACGAGGGCGTTGAAGCCGTCGTTCTCGGCCTCGCCGGTCCAGGTGGCGGAGAAGGCCTCCTGGAACCGCTCGCGGCCGTCGTCGCCGAGGGCGTCGCCGTTGCCGTTCGTGGACTTGGGCAGGCGCAGCCCGAAGTCGTAGATCCAGGCCGTCGTACGGTCCGAGCAGCGCAGCTCGTACGGACGCTCGTCGGTGACCTCGACGCCCATGCGGTTGAGGGCCGGGAGGACCGCGGAGAGCGAGACCTGCTCACCGGTGCGGTAGATCTTGAAACGGCGCTCGCCGGGCGCGGCGCCCACCGGCTCGTACAGGCTGAGCGCGAAGTCCTTGCTCGCGTCCTGCGTGAGCGCCTGGAGGTGGACCAGGTCGGCGACCGCGGCGCGCGGGGTGTGGTCGGCCTTGTAGCCCTCGGGGAACGCGTTGCCGTAGCGGCGCAGCAGTTCGGCGGCGCGCTCCTCACCGCACTCGGCGGTCAGGGCCTCCGCGAAGCCGTCGGCCCAGGAGCGGGCGGCCTCGACGAGCCGCGCCTCGATGCGGTCCTTGTCGTTGTCGGACAGCTGCGGCAGCTCGGTGCCCGGCTCGACCCGGACCACGAAGTGCAGCCGGGACAGGATCGACTCGGTGTTCCAGGCCGTGAAGTCGACGCTGGTGCCGTGCAGCTCTTCCTTCAGGATGTCGATGATCCGCAGGCGCACACCGGTGGTGTAGCGGTCGCGCGGCAGGTAGACGAGGGCCGAGTAGTAGCGGCCGTACTCGTCCTGGCGCAGGTAGAGCCGCAGCCGGCGCCGCTCCTGGAGGTACAGGACGGACGTCACGATCGAGCGGAGCTCGTCCACGGGCGTCTGGAACAGCTCGTCGCGCGGGTAGGTCTCCAGGATCTGGAGCAGGTCGCGGCCGTCGTGGCTGTTGGGCGAGAAGCCCGCGCCCCTGAGGACCTCCTCGACCTTGCGGCGGATGACGGGCACCCGGCGCACGGACTCGGTGTAGGCGGCGGACGAGAACAGGCCCAGGAAGCGCCGCTCCCCGACCACGTTCCCCTGCTCGTCGAACTTCTTGACGCCGACGTAGTCCAGGTACGACGGACGGTGCACGGTCGCCCGGCTGTTCGCCTTGGTCAGGACCAGCAGCTTGTGCTCACGGGCCTTGGCGCGCGCGTCGGCGGGCAGCCGCTCGAAGGACGGGCTGACCGGGTGGCTGTCCTCGCCGGCGTGGTGCGGGTCGGAGCGCAGGATGCCGAGGCCGGTGCCCGGCACGGCGGCCAGCGAGTCGTCGTCGCGCAGCTCGTACTCCCGGTACCCCAGGAAGGTGAAGTGGTCGTCCGAGAGCCAGCGCAGCAGCTCACGGGCCTCCTCGACCTCCTGGTCGCGCAGGTCGCCGGCGGTCGGCTCGGCGGGCAGCTCCTCCGCGATGCGCAGCGCGGCGTCGCGCATCTTCTCCCAGTCCTCGACGGCCTCGCGGACGTCGGACAGGACGCGCAGCAGGTCGGAGGTGATCTGCTTCAGGTCGGCCCGGTCGGTCTCACGGTCGATCTCGACGTGGATCCACGACTCGACGTGCGCGTCGTGCGGCAGCTCCTCGGCGGCCGGACGGGCGGGCAGCACCTCGATGAGCTTGCCGGTCAGATCGCGCCGCACCACGAACTGCGGGTGGATGACGACGTGGATGCCGCGCCCCTGACGGGACAGCTCGTTGGTGACCGAGTCGACGAGGAAGGGCATGTCGTCGGTGACGACCTCGACGACGGAGTGGCTGCAGGTCCAGCCGTTCTCCTCGACGGTCGGCGTGTGGACCCGCACGTTGGCCGTGCCCTGTGGGCGGTTCTCGGCCAGCCGGTAGTGCGAGAAGGCGGCTCCGAAGACATCGACCGGGTCACGGTCGGTGAGGTCCTCCGGGGCTGTGTGCAGGTAGTAGCGCTGGAGGAACGCGAGCACGGTGTCCCGGTCGGGGGTGCCCTCGCCCGTCGTCCCAGTCGGTAGGTGCCCCCCGACCGGGCTGTTCTCAGCTACCCGGGCGGCCCGTTCGAGCAGCTCGGCCTTGGCTTCGTCCAGCTTGGTCTGCATTGTCCTCTGGCTCCTGTCGCGCGCCGTTGCGTGACGTTGATGGAAGTACGGTCTCGGTGCTTCCGGCGTGACGCCGTGACGCGGGGTGTCCGGTCTGGTCCGACGCTATGCCGCAAGATGAGATGGGCGGGGGGTTATCGGTCATTCTCGACACCGCCGGGGACTGTGACACCGCTCTCGCCGGAGTCCGTTCCCGGGGCGCCGTCGACGTACGGAGGGCACTCGGCCCGCTCGCCGTCGTCCTGTCCCGCCCGCGAAGATCAGCGATTGCCGCCCGGTCACGGATGTGGTCCGTGCTCTCCGGGCGCGGGGCAGGGGCGACGATGCCCCCGCGAGATATCGCGCTGATCACGCCACAAGGCTATCGCCCTCCACCCCGCACCCGTCATGAGCCGTATGTGTACAAAACCGGGGGTGGAACTTTGACAGTATGCACAGGGACGAAAGGGGCGAGGGCATGCAGTGAGGGCCGAGACGGGGGTGACCGGCCGGGCTCCGGGACGACTCCGCGCGGCCGGAAATGCACCCCCGGTCCGCGGCCGGAAACGCACCGGTGCCCTCTGGGGGTTTCGTTTGGATCAGGTCGGATCAGGCCGCGGCGTCCGGTGCGGTGCGTCGCACGGCGGAGGATCACCCGCGTACTGGCCGTACTCGGGTGGTCCGACAACGCGGCGAGGTGCCGTGCCGGGCGTCGCGGACCCGGGCTGATCCGAACGAAACCCCCTGGGCAAGGCCCCCCTTCGGCTCCACGCTGTCAGGACGGCCGCCGGGGACGGCAGCACAATGGACGTGGGACATGGCTGACGCACGACTCGGACACGGCGAGGGGAGCGGCCGACATGACTACGAAGATCCTGATCGTCACGGGCGACGCGGCGGAGTCGCTGGAGGTCCTGTACCCCTACCAGCGCCTGCGCGAGGAGGGCTACGAGGTCGACATCGCCGCCCCCGCCCGCAAGCAGCTCCGGTTCGTGGTCCACGACTTCGAACCCGGCTTCGACACGTACACGGAGAAGCCCGGCTACACCTGGCCCGCCGACCTCGCCTTCGCCGAGGTCGAGCCCAGCCGGTACGCCGCTCTCGTCATCCCCGGCGGCAGGGCACCGGAGTACCTCCGCAACGACCCGGAACTCCGCAAGATCCTCAAGTCCTTCTTCGACACCGACAAGCCGGTGGCGCAGATCTGCCACGGGCCCCTGCTGACGGCTGCCGTGGACGGCCTGCGCGGGCGGCGGGTCACGGCGTATCCCGCGCTGGAGATGGACATGCAGGCCGCCGGGGCGACCTTCCAGGACGCGGAGGCCGTGGTCGACGGCACCCTGGTCTCCTCCCGCGCCTGGCCGGACCACTCCAGCTGGATGCGGGAGTTCCTGAAGGTGCTGCGCGCCAAGGCACCGGCGAGCTGACCGGAGGCCGACGGGGCGGGCTCCTGCGGGGCCCCGACGCCCTCGGGCTGCCCCTCCGGGCTCCGGCGACGCCCGCTCCCGGCGCCGGTCAGGCCGCCAGACGCTGCGCTTCCTCGACGGCCTCGGCCAGGCTGTCCACCACGGGCACGCCGACCTCCTCCAGGCTGGCGCGGCTGTGCGAGCCGCCGGTGTAGAGCACGGCCCCCGCGCCCACGCTCCGGGCGGCGAGCGCGTCGTCGGCCGCGTCCCCGATCACCACGACGCGGGACGGCTCCACACCCGAGAGCGCACCCACGTGCCGCACCATGTGCTCGGCCTTGCTGCCACCGGACGGTCCGGTCCGCCCGTCGACCCGTATGAAGTGCGACTCGATCCCGAATCCCCGGACCAGCGGAACCAGTTCGTCGTGCACGTACATGCTGAGGATCGACTGGCTGCGCCCCGCCGACCGCCACCCCGCGAGCAGCTCGGTCGCGCCCTCGGTGAGCCCGCACGCGACGCGGTGCTCCGCGTAGTACCGGTGGAAGGTCTCGTCCATGATCTGCCACTCGGCGTCCGTGGGCAGCCGACCCATCAGCCGTTCGTAGAACTTCGGCACCGGCACGCAGTACAGCGCTCGGTACCGCTCCAGCGTGATCGGCTCCAGCCCCAGCTCGGCGAAGGCCGCGTTCGTCGCGCCGATGATCGCCTCATTGTCGTGGAACAGCGTGCCGTTCCAGTCCCAGACGATGTGCGCAGCTCCGTGCATCCCCATACCAAGAACGTACCTGCCGCCACTGACATCGCGCCCCCGACTTACTGACGCGAGGGCCGTACCGCGGGGCGGGCGTCAGTCGCCCTGCCCCACCAGGTTGGG
The DNA here is from genome assembly GCF_054729265.1 of Streptomyces krungchingensis. Taxonomy (NCBI): domain Bacteria; kingdom Bacillati; phylum Actinomycetota; class Actinomycetes; order Kitasatosporales; family Streptomycetaceae; genus Streptomyces; species Streptomyces krungchingensis. The sequence continues at coordinate 4,627,480 of NZ_JBPUKY010000001.1, forward strand.
GATCTCCTGCGTGGCGAACCACAGCAGCTCGTGGTCCTCGGCACCGTCCACGACGAACTGGGCGTCGTCGTCCCCCATGTCCGCCGCGCCGAGCGCCTGGGCCGCCGCGGACACGTCCGCCTCCGCGTCGTCCGCGTCGACGTGCACGGCCGCCGCCTTGGCCAGCGTCACGGCCTGGGAGACCCGCACCTCGCCGAGCGCAGCGGGGTCGAGCCCCCGGTCGGGGTCGGCGACGGCGGCCCGGTCCGGCACGTCCACCGCGACGACGACCCGCCGCCGTACGGCACCCGGGTCGACGGCGATCAGCCGCAGCGAGGCCAGCGCGGCACGGCTCAGCGCCGCGTACTCCAGCTCCTCGATGTCCTCGGAGAGGTACCACTCACGCAGCGCGGGCGTCACGGCGTACGCGACGAACGGTCCCGCCGCCAGCTCCCCCGTCTTGTACGCCTCGGCGAGACCGGAGAGGGTCAGGGGGACGTAGACGCGCATGGCTGCCACTTTCGTCGTCGGACTGCGAGGAGGGCGGTCCTCCGGAGAGGGAGGTGAACGCCTCCCGGGAGGGCCTTCAGGATACGTGCGGGCGTCCCCTTTCGAGTCCCCGGAGGCACCCTCCACGGCGTCCACCCCGGGCCCCGGATTCACCCGGTACTCCCCCGTGCCGACAGGGCCGACGTCCGCCGGACGCCCCTGATAGGTGAACCTCCCGGGCCCCCGCGACACGCGCACCGCTTCGTTGCGAAGGCCTTCCCACGGCCCGTACAAGATCCCCAGCACGCAAGTTACCGCCCGGTATCGACCGGGCCCAGCGACCGGGGACGACGCATGAACAAGGTGATGACCAGGACGAAGCGGCACCCGGGCACCCGCCCGCCGGGGCGCCAGGACACCCGCGGGCCGGGCGGCACACCGCCCCGGGCGCCGGGTGCGCCCCGCAGGACACCGGGCGGCAGCCCGCCACCGCCGCCGCCGGGCACGGGCGGCACCCTCCCGGCCCCGCCGGGCCCGGGAAGCCCCCGTCCAGCAGCGCCGGGCGCGGGAAGCCCTCGCCCAGCGGCCCCGGGCGCGGGAAGCCCTCGTCCAGCAGCTCCGGGCGCGTCCCTTCACGCCTCGGTGCCGGGCACGTCCTCTCCTACGTCGGCACCAGGCACGTCCCCACGTACGTCGGCGCCGGGCACCCGCTCCCGTTCCGCCCCGGCGGGCACGTCGCCGCGTACGGCCCCCGCTCGCGGCCGTACGGCGACGGCGACGGCCGAGGGCGCCGCCGTGACGGCGCCGGGCAGCGGCGCGCCCCTCGGCGCGCCCGTCCGCGGCCCTGGACGGACCGCCCCGCAGCCCCGGCCCACCGACCTCTTCGCGGAGCGCCTCGTGGCCGTGCTGAGCGGCCGGCGCCCCGTGCACTGCATGCTGCGCCACACCGTGGGCCGCGCCTACGACGAGCTGGCCTGGCTCGCCGAACGCGGCCCCCTGCGCACCCGCGGCACCCAGCCCGTCGTCCGCGACATCGGCTACTACGTGCCGCGTCGCGGCGCCATCGAGGCGTTCGCCCGGATCGGCGCAGGTGACCAGCTGCGCGCCATGGCCTTCCGCCTGGAGCAGGGCCCCGACCTGCGCTGGCGCTGCACGGCGGTCGAACTGGGCGGCCCCCGCATGCCCCACGACTGAGCCCGCCGCACACCCGAGCGACGCGAAAGGCCCCGGGCACGGCGAAGGTCGGTGTCCCAAGGCGACGCGAGAGCCAACGGCTCCGGGCAACGCGAAGGGCCGGGCACCCCGAGGTGCCCGGCCCTTTCACGCACGTGCGGCGTGCGCGGCGAACGTCACTTCCTGCGGCGACGCGCACCCTTCTGCTGCTTGCGGCGCTCCGCGCGCGTGAGGCCGTCGGCCTCGGAGCGCACGGGCTCGTCGTCGTGGGTGAAGTCGCCCTCGACGATGCCTCCCTCGCCGTCCACGGTCGGCGCGGAGAAGTGCAGCCGGTCCCGTCGCTGCGGGGCGTCGAGGCCCTTGGCGCGGATCTCCGGACGCGCACCGGCGGGGACGACGTCCTCCTTGTCGAGGGACGGCGCGGTGTCCTCGACCGGGACCTCCTCGACCTGCTGCTCGACCTGGACCTCCAGGTTGAACAGGTAGCCGACGGACTCCTCCTTGATGCCGTCCATCATGGCGCTGAACATGTCGAAGCCCTCGCGCTGGTACTCGACCAGCGGGTCCTTCTGCGCCATGGCACGCAGGCCGATGCCCTCCTGGAGGTAGTCCATCTCGTAGAGGTGCTCACGCCACTTGCGGTCCAGGACCGACAGCACGACCCGGCGCTCCAGCTCACGCATGATCTCGGAGCCGAGCTGACCCTCACGGGACTCGTACTGCTCGTGGATGTCGTCCTTGATGGACTCGGAGATGAACTCGGCGGTCAGACCGGCGCGGTCACCGGCGGCCTCCTCCAGCTCGTCGATGGTGACCTTCACCGGGTAGAGCTGCTTGAAGGCGCCCCACAGCCGGTCCAGGTCCCACTCCTCGGCGAAGCCCTCGGCGGTCTCGGCCGCGATGTACGCGTCGATCGTGTCGTCCATGAAGTGCTGGATCTGCTCGTGCAGGTCCTCGCCCTCCAGGACGCGGCGCCGCTCGCCGTAGATGACCTCGCGCTGGCGGTTGAGGACCTCGTCGTACTTCAGGACGTTCTTGCGGGTCTCGAAGTTCTGCTGCTCGACCTGCGACTGGGCCGACGCGATCGCGCGCGTGACCATCTTGTTCTCGATCGGCACGTCGTCGGGGACGTTGGCCATCGACATGACGCGCTCGACCATCTGCGCCTTGAAGAGCCGCATCAGGTCGTCGCCGAGCGACAGGTAGAAGCGGGACTCGCCCGGGTCGCCCTGACGGCCGCTACGACCGCGCAGCTGGTTGTCGATACGGCGCGACTCGTGCCGCTCGGTGCCGAGGACGTAGAGCCCGCCGAGGTCCTTGACCTCCTGGAACTCGGCCCGCACGGCCTTCTCGGCCCGCTCCAGGGCGTCCGGAAGCGCGGCGGCCCACTCCTCGATGTGCTCCTCCGGGTCGAGGCCGCGCTGGCGCAGCTCCGCCTCGGCGAGGTCGTCGGGGTTGCCGCCGAGCTTGATGTCGGTACCACGACCGGCCATGTTCGTGGCCACGGTCACGGCGCCCTTGCGGCCGGCCTGGGCGACGATCGTCGCCTCCCGGTCGTGCTGCTTGGCGTTCAGCACCTCGTGCTGGATGCCGCGCTTGCTCAGCTGCTGCGAGAGGTACTCGGACTTCTCGACGGACGTCGTGCCGACGAGGATCGGCTGGCCCTTCTCGTGCTTCTCGGCGATGTCGTCGACCACCGCGTCGAACTTGGCTACCTCGGTGCGGTAGATCAGGTCGGACTGGTCCTTGCGGACCATCGGCTTGTTGGTCGGGATCGGGACGACGCCGAGCTTGTAGATCTGGTGGAACTCGGCGGCCTCGGTCATCGCCGTACCGGTCATGCCGGAGAGCTTGCCGTAGAGGCGGAAGAAGTTCTGCAGGGTGATCGTGGCGAGCGTCTGGTTCTCGTCCTTGATGTCCACCCCTTCCTTCGCCTCGATCGCCTGGTGCATGCCCTCGTTGTAGCGGCGGCCGGCGAGGATACGGCCGGTGTGCTCGTCGACGATCATGACTTCGCCGTCGATGACGACGTAGTCCTTGTCCTTCTTGAAGAGTTCCTTGGCCTTGATGGCGTTGTTCAGATAACCGACGAGCGGGGTGTTCACCGACTCGTAGAGGTTGTCGATGCCCAGCCAGTCCTCGACCTTGGAGACGCCGGACTCGTGGATGGCGACGGTGCGCTTCTTCTCGTCGACCTCGTAGTCGCCGGTCTCCTCGATGCCCTTGAGGGGGTTGCCGGCCTCGCCCTTCTTGAGGCGGATGACCAGCTTGGCGAAGTCGCCGTACCACTTGGTGGCCTGGTCGGCCGGGCCGGAGATGATGAGCGGCGTACGGGCCTCGTCGACGAGGATGGAGTCGACCTCGTCGACCACCGCGAAGTTGTGTCCGCGCTGCACCAGTTCGTCCTGCGACCACGCCATGTTGTCGCGGAGGTAGTCGAAGCCGAACTCGTTGTTCGTGCCGTAGGTGATGTCGCACGCGTACTGCTCGCGGCGCTGGGCCGGCGTCATGTTGGCGAGGATGCAACCGACGGTCAGGCCCAGGAACTTGTGGACGCGGCCCATCATCTCGGAGTCGCGCTCGGCCAGGTAGTCGTTGACCGTGATGAGGTGGACGCCTTCTCCGGAGAGGGCGTTCAGATAGGTGGGCAGGGTGCCGACGAGCGTCTTGCCCTCGCCGGTCTTCATCTCGGCGACGTAGCCGAGGTGGAGCGCGGCGCCGCCCATCAGCTGCACGTCGTAGTGACGCTGGCCCAGGACGCGCTTGGCCGCCTCGCGGACGGTGGCGAACGCCTCGGGCAGCAGGTCGTCGAGGCTTTCGCCGTCGGCGTACCGCTGCTTGTACTCATCGGTGAGGGCCCGCAGCTCGGCGTCGGAGAGGTCGACGAAGTCCTCTTCGATGGAGTTGACCTGGTCCGCGATGCGGTGCAGCTTGCGCAGGATCTTGCCTTCGCCTGCACGCATGATCTTCGAGAGGACGGACACGGGGGTTTGTCTCCTTGCCGGTCGGGCCTGGGACGGTCGGTTTCACTGACACTTACAAATCACAGCTTGAGCAACGGCCATCGTAAGCGAGGACCACACCGCGCCGGGAGGTCTGCCCGCGACAGCCACTAGGACAACGGACGGGGCTTGCCGAAGGTGCCGCGTTCGCTCGTCGAAAAGTGACCGGACGATCACTCACGGCAAAGGGATGGCGCCCCTCCGGCCTTCCCGAGCAGAATCGCCCGATGGACCCCGTCACCCTGACCACCGACCGTCTCGTACTGCGCGTCGTGGGCCCGCACGACACCGACGCCGTGTACGAGGCCGCCCAGGATCCGGACATCCAGCGCTGGACCACCATCCCGTCGCCGTATCTGCGCGAGCACGCGGCGGGCTTCACCGACCAGATGGTGCCGGACGGCTGGGCGGACGGCTCGATGTTCACCTTCGGCGTCTTCCTCCCCTCCGGCGAGCTGGTGGGCATGCTCGGCATCACGATGCGTTCCCTCGGCGTCGGCGAGATCGGTTTCTGGGCGACGAAGGAGCACCGCGGCCGCGGCTACATCACCGAGGCCACCGTCGCCGCCTCCCGCTGGGCCTTCACGGATCTGTCCGTCGACCGCGTCGAATGGCGCGCCGAGGTCGGCAACGCCGGCTCCCGCGCCGTCGCCGAGCGCGCCGGCTTCGTCATCGAGGGCACCCTCCGCTCCGCCATCAACAACAAGGGCGTACGGCGCGACTGCTGGGTCGGCTCGTTGCTCCCCTCGGACCTGGGCCTGCCCTCGACGGCCCCGTACCTCCCGGCCCCCGACCGCCCGTCGGGGGTCTGAGGGCCTGCTCGGCCCGGCGCCCCTCGGCCTCCCCAGCCGGAGGTGAGCCGGCTCGGAGCCCACTGTCAGTGGCACCGCCTACCGTGTGGGCATGACGAGCCTCCCGCGTCCCCTCGCAGAACTCTCCGCCGACGAAGCCCGCCGCATCGCCCTGCGGGCCCAAGGCTTCCTGGGAGCCCCGGACCGCAGGTCCGGCGTCCGCGGAGTGCTGCGGCACCTCGGCGCGGTCCAGCTCGACACCATCTCCGTGCTCGCCCGCTCCCACGAGCTCGTGCCGTACGCCCGTCTCGGCGCCGTGGGCCGCAAGACGGTCGACTCGGCCTACTGGACCGGCACGCACGCCTTCGAGTACTGGTCGCACGCCGCCTGCATCCTCCCCGTCGAGGAGTGGCCCCACTTCGCGTTCCGCCGCCGCGCCTACCGCTCGCGCCCGCACTGGAACCACGCCCTGCCGGACGGCACGTACGACCAGGTGATCAAGCAGCTCCGGGCGGAAGGCCCGCTCACCGCCACGGACCTGGGCGGCGCGAAGAAGACCAGCGAGTGGTGGGACTGGTCGGGCACCAAGGTCGCCGTCGAGCGCGCGCTGATGTACGGCGAGGTGGTGTGCACGGAGCGGCGCGGCTGGAAGCGGGTGTACGACCTCGCGGAGCGCGCCATCCCGGAAGAGCTGCTGCACGACGAGCTGGACGACGCGGAGTGCCTGCGCCGTCTCGTCCGTCTCGCGGGACAGTCCCTCGGCGTCGGCACGCGCGCGGACATCGCCGACTACCACCGCCTCAAGGGCGAGCAGGTCGACGCGGTGATCGCGGACTCGGGCCTGGTCCCGGTGAGGGTGGAGGGCTGGGGCAAGCCGGTGCAGGGCAGAAGCGGCGCGAGCCAGGCCGGACGGACGGCGGCGGACGCGTGGGCGGACCCGGCGGCCCTGGAGACGGCCCCGCGCGGCCGTCACCGCACCACACTGCTGTCGCCGTTCGACTCGCTCATCTGGGAGCGGGCGCGCACCGAGCGGATCTTCGGCTTCACCCACCGCCTGGAGGCGTACACGCCCAAGCCGAAGCGGGTGTACGGCTATTTCGCGATGCCGGTTCTCGCCGGCGGCCGTCTGGTCGGCCGTGTGGACCCCGCCCGGGAGGGCCGCACCCTGGTCGCCAAGCAGGTCGGCCTCGACGGCCCCAAGGCCGTCCCCGCGGTGGCCCAGGCTCTGGTGGAGGCGGCGAGCTGGGTCGACTGCACGGACGTACGGGTGGAGCGGGTGGACTCTCCGGAGCTTCGCGAGCCGCTCGCCCGGGAGCTTGCGCGCGCCCTGGGATGACAGGGGGCCGCGCCGCGTGATCACGGCGGACCCTGGCGGAAGCCGGCGGCTCCGCCGGGGCCGGTGTCGGGGTCGTGGACGGTGTCGGGGTCGGGGTCGATCAGGCGGTCACGCCGTCGGACGGTCGTGCGGTCAGGCCGTCACGCCGTCGCGCGGTCGTGCCGTCAGCGGATTTCGAGGATCTTCTCCCGCATCGCGTACACCACGGCCTCCATCCGGGAGTGCAGCTGGAGCTTCTCCAGGATGTTGCGCACGTGGTTCTTGACCGTGTTCTCGGAGATGAACAACTCCTTGGCGATGTCCCGGTTGTTCATTCCCGTGGCGACGAGCTTGAGCACCTCCAGCTCACGGTCGGTGAGCCGTGGCGCGGGCACCAGGCGGCGCTCGTCGGTGCGCTGGATCATCGACTTGAACTCGGTGAGGAGTTTCGACGCCATCGAGGGACTGATCTGCGACTGGCCGTCTGCCACCGCGCGAATGGCGGTGGCCACTTCGTCCGTGGAGATCTCCTTGAGGAGATAGCCGGTGGCGCCCGCCTTGATGGCGTCGTAGAGGTCGGCCTCTTCGTCACTGATCGTCAGCATGATGATTTTCGCGCTGGGGGCGACCTCCTTGATGGAGGTGCACGCCTCGATGCCGCCGCGTTTGGGCATCCGCACGTCCATGAGCACGATGTCGGGCAGCAGATCGGCCGCCTTGTCGACCGCCTCCGCCCCGTCGCCCGCCTCGCCGACGACCTGGATGTCCTCCTCGGCCGCGAGCACGATCTCCAGACCGCGGCGGAAGAGGGCGTGGTCGTCCACGACGAGGACCCGGATGGGCTCCTTGCGCGAAGAGCCCGTGTCCGGGCCCATGCCGACCACGCCGTCGTCGGCGTCGTCGTCACGCATCGGTCCGAAGCTGTCCGCCATCGTTCCTCCCCCTGAAGGCCGTGGCCTGTGTTCCTGTGCCATCGCCAACCCAAGGCAACGGCCCACCGGTTGGGCCGGTGCGGCCATGATTCCATGCCCGGACGACAGTGCGGTGACAGAGCGGTGCTCCAAGTGGTCGCACACCGGTGCCCCTGGGGGCGCACACGCGCTCCAGGGGCACCGGCTCAGCTGTCACCGGGAGGGTCAGCCGCCGAGCGCACCGCCCGGCGCTTCCTCTCCGGCCTGCGTGACCATGGGGTCCGTGCTGAGGTGGATGACGCCGTAGTCGTACGCGTGCCGTCGGTAGACGACACTGGGCTCCTTCGTCTCGGAGTCGACGAAGAGGTAGAAGTCGTGCCCGACCAGCTCCATCTCGTAGAGCGCCTGGTCGAGCGTCATCGGGGCGGCCACGTGGGTCTTCTCGCGGACGACGAGGGGGCCTTCGCCCATGACCTCGAGCGAGCCGATCTTCTTGGTCGGCACACTGTCCGGTTCCTCCTCGCGGACGACGCTCCCGTTCCCGTTCAGCGTCGCGGCGCCGGGGACGTGGTCGGCGACCTCCGCCGCGGAGATCCTGCCGCTGCCACGGCGGGTGTAGCGCTTGTCGTGCTGCTTGCGCAGCCGTGCCTCGAGTTTGTCCGCCGCCAGATCGAGTGCTGCATACGGGTCGCTCGCCGCTGCCTCCGCCCGGATCACCGGACCGCGGGAGCGGAGGGTGATCTCCACTCGGTCGCAACGGTCGGCCTGTCGGGGGTTGGGCTCCTTGGACACCTCGACGTCGAGGCTGATCACCTTGCCATCGAGCTTCTGGATCTTCTCCAGCTTCAGCTTCTCGGCCACGTGCTTGCGGAACCGCTCGGGCACCTCGGTCTTGCGGCCCTTGACGACGATGTCCACGCAGAACTCCGTTCCCGGATAGCTCCGCTCCACTGGCGGAGCATCTCCCTTTTGCACCCGGCTCCGGTGTCTCCCGGAACCTCGGACTCGGTGACTTTCACCTCCTCCTCCCCCATGGGCAAGATCTCCACCCCACCGATGCGGGTGATTGCCGGAAACCCGCAGCACGGCATTCGGATTAGCGAGGTCCGGCCTGCGCCATTGCCTCACAACCGAACATATCTCGCCCGGACGGATGTCGTCACCCTCTACTGCGGCGTACCTCCGTTCAGGTGAATTGACCGTCTCATTACCTGCAACGATGCAAGTTCTCTGTCAGTTCCGGTTTATTTCGAAAGCGTCCGGTGACGCCGCGATCACGGCCGCGCAGGTCGTGTCGGGCCTCCCGTCCATGACTTCGCCACTACCCGCCATTCGCCGAATCACTTCCGTCAGAACCGCCCCGTCCTCCTCTTCACCCACTTGCCGTACGGCCGATCGAGCCATCCGGACGGCTCGTGCCGCCTCCGTCAACGAGGCTCCCGTCGTCATCAGGTCGTCCACGAGCACCACCGGCCCGCCGTCCACCAGCAGCCGCGCACCTGCGGCGGCCACCTCCAGGGCGCCCGCGAGATTCTCCAGCCGCTGGCGGGAATTGAGTCCCGACTGGTCGGCCACGGCGCGCCGCTGCCGCAGCACGGCCACCACCCTGGCCGGTGTCCCCGTGCGCCGCAGTTCGCCCGCCGCCGCGAGCGCGATCCGGCGCACCGGATCGTGTCCCCGGGCCCGCACGGCCCGCCGTGAGGACGGCACGGGGACGAGGAGCAGCGGCCCGACTCCCGTGTCGCACGTTTGCCCCTTCCTGCCCCTGGGCCGCCCCTCCGGAGCCGTGTGGCGCGCGCCCGGACCAGCTCGTCGCGCGCAGCCCGGCCCTACCCGTACGGCCCCCGCCAGGGCCGCTCCGAGAGGGGCCGCGAGCGCCAGCGCACCCCTTTCCTTGTGGGCGAGCAACGCTGCCCGCACCTCGTCCTCGTAGGGAGCCGCCGCGTGCACCACGGGCAGCCCGCGCGGCTCCGGCACCGGTCGCACCCGGCGCGGTGCGGCCCCGGTCAGGGCGGCACGGCACTCCAGGCAGAGCACCGTACGAGGCCGTCCGCAGCCTCCGCACTCGGCCGGCAGCACCAGGTCGGTGAGGTCCTGCCACCACCCCCGCATGACCACCACTGTGCCAATACGGGGACCTACCGGCCACCCCTGTGGACAACTCCCTGTGGACAACGCGGGCAGGCGTCGGGAGGGGCCGCCCGGGGGTTCGGTGCACGCCGTACGAGCACGAGGCCGGGGATCCGTACGGCACGGGGCCTGCCGGTGTACGGCGTAGGGGCAGAGGCCTGCCGGTGTACGGCGTAGGGGCAGAGGCCTGCCGGTGGACACCGCACGGGGCCGGGCTGCCGGTACACGTCCGGCGTAGACATGCCGACGCCCGCCGCCGGGCGGAGGCCGCCGGCAGCTCCGCGCGGTCGGACGGACGCCTGTCGGCTTCGCGAGCCGCCGGGCGGAGGCCCGGCGGCTCCGTACGCGACCCCACGGACGCCGGGCGGCTCTGCGCGCCGTCCGGCAAGAGGGGAGCCCTGTCCGGGACAGACCGGCCCCTATCCGGGATAGACCGGCGCCGTCCCGTCCTTGACGACCTTCTGCCACTGCTCCCCGGACGAGAGCCGCACGATGCCGTCCTCCTCCGAGTGCGCCACCAGCGGCAGCCGCTCGTCCTCGGACGCGGCGATCTCCTTGACGCCCGTCAGCGTCGAGGGCGCCGTGCCCACCGGGGCCGAGCCGTCGACCTGGACGTACCGCATCTGCTGGACGCCGCCCTGCTCGCGTCCGATGACCACGAGCCGGCTGTCCCCGGCCCACGACATCGCCGTGACCTCCTCCAGCTGAGGCGCCACGGAGCGGGGTTCGAGGATCGACACGGTGGGCTGGTCACCGCTGGTGTCCCGGACGATGCGTCCGATCTGCAGCGAGCTCTTCCCGTCCTTCTCGACGATCAACGCGATCCGCACCCCGTCGGCGGCCACGCGCACCGCCTCGACGCGACCGTCGAGGCTCGGTGTCTCGACCGTCAGCGGCTCACCCTCGCCCTTGCGCAGCAGAAGCAGCCGGGGCTTCTTCGGGTCACGGTCGGCCACCCACAGGTCGCCCCGTCCGTCCCAGCTGGGCGTCGTCAGCCGGTCGTCCTCCGTGCGGCCCGCGCTGTGCAGCACCGCCTCACCGAGCGAACCGCCCGACACGAGCGACCCGACGTACAGGGAACTCCCGTCGGTCGACACCCCGGCCGCGCTGCTCTCGTCCCGCGACACCGCCGCCGCCCGCAGCTTCTTGTCGCCCTCGCCGAGCGCACCCGGCACCGGCTCGGGCTTCTTGTCGCCGTTGGGCATCCGCACGAGCCGCTGCTTGTCGTCGATGAAGTACTGGTACTCGGGGCGGTGCCCCGTACCGTGCAGGGCGACGCTCCCGGCCTGGTTCTCCGTGAGCACGCACAGCTGCGATCCGTCCGACTTCTGCAGCTCCACCTCGTCCACACCGGTGGGCGTCAGGTCCTGGAAGGTGAAAAGGAGTTGGGCGGCCATCCTCGTGCACTGGGACCGTCCGACGTGGTCCGCCTTGTGGTTCAGCGGCACGGTGACCCTGTTGCGGTCGTCGGGCGACAGCGACTTGACGCCCTTCTTCAGCTCCGTGCCCGAGGGGAAGCTCGACCTGACGACCGGGTCCAGCCAGCGCGTGGGGCCCTTCAGGAGCGCCCGGACCATCTGGGTCATCGGGTCCACCTGCTCACGCACGTAGACCGGGTCGGCGACGGTCCCCAGCGGGCCGCCGGCCCCGGAGTTCGAGTTCGACGTGTAGTAGTACTTGTTGATCGACACGTAGTTGCGCTGGAAGTCTGACTTGCCCATCACCACGCCCTGCGGCAGCCCGTCGATGCGCCACTGCTTGGTGTCCTTGAGCCGCGTGAGGTGCACCGTCTTGCTGTAGGTGCCGGAATCGGGCGAGTACGCGTGCTGCTCGTCCACCGTGGCGACCTTGCTGCCGCTGAGCCGGTACACGGAGCTGCCGTCCGCGCCGTCGCGGTTCCCGGCATTGCCCGAGTCCGGGTTCGGCGCGTCCGTGAGGACCGTCGTGGACCGGTACGGGTCCCACACCTTGCCGGCGCTCTCCGTCAGGTACTTGCGCGCCGTCTCGTACTTCGCGTCGTCGCTCGTCAGCGCCTCCAGGAAGCCCTGCACGATCTCCGCGGGCTGGGCGTCGTCCCTGGGCGGCATCGCGTAGACACGGACCTGCGAGTCCTGCCTCGGCGTGGACTCGACGCCGCGCAGGTCCCCGCTGTCCGGCATCGACGCGCACCCGGCGAGCAGCAGGGCACCACAGCAGGCATACGCCCCCACCCGAACCGGACGTCGACGACCACCGCTCCCCTCGCGGTCAACGCCCACGAAATGCCTCCCCATGCCCGAGTTCCTCCGGCTCAGCGCCGTCCCGCCCCCGCTCCTGCCCGATCCGCTCGCCGTCCGTCGGCGCGTCGTCCTGGCGCCGCACCGATCCGGACGGCCTCGGCACCACCCGTGAGCCGCTGCCGGGCAGCGCCGTCGGGTCGGCCGTGGGCGACGCCCCGGCCATGCGCGGCACTATCGGGCCACGCGACGGTGCCGCGGACGACGCGCTGGTGCGCGCCTGCTGCTGCACCGGCACCGTGGCCAGCTTGCCGTTGCCGCCGAGCGGCAGACCTGCGTCGTTGAGTCCCCGGTTGCGCCGCGAGTCCTTGGGCTCCAGCGGTATCGGCGACCCCCTGAGCGGTTCGTCCGCGGTCCGCGGCAGTGTGAGCCGGAACTGCGAACCGCCGCCCGGCTCGCCCCACGCCTGGAGCCAGCCACCGTGCAGCCGCGCGTCCTCCAGGGCGATGGACAGCCCGAGGCCCGTTCCGCCGGTGGTACGCGCGCGTGCCGGGTCGGCCCGCCAGAAGCGGCTGAAGACCCGGGTCGCCTCGCCGGGCTTGAGCCCGACGCCGTAGTCGCGGACGGCGATCGCGACCGCCCCGCCCGCCGAGGCGAGCTTGACGATCACGTCCTTGCCGTCGCCGTGCTCCACGGCGTTGACGACGAGGTTGCGCAGCACCCGCTCCACGCGCCGGGCGTCCGCCTCGGCGACCACCGGCTGCTGGTCGCCGATCACGCGTATGTGCGTGCCCTTGCGTTCGGCGAGCGGCTCGGCACCGCTGACCACACGGCGCACGACCTCCCGGAGGTCTATCGGCTCGGCCTCCAGCGCCGCCGCGCCCGCGTCGAACCGGCTGATCTCCAGCAGGTCCGCGAGCAGCGACTCGAACCGGTCCAGCTGGTCGGCCAGCAGCTCCGCGGACCTCGCCGTCACCGGGTCGAAGTCCACCCGCGCCTCGTGGATGACGTCGGCCGCCATCCGCACGGTGGTCAGCGGCGTACGCAGCTCGTGCGACACGTCGGACACGAACCGCCGCTGCATCCGCGACAGGTCCTCCAGCTGCTGGATCTTCAGCTGCAGATTCTGGGCCATCTTGTTGAAGGCCTCGCCGAGGCGTGCGATGTCGTCCTCGCCGGTGACCTTCATACGTTCCTGGAGGCGCCCCGCGGACAGCCGCTCGGCGATCCCGGCGGCCATCCGCACCGGCGTGACGACCTGGCGCACCACGAGCCACGCGATCGCCCCGAGGAGCACCACGACGAACAGACCGGCCGTCGCCAGCGTCCCCTTGACCAGGCTCAGCGACTTCTCCTCCTGCGTCAGCGGGAAGAGGTAGTAGAGCTGGTACGGGTCTCCGTTCGGGTCGTTGACCTGCTTGCCGATGACCAGCGCCGGCTGCGACGGCCTGCCGTCCTTGTAGACGACACGCGTATAGCTCTGGGCCGCGAGCGTGTTGCTGTCCAGCCGCTCGCGCAGGGACACCGGCACGCTCACCGTCGGGTCGACGTTGCCCGAGTAGCGCGGGCCCAGTCCCGCGCCGCCGCCGGCCGCGCTGGAGCTGAGCGTCACCACGTCGAAGGCGCCCTGGCCACCACTGGACAGGGACACCACGAGGTCGCTCATCCACTGGCCGACGTTCTTCGACGGACGGCCGTCCGCATTCGAACCGTCGTCACCATCGGCGGTCACCGCGGCGTCCGCCTTCTGCTTGGCCACCGAGAAACCACCCGTGGCCTGGCTCTGCGACGCCTTCACCTTGGCGTCGAGCAGGCCGTTGCGGACCTGCCCGATGACGACGAAGCCGAGCAGCAGCACGACACCGAGCGACATCAGCAGCGTCGTGACGACGATCTTGAGCTGGATGTTGCGCCGCCACAGCCGCATCACGGGCAGCAGCGGACGGCGCACCCAGCGCATGAACAACCGAAGGACCGGGCTGCCCTGGACTCCGCCCTGCAGCAGCCCGCCCTCCATGAACCGTCCCCAGCCCGAGCCCGTCATCTTCCGGCCGACAGGCCGCCCCGAACGGACCCCCGACTCGCCGGGCGCCGAAGCGACACTGTCCCGGGACATGTCAGCTCGGTCCGGCCTTGTAACCGACACCACGGACGGTCACCACGATCTCCGGCCGCTCCGGGTCCTTCTCGACCTTGGAGCGCAGCCGCTGTACGTGCACGTTGACCAGGCGGGTGTCCGCCGCGTGGCGGTAGCCCCACACCTGCTCCAGCAGGACCTCACGGGTGAACACCTGCCACGGCTTGCGGGCCAGCGCCACCAGGAGATCGAACTCCAGCGGCGTCAGCGCGATCGACTGGCCGTCCCGCTTCACAGAGTGACCGGCGACGTCGATGACGAGGTCACCGATGGCCAGCTGCTCGGGCGCCGGCTCCTCCGAACGGCGCAGCCGCGCCCGGATCCGCGCCACCAGCTCCTTTGGCTTGAACGGCTTCACGATGTAGTCGTCGGCACCCGACTCGAGGCCGACCACCACATCGACGGTGTCGCTCTTCGCCGTGAGCATCACGATCGGCACCCCGGACTCCGCCCTGATCAGGCGGCACACCTCGATGCCGTCCCGGCCGGGCAGCATCAGGTCCAGAAGCACCAGATCGGGCTTGGTCTCACGGAAAGCGGCCAGCGCCTTGTCGCCGTCGGCTACGAAAGACGGCTCAAAACCTTCGCCACGCAACACGATGCCGAGCATCTCGGCCAGTGCGGTGTCGTCATCGACGACAAGGACTCGTCCCTTCATAAACGACATCATCCCATTAACTAAATCGTTACCTGGCGTGACCTGTCACACAGCTCAGCAAGCGCCTCAGCCGTCACGGGCGACACGACGCCCTCTTCGGTGACGATCGCCGTCACCAACTCGGGCGGCGTCACGTCGAACGCCGGGTTGTACGCCTGGGTCCCCAGGGGTGCCACCGGCATCCCGCCTCCCGCTTCCACTCCCGCCACCGGCACCAGCGGTGCTGTGACCTCAGTCACTTCATGACCGGCGCGCTGCTCGACCTCGATGGATGCTCCGTCCGGGGTGTCCGGATCCACCGTCGTCAGCGGCGCCACCACGATGAACGGCACGTGGTGGTACCGCGCCAGCACCGCGAGCGGATAGCTCCCCACCTTGTTCGCCACCGAACCGTCGGCCGCGATCCGGTCCGCACCGATCAGTACCGCGTCCACCTCGCCGCCCGCGAACAGCGACCCCGCCGCGTTGTCCGTGAGCAAGGTGTACGCCATCTCGTTGCGCGCCGCCTCGTACGCCGTCAGGCGAGCACCTTGCAGCAACGGACGCGTTTCGTCCACCCACAGCCGTCGCAGCTTCCCTGTCCGGTGCGCCGCGAGCGCCACCGCGAACGCCGTCCCCTCGCCACCGGACACCAGCGCACCGGTGTTGCAGTGCGTCAGGATCCGGTGCCCGCCGCCCGGCAGCAGCTCGTCCAGCAGTGCCAGCCCGAGACCGGCCATCCGCGCGCTGGCCACGGCGTCCTCCTGGTGCAGCGCCCGCGCCGCCGCGAGCGCCGCCGCCGCGGCCTGCTCCTGATCACCGCCGCCGACCAGCGCGGCCCGGTACGCGGCCTGTGCCCGGCGCACACCGACGGCGAGGTTCACCGCCGTGGGCCGCGCCCCGGCCAGCGCCGCGGCGGCCTCGTCCACGTCGAAGCCGCGCGCGGCGGCGAGCGCGACGCCGTACGCCCCGGCGATGCCGAGCAGCGGCGCCCCGCGCACGGCGAGCGTGCGGATCGCCTCCACCAGGGCGGGCGCGTCGGTGCACACCAGCTCGACTTCTTCGGCCGGCAGTCTCGTCTGGTCGAGAAGCACCAGTACGGGGCCTTCGGGGGGCTCGTCCCAGCGGATCGCGGGTATGTCCGTCGACCCGCTGTCCTCGCGGGATTGCGCGTACTGATCAGCCATCCGCCCAGTCTGCCCCGTACCGGGCGGACAATTGAAGGTGTGCAGCCCATACGGCGGCCGGTCCCTTGCCGAGCGCACCGTGGCACGATGGCTGCCAAGCTGCCGCCGCGACCGCGGACGGGCACCGTGAAGGAGCGACGATGAACGACACTCCGGGCTGGGCCTCGCCCGGATCTGCCCCCTCCGACGGGCAGGAGCCGGATTCGTCCGGCACCACGCAGCCCACGGACAAGCCCTCGGACCAAGGCGGCACGGACCAAGGCGGCACGGACCAAGGCGGCACGGACCAGCCGGAGCAGCCCTCGAAGTGGTCCAAGGAGCAGCCCCCGCCCGGCCAGTGGTCCGCTCCCAGCCCGCAGGGCCCAGGCCAGGCCCCACCGCCGCCACCGTCGCCCGCGCAGGGCTGGGGCGGACGTCCCCCCGCCGGAACCGGCGGCCACGGAGGCCAGGGCGGCGGGTACGGCGGCTGGGGAGGACCCGGTCGCGGAGCCGGCGGACCCGGCGGTCCCGCCGGCTGGGGAGGCAACTGGGGCGGTCCGCCCCCCGCCGCCAAGCCCGGCGTGATCCCGCTGCGCCCCCTCGGCGTCGGCGAGATCCTCGACGGCGCGGTCTCCACGATGCGCACCTACTGGCGCACCGTCCTCGGCATCTCGCTCGCCGTCGCCGTCGTCACCGAGATCGCGGTCATCCTGCTCCAGGGCTTCGTCCTGGACGACACCTCCGACACGGACGTCCTCAACGACCCGAGCGCCACGGTCGGCGAGCTGAGCCGTGCCCTCGGCGACACCCTGCTGAGCTCCGGTGTCGTCCTGCTCATCACGCTGCTCGGCACCATCGTCGCCACGGCGCTGCTCACGTCCGTGACCAGCCGCGCGGTGCTCGGCAAGTCGGTGACGACGGCCGAGGCGTGGCACGACGCCCGCCCTCAGCTGCCGAAGCTGTTCGGCCTGACCTTCCTGCTGCCGCTCATCGCCCTCGTGGTCGTCGGCATCGGCACACTGCCCGGTCTGCTCGCCGCCCTGGCCGGCGCGGGTGACGCGGGCGCCGCACTCGCCGTCCTCGGCGGACTCGGCATGGGTGTCGTCGCCCTCTGGCTGATGATCCGCTTCTCGCTCGCCTCTCCCGCCCTGATGCTGGAGAAGCAGAGCATCGTGAAGTCGATGCGCCGCTCCTCGAAGCTCGTGCGCGGCTCCTGGTGGCGGGTCTTCGGCATCCAGCTGCTCGCCACGATCATCGCGAACATCGTGGCGTCGATCGTCGTGATCCCCTTCGCGCTCCTCGCCGCCGCGCTCAGCGGCGACGGCATGAGCAGCTTCCTCGACACCAGCGGCGGCGACCTCGGCTGGACGTTCCTCATCGTCAGCGGCATCGGCTCGGTGATCGGGTCCATGCTGACCTTCCCGATCACGGCCGGCGTCACCGTCCTCCTCTACATCGACCAGCGCATTCGCCGCGAGGCCCTCGACCTCGACCTGGCCCGCGCCGCCGACGTCGAGAACCACGGCTCGAACTCGACCGGCACCACCTCGGGGAGCTGATGCGGTGAGCCCGGCGGGGGGAGTTCTCACTGCGGTGCTCGCACTGCCGCACACCGGCGCCGCCGGCGTCCTCGCGCTGCCGCGCGGCGACGAACCACCCGTGACGACGCCTCGCGATCCCGCGCGGGAGGCGGCCAGACGCGAGCTGTCCAAGCGGATGTACCACGAGAACGAACCCAGCCTGGTCCAGCGCGCCCTGAACGCCTTCTGGAAGTGGGTCGACGAACTGTTCAGTGCCGCCTCCTCCGCGACACCCGGCGGAGCACTCGGACTGGTCGTCATCCTGCTGGCGGTGGTCGCGGTCGTGGCCGCCCTGTGGTGGCGCCTGGGCACCCCCCGCCGCACCCCCACGTCGTCCGCCGCGCTGTTCGACGACCGCCCCAAGAGCGCCGCGGAGCACCGGGCCGCCGCCGAGGCGCACGCCGCCCAGGGCCACTGGAACCAGGCCGTCCAGGAACGGATGCGCGCCATCGTCCGCTCCCTGGAGGAACGCGCCCTCCTCGAACCACGTCCCGGCCGCACGGCGGACGAGGCAGCCGCGGAAGCCGGCCGCGCCCTGCCCGCCCACACGGACCGACTGCGCACCGCGGCGCGGGACTTCGACGACGTCACATACGGCGGCAGGGCCGTCGACACGCGCGTGTACCACCGCCTCACCGAACTCGACGGCGAACTGGAGCGCACCAAGCCGGTCCTCACCAGCAGCGCGCTGAGCACGGCCCACAACGACCGCCAGGGGGCCGCCTCATGACGGAGGCCACCCTCCCGTCCACCTCGGTGTCGCCCACCGCCCGCCAGGTGTGGACGCGCGGCCGGGGCATCCTGCTCGCCGCCGTGCTCCTGCTGGCCGCCGCGATCGCGATCGCCGTGGTCCGCTCGGACGCCCAGCACGGCCGCCTCGATCCGCGCTCCGCCGATCCCTACGGCAGTCGCGCCGTCGCCGAACTCCTCGCCGACCGGGGTGTCTCCACGCGCGTGGTCACCACCCTGGACGAGGCCCGAGCAGCGGCCGGTGCCGACACCACGCTCCTGATCGCCGCCCCCGACCTGCTGACCGAACGTCAGCAGAGGCTCCTGCACGCGGCGACAGCGAGCTCCGGCGGCCGCACCGTCCTCGTCTCCCCGGGATCGCCCTCCGTCGGCACCCTGGCCCCCCAGGTCAGCGCCGACCCCGCGGTCAGCTTCGACTCGACGCTCTCCCCCGACTGCGCCCTGCCCGCGGCCAGGAGAGCGGGCAGCGCCGACACGGGCGGCGTCCGCTACACCACACCCGCCCGCGACGCCGACAGGTGCTACCCCAGCGACGGCCTGCCCACGCTGCTGCGCATCCCGGCGGCCTCCGGGAGCGGCGACACCGTCGTCCTCGGCGCCCCCGACATCTTCTACAACGATCGCCTCGACGAGCAGGGCAACGCCTCGCTCGTCCTCCAACTGCTCGGTTCCCGCTCCCACTTGGTCTGGTACCTCCCCTCGCTCTCCGACGACTCGGTCACCGACACCGGCGACCAGGGCTTCTTCGACCTGCTCCCCTCCGGCTGGCTGTGGGGCACGCTGCAACTCTTCATCGCGGCGGCCCTGGCCGCCCTCTGGCGGGCACGACGACTGGGCCCCCTCGTGCCCGAACGACTCCCCGTCGCGATCCGCGCCTCCGAAACCGTCGAAGGCCGCGCCCGCCTCTACCGCAAGGCCGACGCCCGCGACCGTGCCGCGGCGGCCCTGCGCTCCACCACGCGCACCCGCCTCTCCCCCCTCGTGGGCGTGCCCCCCGCTCAGGCGCACGCGCCCGAAGCCCTGCTCCCCGCCCTGTCCGCCCACCTCCAGGGCGACGGCCGGACCCTGCACCCCCTCCTCTTCGGGCCGCCGCCCCACGACGACGCGGCCCTCGTCTCCCTCGCCGACCAACTCGACGCCCTCGAAAGAGAGGTACGCCGTTCATGATGGACCCGACCACTGACAACGCCGGGTACGCCGGGGATCCGGGCACCGCCCGCACCTCCCTGGAGGCCCTGCGGGCCGAGATCGCCAAAGCTGTGGTCGGCCAGGACCCCGCCGTGACCGGCCTCGTCGTCGCCCTCCTCTGCCGCGGACACGTTCTCCTTGAAGGAGTCCCCGGGGTCGCCAAAACGTTGCTCGTCCGCGCGCTGGCATCCGCACTCGATCTCGACACCAAGCGGGTCCAGTTCACTCCGGACCTGATGCCCAGCGACGTCACCGGCTCCCTCGTCTACGACGCCCGCACCGCCGAGTTCTCCTTCCAGCCCGGCCCGGTCTTCACCAACCTCCTCCTGGCCGACGAGATCAACCGCACCCCGCCCAAGACACAGTCGTCCCTCCTCGAAGCGATGGAGGAGCGCCAGGTCACGGTCGACGGCACCCCACGCCCACTCCCCGACCCGTTCCTCGTCGCCGCGACCCAGAACCCCGTCGAGTACGAGGGCACCTACCCGCTCCCCGAAGCCCAACTGGACCGCTTCCTCCTCAAACTGACGATCCCTCTCCCGTCCCGCCAGGACGAGATCGACGTCCTCACCCGTCACGCCGAGGGCTTCAACCCGCGCGACCTGCGCGCCGCCGGCGTACGCCCCGTGGCGGGCCCCGCGGACCTGGAAGCCGCGCGGACCGCCGTCGCCAAGACCGCCGTCTCCCCCGAGATCACCGGCTACGTGGTGGACATCTGCCGCGCCACCCGCGAGTCGCCGTCCCTCACGCTCGGTGTGTCCCCCCGTGGCGCGACCGCCCTCCTCGCCACCGCCCGCGCCTGGGCGTGGCTGACCGGCCGCGACTACGTCATCCCCGACGACGTGAAGGCCCTGGCCCTGCCCACTCTCCGCCACCGCATCCAACTGCGCCCCGAAGCGGAGATGGAGGGCGTCACGGCCGACTCCGTCATCAACGCGATCCTCGCCCACGTCCCCGTCCCCCGCTGATGGCACTCACCGGACGCACCGCCCTCCTGGCGGCCATCGGCTCACTGCCCGTCGGCATCCTGGAGCCGAGCTGGCCGGGCATCCTCGCCGTGAACGCCCCGCTGGCCCTGGCCTGCGCCTGCGACGCCGTACTGGCGGCACCCGTACGGCGTCTCGGCCTGACCCGCTCGGGCGACACCTCCGTACGCCTCGGCGAGACAGCGGACGTCACGCTCACCGTCACCAACCCGTCCGGTCGCCCCCTGCGCGCCCGCCTCCGTGACGCATGGCCGCCGAGCAGCTGGGAGCCGGGCACCGAGACGGCCGCCTCGCGTCACCGCCTCACCGTCCCGCCCGGCGAGCGACGCCGTCTGACGACCCGGCTGCGCCCCACCCGCCGTGGTGACCGCCAGGCCGACCGCGTCACGATCCGCTCGTACGGCCCTCTCGGTCTCTACGCGCGACAGGGCAGCCACCAGGTCCCGTGGACCGTGCGCGTCCTGCCTCCCTTCACCAGCCGCAAGCACCTGCCGTCCAAACTGGCCCGGCTCCGCGAACTCGACGGCCGAACCAGCGTGCTGACCCGCGGCGAGGGCACGGAGTTCGACAGCCTTCGCGAATACGTCCCCGGCGACGACACCCGTTCCATCGACTGGCGCGCCACGGCCCGCCATTCCACGGTCGCCGTCCGCACCTGGCGTCCCGAACGCGACCGGCACATCCTTCTGGTCCTCGACACCGGCCGCACCTCCGCCGGCCGGGTCGGCGACGCACCGCGCCTGGACGCCTCCATGGACGCGGCCCTCCTGCTCGCGGCCCTGGCATCCCGCGCCGGTGACCGTGTGGACCTCCTCGCGTACGACCGCCGCGTACGTGCGCTCGTCCAGGGCCGCGCGTCCGGCGAGCTCCTCCCGTCCCTGGTCAACGCGATGTCGACCCTGGAACCGGAACTCGTCGAGACCGACGCACGCGGCCTCACCGCCACAGCACTGCGCACGGCTCCGCGCCGTTCCCTCATCGTCCTGCTGACGAGCCTCGACGCGGCCCCCATCGAGGAGGGCCTGCTTCCCGTGCTCTCACGCCTCACCCAGCGGCATACGGTCCTGGTGGCGTCCGTGGCAGATCCGTACGTCGCCCGAATGGCGGCGTCGAGGGGAAACCCCGAGGCGGTGTACGCGGCTGCGTCCGCGGCTCAGGCCCAGGCGGAACGCCATCGCACCGCGGAACAGCTGCAACGCCACGGTGTCACCGTCGTCGATGCTCCCCCGGAAGACCTCGCCCCGGCTCTTGCCGACGCCTATCTGGCCCTCAAGGCAGCCGGCCGGCTCTGACCGCAAACAAAAAGGGCCCCTCGATCCGAGGGGCCCACCGCAATCCAAGAAGCCGCTGCAAGAAGTCACCGTAAACGCAGAAAACCCCTGTACCGGTATCCCGGTACAGGGGTTTTCTTCAATATTAGTTCGGCGGCGTCCTACTCTCCCACAGGGTCCCCCCTGCAGTACCATCGGCGCTGTAAGGCTTAGCTTCCGGGTTCGGAATGTAACCGGGCGTTTCCCTCACGCTATGACCACCGAAACACTATGAAACTGTCAACCGCACCGTACGTGACCTGTACGGGGTTGTTCGTGGTTTCAGAACCAACACAGTGGACGCGAGCAACTGAGGACAAGCCCTCGGCCTATTAGTACCAGTCACCTCCACGCCTTACGGCGCTTCCAGATCTGGCCTATCAACCCAGTCGTCTACTGGGAGCCTTACCCCATCAAGTGGGTGGGAGTCCTCATCTCGAAGCAGGCTTCCCGCTTAGATGCTTTCAGCGGTTATCCCTCCCGAACGTAGCCAACCAGCCATGCCCTTGGCAGGACAACTGGCACACCAGAGGTTCGTCCGTCCCGGTCCTCTCGTACTAGGGACAGCCCTTCTCAAGACTCCTACGCGCACAGCGGATAGGGACCGAACTGTCTCACGACGTTCTAAACCCAGCTCGCGTACCGCTTTAATGGGCGAACAGCCCAACCCTTGGGACCGACTCCAGCCCCAGGATGCGACGAGCCGACATCGAGGTGCCAAACCATCCCGTCGATATGGACTCTTGGGGAAGATCAGCCTGTTATCCCCGGGGTACCTTTTATCCGTTGAGCGACGGCGCTTCCACAAGCCACCGCCGGATCACTAGTCCCGACTTTCGTCCCTGCTCGACCCGTCGGTCTCACAGTCAAGCTCCCTTGTGCACTTACACTCAACACCTGATTGCCAACCAGGCTGAGGGAACCTTTGGGCGCCTCCGTTACCCTTTGGGAGGCAACCGCCCCAGTTAAACTACCCATCAGACACTGTCCCTGATCCGGATCACGGACCCAGGTTAGACATCCAGCACGACCAGAGTGGTATTTCAACGACGACTCCACAACAGCTGGCGCTGCCGCTTCAAAGTCTCCCACCTATCCTACACAAGCCGAACCGAACACCAATATCAAACTGTAGTAAAGGTCCCGGGGTCTTTCCGTCCTGCTGCGCGAAACGAGCATCTTTACTCGTAGTGCAATTTCACCGGGCCTATGGTTGAGACAGTCGAGAAGTCGTTACGCCATTCGTGCAGGTCGGAACTTACCCGACAAGGAATTTCGCTACCTTAGGATGGTTATAGTTACCACCGCCGTTTACTGGCGCTTAAGTTCTCAGCTTCGCCACCCCGAAGAGTGACTAACCGGTCCCCTTAACGTTCCAGCACCGGGCAGGCGTCAGTCCGTATACATCGCCTTACGGCTTCGCACGGACCTGTGTTTTTAGTAAACAGTCGCTTCTCGCTGGTCTCTGCGGCCACACCCAGCTCAGAGTGCAAGACTCATCACCAGACATGGCCCCCCTTCTCCCGAAGTTACGGGGGCATTTTGCCGAGTTCCTTAACCATAGTTCACCCGAACGCCTCGGTATTCTCTACCTGACCACCTGAGTCGGTTTAGGGTACGGGCCGCCATGAAACTCGCTAGAGGCTTTTCTCGACAGCATAGGATCATCCACTTCACCACAATCGGCTCGGCATCAGGTCTCAGCCACAAGTGCGACGGATTTACCTATCGCACGGCCTACACCCTTACCCCGGGACAACCACCGCCCGGGATGGACTACCTTCCTGCGTCACCCCATCACTCACCTACTACAGGTCTGGTCCGTCGGCTCCACCACTCCCCTTTGCCCGAAGGCTCCGGGGCGGCTTCACGGACTTAGCATCGCCTGGTTCGATGTTTGACGCTTCACAGCGGGTACCGGAATATCAACCGGTTATCCATCGACTACGCCTGTCGGCCTCGCCTTAGGTCCCGACTTACCCTGGGCAGATCAGCTTGACCCAGGAACCCTTAGTCAATCGGCGCACACGTTTCTCACGTGTGTATCGCTACTCATGCCTGCATTCTCACTCGTGAACCGTCCACCACTGCCTTCCGGCGCGGCTTCACCCGGCACACGACGCTCCCCTACCCATCACAGCGGGCGTTGGCCCTCTTGCTGCAATGACACGACTTCGGCGGTACGCTTGAGCCCCGCTACATTGTCGGCGCGGAATCACTAGACCAGTGAGCTATTACGCACTCTTTCAAGGGTGGCTGCTTCTAAGCCAACCTCCTGGTTGTCTGTGCGACTCCACATCCTTTCCCACTTAGCGTACGCTTAGGGGCCTTAGTCGATGCTCTGGGCTGTTTCCCTCTCGACCATGGAGCTTATCCCCCACAGTCTCACTGCCGCGCTCTCACTTACCGGCATTCGGAGTTTGGCTAAGGTCAGTAACCCGGTAGGGCCCATCGCCTATCCAGTGCTCTACCTCCGGCAAGAAACACACGACGCTGCACCTAAATGCATTTCGGGGAGAACCAGCTATCACGGAGTTTGATTGGCCTTTCACCCCTAACCACAGGTCATCCCCCAGGTTTTCAACCCTGGTGGGTTCGGTCCTCCACGACCTCTTACAGCCGCTTCAACCTGCCCATGGCTAGATCACTCCGCTTCGGGTCTTGAGCGCGCTACTAAATCGCCCTATTCGGACTCGCTTTCGCTACGGCTTCCCCACACGGGTTAACCTCGCAACACACCGCAAACTCGCAGGCTCATTCTTCAAAAGGCACGCAGTCACGAGGCAAGCACAAGTGCTTGCCCGACGCTCCCACGGCTTGTAGGCACACGGTTTCAGGTACTATTTCACTCCGCTCCCGCGGTACTTTTCACCATTCCCTCACGGTACTATCCGCTATCGGTCACCAGGGAATATTTAGGCTTAGCGGGTGGTCCCGCCAGATTCACACGGGATTTCTCGGGCCCCGTGCTACTTGGGTGTCTCTCAAACGAGCCGCTGACGTTTCGACTACGGGGGTCTTACCCTCTACGCCGGACCTTTCGCATGTCCTTCGCCTACATCAACGGTTTCTGACTCGTCCTGTCGCCGGCAGACGACAGAAGAGAGATCCCACAACCCCCCAAGCGCAACCCCTGCCGGGTCTCACACGCTTGAGGTTTGGCCTCATCCGGTTTCGCTCGCCACTACTCCCGGAATCACGGTTGTTTTCTCTTCCTGCGGGTACTGAGATGTTTCACTTCCCCGCGTTCCCTCCACACTGCCTATGTGTTCAGCAGCGGGTGACAGCCCATGACGACTGCCGGGTTTCCCCATTCGGAAACCCCCGGATCAAAGCCTGGTTGACGACTCCCCGGGGACTATCGTGGCCTCCCACGTCCTTCATCGGTTCCTGGTGCCAAGGCATCCACCGTGCGCCCTTAAAAACTTGGCCACAGATGCTCGCGTCCACTGTGCAGTTCTCAAACAACGACCAACCACCCATCACCCTGCCCTACAAGGCAAGTTCACTGGGGCCGGCACTGAAGGCAGCCATACGGCCGTACCCTCAGACACCCAACAACGTGCCCGACACCCTCGCTGCTTCCCTCATTCGTTCCACGCCCCGAAGAGCAGTACTAGAAGGAGAAGACAGTCAAGAGTGCCGAATAATCAACGTTCCACCCATGAGCAACCAGCATCGGACGTTCGCCGATGTACTGGCCTCTGACCTCGTCCCGAAGGACTCGGTAAGAAGTGCTCCTTAGAAAGGAGGTGATCCAGCCGCACCTTCCGGTACGGCTACCTTGTTACGACTTCGTCCCAATCGCCAGTCCCACCTTCGACAGCTCCCTCCCACAAGGGGTTGGGCCACCGGCTTCGGGTGTTACCGACTTTCGTGACGTGACGGGCGGTGTGTACAAGGCCCGGGAACGTATTCACCGCAGCAATGCTGATCTGCGATTACTAGCAACTCCGACTTCATGGGGTCGAGTTGCAGACCCCAATCCGAACTGAGACAGGCTTTTTGAGATTCGCTCCGCCTCGCGGCTTCGCAGCTCTTTGTACCTGCCATTGTAGCACGTGTGCAGCCCAAGACATAAGGGGCATGATGACTTGACGTCGTCCCCACCTTCCTCCGAGTTGACCCCGGCAGTCTCCTGTGAGTCCCCATCACCCCGAAGGGCATGCTGGCAACACAGAACAAGGGTTGCGCTCGTTGCGGGACTTAACCCAACATCTCACGACACGAGCTGACGACAGCCATGCACCACCTGTACACCGACCACAAGGGGGACCCTGTCTCCAGGGTTTTCCGGCGTATGTCAAGCCTTGGTAAGGTTCTTCGCGTTGCGTCGAATTAAGCCACATGCTCCGCTGCTTGTGCGGGCCCCCGTCAATTCCTTTGAGTTTTAGCCTTGCGGCCGTACTCCCCAGGCGGGGCACTTAATGCGTTAGCTGCGGCACCGACGACGTGGAATGTCGCCAACACCTAGTGCCCACCGTTTACGGCGTGGACTACCAGGGTATCTAATCCTGTTCGCTCCCCACGCTTTCGCTCCTCAGCGTCAGTAATGGCCCAGAGATCCGCCTTCGCCACCGGTGTTCCTCCTGATATCTGCGCATTTCACCGCTACACCAGGAATTCCGATCTCCCCTACCACACTCTAGCCTGCCCGTATCGACTGCAGACCCGGGGTTAAGCCCCGGGCTTTCACAACCGACGCGACAAGCCGCCTACGAGCTCTTTACGCCCAATAATTCCGGACAACGCTTGCGCCCTACGTATTACCGCGGCTGCTGGCACGTAGTTAGCCGGCGCTTCTTCTGCAGGTACCGTCACTTTCGCTTCTTCCCTGCTGAAAGAGGTTTACAACCCGAAGGCCGTCATCCCTCACGCGGCGTCGCTGCATCAGGCTTTCGCCCATTGTGCAATATTCCCCACTGCTGCCTCCCGTAGGAGTCTGGGCCGTGTCTCAGTCCCAGTGTGGCCGGTCGCCCTCTCAGGCCGGCTACCCGTCGTCGCCTTGGTGAGCCACTACCTCACCAACAAGCTGATAGGCCGCGGGCTCATCCTTCACCGCCGGAGCTTTCCACCCGCCGAGATGCCTCGGCAGGTCGTATCCGGTATTAGACCCCGTTTCCAGGGCTTGTCCCAGAGTGAAGGGCAGATTGCCCACGTGTTACTCACCCGTTCGCCACTAATCCACCCCGAAGGGCTTCATCGTTCGACTTGCATGTGTTAAGCACGCCGCCAGCGTTCGTCCTGAGCCAGGATCAAACTCTCCGTGAATGTTTACCGGTAATCCGGTCGAACACCACGAGAGCGGAACCAAGGAGAGGAATGATCCCCTCGGTTCACAGCGTCCTCGCTGTGCGCCTGCCAGGCAGTGCCCGGCAGGACTTTTTCAAAGGAACCTCGCCCCAGCCGAATGACTGGAGACGGGGTATCAACATATCTGGCGTTGATTTTTGGCACGCTGTTGAGTTCTCAAGGAACGGACGCTTCCTTTGTACTCACCCGAGAGACTCTCTCAGGCTTTCCTCCGGGCAGTTTCCCTTCGGTCTTGCGTTTCCGACTCTATCAGATCTTTCCGATCCGATTTCCTCGGTGCTTTCCAGGTTCCCGCTTTCGCGTTTCCCTTTCCGGCGGTTCCGACTTTATCAGAAGTTTTGGGCCGGACTGACCGGCGGCCATTTCTGAATCATCGGGGGTGGCTTCTTCGAAATCGATGTCTCGAGAAGCAAGCAGAGACTAGCTGCTGCCACCGGCACATGTCCAGTTCTAGGCAACTGTTCGAATCTACCTCCCCACTGGTTCCGTGTCAACGGCTCCTGTGGAGCGAAGAGGAGACTAGCAGGTCAGCGGGGGTGTCCGCACATCAGGCGGCCGTCGGCAGCGTGGCGCTGCGCTCGGACTCGTCGACGTCGCCCGTGTCGCCGGCGCGTGCCGCGCGTCCGCCCAGAACATAGACGTACGCGAGGAACGCCAGCTCAGCGGCGATTCCCATGCCTATTCGGGCCCAGGTGGGAAGGCCGGACGGGGTGACGAAGCCTTCGATGGCTCCCGACACGAACAGAATCAGCGCCAGGCCTATCGCCATCCCCAAGGCTGCTCGTCCCTCCTCGGCGAGCGCCGTTCGACGCGTCCGGGGCCCGGGATCGATCACGGTCCAGCCGAGCCGCAGTCCGGTACCCGCGGCGACGAAGACTGCGGTCAGTTCGAGAAGGCCGTGCGGAAGGACGAGTCCCAGAAAGGTGTCGAGGCGGCCGGCGGAGGACATGAGGCCGATGCCGACGCCGAGGTTGAGCATGTTCTGGAAGAGGATCCAGAGCACCGGTATGCCCAGGAAGACGCCCAGGACCAGGCACATCGCGGCGGCCTGCGCGTTGTTCGTCCACACCTGGGCCGCGAAGGAGGCGGCGGGGTGGCTGGAGTAGTACGTCTCGTACTGGCCGCCTGGGCGGGTGAGGTCGCGCAGCTCGCTCGGCGCCGCGATGGACGACTGGACCTCGGGGTGAGTGCCGATCCACCACCCCAGGAGGGCCGCGACCAGGATGGACAGGAGGGCCGTGGGGACCCACCAGTGACGCGAGCGGTAGACCGCCGCCGGGAAACCGTGCGTCAGGAAGCGGGTGACGTCGCGCCAGGATGCCCGGCGGGTGCCCGTCACCGCGCTGCGCGCGCGTGCCACCAGTTGGCTGAGGCGGCCGGTGAGCTGCGGGTCCGGGGCGCTGGACTGGATCAGGGAGAGGTGGGTGGCGGTGCGCTGGTACAGGGCGACGAGTTCGTCGGCCTCTGCTCCGTTCAGGCGGCGCTGGCGGCGCAGCAGGGCGTCCAGCCTGTCCCACTCGGCGCGGTGGGCGGACACGAAGACGTCGAGGTCCATCGGGTTGGCTGCTCCTCGGCTGCTCGTCGTGGGGGTCAGCTGGTGGTACTGCGGCGCGATGTGACCTCAGCTTGGCAGACTGGCCGTTCTCGGGGCAGGCCAGGGGAAGGACGACGGGCGTGAGTGAGCTAGTGACGGGTGAGGCGGTCGCGCTGGAGTTGCGCCCCGCCAAACTGCCGAGCCGGGCGCTGGCCGTACTGCTGGACCTGGCGGTGGCGATCGCCGTCTATGTCGTCGTCACGATCGGTCTGATCGCGTCGACGGCCACGCTGGACGACGCGGCGCAGATCGCGGTCTCGATCGCCGCCTTCCTGCTGGTACTGGTGGGCGGGCCGATCGCGGTGGAGACGCTGAGCCACGGCCGTTCGCTGGGGAAGCTGGCGTGCGGCTTGCGGGTGGTGCGTGACGACGGGGGCCCGATCCGGTTCCGGCACGCGTTGGTGCGCGGGGCGGTGGGTGTGGTCGAGATCCTGATGACGTTCGGGATCGTCGCGTGCATCGCCTCGCTGGTGTCGGAGCGGGGGCGTCGGCTGGGTGACGTGTTCGCGGGGACCCTCGTGGTCCGGGAGCGGATCCCGGTGGGGCACATGCCGTACGTGCCTCCGCCGCCGCCGTGGCTCGCGGGACGGTTCGCCGAGCTCGACCTGTCCGCCGTTCCGGACGGGTTGTGGCTGGCCGTCCGCCAGTACCTGACGCGGATGCAGCAGCTGGATCCGCAGGTCGGCTGGGCCATGGCGGAGCGGCTGGCGTCCGATGTCGCCGCGCGTACGGGGACTCCGGCGCCGCAGGGTGTGCCGCCGGCCGCGTATCTGGCGGCGGTGGTGCAGGAGCGGCAGGCGCGGGAGGTCCGGCGGACGTTCGGTGGTGGGGCGGCCGGGATCGCGCAGCCGGGTGCCGGCACATACCCGGCCGGGGCGCCGGGAGCGTCCGGACCCGTGGTGCGGGCACCGGGCGCCGGGCCTCACGGTGCTCCCCCGCCCTACGCCGCGCCGCAGCCCTACGCTCCTGCCCAGCCGTATGCGCCGACGGCTTCCGGGAGCCAGGACGTGTCTTCGCGGCAGACGCCGAGGCCGGCGCAACCGGCCGCCGTTCCTCAGGCCCACCGGCCCGACCGGCCCGACCGGCCCGACCTCCGGGACGGGCACGACCGGAACCAGGAGGCAGGTCCTTCCGCGACAGGATTCGTGCCGCCCGCCTAGCAGTCACGACGCGTCGGTCGTGGGACGAACCTGCGGCCGACTGGTGGACCGCCGTCGTCAGGTGAACACGTCGCCGTCAGGTGAAGACCGACGGCGGCGTTTCGAGGTGCTCCAGCTCGATGCCGGGCGCCGCGAGGACCACGTCTCCCGCGATGTGCACGGAGTGCTGTTCCCCCGTGTCCAGGGCCGTGACCTGGTATTCGTCCACGATCAGGGGGCCGCTGTCAGTGGCGTGTGCTTCGCTTGCGATCAAAGCCCAGGACTGGTCGAGGGTGCGTGGGGCGAGGACGGGGTCGGTGAAGGCGACGAGGCGTACGCGGGTCGCCGGGGCCGAGGGGGTGAGGCGAAGGAGACGGGCGGTGGCGACGAGGAACGCGGGAGAGGTTCCAGTGAAGGCGTGCGCGCGGACATTGCCTTCGGTGGCCTCCGCGCCGGTGGGGTCGGTGCGGACCCAGGTCACCCCGTCGAGGGCGGCGCCGCGGACCTGCCAGCCCGCGGCGTGGAGTTCGAGACGGATGGGCCGGCCGAGTTCGTCGAGGGCGAGGTCGACGGAACCGGTGACCTCGCTGTGGTGGGGGCCGGGCGCGGTCCCGCTGTCCGAGGGGGTGGTGCGTTGAGCGACGTAGCGCCAGCCGGAGGGGCCGGGCGCGCAGTGGAAGTGTTCTTCGCCGAGGGGGGTGTGGTCGTGCGGATCATGGAGCGAATATCGGCCGCGGGGCATGGGCGTTCAGGTCCTCATCGGGGACAGGCCCCCGCCGTGACGGCGAGGGCCTGCTGACATCCGTACGCCGAGCGGTGGTACCGCTGCTCGGCGGGGGTGCTCAGTAGCGGTAGTGGTCCGACTTGTACGGGCCCTCGACCTCGACACCGATGTACGCGGCCTGCTCGGGGCGCAGCGTCGTCAGCTTCACGCCGAGCGCGTCGAGGTGGAGGCGGGCGACCTTCTCGTCCAGGTGCTTGGGCAGCGTGTAGACGTCGGTCGGGTACGACTCCGGCTTGGTGAACAGCTCGATCTGGGCCAGCGTCTGGTCCGCGAACGAGTTGGACATCACGAAGGACGGGTGTCCGGTCGCGTTGCCCAGGTTCAGCAGGCGGCCCTCGGACAGCACGATGATGACCTTGCCGTCGGGGAACTTCCAGGTGTGGACCTGCGGCTTGACCTCGTCCTTGACGATGCCGGGGATCTTGGCGAGGCCGGCCATGTCGATCTCGTTGTCGAAGTGACCGATGTTGCCGACGATCGCCTGGTGCTTCATCTTGGCCATGTCCGCGGCCATGATGATGTCCTTGTTGCCCGTCGTGGTGACGAAGATGTCGGCCTTGTCGATGACCTCGTCGAGGGTCGTGACCTGGTAGCCGTCCATCGCCGCCTGCAGGGCGCAGATCGGGTCGATCTCGGTGATGATCACGCGGGCGCCCTGGCCGCGCAGGGACTCCGCGCAGCCCTTGCCCACGTCGCCGTAGCCGCAGACGACGACGGTCTTGCCGCCGATGAGGGTGTCGGTGGCGCGGTTGATGCCGTCGATCAGGGAGTGGCGGCAGCCGTACTTGTTGTCGAACTTCGACTTGGTGACGGCGTCGTTCACGTTGATCGCCGGGAACAGCAGGGTGCCGTCGCGGTGCATCTCGTACAGGCGGTGGACGCCGGTCGTGGTCTCCTCGGTCACGCCGCGGATCTCCGAGGCGAGCTGGGTCCACTTCTGCGAGCCGTCGGTGATGGTGCGGTGCAGGAGTTCGAGGATGACGCGGTGCTCGTCGGACTCGGCGGTGTCGACCGAGGGGACCTTGCCGTCCTTCTCGTACTCGACGCCCTTGTGGACGAGGAGGGTGGCGTCACCACCGTCGTCGAGGATCATGTTCGGGCCGCCGGTGGGGCTGTTCGGCCAGGTCAGCGCCTGCTCCGTGCACCACCAGTACTCCTCCAGGGTCTCGCCCTTCCAGGCGAAGACCGGGACGCCCTGCGGGTTCTCGGGCGTGCCGTTCGGGCCGACCGCGATGGCGGCGGCGGCGTGGTCCTGGGTGGAGAAGATGTTGCATGAGGCCCAGCGGACCTCGGCGCCGAGGGCGACCAGGGTCTCGATGAGGACGGCGGTCTGCACCGTCATGTGCAGGGAGCCGGTGACGCGGGCGCCCGCGAGGGGCTGCGCCTCGGCGTACTCCTTGCGGATCGACATCAGGCCGGGCATCTCGTGCTCGGCGAGGGTGATCTCCTTGCGGCCGAAGTCGGCCAGGGAGAGGTCGGCGACCTTGAAGTCCTGTCGGTTGTCGACAGTCGTCATTACGGGCTGCTCCTCGGTGTCGGGGCGAGGTGGATAGGGCTGGTCTGCGCGCCGACGGGCACAGGGATGCCCGGCTGGACACAGGTGTGTCCGGTGCGCGCAGCGCAGTCCGTCGGAGGCCCTCTCTCCCTCGGCCGGTCCGCGGTGGGACCGCCCGACCGCCATCAGCAGCGACGTCTGGCTCAGCCACAAAGCTACACCGGTGGGCGGGGCTCGCCCCAGTCCGCCTCCGGACGGACGGGGCCTCATGGGTACGGATCCGGCCGGTGCGGGGAGGCGGCCGGGGGACGTCCGCCCAGGGTGAGGGGCCGGTCGGTGGCCGCTCGTGGCGGAGCGACGGCTAGCCTCTGCGCGCGGAGATTCCGTGCGGGGTGGGGCTGGAGGGTGGCGCGGTGCGCAAGGGGCGAGGGCTGACGATCACGGCGTGGGTGTTGGGGCCATTGGGGCTGGTGTTGGTGCTCGGGTCGGTGCTGGCCGCGCGTACGGCGTTCACGACGACTCAGGTGCGCAGCGACAGCATGGCGCCCACCTACACCGTCGGCGAGCGGCTCGTGTTCGAGCGGATCGACGGGAGCGAGGTGCGACGTGGTGACGTGGTGCTGTTCCGGGCGCCGGAGCGCTACTCCTTCTCGGGCAGCGTCCTGCAGCGCGTCATCGGGGTCGGCGGCGACCGGGTGGTGTGCTGTGACGGCGAGGGTGCGGACGAGCGGATCACGGTGAACGGGAAGCCGCTCGACGAGCCGTACGTCAAGGACGGGATCGCGGACGGGACGCACCAGCGGTACGACGTGAAGGTGCCCGAAGGCCGGCTGTTCCTCCTCGGTGATCACCGCCTGAACTCGCGGGACTCCCGGTTCTTCCCGGACGACCACGGCGGGACGGTGCCCGTCGGTGCCGTCCAGGCCCGGGTGACCGAGGACCGGGCGTTGCCCCTGGCGCTGGCGGGGGCCGGGGTGCTCGGGGTGCCCGTCGCGCTGGCGGGTGTGGGCGTCGGGATCGCGGCGTTCGTCGTGCGGCGGCGGGCCCGTGCGGTACCGCCCATGCCGCCGTGGGCCGTGTACGGCGGCACAGGCGGCCCCGGCGGCACGGGCGGCCCCGGCGGCATGAGTGGCCCGGGCGCCCCCGGTGGCATGGGCTGACCGGCCGGGGAGCGTCGAGGAACAGCGGCGTCGAGGAGACGCGGAGCCGGGAAGAGCCGGACGCGAACGGCCGCGGGGCCCGCCTGGAATCTCAGGCGGGCCCCGCGGCGTGCGAGCGTTTGGGGGCCCCGGCGCCCGGACGGGCCCGGCGCCACAGGGGTGAAGGTCAGTGCTCGACCGGGTGGGCCGGGCCGCCGGGGGTCGCCTCGGGGTCGGCACCCTTCGCCGCCTCCGCCTCGCTGTAGATGTCCGGCTCCAGGTAGATCACGCGGGCGATCGGGACGGCGGTGCGGATACGGGCCTCGGCGGCGTCGATCGCGGAGGCCACCTGGGCCGCGGTGTCGTCGTGCTCGACGGCGACCTTCGCGGCGACCAGCAGCTCCTCGGGGCCGAGGTGGAGCGTGCGCATGTGGATGACGCCGGTGACCGTGCGGCCGTCGACGATCGCGGCCTCGATCTTCTTGACGTCCTCGACGCCCGCGGCCTCGCCGAGCAGGAGGGACTTGGTCTCGGCCGCGAGGACCAGGGCGATCAGGATGAGCAGGACACCGATGCAGACCGTGCCGATGCCGTCCCAGATGCCGTCGCCGGTGAGCAGGGCCAGGCCGACACCGCCGAGGGCGAGGACGAGACCGATGAGCGCGCCGAAGTCCTCCAGGAGGACCACCGGCAGCTCGGGGGCCTTGGCGCGGCGGACGAACTGCGCCCAGGACAGCCCGCCGCGCAGTTCGTTGGACTCCTTGATGGCCGTACGGAAGGAGAAGCTCTCCGCGATGATGGCGAACACCAGGACGCCCACCGGCCAGTACCAGTGCTCCAGCTCGTGCGGGTGCTTGATCTTCTCGTAGCCCTCGTAGACGGCGAACATGCCGCCGACCGAGAAGAGGACGATCGAGACGAGGAAGGCGTAGATGTAGCGCTCACGGCCGTAGCCGAAGGGGTGCTGCGGGGTCGCCTCGCGCTGCGCCTTCTTGCCGCCTATGAGCAGCAGGGCCTGGTTGCCGGAGTCGGCGAGCGAGTGGACGCCCTCGGCGAGCATCGAGGACGAGCCGCTGAAGGCGAACGCCACGAACTTCGATGCCGCGATCGCGAGGTTGGCGCCGAGTGCCGCCACGATCGCTTTGGTGCCGCCTGAAGCGCTCATGTGCTCCTGCTGTCCCTTCGTACGCCGTCCGGGTCCCGGTCCGTACCCTCGTACCCCGGTCCGGGCTTTGCCCGCCCTTTGCGGTGGGCCATTGTTGCAGCCCGGTGCCGCAGGGGTGCGGCTGGCCACCGTGACGAGGGGCCCAGGACACCGAGGATGCCCTGTCAGGCCACCACTGTCGCGCGGAAGATCGTGCCGTTCCCGGACACTTCGGCCTTTTCGCCGGCCGGGACGAAGACCGACTGTCCGGGGGCCAGCGCGATGTGGCCCGCGAGTGCGGTGCCCGCCGTGCAGAGGAGGATCTGCGGGGTCTCGCGGGTGAGGTCGTGCGGGACGGCGCCCTCCGCCAGGACGTACCGGGAGAGCCGGAACTCGTCGATGGGGGTCGCGTAGACCTCCTCGCCGTCCGGGGACGCCTCCGGGCGCAGGACGCCCGGGTCGGTCGCCTCGAAGCGGACGATGCGCAGGAGTTCGGGGACGTCGACGTGCTTGGGGGTGAGGCCGCAGCGCAGGACGTTGTCGGAGTTGGCCATGATCTCGACGCCGAGGCCGTTCAGGTAGGCGTGCGGGACGCCCGCGCCGAGGAACAGGGCCTCACCCGGCTGCAGTTGCACGTAGTTGAGCAGCATGGCGGCGATGACGCCTGGGTCGCCCGGGTAGTGGTGGGCGAGGTCGGCGTACGGGGCGTAGGCGCCGCCGAGGCGGTCGCAGGCGGCGGCCGTCTCGGTGACGGTGTGGGCCATCTCGTCGGGGTCGGCGCTCAGCACCGCCGTCAGGACCTCGCGCAGCGCGGCGTCCTCCGGGTGCGCGTGCAGCAGGTCGACGTACGGCTTGAGGGAGTCGACGTCGAGTCCCGCGAGCAGGTCGGCGGCCTCGGCCGGGGCCCGGAAGCCGCACAGGCCGTCGAACTCGGTGAGGGCGCAGATCAGTTCGGGCTTGTGGTTGGCGTCCTTGTAGTTGCGGTGCGGTGCGTCGATCGGGACGCCGCGGCGCTCCTCGTCCTCGAAGCCCTCCCTGGCCTGCTCCAGGTCGGGGTGCACCTGGAGGGAGAGGGGGGCGCCGGCGGCGAGGATCTTCAGCAGGAACGGCAGACGGGGGCCGAACCTGGCGACCGCGGCACGGCCGAGTTCCCGCTCGGGGTCCTCGCCGACGACCTCGTTGAGCGGGCCGCGCCCGGTGCGCGAGGGAGCACCGGGGTGGGCGCCCATCCACATCTCCGCCTGCGGTTCACCGGTCGGCTCCACACCGAGCAGCCGCGCGATGGCGGTCGTCGAACCCCAGGCGTAGGGGCGGATGGTGTTGTCGAGGCGGTCCATACGAGTCTCCGCGGTTCCTTCCGGGTACGACGCGGATCCTGCCTCCGCGCACGGGGGACGACGCCCGTCTCCGCGTACCGGGAGGCACGGAGGGGCACGGCACGGCTCCGCGTGGACAGTGCCGGTGCCGGTCTCAGCGTACGAAGGTCTCTCCGCGTACGAGGATCAGGGCGCCGGAGACAAGATCATGCCCCCGAAGCGAGCGCCAGGTAAACGGCGGCGAAATCGGTGACGGCGATCAGTTCGGCGAGGGTCTCCAGTTCGTCGCCCTCCTCGGGTTCCAGTTCGCTGATCGCGGTGTCGTGGCTGAGGGCGAGCTCGCGGGCGGCGGGCGCCGCGCTGATCCCGCCGATCGGGCGGTCCCGGAGCAGCACCACGCGCGCGTGCAGGGCCTGGGCCTCCTCGACGCGGTCGCGGAAGAAGTCGTCCGGGTCGGCGCCGGCGGCCAGGGCTCCCGCGAGCAGCACGCTGTGCGAGGCGAGCGCCTCCGGGAGCTCGGCGGTGAGCGCGGGGCGGCCGGCCAGCTCGGCGAGGGCGGCGGTGAAGCGGCGTCCGGCCGGGCCCGCGGAGGCGCCCTCGGTCCAGATCACCGGGAGGGCCTCGGCCAGCTCGGCGGCGAGGGTCTTCGCGGGATTGCTGTACGCGGCGATGGCCGGTCCGCAGCGCTCGGCCACGTGGTCGAGGCGGTCGGCGACCTTCTGCAGGGACTCCGGCGGGGCGGAGACGAGACCGGTGCGGTCGAGGAGGGAGAGCAGCGGGGTGAGCAGCGCCCACAGGACTCCGGGGGCGGAGGCCGCGAGGGGCTCGTCCTGTTCGTACGGGGCGGAGGCCATCGGGACGAAGAGGCCGTGCGCGCCCGCGACCGCCTCGGTCAGCGGGGAGCCGGCGGGCGCCACGGCGGCCACGGTGCAGCCGCGCCGGTACGCCTGGTCGATCAGGAGTTCGAGACCTGGTTCGGTGCCGTCGGGTGTGGCGACGAGCAGGAGGTCGACCGGGCCCGCCCAGCCGGGCAGTTCCCAGCGCAGCGCGCCCGCGGCGGGGGCGACGCCGCTCGGGGTCAGCCGGGTGACGGGGCAGCTCGGGCCGCCGAGTGTGCCGAGCAGTTCGGCGACGCCGGTGGCGGCCAGGCCCGGACCGGCGATCAGGACGGCGCGCGGGCGGCCGTCCGGTTTGAGATCGGGGATCCCGGCCTCCGCGGCGTGCCGGACGGCGGTGCGCACCCGGGCACCGGCCTCGGCGGCGCCGCGCAGCAGCGAGCGCCGGTCGGCGCGGGCGAGCGCTTCGGGGTCGTCGAGCAGCGATTCGTCGAGCATGGGGTCGGCAGCCTCCGATCACCGGGGGGTCGCTTGCGCGGGTGTCGCCGGATGGTCGCTTTCACGGGCGCGGTGTGGGTCGCGCGCCCGTACCCGTCAGGTGTCTTCTACCCGGACCGCGCCGGGTTGTCGCCTGCGCGTGCCTCGCGGGTGGCACCGGGGGCGCGGACGCCGTGCCCCTGGGCTCCTGCGAGGCGGCCGTGCTCGTGCCAGGCGGCCGCTTCACTCACGCGGGGCGGCGGGCCTCGTCGACGAGGAGTACGGGGATGCCGTCCCGGACGGGGTAGGCCAGGCCGCAGTCCGCGCCCGTGCAGACCAGCTCGCTCTCCTGCTCCTTGAGCGGGGCGTGGCAGGCCGGGCAGGCGAGGATCTCCAGGAGGCCGGCTTCGAGCGGCATGGGGTGTCCTTCCGAACAGGTGGATGCGGCCTGGTCAGAGTACCGCTGCGCGGAGCCGTGCGCCGGGGCGCGGCACAGGCTCGCCGGGGTGTCCCGGGCGGTGCTCGCGGTTCGCGGGGCGGGGGGCGGCCTCGCGGGGTGCGGGCGGGGCGCGTCGCGGTGTGTCGGGCGGGGCCGCCTCGCGGAGTACGGGGTGGTGCCGCCTCTCGGAGTACGAGGTGGGGCCGCTTCCCGGGGTGCACCGCAGGGGGCGCCTCGTCTCCGGCTCCTGGTCCCCTGGCCCAGCCCACCTGCTCCCCGGCCCCGCCCGGCCCTGCGGCCCCGCCCGGCTCCCCAGCGAGGTGCGGGCGAGCCACCGGGCCGACACGGAGGGCCGGGCCGGCGGGACGACACGACGGCCCGGGACCGACGGACCGGCACGACGGGCCGGGACCGACGGACCGACGCGATGCGACGCGCCGGCTGGCCGACCGGCCGGCGGGCCGAACGGGTCAGCCCCTGATGATCCCCAGGACCTCGTCGCGCACCTTCGTCATCGTCGCCTCGTCGCGCGCCTCCGCGTTCAGGCGCAGCAGCGGCTCGGTGTTGGAGGGGCGGACGTTGAACCACCAGTCGCCGGCGCTGACGGTCAGGCCGTCGAGTTCGTCCAGCCGGACGCCCTCGCCGCCCGCGTAGGCGGCCTTGACGGCGGCGAGGCGGGCGGCCTGGTCCTCGACCGTGGAGTTGATCTCTCCGGAGCCGACGTACCGGTCGTATTCCGCGACGAGCCGGGAGAGCGGGCCGTCCTGGCCGCCGAGCGCGGCGAGGACGTGCAGGGCGGCGAGCATGCCCGTGTCGGCGTTCCAGAAGTCGCGGAAGTAGTAGTGCGCGGAGTGCTCGCCGCCGAAGATCGCGCCGCTGCGGGCCATCTCGGCCTTGATGAAGGAGTGCCCGACGCGGGTGCGGACGGGGGTGCCGCCCTGCTCGCGCACGACCTCCGGCACCGACCAGGACGTGATGAGGTTGTGGATCACCGTGCCGCCGCCGTGCTTGGCGAGTTCGCGGGAGGCGACCAGGGCGGTGATGGCGGACGGGGACACCGGGTCGCCGTGCTCGTCCACCACGAAGCAGCGGTCCGCGTCGCCGTCGAAGGCGATGCCGAGGTCGGCGCCCTCCGCCCGGACACGTGCCTGGAGGTCCACGATGTTCGCCGGGTCGAGCGGGTTCGCCTCGTGGTTGGGGAACGTGCCGTCCAGCTCGAAGTACATGGGGACGACGTCCAGGGGCAGGCCGGCGAAGACGGTCGGGACGGTGTGTCCGCCCATGCCGTTGCCCGCGTCGACGACGACCTTCAGGGGCCGGATGGAGGTCAGGTCGACGAGGGACCGCAGATACGCCGCGTAGTCCTCCAGCGTGTCGCGCCGCGTGATCGTGCCCGGGGTCGCGTCCCGGGCGGGGGCGCCCGAGTCGAGCCAGGACTCGACGAGTTGGCGGATCTCGGCCAAGCCGGTGTCCTGGCCGACCGGCGCGGCGCCCGCGCGGCACATCTTGATGCCGTTGTACTGGGCGGGGTTGTGGGAGGCGGTGAACATGGCGCCCGGCAGGCCGAACGCGCCCGAGGCGTAGTAGAGCTGGTCGGTCGAGCACAGGCCGATCTCGGTCACGTCGGCGCCGCACGACGCGGCACCGCGCGCGAAGGCACCCGACAGACCGGGCGACGAGGGCCGCATGTCGTGCCCGATGACGACCGCGTCCGCTCCGGTCACCTGGACGAAGGCGGCTCCGAACAGCTCGGCCAGCGGCTCGTCCCACTGGTCCGGGACCACCCCGCGTACGTCGTACGCCTTCACGAGCTGCGACAGATCAGCAGTCACGGCCAACCCTCCAGAAGTCCACTTCGGTCGCCCCAAACTACCCGTCCGGACCGGCCGTCCGCTGTGCGGTCGGTAACCGGACGCGCATCGGTGACCTGCGGACCTGTGCCCGTCACCCGGGGGAAACCCGCTCGTTCCAAGAGGCCTGTTCCCGACGCTCCCCGGGTGACGTCCCGCGACCGGAGCCGGTTCGCCGGGCGCGTCCCGGGACGGGCGGCTGGACGGTGCACGAGGGGAGGCGTCCCGGCCCCGGGCCGGGACGCCGTCCGGCCGGGCTCAGGGGAGCATCCACTCCAGGACCGGTGAGCTCTGCCCGACCACGATGAGGCACATCACCAGCAGCAGCCCCACGCTCCACGGCAGCACCTTGCGCAGCAGGTCGCCCTCGCGGCCCGCGAGACCGACCGCCGCGCACGCGATGGTCAGGTTCTGCGGCGAGATCATCTTGCCGAGCACGCCACCCGAACTGTTGGCGGCCGCGAGCAGTTCGGGCGACAGGCCGGACTCCCTGGCCGCGCTCACCTGAAGGGCGCCGAACAGGGCGTTCGCCGAGGTGTCCGAGCCGGACACGGCCACACCGAACCACCCCAGAACGGGTGACAGGAAGGCGAGGCCTGCACCGGCCGCGGCGACGAAGTGCCCGATGGTGGCGGCCTGTCCGGAGAGGTTCATGACGTAGGCGAGGGCGAGGACGGACGTCACGGTGAGGATCGCGAACCTCAACTCGTGGACCGTGGCCGCCCATTCTCTGACCGCCACGCGCGCGTGGACCCGCAGGACGACGGCCGTGCACAGTCCGGCGAGGAGCACCAGCGTGCCGCCGGTCGACACGATCGGCCAGGTGAAGACGTTCCCGCCGACCGGATTGCCCTCCGGGTCGACGACGTTCAGGAAGGGCCAGTCGTACATCTGGGTCGCCCCCGCCAGCCAGTCCTTGACGGCAGGGATCTGCGCGACGGAGAAGATGGCCACGATCAGCGCGTACGGCGCGTAGGCGCGCACCACTTCGGGGCGCGGGTCGCGCTCGTCGAGGTCGGCGCTGCGTACGCCGGTCAGCACCGCGGCCCGTACGGGCTCGGCCGCGGGCCTGCGCGCCTGCGGCACCGCGACCAGGGCCGCCGCACCCGCCAAGGAGGCGCCGATGTCGGCGAGTTGCGCGGAGAGGTAGTTGGAGGCGGCGAACTGCGCGACGGCGAAGGCGACTCCGCACGCCAGGGCGGGCACCCAGGTCTCCCGGAGCCCCCGGCGTCCGTCGACCAGGCCGACGAGCACGAGCGGCACGACCAGGGCCAGCAGCGGGGTCTGACGGCCCACCACGGAGGCGACGGAGTCCAGCGGCAGACCGGTGACCTGGGCGAGCGTGACGACCGGGGTCGCCATCGCGCCGAAGGCGACGGGGGCGGTGTTGGCGACGAGCGAGACGACCGCCGCGCGCACCGGGTCGAAGCCGAGCGCGACCAGCATCACCGAGCAGATCGCGACGGGGGCGCCGAAGCCCGCGAGCGCTTCGAGGAGTGCTCCGAAGCAGAAGGCGACGACGAGGGCCTGGATGCGCGGGTCGTCGGAGAGCCGCCCGAAGGAGCGGCGCAGGATGTCGAAGTGCCGGGTGCGGACGGTCATCCGGTACACCCAAAGGGCGTTGACGACGATCCACAGGATGGGGAAGAGGCCGAAGACGGCGCCCTGGGCGGCGCTGGAGAGCGTCTGGCCGACGGGCATGCCGTAGGCGAGCCAGGCGACGAGGAAGGCCGCCAGGAGGCCGATGAGGCCGGCCCAGTGCGCCTTGGTGCGGACACCGCCGAGCAGGACGAGCACGATGACGAGGGGCAGAGCGGCTACGAGGGCGGACAGGCCGAGCGAGTCGGCGACGGGCTCCAGTTGCTGGACGTACACGGGCACCTCCCCGAGTTCCGTGATGCGGAAAGCGATTTCTCACGGCAAACGGAATGGTCGTGTCCGCGACAACTTCACGTCAATGGGCGTGCACGGCTCAAAGTGATCGGTGTGCGGGAGGGTGCGGGCCGCTCAGTTGTCGGGCGAGCGCAGGATCCGCAGGTGGCCGCGGCGAGCGACCTCCATCGGGTCCGCGGAGCGGGCACTGCCGCCGCCGGCCTCCGCGGCACGCTGCTGCGGTCGGGCCGCCTCGCGCACGGCGTTGGCGAGCGCTTCCAGGTCGTCCCCGCT
This sequence comes from Streptomyces krungchingensis, assembly GCF_054729265.1. Lineage (NCBI taxonomy): Bacteria > Bacillati > Actinomycetota > Actinomycetes > Kitasatosporales > Streptomycetaceae > Streptomyces > Streptomyces krungchingensis. The sequence continues at coordinate 4,668,932 of NZ_JBPUKY010000001.1, forward strand.
CGGGCGGGCGGGACCGGAGGCGTCGGCCAGTCGGACGACCTCCCAGCCGCGCGGTGCGGTGAGGCGCTCGGAGTGCTCGGCGCACAGGTCGTAGCAGTGGGGCTCGGCGTAGGTGGCGAGCGGGCCGAGGACCGCGGTCGAGTCGGCGTAGACGTACGTCAGCGTCGCTACGGCGGGACGGCCGCAAGCGGTGCGCGAACAGCGACGTACAAGGCTCACGACGTTGGACGGTACCGCACTCTTGAGCGGGCCGCGACGACTCTCCCCCAGGTCACCCCACCGTGTCGTGCTGTGACACCGCCCACACGACCGTTCCGGCACCCGATCCTGACCTGGGCGGACAGCGTGCACCGAGAGGCCGAACAGACCTGAAACCGGTCACCACTTGAAGCAAACCACGTCAATTGCCATGTGAGTGACGGTCCGGGAAGGATAAGGAATCGAGCCCAAGCTTGGCTGGAATGGTCATCGAGCGACATCCGGAACGAGCGCCGGACCTGGTGCCGCCGGACCTGGTGCCGAACGGCGGGCAGCCGCGTGGGGGCCGGGCGCACGGGCCGCGCGGGGATTACTCTTCGTCAGTGATGGACAACCCCGTATCGCCCCGCGCCGCAGCACCCGGGCCCCGCCGTCGTGATCGCCACGGCAGGGGCATGCGCGGCCCGGTGGCGCCACCGCAGGTGCCACTCGCGGCGAGCCGTGCCGAGGTGTTCGCGGATCTGGTGCAGGACTCCGTGGAGCGGCTGGAGCGGCGGTGGCCGCAGCTCGCCGACATCGATTTCCTGGTCCTGGAGGTGCCCCGGCTGGAGGCGCCGGGCGAGGCCTGGAGCGACGAGGCGGTGCCGCTGGGCGGCACGATCCCGGCGCGTGAGGGCCGCCCCGCGCGCGTGGTCGTCTACCGCCGTCCGGTCGAGATCCGCACCAAGGGGCGCGACGAGCGCGCCGCCCTGGTGCACGAGGTCGTCGTGGAACAGGTCGCCGAGCTGCTGGGGCTGACACCGGAGACGGTGGACCCGCGGTACGGCGAGGACTGATCACTCCCCGCCGGATCCACGAGGGGGACCCGGCGGGCAGGACGCCGCCGTCCGATCGCCATGACCCGGTGGGCAGGACGCCGCCCCCTGATCCTCATGCCCTGGTGGGCCGGACACCGTCTGCTGTTCCCCGGGCCCCCGGCGAGCAGGACGCCGCCGCCCGATCCCCATGTCCTGGCGGGCAGGGCAGCCCCGCCCGATTCCCGGGAATCCGGCAGGACCGGCGTACCGGTCGAGTCCCCGGAGGGACCCGGCCGGTCACTGCTTCAGCAGCGCGGAGAGGTCCTGCTCCGCCTCCGGCACGGACACCGTCCCGCGGTCGTCCGGGAGGGTCTGGACCGTGAAGCCGGGGACGCCGTCCTGGGTGGAGGCGAGCATCCGGGAGGCGTAGACGGGACCTCCGGAGATCCGCTCGACCGTGAGGGCGTACGTGCCCTTGAGGCCGCTCGGGACCGGCGCCGCCACGTTCTGTGTCGTGCCGCCCTTGATCGTGAACGTCTTGGACACGGTCGTGCCGCCCTCACTGCCCGCGGACGCGGTGACCTTGACCTGGGCCTGACCGCCCGGGGCCGCCAGGGCGAGCGTGGTGCCCTTGGCGCTGTTGTCGGCGACGCTCGCGCGCTCGGAGACCGGACCGGTGGCGGGGATGAACGCGGTCTCCTGCTGGTCGCCCTTGCCGCGCACGACCCGCAGGGCGGCCACGACCGGCACCGGCCGGCCGGTGGGCGTGAGCACCAGCGAGCCCGCCTCGCCGCGGGTGACGTCGCCGAGGTCGACCGCCGCGGTCATGCCGGACTTCACATGCACCGTCTCGTTGCCCGCGGGGGTGATCGCGCCCGAGGGGGAGGCGAGGCGCACCTTCAGGTCGGCGTCGGTGTCGCCCGGCACGAAGGCGACGAGCCGCACCGACGTGGCGTCCTTCGGGATGCCCGGCATGACCAGGCTGCCCGCGGGGTCGGTGGACGCCGCCAGCCAGTCGCCGCCGAGCTTGTCGTCCAGGGCCTGCACGGCGGCCCCGACACGGCCGCTGCGGACCTTCACGTGCACGGTGAGGTTGGTCTGCGGGGCGTCGGTCAGCGTGTTCAGCAGGATCGGCTCGCTGGAGTGCGGCTGGACCGTGATGCCGTCGCCCACCGTGGACTTGAGGGTGCCGTCCTTGCCGTACAGCTCGATGTCGACGACCGCGGCGGAGTCGTCCGGGTTGGTCAGGTGCACGTAGTCGGAGCGGTCCTCGGCGGTGCTGGCGCCCGGGAACCAGAACTCGGTGTCCGGGGCCGTGCAGTTGGTGCCGAGCAGGCCGCGGCCGGTCCCCGCGGCGACCTCCGTGGTCTCCTGGACGGTCCAGCCCGGCGCGAACCTGCCCTCGGCCGTGCCGACCAGGGCGGGCGCGTCGGCACCCGAGCTGTCGCCGGTGGACGGCTTGCCGGGATCCTTGGGCTGCACGACGGGCTCGGCGGCCTTCTTGCCGTCCTTCTTGCCGCCGCTCGCGTCCGCCGACTGCTCGCTCGCGACCTGGAGTTCGGCCTTTCCGCCGGCACTCGTGCCCTTCGAGACCGGCGTGAACGACGTGTACGCCGTGTCCGCGATGTCCGAGGTGCTCGGCTGCGGGCAGAGCAGGCTGGTGCGCTGCACGGGCAGTCGTGCGGCCGCCTTGGCGGTGTCCTCGCCGGCCGCGCCCGGAGCGCTGAGAGCGGCGAATCCGGTGACGGCGGCGAGCGCGCCGGCGCCCGCGATCAGGGAGAGGGTGGTGCGGTTCACTGCTGGCTCCCGTCGGGGCGCTCACTGTCGGTGCCGTGCGGCGGCTGCGGGGGCATCGGGGGCTGCGCCGGGTCGTAGGCCGGGTCGTAGCCCTGGCCCGCCGCGTCGTAGCCCTGGGTGTACGTCTGGTCGTACGACGCCGTGCCCCCGTAGGCGTACGGGTCGTACTGGCCGCCCTGATAGGGGTCGGCCTGGTACGTCTGGTCGTAGCCGCCTGCCGTGTACTGCTGTCCGCCTTCGTACTGCTCGCCGCCGTAGGTGCCGTAGTTCTCGGCGCCCGCGTAGCTCGGTGTGTCCCATTCGCCGTACGCGTGCTGCTGCGGGACGGCGGCGGGGGCGGCCGGGGCCTCCTCGTCCGGGGGTGCGGGTGCGTCGGAGTCCTGGGCGGCCTGCTCGGCCTCGGCCTGGGCGCGCAGCCGCCGGGCGCGGCGGCCGTCGCCCGTGGTGTCCTGGGCCGGGTCCGGCTGCTCCTCGGGAAGGTCGTCGTCGACGTCGCGGCGCCGGCCCGGCAGGGCGAGCACCACGAGGACGACGGCGAGCGCGCCCTGCGCCCACAGCCAGCCGGTGTGCCCGATCGGGGCGTCGAAGGTGATGTCCAACCGGCCGCCGTTCGTGGGCAGTTGGAAGCCCTGGGCCCAGCCGTCGACCGTGGTGCGGGTGAGCGGCCTGCCGTCCAGGGTCGCCACCCAGCCCTCGTCGGCCGAGTCGGCGAGACGCAGCACGCGGCCGTCGGGACCGGCGGGGATCGTGGTGTGCACCTCGACGGGTCCGGCGGCGATGGACAGCGAGTCGCCGGACTCGGGGACGATCGCCGCGCGCGAGACCTGCTGGTCCACCCGCCACAGGGCGCTGCCGTCCTGCTGGCTGAGCCGGGTCAGGCCGGGGGTGGCGTCCAGGACGCGGCTCACCTCGCGGGGCGCGCCCTTCCGGACGAGGACATAGCGCACGGCGAAACCGCCGAGCTCGTCGGCCTGGTCGGCGCCGGAGCCCGCCACGAGGTTCGCGACGACCTTGTCGAGCCTCTTGTTGTCGCCGCCGGCCTCCGCGAGTTCGGCGTCGCCGAGGCGGGCACCGGAGCCGCGGACGAGCATGTAGCCGACGTCGGCGGCGGACCGGCTGTCGAGGACGAGGGTGCGGGCCTGGTCCCGGGTGCCGCTCTCCTCGGCGACGAACGCGGGGACCTGCACCGGGTCGCGGCGCTCCAGGGGGCCGTCGGCGCCCCGGATCATCCAGCCCGCGGCGACGAGCAGGGGCCCGGCCGCGCAGGCGAAGGCGATGAGCGCGGCGACCGGCTGGCGCCAGCCGAAGCTCTGCTCGGCCACGCGCGCGCGTGCCCCGTCGGCGCCGAGCACGGCGGCGGCCAGCAGCGCGAGGCCGTAGACCAGGGTCGCGGGACCCGCCCAGGTGGAGCCGTTCGACAGGACGGCGAAGACGAGGGCCACCAGGGCCACGGCCCAGGCCGTCCAGATGCCCGCCTGGCGCTCCGTGCGCATCAGGGCGCCCAGCGCGGCCAGCACGATGCCGAAGAGCATCAGCCCGCTGACGGTTCCGGGACCGCCCGGGCTGGCGCCGAGCAGGTCGAGCGCGGAGGCCGCGCTGTCGCCGTACTCGAGGCCGGCCTGGTCGAAGAAGCCGAAGGGGAGCAGCGTCAGCGACCAGGGGGCGAGGATCAGCAGCGGGGTGCCGAGCTGGGCCAGGAAACGCAGTCCGTAGGCGGTGATCTCGCCGCGGCGCACCACGAGGAGCGCGAGACCGAGGACCAGCGCGACGGGCCACACGATCGGCGTGAAGGCCGTGGTGACGGTGAGCAGCAGCGCGTACGCCCAGGTGGCGCGCCAGCTGCCGCGGGCTCCCGAGGCGTGCGCCAGTCCGCTCGCGGCGATGCCCGCGCGGGCGATGAGGGGCAGCAGGATCGAGAGGACGGCGGTGCCGATGCGCCCGCCCGCGAGCGCGCCGGTGGCGGCGGGCAGGAAGGCGTAGGCGACGGACGCCCAGGCACGCAGCAGACGGGACTCGACGAGGGGCCGCGAGGCGAAGTACGCGGCGAAGCCGGCCAGCGGCACGGACGCCACCAGCAGCACGGTGACCGCGAGGCCCGTGGAGCCGAGCATCAGCGACGCCAGCATGGCGACGACGGCGAGGTACGGGGGTGCGGACTGGGTGCCGCCGGCGCCCACCGGATGCCAGCCGTCGAGGTAGCGCGACCACAGCTCCGAGGAGTCCGCCGGGGCCGGGAGCAGTGCGCCGCCGGAGAGCGCGCCGCCGCCGAGCAGTTCACGGCAGGCCAGCAGCGAGACGAACAGCAGCACCAGGAAGAGCATCGGGCCGGGATTGCGGGCGATGCGCTTGAGGCGGGCGAACTGCTCGATCTCCAGGAAGTCGGCGTCGTCGCCGCCGGGTCCGGACTCGACCGCGCTGCCGTGCCGGCCGGCGCCGGCCGTGGCCTCGGCGTCGGAGCGGCCCACCAGATTGCCCGCGACCTGTTCGACGGTGGCCCGCACGGTCGCGCCGGGCGGCGGGAACAGCGCCCGCAGCTCGTCCTTGTCGACCTGTGGCCGGCCACGCCTGCGGCGGCCCGCGACGACCCGCTCCGGGCGCAGCAGGACGCTCAGCAGGCCGCGGATCTCGTCGACGGCCTGTCCGGGGACCTTGCCGACGAGATACGCCACCGTGCGCAGCAGGGTGCCGAGGACCAGCCGGATCAGGACCCAGGGCAGCTGCGCCGTGCGGGCGTTGACCAGGAGGGTGTAGACGGCGCCCGCCTTGTCGACCTTGTGCGGGGACGCGGAGGTGCGGCCCACGCAGTCGACGGTGCGGCGCTCGCGGGAGGCCGCCTCGGCGTGCCGTACGACCGCTTCCGGGGCGACGAGGACGCGGTGGCCGGCGGCCTGGGCGCGCCAGCACAGGTCCACGTCGTCGCGCATCAGGGGCAGTCGGCGGTCGAAGCCGCCGAGCTCCTCGAAGACGTCGCGCCGGATCAGCATGCCCGCGCTGGACACGGACAGGACGGGGTGGACGTGGTCGTGCTGGCCCTGGTCCTGCTCGCGGCGGTCCAGACCCGTCCAGCGGCGGCCGGAGTTGGCGATGGTGACGCCGACCTCGAGGAGCTGACGGCGGTCGTACCAGCCGCGGAGCTTGGGGCCGACGACGGCGACGTCCCTGCCGAGCTCGTGCTCGTCCTCGACGACGCGCAGCAGCCGGGCCAGGGCGTCCGGCTCGGGGGCGCTGTCGTCGTGCAGCAGCCACAGCCACTGCTCGGGCTCGCCGTGCGGCAGGTCCGGCAGGTCGTAGGCGTCGTCGCGCCAGGTGCGCGTGACGGGGTCCCAGCCGCTGGGGCGCTTCAGGTAGGGCAGGTCCTCGGGGGTGAGGACCGGGGCGGTGCGCGAGGCCTCCTCCACGGCCTGGCCGAAACCGGTGCGCCGCGCGAGGTGCAGCACCCGGTCCGCGCCGAGCGCTTCGGTGAGCAGCTGGGCGGAGTCGTCCGCGCTGCCGGTGTCGGCCGCCACCGCGTTCTGCACGGGGCGCTCCTGGCCGAGCAGCCCGGCGAGCACCTTGGGCAGCCAGCGGGCGCCGTCGTGGGAGACGACCACCGCGGTCACCACGTGGCGCGGGAACTCAGGTGTGGCAGCGGCGTCTTGATGGGCTGCCGAATGGCTGTGCACGGACATCGAGGTACGGGCCCCGGTTCGATGGACTGCGGTGGACGTCTGTGTCCGGCGGGGACAGCGGGACGTCTCGGACGAGGGCCCACACTAACGGCTGGGCAACACGGCGGCCCGCCGCCTGTGGATAACCCACCTGCGACGGGCCGTTCGTTACGTAGGAGTGTGTGCCGTTTGGTCGGGGGCACACGCGCGCGTGCACTGCTTCTCCCGGAGGGCCGCTCATGGCGGTTGGCCTCCGGGGGACTCTCAGACGGCCGCCTTCTTCAGGCGGCGCCGCTCCCGCTCGGACAGACCGCCCCAGATGCCGAACCGCTCGTCGTTGGCGAGTGCGTATTCGAGGCACTCGGAGCGGACCTCACAGGCGAGGCAGACCTTCTTGGCCTCGCGGGTGGAGCCGCCCTTCTCGGGGAAGAAGGACTCGGGGTCGGTCTGGGCGCACAGCGCGCGCTCCTGCCAGCCGAGTTCCTCGTCCGCGTCGTCGACCAGCAGTTGCTGCACCAGCTCGGTCATGTGCGCCCCTCGTCTGTCTTTCGCGTCCCCGTGCTGCTGTCGTTACCGATTTCGGCTGAACGACACGAGTGAAATTACAAGTGTGCCGATCCGGGCCAGTCAAGCCGAGATCTGCTATTGGGCCCCTTATTCACTCTGCGGAACCAAGGCTATGCGGAAAGTGTTCAAATCGGCATAAACCCTGACAGCCCAAGGGGTCCAGGCCGGACGTCCCGCCCCTCACCGGGAAGGACGACCAGGAGTTCGATCTCGTTCCGACACGGACCCCGAAGCGAACCGGATCACATTTCGATCACGGGGTCGCAGCGAGGTTTGTGCGCCCGGTTGTGCGCCATGTGTCCCGGGCGGCTACTGAACAAACCTTTCGCCTCCCAGGTGAACCGGATGAGGTGAAACATCTCCCACATCTTGGACATCAAGTTGACAGTGAAGGTGTGAACCGGTGTCCTTGAGGGCATGCTCGCGAACTTGGCGCTCACCTCGACCCGCACCGCCGGGTCCCACGGTGCTGCCCGCGCTCGCTGTAGCTGTTGCTGTTGCAGCTGTTGAGTCCTACCGCGCTCCGGCTGCCTCGCCGCCACTGAGGCGAATCCTCCGCCCCCTCCCGGGGCGCACGCCCGCACCAGGGCATCCCTCCCGTCCGCGAACCGGGCGGACACGGTCAGCGACACCCCAGCACTCTCCCGCCGAGGAACCACCGCACCCATGAACAGCGACAGCGACCTGCAGATCGCCGGCGACATCCTCGAAGTACCCCACCTCCTCCAGCCGCCGCGCGAGCACCCCGCCACGGTGGCCGAGTTCGTCGGGCTCGCCCGCTCCATCGCCGCCGACCGCTCCCGCTGGGAGCACCTCGTCCGGTTCGACGCGACGTCGCGCTGGTACCACCGGCTGCAGACCGGTCCCGGATACGAGGTGTGGCTCCTGTCCTGGGTGCCCGGGCAGGGCAGCGGACTGCACGACCACGGTCCCTCGTCCGGCGTACTGACCGTCCTGGAAGGCTCGTTGACCGAGCGCACCGACCGCGGACCGCGCGCGCTGGAGTCCGGCGCGCAGCGGGTGTTCGCCCCCGGCTACGTCCACGAGGTCGTCAACGACTCGCTCGAACCGGCCGTGAGCCTGCACATCTACTACCCGGGCCTCACCGAGATGCCGATGCGCCCCCGGGCCGAGCAGCGTGCGGCCGGCGCGACCCCCAACGCCCGCTGCACCGTGGCCGAGGTCTCGTGACGGCCGTGGCCGAGGTCTCGTCACCGCCCTGACGCGTTGTCGTACCCGCCTGCCAGACTGAACCCCATGCGCATTGTGGTTCTGGCAGGCGGTATCGGTGGTGCCCGGTTCCTGCGTGGTCTCCAGCGGGCCGTGCCGGACGCGGACATCACGGTCATCGGCAACACCGGCGACGACATCCACCTCTTCGGGCTGAAGGTCTGCCCGGACCTCGACACGGTGATGTACACGCTCGGCGGCGGCATCAACGAGGAACAGGGCTGGGGTCGCGCCGAGGAGACCTTCCACCTGAAGCAGGAACTCGCGGCGTACGGCGTCGGACCCGACTGGTTCGGACTCGGCGACCGCGACTTCGCGACCCACATCGTGCGGACGCAGATGCTGGGCGCGGGCTATCCGCTCAGCGCCGTCACCGAGGCGCTGTGCGACCGCTGGAAGCCGGGCGTCCGCCTCATCCCCATGTCCGACGACCGCGTCGAGACGCATGTCGCCGTCACCCTCCCCGCCGACGACCCCACCGGCCCCGGCGAGCGCAAGGTCGTCCACTTCCAGGAGTACTGGGTGCGCCTGCGGGCCTCCGTGCCGGCCGAGGCGATCGTGCCGGTCGGCGCGGAGCAGGCCAAGCCGGCGCCCGGGGTGCTCGAAGCCCTGGCCGAGGCGGACGTCATCCTCTTCCCGCCGTCCAACCCCGTCGTCTCGATCGGCACGATCCTCGCCGTGCCCGGAATCCGCGAGGCCATCGCCGACGCGGGGGTCCCCGTCGTCGGCCTCTCCCCCATCGTCGGGGACGCGCCCGTGCGCGGGATGGCCGACAAGGTGCTGGCCGCGGTGGGCGTCGAGTCCACGGCCGCGGCGGTAGCCGAGCACTACGGCTCGGGGCTCCTCGACGGCTGGCTCGTCGACACCGTCGACGCCTCCGCCGTGGAGCGCGTGGAGTCGGCCGGCATCCGCTGCCGGGCCGTGCCGCTGATGATGTCCGACCTCGACGCGACGGCGCGGATGGCGCGCGAGGCGCTGGCCCTGGCCGAGGAGGTACGGACGTCATGACCGCGGAACTGCCCCCCGAGGAAGCCTCCGCGGCGGGCGAGGGCCCGGCGGGCACCACCGCGCGCGGTGTCGCGGGCTACCGGGTCTGGGCGCTCGAGGGGCTGCCCGAGGTGCGTCAGGGCGACGACCTCGCGAAGCTCGTCGCCGCGGCGGAACCCGGCCTCGTCGACGGGGACGTACTCCTCGTCACCTCGAAGATCGTCTCCAAGGCGGAGGGGCGGATCGTCGTCGCCGACGACCGCGAGGCCGCCATCGACGCCGAGACCGTCCGCGTCGTCGCGCGGCGCGGCGCGCTGCGCATCGTCGAGAACCGGCAGGGGCTCGTGATGGCCGCCGCCGGCGTCGACGCGTCCAACACGCCCGCCGGGACCGTACTGCTGCTGCCCGAGGACCCCGACGCGTCGGCGCGGGCCGTCCGGGACGGGCTGCGGGACGCCCTCGGCGTCCGGGTCGGCGTCGTGATCACCGACACCTTCGGGCGGCCCTGGCGCACCGGGGTCACCGACGTCGCCATCGGCGCCGCGGGCATCCAGGTGCTGGACGACCTGCGCGGCGGCACGGACGCCCACGGCAATCCGCTCAGCGCGACCGTCGTCGCCACCGCCGACGAACTCGCCGCGGCCGGCGACCTGGTCAAGGGCAAGGCCGCCGGACTGCCCGTCGCGGTCCTGCGCGGGCTGCCGCACGTGACCGCCGAGGACGACGGCGAGGGCACGCGCGCGCTGGTGCGCGGCGCGCACGACGACATGTTCCGGCTGGGCACCTCGGAGGCGGTACGGGAGGCGGTGACCCAGCGGCGCACCGTGCGGGCCTTCACCGACGAACCCGTCGACCCCGGTGCCGTACGGCGCGCCGTCGCCGCCGCGGTGACCGCGCCGGCACCGCACCACACCACCCCCTGGCGGTTCGTCCTCCTGGAGTCCGAGGAGTCCCGTACGCGACTGCTCGACGCCATGCGCGACGCGTGGATCGCGGACCTGCGGCGCGACGGCAAGAGCGAGGAGTCCATCGCCAAGCGGGTGCGGCGCGGGGACGTCCTGCGCAACGCGCCGTACCTCGTGGTGCCGTGCCTGGTGATGGACGGCTCCCACACGTACGGCGACGCGCGCCGCGACGGGGCCGAGCGCGAGATGTTCGTGGTCGCCACCGGCGCCGGGGTGCAGAACTTCCTGGTCGCGCTGGCCGGGGAGCGGCTCGGGTCCGCCTGGGTGTCGTCGACGATGTTCTGCCGGGACGTCGTACGGGAGGTGCTGGGGCTGCCGGAGGGCTGGGACCCCATGGGCGCCGTGGCCGTCGGACACGCGGCCCAGGAGCCGAAGGCCCGGCCGGCGCGGGAGGCGGACGCGTTCGTCGTGGTGCGCTGAGGCCCGCCGCGGGGAACCACGGGTGCCGTCCGCGCGCAACGCCTACCCTCATAGGGCGCCCCTCGTCCCCGTGACCCCCGGGGCCCCGCACAGGACCCGACTAGGACCTCATCCGTGGCTGGACGATTCACTCCTCGGCCGACGCGTACGACGGTGCGCGGCGGACACGTCGCCGTACCCCACGGCATGCCCCGGCAGAGCGCCGGGCCCGTGCGCAGCCGGACCTGGACGCCGCCCGGACCGCTCGACCTCGGGCTCGTGCTCGGGCCGCTGCGGCGCGGGCCCGCCGATCCGACGTTCCGGACGACGCCCGACGGCTCCGTGTGGCGGGCCACCCGCACACCCGCCGGGCCGGGGACGCTCCGGGTCTCCCTGCGCGGCACCGAGGCGCGGGGCGAGGCGTGGGGGCCGGGCGCCGAATGGCTGCTCGACCGGCTCCCCGACCTGCTCGGCGCCTCCGACGACCCCGACGCGTTCGAGCCGCGCCACCGGCTGCTCGCCCACACCCACCACCGGCGGCCGGGACTGCGGCTGACGCGCACCGGGCTCGTGATGGAGTCGCTGATCCCGTCCGTGCTCGAACAGAAGGTCACCACCGACGAGGCGTACCGGGCCTGGCGGCTGCTCGTACGGAAGTACGGGGAGCCGGCGCCGGGGCCCGCGCCGGAGCGGATGTACGTCATGCCCGCGCCGCGGACCTGGGCGTTGATCCCCTCCTGGGAATGGCATCGCGCCGGGGTGGACAACAAGAGGGCCTCGACGATCCTGCGGGCCGTGCGGGTCGCGGCGCGGCTGGAGGAGGCGGTGTCCTTCGAGCCGGTGCGGGCCCAGGAACGGCTGGAGCTGGTGTCCGGGATCGGGCCGTGGACCTCCGCGGAGGTCGTGCAGCGCAGTCATGGCGCGGCGGACTCCGTGACCGTGGGGGATCTTCATCTGCCGGGCATCGTGGGGTACGCGCTGGCCGGGGACCGGGATGCGGACGACGCCATGATGCTGTCGCTGCTCGAACCGTATGCGGGGCAGCGGCATCGGGCGGCTCGGTTCATTCTGTTGTCGGGGCGGGTGCCGGGGCGGCGCGTGCCGAAGATGCCCAAGTGGGACATCGGGCGGCTCTAGTTCGCGCGGGGCTCGCGGCCGGTGGGGGCGCTCGTCCGGCGGGGCTCATCCGTGCGGGGCCCTCTGGTCCGGCGGGGCTCATCCGTGGGGGCTCATCCGTGCGGGGCTCTCTGGTCCGGCGGGGCCCTCTGGCCCGGCAGGGCTCTCCAGTCCGGGGGCCGTGGCTGCGGCTCGGGGCGGTTTTCGCCCCCTCCGCCCCTACCCGTCCCTTGTTTCGGGGCTCTGCCCCGGGCCCCGCCAGGGGGGCTCTGCCCCCTGGACCCCCGCTCCTCAAACGCCGGAGGGGCTGACATGTCCTCGGAAGGGCTGATCGTCCCCGGTGGGGCCGAGTCGGGCTCGGGCCCACCGGGGTGCGAGCGGGGTTACTGGTCCGAGGAGAAGCGGAGCGAGGACGCGGGGATGTGGGCGTCGCACCAGACTCGTACGCCTTGGCGGAGTTCGTTGTCGGGGCCCACCACCGCGCCGTCGCCGATGACGGCCTCGCTGAGGACGGTGCGTTCGCCGATGCGGGCGCGGGCTCCGACGAGGGAGTCGGTGATGATCGCGCCGGGCTCGACGACGGCGCCGGACAGGATCGTGCTGCCCGTGATCCGGGCCCCCTCGCCGACGTACGCGTCGGCGCCGACCACCGTCCCGCCGGTGAGTTTGGCGTCGGCGGCGACCGTGGCCGTGGGCAGGACCAGGCGGTCGCCGCAGCGGCCGGGGACGGCCGGGGAGGGGGCGCGGCCGAGGACGAGGTCCGCCGAGCCGCGTACGAAGGCCTGCGGGGTGCCCAGGTCGAGCCAGTACGTGGAGTCCACCATGCCCTGGAGGTGGGCGCCGGTGGCCAGGAGCTCGGGGAACGTCTCGCGTTCCACGGAGACGGGCCGGCCCTCCGGGATCGTGTCGATGACCGAGCGGCGGAAGACGTACGCCCCCGCGTTGATCTGGTCGGTGACGATCTCCTCGGGCGTCTGGGGCTTTTCGAGGAAGGCGGTGACGCGTCCCGTGGCGTCCGTGGGGACCAGGCCGTATGCCCGCGGGTCGGTCACCCGCGTCAGGTGCAGGGAGACGTCCGCGCCGGTCGTCTCGTGCGTGCGCACCAGGGCGGGGATGTCCAGGCCGGTGAGGATGTCGCCGTTGAAGATCAGCACCGGGTCGCCGGGGGCCGAGTGGAGGCGCGAGGCGACGTTGCGGATGGCGCCGCCCGTGCCGAGCGGCTCCTCCTCCGTGACGTATTCGATGTGGAGGCCCAGCGCGGAACCGTCGCCGAAGTACGGCTCGAACACCTCGGCCAGGTAGGACGTGGCCAGGACGATGTGGTCGACACCGGCCGCTCTCGCCCGCGCCAGCTGGTGTGTGAGGAAGGGGACCCCGGCCGCCGGAACCATGGGCTTGGGGGTGTGCACCGTGAGGGGCCGCAGCCGGGTGCCTTTGCCGCCGACCAGGAGGATCGCTTCTGTCACCTGTCGTCTCTGCTTCCTGCCGGGACCGGCCGAACTGTGTTTCGGCCGGCCAGTGTATGCAGACCGTTGGATGGCGCCTTCGATGGCGGTGCGGTGACCTTCGATGGCCCGGTACGACGTCAGGTGACCTCTGCCGCGCCCGGTGGTGCCCGATGGGCCGTCCCGGGGTGGTCGCGGCTCCTCAAGAATGCTTACCGGCCCTGGTAACGGGCCGCCGCCTTTCTGGCCGAGCCGAGCTTGCCGTAGAGCTTCTTGCCGGGGCAGTCCGTGGCGAACCCGTCACGATGGCCGGAGATCACGTTCAGCCGTACGTTCTTTCCTTTTCGGTAGAGATTGCCACCACCCGACTTCAGGTATGTCTTGCCACGCGGATTGGCCCCGAAGAGGCCGAGCTTCCACGCCGTCAGCTTCGCGATGCCGGTGACCGCGGCGGCGGGCGGCTTGGAACTGTCGAAACTGCCGATCACGGCGATGCCCATGCTGTTGCTGTTGAACCCGAGGGTGTGCGCGCCCATGACGGCCTTCGTCACGCCCCCGGCCCGGCCCTCGTAGATGTTTCCGCACTTGTCGACGAGGAAGTTGTAGCCGATGTCCCGCCAGCCACTGCTCTTGACGTGGTAGCGGTAGATACTGCGGATGACCGAAGGGGCTTGGGAGCAGCTGTAGTTGTTGCCGGACGCCGTGTGGTGCACGAAGGCGGCCTTGACCTTCTTGGTGTAGACGAAGCCGCTCTCGCGCAGGCTCTCGTCGGCGCCCCAGCCGCGCCGGGTGACGATGTGCGGGCGGGCACCGATGTACGGCTTCACGCGCTGCTCGTCCGGGTGGGCGGCGGTGTATTCGAGTTCGGTCCGGCTCTTGGAGAGCGCGGGGATCTCGGTGGCGCCCAGCGGCGCGACGTCGGCGTTGGCGACGGAGGTCGCGAAGCTCTCCCCCGACTGCAGGCCGGTGCGGGCGACCGAGTCGTCCTCGGGAGCGTCGGGGGCCGGTTCGCCGGCGCGTGGCCCCGCGCCCGGGGCGCCGTCGGGCGAGCCGGCCGACCCGGCGCCGAGGGCGTGCGACACGGCGCCCGCCAGCTCGCCGAGCGCGTCCACTCCCGCGCGTACGCCGTCCCGGACGCCGTCCGCGGACGCGCCCGTGTCCGCGGGGTCCGCGCCGGGGTCGACGAGTTCGAGGTGCAGGCCCCTGGGAAGCGGGGACTCCCCGGCGGCCGTGGTCCGGTCGTCGGTCTGGGCCTCGACGCGCACCTCGACGCCGTCCGAGTCACCCACCCACAGCGGCGCCGTGGAGCCGTGCAGCCGCACCGACTCACCCTCGGCGGTGTCCGGATCGGCGCCGTGCGTGTTGTGCGTCTCGACGTCCTGCCAGCCGGACCAGTGACCGGTGCCGGTGGCCCGGGTGCGCACCTGGACACGGCCGTGCAGCTCACTGCTCGGGTCGTCCCAGATGACGCCGACCAGCGAGAACGGGCGTACGTTGCGACGGGTGAGCCCCTGCGCGTGAGCGGCGGAGCGGGTGCCGGTGAGCGGCACGAGCGGGAAGGACCGGGTGCTGCCGGGGACGGCGGCCTCGGACGTCCCCGCCGACGGCGCGGCCTGTGCCGGGGTGGGCAGGGCGAGCGGAAGGGCGAGTGCGGCCGCGCATGTGACGCCGACCGAGGAAGCAAGGAATCCACGCATGCCCTTGATCCTGGACAAAGTCATATATATCTGTCCATCGGTGATGTGACGGGCCGTCGGACATACGCTCCCCCGAACCGGTGAAGTGGCGGGGCCGCCCCACGCGCCGCCCCCGCGTACGCTTGCGCGCGTGAACGCCACCGACCGCACCCCCGCCGACCTGCTGCGATCCGCGCTCGCCGCGGACCCCGCGCGCCCCCTGGTGACCTTCTACGACGACGCCACGGGCGAACGTGTCGAACTGTCCGTGGCCACCTTCGCCAATTGGGTGGCCAAGACCGCCAATCTGCTCCAGGACGAGCTGTCCGCCGCGCCCGGCGACCGGGTCGCGCTGCTGCTGCCGGCCCACTGGCAGACGGCCGTGTGGCTGCTCGCCTGCTCGTCCGTGGGCGTGGTCGCGGACGTGGCGGGCGACCCGGCCGCGGCGGACCACGTCGTCGCCGGACCGGGACGGTTCGATGCGGGGCTGGCCTGCTCCGGCGACCGCATCGCCCTCTCGCTCGCGCCGCTGGGCCGCCGCTTCCCGACCCCGCCCGCCGGGTACGCCGACTACGCCGTGGAGGTGCCCACCCAGGGCGACCGCTTCCAGCCGTACGCGCCGGTGGACCCGGAGGAGCCCGCGCTGATCGTCGCCGGGGCCGAGTACACGGGTGCCGAGGTCGTCGAGCGGGCCCGCGCCGACGCCCCCGGGCTCGACCTGACGGGGCCCGGCTCCCGGATCCTGTCGGCGCTGCCCTACGACACCTGGGAGGGCCTCAGCGCCGGGCTGTACGCGGCGCTGTCGACCGGCGGGTCCGTGGTCCTGTGCCGCCATCTGGAGCAGCTCGGCGAGGACGCGCTGGCCAAGCGGATCGAAAGTGAACGGGTGACGGCGACCGCGCGCTGAGGACACCCCGGCGGCGGGCGGGCGCCGGCCGCCGCACGCCTGGGCGCGTCCCCCATTCGGCCTATCAGCGGGACCCCCCGCCCCCCGGGCCGGGACATGGTCGTAGGAGCAGTTCGAACACGACGCTCGACACGTTCGTACGCCATGACTCGACACGCTCGCACGCCTGAGGGGTGGACCCAGCCGTGAACGACAGCGCAGGGACGCCCTCCGGACCGGAGGGGCAGGATCCGGAGGGGTCGCCCACCGGACGCCGAGCAGGACCGGAGCTGGGCGCGTCGCCCACCGGGACCGGTGTCATACGCCGCCGGCGGCGCTGGCTGCGCTGCACGGCGATCGGCGTCGCCGTCGTGCTGCTCGGTGCCGTCGGGGCAGGCTGGGCGGCGTACGAGAAGCTGAACGCGAACATCACGCCGGACGAGGCCGCCGCCGCCGAGCTCGCCCGCTACGAGAAGGAGCGGCCCACCGCGCTGGTGCGGGACGCGCAGAACATCCTGCTGATCGGTTCGGACTCGCGCTCGGGCGACGGGAACGGGAAGTACGGCCGGGACTCCGGGACCGAGCGGTCGGACACCACGATCCTGCTGCATCTCGCGGCGGACCGGCGCAGCGCGACGGCGGTCTCGCTGCCCCGCGACCTGATGGTGGACGTGCCGAGCTGCCGGCGACCGGACGGCACCCGCACCCAGCCCATGTTCGCGATGTTCAACTACGCCTTCGAGGTGGGCGGTTCGGCGTGCACGATCCGCACCGTCGAGAAGCTCACGGACATCCGCATCGACCACCACATGGTCATCGACTTCCACGGCTTCAAGGACATGGTCGACGCCGTCGACGGGGTCGAGGTGTGCCTGAAGGAGCCCATCACCGACAAGGACGCCAAGCTGAAGCTGCCCGCCGGCAAGGTCGAGCTCGACGGCGAACAGGCCCTCGGCTACGTGCGCGCCCGCAAGAGCATCGGCAACGGCAGCGACACCGACCGCATGGACCGCCAGCAGCGCTTCCTGGGCGCGCTCGTCAACAAGGTGCGCAGCAATGACGTCCTGCTCAATCCCGCGAAGCTGTACCCCGTCCTCGACGCGGCCACCTCGTCGCTCACGACGGACCCCGGCCTCGCGAGCCTGCGCGGGCTGTACGACCTGGTCCGGGGCATGCGCAACATCCCCACGGAGCACATGCAGTTCCTGACGGTGCCGCGGACGTCGTACTCCGGCAACGCCAATCGCGACCAGCTCGTGCAGCCCGCGGCGCGGGAGCTCTTCAGCCGGCTGCGCTCGGACACGCCCGTGGAGGTCTCGAAGGACCTGCCCGAGGACGCCGCCCAACTTGCAGGGAAAAAGGGAGTGAAGACCACTTCGTCCCAAATCTCCTGCTCCTGCCCCGCGTCCGATGACAATGCGGAGTCGGACGGCGACGACAAGTCGATGGGAATCCCGGCGGGCGACTCCACCGGCAGCCCGAAACCCGTGCCGACTTTCCGGGGGAACACGGCGGCGGAGGACGCCTGCGGGTAAAGCGCACACCAAGCCGGGGAACTGTTGCGCTAAGAAGTCTCTGAGAAATGGGGCGGATTGCCCGCTTGTAGGGAAGTTGAATTTGTCACGGCCGTCGCTCCACGCTGAACTGGGCGGATAGTGTGAGCGATCCGGTGCACCCGGCCACGAGGTCCGTCCTGGAGGTCGCGCACTGCTTGACCAGACCCGAGCGCCTTTTGAGGGGGGAAGGCGCCGCGTGGCCCCGACGGAGGATTCAGACAACCGTGGACGCGCAAGGCCGTGGGCGGGCGGACAACATCGACCCCGCAGACCAGTGGGTACTCAACCCGAACACCGGCGAATACGAACTGCGACTGAGCCCTTCCGGACCGCAGTCGGGAGTGCCCCGGCCGCGGAGGGGTTCTCCTTCGGGAGCGCGCGCCCGCACCGCACCGGGGCGTGACCGCGAGGCGCCGGGCCGGTCCCGCGAGGCGCCGGGCACCGACGTGCCCGGCCCGCGGCGACGGCGTGCGGAGCCCCCGGAGCCCGCTCCGGGACGCCGGCGTTCGCGCACGCAGCGCAAGCCGAAGAAGTCGAAGGCGAAAAAGATACTGTTGTGGACCGGCGGCACCATGGCCTTCGTGCTGGTGGGTGTCTCGGCCGCCGCCTACGCCTACCTCAAGCACCTCGAGGGCAACGTCAACACGACGGACATCGGCAGCTCGGGCAAGAGCGGCTTCAGCAAGGACGACGCCTTCAACATCCTGATCATCGGTACGGACAAGCGCACCGGTAAGGGCAACGAGGGCTACGGCGACAAGGGCAGCGTCGGTCACGCCGACACCAACATCCTGCTGCACGTCTCCAAGGACCGGACGAACGCGACCGCGATGAGCATTCCGCGCGACCTCATCGTCGACGTCCCGGAGTGCAGGACGAAGCAGCCCGACGGCACCGAGAAGGTCATCAAGGGCACGGACGACGTCCGCTTCAACACGAGCCTCGGACAGTACGACCGCAACCCGGGCTGCACGATGGACACGGTCAAGGCGGTCACCGGCATCACGGTCGACCACTTCATGATGGCCGACTTCAACGCGGTGAAGACGCTGACCAGCGCGGTCGGCGGCGTCAACGTGTGTCTGGCCAAGGACGTCAACGACCCCGACTCGCACCTCAAGCTCTCCAAGGGCGAGCACACGATCGAGGGCGAGCAGGCCCTCGCCTTCGTGCGCACCCGGCACAGCTTCGGCAACCAGGGCGACCTGGACCGCATCAAGGTGCAGCAGCAGTTCCTGGGCTCCCTGATGCGCAAGATGAGCTCCAGCGACACCCTCACCAGCCCCACCAAGCTGGTCAAGCTGGCCGAGGCCGCCACCAAGGCGCTGACCGTGGACACCGGCATCGGCAAGGTGAGCACGCTCAAGGACATGGCACTGGAGCTGAAGAAGGTGCCGACGAAGAACATCTCGTTCACCACGGTGCCGGTGCTCGACAACCCCGCGGACGGTGTCGTCCACAAGACGGTGATCGTGAACCCGACCACGGGTCCCGAGGTCTTCGACGCCATCAAGAACGACGTGTCGTTCACCGCGGTGAAGCAGAAGGAGAAGAAGGAGAAGGCCTCGGTGGCCGCCCGCCTCAAGGGCTCCCGGTCCGCCGCCGCCGACATCCGCGTGGACATCTACAACGGCGGTGCCGCCGGCGGCTCCGCACAGGAAACTCTTAACTGGCTGCAGAATGATAAGGGCGTGCTCAAGGCCAGCCAGCTCGGAAACGCAGAGGAAACACTGAGCAGGACGACCCTGGAGTACTCTCCCGACCAGGCCGACCAGGCACGCAAACTGGCGGATCTCATGGGGTTGCCCGCTTCCGCGATGAAGCCGGGCGAGAGCGAGAAGAACTCACAGGGTCTGCCCGCGATCGTGCTGACCCTGGGCAAGGACTTCAAGGGTGCCGGGGTGCCGCTGACGGCTCCGACGAAGGCACCCGAGGTGGACAAGTCCACCGCGGACAAGACGGTGTGCGCCAGCTGATGACCTGACGGGTCCGTCAAGCGTCTAACAGGACGCGAGACGTGTGCGACCGGACGTGAGAAGTGCCCCGCCGGGCCAGGGAAGTGCCCGGCGGGGCAGGGGGAACGTCCGGACGGGCACGGGACGGACCCGTTTGTCAGGCGCAGGGTGGGGAGGGGCAAGGAGATGGCGCAGAGCAGTGTGCGTGGGGAGGGAACACGACCACGCGTCCGGCGAGCCGGCGAACCCGGCTGGGACGACAGTCTGTACGAGGAGAACGGCGAGCGCGTTCAAACGGCCGGCGACAAGGGGAGTCGTACGGCCGACGACACGGCACCGCGGACTCAGGGCAGACACGGCGGCGGCGGTGCCGGCCGCCGGCACGGGGGCGGGGGGCGCCCGCGACGCCGGCGTCGCATACTGCGCTGGTCGGCCACGGTCCTGGCCCTGCTGATACTCGGCACGGCCGGCGCCGGTTACCTCTACTACCGGCATCTGAACGCCAACATCAAGAAGGACGACCTCAACATCGGCGACGAGAAGGACCGCGCCGCCAAGGCCAAGCCGAACGCGGCGGGCCAGACACCGCTGAACATCCTGCTGATCGGTTCGGACGCGCGGGACTCCACCGAGAACCAGAAGCTCGGCGGCGCCAAGGACACCTTCGGCGCGGCACCCCGCGCGGACGTCCAGATGCTGCTCCACGTCTCCGCGGACCGCAGCAACATGTCGGTGGTCAGCATGCCGCGCGACACCCTGCTGAAGATGCCCAAGTGCACCGACCCGGACACCGAGAAGACGTACGCCGCGAGCACCTCGCTGGTGATGACGAACGACTCGCTGGGCCGCGGCGGCCCCGGCTGCACGGTCGCCACCTGGGAGAAGCTGACCGACATCCACATCGACCACTTCATGATGGTCGACTTCGCGGGTGTGGTGTCCATGGCCGACGCCATCGGCGGCGTGCCGGTCTGCGTGGACGCCAACATCTACTCGCACACCTCCAGCGGGCACGGCTCCGGTCTGAAGCTGGAGGAGGGCACCACGTCCATCAAGGGCAAGCAGGCCCTCCAGTGGCTGCGGACGCGGTACGGCTTCGAGGACGGCAGCGACATCGGCCGGACCAAGGCCCAGCACATGTACATGAACTCGATGGTCCGCCAGCTGCGGGAGAACGCCACCCTCAGCAACCCCAACAAGCTCCGCAAGCTCGCCGAGACCGCCACCAGCGCGCTGACCGTCGACGACGGCCTCGGCACGGTGTCGAAGCTGTACGACCTCAGCAAGGAGCTGAAGAAGGTCCCGACGGACCGCATCACCATGACCACGATGCCGTGGGTGTACTCCTCCGACGGCAACCGGGTGCTGCCCAAGCCGACGGACGCGGCGAAGCTGTTCCGGCTGGTCCGCGAGGACATCGCGCTGGACGGCAAGGACAAGAAGAAGAAAACCGAGGAGAAGACCTCGTCGGACCCGGCCGCCGCGGACGACCAGATCGGCGTGACGGTGCAGAACGGGACGCGGACCTCGACGCTGGCCCCGGTCGGCGGGCGCGCGAGCGCGATCGCCCAGCAGCTCACCGGCAAGGGCTTCACGCAGGCGCGCGCCGACACGACGACGGCGACCGCCGAGGCGACCACCGTCATCCGCTACCCGACCGCGGACCTGGAGGGTGACGCCCTGCGGCTCGCCAAGGCCCTCGGGATTCCGTCGAGCGCGGTGGAGAAGTCGACGCAGGTCTCCGGCATCACCCTGGTCGTCGGCGCCGACTGGCGCTCGGGCACCGCGTACAAGGCGGCCGAGGACGACGACAAGACACCGAAGTCGGCC
Organism: Streptomyces krungchingensis; assembly: GCF_054729265.1. Classification (NCBI taxonomy): domain Bacteria; kingdom Bacillati; phylum Actinomycetota; class Actinomycetes; order Kitasatosporales; family Streptomycetaceae; genus Streptomyces; species Streptomyces krungchingensis. Next base: position 4,689,983 of record NZ_JBPUKY010000001.1, read on the forward strand.
GACGCCCTCAACGGCTCGGACACCTCGGCCTGCATGCACGTCGACCCGGACTACACCTGGCAGTCGTAGCAGCACACGCGAACAGGGCCCCTCCCGCTGCCGGGAGGGGCCCTGTTCGTGTGCGTGAGGGCTCAGCGGGAGCCGAGCACCGCCGGGCGGCGGGACGCGATGACCTTCTTGGCCAGCGCCTTCGGGCTGGTGAGGAAGCCCCAGCCCCACGACATGTGCATGGTGGCGAGGGCGACGGGGATCTGCGCCCGGGCCTTCAGCGGGAGGCCCTTGCCGGCCGGCAGCGAGCCGAGCGTGATGGCGGCGAGGTAGCCGGCGGGGACGACGAAGCCCCAGGGGGTCAGTGCCGCGCCCACGACCAGGCCCGCCGCTATCGCGCACACCGCGGTCGGCGGCGCGAGGTAGCGCAGGTTGATGGAGCCCTCGTGGTAACGCGCGACGACGTGCCGCCAGCGCCCGTAGTCCTTGTACTGCTTGGCGAGCGCCTTCACGGAGGGCCGCGGCCGGTAGGACACGCGCAGCTCGGGCGAGAACCAGATGAGGCCGCCCGCCTCCCGGATCCGGAAGTTCAGCTCCCAGTCCTGGGCGCGGATGAACTCCTCGTTGTAGCCGCCCTGCTGCTCCAGCGCCTCGCGCCGGAAGACACCGAGGTACACGGTCTCGGCGGGAGCGGCGTCGCCGCCCGTGTGGAAGGCGGCGTTCCCGACACCGATCTTCGAGGTCATCGCGGCGGCGACCGCGTGCTCCCAGTCGTTCTCGCCCTCGGCGTGCATGATGCCGCCGACGTTCTGCGCGCCGGTCTCCTCCAGGAGGCGCACGGCGGTCGCGATGTAGTTCGGCGACAGGATGCCGTGGCCGTCGACACGCACCACGACGGGGTGCCGCGACGCCTTGATCGCGGCGTTCAGGGCGGCGGGGGTACGGCCGGTCGGGTTCGGCACGGTGTGCACCCGCGGGTCGTCCCGCACCAGCTCGGCGGCGATCTCGTCCGTCCGGTCCGTGGAGGGACCGAGGGCGATCACCACCTCCATCTCGCCGTCGTACTGCTGCGCCAGGATCGCTTGGACGGCCCCGCGCAGATGCCGCTCCTCGTCGAGGACGGGCATGATCACAGACACGGCGGGGGACCGCACGTCAGACTTCTCGCTCATCGGACGTCACGTTACCGCGAATGGGGGACACGGGCGCGCGCCGCCCGGCCTAAGGCGCGGGCCGCAGATCGTATCGGCCTACGGTGCTCACGGATCCCCACGCCCAGGGCCTGCCGGAGGTGTCCCCCTTGCCCACGCCGCGCCGCTCCCCCGCCCGCCCGCAGCGCCACCCGCAGCCGCCCCGCGCGCGTAGGCCGGACGTGCGGTCCTCCGGACGGCCCCCGGCGCGGCGCAGGAAGCCGCGCTGGGCCATGCGGATGGCGACGACCCTGTCCGTGGTGGTCCTCGCCTCGGCGGGCATCGGGCACGCGGTGGTCACCAGCCTCGACGAGGACATCGCCCGCGTCGACCCCTTCAGGGACATGAAGAACCGGCCCGAGGCGGGCCACGGCATGAACGTGCTGCTGGTCGGCACCGACGGCCGGGACAAGATCACGGAGACGGAGCGGCGCAGGTACCGGCTCGGTGGCGCGCCGTGCCACTGCACCGACACGATCATGATCGTGCACATCTCGGAGGACCGGGAGCGGGCCAGCGTGGTCAGCCTGCCGCGCGACTCCTACGCCGAGACGCCGGCGCACACCGACGAGACCACCGGCAAGCGGCACGGCCCGCACCCGCTCAAGCTCAACGCCGCGTACGCGGAGGGCGGCCCGAACCTGACCGTGCGCACGGTCGAGAACATGACCCGCGTGAAGATCGACCACTATCTGGAGGTCGACTTCACCAGCTTCATGAAGACGGTGGACGTGCTGGGCGGCGTCCGGGTCTGCACCACACAGCCGCTGAAGGACTCGTACACGGGTCTCGACCTGCCGGCGGGCTCGCACCTGCTGAACGGCGGGCAGGCGCTCCAGTACGTACGCGCCCGGCATGTCGACGGGGCGTCGGACCTCGGCCGGATGCAGCGCCAGCAGCGCTTCCTCGCGGCGCTGGTCGAGCAGGCCACGTCGTCCGGGGTGCTGATGAACCCGATGAAGTTCCGCAACGTGACCCGGGCCGTGCTCGGCTCGGTCCGTGCGGACAAGGGCTTCGGCACGGACGAGCTCCTCGACCTCGGCCGGGCCATGCGGAACTTCTCCCCCTCCTCGTCCGAGTTCACCACCGTGCCGATCGGGCAGATGGGATACGTCGTCAAGGGCATCGGCTCGACCCTGAAGTGGGACGGGGCGAAGTCGCGGAAGCTGTTCACGGCGCTGCGCGACGACAAGCCGCTCTCGACGCCCCGGCCGCGCCGGTCCGAGGCGCGGCGGGTCGACGTGGCGCCGCAGCAGATCCAGGTCCAGGTGGAGAACGGGACGGGCACGGCGGGCCTCGGCAAGCGCCTCGACAGCGCGCTCGCGTCCACCGGGTTCCGCACCACGCGTCGGCCCACCAACGCCGCGGACCGGACCGCCCGGCGCACCGTCGTCTCCTACGACCCCCGCTGGGACCGCTCGGCGAAGTCGCTGGCGGCCGCGCTGCCCGGTGCCGAGCTGCGCGAGGTCAAGGGGCAGGGCGCGGTGCTGAAGGTGACCGCCGGATCGGACTTCGAGAAGGTGAAGCGGGTGCGGGCGGACGACCCGTACCAGGGCGAGTTCGGGGCGACGACGGGCGACCAGGTGGTGTGTCCGTGACCCCCGCGCGGGGGCCGTCCCGGATCCGGCGGGCCGGAGACCGGGCCGGAGGGCGGGCGGCTCCGTAGAAGGGGTGGGGACGGTCAGTCGTCGAGGCCCTCGGCGGCCCGCTTCTCACGGAGCTCCATGATCGCCCTGCGGCGGGCGAGCCGGTGGGTGCGGCGGATCTGCGCCTCCTGGTAGCGCCGCTCGTCGCGCTCGGTCTCCGGGAGCACCGGGGGTACCCGCCGGGGCTTGCCGTCGGCGTCGACGGCGGCGAACACGAGATAGGCCGAGCCGACCTGCTGGGGTGGCGTGGACTCGTTCCAACGCTCGGCGAGGACGCGGACGCCCACCTCCATCGAGGTACGACCGGTCCAGTTCACCTGAGCCTTCACATGGACGAGGTCGCCCACGCGGACGGGCTCCAGGAAGGCCATCTCGTCCATGGAGGCGGTGACGGCGGGCCCGCCGGAGTGCCGCCCGGCCACCGCGCCCGCCGCGTCGTCGACGAGCTTCATGATCACGCCACCGTGCACCGTTCCCAGAAGGTTGGTGTCGTTGTGGGTCATGATGTGGCTGAGGGTGGTCCGCGACGCGGATGTCGGCTTGCCCGGAATATCGGATTCCGGGTTGGGGGCCTGGTTCGTCATGGCGTCCACCTTATGCCGCGCCGCGCAAGGGGTTGCTTTGCATCAGCTCTGCAACAGGCGTGACCCAGATCTCCCCCGTCTCTTGTAAGACACACCGTGCGGCCCTGCACACTGGTCCGCATGAACGATTGGCCCGACGCGTGGTCCGACGAGAACCGCGGCAACCGCTACGGACGCGGCAGCGCAGGCGCTCAGCCCGAGAGCGCCCGCGTCATGCGGCAGGTCCGGCGCGGCCCCGCCGCCCCGTCCTACGGTGTGCCCCAGCAGCCGACGTATGTCGACGGGCAGGGGTACGACGACGGATACGGCGGAGGCGGTCACGACGACGGCTACGACTCCGGGTACAACTCGGGCCAGGTCTACGGCGGGAACCCCGGCGGCCCGCAGGGCCCCGGCGGGCCCGGCAGGCCCGCGCCGAACTGGCGGCGCCGGATCAAGTGGACCGCGATCACGCTGGTCACGCTGCTGATCGTGGTCTCCGTCGGCACGTACTTCTGGGCCGACTCCAAGCTCCACCGTGACGTGGATCTCTCGAAGGTCATCGACCGGCCCGAGGCCGGCGAGGGCACGAACTACCTGATCGTCGGCTCCGACAGCCGTGCCGGCATGACCTCCGAGCAGAAGAAGAAGCTGCACACCGGGTCCGCCGAGGGCAAGCGCACGGACTCGATGATGATCCTGCACACCGGTGACAACGGGTCCACGCTGGTCTCCCTGCCGCGTGACTCCAACGTGGAGATACCGACCTACAAGGGCTCCGACTCCGGCAAGACCTACCAGGGCACCGGCCGGCAGACGAAGCTGAACGCGGCGTACGCGGAGGACGGCCCGGAGCTGCTCGTCCGCACCGTCGAGTACAACACCGGCCTGCACATCGACCACTACGTGGAGATCGGCTTCGCGGGCTTCGCGAACATCGTCGACGCGGTCGGCGGAGTCGAGATGAACCTCGACAAGGGCTTCAAGGACAAGTACTCCGGCGCCGACTTCCAGGCGGGCAAGCAGACCCTCAACGGCGAGCAGGCCCTCGCCTTCGTCCGCACCCGGCACGCCTTCGCGGCGTCGGACCTGGAGCGCACGAAGAACCAGCAGAAGTTCCTGTCGGCCCTGGCCCACCAGGTCGCGACCCCGTCGACGGTCCTGAACCCGTTCAAGCTGTACCCGACCATGAGCGCGGGCCTGGACAGCCTCACCGTCGACAAGGACATGAGCCTGTGGGACCTGGCCGACATGTTCTGGGCGATGAAGGGCGTCACCGGCGGTGACGGCAAGTCCATGAACATGCCGATCTCCGGCTCGGCGAACGGCAACCTCGTCTGGGACAAGGCGAAGGTGAAGACGCTGGTGAGCCAGCTCAAGAACGACGAGAAGGTCACGGTCTCGGGGAACTGAGCCGGTCCACGGCCGTTCCTCCCGGACGCACGACTGGGCCCCGCCGATCCGTTCGGCGGGGCCCAGTCGTGTCCGGGGTCCCGACGGCCCCGCGGGGCCGGGGTGAGTGACCGGAGGGACGGGCGAGGTCACATCGTGGCGCCCGCCATGCTGCGGCACATCTGCGCGCAGCGGCGACAGGACTCGGCGCAGCGCATCATCTGCGGGTCGTCCGGCATGGCCATACACGCCTCGGCGCACATCTCGCACGCCTTGGCGCACATCGCGCACATCTCGGCCGACATGGGCGAGCGGCGCATCATCATGTCCGCGCACATCCGGGTCATCTCGGAGCAGTCCATGAGCGCGCGCATGATCTGCATCTGGGCCTGGCCGCCCATCTGCATGCAGGAGCTCATGGTCTCCTCGCAGACGCCGTGGCAAGCCATGCAGGCCTGCACGCAGTCCTGCATCTCCTTGCTCATGGCCGTCATCGTTCCGGGCTGGTTCATGGTCATGGCTCTGCTCCTGGGCGTGATGGGGCCCGGGGCGGGCCCCGTTCCCTACCGTGGTACGCCCGGCGGGCACCTCGCGCCATCGGGCGGACGCGAACGGTCCGCCCCGTGTGCCGCGTCCGCGAGACGGCGAAAGCCCCCGGAAGCTTCCGGGGGCTTTCGCCGGCGATACGCCGTCCGGCTGTCGGCGACGGCCTCCCGCTACGGAAGGTTGCGGGCCATCACGATGCGCTGGACCTGGTTGGTGCCCTCGTAGATCTGGGTGATCTTGGCGTCGCGCATCATGCGCTCGACCGGGTAGTCACGGGTGTAGCCGTAGCCGCCGAGCAGCTGGACGGCGTCCGTGGTGACCTCCATGGCGACGTCCGAGGCGAAGCACTTGGCGGCCGCACCCAGGTAGGTGAGGTCGGCGTCGCCGCGCTCGGAGGCCGCGGCGGCCTGGTAGGTGAGGGCGCGGGCGGCCGAGATCTTCATGGCCATGTCGGCCAGCATGAACTGGATGCCCTGGAAGTCGGCGATCGGCTTGCCGAACTGCTTGCGCTCCTGGACGTAGCCCTTGGCGTAGTCGAGGGCGCCCTGCGCGATGCCGAGGGCCTGCGCCGCGATCGTGATGCGGGTGTGGTCCAGCGTCTTCATCGCGGTGGCGAAGCCGGTGCCCTCCTCGCCGATCATGCGGTCGGCGGGGATACGCACGTTGTCCAGGTAGACCTCGCGCGTCGGGCTGCCCTTGATGCCGAGCTTCTTCTCCGGAGCGCCGAAGGAGACGCCCTCGTCGGACTTCTCGACGACGAACGCGGAGATGCCCCTCGAGCGCTTCGTCGGGTCGGTCACCGCCATGACCGTGTAGTACTCGGAGACGCCCGCGTTGGTGATCCAGCGCTTCACGCCGTTGAGGACGTAGAAGTCCCCGTCGCGGACCGCCTTCGTCTTCATGCCGGCCGCGTCCGAACCCGCGTCGGGCTCGGAGAGGCAGTACGAGAACATGCCCTCGCCCTTGGCGAGCGGCGCCATGTACTTCTTCTTCAGCTCCTCGGAGCCGGAGATGATGACGGGCAGCGAGCCGAGCTTGTTCACCGCGGGGATCAGCGAGGAGCTCGCGCAGACGCGGGCCACCTCCTCGATCACGATGACCGTGGCGAGCGCGTCGGCACCGGCGCCGCCGTACTCCTCGGGGACGTGCACGGCGTGCAGGTCATTGGCGACCAGGGCGTCGAGCGCCTCCTGCGGGAAACGGGCCTCCTCGTCCACCGCTGCGGCGAACGGCGCGATCTTCGCCTCGGCCAGCGAACGGATCGCGTCCCGGAGCATGTCGTGCTCCTCGGACGGGCGGTACAGGTCGAAATCAGCCGATCCGGCCAAGGTCTCTCACGCTCCAAGGGACGCTGTGATGGTGGCGCTAACTACCGTTAAGTAACCCAAATTTTAGAGCTCCGCCCACGCGAGTGATACGTGAGCTTGGCGACAGGGGGAAAGTGCCCGTGAAAGCGCCCTCCCAAGCCCCGACTATGCTCGGGCGCGCACCTACGCCGCACACTCCAGGAGCACCCATGGCCCTCAAGATCACCGTGATCGGAACCGGCTATCTCGGCGCCACGCACGCCGCGGCCATGGCCGAGCTCGGTTTCGAGGTCCTCGGGCTGGACGTGGTGCCCGAGAAGATCGAGATGCTCCAGCGGGGCGAGGTCCCGATGTACGAGCCGGGACTCGAGGAGCTGCTGCGCAAGCACGTCGCGGGCATCGAGGGGTCCACCGGGCGGCTGCGGTTCACGATGGACTGGGCCGAGGTCGGGGAGTTCGGCGACGTCCACTTCGTCTGTGTGAACACTCCGCAGAAGCACGGCGAGTACGCCTGCGACATGTCGTACGTCGACGCGGCCTTCGAGTCGCTCGCGCCGCACCTGCACGGTCCGGCCCTCGTCGTCGGCAAGTCCACGGTGCCCGTCGGCTCGGCGGACCGGCTGGCCGCCCGGCTCGCGGAGCTCGCGCCCGCGGGCGAGGACGCCGAGCTCGCCTGGAACCCGGAGTTCCTGCGGGAGGGCTTCGCGGTGCAGGACACGCTGCACCCGGACCGGATCGTGGTGGGCGTGCGCAGCGACCGGTCGGAGAAGCTGCTGCGCGAGGTGTACACGGCGCCGGTCGCCGAGGGCTCGCCGTTCGTGGTGACCGACTTCCCGACCGCCGAGCTGGTGAAGACGTCCGCGAACTCCTTCCTCGCCACCAAGATCTCCTTCATCAACGCCATGGCCGAGGTCTGCGAGGCCGCGGGCGGCGACGTCGCCAGGCTGGCCGAGGCGATCGGGCACGACGAGCGGATCGGGAAGAAGTTCCTGCGGGCGGGGATCGGCTTCGGCGGCGGCTGCCTGCCCAAGGACATCCGCGCCTTCATGGCACGCGCCGGCGAGCTGGGTGCCGACCAGGCGCTGACCTTCCTGCGCGAGATCGACTCCATCAACATGCGGCGCCGCGGGCAGATGGTCGAGATGGCCCGGGAGGCGCTCGGCGGCGGTTCCTTCCTCGGCAAGCGGGTCGCCGTGCTCGGCGCGACGTTCAAGCCGGACTCGGACGACGTGCGCGACTCGCCCGCCCTGAACGTCGCCGGGCAGATCCACCTCCAGGGCGGCCAGGTCACCGTCTACGACCCGAAGGGCATGGAGAACGCGCGGCGCCTCTTCCCGACGCTGGGGTACGCCGACAGCGCCGTCGAGGCCGTGCGTGGCGCCGATGTCGTGCTGCACCTGACGGAGTGGCGCGAGTTCCGCGACCTGGACCCGGCGGAGCTCGGCGAGACCGTCGCGGCCCGTGTGCTGCTGGACGGACGCAACGCGCTCGACCCCGAGGTGTGGCGCCGTGCCGGGTGGACGTACCGGGCGATGGGCCGCCCGACCGCCTGAGACAGCCGTGACGGCGCGCCGGAGGCCGGCGGGCCGGAGAAGGGGTGACGCCGGTCCGGCCGAGGCTCAGTCGGCCGGACCGGCGTCAGTCGCATTCTGCACCACTTCGCCGTCCCCCGAGCGGCGACCGCCCGACTCGCCACCGCCACGGGCTACTTGGCGCGGTACCGCCGCATCTTCGCGCGCGCCCCGCACACCGACATCGAGCACCAGCGGCCGCGGCCCGCGGGGCTGCGGTCGTAGTACGCGAAATGGCACTCGGGCAGTTCGCAGGCCTTGAGGCGGAGCCAGGTGCCCTCGGTGAGCGCCTCCGCCACCGCCGCCGCCACCCGGGACGGCAACGGCCCCGCGTCGGCCGGGGCGAGGGCGGCCGAGCCGTCCCGTTCGTCGACCGCCACGTACAGCGGCGCCCGCGCCAGCAGTTCGCCCAGGGGCGTCACCGCGCGGTGCGGCGGGTGTCCGGCGTGCGCCAGGCACACGGCCCGCAGCGACTCGCGCAGCTCCCGCGCGCCGGCCACGTCCCGCTCCGCGACGCCGAACGCGGCACGTCCGTCGGCCGTGTCGAGCAGGTCGGCGCCCGACCCCAGGTCCACGGTGTTCACCAGCGCCTCCACGAGGGCCAGCCCTCCGGGAGCGGGCGCCCTCTCACTCATTTCGCGACCTCATGCTTGCGACGTTACCTCCAATGCGGGAGTATCCAGTAACCGCCGTTACCGCTTGAAGCGTTCTACAGGTAACTCATCCTTCGGCGGTCCACGAGCAACCGATCCCCCTGGGAGGAAGTCAATGGCTCTCGCCAAGCTGGGCGCCGTCGTCCTGGACTGTCCCGACCCCCGCGCGCTCGCCGGCTTCTACGCCGAGGTGCTGGGCGGCACGGTCCAGGGCGAAGGCGACTGGATCGACCTGGAGGTGCCCGGCGGACGGGCGCTGGCGTTCCAGGCCGCGCCCGGACACGTACCGCCGAAATGGCCCGCGGCCGACGCCTCGCAGCAGTTCCACCTGGACCTGGCCGTGGAGGACCTGGACGCGGCCGAGAAGGGCGTGCTGGCGCTCGGCGCGACCCCGCTCGACGCGGAGGACCGTTCGCGCACCTGGCGCGTGTACGCCGACCCGGCCGGACACCCCTTCTGCCTCTGCGCCTGCTGACCGGGCCCGGGCGGAGGAGGCGTCAGCCGTCCAGTTCCGCGATCTTCGCCGAGGACGGCTCGCGGCGCTGCTGGGCGGCGCGGGCCGTGAAGTCCGCGCTGCGCAGCACTCGCTGGACGTTCCCCCAGGTGAGCAGGGCGAGGTCGGACTCGGACCAGCCGCGGGAGATCAGCTCCGCGATCAGCCGCGGATAGCAGGACGCGTCGGACAGGTCCTGCGGATGGGCGGCCCCCGAGTCGTACGTCCCCGAAAGGCCGACGCACTCCGCGCCCGCGAGGACGCGGATGTGGTCGAGGTGATCGGCGACGTCGCGCACGGACGGCCCCGCCTGCTCGGCCGTCAGCGGGACGAGGCACAGACCCTTGGCGGCGCCGAGCTCGATGAGGACGTCGTCCGGCAGGTTGACCGGGTGGGGGCGCAGCGCGCGGGCCGCGGAACGGGTGAAGACCACCGGGGCCTTGGAGACCGCGAGAGCGCGGCCGGTCGTGGCGTCCGAGGTGCCGGAGAGGTCGGCCAGCACGCCGAGCCGGTTCATCTCGCGCAGCACCTCCTCGCCGAACCGGGTCAGGCCCGCCTCGCTCGCCCAGGAGGCGCCGGCGAGCGTGAGCACCCGCAGGCCGAGGGTGTGCAGCGCGCGCAGGATGCCGAGCGAGTCGCCGAGCGCGCCCGCTCCGGCGGGTCCGAGCAGGACGGCGACGCGGCCGCAGTTGCGGGCGTCGGTCAGACCGGAGGCGCTGTACGTCATGCGCAGGCCCTCGGGATGCGCCCGCACCACCGTCTTCACCAGGTCCAGCTGCTCCAGGGTCGCGCCCACGGCACGGTCCCCGGCGAGACCCTCCGGCAGATGCAGCGAACAGAACACGGCACCGACGTGCCCCGCACGCAACCGGGGCACGTCGGTGTCCACGGAGGTCTCGCCGAGCTCCAGGTCGTACCAGGGAAGGTGGCGCAGCACCCAGGGAAGACCGCTGTAGCCGTCGGCGACGGGGTGGGCGGCGAGGAAGGCGTGGGCCCGCTCCAGCGGGTCGCCCCCCGACGTGCCGGCCGGCCCGGGCGTGCCGAGGAGCGCCGGCTCCGACTCCGGCCAGACGGCCGGCGAGTCGAGTTCGCCCACCTCGGAGGTGAGGTGCAGTTCGTCCTGCAGTTCTGCCATGACGGCCTCCGCTGGGTGGACGGTGATCGCAGTACCGCCACCGTTGCACGGAGCCCGGGGGGCTTCCTGGTGGGTGGAGCGTTCGGGGGTACGCCCCCGGGGCGGCTCCGCCCGCCGTACGTCCTACGGGTGTGCCCGCGGGCACACCCGTAGGTGGTACGTCAGCCGTCCAGCTGCTCCAGCGTCGCGTTCGACGGGCCGCGCCGCGCCTTCAGGTCGCGGGCCACGTCCTCGGCCGCGCCCAGCACGCGCACCGAGTTCTGCCACGTCAGCTTGGCCAGATCGGCGGACGACCAGCCGCGGTCGAGCAGTTCGGCGACCAGGTTCGGATAGCCGGACACGTCGTCGAGGCCGTGCGGGGTGAAGGCCGTGCCGTCGTAGTCGCCGCCGATGCCGACGTGGTCGATGCCGGCGACCTCGCGCATGTGGTCGAGATGGTCGGCGACCGTCGCCACCGTCGCGACGGGGCGCGGGTTGCTCTCCTCGAACACGCGGTGGATCTTCATGCCCTCGGCGGTCGTGTCCAGGTGGTGGAAGCCGTGGGCCCGCATGTTCTCGTCGGCCGCGGCCGTCCAGTCGACCGCCGCCTGGAGGACGAACTTCGGCACGAACGTCACCATCGCCACACCGCCGTTGGCGGGCAGCCGCTCCAGGACGTCGTCCGGGATGTTGCGCGGGTGGTCGCACACCGCGCGCGCCGAAGAGTGGGAGAAGACGACCGGCGCGACCGACGTGTCCAGCGCGTCACGCATCGTCGTTGCCGCCACGTGCGAGAGGTCCACGAGCATGCCCTCGCGGTTCATCTCGCGCACGACCTCGCGGCCGAAGGCCGACAGACCGCCCACGGTGGGCACGTCCGTCGCCGAGTCCGCCCACGCGATGTTGTCGTTGTGGGTGAGGGTCATGTAGCGGACGCCCAGGGCGTACAGGCCCCGCAGCACGGCGAGCGAGTTGTCGATGGAGTGCCCGCCCTCCGCGCCCATCAGCGAGGCGATGCGGCCCTCCGCGCGTGCCGCCTCCATGTCGGCGGCGGTCAGCGCGGCCCGCAGGTCCGCCGGATGACGGTCGATCAGCTGCCGTACGCAGTCGATCTGTTCCAGCGTCGCGGTGACGGCGCCCGGGAGGTCGGAGCGGACGTACACCGACCAGTACTGCGCGCCGACACCGCCCGCGCGCAGGCGGGCCAGGTCGGTGTGCAGGTGTGCGCTCTGGTCGGCGGCGATGTCCCGGGCGCCCAGGTCGTAGCGGACCTGTTCGCGCAGCGCCCACGGGAGGTCGTTGTGCCCGTCGACGACCGGGAACTCGGCGAGCAGCTCACGGGCCCGGTCGAGGGACGGGGACGGGGCGGAACCGGTGGACACGGACACGGACGAGGACGTCATCCGCGTCACTTCCCGAAGCCGAAGCCGCTGTTCGCGCCCTCGACCTTGGTCCGCAGCCGCTTGCCCTTCTCCGTCGCCTGGTCGTTCAGCTCCTGCTGGAACTCCCGCATGCGGCCGAGGAGCTCCTCGTCGTGCGCGGCGAGCATCCGGGCCGCCAGCAGACCCGCGTTGCGCGCGCCCGCCACCGAGACCGTCGCCACCGGCACGCCCGCCGGCATCTGCACGATCGACAGGAGCGAGTCCATGCCGTCCAGGTACTTCAGCGGCACGGGCACCCCGATCACCGGCAGCGGGGTGACCGACGCGAGCATCCCGGGCAGATGGGCGGCACCGCCCGCGCCCGCGATGATCGCCTTGAGCCCGCGCTCCGCGGCCTGCTCGCCGTACGTGATCATCTCGCGCGGCATGCGGTGCGCCGAGACGACGTCCACCTCGTACGGGATCTCGAACTCGTCGAGGGCCTGTGCGGCGGCCTCCATGACGGGCCAGTCGGAGTCCGACCCCATGACGATGCCTACAACGGGGCTCATTCGGTGATCGTGCCTCTCAGGTAGCCGGCTGCGTGCCGGGCGCGCTCAAGGACGTCGTCCAGGTCGTCGCCGTAGGTGTTGACATGACCGACCTTACGGCCGGGCTTCACGTCCTTGCCGTACATGTGGATCTTGAGCTGGGGGTCGCGGGCCATGCAGTGCAGATACGCGGAGTACATGTCCGGGTAGTCGCCGCCGAGGACGTTGACCATCACGGTCCACGGGGCGCGCGGGCGCGGATCGCCCAGCGGCAGGTCGAGGACCGCGCGGACGTGGTTGGCGAACTGCGAGGTGATCGCGCCGTCCTGGGTCCAGTGGCCGGAGTTGTGCGGGCGCATCGCCAGTTCGTTGACCAGGATGCGGCCGTCGCGGGTCTGGAACAGCTCGACGGCGAGGTGGCCGACGACGCCCAGCTCCTTGGCGATGCTCAGGGCCATCTCCTCGGCCTTGAGCGCGAGGGCCTCGTCGAGGTCCGGGGCGGGCGCGATCACCGTGTCGCACACACCGCCGACCTGCTGGGACTCGACCACCGGGTAGGCGACCGCCTGGCCGTGCGGGGACCGCACGACGTTCGCCGCCAGCTCCCGTACGTAGTCGACCTTCTCCTCGGCGAGCACGGGGACACCCGCGCGGAACGGGTCCGCGGCCTCCGCCACGGAGTCCACGACCCACACGCCCTTGCCGTCGTAACCGCCGCGGACCGTCTTGAGGACGACGGGGAAGCCGTCGCCCTCCGCCGCGAACGCGGCGACGTCCGCGGGGTCGCTCACGATGCGGTGCCGCGGGCACGGCACCCCGATCGCGTCGAGCCTCGCGCGCATCACACCCTTGTCCTGGGCGTGCACGAGCGCGTCGGGCCCCGGGCGGACGGGGATGCCGTCCGCCTCCAGAGCACGCAGATGCTCGGTGGGTACGTGCTCGTGATCGAAGGTGATCACGTCACAGCCCCGCGCGAAGTCACGCAGCGTGTCGAGGTCGCGATAGTCGCCGACGACGACATCGCCGACGACCTGCGCCGCGGAGTCCTGAGGGGTGTCACTGAGGAGCTTGAACTTGATGCCGAGCGGGATGCCCGCCTCGTGTGTCATACGAGCGAGCTGACCGCCGCCGACCATGCCGACTACCGGGAACGTCACCCTCCAAGAGTATCGGCCGCGCCACCGTGGCCGGTTTCCGCGCCCGTACGCGACCGTTCTCCACGCCCGTACGCGACCGTTTCCCCGGTGTCGTCCCCGGTGCCGGACGCGACTTTTCTTACCTGTGAGCCCTTGCACAGGCATCGTGGAAGGGGGCTGGATAGCATGGCTGAGTTGACATACTCGACCGTCGTAACCGACGACGCATCCACCGACGGGGGCTGGCGACACCATGGGCAGTGCTTCTACGGGGTCTCGTACGGGGCCCCGCAGCGCGGTTCACCGCCGGTTCGACCTGCTGATGCGCGAGGTCGCCAAGTTCGGTGCGGTCGGCGGCGCGGGGCTGCTCGTCAATCTGCTGGTGTTCAACCTCGTACGCCATCTCACCGGACTCCAGGTGGTGCGGGCCAGTGTCATCGCCACCGTCGTCTCCATCGTCTTCAACTACATCGGGTTCCGGTACTTCACCTACCGTGACCGCGACAAGAGCGGGCGCACCAAGGAGCTGACGCTCTTCCTGCTGTTCAGCGCGGTCGGCCTGGTCATCGAGAACGGCGTGCTCTACGCCGCGACGTACGGCTTCGGCTGGGACAGCCCGCTGCAGAGCAACGTCTTCAAGTTCCTCGGCATCGGCGTCGCGACGCTCTTCCGCTTCTGGTCGTACCGCACCTGGGTGTTCCGGGCGCTGCCCGCCCGGGAGACCGTGGCCAGCGCGGAGGCGATCCTCGACGCGCAGCCGGCGCGGACGCGGGCACGCGCCGACATCTGACCCCGCCGGCACGGGCAGGTCAGCGGACCGTCTGGTCCGGTTCGTCGAGCGAGGGGCGCTTCAGCGGGGTGCGGGACAGGAACAGGCCGAAGACCGGGGGCTGCGCCTGGAGCATCTCCAGACGTCCGCCGTCCGCCTCCGCGAGGTCCCGGGCGACGGCGAGACCGATGCCCGTGGAGTTGCGCCCGCTGATCGTGCGCTCGAAGATGCGGGCGCCCAGGTCGGCGGGGACGCCGGGTCCCTCGTCGGTGACCTCGATGACGGCCTGGTTGCCGGTCACCCGTGTCCGCAGCGCGACGGTGCCGCCGCCGTGCATGAGCGAGTTCTCGATCAGCGCCGCCAGGACCTGCGCGACCGCCCCCGGCGTGCCCACCGCCCGCAGATGCCGCTTGCCCGAGCTGACGATGGCGCGGCCCGCGCTGCGGTAGGCCGGGCGCCACTCCTCCAGCTGCTGCTTGATGACCTCGTCCAGGTCGAAGGAGACGGCGGAGCCGGTACGCGGGTCGCGGGCGTTGGTGAGGAGCCGCTCCACCACGTCCGTGAGGCGCTCGACCTGCGCCAGCGCGATCGTCGCCTCCTCCTTCACCGTGTCGGGGTCGTCGGTGACGGTGATCTCCTCCAGCCGCATGGACAGCGCCGTGAGCGGCGTACGGAGCTGGTGGGAGGCGTCGGCGGCGAGGCGGCGCTCGGCGGTCAGCATCCGTGCGATGCGCTCCGCGCTGCCGTCCAGCACGTCGGCGACCCGGTCCAGCTCGGGGACGCCGTACCGCTTGTGGCGGGGGCGCGGGTCGCCCGAACCGAGCCGTTCCGCGGTCTCGGCGAGGTCGGTGAGCGGCGAGGCGAGCCGGTTGGCCTGCCGCACGGCCAGCAGCACCGCGGCGACGATCGCCAGCAGCGCCACCGCGCCGATGATCAGGAGCGTCCGGCCGACCTCCCTGGTGACGGACGAGCGCGGCTCCTGGACGGTGACCGTCTCGCCCTCCTCGCCCCGGGCGGTGTAGTGGATGATGTCGCCGGTCGGCTTGGTGCCGACCTCGATGGGGGCGCGGCCGGGGATCTCGATCACGGCGTACCGCTCGTCCGTGACCTGGTCCTTGAAGGTCTCCCCGGTGATCTTCTCGTCGCCGAGGATGCGGCTGTCCACGATGCTGGCCAGGCGCAGCGCCTCGGAGTCCACGCGCTCCTGGGCGCTGTTGCTGATGGTGCGGGTCTCGACGATCACGAGGGACACGCCGAAGACGGCGATCACGACGAGCACGACGGCGAGCGTGGACTGGATGAGACGGCGACGCACGGGGCCCTCCGGGCAGGTGGCTGTACGTGGTCCAGTGTGCCCCGGCGCCGTGCCGGCCCGGGCGACACGACGCCGCCGGCCCGGGCCGGGGAGCCGTCAGCTCTTCTCGAAGCGGAAGCCGACGCCTCGCACCGTCGCGATGTAGCGGGGGTTCGCCGCGTCGTCGCCGAGCTTCTTGCGCAGCCAGGAGATGTGCATGTCGAGCGTCTTGGTGGAGGACCACCAGGTGGTGTCCCAGACCTCGCGCATGAGCTGGTCGCGGGTGACGACCCGTCCGGCGTCCCGCACCAGCACCCGCAGGAGGTCGAACTCCTTCGCCGTGAGCTGGAGTTCCTCGTCCCCCATCCAGGCGCGGTGCGACTCGACGTCGATGCGCACGCCGTGCGTGGCGGGCGGCTGCTGGGGCTCGGCCGCACCGCGCCGCAGCAGCGCCCGTACCCGGGCGAGGAGTTCGGCGAGCCGGAACGGCTTGGTGACGTAGTCGTCGGCGCCCGCGTCGAGACCGACGACCGTGTCGACCTCGTCGGCACGCGCGGTCAGGATCAGGATCGGGACGGTGTGCCCCTCGGCACGCAGCCTGCGCGCCACCTCCAGGCCGTCCATGCCGGGCAGCCCGAGGTCGAGCACGACCAGGTCGACGCCGCCCTGCATTCCGGCGTCCAGCGCGGTGGGTCCGTCCTCGCGCACTTCGACCTCGTAACCCTCCCGGCGCAGGGCGCGGGCCAGCGGCTCCGAGATGGACGCGTCGTCCTCGGCGAGCAGTACACGGGTCATGGGGTGATGGTAGTCCGCCGCGGACGACAGCCGTGTGGTGATCGGCCTTCGTCATTCACACCCTCCACCAGGGAGATTCTTACCTGTGGCTGTGGGATGCGATCCTGGTGACCACCTTCGAATGAGTGTCCGTGGTTCCACGTTCACCTGTGATCCATCTCTCAAGTCCTTCCATATGCGGCATTGACATGTCGTATGGTGACCAGAACGCCTGTAGCACCACACGGGGACCTTTGGCGAGAGATTCACGCTGAAGGTCTCTTTTGTGTGCGGGCTGGTGTTTGCCAGCCTTGAAAGGAATGACCTGTGGCCGGGCCCGAACGCGCCGTTGCGTGAAGGGCGTGGATCCCGGTGGTCGCCGTCCGCCGCTTCGCAATCCGGAGTGGACTCCCCCTGGGCGTGGGGGTGGAGGACGTGCTCCGCCGGTGCCGGCCGCCCCCCACCGGGCGCGCAACGCTCATGCCGCGCGTCCCGACCAGCAAGGAACGACCATGGCGTCCAGCCTGACGAAGGACTCGGTCCGCCCGGGCACCCCCGGTTCCGAGAAGACCTTCTTCGGCCACCCCCGCGGACTGGCCACTCTCTTCATGACCGAGATGTGGGAGCGTTTCTCCTACTACGGCATGAGGGCTCTTCTCCCGCTGTACCTGGTCGCGCCGGGCGGCCTGCACCTGAGCGCGGCCACCGCGACCGCGATCTACTCGGTGTACCTGTCGCTCGTGTACCTGCTCGCGCTCCCGGGCGGCTGGTTCGCGGACCGCGTCCTCGGCCCCCGCAAGACCGTCGCCCTCGCGGGCGGCATCATCATGCTGGGTCACCTGACGCTGGCGCTGCCGACGGCCGGCACCTTCTACGCCGGGCTCGGCCTGGTGGCGATCGGTTCCGGTCTGCTGAAGGCCAACATCTCCACGATGGTCGGTCACCTCTACGACGGCCCGGACGACCCGCGCCGCGACGGTGGCTTCACCCTCTTCTACATCGGCATCAACGTCGGTGCGTTCGCCGCTCCGCTGGTCATCGGCACCATCGGCGAGAACGTGAACTGGCACCTGGGCTTCGCCCTCGCCGCGCTCGGCATGGCCCTCGGCCTCGTCCAGTACCTGCTCGGCGGCCGTCACCTGAGCGAGCGCTCCAGCGAGGTCCCCACGCCGCTGTCCGCCGAGGAGAAGGCCGCGACCCTGCGCAAGGCCGCGCTGTGGGCCGGTGTCGCCGTGGTCTTCTACGCGATCGTCGGTTTCTCCGGCCACTACACGCTGAACTGGCTGCTGGTCCCGATCACCATCGCCGGTCTGCTCATCCCGGTCCTGGTCATCGCGCGCATCAAGCGCGACAAGAGCCTCGACCGTGTCGAGCAGTCGAAGATGTCCGCGTACATCTGGTTCTTCGTCGCCGCGGCCGTCTTCTGGATGATCTACGACCAGGGCGGCTCGACCCTGTCGATCTTCGCCGACTCGTCGGCGAAGAACAGCGTCTTCGGCTGGGACTTCCCGGTCTCCTGGTACCAGTCCGTGAACCCGGTCCTGATCATGGCGCTGGCTCCGGTCTTCGCCTGGCTGTGGCTGGCGCTGAACCGCCGCGGCAAGGAGCCGAGCACGGCGGTGAAGTTCGCCTCTGGTCTGATCCTGATCGGTGCGTCGTTCTTCCTCTTCCTGGCGCCGCTGGCGATCGCCGACGGCGGTCACAAGGCCGCCGCCATGTGGCTGGTCGCGATCTACTTCGTGCAGACCGTCGGTGAGCTGACCGTCTCCCCGGTCGGCCTCTCCGTCACCACGAAGATGGCGCCCGCGAAGTACGCCTCCCAGATGATGGGTGTCTGGTTCCTGGCCGTCACCGCCGGTGACGCCACGACCGGTCTGCTCTCCATCGCCGGCGTCGACCTCAACAAGACGGGCATCGTCGCCCTGCAGGCCGCGCTCGCCGTGGCCGCCGGTGTCGCCGTCTGGATGTACCGCAAGCGGGTCAAGGAGCTCATGGGCGACGTCCACTGACGGAACCCCGCCCCCACGCGCCGAAGGGCCGTCGCACCGACCGGTGCGACGGCCCTTCGGCGTTGCGGCCCTGCCGCAGGACCGCTGCTCCGCGACGACGGTCCGTCAGCCGCCCGCCCTGCGTCCCGGCAGGAACGTGAAGACCGCTCCGCCCAGCAGGACGACCGTCCCGGCGACCAGGCCGAGGGCCTTGAGCGCCCCGTGGCTGTCGGAGCCGGTCTCCGCGAGACCCCCGCCGGACGCCGTGCCGCCGGAGCCCGAGGCGGCGGACCCGCCGCCCGAGGCCCCGCTCGCCTGCTCCGTGGTGTCCAGCGTCAGGGACACCTCGGACTTCGTCGGGGTGCAGGTCGTCGTCGTACCGAGGGCCTTCACCGTCAGCACGCCCGGGGAGAGCGTGGAACTGCCGCTCGCCCCCGGCTTGTAGGTGCCGGTGAGGTCGGGGATCTCGATCGGGTCGCCCGACTTGATCGCCTCGGCGTTGGTGGGCCCCTCGACGTGCACGGTGCCCTTGTCCGACCCGCCCAGGACCACCTCCATCGACGGCTTGACCGAGTCGGCGGGGATGTCGGCGGGGCTGTCCATCACGGACTTCTTGAACTGCACGGTGAGGTCGAAACTCCCGCCGTCCTTCTTGGCGTTGATCTGCACGGGGGAGGTGGCGTTCTTGTCTCCGATGGGCGTCTTGCACGCGTAGGGGACGGAGACCTCCTTGCCCGTGAAGTCCGACTGACCGCCGCCGTCCCCGCCGGTGGTGGAACCGCCGGTGTCGCTGCCGTCGCTCTCACTGGCGCTCGGGGACGGGGTTGCCGAGCCGGTGGGCAGTGTGGGCAGCCCGGTCGGGAGGGTCGGCGTCACCGTGGGCAGACCGCCCGTCGTGCCGCCCGTGTCTCCCCCGCTTCCCGTCACCTTGATGGTCGCCGCCGGTTTCACCGTCTCCTTCGGCGTGCACTTCGTGTCGGTGGACAGCGGCTTGCTGACGTTGATGTTGTACGCGTCCGGGGTCAGCGTGACGTCTCCGGCCGCCGTGAGTTTCAGCTTGCCGGTCATGTCGGACAGCTTCATGTCGCTGTTCTTGGGGATCGCCGGGTTGGACCGCGGCCCCTCCATCGCGATGTCGGCGGTCTGCGCGCCGGCCGCCTTCAGCGTGCCGGTCGGCTTGACCGTGTCCTTGTCGAGGTCGAGGACATCGGGGTTCTTGGAGGCCGCCTGGACGAACTTCCAGGTGATGGTGACCTCGTCGCCGACCTTCGCCTCGGCGGGCGCGGTGACCTCGACCTTCGTGGTGCCCTCGACCGGGGGCAGTCCGGAGATCGAGGGCGGGATGCACTCGGTCTTGTACGACACCTCGGCGGCCTGTGCCGGGGCCGCGGCGACACCCAGCAGGATCCCCGCGCCGCCGAGCATCAGCGCGACCCCGGCCGCGCTCACTCTCCGCCCCGGTCCCGGTGCCACTCTCCGTTGCTCGCTCACGTATGTCCCTTCCTCGTCTGACTCGTCCGAGTCGTCGGGCTGTCGTCCTGCGGTGCGGAGAGCTGACCGTTCGCCGCGGTTTCCGGACCGTTGTCCGGGGTGAACCACGGCAGGGTCGGGTTCGTGGAGTTCGAGGACGCCGTCGAAGGCGTGCGCCGCTTCGGTGCCTTCCGGGTCTTCGGTGTCACCGGCCGCCCGGGGGCCGTGTCGTCGGAGGCCGGGGACAGGGCCGGCCGCGGCAGGCGCAGGGCGAGTCCGGGAAGCCCCGGGACCCGGCGGCGGGCCCGCCCGGTCGACCTGCGCGGCCGTGCCCGGTCCACCACGGCCATCCCGGCGCGGAACACGGCGGCCGGGACGACCAGGCAGAGCAGGATCCAGAAGACGGTCACGCCCCAGGGGCGGCCCACGCCCCAGGGCTGCTCGGCGAGCACCTTGCCGCCGTACTTGAGCGAGACGCTGTAGTCGCCGTGCGCCCCGGCCGACAGTTCGACCGGGAGCTTGATCTGTGCCTTCCGGCCGGGCGCGATCGTGCCGCGCCACTGCTGCTCCTCCCACTGCGGCGCGAACACGCCGTGGGAGGTGCCGACCTGGAAGAGGGGGTTCTCCACGGGGGCGGTGCCGACGTTGCCGACGGTGAAGACGAGGGTGCGGGAGGGCGGTGAGCCGAACCAGGTGAGCAGGCCGTCGGACCCGTCGAGCCGGGTGTCCGTGAGCACCGACAGGCGTCCGCCGCTCTCCTCCTTCGGCAACGGCTCGACCGAGTGCCCGGCCACCATGAAGATCGCGTCCGCCTCGGCCTTCTCGCCGGTGACGGTGGCGACGTGCACCACGCACGGGCACGGTTTCGGCGGCTCGGCGACCGGCAGCCGCTTGCTGAAGCCGCCCTTCGCGTCGGTGGTGACGGCCCGGCCGTCGGCGTTGGCGCAGGAGTTGGTGCCGCCGATCACCCCTCGGGACGGCACGGACTGACCGCAGATCAGCATCATCAGCAGCGCCCTGGGGCGCCATCCGCTGCCGGTCACGGTGATCGAACCGCCGGTGCCCGCCTGCGAGGCGGACAGCCGCACGGCCGGCTTCCCGTCGGCGGCCACGGCCGCCGTTCCCACCGTCGGGACCAGGACGAGCGCGAGCGCCGCGCCCAGCGCCGCCATCCGCACCTTGACGCTCACGACACCGCTCCCGTCAGTTCGACTTCCGCACACGGCTCTTCACCCGCCGCGCCGCGGCCCGTCCCGCGACGGGTGCGGCGCCGTACGACGACGAGGGCGCCCACCGCCGCGAGGGCGCCCGCCACCCCGGCCACCGGGCCCCACGGCACGAAGCGCACCGACGTGGCCGAGGAGTCGTGTGCGCCGCCCGCGGCCGTCACGGTCAGCCGGACGTCGACCGAGTCCAGGGCCGGCGGGTCGTGCCACGGCTCGCTGAGCGTGACGCGGCGGCCCGGCAGGAGCTCGACGGGCAGGGCGCGCGGAGCACGGTCGAGGAGCGCGCCGAGGACGCCTTCGGCGTGGACCGCCAGCCTCGGGGCGAGGACCGTGGTGCCGCGGTTGACCAGCTGGTACGAGATCCGGTCGTGGCGCACGGTGACGTGCTCGACGGTGAGCGCCGACAGCGTCGGTCCGCCGACGCGCAGGTGGACCCGGACCGCCGAGGACCGTCCGCCGGCGCTCGCGACGATCGCGCCGGGGTGGTCGCCGGGCGTGGCCCCCGCAGGGACGCTCACGGTGAACGGCACGTCGGCGCGGGTGCGGGCCGGGACCCGCACCTCGACCGTGCGCACCCCGACCCGCCGGCCCGCGTCGGCGTGGTCGCCGGCGGCGCGGTCGCCGGTCCCGGTCTCCCGTGCGAAGCCGATCCACGCGCCGGTGTCCGACGACCTGCTCCGCACGGTGAAGGCGCCGTCCGCGGTGTTGTCGGCGTCCGCGCCGCGCAGCCGGACGGTGAGCGGCTCCGGGCCCGGGTTCAGCACGGACACGGAGTCCTGGAGCACCGCGCCGGCGGCTCCCTCCGCGTAGACGTAGGGGCGGGCGCCGGCCCGGTCCGCCGTGCTCGTGGACGGCACCACGGACCAGCCGTCGGCCCCGAGGGCCGCGGTCGCGGGTGCCGCGACCGACAGCGCCAGGGTCAGGCCCAGCGCACGGGCGGCGAAGAGTGCGTACGGCATCGGCGGCTCCCTGGGGCTTCGGGCGTGCGAGGCGTCAGCGGCGTACCGCCTGATGCCTGCGCGTGAGCCACAGGACGCCGGCCGCGCCCGCGAGCAGCACGGTGCCGCCGAGGGTGCCGAGGGCGATCGCCGAGTCCTCCGGGCCGGTCTGCGGGAGCTCGCCGCCGGAGTCCGAACCGGCCTGGCTCTGGCTCGAACCCGACGAGCCGGAGCCGCCGGCGGCCGTGACGTCGAGGGTCAGGGAGGGCTTGGGGTCGTTCGAGGGGGTGCACGTGGTGGTCGTGCCGAGGGCCTTGATGGTGAGCACGCCCGCGGTGAAGGTGACCTTGCCGGACTTCTTCGGCGTGTACGTGCCGCTCAAGTCGCTGATCTTTATGGGGGTGTTGGCGGGGATCGCCGCCGCGTTGGCGGGCCCGCTCACCGCCACCGTCCCGCTGTCCGCGCCGCCCACCTTGATGACGGCGCTCGGGCTCATCGCGCCCTTGCCCAGCTCCACCGGGCTGGAGGAGACGCCCTTCTGCCAGGACATCGTGAGCTTGTAGCCGCTGCCGCTCTTGACGCTCTTGATGTCGATGGGCGAGACGGCGCTCTTGTCGCCGATCGGCGTCTTGCACTGGTAGTTGACGTTCACCACGGCGGCCTGGGCTGCGGGGGCGGCCATCAGCACCGCCGAGCCGGCCAGGGCCGCGGCGGACGCGAGCGCGGCGGTTCGTTTCTGGTACGTCCGGTACGACACCTCGAAGTCCCTCCGTCGCCGAGATTTACTGACGGCACATCAGATCGGGCGCTCAAAGTACGCCCGGGGTCTTGCGGAGGGAAGACAAAGTGCGCGCCGGATCTGAGGAGATCCGGCGCGCATGCGACGACGTACGAAGAAGGGTTCGAACCGCCGGTAACCCCAGTTGCCGGGGCGGGACGGGCACGGGGCGGCGGGTGCGGCGCACCGCGGGCGGCGGGTGCGCGCGTGCCGGACGGGGCGCGAAGCGGCGGGTGTGCGCACGCCGGGCGCGCGCCGCACGAGGACCGTGCGGCGGCTACGCGGGGGCCCCGAGCTCCGCCCACACGGTCTTGCCCGCGACATCCGGGGTCCGCACGACCCCCCAGTCGAGGCACAGCCGCTGCACGATGAACATGCCGTGGCCGCCGGGACGCCCGGCGCGGTGCGGGGTGCGCGGCGCGGGCTGGCCGTCGCCCCGGTCGGAGACCTCGATGCGCAGCACCTTGTTGTCGCAGCTGATCCTGAGTTCGTCCGGACCCTCGGCGTGCAGGCAGGCGTTGGTGACGAGTTCGGAGACGACCAGCAGGACGTCCTCGGCGGCGGCCCGCCGGTCGGCGCCCGAGGCGGGCAGCCAGCCCCACGCGTACAGCGCCTGGCGGGCGAAGTCGCGGGCGAGCGGCACCACGCCGCTCGCGCCGTCGAAGTTCAGCCTGCGGGCCTGGCGGTCGGCGGAGGG
Source organism: Streptomyces krungchingensis (assembly GCF_054729265.1). Lineage (NCBI taxonomy): Bacteria > Bacillati > Actinomycetota > Actinomycetes > Kitasatosporales > Streptomycetaceae > Streptomyces > Streptomyces krungchingensis. Next base: position 4,713,428 of record NZ_JBPUKY010000001.1, read on the forward strand.
GACGGCCGCGACGACCGGGGGCGCGCCGTCTCCGGGCGCCAAGCCGCCCACGGACGCCCCGGAAGCGCCGCCGTCGCCCGACTCCGGGCCGCGGTCGCCCGGCGGGTAAGGCCGGGTGGTGCTCATCAGCGCTTCACCTCACCGATTCACCGGTTCACAATTCAAGACTCGGTACGTTTCAGGTCTCAGTACGTGCGGATCGAACTTGTGGATCAAACGTGCGGACCGGCGGCGTGTGCACCGCCGCTCCGCTCCCGCCGCCGGCACATGTGCTGCCGACACGTTCAGGATGTCTCCTGCCCGACCGAACCGTCCGAACACCCACTTATTCGGCACGGAACGTGTGACGCGGGTAACGCATCGGTCACTCAGGGGCAACTGGGGCACAACCTCGGGGCGGGAGGGCCTGTGGAACAGGGCGATCAGCCGGCGAGGGCGGCTTCGAGCGTCTCGTGGACGGTGAAGACGGCCTCGGCCCCGGTGATCTCGAAGACCCGGGCGACCACGGGCTGCATCGCCGCCAGATGAACCCCACCGCCCGCGGCCTCGGCCTTCAGCCGGGCACCGAGCAGCACATTGAGTCCGGTCGAATCACAGAACTCAAGGCGTGAGCAGTCGACGACCAACCGTGAGTACCCCTTTTCGAGGCACTTCTCGAGTGGCTCACGCAACAATTCGGCCGTGTGGTGATCCAACTCACCCGCGGGAGTCACGACGGCACTTGAGCCCTCTTCCCGCACCTCGACAAGAAGCCGGCCCGACTGTGCGCTGCCGACCGTCCCGCGGTCCATGCCGTCTCTCTCCCGAGTGTCGTGACTGCTGAAATCTGCACTCGAACACTACGCCTTCCCTACGACCCCCGACACCCGAACAACCCCCCGAAAATGGACATTTCGCCGCGAATCATACTTGCGGTGACCTTGTGAAAGCGGGTAGGGCTAGTAGAGACACGTATTCGACACGGCCGGCTTTGGAGGCGCCGCACACCGCAGTGCACGTATTGGCTTCGGCGGCCATATGCCGAGAACGATGGAGGACATCATGTCACCCCGGCTCGACGCATCGCAGACCCAGACGGCGACGTCGACACCCTCTCTGGACCTTCCGGAGCGCCTCGAAAGGACCGGTGGCCCCGATTCGGCCGCCGAAACCCACGAGTTCGACGGTTTCGACGCCCTCGCCGGACTTCCTGAGATCCCCCCGTACGACGAGGTGGGGCCGGTGGACGCACGGGCTCTGTCCAAGACGCTCTTCCAGCGGCTCGAGTCCCTCGAAGAGGGCACCCACGAGCACGCCTACGTACGCAACACGCTCGTCGAACTCAACCTCGCACTGGTGAAGTTCGCCGCCTCCCGCTTCCGCTCGCGCAGCGAGCCGATGGAGGACATCATCCAGGTCGGCACCATCGGCCTGATCAAGGCGATCGACCGCTTCGAGCTGAGCCGCGGCGTCGAGTTCCCCACCTTCGCCATGCCGACGATCATCGGCGAGATCAAGCGTTTCTTCCGGGACACGTCGTGGTCCGTGCGGGTGCCGCGCAGGCTGCAGGAACTCCGCCTGGACCTCGCCAAGGCGGGCGACGAACTCGCCCAGCAGCTGGACCGCGCCCCGACCGTGGGTGAACTCGCCGGGCGCCTCGGCATCAGCAACGACGAGGTCGTCGAGGGCATGGCCGCCTCGAACGCGTACACGGCCAGTTCGCTGGACGCCCAGCCCGAGGAGGACGACTCCGAGGGCGCGCTCGCGGACCGCATCGGCTATGAGGACCACGGCCTCGAAGGCATCGAGTACGTCGAGTCCCTGAAGCCCCTGATCGCCGAACTCCCGCCGCGCGACCGGAAGATCCTCTCGCTGCGCTTCGTCGCCAACATGACCCAGTCCGAGATCGGCGACGAACTCGGCATCTCCCAGATGCACGTCTCCCGGCTGCTGTCCCGCACGCTGGTGCGGCTGCGCAAGGGGCTGACCGTCGAGGAATGACCTCCTCGCCCTCGCCGGGCCGACCGCGTCCCACCGGTCGGCGTCCGGCCGAGCGGCGTCCGGCCGAGCGGCGTCCGGCCGAGCGGCGTCCGGCCGACCGGCTGTGTCCGGTACCCGATCGCTCGGGTACCGGACACAGCCGGTTCCGGGCCCGCCCGCCGCGAGGCCGACGTGCCCGCCGCCGGCGACCGTCGCGGTCACGGCTTGGCATCAAGCCGAGTTACCCTCGGAAACCCCTTTTCCGGCCGGATCACCTCCACCACTATGGGCCCCCCATACCCGCCGGTAGGTCAGGGCTCCGGCGGGCGGGCCGAGGGGATGCGAGGAGGCACGGGAATGGCTGGGGCCGGCCGGACCGACGCTGAGGACACCGGGGACGAGGCCGGGGGCGAGGGCATGTTCGCCACCGCCTCCGACGCGCAGCTCACCGAACTGCTGCGCGCCGACACCCCGACCGCGTACCCGGCGCTGCGCGAACTGCGTCTGCGCCACCGGCCCGCGGTCCACGCCTACGCCCGCATGTGCACAGCGGGCGAGGCCGCCGCTCGCCAACTGACCGCGCAGGCCTTCGCGCTCGCCGCCCGCGACACCGCGCTCGGCAGCGACCCGCGCGGACCGTGGCGCCATCAACTCCTGCTCCTCGTGGGACAGGTGGCCGCCTCCTGGGCCACCGGAGAGCGCGCGAGCCGCCTCGACCCCGACCTGCTCGGACGGCTCCTGCAAGCCGGCGGCCCCGACGGCCCGGTCCCGTCGATGCTCGACGCCTTCGAGTCGCTGCCGACCCGCGTCCAGGGCCTCGTCTGGTACGGCGTCGTCGACGAAGAGCCCGACGAGCGGACCGCGACGCTCCTCGGCATCACCCCGCAGGACGTGACCTACGGGCGCGGGCCGGCCTTCCAGGCCCTGCGCCAGGCCTGCCTGAAGACCCGCCTCGCCCGCTCCGGCAACCCGCGCTGCCAGGACTTCCGGCGGCTGATCGAGGAGGCCGCACACCCCGAGAGCCCCCGCTACAGCGCCGACCTGCACGCCCACATGGCGCACTGCGGGCACTGCGCCGCCGCGTACGAGGAGTTGGGCGCCCTGCGGGACACCCCGCGCGAGGCCCTGGCGGAGGGGCTGCTGCCGTGGGGAGGTGCCGCTCTCGTGGGAGGCCTCGACGGCGAGCCCCGGACGGCGCCCGCCGCGCGGGGCGGCCGGTCCGGACTGCCCGCACGCCGCCTCGTGCTGGTCTCCGCCGCGCTCGGGGTCGCGGCGGCGCCGCTGCTGCTGTTCCTGCTCACGTCCGGCGGCTCGGACCCCGCGCCCACCGCCGGAACGGTCCGCACCCCCGAGGCGCCGCCTCCCGTGACGGTCACCGCGACGGTCTCCGCGTCCGCGTCGCCGTCCCCGTCCGCCACCTCCCGGCGCCCCGGCAGGCCGCAGACGCCCTCGCCGACCGCGAAGCCGTCGAAGACGCCCGCGAAGACGCCGAAGCCGTCGCCGTCGCGCAGCGCCTTCAGTCCGCCGGACGGCACCTTCGCCCAGGTGGTGAACGTCGGCTCCGGCCGGTGCCTGGACATCCGCGACGGCGACCTGGACCGCGGCACGGACGTGATCACGGCCCGCTGCACCTCGTCGCCCACCCAGATGTGGCGCGTCGACACCGACCGCGACGTCCTCCAGTCGTACGCCGACCCGGACTACTGCCTCGACAGCCGCGGCGACACCGACCGGGGCGTCGGCATCTGGGAGTGCGACTCGGTCTACGGCTCCCACGGCCAGAACCTGCGCTTCACCGTGGACGGCGACGGCGTGATCCGGCCCGCCATCGCTCCGGACCACGCGGTCACCCCGGACGGCTACGGCCTCGCGCTGTTCACCGCCGAGGGAGGCGACGACCAGCGCTGGCGCGCCGGGGCGACGGCTACGTGACCGGGACCCCGCGCCGCCACACGCGCGACACCAGCGGGACGCCCGGCCGGTAGGCCAGGTGCACATGGCTCGGGGCGTCGAGCAGGGCCAGGTCGGCGAAGGCGCCCGGGGTGAGGCGGCCGACGTCGTCACGGCGCAGGGCCGCCGCCCCGCCCGCCGTCGCCGACCAGAGCGCCTCGTCCGGGGTCATCCGCATGTCGCGCACGGCCAGGGCGATGCAGAAGGGCACGGACGACGTGAAGGACGAGCCCGGGTTGCAGTCCGTGGACAGGGCGACGGTGACGCCCGCGTCCAGGATGCGGCGGGCGTCGGGCCATTCGGCGCGGGTGGAGAACTCGGCGCCCGGCAGCAGCGTGGCCACGGTCCGGCTGTTGGCCAGGGCGTCCACGTCGGCGTCCGTCAGATGCGTGCAGTGGTCCGCGCTCGCCGCGTCCAGTTCCACGGCGAGCTGGACGCCGGGGCCGTAGGAGAGCTGGTTGGCGTGGACGCGCGGGTGCAGGCCCTTCGCCTTGCCCGCCGTGAGGATCGCGCGCGCCTGGTCGCCGTCGAAGGCGCCCTTCTCGCAGAACACGTCGATCCAACGGGCGTACGGGGCGCAGGCGTCGAGCATCTCGCCGGTGACCAGGGCCACGTACCCGGCCGGATCGTCCGCGTGGTCCGGCGGGACGATGTGGGCGCCGAGATAGGTGACCTCGTCGGTGTGCGCCGCCGCGATGCGCAGGGCCCGCGCCTCGTCCTCGACGGTCAGGCCGTAGCCCGACTTCGTCTCGAACGTGGTCGTGCCCTGGCGCAGGGCCTCGGCCAGGTGGTGCGTGAGGTTGCGCTCCAGAGCCGCGTCGTCCGCGGCGCGGGTCGCTGCGACGGTGGTGCGGATGCCGCCCGCCGTGTAACCGCGGCCCGACATACGGGCGTTGAACTCCTCGGTGCGGTCGCCCGCGAAGACGAGGTGCGAGTGGGAGTCGACGAAGCCGGGGATCACGGCCCGGCCCCCGGCGTCGACCCGGTTGTCGGCGGCGGGCGCCTCGCCCGACGCGCCGGTCCACGCGATGCGGTCGCCGTCGATGACGACGGCCGCGTCCCGGATCAGGCCCAGAGGCGACCCGTCACCGAGGGAGGGGTCGTTGGTGACCAGGCTTGCGATGTTCGTGATGACGGTGGTGCTGCTCATGGCGTCCTCAGGGGTGGCGGGACTGCGGGTGGGCATCAGGCGCGCAGGGCTTCGACGGCGTCCGCGAGCGCGGTCGGCACGTCCGGCACGAGCGTGTGCACCCCGTCCCGTACGACGTGCCGGCCGGCCACGACCGTATGGCGTACGTCGGCCCCCGTCGCGGCGAACACGGCCGTCTCGGCGCCGAGGCGCGGCAGGGGTCCCGCCGTTCTGACCGTGTCGAGGGCGATCGTGGTGAAGTCGGCGGGCGCGCCCGCTTCGAGGACGCCGGCGTCGTCCCAGCCGAGGGCCGCGTGGCCGTCGGCGGAGGCGGCGCGCAGCAGGGCGGCCGCCGTCCAGTGACCGCGGGTCCGGGTGCGCAGGCGCTCGTTCAGCTCCATCGCGCGGGCCTCTTCGAGCAGGTCGATGACGGCGTGGCTGTCGGAGCCCAGGGACAGGGGCGAGCCGGCCCGCTGGAGGGCGACGGCCGGACCGATGCCGTCCGCCAGGTCGCGTTCGGTGGTCGGGCACATGCAGGTGCCGGTGCCGGAACCGCCGATCAGGGCGATGTCCTCGTCCGTGAGGTGCGTGTTGTGGACGCCGGTCGTGCGCGGTCCGAGGACGCCGTGGTCGGCGAGGAGCCGCGTGGGCGTGCAGCCGTGCGCCTGCCGGCAGGCCTCGTTCTCCGCCGTCTGCTCGGACAGGTGGACGTGCAGCGGGGCCCGCCGGTCCTCGGCCCAGCGCGCCACGGTCGACAGCTGGTCCGCGGGCACGGCCCGTACGGAGTGGACGGCGGCACCGATCCGTGCGTGCTCCCGGTCCTTGAGCAGTGAGGCGCGCTGCGCCCAGGCGTCGGCCGTGCCGTCCGAGAAGCGCCGCTGGTGCGCGTTGGGCGGCTGTCCGAATCCGGAGGAGAGGTAGGCCGTGTCGAGGAGGGTGATGCGGATCCCGGCCTCCCGCGCGGCCTCGATCAGCGCTTCGCCCATCGCGTTCGGGTCGGCGTACGGGGTGCCGCCGGGGCTGTGGTGCACGTAGTGGAACTCGCCGACCGCGGTGACGCCCGCGAGCGCCATCTCCGCGTACACCGCGCGGGCGAGCGCGCGGTAGGTGTCCGGGGTCAGCCGGTCGGCGAAGGAGTACATGACCTCGCGCCAGGTCCAGAAGGTCCCGGAGCCGACCTGGACGGTGCCGCGCAGGGCCCGGTGGAAGGCGTGCGAGTGGGCGTTGGCGAGTCCCGGGAGGGTGAGTCCGCGCAGGATCTCGGCGCCCGGCGGCGGGGTCTCGGCTCCGGTGCGGACCGCGGTGACACGGCCGTCCCGTACGTCCAGGGCGACGCCCGGCTCGACGTGGGTGCCGAGCCAGGCGTGTTCCAGCCAGTACGTCTGCGTCACCTGCAGGCCAGCCCTTCGAGTACGTCGGCGAGTGCGGTCACCCCGGCCACGCAGTCGTCCTCGGCGGCGTGCTCGGCCGGGGAGTGCGAGACGCCCGTGGGGTTGCGTACGAACAGCATGGCGGTCGGGACGGTGCCGGAGAGGATTCCGGCGTCGTGTCCGGCACCCGTACCCAGAACGGGGACGGTGAGGTCCGCCTCCTTGCCCAGGATGCGCGCGAGTTCGTCGCGCAGCGCGTGCTCGAACTCCACGACGGGGGTGAACGACTCACGGACGACGTCGAGTTCGATGCCGTGCGCCTCGGCGTACTCGCGGGCCGCCTTCTCGACGCCGGTGACGACGGTGTCGAGGGTCGGCTGGTCGGCGGCCCGGGAGTCGAGCCAGCCGCGGACGAGGGAGGGGATCGCGTTCACGCCGTTCGGCTCGACGGAGATCTTCCCGAAGGTGGCGACGGCACCGGCGAGTTCCGCCTCGCGCCGGGCGGCGAGCACGGTCTCGGCGTAGGACAGCATCGGGTCGCGGCGGTCCACGAGCCGGGTCGTGCCCGCGTGGTTGGCCTCGCCGCGGAAGTCGAACCGCCACCGCCCGTGCGGCCAGATGGCGCTGGCGATGCCGACCCGGTCGCCGCTCAGGTCGAGGGCGCGGCCCTGTTCGACGTGCAGCTCGACGAAGGCGCCGATCCGGGCGAGCCGCTCGGGGTCGGGCCCGATCGTGGCGGGGTCGTAGCCGGCGCGTTCCATGGCCTGCGGCAGGGTCACGCCGTCCGCGTCGGTGAGCCGGTGGGCCTGTTCGACGGTCAGCTGTCCGGCCGCGAGCCGGGAGCCGACGCAGGCGAGCCCGAACCGGGCGCCCTCCTCGTCGCCGAAGTTGACGATGGCCACGGGCTTGGTGAACCGGACGCCCCGCGCGCGCAGTTCGTCGAGCGCGGCGAAGGAGGACACGACACCGAGGGGCCCGTCGAAGGCGCCTCCGTCGGGGACCGAGTCCAGGTGTGATCCGGTGACCACGGCGTCCTGCCCGGCGGGGTCGCCGAGCCAGGCCCACTGGTTGCCGTTCCGGTCGAGCTCGTAGGTCAGGCCGCGGGTCTCGGCCTGGTCCTTGAACCAGGCCCGGCAGTCGGCGTCGGCACCGGTCCAGGCGAACCGGCGGTATCCGCCGGAGGCGGAGCTGCGGCCGACCGGCAGCAGCTCCGCCCACATGCTCCGGAAGCTCACGCCTCGCCGCCCTCACGCATCGGCACGCGCACGCCGCGCTCGTCGGCGACCGACTCGGCGATGTCGTAACCGGCGTCGACGTGCCGGATGACGCCCATGCCGGGGTCGTTCGTCAGGACCCGGCGGATCTTCTCGCCGGCCAGCTTCGTGCCGTCGGCGACGGAGACCTGGCCCGCGTGGATGGACCGGCCCATGCCGACGCCGCCGCCGTGGTGGATGGAGACCCAGGAGGCGCCGGAGGCGACGTTCACCATGGCGTTCAGCAGCGGCCAGTCGGCGATCGCGTCGGAGCCGTCGAGCATGGCCTCCGTCTCCCGGTACGGGGAGGCGACGGAGCCGCAGTCGAGGTGGTCGCGGCCGATGGCCAGCGGTGCCTGGAGCTCGCCGCTCGCGACCATGTCGTTGAACCGCTCGCCGGCCTTGTCGCGCTCGCCGTAGCCGAGCCAGCAGATGCGGGCGGGCAGGCCCTGGAAGTGGACGCGCTCGCCGGCCATCTTGATCCAGCGGTGCAGGGACTCGTTCTCCGGGAAGAGGTCGAGGATCGCCTTGTCGGTCTTGGCGATGTCGGAGGCCTCGCCGGACAGGGCCGCCCAGCGGAAGGGGCCCTTGCCCTCGCAGAAGAGCGGGCGGATGTAGGCGGGGACGAAGCCGGGGAAGGCGAACGCCCGGTCGTACCCGGCGAGCTGGGCCTCGCCGCGGATCGAGTTGCCGTAGTCGAAGACCTCCGCGCCGGCGTCCATGAAGCCGACCATCGCCTCGACGTGCTGGGCCATCGACTCGCGGGCGCGGGCGGTGAAGCCGGCCGGGTCCTTGGCGGTCGCGTCGGCCATGTCGTCGAAGTCGACGCCGACGGGGAGGTAGGCGAGCGGGTCGTGGGCCGAGGTCTGGTCGGTCACGATGTCGATGGGCGCGCCCTCGGCGAGCATGCGGGGCAGCAGCTCCGCCGCGTTGCCGAGCAGGCCGATGGAGAGCGGCTTGCGCTGGTCGCGGGCCTCGGTGGCGAGCTGGAGGGCGTGCTCCAGGGAGTCGGCCTTCACGTCGAGGTAGCGGTGCTCGATGCGGCGCTCGATCGCGCGCGGGTCGCAGTCGATGCAGATCGCGACACCGTCGTTCATCGTCACGGCGAGCGGCTGGGCGCCGCCCATGCCGCCGAGGCCGGCGGTCAGGGTGATCGTGCCCGCGAGCGTGCCGTTGAACTTCTTCGCGGCGACGGCGGCGAAGGTCTCGTAGGTGCCCTGGAGGATGCCCTGCGTGCCGATGTAGATCCAGGAGCCGGCCGTCATCTGGCCGTACATGGTGAGGCCGAGGGCCTCCAGGCGCCGGAACTCCTCCCAGTTCGCCCAGTCGCCGACCAGGTTGGAGTTGGCGATGAGGACGCGCGGGGCCCACTCGTGGGTCTGCATGACGCCGACGGGACGGCCGGACTGGACGAGCATCGTCTCGTCCTGCTTCAGGGTCTGCAGCGTGCGGACCATGGCGTCGAAGGAGCGCCAGTCACGGGCGGCCTTGCCGGTGCCGCCGTAGACGACGAGCTTGTCGGGGTGCTCGGCGACCTCGGGGTCGAGGTTGTTCTGCAGCATCCGCAGGGCGGCTTCCTGCTGCCATCCCAGGGCGCTCAGTTCCGTACCGCGCGGCGCTCGGACGGGGCGGGGTCCTGACATGGGCTGCCTCCTGTGCGGACGGGTCCGGTGTCCGGACTGTTCAGCGACTGTTGCTATGGATATTCACATCCTGACTTCTTGAATAGAGCTAGTCAATAGCGACGTGCGCCAGCGCCGCCGAGCCGAGGATGTTTGGCTGGGATGTATGGGTGCAGACAGGGACAGGACGGGGGATCCGGTGGAGCACGCGGAGGGCGGGCACGGGACGGACCGGAGCGGCGCGCACGGGGCCGCTCCGGGCAGCGGGGGGACGGGCGCCCCGGGCGCGGGCGGACCCGTCCCGCCGCGGACCCCGGCACGCCGCGGGACGGGTGGTGGCGGCTCACCCGAAGGGGACGCCGACCGGGTCGCGCGGCGCGACGAGGCGGTCCGGGCCGCGGTCGAGCAGGGCCTGACCGGGCCGGGAACGCCCGTCGTCGCGCTCCTCGACGTGCACGGCATCCGGGCGTCGGCGGCGGACCTGCGGGCCGCCTTCGCGGCGGTGACCGCCCCCGGCACGCCGGTGCTGCACGCCTTCGCGGTGAAGGCCACCCCGCTCGTGCCCGTGCTGCGACTGCTGTACGAGGAGGGCATCGGCGCGGAGGTGGCGAGCCCCGGCGAGCTCGCGCTGGCGCGCGCGGCCGGCGTGCCCCCCGCGCACACCGTCCTCGACTCCCCCGCCAAGACGAAGGCGGAGCTGCGCGAGGCACTCGCCCTGGGGATCGCGGTGAACGCGGACAACGCGCAGGAGCTGGACCGACTGGACGCGGCCGTCCGGTCCGCGCCCACCCGCTCCCCTCTCGGGATCCGGGTGAACCCGCAGGTCGGCGGGGGTTCCATCGAGGCGCTGTCCACCGCCACGGCGACCTCCAAGTTCGGGGTCGCGCTGCGCGACGAGGGCGCGCGCCCCTGGCTCGTCGAGGCGTTCGCCGGCCGTCCGTGGCTGACCCGGCTGCACCTGCACTCCGGCTCGCAGGGCGTCCCGCTGTCGCTGATGGCGCAGGGCGTGGCGGAGGTGTACGCACTGGCCGAGGAGATCAACCGGCGCGTCGGGCGGCGGCAGGTCGACACGATCGACATCGGCGGCGGGCTGCCGGTCAACTTCGCTTCCGACGCGACGACACCGACGTACGCGCAGTACGCGCGGCTGCTGGCGGAGGCGGTGCCGGGGCTGTTCGACGGACGGTACGGCCTGGTCACCGAGTTCGGGCGGTCGCTGCTCGCCAAGCACGGGACGGTGCTCGCACGGGTCGAGTACGCGAAGTCCGCCGGAGGGCGGAAGGTCGCGGTCACGCACGCCGGGGTCCAGGTGGCGGCCCGCACGGTGTACGCGCCGGCGTCGTGGCCGCTGCGGATCGCCGCGTACGACGCGAAGGGCCGGCCCAAGACGGGCCCGGACGTCGTCCAGGACGTCGCGGGCCCCGCCTGCTTCGCCGGCGACCTGCTCGCCGAGGGGCGCGCGCTGCCGCTGCTCGAACAGGGCGACCACGCGGCCGCGCTGGACACGGGGGCGTACTACTTCGCCCACCACTACGCGTACAACTCCCTGGCCCGTCCCGGGATCTTCGGCTTCGCCCGGGACGCGGAGGGCGGGGTGCGCTTCGCGGTCGTCCGCGAGCCGCAGACCGTCGACGAGATCGTCGCGGAGTCCGGCGGGGCGCAACGGTCGGCCCTCACGGGGCTCTAGGGGTGTCGTCGGGGGCGCTCACGGGGACGTGCGCCTCCCCGCACTCCTGGGCGCCCCCGGCCACCCCTGCGCGACGACGCTTACCGGCCACAGAATGTGGCCAGTTGACCCACCTTAGTCACCGCGGGCATGTTCCACAGGAAAATGCCGGATCCCTCACCCGTCACGCACACGTTGCGTAACTTCGGCGTCACTCGGCCGAACCCTTGGCGGGAGGGGAGAGACGGTGCCCGGAATCGACGAGTGCCTACTGGAAGCCATGACACTGCCCGGTGCGCGGGGTGCAGCGGTGGTCGACTGGACCAGCGGACTGGCCCTGGGCACCGTGGGCGACGCGCCGGGCGGTGATCACGAGACGACGGCGGCGGAGGCCGCCGAACTCGCCCGGCTCGCCGCGGAACACCACGCCTTCGCCCCGTCGGACGGCTCCGACTGGTCGGAGCAGGAGACCCCGGTCGAGGACCTGATCATCAGCAACCGCGACAGCTACCACCTGCTGCGGTTCGTACGGACGACCTTCGACAGCAGCGTGTTCCTGCACCTGTGGCTGGCCCGCTCCGACGGGAATCTCGCGCTGGCCCGGATACGGCTCGGCGAGATGGCCGGACGGCTGGTGCTGGGATGACGACGGTCAGAACACCTCCCCCGCCCCGCCTCCCCGTGCGGGACAGGGCGGCGGCCATCGGCGGCAACGGCGGCGTCTCGCCGATGCTCAGCCGCCTCGCCGACGAACGGGCCACCGGCGTCCTCATCCGCGAACGCGGCACCCTCTACCTCGCCGACGGCCAGGTGGTGCACGCCGAGAGCCCCTCCACCCCAGGGCTCGACGTGCTGCTGACCGCCCGCGGAGTGCTGGACGCCGAGGCGTGGCGGGAGGCCGTCGCGGCGGCGGGCGCCCGCCGCCGGGTCGGCCGGTTCCTCGTCGACCACGGCCGGATCGCCGAGGGCGCGCTGGAGCTGTGCCACCTCGGCGCGCTGTACGACGCGGCGTACTTCGTGCTCGGCCCGAGCAGCTCCCCGACCCGCTTCCGCTACGGGGCCGCGCACTGGCTGGGCCCCGTCCACCCCGTGCCCGTGGCCGCGCTGGAGCGCGAGACGGTGCGCCGCCGCGAACTGCTGCACCGCATCTGGCCCGACCCGGCGACGGACACCGCTCCGCTGCTGCGCTCCGGGCTGCCCGCCGGGCCGTCCGTGCCGCTGCGCCAGGAAGCCGTACTCGGCCGGGTCGACGGCGTACGGACCGCGGCCGACGTCTCCGCCGCGCTGGGACGGCCGGCCTTCCACACCCTGGTCGACCTGCGCCGGCTGGCCGCCGCCGGACTGGTGGGGGCCGTACCCGCACCGCAGCCGTCCCCCCTGCCCGGCGTGCTCACCCAGCCCTCCGCCGATCCCGACGTCGCGCTGCTGCGACGGCTCCGAGACGCGCTGGAGGCCCTGTGAGTCCCAACCCGGGGGAGGCCTTGTGATCCGCGCGCTACGACAGCGTGCCGAGAGGAGACTGCTGATGGCGGCGGAGCCCGAAGTCCTGGACGAACTCCACCGGTTGAGGGCCCGGGTGCCCCAGCTGACCGGGGCGCTCGCGGCCAGCGCGGACGGTCTCGTCCTCGCCCACGACACCCCCGGTGTGGAGCCGGACGGGCTGGCCGCGCTCACCGCGGCGGCGCTGGGGGTCGCCGCACGGATGACGGACGCGACCGAACAGGGCGACTTCCGCGAGCTGCTGGTCCGCGGCGTGCACGGCTATGTCGCCACGTACGCGGCGGGCACCTCCGCCGTGCTGACGCTGCTGGCCCAGGACCGGGTCAACGTCGGCCGGCTCCACTTGGAAGGGCGCCGTTCCGGGACCCGGATCGGGGAGCTCGTGGACGCCGCCACCGCACGCGGCGAAGCGCTCGGCCCGGCCAGGGCCTCCGGGAAGGCCCCGTCCGGGGCCCCCACCACACGTACCCGCACGGCGCGCGGCCCGGGGAACGCGCGCACCACCACCGCACCCAACACCCCGACCACATCGGAAGGCTGAGAGGAAGCAATCCACCATGGCGAACACCGAAACCACGCTGAAAGAGGCTATGGCGTCCATCGAGGGCGCGACCGGAGCGGCTCTCGTCGACTACACCAGCGGAATGGCGCTGGGCACGATCGGCGGCAGCAAGGGCTTCGACCTCAATGTCGCGGCGGCCGGCAACACCGACGTCGTCCGCGCGAAGATCCGCACCATGGAACACCTCGGCCTCAAGGGCGAGATCGAGGACATCCTGATCACGCTGTCCGACCAGTACCACCTGATCCGGCTGCTCAAGGGGCGGGGCGGGAACGGCCTCTTCCTGTACCTGGTGCTCGACGGCAAACGGGCCAACCTGGCGATGGCCCGGCACCAACTGCGCAGGATCGAGGCCGAGCTGGAGGTCTAGGGGGCTTCATCCCGTCACCGGCACCCGCCACCTCGTGGTCAGCGGCGCCGCGCCCCTCCGGGCGCGGCGTCGCCGGCCGCGACGCCGGTGGCACGGCAGGCCTTGACGGGCTTGCCCGCCGGTGCGCCCGCGCGGCGGCCCAGCCAGTCGACCCGCACCCAGATCAGCGTCTGCCCGGCGCGCTCGCGGCGCCCGAGCCAGCCGGCCTTGAACCACAGCCCGGTCCCCACGCCCGCCAGCAGCATGCCGCCCGCGGCGGGCACCGCGAAGGAGCTGCCGAGCGCGGCCAGGAAGGCCAGGACGAGCCACCAGCGGTGGCCCCGGCGCCAGTTGCGCACCGTCACGGCACGGTCCTGGAGCACGTCCTGCTTGCCGGCGCGGGCCGCGGAGCGGACCAGGGCCGCGTACCGCTTGCGGCGCACGCACGCCGTCACGGCGGCCGCCACGACGAACAGCGCGGCCCCCGCCAGCACTCCGATACGGCGGCCGGTCAGACCGGGGACCAGCACCCCGATCCCGGCCGCGAACACCCCGCACCACCACAGTGGTGCGGCACCGGCCCGCACGACGACGGCCACCCGGGCCAGTCCCTGACCTCCGCGCGCCACGCTCCGCCTCCTCAGCTCACCGTTCGCTCCGTCGGGCGGGCACGGTAGCCGAGGAAGGTGAGACGAGTCTGAGAAGCGGGGCGGCGTGCCGCGACGGCTACTCGGTGAACAGGCCCCGGGCGGCGGCCCGCGCGTCGAACTCCTCCAACCGCGCCTGCGCGTCGGGCAGGTCGTCGCACATGGCCTCCAGCAGGACGCGCCCCAGCAGCATCGGGGAGCACGCCGTGTCGAAGGCGAGGCCGGTGCCGACGGCGGCGGGCAGCAGGAGGTCCGACACCTTCGCCACCGGCGCGAAGGCGGAGTCGGCGACGGTGACGACGGTCAGCCCGGCCTGCTTCGCGTAGGCCAGCGAGTCGACGACCTCGCGCGGGTGGCGGGGCAGCGCGAAGCACAGCAGGGCCGTGGCGCCGGCCCGCACGGCGGCGTCGATGCGGTCGTGGAGCATGGTGCCGCCCTCGTGCAGCAGCCGTACGTCCGGGTGGACCTTGGCGGCGAAGTACGCGAAGCCGTACGCCTGGGAGGCGGCGGCCCGCAGTCCGAGGACGGGCAGCGGGCGGGAGGCCGCGAGGAGCCGGCCCGCCCTGGCCACCGGACGGGGGTCGGCGAGCGCCTCCGCGAGGTGTCTCAGGTTCTCGATCTCGGCCTCGACGGCCTGCTGGTACTCGTTGTACGAGGCGGTGTCCGCGGCCGGTTCCGCGGGCGCGACCTCGCGCAGATGCCTGCGCAGCGCCGGATAGCCATCGAAGCCGAGGGCGACCGCGAAGCGGGTCACGGAGGGCTGGCTGACCCCTGCGAGCTCGGCGAGCTCGACGCTGGACAGGAACGGCACGTCGGCGGCGCGCCGCACCATGCTGTGCGCGATGCGCCGCTGGGTCGGTGTGAGGCGGTGCCCCTCGAAGAGTGCCTGCAGCCGTGCGGCGGGGCTGTCGGACACGACGGCGTCCGTGTCGTCCCCCGCGTCCGGGACGGTTCCGGCGTTCCTGCCCACGCCGTCCCCGTCCGCGGCCGTGCCGGTGCCCATGCCCGCGTTCCCGCCCGTGTTCCTGTCCACGCTCTTGCCCGCGCTCTTGCCCGCGCTCATGACGTGCTCCCCCTCCAGATGTCCGTGAACCGGTCCAGCAGCGCGGCCGCCGCCGTCACGTCGTCCGTGAGCGGCCGGTCGGCCTGCTCCGGGTCGAGCACCGACTCGGCCAGCTCCAGCGCCCGGCCCACCGGAAGGTCCGGCTCGGGCCGCAGGTCGCGCTGGCGCAGCGCCCGTACGGCGGCGACCAGTTCACAGCCGACGACGAGACGGTACGCGCCGCACGCCCGCAGTGTCTGCCGGGCGGCGAGCGAGGCGAAGCTCGCCTGCTCCTCGACGCCCCGGGAGAGTACAGCGTGTCCGAGCGAGGCGGGCGCGGAGAAGGCCCGCAGGTCACCGAGCGCGGCGCCGGCGGCGTACTCCAGGATCATCACCCCGGAGGACGCGGGCTCCGGGTCGGCGAGGAAGGGACGCAGACGGGTGTAGGCCGGTTCGTTGAGGGTGGAGAGCCGGGAGGTGGACAGCCGCGCCACCTGGGTGACGGCCAGCCTGAAGTGGTCCAGGGCGAGCGCGAGTTGAGCCTGGTAGAAGCCGCCGTGGTGGTAGGCGGCCATGTCCTCGGGCGAGATCAGCGGGTTCTCGGCGGCGGCGTTGATCTCCACCGTGAGGACGCCGTCCAGTGCGTCCGCCGCGTCGTGCGCGGGGCCGTGGATCTGCGGCACGCACCGGAAGCCGTAGGGGTCCTGGATGCGGCCGAGCGGTGGGGTGGGCCGGTCCGCCGCGCCGATCAACGTCCGCATCCGCCGGGCCACTTCGGCCGATCCCCGGTGCGGGCGGGCGGCGTGCACGGGCTCCGCGTACGCCTCGTGGGACCCGTCGACGGCCAGCAGCGACAGCGCGGCCACCACCTGGGTGGCCTCGATCAGGGCCCGCAGTTCGTGCAGCGCGAGGGCGGACTGGCCGAGGGTGAGCGCGTTGCTGCTGATGAGCGCGAGGGCGTCGTTGTTGTCCAGGGGCTGCGCCTCGGGGGCGCCCGGCCCGCGCCAGGGGTGCTCCCCCGCCAGCGCCAGGCCGACCTGGGCGAGTGCCGCGATGTCGCCCGTGCCCACCGAGCCGAATTCGTTGACCACGGGGTACGCGCCGCTCTCCAGCGCCTCGCACAGGGCCGTGACGACGGTGGGCCGCAGGCCGGCGCCGCCCGCGAGGAGCTGGTTGGCGCGGACGGCGAGCATGGCGCGGACCTGGCGGGCGGGAAGCTCCTCGCCGATGGCTCCGGCGTGGCTGCGCAGCAGCCGCAGTCCGTGGTCGGCGGCCGCCTCGGTGGGCACGTCCTCGTTCCGGTTCGCGCCGACGCCGGTGGAGCGGCCGTACACCCGCCCGGTCGCGGCGATCTGCCGGGCGGCGTCCCAGGACTCCTCGACCCGCTTCATCGCATCGGTGGCCGGCACCGGCCGCGCGGTCCCGTCGGCGAGGCGCACGACGTCCTCGACACCGGTGCCGCGCCCGTCCAGGACCACGAGATCGGTCACCGACAGGGGTGTCGCCGTACTCGACGTGTCCACAATCCGAGACGCCATTACGCCCGTACTCCCCTCAACCCGGACATTCAATCTTGCCTGGCGGTCATCGGTGACCAGCGATTAACGCCGGACCGTTGACAACCTATTCAGATACAGAGAACTCTGCATGACGATATACAGACCGGGCAAGGGACACCTCATGATCCAGTTCGACACGGTCCACAAGCGCTTCCCCAATGGCACGACAGCAGTCCACGACCTCTCCCTGGAGATGCCGGAAGGCGGCGTGACCGTACTCGTCGGGTCTTCCGGTTGCGGCAAGACGACCACCCTCCGGATGATCAACCGGATGGTCGAGCCGACCTCCGGGACCATCCGCGTCGGCGGCAAGGACGTCCTGGAGCAGGACGCCGCGGAACTGCGCCGCTCCATCGGCTACGTCATCCAGCAGTCCGGGCTCTTCCCGCACCGCACAGTGCTCGACAACATCGCCACCGTGCCGCTCCTGCTGGGCTGGGGCCGCAGGAAGGCCCGCTCCAGGGCGGCCGAACTGCTGGAGACCGTCGGCCTGAACGCCGACGCCGGCAAGCGGTACCCGCATCAGCTCTCCGGCGGCCAGCAGCAGCGCGTCGGCGTCGCCCGCGCCCTCGCCGCCGACCCGCCGGTCCTCCTCATGGACGAGCCCTTCGGCGCCGTCGACCCGGTCGTGCGCACCCAGCTCCAGGACGAACTGCTGCGCCTCCAGAAGGAACTGAGCAAGACCATCGTCTTCGTCACCCACGACATCGACGAGGCGGTACGGCTCGGCGACCAGATCGCGGTCTTCCGCACCGGCGGCCACCTGGTGCAGTGCGCGGCCCCCGCGGAGCTGCTCGCCCGCCCCGCGGACGACTTCGTCGCGGACTTCCTCGGCGCGGAGCGCGGTCTGAAGCTCCTCTCCCTGACGACCCTCGCCGACGTCCCGCAGGCCGCGGCCCCGCAGGACGGCCCCTGGACCCTCGTGCTCGACGCGGCGCGCAAGCCGCTGGCCTGGCGCTCCCGGTCCAAGGACGCCGAGGTGCCCCTGCGGCCGCTGAGGGACGGCGACTCCCTGCTGTCCGCGCTCAACGAGTCGGTCGCCTCCCCGGCCGGCCTGGTGGCCCGCGTCGACGGTGACGGCCGGCTCACCGGCGTGACCTCCCGCGAGGACATCCACGAGCACGCGGGCCGGGCGCACAGCGCGGCCGGTGCCACGACCGGCGCGGACGTGGCCGCATGACCGTCGACTGGTCGTGGATAGGCGACCACACCGACGACCTGACCTCGCTCACCGTCTCCCACCTCGAAGCCGCGCTGACCGCCGTGCTCCTCGGACTGCTGGTCTCCCTGCCGCTGGCCGTGCTCGCCCACCGCGTGCGCCCGCTGCGCGGTCTCCTCCTCGGGCTCTCGAACGTGCTCTTCACGATCCCGTCGATCGCGGTCTTCGTCCTGCTGCTGCCGGTCAGCGGGCTCACCCGCACCACCACCGTCATCGGCCTGACGATCTACACCCTGGTCGTCCTCCTGCGGAACACCGTCGAGGGCCTCGACTCGGTCCCGGCGAGGACGAAGGAGGCCGCGAAGGCCATGGGCACCCGCCCGCTGCGCACCCTGCTCACCGTCGAGCTCCCGCTGGCCCTGCCGGTGATCATGGCCGGCGTGCGGATCGCCACGGTCATGTCGATCTCACTGGTCTCCGTCGCGACGTACATCGGCGACGGCGGGCTCGGCCAGCTGTTCACCGACGGCTTCCAGCGCAACTTCCCGACGCCGGTGATCGTCGGCGTCGTCCTGACCCTGCTGCTGGCCCTGGTCGCGGACGCGCTGCTGGTCGCGGTCCAGTACGCACTCACCCCTTGGACGAGGCGGCGCGCCTGATGTACGAACTCTTCGAGAACCTCGGCAGCTGGCTGGTCAGCGGCGACCAGTGGTCCGGCACGGACGGGATCGCCCACCGCCTGGCCGAACACCTCCAGTACTCCCTGCTCGCCACGCTCGTCGCCGCCGCCATCGCGCTCCCCGTCGGCCTGCTGATCGGGCACACCGGCCGCGGCGCCTTCCTCGCGATCAACCTCGCCTCCTTCGGCCGCGCGCTGCCGACGGTCGGCCTGGTCGTCCTCGTCTTCCTCGCGAGCGGCCTGTCGATGTGGCCGGTGTACATCGCGCTCGTCGCGCTCGCCGTCCCGTCGATCGTGACGAACACCTACGCCGGCATGAACGCCGTCGACGCGGACGTGAAGGACGCGGCACGCGGCCAGGGCATGCGCGGCCACCAGGTGCTCCTCCAGGTCGAGCTGCCCCTCGCGCTCCCCCTGATCATGACGGGCCTGCGGCTCGCGCTGATCCAGGTCGTGGCGACGGCCACCATCGCCGCGTACGTCTCCTTCGGCGGTCTCGGCCGCTACGTCTTCGACGGCCTCGCCCAGCGCGATCTGGTGCAGGTCCTCGGCGGGGCGGTCCTCGTCGCCGTGGTCGCCGTCGTCCTCGACCTCGCCCTCTCCGCGCTCCAGCGCGTCCTGTTCCGCCACCGTCCCGCCTAGGAGCACCCCAGTCATGAATCGTCGCACCCTCCTCGGCGCGCTCACCGGCGCGGCCGTCTCCGTCCCCGTCCTGACCGCCTGCGGCAGCGGCATCACCTCGCTCGACGGCGGGGGTTCCGCCGGCAGCGGCGGCAGCGGCTCCAGCAAGGGCGGCGTCACCATCGGCACCGCCAACTTCACCGAGAACCAGGTTCTCGGATATCTGTACGCCGCCGTCCTGGAGGCCGCGGGCGTGAAGACGACCGTCCGCCCCAACCTCGGCACCCGCGAGATCCTCATCCCCGCCCTCAAGGGCGGGGACATCGATCTGCTCCCCGAGTACCAGGGTGCCCTGCTCCACTACCTGGCCCCGAAGTCCAGGGCCACCGAGGAGGGCGAGATGCAGAACGCCCTCGCGATGGCGCTCCCGGCCGGTCTCCAGGTCCTCCCGTACGGCATGGCGGAGGACTCGGACGCCTTCGTGGTCACCCGGGAGACCGCACGGAAGTACGGCCTGTCCACGCTCGCCGATCTCGCGAAGCAGAACGGCAGGCTCGTCGTCGGCGCCGCCCCCGAGGTCAAGAAGCGCGAGGTCGGCGTGGTCGGCCTGAAGGACGTGTACGGGGTGGAGTTCAAGGAGTTCAAGTCCCTCGACTCCTCCGGCCCGCTGGTCAAGGGCGCCCTGAAGAAGGGCGACGTCGACGTGGCGAACCTCTTCACCACCGACACCGACATCCAGGCCAACGACTGGGTGGTGCTGTCCGACCCCAAGAACCTCGTCCCCGGCCAGCACATCGTGCCGCTCGTCGCCGACCGCAAGGCCGACTCCACGGTCCGCAAGGCGCTCGCCGAACTCGGCAACGTGCTCACCACCGCCCAGCTCACCGAGCTCAACCGCCAAGTGGACAAGGACAAGAAGGACCCCGAGGACGTGGCGAACACGTACGCCCGGCAGCACGGACTGGCCAAGTGATGGCGGGCGGCATCGTGGAGCTGCGCTCCATCGACGTGGTCCCCGACGAGGAACGCCACGGCACGGCGTTCTCCCAGTTCACCCTCTGGCTCGGCGCCAACCTCCAGATCACCGCCGTCGTCACCGGCGCACTCGCCGTCGTCTTCGGCGGCGACGTGGTCTGGTCGATCGTCGGCCTGCTGCTCGGCAATCTGCTGGGCGGCGCGGTGATGGCGCTGCACTCGGCGCAGGGCCCGAAGCTGGGCCTGCCGCAGATGATCCAGTCCCGGGCGCAGTTCGGGGTGCGCGGGGCGGTGATCCCGCTCCTCCTCGTCGTCCTGATGTACGTCGGCTTCTTCGCCAGCGGCAGCGTGCTGGCCGGACAGGCCGTCGGCGAACTCACGCACACCGACGACACCACCGGCATCGTCGTCTTCGCCGTGGTCACGGCCGTGACGGCGGCGGTCGGCTACAAGGTCATCCACGCGCTCGGCCGGGTCGCGAGCGTGATCTGCGCCCTCGCGTTCGTGTACCTCGGGATCAGGCTGCTGGACCGGGTGGACGTCGGGGCCCTGTTCGGGGACGCCCGCTTCGACCTCCCGATGTTCCTGCTGGCGATGTCCCTGTCGGCGTCCTGGCAGCTGGCCTTCGGCCCCTACGTCGCCGACTACTCGCGCTATCTGCCCCGTACGACGTCGGCGCGCGCCACCTTCTGGTGGACCCTCGCCGGCTCGGCCCTCGGATCCCAGTGGTCCATGACCTTCGGAGTCCTGGTCGCGGCCACGGCGGGCGAGAAGTTCCTGGCGAGCCAGGTCGGTTACGTCGTCGCGCTCGGCGGCACCGGACTCGTCGCGTCCTTCTTCTACTTCGTGATCGCGCTCGGCAAGCTGACCATCAACGTGCTCAACACCTACGGCGGCTTCATGTCGATGGTGACGAGCGTCAGCGGCTTCCGCGGCCAGCGGGTGCTGTCGCGGGGCGGCCGGGCGGCGTACATCGGCCTGATCATGGTGGCCGGCACGGCGGTCGCGCTGCTCGGCAAGGACAGCTTCCTGTCCTCCTTCAAGGACTTCCTGCTGTTCCTGCTGACCTTCTTCACCCCGTGGTCGGCGATCAACCTGGTCGACTACTACCTGATCTCCAAGGAGCGGTACGACATCCCCGCCCTGTCGGACCCGAACGGCCGCTACGGAACGTGGCGCTGGGACGCGCTGGGGGTGTACGCGGCGGGGCTGCTCGCCCAGCTGCCGTTCCTCGCGACGAGCTTCTTCACGGGCCCGTTCGTGGCGCCGCTGGGCGGTGCGGACATCTCCTGGATCGTGGGGCTCGCGGTACCGGCGCTCCTGTACTGGCTGGTCGCGCGGCGCAACACGGCGCACCTCCCGGAGCGGACGGCGCACGAACCGGCCCCCGGTCCCCGGCCGGCGCACCAGGAGCGATGAGTCCGCCTCCGCATCACCGGATGCGGTGAAACGGGCAGCCGAGGAGGCGGATGTGTGCCTACGGTGAGTGAGCGTCAGCACTCCTCCTGAGGGAGCGTCATGCCCTCGAACCGCAGGGTCTTTCTCGCGGCGGCCGGCGCCGCGCTCACCGCGGCACCGGCGGCGGCACCGGCCGCCGCCGCACCGCATCCGCACCCGGCGTCCGCCCGCGCGGCCCTCGCCGAACTCCTCGCGGGCAACCGGCGGTACGCCGCCGGCACGCCCCGCCATCCGCACCAGGGCCGCGACCGGCGGCGGCTGCTGGCCGCGGGGCAGCAGCCCTTCGCGGTGGTCGTCGGCTGCATCGACTCGCGCGTCCCGCCCGAACTCGTCTTCGACCAGGGGCTCGGGGACCTGCTCTGCATACGCACGGCGGCACAGGTGCTGGACGAGGCGGGGCTCGCGTCCGTCCAGTACGGCGTGGCCGAACTCGGCATCCCGCTGGTGCTGGTCCTCGGGCACGAGCGGTGCGGGGCGATCGCGGCGGCCCTCGCGCACCTGCGCGACGGGACGCCCGTGCCGGGACACCTGCGGGTGCTCGTGGACGAGATCCTGCCCGCGGCACGGCGGACCCGGCCGGTCCCCGGGGACTGGGCCGACCACACCGTGCGGGCGCACACCTCGTGGGTCCGGGACGCGATCAGGGCCGACCCGGCCTTCGATGCGGCCGAGGTCACCGCCGCCCGCTTCGACCTCGACAGCGGACGGGTGCACCTGCTGCCCTGACCGGAACACACGGCGGCTGCCGCGCCGAGGCCCTGGTGCCCGGGCCCGCGGCCGCGCGTACGGGGTGGGGTCGCTCGTACGGGGTGGGGTCGCGCGTACGGGGGTGCGGCACAGCCCGAACAGGGGGGCTAACCCCAGTGCCACGGCGGCCCCGGCTCCCTACCGTGAGCGGTATGACCGGTAGGGAAGCCCGCGGCGACGCCGAATTGAAGAAGGAACTCGACGCCACCCTGCACGCGCGCAGGGAACTAGGTGACGAGTACGAGTCCGCGCTGGTCGACTCGTTCCTGGAGAAGGTCGAGCAGCGCCTCGACGGCGCGGTCGACCGCCGGGTGCGGCGCCAGCTCGCCGAACAGCAGATGGTGGTGGCCCGCGGCTCGCGCTCACCGCAGTCGACCGACTCCTGGGGCGAGCGCTTCGGGTTCGGGATCGTCTCGCTCGTCCTCGCGATCCCGCTGTCCGCGATCGGCGGCAGTGTCGCGCACCTGCCCGGCCTGCTCGTCGCCTGGGGCGGCATCGTCGGGGTCAACGTGGTCCAGGCCGCGCGTCTGTCCCCCCATCTCTTCGGCCGCCGCAAGGACCGGCCGGACTCCGACTGGGAGGAGTGAGCGCACCGGCGCGAGGGCCCGCCGGCCGGCGTCGCGCACGACGCGCGAGGGCCCGGCACCTGTGACAGGTGCCGGGCCCTCGTGACGTGTTGCGCGGGGACCGCCGCACCCCCGTAACCGGGGGGCGGGACGACGGCGGTCCCCGCGAGGGACGCGGGCCGGGTCAGGGCCGGGCTTGCGCGTCCGTGGCGTCCATGGAGGTCCGGGAGCCGCTCCGGAGGTCCTTGGCGCCGTTTCGGTGCCGGCCCGGGCGGGGAGCCGCTCCCGCCCTGCCGACATCCACCAATGTGCCGGACGCGTGTTAAGCGGGTGCTGCGCGGACGTGACACGCTCGTACCACTTCCGCGAAGTCCCGGCCGGCGCCGCCGGTGGACCCGTCACCGACGGACACCTCGTCCGCCCGTCGGGTGCCGCCCGCCCTCACCGGACGGTCGGCACCCGGCGCGTCACTGCTTGGCGCCGCCCTTGGCGAGGAAGGACAGCAGGTCCTGGCGGCTGACCACGCCGGTCGGCTTGCCCTCGACGAGCACGATGGCCGCGTCGGCGGAGCCGAGCACCGACATCAGGTCGCCGACCGGCTCACCGGAGCCGACCTGCGGCAGCGGCGCCGACATGTGCTTCTCCAGCGGGTCCTGGAGGGAGGCACGCTGGGTGAAGAGCGCGTCGAGCAGCTCCCGCTCGACGACCGAACCGACGACCTCGGCGGCCATCACGTCCGGGTGGCCGGCGCCCGGCTTGACGATCGGCATCTGCGAGACGCCGTACTCGCGCAGCACCTCGATGGCCTCGCCGACGGTCTCGTCCGGGTGCATGTGGACGAGGGAGGGGATGGAGCCGCCGGCCTTGTCGTTCAGCACGTCACCGACGCGCGCGCTCGGACCGGAGTCGTCGAGGAAGCCGTAGTCGGCCATCCACTCGTCGTTGAAGATCTTGCTGAGGTAGCCGCGGCCGCTGTCGGGCAGCAGCACGACGACGACGTCGTCGGGCCCGAGGCGTTCGGCGACCCGCAGCGCGGCGACCACGGCCATCCCGCAGGAGCCGCCGACCAGCAGGCCCTCCTCCTTGGCGAGCCGGCGCGTCATCTGGAAGGAGTCCTTGTCGGACACGGCGACGATCTCGTCGGCGACGGTCCGGTCGTACGCCGTCGGCCAGAAGTCCTCGCCGACGCCCTCGACGAGGTACGGGCGCCCGGAGCCGCCGGAGTACACGGAACCCTCCGGGTCGGCGCCGATGACCTGGACCTTGCCGTCACTGGCGTCCTTCAGGTAGCGGCCGGTGCCGGAGATGGTGCCTCCGGTGCCGACGCCCGCCACGAAGTGGGTGATCCTGCCCTCCGTCTGCTCCCACAGCTCGGGGCCGGTGGAGTGATAGTGCGAGAGCGGGTTGTTCGGGTTGGAGTACTGGTCCGGCTTCCAGGCGCCGGGCGTCTCGCGCACGAGCCGGTCGGAGACGTTGTAGTACGAGTCGGGGTGCTCCGGGTCCACGGCGGTCGGGCAGACGACCACCTCGGCCCCGTAGGCGCGCAGCACGTTGATCTTGTCGGTGCTCACCTTGTCGGGGCACACGAAGATGCACTTGTACCCCTTCTGCTGAGCGACGATCGCCAGACCGACGCCGGTGTTGCCGCTGGTCGGCTCGACGATGGTGCCGCCCGGCTTGAGCGCGCCGCTCTCCTCCGCGGCCTCGATCATCCGCAGGGCGATGCGGTCCTTCACGGACCCGCCGGGGTTGAAGTACTCGACCTTCGCGAGGACGGTCGCCTGGATGCCCGCGGTCACGCTGTTGAGCCTCACCAGCGGGGTGTTGCCGACGAGGCTGATCATCGAGTCGTGGAATTGCACCGTTGTCTCCGGAGCTGCGTTCTAAAAGGGATGGTCCCGTCAGCCTAAGGCCCTGGGGGACCGTTCACGCGCCGTTGAGATTGGCTGACCCTGTGCACGGGGCAAGCAGTGTTTGTACGGCTACGAGGAGGTGGCGGCCAAGGATGTCGAGCTTGTCGAGGGCGAGGGTGGCGCGGCGCATCGCGGCGGGCGCGGCGTACGGCGGTGGTGGGATCGGCCTGGTGGGCGCGGCCGCCGTCGGCCTGGTGCTGGCCGAGGTTCAGCTGGCGAAGCGCCAGGTGGGCAACGGCAACGCGCCGTACGCCCCGCGCGCCGACGGCCTGTACGGATACGACTACGCCGGCGCCGCCCCCGGCGAGGCCCCGCTCCGCCTGACCATGCTCGGCGACTCCACGGCCGCGGGCCAGGGCGTGCACCGCGTCCGGCAGACACCGGGCGCGCTGCTGGCCTCCGGGCTCGCCGCGGTGGCCGAGCGGCCGGTGGAACTCTGCAACGTGGCGCTGCCCGGTGCCCAGTCCGACGACCTGGACCGCCAGGTGGTGCTCGCCCTCGCCGATCCCGCCCGGGTGCCCGATGTCTGCGTGATCATGATCGGTGCGAACGACGTGACGCACCGGATGCCGCCGACCCGGTCGGTGCGCCACCTGTCCTCGGCGGTGCGGCGGCTGCGCACCGCGGGCGCGGAGGTCGTCGTCGGCACCTGCCCCGACCTGGGCACCGTCGAGCAGGTCCAGCAGCCGCTGCGGTGGCTGGCCCGGCGGGCGTCGCGCCAGCTCGCCGCCGCGCAGACCATCGGCACGGTCGAGCAGGGCGGCCGGACGGTGTCGCTGGGCGACCTGCTGGGCCCCGAGTTCGAGGCGAACCCGCGGGAGCTGTTCGGGCCCGACAACTACCACCCGTCCGCGGAGGGGTACGCGACGGCCGCGATGGCGGTGCTGCCCACGGTGTGCGCCACGCTCGGCCTGTGGCCGGCCGACGAGGAACGGCCGGACGCCTCGCGGCACGAGGGGTTCCTGCCGGTGGCCCGGGCCGCGGCGGAGGCCGTGTCCGAGCCCGGCACGGAGGTCACTGCCGCCATGCCCACGGGGCCGCGGGGGCCGTGGGCGCTCCTCAAGCGCCGTCGCCGCCGGAGGCTCCCCGCCACGGACCCGGCACCGGCGCCGTCCCCGTAGCCCCCCGCCCCTGCGGTGCCGCAGCCCGGGGGCAGGCTCCTGTGCCTCAGCCTGGGTGCAGGCTCCTGTGCCTCAGCCCTGGCGGTGGGCTCGGCGCGCCCAGGCATCGGCCTGGACGGCCTCGTCCTCAAACGCCGGACGGGCTGGGGTTCCCTGCCCTCGACCCGAACTCCCCGGACCACGTCGAATCGGCCTGAACGGCCTCGTCCTCAAGCGCCGGACGGGCTGACGTTCTCTGCCCTCGGCCGGAGCTTCCCAGCCCACGTCGAATCGGCCTGAACGGCCTCGTCCTCAAGCGCCGGACGGGCTGACGTTCTCTGCCCTCGGCCGGAACTCCCCAGCCCACCCCGTATCGGCAGGTCCCCCGCCCCCGGAAACACTTGGCGCACCGGGGGGCGGAGCGCAAGTTTCAGCCCCTCCGGCGTTTGAGGAGCGGGGTCTGGGGCGGAGCCCCAGGTGTGGGACGGGTAGGGGCGGAGGGGGCGAGAGACAGGTCCAGGGTCCAGGCTGGAGAAGAAGCCCCGCCGGAAAGCCCCCCGCCCCGCCAAGAAGAAGCCCGCCGAAAACCCCCGCCCCGCCAAGAAGAAGCCCGCCGAGAAGGAGCTCCACCGCCCCCAGCAGAAAGACCCCCGGAGCCCCCTCACGAGGCGCCCCCCGCACGGAGGAACCCACCTCAGGCCCCCCGACCCCCCACAAAAGGCGCCCCCGCCAGAGAAAAGCAAGCGCTTAGAAAAGTGCGGCCCGAGTCACACCCCCACACCCGTGACCTCGCCCATACGTACGGGTAACTTCCCAACCAGCCCTGCTCGAAGGTTCATCCCCGTATGCCAATGGAGCCGTGATGCCCGAAGCCGTGATCGTCTCAGCCGCCCGCTCCCCCATCGGCCGCGCCTTCAAGGGCTCCCTGAAGGACGTGCGCCCCGACGACCTGACCGCCACGATCATCGAGGCCGCCCTCGCCAAGGTCCCCGAGCTGGACCCGAAGGACATCGACGACCTCATGCTCGGCTGCGGCCTCCCCGGCGGCGAGCAGGGCCACAACCTCGGCCGCATCGTCGCCGTGCAGATGGGGATGGACCACCTCCCCGGCTGCACCATCACCCGCTACTGCTCCTCCTCGCTGCAGACCTCCCGCATGGCGCTGCACGCCATCAAGGCGGGCGAGGGCGACGTCTTCATCTCCGCGGGCGTCGAGATGGTGTCGCGCAGCGTGAAGGGCACCAGCGACGGCCTGCCGGACACCCACAACCCCCTCTTCGCCGAGGCGGAGGCCCGCACCGCCGCCGTCGCGCAGACGGAGGGCTCGACCTGGCACGACCCGCGCGAGGACGGCCTGATCCCGGACGCGTACATCGCGATGGGCCAGACCGCCGAGAACCTGGCGCGCCTCAAGGGCGTCACCCGCCAGGACATGGACGAGTTCGGCGTCCGCTCGCAGAACCTCGCCGAGGAAGCCATCAAGAACGGTTTCTGGGAGCGCGAGATCACCCCGGTCACGACGCCCGACGGCACGGTCGTCTCCAAGGACGACGGCCCGCGCGCCGGCGTGACCCTGGAGGGCGTGCAGGGCCTCAAGCCCGTCTTCCGCCCCGACGGTCTCGTCACGGCCGCCAACTGCTGCCCGCTGAACGACGGCGCCGCCGCCCTCGTGATCATGTCCGACACGAAGGCCCGCGAGCTCGGCCTCACCCCGCTCGCCCGCATCGTGTCGACCGGTGTCACCGGCCTGTCCCCCGAGATCATGGGCCTCGGCCCGGTGGAGGCCAGCAAGCAGGCCCTCAGGCGCGCCGGTCTCACCGTCGACGACATCGACCTGTTCGAGATCAACGAGGCGTTCGCCGCCCAGGTGATCCCGAGCTACCGCGACCTGAACATCCCGCTGGACAAGCTGAACGTGAACGGCGGCGCGATCGCCGTCGGCCACCCCTTCGGCATGACCGGCGCCCGCATCACCGGCACGCTCATCAACAGCCTCCAGTTCCACGACAAGCAGTTCGGCCTGGAGACGATGTGCGTCGGCGGCGGCCAGGGCATGGCGATGGTCATCGAGCGCCTCAGCTGACACGGTCGCGCACGCGGATCCGAACGGGCGGCAGATCCCGTACGGGTGACCGTTGTTGAACCGAACGTGATCGGATCGGCCCAGATCCCCGCAACCACCGGGACTCTGGGCCGATTTGTGATCCAATCCCGCCCAAGATGTGACCTATCTCCCCCTGGAGAGCGATTTTCGCAGGTCAGAGCGCTTGCACGACTAAACCTCAGGCACAAAGTCCTGTCCCTTTCGTGACGTTACGCACTGACAGCCGGATGGTCCGCCCTTCAAGCTGATGTAGGAAGTCGGGGGCCGACCTTGAACCGGGAGTACGTCAGTGAGCGCCATGCCGATTGCTTTGCTCCTCACCACGGGTGCCACCGCGGCCGTGGGCATCGCCGTACTGCGCACCGTGCGGGGACTGCGTCGACAGGTCGCGGCTCTGCACACCGAGCTCGTCGAGAGCCGGGCGACGGCCACCGCGCGCGGTCTCGTGCCCGCCGCCCGCCCGGCCGCCGACACGGACGAGATACGGGCCGCGGTCGCCGAGGCGCTCGCCGAGGAGCGGGAGCGGGAGCTCGCCGAGGCGCGGGCCTTCTGGGCCGCCCAGGAGGCGCGTGACGCCTCCGAGGCACCCTCCATGCTCGGCCTGACGGACAGCGAGCTGTTCCTGCCGCGCCAGTCGGACTTCGTCGGCCTGGAGCCCCTGGAGCCGGTCACCGAGGCCGCCGCGGACGCCGAGGAGGGCTCCGCGGGCGCCCACGGCGAGTCGCCGGAACTGGCCGCGGCCCGCCGCCGCCACCCTTCCCACCCGGACTTCGTACCGGTCCAGTCGCCCGTGGTGAACGACCATGAGCGCACGGTGGCATGCCTGGAGGAGCTCGCCGTGTCCGGCACGGAGCTGGCGGACGTCCGCCCCGGCCCGCTCGGCACCCTCGACGTCTACGTCTTCGCGGACGGTACGACGCTGTGCATGACACCGGGTCACCGTGAGACGGCGGAGCGGCTCGCCACCGCGCTGAGCGAGGGCGAGACCCCGGTCCTGCTCGGCGGCTCGGGCGTCTCGGGCGCGTACACGCTGACGTTCGCCTGCGGCGAGGAGAACGTCTACATCCTGGCGGACCGCGTCATCGCGTCGCTGTAGGAGCGCGCGCCGCCCAGAAGCATCACCCCGCGCCGGAGTCGGTCAGCCGATCAGACCCCGGCGCGTTTCTGTGCCTCCTCCACGAGGGCCACCGCCTGCGCCAGCTCCTCCTCGGTCGTCAGTACGAGAGCCAAGTCGTGCGCCGCGACGGTGATTTGGTCGGCGGCGGCGAACATGCCCGCGTCGGGCATCTCCCGGGGGGCCGCGGCGGGGTCCTCCAGATGCTGGGCACGCAGTGCCAACTCCCTGGCCAGACCCAGTGCCTCGGCTGCCGCGCTGCGTTGCAGGCGGCTCTGCGGCGCGGCCCGCAACCGGTCGGCGAAGTGATCCACGGCTCGGGTCAGCGGCGTCGTATCAAGCACGTCGCGAGACTACGCGCCGCGACAGGACTGTTGCCAACAACCCAACCCTCAGGCACGGTGGCGTGAAGGACCGGCTTACATCCCCATTGCGTCCGGAGGCGCCGATGTCCCAAGTCTTCTCCGAGGAGACCCATCGCAATCTGCTCGCCCGAATCCCCCACTGCACCGGTCGTGAGATCTCCGACTGGCTTCGCACCGTCGAGGAAGGCCCCGCCCTCTTCCGCTTCGAGGAGAAGGTCAGCTGGCTCCGCGCCGAGCACAACCTCGCGTACGGCCACGCCAAAGCGATCATTCACGAGTACGACCTGAGGAGGGCCGCGCGCAAACTGCTCTGAGCGCGCACCGCAGTGACATCAGGCATCCGACGACAGGCATCCCACGGCGAAGGGCCCGCGAACCGGTGGTTCGCGGGCCCTTCAAGTGCCTGTGGCCGGGTCGTCCGGCCAGGTGGCCGGCCGGTGCGGAGACCCTTGTCGCCGCACCGCCGGCAGCCGGCTAGTCGTCGCCGCTGAAGATGGCGACCAGGCGCAGCATCTCGACGTAGATCCACACGAGGGTGAGGGTCAGGCCGAACGCGGCCAGCCAGGCCTCCTCCTTCGGCGCGCCGTAGGCGATGCCGTCCTCGATCTGCTTGAAGTCGAGGGTCAGGAAGAACGCGCCGATCAGGATCGCGAGGATGCCGACGATCGCGCCGAGCGGGCCCATGCTGCGCAGTCCGCCGTCCTCGGCGACGCCGAACACGACCAGCAGCAGGTTGACCGCCATGACCACGACGAACGCGATCGCGATGGTCATGCCGATGCGCGCGTACCGCGCGGTCACACGGATCCAGCCCGCCTTGTAGACGAGGAGGGTCGCGCCGGTGACCGCCATGGTGCCGAGCACGGCCTGGAAGGGCGCGCCGGACCACTGGCTGTTGTACATCTCGCTGATGACCCCGAGGAAGACGCCCTCGAAGGCGGCGTAACCGAGGATCAGCGCGGGCGAGGCGGTGCGCTTGAAGGACTGGACCATGGCCAGCACGAAGGCGACCAGCGCGGCGCCGATCGCCAGGCCGTAGCTGGTGGACGACACCGGCAGCAGGGCCCAGGCGAGGATGGCGCCGACGGCGACCGTGCCGAGCGTCATGGCCGAGCGCATGACGACGTCGTCCATCGTCATACGGCCGGTGGTGGCCGGGGCCTGCGGCGGAGCGCCGTACTGGAGGTCCTGCTGTGCGTACGGGTTCTGCGCGTAGGGGTTGCCGCCCTGCTGGGCGTACGGGTTGCCCTGGGTTCCGGCAGCGGGTCCCCCGGCCTGCGGCGCCGCGTTGAACCCCGCGTAACCGTTGTCGCGGCTGAACCCCCGTCGCGAGAAGACCGGGTTACTGCTCCTCATTTCACTCCTCCATGGCCACCCTGCGCGGCCTTGGCCTCAAGGGTAATAGGTAGGCAAAGGATTGACCCTAGTGCTTGGGGAGGATCTTTCCCTCGTGCTGCCACGGTACGCGTGCGGTCTCGAGGCTGCCCGCACTGGTACCAAGCCGTGACAGCACCCGTGGCCTCCTCTTTATGCCCGCTGTCGCGCCGGCTGCCCGGCCCGGCCCTTCGCGGCCCGCCGTGCCCCCTGCGCCCCCGGGCGCTGCTCCGTCCGCGGGGCCGTGCCCGCGGACGACACCCCCTAGTCCAGCGGAAAGCCGGTGTACCCCTCGGCCAGGTCGGCCTCGGCGGCCCTGGTGCCCGCGATCCGCTCCAGGCGGGCGAGCTGGATGCGTCCGTCGAAGGGCGAGGCGCCGGGGTCGCTGTGCAGCAGCGTGGTCATGTCGTACGAGAAGCGCTCCGCCTGCCAGACGCGGCGCAGGCAGGTCGCGGAGTACGCGTCGAGCAGGGCGGCGGAGCCGGTCTCCTTCTCGTGCGTGAGCGCCCGCGCGAAGGTGACGACGTCGCCGACGGCGAGGTTGAGGCCCTTCGCGCCGGTCGGCGGCACGATGTGCGCGGCGTCCCCGGCGAGGAAGAGCCGTCCGTGCCGCATGGGCTCGTGGACGTGGCTGCGCATCGGGGTGACGGACTTGGAGGTGATGGGGCCCCGCCGCAGCCGCCAGTCGTCGTGGGTCTCCAGGCGCCGCTCCAGCTCGTCCCAGATCGCCTCGTCCTCCCATTCCTCGGCGGTGGTGCCCTGCGGCACCTGGAGGTAGAGGCGGGAGACGTCCGGGGAACGCATGCTGAGCAGGGCGAAGCCGCGCTCGTGGCGGGCGTAGACGAGTTCGTCGTGGGAGGGCGGCACGTCGGCGAGGACGCCGAGCCAGCCGAACGGGTAGGTCCTCTCGAAGACGCGGGAGAGTCCGGAGGGCACGGCCTGCCGCGCGACTCCCCAGAACCCGTCGCATCCGACCACGTAGTCGCAGTCGAGGACGTCCTCGCGGCCCTCGTACCGGAACCGGACGCGCGGGCGGTCGGTCCCGGCGCCCTCGACGGCCAGCGCCTCGGCGCCGAAGAGCAGCGGACCGCCCTCCTTGAGCTGGAGCGCTATGAGGTCCTTGCAGACCTCCGTCTGCGCGTACACCGTCACGGAGCGTCCACCGGTGAGGGCGGGGAAGTCGACGCGGTGGCGCCGGCCGTCGAAGCGCAGCTCGATCCCGTCGTGCCGCAGACCCTCCCGGTCCATGCGCTCGCCGGCCCCGGCGGCCCGCAGCACGTCCACCGTGCCCTGCTCCAGGATCCCGGCCCGCTGACGCTGCTCCACGTACGCACGGTCCCGGCTCTCCAGCACGACGGAGTCGATCCCCGCGGTGTGCAGCAGCCGCGCCAGCAGCAACCCGGCCGGCCCGGCCCCGACGATCCCGACGGTGGTACGCATCGGCACGCCCCTTCGCGTTCCCGTGTTGTTCGCTCAGTGAAATTTCCTTCACTGTTTTCCTCTGGGGTGAGTCTCCGACCGCACCGGCCTGCTGTCAACGGTGTGAGACGAAGCTCCCGCGGGAACCCGCGCACGGCCGCGTTCCGCGGTGCGCCACGGATGGACGAGAGGGTCGGAGGTGCCCGGAACCGGACTTGAACCGGTACGCCCGCGAGGGGCAGCGAGGTTTAAGCTCGCCGTGTCTGCATTCCACCATCCGGGCAGGCCATGGGCTCCGCATCGAGATTCCGAGCCTATCGGGACGCATCCCCCGAACAGCGGCCGGGCGACCCGATGTTGTCTTATTTTATTGATGTCTGAGGGTGCATCAGCACTCGGTACGGGCCATCCGCACTTGCCAATAGCCTTTCGGACGCCCCACGGCATCGCATGCGGAATGACGGAATTTCACCGTCCGAACGAGCGCACTGTGTGACGTCGCACCCGGGGGGTCTCTCAGGGGGTTCCGTCATCCCCAGGTATGACTCGGCCGCCGCCGGTCCGACCGCAGTCTGTCCCCGGAACCGGAACAGCGGCTGACTACAGCGCGCGGATCGGGACCGACGATGGGAGACATCCCCGAACGTCGTCCCGACAGGAGCACTCTCCCGTGACCACCACGCCCCTCGCCGGCACCACCACCGCCGTGGCCGCCCGCGCCACGGAACTGTCGAAGGTCTACGGACAGGGCGAGACCCAGGTGGTCGCCCTCGACCGGGTCTCGGTCGACTTCCGGCAGGCCGAGTTCACCGCGATCATGGGGCCCTCGGGGTCCGGCAAGTCCACGCTCATGCACTGCGTGGCGGGCCTCGACACCTTCAGCAACGGCTCCGTGCGCATCGGCGAGACCGAGCTGGGCTCCCTGAAGGACAAGCAGCTGACCAAGCTGCGCCGGGACAAGATCGGGTTCATCTTCCAGGCCTTCAACCTGCTGCCGACGCTGACGGCCCTGGAGAACATCACCCTCCCCATGGACATCGCGGGCCGTAAGCCCGACAAGCAGTGGCTGGACACGGTCATCAAGATGATCGGGCTGTCCGACCGCCTCGGGCACCGGCCCTCCCAGCTCTCCGGCGGCCAGCAGCAGCGCGTCGCCGTCGCCCGCGCCCTGGCCTCGCGGCCGGACATCATCTTCGGTGACGAGCCGACCGGAAACCTCGACTCGCGCTCGGGCGCGGAGGTGCTGGGCTTCCTGCGCAACTCCGTACGGGAGTTGGGGCAGACCGTCGTCATGGTCACCCACGACCCGGTGGCCGCCGCGTACGCGGACCGCGTGGTCTTCCTGGCGGACGGCCGCATCGTCGACGAGGTGTACGGGCCGACCGCCGAGTCCGTGCTCGACCGGATGAAGCAGTTCGACGGCAAGGGCCGCACGAGCTGACGCCCCGTCCGACCACCGCCCACCCCGCCGCCGTACCTTCCCTGGACTGAGAAAAGACCCATGTTCCGTACCGCCCTGCGCAATGTGCTCGCGCACAAGGCCAGGCTCCTGATGACCGTGCTCGCCGTGATGCTCGGCGTGGCGTTCGTGTCCGGGACCCTGGTCTTCACCAACACGATCTCGGACGCCTACCAGAAGAGCTCCGCCAAGGGCTTCGACCAGGTCGACGTCGCCGTCCGGCCCAAGAGCCAGGAGGACAGGGGCGACACGGTCGGCAAGGAGCACAAGCTCACCCGGCCGCTGCTCGACAAGGTCGCCGCCGCCCCCGGCGCGGGCACCGCCGTCGGTGTCGTGAACGGCTTCACCGCCATCGCCGGCAAGGACGGCAAGCTCATCGGCGGCGGCTTCCAGTCGCAGGGCGGGAACTACTGGGGCACCGACGACCCCCGGTACCCGCTGACGAAGGGTCACGCGCCGCACGGCGAGGACGAGGTGGCCATCGACTCCGAGACCGCGCGGCGGGCCGGCTACAAGGTCGGCGACACCGTACGGATCTCGGTCGACGGGCCCGTGCTGAACCCCACGGTGACCGGCATCTTCACCACGGACGACGGCAACGTCGCCGCGGGCGGCAGCCTCGCCCTGTTCGACACGGCCACCGCGCAGCGGCTGTTCCACTCGGTCGGCTCCTACGACGAGATCGACGTGAAGGCCGCCGCGGGCACCAGCCAGACCGCGCTGCGGGCCGCGATCGACCGGGTCGTGCCCGGGGACGTCGCCTCCACCACCACCGGCCGGCAGCTCGCCGACGACCAGGCCACCCAGATCGCCTCGGCGATGAGCGGCATGAAGACGGGTCTGCTGGTCTTCGCCGGGATCTCGCTGTTCGTCGGCACGTTCATCATCGCCAACACCTTCACCATGCTGGTCGCGCAGCGCACCAAGGAGCTGGCCCTGCTGCGCGCGGTCGGCGCCTCCCGCCGGCAGGTCACCCGGTCGGTGCTGGTCGAGGCGTTCGTGGTGGGCGCGGTCGCCGCCGTCGCGGGCCTGGCCGCGGGCATCGGCATCGGC
Source organism: Streptomyces krungchingensis (assembly GCF_054729265.1). Taxonomy (NCBI): domain Bacteria; kingdom Bacillati; phylum Actinomycetota; class Actinomycetes; order Kitasatosporales; family Streptomycetaceae; genus Streptomyces; species Streptomyces krungchingensis. Next base: position 4,748,142 of record NZ_JBPUKY010000001.1, read on the forward strand.
GCGGGGATGCGTTCCCTGATGGGCACCTTCGGCGCCACCGTGCCCGACGGCCCGCTGGTCGTGTCGCCCGGCACCGTCGGCACGGCGCTGCTCGTCGGCGTCCTCGTCACCATGCTCGCCGCCTGGCTGCCGGGCCGCCGCGCCGCGAAGATCCCGCCGGTCGCGGCGATGAGCAGCGTGCACGCGAAGGCGACGACGAAGTCGCTGGTGCTGCGGAACACGCTCGGGGCCCTGCTCGCCGCCGCCGGTGTCGCCGTGGTCCTGTACGCGACCACCCTGGACGGCTCGGACGGCCAGGCCCCGATGGGCTTCGGCGCGGTCCTGCTCATCATCGGCGTCTTCGTCCTCACCCCGCTGCTGTCCCGGCCGCTGATCGCGGCAGCGGCCCCGGTGCTGCGCGTCTTCGGCATCTCCGGCAAGCTGGCCCGGCAGAACTCGGTCCGCAACCCGCGCCGTACGGCGGCGACCGCCTCCGCTTTGATGATCGGTCTCACCCTGATCACCGGCATGACGGTGATGGCGGGCAGCCTGCAGAAGTCCATCGACAAGATGGCCAGTTCGGCCATCCGGGCGGACTACGTCGTCTCGATGGCGAACGGCAACTCGCTCTCCCCCGACGTCGAGAAGAAGCTCGCCGGGGTCGACGGGGTCACCGACACCAGCTCGCTGCGCAACGCGCCCTCCCGCATCGACCGGCAGACCGAGTTCCTGACCGGCGTCAACGGACCGGCCATCACCGAGCTGACCGACCTCGACGTCACCGACGGCTCCTTCCAGGTCGGCGGCACCCGGGTCGTCGTCGACAAGGACACCGCCGCCTCCCACCACTGGAAGGCCGGCTCGCGGTTCACCGTCTCGTACGAGGACGGGAAGAAGCAGCGCCTCACGGTCGCCGGTGTCTACGAGGGCAACGAGATGATCCAGGGCATCATCCTGGACAACGCCACCCTCTCGCCCCACCAGAGCGACGCCTCCGACATGCAGGTCATGCTGAAGACGTCGCACGGCGCGTCGGACGCGACCAAGGACCGGCTGGAGAAGGCCCTCGGCGACAATCCGGCCATCAAGGTGCAGGACAAGCAGGACCTCTCCGACGGCATCGCGCAGATGTTCACCCTGATCCTGAACATGATGTACGGCCTGCTCGCGATGGCGGTCGTCGTCGCCGTCCTCGGCGTCATCAACACCCTGGCCATGTCGGTCTTCGAGCGTTCTCAGGAGATCGGGATGCTGCGTGCGATCGGCCTCGACCGCAAGGGCATCAAGCGCATGGTCCGCCTGGAGTCCCTGGTCATCTCGCTGTTCGGCGGTGTCCTCGGCATCGGCCTGGGCGTGTTCTTCGGCTGGGCGGCCGGTGAGCTGCTGGGCAGCAGGATGTCGACGTACGAACTGGTCCTGCCCTGGGGCCGGATGGCCGTCTTCCTGCTCCTCGCGGCGACGGTCGGCGTCCTGGCGGCGCTGTGGCCGGCGCGCCGGGCGGCCCGCCTGAACATGCTGACGGCGATCAAGTCGGAGTGACACCGGTCGGCCCGGACCGCGGGGCCGGGGCCCCTCCCGTACGGATACGGGAGGGGCCCCGGCGCGTGCGGGTCAGTTCCAGGTCCGCGCCCGCAGCGGCAGCCCGGAGGCACCGGCCGCTTCGGGTGTCCTGACCGCAAGGACCTGGTTGACGCCGATGCGGTTGTGTTCGAAGGCGAGCGCGCTGGCCGCCATGTACAGGCGCCAGACCCGGGCGCGCGGAGGGCTGGAGAGCTTGACCGCCCGTGCCCACTGCGCCTCCAGGTTGGCGACCCAGCGGCGCAGGGTGAGCGCGTAGTGCTCGCGCAGGGACTCGACGTCGCGCACCTCGAACCCGGCGCGCTCCAGCTGGGTCACCGTGGTCCCGACCGGCGCGAGCTCGCCGTCCGGGAAGACGTACGCGTCGATGAACTCGTCCACGGAGTACGTCGTCTCGTCCCGCTGCGGGCGGCGGGCGATCTGGTGGTTGAGCAGCCGGCCGCCGGGCTTGAGCAGCCCGTGCAGCACCTGTGCGTACTCCAGATAGCGTTCGGCGCCGACGTGTTCGGCCATCCCGATGGAGGAGATCGCGTCGTAGGGACCGTCGGTGACGTCGCGGTAGTCCTGCACCCGGATCTCGACCCGGTCGGTCAGGCCCTCGTCGGCGACCCGCTTGCGGGCGTAGGCGGCCTGCTCCTGCGACAGCGTCACCCCGACGACGCCGACGCCGTGCTCGCGGGCGGCGTGGATGGCCATCGATCCCCAGCCGCAGCCGACGTCCAGCAGCCGCAGGCCGGGCTTCAGACCGAGCTTGCGGCAGATCAGTTCGAGCTTGTCGCGCTGGGCGTCCTCCAGGGTCCCGCCGTCCTCCCAGTAGGCGCAGGAGTACACCATGGAGGGGCCGAGGACGATCTCGTAGAAGTCGTTGCCCACGTCGTAGTGGTGGCTGATGGCCCGCTTGTCGGTGCGGCGGGTGTGCAGGTGACGGCGTCTGCGCGTCTCCTCGCGCGGCGGGGCGGGCGGCAGCGGCGGGCCCGCCATGGCCACCAGGCCGCGGACGGCGGCCCGCACCTGGGGGTCGCGCAGTGACTCGACGAGCCCCCGGGCGTCCTCCCCGCGCTCCCACACCAGCCCGGACATCAGGTCCAGGGCGGCGTACAGGTCGCCCTCGACGCCGAGGTCACCGGAGACCCAGCCGCGTGCCAGCCCCAACTCGCCCGGCTTCCACAGCAGTCGGCGCAGGGCCCGCCGATTGCGTACGACGAGGACGGGAGCGCCGGGTGGCCCCGCCTCCGAACCGTCCCAGGCGCGGACGCGCACGGGGAGGGGGGTTCCCAGCATCTGCTCGACAAGGCTCTTCAGCCGCAGTGCGGCGTCCTGCATGGCGCACACCTCCGATGGGGGTCTCCCCCACTCGAACGAAGCCGAGGGCTCGGGGTGGACACTCCCGAACGCTCCGACACCACGTAAACACCATCGCGCCCCTCGCGCAGTCCCCCTTACGCGTTACGGCTTCGCAAAACAGGTGTAGCGGCCATGCTTTTCGTCGGCGCGGGCCCGCACCTCCTTGACCCGTCCGGCGGAACGCCGAAGGGGCCGCCCGCACCACGGATGGCGGGCGGCCCCTTCAGGGCGTTCGGTGACCGGAGGTCAGGAGGCCTTGGCCTTCTCCTCGGTCTTCACGGCGGGCGCCGGAGCGGCCGCCGCTGCGGGCGCCGGCTTGGCGGCCTCGTAGAACTCCTCGCGCGGAGTCTCCATGGCGCCGAGGGAGACGACCTCGCGCTTGAGGAACATCGCGAGCGTCCAGTCGGCGAACACGCGGATCTTCCGGTTCCAGGTCGGCATGGCCAGACCGTGGTAGCCGCGGTGCATGTACCAGGCGAGACGGCCCTTGAGCTTGATCTTCATCTTGCCCATGACGATCATCGCGACGCCCTTGTGGAGGCCGAGACCCGCCACCGCACCCTTGTTGGAGTGCGCGTACTCCTTCTGCGGGAAGCCCCGCATGCCGGAGATCACGTTGTCGCCGAGGACCTTGGCCTGACGCAGCGCGTGCTGGGCGTTCGGCGGGCACCAGGCGTTCTCGACACCGGCCTTGCGGGCGGCGACGTCCGGCACCTGCGCGTTGTCGCCGGCGGCCCAGATGTAGTCCGTGCCCTGCACCTGGAGGGTGGTCTGGGTGTCCACGTGGCCGCGCGGGCCGAGCGGCAGACCGAAGCGGGACAGGACCGGGTTCGGCTTGACGCCGGCCGTCCACACGATGGTGTTGGAGTCGACCTCCAGGCCGTTCTTCAGCACCACGTGACCGTCGACGCAGGAGTCCATGGAGGTGGAGAGGTAGATCTCCACACCGCGGCTCTCCAGGTGCTCCTTGCCGTACTGGCCGAGCTTCGGGCCGACCTCGGGAAGGATCTTGTCCGCGGCGTCGACGAGGATGAAGCGCATGTCCTCACGGGACACGTTGTTGTAGTACTTGGCCGCGTCGCGGGCCATGTCCTCGACCTCACCGATGGTCTCCGCACCGGCGAAGCCACCGCCGACGAAGACGAAGGTGAGCGCCTTGCGCCGCACCTCCTCGTCCGTGGTCGAGTCGGCCTTGTCCAGCTGCTCGAGGACGTGGTTGCGCAGGCCGATGGACTCCTCGATGCCCTTCATGCCGATGCCCTGCTCGGCGAGGCCGGGGATCGGGAAGGTGCGGGAGACCGCGCCCATCGCGATGACGAGGTAGTCGAAAGGCAGCTCGTACGCCTCACCCACGAGGGGGGCGATCGTGGCGACCTTGCGGTCCTGGTCGATGGTGGTGACCCGGCCGGTGAGGACCTCCGCCTTCGGGAGCACGCGTCGCAGCGGGACGACGACATGCCGAGGGGAGATGCTGCCGGCGGCGGCTTCGGGGAGGAAGGGCTGGTAGGTCATGTACGACCGGGGGTCGACGACCGTGACGGTCGCCTCTCCGTAGCGCATCTTCTTGAGAATGCGCCGAGCTGCGTACAGGCCTACGTACCCACCGCCTACTACGAGGATCCTGGGACGCTCCGTGGTGCTCATGCCATCGAGTATCCACCCGCCCCCGGGGGGTCGCTCGTGCGCCCCTTCACAAGCTTTGACAGGGGCTCTGCTACACTGCGCCGCCCACGTGACCCAGGTCATGTCGCCGCGGGGGAACCACTGTGCCATGAAGGCCGTTGTCAACACCGCGTGAGCTGCCGCTCCGGCCCCACCGGCCGACAGGACCACTGCCCCGCGGGACCCTCCCGCGCCGCCCCGGAGACGCTCCGGTGAGCACGCTCCCGGGCCGCGTGAGCCCTCGCACGGGGCCCTGGGGGCCAAATCCTCGCCCAGCAGGGCCTTTTTCCTTGTGAAGAACTTCACGAAGTTTTCCGACGGCGTGTCGCCCGGTGCCGTTCCAGCCGCCCGAGGGGCGCTCATACGTTATTCGACCTGCTCAGCCGAGGCTACCGATTGGTAGTAAAAGGAGAGCCAGACCACGGCGGAGCCGTGGCCCGCGTCACCGCCGGGCCGGTGCCGCCGAGGCCGGAACCCCGGGGGACACCGCAGGCCGGGCCGCTACGCGCCGGAGTCCCCGGCCACACTCCAGGCAATGCCGTCGAGGATGTCGTGCTCGCTCACCACGACCTCCCGGGCGCCGATCCGCTCCATGATCGAGAGCAGGACGAGGGCCCCCGAGGCGATGACGTCCACACGGCCCGGATGCATCGAGGGGATCGCGGCCCGCTCGGCGTGCGTGGAGGCGAGCAGCCACTCGGTGATCTCACGGACCTTGTCGTAGGAGACCCGGGAGTGGTGGATCGCCGCGGAGTCGTACTCGGGGAGGTTCTGGGCGATCGCCGACACCGTGGTCACCGATCCGGCCAGCCCGACGAGCGTGTGCGCCTCGCGCAGGGGCACGGTGCGCTCCGCGAGGTCCAGCGCGGCCTCGATGTCGGCGCGGATCGCCTCGACCTGGGCGGGCGTCGGCGGATCGCTGACCGCGCCCTCGTGCACGAGGTGCCGCTCCGTCATGCGTACGCAGCCGATGTCCACCGAGCGGGCCGCGCGCACGTGTTCCTCGCCCACCACCAGCTCGGTGGAGCCGCCGCCGATGTCCACGACGAGGAAGGGCCGGGCGAGGTCGTCGCGTCCCGTCAGCTCCTTGGTCGCCCCGGTGAAGGAGAACTCCGCCTCCTGGTCCCCGGTGATGACCTCCGGCTCGACCCCGAGGATCTCCAGCACCCCGCGCACGAACTCGTCCCGGTTCTCGGCGTCCCGGGAGGCCGAGGTCGCCACGAAGCGCAGTCGCTGCGCGCCGAGCTCCTTGATGAGCGCCGCGTAGTCCCGGCAGGCCGCGAAGGTCCGCTCCAGCGCCTCCGGGGCGAGCCGTCCGGTGCGGTCGACGCCCTGTCCGAGCCGCACGATCGTCATCCGGCGGTCCAGCTCGACGAGTTCACCGGTGTGCGGATCCGCGTCGGCGACGAGCAGCCTGATGGAGTTGGTGCCGCAGTCGATGGCGGCGACCCTGGTCATGGTCTCTGGTCTCCTGTCGTGGTCGTCCCCGCCGCCGGCCGTCCCGGACCGGCTCCTCCCCGAAGGGCGGTCCCCCGGTACGCGGGCGCGGGCCCGGGGCAGGTCGGTCCCGGGGCGAAGGGTGCGGGGACGCGGGGCGGCGGCCCGAGGGCGGCCGCTCCCGTCACCCGCGGCTCGTCAGTCCTGGTCCCCGTCCGGCAGGACCACACAGGCCCCCTTGCTCCACCACTCCGGGAGCATGGCGATCGCCTCGTCCCCGAGGGGGTTCACACCCGGCCCGGCGGCCAGCGAGTGCGCCACCAGCACGTGGAGGCACTTCACCCGGTCCGGCATGCCGCCCGCGCTGGGGAAGCCCTCCAGCACCTCGATGGAGTCGCGGCGCGCGATGTAGTCCTCGTGCGCGGCACGGTACGCGGCGGCCAGCTCCGGGTCGGTCGCCAGCCGTTCGGTCATCTCCTTCATGACCCCGTTGGCCTCCAGCGTCCCGATGGCGGACGCGGCCCGCGGGCACGTCAGGTAGTACGTCGTGGGGAACGGTGTCCCGTCGGGAAGACGCGGCGCCGTCTCGACGACGTCCGGCTGCCCGCACGGGCACCGGTGCGCGATCGCGCGCAGTCCGCGCGGCGGCCGGCCGAGCTGCTGCTTGAAGGCCTCGACGTCCGCGTCGGTCGGTTCGGTGCGCGGGGTGGGCGGCGGTGGCGTTTCCATGCCGTGTGTCACATGTCTTTCTGGTCAGTTCACTTGTCGGCGGCGTCGGACTTGTCCACGCCGTCCCAGACGTTGGCGTACCAGGGGCGCGGTGCCGCCCGCCGGTCGGCGCGGGACTGCTTCGCCGCGTCCGGGTCGACGACGATGTAGCCGGTCTCGCCGGGCATCACGTAGTGCAGCCGGTCCCGGATCTGCTGTTCGGCGTACGCGTCGTCCTGCCAGCGTGCCTTGAGGTCGCGCAGCTGCTCGACCCGCTGCCGGGCCTGCTCCCGCTGCCGCTCCACGTCGGCGATCTCGGCGCGCTGGGAGACGTACTGCCTTATCGGGTACGCGAGCGCGACGATCAGGGAGCACAGGACGAGGGCGAGCAGCGCGGCCCGGCCGGTCAGCCGGGAACGACGGGCCTGCCGCTTCGTCTGCGAGCGGTACACCCGGGCCGCCGTCTGCTCACCGAGCAGCCGCAGCCTGGTCGCGGTGGAGAACCGGTCCCGGTCCTTCACGGCCATGTATCCCGCCTCCCCGGTGCTTGCGCGTCCGCCGGCCCGTCACGTGCGTACGTCCCCGCACACGGTACGGGACCGAGTACGGGGACGTACGTACGACGCTTCCTAAGCCAGTGCGACTCAGCCCTTGAAGCGGGGGAAGGCGCTGCGGCCGGCGTACACCGCGGCGTCGTCGAGGATCTCCTCGATGCGCAGCAGCTGGTTGTACTTGGCGACGCGGTCCGAGCGGGCCGGGGCGCCGGTCTTGATCTGACCGCAGTTCACGGCGACCGCGAGGTCGGCGATCGTGACGTCCTCGGTCTCGCCGGAGCGGTGGGACATCATGCACTTGAAGCCGTTGCGCTGGGCCATCTCGACGGCGTCCAGGGTCTCGGTCAGCGAGCCGATCTGGTTGACCTTGACGAGCAGGGCGTTGGCGGAGCCCTCCTCGATGCCGCGGGCCAGGCGCTCCGGGTTGGTGACGAAGAGGTCGTCGCCGACGATCTGGACCTTGTCGCCCAGCTTCTCGGTGATGACGTTCCAGCCGGCCCAGTCGTCCTCGTACAGCGGGTCCTCGATGGAGACCAGCGGGTACGCGGAGACGAGCTCCTCGTAGTACTCGGTCATCTCGGCGGCCGAGCGGGACTTGCCCTCGAACTCGTACTTGCCGTCCTTGTAGAACTCGGACGCGGCGACGTCGAGCGCGAGCGCGATCTGCTCGCCCGGGATGTAACCGGCCTGCTTGATGGCCTCGAGGATGAGGTCGAGCGCGGCGCGGTTCGACTCCAGGTTCGGGGCGAAGCCGCCCTCGTCGCCGAGGCCGGTGGACAGGCCCTTGGTCTTCAGCACCTTCTTGAGGGTGTGGTAGACCTCGGCACCCCAGCGCAGGGCCTCGGAGAAGGACTCCGCGCCGATCGGGGCGATCATGAACTCCTGGATGTCCACGTTGGAGTCGGCGTGCGAGCCGCCGTTCAGGATGTTCATCATCGGAACGGGCAGCAGGTGCGCGTTCGGGCCGCCCAGGTAGCGGAAGAGGGGGAGGTCGGACGCCTCGGAGGCGGCGTGCGCGACGGCGAGGGAGACGCCGAGGATGGCGTTGGCGCCGAGCGAGCCCTTGTTGTCGGTGGCGTCCAGGTCGAACATCGCCTGGTCGATCAGGCGCTGCTCGGTGGCGTCGTAGCCGACGAGCTCCGGGCCGATCTGCTCGATGACGGCGAGGACGGCCTTCTCGACACCCTTGCCCTGGTAGCGGTTGGGGTCACCGTCGCGGAGCTCGATGGCCTCGAAGGCACCGGTGGAGGCGCCGGACGGGACGGCGGCACGACCGGTGCTGCCGTCGTCGAGGCCGACCTCGACCTCGACCGTGGGGTTGCCTCGGGAGTCCAGGATTTCCCGGGCTACGACGACGTCGATGGACGGCACGATCATCTCCTTCTGGGATGTGACGCGGGTACGCCGGACACCGGGCCCGGCACGGCGCGGAGCCTGGGACGGCTTCGCGACATGAGCCTAACCGCCTCGGGGGGATCGGCCAGCCTGACGACCACCCCTTGAGCAGAACCGAGCGTAAATTGTTTCCGAACGGAACAAAAACCTGCCCCGTACATGAATACCGCCCCGCACGAAAAGCCCCGCCCCGGCGCGTGCGGGGGAACACGTGCCGGGGCGGGGAGCCCGTGGGGACGGGGGGACCCTCACGAGGCCTCCGCTACGGAGACCCCTTCCAGGGGAGGGCCATGGACCGGCCGAGGCCTTTCGGGGCCGGTGCCGGACCGCGGCCGGCGGTGCGGGGCCGGACCGGACGGCGTGGACGCCGGTCCGGACCGCGCACGGCCGGTGGGGGCGCGGCCGCAGGTGGGGGCTGCGGACGCGGACGGACGCACGCAGGCCCGTGGGGGGAGAGGCCGCCGCGCGAGGGCCGATCAGCCGAGGTGCAGCTGCTGGCCCGGGAAGATGAAGTCGGCGTCGTCGACGATGTCCTTGTTCAGCTTGAACAGCTGCTGCCAGCCACCCTTGACGTGCTTCTTCTCGGCGATGGAGCTGAGGGTGTCGCCCTTGACGACCTTGTACTCGCCGTCACCCTTCTTGACCTTCTCGCCGGTCGGGGTGGTGACGGTCTTCTCGGCGGCCGGGCGCTCGGCGGAACGCGAGGCGGGCTGCTCCGTCGTACGGGTGGTGGTGCTCGGGGTGCTCGACGCGGAGTCGGCGGTGCCGCCGTTGTACGGGGTGCTCGACAGGCCCGTGCCGCAGTTCGGCCAGGCACCCTTGCCCTGCGCGGCGAGGACCTTCTCGCCGATGGCTATCTGCTGGGCCTTGGAGGCCTTGTCGGCGGTGGAGGCGTAGGCGGTGCCGCCGTACGCGGCCCAGGTGGAGGCGGCGAACTGCAGCCCGCCGTAGTAGCCGTTGCCGGTGTTGATGGCCCAGTTGCCGCCGGCCTCGCACTGGGCGACGGCGTCCCACTCGGACGCGGTGGCGGCGGAGGCGTTGCCGGCGGCCATCAGCGGGGCGGCGATGGCGACACCGGTGACACCGGCGAGGGTGGCGACACGTGCGGCCTTGGACGGACGACGGTGCTTGCCCTTGTCGGAAAACAGCATGGAGGATCCCCTCACCGACGCCTGCGAGGTGAGCTGTCGGGTTCGGGCGGGTGAGTGCCCGGCCGTGCGCTCGGCGCTCGGCTCCACCCCTAGCCGCTCCCGGTTCAACTACCGGTCGCGGCACTTACCTTGGGTCCCCCGCTCCTGCCCACGGCGCTTGACGCGTCGACTGTTCCCGTACGGCCGTCGGCAGGATTCGGCGTTGCGACCGTCGGGGCCCGCTGTGGCGAGCGATCACGACCGTAGGCATGCGGCCGACGGAATTCCAAAGACGATCAGGGCCTCTGAGACTCATCTCTCACTCGCACCAAACCGGACATTCCGCGGCGAACCATGACGCGAACTCCCGCTACTTTTCGCCCGATTCGGCATCAACTGCAAGGCTCTGACCGGGGAGGATGAGGTCGGGGTCGGCGCCCACGGTCTTCTTGTTCGCGTCGTACAGCCCGGACCATCCGCCCGGCAGGTCGAGGGTGTCGGCGATCGTCGAGAGGCTGTCGCCGTCGCGCACGGTGTAGGAGCCGTCGGCCGTTTCGCGCGAGGGACCCGAGTCGCGGGAGGCGTGCCGTCCCGGAGCGGCGTCCTTGCGGGCGTCGCCCGCGTCCTCCGTCGCGTCCTCGTCGGCGCTGTCGCCGCGGTGGCGGCCGGCTCCGGCCGTGCCTCCCTCGGACGCCTCCGAAGACTCGTCGTTCCGGCCCGACTTGTCCGATTCATCGCTCTTCGGCGTCGCCCGGTCCGAGCGGTCCGAGTCCTGGGAGCCCTGGGAGTCCTCGTCGGACGAGGTGTCGGACTTGGTGGAGTTCCCGCCCTCGCGCGAGGTGTCGGTCAGGGACGACGAACCGGACGAGAAGGAGGAGTCGGAAGAATCAGATGAAGAGGACGAACCGGACGAGTCCGAAGAACCGCCCTCGTCCGAGGAGCCGTTGCCCAGGCCCGTGTCGACCTCGACGTCACCGGAGTGCTTGCTGAGCCCGGAGAGCGGCCCGCAGGTCGGCCAGGCGGCGAGCCCCTCGCCGTCGAGGACCTTCTCGGCGATGGCTATCTGCTGCGAGCGGCTGGCCTGGTCGGCGCTCGGGGCGTAGGCGAGACCGCCGTACCTCTCCCAGTTGTCCTGGGTCAACTGGAGGCCGCCGTAGTAGCCGTTGCCGTTGTCGGCGCTCCAGGCGCCGCCGCTCTCGCACTCCGCGACCCGGTCCCACGTGGTGCCGTCGGCGGCGCTCGCGCTGGTGGCACCGAGCAACGGGATCGCGATGGCCGATCCGGTCACTCCTGCGGCGACGATGAGGGCCGGGGCCTGACGGGGGCGACGGTGACGGCCGTTCCCGGAGAGCATGCGGAAGCCTTTCGCGTGACAGCAGGTGACTACAGCGGCTACAGCGACAGATGGGCCGCGTTGCTGGGTGAACGTATCCGTACTCGAACGCTTGTCACAAGTCGATGCAGCGCAGATCACGTGAAGATCACAGATATGACGGACCGTCACCCACCGCCCACCAGGACGCCGTTCCGCGGCATGCCTACCTGATCGGCGTGAACTCCACCGGAAGGGTGCGCAATCCACGCATAATGAGCCCGCCACGCCAACGCAAATCGGCAGGATCCACCGCGAGTTGCAGATCGGGCAGGCGGGTGAGGAGCGTGGCGAGCGCGGTCTGCCCCTCCAGACGGGCGAGCGGCGCGCCGAGACAGTAGTGCAGGCCGTGGCCGTACCCGAGGTGTTGGTTGTCACGCCGGGACAGGTCGAGCGTGTCCGGCTGTTCGAACCGTGCGGGGTCACGGTCCGCAGCCGCCAGGACGACGAGGACGGGGTCGCCGGGCGCGATGTCCTGTCCGCCGATCCGCACGGACTCCGTGGCGAACCGCCAGGTGGCGAGTTCGACCGGCCCGTCGTAGCGCAGGAGTTCCTCGACCCCGGTCTCCAGCAGCCCCTTCTCCCCCGCGGCGAGGGAGGTCTGGAGGCGGGCCCGCTGCCCGGGGTGGGTGAGGAGGGCGTAGGTGCCGTTGCCGATGAGGTTGACCGTCGTCTCGAATCCCGCGAAGAGCAGGATGAACGCCATCGCGGCGGCCTCGTTCTCGGTGAGGTGCTCGCCGTGGTCGGAGGCACGGATGAGTCCGGAGATGAGGTCCTCGCCGGGTGCGGGGTGCTCGGGCAGCGCCTCCCGCTTGCGGTGGATGAGTTCGGCCAGATAGCCGCGCATCTTCTTGACGGACCGCGCCACCCCGCCCCTCGGCCCCCCGCCGTGCCGGATCATCATGCCCGCCCAGTCCCGGAAGTCGTCCTGGTCCTCGCGGGGGACGCCGAGCAGGTCGCAGATGGCGTAGATGGGCAGCGGGAACGCGAAGTCGTGGATGAGGTCCGCGGAGCCCTCGCCCGCGAACCGGTCGATCAGCCGGTCGGTCAGTTCCTGCACACGCGGCGCGAACTCGGCCACCCTGCGCGGGGTGAACGCCTTGCTGACCAGCCGCCGCAGCCGGGTGTGGTCCGGCGGGTCGATGTTCAGCAGATGGGTCATCAGCTCGGCCTTGCGCTCGCCCGGGATGCCCGTCTTCCCCTTGGCGTGGGCGGGTTCGTCGTGATGGGCGGGGTTCTTGGACAGCCGCTGGTCGGCGAGCGCCTGGCGGGCGTCCGCGTACCGGGTGACGAGCCAGGCCTCCACCCCGCTGGGCAGCCGGGTCCGGTGCACCGGGGCGTGCTCTCGGAGCCAGGCGTACGCCGGGTAGGGGTCGGTCGCGAACTCCCAGGTGAAGAGTTCGGGGGCGGGGCTGGCGGAGGCGTGGGGCTCGGTCACTCCCCGACGGTATCCGCAGCGCCCGGGGGTGCCGGGACCGACCGGCGGCCGGGGCGGACGGACGGTCCCGGCACGGCGCGCACCGGCCGCGTGCGGGCTCCCTCGGCGGCGGGCGGCTCGCGACGGCCCCGGACCGGACCGTGCGGCGCTGCGGCGCACGGTCGGGGGCTGTCGCTGCGGCACACGGTCGGGGGCTGTCGCTGCGGCACACGGTCCGGGGCTGCTGCTGCGGTACACGGTCCGGGGCTGCCGCCACGGCGCACGGTCCGGGGCTGTCGCTGCGGCGCGCGGTCGGGGGTGGCCGGCCGGGGCCCGCGTGCATGGGGCCCGGGTGCCGCGCGTGCCGGACGGGGAGCCGCGAGACGGGGCCGGCGGGGCGCCGCGCGTGCCGGACAGGGAGCCGCGATACCTGGCCGGCGGGGCGCCCCGTTCCCTTCATCCGGACTGTCCGTAAATCGCCTGCTGTTTGACCACGCGGCTCGACGAGTCCATACATTCGCGCGGTGGACCCCGAGATACTCCGATCCAGCTTCGCGGTCGTCGAGAGGCGCGCCGAGTTCGCGGTCAAGTACTTCTACTCCCATCTGTTCCGCCACCGTCCGGAGCTTCGCGCGCTGTTCCCGCTGGACCTCCCGCAGGACATGGAGCGGCAGCGGGACCGGCTGTTCGCGGCGCTCACCCATGTGACGGAGCGGCTGGAGGACCCGGGACTGCCCGACTATCTGCGGGAACTCGGCCGTGACCACCGCAAGTACCTCGCCGAGCCCGAGCATTACGCGGCCGTCGGAGCGAGCCTGATCGCCGCGTTCGCCGCCGTCGCGGGCTCGGCGTGGAACGCGGAGGTCGAGAAGGCCTGGCACGAGGCGTACGAGGCGATCTCGGACCTGATGCTCCAGGGCGCGTGGGAGGCGCAGCACCGCGGTGAACCGCCCTGGTGGGACGCAGAGGTGACCGCGAGGACGCGGCACGGCGACGACCTCGTCGTCCTCACCCTGCGGCCGCGACGGCCACTGCCCTACTCCCCCGGCCAGTACGTCGGCGTCAACGTCCCCCATCTGCCGGGCGTCTGGCGGCCCTACTCGCTGGCCAACGCGCCCCGCCCCGACCACTCGGTGGATCTGCACGTCAGCCGGGTCGAGGACGGGGTGCTGTCCACCGCTCTCGTCCGGCAGACCCGGGAGGGCGACGTCCTGCGGCTGAGCGCGCCCGGCGGCGAACTGACCCTGCGCAGCTCCGTGGAGCGGCCCGTCACCCTCATCGCGGCCGGCACGGGCTGGGCTCCCGTGAAGGCGCTGCTGGAGCAGCTCGACGCGTCGCACGAGGCCCGGCTGTTCCTGGTCGCCCGCGACATCGAGCACCTGTACGGCCGGGATGCCGTGGAGCGGTTACGGCACCGGCTGCCCCGGCTCGCCGTCACCTTCATCACGCCCGCGCCCGGCCGCCCGCGGACGCAGGCCACCGAACGCCTCCTGACCGCGCTGGGCAACCGGGCCGGCTGGTCCCGGCACGACGTCTATCTGGCCGGTCCTCCCGAACTCGTCGAGGAGGTCCGCGAGACCCTTCCCGCCCTCGGCACGCCCCTGGAGCGGATCTTCCACGACGTGCCGGGGCCGGCGGGGCAGCCCCGGCCGCTGGGCGCGGCGGAGTGGCTGCTCGGCCGCCCTCGCCCGAGCTGGCACAACCCGTCGGGCCGCACGGCCCGGACGTGACTCCGGTCGGGCGGCACACAGGGTTTGTCGTGACTCCGATCCGGACGTGCCACCGCTGGGACGGGACACCGATCCGGACGAGCTCCGGGCGGGACAAAACAGCGGCCCGTACGTACCTCGGCCGGGACATGACCGCGGCCCGTACCCGCCTCGGCCGGGACGTGACCGCGGCCCGGATGTGACCGCGGCGCAGACATGGCCGCAGTCCGGGCCGGGCCGGTGGGTCAGTCGGCGTCGGGGGCGGAGCCCTCGGCCGTGCGGATCGCGTCGCGGTAGGCGCGTGCCGCGGCCCGCAGCGCCGCCTCCGGGTCCACTCCCTCGGCCTCGGCGCGCGCGGCGACGGCCAGCAGCTCGTACCCCACGCCCTCGCCGTGCGGCAGCTCGACGTCGAGGCCCGCCGTGCGCACCCGGGAGACCAGTTTCGTGGCCAGCGCCAGTCCGGGCTGCCCCAGGGGCACCCCCTCGGTCACGGACGACCGCTGCTTCTCCACCGCCTTCGTGCGCAGCCAGTGCTCCTTGACCTCCTCCGGCGTCGTGGCCGTCTCCTCGCCGAACACGTGCGGATGACGGTGGATCAGCTTGGCGACGATGCCGCCGGCCACGTCGTCGATGGAGAAAGGCTCGGAGCCGTCCTCGGGCCGGCCCTCCTGCGCGATACGGGCGTGGAAGACGACCTGGAGGAGGACGTCGCCGAGCTCCTCGCGCAGCTCGTCGCGGTCACCGGCCTCGATCGCCTCGACGAGTTCGTACGCCTCCTCGATGCCGTACTTGGCGAGGCCCTCGTGGGTCTGCCGGGACGACCAGGGGCACTCGGCACGGATGCGGTCCATGACCTGGACGAGGTCGAGCAGCCGCGCGCCCGGCAGGTCGTACGAGGCGGGCAGCAGCTCCAGGTCCGGCATCCGTATGCGGCCGGAGCCGGCCAGCCGGGCCAGGCCGTCGGTGAGCCTCGGCTCACCTTCGCCGGTGGCGACGACGACCACGGTGCGGCCGCCGGCGCAGGCGTCGACGAGGTCCTGCGCGGTCGGGGCTCCTTCGTCGACGGTGACGCCCGCGTCGCGCAGATACGGCAGCTGGGGATGCGTGCCGTCGGCGCACACGACCTGGTCGGCGTCGCGCAGCACCTGCCAGGCGGGCCAGGACAGCAGGCCGGGCGCCACCCGGTGGCTGGTGGTGAGCAGGACGACACGGCCCGGGTCGGGGACGGCCGGGCCGTCGGCGGCGGCCGGGTCGCCTTCGGGGCCGGGTGCGGTCGGGGCGCCGTCGAAGCTGCTGGTTGCGTTCACCCCTCGAACGTAACCCACGCCGCCGACGGCCCGGACGGTTGTCCACAGGCTGTGGGCGGCCGTACGGCAGGCGTTCGCGAACCGTCCGGCCGAGCTGCCCGGTCCAACCGTCCGGCCGAGCTGTCCGGCCGAGCCGTCCGGGGTGCCTGGCGCCACCGCTGCCGGGCCCCGCGGTCCGGCCCGGCACCGGCGCGTCCGGGCCGGCGGGCCGCTACGCGGTCTGCTGGGTGCCCGCCGAGGTGACCTCGCGCAGCCAGGGCGTCTTCGCGTCGACGCGGCTGCTCTTCTGGACGTCCCAGGCGCCGTAGCGCGGGTTCAGGTCGACGTCGAGCTGCTTGGAGGCGGCCGACATCGCCTTCCAGAACGCGGCCTTGCCCTCTGCGGTGTTCATGTCGGCGCCGAGGGCAGAGGCCAGCTTCTGGGCCTCGATCTCGGTGCGCAGGCTGTCCTCCAGGCGCTGCGGGGCCACCCCGTACTGCTGGAGCCAGGCCGTCTCCAGGGCCTTCGCACCGCCCGCCTGCTGTTCGAGGGCCGTGCGCATCTGCTGGGTGTCCTTGCGGGTCACGGTCACGCCGGCGTTCTTCGCGGCACGGTCGAGGACCCGGTCGAGGACCATGCTGTGCAGGGTGTCGCGGGTGAGGCTGCCGGTCTTCGCGACGGCCTGCTCGTACTGGGCGTCGTCCTGGGTGGCGGCCCGCTGCGCGTCGCGCACCTCGTTCACCCGGCTCTCCAGCTGCGCGACGGTGATCCGCTGACCGCCGACGACGGCGGCCGCGCCCGGATGCGCGTCGCCACCGCACGCGGTGAGGAGGGGTGCCGCGGCGACGATCGCGGCGGAGAGGACGAGCGCGGTGCGACGGCGGCGGTGCAAGGAAGCCTCCCGAGGAGATTGTGCGACGGTGCACAAAGTCTTGCGGTGATCGATGGTAGGCAGTGGCCCAGCTCTCGGCCACCCTTTCGACCAACGATTCGCCCGCCCTTCGGGCACCGTCCCACTCTCACACGGGCATCACGTGTCACACGATTGTCAGCCCGTGACCGCCACCGGCGCGTCCCACGCGCCCCGGTCCACGGTGATCGCGCAACCGCCGCGGGACTCCTTGCTGTTCACCCTGTGCCGGTGGGCGGCACCCTGATCATCACAGGCTTCGGCCACGGTGGCGCGAAGGGTGCGGTGCGGATTCAGCCCCGGACCTGGCCCAGCCACTGCAAGGTGCGGCGGATCTCCGCCGCCATCGGATGCCCGGACCCGCGCAGCCGCTCCACGTCGTGCAGCAGCCGCGCCAGCGTGTCGTGGGCGGCGCCCCGGTCGCCGAGGGCGAGCAGCAGGTGGCCGATGCGACGGCGCACCTCCAGGGAGATCTCCGGGTCCCCGGCCACGTACTGGTTCTCGTAGTACGGCAGCAGGGCGCGGTACTCCGCGAGCGCCGCGGCGGGTTCACCGAGCTGCTCCAGGCACTGCGCGGCCTCGTAGCGGAAGCGCAGCGACTGCGGATCGGCCTGGCCGGCCTCGGCAGCCCGTTCGTCGGCGAGACGGCGCAGCTCGGGCAGGGCCCGCCGGTACTGGCCGTCGTCCATCAGCGTGGCCGCGTACTGCTTGCGCAGGGTCCGCACGACGGGCGAATGCTCCCCGTGCTCGGCGGCGGCGGCCGGCAGGATCGACCCGAGGATGTCCACGGCCTGCGTGATGCGCCCCTCGCCCAGCAGCCGCTTCACCTCGTCCACGGCACCCGCGACATCGGCCCGCTCCACGGCGGGCGGGGCCTGCGGCTGCGGCTGCGGCGCCGGGATGCGCGCCCGGTCCGGCCACGGCGCGTGCGGGCGCAGGAAGGGGCGGGTGGGGTCGAGCGGGGCGCCGGTGGGCATACCGCGCGCGGGCAGCAGCGGCAGCAGCTGCTCGTACGTCTCCTGCGCCGAACCCGGCCTGTGCTGCGGGTCCTTGGACAGCAGGCGCAGCACGAGGCTCTCCAGCGCGGGCGGCACCTCGGGGCGCAGCCGGCGCACCGGGAGCGGCGGCTCGTAGAGATGCCGGTGCAGCACGCCGAGCGCCGTCGAACCCGAGAACGGCACGTCCCCGCTGAGCAGTTCGTGCAGCAGCACCCCCAGCGCGTACAGGTCCGTGTACGGGCCGACGGCGCCGCCCATCGCCTGCTCCGGGGCCATGTAGGCGGGGCTGCCGATGGGCGAGCCGGTGTGCGTCAGACGCGTGGTGTCGGTGTCCATGACGGACGCGACGCCCAGGTCGAGGACGGTGACCGTGCCGTCCTGCTTGACCATCACGTTCCGCGGCTTCAGGTCGCGGTGCACGATCGGGACGGCGTGCACCGCGGACAGCACGGCGCACAACTGCGCCGCGACCGCGACCGCCCACTGCCACGGGTAGGGGTCGTGCTCGGCGAGGTGGTCGGAGAGGTCGGCCCCGTCGACGTACTGCATGACGAGGAACAGCTCCTCGCCCTCGCTGCCCGCGTCGTGGACCGTGACCAGACCGGGGTGGTCGACCTGCGCGGTGACCCGGCACTCGCGCACGAAGCGGCGGCGCAGCTCGTCGGCCTCCTGGCCCGCGACCTTGTCCGGCCGCAGGAGCTTCACCGCCACCCGCCGGTCCAGACGCTGGTCGTAGGCCGTCCACACCTGGCCCATACCGCCCTGTCCGATCAGCGTGGACAGCTCGTACCGGTCCGCGACCACACGTCCTGTCGCCACGCTCACCCGCGGTCCCTGCCGTCCCTGCCGTCGTCCTGATGTCCGTCGTGCTTGCGCAGATAGTCACTGAGCTCGTCGAGCTCGGCCCGCACCTGGTCGATCCGCGCGGGCGCGTGCCGCTGGGGCGGTGCCGTCGTCGCGGGCGGCGGCGTCGGCCGGGGCATCGGCGGCGGCGTGTGCGGGCCCTGGCTCTGCGGAACCGTCGTGGCGGTGTACGGAGAGTGCGGGTAGCCGTACGCCTGCGGCGGGGGCTGGTGCGGTACGTAGCCCGGGAAGCGGAGCTGGTGGAAGTGGCGTATGTCCGCCGCCAGGTAGTACGCGATCTCGGCGACCAGCGAGCCGAGGAGCAGCGCCATGCCCGTCCAGCCACCCGGCGTGTGGACCTCCTCGCCGGGCTCGGTGCCCAGCAGGACGAGGCTGAGGACCAGAGCCGCGATCGAGGCGACGAACAGCCCCCAGTCGACCGACTTCCGCGTCACGATCGCCAGGCGCAGCATCATCGTCCAGGCCAGCAGCCCGAGGGTGAACACGGAGATCACCACGAAGAACACGCGCAGGAAGACCAGCCACCCGGTGGGGGGTGGTGATTTCACCGGCTGCGCCTGGCCGTGGCCTTGCATGGCTGCTCCTGGAGGCCTGATGAGGACGGACGTACGAGTTCGGATCCGAGCGTATAGGCCGACAAGGACAAGCGGTTAAGGGTTGCGCCGAACCGTTGTCGTGCTGATCACATCGCGCCGTCCCGCAGCGCCCGCGCAGGCCACGACGGAGGTCCGCGTTCCGTCTGCCCGCCGCGCCCGGACCGACCGTCCGCCACGCCCGAACCGCCCGTCGGCTGCACCCGAACCACCCGTCAGCTACGCCCGAACCGCCCGGCCCGCCACGCCCGAACCGCCCGGCCCGCCATGCCCGAATCGCCCGTCGGCTGCGTCCGAACCGCCCGCCCGGGGTGGCCGGACCGCGCGCGGAGCCGCTGAAGCCCCTTGTGCGGAGCGGCCTCACCGCGTGCGCCGGCCTGCCCTTCCCCGTGCGGGAATCCGTCGGGCCGCCGGACCGTCGGCCCGCCAGTCCGTCGGGCCGTCAGTCCGGCGCGACCGTCCCGTCCGTCAGGCCGTCGTACATGCCGCGCACCAGCTGCTCGCCGAGCCGGCCCGCGCGCCGCAGCGCGTCCTCGAACTCGGCCAGCGCGCGGAAGCGCTCGCCGTAGCGGCGCTGCTCGTCGAGCGGCAGCCGGGGCAGCTGGAGACGGCGCACGTCCAGCCGGGTCGCGGTGGACGCGTAGCTGCTGGCCTGCCGGTTGTTGGCGGTGCCGCGCAGGAAGCCGGCCAGGAACCACGGGTCGAGCGCGGCCGGGTCGGGGCGCAGGAGCGTGAGGTTGCGCCCCAGGGCGGCGCCCGCCGTGCGTTCGTCCACCACGCGCGCGACGGACCCTCCGCCGAGCACGGGCACGACGACGTCCCCCGCCTCGACCAGCACCGCTTCCTCCTCGCCCTCCGGCAGCGTCCCGGACGGGTCGGTTCCGGCGAGCACGTCGTGGTCGGTGAGCACCGGCACGCGCGCGGGCGCGCCGTTACCGCCCGTGCGCAGCACCAGCGCACCCCCGCGCGCGAGTTCGCCGACGGTGATGAGGGGCCAGCGTGCGGGCCGGGTGCCCTGGGCCTTCGGGGGCGTCAGGTCGCCGGTGAGCCGCAGGGTCTCGCCGAGTCGTTCCCGCACGCCGACCAGTTGCTCGGCGCCGCCGCCCGACGTGGCCGGCGGCAGATGGCGGGCCGGCGCCAGGTCGACGTCGTCGTCGAGGAGTTCGATGACGGGTACCGCACGGCTGAACCCCGGCTCCTCCCGCACAGTGCCGGTGCGCTCGAAGGGCCGCCACGCGCCGAGCACCGCCGTCCGCACGGCCTGCCAGTCCAGTCCGGCCCGCCCGTCGCCGGCCGACGCACCGGCGTCCACCAGCAGCAACTCGGGCTGCGCGGGCGCCTTCTCGGGACGGCGCAGCACCCACACGTGGAGCGGGATGTTGTACGGGGGCGCCGCACCGACCGGCAGGGCGATCACCGCGCGCAGCGCCCCGCGGCGCAGCAGGTCGGCGCGGATACGGCGGCCCGAGCGGCGGGAGGCCGCGGCCGGGGG
The DNA here is from genome assembly GCF_054729265.1 of Streptomyces krungchingensis. NCBI lineage: Bacteria > Bacillati > Actinomycetota > Actinomycetes > Kitasatosporales > Streptomycetaceae > Streptomyces > Streptomyces krungchingensis. The sequence continues at coordinate 4,768,570 of NZ_JBPUKY010000001.1, forward strand.
CATCAGCAGCACCGCGCTGCCGCCGTCCCTGAGGTGGGCCAGCGCGTGCTGCACCCAGGCCAGTTCCGACTCCGTACGGGCCGGGAAGCCGTACTCCCAGCGGGCGTCGTAGGCGAGTTCGTCGTGCCCCCAGTTGCGCTCGTTGAACGGCGGGTGGCACAGGACGGCGTCGGCCCTGAGCGCGGGGTGCGCGTCGGCGCGCAGGCTGTCCCCGGAGGCGGTGCGCACGGCGGCCTTCCCCTGGAGGGCGAGCCGCAGCGCGGACAGCGCCGCCAGTTCGGGTGCGCTGTCCTGCCCGTACAGCTCCTGGTCCGGCCTCGGCGCCACGGCCCGCAGGAGCGCGCCGGTGCCGCACGCGGGATCGAACGCCGTACGGGCCGGTCCCGCGAGCTCCGCCATCAGCGAGGCGAGGTCGCCCGGAGTGAGCGTGTACTGGCGCGGGTTGGCGTCCAGGTGCCGTCCCAGCAGGAACTCGTACGTCTGCCGCGCGCCCAGCTCGGCTGCGAGCTCGGCGGCACCGCGCAGGAGCGGGGCCGAGGGCAGCAGTTCGGGACCGGTCGGGGTGTGCACGGCGCGGTCGCGGGGCGCTCCGAACCGGGGGGTGACGACCTGGTCGAGCGCGGCGGGCAGCAGTGCGGCGAGGCGCTCGTCGGAGCCCGCGCTCAGCTCCAGCCAGTCGGTGGGCCGGTCGTGGATGAGCAGCAGGACGCAGCCGGCGTGCACGAGGGCGGTGACGGGGCCCTGCGGGTGTCCGGCGAGCTGCTGCCAGACGCGTTCGCGCAGCGGGACCTCGGCGAGCTTGCCCTGCTCGCGCAGCCACGCCTCGACCTCGGCGAGCGCGAAGGAGGGGCTGGTCTCGGTTCCGCCGACGGGCTTGGGGAAGTCGGCGTGGCGCCGCCGCCAGTTGCTGACGGCTGCGCGGCCGACCCCGGCGAGCCGCGCGATCCCGGCAGCGGTCACCTCTGTCGCGTTGTCCTGCACCCGCCGGCTCCCCTCGTTCTGGTCTGTCGCGCCCGGAGCCACGCGGCCCCTCGCCCTGTGCGCCCCTGCGGCCGGTCTTCGCGGCCCTGGTCCGTGAAGCGTCCTCGCCTGTGACGCCGAGCATACCGGCGTACGCAAGATCTATCCCTTCACAGGCGTGTACACAACCTTTCTTGTAAACCGTGTTGACTCGGTTCACACAGTCTGTTGTTATTGACCCATCGAACGGACGAGCCACCGGAACGAACCGGCAACTCGATGCGTTCGGGGGATCTGTTCACAGCCAGGGGAGGGCACAGTCATGGGCATCAAGGCCAAGGTGGGTCTGGGGGCCGTGGTCGGCATCGTCGTCATCGGCGCCGTGTCGGCGAACGCCGGCAACAGCGACAGCGACAACGAATCCAGCAACAAGAGCAACGACACTTCCGCCTCCGCCGACCGCGAGTCCGGCAAGAAGGCCGACAGCAGAACGAGCGACAAGACGAAGAAGGCCGAGAAGAAGCCCGAGAAGAAGGCCGCCTTCGACGGCGACGGAGACTTCCAGGTCGGCTCCGACATCAAGCCCGGCACCTACCGCACCACCGGCAACGACGACGGCATGTGCTACTGGGAGCGCGCCAAGGACGCCTCGGGCGAAATGGACTCCCTCATCGCCAACGACAACGTCACCGGAACCAGCTACGTGACCATCAAGGCCGGCGACAAGCTCTTCAAGACCAGCAGCTGCAACGACTGGGAAGCCGTCGCCGCCAAGCCGTCCGGCTCACCCGCCACCCAGGTCAAGGGCGACGGCGGCATGTTCCGGGTCGGCGCGGACATCGCCCCCGGCACCTACAAGTCCACCGGCAACGAGGACGACGGCTGCTACTGGGAGCGCGACAAGGACGCCACGCACTCCATGAACTCGATCGTGGCCAACAACAACGTCACCGGCACGGCCGTCGTCACCATCAGCGCCAACGACAGCTACTTCAAGACCACCGGCTGCGGGGACTGGAAGAAGACGGGCTGACACCAGCCGCCCGCCGCCGTCCTCGCCCTCCCCCCACACCTCTTCACCACCTCACACCAAGGAACTCTCATGCGTCGCACCGCACTTGCCGCACTCTGCCTCGCCGCCGCGGCCACCGCGGGCCTCACCGGCTGCCTGCCCGGAGAGACGAAGGCGGACAGCAAGCCGAAGGGCCCCTTCGCCGGCCTCACCGGCGGCGACATCGCCGACCGGGCCGTCAAGGCCACCACAGGCGCCACCTCGCTCCGCATGAAGGGCGACATCCCCGACGACGAGGACGGCGGCACGATCCGCATCGACATGGCCCTCGACAAGAAGGGCCGGTGCGCCGGCACCATGAGCATGAACGGCCAGGGCAAGGCCGACCTCATCAAGACCGGCGACACCATCTACATGAAGTACGACGAGAAGTTCCTGCGCGCCCAGGGCAAGGGCCAGTCCAAGTCCGAGACCGACGGAGTGGTGGAACTGCTCGCCGACAAGTGGACCAAGATGGCCGCCACCGGCTCCGACGCCAAGGACATCGCCGGCTTCTGCGACCTCGACAGCGTCCTCGCCGGCGCGGAGGACGTGAACTCCGACGCCACCCGCGGCAAGACCACCACCGTCGAAGGCACCCCGGCGATCATCCTCCACGAGAAGGACGGCAAGGACCGCTACACCCTCTACATCGCCACCGAGGGCAAGCCGTACCTGCTGCGCGTCGACAGCACCTCCGCCAAGGACCCGGGCACGCTCACCTTCAGCGACTACGACAAGCCCGTCCCCGCGCAGAAGCCCGCCGGCAAGGTCCTCGACCTGGACGAGCTGTCCGGCTGACCCACCCCGGACCCACGCCGTACGTCGAGCTCACAGGGTGTGCCGCACCCACACATTGGGCTCGACGTACACGGCGTATCCGCGCGCCGGTTCACAGTGCACCGGCACCAGCGCGCCCGGCACCTCGACGAGGCCCACCGTGTCGAAAGGCAGCCCCGTCCAGCCACGCCACTCCTCCAGCGACGCCGCCACCGTCATCGACGCCGGCGCCACCGCCTCGACGACACCGCCCGCCCGGACATGGACACGCAGCCACGGATCGTGCGGCAGCCCGTCGGCACGCTCCCGGAACGCGTACTCCTCCATCGGCGCACGCGGCTCCAGATGCTTGGCACTCGGACGCACGGGCGCGACGACCTCACCGAAACCGTGCGCCCGGGCGTTGTCCCGCATCGCGGCGAGCATCCGCGCCGACAGCCCGCCGCCCTGCGCATGCGGGGCGACGACGATCGACACGGCGCTGACCGTGTCCGGCGGCGTACCGCGCCGCAGATCCGCGAACGCCCAGGACAACACCTCGTCCCAGCCCCGCGCGGGCAGCTCGCCCCGCTCCTCGGACGCGAGAGCGAACGGCACGCTGTACGCGTGCGCCACCACACGCCCGTGCTCGTCCTCGGCGAACAGCACGTACTGCGGCAGCTCGGTGGCGATCCGCCCGTAGTGCGAGTTGCCCACCGGGTCGTGCAGCAGGAACTCCGGCCAGCTGTTGGCCATCCTCACCACCTGCCCGAGCATCTCGGGACGTTCGGCAAGACTCGACACCTTCAGCTCCATGCCCGTCACCGTAGGCGCCTGTCCAACACGGCGAAACGGGTTCACGCCCGGTAGCGCGTTCCCCGGGGGGGGTTCCCAAGTGCCGGGGACGGAAGTCGGGGAGTTGCGAGGAGCCGGGAGTTGCGAGGAGCCGAGAGATCCGGGGAGCCGCGAGTTCCAGGGAGCCGAGGGTTCCGGGGAGCCGAGAGTGCGGGCGTGAGGGGGAAGGCGGGCGTCCCGCGGGCGCGGCGGGCGGATGCGGACCGGCGCCCGGGACGCCGTCAGTTCGCGTGGAAGCGGGCCGGTGCGCTCGTCGGGTTGCCGCCCGAGGGAAGCTTCTGACCGGGGCAGCCGGAGAGGACCTTCTTCATCGCCGCCTTCTCGGCACTCGTCACCCACAGCTCGTACTTCTTCTTCACCGCGACCTGCGCGGCGACATACGTACACCGGTACGCCTTGTTGGGCGGCAGCCAGGTCGCGGTGTCACCGTCGCCCTTGCTGCGGTTGGCGCTCGCGCCCACGGCACGCAGATTCAGCGGGTCGTTGGCCAGCGCGATCCGCTTGCTCGCGTCCCAGTACTTGGCGCCCTTCTGCCAGGCGTCCGAGAGCGCGACCAAGTGATCTATGTCGACCAGGCTGCGGCCGCGGGCGAACTTCACGTCCTGACCGCCGTACGGGTCGGGGGTGAGGAGCCCGGACGACACCTTGCACGTGCCGTCACTGAACTTCACGTCCTTCAGATCCCGCTTGAGGATGTCGTCCCGGGTGTCGCACCGGTTGGAGTCCGTGTCGGCCCAGGCCGTGCCGAACCGCTCCCGGCTGTATCCCGTCTTCGGCGCTCGCCCCTTGACGGTCAGCGAGTCCACGGCGGCGAGAGCCGCACCACCGGCCGCCGTCCCCTTCGCTCCCGGCGAGTCCTCGGTCCCCGTGCGGCAGCCGGCGACACCGGCCCCCACGGCGAACATCATCAGCGCGGCCGCGACCGCCCCACCCCTCAGACGCACCACGCCACCCCTCCCCGAGCTCCCCGGATCCGCCCCTGACGGGCGCGTTTTCCCAGTGCCCACCGTAGCCGCCGGTACTCCTCCCCCATACCTGACCCAACGGGCAATCGGTGCACGCCGGGCGTATCGTCGGTGGTGAGTCACCTCGGGAAGGAGCTCTGGATGGGCATCTTCGACAGGTTCAGGGGCCACGGACAGGACAAGGCCAAGGAAATGTCCGACGTGGCGGAGAAGAAGGTCAACGAGAAGACGGGCGACAAGTACACGGACCAGGTCGACGACGCGCAACAGAGGATCGAAGGCGCGGCAGGCCTGAAGCGTGACCGCCCCGACCAGCCGTAACGCCAACGCCGAGGACTCGAGAAGCCCAGCGCCGGCCGGATCGACTGAACCCCCGCAACCCGAGCCGTCCGCCGAGACCGACACCATGAGGTCGGCGGGCGGCTTTCGGTGCGGGAGGGGACCGGCGACGTTTTCGATGCCCATGGGGCCCCTCCCCCCTCCCCCTCCCCCTGTGCTGCTGAGTGCCTGCTGGGCGTGCCCGTAGGTCACACCTTCCCGATGCCCAGGGTCGTCTCCGACGGGAGCAGGCCCGAGCCGAGTGCCGCGACCCAGAACTCGCCGAGCAGGTCGGCGAGATGGGCGGCGCCGTCCGGACCGAGCGCACGCCAGGGCGCGGCGGCGAGTTCGTCGGTGTGCTGTTCGACCTGGCGCCGCAGTTCGCGGCCGGCGGGTGTGGCGATGCCGTCCTCGTCCACCAGGCCCCGGGCGGTGAGGCGTTCGCGGGCGGCGGTCCATTCCTCCTGGCTCCAGCCGCGGCTTTCGAAGCGTTCCACGGAGGCCGCGCCTATCGCCGCGAAGGAGACGAGGGCTTCGACGGGGTCAAGGCCGGCGACGAGGAGTGCGGCGAGGTGGCCGTCGCCCCGGTGTTCGCGCAGGATCGTCGCCGCGTGCCACAGCTGGAGGTGGGGGGCTTCGGGCCAGGCCGACTCGGCGTTGGCCGCGGCGAGTGGGCGGGCCGCGGTGTTCGCGGCTTCCGCTGCGCTGCGGGCGAGTGCGGCGGCCTCGGCGAGTTCGGGGGAGGTGATGCGGTCTCCGAATATCGCGCGGTAGGCGCGGTCGACTGCGCGCTCCCGGGCGTTCAGGACCTGCTCCGGACTCGCGGTCTTCCAGGCGGACTTCATGTGTGCGGCGACCATGCGTGGGCTGAAGCTGTAGAAGGCGGAGGTGACGCGTTCGCTGCCGGCGGTGCCCAGCGGGGCTGCGCGGTAGGGGAAGTAGCTCGGCCAGCGTTCCTCGGTGTCGTAGCCGAGGGCTGCGGCTTCCTCGAAGGTCTCCGGTGCGTAGTAGAAGACGGCGTGGAGGGGTTCGAGGAGGTGCCAGAGCTGGCGCACCCGTCCGAGCTCGACGTCCGTGCCGGTGCCCGTCCGGGCAGTCCCTTCGGTCTTGCTGGTTGCGCTGGTCGTGCTGACGCTCTCCGACATGACTCATCCCCTCGTCACGGTCCGGCTCGATGCGTAACTTGACATTGACTAGATTGCCGAAGGAGGGGGAACTTGTCAATGCCTAGATTCCGCGTAGGCTTTTGAGCATGGCCGAGACCAGTAAGAACACCGGGACGAGCAGGACCGCCGACGCCGACGGGGCCGGCCCGGCGACGGGGGCCGCCGGGACCGCACGCACCGCCAACACCGCCAGGGCCGCCGAGACCACGGGGAGCTCCGGGGACACCGGGCCCCAACGCCCCTACCATCACGGCGATCTGCGGCGCGCGATCCTGCGGGCGGCGCTCGACGCCATCGCCGCCGACGGGCCGTCCGCGCTGAGCCTGCGCGACCTGGCCCGCAGGGCGGGTGTCTCGCACGCGGCCCCGGCCCACCACTTCAAGGACCGCACGGGCCTGCTGACGGCGATCGCCGCGGAGGGGTACGAGCTGCTCGCGGCCGCGCTCGCCGACGCCGACGACCTGCGGGACGCCGGCGTCCGCTACGTGCGCTTCGCGCGGGAGCACCCGGCCTACTTCCAGGTCATGTTCTCCCCGGAGCTGCTGCGGGCGAACGACCTGGAGCTGACGACGGCCAGGACCCTCGCGGGCGAGCGGCTGCGCAGTGCCGTCTCCGCCGTGCCGCAGGAGGGCCGGGGCCCCGACAGCCGGCTCGCCGGGGTCGCGGCCTGGTCACTGGCCCACGGCTTCGCGACGCTGCTCCTCAGTCACAACCTGGACGGGCCGGTGGGCGAGCAGGACCCGGACGAGGTGTTCCGGGCGCTCACCGGGATGCTGTTCCAGTCACGGCCGCGCGAGGACGGGACGTCCTCACCGCAGCAGCCCCGGCCGTAGGAGCCCCGGGCCCAGGCGTGCCGACGCACGCCCACGGGTCCGGGCGCGCCCGCCGAGACCCCGGCACCGTCACAGGGTCATCTGCCGAGGCACCTCCGAGCCCGCCCGCCGCAGGTGTCACGACGGCAGGCATCATGGCCACAGGTGCCACGGCCACAGGTGTCACGACCGCACGTGTCACTGCCACAGGTGTCACGGCCGCAGGTGTCACGGCCGCAGGCACGCCGGACCGAAAGTCCCGTCCGGCCGTGGCGCCCGCGGCCCGTACACCCCCGCGCCCGTACGCTCCCGCGGCCCCTACGACCCGAGGACCGACGCCAGGAACTCGCCCGTCCACCCGAGGAGTTCGCGTCCGACCAGCGGCTTGCCGCCGACCTTCGCGGTCTTGGGGCGGGGCACCAGGATCTGGTGGACGGCCGGCTTGATGACCGTCCCGGGGTAGAGCCGCTTCAGCCGCAGTTCCTGCGACTCGCGCAACTCCACGGGGGCGAAACGGATGTTGTTGCCCTGCAGGACGATCTCGCCGACCTCGCACGCCCGCGCGAGCATGCGCAGGCCGGCCACGAGGAGCAGGTTCTCCACGGGTTCGGGCAGCTTGCCGTAGCGGTCGACGAGTTCCTCGCGGACGGCCTTGATGTCCTCCTCCGAGTTGGCGGAGGCGATGGAGCGGTACGCCTGGAGGCGCAGCCGCTCGCCGGGCGCGTAGTCGTGGGGGACGTGCGCGTCGACGGGGAGCTCGATCTTGACCTCCAGGGGCGGCTCCTCCTCGACACCGCCTTCCAGGGAGGCCCGGTAGTCGGCGACGGCCTCGCCGACCATGCGGACGTACAGGTCGAATCCGACGCCGGCGATGTGGCCGGACTGCTCGCCGCCGAGGAGGTTGCCCGCGCCGCGGATCTCCAGGTCCTTCATCGCCACGTACATACCGGCGCCCATCTCGGTGTGCTGGGCGATGGTGGCGAGGCGCTCGTGGGCGGTCTCGGTGAGCGGCTTCTCCGGCGGGTACAGGAAGTAGGCGTAGCCGCGTTCCCTGCCGCGGCCGACGCGGCCGCGCAGCTGGTGCAGCTGGGAGAGGCCGAAGTTGTCGCCGCGCTCCACGATCAGCGTGTTGGCGTTCGAGATGTCGATGCCGGACTCGACGATCGTCGTGGAGACGAGCACGTCGTACTTCTTCTCCCAGAAGTCGACGACGACCTGTTCCAGGGTCTGTTCGGACATCTGGCCGTGGGCGGTCGCGATGCGCGCCTCGGGGACGATCTCGCGCAGCCGGGCGGCGGCGCGGTCGATCGACTCGACGCGGTTGTGGATGTAGAAGACCTGGCCCTCGCGCAGCAGTTCGCGGCGGACGGCGGCGCCGATCTGCTTCTCCTCGTAGGGGCCGACGAAGGTGAGGACGGGGTGGCGTTCCTCGGGCGGGGTGGTGATCGTGGACATCTCACGGATGCCGGTGACCGCCATCTCCAGGGTCCTGGGGATGGGGGTCGCGGACATGGTCAGTACGTCCACGTTCGCGCGGAGCTTCTTGAGCTGTTCCTTGTGCTCGACGCCGAAGCGCTGCTCCTCGTCGACGACGACGAGGCCGAGATCCTTGAACTTGGTCTCCGAGGAGAACAGGCGGTGGGTGCCGATGACGACGTCGACGGAGCCCTCACGCAGGCCTTCGAGGACGGCCTTGGCCTCCGAGTCGGTCTGGAAGCGGCTGAGCGCCCGCACGTTGACGGGGAACTGCGAGTAGCGCTCGGAGAACGTGCCGAAGTGCTGCTGCACCAGGAGCGTCGTGGGCACGAGGACGGCGACCTGCTTGCCGTCCTGGACCGCCTTGAAGGCGGCGCGCACGGCGATCTCCGTCTTGCCGTAGCCGACGTCGCCGCAGATCAGGCGGTCCATGGGGACCGTCTTCTCCATGTCGTCCTTGACCTCGGCGATCGTGGTCAGCTGGTCGGGGGTCTCCGCGTACGGGAAGGCGTCCTCCAGTTCGCGCTGCCACGGGGTGTCGGTGCCGAAGGCGTGTCCCGGGGCCGCCATGCGGGCGCTGTACAGCTTGATGAGGTCGGCGGCGATCTCCTTGACGGCCTTCTTGGCGCGGGCCTTGGTCTTGGTCCAGTCCGCGCCGCCCAGGCGGTGCAGGGTGGGTGCTTCGCCGCCGACGTACTTGGTGATCTGTTCGAGCTGGTCGGTGGGGATGTAGAGGCGGTCGCCGGGCTGGCCGCGCTTGGCGGGGGCGTACTCGACGACGAGGTACTCGCGGGTGGCGCCCTGGACGGTGCGCTGCACCATCTCGATGTAGCGGCCGACGCCGTGCTGCTCGTGGACGATGTAGTCGCCGGCTTCGAGGGTGAGCGGGTCGATGGTCTTGCGGCGGCGGGCGGGCATGCGCGCGCCGTCCTTGCCGGCCGCCTTCTGTCCGGAGAGGTCGGTCTCCGTGAGGACGGCGAGTCTGAGCGCGGGGTCGACGAAGCCGTAGTCGATGGAGCCGCAGGAGACGTGGACCAGGGACGGGCTGATGTCGGTCAGCTCGGTGTCGAGGCGGGCGGCGATGCCTTCGCCGCCGAGGACCTCGACGGTGCGGGCGGCGGGGCCGTGGGCCTCGGTGACGAACACGGTGCGCCAGCCGTCGGCGAGCCAGCCCTTGGTGTCGGCGAGGGCCCGGGCGGTGTCGCCGCGGTAGGTCTCGGGGGCGTGCATGCCCAGCTTGAGGGTGTCCGCGTCGAGTTCCTCGTCGGCGGCGAACGGGGACACCGACCACCACATCATGTCCAGTTCGCGGGCGCGGTCCCGTACGTCGGCGATGGACCACAGGGATGCGGCGCCGACGTCGATGGGGGCTTCTCCGCCGCCGGCCGTCGCCGCCCAGGACGCCTGGAGGAACTCCTGGGACGTGGCCACGAGGTCGGCGGCCCGGGTCCGGACGCGCTCCGGGTCGCAGACGACGGCCATGGAGCCCTCGGGCAGGACGTCGAGGAGGAGCTCCATGTCGTCGACGAGGACGGGGGCGAGGGATTCCATGCCCTCCACGGCGATGCCCTCGGCGATCTTGCCGAGGAGTTCGGCGAGCTCGGGGTGGGCCTCGGCGAGGGCCGCGGCCCGCTGCCGTACGTCGTCGGTGAGGAGCAGTTCGCGGCAGGGCGGCGCCCACAGGCCGTGCTCGGCGACTTCGAGGGACCGCTGGTCGGCGACCTTGAAGTAGCGGATCTCCTCGACGTCGTCGCCCCAGAACTCCACGCGCAGCGGGTGTTCCTCGGTAGGCGGGAAGACGTCGAGGATGCCACCGCGGACGGCGAACTCGCCGCGCTTCTCGACGAGCTCGACCCGGGAGTACGCGGCTGCCGCGAGCGCCTCGACGATGGCGCCGAGATCCGCGGTCGAGCCGGTGCGCAAGGAGACGGGCTCCAGGTCGCCGAGGCCCTTGACCTGGGGCTGGAGCACGGAGCGCACGGGGGCGACGACGACGGAGACGGGGCCGGTGTCGGGGTCGTCGGTGCGCGGGTGGGCCAGGCGGCGCAGGACGGCGAGACGGCGGCCCACGGTGTCGCTGCGCGGGGAGAGGCGCTCGTGCGGGAGGGTCTCCCACGACGGGTACTCGACGACTGTCTCGGACGGCAGGAGGGAGCGCAGGGCGGCGGCGAGGTCCTCGGCCTCCCGGCCCGTCGCGGTCACCGCCAGGACGGGGCGGGCGGCGTCGCGGGCGAGGGCCGCGATCGCGAAGGGGCGGGCCGCGGGCGGGCCGACCAGGTCGACGTGCATGCGGTTGCCGTCGGTGGCGGCCTTCACCGCTTCTGCGAGGGCGGTGTCCTTGACGACGGCGTCGAGCAGACCGTGCAGGCTCATGAAGGGCTTCCATCCCAGGGTGGGCAACGCGAAGGGCCCGACACGTGGGACGGGCCGGGGGTCTCCAGCGTACGTCGCCGGGCTGGGCTGTGCCGGGGCTGTGGACAACGGCCCCTGCGGCTGCCCGGCCCTGCCTGGACTGCGGGGCCTGCGGCGGCGCCGGCCGCGCTGTTGACGCCGGTCCCGTCGTGGTCCGGCCGGGCCGTGGACGGCGCCGGCCTTCGCGTCCCGGGCGGGGCCTGTCCTGAGCTGCTCGGTGCGGTTCGGCGTGGTCGGTGCCTTCGACGTGGCCGGTGCGGTTGGTTGTGGTCGGTGCGGTTCGTCGTGGCCGGTGCCTTCGACGTGGCCGGTGCAGTTGGTCGTGGTCGGTGCGGTTCGTCGTGGCCGGCACTCGTGCCGGCCACGCCCGTGCCGGTTCGGTGCTCGTGCCGGGCCCGCGCTCGTGCCGGGCCGGGGGCCGGGCCGGGTGGTTCTCGCCCCCTCCGCCCCCTCCCGTCCCGTACCCGGAGGCTCCGCCCCCGGACCCCCGGACCCCCGGACCCCCGGACCCCCGGACCCCCGGATCGGCCTGGACGGCCTGGACGGCCTCGTCCTCGAACGCCGGACGGGCTGAGATGCCGCGCGCGGCACCGTACGGGAAAGGGCCGAGCCCGGTCCGGAGAGTGGTGTTCTCCGGGCCGGGCTCGGCCTCATCCCCCGTGACCCCCGTGCACGGTGGCTGTCGGGTCAGTCGGTGGCGATCGCGTTCAGGACGTTCATCCGGCCCGCGCGGAACGCCGGGATCAGCGCGGCGAACAGGCCCACGAACGCGGAGCCGATGAAGACCCCGATGATGGTCGGCCAGGGGATGTCGAGGACGTTCAGGCCTTCGAGGGCGAGGAGCTTCTGGGCGGTGGCGCCCCAGCCCATGCCCAGGCCCAGGCCGAGGAGTGCGCCGAACAGGGCGATGACCACGGACTCCAGGCGGATCATGCGGCGCAGCTGGCGGCGGGAGAGGCCGATGGCCCGCATGAGGCCGATCTCCCGGGTGCGCTCCACCACGGACAGGGCGAGGGTGTTCACCACGCCGAGGACGGCGACGATGATCGCGAGGGCCAGCAGGCCGTAGACCATGTTGAGGAGCTGGCCGACCTGGTCCTTCAGTTCCTGCTTGAAGTCGGTCTGGTCGCGTACCTGGTACTGCGGGTACGGCTCCATGGCCTTCTTCAGGGCCGCGTACGCCTCCTTCTCCTGGCCGTCCTTGGCCTTGGCGAACATGATCTCGTTCGGCGGGATGCGGTCCGCGGGGAGGTACTTCTTCATCGTCGCGATGCTGGTGTAGCGGGCGCCCTGGTCGATGGACGTGTCGTCGTCCGTGATCGCGGCGACCTTGAGCTTCGCGGTGGAGCCGTGGTCGAAGGCGACGGTGAGGGTGTCCCCGACCTTGACGTGGTGCTTGGTGGCGTAGTCGGAGCCGACGGACAGAGCGTCCTTGCCGTAGGCGGCCCTCAGCTCGCCGGCGGTGGTCTCGCGGCGCAGGTCGTCCGCGTAGGACGGGTCGGCGGCGGTGATGCCGCTGTCGTCGGTCTTGCCGTCCGGGGAGGTCAGCGTGGCCTTGACGTCCTTGTAGCGGGTGACGTGGGCGAGGCCGGGTGTCGTCTCCATGGCCTTCTCGGCCTGCGGGACGATCCGCTGGTTGCCCTGGACGATGAAGTCCGCGCCGACCGACTTGTCGAGCTCGCTGGTCGCCGAGGCCACCATGGAGGAGCCGACGACGGAGAGGCAGGCGACGAGGGCCAGGCCGATCATCAGGGCGGCGCCGGTGGCGCCGGTGCGGCGCGGGTTGCGCAGTGCGTTGCGCTCGGCCATGCGTCCGACGGGTCCGAAGGCGCGCAGCAGGACCGCGCTGATCACCCGGACCACTCCGCCGGCCAGCAGCGGGCCGACGATGACGAACCCGATGAGGGTGAGGACCACGCCGGCGCCCAGGACGAGGGAGCCGTCGCTCGCCTTGTCCGCGGTGGCCGCCGCGTAGAGGGCGGCGGCTCCGGCGCCGGTGAGGACCAGGCCGATCAGGCCGCGTACGAGGCCGGCCTTGCCGTCGGCGGGGGTGCCGGCGTCGCGCAGCGCGGCCATCGGGGAGACCTTGCCGGCGCGGCGGGCGGGGAGGTAGGCGGCGAGGACGGTGACGACGATGCCGAGGAGGAGGCCGACGACCGGGGTGGTCGCCTTGACGGTGAGGTCGCGGGTGGACAGTTCCATGCCCATCGACGACATGATCTTCATGAGGCCGACCGCGAGGCCGACGCCCGCGCCGACGCCGAGGATCGAGCCGAACACGCCGAGCAGGGTCGCCTCGACGAGGACGGAGCGGTTGATCTGCTTGCGGGACGAGCCGATCGCCCGCATCAGGCCGATCTCGCGGGTGCGCTGGGCGACCAGCATCGAGAAGGTGTTGATGATCAGGAAGATGCCGACGAGGAAGGCGATTCCGGCGAAGCCGAGCATGGCGTACTTGATGACGTCCATGAAGGAGCCGACGTCGCTGCGGTTCTCGTCCGCGGTCTCCTTCTGCGTCTGCACCTTGTAGGTGCCCGCGCCGAGCGTCGCGGCCACGTCCTGCTTGAGGCGCGCGTCGGTGACGCCCGCCGCGGCGGTGACGTTGATGTGGGTGAACCGGCCGGTGGAGCCGAGCAGTTCACGCTGTGCGGTGGCGGTGTCGAAGTAGACGACGGCGGCACCGGGGTTGGTCACCTTGAAGGAGGCGATGCCGACGATCTTCGCCCTGAAGTCGCCGGTGACGGCGATGGTGCGCAGTTCGTCGCCCATGCCGAGGTGGTGCTTGTCGGCGGTGTCGGCGTCGACCATCACCTCGGTCGGTCCGCGCGGGGCGCGTCCCTCGGTGATCTCCATCGAACGGAGGTCGTTGCGGGTCCAGTTGCCGGCGATCGTCGGGGCGCCGTTGCTGGAGCCCATGTTCTTGTTGTCGCTGTTCACGACGGTGACGTTCATCGAACTGACGGCGCCCTCGGCGGACTTGACGCCGTCCGCCTTCTTCGTCTGCGCGAGCACGGAGGCCGGCATCGAGTCGGGCTTGCCGTTCTGCGGGGTGTCGTCGGACTTGGCGTCCTTCGGCGACACCGTCGCGTCGGATGAGGTCGCCGCGAACAGCTTGTCGAACGTCGTGTTCATCGTGTCCGTGAACACGAGCGTGCCGCAGACGAAGGCCACCGACAGCAGGACCGCCACGGCGGACAGCGCCATGCGTCCCTTGTGCGCGAAGAAGTTGCGCATCGAGGTCTTCAGGACGGTCATGACGTGCGCCCCCGGGCGTCGAAGTCCTTCATGCGGTCCAGGACCTGGTCGGCGGTCGGCTGGTACATCTCGTCGACGATGCGGCCGTCGGCGAGGTAGAGCACCCGGTCCGCGTACGAGGCGGCCACCGGGTCGTGCGTGACCATCACGATGGTCTGGCCGAGCTCGTCGACCGAGCGGCGCAGGAAGCCCAGCACCTCGGCGCCGGCCCGCGAGTCGAGGTTTCCGGTCGGCTCGTCACCGAAGATGATCTCGGGCCGGGCGGCCAGGGCGCGGGCCACCGCGACACGCTGCTGCTGGCCGCCGGAGAGCTGGTTGGGCCGGTGCTTGAGCCGGCCGGCGAGCCCGACGGTCTCCACGACCTGGGCCAGCCACGCCTTGTCGGGCTTGCGGCCCGCGATGTCCATCGGCAGCGTGATGTTCTCCAGCGCGCTCAGCGTGGGCAGCAGGTTGAACGCCTGGAAGATGAAGCCGATGCGGTCGCGGCGCAGCTGGGTGAGCTTCTTGTCCTTGAGGCCGGTGATCTCGGTCTCGTCGAGGTGGATCTGGCCGGAGGTGACGGTGTCGAGTCCGGCGAGGCAGTGCATCAGCGTGGACTTGCCGGACCCGGAGGGGCCCATGATGGCGGTGAACTGACCGCGTGCGATGTCCACGTCGATGTGGTCGAGGGCGACGACGCGGGTCTCCCCGGACCCGTACGCCTTCACGACCTGCCGCGCCCGCGCGGCAACGGCCGTACGCCCTCCAGTGCCCCCGTGCCTGGGAATGGTCACAGCCGATGTCACGGTATATCTCCTATGTCGGTCGGCAGCGATGTCTGCCGGATCTGAGTCCTGGACGAAGTGCGTCTGGCTACGTCGGTAAGTCTGGTGGCGGCGGGGGCCCCGGCGCTCTGGTGCCCGGCCCAGTCTTCTGCTGGGGAAAACCCCACCCCCGTGGGTGCGGTCCGTACGACCGGACGCGCTCCCCAGCGGCGTAAAGCCAGGTTAAGGAGGCGTCCCCGCCCGTCTCGTCCTCCGCCGGTACGAACCCTCCCCGACCCCTGGTACGGAGGTACCCCTAGGGGCTCTCCACCCTTCGGTGGACTGTTTCTCGGGGTCAGATCCACCCTCGGGCCCAGTCAGCGTCCACCCTCCCGCGACGTGAGGGTCAAGTGGGAAGCTGTCCGGGGCGGATGGATGCAGGGGGAAAGGAATCCGGGTGGGCCAGGGAGAGACGCAGATACCGGCCGCACGGCCCGCGGGCACGCCGGCCGGCGCAGCGGGAAACGGAACGCGCGGGCGCCGCGCCGTGGTCGCCGCCCTGATGCTGGCGATGGCGCTGGCCGCGCTCGACTCCACCATCATCTCCACGGCGGTCCCGCAGATCGTCGCCGACCTCGGCGGCTTCTCCGTGTTCTCCTGGCTGTTCTCCGGCTACCTGCTCGCCGTGACGGTCACGCTGCCCGTCTACGGCAAGCTCTCCGACACCTTCGGCCGCAAACCCGTCCTCGTCGCGGGCTCCGTCCTCTTCCTGGCGGGCTCCCTGTTGTGCGCCACCGCCTGGAACATGGGCGCGCTCATCGCGTTCCGCATCGTGCAGGGTCTGGGCGGCGGGGCCCTCCAGGGCACCGTGCAGACGCTCGCCGCCGACCTCTACCCGCTCCAGGAACGTCCCAGGATCCAGGCGAAGCTGTCCACCGTGTGGGCGACCTCGGCGGTCGCCGGGCCCGCGCTGGGCGGAGTCCTCGCGGCCTACGCCGACTGGCGGTGGATCTTCCTCGTCAACCTGCCGATCGGCGCACTCGCCCTGTGGCTGATCGTCCGTCACCTGCACGAACCGACACGCGAACGGGACATCGCGCGACGCCCCCGCATCGACTGGGCGGGCGCCCTCGCCGTCTTCGCGTGCGGCGGCGTCCTGCTCACCGCGCTGGTGCAGGGCGGTGTCGCCTGGGACTGGCTGTCCGCGCCCTCCCTGGCCCTGTTCGCCGCCGGCCTCGCCCTGATCGCCGTCGTCGTCGCCGTCGAGCGGCGCGCCGCCGAACCCATCATCCCGGGCTGGGTGTGGCGCCGGCGCACCATCGCCGCGGTGAACCTGGCCCTCGGCGCCCTGGGCCTGCTCATGGTCGCGCCCACCGTCTTCCTGCCCACCTACGCGCAGGCCGTCCTCGGGCTCGCCCCGATCGCCGCGGGCTTCGTGCTCTCCGTGTGGACGCTGAGCTGGCCGGTGTCCGCGGCGCTCAGCCAGCACGTCTACCGGCGCATCGGGTTCCGCAACACCGCGATGCTCGGCATCGGCACGGCGACCCTGCTGCTGCTCGCCTTCCCCTTCCTGCCCTATCCGGGCGAGCCGTGGCAGCCCGCGCTCCTCATGCTGCTCCTCGGCGGCGCCCTGGGCCTGTTCCAGCTGCCGCTGATCATCGGCGTCCAGTCGACCGTCGGCTGGTCCGAACGCGGGACGACGACCGCCTCCGTCCTCTTCTGCCGGCAGACCGGACAGACCGTGGGCGCCGCCCTGTTCGGCGCCGTCGCCAACGGGGTGCTCGCCGCGCGGCTCGGCGGCGCGGGCGACCTCGACTCGGTGACCCGCGCGCTGGACTCGGGCGCGCCCGCCGAACACCTGCGGCACGCGGTCGCCGACGCCGTGCACGCCGTCTACCTGGGCGCGGCCTGTGCCGCCGCCCTCGCCTTCCTGGTCCTGCTGTTCGTCGCACCGCGCCGCTTCCCGGTGCTGAAGCCTCCCGCGGAGTGAGGACCGCCGCGATCCGCTCCCGCGGACGGCCGGTGCGCAGTGCACGCGGGCCGCGATCCGCCCGCACGGCCGGTCGGCCAGTCGGCCGGTCCACGCGACACGGCGGACCGTCGGACCGGCGGACCGGCGGACACAACACCGGCCCGGGGCACACACCATCGTTACGGCGCGGGCGACTTGGTTCCCCGACCGGGCCGCGCGGGGGGGGCGACATCCGCTCCCACCAGCGGCAACACGGGCATCAGCGGTGCCCTCGTGTACCCCGAGTCCAGACACTCACACCCCTGTAAACGCGGGTAACACCCCAGGTCACCGAAGTAAGCGCATACCGACCGCTCAGTTTGATGAAAGTGCAGCGCATCCGGGATACCTGCGAGTAGCGTGCGCTGCTCACCCCCCAGCTCCCTGCGGTCCGCACCGGACCCGAGCCACGCAAGGAGAAACGGGATGCCAGACGCGTTCTCGTCCCCCGAGTACCAGCCGCCTCACCCACGGCCGTTCCCCACACCGGCCGAGCCCCCGTACCAGCCCCGCCACCAACGGCCCCGGTCCGCCCAGCCGCCCACCGCACAGCCCGCCGCACAGCCACCGTCCCCGCAGTACCCGCAGTACCCGCAGCACGCACCGCAACCGCAGCACGCACCGCACCCGAACAGCGTCTCCCCCGCCCACGTCACCTACCCCTGGCAGCCACCGCCGCCCAAGCCCGCACCCGAACCCCGGCGCATGCCGCGCCGTCAGGCTCTGGGACACCACAGCGACATCAGACTGCTGCGCGGCGCCTACCGCTGGCAGCGGCGCGTGGCGACCCTGACCGCGCTCGGCTACTTCGTCCTCTTCCTCACGCTGTCCGCGTTCGCCCCGTCCCTGATGACGAACACGGTCTCCGGCGGACTGTCGACCGGACTGCTCCTCGGGCTGCTCCAGGTCCCCGTCACCTGCCTGGCCATCGGACTGTACGAGTACACGGCCCGCCGGACCGTCGACCCGATCGCCGACCGGATCCGCAAGCAGACCGAACTGGACGCGCGGCGGGAGGCAGCCCGATGACCGGCTTCAGCAGTTCCGCACAGGCCATGTCGCTCGTCGCGTTCACCTCGGTGGCCACCGTCACGCTCCTGCTGTGCGTGATGACCGGACCCGACCGCGACGACCTCGACGAGTTCTACACCGGATACGGGTCGATGTCGCCGATGCGCAACGGACTCGCCATCGCCGGTGACTACATCTCCGCCGCCACCGTCCTCGGCACCAGCGGCATCATCGCGCTCACCGGCTACGACGGTGTCGTCCTCGCCCTGAGCACCGCGCTCTCCCTGATGCTGCTGATGTTCCTGCTGGCCGAACCGCTGCGCAACGCGGGCCGGTTCACCATGGGCGACGCGCTCGCACGCCGCATGCCCGGCCGCGCGGTCCGCATGACCGCGTGCGCGGTGACCCTGATCGCGCTGCTCCCTCTGATGCTGGTCCAGCTCGCCGGCGCCGGTGATCTGCTCGCCTTCATCCTCGGCTTCTCCAACGACTCCCTGAAGACCGGCTGCGTCATCGGACTCGGCGCACTGATGATCAGCTACGCGGCGATCGGCGGAATGAAGGGCACCGCCCTCATCCAGATCATGAAGATCGTGATGCTGCTCGGATCGGGCGCCGTCGTCGCCGCCCTCATCCTGCACCGCTTCGACTGGAGCCCCGGAGCCCTGCTGGCCGCGGCCGGCCACAACAGCGGCGTCGGCTCCGCGTTCCTGCGCTCCGGCCTGCAGTTCGCGGGCGGCGCGAGCCCCGGCCTGGACATGATCACCTCGGAGCTGACCGTCGTCCTCGGCGGAGCCTGCCTGCCCCACATCACCATGCGGATGTACACCGCGAACAGCGCCCGGCAGGTACGCCGCTCGATGTCCTGGGCCGTGACCTGCGTCGCCCTGTTCGTCGTCGTCATCAGCGTCATCGGCTTCGGCGCCACCGCGCTGATCGGCCGCAAGGTGATCGCCGCCGCAGACCCGCAGGGCAACACGGCCTATCTCCTCGGCTCCCGGGCGGCGTTCGGCCCCGACGTGTCGACGGCGGAGACCCTCCTGTTCACCACGGTCACCGCGGCGATCTTCCTGACCCTGCTCGCCTCCGTCGCCGGGATGATCCTGGCCTGCGCCAACTCCCTCGCCCACGACGTGTTCGCACGCGGCGGGCTCTTCCGCACCCGCCGCCACGACGACGAGATGTCACCGCGTCACGAGATGCTCCTGGCCCGCCTGTCCGCCCTCGCGGTCGGCGCGGGGGCCATCCTGCTCGCCACGCTCGTCCAGCACCACAGCCTTCAGCCCCTGATCACGCTGTCGTTCTGCCTCGGCGCCTCCGCGATCGCGCCCGCCCTGGTCTACAGCCTGTTCTGGCGCCGCTACACCCGAGCGGGCCTGCTGGCCACCCTCATCGGCGGCACCCTCACCGTCCTCGTCCTCATGCCGGGCACCAACCTCGTCTCCGGCTCCCCCACCTCCGCGTTCCCCGGCGTCGACTTCAACTGGTTCCCGTTCACCACGACGGGCATCGTCTCCATCCCCCTGGGCTTCGCCTACGGCTGGCTCGGCACGGTGGTCTCCGGCCGGAGGAAGTCCGACGAACAACGCCGCCAGTACGAAGCGGTGGAGGGCTGGATCCTGGCAGGAGCGGTACGCAGGCGAACCTGACACCCGACCGAGACGGGTGGGCGGGTGGGCAACCCCGCCGCGGAGCGGCGAAGTATCCCCGCGGAGCGGGGAAGCACCACCCGGCGGAGCCGGGGAGCACCGCCCCGCGGAGCGGAGAAGCACCACACCGCGGAGCGGGCAACCCCGGTGGACAGCGGCCCCCCCCCTCGGGGGGCTACTCCGCCGGGGCCCGCCCCGTCAGAGACGTCAGACTCGTCTGCACCTGGTCCATCTGCGCCCGCACGTCCTCCCACCGCTCCCGGTGCTCCCGCAGCACCCGCTCGGTCTCCCGGGCGACCTGCTCCTCACTCACCCGCGCCTCGGCGAGCACCTCCGCGGCCCGCCCCGCGGCGTCCTCCTGCCGGTGCCGAGCACACTCCTCGGCCTCGGCGAACTCCCGCACCGCCTCGGACAGCGCGGCCTCGGCGCGCACGACGAGTTCGACGTGCCGGGCGTCGAGTTCGGCCTCCTGCCCGACGGCCTCCCGTTCGGCCTCGGCCCAGCGCTCGGCGTGCACCTCCTCCTGCTCGGCGAGCAGTTCCTGCGTGCGCTGCCGCACCTCGCGCAGCGCGGCCAACGCCTCGCCGCGGCTCTCCTTGATGCCGCGCCGCGTGGAGATCCGGACCTCGTCGGCCTCCGCTCGGGCGGCGAGGAGCCGCTCCCCGGCGTACTCCTCGGCGGCACGGCGCACCTCGTCGGCGTACGCCTGCGCGGCCTCGTCCACCTGACGGCCCGCCGCCTCCGCGTCGTCGAGGAGCTGCCTGGCTACGCCGCGCGCGTTCTCCCGCAAGGTCCCGGCTTCCTCCGTGCCGAGTTCGAAGATCCGGCGCGCGCCCTCCCCGAGCGTCTCGTACGTCTGCGGGGCGAGCCCTGCCACGGTCTGCCGCAGCCGTTCGGCCTCCGCGTCCATCTCCTTGGCCAGCACGGTCAGCCGGGCGGCACGCTCCCAGGCGGCGTCGCGGTCGCGGGAGAGGGCCGTCGCGTAGGCGTCGACCTGGTCGGGACGGTAACCACGCCCCCGTACGGCCTTGAAGCCGTGCGGCGACCCCGGTGCGCTGCTCATCCTTGGACCCCTTCTCCGCCCGGAGCACCCGGGACGACGGTCCCGGAATGCAGATTTCGCGCACATCATTGATTTCGCGGACATCTTGATGGATCGCACGGAAGTGTTCATAACGCGACACTCCGCCCACCCATTCGGTCGGAGATGAGCTCTTCGAGGTCAAAAACAGAAGCTCTGCTGTCATCAGGCGCCCCGCGCAGCCCTGTTCGGCCGGGAACGACGAAGGCGCCCGACCCGTCGAACGGGTCGGACGCCTCGATCACGCGGGGCGGACGCGTACGCGCCCGTACCCCCGACGGAC
The DNA here is from genome assembly GCF_054729265.1 of Streptomyces krungchingensis. Taxonomy (NCBI): domain Bacteria; kingdom Bacillati; phylum Actinomycetota; class Actinomycetes; order Kitasatosporales; family Streptomycetaceae; genus Streptomyces; species Streptomyces krungchingensis. The sequence goes on from NZ_JBPUKY010000001.1 coordinate 4,789,377, forward strand.
TACAACAGGCCGTCCCACATCTGCTCCAGCAGCACCGACCACCAGCTCTCCGGCGAACCGAGGGCCGCCGGGTCGAGGGAGGCGAGCTGGGCCTGGAAGTCCACGGTCCAGCGGCCCGCCTGCTCCTGGTTGAGGCCGAAGCGCAGCCGCCACATGCGGCCGAGCAGGGCGAGGCAGCGCGCGAACTCGGGCAGTCCGCTGTTCACGAACTGCGGCGGGACGGGAGCGCCACCCGGTCCGGCCTCCACCGGCACCGCGACGATGTTCGCCGTGCCGTACTGGACACAGATCGCCTTGCCGAAGTCGCTGCCCATGACGAGGTACGAGCCCGCGTCCGCGGCCGGCTGCACCCCGCGCTCCTGCGCCAGCTCGGCGAGGGTGGGCACCGGGCGGCCCGGCTGGGCCTGCGCCCAGAAGAACGGGCCCATGTCGACCGGTAGTCCGGCCACGACGAGGGTGTGCGCGACGATGTTCGGCACGCCCTGCCGCGACACGGCGGCCTGGTCGAAGCGGAACACGCCCGGCCCGAACGCCGCCGCCAGTTCCTGCCCGATCGCCTCCGGCGGGACCGGCGGCGCGGGCTGCACCGGCGGGATCGGCGCCCGCACCGGCGCCGGGCGCGCGGGACCGTCCGCGACCTGGTGCAACTCACCCTGGTGCGCGAGGAGTTGGTGCATGCCCTGCTGCCGGCTCGCGTGATCGGTGCCGTACGGCGCGATGCTCGTGATCCGCGCCTGCGGCCAGCTCTCCCGGATCATCCGCGCGCAGTACGCGCCCGGCAGCTCGCACGACTCCAACTCCGTGTGCAGTTCGAGCACTTGCTGCGGCGGCACGTTCATCGCGCGCAGCTCGTGCAGGATCTGCCACTCCGGGTGCGGCGTACCAGGCGCGGAACGCCTGATCAGCTGCTGCTCGGAGCCGTCCTGCGCGCGGTAGCGCAGCACGGCCTGATAGCCGGGGCCGACGGTCGGCTGCCCCGCCTGGGGGTAGCCGTACGCCGGAGGCTGCTGGCCGGGCAGGGGCTGCGGGGCGCCCGGGGGCATCCCGGGGGCCTGCGGGGGCTGCGGCGCGCCGGGACCGCCGACGGACGGACCCGCGAGCATCGTCGCCGCATGGTGCACCCCGCCCGGAGGCGTACCACCCGGCGCCTGCGGCGCACCAGGAACACCCGGCTGCCCCGGAGCACCCGGAACACCAGGCGCACCAGGCGGCTGCGGCGCACCCGGACCGCCCACAGAAGGACCGGCAAGCATCGTCGCCGCGTGATGCACCCCACCCGGAGGCGTACCACCCGGCGCCTGCGGCACACCAGGAACACCCGGCTGCCCCGGAGCACCCGGAACACCAGGCGCACCAGGCGGCTGCGGCGCACCCGGACCACCCACAGAAGGACCGGCAAGCATCGTCGCCGCATGGTGCACCCCACCCGGAGGCGTACCACCCGGCGCCTGCGGCACACCGGGAACACCCGGCTGCCCCGGAGCACCAGGAGCGGCGGGCGCCCCAGCAGGACCAGCGGGCCCCTCGGGGCCGTCGGGGCCGAGCTGCGACACGAGCTGCGTCGGCACGTACCCGCCCGCCGGGGTCCCCGGGGCACCCGGCCCGGACGCCGGAGGTGCGGCCCCGGGACGCGCGCCCGGCACGCCGGGGGCGCTCGGCGGATGCGGCGTGCTCGCGCCACCGCCCCGTGCCCCGCGGGCGGGCGGCGACGCCTTGCTGGTGGCGGCGTCCGCGATGTCACCGGCGTTGGGCGGCAGGGGCCGCGACGGCGCGGCGGGCGGAGGCGTGGGCGGGACACCCGCGGCCTGCGGTGCGCCGGGCGGCGGCGTACCGGGAACGGCCGCTCCCTGCGGCGCGCCCGGCGGCGGTGTCCCCGGTCCCTGCGGATGACCGTAGGAGGGCGCGGTCGGCAAAGGCGTGCCCTGCGGTGCGCCCTGGCCGCCCCGCGAAGCACCGGACGGCGCGGCCGAGTCGGGGTCGCCGACCGCGGGTGACACGGCGGTACGCGGGAGTTGGCTGCCCCCGGACATCAGGGCGGTCTTGGCGTCCGACGTCACCCCGGGCGGCGGGGTGTCGGGAACGTCGACGTCGGTCAGCGGCGGCGCGAACACGGTCGCCGGCAGCGGTACGGAACGGTCGTCCCCGGCATCGGCGTTGGTGTCGGTCCCGGCCCACGGCGTCGCGTCGGCCGGCGCACCCGCCGGCACGGCGTCCCGCGGCGGGGCAGGCTCGTCGGCCGCCGCGGCGGGCCACGGCGTCCCCGCACCCGGCGTCGACGGCGCACCGGGCGCGGAAGCGGCGGCCGGCCGGCCCCCCGCCCCGTCGGACCGCTCGGAACGTTCGGAGCGCCCGGACCCGTCGGACCCCGAACGCCGGTCCGGAATACCCAGCTTGTCCGCGGCTTCCTGCAGCCACTCCGGCGGGCTCAGCAGGAACGACGTCTGGTTCAGGTCGACCCGGGCCGGAGGCGCCGGTGCCGGCTCCGGGGAGGCGTCCGTCACCCCGTACTCCTCCTCGAACCGGCGGATGACCTCTCCCACCGGCAGCGCGGGCCACAGCGTCGCCTCACCGCTGTCCCGCGCGATGACCAGCCGCTGCGCTCCCCCGTCGGAGCGCGGGCCGTCGGCGCGGTCCTCGCCCCACACCACGAAGCCGAGTTCGAACTCCCGTACCCGCACCTCACGGTGCTGGTACGCGGCCACGTCCCCGTTGATCCACTCTTCCGCGCGCTCCTGCGCCTGCGCGAAGGTCACCATCGGACGTTCACTCCCCCACCGAAGACACTGAAGAGACGGGCACGGCGCGTGCGAAACCGCCGTCCACCATCAGGTTCGCCACCGTCCGGAGCTCCGGCGGATTGCCGGCGAGCCGGGACAGGAAGTGGTCGAAGTCGTCACCGCACCGCAGCAGCAGCCGCTGCACACGCTCGGCCGGCGGCCAGGCGTCCTGGTCGCGGGCGTCGTCGTACGCGCAGAACCAGACCGAGCCGAGCCCCTCGCCCTTCACCTTCACCGCCAGCAGGCCGCCCTGCACGAAACCGACGCCCAGGTAGTCCTTGGTCAGATGGTCGCGCAGGCATTTGTTGACGTAGACGAGGTCGTTGACCGCGGCCTCGTCGCGCACCGTGAAGAACGGCTGGTCCACCAGCAGTCCGAGCTCCGCGTCGAGCGCGGCACCCACCGGCGCGCAGCCGCCCGCCGCCTTCAGGAAGGACCGGTAGGCGCCCGGCAGGCGGTAGCCGAGGTCCTCCTCGACACCCAGCACCTGCTGTTCGGTCACCGCCACCGACGACTTCGGCAGTCCGAAGTGCGCGGGACGGGTCTCCTGCAACGGCCGGGTGCCCCGCTTGTCGTGGTCGACCATGGCGGTCGCGATGCCGCCGTGGTGCCGCAGCAGCGCCTTGACCTCGACCGGCACGAGTTCGAGCCGCCGGGTGCCCACCACGTGGTGCCAGGTCCAGCCGTGCGGGGTGGCCACCGCCGGGATCGTGTCCCACAGGTCGTGGCCGGTCGCGGCCAGCGCGGCGTTCGCCGACACGTAGTCCGTCAGCCGCAACTCGTCGACGCCGAAGCCCTCCGGGGGCTCGGCGATCTCCGCCGCGGCACGCGCGTAGAGCGAGAAGTCGGGGTAGCCGTGCGCGTCGACCCGAACACCTCTGGGATGGCGAGCGGCCCGGACCGGGTCCGGGAAATGCACGACCTGCCCGGCGTAGGCCGCGTTCGGCGGCGCGGCTTGCTGCCCGAGCCGACCTGTCGTCATGGCGGTTGCCCCCTGCGGCGTTCTCAGTAGCTGGATGGATCGCGGATGTCGACAGCCTATGCGGTTGTACGACACCGGTCACCGGGCCTCCGGTTCCGTGACCTGCCGTCACCCCGCCGTGACCGTACGACGAAGCCCGGGCGTGTCGCACCGCCCCAGCTTCCGCACCCGCCACGCCATTTGGCAGTCTGTCTCCGCACCGGGGGATGCATGGGAGGGAAGAACGATCATGAACGCGACGCATACGGGCACGTCCGGGGACCCTCGGGTCGGCTGGAGCAGCGCCGAGGCGCCTCAGGCCCCCGCCCTCCTGCACCGCCGCGACGGAATACTCCCCACCGTCGCCGCCGCGCTCTCCGTGCGCGGCGCCACTCTCACCGGCACGGCGGCCCGCGGCGACCAGCCGCCCGCGCTGCATCCCCTCGTCCAGGACTTCCTCGACACCCTCACGAGCGCCCAACGCGACCGTTACACCGGCCGCTGCGCCGAGGCGATCCTCATCTCCCGGCACATCGCGTCCATCGACGCCACCCGCAGCAAACGCGCGGCACGTAAACCGATGACCAACGGCGAGGCACGCAAGGCGCTCAAGCAGGCCAAGCTCACCGCCCGGCGCATCCGGGAGGACGGCGACCCGCTGCACGGCAGCTTCGCCGAGCCCTGCCGTTCCTGCACGGCGCTCAGCGACCACTTCGGCGTCCGCATCGTCGACCCGACGACACCGGACGAGTGAACTCCGCCACCCCGTACGACGGCGTCCCCGCACGCCGATGTCCCGACCCTCGACGAACGAAGGGCAGATGCACGCCGACCGCTCCTCCACACGCTTCTCCGTCCCCGTGGACGCCGCGCTCCGCTCCGCGGGGTGGCAGCCCGGACGCTGGGACATAAAGCAGGCCGAGTACTGGGCCGACGCGCTGCGCGGGCATGAGTCGCCCGCCGGGCACCGGCACACCGTGTTCCCGGCCGCGGTGGAGGCTTGGGCAGAGTTCGGGGGCCTGCGGGTCGCCGCGTCGGGGCCGGGGCGGCAGCTCGCCCCGGCCGCGCTGCATCTCGACCCGCTGCACGGGCTCCACATGGCGCGCACGCTCGGTGACCTCGGGCGGGCCCTGGACACCGAGGTGTGCCCGCTGGGTGAGGAGGCCGACTCGCGTGCCCTGCTCGCCATCGACGCGGAGGGCCGTGTCTATACCCTCGACCACACCGGGGACTGGTACCTCGGCCCCGACATCGACACCGCCCTCACCGCCCTGCTCTCCGGCACGGAACCCACCCGCCTGACGGCCGTCTAACCGTCCTTCGCCCCCTCCGCCCCTACCCGACCCGAACCCCCGGGGGCTCCGCCCCCGCACCCCCGTTCGGCCTGAACGGCCTCGTCCTCAAACGCGGGACGGGCTGAGAGGTGGCTCTCTGCCCTCAAGACGGGACGGGCCGGGAGCCAGCGCCGGAAGGGAACCGCCGCCGGACGGGCCGGGGCCAGAAGAGAACCGCCGCCGGACGGGCCAGGGCCCAGCGCCGGAAGGGAACCGCCGCGAGGCGGGGCGGGGCGGGCCGGGGCCAGCACCGGAAGGGAACTCCGCGGAGCGGGCGGAGCGGGCACACGGTGCCGCACAGGTGGGATGTGGCGGGAACCCACGTTGCACGCACCCGCACTCGCCCTGTCACAGAAGGGGCCGTGCCGGTGCATCACATGCCCGTTGCGGACGGCAACACGACCCCACCGCACTGAACCACCGGACCACACGACGGCTGCAACGGGCGGATCACCGGCACGGACCCGACCCACCCACCGAACCGAAGGCGCGACCCACCCACCGGACCGGCGGCAACCCACCCACCGCACCGGCGGCGACCCACCCACCGGACCGGCACCGACCCACCGGACCGAAGGGCGCGACCCACCCACCGAACCGAAGGCGCGACCCACCCACCGGACAGACGGCGAAACGGCCACCGGACAGACGGCGAGGCCAGCCCCACCGGACCAGAGCCGAGCCCCACCCCCCGCGCCGGAGGCGAAACAGCCCGGCCCGGCGGGCCCGACGCCTAGGCCGGGATGACCGCCGACACCCGGAACCCGCCCGCATCCGTGGGCCCCGACACGAACACACCCCCCAGAGCGGCCACCCGCTCCTTCATCCCCAGCAGCCCGTTCCCCCCGCTGGGCAGCCGCACGGACGACACGTCCCCCGGCTCCGGCGGGCACTCGTTCTCCACCTGCATGGCGATCTCCGAGACCCGGTGGGCGAGCCGGACGTGCGTCTTCGCGCCCGCCGCGTGCTTGTGCACGTTCGTCAGCGCCTCCTGCACCACGCGATAAGCGGTCTGCTCCACCGCGGGCGCGTAGTCCCGTACGTCCCCGTGCACCGACAGCTCGACCACCATCCCCGCCGCGGCCGACTGCCCGACGAGCTCGTCCAGCTCGGCGAGACAGGGCCCGTCCACGGAGTCGTCGGCGGCCCGCGACGCCGCGGCCGCGGCCGCCGCCCCCACCGCCGCGAGCGGCACGGAGGGTGCGGGCGGCACCGCCGCGGACGAGGCCCGCGTGTCCGTCCCCTCCCCGGTCCGCAGCACACCGAGCATCTCGCGCAGCTCGGTCAGCGCCTGCCGCCCCATGTCCCCGACGAGCGCCGCGTTCTTCACGGCCTTCTCCGGATCCTTGCGGGCCACGGCCTGGAGGGCGGCGGCGTGCACGACCATCAGGGACACCCGGTGCGCGACCACGTCGTGCATGTCCCGCGCGATCCGCGTCCGCTCCTCGTTGCGGGCCCACTCGGCCCGCTCCTCGGCCCGCTCGGCGAGCAGCTGGAGCTCCCGCTCCAGCGAGTCCGCCCGCTCCCGCAGGCTCTCCATGAGCCTGCGCCGCGCCCCCACGTAGAGCCCGAGGAGCACGGGCGGAGCGGTCATGCCAATGGCGGTCGTGATGGAGATGAAGGGGACGAACCAGTCCCCCATGGTCACGTCGCCGCGCACCACGCCCTGGTGGGCGCGCACGAACGTGACGATGAGCATGCCGGCGAAGGACATCCCCGCCAGCGCCCCGATGATGCGCCGCGGCAGCTCGGACGCGGCGAGCGTGTACAGCCCGACGAGTCCCATCAGGAACCCCATCTGGGCGGGTGTGATGGCGATGGACACGAGGACGACGGCGATCGGCCACTTCCGCCGCAGCAGCAGCACCGACCCGGCGATCGCCCCGAACGCGACTCCCACCGGAACGGGCAGTCCCGCGTCGTTCGCGAACCGGACTCCTTCTCCCGCGCACTCGGCCGCCGACGCCAGCGCGAGGCCTCCGTCGAGCACCGCGCTGCGCCACCTGACCCACCACCACGGCCCGGTCCCGGCCGTGGTGTGCTCTTCCCCCGTCGTGGTCATGTCTCCAGCCTACGGGCGCGCCCCGCCCCTTTTCCGGTGAGTTTCGGCTACTGGCCTACACCACACCGTGAAATCGAACAGAAGCGAAACTCCCCGTTATCCCTCGAACTGCTGAATCGATCACCGTTCGACCACGGAACGCCACATTCCGCCCGGCCGGTATGCCCCGGGTACTCCCTCCCGCCAGGCCGGACCATCAGCCCACCCGAGCCGGACCGTCAGCCCGAGCCGGACCCCGCTCACCGAAGCCGGACCGCCCACTCGCCGAAGTTCACGGAAGTTCGCCGAAGTTCGCCGAAGCGCGCACTCGCACCGTCGCACCGAAGGCGCCCGGTACGGCATAGTGTTGTCCGCGCACTGCGCCGATCAACCAATACGGACATGGCGCGCGATCCATCCCGGGTCGTCTAATGGCAGGACAAATGGTTTTGGTCCATTGAATGAGGGTTCGATTCCTTCCCCGGGAGCTCGCACGGAGTGGGCCCTGACAGCATCGTCAGGGCCCACTCCCATGTCGCCCCTGATACGCCCCGGTATCCTGCGGATGTCCACACCCCCCGAAGACCCCCAAGACCCCGCAGTCATCCGAAGCCGAAGGGCAGTCCCGTGAGCGCCAATCGCCCGGCAGCCGTCGTCGTCCTCGCAGCGGGTGAGGGCACCCGTATGAAGTCGGCCACACCCAAGGTCCTGCACGAACTGTGCGGCCGTTCCCTGGTGGGTCATGTACTCGCCGCGGCCCGCGAGTTGGAGCCCGAGAATCTGGTCGTCGTGGTGGGCCACGCACGCGAGAAGGTCACCGCGCACCTCGCCGGGACCGACTCCGCCGTACGGACGGCGGTGCAGGCCGAGCAGAACGGCACCGGGCACGCCGTGCGGATGGGTCTGGAGGAGCTGGGCGGCCAGGTGGACGGCACCGTCGTCGTGGTCTGCGGCGACACCCCGCTGCTGAGCGGCCGGACGCTGCGCGAGCTCGCCGCCACCCACAGCGCGGACGGCAACGCGGTCACCGTGCTGACCGCGGAGGTCCCGGACGCCACCGGTTACGGCCGCATCGTGCGGGACGGCGCGAGCGGCGCGGTCACCGCGATCGTGGAGCACAAGGACGCGAGCGAGTCGCAGCGGGCGATCCGCGAGATCAACTCCGGGGTGTTCGCGTTCGACGGGCAGCTCCTCGCGGACGCGCTCGGCAAGGTGCGCACGGACAACAGCCAGGGCGAGGAGTACCTGACCGACGTCCTGGGGATCCTGCGCGAGGCGGGGCACCGCGTGGGGGCGGCCGTGGCCGGCGACCACCGGGAGATCGCCGGCATCAACAACCGCGTACAGCTGGCCGAGGCGCGCCGGATCCTCAACGACCGGCTGCTCACCGAGGCGATGCTCGCCGGGGTGACCGTCGTCGACCCGGCGACGACGTGGGTGGACGTCACGGTCACGTTCGAGCAGGACGCGATCGTGCACCCGGGCACGCAGCTCCAGGGCGCGACGCACCTGGGCGAGGGCGCCGAGGTCGGCCCCAACTGCCGCCTGACGGACACCACGGTGGGCGCGGGAGCCCGCGTCGACACCACGGTGGCGAACGGCGCGGAGGTCGGCCCGCAGGCCTCGGTCGGCCCGTTCGCCTACCTCCGGCCGGGCACGCGCCTGGGCCCGAAGGCCAAGGTGGGCACGTACGTCGAGACGAAGAACTCCTCGATCGGCGAGGGCACCAAGGTGCCGCACCTGTCGTACGTGGGGGACGCGACGATCGGCGAGTACTCGAACATCGGCGCCGCCAGCGTCTTCGTGAACTATGACGGAAAGGACAAACACCACACGACGGTGGGCTCGCACTGCCGCACCGGTTCGGACAACATGTTTGTGGCTCCCGTCACGGTCGGGGACGGCGCGTACACCGCGGCGGGCTCGGTGATCACGAAGGACGTGCCGCCCGGTTCACTGGCCGTGGCCCGTGGCCAGCAGCGGAATATCGAGGGTTGGGTGGCCCGCAAGCGTCCGGGAAGCGCGGCCGCGAAGGCGGCCGAGGCGGCCTCCCGGGAGCAGGACGGCGAAGCCTGACCGGAAACAGGCACGTCTGACACGGCGTACCGTGATAAGTGCACATCCGCACCGTGCACCCGCATCCCCAGCTGAGACCACCTCTCATCACCCAGCTGAGACACCTCTGAGGAGACAGTGCTGTGACCGGGATCAAGACGACCGGCGAGAAGAAGATGATGTTCTTCTCCGGCCGCGCCCACCCCGAGCTTGCCGAGGAGGTCGCCCACCAGCTGGGTGTCGGGGTCGTCCCGACGAAGGCCTTCGACTTCGCGAACGGCGAGATCTACATCCGCTACCAGGAGTCCGCCCGCGGCGCCGACTGCTTCCTGATGCAGAGCCACACGGCTCCGATCAACAAGTGGATCATGGAACAGCTGATCATGATCGACGCTCTCAAGCGGGCTTCCGCGCGGAGCATCACCGTGATCGTGCCCTTCTACGGTTACGCGCGGCAGGACAAGAAGCACCGCGGACGTGAACCCATCTCGGCGCGTCTGATCGCGGACCTGATGAAGACGGCGGGCGCGGACCGCATCCTCACGGTCGACCTGCACACCGACCAGATCCAGGGCTTCTTCGACGGCCCGGTGGACCACCTGTTCGCGCTGCCGATCCTCGCGGACTACGTGGGCGCCAAGGTCGACCGGTCGAAGCTCACGGTCGTCTCGCCGGACGCCGGCCGGGTACGGGTCGCCGACCGCTGGTGCGACCGTCTGGACGCGCCGCTGGCGATCGTGCACAAGCGCCGTGACAAGGACGTCGCGAACCAGGTCACCGTGCACGAGGTCGTCGGTGACGTGAAGGGCCGCGTCTGTGTCCTGGTCGACGACATGATCGACACCGGCGGCACCATCTGCGCCGCCGCGGACGCGCTGTTCGCGCACGGCGCCGAGGACGTCATCGTGACGGCCACGCACGGCGTGCTGTCCGGTCCGGCGGCCGACCGCCTGAAGAACTCCAAGGTCAGCGAGTTCGTCTTCACGGACACCCTGCCCACCCCGGGCGAGCTGGAGCTCGACAAGATCACGGTCCTCTCGATCGCGCCGACGATCGCGAACGCGGTGCGTGAGGTGTTCGAGGACGGCTCGGTGACGAGCCTGTTCGAGGAGCAGTAGGCCTCGCCCGCACCGGTCGACGGACCGGGCCGGCCCCGGTCCGCCGAGATCGATTTCGGATACGGCCTCCCCGCCGCGTAAGCTGTCACAGTTGCTCGGCGAGGGAGGCCGTTCCGCGTTCAGATGCGGACACGGCGGTCCGTTATCGACGCGCTCTTCGTAGCAGGCCGATGGTTTGGCCGGGTGACCCCATCCCCGAGATCTACGAGGAGTGAAGATGTCCGAGGTCAAGCTCACCGCCGAGACCCGCACCGAGTTCGGCAAGGGCGCCGCCCGCCGCGTCCGCCGCGAGAACAAGGTTCCCGGTGTCGTCTACGGTCACGGCACCGACCCCATCC